>NZ_CP176874.1:3710000-4357500 GCF_046628145.1 Streptomyces mutabilis | reverse complement strand
CCGTCGTCGCCTTGGTGAGCCATTACCTCACCAACTAGCTGATAGGCCGCGGGCTCATCCTGCACCGCCGGAGCTTTCGAACCTCGCAGATGCCTGCGAGGGTCAGTATCCGGTATTAGACCCCGTTTCCAGGGCTTGTCCCAGAGTGCAGGGCAGATTGCCCACGTGTTACTCACCCGTTCGCCACTAATCCCCACCCGAAGGTGGTTCATCGTTCGACTTGCATGTGTTAAGCACGCCGCCAGCGTTCGTCCTGAGCCAGGATCAAACTCTCCGTGAATGTTTACCGGTAATCCGGTGCACACACACGAGAGCGGAACGCCGGGAGGAATAGTCCCGACGTTCACAGCGTCCTCGCTGTGTTTTTCAAAGGAACCTCAACCCGATCGAACCGATCAGGTCGGGGTATCAACATATCTGGCGTTGACTTTTGGCACGCTGTTGAGTTCTCAAGGAACGGTCGCTTCCTTTGTACTCACCCTCTCGGGCTTTCCTCCGGGCGCTTCCCTTCGGTCTTGCGTTTCCGACTCTATCAGATCTTTCCGATCCGATTTCCTCGGTGCTTTCCAGGTTTTCGCTTTCGCGTTTCCCTTTCCGGCGGTTCCGACTCTATCAGATCCTCTCGGGCTCTGATTCCCCGTCAGAGGGGGTTGTCTTCCCGGCTGTTGGGCCGTTCCGACGGAGTGAGACTTTAGCGGATTCCCGGCCTCCGAGCTAATCGGGGGCCGCGTCCTGTCGGACATGGATTCCTCATTCCGTAAATACACGCACCGACAACACGACGACGTCGACAACGCGACAGCTCGTCGAGAAGTGGTTGGTACTTGCGGAATCGCTGTCCGGGGACCGACCGGGGTCGGCGCTCACGTCGGACAACTCGGAGAACACTACGAGTGCGGGTACGGCGTGTCAAATCCCGGGCACGGCCGTCCGTCGAGGCGTAGTGTGGAAGGCGTGATGACGCGTACGTGTACTCAGCTCTGGTGGGCCGCCTGACGGCGGCCGTACACACGTATGCACTCAACGGCCGCCGCTTCGGCGGCCGTTCTCGTATCTCCCTCCAGGAGGGGCGGCCGGCGGATGGCGGCGGTCCTGACCAGGAGGTGGAGAGATGACGCGGGTCTTCAGCGGGGTCAAGCCGACGGGGCATCTGACGCTGGGGAACTATCTGGGTGCCATGCGGCAGTGGGCCGCGGTGGACCAGCATCGGTCGGACGCGCTGTTCTGCGTCGTGGACCTGCACGCACTGACCGTGGACCACGATCCGGCGCGGGTGCGCAGGCTGAGCCGGCAGGCGGCGTCCCTGCTGCTGGCGGCCGGGCTGGACCCGGAGCGGTGCACGGTGTTCGTGCAGAGTCACGTGGACGAGCACGCGCGGCTGTCGTACCTGCTGGAGTGCGTCGCCACCGACGGGGAGATGCGGCGCATGATCCAGTACAAGGAGAAGGCGGCGCGGGAGCAGACGCGGGGCGGGAGTGTGCGGCTGTCGCTGCTGACGTATCCCGTGCTCATGGCGGCCGACATCCTGGCCTACGGGGCGGACGAGGTGCCGGTCGGGAACGACCAGACACAGCACGTGGAGCTGGCCCGGGATCTCGCCGTGCGGTTCAACCAGCGGTACGGGCACACGTTCGTGGTGCCGCGGGCCACCAGTCCGGGGGTGGCGGCTCGGGTGATGAACCTGCAGGATCCGGCGTCGAAGATGGGCAAGAGCGACGACGTCGGGCCGGGGATCGTCTACCTGCTCGACGAAGCGGACGTGGTGCGGAAGAAGGTCATGCGGGCCGTGACCGACAGCGGGCGGGACGTCGTGTACGACCGCGAGGCGCGGCCGGGTCTCGCCAACCTGCTGGAGATCCTCGCCGCCTGCACGGGCGGGGAGCCGGTGGAGCTGGCGGGTGCGTACGACTCGTACGGGGCGTTGAAGAAGGACACCGCCGAGGCCGTCGTCGAGGTGCTGCGGCCCGTGCAGGAGCGGCACAAGGCGCTGTGCGCGGATCCCGGGTACATGGAAGGGGTGCTGCGGGCGGGCGCGGAGAGGGCTCGGGGCATGGCCCGGCCGACCGTGGACGCCGCCTACCGGGCGATCGGGTTGCTGCCCCCAGTGGCGGAGGCAGCTGCGGACGCGGTCCGGTAGGCGCGGGTTCGGGCCGCTCTCAGTCCTTGGTGCCGGAGGCCAGTTCGCGGCTGCGGTCGCGGGCGGCTTCCAGGGCGGCGATGAGGGCGGCTCGGACGCCGTGGTTCTCGAGTTCGCGGATGGCGTTGATGGTGGTGCCGGCGGGGGACGTGACGTTCTCGCGGAGCTTGACCGGGTGTTCGCCGCTGTCGCGGAGCATCTTCGCGGCGCCGATCGCGGACTGGACGATCAGGTCGTGGGCCTTGTCGCGGGGCAGGCCGAGGAGGATGCCGGCGTCGGTCATGGCTTCGACCAGGTAGAAGAAGTACGCCGGGCCGGAGCCGGAGAGGGCGGTGCAGGCGTCCTGCTGGGACTCGGGGACGCGCAGGGTCTTGCCGACGGCGCCGAAGATCTCCTCGGTGTGGGCGAGGTGGTCGGCGGTGGCGTGGGTGCCTGCGGAGATGACGGACATGGCCTCGTCGACGAGGGCCGGGGTGTTCGTCATGACGCGGACGACCGGGGTGCCGGGGGCGAGGCGTTCCTCGAAGAAGGCGGTGGGGATGCCCGCGGCGCCGCTGATGACCAGGCGGTCGGCGGGGATGTGGGGGGCGAGTTCGTCGAGGAGGGTGCCCATGTCCTGCGGCTTGACCGTGAGGATCAGGGTGTCGGCGGTCTTGGCGGCCTCGGCGTTGGTGACGGGGGTGACTCCGTGGCGGGCGCGGAGTTCGTCGGCGCGTTCCTGGCGGCGGGCGGTGACCAGGAGGTCGGCGGGGTCCCAGCCGGCTCCGATCATTCCGCTGAGCAGGGCTTCGCCGATCTTGCCGGTGCCGAGGACGGCGACTTTCTGGGTCATGGGTTCGGTGCCCTCCGGTGCGCTGTCCGTTCTTGCGTGCGTCGTCGTCATCCTCGCATTCAGGGGGGTGCGGAGGGGGTTGCGTCCAGTCCGCGGGACGGTGGTGGTGGGGGCCGATGGGGGTTTTCGCCCCCGCCGCCCGTTCCCTTTCCGTCCCTGGGGGCTGCGCCCCCGGATCCCCCTATTCGGCCTGGACGGGCTCGTCCTCAAACGCCGGACGGGCTGTTATGCCGTTCGGCGTTTCAATGTCGCCGCGCCCAGGGTCAGGACCAGCAAGGCGCAGCCGGCGACGATCAGGGTGTCGCGGACGAAGGCCGCGGTCATGTCGGTGTGGCGGAGGACCTCGTTCATGCCGTCGACCGCGTAGGACATGGGCAGGACGTCGGAGATCGCCTCCAGGGCCGGGTGCATGTCGTCGCGCGGGGTGAAGAGGCCGCAGAGGAGGAGCTGGGGGAAGATCACGGCCGGCATGAACTGCACCGCCTGGAACTCGGAGGCCGCGAAGGCCGAGACGAAGAGGCCGAGGGCCGTGCCGAGGAGGGCGTCGAGGAGCGCGACCAGGAGCAGGAGCCAGGGGCTGCCGGTCACGTCGAGGCCGAGGAGCCAGAGCGCCAGGCCGGTCGCGAGGGCCGACTGGACGATGGCGAGGGTGCCGAAGGCCAGGGCGTAGCCGGCGATCAGGTCGCCCTTGCCCAGGGGCATGGCGAGGAGGCGTTCGAGGGTGCCGGAGGTGCGCTCGCGCAGGGTCGCGATGGAGGTGACCAGGAACATCGTGATCAGCGGGAAGATCCCGAGGAGCGAGGCGCCGATGTTGTCGAAGGTGCGCGGGCTGCCGTCGAAGACGTAGCGCAGCAGGAAGAGCATCAGGCACGGGATCACGAGCAGCAGCGCGATCGTGCGGGGGTCGTGGGCGAGCTGGCGCAGGACGCGGGTCGCGGTGGCCGTGGTGCGGGAGAGGGTCAGGGGGCGGGTGGGTGCCGGGCGCGTCTCCGTGGAGGTGGGGGTGGTCATCGGGTGGTCTCCTTCGGGCGGGTGGTGCGGGCGTGCGCCGCCGCCTCGTCGACCAGGTGCAGGAACGCCTCCTCGACCGTGTCGGCGCCGGTGCGGGTGCGCAGGGCGTCGGGGGTGTCGTCGGCGAGGATCTCGCCCTCGCGCATGAGGAGGAGGCGGTGGCAGCGCTCGGCCTCGTCCATGACGTGGGAGGAGACGAGGAGGGTGGTGCCGCGGTCGGTGGCGAGGGCGTGGAAGAGGGTCCACAGGTCGCGGCGGAGTACGGGGTCGAGGCCGACCGTGGGTTCGTCGAGGATCAGGAGTTCCGGGGTGCCCAGGAGGGCGACGGCGAGGGAGACGCGGTTGCGCTGGCCGCCGGAGAGGTCGCCGGCGAGGGCGTCGGCGTGGGTGGTGAGGTCGACGTCGGCGATGGCCCGGGTGACGTCCTCGTGGCGGCGGCCGGAGGCGGCCCGGCCGGGGGCGAGTACCGCGGCGAAGTAGTCGAGGTTCTGGCGGACAGTCAGGTCGTCGAAGACCGACGGGGCCTGGGTGACGTAGCCGATGCGGGTGCGCAGGGTGGGGTGGCCGGCGGGGCGGCCGAGGACGTCCAGGGTGCCGGTGACCTTGGCCTGGGTGCCGGCGATCGCGCGCATGAGCGTCGACTTGCCGCAGCCGGAGGGGCCGAGGAGGCCGGTGATCCGGCCCCGGGGGACGGTGAAGCCGAGGCCGCGCAGGACGGTGCGTGGGCCGCGGACGACGGTGAGGTCCCGGGCCCGGACGGCGGGTGGGGCGGGGCCGGTGGCCGCGTCGTCGGGCGGCGGGGAGGAGTAATTCATCATGTGATGAATACTGCTCCCGGCCCGGGGCGGCGTCAAGCGGTCACGGGTGCCCTGGCGAGGAGGAGGACGACGACGTACGTCTCCTCGACGACTCCGTCCGGGAAGACGTCCAGGAGGTGCCGGCGCTCGTCGGCCAGGAAGGCCGCGCGGCGTTCGTCGGTGTCGGTCAGGAAGACCGAGTGGCTGGCGACGTTGGCCAGGTGGACGTCGACGGGGACGCGGCGGCTCCAGCGGATCTCGCGGCGGGTGAGGCCGAGGCGGCCGTCGGGGTCGGCGGTGCCCGGACCGACGTTCCGTTTCTCGGCGGAGAGGTCGAGGCCGAAGTGGCGGTCGATCCGCCGGGCCGCGGCGGCGATCCAGGGGACGTCGAGGGCCTCGGTGTTCCACCACAGCGCCAGCGCGCCGCCCGGACGCAGCACGCGCAGCGCCTCCGGGACCGCCAGGGCGGGGTCGGTCCAGTGCCAGGCCTGGGCGTAGGTGAGGAGGTCGGCGCTGTGGTCGGCGAGCGGGAGGGCGTCGCCCTTGCCCCGGACCAGCGGCACGTCGGGGAGGGTGCGGCGGAATTCGGCGGCCATGCCTGCGCCGGGTTCGACGGCGATCACGTGGGCGCCGCGCGCGTGCAGTCGGGCGGTGGCGATGCCCGTACCGGCGCCGACGTCCACGACGCGGGAGCCGGCCAGGGGGCGGCCGGCGAGTTCCTCCAGCGCGTCGAAGAGGGCAGGCGGGTAGGAGGGGCGGTTGGCGGCGTACTGGGCCGCGGCCGCGTTGAAGGAGTGGGCCCGGGCGGTGTGGGTGGCGGACCGGGCCGACGGTGGGGTGGCGCCGTGTGTCGTCATACGGCCATGGTGGCCCGGAGGGTTGTGGGGGGCGGGGCGTTTTTCCGGCTAGCGGCGGCGGCGCTTCTTCGAAGGGTTGCCCGAGCGGCGGGTGGTGCGCTTCTCGTACTCCTCGCGGGCCTTGTCGTACTCCTCGCGGTGCAGTTTCTCGCCCGGGGCCTCGGTGAAGGTGCGGAAGAAGTAGGCGAGGAGCGAGCCGACGAATCCGATGGCCAGCAGGCCGCGGAGGGAGGACTGGCGGTCGGGGTCGGGGCGGGTGCCGAAGGCGGACCAGGTGTGGCGGAAGGCCAGGGCGCTGCAGACCGCGAACATCACGATCATCAGCAGCGAGACGAAGCCGCCGATGTCGGCGATCTGGAGGCCCTGGTAGGCGATGCGGAGGACGAAGCAGGCGGCGGCCGCCGCGGCGAGGGAGCCGACGGCGAGGCCGATCCGGCGGGCGGTGTAGCCGTTGTCGTGGTGCACCCAGGTCGTGCCGTAGAACCGGAGGGGTTCGGGGCGGGGACCCGCGGGGGTGTCCGGGCTGCCGGTCTTGCCGTTCTCTGCGCTCACGGGTCGATTATGGCGCCGGTGCGGCGCGGGCCCCGGGCGGGCCCGGCACACCGGACGGGGCTCGTGGGAGCCGGAGTGCGTCAGCCGCCCTGGCCGGCGCTGCCGAGCGGGCCGACCTGCACCGGGGTGCCGGAGCCGTCCGTGACGGGCAGCGTTGCCCCGCCCGGCCAGTCGAGGGTGACCGACTTGGTCTCGTCCGGCGGGGTCACCACGAGCCCGGTGATGCGGACGCCGGAGCCGCCCGAGTCGTTGATCGGGTAGGTGATGCCGAAGGTGGTCCGCTCCCCGTCCTTGAGGACGACCAAGGGGGCCGGCTCTCCCGTGCGCTCGGCGGACAGGGTGCCGGAGTTCGTCTTCAGGTCGACGCCCGCGTGGCCCGCGAGGGAGCAGTCCCGGCCGCCGCCGTTCTTCAGGTCCACCGCGACGGTGCCCCGGTCGTCGCCGCCGACCGTGGCGTCGATCGCGGTGATCTCCAGCTCGTCGGTGCGGCACTTCGCGGCCTTGCCGTTCTCGTCCGTGCCGCCGGTGGCGCCGGTGCCGCCGGTGCCGCCCGTGCCGTCGCTGCCACCGGTGCCGGCGGGGGTCTTCCTCTCGGAGTCCGTGCCGCCCTGCTGGTCCGAGCCGGTCGAGCCCGAGCCGCCGGTCGAGGAGGACGCGGTGGAGGCGGCCGGCGGGGCGGCGCCCTGGTCCGTGCCGGCGTCGTCGTTCTGGCAGGCCGTGAGCGAGAGGCCGGCGGCGAGGGCCATGGCGGCGATGGTCAGCTTGTGAACGCGCATCGTTGTCTACCTCAGAGTCGGTTGGCGTGCCGGTCCGTCCGCCCGTCGGTGCGGGCGGGCGCTGCTGACCACCAAGAGCCGTTCGGCCCGGCACGCCGTTCCCCTCGGCAACCTCCTAAGACGTCCCCAGGACAGCCCTGTTACAAGGTCAGCAGCGAGGGGCCACGTAACCGTCGCTGCCCGTGCGGACGTACGCGTCGGAGACGTACTGGCCGCTGCCGATGTTGTCCCAGATGCTCGAGGTGCCGTACGGGCCCGACACCCGGGTGCCCGGCGTCTGGCAGTTGATCTGCACCCTCGCCCCCTCGGACAGGACCCGCACGACGGAGTAGCCGGTGCCGGGGCCGCTGCGGACGTTGAGCCGGTAGCCCGGCGCCACCGGGTAGGAGCCGGCGGCGGCCAGCGTGGTGATGGCCTCCGTGGTCGCGTTCTCGCCCTCGCCCGCGGCGTCCGTGATCTGGTCGACAGACATGAAAAACTCCCCCGTTCACCCCACGAGTGTCGTGGGGACGCGTTGATTCCCCTGGAGCAAGCCACGAAACACCAGTTCGTAGCTCGCACGCGGAGGCTAGCAAGCCTCCTCGGCCCCGTCGGAACCATCGACTAGGCTCCGAGCGTCGCGCGCGCGAACGAACAGCACGGGGGTGGTTCCATGGCGCCGCAGCCGAACACCGGAGCGGACGCGGAAGCGGAACTTCCGGAGTACGCCGGTCACTACCGCCTGGAGTCCTGTCTCGGCTCGGGTGGGATGGGGGTCGTGCACCTGGCCCGGAGCACCTCCGGGATGCGGGTGGCGGTGAAGGTCGTGCACGCGTCGTACGCCAAGGACCCCGAGTTCCGGGGGCGCTTCCGGCAGGAGGTGGCCGCCGCGCGGCGGGTGAGCGGGGCCTTCACGGCGCCGGTCGTCGACGCCGACCCGGATGCCGGGCGGCCCTGGATGGCCACGCTGTACATCCCCGGTCCGACGCTTTCCGAGCAGGTGAAGCGGAACGGGCCCATGGATCCGGCCCAGTTGCGCCGGCTGATGGCCGGGCTCGCGGAGGCGCTGCGCGACATCCACCGGGTCGGGGTCGTGCACCGGGACCTGAAGCCGAGCAACGTGCTGCTCGCCGAGGACGGGCCGAAGGTCATCGACTTCGGCATCTCCCGGCCGAAGGACAGTGAACTGCGGACGGAGACAGGGAAGTTGATCGGGACGCCGCCGTTCATGGCGCCCGAGCAGTTCCGGCGCCCCCGGGAGGTGGGGCCCGCCGCCGACGTGTTCGCGCTCGGGTCGCTCATGGTGCACGCGGCGACCGGACGCGGGCCGTTCGACTCCGACAGTCCCTACGTCGTCGCCTACCAGGTCGTGCACGACGAACCCGACCTGACCGGCGTACCGGAGTCGCTCGCGCCGCTGGTGCTGCGGTGTCTCGCCAAGGAGCCCGGCGACCGGCCCACGCCGGACGAGCTGATGCGGGAGCTGCGGTCGACGGCGGCGGCGTACGACACGCAGGTGTTCATACCGGCACAGCGGGCGGAACGGACCGAGGCCCCGCGGGAGGCCGGTCCGGAACCTGCCTCTGAGGCTCCCGCCGAACCGTCCGAACCGTCCGAACCGTCCGGGCGGTCCGGGCGGCCCGGGCAGTCCGGACAGTCCGGGCGGGTCGTGCGGCGGCTGGGGAAGCGGTCGGCGCTCGTCGCCGGGGCGGTGGGGCTCGTGGTGACCGGGAGCCTCGTGGCCGTGCAGGTGTTCGGCGGTGCCGAGCCCGCGGGCACGCCCACCGCGCAGAGTTCGTCGGGCGGGTTCGGGGCGTGGGAGGTGGCGCCCGTGGCGAGCGGCGGCGGGATGCCGCAGTGCTCGTACGCGGACCGGCGGCTGTTGTGCGCGCGCCCCGGGGTGGTCTTCGCCCTCGACCCGGCCGACGGCGGCACGCTGTGGCGGCACCCCGTCGAGGAGGCCGTGCGCGACGAACCGCCGGTCGTGTCGGGCGGGCTCGTGCAGCCCGAGGTCGGCCTGCTGGGCCCGCTGGAGGCGCTCGACCCCGCGACGGGTGAGCCCGCGTGGCAGGAGGACATGCCCGCGTACGACGGACTGCGCACCGTCGGCGACATGCTGCTGCTCACCCGCGCCGACGGGATGGTCACCGGCGTCGACAGCGCCTCGGGGCGGACGAAGTGGGCGCACCGGATCCCCGGGCAGGCGGTTCCGTACTTCACCTCGTTCCCCGGGGAGCGGCGGCCGGCGGCGTACGCGACGAGCCCGAGCGCGGACGGGCAGCGGACCCGGGTCACCGCGGTGGACCCGGCGAGCGGGGACGTGCGCTGGGAGACGGAGCTGGCGGGCGAGCTGAAGCCCGTGGGGGCCGCGGACGGTTCCGTGTTCCTCGCCGTCGAAGGGGCGACCTACGGCGGCGTCACGACCGTGGTCCGCTACACGCCCGCCACCGGGGCGGCCCGGCGGGTGACGCTGCCGATCCCGGTGGAACAGGCCCAGGCCGGGGTGCGCGGGGACACCGTGTACCTCATGGGCGCGGGCGGCTCGCTGGTCGCCGTGGACATGGCGGCGGGGAAGCAGGCGTGGCGGCTGGAGACGGGCGTGAGCCGGGGCTCGGCGCCGGTCTCCGACGGTCGGCACGTGTACGTCACCGCGCCCGACGGGCGGCTCCTCGGCGTCGACGCGCGCGAGGGCAGGCTCCTCGGGCAGACCCGGCCCCGGCTCGGCCCCGACTCCGACAAGGTGCCCGCGTCACTGCCGGCCCCGCTGCTCGCGGGCGGGTACGTGTACGCCGGGGCGCCGGACGGGACGGTGTTCGGGGTGGCGGGGCGGGACCCGGGGGCCTGGTAGGCCGCCGCCCCGGGTCCCCCGGTGGGCCTCAGCCCAGCTTGCTCACGTCGCGCACGGCGCCCTTGTCGGCGCTGGTCGCCATCGCCGCGTACGCCTTCAGGGCCGCGGAGACCTTGCGGTCGCGGTTCTTCGGCGCGTACCGGCCGTTCAGGGCCTGCTCGCGGCGGGTCAGCTCGGCGTCGTCCACGAGCAGCTCGATGGAGCGGTTCGGGATGTCGATGCGGATGCGGTCGCCGTCCTCGACGAGGGCGATGGTGCCGCCGGCCGCCGCCTCCGGCGAGGCGTGGCCGATGGACAGGCCGGACGTGCCGCCGGAGAAACGGCCGTCGGTGACCAGGGCGCAGGCCTTTCCGAGGCCGCGGCCCTTCAGGTACGAGGTCGGGTAGAGCATCTCCTGCATGCCGGGGCCGCCCTTGGGGCCCTCGTAGCGGATGACGACGACGTCGCCCTCCTTGACCTGCTGGGTGAGGATCTTCTGGACGGCCTCCTCCTGCGACTCGCAGACGACGGCCGGGCCCTCGAAGGTCCAGATCGACTCGTCGACGCCGGCGGTCTTGACGACGCAGCCGTCGACGGCGAGGTTGCCGCGCAGGACCGCGAGGCCGCCGTCCTTGGAGTAGGCGTGCTCGACGGAGCGGATGCAGCCGTTCTCGGCGTCGTCGTCCAGGGAGTCCCAGCGCTCGGACTGGGAGAAGGCCTCGGCGGAGCGGACGCAGCCGGGGGCCGCGTGCCACAGCTCGACGGCCTCCTGGGAGGGCGAGCCGCCGCGGATGTCCCAGGTCTTCAGCCAGTCGGCCAGGGACGGGCTGTGGACGGAGTGCACGTCCTCGTTGAGCAGGCCACCGCGGTGCAGTTCGCCGAGGAGGGCGGGGATGCCGCCCGCGCGGTGCACGTCCTCCATGTAGTACGTGCGGTCCTTGGCGACGTTCGGCGCGACCTTGGCGAGGCACGGGACGCGGCGCGAGAGGGCGTCCATCTCGGTGAGGCCGTAGGGGACCTCCGCCTCCTGGGCGGCGGCCAGCAGGTGCAGGATCGTGTTGGTCGAGCCGCCCATCGCGATGTCGAGCGCCATGGCGTTCTCGAAGGCCGCGGGGGTGGCGATGTTGCGGGGCAGGACCGAGTCGTCGTCCTGCTCGTAGTAGCGGCGGGTCAGGTCCAGCACCGTGCGGGCGGCGTTCTCGTAGAGCGCCTTGCGGGCGGTGTGGGTGGCCAGCACCGAGCCGTTGCCGGGGAGGGAGAGGCCGATGGCCTCGGTCAGGCAGTTCATCGAGTTGGCGGTGAACATGCCGGAGCAGGAGCCGCAGGTCGGACAGGCGTTCTCCTCGATGCGGAGGATGTCCGCGTCGGAGATCTTCTCGTTGACCGCTTCCGACATGGCGTCGACCAGGTCGAGCGTGCGGACCGTGCCGTCGACCAGGGTGGCGCGGCCGGACTCCATCGGGCCGCCGGAGACGAAGACCGTGGGGATGTTCAGCCGCAGGGCGGCGTTGAGCATGCCCGGGGTGATCTTGTCGCAGTTGGAGATGCAGATCAGGGCGTCGGCGCAGTGGGCCTCGACCATGTACTCCACGCTGTCCGCGATCAGGTCGCGGGAGGGGAGGGAGTAGAGCATGCCGCCGTGGCCCATGGCGATGCCGTCGTCGACGGCGATCGTGTTGAACTCGCGCGGGATGCCGCCGGCCGCGGTGACCGCCTCGCTGACGATCCGGCCGACGGGCGCGAGGTGGGTGTGGCCCGGCACGAACTCCGTGAAGCTGTTGGCGACGGCGATGATCGGCTTCCGCCCGATGTCCGCGCCGGGTACACCGGAGGCACGCATAAGGGCGCGGGCGCCCGCCATGTTGCGGCCGTGGGTGACTGTGCGGGACCTCAGTTCGGGCATCGTCGCTCGCTCCTTCGGAGAGTTATGACTGCCGTCGAGCGTACGCCCGTCTTCCAGGGGTCGGGACGGGGTGTCCGGAATGCGGGATGCGCGTCTCGTCGGCGATGAACGGAAGTGACCTCAGGGGCCGGTGAGGTGCCCCTGTACGACCGGTGCGAGGCGGGCGACCAGCTCCTCCGGGTCGGCCGAGGCCAGCGGCTCCACCTTGATCACGTAGCGGAGCATCGCGCACCCCACCAGCTGCGCCGCCGCCAGCTCGACGCGCAGCTCCGCGTCCGGCCCCTCCAGCCGGGCCGCGAGGCGCCGCATCACCTGGGCGGCGATCAGACGGCGGAAGACGGCGGCGGCGGTCTCGTTGTTCACGGCGGAGCGGACGATGGCCAGCACCGGCTTGCGGGTGGTCGGGTTCTCCCACACGCCGATGATGAACCGGGTGAGCCGCTCGCCGACGTCGTCGAGGGGGCCGTCGCCGATCGCGTCCGGGGCCTGCAGGGCCGGTGCGAAGGCGACCTCGATGGCCGCCTCGAAGACCTGCTCCTTGGTGCCGAAGTAGTGGTGCACCAGTGCCGCGTCGACGCCCGCCGCCTTGCCGATGCCGCGCACCGACGTCTTCTCGTAGCCGCGCTCGGAGAACTCCTCGCGGGCCGCGGCGAGGATGCGGGCCCGGGTGTCGGAGGACTCGCTGCGCGGGGGGCGGCCCCGGCGCCGGGTCCCCTCCGGGGTTCCGCTCACCGTCCCCGCGCCTTCGCCGCCGACGCGGACGACGCCAGGTGCAGGCGGGCGAAGGCCAGCGCCTCGGCGAGATCGGCCTCACGTTCGGCGCTGGACATCGCGCGACGGGTGTTGACCTCGATGACGACGTGGCCGTCGTAGCCGGTGTGCGCGAGGCTCTCCAGCACCTCGGCGCAGGGCATGTTGCCGCGGCCGGGGACCAGGTGCTCGTCCTTGGCGGAGCCCTTGCCGTCGGCGAGGTGGACGTGGCCGAGGCGGTCGCCCATGCGGTCGACCATGGCGAGGGCGTCGGTGCGGGAGGTGGCGGCGTGGCTGAGGTCGATCGTGAAGTGGCGGTAGTCGTCCTTCGTCACGTCCCAGTCGGGGGCGTACGCCTGCATCTCGCGGTCGCGGTAGCGCCAGGGGTACATGTTCTCGACGGCGAACCGCACGTCCGTCTCGTCCGCCATCCGCCAGATGCCGTCCACGAAGTCCCGGGCGTACTGGCGCTGCCACCGGAACGGCGGGTGCACGACCACGGCGCTCGCGCCGAGCTTCTCGGCGGCGGCCCGGGCGCGCTGGAGCTTGGTCCAGGGGTCGGTGGACCAGACTCGCTGCGTGATGAGCAGGCAGGGGGCGTGCACGGCGAGGATCGGCATGCGGTGGTAGTCGCTGAGTCTGCGCAGGGCGTCGATGTCCTGGCTGACCGGGTCCGTCCAGACCATGACCTCCACGCCGTCGTAGCCGAGGCGCGCGGCGATCTCGAAGGCCGTCGCCGTCGACTCCGGGTAGACGGAAGCCGTCGACAGGGCGACCTTCGCATCCGGGATGCGGACTACGTCCCTTGGTTCTGCCACGGGGGCCAGGGTACGGGGTGGGGGTGGGAAGCCGTGGGGTGGCTGCGCGCCGTTGTGGTGCTCGGCACACGGCGGGTGCGGCTGTGGGGGTCGGTACACGGCGGGTGCGGCTTTCCCCGTGGTGGCTCGCGTCCGCGCGGCGGCGCCGCGCATCGCCACATCGCCATATCCCCGCACCCCCGCGCCCCCGCGCCCCGCGCCCCGCGCCCCGGCTGGGCGCTATCCCTGGCCCATGTGGTCCAGGCGCCGCAGGATCACGCCCTCCCTGAGGGCCCACGGGCAGATCTCCAGGCTCTCCACGCGGAAGAGGTCCATCGCACCCTCGGCGACCAGGGCACCGGCCAGGAGCTGGTTCGCGCGGCCCTCGGAGACGCCGGGGAGTTCGGCGCGCTCGGCGGTGGTCATCGCGGCCAGGCGGGGCACCCATGCCTCCAGGGAAGCCCGCTTCAGCTCGCGCTGGACGTACGGGCCCTCGGCGGAGCGGGCGGCGCCGGAGATGCGGGCCAGCTGCCGGAAGGTCTTGGAGGTGGCGACCACGTGGTCCGGGGCGCCGAAGCGGCTGAACTCGCCGACCGTCCGGGCGATCTCCGTACGGACGTGGCGGCGCAGCGCCCTGACGTCGTCCGGGTCGGGCGGGTCGCCGGGCAGCCGGGCGGCGGTCAGCCGGCCCGCGCCGAGCGGCAGCGACACGGCGGTGTCGGGCTCCTCGTCGATGCCGTAGGCGATCTCCAGGGAGCCGCCGCCGATGTCGAGGACCAGCAGCTTGCCGGCGGACCAGCCGAACCAGCGGCGGACAGCGAGGAAGGTGAGCCGGGCCTCCTCCTCGCCGGTGAGGACCGTCAGCTCGACGCCGGTCTCGGTGCGCACGCGCGCCAGGACGTCGTCGGCGTTGGTCGCCTCGCGCACGGCGGAGGTCGCGAACGGCAGGAGGTCCTCGACGCCCTTGTCCTCGGCGGCCCGCAGGGCGTCGTGGACGACCGCGATCAGCCGGTCGACGCCGTCGGGGCCGATGGCGCCGTCCTCGTCGAGGAGCTGGGCGAGGCGCAGGTCGGCCTTGTGCGAGTGCGCGGGCAGCGGGCACGCGCCGGGGTGCGCGTCCACCACCAGCAGGTGCACCGTGTTCGAACCCACGTCGAGGACACCGAGTCTCATGTACGGAACGCTACTGCCGACGGGGCGGACGGCGGCACCGTGTTCCCGCCCGGGCGACTTACCCTGGAGCCGTGCCAAAGACGAAGAAGGCGAAGGACGACAAGTCGGCCAAGCGGGAAAAGAAGCACAAAATGGGCGACGAGAAGGGGCTCGACTTCGCACGCGCGTGGGTGGAGTTTCCGGATCCCGCGGACGACGAGCAGGTCTTCCGCTGCGATCTGACATGGCTCACCTCTCGCTGGAACTGCATCTTCGGCAGCGGCTGCCAGGGCATTCAGGCGGGCCGCGCGGACGACGGGTGCTGCTCGCTGGGCGCGCACTTCTCCGACGAGGACGACGAGAAGCGGGTCGCCGAGCACGTGGCGAGGCTCACGCCGGACATCTGGCAGCACCACGCCGAGGGCACCCGGGACGGGTGGGTCTCCGAGGACGACGAGGGCTCCCGGCAGACCCGGCCCTTCCAGGGCTCGTGCATCTTCCAGAACCGGCCGGGGTTCGCGGGCGGTGCGGGGTGCTCGCTGCACATCCTGGCGCTCAAGGAGGGCCGGGAGCCGCTGGAGACCAAGCCGGACGTGTGCTGGCAGCTGCCGGTGCGGCGGACGTACGAGTGGATCGACCGGCCCGACGACACGCGCGTGCTCCAGGTGTCGATCGGTGAGTACGACCGCCGGGGGTGGGGTCCGGGCGGGCACGACCTGCACTGGTGGTGCACCTCGGCGACGTCGGCGCACGGCGCGGGCGACCCGGTGTACGTGTCCTACCGGCCGGAGCTGATCGAGCTGATGGGCAAGGCGGGGTACGACCGGCTGGTCGAGCTGTGCGAGGAGCGGCTGGCGTCCCAGCTGCCGCTGCTGGCGCCTCATCCGGCGGATCCGGTCCCTCGGCCGGGCAACTGACACCGCCGGCACCGGGGCCGCCTGCATCGCGGGCGCCTGCACGCGGCCACCGGCATCGTCGACGTCCGCATCACGGACGCCGGGAGCAGGGGCCGTGGGGCTAGGAGGTGGACGGGGTCGGGCCGTCGCCGTCGCTCGGGGGCGGTGAGGAGCCGCCGTCCCGGTCCGTGCCTCCGGGGTCGCCCGTGCCGTCCGTGGGCGACGGGTCGCCGGTCGGGGGCGGGGTCGGGTCCGGGGAGGTGGGCGGCGGGTCGTCCGTGGGCGTCGGGTCGGGGGGCTGCGAGGTGGACGGGTCCGGGTCGGGGCCCGGGTCGGACGGGGGCGGGGAGTCGTCGGGGGTGCTGGGGCGCGGGCCCGGGTGGGACGGGCTGGGCGCGGTGCCGTAGCCCTGGATGGAGACGACTGCGCCGGCGGGCGAGACGGCCACTCGGGCGCGCCAGTGGCCGGAGGGCTCGCGCAGGTGATCGACGTACACCCTGATCGTCAGTGACTCGCCGGGACGCAGGGTGCCGGAGGACTGGCTGAGGTAGAGCCAGGACGCGCCGGTGGTCGCGGACCAGCGCACCGCTGCGTCGCCGGTCGCGGTGAGCGTGACCAGGGTGGTGTCGCCGTCGTGACCGGCCGCCACCTCGAGGTGACCGGTGCTCTTCCCGCCGGCGCCGGAGACGCTGACGACCTCGACGGAGACGTCGGCCTTGCCGTTCTCGTCGAAGCGGGGGCCGGGGGTGGTGCGGGCGTTGCCGGTGTTCTCGTAGCCGTGGCCGCCGCCCGCGGACTCGCCGTCCATGGCGCCGGGGTCCTGCGCCTCGGTGGCGCTGGCCGAGCGGCCGTCCTCGCCCTCGACGACCGGGGTGCCTCGGTAGGCGGCCCACAGGGCGAGCACGGGGGCCGCCACGACGGTGGCGACGACGGTCGTGGTGACGGCACGCGCGCGCAGGCGGTCCCGGCGGGCCGCGCGGTCCCTGGGGTCCATCGGGAAGCCGCGGCGGTCGAAGCGGGGGACCGCGCCCCGCGCGCGCGGGACGTGCGTCATGGCCACGTGCAGCGCCGCGCGGGGGGCCTCCAGGACGGGCAGCTCCGCGGGGGTCACGCTGGTGCCGGGCCAGTGGCCGGGGATCGCGCGTTCGGCGGTGCGGCGGCAGCGGGGGCAGTCGTCGACGTGCCGGACCAGCTCGCGGCGCAGCGCGGTGCTCAGCACGTACTGGTTGTCGCCGGTGAGGCGGGCCACGCCGGGGCAGGTGCCGGTCTCCACCACGGCGAGGGCGGCGCGGGTGCGCTCCACCTCGCAGGCGGCGGAGGCGAGCAGTTCGCGGGCGGCGGCCAGGTCCATGCCGAGGACGGCGGCGACCTCGTGGGCGGCGAGGTGGTGGCGCACGGCGAGTTCGAGGGCCTCGCGCTGCTCCGGGGTGGTGCCGGCGGCCTCCGGCCAGGCGAGGAGGGCGAGTTCGCGGCGGTGGTTCTCGTCGTGGTCCGCGCTGTCGGCCGTGCCTCTGCCCTTCGGCTGTTGCCCGGGTCCGCGTGGGTCGGGGCGGCCTGCCGCGTGGCTGCTCGGACGTTTCTGCTTGGCCTCGGCGAGCTTGCGCAGGCAGGCCCAGCGGGCCAGCGCGTACAGCCAGGCCCTGCGGTCCGCGGCGGAGTCGGGGCCGCGGTGGCCGCGGCGCTCGGCGAGTGCGAGGGCGTCGCCCAGGGCGGCGGTCGCGGCGTCGTGGTCGCAGAGCACGGACAGGCAGTACGTGAACAGGCCGTCCAGATAGGCGTCGTAGCGCGCGGGCGGTCGCTCCGCCAGCGTGCGCGCCGCGGTGCGGTCACGCGCTTCCCGGTGCGCCCGGTGTGCGCCGGTCGTGCGGGTCGTGGTCTCCGTACTGCTGCTCATCACTCGGCGACCGTAGGGGGCTATGGGTGGCGCGAACTGGCGCGTTGGGCACTTTTAACCCGTACGGGTGAAACGATCCCTCATAAGGGGACAGGAAGCTGTTGTTCCGCGAATGGGGCAGGGTGGTCGGTGGTCCGTTCGGGGTGGTGCGGGTGGGGTTCCGGTGGCGCGGGCGCGGGTTCGGCGGGGCGCGGGTGGGGTTCCAGCGGCACGGGCTCGGGTTCGGCAGGGGTACTGGTCCGGCGGGGGTACGGGTCCGGCGGGGCGCGGGTGGCGCGTTCGGCCGCTCCGCGGGGCGGGTGTCCCGCGGCCGGCGTCACCGCCGCCGGGGGCGTTGTCAGTGGGGCCGGTTACGGTTCGTGCATGGCTGCCCGTGCGAAGACCAGCAAGGAACGGCCGTCCTACCGCTGCACCGAGTGCGGCTGGCAGACGGCCAAGTGGCTCGGCCGCTGTCCCGAATGCCAGGCATGGGGCACGGTCGAGGAGTACGGCGCGCCCGCGGTGCGGACGACCACGCCGGGGCGCGTCACCACCTCCGCGCTGCCCATCGGCCAGGTCGACGGGCGGCAGGCCACCGCCCGCCCCACCGGTGTGCCCGAGCTGGACCGGGTGCTCGGCGGCGGGCTCGTGCCCGGCGCCGTGGTGCTCGTCGCGGGTGAGCCCGGCGTCGGGAAGTCGACGCTGCTGCTGGACGTCGCGGCCAAGTCGGCCAGTGAGGAGCACAAGACGCTCTACGTCACGGGCGAGGAGTCGGCGAGCCAGGTGCGGCTGCGGGCCGACCGGATCAAGGCCATCGACGACCACCTGTACCTCACGGCCGAGACCGACCTCGCGGCGGTGCTGGGGCATCTGGACGCCGTCAAGCCGTCGCTGCTGATCCTCGACTCCGTGCAGACGGTGGCCTCCCCCGAGATCGACGGTGCGCCGGGGGGCATGGCGCAGGTGCGCGAAGTGGCGGGGGCGCTGATCCGGGCGTCGAAGGAACGCGGGATGTCCACCCTGCTGGTCGGGCACGTCACGAAGGACGGGGCGATCGCCGGGCCGCGCCTGCTGGAGCACCTGGTGGACGTGGTGCTGCACTTCGAGGGGGACCGGCACGCGAGGCTGAGGCTGGTGCGGGGCGTCAAGAACCGCTACGGCACGACCGACGAGGTCGGCTGCTTCGAGCTGCACGACGAGGGCATCACGGGGCTGGCCGACCCCAGCGGACTGTTCCTGACCCGGCGTGCCGAGCCGGTGCCCGGCACCTGTCTGACCGTCACCCTGGAGGGTCGCCGGCCGCTGGTGGCCGAGGTGCAGGCGCTGACCGTCGACTCCCAGATCCCGTCCCCGCGGCGCACGACGTCCGGACTGGAGACCTCCCGGGTGTCGATGATGCTGGCGGTGCTGGAGCAGCGGGGACGGATCAGTGCCCTGGGGAAGAGGGACATCTACTCCGCGACGGTCGGGGGCGTGAAGCTGTCCGAGCCGGCCGCCGACCTGGCGATCGCCCTCGCCCTGGCGAGTGCCGCGAGCGACACCCCGCTGCCCAAGAACCTCGTCGCGATCGGCGAGGTCGGCCTCGCCGGCGAGGTGAGACGGGTCACGGGCGTGCAGCGCAGGCTCTCCGAAGCGCACCGCCTGGGCTTCACGCACGCCCTCGTGCCGGCCGACCCCGGCAGGGTCCCCGACGGCATGAAGGTCCTGGAAGTCGCGGACATGGGGGACGCCCTGCGGGTGCTTCCGCGCTCGCGTCGGCGAGAGGCCCCACGGGAGCAGGAGGACCGCCGGTAGACTTTGCCCTGGTCTCGCCCGTCCGTACGACCGAGTGTGCGACACGGGAGTGCCAGAAGAACCTGCGACCGGAGGAGTGCAGTGGCAGCCAACGACCGGGCAGCAGCTCCCGGAAAGTCCGGTGGGAGTGCCGGTGCCGATGGCCTGATGCGCGCCTCGCTGAGCGCGGTGGCGCCCGGCACGCTGCTGCGGGACGGCCTGGAGCGGGTCCTTCGCGGCAACACCGGTGGTCTGATCGTGCTGGGCTCCGACAAGACCGTCGAGTCGATGTGTACCGGCGGTTTCGTGCTGGACGTGGAGTTCACCGCGACGCGGCTGCGGGAGCTGTGCAAGCTGGACGGCGGCATCGTGCTGTCCTCGGACCTGTCGAAGATCCTGCGGGCGGGGGTGCAGCTGCTCCCGGATCCGACGATCCCCACGGAGGAGACCGGCACCCGGCACCGTACGGCGGACCGGGTCAGCAAGCAGGTCGGGTTCCCCGTGGTCTCCGTCTCGCAGTCCATGCGGCTGATCGCGCTGTATGTGGACGGGCAGCGGCGGGTTCTGGAGGACTCCGCCGCGATCCTGTCGCGGGCCAATCAGGCGCTGGCCACGCTGGAGCGTTACAAGCTGCGGCTGGACGAGGTCGCGGGCACGCTGTCGGCGCTGGAGATCGAGGACCTCGTGACCGTCCGGGACGTCTCGGCGGTCGCGCAGCGGCTGGAGATGGTGCGCCGGATCGCGACCGAGATCGCCGAGTACGTGGTCGAGCTGGGCACGGACGGGCGGTTGCTGGCGCTCCAGCTGGACGAGTTGATCGCCGGTGTCGAGCCGGAGCGGGAGCTGGTCGTGCGGGACTACGTGCCCGAGCCGACCGCGAAGCGGTCCCGTACGGTCGACGAGGCGCTGGCCGAGCTGGACAAGCTGAGCCATGCCGAGCTGCTCGAACTGTCCACGGTGGCACGGGCGTTGGGGTACACCGGGTCGCCCGAGACGCTGGACTCCGCGGTGTCGCCGCGCGGGTTCCGGCTGCTGGCGAAGGTGCCACGGCTGCCGGGCGCGATCATCGACCGGCTGGTGGAGCACTTCGGCGGCCTGCAGAAGCTGCTCGCCGCGAGCGTGGACGACCTGCAGACGGTGGACGGCGTCGGTGAGGCGCGTGCGCGCAGCGTCCGGGAGGGGCTGTCGCGGCTGGCGGAGTCGTCGATCCTGGAGCGTTACGTCTGAGGTGAGTGAACGCAAGCCGTGATGGAGTGACTTATCGGATGAGCAGTGGGCTCTGATCGAGCCGGTGATCACGGCGTGGAAGGACCGGCACCGTTCGGTCAGCGGTCACCAAGGCGCCTACGACATGCGGGAGATCGTGAACGCGATCCTCTACCAGGGGCGGACCGGCTGCCAGTGGGCCTATCTCCCACATGATCTGCCGCAGAAGAGTGCGACGTACTACTACTTCGCCGCCTGGCGGGACGACGGGACCGACCAGGGCATCCATGAACTCCTGCGCTGCCAGGTCCGGGAGAGGGCCCGAACGATCAGAGGACCCGACCCTGGTGGTGCTGGACACCCAGAGTGTCCACGTGGCCGCCGAGGGCCCCGCCACCACCGCGACGCTGAGCTGCGCCGGCAGGACGGCAGCAGCGAGGTGTGCCAGCCGGGGGTGCCGGCCGGTCGGAGATGGAGGCCGCATGCGGCTGAGCGATCACGCATGCGGGCACTGTGTAGTGGGGGCGGACCGGACCGGTCGCCAGACTGACGCCGGTCTGGGGTGTCCGCTCAGCGAGTGGCACCGAGCAGGTGCTGCTCGGTGCGGGCGACGATTCCGAGGAACGTCGCGTCGTCGCCGTATGCACGGGCCAAGATCAGCCCGCCCTGTATTGCCGCGACTGCGTCCAACGCGCGGTCTGCCGCTTCCTGAGGTGAGAGACCGCCGGTGCGCAGCACTCCCGCGAGGGCGTCGACCCAGTCGGTGAAGTAGGTCCGCACCGCGTCGGCGAACGTGTCCTGCTCTTCGCCCAAGGTCATCGCGGCGAACAGGCACACGCGATTGCGCGAGGTGAAGTACTCCGCCACCTCCTGCGACATAGCTTCGATCGCCTCGGCGGCGTCGTTGGCAGTGCGCAGGGGGGTGAAGATCCGTTCCTCGAACCACTCGCTTACCTGCTCGAGGACGGCAGCGGCCATGTCGGTCTTCCCTCGTGGGAAGAAGTGGTACAGGCTGCCGCGGCCGACGCCAGTCTCCTGCTGAATGACCGACAGGGAGCCGCCTTCAAAACCTCGCTTGCGGAAGACGCCGGCGAGGGCGTGGACGACGTCCGACCGGTCGAGGACGGTTCGTGCCATTACAGTCCGAGCTCGCTCAGGCCGGGGTGGTCCGCCGGACGGGGGCCGGATGCGTCCCAGAAGAACGTGCGCTCGGACTCATCGATGGCGACGTCGTTGATACTCGCGTGGCGGTGGGTCATCAGACCGTCCTTGTCGAAGTGCCAGTTCTCGTTGCCGTAGGCGCGGAACCACTGGCCGGCAGCGTCGTGGTACTCGTAGGCGAAGCGCACGGCGATCACGTCGCCGGTGTACGCCCACAGTTCCTTGATGAGGCGGTAGTCGAGTTCCCGGCCCCACTTGTCGGCGAGGAAGCCGACGATGGCGGGGCGGCCCTGCACGAAGGTCGAGCGGTTACGCCACCAGCTGTCCTCGCTGTACGCGAGGGAGACGCGCTCGGGGTCACGGGTGTTCCACGCGTCTTCGGCGGCGCGGACCTTCTGGATCGCGGTGGCCTCAGTGAACGGGGGGAGGGGAGGACGAGGCATTACGGCGCCTTTCGAGAGCAAGGTGAGTACCGATCGATTCGCCGTGTACCGATCGATTCGCCGTGTACCGATCGGTTCAACGTGTACCACTCGGTTCGGTGTGTACCTAACAGTACAGACGGCTGGTGGGGGCGTCAACGCCGGATTTCGCAGATGCGTGTATCTCGCCCCGCCCTCAAGGTCGTTACCGCTGCCCGCGCCGAGAGTTCCGCCCGCCTGCAGGTGTCAAGGCCGTGTTCGGGCAGATCAAAGCCCGCGAAGACGGTGAAGCGACCTCGACGAGCGGGCCGTGCACCACGGTGGCGTAGCTGTCACTCGACGCGGTGCGTGCACGCGGCGTCGTCGCCTCGAGTTCTCACTCCATGTTCCGTCCTGGGCACCACCCACGTCGCAGACGCCCGAGGACCGGTCCCCGGCCGGGTTCTCGCTTGGGTGCGGCTCACCCATCAGCGGCGCTCGTACAAGGCTGGCCGGCTCGATGCGCAGCGGGGCGCGGAGTCGGACTCAGACGATCAGTCACTCCGCCGATCAGACACGTGGTTGCTCAGACACCCGGTCGCTCAGTCGTTCTTCAGGACGAAGGACGTACGCACCTTCTCGAAGCCCTCGGCCTTCGCCTCCACCAGGTACGTGCCCGCCTTCGCCGATCCCGCCGGAGGGGTTCCGCACTCGGGGGCGCTCGGCTTGCGGTCCCACTTCACGGTGTAGGTGATGCCGCTACCGGCGGCCACCCGGTACTGCAGGCTGCCCGTGCCCTTCACGCAGTCGTCGGAGGACCAGTAGGCGTCGTCGCCCTCGGCCGGCGTGATCGTCAACACCGCGTTCTTCGGGCCGAGATCGACCTTGCAGTCGGCGCCGGAGGTGTTGCGCGCGGTCAGTTCGAAGGTGGGGGTCTGGCCCGGCGTGTAGTTGTTGCGGACGCTGCGCAGGCTCAACTTCACGGCGCCCGGCGTGCAGTCGGGCAGGCCCGAACCGCCCGGCAGTGCGTCGCCCGCGCCGACTCCGGTCGCCGCGCCGCCCGCGGAGCCGCCCGCACCCGCGCCGTTTCCGGTGCCGTTCCCGGCGCCGCCACCCGCGCCGCCGGAGCCGGTCCCGCCGGACTCGCCGCCGCCCGCGCCCCCGGTGCCCGAGCCCGACCCGTCGGAGTCACCGCCGCCCGACTCGTCGCGTCCGCCCGGGGCTTCACTGATCGCCGGACCGGAGCTCGAGGGTCCGGGGGTGATCGAGGGTGCCGGGTTCTTGCCGTTGGCGCCGTCCTCACGGTCCTTGCCGCCGCCACCGTCGCCGGAGACCACGACCCACGCGATCAACAGTGTCAATAGGGCGAGCAGGGACAGCAGTACGGCCCTCCGTCGCCAGTAGATGGAGGAGGGAAGCGGCCCGACCGGATTGCGCAGAGATCCCACGGCGCAAACTGTACGAGAGATCGGCGCGTTCCCTTGTCCCACCCGCCGTTCGGGGCGGGATCTTTTACCGATCATCATTCCGGAGACGGTCCCGGACCCCCTGCCGATCGTCAGGGGCGGCACATGTCGATCGCAGGGTGTGACGACATCGGGCCGTTGCCTACCGTCCGTGAGCATGAACTTCGAGGACGACGAGCTCTACCGAGACATCACCGGCTTCGCCCATGACACCCCAACGTGGGTACAGCACACGGCGGAAGTGTGGACGGAGGCGGGAATCCTTCTGTTCGGGGCGCTGTTCGTCGTCGCCTGGTGGCGGTCGAGGAGCGACAGCACCCGCGCCTTCGCGATCGCAGCCCTTGCACCCGTGGCCACGGCTTTGGCCTACGTCGGCAGCGAGCTGGTCAAGTCCGTGTTCGCGCAGGAACGTCCGTGCCGGGCGGTCACCGGAGCGGTGCCGTCCCTGGCCGAGTGCCCGCCGACCGGCGACTGGTCCTTCCCGAGCAACCACGCGACGATAGCGGGGGCTTCGGCGGTGACGCTGGCCCTGGTCCGGCGTGCGCTCGTGTGGCTGACGGCTCCGCTGGCCCTGCTGATGGCCTTCTCCCGGGTCTTCGTCGGCGTCCACTACCCCCACGACGTCGTCGCCGGGCTGCTGTTCGGCGCCCTGGTCGCCGCCGTCGCCGTACGCCTGGGCACGCGCCCGGCGACACGACTGGCCGAGGCGATGCGGACGTCGTCGGCCCCGGCGGTGCGGTGGCTGACCGGGGAGGGGCCGCGCACCGCGTACGCCGCCTCGCACCGGCGTCGTTGAGACGGCACGGGCGTCGTCGAGTCGGCTCGGGCGCCATCGAGCCGACTCCAGCGCCATCGAACCGGCTCGGGCGTCGTCGAGTCGGTTCAGGTGTCCGTCTCGACGAGTCCCGCCTCGTACGCCACGATCGCCGCCACGACCCGGTTGCGTACCTCGAGCCGTTCCAGGACCGCGCTCACGTACGCCTTCACCGTGCCCTCGACGAGGTGGAGCCGGGCGGCGATCTCCGGGTTGGACAGGCCGGCGCCGACGAGGCCGAGGACCTCGCGCTCGCGCGGGCTGAGGAGTGCGACGCGTGCGCGTGCCCGCTCCTCGCGGGCGAACCGGCCGCCGTCCCTGCCCAGGTCCTCGACGACGTACCGGGCGACCTTCGGGGAGAGGAAGGCGGCGCCGTCCGCCACGGCCCGTACACCGGCCATCAGTTCGTAGGGGTCGCCGGACTTGAGGAGGAAGCCGGTGGCTCCTGCGGCCAGGGCGCGGGCCACGTAGGAGTGTTCGGAGAAGGTGGTCAGCATCGCCACCGCCGTGCCGGGGACGGTCCGCACCAGCTCCTCGGCCGCCGCGAGGCCGTCCAGGCGGGGCATGCGGATGTCCAGCAGGACCACGTCGGGGCGGTGTGCGCGGGCGAGTTCGACCGCCTCGCGGCCGTCGCCCGCCTCGGCGACGACCTCGCTCTCGCCGCCGCTCGCCAGGATGGCGCGCACGCCGGCCCGCACCATCGCCTCGTCGTCGGCCAGCAGTACCCGGATCACCGTGCGGGTCCCCCGTTCTCCGTGTTCTCGTCGCGGTCCTGGTCCGGCCGGCCGATGCCGGAGACGACGTCCTTCGCGATCAGTTTCCCCTGTTCTCCCCGGGCGTCGAAGCAGAGCCGGAAGTGGTCGATGGAGACCAGGAGTTCGCCGCTCGCCCGGTAGTAGACGCAGTGGGCGCCGGGTGGTGGTGCGGGGGCGCGGTCGGTGGGCGGGTCGTGCGCCTCGCGGTCCGGGAGCACGGGCACGACCTCGCCGTAAGGCATGCCCGGGCTCAGTTCCGCGTACGCGGCCGGGGTGAGCACCGAGTGCGTCTCCGTGTACGCGTACCAGCCGAAGGCCGCCCCGACCAGGACGGCGCCCGCACCGGCGGCGGCGCCCAGGCCCAGGGCTACGCGACGGCGGGCGTGGGTGAAGGGGGCGGCGGAGGTCGTGGGTGTGGTCGGGGTGACGGAGGACGTGGGGGCGGTCGTGGGAGCGGTGGGCGGCAGGGCGGAGGTGGTGGGCTGCTGTGCGGGGACGTACGCCCGCACGCGGAACCCCTCACCGTGCGGGCCTGCCCGGAAGTCGCCGCCGACCGAGGTGACGGCGGCGCGCAGCCCGAGCAGGCCGGAACCGCCCTGGCTCGGGGCAGCCTCCTGGGTGGCCGGTCCGTTGGTGACGGTGACGGCCGTGCCGTGGCCCTGGTCCTCGACCGCCACGACGACCGGGGCTCCCGGCGCGTGCCGGGCCGCGTTGGTGAGCGCCTCGCGCACGATGCGGTGCAGGAGGCGTCCGGCGATGCCGCCGGGCTCGGGGGCGTGGGCGGTGTCCGGGGCGCGCTCCCAGCGGACGGGGAGACCCGACTCGGCGGCCCGGGCGACGAGTTCCTCGACGCTCTCCCCCGCGGGGACGAGCGGGACCGGATCGTCGTCCTCGCGCAGTACGCCGATGATGCGGTGCAGGTGGTCGGTGGCGTCCGCGGCGGCGACGCGCAGGTCGGCCGCGGCGGCCCTGTGGTCGTCGGCGAGGCCGGGCGAGACCTGGAGGGCGGCGGCGCGCAGGGCGAGCAGGCTCAGTTCGTGGCCGAGGGAGTCGTGCATGTCCTGGGCGATCCGGGCCCGTTCGCGCAGCCTGGCCCGTTCCTCGGCGTGCCGCTGTTCGTCCTCCAGCCGGGCGGCCCTGAGCCAGCCGGCCTCGGCCAGCGCCCGGCTCTGGCGCCAGTAGCGTCCGCAGAGCCAGGGGAAGACGCAGCCGAAGAGCAGCGTGCCCGTCATGACCAGCCACTCGGGCGGCGGGTCGACTCCGACCAGCGCGATCCGCGCCGTGCCGACGAGTCCGAGGGCCACGAAGGCGGCGACCGCGGGGCGGGCCCGGGGGGCGCGCAGGCCCAGCAGCAGGGCGAAGACGCCCAGGGCGGGGCCGTAGGAGACGGTGAACAGGGCCGGGGCGGCGGCCAGGCTCACGCCCGCCGCGAGTACGAAGGCGACGAGGGGCCGGCGCCGGGAGCAGGCGGCGGCTCCGGCGAGCACCCCGAGGCCGGCCAGTTGCTGCCAGAGCGGACGGGGCTCGTTCATGCCGAGCCCGTCCGCGGTGACGGCCGGCAGCGCCAGGACGGCCCAGAGGAGGACGCCTCTGGCCACGGGGGCGAGTCGGGAGGTGGCGGGCGTGGGGGTTCCGGCGGCCGGGCCCGCCCCGAGGGCCGGGGTGGTGGCGGGAGCGGCGTCGGGGCCGGAGGGGGCGCGGTGGCCGGGAGCCGCCTCCCGTGCCGGGCCCGGTGCGGTGCGGTCGCCGGGGGAAGCGTGCCGGCCCGCTGCGGCGGGGCCCGCGTCGCCGGACGGACGGGTACCTTCCATGGGACCGACGCTACAAGCGGCGGACGGGGCGGCGCCCCTGCCGATCGTCAGGTGTCGTGGCCGCCACCGGGTGGCGGTGCGCCCGTGCGGTGGTCCTTCCGTGGCAGGATCGGAGGGTCATGACTGCGCCCACGAAGCCCTCGCACAACGGCCCCTCCGACCCCGCCGGGACCCCGGCCCCCGCCGCCGTCCCCGGTACGTCCGTCCCCGCCGCGGTGGCCGGTACGTCTGTCCCCGCCGCGTCCGCCGTGCCGCTGCACGCCCCCGTCGTCGACTGGTTCGACGAGCACGCCCGTGACCTGCCGTGGCGGCGTCCCGAGGCCGGTGCGTGGGGTGTGATGGTCAGTGAGTTCATGCTCCAGCAGACGCCGGTGAACCGCGTCCTGCCCGTCTACGAGCAGTGGATGGCCCGCTGGCCGCGCCCCGCCGACCTCGCCGCGGAGGCACCCGGCGAGGCGGTCCGGGCCTGGGGCCGGCTCGGCTACCCGCGTCGCGCCCTGCGCCTGCACGGCGCGGCCGCGGCCATAGCGGAACGGCACGGCGGTGACGTGCCGTCGGACCACGCGCAACTGCTGGCGCTGCCCGGCATCGGCGAGTACACGGCCGCCGCGGTCGCCTCGTTCGCCTACGGCCAGCGGCACGCCGTGCTGGACACCAACGTCCGCCGGGTCCTCGCCCGCGCGGTCACCGGGGTGCAGTACCCGCCGAACGCCACCACCGCCGCGGAACGGAAGCTGGCACGCGCGCTGCTGCCGGACGACGAGCGCGACGCCGCCCGCTGGGCGGCCGCGTCCATGGAGCTGGGCGCCCTGGTGTGCACGGCGAAGAACGAGTCCTGCCACCGCTGTCCGATCGCCGGCCGGTGTGCCTGGCGGCTGGCCGGAAAGCCCGCGCACGACGGGCCGCCGAGGCGCGGGCAGACGTACGCGGGCACCGACCGGCAGGTGCGCGGCCGGCTGCTCGCGGTACTGCGGGAGGCGCCCGGGCCGGTGCCGCAGGCGGCCCTCGACCAGGTGTGGCACGAGCCGGTGCAGCGTGCCCGCGCCCTGGACGGCCTCGTCGCCGACGGCCTGGTGGAACCGCTGGCGGACGGGCTGTACCGGCTGCCGCTGAGCTGACGTACGGCGCGGGCACAGGGCGGGATCAGGACGGGAACGGGACGGGATCAGGGCCGGCAGCGGTGTGCCGTCGTCCGTGACACCGGTGTGCCGCAGCCCGTCACATCCGCAGCACCCGTCACATCCGCACGATCGGACAGAACAACCCGTACCACCCCCGAACAGGGCATCGATTTACCCGGTTCCTCCTTCCGTTACACAACCGACGGACAGCCGAGGGCTTGCCGAAGGTTGCTCCGCACAGCGCCGTGACAACGGTTCCCTACCTTCGTTTCCGTGCCCCGCAGGCACAGACGACTACGGACCACAGGCAGTGGGCCGGCGGTGACCACCGTCGGAGTACGGGGAAGGCGGTTGACCATGGGCGAGGTGCTCGAGTTCGAGGAGTACGTCCGCACCCGGCAGGACGCGCTGCTGCGCAGCGCCCGGCGCCTGGTCCCGGACCCCGTCGACGCCCAGGACCTGCTGCAGACCGCGCTGGCGCGGACGTACCGCCGCTGGTCGACCATCGAGGACAAGCGGCTCGCGGACGCCTACCTGCGCCGCGTGATGATCAACACGCGGACCGAGTGGTGGCGGGCGCGGAAGCTGGAGGAGGTGCCGACCGAGCAGCTCCCGGAGTCCTGCGTGGACGACTCCACCGAGCAGCACGCGGACCGCGCCCTGCTGATGGACGTCATGAAGGTGCTCGCCCCGAAGCAGCGCAGCGTCGTGGTGCTGCGACACTGGGAGCAGATGTCAACGGAGGAGACCGCCGCCGCCCTCGGCATGTCGGCGGGAACGGTCAAGAGCACGCTGCACCGGGCGCTCGCCCGGCTCCGCGAGGAGCTGGTCGCCCGCGATCTGGACGCGCGGGCGCTGGAGCGTGAGGAGCGGGAGCGTTGCGCGGCCTGACCGCCGGTCGATCACCCGGCAAGGCAAGGAGTGGCACGCAGGCGGCGAGTGCGGCGGTGGCCGCGTTCGTCGCCCTCGGCGTTTCCCTGTCCGGCTGCGGGGCGGGCGGCACCGGCGCCCGCGACGAGGGGCCCGCCCACGCGGAGGCGGTGGAGGGCGCGGCCTCCCCCTCGCCCGTGGCCTCTCCCTCGAAGGTTCCCGACCGCGTGGACGCGGTACGGCTCGTCAAGACCGACCCGAAGGTCTCCGCGGAGGTCAAGCGCGAGCTGAAGCCGTGCGTCGCCGACCAGTACCCCGTCGACGTGTCGTACGGGAAGCTGACCGGCGGCTCCGCCGAGGACGTCGTCGTCAACGTGCTGACGTGCGGTGACGGGGTGGGTGTGGGCAGTTACGTGTACCGCGAGGAGGACGGCGCGTACCAGAATGTGTTCCAGGCGGAGGAGCCCCCGGTCTACGCGGAGATCGACCGCGGCGATCTGGTGGTGTCCAAGCAGGTGTACGAGAGGGGCGACCCGGTGTCGAGCCCGTCCAGCCAGATCGTGATCACGTACGGCTGGTCGTCGGGCCGGTTCACCGAGGAGTACCGCACCCACAACGACTACAGCAACGCGGTCGGCAGCGTGCCCTCCCCGGTTCCGGACCCGGAGAGCTGACCCGGAGAGCGGGCGCGCACGGCGGGGTGAACCGTTCGGGCCGCCCGCACCGATGAAGACATGAACACCGGCGATCGAGACGAGAACGCCGGCGATGGAGACATCGACACCGGCGGGGGAATGAACGCGGCGGGCGATCGCCGCGTCTACCGAGTGACCGCACACGAGGACTGAGAGCACCGGGATGGCAGACCAGACCCACGTCCTGTTCGTCGAGGACGACGACGTCATCCGCGAGGCCACGCAGCTCGCCCTGGAGCGGGACGGCTTCGCGGTCACCGCGATGCCCGACGGACTGTCGGGGCTGGAGGCGTTCCGGGCCGACCGACCCGACATCGCGCTCCTCGACGTCATGCTCCCGGGCCTCGACGGCGTCAGCCTGTGCCGCCGCATCCGGGACGAGTCCACCGTGCCGGTGATCATGCTGTCGGCGCGGGCGGACTCCATCGACGTGGTGCTCGGCCTGGAGGCGGGCGCCGACGACTACGTGACCAAGCCGTTCGACGGGGCCGTACTGGTCGCCCGGATCCGCGCGGTACTGCGCCGCTTCGGGCACGCGGGCGGCGGCGACCGGGCGGACGCGGGGGGCGCCTCGGACACCGGGGGCGTGCTGACCTTCGGTGAGCTGGAGGTCGACACCGAGGGCATGGAGGTACGGCGGGCCGGGCGGCCGGTGGCGCTCACCCCGACCGAGATGCGGCTGCTGCTGGAGTTCTCCTCGGCGCCGGGCACGGTGCTCTCGCGCGACAAGCTCCTGGAGCGCGTGTGGGACTACGGCTGGGGCGGGGACACCCGCGTCGTCGACGTCCATGTGCAGCGGCTGCGTACCAAGATCGGCCAGGACCGGATCGAGACGGTCCGCGGCTTCGGCTACAAGTTGAAGGCCTGAGCGGGGATACAGGGATATGCGGGGGTTCTTCCGACGCCGGTCCGCCTCACCGGGCCGCCCGAGTGAGGGCACGGGACCGGGCCGCCCGGGTGAGGGCAGGAGGCCGGTCCGTCCAGGCCGGGGTGGACGGCCGGGCCGCCCGGCGGTGAGGCCGGGCATCCGCACGCTGGGCATCCGCAGCGGGCTGCGGTGGAAGCTCAGTGCGGCCATCGCGCTGGTCGGCGCGCTGGTCGCGGTCGCGCTGAGCCTGGTCGTGCACAACGCGGCGCGGGTCTCGATGCTGGACAACGCGCGCGACCTCGCCGACGACCGGGTCCTGATCGCCCAGCGCAACTACGAGCTGTCCGGGCGGCAGAACTTCCCCAACGCCAAGATCGACGACCCCGAGCTGCCCCCGGAACTGCTCCGCAAGGTCGAGGCCGGGCGGCGGGCGACGTACGTCTCCGAGGGGCCGGACGGGGTGACGGACATCTGGGCCGCCGTGCCGCTCAAGGACGGGCACGTGATGTCCCTGCACTCCGGGTTCACCGACCGCAGCTCCGACATCCTCAAGGACCTGGACCAGGCCCTCGTCATCGGCTCCATCGCGGTCGTCCTCGGCGGCAGCGCCCTCGGCGTGCTCATCGGCGGCCAGCTGTCGCGCCGGCTGCGCAAGGCCGCCGCAGCCGCGAACGAGGTCGCCAAGGGCGAACCCGACGTGCGGGTGCGGGACGCCATCGGCGGTGTCGTCCGGGACGAGACCGACGACCTCGCGAGCGCGGTGGACGCCATGGCGGACGCCCTGCAGAAGCGGCTGGAGGCCGAGCGCCGGGTCACCGCGGACATCGCGCACGAGCTGCGTACGCCGGTGACCGGGCTGCTGACGGCGGCCGAGCTGCTGCCGCCGGGGCGGCCGACCGAGCTGGTGCTGGACCGGGCGAAGGCGATGCGCAAGCTGGTGGAGGACGTGCTGGAGGTGGCCCGGCTCGACGGGGCCTCCGAGCGGGCCGAGCTGCAGGACATCATGCTGGGTGACTTCGTGACCCGGCGGGTGGCGGCCAAGGACCCGGACGTCGCCGTCCACGTGGTGCACGAGTCGGAGGTCACCACCGACCCGCGGCGCCTGGAGCGCGTGCTGTTCAACCTGCTCGCCAACGCCGCCCGGCACGGCCGTCCACCGGTCGAGGTCAGCGTGGAGGGCCGGGTGATCCGGGTCCGCGACCACGGGCCGGGCTTCCCCGAGGACCTCCTCGCCGAGGGGCCGAGCCGCTTCCGCACCGGCGCCGCGGACCGGGCCGGCCGCGGTCACGGGCTGGGCCTGACCATCGCGGCCGGGCAGGCCCGGGTCCTGGGCGCCCGGCTCACCTTCCGCAACGTACGGCCCGCCGGGGCGCCCGAGCACGTGCCGGCCGAGGGCGCGGTCGCCGTGCTGTGGCTTCCGGAGCACGCGCCGACGAACACCGGGAGCTACCCGATGCTGCCGGACCGGGCGGCCACCGCCTCCTGACGCCCACGGGGCGGGGCGGCGCTAGCAGGCGAAGTCCTGGTCCATGTCGAGGCCGCCCTCGCGGGGCTGGGTGAAGGAGAACCAGTTGCCGGAGTCGTCGCGGAAGAGGGCCTCCGTGCCGTACGGGCGCTCCTGCGGCTCCTGGAGGAACTCGACGCCGCGGTCCTTGAGCTTCTTGTAGTCGCCGTGGATGTCGTCGGTGGTCAGCACACCGGCGCCGAGCGCGCCCTTGGCCACCAGCTTCCTGATCATCTCGGCGGACTCGGGGTCCATCGCGGGGCCGGACGGGAGCATCAGGGTCAGTTCGACGTCGGGCTGGTTCGGCGAGCCGACGGTGAGCCAGCGCATGCCGCCCTCGCCCATGGTCATGTCGGTGCGGACCTCCAGGCCCAGCTTCTCGGTGTAGAACTCCTTGGCCCGGTCCTGGTCGAGGACCCAGACGGTCGAGATGGCGAGACCCTTGATCATGGCGTGCTCCTGCTGCTGTCCGGTGGCCGTTTCCCTTGTCCTGCCACGGTAGGCAGCGCCGGTCTCAGTCCGCTTCTCCGGAATTGCGCCGCACGCCGCCCGCCCAGTGCATGACGTAGCAGCCGGGTATGAGGGCGGTGCCCCGGCCGACGTGCTTCGTCCGGTACTCGCTCGGGGTCAGGCCGGTCCACGCCTTGAACCGGGTGGAGAAGGTGCCGAGGCTGCTGAAGCCGACCAGGTGGCAGATCTCGGTGACGGACAGGTTGGCGGTGCGCAGCATGTCCTCGGCGCGCTCGATGCGGCGGCGGGTGAGGTACTGGCCGGGCGTCTCGCCGTACGCCTCCTTGAAGGCGCGCAGGAAGTGGTACCGGGAGTACCCGGCGTGCGCGGCGACCGCGTCCAGGTCCAGGGCCGGGTCGGCCCAGTCCCGGTCCATGGCGTCCTTCGCCAGCCGCAGCTGCCGCAGCTTGTCCATACGCCGATGGTGGCACGGGCCACTGACACCGGCCGGTGGGTGCGCGGGCGGCGGTGTCGGTGGTCGCCCCTAGCCTTGGGCGCCATGGGGATACGGATCGACGCAGAGGTGTCCTACCCGGTCAACGACGAGGTGGAGCGGGTGCTCGGGCTGGCCGAGGCGGTCGGCGAGCCGGTCACGGTCACGTTCGTGTGGGACAGGGGCCGGCCCATGCTGCACGGGGTGCTGGTGCCCTCGGCGACGCTGGCGCTCTGGGAACACTGGGCGCCCACCGCCTACACGGCAGGCGACCGAGGGGAGGAGCCGGCGCTGGCTCACCCCGAGGAGTTCGGTCCGTACACGCTCTTCCGGCGTCGCGCCGGAGGGCGCACGGCGGTCGCCCGCGACGGCGTGGTGGTCGCCGAGCTCCTGGACCCGGTCGAGGCGCACTGGCTCGAGGAGCAGGCCCGCAACGTCCGCCAGGGCTTCATGGACCCGAAGCAGAAGGCGGCGTTCGAGGAGTTCCTCGCCCGGCAGGCGGCGCGCGGCGACTAACGCAGCCCGTCGACGAACGCCTGCCAGGCCCGGGCCCCGACGGTGACGACCGGGCCGGACGTGTTCTTGCTGTCGCGCACGGGGACGGCGCCGGTGGGGCAGTTGTCGGCCACCTCGACGCAGTCGCCGCCGGTGTTGCCGCTGTAACTGGACTTACGCCACTGGGTGTTCCTCAAGCTGGGAGCCGTGTCCATAACGTTCCTCCATCACCCGCGTGATCAGTTCGGCCGAATCCTCCACGGAGAGGGCGGCAGCCTGCAAGCGAGCGTAACGGAGAGCGGCTTCCCTGATGGTCTCCGGATTGGCCGTCATGTGACCGGAGATGATGTCCTCCGTGTAGACGATGTCCGGGTTGTCGTCGAAGCGGAGGAAGTTGAACGAACCGGCGAGGCTGGCGTGGGCCCCCGCCTCGTTCGGCAGCACCTGCACATGCATCCACCGGTGGCCGGCGAACTCCAACAGCCGTTCCAGTTGGCGCCGCATGACCTCCCGGCCGCCGATCGGCCGATGCAGTACCGCCTCGTCCAGCACCACCCAGGTCAGCGGCGGCTGCTTACGCTCCAGGATGCGCTGGCGTTCCATCCGCGCCGCCAACAGGCCTTCCAGGTCGTCCGGCATGCCGGTGGCGAGCACCGCCCGCGCGTACTCCTCCGTCTGCAACAACCCGTAGACCAACTGCGCCTGATACGTCGAGATGTACGCCGCCTTCGCCTCCATCTCCGCGTACGGCTGGAACCACGTGGGCAGTTGGCTGCGCAGCACCAGCCCGATCAGCCGCGAGAACAACCCGTCCGTGCCCAGCGCCGCGTCCACCCGCTCGGAGAAGTCCCGCGTCGGGACCTTCTTCGTGGTCTCGATCTGGCCGATCAGTGAGCCGGTGCAGAAGATGATCTCGCCGAGCTGGCCCTGCTTGAGGCCGTGCGCCTCGCGCTGGCGGCGCAGTTCCCAGCCGTAGTAGTCGAGCGGGGAAGCGGTCGGGTCGAGGGACTGGACGTTGGCCACTGCGGCACCTCACTCCGGGACTGCGGACGGCAACACCTCACGGCGTTCGTTCCTGTGCGTAGCCGAGCGTACGCAGCGCGTCGCAGCCTTGTGGCGTGAATCACGCAACCGGTCCGCGAGCGGCGGACGTCGAGAGCCAGTACCACGCCGAGTTCGCCATGGGCGCGCACTCGGCCCGCCATCTGCGCCGCGTGCTGCGGCTGTACCTCGTCCGCTCCGGGCTGCGGGAGGTGGCCGACGCCGCCGAGCTGGCGCTCACGGAGCTGGTCGCCAACGTCGTACGGCACGTGCCCGGCCGCCGCTGCCGCGTGTGCTTCCTGCTGTACCCGGGCGGAGTGCGCGTGGAGGTCGCCGACGACTGTCCGGAGCTGCCGGTGGCGGTGGCCGCCGACGCGCTGGGCGAGGGCGGGCGCGGGCTCGTGATCGTCGGGGCGGTGACGGACCGGTGGGGCGTCACGGCGTACGCCGACGGGCGGGGCAAGACGGTGTGGTTCGAGTGCGGCCGCGGCTGACCGGCGTACGACGAAGGCCCCCGGGTGGCCGGAACCACCCGGGGGCCTCGGCGCAGGCGGCGCGGGCGCTCACACCGCCTCGGTCACCGGTGCCTTCGCCGCCGCCGTGTCGTCGTCCCCGTCGGCCGGGCCGTCCGCCGCCTTCGGGCCCGCGCCCTTCAGCGGGACCTCCTTCACGAAGACCGCCGCGACCAGCGCGAGGACCGCCACCGCGGCACCCAGCAGGAAGGCGCCGTGGCTTCCGGCGGACACCGCGTGCTGGTAGGCGTCGCGCGCCGCCTCGGGCAGCTTGGCCAGGCTCGCCGCGTCCAGCTGCGCCGACTGCTCCGTCACCTTCGACCCCAGCGCCCCGGCCCGCTCGGCCATGACGTCCTGCACCCGGTGGTTGAAGAGCGCGCCCATGATCGCGACGCCGAAGGAGGAGCCGAGCGTACGGAAGAGGGTGGTGGACGAGGACGCGACGCCCATGTCCTTCATCTCCACGCTGTTCTGCGCGACCAGCATGGTGATCTGCATCAGACAGCCCATGCCGAGACCGACCACGGCCATGTACACGCCGGAGGTGAAGCGGCTGGTGTCGGTGTCCATGAGGGAGAGCAGGTAGAGCCCGACGGTCATCAGCACGCCGCCCGCGATGGGGAAGATCTTGTACCGGCCGGTGTTGGTCGTCACCCGCCCCGCGACCATCGACATGACGAGCATCGCGCCCAGCATCGGCAGGAGCAGCAGCCCCGAGTTGGTGGCGGAGGCCCCCTGCACCGCCTGCTGGTACAGCGGCAGGAAGAGGGTGGCGCCGAACATCACGAAGCCGGTGATGAAGCCGATCAGGGACATCAGCGTGAAGTTGCGGCTGCGGAAGATGTGCAGCGGCACGACCGGCTCGGCGGCCTTGGTCTGCCAGAACACGAACCCGACCAGCGCGGCGACGCCGATGCCGATCAGCTCCATGATCCGCGCGGAGGTCCAGGCGTACTCGGTGCCGCCCCAGGTGGTGACCAGCACGATCGCGGTGATGCCGACGGTCAGCAGCGCGGCGCCGAGATAGTCGATCCGGGCCTGGCCGCGCTTCTTCGGCAGGTGCAGCACGGCGCTGATGGCGACCAGCGCGATCGCGCCGAGCGGCAGGTTGATGTAGAAGGACCAGCGCCAGCCCCAGTGGTCGGTGATGGTGCCGCCGACCAGCGGTCCGCCGATCATGGCCAGCGCCATGACGGCGGCCATCATGCCCTGGTACTTGCCGCGCTCCCGCGGCGGTATCAGGTCGCCGATGATGGCCATCACACCGACCATCAGACCGCCGGCGCCGAGGCCCTGGACGGCGCGGAAGCCGATGAGCTGGCCCATGTCCTGGGCCATGCCGCTGAGCGCGGAGCCGATCAGGAAGATGACGATGGACGTCATGAAGACGCCCTTGCGCCCGTACATGTCGCCGAGCTTGCCCCACAGCGGCGTGGAGGCCGCGGTCGCGAGCGTGTAGGCCGTGACCACCCAGGACAGGTGCTCCAGGCCGCCCAGCTCGCCCACGATCGTCGGCATTGCCGTACCGATGATCATGTTGTCCAGCATCGCGAGCATCATCGCGATCATGAGCGCGAGCAGGACCACCCGCACGCTCCTCGGCTGTTTGCCGTCACCCGTTTCGACGGCCCCCGCCGCCGGTGCGTCCGCCATGAACCTTCACTCCCCCAGCTGCCGCTGTGTCTCGCACCTACTTACTTGCCGACCGGCAAGTTGACTACACTCGGGAAAGTAGACGCGCTACTAGCCGGGCGTCAAGTAAGTATTCGGAAAGTGCGCGGAGCGGGAGGTGCGTAGGAGGATGGGCGGCACGATGGACAGCACCAAGCAGCAGCGGCGCCGCGGGGACACCCGTCGGCGCATCCAGGACGTGGCGCTCGCACTCTTCGCCGAGCAGGGGTACGAGAAGACCTCGCTGCGCGAGATCGCGGAGCGGCTGGACGTCACCAAGGCGGCCCTCTACTACCACTTCAAGACCAAGGAAGAGATCCTGGTCAGCATCTTCGAGGGTCTGGTCCGGCCGGTGGAGGACCTGATCGAGTGGGGGCGGGAGCAGCCGCACACCCTGGAGACGAAGCAGGAGATCATCCGCCGCTACAGCGACGCGCTGGCGGCCGCGGCCCCGCTGTTCCGCTTCATGCAGGAGAACCAGGCGACGGTGCGGGACCTGCGCATCGGGGAGATGTTCAAGACCCGCATGCTGGGCCTGCGGGACATCCTCATAGACCCCGAAGCGGACCTGGCCGACCAGGTGCGCTGTGTGAGTGCGCTCTTCACGCTGCACGCCGGGATGTTCGTTCTCAACGACCTGGCGGGCGACCCCGAGGACAAGCGCGCTGCCGTCCTCGAGGTCGCCACCGATCTGGTCACCCAGGCGCACCGGGGAGCCGGCGGCTCCTAGCCGGCGACCGTCAGACGGTCACGCCCTTGGAGCGCAGGAAGGAGACCGGGTCGACGGCCGAGCCGTAGTTCGGGGTCGTACGGATCTCGAAGTGCAGGTGCGGGCCGCTGGAGTTACCGGTGTTGCCGGACTTCGCGATGGACTGGCCGGTCTTCACGATCTGGCCGATCTTCACGTTGATCTTCGACAGGTGCGCGTACTGGGAGTACGTGCCGTTGCCGTGCTTGATCACGATGGCGTTGCCGTAGGCGGGGCCGTCGCCGGCGCCGTTGCCGCCGGCCTTGACGACGGTGCCGCCGTGGGTGGCGACGACGTTGGTGCCGATCGGCACGGCGAAGTCCTGGCCGCTGTGCTTGCTGGCCCACATGCCGCCGTTCTGGGCGAAGCTGGCGGTGAGCTTGTAGTTCTTCACCGGGTCCACCCAGGAGGCGGCCTTCTTCTTGGTGGCCGTCTTCTTGGCGGTGGCGGTCTTGGCGGCGGCCTTCTCGGCCTTCGCCGCCTTGGCCTGCGCCGCGGCCTGGGCCTCGACGGCGCTCGCCGCGGTGGAGGTGCTGGAAGCCGCCGTGGTGCCGGTGGCGGCCGCGACCCCGGCTCCCAGTGCGACCGAGGCTCCGAGGCCGGCGGCCATCACCGCGGCGCGGGTGCGGAGGGTCGTACGGGAAGAACGGGACGTGACACGCGGGAACATTCGAACCTCATGGGGACGGGAACAGAGGAAAGCCCCTCCGGCGGGACGCTCGAGGCGCTCACCGGGCGGGCTCCACCTTGGTAACCCGACCAGCCCAAAGTGCACAAAGGTGTGACCTACGACCCCATGTAGTACTTCAGCGCGATACTTCCCAGCTCCCGACACAACTCCCATTCAGTACGCAACCAGGCCAGAGCCCCGCAAAGCGGCCATCGCTTCGCGGAGATATGTCCGTTTTCGTAGTTCTTGCGGCTTCCACTATTCCCCGTAGTACGCCCCGAAACCCCTGTGCGGCACATCACCGGCGGCGGCACCCGAGGACCCCTCGAATGTGACCCGGGCTACCCCGCTCCGACCCAACCCGCCGCCGACACAAAGGGGTTAAAAGACCCCCGGACAGTGGTCGGCGTCACGCGAAACGGGCCCCTCACCGGCCGTCTCCGGTGCGCGAATCAGCCACCTACCGCCCAGTAACCCAATCGTTGCCCTACGGCCACTTGCTCAGGTGAGCATGCTCGCGACAACTTGTGTGCCGTCAGGCATCCGCACAGGCATGAGAGGACCCCAACCCCCCATGACCGAACAGAACGGACAGACCAGACAGCCCCGGCGTACCTGGAAGCGTGTGGCGGGCACGGCCGCCGTCACCGCGGCCGCGCTCACCGCGACGGTCACGCCGTCCGCCGCCGCCCCGGCCGAGACCCGGCCCGCCGCCGCACCGGTCACCGCCGCCGCGGCGGACGTCGACTACGACACCTGGCAGCGCGACTGCCGGGCCGTGATGGACCAGGCGCTGCCCTACCTGAAGGAGCGCATCGCCGACGCCGCGCCCGGCGAGAAGCAGGCGATCGTCCTCGACATCGACAACACCTCTCTGGAGACCGACTTCGGCTTCAGCTACCCGCAGCCCGCCAACCGGCCGGTCCTGGAAGCCGCCCGGTACGCCCAGGAGCACGGCGTCGACCTGTTCTTCGTGACCGCCCGCCCCGGCATCATCGAGGCACCCACCGAGTGGAACCTCGACCACGCCGGCTACGAGTCCTCCGGCCTGTACGTCCGCGGCTTCCTGGACCTCTTCCGCAACGTCGCCGAGTACAAGACCGCACAGCGCGCCCACATCGAGTCCAAGGGCTACACGATCATCGCCAACATCGGCAACAGCCCCACCGACCTGTCGGGCGGCCACGCCGAGAAGACGTTCAAGCTCCCGGACTACGACGGCCAGCTGTCCTAACGCCGCCCGATAGGCTCCACCCCTGGCCGAACGTACACGGGGGTGGCGCATGGAACCGGCGGTACTGGGTGGGAAGTTGGCGTCCAGCCTGGTCGCCCCACTGGTGAAGAAGCTGTTCGTCACGGGCGGCCCCGGCGCGGGACTCGTCGACCGTCCGGTCCGGCTGACCCGACTGGTCTCCTTCCGGGGCGAACAGCGCCACCTCGGTGAGGCGGAGGTGCGCAGGCTCGCCGAGCGGCTCGTCGGGGCGTCCCTGGACTCCCCCGGCGAGCCGCCCTTCCCTCCCGACGAGACAGAGGCCGTCACGGACGCCCTGACGGTTCGTCTGCTCGCCCTCGGCGACCTGGACATGGACGACGTCCAGGCGGTGCGGCTGGGCCACCGGGAACTCGCCGGGCAACTGCGGCGCCGGACGCCCTCGGCCACCGGGGGCCTGTCCGCCGACGCCTGCTACTTCCTCGACTCGGTGACGGAGTGGGCCTGCCTGCACATCCTGGAGTTCTTCACCCGGCGCTCGACCTTCGTCGCCCGGACCCTGGTGGAGCAGACCCGCGGCCAGGCCGAGCTGATCGCGAAGGTCGACGAGCTGATCGCCCGCGTCCCCAGGCCGGACGCCCGCGACACGGCGTTCGAGCGCCGGTACCTGCCGTACGTCGCCGAGCGCCACAACCACCTCACCATCTACGGCCTCGACCTGCGCGACTCCCCCGACCGCTGGCCCCTCGAAGTCGCCTACCTGAGCCTGGAGGCGACCACCGACGGGGAACCCGGCCGGGACACGGCGACCGGCGAGAGCGCACCGGCCCGCATGGGGCGGATGCCCGCCGAAGCGGCGCTGGACAGGGAACCCCGTGTGCTGCTGCGCGGCGATGCGGGCTCCGGCAAGACGACCCTGGTCCAGTGGCTGGCGGTGACCGCGGCCCAGGAGGGCACGCGCGTCCCGTTCGTCCTCCCCTTGCGCACCCTGGTCCGTACCGGCCCCCTGCCCGCCCCGGCCGCCTTCCTCGGCGCGGTCGGCTGCCCCCTGACGCCGCCGGAGGGCTGGGCGGAACGCGTCCTGGCCGACGGCCGCGCGCTGGTCCTGGTCGACGGCCTGGACGAAATTCCGCAGGCCGACCGTCACGCCACCCGGGACTGGCTGAGCGGCCTTCTCCACGCCTACCCCGAAAACCACTGGCTGCTGACCAGCCGCCCTACCGCCGTACGCGCCGACTGGCTCGCCCGGGAACGCTTCGCTGAACTCTCCCTCGCGCCGATGGGCCGGGCGGAGGTCGCCACCTTCCTCCACCGCTGGCACGAGGCCGCTCGCTCCCCCGAGTACGAGCAGCGGCTGCTGGACTCCCTGCGCACCAAGCGCGACCTGGCCCGCCTCGTCACCAACCCGTTGATGTGTGGCCTGATCTGTGCCCTGCACCGCGAGCGCCGCGGTTACCTGCCCACCGGCCGCAAGGAGCTGTACGACGCGGCCCTCACCATGCTCCTCGCACGCCGGGACCGGGAACGGGGCACGGTCGCCGTGGACGGCCCGGAGCTGGGCGAGGAGGCCCAGCTCGAACTGCTGCAGCGCCTCGCCTACGCCCTCGTCCTCAGCGGTCGGCAGGAGATGACGCTGGAGACGGCCGAGGGCATCGTGGACCGAGCCCTGCCCTCCCTCGGCCCGGCTTCCGGGCAGGGGGGCGCCCCCGAGGTGCTGCGGAACCTGCTGCTGCGCAGCGGCGTCCTGCGCCGCCCGGCCCAGGACGTCCTGGACTTCGTCCACCGCACCTTCCAGGACTACCTGGCAGCCCGGTACGCGGTCGAGGAGGGCCACCTCGGTGTCCTCGCCGGCCATGCCGAGGACACCGAGTGGGAGGACGTGATCCGCATGGCCGTGGCCCACGCCCGGCCACGCGAACGCGTCTTACTGCTCAGGGAGCTGCTGGGCGGGAACGACCCGCGACTCACCCTGCTGGCCCTGGCCGCCCTGGAGCACGTCGCCGCCCTGGATCCGGAGGTACGGACGGAGGTGGAGCAGCGGGCCGCCGAGCTGATCCCGCCGCGCACGGCCGAGGCCGCCCGGGTGCTGGCGGGCGCGGGGCCGCTGGTACTGGAACTGCTGCCGGGCCCGGAGGGACTGTCGGCCGAGGAGGCGCAGGGCGTCACGGTCACCGCCTCGATCCTCGGCGGCGAGGAACCCGACGGCGCCCTAGCCGTCCTCCGCCGGTTCCGGGACCACCCCGACCTGGACGTCCGCCGCCAGCTCGCGGGCACGTGGCACCGCTTCGACGCGGAGGAGTACGCGAGGGAGGTGCTGGACCACCTGGACCGGACGGAACTCATCCTCGACTGCAAGACACCCGAGCAGTTCGCGACGCTCGCCGGAATGCGGCCGTGGCACAGGCTGACCGTCTCGGGGCGGTACTCCGCCGATTCGCTCGCCGCCCGGATCCCCGAGCCCTCTGCGGTCACCGAGCTGACTATCGCCGACAACCCGCTGCTCACCGACCTGTCCGCCCTGCGCCGTTTCACCTCGCTGAAGCGGCTGGCGTACTACCGGTGCCCGAACGCGCACGGCCTCGACCGGCTGGCGGGGGTCGGCCTGACCGAACTCGCCCTCGGTTCCGGCACCGACCTGGCGGGGCTCCGGTCGCTCACGACACTGACCCTCCTCTCTCTGGTCCAGGAACTGCCGGGCACCGATCTCACCGAGGCGCTGCCCACCGACGCCCCACTGGACTTCCTCTACCTAGGGGACGAGTGCACCGCGTCGACCGGGTTGCGGGGACTCGGTCAGTGGCGGACGTTGCGCATCCTCAGCCTCGGTGCCCTGACCACGGAGCTGACGGAGGACGACTGGCGGGAGGTCGCCGCCCTGCCCGCCCTCACCCACCTGTACCTGAACGCGGCGATCCTCCGTGAGGTGCCGGCTTCCATCGGCAGGATGCTCGAACTACCGGGCGTCGAGGTGCTGGCGGTCGTCGGCCTGGAGGGCACCGAGCACCTGGCAGCGCTCGCGGACCGGCTACCGGATGTGCACCACGTGACCCTCATCAACCGTGTCGGCCACTCCCTCGCCCTGGCCGACTTCCGTCCCCTCTTCCCGGGCGCCGAGGTGGTCCTGGAGGAACAGTGACCCGGCATGCGAGTGGGGCTGCTCCGGGACCGGAGTCCCGGAGCAGCCCCATTCTCGGCTCACCCCGAAGGGGCTACGCCTCCTTGCTCAGATTCGGCCCCGCACCGCCGGCCGCCTGCTCGATCGGCGGGACGTCGGGGAGCGCCGACTTCTCCTCACCCCGGAAGGTGAAGGTCTTGGCGTCGCCCTCGCCCTCGGTGTCCACGACCACGATGTGGCCGGGGCGCAGCTCGCCGAAGAGGATCTTCTCCGACAGCGTGTCCTCGACCTCGCGCTGGATCGTGCGGCGCAGCGGACGCGCGCCCAGCACCGGGTCGTAGCCCTTCTGGGACAGCAGCTCCTTGGCGGACTGGGAGAGCTCGATGCCCATGTCCCGGTCCTTGAGTCGCTCGTCGACCTTGGCGATCATCAGGTCGACGATCCGCAGGATGTCGTCCTGGCTGAGCTGCGGGAAGACGACCACGTCGTCGACGCGGTTGAGGAACTCGGGCCGGAAGTGCTGCTTGAGCTCGTCCTGGACCTTGTTCTTCATGCGCTCGTAGTTGGTCTTCGTGTCGCCCGCGGCGGCGAAGCCGAGGTTGAAGCCCTTGGAGATGTCCCGGGTGCCGAGGTTGGTCGTCATGATGATGACCGTGTTCTTGAAGTCCACGACCCGGCCCTGGGAGTCGGTCAGGCGACCGTCCTCCAGGATCTGCAGCAGCGAGTTGAAGATGTCCGGGTGGGCCTTCTCGACCTCGTCGAAGAGGACGACGGAGAACGGCTTGCGGCGGACCTTCTCGGTCAGCTGGCCGCCCTCTTCGTAGCCCACGTAACCGGGGGGCGAACCGAAGAGACGCGACACCGTGTGCTTCTCGCTGAACTCCGACATGTCGAGGGAGATCAGCGCGTCCTCGTCACCGAAGAGGAACTCGGCGAGCGCCTTGGACAGCTCGGTCTTACCGACACCGGACGGACCGGCGAAGATGAACGAGCCACCGGGACGCTTCGGGTCCTTCAGACCCGCACGCGTACGGCGGATCGCCTTCGAGAGCGCCTTGACGGCGTCCTTCTGGCCGATGACCCGCTTGTGGAGCTCGTCCTCCATGCGCAGCAGGCGGGAGGACTCCTCCTCGGTCAGCTTGAAGACCGGGATGCCGGTGGCGGTCGCGAGGACCTCGGCGATCAGCTCGCCGTCGACCTCGGCGACGACGTCCATGTCGCCGGCCTTCCACTCCTTCTCCCGCTTGGCCTTGGCGGCCAGGAGCTGCTTCTCCTTGTCGCGCAGGGAGGCGGCCTTCTCGAAGTCCTGCGAGTCGATCGCGGACTCCTTGTCGCGGCGGACGCCGGCGATCTTCTCGTCGAACTCGCGCAGGTCCGGCGGCGCGGTCATCCGGCGGATGCGCATCCGGGAACCGGCCTCGTCGATCAGGTCGATCGCCTTGTCCGGCAGGAAGCGGTCCGAGATGTAGCGGTCGGCGAGCGTGGCCGCCTGGACCAGGGCCTCGTCCGTGATGGAGACGCGGTGGTGCGCCTCGTAGCGGTCGCGCAGGCCCTTGAGGATCTCGATGGTGTGCGGCAGCGACGGCTCCGCGACCTGGATCGGCTGGAAGCGGCGCTCGAGGGCCGCGTCCTTCTCCAGGTGCTTGCGGTACTCGTCCAGCGTGGTGGCGCCGATGGTCTGCAGCTCACCGCGGGCCAGCATCGGCTTGAGGATGCTCGCGGCGTCGATGGCGCCCTCGGCGGCACCCGCACCGACCAGCGTGTGCAGCTCGTCGATGAACAGGATGATGTCGCCGCGGGTGCGGATCTCCTTGAGGACCTTCTTCAGGCGCTCCTCGAAGTCACCGCGGTAGCGGGAGCCGGCGACCAGCGCGCCGAGGTCCAGGGTGTAGAGGTGCTTGTCCTTGAGGGTCTCGGGCACCTCGCCCTTGACGATGGCCTGCGCGAGGCCCTCGACGACGGCGGTCTTGCCGACGCCGGGCTCACCGATGAGCACCGGGTTGTTCTTGGTACGGCGGGACAGCACCTGCATGACCCGCTCGATCTCCTTCTCGCGCCCGATGACCGGGTCGAGCTTGGACTCACGAGCGGCCTGGGTGAGGTTCCGGCCGAACTGGTCGAGGACCAGGGACGTGGAAGGCGTGCCCTCCGCAGGACCGCCGGCGGTGGCGGTCTCCTTGCCCTGGTAACCGGAGAGCAGCTGGATCACCTGCTGCCGCACCCGGTTCAGATCTGCGCCCAGCTTGACCAGGACCTGGGCGGCGACGCCCTCGCCCTCGCGGATCAGGCCGAGCAGGATGTGCTCCGTGCCGATGTAGTTGTGGCCCAGCTGGAGGGCCTCGCGGAGCGACAGCTCCAGGACCTTCTTGGCACGGGGGGTGAAGGGGATGTGACCCGACGGGGCCTGCTGGCCCTGCCCGATGATCTCCTCCACCTGCTGGCGGACCGCCTCGAGCGAAATCCCGAGGCTCTCAAGGGCCTTGGCGGCGACACCCTCACCCTCGTGGATCAGGCCCAGGAGGATGTGCTCGGTGCCGATGTAGTTGTGGTTGAGCATCCGGGCTTCTTCCTGAGCCAGGACGACAACCCGCCGCGCGCGGTCGGTGAACCTCTCGAACATCGTTAATCGCTCCTCAGAGCGGTCAGGCAGTAAGGGGAACTTCCCCTCCCTGTCCTTCCGCAGCTTAGTCCCGCAAGCGGGGACCGCTCATTCCAACTGCCGACACCGTCGATGGCCTCCTGACCCCAGACGCCGACATCTGCCACAACCCGATGGTGCGAGACGATGTTCCCGCAGGCCAGGCACTTACCCCACTCGCCACTACGCCGATGGCGAACGTGAGGCGGCCCGATCCGCGCGTCGCCCCCTCCCACTAGGGATGTCTTACCCGCTGGGACGGACACTCCATGCCGGGCGCCCCGGTTCCCTCCGCTACGGGCGAACAACCTTGCGCCTTCCCGCACCCCCGCACGCCCCCTCTTCCAGCACTCTGCGCATTCGTGGCAACACCCAGCGTAACTCGAAGGCTCTTGCGGCTGTTGCACTTGGCATGGTTGGCGCCCCGCCCCCGGACTCTCCGGTCCAGCAGCCCCCGCCGGGCCGACGACTCCCGCCGGTCCGGCAGCTCCCTCCAGTCCCACCGGCCTCTCCGTCTCCGGACCTGCCGGTCACTCCAGACCTGCCGGTCACTCCGGAACCCGCAGACCCTTGGGACGCATCGGCACCGGGACTCCCCGTGGCCCCTGCCGTCTCCGCGGCTCCGGCGGGGCCCGTGGCCTTCGCGACGTCGGTGGTGCCGCTTCCCCGTCGGCCGGTCGAAACGGCCGGGCCGTGGGACCGGGTGCGGCGGTGGTACGAGAGCGTGCTCGGCTGGCCGACGGCGCCCGGTTCGCCGGTGCGGCTGCGCGCCGGAGTCCGCTTCGACGTCCTGGACGTCCCGGCCGGGGCCGGTCACGCGGCGCTGGAGCGGCTCGGGCGCCCTGGCGCCGGTCTGCGGCGGCCGGGGTTCCCGGTGGCCCTGTGGGGCGAGCGGATGCTGCTGCTCGTGGCCGTGGGCGGCGCGGACGAGCTGCCGGGGCTGCTGGAGTGGCTGGAGTGGGGCTCGCTGCCGCTCGACCTGAGGGCGGTCGGAGCGGGCGGCCTCATCGAGGCACCGCTGGGCCCGGCGGTCGGCGCGGGCGGCCTCATGGACGACGCGGCCCCGGTCCCCGGCTCGGACCTCCTGTCGCCGTACCCCCCGGACCGCGACCGCCGGTCCCGGCGGGGGGCCGCCGTGTGGTTGCGGCCCCCGGAGCAGGGGCGCGAGGTCGAGGCCTCGCTGCCGGCGTTGTCGGCGGTGGGCGGCACCGCGTCCGCCCCCGATCTCGCCCGGCTCGTACACACCCTGGCGACGGAATGCCACCGGGTCCGGCTCTCGCACGGTCCCCGGCTCCCGCGGCCCGCCCGGGCGACGCGCTGAGAGCGTCCGGGGCCGAGCCCGTGGCATGCGGCGTGGCCGGGTGATCAGCCGTTGGCCTTCTCGTACGCCTCGCGGATGATCGCGGGGACACGGCCGCGGTCGTTGACCTCGTAACCGTTCTCCTTCGCCCAGGCGCGGATCGCCGCGGTGTCCTGGCTGCCGCCGGAGGAAGCGCGCGCCTTGCCGCGCCCGCCCGAGGCACGGCCCCCGGTGCGACGCCCGCCCTTCACGTAAGGCTCGAGCAGACCGCGGAGCTTGTCCGCGTTGGCGGTGGTGAGATCGATCTCGTAAGTCTTGCCGTCCAGCGCGAACGTCACGGTCTCGTCTGCCTCGCCACCGTCGAGGTCGTCGACAAGAAGGACCTGAACCTTCTGTGCCACCGGATTTCCTTTCATCGATAACTTGAGGGCCGGAGGTCCGCCGGCGTCCGCCGTATCGCCGTCCCTTGTTATATGCAGTACTGCAGTACGTCGGAAAGCAAACCGCTTTTGCCGGGAAAACACAAACCCCCGGGAGAGACCGACAGCCCGCCTCCGGCACGGAAAGATGCGCGTTTCGGACATAGGGAACCCGCGCACGGTCCACCGGCGGAATAAACCTGGAGTCGCCCGGCGATCACAGGTGCAGAAGCATCCGGCTGTTGCCCAGGGTGTTCGGTTTCACTCGTTCGAGACCGAGGAACTCCGCAACGCCCTCGTCATAGGAACGCAGCAGCTCCGCGTAGACATCCCTGTCGACGGGCGTCTCCCCGATCTCCACGAAGCCGTGCTTGGCGAAGAAGTCCACTTCGAAGGTCAGGCAGAAAACACGGCGAACACCGAGCCAGCGCGCGGTGTCCAGCAACTTCTCCAGCAACCGGTGTCCGACGCCGAAGCCCTTCAGGCCGGGCTTCACCGCGAGAGTCCGCACTTCCGCGAGGTCTTCCCACATGACGTGCAGGGCGCCGCAGCCGACCACCTCGGCGTTGTCGTCCCGTTCCGCGACCCAGAACTCCTGGATGCTCTCGTAAAGCGTCACCATCGCTTTGTCGAGCAGGATGCGGTCGCGAACGTAGGCGTCGAGCAGCCGGCGCACGTCCGGGACATCGCTGGTGCGGGCCCGTCGGACGGTGATGGCTTTTGACATGTGGGGACGCTATCGCTCGCCCGGATCCGGTACCGAACCGGGGTTGGGCGCGGGGGTATCCGGCGGGGTATCCGGTCCCTGCACGATGCGGATGGCGTCTCTGAGTGCCTGGCGCTGTTCCTCGCTCATCATGCCGAAGAAGGCGATGAGGGCGGCGGCCGGGTTGTCGCTCTGGGACCACGCGTCGTTCATCAGCGCGGCGGCGTAGGCGGCGCGGGTGGAGACCGCCTCATATCGATAGGCCCGGCCTTCCGCCTCGCGGCGCACCCAGCCCTTCTGATGGAGATTGTCCAAAACGGTCATCACCGTGGTGTAGGCGATGGACCGTTCCTGCTGCAGATCTTCCAGGACTTCTCGAACGGTCACCGGGCGGTTCCACTTCCACACCCTCGTCATGACCGCGTCTTCGAGTTCTCCCAATGGGCGAGGCACGCTTCGAACGATAGTGGGAGATCCGGGTCATGGCGTGCCGGAACGGGCCGGACGTGCGCGTTCGGCCGCAAACGGGCGCGAAAGGGGTGAGAAGAGCGGCGTACGACTCCCCGTGACGTCGCGGAGAGTCGTACGGCGAGCCGGCCCGGGCGCGGAGTGGAGCGGTGCGGCGCCGGTCAGGCTTCGGGGCGGGCGGACGGCCGGGCGCCCTCCGCCCGCGCGAGGGCGGCGTCGACGGCCGCGTCCTCCTTGGCCTTGTTGGCGCCGCCCTGGGTCTTCACGATCACCCTGATCACGCCGATGAAGAACACGGCCATGACGGCCGGGGGCAGGAGCGCGGAGACGTAGTCCATGGATCCAGGGTAGCCAGGCCGTGTCAGCCGGCCGCGAGGTGGTGCCGGGAACCGGGGGCGGGCGGGGCCGGCTTGCGGCGGGGGAACACCTCGCCGGGGGTGGGGACGGGCCGCTTGGGGGCGGTCGGCTCCGGGGCCGGTTTCGGGGCGGGCTCCTGCGCGGGCTTCCGCGGCGGGTCCTGCGCGGGCTTCCTGTCGGACTGCCGGCCGCCGGGGAGGGCGAGGAGGAGGCGGGTGCCGGTGCGGGTGCGGGTGCGGGCGGCCGGGAGGGTGACCGTGGGGACGGGGGTGGCCGGTGACGCCGCGGGCACCGTGGGCGCCGCGGGTGTGCAGCGGGCCAGGAGGGCGGCCGCGGCGGGGTTGCCGCGCAGGGCACCGAGGGCGGCCAGGTCGTCCGCGTCCGGGCGGTGTCCGGCGGCCAGCGCCTCGTCCAGGAGCGCGAGGTAGCCGGTGGCGGTGCCGGGCAGGGCGGCGCGGTACCGGGCGAGGTCGGCCACCAGGAAGGCGCGCAGCCTGGCGCTCTCGCGCACCGCCTCGTCTAGCGACTCCGCGAGGTGGAGGCAGTCCTGTGCCTCCTGTGCCGAGACGGGGCTGGACTTGAGGGCGAGGGCGAGGGCACGGCGGAGCACACGCAGCTCCTGAGCACCGAACGCCATGCCGCCGCGGGATCCGTAGGGCGTGGGCATGCGGTGACGATACGCGCTAATCGGACAAACATGGCATAGGAGGTGGGGTGTGGCGCTGCCCCGTCCCCTTCCCGGCGTACGCGACCGTCCGTCGTGCCTGCGGGCGCTCGTGCCTCCCCGGTGCCCTGAGGGCGTGCGAGGACCCCCAGGGCGGCGGGGCACCTCCCGCGACCACGACGACCCACCCCTCGGCGCCCGCACCCGCGCCGGGGCGCCGGCTACAGGCGGGACACGTTCCGCTCGTACACCAGGCGGAGCCCCATCAGGGTCAGCCACGGCTCGTGCTCGTCGATGACCGAGGACTCGCCCAGCACCATCGGCGCCAGCCCGCCCGTCGCGATCACCGTCACGTCGTCCGGGTCGTCGGCCAGCTCGCGGGCCATGCGGTTGACGACGCCGTCGACCTGGCCGGCGAAGCCGTAGACGATGCCGGACTGCATCGCCTCGACCGTGTTCTTGCCGATCACGCTGCGGGGACGGGCGACCTCGATCTTGCGGAGCTGGGCGCCCTTGACGCCGAGCGCCTCCACCGAGATCTCGATGCCGGGAGCGATGACCCCGCCGATGTACTCCCCGCGCGCGCTGACCGCGTCGAACGTCGTCGCCGTGCCGAAGTCCACGACGATCGCCGGACCGCCGTAGAGCTCGACCGCGGCGACCGCGTTGATGATGCGGTCGGCGCCGACCTCCTTGGGGTTGTCGGTGAGGATGGGGACGCCCGTCTTGACGCCCGGTTCGACGAGGACCGCGGGGACGTCGCCGTAGTAGCGGCGGGTGACCTCGCGGAGTTCGTGCAGGACCGAGGGGACGGTCGCGCAGATGGCGATGCCGTCGATGCCGTCGCCCAGCTCGTCGCCGAGGAGCGGGTGCATGCCCATCAGGCCCTGGAGGAGGACCGCGAGCTCGTCGGCCGTGCGGCGCGAGTCCGTGGAGATGCGCCAGTGCTCGACGATGTCCTCGCCGTCGAAGAGGCCCAGGACGGTGTGCGTGTTGCCTACGTCGATCGTCAGCAGCATGGGTTCTACTCCGCCGCTCGCAGGTCCAGGCCGATGTCCAGGATGCGGGAGCTGTGGGTCAGGGCTCCCACGGCCAGGTAGTCGACGCCCGTGGTGGCGTACGCCTTGGCGTTGTCGAGGGTCAGGCGGCCCGACGCCTCCAGGGCGGCCCGGCCGGCGACCAGGGCGACCGCCTCCTCGCACTCCGAGGGGGTGAAGTTGTCCAGGAGGATCAGGTCGGCGCCCGCGTCGAGGACCTCGCGGAGCTGGTGCAGGGTGTCGACCTCGACCTCGATGGGGACGTCCGGGAAGCGCTCGCGGACGGCTTGGAAGGCCGCTGCCACGCCGCCGGCCGCGACCACGTGGTTGTCCTTGACCAGGGCCGCGTCCGAGAGGGACATGCGGTGGTTGACGCCGCCGCCGCAGCGGACCGCGAACTTCTCCAGGCTGCGCAGGCCGGGGGTCGTCTTGCGGGTGTCCCGGACCTTCGCCTTCGTGCCGTCCAGGACGTCCGCCCACGCGCGCGTGGCGGTCGCGATGCCCGACAGGCGGCACAGGAGGTTCAGCGCGCTGCGTTCGGCGGTGAGGATGTCGCGGGTGCGGGTGGTGACGGACAGCAGCTTCTGGTCCGCTTCGACGCGGTCGCCGTCCTCCACGTGGCGTTCCACCTCGAACTCGTCCGTGCAGACGACCGAGAGGACCGCCTCGGCGACCCTGAGGCCCGCCACGACGCCGGGCTCGCGGGCCGTGAAGTCGGCGGTCGCCACGGCGTCCTCGGGGATGGTCGCGACCGTCGTGACGTCCACGCCGCCCGCCAGGTCCTCCTGGACGGCAAGGTTCGCGAGGTCCTCGACCTCGATCGGGTCGAGGCCGGAGTCCAGGAGGAGCGCCGCGAGGGCCGGGTCGAGGCCGCACTCCATGTAGGTCTCGTCGTCGGTGTCCGCGCCGCAGGCGCAGCCGTCGCCGCAGCCTCCGCCGGAGGCGAGGGGAAGGTCGGGGGTGTTCACTGCTGTCACTGCTCCTGGGGGCGCTGCGTCGGCTGGGGAGTGGGGGTCGTCGGGGGGAATTCTGGCGTGTCCGTGGTGTGCACGGCGAGGGTGCGGTCCGGGTTCAGGCGTACGACGATGTGGCGGCGCCACGTCGTGTCGTCGCGGTCGGCCCGGTCCTCGCGCCAGTGGCAGCCGCGGGTCTCCTCGCGCCGGGCCGCCGCCGCCACCAGGACGCGGGCCACGCAGAGAAGGTTGGTGGCCTCCCACGTGTCCACGCCCGGTTCGGAGGTCTTGCCGTGCTCGTGCAGGGCTTCGCGGGCCTCGGCGTGCAGGTGGTGGAGCCGGTCCGCCGCGCGGGTGAGCGATTCCGCCGAGCGCAGGACGCCGGCGCCCTCGGTCATGATCCGCTGGATGGTCAGGCGGGACTCGGGCGGGAGGAGGGGGTGCTCGGGCTGTTCGCGGTGCGGGAGGGCGGCCGGTACGCGCGCGTGCAGGGTGCCTTCCGCGTGGGCCGTGGCTATGTCGGCGGCGATGCGCTCCGCGTAGACCAGGCCTTCGAGGAGGGAGTTGGAGGCCAGGCGGTTGGCGCCGTGCACGCCCGTGCAGGCGACCTCGCCGCACGCGTACAGGCCGGGGACCGTGGTGCGGCCCGAGGCGTCGGTGCGGACGCCGCCGGAGGCGTAGTGGGCGGCCGGGGCGACCGGGATCGGCTCGGTGACCGGGTCGATGCCGTGCGCGCGGCAGGCGGCGAGGATCGTGGGGAAGCGGTTCTCCCACATCTCGGCGCCGAAGTGGCGGGCGTCGAGGTACATGTGCTCGGCGGCCTGTTCCTGCATGCGGCGCATGATGCCCTTGGCGACGATGTCCCGGGGGGCGAGTTCCGCGAGTTCGTGCCGGCCCCGCATGAAGCGCACTCCGTCGGCGTCCACCAGGTGTGCGCCCTCGCCGCGCACCGCCTCCGAGACCAGGGGCTGCTGGCCCTCCGCGTCCGGGCCGAGGAAGAGGACCGTGGGGTGGAACTGGACGAACTCCAGGTCGCTGACCTCGGCGCCCGCGCGGAGGGCGAGTGCCACGCCGTCGCCCGTGGAGACGGCGGGGTTCGTCGTGGCCGAGAAGACCTGGCCCATGCCGCCGGTCGCGAGGACCACGGCGGGGGCGTGCACCGCCCCGACGCCGTCGTGCTGGCCCTCGCCCATGACGTGCAGGGTGACGCCTGCGGTGCGGCCGTCGGCGTCCGTGAGGAGGTCGAGGACGAGGGCGTTCTCGACGGTGCGGACACCGCGCGCGCGGACCGCCTCGACCAGCGCGCGGGAGATCTCCGCTCCGGTGGCATCACCGCCGGCGTGGGCGATGCGGCGGCGGTGGTGGCCGCCCTCGCGGGTGAGCGCCAGGCCGCCCTCGGTGGACTCGTCGAAGTGCGCGCCGGTCGCGATGAGGCGGCGTACGGCGTCCGGGCCCTCGGTGACCAGGATGCGGACCGCCTCCTCGTCGCACAGTCCGGCGCCGGCGACCAGGGTGTCGTCCAGGTGCTGCTCGGGGGTGTCGCCCTCCCCCAGGGCCGCGGCGATGCCGCCCTGGGCCCAGCGGGTGGAGCCGTCGTCGAGGCGGGCCTTGGTGACGACGACCGTCCTGAGGCCCGCCGCCTCGCAGCGCAGGGCCGCGGTGAGGCCGGCGACGCCGGAGCCGACGACCACCACGTCCGCGGCGATGGCCCAGCCCGGCGCGGGGGCGTGCAGTCGTATGCCTGTGCTGGTCACGAGGCGGCTCCGAAGGTGAGGGGGACGTTGTCGATCAGCCGGGTCGCGCCGACCCGGGCCGCGACGGCGAGGACGGCGTCGCCGGTGTGGTCGTCGCCGACCTCGGTGAAGTCGGACGGGTCGACCAGGGCGAGGTAGTCCAGCTCCAGCGGCGGGTCGAGGCGGGCGGCGTCGTCGAGCACGAGGCGGGCGGCGGCGCGCACGGCTCCGGGGGTGCCCGGGGTCGCGTGCGAGACGGCGTGGGCGTCGGCCGCCGCGCGGGACTCGCCCAGGGCGCTCAGCGCCTCGGCGCGCGCGTGCGTGGCGGGCACCTCGCGGGCCCGCGCGCGCAGTGCCTCCTGGGCGGCGTGCCGGTCGAGGCCGGCGAACAGCGCCTGGGAGAGGGCGAGGGCGGTGCGGCGCTCCTGGGGCGAGAGGTAGCGGTTGCGGCTGGAGAGGGCCAGGCCGTCGTCCTCGCGCACGGTGGGGACGCCGACGATGTCCACGCCGAAGTTCAGGTCGCGGACCATGCGGCGGATGAGGGCGAGCTGCTGGGCGTCCTTCTGGCCGTAGAGGGCGAGGTCCGGGCGGGTGAGGTGGAGGAGCTTGGCGACGACGGTCAGCATGCCGTCGAAGTGGCCGGGGCGCGAGGCGCCCTCCAGGCGCTCGCCCATGGGGCCGGCGGTGACGCGTACCTGGGGTTCGCCGCCCGGGTAGACCTCGTCGACGGCGGGGGCGAAGACGGCGTCGGCGCCCGCCCGGCCGGCGATCTCCAGGTCGGCGTCCAGGGTGCGCGGGTAGCGGTCGAGGTCCTCGCCGGCGCCGAACTGGAGCGGGTTGACGAAGACGGTGGCGACGACCTCGCCGTCCGGGCCGACGAGGTCGCGCGCCGTGCGGATCAGCGTGGCGTGGCCCTCGTGCAGGGCGCCCATGGTCATCACGACGGCCCGGCGGCCGTGCCTCTCGCGCCCGTGCAGCTCGGCGGCGGTGCGCAGCAGGACGGGCGGCGGGGTGGTGGGCGTCATCGGGCGTCTCCCTCGGTGCCGTCGGTGTCGTCGGGGCCGGGCTTTTCGGACGGGCCCGGCGTCTCGGCGAGCACCCCGAGGAGGTCCTCGGCGAGTTCGGCCTTCAGCAAACCGTGGTCCAGGGCCCGGTCGGCGGTCGCGCGGGCCATCGCCACGTAGCCGGCGACCGCCTGCGGGGCGTGTGCGCGCAGCTCCTCGATGTGCGCGGCGACCGTGCCCGCGTCCCCACGCGCGACGGGACCGGTGAGGGCCGCGTCGCCGGAGCGCAGGGCGTTGTCGAGGGCGGCGCCCAGCAGCGGGCCGAGCATCCGGTCGGGGGCCTCGACGCCGGCCGTGCGCAGCAGCTCCATGGACTGGGCGACCAGGGTGACCAGATGGTTGGCGCCGAGGGCGAGCGCGGCGTGGTACAGCGGGCGCCGCTCCTCGGCGATCCACTCGGGCTCGCCGCCCATCTCGATGACCAGGGCCTCGGCGGCCAGCCGCAGCTCCTCGGGCGCGGTGACGCCGAAGGAGCAGCCGGCCAGGCGCTGGACGTCCACGGGGGTGCCGGTGAAGGTCATCGCCGGGTGCAGGGCGAGCGGCAGGGCGCCCGCGCGCAGGGCGGGGTCCAGGACCCTCGCGCCGTACCGCCCGGAGGTGTGCACGAGCAGCTGGCCCGGCCGCACCGCCCCCGTCTCGGCGAGCCCGGTGACCAGCCCCGGCAGGGCGTCGTCGGGAACGGTCAGGAGGACCAGTTCGGCGCGCTGGAGGACTTCGGCGGGCGCGACGAGCGGCACGTCGGGCAGGAGCGCCGCGGCGCGCCGTCTGGAGGCGTCGGACACCCCGGAGACGGCCACCGGGCGGTGCCCGGCGAGCTGGAGCGACGCGGCCAGCGCGGGGCCCACGCGTCCGGCGCCGACGACGCCTACGGTGAGCCGCGCGGGGCGGTCCTTGGGGTCTGGCTGTGGGGTTGTGTTCACGCGACGGCGGCCTTCCCGTTCCAGTCCGCTCGGGGTACCGGACGATTTCTCGTCATGTTAACGCGATTGGTTCGGGGCACGTCCGGTCGTCCACAGGCTGTGGGTTTCCGCACGGCGGCCGGACACACCCGGCGGCGCGTGCCGGACCGTGGGAAATCCCGGGTGCCCGGCCGTGGACCTACGCGGCACGGCCCCGGCATGATCGCGGCATGAGCGATACGGCAGAGCAGACCGACCCGGCCGAGGAACGGCGACGCCTCCGTCTACGGCGCGTGGCCGCCCACCGCGAGGCGCGGCGCGTGCTGGCGCGCCCGGGTTTCATCACGACCCTGCGGGAGCGCATGGCCCTGCTGGACGACGCCGCCGCGCTGTACGACCTCGACGAGCCCTCCGACATGTACGGCAACGGCATCGTGGCGGCGCTGGAGGAGAGGACCGCCGCCCTGCTCGGCACCGAGGCCGCCGCCTTCTTCCCGACCGGCACCATGGCCCAGCAGGTGGCCCTGCGCTGCTGGGCGGGCCGCACCGGTAACCCGGCCGTCGCGCTGCACGGGCTGAGCCATCCCGAGGTGCACGAGCGCGACGCCTTCAGCCGGGTCGGCGGGCTGCGTCCGGTGCGGCTGACGGACGAGCCCCGGCAGCCGACCGCCGACGAGGTGCGCGGTTTCGAGGAGCCGTTCGGCGCGCTCATGCTGGAACTGCCGCTCAGGGACGCCGGTTTCCTCCTGCCCACCTGGGACGAGCTGACCGAGGTCGTCGAGGCCGCGCGGGAGCGCGACGCGGTCGTCCACTTCGACGGGGCCCGCCTGTGGGAGTGCACCGTCCACTTCGGCCGCCCGCTCACCGAGATCGCCGGCCTGGCGGACAGCGTGTACGTCTCGTTCTACAAGTCCCTCAAGGGCTACGGCGGTGCCGCGCTGGCCGGTCCCCGGACGCTGGTCGAGGAGGCGAAGGCCTGGCGGCACCGGTACGGCGGCCTGCTGTTCCAGCAGTTCCCCACGGCGCTGTCCGCGCTGGCCGGACTGGAGCGCGAGCTGCCCCGGCTGCCCGAGTACGTGGCCCACGCGCGCGTGGTGGCCACCGCGCTGCGCGAGGGCTTCGCGGCGGCCGGGCTCCCGTGGGCTCGGGTGCACCCCGAGGTGCCGCACACCCACGAGTTCCAGGTCTGGCTGCCCTGCGACGCCGACGACGCGGGCGAGGCCGCGCTGCGGCAGGGCGAGGAGACCGGGACGATGCTCTTCTCCCGGCCCTGGGACTCGCGCGGTCCGGGGATCGCCTTCACCGAGGTCGGGGTGGAGTCGGCGGGCCTGGAGTGGACGGCCGCCGACGTGAAGGCGGCGGTCGCCGACTTCGCGGCCAGGCTGAAGGCCTGACCGGCGGCGCCCCGGGCCGGCCCCGCGGGCGGCCCGGGGCCCGGTCTCGTCAGCCCAGGGCGCGCGGCCACAGGGACCACCACCGGCGCAGGGCCCGCCGCACACGGCCGTGCGCGGGGCGGCCGGCGAGCACGGCCCGGAACCGGCGGCGGTCGCGCCACTCGCCCACGACCTGCCGGTCCCGGGTGCCGGGCGCCGGCGGCGCGGGCTCGCCGAGCTGCCGGGCGCGGTAGGTGTCGAGGAGGTACTGCTGCGTGATGCTCATGGCGGATCGCCTTCTCCAGGGGACGTAGGAGTGGGAAGTCGGGCTCCGCGGCTGCCCCGTGGCTCCAGACTGCGCCGCGGGGGAAGCGGCAGTCCCGTCGATTGACGGCGGCGGTCAATCGACGGCGGCGTTGTCAGTGGCGGGGTGCACCATGAGGACATGAGCGTGCGCATCGACATCGCGGGGCTGCGGCCTGAGAGGGTCGCCGTCGTTCCCTCACCCCTGGCCGAGCTGGGCATGGCGCTGCACGCCCTGTCCGAGCCGGGGCACCACCCGGGCCTGCAGGGCTGGGCGACGGGCGTGACCGCGCGGCTCGACTCGCATCTGGCGGACCGGATGTGCGAGGCCGACTTCCTGTGGCGGACGACGTTCTCGGACCTGTTCATGCCCTTCGCCGGTGTGCCGGGCCGCGACACGCTGCCCGGCGCCACCCTCGCCGAGGACCTGGACCTGCTCGACAAGCTGTCCGACGAGCAGTTCGTGGACGCGGCGCTGGAGTTCACCTGCGCGCTGCCGTACAGCACGGGTGGCGTCTCGGCGCTCACCGACCCCGAGGCGCGCCGCCGCGCGCTGGACCTGGCCGCCGCGCGGGGGCCGCAGCAGCTGCGCTTCAGCGAGCGGCTGCTGGCCGACCCGCCGCGCATCCGCGGCTGGCTGCGGCAGTTCGCGCAGGACTGCGACGAGGCGTTCTTCGCGGAGGCCTGGTCACGGCTGCGCCACCAACTCGCGGCCGACGCCCGCCACAAGACGGACCTGCTGCGCCACAAGGGCCTCGCCGAGGCGCTGGCCGCCGTGTCCCCGGCCGTCTCGCTGGACGAGGGCGCCGCGCGGATCACGGTCGACAAGCTGGGCGACGGCCGCTCGGCGACCGGGGACGGCGGCCTCCTGCTCGTCCCGACCAGCCTGGGCTGGCCGCACCTGATGGTCCTGCACCGGCACGACTGGCAGCCGGTGCTGCACTACCCGGTCGGTTCCCCCGAGCTGGCCTCGCCGCCGTCGGTCGAGCAGCTGACCCTGCGGATGACCGCGCTGTCCCACCCGGTCAGGATGCGGATCTGCCGCCACCTGGCCCGCAGCGCGTACACCACGAGCGAGCTGGCGCAGGCGCACGGGATGACGGCGCCCGAGATATCCCGGCACCTGGGGGTGCTGAAGAAGGCAGGACTGATCACCACCCGCCGTCGCGGCCGGTACGTGCTGCACCAGCTGGACGTGACGGTGGTGGCCCGGCTGGGCAGCGACTTCCTGGAGGGCATACTCCGCTGATCGTGGGCCGATCGGAGCACGCCCGGCCCCGCCGGCCCCCTCAGCCCTGCCCGCCGCCCGCCCGCACGAGCCCCGTCTCGTAGGCGAGGACCACCACCTGCACCCGGTCGCGCAGGCCCAGCTTGGTCAGGATGCGGCCCACGTGGGTCTTCACCGTCGCCTCCGACAGCACCAGCCGGGCCGCGATCTCCCCGTTGGACAGTCCCTGCGCCACCAGCACCATCACCTCGCGCTCCCGCTCGGTGAGCCGCTGGAGCTCCTTGTGCCGGGGCTCCTGTCCGGTGGCCGGCAGCATCGGCGCGAAACGGTCCAGGAGCCGGCGGGTGGTCGAGGGGGCGACCACCGCGTCCCCGCTGTGCACGGACCGGATCGCCGCGAGCAGCTCACCGGGGGGCACGTCCTTCAGCATGAAGCCGGAGGCACCCGCCTTCAGCGCCGAGAAGGCGTACTCGTCGAGGTCGAAGGTGGTCAGGATCAGCACCTTCGGCGCCTCGGGATCCACGCAGATCCGGCTGGTGGTCTCGACGCCGTCGAGCTTGGGCATGCGGACGTCCATCAGGACGACGTCCACGGAGGTCGAGCGCAGCACCTGGAGGGCCTCGACGCCGTCGCCCGCCTCCGCGACGACCTCCATGTCCGGCTGGGCGGCGAGCACCATCCGGAACCCGGTGCGCAGCAGCACCTGGTCGTCGACGAGCATTACGCGGATCGTCATCGAGGCCTCTTCCTCACAGGTCTTACGGGTCTTACAGGTCTTACGGGTCTTACGGGTCTTACGGGTCTTACAGGTGTCAACGCGGTACGCGCGTACGTGCGCGGTCGTCAGTGTGCGGGCTTCAGCGGCAGCAGCGCACTGATCCGGAATCCTCCGCCCGGCCGCGGTCCCGCGTCCAGGGTGCCGCCGACCATGCCGACCCGTTCCCGCATGCCGATCATGCCGTGCCCCTGGCCGTCGAAGCCGCCCTCCTCGTACAGCTCGTGCGGGGCGCCCTTGCCGTCGTCCTCGATGAGCAGCCCGAGGCCGTCGTCGAAGTAGACCAGCCGCACGCTCGCGCCCGCGTTGGGGCCGCCGTGCTTGCGGGTGTTGGTCAGCGCCTCCTGCACGATGCGGTACGCGGTGAGCTCGACGCCGCTGGGCAGCTCGCGCGGGGTGCCCTCGACCTTGAAGTCGACGGGCAGCCCGGAGCTGCGGCACTGCTCGACGAGGTCCTCGATCTGCTGGACGTCGGGCTGCGGGACGTACTCGCCGGCCTCCTGGTGCTCGCCGGTGCGCAGCACGCCGAGCAGGCGTCGCATCTCGGCGAGGGCCTGGCGGCCGGTGGAGGAGATGGTCTCCAGGGCCTTCTTCGCCTGGTCGGGGGCGGCGTCCAGGACGTAGGCGGCACCGTCGGCCTGGACCACCATCACGGAGACGTTGTGCGCGACGACGTCGTGCAGCTCGCGCGCGATCCGGGCGCGTTCGGCGGCGACCGCGACCTTGGACTGCGCCTCGCGCTCCTTCTCCAGCCGGGCGGCCCGCTCCTCCAGCTGCGCGAAGTAGGCGCGGCGGGTGCGGACGGAGTCGCCGAGCACCCAGGCGAGGGCGAAGGGCACCGTCTGGAACACCGTTATGGCGATGTTGGCGCCTATGCCCAGGCCGTCGTCGGCCCAGCGCAGCTGGGCGAGGGGCGCCGCGCACAGGCCCACGGCCAGCGCGGTGCGCGAGGCCCAGCGGGCTCCGGTCGCGGCGACGGTGTAGATGATCACCAGGAAGGCGAAGTCGGCCGGGAGCGTGGAGACGTCCAGCACCAGCTGCCCCGCGCCGAGGGCGAGGGCCAGCACCAGCATCTTCTCCGGCATCCGCTGTCGCAGCGCGATCACGCAGCACAGCGGGACGGTGAAGCCGAAGAGCAGCGCCGTGGTGTCCGTGCCCTCGCCCCGGGGCTGCGGGGCCGTCAGGGACACCAGGGAAATACCGAACAGGACGAGGGCCCAGAAACAGTCGACCCCGGTCGGGTGTCTGCGGATGAAGTCGTAGAGGCGCTGCACGTAACCCAGCGTAGGGAAGTGCGATAGGTGCAGGGGTCAACCGGAGGGCCGATCCGCAGCCTCCGCGCATACTCCGCAAGGTGGAGGCTCCGTTCGCCTGTGCCCCTAGCCTGGGTCTGTGACAGCAGGGGCGAGCAGGGCCACAGGGGCCTCGGGAACTCATGAGAACCAGCGGGGCTGGCGGGGCTGGCGGGAAGCGGCACAGGACGCCCTCTACGGACCGGCTGGTTTCTACCGCACCGCGCCGGAGGGACCGGCCGGGCATTTCCGGACGTCCGTGCACGCGTCACCGCTGTTCGCCGGAGCGGTGGCGCGGCTGCTGTGCCGGGTCGACGAGGCGCTCGGGAGGCCCGCGTCGCTGGACTTCGTGGACATGGCGGCCGGCCGCGGGGAGCTGGTCACGGGGGTGCTGGCCGCGCTGCCCGCCGACGTGGCCGCCCGCACGCGCGCGTACGCCGTCGAGATCGCCGACCGCCCGGGCGGGCTGGACCACCGGATCGAGTGGTCGGCCGAGCCGCCGCGCGGGACGACCGGGCTGCTCTTCGCCAACGAGTGGCTGGACAACGTGCCGGTGGACGTGGCCGAGGTGGACGGCTCGGGGCTGGTCCGGCGGGTGCTCGTCCGGGACGACGGGACCGAGCGGCTCGGGGAGCCGGTGGCCGGGGCGGAGGCCGAGTGGCTGGCCCGGTGGTGGCCGCTGACCGGCGAGGAGGGGCTGCGGGCGGAGATCGGGCTCCCCCGGGACGTCGCCTGGGCCCGCGCCGTCGCGGCGCTGGACGCCGGTCTCGCCGTGGCCGCCGACTACGCGCACACCGTCGGCACCCGCCCGCCGTTCGGGACGCTCACGGGCTTCCGGGAGGGCCGGGAGACGCCGCCGGTGCCGGACGGGTCGTGCGACATCACCGCGCACGTGGCGCTGGACGCGTGCGCGGCCGCCGGGAAGCGCGCTCCGGGGCGCACGCTCCCCGACGCGCTGTCGCGCCCCCAGCGGGAGGTCCTGCGGGCCCTCGGCATCACAGGCGCACGCCCCCCTCTCGCGCTGGCCTCCAGCGACCCGACGGCGTACGTACGCGCCCTGGCGAGCGCCTCCGAGGCCGCCGAGCTGACCACGGCGGGCGGCCTCGGCGACTTCCGATGGCTGCTCCAGCCGGTCGGGTCCCTCGACGCCGAGGCCCTACTTGTCGATGTCCCCGACGACGAAGAAGAGTGACCCGAGGATCGCCACCATGTCCGCGACCAGCGTCCCGGGCAGCAGCTCGGTGAGCGCCTGGATGTTGTTGTACGAGGCCGAGCGCAGCTTCAACCGGTACGGGGTCTTCTCGCCCTTGCTGACGAGGTAGTAGCCGTTGATGCCGAGCGGGTTCTCGGTCCAGGCGTACGTGTGGCCCTCGGGCGCCTTGAGCACCTTCGGGAGCCGCTGGTTGACCGGCCCGGGCGCCAGCTCGGCCAGGCGGTCCAGGCAGGCGTCGGCGAGGTCGAGGGCGTTGTGCGTCTGCTCCAGGAGGCACTCGAAACGGGCGAGGCAGTCGCCGTCGGCGCGGGTGACGACCTTCAGGGTGTCCTGGAGTTCGCCGTAGGCCAGGTACGGCTCGTCGCGCCGGAGGTCGAAGTCGACGCCGGAGGCGCGGGCGATCGGCCCGCTGACTCCGTAGGCGTGCACGGCCTCGGGGCTCAGGGCGCCCACCCCGCGCGTACGCCCCCGGAAGATCTCGTTGCCGAGCACCAGGTCGTCGAAGACGTCCATGCGGGAGCGCACGGCGGCGACGGCACCGCGCGCGCGTGCGGTCCAGCCGGCCGGCAGGTCCTCCTTGAGGCCGCCGACGCGGTTGAACATGTAGTGCATGCGCCCGCCGGAGACCTCCTCCATGACGTTCTGGAGGACCTCGCGCTCGCGGAAGGCGTAGAAGACCGGGGTGATGCCGCCCAGCTCCAGGGGGTACGACCCGAGGAACATCAGGTGGTTGAGCACCCGGTTCAGCTCGGCGAGGAGCGTGCGCGTCCACACCGCGCGCGTGGGGACCTCCATGCCGAGCATGCGCTCCACGGCGAGGACCACGCCGAGCTCGTTGGAGAACGCGGACAGCCAGTCGTGACGGTTGGCGAGCACGATGATCTGACGGTAGTCACGGGCCTCGAACAGCTTCTCCGCGCCGCGGTGCATGTAGCCGATCACGGGCTCCGCGCGGACGATGCGTTCGCCGTCCAGGACGAGCCGCAGCCGCAGCACGCCGTGCGTGGACGGGTGCTGGGGCCCGATGTTGAGCACCATGTCGGTGCTCTCCGCGGCGCCGCCGATGCCGACCATGGTCTCCGTCGTGGGAGTCATGCTCACAGTCTCCCCTACGTACGCTGGCTCCATGGAGACGGGGAGCCCTGACGACACGGGCGCGGCGGGGACGGCGAAGGCCACGCGGGACGATCCGGTGTGGACCGGCCTGCCACCGGGACTGCTGCGCATGCGACGCCTGCTGCTGGTGGTGTGGCTGGGGTTGCTCACCCTTGCCGCCGGCCTGCTGCCCGGCCTGTTCCTGGGGCCGGCGTGGGCGGTTCTCGCGCTGCTGCCGCTGGGCCTGGCGGTGTGGGGCTGGGCGATGCTGGAGCGCAACTGGCGATCCTGGCGGTACGCCGAGCGCGCCGACGACCTGCTGATCAGCCGGGGCGTGCTGTGGCGGGAGGAGACCGTCGTGCCGTACGGGCGCATGCAGTTGGTCGAGGTGACCTCCGGGCCGGTCGAGCGGCACTTCGGCCTGGCCAGCGTCCAGCTGCACACGGCCGCCGCCGCGACCGACGCGACCATCCCGGGCCTCGACCCGGCCGAGGCGGAACGTCTGCGCGACCGGCTCACCGAGCTGGGCGAGGCCCGATCGGCGGGGCTGTGACCACGCCGGGGGAGGGAGAGACGGCCAGGGACTCCGCGGCGGCCAGGAACTCCGCGGCGGCCGGGGAGGACCCGGCGGCACCCGGGAAGGAAGAAGCCGGCACCAGCCCCCCGGCCCCCGGACAGGAGGCACCGAGCAAGGGCCCAGCGGCCCCCGACGGCGGGCTCACCGAGCGCCGGCTGCACCCCGTCACGCCCCTGCGGCGGGCCTGGGCGCCGGTGGCCGTGCTGGTCGGCTGGGCCGTGCACGACCCTGACCAGGCGCAGCGCCAACTGACCCGGCTGACCACGACCCACCTGCTGCTCGGCCTCGCCGTACTGATCCCGGCCGCCGCCCTGTACGGCTTCCTGACCTGGTGGTTCACCCACTACGCGGTGACCGACACGGAGCTGCGCATCCGCACCGGTCTGTTGTTCCGCCGCACCGCCCACATCCGGCTCGAACGCGTCCAGGCCATCGACGTCACCCAGCCCCTGCTCGCCCGCGTCGCGGGGGTCGCCAAACTCAAACTCGACGTCATAGGCACCGGCAAGAAGGACGAACTGGCCTTCCTGGGCAACGACGAGGCCCGCGCACTGCGCGCCGAACTGCTCGCCCGCGCGGCCGGACTGGCACCCGAGACCGCGCACGAGGTCGGCGAGGCACCCTCCCGGCAACTGCTGCGCGTGCCGCCGCGCGTGCTCGCCGTCGCCCTGCTGCTGACCGGCGCCACCTGGGGCACCCTGATCGCCGCCGCCCTCGTACCCACACTCCTGTGGCTCGCCACCCACAACCTGTGGACGGTGCTGGCGACCGCCCTGCCGCTGCTGGGCGCCGCGGGTGCGAGCAGCGCGGGCCGGTTCGTCGGGGAGTACGACTGGACGGTGGCGGAGTCCCCGGACGGCCTCCGCCTCGACCACGGGCTGCTGGACCGCGCGCACGAGACGGTGCCGCCGGGCCGGGTGCAGACCGTGCGGATCGTGGAGCCGCTGCTGTGGCGGCGGCGGGGCTGGGTGCGGGTGGAGCTGGACGTGGCCGGGTCGTCGAACTCCGTACTGCTGCCGGTCGCCCCGCGCGAGATCGCGGAGTCGGTCGTGACGCGCGTGCTCCCCGGGGTGACCGTGCCGGCGGGACCGGCGCTGTCGCGCCCGCCGCGCCGGGCCGCGCGCTGCCGGCCGCTGTGGTGGCGGGGCTACGGGCTCGCCGTCACCGACACGGTCTTCGCCGCCCGGTACGGGCTGCTGCGCCGCAGCCTGGCCCTGGTGCCGCACGCGAAGGTGCAGAGCGTGCGCCGCACCCAGGGGCCGTGGCAGCGGGCGCTGCGGCTGGCCGACGTACGGGTGGACACGGGGGCGAACAAGACGGTCACCGCGCGTCTGCGCGACGCCGACGAGGCGGCCACGCTGCTGCGGGCCCAGGCGGAACGCTCCCGGACCGGCCGCCGGGACGCGCTGCCGGACCGGTGGATGGCCTGACGTCCCGCGTCCCTCCGTGCCCGTTCAGGACACGGCGCTGCGCAGCCCCTGCACGTCGATCTGCTCGGTCTCGTCGTGGGCCGTCAGGTCGATGACCTGGCCCACGCCCCGGGACTCCTCGCCCGCCTGCTTGAAGGCCGCCTCCTCCTCCGCCTTGTGCAGGGCGAGGGCCTCCTGGCCGACCACGTCGGCCAGGTCCTCGTTCTGGACGGTCTCCAGGGCTCGGGGCGACGACGCGGCGTCCTGGTCGTTCTTGGTGCCGAAGAAGTCGAAGCCGCCCTCGACGGCGGGGCGCCGGGCCGGGGCCGACGGTACGACGGCCACCGCGGCCGGCACCGTGAAGTGACCGGTGGCCTGCCCGGTGGGCTGGGTGGGCTGCGCGGGCCGCTCGTCGGGACGTGCGGTCGGGGAGGCGGCGGCGGTGCGCTCGTGCCCGTCGGCCGCCTCGGGCTGCCCCTGCCCCTGCGCCTCGTCCTCCCGCGCGGTGCCGTCGTTCCGCGCGGTGCCGTCGTCCTGCGCGGTGCCGTCGTCCTGCGGGGTCTCGTCGACCGCCGCGCGCTCGCCTCCGCCGTTCCCGTCGCCCCCGCCATCGCCACCGTCGCCGTCACCGGAGCCACGGCCGTCGGCGGACACGCCCCCGGAGAAGCGGGCCAGTGCGGCGTTCGCCCGCAGGAACAGCCGGGAGCCCTCGGGCGAGAAGACGGCGGGCACGTCCTCGGCGGGCGCGTCGGCCGCCGCTTCCTCGACCGGTGTCTCCTCCGCCGGAGCCGGCCGGGCGGCCGGCAGCGCGGGCGCCTGCGGCACGGCCTCTATCTCCAGCAGCCGACGGCCCTCCAGCGCGCTGGCCCGCTCGGTCTCGGCGGTGGCGTAACGCCGCAGCAGGGAGGCGTGCTCGTTGCGCAGCCCCGCCAGTTCGGTGCGCTTGGCCCGCAGTCGCTGCTCCAGCTTCTGGCGCAGCTCGCGCGACTCCTCCAGGTCGGACTCCAGTTCGGCGACCCGCTCCTCGTAGCGCCACTCGTCGCTCGCACGCGCGCGCGTGAGGTCGGCGACGCGCTTGCCCGCCTGCGCGTCCCAGTGCCGCATGACGACCGCACCGACCACGGCCGTCACCGCGGCGGCCGCGGCCAGTGAGCGCAGGATCATCGCTTCGCTGAACACCCAGGGGCCGAGGGCGCAGACGACGGAGACGCCTGCGATCGCCGACGGAGGAAGCAGCCTGTGCAGGGGCGGGGAATGGCGGTGACGTCCACGTGGCATGGCCAGAAACTTACCGCGCGTAGGCGATTCTTCGCGCCCCGCCCCGCAAAAACTCAGCCGTCTCCCAGCTGTTCACACGCCACCGGGATTCCACAAGGCCACCGGGGGCCGAATTAGTTCAAGATCATTTATGACCGCTCGCCGATCCGGCCGCTGAGCCACTGAAGCGTCGCGGGAATCTCACGCCGCCAGGTATTGAAGTTGTGCCCGCCGCTTTCCAGGATGATCGAGGAGATCCGCGTCGGCTTCCGTTCCTTGACCAGATCAATGAACTTCAGCGTGTCCCTGTAGTTCGTCTCACCGGACCTGCTGCTGCTGACGAGCAGTGAAGTCTGCGGAGCCGGAAGGTTCTTGACGCTCCACCACAGGCTGGCCCGGTTCCTCAGCCCCTTGTCGCCCTGGAAGAGATCACCCGTGGTGGGGTCGCTGGGCGCGTCGTAGTAGGCGGAGAGCCCGGCCCCCGCCCCGAACACCTCGGGATGATGCACGGCGAGCTTCAGGGCGCAGTAGCCACCGGTCGAATTGCCGACGACGCCCCAACTCCCCCGCCCTTTGTCCACCCGGTAGTGGGCGCTCACGGCCTCGGGCAGGTCCTTGGCGAAGAACGACTCCGTCTGCGGCCCGCCCGGCACGTCCACGCACTCGGTGTCGCGCGGGGGCGCCACGGTGGGCCGCAGCATCACCAGGATCATCGGCCGCATCCGCCCCGCCTCGGCCAGGTCGAACGCCGTACGGGGATAGCGGAGTTTGTCCACCAGCGCCGAGGCGGTCCCCGGATATCCCGTCAGGACGACAGCGGCGGGAAACGTACGCGCACGGTGCCGCGCCTGAAAGTACTCGGGCGGCAGATAGACGTACGCGGGCGACGCGATCCGCGTCGTACGGCCCACGACCCGTATCTCCTGCACCCGCCCGGCGGCCTCCGGCCGTCCTCCGCCCGCCGGCGTCGCCCGCCGTTCGCCGACGACGCTCAGCGGCCCGCCCCCGCCGGCGGAGTGGTCGACGACCACCCCCTGGCCGTCCTCCCGGCCGAACAGGTCGGCCCAGCTCCCGTAGAACCCGAACGCCTGGTTGGCGGCCAGTCCCACCGCCGCGAACACCGCCACCTGGGTGGCCAGCAACAGCCCCACCCGCCCGAGGACGGCCCGCACGCTCCGCCGGCCCAGCCGTGGCCACCACCACACCGTGCCGACGAACAGCAGCACGCCGGAAACCACCGCCAGCGCGAGCACCTTGTCGCTCGTGAGACCCATGCGTTGCTACCTGCCTGCGCTTTCCGTGGGGCTTTCCGACAGGCGGAGTGAACCTCTCCACCCGAGGCATCGTCCTAGAGGGCGCAATGTCGCCGGATGCCCGAAACGGGCCCGGATCCACGATCTCTCGCAGAACCACAGGTGCGATGTCTGTCAGGACAGATGAGGAAATGTCGGGTGGGGTTCCGGCCGAGCCCACCGGCCTACGACGAGTACTGCGCGGCCCCCGCCCGGAGAACGTCCCCGTCCTCGTCGGCCGTGCCTGCGCACTCGTGGGGCTGCTGGACATCGCCGCCGGCGTCTTCCCGCGCTTCCGGCACAGCCGCATGCACGCCCTCGCCGAGGTCCTCCCCGGTTCCTTCGGCCCCTTCGCCGCGGCCCTCTCCCTCAGCGCCGGCGTCCTGCTCCTCCTGCTCGCGCACGGTCTCAGGCGCCGCAAGCGCAGGGCCTGGCGGGCGGCGGTGGCGCTGCTCCCGCTCGGCGCCGTCGCGCAGTTCACGTACCGCCACTCCCTCCTCGGCGTACTGATCTCCCTCGCGCTGCTCGCGCCCCTCCTGCGCCACCGCGACCAGTTCGCGGCGCTCCCCGACCCGCGCAGCCGCTGGCGGGCACTGGCCAACTTCGTCCTCATGTCAGCCGGTTCCCTGGTGCTCGGACTGATCGTCGTCAACGCCCACCCGCACCGCATGATCGGCGACCCGAGCCTGGCCGACCGCATCACCCACGTCCTGTACGGCCTGTTCGGCGTCGAGGGACCGGTCGACTACCGGGGCCACACCTCCTGGACGGTCGCCTTCTCCCTCGGCGCGCTCGGCCTGCTGACCGCCGTCACCACCATCTACCTGGCCCTGCGCCCCGAACACCCCGCGGCCCGCCTCACCGAGGACGACGAGACCCGCCTGCGCGCCCTCCTCGCCCGGCACGGCGGACGCGACTCCCTCGGCCACTTCGCGCTGCGCCGCGACAAGGCCGTCGTCTTCTCCCCCAGCGGCAAGGCCGCCGTCACCTACCGCGTCGTCTCCGGCGTGATGCTGGCCAGCGGCGACCCGATCGGCGACGTGGAGGCCTGGCCGGGCGCGATCGAACGCTTCATGGACGAGGCCCGCGCCCACTCCTGGACGCCCGCCGTCATGGGCTGCTCCGAGACCGGCGGCGAGGTGTGGACCCGGGAGACCGGCCTCGACGCCCTCGAACTGGGAGACGAGGCGGTGGTGGACGTGGCGGATTTCTCCCTCGCCGGCCGCGCGATGCGCAACGTGCGCCAGATGGTCAAGCGCATCGAGCGCGCCGGTTACGAGACCCGCGTACGGCGCGTGGCTGACCTCTCCGACGCCGAACTGGACCGCGTCCGCCGCGCCGCCGGCGCCTGGCGCGGCACGGACACCGAGCGCGGCTTCTCCATGGCCCTGGGCCGCGTCGGCGACCCCTCCGACGGCGACTGCCTGATAGCGACCGCGCACAAGCAGGACGCCGAGCCCGGCGAGTACGGCGACCTCAAGGCGGTCCTCCACTTCGTCCCGTGGGGCGCCGACGGCGTCTCCCTGGACCTCATGCGCCGCGACCGCGCGGCCGACCCCGGCATGAACGAGCTCCTGATCGTGGCAGCGCTCCAGGCCGCCCCGAGGCTGGGCATCGCCCGCGTCTCCCTGAACTTCGCCATGTTCCGCGCGGCGCTCGCCCGCGGCGAGAAGATCGGCGCGGGGCCCGTGCTGCGGGCCTGGCGCGGACTGCTGGTGTTCCTCTCCCGCTGGTTCCAGATCGAGTCCCTGTACAAGTTCAACGCCAAGTTCCGCCCCCGCTGGGAACCCCGCTTCGTCGTCTACCGCGCCTCGGCGGACCTCCCCCGCATCGGCTTCGCCGCGATGCAGGCCGAGGGCTTCGTCACCCTCGCACTCCCCCGGTTCCTGCGCCGCGGGGCGCCCGCGCGGCGGCCGTGCCCGCACGGGGTGACGGAACGAGGCGCGCGGGCGGCGTGACGCGGCACGGCGGGCGACGCCACGGGCGCCCGCCGGCGCCCCGCCCCGCCACCGGAGGCAGCGGCGAACACCACCCCCACTGGGCCTACGCTGAACACATGAGCAAGCAGACCGCCCGCCGCCACCTCGCGGGACTGACCGCATGGGACCGCTGCGCGGTCATGGGAGTCGTCAACGTGACCCCCGACTCCTTCTCCGACGGCGGCCGCTTCTTCGACACCACGGCCGCCATCAAGCACGGCCTCGACCTGGTGGCCGAAGGCGCCGACCTGGTGGACGTCGGCGGCGAGTCCACCCGCCCCGGCGCGACCCGCGTCGACGAGGACGAGGAGCTGCGCCGTGTCGTCCCGGTCGTGCGCGGACTGGCCTCCGAGGGCGTCACCGTCTCCGTCGACACCATGCGCGCCTCCGTCGCCGAACAGGCCCTCGCCGCCGGCGCCGCCCTGGTCAACGACGTCAGCGGCGGCCTCGCCGACCCCCGCATGATCCCCGTCGTCGCCGACGCCGGCGCCCCCTTCGTCGTCATGCACTGGCGCGGCCTCCTGGAGGGCGGCAACGTCAGGGGCACCTACACCGACGTCGTCACCGAGGTCGTCGACGAGCTGCACGCGCGCGTGGAGGCCGTCCTGGCGGGCGGCGTCTCCCCCGAGCGCATCGTCGTCGACCCCGGCCTCGGTTTCTCCAAGGACGCCGAGCACGACCTCGTCCTCCTCGCCCACCTCGACCGCCTCCACGCCCTCGGACACCCCCTCCTCGTCGCCGCCTCCCGCAAGCGCTTCCTCGGGCGGGTCCTGGCCGGCCCCGACGCCACCCCGCCCCCCGCGCGGGAGCGCGACGCGGCCACCGCCGCCGTCTCCGCCCTGGCCGCGCACGCCGGCGCGTGGGCCGTACGCGTGCACGAGGTCCGCGCCACCGCCGACGCCGTACGCGTGGCCCGCGCCGTCGAAGGCGCGCGCCCCCCGCACGAGAACCCGGGCGGTACGGACGGCACGGCCCCGGAAGGAGCCCGGTGAACGCCCCGCACATCGACGTCGAACAGGTCGAGGCGGCCAACACCGCCTTCTACGAGGCACTGGAGCAGGGCGACTTCGAGAAGGTCTCCGAGTTCTGGCTCACCCCGTCCGACCTGGGCATCGACGAGTCGTACCACGATCCGGCCGACGCCGGCGTGGTCTCCTGCGTGCACCCCGGCTGGCCGGTCCTCACCGGCCGCGGCGAGGTCCTGCGCTCCTACGCCCTGATCATGGCGAACACCGACTACATCCAGTTCTTCCTCACCGACGTGCACGTCTCCGTGACCGGCGACACCGCCCTGGTGACCTGCACGGAGAACATCCTCAGCGGTGGCCCCGCCCCCGAGGGCGACGACGAGCTCGGTCCGCTCGTCGGCCAGCTCGTGGTCGCCAGCAACACCTACCGGCGCACGCCCGCCGGCTGGAAGCTCTGGTCGCACCACGCCTCCCCGGTACTCACCGAGACCGGGGACGACGACGAGGACCCCGAGGTCACACCCCCTGACCGGTCCGGGTGACCCCTGGACGACGCAAGAAGTGGTTGGAATCACGGACCGCCGGGTATGGGCGGCTACCAACCCGTGATCCACCGGGGCCGCCAGGGCAAACACGGGATGAAACCTCCCGGTGACCGCCCGCCCCCGCACACCCCGTGGCCCGGCGCTGTCGGTGCCCGCGGGTAGATTCGACTGTGGCCGCCGTACCGCCCGCACGCGGTACGCACCGGCCGAGACCGACGACTGCAGGAGTGATTCGCGTGGATCGTGTCGCGCTGCGCGGCCTGAAGGCCCGCGGGCACCACGGTGTGTTCCCCAGGGAGCGCGAGGACGGCCAGACCTTCCTCGTGGACATCGTCCTGGGCCTGGACACCCGACCGGCCGCCGCCGACGACGACCTGGCGAAGACCGTGCACTACGGCATCGTCGCCGAGGAGGTCGTGGCCGTCGTCGAGGGAGAGCCCGTCAACCTCGTCGAGACGCTCGCCGAGCGCATCGCCCAGGTCTGTCTGAAGCACGAAGGGGTCGAGGAGGTCGAGGTCTGCGTCCACAAGCCGGACGCGCCGATCACCGTCCCCTTCGACGACGTGACCGTCACCATCATCCGGAGCCGTGTATGAGCGCCCCCTTCGCCAAGGGCCCCAGCGACCCGACCGTACAGCCGGTGCCCGCCTCCGTCATCGAGCAGGTCGACGCGGCCGACACCACGCTGTCCAACCCCAAGCGCGCCGTGGTCGCCCTCGGCGCCAACCTCGGCAACCGCCTGGAGACCCTCCAGGGGGCCATCGACGCCCTGGAGGACACCCCGGGCGTGCGCGTCAAAGGGGTCTCGCCGGTCTACGAGACGGAACCCTGGGGCGTCGCCCCGGACAGCCAGCCCTCGTACTTCAACGCGGTCGTGATCCTCAAGACCACCCTGCCCCCGTCCTCCCTGCTGGAGCGGGCGCACGCGGTCGAGGAGGCCTTCCACCGGGTCCGCGACGAGCGCTGGGGACCGCGCACCCTGGACGTCGACATCGTCGCCTACGCGGACGTCGTCTCCGACGACCCGCAGCTCACCCTCCCGCACCCGCGCGCCCACGAACGCGCCTTCGTCCTCGCCCCCTGGCACGACGTGGACCCCGACGCCCAGCTGCCGGGACACGGCCCGGTCGCCGACCTCCTGGACGCCGTCACCCGGGACGGTGTCGCGCCCCGCGCCGACCTGGAACTCCGGCTGCCCGAATAGTCGTTAAGGTCGACGGGTCAGGACGACCGTGCCGACGACGAGGCCGAGGGCCACGCCGGGGAACCGAAGGGACACCCGAACACCGTGAAAGAGTTGCGCATCAGGGTGCTGGTCGGCGTTTTCCTCGTCGCCGGAATCCTGTCCTGGGCGGGCGCCCGCCTGTGGAACTCGATCGGGAGCCTCCCGAGCGTCCCCCTGGCCGCCCCCGTCGTCCTGGCGCTGATCGCCGTGATCCTGCTGGCCACCGCTCTCTCGCTGCGCGCCCGTCTGAAGGCCCAGCGGGAGCGCGTGCCGGGCGCCAAGGGCGTCGATCCGATGATGGCGGCCCGCGCGGTCGTCTTCGGCCAGGCCAGCGCCTTGGTGACCGCCCTGGTCGCCGGGATGTACGGCGGCACGGGAGTCTTCCTGCTGGAGTACCTGGACGTCCCGGCCCGTCGCGACCAGGCCGTCTACGCCGGCTTCTCGGTCGTGGCGGGCATCGCCGTGATAGCGGCCGCGATCTTCCTGGAGCGCGTCTGCCGGCTCCCGGAGGACGAGGACGACGACCACCCGGGCGCGGCCACGGCCGCCTGACCACCTCTGACCACGCCTGACACGACCATGCCGCGCCCGACGACCGCCGGACGGACCCGCGGAGGGCGTCGGCAGGCCGTCAGCGCGCCATGATCAGGCTCATCGCCTCGTTGCGGGTGGCGACGTCCCTCAGCTGTCCGCGCACCGCCGAGGTGAGGGTCTTCGCTCCAGGCTTGCGTATGCCGCGCATCGACATGCACATGTGCTCGCACTCCACGACGACGATCACGCCCCGCGGCTCGAGGATCTCCATCAGCGAGTCGGCGATCTGTGTGGTGAGACGTTCCTGCACCTGGGGCCGGCGGGCGTAGACGTCCACCAGGCGGGCCAGCTTGGACAGGCCGGTGATCTTGCCGTTGGTCGCCGGGATGTAGCCGACGTGCGCGACGCCGCGGAACGGGACGAGATGGTGTTCACACGTGCTGAACACCTCGATGTCCTTAACCAGCACCATCTCGTCGTGGCCGAGGTCGAACGTGGTCGTCAGCACGTCCTCGGGCTCCTGCCACAGCCCCGCGAAAATCTCCTTGTACGCCCGCGCCACCCGCGCCGGCGTCTCCCGCAGCCCCTCGCGGTCCGGGTCCTCGCCGACCGCGATGAGCAGCTCTCGTACGGCGTTCTCGGCCCGCTTCTCGTCGAACTCGCCGATCTGGCCCTCGCCGTCCAGCGTCACGGGGTCGGTCATCTGGTGCCTCGTTCCTGTCCTGTACTGCGGTCGGCATACGGGAATGCCGCGCCCCCCAAGGCTAGAACCTGGGGGGCGCGGCATACATTCCGGGCCTGGTGGGGCCGCCGGGAGGGCAGGGTCAGCTCTCCGGGCGGTCCTCCGGGGCTCGTTCCGGTGCCGGGGCCGGCTCCGCCGTGGTGCTCTTGGCGGTGGAGATCGCCGCCGTGGCGCCGTTCGCTCCGTTCGTCAGGGCGAGCTCCTTGGGGGAGAGCACCGGCGGACGGGTCGAGGGCGTACGGCGCGAGGAGCCGGTCCAGGCGGGCCGGGACGGACGCTTGACGATCTGCGAGAAGATCTCGGCGATCTCCTCCTTGCCCAGCGTCTCCTTCTCCAGCAGCGCGAGGACGAGGTTGTCGAGGACGTCGCGGTTCTCGACCAGGATCTCCCAGGCCTCGTTGTGCGCCGTCTCGATGAGCTTCTTGACCTCCTCGTCGACCAGCGCGGCGACCTCTTCCGAGTAGTCGCGCTGGTGCGCCATCTCACGCCCGAGGAACGGTTCGGTGTTGTCGCCGCCGAACTTGATCGCACCGAGGCGCTCGGTCATGCCGTACTGCGTGACCATCGCACGAGCCAGGCCGGTGGCCTTCTCGATGTCGTTGGCGGCACCGGTCGTCGGGTCGTGGAAGACCAGTTCCTCGGCCGCGCGGCCGCCCAGCATGTAGGCGAGCTGGTCGAGCATCTCGTTGCGCGTGGTCGAGTACTTGTCCTCGTCCGGGAGCACCATCGTGTAACCGAGGGCCCGGCCTCTCGACAGGATGGTGATCTTGTGGACCGGGTCGGAGTTCGGTGAGGCCGCCGCGACCAGGGCGTGACCGCCCTCGTGGTACGCGGTGATCTTCTTCTCCTTGTCCGACATGATCCGGGTCCGCTTCTGCGGGCCCGCGACCACACGGTCGATCGCCTCGTCCAGCATGTGGTTGTCGATCAGCTTCTGGTCGCTGCGGGCCGTCAGCAGGGCGGCCTCGTTCAGCACGTTGGCCAGATCGGCACCGGTCATGCCGGGCGTACGGCGGGCGACGGCCGACAGGTCGACGTCCGGGGCGACCGGCTTGCCCTTCTGGTGGACCTTGAGGATCTCCAGACGGCCCTGCATGTCCGGACGGTCGACGGCGATCTGCCGGTCGAAGCGGCCGGGACGCAGCAGCGCCGGGTCGAGGATGTCGGGCCGGTTCGTCGCGGCGATGAGGATCACGCCGCCCTTGACGTCGAAGCCGTCCATCTCGACGAGCAGCTGGTTCAGGGTCTGCTCGCGCTCGTCGTGACCGCCGCCGAGGCCGGCGCCGCGGTGACGGCCGACCGCGTCGATCTCGTCGACGAAGACGATCGCCGGGGCGTTCGCCTTGGCCTGTTCGAACAGGTCGCGGACCCGGGAGGCACCGACACCGACGAACATCTCGACGAAGTCGGAACCGGAGATCGAGTAGAACGGCACGCCCGCCTCGCCCGCCACGGCGCGCGCGAGCAGGGTCTTGCCGGTGCCGGGCGGGCCGTACAGCAGCACGCCCTTGGGGATCTTGGCGCCGACGGCCTGGAACTTGGCCGGCTCCTGCAGGAACTCCTTGATCTCGTGGAGTTCCTCGACGGCCTCGTCCGATCCGGCGACGTCCGAGAACGTCGTCTTGGGGGTGTCCTTGGTGATGAGCTTGGCCTTGGACTTGCCGAAGTTCATGACCCGGGAGCCGCCGCCCTGCATCTGATTCATCAGGAACAGGAAGACGACCACGATCAGGACGAACGGCAGCAGCGAGAGCAGGATCCCGACGAACGGGTTCTGCTTCGACGGCGACACCGTGTAGCCGTCGGAGATCTGCTTGTCCTGGTACTTGTTCTGCAGCGTGTTGGCGAGGGTCACGCCCTGGTCGCCGATGTAGCTCGCCTGGATCTTCGAGCTGCCCTCGACCTTTTCGCCGTCCTTGAGCTGAACCTGGATCTTCTGCTCATCGCCGGTGGTCAGCTTGGCCGACTCGACCCTGTTGTCGTTGATCGCCTGGACGACCTGGCCTGTGTCCACCGTCTTGTAGCCGCCGGACGAGCCGACGACCTGCATCAACACGACCACGGCAAGGACGGCCAGCACGATCCACATGACCGGCCCACGGAAGTATCGCTTCACGTCCATCCACACGGAGCGGTGCCGCCCCGTCCCTCCTGCCATAGTGAGTTTGATAAGACAGTTCTTCTGACGGTACCCCAGCCGGGCGGCCCTCAGCCGCACGGGACGGCCGGCGTCCCGTCTGCATGCTCCAACGGCGCGGGAGCCTCCGGGGTTCCCGGCCGCCCCCACGAACGCCGCAGAGCGCCCTGCAGGGCCGTGTCAGCCGCCGTAGACGTGGGGCGCGAGCGTACCGACGAACGGGAGGTTGCGGTACTTCTCGGCGTAGTCGAGGCCGTAGCCGACGACGAACTCGTTGGGGATGTCGAAGCCGACCCACTCCACGTCGATGGCGACCTTCGCGGCGTCGGGCTTGCGCAGCAGCGTGCACACCTTCAGCGAGGCGGGCTCGCGCGAGCCGAGGTTGGAGATCAGCCAGGACAGGGTCAGCCCGGAGTCGATGATGTCCTCGACGATCAGGACGTGCTTGCCCTTGATGTCGGTGTCGAGGTCCTTGAGGATCCGCACCACTCCGGAGGACTGGGTGCCGGCGCCGTACGAGGACACCGCCATCCAGTCCATCGTGACGGGGGTGGACAGCGTGCGCGCGAGGTCGGCCATGACCATCACGGCGCCCTTGAGCACTCCGACGATGAGCAGGTCCTTGCCCGCGTACTCCGCGTCGATCTTCGCGGCCAGCTCGGCCAGCTTCGCGTCGATCTCTTCCTTGGTGATGAGTACCTTCTCGAGGTCGGCACCCATGTCGTTCGCGTCCACCCGCATCACTTTCGGTCGTCCCACCGGCCACTCCGGAGCACCCCGGCGATCCGGCTACGGATCGGTGGGAGGGTCCGGATTCAGCCTTGCCGAATCACCAGTCTGCCACCCTGCCGCCGGGCGACGACTTTGCCGGGGAGGTTGATGGCCCCCTGACCGCGCCATCCGGTGATCAGCCGGTCGACTTCCTCGACGTGGCGGGCGAACAGCGCACCGGCCGGGGCACCGGCGTCGATGGCGGCGCGGCGCAGGATCCGGCGGCGTACGGCGGGCGGGAGGGCGTAGAGCTTGGCGCACTCCAGGACGCCGGAGGCGTCGCGGACGCCGGCCTCGGCCTGACGGGCCCAGGCGTCCAGGGCGTCGGCGTCGTCGCGGGAGAGCTGGGCCGTACGGGCGAGGGCCTCGACGACTCCCTTGCCCAGGGCCTTCTCCAGGGCGGGCAGACCTTCGTGACGCAGCCGGGAGCGGGTGTAGGCGGGGTCGGCGTTGTGCGGGTCGTCCCAGACGGGGAGGGACTGGACCATGCAGGCCTTGCGGGCGGTCTGCCGGTCGACCTGGAGGAAGGGGCGCCGGTAACGGCCGCCGGCCCCCGAGACCGCGGCCATGCCCGACAGGGAGCGGATGCCGGAGCCGCGGGCGAGGCCCAGCAGGACGGTCTCGGCCTGGTCGTCGCGGGTGTGGCCGAGCAGGACGGCGGCGGCTCCGTGGCGGGCGGCGGCGGCGTCCAGGGCGGCGTAGCGGGCGTCGCGGGCGGCGGCTTCGGGCCCGCCTTCGCGTCCGACGGTCACGGCGGTGGCCTCGACGGGGTCCAGGCCCAGTTCGCGCAGGCGCAGGACGACCTCTTCGGCGCGCAGGTCGGAGCCGTTCTGCAGGCCGTGGTCGACGGTGACGCCGCCGGCACGGACGCCGAGCCGGGGGGCCTCGAAGGCGAGGGCGGAGGCGAGCGCCATGGAGTCGGCACCGCCGGAGCAGGCCACGAGCACGAGCGGCGACGGCGGGCGCTCGGGCATGCGCTCGGCGGCCGTCGCGGCGGGTACGCCGGCCGTGGTGTTCAGTTCGGTGAGGATGTCGTGGAGGACGCGGCGGACCGCCAGGCGTATCGCCGCGACCGCAGGATGGGGACCCATGTCCGGTGCCCTTCATGAAGTTGTCGGGGGGTGAGCCCGAGGTTCGGTCACGCAGAGTGTGTAGATGGTGACAGAAACGGGCCGTTCCCCGAGCATCGCACGCCTGTCGAGAGCCCACGGTCCCTCGGACGGGTGATTGGAGGGGCGTTCGACTGCCGTCGGCCGGATTCGTTCACACCCGATCCGCGCGGCTCACGACTCCGTCTTCCGGTGCACCCGCGCGATCCAGTCCGCCGGTTTGGAGATCTCCGACTTGGTGGGGAGGGTGTTGGGCGAGGTCCAGACGCGGTTGAAGCCGTCCATGCCGCACTCCTCGACGACGGCCCGCACGAAGCGTTCGCCGTCCCGGTACTGGCGGAGCTTGGCGTCCAGGCCGAGGAGCTTGCGCAGCGCCAGGTCGAGGCGGGAGGCGCCCTTGGCGCGGCGCTGCTGGAACTTCTCGCGGATCTCCCCGACGCTCGGCACGACCGCCGGGCCGACCCCGTCCATCACGAAGTCGGCGTGGCCCTCCAGGAGCGACATCACGGCGGTGAGCCGCCCGAGCACCTCCCGCTGGGCCGGGGTCTGCACCAGTTCGACGAGCGAGCGTCCGCCGTCCTCCTCCTCGCCCTCGGGACGGCCGCCGGCGAGGGTCTGGGCGGCCTCGCGGACCCGCTCCAGCACGGTCATGGGGTCGACGTCGGTCTCCGCGAGGAACGACTGGATCTCGCCCTCCAGGTGGTCCCGCAGCCAGGGCACCGCGGTGAACTGGGTGCGGTGCGTCTCCTCGTGCAGGCACACCCACAGGCGGAAGTCATGCGGGTCGACGTCGAGTTCGCGCTCCACGTGCACGATGTTCGGCGCGACGAGGAGGAGCCGGCCGCCGCCGTTCGCACCGGCGGGCAGTTCGCGGGTGGCCGGGGCGAAGGTCTCGTACTGGCCGAGGACGCGGGAGGACAGGAACGACAGCAGCATGCCCAGCTCCACGCCGGTGACCTTGCCGCCGACGGCACCGAGGACCGCGTTGCCCGCGCTGCTGCCGCGCCGCTCCTCCATCTTGTCCAGCAGGGGTTTGAGGATCTCCCGGAACCCGGCGACGTTCGCCCGGACCCAGCCCGGGCGGTCGACGACGAGGACGGGGGTGTCGTGTGCCTCGTCGGTGGCCAGGCGGGTGAAGCCCCGGACGTGTTCCTCCGAGGCCTTGGCGTGGCGGCGGAGTTCCGCGACGACGGCCCTGGCCTCGTCGCGGCTCACTTCGGGGCCCGGCCGTACGAGCCGGGTCGCGGTCGCCACCGCGAGGTTCCAGTCGACCATGCCGGAGGATGCGCCGATGCTCGTCATTCCTCAACGGTACGGGAGCGCTGCCGCTGGGGGCAGGCTGTGGCGGGCGGTGGGGTGGGCCGGGCTGGGCTGCTGGGTGTCGACCGGCGTCGGTGCGGGGCGGGGGTGGGTGTCGCAGCCCGGGGTAGCGGGGGGGACGGCTACGGTGCCGCGGACGCCAAGGCCGTCGCCGCTCGGTCCAGGGCCGCCTGGGCCTCCCACGCGTTCGTCGTGTCCGAAGCCAGGAAGGCGAAGCCCAGGAGGCGGCCTTCCTCGGTGACCACCGTGCCGGCGAGGGTGTTGACGCCCGTCAGGGTGCCGGTCTTGGCGCGTACGACACCGGCCGCGCCGTCCGTGTAGCGGCTGCTCAGCGTGCCGGTGAAGCCGGCGACGGGGAGACCGGTGAGGGCCGGGCGGAGCTCGGGACGGGCCGGGTCGGCGGCCTCGGTGAGCAGGGCGGTGAGGAGGTCGGCGGTGATCCGGTCGGTGCGGTCCAGGCCGCTGCCGTCGTGGAAGCGGGCCCCGCCCACGGGCAGGCCCAGCCGCTTCAGCCGGGCCTCGATCGCCGCCGACACGCCGTCGAAGTCGGCGGGCTCGCCCGTCGCCACGGCGGTGTGGCGGGCCAGGGCCTCGGCGATGTCGTTGTCGCTGTTGGTCAGCATCCGCTCGACCAGCACCGACAGCGGGGGCGAGGAGACGGTGGCGAGGGTGTCCGAGCGGTCGGTGGCCTTGGAGGGGCCGGGGGGCGACGCGGTGACGCCGTGCCGCTCCAGGAAGCCGGCGAAGGTGCGGGCGGCGTCGGCGGCCGGGTCGGGCACGCGCGGGGCGGGGCCGCTGGTGGAGTCGTCCGTGCGGCCCTCGTCGGCCATCAGGGCGGTGACGCGAGCGAGGTTCTCGTTGACCCCGATCGGGTGCATTTCCGCACCGGCGTACAGCGTCGTGTCGTACGACAGCGTCACCTCGCGCACGTCCCGCTTCTTCAGTGCGGCGGCGGTCCGCTCGGCGAGGGTGCGCAGGCTCGCCAGGCCCCGGGCGTCCTCGCGTGCGGTGAGGGTGGGGTCGCCGCCGCCGACCAGGACGAGTTCGCCGGTGTCCGCCTCCAGGGCGGTGCGGGTGGTGAGGCGGTGGTCGGGACCGAGGGCACTGAGGGCGGCGACGGCGGTGGCGATCTTGGTGGTGGAGGCGGGGGTGAGCGCCTTGTCGGCGCCGAGGCCGTACAGCCGCTTGCCGGTGGTGAGGTCGACGACGGCCGCCGCGCGGTCGCTGCCGAGCGCCGGGTCCTCCAGGAGCGGTCCGAGGGCGTCGGCGAGGGCCGTCCTCCCCGGCGCCGCCTTGGCACCGCCCGGGACCCCGCCGGAGGTGTCGCCGAGGCCGGTGAGGACGGACGGGGCGCTGGGCGCGGGCCGGGGCGAGCCGGACGTCGTACCGGAGCCGTCCTGTCCGCGGCCGTGATCTGCGCCACCCGTACGCTCCAGGGCGACGGCCCGGTCCCGCTCGGCCGTACGCTGACCCGTGGAGTCCCAGGGGCCGGCGGCGGTCACCACACCGGCGGCCAGTGCCAGCCCGGCCGTGGCGGCACCGGCGGTGTACTGCCAGGTCTTCGGTCCCGTGATCCGGGTGAGCTGCGGCGCCGTGGCCCGTGCGAACCGTGCGACCCGCGGTTTCGCAGCCCGCGCGGCGCGCGCGAGACGCGGTCGGACGGCACCCGCGGCCCGCACCACATGCGGTCTCGCGGCCCGCCAAGGCCTCAGCTCTGGCACTACCACCAGCCCCTTTCGCGATCACACACCTGCGTGAGGGACACTTAATCACCAGAACTATGTGCTGATCATGGAGGAGCGTCCGGTGGAGTTCGACGTCACGATCGAGATCCCGAAGGGTTCGCGGAACAAGTACGAGGTGGACCACGAGACCGGTCGTATCCGCCTGGACCGCCGCCTGTTCACCTCGACCGCCTACCCGACCGACTACGGCTTCGTCGAGAACACCCTCGGCGAGGACGGCGACCCGCTGGACGCGCTGGTCATCCTGGACGAGCCGACCTTCCCGGGCTGCCTGATCCGCTGCCGCGCGATCGGCATGTTCCGGATGACGGACGAGGCCGGCGGCGACGACAAGCTGCTGTGCGTCCCGTCGACCGACCCGCGTGTGGAGCACCTGCGTGACATCCACCACGTCTCGGAGTTCGACCGCCTGGAGATCCAGCACTTCTTCGAGGTCTACAAGGACCTGGAGCCCGGCAAGTCCGTCGAGGGCGCCGACTGGGTGGGCCGCACCGACGCCGAGGCCGAGATCGAGCGGTCCTACAAGCGCTTCAAGGACCAGGGCGGCCACTGAGCACGCCTCCTGAAGCCACTTCCGTAACGGGCCGCACGCGTGCGCGTGCGGCCCGTTCACGTTTGGGTGCGCATACTGAGGGCTACAGGAGGGTGTGTCGTACGAGGGCCCAGGGAGCGTTTCGCAGGTGACGGAGGCGGAGGACCGCAAGCCGCAGTCGGACGAGGCGCGCAGTGCCTTCCGGCCGCCCAGCGGCGTCGGCGCGCCGGTCGACGGCGAGTCGTCGACGACGTCCGAGTTCGAGATCCCGCAGGGCCTGGCGGTCCCCCGGAACACCGGCTCGGAGTCCGAGACGACCTCCGAGTTCGCGCTGCCCGAGGGGCTGGACGCGCCGACGGGGACGCCCGCGGAGACCGAGGGCTCGGCGTTCAGCATGCCGAGCACGTACCACGCGTGGTCGCCGGCCGCCTTCACCCCGGCGAGCGGCTTCCCGGCGGTGAACCTGACGGACGTGCCCTGGCAGGACCGCATGCGCGCCATGCTGCGCATGCCGGTGGCCGACCGGCCCGCACCCGAACCGTCGCAGAAGCACGACGACGAGACCGGGCCCGCCGTGCCGCGCGTGCTCGACCTGACGCTGCGCATCGGGGAGCTGCTGCTGGCGGGCGGCGAGGGCGCCGAGGACGTGGAGGCGGCGATGTTCGCCGTCTGCCGCTCCTACGGCCTGGACCGCTGCGAGCCGAACGTCACCTTCACCCTGCTGTCGATCTCCCACCAGCCGTCCCTGGTCGAGGACCCGGTGACGGCCTCGCGGACGGTGCGCCGCCGGGGCACCGACTACACCCGGCTCGCGGCCGTGTTCCACCTGGTGGACGACCTCAGCGACCCGGACACGCACATCTCCCTGGAGGAGGCGTACCGGCGCCTCGCGGAGATCCGCCGCAACCGGCACCCGTACCCCACGTGGGTGCTGACCACGGCCAGCGGGCTGCTGGCGGGCGCGGCGTCGGTGCTGGTCGGCGGCGGTTTGACCGTGTTCGTCGCGGCGATGCTGGGCTCGATGCTCGGCGACCGGCTCGCCTGGCTCTGCGCCGGGCGCGGGCTGCCGGAGTTCTACCAGTTCGCGGTGGCCGCCATGCCGCCGGCCGCGATGGGGATCGTGCTCACGCTGATCCACGTCGACGTGAAGGCGTCGGCGGTCATCACCGGTGGCCTCTTCGCGCTGCTGCCCGGGCGGGCGCTGGTCGCCGGGGTGCAGGACGGCCTGACCGGCTTCTACATCACCGCCGCGGCACGCCTGCTGGAGGTCATGTACTTCTTCGTCAGCATCGTCGCCGGGGTACTGGTGGTGCTGTACTTCGGCGTCCAGCTGGGCGCCGAGCTCAATCCGGACGCCCAGCTGGGCACCGGCGACGAGCCGCTCGTGCAGATCGGCGCGTCGATGCTGCTGTCGCTGGCCTTCGCGATCCTGCTCCAGCAGGAACGGTCCACCGTGCTGGCGGTGACCCTGAACGGGGGTGTCGCCTGGAGCGTGTACGGCGCCATGCACCTCGTCGGCGACATCTCGCCGGTGGCCTCCACGGCCGCCGCGGCGGGGCTGGTGGGTCTGTTCGGGCAGCTGATGTCCCGGTACCGGTTCGCGTCGGCGCTGCCGTACACGACCGCGGCGATCGGGCCGCTGCTGCCCGGTTCGGCGACGTACTTCGGGCTGCTGGCCATCGCGCAGAGCGAGGTCGACCGGGGGCTGGTGTACCTGTCCACGGCGGTGGCCCTCGCCATGGCCATCGCCATCGGGGTGAACCTCGGCGGTGAGATCTCGCGGCTGTTCCTGCGGGTGCCCGGCGCGGCGAGTGCGGCGGGCCGGCGGGCGGCCAAGCGGACCCGGGGCTTCTAGGAAACGCAGTGGGGGCGGGGCCGCTGCAGCGACCCCGCCCCCACTCGGTCCGTGTCAGTGCCCCTGGTTGTACGGCTGCTGGTAGCCCTGCGGGTCGTACGGCTGCTGCGGGTACTGCTGCGGCTGCTGATACTGCTGGGCGTAAGGCTGCTGCGGCTTCGGCTGCTGGTACTGCTGCTGCGGCTGCTGGTACTGCTGCGGCTGCGGCTGCTCGTACGGGTCCACGCGGCGGAGCTGGGTCGTGGCGTCGTCCATCACCGGGTACGACTGCTGCGGCTGCTGGACCTGGGCCGTCTGGGGCTGGACCGCCGGCGCCTGCTTCTTCTTCTTGCGCTCGCGCAGGTACTCGATGGCGATCGGGACGACCGAGAGGACGACGATCAGGACCAGGATGGGCTCGACGTTGGTACGGATGAACTCGATCTGCCCGAGCCAGTAGCCCGCCAGGGTGACGCCCGTGCCCCAGGCGATGCCGCCGATGACGTTGTACGTGAGGAACGTGCGGTACTGCATGCGGCCGGCGCCCGCCACGATGGGGGCGAAGGTGCGCACGATCGGCACGAAGCGGGCCAGGACGATCGCCTTGGGCCCGTACTTCTCCATGAACTCGTGGGCCTTGTCCAGGTTCTCCTGTTTGAAGAGCTTGGAGTTCGGGCGGTTGAAGAGCTTGGGGCCGAGGAACTTGCCGATCATGTAGCCCACCTGGTCGCCGATGACGGCGGCCAGCACGATCAGGGTGCACACCAGCCACAGCGGCTGGCTGATGTACTCGCCCTGGGCGACGAAGAGGCCCGCGGTGAACAGCAGGGAGTCACCGGGCAGGAACGCGAAGAGTCCGGACTCGGCGAAGACGATGAGCAGGATGCCCGGCAGAGCGAAGGTCTCGATCAGGTAGTCCGGGCTCAGCCACTCGGGGCCGAGCGCAAGCGTGGTCACGGGAATGTGGCTCCTGCACTGGGGGGCGGGCGGGGGCTGGCTGCCCAAACGTATCAACGCAGCCGTCCGGTTCCAGGTTCCACGGGACGGCTGGGGGTGCACTGTGCCCCCGCCCGGGGAAGCCTGAGAACCATGGGGATTGAAGAATACGGCGGCGGACAGGGCCCTCGGCCCGAGGTGCTCGTCGTGACCACGAACGACCTGCCGGGCCATCGGGTGCAGGAGGTGCTCGGGGAGGTCTTCGGGCTGACCGTGCGCTCCCGGCACCTGGGGAGCCAGATCGGCGCCGGGCTGAAGTCGCTGGTCGGCGGCGAGCTGCGCGGGCTCACGAAGACGCTGGTGGAGACCCGCAACCAGGCGATGGACCGGCTGGTCGAGCAGGCCCGCGCGCGGGGGGCCAACGCCGTGCTGGCGTTCCGCTTCGACGTGACGGAGGCGGCGGACGTGGGCACCGAGGTGTGCGCGTACGGGACGGCGGTGGTCGTGGCCCGGGAGTGAGACCCGGGCCACGACCACCGCTCAGGAGGTGTGCCGGACGGCGTTGGCGAGGATCGCGTCGCGCATGTAGGCGGCGAGCCCCGGCTTGGCGGCGTCGATGTTTCGCGTGAAACGTTCGTCCGAGACGTACATCTCGCCCAGGCAGGTGTGCATCTCGTACCCGCAGTCGTAGTGGTTGCGGGCGATGCCCTGCCGGTGGTCCTCGGCGACGTCCATGGCCGCCTCCGAGTCGGCTGGCTCACCGGCCTCCATCAGGGCGACGAAGCGCCGGGTGAGCGCGTCGGCCTCGTCCTGGACGCGCTGCCAGTCCTCCTTGGTGTACGAGGCGGTCTTCTCCTTGGACTGGCGGTAGGCGTCGGTGTCTCCCCAGCGCTCCCGGACCTCCTCCTCGTACTGGTCGGGGTCGAAGTCGCCGAAGACCTCGAACTTCTCCTCGGGCGTGAGGTTGATGCCCATGCTGCGTGCCTCCATGGCGTGCTCCACGGCCGCCGCCATCTTCTCCAGCTTCTCGATCCGGGCGGTCAGCAGTTCGTGCTGGCGGCGCAGGTGTGCGCGCGGGTCCGCGTCCGGGTCGTCGAGCAGGACGGCGACCTCGTCGAGCGGGAAGCCCAGCTCCCGGTAGAACAGGATCTGCTGCAGCCGGTCGAGGTCGGCGTCGCTGTAGCGCCGGTGGCCCGCGTGGCTGCGCTCGCTCGGTACGAGCAGGCCGATGTCGTCGTAGTGGTGCAGGGCGCGCACCGTCACTCCGGCGAAGCCGGCCACCTGTCCCACGGAGTAGCTCACTTCCGCTCCCTTCTCTGACGCCCTCCACGCTGCCGCCTCACGCGACGTGAGGTGCAAGCCCGAGTGCGAGGTCCGGGACCCGGACCTACCGTCGGCTGCATGCCATTGCACCAGGGACCCCACGAGTCCCACGACGACGACCGCGACCGGCGCCGGCTCGCCGTCAACCCGTTCCACGGCGCGACGAACCCGCTCGGCGGCATGACCGAGGCGCCGCCGACCCACCGCCTCCCCGACTCCCCGCTGCCCCCTGAGACGGCGTATCGGCTGGTCCACGACGAGCTGATGCTGGACGGCAACGCGCGCCTCAACCTGGCCACCTTCGTCACCACCTGGATGGAGCCGCAGGCCGGGGTGCTGATGGCCGAGTGCCGGGACAAGAACATGATCGACAAGGACGAGTACCCGCGCACCGCCGAGCTGGAGCGGCGCTGTGTGGCGATGCTCGCCGACCTCTGGCACGCGCCCGACCCGTCGGCGGCCGTGGGCTGCTCGACGACCGGGTCGAGCGAGGCCTGCATGCTGGCCGGGATGGCGCTGAAGCGGCGCTGGGCGCTGCGCAACGCCGACCGGTACCCCTCGAAGGACGCCCGGCCCAATCTGGTGATGGGCGTGAACGTCCAGGTCTGCTGGGAGAAGTTCTGCAACTTCTGGGAGGTGGAGGCCCGGCAGGTGCCGATGGAGGGCGACCGCTTCCACCTCGACCCGCAGGCCGCGGCCGAGCTGTGCGACGAGAACACGATCGGGGTCGTCGGCATCCTCGGCTCCACCTTCGACGGGTCCTACGAGCCGGTCGCCGACCTGTGCGCCGCCCTGGACGCCCTCCAGGAGCGGACCGGCCTCGACGTCCCGGTGCACGTCGACGGAGCCTCCGGCGCGATGGTCGCCCCCTTCCTCGACGAGGACCTGGTGTGGGACTTCCGGCTGCCGAGGGTCGCGTCGATCAACACCTCGGGGCACAAGTACGGGCTCGTCTACCCCGGCGTCGGCTGGGCGCTGTGGCGGGACGCGGACGCGCTGCCCGAGGAACTGGTCTTCCGGGTCAACTACCTGGGCGGCGACATGCCGACCTTCGCGCTGAACTTCTCCCGGCCCGGCGCGCAGGTGGTCGCGCAGTACTACACGTTCCTGCGGCTGGGGCGGGACGGTTACCGCGCGGTGCAGCAGGCGTCGCGGGACATCGCGCGAGGGCTCGCCGAGCGGGTGGCGGCGCTCGGCGACTTCCGGCTGCTGACGCGCGGTGACCAGCTGCCGGTGTTCGCCTTCACGACGGCCGACGACGTGACGGCGTACGACGTGTTCGACGTCTCCCGGCGGCTGCGGGAGGGCGGCTGGCTGGTGCCCGCCTACACCTTCCCGCCGAACCGCCAGGACCTGTCCGCGCTGCGCGTGGTGTGCCGCAACGGCTTCTCCGCCGACATGGCGGACCTGCTGGTCCAGGAGCTGGAGCGGCTGCTTCCGGAGCTGCGGCGGCAGCCGCGCCCGCTGACCCGGGACAAGGGTGCGGCCACCGGTTTCCACCACTAGCGGCCGTCGTCCGCATCCCGCCGCGGACGACGGCCCTCAGCGGCTGAGCCGGGCGAACCGCCGCACCGCCAGCGGGAAGAACACCGCCACGAGGGCGAGCGGCCACCCGACCGCCGCCCACACGTGCCCCGCCTCGCCGCCGGGGCCGCCGAACAGGTCGCGTACGGCGGTGGCGGTGTGGGACATCGGGTTCCACCCGACGAGCGTGCCCAGCCAGCCCGGCATGGCGTCGGGGGTGGCGAAGGCGTTGGAGAGGAAGCCGACCGGCCAGACCAGGATCTGCACCGCCTGCACCATTTCCGGCTTCCCGGCGACCAGGGCCAGGTGGATGCCGACCCACAGCATCGCGAACCGGAACAGCAGGAGCAGGCCCACCGCGCCCAGGAAGGCACCGGGGCCGCCGTGCGCCCGCCAGCCGAGCGCGTACCCGACGGCGATCAGCACCGCGAGCCCGGCCGCCGACTGGAGCATGTCGGCGGTGCAGCGGCCCACCAGGACCGCCCCGTTGGTCATGGGCAGGGAGCGGAAGCGGTCGACGACTCCCTTGTCGAGGTCCCGGGTGACGGCGATCATCGTGCCCTCCAGGCCGAAGGCCATGGTGAGCGCGAGCATCCCGGGAACGAGGTAGTCGACGTACGCGCCGCTCACCCCCCGGCCGCCGCCGACGAGGTAGCCGAACATCAGCAGCAGCATGACCGGGAAGACCAGATTGACGACGACCGGGACCGGCTGCCGCGCCCAGCGGGCCAGCTCGCGGCGGGTCATGGTCCAGGAGTCGGTCAGGGCGTAGGACGTGGCGTGCATGGCGTTCGTACTCACACGGCCTCCTTCGTGCGGTCGGTGAGGTGCAGGAAGACCTCGTCCAGGGTCGGGCGGCGCAGGGCCACGTCCTCGGCCTCCAGACCGGCCTCCTCCAGCGCCCGTACGACGCCGGACAGGGCCGCCATCCGGTCGGTGACGGGTGCGCTGAGCAGCCGGCGGTCGGCATCGACGCGGGCGCCGGTGAGCGGCGGCAGGGCGAGGGCGGCGCCGAGCTGTCCGGCGTCGCGCAGGACGACGTCGACGCGGTCGCCGCCGGTGGCGGCCTTCAGCTCGTCCGCCGTGCCGTCGGCGATGACCCGGCCTGCGTCGACGACCGAGATGCGGTCGGCGAGCTGGTCGGCCTCCTCCAGGTACTGGGTGGTGAGCAGGACCGTCGTACCGCCCCCTACCAGGGAGCGGACCGAGGACCACACCTCGGCGCGACCGCGCGGGTCGAGGCCGGTGGTCGGCTCGTCCAGGAAGAGCACCTCCGGTTCGGTGATGAGGGACGCGGCCAGGTCCAGGCGGCGCCGCATGCCGCCGCTGTAGGCGCTGACCGGTTTGCGTCCGGTGTCGGTGAGGTCGAAACGGGCCAGGAGTTCGTCGGCACGCGCGCGTGCCCGCCGGGCGCCCAGGTGGTGGAGCCGGCCGAACATCTCCAGGTTCTGCCTGCCGCCCAGCTCCTCGTCGAGCGCCGCGTGCTGGCCGAGCAGGCCGATGCGCAGCCGTACGGCGTACGCCCGGGTGACGACGTCGTGGCCGGCCACCTCGATGCGGCCCGCGTCGGGGCGCAGGAGGGTGGACAGGATGCGGACCAACGTCGTCTTGCCCGCGCCGTTGGGCCCCAGAACGCCGTGGACCGTGCCCCGCGCGACGGTGAGGTCGAGTCCGTCCAGCGCGTGCTTGTCGCCGTACTTCTTGCGTGCTCCTTCGACGATGATCGCCGCGTCGGTCACTCGGTCTCCTCAATTAGTCAAACTTGACTACCAGCGGAGGAGGGTATGCCCGTCGAGGCACTTAGTCAAACTTGATTAGCCGACCGAGTTCATCAGTCCCGGTCGCCGGGATGCGGCTCCCCCGCACCGTACGGGTTCTCCTCGCCCTCGCCGAGGACGCCGACGAACGGCTCGCCCTCCCCGGCGAAGGTGTACGCGCCGCCGCGGATGCGCTCGATCAGCGCGCGGGTCCACTCGGCGCCGGTGTCGGCGGAGTGCACCCAGAAGTTCATGATCTCGCCGATGTGCCCGAGCTGCCCGGGCCCCTCCTCGGGCGTGTAGTACTCGGTGACGGACCTGCGCCACTCCTGGATCGCGCGGATCCGCTCCTCCAGCAGGCCGAGCACCTCCTCGCGCCCGAGGTCGACCATGAGGCCGAGCCCGGCGGAGAGCACGTCGGGCTTCTGGTCGTACGCGGTGAGGGACTCCCGCAGCAGCGTGAAGTACTCCTCTGCCCCCTGCTCGGTGATCTCGTACTCGGTGCGCGGCGGGCCGCCCGCGGTCGACGGGGCGATCTCGTGCGCGACCAGCAGGCCCTGCTTGGCCATCTGCTTCAGCGCGTGGTAGATCGAGCCGGGCTTGGCGTTGGACCACTCGTGCGCGCCCCAGTACTCCAGGTCGTTGCGCACCTGGTAGCCGTGGGCCCGCCCGTGCTGGCGCACCGCGCCGAGCACCAGGAGTCGGATCACTGACATGGCACCCAGCGTAGGCGGGACCGGGGACGGGTCACGCCCCGGTCCCGGGAGACCCCCTCAGAACGGGAAGCCGCTCCGCCCGTGCTGCACCGAGATCCACTTCTGCGTGGTGAAGGCGTCCAGCATGGTGTCGCCATTGAGGCGGCCGATGCCGGAGTGCTTCTCGCCGCCGAAGGGCACGATCGGCTCGTCGTGCACGGTGCCGTCGTTCACGTGGAACATGCCGGTGTCGATCCGCTTGGCGAAGTTGACGCCGCGCTCGATGTTCCCGGTGTGCACGGCGCCGCTCAGACCGTACGGGGTGTCGTTGACCAGGCGTACGGCCTCCTCCTCGCCGTCGAAGGGGACGAGGAAGGCGACCGGGCCGAAGACCTCCTGCTTCAGCAGGGCGGAGTCGGCGGGCAGGCCGGTCAGGACCGACGGCTCGACCAGGTTGTCCGTGGTCGTGCCGCGCACCAGGGCGGTGGCACCCTCGGCCAGCGCCTGCTCGACGACGGCCGAGATCGCGTCCGCCTGCGAGGAGTTGATCACCGGGCCGATGACCGTCGAGGGGTCGCGCGGGTCGCCGGTCTTGAGGCCGGCGACCTTGGCCACGAACTTCTCGGTGAACTCGTCGGCGACCGAACGGTCGACCAGGACGCGGTTGGCGGCCATGCAGACCTGCCCCTGGTGCACGAACCGGCTGAAGACGGCGGCGTCCACCGCGTAGTCGACGTCGGCGTCGTCGAGGACGACCAGGGCGCTGTTGCCGCCGAGTTCGAGGACCGAGCGCTTGAAGGTCGCGGCGCAGACGGTGGCCACGTGGCGGCCGACCTTGTCCGAGCCGGTGAAGGAGATGACCTTCGGGACCGGGTGCTCCAGGAAGGCGTCGCCGATCTCCGCGATGTCCGTGACGACGACGTTCAGCAGACCGCCCGGCAGGCCGGCGTCCTCGAAGAGCTTGGCGACCAGGGTGCCGCCGACCACCGGAGTGTTCTGGTGCGGCTTGAGGACGACGCCGTTGCCGAGGGCGAGGGCCGGGGCGACCGACTTCAGGGAGAGCAGGAAGGGGAAGTTGAAGGGGCTGATGACGCCCACGACGCCGACCGGCACCCGGTAGACGCGGTTCTCCTTGCCGTCGACCGGCGAGGGGATGATCCGGCCCTCGGGGCGCAGCGACAGGTGCACGGCCTCGCGCAGGAACTCCTTGGCGAGGTGCAGTTCGAAGGCGGCCTTCAGGCGGGTGCCGCCGAGCTCGGCGACGATCGCGTCACTGATCTCCGCCTCGTGGTCCTCGACCAGGCGCAGCACCTTCTCGAACACCGCGCGGCGGGCGTACGGGTTCGTCGCCGCCCACTGCTTCTGCGCGCGCTCGGCGGCCCGGTAGGCCTCGTCGACCTCGTCGACCGTGGCTATGGTGATCGAGGCCAGCTTCTCGTTGTCGTACGGGTTGAAGTCGATGATGTCCCAGGAGCCGGTGCCCGGTCGCCACTCGCCGTCGATGTACTGCTGGGCGAGGTCGGTGAAGTACGACGACATGTGATCCCTCAATCCCCATAGCTGCCGCCGCGTCCGCGAGCAAGCGGCCTGATTGAGCGTCATCGTACTTATGTCTCAGGAGAGTTGGAGAAGACCCCGCAGAAGGTCCCGGCTCTCGTCCGGCCCCGGGCTGTCCTGCTGGAGTTCCTTCAGCGCGGTCTCGTACTGGGTGACGTCCTCGTGCTTGTCGAGGTACAGCGCGCTGGTGAGCTGCTCCAGGTACACGACGTCCGAGAGGTCGGACTCGGGGAAGCTGAGGATCGTGAACGCGCCACTCTCGCCGGAGTGCCCGCCGAAGCCGAACGGCATGACCTGGAGGCGGATGTTGGGGCGTTCGGACATCTCGATGAGGTGCTGGAGCTGTCCGCGCATCACCTCGCGGTCGCCGTAGGGGCGGCGCAGCGCGGCCTCGTCCAGGACGATGTGGAACTCGGGAGCGTTCTCGGCGACGAGGTGCTTCTGCCGCTCCAGGCGCAGGGCCACCCGGCGTTCGACGTCCGCCTCGCCGGCGCCCTTCATGCCCCGCCGGACGACCGCGCGGGCGTACTCCGCGGTCTGCAGCAGGCCGTGCACGAACTGCACCTCGTAGACTCGGATCAGCGAGGCGGCGCCCTCCAGGCCCACGTAGGTGGGGAACCAGCTGGGCAGCACGTCGGAGTAACTGTGCCACCAGCCCGCGACGTTGGCCTCCTTGGCCAGCGAGAGCAGGGAGTTGCGCTCCTGCTCGTCCGTGATGCCGTACAGCGTCAGCAGGTCCTCGACGTCCCTCGTCTTGAAGCTCACCCGGCCCAGCTCCATCCGGCTGATCTTCGACTCGGAGGCGCGGATCGAGTAGCCCGCCGCCTCCCGCGTGATCCCCCGCGTCTCACGCAGTCGCCTGAGTTGTGATCCGAGCAGCATGCGCCGCACCACCGATCCGGGCTCTCCCGCGCTCACCTTCGCCAGCCTCCCCAACCGTCTTCAGGGGCCGAAGTCTGCCACTAAAACACTCCGAGCAGTACTCGTCCGGTTACGGAAACGGAATCGAGCCAAAAGGAACGCGCAGGATCATGCGCGGAACGGTCCGGAACCGGCCGCGAAACGGGGTGAAGGGCAGGCGAAGATGACGGAAAAATTGACCAACAAGCGGTACGGGCAGGTCCATTTCGGTCACGTGCACGTGCATCTGCCCTTGCATCTGCGGTACGCATCCGAAACCATGGTCCCGCACCACCGCGCCGCATCGCTACGGACCGCGAATTTCGGGAGTGCCTCGCATGGGGACGAATGGATCGACCATGCTCGAGCCGTTACGGCAGGGCCTTCCGCCACTCGACCCCGCGGCCGTGTCCAACGCCGCCTCCTGCGCCCTGCCGCCACGCTTCGAGGCGGTGCGCGAGGCCAGGGGCTTCACCCGCAGAACGCTCGACGGCTGGGGCATGGGCGACCGGTTCGACGACGTCTGCCTCGTCGTCTCCGAACTCGTCACCAACGCGCTGCGCCACGCGCTGCCCGCCGACACCCCGCGCGGGCCCGAACACAACGGCCCGGTCCGGCTGCACCTGATGCGCTGGCCCGAGCGGCTGGTGTGCGCGGTGCGCGACCCCAGTCACGACAGCCCGGTGGCGCGCGAGACGGACGACTTCTCGGCGGAGTCGGGCCGGGGCCTGTTCCTCGTCGACTCCTTCAGCGACAGTTGGGGCTGGCACCCGCTCGCCGGCACGCTCGACGGCAAGGTGGTCTGGGCGCTGTTCCGGCTCGGGCGGCCCGGCGGGGGGACCGGCCCGGCCTACGAGTGACGACGGACCGCGGCACCTTCGCGTGCCGCGGATCTACGCGTGTCAGCTCGCGTCCCCGGGCGGGCCGGCCGGCGTCCGGGACGCGTCAGCCGGCGACCAAGTGGTCGAACTCGCCGTCCTTGACGCCCAGCAGCATGGCCTCGATCTCGGCGCGCGTGTAGACGAGCGCGGGCCCGTCGGGGAAGCGGGAGTTGCGCACCGCCACCGCGCCGTCGGGCAGCCGCGCGAACTCCACGCACGACCCCTGCGAGTTGCTGTGCCGGCTCTTCTGCCAGGCCACGTCGTGCAACTGCGTGGCGGCCATGCCGTTGTACACGCCGGACGCGTCGTCAGCGGCGTACACGTCGTACACGTCGTGGTCCACAGGTCGCTCCCCGGTGGTGCACTGGCTGATGTGGCCATTGATGCAGTGGTCAACTGATCCGGATCATAACCCTGTTCACGTGCGGATGCATGAGCAAATGCACGTGCACGCGCGGTGCTCCCGCGGTTACAGCTTCGACGACCGCTCGACCGAGTCCCGCACTCTTTGACGCCCGCTCCGAAGAACTCGTTCCCGCGTATGCCCCCGTATTCGAAGAACATGCAACAACATGCAACAAAACCGAGGGCCCGCTCCGATGAGCGGGCCCTGGGCTCCGGCGCCGGTGAACGGCTCGCGGCGCGGGTCAGCGTGTGGAGTACGGCAGCAGCGCCATCTCCCGGGCGTTCTTGATCGCTCTGGCCAGCTGCCGCTGCTGCTGGGACGTCACGCGGGTGACCCGGCGGCTGCGGATCTTGCCTCGGTCGGAGATGAACTTCCGCAACAGGTCGGTGTCCTTGTAGTCGATGTACGTCACTCCGGCCTGGTCCAGCGGATTGGGCCGCTGCTTGGCGGGCTTGCGGTCGTTCTTGCGGGGCATGGGCTCTCAGACCTCCAGGAGGGTGTCGAAGGCGGACGGCAGGCGCTCCCAGGCGGCCCGTCCGGCGGCGTACTCGGCGTCGGTCAGCAGGCAGGACTCCAGGAGCCGTTCCAGGCCGTCGCGGTCGAGGCCGGGGGACGTGAAGACCAGGTGCTGGCAGCGGTCGCCGTGCTCGGGGTGCCAGTCCAGCGCGGCGGCGGCGCGGCGCACCGGCGGCACCAGCTCCCAGGCCGCGTCGGGCAGCGAGGCGAGCCACGGCCCCGCGCCCTCCACGCACAGCGCTCCGCCGGCGGCGTCCCAGTGCAGCAGCGTGTCCGCCTTGTCGGCGAGCCAGAACCGGCCCCGGCTGCGGGCCGCGGCGCAGGTCAGGTCCTCCAGCGCCGCGTAGAGACGCTCCGGGTGGAAGGGCCGGCGGCTGTGCCACACCAGGGTGGTGACGCCGTGCGCGTCGGCCTCGGCGGGCAGCAGGGCGCAGGCCGGGTGCTGAGCGGCGGCAGCGGCCTCCACGTCGAAGCCGGCGAGTGCGGCGCGCGCCAGCTCGGACGAGGGGCTGGGCTCGGACGGGCGGGGCGACGCGGACGGGCGGGGCGGCGCCTGCGGGCTGGGCGACGCGGACGGCGCGGGCGGGGAGCCCGCCGGGTCACCGTGGCCGATCGGGACCCGGCGGGCCGTCGGATGCAGCTGGGCCAGCAGCTCGCGGTCCTCGTCGTCGGCCTCCGGGGAGTCGGCGAGGGCGAGGACGGGGGCGTACTCCAGCTGGCGCGCGAAGGTGTCGGCGACGGTGCGCTGGTCGGTGGCCGCGGCGGCGAGGCCGCCCTCGGCGAGGTCGTCGCCGTTGCCGAGGTACGGCAGCACCAGCGCCGGGTCGACGGCGGTGATCACGCCGGTGACGGTGAAACCGCCGGCCGTCACCACCTCGGCCATCGCCTTGGGCTCCACGGAGTCCCACAGCTCGACGACGGCCAGCGGGGTGCCACCGGCGTCCGCGAGGCGGGCCAGTTCGGGGACGAGGTCCTCGCGCAGGGCGCAGCAGGCGCAGTCGTTGACGAGCGGCGCCTCGCCGGCGGAGACGATGCCGGTGGCGTCCCGCACGGTCCGCACGACCGTGCCCGCGGTGGCCGTCGCAAGGTCGTGGTGGAGGACGACGCTGCCGGGCACGTCGGCGAGGAGCCGGGCCACGGCCGCCTTTCGGGCGTCGGCGTGCAGTCCGCCGACGATCACCACGGGCAGCGCCGGGCGGTCGGGCCCGCTCATGCCCCGCCCCGCTTCCCGTACCGCCGCTCGAACCGCTCCACGCGGCCGGCCGTGTCCAGGACTCGGGCGGTGCCGGTGTAGAAGGGGTGGCTGACGTTCGAGATCTCGACGTCGACGACCGGGTAGGTGTGGCCGTCCTCCCACTCGATCGTGCGCTCGCTGGTCATGGTCGAGCGGGTGAGGAAGGCGTAGTCGGCTGCGCGGTCGCGGAAGACGACCGGGCGGTACTCGGGGTGGATGCCCTTGCGCATGGCGGGTCAGCGCTCCTCTCGGAAGTCGACGTGCCGGCCGGCGACCGGGTCGTACTTGCGCAGGACCAGCCGGTCCGGGTCGTTGCGGCGGTTCTTGCGGGTGACGTAGGTGAAACCGGTCCCGGCGGTGGACCGGAGTTTGATGACCGGGCGGAGTTCGTTGCGTGCCATGGCTGGTATCTTACTGAAAATGAATTCCATTAACAGCTAGGGGTCCTCCGACCCGAAGGAGAGGTACGTCACCGTGTCCGCCCACTGCATGCTGACCGGGGCCCGGCCCGGCTTCGGCAACCGCATCTCGCACTCCCACCGGCGGACCTCCCGCCGCTTCGACCCCAACGTCCAGAGCAAGCGCTACTGGCTGCCGAGCGAGAACCGGCACGTCCGGCTGCGGCTCAGCGCGAAGGGGATCAAGACCGTCGACGCGATCGGCGTCGAGGCGGCCGTGGCCCGCATCCGTGCCCGGGGAGTGAGGATCTGATGGCGAAGAAGAGCAAGATCGCGAAGAACGAGCAGCGACAGCGGACCGTCGCCCGGTACGCCGAGCGCCGGGCCGAACTGAAGGAGATCGTCCGCCGGCCGTCCTCCACGGAGGCCGAACGGCTCGCCGCCCAGCGGGAACTGCGCAGGCAGCCCCGCGACGCGAGCGCCACGCGGGTGCGCAACCGCGACCAGGTCGACGGCCGCCCGCGCGGTTACCTCCGCACCTTCGGGCTCTCCCGGGTGAACCTGCGTGAGCAAGCGCACGCCGGTCACCTTCCCGGGGTGCGCAAGGCGTCCTGGTAGCTTGCGGCTGTCTTGGGGCCGAACGGCCGCCCGGCAACAGCTTGGAGCTTCCGGTGACATGGGTGACTGTGGACAGTACGGCGAGCACGGCGAACGCGACGAGCGCGGCTGCGGGTACGCCCGAGGGTGCAGCTACGGGTACGGGTACGGGTACGGGTACGTCCGAGGGTGCCCCGAGCCCGCGCGGGCGGTCGGCCCGGCGGTCCGTGCGGACCGCGGCCGTGGCCGTCGGGCTGGTGGGCGCGCTGGCGCTGACCGCGTGCACCGACGGCGGTGACTCCGACGACGGCGGCTCCGGCGGTGGCTCCGGTGGCGGCGGTGACAAGTCGGCGGCGCCCAGCGCCTCCGCGAGCGCGGAGAGCGGCGGCGGCTCGGGCGGATCGCCCTCCACCGCCGGGGAACTGGAGGGCAGTTGGCTGGCCACCGCCGACGGCCAGGCGGTCGCCCTGATGGTCACCGGCGACAAGGCGGCCCTCTTCGCCACCGGCGGGACCGTGTGCAGCGGCACCGCCGGCGAGGCTTCCGGCACCCGCACGATCCGCCTGAAGTGCACCGCGGGCAGCGACGACCGGGCGACCGGCACGGTCGAGTCGGTCGACGGCACCTCGCTCGAGGTGACGTGGGAGGGCGGCGTCGGCGAGGAGACGTACACCAGGTCCGAGGGCGGTTCGCTGCCGCCGGGCCTGCCGACCGAGGGCCTCGGCTCCTGAGCCGTCACGGCGCTCCGCACGAGGGCCTCAGCTCCTGAGCCGTCACGGCGCTCCGTACGAGGGGCCTCGGCTCCTGCGCCCGTTCCGGCACGCCGTAAGGGCTACCGCAGCGGCCGTCGGCGCTCGACCCGGGCGTCGTCGGCCGCGCGGGTGCCCTCCGTCCAGCCCGCCGCGTCGGAGACACCGCGCAGCCGGGTCGTGGTCGTCTCCGGGAACAGCCGCTCCAGTCGGTCGGTGACGGCGACCTGCCGGGAGGCGAGCACCGGCAGGAGGTCCACGCCCGCCGCCGCCCCGCTCTCGGCGGTGGCCGCGTCCGCCGCCGCCCGCAGCCGGGTGCCCGCGCGGTGCGCGTAGGCGGCGAGGAACGACTGCCGGAAGGTCTTGGTCCGCCTGCGTCCGCCCGCGCGCTGCGCCGCCTCCGCCTTCGTCATCGCGGCCTCGGCCTGCACCAGCAGCGAGGTGTAGAGGAGTTCGACCGCCTCCAGGTCGCCCTCGAAACCGACGACGGTGGAGAAGCCGAGCGGTTCGTTCCACACCGCGCGGCAGTGGTTGGCGTCGGCCACCGCGTCCAGCAGCACCGCCTTGGCCTGTTCGTACGGCGGCTCGACCCCGATCCGGCAGGCCCCCGGCGCGTCGGGCGCGGGAGCGCCGGCCGCCAGCAGCGCCTCGTCGACGCTGTGCCGGGCCATCAGCTCCTGCGCCTTGGCGCTCAGCGCCTCCGCCTCCTCCGGGTACCCGGTCGCCTCCGCCTTGGCGAGCAGCGCGCGGATGCGGGCGAGGGCGCGGGACTCGGGCCGGGCCTCGCCACGGGGCGCGTCCGGCGTCCGCGGCGCTTCCAGCGGTTCGAGCACGGGCAGCCGCAGCAGCAGGCGGTACAGCTCCAGTACGGCGGTGGCGTGCGAGAAGCGGTCGGTGCGGGGCGGCGCCTGGTCCGGTACGGCGTCGAGCTGGGCGGCCCAGCGGGGCCCGCGCGGGCGGTCGTGCGGTGCCTGGGCTCGGATCAGCGCCGCCGCCAGCCGCACGTGCGGGTCGTCCAGCTCGCGCCGCACGATCCGTACGAGGTCGGCGGGCTGCCAGCCGCGCCGCCAGGCGGTCGCCACGAACTCCTCGCCCCGCCGGGCCAGTTCGGCGTCCGCCGCCGGGTCGGCCGCCAGCAGCGAGGCGGCGGCGTCCAGGGCGGTGTCGCCGGTGTCGTACAGGGCGGTCTCGAAGGCACGGTCGACGGTGCGGGACGTACTCACCCGGCGATGGTGCCACGGCCGCCCATGACCCGGACTCGCACTCGGACCCGGACCCGGACCCGGACCGACTGTCAACCATGGGTTGACAGTCGATGGGGCGCAACCTACGGTTGACACATGACGACGAACCCGAGCATCACGTCATCCGTACGCCTCGACGAACTCATCACGGCGATCAAGAAGGTGCACGCGGAGCCTCTCGAACAGCTCCAGGACGCCGTCATCGCCGGTGAACACCTCGGTGAGGTGGCCGACCACCTCATCGGCCACTTCGTGGACCAGGCCCGGCGTTCGGGCGCGTCCTGGACGGACATCGGCAAGAGCATGGGCGTCACCCGGCAGGCCGCGCAGAAGCGCTTCGTGCCCAAGGAGTCCGCCGACCTGGACGCGAGCCAGGGCTTCAGCCGCTACACGCCCCGCGCCCGCAACGCCGTGATGGCCGCCCACAACGCGGCCAAGACCGCCGGAAACACCGAGGGCCTGCCCGAGCACCTGGTCCTCGGCCTGCTCACGGAGAACGAGAGCCTCTCCGCCAAGGCGATCGCCGCACAGGGCGTGACGCTGGACGCGGTGCGGGAGGCGGCGACCGCGGCGCTCCCGCCCGCCGCGGCGGAGGTCCCGGAGCTGGTGCCCTACGGCCCCGCCGCCAAGAAGGTCCTCGAACTCACCTTCCGCGAGGCCCTCCGCCTCGGCCACAACTACATCGGCACCGAGCACATCCTGCTCGCCCTGCTGGAGCACGAGCACGGCGAGGGCGTGCTCAGCGGGCTCGGCCTCGACAAGGAGGCCACCGAGCGGTACATCACCGACGCGCTGGCCCAGTTCATCGGGGTGACCCAGCAAGCCCAGGAGCCGGAGGGAACGGAGGCCGAGCGGCAGGAGGGCTGAGAACGACCGCCCCGGCCACGGCGGGGCGGTTGTCAGTGCCGCCTGCGACACTCGCGACATGGCCGACCGGTGGGCGCTCGCCGTGGCCGAGGACGGTGGCGTGGAGGTCGCCCCCCTCGGCCCCGACGGGCTGCCCGCCGGACCGGTGGGCCGGGAGGCCGGACCGGCCGAGGCCGTGCGCGCCCGGCCGGACGTCTCGCGCTGGGTGTGGCGGTCCACCTCCGAGATCTACCCGCGCCTGCTCGCCGAGGGGGTGCGGGTCGAGCGGTGCTACGACGTGGAGGCCGCCGAGTCCCTCCTGCTGGGCCACGAGGGACACCACGGGCAGCCGCGCTCGGCCGCGGCCGCCCTGGCCCGGCTGCGCGGCGGCCCCGTACCGCCCGACCCGCCGCAGCGCGCCGCCGAGCCCGGCGCGCAGTCCTCGCTCTTCGAACCCCGGGGGCTCCCCCTCCCCCTGGACGACCTGCTCGCCGTCTACGCCGAGCAGCAGCGCCGGCACGACCGGTCCGCGCACCCCGACCGGATGCGGCTGCTCACGGCCGCCGAGTCGGCCGGCACGCTGGTGGCCGCCGAGATGAACCACGCGGGACTGCCCTGGCGGGCCGACGTGCACCGCGAGGTCCTGCACGACCTGCTCGGCGAGCGGTACGCGGGCGGCGGCGAGCCGCGCCGCCTGGCCGAGCTGGCCGAGGAGGTGTCCGCGGCGTTCGGGCACCGGGTGCGGCCCGACCTGCCCGCGGACGTCGTCAAGGCGTTCGCGCGGGCCGGGATCAAGGTCGGCTCCACCCGCCGCTGGGAGATCGAGTCCGTCGACCACCCGGCCGTGAAACCGCTGATCGAGTACAAGAAGCTCTACCGGATCTGGGTCGCCCACGGCTGGTCCTGGCTCCAGGACTGGGTGCGTGACGGGCGCTTCCGGCCCGAGTTCCTGGCCGGCGGCACCGTCACCGGCCGCTGGGTGACCAACGGCGGAGGCGGGCTCCAGATCCCCAAGGTGATCCGCCGGGCCGTCGTCGCCGACCCCGGCTGGGTCCTGGTCGTCGCCGACGCCGACCAGATGGAGCCGCGCGTGCTCGCGGCGATCTCCCGCGACCCCGGGCTGATGGAGGTGGCCGGCCGGGAGAGCGACCTCTACCAGTCGGTGTCCGACCGCGCCTTCTCCGGCGACCGCGCCCAGGCCAAGCTCGCCGTGCTGGGCGCGGTCTACGGCCAGACCTCCGGCGACGGGCTCAAGAACCTGGCCGCGCTCAGACGCCGCTTCCCCCGTGCGGTGGCGTACGTCGACGACGCGGCCCGCGCGGGCGAGGAGGGACGGCTCGTGCGGACCTGGCTCGGGCGCACCTGCCCGCCGGCCGCCGGGGCCGTTGACGAGGCGCCCGAGGAGGCGGGCATTCCCCAGGAGCAGCAGCCGGACACCCCCGCGCCGCAGGAGTGGGTGCCGGGCTACGCCTCCACCGACGCCCGCGCCCGTGGCCGCTTCGCCCGCAACTTCGTGGTCCAGGGCAGCGCCGCCGACTGGGCCCTGCTGCTGCTCGCCGCGCTGCGGCGGGCCTGCGCCGACAAGGCGGCGGAGCTGGTCTTCTTCCAGCACGACGAGGTGATCGTGCACTGCCCGAGGGAGGAGGCCGACGCCGTCGTGGCGGCGATCCGGGAAGCGGCGGAGCTCGCGGGCCGGCTCACCTTCGGCCCGACGCCGGTGCGGTTCCCGTTCACCACGGCGGTGGTGGAGTGTTATGCGGACGCCAAGTGAGCGGCGCGCGGGCGCACCGCCCGCCGTCAGATGACGGGCGGTCTGCCCAGCCGCGTGAGCCGTCCCACGGTGCGCCACCGCATCGGCCGCCGCTCCCCCGCGGGCCTGCGCACCCCTTCCACGAACCCGCCGAACCAGGCCCGCAGCCCGCCCAGTGACCGGTTGCGCGCGACCGTCAGCAGCATCCACACGCCGAGGTGGACGGGGATGAGCGGGAGCGGCAGCCGGCGCCGGGCCAGCCAGACGCGGTTGCGGGCGTTGACCCGGAAGTAGATGGCGTGCCGCGCGGGCGAGGTCTTCGGGTGCTGGAGCAGCAGTTCGGGCGCGTAGAGGATGCGCCAGCCGGCGTCGGCGGCGCGCCATGCGAGGTCGGTCTCCTCGTGCGCGAAGAAGAACTCCGCGGGCCAGTCGCCGACCTCGTCGAGCATCGCCGTCCGCAGCGCGTGCCCGCCGCCGAGGAAGCCGGTGACGTACCCGCCCCGCAGGGGATCGGAGGCGCCGACCCGGGGGACGTGCCGCTGCTGTGTCTCGCCGTGCTCGTCGGCGATCCGGAAACCGACGATGCCGAGCCGGTCGTCGGCGGCGAACAGCTCCCCGACGCGGCGCAGCACATCGGTGTCGACGAGGAGACCGTCGTCGTCCAGTTCCACGACCACGTCCGTGTCGCCGAACTCCCGCAGCCGGGCCAGCGCCACGTTCCGTCCGCCGGGACAGCCGAGGTTCTCGGCGACCTCGATCGTCGTCACCTCACCGGGCAACGACAGCCGTGCGGCGAACTCGGGCAGCGGGCAGCCGTTGCCGACGATCACGATCCTGGCGGGCGGGACGTCCTGCCCGGCCACCGACGCCAGCAGGGCGTCGACCTCGGCGGGCCGGTTCCCCATGGTGACGACGGCGACGGCGATCCTCGGCGCACCCGCACCCGCACCCGCGCCCCGGTCCGGCCCCCGGCCCGTGTCCTCGCCCATGCCCTCACCTCGTTCCGCCGACAGCGTGTGCGCGATGCTAACCGTTCACGGCCCCGATTCACGGCGTACGCCCGCCCGTGGCCCCGCGGTTCGCCGCACTGGCCGGGGGCACCGGCGCACGGGCAGACGAAAAACCCCGGCCGGAGGTGATTCCGACTCGGGGTTTCGATGGAGCCGCCTTCGGGATTCGAACCCGAGACCTACGCATTACGAGTGCGTTGCTCTGGCCATCTGAGCTAAGGCGGCGCGCTGCGCACCATGGTGCGATCAGCAACGTCGGTAAGTCTACACAGTTTCCGAGGGTGCTTCGTACCCGCCCCGGATGCCTGGGATCCGGGGCGGGCGGGACGGGCTTCGGACGGGCTGCCGACGGGCTGCCGGGGCCGTCACGAGCAGCGTTTGCCGTCCTCCGGCGCGGTGCCGCGCAGCAGGTACGCGTTGATCGCGGAGTCGATGCAGGCGCTGCCCCGGCCGTAGGCGGTGTGGCCGTCGCCCTCGTAGGTGAGGAGGCGGCCGGAGGAGAGCTGGCCGGCCAGTGCCTCGGCCCAGCGGTAGGGGGTGGCCGGGTCGCGGGTGGTGCCGACCACGACGATCGGGGTGGCGCCGGCGGCCTCGATGCGGTGCGGCTCGCCCGTGGGCTCGACCGGCCAGTACGCGCAGTTCAGGGAGGACCAGGCGAGGCCCTCGCCGAAGACGGGGGACGCCTTCTCGAAGTCGGGGAGCGCGGCGCGCACCTCGTCCGGGGAGGAGAAGGCCGCCGGGAGGTCGAGGCAGTTCACACTGGCGTTGGCGAACATCAGGTTGCTGTAGCTGCCGTCGGCCTCGCGCTCGTAGTAGCTGTCGGAGAGGACCAGCAGGCCGGCGCCGTCCTTCTCCTTCATCGCCGAGGTCAGGGACTCGCGCAGCTGCTGCCAGGCGCCCTCGTCGTACATCGCCGCGATCACGCCGGTGGTGGCCAGGGACTCGGTGAGCTTGCGGCCGTCGGCGTCTCCCGTGGGGACCGGCTCGGCGTCGAGGTCGTCGAAGAATGCCTTCAGGTTCTTCCCGACCTGCTCGGGCGTGGTGTTCTTGTCCCCGAGGGGGCAGTCCGGCTGCTTCACGCAGTCCTTCGCGAAGGACTGGAAGGCCGTCTCGAAGCCCGCCGTCTGCTCCAGGTTCAGCCGGCGCGCCGGCAGGGAGGGGTCCATCGCGCCGTCCAGGACCAGGCGGCCCGCCCGGTCCGGGAACAGCCCGGCGTACGTCGCACCGAGGAACGTGCCGTACGACGCGCCGACGTAGTTCAGCTTCTCGTCGCCCAGCACCGCCCGCAGGATGTCCATGTCCCGGGCCGCCTCGACGGTCGACACGTGCCGCAGCAGCTCCGGCGCGTCCGCCCCGCAGCCCTCGGCGAACTCCTTGTACGCGCCGACCAGCTTCTCCGCCTCGCCCTCGTCGTCCGGAGTGACGTCCGTCCGGGTGTAGGCGTCCATCTCGCGGCCGTCGAGGCACTCGATGGGCTCGCTGCGGGCCACACCCCGCGGGTCGACCGCCACCATGTCGTACCGGGCGCGGACCTCCTTCGGGTAGCCGATGCCCGCGTACTGCTGGAGGTAGCCGATCGCCGAGCCGCCCGGGCCGCCCGGGTTCACCAGCAGTGAGCCGAGCCGCTCGCCCGGTCCGGTGGCCTTCTTCCGGGCCACGGCGAGCCGGACGTCCCCCTCGGTCGGCTTCGCGTAGTCGAGCGGGGCCTTCATGGTGGCGCACTGGAAGCCGGGGACGCCGCAGTCGCGCCAGCCGAGCTTTTGCTCGTAGTACGGCGCGAGCGCGGACGGGGTCGCCCGCTCCAGCGCGGCCAGGGAGGTCTTGGCCGCCTGCGTCGCCCCCACCGCCTCGGCCGCCGCCCCGGCGGAGGTCGACGCGCCACCGGCCGAGCAGGCGGTGGCGAGCAGCGCGGCGGCGAGCAGTGTGGCTCCGGTACGGGTCCTGCCGATGCGGGTCCTGCGGTGGGTGCGCCTTGTGTGCATTCAGCGAGCGTAACTCTCCGCGACCGTGACGCCGCTCAGCGTGCTCGACGTGCCTCGTACGAGTTACGCGGTCAACCGGGCCTGCCCGGTCCAGCCAGGTCGACCGGCGGCGGGGTCAGCCCGGGTCAGCCCGCTCTCAGGGCCATCGTCATCGCCTCCACGGCCAGCAGCGGCGGCACATTGCGGTCGAGAGCCTCCCCGCAGGCGGCGATGGCCTCGATGCGGCGGAGGGTGGCCTCCGGGGAGCTGCCGCGGGCGATCCGCTCCAGGACGTCCTCGGCGTCGGCGTTGGCGATCGCCACGCGGGAGCCGAGCTGGAGCGCGAGCACGTCGCGGTAGAAGGCGGTGAGGTCGGCGAGGGCGAGGTCGAGGCTGTCGCGCTGGGTGCGCGTGCGGCGGCGCTTCTGGTTGTCCTCCAGGTCCTTGACCACGCCCGCCGTGCCGCGCGGCAGACGGCCTCCCTGGGCCGCGCCGAGGGCCGCCTTCAGCTCCTCGGTCTCCTTGCCGTCCATCTCCTCGGCCAGCTGCTTGGCGTCCGCGGCCGCCGCGTCGACCAGCTCCTGAGCCGCCTTGAGCGCGCCGCCCACGTCGTCGACCCGCAGCGGCAGCTTCAGCACGGCGGCCCGGCGCTCGCGGGCGGTCGGGTCGGTGGCCAGGCGCCGGGCGCGGTCGACGTGCCCCTGGGTGGCGCGGGCCGCGGCGGCGGCGACGTCCGGCTCGACGCCCTCACGGCGTACGAGCATGTCGGCCACGGCCTCCACCGAGGGGGTGCGCAGGTTCAGGTGGCGGCAGCGGGAGCGGATGGTGGGCAGAACGTCCTCGACGGACGGGGCGCACAGCAGCCAGACCGTCCGCGGGGCCGGCTCCTCGACCGCCTTGAGGACGGCGTTGGCGGACTTCTCGTTCAGCCGCTCGGCGTCCTCGACGAGGATGATCTGCCAGCGGCCGTTCGCCGGTGAGGTGAAGGACTTGCGGACCGTGTCCCGCATGTCCGCGACACGGATCTCGGCGCCCACGGCGGTCACCGTGCTGACGTCCGCGTGGGTGCCGATGAGCGCGGTGTGGCATCCGTCGCAGAACCCGCAGCCGGGGACGCCGCCGAGCGCCCGGTCGGGACTCACGCACTGGAGTGCGGCGGCGAACGAGCGTGCCGTCTGCGTCACCCCGGAGCCGGGCGGCCCGGTGAACAGCCAGGCGTGCGTCATGCTCGACGTCTCGGGCAGCGGGCCGTCGGCCGCGGCGGCGGTGACGAAGGCGTCGGCGTCCCGGGCAGCGGCGGCGAGCTGCTCGCTCACCTTCTCCTGCCCGACGAGGTCGTCCCACACGGTCATGGGTCACGCCGTCCTTCCGTCACACTCCGCCGTCGTACCGCGCCGCACCCCGCACTCCGCGTCGCGCCCTCCATTGTGCGGGGCGGCACTGACAACGGGCGCCGGGCCGGGGCGCCGACGGCTCAGCGCCGGCCCCGGCCGCCCTTGCCGCGGCGGCCTCCGTCACCGCGGCCGTCCGCCTCGGGGCCGTCGCCGTCGCGCGGGCCGAGCAGCTCGTCCGCCAGCGTCGGCAGGTCGTCCAGCGGGGTCTCCTCCGCCCAGTCGGACCGCCGCCTGCGGGGCGGTGCCTGGTCTGGGTCGACGCGGGGCAGTTCGCGGGTGCGGTCCTGGGGCTCCGGGGACCGGTCGGAACCGGCGGCCGGGTCCTCCTTGCGGAAGTAGTCCGACGGCACCCGGTCGGCGGGGTCCTCCGCGCGTACGGGCGGCAGCACGGCCGTCTCCTCGGCGGCCGACGGCGAGTCGGCGGCCGACGGCGAGTCGGCGGCCGACGGCGAGTCGGCGGCCGACGGCGTGACGGGCGGCAGGACCGCCGTCTCGTCCTCGGCCCGCGGCTCCACCGCCGGCAGGACCGCCGTCTCGTCCGCCGCGCCCGCCGGAGCGGGCGGCTTGGGCAGCTCGGCCGTCACCTCGGACTCGGACTCCCCGGGCGCCCCACTGTCACGGGCGCCGTCCTCACCGGCGTCGCCGTGCGAGTCCTGCGGGTCCCGCACCGGACGCAGTACCGCCGTGTCCTCCACCGGACCGCCGGACGCGTTCGTCGGGGTCACGATCGGGGTCGGCACGGTCGCCGCGTCCGAGTGGTGCGGTGCGGGCGGGGCCGGGCGGGGCGCGTCGGCCGCAGGGGGAGCCGTCGGCTTCGGGCCGGCGGCGGCCGCGGCCGCGGCCTGCTCCGCCGCCCGGCGTGCCTCCTCGGCCCGCATCAGGGCCTCCTCGGCCTTGCGCTGCTTCTCCAGGCGCCGGGCCTCGGCCTCGGCCCGCAGCCGCTCCTCCTCCTCGGCCTGCTTGCGGCGGCGCTCCTCCTCGGCCCGGCGGCGCGCCTCCTCCTCGGCCCGCGCCTTCTCCTCCGCGAGGAGCCGTGCCCGCTCCTCCTCGGCCTTCCGGCGCGCTTCCTCGGCCCGCTGCCGGGCCTCCTCCGCCTGCCGCTCGGCCTCGCGCCGCTGCGCCTCCTCCAGCTCGCGCCGCTTGCGCTCCTCCTCCTCGGCGCGCAGCCGCTCCAGCTGTTCGAGGCGCTCGCGCTCCAGGCGCTCCTCCTCGGCCTTGCGCGCGGCCTCCTCCTCGGCCTTGCGCCGCGCCTCCTCCTCGGCCTTGCGGCGTGCCTCCTCCCGGGCCTTGATCTCGGCCTCGGACAGCGGCAGCACCTGGTCGAGCCGGTGGCGTACGACGGTGGTGACGGCCTCGGGCTCCTGCCCGGCGTCCACCACCAGGTAGCGCCCGGGGTCGGCTGCGGCCAGGGCCAGGAAGCCGGAGCGCACGCGCGCGTGGAACTCGGCGGGCTCCGACTCCAGCCGGTCCGGCGCCTCGGTGAACCGCTCGCGCGCGGCCTGAGGCGAGACGTCCAGGAGCACGGTCAGGTGGGGTACGAGCCCGTCGGTCGCCCAACGGTTGATGCGGGCGATCTCGGTCGGCGACAGGTCACGCCCGGCGCCCTGGTAGGCCACCGAGGAGTCGATGTACCGGTCGGAGATGACCACGGCACCGCGCTCCAGGGCGGGCCGGACCACGGTGTCGACGTGCTCCGCGCGGTCGGCGGCGTACAGCAGCGCCTCCGCGCGGTGCGACAGGCCGGCGCTCGACACGTCGAGCAGGATGGAGCGCAGGCGCTTGCCCACGGGGGTGGCCCCCGGCTCGCGGGTCAGCACGACCTCGTGCCCCTTGCCGCGGATCCACTCGGCGAGGGCCTCGGCCTGGGTGGACTTGCCGGCGCCGTCGCCGCCCTCCAGGGCGATGAAGAATCCGTTCGCCGCGGGCGTCGGCACCGGGTCGTCGCCGCCGAGCAGCGCGTCCCGCAGGTCCTGCCGCAGCGGCACCCCGGAGCGGTCGTCGACCTTGGCGAGCACCAGTGCCGCCACCGGCAGCAGCAGCGCGCCGGCCAGCATCAGCGTGAACGCGGCGCCGCCGTGCGCGAAGACGAACTTGCCGTTCTCCAGCCGGTGCGGTCCGATCGCCGCCGCCACCACGGGGGCGACGATCACGCCGAGCGCCACGTACACCCGGACGACCGCGTGCAGGTGCTCGGTCGTCCGTGCCCGGCGGTGGTCCTCGGTCTCCTGGTCGAGCAGTGCGTGCCCCGTGTTGGCGGCCACGCCGGACGCCGCGCCGGCCAGCAGCAGGAGCAGCAGCACGGTGGTGTCGTCCGGGACGAGCCCGGCGGCGAGCAGGGCGACGCCGGCGAAGGCGATCGCCAGCGCCAGCAGCCGCCGGCGCGACAGGGACGGCAGCAGGGCGGGCGCCGTACGGATGCCGACGACGACCCCGCCGGTCAGCGCGCCCACCATCAGCCCGTACAGCACCGGGCCGCCGCCCAGGTCCTTGGCGTGCAGCACCGCCACGGCGACCGCGGCGGCCACCACCGCGGCGACCGCCGCGCAGGCGAACACCAGCAGCGGCAGGGCACCGGTGCGGCCCTTGTCGACGCCCGTCCCGCTCTTGGGGCGGCGCATGCCCTCCAGCGGCGACCGCGCGCGGGGGGTGCGCACCGAGGGCAGCTCCAGGAAGCTGACGACGGACAGGGACGCGGCGAACAGCCCGGCCGCGACGTACGAACCGAGCGCCGCCTGGTGCTCGGCGAACCAGTCGACGCCGGCGCCCAGCAGGTTGTTGAGGAGACCGGCGACGACCAGCACGGCACCGGCGAGCGGCACCGCCACGAACCCCGTGCGCAACGACAGGCGGCGCAGCGCGTCCATGTGGTCCGGCAGCGGCCGTACCGTCGCGCCCTCCGGGGGCGGCGCGGGCAGCAGCGCGGGCGCCGCGCTCTCCCGGCACACGGTCCAGAAGCGCTCGGCGACCCCGGTGACGAAGACGGTCACCAGGAGGTAGGCCAGCGCGTCGTCCGGCGTCCAGTCGATCCACAGCGGCGCCACGATCAGCAGGGCGGCCCGCAGCCCGTCGGCGCCGACCATGGTCCAGCGGCGGTCGAGCGGGCCGTCCGGAGAGGTGAGCGAGGTGAGCGGGCCGAGCAGGACGGCGCCGAAGAGCAGCGTCGCGAGGATGCGTACGCCGAAAACGGTCGCCACTGCGAACGCCACGCCCCGGTAACCGCCGCCGAAGGAGCCCGCGCCGATCGCGGCCTGCACGGCGAGGAGGACCAGCACCAGGAGGGCGAGGATGTCGCCGACACCCCCCACGAGCTGTGCGCTCCACAACCGCCGCAACTGCGGTCGGCGCAGCAGGGCGCGGACGGCACGCTCGCGGGAGTCCGCGACGAGGGCGTCGTCCGGGTCGGGGTGAGGGGCCGTTGGCTGCTCGGCTCGCGTCATGCGTTCAGCCTATCGGTCGTCACGGACAGTCCGACGTTCCCGGCCGAACGTACGCACGCCCCGGCACCGAAAAGGTGCCGGGGCGTTCGCTCGGCGAACGACGGGTGCCGCCGCGCGGTGCCCTGAGGCCGGATCAGTCCTCGGACGTCTCGGCGGCGGTCGCCTTCTTGGCCGCCGTCTTCGTGGCGGTCTTGGTGGCCGTCTTCTTCGCCGCGGTCTTGGCCGTGGTCTTCTTGGCGGCCGTCGTCTTCGCCGCCGCCGTCTTCTTCGCGGCGGTCTTCTTGGCCGGAGCCTTCTTCGCGGCCGTCTTCTTCGTGGCCTTCTTCGCCGTCTTCTTGGCGGGCCCCTTGGCGCGCTTCTCGGCGAGCAGCTCGTAGCCGCGCTCCGGCGTGATGTCCTCGACGCTGTCGCCGGAGCGCAGGGTCGCGTTGGTCTCGCCGTCGGTGACGTACGGGCCGAAGCGGCCGTCCTTGACCACGACCGGCTTCTCGCTGACCGGGTCGGTGCCCAGCTCCTTCAGCGGCGGCTTGGCCGCGGCCCGGCCACGCTGCTTGGGCTGGGCGTAGATCGCCAGCGCCTCCTCCAGCGTGATCGTGAAGAGCTGCTCCTCGGACGTGAGGGACCGCGAGTCCGTGCCCTTCTTCAGGTACGGGCCGTAGCGGCCGTTCTGCGCGGTGATCTCCACGCCCTCGGCGTCGGTGCCGACGACGCGCGGCAGCGACATGAGCTTCAGGGCGTCGTCGAGGGTCACCGTGTCCAGGGACATCGACTTGAACAGCGAGGCGGTGCGCGGCTTCACGGCGTTCTTGCCGGTCTTCGGGGTGCCCTCGGGCAGCACCTCGGTGACGTACGGGCCGTAGCGGCCGTCCTTGGCGACGATGGCGTGGCCGGTGGCCGGGTCGGTGCCCAGCTCGAAGTCGCCGCTCGGCTTGGCGAGCAGTTCCTCCGCCAGCTCGACGGACAGCTCGTCGGGCGCCAGGTCCTCGGGGACGTCGGCGCGCTGGTGGTTCTCGGCGTCCTTCTCGCCGCGCTCGACGTACGGGCCGTAGCGGCCGACGCGCAGCACGATGTCGTTGCCGACGGGGAAGGAGGACACCTCGCGGGCGTCGATCGCGCCGAGGTCGGTCACCAGCTCCTTGAGGCCGCCGAGGTGGTCCCCGTCGCCGTTGCCCGCGTCGGCGGCACCGCCGTTGCCGGCGCCTTCACCGAAGTAGAACCGCTTCAGCCACGGCACGGCCTGCGCCTCGCCCCGCGCGATGCGGTCGAGGTCGTCCTCCATCTTGGCGGTGAAGTCGTAGTCGACGAGCCGCCCGAAGTGCTTCTCCAGGAGGTTGACCACGGCGAAGGAGAGGAAGGACGGGACGAGTGCCGTGCCCTTCTTGAAGACGTAGCCGCGGTCCAGGATCGTGCCGATGATCGACGCGTAGGTCGACGGGCGGCCGATCTCCCGCTCCTCCAGCTCCTTGACCAGCGACGCCTCGGTGTAGCGGGCCGGGGGCTTGGTGGCGTGGCCGTCGACCGTGATCTCCTCGGCCGTCAGCGCGTCGCCCTCGGCGACCTGCGGCAGCCGGCGCTCGCGGTCGTCCAGCTCGGCGTTCGGGTCGTCGGCGCCCTCGACGTAGGCCTTGAGGAAGCCGTGGAAGGTGATCGTCTTGCCGGACGCGCTGAACTCGACGTCCCGGCCGTCGGAGGCCGCGCCGCCGATCTTCACGGTGACGCTGTTGCCGGTCGCGTCCTTCATCTGGGAGGCGACGGTCCGCTTCCAGATCAGCTCGTACAGCTTGAACTGGTCTCCGGTCAGACCGGTCTCGGCGGGCGTGCGGAAGCGGTCGCCGGAGGGGCGGATCGCCTCGTGCGCCTCCTGCGCGTTCTTGACCTTGCCGGCGTACGTCCGCGGCTGGGCGGGCAGGTAGTCGGCGCCGTACAGCTGCGTGACCTGGGCGCGGGCGGCGGCGACCGCCGTGTCGCTCAGTGTCGTCGAGTCCGTACGCATGTAGGTGATGTAGCCGTTCTCGTACAGCTTCTGGGCGATCTGCATCGTCGCCTTGGCGCCGAAGCCGAGCTTGCGGCTCGCCTCCTGCTGCAGCGTCGTCGTACGGAACGGGGCGTACGGCGAGCGGCGGTACGGCTTGGACTCGACGGAGCGGACCGCGAAGCGCGTGTCCTCCAGCGCGGCGGCGAGCGCGCGGGCGTTCGCCTCGTCGAGGTGGAGGGTGTTCGCGCTCTTCAGCCGGCCCAGGGAGTCGAAGTCGCGGCCCTGCGCGACGCGCCGGCCGTCGACGGTCTGGAGGCGCGCGACCAGCGACGACGGGTCGGAGGCGTCGCCCGCGCGGCCGGTGGCGAAGGTGCCGGTGAGGTCCCAGTACTCGGCGGAGCGGAACGCCATGCGCTCGCGCTCCCGCTCGACCACGAGCCGGGTCGCGACGGACTGGACGCGGCCGGCCGACAGGCGCGGCATGACCTTCTTCCACAGGACCGGCGAGACCTCGTAGCCGTAGAGGCGGTCGAGGATGCGGCGGGTCTCCTGGGCGTCGACGAGCTTCTGGTTGAGCTGGCGCGGGTTGGCGACGGCGGCCCGGATGGCGTCCTTGGTGATCTCGTGGAACACCATGCGCTTGACCGGGATCTTCGGCTTGAGGACTTCCTGGAGGTGCCAGGCGATGGCCTCGCCCTCGCGGTCCTCATCGGTGGCGAGGAAGAGCTCGTCGGAGTCCTTCAGCAGGTGCTTGAGCTTCTTGACCTGTGCCTTCTTGTCCGCGTTGACCACATAGATCGGCTGGAAGTCGTGTTCGACGTCCACGCCGAGGCGGCGGACCTCGCCGGTGTACTTCTCCGGCACCTCCGCGGCGCCGCTGGGAAGGTCGCGGATGTGCCCGACGCTCGCCTCGACGACGTATCCAGGGCCGAGATAGCCCTTGATCGTCTTCGCCTTGGCAGGCGACTCGACGATGACGAGTCGGCGGCCGCCGTTCGCGGTCTCGCTGGTCGGGGACAACTTCGCTCTTCTCTCCGGTCGACGCTGGGGCCTCCCCAGGCAGTGCTCCCGGGGTCGGGTCGTGCTGCGTTTCGGTCGTGTCGCTGCGGAGTGTGACGGTACCTCCCGCCCCCGTGTCAAACGGGAAAAGCCCGCAACGGCCACTCGAACGGTAACCCGACGAACCCTGTTCCTGCCGCCCGGAGTGCTGACCGGCCCTGACGCGTGTATCCGGAGTGCGATCCCCCGGTTACCCGGGCGGGGGCGCGGCCGGCGTCCGGAACCGGCCCCTCAGACGCGGGTCAGGCACCATGCCCCGACGGCCAGCGCCACGACTCCGGCGAGGCTCGCGACGGTCGCCGATGCGACGGGGCTCACACCGTGCGCGACGGGCCGGCCGTGCCGCACCCGTGTCGCGGTCCACACCAGCAGACCGGCCCCGAACAGGGCGAACACCATTCCCGCGAAGATCGCCGGCCCGCTCTCCATGGTCCCCGTGCCCCTTTTCTCCAGACCCGCGTGTGCAGCCTCGTGGAGGCTGCCACGCGCGGGCGGCGGGCAGGCGAACCCGAGGTGAACGGGGGGCCGACGGGTGTCCGCCCGTGGCTCGTTTCTCGCGTGCGGCCGGGAAGCCGGGCGACGGGGACCGCCGGTCGCCCGGTCTACGCCGGTTCGATGAATCCCTGCTCCACCAGCAGCCGGATCTGGGCGGGCGTGCGGTCGCGCAGCGCCACCGGGTCCTCGCCGACCAGCTGGGCGATGGCGTCCAGGATGCGGCCCGCGCTCATGGTGCCGTCGCAGACGCCCGCGAAGCCGGCGCCGACCGTGTCGACGCGGGTGGCGCGACGCATCCCTCGGTTCTGCCGCAGGACGACGTGCTCGGGGTCCTCGGCGCCGGGCAGGCCGACCTGTTCCTGGACGACCTCGCCGGCCAGCGTGAAGTTCGCCTCCAGGAGGGCCGCGTCGTCGTGGGTGCGCAGGTAGTCGACGCGGTCGAAGTGCGCGCGGACCGTCTCGCCGAGGGGCTGCTCGACGGGGTGCGGCCACTCCTCGACGGTGACCGAGGGCTCCGCCGCGGCGGTGCGGCGCAGGGTGATCCAGCCGAAGCCGACGGCCTTGACCTTGCGCGCCTCGAACTCGTCCAGCCACGCGTCGTACCGCGCCTGGTACTCGGCCGGGTCGGCGCGGTGGTCACCGGCGTCCCTGAGCCACAGCTCGGCGTACTGCGTGATGTCCTGCACCTCGCGCTGCACGATCCAGGCGTCGCAGCCGCGCGGCACCCAGGAGCGCAGCCGGTCCGTCCAGTCCTCCCCCTCCACGTGCTGCCAGTTGGCGAGGAAGTGCGCGAAACCGCCCTCGCTCAGCTTCTCCCCCGTCTCCTGAACGAGCGAGCGGCACAGATCGTCCCCGGCCATCCCGCCGTCCCGGTAGGTGAGCCGCGCGCCGGGCGAGATCACGAAGGGCGGGTTGGAGACGATCAGGTCGTACGTCTCGTCGTCGCGGACGGGCTCGTAGAGGGAGCCCTCGCGCAGGTCGGCGTCCTGGGCACCGGAGAGGGCGAGGGTGAGCGCGGTGATGTGCAGGGCGCGCGGGTTCACGTCCGTCGCCGTGACGCGGGTGGCGTGGCGGGAGGCGTGCAGGGCCTGGATGCCGGAGCCGGTGCCGAGGTCCAGGGCGGCGGAGACGGGCGTGCGGACGGTGAGGCCGGCCAGCGTCATGGAGGCGCCGCCGACGCCGAGGACGACGCCCTCGGCGTGGTTGCCGATGCCGCCGGCGCCGCCGACCGCGCAGCCCAGGTCGGAGACGATGAACCAGTCCTCGCCGCCCGGCCCGCCGTACGGACGTACGTCCACGGTGGCGGCCACCTCGTCGTCGCCCGCGCGCACCAGCCAGCCGCTCTCCAGGCAGGCGTCCACGGGCAGGACGTCCGCCATGCGCGCGTGGGGCACGGGTTGCTGGAGCAGGAAGAGCCTGACGAGCCGTTCGAGCGGCGTGTCGCCGCGGGTGGCCCGCAGCGCGGGCACGGTCTCGCTGCGCGACAGCGCCGCGTAGGCGGGGGCGCCGAGCAGCTCCAGCAGTCCGTCGGCGGTGAAGGACGCGCCGAGCAGGGCGTCCCGCAGCCGGGCGGTGACGTCGGGGCGGTCGGCGGAGGGCAGGGGGGACAGGCTGGCGTTACTCACACCACCATTGTGGCCCGCCGCCCGCCCCCTGCCTCCGGAGCGGACGTCAGCCGGCGGCCGCAGACGGCGTCACCGAGGCCGACTTGCAGCTGGCCTGCTTGGCCATCGCCTGGCCGACGTCACCCTCTTCCAGGGTCTTCAGCGCGTTGCTGCCGCTCTTGCTGAGCTTGTTGAGCTCGGTGGCGATGTCCTTGAGGCCGTCGGCGAACTTCGCCTGGTCCTTGGTGTCCAGGGCCTCCACCTGCTTCTTCAGGGAGGCGTACGACGAGGAGAGGCTGTTGAGCTCGGTGACGGCGTCCTTCTGCTTCTTCTCACCGTTCTCGACGTCCGGGGCCCCGGCCTTCTGGACGGCGCTGCCCATCGCCTTGTAGGCGTCGGACATGTCCTGGAACGCCTGCGCGTCGGTCTTCTGGACCTCGGCGGGCGTGCTGTTGTCCGACGTCTCCTTCTGGATCGCGGCGTTGGCGGACTCGATCTTCGTGGCCTGCGGCTTCACCGCGTCGCAGACCTCCTTCGCCCAGCCGTCCAGCTTCTCGTTGTCGTCGCTGCTGCTGCATCCCGTCAGCGCCAGTACCAGTACCGCACCGCCGGACAGTGCGGCCGCGAGCTTCTTGTTCACCGGATTGGTCCCTTCCATGGCTCTCGGCCCCGGAACATACACGCCGGATGGAGGACATCCGCAGGACGAACATCCGTTAAGACCGTATTGAAGCCATTTGCACCAAGAGAGATAAGGCTCACGGTGAAGGGCGCGCGCCCGCACGAGACGGGCGGACGACGCGTCAACACGCGCCGTCCGCCCGCCCCTTGATCTGTGCTTCTCGTGCGGCGGTGCGACGGTGGCTACGAAACCACCGCCGGATCGGCCGACTTGGGATCCGGATCGGCGTCGTCCTCGTCGCCCATGGCGATGCCCCGCCGTTTGGAGACGCAGACCGCCGCGGCGATGACGAGGAACGCGACGACGGCGATCAGCACCCGCGCGGGGATGCTCTCGTCGGCGCCGTAGGAGAACTTGATGACCGCCGGCGCGATGAGCAGCGCCACCAGGTTCATGACCTTCAGCAGGGGGTTGATCGCCGGACCGGCGGTGTCCTTGAACGGGTCGCCGACCGTGTCGCCGATCACGGTGGCGGCGTGCGCCTCGCTGCCCTTGCCGCCGTGGTGGCCGTCCTCCACGAGTTTCTTGGCGTTGTCCCAGGCGCCACCGGAGTTGGCGAGGAACACCGCCATGAGCGTGCCCGCACCGATCGCGCCCGCCAGGAACGCGCCGAGCGCGCCCACGCCGAGCGTGAAGCCGATGAAGATGGGCGCCATCACGGCGAGCAGTCCGGGCGTGGCGAGTTCCCGCAGGGCGTCCCGGGTGCAAATGTCGACGACCTTGCCGTACTCGGGCTTCTCGCTGTAGTCCATGATTCCGGGCCGCTCCCGGAACTGGCGCCGCACCTCGAAGACCACCGCGCCCGCCGAGCGCGACACCGCGTTGATCGCCAGCCCCGAGAAGAGGAAGACGACCGCCGCGCCGGCGATGAGCCCGACGAGGTTGTTGGGTTGCGAGATGTCCATCATCAGGCTCATCGGCGCGCCCTCGCCGCTGAGTTTCTCGCCCACGTCCGCCGCGCCGGTGGTGATGGCGTCGCGGTACGACCCGAAGAGGGCCGCGGCGGCGAGTACGGCGGTGGCGATGGCGATGCCCTTGGTGATGGCCTTGGTGGTGTTGCCGACGGCGTCCAGGTCGGTGAGGACCTGTGCGCCGGCGCCCTCGACGTCGCCGGACATCTCGGCGATGCCCTGCGCGTTGTCGGAGACCGGACCGAAGGTGTCCATGGCGACGATGACACCGACCGTGGTGAGCAGGCCGGTGCCGGCCAGTGCCACGGCGAACAGCGCCAGCATGATGGACGTACCGCCGAGCAGGAAGGCCCCGTAGACGCCGAGGCCGATCAGGAGGGCGGTGTATACGGCGGATTCGAGCCCGATCGAGATACCGGCGAGGACGACGGTGGCGGGACCGGTGAGCGAGGACTTGCCGATGTCCCTGACGGGGCGTCGGGTGGTCTCGGTGAAGTAGCCGGTGAGCTGCTGGATCAGGGCGGCGAGCACGATGCCGATGGCCACCGCGACGAGCGCCAGGACCCGCGGGTCGCCGTCCCGGCCCGCGATCGCCGCGTCGGTGACGCCGTCCAGCTCCGAGTACTTCCCGGGGAGGTAGACGAAGACGGCCACCGCCACCAGCACCAGCGAGATCACGGCGGAGATGAAGAACCCCCGGTTGATCGCGCTCATGCCGCTGCGGTCGGACCGCCGAGGCGCCACCGCGAAGATGCCGATCATGGCGGTGATCACGCCGATCGCCGGCACCAGCAGCGGGAACGCCAGGCCGAAGTCACCGAAGGCCACCTTGCCGAGGATCAGCGCGGCGACCAGGGTCACGGCGTACGACTCGAAGAGGTCGGCCGCCATGCCCGCGCAGTCGCCGACGTTGTCGCCCACGTTGTCGGCGATGGTCGCGGCATTGCGCGGGTCGTCCTCCGGAATGCCCTGCTCGACCTTGCCGACCAGATCTGCGCCGACGTCGGCGGCCTTGGTGAAGATGCCGCCGCCGACGCGCATGAACATCGCGATGAGCGCGGCACCGAGGCCGAAGCCCTCCAGCACCTTCGGCGCGTCGGCCGCGTAGACCAGCACCACGCAGCAGGCGCCCAGCAGGCCGAGCCCCACCGTGAACATGCCGACCACGCCGCCCGTACGAAATGCGATCTTCGTAGCCTTGTGCGAGACGACGGTGAGATCCTTTTCCGGTTCGCCCGGGGCGGGTGTCGCTTCCCGCGCCGCCGCGGCGACGCGCACATTGCTGCGCACGGCGAGCCACATGCCGATATAGCCGGTGGCCGCGGAGAACGCCGCGCCGATCAGGAAGAAGATCGATCGCCCGGCCCGTTGATTCCAGTCGTCCGCGGGCAGCAGCATGAGCAGAAAGAACACGACGACGGCGAATACGCCGAGCGTGCGAAGCTGCCTGGCCAGATAGGCGTTGGCACCTTCCTGGACGGCCGCCGCGATCTTCTTCATGCTCTCGGTTCCCTCGCCCGCCGCGAGCACCTGGCGCACCAGGACTCCGGCGAGCACCAGCGCGGCCAGTGCGACGACCGCGATGACCGCGACCAGGGCGCGGTTCCCGTCGGTCAGCACGGCCGCCGCGAGGGTGGAGGGATCGCCCAACTGATGAGGGGTGGAAAGCTCCGCCATTCGTCCTCCTTGACGCTTGGGCTGAGCTCAAGATGTGGACGGGATTGTAGGTACCGGAACCTGATCAAAACAGTGCACGACAAATGGAATTGACCTGTCAACCGGAAGGAGCGCGTAAGTAGTAATGCCCTTCCGGCGTTAATTCCGTGATCCTTCTTTCCGTGCACCTGATCGCGGTGGATCGTGAAGGAATTCACTTGATGCCCGCACGGCCCCACTGTATGTCCGCGCATGACAAAGGGCCCCAGGATGTGGGGCCCTTCGGGTGATACGGGAATCAGACCGGCGGGAGCACCGCCGGTGCCGTCGGCCAGGTCATGCGGATCAGTCCGCCGCCCTCGCCCGCCGTGACCTCCACGTCGTCGACGAGTCCGCTGATGACCGCGAGGCCCATCTCGTCCTCCTCGGCCTCCGCGTCGTCGGCGGCACCCGGGGCTCCGGCCCCCGGTGTCGCGTGCGGCGCCTCGTCGCCGACCTCGATGGAGAACTGCTTCTCCTCCTCGATCAGCGACACCTTGACCGGCGCCGTGATGCCGACGTGCTGATGCAGGCCCACAGCCCGGGTGCAGGCCTCGCCGACGGCGAGCCTGACCTCGTCGAGGACGGCCTCGTCCACTCCGGCCCTGCGTGCCACCGCGGCCGCCACCAGACGGGCGGTGCGGACATGCTCGGGCAGCGCGCTGAAGCGGAGTTCGACGGTGGCCATGCATCCCCCTCGGAACTACGGGCGTGCTGTCGGGGGCCCGGGCCGCCGACAGCCCGGACCTCCCTCGTTCTACTGCCGTCCCGGGCCCGCGGGCCCGGGACCGGTCGTCAGTCGGTGGCCGCCACCGCTTCCTCGACCGAGGTGTGAATGGGGAACACCTTGGTGAGGCCGGTGATACGGAAGATCTTGAGAATGCGCTCCTGGTTGCAGACCAGGCGCAGCGAGCCCTCGTGGGCACGCACCCGCTTCAGTCCGCCGACCAGTACGCCGAGCCCGGTGGAGTCGAGGAAGTCCACGCCCTCCATGTCGACGACGAGGTGGAAACTCCCGTCGTTCACGAGCTCGACCAGCTGCTCACGCAGCTTGGGCGCGGTGTATACGTCAATTTCGCCACCGACCTCGACGACCGTACGATCGCCGACGGTACGGGTCGACAGGGACAGGTCCACGGATCCTCCAGCACCTTGCTATCGAGCGGTCGTCCCTCGGGACACCTCGGCTTGAAGCCCCCAGGACGGTTCGCCAGCCGCGATGGCATTCAATCACTTACCGGCAGGCGTGCACGACGCCTTGGTCCCATTGTCCGTCACGCCAGTGACAGACTCGGTGCCGATGGCCAAGAATCACCGACCCGACAGACCCCCGGCGGAGCCCGGCTCCCGGCCGGAACCGGGCACGGTCCTGGACCGGCTCGCCGCGGGACCGAGCCGGGCTGCGCGCATCACTCATACGGAGCACCTGCCCCCACGTGCGGGCCGTCATGCCGTCTGGCCGGACCGAATTCGCCCGGAGGTCGTCGCGGCGGTGCGGGCCGCGGGCATCGAACACCCCTGGGCCCACCAGGCACGCGCCGCCGAACACGCCCTCGACGGCGACTCGGTGGTCGTCGCCACGGGGACCGCGTCCGGAAAATCCCTGGCGTACCTGGTGCCGGTGCTGTCGACCCTGCTGGACGGCTCCGAGGCCCCGAACGGGCGTGGCGCCACCGCCCTGTACCTGGCCCCGACGAAGGCGCTGGCCGCCGACCAGTGCCGTTCGGTGAAGGAACTTTCACAACCTCTCGGCACATCCGTTCGAGCCGCGGTGTACGACGGCGACACGCCGTTCGAGGAGCGCGAGTGGATCCGCCAGTACGGCACCTACGTGCTCACCAACCCGGACATGCTGCACCGCGGCATCCTGCCGTCGCATCCCCGCTGGGCCTCGTTCCTGAAGGCTCTGAAGTACGTCGTCATCGACGAGTGCCACACCTACCGGGGCGTCTTCGGCTCCCACGTCGCCCAGGTGCTGCGCAGACTGCGCCGGCTGTGCGCCCGCTACGGCGCGTCGCCGGTCTTCCTGCTCGCCTCCGCCACCGCCGCCGAGCCCGCGGTGGCCGCCCGCCGGCTCACCGGGCTGCCGGTCGTCGAGGTCGCCGACGACGCCTCACCACGCGGTGAACTGGTGTTCGCCCTGTGGGAGCCGCCGCTGACCGAGCTGGAGGGCGAGAAGGGCGCGCCGGTCCGCCGCACGGCCACCGCCGAGGCCGCCGACCTGCTCACCGACCTCACCGTGCAGGGCATGCGCTCGATCACCTTCGTGCGGTCCCGGCGCGGCGCCGAGCTGATCTCCGTGATCGCCCAGGAGCGCCTGGCCGAGATCGACCGCTCGCTGGCCGGGCGTGTCGCGGCGTACCGCGGCGGCTACCTCCCCGAGGAACGCCGGGCCCTGGAACGCGCCCTGCACTCCGGCGAACTCCTCGGTCTCGCCGCGACCAACGCCCTCGAACTCGGCCTGGACATCTCCGGGCTGGACGCCGTGGTGATCGCCGGATATCCGGGCACCCGGGCGTCGCTGTGGCAGCAGGCAGGACGGGCAGGACGGTCCGGGCAGGGGGCGCTCGCGGTGCTGGTCGCCCGCGACGACCCGCTGGACACCTTCCTCGTCCACCATCCGGAGGCCCTGTTCGACCAGCCCGTGGAGTCCACGGTCCTCGACCCGGACAACCCGTACGTCCTCGCCCCGCATCTCTGCGCCGCGGCGGCCGAGCTCCCGCTGACCGACGAGGACCTGCCGTTGTTCGGCCCCGCCTGCGAGGAACTGCTCCCGCAGCTGGAGGCGGCGAAGCTGCTGCGCCGCCGGACCCGGGCCTGGCACTGGACGCGCCGGGAGCGGGCCGCTGACCTGACCGACATCCGCGGCGAGGGCGGACGGCCGGTCCAGGTCGTCGAGGTTGGGACGGGCCGCCTGCTGGGCACGGTGGACGCCGGCTCCGCCCACACGACGGTCCACGAGGGCGCCGTCCACCTCCACCAGGGCCGCACGTATCTCGTCCGGTCGCTGGACCTGGAGGACGCCGTCGCGCTGGTCGAGCAGGCCACGCCCGTGTACTCGACGGTCGCCCGCGACACGACGGCGATCTCCGTCCTGGAGACCGACACCGAGGTCCCCTGGGGCGACGGACGCCTGTGCTACGGCTCCGTCGAGGTCACCAATCAAGTGGTCTCCTTCCTGCGTCGGCGCCTCATCACCGGCGAAGTGCTGGGCGAGACGAAGCTCGACCTGCCTCCCCGGACGCTGCGCACCCGCGCGGTGTGGTGGACGGTCACCGAGGACCAGCTGGACGCGGCGCGGATCAACCCGGAGATCCTCGGCGGCGCCCTGCACGCCGCCGAACACGCCTCGATCGGCATGCTGCCCCTCTTCGCCACCTGCGACCGCTGGGACATCGGCGGCGTGTCCGTCCCCCTCCACCCCGACACGCTGCTCCCGACGGTCTTCGTGTACGACGGCCACCCCGGCGGGGCGGGCTTCGCCGAGCGGGCCTTCCACACGGCCCGCGAATGGCTCACCGCCACCCGGCAGGCCATCGCCTCCTGCGAGTGCGACGCCGGCTGCCCGTCCTGCATCCAGTCCCCCAAGTGCGGCAACGGCAACGACCCGTTGCACAAGCGAGGGGCCGTACGGCTCCTCACTGTGCTCCTCCGAGGAGCGGCGGACGGGGCGTCGGGACATGCGGCGGGCGGGGGGCGAGACGGTGGCCGGGGTGCCGCCGCGGAGCCGACGGCAGCGGGGCCGGCGGAGGCAGAGCCGACGGCAGCGGGGCCGGTTGGGGCAGGACCGGCGGAGGCAGCGTCGGCCGAGGCGAGGCAGGCGGAGACGGGACGGGGCAAGCCCACCCCGTGAGTCCCGCCGAGGACCTCACCGACGCCCCCCCGCCAACGGGTCCTCACCGGCGGTCCTCCACCGACGTAGCCCACGCCGAGGGAGTGTCCACCTCCGAGGGAGCCTCCCTCGGCGAGGGAATCTCCACCGCCGGTCCCGCCCTAGCCCGGACCTCCGACGCGAACGGTCCCCAGCCGGAGGCCACCCTCACGTCGGAGACCTGGCCGGTAAGCACGCACCGCACCAGCCGCGTCCCCTGAGCCGCCGCGATCCGTCCCGCCCGGGCACACGCCGCCGTACCGCCCCGCGCCCAGTGGTCCGCCGCCGCCAGCGCCGCCAGATCGGCGCCGCCGGCCGCACGGTGGCGGGCCGCGACCGCCTGGCCCAGGGCCAGGACGACGCCGAACACCAGGCACAGAACGGCGACGGCGCCGACGCTCCAGACGGTGGCGGACCCCCGGTCGGCGCATTCCGCCCGGCACCTCACGGCGCACCTCCCGCCGTCCGCTCCACCGACGCCACGGCCTCCTCCCGTACCTCGAAGGGCAGCCCGTGCAGTGCCGGCGGCTCGGCCACCACGACCACACGGACCCGGTCCCCCTCCCGGCTGACCGTGACCCTCGCTCCGCGGGGTGCCGCGTCCCGGGCGGCTTCGGCAACGGCGTCGGCCGGGTCCTGCCGGGCCGCCGCGCGGGCGCCCGTCCGGGCCGCGTCCACGCACTGGATCTGCGCGGCCACCACGAGCAGCCCCCACGCCAGCGCCATCGCGAACACCACCAGCACGGGCAGCACCACGGCGGTCTCGGCCGTCACGAAGCCCTTGTCCGAGCCGCGGGACCACCTCCTCCCGCCCCGCTCACATCCGCGCATCGAGCGCCTGCTTCACGATGCCCTGCAGCTCCGCGCTGACCGCCCCGCTCGTCACCACCTTGTAGAGGACCACGGCGAACGCCACCGCCGCGACGATCCCCATCGCGTACTCGGAAGTGACCATTCCCGCGTCCCGCCCCTCGGCCCGCCGTCGCCGTGCCGAACACATCGCACGCGTCAGGGCACTCAACCGCGCCCGCACCACCTGATACATCGCAACCCCCGTAAGGTTCCTCTTCGTTGCTCGCTTGCTGGTCCACCGGTCTCGCTGGTCCACCGGTCTCGCTGGTCCACCGGTCTGGTGGGCCCACCGGGTCTCGTGCGCCGGCCCGCGCCGGCCCGCCCCTCCCGTCAGCCACCACCTCCCCCGTCGCCCAACACCCCGCCCGCGAGCCCGATCACCACCGGCAGTACGCCCACCGCGATGAACGCGGGCAGGAAGCACAGACCCACCGGCGCGCTCACCATGACGGCCGCCCGGCGGGCCCGTGCCGTCGTGGTGCGGGCCCAGTCGGCGCGCGCCTGGGCGGCCAGCCTGGCGACCGGGCCGGCCGCGGGCAGACCCGACACGTCGGCCCGTTCCAGCAACCGCGCCAGCTCAGCCGCGCCCGGCAGCGCGGCGAGCCCCCGCCAGGCCCCGGCCGGCTCACCACCGAGCCGCACCTCCGCCGCGCCACGGCCCAGCGCGTCCCCCACGGGTCCGCCGAGGGCATCGCCCACCGCCTGGGCCGCGGCCACCGGCCCGGCACCGGCCGCGACACAGGCCGCGAGCAGGTCGGCCGCCAGCGGCAGTTGGCGAGCGGCCTCGGCGGCGACCGTCTGCGTCGCGGCCGTACCGGCGGCCGTCCCCCGGGCTCGAAGGCGCCACAGCACCACCGCACCCGCCAGGCCCGCCGTCACCCCGACGAGACCCCCGACCAGGGCCCATCCCGCACCCACCACGGCCACCAGCGGCAGCCGGTCGCGCACCGCGCCGAGCACCTCGGCGTGTCGTGGGTCGGCGCGAGCCGCCGGCGGGGCCAGGAGACCGGTGAGCCGCCTGCGCACGATCCGCTCCCTCCGCAGGGCTACGAAGCCGTGCGCCAGCCACCCGGCGACCAGCACCGCCCCCACCACTGCCCCCAGCCTGTGGACGACATCCCCGGTCACGACGCCGCCTCCGCCTTCCGCACGATCCGCGTCACCCACCACACGCCCAGGCCCTCCAGGACCCCGCCGGCCAGCAGACAGCCCAGCCCGGCTCCCGTGTGCAGCAGTACGCGCAGCGGGTCGGAACCGAGAGCGGAGCCGAGCAGGAGGCCGAAGAGCGGCAGGCCGGCGAGCATCACCGCCGTGGCGCGTGCTCCCGCCAACTGGGCCCGCAGGTCGCAGCGCTGATCCCGTTCGGCGCGCAGGGCACCTTCCAGCCGGTCGAGTCCGGCCGCCAGACCGGCGCCCTGGTCGACGGCGACCCGCCAGCACGCCGCCAGGCCCCGCAATCCCTCGGCACCCGGTTGCCGCGCCGCCGCCGCGAGCGCCACCGGCACGTCCCCGCCGAAGCGGGCCGCGGCCAGCACCGCTGTCTGCCCGTCGCCGAGGCCTCCGGAGTCGTGCACGGCGCACAGCAGTGCCTCCCCCGGCTGCCGCCCCGCCCGCACCTCACCGGCGAGGGCCCCGCACAGGGCGATCACCGCGTCCTGCCGGCGCTCCCGGGTCCGCCCCGCCCGGCGGGCCAGGCGCGCCCGCCGCAGCAGTGGCACCCCGGCCGCCCCCGCGACGACCGGCAGCACCGAGTCGCCCAGTACCGCCAGCAGCAACCCGGCCACCGGCGCCCACCACTCGGGCGCCAGCCGGCCACGGACACGCAGCACCGCGTCCGTCATCCGTCGCCCCGGTGGCGGCGCCCCGGTGCCGCCCGTTCCGTCACCGGCGAGCACCAGCCGCGCGCGCCGCGCTCCGGTGTGCCACCCGCTCCCCGCCAGCCATGCCGCCGCGCCGAGGCACCCCAGGGCCACGCCCGTCGACCACTCACCCGTCCCCGTCACCTGTACGCCTCCTCTCCACGTGCTCGTCCACGTGCTCGCGGCCGAGCCCGTCGGCGCGCAGCAGTGCCCGCAGCCGCTCCCAGCCGCGCTCGGCCGCGAAGGCCTCCGCTTCCCACCGCAAGGCCGGCACCGTCCGCACCAGCCCCGACGGATCGCGCTCCAGTACGTGCACCTCGGCGATCCGGCGACGTCCCGCCCGGTCCCGGGCCAGGTGCAGGACCACGGAGAGGGCCGCGGCCAGCTGGCTGTGCAGCGCCGCGCGGTCCAGCCCCGCGGCCGTGCCGAGCGCTTCCAGCCGGGCCGGCACGTCGGCGGCGGCGTTGGCGTGCACCGTCCCGCAGCCGCTGTGACCGGTGTTCAACGCCGCCAGCAGATGGGCCACCTCCGCGCCTCGCACCTCGCCGACGACCAGCCGGTCCGGCCGCATCCGCAGCGCCTGGCGCACCAGGTCCTCCAGGGTGACCAGGCCCGCGGCCTCCTGGTTCGCTGGTCTGGTCTCCAGGTGGACGACGTGCGGGTGGTCGGGCCGCAGCTCCGCCGAGTCCTCGGCCAGCACGATGCGCTCGTCCGGCCGAGCGAGGCCGAGCAGCGCGCTGAGCAGCGTCGTCTTGCCGCTGCCGGTGCCGCCGCTGACGAGGAAGGACAGCCGTGCCCGCAGCAGCGCGCGCAGCACGCGGTCACCGCCGGGCGGCACGGTGCCCGCGGCCGCGAGTTCGTCGAGCGTGAACGCACGCGGCCGTACCACCCGGAGCGACAGGCAGGTGCAACCGACGGCGACCGGGGGCAGCACCGCGTGCAGCCGGGTGCCGTCGGGCAGCCGTGCGTCCACCCAGGGCCGGGCGTCGTCCAGCCTGCGCCCGGCGACCGTGGCGAGGCGCTGCGCGAGCCGCCGTACCGCACCGGCGTCCGGGAAAGTGACCGACGTCAGCTCCAGGCCGCCGCCCCGGTCCACCCAGACCCGGTCCGGGGCAGAGACCAGTACGTCGGTCACCGACGGGTCGGCGAGCAGCGGTTCCAGCGGCCCACTGCCGACGAGCTCCGACCTCAGCTGTGCGGCGGCTGCGAGGACCTCGGCGTCCCCCAGGACCCGTCCCTGCTCCCGCAGGGCCTGCGCCACCCGAGCGGGCGTGGGCTCCGACCCGTGCTCGGCGAGCCACCGCCGCACCCCGTCGAGCATCCCCGAAGCCGGGCCGGGGCCGACGGGGGCAACCGCCGCCGGCGCCCCCTCGGCAGCCGTCCCCGGCAGGGGCCCTCCCGCGGCCGCACCCGCGTACGCCCGGTCCGCCGGCACCGCTCCCGGGGCCACCCGGACAGCCCACCCCGGGGCCGCCCGATCCGCCGGCACCGCTCCCGGGGCCACCCGGACAGCCCACCCCGGGGCGCCGCCGCCCCGCGGAGCCGACCGCGCCACCGCCCCCTTGAACTCCGGCGACGCCGACGCCGACGCCTTCACGCCGCACCGCCCCCCGTCTCCACCAACGCCCGGTCCCAGAACTCCCGGCAGAAGCGCGCCAGCGGTCCGCGTGCGGACGCGCCGGGAGGCCGCTTGCCGTCGGTGGCGCGCAGGAGGCCGGACTCGACGGGAACCTCGCCGGCCAGCGGCAGTCCGAGCAACCGGGCCACCTCGCGGTCGTCGAGGCCGGAGTCGTACGGCCCGCGCGTCACGACGCGCAGGTCGCGCAGGACCATGCCCACCGCGGCCGCCACCCGGCCGGCCGCCGCCACGGCCCGCAGTTCGGCCGGGACGACGAGAAGCCCGACGTCGAGCTGGGCGAGGACCTCGGCGACGCCGTCGTCGATCCGGCGCGGCAGGTCCACGACGACCGTGCCGCCCCTGCGCCGGGCCGCGGCGAGCACCGCGCGTACGGCCGGGGGCGGCACGGCGACGCAGTCGCCGCGGTCCCAGCTGAGCACCCGCAGCGAGTGCAGCTCGGGCAGCGACTCCTCCAGGGCGCCGCCACCGACCCGGCCGCGCGAGGCGGCGAACGCGGGCCACCTCAGTCCCTCGGCCGTCTCGCCGCCGAGGAGGACGTCGAGGCCGCCGCCCAGCGGATCGGCGTCCACCAGCAGGCTGCGCAGCCCCTCCCGCGCGGAGGTGACGGCGAGCGCGCAGGCCAGCGTGGACGCCCCGGCGCCACCCCGGCCACCGATCACACCGACGGTGAGGGCGGGTCGGCCGACGCCCTCGGCGACGTCGGCGATGCGGTCGACGAGCCACTGTTCGCCGTCGGGCAGCACCAGGACGTGGTCGGCGCCGATCTCCACGGCCCGCTGCCAGACTCCGGGGTCGTCCTGATCGCGGCTCACCAGGACCACCCCGCGTCTCCGCGCGGTCCCGCGCACCCGCCGTGCGGCGTCGTCGCCGACGAGGACGAGTGGCGCGGCCTCCCAGCCGCCAGGCCACCCGGCCCCCGGGGACGACGCAGGCGCCGCGGACACCGCCGGCACCGAGTGGTGCACTTCCGGTGTCGCGCCGGCCGCCGCGCACAGGCGCAGCAGGTCGTCGAGGAGTTCGGTGTCCTCGGTGACGATCAGTGGCCCGCCCTGATGTCCTCCGGCGGCGTGCGGCAGGTCATGGGTGATGGTCCCCGTCATGTTCTGTGTCCCCCTTCGCCGCGACTTCCGCAGCCGCGGTGTTCCGTGCGCCGCGACTTCGTGGTCGCAGGCGTATCCCGTGCCGCGACGTCCGTGGTCGCGGCCGTGTCCCGTGCGCCGCGACTTCCGTGGTCGCGGCCGTGTCCCGTATCTCGCGCGGCCCCTGGGGCCCGCCTTTCCGGCGGGCCGTGGAACCGGTCGGCCATACGCGTCCGGCAAAGGCAACCGGCCCTGGAACTCGGCACGGCCCTGACGCGTGGGAATCACGGTGCAGCGATCCTGGAAATCGTGTGGATCTTGGTCGAAAACTGTGGACAACTCGATGGATGTGAATATCGCCGTCACCCGAACCGGTGAGCCCCGCACCACTCCGTTCCAACCCGCGTGCGACACCCGCAGAGCAGCCCGACGACTACCCTCCGTCACCAGCCATGCTCATGACAAGAACACCTCGCAGACATCGTCACGACACGGACCCTGGTACGCCGGAGGGAGGAAAACGCATCCGGACATGCGACGACCCCCGCCGGGGGGGAGAGCGGGGGTCGTCTCCACGGCCGACTCGGGGGGGGAGGAGTCGGACCGGGTTAGCACGGTCGCGAACGATCCGTGACTTCCATGGTGTACCCGAGAGGCCTCTCAGGCAAACCCACGCGCCCCACCTTACGCCGAATGGGCTGCGCCTATGCTCGGGGTCGTGGAAAACCACTCCTCGCACCACTCCATGGCGCACTACTCACCCCGCACGGCGGCCTTCTTCGACCTGGACAAGACGGTCATTGCGAAGTCGAGCACACTCACGTTCAGCAAGTCGTTCTACCAAGGCGGGCTGATCAACCGCAGGGCCGTCCTGCGTACCGCGTACACCCAGTTCGTCTTCCTCGCGGGCGGCGCCGACCACGACCAGATGGAGCGGATGCGCAAGTACCTCTCCGCCCTGTGCCGCGGCTGGGACGTCCGGCTGGTCAAGGAGCTGGTCGCCGAGACCCTGCACGACCTGATCGACCCGATCATCTACGACGAGGCCGCCTCCCTGATCGAGGAGCACCACACCGCCGGCCGCGACGTCGTGATCGTCTCCACGTCGGGCGCCGAGGTCGTCGAGCCCATCGGTGAGCTCCTCGGCGCGGACCGGGTGGTGGCGACCCGCATGGTCGTGGGCGAGGACGGCCGCTTCACCGGCGAGGTGGAGTACTACGCGTACGGCCCCACCAAGGCGGAGGCGATCCGGGAGCTGGCCGAGTCCGAGGGGTACGACCTGAACCGCTGCTACGCCTACAGCGACTCGGCGACCGACCTGCCGATGCTCGAGTCCGTCGGTCACCCCCACGCCGTGAATCCGGACCGGGCGCTGCGTCGCGAAGCCCTCGCGCGCGACTGGCCGATCCTCGATTTCCACCGCCCGGTGCGGCTGAAGCAGCGCATCCGGGGGTTCTCCGTACCGCCGCGACCGGCGCTCGTCGCCGCCGCCGCGATAGGCGCCGCCGCGGCCACCGCGGGCCTCGTCTGGTACGCGAGCCGGCGCCGGTCCGCGGCAGCCGCCTGACCCCGGCCCCGGCCCACATCCCTGCATCCCACGCACCTGCCTGCCCGCCCGCCCGCACACACGCGCCGATGTGCGGTGCACGGATTCGCCGCCCGCCCTTTCACCCGCGTATGAGCGCAAAAGTAAAGAAGTGCGGTCTGCACTTCCGCTTGCTCCGGCGCAGGAGTACAAAGGACTCAACGGCCCGCGAGACCAAGGACATCCGAAAGGATCACCTTAAGAACGCAATTGGCCCCACGGACCGAGCATGGACATCGGGCACCCACGCGACGTCGACCCGTCGATTACGGGCCAGCCGCACCAGGTGACGGGCAAAGTTCCCGACCTGATGGGCAACATATCGAGGACGCTTGGTAACTCGGTGGTCATGCCAGCGGCGGTACGAATTCTCGTACCGCCGCATTCCGCGTTCTGCGTACCGCCCCGCCGTCACGCCGCCCCGCGCTGGAGCGCCTCGCACACCGCCGTCGACTCGCGCGCGCCCAGCTCGACCGCCCGGCCGCAGTGCGCGATCCACGCGGCCATGCCCTCCGGCGTCCCGGACGCGTAACCGTCCAGCGCCGCCAGGTAGGCCGCGCGGCCCAGCTCGGCGTGACCGACCTCGGCGGCGCAGACGGACTTCGGGTCCAGGCCGCTGCCGATCAGGACGATGCGTTCGGCCGCGCGCGCGACCAGACCGTTGTGCGAGGTGAAGGGCCGCAGCGCCAGCAGCTCGCCGTGCACGACGGCCGCCGTCACCAGCGCCGGCGCGGAACCGCCCGCCATGACCAGCCCGGCCAGGCCGTCCAGCCGGCCGTGCATCTCCTCGGCGCCCGGCAGCGGCAGCTCGACGAGCGGCTCGGCCACCGGCTCGCCCTCCTGGCGGGGCCGCCCCACCTCGTCGGCCTTGTCCGCCGCGGCCACCAGGTGCAGCCGGGCCAGCACCCGCAACGGCGACTGGCGCCAGATGGACAGCAGCTGCCCCGCCTCGGCGGTCAGCCGCAGCGCCGCGCCCACGGCACGCGCCTCGTCGTCGCCGCTGAAGTCGCTGCGCCTGCGGACCTCCTCCAGGGCCCAGTCCGCCCCGGACAGCGCCGCCGAGCCCCGGGCGCCGCGCAGTGCGGCCTCCGAGGTGATCGCGTTGCTGCGGCGCCGCATGATCCGGTGGCCGTAGACCCGGTCCACGGCCTTGCGCACGGACTCGACGGACTCGGCCACGCCGGGCAGTTCGCCCAGGGCCGCGAGCGGATCGGCGGTCGCGCCTGTCGTACTCATGGGTACGACATTACGCACCCCTGCACCCCGCCCCACGAATGAGTGGTCTTCTTCACGTACCCCCAGACAGTCACGTCACGGAACGCCAGCGCGCCGCTACGCTTGGTGAACATGAAAATTGCTTTCGTCGGGAAGGGCGGCAGCGGCAAGACCACGCTGTCCTCCCTGTTCATCCGCCATCTCGCCGCCACGGGTGCGCCCGTCGTCGCCATCGACGCCGACATCAACCAGCACCTGGGAGCCGCGCTGGGCCTCGACGAGGCGGAGGCGGCCGGGCTCCCCGCGATGGGCGAGCGCCTGCCGCTGATCAAGGACCACCTGCGCGGGACCAACCCGCGGATCGCCTCCGCGGCGACGATGATCAAGACCACGCCGCCCGGTGAGGGCTCGCGCCTGCTGCGGGTGCGCGAGGACAATCCGGTCTACGACGCCTGCGCCCGCCCGGTGGAACTCGACGCCGGGACCGTCCGCCTGATGGTCACCGGGCCCTTCACGGAAGCCGACCTGGGAGTCGCCTGCTACCACTCCAAGACGGGAGCGGTGGAGCTGTGCCTGAACCACCTGGTCGACGGCCGTGACGAGTACGTGGTGGTCGACATGACCGCGGGTTCGGACTCGTTCGCCTCCGGCATGTTCACCCGCTTCGACATCACGTTCCTCGTCGCCGAGCCGACCCGCAAGGGCGTCTCCGTCTACCGCCAGTACAAGGAGTACGCCCGCGACTTCGGCATCACCCTGAAGGTCGTCGGCAACAAGGTGCAGGGGCCGGACGACCTCGACTTCCTGCGCGAACAGGTCGGGGACGACCTCCTGACCACCGTCGGCCACTCGGACTGGGTGCGCGCCATGGAGAAGGGCCGCCCACCCCGGTTCGAGCTCCTGGAGGACGCCAACCGCCGCGCGCTGCACACGCTGCTCACGGCCGCCGACGCGACGTACGACTCGCGGGACTGGGACCGCTACACGCGCCAGATGGTCCACTTCCACCTGAAGAACGCCCGCAGCTGGGGCAACGAGCGCACCGGGGCCGACCTGGCGGCACAGGTCGACCCCGGCTTCGTCCTCGGGGAGACGGCCGTAGCCCCGGCGTGACACCGGCGCCAATGGCCCTCGGGGGCTCGCGCCCGCCCCGCCGGGCGGCTACTGCTCGGCAGCCGGGGCTCCGGGCACGCCCTTCGGGGCCGGGGCGGGGTCGGCCGACAGGAAGGAAGCCCAGCCCCTCTTCGGTGCCTCACCGACGCCCAGGGAGCGCAGCTTCTTCAGCACCTTGGGGTCCTGGGCGTCCAGCCAGTCCACGAGCTGCCGGAAGGAGACGCAGCGCACCTCGTCCTTGGTGCACACCTTCTCGATGACCTCCTCGACGGCGCGCATGTAGGTGCCGCCGTTCCAGGACTCGAAGTGGTTGCCGATGATCAGGGGTGCGCGGTTGCCGTCGTAGGCGCGCTGGAAGCCCTGGAGCAGGCCGTCGCGCATCTGGTCGCCCCAGAACTCGTGCTTGGCCGGGTCGCCCTGGGTCGTGGTGCCCGACTGGTTGACCATGAAGTTGTAGTCCATGGTGAGCTGCTCGAAGGTGTGCCCGGGGAAGGGCACGAGCTGCATCGACACGTCCCACAGGCCGTGCTTCTTCTTCGGCCAGACCTGGTTGTTGACGCCGCTGCTGTCGTAGCGGAAGCCCATGTCACCGGCGGCCTTGACGAAGTTCTCCTGCCCCTCGAGGCACGGGGTGCGGGCGCCGATCAGCTCCTTGTCGTAGTCGAAGGGCAGCGGCGCCGCGTTCTTCGACCCGGTGTTGGTCTTCCAGGTCTTCACGAACTGCTTGGCCTGCCTGATCTCGTCCTTCCACTCCTCCACGGACCAGTCGCCGACCCCGCCGGGGCCGCAGAAGTGTCCGTTGAAGTGGGTGCCGATCTCGTTGCCCTCCAGCCACGCCAGCCGCAGCTGCTCGACGGTGTCGGCGATGCCCTGCTCGTCGTTGAAGCCGATGTCGGAGCGGCCCGGGGAGTGCTGTGGCGCCCGGTACAGGTCCCGCTTCTCCTTCGGCAGCATGTACACGCCGCTCAGGAAGTACGTCATCGTCGCGTTGTTCTCCTTGGCCACTTCGCGGAAGTGGGAGAACAGCTTCTGACTGTCCTCGCCCGCGCCGTCCCAGGAGAACACCACGAACTGCGGGGGCTTCTGGCCGGGCTTGAGGCGCTCGGGCCGGGGCAGGTGCGGCTGGGCCCCGGTGTACGCGGTGGAACCGTCGCCGATCAGGCGGACCGCGTTCTTGGGCGCCGGCGCCGCCTCCCCCTTCTCCTTCTGCGGGCCCTGCGTGCCTTCACCGGAACCGGTACCGCTGTCGATCGCGCAACCGGCGAGCGACGCGGCGCAGACCGCGGCGGCGATCACGGTGCGCGCGGCGATCCTGTGGGTGGCGGCCATGTTCCGCCCACCTTCTTCCTTCTCTCGGGACCAACGCCGACGACGGCGATGTCGGGTGCTGAGCCGGGACGTGGCGTCAGCGCCGTCAAGGTGGCACGCACGCGAGAAGGAATTAGTACGACAAGCCGATGAAATGCATGGATTCACTCACTTGAGCGGCGCATTACTCCATTTGCGCGAAAAGTCTATGCCCCCTCTTTACTCTGAATTACGATCTATTTACTGAGCGCAACCGTCAGCGCGTTCGCAGCGCTCATCACGTACGCACCGAGCGTCCGCCGGGCGCTCGGCATCCCGCCGCTGTAGGAGACGGGAAAAGATGTCATCCTGCGTCCCCGCCCGCGCCGATTCGGCCCGGACCAAGCACATCCACCCACCGCACAGTCCGCCGACCGGCGGCCCGCGGCGCTTTCGCCTCGCGGGCGCCGACGTGTCGGCCTCGATCGCGGTCTTCCTGATCGCCCTCCCCCTCTCCCTGGGCATCGCCCTCGCCACCGGCGCCCCCCTCCAGGCCGGCCTCGTCGCCGCCGCGGTGGGCGGGATCGTCGTCGGATGGCTCGGCGGCTGCCCCCTCCAGGTCAGCGGACCGGCCGCCGGGCTCACCGTGGTCACCGCCGACCTCATCCAGCAGTACGGATGGCGCACGACCTGTGCCATCACCGTCCTCGCCGGTATCGCCCAACTCGGCCTGGGCTGCCTGCGCGTGGCACGCTCCGCGCTCGCCGTCAGCCCCGCCATCGTGCACGGCATGCTCGCCGGCATCGGCGTCACCATCGCCGTCGCCCAGCTGCACATCGTCCTCGGCGGCACCCCGCAGAGCTCCGTGCCGGACAACCTGCTCGCGCTGCCCGCCCAGTTGGCGAACCTGCGTCCGGCCGACGTGGCGGCGAGCGTGCTGACCCTGACCCTGCTGTTCCTGTGGCCGCGCGTCCCGGGCAAGGCCGGCCGACTGCTGGGCAAGCTCCCCGCCGCCCTCATCGCCGTCGCCGGCGCCACCGCGGTCGCGGCCCTCGCCGGGCTCCGCCTGCCCAAGGTCGACCTGCCCTCCTGGAGCAGCCACGCCCTGGCCACGCTGCCCGACGGCCCGGTGCTCGGCCTGGTCGCCGCCGTGCTCACCACCACGCTGGTGTGCAGCGTGCAGTCCCTGCTCGGCGCGGTCGCCGTCGACAAACTGGTCTCCGCCCGGCCCGGTCTGACCGGCCGGGTCAAGCGCTCCGACCTCGACCGCGAGCTGCTCGGACAGGGCGCCGCCAACATCGTCTCCGGGTCGCTCGGCGGACTGCCCATCGCCGGTGTGGCCGTACGCAGCACCGCGAACGTGTCCGCCGGCGCCGTCAGCCGGAACTCCACGATGCTGCACGGCGTTCTCGTACTGATCGCCACGCTGCTGCTGGTCCCGGCCCTGGAGCTCATCCCGCTCGCCTCGCTCGCCGCCCTGGTCATGGCCGTCGGCCTGAAGATGGTGTCGCTGAACCACATCCGCACGGTGACCCGCCACCGCGAGGTGCTGGTCTACGCCGTCACCACCGGCGGCGTGGTGTTCTTCGGCGTCCTGGAGGGCGTCGCGCTGGGCATCGCCGTGGCCGTCGGCGTCGCCCTGCACCGCCTGTCCCGCACCCGGATCAAGCACGACGAGACCGCCGGTGTCCACCACGTGCACGTGCGCGGCCAGTTGACGTTCCTCGCGGTGCCGCGGCTCAGCCGGGTCCTGCACCAGGTGCCCCAAGGGGTGGACACCGTCGTGGAGCTGGACGGGTCGTTCATGGACCACGCGGCGTACGAGACCCTGCAGGACTGGCAGAAGACGCACACCGCGCAAGGGGGCCGCGTCGACATCACAGGCCGCCGTCCCGGCACCCGCATCTCCGAACCGGCCGACACGGACGGCTGCCGCTGCCGCCCCTGGACTCCCTGGCGCAACCACCAGTGCGAGCCCCCGCAGCCGACGCCCCCGCCCGGCGCCGATGGGCAGGGCGAGACCGGCACGGACACCGACGCGGTGACCGGATCACCCGGCCGACCGAGCGGACAGAGCGAGGCGGACGGACCGGACGGGCCGGACGGGCCGGACGGGCCGAAAGGCTCCGACGGACGGGGCAAGCCCACCGGTACGGGTGTCACGGGCACCCCGAGCGGCCTGGGCGGCCTCAGTGCCCGGGACCTGGCGCGCGGCATCAGCGCCTTCCAGCGCAACACCGCGCCGTTGGTCCGCGGCGAGCTGGCCCGGCTGGCCCGCGAGGGACAGCAGCCCTCGCAGCTCTTCCTGACCTGCGCCGACTCACGGGTGGTCACCTCGATGATCACCTCCAGCGGTCCCGGCGACCTCTTCGTCGTGCGCAACGTGGGCAATCTCGTCCCGCTGCCCGGCGAGGAGAGCGGCGACGACTCCGTGGCCGCCGCGATCGAGTACGCGGTGGACGTGCTCAAGGTGCGGTCCATCACGGTGTGCGGGCACTCCGGGTGCGGGGCCATGCAGGCGCTGCTCAGCGCCGAGCCCGGCGGCGCGCAGACCCCGCTCAAGCGGTGGCTGCGGCACGGGCTGCCGAGCCTGGCACGGCTCCGCGACGACCCGGAGAGCCCGTCCGGGGCCCCGGAGAGCCCGTCCGAGGACACGGACTCCTGGCCTCTGCTGGCCGGACGCCCGCCCGCCGACGCGGCCGAGCGGCTCTGCCTGGCCAACGTGGTCCAGCAGCTGGAGCACCTGCGCGCCCACGACGCGGTGGCCCGGGCACTGAGCGCGGGAGACCTGGAGCTGCACGGCATGTACTTCCACGTGGGTGAGGCCCAGGCGTACCTGCTCTCCGGAGACCCCGTGAGCGCCGCGGACGGCGTGTTCGAGCTGGTCCTGGAGACCGATCTGACCGCCTGAGCGGTACGGGAGCCGAGGCGCGGGGAGTGTGAGCGTCGTAACAGGCGCTGAACCCCGCGCCATCGGCGTCCGTGGGTACTGATGACCACTGGCCACCAGCACAGGCGACTGCCACACAGGTCTAAACCAGTTGCCCGTCGACCCTTGTCATCGGCCCCCCGGGTCTGATGAGCTGTGGCCTGGGACACAACGGACAACCCTGAGAACGGGAGATGTCGTGAGCAACGAATCCTTGGCCAACCTGCTCAAGGAAGAGCGCAGGTTCGCGCCCCCCGCCGACCTGGCCGCGAACGCCAACGTCACGGCGGAGGCGTACGAAAGGGCCAAGGCCGACCGACTCGGCTTCTGGGCCGAGCAGGCCCGTCGGCTGACCTGGGCCGAGGAGCCGACCGAGACCCTCGACTGGTCGAACCCCCCGTTCGCCAAGTGGTTCAAGGACGGCAAGCTCAACGTCGCCCACAACTGCGTCGACCGCCACGTGGAAGCCGGCAACGGCGACCGCGTCGCCATCCACTTCGAGGGCGAGCCCGGCGACAGCCGCGCCATCACCTACGCCCAGCTCAAGGACGAGGTCTCCAAGGCCGCCAACGCCCTGCTGGAACTCGGCGTGCAGAAGGGCGACCGGGTCGCCGTCTACATGCCGATGATCCCGGAGACGGCGATCGCGATGCTGGCCTGTGCCCGGATCGGCGCCGCCCACTCGGTGGTCTTCGGCGGGTTCTCCTCCGACGCGCTCGCGACCCGCATCCAGGACGCTGACGCGAAGGTCGTCATCACCTCCGACGGCGGCTACCGGCGCGGCAAGCCGTCCGCCCTCAAGCCCGCCGTCGACGAGGCCGTCGAGCGCGCCGGCATCGTCGAGCACGTGCTCGTCGTCCGCCGCACCGGCCAGGAAGTCGCCTGGGACGACTCCCGCGACAAGTGGTGGCACGAGACCGTCGACCGGCAGTCCGCCGAGCACACGCCGGAGGCCTTCGACGCCGAGCACCCGCTGTTCATCCTGTACACGTCCGGTACGACGGGCAAGCCGAAGGGCATCCTGCACACCTCCGGCGGCTACCTCACGCAGACGGCGTACACGCACTGGGCCGTCTTCGACCTCAAGCCGGAGACCGACGTCTACTGGTGCACCGCCGACGTCGGCTGGGTCACCGGCCACTCGTACATCGTCTACGGCCCGCTGGCCAACGGCGCGACGCAGGTCATGTACGAGGGCACCCCGGACACCCCGCACCAGGGCCGCTTCTGGGAGATCGTGCAGAAGTACAAGGTCTCCATCCTCTACACGGCGCCCACCGCGATCCGTACGTTCATGAAGTGGGGCGACGACATCCCCGCGAAGTTCGACCTGTCCTCCCTGCGGGTCCTCGGCTCGGTCGGCGAGCCGATCAACCCCGAGGCGTGGATCTGGTACCGGAAGACCATCGGCGCGGACGCGACCCCGGTCGTCGACACCTGGTGGCAGACGGAGACCGGCGCGATGATGATCACGCCGCTGCCGGGCGTCACTGAGGCCAAGCCGGGCTCCGCCCAGCGCCCGCTGCCCGGCATCTCCGCCACCGTGGTCGACGACGAGGCCAACGAGGTGCCGAACGGCGGGGGCGGCTACCTGGTCCTCACCGAGCCGTGGCCGTCGATGCTGCGCACCATCTGGGGCGACGACCAGCGCTTCATCGACACGTACTGGTCGCGCTTCGAGGGCAAGTACTTCGCCGGCGACGGCGCCAAGAAGGACGAGGACGGCGACATCTGGCTGCTCGGCCGGGTCGACGACGTGATGCTGGTCTCCGGGCACAACATCTCCACCACCGAGGTCGAGTCCGCCCTCGTCTCCCACCCGTCGGTCGCCGAGGCGGCCGTGGTCGGCGCGGCGGACGAGACGACCGGGCAGGCGATCGTGGCCTTCGTGATCCTGCGGGGTACGGCGGCGGAGTCCGAGGACCTCGTCACCGAACTGCGCAACCACGTCGGCGCCACGCTCGGCCCGATCGCCAAGCCCAAGCGCATCCTGCCGGTGAGCGAGCTGCCCAAGACCCGCTCCGGCAAGATCATGCGCCGTCTGCTGCGCGACGTGGCGGAGAACCGGCAGGTCGGTGACGTGACCACGCTGGCGGACTCCACGGTCATGGACCTCATCCAGTCGAAGCTGCCCGCGGCGCCCAGCGAGGACTGATACGCCCACATGAAGGGCACCCGGCGCGAGACCCGCCGGGTGCCCTTTTCGTGCACTTCGTGCCGTTTCCTACCGTCACGAAGGTCACCCGGCAGTGCCACGGCAGTTTAGGTAGGCTAAGGAAAGCGTAAGAAGCTCAACAAGATCCTCATGGTGTGCCGGGAAGTCTGGTCGGCAAGCGAGTCCGTGCTGCCCATCGACCGGAGGACCTTCCTGTGACCGCGCCCCGCACCCCCCGCAAAGCCTTCGGACGGCTGTCCCTCCCCGAGCGGAACTACGTCGCCGAAGCGCTGCGCACCGAGACCGTCGGCGGCGTCCTGCTGCTCGTCGCCGCGATCGCCGCACTGGCGTGGGCGAACATACCGGCGCTGGGCGACAGCTACGAGACCGTCAGCCACTTCCACTTCGGGATCGAGTCCCTCGGCCTCGACCTGTCGGTCGCGCACTGGGCCGCCGACGGACTGCTCGCGATCTTCTTCTTCGTCGCCGGCATCGAGCTGAAGCGCGAGCTGGTCGCCGGAGACCTGAAGGACCCGAAGGCCGCCGCGCTCCCCGTGGTGGCGGCGCTGTGCGGCATGGCCGTACCGGCCCTGGTGTACACGGTCACCAACACCGCCGGCGGCGGCTCCCTGGCCGGCTGGGCCGTGCCCACCGCCACCGACATCGCCTTCGCGCTCGCCGTGCTCGCCGTCATCGGCACCTCCCTGCCGAGCGCCCTGCGCGCCTTCCTGCTGACGCTCGCCGTCGTCGACGACCTCTTCGCGATCCTGATCATCGCGGTCTTCTTCACCGACAGCCTGAACTTCGCCGCGCTCGGCGGCGCCGTCGTCGGCCTCGCCGTCTTCTGGCTGCTGCTGCGCAAGGGGGTGCGCGGCTGGTACGTGTACGTGCCGCTCGGTCTGGTGATCTGGGCGCTGATGTACAACAGCGGCGTCCACGCCACCATCGCCGGTGTCGCGATGGGCCTGATGCTGCGCTGCCACACCCGCGAGGGTGAGCAGCACTCCCCGGGCCAGCACATCGAACACCTCGTCCGCCCCCTGTCGGCGGGTCTGGCCGTGCCGCTGTTCGCGCTGTTCAGCGCGGGCGTGTCGATCTCGGGCGGGGCGCTGGCCGACGTGTTCACCAAGCCGGAGACCCTGGGCGTGGTCCTCGGACTCGTCGTCGGCAAGACACTGGGCATCTTCGGCGGCACCTGGCTGACCGCGCGCTTCACCCGGGCCTCGCTCAGCGACGACCTCGAATGGGCCGACGTGTTCGCGGTGGCGACCCTGGCCGGCATCGGCTTCACCGTGTCGCTGCTGATCGGCGAGCTCGCCTTCGAGGGCGACGCGGCGCTCACCGACGAGGTGAAGGCCGCCGTCCTGACCGGTTCGCTCGTCGCGGCCCTGCTGGCCACCGTGCTGCTGAAGGTACGGAACGCCAAGTACCGCAAGCTGACCGAGGCCGAGGAGCGCGACGAGGACCTCAGCGGCGTCCCGGACATCTACGAGGAGGACGACCCCGCGTACCACCTGCGGGTGGCCGCCATCTACGAGAAGAAGGCCGCCGAGCACCGCCGGATCGCCGAGGAGATGGAGTCGGCGCGGCTTGCCGAAGTGCCGGGCGGGGCAGGCGATGAGGGCGACGGTCCGGCATGATCTGACGAGACGGTACAAAAGACGGACCGTACACGGTCGGGACGCAGCAGGCAGGCACCCGGCAGCCACGGAACCGTAGGCAGATCAGCCAGCAGAAGAGGGAGACCGCGATGAGCGCACCCGACGGCAGCCCGGTCGGCACCGAACGCAGCATCGGCCAGCTGTTCGCCTCGGCGACCACCGAATTGTCGGCGCTCGTGCACGACGAGATCGCACTGGCCAAGGCGCAGCTGAGGCAGGACGTCAAGCGCGGGGCGACGAGCGGCGGCGCGTTCTCGCTGGCGGGCCTGCTCCTGGTGTTCTCGCTGCCGATGCTGAGCTTCGCGCTGGCCTACGGCATCCGGACCTGGAGCGGCTGGAACATGGCCGTCTGCTTCCTGCTGTCCTTCGCGGCGAACGTCCTCGTCGCGGGCCTGCTCGCGCTCATCGGCGTCGTCTTCGCGAAGAAGGCCAAGAAGGGCAAGGGCCCGCAGAAGGTCGCCGCCTCGGTGAAGCAGTCGGCGGGCGTGCTGCAGAACGCCAAGCCGCACCCGCGCCCCGAGCTGCCCGCGGACCGGTCCCCCGAAGCCATCGAGGCTGTGGCACGCTCGTCCTCATGACGGATCCCGCCACACCGATGGGTCAATCCCCCTCGGCGCAGAACCCGGCCTCGGTCGTACGCCTCGACATCCCCGGCGGGCGCGAGGTGACCCACCGGGACGTCGCCGCCAACGGTGCCCGCTTCCACATCGCGGAGCTGGGTGACGGGCCGTTGGTGCTGCTGCTGCACGGCTTCCCGCAGTTCTGGTGGACCTGGCGGCACCAGCTCACGGCGCTCGCGGACGCCGGTTTCCGCGCCGTCGCCATGGACCTGCGCGGTGTCGGCGGCAGCGACCGCACCCCGCGCGGCTACGATCCCGCCGGCCTCGCCCTCGACATCACCGGCGTGATCCGCTCGCTCGGCGAGCCGGACGCGGCGCTGGTCGGCCACGACCTCGGCGGCTACCTGGCATGGACGGCCGCCGCCATGCGGCCCAAGCTCGTACGGCGGCTCGCGGTCTCCTCCATGCCGCATCCGCGGCGCTGGCGCTCGGCCATGCTCGGGGACGTCCGCCAGACCCGGGCCGGTTCCTACATCTGGGGCTTCCAGCGCCCCTGGATCCCCGAGCGCCAACTGACGGCCGACGACGGCGCGCTGGTCGGCCGGCTGATCGACGACTGGTCGGGGCCCCGGCCGCTGGACGAGGAGGCGGTGACGGCCTACCGCCGCGCCATGTGCATCCCCTCCACGGCGCACTGCTCCGTCGAGCCGTACCGCTGGATGGTGCGCTCGCTGGCCCGTCCGGACGGCATCCAGTTCTACCGCCGCATGAAGCGGCCGGTGCGGGTGCCGACCCTGCACCTGCACGGCTCGCTGGACCCCGTGATGCGGACCCGGAGCGCGGCCGGTTCGGGACAGTACGTCGAAGCGCCCTACCGCTGGCGGCTGTTCGACGGACTCGGGCACTTCCCGCACGAGGAGGACCCGGTCGCCTTCTCCACCGAACTGATCAATTGGCTGAAGGATCCCGAACCCGATCGGTGACCGTGCGGACGCGCCCGGTACCCGAACCGGAACGCTTGTTCTATGAGCGGCCACTTGCCCGACGCATAGGCCAATTGGGGGCCCCGGGCACGGTTATCGACCTTGGGGCGGGGGCACACGTCGGGGTATGGGCTGGACGCACGACTACAGTGACGTAGCACGCGACGGCCGCTCCACGAGCGGCGTGAGCAGCACCCACCGACGAGGCGGCACCCCGCAACTTGCGGCCGCGGACCTCCGGGTGGGCATTCCGCGCATCCTGCGCCGCCGGGCCCGCTGGGTCTCCGTACGCCTGCGCCATCCACGCGGCTGAGCCCGCGGCCGGCGCCCGCACACCCTTCGCACGACTGAGCGCGTCCAGGCCCCCCGCACCCGGCCGGGGTCCTACAGCGCGCAGCTGTCGCTGTCCACCTGCTGGTTGGCGGTGCGACCTTCGGCGATGTCCTCCTGGATCTCGTCCACGGTGAGCGCGTAGCCGGTCTGGGCGTCGTCCAGGGACTTGGCGAAGACCACTCCGTAGACCTCGCCCTCGGGCGTCAGCAGCGGGCCGCCGGAGTTGCCCTGACGGACGGTCGCGAACAGCGAGTAGACGTCGCGGCCGACGGTGTCGCGGTGGTAGATGTCCGGGCCGTTGGCCGTGATGCGCCCGCGCACGCGCGCGGCGCGGACGTCGTACGCCCCGTTCTCCGGGAAGCCCGCCACGATCGCGCCGTCGTCACGGACCGCGTCCTCCTCGCTGAACCGCAGCGCGGGCGCGTCCAGTTCCGGCACGTCCAGTACGGCGATGTCGCGCCGCCAGTCGTAGAGGACCACCGTCGCGTCGTACTTCCTGCCCTCGCCGCCTATCTGCACCGTGGGCTCGTCGACGCCCCCCACCACGTGGGCGTTGGTCATGACGCGTCGCTCGGCGAAGACGAAGCCGGTGCCCTCCAGTACCTTGCCGCAGTCGGGGGCGGTGCCCATGACCTTGACGATGGAGCGCTTGGCGCGGACGGGGACCTGGCTGTTCGCCAGCGCCGGGTCGGGCGGCTGGACCTCGGTGATCGGCTCGTTGGCGAACGGGCTGAAGACCTGCGGGAAGCCGTTGCGCGCGAGGACGGAGCTGAAGCTGTTGAACCAGGTGTCTGCCTGCTCGGGCAGTACCTCCTGCACGCCCGACAGCACGTGGGACTGCCGGACCTCCTTGCCTATCGTCGGCATGGTCGTCTGGGCGAGGGCCGCACCGATCAGCCAGGCGACCAGCAGCATCGCCACCACGTTGACCAGCGCGCCGCCGGTGGCGTCCAGGGCGCGGGCCGGGGACCAGGTGATGTAGCGGCGCAGCTTGTTGCCCAGGTGCGTGGTGAGGGCCTGGCCGACCGAGGCGCAGACGATGACGACGACGACCGCGACGACGGCGGCGGTCGTGCTCACCTCCGCGTTGTCCGTCAGGGCGTCCCAGATCACCGGCAGCAGGTAGACGGCGACGAGACCGCCGCCGAGGAAGCCGGTCACGGACAGGATGCCGACGACGAAGCCCTGCCGGAAGCCCACGATCGCGAACCAGACGGCGGCCAGCAGCAAGAGGATGTCCAGCACGTTCACCGATTCAGGCCCCGCCTCGTCGTCCTACGCTCACACCGGTCACCCTGTCATGACCGCCAGTCCAGCGGGACCTGCTTGTCCCTGTCCCAGGGCCGCTCCCAGCCCGCGAAGTGCAGCAAGCGGTCGATGATGCCGGCCGTGAAGCCCCAGACCAGCGCCGACTCGACCAGGAACGCCGGGCCCTTGTGGCCGCTGGGGTGGACGGTGGTGACCCGGTTGGCCGGGTCCGCGAGGTCGGCCACGGGGACGGTGAAGACGCGCGCCGTCTCGTTCGGATCGACCACGCCGACCGGGGTGGGCTCGCGCCACCAGGCGAGGACCGGCGTGACGACGAACTCGCTGACCGGGATGTAGAGCTTGGGCAGGGCGCCGAAGAGCTGCACGCCGGCCGGGTCGAGGCCGGTCTCCTCCTCCGCCTCGCGCAGCGCCGCCCGCAGCGGCCCCTCGCCCTGCGGGTCGCCGTCCTCTGGGTCGAGGGCGCCGCCCGGGAAGGCCGGCTGCCCGGCGTGCGAGCGCAGGGTGCCGGCCCGCTCCATCAGCAGCAGCTCGGGGCCCCGGCCGCCCTCACCCTCGCCGAAGAGGATCAGTACGGCGGACTGACGTCCGGCGCCGTCCGCCGGGGGCAGGAAGCGGCTCAGCTGGGTCGGCCGCACCGTCCCGACGGCCCGCACCACCGGGTCCAGCCAGTCGGGCAGGCCCTCCGTGCTGAGCATGGCGTCGCGTGTGTCTCCCTGCGTGTCGCTCGCCCGTGTCATCTCCACCCCCGTCCTGCCGTTTCCAACGCCCGACGCCCCCGAGATCGTTCCGTCATCCGGCCCCCAGCGGCGGCGCCGGTTTCCCGCCCGCGTCCAGGTAGGCCCGCGGGGGCTTCAGACGCTGGCCGGGGAGGCCGCCCTTCTCGTACTTCAGGAGCTTCTTCGCCTTCTCGGGGTCCGTCTCGCCCTCGCCGTACGCCGGGCAGAGCGGGGCGATGGGACAGGCGCCGCAGGCGGGCTTGCGGGCGTGGCAGATCCGGCGGCCGTGCCAGATCACGTGGTGGGAGAGGTCGGTCCAGTCACTCTTCGGGAAGAGCGCGCCGACGGCGGCCTCGATCTTGTCCGGGTCGGTCTCGGCGGTCCACTGCCAGCGCCGCACCAGACGCTGGAAGTGCGTGTCCACGGTGATGCCGGGGCGGCCGAAGGCGTTGCCGAGCACGACGAACGCGGTCTTGCGGCCGACGCCGGGCAGCTTGACGAGGTCCTCGAGGCGGCCGGGGACCTCGCCGCCGAAGTCCTCCGCCAGGGCCTTGGACAGCCCTATGACCGACTTGGTCTTGGCCCGGAAGAAGCCGGTGGGACGGAGGATCTCCTCGACCTCCTCGGGGACGGCCGCGGCCAGGTCCTCGGGGGTCGGGTACTTCGCGAAGAGCGCGGGCGTCGTCTGGTTGACCCGCAGGTCGGTGGTCTGGGCGGACAGCACCGTGGCCACGACCAGCTGGAACGGGTTCTCGAAGTCCAGCTCCGGGTGGGCGTACGGGTAGACCTCGGCGAGCTCGCGGTCGATGCGGCGGGCTCGGCGGACCAGCGCGGTGCGGGACTCCTCGCGCACCGGCTTCGCGGTGACGGTCTTCACCGGGGCGACGCCCTTGACCGCGGCGGTGGCCTTCTTGGGGGCGACGGGGGGCTTCTTGGCGGGGGCGGTCCGCTTGGCGAGGGGGGTCCGCTCGGCGGGGGCCGCCTTCTTCGCCGGGGTGGTCTTCTTCGTGGCGGACGTCGTCTTCTTCGTGGCGGACGTCGTCTTCTTCGTGGCCGCCGCCGTCTTCTTCACCGGGGCCGTCGTCTTCGCGGCGGACGCAGTCTTCTTCGTGGGCGTCGGCTTCTTCTCCGCGCTCTTCTTCACGGCACCCTTCTCCGCGGTCACCCTCTTGGCAGGCGCCGCCCTCTTCGTCGCTTTCGCCGTTTCCCTACCGCCATCGGAGCCCTGTTCGCCCACAGCGGAATCGCGCCGTACACCCACCCGCGCAGCCCCCTCGGCCTGTGCTCTCACCGGCGATTTGGACACCCGGCCAGCCTACGGCCCGGCACCGACATCCGCCCCGGACCTCGAAGATCGGCGTCCAATTGGACCCCTGCCGCGTACCCCGGGACACCAGTGCGGCATCCTTGTGACAGATCACACTGTTTGGACTGTCCGGCAAAATGGGCACCACGGACCCCTGGTACACCGGGGGAACAAGATCCTCTGAGCCGGTCGACAAGGAGAGAACTCGTGGACGACGTTCTGCGGCGCAACCCGCTCTTCGCGGCGCTCGACGACGAGCAATCCGCGGAGCTCCGCGCCTCCATGAGTGAGGTGACCCTCGCCCGCGGCGACTCGCTGTTCCACGAAGGCGACCCCGGAGACCGCCTCTACGTGGTCACGGAAGGCAAGGTCAAGCTCCACCGCACGTCCCCCGACGGCCGCGAGAACATGCTGGCCGTCGTCGGCCCCAGCGAGCTGATCGGCGAGCTGTCGCTCTTCGACCCGGGCCCGCGCACGGCGACCGCCACCGCGCTGACCGAGGTGAAGCTGCTCGCCCTCGGCCACGGCGACCTCCAGCCCTGGCTGAACGTCCGCCCCGAGGTGGCCACGGCGCTGCTGCGGGCCGTCGCGCGCCGCCTGCGCAAGACCAACGACGCCATGTCGGACCTGGTCTTCTCGGACGTCCCCGGACGCGTCGCCCGCGCCCTGCTGGACCTGTCCCGCCGCTTCGGCGTGCAGTCCGAGGAGGGCATCCACGTCGTGCACGACCTGACGCAGGAGGAGCTGGCCCAGCTGGTCGGCGCGTCCCGCGAGACGGTCAACAAGGCGCTCGCGGACTTCGCCCAGCGCGGCTGGCTCCGCCTGGAGGCCCGCGCGGTGATCCTGCTGGACGTGGAGCGGCTGGCCAAGCGCTCCCGCTGAGCGCCCGGCCCCTGCTCGGACAGCGGTCCCTACTCGGGAAGCCGGACGATCCCGTGCTCGCCCAGGTACTCCAGCTGCGCCCGCACCGACAGCTCCGCCGCCGGCCACAGTGAGCGGTCGACGTCCGCGTACACGTGGGCGACGACCTCCGCCGGCGTCCGGTAGCCGTCCTCCACGGCCGTCTCGACCTGGGCGAGGCGGTGGGCGCGATGGGCGAGGTAGTACTCCACGGCGCCCTGCGCGTCGTCCAGGACGGGCCCGTGCCCCGGGAGCACCGTGTGCACCCCGTCGTCGGCCGTGAGCGACCTGAGCCTGCGCAGCGAGTCCAGGTAGTCGCCGAGCCGCCCGTCGGGATGGGCCACCACCGTCGTACCGCGCCCCAGGACGGTGTCGCCCGTCAGCACGGCCCGGTCGGCCGGGAGATGGAAGCACAGGGAGTCCGCCGTGTGCCCGGGGGTCGGTACGACCCTCAGCTCCAGGCCGCCGACCGCGATCACGTCACCGGCCTCCAGCCCCTCGTCGCCCAGCCGCAGCGCCGGGTCGAGGGCCCGTACGTTCGTCCGCGTCAGCTCGGCGAAGCGCGCGGCGCCCTCCGCGTGGTCCGGGTGACCGTGTGTCAGCAGGGTGAGGGCGACGCGCCTGCCCGCCCGCTCGGCCGTGTCGATCACGTGCCGCAGGTGGGTGTCGTCCAGCGGGCCCGGGTCGACCACCACGGCCAGGTCGGAGTCGGGCTCGGCGAGAATCCAGGTGTTCGTGCCGTCCAGGGTCATCGCGGAGGCGTTGGGCGCGAGGACGTTCACCGCGCGCGCGGTGGCGGGCCCCGAGAGGACACCGCCCCTCGGCTGGCCCGGCAGTGCTGCTGCGTCCGTCATGCGGGGGCTCCCGGGGTCGGGTCGGAAGGTGTCGCCGGCGACGCCGGTGCCGTGTGCGACGGCGTGTTGGGGACGTGCTTGGTGAACTCGTCGTGCCCCGGCCAGGAGAGCACGATCTCCCCGCCGTCCAGCCGGGCCCTCGCCAGTACGGGCGTCATGTCGCGGCCCGGGGCCGACGCGAGCGCCTCGGCCGCCGTACCGCACTCCGCCAGACCGCGCAGGGTCGCGACGGTCGGCGGCATCATCAGCAGTTCGCCCTTGTCGTACCCGGCCACCGCGTCGGCCGGGGTGATCCACACCGTGCGGTCGGCCTCCGTGGAGGCGTTGCGGGTGCGCTGGCCCTCGGGGAGGGCGGCCACGAAGAACCAGGTGTCGTAACGGCGGGACTCGAACTCCGGGGTGATCCAGCGCGCCCAGGCGCCCAGCAGGTCCGAGCGCAGGACGAGCCCTCGGCGGTCCAGGAACTCCGCGAACGACAGCTCACGGGCGACCAGGGCGACCCGGTCCGCCTCCCAGTCGGCGCCCGTCGTGTCGCCGACCACCGAGTCGCCGGTCGGGCCGGCCAGCAGCACCCCGGCCTCCTCGTACGTCTCCCGGACGGCCGCGCAGACGATCGCCTGGGCGCCCGCCTCGTCGACGCCGAGCCGGTCCGCCCACCACGCGCGCGTGGGGCCCGCCCAGCCGATGTCACGGTCGTCGTCGCGCGGGTCGACGCCACCGCCCGGATAGGCGTACGCGCCCCCGGCGAACGCCATGGAGGTGCGGCGGCGCAGCATGTGGACGGCGGGACCGTCACCGGTGTCCTTCAGGAGCATGACGGTGGCCGCGCGCTTCGGGGTGACCGGCGTGAGGGTGCCGGCCGCCAGCGCGCGGATGCGGTCCGGCCACTCCGGTGGGTACCACTGGCCGTTCGCCCGGCCACTCGCCGAATCACCCGTCCGGTCACTCGCCCGATCGTTCGCCATGGCCGGAGGCTATCCGGTGACGGGCGGATGTTCGAGTGGCCCCCGGGGCCGGCGGGCGTCAGCCGGGGAGGGCGGCGAGCCACTCGGTGAGCAGCCGGTTCGTCTCCTCGGGGCGCTCCTGCTGGAGCCAGTGGCCGCAGCCTTCGATCAGGTGCGAGGCGGTCAGGCCGGGCAGGGTGACGGGGTACGCGTCGATCGCGTCGGACAGCCAGGTGGTCGAGGCGTCGAGGCCGCCGCCCAGGAAGAGGGACGGCTGGGTGATCGGGGCGCCCCGGTGGTCGGCCAGGTCGGCCCAGTCGCGGTCCATGTTGCGGTAGCGGTTGAGGGCGCCTGTGAGGCCGGTGCGCTCGAACTCACCCGCGTAGACGTCCAGGTCCTGCTCGGTCAGCCAGGAGGGCAGCCGGCCGTCGGCCGGGAAGCGGTCGCGCAGCCTGCCGCCGGGGGCGACGAAGTGCGGGTCGGGTGCCTCCGGTGCGGGAATCGTGTCGGCGGACAGGGCGGCGTAGAAGCCGGCGAGCCAGCCGCGGACGTCCGGCTCGATCTCCGCCTCGGCCCGGCCTGGCTCCTGGAAGTACGAGACGTAGAACTCCTGCCCGGCGAACGGCCCGGCGGGGTCGCTCATACCGGCGAACACCTCGCTCGGCCTCGGGCCGCCAGGCGGGGTGTACGGCACGCTCAGCAGGCCCACCGCGCGGAACACGTCCGGCCGCAGCAGCGCGGAGTGCGCGGCGACGGTCGCGCCCCAGTCGTGGCCGACGATCACGGCGGACCGCTCCCCGAGGGCCTCCACCACGGCGACGTTGTCCGCCACCAGGTCGAGCATCCGGTACGCCTCGACCGCGTCCGGCCGGGAGGAGCGTCCGTAGCCGCGTACGTCGACGGCGACGGCGCGGTATCCGGCGTCGGCCAGTGCGGGCAGCTGGCGGCGCCAGGAGTACCAGGACTCCGGGAAGCCGTGGACGAGCAGGACCAGCGGCCCGCTGCCCTGCTCCACCAGGTGGATGCGGCCGGCCGGCGAGGGCACCAGACGGTGGACGGGGCGGTGGCGGTCGGTCGCGGGCGTCTGCGGCATGGCTCCTCCTGGCACGAGCGGTCGGTCGGTGCGAGGCGGAGGCGGGACCGGCGTCGGACCGGTCCCGGCACCGCCTCGGGCACCGGGAGCGATCCTGCGGCGCCGCGCGCGGGGAGGCGAGGTTTGTTGCCGGGCCGGCAAAGCGAAGGTCCTGCGGGAGTGCCGAGCAGCCCGCACCCCCGCGCCCCGGGCAGCCGCCCCGGTCACCGGTCACCGGTCACCGGCGCGGTGGTGCCCTACGCCTCGGTCAGCTCCACCTGCACCTCGACCTCGACCGGCGCGTCCAGCGGCAGGACCGCGACGCCGACCGCGCTGCGGGCGTGGACGCCCTTGTCGCCCAGGACCTCGCCGAGGAGTTCGCTGGCGCCGTTGATCACGCCCGGCTGCCCGGTGAAGTCGGTCGCGGAGGCGACGAAGCCGACGACCTTCACCACGCGCGCGACGCGGTCCAGGTCACCGGCGACGGACTTGACGGCGGCCAGGGCGTTCAGCGCGCAGGTGCGGGCCAGCTCCTTGGCCTCCTCCGGCGTGACCTCGCCGCCCACCTTGCCGGTGACCGCGAGCTTGCCGTCGATCATCGGGAGCTGGCCGGAGGTGTACACGTACGGCCCGGACTGCACCGCCGGCTGGTAGGCGGCCAGCGGCGGGACGACCTCGGGCAGTGTCAGACCGAGCTCGGCCAGCTTGGCCTCGACGGCGCTCACGCCTGCTTCTCCCGCTTCAGGTAGGCCACGAGCTGCTCGGGGTTGTTCGGCCCGGGCACGACCTGGACGAGCTCCCAGCCGTCCTCGCCCCAGGTGTCCAGAATCTGCTTCGTGGCGTGGACGAGCAGCGGCACGGTTGCGTATTCCCACTTGGTCATGTGGCCGACTCTAGCCGTTGCCCGGAGCCCCTCCGGCGGCCGACCGGGACGACGTTGTCCACAGCCTCCGGAGTACTCGGCGCGCGGACTGGTTACGCTCGAATACGTGAGCAGGCTCCAGGTCGTCAGTGGCAAGGGCGGAACCGGCAAGACCACGGTGGCCGCGGCCCTCGCGCTGGCCCTGGCCACCGCGGGGAAGCGCGCGCTTCTCGTCGAGGTCGAGGGTCGCCAGGGCATCGCGCAGCTCTTCGAAACGGAGGCGCTGCCTTATGAGGAGCGGAAGATCGCCGTCGCTCCCGGGGGCGGGGAGGTGTACGCCCTGGCCATCGACCCCGAACTGGCGCTTCTGGACTACCTCCAGATGTTCTACAAACTGGGCAGCGCCGGACGGGCGCTCAAGAAGCTCGGGGCGATCGACTTCGCGACCACCATCGCGCCCGGGGTCAGGGACGTCCTGCTGACCGGCAAGGCGTGCGAGGCGGTGCGGCGCAAGGACAGAAGCGGGCGGTTCGCGTACGACTACGTGGTCATGGACGCCCCGCCGACCGGCCGCATCACGCGCTTCCTCAACGTCAACGACGAGGTGGCCGGCCTCGCGAAGGTCGGCCCGATACACAATCAGGCGCAGGCGGTGATGCGGGTGCTGAAATCGCGGGAGACCGCCGTGCACCTGGTGACGCTGCTGGAGGAGATGCCGGTCCAGGAGACCGCGGACGGCATCGCCGAGCTGCGGGCGGCACGGCTCCCGGTGGGGCGTGTCATCGTCAACATGGTCCGGCCCGCGGTGCTGGACGCCGCCGAGCTGGAACTCGTGCGCGGCACACCGCGTACGGCACTCGCCCGCTCCCTGTCCGGGGCGGGCCTCGGCGGGGCACGGCGCGGCGGGCACGCCGAGCGGCTGGTGGACCCGCTGCTGGCGCAGGCGGAGGAGTACGCCGAACGGTACGCGCTGGAGGAGGAGCAGCGGGCCGTCCTGACCGATCTCGGCCTGCCGCTGCACGAACTGCCGTTGCTCGCCGAGGGCATGGACCTGGCGGGCCTTTACGAACTGGCCACCGAGCTGCGGAAGCAGGGGATCGCATGAGCCCGAGCCCGGACCCGGCCGCCCGTCACCAGGAGGGCGCGCGGCACCTGGCCCCCGCGCGGGTGCTCGACGTCGACCCGCTGCTGGAGGACCCGAAGACCCGCATCGTGGTGTGCTGTGGCTCCGGCGGGGTCGGCAAGACGACCACGGCGGCGGCTCTGGGCCTGCGCGCGGCCGAGCGCGGCCGGAAGGTGGTCGTCCTCACCATCGACCCGGCCCGGCGGCTCGCCCAGTCCATGGGCATCGACTCGCTGGACAACACCCCGCGCCGGGTCAAGGGCGTCGACGACTCGGCGGGCGGTGAGCTGCACGCCATGATGCTCGACATGAAGCGCACCTTCGACGAGATCGTCGAGGCGCACGCGGATCCCGACCGGGCGGCGGCGATCCTGGGCAACCCCTTCTACCAGTCGCTCTCGGCGGGCTTCGCGGGCACGCAGGAGTACATGGCGATGGAGAAGCTGGGGCAGCTCCGGGCGCGGGACGACTGGGACCTCATCGTCGTGGACACACCGCCGTCCCGCTCGGCGCTGGACTTCCTGGACGCCCCCAAGCGTCTCGGTTCCTTCCTGGACGGCAAGCTGATCCGCGTCCTGCTGGCCCCGGCGAAGGTCGGCGGCCGGGCGGGCATGAAGTTCCTGAACGTCGGGATGTCGATGATGACCGGCGTCCTGGGGAAGGTGCTGGGCGGCCAGTTCCTGAAGGACGTGCAGACCTTCGTGGCCGCGATGGACTCGATGTTCGGCGGTTTCCGTACGCGCGCGGACGCCACGTACAAGCTGCTCCAGGCGCCCGGGACGGCGTTCCTGGTGGTCGCGGCCCCGGAGCGGGACGCGCTGCGCGAGGCCGCGTACTTCGTGGAGCGGCTGGCCGCCGAGGACATGCCGCTCGCGGGTCTGGTGCTGAACCGGGTCCACGGCAGCGGCGCCGAACGGCTGTCGGCCGAGCGGGCGCTCGCCGCCGCGGAAAATCTTGAGGATCCCCGCATTGTGGATCAGGACGACGGGAAAGCTGGAGTTCGTAACTCCCCCGACACGCAAGACAGTTCAGACTCTCCCGAGCCCACCGCGCAGCCCTCCTCCGAGTCCGCTCCCGAGAACCCCGAGGCTCCCGAAGCCGCCGACCCCGTGGAGGACACACCGGAGCGGTCCGTCGACCGGCTCACCGCGGGCCTGCTGAGGCTGCACGCGGAGCGCATGCACCTGCTCGCCCGCGAGCAGCGCACACGTGACCGCTTCACCGCACGTCATCCCGAGGTGGCGGTCACCGAAGTGGCCGCACTGCCCGGTGACGTGCACGACCTCGCGGGGCTGCGGGACATCGGGGTCCGTCTCGCGACGGGCCGGCCGGAGCTGCCCGAGCCGGGCGCCTGAGCCGGCCTGGGCGCCCGTGGCCGGGGCGCTTCGGGCCCGCTCAGCCCACGGCCGCGTAGTTCTCGTAGACCTCTTCGTCGTCGAGGGGCACGATGCCCGCCCCTCGTTCGTACTCCGTCCGCGCCGTCTCCAGGAGTCGGCGCCAGGAGGTCACGGTGGGCCGCCGGCGCAGCAGTGCGCGGCGTTCCCGTTCCGTCATGCCTCCCCACACGCCGAACTCGACGCGGTTGTCGAGCGCGTCGGCCAGGCACTCGGTCCGCACCGGACATCCGGTGCACACCGCCTTGGCCCTGTTCTGCGCTGCTCCTTGAACGAACAGTTCGTCCGGATCGGTAGTGCGGCAGGCGGCCTGCGCACTCCAGTCGGTTACCCAGCCCATACCGGCGCCGTCCTCTCCCGAATCGAGGCTCCCCCACGGCGGCAGCGGCATATTCACCGCCGCCAGTTGAGGACGTTACGGAAGGTGGGCACAGCGCAACACCCCCTTCGGGCCCAATCTTGAATGGCCCGAACGGACTATGCGTAAGCGGCAGATCACCCGGGGGAGTGAGCTGGCGACATGCGTGATTATCCCGGCAAACGGGTCATTCCTGTTGCGCCACAACGGACACCGATTGACACACAAGGCGGATTCGGACACGCACCCCCCACGCCGTGAAGCACGCCGGTACACACCAACGCGCCCCCCAACGGGGCCCCTCAGAAAAAAGTCGAGCGGATCCGGAACGATTCGGGGACACCGGACGTATTGATACGTGGCCTCACTGCTGTGACAGTTGAGTGCAGCTTAGGCCAAGGCATATACGCGTGTCCGGCGAATGAGAACGTAGGCTGCCTCCATGCCAAAGAAGCGCTCGGGCGGTGGTCTGTCACCCACGCAGCAGGCCGCCAAGTTCCTCGGTGTCAGTGTCCTCGCGGGAGCAGTGCTGGCCGGCATCGCGTTGCCCGCCGTGGGCGCGCTGGGGCTGGCGGCCAAGGGGTCGGTGGAGAGTTTCGACGCACTCCCGGCCAACCTGAAGACTCCCCCGCTCAGCCAGCGCACCTCGATCCTCGACGCCGAGGGCGGCACCATCGCCACGGTCTACTCGCGCGACCGCACGGTGGTCCCCCTCAAGGAGATCTCGCCGTACATGCAGAAGGCGATCGTCGCGATCGAGGACTCGCGCTTCTACGAGCACGGCGCGGTCGACCTGAAGGGCGTCCTGCGCGCGCTCAACAAGAACGCGCGCAGCGGCGAGGTCTCCGAGGGCGCGTCCACGCTCACGCAGCAGTACGTCAAGAACGTCTTCGTGGAGGAGGCCGGCGACGACCCGACGAAGGTCGCGCAGGCCACCCAGCAGACCATCGGCCGCAAGATCCGCGAGCTGAAGCTCGCCATCCAGGTCGAGGAGGAGCTGGGCAAGAAGAAGATCCTCGAGAACTACCTGAACATCACCTTCTTCGGCCAGCAGGCGTACGGTGTCGAGGCCGCCTCCCAGCGCTACTTCTCCAAGTCCGCCAAGGACCTCGAGGTCCAGGAAGCCGCCCTCCTCGCCGGCATCGTCCAGTCGCCCAGCCGGTACGACCCGGTCAACGACGAGGCGGAGGCCACCAAGCGGCGCAACGTCGTGCTGCAGCGCATGGCCGAGGTCGGCGACATCTCCCAGGCGGAGGCCGACAAGGCGAAGGCCGCGCCCCTCGGGCTGAAGGTCAGCCGGCCCAAGAACGGGTGCATCACCGCCGTCAAGGGCGCGGGATTCTTCTGTGACTACGTGCGCGAGGTGTTCCTGAGCGACCCGGTCTTCGGCAAGACCAAGGAGGACCGGGCCAAGATCTGGAACCAGGGCGGCCTGACGATCCGCACCACCCTCGACCCGCAGGCCCAGGAGTCGGTCCAGCAGTCGATCAAGGACCACGTCTACACGAGCGACGAGGTGGCGACCGCGGCGACCATCGTCGAGCCCGGGACCGGGAAGATCGTGGGGATGGGCCAGTCGCGCCCGTACGGCGTCGACATCAAGCAGGGCGAGACGACGCTCAACCTGTCGGTCGACAACGACATGGGCGGCGGCGCCGGCTACCAGCCCGGCTCGACGTTCAAACCGATCGTGGCCGCCGCCGCCCTCGAGGGCGGCACCCCGCCGACGCAGTCGTACTCCTCGCCGTACGAGATGGAGTACCCGAGCCCGGTCGCGGCCTGCGGCGGCAAGAACTGGGTGAACAACGAGGGCGCCAAGCTCGCCAACGAGAACGAGACCGAGGTCGGCCCCTACGACATGAAGGAGGCGACCGCCCTCTCGGTCAACACGTACTACGTGCAGCTGATCAGCGACATCGGCATCTGCCCGGTGACGCAGATGGCGGACAAGATGGGCGTCGAGCGGGCCAACGGCAACAAGCTGGAGCAGACCCCGTCCATCGCCCTCGGCGTCACCGAGGTCTCCCCGCTGACCATGGCGAGCGCGTACGCGACCTTCGCCTCGCGCGGCATGTACTGCACGCCGGTCGCCATCGAGTCCATCACCCAGCGGATCGGCAACAAGAGCAAGTCGCTCGAGGTCCCGAAGTCCACCTGCTCGCGGGCCATGTCGGAGACCACCGCCGACTCCATCAGCACGCTCCTCAAGGGCGTCGTCGAGGACGGTACGGGCACGGAGGCCGGCCTCGACAGCCGTCCCAGCGCGGGCAAGACCGGTACGACCGACGAGCGCTTCGCGGCCTGGTTCGTGGGGTACACGCCGAACCTGGCCGGCGCCGTGTGGGTCGGTGACCCGAAGCACGAGCGGAAGATGGTCGACATCACCATCGGCGGTGTGCCGCACGCCAAGGTCTTCGGTGGCGCGGTCCCCGGCCCGATCTGGCGGGACATGATGTCGGGTGCGCTGGAGGGCAAGCCCGTGGACCAGTTCAACCTGGTGGACATCCCGGACTCCGCCGACAAGGACAAGGACAAGGACAAGGGCCGCGGCAACGACGACGGCAACCGGGACGACGGCGGGAACGGCGACGACGGCGGTGACGAGGGCGGCGGCCCCGGCGGCGTCATCGGCGGCCTGATCGACGGCGGCACGGGCAACGGCGGCAACGACGGCGGCTGGGGCAACTTCATCCAGGGCCAGGGCAACGGCGGGAACGGCATCGGCGGGCGGCGCGACTAGACAAGCCCTTCCCTGTATGCCGGAAGGCCGGTGGCCCCACCTCTCGGGGGGCCACCGGCCTTCGCCTTGCTCAGGAGGGTGGGATCAGCCCGCCAGCAGCTTCTTGACCGCGGCGGCGACCCGGCCGCCCTCGGCCTGCCCGGCCACCTTCGGGTTCACGATCTTCATGACGGCGCCCATGGCCCGCGGCCCCTCGGCGCCCGCCGCCTTGGCCTCCTCGACGGCCTGCGCGACGATCGCGTTCAGCTCGTCGTCGGAGAGCTGCTTGGGCAGGTAGGCGGCGAGCACCTCGCCCTCCGCCTTCTCCCGCTCGGCGCTCTCGGCGCGACCGCCCTGGGCGAAGGCCTCGGCGGCCTCGCGGCGCTTCTTCGCCTCGCGGGTGATCACCTTCTGCACCTCGTCGTCGGAGAGCTCCCGCTTCTCCTTCCCCGCGACCTCCTCCTTGGTGATCGCGGCGAGCGTCAGCCGGAGCGTCGAGGAGCGGAGCTCGTCGCGCTCCTTGATCGCGGCGTTGAGGTCGTCCTGCAGCTTCGACTTGAGCGTGGTCATGGGATTGATTGTCGCAGGTGCGCCCGGCCGGACGCCCGCCGATTTACGGGCCGGCGGTGAACCAGGGGGGAGCGACGGGCGGGCCGAGGAGCGGACCGACGCGCCGCCGCCGAAGGCCACCGCTTCTGACACGATGGGACCCATGCGCGCGCGATACGGAGTACCCCTGGGAATCACGGCGGTTGGCGCCGCCGGACTGGTCTACGCGGCGGGATTCGAAGCCCGTTCCTTCCGCCTGCGACGGGTGACGATCCCCGTCCTGCCCTCCGGGATGCGCCCCCTGCGCGTGCTCCAGGTCTCCGACATCCACATGGTCGGCGGCCAGCGCAAGAAGCAGCGCTGGCTGCGCTCCCTGGCGGGTCTGCGTCCCGACTTCGTGATCAACACCGGCGACAACCTCTCCGACCCGGACGGCGTCCCGGAGGTACTGGACGCCCTCGGGCCCCTGATGGAGTTCCCCGGCGCCTACGTCTTCGGCTCCAACGACTACTACGGCCCCAAGCTGCGCAATCCCGCCCGCTACCTGATCGAGAAGGCCCAGGGCCGCCACGGCCTGAACGGCAACGCGCCCGCCGTCGGCGCCGTCCACAACCCGTGGGAGGACCTCCGCGACGGCTTCGACGCCGCCGGCTGGCAGAACCTCACGAACACGCGCGGCACGCTCAAGGTCGAGGGCGTGTCCGTCGAGCTGACGGGACTGGACGACCCGCACATCAAGCGCGACCGGTACGCGGAGGTGGCCGGCGGCCCGTCCGGCACGGCCGACTTCTCGATGGGCGTGGTCCACGCCCCCTACCTGCGCGTCCTGGACTCGTACACGGCGGACGGCTACCCCCTGGTCCTGGCCGGCCACACCCACGGCGGCCAGCTGTGCATCCCCTTCTACGGCGCCCTGGTCACCAACTGCGACCTGGACACGGACCGCGTGAAGGGCCTGTCCACGCACACGGCCGAGGGCCGTACCGCCTACCTCCACGTCTCGGCGGGCTGCGGCACCAACCGCTACACCCCGGTCCGCTTCGCCTGCCCCCCGGAGGCGACGCTGCTGACGCTGGTGGGGCGGGAGTGACGAGGGACACCCTCGCGGCGGGCGGGCCGGTGGCGGTAACCCACACGGCCCACCCCGCATAGCCCGGTATGTCCGGTCTGTCTAGCTTGAGGCCATGACAGCGCCGATACCTCCCATCCCCAGGGACATCCCGGACCTCCCCGCGGTCCCTGGCCCGCCCGCCCTGCTCCCCTCCCCCGTCCCGGCGAGCGCCGTGATCACCCCGGTACGCCGCCCGCTGGTCGCCGCCTTCCGCCTCCTGACGGCGCTGCTGGCCCTGACGGGCGTCACACTCGCACTGGCGACGGGAGGCCCGGCCACCCGGACGATCAGCCACTTCACACTCCAGAGCAGCGTCCTGCTCGCCCTGGTCACGCTCGCCTCCGCCCGCCGCGCCTGGTCCGCCCGCCGCCCCCTGCCGGGCGCCCTCACCGGCGCGGCCCTGCTCTACGTCGTCGCCGCCGGCCTCGTGCACCACCTGCTCCTGACCAACGCGTCGAGCCCCTTCGCGACCGACGCCGCGGCCGCGGGCACCGGCTGGCAAGCAGCCGCGACGCACATCCTGAACACGGCCGTCCCCGCCGCCGCGGCCCTGGACTGGCTGCTCCTCACCACCCCCGGCCGCCTCCACCTGCGCCAGGCCGCCGCGTGGCTGCTCTACCCCCTCGCCTACCTGACCTTCTCCCTGGCCCGCGGCGAACTCCTCCTCCCCGGCACCCAGGACCGCTACCTCTACCCCTTCCTCGACGTGGACGAGCACGGCTACAAGGGCGTCCTCGGCAACGCCCTCCTCCTGGGCCTCTCCCTCTACGCCCTGGGCGTCCTCCTCGCGGCCCTGGACCGCATCCGCCCGAACCCGCTGCGCCGCCGCTGGTAGAACCGGATTTCGTCTCCGGCTCCGGGTGGGCTAAAGTAAACGACGTCGCCGCGAGAGCGGCGACGATCGGGGTGTGGCGCAGCTTGGTAGCGCGCTTCGTTCGGGACGAAGAGGTCGTGGGTTCAAATCCCGCCACCCCGACAGTGAAGCACCAGGTCAGGGGCCTGATCCGCTTAGCGGGTCGGGCCCCTGGATCGTTTCCTGGAGATCCGCACTGGCTTCCAACGTTCGACCGGTCCTGTCGGTTTTCGACGTCCCCGCGCAGCCGTCTCAGCGGAGAGCGGAGTCGGCCATCGGCCGGATCAGGCGGCAGACCGGGCCGATACTGGGGCGACGCCCAGCATGCCCGTCAGCAGGACAGGAGCCGTTGCCAGGGTGCCCGGCCCCGCGCCGGCCAGCCGGGGAACGGTATTGGCGACGACCACCCCGTACAGCGCCAGGCCCGCTGCACCGAGCAGGCGTACGGGCCCGCGGTGACGCAGCCACGGAAGCGTCCGGCCACGGCACTGGGCTACCGCGAATGGCAACCACAGCGTGGTGAAGCCCGTCAGGGATCCCCAGTTCACGTACAAGCCCACAACTATCCTCCGGGTGCGGATGGCTCAGCGGTGGATCCACTCCGCTGCGGCGAACAAGGCGACCGCCAGTGGCAGTGCCCGAGAAGCGAACGCCGAGCCGGTCGCGGCCCGCCCTGCCCGGGCCTGCGGACGCAGATCGGCGTTCCGGGCCATCCCGGTCAGCCTCTGCGCGGCTCGGCATCCGGCTCCTCGACGTCCCATCAGCCTGTCGGCCCATGACGGCAGGAACAGGCCCGCCAGCGGAATCTCCATCGCTCCCACGAACTCGAGCAGCCCGTCGCGCCGCAGTTCCACTCGTCCGATCTCCGACCACGGCAGGAACGTCACGGTCCACATCCTGCGGAGGTGCACCCCGTCCCGGTCAGCGGTGAGGCGCCACAGTCCCACTCGGCAACACAGCCAACCGGCCACCAGCGACGTCCACGCTGCGAAGAACACTGCGCCGGGCCGCGGGTCGGCCAGCGTCCCTCCGGCGGGACGATCGACGAACGCCAGGAACAACAGGCATGATCCCGCAGCCGCCACGCGGGCCGGCCATCCCGCCCGCCACACCTGCGGCTCCGTGTATCTCCCGGTCATCTCGGCCTCCGTCCTAGGAACCACAGGGCCGCCCCGCCGAGGAGCGGCAAGACTCACGTGCTGACGAGCAGCGCCGCCCGCCGGACGCTGCCGCGTTGCGGGAAGACGCCATGCGCTGGGTTGTCCTCCTCATACCTCTCCGGTCCCCCGCTCCGGACTGGCGGCGTGCCGGGCTGCCGGGTTGGCGATGAGGTGGCGCGGGTCGGTGGCGCGGTTGATGGCCGACTCGACGGCCGCGACCCGGTCGGCCAGCAGGCCGAGGGCGGCGACGGCTCGGGTGAGGGGGTCGTCCTCGGGGCCGCCGAGGGTCTGGGTGCGGACGTACGCCGCCTTCAGCTCGGACCAGCGCCCGGTCTGGGCGGCGGTGAGGGTGCCCCGCAGCTCGGCCAGTTTCAGCAGGTTGGCCTCGGCGCCGGTGGTGAGGGTCTGGGCCTCGGCCGTGTAGTGGTCGTCGATCAGGGCGGACAGCTCGGCGTCGTTCATGACCGGCTGGATGCGCTGGGCGATCTTGTTCATGTTGCGGTAGGAGCCCTGGAGTCGGAAAGGCGGCTCGGTCCGGGTGGTGTCCGACTGGGCGGCCGAGGCGATGTACGCGGCGTTGACCGCGAGGACGGTCTCCCGGGCGGTGAGCAGGTGGCGCAGGACGGCGGTGATCCGGTCCAGCTCGGCGGGCGCGTACGGGTGGGCGAGACGGTCGGCGCGCGCGGCCGGGTCGCCCCCGGCCAGCCTGAGCAGCAGTTCCAGGTCGGCGCGGTCGCGGCCGGCGAGCGGGGCGAGGGCCGGGTTGGCGGTCAGGGCGTTCTCGACGAAGCTCAGGGCGAAGGCGTCCTGCTTGCCGGTGAGGACGTCGCCGAGGTTCCACACGTCGGCGCGGTTGGCGAGCATGTCGGGGACCTGGAAGCGGCTGCCGGACTCGGTGTACGGGTTGCCCGCCATGCACACCGCGAAGCGCTTGCCGCGCAGGTCGTAGGTGCGCGGCTCGCCGTCGCGCACGCCCTCGATGCGGCGGGTGGCGTCGCACAGCGGGATGAACTTCTGCAGCAGCTCGGGCGAGGTGTGCTGGATGTCGTCGAGGTGGAGGAGGGTGTTGTTGCCCGTCTCCAGCGCGAAGTTGATCTTCTCGATCTCCTGCCGGGCGGTGGCGTTGGGGGCCTCGGCCGGGTCGAGCGATGTCACCGTGCGGCCCAGGGCCGGGCCGTTGACCTTCACGAGCAGGAGGCCGAGCCGGTCGGCGACGTACTCCACGAGGGTCGTCTTGCCGTAGCCCGGCGGGGAGATGAGCAGCAGCAGGCCGCCGGTGTCGGTGCGCTTGGTGTCACCCGTGGTGCCGAGTTGCTTGGCGAGGTTGTCGCCGATCAGGGGGAGGTAGACCTCGTCGATGAGCCTGCTGCGCACGAACGCGGACATCACGCGCGGCCGGTACTCGTCCAACCGCAGGCGGCTGCGCTCGGCGGCGATCAGTGTCGCGCGGTGGCGCTGGTAGGCGCGGTGGGCGGGGACCTCTCGGGTGCGGAACTCGCGGGCTCGGGCGGTGAGTTCGTCGACTCGGACGATCAGGGTCCGGTTGTGGACGCGCGGGTGGGTGCCGAGCAGGCCCTCGACGGTCTCGGTCAGCGGAGCGTCGGACTCGTAGCGGGGCAGGCCGGGGCACAGCTCCGCGGCCACGGCCTCGGCCAGGTCTCCGGGGGCGAGGTCGGTGCCGGTCGCCGTGGTGTACGAGGTCAGCCACGCCTCGACGAGTTGTCTGCGGGCGGCCGGGTCGGTGAGGCCGGTGAGGTCGTCGTCGTAGGCGCGGGCGTCCACCGTGCGGCGGAACTTGTCGAGCAGGGTCCGGGTGCCCGCGCCGAGCACGAAGCCGTCGGGGCCGGTCGTCAGCTCCTCGAAGAGGTAGGCGGCTGCCGCTCGTGTGCCGATCGCGTCGGCGAGTTCGGCTTCCAGGTCGGCGATAGCGGGCGCGAGTCCGAAGGTGTCGCGGGCCCGGGCCAGGGAGACGGCGCGTCGGGTCCAGGTGTCGCGCTCCTCGGCCGTCGTGCCGTGCGTCCAGAAGAGCTGGGCGGCGGCGCGGGCGGCCGGCTCGTGGCGCAGGAGGCCCGCTCCCTCGTGCAGGCGCAGCAGGGCGGTGAGGATCAGGGCCGCGTCGTGGTCGTGGACGCCGCGCTCGTAGCCCTCGTCGTAAGCCTCCTCCGCCGCGTGACGGACCAGGGCCGGCAGGTCCTCGGCGGCTGCGAGGGCGGCCGGTCCGTGCTCGTCGAGCAGTCGGGCGGCGAGGTGTTCGGCGCGGTAGATGCCGGGCGACTCCGAGGACAGCGGGCGGTCCCAGTACGGGCGGGTCGCGGCGAAGTCGGGGTCGGCGACCGGAGCGCGGTAGTCCGTGCCCGTCAGGGCGAAGGCCAGCTCCTCGCCCTGGGGGACGAGGGTGAGGTCGAGGGGCTGGGTGTTGACCGCGAAGCGGTGGCCGCCCAGGCGGACGGTGCGGCCGTCGTCGGCGTACAGGTCGGTGCGGTCGCGCAGGGCGCGCAGGGCCTGCTGGCGGGCGGACTTCAGACGGCCGTCCAGCTCCTCCGCCCTGACCCGGTCACCGAGTGAGCGCAGTTCGTCGGCCGTACGGCGGACCTTGGCCGGCATCGGGTCGGAGGTGAAGTACGTGGTGACGGCGTCCGCGTCGGCGAGCGCGGACGCCCGGCGGACGATCGTGGTCAGGACCCGGTCGGCCGACTCGGCCAGGCGCTCGGCCCTGCGGGCACGGGCGTCGGCGAGGGTCTGCTTGCGGGCGGAGAGCGCCTCGTGGATCTCGTCCCGCTTGTCCGCCAGCTCTGCGAGGAAGCCGTCGGACTCGGCGAACCGGGACTCCAGGTCCTCCACCCGCACCAGCAGGCGGGCCAGCTGTTCGTCGCACTCCTCGGGGGTGCCGGCCGCCGCGAGCGCACCGGTGACCGCCTGGCCGAGCAGCGCGAACTCGGCGGTGAACTCGGCCCGGCCCTCGCGGTCCCGCAGGGCACGGCGGCGGCCGTCCAGCGTGGCGCGGGCGCGGTTGACGCCACCGAGGACCTCGGCGATCCGCTCCAGGACGGACGTGCGGACGGTGGTGTCACCGATGTCCAGGCCGGAGACGACGTCGGTCACGGTGCGCAGGTTGTCGGCGTGCTCGTCGAGGCGGGCCGTGAGGGGCTCCGCCTCGGCGACGGTGGTGATCGCCTCGGCGTCGGCGACGAGCCGCTCGATGTCGGCCCGGTGGTCGGCGAAGGCGTCCTCGTGCGCCAGGTGGGACACGGCCCGCTGCCCGAAGGAGACGAGGTCGTGCTCGACGTCCGCGGCCAGCTCGTCGATGCGGTCGGTGTCGGCGTACCGCATGTCCTTGAGGGTGAGCAGGCGGCCCTGGGCCTGCCGTAGTTCGGTGAGCCCGGTCACCCACGCCTCGGCGCCGCGCGGTGCCTCGCCGCGCAGGCGCCGTACGAGGGCGGCGACGCGTGCCGTGGCCTCGGTGAGCGCGTCGGCCGCCTGGCGGGTGAGCGTCTGCACCGTCTCGAACTCGGTCAGCACCTGCTTCGCGGTGTCCCTCACCTGGGTGAGCGGCTCGTGCAGGGCGCCGAGGTCCGCCTCGGCCAGCCAGTGGTGGGAGTCCGCGACCCGTGCGCAGGCCGCCACGAGCGCCTCGTACACCTCGCCGGTCGGGGTGGTCTCGGTGACCGCGCGTGTGACGGACAGGCAGTCGGAGATGCCGCGTACGAGGTCGGCGTTGCCGACGCGGGCGAGCGGGCCGGTGCCGGCCGGCCGGGCGGCGGCGTGGGTGTCGGAGACGTACGGGGAGACCCACCGCTGCACGGGGTGCACGCGCTGCGGGTCGGTGCCGGCCGCCCGCAGAGTGAGGAGGGCACCGTCGTCGAACAGGGCCCGGCCGTGGCAGGACAGCGGGGTCGCGACCTCCTTGCGGATGACGTTGTAGGGCAGAAGGAGACTGCGGCCCGCCGCGCGGGCGTGGAAGGCGAAGAGGACGTCCTCGCCGTTCGGGGAGCGGACCGCCCGCTCGAACTCCATGCCGTCGGTGTCGACGCCGTCGAACGTCCGGTGGGTGCCGGTGGCCAGGCAGTAGCCGCCGGGGAAGACGATGCCCTGGTCCTCGGGCAGCCGGCGGCACGCCTGCCCGATGCCGTCGAGGCGGACGACGGTCCTGGTGAGGGTGTTGAACACCAGGTAGCGGTGGGTGTCCTCCTTGTACGGGAGGACGTCCACCAGGATCAGGGCGCCCACCCGCGCGTACGCGATGTGCGCGTCGGCGAGTGACTGCAGCGGCTCGGCGACCGGCTCGGCGTACACGCCCTCGTCCGTCTCGGTGTCGTCCTCGGTCTTGACGGTGAGCGTCCCGCCCAGCGTCTCGACGAACACCTCGCCCTCGATGGAGACGTGCGGGTGGCGGCCCAGGACGTGGTCCTCGCGGGTCGTCACCGTCCACGCGAAGTCGTGCGCGGGCGGGAGGACGTGGTCGCGGTCACCGCGCGCGTCGAGGAAGGACGCCCGGCCGTCGTCGGACAGCGCCCAGCGCAGGACCCGGATGTCGTCCGCCTTCTCGCCCGTTCGGAAGACGGCGAGCACCTTGTCCTCCACCCGCCGCAGCTGGAGGAGCCTGGCCTGGTGGAAGTACCGGTGGAGGGCGGCGAACTCCCGGACGAACGCGGGATCGTCGAGCAGGCCGGGCACGGCGTCGTCGGGCAGCCTGTTCAGGGCGCGGTCGTGCAGCGCGAACACGTCGCGCACGGTGGTTTCGGCCCCGCGGCCGGGGACGGTGTTGTACCCGAAGAGCAGGACGTCGCCGACGGCCACGAGGTCGCGCGGCACGCACGCCGACTCCGTGCGCAGTTGTTCGGTGCCGGCCAGCTCCAGGCGCAGGGAGCCGAACTCCTCGACGCGGCGGGCGTTCAGCGCCTCGGCGCGACGGGCCAGCTCGGCCGCCTGCGCGGTGAGGCGGTCGCGCAGCACCTCGTACGTTCCCGTGTCCAGGGCGGTGGTCATGAGGTCCCTCTCAGGAAGTCGAGACGTCGAAATGAGCGGTCGTGGAGCCGCCGCCCCCCGCGCGGCAGCTCCACGTCCGCGGTCCGTCAGCCCTTGGCGCTGCCGTTCAGGGCCGTCAGCCGGGTGTCGGCGAGTCCCAGCTCGCCGGCCTTGCTCAGCAGCTGCTCCAGAGCCCCGGAGTCGACGCCGCCCGTCTTCATGAGCTTCATCAGCAGCGTGGACACGGTCAGGTTCTGCACGTCGGCCGTCGAGACCGAGCCGAGGACGCGGCTGAGGTCGTCGGTGAAGCTCGACGTTCCGTCCAGCCAGGGCTTCGCCAGTGCCTGGGCGGTCTCGGAGTGCTGGACGAAGCCGTCGACGCTCTTGCCGAGCGCGATGGAGGACATCAGGCGGTCGAAGAAGACCGACTCGCCACCGACGATGTTGATGTCGGCGTTCTCCAGCCCGGTCGCCAGCACCGTCGCCTGCGCCTCGGCCACCTGCCGCTGCACGTCCAGCCCGGCGAGCCGGATGTCCTTCTCGGTCTCCAGCCGCAGCCGGTACTCCTCGTGGCCGCGGGACGCCTCGTCCAGCGCGGCCATCGCCGCGGCCTTCTCGGTGAGACCGGCCGCCTCCGCCTTCAGCTTCTCGCCGACGGCCGCGGCCTCCGCGAGTGCCTTGGCCTTGGCGCCCTCGGCCTCCGCCCGCAGCCGGGCCTCGGTGGCCTCGGCCTCAGCACGGCCGGCCTTCTCGATGACCTCGGCCTCCTTGTCGCGGACCTGGACGGCGGCCAGACCTTCGGCCGCGCTCTCCGCCTGGATACCCTCGGCGAGCCGCAGCTTGGCCCGCGCGTCCAGGTCGGCGCTCTTCAACCGGGCCTCCGCGAGCGTGAGTTCCTCGGCGGCGCGGTGGGTGGCGGCCTGTTCGGCGGCCTCGGCGGCCTTGATGTCCTTGACCAGCTTCTCCTGCGCCTCGGCTTCGGCGGCGATGATCACGGCCTGCCGCTGCCGCTCCGCCTCCTCCACGGCACGCAGCTTCTTGATGGCCTCCTCCTGCTCGGCGACCGTACGGTCCACGGCGACCCGCTCGCGGATGACGTCGGCGATCTCCCGCTTCTCCGCCTCGACCTCCTTCTCGGCGGCGATCCGCGTCAGCTGCGTCTCCCGTTCCCGGGCGATGACCTCCAGCAGGCGGTCCTTCTCGATGCGCTCGTTCTCGATGGCGATGACCCGCTCGCGGTTCTTCTGCGCGACCGCGACCTCCCGGCCCTGGTTCTCGCGCTGGATGCCGAGCTGCTCCTCGGTCTTGAGGAAGGCGGACTGTGCCCGCAGCCGCTCCTCCTCCACGACCCTCGCGGTCTCGGCCTCTTCCCTCGCGCGGACGGTCTCGATCTCCCGCCGCTGCTTGGTCTCGGCGTCGACCTGCCGGCGCTCCAGCTCCAGGATCGCCTCCCGGGCGTCGACGTTCTGGCGGGTGATCTCCTTCTCCTCGGTGCGCTGCGCCTCGTTGGTGCGGACGTGCTCCACGGCCGTCAGTTCGGTGATCTTCCGGATGCCCTGCGCGTCGAGGACGTTGGCGGGGTCGAGCTGGGTCAGCGGCGTCTGCTCCAGGTAGTCGATCGCCGCGTCCTCCAGGTGGTAGCCGCTGAGGTCTACGCCGATGACCTCGATGATCCGGTACCGCAGTTCCTCGCGCTTGGTGTAGAGGTCGGTGAAGTCCATCTGCTTGCCGACGGTCTTCAGCGCCTCGGAGAACTTCGCGTGGAACAGCTCCTGGAGGGTGTCCCGGTCGCTGGCGCGTGCGGTGCCGACCGCCTGGGCGACCTTGACCACGTCCTCGACCGTCTTGTTCACCTTGACGAAGAACGAGATCCGGATGTCCGCGCGGATGTTGTCCCGGCAGATCAGCCCTTCCTTCCCGGCCCGGGTGATCTCGATGGTCTTCACCGAGATGTCCATCACCTCGGCCTTGTGCAGCACCGGCAGCACGACCTGCCCGGTGAAGGTCACGTCGACCTTGCGCATCTTGGAGACGATCAGTGCCTTGCCCTGCTCCACCTTGCGGAACAGTCGGGCGACGAGGAACAGCACGGCGGCGGCGAGCAGGAGGCAAACGAGCACGCCTATGCCCAGGGTGCGGTAATCCATAGGAAGTCCTTGAGGTCTGCGAAGAGGCGGGCGGCCCGCTCGACCTGAGGGCGGGAACGTCCGATGTGACGCGCGACGGCTACGGCTCAGCCGTGGATGTGGCGACTGCCGGGGTCGTACGGGGAACCGCTCGCCGTGCCCGGTCGTCGTCGCCCGCGATGTGCGTGGCCCGGCCCGGCGGGAAGGGCACGCGACCGTGCCTCGCCCCGGCCCGGCAGAAGCGCCGACGGTACGCGGAGCCCGGTCACCAAGGGCGTGGCGCCGACGAGGGTGAAGAGCTGTACGGCGGCGACGCCAACCCGTGCCATGCCCTCACCCCCGAACCGGACGGCTGGGCCCTTACGCCGACGCCCGTTGCCGGGCCCTGGCATCGAGGCCACCCCCTGTTTCTGCCGCACCCATCTTGGCCCGGGGATGCTTCACGCCGCCTTGCCGTAATCCGGCAATCTTTACGGCTTGTTGATGCCGGACGTCGACGCGAGCGCAGCGCCCCGTTCCTGCTGGCAGTACCGCTCGTCCCGCCCGCGTGATGACCGTCGGCACCGCCGACACCGGAGCGGCCCATCCGCGCACGACCTCACGCACGCGCGGTCTGACACTCTTGTCCGGCGTGCGTCAGGAGAACGTTCGCGACGCGTCAGACCACAGAAGGACGGGGGCAGGGCGGGAGATACCCGACGAGTAATTGTGGGTTCGAATCCCGCCACCCGGACAGAGAAGTACCAAGTCAGGGACCTGATCCGCAGTGCGGGCCAGGCCCTGAGTGGTTTCGGTGGCGGGGGGCTACGCGTCGGCTCCGTAGGTTCCGTACTCCGGGAGCCCCGTCGGTTCGAAGGTGTGCACCGAGAGGCCGCGCGGTGTCGTCCGGTGGCTGGTGAGTCGCAGGCCGGTCGGTGCTCCGCCCTCCGGGAACAGGCGCCGTCCCTGCCCCACCACGACCGGGGCGATCACGAGCCGCAAGGTGTCGATCAGTCCGGCGGCCAGCAGGGTCTGGGTCAGGCGGGCGCTGCCGTGGACCTGCAGTTCCCGGCCGGGCCGCCGCTTCAGCTCGGCGACCTGGGCGGGGATGTCGCCGGACAGGATCGTGGTCGGGTTCCACCCGGCCTCGGTCAGGCTGTGGGAGGCCACGTACTTCGGCAGGCCGTTGAGGAGGGGGGCGTTGGGGTGGTCGGTCATCGTCGGCCAGTCCCGCGCGAAGTTCTGGTAGGTACGGCGGCCGAACAGGAACGCGTCCGCCCCACCGAGCCAGGTGCCGGCCAGCCGGTCGAACTCCTCGTCCAGGTACGGCACGAACCAGCCGCCCCGCCCGAACCCGTCGCTGGTGTCCTCGTCCGGGGACCCCGGCCCCTGGGAGACACCGTCGAGCGTCAGGAACTGCTGCACCACGAGCTTCATCACGCACCGCTCTCCCTTCGGCCCTCGATGGCCGGTCCCATCTTCGCGGAGGAGGCGTGATCGTCGCCGCGCACCGGACGGCGTGGCGTGCGGAAGTGTTCCGTGCGGCCGGGGCCTTCGCCGGTCTCACTCAGGGCGGGGAGTTCCGCGCGTTCGGAGCGTGCGGGGGGGGCGGTGCGGCCGGTCAGTCCAGGGCCGCCTTCCACCAGGCGATGTTCTCCCGGTACCACGCCACCGTGGCGGCCAGGCCCTCGTCGAAGGAGCGCCGGGGCTCGTAGCCCAGTTCGTCGTGGATCTTGGTCCAGTCGACGGAGTAGCGGGCGTCGTGGCCCTTGCGGTCCTCGACGTGGACGACGCTGTCCCAGTCCCGGCCGCAGGCGTCCAGCAGTCGCTCGGTGAGCTGTTTGTTGGTGAGTTCGGTGCCGCCGCCGATGTTGTAGACCTCGCCCGGGCGGCCGCCCTCCAGGACCAGCCGGAGCGCACGGCAGTGGTCCTCGACGTGCAGCCAGTCCCGGACCTGTCCGCCGTCTCCGTACAGCGGTACCCGGCGTCCGTCGAGGAGGCTGGTGATGAAGAGCGGGATGATCTTCTCGGGGTACTGGTAGGGCCCGTAGTTGTTCGAGCAGCGGGTGATGCGGACGTCCAGGCCGTGCGTGCGGTGGTAGGCCAGGGCGAGGAGGTCGGATCCCGACTTGGCGGCGGAGTAGGGGGAGTTGGGGGCGAGGGGCTGGTCCTCGGTCCAGGAGCCGACGGCGATCGAGCCGTAGACCTCGTCCGTGGAGACGTGGACGAAGGTGCCGAGGCCCGTGCGGACGGCGGCTTCCAGCAGGACCTGGGTGCCCAGCATGTTGGTCGAGGCGAAGTCGCCGCCGTCGGCGATCGAGCGGTCGACGTGGGATTCGGCGGCCAGGTGGACCACCGCGTCGTGCTCGGCCATCAGGCCGGCCACGCGTTCGGCGTCGAGGATGTCCCCGCGGACGAAGCGCAGCCGGGAGTCGTCGGCCACGGGCGCGAGGTTGGCGGGGTTGCCCGCGTAGGTCAGCGCGTCCAGGACGGTGACCGCCTCGGTCGTGGGGTCGGACAGCAGCGATCGTACGAAGTGGGAGCCGATGAAGCCGGCCCCTCCGGTGACAAGGGTTCTCATGGCGGGTGTCGCGGTCTCTCGTGTCGTGGGTGTCCCGGGAAGCGGGCTCAGGAGGCGATCCGGATCCGGCTGTGATCGCCGAGGACGAGGCGGTGTGCTCGTGGTGCCCGGACCGCGCCGGAGACGTGGACGGAACGGCCGATGAGCGAACCCTCGACACGGCCCGCGTCCTCGATCCGCGATCCCTGCAGGACGATGGAGAACTCCACCTCGCTGCCGCTGATCCGGCAGCCGTCGGCGATGGAGGTGAAGGCCCCGATGTGGGAGTCGGTGACGACGGTGTCGGCGCCGATGACGGTGGGACCGACGATCCGGGACCGAATGATCCGGGCCCCGGGGGCGATCCTGACCCGCCCCACGAGCTCGCTGGCCCCGTCCACCCATCCCTGGACGGCCGGCTCCACGGTCTCCAGGACGGTGCGGTTGACCTCCAGCATGTCGTCGGCGTTACCGGTGTCCTTCCAGTAGCCGGTGATGGTGGTGGCGCGGACGTCGCGGCCGGAGTCGACCAGCCACTGCACGGCGTCGGTGATCTCGAGCTCGCCGCGCGCCGAGGGCACGCAGGCGGCGACGGCCTCGTGCACCGCGGGGGTGAAGAGGTAGACGCCGACCAGCGCCAGGTCGCTGCGGGGCGCGGGGGGCTTCTCCTCCAGCCGCACCACGGCGCCGTCCGGTCCCAGCTCGGCGACCCCGAACATCGACGGGTCCGCGACCTTGGTGAGCAGGATGCCGGCGTCGGGCCGCTCCCGGCGGAACTCCTCCACCACGTCGGTGATCCCGCCGACGACGAAGTTGTCGCCGAGGTACATGACGAAGTCGTCGTCGCGGAGCCAGTCGCGGGCGATGAGCACGGCGTGCGCCAGCCCGAGGGGGGCTTCCTGCGGCAGGTAGGTGATCCGGGCCCCGAAGGCCGAGCCGTCACCGAGGGCGGCCCGTATCTCGTCGGCCGTGCCGCCGACGACGACGCCTATCTCGGTGATGCCGGCGGCGACGATCGACTCGATGCCGTAGAAGAGCACCGGTTTGTTGGCGACGGGGACGAGCTGCTTGGCGGCGGTGTGGGTGATGGGTCGCAGCCGTGTGCCGGTACCGCCGGCGAGAACGAGTGCCTTCATCGTCTTCCCGCCCCCGTGAGGTTCCCGGCGGTCCGGGCGCACTCCGCCGCGGCCGCGTCGAGGAGGGCGAACAGCCTCGGTTGGCTCCGCCGCACCAGGGACGTGACGCGCTCGGCGTGTTCGGCGGTGGAGCAGCGCAGTGGCTGGGCCACGGCGTAGCGCTCGCCCCACCTGATGACCAGGAGGTCCGGCCAGAGGTCCGGCGCGGAGCGCCTGGCCCGCGCGATCTCCGCCGCCGGGTCGCCCCGCCAGCCCAGGGGCCTGGTGAAGCGTTCGTCCGCCACCAGCCGGGCGAGCCACTCCTCGGTGTCGGCGAGCTGCGCGGTCCGGTACGCGGCGGCGTCCCGCCCGGAGTGCAGGAGCTCCAGCATCGACCGTGCCGCGCGGGGGTCGTCGAAGACGGCCAGGGGCAGCCGGTGCCTGGCCGGTATCCGGTGCCGGCGCGTGCCGCTGTCGTCGAGCAGGACGGTCGTGCGGTCGGCCACCGTGGTGAAGCGTGCGCCCGCGTCGGTCATCCGCAGCCACAGGTCCCAGTCCTCCAGGCCCGCACCGGTGCGCCAGCCCCCGACTCGTTCCGCGAGGCCGCGCCGGTGTGCCACGCGCGACGGCTCGAAGACCACCCCGAGGACCTGGAACTCCGGGTGCCAGCACATCTCGTACGGCTGTGAGGCCGCCCGGAGCGTTCCTCGGGGGTCGCGCAGTTCGAAGCCCGTGGCGACGAGTTCGGCACCGCCCTCCAGCAGGGAGAGCACCACCTCCAGGTGGTCCGCGCGCCACTGGTCGTCGTGGTCGAGGTAGGCGACGAACTCGCCCCGTGCCTCGGCCAGTGCGGTGTTCCTGGGGCCGCTGGGGTGACCGTGGCGTTCGGTGCGCAGCAGTCTGATCCGTGGATCGGTGCGGGCGCCGTGGCGGACCCAGTCGTCGGTGTCGTCGGTGCTGCCGTCGGACACCACGAGCATCTCCCAGTCGGTGATCGTCTGGGCGGTCACCGAGGCGAGGGTGTCCAGGATCGCCCGGGACCGGTTGTACGTCGGACAGATCACCGACACGCGGGGCTCGGGGGCATGCTCCATCTGTGCAACTTTCCGCGTCGTGGGCCGGGAGTTCTTTGCCATTGCACCGGCGCCCGCGACCGTCGATTTCCTGTAGCGAACGTCGCCGAACGGAAAACGGGTGAATGGTCTCCGCGCCGGGCGGCGCGGAGACGCCGTCCGCACGCGCGGAGCGGGCGCGCTGCGGCGCCTGTCGCAAAGTTAGCGGTCGGCGGTGCGCGGGCGCGCCCGCCGGAGGTCGAGTCGTCCCCCGCCCCGGGGCGGGGGCGGCTCAGGCCGCGAAGTGGACCGGCAGCGCCTGGGAGTGCCACAGGGCCGCGACCTGGGCGCGGTCCCGGCAGCCCAGTTTGCGCAGGACGTTCGACACGTGGAACTTGACCGTGCTGCGTTCGATGGTCAGCCGCTCGGCGATCTCGGAGTTGGACAGGCCCTCGGCGACGAGTACGGCCACCGTCCGTTCCCGGCCGGTGAGTTGGGTGATCTCGGCCGTGGGCAGTTCCGGCGGCAGGGTGTGGCCGGCCCGGCCGGACAGCAGTGTGGGGACGAGTTCGGGCGAGATCCAGCCACGCCCGCTCAACACCTCGCGCACGGCCCTGACATAACCGTGGTCGGGGTCGTCGCGATCGACGATTCCGGCCACCCGGGCGCACCGGGGCAACCGGAAGAACGCGTCGCTGCGCCCGTTGACCAGCACGATGACCCGCTTGCCCCACTCGGCGACCGACGGGTCGGCGTCCACCGTGCCGCTCTCGACGATGGCGACGTCGGCCGGGGTCACGGGCCTTCCCGAGGCGTACCTGTCGTCCTTCCCCGAGACGAGCCACCCGAGGCCGGCCAGCGCCTCGGTCATTCGGCGCCGTGCCGACGGAGTGCTGATGCCGACAAGGATTCGTTCCATACTTCCCCCGAACTATGGTCGCAGCGCGGGGGAAGACCGGAACTGGTCAAAACCGGTCATGCCCCCGTACAACCTTGATCACTACGGGGGAAGTTAACACAAGCTCATTACCCCTTCAACGGAAAGTGTTGACGGAGCAAACGACTTGAGGAAGAACTGAGGTCGGCGGTTCCGCTTCCGCCCGATTCACCCGACCAGGCCCTCAGGTGGCGGCGTTGATCACGGTGACGGTCGTGGACGCCGAGTAGGCCGACAGCGCCACGTGCACCGAGTCGATCAGCTGCTTCATGGCCGGCTCGGCCCAGTGCCCCTCGGTCAGTTCGGCCATCCGCTCGTCGACGGCGGTCCGGTCGGCGTCGGCGAACACGAGGTCCCGCAGCCCGCCGGTGTGCAGCAGCACCACCAGCGCGGCCGTGCGCGCGTCGGGCTCCTCGCCCTCCAGGACCGCCGCCGTGAGCTTCCGGCGCACCTGGGCCTCGGCCGATCCGTCGGCCTCCGGGTAGCGGCTCGTGGGAAGATGCCCCAGCGCCGGGTCCGCTCCTCGCGGATGACGCCCTTGTCGAGCAGTCCCTGCCGCGCGCCGGCGACGGCTTCCTCGCGCAGTTCGAAGATCCACGCCTGGACGTCCTTGGGCTCGTCCGCCGCGGCGATCCGCGCGAGCGCCTCGTCCAGGGCCGGTACGCCCGGCGGGGTGGGGTCGGTGACGACGAGGCGGTCGCCCTCCATGCGGACGCGGTCCGCGAGCGCCAGTTCCAGTACGGACGCGCTGGAGATCATGTATTCGGACTGCGACTGCAGTTGGGGGGCGCCGGTGGTGTCGTCGAGGGACAGGAGCATGATCTGCTCGCCGAGTGTGGTCTCCATGAGGGGGTCCTCTCCTTCTGCTGATCCGCGAAACTCGATCTGTGAAACGTTCCTGCTCAGGGCAGGGGGTGGGGACGGCTCCGGGGCGCCGGTCCCGGTGCGGCGGCCAGGCCCGTCCTGGCCTCGGCTGTTTCCAGCCGACGCGAGTTCCAGCTGAAGCCGTGTGACTCCGCCATCCGCAACTGCTGGTAGCCGACCGGTACGACCTTGACCGCCGCCCAGCCCATCTCACGCAGGGCGGCCGGAAGCCGGCCGGTCAGGTCGACGGCGAGCGGGTCGGCGCCGTCGGCGAGCAGTCCCTCCAGGACGGCGGAGGTCGTCACCGGCCGCGCCGTGCGGGGGGCCCGGGCCTCGCCGAAACCGGCGACCCACTCGCCGACGAGGTCGAAGCACTGCCGGGACGCCACGTACCGCAGCCGGTCGTCGTCGTCCCTGATCTCGGCCGGGGCTTCGCCGTAGCCGTGGCTCTCGCGCTGGTTCACCACCGCCGAGCGTATCTGGAGCGCCTCCTGGAGCGCCCCGAGCATGCTCCAGCCCACCTGGTCCGTGGCGTTGCAGCCGACGGTCGCCAGCGGCTGCGGACCCGTCTCGTCGATGACCACCCCCACGGTGCAGACCACGCCGGGCACCCCGGTCGGCAGATCCGCGAGGACCGGCACGAGCCCGGCCTCCCGGGCGGACCCCCACAGCTTCAGCAGGCTGCGCCAGTGCACGTTCTCCTTGCCCTTGCGCACCCGGTCCGCCTCGATGGCGCCGACGTCGACGCGCGCCGGACGCAGCCGGCGTTCCCAGGCGACGAGAAGCGCGTCCCGTTCGACCGTCTCCAGCAGGGCCGAGCGCAACGCCATGTCGTACCCCTGCCCGGACGCCGCCCCCGAGGGGCCCGGGTCGAAACCCTCGGCCTCCTCGGCGGGCGCCGGGTAGTCGACCAGGCCCGCGGGCACCAGGATCTCGGCGCCGTCCCGGAGCCGCCGTGCCGGGTACCACGTCAGGGGCCGCTCCGTGACCCGCGCGTCGCCGAGCGCGACACCGGGGCCGGCGAAGGACAGCGCGCGGGCGCCGAGGGTGCTCGGGGCCGCCCGGACGGCGCCGGGGAGCGACCCCGGCCGCGGGAAGAGCGCGTACCGCTCGACCGCCTCGCCCGCGCCGCGCACCAGGGCGTCCATGCGCGAGTACCCGTACGCGCCGACGACCCTCGGCGACAGCGCCTGCGCGGTGTTCTCGGCGCGGTCGGTGCCGCAGGAGAGCCGGACCAGGGCCTTCCACAGGGGGTCGGCGGGCGGTGCGGGGGGCAGCATGCCGGACTTCTCCGCCAGTCCGTTGCCGGGGTCGAGAGTGGCCAAGAAGTCGATCATCAGAGGTTCCTGCCGGGAGGCGACGGGGTGGACGCGCGGTGGGGAGGAGGGCGCTCCCGGCCGGGAGCGCCCTTCGGGGGACGGTCAGAGGAACGGCAGTCGGCAGCGGCGGTCGCTCCACGCGGACCCGAGGGCGAGCAGCACACCGGCGGTGCCGGTCGCCAGGTCGCAGGAGATCCGCAGGGACTCCTGGCCGAGGAAGGCGGGTCGGCCCTGGTGGCGGACGACGTTGAGGCCGAGGGCCGCCGCGTGCCGGCTCTGCACGGGGTCCGGGCCGGGGCCGTGCTCCGGCCCTGCCCCGGCCCGGCCGTGCTCCGGCCCTGCCGGGAGGCCCGCGCCGCTCCACGTCCTCTCCCGGACCGGCGCGTTCGTCATGTGCGCCCGCGCCATGATGACGCCCGCCCTGCCGTTCAGCAGACCCGCCTGCGCGACGAAGGGCAGTTCCGTCGCGGCGAGGACGGCGTCGCGCGCCTGGGCCAGTTCGGGGTCCGGGAGGTGCGCGAGGAGGTCGTGCAGCACCATGCCGGTGCCGCCGCTGCCGGAGGCGACCAGCGGCAGCCGTCCCGTGGTGCCGTCCGCGAACGGCGCCCACGGTGTCCAGCCGAAGTCGGCGAGGTCCCGCCGCAGTGCCGCCGCGGTGTGGTCCAACAGGGCGCTGTCCCCGGTGCGTTCGTACAGGCGGAGCAGGAACAGGGCACCTCCCGACGCTCCTCGCAGCAGCCCCGCTCCCCTGCCCTTCCCGGGGCCTTCGGGGGCCGGCGGGGCGTTGTCGAGGACACGCACGACGCGCTCGGCGATCCGGCCCGCGTACTCCAGCAGTCCGCGGTCCCCGGTGGTCCCGGCGAAGTGCAGCAGGGTCAGCCCGACGCCGGGGAGGCCGCCGTGGAGGCTGTGGTCGAGGTCGTCCAGGGGGGCGTCGAGGACGCGGTCGAGGAGTTCGCGGGCGGTGTCCTTCCGGCCGAGCCGGTCCAGGGCGTACGCGATGCCGCCCAGTCCGTCGTAGAGGCCGGGCCGCGGGTCCTCGAGGGCGTGCGCCTTCTCGGCGAGCCAGTCGAGGTGTTCCCCGGGCACCGGGGCTCCCGCCTCGGCGAGGGCCCACAGCACTCCGGCGGCGCCGTGGGCGAGGTCCAGTCCGCCCTCCGGTGTGAAGAACTGTTCGGCGTCGCCCGGGAAGAGCCGGTCGTCGCGGTCCGGCTGGGCGGTCGCGAGCAGGCCGTCGGCCAGGGAGCGCAGCAGCGCGGGCCGGCCGGCCGGGGCGGGGAGGGCCCACACCGGCGCCGCGCGCCGCTCGCCGCGTCCGCCGCTGCCCTCGGCGTCATCGGCGCCGTCGGCCTCCTCGGCGCCCCCGGCACCCTCCGGGCGGGGCGCCGGGAAGGCCGTCGGCCCCAGGTCGCGGTGGACCCGCTCCGCGTAGTCCCCGGGCACCGGGTAGTACCCGGTGATGACGTCGATCAGCTCGTCCGCCTTCTCCGGCGCCCAGGGCAGCACGGCCACCTGCGGGGCGAAGAGCGCGAGGCGCAGGCAGCCCAGCGCGTAGCGGTCGATGGCGAATCCGGTGTGCCCGGCCGGGGCGATGAACCCCACCGCGCCCATGGTCTGCGCGGTCGTGGCGTCCGGCGTGCCGGCCGTCTCGAAGTCGATGAAGACGACCCGGCCGTCGGGCCGGACCAGGATGTTGCCCGGGTGCAGGTCGGCGAAGACGACACCGCGCTCGTGCATGGCGTCGACGCCCCGCTCGATCTGGTCGAGCACGTCCAGGGCCCAGGCGGTGTACTCGGCGACGGTCTCCCGGGAACCGACCGCCTTCAGCAAGGGGTTGCGCCGGACGAGCTCCTTGGACAGCGCCGTCCCCTCCACGTACTCCCGGACCAGGAAGTAGTGTTCGTGCCCCTTGCGGTAGTCGATCAGCCGGGGGACGCAGGGCAGGCCGGTGAGCCGGCGCAGCGCCCAGTGCTCCTGTTCGTGGCGGGCGACGGCGTCGCGCCCGTCCGCGTCGAGGCCGGCGTGCGGGCGGGCCTCGCGCAGCAGGACCTCGGTGCCGTCCCGGGTGTCCGTGCCCCGGTACACCCCGCCGCCGTTGGAGAAGTGCACCGCCTTGGTGACCCGGTACGGGAAGTCCCGGAGCGTACCCGCGTTGCGGGCGGCGATCGCCTCGGCCAGGCAGGCCGGCGGGGACACCCACTCGGGCGGCCGGAACCCGGGGCCCCGCCGGTCGGGGACCAGACGGCCGTCGGGGTCCTCGATGCAGTGGATCAGCTCGCCCGTCTCGGACCGCACGGCCTGGAGGACGAAGCCGCCGTAGCGGACGTAGAGCGGGCCGGAGCGCCAGCGCAGGTCACTGAGGATGTACGGCCCGCTCTCGCCGTCCAGCAGGTCGCCCAGCTCGTGCAGGATCCGCTCGAAGTGCCCGTCGTCGAGCGGATAGACGGTGACGAACTTGCCGCTGCCGCTGCGGTCGCCGTACTTGCTGTTGCGCCTCTTGAGCAGGTCCCGGCTGCGGATGAACTTGAACATCACGCCCTCGGCGACGCAGTACTTCGCCACCACGTCGAGGATGTGGCCGGCGTTGTCCAGGGTCGCCGAGACGTGGATCTTCCAGCCCTGCCGCGGCAGCGTCACGCCGGGCGGGGACAGCACCACCCATTCGCTGCCCGGCGCGCGGCCCCAGCCCTCGGGCAGCTCGTCGTGGACGAGGGGGAAGTCGTCCTCGGCCGCGGCGGACCGGGCCGGCAGGTCGAAGAACGGCGTACCGGGCGGGCAGAAGTGCAGGTGCCGGATGATGTCCATGATGCCGAAGGAGTCCTGCTTCCTGGGTCGGGTGTGGGCCGGGTCAGCGAGCGGCCGGGGCGATGTACGAGAGGTAGAGCCATTCGCCCAGCGGGCGGTTGCCGGCCGCCACCCGGGCCGTCCCGATGCTCTCCGCCGGAGCCGTGCCGGTGACGGACAGCGGCAGCAGCACGGCGGGTATCGGGAGGGAGTCGCCCTCCCGCACCGGCACGAAGGCGGACAGCGGGGCGACGTCCTCCTCGGCCGGCCCCCGTCCCACGGTCGCGGACCCGATCTCGGTGCGCGTCACCATTCCGCGCCGGTACAGCGTCACCGGGGAGCCCGGGGCGACCGCGTCCAGGTCGGCCGCGTCCGACAGTACGAGCGAGGCCCTGCCGTCCTCGACGACGTAGCCGCCGGTGACCGTGTACGGCACGGTCACCGTCGTCAGCGCCGTACCGGCCCCGGCGGTGAGCAGCAGCGCGACGGCGCACACGCGCCACATCCGGGCGCCGGCCGTGCGCGCCTCGCGCAGCAGCAGCCGCGTGCCGGTGAACAGGCGGTAGCCGAGGTAGACGACGCCGACCAGCACCAGCGTCGCACCGATGAGGCCCATGCCCTGGAGGATGTCGAGCCAGAGGGTGAACGCCATCGCGATCAGGTAGACCGGGAAGACCATGGAGGCGAGGCCGAACGGCACGGACCACCGCAGTCCGGGCAGCTCCCGCGCGTACCGGCCGCCGAAGAGGACCTTCGCCAGGAAGCGGCGCGCGTCGGTCATCGTCCGGTCCCGCAGGTGCGAGATGTCCAGGTGGGTCATGAGCGCGATGTAGCCGTCGAGCTTGACCAGCGGCAGCAGGTTGAGCAGGCCCGTCACGTAGGTGGACACGGCGAACACCAGCATGCCGTCGCGCAGGCCGGAGTCACCGGACGCGGCACCGACCCCGAACGCGCCGAGCGCCACCGACCCGGCGATGACCATCTGCGTCACCACTCCGGCGAGCGCCACCTGTACGCGCTGTTCCCGGTGGGGCAGCCGCCAGCCGTCGGAGACGTCGCAGAAGAAGGCGGGCGTCAGGTAGAAGAGCATGACGCCCATCCGGCTGGGGCGCCCCCCGTGGTGGGTGAGGACCGCGCCGTGGCCCATCTCGTGCAGCGCGGTCGCGACGACCGAGGCGCACGCGACACCGAAGAGGACGCCCAGCGGGAGCGGGGAGCCCAGCGCCTGCCGCAGCTGGGGCGCCTGCAACGCGAGGGACAGCACACCGCCCAGGGCGAGGACGGCCGCGAGGACGGCGCCGCCCCGGTTGGCCACGAGCCGCAGCAGCGGCACGAGCGCGGCGAGCATGCGTTCCGGCTTGACCACGGTGAACTGGAACGTCAGCGGTGGAACGAACTTGAACCACGAGTTGGCGCGCCGGTGGGGCTGCCCGTCCTCCAGCAGCCGCATTCTGTGCAGGCTCTCGACCGCCCGCTCGACGGCCTCCTCCGTCCAGGGCGCCCCCAGCGCCTCCACCAGCCGGGTGCGGTCGCGCTCCCCGTCCAGGACGCGCAGCAGCCGGACCATGTCGGTCCCCACCCGGATGTACTGCTGTGAGCCGCGCTGGACGACCCACGGCGCACCGTCGGCGATCGGCTCGTGGAGCAGCACGTCGGGGGCCAGCTGGGGCCGCTCCAGCAGGGCACTGGCCCGCTCGGGCGTCAGCGTCCCGCCCGATCCCGCCCGGCCGAGCCTCATATGACGTCCCGGGTGAGGAACAGCTGGCGGGCGCCGTAACCGGCCACGGCCAGCCAGGCCCCGATGACGATCAGGGCGACGGGCACCGACAGCAGTTCGGGCTTGCCGTCCCGGTAGACCGAGCTCATCGCGATCGTCATGGTGAACCTGCCGACGGAGGGCACCAGCCGCAGCAGCGCCTCGTCGACGAAGAGCGTCAGGCCCAGCAGGGTCGCGACCGCGGCGGTCTGGTTGCGGATGATCCAGCCCAGCAGCACCCCCCAGGGGGCGCCCAGCACGGTGACCGTGAAGACGCCCACCAGGGTCAGCGTCGTCTCGTGGGTCCAGGCGGGCTCGAGATCGGTGGAGGCCGCGAGGAACACCGCCGGGGAGGCGGCGGCCAGTGCCGTGGCGAGCAGCGCGAACACGACGCCCATGCCGGTGCCCACGAGCAGTTTCGCGCCCAGCAGCCGGCCGCGTCCGCCGCTCAGCAGCACGGACCTGCCGATGGCCCCGGAGTTGTACTCCCGGGTGACGAGGACCGCGCCGAGCAGGGCGGTGAACAGCAGCAGCATGAACCAGGAGCGGACCACCTGGTCGGTGACGGCCTCGATGGTCGTGGCGCCCTTGGCGATGTCCTCCTCGGCCTGGGCGACGAACCCGCTGCTCGCCAGGAACCCGAGGATCACTCCGATGAGGGCCAGCGACCACCAGGCGCGTCCGGTGAACGCCTTGGACCATTCGGCGGCTATGAGGTTACGCATGGGCGGCTTCTCCGGTTGCGGTCGACTCGGCCAGCTCGAAGAAGCGGTCCTCGAGGCTGTGCCGGCCGTCCGAGGTGAGCTCGGTGAGGGATCCGCAGTAGCGCAGGGTCTTCTGGAGGATCACCACGTCGTCGACCGTCTGCTCCACCTCGGCGAGCAGATGGCTGGACAGCAGGATGGTGCGGCCCTCGTCGGCGAGGGACCGCAGGAAGGTGCGCAGCCATCGGATCCCGTCCGGGTCGAGGCCGTTGGCGGGTTCGTCCAGGACCAGCAGTTCGGGGTCGGCGAGCAGCGCGGACGCCAGTGCGTGACGCTGCTTCATACCGGTGGAGAAGCCCTTGAGCTGTTTGTCGGCACGGCCGTCGAGGCCGACGCGCTCCAGCACCTCGTCCACCCGTCGGCGCGGCAGACCGAGCATCCTGGCCCAGATCCTGAGGTCGCGGCGGCCGGTGACGCCCGGGGTCACGCCGATGCCGTCCATGCTGACGCCGATCCGGTGGGCGGCGTGCGGGAGTTCGGCGTACGGCTTGCCGAAGACGGTGGCGCTTCCGGCGGTCGGCGCGGTGAGGCCCAGCAGCATGCGCAGCGAGGTGGTCTTCCCGGCCCCGTTGCGGCCGAGCAGGCCGACGATGCGTCCGGCGGGGACCTCGAAGGTGACGTCCTCGACCGCGGTGAACTCGCCGAAGCGTTTGGTCAGACCCCGGAAATCTGCTACGACGGCACTACTCATACTTTCTCCGTGCGGGAGTTCACAGCGATGTGGCACACACAGGCGATCGGACTGTGATTTCTTGGCATGGCAATTCCTTCTCAGTCGTCCCGGTGGTGTCCCACGGCCGGGAACCCGGCTCCCCGCCCCGGAAGGAAACGAGACTTCCTTCCGGGGCGGGGGTTCGCCTGTGCGGTCGTTCTCCGCGTGGGCGTGGATCAGGTGACGGCGACCGCGGAGGCCACACCGCCGTAGACGGCGCTGGCGGCGACCGAGACGACCACACCGTCCTTGAAGTTGGACCAGAAGCCCGGGGCCTCCATGGCCTCCAGCTCCTGCATGCCCAGCTCAAGCGCCTCGGGGGCGTTCTTCTCGAAGATGTCCTGCATTGTTCAACACCTCCTTCTCATCGAGTAGTTCCAATTGCGAGCCGATATCCGGAGTCCGGATATCAGGTCGTCGCGATGACGGAAGCGACGATGCTGTAGGTGACGGCACCGCCGGCACCCGCGCCGCTGATGTAACCGGTCACGGACCAGAAGCCCGGGGCCTCCATGGCCTCCAGCTCCTGCATGCCCAGCTCGAGCGCCGGAGTGATGTCCAGCTCGGCAGAGTTCTGCATTCTTCTTTACCCCCCTTCCTTGTATGTGCTGTTCATCCGCGGGATTCGGGCGACAGCCCGCACCCGCGGAAGTCTCGGTGGATCCGGCGGTCAGAGGCTGACCGGCGTCGAATCGGGCACCGCTCGTGCCAGCAGGCCCTCGATGTCGGCGGCACCCAGTCCGTCCAGCATCGGCAGCCCCGCGCCCCACGCCCGTACGCTGCGCCGGGCGACGACGGCGAGCCGGCCGGGTTCCGCGGTGATCCGCCGTCCGACTCCCCAGGAGTCGATCAGCGCCGCGATCCCCTCCCCCGGGTCCTCGGGCAGCGGCGGGTCCGCCGGTCCCTCGCCCACCGGGTCGAGGGCCGCCGCCCGCAGGCGCTGCCACAGCGCGTCCAGCCTGCGCGCCGAGCCGAGCCGCGTGTCACCCGCGGCAACGGCCGACCACAGGGGCGGCAGCAGCGCGGCGACCGCCGTCATCTTGCGCAGACCCAGCTCGCTCGACAGCTCGTTGGCGAGGTACCAGCCCTTGCCGGCGTAGGGGGAGCGGTTCAGGACCACCCAGCCGGCGTGGCTGAGGCCGCTGATCTTGGCGATCTCCGTCCGCTGCCGCTCGTCGGCCGCCCGGCCCAGGGCGCGGCGGGCCCGCACCTCGTTGCCGAGCCGTACCGTCCGTTCGGCCAGCGCCTGCGCCAGGGCGTCCTCGGTGGGCTGGTCCCGGTGGTCGCCGACGTAGCTGCCGCTGATCCTGAAGAGAACCTCCAGGACGCCTTCCGCGACGAGTTCGGCGGGCAGCGTCGCGGTCGCCTCCGGGTCGATCACCGCGGCGTCGGGACGGAGCGCCCCGCCCATCACCAGCCGCTTGCCCCGTCCGTACGCGAGGCAGGCGACGGCACTCAGCTCGGAGCCGGTGCCCAGCGTCGTCGGCACGGCGACCAGGCGGGGCCCTCGGGACCGCTCGGCCCGCAGCAGGACCAGCCCGCCGCGCTGCGGGACCGTGAGCCGGGCGAGCGCGTCGGGGTCCGCCCGCAGCAGGACCGCCAGCTTGGCCTGGTCGAGCAGCGAACCGCCGCCGACCGCGGCCACCAGGTCCGCGTCCCGGATCCGCCCGGCGAGCTCGGTGACGGCTTCCGGCGTCCCGGGACCACTGACCACGACGGTCCGGACCGTCCGGCCGCCGCGCTCGATCCGCGCCCGCACCGAGCCCGCGATGCCGGCTTCGGCGACGCCGCCGTCCAGCAGCAGGGCGACGGAGCGTTCCGGCCGGGTGCCGAGCCACTGCGCGAGCCCGTCACCGCCGTACGTCATCACCGTGGGGCAGTGCCAGCCGGGGGTCATGTCGCCGCCCCCGATCTCGCCGGGTCCGCCGCGTGCCGCGTGGGCGCCGCGTGGGTCGCGTGGGCCGTGTGGCTCGTGTACGCCGTGATGCCGGTGCGTACGCAGTCCAGCAGCTCGGTCAGGTCGGCATCGGTGTAGGTGAGCGCGGGGAAGAGCTGGATGCCGTTCGTCCCGGGGTGCACGACGGCGCCGGCCTCGCGGATCGCGGCCACCAGGGCGGGAACCTCGGTCTGCGGCAGCGGCGAGCCGTCCGCCGCGGTCACGCGGACCGAGCGGAAGCAGCCCACGCCGGTGGTCCCGGACACCCTGGGGTGCTCGGCGGCCAGGCGCTCCAGTTCGGTGTCGAGCCGCGCCGACAGCCGCTGTCCCAGGGCCACCGCGTCCAGCCGCCGCATCTCCTCGACGGTGGCGAGGATGGTGGCGCAGGTGACGGGGGTGCCCGCCTGGGTCTCGCCGTGGGTGAGCAGCGAACCGGCGTCCGTGAAGGCGTCGGCCACCTGGTGCGAGGCCACGACGGCCGCCGCGGCGCTGGTGCCGTTGGTCAGGCCCTTCGACGTGACCAGCAGGTCCGGCTGCCCGGGCCAGCGGTGCGAGGCGAAGAAGCTGCCGGTCCGGCCGAAGCCGGTGGCCACCTCGTCGGCGACGAGCAGGAACCCGTGTTCCGAGCGCAGGCGCAGCAGCTCGGCGACGTACTCCTCGGTGAGCGGGACCGCGCCGGAGCCGAGCACCGGCTCGACGACGACGGCGGCGACGTGCGCGCCCTGGCGCTCCAGCAACGCCCGGATCTCCTCGAGGTCGTTGGGCGCCACGTGCCGCACCAGCCGCTGGTCGACGCCGTAGAGCTGCTGCCCCAGGTTGTCGCCGGTCAGCGCGAAACCGCCGAAGGTCAGGCCGTGGTAGCTGCCGCGCAGGCCGACCACGACCTTGCGCCGGTCCTGGCCGCGCAGCGCGTGGTAGTGCCGGGCCACCTTCATCACCAGGTCGTTGGCGGCGCCTCCGGAGGTGGAGAACAGCACCCGCTGGTAGTGGTCCGGGCCGCAGACGTCGATCAGGGCTGCCGCCGCCCGGCGGGCGTAGACGTTCTCGTACCGGAAGACGCTGAGGTACGAGGCCTCGCGCAGGGCCTCGGCCGCCGCTTCGGCGATGGCCCGGTTGCCGTAGCCGAGGTTGGTGTTCCACAGTCCGCTGGAGCCGCACAGCAGCTCACGGCCGTCGGCGAAGCGGATCCGGACGCCCTGGGCCGACACGGCGCACAGTCCGTCGTCGCCGTGCAGCTCCGGAGCGAGCATCGAGGGCCACAGGGCCCGGGCGGAGGGCGTTCCGGTGCCGTTGTCCGTCATGCCGTCACTCCCACTTCCAGCAGTACGTCGCGGTAGCGCCCGGTGCCGGGCAGCGGGTGCCGGGACAGCACCGTCAGGCCCGACGCCGCGAGTTCGGTCTCCAGGCGGTCGGCGGGCAGCACGCCGACGGTGGTGGTGCACACCGTGACGGGTCCCTCGTCGCCGACCGTCGCGGGGAAGATGGTGACGGTGCGGGTGTCGGACCCGGCCGGCCAGTGGTCGTGCATCCGGTAGACGCGTCCGCTGGCACCGACCGCCTCGATCACGGCCTCCACCTCCGCCTCGGACGCGGCCCCGTCGGTGTCGGGGCCCGGGGCGCCGGACGTCACGATGTCGGCCGTGGAGAGCAGGAACCGGCCGCCGGGTGCGAGGTGCTCACGCACCGCCGCGTACAGACCGGCCCGGCCTTCCTCGTCGAGCAGGGAGACCGAGGTCGTCCCCAGCACGATCACCTCGAACCGGCGGCCCAGCGCGAAGGAGCTCATGTCGGCCCGTACCGGGACGCAGCGCTCGCGCAGCCGGCCGGGTGCCTGCGCCAGCCGCTCGTCGAGCAGCCGCAGCATGCCTTCCGACAGCTCCAGCGCGGTCACCTCACGGCCGAGCGCGAGCAGCGGCAGCGTCAGCCGGCCGGAGCCGGCGGCGAGTTCGAGGACGGCACCGGGTGTCCGCCGGACCAGGCCGACCAGTTCGCGGACCTCGTGCGTGTCCTTCAGGGAGAAGTCGTGGTAGATCGGCGAGCCGGTCTCGTCGTACACATCGTGCAGTTCGGCCCGGTCACCGAGCTCGGCCAGCAGTTCGCCGGCCCGGCCCGGGACACTCGGCGGTGTCAGCGCGACGGCCACGGTCTCACGCCCCCGCGCCGAGGAGACCGGCGGACCGCAGCTCCACGCCCGCCTCGGCGAAGAAGGCCTCCACCTCGCGCAGGCGGTCCCGGTCGGCGTGTTCGGCGGCGGCGTCGAGGGAGCCGCACACCAGCAGCGTCTCCGCGAGCACGCCGGCCTGGAGGCCGACCCGGAAGGTCCGGCCCGCACCGGGAGCGTGCACGTACGCGGCCTCGTCCGTCCACAGCAGCAGCGGCAGCCCGGCGTCGTCGGCGTCCGCGGCACCGGAGGGACCGGCCGCACCGGAGGTACCGGCCGGGTCGGGAGCGAGGCGGCCCCCGAAGCCGGAGACCCGTACGCCGTCCAGACCCCGGGCCCGCAGCTCCCGCACCGCGGCCAGCGCGGCCAGGTACCTGCCCAGCCAGGGCCGTTCGGTGAGCGCGGCCGTGCGGACGTCCTCGGGCACGGTGTCGCCCAGGGCGACCGCGCAGGGGTGTGCGGTCTCGGCGTTGGCACGGTCCCAGGCGGCCACGACGGAGGCGAAGCCGTCGCCCAGCACGCCCAGTCGGCGCCCCCAGGGGGAGGTGGACAGTCCGCCCTCCTCCCCGACGTACAGCCGGGTGGCGGGGCCGTCCGAGGCCGGTCCGGCGCCCAGTGCCGAGACGTCCGCGAGCTGCACGGCCGGGTCGGTCGCGAAGGCGGCGAACTCGCCCTCGGCGCGGGCGCGGTCGGCGTCGGCGAGGAAGGCCTCGAAGTCCGCCTCCTCGGTGACGCGGACCAGGGTCGCACCGATCACCGACATGTACGCGGACGTCGCGTAGTCCTGGGTCTGGAGGAAGAAGGAGTCGTCGATGGACAGGTCGCCGCCGGGCTCGCTCAGCGACCCCTGGTACCCCACGACGAGGGGGCCGGGGACGTCCCCGCGCTCCGGGGCCCGGCCCGGCGTGAGGACCACCGTGTGCGGGCCGACCAGATCCGACCCGAGCACCTCGGCCAGGTGCCGCGGGTTCTCCAGGACCACGGTCGCGGCACCGGCGTCCTCCTGCCCGGGGCGACCGGGCAGCGCCCGGCCCACCCCCCAGGACATCAGGTGCCGTCGGGCCGCGGACATACGGTTCCCGTCCACGTCTTCCACCCCCCTTTTCGTATTCGACTTCTTCGTCGCGTCCGTCTTCGTCACGTCTGCCTGCGTCACGGCCGTCTTCGTCGCGTCCGTCTTCGTCACGCCGTGACCGCTGTCAGGATTTGCTTCAGGTCGTCCATGGCGGCCTTCGGGCCGTGCACGTTGTACACGCCGGTCAGATTCAGGACGATCTCGTCCGCACCGGCCTCGCGGTAGGCCGTGAGCTTTTCGACGATCGCGTCGATGGTGCCGTGGACGAAAGCGTCGCCTTCGAGCATTCGTTTCGCCGCGGCCGGCAGTTCCTCGCCCGCGATGTCGATTCCTGCTTTCCGCAGCATGTCGATGTAGTGCGGAGCGCGCATGTGCCGGGAATTGCTGGCCACCACCAATTCCGTCGGATCGCGGTCGGGCCTTTCCAGCGCCACCGGAACGATGGCCGACAGCCGGGGCGTCGCGCGCCCCGCCCTCTCCGCGCCTTCCGCCATGGCCGGCCGCACCGTGTCCCGGAGATAGGCGGGGGGTGTCAGCCAGGTGACTGCGGCGTCGGCGACCTCACCGGCCAGCCTCGCCATTCCCGGCCGCAGCACTCCGAGCCCGAGGTCGATGCGCGGCGCCACCGCGGGGACCATGCCGGCGTGGCAGGAGAAGTACTCCCCGTCCAGTTCCACGGTCTTGCCCGAGAGCAGGCCGCGGACGATCGTCAGGTACTCGCGCGCTGCCGTCAGCGGGCTGGCGTACGGGGCTCCGAGCAGGCTCCGCTGGAACTCCCTGCCGCCGGGGCCGAACCCCGCGACCACCGACTCGCCCGTGGTCATGGCCAGTGACCTGACCTGGTGGGCCGCCTCGTACGGGTGCCGCAGCGGCATCAGCGTGACACCGGTGCCGGTCGGCACCCGGAAGCCGGCGCCCGCCGCGGCGGCGAAGCCCTGGAAGGGTTCGACCAGCATCGCCTGGCCCTGCCACAACCGGTCCGCACCGGTCCATTCGACCAGCGCGGCGTACGGCAGCAGCTGTTCCGGCCGGCGCGGCAGAAACGGCATCAGTACCGAATACGCGGTCATGTGTCACTCCGACATCGAAACACGCCCATGAAAAGGGCACGTTGATTCCCCCGACAATGTCATGGCGGCCGGCCGACCGGAAAGCCTTTTCGCACGGCGCCCGTCGCCCCGACCTGACATCACAAAGATATGGGGCCGACGGACTCCGCGCCCCCGCCACGAGGACAGTCTCTTCCCCGTCCCGGGACGGGGAAGGACGGGCCACTCCCGTACCGGTGCCGCCCACGCCCCCCATTCACCTTGAACAGGAGGTCGCTGTTCGCCCATACTCCGACGCATCGGACCTTGGAAAGGCCATATCCCATGCCGCCACACATCAGCGTCATATGCCCTACGTACAACCGCGGTAAAGCAATTCTGTCGACGCTGGAATCCGTGCGGGCACAGACGATGCGCGACTGGGAAATGCTGGTGGTGTCCGACGCGAGCGACGACGACACGGACGCGGTGGTCGCGTCCCTGGCGGCGCGCGACCGCCGGATACGGCTGCTGCGGACCAGGCGGTTCGGGTCCCAGTCCGGGCCCACGAACATCGCGCTGGGCGAGGCCGCGGGCGAGTTCGTCGCCTACCTCGACCACGACGACCACTGGGAGCCGGACCATCTGCTCCGGCTCCGGGAGGCCTTCGACGACGGAGCCCGGTTCGTGGCCACCCGGGCCCGCAAGGCGACCGCCGCCGGAACGGTGACCGGCACGGCGCACCCCCTGTCCCTGTGCTGGCACCCGGACATCCAGCTGATGAGTCCGCTGTTCGAGAACTCCTGCGCCGGGCACGTCGCCGGCCTCGCCCAACAGGTGGGCGGCTGGCGCGAGTCCCCGGTCGGCCTGGAGGACTGGGACCTGTGGCTGCGCTTCGCCGACGCCGGCGAACGCTGCACCACCCTCCTGGACCGCACGGTGACCCTGCTGGACGATCCCGGCACCAGGACCCACAGCCTGGAGCGGCGGTTCACGCACGAGATCGCCCGGTTCGACGACGCCCTGTCCGCCCGCGCCGCCTACCGCGCACTGGCCGACGCCCGCAACCAGGAGCGCGAACTCCGCGCCGTCCGAAAGGACTTGCTGGCCTGGTACGGATCCCTGGCCGACAGCGGCGAACTGGTGCTCCCGCGTGGCTGGCGGGGCGGTACGGCGGCGCTCGAAGCCGCGGTGGAGTCGCAGATACGCGAGAACGGGACGGTGTGGAAGGGGCTGGCCCTCGTCCCCCGTGACGCGTACGTCTCGCTGTGCGTCCCGCTGTCGACCATGACCGCGGAGCACGCCGACCGCTACACGCGGTACTTCCGCGCCACCATGCACCACCAGATGGCGTTCCTCGAGGACGTCCTGCCGCACGGGAGCGTGCGGCGGTGAGGGTCCTGGCACACGCGGACCGGGCCGGGACCGCCGGGATCCGGTCCTGGCTCGACGACGCGGCGGAACGCCTGGGCATCCGCGCCGAACAGGTGCCGCTGGACGCCCTGGACGGCTGGGAGACCGATCCGGACGCCGGTGCCGTCCGGCACCGCAGCGGCCGGTTCTTCTCCATCGAGGGGCTGGACGTGCGGCGACCGGGGCACCCGGTGTCCCACTGGCAGCAGCCGATCATCAGCCAGCCGGAGATCGGGATGCTGGGCATCCTCGTCAAGCGGTTCGGCGGCGTACCGCACGGCCTGATGCAGCTCAAGCCGGAGCCGGGCAACTGGGGCGGACTCCAGATCTCCCCGACCGTGCAGGCCACCCGCAGCAACTACACGGGGGTGCACCAGGGCGCCCGGGTCCCCTATCTCGACCACTTCCTGAACGCCGGCGCCCGGCACCGGATCGTCACCGACGTGCACCAGTCCGAGCACGGCTCGTGGTTCCTGCGCAAACGCAACCGCAACATGGTCGTCGAGGTCACCGAGGACGTCGAGGCGATACCCGGCTTCCGCTGGCTGCCCCTGGCCGAGCTGCGGCAACTGCTGCGCGTGGACGACCTCGTGAACATGGACACCCGCTCCGTGCTCTCCTGCCTGCCACGGGTGCCGACGGGCGGCGCGTCCGCGCACCCGACCGCCGACGTCCTCGCCTGGATCGCCCGGGGGCGGGCCGGCTCCCAGATGGCCGTCGAGCGGCGACCGCTCGGCCGTCTGGCGGGCTGGCGCCGCGACGCCGGGCGCATCTCGCACGAGTCCGGCCGGTTCTTCGACGTCATCGGGGTACGGGTGGAGGCCGTCGGCCGCGAGATCGGCCGCTGGGACCAGCCGATGATCGCCCCCCACGGGGTGGGGGTCGTGGCGTTCCTGACGACCCGTGTCGAGGGCGTGCCGCACGTACTGGCGCAGTTGCGTGCGGAACCCGGCTGCGCGGACACGGCCGAACTGGCGCCCACCGTGCAGTGCACGCCCGCCAACTACGACGTGCTGCCCCCGGCCGCCCGCCCGCCGTTCCTCGACGACGTGCTGGGTGCCGACCCCTCGTCCATCAGGTTCGACACGGTCCTCTCCGACGAGGGGGGCCGCTTCCACCACTCCCGCAGTCGTCATCTCGTCGTCGAACTCGACGAACGGTCCGAGCGGCCGGAACGGCCCGGCTACCGCTGGCTCGCCCTGCACCAGCTCCACGAACTGCTGCGCCACGGAGGCCGCGTGAACATGCAGACACGCAGTCTGCTCGCCTGTCTGTCCGCCCTGACCCCGCCCACGGACACCACGGCATGGTGAGCCGTCCCCTGATCACCGTGCTGGGTGCCTCCGGTTTCATCGGCTCCCACGTCGTCGCGGAACTCGCCGGGCGCCCCGTCCGGCTGCGTGCCGTGGCCCGTCGGCCCACCGTCCCGGCCGGGCTCGGGCGCTCGGTGGCCGACGTCGAGACCCGCGCGGTCGACCTCTCCCGGCCGGGCGCTCTCGCGGAGGCGGTGGCCGGCTCCGACGCGGTGGTGCACCTCGTCGCGCACCTCGACGGTGCGGGGGCCTGGCGGGCGGCCGACGGCGACAGCGCGGCCGAACGGCTCAACACGGGGCTGGTCCGAGAACTCGCCGACGCCCTGCGGCCGACGCCCGCCACCGGCCGGCCACCGGCCGTGGTGCTCTTCGCGAGCACCGCGACCACCACCCCCGACCCCACCACCGGCACAGGACGCCCCGCGACCACCGGGCTCGTTCCCGCGACGACCGGGCTCGCCCCCGTGAACGCCGCACCCGCCCCCGCGAGCACCGCGCCCGCCACCCCCTACGAGCGGCAGAAGGCCGCCGCCGAGCGGATACTCGCCGACGCCACCGCCGCCGGTGAGCTGTGCGGCGTGTCCCTGCGGCTGCCCACCGTGTTCGGCCCCGCCACCGCGCCCGCGGTGGACCGCGGTGTCGTCTCGGCCATGGCCAGGCGGGCGCTGGACGGCGAGCCGATCACGATGTGGCACGACGGCACGGTCCGGCGCGACCTGCTCTACGTCCGGGACGCCGCCACGGCGTTCACCGCCGCCCTCGACCACGCCCGGACGCTCGCCGGACGCCACTGGTCCGTCGGCAGCGGCCACGCCACACCGCTCGGTGACGTCTTCCGCGCCCTCGCGGCCGCCGTGGCGAGCCGCACCGGCGGACCGCCCGTCCCGGTGCGCCGCGTCGAACCGCCCGCGTTCGCCTCGGCCGCCGACTTCCGGGACGTCCGCACCGACCCCGCGCCGTTCGGCTCCGCGACGGGCTGGGCCCCGCGGGTCCCCCTGCGCGAGGCCCTGGACCGAACCGTCGCCGCGCTGGCCGGCCCCCATGGAAAGGACCTTCTGTGACCACCTACGTCTGGGACTACCTCCGGGAGTACGAGACCGAGCGCGCGGACATCCTCGACGCGGTCGAGACCGTCTTCGGCTCCGGCCGGCTCGTACTGGGCGAGAGCGTGGCCGGGTTCGAGCGGGAGTTCGCCGGCTACCACGGGGCCGGGCACTGCGTGGGCCTGGACAACGGCACCAACGCGGTCAAGCTCGCCCTCCAGGCCCTCGGCGTCGGACCGGGCGACGAGGTGATCACCGTCTCGAACACGGCCGCGCCCACCGTCGTGGCCATCGACGCGGTCGGCGCCACCCCGGTCTTCGTCGACGTGCGCGAGGAGGACTTCCTCATGGACACCGGTCAGGTCGCCGCGGCGATCACCGACCGGACGCGCTGCCTGCTCCCGGTCCACCTCTACGGACAGTGCGCCGACATGGACGCGCTCGGGGACATCGCCGCGCGGCACGGTCTGGCCGTCCTCGAGGATTGCGCCCAGGCGCACGGCGCCCGCCACAGGGGCCGGCCCGCGGGCACCTTCGGCGACGCGGCGGCGTTCTCCTTCTACCCGACGAAGGTGCTCGGCGCGTACGGCGACGGCGGCGCGGTGATCACCTCCGACGCCGAGGTGGCCCGACGGCTGCGCAGGCTGCGGTACTACGGCATGGAGGAGCGGTACTACGTCGTAGAGACCCCCGGCCACAACAGCCGGCTCGACGAGGTCCAGGCCGAGATCCTGCGCCGCAAGCTCGGCCGCCTCGACTCCTACGTCGAGGCCCGCCGTGCCGTCGCCCGGCGCTATGCCGAGGGCCTCGCGGACACCGGCCTGGTCCTCCCCCGCGTCGCGCCGGGCAACGACCACGTGTACTACGTCTACGTCGTCCGCCACCCCCGTCGGGACGCCGTCCTCGACGCGCTGAAGTCCCGCGGCGTCTCCCTCAACGTCAGCTACCCGTGGCCCGTGCACACCATGACCGGCTTCGCCCACCTCGGCGTCCGGCGCGGCGCGCTTCCGGTCACCGAGACCCTCGCGGACGAGATCTTCTCGCTGCCGATGTACCCCTCGCTGCCGCCCGAGACGCAGGACACGGTGATCGCCGCCCTGCGCGACGTACTGGAGGAACTGTCGTGAAGGCCCGCCCGCTCGCCGTGCTCGGCGCGGTGGAGTTCAGCCCGGTGCCGTACCCCGACGACCGGGGCCTGTTCGTGTCCACCTTCACGGAGGACGGCTTCGGCGAGGCGGTCGGCCGGCCGCTCTTCCCGGTGCGGCAGGCGTCCGTGAGCGTCTCTGGCCGCGGCGTCGTACGGGGCGTGCACTACACCGCCGTGTCGCCGGGCACGGAGAAGTACGTCCACTGTCCGCGGGGCACGGCCCTCGACTTCGTGGTGGACCTGCGCGTCGGCTCCCCGACCTTCGGGGCCTGGGACTCCGTGGTGCTGGACGCGCGGGACTTCCGCGCCGTGTACCTCCCGGCCGGTGTGGGGCACGCCTTCGTGGCGCTGGAGGACGACACGGTCATGTCCTATCTGCTGTCCGCCGGTTACGTCGCCGCGCACGAACTCGCCGTGTCCGTCCTGGACCCCGAGCTGGGCCTGCCCCTCCCCGACGGCATCGTCCCGGTCCTGTCGGAACGGGACCGGCTGGCCGTCACCCTCGCGGAAGCCGCCGAACGGGACATGCTGCCGCGCTTCACCCACTGTGAGGAGACCCGATGAGCGACTGCCGCGTCTGCGCGGGACCCCTGACCGAGTTCCTCGACCTGGGGACACAGCCCAACTCCGACGCCTTCCCGCGCCCGGACGAGACCGACGGCGAGTTCTTCTTCCGGCTCGCGGTGGGCCGGTGCGCATCCTGCACGATGGTGCAGCTGATGGAGGAGGTCCCGCGCGAGCGGATGTTCCACCGGGACTACCCGTACCACTCCTCGGGCTCCTCGGTGATGCGGGAGCACTTCGAGAACACGGCGCGCCTGCTGCTCGCCACCGAGGCGACGGGACCCGACCCGTTCGTCGTCGAGATCGGCTGCAACGACGGGGTGATGCTGGCGACGGTCGGCGCGGCCGGGGTGCGCCACCTGGGCGTCGACCCCTCACAGGGCGTCGCCGACGAGGCGCGGGCCAAGGGCGTACGGGTCCGTACCGCGTTCTTCGAGGAATCGACGGCGCTCGGCATCGCCGCCGACGACGGCCGGGCGGACGTCGTCTACGCCGCCAACACCCTGTGCCACATCCCGTACCTGGACTCGGTCTTCCGCGGGCTGGACGCCCTGTTGAAGCCGGACGGGGTGTTCGTCTTCGAGGACCCCTACCTGGGCGAGATCGTCGAGCGCACCTCGTTCGACCAGATCTACGACGAGCACTTCTATTTCTTCACGGCCCGCTCGGTGCGCAACCTGGCCCGGCGCCACGGCTTCGAGCTGGTGGACGTCGCGCGGCTGCCGGTGCACGGCGGTGAGGTCCGCTACACGCTCGCGCGCCGGGGCACCCGGGTGCCGACACCGTCCGTCGCCGAGCTGCTGGCCGAGGAGGAGAGCCGCGCCCTCGCCGATCCGGCGACGCTGGAGCGCTTCGCGGCCGATGTCCGGCGCACTCGCGAGGAACTGGTCGCGCTGCTCACCGAGTTGCGCGGGCAGGGCCGCCGGGTGGTCGCCTACGGCGCCACCGCCAAGAGCGCCACCGTCGCCAACTACTGCGGCATCGGCCCGGATCTGGTCTCCGCCGTCTACGACACGACCCCCGCCAAGCAGGGCCGTCTCACCCCCGGCTCCCACATCCCGGTGCACCCCTCGGAAGCCTTCGGCGACCCCTACCCGGACTACGCCCTGCTCTTCGCCTGGAACCACGCGGAGGAGATCATGGCCAAGGAGCGGGAGTTCCGCGCGGGCGGCGGCAGGTGGATCCTCTACACCCCGGCGGTCCACGTCCTGTGAGCACGGCCGAGGCGCTTGCGGTTGCGCCGACCCGCCCCACGCCTTCCTTCCTCCGGCGGCGTCAGCCCGTTCTCACCTCGCCCTCCGGCGCCCCCTGTTCGCCCAGCCAGCGTGCCAGTTTGCCGCGGCGGCCGATGGCGCGCAGGCGGCGTTCCGTGGCCTCGCGGACCGGGGGTGTGGTGATGAGGAGTAGTTCGTCACCGGTGCGCAGGGCCGTTTCGCGGTCGGGGACGAGGGTGACGCCTTCGCGGACGATCAGGGTGAGGACGGTCGGGCGCGGCAGGCGGAGTTCGGCGACGGTGACGCCGTGCAGGCGGGAGCCCGGCGGGATCGAGACCGTCAGGAGGTCGGCGTCCAGGACGTCCAGCGGGGCCGTCTCGACCTGGATCTCGCGGAGGGTGTCCGGGCGGGTCAGGCGCAGGTGACGGGCGACGGCGGGCAGGGCGGGGCCCTGGATGAGGGTGAAGAGGACGACGAGGACGAAGACGATGTTCAGCACGTCGACGGCGCCGTCCACCCCTTCGACGATCGGGAAGGTGGCCAGGACGATGGGGACCGCGCCGCGCAGGCCCGCCCAGGAGATGAACGCCTGCTCGCGCCAGGGGATGCGGAAGGGGAGCAGGCACAGGGCGACGGAGACCGGGCGGGCGGCCAGGAGGAGCACCAGGCCGACGGCGAGGGCGGGGAGGATCGCGGAGGGCAGTTCGCTGGGGTCGACGAGCAGGCCCAGCATCACGAACAGGCCGATCTGGGCCAGCCAGCCGGCGCCCTCGGCGAAGGAGCGGGTGGCGGCGCGGTGGGGCAGCTTGGCGTTTCCGAGGACGAGGCCGGACAGGTAGGCGGCGATGATGCCGCTGGCGTTCGCGGCGCCGGCCGCGGCGAAGGCGACGATGCCGAAGCCGACCGTGGCGAGCGGGTATAGACCGGTGGCGGGGAGGGCGATGTGGCGCAGGGCGGCGGCGCCCAAACGGCCGATCAGCACTCCGAGGGTGCCGCCGACCAGGAGTTGGTAGAGCAGGTTGCCCAGGACCGGGGCGGGTCCGGGCAGGTCGCCGGCGGTGGTCGTGGAGAAGATCAGGACCAGGATGATGGTGGGGGCGTCGTTGAAGCCGGATTCCGCCTCCACCAGGCCGGTCACCTTCTGCGGCAGTGGCAGTGAGCGCAGTACGGCGAAGACGGCGGCGGCGTCGGTCGAGGAGACGATGGCGCCGAGCAGCAGGGCGAGGTGCCAGTCCATGCCGAGGAGCCAGTGGGCGCCGGCGGCGGTCACCGCGACGGAGACGGCCACCCCGGCGGTGGCCAGCACGCCGGCCGGGGCGAGCAGGCGCCTGACGTCGCTCCACCGGGTGGTCAGGCCGCCCTCGACGAGGATGACCGCCAGCGCGGCGGTGCCCAGCGCCTGGGCCAGCTGGGCGTCGTCGAACTCCAGGCCCAGGCCGTCCTCCCCCGCGATCACGCCGACCGCGAGGAAGAGGAGCAGGCTGGGCAGCCCGAGACGGTGCGCGGCACGGGCGGCGGCGATGCTGGCCAGCAGCACCGTGCCGCCGACCAGGAGGGTCAGGTAGAGGTCGGACAGGGTCATCGGCCGGGCCCCGGGCGGTGCGGGTCCCGGCGGCGGGCGGCGGGGCGGAGGCAGGCGCCGGAGCGGACCGTCGCGACGGGGAGCCTGGCGGCGCGGCCGGGAGCGGGGCCCCCGGCGGCCGGACCTCCGTCAGCGGGGCCAGGAGCGAGGCCAGGAGCGCGGCGGCGGGTGACGGTCCGGGCGTCCGCGGCGGTGCGGGTCGAGGAGTTCCGCGGCGATGCCGGCCAGGACCAGGCCGGCGGCGATGAGCAGGCCGTGGGCGAGGAACAGGCCGGCGCCCAGCACCGCCAGCGCGGTGGCGAGCAGCAGCCAGGCACGCCCGGGGCGGTACTCGCGCGGCCGGCGCGGGCGGCCCGCGTCCAGGGCGTCGGCGAACCGGGGGTCCTCGCGGTGCAGGTGGTACTCGATCTCGCTGAGTCGCTGGTCGTCGGGTCCGGGCACGGTGTCCTCCTCCCGGCGCGGGGCCCGGTGCGGGCGACGCGGTCGGTCGGGTGGGCCATCTGCTCTCCTTGCGGGCTGGGTACGCCACGATCACCCAGGGCGAGGGGGCGCCGCCGCGCATACGTGGCCGGTCCGCCCCGGACCGGTCGGTCGTCACCGCCGGCGCGGTGACCGGCCGGCCGCTGGTCGGCGCCGGTCCGGGGAAGTGGCTCGGCTCCAGGATCGCCGCCCGGGGCGGGCGGGCACCATCCGGTACGGCACCCAGAAGCGGGCGTACGAGACGTGTAGCGCGCTCCCCGGCGCGGCGTGCGCGGCGCGTCAGTCGACGTAGGACTCCAGCGTGCCGCGGCGCCGGACGTCGAGGGTGGCGCAGTGGAACGAGCCGCCGAACGGCGCGTAGTGGAGGAGGTCGCAGGGGACCGGTTCGAAGCCCCAGCGTTCCAGTGCGCGCAGCATGCCGGTGTGGTGCCGGTCGGCGATGACGCGCTCGCCGTCGATCACGAGGACGTTCATGCTGAGCCACTTCCCGCACATCGAGGTGACCTTGAGCATGCGGTCGGGGATCGGGTCGGGCTCCGGGGCGACCAGGACGTCCCAGGAGGCGAGTGCGTCGGGGAGGCGGTCGGGATCGACGTACTCGGGATTGATCAGGACCTTGCCGGGTGCCAGCGGCATGAACGTCGTGTCGATGTGCATGGGCGTGCGGCAGCGGCTCTCGATCTCGTGGACGCGGTAGCCGGGGCCGAGGTGGCGGCGCAGCCAGTCGACGCCCATGCGGTTGGTGACGTTGCTCCGGGTGACGAAGAGGTCGCGTCCGGCGCGGACGAAGTCCGCCGCGTCGAAGACCGGCTCGAACTCGGTGAGGATGTGGCGCATCGGCTCACCCGGCCGCGGGATGCGGAAGTCCGGGTCGAAGAGCTCGTCGGTGAGCTGGGGCTTGGGGGCCGCGGTCCAGCGTCCGCCGCGGCGGAACCAGTCCTTGAGGAGCGGACGGTAGGAGTGCGTCTCGAAGTACCGGCACGGCCAGGCCATCGGGGTTTCGATGATCTCGTCGCCGACCACGAGCAGGCAGTCGCGCGGGCAGGTGTTGCAGAAGCCGCGGGACGACCAGTCCGGGGTGCTGAAGCGCTGCCGGTGGTCGACCGCCTCGGGGCGGGTGACCGTGATGCCGAGGGACTCCAGGAGGGTGATGAATCCGTCGAGTTCCCGCTGGGCCCGCTCGATCAGGACGCGCGGGTAGCGGAACCCGGCGGCCAGTCCCTGCAGACGTGCCGCCCGCGGGGGGACGTTGCAGGTCACGACGGGATGGTCGGAGGGGATCGTCGCGCCCTCCAGCCGTCCGACGACGACTTCCTCCAGCGGGTCCCACTCGTTGTGGGAACCGACCGGCGGGGCGACGGGTTCCGCCGCCTCCGCGACACCGGTACCGGGCTCCTGCGCCACCGCCATGACTGACCGCTCTCGATCGATACGGCTCCGTGACGTTCCGGTGCCCGCGAACCGGGCCGACGACACCGCCGTTTCCGCGAGGCTTGCCAAGCCTATCGTTATTCGATAGATTTCCATCGTGGTTCGATTGGAGGAGGGGTGATGGGGCAGCTGACGACGCTTGCGCTGCGCGGTGTGATGGTGGTGCTGCTCGCCGGGGCGGCCTTCATCCAGGGCGTGTTGATCTGGCTGCTGGCGGCCGGCACCGGTGATCCCGACGCCGCTCTGGCGGCCGTGCGCACACCGGTCTTCCTGATCATCGTGCTGGGGGCCGCGGCTGCCGAGGTGGTGCTGGTCTGCGTGTGGCGGCTGGTGACGATGGTGCGGCGGGGGACGGTGTTCTCGCTCGGCGCCTTCCGGTACGTGCATGTCGTGATCGGCGCCTTCGTCGCGGCCGCGCTCCTGGTGTTCGCCCTCGCGGTCGTCCTCGCGCCGGGTGAGGCCGTCGCGCCGGGCATCGTGCTCATGCTGGGCGGGGTCGTCGTGGCGATCCTGGGCGTCGCGCTGGTGGTGCTCGTCCTGCGGATGCTGCTCGCCCAGGCCGTCGCGCGCGACATCGAGGCGGCGCGGATGCGGGCCGAGCTGGCAGAGGTGATCTGATGCCGATCGTCGTGGACATCGACGTGATGCTGGCCAAGCGGAAGATGTCCGTGGGGGAGCTCGCGGAGCGCGTCGGCATCACCCCCGCCAACCTGGCGGTGCTCAAGAACGGCCGCGCCAAGGCGGTGCGCTTCACGACGCTCGCCGCGCTCTGCGCCGTGCTCGAGTGCCAGCCCGGTGAACTGCTGCGCTACGAGGCCGGGGCCGCGAACGAGGGGGAGTGACGACGGGGCGGCGTCGGTCGCGGGTGGCTCCGCAGGCCCTTCCGGGCGCAATCTGGGAGAAGATCTGCGTGCCACGCGCGCCCGCGGGCGCCGACCCGGAAGGACCCGCTTGTGATCATCTTCGGCACCAAGGGATACCTCTACCAGCTCGCGGTACTGACGCTGGTGTGCGGTCGGTGCGGCAACCCCTCCGCACACACGCTCAGGAAGCGCGTCAACAAGTTCACGCTGTTCTTCGTGCCGCTGTTCCCGTTCTCCACGAAGTACCTGACCCAGTGCACCTTCTGCGGTGCCGAACAGCAGGTCGGCAAGGAGCAGGCGGAGCAGCTCGAGAAGCAGGCCGTGAGCGGCCAGAGCGGGCCCGGCACCGGCGGTCAGGCGTACGGGCAGGCGCCGCAGCACCCCTACCACCGGCCCTGACACCCGGCCCGCGTCCGCGGTCGAGCGGAAGACCGGCGATCGCGGGCCCGCGATCGCCGCGCACCGCCACCGGTCACCGCGCACCCTCACCGGTCACCCCGGGGGCCGCGCCCGCGTCGGCGGGGCGCTGCCCCCTCCCCCGGCGCGTTGCCGGTTTCCGGCAGCCCTGACTACCCTCACGTTGCCGAGACCGCGCACCGGGCGTGACCGGCAGGGGAGGCGCGGGGTGACGGACCAGCAGGCGGAGGACCAGGAGACGTACCTGGACGGGTACGCCGGGATACTCGGCGAGGCCGCCGCCACCGGGCGCCGGCTGACCCGCGACGAACTGGAGGAACGCCGGCGGCTCGGAGAGCGGGCCGCGGAGGCCGGACACAGCCTGCGCAGCCTCGTACGGTTGCACCTGGACGCCACGCGCACCTCCTGGCCGGGCGGTACCACCGCCTCCGGCACCGGCGTCGCCGACAGCGTGCTCGCCGCCGTCACCCAGGCCGTCGACGCCTTCGCGGAGGGCTACGAGCGCGCCCAGCGCCTCGCCGTACGGCAGGAGGAGGCCGCGCGGCGGGAGTTCATCGACGACCTGCTCTACGGGCGCAGCGACCTGGGCCGGCTCGCCGAACGGGCCGAGCGCTTCGGACTGGTCCTCTCCCGCGCCCACGCCGTCGCGGTGGCCGAGGGGCCCGAGGCGTACGACGACACCGCCCCCGTCACCCGGCTCGTGGAGACCGCGCTCATCTCCCGCTTCGGCGACCGCCGCATCCTGATCACCACCAAGAACGGGCAGCTCATCTGCATCGCGCCCGGCGACCAGGACGACGTCCTCGCGTTCTTCGCCAAGCAGGCCTACGCCGCCACCGACGGCAGCCGGGTCGCCATCGGGCGCCCGCAGACCGGCGCGGGCGGCGTCGTGCACAGCTACGAGGAGGCGCTGAGCACCCTGGAGCTCGCCGAGCGGCTGGAACTCGACGAGCCGGTGCTGCGCGCCGCCGACCTGCTCGTCTACCCGGTGCTCACCCGTGACCGGCAGGCCATGGCCGACCTCGTGGGGAGCGTGCTGGGTCCGCTGCGCGGAGCCCGGGGCGGGGCCGAACCGCTGCTGCGGACCCTGGAGGCGTACTTCGACTCCGGCTGCACCGCGGCCGAGGCGGCCCGGCGCCTCACGCTCAGCGTCCGGGCCCTCACCTACCGGCTGGACCGCATCCACCAGCTGACCGGGGCCAACCCGGCCGACCCGGTGCACCGCTACACCCTGCAGACAGCGGTGATCGGGGCGCGGCTGCTGGGCTGGCCCGCCCAGGAGATCTGAGCGGGCCGGCCGCAGGACGGCGGTGGCTGGTCAGCCGGTGATCTCGACCTTGCCGTTGAGCTGCTCCGGACCGGCCTGCGGCTCCTGCGAGTCGCCCTTCGCCGTGATGTTCTTCAGCAGCGCCGCCAGGTCGACGCCCGTGGTGGATCCCAGCAGTTCCATGCCCTGCGCCACGTTGTCGGCGACCGTGCGGGACAGGCGGCTCGCGCCGTCCGTCGAGATGACCGTCATCTTGTCCACGGCCGACAGCGGCTCCGACGCCTTGGCCACCACCTGCGGCAGCACCTCGACCAGCATCTGGAGCACGGCCGCGTCGCCGTACCGCTCGAAGGCGTCGGCCTTCTTGTGCATCGCCTCGGCCTCGGCCGCGCCCTTGGCGCCGATCGCGACGGCCTCCGCCTCGCCCTCCAGCCGTACGGCCTCGGCGATCGCCGCACGCCTCGCACGCTCGGCCTCACCCTGCTTCAGGCCCTCGATGGCCTCGGCCTCCGCGAGCGCGCCACGCCGCTGCTTCTCGCCCTCACCGGTCAGCCGGGCCCGCTCGGCCTCGGCCTGGGCGCCCGCGATCTCGGCCGCCCGGTCCGCCTCCGCCTGCTTGACCCGCGCCACCCGGCGGGCCTCCGCCTCCTGCTCGGCCTCGTACCGCTTGGCGTCGGCCGGCTTGCGCACCTCGGTGTCGAGCTGGCGGTCCTTCAGCGCCGCCTGCCGCTCGGCGACCTTCTCCTGCTCGGCGAGGATGTCCTGCTGACGGGCCGCCTCGGCGAGCGGACCGGCGGCGTTGGCACGGGCCGCGGCCTGGTCGGTCTCGGCCTTGATCTCGGCCTGCTTCAGGTAGAGGGTCCGCTGCGCGACCGCGATCTCCTCCTCGGCCTTCAGCCGCGCCTGCTCGGCCGCCCGCCGGGCCACGGCCTCGGCGATGTCCGCCTCCTGCTTGGCCCGCGCCGCCTCGGGACGGCCGAGATCCTCCAGGTAGGAGCCCTCGGTGGTGATGTCCTGGATCTGGAAGGCGTCGAGGACCAGACCCTGCCCGGACAGGCTCGCCTCCGCCTCCTCGGCGACCTGGCCGGCGAACGCGGCCCGGTCCCGGATGACGTCCTCCACGGACATCCGGCCGACGATCGCGCGCAGCGCGCCGGACAGCACCTCCTGGGTGAAGCCGACGATGCCGTCCTGCTGCATCAGGAACCGCTGCGCCGCCGCGCGGATCGCGTCCTCGGTGCCGCCGACCTTGACGATGGCGACGCCCTCCAGATTGGCCTTCACACCGCGCAGCGTCACCGCACCGCGCACGGCGACCGGGATGTGCCGCGAGGAGAGGTCGAGCGTGAACCGCTGCTGCACGAACGGCACGACGAACACGCCGCCGCCGACCACGACCTTCTGGCCGCTGTTGTCGGTGAAGACGCGGCCCGTCTCCGGGTCGGTGGACTTCTTGCCACGCCGCCCCGTGACGATGAACGCCTCGCTCGGACCGGCCACCTTGTAGCGGCTGACCACCACCAGCGCGAGCAGCACCAGGAGTACGACGACTCCCAGTACCGCGATGACGACAGGACTCATGGCAAGGCCCCCGAATCACAGAGAGGAACAGACGGAACAAGAAGAAGGAGGACGGAGGGGTCGCTCAGCGGTCCACCGGGCGGACCACGACCGACGTCCCGGTCGGCACCGCCTCGACCCACACCTCGGTGCCCCGCGCCACCGGCTCCGCGCTGCGCGCCGCGCACTTCAGCGGCTGGCCGCCGAGCCGGAGCAGCACCTCGCCGAAGCCGTCCGCGGGGATGGCGGTGACGACCTTGCCGGACGTGCCGAGCAGGTCGTCGGCACTGGGTGCGACGGCGGTCCGGTCGCGCATCAGCGCACGGCTGAAGCGGTACGTCAGCCAGCCGGCCCCCGCTCCGGCGACCGCGCCGGCCCCGGCGGCGCCCGCGGGGCCGGTCCAGCCGGTGCCGAGGGCGATGGCGCCGGCGAAGCCGGTCATCGCCGTGAACCCGGCGACGACCGGCAGCGACAGCCACCCCTCCAGGAAGCCGTCCGGCGCTCCCCCGAACGCGCCTTCCAGCACTCCGTCGAAGATCAGCGACAGGGCGAGCAGCACGACCCCCGTGATACCCAGCCCGAGAAACCAGGCCATCGTGCCGTCCCCCTCTCGCCCGTCGCTGAGCTTCGGTGAAAGGCATGTTCACACGCGGCGGGACATCCCGTCATTGCCGTGATCCGGCAGTCTTAACGCGTCTTTGATGCCGCCCTCCGGCTCTCCTCGATCCCCTCGGCGACTCATGGAACCGCGGCTCGCGCCGGTAATGTCCTTCAGCAAATGGGGACTTCGACGTGGAGCGTTCCGAACCAGGGCGGGCAGGGCGACGCGTACGCGCACATGGTGGTGTGCGGCGACGACGGACTGGCGCACCGGCTGGCCGCCGAACTGCGCGGGGTGTACCGCGAACAGGTCACCCTCGTCGTCCCGCCCTCCGGGCCCCGGGTGCGGCAGCCGGTGGCCGGGCGGGCCCGCGCGGCCTCGGCGGCGCTGCGGGACATGGTCAGCGCGGCCGTGAACCGCTCGGGCAGCGGCGCCCCGGAGGGCGGTGAGCCGAGCGGCGCCGGACGCGAACTGGAGGCCGCCGAGCCGACCGACGAGGTGCTCGCGCAGGCCGGCGTGGACCGGGCGGCGGCCCTGGCCCTCGTCTACGACGACGACGAGACCAACATCCGCGCCGCGCTGGCCGCCCGCCGGCTCAACCCCCGGCTGCGACTGGTCCTGCGCCTGTACAACCGGCGGCTCGGCCGGCACATCGAGGAACTGCTCGACCAGAGCGCCGCGCTCGCCACCGGCGACACCCGGGACGCGGGACTGGACGGCGCCGGGACGTCCACGACCGTGCTGTCCGACGCGGACACCGCCGCGCCCGCGCTGGCGGCGACCGCGCTGGTCGGCACCAGCAAGGTCGTCGAGACGGACGGGCTGCTGCTGCGCGCGGTGGAACGGCAGCCGCCGCGGCCCGGCGAGGTCGCCGACCCCGGGCTGTGCACGCTGGCGCTGCTGTCCGCCACGAGCAACGACCCGGCCGGGGCCGACGGTTCGGAGGGGAGCGGCGAGCAGGGGCCGCAACTGCTGCCCGACGCGGCGGCGGCGGAGGCGGCCACCGGACGCGGCACGGTCGTCCTGGAGCAGGTGTCGTACTCCGGTCCGCCGCTGCCCGCGGCGCGGGCGGGTGTGCCGCCGTTCGGCGAGCTGTTCTCGCGGCGGCTGCGGTGGTCGCTGGCGGGCCTGGGCGCGTGCGTGGTCGCGCTCGCCGTGGCGCTCATGGTGGTCACCGGGGACCATCCGCTGCACGCGACGTACGTGACGCTCCTCGACCTGTTCGCCATCAACGAGCCCGCGCACAACGAGGACTCCGGGCGGCAGGTGCTGCAACTGCTCTCCGGCTTCGTCGGACTGCTGCTGCTGCCGGTGCTGCTCGCCGCCGTGCTGGAGGCCCTGGGGACCTTCCGCAGCGCGACGGCGCTGCGCAAGCCGCCGCGCGGGCTCGGCGGGCACGTCGTCCTGCTCGGTCTCGGCAAGATCGGCACCCGCGTGCTGACCCGGCTGCGGGAGATGGACATCCCCGTGGTGTGCGTCGAGGCCGATCCCGAGGCGCGGGGCATGGCGACGGCGCGGCGGCTGCGGGTGCCGGTGGTGCTCGGCGACGTCACCCAGGAGGGCGTCCTGGAGGCCGCCAAGATCCACCGCGCGCACTCCTTCCTCGCGCTGACCAGCGTGGACACCACCAACCTGGAGGCCGTGCTCTACGCCCGTTCCGTGCGCTCCCGGCTGCGGGTGGTGCTGCGGCTGTACGACGACGACTTCGCGACCGCCGTGTACCGGACCCTGCGCGCCGCGCACCCGGGGGCGCTGACCCGCAGCCGCAGCGTGACGCACCTGTCCGCGCCGGCGTTCGCGGGGGCGATGATGGGCCGCCAGATCCTTGGGGCGATCCCCGTCGAACGGCGGGTGCTGCTGTTCGCCGCGGTACGGGTGGCGGGGCATCCGCAGCTGGAGGGGCGGACGGTCGGGGAGGCGTTCCGGGCCGGGGCCTGGCGGGTGCTGGCGCTGGAGGTCCGCGGCGACGCATCCGGCAACGCCTCCGAGGGTGATGCGGGGCAGGGGTCCAGGCTGGTGTGGGAGCTGCCCGACACGTACGTCCTGCGGGGTGAGGACCGGGTGGTGCTGGCGGCGACCCGGCGCGGGTTGGCCGAGTTGCTGGGGCGGCGGGCGCGGCAGGGGACGGGGCCGTAGGGGCGCCGCCGCCCCTACGGCCCCGCCGCGCGGCTAGCCCTGCGGCAAGTGCCTCGCCGCGAAGTCCAGTTCCAGCCGGACCTGCTTGATGCGCTCGTCCACCACCAACGACCCGTGCCCCGCGTCGTAGCGGTAGACCTCGTGGACCGCGCCCCTCGCCTCCAGCCGCTCGACGTAGTTCTCGACCTGGCGGATCGGGCAGCGCGGGTCGTTGACGCCGGCCGAGATGTACACCGGGGCCTTGACCTGGTCGACGTAGGTCAGCGGGGAGGACGCCTCGAAGCGGTCGGGGACCTCCTCGGGGGTGCCGCCGAGGAGGGTGCGGTCGAGGGCCTTCAGGCCCTCCATCTCGTCGTGGTACGCGGTGACGTAGTCGGCGACCGGGACCGCGGCGATGCCCAGCGTCCAGGACTCGGGCTGGGTGCCGATGCCGAGGAGCGTGAGGTAACCGCCCCAGGAGCCGCCGGTGAGGATCAGGCGCTCGGGGTCGGCGAGGCCCGAGGTGACCGCCCACTCGCGCACCGCCGCGATGTCCTCCAGCTCGATCAGGCCGACCCGGTGCTTGAGCGCGTCGGTCCAGGCGCGGCCGTAGCCGGTGGAGCCGCGGTAGTTGACCCGGACCACCGCGTAGCCGTGGTCGACCCAGGCGGCCGGGCCCGCGGCGAAGGAGTCGCTGTCGTGCCAGGTGGGGCCGCCGTGGATGTCGAACACCGTCGGGAGCGGGCCGACGGCGCCGGCCGGCTTCTGGACCAGGGCGTGGATGCGGCCGCCGGGGCCCTCCACCCACACGTCCTCCACCGGGACCGAGCGCGGCGACTTCATGCCGGGCGGGTCCAGGACGACCCGGCCGCTGGTGGAGCGGACGGCCGACGGCTCGGCGGCCGAGGACCACAGGTACTCCACGCTGCCGTCGGGGCGGGCCGTCGCCCCGGAGACGGTGCCGGCGGGGGTCTCGATCTCCACCAGCTCGCGCTCGGCGAAGTCGTACCGGAACAGCTCGCTGCGGGCCTCGAAGCCGTGCACGATCAGCAGGCCGCTGCCGTCCGGATACCACTCGGCACTGACGTCACCGGGCAGCTCCAGGGCGAGGTCGGTCTGCTCGCCGGTCGCCACGTCCCACACCAGGGGCTCCCAGCGGCCCCGGCGCTGGTGGCCGATGAGCAGGCGGGTGTCGCCGTCGACCGGCGCGAAACCGAGCACCTCCAGGCCGAGCTCCTCCTCACCGCCCCGGGTGTCGTCCAGCTCGGCGACGGTGGTGCCGTCGGGGCGCATCACGCGCAGCGCCGAGTGCATCGCGTCACCGTGCTCGGTGTGCTCGATCGCGATCAGCGTGCCGTCGTGGGAGATGTCGCCGACGCCCGCGGACTCGCGGTGGCGGTAGATCTCCACCGGGGCGCCGTCCCCGCGCGCGAGGTGGATCGTCGTGCCGTCCTCGTCGGTGGAGCGGCCGATCACCGCCGTGCGCCCGTCCCGGGCGAGGGCGAGGCCCGCCGGGTAGGACGGGTCCAGGCCGGGCACCGCGAGCTCGTCCTCGCCGCCCCCGAAGGGCTGACGGCGCCAGACGCCGAACTCGTCGCCGTCCTTGTCGTCGAACCACCAGATCCAGTCGCCGTCGGGCGAGAGCACACCGTCCGTCGTGCCGTTGGGCCGGTCGGTGACCTGGCGCTGCTCGCCGGTGGACCGGTCCCAGGCGTACAGCTCGTACGTCCCCGTCGCGTTCGACACGAACAGGGAGCGGTCCGGCGCGTCCTCGGCCCAGTCGGGCAGCGACACCCTCGGCGCCCGGAACCGCTTCTCCCAGTCGGGCATCTGCTCGTCCTGCGTCTGCCGCTCGTCCACGCCCACGTCCGACGGAACGGACCCGTTGCTCTCAGTCATGGCCCCATACTGCCCCGACCCGGCGACAACGCGCAGACCAGACCCCCAGCCTGTGGACAACCTCGTCCGTCCCGCCGCGCTCCCCCTGGTTTTCCACAGCCCCGCGGCAGAGGCGCCCGGGCGCGCCCCGTACCGTGGAGGGCGTGTACCGGTTTCTGCTGACGCCCCGCTGGTGGGGGATCAACGTCTTCGTCGTCCTGGCCATCCCCTTCTGCATCTTCATGGGTTCGTGGCAGCTGGGCCGGTTCGAGGACCGGGTCCAGGACCACGAGACCGTCACCACCCAGCAGGATCCGTCGCAGCGGGGGGCGGCCCGCCCCCTGGCCGAGATGCTGCCCGTGGACAAGGCGACGGTCGGCAAGCAGACGACCGTCAGCGGCCGCTACGCCGACCAGCTGCTGGTCCCGGAGCGGAAGCTGGACGACCGGGAGGGCTTCTACGTCCTCACGCTGCTGCGCACCGACGCCGGCAAGGCGCTGCCGGTCGTGCGCGGCTGGCTGCCCGGCGATCCCGACACGGCCAAGGTTCCGGCCCCGCCCACCGGCCACGTCACCGTCACCGGAGCGCTCCAGGCGGCCGAGTCGGTCGGCAGCAACGGCGTCAGCGGCCGCTCCGGGTGGCCGGACGGGCAGACCGGCGCCATCAGCGCCGCGACGCTGCTGAACCTGGTGCCGTACGACGTGTACGACGCGTGGGTCACGCTCAACGAGGGCGACTCCGGGATGCGGGCCGTGCCCGTGAGCGCGCCGCAGGGCACCGGGCTGGACCTGAAGGCGTTCCAGAACCTCGGGTACACCGCCGAGTGGTTCGCCTTCGTGGGCTTCGTGATCTTCATGTGGTTCCGGCTGCTGCGCCGCGAGGTCGAACTCGCCAGGGACGCGGAGCTGGGCCTGGACCCGGAGGACGGGACCGGGAGCGGGGGCGCGGACGGGGGCCGGTCCACGGAGCGGGACGCGGCCGAGGACGAGCCGAAGCCCCAGGCCAGCCCGTCCGGCGTCTGACGCCGGAGGCAGCCGAAGGGCGACGACGGCCACCGGCGGGTGCCGACCGGTGCCGACCGGTGCCGACGGGTGCTACGACGCGGCCAGCACGCCCGTCCAGTACACGGTCCCCGCGCACGCGCCGGAAACCGTCGCCGTCGCCGAGCCCGAGCCGCCCTCCGGGGTGTACGTCACCGCCACGCTCCCGTCGGCCGGGCCGTCCTCGGTGACCAGCTGGGTCGTGGTGCCGGAGTCGGCACCGTCGCCGCCGCCCGTGGAGGTGCCGCCCGCGGCGGTGGTGTCGGCGGTGGGCGAGGGGTCGGGCGACGGTCCGCCCGTGCCGCCGCCGGTGGTGTCGCCGGGGGTGGGACAGGTCTCCGAGGGCACCCAGGCGAACTGCACCTCGTACGCCGAGGCGGGCGCCAGGGTCAGCGAGGTGGTCTCCAGGGACGGGTCGGGCAGTCCGGCCGCCGCGTCCCCGGCCGCGTGCCGTGCGGTGCCGATCTTGCCGGCGTCCGCCGCGCCCTGCGGGGTGGCCGTCAGGGTGCCGGCGCCGACGACGGTACAGCCCTCGGAGGAGACGTTGGTGACGCGGAAGGAGCCGTAGACCACGCCCGTGGAGTCGGGGCCCGCGCTGCTCGCGACGGCCGGGCCGAGCTGCTCGGCCGTACACACGGGGACACCGGCGGCGGCGCTCGCGGAGGGGCCGGTGCCGGGGGCCGCGCCCGTCGCGGCGCCGCTCTCCTTGTCCTCGGGCTGCTCCTTCGGGTCGCCCTTCTCCTTGCCCTCGGCCGTCCCCGCGGTGCCGGCCACGCCGCTCTGGCCGCCGGCCGGGTCCTTGCCCTGGGAGGCGCCGCCCTGGGCCTGTGAGGCGTGACCGGCGACGGAGGGGTCGGCCCCCGGGCCGGTGGACTTGGAGACGTGCACGAGGGCCGGGACCGCCGTGCCGATGAAGAGGGCGGCGGCCGCCATGCCGACGGCGGCCTGGCGCTTGCGGGCCCTGCGGGCGGGCACCGCGCGGCGCAGGTGCTCCAGGGTGCCGTCGCTCGGCTCCACGTCCTGGACCGCCTGGCGCAGCATCCTGCGCAGGACCAGCTCGTCGGGGTCGAGCCCGTCGGGTTCCCGAGGAGGACCGTCCGCCCGCGAGGCCGCCCCCTGTTCGTGGGGGTCGGGGCTTGAGGCGTCGGGGCCCTGGTCGTCGGGGCCGTGATTCACAGTTCCGTTCCCAGCGTGCGTGTGCTTGTGCTCGTCACGGGCGTCGCGCCGTGCGTCGTGGCCGTCGCTCATGCCGGTGCCTCCATGGCGACCCTGAGCGCCGCGATGCCGCGCGAGCCGTAGGCCTTGACCGAGCCGAGGGATATGCCGAGCGTCTCGGCGACCTGGGCCTCGGTCATGTCGGCGAAGTAGCGAAGGACCAGGACCTCGCGCTGGCGGCGCTGGAGCCCCTTCATCGCCTTGATCAGGGAGTCGCGCTCCAGCTGGTCGTAGGCGCCCTCCTCCGCGCTCGCCATGTCCGGCATCGGCTTGGAGAGCAGCTTGAGGCCGAGGATGCGGCGGCGCAGCGCCGAACGCGACAGGTTGACGACGGTCTGGCGCAGGTACGCCAGGGTCTTCTCCGGGTCGCGGACGCGTTTGCGCGCCGAGTGGACGCGGATGAAGGCCTCCTGGACGACGTCCTCGCAGGAGGCGGTGTCGTCGAGGAGGAGCGCGGCGAGGCCGAGCAGCGACCGGTAGTGCGTCCGGTAGGTCTCGGTGAGGTGGTCGACGGTGGTACCCGCCGCCGCGGCTTCCTCCGCGCCGTCGCGCTGGTTCGATATGCGGGCCGGCCGCGCTGCGGGCATGGGCGCGATCACCGGCATGCCACCGGCCGGACCGGCCACACGGGGACGGACGGGCCGGACGGGTGGCCGCACGGCGGGGCCACGCGTCGCCGCGGGGAAATCGAGTACCTCTGCCACGCCAGTTGGACACGCCCACCCCCGTGAGGGTTGTACGTGCCGGGCGTCACGTTCCCGCGCCGGCCGGGCGGCAGCCCGGCCGGCGGTGCGTCATAGGCCCTCATCGTCCCGCTCTTCCCCTATGTCCCATGTGAACGAGCGTCCCCACGCCCGCCCTCGGCGTCCCCGCGCCACCTCACGCGCCCCCACGCCCTGAATGGGTGACCGCAAAGACGCTCCCCGCCCTCCGCACGGTTGCGGAGGGCGGGGAGGAAATCCTCTGATGCCACAGGTGCCGGGTACAAGTAGTCCGGACCGACTTCCGGATCACATCTCGTCCACGGATCCTACAAACGAACCCCACGGCTGCCGGGACGTATCGCCCCACCGGCCCCTGTCCGTCGGGCCGGTGACCCGCGCTCAGCCGAACTCGGCCGCGACCAGTTCCGCGATCTGAGCGGTGTTCAGCGCGGCTCCCTTGCGCAGATTGTCCCCGCAGACGAAGAGTTCGAGCGCCGTCGGGTCGTCCAGGGCCCGCCGCACCCGGCCGACCCAGGTCGGGTCGGTGCCGACGACGTCGGCGGGGGTGGGGAACTCGCCCGCGGCCGGGTTGTCGAAGAGGACGACGCCGGGCGCGGTGGCCAGGATCTCCCGGGCCTTGTCGACCGTCACCTCGCCCTCGAAACGGGCGTGCACGGTCAGCGAGTGCGTGGTGACGACCGGGACCCGTACGCAGGTCACCGCCACCGGGAGGTTCGGCAGCCCCAGGATCTTGCGGGACTCGTCCCGCACCTTCATCTCCTCCGAGGACCAGCCGTCCTCGCGCGGCGACCCGGCCCACGGCACGACGTTCAGCGCGACCGGCTCCGGGAACGGCCCGGTGTCGTCGCCGACGGCCCGCCGCACGTCACCGGGGTGCGTACCCAGCTCGGTCCCGGCGACCAGGGACAGCTGCCGCCGCAACGTCTCCACGCCGTCCCGCCCGGCCCCGCTCACCGCCTGGTACGACGAGACGACCAGCTCCCGCAGCCCGAACTCGGCGTGCAGCGCGCCCAGCGCCACGATCATGGACAGCGTCGTGCAGTTGGGGTTGGCCACGATCCCGCGCGGCCGCATCCGCACCGCGTGCGGATTGACCTCGGGCACGACGAGCGGCACGTCCGGGTCCATCCGGAACGCGCCGGAGTTGTCGACCACCACCACACCCTTGGCGGCGGCGATCGGCGCCCACTGCGCGGAGACCTCGTCGGGCACGTCGAACATGGCGACGTCGACCCCGTCGAAGGCCTCTTCGCCGAGCGCGACGACCTCGACCTCCTCACCCCGCACGGCCAGCTTGCGGCCGGCCGAGCGCGGCGAGGCGATCAGGCGGATGTCGCCCCAGACGTCCGCGTGCTGGGACAGGATCTGGAGCATGACCGCACCGACGGCGCCGGTCGCTCCGACGACGGCCAGGGTCGGCCGCCCGGTGCGCCCGGCACCCGCGATGTCGACCATCAGCGCCCGGTGCCTCCGTAGACCACGGCCTCGTCGCTGTCGGAGTCCAGCCCGAAGGCCGTGTGCACGGCGCGGACGGCCTCGTTCACGTCGTCCTTGCGGGTGACGACCGAGATGCGGATCTCGGAGGTCGAGATGAGCTCGATGTTCACCCCGGCCTCGGACAGCGCGGTGAAGAAGTCGGCGGTGACGCCCGGGTTGCTCTTCATGCCCGCGCCGACCAGGGAGATCTTGCCGATCTGGTCGTCGTAGCGCAGCGAGTCGAAGCCGATGCCCGCGCGGTTCTTCTCCAGCGCGTCGATGGCCTTGCGGCCCTCGGTCTTCGGCAGGGTGAAGGAGATGTCCGTCAGGCCGGTGGAGGCGGCGGACACGTTCTGCACGACCATGTCGATGTTGACCTGGGCGTCGGCGATCGCCCGGAAGATCGCGGCGGCCTCGCCCGGCTTGTCCGGGACACCGACGACGGTGACCTTGGCCTCGGAGGTGTCGTGCGCGACACCGGAGATCATGGCCTGCTCCACGTGCTTTTCCCCTTGCTTGATCGGCTCGCTGCTCACCCACGTGCCCTGAAGTCCGCTGAAGCTGGACCGCACGTGGATCGGGATGTTGTACCGGCGGGCGTACTCCACGCAACGGTGGAGCAGCACCTTGGAACCGGAGGCCGCGAGCTCCAGCATGTCCTCGAAGGAGATCCAGTCGATCTTCTTCGCCTTCTTCACCACGCGCGGGTCGGCGGTGAACACGCCGTCGACGTCGGTGTAGATCTCACAGACGTCCGCGTCGAGCGCGGCGGCGAGGGCGACGGCCGTGGTGTCGGAGCCGCCGCGGCCCAGCGTGGTGATGTCTTTGCTGTCCTGGCTGACGCCCTGGAAGCCGGCCACGATGGCGACGTTGCCCTCGTCCACCGAGGTGCGGATGCGACCCGGCGTGACGTCGATGATCCGGGCCTTGTTGTGGACCGAGTCGGTGATGACTCCGGCCTGGCTGCCGGTGAACGACTGGGCCTCGTGGCCCAGGTTTTTGATCGCCATGGCCAGCAGCGCCATGGAGATACGCTCCCCGGCGGTCAGCAGCATGTCGAGTTCGCGCCCGGCAGGGATCGGGGAAACCTGCTCGGCGAGATCGATCAGCTCGTCCGTCGTGTCGCCCATCGCGGAAACTACGGCGACCACCTGGTTGCCGTTCTTCTTCGCTTCCACGATCCGCTTGGCGACGCGCTTGATGCCCTCGGCATCGGCTACGGAGGAGCCTCCGTACTTCTGCACGACAAGGCCCACGTGCGCTCCTCGCTCAATCCGTCTCTTTCCGCACGTACGTACATGTACTGCGGTCGGCTCATTCTATCGAGCGTCCGAAATTCCCCCCTGCGGTATCGCATGGTGAGACTTCCGGGCCCGTCCAGGCAGGCTCATGCCCAGGAGGGCGCGGGTCACTCGGGAAAGTGCCCTGTGTCACACGTTCACAAGGGGGAGGCGCCCCGGATCCTCCCGCACGCTCAACGCACCGGTGTCGTAGAAGGCTCCGGGCTGAACCGCGGCGACGAACGCCGACCGATGACACTCCGGGCCGTTCTGCTCACGCTTTCCAGCGCGACACCCGTCCCCGGCCCACGCGACCGGACCGCGTCACCGCACCGGCCGCAGCCCCAGCGGGCCCGCGATCTCCCGCACCATGACCTTGCCGGCCTCCGTCTCCAGGGTCTCGTCGCCGAGGTCCTGGTCGGTGTCCAGGCCGTCCAGCTCCTCCAGGGGCTGGTTCAGGCGGACGTGGGCGACGACGGACTGGAGGGCGCGCAGGGTCGCGGACGCCGTGGAGCCCCAGTTGGAGAAGTAGGAGAACTGCCACCACCACAGGGCCTCCGTGGTGCGGCCCGCCTTGTAGTGGACCATGCCGTGGCGGAGGTCGGTGATGACGTCGGTGAGGTCGTCGGAGATACGGGCCGGGACCGGCGCCTTGCGCGGCTCGTACGGGTCGAAGACCTCGGAGTAGACGTCGATCGGGTCGAGGATGCGGGCGAGGTTCTCGCGGAGCTCGTCCACGTCCAGCTCGGGGCCCGGGTCGGGCTCGTAGCGCTCGTCGGGGACGATGTCCTCGTGGGCGCCCAGGCGACCGCCGGCCAGCATGAGCTGGGAGACCTCCAGAAGGAGGAAGGGGACGGCGGAGTCCGGCTCGTCGCCCTTGGCGACCTCGGTGACGGCGACCAGGAAGCTCTCGATCTGGTCGGCGATCTGTACCGCGAAGTCGTCCGGGTTCTGGTTGGTCGCGTGCAGCGTGGCGTCAGACATCTAGGAGTCGTCTCCCCTCGAAGGCGCGGCCGAGGGTCACCTCGTCCGCGTATTCCAGGTCGCCGCCCACCGGGAGGCCGCTGGCCAGGCGGGTGACCTTGAGGCCCATGGGCTTGATCATGCGGGCGAGATACGTGGCCGTGGCCTCGCCCTCCAGATTCGGGTCCGTGGCCAGGATCAGTTCCGTGACCGTACCGTCGGCCAACCGCGCGAGAAGTTCCCGTATACGCAGGTCGTCGGGGCCGACCCCGTCGATGGGGCTGATCGCGCCGCCGAGCACGTGGTAGCGCCCGCGGAACTCGCGGGTGCGCTCGATGGCGACGACGTCCTTCGGCTCCTCCACGACGCAGATGACGGCGGGATCACGCCGGGTGTCGCGGCAGATGTTGCACTGCTCCTCCTGCGCGACGTTTCCGCAGGTCGCGCAGAAGCGGACCTTGGCCTTCACTTCCATGAGGGCCTGGGCGAGCCGCCGTACGTCGGTCGGCTCCGCCTGGAGGACGTGGAAGGCGATCCGCTGCGCGCTCTTGGGACCGACGCCGGGCAGCCGCCCGAGTTCGTCGATGAGGTCCTGGACCACGCCTTCGTACAACGGACTGCCGTCCTTCCTGGGGTTCCTGCACTACGTACGGTAGAGGGCTTCGGCCGGTCTGAGAAAGGCGAACTCAGAAAGGCAGGCCGGGGATGCCGCCGCCGCCCAGGCCCTGGGCGAGCGGGCCGAGCTTCTGCTGCTGGAGGTTCTGCGCGTTCTCGTTGGCCGCCTGGACGGCCGCCACGACCAGGTCGGCGAGGGTCTCGGTGTCCTCCGGGTCCACCGCCTTCGGGTCGATCACGAGGGCGCGCAGCTCGCCTGAGCCGGTGACGGTGGCCTTCACCAGACCGCCGCCGGACTGGCCGTCGACCTCCGTCTGCGCCAGTTCCTCCTGGGCCTTCGCCAGATCCTGCTGCATCTTCTGGGCTTGCTGGAGCAGCTGCTGCATGTTGGGCTGGCCACCACCGGGGATCACGTTCAGCTCCTGTCGCCGCTGTCGCCGCGGGGTCGCCGCGGGATTTGCCGTTCGGCACGAGCCTACGTGGTCCGGGCGGCCCTCGCTCCAGCACTCTTTCGAGTGACACCGCGGGAGCCCTATACCTGATCAACGCCCTCTTCCGGGCGGAAAAGCTGCGGAACCCGGGGCCGGGCCACCCATTGGGCGGTAGGAAGGTTCCGGTGTACGGGGTCCGCGGGTCTCCGGTCTTCAGTCTTCAGGTTCTTCTGTCTTCAGGTCCTCACGGACGGTGAGCAGTAGGGAGTGCCGGGTGGGTCAGCCGGAGATGCAGCCCGAGAGGCCGCCGCACGACGGGCGGGGCGGTGAGGGGGCGGCCGGGCTCCGGCCGGGCGACCTGACCGGGCGGGCGTTTCCGCTCGGGGACTGGGCGCTGCCCGCGGAGCGGCTGGACGAGCTGTACCGGTGGGTGGAGCGGGGTGCGCTGGACACGGCGGCCTGGTATCTCGCGGACCGCGTGTGGAAGCGCCGGGGCGCCGTGGCGCTGCGGGGCGGGGCCGCGGCAGGGGCGCTCGCCGGGGCGGCGCTGCCGCTGCTGGACATGTCCGGGATGGTGGACGGGGCCGCGCCCTGGGGTTATCTCGCGCTGCTGCTGGCGGTCGCGTGCGTGGCCGGGGACCGGTACTTCGGGGTGACGTCCGGGTGGATGCGGGACGTGGCCACGGCGCAGGCGGTGCAGCGGCGCCTCCAGATGCTCCAGTTCGACTGGGCGTCGGAGAGCGTGCGGGAGGTGCTGGGTCCGGCGGACGGGACGGCGAGCGAGGCGGCCGAGCGGTGTCTGACGGTGCTGCGGCGGTTCTCCGAGGACGTCACGGAGCTGGTGCGGGCGGAGACGGCGGACTGGATGGTGGACTTCCGCAGCGGGGTCGCTCCGCTGGGGTTGCAGTGGGGGGCGGTCGGCGGGGGCGCCGGGCGTTCCGAGGCCGGGGGCGGAGGGGCCGGACGATTCTCCGTGGCACCGAACGGGGCTCGCCCGAACATGCCGAGACAGCGACCCCCCGAGCCCCGGTGACCGTGTGGGCCGCGGTGCCTGTGTGAGCCGCGATGCCTGTGCGAGCGACGGCACTGTGCGAGCCGCGGTGCCTGTGGGCCGCGGGGGCTCACTCCCGGGTGTAGGTCAGGCTCTCCCCGTTGTCGTTGTTCACCCGCCGCAGGCTGCCGTTCGGCAGCAGGGTGACCGTGGTGGGCTCGCCCGGGGCGCAGGAGGCGGCGGGACCCACCGTCACCGTCGAGGGGCCGATGCTCAGGGGACCGTCGGAGTCCGGGGCGGCTGACAGGTCGGCCTCGAAGACGCAGTGGTAGCTGCCACTGCCCGCCGGGCCGTCGGCGACGAGGGACAGGACCGTGTCGCCCACCTCGCCCTGCTGGATGGTCAGCCGCCGGGTGTGGACGCCGGAGGCGTTGTCGATGGTCGTGCTCCACGTGCCCAGGTACGCCGTGGGGATCGTGCCGTCCCGGGGCGTCGGGGTGGTGGGCCGGTCGGCTTCCGTCGTCGGGGCCGAGCCGTCCGGCGTCGGGTCCTGCCCCTGCCCCTGTCCCTGGGACACGGCCGTCGCGGTGCTCGTGGGGTCGCCGCCGGCCCGGTTGCCGCCGTCGTCCTGGCCGCTCATCAGCGCGTAGACCGAGCCTCCGGCGCCGAGCGCCACCACCAGGGCGACCACGACCAGGAGCGCGGTGGAGCGGCCTCTTCCGGCCGGCTCGTGGGGCGGACCGTACGGCGGCGGCCCGTACGGCGGTGGCCCGTAGGGCGGGGTCCCGTGCGGCGGCGGCCCGTAGGGCGGGGTCGAGCCGAGACCGCCGTACGGGTGCTGCACCGGCTGCGGCGCGCCGTAGGGCGAGGCGTGGCCGTGGGAGGCGGGCGGGGGGGCCGGAGGGCTCTGGCCCGCGACGAGTGTGGGCAGGTGGTTCAGCGGGGCGCCGCCGCCACTGCCCGGTTCGCGCGGGGGCGGTGGACCGGACGGATCCCCGTCGGGGGGCGAGGGCCGGTCCCGGTCCGGGTCCGGGACGTCAGGCGGCGGAGCCGCCGCTGCCGGTGACTCCGGGTTCTCCGCGTCCAGCAGCCGCACCGCGTGCCGGCCGAGCTGGGCGACCAGCGCGCCGGGCAGCCACGGTTCGCGGGAGCGGCCGTCGGCGACCGTGTCCTCGGCGCCCGTGCGGGCCAGTACCTCGGCGAGGGCGGGGCGGGCGGCGGGGTCCTTCTTCAGGCAGTCCCGTACGAGGTCGGCGAGGCCCTCGGGCACCCGGTCGAGGTCGGGCTCCTCCTGCGCGATGCGGAACATCAGCGCGTGCACGCCGCTGTTGGCGGCGCCGAAGGGCAGCTCGCCGGTGGCGGCGTAGGCGATGACGGAACCGAGGCAGAAGACGTCGCAGGCGGGCGTGATGCGGTCGCCGCGCACCTGCTCGGGTGCCATGAAGCCGGGCGAGCCGACGAGCGCGCCGGTGCGGGTGAGCCCGCCGTCGGTCACCGTCTGAAGGGCCCGCGCGATGCCGAAGTCGATGACCCGGGGGCCGTCGATGGTGACGAGCACGTTGGACGGCTTGAGGTCCCGGTGGATGATCCCGGCGGCGTGGATGTCCTGGAGGGCGTGGGCGAGCCCGGCCGCCAGGGTCCGTACCGAGCGCTCGGGCAGGGCGCCGTGGTCGTGCCCGACGACCTGCTGGAGGCTGGGCCCCGCGACGTACCCGGTGGCGACCCAGGGCACGGCGGCCTCGGTGTCGGCGTCCAGCACCGGAGCCGTCCAGTGGCCGCCGACCCGCCGCGCGGACTCGACCTCCTTGCGGAACCGCTCCCGGAACTCCTCCTGCGCGGCCAGCTCCTCGCGCACCAGCTTCACCGCGACCGTGCGGCCCCGGTCGGAGCGGGCCAGATAGACGTGGCCCATGCCGCCCGCGCCGAGTCTTCCCAGCAGCCGGTAGGCCCCGATGTGACGCGGGTCCCCGCCCCCGAGCTTCTGCATGTTCGCGCCGCCTTCCCCCCGCACGTGAACCCACGTGAGCAACAGACCGAGGATAGTGCGGGGCGGCCGTACGGGGAGCCGGTCTACTTCTACGGTTCCGTAACGGGCGGGCCGTCGAGCGCGCCCAGCACCTCCGACAGGCGTTCCAGGGCGGCCACCGCCTCGGCCAGCTCCGCGTCCGACCCGTACGCCCTCGCCAACCGGTCGGCGAGGGCCGCGTGTCCGGGGTCGATGCGGGAGACGGCGGCGCGGCCCGCGTCCGTCGGCGCGAGGAGCTTGGCGCGGCGGTGGGCCGGGTTCGGCCGGTACTCGGCGAGGCCGCGTTCCACCAGCAGGTCGGCGACGCGCTGCACGCTCTGCCGGGTGATGCCCATCGCGCGCGCGACGCCGGAGACGGGCAGCGGCTCGGGCAGGACCGCGCCGAGCACCTGCCACCAGGCGGCGGTGAGCCCGGCGGGGCGGGCCAGTTCCTCGGCGACCGCGAGGAACTGGCCGTTGAGCCGGAAGACGCCGAGCGCGGCGCGGCTGAGCAGGTCCTGCCGCTCCCGGCCGCTCACGCGGCGCCCGCCTTCTCCAGTACGGCGTAGGCCTGCGGGTCGGAATCGTGGAACAGCCGGTACCAGGCGTCCAGCACCTCGCCCTCGTACACCCCGAGCAGGCCGAGGATCTCGCGGGCGAAGGCGACCGGCTCGGTGGGGCCGGCGGTGATCAGGCCGCGGTCGGTGACCGCGTCGGCGTCCACGTACCGCCCGCCGCCCGCGTAGCCGGTGGCGGCCAGGTAGAAGGAGACGGCGCCGGTGTGCGCGCGGTCGTCGAGCAGGCCCTCGCGGGCCAGTCCGGCGGTGGCGCCGCAGATGGCGGCGACGGGGACGCCGGCGTCCAGGAAGGCGCGGGCGGCGCGGGCGAAGGGGGCGAGGTCGTCACCCGCGTCCCAGAGGTCGGCGCCCGGGAGGATCAGGAGCGAGCTGTCCGCGGGGCGCAGGTCCGCGAGGGCGAGGTCGGGCTGGACGCGCAGGCCGCCGACGCTGGTGACGGAAGCGGTGGTCGGGGCGACGGTGCGGACCGGGAACCCGGCGCGGGCCAGGTGGGCCGTCGCGTGTCCGGTCTCCCAGTCGGCCAGGGTGTCGTACACGGCGAGGTGGACGGGCTTGCGGGTGCCGTTCATGACTCCTCCTCAAAGCGGTGCCCAGGGCGAGGCGCCCATGAGTGCCTATGACAGAAGGCTGTCATTTAGACAGCAAGCTGTCAATGGCTTTCCTGACCGCCTCCGCCGCCTCCGCCCCGGCTCCCGTCGACAACCTGTCGCGGAAAGCCTCCGTCCACAGACAGGACGCCGATTACGTTTCCGCATCGCGGACACCTACCCTCGGCCGCATGACCCCTCAGCCCGATCCTCAGGCCGGCGCCGCCGTGAAGGCGGCGGACCGTGCGCACGTCTTCCACTCCTGGTCCGCGCAGGAGCTCATCGACCCGCTCGCCGTCGCCGGCGCCGAGGGGTCGTACTTCTGGGACTACGAAGGCAAGCGCTACCTCGACCTCGCCAGCGGTCTCGTCTACACCAACATCGGCTACCAGCACCCCAAGGTCGTCGCCGCGATCCAGGAGCAGGCGGCGAAGCTGACGACGTTCGCGCCCGCGTTCGCCGTCGAGGCCCGCTCGGAGGCGGCGCGGCTGATCGCCGAGCGGACGCCCGGCGACCTGGACAAGATCTTCTTCACCAACGGCGGCGCGGACGCCGTCGAGCACGCCGTGCGGATGGCGCGGCTGCACACCGGCCGGCCGAAGGTGCTGTCGGCGTACCGCTCGTACCACGGCGGCACCCAGCAGGCGATCAACATCACCGGTGACCCGCGCCGCTGGGCCTCGGACGGCGGCACGGCCGGGGTCGTGCACTTCTGGGCGCCCTTCCTGTACCGCTCGCGCTTCTACGCCGAGACCGAGGAACAGGAGTGCGCGCGGGCGCTGGAGCACCTGGAGACGACGATCGCCTTCGAGGGCCCGGGGACCGTCGCCGCCGTCATCCTGGAGACGATCCCGGGCACGGCGGGGATCATGATGCCGCCGGCCGGTTATCTGGCCGGGGTGCGCGAGATCTGCGACAAGTACGGGATCGTGTTCGTCCTGGACGAGGTCATGGCCGGGTTCGGACGGACCGGCACGTGGTTCGCCGCCGACCTCTACGACGTCGTGCCCGACCTGATGACCTTCGCCAAGGGCGTGAACTCGGGCTACGTCCCGCTGGGCGGCGTCGCGATCTCCGGCGAGATCGCCGCGACCTTCGCCGAGCGCCCCTACCCGGGCGGCCTGACGTACTCCGGGCACCCGCTGGCCTGCGCCGCCGCCGTCGCCACCATCAACGTGATGGAGGAGGAGGGCATCGTCGAGCACGCCGCGCGGCTCGGCGCCGAGGTCGTCGAGCCGGCGCTGCGGGAACTGGCCGAGCGGCACCCGAGCGTCGGCGACGTGCGCGGGACCGGCATGTTCTGGGCGCTGGAGCTGGTGAAGAACCGCGAGACCCGGGAACCGCTGGTCCCCTACAACGCGACCGGGCAGGCCGCCACCCCGATGAACGCCTTCGCCGCCTCCGCCAAGGCGCACGGCGTGTGGCCGTTCGTGAACATGAACCGGACCCATGTCGTGCCGCCGTGCAACATCTCCGAGGCCGAGCTGAAGGAGGGCCTCGCGGCCCTGGACACGGCACTGTCCGTGGCGGACGAGTACACCGAGTAAGGGGCCTGCCCGCATACGGGCAGGGAAGCGACCCGAGCGCGTAAGGTGGCGTGCTCGTACACCGTAGACATGTGTGCGAGCACGCCACAGACGTGTGTACGAGTACGCCCCCCCGTACGCGACGAGGAGACCGCCCGACCATGCCCGGCCCCAGCCACACCGGTGCCGTCACACGCAGCACCCTGCGGCAGCAGATCGCCGACGCGCTCCGCGACGAGGTGCTGGCCGGGCGGCTCCAGCCGGGGCAGGAGTTCACGGTCAAGGAGATCGCCGAGCAGTACGGGGTGTCCGCGACGCCCGTGCGCGAGGCGCTGGTCGACCTGTCCGCGCAGGGGCTGCTCGAGGCCGACCACCACCGCGGCTTCCGCGTGCACGAGTACTCGGTCGACGACTTCCGCGGCATGGTCGAGGCCCGCAGTCTCGTCATCGGCGGCATGTTCCTCGCCCTCGAAGGCGCCCGGCGGGGCGGACCGGACCCGGACGCCCCGCGGGTCGCCGCCGCGCTCGCCGGGGTCCGCCGACGCGGCGAGGAGGCCCAGCGCGCCGCCGCGGCCGGGGACCTGACCGTCCTCATCGGCTACGACCTGCGGTACTGGCGCGAGCTGGCCGTGCTCTTCGGCAACCGCTACCTCGCCGACTTCCTGCACCGGCTGCGCGTGCAGAGCTGGGTGTGCACCGTGCAGCACCTGCGGCGGCTCAGCGACCTGCGCGGCGCCCTGTGGTGCGGGCACACCGAACTGGTCGACGCCCTCGCCCGCCGCGACGCCCCGGCCGCGCGTGCGCTGATCGACGCGTACAACGCCCACTCGCTCGCCCTGATCGAGCGGCTCTCCCGGCGATGACCAACGCCTGAGGTGTCGTGGCCGGGCCCCAGATGGGTATGGGACCTGCACGCACCGCGCACCGACTACGCTTCCAGACCGTCCCGCCCGCCCGCCGTGCTGTGTGAGGAGCCCTCTTTTGGCCTGTGACCTGTGGCTGGTACCGCTCGTCGACGTCTTGTGCCACACCCCGGACAACCCGTTCGCCGAGGAACTCGCGCAATACGACAAGGTGCTCGCCGAGGCCGGGCTGCCGCCGGTGCCGGTGTACCAGTACATGCCGGGACTGTCCGGCGAGGTCGCTCCGGTGGCCGGATTCGACTACGACGCCCTGCACTTCCTGCGCCGGGCCTACCTGCTCCAGGTCTGCGGGCTCCCCGTGACGCCGGTGGACGAACTCGGCGGGGACTACGAGCAGTTGCTGGAGATGTTCGAGGCGACGGCCCAGCAGTCGCACCTGGTCTGGCACTACGACCACGCGGGCGCCTACGTGCCCGTGGACTTCCCGCACCCGCTCTCCAGTGACGAACTGCTGGCGGGTGGCGGCCCGTTGGGCTCCTCGCACACCCTGCTGCGGGAACTGGAGGCCGTCGCCCCGGTCCTCGGCATCGATCCCGCCAACCCCCCGGCACCCCCGGCGCCGCCGCTCGGCCCGACAGAGCTGGAGGAACCGGCCGTTCCCGCGCCGTACGACGCGAGCCCCTTCGCCCGTGAGCGCCATGTGTGGCTGGGCCTGCACGCGGCGGCCACGCGGAGCCTGGCGCAGGGATCGATGATCGTGTTCAGCTGATCCGCCGACGGGCGGTCAGCGCATCTGGGAGAGCCCCTTCGCCAGGTCGTCGCCGTTCATGATCGGACAGAGGTCGACCTCGGCGTTCAGCTCCAGGAAGAACGGTTCACCGATCGGCGGCATCTGCGAACTGTCCTGCATGTCGAAGACCATCAGGGCGGTCCGCCGTCCGCCGATGGTGCCGAAGTAGGCGGCCTCCGGCTTGATGTGGTCGACGGTCTCCTTGATCAGGTCCGCCATCCTGCCGTTGCGGATCACCTCGTTCGACTTCTCCGTGTCCAGCGTCGCCTTGAGCAGCACACGCATCGCACTCACCTTCTTCTGCCGGCGCGACGTGTACAGCTTCAGCCTATGCACCTATGCCCGAGATGCGCAGTTCGCCCAGTCGGTCCGGCTCCGCGATCACGTCGATGCCGGTGATGAGACCGTTGTCCGCGAAGGTGAAGCGGAGCACCACGCGCAGCCTGCCGTTCTCGGCCATGGCCAGGCCGACCCGGCCGTCCACCAGGACCACGCCGGTGAGCCGTGCCCGCGCCATCGAGGCCATCGCTCCCCTGGCGACCTGCTCGACGCCGGTGACGGCGACGGGCCCGGGCGTCGGGACGACCGCCGCGTCGGCACGCAGGACCACGTCCGGGTGGAGCAGGGAGACCAGCGCGTCGAAGTCGCCGCCGCGGGTGGCCGCCAGGTAGGCGTCGACCGCACGGCGCCGGCGGGGCAGGTCGGCGTCGGGCGCGGGGACGCCCCGGACCCGGCGGCGGGCGCGGCTGGCCAGCTGGCGGGTGGCGGCGGGGGTCTTGTCGAGCATCGCGGCGATGTCGTCGAAGGGCACGTCGAACATGTCGTGCAGGACGAAGGCGAGCCGTTCCGCGGGGCCCAGGGTGTCCAGGACGATCAGCAGCGCGAAACCGACCTCGTCGGCGAGCTGGACCTCCTCCGCGGGATCGGGGCCGGGCACTCCTGTCCGTGGCCCCTCGTCCAACGGCTGCTCACCACGGGTGTCGCGGGCGCGCAGCATGTTGAGGCAGACCCGGGCGACGACGGTGGTGAGCCAGCCGGAGAGGTTCTCCACCTCGGAGGTGTCCGCGCGGTCTGCCCGCAGCCAGGCGTCCTGGAGGGCGTCGTCGGCCTCGCTCAGGGAGCCGAGGATGCGGTACGCGACGGCACGCAGCCGGGGGCGGTCCCGCTCGAAGCGCTCCGCCAACGCCTCAGGTCGTCCGAGCACCGTACGACGTCCCTCCGTGTCCTCGAGGCCCCGCTCCGGGGTCTCGCAAGTGAATCACTTCGCCGCCCGGCGTCCCTCAGCGGATCAGCGAGATTCCCGGCGGCCACAGCACCGCGTCCGCCAGCAGCAGGGACGGCCCCAGGTGCACGGGGCACACCCGCAGCGGCGTCCTGCGGTGCCGGGCGACCTCGAAGCGGGCCGGGTCGCCGCAGTCCCCCGGGTCGCCCTCGCCACCGTACGGGCCCTGGCAGGAAGCGGCGCGGTCACGGTCGGTCATGCCCACGATCCGACACCACGCCCCGCTCCGGCGCCCGGCGAAAGGGGCCGAACGGCTACCGGGCGTCAGCGGCTGCGGCTGCGGCTGCGGCTGCGGGCCGTCAACGCCTGTCGGGCGCCAGCGGCTACAGCACGACGTCGGCGTCCTGGAGGCCGACGCACTTCCGCTCCTGCGGGAGCCACTTCACGGCAGGATCCAGCGCGGTGAGGATGCCGCCCACCTCCTCGCGCGGCCCCGTGTACGTGAACTCGACGGCCGGGGAGCGCCCGTAGGTCCGCAGGACGCTCACGCCGTCGCGCTTGAGCCGCTCCTCGTCCAGGACCCAGTCGACGCCGTCGACGGTGACGCAGAGGTTGATGTTCGGCGGCAGTTCCTCGGCGCCGCAGCGGAACACCGCCTTCTGGCCGCCCCAGGAGGCGACGCCGTCGCCGAGGGCCCAGTCGCGCGAGGCGCCGGGTATGTCGTCGGGGAGGCGGTCGACCACCTTGTCGCACTTGGCGTCGTCGGCGTGCGGGGCGGCGGAGACGCGGTGGCTGTCGACGTAGAGGAGCCCGCCGGTGACGGCGACGACCGCGACGGTCAGCCAGATCCACATCCGGGTGGTGGGCTTCCGCATGTTCCGATCCGCTCCGCGCTGTCTGTCCGCCGCTGGCACCCGCCAGCGTATCCGCCGGGTGAACGGCGGCGGCCGGGACCCCGCTCGGGCCCCGGCCGCCGCTGTCCGCCGCCGTTCCTACAGGAACGAGTTGATCTCGATCGTCTCGTCCCGGCCCGGGCCGACGCCGATCGCGGAGATCGGGGCGCCGGACATCTCCTCCAGCGCCTTGACGTACGCCTGGGCGTTCTTCGGCAGCTCGGCGAACGACTTCGCCTTGCTGATGTCCTCGCTCCAGCCGGGCAGCATCTCGTAGACCGGCTTCGCGTGGTGGAAGTCGGACTGCGAGTACGGCAGCTCCTCGACGCGCTTGCCGTCGATCTCGTACGCCACGCAGACCGGGATCTGCTCCCAGCCGGTGAGGACGTCGAGCTTGGTGAGGAAGAAGTCGGTGAGGCCGTTGACGCGGGTGGCGTAGCGGGCGATCACCGCGTCGAACCAGCCGCAGCGCCGGTCGCGGCCGGTGGTGACGCCGCGCTCGCCGCCGATGCGGCGCAGGGCCTCGCCGTCCTCGTCGAACAGCTCCGTCGGGAACGGTCCGGCGCCGACGCGGGTCGTGTACGCCTTGAGGATGCCGATGACCCGGCTGATCTTCGTCGGGCCCACGCCGGCGCCGGTGCAGGCGCCGCCCGCGGTCGGGTTCGACGAGGTGACGAAGGGGTACGTGCCGTGATCGATGTCGAGCAGCGTGCCCTGGCCGCCCTCGAAGAGGACCACCTTGTCGTCGTCGAGGGCCCGGTTGAGGACCAGGACGGTGTCGGCGACGTAGGGCGCGAGCTTGTCCGCGTAGCCCAGCAGCTCCTCGACGACCTGGCCGGTGGCGATCGCCCGGCGGTTGTAGAGCTTGGTGAGCATCTGGTTCTTGACGTCCAGCGCCGCTTCGACCTTCTGGGTGAGGATCGACTCGTCGTAGAGGTCCTGGACGCGGATGCCGACGCGGTTGATCTTGTCGGCGTAGGTCGGGCCGATGCCGCGGCCGGTGGTGCCGATCTTGCGCTTGCCGAGGAAGCGTTCCGTGACCTTGTCGACGGTCACGTTGTACGGCGTGATGATGTGCGCGTTTCCGCTGATCAGGAGCTTGGACGTGTCGACGCCTCGCTCGTTCAGCCCGCTCAGCTCGGAGAACAGGACCGACGGGTCGACGACGACGCCGTTACCGATGACCGGCGTGCAGCCGGGGGAGAGAATCCCGGAAGGGAGCAGGTGGAGGGCGTACTTCTGATCACCCACGACTACCGTGTGGCCGGCGTTGTTGCCGCCCTGGTAGCGCACCACATAGTCGACGGAGCCACCGAGCAGGTCCGTCGCCTTTCCCTTGCCTTCGTCACCCCACTGAGCACCGAGCAGCACAAGTGCGGGCACGCGCGTACACCCCTTCCGGGCGGGGCATGTCCATGGTCGAGGGCGTATGAGGTGGGTTTCCGCCACGTACACCGCGACCGTCGTTGGCCGCCACCGTCGGACCGGATGCCCCGGAATAGACGAAGCCCCTGGCGCAATAGCGCAAGGGGCTCTTGCACAAAGATGCTACCCGAGGAAGCGAGGCATGGCCGAGGTGGCGACTTCCGCGAGAACATCCGGCACTTCTTCCGCGATGCCCGATCAGCTTCTGGTGGTCGTAGATCCGGTCGCCCGGCGGACGGACGGGGAGTCCGTCCGGATCGCGAAAGACGTGCTCAGCGCGGGTGCGTCGAGTACGAAGGTGTGTCTGCCGGACGGTCCGGAGGAGTTCGCGCGGGCACTGCGGCGGCGGGGTTCGCGGCGGCCGGTGGTGGTCGGCGACGACCGGGCGCTGCTGCGTGCCGTGGGCCTGCTGCACCGGCACCGGGAGCTGGCGGCGTGCGCGCTGTCCGTGGTGCCGGTGGGGCCGGTGCTGGGCCTGACCCGTTCGCTGGGGCTGCCGTCGGGCGCGGTGGCGGCGGCACGGGCGGTGCTGGACGGGGCCGAACGACGCCTGGACCTGCTCGTCGACGACAGTGACGGGGTGGTGCTGGGGGCGGTGGGGATCCCGCCGGTCGCGGCGGAGGAGGACCAAGGGGACGACGGGACGGGGCCGGGTGGTGAAGCCGGGCCGGGCGGGTCGCGCTCGGCGTCCGCCTCGGCACGTCCCTGGCTGCGGACCTGTCAGTCCCTCGTCCGGACGCTGGCCTCCTCACGGCCGGTCCGGGCAGCGGCGGCCACGGGGGCGGCCGGTCCCTCCCGGCTGCGGGTGGAGGTCGACGGGGTGACGCTGGTGGACCTGGACCAGCCGGTCGAGGGGGTCTCGGTGATGCCGGGCACCGGCGGAGTGGCCGAGGTGGAGGTGCGGCCGCTGTCGGTGGGCGCGGAGGCGGCGCCGCTGACGGCGCGGGGGCGGACGGTGACCGTGTCGGGGGCCCACTTCCGGTACCGGGCCGACGCGGTGGTGTCGGGGCCGGTGGGGACGCGGACGTGGGTGGTGCGGGAGGGGGCCTGGGGGCTGACGCTGCCGGCGGGGTGAACGGCTCACGGGCCGCCCCGGCCGGGCGCCCGCCGGGAAAAGGGCGTGCGGACGACCGGTCCCGATACCTAGGCTTCCCGCCTGTTCTGATCAAGGGGGCACCTATGAGCCAGTACTTCGACATGGGCGACGAGACGCTGTGGAACCCGTCCAACGGAGCGGCCCGGCTGTTCCTGCGACACGTGGCCCTGTACGAGGCGGAACTCGGTGTCCCCTCCGGCATCGGGGAAATGGTGAACGACGAGTGCCAGGTCGATCCCGGCGCGTTCGAGACGTTCGTGAACAGACTGCTGGAGTGGCACCACGACACCGCGCACGCGGTCATCCACGGCCTCTCCCGCGGGTTCGTCGCCACCGCGCTGGCCCTCGCCCACCGGGCGGGGATCGAGGTCGGCTCGCCGGACACGGCGGACGGGCTCGAAGGGCGCACGGACGTGCAGGTGCCGCTGCCCGACCGCTCGCACTGGGAGGAACGGCTGCGGGAGCAGGCCACGGCGATCGAGCGCCGTATGCCGCGCTGAGCCGCGCGCCCGCGTCAGTCGCCGCCGAAGGTGCGCGCGCGGTGCACCCGCCAGCGCTCCATCATCGCGACGATCTCCCCGTCGACGAACTCGAAGAAGGCCAGCGTCTCCGCCATCCGGCGGCCCGCCGGGGTGTCCGCGCCGAGGCTGGTCACACCCTCGCGCAGGGCGCCCTCCCACCGCTTGAGGACCGCCTCGCGGTTGGTGAGCGCCTCGTACCACTGGTCGCTGTGCACCCGGTACCGCTCCCGGCGCGAGCCCGGTTCCCGCTCGCGCGAGACCATGTGCTGCTGGGCGAGGTAGCGCACGGCACCGGAGACGGCGGCGGGGCTGACCTGGAGCCGCGCACCGAGCTCGGCCGAGGTCAGGGCACCGGAGTCGGAGGCCAGCAGGGCGGCGAAGACCCGGGCGGGCATGCGCTGCATCCCGGCCTCGACGAGCTGGGCGGCGAAGCCCTCCACGAACCTCGACACCGCCTCCGGGTCGCGCTCCCGCTCCGTCGGCTCCGCTGCTTCCCTCATGCTTCGATCATCCCTCACATCCTGACGCTTTCTTAACTTCACAAATTTGTGAAAGTAGCGTACGTTCCGAATTATGACGAAGGCAATCAGCGTCTCCGGACTCCACAAGTCCTTCGGCCGGACACGCGCGCTGGACGGCCTCGACCTGACCGTCGAGTCCGGCGAGGTCCACGGCTTCCTCGGCCCCAACGGCGCCGGCAAGTCCACCACCATCCGCGTCCTGCTCGGCCTGCTGCGGGCCGATTCCGGCGCCGCCCAGGTCCTGGGCATGGACCCGTGGGCGCAGGCGGTCGACCTGCACCGCCGCCTCGCGTACGTCCCCGGCGACGTCGAACTGTGGCCGAACCTGACCGGCGGCGAGGCCATCGACCTGCTCGCGCGGCTGCGCGGCGGGCTGGACCGGCGGCGCCGGGCCGAGCTCGTCGAGCGGTTCGGCCTGGACCCCACCAAGAAGGGCAGGGCGTACTCCAAGGGCAACCGGCAGAAGGTCGCCATCGTCGCCGCGCTCGCCTCCGACGCCGAACTGCTGCTCCTGGACGAGCCCACCGCCGGCCTGGACCCGCTCATGGAGGTCGTCTTCCAGGACGTCATCACCGAGGCCAAGGCCGCCGGCAAGACCGTGCTGCTCTCCAGCCACATCCTGGCCCAGGTGGAGAAGCTCGCCGACCGGGTGAGCATCATCCGGCTCGGCCGGATCGTCCAGTCCGGCACCCTCGGCGAGCTGCGGCACCTGACCCGCACCACCATCGAGGCGGAGACCGAGCGCCCCGCCACCGGCCTGGAGACCCTGCCCGGCGTCCACGACCTGCGGGCCGACGACGGCCGGGTCCGCTTCGCCGTCGACGGCGGCGAGGTCGACGGCGCGGTGCGCAAGCTCACCGAGTTCGGCATCCGCAGCCTGGTCAGCCACCCACCGACGCTGGAGGAGCTGATGCTCCGCCACTACGACGACGCCCTGCCCGCCGCCGACCGGCAGGGCACGGACGGCAGGGACGGCAGGGACGGCAGGGACGGCAGGGACGGCGCTCAGGTCGCCGGCTCCCAGAGTGCTCAGGGCGGTCAGGGCGCTCAGGGCGGTCACGGAGCCGTGCGATGACCTCCACACCGACCACCACCGCCGCCGAGGCCCGGGTGCCCGACGCGACCGCCGCGGGCGGCGCGGGCGCGGCGGTCGTCGGCACCGGCACGCTCATCCGCTTCGCCCTGCGCCGCGACCGCGTCCGGCTCCCGGTATGGATCCTGGCGCTGCTGCTGGGCACTCTGTCCACGGCCAACAGCTACCAGGAGCTCTACGGCTCCCCCGAGGACCGGGCGAACGCCGTCGAGACCATGGGCAGCCCGGCCGGCCTCGCCATGTCGGGCCCGCGCCACTACCTCGACGCCTACACCTCCGGCGCCATGCTCGGCCACCAGATGCTCGGCTTCACGGCCGTTCTCGTCGGCCTGATGAGCGTCCTGACCGTCACCCGGCACACCCGGGCCGAGGAGGAGACCGGCCGGGCCGAGCTGCTGCGCTCCGCGGTCGTCGGCCGGCACGCCCACCTGGCCGCCGCCCTGTCGGTCGCGGCCCTCGCCAACCTCGTCCTCGCCCTGCTGCTGGCCCTCGGGCTGGCCGGCCTCGGCATCGAGGGCATCGACGCGGGCGGGTCGCTGCTCTACGGCGCCGGCCACGCCGCCGCCGGCCTCGTCTTCGCCGCCGTCGCCGCCGTCACCGTCCAGCTCACCGCGCACGCGCGCGGCGCCACCGGCACGGCCCTCGCGGTCATCGGCGCCGCCTACGTGCTGCGCGCCGCCGGCGACAGCGGGGAGAGCGGCGCCCTGTCCTGGCTCTCCCCGATCGGCTGGGTCCAGCGCACCTACGTCTACGTCGACGACGACTGGTGGCCGCTGCTGCTCTGCGCCGCACTGGCGGTGGCGTGCGCGGCGACGGGATTCGTGCTCTCCACCCGGCGGGACGTGGGCGCGGGCCTGAGGCCGGAGAAGCTGGGCAGCCCGGTCGCCTCCGGCGCGCTCGGCACCCCGCTCGGCTTCGCCCTGCGACTGCACCGAGGCATGCTCGTCGGCTTCGGGGCGGGCCTGTTCCTGATGGGCGCGATGTACGGGTCGATCCTCGGGCAGGCCGAGGACATGCTGAAGGACATCGACCAGCTCCAGGAGGCCCTGGACCGCATCGGCGGCACCGGCATGGCCGAGGCCTTCGCCTCGATGGTGATGGTGGTCATCGCGGTGGTCGCCGCGGTGTACGTGGTGATGGCCGCGCTGCGGACGCGCGCCGAGGAGACCGCGGGCCGTGCCGAGCCGCTGCTCGCCACCGGGTTGTCGCGCGAGCGCTGGGCCGGCAGTCACCTGGCCGTGGCCCTCGGCGGCGGCACGCTCGTCCTGCTCATGGCCGGCCTCGGCTTCGGCATCGCGGGCGCCGCCTCCACCGGCGACGGTGTCATGGTGCCCGAGCTGACGGGCGCGGCCCTCGCCCACGCGCCCGCCCTGTGGGTCACGGTCGGGGTGGCGGCGGTGCTGTTCGGCTGGTTCCCGAGGGCGAGCGCGGCGGCCTGGATCGTGCCGGTGTACGCCTTCGTCGTCGGCTACCTCGGCCAGATCCTCCAGTTCCCCGGCTGGATGAACAACCTCTCCCCCTTCGGTCACGTCCCCAGCCTCCCGGCCGCGGACATGAACTGGACGCCGCTGCTGGTGCTGACCCTCGTCGCCGCGGGTCTGGTGTGGCTGGGGCTGGCGGGCTTCCGGCGCCGGGACCTGGAGACGAAGTAGCCCGTCCGGTGAGGAGGGAGGGGTGGGGCGGGGTCCTGGGGCCGTGCGGTCAGACCTCGACGGTCAGGCCCTTCAGGCCCCGGATGACGAAGTTCGGTTTGCGCTCCGGCTCGGCGACGGGCCGGAGCGCCGGCGCCCGCTCCAGCAGGGCGGTCATGGACGCGGCCAGCTCGATCCGGGCGAGGGGCGCGCCGATGCAGTAGTGGATGCCGGCGCTGAACGAGATGTGCGGGTTGTCGCGACGGCCGAGGTCGAGGTGGTCCGGGGCGGAGAAGACCGCCGGGTCGTGGTTGGCGGAGCCGAAGAGCATCGCCACCTCCGCGCCCCTGGGAATCGTCGTCCCGTCGATCTCGATCTCGTCCAGCACCCAGCGTTCGAAGAGCTGGAGCGGGGTGTCGTAGCGCATCAGCTCCTCCACGGCGGTCGGCACCAAGGAGTGGTCCGCGCGGAGGGCGGCGAGACTGCCGGGGTCGCGGAACAGGGCCCACCAGCCGTTGACCGTGGCGTTCACCGTCGCCTCGTGACCGGCGTTCAGGAGCAGGGCGCAGGTGGAGACCATCTCCTGTTCGGTGAGGCGGTCGTCCTCGTCGTGGGCGGCGATCAGGCCCGTCACCAGGTCGTCGCCGGGGTCCTTGCGGCGGGCGGCGATCAGGGCGCGCAGGTACTCCGAGAACTCGAGCGAGGCGCGCACCGCCCGGGCCGCCGTCTCCTCGGACGGATTCAGCTCGTACATCCCGCAGATGTCCGCCGACCAGGGACGCAGCGGCGCGCGGTCCGACTCCGGGATGCCCAGCATCTCCGCGATCACGGCGACCGGGAGCGGTTCGGCGACATCGGTCAGCAGGTCACCGCCGCCCGACTCGACGAGACGGCCGACCAGGTCGTCCGCCAGGGAGCGGACGTACGGCTTCAGCCGCTCCACCGTGCGCGGCGTGAACGCCTTCGACACCAGGCGCCGGATGCGCGTGTGGTCCGGCGGTTCCAGGTCGAGCATCCCGTGGTCATTGAGCGTGTGGAAGGGCTCGTGCTCCGGGGGCGGCGGGGTGCGGCCGAAGTCCTCGTGCGTGTACCGGTGCACGTAGGTCCGGCCCAGGCGGCGGTCGCGCAGCAGCGCCGAGACGTCCGCGTGGTGCGGGACCAGCCACTGGTCGGTCGGCTCGTAGTAGTGCACGCGCCCCCGGTCCCGCAGCCCGGCGTAGGCGGGGTACGGGTCGGCGAGGAAGTCCGGGTCCCACGGGTCGAAGCTGTCGGAGCTGTCGGAGCTGTCGAAGGCGGCCATGGACGGACGCTAGCCGGTGACGCCCACGCTGAACAGGGGGCTGGGTGAGGCCCCTCCCGAACCCCGCGGGGCGGCCCCGGGCGCGGCGCAGAGGGCCGTCCCGATCCCCCTCAGCTCGGTGTCACCAGCCGCGCCTCGTACGCGAACACCGCCGCCTGCGTGCGGTCCCTGAGGCCCAGCTTCACCAGGATGCGGCTGACGTGGGTCTTGATCGTCGACTCGGCGACCACCAGGCGCTCGGCGATCTCCGCGTTCGACAGACCCTGGGCGATCAGCACCAGCACCTCCGTCTCCCGCTCGGTCAGGTCGCCGTAGGCCGCCTGGGCCTGGGGCATCATGCGCGGGCCGTCGGACAGCTTCGAGAACTCGGTGATCAGGCGCCTGGTGATCGAGGGGGCGAGCAGGGCCTCCCCGGCGGCCACCACCCGGACCCCGTCGGCGAGCTGGCGGGCGGAGGCGTCCTTGAGGAGGAAGCCGGAGGCGCCCGCGCGCAGTGCCTGGTACACGTACTCGTCGAGGTCGAAGGTGGTGAGGACGAGGACCTTCGCCGCATCGTCGGCGGCGACGATCTCGCGGGTCGCCTCGATGCCGTTCAGCTCCGGCATGCGGATGTCCATGAGGACGACGTCGGGGGCGAGTTCACGCACCTTGGCGACCGCCTCCCGGCCGTTGACCGCCTCTCCGACGACCTCGATGTCGGGCATCGCGTTCAGCAGCACCGAGAAGCCCTCGCGCACCATCATCTGGTCGTCGACGATCAGTACGCGGATCGTGCTCCCGGTCATGCGTCACCTTCGTTCGGCACGGTGACCGGCAGGAACACCGCCACCTCGTAGCCCCCGTCGTCGGTGGGGCCGGCGGTCATCTCGCCGTTCAGCATCGACACCCGCTCCCGCATGCCGGTGATGCCGTGCCCGGCGCCCGGCGAGGGCTTCACCAGGGAGGGCTCCGGCATCGGCCCGTTGACGATTCTCAGACCCAGCCCGCCCAGCACGTAGGAGACCTCGACGCGTGCGGTGGCGCCGGGCGCGTGCCGCAGGCTGTTGCTCAGCGCCTCCTGCACGATCCGGTACGCCGACAGCTCCACGCCCGGCGGCAGTTCGCGCACCGCGCCGGTCACCGCCTTCTCCACGTTCAGGCCCGCGTCGCGGACGTTGCCGAGCAGGGCGTCCAGGTCCGCGAGCGTGGGCTGCGGGGCGTCCGGGGCCTCGTAGTCCTCGGCGCGGACGACACCCAGGACACGGCGCAGCTCGGTGAGGGCGGCGACCGCGTTCTCCCGGATGGTGGTGAAGGCCCGCTCCAGCTCCGGCGGCGGGTTCTCCACCCGGTAGGGCGCGGCCTCGGCCTGGATGGCGACCACCGACATGTGGTGGGCGACCACGTCGTGCAGCTCGCGCGCGATGTTGGTGCGCTCCTCCAGCAGGGTGCGCCGGGAACGCTCGTGCGCGGTGACCGTCTGCTGGGCCGTCACCTCCTCCTGGGCGGCGTGGCGGACGTGCCAGAGGCAGACCACGAGCAGGGCGAACGCGGACGTCACCATCATGGGCCCGCTGTTCGTGTAGTAGTACGACCCGCCGAAGGCGACATCCGAGAGGAAGCCGTACACGCAGGTCAGGGCCCACATCCAGACGCCGGTGCGGGGCCGGGTGCGCAACGCCACGACGATCAGCACCGCGAGGTGGGAGACGAACGCCCCGGGCAGCCACGGCCAGTCCAGACCGTCGCCGTTGATGAGCGCGACCAGCGGGGTCGCCGCCAGGGACAGCCAGAACGCGCCGATCGGCCGGACCAGCGTGGCGAGCACCGGCAGGGCGCACAGCAGGCCGGACAGCAGGGCCGGTGCGTCACCGCCGGGCAGGCCTCCCGACACCGAGCCGACGGCCAGGGCGAGCAGTGCGGTCGCACCCACCACCGCGTGCGGGAGGTGCTGCGCGGCCTGCCGGAGCCGGCCGGGCAGCCGGCGCACGAACGGGCCGTCCGTGCGCCGGGGCGGCAGCGGGCGGTAGGCGAAGGGGTCGTGGAAGAGGTCTTGGCGCAGTCCCCGCAGGGCGTTCCGGAACAGCCGGTACTCCGGGCTGCGGGTCCCGTCCCCGTGCTGCGGGTGAGTCGTCTCGGTCACGCTCACACCGTAGGCCGCCCGGGTGAGGCCGGTCGTCCCCGTTAAGACGGGTTCCCGGGGGTCCGTCTCAGGTACTAGGCGGGCCACGACGCGTCGCTCCTCAGTACCCCGAGGGGCGTACCAGACCCGACTCGTAGGCGAAGACCGCCGCCTGGGTGCGGTCCCTGAGGCCCAGCTTCACCAGGATCCTCCCCACATGGGTCTTCACCGTCTGTTCGGCGACCACCAGCCGCTGGGCGATCTCCGCGTTCGACAGGCCCTGGGCGATCAGGGCGAGCACCTCCGTCTCCCGCTCCGTCAGGTCGCCGACGCGTTCCTTCAGCGGGGCGCGCGGTCTGTCGCGCATCCGGGAGAACTCGGTGATCAGCCGACGGGTGACGCCCGGCGCGAGGAGCGCGTCCCCGGCCGCCACCACCCGGACCGCCTCGGCGAGCTGGTCGGCGGAGGCGTCCTTGAGCAGGAACCCGGAGGCGCCCGCGACCAGCGCCTCGTACACGTACTCGTCGAGGTCGAAGGTGGTCAGCACCAGCACCCTGATGTCCGGGTTCTCCCCGACGATGCGGCGGGTGGCCTCGATGCCGCCCAGCTCCGGCATGCGGATGTCCATGAGGACGACGTCCGGGTCGAGTTCGGCGACCTTGGACACGGCGTCCAGGCCGTCCACCGCCTGCCCGATCACCTCGATGTCGGACTGGGTGTTGAGCAGCACGGTGAATCCCTGCCGGACCATCTGCTGGTCGTCGGCGATCACCACGCGGATCACGTCGGGGGTGCCGCTCGTCATCTGCTGCCGTCCTCGGGGTAGTAGTGGATGCTCGGGTCGTCGGGGGGCGGGTGGTCGGTGCCGTCGGCGGGCAGGAAGGCGGACACCTGGTAGCCGCCGTCCGGCAGTGAGTGCGCCGTCAGGGTGCCGCCGAGCATCGCCACCCGCTCCCGCATGCCGAGCAGCCCGTGCCCGGCTCCCTGCGACGGCGGGGCCTGCCGCACCGGCGGCGAGTTGACGACCTCCACCCGCACGCCGGTCGGGAGATGGGTGAGGTGCACCCAGGCGCGCGCGCCCGGCGCGTGCCGCAGCACGTTGCTCAACGCCTCCTGCACGATCCGGTACGCGGACAGCTCCACGCCCGGCGGCAGCGGCCGACGCCTGCCGCTGATCTCGACGGTCACGGTCAGGCCCGCCGCCCGGGTGTTGTCCACCAGCGCGTCGATCCGGTCGAGAGTGGGCTGCGGGGCGTGCGGGGCGGCGACCGTGCCGGGCTTGCCGGGAGCGTCGAGTGCTTCTCCCGTCTCGGGGTGCTCGGACCGCAGTACGCCCAGAACCCGGCGCAGTTCGGTGAGGGCCTCCAGCGCGTTCTCCCGGATGCCGGCGAGGTTCTCCTTCAGCTCGTCCGGAGGGTCCTTGACGAGGTGGGGCGCGACCTGGGCCTGGATGGAGATCACGGACATGTGGTGGGCGACCACGTCGTGCAGCTCGCGCGCGATGCGGCTGCGCTCCTCCAGCACGGTGCGGCGGGCTCGCTCCTCGGCGGTGAGGGAGGTCTGCTGCACCAGCTCGGCACGCGCCTCGCGTCGGCCGCGCAGGGCGGTGCCGAGGACGGCGACGACCGCGAAGAGGATGACGGCGAGCTGGCCGGTGGGCTGGTAGTTCAGCCCGCCCACCGCGCCCTGCAGGACGTAGGTGGCGAGCGCGGTCAGGGCCAGCACCTCCACGGTCACCCGGGTGCGGACCCGCAGGGCCAGCAGGAGCAGCACCAGCAGGTGTCCGATGAGCCCGGCGGCCGTCCACGGCCAGGTGAACTTCTCACCGCCCGCGACCATCTCCGCCCGCACGGCGAAGGCCCCCACCAGCATGGCCGCCATCGACATCCACCACGCCGCGACCGGCCGCCGCAGCGCGAACACCATCGCGCCCGCCTGGACGAGAGCGATCACGAAGGCGAACCCGGAGTCGACCCCGCCGTTGTCACCGAGCTGGGCCGCGTCACCGAGCAGCACGCCGAGCGCGGCGAGACAGACGACCCCGTGCGGGAGCCAGCGCAGCCACACCGACGGCGGCAGCGGGTCCGCCCGCCAGGTCCACAGGTCGTCGTGCAGCACCCTCAACAGGCGCTGGACCCGACCCGTGTCCTGCTGCCCGCTCCCCCTGCGCATCACACGGTCCACCCTAGACATGACGGGCACCTTCCGTCCCCGCCCCGGTCGGTGGGCGATGGGTGCGGACCACCCGGCTGCGGCGCCGCCCGCCGCGGCGTCCGACTCCGTGCTCGCAGGAGCGGAACGCGGCCCAACACCCCACCAGGACCAGCATGAACACCGGAAGCCACATGAGCCGGGCGGCGACCCAGTCCAGCCCGTCGGGGAGCGTGTGCAGGCCGGGCAGGCGGCCCGCGAGGAGGCCGGTGGCGGTGGTCGCCATCAGCGCCGTCTGGTGCCACAGGAAGATCGTCATCGCGGAGAGGTTGACCAGCGCGACCGCCGCCCACCCCACGGGCCGCCGCATCGCCCGGCGCAGCCGCTCCCGCAGCAGCAGGGCGAGGCCGCACTGGGCCAGTCCGAAGGTGACGGCGGCCAGCGTCGGCGGGTTCAGGTTGGACACCTCGGCGCCGGGGACGCCGACCATGGAGGCCGGGTAGCCCGCCCAGGCGACGAGTGCGGCGGTCACCGCCGTACCGCCGGTGAGCAGGAGCACGCCCGCACGGCGGCGGTCCAGTTCGCCCCGGGTCCAGGCGGCGCCGAGGGTGTAGGGGACCAGCCAGCCGGCGGCGAGGTTGATCCAGCCGAGCCAGGAAGGGGCGCCGAGCCCGAAGCGCAGCAGGTCGACGTGGAGGACGACGACCAGCGGCCACAGCGGATGCAGCCGGGTCAGCAACGGGGTCGCCGCGGTCAGCGCGGCGAAGACCAGCAGGAACCACAGCGGGGACAGGGCGAGCTTCACCAGGGTGTGGACGGTCACGAACTCCGCCCCCGATATGAGCAGCAGCCCCGCCGTCGTCGTCCACAGGGTGAGGACGGCCGCGACCGGGCGGAACAACCGGGTCAGCCTTGCGGACAACCAGCCGCCGTAGGACACGCCCCGGGCACGCGCCGACGCGTAACCCCGGGTGGCCACATGACCGCCGACCAGGAAGAACACGGCGAGGGTCTGGAAGGCCCAGGAGACCGGGGCCAGCCAGGGCATGTGCCCCAGCGGGCTGGCCGCGCGCAGGCCGGTGCCGTCGGCGACCAGGGCTGTGACCAGCCAGTGCCCGAGGACCACACCGAGGATGGCGAAGGCACGCAGGGCGTCCACGGCACGGTCCCTGTTCGCCGGCGTGACGGCGTCGACGCGTTCGGCGGTGCGGCGCAGAGCACGCAGGGCGCACCGGGCACGCAGGAGGCCGTACGACGGTGCCTGCCCGGGGGGCGGCATCGGAGCCGGTCGCGACGGGCTCACCGTCCGGGGGGCTCGCTTCAGGTCAGTCATGGGTCACCTCCGCGGTCTCGCCCAGGACGATCCGGGCCAGGTTCGTCAGGGAGAGGGAGCCGGGGTCGAAGTAGTCGCTGTGGCCGCCGTCGCCGGCCGCGAAGACCCGGGCGCCGAAGTCCCGGGAGACCGGGTCGGTGCCGAAGCCGACGGTGGTGCCGAAGAGGTCGGCGCTGAGGTGCGGGACGTGCTCCACCCAGTCGTCGGCGCCGCGCGCCGCCCAGACCCGGGCTCTCGTGTGCAGCCCGGCGGCGGAGTCGGCACCGGTGCCGGGGCTGCCGACCAGGGCGATGTCGGTGACGTCCAGGCCCTCCGCGGCGCGGGCGCACACGACCGAACCGTAGGAGTGGCAGAGGAGGGTGACGGAGGTGCCCGGGCCGGTGACGGCGCGCAGGTCGTCGACGAGGGCGCGCAGCCTCGGGGCCGCCGAGTCGGCGCGGTCGGTGGTGGCGACCGTGGTGCTGACGGTGCCCGGCGTCTCGTAGCCCAGCCAGGCCACGACCGCGGTGCCGGTGCCCTCGGGTGCCTTCGCGGCGAGCCGCCGGTGCAGGGCGAGGGCGGCGGCGCGGAACCGGTCGTACGTGTCGAGGCTGGTGTCGGAGCCCGGGACGAGGACGGCGACGCGGTCGGCGTGGGCGAGGTCGCCGAAGACCTCCGTGGCCAGTCCGGCGCCCCGGCCGTCGAAGGCGAGCAGCCGCCGGGACGGGTCGGCGAGCGAGCGGTCCGCCGCCGCGCGGTGGCGGTCCCCGTGAGCGGCGGCCATCCGGGACGCCTCGGCGGCGTTGGCCCGGTGGGCGGCGTACGCCTCCTCCAGCGTGCCGGCCGTCGGGGCCGCGAGCACCGCGGGGGGCGGGGCGGGGATCTCGGGCCGCGCGGCGCCGGACAGTGGAAGGACCACGGCGCCGCAGATGAGCGCGGCGAGGACGGTCCGGCGCCATCTGCTCCCATGCCGCCGCCAACGCTCCGCCGTCCCCGACCCCATGGCCACTCCCCTCCAGCTCGCCCGCCCATCGGGCGCGTCTGAAAGGAAAGTTATGGATCGAGCCGGGTAACTCGCGTCCCGCCAGGGAGCTCACCCGGCAGGTAGCTCTGAGGTACTACGGGTACGACAGCCCGCCGGGCACAACGCCCACTCCCGCTCATCCGAGCGGCCCGAGGACATTCACCGCGGAAGTGTTCACACTTTTTCGCAACGCCCCCGGCTCACCAAGCCAGCTGCGCGATCTCCTCCGCCACCACCGCGCACGCGTCCGCCACCGGGTCGATCAGCGGGAAATGGCCGACGTCCTCCAGCAGCGTCACACCCACCACCTCCCCGGCCTTCGCCGCCGCGTCGGCGTACGCCTCGGCGACCGCCTGCGGAACGTCCACGTCGGCGCGCCCCTGGACGAGGGTCGTCGCGATGCCGGTGGGCAGCAGCAGGGCGGGATCGGCGTAGGGCCGCCGCTCCTCGAAGAACTCCGGCCCACCGAGGAGTTGCCGTGCCGCGCCGCCGCACACGTTCAGCCTGCCGGCGACCTCGAAGTCGGCGATCGGCGCGAGGGCGACCACACCGCGCAGGGGCGCCGGGCGGTCGAGGCGCCAGGGCGCGTCGGCGGGCAGCAGGTGCCGGGCCGCCGCCCACAGGGCGAGGTGGCCGCCGGCGGAGTGGCCGGTGAGCACCATGCGGCGCGCGTCGGCCGCCGGGAGGTGCTGTCGCACCAGCGCGGGCAGCGCGTCGAGCGCGGCGGCCACGTCGTCGAAGGTGTCGGGCCAGCGTCCGGCCACCGGATCGCCCTCGCCCCGGTCGCCGGCTTCCCCGTCCGCACCCCGCCGGTACTCCACACTGGCCACGGCGAACCCCCGGTGGGCCAGGAAGTCCGCGAACGGACTGACGTGGCGGCGGTCGTACGGCGCCCGCCACGAGCCCCCGTGCAGCAGCACCACGACCGGCGCGGACCCGTCCGGTCCCCCGGCTCCGCGCGGCGCGTAGAAGTCGATCACCTGGTCGGGGTGCCCGCCGTACCCCGCGCTCGCGTCGGGTTCGACCGCCGGATGCGACAAGGCCGATCTCTCCTCCGCGGCGGTCCGCCCGGCAGCGGTACCCGGTTCTGCGGTGGCGTCCGGCATGCTCAACCTCTCAGCGACGACACGGTGTTGGCGGACCGGAAGTGGGGATTCGGCCGTTGGCGGGACGGTATCAGGCCGATGACGTGCGCGAACACGGGGTTGTCACGCAGGGTGAGGGACAAAAGGTGCGGCGGGCGCCCGAGCGACGAGTGTGGCCTGTCCCGTGAACTCGGGCCGCTCGTACGGCGTCCACCAGGACGTCAGCCCCCACACCCCCACCCCGAGCGCGGCCACGGCCACGAGCGCCGCCGCCCACGCCCGGCCGCCCAGCAGACGCAGGCCCAGGGCCCACGCCACGGCCGGCACGAGCGCACCGCCGAGCGCCACCAGCGGCAGGTCGACGTACAGCACGCTCAGGTCGCGGTGCTGCTGCTCGAAGCCGCCGGTGACGCTGACGCGGGCGAGCGGCGCCCAGGCGATCAGCGCGGTCACGGCGCCGACCACGCCGGCGGCCAGGCATCCGGCGCAGCCACGGGTCCGGTGATCCACATCGTCCATGTCCGCGTTCACGCGCCGGAGCCCCCCACCGGTTCCTCAGCCGGTCTCGGCCAGCGTCAGAGCCAGCACCCGCGCCGCCCGCTCCACGTCCGCGAAACCGACGTACAGCGGGGTGAAGCCGAAGCGCAGGACGTCCGGCGCCCGGAAGTCCCCGACCACCCCGCGCTCGATCAGCCGCTTCATCACCTCGCTCGCGGTGGGGGCCCCGCCCGCCCGAGCGGAGCCGGGACCGGGGGGACAGCGCAACGCGACCTGGCTGCCCCGCTCGGTATGCGCAGCGGGCGTCACGGACTCCACCCGGCCGTCCGGGACGTACTCCCCGACGCAGCGCAGGAAGAAGTCCGTCAGTGCCAGGGACTTCGCCCGCACCGCCGCGACCGAGACCCCGTCCTCGTCCCACACGTCCAGCGCCGCCTCCAGGGCGAGCAGCGAGAGGATGTCCGGTGTGCCCACCCGGCCGCGCAGGGCGCCGGACGCCGGCTCGTACCCCGGCCGCATGCCGAAGGGCTCGGCGTGCGAGTTCCAGCCCGGCAGCGGGGAGTCGAAGCGGTCCTGGAGTTCGCGGCGCACGTACAGGTACGCGGGCGAACCGGGCCCGCCGTTGAGGTACTTGTAGGTGCAGCCGACCGCCAGGTCCACGCCGTGCTCGTCGAGCCCGACCGGCAGGGCGCCCGCGCTGTGGCACAGGTCCCAGACGGCGTACGCCCCCGCCGCGTGCACGGCGGCCGTGAGCGCGGGCAGGTCGTGCAGCCGGCCGGTGCGGTAGTCGACGTGGTTGAGGAGCACGGCGGCCGTACGGTCCCCCAGCGCCGACGGCACCTCGGCCGGGGCGACCGGGCGCAGGGCGCACCCCGTCATCCGGGCCGCCGACTCGGCGATGTAGCCGTCCGTGGGGAAGGTGGACGCGTCGACGAGGATCTCGTCCCGCGCGGGAGCGTCCTCCCTCGCCATCCGCACCGCGGCCACCAGCGCCTTGAAGACGTTCACGCTCGTCGAGTCGCCCACGACGATCTGCCCGGCCGCCGCCCCCACCAGCGGGGCGATCCGGTCGCCGATCCGCTCGGGGGCGGTCCACCAGCCGCTCTCCTCCCAGGACCGGATGCGCAGTTCGCCCCACTGGCGGCGCACGACGTCCGCCACGCGGTCGGGGACGTGCGCCGGGAGGGCGCCCAGCGAGTTCCCGTCCAGGTACACGACGTCGTCGAGGACGAACCGTTCGCGCAGCGCCGCCAGCCCGTCGGCGGCGTCCAGCTCCTTCGCGGCACTCTTCAGCTCGTACGGAAGCTCAGACATAGGACCGCGCCGTCCACAGCTCGGGGAACACGCTGCCACGGGCCCGCTTCTCCAGCCAGGCCACCCCGGCGGAGCCGCCCGTTCCCGTCTTGGAGCCCATCGCGCGGCGGGTGGCGACCAGGTGGTCGTTGCGCCAGCGCCACACCAGCTCGGCCACGTCGGTGAGGGCCTCGCCGAGGCGGGCCAGCTCGCCGTTCTGGTCACCGGAGTAGACGGCCGTCCAGGCGGCCTCCACCTCGGGCGCCGGCTCGTACTTCCGGGTGACGTCGCGCCGGAGCACGGCGTCCGGGATGTCGTACCCGCGCCGCGCCAGCAGCCGGACCACCTCGTCGTACAGGCTCGGCTCGTGCAGCGCCTTCTCCAGCTCGGCGTGGACGCGCGGGGCGCCGCGGTGCGGGACGAGCATGGACGCGGACTTGTCACCGAGCAGGAACTCCAGGCGGCGGTACATCGCCGACTGGAAGCCGGAACCCTCGCCGAGTGCGCCGCGGTAGGAGTTGAACTGGGCGGGCGTGAGACCCGCGAGCGGCGTCCAGGAGGCGTTCAGCGCCTCCAGCTCCCGCACCGAGCGCTTGAGCGCGTCGGTCGCCGGCTGGATCCGGTCCTCGCGCAGGGCGCGGGCCGCGGTCTCCCACTCGTGGACGATGACGGTGAACCACAGCTCCATGACCTGGGTCGTGACCAGGAAGACCATCTCTCCGGGATCGTCGGAGAGGGTGTGCTGGAGGTGGGTGAGCACGTCCGCCTTGACGTAGTCCTCGTACGGCGTGCTGCCCTCGAAGTCGAGATTCGGGGCGTCGTGGGACATTTCTGTCTCCTGATGGCACTACGGGTAGCGGTCCGCCCTGCCGTTACCGGCACGGGGCCCCGGTCCCCACACGGCATCCTCCGCAATCGTCGCAGGAAACCGCAAGGCCCGCCTGCGCACCGCAGACGGGCCGGCACAGGGCGGAGTCAGCCCAGGACCTCGGCCGCCTCCGGCGAGGAGTCCTTCAGGAACTGGCTGCAGCGCTCGTACTCCTCCTTCTCGCCGATCGCCTGCGCGGCGCGGGCGAGGGCGTGCAGGGCGCGCAGGAAGCCGCGGTTCGGCTCGTGCTCCCAGGGCACCGGGCCGTGGCCCTTCCAGCCGCTGCGGCGCAGGGCGTCCAGGCCGCGGTGGTAGCCCGTACGGGCGTACGCGTACGACTCCACGACGCTACCCCGCTCGAACGCCTCGTCGGCCAGCCGGGCCCAGGCCAGCGAGGACGTCGGGTGCTTGGCGGCGACGTCGGCGGCGGAGGTCCCGCCGGCCAGCAGCTCGCGCGGCCCGGGGTCGTCGGGGAGGTGGGTCGGGGGCGGTCCCCCGAGAAGGTTCTCGTGAATGGCCATGGGGACAAGTCTGCGGCATGCCGGCGGCATACGTACGCGGGCCCGGCGCCCCGGGGAGATCCTGGGGTGCCGGGCCCGTCGCGGGCGGCGCGGGGTGGTCGGCGCCGACCGCCCCGAGGCCCTTACTTGATCTTCTGGCCCGCCGAGCGCAGGTGGCCGCAGGCCTCGACGACGCGCGCGGCCATGCCGGCCTCGGCCAGCTTGCCCCAGGTGCGCGGGTCGTAGGTCTTCTTGTTGCCGACCTCGCCGTCGACCTTCAGGACGCCGTCGTAGTTGCGGAACATGTGGTCGGCGACCGGACGCGTGAAGGCGTACTGGGTGTCCGTGTCGATGTTCATCTTGACCACGCCGTTCTCCAGGGCGGTCGCGATCTCCTCGGCGGTGGAGCCGGAGCCGCCGTGGAAGACGAAGTCGAACGGCTTGCTGCCGGCCGGCTGCCCGTACTTCGCGGCGATGCCCTCGTTCAGCTCCTTGAGCAGCTCGGGGCGGAGCACGACGTTGCCCGGCTTGTACACGCCGTGCACGTTGCCGAAGGAGGCGGCGAGCAGGTAGCGGCCCTTCTCGCCCAGGCCGAGGGCCTCGACGGTGCGGATCGCGTCGTCGACCGTCGTGTAGAGGGAGTCGTTGATCTCGTGGGAGACGCCGTCCTCCTCGCCGCCGGTCGGGGTGATCTCGACCTCGAGGACGATCCTGGCGGCGCGGGCGCGCTCCAGCAGTTCCTGGGCGATGGAGAGGTTGTCGGACAGGGTCTCGGCGGAGCCGTCCCACATGTGCGACTGGAACAGCGGGTTGCGGCCGGCCTTGACGCGCTCCTCGGAGACCGCCAGCAGCGGACGCACGTACCCGTCGAGCTTGTCCTTCGGGCAGTGGTCGGTGTGCAGGGCGACGGTGACGTCGTACTTCTCGGCGACGATGTGCGCGAACTCGGCGAGGGCGACGGCGCCGGTCACCATGTCCTTGCTGTGCTGGCCGCCCAGGAACTCGGCACCGCCGGTGGAGATCTGGACGATGCCGTCGCTCTCCGCCTCCGCGAAACCGCGCAGGGCCGCGTGCAGCGTCTGGGAGGAGGTCACGTTGATGGCCGGGTAGGCGAACTTCCCCGCCTTCGCCCGGTCCAGCATCTCGTTGTAGACCTCGGGAGTTGCGATGGGCATCTGTCCGCTCCTTGTATGTGCGGGTGGGCGTGGTACGTGCTTAGGCCCTGACCTAGACCATGGGGGGCGACGTCATCGTCGGCCCCATCCTTCCAGACGAACCGGGATACTCCGAGTGGCCGTCCGTCCCCCGGTCCGGCAGCGGCCTCAGTCCAGGCCCAGCTCGTCCTTGTCGTACGCGTACCGGTACGGCACCCCCGCGCCCTGCTCGATCTTCTCGGCGGCGCCCGTCGCCCGGTCGACGATCGTGGCGACGGCGACGACCTCGGCGCCCGCCTCGCGCACGGCCTCGACGGCGGTGAGCGGGGAGCCGCCGGTGGTGGAGGTGTCCTCGACGACCAGGACGCGGCGGCCCTTGATGTCCGGGCCCTCGACACGGCGCTGCAGCCCGTGCGCCTTGGCGGCCTTGCGGACGACGAACGCGTCGAGGCGCTTCCCGCGCGCGGCGGCGGCGTGCAGCATGCTCGCGGCGACCGGGTCGGCGCCCATGGTCAGCCCGCCGACCGCGTCGAAGTCGAGGTCGGCGGTCAGGTCGAGCAGCACCTGTCCGACCAGCGGCGCCGCCTCGCCGTCGAGCGTGATGCGGCGCAGGTCGACGTAGTAGTCGGCCTCGAGACCCGAGGAGAGGGTCACCTTGCCGTGCACCACGGCCTTGTCCTTGATCTGCTGCAGCAGCGCGCCGCGTACGTCACTCATGGTGGCCAGCTTAAAGGCGCCGCCAGCTCCAGGTCGTCGTGGCCTCCAGCGGCTCCAGGGGCGTGACCAGGCGCGGGAGGGTGTTCAGGCCGTTGGGCGGGCCGGTCTGCGGCTCCACGCAGACGGCGGCCTCCTGCTCGTCGTAGACCACGGCCCACTGCTCGGGGCTGGTCACCTTCAGCTCCAGCCGGTCCGGCCAGGTCAGGGTGACGTCGACGCCGTCGGGCATGCCGAAGCAGTCGTCCCAGGGGCCCGGCTGCGGGTCGATCCGGTTGCCGGTGGGGAGGTGGTCCTCGCCGCGCTCCTCCTGCCAGGCGGGGGAGAAGTCGATCTCCACGCCGGTGCCGTCGAGGGTGCGGTTGAACCAGGGGTGCCAGCCGATCTGCGCCGGGAAGGACGACTCGTACGTCTCGACCGACATGGTCAGCGTCAGCGCGTCCCCGGTGAGGGCGATCACCTGGGTGACGCGGCCGGGGTAGGGCCAGGGGTCGGTGAGGTCGTACGTGAGGACGGCCTCGTCGGCGGTGACGCGGGCGGTGCGCCAGGCGGCGTCGCGGGCGGTGCCGTGGATGGCGTGCGGCGGGGAGTTCAGCGGCATCCGGTGGACGACGGCGCCGTCGCTGAAGCGGCCGTCACGGATGCGGCCGCACCAGGGGACCATCGGGAAGCAGCCGTAGCGCTCGCCCTGGCGGAGCAGTTCCGTGCCGCCGACGCGCAGCCCGCCGATCCGGCCGCCGTTGCCCGGCAGCACGGTCGCCTCCGCGTCACCCGCGGTCAGCGTGATGGGTTCGTTACTCACGCCATGACCCTACTGGGGCGATCAACGGCGCGCGGGTGGGACGGCGGTACGGCGGCGGTCCCGCTCCGGTTCAGCGGCGCCTGCGCAGTGCCCGCCCCACCACGATCGCCGACGCCACGACCAGTGCCGCGGCCGGTGCGGCCCAGCGCATGGACACGCCGGTAGCGCCCGCCTGGGGCGCGGGTACGGGGGCGTACCGGCCGCGCGGCGGGGCGTGGTCCACCTCCTCGGCGCTGCGGCCGATCATCGTGCGGCGCGCGTGCGCGGCCTCGGCGGGGGGCTCGGGGACCTCCGGGGTATCCGGGATGGCTGGGACGTCGGGGACGTCGGGGACGTCGGGGACGTCGGGGACGTCGGGCACGTCTGGAACATCCGGCGCGCCCGGCTCGTCGTCGGTCGCGGTCTCGTCCGCGAGCGAGGACGGGGGGACCTCGGTGTCGAAAACGGAGACGTGCCCGGGTTCCGACTCCTGGCCGGGCCGGGGGCCGGAGTGGGGCTCGGAGGCCTCCTGCCCGGGCTTCCCCTCCTGCTCCGCCGCCCTGCCCAGGTTCTCCGCGAAGCGGGTCAGCAGCCGGGTCGCCGCCGACGTCACCGCGTCCGCCGGCAGCTCCGTGACCCGCCCGTCCGCCGTGGCCGTCCCGGCGAACACGAGGGTGCAGCCGCCGTCCGCGTCCGCCACCCGAAGCGTGAGGGCGAGCGCGACCGCACCGGTGCCGCGCGACTCGGTGGCGTCGCCCTCGACGGCGTACGTGCCGTCGTCCCGGGCGGACAGGCGCAGCGTGCCCCGGTAGGTAATGGAGTGACTGCCGATGCGCACCTTCAGCCGCCCCGCGACGGGCTCGGCACCGGCGTCCTGCTGGAGCCCCGGAACGGCCCGCGCCACCCGGGCGGGGTCGGCCAGCGCCTCCCCGAGCCGCTCGGCCGGAACCGGAACGAACACCTCATGCTCCATGTCACGGCACCCTACCCAGCGGGCGCCCGGTGCACCCCCCGTCGGCACAAAGTCATCCGCCGCCTCACATGCCTCCCGTACTCCCCGGCGTCACCAGTCCCGTCTCGTAGGCGACCACCACCGCCTGGGCCCTGCTGGTCAGGCCGAGCTTGGTCATCGTGCGATTGAGGTGGGTCTTCACCGTGGCCTCGCTGATGAACAGCCGGTCGGCGGCCTCGGCGTTGCTCAGGCCGCGGGCGACCAGCTTCAGCACCTCGGCCTCACGCCCGGTCAGCGCCGTCAGCCCGGGCGGCGGGCCGGCGTCCGGCGCACCCGGCGGGCCGGTGTCCGACATCCGCGTGAACGCCTCCACCAGGCGCCGGGTGACCGCGGGGGCGAACAGCGCGTCGCCGCCGTGCACCGCGGTGACGGCAGCGAGCAGCCGTTCGGGACCGGCGTCCTTGAGCAGGAAGCCGGAGGCGCCGGCGCGCAGGGCGCCGTACACGTACTCGTCCAGGTCGAAGGTGGTCAGGACCAGGACGCGGGGCGCGGGGTCCACCGCCTCGGCGAGGATGCGCTCGGTGGCCTGGATGCCGGTCATGCCGGGCATGCGGATGTCCATCAGGACGACGTCCGGCCGGGTCCGTGCGGCCAGTGCCACCGCCTCGGCCCCGTCGGACGCCTCGCCGACGACCTCCATGCCGGGCGCGGCACGCAGCAGCGCGGCGAGCCCGCTGCGGACGAGGAACTGGTCGTCGACGACGAGCAGCCGGATCGGCCCGCCGGCCGCGGGGTCCGTCGCGCGGCCGGCGGCGGGGTCTGGGTCGGTCATTCGCGGACGGTGTCTCCCCGGCGTGCGGTCTGTACCGGCGTCGGCAGGGTCAGGCGCACGCCGAATCCCCCCTCGCTGCGCGGGCCGACTGCGATCGTCCCGCCGTAGAGCTTGGCCCGCTCCCGCATCCCGATCAAGCCGTGGCCGCCGCGCTCCGGGATTGTGGCCGGATCCACCCCCTCCCGGCTCTTCGCGCCACGCCCGTCGTCGGTCACCGACACCGTGACCTCGCCCGCGCGGTAGGCGAGTTCGACGGCGGCGTGCGCGCCGGGCGCGTGCTTGAGCACGTTGGTGAGGGCCTCCTGCACGACCCGGTAGACGCACAGCTGGACGCCGGGCGGCAGCGGGCGGGGGACGCCGGTGACCCGCAGCTCCACGCCGACGCCGCCGGTGCGCACCCGGGTGACCATCTCGTCGAGCTGGTCGAGGCCGGGAGCGGGGGCGCCGTCCGCGCCCTGGACGCCGTCGGCCCGCAACAGACCCAGCATGCGGCGCAGTTCGGCGAGGGCCTCGCCGCTGGCCCCCTCGATGGTGTCGAGGGCGTCGCGGGCGGTGCGGGCGTCGGTGCGGAAGACGAAGCGGGCGAGGCCGGCCTGGACGTTGATGACGGCGATGTGGTGGGCGACCACGTCGTGCAGCTCCCGGGCGATGCGCACGCGTTCCTCGGCCACCTCGCGCCGGGCCCGGTCGGCCTGTTCGACCTGGAGCTGCCGGGTGAGTTCGCCGGTGCGGCGGGCGACGTACCCGAACCGCCAGAGGACCAGCGGGAAGCCCACGGCCTGCCCCACGACCGACGCCATCGCCTCGGCGTCGCTGACCACCCCGGCGCAGATCCAGACGCCGGCGAGCAGTGCGGCGCAGGCGGCGGCGGTGCGGGTGGGGCGCAGGGAGGCGACGGTGTAGACGGCGAGCATGGGGCCGAAGGAGCCGACCACGGGCCAGTAGTCGAGGGCGATGTAGGCCGCCCAGCAGGCGTGGACGGTGAGGCAGACGGTGACGGGGGCGCGGGTGCGCAGGGCGAGCGGGAGCGTCACCAGCGCGACGAGTGTCCAGGCGAGCGGGTCGAGCGCGGGCCACCCCTGGGCGACGGCCTCGGTGCCGAGCAGTACGGCCACGGTCGTCAGCGCCGCGGCGATCAGGCCGTCGGCCGCCAAGGGGTGCAGGCGCATTGCCGCAGCGTAGATCCGCCCGCTCGACGGCGGCGTCATCCTTTCGCCGTACCGCGGAAGTTGCAGGAACCGTCGGCATACCGCGCTGGGTTGGCCTCCATGTCCACCCACCGCGGGATTCCGGGACGGGCGGGGCGGCCGTAGGTTCTCGGTGCGAACGATCCGCAGGGGGGTGTGGCGGTCCGTCCCGTGTCCGGGGGGAAGGGGGTCGGGCCGCCGCACGCGGCGGTGTTCGCCGGGAGGGCGCGGGCAAGCACCCCGGTCGGGGCACGGGGCTACAGGCACCCGGGGGGCGCCGCTTCCCGGGCAAGGGGGCGACGGGGCGACGGGGTCAGTACCGCGGGTGCACCAGCGTCGACGGCGGCAGCCCCGCCATCCGGGCGCGGGCGGCGGCGCGGGCGTCCCGGGTCAGGGAGCCGGTCGTGAGGGTGTGGGGGCGGGGAGCGGCCGGGTCGAGCCGCAGTCCAGGGGGTCTGCGGGCGGCCAGGAGGAAGCCCCAGTCGCGGGGCGCGTGCCCGGTGGCGGCGGTCGTCCGGTCCGGGCCGGGCGTGTGGCCGGCGTCCCGGGCGACGACCCTGTAGGGGACGGTCCGCAGTCCGGCCGCCCGCAGCGTCGCGTCCACCGTCCAGAAGGCCCGGGGGCGTGCCGAGACGGACCCGGCGTGCACGACGAGCCGTCCGCCGGGGGCGAGCACCCGGCGCAGCAGGCCGTAGAACTCCTGCGAGTACAGCTTGGTGCCGGCCGTGATGCCCGGGTCGGGCAGGTCCGAGATCACCACGTCGTACGTCCCGGTGGGCGTCGTGCGCAGCCGCCGGAAGGCGTCGCCCGCGGCGGTGTGGACGCGGGCGTCCCCGTAGGCGTGCTCGTTCAGCGCCGACAGGCCGGGGTCGTGCCGGGCCAGCCGGGTCAGCCCCCGGTCGAGTTCGACGACGTCGACGCGGCGCACGTCCGGGTGGCGCAGCACCTCCCGTACGGCGAGGCCGTCGCCGCCGCCGAGGACCAGCACGCGGGAGCGCGCGCCGCTCATGGCGGGGTGCACCAGCGCCTCGTGGTAGTGCCGTTCGTCGTCGGCGCTGACCCGCAGCCGGCCGTCCAGGAACAGGTCGAGGGGCCGGCCGTCGCTGTCACCGGTGAGGACCACCTCCTGCACGTCGGTCCGGACCGCCACGCGGACGTCCTGGCCGTAGACGGCGTGCCGGGCGGCGCGCTCGAAGTCGTCGGCGAGGAGGGTCGCGGTGGCGAGGAGGGCGAGGACGACGGCGTTGGCGGTCAGCAGCAGCCAGCGGGCCCGGCGGGACATGTCGCGCCGGAACAGGCCGAGGACCAGGGCCGCGCCGACCACCGCGTTGACGGTGCCGGTGAGCAGCGCGCCGGTCAGCTGGCCCAGGAAGGGCAGCAGCACGAAGGGGAACGCGAGGCCGCCGACGAGCGCGCCGACGTAGTCCGCGGCGAACAGGTCGGCGACGGCGCCCCCCGCGTCCTGGCGGCGGACCCGCTGGATCAGCTCCATCAGCAGCGGCACCTCGGCGCCGATCAGTACGCCGATGACGAGCGAGAAGGCGACCAGGAGGAAGCGCGGGCCGTCCACCCACAGGCCGCCCCAGCCACCGGTCCAGGCGAAGACTGCATACAGCACCATCGCGCTGGAGCCGCCGACGAGGGCGAGGACGGCCTCCACCGCGCCGAAGCCGGCCGCCGCGAAACGGCGCAGCCGCTTGGCCGCGAGCGAACCGAGGCCCATGGCGAAGACCATGACGGACAGGACGACGGACGCCTGGGTGACCGAGTCGCCGATCAGGTACGAGGCGAGGGCGACGAGTTCGAGTTCGTACACGAGCCCGCAGGCCGCGCAGACGAACACACCCGCCAGCACCAGGAACCGCCCGGTGCCCGGACGGACGGGCAGCCGCGCCGGCGCTCCGCTGCCGGAGGACGGGGAGGTGCCGGACGGGGAGGGCGTGCCGGGGCCGCCGGAGCCGCCCCAGGACGGCCGGGAGCCGGGTGGGGCGGACGCGCGCGGTTCGATCACGCAGTGACGTTACGTCACTCTCCGGCTGCGCTTCGTCACCCACACGTGTGGTTCCGGCGTTCCGTTGGACACCGCAGGTTTGCCCCGCCGTCCGCCCGGCCCCAGCCGTCCGGTTCCCGTCCGCTCACCCCGCGGACGGGCTGAGCTCCGGCACCGGTACCCGTACGCCCACCCGCGTCCGGGTCGCCACCAACTGGCCGTCCTGCGGATAGGCGTGCCAGGTCCGCCAGTGCACCTGCCCCTCGTGCCGCTGGGCCAGCAGCGCGGTGAAGGCGTGCGGGCTGCCGGGGAAGACACCGGCCAGGCCGTGCGGGTGGTCGGAGACCAGGGCCAGCAACTCCTGGGCCCGGCCCGCGAAGGAGCCCGGTGTCAGCACCTCCACGCGGGCGGCGAACTCGTACTCCCAGTCACCCACCCGCTTGGCGACGCCGAGCGGAAGAGGGGTACTGCTGCCCGGGATGCACGCCACCGTCTCCGAGCAGCTGCCCCGCTCCTCCTCGAGCAGGACTTGGTGGGAGGCGCCCAGGAGTCTCAACTGCAGTTTGGCGCCCGTCAGTTCGACGTCGAGACTGGCGAGCGCCGGCAAGGGCTCGCGCCCCAGGGCCCAGGCGAGGTCGGCGGCGCGCGTGTCGGTGTAGGCGGTTTTCAGGGTCGTGAGCATGGATCGGCTCCGCAAGCACACAAGGAGAATGAGGTGTGGGGCCTGCGCATCCCGGTCGCAGCCGGGTATGCGGCCCGCTCAGCCCAGTCGGCCGGTCAGGAGGGGGGTCAACAGGTCGTCCGAGGAGCTGCGTTGGTGAGGGAGAGCGAATCATGAACCGTGGCGCCGCCACAGCGTTTTTACCCAACTTCGTAGGCTTTCCATCCCTCAGGGGGCTCGTCAGCTCAACTGTTCAACCAAGGCGTACGCCCAGCCCGCACGGCGCGCGCCGGTGCGTGGGAGCGCCCGCCGGGTGTGTTTCCCGGCGGGCGCTCGTGTCGGGGGCGGACCCGGTCCCAGGGTCGGGCCCCGTGGCGGGGATGCGGTTCCCCCTGCCGGAGCTCAGCTGCCCCGTGTCAGCTGCCTCCACCGCATCCGCCGCCGCCCCCTCCCCCGCAGGACGAGCCGCCTCCGCAGGACGACCCGCCACCACAGGAGTGGCTCGCGTGATGTCCGCCCGAGGACGAGCCGTCGTCCCCGGCCCACCAGCTGTTCCGCCTGCCCCCGCCGGACGGCCGCGAGCCGCGGCCCCGCGCCCCGCCGGCGGACGAAGCGCTGCGCGCTCCGGCCAGGAGCCCTGCGATCACCAGGGCGGCGAACACGATCAGGATGAGGCCGATGACCATGGCGTCACCCTCCTTCCGATGCCCGGGCTCGCGCCCGGAAGGTCCCCCGAAGCAACCCCCCGTGGGTGCCTCGCTGTCTGCGCCTTGTGCGCACTCGGCGGCGAAGCTCTCGTCGCGTGCACGGGAGATGCCCCCCGCCGCCACGCCCCAAAGCAGAGTTGAGGAAGCTCAGAGCTTCGGCGCAGGATGACCGCCATGACCTCCATGCCCCCCGCGAGTTCCAGCGCCCGTCCCCTCCTCAATCGCCGGCTCGCCGAGTTCGGGACGACGATCTTCGCCGAGATGTCCGCCCTGGCCGTGCGCACCGGCGCGATCAACCTGGGCCAGGGCTTCCCGGACACCGACGGCCCCGAAGAGGTCCGGGAGGCAGCCGTACGGGCGCTGCGCGACGGACGCGGCAACCAGTACCCGCCGGGCCCCGGCGTCCCCGAGCTGCGCACCGCCGTCGCCGCCCACCAGCACCGCCGCTACGGCCTGTCCTACGACCCCGACACCGAGGTCCTGGTCACCGCCGGCGCCACGGAGGCCATCGCCGCCTCGCTGCTGGCCCTGCTGGAGCCCGGCGACGAGGTCGTCGCGCTGGAGCCGTACTACGACTCGTACGCGGCGTGCATCGCCATGGCGGGCGGCACGCGCGTACCGGTGACCCTGCGCCCGCACGAGGGCGCGTTCCGGCTGGACCTCGACGAGCTGCGCGACGCGGTCACCGACCGCACCCGCCTGCTGCTGCTGAACACCCCGCACAACCCGACGGGCACGGTCCTCAGCCGCGCCGAACTGTCGGCGATCGCCGAACTCGCCGTCGAACGGGACCTGCTGGTGGTCACCGACGAGGTCTACGAGCACCTGGTCTTCGACGAGGCCGAGCACATCCCGCTCGCGTCCGTCCCCGGCATGCGCGAGCGCACGGTGACCATCGGGTCGGCCGGCAAGACGTTCTCGTTCACCGGCTGGAAGGTCGGCTGGATCACCGCCGCGCCGGCCCTGCTCACGGCGGTCCGCTCGGCCAAGCAGTACCTGACGTACGTGTCGGCCGGCCCCTTCCAGTACGCGATCGCCGAGGCCCTCGCCCTCCCCGACTCCTACTTCACCGCCTACCGCGAGGACATGCGGGCCAAGCGGGACCTGCTGGCGGCGGGGCTGGAGGAGGCGGGCTTCGGCGTCTACCGTCCCGCCGGCACGTACTTCGTCACCACCGACATCCGCCCCCTGGGCGAGGAGGACGGCTTCGCCTTCTGCCGCGCGCTGCCGGAACGGGCGGGCGTCGTCGCCGTCCCCAACGCGGTCTTCTACGACCACCGGGAGGCGGGCGCGCCCTTCGTCCGGTTCGCGTTCTGCAAGAGGATTCCGGTGCTGGAGGACGCGGTCGGCCGGCTGAAGGCGCTGGGGGGCCGGGCGGCCTGAACAAACGCGGCCCCGACCGCAGCCCTGTCGGGTCCTGACGGGCCCCGAACGGCGAGAGCCCCGGCCCGGACGGTGACCGTCCGGGCCGGGGCTCTTCCCGTGTCTGTGTGGACGGAGCCGACTACTCGTCGCCCTCGTCCTTCGGCTTCTCCGCCTCGTTGACCTCCTGCTCCAGACCGAGCTGCTCCACGAGCCACCGGTCGAACTCGATGGCGGCGCGCACCCAGCTGACCGTCGAGGAGACGAAGTGCTCCAGGCTGACGCCCATGCCGATCAGCATCTGCGCCTCGCCGATCAGGCGGACCGTGCCGTCGTCGTGGGTGTGGGAGTACACCTTCGGCCACAGGGTGCGGCGGTTCCAGTCGTCGATCGACTCCAGCAGCTGCGGCTTCTCGTCGATCTGGTGGGGCCGGTCGTAGAACGTCCGCACCGAGAAGACCTGCTGGTCGCCCTCGCCGCGGAACATGAAGTACGTACGGAACTGCTCCCACGGCGCCGCGAGGTCACCCTCGTCGTCGACGACGTACTTGAGCTCCATCTGTTCGAGGAGCTGCTTCACAAGATCCTGATCCGGGACGACGGGGCCCGCCGGTCCTTGGGGCTGCGGCTCGGGCTGCTGGCCCCCGAAGTTCGGAATCGAGGACGGGTCGATGCTCACCGTGAATTTCCCTTCGTACGGATCTGGCCATCCTCCCCCATGCGGGGAGGGGGGTGGCAAGCCCGCCGGGGGCCTGTCAGCCCCTGGCTGACTCGATCCGGCCGGTCGGGTGCCCCCAGGGGCCGCCATGTGACGTACAGCGGCCCGCCACCCACCGGGGGTGACAAGCCGCGCGTACGGCACGGGCCGGGGCTACAGCGTCTTGCCGCCCGCCGCGGGCCCCACGATCAGGTCCTCGCCGAAGCGGTCCACGCGGACCGTGTCGCCGTCCTTGATCTCGCCGGAGAGGATCTCCCGGGCGAGCCGGTCGCCGATGGCGGTCTGCACCAGGCGGCGCAGCGGCCGGGCTCCGTAGGCCGGGTCCATGCCCTCGTCGGCGAGCCAGGCCAGGGCGTCGTCGGTGACGTGCAGGGTGAGGCGGCGCTCGGCGAGGCGCCGGGCGAGCGCGTCGATCTGGAGCCGCGCGATCCGGCTCAGCTCCTCCTTGCTCAGCGCGGAGAAGACCACGAGGTCGTCGAGCCGGTTGAGGAACTCCGGCTTGAAGGACGCCCGGACCACCTCCAGGACCTGCTCCTTCTTCTCGGTCTCGCTGGACACGGGGTCGACCAGGTACTGGCTGCCCAGGTTGGAGGTCAGCACCAGGATGGTGTTGCGGAAGTCGACGGTGCGGCCCTGACCGTCGGTGAGGCGCCCGTCGTCCAGCACCTGGAGCAGGATGTCGAAGACCTCGGGGTGCGCCTTCTCCACCTCGTCCAGCAGCACGACGGAGTACGGCCGCCGCCGCACCGCCTCGGTGAGCTGGCCGCCCTCCTCGTACCCGACGTATCCGGGCGGGGCACCGACCAGCCGGGCGACGCTGTGCTTCTCGCTGTACTCCGACATGTCGATGCGGACCATCGCCCGCTCGTCGTCGAAGAGGAAGTCGGCGAGCGCCTTGGCCAGCTCGGTCTTGCCGACACCGGTCGGCCCGAGGAAGAGGAACGAACCGGTCGGGCGGTCCGGGTCGGCGATCCCGGCCCTGCTGCGCCGTACGGCGTCGGAGACGGCCCGCACGGCCTCGGTCTGCCCGATCAGCCGCCTGCCCAGCTCGTCCTCCATCCGCAGCAGCTTCTGCGTCTCGCCCTCCATCAGCCGCCCGGCGGGGATGCCGGTCCAGGAGGCGACGACGTCGGCGATGTCGTCGGCGCCGACCTCCTCCTTGACCATGGTGTCGCGGGCGACCTCTTCCTCCGCCTCGGAGGCGGCCTCCAGGTCGCGCTCCAGGGCCGGGATCTCGCCGTACAGCAGCTTGGAGGCGGTGTCGAAGTCGCCGTCGCGCTGGGCGCGCTCGGCCTGCCCGCGCAGTTCGTCGAGCTTCTCCTTCAGCTCACCGACCCGGTTGAGGGACTGCTTCTCCTTCTCCCAGCGGGCGGTGAGGCCGCGCAGCTCCTCCTCCTTGTCGGCGAGGTCGCGCCGCAGCCGCTCCAGGCGTTCCAGGGAGGCGGCGTCGGTCTCCTTGCCGATCGCCAGCTCCTCCATCTTCAGCCGGTCGACGGCACGCTGGAGCTCGTCGATCTCGACGGGCGAGGAGTCGATCTCCATGCGCAGCCGGGAGGCGGCCTCGTCGACGAGGTCGATGGCCTTGTCGGGCAGGAAGCGGGAGGTGATGTACCGGTCGGACAGGCTCGCGGCGGCCACCAGGGCACTGTCCGCGATCTGCACCTTGTGGTGCGCCTCGTACCGCCCCTTGAGCCCGCGCAGGATGGCGATCGAGTCCTCGACGGTCGGCTCGGCGACCAGCACCTGCTGGAAGCGCCGCTCCAGGGCGGGGTCCTTCTCGATCCGCTCCCGGTACTCGTCGAGGGTGGTGGCGCCGACCATGCGCAGCTCACCGCGGGCGAGCATGGGCTTCAGCATGTTCCCGGCGTCCATGGCGGAGTCCCCGCCGGCGCCGGCCCCCACCACGGTGTGCAGCTCGTCGATGAAGGTGATGATCTGCCCGTCGGAGTCCTTGATCTCGGCGAGGACGGTCTTCAGCCGCTCCTCGAACTCCCCCCGGTACTTCGCCCCGGCGACCATGGCGCCGAGGTCCAGCGCGACCAGCCGCTTGTTCTTCAGCGACTCGGGCACGTCCCCCTTGACGATCCGCTGGGCGAGCCCCTCCACGACGGCGGTCTTGCCGACACCCGGCTCACCGATGAGAACGGGATTGTTCTTGGTCCGCCGGCTGAGCACCTGCACGACCCGCCGGATCTCCTGGTCCCGCCCGATGACGGGATCGAGCCTGCCCTCCCGGGCGGACGCGGTGAGGTCGGTGCCGAACTTCTCCAGTGCCTTGTACTGGCCCTCGGGGTCCGCGGTGGTCACGCGGCGCCCTCCCCTCGCCTTGCGGAAGGCCTCCTGCAGCTTCTTCGCACTGGCTCCCTGCCCCTCCAGCACCTCACCGGCCGCGCCGCCCTTCGCGGCGATGCCGAGGAGCAGGTGCTCGGTGGAGAGGTACTCGTCCCCGAGCTCCTTGGCGCGGGCCTGGGCGTCGGCGACCACGGCGAGCATCTCACGGTTGGGCTGCGGCGGTGCGACGGTGGCACCCGTGACGCTGGGCAGCCCGGCGAGGATGCGCTCGGCGCCGGAGCGCACGGCGGCGAGGTCGGCCTCGACGGCGGCGAGCAGGTCGGTGATGTTCTCGTTGTCCTGCCCCTGGAGCAGGGCGAGGAGCAGGTGGGCGGGGGTGAGGTCGGCGTGCCCCTCGGTCACGGCCCGGTTGCTGGCCGCGTTGATCGCGTCCCGGCTCCGGTTGGTCAGCTCGGCGTCCACGTTCTGGCTCTCCTCCTAGCGTCGGCCGTGGCGGTCGGCCGTGTCTCCCAGTGCTGACTCATCCAACGTACACAAAGTTGAGTCTATTCCACTCAAGGGCAGAACGGCGGGGGTCCCGTCCGGGTGGCACCAGGTTCCTGGCCCGCCGGCCTCCTCGCGCGGTGGGCACCGTCGCGCGACAGCCTTTTCGGCCACATCGAGAAGGGGAGGGATACGCGGCGATACCGCGAAATGTCCCCACACACGACAGCGGCGTCACCGTGTTCAGGTCACGGTGACGCCGCTGCCGGGGGGAAGCACCTGAGCGATCTGTTACGACGGGGGAATCGCGTCAGGCACTGCGGGGGGTGGCCGAGATGGTCCTCACTTCGGAATCCTCCGGCCGCGCGAGCCGGTGGTCCCTCTGGTCCAGGTTCACAAAGATCATTCCGTACCGGATGGCACACCGCACGGGCTGCGGCGCCCCGCGCGGCCGCCGCAGGCACCGGTACGCCCTCACGTCACCGTCCTCGTCCAGCGTGACGACGACCGGCTCGCCGAAGACGGTCACCATCAGGGAGTCACCGGGGTGGGGGATCGCGGTGACCAGGTCGATGAAGTGCCAGCCGGAGCGGTAGGCGGTTGCCATTTCCCGGCGGAAGGACCGGTCGTCAGGTGGCGTCGTCATGTCACGACCACACCGTGTCGTCCGTTACGGCAGTCGTGTCCTCGCCGGTCGGCGCGGCGGTCACCTCGACTGACTCGACACCGTTCGCTCGCTCATCACCCTGCGCAGCAACGAGGCCATTCAGCGCTCCGAAGGCCACGACGGCGGAGAAGGCGGCGACAAGCACCGAGCGAAGCATTCTCTTAGGCATAGTCGGCTTCGTCCTCACTTGAAGGTCCCCTCTTCCCCCGTCGGATAAGACGATGGCTCATATAGGCACGTCATGGCCACACAATCGGTGCATCATGTTCCTGCATGTTCAGGACCCTGGGGGGTGGAGATTTGACAACGAATCGGACCAATGAGGCACATGCCCACGGGATCACTGAACTGTGCGAGGAGGGAGGGCGTGTCTACGCCCACGCGCTGCGCACCGGGCGTATCGCTCGTGCGGAGACGAGCCGCGCTCCGTGCCTCATAGACTTGGCCCTCCTGCATCCCGACCCCGACGACGCGGACTGGCTGCGCCCCGTCCCTCCGTCGATCGCTCTGTCGCAACGGCTCAATCCGATCGAACGGGAAATCGCCGACCGCCGCCGGACGTCGATCGCACTGGCGGAAGCATTCGAGCCGTTCATGACGCTCAGTGCCCAGGGGACGGCTCCGATCCACTCGATCACGGTGCTGGAAGGCCTGGACCGCATCAACTCGGCACTCGACCTGGCCACTACGCAGTGCAAGAACGAAGTGCTGACCGTCCAGCCCAGTGCTCGCCATCCCGAGCGGCGGCTCGTGGAAGGCATGGAGCGCGACAAGACGCTGACCGAGCGCGGCGTGCGCATCAGGACTCTTTACCAGCACACGGCCCGGTACAGCGCGGAACGACTGGCCTACGTGGACCGGTTCTCCAACGGCAAAGCGGAGTACCGGACCATCGACGAGCTGGTCGAGCGCCTCATCATCTGCGACGACACGGTCGCGTTCATCCCTGTTCGCGATGACCGGCAGGTGGCACTGGAGATCCGTCACCCGGGCCTCGTCGCATATCTGATCAAGGTCTTCGAGTTCATGTGGGGCCGCGCCGTTCCGCTGAGCGCCGGCGCCCCGTACGAAACGGCGCCCGACGGCATCACCGACATCCAGCACTCCATAGCCAAGCTTCTCGTGGAGGGCCATGTCGACGAGGCCATCGCCCGCCGTCTGGGCATGAACGTGCGTACGTGCCGGGCCCACATCGCGAAGCTGGCGACGGCCCTGGGGAGCGGCAGCCGCGCCCAGCTCGGCTACCTCATAGCCCAGTCGGGAATCCTGGAGCAGGAGCACGAAGGGCCGGCAGGGGAAGCCGACTCATGACGGACGGGACGCACCGGCACAAGGACGAGGAACTGTGCGAGGCGGGGCTCGCTCTCTACTCCCGCGCTCTGCGCGAAGGTCATGTGGACAGCGCCGCGGCCACTGCGGCACCTTGCCTGATCGACATCGGCCTCCTGCACCCGGCCGTCGACGACCTCGACCGGTTGGAGCCGATCACACCGGCCGTAGCCCTGCAACGGCTGCTGCGCACGTCGGAAGAGCGCATAGCCCGCGAGCGGCGGCGTGGCGAACGTCTGGCGGACGTCTTCGAACCCCTCATGCGCCTCGGCACGAGCGCCGCGGCGAACGACGACACCCCGTCACTCAGAATCCTCAGCGGCAAAGAGCGCACGGGCCAGGCCATCGAGGAGGCGATGGCCGAGGGCAGGCACGAGCTGCTGGCCATCCAGCCCCACGACTCGAAGGTCACCAAACGCCCCGACATCCTCGAAGGAGCCATCAAGCGGGACCAGGCCTTCCTCGACCGCGGCGCCCGCATCCGTGCCCTGTACCAGCACACCGCACGCCACGCCCCCTACGCCCGCGCCCGCTACGAGCACCTGACCGGCGACGTGGAAGCCCGCACCCTCGACGAGGTCACCGACCGTCTCATCATCGTCGACCGCACCGTCGCCTTCATCCCCGCCAACGCCGACCGCTCACTCGCCCTCGAAGTCCGCCACCCCGCGCTCATCGCCTACTTCATCAGCACGTTCGACCGCTTCTGGCACCTCGCCACCCCCATGCACCCCCAAGCCGTCCAGCCACCCACCCTCAACGGCATCACCCCCCGCCAACGCGCCATAGCCGCCCTCCTCATCGAGGGCCACACCGACAACAGCATCGCCGAACGCCTCGGCATGAACGTCCGCACCGCCCGCGTTCACATCGCCAAACTCGCCACCACCCTCGGCAGCGAGAGCCGCGCCCAGCTCGGCTACCTCATCGGGCAGTCGGGAATCCTCGATCCGGAAGGGTGACGGGCGCGGGCGCACTGCGCGGGGGGCCGTCCAGGCCGACCTGGGCGATCCGCACCCCCAACTGCGTCCGGCTCGCCGCGCCCAGCGTCTCCGAGAGGCGGGCGATGTGCGCGCGGGCCGTGCGGACGCTGATGCCGAGGCGCTCGGCGATCACCGCGTCCTGGTGGCCCTCCGCCAGCAGCGCCGCGATGGACTGCTCGCGGTGGGAGATGCCCTCGATGCCCGTGTCCGGGAGCGGCGCGGTCAGCGGGATCGCCAGGCGCCACAGGCGTTCGAAGACCGTCACCAGGTACGCGACCAGCGCGGGATGGCGCAGTTCCAGGGCCATCGTGCGGTCCGTGTTCGCCGGTACGAAGGCCACCGTACGGTCGAAGAGGATGAGCCGGTCGATCACCTCGTCCAGCGTGCGCGCCTCCACCGCGTCGCCCATCAGCTCCAGGTAGTTGAGCAGGCCCTGCCCGTGCCGGGCGACGTGCGTGTACAGGTCCCGCATCCGCACCCCGCGCCCGCGCAGCGCCAGCGCCCGGTGCAGGCCCTCGGAGAGCTCCGCCTCACGCCGGATGCCGCCGGGCTGCACGGTCAGGACCTCCGCCGTGCAGGCCTGCGTCGCCTCGTCCATCGCGGCCTGGATGCGGGACAGGCCGTCGAGGACCCGGATCGCGGTGCCCTCCGTGCCGGCGGACGGCGTGGTACGCCCGCCCAGGCCCGCGTAGAACTCGAAGGCCTCCACCGCCGAGCCCACCCGGCGCTGGCTCGCGCTCACCTCGTCGTAGACCCCGCGCAGCAGCCGGGTCATGACCTCCTGCGGGGAGGTCGGCACCAGCCAGTCCATGTCGTCGGGGTCCGGGTGCAGCAGGGCCAGTTCGAGGAGGCAGGGGACCGGTTCGGCGTCCCGGCGCGGCACCCGGCCGCGTCGTACGGCCCGGGAGTACACGCGGTCCCCGGCCGCGCACAGCCGGTCGGCACCGTGTGGATGCTCCTGAGCCCCGTGCCCGGCCATCGCCCGTCCCACCCCCGGTATCCGGCTGTTTCCGCAGCGCAACTATGCGCGGCCGGGACCGGGTCCGCAACACGGCTGAGCACGGGACGACGGCCCGGCCGCGTCCGGTACGACGGGTCCGCCGGACGCCGACGGGGCGCTTTCGGCTACTTCAGCCCGATCTCCGCACACTCCGCCTCGTACTTGGCGGTGCAGATGTCGGAGACCTTGTAGAAGCCGTCCGCGACGACCGTGTCCTCGATGTTGTCCTGGGTCAGCGCGACGACGGGGACCAGCTGGGCGGGGATGCCCTTGTGGGTGGGGCTGTCGACCTTGTCGCGGGCGAGGGCGTCGAACTGGATGTCCCGGCCCTGGACGCGGGCCACGGCCATCTCGGCGGCGCTCTCCGCCTCCTGCGGGTAGGACTTGTACACGCTCATGTACTGCTCGCCGGTGACGATCCGCTGCACCGCCGACAGCTCCGCGTCCTGGCCGGTGACCGGCGGCAGGTCGGTGACGCCCGCGTCCTCCAGGGCCTTGATGACGCCGCCGGCCATGCCGTCGTTGGCGGAGTAGACGCCCGCGATGTTGTTCTTGCCGATCTTGTCGATCGCCTCGGCCATGTTCGCCTCGGCGTTCTCCGGCTTCCAGTCCTTGGTGTCGAAGGACTGGGCGATCGTCACCTTGCCGTTCAGCTCGGCCAGCGCACCGGCCTTGAACTGCTTGGCGTTGGGGTCGGTGGGAGAGCCGTTCATCATGACGATCTTGTCGGAGCTGTCGGAGCCGTCGCCGAGCGCCTCGACGAGGGAACGGCCCTGGACCTCGCCGACCAGCTCGTTGTCGAAGGAGATGTACGCGTCGATCGGCCCCTCGGCCAGCCGGTCGTAGGCGATGACCGGGATGCCGGCGTCCTTGGCCTTCTGCACGCTGTCCCCGATGGCCTTCGCGTCGACCGCGTCCAGGACGATGACGTCGACCTTGTCGTCGACCATCTGCTGCATCTGGTCGGCCTGCTTGGACGAGCTCGCCTCGGCGTTGGCGTACTTGACGTTGCCCTGGTCCTTGGTGAGCTCGGCGACCTTCGCCTTGAAGAAGGGGTAGTCGAACTGCTCGTAGCGGGTGTTCGCCTTCTCCGGGAGGAGGAGCCCCACGGTGATGTCGTTCCCCTTGGTCGGGCTGGCCTCGTCACTGCTCTCCGAGGCTCCGAGCGTGCCGCAGCCGGCGAGCATGAGGGACATGGAGGTGGCGGCCACGGATATGGCGGTACGACGACGCATGCGAGGGCTCACTTCAGGTGCGATTCGGGACGTGGGCACAGCAGTGCGGCCCATGTGACTGAAAAGCCAACGCTTTGGCCACCATCGGCGTCAAGGGGATCCACTTAACGAGATGGGCACAGTGCGTTCCGCCGAACTCGCGGAGACGGTGCGGCCGTAGTGCGGAGATCTGTCGAAGGCGGCCACACCGGCCGACCACGCACCGCGCACATCTGTGTGCGGGGCCGCCGGGCCGATCCGGGCGGTACGGAAACGAAGACCCGCGCGGACGCGTCTGACGTATCGACCACACGTCGGAACCGCACAGTCGAGGAAACGAACGCATGGGGCAGGACACCGACACCCACGAAGTCGAGGGCGCGCAGGAGCGGCCGGTGAGGGAATCCGTCGCCGAGGACGGCCGCTTCGGCGCCGTGACCGTCCGCCTGGACACCGCTCTGGGCGAGGTGACCGTCGAGGGCGGCGCCGTGCCCCGGGTCGAGTTGCGCCGCGCCGAGGGGGCGGAGACCGACGACCACGTCCCCGTCGGCACCCGGGACGGGAAGCGGCTCGCCCTGACCGTCGACGGCGAGGAGGCCGTACTGGCCCCGTCGAAGGGGCGGCTGACCCGGCGCTCGTTCGCCGTCGACGTCCGGCACGCGGGCCGCGCCTGGCGCCTGGTGCCCGACTCCGTGGCGGGCAGCCGTCTGCTGCGCGACGGGGAGCACGTCGGGGACTTCGGCTCGCAGGGCGACGGCCGGGTGCTGGCCGAGTGGCGTGAGGGCGCGGAGCCCGAGGCGCTGGACGCCGCCCTCGGGTACGCGCTGGCCGCCGCGTTCGGCACCGGCGCCCACCCCATGTGGATGCTGGTCGTCGACGCGGTCGGCGACATAGTCCCCGGCTGACGTCCCGCGCTGTCCCCCGGGCCGGGCCGCCGCGCACGCGAAGGGGCCCGGGGTTCGCGCACGAACTCCCGGGCCCCTTCGACGACGAACCGGCGTCAGTCCGACTGCTGCCGCTTGGGGCGCCACACCACCAGCGCGCTGGTCTGCTGCACCTCCTGGTACGGGACCAGGTCACGGCGGTACGAGGCGTGCACCGCCGCCTCGCGCTGACGCATCGCGGTTGCGGCGCCGTCGAGGGCGTCCTGCATCTCGGCCAGGCGCGCCTGGAGCGCGGCGACCTGGTTCTCCAGTTCGATGATGCGCTTGATGCCGGCCAGGTTGATGCCCTCGTCCTGCGACAACTGCTGCACCTGCCGGAGCAGTTCGATGTCGCGGGCCGAGTAGCGCCGGCCGCGCCCGGCCGTGCGGTCCGGCGAGACCAGGCCGAGGCGGTCGTACTGGCGCAGGGTCTGCGGGTGCAGTCCGGAGAGCTGGGCGGCGACCGAGATGACGTAGACCGGGGTGTCCTCGGTCAGTTCGTACGGTGAGAAACCCCCGCGCCGGGGGGGACGACGGCCGTCCATCTCGATCAAGCTCCCTTCGCGGCCTGGAACAGCTCCGCCCGCGGATCCTCGTCCGCGGTCGCCTCGCGATACGCCTCGAGCGCGTCACGAGCCTTCCCCGTCAGGTCCTTCGGAACACTCACCTCGACGGTGACCAGAAGGTCGCCGCGGGTGCCGTCCTTGCGGACCGCGCCCTTGCCCCGGGCGCGCATGGTGCGGCCGTTGGGCGTGCCCGCCGGCAGCTTCAGCGTGACGGGCGGGCCGCCCAGGGTCGGGACCCGGACCTCGCCGCCGAGGGCCGCCTCGGCGTACGTCACCGGGACGGTGACGGTGAGGTTGTCGCCCCGGCGTCCGAAGACGGGGTGCTCCTTGACGTGCACGACCACGTAGAGGTCGCCCGCCGGACCGCCCCGCTCGCCCGGTGTGCCCTTGCCGCGCAGCCGGATGCGCTGCCCGTCGGAGACCCCGGCAGGGATGCGGACCTGCATCGTCCGGGAGGACTTGGCACGTCCGGAGCCCTTGCAGACGTCGCAGGGGTCCTCGGCGATCAGGCCGCGGCCCTTGCAGTCGGGGCACGGGTCGGTGAGCGAGAAGCCGCCGCCCGAGCCCCGGGCGACCTGCCCGGTGCCGACGCAGGTCGGGCACACGCGCGGCGTGCCGTTCTTGTCGCCGGTGCCCGAACAGGCCTTGCAGGGCGCCTGCGAGGACATCCGCAGCGGGACCGTGGCGCCCTCGATGGCCTCCGTGAAGCTGAGGGTCACCTCGGACTCGATGTCCTGGCCGCGGCGCGGCTGGGTCCGCGTGCCGGTGCCGGGACCGCCGCCGGTGCGGTTGAACAGGCCGCCGAAGACGTCGCCGAGTCCGCCGCCGAAGCCGCCGGCACCCTGGCCCCCGCCCTGGGCGCCGCCTCCGAAGAGGTCGCCCAGGTCAAAGTTGAAGGTGCCGCCGCCCGCGCCCGGCCCCGGACGGAAACCGCCGTTGCCGAAGAGCGCGCGGGCCTCGTCGTACTCCTTGCGCTTCTTGGGGTCACCGAGGATGTCGTTGGCCTCGGAGATCTCCTTGAAGCGCTCCTCCGCCTTGACGTTTCCCTTGTTGGCGTCCGGGTGGTTCTCGCGGGCGAGCTTCCGGTACGCCTTCTTGATCTCGGCCTCGGTGGCGTCCTTGGGGACGCCGAGAACCTTGTAGTAGTCCTTCTCGATGAAGTCCTTGGTACTCATCCCCGACGTCCCTCCTCTCGCGCCTCATCCGTCATGTCGAGCTCAGCCCTCGTCCGGGCCACCGCTCTCCTTGGTGCCGCCGTTCCCCGCGTTGTCCGCGGAGTCGGAGCCGTCCTTGGCCTCGGCGCCCTCCTCGGCCGGCTTGACCGTCTGCGCACCCGGCTGCGGCTCGGCGACCGCCACCCGCGCGGGGCGGATGGTGCGCTCGCCGATCCGGTACCCGGGCTGCAGGATCGCCACGCACGTCGTCTCCGTGACGTCCGGTGCGTAGGAGTGCATCAGGGCCTCGTGGATCGTCGGGTCGAAGGGCTCGCCCTCCTTGCCGAACTGCTGGAGGCCCAGCTTGGCGACCGTGGTCTCCAGCGACTCCGCGACGGACTTGAAACCGCCGACCAGCTCGCCGTGTTCACGGGCGCGGCCGACGTCGTCGAGTACGGGAAGCAGCTCGGACAGGAGGTTCGCGACGGCGACCTCCTTGACCGCGACGCGGTCCCGCTCCACCCGGCGGCGGTAGTTCTGGTACTCGGCCTGGAGGCGCTGGAGGTCGGCCGTGCGCTCGTTGAGCGCCGTGCGCGCCTGGTCCAGCTGGGCCACCAGGCCCGCGTTCTCGCTCGCGTCCCCGGCCGGGGCCGCCCCCTCTTCGGAGGCGGCCTGCGGCTCGGCGTCTTCGGGGGTGGCGCCGGAGGGGACGTCGGGCTTCTCGTCGAAACCCGGGGTCTCCTCCGTCACGCGGCACCGTCCTTGCGCTCGTCGTCCACGATCTCGGCGTCGACGACGTCGTCGTCGGCCTTGTCACCGGCCTGGGCACCCGCGCCCGGGGCCTCGCCGCCGGCGGCCTGCGCGCCCTGGGCGTCGGCGTACATGGCCTGGCCCAGCTTCTGCGAGACGGCGGCGACCTTCTCGGTGGCGGTGCGGATCTCGGCGGTGTCCTCGCCCTTGAGCTTCTCCTTCAGCTCGGCGACGGCGGACTCGACCTCGGTCTTCACCTCGCCCGGGACCTTGTCCTCGTTGTCCTTGAGGAACTTCTCCGTCTGGTAGACGAGCTGCTCGCCCTGGTTGCGGGACTCGGCGGCCTCGCGGCGGGCGTGGTCCTCCTCCGCGTACTTCTCGGCCTCCTGGCGCATCCGGTCGACCTCGTCCTTCGGCAGCGAGGAGCCGCCGGTGACGGTCATCTTCTGCTCCTTGCCGGTGCCGAGGTCCTTCGCCGTGACGTGCATGATGCCGTTGGCGTCGATGTCGAAGGCGACCTCGATCTGCGGGACGCCGCGGGGCGCCGGCGGCAGACCGGTCAGCTCGAACATGCCGAGCTTCTTGTTGTACGCCGCGATCTCGCGCTCGCCCTGGTAGACCTGGATCTGCACGGAGGGCTGGTTGTCCTCGGCGGTGGTGAAGATCTCCGAACGCTTCGTCGGGATCGTCGTGTTCCGCTCGATCAGCTTGGTCATGATGCCGCCCTTGGTCTCGATACCGAGGGACAGCGGGGTGACGTCGAGGAGCAGGACGTCCTTGACCTCGCCCTTGAGGACACCGGCCTGCAGGGCGGCGCCGATGGCGACGACCTCGTCCGGGTTGACGCCCTTGTTGGCGTCCTTGCCGCCGGTCAGCTCCTTGACGAGCTCGGCGACGGCGGGCATCCGGGTCGAACCGCCGACGAGAACGACGTGGTCGATCTCGGACAGCTGGATACCGGCGTCCTTGATGACGTTGTGGAACGGCGTCTTGCAACGCTCCAGCAGGTCGGCGGTCAGCTGCTGGAACTGGGCGCGCGTGAGCTTCTCGTCCAGGTGCAGCGGGCCCTCGGCGGAAGCCGTGATGTAGGGCAGGTTGATCGAGGTCTCGGTGGACGAGGACAGCTCGATCTTCGCCTTCTCGGCGGCCTCACGCAGGCGCTGGAGCGCCATCTTGTCCTTGGACAGGTCCACGCCGTGACCGGACTGGAACTGCTTGACCAGGTAGTCGACGACGCGCTGGTCCCAGTCGTCACCACCGAGGTGGTTGTCACCGTTGGTGGCCTTCACCTCGACGACGCCGTCGCCGATCTCCAGCAGCGAGACGTCGAAGGTACCGCCACCGAGGTCGAAGACGAGGATGATCTGCTCGTCCTTGTCGAGGCCGTACGCCAGGGCGGCGGCCGTCGGCTCGTTGACGATGCGCAGGACGTTGAGGCCCGCGATCTCACCGGCCTCCTTGGTGGCCTGGCGCTCGGCGTCGTTGAAGTACGCGGGGACGGTGATGACCGCGTCGGTCACCTTCTCGCCCAGGTAGGACTCGGCGTCCCGCTTCAGCTTCTGCAGCACGAAGGCGCTGATCTGCTGCGGGTTGAAGTCCTTGCCGTCCAGGTTGATCTTCCAGTCGGTGCCCATGTGGCGCTTGACCGACCGGATGGTCCTGTCGACGTTCGTGACCGCCTGGCGCTTGGCCACCTCGCCGACCAGCACCTCACCGTTCTTGGCGAAGGCGACGACGGACGGCGTGGTCCTGGCGCCCTCGGCGTTGGTGATGACGGTGGGCTCGCCGCCCTCCAGAACGCTGACGACGGAGTTAGTCGTGCCCAGGTCGATGCCGACCGCACGTGCCATGGTGAATAACCTCCAGCTGACTTGAGTGGAACAGGCTCAAGTGTGCACGACGCCGTCGGCCGGGTCAACAGAGGTGAGTCGGGCAGACTCAACTCTTATCCGTTCCTTACACGCAATGGCGCACTGACCTGCACTTCCTCCATACGCCGAGCCTGGCGAACCGGAAAAATCGTCCCTCCGGAGGACGCGGTGACCGGCCCCCCGGTTGCCCCTGACGACTCCCGGGAAACGGCCCGTGGCCGCCCCGCCGCCCCGTACACGCGCACCCGCGACAACGCCGCCACCACGACGACCGCCCCGCCCGCCACCCACAGCACCGCCACCCGGCCGGCCCAGCCGGCGTGCACGAGCACCCCGACGAGCACCCCGCAGAACGAGGCCGCGCCGAGCAGGACCACCGCGCCCTGCGGGGTCAGCCCGAGCCGCCGCAACCGGTGGGCGAGGTGGTCGGGCCCGCCCCGCAGCAGGGGCCGCCCGGCCACCCGGCGGGAGAGGAGCACGAGGACGGCGTCGGCGCCCGCCACCGCGGTCAGCGCGAACAACACCCCCGCCCCGGTCCCCGGATCGTGCCCCGCCCGGGTGAAGACGGCCGCTGCGGCCAGCAGGAAGCCCGTGAAGAGCGCACCGCAGGCGCCGAGCGCGATCCGCGCGGGATGCCAGTTGTGCAGGAGGAACCCGGTCAGCGCGGCGGCCAGCGCGCTCAGCAGCACCGCGAGGGAGTCCATCACCTCGGCGGCGGCGCAGGCGGCCACCCCGAAGGCCGTCACGACCCCCACCGTGCCGGCCACCCCGTCCGCGTGGTCGAGCCCCTGGAAGGCGACGGCGACCAGCGCGACCCAGACCACGGCGAGCCCTCCGGCCACCGGCCCGGTCACGCCGTACGGCACCACGCACGCCGCCGCGAGGGCCGTACCGGCGACCACCCACCGCCGCCGCAGCCGCCACACGTCGGCGGCGAGGCCGAGCGCGCCGACGGCGGTGGCCGCCACCAGCAGCCGGCCGACCGCCGGACCGAGCGGCACGACGCCGGTCCAGTTCCCGGCCCACCCGGCCAGCCCGGTCACGAGGACGACGGCCGCCCCGCCGAGCAGGGGGACGGGCCGCCTGCGGCGCCGGTCGACGAGGGCGAGGCGCAGGGCGGGGGCCCTCAGCAGCCCGGTGAGCAGGGCGGCGAGGAGAAAGGAGGAGGTGGCGGCGACGATCCCGTAGAGCACGGGGCATAAACTATGCCGAATATCACTATTTGCTACGAACGGCACCCCGGCCCGGCGTGGCGCCCGCCCGGCCGACCGACCAGCCGTCCGGCCCCGACGCCGCCCCGCCGGTCAGGGTTGCCTCAGCGACGCAGATCACCGCACGTCCGACTACAGTGCGGCGGAGGATGGGGGTAGTCTCAGACAGACTGATTAAGTTACCGCTTAGTAATACCGATACCGAGCGGTGCTGAGCGCAATACCGCCCCTTCGCAACCTCGCAGGCCCGAGGAGCCCCCAAATGCAACTCGCCGCGATCATTGTGTCGCTGGTCCTGATCGTGGTCGGCGTGGCACTGTTCGGCCGCGCCGTCCTGCAGATCTACAACTCCATGCGGCTGGGCCAGTCCGTGCCGGCCGGGACGCGGACCGACGAACCCGTGAAGCGCACCCTCACCGTGGCCCGGGAGTTCCTCGGGCACACCCGGATGAACCGCTGGGGCGTCATCGGGGTGGCGCACTGGTTCGTGGCGGTGGGCTTCTTCTCCCTGCTGCTGACGATCGTCAACGCGATCGGGCAGCTGTTCCAGGCCGACTGGATCCTGCCGGTCATCGGTGACTGGGCGCCGTACAACGCCTTCGTCGAGTTCATCGGCACGATGACGGTGCTCGGCATCCTGGCGCTGATCGTCATCCGACAGCTCAGCCACCCGCGCGAGCCGGGCCGCAAGTCCCGCTTCACCGGTTCCAACTTCGGCCAGGCGTACTTCGTCGAGGCCGTCATCCTCATCGTCGGCGTCTGCATCTTCATGCTGCACGCCCTCGAGGGCGCCCTGCACCACGTGGACGGCTACGAGGCGTCGTTCTTCATCTCGTACCCGGTCGTCTCCGCCCTCCAGGGCCTGGACCTGTCGACGCTGCAGAACCTGGTCTACTTCTTCGCCGGCCTGAAGATCGCCACCTCCTTCATCTGGATGATCACGGTCGCCCTGAAGACCGACATGGGCGTGGCCTGGCACCGGTTCCTGGCGTTCCCGAACATCTGGTTCAAGCGCAACGCCGACGGCGAGACCTCGCTCGGCGCGCTGCTGCCGATGACGTCGGGCGGCAAGCCGATCGACTTCACCGACCCCGGCGAGGACGACGTCTTCGGTGTCTCGCAGGTCGAGCACTTCTCCTGGAAGGGCCTGCTGGACTTCTCCACCTGCACCGAGTGCGGGCGCTGCCAGTCGCAGTGCCCCGCGTGGAACACCGGCAAGCCGCTCTCCCCCAAGCTGCTGATCATGTCCCTGCGCGACCACGCGCACGCCAAGGCCCCCTACCTGCTGGCCGGCGGCGGCAAGACCATGGAGGGCGAGGAGAAGGCCTCCGAGGAGCAGCTCAAGGGCGTGCCCGCCGCGGCCCTCGCCGAGGCCGAGCGGCCGCTGATCGGCACCGCGGAGGAGAACGGCGTCATCGACCCGGACGTCCTGTGGTCCTGCACCACCTGCGGCGCCTGCGTCGAGCAGTGCCCGGTCGACATCGAGCACGTCGACCACATCGTGGACATGCGCCGCTACCAGGTCATGATCGAGTCGGCGTTCCCGTCCGAGGCGGGCACGATGCTCAAGAACCTGGAGAAGAAGGGCAACCCCTGGGGCCTGGCGAAGAAGCAGCGCCTGGAGTGGCTCAAGGAGGTCGACTTCGAGGTCCCGGTCGTCGGCAAGGACATCGAGGACCTCACCGAGGTCGAGTACCTGTACTGGGTCGGCTGCGCCGGCGCCCTGGAGGACCGCGCCAAGAAGACCACCAAGGCCTTCGCCGAGCTCCTGCACATGGCGGGCGTCAAGTTCGCCATCATGGGCGGCGACGAGAAGTGCACCGGTGACTCCGCCCGCCGCCTCGGCAACGAGCCCCTCTTCCAGGAGCTCGGCATGGAGAACGTCATGTCCCTCAACGCCGCCTTCGGCGAGGAGATGGACGACGACGGCAAGGTCACCGAGGAGTCGAGGAAGCCGAAGTCGGCGAAGAAGATCGTCGCCACCTGCCCGCACTGCCTCAACACCCTCGGCAACGAGTACCCGCAGCTCGGGGGCGACTACGAGGTCATCCACCACACCCAGCTGCTCCAGCACCTCGTGGACGAGGGCAAGCTCACCCCGGTCACCCCGGTCGAGGGCATCATCACCTACCACGACCCCTGCTACCTGGGCCGGCACAACAAGATCTACACGCCCCCGCGCGAGATCATCGCCGCCGTCCCCGGCGTCCGCAACGAGGAGATGCACCGCCACAAGGAACGCGGCTTCTGCTGCGGCGCCGGCGGCGCCCGCATGTGGATGGAGGAGCGGATCGGCAAGCGCATCAACAACGAGCGCGTCGACGAGGCCCTGTCGGTCAACCCCGACATCGTCTCCACCGCCTGCCCCTTCTGCCTCGTCATGCTCACCGACTCGGTCAACGGCAAGAAGAACGACGGCAAGGCCAAGGAGTCCATCCAGGTCGTCGACGTCGCCCAGCTCCTGCTGGACTCCGTGAAGACCCCGGCCGACCCGGCCGGTGAACCGGAGACGGAGAACGCCCCGGAGCCCGAGCCGGTGAAGTGACCGGCCCCACCCGGCAGCCCGACCGACGGCGGCCCCTGACTCCCGAGCGGGTCAGGGGCCGCCGCCTTTGCCGGTGAAGGACGAACAAGAGCGTCGCCGACCTGGGGGACCGAGTACGACCGCCGTACGGCCCCTAGGGGCGCCCCGGTCGACCCCCGTAAGGGATGTCACAGGTCGGCCGCAAAGGACCCCCCGAACGGCCGGGCCCCGCACGTCACTCTCCGGGACCAGGTACGTTCGAAGGCGTGGCTGGATTCAGGATCGGACGCGGCCGGAACAACGGCGCTCCCAACGCGCGACCGCAACACCCTCCGTACGGACAGCAGGCGCCCCAGGGACCGTCGTACGGCGGTCCCGCGACGCCTCAGCCGCCGTACCCGCAACAGCCGTACGGAGGTGGCGCCCCCGGCCCCGGCAACGGCGGCTCACCGTGGCCACAGCCGCACCACGGCGGCGGCGGTCACGGCGGCGGTCACGGCGAGCCGGAGTACTTCGGTGACGGCGGCTACGGCCAGGGCGGCCCGCAGGGGGGCCACGCCCCGTACGACCCCTACGCGGCCAACAACCCGGGCCACACCCAGGCGTTCACGGTCGGCGACGACCCGTACAACCAGGGCGAGACCTACCGGGCCGGCTCCACCCCGCCGCCCGGCCCCGTCGGCCCGCGCCTGCACTGGAAGGCCCTGCTGAAGGGCGTCGTACTGGCGCCCAACCAGACCTTCCTCCAGATGCGGGACTACGCCATGTGGGCGCCGGCGCTCATCGTGACGTTCCTCTACGGCCTGCTGGCGGTCTTCGGGTTCGACAACGCCCGCGAGGAGGCGATCAACGCCACCCTCTCGAACGCGATCCCGATCGTCCTGACGACGGCCGTCGCGATGGTGCTGAGCGCCTTCGTGCTGGGCGTGGTCACCCACACCCTGGCCCGCCAGCTCGGCGGCGACGGAGCGTGGCAGCCCACGGTCGGCCTCTCCATGCTGATCATGTCGCTCACCGACGCCCCGCGCCTGGTCTTCGCGATGTTCCTCGGCGGCGACGCGTCCTTCGTCCAGGTCCTCGGCTGGGCCACCTGGGTCGCGGGCGGCGTCCTGCTCACCCTGATGGTCGGCCGCTCCCACGACCTGCCCTGGCCGAAGGCGCTCGGCGCGTCCGCGATCCAGCTGATCGCGCTGCTGTCGATCGTGAAGCTGGGCACGTTCTGACGGCGTGACACGGCATGTGAAGGGCCCCCGGCGTCGCGCCGGGGGCCCTTTCACACACCACGTCCGTCCCGTCGCTCAGGCGTCGAGCACCTGCCCGGCCCGCCGCACGACGGGCTCCTGCACGGACCACGGGAAGTTGATCCACTGATCGGTCCGCTTCCACACGTACTCGCACTGGACGAGCGAGTGGGACTTCTCATAGATCACGGCGCTGCGGACCTCGGCGACCGTGTCGAGGCAGAAGTCCCGCACCAGCTTGAGCGTCTTGCCGGTGTCGGCGACGTCGTCGGTGATGAGGACCTTCTTCTCGGAGAAGTCGATGACGTTGGGCACGGGCGCGAGCATGACCGGCATCTCGAGCGTGGTCCCGACGCCGGTGTAGAACTCGACGTTCACGAGGTGGATGTTCTTGCAGTCGAGGGCGTAGGCGAGCCCGCCCGCCACGAAGACGCCGCCCCGCGCGATGGAGAGCACTATGTCGGGCTCGTACCCGTCGTCGGCGACGGCCTGCGCGAGCTCGCGCACGGCGACCCCGAACTGCTCGTAGGTCAGATTCTCCCGAACATCACTCATGCGCGCGTCCTGCTCATACCTGGGTCCGATGGAAGTTGAGGAAGGACCGGGAGGCGGTCGGCCCCCGCTGTCCCTGGTAACGGGACCCGTACCGCTCGCTCCCGTAGGGGTGCTCGGCCGGCGAGGTGAGCCGGAACATGCACAGCTGCCCGATCTTCATCCCCGGCCACAGCTTGATGGGCAGCGTCGCGAGGTTGCTGAGCTCGAGCGTCACGTGTCCGGAGAAGCCCGGGTCGATGAACCCGGCGGTGGAGTGCGTGACCAGCCCGAGCCGCCCGAGCGAGCTCTTGCCCTCCAGCCGCGAGGCCAGGTCGTCGGGCAACGTGACGACCTCGTACGTGCTGGCCAGCACGAACTCGCCGGGGTGCAGGATGAACGGCTCGTCCCCCTCCGGCTCCACGAGGCGGGTCAGATCCGCCTGCTCGACGGAGGGGTCGATGTGCGGGTACCGGTGATTCTCGAACACCCGGAAGTAGCGGTCGAGGCGCACGTCGATACTCGACGGCTGCACCATGGAGTCGTCGAAGGGATCGATGCGGACCCGCCCGGAGTCGATCTCGGCCCGGATGTCCTTGTCTGAGAGAAGCACGCACCGAGGATACGCAAGGCGCGCGGAGCAGCGACAACCGCCGCCGCGCCGCGCGCCCGGAACCGCTCTGCGTCTGTGCTACCGCTGCTCCGCTACCGCTTCACCGAACCCACGGGCACGGCACTCCTCAGCCGCGCACACCGCGGACATCGGACGAGCCGGCCGGGGCCGAGTCGCTCGGCCTGCTGCATCGGGAACGAGGCGGCGGTGAACACGTGCCCATCGGCACAGCGGACGACGGTGCGCTCCATCAAGTCCTTCAAGTCCCTTCCCCAAGAGCCGCGTCTGGCTTGCTACTACCCTGACGACAAAAGCCACAGTACGGGATCAAAGGGACGACTCTCCAGGCGGCACTCCGGCCCCTCCCGGACCCTCTCCGACCCCCTCCACGGTACGCCCCAACTCCGGCCCCCCGCAGCCGCTTCACCCCCACCCGAACGCCCGCAGGCCCCACGGCTGGAACACCGGGGGCCTGCGATGGGGTAGAGTGAGCGAGCGTCCAGGCACCGACCTCGGTCGGCGCCTTACGCGGGTGTAGTTTAATGGTAGAACATCAGCTTCCCAAGCTGAGAGCGCGAGTTCGATTCTCGTCACCCGCTCCATGCGTAACCCCCAAGTCACAGACCTGGGGGTTCTTTTTGTACGCGCTCACACACCGGCCGGCCCTTTTCTCCATCTAGTTCCGCAGTGCCGTGACCGCTCCCACCCCGGCGAAGCAGAGCCCTGCTGTCGCACCGAACGCAGCGCCCGCGAACAAGATCGCGTCAGCGATTCCCGTGCCGGTCACGTACTTCAGCGCGGCGACACACGCAGCGATCAATGTGGAGAAAAGAACGATGATCAGCAGCCAGAGCGCCCAGGTGCTGGAGGAGGAGGGGCGCGAGGTGCCGGAGGTGGTCATGGCCGGGACTTCCTTTCACTGCCTCTGCGGGCTGGGTTGGCCGGGTCACGTAGTAGGAGGAATGGCGGAGGTACGGGAGCCCGTGAGTTGTTCGACGAGCAGCGCTCGGGTCCGGGTGATGGCTGCAGCCAGTTCTCGGTGGGCGGTAGACCGTTCCCGCAGGAGCACCAGCGACTCGACGATCTCCTGTTGCACGTCGAATGGTGGCAGCAGGACTTTCTGGCTCTCCAGTACGGCCTTGGTGATGAACGGGGCGGCGGTGGCGGCCGCGCGGTCCCTGACCCAGTCGATGGCCTCCGGACGACTCAGAACAGCGAGCAGATAGCCGGGGAGGACCTGGGCATCCTCTCGGCAGCGGAGCCTGATCACGTTCGAGCTCATGAGCCATCCCGCCTGGTCCCTCCGTACCAGGGCCGGCGGCCCCATGGCACCTGCGCGGACGCAAACGATGTCGCCCGCCTCGAGCCGGTAGCGCCCCAACCGGTCGGCGAGTTCGGACGCGACGCGCTCGTCGCCGCTGTCACTCACCTCCCCGTCCCGCAGGTGCCTGGGAAAGACGACCGGCACCTCACCATGCGGAATTCGGTCCTTCGGTGCCAGCAGTGCGTGAGACGGGCCGGTCTGGATGTCACACAGATCCGCGAGGACCGCTTCGCGGCGGGGCGCCTGACACACCCGGTCGGTCTCGAGCACGGCCCGCAGGTCGGCGGTGCGCTCGTCCAGGTACCTGCAGCGCTCCGCCAGCCATGAAACCTCGGCCCAGACTTCCGCTTCCGCAATGCCGGACGTCCCGCTGTCCGGAACCGGCGACCCGCCGATGTGATCGATCGGATTGAGCGAGTAGCCGATACGGCGCAAGGACTCCCTGTCGACGCGTGCGCCGGGCACGGTCACCGCAGAGGGGTCGTGCGGTCGGGCGGGGTCGTCTCCCGGACGAAGAACCAGGTAGGAGTCGATGACGGAGCTGACGTCGTCGTACGCGAGCACACGCCGACCGCCGCTCTGCACGGTGCCCAAGTCGCGTGCGTCCAGGAACAGGACGTGATCTCCGGCATCGGCGGGGTGCCGCAGCAGCCACACGCACACCGGCACCGACGTGCCCGAGAAGAGTCTGTCGGGCAGCGCGACAACGCACTCCACCACGCCTTGTTCCACCAGCTCACGGCGAATCGCCCTCTCCGCCGCGTTCCCCGAGTTGCCCGCCTTGTTCGGCATCACAAGTGCGGCGCGTCCGCCCTTGGCCAGGACGGACAGGGCGTACTGCGGGTAGGCCAGGTTGTCGTTACCCAGCGGAGGGGCGCCGTAGGGCCAGTGCCCGGTGCGCGTGGTCTCTTTCAGGGTGTCCTTCATATTGAAGGGCGGGTTGGTGAGAACCAGGTCGACCGAGCCCTGAAGCCACGGCTGCTCCCACGGCCGCCCGCCGGTCTTCAGCCGGAGGGCGGGTCTGACTCCGCGCAGCGCCAGATTCATACTCGCCAGCGGCAAGGTGGGCCGCTTCGGCGTCTGCCCCAGCAGCCTGGGCAGCGGCGCATCCGTGAAACCCGGCCCCCCGCGTCGCGCCCGCATCGCCATGTCGGCTACTGCGCCGAGGAGTTCCCCACCGCGGAAGTAGGGGTCGTACACACTGCCCGGGGCCGTCCCCCTGGCGGCCCATCCCAATCCCGCCATCAGGTACGCCACGGGTAGCGGGGTGAAGAACTCCCGGCTCCCCAGCTGTGCCTTCTCCTCGTAGCCCTCGATGATCAGCTGGAAGGCGTGCGGACCGAGCGAGCCCACCAGCCGGACAACCTCCACGAGGTCCTCGAATCGCCTGGGTTCCAGGCGAGCCAGGGCATCCCTCGTCTCCGGAAGGGATCCCACGTCCCGCAACGCCGCGTCCGCCTCCGAGCCGATGAGCCTGAGCAGTGCGCTGCTGGACCGCGGACCGTCGCCGGACGTGGAGTACGTCTTCACCCGTTGCCAGCCCTCGGGCCTCGTCATCCGCAAGAAATACAGGGCAGCCAGCAGGTTCACATAGCCGATGGGCATGTCCGCTCCTCCGACCCTTTCGGCCGGGAGACCCACGAGCGTGCGGACGGTCTCGGCATCACCCGGAGACGGTTTCTCCCGTGGACCGAGCGCGGGCCGGGCGTCGTACGCCGTCGGACTCTCCTGGGCCACGGAACCGGACGATCTGCGCTGCCGCGCTCGATCTCCGTAGGTGCTGTGCTCGTCCTCTCCCTGCGCCCGGTGGTGTGAGGGCACTCGCCTTCTGTCGAGCCAGCTCAAGATCTCCGACTCGTGGAAGTAGTCCTGGCCGGCGGTGCGCCGGGGGGTGGGGAAATCCGCCGCGCGCCGCTCCCAGGTGGTGACAGCCGCTCGCGTCACCTCTGCCATGGCCGCGATCTGCGTACGTGTGACCAGGCGATCGCCGCCAGGCACGCCGGGGTTGTTCTCCATCTCGCACCGCCACCCTTCCCAAGTGGTCCGGCCGTCTGCTCGTTGGGCATGACTCTAGAGCTACTGCCGCAGGAGCATCCACTGAGTACTGTCAGTACTCATATGCCGTTTCACACTCGGCACGCGGAACGGGAGACAAGAGTCTCCCCCGCAGAGGCACTACGAACGCCGATCCTGCGCACGTCGATGATCTCGCCTGTGACCCGAGGGGTGCATTGGCCTTAACACTCAACCGTCTCGTGACGCTCAAGGGCAACCACTCATGGGAGCTGGACGCGGGAGAACCGAGACCCGGCCGCGACCACCATTCAGCAGGAGCGACCTCTTTGTATATACTTGATTACACTCTATATATCTATGGAGGTGCATCAATGACTCGCACCGTAATCGACCTCGATGATCAGCTAGTCGCTGACGTGGCCAAGGCCCTCGGCACCAGCACCAAGAAGGAGACCGTGAACACCGCCCTGCGCGAGGTGCTGGAGAACCGGCGGCGGGCTCTGGCCCTCACCCGCCTGCGGGCGGCGGCGGGTGAGGGCGCCTTCGATCTCGGTCTCCTCGAGGACAAGGGAAACTACCGTCGGTGAACGCCGCTCAGTTCCTGATCGACACCAGCGCACTCGCCCGGCTGTTGCGCGGCGATGCCGAGCAATACGGCTGGGACCAGGCGGCGGCGGCCGGGCTCATCGCCACGTGCCCCGTCACCGAGCTGGAGTTCTTCTACAGCGCCCGTTCCGCCGCCGACCGTGCCCGAGGCATCGAGGACCTGCGTCTGCTCTTCGGCTGGGTGCCGGTCGACGACCGCGCCTACGACCGCGCCTGGCAGGTCCAGGACATCCTCACCCAGCGCGGACAGCACCGCAGTGCCGGAGCCGTCGACCTCGTGGTTGCGGCCACGGCCGAGTTGCAGGGACTGACCCTCCTCCACCGCGACCGGGACTTCGAATGCATCGCCGCCGTCACAGGCCAGGCGCTCCAGTGGTACGGACCAGAACCCGGCAAATGAACCCAGGGGCCGGGCGTTCGGCTGTTCCGTGCGCAGTGGCACAGCAGAGCCATCCGAGGTGCCACAACCTGACAGAGGAAGACGTGCGGGCATCGCCGGGTCGTGGACGGCGGCCGCGATCTGCGTAACGCCGCGAAACAGCCGGCCGGGATGCCGCAGGGCGGTCGTGCACAGCATGGCGTCGATGGCGTACTTGTGGCCGTGCAGCCCCGCCGCGCGCAGCGAGGCGGCAGCGGATTGCGCGACGGCCTGGGTCACCGGCTCGACGGCCGGGCGGGGCAGGGTCCACTTCGGCGCGGCGGCGTCGATCTCCGGGTGGATCACCTCGACCAGTACGGCGGTTGAGGTGATCACCGGCAGGTCCGCGTCGAGCGCCTCGGCCGGCCGCATGCGCGGCTCGGCGGTCGTCAGTCGGTGGGGACGGAGGCCATGAAGGCCAGCATCCTGCGGTTCACGTCCTCCGCGTGGTCGATCTGGGGGCCGTGCCCGGTGCCGGTGACGACCTCCGCACGGGCGCCCGGTATCAGGCGCGGAACGCGCTCCCTCTGCCGCTCGGGATGCAGCAGGAGGCTGCGCTTGCCGAGCACCAGGTAGAGAGGCGTACGGATGGTGGTCAGTTCCGCCTCGGACAGGGGAAGCGGTGCCGGGCGACGGATGCGGTAGGCGCGGACGCCGGTCCTGATCATCGTGCGCAACTCGGGCATGACCAGGACCGGTTGATCCAACCAGGCCGCCAGCCGTGGCCGCAGCGCTTTGGGCGCGAAGGTCGCGAAGAAGCCGGCGAAGATCCAGACGAAGAAGCGCAGCCCCACCTTCTCCAGGCCGCCCGGGTCGAGCAAGGTGACCGAGGCCAGGCGTTCGGGAGCGCGGTGGGCCTGGTTGAGGGCGAGCCAGCCTCCGTAGGAGGTGCCGACGAGGTGGACGCGGTCGAGTCCCAGCCCGTCGAGCGTCTCGTCCAGCCACTGCGCGGCCCGTTCGGGCTGGTGGATCGGCTCGCGCTGGACGCTGCGGCCGGGATCGCCGGGGGTGTCGAGGGCGTAGACGGGGCGTTCGGCGCTGAGGGCGGGGGTGTTCGGGTACCACATGGCGGAGCAGGACCCCGCTCCGTGCACGAGGACGACCGGGGTGCGGGACCGGGCCGCGGGGTCGTCGGGCTCGTAGCGGTACACGTGGGTGGTGCCGAACGAGGTCTCCACGTCCTGTTCGGCGACGGCGGGCGCTCCGAGCGCGAAGACGGCGTCACAGGCGGCGAAGTAGCGGTCGCGCCAGGCGTCGCTCACGTAGCGGCCGACGTCGGCCTGGGCGCGGGCAGTGGTCTCGGACACGGCCACCTCCGGAGGTCTCGATTTTCGTGATACGACCGTACCATGATGCTGATACGGCCGTATCATCAAAAGTGCCCGGCCCGGCGGGGCGCGGCGTACGACGAGCGGAGAACCAGCCGATGCCCAAGCGTGTGGACCATGCCGAACGGCGCACCGAGATCGCGGAGGCGCTCGTCCGGGTCGCCGCGCGCCGCGGGCTGCATGCCGTAGGAATGCGCGATGTGGCAGCCGAGGCAGGCGTGTCACTGCGGCTGGTGCAGTACTACTTCGAGACCAAGGAGAAGCTGCTGCTCTTCGGACTGGAGCATCTGACCGAGAAGTTCGGGGAGCGGCTCACCGCCCGCATCCGGGCCGCCGGGGACGGGCCGGGGCCGCGCGCGTTGGTCGAGGCGCTGCTGATGACGGCCTTGCCGACCGACGAGGAGAGCCGTGTCTTCCACCACCTCTACACCTCGTACGCCGTTCTGGCCGTGACCGACCGGACACTCGCGGCCCAGCCCTTCATCAAGGACCCCGATGCCGCCGAAGCCGCTCTGACCGACATCCTCCGGCAGGCGCAGGGCGCGGATCTGCTGCAGCCCGGTGTGGACGCGCGGTTGACGGCGGCCGGGCTGCTCGCGATGTCCGCAGGGCTCGGCACCAGCATCCTCGTCGGACAGCGCAGCCCCGAGTCCGCCATCGCGGTCCTGGACGACCACCTCGACCGCGTCTTTCGCGCCGCGGATGCGGCCAGTTGACGCAGGAACGGTGCGCGGGCTCCTGCCGCGCGGAAGTCGAGGAGGTCACCTCCCCGGGCCTTGCTCCGTGACATCGCGCGACTTCACCCGAGCGGTCGGCCGCGCCTCGCTAGTAGGGCTCGTCGCCGTATCCGGACGTGCTGCTCCCGCTGTGGCCGGACGCGGAGTCGTCTCCGTACGAAGAGTCGTGCCCCGCGTCGTCCGAGGACGAGTACGAGGACCCGGAAGAGGAGTCGTAGGCGTCGGATCCGCCGGTTGCAGAGCTGTCGTCGGCGGTGACGGACGAGCCGTGGTCGCCGCCGCTCGTGTCGCGGGTGCGTGATCCGCCGAGGGTGTCGCCGTACGTGGTCCTCGGGGCGGGCCGGTCCTCCGCCGCGTCCACGGGCAGCGGGGAGGCGGCGGGCGCGGTCTCGGTGACGGCGCCCACGGGGAGAGCGGTGAGTACGTCGTCGTCCGGGAAGGACGGCTCGGCCAGACCGTGCGAGGCGGTGTAGCCGTCCGGGTAACGAAGCGCGAGGGCGGGACCGCCGGCGGGGTCCGGGCGGACATCGTGCAGAAGGAGTGCGCCGGCCGGCGGCAGGGCGACGAGAGGGCTGAACGGGTTCAAGGGGATGCGCCGCAGGGAGGCGCGACCGCGGGCGAGACCGCGAATGCCTCGGCGCGCCTGCCGTGCCTGTTGCTCCGGCTTCCGCGCCTCATGCAGCGCCGCATCCGGGTGGGCCTCGGAGAACTCCCGGATCGCGGTGTCCAGCCAGTCACGGGTCTGGCGCACGTCACCCGTCGCCGCCCAGGCGAGCCCCAAGTTGTACGCGGCCTGCCCCCGGGCGAACCGGTCCTCGGCCGGGAAGGCGCGGAAGGCCCGTAGGTAGGAGTCCCGGGCGGACGGGAGATCGCCGCTGTGCAGCTGGACGTTTCCAAGATGCAGCAGCGACTGGCCCTCACCGTGTCGGTCGCCGGCACGTCTGCTGTGTTCGACGGCACGCTCGTGACGTGCGAGGGCCCGCAGGTCGTCTCCTTGCCGGGCCTCCACGACACCGAGATTGTTGAGGATCGCCGCGACCCCGCGCCCGGTCTCCGCGGCGGCCGTGGTCCCGGGAGGCCGCTCACACGCCTCCAGCAGGCTTTCCAGCGCGGCGACGCCCTCGCCACCGGGGTTCAAGGGCTCGCCCAGTTCGCTCAGCGCCCGGTACATGAGGGAGACCGCGGTGTCCGGGCGGCCGTCGCGAGGGTCCCAGGCGTCCACCGCTTGCCGGTATCGGGCCAACGCCTGGTGCAGCCGACCCTGTTGGTGGTGAGCCCGGCCGATCTCGCACAGCAAGTGGCTGCGGTGCTCCCTCAGCCCCAGACGCCCCGCGAGATCGGCCGCCACCTCATGGGTGAGCAGCCAGTCGTCCCAGTGCTTGCGCAGGTCGAAGAACGCGGTCAGTCCCAACGCCAGGAGCACGGCGCGCCCCTGCGCCTCCTCGTGGTCCTGGGAGCGGAGCACGGCGGCCACCAGATTCGGCAGCTCCGCGTCCAGCCAGGCGAGCGCGGATCCGGCCGCGTTCAGGCCCGCTCGCGCACGGGCGGCGGAGTGCGGTGCCCGGCTCCGCAACAGTCCCTCGTGGAGCTCGGGGCGGGGGCGGCGGGGAGCACCGGGCAGTTTCTCGACGGCGGCCCCGGCAGTGACCGTGTAGTGGTCCATGAGCCGGGAGAACGCGGCCGCACGCTCGTCGGCGGCGACCTCCTGGCCGTGCTCGCGAGCGTAGAGCAGCACCAGGGACTCGAAGCGGTATCCGTCGTAGCAGGTGCTTCGTTCGAGGAAGCGCAGGCCGTGCAGCTCGCTCAGCCGCTTGGCGGCCGTGAGCGGTGAGACCGCGGCGAGCGCGGCGGCGGCGTGGACCCCGATGTCGAGCCCGGGGTGGAGGGGCAGGAACTGGAACAGTCTCCTGGCCTGGGGCGAGAGCAGCCGGTACGACTCGTCGAGGGTGGAGCGTACGCTCCGGCCGCCGGTGTCCAGTTCGGCCAGTCGGCTCGACGAGTCGGCGAGCCTGTCGCGGAGCCTGCCGACGGACATGCCCGGGCAGGTGACGAGAAGGTGTGCCGCCCGCATGAGGGCGAACGGCAGGTGGTCGCAGAGCTCGGCCACCGCTCGCGCGCCTTCCGCGTCGTCGGTGACCCGACGGTCCTCGCCGAACGCGTTCTCCACGACGGCGCCCAGGAGGGCCACGGCTTCGGCGGGCGCGAACCGTTCGAGCGCGTGGAACGCCGCGTGCTCGTCCAGCAGTTCGGTCAGCTGTCGACGGCTGGTGACCAGCAGCCGGCCCGTGCCGCCGGGCGGCAGGAACGGGGTGACCTGGTCGGCGGCGGTGGCGCCGTCCACGACGATCAGCATCGGCTTGCCGTGCGCCTCGGCGTGGTCCAGCAGGTACCGGCCGAACAGCTCCCGCTGCTCGTCGAGCGTCCCCGACCGGGGCACCGGCAGGTCCAGCGCCCCGGCCAGCAGCCGCAGTGCCCGGCTCAGCCCGTCGCCGACCACGCCCGCGTCACCGGGCCGGTTGTCCATCTCGACGACCAGTTCGCCGCTGAACCAGCGGCGCTCGGCACGTCTCGCCTCCTGTGCCACCGCCCGGACAAGGAGGGTCTTGCCCACACCCGCCGGGCCGTGGACGACCACCGGGCCCGGAGCACCGCAGCCGGGGTCCAGCCCGGCCAGCAGCTGCCGGGTCTCGTTCTCCCGGTCGATCCATCGCCCGACGTCGGGCATCCGCCCCACCACGTGGGCCCTGCCGTCCCGGGGCGGGTTCCAGTTGTTGATCTGGAAGTTCTGGTACCCGGCCTGCACGGCACTGCTGTGGAACGTGTTCCCGGTCACGCGCGGGATGTCCGGCCGCCACCCGCCCGGACCGCCCGGGACGCCCGGACCGCCCGGGACACCGGAGTCACCGGAGTCACCGGAGTCACCAGGGACACCGGGGACACCGAGGTCACCGGATTCACGCGTCACGCGTCGGAGCCGTGGTCGCCCGGACACTCCCCCACGCGTCCGTCCCGGCGGCCCGCACGACGGCGGTCACCGCCCGCCGCGGCCGGCGCGATCATCGACTCGGTCGGCATCCCCGCACCCCTCCCCCGGACACGAACGACACCTGCCTTCTCCCCGGCCCCGCCCGCGGACAAACGACGTCGCCGTTGCGGACACTGTGACGTCTGCGTGGGCCTGTGCGCTGGGAAAGTGCCGCCTGCCGATCATGACAGCGGCAGGACGGGCGCAGCGCCTGACCGCCGTGCCCGTCCTGCTGTCGAGCGGTGCTCACCACCAGACGATGTCCTTGAAGAAGGAAAGCGACCGATCACGTGCGCATAAGACAGTTTGTCGAAAGAGCGGCGCTTTCCGCTGCTCTGAGCCTCTCGCTGCTCGGCCTCGGCACGTCCGCAGCCGCCGCGGACACCGGTGTCCCCCTGCCGATCAGCTCGTACCGGGACATGGCCGTGGACGCCGTTCACCAGCGGGTCTTCCTCAGTGACCCCTTCGGTGACAGCATTGTGGTGACCGACTACACCGGCCAGGTCGTGAAGCAGATCAGCGGTGCGGACGGCGCCTGGGGGTTCGCGCTGTCCGGCGACTCCAGGACGCTGTACGTGGCGCTCCGCGACGCCGGCGCGATCGCCGCGATCGACACCGTCACCCTGCAGGAGACCGCCCGGTACGACACCGGCACCGGCGCGGGCGCCTACGCCGGTCCGACCTCCCTCGCCCTGGCCGGGGGCAAGATCTGGTTCGGCTACAGCCTCGACACCTGGAGGGGTGCTCTCGGCTCGCTGGATCTGAGCGGTGCGCAGCCGGTCGTCACGAGGAACCAGGCCCTCGACACGTTCCGGGGCTCCCCCCGCCTGGCCGCCACGCCGCAGGTCCCGAACACTCTCGTGGCAGCCGAGTCCGACGGCAACACGGCCGCCGTGGCGGTGTACGACGTGGGCAGCGGTCAGGCCGACGCCCAGGCGAGGCGCGTCGATCCGGGGCCGGACGGGTGCGCGAGCCTGCAGGACGTCGCCCTGACCCCGGACGGGCAGCAGGTCGTCGTCGCCTGCGCCTCGGCCCACTACCACCAGGCGCTGCGCACGGCCGACCTGGCGGACAACGGCACCTACACCACCAGCTGGTCCCCCACGGCAGTGGCCGTCGACCCCGCCGGGACGATAGCGGCGGGCGTCTACGGGCCGTCCGCATCCGACGTGCACCTCTTCGCGCAGGGCAGCCCCACGGCCTACACGGCCTGGGACTTCCCGGAGCCCTCCGACTACGCCGACACCACCCTCGTGTCGGGCGGACTGGCCTGGGCCCCGGACGGCAGCCGGATCTTCGCGGTCACCGAGACCAGCGGCTCCTCGTCCCTCACGCTCCAGGTCCTGAACCACCCGCGGGTCGACACCACCGTCACCGTGCGGGCACCGGCCTCGTCACCGCGGAACCAGGACCTCACGCTGACCGGGAAGCTCGAAGCGCCCGTGGGCTTCGGCGCCGGCAACACCGTGGACATCTGGCGGATCGACGACCCTATGGCGGGTGAGGGCACGCTCATCGGCTCCGCGAGCGTCGCCGCGGACGGCACGTTCGAGTACACCGACCAGCCGAAGGCCAAGGGCGATGTCCAGTACACCGTCCAGTACTACGGCGACACGCGGCACGCGTACGCCTACGGCTCGGTCACGGTCCGCATCACCTCGGACTGACGCACGCGAAGGGCGTCGCGGCACACGGTGAGCGATCGGGCCGCGATCCGCCCCGGCAGGTGCTCGGCCGGACCTTCCCGGCCGAGCATGCGCGCGTGGGTGGCAGGTCGGCGACGAGGACGCGGCGGCGGCAGGACGGCGCCCTGATCACGGGTTCCGCAGTTCCGCTTGGAGGCGGCGCTGCTCCACGTCGTCCGCCGCCGTGGCCCGGCTCAGTCGCCGGACGTCCGCCCCGGTGGGGAATCTGGGTCGACTGAGCCGCCTCCGCTTCCGCCTTGGCGTCGTGCACCGCGGCGGCGGCCTGCTTCCCGGCCTCGTCGGCGGCCGTGGCGGCGTCGAGGGAGACGGCACGGCCCGCCGCGCCGAGCTGCGGCGTCCCCGTTCCGGCCACCGTGTCGGAGGTGTCGGTGGCGTCGGCGGTGGCTTCCTCCTCCGCCGGCACCGGCGCCGGCGGGCCCGCCGCCGACCGGTCGCCGAACGCGTGGGTGACGGTCCGGACCGCTTCCGTCAGCTCGCCCGGGATCACCCAGAACGTGTTGTTGTCGCTGCTCGCCAGGTGCGGGAGCGTCTCCAGGTACTTGTAGGCCAGCACCTTCGGGTCGGCGTTGTTGCGGTGGACGGCCTGGAAGACGAGTTCCACCGCCTTGGCCTCGCCGTCCGCCCGCAGGATCATGGCCTGCTGCGTGCCCTGGGCCTCCAGGATGTCCTTCTGCCGCGTGCCCTCGGCGGTGAGGATCTTGGCCTGCCGCTCCCCTTCCGCGTGCAGGATGGCCGCGCGCTTGTCGCGTTCGGCGCGCATCTGCTTCTCCATCGCCTCCTTGATGGTGTGCGGTGGGTCGATGGCCTTGATCTCGACGCGGTTGACCCGGATGCCCCACTTGCCGGTGGCGTCGTCGAGTACGGCGCGCAGCCGCGAGTTGATCTCCTCGCGGGAGGTGAGGGTCTCCTCCAGGTCCATGGAACCGATGACGTTGCGCAGTGTCGTCACGGTGAGCTGGTCGATCGCCTGGAGGTAGTCGGCGACCTCGTAGGCCGCCGCGCGCGGGTCGGTGATCTGGTAGTAGAGCACCGTGTCGATGTTCACCACGAGGTTGTCCTCGGTGATCACCGGCCGGGGGTCGGACGAATAGACCTGCTCGCGCACGTCGAGCTTGGTGTTGATGCGGTCCGCCACCGGCACGACCAGGTTCAGGCCGGGCTGCAGCGTCCGCCGGTAGCGGCCGAACCGCTCGACGTTGTAGCGGCGCGCCTGCGGGACGATCCGCACGGTGGAGGCCACGAGGAAGACGACGACCAGGGCCGCCACGAGGATGGGGATGACAAGCGGATCCACAGTGCCTCCGTTGCTCGCTCCGTTTTGTGCCGTTCACGGTCGTTCAGGGTGTCGTGGCGTCGTCGGCTTCACGGCTTCATGGCTTCACTGCTTCATGGCTTCACTGCTCACGGCAGGAGTTCGCGGGGGTAGACCACGGCCGTCGCCCCCTCGATCTCCATGACGTCCACCAGCGCCCCCACCGGGATCACCAGGCTCTCGTCGAAGGCGCGGGCGGACCACTCCTCACCGGAGAGTTTGATCAGGCCGTGGGTCGCGGTGACCTCCTGCATCACCTCGGCCCGCTTGCCTATCAGCGCGTCGCTGCCCTCGCGGGTGAGGGGCTGCTGGGTCATGTGGCGCAGTGCGACGGGCCGGACGATGACGACGCCCGCCACCGCCGCCACGGCCAGCGCCACCAGTTGGCCGAGGAGGCCGACGCCCAGCCCGGCGACCACGGCGGCGACCAGCGCGGCACCGGCCAGCAGACCGAGGACCAGCGTCAGGGTGAAGAACTCCGCGGCACCCAGTGCCGCGGCGGCGAGCAGCCATACGAACCACGGCATCGAATCGCCCTCCTTCAGGGGCCTTCTCCACCAAAGTACCTTCAGGAGTGCCGAACAGACAGATACGGCGGAAGTGGTTTCTTCCGTGATCATGCGGCGTCTTCCACCGTGTCCCGGCGTTCCCTCCGTCGGCCCGGGCCGGGTGGTCCGGTGCCGCCCGGCGGGTGAGAGTGGCAGCGGCCGTGTACGACGACGGCCCGCGCACGCCGCCTGCCAGGGAGACCCGATGACCCACCCCGGCACCCTGGTCCTGATCATGGCGGCGGCCGTCCTGGCTCCGCTGCTCGTGCACGTCACGGGGCGCCGGGTCCGGGTTCCGCTGGTCATCTTCGAGATCGCCCTCGGCATCGTCATCGGCCCGCAGGTCCTGGGCTGGGCGCGTCCCGACGAGGTCGTCGACACGCTCGCCGACCTCGGACTGTCGATGCTGATCTTCCTGGCCGGTTACGAGATCGAGTTCGCCGCGGTCCGGGGAGACACCCTGCGCCGGGCGTTGTGGGCCTGGCCGGCCTCACTCCTGCTCGGTATCGGTGTGGGGTTCCTGTTCAGCGGCGGCGAGGTGTTCGAGGCGTTCGTCGTCGGTACGGCCCTGACCAGTACGGCGCTGGGGACCGTACTGCCGATGCTGCGGGACGCCGGGGAGCTGCGGGGCCGCTTCGGGACGGTGGTGTCGGCGTTCGGCGCGGTGGGCGAGTTCGGTCCCGTCGTGGCGATGGCGCTGCTGCTCAGCGGTCGCCGGCCGGCCGAGTCGGCGGCCCTGCTCGTCGCCTTCGGGGTGGTCACCGCCGGTGCCGTGTTCTGGGCGCTGCGCCCGCGGCCCCGGTGGTTCGGTGAGCTGACCGAGCGGACCCTGCACAGCAGCGGGCAGTTCGCGGTCCGGTTCGTCATGCTGCTGCTGGCCTGCATGCTCGGCCTGGCCGAGGTGTTCGGTCTGGACGTGCTGCTGGGCGCGTTCGCCGCCGGGGTGCTGACCCGGCTGGTGCTGCGGCGGGCCGTGCCGGAGGCCGGCGAGGAGGTCGTCGGCAAGGTGGAGGCGATGGGGTTCGGGTTCCTGGTGCCGTTGTTCTACGTGGTCACCGGGATCGAGTTCGACCTCGACGCCCTGCTGCACGACCCGGTCGCCCTGTCGCTGGTGCCGGTCTTCCTGGTGCTGTGCCTCGTGGTGCGCGGCGGACCCGTGTACGTCCTCGCCCCGAAGGACCTGCGCCGCGCCGACCGGACGGCGCTCGCCCTGTTCGCGTCGACGTGCCTGCCCCTCGTCGTGGCGATCACGACGATCGGCGTGGACCAGGGGCTGCTCGGCACGGACCGGGCGGCCGCCCTGGTCGGGGCCGCGATGATCTCCGTGCTCGTCCTGCCGCTGCTCGCGACCCGGCTGCGGAAGGCGAGCGGCGGGGCGGCAGGGGGCGAGCGCCGCGAACCCCGGCCGGCGCGGGGGACGGCGGACGACACGGAGGCGTGGTGAGCGAGGCGGCGTGCGGCCCGGCGGACCCCACCGCGCCGCAGCGGCCGAGTTGCCGTGCCCGGGCGATGCGAGAGGGTGGGGACGGAGGTCCGCGAAGGGAGCTTGCGGTGACGGGCGGTCCCGTTGACGACGCTGCGGTGCTGAGCGCGCTGTTCGCCGATTCGCCTCAGGGTCTGTTCGTCTTCGACGCCGAACAGAAGGTCACGCGCTACAACCCCGCCGGGCGGGGGGTGCGCGGCCTGTCCGCCGAGGACGTCGTCGGGCGCGGCGTCGAGGATTTCGCCCCCGGTTTCGAGGGCGGTGAGCTCAGGGCGCTGATCGACGAGGTCCTGGCGACCGGTGAGCCGCTGCGCAGCCGGCTGGTCCGTGGCCGGTCGCCCTCCGAGCCGCACCGGACCCTCGCCGTCGAAGTGTCCCTCTTCCCGCTGCGCGGACCCGGCGACGGCGTCCCCGGACTGGTGGGCGTGGTGGAGGACGTGACCGAGCGGCAGGCCGCCGCGGACCGCCTCGCCGTGCTCAGTACGGTGCACGCCACCGTCGGTTCCACGCTGGAGGCACGGGTCACGGCCGACGAGCTGGTCCGGGCCCTGGCGCCCGGCTTCGCCGACATGGCGAGCGTCGACCTGATCGACGACGGACCGGACGGCACCGTGCGCCGGGCCGGCCCCGTGCCGTCGGCGGTGCCGCTGCGCCGGGTGTCCTTCGCTCCCCCGGACGCGCCGGTGAGCAGGGCGGAGGGCGACAGCCGCCCCTTTCCCTTCCCCACCCCGTACACGCAGGCCCTCAACGACGCCCGGGCCCGTCTCGTGCACGTCTCCGCGGACGCCCCGTGGCTCTCGGCCGACCCGGACGGCTTCGCGCCGCTGATCGCCGCGCACGTCCGCTCCATGATCGTCGTGCCGCTCACGGCCCGGGACACCGTGCTCGGGCTGCTGACCCTGTACCGCAACCGGGTCGACCCCTTCGAGGAAGCGGACCTGGACGTCGCCCGGCAGGCGGCCGCCACCGCGGCGGCCCACCTGGACAACGCGCACAGCTACCGCCGCGAGCGCACCGTGGCGTCCACGCTCCAGCGCAGGCTGCAACCCGGCGTGATCCCGCGCCTGTCCGCGGTGGAGACCGCCCACGTCTACCTGCCCGAGGGGGCCGGCGGCGGCTGGTTCGACGTCATCCCCCTCTCCGGCACCCGGGTCGCCCTCGTCGTCGGGGACGTCGTCGGCCACGGCATCGAAGCCGCCGCGACGATGGGCCAGCTCCGCGTCGCCCTGCGCACCCTCGCCCTTCAGGACCTGGAGACCGACGAGCTGCTGACCCACCTGGACGAGGTCGCCGCCCAGCTCTCGGCCGCCGACGCGCCCGCCGCGGCGACCGCGCCCACCGCGGCGACGCATGTGGCGACCTGCGTGATCACCGTCTACGACCCCGTGTCCCGGCAGTGCGTGACGATCCGGGCGGGGCATCCCGCCCCCGTGGTCATCGACCCGGACGGCTCGCCGGTCGCCGTGGACTTCGCGCAGGGGCCGCCCCTGGGCACGGGCGGCGGGCGTGCCTTCACCCCGACCGTGTTCGAGGTTCCCCCGGGCAGCCTGCTCGCCCACTGCACCGGCGGTCTCCTCACCGCCGTCGGCGAGGGCGAGGCGGCAGCCCGGCGGCACCTCGAGCACGTCCTCGCCCCCACCGCCCGGCCCCTGCAGGAGCTGTGCGACACCGCCGTGTACCGCATGGCGCCCTCCCGCCACGACGACGCCGTCCTCCTCCTCGCCCGCACCCACGTGCTGCCGCCGGAGCAGGTCGCGGACTGGACCCTGCCCGCCGACGCGTCCGTCGTGGGCACGGCACGCCGGCTCGTCGACCAGCAGCTCGCCGTCTGGGACCTCGACGGTGCGGCCCACACGACCGAGCTCATCGTCAGCGAGCTGGTCACCAACGCCATCCGGCACGGCAACGGCCCGGTGCGGCTGCGGCTCATCCACGACCAGGGGCGGCTGCTGTGCGAGGTCACGGACACCAACAGCGCCAGCCCTCATCTGCGTCAGGCCCGCGCGAGCGACGAGGGCGGGCGCGGTCTCTACATCGTGATGCGGCTCAGCTCCCACTGGGGGGTGCGGCACGGGCGCCGGGACAAGACGATCTGGTCCGAGCAGCGGCTCGACGGGGAACTCCCGGACGCCATGGACGTGTTCGACATCGCCGACGTCACGGACGTGTGACCGTTCCCGTCGCGCACGGGGTCCCGGGCCTCTCGGACGGTGTGCGGCTCCGTCGATCCGCCCTTTCCGCCACCGCCCCGACTTCTACATCTCTGTAGAAGCTAAGCTGTCCGGACACCGCCCGGCCCCGCACGGGCGGAACACACGGACAGAGCAGTGGAAGGGAGCACCGGAACGATGGGTGTCATCGCCTGGCTGGTACTGGGACTCCTCGCCGGAGCGATCGCCAAGGCGATCCTGCCCGGACGGGACCCCGGCGGTTGTGTCGGCACGACGGTGATCGGCATCGCCGGCGCCTTCCTGGGCGGCTGGCTGTCGGCCACGTTCCTCGACCGTCCGGTGCAGCGGGAGTTCTTCGACGCCGCGACGTGGGGGTCCGCCGTCGTCGGCGCCCTCGTCCTGCTGGTCGGCTACCGCCTGGTGCTCGGCAACTCCCGCCGCTGACCGGCCCGACCGCCGGGCCCCACTGTCACGACGCAGACATCGAGAAGGAGTACGCAATGGGAGTCTCCCTGGCCAAGGGCGGCAACGTCTCGCTGAGCAAGGAGGCACCGGGCCTGACCGCCGTACTGGTCGGTCTGGGCTGGGACGTGCGCACCACGACCGGCACCGACTACGACCTGGACGCCTCGGCGCTGCTCCTCGACGCCTCCGGCAAGGTCCTGACGGACGGGCACTTCGTCTTCTACAACAACCTGACCAGCCCGGACGGTTCGGTCGAGCACACCGGCGACAACCTCACCGGCGAGGGCGAGGGCGACGACGAGGCCGTCAAGGTGAACCTGACCGCCGTTCCCGCCGAGGTCGACCGGATCGTCTTCCCGGTCTCCATCCACGACGCGAACAACCGCGGCCAGAGCTTCGGCCAGGTCCGCAACGCCTTCATCCGGGTCGTCAACCAGGCGGACCACCAGGAGATCGCCCGCTACGACCTCTCCGAGGACGCCTCGACCGAGACCGCGATGGTCTTCGGCGAGCTCTACCGGCACGGCGCCGAGTGGAAGTTCCGGGCCGGCGGACAGGGCTACGCCTCGGGGCTGGCCGGTATCGCCGCCGACTTCGGCGTCAACGTCTGACACGACAGCAAGGAAGAAGCGCACATGATCACGCTGACCAAGGAAGACGGCCCCGCGGACCTGGACGGAGTGACCCACCTGTCCATCGGCGTCTCCTGGGACCCGACCGCCGGCAGCAGCGGCGGAGTGCTCGGGAAGCTGCGCCGCAAGACCGGCACCGACCTCGACCTGATCGCCGTCGCCATGCAGGGCGGGGACCCGGTGCGCCTCGCCGGCCTGGACTCCCTCGACCCGATGGGCAACGGTTCGCTCCTCCACAGCGGCGACAACCAGACCGGGCACGGGGACGGGGACGACGAGACGGTGACGGTCGAGTTCGCCGGCCTGCCCGCACCCATCACGTCGATCGTGTTCGTCGCCGCCGCCTACAAGAAGGGCAGCTCCTTCCAGAAGGCCCGCAACATCAGCTTCAAGGTGTACGACGCCACCGGGGGCAGCACGCAGCAGGTCGCCGACATCTGGCCCAGCCTGCTCAGCCAGGACAACGCCTGCGCCGTGGCCAAGGCCGTGCGGGTGGGCGGCGTCTGGAAGCTGGAGGTCGTCAACGAGACCGGGAAGCTCAAGCAGGGCGACGAGCACGCCCTGATGCGGTTCGCGGTCAGCAAGTAGTGCGCGGCGCGGCGAGACCGGCCTCTTCCGGGCCGGTCTCTTCCCGGCGGTGCCTCTCGAGTTCGCCGCGGACGTGGGGGAAGCCGTCACCGTCGACGCCGGATCCTGGGCCGGCACCCGGTTCGCCGACAAGAGCTACACCTTCTGGGAGACCCCGGACGGCATCCCCGTCTCCATGGCCGGCGCCAACCCGATGATCGCCGGGGTGGTCCAGGTGGACCCCGTCCACACCCCGGCCCCCCTGAGCGGCCGCGGCTACGCGGGTGCCGTGACGGCCGAGGCCAGCCGGGCCGCGCGGGCGGCCGGTGCCAAGGAGGTCGTGCTGTACACGAACGCCGCCGATCCGACCAGCAACGCCCTGTACCGGCGCCTCGGTTACCGCCCGGTCGTGGACTGGGCGGTGTACGACTTCGCGGAGGCGGCCCGCCGATCAGGCGGGCTCAGGCCGGTTCGAGCTGGGCTTCGGCCTGTCGCGGCACCGTCGCCGTCCTGGGCTCCCACCGCCTGGTGGTCCGCACGTAGCCGTGGATCACCGAGGCCATGGCGAGGAGGAGGAGCGGTCCGTACAGCCACGGGTGGTGGGCCATCTCCAGGGACAGGTAGCGGGACGCCGCCAGGACCGCCGCGAACACCACCACGCCGTGAGCGACCAGCCGGGTCCCCGACCGGTCCCAGCCGCGGTCGTACGAGCGCAGTGCCGCCTCGATCGTGACCGCGAAGACCACGCCGGCGACGAGGTCGATACCGTAGTGGTAGCCGAACCCGAGGGTCGCGGTGAGCGTGGCGACCAGCCAAAACGTTCCTGCGAAGCGCAGGGGGCGCGGGCTCCTGCGGGTGTGGATGAAGATCGCGACGGCCCAGGCCGTGTGCAGGCTGGGCATGCAGTTGCGGGGTGTGACACCGTCGTACGTCACCGGGTGGGGAGGGCCGAGCGGCGGCAGGGCGTCCGGCCAGATGTCGGCCACCGCCCACTCCGCCCCGCCGGTGCCGAAGGCGCCGGTGCCGTAGAGGAAGACCGGCCCGACCACCGGGTAGATCATGTAGACGGCCGGTCCGAGCAGGCCGATCAGCAGGAAGGTGCGCACCAGGTGGTGGCGCGGGAAGCGGCGCTCGGCGGCGACGTTGCGCAGCTGGTACAGGGCGGCCACGGCCGCGGCCACCGCGAGCTGGGCGTAGACCCAGTCGAGGACGTGGGGGCCGACCGGTGCGGTGGCCTCGACCAGGCGCCCCATCACCCACGACGGGTTGCCGAGCGCGTGGTCGGCGGTGGCCACGTACTGGTCGAGCACCGCCGGGCGGGTCTTGGAGGTGATCAGCAGCCAGGCGTCGCCGGTCTTGCGGCCGGCCACCAGCAGCAGGCCCAGCCCGACGCCCTTCAGCAGCAGGACGCGGTCCGGGCCGGTGCGGCGCGTGACGGCGACGACCGCGCAGCCCAGGATCGCCCACAGCGCGCCGTTGCCGAACGAGTGCCCCTCGGTCACCCGCGCCCCGGCCGCCCACCGCACCAGGGTGAAGGCGACGTCGATGCCGACCGCGGCGCCGGCCGCGACGAACCGCTGCCGCCAGGTGAGTACCACGATCGTCAACGCCAGGCCCGCGTACAGCAGCGGTCCCGACGCGGGGGCGAATATCGCCTCTCTCGCCTGATTGGTGAGCGGCCCCGGCTCGCCGTAGCGACGCGCGGCGACCTCCAGCACGACCATGAAGGCGAGGGCCGCCACACCCGCCACGGCCCAGAGTCTCGCCCGTGGTCGGCGGCATATTCGTGAAAACACCCGCGGTGGCATGTATCTCAATCTTTATTCTGTTTGCTACGAAATGCGCTCAATAGCAAGGAATCCGGCGAAAACGACGGGCGGTGAGCTGGAGGCTGTCGTCTTCCTGTCGAAGGGAAATGTACGGGCCCGCCGACAGAAGAAGACGGGAAGGTGACAGATCGGGTTCCGACCCGGTCACGTCCTGGCGGGCTCGGTCTCCCAGACGAATCCGTCCGGGTCGCTGAACGGGCGGGAGGCGCCCGAGAGCACGAGCCGGTGCGACCCGGTGCCGTCGGCCGGGACACCGGCGACCTTGGCGAGGCCGCGACGCTTGTACAGGGACAGCTTGACGGCGCCGGAGCCGGTGTCGAACTCGACGTACTTGCCGCCGAAGCTCTTGGCGACGGCGAGGCCCTGCTCGACGTAGAACCGCTTGCTGGCCTTCACGTCCTCGACGCCCAGCAGCAGCACGAGTTCGTCGAAGTCCCGGGTGACCGGGCCGGTGTCCTTCTTCTTGGAGGTCGCGAGCTGCCAGATCGTGCCGTCGGGTGCCTGGACCACGCCGCCGTAGCCCCACAGCGACCTGGCGGGCGGCTTGACGACGGTGGCGCCCGCGTCGACGGCGGCGGTGAAGAGCGCGTCGACGTTGCCCGGCTGGGACACCACGAGCGAGAGCGTGAAACCGCGGAAGCCGGACGTGGGGGTCTCGCAGGCGCGTAGGCGCACCCTCGACGGGTCCAGCCCGAAGGCGGCGGAATAGAAACGGGCGGCGGCCTCGGGGTCGGCCACTTCCAGGGTGATGGCGTCGATGGCGTTCATGGCGTCGACGGTATGGGCGGCCCGCCAGCCGGTGCTTCTCGAAAACTGACGGGTCCGGGCGGCCCCGGCCGCCCCGACGGCGCCCGGCCTCACGCCGAGGCAGTGAAGCACGTCACCGCCCAGGTCCGGGGGTGGGCCGCCGTCCCCGCAGGTCGGTCCGGGGCCGGCTGAGAATATTCCCCGACCGGCCGGTCGAACCGGCCTTTTTCCGGCGCCCCGGGGAACCCGGCGTGCTACTGTCGTAGGAAGTTGCAGTTGTGGTTGCCTGAAGGTTTTTTCCGACGGGGTGATCATCACGGCGACCGGAGTTCGCACAGGGTGAACTCCGAGCACCGTACCGAAGGAGAAAACATGGCTTCCGGCACCGTTAAGTGGTTCAACTCGGAAAAGGGCTTCGGCTTCATCGAGCAGGACGGCGGCGGCCCCGACGTCTTCGCCCACTACTCGAACATCGCCGCCCAGGGCTTCCGTGAGCTGCTCGAGGGCCAGAAGGTGACGTTCGACATCGCGCAGGGCCAGAAGGGCCCGACGGCCGAGAACATCGTCGTCGCCTGACGCGCTCGCATCACCTCGCAGCCGGGGCCCGCACCGTGGGGTGCGGGCCCCCGCTCGCGTTTCGTTTTGACTTCTCCGCGTTTCGCGTCTCTCCGTCGCGTTTCGTTTCTCATTTTTCGTTTCCCGGTCCGCGTCCGCGTGAAGCAATACGCCGACAGCGGCCGAGGCCGGCTCGTTCTTGCGATTCACCGCGCGGTTCCTCGCTGCGGGACTCCCTTGATACGTGCCGTATCAAGGAAGGTTCCCCATGAACCGCGTACGCACCAGTGACCGCCGACGCTCCGGCGGCGGCCCCCGCCGCGCCCAGACCCCCGGTCGCAGGCCGGCCGCCCCGCAGGGGGAGTTCGCGCTGCCGAAGACGGTCACACCGGCACTGCCCGCCGTCGAGTCGTTCGCCGAACTCGACATGCCCGCCCGGCTGCTGGCCGCGCTCGGCGACGAGGGCGTGACCGTCCCGTTCCCGATCCAGGCGGCGACCCTGCCGAACTCCCTGGCCGGCCGCGACGTGCTCGGCCGCGGCCGCACCGGGTCGGGCAAGACCCTCGCCTTCGGCCTCGCCCTGCTGGCCCGTACTGCGGGCCGGCGCGCCGAGCCCAAGCGGCCGCTCGGCCTGATCCTCGTCCCCACCCGGGAGCTCGCCCAGCAGGTCACCGACGCGCTCACCCCCTACGCCCGGGCCCTCGGCCTGCGCTCGGCGACCGTCGTCGGCGGCATGTCGATCGGCCGGCAGGCCGGCGCGCTGCGGGCCGGCGCGGAGGTCGTCGTCGCCACGCCCGGACGGCTCAAGGACCTCATCGACCGGGGCGACTGCCTGCTGGACGACGTGGCGATCACCGTCCTGGACGAGGCCGACCAGATGACCGACATGGGCTTCATGCCGCAGGTCACCGCCCTGCTCGACCAGGTGCGCCCGGACGGGCAGCGGATGCTGTTCTCGGCCACCCTGGACCGCAACGTCGACCGGCTGGTCCGCCGCTACCTGACGGACCCGGTGGTCCACTCCGTCGACCCGTCGGCCGGCGCCGTCACCACGATGGAGCACCACGTGCTGCACGTCCACGAGGAGGACAAGCAGCGCACCACCGTCGAGATCGCGGCCCGCGACGGCCGGGTGATCATGTTCCTGGACACCAAGCACCGGGTGGACCGGCTGGTGAAGCAGCTGCTGAAGAGCGGCGTGCGCGCGGCGGGCCTGCACGGCGGCAAGTCCCAGCCGCAGCGCACCCGCACGCTCGCCCAGTTCAAGGACGGTCAGGTGACCGCGCTGGTGGCGACCAACGTCGCGGCCCGCGGCATCCACGTCGACAACCTCGACCTGGTCGTCAACGTCGACCCGCCCGGCGACCACAAGGACTACCTGCACCGGGGCGGCCGTACGGCCCGCGCCGGCGAGTCCGGCAGCGTCGTCACCCTGGTGACCCCGGACCAGCGGCGCGAGATGACCCGGCTGATGGCCCTGGCGGGCATCAGCCCCCTGATCACACCGGTGCGTTCCGGTGAGGCGGAACTGTCCCGCATCACCGGTGCGCAGGCACCGTCCGGCGTCCCGGTCGTCATCACGGCGCCGGTCGTGGAGCGCCCGCGGCGCGCGGCGTCCGGCGGCGGTTCCTCGTCCCGGCGGCGCCGGGGCGGCGGCGGTGGCGGTGGCGGCGCGCAGGGCCGCACCGGCCAGGACCGCACCGGTCAGGGGTCCACGGGGCAGGGCCGTTCCCGCCAGGAGAACTCCGGTCAGAGCCGCACCCGTCAGGAAGGCGGCTCCGGCCGGCGACGGGGCGCCCAGGGCCGGCCCGCCGGTGACGCCCCGCGTCGCGGGCCTCGGCGCCCGTCCTCAGGTGGCGCGTCTGCCTAGAACACGCGCGACCGGCAAACCCATCCGCCCCGTCCCTCTCGTGGAGGCATCATGCGCTGTGTCATCGCCCGGTACCCGTTCGACCTCACCAAGGGCGGGGTGGTGGAGTCGATGAAGGGCATCACGCCCGAGCCCATCACCGGGGAGTCCGTGACCGTCGGACGCCGCCGCTACCCCGTCAAGCAGGTGGGCGAGGTCGTCACCCGGCAGGACCGCCGCGACTTCTCCGCCGGTGAGGTCACCCGGGCGATGGCGCGCCTGGGCTTCACCTGCCACGCCGCACCCGGAGCGGCGCCCGCGCCGGCCCCCGACGCCACGCCGGTCCAGACGGCGTCGGCGCTGCTCGGCGGGAACACGGCCACACCCCTGGACGGCTGAGGCAGAGCGGGGGCGGCCCGGCACCACCGCTGAAGCGTCCGGGTACGGGAGCACCGGACCGGACGCTACGGCTCCGGTCGGTGCCGGGGCGGGGTCCGGTCGGTGCGGGGTCGGCGGCTGATCATCAGTGCCGGATCAGCGTTCGCCGGATCAGCCTCCGCCGGGTCAGTGTCCCGCCGTGGCGGTAGTGCCGCCGTACTCCGACGGTGTGCGCGGCGTGCTCGGGCGGGCCGACGGCCCGGTCCCGGGTGTGCTCGCCGACGGCGGGTTCCCGGTGGGCGGCGTGCTCGGTACCGCCGTCGGCGGCGTCTTCGTCGCGGAGGGCGGGGACGCCTCGGGCGTGGCGACCTCCGAGGGCAGGCTCGAGGGCTCCCGGGACGGCACCGGGCCGGGCGACGCCGGTGGCGGGTCGGCGGGAGCCGGGGCCAGCGGAGCCGTCGGACGGGCGGGGGGCGACGGGGCCGCCCAGTTCAGCGGCAGTGCGATCAGTGCGGCGGCGGCAGCGGTCGCGGCGGCGCCGGCCGCTGCGCGCAGCAGCCGCCGGCGGGACGCAGCCCGGCGGATCGCCTCGTAGCGGCCGGGCGGCGGGCCCAGGTAGTCGGCCCCCGGACGCAGCACGACCAGCAGCGGATCGTCGTCGTCCCGCCCGAACCCCTGGCCGCCCCGGTCGTCCTGATCGTCCTGGCCGCCCTCAAGGCGTGTGGTCAACGCTTCTCCTCAGGTGGACGCGGAGCAGTTCACGGGCCGCGTGCAGGTCGGCCTTGACGGTTCCCTCCTTGCGCCCGGTCAGCACGGACACCTCCCGGATCGGCATGTCGGCGTAGTAGTGCAGCAGGATCGGCACGCGCAGCCGCTCCGGCAAGGACTGTACGAGCAGCCGCACCGAGGGGTCGGCCTGCTCCGGGTGCGGGCGGACGGCGACCTCGGCCGTGACCCGGCGCACCGCCCGGCGCTCGCGCTCCAGTTTGCGCCAGTGGTCGCGGACGAGGTTGGCGGCGGTGACGTAGAGGAAGCCCCGGGGTTCGTCCACGGACGTCCAGCGGGCCCAGAGGCGGGTGAACGCCTCCGAGGCGATCTCGTGGGCCGTCTCGTCGTCGTCGACGAGCCGGCGGCACCAGCCGGCGAGGCGCGGGTACAGGGCGGCGAACAGCTCGGACGCCGCCCTGTCACGGGACCGTTTCAACGCTCTCCATGGTCGTGAGGGTATGCCGGTGCGCGGGGCCGTCGGTCAGGAGACCGCGGGGCTCCGCGCGCTGGTGGTCGCGCCCGCGGTCGCACCGGTGGTCGCGGTCAGCTCGGCGAAGACGATGACGTTGTCCCGGTACTCGTCGCCGCTGCGCGGCCCGCCGCAGGTGATGAGCCGCAGCTCCGGGCGGTCCACGTCGCCGTAGACGTCGTCGGTCGGGAATTCCGCCTTCGCCACCGTCCGTACCTCGGTGACCGCGAACTCCGCGGCCGTGCCGTTCGCCAGGCGCGCCTCGACCCGGTCGCCCCGGTGCAGCCGCGCGAGCCGGCGGAAGACCCCGTCCCCGTGGCTGCCGACGGTGACGTGGCCGAGGACGACGGAGGGACCGATCTGGCCGGGGGTCGGCGAGTGCCGGTACCAGCCCGCCAGGTCGTCGTCCGTGACCGGCGGGACCTCGACCGTGCCGTCGGACGCCAGTCCCAGCCGCATCACCGGGGTGTCCACTCCGATGGCCGGGATGCGCAGGCCGACCGGCGCCGAACGCGCCAGGGGCCGCACCGGTTCCGCGGACGGCTGCGCGGGCGGGGCGGTGGTCGCGGGCCGGGCGGACCCGTCCTCTCCGCCCGCCCGGCCACCGCCCGCGTCACTCCCCTGCCCGCCGCAGCCCGCGAGGACCGCGGCCAGTACGACGGCGGCGAGGGCGCGCCCGGAGCGCGGGGTCATGCCCCGGTCGCCGCCCGCCGGCGGCGTACGACGAAGAGGACCGCGCCGCCCGCGAGGAGCCCGGCACCGGCGCCCGCGCCGATGAGCCCGGCGTCGCTCCCGGAGGACTGCGCGGCCCCCACCCCGGTGTCGGCCGCGCCCTCGGGCACGACGGACACCTGGCCGTCGGCCGGGACCTCGGACGGCTCGGCCGCCGGGGCCGGGGCGCTGACGGAGGGCGTCGGCACCTCGGACGGCCCGGTACCGGTGCCGGGCGCCTCGGACGGCTCGGCGCTCGGGGTGGCGGCAGCGGGGCTGGAGGGGACCGGGGTGGGGTCGGTGGCGAACGCGGGGGCGATGCCCGCCAGTACGGCGGTGCAGGCCAGGGCCACGGCGCTGAGGATGGTGCGGCGCATCGGGTCGCTCTCTCTCGTCGGTCTCGTCGGTCGTCGCGTGTGTCGCGTGGGGTGCGGATCGGACGGAGAGACGAGGCGGCGCAGGGGCGGGTTGTAAAGAGAGGGCAAAGTCGTCGGCGGGCGGGCTTCCGGCGGCCCGCCCCCGGTCCCCGACAGGGCCCCAGCCACGCCCGGAGCCGGAAGGTACAGCCTGCTGTACCCCGGACCGGGCGGCCCACGGGATCGGCCGGAGGGGGTCGGGGTCCATAGCGTCGGTGACGTACCGAGAGCGCAGCCCACGGAGGACGCCGCCATGACGCACCAGGACCCGTACCGCTTGACCGCACCGCCCGCGGGCGCCCCCACGGGCGGTGCGGACGACGGCCCGGACGCCGTCTCCCGCGGGGACGTCCTCCGCGCCCTGCTGTGGGCCCTCGTGGTGGTCAGCGCGGTCGCCAACATGACCGCCTCCTTCGGCGGCGCCCCCACCTGGGTGCACCTGGCCAGCGGCGTCGTCACCGTGCTCGCCGCCGGGACCCTCGTCGTGCGCGCCCTGCGGGGGCGTCGATGAGCACCGCGGTCACGACGGCCACCGCGCTCAGGGCCCCCGCCATCGCGCTGGCGCACGTCGCCAGGACCTACCCGGGGGACGTACGGGCCCTCGACGACGTGTCGCTCACCGTGGAGCACGGCACGTTCCTCGCCGTGATGGGCCCCTCGGGGTCCGGCAAGAGCACGCTGATGCACTGCGCCGCCGGGCTGGACTCGCCCACGTCGGGCAGTGTCCGCATCGACGGGCAGGAGATCTCCGGGATGAACGAGACCCGCCGCACCGAACTGCGCCGCGAGCGCGTCGGCTTCGTCTTCCAGGCGTACAACCTGATCCCCTCCCTCAGTGTCGAGGACAACATCACGCTGCCGCTGCGCCTGGCCGGCCGGCGCCCGGACCGGGACTGGCTGCGCACCCTGACCGAGCGGGTGGGGCTGGCCGGCCGGCTCGCGCACCGCCCGGCCGAGCTGTCCGGCGGGCAGCAGCAACGGGCCGCCGTCGTACGGGCGTTGGCGGCCAAGCCCGCCGTCGTCTTCGCGGACGAGCCGACCGGGGCGCTGGACCTGCGCAGCGCCCACCAGGTGCTGGACCTGCTGCGCGGCCTCGTCGACGACCTGGGCCAGACGGTGGTGATGGTCACCCACGACCCGGCCGCCGCGGCCCGCGCGCACCGGGCCCTGGTGATGGCCGACGGCCGGGTGGTCGAGGCGCTGGAGCGGCCGACCGCGCCGCACCTGGCCGACCGCCTCGTGGCGTTGGGAGAGCGGTAGACGTGCTGTACCTCGCCTGGCGGATGGCCGCGCACCGGGTCACCGCACTGCTGGCCGTGACGTGCGCGGTCCTGGGCGGCGCGGCGCTGATCACCACCACCGGCGTACTGGCCGAGTCGGGGCTGCGCTCCCAGCTGCCGCCCGGACGGCTCGGCGGCGCGGACGTCGTGGTCGCGGCCGACCAGGAGTTCCACCCGCGCGGGGACCTGCCGATCGCGCTGCCCGAGCGCGCCACGGTCCCGGACCGGCTCGTGGACCGGCTGGCCGCCCTGCCCGGGGTCACGGCGGCGGTCGGGGACATCGGCTTCCCGGCCGCGCTGGTCGGCCCGCGCGGACAGGTCCTCGCGTCCGCCGACGACCCGAGGACGGCGGGCCACGGCTGGTCGTCGACGAAGCTGCTGGCGGACCCGCGCGTGACGGGCCGGGCGCCGTCGGGCGCGGGCGAGGTCGCCGTGACCGCGGCGGCGGGCGTCGCGGTGGGCGAGCGGGTCGAGGTCGTGGCGAACGGCCGCCCCGCCACCGCCTACCGGGTCTCCGCGGTGGTCGACGCCCCGGGCGCGGGCGTCTACTTCGCGGACGGGACGGCCTCGCGCCTGGCCGGTCGCGGCGGCGACGGCGACGGGACGCGCGCCGGGACCGTCGACCTGATCGGCCTGCGGGTCGACGACGGAGCCGGGGACCGGGTCGCCTCGGCGGTGCGCGAGCAGGTGGCGGGCACGGGCCTGGAGGTCGTCACCGGCGCGGACCGGGGTGAGGCCGTGGAGCCCGGCGTGGGCTCGGCGCGCTCGCTGCTGATCCTGCTGGCCGGTTCGCTCGCCGGGATCGTGCTGCTGATCACCGGGTTCGTCGTCGCGGGCGCGCTGGGCGTGACGATCGCCGGGCAGCGCCGCGACCTGGCGCTGATGCGGGCCGTCGGGGCGACGCCGAAGCAGATCCGCCGGCTGGCCGCCGCGCAGTCCTCGGTCGTGGCGGCGCTGGCCCTGGTACCGGGCGTGGCGCTCGGCTACCTGCTGGCGGGCCGGTTCCGGGAGCTGCTGGCCGGGCGCGGGGTGCTGCCGGACGAACTGCCCCTCACGCTCTCCCCGCTGCCCGCGGTCGCCACGCTGCTGCTGGTGGCGGCGGCCGTGCAGCTCTCCGCCCGCTGCGCGGCCTGGCGCACGTCCCGCAGGCCGGCCACGGAGGCGGTCGCCGAGTCCCGCAGCGAGCCGCGCCGGCCCTCACGGGTGCGCACCGGCGCCGGCCTGCTGCTGATGCTCGGCGCGTGCGTGCTGTCGGCGGCGCCGCTGATGTCGCGAACGGTCCTCGGGGCCTCGGCCACGTCCATCGCGGGCATCCTGGCCGCCATCGGCCTCGCCCTGTCCGGGCCGGCGCTGGTCCAGCGGGCCGGTGCGGCGGTCGCAGGGCGGCTGCGGCCCGGGGTCGCGGCCCCGACATGGCTGGCGCTGGCCAACGTGCGCGGCTACGCGCTGCGCCTTTCGGGGGTGATCAGCCCGCTGGCCATGGCGGTCGTCTTCGTCCTGACGTACACGTTCGCGCAGACGACGGTGCTCGCCGCCACCTCGGACGACACCCGCGGCGGCACGCTCGCCCAGTACGAGGTGACCGCGCCGGCCCTGGGCGGGCTGCCCGCGGACACGCTGCCCGCCGTGCGGGAGGTGCCGGGCGTGCGGGCGGCGGCGCCCGTCGGCACGACCACGGTGGTGTGGGAGTACGAGGAGTTCGGTGAGCCCGCGGCCGAGTCGGCGTCGGCGATGGTGCTCGGCCCGGACACGGGGGACGTCGTCGACCTCGGCGTGACGGAGGGCGGCCTGGACCGGCTCACCGGCGACACGGTCGCCGTCAGCGGCGAGGCCGCGCGGACCCGCGGCGCGGGCCTCGGGGAGCGGGTGCGGCTGGTGCTGGGCGACGGGACGCAGGTCGACGCCCGGGTCGTCGCCGTGTACGACCGGGGGCTGGGCTTCGGCCCGGTCGTCCTCTCCCGGGAGCTGGCCGCCGGGCACACCACGACGGACCTCGACCGGAGCGTCCTGGTCCGCACAGACGGCACCGACGCGGCCGCGCGGGGTCTGACCGCGCTGGCCGCCGACCGCGCCGGCCTCGCCGTGGCGAGCACCGCCCCGGACGCGGACTCCCCGGGCGCGGACACGCCGCCGGAGGTGTGGGTCAACCTGGCCACCGTCGTCGTACTGCTCGGCTACCTGCTGCTGAGCATCGCCAACAAGCTGGTCGCCGCCACCGCCCAGCGCCGCGCCGAGATCGCCGCGCTGCGTCTGGTCGGCACGACGCCTCGGCAGGTCCGCGCGATGATGCGCCGCGAGGCCGCCGTCGTGGCCGCCGCGGCCCTCGTCTCCGGCCTGCTCCTGTCCGCCCTCCCCCTCGCCCTGCTGGGCCAGGGCTTCCTCGGCCGGCCCTGGCCGGCGGGGCCCGCCTGGCTGCTGCCCGCGGTGGCGGCGACGGTCGTCCTGACCGCGTACGTCACCATCGAGCTGCCCACCCGGCACGCCTTGCGCACGCCGCCGGCGGACGCGCTGCGGGCGGCGTGAGGCGGGCGGCGTGAGGCGGAGCCGGTGCACCGGGCGCGCGCCGGTGGACCGGCGGGACGAGCCGTGGCCGCCCCCGCAGTGGTGTCACCGCGGGAGGCGGCCACGTTCGCCGGACGGCGGAGGATCAGACCGGTGTCGGCCCCACCAGCTCCGTCAGGACGTCCTCCATCGTCACGAAGCCCAGGACCGCGCCCGTCTCGCCGGTGACGGCGGCCAGGTGACTGTCCTCGGTGCGCAGGGCGGTGAGGGTGTCGTCCAGCGGGGTGTCGATGCGGACCCGGGTCACCCGGTGCAGCGCCGAGCGCGGGAAGGGGGCGTCGCGGTCGGTGAGGCCCAGGGTGTCCTTGATGTGCAGGTAGCCCAGGACGGTGCCGCCGGGGCCGGTGACCGGGAAGCGGGAGTAGCCCGCCTCGGCGGCCAGGCGCTCCAGCTGGGCCGGGGTGACCGTGTGGCCGACGGTGCGCATCTTCGGGACCGGGACCAGGATCTCGCCGACCGGGCGGGTGCCCAGCTCCAGCGCGTCGCGCAGCCGCTCGCCGTCGGCCGGGGTGAGCAGTCCGGCCTCGCTGGCGTCCACCACCATGCGGGCCAGCTGGTCGTCGGTGAAGACGGCCTCGACCTCGTCCTTCGGCTCCACCCGCAGCAGCTTGAGGAGCGTGTTGGCGAAGGCGTTGATGCCGAAGACGACCGGCTTGAGTGCCCTGGTGAGGGCGACCAGCGGCGGGCCGAGGACCATCGCGGTGGTCGCCGGGGCGGCCAGGGCGATGTTCTTCGGGATCATCTCGCCGATCAGCATGTGCAGGTACGTGGCGAGGGCCAGGGCGATCGCGAAGGCGACCGGGTGGACCAGCGCGTGCGGCATGTGGACCGCCTCGAACGCCGGCTCCATCAGGTGCGCGATGGCCGGCTCCGCGACGGCGCCGAGCACCAGGGAGGAGACGGTGATGCCGAGCTGGGCCGTGGCCATCATCTGGGAGATGTGCTCCAGGCCCCACAGGGTCATCCGGGCGCGCTTGTCGCCCGCCTTCGCGCGCGGCTCGATCTGGCTGCGGCGCACCGAGATCAGGGCGAACTCGGCGCCGACGAAGAACGCGTTGGTCAGCAGCGTCAGGGCGCCGATGAAGAGCTGTACGACGGTCATCGGGCGGCCTCCGGCTCCCGGTCGGCCGGCATGACCGGCGCGGGCGCGGTGATCCGCAGGCGGTCGGCGCGGTGGTGGTCGACGTCGAGGACGTCGACGCGCCAGCCGTCCAGGTCGACGACGTCGCCCTTGGCCGGGATGCGTGCCAGGTGGGTGGCGACCAGGCCGGCCAGGGTCTCGTACGGCCCCTCCGGCGCGGTCAGTCCGATGCGCTCCAGGTGGTCCAGACGGAGCGAGCCGTCGGCCTCCCAGGCGGCGCGGCCGTCGGCCTCGGCGGGGGCGGGGAGCAGGTCCGGTATCTCGACCGGGTCGTGCTCGTCGCGCACCTCGCCGACGACCTCCTCCACGATGTCCTCGACGGTGGCCACGCCCGCCGTGCCGCCGTACTCGTCGATGACGACGGCCATGGTGCGGGTGGAGCGCATGCGCTCCAGGAGGCGGTCGGCGGGCAGGCTGTCCGGCACCAGCAGCGGCGCGGTGGCCAGCTCGGTGACGGGGGTGGCCCGACGCCTGTCCGGCTCCAGGGCCAGCACGTCGCGGATGTGCACGGTGCCGATGACCTCGTCGAGGCTGTCCCGGTAGACCGGGAAGCGGGACAGGCCGGTGGCGTGCGAGAGGTTCGCGGCGTCGGCGGCGGTCGCGTGGGCCTCCAGTGCCTTGACGTCCACGCGCGGCGTCATGACGTTCTCCGCGGTCAGCTCGCTCAGGTGCAGGGTGCGCACGAACAGCTCGGCCGAGTCCGCCTCCAGGGCGCCCTCGGCGGCCGAGTGCTGGGCCAGGGCGACCAGTTCCTCGGCGCTGCGGGCGGAGGCCAGCTCCTCGGCCGGTTCCAGGCCGAAGCGGCGCACGAAGCGGTTCGCCGTGTTGTTCAGGTGGCGGATGAAGGGGCCGAAGGCGGTGGTGAAGCCGCGCTGCGGGCCGGCGACGACCTTCGCGACGGCCAGCGGGCGGGAGATCGCCCAGTTCTTGGGGACCAGCTCGCCGACGACCATCAGGACGACGGTGGAGACGACCACGCCGAGCACGGTCGCCACCGTCGGGGCGGCACCGCCCAGGCCGATCGCCGTCAGCGGGCCGCGCAGCAGCACGGCGACCGACGGCTCGGCCAGCATGCCGATGACCAGGGAGGTCACGGTGATGCCGAGCTGGGCGCCGGAGAGCTGGAGGGTCAGCGACCGTACGGCCTTCAGGGCGCCGTCGGCGCCGCGCTCACCGCACTCGGCGGCACGCTCCAGGTCGGAGCGCTCGACGGTGGTGAGAGAGAACTCGGCCGCGACGAAGACGGCGCAGGCCAGGGTGAGGAGGAGGGCCAGCAGGAGCAGCAGGACCTCGGTCACCGTGCCACCCCGCTTCCCTCACGCGCATTCGGGGGGACTGGCGGGCCGGCCATGGCACGGCCGGTACTGGGAGGCTCCATTACGGAACGGGACTCCTTAACGGGGTCGGTGGGGGCCGGTGCCTGCCGGCCGCCCTGGGGTCAAACCTCATGGTAAAGGACGAGCAAAGACAAGGGGAGTCCTTCGGCCCCTATGCTTCTACTCGCCTGTAGAGAACGGCCGGAGGGCTCCGGTTGTTCCCCGCACGAACGTGAAGGAGTGGACGCCTCGATGGTGTTCAAGCGGTTGCTCGGTTCCCTCGGCGTGGGCGGACCCACGGTGGACACGGTCCTGGACCCGGGCGCCGCCCGGCCCGGGGGCGTGCTGTCCGGCCGGGTCGAGCTCGTCGGCGGCACCGCCGACCATCACATCGAGCACATCGGGCTGGAGCTGGTGGCCCGCGTCGAGGCCGAGCACGAGCACGGGGAGGGCGAGGGCGTCGTCGCCTTCGACCGGCACACCGTCGGCGGCTCCTTCCGGCTGGCCGCGGGCGCGCGGCACGAGGTGTCGTTCTCGGTGCCGCTGCCCTGGGAGATGCCGGTGACCGAGCTGCACGGGCAGCCGCTGGGCATCGTACTCGGCGTGCGCACCGAGCTGGCGGTGGCGGGCGCCCGCGACAAGGGCGACCTGGACCCGCTGACCGTGGCGCCGCTGCCCGCCCAGGAAGCCGTCCTGGACGCCTTCGGGCAGCTCGGCTTCGGCTTCCGCTCCGCCGACCTGGAGTACGGCCGCATCGGCGGCACCGGGCAGCAGCTGCCCTTCTACCAGGAGATCGAGCTGACCCCGCCCGCCCGGTACGCCCACCAGATCAACGAGATCGAGCTGACCTTCCTGGCCGTCCCGGGCGCGCTGGAGGTGGTGCTGGAGGCGGACAAGCGCGGCGGCCCGTTCGCCGACGGCCACGACGCCCTCAGCCGCTTCACCGTCCCGCACGAGGGGCCGGCCGGACCGCAGGACTGGAACGCGCTCGTCGAGGGCTGGATCCAGGAGCTGGTGGAACACCGGGCGTCGTACGGCTCCCACGCCGTGTACGGGCACGAGTCCGGGCTGCCGGGCGGCGCCCCCCGCGTCGGCACCGCGGTGGCGGCGGGCGCGGCCGGGCTCGCGGTGGGCGTCGCCGGCGGGATGGTGGCGGCCGAGGTCGTCGACGAGGTGGGGGACTTCTTCGAGGGTGACGACGAGGGCGGGGACGGCTCCGAGGGCGAAGAGGGCCGATAACTTCTACGCAACTGTAGAAGAATTGTGGGAGATCGCCTCCGGCGCCCGTCGGCCATGCCGTAGATTCCGTGCGGGCCCCTGCCGCGGGTCCGCACCGTACGTCACCAGGGGAGCGCCGCCGTGTTCGGACTGAGCGAACTCGCGATCATTCTCATCGTCGTCATCGCCGTCATCGCCGCCAAGAAGCTCCCCGAGCTGACCCGCTCGGCGGGCAAGTCGGCGCGCATCCTCAAGGCCGAGGCCCGCGCGATGAAGGACGAGGAGCGGACACCGGCCGAGGACCGCGCGGCGCCGCGCGTGATCCGGGGCGAGACGGTCGAGCGCGGGGAGAGCGACGGCACGGCCGGGGGCCGGGGCGGCGCGACGCAGGGCTGACCGACCGGGCCCGGTCCGCCCGCGCCCCGGCTGGTTCCGCCCGCGCCCGTCCGCCCGCGGACACCGGCCGGCGCTCAGGACGGGTCCTCCGGTACGGCGGACAGCAGGCTGTGCACGACCGGGCCCGCCGAGCCGCCGCCGGTGACGCCCTCCTCGACGACCACGGCGACGGCCACGTTGCCGCGGTGGGCGACCAGCCAGCCGTTGTTGTCCTGGTCGTCGGAGACCTCGGCGGTGCCGGTCTTGGCGCCGATCTCGCCGGGCAGGTCGGCGAGGACGTGCGCGGTGCCGTCGGTGACCGTGGCCCGCATCAGCTCCCGCAACTGGGTCACGACCTCGTCGGGCAGCGGCTCGGTGCGGGTGCCGTCCTCGTTCCCCGCGGTGATCGACGGCTGGTGGAACTCGCCGGACACCGCGGTGGCCGTCACCGACGCCATGACCAGCGGGTTGGCCTGGACGCGGCCCTGCCCGATCATCGACGCGGCCTTCTCCGTCTCGTCCTTGGGCACCGGCACCGACCCGTCGTAGGTCGGGATGCCGATGTGCCACTCCTGGCCGACCCCGAAGTAGGTGCGGGCCACCTTGCCCAGCTCCCCCTCGTCGAGCTTGCCGCGCAGGCTGATGAAGGCGGTGTTGCAGGACTCCGTGAAGTCCTTGCGGAAGGTGGCGCCGGGGAACTCGGAGGTCTCCACGTTGTGGAACTCCTTGCCCACGGTCAGGTACTTGGGGCAGTCCACGACGTCGTCGGGCTTCACCGCGCCCTTGAGCAGCAGGGCGCTGCTGGTGACGATCTTCCAGGTGGAGCCGGGCGCGTAGGTGCCGGAGGCGGCGCGGTTGAAGCCGGACGCGGGGGAGTTGGCGAGGGCGAGGATCTCGCCGTTGTCGATGCGCAGGGCGACGAGGGCGGCGTTCTTGCCGTCGGCCCGGGCGAGGGCCTTCTCGGCCGCCGCCTGCCAGGTGGCGTCCAGGGTGGTGCGCACGGGCCGGTCGTCGGCCGCCGGGTCGGGCCGCTCGCCGAAGGACGCCTCGGTGCGCACGGTCTCGCCGGTGGCCCGGTCGACGAGCTGCACGGCGCCGCGCGGTCCGCCGCCGGTGCGGTCGGCCAGCCGGCCCAGGAGCGGGGTCAGGGAGGGGTACGAGCCGTCCGCGACCGAGGTTCCGTGGCGGTCGGTGACCTTCGGCGGGGTCGTCTCCTCGCGCTCCAGGCGGAACTTCTCCGTGTCGCTCAGTCGCGGGTGGACCAGTGACAGCCGCCAGTCCACCTTCCAGCCGCCGTCCTTCTTCTCGCGCACCAGGGGCAGTTCGGACTCGTACGTCCAGGTGCCGAGGCCGGTGATCGGCATCTTCGCGGTGAAGGGGACGGTGACGGTGCCGTCCTCGGTCTCCTCCGCGTCCTCGGCCGCCGCCAGCCGGGGCCCCTCGATGTCGAGGCCCGCGGTGAAGCTCCGCAGTACGTCCCGGGCCGTGTCGGGTCTGGTGGTGCGGTCGGCCGCGCCCGGCAGGCGCCCGGCGGCCCAGTCGGCGAGGAAGGCGCGCGCCTGTTTCGTCGCGGCGGGGTCGGGGCCGTCGTCACCGCGCGCGAAGGGGCCGAGTCCGGCGGCGTAGGAGCCGCCCGCGGCGACCGCCAGCACGACCGCCACGGCGGTGACGGCGCGTACGCCGTTGCGGGGCCGGCGACGGGAAGGAGGGGTGAGGTGGGGAGTGTCCGGCATCGGAGTCTTCTCCTGTCCGTGGGTCGGTGCGCCGCCGCACCGGTCAGCCGGCGGCGAAGAAGTCGAGGATCGTGTCCGTGGCGTCCAGGGCCTTGCTGGTGGGACCGAGCCGCTTGTCCGGGACGAAGGACGAGCCCGGCCAGGTGTGACCGCCGCCGTGGACGACGAGGAGCTGGACGTCGCCGGGGGCCCGGTCGGAACCGGACTCGTTCTTCAGGTGCCAGACCGTGCGGTCGTACCCCTTCTCCTCCTCCGTGACCGGCTCCCCCGCGCCGCCCGCCGCGGCGAACGCCTCCGCCGTGTCCCGGGCCGACCGGCTCGGGAGGATCGGCTCCTCGGGGTCCGGCGGCGGCGAGGGCCAGCCGCCGATCGGGCGCACGGGGTCCTCGGCGCCGTAGACGACCATGACCGGGACGGCGCCGGTGGGCTCCACCGCGGCAGCTCCCGCGGGCAGCTGGCCGGCGACCGAGGCCGCGCCCGCCAGCAGACCGGGCCGCTCGGCGGCCATGCGCAGGGCCATGGAGCCGCCGTTGGAGAAGCCGGCGACGTAGACGCGCTCGGGGTCGGCCTGTTCGGTGCGGACCAGGTGCTGGATCAGCGCCTCGGTGAACCGCACGTCGAGGCCGGGGTCCGGCCGCTGCGGGGTCTTCTGCGTGCCGGCGCCCCAGCCGCTGTCGATGCCCTCGGGATAGGCGACCAGCATGCCGCGCGCCCCGGCGGCCTTCTCCAGCCGGCTCTGCTCGCGCAGTTCGGCGGCGTCGGAGCCGCGGCCGTGGAAGGCGATGACGAGGGGCCGGGGGCCGTCGGCGGAGGCGGGACGGTGCAGGAGGTACTCGCGGGTGCGGCCGTCCACCCGCAGCTCGGCGCGGACGTCCGGCGCGGCGGAGGCGGTACCGCCGGCCCGGGTCGGGGCGCTCGCCGACGGCGACGCGTCCGGGGCCCCGGACCCGGTGGCGCAGCCGGCCAGCGGGACGACGAGGGCGAGGGCGAGGGCGCCGGGCCACCGGCGGGCGCCGAGCGAGAGGTCACGGAGGGATCGCATGCCCCGAGCAGAGCAACCCTCGCGGCTCCTGTCCAAGATTCATATCGATGTCGATTCGATCAATCCCCGATATGATTACTGGTCGTGGACCTGGTGCGGCACCTGGAGTGCTTCGTGGCTGTTGCAGAAGAGTCACACTTCGGCCGTGCCGCCGCCCGCCTCGGCATGGCCCAGCCGCCCCTGTCGCAGCGCATCCAGCGACTGGAGAAGGAGCTGGGCGTCCGGCTCTTCGAACGCTCCAGCCGCCGGGTGACGATCACCGAGGCGGGCACCCTGCTGCTCGCCCAGGCCCGCGAGCTGCTCGCCCGTTCCGAGTCCTTCCTGGCCACCGCGCGCCGCATCCGGGACGGCGAGACGGGCCTGCTGCGCGCCGCGCTGTCCCCCGACGTCTCCGGCCGGACCGTGGCCGCCCTGCTGTCGGACTTCCGGCGCCGGCACGCCGGGCTGGAACTGGAGCTGCACGAGCTGTCCACCGCCGAGCAGCTCGCCGCCTTCGCCGCCCACGAACTGGACGTCGGCGTCATCCACCACCCCTGCGACGTCACCGGCCTGGAACTCGGCCCGGTCCTGCGCCGGGACCTCGGCGTGCTGCTGCCGCGCGGGGCCCCGCAGGCGACGGACGTCGAGGTGCCGCTGGCCTCCCTCACCGGCTACGACCTGGTCCTCTTCCCGCGTGCCCACGCCCCCGCGGTCTACGACGACCTGCTCACCGCGTGCGCCCGGGGCGGCTACACCCCCGCCGCCGTACGGCACGGCCGGGGCGCCAGTTTCGTACGCGGGCTGGTGCTGTCGTCCGGGGCCGTCGCCCTCGGTCCCCGCGACACGCAGCTCGCGGACCCGGCCGACCCGGACCTCGTTTGGCGTCCGCTGGCCGGGGCCCCGCTGGCCTGGCGGCACTCCGTGGCCTGGCCCAGGGGGCGCGGCGACGCCGCCGTCGACGCGTTCGCGGACGCCGCCGCCCACGCCCTGCGCACCACGGCCGACGCCCGCACCGAGACGACCGCCCGGCCCCTGCACCTTCGCCCGGCATCGGAGTACTGGCTTTGATCCACACCGCCCCCCTGAGCCACGCGTCCGCGACCGCCCCCGCGGCGCGCTCCGCCGACGCCCCGTACGCGGGCCCCCGGACCGCGGGGCGTCGGTCATGACCGACGCCGCCACCGCCGGCCGGCTGCACGCGGCCTTCGCCGACGCCGGGGTCACGGGGTGGCTGCACGCCGTGGACATCGACTCCGGAGCACAGGTCGAGGCCGGGGCGGACCAGCCGGTGTGCACGGCCAGCGTCCACAAGGTGTGTGTACTGGTGACGCTGCACGAACTGGCGGCGGCCGGGGAGATCGACCTGACCGAGCAGGTGGAGTGCCCGCCGGCCGGACGCACCCCCGGGCCCACGGGGCTCGCGGCGATGCTGGACCCGGTCCGGCTGTCGCTGCGCGACGCGGCGTTGCTGATGATGTCCGTCAGCGACAACACCGCCGCCGACCTGCTGCTGCGCCGGGTCGGACTGGACGCCGTCAACCGCACCACGGCCCGGCTCGGCCTCACCCGCACGCGTGCGGTGTACGGCTTCGCCGAGATGCTCGGCACCATGCGCGAGGACGCCGGGCCGACCGGCGCCCGGGCGCTGACCGACCCCCACGTCATCACCCGGCTGCGCGCCCTGGACCCGGCCCGCACCAACCGCAGCACGCCCAGGGACATGACCCGGCTGCTCAGCGCCCTGTGGCGGGACGAGACGTGCCCGTCCGAGTACGGCGCCGCCATGCGCCGCGTCATGGGCCTCCAGGTCTGGCCGCACCGCCTGGCCTCGGGCTTCCCCTTCGACGACGTCCACGTGGCCGGCAAGACCGGCACCCTGCCGACCCTGCGCAACGAGGTCGGTGTCGTCGAGTATCCCGACGGCGGACGGTACGCCGTGGCCGTCTTCACCCGCACCGCGAACCCGGCGGCCACGCTCCCGGCGGCGGACGCGGTGATCGGCACGGCGGCGCGGATCGCGGTGGACGCGCTGCGGGCGCCGTGAGGGGGGCGGCGGGCTGCAGTGGTGTGAGACGGGGCGGCGGGCTACGGCGCCGTAAAGCGGGACGGCGGGCAACGGCGCCGTGAGACGGGACGGCGTAGTCTCGGCGGGCGATCCGCATGGAGGGGGACGGCATGGGGAAGCGGGCGGCGATCGCCGTGTCGGCGCTGGTGGCGGTGGCCGGTGTGGCCACGGCCGTGGTGTACGGCGGCGGGGACGACGGGGACGGCCCGGACAGCGTGGAGTCCGTGACGGTCGGCGGCGGGGAGCAGCACGTGATCCCGTCGCCCGACGCGGGCCAACGGGAACTGCTGCTGAGCGATCTGGCGGCCGTCGACCCGGTCATCACCGCGGACGAGGACGAGGCGGTCGAGAACGCCCGTTGGCTGTGCGTCGACCTCCGCCAGGAACGGCCCGAGGACGAGGTGCGGGACGCGGCGGCCCAGCGGTTCCGGGTGACCTGGGAGCAGAGCGCGCAGGTGCTGGACGCCGTCCGGGGCACGTTCTGCTGATCCCGGGCGGTCGTGCTCCCGGCCGGCGGACCCGTCAGCCGTCGTTGTCCCGCCACCGGCCGCCGCTCGGGGCCGAGTCGAAGCGGGTGGCCGCCGAGGCGTTGCCGCTGAAGTCGTTGCCGGAGACCCGGCCGGCGGTCCAGGTGGCCTCGGGCGCGATCCACAGGGCGTGGGTCTGGGTGCGCGGGTGCCCGTCGTCCCGGATCCGGTTGCCGTGCACGTACGGGTGGGTGACGGCCGCGGCGGCGGTGAGGCCGGTGCGCGGCGACGGGGCGTCCGGGAGGCGGTAGGCGGCGCCGCGTGCGGGGGTGCCGTCGGACGGCCAGGCGGTCCGCGCTCCGGGGCGCCGCGGGGCGAGGGTGAGTTCGGTGGCGGTGTTGTCGGTGACCACGGCGGTGACCTCGGCGTTCCCGGTGGCGACCGTCAGCGTCTTGCCGCGGTGGCCGCCGGGGAACCAGTCGGCGTGCGCGTCGGTCAGGGACAGCGGGCCGCAGGTCACGTCATCGCCGCCGCCCTCCGTCGCCGGTGCGGCGCGGCGGCCGTTGTCGCGGACGCGGTTGCCGAAGATCGCCGGTTCGTGGAGCGGGGCGTCGACGCGGATGCCGTCCAGGCCGTTGTCGTGGATGTCGTTCGACTCCAGGACGATGTCCGTCGCGGGCTCCTGGTCGCCGCCGGCCAGGTTGTGCTGCCAGTAGCCGTACCGCCCGTTGTTGCCGACGCGGTTGCCGCGGAAGGCGTACGGCCCCGGAGTGTTGCCGAGCGCGATCCCGTCCCGCGCGTTGCCGTCGATCACGCACCCGGTGACGATGCCGCCGCGCCCGCCGACACTCGTGGTGCCCTGCGCCGACACGTCGAACCCGGCGACGTGGTTGCCGAGCATCGTGCAGGCGGTGACCAGCAGTCCCTCGGCGCCCCAGTCGGAGATGCCGTAGCGGTTGCCCTCGGTGTGGCAGGCGGTGACGCGGATGCCGCGCGGCGGGGCCCAGTGGTCCTGCTGGAGTTCGAGGAAGATGCCGTTGGTGCCGTTGCCGTTGGCCGTGCAGTCGGTCACCGCCAGTCGTTCGACGGATCCCCAGCCGCCGACCCCGATGCCGATGCCCGCACCGCCCATCTCCTCGCCGGGGTCCTGCCGTCCGCACCGTTCGGCGAGCACGCCCTCGACGACGGTGTCCTGGAGGAAGTCGCACCCGAAGCCGGTGGCGGCGGTGTCGTGGATGTACAGGTCGGTGAAGCGCCCGCGCAGCACGTACTGGAGGCCGAGCCCCTTGGCCAGCACGTCGTACTCCTCGGTCTCCACCCCCGAGCCGTCGATCTCGAAGTGCGCGAAGGTGACGTCGGCGATGTGGTTGTCCCGCCCGGCGCCGTGCTGGGCGGTGGTGAACCAGGCCAGCGGCACCGGCTGGGCGGGGGCGCCCGGGTTGGTGAGGGCGAAGCAGGTGGCGCCGCGTCCGGCGCCGATCAGTGAGACGCCGCTGCGCCACAGCACGGGCCGGTCCCGGATCACGTACCGCCCGGCGGGCACGCGGACGGTGCGCGGGCGGCCGTCCGCGGCGGTGGCGTCGCCGAGCGCGTCCACCAGTTTCTGCAGCGCCGGCCGGTCGTCGGCGGTGCCGTCCCCGACCAGGCCGTACTCCTGGGCGTCGGCCGTCAATGGCGCGGTCATACGGGCGCTCCTTCCGCCGGCGGGGCGAGGCGGCGCCTTCGGTACCGACGCCGCCGCACCGTCGGCCGGGTACCAGTGGGCGGCCGTCCTCAATCACGGCGGGCGCGCCCGGGGAGCACGGCGTTCCACAGACCCGCGACGCCCCGCGACGCTCTCGCTGCACACCCGCAGCACCCCACACCAGACTCGGACATACGTGGCGCTTTATCTCATTTGGGGGTACATAATCAGAACATGAGTACGGCAACGTATGAACTGCTGGCCGCGTCCTCGCACGCGCTCAACATGACCATCGCCTTCATCGGCGGGCTGGTGATCGCCGGCGCGCTGATCTGGGCCGTACGCATGGGCCTGAGGGTCATGGAACGAGAACCCGAACGCCCCCACGCCGACGAGCACGGCAAGCTCCCGGCCACCGGTGCCGTCCACGAGGAGCGGGAGATGCGGGAACCCGACGAGATCCCACTTGCGGCGGACGGCAGCCCACGGCTCATGCCGTACGAACTCCACCACTCGGGCAGCCGCCGCGGCGCGGACCAGAACCGCCGCCGCTGGCTGCCGGGGTCGAGCGGGTCCTTCGGCGGCGGCGGTCCGGGGCACGTCTGACACCGCTCCCCTGCGGACGCCCCGGACGGGGGACACCCGGAGTCCGGGTGTCCCCCGTCCGGCCCGACGCCGGCGTGCGCGGCGGTGTCCGCGGGCCTTCACTGAGGGAGACCCGCGTGCTCTCGCGGGCGGGTACTCCCCATGCTGCTGGAGGCGACGTGGCCGGTCACCGGGTGTTCAGTGCGGTCGGGGCGGTGGTCCTGGCGGGCACCGTGCTGGCCGGTTGCTCCGACGGCGGCGGTGACGGCGACGCACCGTCGGACGCCGGCAGCGCGGCGGCGAGCCGGGCCGCGTCGGCCGCCTCGTCGCTGGCCTCCGAAGGCGCGGACGCCGTGGCGTCGGCGACGGCGGAGGCCGGGCGGTGGCTGGAGGGCATCCGGGAGGGCGCCGACGTCGAGGCCGACGTACGGCTGGGCGACCCGAAGACGGCGGCCGACGGGCGCACCACCGTCGAGGTCACCGTCCGCAACACCGCCGACTCGACGAAGTCCTTCGCGGTGCAGGTGGACCTCACGGACCCGGGCGGCGGCCTGCGCGACACGGTCGTCGTCACCGTCCCCGACGTCCCCGCCGGCGAGTCCGCCCGCGCCACCGCACGCAGCAGCCACGACCTGTCGGGCGAGGTGCGCGCGGCGGTGGCCCGGGCCGTGCGCTACTGAGCGCCCTGAGCGCCCCTGGCGACCCGGGCGAGGTCACGGAGGCACGGCACCGGCCGCCGGCCCGGGGGAAATCCCCTCGCGCCGGCGCGGGGGCGTCGGTACCGTTTGGCGCATGAAGCGCGTCGGCCCCTTCCTGATGACGACGCCGGGGAGTGTCCCGGCGCGCTGACTGCTGACCAGAAGTCCGAAGCCCCGGGGCGAGCGCCCGGGGCTTCTTCGCGTGGTGCTCGTCCTCCGTCCGGAGGAGACCGACGTGCACGACGACGACCACAGCCACAGCGGCGGCCCGCAGGCCCACGATCACCCCCACGATCACGACCCCACCGACGCCCACGACCACCGGCGGCTCGGCCGCGAGCTCGGCCTGTTCGGCACCGATCCCCTGATGGGCGCGGGCCTGCCGTACTGGCTGCCCGACGGGGCGACCGTGCGGCACACCCTGGAGGAGTACGTCCGCGAGACCGAGCTGCGGGCCGGCTACCGGCACGTGTACTCGCCGGTCCTCGGCAAGCGCGAGCTGTACGAGATCTCGGGCCACTGGGAGCACTACCGCGACGACATGTTCCCGCCGATGGAGCTGGGCGGTCAGGAGGTCGTGCTCCGCCCGAGCCTGTGCCCCCACCACGCCCTCGTCTACCGCTCACGCTCCCGCAGCTACCGCGAACTCCCCCTGCGCATCGCCGAACTGGGCTCCATGTACCGCTCCGAGCCGTCCGGCGTGCTCGGCGGCCTGACCCGCGTACGGGCCATCCACCTCAACGACGCGCACGTCTTCTGCACCCCCGGCCAGGCCGCCGCCGAGGCCCGCGCCGCCCTCGGCCTGATCCGCCGGGCCCACGCCGACCTCGGCATCGAGGCCGCCCGGTACCGCCTCTCCCTGCCCGGTCCGGGCGGCAAGTACGTCGCCGCCCCCCAGTTGTGGCGGCGGGCCACCGCACTGCTGGAGGAAGCCCTGGACGGAGTGCCGTACGAGGCGGTGGAGGGCGAGGCCGCCTTCTACGGGCCCAAGATCGACGTGCAGATCGCGGACGCCGCCGGGCGCGAGTCCACCCTGTCGACCGTCCAGATCGACTTCCACCAGCCCGAACGCTTCGGCCTGCGCTACACCGGTCCGGACGGCGAGAAGCACCGCCCGGTCATGGTGCACCGCAGCGTCATCGGCAGCGTGGAACGGGCGGTCGCGCACCTGATCGAGGTGCACGGCGGGGCTTTCCCGGCGTGGCTGGCGCCCGTGCAGCTGGTCGTGCTCCCGGTCGGGGAGGAGCAGCGGGAGCAGGCGTACGCACTGGTGCGCCGGGCCGCCGCGCAGGGACTGCGCGCCGAGGTCGCCGGGCCGGAGCACGGCACCCTCGGCGCCCGGGTCCGGGCGGCGCGGAAGGTGCCGTACCGGGCGGTGATCGGCGCCCGGGAGGCGGCGGACGGCGACCTGGCGGACGTACGGCTGCGGGACGGGCGCCGGCCCGGGCGGCTGTCCGGCACCGAGTTGCTGCGGCGGATCACCGGCCGGGTCCGGGCGCGCGGCCCCGAGCTGTGGGAATCCGCCTGAGCTAGGGTCACCGGGACCGGCGCCCCCACGCAGACCGAGGAGCCCCCGCCGTGCCGACCGCCCCCGACCCGCAGCAGCCCGTTCCGGTGATCATCGACTGCGACACCGGCGTCGACGACGCCCTGGCCCTGCTGCTGGCGGTCCGCCACCCGGGGCTCGACCTGCGCGCGGTCACCTGCGTGGCCGGCAACACCGACGTGGAGGGGGTCGTACGCAACACCCTGACCGTGCTGGAGCAGGCCGGCGCCCCGGACGTCCCCGTCGCCCGGGGTGCCGAGCGTCCGCTGATCGAGGCGGTGCGCACCGCCCGGCACGTGCACGGGCACGACGGCATGGGCGACCTGGGCCTGCCCGCGCCCACCCGGGTCCCCGTCGACGTGGACGCCGTGACGCTGCTGCGCCGGGAGATCCTGGCCTCCCCGCGTCCGGTCACCCTGATCCCCACCGCCCCGGCGACCAACATCGCGCTGCTGCTGCGCACCCACCCCGAGGTCACCCGCAACATCGAGCGGATCGTCTTCATGGGCGGCGCGGTGGCCACCGGGAACGCCACGCCGGTCGCCGAGTTCAACGTCTGGCACGATCCGGAGGCCGCCGCGATCCTGCTCGGCGCCGGGGTGCCGGTCACGATGTACGGGCTGGACGTGTTCCAGCGGGTGATCGTGCCGGGCCAGGACGTGCGCCGGCTGCGCGCGAGCACCGAGCCCGGCACCCGGCTCGCCGGTGAGCTGCTCGCCCACCGCGGCCCGGCCACCGACGAGTCGGACCCCGGCGGCGGCCTCGGCGACGCGGGCGCGGTCTGCGCGGTGATCGACCCGGCGGGCCTGACCACGCACCGGCTGCCCGTCGAGGTCTGTCTGGCTCCCGGACCGGCCCGCGGCCAGACCCTCGTCGACCGCCGCGCCCGCGTCGGCGAGGCCGAACTCCACGGGGACACCCGCGAACAGCCCTTGGTGGACGTTGGGTTGGACGTGGATGTGGCACGGTACGTGGAGTTCTACCTGACCGCGGTGGAGCAGCCCCGGGGGCTCGTGTCCTAGGGCGGTTCCCTCCGGTCCGTACCGTCCGTACCGTCCGGGAGAAGCATGACGAGCAGGTTCACCGAGTTGACCGTCGACTGCCACGATCCGGAGAGGCTCGCGGCCTTCTGGTGCGAGGTCCTGGACTTCCAGGTGATCGACCGCGGCGAGGGCAAGGTCGAGATCGGCTCCTGGGTGCCGACCGTCGAGGACGTCCGGGCCCGCCAGATGCCGCCCACCCTGATCTTCGTCCGGGTGCCCGAGGGCAAGACCGTCAAGAACCGGCTGCATCTCGACGTCAGCCCGATCGACGGCAGCACCGAGGACGAGGTGACCAGACTGCTCGGCCTCGGCGCCACCAGGACGGACGTGGGCCAGGGCCGGGACCGGAACTGGGTGGTCATGGCCGATCCCGAGGGCAACGAGTTCGACGTCCTGCGCACGCTGGCACCGCGGGACCAGGACCGGCCGGGAGGGCGCCTTCTCTGAGCCGGACCCGGTGCCCGCCGTGTGCGGTGGAGACCGACGACGCGCCGAGGAGGAGGCGAGGGGAAGGGAGGCGGCGCGCACCGGTCACCGGTCCCCGCGCCGGCGCCAAGGTGTGCGGCGCCCGGCGCGTCGCGGGCGCGCGGGTTCGCTTTTCGGGTGATGTGGACAGATCTATTCGTGTCGCCCGCACGCACCGCGAAGGAGACCGCGTGTCCGTACGCAGCACCACCAGCACGCCCGACCTGTCGTCCAAGGACCCCAACTGGTGGCGGCAGGCCGTCATCTACCAGATCTACCCCCGCAGCTTCGCCGACGCCGACGGCGACGGGCTCGGTGACCTGCGCGGCATCACCCAGCGCCTGACCCACCTGGCCGCCCTGGGCGTCGACGCCCTGTGGCTCAGCCCGTTCTACCCCTCCGAACTCGCCGACGGCGGCTACGACGTCGAGGACTACCGCGACGTCGACCCCCGCCTGGGCACCCTGGACGACTTCGACGCCATGGCCGCCGAGGCCCACCGGCTGGGTCTGAAGGTGATCGTCGACCTGGTCCCCAACCACACCTCGCACCGCCACGCGTGGTTCCGCGAGGCCCTGGCGGCGGGCCCGGGTTCGGCGGCCCGCGACCGGTACGTCTTCCGCGACGGCCGCGGCGACCAGGGGGAACTGCCGCCCACCGACTGGCAGTCCGTCTTCGGCGGCAGTGCCTGGAAGCGGGTGCCGGACGGGCAGTGGTACCTGCACCTCTTCGCACCCCAGCAGCCCGACCTGAACTGGGAGAACGAGCAGGTCCGCGCCGACTTCCGCACCACGCTGAAGTTCTGGTGCGACCGGGGCGTCGACGGCTTTCGCGTCGACGTGGCGCACGCGCTGGTCAAGGACCTGACCGAGCCGCTGCGCGACCTCGGCTCCCCCGAGCTGAGCAGCGAGAGGGCGCTCACCGAGTTCGCCCCGGGCACCCACCCCTTCTACGACCGCGACGACGTCCACGAGGTCTACCGCGACTGGCGCAAGATCTTCGACACCTACACGCCGCCCCGGATGGCCGTCGCCGAGGCCTGGGTGCCGGGCGCCCGGCGCGCGCTGTACGCCCGTCCGGACGAACTGGGCCAGGCGTTCAACTTCGAGTACCTGCAAGCCGGGTGGGACGCGGCGGAGCTGCGCGAGATCATCACCGGCTCGCTCGCCGACGCCCGCGCGGCCGGGGCCTCGGCGACCTGGGTGCTCTCCAACCACGACGTGGTCCGCCACGCCTCCCGCCTGGTCCTGCCGCCGGGCACCGACACCGACGCCTGGCTGCTGTCCGGCGGCCGGGCCCCGGCCCTCGACGAGGCGGCCGGGCTGCGCCGGGCCCGCGCGGCGACGCTGCTGATGCTGGCGCTGCCCGGCTCGGCGTACGTCTACCAGGGCGAGGAGCTGGGACTGCCCGAGGTGGCCGACCTGCCCACCGAGGTGCTCCAGGACCCGATCTGGGAGCAGACCGGGCACGTCCGCAAGGGCCGCGACGGGTGCCGGGTGCCGCTGCCGTGGACCACGGACGGGCCGTCGTACGGCTTCGGCGCGGGCGCGGCGTGGCTGCCGCAGCCGCCGGGCTTCGCGGCGTACGCCGTCGACGCCCAGGACGGGGTCGAAGGCTCGACCCTGGAGCTGTACCGCACGGCCCTGCGCCTGCGCCGCAAGCTGCTCGACGGGGAGTCGCTGACCTGGGCGGACGACGTCCCGGACGGGGTCCTCCAGTTCGACCGCTCGGCCGGCTGGCGCTGCGTCACCAACCTCTCGGACCGGGTGGTGGACCGGCCGGCCGGTGAGGTGCTGCTGAGCAGCGCGCCGCTGGAGGACGGCCGCCTGGCCCCCGACACGACGGTGTGGCTGGCGCTGTAGGACCGCGGGGCCGGCGTCCGGGCCCGGGCCTGCTCACCCGGACGGCCCCGCACGCTGGTGGCGGGGCGGGCGGGGTGGTGCCGTGGAGGGTGCGACCGGCCCCGAACGGCGCCGCTCGCCCCGGCCCTCCAGGAGGCACCCCGATGCAGCACGCCGCGCTCGCCGCCCGTCCGCTGCCCGCCGCCGCGCTCTCGGCGCTGCTGGTGCTGACGGCGGCCGCCTGCTCCACCGGCGGGCGGGGAGCGGACCGGCCGGCCGGCACCGCGCCGGCGACCCCGCAGTCCCCGGCCGCGCTTCCGTCCGCCACCGTGCCGCCCGTGCTCACCCGGGAGCAGGCGACGGCGGCCCTGATCACGGCGGCCGACCTGGAAGGAGCGTGGGAGCCGACGCGGGGTGCGGCGACCTGGCGGGACGCGGTGCTCAAGTCGACCGCCGGGCGGCCCGACTGCGCCCGGCTGCTGGACGTCCTCTACACCGAGGACCTCTTCGGCGCCGACACCGCCCCGCGGGCCGCCACCGCCCTGGACGAGGTGACGGGCGGGGCCCAGCTCCACTACCGGATCACCTCCCACCGCGCCGCCGACATCGACGCCACGCTGGCCTGGCTCGGCACGCTGCCGGACACGTGCGGGCACTTCACGGCCCGCGCCGCACGCGGCGTCCCCCGGGACGTCCGGGTCACCGGCGTGACACTGCCCGGGGCGGGGGACGCCCGGCAGGGCCTACGGGTGACGGTGCACGCCGAGGACGCCGTCCTCACGGTGTCCCTCGCCGCCGTACGCCTCGGCGACGACGCGATCAGCCTCACCAACGGCACCCTCGACGAACCGGCCGACGACGCGACCCTGGCGGCCGTGGAGGCGGGCGCGGCACGCCTGGCGGAGGTGCGGCGACAGGGGCGGGCGCAGGTCTAGGCGCGGCCGGGCGCTCTGGCCGGCGGGGGCTGTCGGTGGGGGGCACCCCCTGGCCCGGGGCTGTCGGTGCGGGCGGCACCCTGGCCGGGGCTGTCTGTGGGGGCGGCACCCTGGCCCGGGGCTGTCAGTGGGGGCGCACCCTGGCCGGGGGCTGTCGGTGGAGGTCCGGGCACCCCGTCCGGCGGGACCTGCCGAGCGCGGGTCCGGCACCCCGCCCGGCGGGACCTGCCGGTCACGGGTCCGGCACCCCGCCCGGCAGATCCGATCGGTCGCGAATCCGGGCACCCTGCCCGACGGGTCCTGTCAATCGCCACCCTGGGCACCCCGCCCGGCGGCCCTACCGGTCGCGCTCGAAGCGTTGGCGGTGGGCCAGTACCTCGCGGGCCACGTCGTAGGCGCTGCGGCCGCGGGCGAAGGCGTCCGCGCGCAGGCGGGCCAGGGCCTCGTCGGCGCCGACACCCAGCTGGGCCATGATCATGCCGACCGCGCGGTAGACCTCGTCGTGGTCGCCGGCCAGCTCGTCCAGCCAGGCTTCCTCCCCGCGCGGCAGCGCCATCAGCGCCACCGTCATCACCCCGGCCACGAGCCGTGCCGTGCTCAGCTGGGGGCCGGTCAGCCCGCCGGGGGTGTCCCGGTAGAGGTCGAGGGTGCCCAGGCACACGGCGTCGCTGCCCAGCGGCAGCGCGTACACCGCCCGTACGCCGACGGCCGTCGCCTGCTGGGCGAAGACGGGCCACCGCCCCGCGTCCGCGTCCGACGTCAGGTCGCAGGCGAGCACCGGGGCGCCCGCCTCGGCGGCGCTCACACAGGGGCCGTCGCCCAGGGTGGCCTGGATCTCCGCCAGGTACGAGGCCCGGTCACCGCTGGCGCACAGCCGCACCGGCACGCCCTCGCCGCGCAGCGACGCGCTCGCGCCGGTCACCGGCAGCAGCCGCACCGCCATCCGGCACAGGCGGCCCGGCACCTCTCCGGGCGGGGCGCCGCGAACCTGGGCGGCGATCGCCTCGGCGGCGCGTGTCCCGTCCGGGGGCCAGGCGGGTTCCTCGCTGGGCCGCACGCGTACCGCCTCCTTCTCCGACGCGGCCGCAGGCTCGACTACCCGTGCCCGAACGGGGGAAACACGGGCCGCCGGCGGGTCGCGTACGAGGTCTCAGCGCTTCTCGTACGGGTTCGCGGGCTGCTCCACCCGCCGTACGTCCGTCGCGTCGAGGACCGGCGGCCAGGCCGCGTCCGAGCCGAGCGCTCCCTCCGGGTGCCAGGTGCCGGTGACCGTGACCCAGGTGTCGGCGGGCGGCGCGTCGGCCCCGCGGATCTCGGCCTTGCCGGTGGTGGCGTCGGCGGCGCAGCAGGAGACCTGGAGCCGGGTGACGTACCAGACCCCGTCGTCGCGGGTGACGAAGCCGGTCAGGCGGACGGTGCGGCCGGTGAGGGACCGTCCGCTGTCGTAGACCGCGCGGGAGCCGAACTCGGCGAGGGTCAGCTCCACCGGGTCCCCGGACGGCAGCGCCGGGAAGGTCCCGACGCCCTGCGCCGCACGCTGTGCCGCCTCGCGCTCGGCGCTGTAGGAGCCCAGGGCGGGCGGCGGGAACAGCAGCAGGGCGAGGGCGGGCAGGGTGAGCAGCCAGGCGACTCGGGGGCCGACGGGGCCGTGGGTGTGTGCGTGGTCGGGTGCGTCATCGGACGCGTGGCCGGGCGCCTGGTCGGGTGCGTTGTCGGACGCGTGGTCGGACGCGTGGCCGGGCGCCTGGTCGTCCGCAGGCCGGTCGGCGGGTGCCGGGCCGGGGTCGCGCTCGGACCCCTGGTCCTCCCCGGCCCCCGGCGCCGCACGCGCCGTCGTCGCCGTCGTCACCGCCGCGAGCAGCACCAGCACCGCACCGGACACGATCAGGTACGGCCGCAAGCCCGGCTGCACGTACCGCAGGTACAGGTCGCCGAAGAGCGAGATGCGCAGCACCGCCGCGCCGGTCAGCGCGAGCAGGACCGCCGGTCCGTACCGCCTCACAGCAGCCACCACCCCACCAGCACACTGCTCGCCACGGCCACCACCCACGTCACCGACGCGAACCGCACCGCGAAGGCCCGCCCGAAGGTGCCGGTCTGCAGGGCGATCAGCTTCAGGTCGACCATCGGCCCCACCACCATGAACGCCAGCCGCGCGGTCGGCGAGAACCCGCTCAGCGAGGCGGCGACGAAGGCGTCCGCCTCGCTGCACACGCACAGCACCACCGCGAGGACCGCGAGCAGCAGCACGGACAGCCAGGCCGAGTCGGTGAAGACGTCCAGGACGGAGCGGGGGACGGTGATGTTGAAGGCCGCCGCCGCGCCCGCGCCGACCACCAGGAAGCCGCCCGCGTGCAGGAAGTCGTGCCGCAGCCCGGCGACGAAGCCGGCCCAGCCCCGGGAGGAGGCCTCCGGAGCGGTACGGGTCCTCGGCAGCCGCAGCCACTCGTCCTTCCCGAACCGGGCCCACAGCCAGCCCATCACCACCGCCGCCGCGAGCGAGGCGACCAGGCGCGCGCCGACCATCGCGGGCTGCCCGGGGAAAGCGATCGACGTGGCCACCAGCACCACCGGGTTGATCGCGGGCGCCGAAAGCAGGAAGGCGAGGGCCGCCGCCGGGGCCACCCCGCGCCGCATCAGGCTCCCGGCCACCGGCACCGACGCGCACTCGCAGCCCGGCAGGACCACGCCCGCCGCCCCGGCGACCGGCACCGCGAGGGCCTGGTTGCGGGGGAGCAGGCGGCGGAAGACCCGCTCCGGCACGAACGCCCCGATCGCCGCCGAGACGACCGTGCCCAGCAGCAGGAACGGCACGCCCTGGACGACGACGGCGGTGAACACCGTCCACCAGGCGGCCACCGCGGGCGTGTAGAGGTCCAGCGTCAGCGCCGGCCCCAGCACCGAGACGACGGTCGCGATGGCGAGCAGCGCGGTGCCGCCGAGCACGGCGTACACCAGCGCGCGCACGGTGAGCCGGACGGCGTCCGCCACCGTCCGTCCCGTCACCACCCGTCGGTCGTCCACGTGCCTCGTCCCACTCCTCCCGAACCTCGCGGGCACGCTAACCGGCGCCGCTGTGCGCCGCCCAGGATTCCCTACAGCGGCGGCTGTGCGGGCGCCGGCCCCAGGGTCGTCGTACCGGGCGCCGTACGGTGCCCGAGGCCGGTGCGGTAGGCGTCCAGGGCCGCCTCCACCCGGCCGGTGCGGCGCAGCAGGTCGCCGAGGAGCCGGCACAGGTCGGCCAGGTCGCCGGCCGCGCCCGCCCGCTCCAGCAGGCTCAGCGCGCGGACGTAGTGCTCCTCGGCCGCCTCGGTGTCCCGGGCGTCCTCGGCGATGATGCCGAGCAGCCGGTGCGCGCCCGCGGAGTGCACCGCGCCGCGCTCGGAGGACAGGTCGTCCAGCACCCCGTGCAGCAGTTCGGCGGCCTCGGCGGACTTGCCCCGGCGGTGCAGTACGTCGGCCAGCTCGACGGCGACCTGGCTGCTGTAGAGGGTGGCGCGGCTGGCGGCGAGCATGCCGAGGGCCTCCCGCATCTCCGCCTCCGCGCGCGGCAGTTCCCCGTTCTGGGCGCAGACGTAGCCGCGCATCCAGTGGCAGTTGGCCAGTTCGGTACGGAGTTGCAGCGTGCGGTACAGCTCGGCCGCCTTGGCGAGCGACGCGTCGGCCTCGGCGAGGCGGCCCTCGGCGAGCAGGGTGCGGGCGACGGAGCGGTGCATGCGGGCGACCAGTGCGGGGTCGCCGGCGCTGGGGGCGAGGGAGAGGGCGAGCTCGGCGGCCTGGGCGGCGCGGGCGTGGGCGCCCATGTCCATGTAGGGGCCGATGGCGCTGGCGTAGAGGAGCAGCAGCGCGTCGGGGTCGTGCAGGCCGCCGCGGTTCAGCTCGTCGAGGGTGGTTTCGAGGAGGTAGACGGCGTAGCGGAGTTCACCGGCGAGGTAGTGGGCGAGGGCGCGTCCGCGCAGGGCGGGTACCCGGGCGGGCAGCGGGGCGCCGGCGTCGGCGAGGCACTGCTCGGCCTGCTCGAAGTACTGGCGTCCGGTGACCAGTTCACCGGTCTCCACGGCGCACTCGCCGAGCCCGAGCAGCGCGGCGGCCCGCTCCTCGGGCAGCTCGTACGCCTCGGCCTCGGCGAGCAGCCCGGCGTACTGCCCGGCCGCCTCCTCGGCGCCCTCGGTGGCGAGCGCGCGCTGCGCCTCGGTGAGCCGCAGCCGCAGATCGGTGGCGAGCCGCGCCGGGCGCCCGGTGGCCAGCTCCTCGTAGCCGACGCCGAGCCGCTCGGCGAGGTGCCGCAGCGCCTCCTCGGAGGGGCGGACCCGGCCGGCCTCCAGGGTGGATATGTAGGCGGGGGTGTAGGCCGGTTCGGCGAGCTGACGCTGGGTCATCCCGCGCTCTGCCCGCAGCCGCTGCACCCTGCGTCCGATGGTCTCCCGGTCGTCGCGGTCGCCCACTGCCAACTCCCCCTGCGGCTCTTGCCGTTCTGCCCCGGCGGCTCTAGGTTAAACCGCGGATTAAGCGCGCTTAACCGCACTTGACACGATCCGCAGAGGACGCCGTGCCCGTACGCACACGCACCGTCCTGGGGATACCTCCCAGGCCCTTCAGGCACTGGGGGAGGCACGCCAGGGCCGTCGCCGCCGCCGTCACCGCCGTGACGTGCCTGGTGCTGGCCTCGAACGCGGGACCGGCGGGCACGGCGCGCGCCCCGGCGCCCGCCACGGAACAGGACACCACCCCGGTCACGGACGCGGTCCCGGAATCGGTCACCGACCCGCTGGTCACCGTGGGCCACTGACCATTGGCCACCGGCCCGACTGACCACTGACCACTCGGCACCGCTGCCGGCCGCCGGCTCCGGCCACCGGGCCGGTCACTCCGGCAGGGCGCGCCGCAGCGCCTCGTCCAGCCGCCGCGCCAGCTCCGCGTCGCCCGGCGGGTCATCGGCGAACAGGGCTCCCAGTTCGGTGGTGAAGGTCTGGGTGAACGCCCCGTACAGCGGTGTGCGCGGACGGTGGACCGCGTCCCGGAGGGCGGGCAGCAGGACGTCGCGGGCGTACTCCGGCCGCCCTGCGGCGTCACGCGGCACCGTGTCGGCGCCCTCGCCGGTCGGTGCCGCCGAGGGCGTCGCGGCGGCCACCGCGCACGTCACCGCGTCGTCCGTGTACGCGGAGGTGCGCGTCGCCGCGAAACCGGCGTCGAGCAGGCAGCGCTCGCTCTCCCTCCCGGTCAGGTACCTGATCAGCTCGGCGGCCTTCGACGCCCGGGGCGATCCCGCGGTCACGGCGAGGTTCTGGCCGCCGAGCACGGCCCGCCCCGGCAGCGCGGTCACACCGAGCCGGTCGCCGCCCGGGAACGACTGGTGCAGCGCGGGGTACACGTACGGCCAGTGCCGCAGGAATGTGGTTCGGCCGGCGGCGAAGTCGCCGAGGGAGGCCGCCTCGTCGGAGTCGAACGCGTCCGGCAGGACGGTCCCCGCCTCGGTGCGGCGGCGCAGTTCGGTGATGCCCTCCGTCAGCTCCTCGACGGTGGCGTCGTAGTGGCCGTCCTCGTCGGTGAGCGCGAACTCGTCCCCCGCGGCGGACGCGAACGCCTCCACGGCGTTGACCGTGCGCCCCTCGTAGCCGGCGAGCTGGGTCGTCCACCCCTTCTCGTAGCCCTCGGGCTTGTGGTCGTCGAGGGTGGAGATCAGCCGCTTCAGCTGCGGCCAGTCCAGGCCGCCCGTCAGGTCGGGGCGCTCGACGCCCGCCTGCCGCAGGTGGTCGCGCCGGTAGTAGAGCAGGCCGACGTCGCTGTTGAAGGGCGCGGAGTACACCTCGCCCCGCCAGCGGGCCGTACTCGCCACGGCCGGGATGACGTCCTTGTCGAGCAGCGACCCGGGCAGCGGACTGATCAGGCCCGCGGCGGCGAACTCCGGGACCCAGGTGACGTCGAGGTTGACCACGTCGTAGGCGGCGCTGCCGGACTGGAGCGCGCCGAGCAGCTGACTGCGCTGTTCGTCGGCGTTCCCGGGCAGTTCGACCAGCCGGGCGCGGTAGCCGGTGCCCGCCTTCTCCTGCTCGGTGTTCCAGGCGTCGATGAGCCGCTGGCGGATGCCGTTCTTGCCGGTGACGTCCCGGCCGCTGGCGACCACGATGTCGCCGGGTACGCCGGTGGAGGGGGTGGCGGCGGGCACGCCACCGCCGTCGCCACCGCCGCTGCACGCGGTCGGCAGAAGCAGGAGCACCGCGGCCGGCAGGACGGCGAGCCACCGGCGCCGTGACCGTTGTGACTGACGTGGGCCCCGTGAGTGCCGGAGTCGCGGCATCTGCCGTCGTCGGACCATCAGGCCTCCCCCGTGCCGATGCGCGCGACCTCGTCGTGCAGGGCGGCGCCGAGGTCCTCGTCGGCGTCCACGCAGCGGCCGCCGCTCGCCTCGGAGACCTGGGCGTCCGGCTTCCCCTCGTCGCACGCGCCGCCCTTGAGGGAGACCATCGCGACGGGTACGTCCACCGCGCGGGCGAGGACCAGCAGGTCGCCGAAGCGGTCGCCGCTGAGCGCGCCCACGTCCTCGTCGTCGGTGACGAAGACGATCAGCCCGGGGCGCTCGTCCTCGGCTCCGCGCTGCCTCATGGCGTCGAGCGCCGCCAGCAGCGCGCCGAGCGGGTCGGCCTCGGCGTCCCGGACCCGGGCCCCGCGGTCGATGGTGCGCTCGGCCGCCTCGCGGGTGTGCCGGCCGAAGGACAGCAGGGGCTCGTACGTGTCCCCGCCGGTGCCGGACACCTCCCACACGGCGTACTCGTCCCGTTCGCCGAGGCCGCCCAGGGACTGTTTCAGCAGGCCGGGGCCGCCGCTGGGCCCCTCCCACTGGCCGGCCATGGAGCCGGAGCCGTCCAGCAGGAACAGCACCCGGCCGGGGCCGTTGGCGCCCTTGTAGCCCTCCAGGGACGCCTCCATCGCGTCCCGTCCGGCGGACTCGGTCAGCGGGGACGGCGCGTGCAGCACTCCGTCGGCCTTGGTGTCCAGCAGGGCACGGTCACCGCCGGCCGCCCGGAAGCCGTCCCGGGCGAACGCCGCCCGGCCCCCCTCCCCTGCGAGCCACCGCCGGAAGCCGTCCGCCGCGCGGTCCCGGTCCGCCCGGTCGCGGTCGGCGCCCTGCCAGCGGACCCGGACGAAGAGGGGCTCCAGGCCGGGTACGTCGCCGGGGTACTGCGCCATGCGCGGGGTGCGGCGGGCGCTGTCACAGCCGACGCCGCTCTTCAGCAGGAACTCGGGGACGAGGGCCGCGGTGCGGTTGTCGACGGCGTCGTCGTCGGGCAGCGAGCACAGCAGCTCGGCGGCGGTCGGCGCGGGCGGGCCGGTCTGGGCGACCCGGTCCTCGGCGCGGCGGCGGTCACGGGAGGTGTCGCCGGTGCCGCGGTACAGGCCGATCGTCGCGAGCAGCCCCGTGTCGGTGTGCTCGGGGTCGGGACGGCGCACCCGGGCGGACGCGTCCCGGGCGCGCAGGGCGTCGATCATGCCGGTGAGCGGCGGGCCGGTGCGCTCGTCGCGGGCGTCGGCGGCGAGATCCTGGGGCACGGCGAGCACGATCGGGGAGTACGCGATGGGCTCCTCGTCGGCGTCCAGTTCGGCCACGGCGTCGGTGTCCTGCCCCGCGGTGACCCGGGCGGCGTCGGCGGGCGAGCCGGGTATCCACACGTCGGGCTGCGGGCCGACGTCGCGCTGCGGGTTGGTGTCGTCGTCGGGGGGCTCCTGCCAGGCGCGGGTCTGCTTGCGCAGGGCGGTGACCGCGTCGGCGGCGCCCGCGCTGTAGACGGTGATGCCGCTGAGCCGGCAGCCGTCGTCGGTGGTGTTCTCCCCGGACGTCAGGTACGCGTCGGCGGCGGCCCGGACGGTGGGTTCGAGGTCGGGGTCGGTCAGGACGCGCAGCTCCAGGGGCGGGGCACAGGAGGGCGGGCCGTCGGGGCGGCCGGTGAGCTGATGGACGCCGAAGCCGCCGGCGGCCAGGACGAGCAGCGCCGCGGCCCCGACGACCAGCCGCCGGGCCCATCCGCCCGGCTCCGGCCCGGGCACCAGGGAGTCGGCGACGCGAACGATGCCGCGGACCAGCGCCCGCCCGGCTCCGCCGACGGCACCCAGCAGCCTGACCAGCCGCGCCAGGGCCCGGCGGAGGAACCCCGGGCCGGGCGCGGGATCGGGTTCGGGTCGGGGGTGGGGGTGGGGGCCGGGCTCCGGACCGGCTCCGGGGGCGGGGCCGGGCGTGGGATCGGGGCCAGGACCCGGCACAGGGCCAGGACCCGGCACAGGGCCAGGACCCGGCACGGGGCCGGCACCTGGGCCGGGACCGGGCACACGACCACCACCGGGCCCGGAACCAGGCACAGACCCGGGCCCCAGGTCAGGCGCAGGACCTGCCGACCCGTCGAGGGCCTTCGCACCGGCGGCGAGGAGCACGTCCTCCCCCGGCTCGACGCGGCTCTCCGGCTCCCAGGCGTCACCCCGCACCGTCCGGCGCCCGGCGGCGGCCATCCGCGTCCGCAGGCCGTCCGCGAGAGCGCGGAACGAGACGTCGCCACCCTCCTTCAACAGCGCCACCAGCTCGGCGGTGAACGGTGTCGGCGTCTCGGGATCGCCCGCGTCGATCCGGTGGTTGGCCTGCACGCTCATCAGCAGCAGCACGCGCCGCTTGTCCCGCGGATCGGGGCGGATCCAGGCGGCGTTGCCCGCGAAGCAGCAGTCGAGGACGATCACGATCCGCCGGGCCGGACTGGCGGCGAGCACCGCCTGCACGGTGCTGAACATCTCCGCGCCGGGGAAGACCGCGTGCCCGCCGGCGACCACGCGCGCGTTGCGCATCTGGAGGAACAGCTCGTCACCGGCGTTCGGTATCGCCCCGTGCCCGGCGAAGTACAGCAGCAGGACGCCCTCGGCCTCCTTCGTGGCTGTCCACAGCTCCCGGCCGAAGGTGACCTGGTCGGGAGAACGGCACACCGCGATCTCCCGGTCGCCGAACACCCCGCCGTGCCGCAGAGCCTCCGCCAGTTGGTTCAGGTTGTGCTTGACCGCCGGGAGGTCGCCGGGCACACCGTCCGGGGGCGCCGTGTTGTCGTACTCGGACACCCCGACCAGCAGCGCCCGGTTCGCCTTTCCACGCGGGTCGTAACCGGTGTTCGCCTTCCCCCGCGAGTCGTGACCGGTCACCGGCCGCCTACCTGTCGTCGGGACGCACCGGCTCGACGCTGGCCTCGGGAGGCTCGCCGTCCTCCACCGCGCGGCGGTTGGCCCGCCATGCCTCCACGGAACGGATGACCTGGTCCACCACCGTCTGGAACATCGCACCGGCGGCGCCCCCGATCACCGCCACGACGATGTCCATGCCGATGCCCATCGGGGCGCCGGCCTCGTCGGTCCGGCTCCGTTCGTCGATGCGCAGCTGGTCGGTCCGGGCCAGATCCGCGAGCGGTTTCTCCCGTTCGAGCCATTTGTGCAGGGCGCCGATGTCACTCTCGCTCGCGGTCCCGTCCAGCCGGATGCGGATACCGCGCGTCACCACTCCATCCCCCTCAGCCATAACTCACCATCATGGCACCGCTGTTGCGCGCGGGGGAGGGTCCGTACGCCGCTTCCATGACGCGCACGCGGGCGCACACCGGCCAGGTGCGCCCCGGGCCGCCGCACCGGGGCCCCGCCTCGCTCAGCCCTGTGTCTGCAACCGGCTCAGCTCCCGCTGCACATGGTCCAGGGCGCCCTCGCGCCGGCCCGGCACCCGGCCCCGCAGCGCGGCGAGTGCCGTGCCCAGTTCACGGGCGGCGCCGGCGTCGCGGACCCGGCCCCACTGGTGGTGGGCCCGGTCGACGGCCGCCTCCACGGCGGGCGCCCCGGGCGGCTGGCCGGCGCCCAGGCGGGTCTCGGCGACCGTCAGCCAGGCCCGGCAGCTGCGCACCGGGTCCCCCGCGAACATCGCCAGGTCGGCCCGGACCTCCGCCCAGTGCAGCGCGTCCTCGGACGCGGGCCCGTGCGCGTGGGCGGCGGCCGCCTCGTGCCGGGCGGCGAGCGCGTCCGCGTCCGCGTGCCGGCCGGACTGCACGGCGGCGGCGATGACGGCGTGCGGGTCGCCCGCGGCGGGCCCCGGCACGGTCAGCACGAGGTCCGCCCCGGACGGCGTGCCGCCGGCCGCGGCGTCGGCCGCGACACGGGCCAGCGCCTGCTGGTGCAGCTGGTCCGTCGGCGGCCGGTGTCCGCTGCGCAGGATCGTCGCCACGGCCCGCATGTACGCCGGGGTCGCCACCGTCCGCCGCGAGGGCGGCGGCGCGATACGACCGTGAACCGCGTTGTTGCGACCGCAGTCCAGCGGGTTCGCCCGCAGCCACTGCCAGGTCTCCTGGTCGGCGTGCAGATCGAGCAGCAGCGTCGTCGCGCCGCTCGGCCGCAGCCTCAGCTCCTCCTTGATCCAGTGCCAGGGCAGCGCGGTGTAGCGGACGGTCGCCGGGGTGGTGCGGGCCAGCGCGAGGTGCGGCAGGCGCTGGCGCCGGTCGAGCTGGAGCTGCCCGACGACGTAGACGGTCAGCGGTCCGGGGGCCGCCGCGGCGGCACGCAGCCGGGTGAGGACGGCCTGCGGCTCCAGCGGGTCGGCGAGCTCGACGACGTTCGCGGTGTCGGCGCCGGAGAGCACGGCGGGCTCCACGGCCGCCAGCACCGGGAGCACGGAGGCGGCGTCCACCAGGCACCCCTTGCCCACGGGCGACGCCGCGAGCAGCAGCACGGTTCCGGGCATGTCCCCTCCCCCTGTCGATCACGTACGGCAGCACGTTAACCGCTGCGGCTGCAAAGCGGGGCACTCAGCCGTACGCCGGTCCGCCCCTGCGCCGTACCGCGAAGACCGTGGTGTCGTCCGAGAGCCGCCCCCGGCAGTGCCGCAGCGTGCCGTCCCGCACGAGCGCCACCAGCCGGGACGGCGCGGCGTTCGCGGGGTCGGCGGTGACGGCGCGGGCGACGTCGTCGGCGTGCCGGTAGAAGCAGCCCGCGGCGTCGCGCGCCTCCGTCACCCCGTCGGTGACCACCAGCAGCGTCTCCCGGGGGCCGAGGGCCTGCCGGGTGACCGGTGGCGTCGACGGACCGGGGAGGAGGTCGCCCATGCCCAGCGGCAGCCCGCCGGTGACCGGCAGGAACCGTACGCCGCCGGGTCCGGCCGCCAGCGGGGGCTCGTGGCCGAAGACGACGGCCTCGACGGCGTCCGGCAGGTCCTGGCTGAAGCCGATCAGCACGGCGGTGGCGAAACGGTCGCCGTCGGACCGGCCGAGGGCCGCGGTGTGCGCGCGGTGGCGCCGGATGCGGATCTCCAGGCGTTCGGCGACCGTGGCGAGGTCCGGCTCGTGGTACGCCGCCTCGCGGAACGTGCCGAGCAGCGCGGCGGCCGTCTCCACCGCGCCCAGCCCCTTGCCCTGCACGTCGCCGACGAGGACGCGGGTGCCGTGCGGGCCGGGCTGGATGTCGTAGAAGTCGCCGCCCACCCGGGCCACCGTGTCGGCGGAGAGGTAGACGGCGGCGTGGTCGAGGCCGCCGAAACCGGCCGGGATCGGGCGCAGCACGGTGCGCCGGGTGGTCTCGGCGATGTCCCGCATGTGCAGCATGCGCTGCTCCTGGCCGACCCGGACCGCGGCGGCCAGCACGGCGATGCACCCGCCGAGGGTGACCAGGATCAGGCCGGGCAGTCCGGTCTGCTCACGGTGCTGCCAGGTGGTGTCGGCGAGGACGTAGACGGCGACGGCGGCGACCGCGAACACGGCCGTGACCCGCACTCCGCAGATCGCCGCGGCGACGCCGGGCACGAGGACGGTCCAGGAGATGATGTGGAAGGCGCCGGTCGCGGTGTCGATCGCCGCGATGGCGACGAGCATCAGCAGCGGGAACAGCCAGCCCACGCTGTGGCCGCGCACGCTGAGCAGTTCGTGCCGGGACACGGCGTCGCCCTGGCCGGCGGCGTGGACGAGCCGGCCGAGCGGCCGCCACCGGCCGCGCACCGGCCTGCGGACGCGACCCCTCACGGGCCCCAGCGAAACACGGTCCCCGGCTGCCCGCATCCTGACTTGCCGGTCGGCGCGGGCAGGTGTGCCCTGGTAGGCGGGGGCGAGGCGAGAGGAGTGCTCTCATGGCTCACGCGGTACCGACAACCGGCACCTCCACCGGAAGGGGCGCACGCGGCCGTGCGCCGAACGCCCTGCCCGACGTGTTCAGCGAGCGGACCCACCTGATGGCGAAGTGGGCGCTGCCCGTCCTGGCCGGACTGGTCTACGGCTACTGGGCCGCGTCCATCAGCCGCCGCGGCGGCCCCATCACCGGCTGGAACCTGCTGTTCGGCTTCATGACCGCGCTCGCGTTCGCCATCCTCTACGCCGTGGTCCGCGCGGTCGCCCAGCGGCTGCCCCGCGAGGGCCACGCGGTGCTGTGGGGCGCGTTCGCGGGCAGCGCGGTGGGGTTCCTGTACTCCCGCAGCGGCGTGGCCATGTTCACCTGCGTCCTGGTGTCCCTGCTGGTCGCGGCTGCGGTCACCGGCGCCTTGTTCTACCGCTACTACACCTGCGAGGACGCGGAGGGCCACCGCATCGCCTGAGGGGCCGCGCGGCATCCGGTCGGTCAGCGGGGCGGCGAGGGCGGCGAGGAGCACCACCGGCTCCCCGCCGCGCCGCCACCGCGGCGTCCCCGGGAAGCCGCACGCCCGCCCGCGTGAGCGGGCGGACCGGGGCGGCGCCCGTTCGATGGGCCCGGGGCGGCCATATGCAGTCGCCCCGGTCGCCCCCGCCACGCGCGGGTCCTTGCCTGGAGGGGTGTCCCCACGTCCTCGCACCGCCCTGTCGGCCGCCCTGATCGCCCTCGCCTGCCTGCTCGCGCCGTGCGGCACGCTGGCCGCCTGGGCGGCGTACGGGCTGGCCGACACCGGGCGGTACGTCGCCGTCATGGCCCCGCTCGCCGGGGACCCGGACGTCCGGGACGCGGTCGCGGACGCCGTGGGCGACGGTGTCGCGGGCGAGGTCGCGGCGGCCGGCCCGCTGCACGGCACTGTGCGGGACTTCGTGGAGGACGCGGCACGCTCGTTCACGCGGACCGATGCCTTCCGCGAGGGCTGGAACGAGGCCAACCGGACCGTGCACGAGGCCGTCCTGCGCGCCCTGCGGGACGACCGGACGGCCGGCCGCCCCGTCACCGTCGACCTGGCCCCCGTCACCGCCCGCGTCAAGGACCGCCTCGCCGAGGACAACGTGCCCTTCGCGCGGCGCATCCCGGTCCGGCACACCGCGGTCACCGTGCTCCCGGCCCACGAGGCGGACCGGCTCAGGAAGGGCTACCACGTGCTCGACGTCGCCGCCTTCTGGCTGCCGCTCGCGGCCGTCGTCTTCGCGCTCACCGGCATCGCCGTCGCCGCCTGCCGCCGGCGCGCGGTCACGGCCGCCGGGATCGGTACCGCGCTCGGCGGGGCGCTGCTCGCCCTCGCCGTCGTGATCGGCCGCCGGGTCACCCTCGCCGGACTGCCCGGCGCGGTGGACGGCCCGGCCGCGGGCGTCGTCTACGACGCCCTCACCGAGACCCTGCGCACCGCCGCCTGGCTGCTGGTCGGCCTCGGCCTCGCGGTCGCCCTCGCCTCCTGGCTCACCGGCCGGTACGGCCACCTGCTGAGCCGCCGCCGGGCGCCCGCGGGCCCACCCGTCGGCCCGGCACCGTCCCGGCCGCCCCGCGCCCGGCTCTGAACCGCCCTCCCCACCGGGCAAGCGGAAGTCGCGGAAGCGTGGGGAGCGCAACTTTCCACCCGCCGCTCCCGTCTTTGAGGGAGGATCCGGACATCGCGGAGGCATGCCCCGCGGGACGAGGCACCGCAAGGCACGCACCGCCGAGACAGGCACCGCAAGGCACACGCACCCGCAAGACAGGCACCGCCGGGACAGGCAGCGCAAGGCAGGCACCGCACCCGCGAGCGAAGGGCCGGGACTTGGACACCGACACGGCGACCGGCGAATGGACGGACTCCCGCGACCGGCCGGCGGCCCGCCGCTCCGGAGGGCGGCGGTTCGGGGCGTGGTGCGCGGGCCTGCTGTTCGCCGGGGTGAGCGTGGTCGTCGGCTGCCGCGCCGCCGACACCGACGGCGTCACCCCCGTACCGCAGCTGCTCGCCTTCCTGCCCTGGCTGCTCGTACCGGCCGGCGCCGGACTGCTGCTGACGCTGCTCGCCCGGTGGTGGACCGGGGCGGTGTGGGGAGTCGTGCTGCTGGGGCTGCTGGCGTGGTTCATCGAGCCGTACGGCAAGACCGCCGAGCCCGCCGGACCGCCGCTCGCCGACCTGCGGGTGCTGACCTCCAACGTCGAGTTCGGCCAGGGCACCGACGAGCTGATCTCCGCCGTACGGCGCGAGAAGCCGGACCTCGTGTTCGTGCAGGAGTGCGAGTACACGTGCGACGCGGCGCTGCGGCGCGAACTCTCCGCCGACTACCCGCACCGGCGGGCCGTGGAGGGCGGCGGCTCCGAGGGCTCGGTCATCCTCAGCGCCTTCCCGCTCGAGGACGCCCCCGGCGTTCCCGGCACCATGGGCATGCCCGGCGCCGTCGCCGACGTGCGCGGCCACGCCGTACGGCTCCAGCTCGCCCACCCGATGCCGCCGCTGCCGGACCAGGTCGGGCTGTGGCGCGAGGAACTGGACGCGGTGCGCGACGCCGTCGCCGGGGCCGACGGGACCCCGACCGTCCTCGCCGGGGACTTCAACGCCTCCCAGGACCACGCCGCCTTCCGCCGCATCCTCGACACGGGGCTGTACGACGCGGCCCGGCCGGCCGGGGCCGACCGCACGGTCACCTGGCCGGCCCGGACCGCCCCGGCGTTCGGCGTGCAGATCGACCACGTCCTCGTCTCCGAGGAGTTCGCCGCGCACCGCGCCCGGTTCCTGGACCTTGCCGACACCGACCACCGGGCCCTGGTCGTCGACCTCACGCTGCACGGGGCCGGCTGACACCGGCCCCGTGCGGGAGAGCGCGTCCGGGGACCGGACTCAGACGCCGATGTCGCGGCCGTCCGCGCGCCACACGGCCACGACCGCCGGGCGCACGTACGTGCCGGGCCCGTCGGGCCAGGTGCTGGCCGGCTCCGCCACGGAGGCGCCGTCGACCTCGCCCGGGTGCTGCACGGCGACCAGCACACGCCGGTCCTGGATGAGCGGGCCGCAGGTCTCCGCGCCGGTCGGCACGGTCAGGAACTGCTTCAGCTCACCGCGCCGGTCACCCTTGGTCGCCACGCCGAAGAGGCCGTCGTGGCTGCCGAGCGCGTTGCCGTCGGTGGACAGCCACAGGTTGCCGTGGTCGTCGAAGGCGACGTTGTCCGGGCAGGAGATCGGGCTGACCCGGTCCTTGGGGAAGCCCGCGAAGTACGTCGCCGGGTCCTCCGGGTCACCGGCGACCAGGAACAGCGACCAGGCGAAGCGGGTGGCGTCGGCCCGGTTCCAGCGCTCGGTCAGCTCCAGGACATGGCCGTGCTTGTTGGAGTTGCGCGGGTTGGCCTCGTCGGGACCGGCGTAACCGGTCTTGCCGCGGTTGGAGTTGTTGGTGAGGGCGACGTAGACCTTGCCGGTCTTCGGCGACGGCTCGATGTCCTCGGGCCGGTCCATCTTCGTCGCGCCGACCTTGTCACCGGCGAGCCGCGTGAAGACGCACACCTCCTCGGGGGTCATGCCCTCGACGTGCGAGACGGCGCCGTCCTCGGTGGCGGTGACCAGCGGGATCCACGTGCCGCTGCCGTCGAACTCGCCGTCGCTCGGCAGCTTGCCCGTGCCGTCGATCTCGATCGAGGGGGAGTCGCCGGAGAGCTTGGCGACGTACAGGGTGCCCTCGTCCAGCAGCGACAGGTTGTGCTCGCGGGCCCAGCGGGAGTTGCCGTGCCGCATGCGCTTGCTGCCGACGAACTTGTAGAAGTAGTCGAACCGCTCGTCGTCGCCGGTGTAGACGACCGGGCGCCCGTCGTGGGTCAGCCGCACGGTCGCCGCCTCGTGCTTGAAGCGGCCCAGCAGGGTGTGCTTGCGCGGGGTGGACTCCGGGTCGTACGGGTCCAGCTCGACGACGTACCCGAAGCGGTGCGGCTCGTTCGGCTCCTGGGCGATGTCGAACCGCTTGTCGAAACGCTCCCACTTGCGCTCGGTGGCACCGGTGCCGATCCCGTACCGCTTGTCCGTCGCACTGCCGCCGTTGGCGAAGTACTGGTTGAAGTTCTCCTCGCCGTGCAGCGTCGTGCCCCACGGGGTGGTGCCGCCGGAGCAGTTGTTGAGGGTGCCGAGGACCTTGCGGCCGGTGCGGTCGGCGGAGGTCTTCACCAGGTCGGACCCGGCGGCCGGGCCGGTCAGCCGGAACTCGGTGGTCGCGGTGATCCGCCGGTTGAGGCGGTGCCGCGTGACGGGCGTCAGCTTCCCGCTCCGGCGCTCCTCCTCCACGACCACGGCGGACAGGCCGTGCGCGGCCCAGGCGATCTCCACCTGCTCGCGGGTCGGGTTCTCGGGGTCGTAGTCGCGGAACATGAGCACCTCGTCGGTGTACTCGTGGTTGGCGACGAGGACCTGCCGGCCGTGCTCACCGCGCAGCGGCAGCAGCGCCAGGAAGTCGTTGTTGTAACCGAACTGCCCCGCCTGCGCCTTCGCGGTCTGGTTCTCCGGGTCGAAGGCGGGCGCCCCGCGCAGGATCGGCTCGCCCCAGCGGATCACGACGTCCTGCCGGTACCCCTCCGGGACGGTCACCACGTCGTCGGTGTTGGGCGCGACGGGCGCGAACCGCAGCCCGCGCGCACCGTCCGTCTTCGACGGTTTCCCCGTCCCGTGTCCCTTTCCGGCCGCCGGCGCGGCCTGCGCCGACGGCGCCCCGGCCACACCCACGGCACCCGCGCCGGCCGCGGCGACGGTGACGACGGCGGCGGCACGCATCATGGAGCGGCGGCTGAGCGCGCCGGCGATGACGTCGCCGACGTACTCGTTGGAGCTGGTGTTGGGCACCTCGTGGAAGCAGGCGTCACCACACCGGAAACGGCAGGTCATGGCGGACCGGCCGCCGGGGTGCGAACCGGACGGCGTTCCGATCAACGGCAGCAGCTTGCGCACTGTGTTCTCCCTGAGATGCCCTCGTATGCCCTTGGTATCAGCGCGACCGTAGGTGCACATACGTGCGGGAGACGGGCGTCGCGGTGAACGACGGGTGAACCCGTGGCAGCCGGAAGGGAATTCGCGCGGCGTCTCGATCCCGCCTTGACGCGCCACCGCTTCCGTGGCAGACCCTGCACAAGATCACAAGTCGGGGCCGCTAACCTTACGTGTCCGTCCTGGCCAGGGATCTACGGGCATCAACTCACGCGAAGGGTTGCGCACATGGGCATTCTCACTCTCCTGCGGAACGCGTTCGGCCGGTCACGCAAAGACCGGGCCGCCCAGGCGGAGGGTGCGGTGCAGGAGACGGCACCGCCGGCCACCGCGCCGGAGCCGAAGCTCCCGTCCCAGCCCGCCGCGCCCACGGAGCCGGCCGAGGAGCCGGCCCCGTCGGAGTCCGCCCAGGTCCCCGAGCCCCGCCGGGAACCGGCCGCCCCCGACGAGCACGAACTCGTCAAGGCCGCCTTCGCCAACGTCACGGTCCCGAAACCGACGGAGTCCCCGGACCCGACCCCGGCTCCGGCCTCCGACCCGACCCCGGCTCCGGCCTCGGATCCGACCCCGGCCTCCGAGACCGTGGCAGAGCCCACGGCCGAGACCGAGCCGAAGCCGCCGGCCGACGCGGAACCCGTGGCGGAGGTGGCGGCTGAGACCCGGCCGGAGCCTGTGGACGGGGCGAAGCCTGCGGACGAGGCGGAGCCCGTGGTCGTGGTCGAGCCCGAGCCCGAGGCCGATCCCCAGCCCGAGGCGGAGTCCAAGCCCGACGCGGAGCCCGCAGCCGACGCGTCCCCCGAGCCCCAGCCGGAGCCCGAGATCGAGCCGGAGCCCGAGCCCCAGCCGGAGCGAACGGAGCCCGTGGTCGAGGCCGAGCCCGAGCCGAAGCCGGAAGCCGAGGCAGAGCCCCAGACCGAAGCGGACCCCACAGCGCCCGCGACCCCCGGAACCGAGCCGGAGCCCGCAACCGGCGCCACCACCGACACCCGGCCGGAGCCCGCAGCCGACACGGCCCCCGAGCCCCAGCCGGAGCCGGAGCCGGAGCCGGAGCCGGAGACTGCCCCGGCCGCGGCCCCCGCCCCCGAACCGTCAGCCGCCGACGGCGAACCCGCCCCACAGGGGCCACCCGCACCCGACGACGAAAGCAGCACGGGTGGTGCGGGTGGGAACACCCCCGCCGAAGGCGAAGCCGAGGCGCCCCCCAAGCCCACCACCCCCGCCACCCCCGCCACCCCCGCAGCCCGCATCCGCACCCGCGCCCCCGGCCTCACCACCGCCTACAAGGCCGCCGCGGCCGCCCTCAAGAAGCACGACCTCACCGGCACCCGCGCCACCGTCCACCTGGTCCTCGACCGCTCCGCCTCCATGCGCCCGTACTACAAGGACGGCTCCGCCCAGGCCCTCGCCGAGCAGACCCTCGCCCTCGCCGCCCACCTCGACTCCGAGGCCACCGTCCACGTCACGTTCTTCTCCACGGAAGTGGACGGCACCGGTGAGCTCACCCTCACCGACCACGAGAACAAGATCGACGAGCTGCACGGCGCCCTCGGCCGCATGGGCCGTACGAGCTACCACGCCGCCGTGGAGGCGGTTCTCGCCCGCCACGAGAAGCAGGCGCCCGGCACCCCCGCCCTGGTGGTCTTCCAGACCGACGGCGCCCCGGACGCCAAGACCCCCGCCACCCAGTCCCTCACCAAGGCGGCGGCCGACCACCCTGACGTCCACTTCTCCTTCGTCGCCTTCGGCGACCCGGAGAACAAGGCCTTCGACTACCTCCGCAAGCTCAAGACACCCAACACCTCCCACTTCCTCGCCGGCGAGACCCCGAAGGAACTCACCGACAAGGAGCTCTACGAGGGCGTCCTGGCCGCCTGGCGCCCGTAGGCGAACGGCGCCACCCCGGCGCCACCGCAGCCTCACCCTCGGGGGGTGGGCCGGAAGGACCCGGTCCACCCCCCGAAACGCGTGTGAGCCGATCCCCACCGGACCAGTAGGATTTCGCCCATGGCGGCCACTGGAACCGAGAAGCAGGGGGCGAAGGCGTACTACGTCTCGACCCCCATCTACTACGTCAACGACGCTCCTCACCTGGGCCACGCCTATACGACCGTCGCAGGCGACGTGCTCACCCGCTGGCACCGCCAGCGTGGCGAGAAGGTGTGGTACCTCACCGGCACGGACGAGCACGGTCAGAAGATCATGCGCACGGCCGAGGCCAACGGGGTCACCCCGCAGGCCTGGGCCGACAAGCTCGTCACGGAGTCCTGGAAGCCCCTCTGGGAGCACCTCGACATCGCGAACGACGATTTCATCCGCACCACGCAGAAGCGGCACACCGACCGCGTCCAGGAGTTCGTGCAGGACCTGTACGACAAGGGCGAGATCTACAAGGGCGGCTACGAGGGCCCGTACTGCGTGGGCTGCGAGGAGTACAAGCTCCCCGGCGAGCTGCTCGACGGCGAGGGCGAGTACGCGGGCCAGAAGCTGTGCCCGATCCACAAGAAGCCGGTGGAGATCCTCAGCGAGGAGAACTACTTCTTCAAGCTGAGCGAGTACAGCGAGAAGCTGCTCGCCCACTACGAGGCCAACCCGGGCTTCATCCAGCCGGAGTCCGCGCGCAACGAGGTCGTGAACTTCGTCCGCCAGGGCCTTCAGGACCTCTCCATCTCCCGCTCGACGTTCGACTGGGGCGTGCCGGTCCCGTGGGACGAGAAGCACGTGATCTACGTGTGGGTCGACGCGCTGCTGAACTACGCCACGGCGGTCGGCTACAACGAGAACCCGGAGAAGTTCGAGGCCACCTTCCCCGCCGACGTCCACCTGGTCGGCAAGGACATCCTCCGCTTCCACGCGATCATCTGGCCCGCGATGCTGATGGCGCAGGGCCTCCCGCTCCCCGGGAAGATCGCCGCGAACGGGTGGCTGATGGTCGGCGGCGAGAAGATGTCCAAGTCCAACCTGACCGGCATCAAGCCGCAGGACCTGACCTCGCACTTCGGCGTGGACGCGTACCGCTGGTACTTCCTGCGCGCGATCGCGTTCGGCCAGGACGGCAGCTTCTCCTGGGAGGACTTCTCCGCCCGCTACACCAGCGAGCTGGCCAACGACTACGGCAACCTCGCCTCCCGTGTGGCGGCCATGGTCAACAAGTACTTCGGCGGCGCGCTGCCGGCCGCGACCGCCGACGGCGACGCGGAGCGGGCGATCCACGACGGCCTGACCAAGGCGGTCACGGAGGCCGACCGGAAGATCGGCGAGGAGCTGGACTTCCAGGGCGGCATCCTGGCGGTCTTCGACTTCGTCAAGCAGGTCAACGGCTACATCACCGAGCAGGAGCCCTGGAAGGTCGCCAAGGACGACTCGCCGGAGGGCAAGGCCCGCCTGGCGACGATCCTCTACACGGCCGCGGAGTCCCTCCGCGCGGTGGCGGTGCTCCTCAACCCGGTCATGCCGGACACCTCCCAGAAGCTGTGGGACTCACTCGGCGCCGAGCCCTCCCTCGGCGCCCTCGCGGACCAGAAGGTCCAGGAGGCGGCGGACTGGGGCCGGCTGCCGGCCGGTTCGACGGTCACCAAGGGCGCGGTGCTGTTCCCCCGTCTCGAGGAGAAGCCGACCGCGTAACGCGCTCGCTACAGGGCGGGGCCCGGGAGGAGCTGAGCTTCCTCCCGGGCCCCGCCCTTTGCGAGGATCGGACCCACGACAAGCTCACCCGGGGGGACCGATCCATGGCACTGTTCGGCAACGCGCACCGCATAGACCCGGCGCAGGCTCAGCAGGAGTACGCCCGGCTGCTCGGCCACGGCGAGCAGATCCACGCCGCCTACCTGCTGATCCGCGACACCATCCTGTTCACCGACCGGCGTCTGATCCTGGTCGACAAGCAGGGCATCACCGGCAAGAAGACCGAGTACCACTCGGTCCCGTACCGCAGCATCACGCACTTCTCGGTCGAGACGGCCGGCCACTTCGACCTCGACGCCGAACTGAAGATCTGGCTCTCGGGCTCCCAGACCCCCATCCAGAAGACCTTCACCAAGGGCGTGGACATCTACGAGGTACAGGCGATCCTGACCCAGTTCGTGGCGCGGTAGGTCTCCCGGGACGAGGAGACGCGGCAGGCCGCGAGGCGAGGAGACGAGGGCCCGGCACCGGAGGTCGATCCAGTGCCGGGCCCTGCGCCGTGCCGTCGGCGGACTACTTCGGCTGCGGCTTGCGCACCGTCAGGTGCAGCTCCCTCAGCCGGGTCTCGTCCAGCTCGGTCGGCGCGCCCATCATCAGGTCCTGGGCGTTGCCGTTGAGCGGGAAGGCGATGGTCTCGCGAATGTTGGGCTCGTCGGCCAGCAGCATGACGATGCGGTCGACGCCCGGGGCGATGCCGCCGTGCGGCGGGGCGCCGAAGCGGAACGCGCGCAGCATGCCGGCGAACTCGCGCTCGACGGTCTCCGCGTCGTAGCCCGCGATCTCGAAGGCCTTGAGCATGATGTCCGGCTCGTGGTTCCGGATGGCGCCGGAGGACAGCTCGACGCCGTTGCAGACGATGTCGTACTGCCAGGCGAGGATGTCCAGCGGGTCCTGGTTCTCCAGGGCGTCCATGCCGCCCTGGGGCATCGAGAAGGGGTTGTGGGAGAAGTCGATCTTCCCCGTCTCCTCGTCCTTCTCGTACATCGGGAAGTCGACGATCCAGCAGAACCGGAAGACGTTCTCCTCGAAGTGCCCGGCACGCTGGGCGGCCTCGACCCGCACCGCGCCCATGATCTTGGAGACCTCGTCGAACTCGCCCGCGCCGAAGAACACCGCGTGGCCGGGGGCCAGGGCGAGCCGCTTGGTCAGCTCCGCGACGTTCTCCTCGGTGAGGAACTTCGCGATCGGGCCGGACAGCGTGCCGTCCTCGCCGACGCGGACCCAGGCCAGGCCCTTGGCGCCCTGCGAGACGGCGTAGTCGCCGAGCTGGTCGAAGAACTTGCGGGGCTGCGCCGAGACGTCCGGGACGGGCAGCGCGCGCACGTGCTTGCCGGCGAAGGCCTTGAACTCCGAGCCCTCGAAGATGTCGGTGATGTCGACGAGCTCCAGCTTGGCGCGCAGGTCCGGCTTGTCGGAGCCGTACTTCAGCATCGCCTCGCGGAACGGGATGCGCGGGAACGGGGAGGTGACCTCGCGGCCGCCGCCGAACTCGGTGAACAGCTCCGTCATCAGCTGCTCGATCGGGCGGAAGACGTCCTCCTGCTCGACGAAGCTCATCTCGACGTCGAGCTGGTAGAACTCGCCCGGCGAGCGGTCGGCGCGGGCGTCCTCGTCGCGGAAGCAGGGCGCGATCTGGAAGTACCGGTCGAAGCCGGAGATCATCAGCAGCTGCTTGAACTGCTGCGGCGCCTGCGGGAGGGCGTAGAACCGGCCCGCGTGGAGGCGGGAGGGCACGACGAAGTCGCGGGCGCCCTCGGGGGAGGTCGCGGTGAGGATGGGCGTCGCCATCTCGTTGAAGCCCAGGGCCACCATCTTGTGGCGGATGGCGGAGATGACCGCCGTGCGCAGCATGATGTTGCGGTGCATGCGCTCGCGGCGCAGGTCCAGGAAGCGGTACTCCAGGCGCCGCTCCTCGTTGACCCCGTCCTCGGTGTTGATGGTGAAGGGCAGCGGCTGGGCGGCGCCGAGCAGCTCGACCTCGCCCACCTCGACCTCGACCTCACCGGTCGGCAGGTCGGGGTTGATGTTCTCGGCGCCGCGGGAGACGACCTTGCCGTCGATCCGGACGGTCGACTCCTTGGTCAGCTTGTCGAGCGTCTCGTACGCCTCCGTGCCCGGACGGGCGACCAGCTGCGTGATGCCGTAGTGATCGCGCAGATCGATGAAGAGGATGCCGCCCAGGTCGCGCCGATTGTGCAGCCAGCCACTCAGTCGGACGTCGGTGCCGACGTCAGAGGAGCGGAGCTCGCCGCAGGTGTGGGACCTGTACCGATGCATCGTCGTTCATCCAGCCTTCGCGGATCGGGAGTGGTGTTTCGCGTTTCACGTGAAACAACCCCAGCGTACCGGGCGGCCACCGCTGCCATCCTCCCCATTGACTCCCGTCGGCTCCCGCCGACCGCCCCTCGGCCCCCCGTCCGGCCCCCTCCGGGCCCGGTCGCCGCCGGGACGAGCGGTGGCAGCGTCCGATCACCTCTTCTTAAAGTGGGGCAATGCGCACTGGTGAGCCCCTGCCCGAGGTGGGGGACGTCCTTGCCGCTCTCGCGACCGGTCTGTGGCACTGGAACACCGCCACCGGCGAGGTCACGGTCGACGCGGAGGCGGCCCGGCTGCTCGGGCTGCCCGCCGAGCGCGCCCGGCTCACCGAGGCCCAGGTACGGTCCCGGCTGCACCCCGTCGACTGGAACGAGATCACCGGGGTGGTCCAGCTCGCCGTCGCCGAGGGCACCCTCGCCGAGGTCCGCGTCCGGATCATGGACGAGCGGGGCCACATCGTCCGGATCGTACGCAGCCGCTCCAAGCCGTCGTTCGACCCCGTGCACAAGACGTACGAGCTGACCGGCACCCTCCAGGAGGTCGCCGAGCCCACACCGGGCACGCCCGCCGGGCGCAGCGCGGTCACCGGTGAGTGGCGCCGCTCGCGGGAGGCGTTCCTGCTGGACGCGGGGCGGGCGCTGGCCGAGGCACGGTCCACGGCGGAGGTGCTGCGCGTGGCGGCGGGCCTGGCGATGCCGGGGTTCTCACCGGACGGGCTCGCGGTCTTCGGCGTCTCGGGCGACCGTCTGACGGTCATCGGCCACCACGGGCAGCCGCACAACGACATGAACCCGTTCGTGAACATGCCCCTGGACACGGACTACCCGGCCGCCGAGGTGGTCCGCACCGGCCGCGCCGTCTACCTGTCCTCCCCCGAGCAGTACCGCTCCCGCTACCCCCTCACCTGGCCGCTGGCCGAGCGCTACGGCCGCCGCTCCTGGGCCTTCCTGCCGCTGACGGTGGCGGGCCGCCCGATGGGCGCGTGGATGGCCGCCTTCGCCTACCCGGTGGCGTTCACGCCGGACGAGCGCTCGGTGCTGACCACCGTGGCGCGGATGCTGGCGCAGGCCCTGTCCCGGGCGGGCGCCGCCGAGACCCAGCGGGAGCTGACCGACGGCCTGCAACGCAGCATGCTGCCCGTGCTGGGCCCGGAGATCCCCGGCATGGGCATCGCCGCCCGTTACGTCCCCACCGGCGGCGGCCTCCAGGTCGGCGGCGACTGGTACGACATGATCCCGCTGCCCGCGGGCCGCTTCGCCCTGGTCATCGGCGACGTCCAGGGACACGACGTGCGCGCGGCCGGCCTGATGGGCCAGTTGCGCATCGCCCTGCGCGCCTACGCCGCCGAGGGGCACCGTCCCGACGCGGTGCTCGCCCGCGCCTCCCACTTCCTGCACGGCCTCACCTCCTCCGAGGACGACCCCGGCGACACCCGCTTCGCGACCTGCTACTACGCCGAGGTGGACCCGGCGACCGGCACCGTGGAGAGCGCCCGCGCCGGACATCTCGACCCCGTCGTCCGGATGGCGGACGGAACGGCGCTGATCCGGGCCACGGCGGGCGGGCTGCCGCTGGGCATCGACCCGGACTCGGACTACCCGACCACCCGGCTGGCCCTGGAGCCCGGGGACACCCTGATGCTGTGCACGGACGGCCTGGTCGAGACCGGCGGCCACGACCTGCACACCGGCTGGGACCGCCTCCGCGTCATCCTGGAGCGGCACGAGGGCGATCTGGAGGAGCTGGCCGACGCGCTGGTCCAGGCCGTGCACGGACCCTCCTCGCACCACACCACCGGCCCCCTGGCCGACCGGCGGGAGGACGACATCGCCCTGCTCCTGCTCTGCCGCCAGGGCGAGGGGTGCGGCTGCGGCGACAGCCCCGTCATCCGGACGCCGGTGCGCCGCACGATGCTGACGGTCGCCCAGGCCGAGCCGGAGCGGATCGCCACCGCCCGGCGGCACCTGCGCGACCTCCTGCACGACTGGCCCAGCGAGGACCAGCTGGACGCCGCGGTGCTCCTGCTCTCCGAGATGCTGACGAACGTCCTGGTCCACACCGACGCCGACGCCCTGCTGGTCGCCGAGGTCACCGGGGAGCCGGGCGAGCGCCGCATCCGGGTGGAGGTCACCGACACCGGTGACGACCTGCCGCACAAGCGCCGGCCCGGCGAGATGGCCTCCTCGGGGCGCGGTCTGATGCTGATCGAGCTGCTCGCCGACGAGTGGGGCGTCGCCCCGCGCGGCGACGGCAAGAGCATCTGGTACGAGGTCTACGAGTCCACGGGCCCGGAGGACGGCCGCGGCGGCGGCCCGGAGGACGGCGCCGACGCCGCGTAACGCCCCTGGAGTTCGTGCACGATCCCGAACGCCGCCGCGGTCAGCGGGACGGCGAGCAGCATCCCCAGGATGCCCGCCACCGACGCCCCCGCGGTGAGCGCCAGGAGCACGATCACCGGATGCATGTGCACGGTCCGGCTCTGGATCATCGGCTGGAGCACGTGCCCCTCCAGCACCTGCACGGCCAGCACCACCCCGAGGGCCCACAGCGCGATGACGAATCCCCGGTCGGCCAGCGCGACCAGCACGGCGACGGCCCCGGAGATGAATGCGCCGAGGTAGGGGATGTAGGCGCCGACGAAGACCAGCGCGCCGAGCCCGACCGCGCCGGGCACCCGCAGGATCAGCAGCCCGACCGTGATGCAGACGGCGTCGATCAGGGCGATGAGGGTGGTGCCCCGCATGAAGCCCTCGACGGCCCCGAAGGCCCGCCGGGCCATCGCCTCGACCATGTCGGCGCCGCCGGGCGGGGCGACGGAGCGCACCGTGCCGACGGCCCGGTCGGAGTCGCGCAGGAAGAAGAAGACGAGCAGCAGGGCGAGCACGGCCATGGCCAGCATCTCCCCGACGACGCTGATCCCGGTGACCACCCCGGAGGCGGCGGTACCCCCGAACCTGCCCAGCAGCTCGCGCGCGTTGGAGGCGATGTCGTCCAGCGAGGTCCCGGCCGCCCCGAAGTGGTCGGCGATGTCCCGCGCCGCGGTCCGCAGCGAGGCGACGATCTGGTCCCCGGTCTCGATGAGCGCGGACACCACGATGTACACGGCCCCGCCGACCACGGCCACGACGGCGACGCAGGTGAGCCCGGCCGCCAGCGACCGCTGCACGTGCGCCTTCACCATCCGCCGGTGCAGCGGCCTGAGCAGCGCGGTGCCGAGCAGCGCGAGCAGCGCCGGGGTCACCGCGGTGCGGAACTCGACGCAGAGCCGGATCGCCACGTAGACGACGCCGCTGGCGAGCAGGATGACGGCGCACCAGGCGGCGAACCGGCGCACCGGGGCGGGAAGCAGCTGCACGCCCCCAGCCGATCACGCACCCGGGCGGGCTGTCCTGCGCGGACGGCCCGCCCGGGTGACGCGTCGCGGGCGTCGGCGTGTCAGGCCTCCGGCCCCGCCTCGGACATGCCGTGCACCGCGGGAACGGTCCCCAGCCGGCCCTTCTGGAAGTCCTCGAAGGCCTGCATCAGCTCGTCCTTGGTGTTCATGACGAACGGGCCGTAGTGGGCCATGGGCTCCCGGATCGGCCGGCCGCCCAGCAGCACGACCTCCAGGTCGGGCGTGTGCGAGTCCTGCTTCTCGTCCGCGCGGACGGTCAGCGAACCGCCGGCGCCGAAGACCGCCGTCTGACCCAGGTGGATCGGACGCCGCTCGGCGCCCACCGATCCGCGTCCGGCCATCACGTACGCCAGGCCGTTGAAGTCCTCCTGCCAGGGCAGGGTGACCTCGGCGCCGGGCGCGAGCGTCGCGTGGACCATGGTGATCGGCGTGTGCGTGATGCCGGGGCCCTCGTGGCCGTCCAGCTCACCGGCGATGACACGCAGCAGCGCGCCGCCGTCGGGGGAGGTGAGCAGCTGGACGCTGCCGCTGCGGATGTCCTGGTAGCGGGGGGCCATCATCTTGTCCTTGGCCGGGAGGTTCACCCACAGCTGGAGGCCGTGGAAGAGACCGCCGGACATGACCAGCTGCTCCGGCGGCGCCTCGATGTGGAGGAGGCCGGAGCCGGCCGTCATCCACTGGGTGTCGCCGTTGGTGATGGTGCCGCCACCGCCGTTGGAGTCCTGGTGGTCGAAGATCCCGTCGATGATGTAGGTGACGGTCTCGAAGCCGCGGTGCGGGTGCCAGGGCGTGCCCTTGGGCTCCCCGGGCGCGTACTCCACCTCACCCATCTGGTCCATCATGATGAACGGGTCGAGGTGGCGGTGGTTGATCCCGGCGAACGCGCGGCGCACCGGGAAGCCCTCGCCCTCGAAACCGCTGGGCGCGGTCGTGACGGTGAGCACGGGGCGTGCGACGGCGTCGGCCGGTGCGGATACACGGGGCAGCGTCAGCGGGTTCTCGACGGTCACGGCAGGCATGTCGACCTCCTCGGGCGGCGTGCGCCCCACTTTAGTTGAGCGTTGAACTTCTTGCCACCCAGAACCGAGAAAGCCCGGAGGGCATTCCCTCCGGGCTCACGGGCTCCGGCCGCACCGATCAGCCGTCCGCGCGGCATCGGCGTCTAGCCGTACATCCGGCGCATCGCGAAGTCGACCATCTGCTCCACGGCCTTGGCGTCGAACACCATCCGGTGCTCGCCCTCCATGTCCAGCACGAAGCCGTAGCCGGTCGGCAGGAGGTCGATCACCTCCGCGCCGGTGATCACGAAGTACTTGGACTCCTTGCCCGCGTACCGGCGCAGCTCCTTGAGGCCGGTGAACATCGGGATCACCGGCTGCTGGGTGTTGTGCAGCGCGAGGAAGCCGGGGTTGTCGCCGCGCGGGCAGTAGACCTTCGAGGTGGCGAAGATCTGCTGGAAGTCCTCGGCGGACATCTGGCCGGTGGTGAAGGCCCGCACCGCGTCCGCGAGCGAGGGCGGGGACGGCTCGGGGTACAGCGGCGGCTGCTGCCCGTACCCACCGGACATCGGCTGCTGCGGCGGTGCGTACTGCTGCTGCTGTTGGCCAGCGGTCTGGTCGTAGCCGTACATGCGACAAAGAGTAACGAGTGACGAGTCACAGATGGCCCGCTCGGGGTTGCTTCTTATTACCGGCGGGTAGCATCATCGTAGCTACTGCTCGGTACGTGCAGTCGGTATGTGTACAGATGCGAGGAGTCAGTGCCTCGCCGATCTCTCAACGGAGCCGTCGCCATGGGGCACTACAAGCCGAATCTCCGGGACATCGAGTTCAACCTCTTCGAGGTGCTCGGCCGTGACAAGGTGTACGGCACCGGCCCGTTCGCGGAGATGGACACGGACACCGCCAAGAGCGTCCTGGAGGAGCTGACCCGCCTCTCGGAGAACGAGCTGGCCGAGTCCTTCGCCGACGCCGACCGCAACCCGCCGGTCTTCGACCCGGAGACCAACACCGCGCCGGTCCCGGCCTCCTTCAAGAAGAGCTACCAGGCCTTCATGGACTCCGAGTACTGGCGCCTGGGCCTGCCCGAGGAGATCGGCGGCACCACCTCGCCGCGCTCCCTGATCTGGGCCTACGCGGAGCTGATCCTCGGCGCCAACCCGGCCGTGTGGATGTACTCCTCCGGTCCGGCGTTCGCGGGCATCCTCTTCGAGGAGGGCAACGAGGTCCAGAAGCACATCGCCAAGATCGCCGTCGACAGGCAGTGGGGCTCCACCATGGTCCTCACCGAGCCGGACGCCGGCTCGGACGTGGGCGCCGGCCGCACCAAGGCCGTGCAGCAGGAGGACGGCTCCTGGCACATCGAGGGCGTGAAGCGCTTCATCACGTCCGGCGAGCACGACATGTCGGAGAACATCCTCCACTACGTCCTCGCCCGCCCCGAGGGCGCAGGCCCCGGCACCAAGGGTCTCTCCCTCTTCCTCGTCCCGAAGTACGAGTTCGACTTCGAGACCGGCGAGCTGGGCGAGCGCAACGGCGTCTACGCCACCAACGTCGAGCACAAGATGGGCCTGAAGGCCTCCAACACCTGCGAGATGACCTTCGGCGACCGCCACCCGGCCAAGGGCTGGCTGATCGGCGACAAGCACGACGGCATCCGCCAGATGTTCCGCATCATCGAGTTCGCCCGCATGATGGTCGGCACGAAGGCGATCTCCACCCTCTCCACGGGCTACCTCAACGCCCTGGAGTACGCCAAGGAGCGCGTCCAGGGCCCCGACCTGGCCAACTTCATGGACAAGACGGCCCCCAAGGTCACCATCACGCACCACCCGGACGTCCGCCGCTCCCTGATGACGCAGAAGGCGTACGCCGAGGGCATGCGCGCGCTGGTGATGTACACCGCCTCCGTCCAGGACGAGATCCAGATCAAGGAGGCGAACGGCGAGGACGCCTCGACCGAGCACGCCCTCAACGACCTGCTCCTGCCGATCGTCAAGGGCTACGGCTCGGAGAAGGCCTACGAGCAGCTCGCCCAGTCGCTCCAGACCTTCGGCGGCTCCGGGTTCCTCCAGGAGTACCCGATCGAGCAGTACATCCGCGACGCCAAGATCGACACCCTGTACGAGGGCACCACGGCGATCCAGGGCCAGGACTACTTCTTCCGGAAGATCGTCCGCAACCAGGGCGCCGCGCTGAACTCGCTCGCCGAGGACATCAAGAAGTTCCTCGCCCTCGGCACCGGCGGCGAGGAGCTGTCCGGCGCCCGCGAGCACCTGGCCAAGGCCGCCGTCGAGCTGGAGGCCATCGTCGGCCTCATGCTGACCGACCTCGCCGCCACCGAGCAGGACGTCAAGAACATCTACAAGGTGGGCCTCAACACCACCCGCCTCCTGCTGGCCTCCGGTGACGTGATCGTCGGCTACCTGCTCCTCAAGGGCGCCGCCATCGCCGCCGAGAAGCTGCCGACGGCCTCCGCCAAGGACAAGGCGTTCTACACCGGCAAGATCGCGGCGGCGAAGTTCTTCGCCGCGAACGTCCTGCCCGGCCTCACCCTGGCCCGCAAGGTCGCCCAGGGCGTCGAGCTGGACCTGATGGAGCTGGACGAGGCCGCCTTCTAGGACCGGCCCGGCCCCTCCACCAATTCCACACACCCTGACGAGGGCCCGCTCCCGCTCCACGGGAAGCGGGCCCTCGCACGTCGTTAAGGTGAACCCCATGAGCGCACCCTCCCGCTTCGACCGCGGCCACACCGACGACCTCATGACCTTCCTGGCGGCGAGCCCCACGCCGTACCACGCCGTGGCGAACGCCGCCGAGCGGCTGGAGAAGGCAGGCTTCCGGCAGGTCGCGGAGACGGACGCCTGGGAGGGGACGGCGGGCGGCAAGTACGTGCTGCGCGGCGGCGCGATCGTGGCCTGGTACGTGCCCGAGGGCGCCGAGCCGCACACCCCGTTCCGCATCGTCGGCGCGCACACCGACTCCCCCAACCTGCGCGTGAAGCCCCGCCCGGACACCGGCGCGCACGGCTGGCGCCAGGTCGCCGTGGAGATCTACGGCGGACCGCTGATGAACTCCTGGCTCGACCGCGACCTGGGCCTGGCCGGCCGCCTCACCCTGCGCGACGGCTCCACCCGCCTGGTCAACGTCGACCGCCCGCTGCTGCGTGTCCCCCAGCTCGCCATCCACATGGACCGCAACGTCTCGGCGGAGGGCCTCAAGCTCGACAAGCAGCGCCACCTCCAGCCCGTCTGGGGACTCGGCGACTCCGTCCGCGACGGCGACCTGATCGCCTTCCTGGAGGAGGAGACGGGCCTCGCCCGCGGCGAGGTCACCGGCTGGGACCTGATGACCCACTCCGTGGAGGCCCCGGCGTACCTGGGCCGCGACCGGGAGCTGGTGGCCGGGCCGCGCATGGACAACCTCCTGTCCGTGCACGCCGGTACGGCCGCCCTGGCCGCCGTCGCGGCCTCCGGTGCCGACCTGTCGTACATCCCCGTCCTGGCCGCCTTCGACCACGAGGAGACCGGCTCCCAGTCGGACACGGGCGCCGACGGCCCGCTCCTCGGCAGCGTCCTGGAACGCTCGGTGTTCGCCCGCGGCGGCTCCTACGAGGACCGGGCCCGCGCCTTCGCCGGCACGGTCTGCCTGTCGTCCGACACCGGCCACGCCGTGCACCCCAACTACGCGGAGCGGCACGACCCGACGCACCACCCGCGCGTCAACGGCGGCCCCATCCTCAAGGTCAACGTCAACAACCGCTACGCCACCGACGGTTCGGGCCGCGCGGTGTTCGCCGCCGCCTGCGAGAAGGCGGACGTCCCCTTCCAGACCTTCGTCTCCAACAACGCCATGCCCTGCGGCACCACCATCGGCCCCATCACCGCGGCCCGGCACGGCATCAGCACCGTCGACATCGGCGCGGCCATCCTCTCGATGCACAGCGCCCGGGAGCTGTGCGGCGCCGACGACCCGCACCTGCTGGCGAACGCGCTGGTGGCCTTCCTGGAGGGCTGAGCCCCGGGCCTTCCCGGCCGGAACACCCTTGCCCCGCATGTGTGTTCCGGCCCGGGGTACCCGCACGGAACCGGATCGACCGGAAACCCGGAACCGACCGGATCTGACAGGGAGGCAACACTCATGGGCCTCGGCGGGTGCATCATCCTCATCGCCGTGGGAGCCATCCTCACGTTCGCGACCGACTGGGACATGCAGGGCGTCAACCTCGACCTGGTCGGTGTCATCTTCATGATCGTCGGCCTGATCGGTGTCGCGACGTTCAGCAGCATCGCCCGGCGCCGCCGCGTCGTGATGCCGCCGACCACCCCGGTCGTCGAGGAACGGCCCCACACCCACACCCGGGACGGGTACAACAACGGCTACGGCGCCTGATCCGGACGCGGGAGCAGCACGGCTCCCGCGCCCTCGCGGCTTCACGTCAGCGCGTGCCCCGTCGTCGCGTCCACGTGGTCGGGCACCTCGTCGTGCCGGTCGCCCACGGTCGACGTCCCCGTCGGCTCGAGGAGCAGGATCGCGGTGCGCACGGGGGCGGACGGCTTGTGCTCCGTGCCGCGCGGGACGGTGAAGACCGAGCCCTCGGGCAGGACGACCGTGCGTTCCCCGCCGGCTTCGCGCAGGGCGATGTGCAGTTCGCCCTCGACGACGAGGAAGAACTCGTCGGTGTGGTCGTGCACGTGCCAGACGTGCTCCCCCTCGACCTTGGCGATACGGACGTCGTAGTCGTTGACGGCGGTGACGATGCGTGGGCTCCACAGCTCGGCGAAGGACGCGAAGGCGGCGGCGAGAGCGACGGGTTCCTGTGTCATGACGCCATCGTTTCGCCACCGCCTCCGTCGGACGAGTGCTAGAAATCGCACATGCCGCAAGGATCCTCTCAACGCCCGCGTACCCATCGCGTCGCCGTGATCGTCGACGAGGGCACCAATCCGTTCGAGGTCGGTTGCGCCACCGAGCTGTTCGGTCTGCCGCGCCCCGAACTGGGCCTGGCCGGGCCGCTGTACGAGGTGGTGGTGTGCGGGCCGGCCACCGGCATCCGGATGAACCACGGGTTCTTCACACTCACCGACGTGCCCGGCCTGGAGGCCGCGGACGGGGCCGACACGCTCGTCGTCCCCGGTCGGCCGGACAACGTCGTACCGCGCGGCCCGGCCGTCCTGGACGCCGTCCGGCGCGCGCACAAGCGGGGCGCACGCATCGTCAGCCTGTGCACCGGCAGCTTCGCGCTCGCCGAGGCGGGGCTGCTGGACGGGCGGCGGGCCGCCACGCACTGGTTGTGGGCGGACTCCTTCCGGCGGCTGCATCCGCGCGTGCTGCTGGAACCGGACGTGCTGTTCGTGGACGAGGGCGACGTGCTCACCGCCGCGGGCAGCGCGGCGGCGCTCGACCTGGGACTGCACATCTGGCGCAAGGACCACGGCGCCGAGATCGCGAACGCCGTCTCCCGGCGGCTGGTGTTCGCCGGCCACCGGGAGGGCGGGCAGCGGCAGTTCGTGGAGCGGCCGGTGCCCGACGTACCCGACCTGTCGCTGGCGCCGCTGCTTGAGTGGGCGCGGGGGCGTCTGCACGAGCCGCTGACCGTGACGGACCTCGCGGACCGCGCCGCGGTGTCACCGGCGACGCTGCACCGGCGTTTCCGGGCCCAGCTGGGGACGACGCCGCTCGCCTGGCTGACGGCCGAGCGCGTGACCCTCGCGCGCAGGCTCATCGAGCTGGGGGAGGAGCGACTGGACGTGGTGGCGGCCCGCAGCGGCCTGGGCACCGCCGTGAACCTCCGGGTGCGGCTGCGCCGCGAGACCGGACTCAGCCCGTCGGCCTACCGACGGCGTTTCGCGACGGACGCCGGGGAAGCGATCTCGCCATGAGATTCCTCGTGCACGACCGGCTCCTCGGCTTCGGCGACGACTACTGGATCGAGGACGACAGCGGCAACAAGGTGTTCCTCGTCGACGGCAAGGCGATGCGGCTGCGGGACACCTGGGAGCTGAAGGACGCCCAGGGGCGGGTCCTCGTCGACATCCACCAGAAGATGCTCGCGCTGCGCGACACGATGGTGATCGAACGGGACGGCGAGCCGCTGGCCCGGATCAAGCGCAAACGGCTCTCGCTGCTGCGCAACCACTACCGGGTCGCCCTGGCCGACGGCAACGAGCTGGACGTCAGCGGCAAGATCCTCGACCGGGAGTTCGCCATCGAGTACGACGGCGAACTGCTGGCCGTCGCCTCCCGGCGGTGGCTCACCCTCCGGGACACCTACGGCCTGGACGTCGTACGGGACGACGCGGACCCGGCGCTGCTGATCGCGCTGACGGTGTGCGTGATCCACCTCGCGGAGAAGGAACGGGAGGGGCGGGAGGAGCAGGACTAGTGCCCGGGGGTGTCCAGGCCCAGCACCCGGTCCTTCAGGGCCGGGAACTGCTCCCTGGTACGGGCCACCTTCGCCGGGTCGAGGTCCACGGTGAGGATCTCCTCGCCGGCGCCGGCCTCGGCCAGCACCTCGCCCCACGGGTCGACCACGATCGAGTGGCCGGCCTGCGGGACCGAGGCGTGCGTCCCGGCCGTTCCGCAGGCGAGGACGAACGCCTGGTTCTCCACCGCCCGCGCCCGCGCCAGGAGCGTCCAGTGGGACCGGCGGCGCTCCGGCCAGCCCGCCGGGACGACGAGGGTCTCGGCGCCGGCGTCGACGAGGCCGCGGAAGAGTTCGGGGAAACGGAGGTCGTAGCAGGTCGCCACGCCGAGGGTGGTCTCCGGCAGACGGACCGTCACCAGCTCGCGTCCCGCGCCCATCAGCACGGCCTCGCCCTTGTCGAAGCCGAAGCGGTGGATCTTGCGGTAGGCGGCGGCCAGGTCACCGGAGGGGGAGAAGACGAGGGACGTGTTGTAGAGCGTCCCGTCCCCGTCCCGTTCCGGCACGGAGCCGGCGTGCAGCCACACGCCCGCGTCGCTCGCCGCCTTCGCCATCGCCTCGTACGTCGGGCCCTCCAGCGGCTCCGCCTCCGCGGCGAACCTCTCGAACGCGAACGCCCCCGTGGTCCACAGCTCCGGCAGGACGACGAGGTCGGCGGCGTCCGCCCGCTCCCGGACGAGGGACGCCACGCGCCGACGGCGCGCTTCAACCGTTTCGTCCTCGTTCACGGCGATTTGGATCAAAGAGGCGCGCACACTACCACCGTCCTGGCATTCGACCCGTCCACACGGGCCTACGATCGTCACACGAAAGCACTGCCGGGGTGCCGCACAGCAGCGTAACTTGGGGGTCCTCCCGGATCGAGCGCAGCCGAGAGCCGGGGGAGTGCCAAGCCGACGCCGACCGCAGCCACCTCCCACTGGCACCGCCGCCACCACCCACCCGAGTACCGACCGCCGAGGGGTCCCGTTCCGTGAGTCTGCATCCCACCCTCCAGCCCTACGCCGACGCTTGGACTCACTCCATCGAGGCGATATCCGAGCTGGTCCAGCCGCTCGCGGAGGCGGAGTGGAACCGGCGCACCCCCTGCCCGGCCTGGTCGGTGCGGGACGTCGTCTCCCACGTGATGGGTCTGGACTCGGAGATGCTGGGCGACCCGCGCCCCATCCACACGCTCCCGCGCGACCTGTTCCACGTCACCACCGACCACCAGCGCTACATGGAGATGCAGGTCGACGTCCGCCGCCACCACACGGCGCCGGAGATGACGTCCGAGCTGGAGTACATGATCATCCGGCGCAACCGCCAGCTGCGGAACGAGTCCCGGGACCCCGGTACGAAGGTGCGCGGCCCGCTCGGCGCCGAGCTGACCCTCCAGGAGTCGATGCGCCGGCACGCCTTCGACGTGTGGGTGCACGAACAGGACCTGCGCAAGGCCCTCGGCCGCCCCTTCGACCTCGACTCCCCCGGCGCGCACGTCGCCCGTGACGTGCTGCTCGACGAGCTGCCGGCCGTCGTCGCCGAGCGGGCGAACGCGCCGCGCAGCTCGGCCGTCGTCTTCGACGTCCACGGGCCGGTCGAGTTCCTGCGCACCGTCCGCGTCGACATCCAGGGCCGGGGCACCCTGGAGACGTCCCCGGCCCTCGGCCCCGCCGCGACCATCGCCCTCGACTGGGAGACGTACGTCCGCCTCGCCTGCGGCCGGGTGACGCCCCGGGCGGCGGAGGACCGCATCAAGACGGAGGGCGACCCGGACCTGGCGGCGGCCATCCTGCGCAACTTCACGGTGACGCGGTGACGCGGTGACGCGGTGACGCAGGCGGACGCCTCCAGCCCGTCCGGCGGTCGAGGGGGCGGCGGCGCATCCCGGCCCGCCCCGCCTCCCCCGCCGGGTGCCTACACGGGAACGTGCACCGTCTCCACCCGGCTCGCCACCAACCGCTCCCGCTCCCGGCGTGCCGCCCGCCTCCGCAACCGCAGGATCTGCGTCACCCCGAGCACCTGGAGCACGAACACCGACGAGAACGCGACGGTGTAGTCGTCGCCCGTCGCGTCCAGCAGCACGCCGATCGCGAAGAGCGTGGTCATCGACGCGATGAAGCCGCCCATGTTCGTGATGCCGGACGCCGTCCCCTGCCGCTCCGGCGGGTTCGCCGGCCGCGCGAAGTCGAAGCCGATCATCGACGCCGGCCCGCAGGCGCCCAGCACCGTGCACAGCACGACGAGCAGCCACATCGGCGCCCGGTCGGCCGGATAGGCCAGCGTCGCCGCCCACAGGGCCGCCGTCGCGCCCACCGTGCCGAGAGCCAGCGGCAGCCGCGCCGCGTGGTGCCGGGCGATGACCTGCCCGTAGACCAGGCCGACCGCCATGTTGGAGAGCACGACGAGGGTGAGCAGTCCGCCCGCCGTGCCCGGGACAGGCCCTGCGCCTCCACCAGGAAGGGCATGCCCCACAGCAGCAGGAACACCATCGCCGGGAACTGGGTGGTGAAGTGCACCCACAGCCCGAGCCGCGTCCCCGGCTCCCGCCAGGACAGGGCGATCTGGCGTCGTACGTACGCGGCGCCCTGGTGCGGCACCGGCTCCGGCTCGTGCCCCTCGGGGTGGTCCTTGAGGAAGAGCAGCAGCAGGACCAGCACCACGACACCCGCCAGCGCGCTGCCCGCGAACGCGGCCGTCCAGCCGATGCCGTGCAGCAGCCGGGCCAGGACGAGGGTGGAGACCAGGTTGCCCGCCATGCCGACCAGCCCGGCGAGCTGGGCGACCATCGGCCCGCGCCGCGCCGGGAACCAGCGGCTGCCCAGCCGCAGCACGCTGATGAAGGTCATCGCGTCCCCGCAGCCCAGCAGCGCCCGCGAGGCGAGCGCCATGCCGTACGACGGGGAGAAGGCGAAGCCCAGCTGCCCCACCGTGAACAGCACGACGCCGATGCCGAGCACCTTCTTGGTGCCGAGCCGGTCGACCAGCAGACCGACGGGTATCTGCATGCCGGCGTAGACCAGCAGCTGGAGGATGGAGAAGGTGGACAGGGCCGACGCGTTGACGTGGAAGCGGTCGGCGGCGTCGAGACCGGCCACCCCCAGGGACGTGCGGAAGATGACGGCGACGAAGTAGACGGCGACGCCGATGCCCCACACGGCGATCGCGCGCCGGCCGCCCGGAGGATCCCCGGGCAGGGCCTTGCCGCCCGACGTGGCCGAACTCATCGGACCTCCCCCCGGGCCAGGTGCGAGAACCAGCCCACGTGCCGGTGGACCACGCCGACGGCCGCGTCCGCGTCGCCGGAGCGCAGCGCGTCGAGGATCTCCTCGTGCTCGGCGAGGGTCTTGGCGATCCGGTCGGGGTGGGAGTGCATGACGGCGACGCCCATGCGCAACTGGCGGTCGCGGAGCTGGTCGTAGAGGCGGGAGAGGATCTCGTTGCCGCCGCTGCGGACGATCTCGGCGTGGAAGCAGCGGTCGGTGACGGAGGCAGCGGCGAAGTCACCGGCGGCGGCCTGTTCCTTCTGCCGGGCCAGCAGTTTCTCCAGCCGCTCGACCAGACCGGGCGGGGCGGGTACGGCCTTGCGCGCCGCGTGCTCCTCGACCAGCAGCCGGGTCTCCACCACGTCGGCGATCTCCTGCGCGGAGACGGGCAGCACCAGCGCGCCCTTCTTCGGGTAGAGCCGGATCAGCCCCTCGACCTCCAGCCGCAGCAGCGCCTCGCGCACCGGAGTGCGGGAGACGCCCACCGCCTCGGCGAGCTCCCCCTCGGTGAGCAGGGTTCCGCCCTCGTAGCGGCGCTCCAGGACGCCCTGTTTGACGTGGGTGTAGACGCGGTCCGCCGCTGGGGGCTGCTTCACTGCCGTGGTCATGCCGACAGGATAGATACAACAGGGACACAAGAAGGACGCCGTCCACGATGCGGACGCCCCGCCACCCGTCGGAGGGACCCGGCGCCCTCGCCCCGCCACCGCACAACCATCCGTGCTATTCACATGTCGCACAGACACGGCCGAACCCGCACCGACCACAACTCGGCCGCGCCTCAGGGGAATTCATCACAATCGGGGTACTCAACTTGATAAACGTCATTCCGGGCGCCCGTGTCCGCAGAGCCGTAGCCGTCGCCCTGACCAGCGGCGCCGTACTCGCGGCCGGCGCCCTCGCCACCACGCCCGCGCAGGCCGCGCCCGCGCACACGTCCGCTCAGGCCGCTCAGGCCGCTCTCGCGCGAGGCGTGCCCGCGCGAGCCGCCGCCGCGCCGTCGATCGTCGCCAAGGGCGGCTTCGTGATGAACAACGCGGACGGCAGGGCGCTCTACACCAAGGCCGCGGACACCAGGCGCGCCACCGGCTCCACGACCAAGATCATGACCGCCAAGGTGGTGCTCTCGCAGCCCAAGCTGAACCTGGACGCCAAGGTCACGATCCAGATGGCGTACAGCGACTACATCGTCTCGAAGAACGCCTCCTCCGCCCGCCTCATCGTCGGCGACAAGGTGACGGTCCGGCAGCTGCTGTACGGGCTGATGCTGCCGTCGGGCTGTGACGCCGCGTACGCCCTCGCCGACAGGTTCGGCTCGGGCAAGACCCGTGCCGCCCGCGTGAAGTCGTTCATCGGCAAGATGAACGCGGAGGCGAAGAAGCTGGGCATGAAGAACACCCGCTTCGACTCGTTCGACGGCATCGGCAACGGCGGGAACTACTCCACGCCGCGCGATCTGACGAAACTGGCGAGCAGCGCCCTGAAGAACTCCACCTTCCGCACGATCGTGAAGACGAAGAAGTACACGGCGAAGACGGTCACGAGGAAGGGCGGCACCCGCACGATGGCGCCCTGGGTCAACACCAACACGCTGCTGGACAGTTACAGCGGCGCGATCGGTGTGAAGACCGGCTCGGGTCCGGAGGCCAAGTACTGCCTGGTCTTCGCCGCGACCCGGAAGGGGAAGACCGTCGTGGGCACGGTCCTGACCTCGTCGTCCTCGGCGCAGCGCGCCAAGGACGCGACGAAGCTCATGAACTACGGCTTCGCCAGGCTGAACTGAGCCGGCCCGACCGCACGAGGGGCCCGTCGCAACCGCGACGGGCCCTTTTCCCGTTCCGGCGCGCCTGCCCGTTTGGAGCTGATGGTGATAGTGTCATTAGCACCATGCTGCTGAGTCTGGACACAACCGACACCCGCCCGCTGCACGAACAGGTCGCGGGCGCCGTACGGCGCGCCATCGCCGAGGGCGAGTGCGCCCCCGGGGACCGCCTGCCCTCCGCGCGCGACCTCTCGGCCGCGCTGGACGTCAACGTCAACACCGTGCTGCGCGCCCTGCGCGGACTGCGGGACGAGGGCCTGCTGGAGTTCCGCCGAGGCCGGGGGGTGACCGTCGCCGAGGGGGCCCGGCCGCACTCGGGCCTGCAGATCCGCGTACGGGAGCTGGTCGCCGAGGCGGCCCGGCTGGGCTACAGCAGGACCGATCTCATCGACATGATCAGGGGGATGCCGTGAAGGACACGACGGTGGCGGTGCGGACGACGGCGGTGGTCTGGACGGTCGGTGTCACGGCCGTGCTGGCCGGAATGCCGTTCATGGTGCGGGAGCGGCTGCCCGACCCGCTGGCGACCCACTGGGGGCTGGGCTCGGGGGAGCCCGACGGATCGATGCCCCTGTGGGCGGCCTCCCTCTTCCCGGCGCTGATCTGGCTGGTCACGGCGGGGCTGACGCTCGGCGTGCTGCTGCGCCGACGCTCCACGCCGCACCACCCGTGGACCGCCGCGACCCTGCTGCCCACCGGCATCGTGCTGGCCGGCGCGCAGGCCGCCCTCGTCCGGGCCAACCTGGACCGCACCGACTGGCACGAGGCCCGGCAGCCGACCGGCTGGATCGTCGCGATCCTCGTCGCGGCCGTCGTCACGGGAGTGGGCGCCTGGTTCGTCACCACCCGGCGCCCGGCGGACACCGCGGCCGCCGGTGCGCACGCGTCCGGCGTCCCGGCCCTGGACGTCCCCGACGGCCGACGGGTGGCGTGGTTCTCCCGGACCGCCAACCCCTGGCTCCGGCTGGTGGCGGCCGTGACCGGCCTCGTGGCCGTGGGGCTCCTCGTCGCCGTCGTCGGCGGCCTCGCGGACCCCGGCGGCCTGTGGGCGGCGTTCGCCGGCTGCGCCGTCGCGTCCCTGTCCTGCGCCCTGTTCTCCTCGGTGCAGGCGCGGGTCTCGGAGCGGGGCCTGGAGGTGTCCTTCGGTCCGCTCGGCTGGCCCGCGCGGCGCTGGGCGCCCGGCGACATCGACGCGGCGCGCGCCGAGGTCCGCGGTCCCGCCCAGGTGGGCGGCTGGGGTTACCGCGTCAGCGGCCTGGGCACCACGGTGATGCTGCGCGCCGGGGAGTGCCTGGTGATACGGCCCCGAGGGCGCCGTACGGACTTCGCGGTGAGCGTCGACGACGCGGAGCGGGGCGCCGCCCTGCTCAACGCGGTGCGCGCGGGCCGGGCTTCCTGAGTCCGGCGGTCAGCGAGGGTCGAGGCCGCCGACCAGGCGGTTGAGGAAAGGCTTCCGCGACGGAGCGGTGTCACCGGGACTCCGCCCGCTCCCTGAGCGCCCGCACGAGAGCGTCCGGTCTGTCGGCGGACACGTAGACGGTGTCGACGGTGACGGTGTCACCGTCGCCGAGATCCATCGGCACCGGCGGGTCCAGGTGCAGCCGGACACCGGTCGTGCCGCCGAGTGAGCAGGCGACGGCGGCCGGCTCGGTGGGTACCCGGCGCAGACCGCGGCCGGGGATCGTCCGCAAGGTGAGGGCCGCCGAACGCACCGCCGTACGCGGCAGGTCGAGGCTGCCCATGAAGCCGGTGTGCAGGACGACCCGGGACGCGGTGACCGTGTGCGGTTGCCGGGCGAGCGCCGCCAGGACGCCGAAGCCGGTGAGTACGAGGGCGGCTTCCAGGAGCGCGTGGAACGGCCGGGCCGGCGGCGGCAGGATCCCGGAGAGGAGGAAGGCCACCGGGATCTCGGTGAGCGTCAGGGCCAGGACCATGGCGCGCAGTTCGGAGGAGTGGCGCATCGCCGTCGCGCCCGGCTCGCCGTGGGCCGGCGGGCGGCGCGTGACGGCGGCGAGGAGAGACCGGTACAGGATGTGCGCCCGGTGGCGCACGGGCGGCTTCGGGTTCACCTCGGGCACGGCTCCTGAGACCTCCTGACCGGCGGCCCGGCCGGCCCCTCGGTCCAGCTTGGGCCGCCCGGACCCCCGGTACCAGTGACATACGTCATCGACCGGCCGTGAACGACGGAGCCGCGTGCCCCGGGCCGGGACACGCGGCTCCGTTTCTCGTGTTCCCGTGCCTACGCCCAGGTGAGCAGCCGCTTCGGCTGCTCCAGGATCGCCGCGACGTCGGCGAGCACCTTGGAGCCCAGCTCGCCGTCGACCAGACGGTGGTCGAAGCTCAGCGCCAGGGTGGTCACCTGACGCGGCTTCACCTTGCCCTTGTGCACCCACGGCTGGAGCTTGATCGCACCGACCGCCAGGATCGCGGACTCGCCCGGGTTGAGGATCGGCGTACCGGTGTCGACGCCGAAGACGCCGACGTTGGTGATGGTCACCGTGCCGCCCTGCATGGCGGCCGGGGAGGTCTTGCCCTCCCGGGCCGTCGAGACCAGCTCGCCCAGGGACTCGGCCAGCTGCGGGAGCGTCTTGGCGTGCGCGTCCTTGATGTTCGGGACGATCAGGCCGCGCGGCGTCGCGGCGGCGATGCCCAGGTTGACGTAGTGCTTGACCACGATCTCCTGCGCCGCCTCGTCCCAGGAGGCGTTGATGTCCGGGTTGCGCTTGATGGCGACCAGCAGGGCCTTGGCGATGAGCAGGAGCGGGTTCACGCGCAGGCCGGTGAACTCCTTGTCCTGCTTCAGCTCCTCGACCAGCTTCATCGTGCGCGTCACGTCGACCGTCACGAACTCGGTCACGTGCGGCGCCGTGAACGCCGAACCGACCATCGCCGCCGCCGTCGCCTTGCGCACACCCTTGACCGGGATGCGGGTCTCACGCGCGGTGTCGTACGACACCGCCGCCGGGGACGGGGTGGGGGCCACGGGGGCGGCGGGAGCCGCTGCCGCCGGTGCCGTCGCCGGCTCGGGCGCCTGCGCGAGGGCCACCGCCGCGTGCACGTCCTCCCGGGTGATGACGCCGTCCGGGCCGGTCGGGGTGACCGTGGCCAGGTCGACACCGAGGTCCTTGGCCAGCTTGCGCACCGGGGGCTTGGCGAGCGGACGCTCGCGGGTGGCCGGTGCGGCCGGTCCGTGGCCGTTCATCTCGGCCTGGATCGCGGCGGAGGCCGCCGGCGCCTCCTGGGCCGGGACCTGTGCGCCCTTGCGGGGGCGGCGGCGGGTCGAGGAGGTGGACACCCCGTACCCGACCAGGACCGGCTGGCGGGCCTCGGGCTTCTTCTCCTCCGCGGCCTCGGTCGCGGCCGGCGCCGCGGCCGGGTCCTCGACGGCCTCCTGCGCCGGTTCCGCCGCGGCCGCGTCGCCGACGGCCACCGCGATGATCGAGGTGCCCACGTCGACCGTGGTGCCCTCGGGGAAGTGCAGCTCGCGGACCACGCCGTCGTAGGGGATGGGCAGTTCGACGGCGGCCTTCGCCGTCTCGACCTCGCACACCACCTGGCCGTCGGTGACGGTGTCACCGGGCTGGACGTACCACTTGAGGATCTCGGCCTCGGTGAGTCCCTCGCCCACGTCGGGCATCTTGAACTCGCGTACGGACCCTTCGGTCATCGTCGTCACGACCCTCTCCTCAGTACGCCAGCGAGCGGTCGACGGCATCCAGCACCCGGTCCAGGTCGGGCAGGTACTCCTCCTCCAGACGCGCCGGCGGGTACGGCGCGTGGTAGCCGCCGACCCTCAGCACCGGGGCCTCCAGGTGGTAGAAGCAGCGCTCCGTGATCCGGGCCGCGATCTCCGCGCCCGAGCCCAGGAACACCGGCGCCTCGTGGACCACGACCAGGCGGCGGGTCTTCTCCACCGAGGCCTGGATCGTGTCGAAGTCGACTGGGGAGATCGAGCGCAGGTCCACGACCTCCAGGGACCGCCCCTCCTCGGCCGCCGCGTCGGCGACCTCCTGGCAGAGCTTCACCATCGGGCCGTACGCGGCCAGCGTCAGGTCGGAGCCCTCGCGCACCACACGCGCGGTGTGCAGCGGGCCCGGGATGGCCTCGGCGTCGACCTCGCCCTTGTCCCAGTAGCGCCGCTTGGGCTCGAAGTAGATCACCGGGTCGTCGCTCTGGATGGCCTGCTGCATCATCCAGTAGGCGTCCGCCGCGTTCGACGGGGAGACCACCTTGAGGCCGGCGACGTGCGCGAACAGCGCCTCCGGCGACTCGGAGTGGTGCTCGACCGCGCCGATGCCGCCGCCGTAGGGGATGCGGATGACGACCGGCATCTTGACCTTGCCCAGCGAACGGGCGTGCATCTTGGCCAGCTGCGTGACGATCTGGTCGTAGGCCGGGAAGACGAAACCGTCGAACTGGATCTCCACCACCGGGCGGTAGCCGCGCAGGGCCAGGCCGATGGCGGTGCCCACGATGCCGGACTCGGCCAGCGGGGTGTCGATGACCCGGTCCTCGCCGAAGTCCTTCTGCAGACCGTCGGTGACCCGGAAGACGCCGCCCAGCTTGCCGACGTCCTCGCCCATGATCAGGACCTTGGGGTCCGACTCCAGCGCGCGGCGCAGCGACTCGTTGATCGCCTTGGCCAGCGCCATCTTTTCGGCTGCCATGTCAGACCCCCTCGGCCTCTGCGAACGACGCCTGGTAGGCGGCGAACTGGGCCCGCTCCTCGTCGACGAGCGCGTGCCCGTCCGCGTACACGTTCTCGAAGATGGCGAACCGGTCCGGGTCCGGCATGGCACGGACCACTTCGCGCACTCGTTTGCCCAACGCCTCGCTCTCCGCCTCCAGTTCCCCGAAGAATCCCTCGTCCGCGTGGTTTGCGGACTCCAGGAAGCGGCGAAGGCGCAGGATCGGGTCCTTGGCCTCCCAGGCGGCGCGCTCGTCGTCGTGCCGGTAGCGGGAGGGGTCGTCCGAGGTGGTGTGGGCGCCCATGCGGTACGTGTACGCCTCGATCAGCGCCGGTCCCTCACCGCGCCGGGCGCGTTCCAGGGCCCAGCGGGTGACGGCGAGGGAGGCGAGGACGTCGTTGCCGTCGACGCGCACGCCCGGGAAGCCGAAGCCCTGGGCGCGCTGGTAGAGCGGCACCCGGGTCTGCTTCTCGTTGGACTCGGAGATCGCCCACTGGTTGTTCTGGCAGAAGAACACCACGGGGGCGTTGTAGACGGCGGCGAAGTTGAACGCCTCGCTCACGTCGCCCTGGCTGGAGGCGCCGTCGCCGAAGTACGCGATCACGCCGGAGTCCGCGCCGTCCTTGGCCACGCCCATCGCGTAGCCGGTGGCGTGCAGCACCTGCGAGCCGATGACGATGGTGTAGAGGTGGAAGTTGTTGCTGTTGGGGTCCCAGCCGCCGTTGTTCACGCCGCGGAACATGCCGAGCAGGTTGGTCGGGTCCACCCCGCGGCACCAGGCGACGCCGTGCTCGCGGTAGGTCGGGAAGACGTAGTCGTCCTCGCGGGTGGCCCGGCCGGAGCCGATCTGGGCGGCCTCCTGGCCCAGCAGCGAGGCCCACAGACCCAGCTCGCCCTGGCGCTGCAGGGCGGTGGCCTCGGCGTCGAAGCGCCGGGTGAGCACCATGTCGCGGTACAGGCCGCGCAGCTCGTCGGGGGTGATGTCGGCGACGTACTGGGCGTACTCGGCGTAGGCCGGGTCCTCGATCCGTTCGCCCTCGGGCGTCAGCAGCTGCACCAGCTCCGTCTCGGAGCCCTTCGCGGCTGCGGTGCCGGTCTTGCGAGTGGTGCGCTTGGCGCCGGTCGTGCCGGCCGCCTTGCTTCCGGCGCTGCGTCGCGGCTTGCGCGCGGCAGTGCTCTCGGTCACGTGTGCTCCTCCGTCGGTCCGGCCCCCGGGTTCGCCGGAAGCCAGTGCGGCTCACCTGCGGCCCGGCGGACGCACAAGGGTGGGTGCGGCCCGTTCGGGAACAGGCGTGACAGGTGCCCCGGCGAGCGCCCTGCGAACAGCACGTTACCCAGTGCTCCACATTTCTGTGAAACCCCTCCTGACCTGCTTTTTTACTCGGATTTCCAAGTAAATCGGCGAAGTGCGGAAGTTTTACTGGTCACAGCCTCGCAGGGGGCCGGAACAACGGCACGTTATCCCGGGCACCCCGGGCACGGGAAGAGTCGGTGTGTGACACTGAGCGCGTGCGCGAAGACGGAAAAATCCGGGTATTCCTCCTCGACGACCACGAGGTCGTCCGCCGTGGCGTGCACGATCTGCTCGCGGGCGAGCCCGACATCGAGGTGGTGGGCGAGGCCGGCACGGCGGCCGACGCGCTGGCCCGGGTCCCGGCCGTCCGGCCCGACGTCGCGGTCCTGGACGTCCGGCTGCCCGACGGCAGCGGCGTGGAGGTGTGCCGCGAGATCCGCTCCCGGGACGAGTCCGTGCGGTGCCTCATGCTGACCTCCTTCGCGGACGACGAGGCCCTCTTCGACGCGATCATGGCGGGCGCCTCCGGGTACGTCCTCAAGGACATCCGGGGCGCCGAGCTGCTGGGCGCCGTACGGGAAGTGGCCGCGGGCAAGTCGCTGCTGGACCCGGCGGCCACCGCGCGGGTGCTGGAGCGGCTGCGCGACGGCGGCACCCGGACGGACGACCGGCTCGCCCGCCTCACCGAACAGGAGCGGCGCATCCTGGAGCTGATCGGCGAGGGGATGACCAATCGCGCGATCGGCGAACGGCTGCACCTCGCCGAGAAGACGATCAAGAATTACGTGTCGAGTCTGCTGGCCAAACTCGGAATGCAGCGGCGTTCGCAGGCGGCGGCCTTCGTCGCTCGCCTTCAGGCCGAGAACCGGTGAGAACCGCTGCGAAGCACTTGGCCACGGGGAGCCCCTGAGGATCCGGGCGGGGATTTATTCGGGACTTACGTCCCTTCCTGCCGGGGCGGGCGACTCTGTCTCCTTTCCGTCCACCCGCGCACAGTGGGTGCATGCCCTCCGACGCACAGCTCGCCGTCGGCCTGCTCGGCCGCACCGCCTACGGCCGGGCGGCCACCACCATGCGCGCTCTGCCCTTCCTCGCCACCGCGCGGCACATCGTGGCCGACGGCCGGGTCCTGCTGCGCATGCCCAGGAGCTGCGGGTACCACCAGGTGTGCGCCGGGAGCGTCGTCGCGTACGGCGCGGACAACCTCGGCTCCGCCGGGCCCGGCGAGAGCCTGTGGACGGTGCAGGTCGTCGGCAGGTGCGAGGCCCACGAACCCAGCGCCGCCGAGATCGACCGGTTCGGTCCGGCACCGCGCCGGGTGGACGGCGAGCCGTTCGAGCCGGTCTACCTGCGGATCGAGCCGCGGTTCGGGTCGGTGCACGTGACGGAGGGGGCCGCCGGCGTGCTGTGACGGTCGGCGTGGCGCCCGGAAACGCGACGCGCGCGTGGCCCGGGGTCGGGTCGCACGCGCGCGTGGGGAGTCGGTTGCGGTCAGCCGCCTTCGCCGCCCGGGGCGGTCGCGCCACCGGTCGGCTCACCGCCGGTGCCGCCGGTCGGTTCACCGCCACCGCTGCCACCGGTCGGCTCACCACCGCCGTCCGTGGGCTCACCACCGCCGTCCGTGGGCTCGCCACCGCCGTCGGTGGGCGTGGACGGCTCCGTCTGACCGTCGGTCGGCTCCCCGGTCGGGTCGTCCGTCGCGGTCTGGGACGGCGCGTACGACGGCGTGTACGGCTGGTCCCAGTCCCCGCCGGTGCCCCCGCTGCCGTTGTTCCGGTCCGTTCCCGGGTCGGTGTTCTCCTGCGTCTCCTCGTCGCTCGGCGAGGGGCTGGACGACTCGGTGCCGGTGCTCTGCGAGGTGGTCGCCGTCGGGCTCTTGTCCGTCTCGCCGCCGCCCTCGCCGCCCCCGTCGTTGTTCAGGGCCAGCGCGACACCGGCGGCGATGGCGATCACCGCGAGGACGGCCAGTATCCACAGCTTGCCGCGGCCGCTGCCCTTGTTGCCGTGGTTCTCGAAGCCGCCGTCGTCGCTCCCGCCGTAGCCGTTCGGCAGGATCGGCTGGGGGATCTGCTGGGTGCCGGAGGCGCCGTGGCCGGGGTGCGGCATCACCGTCGTGCCCGCGAGGCCGGCCGCGGGCGTGTGCCGGCCATCGTGCGCGACGACCGGGCCGGTGTTCCAGGTGCCGGTGTGGCCGCCCTGTTCGTACAGCATCTGCAGCCCGTACTGGACCAGCCCGCGCATCTCCTCGGCGGTCTGGAAGCGGTCGTCGGGCTCCTTGGCCAGCGAGCGCATCACCAGGCCGTCCAGCTCCGGCGGGCAGGCGTCGGAGGCCTCGGACGGCGGCGTCGGGATGTCCTGGACGTGCTGGTAGACCACCGACAGCGGGGTCTCGCCGGTGAAGGGCGGGCGCAGCGCGAGGAGTTCGTAGAGCAGGCAGCCCGTCGCGTACAGGTCGGAGCGGTGGTCGACGGCCTTGCCGAGGGCCTGCTCCGGGGAGAGGTACTGCGGGGTGCCCATGACCATGCCGGTCTGCGTCATCGTCGTGGACGCGCCGTGCAGGGCGCGGGCGATGCCGAAGTCCATCACCTTCACGGCGCCGTTGTTGGTGATGATGACGTTGGCGGGCTTGATGTCGCGGTGCACGATGCCGTGCTGGTGCGAGTAGGCCAGCGCCTCCAGGACGCCGGAGACGATGATCAGCGCCTGCTCGGGGCCGGGCGCCTCCGCGTTGAGGAGGAGGTCGCGGATGGTGCGGCCCTCGACGATCTCCATCACGATGTACGGCACGGACTGGCCGCCGACGAAGTCCTCGCCGGAGTCGTACACGGCGACGATGGCGTGGTGGTTGAGCCCGGCCACCGACTGGGCCTCGCGCGTGAAGCGGGCCTTGGAGACCGGGTCCTCGGCGAGATCTGCACGCAGCAGCTTGACCGCCACGGTGCGTCCGAGGCGGACGTCCTCGGCGGCGAACACCTCGGCCATGCCGCCCCGCCCGAGTCTGCGGGTCAGCCGGTACCGGCCGTCGCCGACCAGGCCGCCGTTGCCCCAGTTCTCCGGCGCGTCAGACATACCGCCGCCAGATGCCTCGGGTTCGGACGGGCCCTGGGCGCGCTGCTGCTGTGCCATCAGTCCTCGCCGTCGTTTCTGCCCGCGGTGCGCGCGGTGTTGTTACGGTCTCCGTCGGCCACGCTACAGCCTCCGCGCAAGCCTCCGGTCCGAGACGGGCTGCCGGGACCGGCATCGAGACGGACCGGTCATGAAACCCTGGTTCCGTACTGCCGTGCAAATTCTGTGTGCCGGTAGTACGCCGGCTGTAACGCTTCCGCGACGCTTCTTTCGCGTACGGTCACGGAACGGGCACCGCGCTTGACGTGTCGGTGCCCTGGGGCAGACTTGGCCGGGAATAGCACTTTCGATCACGAGCGTGCGTGCCGCCGCCAACGGCGCCGACGCCTATGGGGGACGCAGACACATGAGCCAGGACGCCGGACAGGGCCGGTATGCGGGGCGCGCGCTCGCCGGCGGCCGCTACCAGCTGCGCGACTTGCTCGGCGAGGGCGGCATGGCCTCGGTGCACCTGGCGTACGACTCGGTGCTGGACCGGCAGGTCGCGATCAAGACACTCCACACCGAGCTGGGCCGGGAGCAGGCCTTCCGCGAGCGCTTCCGCCGCGAGGCCCAGGCAGTGGCCAAGCTCACGCACACCAACATCGTCTCCGTCTTCGACACCGGCGAGGACGACCTGGGCGGCATGACGACGCCGTACATCGTCATGGAGTACGTCGAGGGCCGGCCGCTCGGCTCGGTGCTCGACGAGGACGTCCGGCAGCAGGGCGCGATGCCCGCCGACAAGGCGCTGAAGATCACCGCGGACGTGCTGGCGGCGCTGGAGATCAGCCACGAGATGGGCCTGGTCCACCGGGACATCAAGCCGGGCAACGTGATGATGACCAAGCGCGGCGTGGTCAAGGTGATGGACTTCGGCATCGCCCGCGCCATGCAGTCCGGCGTGACGTCCATGACGCAGACCGGCATGGTGGTCGGCACCCCGCAGTACCTCTCGCCCGAGCAGGCCCTCGGCCGCGGCGTGGACGCCCGCTCCGACCTGTATTCGGTCGGCATCATGCTGTTCCAACTGGTCACCGGGCGCCTGCCGTTCGACGCGGACTCGCCGCTGGCCATCGCGTACGCGCACGTGCAGGAGGAGCCGGTGGCTCCTTCGTCGGTCAACCGCTCCCTGCCGCCGGCCGTGGACGCGCTGGTGGCCCGCGCGCTGAAGAAGAACCCCAACGAGCGCTTCCCCAGCGCCGAGGCCATGCGCGACGAGTGCCTGCGGGTGGCGGCCTCCTTCCAGGCGGCCCCCCCGAGCATCGTGCCCGGCGCGCAGACGTCCAGCGGCGCGGGCGTCGGCTCCGCGGTGTTCCCGCCGGTCGACCAGAGCGCCCCGGCGCCCACCGGTCCGGTCCAGACGCCGTACCAGCCGACCCCGACCCCCAACCCGTACGGCACGCCGACCCCCGCGCCCGCTCCGGCGTACGGCTATCCCCAGCAGGGCGGCTACCCGACGCCGGCCGCGTCGCCGTACGCGCCGCAGCAGCACTCGCAGCCGCAGGGCGCGCAGACGCCGCCGCCGTACAACCTCACGCCTTCCGCCCCGGCGTCCGGCTCCGGAGGCGGCCGCAAGGGCAACAAGATGGTGATCATCGGTTCGATCGTGGTCGCCGTCCTGGTGGTCGGCGGTCTGATCGGCGCGCTGACCATGGACGACGGCGGGGAGGACGCGAAGGGCGGGGACACCACCGCCAGCGGGTCCGCGTCGCCGTCGAAGGCGGAGGGCTACCGGGGGCCGGACACGACGAAGACGATCGAGAAGGACGAGTGCACGGAGCCTGAGGAGTCGTACAACGACCCCGACCAGATCAAGGTGCCGGACTTCACCTTCAAGTACATCGGCTCGGTCAAGGAGTGCTTCCAGGCCGCCGGCTGGTCGATGGAGGTCGTCGAGGTCGACGAGAACACCTACGGCGAGGGCTCGGTCCGGGACCAGTTCCCCACGCCCGGCACGGACGTCGACCCCGAGAAGATGCCGACGATCCAGCTCAAGGTGTCGACGGGCAACCCGCCGTCCTCCTGATGACCCGAGACAGGGCGAAGGGCCCGGCGGCCGGTGCCGCCGGGCCCTTCGTGTCGGTCCTGTCGGTCGTGGCGGTCGTGGCGGTCGTGGCGGTCGTGGCGGTCCTGGCGGTCCTGGCGGTCGTGGCGGTCCTGGCGGTCCTGGCGGTCAGGTGCGCGTGGGCCGGGGCCTACAGGTAGGGGCCGCCGGAGCGGCCGCCCGGGTGCGGCTCCTCGCCCTCCTGGCCCACGCCCGGCGGCAGCGCCCGGCGCATCTGCTCCAGCTGGGCCCGCGCGGCCATCTGCTGGGCGAACAGCGTGGTCTGGATGCCGTGGAACAGGCCCTCCAGCCAGCCGACCAGCTGTGCCTGGGCGATCCGCAGCTCCGCGTCGGTCGGGGTCGCGTCGTCCGTGAAGGGCAGGGAGAGCCGCTCCAGTTCCTCGACCAGCTCGGGGGCCAGGCCGTCCTCCAGCTCCTTCACCGAACTGGCGTGGATCTCCTTGAGCCGGGCCCGGCTCGCCTCGTCCAGGGGCGCGACACGCACCTCTTCCAGCAGCTGCTTGATCATGCTGCCGATCCGCATGACCTTGGCAGGCTGCTCCACCTGCTCGGTCACCGGGATCTCACGGGAGTCGTCGTCTCCCCCGCCGCCGCTGAGCGCCATTCCGTCCTGGCCGACGACCAGGATCTGGGGGTTCTCCGGCGACCTGTCGTTCCTCGGCATCTCCATGCCGCCATTCTCTCGTACCCGTACGCCTCCACAGGGTGGTGCCCCCGCCGGGCGTTGATCCACCACACCCCGGCGCACGATCCACCGCTTTCGGCGGTGTCCGGAATGCCGGGAGGGCCGAGCGATGTGAGGCTTGTTCCGTCGATTTCCGCGACTGGCGATTACTGCGACCGGTCATCACCGGGAGGGGATCACGGGCGTGACTCCATGGCTGCGCACCCTGCGAGCGACGGGGCTGGTGGGCGTACTGGGGGTGGGGGCGCTGCTGTCGCCGTGCGGGGCCGGCCCGGCTCACGGCGCCGGGTCCGCGGTGGTGGGAGCCGCCGTGGAGCCGGCTCCGCCCGTGCCGGACGCCGCCTCGGGGCGGGCCTCCGAGCCGGACGGGTCCGAGGGGCACGACGGGTCCGAGGGTGACGGAACCAGGGGTGAGGGCCCCCGGGACGATGGGTCCGGAGGCCACGCGCGTCCCCCGGGGCAGAACGGTCACGACGGCCCCGGCGGTCCGGACGCGGGGGCCGCCGACGACGACGCCGAGGAGGCGCGGCCCGCCGGGCGGCCGACCTCCGGTCCGGCGGGCAGCGCGGCGCGCGGATCCGCGTCGCCCTCCCCCTCGTCCTCGGCGTCCGACGCCGCCTCGGCGACCGCGGAGCCGTCCCGGGCGGGGAGCCGGCCGGGTGAGGGGCGGCAGCGGCCCGGGCGGCCCGCGGAGCCGGAACCGGAGCGGGACGACGCGGACGGGAGCGCGCGCCACCGCGCGGAGGACGAGGGCGGGGGCCCGGCCGACGACGCGGCCGTCGCCGTCCCGTCCGGCGAGGCCGCCCCGGCCTCCTCCGCGGCCCCGTCCCGTGGGCGGGCCGGTACGCACACCGAGCAGGCCGCCGGGGGCGTACCGCAGGTCCTGCCCCTGGGCACCGGGCTGGTCCTGGTCGGCCTGGGGCTGGCCCTGGCCTTCGTCGGCCTCCGCCTGCGGCGCGGCTGAGCCGCAGGCGCTACGAGGTGACCAGCAGGACCTTTCCGATGTGGCCGCTCTCCTCCACGACCCGGTGGGCTTCGGGGGCGTCGCTCATCGGGAGCTCGCGGTCGACGATCGGGCGGACGTGACCACCGGCCAGCAGCGGCCAGACGTGTTCGCGGACGGCCGCGACGATGGCCGCCTTCTCCTCCAGGGGACGGGCGCGCAGCGAGGTCGCGCTGACGGCGCCGCGCTTGGCGAGGAGGGCGCCGATGTTCAGTTCGCCCTTCCGGCCGCCCTGCATGCCGATGATCGCGAGCCGGCCGTTGACGGCGAGCGCCTGGACGTTGCGGTCCAGGTACTTGGCGCCCATGTTGTCGAGGATGACGTCGGCGCCCGCGCCACCGGTGGCGTCCTTCATCTCGGCGACGAAGTCCTGCTCCCGGTAGTTGATCAGGATGTCGGCGCCCAGTTCGGCGCAGCGCTCCAGCTTCTCCTCGGTGCCCGCCGTCACGGCGACCTTCGCGCCGACGGCCTTGGCCAGCTGGATCGCCATGGTGCCGATGCCGCTCGAGCCGCCGTGCACCAGCAGTGTCTCCCCGGGGCGGAGGTGGGCCACCATGAAGACGTTCGACCAGACGGTGCAGACCACCTCGGGCAGTGCCGCCGCCTCCTTGAGACCCACGCCCTCCGGCACCGGCAGCAGCTGGCCGGCCGGTACGGCGACCTTCTCGGCGTAACCCCCGCCCGCGAGCAGCGCGCACACCTCGTCGCCGACGGACCAGCCGGACACGCCGGGACCGAGGGCGGCGACGCGCCCGGAGCACTCCAGGCCGGGGTAGGGGGAGGCGCCCGGCGGGGGATCGTAGAAGCCCTGGCGCTGCATGATGTCGGCGCGGTTGACGGCACTGGCCGTCACCTCGACCAGGACCTCGCCCTCGCCGGGCACCGGATCGGGGACCTCGGCCCAGGCCAGCGCCTCGGGGCCTCCGGGTTCGGAAATCGTGATCGCATGCATGAGGGCGACGCTACTCCCCGGTCCCGGGCCGGGGCCCCCACCCGGGTCCGGGTCGCGGGTCGTCTGCTCCCGGGGCACCGGTCACGGGGCGGGGTCGCGGGCACGGGCGCGGGTGGGGGCCCCGGCCCGGGTCGCAGGGCGCGGGCGCGGGTCGCAGGCGCCGAGGCAGATGGCGGGCGCGGGGGCAGATGGCGGGCTGCCGCCCCGTCGCAGGTGGCGGTGGCGAGCCCGCGACCGGGCCCCGGTGGCGGGTCGCGAGCCCGGGACCGGGCGCAAGTGGCGGGTCGCGGGACCCCGGGCCCCGGGTATCGGCCTTCCGTCCCGGACGTTCTCCGCCTCACGTCCCGGGCGGCCTCGGCCTTTGGGCCCGTTCGCCCGAAAACCTCGTGCGCGACCGATGAATTTGCGCGACGGTAAAGGTCTTCCCATGCGTAGCCCAAGAACGCGTAGCCCAAGAACGCGTAGGCCAAGAACGCGCAGCCGAAGACGCGCAGCCGAGAAGGCGCGGCGCAAGAACGCGTAACCGAAGAACGCGGAAGGACCACGAAGCATGAGCACGCACACGTCCGGACTCGCGATCGAAACCGCGGGGTTGGTGAAGACGTTCGGTGAGACCCGGGCCGTGGACGGCGTCGATCTCGCGGTGCCCGCCGGCACGGTCTACGGCGTCCTGGGGCCGAACGGCGCCGGCAAGACCACCACGGTGAAGATGCTCGCCACCCTGCTGCGGCCGGACGGCGGCCAGGCCCACGTCTTCGGTCACGACGTCGTGCGCGAGGCGGACGAGGTGCGCAGCCGGGTGAGCCTCACCGGTCAGTACGCGTCCGTCGACGAGGACCTCACGGGCACCGAGAACCTGATCCTGCTGGGCCGGCTCCTCGGACACGGCAAGACGGCCGCGCGGCAGCGGGGCGAGCAGCTGCTGGAGGCCTTCGGGCTGACGGACGCGGCGGCCAAGCAGGTCAAGCACTACTCCGGCGGCATGCGGCGGCGCATCGACATCGCCGCGTCCATCCTCAACACGCCCGACCTGCTCTTCCTCGACGAGCCGACCACCGGCCTCGACCCGCGCAGCCGCAACCAGGTGTGGGACATCGTGCGCGCGGTCGTCGCCCAGGGCACGACCGTGCTGCTGACCACGCAGTACCTGGACGAGGCCGACCAGCTCGCCTCCCGGATCGCCGTCATCGACAAGGGCAGGGTGATCGCCGAGGGCACCAAGGGCGAGCTGAAGGCGTCCGTCGGGGCCGGCACCGTGCATCTGCGGCTGCGGAACGCGGACCAGCGGCCCGAGGCCGAGCGGCTGCTGCGGGACCTGCTGACCGCCGAGGTGCAGCTGGAACCCGACCCGGTCGCGCTGACCGCGCGGCTCGCGGCGGCGGCGAGCGACACGGCCGCCGACCAGGCCGCCAAGGCGCTCGGCGAGCTGGCCCGGGCCGGCATCACCGTCGACAACTTCTCCCTGGGACAGCCCAGCCTCGACGAGGTCTTCCTGGCGCTGACCGGGCACGACACCGGCCAGGGCACCGGTGACGCCACCGGTACCGGACCCGACACGGACACGAAGGACGAGGTGGCGGCATGAGCACGGCCACGAGCACCGAGAGCAAGGAGCTCTCCGCGGTCAGCACCGAGTCGCTGGCGGCCCTGCTGGTCGCCAAGGAACGGCCGGCACGGCCCAGCGCCCTGTCGACGTCGCTGACGTTCGGCTGGCGCGCGATCCTGAAGATCAAGCACGTGCCGGAGCAGCTCTTCGACGTCACCGCCTTCCCGATCATGAACCTGCTGATGTTCACGTACCTCTTCGGCGGTGCGCTGGCGGGTTCGCCGAGCGACTACATCCAGTTCGTGCTGCCGGGCATCCTGGTGATGTCCGTCGTGATGATCACGATGTACACCGGAGTCTCGGTCAACATCGACATCGAGAAGGGCGTCTTCGACCGCTTCCGCTCGCTGCCCATCTGGCGGCCCTCGGCGATGGTCGGCTATCTGCTCGGCGACGCGCTGCGCTACACGATCGCGTCCGTGGTCATGCTCGTCGTGGGGCTGATCCTCGGCTACCGGCCGGACGGCGGCTTCGGCGGTGTCGTCGCCGGGATCGCGCTGCTGCTGCTGTTCTCGTTCGCGTTCTCGTGGATCTGGACGATGTTCGGGCTGATGCTGCGCACCGAGAAGTCGGTGATGAGCGTCAGCATGATGGTGATCTTCCCGCTCACCTTCCTGTCCAACGTCTTCGTCGACCCGAAGACCATGCCGGGCTGGCTGCAGGCGTTCGTCAACAACAGCCCGATCACCCACCTGGCGTCCTCGGTGCGCGGGCTGATGGCGGGCGAGTGGCCCGGAGTCGAGATCGCCTGGACGCTGGGCTGGGCCGGCGCCCTCCTCCTCGTCTTCGGCCCCGTCACCATGCGGCTGTACAACCGCAAGTAACCCGGCCGGTACGACGTCGGCGCCCCGTGAGCCGTGCGGCTCGCGGGGCGCCGTGTGCGTTCGGTGTCGTCAGTCGCGGGGCAGTGGGCGGGCGTCCGGGGCCACGTAGGTCGCCGGGGTCGCCCGCACGATCGTGATCAGGCGGTCCGTCAACTGCAGTTCACCGACGGCCGGGTCGTCGTAACCGAGCACCCGGTGTCCGCGCAGGACACTCACCACCAGGTCGCTCACCTCGCGCGGCTTCTTGCCCGCCTCGGACTTTATGACCGGCCGTTCGATGAGATCGAGTCCGCTGCCCTGGCTGATCAGGTCCTCCATGACCATGCCGGCGGCGGGGCTGAGCACCGAGAGGCCGAGCAGGCGGCCCGCGGCACTGGCACTGGTGATCACCGCGTCGGCGCCGGACTGCTTCAGCAGCGGCGCGTTCTCCTCCTCGCGGACCGCGACCACGATCTTCGCGCCGCGGTTGAGCTGCCGGGCCGTCAGCGTGACCAGCACGGCCGTGTCGTCGCGCTGGGTGGCGATGATGATCTGCTTCGCCCGGTACAGCTCGGCCCGGTTCAGCACGTCGCTGCGCGTGGCGTCACCGACGACACCCGCGTAACCGTGGGCCGTGGCGGCCTCGATGGCCTTTCCGCTGGGGTCGACCACCACGACCTGCTCCTTGCGCAGCCCGGTCGCGCAGACGGTCTGGATCGCCGACCGTCCCTTGGTACCGAAACCGACGACGACGGTGTGATCACGCAAGGTGGACCTCCAGCGGTTCAGGCGCCACTCCTCCCGAGTGCGCTCGGTGAGGGCTTCGAGGGTGGTGCCGACCAGGATGATCAGGAACAGCACGCGCAGGGGCGTGATGACGAAGATGTTGGTCAGCCGGGCGGCGTCACTGACGGGTGTGATGTCGCCGTAGCCCGTGGTGGAGAGGGTGACGGTGGCGTAGTAGAAGGCGTCGAGGAGGTCGACGGAACCGTCGGAGTTGTCGGTGTAGCCGTCGGCGTCGGCGTAGACGATGAAGGCCGTCACCAGCAGGACCACCAGGGCCAGGGACAGCCGTTTGCCGACCTGGCGGATCGGGTGCTCGACCAGCTTCCGCGGGAGTTTCACCCGATGGGTCACGAGGTGCTCGTCCGCCTGGCGGGCGATCGCGTCCTGGCCCGGAAGTTTCACGTGAAACACACTCCGATTCCGCCGGTGGTCCAGGGCAGGTCGAGCAGCTCGGCCTCCTGGCCGGGCCGCGCACCGCCCGGGGGTACGACGGCCAGGGCGTCGGCGGCGGCGATGCCGCGCAGCATGGCCGGACCGTTGTAGTGCAGCGGCACGGCGCGGTCACCGCGCAGGACCACGGGGACGAGCCGGGTGTCGTACGGGTGCCCGTGCACGGCGTCCCGCAGCGGCAGCGTGTAGGGCTCGGGTGCCGGGCGGGCGGCGAGGGTACGCAGCAGCGGCTCGGCGAGGGTGAGCAGTCCGGAGACCGCGGCGAGGGGATTGCCGGGGAGGCCGACGAGGTGCTGGTCGTCCTTGAGGCGGGCCAGCAGCATGGGGTGCCCGGGGCGCACCTCGACTCCGTCCACGAGGAGTTCGGCGCCGATGCGGGTCAGCACCGGGTGGACGTGGTCGACGGGGCCCGCGGCGGTTCCGCCGGTGGTGACCACCAGGTCGGCGTCGGAGGACGCGACGGCGCGGTGCAGGGCCTGGGCGTCGTCGCCGATCCGGCAGATCGTGCGGACCTCGGCGCCCAGGGCACGCAGCCAGGGCGGCAGCATCGGGCCGAGCGCGTCCCGGATGAGGCCGTCGTGCGGCAGTCCCGCGGTGAGCAGTTCGTCACCGAGGACGAGGACGTCGACGCGGGGGCGGGGCACCACGGTGAGGGTGTCGTACCCGGCGGCTGCCGCGAGGCCCAGTACGGCCGGGGTCACCAGGGTGCCCACGGGCAGCAGTTGATCACCGCTGCGACACTCCTGTCCACGCGGGCGGATGTCCTGGCCGTGGCCGACCTCGCGGGTGGGGTGCAGACGGTCCCGTTCGTCGGTGCGGCCGTGCTCGGTACGCAGGACGGCGGTGGTCTCCGCGGGGATGCGGGCGCCGGTGGCGATGCGGACGGCCTCTCCGTCGGTCAGCGGCTCGGGTGCCGCGTGTCCGGCCAGGACGCCTTCGTCGCGCACCGACCACGGGGCGGGACCGGAGACGGCCCAGCCGTCCATCGCGGAGGTGTCGAACGGGGGCAGGTCGGTCAGGGCGGCCAGCGGCGCCGCCAGGGTGAGTCCGAGGGCCGCGTCGAGGGGCGCGGAGACGGGAGCGCGGCGGGCGGCACGGACGGCGGCGCGGGCCGCTCGCTCGGCGGTCGTCCGGGCCTCGGGCCAGGGGGTCGCGCGGTGGCGGGAGTCGCCGTGGCGGTGGGTGGCGTGGCGGTGGGTGGCGCCGTGGTGGTTCGGAGCGCGGTGATGACGGGCGTCGTCGTGGGGTGAGGTGCCCGCTTGGGTGGCCCGTCCGTCGGGTGTGCCGGGCGGAGGGCCGGGGTTCTCGTTCACGAGGGCCAGTGCCTCCTCGACGTCGAGGTCTTCCGCTTCCTCGCCGGTCCGGGTGCCGGGGGAGGTCATCAGGCGTCCGGGCGGGTGTCGGGGGTGGCGTCGGGAGCCACGTCGGGCTTGCCCGCCGGGTTGCCGGCGGCCGGGGAGTCGGCGGTCGCGGTCTCCTCCGCCCAGCGCCGGGCGAGGGCGGCCGCCTTGCGGGCGGTCTCGGCCACGGCCTCGGGGCCGCCCCCGGCCCGTCCGGCCGCGTAGCCGACGAGGAAGGTGGTCAGCGGGGCCGCGGGCCTGGCCACCCCATGGGCGGCGTCCCGGGCGAGGTCGAGCAGGAGGCCGGTGTCGACATCGAGGTCGATGCCCAACTCGTCCTTGGCTGCGGAGATCCATTCATCCAACACGTGACCATGCTCCCTGATGCGTGCCCTTGCGGTGGCGATGTCGTCCCAGGTGTCGCAGTCGAAGGACGCGACGGCGTCGGGGACACGGGTGAGGCGGAGTGCGCCGGTCAGCCGGCGCAGGGGCAGCCCGGTGAGGTCCCCGCGGCCCGTCCCGCCGGCCCCGCCCCGGCCGAGCGCGGCCAGTTCGCGGCGGAGCGCGGACGCGCGGTAGGCGGCGACGAGGGGCTGGTCGCGGCCGTCGGCGTCGGTGAGCAGCGCACCGTCGGCGTCGCTCGCGGCCAGGGCCGACAGCAGGCGGCCGACGGTGGGCCCGGCCAGGAACGGGAGGTCGGCGGAGAGGACCGCGACGTGCTCGGCCGTGGTGTGCCCGAGTCCGGCGGCGAGCGCGGCCAGGGGGCCGCCGCCGGGCGGGTCCTCGCGCGCCCAGGTCACCGGGCGCGCGGTGGGCCGTGGGGAGGCCACGACGACGGTGGTCCGCGCTCCGGCGCAGGCTGCGAGCACCCGGTCCAGGAGCGCGCGACCGCCCACGCGCAGGCCGGGCTTGTCGGCACCGCCGAGCCGCCGGGCGGCCCCGCCCGCGAGCACGACGGCGTCGTACCCGGAGGGGTCCGGGTCCGGCGCGGGGTCGGTGCCGGCGCCGGGGGCACCGGAGGGCTCGTACGCGGTCACCCCCCGAGTATGCGTCCCGGCGCGATCACAGGGAACGCGGGGGAGCCCGCGCGATCAGAGTGTGCGCACCGGCACCACTGCCGGCCCCGCGGCCCCGACTGTCACAGCGTCCGCAGCAGCACCGTCGGCTGTTCCACGCAGTCCGCCACGTACCGCAGGAAACCGCCCGCCGTGCCTCCGTCGCACACCCGGTGATCGAAGGTCAGCGAAAGCTGCACGACCTGACGCACCGCCAACTCGCCCTCGTGGACCCAGGGCTTGGGGACTATGCGGCCGACACCGAGCATGGCCGCCTCGGGGTGGTTGACGATCGGTGTGGAGCCGTCGACCCCGAAGACTCCGTAGTTGTTCAACGTGAAGGTGCCGCCGGTCAGTTCGCCGGGGGTCAGCCGGCCCGCGCGGGCGGCCTCGGTCAGCCGGGCGAACTCCGCGGTCAGCCCCTCGGCGTCCCGCGCGTGCGCGTCCCGCACGACCGGCACGACCAGTCCCCGGTCCGTCTGCGCGGCGAAGCCGAGGTGGACGTGGTCGAACTGGACGACCTCCCGGGCCTGGGTGTCGACCGTGGAGTTCAGCTCGGGGAAGCGGGCCAGGGCGGCCGTGCAGATCCGGGCCAGGAGGGCGAGGAGGGAGATCTTCGGACCGCCGGCCGCGTTCATCGCGGTCCGCGCCCGCATCAGCTCCGTCGCGTCCGCGTCCACCCAGCAGGTGGCGTCCGGGATCTCGCGCCGGCTGCGGGAGAGCTTGTCGGCGACGGCGCCGCGCACGCCCTTGAGCGGGATGCGGATGCCGCCTGGCGGCACCGTCGACGGCGCGGTGCCCGCGGCGGGCGCGGAGGCGTGCTCCCGGACCGGCCCGGCCGGGCGCGGGCCGGCCTCCGGTGCCGCGGTACGGCCCCCCTGGGCCGCCGCGGCGCGCAGGGCGTACTCCACGTCCGCCCGCAGGATCAGTCCGTCCGGTCCGGAGCCGGTCAGCTCGCGCAGATCCAGGCCGTTCTGCCGGGCGAGCCTGCGCACCAGCGGGGAGATCACGGGCACCGGTCCGTCCACCGGCTCGGCGGCACGCACCCGGCCGTTGGCCCGCCCGGACGGCGCGGCACCGGCCTCCCCGGCACCCGAGGCCGCCCCGGACACCGCCGCACCGGCCTCCCCGGCACCCGACGCCACCCCGGACACCGCCGCACCGGCCACCCCGGCACCCGACGCCACCCCGGACACCGCCGCACCGGCCGCACCGGCACCCGACGCCACCCCGGACGCACGCCGCTCCGGCCGCACCCGGCGCCGGCGGGCCGGAGCCTGCGAGGTGCCGTAGCCGACCAGGACGTTGCCCGAGCCCTCGGACGTCTGCTCGCGCCCGCCGGTCTCCTCGGCCCGCGGCGCCCGCACCGCGCCGCCGCCGCTGCCCGGGTCCCCCGCCGGGCGGTGGCCGTCGGCCCCCTCACCCACCGCCACCGTCAGCAGCGGCGCCCCGACCGGCAGCTCCGCGCCCTCCTCGCCGAAGCGGGCGGTGACCACGCCGCCGTAGGGGCAGGGCACCTCGACCATCGCCTTGGCCGTCTCGACCTCGACGACCGGCTGGTCGACGGCGACGACGTCGCCGACCTCGACCATCCAGCGCACGATCTCCGCCTCGGTGAGCCCCTCACCGAGGTCGGGGAGCTTGAACTCCAGCACCTGTGCCATCAGCTTTCGGCCTCCCACTGCAGGCGCCCCACGGCGTCCAGGATCCGGTCCACACCGGGCAGGTGGTGACGCTCCAGCATCGGCGGCGGGTACGGGATGTCGAACCCGGCCACACGCAGCACCGGCGCCTCCAGGTGGTGGAAGCAGCGCTCCGTGACCCGTGCCGCGATCTCCCCGCCCGGACCCCCGAAGGAACCCGACTCGTGGACGACGACCGCGCGTCCCGTCCGCCGCACCGAAGCGCACACCGTCTCGTCGTCGAACGGCACCAGGGAGCGCAGATCGACGACTTCGAGGTCCCAGCCCTCGGCCCGGCCCGCCTCGGCCGCCTCCATGCAGACGGCCAGCGACGGCCCGTACGTGATGAGTGTGGCGCTCCGGCCGGGGCGCCGCACCACCGCGCGGCCTGTCGGTTCAACGGGCGTCGGCTCCTCGGGGTTCCAGGCGTCCTTCGACCAGTACAGGCGCTTGGGTTCGAGGAAGACCACCGGGTCGTCGGAGGCGATGGACTCGCGCAGCAGCCCGTAGGCGTCGGCGACGGTCGCGGGCGTGACGACATGGAGCCCCGGAGTCGCCATGTAGTACGCCTCGGACGAGTCGCTGTGGTGCTCGACACCGCCGATGCCGCCTCCGTAGGGGACGCGGATGGTGATCGGCAGGGGCATCCTTCCGCGCGTGCGGTTGCGCATCTTGGTGACGTGGCTGACGACCTGCTCGAACGCCGGGTAGGCGAAGGCGTCGAACTGCATCTCCACGACCGGGCGCAGCCCGTACATCGCCATGCCGACGGCGGTGCCGAGGATGCCGGCCTCGGCCAGCGGGGTGTCCGTGCAGCGGTCCTCGCCGAACTCCTTCGCGAGGCCGTCGGTGACCCGGAAGACGCCGCCGAGGGTGCCCACGTCCTCGCCGAGGACGTGCACGCTCGGGTCGGCGGCCATGGCGTCGCGCAGGGCGCGGGTGAGGGCCTGCGCCATGGTGGCCGGCTTGACGGCGACGGTGGTCATCGGTGTCCCCCTTCGGGCGCCCCGGACGCGGAGCCGATCCCGGCCCCGGCCTCGTCCTCCGCCTCCGCCGCCAGCTCCGCCCGCAGCATCTCCCGCTGCTCACGGAGCTGTGGCGTGGGCTCGGCGTAGACGTGGGCGAAGAGGTCCATCGGGTCGAGCCGCAGGTCCTGGTTCATGCGGGCGCGCAGGTCGGCTGCCATGGCCTCGGCGTCCTCGCGGGCGGCCGCGATGCCTTCGTCGTCGAGCAGCCCGCGCTCGGTCAGCTCCCGCTCCAGCAGCTCGACCGGATCGTGCCGGCGCCAGGTCTCGACCTCGGCGTCGCCCCGGTAGCGCGTCGCGTCGTCCGCGTTGGTGTGGGCCTCCACGCGGTACGTGATCGCCTCGACCAGCGTGGGGCCGCCGCCCGCGCGCGCGTGCCGCACGGCGTCGGACAGGACCTCGTGCACGGCGGCGGCGTCGTTGCCGTCGACCAGGCGGCCCGGCATCCCGTAGCCGACGGCCTTGTGGGCCAGCGACGGGGCGGCGGTCTGCTTGGCGAGCGGGACGGAGATCGCGAAGCCGTTGTTCTGCACGAGGAAGACGACCGGCGCCTGCCAGACGGCGGCGAAGTTCAGCGCCTCGTGGAAGTCGCCCTCGCTGGTGCCGCCGTCGCCGACCATGGCGAGGGCGACCACGTCGTCGCCCTTGAGCCGGGCGGCGTGCGCGAGGCCCACGGCGTGCGGCAGCTGGGTGGCGAGCGGCGTGGACAGGGGCGCGACCCGGTGCTCGTAGGGGTCGTAGCCGGTGTGCCAGTCGCCGCGCAGCAGGGTGAGCGCCTCGACGGGGTCGACGCCGCGGGCGACGACGGCGAGGGTGTCCCGGTAGCTGGGGAAGAGCCAGTCGCGATCCTCGAGGGCCAGCGCGGCGGCGACCTCGCAGGCCTCCTGGCCGGTGCTGGAGGGGTAGACGGCCAGTCGGCCCTGCTTGGTCAGCGCCGTGGCCTGCGCGTTGTAGCGGCGGCCGTGGACCAGTCGGGCGTACAGCGTGCGCAGCAGCTCGGGGTCGGTCTGCTCGGCGGCCTTCGTGCCGAGGACGCGGTACGGCTCCGCGTCGGGCAGCAGCGGCGCGGGGTCGGTTCGGGGCTGCCAGGCGGGCGGCGGTGTGGGCCGGTACGCGCCCCGCTGCTCCATGACCGTCATGACGGCACCTCCTCGTGGGAGCGGCTGTGGGCTCGCCACGGGTGTGACGGGCCTCACCTACCGATTGTTCGGTCGTCGGCACATTTTGGCTACAGGCGACCCCAGGCTGTGGACAAACGGTTCTCCACAGCCTGAGATGGACGCAGTACGTCCATCGTAAGAAGGCGGGGGGACATGGCATCTGAACAAATGGCCGAACGCCCGGACGACGCCGGCGGCCCGGAGGAGCCCGGCACCCCGCCGCCCCCGCGCCCGCTGGACGCCATCGATCAGGACATCCTGCGCATGCTCCAGGCGGACGGCCGCGCCTCGATACGCTCGGTCGCCGAACGGGTCCACGTCTCCCGCGCCAACGCCTACGCCCGCATCAACCGGCTCGTCGAGGACGGCGTCATCCGCGGGTTCGGCGCCCGCGTCGACCACGAACGCGCGGGGCACGGCACGTCGGCGTACATCACCCTGAAGATCGTCCAGAACTCCTGGCGCACCGTCCGGGCACAGCTGCGACAGCTCCCCGGGGCCTCCCACATCGCCCTGGTGGGCGGCGACTTCGACGTCCTGCTCCTGGTGCACACTCCCGACAACCGGGCCTTGCGGGAGCTGGTGCTCACCCGCCTCCAGGCCATCCCGGAGGTGCTCAGCACCCGCACCCTGCTGGTCTTCGAGACCGAGGACCTGGAGCCGCAGAGCTGACCGCCGGGGCCACGGGCAGGCGGACCACCTCAGGACGCCTTGCGCAGCCCCCCGAACACCAGCCGCGCCACCGCGTCGACCACCTCGCGCTCGCCCGCGCCGCCGCTGCCGCCCCGGCCGTCGGGACCGTCGGGCCGGTACCACTCGACGATCGAGTTGATCATGCCGAAGACCAGGCGGGTCGCCAGCCGCACCTCCACGTCGGCGCGCACGTCCCCCTCGGCCGCCGCCGCCTTGAGCAGACCGGCCACCCGGTGGTCGAACTCGCGCCGCCGCTCCAGCGCCCACCGCTCGGTGCCGGTGTTGCCCCGTACCCGCAGCAGCAGCGTCACGTACGGCAGTTCGGCCATCAGCACCTCGACCATGCGCCGCACGACGTACTCCAGCCGCTCGGCGGCGGACCCCACGCGCGCGTGCTCCTCGTCGAGGATGCCGAAGAGCTCGTCCAGGGCCCGGCTCACGGCCCGTCGCAGGAGCTCCTCCTTGCCGGTGACGTGGTGGTAGATCGACGACTTGGAGATGCCGGCCGCCTTGGAGAGGTGCTCCATGGAGGTGCCGTCGTAGCCGCGCTCGATGAAGACCTGCACGGCGACGGTCAGCAGCGTCTCGGGCGTGTAGGTGTCGCGCTTGGCGGTGGTCATGAGGTGCCGCCCTCCTGCTTGTCGGAGGCGTACGCGTGGCGGTAGAGCGCCAGGGAGGGCGCGTACCGGCCCGTGGGCGCGCACTCGTGCAGGTTGTCGAGGAGTTCGCAGGCCCAGCCGCCGCCGAGCCTGCGGCTCCACTCCAGCGGACCGAGCGGGTAGTTGACGCCCAGGCGCATCGCGGTGTCGACGTCCTCCTCGGTGGCCACGCCCTTGGCGACCGCCTCCACGGCGAGATCGATGATCCGCGCGACCGTGCGCGCCACGATCATCCCGGGGACGTCGCCGATGACGCTGACCTTCTTGCCGAGCGCCTGGAACAGGCCGGTGGCCTGGGCGAGGGTCTCCGGTGAGGTGCACTGCGCGGCGGACAGGGCGATCCGGGTCGCCGCGCGGTAGTCCAGCGCCAGGTCGAAGTACACGACGTCCCGGAACTCCACGGAGGTCTGGCCGTCGGCGAGCACGAGCTGCCCTCCGCTCGGCAGGACGAAGCGCGTGCCCTTGTCCTCGTCCTCGTGGCGCACCTCGATCCCCGCCTCGCGGACCATCGCGACCAGCTCGGCGGCCGGCCCCAGGCCGCCTTCGACGACGACGTACGGGGGCGGGTCGGCGGGCTCGGCGGTGTGCGGCTCGGGCCGCTCGGCACCGTCGCGGTAGTCGTACCAGCCCTGCCCGCTCTTGCGGCCGAGCCGGCCGGACTCCACCAGGCGGCGCTGGGCGAGGGACGGCGTGAACCGCACGTCCTGGAAGAACGCCTGCCACACGGAGTGCGTGACGGACTCGTTGACGTCCTGTCCGATGAGGTCGGTCAGCTCGAAGGCGCCCATCCGGAAGCCGCCGGACTCGCGCAGCACGGCGTCGATGGTCGCCGGGTCCGCGCCCTGGTCCTCGTACACCGCGAGGGCCTCGGCGTAGAAGGGCCGGGCGATGCGGTTGACGATGAAGCCGGGGGTGTCGGCGCAGGCGACCGGGGTCTTGCCCCAGGCGCGCGCCGTCTCGTACGCGCGCGTGGCCGACGCGACCTCGGTGGCGAACCCGGAGACCACCTCCACCAGCGGCAGCAGCGGCGCGGGGTTGAAGAAGTGCAGGCCGACGAAGCGGCCGGGGTGGCGGAGCGCGCCGCCGATGGCGGTGACGGACAGGGAGGAGGTGTTGGTGGCGAGCAGGCAGTCGTCGCCGACGACGTCCTCGATCGCGCGGAACAGCTCCTGCTTGACCTCCAGCCGTTCCAGGACCGCCTCGACGACCAGGGCGCAGTCGGCCAGCTCGGCGAGGTCCTCGGCGGGCCGGAGCCGGGCGCGGGCGGCGTCACGTTCGGCGCCGGTGAGGCGTTCCTTCTCGACGAGCCGGTCGAGCCGGGCGCCGATCGCTTCGGCGGCTTCCCGGGCCCTCCCGGGGGCGGCGTCGTACAGCTGTACGGGGTGGCCCGCGACCAGCGCCACCTGGGCTATGCCCTGACCCATGGTGCCGGTGCCGACGACGGCGACGGGGCTGCTGAGGTCGAGTGCTGTCATGTGCGCGATCCTCCCGCACGGGGTTTTCCACAGATGCGGCGGTCCCCCTTGTCCCGACCGATCGTTCGGTTACTCTAGCCGTGTCCGCCTGTTTCTGCCCAGGTTTCCCCCAGGTCCCGAAGTCGACGCCGGAGCCGACGGCGCGTTCGGGAGAGACGAGGAGTTGGTCCCGCATGGCCGCCGAACTCACCGCGCACCAGCTGATCGACCGGCACCGGCCGACCCTGGACCAGGCGCTGGAGACGATCCGCACGCGCGCGTACTGGTCCCCCCACCCCGAGCACCCCAAGGCGTACGGGGAGAACGGCAGCCTGGACACGGCCGCCGGCAAGGCCGCCTTCGACGCCCTGCTCGGCACCCGCCTCGACCTCGGCCAGCCCGGCACCGACGGCTGGGTGGGCGGCGAGGTCTCCCCGTACGGGATCGAGCTGGGCGTGGAGTACCCGCACGCGGACCTCGACGTGCTGCTGCCCGCCATGAAGGCCGGTCAGCGGGCCTGGCGGGACGCGGGCGCGGAAGCGCGCGCGATGGTCTGCCTGGAGATCCTGAAGCGGATCGCGGACCGCACGATGGAGTTCGCGCAGGCCGTCATGCACACCTCCGGGCAGGCGTTCATGATGGCGTTCCAGGCGGGCGGCCCGCACGCCCAGGACCGCGGCCTGGAGGCGGTCGCGTACGCGTACGTGGAGCAGTCCCGCACGCCCGACACGGCCGAGTGGACCAAGCCGCAGGGCAAGCGCGACCCGCTGGCGCTGACCAAGCAGTTCACGCCGGTCCCGCGCGGCATCGGCCTGGTCATCGGCTGCAACACCTTCCCGACGTGGAACGGCTACCCGGGCCTGTTCGCCTCCCTCGCCACCGGCAACGCGGTCCTGGTCAAGCCCCACCCCCGCGCGGTGCTGCCGCTCGCGCTCACCGTCCAGGTCGCCCGCGACGTGCTCACCGAGGCCGGCTTCGACCCGAACCTGGTCGCGCTGGCCGCCGAACGCCCCGGCGAGGGCATCGCCAAGACCCTGGCGACCCGCCCCGAGATCCGGATCATCGACTACACCGGCTCCACCTCCTTCGGCGACTGGCTGGAGGCCAACGCCCGCCAGGCGCAGGTCTTCACCGAGAAGGCCGGTGTCAACACGGTGATCGTGGAGTCGACCGACGACTACAGGGGGATGCTCGCCAACCTGGCGTTCTCGCTGTCCCTCTACAGCGGCCAGATGTGCACCACCCCGCAGAACCTGCTGATCCCCCGCGACGGCATCCGCACCGACCAGGGCGCCAAGTCCTACGACGAGGTGACCGCCGACCTCGCCCGCGCCGTCGACGGCCTCCTCGGCGACGACGCCCGCGCGAACGCGCTGCTGGGCGCCATCGTCAACCCGGACGTCAAGGCCCGCCTGGAGGCCGCCGCCGGACTCGGCGAGGTCGCCCTGGCCTCCCGCGAGGTGACCAACCCGGAGTTCCCGGACGCGGTCGTGCGCACCCCGGTGATCGTCAAGCTGGACGGCGCCAAGCCCGACGACGAGGCCGCCTACACCAGTGAGTGCTTCGGCCCCGTCTCCTTCGCCGTCGCCGTCGACTCGGCCGACCACGCCGTGGAGCTGCTGCGCCACAGCGTCCGCGAGAAGGGCGCGATGACGGTGGGCGCGTACACGACCGACCCGGAGGTCGAGCGGTCCGTGCAGGAGGCCTGCCTGGAGGAGGCCGCCCAGCTCTCCCTCAACCTCACCGGCGGGGTGTACGTCAACCAGACGGCCGCCTTCTCCGACTTCCACGGCTCGGGCGGCAACCCGGCGGCCAACGCGGCCCTGTGCGACGGGGCGTTCGTCGCCAACCGCTTCCGGGTGGTGGAGGTCCGCCGACAGGCCTAGACGGGCGTACAAAGGCCCGGACAGACACGAAAGAACCTCGAAGGACGGGCTCAGATGCCCTGGGCCGCGCCCCCGTCGGCGCTCCAGTGGTACAGCGTCATGGCCACACTGGTCGCGAGGTTGTAGCTGGAGACCTGGGGGCGCATCGGCAGCGCCACCAGGTGGTCGGCACGCGCGCGCAGCTCGCTCGACAGCCCGCTGCGCTCGGAACCGAACGCGAGCAGCGCGTCGTCCGGCAGCTTCAGCCCGCGGATGTCCTCGCCCTCCGGGTCCAGCGCGAACAGCGGCCCGTCCGGCAGCTCGGCCACCTCCAGCCGCTCCACGGCGGTCGCGAAGTGCAGCCCCGCCCCACCGCGCACCACCGTGGGATGCCACGGGTCGAGCGTGCCGGTGGTCACGACGCCGGTCGCGCCGAATCCGGCGGCCAGTCGGATCACCGCCCCCGCGTTGCCCAGGTTGCGCGGCTGGTCGAGGACCACGACGGGCGCCCGGCGGGGCGTGCGCGCCAGCGCCCGCAGACCGTCCTCCCGCGAGGGCCGTACGGCGAGGGCGGCCACCGCGGTGGGGTGCGGGCGCGGCACCAGGGAGGCGTACGCCTCGCGCTCCACCTCGGCCAGCAGCGCGTCCATGGCGTCCCGCACGTCGGGCGCCAGCTCGTCGGCGAGGGCCAGCGCCGCCGTGCGGTCGGCGGTGACGGCCACGGGGACCTCCGCACCGAAGCGCAGCGCGTGCTTGAGGGCGTGGAAGCCGTCGAGCAGCACGCACGGGTCGGCGTACCTGCGCCAGGCGACGAGCGGGTCGGGGTCGGTCATGCCCCGAAGCCTACGTGCGCGTGCCCGGGAACCCTTCGGTCACCGGCAGCCGCCCCTCCTCGCCGCTCCCACCGGAGTGGGTACGCGGCCCGGGCACCGCCGCCGTACCCCTGTCACCGCCCCCGGACGGCGGCCCGCCCGCCGGCGAGCCCGACAGCCGGCCCGGCAGCCGGTCGCGTCCGCGCGCCGCCCAGCCGCCCAGACGGCGCAGGAAGGAGGTCGGCAGGAAGACCGCGTCGGCGGCGATCATCGCCAGCGAGAAGAACGGCAGCCCCAGCACCACGGCGATCACCGCGTGCTCGGTCATCATGGCGACCAGCAGCACGTTCTTGACCCGCCGGTTGAACAGCGTGAACGGGAACGCGACCTGCACGGCGACCGTGCCGTAAGTGATGAGCATGACCATCGTGCCGCTGGCGGAGAGCGCGTCGGAGAGCGCGGGCCACGGCGAGAAGTAGTCCAGGTGCAGCGGGTAGAAGACCGCGGTGCCGTCCTGCCAGCGCGAACCCTGGATCTTGTACCAGCCCGCGGTCGCGTAGATCAGACAGGCCTCGGCCATGATCACGACCAGGGCGCCGTTGTGCACGACGTTGGTGACCACGTCGAGCAGGATGCGCGGCTGGCCGCTGCCCGCGCCGCGCCCCACGGCCCACCACAGGCCCTGCGCCACCCACACCGTCCACAGCAGCGTCGGAACGAACCAGTCGCCGTCCATCCCGCCCGCCAGCGTCACCGTGAGCAGCAGGAACCCGAACACGCACCACAGCACCGGCCCGACCCGGTCCGCCGCCGGCCGCTCACCGCGCGCGCGTGCCTCGTCCGCCTGCCGCGCCCGGCGCGCGTCCAGCGACCAGACCTGGCCGCAGCGGGTGAGGACCAGGTAGATGCTCATCAGGTGCAGGACGTTGTCGCCGCCGTCCCCCATGAAGACGCTGCGGTTCTGCAGGGAGAGCACGCCGACCATGAAGAGGACGGACATCGTCCGGGTGCGCCAGCCCAGCAGGAGCAGCACGCTGCTCAGGACGGCCAGCGCGTAGACGATCTCGAACCAGGCCCGCCCGTCCGACCACATCAGCGCCGTGAAGGCGCCGTTGTCCGCGATCAGCTGCTCGGCGAGGTCGTGGCCCCAGGGGCTCTCCGGTCCGTACAGCTCGTGGCGGTGGGGCAGTTCGCGCAGCAGGAACAGCAGCCAGGTGACGCTGAAACCGATACGGATCACGGCTGTCTGGTACGGGCCGAGCGCGGCGCCGGTGACGCGGGCGATGCCGCGGGAGACCGAGAGGGCGATGCGGTTCACGCGGCGCCCTCCTTCTGCGCACCGTCGCCGGCCACCGTCCACCAGGGCAGCTCGCGCACGGTCGGCCGGTCGGAGACCTTCTCACCGCTCCACGGGGGCGGCTCCACGTTGGTGGTCCGGGAACGGTACTGCACCCGCTCGACCACGCCGCCCGGCCCGGCGGCGTCGTTGCGTTCCAGCCGCAGGACCGCGATGCGCCGCAGATAGGACTCGGAGAGCGTGCCCCGCAGGCCCACCGGGCGGTCTTCGGAGTCGTGGGTGGCGACGAAGAAGTCCCAGGCCCGCCGGAGCTCGTTCTGCTGGGTGTGGCTCGGCACCGGGTTGCCGTCGATGGCCCGGCCGTCCTCGGCGGACAGGTCGTACCAGCCGGTCGTGCGTATCTCGCCGTCCGCCGTGCTCACCTCGGCGCGGACCTGGACGGAGATGTTCTGCTGGAGGGGGTTGGGGGCGAAGAGCTTCCAGTTCTGCTCGAACTCCGGGAAGACCCACTCGTCCACCGCGGCGCCGTGCTGCTTGGTGAGGGTGTTCGACGGGGCCAGGTGCAGGAAGACCAGCCCCAGGTGGGCGCAGACGGCGACGGCGACGACCGTGAGGGCGACCACGGCACCGATCTGGTAGCGCGGGGAGAGCGCGGCGACACCGGTTCTCGGCTCCGTGGGCTCCGTACGGGGACCGGTCGCGGGCTCGGCGGCCTCCTCGGACGGCCCGGGAACGGCGCCCGTTGCGCCCGTCCCCCCGGCCGCTCCGACGGACTCACCGGTTGCGCCGGCCTCGCCGCCCGGCCCGGCCGGGTGCTCCTGCCCGCCCCACCCCTGACGGGCGCCCGAGCCTGTGTCGTACGCGTCCATTCCGCCCCGTTCCTCGTTCCGCCCGCCCCGCCGCGGGGCGTCCGCCCACCACTCGTGCGGCCGCTCGGCAACGTTCGAACGGGAACGGTACTCAGGACCGGCCGCCCGCACAGCCCCCGGCGGACCGACCGCACCGTGGCCGACACCACACCGACGGGACAGGCTAGAGAACGTGCCCCGGCTCGCCCTTGCCGTCCACCACCGGGCGCCCGGCCGCGGCCCACACCTGCATGCCGCCGTCGACGTTCACCGCGTCGACGCCCTGCTGGACCAGGTACGTGGTGACCTGCGCCGAACGTCCGCCGGACCGGCAGATCACGTGGACGCGGCCGTCCTGCGGCGCGGCGTCGGTCAGCTCACCGTAGCGGGCCACGAACTCGCTGAGGGGAATGTGCAGCGCCCCGGCGGCGTGACCCGCCTGCCACTCGTCGTCCTCGCGGACGTCCAGCAGGAAGTCGCCGTCCTTGAGGTCCGTGACCTCGACCGTGGGAACACCAGCTCCGAAACTCATGCCCCAGACGCTACCGGAGCCACCGCCCGGCTCAGTCCTGCCCGAGCGCCGCCGCCAGCTCCGCCTCGCGCTCGCGCACCTGCGTCGCGAGCTGTTCGGCGATCTCCTCCAGCAGCCGGTCGGGATCGTCCGGGGCCAGCCGGAGCATGGCGCCGATCGCGCTCTCCTCCAGCTCCTTGGCGAGCAGCGTGAGCATCTCCTTGCGCCGGTCGAGCCATTCGAGGCGGGCGTACAGCTCCTCGCCGCGGCTCGGGCGCCGCTCGGGCACCGGCCCCGCGGCCCACTCCTCGGCCAGCTCCCGCAGCAGGGCCTCGTCGCCGCGGGCGTAGGCGGCGTTGACCCGGGTGATGAACTCCTCGCGCCGGACGCGCTCGTCCTCCTCCTGCGCCAGGTCGGGGTGGGCCTTGCGGGCCAGCTCCCGGTAGAGGCGCCGGGCCTCCTCGCTCGGCCGCACCCGCTGCGGGGGGCGTACCGCCTGGTCCGTGAGCATCGCCGTGGCCTCCGGGAACAGCCCGTCCCCGTCCATCCAGCCGTTCAGCAGCTCCTCGACCCCGGGGATCGGCATCAGCCGGGCCCGCGCCTCGTCGGCCCGACGCCGGTCGTCGGCGTCACCGGTGCGGGCCGCCCTGGCCTCCAGGATCTGCGCCTCCAGCTCCTCGAGCCGCGCGTACACCGGGCCGAGCCGCTGTTCGTGCAGGCGCGAGAAGTTCTCGACCTCCACGCGGAAGGTCTCCAGCGCGATCTCGTACTCGATGAGTGCCTGCTCGGCGGCCCGTACGGCCTGTTCCAGCCGTTCCTCGGGACGCGGCGCACCCCCCTGCTCGGGCTCAGCTTCCGGCGTCGTCACCCGTCCAGCCTAGGGCCTGCGGGCGCCGGGAACCGCCCGCGCGCCCCCGGCCCCTCCTCATACCCCCAGTTCCGCCGCGACCCGGCCCGCCCGCACCGCGGTGACCAGCGCGGCGTGGTCGGCCTCCGTGCGGTCGGCGTAGGCCACGGCGAAGGCGGCCACCGCCTCGTCCAGCTCGCCGTTCTTGCCGCAGTAGCCGGCGATCAGCCGCGGGTCGGCGCTGTGCGCGTGGGCGCGGGCCAGCAGGGCGCCGGTCATCCGGCCGTAGTCGTCCATCTGGTCGGCGGCCAGGGCGGTGGCGTCGACGCTGCCCTTGCGGTTGCGGAACTGCCGCACCTGGTAGGGCCGCCCGTCGACCGTGGTCCAGCCCAGCAGGATGTCGCTGACCACCTGCATCCGCTTCTGCCCCATGACCACCCGGCGCCCCTCGTGCCCGACCTCGGGAGTGTCGAACCCGGCGGTCGCCAGGTGAGGCAGCAGCGCGGAGGGCCGTGCCTCCTTCACCTGGAGCACGAGCGGTTCGCCGCGGTGGTCCAGCAGCAGCACGACGTACGACCGCGTGCCGACGCTGCCGGTGCCGACGACCCGGAAGGCGACGTCGTGCACCGCGTACCGGGCCAGCAGCGGGAGCCGGTCCTCGGAGAGGGTCGCCAGGTACGGCTCCAGGGCGCCGGCGACGGCGGCGGCCTCCTCCTCCGGCACCCGGCGCAGCACCGGCGGGGCGTCCACGAAGCGCCGCCCGCCGTCCACGGTGGACTCGGTCGACCTGGCGGCGAAGCGTCCGCTGGTGTTGGCGCGGGCCTTCTCCGAGACCCGCTCCAGGGTGCCGAGCAGGTCGTGGGCGTCGGTGTGGGAGACCAGTTCCTCGTCCGCGATGGCGTTCCAGGCGTCCAGCGCGGGGAGCCTGGCCAGCAACCGCATGGTGCGGCGGTAGGCGCCGGCCGCGTCGTGGGCGGCCTCGCGGCAGGTGTCCTCGTCGGCGCCGGCCTCCCGGCCCGCGAGGACGAGCGAGGCGGCGAGCCGCTTGAGGTCCCACTCCCAGGGGCCGTGCACCGTCTCGTCGAAGTCGTTCAGGTCGATGACCAGACCGCCGCGGGCGTCGCCGTACAGGCCGAAGTTTGCGGCGTGCGCGTCGCCGCAGATCTGGGCGCCGATCCCGGTCACCGGAGTGCGGGCCAGGTCGTACGCCATCAGCCCCGCCGACCCGCGCAGGAAGGCGAACGGTGTGGCCGCCATCCGCCCGGCCCGGATCGGGGTCAGCCCGGGTATCCGGCCCCGGTTGGACTCCTCCACGGCACTCACCGCGTCCGGGCGGTCGCCGTCCAGGCCGAGGACGGCGTGCGCGGACCGCGGGACGCGCGTGCGCAGCGCCTTGCCCTCCGCCTTCGGCGAACCGCCGACGGGCCACCGCGCGAACCCGGGCACGACCGGCACCCGCGCACCGCCTCCGCCGTCTCCCCCGACGCCCGCCGCGTCCGCCGCACCCGCACCCGTCGCGTCGGCCGCGTCCGCCACCGCACGCGTCCCCGCCATCACCTCGGCCATCCCGGCCACCCTCCCCGTCCTCGTACCTGAGCCGTACCGCACACCTGAGCCGCGCGCCGGAACGCACCACCTGAGCCCCGCCCGCACCGGAACGCACCGGATCCACACCCGGATCCGAACCACCGTCCGGACCCGGACCGCGCCCGCCCGAGCCGCAACCGCCCCGGGACCGCCCCGAACCCGACCGAACCCGAGCCCAACCCGACCCGACCGCCCCTCAGCCCGACGCCCCCGACCCGGCCTCGTCCACCCGGCGCCGACGCGCCACGACCGTACCCCCGTACGAACCGCCCGTACACGCCCCTCCCGCCGCCCGCCCGAACAGCGCCCCGGCACCCGCACGAGCCACCCCCGCCGCCACCCGCACGCCGGCCGCCGCCCGCATAACGCCGGACAGGGGGCGAAACAGGAGGTGCCCGGAGCCCGGCCGGCACGCCTACGGTTTCCAGCGATCCCCACGGAGCGCGCCCGCCGGAGCAACGACAACAGCCTGCCCCGCGCCGGCGGGCGCGCTCCCTGCCCGTCCCCGACGACCCGGATGTCGCACGTCCCGTCCGTCTCCCCCAGGGACCACCCCGACGAGAGGACCGAGGAACCCCCATGACCTCCGCCACCCCCGACGGCCACGGCACCGCCCCCGCGACCGGTTCCGACCCCGGACACGCCCCCACCGCCGACCGCGGCGTCAGCCGCAAGACGCTGCTGAGGGCGGCCGTGGCCGCGGGCGCCGCCGTCCCGCTGCTCGCCACCGGCTCGATCGCGCTCGCCCGGGACGCCGCCCGCGCCTCCACCGACCGGACCCTGCCGCCGACCCCCTACTGCGACGACGGCGATGACCCGACGCCCGACCAGATGGAGGGCCCCTACTTCAGACCGAACTCCCCGCTGCGCACCGACCTGGTGACGCCCGGCGCCCCGGGCACCCGGCTGACCGTCAGCGGTTACGTCTTCGGCCGCAACTGCGTACCGCTGCCCGGCGTGCTCCTGGACTTCTGGCAGGCCGACAACGCGGGCGCCTACGACATGGCCGGGTACCGCTTCCGCGGCCACCAGTTCACCGACGCCACCGGCGCGTTCACGCTGCGCACGATCGTCCCCGGCCTCTACCCGGGCCGCACCCGCCACCTCCACGTCAAGGCGCAGGCGCCCGGCGAGCCCGTGCTGACCACCCAGCTCTACTTCCCCGGCGAACCCCGCAACAGCACGGACGCCCTCTTCGACCCCGCGCTCCTGATGAACGTCCGCGACACCGGCGGCGGCAAGGAAGGCACCTTCGACTTCGTCCTGAACGTGGACGGCGCCCCGGGCCCGGACCCCACCGACCCGCCCACCGAACCCCCGGGCGGCACCTGGGCGCCCGGCCGCTCCTATGCCGCGGGCGACCGGGTGACGTACGGCGGGGGCGCCTACCGCTGTCTCCAGGCCCACACCTCGATGGCGGGCTGGGAGCCGCCCGGCGTGCCCGCGCTCTGGCGCCGCGAGCCCTGAGACCTTCCTCACAGCGCCCGGCACCCCACGGATCCGCGTCCGAACACGCGGAAGCCCCCCAGGTCCGAGACCTGGGGGGCTTCCGGCTGGTGCGCGAGGGGGGAGTTGAACCCCCACGCCCTTGCGGGCACTGGAACCTGAATCCAGCGCGTCTGCCTATTCCGCCACCCGCGCATTGGGTGTGTCTTCGGGGCCTTTCCTTGCGGTCCGGCGCCTTCCGACACGAGAACATTAGCACGCTGGAACGGGTGGATTCACATCCCTTTCCCCGCGGCGGGAGCAGGGGGAACCGGGACGCCCGCCCTCCTTCGGGCACTCGTCCCGGCCGCCACCCGTTCACGTATCAACCTCGTACCGGTCCGGGGCTTTCGCCCGGGAGCCGGTAGGGGCCCGCAGTCGGGTGCGGGACACTGGTCTGCGGCCGCCTCTACGATCCTGGGCATGAGTACCTGCGGGAGACCGTCCCGAAGGGCCCCCGGCGTTCGAAGGACGGCGCCGGTGGGAACTCCGAGAGGCGTCGACACCCGTCGACCGGGCCGACAGGGGGAACCAGCCGATCGACCGGCGCGTGGATACGATCAGTAAGCAGTACCAGGTGGGCAATGCGCGGGTGAGCGGTACGCACGCCGGCAGCACGCACAGCAGCGGCACGCAAGGCAGCAGTACGCAGGACAGTGGACAGGACGGCAGCGACGGAGGAGGTGCCCCATGGGAGTCCTGAAGAAGTTCGAGCAGCGTCTCGAAGGTCTGGTCAACGGCACCTTCGCGAAGGTGTTCAAGTCCGAGGTGCAGCCCGTGGAGATCGCGGGAGCGCTCCAGCGCGAGTGCGACAACAACGCGACCATCTGGAACCGCGACCGCACCGTCGTACCCAATGACTTCATCGTGGAGCTGAGCACGCCCGACTTCGAGCGCCTCAGCCCCTACTCCGGCCAGCTCGGCGACGAGCTCGCGGGCATGGTCCGCGACTACGCCAAGCAGCAGCGCTACACCTTCATGGGACCGATCAAGGTCCACCTGGAGAAGGCGGACGACCTCGACACCGGCCTGTACCGGGTGCGCAGCCGTACGCTCGCCTCCTCCAGCAGCCACCAGGGCGCCCCGGGACCCTCCGCCGGCCCCGCCGCGCCCCCGGCCCCGACCGGACGCCCCGGCGCACCCGGCGGTTACGGCTACCCGCCGGCCGCCCCGCCCGCCGGCGCCCCGCCCATGCCGAGCGCGCCGCCACCCGGCGGCCGCCCCGGCGGTTACGGCTACCCGCAGCCCGCGGGCGGCCAGCAGCCCCCGGCCGCACCCGCGGCCGGCGGACGCACCCGCCACTGGATCGAGATCAACGGCACCCGCCATCAGATCTCCCGCGCGACCCTCGTGCTCGGACGCAGCACCGAGGCCGACGTGCGGATCGACGACCCCGGCGTGAGCCGCCGGCACTGCGAGATCCGGACCGGAACGCCCTCGACGATCCAGGATCTCGGGTCCACCAACGGCATCGTGGTGGACGGGCAGCACACCACCCGCGCTACGCTCCGCGACGGCTCGCGAATCGTCGTGGGCAGCACCACCGTTATCTACAGGCAAGCCGAAGGGTGATCCGGGGGCAATGTCAGAGCTGACCCTCACGGTCATGCGGCTGGGTTTTCTCGCCGTACTGTGGCTGTTCGTGATCGTGGCCGTGCAGGTCATCCGCAGCGACCTGTTCGGCACGCGGGTCACCCAGCGCGGAGCACGGCGCGGCGCCGACCGGCCGCAGCAGGCCGCCGCGCGCCAAGGCCAGGCGCCACCGCCGCAGCGCCAGCAGCAGGGCGGCGGCCGGGGACGCCGGGGCGCCCCCACCAAGCTGGTCGTAACGGAGGGCACCCTCACCGGCACCACCGTTGCCCTCCAGGGCCAGACCATCACGCTCGGCCGGGCACACGACTCGACGATCGTGCTGGACGACGACTACGCCTCCAGCCGCCATGCCAGGATCTACCCGGACCAGAACGGCCAGTGGATCGTCGAGGACCTGGGCTCCACCAACGGCACCTACCTGGACCGGTCCCGGCTGACGACCCCCACACCGATTTCGCTGGGTGCGCCGATCCGCATCGGCAAGACCGTCATCGAGCTGCGGAAGTAGTGCTACACCAATGATTGAGCGCGAGCGGAGCGAGCACGCAGCGGCGGCCGGCACCCCGGGCCCCGGCGCGCTCCCGACCGGAGGGTGGGCAGTGTGGCTCGACACGACCGGCTGTACCCGGAGCAGCCGACGGGCGAGGTGGGCATGAGTCTGTCACTGCGCTTCGCCGCCGGATCCCACAAGGGCATGATCCGGGAGGGCAACGAGGACTCCGGTTACGCCGGCCCCCGCCTGCTCGCCATCGCCGACGGCATGGGCGGCCAGGCCGCCGGTGAGGTCGCCTCCTCCGAGGTGATCTCCACCATCGTCGCCCTCGACGACGACGTGCCCGGCTCCGACGTCCTCACCTCGCTCGGCGCCGCCGTCCAGCGCGCCAACGACCAGCTGCGGCAGATGGTCGAGGAGGACCCCGCCCTGGAGGGCATGGGCACCACCCTCACCGCCCTGCTGTGGACCGGCCAGCGCCTCGGCCTCGTGCACGTCGGCGACTCCCGCGCCTACCTGCTGCGCGACGGCGTCCTGACCCAGATCACGCAGGACCACACCTGGGTGCAGCGCCTCGTCGACGAGGGCCGCATCACCGAGGAGGAGGCCGGCACCCACCCGCAGCGCTCCCTGCTGATGCGGGCGCTCGGCAGCGGCGACCACGTCGAGCCCGACCTGTCCATCCGCGAGGTGCGGGCCGGCGACCGCTACCTGATCTGCTCCGACGGGCTCTCCGGCGTCGTCTCCCACCAGACGATGGAGGACACCCTCGCCAGCTACCAGGGACCGCAGGAGACCGTGCAGGAGCTGATCCAGCTCGCGCTGCGCGGCGGCGGCCCCGACAACATCACCGTCATCGTCGCCGACGTCCTCGACCTGGACACCGGCGACACCCTCGCCGGGCAGCTGTCCGACACCCCGGTCGTGGTCGGCGCCGTCGCCGAGAACCAGGCCCAGTTCGGCGACAACGGCATCATGCAGACCCCGGCCGGCCGCGCCGCCGGCCTCGGCCGCCAGGGCGGCGGCCGACACGGCGGCGGCGAGTTCGGCCCGCCCGGCAGCGGCGACACCACCGGCTTCATCCCGGCCGGCGGCTTCGACGACTACGGCCCCGACGACTTCGCCAAGCCCCGCAAGAACCGCAAGTGGCTCAAGAGATCCCTCTACACGGTGCTCGCCCTCGCCGTCCTCGGCGGCGGCACCTACGGCGGCTGGCGCTGGACCCAGACCCAGTACTACGTCGGCACCAAGGACGACCACCTCGCGCTGTACCGGGGCATCAGCCAGGACCTGGCCTGGATCTCGCTCTCGAAGGTCCAGAAGGACCACCCCGAGATCGAACTCAAGTACCTGCCGCCCTACCAGCAGAAACTGGTCGAGGCCACCATCCCCGAGAGCGACCTCGCCGACGCGCGGGCCAAGATCGAGGAACTGGCGGTCCAGGCCTCCGCCTGCAAGAAGAAGGCCGAGCAGAGCGCCGCGGCGACCGAGCAGAGCGCGAAGCCTGGCGAGGGACAGGCCGGAGGCACCACGGGGACCAGCCCCGCCTCCTTCACGTCCAAGGCCTCACCGAGCCCGAGCACGTCGGGAACGCCGAAGGCACCCGAATCGTCCGAGCCCCCGTCCACGACCGCACCCACTCCAGGCCCCGGCCCGACCCTCTCGGAGGAAGAGCAGAAGGTCGCCTCGCTGTGCGGTAAGCAGTAGGCCAGCCGTGAGAGGCACCGTCACCCGATGAGCAGTACTTCCAACTCGCCGACGCACCACACGTCCACGATCGGCGCCATCGGCGCCCCGAGCCGGCGCAACACCGAGCTGGCCCTGCTCGTGTTCGCCGTACTCATCCCGGTCTTCGCGTACGCCAACGTGGGACTGGCCATCAACGACGAGGTGCCCGCCGGCCTGCTGAGCTACGGCCTCGGCCTCGGCCTGCTGGCCGGCGTCGGCCACCTCGTCGTGCGCAAGTTCGCGCCCTACGCGGACCCGCTGCTGCTGCCGCTGGCCACCCTGCTCAACGGACTGGGGCTCGTCGCCATCTGGCGCCTCGACCAGTCCGAACTGCTCCAGGACATCCAGCAGGCAGGCACCGCCGCACCCCGCCAGCTGATGTACACCGCGATGGGCATCGCCCTGTTCGTCGCCGTGATGATCTTCCTCAAGGACCACCGCGTCCTGCAGCGCTACACCTACATCTCCATGGTCACCGCGCTGTTCCTGCTGCTCCTGCCCCTGGTGCCGGGCCTCGGCAAGAACATCTACGGCGCCAAGATCTGGATCCAGGTCGGCTCCTTCTCCATCCAGCCCGGTGAGTTCGCCAAGATCGTCCTGGCGATCTTCTTCGCCGGCTACCTGATGGTGAAGCGTGACGCGCTGGCCCTCGCCAGCCGCCGCTTCATGGGCCTCTACCTGCCCCGCGGCCGCGACCTCGGCCCGATCCTGGTCGTCTGGATGGTCTCCATCCTCATCCTGGTCTTCGAGACCGACCTCGGCACCTCGCTGCTGTTCTTCGGCATGTTCGTGATCATGCTGTACGTCGCCACCGAGCGGACCAGCTGGATCGTGTTCGGTCTGCTGATGTCCGCGGTCGGCGCCGTCGGCGTCGCCACCTTCGAACCCCACATCCAGCAGCGCGTCGACGCCTGGCTCGACCCGATGAAGGAGTACACGCTCTCCCGCGCCGGCCAGGTCGGCCACTCCGAGCAGGCCATGCAGGCCCTGTGGGCCTTCGGCTCCGGCGGCACCCTCGGCACCGGCTGGGGCCAGGGCCACTCCGAACTGATCCGCTTCGCCGCCAACTCGGACTTCATCCTCGCCACCTTCGGCGAGGAACTCGGCCTCGCCGGCCTCATGGCGCTCCTCCTGCTCTACGCACTGATCGTCGAACGCGGCGTGCGCACCGCCCTCGCCGCCCGCGACCCCTTCGGCAAGCTCCTCGCCATCGGCCTGTCCGGCGCCTTCGCCCTCCAGGTCTTCGTCGTCGCCGGCGGCGTGATGGGCCTCATCCCGCTCACCGGTATGACGATGCCCTTCCTCGCCTACGGAGGCTCCTCCGTCATCGCCAACTGGGCCCTGATCGGCATCCTGTTGCGCATCAGCGACACGGCACGCAGGCCCGCACCCTCGGCACCCGCGAACCCCGACGCCGAAATGACCCAGGTGGTCCGCCCGTGAACAAGCCACTGCGCCGCATCGCGATCTTCTGCGGCCTCCTCGTCCTCACCCTGCTCATCCGCGACAACTGGCTCCAGTACGTCCAGGCCGACGAGCTCAAGGAGGACGAGCACAACCGCCGCGTCGCCATCGAGCGCTACGCGAGCCCGCGCGGCGACATCATCGTCGACGGCAAGGCCATCACCGGCCACGCCACCACCGAGGGCGACTTCAGGTACAAGCGCACCTACAAGGACGGCGCCATGTGGGCGCCCGTCACCGGCTACGTCTCCCAGGCCTACGGCGCCACCCAGATCGAGGCCATCGACGACGGCATCCTCACCGGCAACGACGACCGGCTCTTCTTCCGCAACACCCTCGACATGATCACCGGCAAGAAGCGCGAGGGCGGCAACGTCGTCACCACCCTCAACAGCGCCGCCCAGAAGGCCGCCTACGACGGCCTGAAGAAACAGGGCGGCAAGGGAGCCGTCGTCGCGATCGAACCGTCCACCGGCAAGATCCTCTCGATGGCGTCCTACCCCTCGTACGACCCGACCGCCATCGCCGGCAGCGACGAGGCGGCCGGCGAGGCCTGGAACAAGCTCCAGAAGAAGAACAACCCCGACGACCCGATGCTCAACCGGGCCCTGCGCGAGGTCTACCCGCCCGGCTCCACCTTCAAGGTCCTCACCGCGGCCGCGGCCCTGGAACACGGCCTGTACGACTCGGCGGACGAGAAGACCGACTCCCCCCTGCCCTGGACCATGCCCGGCACCACCACCGAGCTGCCCAACGAGGGCGACCTCCCCTGCGAGAACGCCTCCCTCCGCGAAGCACTCCGCGTGTCCTGCAACACCGTCTTCGGCAAGGTCGGCTCCGACCTCGGCAACGACGAGATGCTGGAGACGGCCAAGAAGTTCGGCTTCACCGAGGAGCAGTTCGTCCCCGTCCGCTCCAGCGCCTCGGTCTTCTCCGGCGACATGAACCAGTCGCAGACCGCACTCTCCGCCATCGGCCAGTACAACACCGCCGCCACCCCGCTCCAGATGGCCATGGTCACCTCGGCCATCGCCAACAACGGCACCCTGATGAAGCCGTACATGGTGGACGAACTCCAGGCACCCAACCTCGACACCATCGAGAAGACGGACCCCGAGGAGATGAGCAAGCCGCTGTCCGCGGACAACGCCCAGATCCTCCAGGACATGATGGAGACCGTCGTCGAGAAGGGCACCGGAAGCAACGCGCGGATCGACGGCGTCACCGTGGGCGGCAAGACCGGCACCGCGCAGCACGGCGTGGACAACAAGGAGAACCCCTACGCCTGGTTCATCTCCTACGCCAAGGGCGAGGACGGAAGCTCGCCCGTCGCCGTGGCCGTGGTCGTCGAGGACGAGAACGCCGTCCGTGACGACATCTCCGGCGGCGGCCTCGCGGCCCCGATCGCCAAGAACGTGATGGAGGCCGTTCTGGAGAGCAAGAAGTGACCACGGGCTGAACAGGACGTGACTCCGGTCACGTCCCCTTCACATAGGCGCACGTTGCGATACCGGTCCTGTATCGGGTATCGGGCTTGGCCAGGCCACCCGGGGCGAGCCGGGTACGGTAGGCCGGACGGCAGCCTCCGACCGTACAAGCATGCCGGTCGGGACCGACGGAGAGGGCTGGTAGGTAACCATGGAAGAGCCGCGTCGCCTCGGCGGCCGGTACGAGCTGGGCCAGGTGCTCGGCCGTGGTGGCATGGCGGAGGTATACCTCGCGCACGACACCCGGCTCGGCCGCACCGTGGCGGTGAAGACGCTGCGCGCCGACCTCGCGCGCGACCCGTCCTTCCAGGCCCGCTTCCGCCGGGAGGCCCAGTCGGCCGCCTCGCTCAACCACCCCGCGATCGTGGCGGTCTACGACACGGGCGAGGACTACATCGACAACGTGTCGATCCCGTACATCGTCATGGAGTACGTCGACGGCTCCACACTCCGGGAGCTGCTCCACTCCGGCCGCAAGCTGCTGCCGGAGCGGACGCTGGAGATGACCATCGGCATCCTCCAGGCGCTGGAGTACTCGCACCGGGCCGGCATCGTCCACCGCGACATCAAGCCGGCCAACGTGATGCTGACCCGCAACGGCCAGGTCAAGGTCATGGACTTCGGCATCGCCCGCGCCATGGGCGACTCCGGCATGACCATGACCCAGACGGCCGCCGTGATCGGCACCGCCCAGTACCTCTCCCCGGAACAGGCCAAGGGCGAGCAGGTCGACGCCCGCTCCGACCTGTACTCCACCGGCTGCCTCCTCTACGAACTGCTGACCGTGCGCCCGCCCTTCGTCGGGGACTCCCCGGTCGCGGTCGCCTACCAGCACGTGCGCGAGGAACCGCAGGCACCCAGCGTCTTCGACCCCGAGATCACGCCCGAGATGGACGCGATCGTCCTCAAGGCCCTGGTCAAGGACCCCGACTACCGCTACCAGTCGGCCGACGAGATGCGCGCCGACATCGAGGCCTGCCTCGACGGCCAGCCGGTCGCGGCCACCGCCGCGATGGGCGCCATGGCTGCCGGCGGCTACGGCGCCTACCCCGACGACCAGCCGACCACCGCCCTGCGCTCCGACGCCGGCGCGGGCGCCACGACCATGCTGCCGCCGATGAACCCGGACGACGGCGGCTACGGCTACGACGACCGCCCCGACCGGCGCCGCCAGCAGTCCCGCAAGTCCAACGCCTCCACGATCTTCCTGGTCCTGGCCGGCGTCCTCGTCCTGGTCGGCGCGATCCTCATCGGCATGCAGCTGTTCGGCAACGACGCGGGACCGAGCAACGACAAGGTCGACGTACCCGCCTTCGTCGGCCAGACCAAGGCGGACGCCCAGCAACTCGCGGACAACGCCGACCTGGAACTGACCTTCAAGCAGCAGCCCTGCGAGGACCAGCCCAAGGGCAACATCTGCTCGCAGAACCCCGAACAGGGCACCTCGGTGCAGAAGCAGTCCGCCGTCGACCTGGTGGTCTCGACGGGCGCGCCGAAGATCGAGATCCCCGACGTCGAGGGAATGACCTACAGCGAGGCCGAAGCGGCGCTGAAGGACAAGGGCTTCGAGGTCGAGAAGCAGTCCGAGGAGTCCACCGAGACCCCGGACACGGTCCTCTCCCAGGACCCCGAAGGCGGTGCGTCACGGGAGAAGGGGACCACCGTCACCCTGACCGTCGCCAAGGAGCAGGCGCAGGTGACCGTGCCGGACCTGACCGGTATGACTCCCGAGGACGCCAGGAAGCGTCTGGAGGAGGAGGGCCTCGTCCTCGGCACCCAGGAGCAGGTGCCTTCCGCCGCTCAGGCCGAAGGCACGATCTTCGAGCAGAGCATCGGGGGCGGCAAGGACGTCGACCGCGGCAGCACGATCAACGTGAAGATCGCCAAGGCCGTCGAGAAGACGAAGGTGCCCGAGATCCCGCTGGGCACCCCCCTGGCACAGGCCCAGCAGACCCTGAACCAGGCCGGTTTCACCAACATCCAGGTCTCCGGGCCCAATGACGGCAACGCCGTGGTGATACAGCAGACCCCGCCCGCCAACTCCGAGGTCGACGACCCCGCCGCCACGCAGATCACCCTCACCACCGTGGGCGCCAACGGCGGCAACGGCGGGAACGGCGGCAACAACGGCGGCGGCTTCATCGGCGGCCTCCGCGGCGACGACTGACGCTCCCGCGAGGCCCCCGCGCACGGCAAGAGCCCCGGCCCCTCACCGGAGGGACCGGGGCTCTGTCGTTTCCGCGGTATCACCGTCATACACCGCGGACTCCTGGAGGCATGGAGCGCCGGAGCACCACTGACCGTCCTGCAGTGACGTGAACGACGAGGCCCGAAGCCGCAAGAGGAAGGTGCGGCTTCGGGCCTCCGTCATTTCAGGGTCCCGTCACCGCAACTCCTTCGGCGGCGTCCGCTCCCCGTCCACCTTCTCCGTGCGCACCAGCTCGCCCCACACCACGTACCGGTACCGGCTCGTGTACACCGGCGTGCAGGTCGTCAGGGTGATGTAGTGGCCGGCCTTCTTCTTGCCGGACTCCTTGGGGACCGGGTCGAGGACCCTGACGTTGTACTTAGAGGTCTCGGGGAGGACGGCGTAGGTCTTGTAGACGTACCAGGTGTCCTTCGTCTCGAAGACGATCGGATCACCCTCCTCGATCTTGTCGATGTTGTGGAACTTGGCGCCGTGCCCGTCCCGGTGAGCCGCCAGGGAGAAGTTGCCCTCCTTGCCGGAGGTCGGCAGCGCCGACTCGACCGGATCGGTGTAGTAGCCGGCCACGCCGTCGTTGAGGACCTTCATCGACGTGCCCTTCTCCACCAGGATGTCGCCGTCGCCCATGGCCGGCACGTGCAGGAATCCGATGCCCGCCTTGGTGTCCAGCGCCCCCGGGCCGTCCGATCCGACCCGGTCCTGGGCCCAGTTGTCACGGACCTTGTCGGCCTGCTCGTCCGCCGCGCGGTCGGCGACCACGTTCGTCCACCACAGGGAGTAGACGACGAACAGGCCCAGCACCAGGCCCGCGGTGATGAGGAGTTCGCCGAAGACACTGACGGTCCGCGCGACGACGCGCCCCGCGCGACCGCGGCGGCGTGCCGCGGGCGCCGCAGGGCCGTCCGTTCCGGACTGCTCTTCGTGCTGCGTGTCGGTGGTCGCTGCCACTGGTCATCCGCCCTTAACTGACGAGCGCATCCGGCTTGCCCTTGCTGCGCGGCCGTTCCTCGACCATCTTGCCCCAGACGATCATCCGGTACTTGCTCGTGAACTCCGGCGTGCACGTGGTGAGGGTGATGTAGCGGCCCGGTTCCTTGAAGCCGGACTGCTTCGGCACCGGATCGAGGACGCTGATGTTGCTCGGCGACGTCACCGGCAGGATCGACGCCATCTTGTAGACGAAGTACTCGTCCTGCGTCTCCACGACGATCGGATCACCCGGCTGGAGCTTGTTGATGTACCGGAAGGGCTCACCGTGCGTGTTGCGGTGCCCGGCCAGGCCGAAGTTGCCGGTCTTCGCGTCCGGCATCGCCGTCTTCAGCGCACCCTCGGCATAGTGCCCGACCATGCCGCGGTCGAGGACCTTCTCGTCGTCGATGCCCTCGGCGATCGGCACCACCACGTCCAGCTTCGGAATGTGCAGCAGCGCGAAACCCTGCCCCGGCTCGAAGACCCCCGGATTGCGCTCGCCCTTCGCCCAGTCCTCCTGGAGGCTGCTCGCCGCCCGGTCCGCCTGCGCCTGGGCACGGACGTTGGTCCACCACAACTGGTACGTGACGAACAGCAGCATCAGCACACCGGTCGTGATGAAGAGCTCACCGACCGCACGGCTGGCGATCACCGCGGCGCCCGGCTTCCGGGCGCGGGCCTGCCGACGCGCCTCCACGCGCGACAGAGGGGCCTTCGGCGCCTCGTCCGACTCCTGGGCCGGGGAGGGCCCCCGGGAGCCGCCACGGCGCCCGTGACGCCGCTTCGCGGCCTTCCTGCGGGCCGCGCGCCCCCCGCCCGGAGGAGTCACGGCGGCGGGCGCCCGTACCGGCGGCGGGTCCGGAACCCGCAACGCCACCGTCTCGTCGTCGACGGGAACCTGCGCCGCCCCCTCCGAGGCGGAATCCCCGTACCACCCGTCCCAACCGCCCCCGAACGCACCGGAATCCCCGTACGGCTGCCCGTACGAGGATCCCTGGTCACCGGCCGAGCCGGAGTCGCGCTCGGGGCGCAGCGCGGTCACGCCGTGGCCCTGCCCACCACCGGGGCGAGCCCCGCCGACCTCGCCACCGCACCCTGGTCACCGCACTCCGTCAGCCAGTTGGCCAGCATCCGGTGCCCGTGCTCGGTCAGCACCGACTCCGGATGGAACTGCACGCCCTCGACGGGAAGTTCCCGGTGGCGCAGCCCCATCACGATCCCGTCGGACGTGCGCGCCGTCACCTCCAGCTCCGCCGGCACCGTGGCCGGCTCGGCCGCCAGCGAGTGGTACCGCGTCGCCGTGAAGGGCGAGGGCAGACCGGCGAAGACACCCCTGCCCGCGTGCTCGACCGGGGAGGTCTTGCCGTGCAGCAGTTCCGGCGCCCGGTCCACCACACCGCCGTACGCCACCTGCATCGACTGCATGCCCAGGCAGACGCCGAAGACAGGGACCCCGGTCGCCGCGCAGTGCCGGACCATGTCGACACAGACCCCCGCCTGCTCCGGCGTACCCGGCCCGGGGGACAGCAGCACGCCGTCGAAGCCGTCCTGGGCGTGCGCCGTCGACACCTCGTCGTTGCGCAGCACCTCGCACTCGGCGCCGAGCTGGTAGAGGTACTGGACCAGGTTGAAGACGAAGCTGTCGTAGTTGTCCACGACGAGGATGCGCGCGCTCACTGGTTGTCCACCGTCACATCATTGAAGGGAAGCAGCGGTTCCGCCCACGGGAAGACGTACTGGAAGAGGACGTAGACCACGGCCACCGCCAGCACGAGCGAGAGCAGCGCCTTCACCCACGCGTTCCCCGGCAGATGCCGCCAGATCCAGCCGTACATGCCGTCCCTTCCGTCGCACCACGGCGCCGCACTCACGCCGCACCGCACCAGACTAACGGCGCGAGGCCCTCCACAAAGGCGTCAATCCACAGGCTGGGCATACTGCAGATCCGCCGTGCCCGAGTAGCCCGGCAGCGTCACCGTCCCGTCGTCCTCGACCTTCCAGCCGAGCCCGTAGACATTGACGTACACCATGTAGTTCTGGATCGCCGGGGACGCGGCCAGCGCCTTCTTCAGCTTCCCCGGATCGCCGACCGCCTGGATCTTGTACGGCGGCGAATAGACGCGGCCCTGGAGGATGAGGGTGTTGCCCACGCAGCGGACCGCACTGGTGGAGATAAGCCGCTGGTCCATGACCTTGATGCCCTCGGCGCCGCCCTGCCACAGGGCGTTCACGACCGCCTGGAGGTCCTGCTGGTGGATCACCAGGTAGTCGGGCTGGGGCTCCGGGTAGCCCGGGAGCTTGGCGGTGGCGTCCGGCGGGGCGTCGTCGAGCGTGACGGATATCGCCTCGCCCTTCAGTTCCTGCGTGCCCGCCTTCTCCTCCAGCGCCGCCAGCTTGTCGTCCTCCGACTTCGTGCGCCCGTCGTCGCGCTCGGCGAGCGATTCGATGTCGTCGCGCAGGGCCGCGTTGGACTCCTCGAGTTCGCCGTTGTCCCGGCTGCGCTCGTGGATGAGATCGGACAACTTGAGCAAAGAGGCATCCGTACGGATATTGGTGCCCTTCGCGGTGTCGAAGCTGGTGAAAAAGATGAGTCCCGCGAGCGCGAAGACGGCTGCCGTCAGGACTCGCACGGGCCGGAAACGGCGCCCGCGGGCGGGGCTGGATCCCGCCTGGGGGGAGTCGGCAGAATTGCTCAACGTACCCTTATCTCCTTCGGCGCCACGGAAGCACTACGCTAACGGACGCCCGGGGGAGCGCTCCAAGTCCCCGACCCCGTTCCCTGCGCGGCCACGCAGCGCATCGACAGGAGAGACCCTCGTGCCGAAGTCACGTATCCGCAAGAAGGCCGATTACACGCCGCCGCCGTCGAAGCAGGCGACCAGCATCAAGCTGACGAGCCGCGGCTGGGTCGCCCCCGTCATGCTGGCCATGTTCGTCATCGGTCTCGCCTGGATCGTCGTCTTCTACGTCACCGACGGTTCACTGCCCATTGACTCCCTGGGCAACTGGAACATCGTGGTGGGCTTCGGTTTCATCGCCGCCGGATTCGGTGTCTCGACGCAGTGGAAGTAACCCGGCGGTAGACCCGGAACAGCTCTCCCCAGGGCTATCCACGGAGTTATCCACAGGCGTTGTCCACAGGTGGAAAAGAAAGAAGATCTGTGGATAACCCACCGGGCATTGACGCCGGTGTGACGGAAGTACCGGCAACCGAAAGCACGTTTGCCCCCTGCCTGACCTGCGGAAACACTGGTCAGTGACAGGGGGCACACCTGTTCCCGCACACTGTGCACAAGATCGGCCACACACTGTGGACAACCTGCGCTCAGGTGAGCTGGGCGGTCCTCAACAGGGTCAGGCCGACGACGGCCACCAGGACCAGCGCACAGGTGCCGTACTGCACGAGCGCCCGCCGCTCGCGCGGGGCGTGGAGCATGGCGTAGCCGATCGCGGCGCCGGCGACGAGGCCGCCGATGTGGGCCTGCCAGGCGATCCCGCTCCAGGTGAAGGTGAAGACCAGGTTGATCGCCAGGAGGATGACGACCGGCCGCATGTCGGCGTTGAGGCGGCGGACGAGGGCGGCGGTGGCGCCGAAGAGGCCGAAGACCGCGCCGGAGGCGCCGAGGGTGGCCTGGCCGGGTGAGGCGAGCAGGTAGGTGAGGGCGCTGCCGGCGAGGCCGGAGGCGAGGTAGAGGGTGAGGTAGCGGGCTCTGCCGAGGGCCGCTTCCAGGGGTCCGCCGAGGAACCAGAGGCTGAGCATGTTGAAGCCGAGGTGCCAGATTTCCTCGTGGGTGAACACGGTGGTCACCAGGCGGTACCACTCGCCCTCCGCGACGCCCTCGTGCGGGACGTAGGGGGCGGGGGGCCACTGTCCGATCAGCACCATGTCGCCGAGGAAGGTCTCCGACAGGGTGTGGACGGCGATGAAGACCGCGATGTTGATCCCGATGAGGATCTTGGTGAGGAGGTGGGGGTCGGCGGCGATGGTGCCGCCGGCGAGGGTGCGGGGGCGGGAGGCGGCCGGGGCCGGGCCGTTCCCGCCGGTGCGGCCGCTCGCGCAGTCGGGGCAGTGGAAGCCGACGGATGCGTTGACCATGCAGTCCGTGCAGATGGGGCGTTCGCAGCGGGTGCAGCGGATGCCTGTCTCGCGGTCCGGGTGGCGGTAGCAGCCCGGCAGGCTCTGGGCTTCCGGTGAGCCGGCTGCCGCGTGATCCATGGCTTCCCCTCGGTCGTCCTGCGGGCAGTGGTCGGTCGGTGTTCGGCAACGGACCGCCCCGCCCATCTTTACGGATGAGCGGGGCGTTTGGTTCCTTGCGGCCCGGTCGGGGTCAGCCTTCGCGGGTCTCGACCACGACCGACTCGATGACCACGTCGTCGACGGGGCGGTCGGTGCGGGGGTTGGTCGGGAGGGCCGCGATGGTGTCGACGACCTTCTGGCCGGCTGCGTCCGTCACCTCGCCGAAGATCGTGTGCTTGCGGTTCAGCCACGTGGTCGGGGCGACGGTGACGAAGAACTGGGAGCCGTTGGTGCCGGGGCCGGCGTTCGCCATGGCCAGCAGGTAGGGCTTGTTGAAGGAGAGGTCCGGGTGGAACTCGTCCTCGAACTGGTAGCCCGGGTCGCCGGTGCCGTTGCCCAGCGGGTCGCCGCCCTGGATCATGAAGCCGCTGATGACCCGGTGGAAGACCGTGCCGTCGTAGAGCCTGGCCGTGGTCTTCTCGCCGGTTGCGGGGTGGGTCCACTCCCGCTCGCCCCGGGCGAGTTCGACGAAGTTCCTGACCGTTTTGGGGGCGTGGTTCGGCAGGAGCCGGATCTCGATGTCGCCGTGGCTGGTCTTCAGGGTGGCGTAGAGCTGCTCGGCCACGATGTGCCTTCCGTCGTGTTTTGGTGCTCGCCGATCCTCGCACGGCGGGGGGCGGGCAGGGCGTCGGGCAGGCGTTTCCTGCTCCGATTCGGCGAAGTGGGTTGCGGTGATCCGGTCGAGTGCTCCGGCCGGTACTGCTGGGTCGCGAGCGCGGGGCGCCGATTCGTGGCATTGTCGTCGGCAGGCTCCCGTTGCCCGGTATTCATTCGTTATTGAGGTTGATCGGCGGTTGTCGGCAACTTCATCACCACGTGTCCCGGACATCACGAAGACACCGCCCGTGACCCGGATGCCCGCCCTCACATGCCCGGCGGTGCGTCCGCAGGCATGATCCGTAAAAGGGTGGAAAGTCGAATTACCGTACGCCACCGAGGAGGAGGAACCCGTGACCCGCATCGACAGCGTGCGCGCCGCGACCGGTTCGGCGAAGGACAGCGTGCTGCACGCCGCGGAAGTGGTGGCGCCCTACGCCGATACGGCCAAGGACAGGGCCGCTCACTACGCACAGGAGGCGCGCGTACGGCTGGCGCCCAAGGTGTCGCAGGCCGCGTGCCAGGCGCGTCTTCAGTACGGCACGCACGTCGCGCCGAGGCTGGACCAGGCGCGTACGCATGTGCCGCCGAAGGTGGACGCGGCCGCTCAGGAGGCCGCTGTCCGTACGCGCCTCGCCGCCCGGCAGGCCGCTGAGTACTCCAAGCCGATGATCGGGCAGGCGGTGGCCGCGGCCGTGCCTGTCCGGGACGAGGCCGCTGCGCGGGGTGCCGCCGCGTTGGCCGCGCTGCGGGGTCAGGTGACGGCCAAGGAGATCCAGAAGTTGACGCGCAGGCATCAGCGACGGGCTCGGGCCGGTCGTGTCGCCAAGGTTCTGGCGGTGGTGGGCGTTGTCGCCGGCGGGGCCTTCGCCGCGTGGAAGTGGTGGGACAAGCAGGCCAACCCGGACTGGCTGGTGGAGCCGCCGGAGGCGACGGAGGTCGCCGAGTCGGGGCGTCTGTCGTCCGTGGACGGCACTGGTGAGGCGCTTCTCGACCCCGAGGTGCAGGCCAAGCAGGCGCGGGATGACGCGGCGGAGGGCGAGGAGCCTCGCTGAGGTCCGTCGGACGGCATCGGGCCGCATCGGCATCGTCGCGGGGCAGGAGGCTGGAGGGCCTCCTGCCCCGCGGCGATGTTTCACGTGAAACGGCGACTCAGCGGCCGTAGCGGCGTTCGCGCAGGGAGTAGGAGCGCAGGGCGCGCAGGAAGTCGATCTCGCGGAAGTCCGGCCAGTAGGTCTCGCAGAAGTGGACCTCGGCGTAGGCGGACTGCCAGAGCAGGAAGCCGGAGAGGCGCTGCTCGCCGGAGGTGCGGATGATGAGGTCGGACTCGGACCGCGTCTTGGAGTACAGGTGCTTGGAGATGTGCTCCATGGTGAAGGTCTCGATGAACTCGTCGATGTCCCCGCCCTGTGAGCTGTGCTCGGTCAGGGCGGACCGCACGGCGTCGACGATCTCCCGGCGGCCTCCGTAGCCCACGGCGACGTCGACCTTGGTGCCGCCCTTGCGGCCCTGGGTGGCGGCGGTGGCGGTCTTGAGGCGGCTCGCGGACTCGGCGGGCAGGAGGTCCAGGGCGCCGACGGCTTCGACGGGCCAGGGGTTTCCGGGAGCGGCGAGCCGCTCGACGACCTCGGCGATGATGTCGATGAGGGGGGTCAGCTGCTCCTCGGGCCGGTGGAGGTTGTCGTCCGAGAGCATGAACAGGGTGACGTGCTCGATCTTCGCGGAGTCGCACCAGCGCAGGAAGTCCAGCACTTTCGCTCCGCCGGCCCGGTAGCCCTCACGCGGGTCGTCGATGCCCGACATCTTGGCCCACCGGCGGTTGCCGTCGAGCATGATGCCGATGTGCTGGGGGCGTGGGCGTCCCTCCAGTTCTTTGACCAGCCGCTTCATATAGAGCGCGTCGAGAGCGGCCCGTACCTTCGCCCGCATGGTCTACCCCTTCCACCTCGTCGACAGCGACCGAACGGCTGCGACGGCGATGAGCCACGTGGCACCGCCCCGCAGGGGTGTGGCGCTGGTGCCCTGTGGGGTGACGATATCAAGAGCAGACAGCGTCCCCGGGTGCTCGGCGGGGTCCCGGGAGGTCGGTGCAGGTCCCGGGGGTGCGGCCTTTCCGGCCCGGGGGTTCGGCGGGGTCCGCGGGACAACTCTTCCTGTCTGTGAGGGGGTTGTCGGCGGGGCCGGGGGCCGGTCGGCGGGGCGGGCGGTGAGGTGGTGGGCCGTTGCTCCGGGCTTGGGCCTCCGACGACGAAACGCCCTCCGGGACGGTGTCCGGGAGGGCGTTTGACCTGCTGTGGAGCCTAGGGGAGTCGAACCCCTGACATCTGCCATGCAAAGACAGCGCTCTACCAACTGAGCTAAGGCCCCTGAAGTGGCTTCCGGCCGGAGTATCGCGTACCGGCGGGTGCCGCAGACAAGAGTACCGGGTCGCCCCCCGTATCTCACAAATGATTGGGGGTCCCGGGGAACGACCACGCTCCGTAAGATGCTCGGCGTGGTTCGCTGGAGCGAACTGCGGTTTTTGGGGAAGCGATGGGGAGACGCAATGGACGCCGCACAGCAGGAAGCCACCGCAAGAGCGCGGGAACTGCAGCGGAACTGGTACGGGGAGCCGTTGGGGGCGCTCTTCCGTAGGCTTATCGACGATCTCGGTCTCAACCAGGCTCGTCTGGCGGGGGTGCTGGGACTGTCCGCTCCGATGCTGTCGCAGCTGATGAGCGGCCAGCGGGCGAAGATCGGCAATCCCGCGGTGGTCCAGCGGGTGCAGCTGCTGCAGGACCTGGCGGGGCAGGTCGCGGACGGCAGCGTGAGCGCGGCCGAGGCTACGGAGCGCATGGACGAGATCAAGAAGTCGCAGGGGGGGTCGGTGCTCAACAACACCACTCAGACGACGAGCAGTTCGGGGGCGCCCACGGTCAAGCGGGTGGTCCGCGAGATCCAGTCGCTGTTGCGCTCGGTGGCGGCGGCCGGCGACATCATCGATGCGGCGGACGCGCTCTCCCCCACCCACCCGGAGCTGGCGGAGTTCCTGCGCGTGTACGGCGCGGGCCGCACCTCGGACGCGGTCGCGCACTACCAGTCCCACCAGAACTGATCCCGGCCTCCGGTCGCCGCTCGGGGGTGCGGCGGCCGGGCCGTGGGTAGTGGCGTGACAGGTACCGGGGGAGGAGCGGCGCACGGCCATGGGTGAGGTCTTCGCGGGTCGGTACGAGCTGGTCGATCCGGTCGGCCGGGGCGGCGTGGGTGCCGTCTGGCGTGCTTGGGACCACCGGCGGCGGCGCTACGTGGCGGCCAAGGTGCTCCAGCAGCGGGACGCGCACGCGCTGCTGCGGTTCGTGCGGGAGCAGGCCCTGCGGATCGACCACCCCAATGTGCTGGCTCCCGCCAGCTGGGCCGCCGACGACGACCAGGTGCTGTTCACCATGGATCTGGTGGCGGGCGGTTCGCTGGTCCATCTGGTCGGGGACTACGGGCCGCTGCCGCCGGCGTTCGTGTGCACCCTTCTCGACCAGCTGCTGGCGGGCCTGGCCGCGGTGCACGCGGAGGGTGTCGTGCACCGTGACATCAAGCCCGCCAACCTGCTGCTGGAGGCGACCGGGACGGGCCGGCCCCGGCTGCGGCTGTCCGATTTCGGCATCGCGATGCGGCTGGGCGAGCCCCGGCTGACGGAGACCAACCTCGTGGTGGGGACACCGGGTTATCTCGCGCCGGAGCAGATGATGGGCGCGGAGCCGGACTTTCCGGCCGATCTGTTCGCGGTGGGCCTGGTCGCGCTGTATCTGCTGGAGGGGGCGAAGCCGGACGCCAAGGCGCTGGTGCAGTACTTCGCCGAGCACGGGACGCCGCCCGCGCCGCAGGGGATTCCCGAGCCGTTGTGGCAGGTCGTGTCGGCGCTGGTGCAGCCGGACCCGGCGGCGCGGTTCCGTACGGCGACGGGGGCGCGGAAGGCGTTGGCCGCGGCGGCGGAGCTGCTGCCGGAGCCGGGTCCCGACGACGAGCTGATCGAGATCTTCGACCAGGTCGGGCCGCTGCCCGCCGGGTTCACCGCCGACGGCCCGCTCGAACGGGCATCGGGGCTGGACCCCACACCGACGTCCCCCCGCGACGCGCCCCCTTTGCCCACCGTGCGCCCCGCACCGGCGCTCCGGCCGGACACGCCGCCCGCACCGGGGCCGGGCGCCACACCGTCCGCCGCGAGCCGCACCCCGGCGCCCCCCTCCGGCCCGCGGCCGGACCCGGACGGCGCACCGGGCGCCTTCGGCACCACGCCGTCGGCCGGGTACCAGGTACCTGATCCTCCGGACGGCCCGCAGTCGCCGCCGGGTCACATGCCACCGTCCTCGCCCGGAGCGGCGCTCCCTCCGCACCGCACGCCACCGCCCGGCTCGCTCCCGGCGCCGGCTCCCGAGGCCCCGCGCCCGGCTGACCTGTCGGAGACGGGCAGTTTCCGTCTGCCGCCTCCGCAGGCGGCCGTCACCGCCGCGCCCGCGTCCGGTCCGCACTCGGGCAGCCGGCGGGAGCAGGGCGCGTACCACGGCCCGCCGCTCCCCGCCCCGCCCCTGCCTGCGCCGTCCGCGGGGCCGCGCGACGCCGACACCACCACCGCCTCGCCGTCCGTGGGGCAGCGCGACGCCGACACCACCACCGCCTCGCCGTCCGTGGGGCCGCGCGACGCCGACACCACCACCGCCTCGTACACCGCCCGGAACCCGCGGGGTTCGGAACCGGCCTCGCCACCGACGTCACCGTTCGTGCCCGCACCCGCCCCTGCCCCCGCCCCTGCCCTCGCCGGGCCGCAGCACCGCGCGGCGCGGCGACGGCGGCGTCCTACCGGACCGCCGGCCGGCGTGGCGGTCGCGGTGCTGCTGCTGGCGCTGGTCTGCTACGCGGTGGGTTTCTGGGCCCTGGCCCGGCTCTGAGTCCGGCCGTCTACACCCTGCGGGCCCCGCGCCGGGCCGCCGCCGTCCATGCGCCCAGGCCGAGGAGCAGCACACTGCCCGTGCCGATCCCGCCCACGGCGATCGCCTTCAGGGCGCGGTCGTCGTCCGTGCCCGAGGCCCGAGGCGCGGCCGCCCGCTCCGGTGCCGAGACCTCGAAGACGCCCTCCGGCCGGGACTTCGCCGTGTACTCCGGCCCGGCCTGCGCCGCTCCCCCGAGCCGTACGCGCAGCGTCAGGCCGAAGGGGCCGTCGCCGAAGTCGTCGGCCACCTGGGCCGCCAGGTGCACCACCAGGTAGTAGGCGCCGGCGAACCGCATCGCGGCGACCTGGCCGTCGGCGGCGTACCGGTTGGCGTAGGCGACCGGCGGCAGGGGGGCGAGGCCGATCGTGGCCTGCCGGCCGGTGTAGCCCTTGGAGATGTCGTCGACCTCACCGCGCACCGGGTTGTGCAGGGCCAGGTGCAGGGCGCCGGTGGCGTAGCCGGAGCGGTCGCCGGGTCCGTCGAGTTCGGCGGTGGCGTGGACCTGGCGGCCCCAGTCGAGCGGCACCTTGTAGAAGAGGGTCTGTCCGGGGCGGATGTCGTCGCTCCAGGCTCCCTGTCCGACCGGAGTGGCGTGGGCGAAGCCGTTGCCGCCCGGACGCCGCTCCGGTTCACCGGCGAGGGGTTCGGGTGAGGCGGAGTCCCAGGGCTCGGGTGCGGTGGTCCGGCCGGTCTTCTCCGGGCGGGGTTCGGTGACGGCCGCGAGTTCCAGGTCCCAGGCGTCCGGTGGGGAGTCCTCGGGCCGGGTCCGCTCGACCGTGACGTAGTACGTGCCCGGGTCCTGGCAGCGGGATCCTCCGGGGTCGATCTCGCGCAGTCCCCAGGCGGTGACCGGCCGGGGACTGCGGGCCGCGCCGAAGGTCGCGCTGTCCGAGGAGCAGGAGGCGCCGTCGGCGTCCTGGACGGTGACCCGGACGCCGTCGACGGCGGTGACCTCGCCGCCGGCGCCGGGTACGGCGGTGACGGAGACGTAGGCGTCCGAGGCGGCGTCGAGTTCGAGCCGGTAGTAGAGGGTGCCGTTCCTCGGCAGGGAGCTGTGGTACGTGGCTCCGGGTTCCAGCGGTACGGCGCCCGAGGCGCCGCTCGCGCCCTCGATCCGCCGGGCGTCCTCGGCGAAGGCGTATCCGGCGGGCGCACCGGCCGCGAGAGCCGCACCGCCGGGCAGCGCGGTGGCCGTGACCAGTGCGGCGGTCGTGGTGAGCGCGACGGTCGCGGCGCGTACGTGGGTCGCGGCACGTACGGCGGTCACAGCGCGTACGCGGGTCACGGCACGTACGGCGGATGCGGCACGTACGGCGGTCACCGCCGTCGGCCGCTCGCGTCCCGCCCTGGCACCCCGCCGGTCTCCGCACCGCCGTCCCATCACCCGCCACCCCTCGCGCTCACCGGCACTGTCGCCGCCGCCCCGGACCGGACCGGACCGGACCGTGGCCCATCCTGCCGCGCGGACCCGTACTCCCGCGCCCCCGCCGGGAATTCACGAGGATTCCGGGCAACACAAAACCCCGACCGCGAGACGGCCGGGGTCTGCTCGGAACCGGATGTCAGAACCGGATGCCGGTGGTACTCACGAACCCGTGGGCACGGAGTCAGTCGCCTCCGTCCACAGATCCTGCTCGGCGCGATCCGCCTGGATCTGGCGGTACACGAGGAGCCCGCCGATGGCGGCCAGTGCGACCAGGAGAAGCTTCTTCACCGCGCGACCTCGTCTTTCCTTGACGTAGGGGACCTCTGGCGCCCGACTATACACACCGGCCGATATCGATCGGTGACCTGCGTCGGCGGCCAACTGCCGGTTTCCGGAGCCCCGTAGAAGCGGACGGTGCCGATCCGATCGGAGGGTGATCGCATCCTCACGAACGGTCACTTCGCCCGATTCCCTCCCGTCTAGGCACCTTTTCGGACCCCTTGCGCCCATCCGGGTGGTGTTCATCTGAACATCGCCGCGCCACGGGCGTCGGTCCACCACTTCGCGATGCTCATACACATCATGAGGAAAGTACGCAAATCGCCCAACCCGAAAGTGAGGGGTTATGGCCCGGAACAAGGTCATGACGCTGTGGACCACCATCGTCACCGCCTTCCTCGCGCTGTGCACGGCGCTCGGATTCGTCACGACGACCGCCTCGGCCGCGGTACCGCAGAGCGGAACGCACAGCAACACGGAGAGCGCCTCGTCCGAGACGGCACCCGCGGTGACGATCCCCCGGCCCCGGTCCCGCACCGGCTCCCTGCCCCCCACGATGAAACAGCGCATCCGCGCCGAGGCCCACGGCAAGGCCCCCAGCTGCCGGCACCGCCCGGCCGCCGGCACCGCCGCCACCGCCACCGACCTCCTGTGCGACGACACCGCCGAATCCCGGACGCAGCACTCCGCCGACCAGCACACCGCGCCTCTGCAACGCTGAGCCGCTCCCACGCACCACCGACCCGACGGCGATCTGCGTACCGCACCACACGCCAGAACGGCCCGGCCGCTCGACAGAGCAGCCGGGCCGCCGCCATGTCGGGCGCCGTCCCGCAGGGAACACCCGGCTCAGCAGGACCTCTTGAGGAGTCGTACGGTGGGTCCGCATCACGACCCCCGCACCCGGAACCGGTGAGTGACCGTGCCCACGGCGTACGAAGTCATCGCCGACGACCTCCGCCGCTCCGTCCGCGAGGGTCGGCGGGGGCCCGGCGACCGCACGGAACTGCTGTTCACCACTCGACTGGAAAGGTGGTGAGTGCCGCCGTGAGCCGGCGCGTCATCATCGTCACGGCCGTCCACGCCCCCTCGGCGCCCTTCCTGCCCCAGGCCCACCGTTCCCTGTGCGCCCAGGAGTTGCCCGAGGGCTGGGAATGGCGCTGGGTGATCCAGGAGGACGGGCGGACCGACGACGTACGGCCGTACGTGCCCGACGACCCGCGCGTCGTCTTCCGGCAGGGGCGGCCGGGGATGCGCGGCGGGCCCGGTGTCACCCGCACCCTCGCGCTGTCCCACGCGGACGGCGAGTACGTGAAGACCCTGGACGCCGACGACCGGCTCGCGCCGGGTGCGCTTGCCCGTGACCTGGCGGCCCTGGAGGCCGACCCGACGCTCGGATGGGCCACGTCGCGGGCGCTGGACCTGCTGCCCGACGGGTCGACGATCGGCTTCCCGGGCGATCCGGAGCACGGACCGATCGAGTGCGGTGAGGTGCTCGACCACTGGAAGGCCAACGACTACCGAGCCCAGGTCCACCCGGCGACGCTCCTGGTACGGCGCGACCTGCTGCTCGCGCTCGGCGGCTGGATGGCTCTGCCGGCCTCCGAGGACACCGGCCTGCTGCTGGCGCTCAACTGCGTGAGCCGGGGGTGGTTCTCCCAGGAGGTGGGGCTTTTCTACCGCAAGTGGGAGGGCCAGGTCACCGGCCAGGCGGCCCATGTGGACACCGTCGAGCGGGATGCCCGGATGGCGGTGGTGGAGGCCAGGGCGCGGGCGCTGTCCTCCCTCGGGTGGCGCTTCCCGGCCGACGGCGACGGCTCGCCGGGCCGACCGGCCCGGTGAGGCCCGCGGGACACGCCCACCGCACCGCCCGACGCCCACCCCGCCCGACGCCCTCCGACGCCCCCTGTCCGACGCACAGCCGGGACGACCCGCCCGACCGACTGGCCGGGAACGCCCCGGACGGCACCCCGCCCGCGCCCCACCGCAGGCTCCGCGATGCCCTCCGGCCCCGCCGAGGCGGACCCTCCGGATCAGCGGAGCGTCTCCGCGTCGACCCGGGAGAAGATCAGGTCGCTCTCCCCGGCCACGGGCCCCCGCACGCGCACCGCGACGCCCAGCGTGCCGCCGCGCGCCGACGGGTAGCTCTCGGGCGTGTAGTCGTTGGGCAGCCGGTAGACGTGGAAGCCGGCGTCCCGCATCACCGCCAGCAGTTCGCCGATGGAGTCCCCGAGGCGGGCCATGCGCTCGGGTGCCACCTCGACGCTGATCTCCGCGTCGGGCCGCAGGGCGCCCAGCATCGGCACCAGCCCGCGCACGACGCCGCCCTCCGCGCCCTCGACGTCGATCTTGATCACCCGGGCGCTCGCGATCTCCGCCGGATCGAGCAGTTCCGGCAGCGGCCGGGCCTCGATCTCGAACGTGGACTCCGCCGGGCCGTCGTAGGGGACGATGCTGTTCGCGCCCATGTTGCGCGAACTGGCGAGGACGAAGGTGAGGGTCTTGCGGCCGTCGGAGACGGCGGCGTTGACCGCCCGGATGTTCCCGCACGCGTTCAGCCGGCCGTGCTGCACCAGCCGGCGGTGGAAGGCGGGGGATGCCTCGATCGCGACGACCCGGCCCGCGTCGCCGACGAGCCGTGACGCGAGGACGCTGAAGACGCCGATGTTGGCCCCGACGTCGACGAAGCCGTCCCCCGGCCGCAGCCGGCGCCGCAGCCATGCCGTCAGGTGCGGCTCCCAGACACCGAAGAGGTAGAGGTACCGCTGGATCAGGTCCTGCGTGTCCACGGCGAACCGGTCGCCGGAACGCACCTGGACGACTCTGCGGCGCGGGTGGTCGCGCAGATGCGGGTTCAGCACACGCGCGGCGAGCGCCGCCTTCCCGACCGTGCCGGGGGCGCCGCGCACGTAGCGGCTGCCGAGGGTGACCAGGGTCCGGGGGACGATGCCGCCCGGACCGCCCCGGATGATCAGTCCTCCCGCGTGACGGTGATCGCGGCGGCCGGGCATCCCTCGACCGCCTCGCGCACCCGCGGCAGATCGAGGTCGTGCTCCCGCCCGGGTATCACGGCGCCCAGTCCGTCCACCTCGGTGAACACCGACGGGGCCCGGTGGACGCAGTCGCCGGAGCCGTAGCACTGCTCGGGATCGACGGAAATCCTCATACGCCCTCCAGCGGCGGTCGGGTTCGGAACCAACACGACGTGCCTGCCCGCGGACCGGCCCGCTGAATCCGCTCTCTCCGCTCACCCGTTGGTGCATCGGACGCAAGATCTACCGGCATTTCCGCGAAGGGGGCCGGGGGCGGACCGAGGAGGAACCCCACGAGGGCCCGGCGGAGACAGAAGTCCGGAGTCCGGAATCCGGAGTTCGGAGTTCGGAATCCGATGTCCGGAAAGCGGCCGTCACCGGGGCCCGCCTTCGAGCGGGTCATGCCGCTCCGCGGTGACGATGCCGTCGAAGCCCGGCCCGAGCCGCGTCCGCCGACGTACCGAACAGTCGCCCAGCCGCCCACCGCCCGCCGCCGACGTGCCCGCAGGCCGCCGCCGAGGACCGACCGCCGCCGTCGGGAGACCGCGACCACCGGCATGCTTCGGCACCGGTCCCTCCCCTCGTGGGGACCGGTGCCCAACCATGCCGGCGGCGTGCTGGACGCCGTACCGGACTAGAAGGGCTGGGCCGTCGAAAGCTGACCGAGAACGTGCGGCCTCACGGGGCGCCTTCGGGAGCACCGGGCCGCTGACCTGTCCGGGTGCCGGCCGACCGGATCGCCACTGCGACGCGATCCTGCCAGCTGCGGTCGCCCGCGAGGAGGGTCCGGTCTCGCGACAGTGACGTAGCCGCAGGTCAGGCGTATAGAGTGAGTTTTCCGGTCCGGACGTCCAGGTGCGGGGGAAGTAAGGAGTGGAGACCTTGAGTTTCGACTCAGGGGCACGCACGGCCTTCGCCGAACGTCTCGCACTGCTGTACCGGGAGGCCGGCAACCCGCCCCTCAAACGCGTCTCCGAAGCGGTCGTCCGGCTCCAGCGCGTCGACGAACGGGGGCGGCCCGTACGGGTCTCCGCCCAGCGGATCAGCGACTGGCGGCGGGCCAAGAACGTACCCGCCCAGTTCCCCGCCCTCGCCGCGGTTCTGCACGTCCTCATCCCCCAGGCGCGGCGCGCGCGGCCCGAGCCGGTCGCCGCGGGCCTGTACGACCTGGCCCAGTGGCAACGCCTGTGGGAGCGGGCGGTGGCCGATCCGACCGCCGAACGTCCGGCGCCGGCCGCGGGCGAGGAGGAGAGCCCGCCGGACCGTGCCCCGGGCGGCGTCTGCCCCTACCGGGGGCTGGCCGCCTACCGGCAGCAGGACGCCGGCTGGTTCTTCGGCCGGGAACGCAGCACCGACGCCCTCGTCGCCCAGCTGTGCGCGGCCGAGGTCACCGGGGGCCTGGTGATGCTCGTGGGCGCTTCGGGAGCGGGGAAGTCCTCCCTGCTCAACGCGGGCCTGGTGCCCGCCCTGCGCGACGGCGGGCCGACCGGCGACACCGGGCCGCCGAGGGAGGTGCTCCAGCTCGTGCCGGGAGCCGATCCGCTCGGGGAACTGTCCCGCCGGATACCCGGGCTCGCCTCCGTGGTCGCCGCCGGCCGGGCGCGGCCGGACGACCCGGGGCTCGGGCGCGCGGCCCGGCAGGCCTTCGCGGCCTGGGCGCGCGACGGGTCGGCTGCGACAGCGGAGCCTGCCGCGTCGAACGCACCGGCCCGTCCGGTCCTGATCGTGGACCAGTTCGAGGAGGTCTTCACCCTCTGCGCCGACGAGCGGGACCGGCGCGCGTTCATCCGGCTCCTCCAGGCCGTCTGCACACCCGGCGGCCCGGACGACCCCGCGCCCGTCCTGGTCGCCCTCGGCGTGCGCGCCGACTTCTACGAACAGTGCCTGCGCCACCCCGAGCTGGCCGACGCGTTGCAGCACCGGCACATGGTGCTCGGACCGCTGACCACCGCGGAACTGCGCGAGGCGGTCACCGGCCCGGCCCGGGCCGTGGGCATGGAGCTCGAACCCGGACTCGCGGAGCTGATCGTCCGGGAGGTCGGTGCCGACGGCCCGCGCGGCGCGCACGACGCGGGCGTGCTGCCGCTGCTGTCCCACGCCCTGCTGGCCACCTGGCAGCGCCGCAAGGCGGGCCGGCTGACGCTGGCGGGCTACCGCGCGGCCGGCGGCATCCAGGGGGCGGTGGCGGCGACCGCCGAGCGGGCCTGGTCGGACCTCGACCCGGCGGCCCGCACGGCCGCGCGGCTGCTGCTGCTCCGGCTGGTGCGGGTGAGCGAGGACACCCAGGCCACCCGCAGGCGGGGCACCCGGCGCCGGCTGGCCGCGGAGTCCCGAGACCCGGAGAAGACCGAGGAGTCCCTGGAGGCGCTGGTGCGCGCCCGGCTGGTGACCCTCGACGCGGACACCGTGGAGATCACCCACGAGGCGCTGCTGCACGCCTGGCCGCGCCTGCGCGACTGGATCGACGAGGACCGGGCCGGGAACCTGCTGCGGCAGCGTCTGGAGGAGGACGGCCGGGCCTGGGAGGAGTCGGACCGCGACTCCTCGCTGCTCTACCGGGGCTCCCGGCTCGAGCAGGCCCGCGGCTGGGCGGAGTCCGCCGACGGCACCTTCCTCACCCGCGGCGCGGTGGACTTCCTGGCCGCCGCGGTCAGGCTGCGCAGGCGCACCGTCCTGATCAGGCGCGCCGCGGTGTCGTCCCTGGTCGTCCTGGCGCTGCTCGCGGTCGGTTCGGCGGTGATCGCCTGGCAGCAGCGCAACGACGCCGTGTTCGAGCAGGTGGTCGCCGAGGCGGACCGCGTCCAGTACACGGACCCGTCGCTGTCGGCCCAGCTCGACCTGGCGGCACACCGCCTGCGCCCGGACGACGCGGACGTGAAGAACCGCCTGATCTCGATCGTGAACGCGCCCCTGGCCACGCCGCTCCTCGGCCATACCGGCGCCGTCTACCTGACCTCCTTCAGTCCGGACGGGCGGACCCTCGCGACCGCCAGCTACGACCGGACCGTACGGCTGTGGGACGTGTCGGACCCCGCCCGCCCCGAACCGCTGGGCCGGCCTCTCACCGGTCACACCAGCTGGGTGAGCACCGCGGTGTTCAGCCCGGACGGCCGCACCCTGGCCAGCGCCTCGGACGACGGCACGATCCGGCTGTGGGACGTGTCGGACCCCGGCGAGCCGCGCCGGCTCGGTGATCCGCTGCCCGGCCGCGGCGGCACCGTCTACCTGCTCGCCTTCAGCCCGGACGGCCGCACCCTCGCCTCCGCCCACGACGACCACGCCGTACGGCTGTGGGACGTTGCCGACCCCGGGCGACCGAAGGCCGTGGACACCCTGACGGGCGCCACCGCGGCGGTGCGTTCGGTGGCGTTCAGCCCCGACGGGCGGACGCTCGCGGCGGGCGGCGACGACGAGACGGTCCACCTGTGGGACGTCGCCGACCCGCACGAAGCGACCCGGATCGGCTCCCCGCTGGCCGGCCACACCGGCCTGATCCACTCCGTGGCCTTCAGCCCCGACGGCCGCACCCTCGCCAGCGGCAGCGCGGACGACACCGTACGGCTGTGGAACGTCGCCGACCCGCAAGAAGCCGCGCGGATCGGCTCACCGCTGACCGGCCACACCGGGCCCGTCTGGTCCGTGGCCTTCAGCCCCGACGGCGACACGCTCGCCGCGAGCAGCGCGGACAGCACGGCGAGCCTGTGGAACGTCAGCGACCCGGCCTACCCCTCCCAGGTCGGTGTGCCCCTCGCGGGCAGCAGCGGGGAGATGTACGCGCTGGGGTTCAGCCCGGACGGCCACACCCTCGCCACCGGCAGCGGCGACAGCAAGGTCCGCCTGTGGTCACTGCCCACGTCGGACATGATCGGCCGCATCGGCGCGTTCCGCACGGACGGACACGTGCTGGCCACCGCCGCCCGCGACGGACGGGTACGCCTGTGGAACGTCGCCGACCCCGCCCGGCCCGTGTCCCTGGGCGGACCCTTCAGGCCGGGAGAGGGCGACATCCGCTCCCTGGTGTTCTCGCCGGACGGCCACACCCTCGCCGTGCTGACGGGCAGCCGCGCGATGCAGCTGTGGGACGTCACGGACCCGTCCCGGCCCACCGCGCACGGCCCCCCGGTGGCGCTGCGCACCCGCTACGCCGGCCCCGACACCCTCGCCTTCAGCCCGGACGGCCGCACCCTGGCCACCGCCCAGGACGACCGCAGCGTCCAGCTGTGGAACACCGAGGACCCCTCCCGCCCCCGCCCGCGCGGCGAGCCGCTCACCGGCCACACCGGCTACGTCAACACCCTCGCCTTCAGCCCGGACGGCCGCACCCTCGCCAGCGGCGGCGCGGACGACACCGTACGGCTCTGGGACGTGACCGACCCCGAGCACGCCACCGCCCTCGGCGCCTCCCGCACGGGCCACCTCGGACCCGTCAACGCCCTCGCCTACAGCCCGGACGGCCGTACGCTGGCCAGCGGCAGCGACGACGGCACGGTCCGCCTCTGGAGCGTCACCGACCCGGGCCGCCCCACACCGGCCGGCGAGCCGCTGACCGGCCACACCGACTCGGTGGTGTCGCTGACGTTCAGCCGGGACGGCGCCACCCTGGCCAGCGGCGCCAACGACAACACGGTCCGCCTCTGGGACGTCGCCGCACCCGCCGACGCCTCCCCGATCGGCGAGGCGATGAGCCCCAACGCCAAGACGGGCGGCTTCCTCACCTTCAGCCCCGTGCGCCACATGCTCGGGGTGTCGAGCGGCACGGACAGCGTCCGCCTGTGGAACCTGGACGTGGACGACGCCATCGACCGCATCTGCTCCGCGACCCGGGGCGTACTGACCGAGGAGAGGTGGCACGAGTACCTGCCACGCCTCTCGTACGAACCACCGTGCGAGCGTTGAATCCTTCCCGCGCCCCATCCGCCCTTGTTAGCCTGAGCCACAGCCCGGCCGCCGACGTATCCCCCGTCGTCGGCGGCCGGGCGCGAACGAAGAAGACCCCCGGTCGAATCCGACTGGGGGTCTCTTTGCTGGTGGGGCTGACAGGATTTGAACCTGTGGCCTCACCCTTATCAGGTCGATCACTGGGGCGGGTCGACGCCGCTCGACCTGATTCACGCCGATGAGGGCGATGCGCAGAGATGCGTCGTCAACCGGCTCGGTTCGCTCTTGTTGGTGTCAGACACTGGTGTCAGCCAAGCGGACAGTCCTGACGGGCGTCTGACTCAGAGACGATCATTCGGGTGCGCGCCACCGGCCCCTGTGCCGCGACGGGTTCCCGTGTCGTGTGTCTTACGCCGACGAGGGATGAGACCGAGCAGCCCCAGAAGGCCGGCGAGACCCCAAAGGCCCCACCCTCCATCGTCATCATCCTTGTTGTCATCATCCTGCGCTTGACTTTGGGCGGCCTGCACGGCGGCTGCCTGGGCCACCACCGGTGTCTGCGCTTCTGCGGTGACCGCAGCGGGTCCCGCGAGGAGAGCGGCGGTCAGCAGAGCACCGATAGTCATGCGACGCATAGTTCCTCCTTGAATAACCCAATAAAATGGGCCTTACCCCTATATCCGGTGATTCTGGAGAGGCGCGCAACCCCGGCAGGCACCACAGCTCCTTCCAAAAGCGGGGTGGAGCCCATTTCCCGGGCCCTGCGGCCAGTAGGGCCATTCGGCCGAATGGGTGACTGGGCGGAACGTCCCCGCCCAGTCACCCCAGCTCCCATCCCGTCCGCCGTCGACCCACACACCGTTCAGGGCGTCCAGGTGGAGCGCGCCACTGTACGAACGACCTGGACGCCCTGGGCCGCGTCTGCTCGGTTCTGCCTGGTGCGACGGTGGCGGGATGGGAGCACCCCACTCACGCCCCGACGTGCCCGCGGTCGGCGACGGCGCCCCCTCCCTCCCGGTGCCGGCCGATCCCCCGCCGGAGGCATCCTCGACCGCGCCCCGTTCTATGCGGTGATCGACTCATGGCTTCCGGCCCTGTCCACATGTGGCGCGCGTCGGGGAGGCAGCGTGATGGCGAAGCGTCGGCCCAACGGTGACGGCACGATCTCGAAGCGGGCAGACGGCCGCTACATGGGCCGCGCGTATGTCACCGACACGGACGGCAATCGCGTCCGCAAGACCGTCTACGGTGCCACGTGGGACGAAGCGGACGAGAAGCTCGGCAAGCTCCAGGATCAGGAGCGCAACGGCATCTCCGTGCCCTCCCGGTCCTGGACGCTCGGAGTGGCTGGCTACTGGCTGGAGCACATCGTTGCTCCGGAGCGCGAGCAGGCCCGGCTGTACCTGCTGCCGCACCTCGGTAAGAAACCACTGGTCAAGCTCACCCCGGCGGCACAGCCAGATCAGCATGCCCATGGACGTCTATACGCACGTCGTAGGGGACAGTGAGTGGGAAGCGGTCGTAATGCTCGCCGAGCTGCTGGAGGATCCGCTCATCGGCTGACCGCCGCCGTTGGTGTCAAAAGACCCCCGAACCTGATGGTCCGAGGGTCTTTTCGCTGGTGGGGCTAACAGGATTTGAACCTGTGGCCTCATCCTTATCAGGGATGCGCTCTAACCAACTGAGCTATAGCCCCGCCGCGCTCTGCGGTGTGTGTCCCGCGCGCTGACTCCTGAAGATTAGCGCACGAGGCGGGCAGTCCCAAAATCGGTTGGCGCCGGGCCGGCGAGCGGTGATCACTCGTCCTCGGCGAGCGTCAGCTCCACACCGCCGACGAAGCCCGCGGACAGGTTGTAGATGAACGCGCCGAGCGTGGCCAGAGCCGTCGCGAGGACGACGTCGATGACCGCGATGACCGTCGTGAACAGCAGCACGTTGGGCAGCGACAGGAAGGACTGCAGGTCGAAGCCGTTGGACTCGTTGGAGCCGGTCGCCTCCGAGATGGTGCCGCCGACGGTCGAGAAGACGCCCATGGCGTCCATGACCATCCACAGCACGGCGGCCGCGACGATCGTGCAGATGCCGAGCGCGATGGAGAGCAGGAAGCTGACCTTCATCACCGACCACGGGTCCGCCTTGGCCACGCGCAGACGTGCCTTGCGGACGCGGGGCGTGGTGCGGGCGCCGGTGCGCGGGCGGCGCACCGCGGCGGCGTTGCCGCCCTGGGTCTGGTAAGCCTGCGGCGGGTGGTACGGGCCGCCGGGCTGCTGGGGCTGCCGTTCTCCCGGCAGCGGCGAGGCCGCCTGCTGGGTCTGCTGGCCCCGGGTGTCCGTCACAGTTCCCCCCTGGGAATGCGTCTTGGACGAGCTCCCCGAGTGCGAGTCGGTCGCTCCGTCTTCGATCTTGCGCAGTTGAGTCGTGTGCGGATCCGCCGCACGCGTGGCGGAGCCACGGCCGCCCCCGTCCGTTTCCGTACCCCTGGAGGTACCGGCCGATCCGGCGCCCGTGGCTCCGCTCACGATGACTCTCTCCTCGTGCTACTCGGCCGAGGGCGCCTCACCCTCGTCCGTGCCGGTGGTCGCGGCACCTTCGGCGGCCTCGTCGACGACCACGTCGCCGTCGACCTCCTCCGCCTCGCGTCCCGCCTCGGCGTTGCGTGCGATGCCGACCACGGCATCGCGCTTGCCCAGATTGATCAGTTGGACGCCCATGGTGTCACGGCCCGTCTCCCTGACCTCGCTGACTCGCGTACGAATCACACCGCCCGAGAGTGTGATGGCGAGGATCTCGTCGTGCTCCTCGACCACCAGCGCGCCCACGAGCGATCCACGGTCCTCGACGATCTTGGCAGCCTTGATGCCCAGGCCGCCGCGGCCCTGGACGCGGTACTCGTCGACGGAGGTCCGCTTCGCGTATCCGCCGTCGGTGGCAGTGAACACGAACGTACCGGCTCGAACAACATTCATCGAGAGCAGCTCGTCCCCTTCGCGGAAACTCATGCCCTTCACGCCCGAGGTGGCACGGCCCATGGGCCGCAGCGTGTCGTCGGAGGCGGTGAACCTGATCGACTGCGCCTTCTTGCTGATCAGCAGCAGATCGTCCTCGGCCGAGACGAGTTCGGCTCCGATCAGCTCGTCGTCGCTTCCGTCCTGCTGCTCGCGCAGGTTGATGGCGATCACGCCACCGGAACGCGGCGAGTCGTAGTCCTTCAGCGGCGTCTTCTTCACCAGGCCCGCCTTGGTGGCCAGGACCAGATAGGGCACCGCCTCGTAGTCGCGGATCGCGCGGATCTGGGCGATCGTCTCGTCCGGCTGGAAGGCGAGCAGGTTCGCCACGTGCTGGCCGCGCGCGTCCCGGCCGGCGTCGGGCAGCTCGTACGCCTTCACCCGGTAGACCCGGCCCTTGTTGGTGAAGAACAGCAGCCAGTGGTGCGTGGTGGACACGAAGAAGTGGTTGACGATGTCGTCTTCCTTGAGCTTCGTGCCGCGCACGCCCTTGCCGCCGCGCTTCTGCGCCCGGTAGTCGTCGGTCTTGGTGCGCTTGATGTAGCCGCCCCGGGTGACCGTGACGACGATGTCCTCCTCGGCGATCAGGTCCTCGATGGACATGTCGCCCTCGTACGGGATCAGCTTGGTCTTGCGGTCGTCGCCGTACTTCTCGACCAGCGCCGTCAGCTCCGCGCTGACGATGCCGCGCTGGCGGACCGGGGAGGCCAGGATCTCGTTGTACTCGTTGATCTTCGCCTGGAGTTCGTCGTGCTCCTGGACGATCTTCTGCCGCTCCAGGGCCGCCAGGCGCCGCAGCTGCATCTCCAGGATCGCGTTGGCCTGGATCTCGTCGATGTCGAGGAGGTCCATCAGGCCGCCGCGGGCGATCTCGACGGTGTCGCTGCGCCGGATCAGCGCGATGACCTCGTCGATGGCGTCCAGGGCCTTGAGCAGACCGCGCAGGATGTGCGCCCGCTCCTCCGCCTTGCGCAGGCGGAAGCGCGTACGGCGGACGATGACCTCGATCTGGTGGTTCACCCAGTGCCGGATGAACGCGTCCAGGGACAGGGTGCGCGGCACGCCGTCGACCAGGGCCAGCATGTTGGCGCCGAAGTTGGTCTGCAGGTCGGTGTGCTTGTACAGGTTGTTCAGGACGACCTTGGCGACCGCGTCCCGCTTGAGGACGATGACCAGGCGCTGACCGGTGCGCGACGACGTCTCGTCGCGGACGTCCGCGATGCCGCCGATCTTGCCGTCCTTCACCAGGTCGGCGATCTTCTGCGCGAGGTTGTCCGGATTGACCTGGTAGGGCAGCTCCGTGACCACCAGGCACTGGCGGTTCTGGATCTCCTCCACCTCGACCACCGCGCGCATGGTGATCGAGCCGCGCCCGGTGCGGTAGGCCTCCTCGATGCCCCTGCGGCCCACCACCAGCGCGCCGGTCGGGAAGTCGGGGCCCTTGATGCGCTCCAGGAGCGCGTCCAGCAGCTCCTCGTGCGAGGCCTCGTAGTTCTCCAGGTACCACTGGGCGCCGGCCGCGACCTCGCGCAGGTTGTGCGGCGGGATGTTGGTCGCCATGCCGACCGCGATACCGGCCGAGCCGTTGATCAGCAGGTTCGGGAAGCGGGCCGGCAGGACGGTCGGCTCCTGGGAGCGGCCGTCGTAGTTGTCCGTGAAGTCGACGGTCTCCTCGTCGATGTCGCGGACCATCTCCATCGACAGCGGCGCCATCTTGCACTCGGTGTACCGCATGGCCGCCGCCGGGTCGTTGCCCGGCGAGCCGAAGTTGCCGTTGGAGTCGACGAGCGGCATACGCATCGACCAGGGCTGGGCGAGGCGGACCAGGGCGTCGTAGATGGAGGAGTCGCCGTGCGGGTGGTAGTTGCCCATGACGTCGCCGACGACGCGGGCGCACTTGTAGAAGCCGCGCTCGGGGCGGTAGCCGCCGTCGTACATCGCGTACAGCACGCGCCGGTGGACGGGCTTGAGGCCGTCGCGGACGTCGGGCAGCGCGCGCGAGACGATGACGGACATCGCGTAGTCGAGGTACGAGCGCTGCATCTCCGTCTCGAGCCCGACGGGCTCGACACGCATGGCGAGGGCGTCACCCTCGGGCGTCGTCACAGGGGTGTTCTCGTCGGTCATTGCTGGTGAAGGTCCTTCCTGGTGCGGTCAGCTGAGACCGACTCAGATGTCGAGGAAGCGGACGTCCTTGGCGTTGCGCTGGATGAACGCGCGCCGGGCCTCGACGTCCTCGCCCATCAGCACCGAGAACAGGTCGTCGGCCTGCGCGGCGTCGTCGAGCGTGACCTGGCCGAGCACCCGGTGCTCCTGGTCCATGGTCGTGATGCGCAGTTCCTCGGCGTTCATCTCGCCGAGGCCCTTGAAGCGCTGCACGGAGTCCTCGCGGATGCGCTTGCCGGCGTTGCGGCCCATCTCGATCAGCGCGTCACGCTCACGGTCGGAGTACGCGTACTCGAAGTCGTCCCGACCCCACTTGATCTTGTAGAGCGGCGGACGCGACAGGTACACGTGCCCGGACTCGACCAGCGGCCGCATGAAGCGGAACAGGAAGGTCAGCAGCAGGGTGTTGATGTGCTGGCCGTCGACGTCGGCGTCCGCCATCAGGATGATCTTGTGATAGCGGAGCTTCTCGATGTCGAAGTCCTCGTGCACGCCCGTACCGAACGCGGAGATCATCGCCTGGATCTCCTGGTTCTGCAGGATCCGGTCGATGCGCGCCTTCTCGACGTTGAGGATCTTGCCGCGGATCGGGAGGATCGCCTGGTACTGCGGGTTCCGGCCGGACTTGGCGGAGCCGCCGGCGGAGTCGCCCTCGACGATGAAGATCTCGCACTTGGTCGGGTCGTTCGACTGGCAGTCGGACAGCTTGCCCGGCAGCGACGCCGTCTCCAGCAGGCCCTTACGACGCGTCAGGTCCCGGGCCTTGCGGGCCGCCACGCGCGCGGTGGCCGCCTGGATGCCCTTGCGGATGATGTCCGCCGCCTCGTTCGGGTTGCGGTCGAGCCAGTCCGCCAGGTGCTCGTAGACGATCTTCTGGACGAAGGTCTTCACCTCGGTGTTGCCCAGCTTCGTCTTGGTCTGGCCCTCGAACTGGGGCTCGCTCAGCTTCACCGAGATGATCGCGGTCAGACCCTCGCGGATGTCGTCACCCGTGAGGTTGTCGTCCTTCTCCCGCAGCAGCTTCTTGTCCCGCGCGTACTTGTTGATCAGCGAAGTGAGCGCCGCGCGGAAGCCCTCCTCGTGCGTACCGCCCTCGTGCGTGTGGATGATGTTGGCGAAGGAGTACACGCCCTCGGTGTAGCCCCCGTTCCACTGCATCGCGATCTCGAGGGACAGGTTCTTGTCCTTGTCCTCGGCCTCGAGGTCGATCACGGTGGGGTGCACCAGGTCTCCCTTGCGGGAGTTGAGGTACTTCACGAAGTCGACGATGCCGCCCTCGTAGTGGTACGAGACGCTCTTGACCTCGTGCTTCTCGTCCTCGCCCGCCTCGTCCGCTCCGGCGGTGGCCTTCGCCGACTCGCGCTCGTCGGTGAGGTTGATCTTCAGACCCTTGTTGAGGAAGGCCATCTCCTGGAAGCGCCGGGAAAGCGTCTCGAAGGAGTAGTCGGTGGTCTCGAAGATGTCGCCGTCGGCCCAGAAGGTGACCGACGTACCGGTCTCCTCGGTGGCCTCGTGCCGGGCGAGCGCGGCCGTGGGAACGCCCAGCTTGTAGTCCTGCGTCCAGCGGTAGCCGTCGGTCTTGACCTCCACCGCGACCCTCGTGGAAAGGGCGTTGACGACGGAGACACCCACACCGTGCAGACCACCGGAGACCGCGTAACCGCCGCCGCCGAACTTGCCGCCCGCGTGCAGCACGGTCAGCACGACCTCCACCGCGGGCTTTCCCTCGGAGGGGACGATGCCCACCGGGATGCCACGGCCGTTGTCGACGACCCGGACACCGCCGTCGGCGAGGATCGTGACGTCGATCGTGTCCGCGTGACCGGCCAGCGCCTCGTCGACGGAGTTGTCCACGACCTCCTGCACCAGGTGGTGCAGACCTCGTTCACCGGTCGAGCCGATGTACATACCGGGTCGCTTGCGGACCGCGTCCAGACCCTCGAGCACGGTGATGGCACTGGCGTCGTACGAGGCGGAGGCCTCGCCGGCCGGGGCGCTCACCACGTCGTTCACGCCGGTGTCGATGGACGGGTTGTTCTCGTTGGGGTTGCCGGAATCGGCCACGAAGCGCCCTTTCTGGCACAGCACGAGCCGGGCTCGTCGGCGGGTTGCCGGAGCGGCTGCGGCATGTTGCGTTGGTAAGCCTTGATCAGCGTTGCTCAGCTAGTCCCGGACGGTCCCCACGTTCGGGGCGGGATTGTCTTCCATTCTACCGGTAGCACTGACACTGATGGGGGTTTGCCGGTACCTGAGTCCGCATGTGCCGCCCTGAACCGGGCTCGTCCTACTCCCGATATGCGGATGGGGGCCTCAAGAGGCTCACGACGGCACTCAGCGCTTCCGGGCGTCAACCCTTGGCTACTTGGGAGTCAGATCGCGATTCGCACCCCTGTGCGGTGGCACGACGAAGCGGCCTCCGACGGTTCACACCGGCCATTGACGGCCAATTATGTGAGGTACATCACCCAGTGCTGACGGGGTGCCAGAGCACCCGCCGAGCCCCTCCGGGTCACCCGTAGGTGTCTCCCGGCCCCCGGCTGCCAGGTGCGCGCAACGGACCGTACCGACGACCGGCACCGGCGGGGCCACCCGGACCCAGCACCTTGATCATCCGAACCGACCCGTGCCCGAGGTCCTCGTTGAGACGCGCCACCAGCGTCGGCGCGAGCAACCGCAGATTCGTCGCCCACGCCGTCGAGTCGCAGCGGACGATCAGCACCCGCTCGTCCTCGTCGTACCGCTCCGGCACACAGTGCTTCGCCACGTCCTCGCCGACGATCTGCGGCCAGCGCCCCATCACACCGCCCACCGCGGCCGGCGTCTCCCAGCCTCGCTCGGTGATCAGACGGTTGATCGCCGACCCCAGCGCCATCGGATCACGACCGTCGGCGCGCGCACCGGAACGCAGGCCACCGCGACGCGCCTGCTTCTTCTGCTGCGCGGCATCCCCACGCGCGCGTGCCGCCTCCCTCGCCGCCCTGAGGGCGACACGGGCGAGGTCGACACCCGAAGGCTCCGGATCTCCCTGCCCCGGGCCCTGATCGCCGGACGGCCGACCGGGAAGCGGTCCCTCCGCGCTCATACGCGCTCCACCGTCCCCTCCGTCACCGCGAACCGCGCGCCCGCCAGCACGTCCGGCACATCGTCGTCGACCGCGGCAGTCACCAGCACCTGCTCACCGGGCGCCACCAGCTCCGCCAACCGCTCCCGGCGCCGCGCGTCCAGCTCGGCGAAGACGTCGTCCAGGACGAGGACCGGCTCGTTGCCTTCCGCCCGCAGCAGATCGAACGAGGCCAGGCGCAGCGCCAGCGCGTACGACCACGACTCGCCGTGGGACGCGTAGCCCTTGGCGGGCAGCGAACCGAGCTTCAGCAGCAGGTCGTCCCGGTGCGGACCCACCAGGGTGACGCCCCGCTCGATCTCCTGCTTGCGGGCCTCGGCGAGCGCCGCCATCAGCTGCTCGTACAGGTCCTCGCGAGTGTGCGCCTCGCCGGGCGCCGACGGCTTGTACTCCAGGGCGAGGGGGCCGCCGCCCGGGGCCAGCTGCTCGTACGCCTTGTCGGCCAGCGGCTGCACGGCGGCGATCAGGTCCAGACGCTGAGCGAGGAGTTCGGCGCCCGCGCGCGCGAGGTGCTGGTCCCAGACGTCCAGCGTGGACAGGTCCATCGTGCGTCCACCGTGCCGACGGGCCAGCGCGGCCGACTTCAGCAAGGTGTTGCGCTGCTTGAGGACCCGGTCGTAGTCGGAGCGCACACCGGCCATGCGCGGGGAGCGCGCCGTGATCAGCTCGTCCAGGAAGCGACGCCGCTCCCCGGGGTCGCCCTTGACCAGGGCGAGGTCCTCGGGCGCGAACAGGACGCTGCGGACGATGCCGAGCACATCACGGGGCCTGACCTGCGAGGACCTGTTGATGCGGGCGCGGTTGGCCTTGCCCGGGTTCAGCTCCAGCTCGATCAGCTGCTGCCGCTCACCCTGCCGGACCTGGGCGCGGATCACGGCCCGCTCGGCACCCATGCGGACCAGGGGGGCGTCGGAGGAGACCCGGTGGCTGCCGAGGGTGGCCAGGTAGCCGACCGCCTCGACCAGGTTGGTCTTGCCCTGCCCGTTCGGACCGACGAAGGCCGTGACGCCCGGGTCCAGCGGGACCTCGACCCGGGCGTACGAACGGAAGTCGGCCAGCGACAGATGCGTGACGTGCATGGTCGTGCGCCGACCTCCCCAGCCTTTCGCTACTTCTTCTCGACCGCGTGGCCGCCGAACTGATTGCGCAGCGCGGCGATCATCTTCATCTGCGGCGAGTCGTCCTGCCGGGACGCGAACCGCGCGAACAGCGACGCGGTGATCGCCGGCAGCGGCACCGCGTTGTCGATCGCGGCCTCCACAGTCCAGCGTCCCTCACCGGAGTCCTGCGCGTAACCGCGCAGCCCACCCAGGTGCTCGTCCTCGTCGAGCGCGTTGACGGCCAGGTCCAGCAGCCAGGAACGGATGACCGTGCCCTCCTGCCAGGAGCGGAAGACCTCGCGGACGTTCTCCACGGAGTCGACCTTCTCCAGCAGCTCCCAGCCCTCGGCGTAGGCCTGCATCATCGCGTACTCGATGCCGTTGTGGACCATCTTCGCGAAGTGGCCCGCGCCGACCTTGCCGGCGTGTACGGAACCGAAGTCGCCCTCCGGCTTGAGGGCGTCGAAGATCGGCTGCACCTTCGCGACGTTCTCCGCGTCGCCGCCGTACATCAGCGCGTAGCCGTTCTCCAGGCCCCACACGCCGCCCGAGACACCGCAGTCGACGAAGCCTATGCCCTTGGCGGCCAGCTCCTCGGCGTGCTTCTCGTCGTCCGTCCAGCGGGAGTTGCCGCCGTCCACGACGACGTCACCGGGCTCCAGCAGCTCGCCGAGGCGGTCGACGGTGGCCTGAGTGGCCTCACCTGCCGGGACCATCACCCAGACCACGCGCGGGCCCTCGAGCTTGCCCACAAGCTCTTCCAGGCTGTGGACGTCGGCGAGGTCGGGATTGCGGTCGTATCCGACGACGGTGTGGCCCGCGCGGCGGATCCGCTCGCGCATGTTGCCGCCCATCTTGCCGAGGCCGACGAGACCGAGCTCCATCAGTTGCGTTCCTTAGGTGTGCGAGGTGGCGGGGCGGCACGTCCGACCGGCCGGAAGGCGTACCGCGGCACTTTCGTACCCGCCCCGAGCCTAAACCCGGACGTCCGTGCACAGCTGTGGGCGTACGCGCTCATACGTACGCCCTCACCTGCACGTTTGTCCTCAACCTGTGGACAACCGGACGCCGGCCCCTGCCGGATCCCCTGAGGGACCAGCCGCTCAGCCGCTCAGCCGCACCGGCATGATCAGGTACTTGTAGGCCTCGTCCGCCTCGGCGTCCAGGGCCGGCTTCCCGCTGAGCAGCGCCGGCTTCGTGGACGTCGTGAAGGACAGCTGGGCGACCGGGGAGTCGATCGCGCTCAGACCGTCCAGCAGGAACGTCGGGTTGAAGGCGATCGAGATGTCGTCGCCCTCCAGCTGGGCGTCAACCCTTTCCACAGCCTGTGCGTCGTCGCTGGAACCGGCCTCCAGGATCAGCACGCCCTGCTCGAAGCTGAGCCGCACCGGGGTGTTGCGCTCGGCGACCAGGGCCACGCGCTTGACGGCCTCCACGAAGGGGGCGGTCTCGATCACGGCGACGCTGTTGAACTCCGTCGGGAACAGCGTCTTGTACTTCGGGAGGTCGCCCTCCAGCAGACGCGTCGTCGTCCGGCGGCCCGCACCCTCGAAGCCGATCAGGCCCTCACCCGCACCGGAACCGGACAGCGCCAGGATCACCTGGTCACCGCTGGTCAGCGCCTTGGCGGTGTCCTGGAGCGTCTTGGCGGGCACCAGGGCGACCGCGGAGACCTCCGGGTTCTCCGGCTTCCACAGGAACTCGCGGACCGCGAAGCGGTAGCGGTCGGTGGAGGCCAGCGTCACCGAGTCGCCCTCGATCTCGATGCGCACACCGGTGAGGACGGGCAGCGTGTCGTCGCGGCCCGCGGCGATGGCGACCTGCTGCACGGCCGAGGCGAAGACCTCACCGGGGACGGTGCCCGTGGCCTCCGGCATCTGCGGCAGCGCCGGGTACTCCTCCACCGGCAGGGTGTGGAGGGTGAACCGCGAGGACCCGCAGACCACCGTCGCCCGTACACCGTCTGTGGAAATCTCCACCGGCCGGTTGGGGAGGGCGCGGGAGATGTCGGCGAGCAGGCGCCCGGAGACGAGGACCGTGCCCTCCTCCTCGATCTCGGCCTCCACCGACACCCGCGCGGAGACCTCGTAGTCGAAGCTGGACAGACTCAGCTGCCCCTCCTCGGCCTTCAGCAGCAGGCCCGCGAGGACCGGCGCCGGCGGACGGGCCGGGAGACTGCGAGCCGCCCAGGCCACTGCCTCCGCGAGTACGTCGCGTTCCACCCGGATCTTCACTGTTGCCGCCTCCTGCTGTTGCCGGCGCTTCTCGCCCTGCCTGGCTTCGTCGTCTGACTCGGTGTCGTCGGTCCCCGTCCGGGGCAGGACACCGGGGAACAGTCTGACGCACCCCACTGACAGTAGGTGCCCTTCGGGGTCAAGTCGTGGCGAGGGGCGGTCGGGCTCGAGAGGGCGAGTTGTGCACAGGGCCCGCTTCGAAACGAATTCCGCTCTCTTACTGGTTGGGAGTAGTAGTAGGGCCTGTGGATACCGTGGATAACCTCGTTTGCCCAGGTCAGCGCAGGAATTTTGTCCACGGGGCCTGTGGGCGGAGCCGGTGGACAACCGGGCGCATCTGTGGAGAACAGAAAGTTCTGCACACTCCGTGCACAGGGAGGGGCGACTTCTCCCCAGGGCTGTCCCCAGCTTTACCCACCTTTCCCACAGCCCAATCCGGTGCCTTGGTGTGACGGCTTTCACTCGACGCGGTGAGAGGGCGCGTTGTGTTGCCGAACAGTGGACAGAGGTGTGGAGAAGCTGGGGATCGCTGGGGACAACCGGGCGCAGCCTGTGGGTTGTCCGTGGACAACTTGATGCACAGCTTGTGGACCGGCCCGTCGTCCACAGGCTGTGGAGATCGTTCGTCCACGAATCCACAGGCGGCTGACCTGCCCTGATGATCCCTCAACAGCCTGGCCTGTGGACAGGATCGGGACAACTTCCCAGTCCCCAAGGTGTGGACGGAAAAAAGTCACCGAATCTGTGGAGGGCGGCCGTAACCCGGCAGGTAATCGAACAGCGGGGACGCCGCGGTGGTGCGGCGGTTGCTGGTCTGCGGTCGGGCGATGGCATGGCGGCGGCACGGTGGTGGTGCGCTGGTAGCTCGGTGCTCTCGGCGGTGCGCGGCGGTGCGCGGCGGTGGCGGTGGTGCCGCGGAGGCGTCTGTGTGGAGGCGGTACCGCGAGGGCTTCCTGCGGGCAAGGAAAAGGCGCCCCGGGGGTGTCCGGGGCGCCTCGGAGGCCGGTGCCGGCGGCTGTCAGCCGTTCTTGATGCGGTTGGTCAGCTCGGTGACCTGGTTGTAGATGGAGCGCCGCTCGGCCATCAGATTGCGGATCTTGCGGTCGGCGTGCATCACCGTGGTGTGGTCCCGCCCGCCGAACAGCGCGCCGATCTTCGGCAGGGACAGGTCCGTCAGCTCACGGCACAGGTACATGGCGATCTGCCGCGCCGTCACCAGCTGGCGGCCGCGCGAGCTGCCGCACAGGTCCTCCACCGTGAGGCCGAAGTAGTCGGCGGTCTCGCTCATGATGGCCGTCGAGGTGATCTCCGGCGTCGAGTCCTCCCCGCCGGGGATCAGATCCTTGAGGACGATCTCCGTCAGCCCGAGGTCGACCGGCTGCCGGTTGAGCGACGCGAACGCCGTCACCCGGATCAGCGCGCCCTCCAGCTCGCGGATGTTGCGGGAGATCCGCGAGGCGATGAACTCCAGCACCTCGGGCGGGGCGTTGAGCTGCTCCTGCACCGCCTTCTTGCGCAGGATCGCGATGCGCGTCTCCAGTTCGGGCGGCTGGACGTCGGTGATCAGCCCCCACTCGAAACGGTTCCGCAGCCGGTCCTCCAGGGTGACCAGCTGCTTGGGCGGCCGGTCGCTGGAGAGCACGATCTGCTTGTTGGCGTTGTGGAGGGTGTTGAAGGTGTGGAAGAACTCCTCCTGCGTCGACTCCTTGTCCGCAAGGAACTGGATGTCGTCGACGAGCAGGATGTCCATCTCGCGGTAGCGCTTGCGGAAGCTGTCGCCCTTGCCGTCGCGGATGGAGTTGATGAACTCGTTGGTGAACTCCTCGGAGCTCACGTACCGCACGCGCGTGCCGGGGGAGAGGCTGCGGGCGTAGTGCCCGATGGCGTGCAGGAGGTGGGTCTTGCCGAGTCCCGACTCCCCGTAGATGAAGAGCGGGTTGTACGCCTTCGCGGGGGCTTCGGCGACGGCGACGGCCGCGGCGTGGGCGAAGCGGTTGGAGGCCCCGATGACGAAGGTGTCGAAGAGGTACTTCGGATTGAGGCGAGCGGTCGGCTCGCCCGGTCCGGTGGCCGGCGCCGGCTGTGCGGCCAGTGGGCCGGGGGCGCCGGTGGCGGGGCCGGGGCCGACCGGGCCGCCGCGGTGCACGTGGCCGGAGCCGGACGGCGGTTCGGGCAGGTCCCGGCGGGGGCCGCGCTGGTCGTAGTCGTCGCGTGACTGGTCGTAGTCGGCGCGCGGCTGGTCGTAATCCGGGCGTGGCTGGCCGTGGTCGCCGCGGGACTGCTCGTAGTCGCGCGGTTCGTACTCGCCGCCGCGGTCGTACTCGCCCCGTTTGAAGTCGCCGTGCTGCGAGTCGTACGACGGGCGCACCGGAGGCTGCTGGCGGTAGTTCTGGCCGTACGAGTCCTGCGGGTACGGCTCCTGGTCGTAGCCGTCCTGGGCCGGGGATGCGTACGGGTCCCGCTCCGGGAAGCCGAGGCGCTGCTGTTGCCAGCCGTAGTCGTCCTGCTGCGCCGGGCGCGGCCAGGAGCCGGGCTCGGGGCGCTGGTACTCCTGCGGGTAGGCGGGGCGGGCCGTGGGGAGCTGGTCGGCGCGGTGGCGGCCGTATCCCTCGTAGTCGTCGCGGCCGCCCTGGCCGTGGCCGGGCGCGGGGAGCTCGGGCTCCTCGTAGCGGGGCTGGGGGCGCGTGGGCGGTGCCTGCGGGGTGGGGGCCGGTGCGGCGGGCGCGGGCTCGCCGGCGGTGTCGTCGACGGTGATGGCGATGCGGATGGGGCGGCCGCATTCGCGGCTCAGCGTCTCGCTGACGACCGGGGCGAGGCGGCCCTCCAGTACGCCCTTCGCAAATTCGTTCGGTACGGCGAGGAGGGCGGTGTCGGCGACCAGCGCGAGGGGCTGGCAGCGCCGGATCCAGTGCTCGTCCTTCGACTCGACGCCCTGCCCGCGGCCCTCTCCGAGGAGTTGCTCCAATACGCGTGGCCACACTGCGGCAAGATCGGCAGGTACGTCAGCCACAGGGCACGCTCTCTCACGAGTCCCTCGAAGGTGTGATTCGGGGACGGGTCGGGATGAAACTCGGGTGGGGCAGGGATAAGGGAACGAATCGGAGTCCAGTCACGGTAGTCAGCGTGGCCGGTAGGGTTCAAGTTGTTGTCCCCAGGCTGTGGACAAGTGTCTCCCGGTCACCGCTGGTTTGACCGAATGGCGCAGTCCCACGTACCGTAACCAGGTCGAGTTGTCGATGGCTGCTGCCGCCTGCCTCCGATGGGCACAGGTCACGTTCAAGGTGATCGAAAAGCGGTGCACTCGGGCGTAACGCGAGCTACTCGTGGGCGCACGGTGACAGCCAGGACGGCACCCCGCCAACCCCGATTCTTTCTGGAGCCCCCGAGTGAGCAAGCGCACCTTCCAGCCGAACAACCGTCGTCGCGCCAAGACCCACGGCTTCCGGCTGCGTATGCGCACCCGTGCCGGCCGCGCGATTCTCGCGACCCGCCGCAGCAAGGGTCGCGCCCGTCTGTCCGCCTGATCCGGTCAGGTCATGACGTCGTGCTGCCCACCGAGAACCGGCTGAGGCGGCGCGAGGACTTCGCGACCGCGGTACGACGAGGCCGCCGGGCCGGACGCCCGGCCCTGGTCGTCCACCTCCGAAGCGGTGCCACGGACCCGCACGCGCCTGGGGAGAGCGCTCCCCGACACGTGCGGGTTTCGTCGTGAGCAAAGCCGTGGGTGGTGCGGTGGTGCGCAACAAGGTGAAGCGCAGGCTTCGCCACCTGATGCGCGACCGGATCGACCTGTTTCCCCCCGGTAGCCTGGTAGTCGTACGAGCGCTGCCCGGTGCGGGCGACGCCGACCATGCACAGCTGGCCCGAGACCTGGACGCCGCCCTGGAGCGGCTACTGGGAGGGGGCGCGCGATGAAGTACCCGCTGCTGGCTCTGATCAAGCTGTACCAGTGGACGATCAGTCCTCTGCTGGGGCCGGTGTGCAAGTACTACCCGTCGTGTTCCCACTACGGCTACACGGCCATCGACCGACACGGTGCTCTCAAAGGCACGGCGCTCACCGCTTGGCGCATCCTGCGATGCAACCCGTGGTCGCTGGGTGGCGTGGACCATGTTCCGCCGCGCAAACGCCCGCGGTGGCACGAAATGCTGCGTGACGCCTGGCGTGCACGCAAGGGCGGGACCTCCGCCGCCGAACCGGCCAACGAGGGACAGACTCCTCCCACGAGTCAGTCCAGTCCTTCGAGTCCGGCCGCAGAGACCCCGTCCCATGCCCAAGGAGCATGATTAGTGGACACGATTGCCAGCCTCTTCAGTTTCATCACGACACCTGTCTCCTGGGTCATCGTCCAGTTCCACAAGGTGTACGGCGCGATCTTCGGCCCTGACACGGGATGGGCCTGGGGCCTGTCCATCGTGTCCCTGGTGATCCTCATCCGTATCTGCCTGATCCCGCTCTTCGTGAAGCAGATCAAGGCGACGCGTGGGATGCAGACGCTCCAGCCGGAGATGAAGAAGATCCAGGAGCGCTACAAGAACGACAAGCAGCGTCAGTCCGAAGAGATGATGAAGCTGTACAAGGAGACGGGCACCAACCCGCTCTCCTCGTGCCTTCCCATCCTGGCGCAGTCCCCGTTCTTCTTCGCCCTGTACCACGTGCTCAACTCGATCGCGTCGAACGACACCATCGGCGTGATCAACGACCGCCTCCTGGAGAGCGCCCAGAAGGCTCACATCTTCGGCGCGCCGCTGGCCGCGAAGTTCACCGACGGCTCCTCCAAGGTGGAAGCCCTCGGGTCCTCGCTGACGGACGTCAGGATCGTCACCGCGATCATGATCGTGCTGATGTCGGCGTCGCAGTTCTTCACTCAGCGCCAGCTGATGACCAAGAACGTCGACACCACGGTGAAGACGCCGTTCATGCAGCAGCAGAAGATGCTGATGTACGTCTTCCCGGTCATGTTCGCCGTCTTCGGTATCAACTTCCCCGTCGGTGTCCTCGTCTACTGGCTGACCACGAACGTGTGGACCATGGGCCAGCAGATGTACGTCATCCGCAACAACCCGACTCCGGGTTCCAAGGCCCAGGCCGCCTACCTGGAGCGCCTGCTCAAGCACGTCACGGACACCGGCAAGACCCGCGGTCGTGGTCAGCGGTCCATCGTCAAGGCCATCGTCGCCAAGGGCCGGGACCGCAACGAGTTCGAGCGCAAGTTCATCAACGGACTGAACAAGGCGGGCCTCGCGGCCCAGGCCGACGGCACCGTGGAGAAGAGCGACGCCGCCGTCGCCGCCCAGAGCGCGGAAGGCGCACCCGGCACCACCGCGGCACCCAAGCGGCAGCAGCCCAAGCGGCAGACCAAGGCGCAGCGCCAGTCCGCGAAGCCGGGCGGTGAGTCCGCCGGTGAGCCGGAGGCCAAGACCTCCCTCACCAAGTCCGGCGAGCCGGAGAGCGGCCAGCAGGGCGGCAAGTCCGCCGGCGCCGCCAAGAAGCCCGCGCAGAAGCCCGGCGGCGGTGGCCGCAGCAAGGCCCAGTCCGGACAGCGCAAGGGCCCGCAGCGGCCCAAGTCCCCGTCGAAGAAGTAAGAAGGAGTCCATCCCGTGACGGAAGGCACCACCTCCGCCGCTGCCGAGGGCGCAGACACCCTGACCCGCCTCGAGCAGGAGGGCGAGATCGCCGCGGACTACCTGGAGGGTCTGCTCGACATCGCCGATCTCGACGGTGACATCGACATGGACGTCGAGGCCGACCGCGCCTCCGTCTCGATCATCAGCGACACGAACAGCCGTGATCTGCAGAAGCTGGTCGGCCGGGACGGCGAGGTGCTGGAGGCTCTGCAGGAGCTCACGCGCCTGGCCGTGCACCGGGAGACCGGTGATCGCAGCCGGCTGATGCTCGACATCGCGGGCTACCGGGCCACCAAGCGCGCCGAGCTCTCCGAGCTGGGCGCCAAGGCCGCGGCCGAGGTCAGGAGCAGCGGCGAGTCCGTGCGGCTGAAGCCGATGACGCCGTTCGAGCGCAAGGTCGTGCACGACGCGGTCAAGGCCGCGGGGCTGCGCAGCGAGTCCGAGGGCGAGGAGCCGGAGCGCTTCGTCGTCGTGCTTCCCGCCTGATCGGTCCACACGTTCTCCGGCCCCGTCTGTTGCGCAGACGGGGCCGAGTTTTGTCAGCCTGATAGTTCTGGTGTTTCTGGCAGCGGCGCCCGGTGCGCCGGTGCCGTACGGAAGGACGGTCCCCTCGTGACGGAGGCAGCGGAGCTTCCCCCTGTTCCCGAGCAGGCACGTGATGTGTTCGGTGCTCGGTACGCGGACGCGATCCGCTACGCCGAGCTGCTCGCAGAGGCGGGGGTGAAGCGTGGCCTGATCGGTCCGCGTGAAGTCCCCCGCCTGTGGGAGCGGCATCTGCTGAACTGCGCGGTGCTCTCGGAGGTCGTGCCCGAGGGCGTAACGGTGTGCGATGTCGGTTCCGGCGCCGGCCTGCCCGGGATCCCGCTGGCGCTCGTCCGGGAGGACCTGAAGATCACTCTTCTGGAGCCCTTGCTGCGGCGCACCAACTTCCTGACCGAGGTCGTGGAACTTCTGGGCCTGGACCATGTGACCGTGGTGCGTGGTCGGGCCGAGGAGGTCATGGGCAAGTTGCCGCCGGTGCATGTGGTGACGGCCCGCGCCGTGGCTCCGCTGGATCGTCTGGCCACCTGGGGGATTCCGCTGCTGCGCCCGTACGGCGAGATGCTCGCTCTCAAGGGCGACACGGCCGAGGAGGAGCTGAAGGCCGCGTCCACCGCGCTCAGCAAGCTGGGGGCGGTGGAGACCTCCATCCTCCATGTGGGCGAGGGCGTCGTGGACCCCATGTCGACCGTGGTGCGGGTTGAGGTCGGGGAGAGCCCGGGCGGCGTGCGGTTCGCCGCCAAGCGGGCCAAGGCGGCGCGGACGGGCCGAGCCCGGCGGCGTCGCGGGTAGCCGTACTCCACACAAGCTGCCATACCTACGCATGCCGGAGTGTCGCGGCTGTTCGGCTTCGGCCGCTGTGCATCGTGTTTCACGTGAAACGTCGCTCACTGCTGCACGGCATCATCAGTCGGGGCCGCGCTGCGGCCGACCCCCGCGACCGAAAGCCTCTCGGGTCACTCGGAGAGGGCACGGAGTTGTCCACAGAGGTGGATTTCTCCACAGAACAACAGGCCTCACTGGTTCATGACCCGGAAGACATGGGAGGCTCTGTTCATTGCGAGCCTGAAGTCGAGGAGAGTGAATCCTTGCGGTCCGACGCCAATATCGCGGGACCGATGACCGATCCGGTCCCCGGTCCCCGTACCGAGTCGATGGGAGCGGATGTTTCACGTGAAACACCGCCTCCGATGGACGACACTCCGATCGGTCGTGCTGCCCAACTGGCGGTGGAGGCTCTGGGCCGCGCCGGCGAGGGTCTGCCGCGGCCCGAGCAGACCAGGGTCATGGTGGTCGCCAACCAGAAGGGCGGTGTGGGCAAGACGACGACGACCGTCAACCTTGCCGCGTCGCTCGCGCTGCACGGGGCCCGAGTCCTGGTCGTCGACCTCGATCCACAAGGCAATGCCTCCACGGCGCTGGGGATCGACCATCACGCCGAGGTCCCGTCCATCTATGACGTCCTGGTCGAGAGCCGGCCGCTCTCAGAGGTGGTCCAGCCGGTCCCCGACGTCGAAGGTCTCTTCTGCGCACCAGCCACGATCGATCTCGCCGGCGCGGAGATCGAGCTTGTGTCCCTGGTGGCGCGCGAGAGCCGGCTTCAGCGGGCGATTCAGGCGTATGAGCAGCCGCTGGACTACATCCTCATCGACTGCCCGCCCTCCCTCGGTCTGCTGACGGTCAACGCGCTGGTCGCGGGCCAAGAGGTGCTGATCCCGATCCAGTGCGAGTACTACGCGCTGGAAGGACTGGGGCAGCTGCTGCGTAACGTCGACCTGGTCCGGGGCCACCTCAACCCCACACTGCATGTGTCGACGATCCTGCTCACCATGTACGACGGCCGGACGCGGCTCGCGTCCCAGGTCGCCGACGAGGTGCGCAGCCACTTCGGCGACGAGGTACTGCGGACGAGCATTCCCCGCTCGGTCCGCATCTCGGAGGCCCCGAGTTACGGACAGACGGTCCTGACCTACGATCCAGGATCGAGCGGAGCCCTCTCCTATCTGGAGGCGGCGCGAGAGATCGCGCTCAAGGGGGTGGGCGTTAGCTACGACGCGACGCACGCCCACATCGGCGCACAGAACGACCCGAACATGGTGGAGGGGATCCAGTGAGTGATCGACGGAGGGGGCTGGGCCGTGGTCTGGGCGCGCTGATCCCCAATGCGCCGACCGAGAAGTCGGTGGCCTCGGCGGCGCTGGGGAATGCGGCTCCCGCGTCCCCGGCCGCGATGCCCCTGCTGCCCAACGACCGTGGGGTGGCGGCGGCCAAGGTGACCACGCTGCCGCCTGTTCCACGTGAAACCGAGGAGGGGGCAGCTCACAGCGGACCGGAGCCTCTCCGGCCTCCGATGGGGGCACACTTCGCGGAGATTCCACTCGACGCCATCACGCCGAACCCGCAGCAGCCACGTGTGGTTTTCGACGGTGACGCGTTGGCCGAGCTGGTCACCTCCATCAAGGAAGTGGGCCTGCTCCAGCCGGTCGTCGTGCGTCAGGTGGGACCGGCGCGCTACGAGCTGATCATGGGTGAGCGCCGCTGGCGAGCCTGCCGTGAGGCCGGCCTGGAAGCCATCCCGGCGATCGTGCGTGCCACAGAGGACGAGAAGCTTCTTCTGGACGCGCTGCTGGAGAACCTGCACCGGGCCCAGCTGAACCCGCTCGAAGAGGCAGCCGCCTACGACCAGCTGCTCAAGGATTTCGACTGCACGCATGACCAGCTGGCCGACCGCATCGGACGTTCCCGCCCTCAGGTCTCGAACACACTGCGTCTGCTGAAGCTCTCCCCGAAGGTGCAGAACCGGGTGGCTGCCGGGGTGCTCTCCGCCGGGCATGCACGGGCGCTGCTCTCCGTAGAGGACTCGGAGGAGCAGGAGCGGCTGGCCCACCGGATCGTCGCCGAAGGGCTTTCGGTTCGGGCGGTCGAGGAGATCGTGACCCTCATGGGCTCCCGACCGCAGAAGCCTCAGCGTGCCAAGGGACCTCGGGCCGGCTCTCTGGTATCCCCGGCACTGTCCGATCTGGCGACACGGCTCTCGGATCGCTTCGAGACGCGGGTGAAGGTCGACCTGGGCCAGAAGAAGGGCAAGATCACCGTGGAGTTCGCCTCCATGGAAGACCTTGAGCGGATCCTCGGGAGCCTCGCTCCGGGCGAGGGGCCGGTACTGCAGAAGAGCCTTTCGGACGGCGAAGCCGAGGAGCTCGACTCCTGAGGCGCGCGGGAGTGGCGCGCTGAAATCGCGCTTCCCTGTCGACACGGCGGGTCGTGCCCGGTGCGTTCCGGAACACGGCCCGCCCTTTGCTTTCCGCCGGTGCCGAGGGCAGCTCTTCGTGGATACGATGCGAACGGGATGGCGCAAGCACCTGGCAGCACCTCTGAGAGGAAGGCAGGGGCCATGCGAACGATGAGCCGTACCGGACTGGTGAGCGCGGGCCTGGGGCTGGGCGCGGTCGGTGGCTTCATCGGCAGTCTGCTCAGGGAACGGAGCGCTTTGACAGCCGCCCGCGACGCGGCGGGCGAAGGAAGCGAGGAACAGCCTTCATGGGGCGCCGGCTCGTACCGCTCACGCTGGACAACCTTCAGGACCTTCCCCAGCGCTGTCGCTCGTGTGTCTTCTGGGAACTGGACCCCGTCAGCGGCGAAGCCGCGGTAAAGGCGGGTACGCCTGCTCTGGAGAAGGAGTCCTGGATCTCCGCCGTCCTGCTGGACTGGGGGTCGTGCGGGCGGGTGGTCTACGTCGATGACGTGCCGGTGGGCTTCGTGCTCTATGCGCCCCCCGCGTATGTGCCGCGGTCGACCGCATTCCCCACCAGTCCCGTCTCGCCGGACGCGGTCCAGCTGATGACCGCGTTCGTGATACCCGGGTACCAGGGCCAAGGGCTGGGCCGGGTGATGGTGCAGACGGTTGCCAAGGACTTGTTGCGTCGAGGCTTCAAGGCGATCGAGGCGTTCGGGGACGCGCGCTGGAAGGAGCCGGCCTGTGTCCTGCCTGCCGACCATCTGCTGGCCGTGGGGTTCAAGACGGTTCGCCCCCACCCCAGTCACCCACGACTGCGCCTGGACCTTCGTTCCACGCTCTCGTGGAAGGAAGACGTGGAGATGGCTCTGGACCGCCTGCTGGGGGCGGTCCAGAAGGAGCCTGCACTACGGCCGCTGTAGCAGCGTCGCCGTGCCGGGTACGGAGGCAAAGCGAAGGGGCCGACCCGCTCGGGTCGGCCCCTTCGTGTTTCACGTGAAACGTCACTCGGCGATGAAGTCCTCGAGGTCGCGAACGATCGCGGCCTTCGGCTTGGCGCCGACGATGGTCTTGGCGACCTCGCCACCCTGGTAGACGTTCAGGGTCGGGATGGACATGACGCCGTACTTGGCGGCCGTACCCGGGTTCTCGTCGATGTTCAGCTTGACGACCTCGATCTTGTCGCCGTACTCGGCGGCGATCGCCTCGAGGGACGGCGCGATCTGGCGGCACGGACCGCACCAGGCGGCCCAGAAGTCCACCAGAACGGGCTTGTCGCTCTTGAGGACGTCCTGCTCGAAGGAGTCGTCGGTCACTTGCTTCAGGGTGCCGGCCACGGCGGGCTCCTTAACTGGTTGGTGCGTGGGGTGGGTGAAGGTCAGACGGCGGTCTTCTCGGGCTCGGCCTTGTCCTCGTCGGTGAGCGCAGCGAGGAAGCGCTCGGCGTCGAGGGCGGCGGAGCAGCCGGTACCGGCGGCGGTGATCGCCTGGCGGTAGGTGTGGTCGACCACGTCACCAGCGGCGAAGACACCGGTGAGGTTGGTGCGGGTCGAAGGGGCTTCGACCTTCAGGTAGCCCTCCGGGTCCAGGTCGAGCTGTCCCTTGAAGAGCTCGGTGCGCGGGTCGTGGCCGATCGCGATGAACAGGCCGGTCACCGGCAGGTCCGAGAGCTCGCCGGTCTTGACGTTGCGCAGCTTCAGGCCGGACAGCTTCTGGTCGCCCTGGACCTCGGCGACCTCGCTGTCCCAGACGAAACTGATCTTGGGGTCGGCGAAGGCGCGCTCCTGCATCGCCTTGGAGGCACGCAAGGTGTCACGGCGGTGGACGATCGTCACGGACTTGGCGAAGCGGGAGAGGAACGTGGCCTCCTCCATCGCGGTGTCACCGCCGCCGATCACGGCGATGTCCTGGTCCTTGAAGAAGAAGCCGTCGCAGGTCGCGCACCACGACACGCCACGGCCGGAGAGGGCGTCCTCGTTCGGCAGGCCGAGCTTGCGGTGCTGGGAGCCGGTGGTGACGATCACGGACTTCGCCTGGTGGACCGTGCCCGCGGTGTCGGTGACGGTCTTGATCTCGCCGGTCAGGTCGACGGCGACGACATCGTCCGGGATCAGCTCGGCGCCGAAGCGCTCCGCCTGGGCACGCATGTTGTCCATGAGCTCGGGGCCCATGATGCCGTCCTGGAAGCCCGGGAAGTTCTCCACCTCGGTGGTGTTCATCAGCGCGCCGCCCGCGGTGACGGCGCCCTCGAACACCAGCGGCTTCAGCGACGCGCGCGCGGTGTAGAGCGCCGCCGTGTAGCCGGCGGGCCCGGAGCCGATGATGATCACGTTTCGGACGTCGCTCACGGCTTCATTCCTCGTCTCTGGACTGCGTCTTCAGGGCGGGGTGGAGCTTCTCTCGGAGCTCTCACCCCACCCAACGGATCCTAAGGGGCGCGCATTCCCGCTGTGTCCGGGCACACGGCAGACACACGTCGGACGAGGACTGGGTGAGCGTTCAGGAGCGTGCGTAGGAGTGCTTCAGCAGGACCTTGGCCTTGCTGACGGTGGGCTGGTCCACACATGCCGACTCGACGATGTAGGCGGTGACCCGGCTGTCATTGGAGGCATCGGGCAGCACCACGAGCAGCGCTTCCTTGCCTTTGTAGACGCCCTCCTTCGTGGCGAGGGCCGCATCGTCACGACCGATGCCCTGCCGGACGCACTCGGGGACCGTCGGCTGCTTGAAGACATGGTTCTCGGCGCCGGTCTCGGACTCCATGCCGAAGCTGCGCGGCGTGCGCGGCCCGTTTCGGGTGCCCTGCTCGTCGGAGATGAGTCCGGAGACCTGCTCCTTGAGCTTCCCCTCGGAGAAGGTGTCCGCGAGCGCGGTCTGCTGCCCATGGGCGGTGTCGTCGGCCCGGTCACCACCGGTGAGGGACGAGACGATGACGGAGCCGAGCCCAAGGGTCGCGGCAGCTGCAACGGCGCCGAGTACGGCGATCCTGCGGCGTCCGCCTCGTCGGCGTTCCTTGCGGCCCGGGCCGGTGGACGAGGGACGGGCGTTTCCGGCAGGGCGGTCCGTGGATGCCGATGTTTCACGTGAAACACGCGCGCCGTCGTGGTCGCCGGTTGAGCTCAGCGCCGCCTCGGCGGCCAGGGCGGCGTCGATACGGTCGGCCACGTCATCGGGCATCCGAGTCGGGCCGGGCAGTGTGCCGAGCAGGCCCTGGAGCTCCTCCAGTGATGCGTAGACGTCCGCACAGAGCTCGCAGGTCTCCAGATGCCGTCGTACGTCCGAGGTCCGTGACGGAGGGAGCAGGCCCTCGGCGAGGTCGGAGATCTCCGCGACGTCCGGGTGTCCGGTCAGGTCTGTCGTCGACGACGTCACGTTCGTCCACCTCCGCCCTTCACTGCGGCTGAATCGCTCGGTCCTGCGTCCGACGGACCCGCACGGCGCGGTCCCGCTGCCGGTGGGACGGATGTCCCCTGAGTCCGGTTCCGTTCGTCGCTGGGCTTCCTGTCCTGGCCGGCCTTCCTGCTCTCGCCGCTGCCGTCCGGACGCAGGTGTGTCAGCAGCGGCAGGAGTCTGGCTCTGCCACGGGCACAGCGGCTCTTGACGGTGCCGGTCGGCACATCCAGGATCCGGGCCGCCTCCGCGACGGGGTAGCCCTGCATGTCCACCAGGACGAGTGCCGCCCGCTGGTCGGCCGGCAGGGTGCCCAGGGCCTCCAGGAGCTGGCGGTGCAGGTCGTTGCGCTCGGCGGGGGCCGACGCCGACTCGTGCGGCTCCAGGAGCTGCTCCAGGCGCTCGGTGTCGTCGACGGGAGCGGTTTTCCGGGAGGCGGCTTTGCGGGCGCGGTCCAGACAGGCGTTCACCGTGATCCGGTGCAGCCAGGTCGTCACGGCGGCCTGCCCGCGGAAGGTGTGCGCGGCCCGGTAGGCGGAGACCAAGGCGTCCTGGACGGCGTCGGCGGCTTCCTCGCGGTCACCCAGCGTCCGCAGGGCCACGGCCCAGAGACGGTCGCGATGGCGCCGGACGAGCTCGCCGAAGGCATCGGGGTCGCCCTCCACATGGCGGGTGAGGAGATCCCGGTCGCTGACGTCGCCGTAGGCGGTGCCGTCTGCCATTGGACCCCCTTCCTTCAGCCGGCTGGCTCTCAGCCCTTGAACGTCACGTCGGTGATGGCCTGCTTGTAACCGGGGTCGCTGTACTTGTCGCCAGGTGCGTGGGGCAGGGCGGTGAGCCACACGAGGACGTACTGCGTCTTCACCGGCTTGGTGAGCTTGACCGTCGCGTTGGTTCCGCTCGTGGTGACCGTGCCGATCTTCCGCATCGCGTCGATCGACGAGGGCTGCAAGGAGTCTGCGGCGTACAGCTCCACCGTCGTGTGGTCGCCGCTGTAGAAGAGCCCTATGTCCGCCGTCGACAGCTCCTTGGCCGAACCGAGGTCATAGACGATGCCGACGCCGGGCTTGAACGGGCCGATGACCGGGCCCTCGTAGAAGCTGTTCGTCCGCCAGAGGGTCGCGGTATCGCCGTCGTACGTCTTGCCGACGTCGGCCGGGTGCTGTGCGTCGCCCTTGGCGACGAACTCCTGGGCACCCTGGACCGCGATGGGCTTCACCGGACGGGGCTGCTCGCCGTTCTTGTCGTCGCCGTCCGTCGTCTGCGTCTGGTTCTGGTCGTCGGCCTTGCCCCCGCGCTCCATCAGCGCGTCCGCCAGCTGCCAGCTGCCCAGACCGAGCGCGGCGATCAGCAGAGCGGAGACGCTCCACTTCAGCGCCCTGCCGGTGCGGCTCTGCAGCGGAGGCGGCGGAGTCGGTACCGGCCGGGTGGCACCGGGACGCGGTGTCGGGCGGCCGTAGGCGCCCTGCTGGTAGGCGGTGCGCTGGTACTCGGGCGGGGCGGTGTACGCCGGCTCCGGCGGGCGGATGCGGGGCATCTCGCCGATCGCCTTCACCAGTTCCTCCGGCGTGGTGCACGGGGACTCGTGGCGGGAGGCGGTGGCGCCGTCATTGGCGAGGGCACGCATGGCGAGCTCGGACAGGCCGCGGTGGACTCCCGCACGTACCTGGTCCGGCGGAATCAGCCCGATGTCCTTGGGCAGCCCCGCCAGACCGTGTGCGTCGGTCTCGTAGGGCCAGCGCTGGGTGAGCGCGGCGTACAGCAGGGCACCGATGGCCTCGGTGTCGGTGCGCTGAGGCGTCTCCGAACTGATGCCGCGCAGAGCGGCGTTGACGGCGAGCCCGCGGATCCGCCACTGGCCGGTCGAGGTCCGCAGCACCGCGTTGGGGCTCAGACGCAGGTGGGCGAGACCCTCGCGGTGGGCCGCCGCCATGGCGGACGCGACCTGACTGACCATCTGGTAGGCGTCGTAAGCCTCCAGCGGACCGGAGGCGAGCAGCGCGGTCAGCTCGGTGGCGTCGGGGAGCCACTCGTGGACGACGTAGACCAGGTCGTTGTCCTCGACGGCGTCGAGGACCTGGACGAAGCGGGGATCACCGAGCAGGGCGGAGGAACGGGCCGCGGCCAGCACGGAGCGGGCGCGGGTGTGGTCCGCAGGGAGGAGGTGGACTCCGACGGCGCGGCGGAGCTTCTCGTCGACGGCCCGCCAACTGCTGAAGCCGTCCAGACGGGTGACGCACTCCTCGAGGCGGTAGCGTCTGGCGAGTTTGTGCCCGCTGTGCAGTTCGGGAGGCGAGGCCTTGCCGGAATCCTCGCTCTTCGGGCTCCCCTGTGCCTCGTCGCTGTCCGTGTCCCGCTCCCGGTTGTTGGCCACCCCGTCGGCCGTGGACTGGTCCGCCTGTGCGGTCAGCGGCTCGTCACCGCTGTTGTCTGCCACGTCGACGGCAGCTGTGCTCCGTTCCGCCACCGTCGTTCTGCCTCCCCATTCGATGCGCGCCGACCGGCTCCCGATGCGCGCGGTCCGACGCCGAACCCAATTGTGCCCACAGTCCGCCGCTATGCACGACACACGGCGGTGAACGATGGTTGTGCGCCTACCCCAGCCCTCAGCGTCCCAGGCGTCCGCGCACCATGCCGACCAGTGAGTTGACTTCCTCGATGCGCATGCGGCGGGCGGCGACGAAGAAGACGCCGAACAGCAGCACACCCCCGGCCAGCAGCGCTGCGAGCGATCCGAGAGCGTCCTGGCCGAGCGCACGGCTGACCGCGTAGCAGGCCGCGCCGCTGATCAGGGCGGCCGGCACGGACGCGATGCACAGCCGCGCGTACGTCCGCAGCACCCGTGCGCCGTCCAGGTCCCCGCCGAGCCGCTTGCGCAGCCTGCGCCAGGCGACGCCGACACCGATCACGTAGGCGAGGCCGTAGGAGGCGGCCATGCCGACGACGGCCCAGCGCGACGGTAGCAGGAGGTAACACAGTCCGGAGGCCGCGGCGTTGACCACGGCCACGATGACGGTGTTGTAGAAGGGCGTCCGGGTGTCCTCGTAGGCGTAGAAGGCGCGCAGGACGACGTACTGGACGGAGTACGGGATGAGGCCGAGGCCGAAGGCCATCAGCATGTAGCCCATGTTGGTGGCTTCGCTCGTGCCCGAGGAGCCGAACATGAGCGTGCACATCGGGATGCCGAGGGCGACGAAGCCGAAGGAGACTGGAACGATGGCGACGGCTGTGGTGCGCAGGCCCTGGGAAATGTCGTCCCGGACCGCGCCGCCGTCGTTCTCGGACGCCGAGCGGGAGATGCGGGGCAGCAGAGCGGCCATCAGGGAGACGGTGATGATGGCCTGGGGCAGACCCCAGATCAGCTGCGCGTTGGCGTAGGCGGCGAAGCCGGTGCCGTCGACGGGCGACGCCTTGCCGGCGGCCGTGGAGAGCTGGATGACGATCATGGCGCCCGCCTGGTTGGCGAGGACGAACAGGACCGTCCACTTGGCGAGGGTGACGGCCTTGCCGAGACCGTGACCCTTCCAGTCGAAGCGCGGCCGGATCCGGAAGCCCGTCTCGCGCAGGTAGGGGATCATGGCCAGGGCCTGCACGACGAGGCCCAGCAGGACCCCGATGCCGAGCAGTCGCTCGCCCTCCGGCGGGATGCTCGTGACCTTCATGCCGGAGGTCTCCGCGGTGCCGTACACCCAGATGAACATCGCCAGGGTCACGATGATGACGATGTTGTTCAGGACCGGGGTCCACATCATCGCGCCGAACCTGCCGCGGGCGTTGAGGACCTGCCCCATCACCACGTGGAGGCCCATGAAGAAGATCGAGGGCAGGAAGTAGCGGACGAAGGTGATGCCGACCTCGTTGGCGGCCGGGTCGCTGGCCACGGGGTTGGACAGGAGCCGGATCAGCAGGGGCGCGGCGAAGACCGTGATCACGGTGAGCACGCCGAGGGCCACCATGACGAGGGTCAGCAGGCGGTTGGCAAAGGCCTCGCCACCGTCCTCGTCCTCCTTCATCGCCCGCACGAGCTGCGGTACGAAGACCGAGTTGAGACCGCCGCCGACGGTCAGGATGTAGATCATCGTCGGTAGCTGGTAGGCGACCTGGAAGGTGTCGCCGAGCAGGCCGACGCCCAGCGCGGAGACGATCAGCGCCGACCGGATGAATCCCGTCAGTCGCGACACCATCGTGCCCGCCGCCATCACGGCGCTCGACTTCAGCAGACCGCCCGCCCGTCCGCCCTTCCTCGGGGCGGCGGCCGGTGCGGCCGCGGGTGCGGGCTCGGGCTCCTGGAGAGGGGCCTCGGCCGCTTCCGGAGTGGGAGCCACCGCGTACTGGCCCGGAGCGGGCGCCGCGTGCTGCTGACCGTACGCCGGCGGTTGCCCGCCGTACTGGCCGGGTTGTCCGCCGTACTGCCCAGGCTGCCCGCCGTACTGCCCGGGTGCCGGAGCGTTCCCGTACGGGGCGGGCCCCTGCGGGGCGCCGTACTGGCCCGGCTGCTGCCCGGGTGCACCACCGTACTGGCCCGGTGCCGGGGCGGGGGCGGGGACGGAGGCGTGGTCGTCGTACGAGGGGTGACCGCCGCCCTGCTGCTGGTCGCGGAACAGGTGGGCGAAGGCGTCCGGCTCGTGGCGCTGCTCGCCGGCCTGGGTGACCAGGTCGTCGACGCCGACGAACTGAGTGGTGCGCGGGTCGTCACCGTAGGGCAGGTACTGCGTCGGGCCCTCCGGCTCGGGGGCCGGGGTCTGGGCCCAGACGCGTGGGTCGGGGGCGTAGGGCGATTGGGAGGGCTGGGAGTACAGCGGCTGCTGCGGCGGGTGGGTGCCCGGCGGCGGTGGCGGGTGCGCGGCGCGGTCGTAGAGCGCTTCGGAGACCGGGTCCTGGGCGGAGAGGTCGTGCGCCCGGTAGGGATCCTGGTCGTAGGCGTCCTGGAGGTACATGTCCGCGTGCGGCTGCGGCGGTGTCTGTCCGGGGTCGGACGGCGGACCCTCGGGGTGACCCGAGCCGTCCGCGGCCCGACCGCGGTCACCGTCGTACGGCGCGTTCATGGTTACCCCACCTCATCGTCCCGGGCCCACCGGCCACGACATCCTCAACGGTCCACTCTCTCACCCGTGCCGGACGGGTCGGCGCTTTCCGCTGCGGTGTCCGGTGTCGGGTCACTCGGCTGCTCCGGGTCGCCTGCCCGGGGACGCGCCCCGGACTCATCATCGGGACGCTCGCCGGGGCCTTCCGGGTTCTCCGGACCGTCCTCGGGGCCCTCGGCGGTCCCCGCGTCACCGTTCTCGCTCTTCTCGGCGTCGCGGGCCGCGGCCCGCTTGCGCTGGGTGTACATCCGGAAGCCGGCCAGGACGAGCAGCAGGACGCCGCCGCCGATGACCAGCATCACGGTGGCCGTGATCTCGGTGACCTTGACGTCGAAGGTGACGGGATCGCCGTACGCGCGCCCGTCCGTCGTGTACAGCTGGGCGATCACCGTCGCCCGGCCGTTGGCGTTGGCCGACGTGGTGAACTTCACCGACTGGCTGTGGCCGCCGGAGACCGAGATCGGCTGCTCCTCGTAGTCGGCGCCGCCGATCTCCAGACGGGTCGGGTTCGTGGAGGTGAGCCGCAGGACCAGGGGCCCGACGTCCTGCACCAGGTTGTTCTGCACCGTCACCGGGATCGTCGCGCTGCGGCCGGAGAGCTTCGTCTCCGACTTGTCGATCAGTCTGACCCGGCCGGTCAGACCGTCGAGGTACTCCTTGACCCCGGTACGGAAGGACGTCGCCTCGGCGGCTCGGCCGCGCCAGGACGCGGACATCTCCCGGTTCAGCGCGCGCCCGAAGGGGGTCACCACCCGGGACGGGTCGGACAGGACGACCTGGAAGTTGTCGAGCGTGTCCTGGGTGCGCGCGATCTGTGCGAACGCCGACGGGGGCAGCTCCTGCTTGCGCAGGGCGGCGGGGTAGGCGGAGGCCCCCGGGACCTTCGTGGTGGCGTCCGGGTCCGGCTTCGCCGTGGCGGCCGCCGACAGCTTCTGGGACTCGGACCAGGTGCCGCTCTGCAGTGCTCGCAGAGCCTCTGCCATCGCGCGGGCCTGGCTGCCGGAGGGCATCCGCTGCGGGGCGACGACGACGCTGCGCTCCTTGCCGACCTGGTGGTTCAGAGCGAGGCTCTGGGCGAGGAACCGCTGCACCGCGAGCGTCGACGCGGAGGCCGTCGACAGGTCACCCTCGAAGGCCGTGGACAGCCGGGAGTCCGCGACGACGGCCGTCGTGCCGCCGCCGATGGGGCGGGCCGCGGAGGGCGTGTAGGGCAGGCCGTCGGTCTCCCGGAGGCTGTCGCTGCGGGCGATCACCTTGTCGGCGCCCGCCGAGGTGGCGACCTTGACGATGGACCGGTCGATCGCGCCGTCCACGGGCCAGGCGAAGTCCGTGCTCGGCTTCACGTGCAGGATCGGATCGACCGTGTTGTGGATGACGTCTGTGGCGCTCTTGAGCTGGCTCAGGGAGCCGGTGACGCCGGTGCCGTTGTGGGCCAGGGAGGCCAGGTCCGGGTCGGCGAAGGGGAGGGAGATCACCTCCTTGTCGGCCACCGCGTCCTGCACGTCCGCGAGCCACTGCTTGGCCACGTCCTGGTGGGTGCCGGCGACCGTCTTGTCCCCGTCCCGGACGCTGTAGCTGCCCGTCATCGCGTCGACCGAGGCCAGCAGGTCGGGATCGACGACCCAGGTGACGTCGAGGTCCTTGCCGAGCGTCACCATCTGGTTGAGGCGTCCCCCGGGGGAGATCTCCTTGGCCAGGTCGTCGTCGAGGAAGACCGGCGTCTGCTCCTCGTTCGCCCCGGTCTCGGCGGCCATGTGCGTGGTGGAGACGAGCGGCCACAGGGCCGTTGTCTTCGTCGTGGTGCCGGCCTCGTCGGGCTGCCAGGGGAGGAAGGTCCGCTGGATGCCCAGGACCCGCTCCCACGGCTGGGAGGACGTCTCCCCGGAGAGGGAGACGGCGAATTCGTAGACACCGTCATCACCGAGTTCCAGGTCGTCGACCGGAACGGAGATGTTGAAGTGCTCGGCGACGCCGGGGGTGAGCTTGGAGAACTTCTCCGTGTACTTGTCGTCGATCTCCGGGGCGATGGAACCCTGGAGATCGTCACCGTCCTTGGCGATCGCGTCCACGGCCGACCGGGTGTCGATCTCCGGTCCCAGGCGCAGACCCACGTGGGCGTCGGTGACGGTCTGCTTGCCGTTGTTGGTCACGGTGCCGGACACCGTCACCGTGTCGCCGTCGGTGGGCGCCGAAGGGGTGAGCGAGTCCACGGCGACGGCCACGGACCCCGCATCGCCGTCGGCCTTCGCGGCGGGCTGCCCCGCGGCGTGGGCCGAGCCCGCGGCCGGCAGCTGGACCAGGCCGGCCAGCAGCGGCGCACCCGCGACCAGCGCCGTGGTACGCCGTAGCCACCGGCGGGCAGGTGAGGGACTGGTCCCCTGGAAGTCTGCCGCCTCGGCCACGCGCTCGCCCGTCCCTCGTCATCGTCAGCGGTCGTCGGAATGTGCGTCCACGCATGGTAACGATGCGCGCTGAGGGTAAGTGCCGCGACGTACGCCACAAGATCCGCCACCGAGCGCGGCCGCCCCGTATGTGCGCCTATAAGGGGACGGACGCTGAAGAGGGGTATTCGGTGCGAGATCAATCGGGGCGCGGGCGGCCGCGCGGGCCACGTACCCTTTTCTGTTGTGCCGAACGCCAAGGAAGCCAACCCCAGTGCCCCCAGCCAGGAGCAGCGCCGAGCGGTGAGTGAACTGCTGCGGGTCGCCCCTGTCGCCGACGACCTCGCCCGCCGTTTCCAGGAGGCCGGGTTCTCTCTCGCCCTGGTCGGCGGCTCGGTGCGGGACGCGTTGCTCGGCCGGCTCGGCAACGACCTGGACTTCACGACCGACGCCCGCCCCCAGGACGTACTGAAGATCATGAAGCCCTGGGCGGACGCGGTCTGGGACGTCGGGATCGCCTTCGGCACGGTCGGGGCGCAGAAGGCCGCCCGCGTCGGAGACGCTGACCGGACCTGGCAGATCGAGGTGACCACCTACCGGTCGGAGGCGTACGACCGCACCTCGCGCAAGCCGGAGGTGTCGTACGGCGACTCCATCGAGGACGACCTGGTCCGGCGCGACTTCACGGTGAACGCGATGGCCGTCGCGCTGCCGGAGAAGGAGTTCATCGACCCGCACGGCGGGCTGGAGGACCTCGCCGCCCGTGTCCTGCGCACCCCCGGCACGCCCGAGGAGTCCTTCTCGGACGACCCGCTCCGGATGATGCGGGCGGCCCGGTTCGCCGCTCAGCTCGACTTCGAGGTGGCACCGGAGGTCGTGAAGGCCATGACGGACATGGCCGGGCGTATCGACATCGTCTCGGCCGAGCGGGTCCGGGACGAGCTGAACAAGCTCATCCTCTCCCCCCACCCCCGCAAGGGACTGTCCCTGCTGGTGGAGACCGGGCTGGCCGAGCACGTCCTTCCCGAGCTGCCGGCCCTGCGTCTGGAGCGGGACGAGCATCACCGGCACAAGGACGTCTACGACCACACGCTGATCGTTCTGGAACAGGCGATGGCCCTGGAGACCGAGGGTCCCGACCTCACCCTCCGGCTGGCCGCACTGCTGCACGACATCGGCAAGCCGCGCACGCGCCGCTTCGAGAAGGACGGTCGGGTCTCGTTCCACCACCACGAAGTGGTCGGGGCGAAGATGACGAAGAGGCGCATGACCGCGCTCAAGTACTCCAACGAGCTGGTGAAGGACGTCTCGCGCCTGGTCGAGCTGCACCTGCGTTTCCACGGCTACGGCACGGGCGAGTGGACGGACTCCGCGGTCCGCCGGTACGTCCGGGACGCCGGTCCGCTGCTGGACCGGCTGCACAAGCTGACCCGCTCGGACTGCACGACCCGCAACAAGCGCAAGGCGTCGGCGCTCTCGCGTGCCTACGACGGCCTGGAGGAACGGATCGCACAGCTCAAGGAGCAGGAGGAGCTGGACGCGATCCGTCCGGACCTGGACGGCAACCAGGTCATGGAGATCCTCGGTATCAGCCCCGGGCCGGCCGTGGGTCAGGCGTACAAGCATCTGCTGGAGCTGCGCCTGGAGAACGGGCCGATGGAGCACGACGCCGCGGTGGCGGCACTCAAGGAGTGGTGGGCCGCGCAGGAGCGGTGAGAATGCGAGAGCGGGTCATGTTTCACGTGAAACATGACCGCTTTTCGTGCCCGGTTGAGGGTCCTACTTCACTTCCTTGAGGCAGAGGACCACCTTGTGGCTGCTGCTGCCAGTCTGGTAGTAGGCGATCGTCGCTTCCTTGACCGCCTCGCACTTGCTGTCGTCGCTGGTGTTGTCGAACTTCTCGACCACCTCGAACTCCGCGTCACCCGAGGAGCAGTCGACCGTCTTGAGCTCCGGGCTGATCTGCGTGCCCTCGTTGTGCATGCAGTCGCCCACCGCGGTGCTCTCGGCGTCCGACTGCCCCAGGTACCACTTGACCCCGCCGATCGCGGCGGCCACCACGATGACGCCGACGATGCTCAGCAGCTTCTTCTTGAACCGGTTGGAGCGGGAGGGCGGCGGAACGGGGGCGCCGGGCGGGGGGAACCCCGGCTGGCCTGCCTGCTGCGGGAAGCCCTGCTGGCCCTGCGCGTACGGGTTCATGCCCTGGGTCTGCTGCGGAGCGGGCGGCTGGCCCTGCGTGAACGGGTTGCCCTGGGGCGGCGGAGTGGTCACTGGGTTCCCCCTGAAGAGATAGGTGCGTGACGCGAACATGTCGCGGATAAGACGCACGTAAGCTATCGCTCCCCACTGACATCTCTGTAGCCCAGTGTGGCTTCGTGGCACTGATGTGACACTTACTGCCTCTCGAACCGGGTCATAGCCACCGCAACCGCTCCGTAGACCACGGCGACTGTCACGATCAGCGCGATCGAGCGGCCGTCCGGCGGCAGCATCAGAGCGGCCACTCCGGCGGCGCCGACGAAGGCGACGTTGAACAGCACGTCGTAGACGGAAAAGATCCGGCCGCGGAAGGCGTCGTCGACCGAGGACTGCACCACCGTGTCCGTGGCGATCTTCGCCCCCTGGGTGGTCAGCCCGAGGACGAACGCCGCGACGAGCAGCGGACCCGTGGCGAACGGAAGGCCGAGCGCCGGCACCAGTACGGTGGCGGCCCCCGCGCACACGGCCATCCAGCGGCCGGGGCCGAGCCGTCCCGCGGCCCAGGGGGTGAGCACGGCGGCGGCGAAGAAGCCCGCACCGGAGACACCCAGCGCCAGCCCCAGCAGGGCGAGCCCCTCGTCCGTGTCCGAAGTCAGGGAGTAGCGGCACAGCATCAGCAGCATGACCAGCAGCGCGCCGTAGCAGAACCGCATCAGCGTCATGCCCGCGAGCGACCAGGCAGCCTCCCGGCGCGCGGGCGCGGCCAGGTGACGTACCCCCGCCACCAGATCGCGGGCGGTGACGGCGAGCGCCGATGCCAGCCGCGGTGCCTGCGTGCGGTCGGGCCCCAGCAGCTCCACCGCGATGCACAGTGATGCGAGCGCCCCGCACAGATACAGAGCCGCCCCGAGCAGCACCACGGCGGCGTCGGAGTCCGCCACCACGAGGCGGACGACGAAGGCGAGCCCGCCGCCCGCCGTGGCGGCCAGGGTGCCGGCGGTCGGGGAGAGCGAGTTGGCGATCACCAGGCGCTCGGCGTCGACCACGCGCGGCAGCGCGGCGGAAAGGCCCGCGAGGACGAAGCGGTTGACGGCGGTGACGCAGAGCGCGGAGACGTAGAAGAGCCAGTCCGGGACGGAGGCGATCATCAGGACCGCCGTCACCGAGGCCAGCGCGGCGCGCAGCAGGTTGCCGTACAGGAAGACCTGGCGGCGGCGCCAGCGGTCCAGCAGGGCGCCGGCGAAGGGGCCCACCAGGGAGTAGGGGAGCAGCAGGACCGCCATCGCGGAGGCGATCGCGGCCGGCGAGGTCTGCTTCTCCGGGGAGAAGACGACGTAGGTGGCCAGCGCGACCTGGTAGACGCCGTCGGCGCCCTGGGAGAGAAGGCGCACGGCGAGCAGGCGCCGGAAGCCCTTCAGACGCAGCAGGACGCGCAGGTCACGGACGACGGCCATGGGGCACAGCCTCACATACGGGAAGGTCCCCGGGGCACGCGACCCGGGGACCTCCTACGGACCTCAGTCCGTGTCCGTTCAGCGCTCGACCTCGCCGGCGATGAACTTCTCGACGTTGGCACGGGCCTCGTCGTCGAAGTACTGGACCGGCGGGGACTTCATGAAGTAGCTCGACGCCGACAGGATCGGGCCGCCGATGCCACGGTCCTTGGCGATCTTCGCGGCGCGCAGGGCGTCGATGATGACACCGGCGGAGTTCGGGGAGTCCCAGACCTCGAGCTTGTACTCCAGGTTCAGCGGGACGTCACCGAAGGCGCGGCCCTCGAGGCGGACGTAGGCCCACTTGCGGTCGTCGAGCCACGCGACGTAGTCGGACGGGCCGATGTGGACGTTCTTCTCGCCCATGTCCCGGTCGGGGATCTGGGAGGTGACGGCCTGCGTCTTGGAGATCTTCTTCGACTCGAGGCGGTCGCGCTCGAGCATGTTCTTGAAGTCCATGTTGCCGCCGACGTTCAGCTGCATCGTGCGGTCCAGGACGACGCCCCGGTCCTCGAAGAGCTTCGCCATCACGCGGTGCGTGATGGTGGCGCCGACCTGCGACTTGATGTCGTCGCCGACGATCGGGACGCCCGCCTCGGTGAACTTGTCCGCCCACTCCTTGGTGCCGGCGATGAAGACCGGGAGGGCGTTGACGAAGGCGACCTTGGCGTCGATGGCGCACTGGGCGTAGTACTTCGCCGCGTCCTCGGAGCCGACGGGCAGGTAGCAGACGAGGACGTCGACCTGCTTGTCCTTGAGGACCTGGACGATGTCGGCCGGCTCCTCGGCGGACTCTTCGATGGTCTCGCGGTAGTACTTGCCGAGACCGTCGAGGGTGTGGCCGCGCTGGACCTGGACGCCGCTGTTCGGCACGTCGCAGATCTTGATGGTGTTGTTCTCGGAGGCGCCGATGGCGTCCGCCAGGTCCAGGCCGACCTTCTTGGCGTCCACGTCGAAGGCGGCGACGAACTCGATGTCGCGGACGTGGTAGTCGCCGAACTGCACGTGCATCAGGCCCGGGACCTTGGCCGCCGGGTCGGCGTCCTTGTAGTACTCGACGCCCTGCACCAGCGATGCGGCGCAGTTGCCCACACCGACGATGGCTACGCGAACCGAACCCATTCCGGTTGCTCCCTGTGTGTACGAGTGAGGCCCTGACTGGGCTCTCACGTGGCGGTGTCGCCGGGCGTATCCGGCCTGGGGTCGTCCCCGGGCCGGGGCAGGCCGCCCGTCGCTCCAGATGTCGTGTCCTGTTGAGCGGTCCCCTCCGAAGCGGAACCCCGAAGGTCCCGCCCCGCCCGCTCGCTCTCGATGAGCTCGTTCAGCCAGCGCACCTCGCGCTCCACGGACTCCATTCCGTGGCGCTGGAGCTCGAGCGTGTAGTCGTCGAGTCGCTCCCGGGTGCGGGCCAGAGAGGCCCGCATCTTCTCCAGGCGCTCCTCCAGCCGGCTGCGCCGGCCCTCGAGAACGCGCATGCGCACGTCACGCGACGTCTGGCCGAAGAACGCGAAGCGAGCGGCGAAGGTCTCGTCCTCGTACGCGTCCGGGCCCGTCTGTGAGAGGAGCTGCTCGAAGTGTTCCTTACCGTCGGCCGTCAACCGGTAGACGATCTTGGCGCGGCGTCCCGTGAGGGATGCGGCGGCCTCGCCGACGTTCCCCGGTTCCTCGATCAACCAGCCGTTGGCGACCAGCGTCTTGAGGCAGGGGTAGAGCGTCCCGTAGCTGAACGCCCGGAACACACCCAGTGATGTGTTGAGCCGTTTGCGCAGCTCGTAGCCGTGCATCGGGGATTCGCGGAGCAGGCCGAGTACGGCGAACTCGAGGATGCCGGAACGCCGGCTCATCGTCGCCTCCTCTCGTCCTTATGCCGCGCTGATGTATCGACTCGATACATCAGCACGATAGAACGAGCTTCCGTGCGCGACAAGAGGGGGACCGGTGAACGGGATCACATCAGGGTTTCATCACGAGCAAGTTGCCTGATTTGAGATGAACTTCGGGGCTCGGGGGTTTTGGCGGTGCGTAGTCTGTGCGCCATGCAGACCACCGGGAACCGAGTGACGTCTGGGGGCGTCCCTGTCCCTGGTGCAGTACGGGTGAATGCGGAAGGGACCGCATCCGTACTTCGGGGGGACCGGAAACCAGCCGCCTTTTCCAGGCGCGCAAAGGTGCGCCTGCCCGAGGAGTAGTCGTTCGATGAGCGAGCACCGTCGCAAACCGCCGCAGCCGCAGGGAGGCGGACGTGCCGCGGCCCGACGCGGCCAGTCCGGCTCGTCCTCCGGCCGCCGCGCGGCACCGCGGGGCGCCACAGGGTCTCCGTCCGGCTCGTACGGCCAGGAGGGCGAGGAGCGTCCGTACGGGAGCCGGGCCGAAGCCAGGCGCGCGGCACAGCGGAGTGGAGGCGGCCGTCGCAGAGCGGCCGATCCCGGTCGCGGTGGCCGGCGGGCCGCCCCCGGCGGCACGGCAGGACCCGGGCGGGGCCGTGCGGTCGCGTCCGGCAGGAAGCGGTTGATCGACTACCCGCGCCACGACAAGGACGGGTGGCGCCGCTGGATGCCCTCCTGGAAGCTCGTCACAGGCCTGTTCATCGGCTTCTTCGGCACCGGGGTGGCTGCCGCGGGCCTCGCCTACGCCATGGTGCAGGTTCCTGATCTGGACAAGACCGCTACGGCCCAGAACAACGTCTACTACTGGGCCGACGGCTCGCAGATGGTCGCCACGGGCGGTGAACGGAACCGCCAGATCGTGAGCCTCCCGCAGATTCCCGAGGCGATGCGCAACGCCGTCATCTCCCAGGAGAACAAGACCTTCTACTCCGACAGCGGCATCGACCCCAAGGGCATCGCCCGTGCCGTGTTCAACATGGCCAGGGGGGGCGACACGCAGGGTGGCTCCACCATCACCCAGCAGTACGTGAAGAACGCGATGCTGAACGACCAGTCGCAGACCATCTCCCGCAAGGTCAAGGAGATCTTCGTCTCGATCAAGGTCGGCGCCGAGGAGCCGAAGGACAAGATCCTCGAGGGCTATCTGAACTCGGCGTACTACGGCCGTGGCGCCTACGGCATCCAGGCGGCGGCCCGAGCCTACTTCAACGTGGACGCGGTCGACCTCAACCCCGGCCAGTGCGCCTTCCTGTCGGCGACGCTCAAGGGCGCCACCTACTACGACCCCGCGGGAGCGACCTCGATCGACCCGGCCGCGACTCCGGAGGCCAACCGTGAGCGGGCTCAGCGGCAGATGCAGGACACGCTCGACAAGATGGTCGAGTACGGGCATCTGAGCCAGGAGGACAGGGCGAAGTTCCCCGATCTCCCCGAGGTGAAGAACCCGCAGTCGAACTCGCAGCTGGGCGGGCAGATCGGCTACCTCGTCAGGCTCGCCAAGTCCTCCGTGGTCAAGAACGGCGTGGTGACGGAGCAGCAGCTGGAGAGGGGCGGCTACTCGATCTACACGACCTTCGACAAGAAGAAGGTCGAGGATCTCGAGAAGGCGGTCCAGAAGGTCTACAAGGAGAACATCGACCCGAAGAAGCGGCCTGAGAAGGACACCCACGTCCAGTTCGGCGGGGCGTCCGTCGACCCTGAGACCGGGGCGATCAAGGCCATCTACGGCGGTGAGGACGCGACCAAGCACTTCACCAACAACGCGGACGTGACCGGTGCCCAGGTCGGTTCGACGTTCAAGCCCTATGTGCTCGCGGCGGCGATGAAGTGGGGTGTGCGAGACCCCGAAGGCCCCCCGACCCAGGCGCAGGACGCACGAACCGTCGTCTCGCCGCGGAGCCTCTACAGCGGCGAGAACGACTTCAAGGTCAAGGAATACGACGGGACGGTCTGGAAGAACGAGAAGGGCGAGCAGTGGCTCCAGGAGAATGACGGTGAGCTGTCGGTCGGTGAGGCGCCCGACTACATGATCGACCTCCGGGAGGCCATGCGGGAGTCGGTCAACTCGGCCTACGTACAGCTCGGCATGGATGTCGGCCTCGACAAGGTGGAGGAAGCCGCCGTCGACTCCGGACTCCTCAAGGACAGCCTGGCGGGTACGTCCTACCCGTCCTTCTCCCTCGGCATCTCCGACCCCAGCGCGATCCGTATGGCGGGTTCGTACGCCACCTTCGCGGAGAGCGGGAAGCAACGTGATCCCTTCTCGGTCACCAAGGTGACGAGCAAGGACGGCACGATCTTCACGCACAAGGTCGAGACCAAGCAGGCATTCACCGCGCAGGTCGCGGACAACGTGACCGATGTCCTGAAGACCGTCGTCGAGGACGGTACGGGTTCGAACGCTCAGCTGCCCGGTCGTGAGGTGGCCGGCAAGACCGGTACCACCGACGGAAACAAGTCCGCGTGGTTCGTCGGCTACACCCCGCAGTTGTCGACCGCCATCAGCATGTTCCGCTATCCGGACGACGAGACCATCAAGAACCGTACGTTCCTGGAGATGTACGGAACGGGTGGCCAGAAGCAGATCCACGGTGCGTCGTTCCCCTCCATCATCTGGAAGGACTACATGGAGGACGCGCTGAAGGGCACCAAGCCGCAGAAGTTCCCGAAGCCGGAGCCCATCGGGGAGGTCGTCAACGACGCCCCGCCGCCGAGCCCGACTCCTTCGCCCTCTCAGAGCGAGGAGGAGACGAGTCCGTCTCCGTCTCCGTCGCCGAGCCAGAGCGAGACCACCAGTCCTTCGCCCTCACCGAGTGACACCTGTGGCGTCTGGGAGTGGAATTGCGACACCGGGGACAACGGTGGCAATGACAGCGCCGGCAACGATTCGGGAGGCGTGGGCACCAGTCCGTCGCCCTCGACGTCACCCAGTCCCACAGGCGAAGAGGACGACAGCAGAGGCAATCAGAACGGTGGCCTCTTCGCGGGACCGAACGGCTAGCCACAGAATGCACCGCATGGGTGTTTCACGTGAAACACCCACACGTTTCACGTGAAACAGGGGCCGCCGCACCGACGAGGGTGCGGCGGCCCCGGCCTTTTCCCAGACGCGTACGGCAGGATGTGCCCCATGCCCAGTGCAGAATCGACGCCAGCGAGCGTGCGCGACCCGGACTCGGTGCGGCCGACCAGGGAGGACGCCGTCGCCGCGGCCGGTAGTGAGCTGATCGGCGGCCCGGTCGGCCGACGGGCCGTCCTCGGGGCGTCCTGGTGGACGCCTGTGCGGGTGATCGCACTCGTGGCGATCGGTGTGTTCGCCCTCGGCCTGGTCCAGAAGGCCCCCTGTTACAACGGAGCATGGTTCTTCGGTGCCAGTTCGCAGTACACGCACGCTTGCTACTCGGACATCCCGCACCTGTACCAGGGGCGCGGGTTCGTCGACGGCCTGGTGCCGTACTTCGACAAGCTTCCCGGCGACATGGAGTACCTCGAGTACCCGGTGCTGACCGGAGTGTTCATGGAGGTCGCGTCCTGGCTCACCCCCGGCAGCGGCTCCATCCAGCACCAGGAACAGTGGTACTGGATGGTCAACGCCGGGATGCTCATGGTGTGTGCGGCCGTCATCGCCGTCTGCGTGACCCGCACCCACGCCCGGCGTCCCTGGGACGGTCTGCTGGTCGCCCTCGCGCCCGCCTTCGCCCTGACCGCCACCATCAACTGGGACCTGCTGGCGGTCGCCCTGACGTCCGCCGCCATCCTGATGTGGTCCCGGAGGTGGCCGGTGGCCTTCGGGGTACTGCTGGGCCTCGCCACGGCCGCCAAGCTCTATCCCTTCCTGATCCTTGGGCCGCTGCTGGTGCTGTGCTGGCGCGCCGGCAGATGGCGGGAGTTCGGGAAGGCGCTGGGAGGTGCGGCGGTCGCCTGGCTCGGGGTGAACCTGCCGGTGATGCTCTTCGCCTTCGACGGCTGGTCGAAGTTCTACACGTTCAGCCAGGAACGGGGCGTCGACTTCGGCTCCTTCTGGCTGATCCTGGTCCACAACTCCGACAACCCGCCCAGTACCGAGACCGTCAACACCCTCGCCACGCTCCTGATGCTGCTGTGCTGCGGCGCGATCGCGGGGCTCGCCCTCACGGCCCCTCGGCGCCCGCGGTTCGCTCAGCTCGCGTTCCTGATCGTCGCGGCGTTCATCCTCACGAACAAGGTCTACTCGCCGCAGTACGTGCTCTGGCTGGTTCCGCTGGCCGCGCTGGCCCGGCCGAAGTGGCGTGACTTCCTGATCTGGCAGGTGTGCGAGGTCGCGTACTTCCTGGGCATCTGGATGTACCTCGCCTACACGACCAGCGGTGATGCCCACAAGGGCCTGCCGACGGACGGCTATCACTGGGCCATCGGCGTACACCTGCTGGGAACGTTGTTCCTGTGCGCGATGGTCGTCCGCGACATCCTGATGCCGGACCGGGACCCGGTCCGGCGGACGGGCGACGACGACCCATCGGGCGGGGTGCTCGACGGTGCGCCGGACGTCTTCGCCCTGGGACCCGCGGCGCAGACCGGGCAGCACGCGGCCAACTTCGAAGGGCCACAGGTGCAGTGGGGCGCGAGTCGTCAGACAGGTGGTTCGCTCTGAGCGAACGCACAGAAGGCCGTACACGGAGGAACCGTGTACGGCCTTCTCGCTAGCGGTCGAGAATGCGGTCGAACTGCGTGGTGGTGTGCCGCAGATGGGCCACCAACTCGTCACCGACCGTGGGCTCCGGGGCGTCCGAGGGCACGAACAGGATGGAGACCTGCATGTGCGGCGGCTCCGCGAACCAACGCTGCTTGCCGCCCCAGACGAACGGCGAGAGATTCCGGTTGACCGTCGCGAGGCCGGCCCGGGCGACGCCCTTGGCCCGCGGCATGACGCCGTGCAGCGCCTTCGGGGCTTCCAGGCCCACTCCGTGCGAGGTACCGCCCGCCACGACCACCAGGAAGCCGTCGGAGGCCGCCTTCTGCTGCCGGTAGCCGAAGCGCTCCCCCTTGGCCACGCGCGTGACGTCCAGGACCGCGCCGCGGTACTCGGTGGCCTCGTGGTCCCCCAGCCACAGCCGGGTGCCGATCCGGGCCCGGAAGCGAGTCTGCGGGAACTGCTGCTGGAGGCGCGCCAGCTCGTCCGCCTTGAGGTGGCTGACGAACATCGTGTGCAGCGGGAGCCGCGCCGCGCGCAACCGGTCCATCCAGCCGATGACCTCCTCGACGGCGTCCGAGCCGTCGGTGCGGTCCAGGGGCAGGTGGATGGCGAAACCCTCCAGCCGGACGTTCTCTATGGCGGCGTGCAACTGCGGCAGGTCCTGCTCGCTGATGCCGTGCCGCTTCATCGAGGACATCACCTCGATCACCACACGCGCGCCCACGAGGCCGTACACGCCGTCCACGGACGACACCGAGCGCACGACACGGTCGGGCAGCGGAACGGGCTCCTCACCGCGCCGGTAGGGGGTCAGCACCAGCAGGTCGCCCCCGAAGTAGTCCTTGATCCGGGCGGCCTCGTACGTGGTGCCGACGGCCAGTACGTCCGAGCCCAGCCGCGTGGCCTCCTCCGCCAGCCGCTCGTGCCCGAAGCCGTAGCCGTTGCCCTTGCAGACCGGGACCAGCCCGGGGAACTGCTCCTGCACGTGCTTGTGGTGCGCCCGCCAGCGCGCGGTGTCGACGTAGAGGGTGAGCGCCATGGCCGGACCTGGAACCTTTCTCGTGGCTGTCAGAGGTGCGGGTGAGGGTGCGGTGGTTCAGCGGCGCGACATGTAGATGTCGAGCGCCTTGTGGAGAAGCTTGTTCAACGGGAAGTCCCACTCGCCGAGGTACTCGGCCGCCTGCCCGCCCGTGCCGACCTTGAACTGGATCAGGCCGAAGAGGTGGTCGCTCTCGTCCAGCGAGTCGGAGATACCGCGCAGGTCGTAGACGGTGGCGCCCAGCGCGTAGGCGTCGCGGAGCATCGCCCACTGCATGGCGTTCGAGGGCCGGACCTCACGGCCGATGTTGTCGGAGGCGCCGTAGGAGTACCAGACGTGCCCGCCGACGACCAGCATGGTCGCCGCCGACAGGTTCACGCCGTTGTGCCGGGCGAAGTACAGCCGCATGCGGTTGGGGTCCTCGTTGTTGAGGGCCGCCCACATGCGCTGGAAGTACGACAGCGGACGCGGCCGGAAGTGGTCGCGCACCGCCGTGATCTCGTACAGGCGCTGCCACTCCTCGAGGTCGTGGTAACCACCCTGGACCACCTCGACGCCGGCCTTCTCGGCCTTCTTGATGTTGCGGCGCCACAGCTGGTTGAAGTTCTTGTGGACCTCTTCCAGGGAGCGGTTGGCCAGCGGCACCTGGAAGACGTAGCGGGGCTGCACGTCTCCGAAGCCCGCGCCGCCGTCCTCGCCCTGCTGCCAGCCCATGCGGCGGAGCTTGTCGGCCACCTCGAACGCGCGCGGCTCGATGTGGTCGGCCTCTATGTCGCGCAGGCGCTTGACGTCGGGGTCCTGGATGCCCTTCTTGATGGACGCGGCGTCCCAGCGCCGGATGATCACCGGCGGGCCCATCTTCACCGAGAAGGCGCCCTGCTGCTTCAGGTGCGCCAGCATCGGCTCCATCCAGTCCTGGAGGTTCGGCGCGAACCAGTTGATGACCGGGCCCTCGGGGAGGTAGGCGAGGTAGCGCTTGATCTTGGGGAGCTGCCGGTAGAGGACCAGACCCACACCGACCAGCTGACCGGTCCGGTCGTCGAACCAGCCGAGGTTCTCGGAGCGCCACTCCGCCTTCACGTCCGCCCAGGCCGGGACCTGCATGTGACTCGCCGCCGGCAGGCTCTGGATGTAGGCCAGATGCTGCTCGCGACTGATGGTCCTCAGGGTCAGGGTCATTCGGGGCGCTCCTCGGGCTGGTGTGTCCCCATGGGTACAGGGGCTCCGGCTCTCGCGCGAAGCCTACTGCGCCCTGTGAGCGCCCCGTCCGGCGTACGGGGGGAAGGCGGGCGGAACGACGTGTCCGACAGGCCGACGGCGGCCGGTACTCAGCCGAAGAGGCCGCCGTGGTGAATGCCGAAGAACAGACCGAGCGCGGAAGCCCCGAGGCCCAGCACCAGACCGAAGCGCTCACGCGTCGTCGCGGAGATGAGCTGGCCGTATCCGCCGGTCAGGACCCCCAGCAGCCCTGCCCAGGAGGTCAGGATGTGGAGCCCGCGGAAACTCGCGGTGGCCAGCGCCAGCACTCCCAGCACCAGCGTCACCGCCAGCAGCGTGTCCTGGAGGGGGTGCGGTTTTCCGTCAGTGGCCAGCAAGCCGGTCCGGGGCTTGGCGGGTCGCATGATCTGTGCCATGGGGAACCTCCTGCCAACGGCAGTGTGTCTTCGCCCTCACATCCGCTGAGTACCGATTGTGTCCCCTCACGGCCGGATTTCAACCGCAAGCCGGTGGCCGGGTACTCTGTACCTTCTGCACTGGTGTCTGTTGCCGTCCACGGCCGGGCCGCCTCCTCGGAGGAAGCCCGATTGTCAGTGGGTCCTGGTTTACTCGTTGATGCCGGTGCCAACGCATCGCAACCCTCCTGCCACGGAACGACCGTGGCCGCTGAGTCCAAAGGAGGTGGGTTCCACATGCGTCACTACGAGGTGATGGTCATCCTCGACCCCGATCTCGAGGAGCGCTCTGTCTCCCCGCTGATCGAGAACTTCCTCTCTGTCGTCCGTGACGGCGGCGGAAAGGTCGAGAAGGTCGACACCTGGGGCCGTCGTCGTCTCTCGTACGAGATCAAGAAGAAGCCCGAGGGCATCTACTCGGTCATCGACCTGCAGGCCGAGCCTGCGGTCGTCAAGGAGCTCGACCGCCAGATGAACCTGAACGAGTCGGTCCTCCGGACCAAGGTCCTCCGTCCCGAGATGCACTGAGCCTTCCGCTCAGCCGATCCCGGGATTCGAGTAGCAGCACAAGCAGCCAGCAGCAAACCCGCCGAGAGGTTCCCCCATGGCAGGCGAGACCGTCATCACGGTCATCGGCAATCTTGTCGATGACCCCGAGCTGCGCTTCACCCCGTCCGGTGCGGCCGTCGCGAAGTTCCGTGTCGCGTCGACTCCCCGCACCTTCGACCGCCAGACGAACGAGTGGAAGGACGGCGAAAGCCTCTTCCTGACCTGCTCGGTCTGGCGCCAGGCGGCGGAGAACGTCGCCGAGTCGCTCCAGCGAGGCATGCGCGTCATCGTGCAGGGCCGGCTGAAGCAGCGGTCCTACGAGGACCGTGAGGGCGTCAAGCGCACGGTCTACGAGCTGGACGTCGACGAGGTCGGCGCCAGCCTGCGCAGTGCCACGGCCAAGGTCACCAAGACCTCGGGCCAGGGCCGCGGAGGCCAGGGCGGTTACGGCGGCGGTGGCGGCCAGGGTGGCGGCGGCTGGGGCGGCGGCCCCGGCGGTGGCCAGCAGGGCGGCGGCGCTCCGGCCGACGACCCCTGGGCGACCGGCGCTCCCGCCGGCGGCCCGCAGGGCGGCGGCCAGGGCGGCGGCGGCTGGGGCGGAGGCTCCGGCGGCGGTGGCGGCTACTCGGACGAGCCCCCCTTCTAGGCGGGCTCCACCCACACTTCTTGATCACACAGGAGAAACATCATGGCTAAGCCGCCTGTGCGCAAGCCGAAGAAGAAGGTCTGCGCGTTCTGCAAGGACAAGGTCACGTACGTGGACTACAAGGACACGAACATGCTGCGGAAGTTCATTTCCGACCGTGGCAAGATCCGTGCCCGCCGCGTGACCGGCAACTGCACCCAGCACCAGCGTGACGTCGCCACGGCCGTGAAGAACAGCCGTGAGATGGCGCTGCTGCCCTACACCTCCACCGCGCGATAAGGGAAGGGTGACCGACTCATGAAGATCATCCTCACCCACGAGGTCTCCGGCCTCGGTGCCGCGGGCGACGTCGTCGACGTCAAGGACGGTTACGCTCGCAACTACCTGATCCCGCGGAAGTTCGCTATCCGCTGGACCAAGGGTGGCGAGAAGGACGTCGAGCAGATCCGTCGTGCTCGCAAGATCCACGAGATCCAGACCATCGAGCAGGCCAACCAGGTGAAGGCCCAGCTCGAGGGTGTGAAGGTCCGTCTGGCTGTCCGCTCCGGCGACGCCGGTCGTCTCTTCGGTTCCGTCACCCCGGCCGACGTCGCCTCGGCGATCAAGGCCGCCGGTGGTCCCGAGGTCGACAAGCGCCGCATCGAGCTGGGCTCGCCGATCAAGACCCTGGGCGCTCACGAGACGTCCGTGCGTCTGCACCCCGAGGTTGACGCCAAGGTCAGCATCGAGGTCGTCGCTGCCTGAGCTTCGCTCTCGCTGAAGCGATGAGATGGGGCCGCATCTCCCGAGTGGGGATGCGGCCCCATCTTTGATCGGTCGTCCTTTACTGGGAGCACCATGTTTCACGTACTTGAAGCACCATGTTTCACGTGAAACGGGATGGTTCACACGGGACACTCAGCGCGTCGCGCCTGTGACGACCCAGCGCCCCGACCGGGTGCGCAGCCACAGCGTCACCAGTCGCATTGCCATCATCAGCGTCATGGACGCCCACAGTGCGGTGAGTCCGCCGCCGAACGTCGGGACGAGCAGGGCCGCCGGGGTGAAGACGGCCAAGGTGAGCAGCATGGCCCAGGCGAGGTAAGGGCCGTCGCCGGCACCCATCAGTACGCCGTCCAGGACGTAGACCACTCCGCAGACCGGCTGCGAGACAGCGACGATCACCAGCGCGGGGAGGGCGGCCTCCTTGACCGCGGAGTCACCGGTGAACAGGGGCAGGAACGCCGGGCGGGACAGCACCACGAGCAGGCCGAGGACGACTCCGACCGCGACGCCCCACTCCACCATTCTGCGGCAGGCGGCGCGGGCACCCTGGGCGTCACCGGCTCCCAGGTAGCGTCCGATGATGGCCTGCCCGGCGATCGCGATGGCGTCGAGGGCGAAGGCGAGCAGGCTCCACAGGGACAGGATGATCTGGTGGGCCGCGATGTCGGCGTCGCCGAGGCGTGCCGCCACGGCGGTGGCGATCATGAGAATGGCCCGCAGCGAGAGCGTACGCACGAGCAGCGGGACCCCTGCCTGGGCCGAGGCTCTGATGCCGGCGATGTCAGGCCGGAGGGAGGCACCGTGCCGGTGCGCTCCACGGATCACCACCCACAGGTACACCGCTGCCATGCCGCACTGGGCGATGACGGTGCCCCAGGCGGAGCCGGCGATGCCGAGGCCGGCGCCGTAGACGAGCACGACGTTGAGGACGGCGTTGGCGACGAAGCCGGCCACGGCCACGTAGAGCGGGGTCCGGGTGTTCTGCAGACCCCGTAGGACACCGGTCGCGGCCAGCACGACGAGCATGGCGGGGATGCCGAGAGCGGAGATCCTCAGATATGTGATGGCGTACGGGGCCGCGGTGTCGGAGGCGCCGAAGAGTTCCACGAGGGAGGGGGCGGTCGGCAGGACGACGGCGATGACCGCGGCGCCCAGCAGCAGCGCCAGCCAGATGCCGTCCATGCCCTGGCGGATCGCGGTTTGCAGGTCGCCGGCGCCGACGCGGCGGGACACGGCCGCCGTGGTGGCGTAGGCGAGGAAGACGAAGACGCTGACGGCGGTGGTCAGCAGTGCGGAGGCGATGCCGAGTCCGGCGAGCTGTGCGGTGCCGAGGTGGCCGACGATCGCACTGTCGGCCATGACGAAGAGGGGCTCGGCGACGAGCGCGCCGAAGGCCGGGACGGCCAGCGCGATGATCTCTCGGTCGTGCCGGCGCCGGACGGTCCGGGAGCGCTCGGAAGCCTGTGTCATGAGCACCAATCTAATCGTCCACAGGTAAGAGATGCAAAGCTTTTGGGACCCTTACCTGCTGCCCCGTCGGGCGCACTTCGGAGCGCGGTTCGAAGCGATCTTGATCTGACTGGCAAAGTTTTTCTTCTGCACAGGACGTGGACGATGAATGTGCAGGTCAGCAGGGTTTATCAAGATGGCGCGAGGGCTTGTTCACAGGGCTGTCCACCGGGTCGTGCACAGGTTTCGGGGAGTTCTCCACAGCATCTGGCCCGTCGTCCACATGGCCTGTGGATAACCAGATTGGCTGACGCTGCCGACGGGCCTACGGTGGTCCGGCGCCTGCTCCGTCCGTCGGCTTGTGAACCAACACAAAACCGACGCGTCTGAACCGGAGTTGGGCGTCTTATTTGTCAGTGTCGTGCCGTAGAAATGAGGGGCACGGCGAGGTCCGCTCGGCGGACGGGAGGAGGTGGCTCGGTGAGTATTTCCGAGCCCTTGGACGACCCGTGGGCCGACAGCGGTCCCAGTGATCGTCTGCCCGCTTCCCGCCGCCGCGGTGACGGTGGCAGAGGCCGCGACGAGCAGCACGAGCGCGGTCCGGACAACGGTGCCTGGGACGGTGGCGGACCGTCGTTCGAGCGGGTCCCGCCGCAGGACCTGGACGCCGAGCAGTCCGTCCTCGGTGGCATGCTCCTGTCCAAGGACGCCATCGCCGACGTCGTCGAGATCCTCAAGGGCCACGACTTCTACAAGCCGGCCCACGAGACGGTCTACCAGGCGATCCTCGACGTCTATGCCAAGGGTGAGCCGGCCGACCCCATCACGATCGCGGCCGAACTCACCAAGCGCGGCGAGATCAACAAGGTAGGCGGCGCTTCCTATCTGCACACGCTCGTCCAGACCGTGCCGACGGCCGCGAACGCCGCCTACTACGCGGAGATCGTGCACGAGCGTGCCGTGCTGCGCCGCCTGGTGGAGGCCGGTACGCGGATCACGCAGATGGGATACGCGGCCGACGACGACGTCGACGAGATCGTCAACCGTGCCCAGGCGGAGATCTACGCCGTCACCGAGCAGCGCACCAGCGAGGACTATCTGCCGCTCGGCGACATCATGGAGGGCGCGCTCGACGAGATCGAGGCGATCGGCTCGCGCAGCGGTGAGATGACCGGTGTGCCGACGGGCTTCACCGACTTCGACTCCCTGACCAACGGTCTGCACCCGGGACAGATGATCGTCATCGCCGCACGTCCCGCGATGGGTAAGTCCACGCTGGCGTTGGACTTCGCGCGGGCGGCGTCGATCAAGAACAACCTGCCGAGTGTCATCTTCTCGCTCGAAATGGGGCGCAACGAGATCGCGATGCGTCTGCTGTCCGCCGAGGCCCGCGTGGCGCTCCACCACATGCGTTCCGGCACCATGACGGACGACGACTGGACCCGCCTGGCCCGTCGGATGCCCGACGTCTCGGCTGCCCCGCTCTACATCGACGACTCCCCGAACCTGTCGATGATGGAGATCCGCGCCAAGTGCCGTCGTCTCAAACAGCGCAATGACCTCAAGCTGGTCGTCATCGACTATCTCCAGCTGATGCAGTCCGGCGGATCCAAGCGGGCCGAGAGCCGTCAGCAGGAAGTGTCGGACATGTCCCGCAATCTCAAGCTCCTGGCCAAGGAGCTTGAGATCCCGGTCATCGCGCTCTCCCAGCTGAACCGTGGCCCCGAGCAGCGCACCGACAAGAAGCCGATGGTCTCGGACCTGCGCGAGTCCGGTTCCATCGAGCAGGACGCCGACATGGTCATCCTGTTGCACCGTGAGGACGCCTACGAGAAGGAATCGCCGCGCGCCGGCGAGGCCGACCTGATCGTGGCCAAGCACCGTAACGGTCCGACGGCGACGATCACCGTCGCCTTCCAGGGGCACTACTCGCGCTTCGTGGACATGGCACAGACCTGATCCTCGCGGCGCGAGAGAAATCGGCTCGACGTGTGGAGCCCGGGTCGATGGACTGGGGGCATGACGACACCTCAGGAAGAACTGCTCCCCGCAACTCGCCGGGCTCTGCTGCACCGGATCGCCGTGGCCCAGACCGAGGGGCGGGCGCCGTCGCTCGTGGCGGCGGTCGTCCGGGACGGTCGGCCCGTCTGGCACGGCGCGCGGACTTCGGTGGACGGGCACGGGCCGGACGAGAACGTGCAGTACCGGATCGGCTCGATCACCAAGACCTTCACCGCTGTGCTTGTGCTTCGGCTGCGTGACGAGGGTGCGCTCGATCTCGCTGACCCACTCGAGAAGCACCTGCCGGGTACGGGGGCGGGGGAGGCGACGGTCGCCGAGCTGCTGGCGCACTCCGGGGGTCTGGCCGCCGAGTCGCCTGCGCCGTGGTGGGAGCGGACGCCGGGATCGTTGCGGCCCGAGCTCGCCGATGTGCTGGGCAAGCAGCCGCTGCTTCACCCGGTCGGCCGTCGGCACCACTATTCGAATCCCGGATACACGCTGCTCGGCGCGCTGGTCGAGAAGGAGCGCGGTGCTTCGTGGGAGGAAGTGCTGCGGCAGGAGGTGCTGGAGCCGCTGGGCCTGAACCGAACCTCCGGGCGTCCGCAGGCGCCGCACGCCGGCGGCTGGGCGGTGCATCCATGGGCCGACGTGATGCTGGCGGAGCCTGCCGAGGATCTCGGGCGGATGGCCCCGGCCGGTCAGCTCTGGTCCACCACCGGGGACCTGGCCCGGTTCGCCGTCTTTCTGACGCAGGGCGACGACAGGGTGCTGAGCGCCGAGTCCGTACGGGAGATGCGGGCACCGGCTGCACCGGTGGAGGCCGCGGATGTCGCGGACGGTTCGGCGTACGGCCTGGGACTGCAGATCCAGTACCGGGACGGACGGCTGCTCGTGGGGCACTCCGGCTCACTGCCCGGCTTCCTGGCCAACCTCACGATCAGCGTGGAGGACGACGTGGCCGCGGTGGTGCTGGCCAACTGCACGTCCGGGCCGCTGGTGGCGGGGGTCGGTGCCGATCTCGTTCGCATCGTCGCCGAGGCGGAACCCAGGATCCCCGAACCGTGGCGCCCGCTGCCGGAGGTCGACGCCTCCGTCCTGGAGTTGGCCGGGCAGTGGTACTGGGGCACGCATGCCTTCGCGCTGCGGCTGATGGCCGACAAGGGGGTCTCGCTGGAGCCTCTTTCGGGCGTCGGTCGTCGCTCGCGTTTCCGGTCGAACGGCGATGGCACGTGGACCGGGTTGGAGGGCTACTACGCCGGGGAGCTGCTGCGAGCCGTGCGACGCCCGGACGGGACCGTGAGTCACCTGGACCTCGGGTCGTTCGTGTTCACACGGCAGCCGTATGACGAGGGTGCGCCTGTGCCGGGAGGAGTCGACCCGGAGGGGTGGCGCGGAATCGGCTAGGTCCCGCGCCCAGCCTCGCAGTGTGGCCCTGTTTCACGTGAAACAGGGCCACACGCCTCAGAGCTGGAGCTTGAAGCCTGTGTGCGAGGCCGAGAAGCCAAGCCGTTCGTAGAAGCGGTGTGCGTCGGTGCGGGTCTTGTCGGAGGTGAGCTGCACCAGTTGGCATCCCTGCCGACGGGACTGGTCAACGGCCCACTCGATGAGTTGCGTGCCCAGGCCGCTGCCGCGCTCGTCGGAGTGGATGCGTACGCCTTCGATGATCGACCGGGTGGCACCGCGCCGGGACAGGCCGGGCACGATCGTCAGCTGGAGCGTGCCGACCACACGGCCGCCGCGGACGGCGACGACCAGGTGCTGGTTCGGATCGGCGCTGAGCCGTTCCAGGGCGGCCAGGTATGGGCTCAGGTCGTCGGGTGACTCGCGTTGGGCGCCCAGGGGGTCGTCGGCGAGCATCGCGACGACCGCGGGGAGGTCGTCCCCCGTGGTGGGCCGAATCTCAAGATCTGCCATGGCCGCACCCTATGCAGGGAGGGTCAGGCGGGCACTGGTGTTTTGAGCGTCTCGACGACCCGGACCAGCGGAGCCAGATCGGGGTTCCTGGCGGCTTCGTCGAGGGCCTCGCGCAGGGCGGCGTCATTGGTGGGTCGTGCCTCGTCCAGCAGTTTCAGGCCGGCCGCGGTGACGTTGGTGTAGATGCCACGGCGGTCGGTGGGGCACAGATAGCGCTCCAGGAGCCCGCGGTCCTCGAGCCGGGTGACCAGGCGTGTGGTGGCGCTCTGGCTGAGGACGACCGCGTCCGCGACCTGCTTCATCTGCAGGTGCCCGCCGTCGCCGTCGTGCTGTCGGCTGAGTACGTCGAGCAGGGAGTACTCACGCACGCTCAGATCGTGTCCGGCCTGCAGAGCGCGCTCGATGTGCGCCTCGATTCTTCCGTGCAGCAGAGAGAGGGCACACCAGCCCTGGGAGAGGGCGGTGAGGGCGGGGTCCGTCGCTGTCATGTGTTCCTCCGTCCCGGAGCGGCTGAGACCAGGGTAGACCAGAGCCGCGATTGCCCGCGTTTGCCAGTAGCCCGCGTCTGCAACTATTGTGGACGCACGCAAAGCGCTCCTGCAATCTTCTGGGAAGGTATCCCCCTCCATGCCTCTCGCGCTCCTGGCCCTCGCGATCGGGGCCTTCGGTATCGGAACGACCGAATTCGTGATCATGGGCTTGTTGCCCGAGGTCGCCAACGACTACGGGGTCTCCATCCCCACCGCCGGCTTCCTGGTGACCGGATACGCGCTCGGCGTGATGTTCGGCGCCCCGCTGATGACCGTGCTCGGCACCAAGGTCCCGCGCAAGCGGATGCTGATGCTGCTGATGGGCCTGTTCATCGCCGGCAATCTGCTCTCCGCCCTCGCCCCCGCCTTCTCCGTCATGCTGGCCGGCCGGGTCGTCGCCTCCCTCGCCCACGGAGCCTTCTTCGGCATCGGCTCGGTCGTCGCGGCCGACCTGGTCGCCCCGCACAAGAAGGCCGGAGCGATCGCGATGATGTTCACCGGACTGACCGTCGCCAACGTCGTCGGCGTGCCACTGGGCACGCTCGTCGGACAGTCCGTCGGCTGGCGGGTCACCTTCGCCATCGTCGCCGCACTCGGTGTCGTCGGCCTGGCCGGTGTCGCCAAGCTGGTCCCCGACATGCCCAAGGCCGAGGGAGTGCGGCTGCGACACGAACTGGCCGCGTTCAAGAACGCCCAGGTCCTGCTCGCGATGGCCATGACCGTCCTCGGCTTCGGCGGCGTCTTCGCGGCGATCACCTACATCGCGCCGATGATGACCCACGTCGCGGGCTTCGCCGACGGTTCGGTCACCTGGCTGCTGGTCCTCTTCGGCCTCGGCATGGTCGGCGGCAACCTCGTGGGCGGCAAGTTCGCCGACCGCGCCCTGATGCCCATGCTGTACGTATCCCTGGGTGCTCTGGCCGTCGTGCTCGCCCTGTTCACACTCACCGCGCATGACAAGATCGCGTCGGCCGTGACCGTCTTCCTGATCGGCGCCCTCGGCTTCGCCACTGTCCCGCCGCTGCAGAAACGTGTCCTGGACCACGCGCACGGCGCACCGACGCTGGCATCGGCGGTGAACATCGGCGCCTTCAACCTCGGCAACGCGCTCTCCGCCTGGCTCGGGGGCGTGGTCATCTCCGCCGGCTTCGGCTACACCGCCCCGAACTGGGTCGGTGCCGCGCTTGCCGCCGCCGCCCTGGTCCTCGCCTTCGTATCGGCCGCCCTCGAACGGCGCGAGCCCGCTGACCGCGCGGTTGTCGCGGGCTCCGTACCGGCCGAGCGGCGGACAGCCGCCGTACACCACTGAACGACCCGGCCGCCGGGGCGCGGGGCCAGGGCCGCCCCCGCACTCCCGCGGTCGCTCCCGCCTCGACACCACCGAGGCACATACCACTCGGCATCAACCAAGGAGAACTCTCGTGACCACCACCGCTGTCGCCCCGCTGACCATCCAGGACGCCGACGCCCTCGTCACCGTCGCCCAGCGCGCCGCCGAGGCCGCCGGGGTCACCGTCAGCGTCACCGTCCTCGACGCGGGCGGCCACCTCCTGGCCTTCCGGCGCGACGACCGGGCCGTGCTGATCTCCGGAGAGACCAGCACCCGCAAGGCCTACACGGCGCTCCAGCTGAACACACCCACCGCCGACCTTGTCGACGCCGTTCAGCCCGGTGGCCTCTTCCACACCCTGCCCACCGCGCTCGACCGGCCGCTGCTGTTCATCGCGGGCGGCGTGCCCGTGCACCGCGACGGCCGGCTGATCGGCGCGATCGGGGTCGGCGGCGGAGCGCCCGAGCAGGACCACGCCTTCGCCACGGCCGCCGTGGACGACCTTGCCTGACGAAAACCGTCGGCCGCACGAGGCCGGTTCCCGGGACGTAACCGGGGACCGGCCTCGCCGCACCGATCGGGTCAGCCCGCCGCCACCGTGAGTGGAGCGAACCGCCGCTGCCAGACCCCGGGCAGCTCCGTGACGCCGTACGTCATGACCGCGTTGGTGGAGAGGGACGTGAGGCCGTGCCCCTTCACCCAGGCCAGCAGCTCCTCGTGCCGTACGTCGATGTCCGTGCGCAGCGGGCGGTCGGTGCGTGCGGCGAGGGAGGTGAGCAGCGCCTTGGCCGTCTCGGTGTCGCGGGCGATCAGAGGGCCCACGACGTGGGTGTCCATGTTGGGCCAGGCAGCGGCGTACCCGATGAGCCGTCCGTCCTCCTCGGCGACCCGGAGCTGATCGGCGAAGGCGGGCAACCGCGTGATGATGTGGGTTCGGTCGGTGCCGAACACCTCCTCGTCGAGGCGGAGGATCGCGGTCAGATCCTCGGCCGTGGCCGCACGCGTGGCGATCGAGGGCGTGAGCCCGTCGGCGACGAAACGCCCACGCACCATCTCCGCCCGGCCGGTGGACTTGAAGCCGAGCTCCTCGTAGAGGGGCCGTCCGTACGGAGTGGCGTGCAGGGTCAGTGGGGTGGGGCCCAGGGCGTTGACGACGTGGCGCATGAGCCGGCGGCCGACGCCCTGGCGGGCGTGCCGCTGTGCGACCAGCACCATGCCGATGGCGGCGAGGGACGGGCGCCCGTGAGGTCCGTACTCGGTGACGGTGCAGGCACTGACGAGACCGCCGCCGGGATCGTCGATGCCGTACCCCTTCCCGGCTGTGAGGAGGAAACCCCACTTGTGCTCCTCACGAGGCCACCCCCGGTCCTCGGACAGGTCGGCGCAGGCGGTGAGATCGCGGAGCGTCAGACGGCGGATCGGCAGCGAGGCGAGGGAAGGTGTCGACACGCAGGTCAGGCTGTCCGACGACAGCCGTCGGCGTCCACCGCTTTCCGCGGAACGAGCGAGCTTTTGGCCACCCCGTGCGACGGCCGGGTCAGCCGAGGTCGGGTGCGTGCATGGCACGGACGCCCTCGATGTTGCCGTCCAGATAGTGCCGGAGCGAGAGCGGTACGAGGTGGACGGAGGCGATCCCGACCCTGGTGAAGGGCACTCGGACGATCTCGTACTCACCGGCGGGCTCGTCGACCTCGGGGCCGTGCCGCAGCGACGGGTCCATGGACTCCAGTCGGCAGACGAAGAAGTGCTGCACCTTCACACCGGTCGCACCACCGTCCTCGCCGATGTGCTCCACCGTGTCCACGAAGCACGGGACAACGTCGGTGATTTTGGCGCCCAGTTCCTCGTACACCTCGCGGTGCAGGGCGTCCACGACGGTGGTGTCGCCCGGCTCGACCCCACCTCCTGGAGTGACCCAGTAGGGATCGACACCGGGCTTGGTGCGCTTGATCAGAATCAGGTGGCCGCCGTCCAGGAGGACGGCGCGGGCGGTGCGCTTGACCACGGGTCGGACGGTCATGGGAGAAATGTGGCCCGGCTGGTTCCACGTGAAACATCGCGACGCCGACCGCCCGGACCGTCGGCTCAGCTCCAGTCGGCGGCCGCACGCAGCAGCCACTCATGGGCCCGGGCGATGTGTGGCATCGCGAGCGTCCCGGTACGCACCACCAGGAAGTACGTCCGCAGAGGTGGCACCGCGGGGTCGTGCAGGGCGACGACTTCACCGCGCGCCAGCGCCTCGGCGCACAGGTAGCGAGGCAGTACGGCGAGCCCGGCGCCCGCGACCGTACAAGCGAGCACCGCACGCAGGTCTGGAGCGACGACGGTGCCCGGGGCTGCCGGACGGGCGTCGAAGACGGACGCCCAGTAGCGGGCGACGAAGGGCAGCGACTCGTGCACCTCGACCACGGGGACGTGTTCCAGATCGGGTGCGGCGGTGTGTCGGAGCTGATCGGGGCCGGCCCGTTCCGCCCACTGGGGCGCGGCGACCAGTACGTGCTCCTCGTCGCAGAGCGGAGTCGCCGTGAGCAGCGCCCCGCGCGGACGGGCCGTACCGATGGCCAGATCGTGATGCCCGGCGGCCAACCCTTCCAGGGCTTCTTCGGCGTTCCCGAACGAGGCGCGCAGGGCGAAGCCCTGTCCGTCCTCGCCGGTGAGCTCCGTGAGCGCGGGCAGCGCCCGCTCGGCGGTGAACTCCGGGGGGCCGGCCAGATGCAGGGTGCGCAGCGAGGAGTCGTCGTCCAGCCCGGTCTCGGCGATCTCCACCAGGGCATCGAGGTGCGGGGCGGCTTTGTGGGCGAGTTCGTCGCCGATGGTCGTCGGCGTCACGCCGCGGGCCTGCCGCAGGAACAGAGGGCGCCCGAGCTGTCGCTCCAGGGTGCGGATCTGCGAGGTGACGGCCGGCTGGGACAGGCCGAGCAGGGCCGCCGCGCGCGTGAAGGAACCGGCCCGGTGCACGGTCACGAACGTGCGCAGCAAGGCCAGGTCCACGGAAGCCACCCCCCTCTTCTGTTCTCCACCGGCCCTCCGGCCGCGCCCAACTATAAATATGTCGATAGGTCGCTGTCGCTACCGTGATTGGACACTGACACAGAGTCAACTAGCCTAAGTCGCGCGGTTCTTCGCGCGCGAGAACCGGAGGACGGTCCGAGCCACGAGGGGGGAGGCTCGGACCGTCCGTCGCGTTGGGCCGGCCGACGAGGGACGGTCGGCCGTGGTCAGCCGGCCGATTCCTCGAGCGCGCGCAGCAGATCCGCCACGAGGTCCTCGGGGTCCTCAGCCCCGACCGAGAGCCGGACGAAGCCCTCCGGTACCGCGTCGCCGCCCCAGCGTCCGCGCCGCTCGGCCGTGGACCGCACCCCGCCGAAGCTCGTCGCACCCTCGACGAGCCGCAGTGCGTCGAGAAAACGATCGGCACGCGCGCGCGTGGGGAGCGTGAAGGAGACGACGCATCCATAGCGCCGCATCTGCTGCGAGGCGATCTTGTGCGAGGGATCGTCGGGCAACCCCGGGTAGCGCAGGCCGGTGATCTCCGGCCGAGCACGGAGCGCTTCGGCCACCTTGAGCGCGGTGGCGTTCTGCCGGTCCACGCGCAGTTGGAGGGTGGCGATCGAGCGGTGCGCGAGCCAGGCCTCCATGGGCCCGGGGATCGCGCCGACGATCTTGCGCCAACGCCGTACGGCGGCCATCGCCTCGGCGTCCCGACCGGCCACGTAGCCGAGGAGGACGTCACCGTGCCCGGTGAGCTGCTTGGTGCCGCTGGCCACCGAGAAGTCGGCGCCCAGGTCCAGCGGACGCTGCCCGAGAGGTGTGGCGAGCGTGTTGTCGACGGCGACCAGGGCGCCGCGCGCGTGCGCCGCGTCGGCGAGCCGCCGGACGTCGCAGACGTCCAGCCCGGGGTTGGACGGTGTCTCGATCCACAGCAGTCCCGCCCCGTCCAGGACGTCCAGCTGGGCGTCCCCGCCGGTCGGCGCGGTGCGCACCTCGATGCCGTACGCCTCCAGCTGGGTGCGGACCAGCGGCAGCGCCTGGTAGCCGTCCTCGGGCAGGACGGCCACGTCCCCGGCGCGCAGCTGTGAGAAGAGCACCGAGGAGATCGCGGCCATGCCCGAGGCGAACACCAGTGTCTCGACGTCGTCCTGCCCGGGTGCCTCCAGTTCGCCGATGGCGCGCTCGAGGTGGGTCCAGGTCGGGTTCTCGTCGCGTCCGTAGGTGTACGGGCCGGTCGGCTCCCCCGGCAGGTGGAAGTGGGCGGCGAACACGGGCCCGGGCAGCGTCGGCTCGTGCTTGACGGGCTCCGGGAGGCCGGCCCGCACCGCCCGCGTGCCGTCGCCGGTGCCGGGAAGGGGCCGTCGTGTGCCTGTGCCGTCCCTGTTGTCGGTATCGGATTCGCTCATGCTGCCCGTCCTTCCACCTGCTCGCGTACCGCGGCGAGCAGTCCGTCGCTCGCCGCCTCCACCATCTCAAGGCACTCCTCGAAGCCCTCCACGCCCCCGTAGTAGGGGTCCGGCACGTCGAGGTCACCGCGGTCGGCGGCGGGGTCGTAGGAGCGCAGCAGCCGCACCTTGTCCGCGTCCTGTTCCGTGGGCGCGAGGCGGCGCAGTGCCCGCAGGTGGCCGGCGTCCAGGGCGATGACGAGGTCGAGACGGGAGAACCAGGACGGCTTGAACTGCCGCGCCGTGTGGTCCAGGCCGTAGCCGTTCTCCGCCAGGACGGCCATCGTGCGCGGGTCGGCGCTCTCGCCCTCGTGCCAGCCGCCCGTGCCGGCGCTGTCGGCCTCGACCAGACCGTCCAGCCCGGCATCCGCCACGCGCGCGTGGAAGACGGCCTCGGCCATCGGGGAGCGGCAGATGTTGCCCGTGCACACGAAGCAGACGCGGTAGGTCATGGGATCAGTCCTTGTCGGGCAGGAACGCGTTGAGGGCCCAGGAGACGATCGAGATGATCAGGCCGCCCAGGACTGCGGTCCAGAACCCGTCGACGTGGAAGCTCAGGTCGAGCTTGTCGGCCAGCCACGACGTGAGCAACAGCATCAGTGCGTTGACCACCAGGGTGAACAGGCCGAGGGTCAGGATGAACAGCGGGAAGGTCAGCACCTGCACGATCGGCTTCACCAGCAGGTTCACCAGGCCGAACACCAAGGCGACGACGATCAGTGCGAGTGCCTTCTCGCCGGTGCTGCCCCCGGTCAGAGTGATCTTGTCGAGCAGCCATACGGCGACCGCGAGGGCGGCCGCGTTGGCGATCGTCTTGACTAGGAAATTCTTCATGTGTCTGATCGTGGCAGACGCGATCGGAAACGAACGGTGAGGCAGGGGCGGACGAGGCGATGAAGGCATTTCGGCTGGACGAACTGGAGGCGGAACGCGCCGCCAATGACGGTGCCTACCTGCAGTTCCTGCGTGAGCGGAACATGTCGGTCGGTCTCTACGCCCTCGACGCGGGCTCGTCCGACCTGCAGCAGCCGCACGCGCAGGACGAGGTGTACTTCGTCGTGAGCGGCCGGGCCGCGATCACCGTGGGCATGGAGACCACCCAGGTCGCCCGCGGCAGCGTGGTCTACGTGCCGGCCGGGGTCGCCCACAAGTTCCATCACATCAGCGAGGACCTGCGGGTTCTGGTGGTGTTCTCTCCGCCCGAGAGCTGAGCCGCGCCTCAGGGTTCCCTAGGGGATCGGTCAGGGGGAGACAAGGGATGCGAGGGCCCTGCCGGGGCCCTCGTCGGCCCTAGCATCGGGTGCAGGACATTCAGGAGATTCCCAGCGGGCTTCCGGGCCACCGAAGGCCCCGACACTCGACGGGCGGAGAGGTAAGGACGAGGGCGATGCGAGAGATCTTCACGGAACTGCCGTGGTGGGTGAAGTGGATCGCGGTGCCGGTCATCGCCCTGGTCGTGTTCGGCGGGCTGATCGCCAGCGTGCTCGGCTTCGTGATCGGACTGCTGTTCAAGCTGCTGGTCTTCGTGGCCCTGGTCGGCGGACTGATCTACGTCGTGCGGAAGTTCATGTCGAATTCATCGTCCCGCAGCGACTGGTGAGAGCTGTGTGACACCGGTGGCGGTAACAGGAATCGCGGGTTCCCTCGCGCGAGGGAAGTTTCCCGGACGGAACGTCAGCAAGCGGTGACCGACGGTTAGAGTCCGGAACTCGACGCGGGGGCGACCCCGCGAGCGGCGTACACCCCCACCCGTGTTCCCCGCACGGGGCTGCCCCCTCGCGTTCCGGGAGTGACCCTTGGCCACGGCCGACACCGCACTTGTTCCGCTGCACGCCTTGCCCGCGCAGCCCCACTCGACGGCTCGGACGCCCCCCACGTCCCCCTCCGATGCCCCGTCCTCCGCGACGCTCATCGGATCCGTGCAGCGGGCGATGCGCCTTCTGGAGCGCGTCGCCGAGCACGAGTACGGAGCCCCCGCCAAGCAACTGGCCCGTGAGACCGGACTGGCACTGCCCACGGCTTACCACCTGCTGCGCACGCTGGTGCACGAGGGCTATCTGCGCCGTGAGAAGGGCCTGTTCTTCCTCGGCGAGGCCGCCGAGCGGCTGAGTAGCAGAGAGGCCCAGCAGAAACGTCGCAGCACGGTGGTCGACGCGTTGGCGCGCTGGCGCGACGCGATCGGTGTTCCCGTCTACTACGCCATGTACCGCGACGGCGAGATCGAGGTCATGTGCGTCTCCGACACCCCGGGCAATCCGGCCGTGGAGGAGTGGGCGGACTTCCGCGAGACCGCACACGCGCACGCCATCGGGCAGTGCCTGCTCTCGCAGCTGGACGAGGAAGCCCGCCGCGACCACCTGGACCGGTACCCGGTGCGGCCCGTGACGCCGTACACGGTGCGTGATGGCAATGCCCTGATGAAACGGCTGGAAAGCATGCGTCGGATGGCGCCGGTGGTCGAACGCCAGGAGTACGCACTGGGCACGGTCTGTGCGGCGATCCCGATCACGGTCGGCACCACGGCCGCCACCATGGCCATTTCTCTGCCCCTCCAGCAGGCCGACCGGCTGCTGCCCGCGGCACAGCGATTGCAGGACGAAGTGGGGCGCCTTTTGGGGTCACTGGCGATCTCTATCAGTATCTGAAAACTCACTCCTTGTGATCTGGTGTGTACGTTGAGCAAGATGCCACCAGTGTTAGAGGTTTGATTCCCGGACAGTCGACGGCGAATGACGGGTGTGCGATGGGCGAGTCCGTACAGGCAGAGGTCATGATGAGCTTTCTCGTGTCCGAGGAACTCTCGTTCCGCATCCCGGTGGAACTGCGCTACGAGACCTGTGATCCCTATGCCGTGCGACTGACCTTCCATCTGCCCGGAGACGCGCCGGTGACCTGGGCTTTCGGACGGGAGTTGCTGGTCGACGGCGTGGGCCGGCCGTGCGGTGACGGCGATGTGCGCATCGCTCCCGTCGACCCGGAGCCCCTGGCCGAGGTGCTGATCCGCCTTCAGGTGGGCAACGACCAGGCGCTGTTCCGCTCGTCGGCGGCACCTCTGGTGGCCTTCCTCGACCGGACCGACAAGCTGGTGCCGCTGGGGCAGGAGGGGGCGCTCGCCGACTTCGACGCCCACCTCGACGAGGCTCTGGACCGCATCCTGGCGGAGGAACAGAGCGCGGGCTGAACCGTTACGGCACCTCTTCCGCGGTGCCGTAACGCTTCGCCGGGGCGGGCGCCCGTGGTTCAGCGCTTACGGCGTCGGCCCCGCCCACCGCGTACGGGCGCCGCGCTCGCGCCGGGAGTCGCTCCGGCGGCCCGGGCCGACGGGCGGTCGGTGGGCCGGTCGGCCGACACGACCAGGGCCGCGAGCGCGGTGGTGACCGGAACGGACGCCACCAGGCCGATCGAGCCGACCAGCGTGCGCACGATCTCCTCCGCGACCAACTCGCTGTTGGCGACCGTCCCCACCCCGCTCTGCGCGATGGAGAACAGCAGCAGCAGCGGAAGGGCCGCGCCCGCGTAGGCGAGGACCAAGGTGTTGACGACCGAGGCGATGTGGTCGCGTCCGATCCGGATGCCGGCGCGGTACAGCCCGCGCCGGCCCAGCGTCGGGTTGGCCTCGTGCAGCTCCCAGACCGCCGACGTCTGGGTGACCGTCACGTCGTCGAGGACACCGAGCGAACCGATGATGACTCCTGCGAGCAGCAGACCGCTCATGTCGATCGTCGGGTACAGGCCGTGGATGAGGCCGGTGTTGTCGTCCGTATTGCCGGTGAGGGCGGCCCAGCCGATGAACAGCGACCCGAGCACGCCGATCAGCACCAGGGAGATGAGCGTGCCCAGTACCGCCACGGAGGTGCGGGCCGACAGACCGTGGCACAGGTAGAGCGCGATCAGCATGATGGCGCTCGACCCGATCACCGCCACGAGCAGCGGGTTCGAGCCCTGCAGGATCGCGGGCAGGATGAAGAAGTTCAGCACCAGGAAGCTGATGGCCAGGGAGATGAGGGCCATGAGGCCCCGCAGCCGCCCGACGACCACGACGGCGAGGGCGAAGATGCCGGCGAGCAGGGCCATCGGGACCCGGCGGTTGATGTCGGTCACCGAGTACTGCAGATCCCTGGGCGCGGAGGGCTCGTAGGCGACCACGACCTCCTGGCCTTCGTGCAGCTGCCGTGACTGGTCCGGCTGCACGATCTCGTCGAAGGTACGGCCCTTGTCCTTGCCGCTGTCGACGCGGATCGTCGCGCGCTTGCAGTCGCCGTTCGCCTGCTGCACCGCGGAAGAGCCCTCGGCGGTCGAGGTGTCGCCGGTCGGGGGAACCCCCGATGCGTTGACGGACTGGCAGCTCAGCTCGACCACCTTGGTGACCGTGGCCTGCTGCGTCTGCCGGTCGAAGCCGACCCCGGTGCGTTCGTGCGGCGGTGCGCCGCCCGGCCACAGCACCGCGAGCCCGATCAGCACGGCCGCGGCGAACGGGATGAGAATCGCGGCGATGACCTTCCGAAGGTGCCGGGAGACGGGCGCCGCCGGTCCGTGACTGTGCGCGTGGGAGTGGCCGTGTCCGCCGCCCGGGCCGTGCCCGCCGCCCGGGCCGTGCCGTCCGCCGGCACCGTGTCCGCCTCCCGGTCCCTGTCCGCCCTCCGCGTCATGTCTGTCGCCGCCGGGACCATGAGCGCCAGGTGAGGCCGGACCGGCTTCGCGGCCGTCGCCGTGCTCGGTGCCCGGTCCGCGGCGGGGCTCGTGCGGCGGGAAGGGGGGATGCTGCGGTGTGGTCACCGACCGATCATCGCAAGAACAAGGGGGGCCCTCTGTTCACCGCGCCCGAATTGACGCTAGCGTGGAGGCACCTTTGTACACGCGGGAGCTCGGAGCACCGGGCTGAGAGGGCGCTGACCTCCGTCCCAGCGATGTTTCACGGGAAACGTCACCGAAGCCGAGTGACGTTCCCCACGAAGCGTCGGCGGACGGACACGGCTGCGTCGACCGCCGAACCTGTTACCGGGTAATGCCGGCGTAGGGAGTAGGTCTCATGACCATCAAGGACGCACGCACGCCTGCCTCCGCACAGAACTCCGCCCAGGAGGAGACCGCGGAGGCCGGGAAGTCCGTCGGCTGGCACAAGGCGTACGTCGAGGGCTCGCGCCCCGACCTGCGGGTGCCGGTCCGTCAGGTGCACCTCACCAACGGGCAGTCGGTCACGCTCTACGACACCTCGGGCCCGTACACCGATCCGCTCGTCGACACCGATGTCCGCAGGGGACTGCCGCCCCTGCGGGAGAACTGGATCATCGCCCGCGGCGACACCGAGGAGTACGCGGGCCGTCCCGTGCGCCCCGAGGACGACGGAATCAAGCACACCTCACCACGTGGTGGTCTGCGCAACCTCGACGCCGTCTTCCCCGGCCGCCCGCGCCAGCCGCGCCGCGGACGCGACGGCACCGCGGTCACGCAGCTCGCGTACGCGCGCCGGGGAGAGATCACGCCGGAGATGGAGTACGTGGCCATCCGGGAGAACGTGGCGCCGGAGGTGGTCCGCGAGGAGATCGCGGCGGGCCGTGCCGTGCTGCCCGCCAACGTCAACCACCCCGAGATCGAGCCGATGATCATCGGCAAGCGGTTCCTGGTGAAGGTCAACGCCAACATCGGCAACTCGGCGGTGACGTCCTCCATCGAGGAGGAGGTCGAGAAGATGACTTGGGCGACCCGGTGGGGCGCCGACACGGTCATGGACCTTTCCACCGGCCGCAACATCCACACCACGCGGGAGTGGGTGCTGCGCAACTCCCCCGTCCCCATCGGGACGGTGCCGCTCTACCAGGCCCTGGAGAAGGTCGACGGCCGGGCCGAGGAACTGACCTGGGAGATCTACAAGGACACGGTCATCGAGCAGGCCGAGCAGGGTGTGGACTACATGACGGTCCACGCCGGTGTGCGCCTGGCGTACGTACCGCTGACCGCCAACCGCAAGACCGGCATCGTCTCGCGCGGCGGGTCGATCATGGCGGCGTGGTGCCTGGCGCACCACAAGGAGTCGTTCCTGTACGAGAACTTCGAGGAGCTCTGCGAGATTCTCGCCGCCTACGACGTCACCTACTCGCTCGGCGACGGCCTGCGGCCGGGTTCCATCGCGGACGCCAACGACCAGGCGCAGTTCGCGGAGTTGCGCACGCTCGGGGAACTCAACACGATCGCCAAGCGTTACAACGTACAGACCATGATCGAGGGCCCGGGCCACGTCCCGATGCACAAGATCAAGGAGAACATCGACCTTCAGCAGGAGATCTGTGATGAAGCTCCGTTCTATACGCTCGGCCCGCTGACGACCGACGTCGCGCCCGCCTACGACCACATCACCTCCGGCATCGGTGCCGCGATGATCGCCTGGTGGGGTACGGCCATGCTCTGCTACGTCACACCCAAGGAGCATCTGGGCCTGCCCAACCGTGACGACGTCAAGACCGGCGTCATCACCTACAAGATCGCCGCCCATGCCGCCGACCTCGCCAAGGGGCACCCAGGTGCGCAGGAGTGGGACGACGCGCTGTCGGACGCCCGTTTCGAGTTCCGGTGGGAGGACCAGTTCAACCTGGCCCTCGACCCGGAAACGGCTAGGGAGTTCCACGACGAGACACTGCCGGCCGAGCCTGCCAAGACGGCCCACTTCTGCTCGATGTGCGGGCCGAAGTTCTGTTCGATGAAGATCAGCCAGAGCATCACGGAGCGGTTCGGCGGTACGGCCGCCGAGGGAGCGTCTCCGGAGGAGGTCGCCGAGGGGATGCTCCAGAAGTCGAGGGAGTTCGCGGCGAGCGGGAACAGGGTGTACCTGCCGATCGCGGACTGACGTCACCCGCCCCGGTGCTCCGTACCCCCGAAGGCAAGGGGGGTACGGGGCCCGGGCGGTGACTACTCGGGCCGGTGCTCCGGGCCACCGAAGTCCGGGCTGCTGTAGTCCGGGCGGGAGTAGCTCGGACGCGGGCCGGTGGCGGGGCCCTCCCCGGGGCTCGTGAATCCCGGGCGGCCGTAGCCGAGGTGCGGCATGCGGTTCGTGGGTGCCGTCGGTCCCGTGTGCAGCGCCGCGGCGCCGGGATCGGCGAGTGCCTCTCGCAGGAACGGCAGGATGCCCCGCTCGAGCAGGGCGTCGTGCCAGGCACCCCTGGCCCGGACCACTTCCTCGTCGAGTTCGTCGTGGTAGCCGGACTCGGCGAAGGGGCGGTTGCGCAGCGCGGTGAGCAGCAGCCCCACCGCGGCGACGAGGATCGCCACCGCGGTCACGGCGCCGAACACCCATCCGGTGGTGAGCATGGTCTGCGCGAAGGTCTGCCCCGGGTCGAGCATCTTCAGGAGATAACCGACGAACAGGAAGATCGCCGCGGCGGTGCCGGCCAGGACGGGCGCCAGGACGGCGACGACGGCCACGGCCCCCGCGCCGGTCGCCTCGGCGACCTCACCCATGGTGGCGGCGAGCCCCGCCGCGCCCGTGCCCTGCTCCTCGGAGCCGGACTCGCGCGTGGCCGGTGCCTGGGAGGACGGCGTCGGATGGCGCAGTTCCTCCCGGACCTTGACGTAGTGCTGGTACTCGGTGGCGGCCGCCGCGGTGATGAGGGCGGTGGCGTTGAGTGCCATGGTGCGCAGTTGTTCGGAGTTGAGCCGCTGTCCGACAGCGGCCAGCTCCGGGCGGTGTGGTGCGGAGCGCAGCGCCTCGTCGAGGACCCGCTCGTACTCCTGGCGGTCCTCGTTCGGCAGGTGCTGCGGAACGCTGTTCATGTGCATCCCCCGATGCTCCGTAGGGCTTGGGGCTCGCATGCCAACGAGCCGTCGGGCAGAAACGGAGGGGAGCCTGCTACGGATAAGCCGATGGTAGAGCGGTGACGGTGGAGGGTGACAGGGGGTTTCCAGAAATTGGGTGCCGACCTGTACGGAAGCCGCAGCGGAAAAGACCGTCCGATGAACGGTCAGGCCTCCAGCGGAAGTTGCTGGACCAGCAGCTTTCCGGCCATGGTCACGCCGCCGTCCATCGCGATGGCCAGCCCGTCCGCGTAGACGTGAGGTCCTTCGACCGCGGTACGGGTGTCGTCCTCGCCGTCCTCGGAGCCGACCTCACCCAGCAGATAGGGGATGGGGCTGTGGCCGTGAACGATCCGGGTGCCGCCGTACGTATCCAGCAGGGACCGCACGGCGTCGGCGCCGCCCTCGTCGCGGAAGGAGAAGCGCTTGGTGAACTTGCGGAACAGGTCCCACACCTCTTCCGCGTCGTTGCGCGTGAGCGTCTCGCGGACGGTGTCGTTGACCTCCTCGATGGAGCGGCCGTAGTCCAGGTAGGTGGTGGCGTCCGAGTGGACCAGGAGGTGGCCGTCGACCTCCTCCATGGCGTCGAGGCGGGCCATCCACTGCAGATGGTGGTCCTGGAGGCGGTCCATGTCGGTCTTCTGGCCGCCGTTCAGCAGCCAGGCCGCCTGGAAGGTGGCGGTGCCGGCGCCGGAGTTGACGGGCGTGTCACCGAATCGTTTGGCGCCCAGCAGCAGCAGCTCGTGGTTGCCCATGAGCGCCTTGCAGTAGCCGCCGGCCGCGGCGGCCTCGGCGGACAGTCGCATCACGAGGTCGATGACGCCGATGCCGTCGGGGCCGCGGTCCGTGAAATCGCCGAGGAACCAAAGCCGCGTGGTGCCGGCGCACCACTGGCCGGCGGCGTCGATGAGGCCCTTCTCCTGCAGGGCGGCCACCAGCTCGTCGAGGTAGCCGTGCACGTCGCCGACCACGAACAGCGGGCCCTGGCCCGTGGCGGGCTGCGCCACCTGAACCGGATCGGGTTCGACGGTCACCTGGACAGTGTCACCCCGACGGATGACGGGCAGATCCCGCTGGGTGGGCGTGTACCCGTCCGGCAGGGCCTCCTCGTACCCCTCCTCGGAGGGCGGTGCGGCCTCGCTCGCCTGCGTCCCGGGGACGGCGTACGGAGCGGTCTCATGGACGTAAGCGGGTACCCGGAAGTCGCGCACCGTCGCCGTCCGCTGCACCTCGGGTCCCTGACCGGCCCCCTGAGTCATCGACCCCTCCACCATCGCGCCGCATCTGCACCGCTTCGGACTGCCTGGTCGCAGCGGCCCGCGGTGTGTGGGCCCATCATAGGAATGCGGATCGCGCTGTGTGATGACCCAGGGGTGGTGAATCAGAACAGGACTCCGGTTCACCGCGGCTTTCGCCCCGATTGGGCCCGGCTTCGCCCGTCCGCGACAGCGGCACGACCACGCTCCGGACGCGACCCTACTCGCGCTCGGGCGACCTCGGCGGGCTGACCGTGGTCCGGGGCGGGCGGCGCTGCGACGACGTGCGCACGATCAGCTCCGTCGGTATCACCTGCTCGACCGGCTGGTCCGACGCGAGCCCTTCGATGGCGTCGATCAGGACCTGGATCACCGCCGTACCGATGCGCCGGGGCTTCAGCGACAGCGTGGTGATGGGCGGCTCGGTGCTGGCGTACACGGTGGACTCGCTGCAGCAGACCAGCAGCAGGTCCTCCGGGACGCGCAGTCCGTAGCGGCGGGCGGCGGCGAGCAGGTCGGTGCCGTTCGGGTCGAACAGGCCGTACACGGCGTCGGGCCGGTCGGGGCGGGCGAGCAGCCGGTCGGCTGCCACGGCCCCGGCGCACGGGTCGTGTGCCGGGTAAGCCTCGTAGACGGGATCCTGGCCGACGCGTTCGCACCAGCGCAGGTAGGCGGTGGTCGACAGATGCGTGTACGTGTCGGTCGTGGTGCCGGTGAGCAGGCCGATCCGGCGGGCGCCGGCGTCGGCGAGGTGGTCGAGGATGCCGAGCACCGCGGCCTCGTGGTCGTTGTCGACCCAGGCGGTGACGGGGAGCGTGCCGGCCGGGCGGCCGTCGGAGACGACCGGTAAACCCTGGCGTACGAGTTCACTGACGACCGGGTCGTGGTCGGAGGGGTCGATGACGACCGTGCCGTCGAGCGCGACGTTGGACCACACGTCGTGACGGGAGGTCGCCGGGAGGATGACGAGTGCGTAGCCCCGGGCGAGCGCGGCGGACGTGGCGGCGCGCGCCATCTCGGCGAAGTACGCGAACTCGGTGAAGGTGAAAGGTTCATCCCCGTACGTCGTCACGGTCAGGCCGATGAGTCCGGACTTGCCGGTGCGCAGCGTGCGGGCGGCGGCCGAGGGCCGGTAGCCCAGTCGGTCCGCGACCTCGCGCACATGGCGCCGGGTGGCGTCCGGGAGTCGGCCCTTGCCGTTGAGGGCGTCGGAGACGGTCGTGATGGATACTCCGGCGGCGGCGGCCACGTCCCTGATGCCCGCCCGACCCGGCCGGCTGCCTCGACGTGAGGTTTCCGCGCGGCTCACCTGGTGCTTCCCTGCTGCTGTCATGGCGAGCCGATAGTAGGGCTCATGGGGCGGGGTAGGGCGGACGCATATGCACGCGTTGACAGTCACGTTTCTGCAAGATCATTAAGGGCTAACTGCCATGGAAAGGAAGCCGGTTGACGTCACTCGCCCCAGTATCTGACGTACCGACGACTGGGGGCCTGTCCCGTGGTCGATGTTGCGAAGAGGTCTCAACTCACCTGCACGAGGGATGCGCGCCACGGCGCGAGCCACCGGCGCGTAGATATATGTTCGGCGCGCCCCCCGAATCGTGCGCCTTCGTGTCCTGATGCCCCTGATGCCAGTGTGACGGATGAGGTCTGACCGTGCCTATACGCAGCGGAGCCGAATCCTCTTAAGGTGAGAAGTATTCGATGCCGGTGGTGGTCATGAGGAGGACTGCGGTGAGCGAGACGAGCCCCAAGCTGCGCGCCGAGCTGGAGGGGATTCCCACCTACAAGCCGGGCAAGCCCGCCGCGGCCGACGGCCCGGCGGCCTACAAGCTGTCCTCCAACGAGAATCCTTACCCGCCCTTGCCGGGCGTGATGGAGACGGTGACGGCCGCGGCCTCGTCCTTCAACAGGTACCCGGACATGGCCTGTACGTCCCTGATGAGCGAGCTGTCGGACCGTTTCGGTGTGCCCCTCTCCCACCTGGCCACCGGTACCGGTTCGGTCGGTGTGGCGCAGCAGCTGATCCAGGCGACCTCGGGGCCGGGCGACGAGGTGATCTACGCCTGGCGCTCGTTCGAGGCGTACCCGATCATTACGCAGATCAGCGGCGCGACCTCGGTGCAGGTGCCGCTCACCCCGGGCGATGTGCACGACCTGGACGCGATGGCGGCAGCGATCACCGACCGGACCCGGCTGATCTTCGTCTGCAATCCGAACAACCCGACGGGCACGGTGGTTCGGCGGGCCGAACTGGAGCGCTTCTTGGACCGGGTGCCCAGTGATGTGCTGGTGGTTCTCGACGAGGCCTACCGGGAGTTCATCCGCGACCCCGAGGTGCCGGACGGCTGCGAGCTGTACCGCGAGCGGCCCAACGTCTGCGTGCTGCGGACCTTTTCGAAGGCGTACGGCCTCGCCGGCTTGCGGGTCGGATTCGCGATCGCCCACGAGCCGGTGGCGGCGGCGCTGCGGAAGACGGCGGTGCCCTTCGGGGTGAGCCAGATCGCCCAGGAGGCGGCGATCGCCTCGCTGCGTGCCGAGGACGAGCTGATCGGCCGGGTCGGTTCGCTCGTGTGCGAGCGCACGCGCGTGGTCGACGCGCTGCGCGCGCAGGGCTGGACGGTGCCGGAGACCCAGGCGAACTTCGTGTGGCTGCGGCTGGGGGAACGCACGGTCGCGTTCGCGGACGCGTGCGAGCAGGCCGGCGTGGTCATCAGGCCGTTCCCGGGTGAGGGAGTGCGGGTGACGGTCGGAGAGAGCGAAGCGAACGACATCTTCCTGAAGGTGGCGGAGGCGTTCCGCAAGGAGCTGTAGGCGACTGCGCGCGCCCACCGCAGGGCGGTTGGGGTGCGCCCACGCAGGGTCGTAGCAGTGGGAAGGGCGGGCAGTTACGCGTCGACGCGCTCGACGCTTACCGGGTCGCCGTCGCGCACCGTTGCCAGCAGCCGCGGGTTGCCGTCGAGACGGCCGAGGACATTGCACTCGCGAGGCGACACTCGGCGCCTCGCGAGATCGGCGTGGGACCGTAGGGGAGCGCCAGAGCGTCGCCGTCGATCCAGAAGGCGACCGTGCCCGGCTCCACGACCTGCCGGGCGTCCGTTTCACGTGAAACCGACACACCTGTGTCGAAGTACACCTCCTCGCCCCACGTGTGAGCGGAGGCGGTGATAGGTAGCGCCTTGGCGAGCGCCTGCGCGGTCGGGGTGTCGTCGAGTACTGCGGTGAGGTGGCCCGCAGGCCATGAGATGTGTATCTCCATGCGGCGAATTCAACAAGATGTTGAAGTTCCCGCCAAGGGGTTGACGTCACAGGGGACCCCCCTTCCGGTGTCGAAAAGCTGTAGGTCATAATTGCTTGTGAATGTGAACGCGTTCACAAGCGTGTCCCGGTTGCGCCCGAGTTAGGTGTGGCATACACGCACAAACTGCCGCCGACCATGGCGAGTGGCGATGCAAGGAGAGTGACGACGTGGACATAGCTCTGGCGCCGGAGACGCTGGCGCGCTGGCAGTTCGGCATCACGACCGTCTACCACTTCCTGTTCGTCCCCCTGACGATCTCGCTGGCCGCCCTCACGGCAGGCCTGCAGACCGCCTGGGTGCGCACCGAGAAGGAGAAGTACCTCAGAGCGACCAAGTTCTGGGGCAAGCTCTTTCTGATCAACATCGCCATGGGTGTCGTCACCGGCATCGTGCAGGAGTTCCAGTTCGGCATGAATTGGTCCGACTACTCCCGCTTCGTCGGCGATGTCTTCGGCGCCCCGCTCGCCTTCGAAGCGCTGATCGCCTTCTTCTTCGAGTCGACCTTCATCGGCCTGTGGATCTTCGGCTGGGACAAGCTGCCCAAGAAGATCCACCTGGCGTGCATCTGGATGGTCTCGATCGGCACCCTGCTGTCGGCGTACTTCATCCTGGCGGCCAACTCCTGGATGCAGCACCCCGTCGGCTATCGGATCAACGAGGAGAAGGGCCGGGCCGAACTCACCGACTTCTGGGCCGTCCTGACCCAGAACACCACCCTCAATCAGGTCTTCCACAGCTTCTCGGCGGCCTTCCTGACGGGCGGAGCCTTCATGGTGGGCATCGCCGCCTTCCACCTGATGCGCAAGAAGCACATCCCGGTGATGCGGACCTCGCTCCGGCTCGGCCTCGTCACCCTGGCGGTCGGCGGCATCCTCACCGCGGTCAGCGGCGACACCCTCGGCAAGGTCATGTACGAGCAGCAGCCGATGAAGATGGCCGCCGCCGAGGCGCTGTGGGACGGCGAGGAACCGGCACCCTTCTCCGTCTTCGCCTACGGGGACGTCGACGAGGGACACAACAAGGTCGCCCTGGAGATCCCCGGACTGCTGTCCTTCCTCGCCCACAGCGACTTCGACTCGTACGTGCCCGGCATCAACGACACCAACGAGGCCCTGCAGGAGAAGTTCGGTCCCGGTGACTACAAGCCCATCGTTCCCGTCGCCTACTGGGGCTTCCGGTGGATGATCGGTTTCGGTATGGCGTCCTTCTCCCTCGGACTGCTGGGCCTGTGGCTGACGCGGAAGCGATTCCTGTTGCCGGCGGCCCTGCGGACCGGCGAGGACGAGGTGCCGCACCTGGTCCTGCTGCGCAAGCCGCTCGGCACCAGACTCAGCCGTCTGTACTGGCTCCTGGCGCTCTGGACGATGGCGTTCCCGCTGATCGCCAACTCCTGGGGCTGGATCTTCACCGAGATGGGCCGTCAGCCCTGGGTCGTCTACGGCGTGATGCAGACCCGCGACGCGGTCTCCCCCGGCGTCTCCACGGCCGAGGTCATCACCTCGATGTCCGTCTTCACCCTGCTGTACGCCGTCCTGGCCGTCATCGAGGTCAAGCTGCTCGCCAAGTACGTCAAGGCGGGCCCGCCCGAGCTCAGCGAAGCCGACCTCAACCCGCCCACGAAGATCGGCGGCGACCTCCGTGACGCCGACAAGCCGATGGCCTTCTCGTACTAGGCCGAGGGAGCTGCACAGTCATGGAACTGCACGACGTCTGGTTCGTTCTGATCGCCGTCCTGTGGACCGGCTACTTCTTCCTGGAGGGCTTCGACTTCGGGGTCGGCGTGCTCACCAAGCTGCTCGCCCGGAACAGGGCCGAGAAGCGGGTGCTGATCAACACCATCGGCCCCGTCTGGGACGGCAACGAGGTGTGGCTGCTCACGGCCGGTGGTGCCACCTTCGCGGCCTTTCCGGAGTGGTACGCCACGCTCTTCTCCGGCTTCTACCTTCCCCTGCTGGCCATCCTCGTCTGCCTGATCATTCGGGGAGTCGCCTTTGAGTACCGGGTGAAGCGCCCCGAAGAGCGCTGGCAGCGCAACTGGGAGACCGCGATCTTCTGGACCTCGCTGATCCCGGCGTTCCTGTGGGGCGTAGCCTTCGGCAACATCGTCCGCGGCGTGAAGATCGACCGGGACCTGGAGTACGTCGGTTCGGTCTGGGACCTGCTCAACCCTTACGCCCTCCTCGGCGGCCTGGTCACCCTGACGCTGTTCACCTTCCACGGAACGGTGTTCACGGCGCTCAAGACCGTCGGTGAGATCCGCGAGAGGGCCCGGACCCTGGCCCTGCGCGTCGGTCTGATCACCACCGTGCTCGCCCTCGCCTTCCTGGTCTGGACACAGGTCGCCAATGGTGACGGCAAGAGCCTGGCGGCCCTCGTGGTGGCCGCTGTCGCCCTGGTCGTCGCGCTGATGGCGAACCAGGCGGGGCGCGAAGGATGGTCGTTCGCCCTGTCCGGCGTCACCATCGTCGCCACCGTGGCGATGCTCTTCCTGACGCTCTTTCCGAACGTCATGCCGTCCACGCTCGACGCGGACTGGAGCCTCACCGTCACCAACGCCTCGTCCAGCGCCTACACCCTGAAGATCATGACCTGGCTGGCCGCGGTCGCCACCCCTCTCGTCCTGCTCTACCAGGGCTGGACGTACTGGGTGTTCCGCAAGCGGATCGGTACCCAGCACATCGCCGAAACCGCGCACTGAGTCCGGCGGGGTGTGTTTCACGTGACATGGTCTCTTGTTCCACGTGAAACACACCTTCCGAACGGGAGGGCACGTTTCACGTGAAACCCATCGACCCACGTCTCCTGCGGTACGCCCGCGCCACCCGACTCTTCCTGACGGCAGTCGTCGTCCTGGGTGCCGTCGGGGCCGGACTGCTCGTCGCGCAGGCCATGCTCATCGCCGAGGTGGTGGTGGGCGCCTTCCAGCACGGAATGACGGCAGCCGAACTCCGCACACCCCTGCTGCTTCTGGTGGCTGTCGCCTGCGGTCGCGCGCTGGCCGGCTGGCTCACCGAACTGGCCGCGCACCGGGCCAGCGCGGCGGTGAAGTCGGAGCTGCGCGGCCGGCTGCTCGAGCGGGCCACCGCACTCGGTCCCGGCTGGCTGAGTGGGCAGCGGACCGGATCGCTGGTCGCCCTGGCCACGCGTGGAGTCGACGCCCTCGACGACTACTTCTCGCGCTACCTGCCCCAGCTGGGGCTCGCTGTGGTCGTACCCGTCGCGGTGCTGGCCCGCATCGTCACCGAGGACTGGGTCTCCGCGGCAATCATCGTCGGCACCCTGCCGCTCATACCGATCTTCATGGTGCTGATCGGCTGGGCCACGCAGTCCCGGATGGACCGCCAATGGCGGCTGCTGTCGCGGTTGTCCGGGCACTTCCTCGACGTGGTCGCCGGACTGCCGACGCTGAAGGTCTTCGGGCGGGCCAAGGCGCAGGCCGAGTCGATCAAGCGCATCACCGGTGAGTACCGGCAGGCGACCATGCGGACCCTGCGGATCGCCTTCCTGTCGTCCTTCGCGCTGGAACTTCTGGCCACGCTCTCCGTCGCTCTCGTCGCCGTCACCATCGGCATGCGGCTCGTCCATGGGGACATGGCCCTCTATGACGGCCTTGTCGTGCTCGTACTCGCGCCCGAGGCCTATCTGCCACTGAGGCAGGTCGGGGCCCAGTACCACTCGGCGGCGGAGGGCCTCGCCGCCGCCGAGGAGATCTTCTCCGTGCTGGAGCGGCCCGTACCGGCCGCGGGGGCCGGTCCGGTGCCGGACGGCGGCACCCTGGCGTTCGAGGGCGTGACCGTCCGCTATCCCGGACGCGCCACAGACGCCGTGACGGACGTGAGTTTCACCGTCGATCCCGGTGAGGCGGTCGCCCTGGTCGGCCCGAGCGGGGCGGGAAAGTCGACGCTTCTCAGTACTCTGCTCGGCTTCGTGGGCCCGACCGGGGGGCGAGTCCGCGTAGGGGGAGCCGACCTCACCGACCTGGACCTTGAGCAGTGGCACGCCCGCGTCGCCTGGGTGCCGCAGCATCCGCACCTGTACGCGGGCACCATCGCCGAAAACGTACGACTGGCGCGGCCCGACGCCGACGACGACGCCGTACGGCGCGCGCTGCGGGACGCGGACGCGCTGGCGTTCGTCGATGCGCTGCCCGAGGGGGCGGCGACGGTGCTCGGCGAGGGCGGCAGTGGACTGTCCGCCGGGCAGCGGCAACGACTGGCGCTGGCCCGGGCGTTCCTCGCCGACCGGCCCGTGCTGCTGCTCGACGAGCCGACGGCCGCCCTGGACGGTGCCACCGAGGCCGAGATCGTGGCCACTGTGCGCAGACTGGCCAAGGGACGGACGGTTCTGCTGGTCGTGCACCGGCCGGCCCTGCTGGAAGTGGCCGACCGGGTGGTTCGGCTGGAGGAGACGCCGTCGCGCGCCACGGCGATAGAAGGCGCCCACGGGGCGGCACCGGCTGCGCGCCACCAGGAGGACGTCGCTGGCGGCCCTGCCCGAGCGGTCCTCGACGCGCCGATCACCGGGACGGAGACCGGGGGCGGTGTCCTCGCCAGGGTGCGTGCCCTGTCATCCGCACGGCGCGGGCGGCTGGGTCTCGCACTGCTGCTCAGCAGCCTGGCGCTCGGCAGCGCCGTCGGACTGATGGCCACCTCCGGGTACCTCATCTCGCGCGCGTCCGAGCAGCCACCGGTGCTGTATCTGATGGTGGCCGTGACGGCGACGCGCGCCTTCGGGATCGGGCGTGCCGTCTTCCGTTACGCCGAGCGGCTCGTGTCCCACGACGCGGTCCTGCGGATGCTGGCCGACACCCGGGTCGCCGTGTACCGGCGACTGGAGCGGCTGGCACCCGCCGGACTGCGCCACAGCCGCCGGGGAGACCTGCTGTCCCGGCTCGTCGCCGACGTCGACGCCCTGCAGGACTACTGGCTGCGCTGGCTGCTGCCCGCCGGTTCCGCTGTGATCGTCTCCGTCGCGTCCATCGGTTTCACCGCCTGGCTGCTGCCCGAGGCGGGCGTCGTGCTCGCCATCGGTCTGCTGGCGGCCGGAGCCGGGGTCCCGCTGGTCACCGGCGCCGTGGCCCGGCGGGCCGAACACAGGCTGGCGCCCGCCCGTGGCGTGCTCGCCACCCGGGTGACCGACCTGCTCACCGGCACCGCCGAACTGACCGTCGCCGGCGCTCTGCCCGCGCGGGCCGCCGAGGCGCGCCGGGCGGACGGCGCGCTCACCCGGATCGCCTCGCGCGCCGCCACCGCCACCGCGCTCGGCGACGGGCTCACCGCCTTGATCTCCGGCCTGACCGTCGCGGGGGCCGCTCTCGTCGGTGTCCAGGCGGTCGCCGACGGCCGGCTCGCAGGAGTGGCCGTGGCCGTCGTGGTACTCACCCCGCTGGCCGCTTTCGAGGCCGTACTCGGGCTGCCGCTGGCCGTGCAGTACCGCCAGCGGGTCCGCAGGAGTGCGGAGCGTGTACACGAGGTGCTCGACGCTCCCGTGCCGGTGCGGGAGCCGGAGACGCCCCGGCAGGCGCCCGCGTCGCCGTTCCCCGTCGTCCTCGAGGGACTGACCGCCCGCCACGCCGGGCAGAACCGGGACGCTCTGGCGGGGCTCGACCTGACCCTGGCGAAGGGCCGCCGCATCGCTGTGGTCGGCCCGTCCGGGTCCGGCAAGACGACGCTGGCCCAGGTGCTGCTGAGGTTCCTCGACGCGGACGCGGGCTCCTACACGCTGGCCGGCGTGGACGCCCACGCTCTGGCCGGCGACGACGTGCGGCGGCTCGTCGGGCTGTGCGCCCAGGACGCGCACCTCTTCGACAGCTCGGTGCGTGAGAACCTGCTCCTCGCCAGGAAGGACGCTTCCGAGGACGCGTTGCGTGACGCGCTGGGGCGAGCCCGGCTGCTGGACTGGGCCGACGGCCTGCCCGACGGCCTGGACACTCTGGTCGGGGAACACGGGGCCCGGCTCTCCGGCGGTCAGCGCCAGCGGCTGGCACTGGCCCGGGCGCTGCTCGCGGACTTCCCGGTCCTGGTCCTGGACGAGCCCGCCGAGCACCTGGACCTGGCGACCGCCGATGCGCTCACGGCCGATCTGCTGGCGGCCACCGAGGGCCGCACCACCCTCTTGATCACGCACCGGCTGGCAGGCCTGGGGGCCGTCGACGAGGTGATCGTGCTGGACGAGGGCCGGGTCGTGCAGCGGGGGACCCACGCGGAACTGGCCGCCGTGCCGGGGCCGCTGCGGACCATGGCCGAGCGGGAGGCGACGGCGGAACTGCTGGTGGGAGCCCGGTGACCGGCAGACGGGAACCGCGGTGGCCGGGAAATGCCACGGCCACCGGTTCTAGCAGTTCACGACATTCTCAGGAAATCCGACTTTCCTGAACAAACGGCTCTGATTAGGCTCGGGTCATGCCCCCAGCACCGCCTCCCGGCCCTCCGCCGCCCGGCCAGGGGGCCACGGCCGAACTCCTGGCCCGGGTGCCGAAGCTGCTGGACGCGATGCGTTCCGTCGGCAGCGGACTGGAGCTGCACTGCACGCTGAACCGGATCTGCGAGACGGCGGCGGACCTGGCGAACGCCCGGTACGCGGCCATCGGCGTCGTCGACGAGGACGGCTACGGCCTCGCCGAGTTCGTGCACCACGGAGTCGACGGGCCGACCGCGCGACGGATCGGCCACCTGCCCGACGGGCACAAGGGCCTGCTGGGAGCCCTCATCCGCGATCCGGAACCGATCCGCCTCACGGACCTGGCCGAGGATCCGCGTTCCTGCGGTTTCCCCCAGCACCACCCGCCGATGCGCAGCTTCCTCGGCGTCCCCATCCGGGTGCAGGGCGAGATCTTCGGCAACCTCTATCTGAGCGAAAAGCTCGCCGGGGAGCCGTTCGACGACTACGACCTCGCGATGGTCCGTGTCCTGGCCACCGAGGCCGGCATCGCGATCGGCAACGCACGGCTGTACGAGGCCGCCCAGCAGCGGGAGCGCTGGATCGACGGGTCGGTCGCCGTCACCACCGCGCTGCTCTCCGGCGGTGACATGGACGAGGCCCTCCAGGTCGTCGCAGAGCAGGCCCGCCGGCTGTCGGGAGCGAGGGCGGGAATCGTACTGCTGCCGGCCGACGGGGGCGGCCTCGAGATCGTGGCCGTCGCCGCACAGCACTCCACGAACGCCCTCGGCACCGTCATCCCGCCGGACAACGGCGTCGTCGCCGAACTGCTGGAGGGCCGCCCGATGTTCGTCGACGACGCTGCCACCGACCCGCGCATGGATGACGGACCGGTGCGCGGCTACGGGCCCGTCATGCTGCTGCCCCTGTGCAGGGACGGGCGGGTCCTCGGAGGGCTCGTCATGCCCCGAGCCCGGGGCGCCCGTCCGTACACGAGGACGGAGCGCGCGCTCGGCGACCGGTTCGCCTCACAGGCGGCGCTGGCCCTGATGATGGCCGACGCCCAACGCGACCGGGAACGGCTCGCGGTCTACGAGGACCGCGACCGCATCGCGCGGGACCTGCACGACCTCGTCATCCAACGGCTGTTCGCCACGGGGATGATGCTGGAGAGTGCCCAGCGCAGGGAGCTCCCGCCCGAGGTGCGTGACGGGGTGGGCGGGGCCGTCGACGAGCTCGACGTCACCATCCAGGAGATCCGCTCCGCGATCTTCGCGCTGCGGCAGCCGGACGAGGCGCCCGAGGGACTGCGCACCCGAGTGCTGCGCGAGATCGCCATGGCCGCCGTGCCGCTCGGCTTCACGCCCTCGCACCGCTTCACAGGCCCGGTCGACACCGCCGTCGGCGACCTGACCGGCAAGAACCTCATCGCCGCGCTGCGCGAGACCCTGTCCAACGCCTTCCGGCACGCCGGCGCGACCCGGATCGAGGTGATGGTCGATGCCACGGTGACGCTGCCGGACGGCCGTCCGGGGGTGCGGCTGACCGTTGCCGACGACGGTATCGGCATTCCCGAGGGCGGTCGGCGCAGTGGCCTGCGCAATCTCGAGCGCCGCGCCGAGACCGTCGGCGGCACCAGTCGGGTCGGGCCGGGGATCGGGAGGGACGGCAGCGGCACGGCGGTCCTGTGGGAGGCCCCGTACTGAGTGCGTCGCCGCGTTGCCCCATGTGCAGCAGCGTTACTGCGCCGTGTGCAGCAACAGGTCCCCCACTCGTACGACCTGAACAAGACCCCGCGCACCCGCTCGGTCCACGATCGCTGACATGCGCTCACCTCGCCGACATCCGCTGCTGGTTCCGGTGCTGCTGTGTGCGCTCGCCGTGCTCGCCGCCCGTCCCACGGACGCCATGGACGGGAACGGTGGCTCCGGCACCGGCACGCAGGTGGCGCGGCTGTACGCGGACGCGGCCAGGGCCACCCGGCAGTACGAGGACGGGCGGCGCGAGGCCGAGGCGCAGCGGTCGAAGGCCCTGGAGTACGAGAAGCGTCTCGACCGACAGCGGCAGAAGATCGACGCCATGCACGAGGACCTGGGCCGGATCGCCAGCGCGCAGTATCGCGGTGCAGGCGGCCTCCCGCTCACCGCGCAGATGCTGCTGGCCGACGATCCCGACGGACTGATGCGCGGTCAGCGCGCTCTGGACCGCGCCGACACGGCCGTGAACAACGCCATCGGCCGGAGTCTGCGGGCCGAGGCGCGGCTGGCGGCCGACGAGGCCAAGGCGCAGGCCGCCTGGCGGGCGCTGGAGGAACGCAACGCGGATCTGGCCGAGTTGAAGAAGGAGATCGAAGGCAAGCTCGAGGCGGCGCGGGCACGCCTGGAGGGGGAGGCGGACGCCTCGGTCTCGGCCGGCTCCTGCCCCGGCGCCGTCCGCCCCGACCAGCCCGACACGGACTTCGGCCGGGACTGGGTCGCGCCCGTCGAGACGTACACGCTGTCGGCGTCCTTCGGCAGCGGCGGGGCACGCTGGGCGAACCGGCACACCGGCCAGGACTTCGCGGTGCCGGTCGGTACACCGGTGCGGTCGGTCGGTGCGGGACGGGTGGTGAAGGTTTCCTGCGGCGGCGCCTTTGGGATGCAGGTCGTGGTCCAGCATGCCGGCGGCTACTACACGCAGTACGCCCATCTCGCCGCGGTCGCCGTCGATCAGGGCGACCGGGTCCGTCCCGGCCAGTGGGTCGGGCAGTCGGGCAGCACCGGCAACTCCACCGGGCCCCATCTGCACTTCGAGGTGCGGGTGACACCGGAGATGGGCTCGGCCCTGGACCCGGTGCCCTGGCTGTCACAGCGTGGGGTGGCCCTGTGACAGCACCGGGCAACGCTGCGGGCGCTCGCTAGGGCAGGTCCGCCAGAATCCGCTCGATGACCACGGCGACCCCGTCGTCGTTGTTGGCGACCGTCCGCCCCGACGCGGCGGCGACCACGTCCGGGTGAGCGTTGCCCATCGCGTACGACCGCCCCGCCCAGGTGAGCATCTCGACGTCGTTCGGCATGTCGCCGAAGGCGACGACCTCCTCGTGCGAGATCCCGCGCTCGGCGCAGCACAGGGCGAGTGTGCTGGCCTTGGAGACGTCCGGACCGCTGATCTCCAGCAGGGCACTGGGGCTGGACCGGGTGACGTTGGCGCGGTCGCCGATGGCGAGGCGCGCCAGCGAGAGGAAGCCGTCGGGGTCCAGCTCGGGGTGGAAGGCAAGGATCTTCAGGACCGGCTCGGCGGCGGCGCGGCCGCCCGGGGCCAGGATCTCCTCGGCGGGCAGGAGGCCGTCGGGGACCTCCATGTGCAGCTTCGGGTACGCCGGCTCCTGGTGGAACCCGTACGTCTGCTCGACCGCGTACACCGTGCCGGGCGCCGCCTCGCGCAGCAGCCGTACGGCGTCCAGCGCGTTCTCCCGGGCCAGCTCGCGGACCTTCACGAAGCGGTGCGCACCGGGGCCGCCGTGGAGGTCGACCACGGCGGCGCCGTTGCCGCAGATGGCGAGTCCGTGTCCATGGACATGGGCACTGACGACGTCCATCCAGCGGGCGGGGCGGCCGGTGACGAAGAAGACCTCGATGCCCGCCTTCTCGGCGGCGGCCAGTGCCGCGACCGTGCGCGGGGAGACCGACTTGTCGTCCCGCAGCAGGGTGCCGTCGAGGTCGGTGGCGATGAGCCGCGGGTGGAGTGCGGCGGCCGGGGGATCGGGCTGTCGGGTCGCTGAGGTCACCCGGTCATTGTCCCGCATATGCCTGCACGCCCGTGCACGACTCCGCACATTTGTGAGCCACGGCTCTCATGCCCGCAGCTGTGCCAGGGACTCCATGGCGATCCGCTCGAAGACCTTCTCGTCCGCCGTGAAGTCCGAATCCGGGATCGGCCAGTGGACGACGAGTTCGGTGAACCCCAGGTCACGGTGGCGGCCGGCGAAGTCGACGAAGGCGTCCACGGACTCCAGTGGCCGACTGCGGTCCGGCGTGAAGCCGGTGAGCAGGACCTTGTCGAGCTCGCCCACGTCCCGGCCGATGGCGGCGCAGGCGTCGGCGAGCTTGTCGGCCTGCGCCCGCAGGGCCCGGTCCGACTGCTCGGGAGTGCCGTGCTCGAAGAGCTTCGGGTCACCGGTGGTCACCCATGCCTGGCCGTACTGCGCGGCGAGTCGCAGCCCGCGCGGCCCGGTCGCGGCCACCGCGAACGGCAGCCGGGGCCGCTGCACACACCCCGGGATGTTGCGGGCCTCGTGGGCCGAGTAGAAGTCGCCCTCGTACGACACCGCGTCCTCGGACAGCAGCCGGTCCAGCAGTGGCAGGAACTCGGCGAACCGGTCGGCCCGCTCACGCGGCGTCCACGGCTCCTGGCCGAGAGCAGTGGCGTCGAAGCCGGTACCGCCCGCTCCTATGCCGAGCGTGACCCGGCCGCCGGAGATGTCGTCGAGGGAGATCAGCTCCTTGGCGAGCGTCACCGGGTGCCGGAAGTTGGGGGAGGTCACCAGGGTGCCGAGGCGCAGTCGCTCGGTGGCGGACGCGGCGGCGGTAAGTGTGGGCACGGCGCCGAACCACGGGCCGTCCCGGAAACTCCGCCAGGACAGGTGGTCATAGGTGTACGCGGTGTGGAAACCGAGCTGCTCGGCGCGTGTCCAGGCCGAACGGCCGCCCTCGTGCCAGCGGCGGTACGGGAGGATCACGGTGCTCAGGCGCAGGGTCATGCCTCCGAGCCTAAGCGGCACCCGGGGTTTCACGTGAAACATTCACGGGCGTCACCGCACGCGGCTGCTCAGCCACGGGGTGAGCAGGATCATCGGGACGAACTCTTTGTGGGTGCGGTCGCCCGGCAGCGGCACGATCAGACGGTAGGCCGGTGGGAAGCGGCGCCCCTTGACGTAGGCGAGACCGCCGAAGACGGAGCGCAGGAACGCGGGTACGTCGTCGCGCGGGATGTCGGGGCACTCGACGCCCTCGACATCGATGAGGGCGTCGCCCTCGTGGAAGAGCCGGACGCTCACCCGAGGTACCCCGCCGAACTCGACGAAGGCCTCATGAGGGATGGAGCCGTCGGTGTCGACGACCACTCCCACACCCGCGGCGCTGCGGCGGGAGGTCTGGTCGGCGCCGATGTCGTCGGTGACCTCGATCTCCAGCGCGTACTCCTCGGCTATGGCGCGGAGGGCGGTGACGGCGGCTTGGGTGGTGGGCAACTGCATGCCGCCGATCATGCGGTATCAGTGCCGGGCGGGAAAGCGCAGATACCGTGGCGGCACCGCCTTCGTCAGCCAGACCCCGTTGGCACTGACATGGAAGACATGGCCGTCGTGGTGCATGGCGGCGGCGTCCACCGACAGTACGACCGGTCGGCCGCGTCGGGCGCCGACCCGGGTCGCGGTCTCGCGATCCGACGAGAGATGCACGTCGTGCCGGTTCATCGGCCGCAGCCCCTCGGTGCGGATGGCGTCCAGATACCGGGCGACGGTCCCGTGGTAGAGGTACGGCGGTGGGGTAGCCGGGGGCAGTCCGAGGTCCACCTCGATGCTGTGGCCCTGGCTGGCGCGGATGCGGGTGCCCTCGACCGCGAAGCGTTGCTTGTCGTTGGTGGCGACCACGTGGTCGAGCTCTTCGCGGGTGAAACGGAAGCCGTGCGCGGCCGCCGCGGTGATGAGCGTGTCGATCTCGACCCAGCCGGCCTCGTCCGGCGTGAGTCCGAGTCTCTCCGGCTGATGGCGCAGATGCTTCGACAGGTACTTGGACACCTTCACGGTGCGTCTGTCGTCCATGGGTTCCTGGTGCATGGAGTCAGCCTGCCGAGAGAGACGCGCGTCACGCGAACGATTTATGTTCCGAGGTTTGATCCACAGTCAAGTGCGGTTATCCACAGGGCGATTGGGCCCTCCTGTGGAAACTAGACCGGCGGTCTCACCCGAGCGGCTCTCCTCAACGCCCGGGGGAAGAAGCGGGACATGAGGTGGGCGCCGCGTGCCTCCGGCGTCACCGGCACCACGGCCCGGTTGTGCGCGACCGCATCCAGAACGGCGTCGGCGACCTTCTCCGGCGGATAGTTGCGCAGCCCGTACAGCCGTGCCGTGCGCCGCTGAAGCCGCTTCTCCTCTTCGGCGTCGACGCCTGCGAAGCGCGCTGTCGATGTGATGTCGGTGTTGACGAGGCCGGGGCAGATCGCCGTGACGCCGATCCCCTGCTCGGCCAGTTCGGCGCGCAGACACTCGCTGAGCGTCAGTACGGCCGCCTTGGAGGTGCTGTAGGCGGGCAGCGCCCGGGAGGGCAGGAACGCCGCCGCCGACGCGACGTTGACGATGTGGCCACCCTGCCCGCGGGCGGCCATCCGCCCGCCGAACAGGCGGCAGCCGTGGATCACGCCCCACAGGTTGACGTCCAGGACCTTCTTCCAGTCCTGCGGTGTGGTGTCGAAGAAGGAGCCCGACAGGCCGATCCCGGCGTTGTTCACCAGAATGTCCACCACGCCGTACTCTGCGGCGACCCTGGCCGCGAGATCCTCCATGGCCCGCTCGTCGGAAACGTCGACGGTCTCGGCCCAGGCCGACGGCGCGCCGATCAGCCGGGACAGCTCCGCGGTGCGGACGGCGGCCTCGGCGTTGCGGTCGACGGCCACCACGCGAGCGCCGGCCTCGGCGAACGCCAGCGCGGTCGCCCGCCCGATGCCGGCTCCCGCTCCCGTGACCAGCACCAGCTGCCCGCCGAAGCGATCGGCGTGCTTCCCGCTCGCTGCGGTTCCGGGCCGTCCTGCGTCGACGGCGGTGACGAACTCCGTGATCCAGCCCGCCAGCCGGTCCGGCCGGGTCCGCGGCACCCAGTGCTTGGCGGGCAGCGTGCGACGGGTCAGCCGCGGCACCCACCGCTCCAGCTCGTCGTAGAGCCGCTCGGAGAGGAAGGCGTCCTCCAGCGGGGTGATGAGCTGTACCGGGGCATGCGCGTGGGCGTCATCACGCGGGCGGCGCAGCCGGGGCCGGACGTTGTCCCGGTACAGCCACGCCCCGTGTGCCGCGTCCGTCGGCAGTGAGGAGGTCGGGTAGTCGCCGCCGGGAACCTTCTCGACACGCCGCAGGATGCCCGGCCAGAGCCTGCCGAGCGGTCCGCGCCAGGCCAGTTCGGGCAGTACCGGCGCGTGCAGCAGGTACACGTACCAGGACTTGGCTCCCTGGCCGAGGAGCTGGCCCACCCGACGCGGGGTGGGGCGCCTCAGGCGCCTGTTGATCCAGTGCCCGAAGTGGTCCAGAGACGGTCCGGACATCGAGGTGAAGGACGCGATGCGGCCCTCGGTCCGCTCGACCGTGACGAACTCCCAGGACTGCACCGACCCCCAGTCGTGGCCCACCAGGTGCACGGGCCGGTCCGGGCTGACCGCGTCCGCGACGGCCAGGAAGTCGTCCGTCAACTTCTCCAGCGTGAACCCGCCGCGCAGCGGGCTCGGCGCGGTGGACCGGCCGTGGCCCCGGACGTCGTAGAGGACCACGTGGAAGCGGTCGGCGAGGCGGGCGGCCACCTCTGACCAGACTTCCTTGCTGTCCGGATAACCGTGTACGAGGACGACCGTGAGGTGGAGCGGGTCGCCCAGCTCGGCCACGCACAGTTCCACCTCGCCCGAGCGCACCCAGCGCTGCCGCGCACCGTCCAGCACCGTGATCTCCCCTCCGACGGCGACGCCGCCGAATCTCCCAGTTGTTAGACCTGGCGTCAACAGGTCATGGGTACGGCTCCTGTCCTCTCCTCCCGTAGCACTCAGGCAGGGCATCCCCTACGGGCCCGTACTACTCGAGACTGACGCGAAGACGGCTCTCCGGTCTGACGACCGCAGTGGCGCCCGTCACTACTGTCATGGATGTGACTGTGATCGCGACCGAAAGCCTGAGCAAGCGGTTCCCCCGGGTGACCGCGCTCGACCGGCTCTCCGTGGACGTCGGACCCGGTGTGACCGGACTCGTCGGGGCCAACGGCGCCGGCAAGTCCACCCTGATCAAGATCCTTCTGGGTCTGTCTCCCGCCACCGAGGGCCGGGCCGAAGTGCTCGGACTCGACGTCGCCACCAAGGGCGCCGACATCCGCGAGCGAGTCGGCTACATGCCGGAGCACGACTGCCTGCCACCCGACGTCTCGGCCACCGAGTTCGTCGTCCACATGGCGCGCATGTCCGGCCTGCCGCCCACCGCCGCCCGCGAACGCACGGCGGACACCCTGCGCCACGTCGGCCTGTACGAGGAGCGCTACCGTCCCATCGGCGGCTACTCCACCGGCATGAAACAGCGCGTGAAACTGGCGCAGGCCCTGGTCCACGACCCCCAACTGGTCTTCCTCGACGAGCCGACCAACGGCCTCGACCCGGTCGGCCGCGACGAGATGCTCGGCCTCATCCGCCGCATCCACACCGACTTCGGCATCTCCGTCCTGGTCACCTCGCACCTGCTGGGCGAACTGGAACGCACCTGCGACCACGTCGTCGTCGTGGACGGCGGAAAGCTGCTGCGCTCCAGTTCCACCACCGACTTCACCCAGACCACGACGACCCTCGCGATCGAGGTCACCGACACCGACGAGCACCCCGACGGCACCCGCACGGTGCGCGACGCGCTCCACGCGCGCGGTGTGACCGTCCAGGACGGCAGCGGCCTGCCGGGCGCCGGCCATGTCCTGCTGCTCACCACGTCGGGCGAGGAGACCTACGACCTGGTCCGGGACGTCATCGCCGACCTGGGCCTCGGCCTGGTGCGCATGGAACAGCGCCGGCACCACATCTCGGAGGTCTTCAAGGACAGCGACGCAGAACGGAAGGAGGCGGTCGGCCATGGCAACTGAGCAGCCCGTAGCCACTGCGGCGGGTGACCAGACCCGCATCCACAACATCGGCTACCGCAACTACGACGGCCCCCGCCTCGGCCGCGCCTACGCCCGCCGTTCGCTGTACTCGCAGTCCCTTCGCGGTGCCTACGGCCTCGGCCGCTCGGCGAAGTCCAAGGTCCTGCCCATGCTGCTGTTCGTGGTGATGTGCCTGCCCGCGGCCATCATGGTCGCCGTGGCCGTCGCCACCAAGGCGAACGACCTGCCGCTGGACTACACCCGCTACGCGATCGTCCTCCAGGCCGTGATCAGCCTCTACGTCGCCTCGCAGGCCCCCCAGTCCGTCTCCCGCGACCTGCGCTTCAAGACCGTGCCGCTGTACTTCTCACGGCCCATAGAGACCGCCGACTACGTACGCGCCAAGTACGCGTCGCTGGCCTCGGCCCTGTTCATCCTCACCGCCGCACCGCTGCTGGTGCTCTACGTGGGCGCGCTGCTCGCCAAACTCGACTTCGCGGACCAGACCAAGGGATTCGCACAGGGACTCGTCTCCGTGGCACTGCTCTCGCTCCTCTTCGCCGGCCTCGGCCTGGTCGTCGCGTCGGTCACCCCGCGCCGCGGCTTCGGCATCGCGGCCGTCATCGCCGTCCTGACCATCACCTACGGCGCGGTCTCCACGCTCCAGGCCATCGCGGACGTCCAGGGCAGCACGGGCGCCGTCGCCTGGATCGGCCTCTTCTCGCCGATCACCCTCATCGACGGAGTCCAGTCGGCCTTCCTGGGCGCCACCTCGGCCTTCCCCGGCGGGGTCGGCCCGAGCAACGCCGAGGGCGCGGTCTACGTCCTCGTCACCCTCGGCCTGATCTCCGGCGCCTACGGCCTGCTGATGCGCCGCTACAAGAAGGTGGGACTGTGACCACGCCCGTCCCGTCGCCCGCCACCACCCTTCCAAGGAACGGGCTGCGCCCATGAGCACTCTCTCCATCGACCACGTCTCGCGCTGGTTCGGCAACGTGGTCGCCGTCAACGACGTCACCATGACGATCGGCCCCGGCGTCACCGGCCTGCTCGGCCCCAACGGCGCGGGAAAGTCCACCCTCATCAACATGATGGGCGGCTTCCTGGCCCCCTCCACCGGCAGCGTCACCCTCGACGGACAGCCCGTGTGGCGCAACGAGGCCATCTACAAGCACATCGGCATCGTCCCCGAGCGGGAGGCGATGTACGACTTCCTGACCGGCCGGGAGTTCGTCCTCGCCAACGCCGAACTGCACGGCCTCGGCGCCAAGGCGGCCCAGGAAGCGCTCGCCACGGTCGAGATGGAGTACGCGCAGGACCGCAAGATCGCCACCTACTCCAAGGGCATGCGGCAGCGCGTGAAGATGGCCAGCGCCCTCGTGCACAGCCCCTCCCTGCTCCTGCTCGACGAGCCGTTCAACGGCATGGACCCGCGCCAGCGCATGCAGCTGATGGATCTGCTGCGGCGCATGGGCGACGAGGGCCGCACCGTGCTGTTCTCCTCGCACATCCTCGAAGAGGTCGAGCAGCTCGCCTGGCACATCGAGGTGATCGTCGCCGGGCGGCACGCGGCCAGCGGTGACTTCCGCAAGATCCGCCGCCTGATGACCGACCGGCCGCACCGCTACCTGGTGCGTTCCAGTGACGACCGGGCCCTCGCGGCGGCGCTGATCGCGGACCCGTCGACGTCCGGCATCGAGGTCGACCTCACCGAGGGCGCCCTGCGCATCCAGGCCGTCGACTTCGGCCGTTTCACGGCCCTGCTGCCCAAGGTCGCCCGCGACCACGGCATCCGGCTGCTCACGGTCTCGCCGTCCGACGAGTCCCTCGAGTCCGTCTTCTCGTACCTCGTCGCGGCGTAGGAGGCCGAAGAATGTACGACCCCACAGTCGCCCGGCTCACCTACCGAGCTCTGCTCGGCCGCCGCCGGGCCCTCATCCTGGGCGCCCTGCCCCTGCTGCTGCTCGTCATCGCCGTGGCGGTGCGTGCGCTCGCCGGAGCCGACGACCAGACCGCGACGGACGTGCTCGGCGGATTCGCGCTCGCCACCATGGTGCCGATCATCGGCGTCATCGCAGGCACCGGCGCCATCGGCCCGGAGATCGACGACGGCTCGGTGGTGTACCTGCTGTCCAAGCCGATCAAGCGGCCGACGATCATATTCACCAAGCTGATCGTCGCCATCACCGTGACGATGGTCTTCTCCGCCGTGCCCACGCTTCTCGCGGGGCTGATCCTCAACGGCAACGGCCAGCAGGTCGCCGTCGCCTACACGATCGCCGCGCTCGTCGCCTCCATCGCCTACGCGGCACTGTTCCTCCTGCTGGGCACGGTGTCCCGGCACGCGGTGGTCTTCGGGCTGGTCTACGCCCTCGTCTGGGAGGCCCTGTTCGGCTCCCTGGTCCCCGGCGCCCGCACGCTGAGCGTCCAGCAGTGGTCGCTGGCGGTGGCCCAGAAGGTGGCCGACGGAAACCTGGTCACCTCGGACGTCGGCCTGCCGACCGCGACGGTGCTGCTGGCAGCGGTCACCGTGCTGGCCACTTGGTACGCCGGTCAGAAGCTGCGGTCGCTGACGCTCGCCGGGGAGGAGTGACCGCGCGATGACCTGACGGGGCCTTGACCTCGGCCCGGGCACACTGGGCCGAGGCACAAGCGGAGGAAACACCCGGGGGAACGCAGGGCTGGGAGGAACCGGAATGGCGGACCAGGCACCTCAACGGGACGATCACGAGCAGCCGCAGCACGGCCTCACCTCAGACGCTCCGAACGACTCCGACACGACCGGTGCCGTCCCCCTCGGCAACGCTCCGACCGGGACTGCTCCCACCGGCAATGCTCCGGCCGACGACAGCCCCCCGGGCCAGGGACGTGACGGTCGCGACGACCCCTGGGACGGCCTCGTCCTGGACGAGGACTTCATACGCGACGCCGGGAGCTCCGAGCCGTCGGCCCGCGCGCGGATGCTGTCCGCCCGCTGGCGCCGGGCGCAGCCGGAACCCCAGCCGTGGCGCTCCGACGAGCCGCCCGCCGGGTGGTTCTTCAGCAAGGGCCGACGCCGCAGGTGGCGGCGGCGGTAACGCGCCGTACGTCCGCTTTTAATCGGTGGCGCCCGGCTTTCCGTACCGGCACTGTGGTGGATGCACGAGGCCGGACGGCACCGGCGAAATCGGGCAGCCGCTTCGAGCACGCCGGCCGTCTCTCGCGAGACACCTGGCGTGGGCCGCCCGACGGGGACGTCGGCGCCGTCCGGACCGTACGTGAGGCGGCGTTCTCCGCGCGCGGGACCGCCGACAGCTCGCGGGCGGATCGCGGACGAGGGGCGGCGGCGTCAGGCCGACAGCCGCTCCAGCACCACCGCGATGCCGTCTTCGTCGTTGGAGGACGTCACCTCGTCGGCCACCGCCTTCAGCTCCTCGTGGGCGTTGGCCATCGCCACGCCCCGGGCGGCCCAGCCGAACATCGGGATGTCGTTGGGCATGTCGCCGAAGGCGATCGTGTCCGCGGCCTTCAGACCGAGCCGGCGCGCCGCCAGCGACAGCCCGGTGGCCTTGGACAGCCCCAGGGGCAGCAGTTCGACGATGCCCGCGCCGGCCATCGTCACGGTGACGAAGCCGCCCGCCGTGCGCCTGGCGGCCTCGGCCAGTTCGTCGTCCGACAGGGTCGGATGCTGGATGTAGATCTTGTTCAGCGGCGCCGACCACAGGTCAGAGGCGTCGGTGAACGGCACCGCGGGCAGGTTGCCCCCGACCGAGTAGCCCGGGCCGACCAGGACGTCGCCGTCCAGGCCGTCACGGCTCGCCGCGAGGTACAGCGGTCCGGTCTCCGCCTCGATCTTGGCCAGCGCCACCCCGGCCAGCTGGCGGTCCAGCGTGACCGAGGTCAGCAGCCGGTGCTCGCCGGCGTGGTAGACCTGCGCGCCCTGACCGCAGACGGCCAGTCCGTCGTAGCCGAGGTCGTCGAGGATGTGCCGGGTCCACGGGACCGCGCGGCCGGTGACCACGATGTGGGCCGCGCCCGCCGCGGTGGCCGCGGCGAGCGCATCCCGGGTCCGCTGCGAGATCGTGTCGTCGCCACGCAGCAGCGTGCCGTCGAGATCGGTGGCGATCAGCCGGTACGGGAAACCACCCGGGGAGCCGGCGTCGGTCGCCGTGACGGAGGCGGTGTCACTCACTTGGCCACCGGTTCCAGGACCTCCCGGCCGCCCAGGTACGGGCGCAGCACCTCGGGCACGCGCACCGACCCGTCGGCCTGCTGGTGGTTCTCCAGGATCGCCACGATCGTGCGCGGTACGGCGCACAGCGTGCCGTTCAGCGTGGCCAGCGGGCGCACCTTCTTGTCCTCGCGGACGCGGATCGACAGCCGGCGGGACTGGAACTCGGTGCAGTCCGAGGTCGAGGTCAGCTCGCGGTACTTGCCCTGGGTCGGGATCCAGGCCTCGCAGTCGTACTTGCGCGACGCGGAGGAGCCCAGGTCGGCGGAGGCCACGTCGATGACCCGGAACGGCAGCTCCAGCGACGTCAGCCACTGCTTCTCCCACTCCAGCAGGCGCTGGTGCTCGGCCTGCGAGTCCTCGGGGAGGACGTAGGAGAACATCTCGACCTTGTCGAACTGGTGCACGCGGAAGATGCCCCGCGTGTCCTTTCCGTGCGAACCCGCCTCGCGGCGGAAGCAGGGCGAGAAGCCGGCGTAGCGCAGCGGAAGGCGGTCGGCGTCGATGATCTCGTCCATGTGGTACGCCGCCAGCGGCACCTCCGACGTGCCGACCAGGTACAGGTCGTCCTTGTCGAGGTGATAGACGTCCTGCGCGGCCTGGCCGAGGAAACCGGTGCCGGCCATGGACTGCGGGCGCACCAACGCCGGCGTCAGCATCGGCGTGAAGCCGGCCGCCGTGGCCTGCGCGATCGCCGCGTTGACCAGGGCAAGCTCCAGGAGCGCGCCGACGCCCGTCAGGAAGTAGAAACGCGAGCCGGAGACCTTGGCGCCGCGCTCGACGTCGATGGCGCCGAGCAGCTGGCCCAGCTCCAGGTGGTCCCGGGGTTCGAAGCCCTCGGCCGCGAAATCGCGGTGCGTGCCATGCGTCTCCAGGGTGACGAAGTCCTCCTCGCCGCCGACGGGGACGTCGGGGTGGACCAGGTTGCCGAGCCGCTGGAGCAGTTCCTGGGTCTCGGCGTCGGCCGCGTCGCGCTCGGCGTCGGCCGCCTTGACGTCGGCGGCGAGCTGGCTCGCCCGCTTCAGCAGCTCGGCCTTCTCGTCCCCGGAGGCCTTGCCGATGAGCTTGCCGAGGCCCTTCTGCTCGTTGCGCAGCTCGTCGAAGCGGACGCCGGACGACCTGCGCCGCTCGTCGGCAGACAGGAGGGAGTCGACGAGCGCGACGTCCTCTCCACGGGCGCGCTGGGACGCGCGCACACGGTCGGGGTCCTCACGGAGCAGGCGAAGGTCAATCACGCGGTCAAGGCTACCGGTGTGCGGTGACGGCTCTCGACTCACTATTGCCGATCGCGGGTCTCGCGTTCCGTTTTGTGGGTATTGCCCGTTGTGTACGCCTCGCATGGATCGTGGTGCGACTGTCAATAAGGGGTGTCCCATTCCCTGGAACGAGCCAGTCGGAGGGTGGTGGGTTGACCGGATTTCCTTGTGGAGGACGGGACTTGGGCGGTCGGCGTCCACCGAAATCCACAGCCTGGAAAAGTTATCCACAGGCTGTGCGAAAGATCTGTGGACTCACGGAATTGATCATTCCTAATTCCGGGAGAGGATGGGTTCAAACCCTTCACGCGCCCACTTTCGAGTGAAAACGGGGCACCCGGTGTCACTCCGGAGTATGGCGGGCGAGAAACAGGTGGACGATGGGTGACCTGCGACTCTGTGGACGAAGTGGGTGCCTGTGGGGTGATTTGTCGACTGAATGGCGGTTCGTTGTCGACTTGTCCCCAGGTCGAGAAGCGGACCTGTGGATAACTTCTGTGGACAACGACAATCAGCAGGTACGACGTACGACTGGCCGATTCCGACCGGTCAGAAACGGCCGTCCTGGCAGCGCGCCACCCAGTCCGCCGCCGCGGCGAACTCCTCGTCCGAGGTTCCCGGCCGCAGCGGGTCCACGTTCGCCGGTGTGACCTCCGCGCGCGGGTACGACCCGAGGTAGCGCACCTGGAGGCAGGACCGCTTGAGACCCATCAGGGCATCGGCGACCCGGCGGTCGGAGATGTGCCCTTCCGCGTCGATGCAGAAGCAGTAGTTGCCGATGCCGGCGCCGGTGGGCCGGGACTGGAGCAGCATCAGGTTGACACCCCGGGTGGCGAACTCGCCCAGCAGGTCGCGCAGGCCGCCGGGGTGGTCGTCGCGCTGCCAGAGCACGACGGAGGTCTTGTCCGCGCCGGTCGGTGCCGCGGGCCGGGCCGGACGGCCCACCAGCACGAAGCGCGTCTGGGCGTTCTCGGCGTCGTGGATGTCGGACTCCAGCACTTCCAGTCCGTAGCGGCCCGCGGCGAACTCGCCGGCGAAGGCCGCGTCGTACCGGCCTTCCTGCACCAGACGGGCGCCGTCCGCGTTGGAGGCGGCCGACTCCCAGGCGGCGTCCGGGAGGTGGGCCTTGAGCCAGTTGCGTACCTGGGGCTGGGCCGCCGGGTGGGCGGTGACCGTCTTGATGTCGGACAGCTCGGTGCCCGGGCGGACCAGCAGCGCGAAGGTGATGGAGAGCAGCACTTCGCGGTAGATCATCAGCGGCTGGCCGGCGACCAGCTCGTCGAGGGTCGTGGTGATGCCGCCCTCGACGGAGTTCTCGATCGGCACGAACGCGGCCTCGGCCTCGCCGGTGCGCACCGCGTCGAGCGCGGACTGGACGGACACGTACGGGACCAGCTCCCGTGTCGCCGTCTCCGGGAGTGTGCGCAGGGCGACTTCGGTGAAGGTGCCTTCGGGACCGAGATACGCGTAACTGGCTGGCATGTCCTCACCCTAATGGGCCCCGGGAGGGGCGGCTGACGCATCTCCCGCGGGCCCCTCCCCGGGGTGAAGCGCGGCCGGTTCACCCCTCCAGCAGCCGTTGGCCGACGTACTCTCCCTCCGCGGCCCCGCCCGGCACCGCGAACAGTCCGCTCGCCTCGTGCCGGATGAACTGCGACAGGGCGTCCCCCCGGTCCAGCTTGCGCTGCACCGGGACGAAACCGCGCAGCGGGTCGGCCTGCCAGCAGATGAAGAGCAGCCCGGCGTCCGGGACACCGTCGGCGTCGAAGCCGTCGTGGTAGGAGAAGGGCCGCCGGACCATGGCCGCGCCGCCGTTCTGGTCGGGGCGGGTGATGCGGGCGTGGGCGTTGATGGGAACGACCAGCCGGCCCGCCTCGTCCGTCTTCCCCAGATCCATCTCGGTCGTCTCGCTGCCCCCGGACAACGGCGCCCCGTCGGACTTGCGGCGCCCGATGACCTCCTCCTGGGCCTTGAGCGAGAGCTTCTCCCAGTCGTCGAGCAGCATGCGGATGCGGCGTACGACGGCGTAGGAGCCGTTCGCCATCCATGCCGGCTCGTTCTTCCCGTCGTGCCCGGGGTTCTCGGGGACGAAGATCCGCTGGTCGAAGTCGGTGTCGGACGGCTTCGGGTTGCGGGTGCCGTCGACCTGGCCCATGAGGTTGCGGGCCGTCATGGGGTGGGCGGTGGCGCCCGGCGAACGGTTGAAGCCGTTCATCTGCCAGCGGACGCGGGCGGCCGATCCGGCGTCCTTCTGGATCGCGCGCAGGGCGTGGAAGGCGACCAGGGCGTCGTCGGCACCGATCTGCACCCAGAGGTCGCCGTTGCTGCGGTTCTTGTCGAGGTGGTCGGAGGAGAAGTCGGGCAGCGGGTCGAGGGCGATCGGGCGCTGCTTCTCCAGGCCGGTCCGCGCGAAGAAGCTGTGCCCGAATCCGAAGGTGACGGTCAGGGAGGAGGGTCCCGCGTCCCGGGCCACGTCCGTGTCGCCGGACCCGGCCGGTTCCCCCGCCATCAGCCGCCGCGCGGTGTCGGACCAGCGGCGCAGCAGCGCGGCGGCCTCCTTGCGGCCGGCGCCCGCCGCCAGATCGAAGGCGACGAGGTGGCCGCGGGCCTGCATCGGTGTGGTGATGCCGGGCTGATGTTTCCCGTGAAACATCACCTGCTCGCTCCCCACCGAGGTGAGCGGAGTGGCCGCCGAGGACGGAGCGGCGGCGTAGCCGGCGGCGGCGCCCGCCGCGCCGAGTACGAGCCCGGTGGCACCGGCGGTGCCGAGCAGCCGCCGTCGTGAGATGCCCTCGCGGGCGGTGCCCTGGGCGTCGACGGGCCCGGACCCGCCGGGCGTCCCACTGGTCGCCTCGGGGGTGCGGGCGTCCGGAATGGACTGGTCAGCCATGGTGCGGTTCAGCCGATCTGCGCGTTCTTGGAGACGGTCACCTGGTCGATGTCGGAGGTCCGTACGGTCACGGCGACCTCCCAGTCGCCGGCGATCGGGATCTGTACTCCGCTCGCCGACCAGTGGCCGGTGGTGATGTGGTCGGGGACGACGGGCAGTGGCCCGATGTCCTTGGCCTTCTGGGTGAAGGCGACCTTCACCTCGGGGATGTCGAAGGCGTCGCCGTTCGGGCGTTCGACGTAGAGGTGCAGGTCGTTGGCGCCGACGCGGGCGGGGTCGAGCTCGACCCGTACGACGCCCTTGCCGTTCTGGCCGCCGGTGTCGAAGGGCATGTCCAGGGTCACGGCCCCGGATGCGGGGGAGGTCGCGGCGGCGGAGGACGGGTTGGCGGCCTTGGCCTCCTCTTCGGTCCGGCCCGGCTCGGTCTGGGTCAGAACGGTGGTCACGGCGAGCAGCACGACGGCGACACCCGCTTCGGCGAGCACGGAGCGCCGCAGTCCGAAGCGCTGGGGATCGGCGTCGCGTTGCCGTTTCCGCCGGGCGGCGTCCACGGCCGCGCGCTGCCGCGCGAGCTGGGCGGCGCGTCGGGAGTCACCGGAGCCGGTCACCGCTGCGGCTGCTTTCCCCGAGCCCGTGTCCGCGCTCTCCCCGGAGCCTGCTCCCGTGCTCGTGGCCTTCGCGGCCCCGGACGCCGCCCCGGATGCCTCCGCCTTCTTCGGCGTCCCGGCCTTCTCGGTCTTCCCCGCCTTGGAGCCGACCGCTGCCCCGACTCCCTCTTCCTCCGTCGTCCCCTCCCGCTGACGGACCACCGCAGGCGCGGCCTCGGTCAGTCGCGCCGTCCACCGCCGCGACAGGTAGGCGATGCCGACCAGCACGGCGACGAGTGCGATCTTGACGAGGAGCAGCTGCCCGTACCGCGTGTCGGTGAAGGCCGTCCAGGAGCCGAGCTGTCGCCAGGACTGGTAGGTGCCGGTCACCACCAGCGCGACCACGCTGCCGAAGGCGACGCGTGAGAACCGGCGTACGGCGAGGGCGGACACCGGTGTCTCGGCGGGTGCCCGGTACAGGGCGACGAGCAGGGAGGTGAGCCCGCCGATCCAGGCGGCGACGGCGAGCAGGTGGACGACGTCGACCGGCATGGCGATGCCCGCCTGGAGGCCGACGGAGGCGTGTTCGGACATCGCCCAGGTCGCGGCGAGGCCCGCCGCCACGACGGTCCCGCCGACCGCGAGCCCGAAGGTGAGGTCCCGCTTCTCCTCGTCCTCTCGCTTTTCGTAGGCCCCGAAGAGCACCGCGACGAACAGAGCGGCCGCCGCGAGCAGCAGCAGCCGGGAGACCAGGGCGGCGCCGGGCTTGGTCTGCAGCACCTCGCCGAGCAGGCTCAGGTCGAACACGTCACCGAGCTTGCCGGAGCTCGTGTAGGAGCCGCGCAGCAGGAGCAGCAGCAGCGTGGCGGCGGTCAGCGCGAGCCAGCCGGAGACGACGAGTCGCTGTACGGGCCGCACCCCGGAGCCGCGCGGCCAGCAGGCGAGGACGAAGACGGCGCCGCCCACCAGCACGGTGAACCCGGCGTACGACACGTACCGTCCGAGCCCGTAGAGCCAGCCGACGGCCCCGCCGCCCGCGTCGGTGCTGTAGAGGGAGACGGAGGTCTCTGACGGGGCGCCGATGGAGAAGGTGTAGGCCCCGGCGACGGGGTGGCTGTCGGCGGAGACGACCTGGTAGGTCACCGTGTACGTGCCGTCGGGCAGCCCGGCGTGCAGCTTCACGGTGTACGTCGTGCCGCCGGTGCCGGACGGCCTGCCCTCGTCGACGCGCTTGCCCTTGGGGTCCAGGATGCGCAGTGAGTCGTCGTCCATGGAGACCGACTCGGAGAAGGTGAGCGACACCTGGGCCGGAGCCTTGTCGACCACCGCCCCCTGCTGGGGGTCGCTGCCGGTGAGCGCGGCGTGCGCGGAGGCCGGTCCGGCGGCGGCGAGCAGTGCGCAGGCCGCGGCCAGGAGCAGCAGCACCAGGGTCCGGACGCGCGGGGCGATGGTCTGCGTCAAGGTGGTCCCTCCCTCAGTGTCCGGAGTGCCCGTGGGCGGGCTGATAGGTGGCCGCCTTCACGGGGAGCTCGACCGTGACGGGGTCGGAGTGGGCGAAGTGCAGCTCGACGGAGACCGTCTGGCCCTGCTCGGGCTGCTGCTTCAGCTTCTCGAACATCAGGTGGTTGCCGCCGCTTTCGAGGACGAGTTCGCCGTGGGCGGGGATGGGGAGGCGGTCGACCTCCTTCATCGTCCCGTCGACGGTCTCGTGCACGGTGACGTCACCGGCTTCGCTCGTCACGGAGGTCAGTTCGTCCTCGGCGTCGCCCTTGTTGGTGATCGTGAGGAATCCCGCCGCCATCGAGTCCGAGACCGGCTGCGGTATGTAGGCGGCGTCGACGGAGAGGTCGGCGCCGGAGCCGGACGAACCCGAGTCGGAACCGCCGCAGCCCGTGAGGACCAGTGCGCCGATCACGGTCACGGCCCCGAGAGCGGGACGGCCCCTCAGGCTCCTCAGGCTCCTCAGGCCCCTTGCGCCCCTCATGGCCTTCATGCCGGTCGCGACCCTCGCGACCCTCGTGCCGTTGGCCCCCCTCACGGGTTCTCCCCCTTGACGAGCTCGGGGAGGTCCTTGGTGTAGTCCTCGACGGTGGCGTCCTCGCCGTACAGCACGTAGCCCGCGTCGGACTTGGGGGAGAAGGCGACGACCTGGGTGCCGTGCGTCGAGACGATCTTGCCGTCCTTGTCCTTGGTCGGCGGGTCGATGGAGATGCCGAGGGTGCGGGCGCCGGCCTGGACGGTGTCGAAGTCGCCGGTGAGGCCCACGATCTGCGGGTCGATGCCCTTGAGCCACTTGCCGAGCGCGGCCGGGGTGTCCCGCTCCGGGTCGGTGGTGACGAAGACGATCTGGAGCTTGTCCTGCTCGGCCTGGGACAGCTGCTTCTTGGCGACCGCGATGTTGTTCATGGTCAGCGGGCAGACGTCGGGGCAGTGGGTGTAGCCGAAGTAGACCAGGGTGGGCTTGCCGGCGGTCCGCTCGCGCAGGTCGTACTCCTTGCCCTGGGTGTCGGTGAGTACCAGGTCGGGCTTGTCGAACGGCTTGTCGAGGACGGTGGCGGCCTGCTGGCCGGAGTCCTCGGAGACCATGGTGACGGGCTTGTCGCTGTCGGCGCCGCTGCCGCACGCGGTCAGGGTCAGGGCGGTGGCGGCGAGCAGGGCGGCCGCGGCGAACTTCTTCTTGCGCATAGGAAAATGTCCCAGATCTGAGGTGCTCGGGTGCGCGCCGGGGCCGTCACAGCGACGGGTGCCCGGCGCGCACCGGACGAGTGGTTGTGCCGGCGCGGTCACGTCGGCACACCGGTGCGGGCGTGGTTACGCCGAGGCACCGGTGTCGCGGCGGCGGCCGGCCAGCACGCCGTACGCGACGCCCGCGGCGCCGACGACGATGCCGACGGTGCCGAGGACCCGGGCGGTGGTGTCGCTGCCGTCGCCCGAGCCGGAGTCGGACGCGGCGGAGCTGTCGGCGGCCGTGTTCTGTGCGGCCGCCTCGGCGTCGTCGCCGGCCTTGGCGCCCGACGCGCCGTGGGCGTCGTCCTCGGCGGCGGACAGTTCGAGGACGGGAGCCGGGGTCTCGGGCTCCTCCTGGCCCTCCTGCGGCACCTCGATCCAGCGCACGACCTCCTTGTTGGAGTACGTCTGAATCGCCTTGAACACCAGATGGTCGGTGTCCTCGGGCAGGGCGCCGAGGGAGACGGGGAACTTCTGGAAGAAGCCCGGCTTGATGCCTTCGCCGTCGGCCGTCCAGGTCACCTTGGTGACGGCCTCGGTGAGCTGCTTGCCGTGCGACTCGAGCGGCTTGTCCAGCTTGGACTTGGTGACCTCGGCCTTCCAGCCGGGGACCGGCTGCGGCATCACGGACGCCAGCGGGTGGTCGGTGGGGAAGTTGATCTCCAGCTTGGTGGTGGAGGCGTTGTCGCGTTCGTTGGGGACCTTGAAGCCGACGGTCGCGTAGCCGCCCTTGGCGGCCGTGCCCTCCGGCTGCACGCTGACGTGCGCGAACGCGGGGGCGGACAGGGCGAGGACGGCGATGCCGGAGACGGCGCCGGCGGCGGCGATACGGGAAGCCTTCATTGGACGGAGCACTCCGCTTCGAGTGGGTCACCGGTACGGGACCGGTGACGGGTGTCGGATGACGGGAGGGGTGCGCGCACGCGCGCGTGCCGCACGACGGCGGCCCCTCCGTCCTCCGGCCGGCGAGCGGAAGCCCGTGGGGGCCGAGGCCCGTGCGAGCCGAGGCCCGTGGCGGAAGCGGTTGCGGTGGTCGCGTCGTGTCAGGCGGCGAGGGCGAACGCGCCGCTCGGCGGACCCCGCCTGATCACCGTGTGCTGCAGCGCGGTGGCGCACGGCCGCGGCGGTACCGGCTGGGCGGCGCGCGGCGGGCGCGGACCCGTGCCGGGAGCGCCGGAGAGCCCGGCATGAAGGGCGCGCACCAGGGAGAGCGCCGCGCGCAGGGCGCGTACGAACGCCGCCTCGGCCACCGAGTGGGCCGACTGCGCCGACAGTTCGACGAGCCGGGCCAGCGCCAGGTCCCCGCGGCGCAGCAGCCAGCCGGCGGCCAGGGCGGCGAGGACGTGGCCGAGCAGCATCGGCAGGGACGGCAGCAGGGAGGCCGAGGGACCGGCCAGTGCGTCGGCGGGGTGGTGCGCGGCGCCGGCGTGGGTGCCGGCGGCCGGGGCGATCCGCGCGTCGGTGAGGATGCGCTGGGCCTCGGCCGGACTGATCGCCGCCGCGGTGCTCCCGCAGACCAGCCGTGCGGCCTGCTGGACCAGTGAGGCGTCGGACAGAGCGCCGGACCCGCCGGTGACCGCGTCGGCCGTGCCGGAGGCGGTGACCGCCGCGGTGCCGTGCTGGCCCAGCCCGAACAGGGCGTGCAGCGCGGTCTGGCCGACGGCGAGCAGCACCGCGATGCCGGGCAGTGAGCGCTCGCGTCCGGCGAGCGGCGCGGCGACCACGACCGCCCCGAGGAATCCCGCGCCCAGCGACCACAGCGGAACGCCGGCGCAGGAGGCGAGGGTGTGCCCCGCCGCGGCCAGCACGACGCAGACCGCGGCGAACACCGCGGCCCGCAGGATCCGGAGATCGTTCCCGGAGCGCGCCGTTGGCGGGTGGGGGGCAGTCATGGCGGCCTCATCATCGCACTGGCGCCCCCCGCTGCGTACGGCAGGTCCACAAGATGACGTACGACCGGGAGAGAACGGGAAGATCACCTTCTGGTGCGAGTCGTCCCGCATACACCGATCGGCGGCAGGGACGCATCCGCCGTTCGGGCGGTCCGACGCGGACACCGCGCTTACGCCCGGGCACGGGGGGCAATACGTAACGGTATGTCGAGCCGCGGCCGGGAGGCTGGAGCATGAGCATCTGGTGGTCACTCCATCTGCGGCGCGAGGCTGCGAGCGTGCCCCTGGCCCGCCGGCTGCTGATCGGCACCATGGAGACCGCGGGCGTGGACCCGGACATCTCCTTCGACCTCTCCGTTGCTCTGAGCGAGGCCTGCGCCAACGCGGTCGAGCACGGCGGCGACGACGAGCCGGGCGGCCCCTCCGAGGCGTACCGCGTCACGGCCTATCTCGACGGCGAACGGTGCCGGATCGAGGTCGCCGACACGGGTCCGGGTTTTGCCGCGTCCGCTCCGGGCGGAGCGGGCGGGACGGCCCGCCGGGTGTCCGCCGACGCGGAACACGGCCGGGGCCTGTGCCTGATCCGGGAACTCGCCGACCACGTGCACATCGGCAGCGAGCCGGGACGGGCGGGCGCCGTGGTGAGCTTCGACAAGATCCTCAAGTGGCGCGAGGACGCTCCTCTGGTGGCGGTGTGACCCACCCGTAGGTGACGAGAGCCGTTCCACGGGGCCCCGGGTACGCCGATCACGGACCCAGGTACGCCGATCAAGGACCCCGGGTACGCCGATCAAGGACCCCGGGTACGCCGACGGCCGGGCACCCGCGCGGTACCCGGCCGTCGTGCGCGGAGGTCGGCGGAGGTCAGCCCTTCAGGCTCGCCATCCACTCCTCGACCTCGTCCGACCGGCGCGGCAGTCCGGCGGACAGGTTCCGGTTGCCGTCCGCGGTGACGAGGATGTCGTCCTCGATGCGGACGCCGATGCCCCGGTACTCCTCGGGCACGGTCAGGTCGTCGGCCTGGAAGTACAGGCCGGGCTCGACGGTGAGGACCATGCCGGGCTCCAGGGTGCCGTCGACGTACGTCTCCACGCGGGCGGCCGCGCAGTCGTGGACGTCCATGCCGAGCATGTGGCCGGTGCCGTGCAGCGTCCAGCGGCGCTGCAGTCCGAGCTCCAGCACGCGCTCGACCGGACCCTCGACCAGGCCCCACTCGACGAGCCGCTCGGCCAGCACGCGCTGCGCGGCGTCGTGGAAGTCGCGGTACTTGGCGCCCGGCTTGACCGCCGCGATGCCGGCCTCCTGGGCGTCGTACACGGCGTCGTAGATCTTCTTCTGCAGCTCGGTGTACGTGCCGTTGATCGGCAGCGTGCGCGTGACGTCCGCCGTGTAGTACGTGTGCGTCTCCACGCCCGCGTCGAGCAGCAGCAGGTCGCCGGAGCGGACCGGGCCGTCGTTGCGGACCCAGTGCAGGGTGCAGGCGTGCGGGCCGGCGGCGCAGATGGAGCCGTAGCCGACGTCGTTGCCCTCCACACGCGCGCGGAGGAAGAACGTGCCCTCTATGTAGCGCTCGCTGGTCGCCTCGGCCTTGTCGAGGACCTTCACGACGTCCTCGAAGCCGCGCACGGTGGAGTCGACGGCCTTCTGCAGCTCGCCGATCTCGAACTCGTCCTTGACCAGGCGGGCCTCGGACAGGAAGACGCGCAGCTCCTCGTCGCGCTCGGCGGTGACCTTGTCGGTCAGGGCCGCCTCGATGCCGGCGTCGTGGCCGCGCACGACGCGCACGGGACCGGTGGCCTCGCGCAGGGCGTCGGCCAGCTCGCGCACGTCGGAGGCGGGGATGCCGTACAGCTTCTCCGCCTCGGTGAGGGAGTGCCGGCGGCCGACCCACAGCTCGCCCTGGCCGTCCAGCCAGAACTCGCCGTTCTCGCGGTCCGAGCGCGGCAGGAGGTAGATCGTCGCGGTGTGGCCGTCGCCCTTGGGCTCCAGGACCAGGACGCCGTCCTCGGTCTGGTTGCCGGTGAGGTACGCGTACTCGACCGAGGCGCGGAAGGAGTACTCCGTGTCGTTGGAGCGGGTCTTCAGGTTGCCCGCGGGGATCACCAGGCGCTCGCCGGGGAAGCGGGCGGACAGGGCGGCGCGGCGGGCGGCGGTCTCGGCGGCCTGGGCGATCGGCTCCAGGTCGTGCAGCTCCGTGTCGGCCCAGCCGGACTTCATGTTCTCGGCCAGCTCGTCGGAGACGCCCGGGTACAGGCCGTTCTTGCGCTGCTTGATGGGCTCTTCGGCCTCGGCCGGGATCTCCGGGTCCGCTGCGTCAGCAGCAGGATCGGATACTGCCGGGTTGAGCTCCTCCGCCACGGTCATCCTCCTAGATACGGCACTGGACCACCCCCATCGTACGGTCGTACGGAAGGGGGCCCAGGGGCGAAGGGCCTGTTACAGGGAGGCACTACCGTCCGTTATCCGTGATGAGCCCGGTGCGAGCGTCCGTTAATCGAACCGAATCGCCAGCAGGGCCACATCCTCCGCCGAGTCCGCCTCGGCCTGCCCGTCCGGCAGCACGGTGCGCAGTACGTGCTCGGCGACGGCGTCCGGATCCTGGCGCGCGGACCGCGGAACGCAGGCCGCCGCCGCGTGCAACCGGGCGAAGGCGCGGTCGGCCGGGTCGCCGGTGCGGTGCAGCAGCCCGTCGGTGTACAGCAGAACCGTCTCTCCCGGCTCGGCCTGCACCTCCACGCTCGGTGCCTCCCAGCAGGCGAGCATGCCCAGCGGCGCGGAGACGGAGGTCTCCACGAACGCGGTACGCCGCTCCCCGACCAGCAGCGGCGGACTGTGCCCGGCACCGGCCAGCGTGATCCGGCGCAGCGCGGGCTCGCAGTAGCCGAACAGGGCGGTGGCCGAGCGGGCGGGCTCGGTGAGCCGCAGCAGCAGTTCCAGGTCGGACAGGACCGCGACCGGGTCCTCGCCCTCCATCACGGCGTACGCCCGCAGGGAGGCGCGCAGCCGTCCCATCGCGGCGACCGCGCTGGGGCCGGACCCGGTGACGGACCCGACGGCGAGACCGAGCGCGGCGTCCGGCAGCGGCAGGGCGTCGTACCAGTCGCCGCCGCCGCGCGGACCGGTGCGGTGCCGGACGGCGAGCTGGACGCCGGGCACCCGCGGCAGCCGGGAGGGCAGCAGTTCCTCGGCCAGGGTCGCCATGGACGCGCGGGTGCGCTCGACTTCCAGCAGCCGGGCCAGGTGCGGTACGGCGTGCCGGGTGTAGAGGCCCGCGAGGTGGCGCCGGCGTTCGTCCGGCTCGGCGGGCTCGTCGTAGAGCCATACGGCGGCTCCCAGGCGGGCGGTGCCTTCGGCGCCCTGCTCGGTCAGCGGGAGCGCGTAGCTGGCGGCGTAACCGAGGCGGGCGGCGACCTCGCGGTGGCGGGGGTCGAGCCCCGTCTCGGCGAACAGGTCGGGCTCGGCGATTCCGTCCTCGCCGACCGGCAGCCCGTCCAGAATCCGCCCGTGGGCCAGGGCACTTCTGGGCACGGTCTCGATGTGGCCGAGGTCGGCGCGGGCGAGCCCGAGGCCGACGGTGGTGTCCGGGCCCAGGCCGTCGGCCGGCTCCAGGGTGACGAGACCGCGCCGGGCGCCCACCAGGGCGGCTCCGGCGCGCAGCAGTTCTTGAAGGCCGTCGGCCAGGGAGTCCGTACGGGCCAGGCGCTCGGTGAGTTCGTGCAGGGTGGTGAGGTCCGATACCCAGCCGGCGAGCCGGTCCTGGAGCAGGGCACCCGGGGCGCAGGGGGTGTCCGGGGCCTGTGTGACGTCTTCGGTGTCCGTGACGTCGTCCTGCGGCGTGGCCGGGGAGGTGCCCGGGGCGGCGGACGGGACAGTGTGTGCGGGGGACGGAACCGTTGAATCGATTCCGGCCACTTTCGCAGGGTGCGGGGCGTTCATGGCGTCCGGCCTTCCGACCGGCGCTTACTGCTCAAAAGCATCGCAAACCCCCATGTCATTCTGCGCCGCCAGCAGTGTCTCCACATGTACACGCACTCGTGAGGAGATGTCCAGCATTGTCCTGCTGGGATTCCTGGTGTCCGTGGGGCGCGAGTGTCTTCTTCTGGACCTCTTGCGGAAAATTCAAATTGGCTTGAAACTGCCCCGGAGGACGCCTTGTTGCGGTCGACTGGGGGTGCTTTACGGAGCGTCACAGCGGTCGTGATGGGTACGTACTCGGTGAAGGCCAGGGGTGGTTGGGGACCACCCGGAACCTGGCGGCGGACCCGGGCGTCCTATCCACCGACGACCGTGCCCCATCCTCCCGTGGCGGAGGCGGAGAGAAATACGCGCGACGGAAAAACGCCAGACTTCGCCACCCCCGCGCCACGCCCATGCTTTTGATGGACGCAGTGCGGACGAACCGTCCCGGACGCAGTCAGAGCTCGGCCCGCAGGGCTTCTCCTTGCCCTCGGCGGAGACGTCGTCGGCGGAAGATGGCCCTCGGCAGAGGTGTGATGCGCCACCAGCTACGCACAGCGAAGTGATCGACACATGGTGATGTGACCACGGTGTTGCCAGGCGTGCAACGGAAAGGAACGAGCGCTCATGCGCGAGATCCTCGGAAGGCGACGCAGGCTCTTGTCCCGGCACGACGACGGACGGCCTGAGCTCATCGGCGCGGCCCTGACCTACGCGACGCAATGGCAGTGGCCCGTACTCCCGGGCGTGGCGGCGGACCCGCGGGCGCGATCGCGCTGCGGCTGTCCCGACCCCGAGTGCACGGTGCCGGGCGCGCATCCCTTCGACCCCGGGCTCCTCGCGGCCACCACCGACGCGCGCATGGTGCGCTGGTGGTGGACCAACCGGCCCACCGCGCCGATCGTCCTGGCCACCGGGGGCAACGCCCCGTGCGCCGTCTCCCTGCCCGCCCTGCCGGCCGCCCGCGCGCTCGCCGCGCTCGACCGCGCGGGCATGCGGCTCGGCCCGGTCGTCGCCTCGCCCACCCGCTGGTCGCTGCTGGTCCGGCCGTACTCCATGGCGCAGCTGGGCGAGCTGCTGTTCGCCAAGGACTTCGTGCCCGGCTCCCTGCGGTTCCACGGCGAGGGCGGCTACATCGCGCTGCCCCCGTCGGAGAGCGGCCGGGGCACCCTGCGCTGGGAGCGGGCGCCGCTGCCGGGCTCCGCCTCGCCGTGGGTGCCCGACGTGGAGGCCGTGGTGGACGCGGTGGTCGACGCCCTCACTCGTACGGGTGTGAGCGCGCCCGAGTTGTAGGGGTGTCCGGCGCGCGCGGAAGGGCGCGCCCGTCCGCCGTCGTTATCGTCCGCCCCATGCCGCTTCATGCAGGGGAGCACCGGGTCGCCCGGCAGTACTGTGCCTCCCGGCACGACTGCTCCACCGGGCAGCGCCGGGGTGTGTCGGACCGCCGGTGGGGCCGGCTGTACGGACTCGTCGGTCTCGTGGTGTGCGCGGTCGTACTGCCGTTCGCCGTGGCGTCCGCGGGGCCCCCGGGTGACGAGGAGGGGACGACCGCGTCCTTCCTCTCCCGGGGTGATGACGGCAAGGCGCCCGGAGCGGCGGGAGGCGCCGCAGGGGTCGGTCGGGCGTCCGGAGCTGCCGCCCCCGCCCGCTCCACGCTGCCGGCCGGACCGGCCACCGCCGTGCGCTGCGGTCCCGAACTCTCCTCCCCGGAGGGCATCGAGGCCCAGACCTGCGTCCTCACCCAGGGCACCGGGGCCGGCACGGAGACCTGGGCGCGGACCTACTACCGCAACGCGACCGGTGACCCGCTGGAAGCCGTACTGAGCCTGCTGGGGCCCGAGGGGCGCAGCATGCGGATGCGCTGCGCGGTCGGCGCCGATGACGCGCCGGGAACCTGCGAGACGCCGAGGGAGCCCGTGCGCGGTGGGCCGGCGGCCTACACCGCGGTCGTGGAGTTCGCGGGCAGAGCCGGCTACGGGCCGTTGCTGCTGCGTGCCGGGAGCAACCGTGGCGACGGAGGCGCCGACAGTATGGGCGGTGCGCCGGGGGCCGGCGTGGGCGGCGGCGGGTGGCGGGGATGACCGTGGTGAAACGAGCGGCGGTGGCGAGCGCGGTGGCGTTGGCGGTGCCGGTGGCGAGGGGAGCGGCGCGAGCAGCGGGGCCGTCGGTGGCGGTGGCGGCAGGCGGGGCAACTCGGCGCCGCGAACGGGGAGTTGGCGGGCGGTCGCGGTGCGTGTGCGGCCGGGCGCATGGAAAGACCCGGTTGCTGGCGACGGGGGATGCACCAGCAACCGGGCTACTCGAACGGTAACAAGAGATCGGCGGTTAGCAAATTCGATCTCTTGTTTTCCGGTCACCGACTGGCCTGTTCGAGCCGGGAGTTGTGACCGGAGTCACGCGGCTGCGCGATCAGGGGCCCGGCTGACCGGTCGGTCAGCCGGCGCCGGCTTCCGCGTTGATCAGCTGAGGGTGACCTGCCGGTTGGTCAGGCCGCCGCGCGCCCGACGCTCGTCGGGGGTGAGCGGGGCGTCCGTCGCCAGGGCCTCGGCGAGACGCTCGGCGAACTCGGCCGCGGGCTTCTCGATCTCCTGCGCGGTGATCTCGCTGGGCAGGTCCCACACCGGCACGGTGAGCCCGTGCGCCCGGAAGGAGCCGACGAGGCGGGTGCCCTCACCGAGCGACGACCGGCCCGCCGCGTGCAGCCGGGCCAGAGCGTCCAGAAGCCGCTCCTCCTCGTGCGGCATGACCCAGCGCAGGTGGTTCTTCTCCGGCGTCTCGCACCAGTAGGTGGAGTCCACGCCCTGGAGTCGGACGGTCGGGATCGCCGCGGCGTTGGCCCGCTCCAGGGACGCCGTCACCTCCGGAGCGGCGTTCTCCGGGTCCGGGACCCAGAACTCGAAGCCCGCGTGCACCTCCGGCCGGAACGCGCCCTCGGGAGCGAGCAGGTCCTGCAGCCGGGGCCCGTCGGCCGGCGCGCGGCGGCCCTGAACCGGGGTGCCCGGCTGGGCGGTCAGCGCCCGCTGGAGGGTGTCGGCGAGGTCGCGGCTGAGGTCACCGGAAGCGGTGTCGTTCTGCAGGCCGAGCAGGACGGAGCCGTCGTCGCGGCGCAGGGCGGGCCAGGCCATCGGCAGCACCGTGGCCAGTGTGACGGACGGGACGCCTTCGGGCAGGCCGTCCTTCAGCGTGAGCTCGGCCGTGGCTGCCGGCACCAGCTCGCGCAGGGCCACCCAGTCGCACTCGCCGGGCAGCCCCTCGAACGGGCGCTGCACCAGTGTGGTCGTGGCTTGTGCGGCGGCACGGCCGTGACAGGCCTTGTAGCGGCGGCCACTGCCGCACGGGCAGGGTTCGCGGGCGCCGACCACCGGGACGTTCCCGTCAGTGCCTGCGGCGCGGGCACCATCGGTGAGCTGCGGCCGCTTGGCCTTCGTCTGGGGTCGCTTCTTGGCCATCGTGGGTGTCTCCCGGTTGCGGCTCAATCTCGTACGGGCGCGAGCCTAGCCGTTCCCACTCCGGCCGACGGGACCCTGTGGACAACGGGCCGTCCGTGGACAACGGACCGGCTGTGGACGACGGGTCGCCGGTGGACGTCTTCCCGCCGGACGGCAACTGGGGCCGGGTCGGCGGGGATTCACCCGGCACGCGCGTCGACCGAGACCGTCGCCACCCGGCACGCGGGTCGGCGGGACGCACAGCGCCACGCACGACGCGGACCGTCGGTCGGCCAGCGCCACGCACGACGCGGACCGTCGGTCGGCCAGCGCCACGCACTACCCGCGCCACGGACCCGAACGGGACCGTCGGGGGACGCCCCGCACCACGCAACCAGCGGGACCGCCGAGTCACCCCACGTCGTCGAAGGCGTCCGCGAAGTCCAGCCCGGGGATCTCCGACACCGCCGGTGCCGTGATCCGCGTGGCGAAGTCGTCCCGGCGGTGCCCGGCGTCCGGGTCGTGCACGTCGTCGTGGACGATGACCCAGACCGTGACCTCTCCGCGGGCGTCGTCCCGCACGCCCCAGTCGTCGGCGAGCGCGGTGATGATGTTCAGCCCGCGGCCGCCGTGCGCGGTGACCGAGGGGGTCGCCGGCGCCGGGCGGGTCGGCCCGCCGCCGTCCGTGACCTCCACGACGAGCCGCCCGGCCGCGTCCACCCGCCACGCGGCGCGGACGTCACCGTCCCCGGCCAGCGCGTCGCCCAGCGGGCGACCGTGCTTGCACGCGTTGCTCAAAAGCTCCGAAAGGACCAGTACGGCGTCGTCGATGACCGATTCCGCCACACCGCCGCCGCGCAACTGCTCGCGCATCCGGCGCCGTGCCTTCCCCACGCCCGCAGGGCCATGGGGAACGGCCATGCTCGACGACGTGGGCACCTCCTGTGCCACCACCAACGCCACCCCCGAGACCTCCTTCGCCCCACGCCACGGTGTGGATGCCCTTCTGGCCTGAACCGGAAACCGGCCCGTCGCCGTCCAGTGACGCATTCGACACGGTCGAACACGTACCGAACGCGCCGGTGCACTCCCCGTAACCGTGTGGCTGGATTTCGTCGGTGTGGCCGAGTCCGGAGAATGGGGCAATGAGCCTGCCGGGTCAAGGTCTCCGGACGAATCAGCGGCCGAGGTGGTCCAGCACCGCTCGCGGCCGGTTGGTGATGATGGCGTCGACTCCCAGGTCGGCGCAGAGGTCGACGTCCTCGGCCTCGTTCACGGTCCACACGTGCACCTGGTGGCCGGCCCGCTTCAGGCGCTCGACGTAGGCGGGGTGATTGCGCACGATCCGGATCGAGGGGCCCGCGATCCGGACACCGGCGGGCAGTCGGCCGTCGCGCAGCCGGGGCGAGACGAACTGCATCAGGTAGACCGTCGGCAGGGTCGGCGACGCGGCCCGCACCCGGTGCAGCGAGCGGGCCGAGAAGCTCATCACGCGCACCGGGGACTCGGCGGCCGAGGCGGGGGCGTCGAGTCCGAACCGCTTCAGGAGCACCAGCAGCCGCTCCTCCACCTGGCCCGCCCAGCGCGTGGGGTGCTTGGTCTCGATGGCCAGCTCCACCCGCCGCCCCGCGTCGGACACCAGTTGGAGCAGCCGCTCCAGGGTCAGTACGGAGGTCTCCTCCCGGTCCTCGGGCCGGTGCTCCCAGTCGGGCTGCTCGTCGCGCGTCCGCCAGAACTCCCGGGTCCTGCGGGCGCCGAAGTCCAGGGCGGCCAGGTCGGCGAGCTCCAGCGCCGACACGGCACCGCGTCCGTTGGACGTACGGTTGACGCGCCAGTCGTGCACGCAGACCAGATGGCCGTCCGCGGTCAGGCGCACATCGCACTCGAGGGCGTCCGCCCCGTCCTCGATCGCCTTCCGGTACGCGGCCAGGGTGTGCTCGGGAGCGTCCTCGGAGGCGCCACGGTGGGCGACGACCTGGATCCGGTGCTGTCGTGCGTGGGTCACCGCGTCATGGTGCCACCGAGTGCGGGTAGACGTGCCACCGGAGTCGTCGATGACCATCGTCGATACGTCTGTTTAGTCTTGGATGCCCCATGTAAGGACTGTCCGTGGACCCACAGCAACCGCTTATGGTGCTCTGACGGCCCGTGGGAAAAGCTGATGGCATACGAAAACACTGCGCATCCGCGCCGCGCCGGACCGCGGAGCACCGCGTGAGCGTGGCCGAGACCGGCCGATGTGACCAGACAGCCCGTGGACCGGGAAGCACCCGTGGACCCGAAGACAGCCGTGGAACGAGGAGAGAAGCTGTGAGCACCGAGAACGAGGGCACCGCGGTACCCCCGGCCCCGTCCGCGCCTCCAGTGCCGGTGGACTCTCCCGCATCCTCCCCCCAGCCGGCCGCGCCGCACCCGGACGACCAGCCGCCGTCGCCGTCCCCCGCGCCCACGGCACCGCAGCCACAGGACGGCCACGCGCCCGCCGCGGCACCCGGCGCCCAGGCACCCGGCTCGCCTCACCGGTCCCCTGCTCCCGCTCCCTATGACCCGGCGGCACCCCAGGGATCCGGCGCGGCGCACAGCGCCCCGGACGCCTCCTGGCCGCCGCCCCCGCCGCCGGGCACCCCGTCGTACGGCGGCGGAGGCGGTGACGCCTACGGCGGTGGCGGCAATGGCGGTGACCCCTATGGCGGTGGCGGCCACGGCGGTGGCGGCTGGGGCGCGTCCTACCAGCCACCCGCGCCGAAGCCGGGCCGGGGCCGCGGCGGCCTGGTCACCGGACTTCTGATCGCCGCGCTGGTGGCGGGCGGCCTGGGCGGCGGCCTCGGCTACACCCTTGCCAAGAACAACGACGAGACCGGCTCTACCACGGTCTCCGCCTCCGACACCGGAGGCTCCGTCAAGCGCGACGCGGGCACCGTCGCGGGCGTTGCCGCCGAGGCGCTGCCCAGCACGGTCACCATCCAGGCCGAGGGCAGCAACGGCGAGGGCGGCACCGGCACCGGGTTCGTCTTCGACAAGCAGGGCCACATCGTCACCAACAACCACGTGGTGGCCGAGGCGGTCGACGGAGGCAAACTCAGCGCGACCTTCCCGAACGGCAGGAAGTACGAAGCCCGCGTGGTCGGTCACGCCCAGGGCTACGACGTGGCGGTCATCAAGCTGGAGAACGCCCCCTCGGACCTCAAGCCGCTCCCCCTCGGCAACTCGGACAAGGTGGCGGTCGGCGACTCCACGATCGCCATCGGCGCGCCCTTCGGCCTGTCCAACACGGTGACCACCGGCATCATCAGCGCCAAGAACCGCCCCGTGGCCTCCAGCGACGGCAGCGGCAGCAGCAAGGCCTCCTACATGAGCGCCCTCCAGACCGACGCGTCGATCAACCCGGGCAACTCCGGCGGCCCGCTGCTCGACGCGCAGGGCAACGTCATCGGCATCAACTCCGCCATCCAGTCCACGAGCAACGGCGGCTTCGGCACCGGTCAGGCCGGCTCGATCGGCCTGGGCTTCGCCATCCCCATCAACCAGGCCGAGTTCGTCGCCAAGCAGCTGATCAAGACCGGGAAGCCGGTGTACGCCAAGATCGGCGCCTCCGTCTCCCTGGAGGAGACCACGAGCGGCGCCAAGCTCACCGAGCAGGGCGTGAACGGCTCCGAGCCCGTCGAACCGGGCGGCCCCGCCGCCGACGCCGGCCTCAAGCCCGGTGACGTCATCACCAAGCTCGACGACCGCGTGATCGACAGCGGCCCGACCCTCATCGGCGAGATCTGGACCCACAAGCCCGGCGACGAGGTCACGGTCACCTACGAACGCGGCGGCAAGGAACACACCACCGAACTGACCCTGGGTTCCAAGCTCGGCGACGACTGAGCGCACCCCCGCGCACCGATCCGCCACCCTGGTCCCCGTGCCGCCGATCGCGAGCGGCGCGGGGTGGGTCGCCCGAGCGGCCCGAGGCAACGTCCGTGCGGCCGGTCTCCCACCGAGCCCCGCAGCCGCGGCGAGATCCGCCGGGCAGGTCCTGGCTAGCCGGCTACGGGCACGTAGTTGCTGACGATGTAGCCGACCTCGTCGTGGATCGTCTTCTCGTCCCAGTCGAGGGAGATCCGCTCGGGGCGGCCGTCGGAGGCGTAGTCGGCTTCGGCGATGTGGGCGTTCTCGGCGCGGGCCCGGCGCAGTTCGTCGAGGAGGTCGGCGAGGGTGGGTATCTCGTCGGGGAGTTCACGGTGGATGCGGCGGCCGGTGTCGTCGAGGCCGTGGGCCTCGATCACCTTGTGGTCCTCGACGGTGATCCGGATGGGGCCGACCGGCGCCTCGCCGCCCCCGGATTCGAGGGTGTACGAGTAGGACGCGGGCTCGGTCCACTCCTCCATCGTCAGCCCTTGCCCCTCGGCCTTGCCGTCCGGCCGGCCGTCACCGCATGCCGACAGCAGTCCCGTGAGCAGCACGGCGGAGGCAAGCGCGAGGGTGGCGTGGCGGGTCACGGTGGTCATGGTGTTGGTCCCCTTCGAGTACGACTGCACCTGTGACGTCGCGGGGCAGCGGAACGTTCGGAGGATCGCCGACTCACCTGTCGAGCCGGAGGACGGCCCGGAAGCCGCCGCCGCGTCGGCCCGGGGCACGACGGATCCAGGCCGACTCGTCCGGGGCCGTCAGATGCGGCGGCATCTGACGGCAATGACGGCGAACACCGGCGCTTGATCGCTGACCTGGGCACAGAGCCAGTGGACCCCGTACGGCCCACGGCCCCCGCCCAGCCGAATGGGCCGGTAGTCTGTAGCCGCTCCGCCCCGTGGGACGGGGCCGAGGTGGGTTGCCCGAGCGGCCTAAGGGAACGGTCTTGAAAACCGTCGTGGCGCGAGTCACCGTGGGTTCAAATCCCACACCCACCGCCGGCAGGTCAGAGACCATGCAGGTCAGAAGGGGTGCGGCTCTCCGGAGCGGCACCCCTTTCGCGTACCTGGCGCACATGCCGGAGGAGGCCGGGACGGCGTGTCCGGCATGGCGCTAGGGTCGTGGTCATGGGGGAACGGCGGACGCGTACGAAGAGGTGCCGGCAGTGCAATCGACCACTGGGCGAGCGCCGATGGAGGCGCCCGAAGCGGTTCTGCCGCCGGTGGCACCAGGTGCGGTACTGGGTGGAGGAACTGGTCGATCTCGTCGCCGGTTAGTCGGCCCGTCGGCCGCGTCGGGGCGGGCGCAGGGGTGCGTTGCCGGGCGAGGGTGGGACGGCTGCCCGTCTGCGGTGGAGGTACGCGTACTCGGGCGGCGTGAGTATGTGCGCTCTGGTCGGCCGTGCGGTGCGTCGGGACGCTTGGCGCATGGAACGGGGAACGGAACAGCGGCAGGCGAAGACCGTCCACCAGCTGGTGTCGGGGCTGCTCGCGGCCGGCCTGACGTCGGCGTTGTGGGCCGCCTGGCTGGGGTGGGACCAGAAGCGTGACGTGCACGCCGACGGTACGACGACCGGGCCTTACGAGGCGTGGCAGGTGATCGGGCTCGTACTGAGCCTCCTGGTGCCGGTGTGCTGGATGGTGGCCCGGCGCCATGTCGTGGGCGTTGTGCTCGGCGTGACCGTCGGTCTGACGGTTTCCGCCTTCTACGACTGGTCGGACGACGCGAGCGGGCTCTACGGGGTCGGTGCCGCGTTGGTCATGGTGGGCGGCTTCGCGGGGAGCGCCGTGGTGGCGGCCCTGGTCGTACTCGTGAGGCCAGGAGGGCGCGCTGTGACAGGGGTGTGACCGGAGGTGTGGCTTCCGCCACGGCCGGAACGGGATCCGGCTGGTGGGGTGGGGCGATGCGTATCCCCCAGCTCCGCATGCCGCTCGCGGTCTCCGGTGCTCTCCTCGCCAGTCTTCTGCTCGGTGCCTGTGGCACCCGGACCGCCGGGTCGGAAGCCGGGGGAGCCGGTGAGCCGACGGCTTCGTGCGGGGCGTCCGACGCCTACGGGGCGAGCGCCGGTGAGGGGCGTGCGCAGGGGCAGGTGGAGGGTCGAGAGCAGGGGCAGGGGCAGGCGCGGGACGGGGTGCGGGTCGTCGGGATGGTCGCAGGGGCCGGTTCCCGTTCAGGTTCGGGTTCACCGGGTTCACCGGGTTCCTCGTGCGTGCTCGCCTACTCCGTGACCAATCAGGACGCCGAGCCCTTCACGTACACCATCACCTTCTCCCTGGTGGACGACCGGGGACGGGCGATGTCGACCCACGAGGAGACGGTGGCGTCCGTGGGGGCGGGACGGACCGTGCGGCGCACTCTGGAGGCTGTCGGGTACGGGGGCGGCGGTGAGCCTCTGGGGCCCGAGCACGTGCGGATCATCGACGTGAAGCGGGTGCCCTCCGACGAGGCGCCGGCGTCCGCCGGTTCCTGTCCGCCGTCCGGGCTGCGGCTCACCGCCGACGACGGTGACGCGGCCATGGGACTGCGGGTGGTGGGGCTGCACCTGGAGAACTGCGGCAGTCGCCCGTACTCCCTGGAGGGATATCCGGTGCTCCAACTGCTCGATGACGAGCTGGAGCCCGTCGACGGGATCGAGATCCTGCGTGGTGTCGGCGGTATGCCCATGGCGGGTGAGGGGAGCGGGCCGCCCCGGCCGGTGACGCTGCGGCCGGGCGAGTCCGCCGGGGCGACTCTGGCGTGGCGCAACACGGCCCAGCTCGGGGCGGCGGTGACCGTGCCGTACGTCAGGGTCCGGGCCGAGTCCGGTGCCGACCCCGTGGTCATCGCGCCGAACCTCGACCTCGGTACCACCGGCGAACTCGGGGTCGACCCCTGGAAGAAGGAGACGGATGAGGCCGCGACCGGGTCGGTCCGGCCTCAGAGTTCGTAGTCCTGGGCCAGGGCCGCCCAGTCGACGTCGCGCAGGGCCGGGTCCGCGTCGTGGGCGCTCGGCACCTGCGGGGTCGGCTGGAACCAGATGACGGTCAGTCCGGAGCGGTGGAGCACCGGGTCGTTGGCCGGGTCGAGTGCCGTGGAGGAGAAGAGCCCGACGCAGCCCACCCGCGGCAGCAGTTCCACCGGGCCGAAGGCGCCCGCGTACTGGTCGGGGTACTCGCGCCGCGGCGGCACCAGGTGCACCGGGGTCGTGGGGGACATCCGCTCGGCGGTGTGCAGGAGAGCCTTGATGCGCATCTCGTTGATGGGCCGGCACGGGTAGCCCTCCAGTAGGCCGCCGTACGTCGACGTCAGGCGCAGTTCGGCCAGGTCGACGCTGCGGCCGGAGGACAGGACGACCCGGGTCAGCGACATGGTCGGCACTCTAGGGCGGTCGTGCATGAGGGGCTTTCGGTTTTCCGTGCCGGGTGGGGCCGATGGGGGCCGGTGGGGCGGCCGGTGGGGCGGCCGGTGGGGTGGCGCGAGGCTGGGTGGCGCGAGGCCGGGGGCGCGGGCGGCGGTCAGGGGTGGTGGCCCGTCATGCGGGCCGCGGACGCGATCGTGGCGCGGGCCTCGCGTTCGGTCAGGCCGGTGTCGAGGGCCGCCTCGACCAAGGCGTCCACCAGTGCGGCCCCGATGCCGTCCTCGTAGGCGCGGCAGGCCGCCCAGAACAGGCGGGTGTTGCGCTGGCCCTCGTGGGCGGCGAGGACGAACTGGACGAGTCCCCGGCCGTGCGCGTCGGTCGTGGCGTGGGCGGCAGCGGGCCGGTGCGGGCGGGGCGGCGGGAGCAATAGGCGCAGCAGCGAGGGCGGGCAGGCCGCGGGGGCGAGGTGGGCCGTGCCGGGCGCCGCGGCGTACGCGCCGTGGCGGGTGCGGGAGCCCGGGCCGACCAGGTAGCCGCCGGCGCCCCGGATGTCGATGCCGGGGGCGAGGCGGCCGGCCGAGTTGGGGACGACGACGTCGGGCGGGCCGCTCAGCCACAGGTGGCGGCCTCCGCTCGGGGTGAGGACGACGACCGTGGGCGGGATCGTGAACAGGTGGCGCAGGGCCAGTTCGCGCAGGGCGGCCGAGGAGTCCGTCTCCGACTTCGTGTCCAGGTCCACGCCGATGAGGTGGTGCGGGGGCAGGCCGCAGGCGATGCCGTAGCCGGTGGCCCAGGGGGCGGCGGCGAACAGCTCGCGGATGCGGGCCGGGTCGGTGGAGGCGTCGTAGACCCCGTGGCCGGGGCGGCCGCACTCGCCGTGGCAGGGGGCCGGGGCCGGGTCGTCGCGGTGGGGGGAGCGGAGGGCCGGGAGCTTCGTCCGGGACAGGGGGATGACGGCCAGGCCGCGTTCGGCGGCTGACAGGGCGTGTGCGAGGGCCAGCGTCGTGGCCTGCCGGTCGGTGGTGGCCATGGCTCTATGTTCGTACGTACGTTCGAAAAAGGGAAGGGCGGTTGCGCGCGACACGCCGGGGAGGGGTGGCGGGTCGAAAAAGTGCCGGAACGCTTCACCTCTTGCGGTGCTTGGGGTGGAGGTGTCCGCACTGCCCTGAGCTGGGGCGGAAGGGAAGCAAACGGGTTTATCGACTTGTCATCACGCTTGAGGGCGAATCAGGCCTTCCGAGGTGGTTCGCCGGGGTTCGCTGGGCAATTCTGATCACGCGACGTCGTGCACAGCGTCGAGGTGGTAGGCCAACTGCCTCGGCAAAAGCCAGAGTTCAGAACAGCTTCACGCAACTTCACGCAGGTTCAGGCAGCTTCACGTACTTCTCGCGCCTTCGGCTGCAAGCCGGTGCGCACTTGTTCTGGAGGAAACAACATGGCAAGCATCCGTACCGCTCGCGTCGTCGCCGCCGTCGCCGCCCTTCCGCTCGCCGCCGCTCTCTTCGGCGGCATCGCGACGGCGGACAACGGAGCCTTCGCGGACGACGGATCGAACGCGACCGCCTCGGAGGCCTACGCCGGCATCCTCGGCAGCGGCGTCGGCGACGACAACAACGGCAACTCGTCCACCACGCAGCAGCAGGCGGTCGGCTCGGGGGCCTCGAACCAGAGCAACACCGCGCAGGTCGACGGCTCCGCGTTCACCGCGATCAACCAGGGCAACGAGAACGTGGCCGTCAGCTTCTCCCCGCTGTGGTGGTGAGCTGAGGGGCCGGGGCGCGGGTGCGCTCCCGCGCCCGGCCCCTCAGTATCCGTGCGGGTGTGCTTGATGGGGTCGCAAGGCGTCTGGGCGGCGGTGAACCGGTCACTCCGGTACCGCCGCCCAGGCGTTTTCGCGTACGGCGGCCGGATCCGTCGGGGAGGCGGGTCCCGTCGGGGAGGCGGGTCCCGGCTCGGAGGCGGGTCCCGCCTCGGAGGCGGTGGGGCCCCGCGCCGGGCGCCCGCGGCCCGGCGGCCCCCAGGGGTGAACCCGCAGTTTCCCTCCTCCCCTCGTCCACCTACAGGAGGTGCAGCCGGCACCACCCCTACAACCTGAGGCGGACGCGGCTTCGGGACCTGCGGCCGATCCGCCGGGCACCCCCTCGCTCATAGCGTTGAGCCATGACCGCACCCGTCTGCACCAGCGCTTCGAACGCCGCCACCGCCGTGGCCCCGGGCAAGGTCCCGGCCAGGGCCACAGCACGGACGCAGACCTTCCCGTACCCGTCGTTCTCGTCGTACGTGAAGGCCCGCCAGCCGGTGCTGCTGCGTACCGCCCGGTCGCTCACCGCGAACCCGAGCGACGCCGAGGACCTGCTGCAGACCGCCCTCACCAAGACCTACGTGGCCTGGGAGCGCATCGAGGACCACCGCGCCCTCGACGGCTATGTGCGCCGGGCGCTGGTGAACACCCGGACGTCGCAGTGGCGCAAGCGCAAGGTCGACGAGTTCGCCTGCGACGAGCTGCCCGAGCCGGAGCCCGTGCCGGCCGGCGACGACCCGGCCGAGCGCCAGGCGCTGCACGACGCGATGTGGCGGGCGATCATGAAGCTGCCCGCCCGGCAGCGCGCGATGGTCGTCCTCAGGTACTACGAGGATCTCAGCGAGGCCCAGACGGCCGACGTGCTCGGCGTTTCCGTGGGCACGGTGAAGTCGGCGGTGTCCCGGGCGCTCGGCAAGCTGCGCGAGGACCCCGAGCTGGGGTTCGTCCGGTCGTGAGCCGGGGTTCGCCCGGTCCGGCTTCAGGGTTCGCCCGGTCCCGCGCCGGGGTCCGCCCGGTTCCGAGCCGGTGTGCGGACCGCCCCATAGGCTCCCGTCGGGACACCGCGGAGCCGTCCCGCACTGATCGATCAGCCTGGAGTAGTGACATACCGCGCGGTATGTGCGCAGAATCAGCGCAACCCTTGCCGCCGCGTAGGCAATGTCGCCCCGGGAGGACACCGTGCTGAGCACGATGCAGGACGTACCGCTGCTGATCTCGAGGATCCTGACCCACGGGTCGACGATCCACGGCAGCTCGCAGGTGACCACCTGGACCGGTGAGGGCGAGCCGCACCGCCGCTCCTTCGCCGAGATCGGCGCCCGCGCCGCCCAGCTGGCGCACGCCCTGCGCGAGGACCTCGAGGTCCAGGGCGACGAACGGGTCGCGACCCTGGCCTGGAACAACGCGGAGCACGTCGAGGCGTATTTCGCGATCCCCTCGATGGGCGCGGTCCTGCACACCCTCAATCTCCGCCTCCCGCCCGAGCAGCTGGCCTGGATCGTGAACCACGCGGCCGACCGCGTGGTGATCGCCAACGGCTCCCTGCTCCCCCTGCTCGCCCCGCTGCTCCCGCACCTGAAGACGGTCGAGCACGTCGTCGTCACCGGCCCGGGCGACCGCTCCCTGCTGGACGGGGCCTCCGTCCGGGTGCACGAGTACGAGGACCTGATCGCCGCAAAGCCGACGGCGTACGACTGGCCGGAGCTGGACGAACGGGCCGCCGCCGCCATGTGCTACACCTCCGGCACCACCGGCGACCCCAAGGGCGTGGTCTACAGCCACCGCTCCATCTACCTGCACTCCATGCAGGTCAACATGGCCCAGTCGATGGGCCTGACCGACGAGGACACCTCGCTGGTCGTGGTCCCGCAGTTCCACGTCAACGCCTGGGGACTGCCGCACGCCACCTTCATGACCGGCGTCAACATGCTGATGCCGGACCGCTTCCTCCAGCCCGCCCCGCTCGCCGAGATGATCGAGGGCGAGCGGCCGACGCACGCCGCCGCCGTCCCCACCATCTGGCAGGGCCTGCTCGCCGAGCTGACCGCCAGGCCCAGGGACGTCTCCTCCCTCACCCAGGTCACCATCGGCGGCTCCGCCTGCCCGCCCTCCCTGATGGAGGCGTTCGACGCGCTCGGCATGCGGGTCTGCCACGCCTGGGGCATGACGGAGACCTCCCCGCTCGGCACCGTCGCCCGGCCGCCGGCCCACGCGATCGGCACGGACCAGGAGTTCGCCTACCGCCTCACCCAGGGCCGCTTCCCGGCCGGTGTCGAGGCCCGCCTCACCGGTCCTGGCGGCGAGCGCCTGCCCTGGGACGGGGAGTCCGCCGGTGAGCTGGAGGTGCGCGGCAACTGGATCGCCGGCGCGTACTACAACGGCCCCGGCGCCGACCCGCTGCGTCCCGACGACAAGTTCAGCGAGGACGGCTGGCTGAAGACCGGCGACGTCGGCACCATCTCCCCCGACGGCTTCCTCACCCTCACCGACCGCGCCAAGGACGTCATCAAGTCCGGCGGCGAGTGGATCTCCTCCGTGGAGCTGGAGAACGCCCTGATGGCCCACCCCGACGTCGCCGAGGCCGCCGTGGTCGCCGTCCCGGACGACAAGTGGGGCGAGCGGCCCCTGGCCACCGTCGTCCTCAAGGAGGGCGCGAGCGCCGGATTCGAGGAACTCCGGGCCTTCCTCGCCGAGGACGGCAAGATCGCCAAGTGGCAGCTCCCGGAGCGCTGGACGGTGATCGAGGCGGTCCCGAAGACGAGCGTCGGCAAGTTCGACAAGAAGGTGCTGCGCAGGCAGTACGCCGACGGCGGGCTGGACGTCACCCGGCTCTGACCACCGCGGACGCCCGCACACCGGGCGGGAGCCTCGCTCTCCCGCCCGGCACCGGCTCTCACCGCGTCCGTCACCGCTTCCGCCGTACGGCCGTCGCCGCCCACCCCAGCACCAGCCACGCCCCCGCCACCGCGCAGACCCCGCTCCAGCCCGAGTGGCCGTATGCGGGCCCGGCGAGGGCGGAGGCGAGCGCACCGCCCGCGAAGCCGGACACGACGTACGCCGTGTTGGCGGTGGCCGGGGCGGAGGTGGTGGTCAGGGCGAGGGTCTGGTTGGCGACGTGGGAGGCGACCAGCGCGGCGTGCACCAGGACCGCCGCCGCGCACAGGGCCGCCATCACCTGCCCGCCCAGCCAGAACAGCGGCACCGACACCGCGGCGACCAGATACGCGGACCGCACGACCTTGGCGGCCCCGAACCGGTCGACCAGGCCGCCCGCGAGCGGCGCGACGACACTCGCGGCGAGCCCGAAGAGGCCGAACAGTCCGGCCGCTGCGGTGGTCATGCCGTACCCGTCGTCCCCGGCCAGGAGCAGCGCCAAAGAGGTCCACAGGGCGCTCCACGCGCCGTACATCCCCGCCTGGCGCACGCACGCGCGCCACAGGTCCGGCGAGTGCCGCACCACTCCGGGCAGCGCGGCCAGTCCCGCGAACAGCGGGCCCTGCCGAGAACGCCGCTCCACGGGCAGGATGTACGCGGTGGCCAGTCCCAGTACGGCGGTCAGGACGGCCGCGCCCACGAACACCGAGCGCCAGCCGAAGGCCTGGCCGGCCAGCCCGCCCAGCACCCGGGCCGCGACGACGCCGGTGAACAGGCCCGCGACGACGGCCGCGACATGACGGGCCCGCCGGTCCGCGGGGGCGCGCTCGGCGACCAGGGGGACCAGGAGCTGCGGCACGACGGTGGCCGCCGAGGCGACCAGGACGGTCGCCGCGAGAGAGCCGGTCCCGGCCGACACGGCGCCGGCGACCAGTGCGGCCGCCGCGACCAGGGCCAGTACGGCGACCAGGCGGCGCCGGTTCACGCTGTCCCCGAGCGGGGCGAAGAACAGCAGCCCGGCGGCGTACCCCAGCTGCGCGACGGAGGCGAGCCAGGCCACCGCCGAGGGAGTGGAGCCGAAGTCGTGGGCGATGAGGGGGAGCAGCGGTGCCGCGAGGTAGATGTTGGCGGCCGTGACCGCGGTGCAGACGGCGATCAGGGGGAGGAAGAGACGGGAGGCGCGGGCGGACGGTCCCTCGGGCGCTGCGCGGAGCACGCTCCGCGGTGTGGTCCGGGTGGCCGCTGGCGGTGACGACGACATGAGCGGAGCGACTCCTTCGAGTGCGCGCGAAGTAGCAACTAACTGGTTGGTTGGAAGCAACCCGGGGAGTCTGCTCGGCATTCCCGCCTGCTGTCAACCAAACAGTTGGTTACCGGCGTGGTCCCGCTACCCTGTCCCCATGGCAGCAAGGGACCCCGAGGCCACCAAAGCCCGGATCTTCGAGGCGGCGGTCGCCGAGTTCGCCCGCCACGGCATCGCCGGCGCGCGCATCGACCGCATCGCGGCCGAGGCCAAGGCCAACAAGCAGCTGATCTACGCCTACTACGGCAACAAGGCCGAGCTGTTCGCGTCCGTGCTCGAGAAGAAGATGCTCGACCTCGCGGTCTCCGTCCCCGTCGACCCGGACGACATCGAGGGCTGGGTCGACCGTCTGCTGGACTACCACGCCGCCCACCCCGAGCTGCTGCGCCTCCTCTTCTGGGAGGGCATGGAGTACGGCTCCGCCGAGCTGCCCCACGAGGCCGAGCGCCAGGCCCACTACGCCCGCAAGGTCGCCGCCGTACGGGACGGGCAGGAGCGCGGTGCGGTCACCGACGCGATCCCGGCGCCCGATCTCCTGTTCCTGCTGGTCGCGATGGCCAACTGGGCGTCGGTGATGCCCCAGATGAAACGCATCCTGGTAGGCGGCGAGGACACCGACGCCGACCGCCTGCGTGCCTCGATCAAGAAGGCGGCCCGCCTGATCGTCGACGGGTAGGGCGGCACCCGCACGGCCCTCGGCCCGCCCGGCACCCGCACGGCCCCCGGCCCGCCCGGCACCGCGCCTCAGTTGGTCCCGATCCGCGAGAGCAGCTCGACGATCCGGGACTGCACCTCGCCGCTGGTGGAGCGCTCCGCCAGGAACAGCACCGTCTCGCCCGAGGCCAGCCGCGGCAGGTCCGCCTGGTCGACGGCGGCGGTGTAGACGACGAGCGGGGTGCGGTTGAGCTGCCCGTTCGCGCGCAGCCAGTCGATGATCCCGGCGTGCCCCTCCTGGCGCCGTTCGATCTGCATCAGGTCCATCACGACCAGGTTGGGCCGGAACTGCCCGGCCAGCGTCACCGCGTCGGCGTCGCTCGCCGCCCGCGCCACCTGCATCCCGCGCCGCTCCAGCGTCGAGGTCAGCGCCAGCGCGATCTCCGCGTGCTCCTCGATCAACAGGACGCGCGGCGGGTGCTGTTCGCTGTCGCGCGGCGCGAGCGCCTTCAGCAGCACGGCGGGATCGGCGCCGTAGGCCGCGTCCCGCGAGGCCTGTCCGAGCCCGGCCGTGACCAGCACCGGCACCTCGGCCGCCACCGCCGCCTGGCGCAGCGACTGGAGCGCCGTGCGGGTGATGGGGCCGGTCAGCGGGTCCACGAACAGCGCGGCGGGGAACGCCGCGATCTGGGCGTCGACCTCCTCGCGCGAGTTCACGATCACCGGCCGGTAGCCCCGGTCGCTGAGCGCCTGCTGCGTGGACACGTCCGGTGCGGGCCACACCAGCAGCCGGCGCGGGTTGTCCAACGGCTCCGGCGGCAGCTCGTCGTCCATCGGCTGCGGACGCGGCGGGTCGGCGACCTCCACGGCGCCGCCGGGACCGTCCAGCGGTTCGGGTCCCTCGGCGGCGTTACGGTCCGGGGCGCCTATGGCGTACGACCGTCCGACGCCCTCCGTCCCCGGCATCCGCCGTGGCTGACCACCGGTCAGGGACGGCTGCTGCTCCTGGGACTGGGGCTGGGGCTGGCCCGTGCCCTGGGTGTGGTTCTGAGCCTGCGGTTGGGGCTGGGGCTGGGGCTGCGGTCGGTTCGGCGGCTGCGCGGCGGTGGCGGGCTGATCGGCCGGCGGGTGGGGGCGGGCCGACTGGTCCGCGCGCGCGGTGGCCGGGTCGGGCGGCGTGCCCAGCTTGCGGCGCCGGCCCGAACCGCCCGGCTGCTGCGGGAGCGGGGTGGCCGTCGGCTGCTGCACCTGGGCCGCCTGCCGATTGAACGGCACGCCCTGGCCCAGCGTCCGCACGCTGATCGCCCGCCCCTGGGTCGAGTTCGGGTCGGCGGGGGCGGACGCCTCGGCGGGCAGCGGCTGCGCAGCGCGCGGGGCGGGAGCGTTCTCGGGCGGCAGCGGCGTGCCCCGGCTGGGCGTGGTCGCGGGGATGCCCTGCGGGGGTGTCTGGGCCGGGGGCGAGGCGGGGGTCCCCGGCGCGGGCGTCGGCGCGGGGCCGGTGACGCCGTGGGGTGGCGCGGGGGTGTCCGTGCCCGGCGCGGCGGTGGGCGGCGCGGGGGTGTCCGGGGTCGCCGCGGTCGCGTTCGCACCGGCGCCCGGTACGTCAGTGGCGGCCGCGGGCCAGGGCTGCGGCGCGGGCTGCCCGGGGTGGGGCTGACCGGGGGCGGGCTGCCCGGGGTGGGGCTGACCGGTTGCGGCCTGGGCGCCGTCGGCGGTCGTGGCGGCGGGGCGCGGCACCCCGGGGTGGGCGGCGGCCGGTGTGGGTGCCGCCCCCGGCGCGTTCGCGGCGGACACCTGACGGCCGGCGGTGCTCTGCGGAGGAACGGGCGCTCCGTGTACGGGTGCCGACGGGGCCGGACCACCCTGCGCCGGCCCCGGCGAGGCCGCTTCGGCCTGCTGGGCGCTCCCGGCCCGGCGCCGTCGTCCCGTGGGCGCCTCGGCCGGGTGCGGCTGCGGCGGGGTGTGGTCGGCGGCCTGGTCGTGCGGTACGGCGTCGTGCCGGCCGTCGTCGACGAGGGCGTCACCGGGAACGGCCGGTCCGGGCAGCTGTCCGGGTACCAGTCCGTGTCCCTGGCCCTGTCCGTGTCCCTGACCCTGTCCCGGGCCCTGAGGCGCCGGGGACGCCACGGCCGCGGCCGTCGTCCCACCGGCGGACTCCTCCGGCTCCGCCGCGCCCTCCGGCTGCGCCGGGGCGTCGGACGGCCGGTCCGCGTCGGCGGGCGGCAGGGCGAACACCTGACGCGGTGCCGCCTCCTGCGCGGCGGCGCGCTCGTTCGCGGAGGCCAGGGCGCGGCGCCTGCGTCCCGTCGGCCGGTCCTCGCCGACCGGGTCCGCCTCGCCGGCCTGGGCGGGCAGGGCCGGGGGCAGCGCCTGCTGTGCGGGACCGTCCCGCCGGGCACGCCGGCCGGTCGGCGCGGGAACGCCCTGCGGCGGTACGGTCCCGCCCAGACCGGTGTTGGAGGCCGCGGCAGCGCCGCCGTGTTCGCCGGCCATGACGACGGCGCCCTCGGACACACCGGCGGGCGGCACCGCCTGGTGTGCGACTTCGACGCCGGCACCCACGTCCTCCGCCGGGCGACCGCGCCGACGGCCGGTGCCGCCGGACCCCTCGCCCGGAGCCGCCTGTGCGGGAACCGGAAGAGGTGCGGACGCCTGGACGCCCTGCTCCTGAACGGTCTGCTCCGCTGCGGCCGGCGCCTCGGGCGACCGGGGAGCCGCCGCCCCCTGTTCCCGGTCCTGCGCGGCACGCCGCCTGCGCCGTCCCGTCGGTGCGGCCGAGGTGCTCTCGGCACCGGCCCCGACTGCGTCCTCGCCCGCCGTGCCCGCGACCTCGCTCTCCAGGAACGCGTCGACGGACGCCCGCCGGGCACGCCGCCGCCCGCCGCCGACGGCCGCTTCCGCACCGGCCGGTGCGCCAGTCGCACCCGCACCCGCGGCACCCGCGTCCCCAGCGCCCTGCGCCGACGCCGGAACCAACGCCTGAGCCGACTCCGGTGCCGGAGCCCGGCCCGTGACGGCCCCCGCCCCGCCCCCGATCGGCACCTCCAGCACGTACGCGCTGCCGCTCATCCCCGGCACTTCGTGCGTCTGGAGCACACCACCGTGCGCCCGCACGATCCCGCGCACGATCGGCTCGTGCACCGGGTCTCCCCCGGCGTACGGCCCGCGCACCTCGATGCGTACGACCTCGCCGCGCTGCGCCGCCGCGACCACGACGGTGTTGTCGAGGTAGCCGCCGGTCGCCGACACGGGCGAGTTGCCGGTGGCGTCGACGCCCGCCACGTCCGCGACGAGGTGCGCGAGGGCGATCGCGAGCAGCCGGTGGTCGACCTCGGCCTCGATGGGCGGCGCGTGCACCGCGAACTGCACCCGCCCCGGCCCGATCAGCTCCACGGCCCCGTCGACACCGGAGGCGACGACGGCGTCCAGCATCACCTTCGTACGGGTGACGTCCTCGTTGCCGACGTCGAGGCGCTGGTAGCCGAGGACGTTGTCGATGAGGGTGGTGATGCGCGAGTAACCGGCCGAGAGGTGGTGCAGCACCTGGTTGGCCTCGGGCCACAACTGCCCGGCGTCGTCCGCGGCCAGGGCGGCCAGCTCCTGGCGCAGTTCGTCCAGGGGGCCGCGCAGGGAGTCGCCGAGGAGGGTGAGCAGCTGTTCGTGCCGGGCGGCGAGCGCCTCGTAGCGGTCCTTCTCCCGTTCACCGAGCGCGGCGTAGCGGTCCGCGTCGGCGGCCACCTCCTCCGCGTGCTTCTCCCGCAGCTCCTCCAGCTCGGTCACGTGCTCCTGGCGCAGGGCGGTCAGCTCGGCGGCGTGCTCCTCGGCGAGCCGCTCCAGCTCCTCGGCGTGCCGCCGCTCCGCCTCCTCGTGCTCCTTGACCAGCGCGTCGTACGGGCGCCGGTCGGTGAAGGTCATCACGGCGCCGACCAGCTGGTCGCCGTCGCGCACGGGAGCGGTCGTCAGGTCGACCGGCACCTGGTCGCCGCTCTTGGAGAACAGCACCTGCCCGCGCACCCGGTGCTTGCGTCCGGAGCGCAGGGTGTCGGCGAGCGGGGACTCGTCGTACGGGAAGGGGGAGCCGTCGGCCCGCGAGTGCAGGACGAGGGTGTGCAGCTCGCGTCCGCCGAGGTCGCTGGCGCGGTAACCCAGTATCTGGGCGGCGGCCGGATTGACGAGGACGATCCGCCCCTCGGTGTCGGTGCCGACGACACCCTCCGCGGCGGCCCGCAGGATCATCTCGGTCTGCCGCTGCGAACGGGCCAGTTCGGCCTCGGTGTCGACGGTGCCGGAGAGGTCGCGGACGACGAGCATCAGCAGTTCGTCGCCGGTGTAGCCGTAGTTGTCGTAGGCCTGCTGGCCGGTCTCCAGGTTGGCGCTGGTGACCTCGACCGGGAATTCGGAGCCGTCGGTGCGCCGGGCGACCATGCGCGTGGGCTTGGTGCGCGCCCGCGGGTCGATGTGGTCCGGGCGTCGCATCGACCCGGGGATGAGCCGGGAGTCGAACTCGGGCAGCAGGTCGAGCAGCCCGCGCCCGACGAGCGCCGTGCCCGGGGTCTCGAACGCCTCCAGGGCGATGGTGTTGGCGTTGACGACGGTGCCGTTGGCGTTGACCAGGACCAACGCGTCGGGCAGCGCGTCCAGTATGGCTGCGAGGCGAGCAGCGCCTCGGGATGGCCTGCTGCTCACGAGACGCTTCCCTCCTGTTACCGCACTTGCCGACCGCCTGGGCCATCTTGCCAATCGGCCCGCAGCGTGTCACGCGAGCGAGTCTAAGGGTTGGGGCCCGGCGGGCGGCGCGGGACGGGACGGAGGTCGCACGGGGGACTGACGTAGAACGTGTGACCGAGGTCCCCGTGCGCCGCCCTCCCGGACCGTCCCGGGGGCCGCCTACTGCCGTCCCGGCGCCCCCACCTCGGGCAGCAGCGGCACCATGCGGTCCCAGCGGGAGATCTCGCAGCCGTCGCGGCGGTCGTACGTCACGTCGACCGGTCGGCCGGCCCAGGTGCCCGTGACGTGGGCGGTGGCCGGGCCGCCGTACTGCATGGTGCAGAGGCTGCCCTCGGGGACCGGCGCGAAGGCGTCCTGCCCCCAGCGCGTGTCGCGCTCGACGACGGCGCACGCCCCCTCCGGGTCGGGGTGGGTGCCGCCGGCGGGGCCGCAGGACAGCTCGTACGTCCCGTCGGCGCCCGCGCCGGCGTCCCGGACGGTGATGGTCAGGTGGTCCGCGGCCGGTGCGCCCGGGGCGGCGGCCGCGGTGGGGAGGTGCGGGCCGGCGGCCGCGGCCGGGTGCGCGGCGGACAGGGCGAGGCTCGCGACGGACAGGGCGGCGGCGCCGAGGAGGCGCGCGGCGGGGAGTCGGGTGACCTGCAACATGACCTGACTAACGCGCCGGCCCGCCGGACGTTGCGCGACCGGCGCGGACCACGCCGTAAGCCTTTGCCCTGCGGCCCGCCCGCCTAGTACCGTAGGGGTCGATTGGTGACAGCGCGCTCAACTGTGTCATCATCGGCACGCACCGCTCGCGCTCGCACGCGAGTCGGTGATGTTGTCTGGAGGCGTCGCCTAGTCCGGTCTATGGCGCCGCACTGCTAATGCGGTTTGGGGTTTACCCCCCATCGAGGGTTCAAATCCCTCCGCCTCCGCACCGATCACCGAAGCCCCGGCCCACTAGGCCGGGGCTTCGGTGTTTTCGCAGGTCACAAGGGGTGTGGCCAATGGATTTCACATGACGGCGGCAGTCATGTAATGTTCTTCCTGTCGCCGCGAGCGGGCCGGAAGGAACGGGAGCGGCGGTAGAACAAAAGACAAGCACTCGTAGCTTAACGGATAGAGCATCTGACTACGGATCAGAAGGTTGCAGGTTCGAATCCTGCCGAGTGCACATGAGACAGAGGCCCCGGAGAAATCCGGGGCCTCTGTCGTTGTCGTGTCGTTGTCGTCTTCCGCGAGGCGTGACGGGTCCGCCCGGACCGGGCGCACGTGGGGTGGCTCGGTCCGGGCGGTTCGGCGTCAGGCGTTGTCCGCGGCCTTGCGGCGGCGCATGAGCAGGACCGTGCCGGCGCCGAGTGCCACGGCCGCGGCGCTCGCGATGCCGAGCGGCGCCAGCGCGGGGGACGTGCCGGTCCGGGCGAGGGTGCCGCCGGTGTCGGTGGCCGACGTCCGCACCGTCCGCACCGTCTGCTTCGAGGTGCCGCCCTGGGGCGAGGTGCCCGTGCCCTTGTCCGCGGTGTCCGGTCGCTTGTCGTCGTCCTCGCCGGGCTTGCCGGGATCGGCCTCGTCCACCGTGCCGGGGTCGCTGTCCGCGGGCAGGAGTTCGAAGTCGTAGCGGTTCATCGGGCCCAGGACGCACGGCTTGTACGCGTCGGAGGCGTCGGCGGCGAACAGGGCGAAGGCGTCGGCGGCCCCGGCGCCGGAGGCGACCTTCATCCGCAGCTTCACGTCGCTGTGCTCGCCGGGCTTCATGGTGTCGATGTGGGCTATGTGCTCGGGCCCGTCGCCGTCCAGGGCGTTCCAGCCGGAGCCGTTGGACCACTTCACCTCCAGCGAGCCCTTCGCACCCCCGGGCTCGCCGTCCACGTGCACGAAGGCAAGGGGGTCCACGCTCAGCGTGCGCCCGGACCCGTTGGTCACGCGCAGGGTGAAGTCGACGGTGGTCCCGGCGACGACCTTGGACGGCAACCCCACCGCGAGCGCGGTCAGTCCGTCCTCGCGGACGCATTCCTTCGCGGCGCCGAGCGCCTCCTCGGCGGCTTCCTCGGTCTCGAGCGCCTTGTCGAGGGCCGTTTTGAGCTTCCCGTACTCGCGCACCGCCGCCACCCTGGCGTCGTCCAGCGCGGTCCGGGCCGCCTCGGCGGTGGCGTCGGCCTCCTGCCTGGCCCCGGTCGCCTCCGCCAGATCGGCTTCGGCGGCCTCGAGGGCCTGCTGCGCCTCGGTCTTCTCGGCGTCCGTGACGGCCGCCTCTACCGCGGCCTCGGCGTCCTCGACGGCCTTCTCGGCGGCTGCCTCGGCGTCGGCCGCGTCCTTGGCCGCCTTGTCCGCGGTGATCGTGGCCGCCTTGAGCGGGTGGGTGTCGGAGTCCAGCGCCGCCAGGGTGGCCTCGACCGTCTTCCTCCCCTCCTTCTCGGCGGCGAGGGCGTCCTCGTACTCCTTGTTCGCGTCCGCCGCGGCCTTCTCCAACTCCGCGTACGTCGGCTGGTTCTGGGTCTGGGCCGTGGGCGTCCCGGCGGCGAACACCGGAGCGGCGGTGAACAGTGCGACGGGAGTGGCCACCGCGACGGCGGCGGCCACGGACAGGGAACGACGGAACTTCACAGACGGCCCTTTCCTGGGCGGAGAACGTGGGGCCGGCCGCCGACAGTGTGCGGGGCGGCCTGAATATGTGATGAGTTTATGATCAACAGGCGCTGCCGCGCCGGACGATACCGGGGCACAGGTCTGTCGCAGACGCGTCCCAAGGCCCCACCGCACGGTGAAGGCGCCCCGTGACTGTGTCTAGGGTGTGCCCATGTTGCGACGACGCGTCTCCATATCCGACAGGCCGACCGCCACCCGGCCGAGCCTCGACGGAGGCATCCGGTGAACAAGCCGCTGAGGGCCGTGGCGATCTTCTGCGGGCTGCTGGTGCTCGGCCTGCTGATCCGCGCGAACTGGCTGCAGTACGTCCGGGCCCCGGAGCTCGCCTCCGACACCAAGAACCGGCGGGTGCAGATCGAGCAGTTCTCCACCCCGCGCGGCGACATCATCGTCGGTGGCCGGGCCGTCACGGGCTCCACCGAGACCGAGGGCGACCTCAAGTACAAGCGCACCTACGCCAACGGGCCGATGTACGCGCCGGTGACGGGATACGCGTCACAGGCCCAGGGCATGACGCTGCTGGAGAAGACCTACGACGGCATCCTGACGGGCAAGGACGACCGGCTGGCGTTCCAGCGGTTCGCCGACATCGTCAGCGGCGAGGGACGGCGGGCCGGCTCGGTCGTCACCACCATCGACCCGAAGGCGCAGAAGGCCGCCTGGGACGGGCTGACCGACCTGAAGGGCGCGCGGGGAGCCGTGGTCGCCCTCGACCCCCGGACGGGGAAGGTGCTGGCGCTGGTCTCCGCGCCCTCCTACGACCCGTCGACGTTCTCGGGCGGCACCTTCAAGGAGTCGGACCGCTTCGTCGCGCTGGGCAAGGAGAAGGGCAAGCCGCTCGCCAACCGCGCGCTGCGCGAGACCTACCCGCCCGGCTCCACCTTCAAGATCCTCACCGCGGCCGCCGCGCTGGAGCACGGGGCGGTCTCCGACATCGACGCGCGCACGGACGCCGAGTCGCCGTACCAGCTGCCGCAGTCGACCAACAAGATCGGCAGCGAGGCCGGTGACGCGGTCTGCGACAAGGCCTCGATGAAGGTCGCGATGCAGCACTCCTGCAACAACGTCTTCCTGGACGCCGCCGCCGAGCTGGGCCAGGACAAGATGCGCGAGACGGCCGAGAAGTTCGGCTTCAACGAGGACGTCTACTCCGACGACTTCGGCGACCTGCTCGCCACCAAGAGCCTCTACCCCGAGGACCTCGACAAGCCGGGCACCGCGCTCACCGGCATGGGCCAGGGCAGCCTGACCAGTACGCCGATGCAGATGGCCATGGTCACCGCCGCCCTGGCCAACGACGGCAAGCTGATGCAGCCCTACATCGTCGACGAGGTCAAGGGACCGGACCTCGGCACGCTGGAGAAGACCGAGCCCGCGGTGATGAGCGAGGCCGTCTCCGCCGAGACCGCGCAGAAGGTCCAGCAGATGATGGAGTTCACCGCCAAGGAGGGCAGCGCCAAGCGCGCCCTGATCGACGGCATCACGGTCGGCGGCAAGACCGGTACCGCGCAGCGCGGTGTCGACGTGGACGACGAGGTGCCCTACGGCTGGTTCGTCTCCTACGGCAAGAAGGACGACGGGTCCTCCGTCGCCGTCGCCGTCTTCATCGACCCGACCGACATGGACATCTCCCGTGCGGACATCTCCGGTGGCCGGCTCGGCGCGCCCATCGCCCGCGACGTCATGAAGGCGGTCCTCCAGCAGTGACGCGGTGCGCGGTGGCGGGCCGGCCGGCGTCGTACGCCTCGCGGGCCCGCTCCACCGCCGCCATCCGCCGCTCCGTCCACCGCGCGAGGGCACGGACCTGTTCGGCGGCCTCCCGGCCGAGGTCGGTGAGGGAGTAGTCCACGCGGGGCGGATCACGGGCTTGGCGTCCCGGTGGACCAGGCCGTCCCGTTCCAGGGTCCGCAGGGTCTGCGCCAGCATCTTCTCGCTGACCGAGCCGATCTCCCGGCGCAGTTCGCTGAAGCGGTGGGGGCGGTCCAGCAGGGCGATCAGGGCCAGGGTGCCCCAGCGGCTGGTGACATGCTCCATGACCAGGCGCTCCGGGCACGTCGCGTCGCTTCCCATCATGCCCATACCGTACGTCGAGGCGGGCACTGTCTTCTGGGCAGTGCCCGCCTCGACGTCGTCGGCGGGCGTTGTCAGTGGCTCCCTCTACCCTCGGCAGGGATGGCACAGGCATGGAGGTGCTCGGGGCTGCGGTGGGCGGCGGACGGTCCCGTGCTGACGTGGGTCGGGGGCCGGCGCAGTGCGCTGGTCCGGGGCAGGAGGGTGGCCTTCGGGGTCGCCGAGGGGGGTGTGCGGACATGCGTGGGAGCACGGGGGCACGCGTGCCCGGCGCGGGCCGGCGTGCCAGGGCGGAGCACGGGGGCGCGGTGCGAGGAGTGCGCGCGGCTGGACCGGGCGCACTCCGTGGCCGCCGACACCATCGCGGACGATCCGCGGCCGTACCGGGTCTACCTGGCGTGGTTCGGGCCGGGTCTCGTCAAGGTCGGGATCACCGCGTACGAGCGGGGGGCCGCCCGGCTGCTGGAGCAGGGTGCCGTCTGCTTCAGCTGGCTGGGCCACGGGCCGCTGATGGCCGCTCGGCGGACGGAGGAGCTGCTGCGGGCCGCGCTGGGGGTGCCCGACCGCGTTCCCTACGCGCAGAAGCGTGCGGTGCGGTCCGGGCTGCCCCGGTCGGAGGGGGAGCGGGCGGCCGAGATCGCGGAGCTGCACGCGCGGGCGGTGGCGCTCGGCGGCTGGCCGGAGTCGTTGACGCCGGCGCCGTTCCGGGGCGCGGACCACGTGGGGGTGTTCGGGCTCGAAGGGGGCGAAGGCGGCGGTCCGGTCGCCGTGGGGGAGGTGACGGAGCTGGTGGCGGGCGGCGCGGTCGGGGGTGAGCTGGTGGCGGTCGCCGGTCCCGACCTGCATCTGGCGACGGAGCGGGGGGTGGTCGTGCTCGACACGCGGCTGATGACCGGGTGGGATCTGGTGCCGGCCGAGGGCGAGCCGTGCGCCGTTCCCGTGCGGGAGTTCGAGAGGGCCGTGGGGGTGCAGGACGGTCTGTTCTGACCCTTGTTCCCGGGGTGCGCCGGGCGCGATCGTGGCCCCATGAGTGATCACGAGGCCGAACAGGTCCGCCGGTTCCGGGAGGCGCTCGGGCTGCCCGGACTGGTCGACGTGCACACGCACTTCATGCCCGAGCGCGTGCTGCGCAAGGTGTGGGGCTACTTCGACTCCCTCGGGCCGCTGAACGGCGGCGTCGAGTGGCCGATCACCTACCGCAAGGCGGAGGAGGAACGCACGGCGCTGCTGCGGGAGTTCGGTGTACGGGCCTTCACCGCCATGCTGTACCCGCACAGGGCGGGCATGGCCCGGTGGCTGAACGGCTGGGCGGTGGACTTCGCCCGCCGGACCCCCGACTGCCTGCACACCTCCACCCTCTTCCCGGAGCCGGGAGTGGAGGAGTACGTCCGCGAGGCGGTCGAGGCGGGGGCGCGGGTCTTCAAGGCGCACGTCCAGGTCGGGGCGTACGACCCGACCGACGAGCTGCTCGACGGCGCGTGGGGGCTGCTCGCCGAGGCGGGGGTGCCGGTCGTGATCCACTGCGGTTCCGGGCCGGCGCCCGGCAAGCACACCGGGCCCGAGCCGATCGCACGGGTGCTGGCCCGCCATCCCCGGCTGCGGCTGGTCGTCGCCCACATGGGGATGCCCGAGTACGAGGACTTCCTGGACCTCGCCGAGCGCTTCGCGGAGGTGCGGCTGGACACGACGATGGCGTTCACCGACTTCAGCGAGCGGCTCGCCCCCTTCCCCCGGCGGGCGCTGCCGCGGCTGTCCGATCTGGGCGACCGCATCCTCCTCGGTACGGACTTCCCCAACATCCCCTACCCGTACCCGCACCAGCTGCGTGCGCTGGAGCGGCTGGAGCTCGGCGACGCGTGGCTGCGGGACGTGTGCCACGACAACGGGGCGCGGCTGTTCGGGCTGCCGACGCGCTGACGGCGGCCGTCCGGACGGTTCCTGAGAGGCCCCTGTGCGTTTCTCAGGAAAATCACAGCTCGGCGAAAGGGTGCTCTCAGAGCGCCCCGACATGGTGTCCGGTATGACCACGACCTCGCCCCAGGGGCGCACCGAACTGCTGAGGCCGGACGGGAGCCCCGTCCGGGTGCTTGTAGTGGACGACGAGCTGTCCATCACCGAGCTGCTGTCCATGGCCCTGCGCTACGAGGGCTGGCAGATCCGCAGCGCCGGGGACGGGCACGGCGCCGTCCAGGCCGCCCGCGAGTTCCGGCCCGACGCCGTCGTGCTGGACATGATGCTGCCGGACATGGACGGTCTGAGCGTGCTGGGGCGGCTGCGCCGCGACCTGCCGGACGTGCCGGTGCTGTTCCTGACCGCCAAGGACGCGGTCGAGGACCGCATCGCCGGGCTGACCGCCGGCGGGGACGACTACGTCACCAAGCCGTTCAGCCTCGAGGAGGTCGTCGCCCGGCTGCGCGGGCTGATCCGCCGCACCGGCGCCGCCGACCGGCGCTCCGACTCCGTCCTGGTCGTCGGCGACCTCACCCTCGACGAGGACAGCCACGAGGTCACCCGGGGCGGCGACGGTATCCACCTCACCGCCACCGAGTTCGAGCTGCTGCGGTTCCTGATGCGCAATCCGCGCCGCGTGCTGAGCAAGGCGCAGATCCTGGACCGCGTGTGGTCGTACGACTTCGGCGGGCAGGCCAACGTCGTCGAGCTGTACATCTCCTACCTGCGCCGGAAGATCGACGCCGGACGCGAGCCGATGATCCACACCCGGCGCGGCGCCGGCTACCTGATCAAGCCCGCGGCGTGAGCGGACGGCGACGGCCGCGGCCCAGGACCCTGCGGACGCGGCTCGTCCTCGCGTCCGTGGCGCTGATCGCGGTGGTGTGCGCGGTGATCGGCACGGTGACGACGGTGGCGCTGCGGTCGCACCTGTACGAGCAGTTGGACGGGCAGGTGCACGAGGTCGCGATGCGGGTGTCCGGCTTCGGGCCGCCGGGCGACCCGAAGGCGGGCGGCGGGGGCCCGAAGCGGATGGATCTCGACGAGTTCGTCACCCGCGGGCCGCAGCCGCGCGGCACGATCGTCGCCGAGGTGCGGGACGGCACCGTCGTCGACGCCAAGTACGGCATCGAGGACGACGACAGCACCAACTTCAGCGGCACCACGCCGGTCGCCCTCACCGAGGCGGAACGCGCCGCGCTGGCCACCGTCCCCCGCGACGGGGACACGCACACCGTCGACATCGGCGACCTCGGCGACTACCGCGTGCAGTACAAGGACGGCTACTACGCCGCCGTGCCGACCTCCGAGGTCACCGGCACCATCAGCACCCTGGTCATCGTCGAGGCCAGCGTCACCGCCGCCGGCCTCGTCGCCGCCGGCCTCGCCGGGGCCGTCATCGTCGGCGTCGCCACCCGCCCCTTGCGCCGGGTCGCCGCCACCGCCACCCGTGTCTCCGAACTCCCCCTGCACGCGGGCGAGGTGAACCTCGACGAACGCGTCCCGGAGTCCGAGTGCGACCCGCACACCGAGGTCGGCCGGGTCGGCTCGGCGCTCAACCGGATGCTCGACCACGTGCACGGGGCGTTGCACGCCCGTCAGGAGAGCGAGACCCGGGTACGGCAGTTCGTCGCCGACGCCAGCCACGAGCTGCGCACGCCGCTCGCCTCCATCCGCGGGTACGCCGAACTCACCCGCAGGGGACGGGAACAGGTCGGCCCCGACACCCGGCACGCGCTGGGCCGCATCGAGTCCGAGGCCGGGCGGATGACCCTGCTGGTCGAGGACCTGTTGCTGCTCGCCCGCCTGGACGCCGGACGGCCGCTGGAGTTCGCGCAGACCGACCTCGTACCGCTCGTCGTGGACACCGTCAGCGACGCCCGCGCGGCCGGGCTCGACCACAACTGGCGCCTCGACCTGCCCGACGAGCCGGCGATCGTCTCGGCGGACGCCGCCCGGCTCCAGCAGGTGCTGGTCAACCTGCTGGCCAACGCCCGCAACCACACCCCGCCCGGCACCACCGTCACCGCGCGCGTCCGCCGCAACGGGGCGTGGCTGTGCGTGGACGTGGAGGACAACGGGCAGGGCGTCCCGGCCGAGTTGCTGCCGCACGTCTTCGAACGGTTCGCGCGCGGCGACTCCGCGCGGTCCCGGGCCACCGGTTCGACGGGCCTCGGGCTCGCCATCGTGCAGGCCGTGGCGACCGCGCACGGCGGCGCCGTGACCGTCGACAGCGTGCCCGGACGGACGGTGTTCACCCTGCACCTGCCCGCCCAGGACGGCGCGGCCCGGCACTCACAGGCACAGCACAGCGTCACCACACGGGTGCGACAGGGGAGTTGAGAAGAGTCGGTCCCATGCGAACCGACTCTTCTCCCGGCTCCCTGCCGGCGCGGGAGCACCTCCCGGCCGCAGGAGCCGGTACGCCTGTCCTGGACGTTGTGATCCCCGTCTACAACGAGGAGAAGGACCTCCGGCCGTGCGTCCTGCGGCTGCACGACCACCTCACGCGGACCTTCCCGTACGGGTTCCGCATCACGGTCGCGGACAACGCCTCCACCGACGCCACGCCCCACGTCGCCGCCCGGCTGGCGGCGGAGCTGCCCGAGGTCGTCTCCCGCCGCCTGGAGCAGAAGGGGCGGGGCCGGGCCCTGCGCACCGTCTGGTCGGCCTCCGACGCCCCGGTCCTCGCCTACATGGACGTCGACCTGTCCACCGACCTCAACGCGCTGCTGCCGCTGGTGGCGCCGCTGATCTCCGGCCACTCGGACCTGGCGATCGGCTCCCGCCTCGCCCGCAGCTCCCGCGTGGTGCGCGGCGCCAAGCGGGAGTTCATATCCCGCTCCTACAACCTCATCCTGCGCGGCTCCCTCCAGGCCCGCTTCTCCGACGCCCAGTGCGGCTTCAAGGCGATCCGCCGGGACGTGGCCCAGGTGCTGCTGCCGCTGGTGGAGGACACCGGCTGGTTCTTCGACACCGAGATGCTGGTGCTCGCCGAGCGGGCCGGCTGCCGCATCCACGAGGTGCCGGTCGACTGGGTCGACGACCCCGACTCGACCGTGCACATCGTGCGGACGGCGACCGAGGACCTCAAGGGCGTGTGGCGGGTCGGCAAGGCCCTGGCCACCGGTTCCCTGCCGCTGGACCGGCTGGCCCGGCCGTTCGGCGACGACCCGCGCGACCGGGAGCTGGCCGGCGTACCGCAGGGCCTGGCGCGGCAGCTCGTCGGCTTCTGTGCCGTCGGCGCCCTGTCCACCCTCTTCTACCTGCTGCTCTACAGCGCCTTCCGGGGCTTCACCGGTTCGCAGGTCGCCAACGCGCTCGCCCTGCTGGTCTCGGCCGTCGCCAACACCGCCGCCAACCGGCGGCTGACCTTCGGCGTGCGGGGGCGGGGAGGTGCCGTGCGGCACCAGGCGCAGGGGCTGGTGGTCTTCGGCATCGGTCTCGTGCTGACCAGCGGTTCGCTCGCCGCCCTGAACGCGGCGACCGCCGACCCCGGCCACTCCACGGAGCTGGCGGTGCTGATCGCCGCCAACCTCGCCGCCACCGTGCTGCGCTTCCTGCTCTTCCGGGCCTGGGTGTTCCCGGACCCGGCGCCCGCGACGCAGCCGCTCCCGGCGCAACCCCGGCACCCCGACCCGTACCGCACCCGGGGCGACGCGACTGTGCGGCTGCGGCCCGTGCGCGACGCCCACACCGACCCGAGGGACGGACGATGACGACGCACCACGAACCGGCGACGCACGCGGGGGACACCCGCTCCCGGGACGAGAACGGGGGACTTCTGCCCACAGCGCCCCCCGAACCCGCGCGGCCCCGACCACGCGCGCTGGTGCGCAACCTGTGGCGCGGCCGGCCCGAGGACCCCCGCTGGGCACGCCCGGCCTTCCTCGGCCTGCTGCTCGCCACCGCCCTGCTGTACCTCTGCAACCTGAGCGCCTCCGGCTACGCCAACTCCTTCTACTCGGCGGCCGTACAGGCGGGCAGCCAGTCCTGGAAGGCGTTCTTCTTCGGCTCGCTCGACGCGGCGAACGCCATCACCGTCGACAAGCCCCCGGCCGCCCTGTGGCCGATGGCGCTCGCGGTGCGGATCTTCGGGCTCAGCTCCTGGTCGATCCTCGTCCCCGAGGTGCTGATGGGCGTCGCGACGGTCGCCGTCGTCCACGCGGCCGTGCGCCGCCGGTTCGGCCCCGCGGCCGGACTGATCGCCGGTGCGGTGCTGGCCCTGACGCCCGTCGCCGCGCTGATGTTCCGGTTCAACAACCCGGACGCGCTGCTCGCGCTGCTGATGTCCGTGGCCTGCTGCCTGGTCGTCCGCGCGCTGGATGACGGCCGGACCAAGTGGCTGGTGTGGGCGGGCGTGGCGATCGGGTTCGCCTTCCTGACCAAGACCCTCCAGGCGTTCCTGATCCTGCCCGCCCTCGCCCTGGTCTACGGCGTCTGCGCGCCGGTGCGGCTGAAGAAGCGGCTCGGGCAGCTCGCGCTCGCCACCCTCGCCCTCGTCGTCTCCGGCGGCTGGTGGGTCGCGGTCGTGGAGCTGTGGCCGGCGTCGTCCCGCCCGTACATCGGCGGCTCGCAGAACAACAGCTTCCTGGAGCTGACCTTCGGCTACAACGGACTGGGCCGGCTCAACGGCGAGGAGACCGGCAGCGTCGGCGGCGGCGGTGGCCCCGGCGGCGGGAGCGGCGGGCAGTGGGGCGAGACCGGCTGGGACCGGATGTTCAACTCCGAGATCGGCGGCCAGATCTCCTGGCTGCTCCCGGCGGCCCTGATCCTGCTGGTCGCGGGACTCGTCGCCCTGCGCCGCGGCGGGCGCACCGACGCCGCCCGCGCGTCCCTCCTGGTCTGGGGCGGCTCGCTGCTGATGACCACGGCCGTCTTCAGCTACATGGCGGGCATCTTCCACCAGTACTACACGGTGGCCCTCGCGCCCTACCTCGCCGCCGTCGTCGGCATGGGCGCGTCCGCGCTGTGGGACCGGCGCGAGCGGGTCTGGGCGTCGCTCGCCCTCGCCGCCGCCGTCACGGCGACCGCGGCCTGGGGGTACGTGCTGCTCAACCGCACGCCCGACTACCTGCCCTGGCTGAAGTGGCTCGTCCTCGTCGGCGGCCTGGTGGCCGCGCTGGGGCTGGTCTTCGCGGGGCGGCTGGGCCGGCGGCCGGCGCTCGCCGCGGCGGGGCTGGGTGTCGTGGCGTCACTGGCCGCGCCGGCCGCGTACACGGTGAGCACCGTGCAGGAGGGCCACAGCGGCTCCATCGTCACGGCCGGCCCGTCCGGCGCGAGCGTGATGGGCGGTCCGGGCGGTGGCGGTGGCCGGGGCGGCGGCCCCGGTGGCGGCGGCCCGGACGGGGGCGGCTTCCCCGGAGGCGGGACCGTGCCCGGGCAAGGGCAGGGCCAGGGTCAAGGCCAGGGCCAGGGCCAGGGCGGCCCCGGCACCGGCGGCTTTCCCGGAGGCGCGCCGGGTCAGAACGGCCAGACCGCCCCGAACGGCCGGACCGGCGAGGGTGGCACTGGCCCAGGCGGCGGCATGGGCGGAGGCGGCGGCATAGGCGGCCTGCTGAACGGCGCCCAGGTCGACTCCGAGGCCAAGAAGCTGCTGGAGACCGACGCCGACGACTACACCTGGGCCGCCGCCGCGGTCGGCTCCCAGAACGCCGCGAGCTACCAGCTCAGCACCGGCGAGCCCGTGATGGCGATCGGCGGCTTCAACGGCACGGACCCGTCACCGACGCTCGCCCAGTTCAAGAAGTACGTCGAGGACGGCGAGATCCACTACTTCGCCGGCGGCGGGACGGGCGGTGGCGCGGGCGGCGACTCCGGTACGTCGTCGCAGATCACGTCCTGGGTCGAGGCCAACTTCACGAAGGTCACGGTCGGTTCGGCCACCTTCTACGACCTCACCCGGCCGACCGCCTGACCGGCCGGGCCACCGTCAGGGCCTCTGCTGTACAGCGTATGGGAGCCCTTATACGCTGTACAGCATGACGACGTCCTCACCCTCGCCGGAACAGGAAAAGGAAAAGGAACCGGGCCGGGCCCAGCCCTCGCCCGCCACCGTCCAGGGCCACCCGCAGCGCTGGCTGATCCTCGGTGTCATCAGCCTCGCCCAGCTGACGGTGGTGCTGGACAACACCGTGCTGAACGTGGCCATCCCCTCTCTCACCGACGAGCTGGGGGCGGCCACCTCCGACATCCAGTGGATGATCAACGCCTACTCGCTGGTGCAGTCCGGCCTGCTGCTCACCGCGGGCAGCGCCGCCGACCGCTACGGCCGCAAGAAGATGCTGACCGCGGGTCTGGCGCTGTTCGGCCTGGGCTCGCTGGCGGCGGGCCTCGCGGACAGCACCGGCCAGCTGATCGCCGCACGGGCCGGCATGGGCGTCGGCGGGGCGCTGCTGCTGACCACCACGCTCGCCGTGGTCATGCAGATCTTCGCGCCCGAGGAGCACGCCAAGGCGATCGGCATCTGGAGCGCGGTGAGCGCGCTCGGCTTCGCCTGCGGGCCGCTGATCGGCGGCTTCATGCTGGACCACTTCTGGTGGGGCGCGATCTTCCTGATCAACCTGCCGGTCGTGGCGCTGGGCCTGGTCGCGGTAGTGACCCTGGTCCCCGAGTCGAAGAACCGGCAGGGCGACCGCCCCGACCTGCTGGGCGCCCTGCTCTCCACGATCGGCATGGCCGCACTGGTCTATGCGATCATCTCCGGCCCCGAGCACGGCTGGACCTCGGGCCGCGTACTGGCCACGGCGGCCGTCGCGGTGGGCGTGCTCGCGCTCTTCGCGTACTGGGAGAGCCGCATCCCGTACCCCATGCTCGACCTCGCCTTCTTCCGCAACCAGCGGTTCACGGGCGCGGTCGCCGGGCTGATGCTGATCACCTTCGGCATGGGCGGCGCGCTGTTCCTGCTCACCCAGCACCTGCAGTTCGTGCTCGGGTACGACCCGCTGGAGGCGGGGCTGGCGACCGCGCCGCTGGCTGTGACGGTGGTGGTGCTGAACTTCTCCGGCATCGCGGCGAAGTGGCTGGCCAAGCTGGGTACGCCGGTGGCGGTGATGCTGAGCATGGTGCTGATGTCGGCGGGCCTGGTGGCCATCGCCACGCTGACCGGAGTGGGCTATGCGGGCACGTTGCTGGGGCTGCTGCTGATCGGCGTGGGGTGCGCGCTCGGCAACCCGGCCATGGCGCACGCCATCATGAGTTCGATCCCGCCGGCCAAGGCGGGGGTCGGCGCGGGGATCAACGGGACGCTCGCGGAGTTCGGCAACGGGCTGGGCGTGGCCGTGCTGGGCGCGGTGCTGAACTCGCGGTTCGCGGCGCTGGTGCCGGTCGCGGCGGCGTCGTTGCCGGCCGCGCTGGCCTCGGCGGAGGGGGAGGCGGAGCGGGAGCGGGTCATCGACGCGTTCTCCTCCGGGCTGGAGAGCAGTCAGCTGGTGGGGGCGGTGGCCGTGCTGGTCGGCGGGGCCGTGGCGGCGGTGCTGCTGCGCAGGGCGGAACGGGCCGGCGCCTGAGCCCGGCCGGCGGGGTGTCCGCGCGGCTGCGGGCTCGTCGTGGCCGGTCGCGCCGTACCCCGCGTCCCCGAGGGGGCGCCTAGCATGACCGGCATCGTTGAACGAGGTAGGTGCGTATGGCGAAGGCGGGCCAGGGGCCGCGGTCCAGTGTCTGGCTGGTGGACGAGGGGCGGCGCGGCGGTCGTCGCGGCGGGCAGCCGTCCGGGCTCGACCGCGAGCGGATCACCGAGGCCACGGTCCGGCTGCTGGACGCCGAGGGACTGGCCAAGTTCTCCATGCGCCGCCTGGCGGCCGAACTGGACGTCACCGCGATGTCCGTCTACTGGTACGTCGACACCAAGGACCAGCTGCTCGAACTCGCCCTGGACGCCGTGTACGGCGAGCTGCGCCCCCCCGACCCGGAGGCCGCCGGCGAGGACTGGCGCGAGCAGCTGCGCACGCTGGCCCGGGAGAACCGCGCGCTGCTGGTGCGCCACCCCTGGCTGTCCCCGCTGGCCGGCACCTACCTCAACATCGGGCCGCACTCGCTGGCCTTCTCCCGCGCGGTGCAGGGCGTGATGCGCCGGAGCGGACTGCCCGTGCACCGGCTGACCGGGGCGATCTCCACCGTCTTCCAGTTCGTGTACGGCTACGGCACGATCGAGGGCCACCTCTTCGCGCGGGCGGCCGGGTCCGGGATGAGTCCGGACGAGTACTTCCAGGACTCCATGAACGCGGTGGCCGAGTCGCCGGACACCGCGCCGGACGTCATCGCGGAGTCCCGGGCCATCATGTCGGCCCGCGGCGGCGACACGGTCGCGGAGATGCTGGACCGGGACTTCGAGTTCGCGCTGGACCTGCTGATCGCGGGCATCGAGGCGATGATCGACCGGGGCTGACCGGCCCCCCGGAGGCCCGGTGCCTCCGACCGTGGCCTGCCGCCTGCCGCCTGCCGCCTGCCGCCTGCCGCCTGCCGCCTGCCGTCAGCCGTCCGACGCCAGCCGCGCCGGGAAGCCGCCCGTCGCCACCGGCCCCCACTTCTCCGGCGTCACCCGGATGATCGACTTGCCCTGCTTCACCATCGCCTGCCGGTACTCGTCCCAGTCGGGGTGCTCGCCGGAGATGTTGCGGTAGTACTCCACGAGCGGCTCGACGGAGTCGGGGGCGTCGACGACCTCCGCCGTGCCGTCGATCTGGACCCAGGGGCCGTTCCAGTCGTCGCTGAGCACGATGACGCTGACCCGCGGGTCGCGCCGTGCGTTGCGGGTCTTGGCGCGTTCGGGGTACGTGGAGACCACGATCCGCCCGGAGTCGTCGACCCCGCAGGTCAGCGGCGACCCCTGCGGGCTGCCGTCGGCCCGGCGGGTCAGCAGGATCGCCCGGTGCCGGGGACGTACAAACTCCAGCAACTCGTCCAGGGAGACACGAGTGTTCGTCGCGATGTTCGGTGCCATGCGGCCAGCCTAGGCCGGATGCGCCGGGCGGGCCTCAGACCGGGCTCCCGCTCACCGTCGCGCCGCCCGCCCCGCTCCCGGGGCGCAGCGCCTCCGCGACACTGTCGTACACCGGCACGTCCCGGCGCAGACCGGACAGTTCCAGGATCCGGCTGGGCACGCCCGTCGGGGTGGCCACCACCCGCAGCCGGGCGCGGCCGTGCAGGCGTTGGCGCACCTCGGTGAGGAGGCGGACGCCCTGGGAGTCCATGAAGCGGGTGGCGGTCAGATCCAGGACGAGGAAGCGCAGGCCGCCCGAGTGATGGTCCACGGCGGTCATGATCAGTGGGAGCAGCCCCGCGGCGTTGCAGAAGTCGATCTCGCGGGGCAGCGCGAGCACGGCGTAACCGGGTGGATCACACGGCTCGCACGGTCGGGGGAGGAAGGTCACGGCACTCACCTGGCAGACGTCCGTCCGGCTTCCGGCAAGGCCGCTTCCTGACCCGCTCCCCATTCCATCACGCCGTCGGCGGGATGCGGAAGGTGCCTGCCCGGTCCGTCGACCGGGCGTCACCGCAGCGCAACCAAGCAGCTAGAGTGCTGTCCGTCCTGTGCTCGCAGTCAGGAATGTGCTGCGGAGCTCTCCTGCGCACGGCCACCGGGTCGTGCACGCCGAAGAGGTTCGTGGTGGCTGCGTCCGAATTTACTGATTTGCCGCGTTTTCCGGTGGGCTTCGAGCTGGCCGAGGCCCTGACGTCGGCGGCTCGGCAACTGCACGGTACGGGCGCCCCCGACGACACCCTGACCGCCGCGGTCCAGCTGGCGGTGCGCCTGCTGCCCGGCGCCGAGCACGCGGGCATCTCGGAGATCCAGCGCGGCCGGCTGCGCACCCTCGCCTGGACCGACGAGGCCGTACGCTTCGACGCCGACTCACGGCACGGGGGCCGCGAGCCGCACCCGGACTGGGAACGCCTGTGGACCACGCCCGTGGTCCGCACCGACGACAGCGACGCCGACGGCGGCGGGAACGCCCTCTCCGGCCTCGGCCTGCGCTCCGCCCTGTCGCTGAGGCTGCGCGCCGACCGGCGCCGCCTGACCGTGCTGACGGCCTACGCCCGCAAGCCGCACGCCTTCGACGAGGACGCCACCCGCGTCGGCCGCCTGTTCACCGCGCACGTCTCCCTCGCCCTGGACTCGGCGACCGTGCGGGAGCAGCTCACCGAGGCCATGCGCACCCGGGACCTGATCGGCCAGGCCACCGGCATCCTCATGGAGCGCCTGACCATCGACGCGGCCGGCGCCTTCGACTCCCTGGTGAAGGCCTCCCAGCGGGAGAACGTGAAGCTGCGCGACCTCGCCCGCCGCATCGTCGACGCGAACAGCGGCGTGCAGGGCCGAGGAGTGGGCGAGCGATGACGGGATATCCGTACGGTCATGACCTCGCAGACCTCTGACACGCTCGACCAGGCGATAGCCAGGAGCCAGGGGCTCGACACCCTGCTGCGCGACCTGACCGACCGCGCGGTCGGCCAGGTGCCGGGGGCCGTGGCCTGCTCGGTCACCGTGCGCCGGGCCGACCGGCTGATGACGCTGGCGGGGAGTTCGGGGCTGCCCAGCGGGCTGGATCTCAGGCAGTACGAGAACGGTTCGGGGCCGTGCGTGGACGCGGCCGAGACGGGGAGCCCCCGGTACTCCCCCGATCTGGCCGCGGAGACCCGCTGGCCCGCGTACACGGAGTACGCGCTGGCCACCGGCGTGCGCTGTGTGCTGGCGCTGCCGATGGCGGTCGAGGGCGAGACGGGTGCCGCGCTCAACTTCTACGGCCTGGAGCCCGACTCGCTGGCCCAGGGGCGCGAAGCGGCCCGCACCTTCGCGGAGCGGGCCGCCGACGCGGTGAACGAGGCCCTGCGCCTGGAGCGGCAGCAGGCCTCCGCGGCCGATGTACGTACCGCGCTGCTCTCCCGCAGCATCATCGACCAGGCGGTCGGCATCCTCATGGCCCGGGAGCGGATCGACGCCCACCGGGCCCTGGCTCGGCTGCGCCGGGCCTCCCAACACCGGAACGTCAAGCTCCGGGACCTGTGCGGCGAACTGGTGGCCCAGGCGTCCGGCGGCGCCTCACGCGGCCGGCAGTGACTCCCCCTGGACCGCCTGGATGTCCAGCTCGACCCTGAGGGTCGTGCCGATGGCGGCGATGCCGGCCTGGAGGACCTGGTTGTAGTTCATGGCGAAGTCCTCGCGCCGCAGCTCCGTGGTGGCGCGGAACGCCGCCCGGGTGCCGCCCCACGGGTCGGCGCCGGTTCCGAGGTAGGCCAGGTCCAGGTCGACCGGGCGGACCACGCCGTGCAGGCCCAGCTCGCCGTGGACGGTCCAGCGGTCCGGGCCGGCCTCCGTCACCCCGGTGGAGCGGTAGGTGATCTCCGGGTACCGCTCGGTGTCCAGGAAGTCGGCGGAGCGCAGGTGGGTGTCGCGCATGCCGTTGCCGGTGTCGACGGAGGCCGCCTTGATCACCGCCTCCACCCGGGACTTGGTCACGTCGTCCGGCGCGATCTCGACCGTGCCGGCGAACTCCGTGAACCTGCCGTGCACGCTGGAGATGCCCAGGTGCTGGGCGACCGCGGCGACGCTGGAGTGCGCCGGGTCGATGGTCCACGGCCCGGGCGGCGGCAGTTCGGTGCCGCCCTGGCGGGCCAGCGTCACGGTGCCGACCTCGGCCCGGCCGCTCGCGGTGACGATCGCGCTGGACGCGGCCGGCGCGTAGCCGACGGCGGTGACGATCACGGTGTACGCCCCCGGCGCCAGCGGGGTGGTGTCCCGCACGGTGCCCTCGGTGTCCGCCTCGGCGCGCAGCACCTGCGTACCGGTCATGTCGGTCACCGTGACGACCGCGTGCGACACGGCCCATCCGTCCCGCGTTCGGATCCTCGCGGTCAGTCCCATCCCGTTTTCTCCCTGCAAAGGCTCAGAAAGTGGTCGTCAACAAAACCGGCCCGTGGCGGGCGGGCGCGCCTCCGCTCAGAGCGCGCACGCCACCACGGGCCGGGGTCTCGCTACTCGCCGGGGTGGGCGAGCTCGATGTCGTGGCCGTCGGCACCCGGGCCGGCGACCGTCAGGGACGTCGCCACCGGCGGGTAGCCGGTCGCGATCACGGTGTACTCACCGGCGTCCAGGTCGGTGAAGGCGTACGCCCCGTCCGCGCCGGTGGTGGCCGTGCCGACCACGTTGCCCGCCGCGTCGACCAGCGTGACGCGGGCGTCGGCCAGCGGACCGTGCGGCGCCCGCACGACGCCCTGGACCTGAGCGCCGGCCTGGAGGTCGACCTCCACGCGGGTGACACCGGCGCCGCCCACCTCGACCGGCAGGGCGCGCGGCCGGTAGCCGGCGGCGTTCACCGCGACGGTCACCGTGCCCGGCACCAGCTCGGTGAAGGCGAAGTCACCAGCCTCACCGGTGGCGGCGGTGGCCAGCAGGTCCCCGCGCACATCGGTCACGATCACCATCGCGTCCTTCACCGGCAGCCCGCTCTCCACGGCGCGCACCAGGCCGGTCAGCCCGCTGGTGCCGCTGAGCAGGATGTCGTAGGCGACGGGCTCGTCGTTCACGACGATCGTCGACGCCTGCGGCTGGAAACCGTCGGCGGAGGCGATCAGGACGTACGATCCCGCGCCCGGCGCGTCGACCGCGTAGGAACCGTCGGCCTGGGCGACCGAGCGGCCCAGCTGCCGGCCTCCCAGCGAGATCAGCGTGACCGCGGCCTGCGGGACCGGCGCGGACTCGGCGCCGCGGACGAAGCCGCGGACCGGGATGCCGCCGGAGACGGGTGCCGTCGGCTCACCGGAGCCGGCCGCCGAGGCGACGGCGGCGAGCCGCTGCGTGGCCGCGGGCTGGGTGCCGGAGTCGGCGACGGACGGGGCGGCGACCGCACCGGCCGGAACCGGCTCGGCGGCGACCCGGGTGGCCTCGGCCGGAGCCGGAGCCGCCGGGGAGGCGGTCTCGGCGGTGGCTTCGGCGGCCTGGGCGAGGGCGCCCGAGGTACGCAACGGGACCTCCTTGATGAACAGGGTGACGAGGAACGCGATCAGGGCGATCGGCGCGACGATCAGGAAGATGTCCGCGATGCCGTGCCCGTAGGCGCTCTCCAGCCACTCGCGGATGCCGGGGGGCAGCAGGTCCATGTCGGGGATCGAGCTGCCGCCGGCGGCCTTGGCGGCCGCCGCCTGCTCCTGCGGGCTGAGCGAACCGATGGTGTCCGAGGCGTAGTGGCTGATCCGGGTCGACATCACGGAGCCGAGCACCGAGACGCCCACCGCACCGCCGAGGGACCGGAAGAAGGTGACGACGGAGGACGCGGCACCCAGGTCGCTCGGGGCCACCTGGTTCTGCGTGCAGAGCACCAGGTTCTGCATCATCATGCCGACGCCGAGGCCCATCAGCGCCATGTAGACGGCGATGTGCCAGTACGGGGTGTCGTAGCGCATGGTGCCCAGCAGGCCCAGGCCCGCCGTCAGCAGCACACCGCCGGCCAGCAGCCAGCCCTTCCACTTGCCGGTCTTGGTGATGATCTGACCGGAGACGGTGGACGAGATGAACAGGCCGCCGATCATCGGGATGGTCATGACGCCCGACATGGTCGGGGACTTGTCCCGGGCCAGCTGGAAGTACTGGCTGAAGTAGACGGTGCCCGCGAACATCGCGATACCGACGAACAGCGAGGCCAGCGAGGCCAGGGTGATGGTGCGGTTGCGGAACAGGCGCAGCGGGATGATCGGCTCGCTGGCCTTGGACTCGACGAACAGGAAGATCAGCGTCAGCACGATCGCGCCGCCGACCATGGCACCGGTCTGCCACGACATCCAGTCGTACTTGTCGTCCGCGAAGGTGACCCAGACGAGCAGCAGGCAGACGGCCGCGGTGACGAAGAAGGCGCCGGCCCAGTCGACCTTGACCTTCCGCTTGGCCACGGGCAGGTGCAGCGTCTTCTGCAGCACGATCAGCGCGAGGATCGCGAAGGGCACGCCGACGTAGAGGCACCAGCGCCAGCCGAGCCAGCTGGTGTCGGTGATGACGCCGCCGAGCAGCGGACCGCCGACGGTCGCGACGGCGAAGGTGGCGCCCAGGTAGCCGGAGTAGCGCCCGCGCTCACGCGGGGAGATCATCGCGGCCATGATGATCTGCGCCAGGGCGGACAGACCGCCGGCGCCCAGGCCCTGGATGGCCCGTGCGGTGATCAGCATCGCGGGGTTCTGCGACAGACCGGCCACGACGGAGCCGATGACGTAGACGATCAGGGCTATCTGGACCAGGGCCTTCTTGCTGACCAGGTCCGCGAGCTTGCCCCACAGAGGGGTGGAGGCGGTCATCGTCAGCAGCGAGGCGGTGACCACCCAGGTGTAGGCGCTCTGACCGCCGCCGAGGTCACCGATGATCTCGGGCAGGGCGTTGGTGACGATGGTCGAGGACAGGATGGCGCAGAACATGCCGAGCAAGAGCCCGGACAGCGCCTCCATGATCTGCCGGTGCGACATCGGAGCGTCTCCGGCGGAGCCTCCCCCGTGCTTGGCATGAGCCCGCACACCGGCTGGTGTGGTCGTTGCCATGTACTTCCTTTGCTTACTTCGTGGTGGTCGCGGGTGTACGGGTGGTCTGTTCGACCTCGGGTGGTGCGGGGGGCCGGGCCGGTGCGGACCGGCAGTCGTCGAAGCTCGCCCTGAGCCTGGTCATCAGCCGGGTGAGCTGGCCGACCTCGTCGTCGGTCCAGTCGCTCAGCCGGTGGGCCAGCAGCTGGGTCGTCCGCTCCGACAGCTCGTCGAGCTGCGACCGGCCCGCGGGCGTCAGGCGCAGGATGCGCGAGCGCTTGTCCGCGGGGTCGGGGGAGCGTTCGATCCAGCCCCGGTCGGCTATGTGTGCGACGTGGCGGCTGGTCACCGACATGTCCACGGCCAGCAGCTCGGCGAGCTTGCTGATGCGCATGTCCCCGTGGCGGCCCAGCAGGGTCAGTACGGCGGCGGATCCGCCGGGGCAGTCGGCCGGCAGGATGCGGCCCATCTCCCGTTTGACGGCGCCGAAGGCGCTGAACTGTCGGATCAGCTCCTCGTACTGCGCCCTCTCGGCCATGCGCACCTCCCGCATTCGTTGCTTAGGGCAACCATAGGAGCGGTTGGTTGCTACAGGCAAATAAAAACGGTCATGCGGCGACAAAAAGTTGGCAAAGGCAAGTATTGCGAAAGTAAACGTGCAGGTGGCGGGCGGTGGGGCGGGCCGGGCGCGGCCCGGAGCCGCCACAAGCCGGTTGGTCGGCCCCGCACTTGGGCCCCCACCACGGATTCGCTAGTGTCTCGGCCCATGGCTAACAACCAGGGCCCCCAGGGCAATTACGACCCCGCAGGCAGCACCCAGATGTTCCGCGCGTTCGTCGACGACGCCCCCCAGTCCCGGCAGGCGGCCCCCGCCGCCTCCTCCGGCCCCCGCATCGGCCTGATCGTCGGCATCGTGGCCGCCGTGGTGATCGTCGCCGCCGTGGCCTGGCTGGCGCTGAAGTAGCGGCACCGAGACGGAACGGCGCCCGGCGCGGGCGCCCACGTGACGGCGACCGCCGCGGCACCCCGATGGGCCGCGGCGGTCGCCGGAGTGTCCGGAGTCGGACTCAGTCGGAGATGAGGCCCTCGCGCAGCTGCGCCAGGGTGCGCGTGAGCAGCCGGGAGACGTGCATCTGCGAGATGCCGACCTCCTCGCCGATCTGCGACTGGGTCATGTTGGCGAAGAAGCGCAGCATGATGATCCGCCGCTCCCGGGGCGGCAGCTTGGCCAGCAGCGGCTTGAGGGACTCGCGGTACTCCACGCCCTCCAGTGCCGTGTCCTCGTAGCCGAGACGGTCGGCCAGCGAGCCCTCGCCGCCGTCGTCCTCCGGGGCCGGGGAGTCCAGCGAGGAGGCGGTGTAGGCGTTGCCCACCGCGAGGCCGTCGACGACGTCCTCCTCGGAGACGCCGAGCACGGTGGCCAGCTCGCCGACGGTCGGGGAGCGGTCCAGCTTCTGGGAGAGCTCGTCGCTGGCCTTCGTCAGGGCCAGGCGCAGCTCCTGGAGCCGGCGCGGGACGCGCACCGACCACGAGGTGTCCCGGAAGAACCGCTTGATCTCGCCGACGACGGTCGGCATCGCGAACGTCGGGAACTCCACGCCCCGTTCGCAGTCGAAGCGGTCGATCGCCTTGATCAGGCCGATCGTGCCGACCTGGACGATGTCCTCCATCGGCTCGTTGCGCGAGCGGAAGCGGGCCGCCGCGTAGCGCACCAGCGGGAGGTTGAGCTCGATCAGGGTGTCCCGGACGTAGGCACGCTCGGGGCTGTCCTCGTCGAGGGCGGCGAGCCGCAGGAACAGGGAGCGGGACAGGGTGCGGGTGTCGATGGCCTCCGGGGCCGCGAGGGCCTGGGCCGGCACGGCGTCGAGGGTCGGTACGGCTTCGCCGGCCTGACCGTCGTCGATGGAACCGACGGAGTCGATGGAGCCGACGGGGCCGAGCGCCTCGAGCGTGTCGGGCGCGGTCTCGCTCTCCGCGAGCGCGAGCACCTTCGAGCTGCCCTGGTCTGCGGACATGCCACCCCCTTTGGGTCGCGGGACGGTCACGGCGCACGTTCCCGGGACGGGAACGCAGCCTTCACCTGAATACCGGAGCCGGAGCCCCGGCAAACGCGTCTCCGGCAGAATGTCACATGTCGGCAACGCGCTGTAGTGACATGTCGACATCCGAGACGCGAATTCCCCCTGGAAACAGGGGGTCTGACGGCCTTTCGGCCTGATTCCGCCCGCAACGGCCCTGGTGAGCGATTCGCTCGCCCCGGTGACCGTTCGCTCGCGCCTTCGAATGCTTTCCGCGCTGGGGCGAGACTACGCCTCGATGCGGTTGGCGGACCTCAACCGCTGGAAACTACGCGCCAGTAGCCGCGAGACGTGCATCTGCGATACGCCGAGTTCCGCACTGATCTGCGACTGGGTGAGGTTGCTGTAGTAGCGCAGCAGCAGGATGCGCTGCTCCCGCTCCGGGAGCTGGACGAGCAGGTGCCGGACGAGGTCGCGGTGCTCGACGCCGTCGAGGGCGGGGTCCTCGTAGCCGAGCCGGTCGAGCAGTCCGGGCAGGCCGTCGCCCTCCTGCGCGGCCTCCAGCGAGGTGGCGTGGTACGACCGGCCCGCCTCGATGCAGGACAGCACCTCCTCCTCGGAGATGCGCAGCCGCTCGGCGATCTCGGCGGTCGTCGGGGAGCGGCCGAAGGCGGTCGTCAGGTCCTCGGTGGCGCTGTTGACCTGCACCCACAGCTCGTGCAGCCGGCGCGGGACGTGCACCGTGCGGACGTTGTCCCGGAAGTACCGCTTGATCTCGCCGACCACGGTCGGCATCGCGAACGTCGGGAACTGCACGCCCCGTTCGGGGTCGAAGCGGTCGATGGCGTTGATGAGCCCGATGGTGCCGACCTGGACGACGTCCTCCATCGGCTCGTTGCGGGAGCGGAAGCGGGCGGCGGCGTAGCGCACCAGAGGGAGGTTGGCCTCGATGAGCGCCGCGCGCACCCGGTCGTGCTCCGGCGTGCCCGGCGTGAGCCCCTTCAGCTCGCCGAAGAGTACTTGGGTCAGGGCCCGGGTGTCCGCGCCCCGGCTGCGCTGCTGCGTGGTCTCCCGCGCGGGCGCCTCGTTTGCCTGGGCGGGCGGCGCGGGCGGTGCTTGAGGCGCAGTACTGGCCGGCACGGTCAACTCCACCTCGTGATCCGTCAACTCTTCCGTCACTCATCCGTCAAAAGCGGTCATAGCATCACAAGACATGTGCACTGTGTGCAAGCACCGCATAACGTCGTGTTGAGTGAACGAAAGCAGATCGGCCCCGCACCGGTCGGGTGCGAGGCCGATGGCGGACGGCGGGGGCTCAGAACTCGTAGTCGGCGATCACCCAGGTGGCGAACTCCCGCCACAGCGCCACGCCCGCCTGGTGCGCGGGGTGTTCCAGGTACCGCTTGAGGGCGTCGGCGTCGTCCACGGCCGAGTTGATGGCGAAGTCGTAGGCGATGGGCCGGTCGCTGATGTTCCAGGCGCACTCCCAGAAGCGCAGCTCCTCGATCCGGTCGCCGAGCGCGCGGAACGCCTCGACGCCCTCCACGACGCGCGGGTCGTCGCGCCGCACGCCGTCGTTGAGCTTGAACAGCACCAGGTGGCGGATCATCACTTTCCTCCGTTGGCGGCCCAGGTCATGAAGTCGCCCACGGCGCCCGCCGCGTCGGAGATGCCCTGGAAACCTATCTGGACGTAGTCGGCGGCCTTGGCCGGGTCCGTGATGATCACATACAGCACGAAAACCACGAGTGCGTAGACGGCGATCTTCTTCGCGTTCACCGCCACCGCGGCCTCCCCTGTCCTTTGTTGCACGCCTTTCGATCGCACATGATCGCACGAAGGGCCCCGTCTTTCGACGGGGCCCTTCAGAAGCGGTAGCGGAGGGATTTGAACCCTCGGTGACTTGCGCCACACTCGCTTTCGAGGCGAGCTCCTTCGGCCGCTCGGACACGCTACCGAGACAGACCTTACAGCACAGTGCCGCATGGTTCGAAATCGGTATTCGGCGCCGGTCAGCGGTCGCGGAAGAAGTCGGTCAGCAGCCGCGCGCAGTCGTCCGCGAGGACCCCCTCGATCACCTCGGGGCGGTGGTTGAGCCGCCGGTCGCGCACGACGTCCCACAGGGAGCCGGCCGCGCCCGCCTTGTCGTCGCGGGCGCCGTAGACGACGCGGTCCACGCGGGACTGCACCAGCGCGCCCGCGCACATCGTGCACGGCTCCAGGGTGACGACGAGGGTGCACCCGGCCAGCCGCCACTCTCCGAGCGCCGCGGCCGCCCGGCGGACGGCGAGCACCTCGGCGTGGGCCGTGGGATCGCCGCCGGCCTCGCGCTCGTTGTGCCCGGCGGCCAGCACCGTCCGCCCGTCCGGTGCCAGCACGACGGCACCGACGGGCACGTCGCCGCCGAGCGCGGCCCGCCCGGCCTCGGCCAGGGCGAGCCGCATCGCCGCCCGCCACGGGTCGCGCACCGGGTCGGGCGGGCCGGAACGTTCCGCCGGTTCCTCCGCCACGTTCCGTCCGGTCAGCGGACCGTCTCCAGCACCTCGGAGGCGCCCAGGGCCTCGGCGATCTCGCCGACCGCGTCCCCGGACAGGGAACGCAGCTCCTTCTCGCTCACGCCCAGGTCGTCCAGGACCTCGGCGTCACCGACGGGCCCGTGCGGCACGGCCTCACCGGCGCCGGCGACCGCGTCACCGCCGTCGGCACCGTCCTCGTCGTCGTCGGACTCGCCGTCCTCCGTGCCGTCGAGGTCGAGGGCGTCGAGGTCGTCGCCGTCGTCACCGGGCTCCCGGCCCAGCAGTTCGTCGGTGAGCAGGATCTCGCCGTAGCTGCTGCGGGCCGCGGCGGCGGCGTCCGAGACGTAGATACGGGGGTCCTCCTCGCCGTCCACCCGGACGACTCCGAACCACGCGTCCTCCTGCTCGATCAGCACGAGCACCGTGTCCTCGTCGGGAGAGGCTTCCCGGGCCAGGTCGGCCAGATCCGACAGGGTCTCCACATCGTCGAGCTCCGTGTCGCTCGCTACCCATCCGTCTTCGGTGCGCGCGAGCAGTGCGGCGAAGTACACCGTGACTCTCCCACTGGTCATAGGCGTGCCGGTTGGGGGTCCCCCCGGCGGAGGCTGCGGGCGGGGGAGCGGTGCTCCGAGCCCCACCCACTCGGAATCGTGGCAGAAACAAGGCCGTCAGGGGACGTCTTCGGCGCCCTGTGTCCGGCAGTTTTGACCGGGGACCCCGACTCGTCGCCGCCACGTGCGGATCGTACGCGGATTCTCACGGCAGCCGCGTACTCCCACCGCACCGACACCGGCGCGGCGCGCGATCTTCCCCCCGCCGGTCCGGGGGACTACCAGCGGAAGGTGCGCATGCGCATCGCGTGCCGCAGCCGGGCCGCCTTGGCGCGGCGCGGCTGCACCCGGTCCCGCAACTCCCGGGCCTCAGCCAGGTCGCGCAGGAACTGGGCCCGCCGCCGACGGCGCTCGCCCTCCCGCTCCGGCTCCGTACTCCGCTCCGTACCCCGCGCCCTTCCCGGCTCCTTGCCGAGGGACGGCGTGTCGTGGATGTCCCGGTCAGGCACAGCGTCACCACCCAGCGTCAGTCCCTCCCACCTTCCCCCGACCGGGGGGTTTGACTCCAGCGAGCGAGTGAAGCGTCCGCCCCAGGGCCCGGTTACTGTGGTGGACATGCGTCTCCACGTCGTCGACCACCCCCTGGTCGCCCACAAGCTCACCACGCTGCGCGACCAGCGCACCGACTCCGCGACCTTCCGCCGTCTCGCCGACGAGCTGGTCACCCTGCTCGCCTACGAGGCCACGCGCGACGTGCGCACCGAACAGGTCGACATCCACACGCCGGTCGCGCAGACCACAGGCGTCAAGCTCTCCCACCCGCGCCCGCTGGTGGTGCCGATCCTGCGGGCCGGTCTCGGCATGCTCGACGGCATGGTCCGGCTGCTGCCGACCGCCGAGGTGGGCTTCCTGGGCATGGTGCGCAACGAGGAGACGCTCCAGGCCTCCACCTACGCCACACGCATGCCGGACGACCTCTCCGGGCGTCAGGTGTACGTCCTGGACCCGATGCTGGCCACGGGCGGCACCCTGGTCGCGTCGATCCAGGAGCTGATCAAGCGCGGCGCCGACGACGTGACGGCCGTGGTGCTGCTCGCCGCGCCGGAGGGCGTCGAGCTCATGGAGCGCGAGCTGGCCGGCACCCCGGTGACGGTCGTGACGGCCTCGGTCGACGAGCGCCTCAACGAACTGGGCTACATCGTGCCGGGCCTCGGCGACGCGGGCGACCGCATGTACGGGGCGGCCGAGTAGGTCGTACGGCTGCTCAGCAGCCCTTCTTCTCCGCGGCGGGCGTCGGCTGCGGCGCGGCCAGTGCGGCCAGTGCCGCGTCGGCGTCCGCCGGCTTCGTCAGCCCCTTGAAGCCGTTGCCGATGATCAGATCGACCTCGGCGCCCTTGCGGGCCGCGTCGGTACGGCGTTCCGCGCCGGCGAGCTGGGCACCGAGCACGGGCAGCGAGCTCTTCAGGGCCGTGGCGGGGCCGAGCAGGAGGCCCGCGCCCTGGACCTTCTTGTCGTACTCCTTGGGCGCGTTGCTCACCTCGCCGATGCGGAAGCCGCGCTTCTTCAGCTCGTCGGCGGTCTTCTGGGCGAGGCCGCCGCGGGTCGTGGCGTTGAGCACGTTGACGGTGACCTGGGCGGGCTTCGGCAGCTTCACCGCCGCGGGTGAGGCGCTCGCCTTCGCGGCGGTGGTCCGGCAGTCCGAGGCCGCGCCGAGGGCGGAGGCCTTGTCCCCGCCGGTGAAGACGTCGATCAGCTGGAGCGTGCCCCAGCCGAGCACCCCGAGAACGGTGACGCAGGCGACGGCGACGAGCGCGAGCCTGCCGCGTCGCCGGGCCGGTCGCATCCGCGGGTACCTGTCCCCCGTGATCTTGTACTGGCCGCCCATACCAGGGGGAGTGAGCATGCTCATGGGCGCAGCGTAGTGCGATGAGGCGGTGATGCCTATTAGATGATCAGTCGACGTTCCGCCGTTCGGCCCGAAGCAACCCGAAAGAGTCAAAGCCGAGGCGTCGCGGGGCTGGTCAGTCGAGTTCGAGGACCCGCGCGTGCAGCACCTGGCGCTGCTGGAGTGCCGCGCGCACCGCGCGGTGCAGCCCGTCCTCGAGGTACAGGTCGCCCTGCCACTTCACGACGTGCGCGAAGAGGTCGCCGTAGAAGGTGGAGTCCTCGGCGAGGAGGGTCTCCAGGTCGAGCTGGCCCTTGGTCGTCACGAGCTGATCGAGGCGGACCGGGCGCGGCGCGACGTCCGCCCACTGCCGGGTGCTCTCCCGGCCGTGGTCGGGGTACGGCCGGCCGTTTCCGATGCGCTTGAAGATCACACGGAAAGCCTACCGGCCCAGACGTCGCGGGCGCAGCCATGGCGGCGGAGTGCGGCGCTGGAAGAGAAGCCGTAAACGGGGGCAAACAGGGCCGGGACCCGGTCGGTACGGCCGTGACCGGGTCCCGCCGCGGCGGAGGCGGCCGGACCGCCTCCGCAGTGCTCGGCCGGCTCGGTCAGTCACGCCTCCCCTCGTGCTCGGGCGGGCGGGGTTCGCCGGGAGCCTGCGGCTTGCCGGTGTCGGGATCCGGGGTGCGCCGGGCGCCCTCGGCGCGCAGGAGGGCGCGCAGGACGGCGTAGGGGTCGTCGGACATGGCTGCTTCCTCGTTCCTGTTCGGGTGTGTCGGCGCGGGGCGTTCGGACCGGGCGGACCGCCCGGCCGGGCGCTCTCAGCAGCGCAGGACCACGGAACGAGGAGAGGACGGTGGCCCGGCCGGTACGGGAGGTGCGACGGACCGCCGCTCCCGGGGTCCGGCCTTCCGCCCCGGCGACAGGGCCCGGAGCACGGCACCGCGCCGGACGCTTCGGGCCGGTGCGCGCGGGGCGGTGTCGAGATGGTCGTACTCGCCGGCACCGACGCCTGTGCCGCTCGCACCCGCGACCGGCGCGAGGGGCGCCGCCTGGGCCGTCGCGTGGGCGCAGGGCAAGACGAGGGCGACCAGCAGGACGAGGACCCGCAGCCACGCACCACGGCGCCCGCCACGCGCCGCCCGCCCGGCGGGTGCGGCGCGGACGGTGGTGGCGGCGTGCGGTGCGGGTCTCACGTCGGTTCGTGTCCCCGCCGGGCGGGCGTCGGTCATCGCGTCGGCGCGAGAACCGCTCGCTCGGCGTAGGGTCGGGCCGGGGGCGCCGGTCACTGCGTGCGCGGGACCCGCGGGGGCACGTCTGCGCAGGACCGCGGCCGTGACGGGCCTCCACCACTCCGACGACGACCAGCCGGCAGCCGCCGACCGGCATGGGGACGGTGGCCGACTCGACCGGTCAGTCGATCGGCACGCCACCGAGGAAGGCGTGCGGGCATCGCCGGGTCGTGGACGGCGGCCACGATCTGCCTGAGGCCGCGGAACAGGGGGCCACGCTGCTCACGGGAGGCCGGGGACAGCCGGCCCAGGCTACTTGCCGGATGCCTTCGCCGCCTTCGCCGCCGCCTTGGCCTCCTGCTTGTACGCCCGGACCTTCGTCAGTGACTCCGGCCCGGTGATGTCGGCCACCGAGCGGAAGGAGTCCGGCTCGCCGTACGCGCCGGCCGCCTCGCGCCAGCCCTCCGGCCGGACGCCGAGCTGCTTGCCCAGCAGGGCCAGGAAGATCTGGGCCTTCTGCTTGCCGAAGCCCGGCAGTTCCTGGAGCCGCTTCAGCAGCTCCTTGCCGCTGCCGACGCCCCGCCACACCGCCTCGGCGTCACCGTCGTACGTCTCGACGAGGTACCGGCACAGCTGCTGCACCCGTCCCGCCATCGAACCGGGGTAGCGGTGCACCGCCGGCTTCTCGGAGAGCAGCGCGGCGAAGCCCTCCGGGTCGTACGCCGCGATGTCGTGGGCGTCCAGGTCCTCCGCGCCCATGCGCCGGGCGATGGTCGACGGCCCCTTGAACGCCCACTCCATGGGCACTTGCTGGTCGAGCAACATGCCCACCAGCGCGGCGAGCGGACTGCGGCCGAGGAGCTCGTCGGCCTCGGGGTCCTGGGCGAGGTGCAGTGTGACGTCCATGCCCCCGATGATCGCAAGGGACGGCTCAGGTCGCGCGCCAGTACCCCAGGGCGTTCACCCGCTGCTTGGGCACTCCCAGCTCCTTACGGGCGTACGCGCCCAGCGCCCGCGTCGTCGCCGTGTCGCAGGCGATCCAGACGTACGGCTCGGGAGTGGACCGCAGCAGCTCCGGCAGCGCCTCCTTCACCTGTGCGACCAGGTGGGCGCCCGCGTCCCGGCGAGGGACCGTGCGGACCTCGTGGCGGTCGGGGTCGGTGCGCAAGGGCAGTCCGTCGTCCGCGCCGCCGCCCTCGAACCAGATCGTCGCCGGGACCGGCCCCATCGCGTCGAGCAGCGAGTTCAGCGCGGGCAGGGACGCCGGGTCCGCGACCGCGAAGAGCCGGGAGGGCGCGGGCTCGGGAGCCTGGAAACCCGTGCCCTGGACGGTCGCCTCGATGGTGACGCCCGGCTTCGCCGCCCGCGCCCAGTCACTCGCGCACCCCTCGTGCAGCGCGAACTCCATGCCGAAGGTGCCGGCCGCCGGGTCCGGGTCGACCAGCGTGTACGCCCGCTGGTGCGGCTTGCCCGCGTTGTCGAACCACAGCCGCACCCACATCGTCGGGTGCACCCCGGTCGCCGCCAGCATGCCGCCGTCGGTCAGGCGCAGCCGCCGGAAGTCCGGCGTCACGTCCTCGACGTCCGTCACGGTGAACTCGAAGTCCTTGCCCCGCATCAGCTTGAGGACCGCGCCCTCCCAACCCCGCCCCTGCCCCATCGTTTCTTCACCCTTCACGTACTATTCGGCCACGACGAAAGACTTAGGTGAGCCTAACCTAAAGGAAAGTAGAGGCACAGGGGTGAGCGCCGAGACATACCGCGACGCCTGGGGGATTCCCCACCTCCGCGCGGCCGACGCGGACGAACTCGCCCGCGCCCAGGGCCGGGTGACCGCCCGGGACCGGGCCTGGCAGCTGGAGGTCGAGCGGCACCGCGCCCAGGGCACCTCCGCGTCCTTCCTGGGCCCCGAGGCGCTGTCCTGGGACCGCCTGGCCCGGCGCGCCCGCCTCGCGGACACCGCCCGCCGCTGCTTCACCGCCCTGGAGGAGAAGGACCCGGAGACGGCCGCCTGGGTACGGGCGTACGTGGACGGCGTGAACGAGGGGCTCGCCGCCTGCGACGCCCCCGAGTTCGCCCGGGTGGACCTCACCCCCGGCCGCTGGGAGCCGTGGACCCCGCTCGCCGTCTGGCTCGCCACCCACATCCTCTTCGCCGGCTTCCCCGCCAAGCTCTGGCGCGAGCACATCACCGCCCACCTCGGCCCGGACGCCGTGGCCCTCTTCGCCACCGACGGCCCCGGCACCGCCGGCAGCAACGGCTGGCTGGTCTCCGGCGAACGCACCGCCACCGGACACGCGATCGTCGCCGGCGACCCGCACCGCTTCATCGAGGACCCCGGCGTCTACCAGCAGATCCACCTGTCCTGCCCGGAGTTCGACGTCGTCGGACTCGCCGTGCCCGGTGTCCCCGGCATCGCCCACTTCGGCCACACCGGCACGGTCGCGTGGGCGATCACCAACGCCATGGCCGACTACCAGGACCTCTACCGCGAACGGCTGCGCCGCACCGGCGCCGGCGTCGAGGCGCTCGGCCCCGACGGCGCCTGGCACCGCGCCGCCCGGCACACCGAGACGATCCACGTCGCGGGCGAGGAGAGCGTCGACATCGAGGTCATCGAGACCGACCGGGGACCGGTGATCGCCGGCGGCCCCGAGGGTCTGGACGACGGCACCCCGGCCGCCCTCAGCCTGCGCTACCCGCCCCGCGTCACCGCCGACCTCGGCTTCAGCGCCCTGCTGCCGCTGCTGCGGGCCCGCCGGGTCGCCGACGTGGACCGCGCCCTGGACGCGTGGGCCGAGCCGGTCAACGTCGTGCAGGCCGCCGACACCGAGGGCGGGCTGCTGCACCGGGTGGCGGGACGCGTACCGGTGCGGGCGAGCGCCAACAGCCTGCGCCCGGTGCTCGCCTGGGAGCCCGGCCACGAGTGGGCCGGCTGGCACACCCCGCCCCGCGCCGGCCTCACCGAGGGCGTCGCCGTGATGGCCAACCAGCGCGGCCCGGCCGCCCCGCTCGGCGTCGAGTTCGCCCCGCCGCACCGCGCCGACCGCATCGCCGCCCTGCTCGCCGGCAAGGACGACTGGTCGGCGGCCGACATGCCCGCGATCCACACGGACACCCACCTCGCCTCGGCCGGCCCCCTCCTGGACCGCCTCGCCGCCCTGGACGACCTGTCCCCCGAGGCCGCCGCCCTCCGCGACCGCCTCCTCGCCTGGGACCGGCACATGGACGCCGACAGCACCGAGGCGGCGGCGTACGCGGCCGTGCGCGGAGCCGTCGTACGGCGCCTCGCGGCCCACCCGGCCCTCGCCCCCGCGGCCGTGGCACCCGCGTACCCCGAGGTGCTCCTGCCGTGGCTCGCGCTGGTACCGCGCGTCGCGTACGCCCTCGAACACCTGCTGCGCGCGGACGACCTGTACGGCGTCGACCGCGCCGAAGCCGTCCGCTCCGCGCTGGAGGAGGTGGCCGCCCGGCCCCCCGCAGGCACCTGGGGCGACACCCACCGCCTCGCCCCCTGGCGAGCCCTGCCCGACACCTCCGACGGCCGGGAGGAACCCCGCCTGCCCGGCGACCACGACTGCGTGCTGTGCACCTCCGCCGTGCCCGGACTCACCGACCGCGCCGCGCGGGGCCCGGCCGCCCGCTACGTCTGGGACCTGGCCGACCGGCAGCACAGCCGCTGGGTGGTGCCCCACGGCGCCTCGGGCGTCCCCGGCTCGCCCCACCACCGCGACCAGCAGACCCTGTGGCTCGACGGCGAACTCGCCCCGGTGATCACCGACTTCGACCGGCTCACGAAGGAAACCGATGACTGACCCGCACACGGCCCCCCGAACGTCGGCGTACGCCTCCCGCACACCCGTCCACGAGCAGGAGCTGGACGGCTTCGGCACCGTCCGCCTCCTCCCCCTCGACGCCGCCGCGGACGCCGACGTGATCCACCGCTGGGTGAGCGAGGAGCGCGCCGCCTTCTGGGGCATGACCGGCCTCACACGGGATCAGGTCGCCGGTGTCTACGCCCACATGGACACGCTCGACACCCACCACGCCTTCCTGGTGGTGAAGGACGGCGAGCCGGTCGCGCTGCTCCAGACCTACGACCCCGAGGCCGACCGGGTGAGCGAGTGCTACGACGTCGAACCCGGTGACATCGGCGTCCACCTGCTGCTCGCGCCCGCGGGGCCCGAGGGCGCGCGTCCCGGCTGGACGGCCGCGCTCGCCTCGGCCGTCATGGCGTACGTCCTGGTCGGCCTGGACCGGAGGCGGATCGTGGTCGACCCGGACGTGGGCAACGACAAGGCGATCGCCCGCTTCGTCAAGCAGGGCTTCACCGCCGGACCGGCCGTCGTGCTGCCCGAGGTCGATCTGCCGGACGTGTACCTGCCGGAGAAGAAGGCGCAACTCGCCTTCCTCCGCCGGGAGGTAGCCTTCCCGGCGTGACGCCGCCCCCGCCGACCGCCGAGGACCTGATCGCGCACTACGGGCTGGAGCCCATCCCCCGGGAGGGCGGCCTGTTCCGCCGCACCTGGGCCGGTCCCGAGCGCCCCGACGGACGCCCCGCCGGGACCGCCGTCGTGGCGCTGCTGACCGCCCGGCCGGACGACTTCTCCGCGCTGCACCGGCTGCCCACCGACGAGGTCTGGCACTTCTACCTCGGCGACCCCCTGGAGCTGCTGCTCCTCGGCCCGGACGGCGGCACGCGTACGGCCGTGCTGGGACCGGACGTCCTGGGCGGCCAGCACGTGCAGTTCACGGTCCCCGCCGGGACCTGGATGGGCGGCCGGGTGGCCCCCGGCGGGGCGTGGTCGCTCTTCGGCTGCACGATGGCGCCCGGTTTCACCTACGCGGACTACGAGCACGGCGACGCGGCCGAACTCACGGCGCGCTACCCGGACCGGGCGGAGCGGATCGTGGAACTGTGCCGCCCATGACACTCCTCGACGGACAGGTCGCCCTGGTCACCGGCGCGGGCGGCGGCATCGGCCGGGGCATCGCGCTGCGCTTCGCCGAGGAGGGCGCGGCGGTCGCGGTGCACTGCCGTACGGCGGTGGTGGCGGCGGAGGACGCCGCCGCGCGGATCAGGGGGCTCGGCGGACGGGCGACCGTGCTGCGCGCCGACCTCACCGACGAGGACGCCTGCCGCGCCCTGGTCGGGGACGCCGCCGACTGGGGCGGCGGACGGCTGACCGCACTGGTCAACAACGCGGGCGTGCAGCCGCTGCGGGAGCTGCCCGGCATGACGGCCGCCGAGTGGCGGGAGGTCGTCGACACCAACCTCACCGGCGTCTTCGCGTGCACCCAGGCCGCCGCCGGGATCATGCGGGACCAGGACGACGGCGGCACCGTCACCCACATCGCGTCCATCGAGGCCGGCGCGCCCGCTCCCGCCCACGCGCACTACAGCGCATCCAAGGCGGCGGTCGTGATGCACGCCCGTTCGGCGGCCCTGGAGTACGGGCCGTGGGGAGTCAGGGTCAACACCGTCTCGCCCGGCCTCGTCGACCGGGACGGTCTCGCCGAGTCCTGGCCGGACGGCGTACGGCGGTGGCTGCGGGCCGCGCCCACGGGACGCCTGGGGCGGCCGGAGGACGTCGGCGACGCGTGCGTGTTCCTCGCCTCACGGCTAGCGTCCTGGGTCACCGGTCACGACCTCGTGGTGGACGGCGGGGTGACGGCACGTCCGTCGTGGTGAGGAACCGGCCGCGCATCCGCTGAGCGGTGCGGCCGCCGCGTCCGTACGTATCCCCGAGGCAGTGGCTTCCGACGACGGGGACACGACGTGAGGTGTGATGACGGTGCGCGTGCCGGGAACCGGCGACCGCGAGGACGACGGGCGCTTCGGTGGCCGGTGCTGCTGGGCGCCGCGCTGGTCCTGCTCGTCCTCGGCGGCGCGGGACCGGCGTCCGCCCACGCGGCCCTCCGCTCCACCGACCCCGGGGACGGCAGCGTCCTCCAGCGCGCCCCGCGCCACGTCACCCTGACCTTCACCGAGTCCGTCGGCCTGCGCGACGACTCGTTCCGCGTCCTCGACCCAGGAGGCCACCGGGTGCGGACGGGGGAGGCCGGCCGGGCGGACGGCCGTTCCGACACGGCCCGCGTCACGCTGCCGGGCCGGCTCGGCGAGGGCACGTACACCGTGGCCTGGCGAGTGGTCTCGGCCGACAGCCACCCCGTCTCCGGCGCCTTCACCTTCTCCGTCGGCAAGCCCTCCGCCTCGACGGCACCGGTGGACCCCGGCCCCACCGAGAACCCGCTCACCGCCACCCTCCACAAGATCGCCCGCTACCTCGCCCACCCCGCCGCCGCCCTGCTCATCGGCACCGCCGCCTTCGTCGCCCTGTGCCGCCCGCCGGACACCGCCCCGCTGCGCCGGCCGCTGGTGGCGTCCTGGTGGACGCTGCTCGCCGCCACCGTCGCCCTGCTGCTGCTCAGGGCCCCGTACGAGGCGGGGACGGGACCGTCGGCCGTCCTGGACGTCTCCGCGCTGGGCGACACGGCGACGACCCGGCCGGGCGCGCTGCTGCTGCTCAGACTGGCCCTGCTGGTGCCGGTCGCGCTCTTCCTCACCCGCACGTCCCGTACCGCCCGGCGCCGAGTGCCCACCCCCGTCCCGGCCGCGGTGGGCGCCGCGCTCGCCGTCGGTCTCGCCCTGACCTGGTCCGCCGCCGAGCACGCCTCCGCCGGCATCCAGGTACCGCTCGCGGTGACGTCGTCCGTGCTGCACCTGCTCGCCACCGCCGTCTGGCTCGGCGGCCTTGTCGCCCTCCTCGTCACCCTGCGCGGCACCACGGACGTCGCCACGGTCACCCGCTTCTCCCGGGTCGCCCTCGCCTCCGTGACCGTCCTGGCCGTCACGGGCGTCTACCAGTCCTGGCGCGGCCTCGGCTCCTGGCAGGCGCTCACCGGGACGACGTACGGCAGGCTGCTGCTGGCCAAGCTGGCGGCGGTCGCCGTGCTGCTGGCCGCGGCGGCGGTGTCCCGACGGTGGACGGCGGCCCTGGTGGACCCCGGGACAGCCGTACGGGAACGGAAGCGCGCACCCGAGAGGGTGCCGGAACGGGTGGGCGGGCCGCCCGGGGGCGGGGAGGCCACCCCGGAGCCGTCCGGGCCGGTGCCACCGCCCGGAACCGTCGGCGAGGCACACCGCCGGGGCCTGCGCAGGTCCGTCCTCGCCGAGGCCGGCGTCGCGGCGGTCGTCCTGGGGATCACCACCGTGCTCACCAGCACCGTGCCGGGCCGCGCGGCGGCCGAGGCGGCGCGCACCGCGCCGGCGGGCGGGGTGCTGCCCGCGTCCGTCACCACGATCCCCTTCGAGATCGGCGCCTCGGGCCGGGGCACGGTCCAGATCACCCTGGACCCCGGCCGCACCGGCGACAACGCCGTGCAGGCCGTCGTCTTCGGCCCCGACGGCAGCCTGGCCGCCGTCCCCGAACTGCGCCTCTCCTTCACCCTGCCCGACCAGGACGTCGGTCCGATCGACGCGGCACTCGTGGACCGGGGCGGCTACTGGAGCGCCAACTCCCTCACCCTCCCGCTTCCCGGCACCTGGACGATGAGGACGACGGTCCGGGTGTCGGAGATCGACCAGGTGAGCGAGTCGAGGCGGATCCGCATCGAGAGATAGCGCGCCACCACCCCCCCGTCCGCGCGCACCCCTCTGCACTCACGCCGCTCCTCCACTCACACCGCTCCGCCGCGCAACCGGCGCACGCCCAGCGCGCAGACGCCGCAGACCGCGCCCCACACGCCGTTGACGAGGAGCATCGGCAGGATGGCCTGCGGCCGTGCCAGGGGACCTCGCAGTTCACTCGTGAGCACGGGCGACAGCACCCCGCTCAGGACCAGGGCGGCCACCGCGTACGCCACCCCGGCGGCCACCGGCGTCAGCAGCGGCTCCCGCACCCGGCTGAGCCCGACGGCGAGAATCCAGAACAGGCTGATCAGCAGGGTGAGCAGGAGGGGCGTGAGCGGTCTGCCGAGCGCGTCGGTCGCTCCGGTGACCGAGAACACCGGCCGGAGGTGGCTCCCGTCGCCCCTGGCCCGGCACCTGCCGAAGGTACGGCTGGAGACGGAGATGGAGACGGAGGGGGAGACGGAGATGGAGACGGAGGGGGAGACGGAGACGGAGACGGAGACGGAGCGGTGAAGGGGGAGGGGCGCCCGCGCGGCCGGCCCCCTCGACCCGCCACTCACGAGGACCGGGATGAACGGCGGCCGCGAACGGCTTCTTCCCTCCAGGGACGACGATCGGGCGGGCCGCGGCCCGCAGGAGAGGAGAGGGGAGCCGGATGAGCCTTCGTCAGTTCGAGTACGCCCTGGCCGTGGCCGAGAAGGGTTCGGTGACCGCCGCGGCGGAAGCGCTGCGCGTCGCCCAGCCCTCGGTGTCCCAGCAGATCCGCGGCCTGGAGCGGGAGCTGGGCGTGGAGCTGTTCGCCCGCACGCCGACCGGGCTGGTGCCCACCGCCGTCGGCCGGGCGTTCCTGCGGGACGCCGAGGCCGCGGTGAGCGCGGCGCGGCGGGCGCGGGCCACGGCACGGGCCGGGGCCGAGGAACTGGTGGGCGAGCTGGTGGTCTCCGCACAGCTGGGCCTGGGCACGGGGCAGCTGCCGGGTGCGCTGGGCGCCCTGCGCCGCCGCTTCCCGCGTCTTGAGGTCACCGTCTTCGAGGAACCGAACTCCGCCGAGCTGGAGCGCCTGTGCCGCCGGGGCGTCCTGGACCTCGCCCTGATGGCGGTGTGCGAGCGGAGCCCCGCCGACGCCCACCACCTCGGCGACGAGGAGTTCGTCGCGGTGCTGGGCGCCGGACACCCGCAGCTCGCCGCGGACCGGGTCGAGCTGAGCGCGCTGAAGGGGGAACCGTGGGTGCGGTTCGACCGCGACAGCGTCTTGGACGGCGTACTGCTGAACGTGCTGCGCGACACCGACCCGGCGCCCGTCACGGCCGCCCGCGTCTCCCAGACGGCGACGGCCGTGCGCTGGGCCGCCCACGGACTGGGGGCGGCGCTGGTGCCCGCCTCGGTGGTGCCCCGTGATCACCGGCACCTCGTCCGCCCGGTCTTCCCGGCCGTGTCCCAGCCCGTCATCGCCGTGCTCCGCCAGGGCGCGGGTCCGGCGGAGCAGGCCCTGCTCACCTTCCTGCGCGAGGAATTCCGGTCCGACTCCCTTCCCTTCCCGTCAATTCCCTGACAGTCGGGGCGAGGGCAGGCACCACCAGATCGACCCGCCCGAATTCCCGCCACGTTGATCAGCCACGAAGCCCTCCGCGGAGCCCTCCGCGAAACCATTCCACGAAAACACTCCACGGAATACTCGACGGATATCCGCCGGTGTCATCCCCTGGGGAATTCCCCGCCGTCCACGAAGATGTTGCTTCCGGTGAGCCAGCCCGCCCGGTCGGACGCGAGGAACAGCACCGCGTCGGCGATGTCGCCGGGCCGGCCGTCGCGTCCCAGCGGCGTGGTGGTGTCCGGGCCCGGGCCCTCGGACAGACGCGCCCACTGCGCACGCGTCGCTTCGCCCCCGGGCGTGGCGACCCGGCCGGGGCTCACCGTGTTGACCCGGACCCCGGCCGGGGCCAGCTCCGCGGCCATGCCCCGGCTGTAGTTCTCCAGCGCCGCCTTCGCCGCCTCGTAGTGCAGGAACGGCGGCAGCGCGGCGGGGACCGCGGCCGAGGAGACGTGCACGATCACGCCCGAACGCCGCTCCCGCATGCCCGGCGCCAGCAGCGCGTCCAGCCGCACCGCCGCCAGGAAGTTGAGATCCAGCGCCGCCCGCCACTCCTCGTCGGGGATGTCCAGCGCGCTCCTGTACGGTTGGGCACCACCCGCGTTGTGGACCAGGACGTCCACGCCTCCGAGCACGTCCCGCGCGGCCTCCGCGAGCACCTTCCCGCCGGCCGGGGTCCCCACGTCGGCCGCGACGAACGCGGCCCCTTCCGGCGCCGTGCCCGCCGCCGACCTGGCGGCCGTCAGCACCTTCGCACCCGCGTCGAGGAACTGACGCACGACGGCCGCCCCGATTCCCCGGGTGCCACCCGTGACGAGCACTCGCTTCCCCGTGAATTCCCGTTCGTCATATCCGGTCCCGTTCGAGTTCTCGTTCTCGGTCATTCCGCATTCCTTGCCGTCGTGAGCGTGAATCGAGGTGATCACCTCGTCGATCGGCTTCACGCTACGACCGAAAAAGAAAGGGAGGCAAAGACGAAATGTGAGCGGGGGGCATAGGGAATCCCTATATCGGCGCTGTGGCTGTGGCTGTGGCTGTGGCTGTGGCTGTGGCTGGGTCGCCGACGCCGACGCCGACGCCGACGCCGACCGGACCGCCGGCGCCGCCGGGACCACCGCGCCGCGCCGGTGCCACCGAGGAGAGGTCACCCGAGATGCGCGGGCGCCGGCACCACGCACGTCGAAGGGCCCCACCGCGAACGGTGGGGCCCTTCGACATCGTGCCCGGTGAGGCACTGGCGGAGGATACGAGATTCGAACTCGTGAGGGGTTGCCCCCAACACGCTTTCCAAGCGTGCGCCCTAGGCCTCTAGGCGAATCCTCCGCAGAGAACATTACATGACGTCGGAGAGTGCTCGCGAACTCGTTCTCCGGCCCCCGGATCGGGTAACGTGTGGCTCAGCCCCTCACGCGGCGCTATCTGACTGAACTCCCCCAGGGCCGGAAGGCAGCAAGGGTAGGTCGGCTCTGGCGGGTGCGTGGGGGGCGCTTGCGTTCACGGGGCGGGGGCGGTCGGGGTCCGCGGGCGGGGCCGGTTGTCGGTGGGCGCCTATAACCTCGTATGCGTGTCGTCTCTCGCGCTCTACCGCCGTTACCGCCCGGAGTCCTTCGCCGAGGTCATCGGTCAGGGGCATGTCACCGACCCGTTGCAGCAGGCGCTGCGGAACAACCGGGTCAATCACGCGTACCTGTTCAGCGGTCCGCGCGGCTGCGGCAAGACGACCAGCGCCCGCATCCTGGCGCGCTGCCTGAACTGCGAGCAGGGCCCCACTCCCACCCCGTGCGGCGAGTGCCAGTCCTGCCGTGACCTGGCGAGGAACGGGCCGGGTTCCATCGACGTCATCGAGATCGACGCCGCCTCCCACGGAGGCGTGGACGACGCCCGTGACCTGCGCGAGAAGGCGTTCTTCGGGCCTGCCTCCAGCCGGTACAAGATCTACATCATCGACGAGGCCCACATGGTCTCGCCGCAGGGCTTCAACGCCCTGCTGAAGGTCGTCGAGGAGCCGCCGGAGCACCTCAAGTTCATCTTCGCGACCACCGAGCCCGAGAAGGTCATCGGCACCATCCGGTCCCGGACCCACCACTACCCCTTCCGCCTCGTGCCGCCCGGCACCCTGCGCGACTACCTCGCCGAGGTCTGCGGCAGGGAGGGGATCGCGATCGAGGACGGCGTGCTGCCCCTGGTGGTGCGGGCCGGCGCGGGTTCCGTCCGGGACTCCATGTCCGTCATGGACCAGCTGCTCGCGGGCGCCGGTGCCGACGGTGTGACGTACGACATGACGACGGCCCTGCTCGGCTACACGGACGGCTCGCTGCTCGACTCCGTCGTCGAGGCGTTCGTCACAGGGGACGGCTCGGCCGCCTTCGAGGTCGTGGACCGGGTGATCGAGAGCGGCAACGACCCGCGGCGCTTCGTCACCGATCTGCTGGAGCGCCTGCGTGACCTGGTGATCCTCGCCGCCGTGCCCGACGCCGCGGAGAAGGGGCTCATCGACGCCCCCGCCGACGTCGTCGAGCGCATGCAGGCCCAGGCGCGGTCCTTCGGCGCCGCCGAGCTGAGCCGTGCCGCCGACATCGTCAACGAGGGGCTCACCGAGATGCGGGGTGCCCACTCGCCCCGCCTCCAGCTGGAGCTGATCTGCGCGCGCGTGCTGCTGCCCGCCGCGTACGGCGACGAGCGTTCGGTGATGGCGCGGCTGGACCGCATCGAGCGCGGCGTGCAGTTCCCGGCGGCAACCGGCGCGCCCGCCATGGGGTACGTGCCCGGACCTGAGGCGCATGCCGGTACCGCGGTCCCCTCCGCTGCCGCTCCTGCCGCTCCTGCCGCTCCGGTCCCGCCGGGCGGTGGGCCCGCCGCTGCCCGGGCCGCCGTGCGGGCGCCCGGGGCCGGTGGCGGGGGCGCCCCGGCGGCGGCCGGCCGGAGTGGTCCCGCCCCGGAGCCGGCCGCCGGTGCCGGTCACTCTCACGGTGACGGTGACGGCGGCGGCCCGGTCGGCGGTGGCCGGCCTCCCGCCGCTCCCGCGCCCGCCCCTGCGCCCGACGCCGCTCCTCCCGCGGCGCCCGCCTCGACGCCCGCGCCCGGTGCCTGGCCCACCGCGGCGCCCGCGGGTGGCGGGCGGCGCCCCGGCGGGTGGCCCACCGCGGCTCCCGCGGGCGGTGGGCAGTCCCGGACACCGGCCGCCCCCGCTCCCGGCCCCGGCCCCGCCGCGCCTCCGGCCGCGGCTCCCGCACCCGCGCCGACCGCCGCCGCCCCCGCCTCCCCGCCGCCGGGCTCCGGAGTCGACCCCCGCCAGATCTGGCCCAACATCCTGGAGGCGGTGAAGAACCGCCGCCGGTTCACCTGGATCCTGCTCAGCCAGAACGCCCAGGTGACCGGCTTCGACGGCACCACCCTGCAGATCGGTTTCGTCAACGCCGGGGCGCGCGACAACTTCCTGAGCAGCGGGAGCGAGGACGTGCTGCGGCAGGCCCTGGCGGAGCAGTTCAACGTGCAGTGGAAGGTCGACGCGGTCGTCGATCCGTCCGGCGGCTCGGCGCCTCCCTCTCCGTCCGGCCCCGCCGGCGGGTACGGCGGACCCGGCGGCTTCGGGAACGCCTCGGGCGGAGGCGGTGGCGGCTTCGGCGGCGGTGCGCCCGCGCAGCGCCCGTCGGCGCCCACGCCGGGCGCCCAGCCCCCGGCGTCCGCGCCGTCCGCGCCCGCCGCGCCGACGCCCGCGTCCGCCCCGGCCGCCGCCCCCGCTCCCGCGCCCAGACCTCCGGCGCCCGAGCCGCGTCCGGTCTCCCCCGAGGACGACATCCCCGAGGACGACGACCCGGACCTGGACGAGTCGGCCCTCTCCGGCAAGGAGCTGCTGGTGCGGGAGCTGGGGGCGACCGTGGTCGAGGAGATCGCGAACGAGTAGGCCGGACGGGGCGCGCTCGCCACCCGCCCCGAGTCCGGTTCCGCGGCGGCACTGGAGGAAAGTACGACACTCCGGGCCCCGCTCCTTCGGAAGCCCGCACAAGGCGCACCGGCGCCTTCCCATTAGGCTGACCCCGTGAAGGTCCTTGTCATCGGCGGCGGCGCCCGCGAACACGCCCTGTGCCGTTCCCTGTCCCTCGACCCCGACGTCACCGCGCTGCACTGCGCACCCGGCAACGCCGGTATCGCCGAGGTCGCCGAACTGCACCAGGTCGACGCCCTCGACGGCGCGGCCGTCACCGCGCTGGCCACCCGGCTCGGCGCCGAACTGGTCGTCGTCGGGCCCGAGGCCCCCCTCGTCGCAGGGGTCGCCGACGCCGTGCGCGACGCGGGCATCCCGGTCTTCGGCCCCTCCGGGGAGGCCGCGCAGCTGGAAGGCTCCAAGGCCTTCGCCAAGGACGTCATGGCCGCCGCCGGAGTACCCACGGCCCGCTCGTACGTCTGCACGAACGCGGACGAGGTCGACGCGGCCCTCGCCGCCTTCGGCGCCCCCTACGTCGTGAAGGACGACGGGCTCGCCGCCGGCAAGGGCGTCGTCGTCACCGAGGACGTCGAGGCGGCCCGCGCGCACGCGGCGGCCTGCGACCGCGTCGTCATCGAGGAGTACCTGGACGGCCCCGAGGTCTCCCTCTTCGCCGTCACCGACGGCGAGAACGTCCGCCCGCTCCAGCCCGCCCAGGACTTCAAGCGGGCCCTCGACGGCGACGAGGGCCCCAACACCGGCGGCATGGGCGCGTACTCGCCGCTGCCGTGGGCCGACCCCAAGCTGGTCGACGAGGTCGTGGAGAGCGTGCTCCAGCCGACCGTCGACGAGATGCGCCGTCGCGGCACCCCGTTCTCCGGGCTCCTCTACGCGGGTCTGGCGATCACGTCCCGCGGCGTCCGCGTGATCGAGTTCAACGCCCGCTTCGGCGACCCCGAGACCCAGGTCGTGCTGGCCCGCCTCAAGACCCCGCTCGCCGGACTGCTGATGGCCGCCGCCACCGGCAACCTCGCCGACCTGGAGCCGCTGCGCTGGAGCGACGACGCCGCCGTCACCGTGGTCGTCGCCTCCCACAACTACCCCGGCACCCCGCGCACCGGCGACCCGATCACCGGCCTCGACGAGGTCGCCGCCCAGGACGCCCCGCACGCCTACGTCCTGCACGCCGGCACCCGGCACGAGGGTGACGCCGTCGTCAGCGCAGGCGGCCGCGTCCTGTCCGTCACGGCCACCGGGGCCGACCTCACCGAGGCCCGCGACCGCGCGTACCGGGCCGTCGCCCGCATCCGCCTCGACGGCTCCCAGCACCGCACCGACATCGCGGCCAAGGCCGCGGGAGCGTAGTCCGGACAGCCCCTTCGCACCGAACCCGGCAGGCCCCGGCTCCGTCCCAGGAGCCGGGGCCTGATCCTTGCTGTCCGTCATCCACCTTTCCCCAAAGCCATTCCATCGAGTGACCGATGAGCCATACGGCTGACGGGTGCCGGACCCCCAACTAGGGTGCCGCGCAGGCATTCCGGCACTTGGCCCACCGGCATTGCGATGTCAGTGGCGGGTGCCACAGTGGGGTGAGTGAGCAAGAGCGGGAGAGCAGCAGGACAGCCCTGGACGGACAGGACAGCGAGGAGGGGGTGAGGTCCGGCCGTGACCGGTATCGGTGATGGAGTGGAGCTGGGCGCGCAGGCCGCGCGTTCCCGGGCCCTGGCGGTGCTGCGCATCCGCAGCCGGGCGTTCGCCGTCGCCCTGTTGCCCGCTGCCGCCGCGGTGATCCTGCTGGCGGGCGGCTCGACGGGGCATCTGGTGGGCGGGGGCTGGGACGCCGCGCGCTGGGCGGTGTCCGTGCTCGCGCTCCTCGTCCTGTCGGCCGCCGCCGCGGTCGCCCTGGTCGTCGCCCGCTCCCGGCCCGCCGTCACGCCGACGGTCGCGGTCGCCGAGGAGTCGGCGCCGGATCTCTACCGGATGGTCCGGGACCTGGCCGACCGGCTCGACGTACCCGCCCCTTCCGCGATAGCCCTCACTCCGGACTGCGACAGCTGGCTGGAGGACCGCAACCACCCGGCCCACGGCCCGCCGCCGACGGAGGATCACGACGACGTGGCCGGCCCGGGCCGACCCGCCCACCGCCGGAGTGCCGCCGCCCCCGTCCTCGTCATCGGATCGCCCTTCCTGTGGTGGATGCGGGTGGGGGAGCTGCGCGCCGTCCTCGCCCCGGTCGTCGCCGGTACGGGGCCCTCGGCACACCCCGACATAGCGGCGGCCCGCCGCTTCATACGGGGCCTGGACGCCGCGGTGGCGGCGACCTCGGCCGTCGGTCGGGGGCCGTCGGCCCGTGCGGTGGGCGCGGGTCTCGGCTGGGTGTCCCGGCTTCTGCTGCGAAGCTGCCGCGTGCACGCGGCGGAGATGGAGCGCGGGGTCGCCGTGGCCGCCGCCGAGCGTGCACAGGCTGTGGACTACGGTCTGCGGATCGTCGCGCAGGAGCAGGTGGGACTCGCCTACGCGGGCTGGGACCGGCTGCTGACCCGGGTGGCGTTGCCCGCCTGGCGGATGGGCCGCTGGCCCTCCCGGCTGGACGTGGGCGTCGTCGCCGCGCTCACGGAGCTGTCCCGCCGCGACCGCCTGGCCGAGGGTTTCGCCTCCCGCCTGGGCGAGCGCCCCGCGTGCGACCTGCTGGAGGAGCCCGGGGTGATGGACGAGTCGGTCTCGCTCCTCGCCGCGCGTCTCTTCCACGGGGGACCCGCCGAGACGGGCCCGGACTGGGCGCCGGTCGGATGGGACGAGTACGCCGAGGAGGTCGTCGACCGGACCTGGCGCACGGACGCGGCGCGCCTGCACCGCGTCCTGGACACCCTGGGCGTCCGCCGCGCCGCCGAGGACGCCGCACCCGGCACGGACGGCCCGACCCTGTCCCGCGTGCTGGACCACCTCGCGACCACGCCCCCCGACGATCCCGCGCCCGCGGGGGCCTCGGCAACCGAGACCGACACCGCCCCCGCTCCCGTCCCCGAAACCGAGACCGGTCTCGCCCCCGACACCGCCCCCACCCCCGACGACCCAGCCGCCCCCCACGCCCCCGCTCTCCCCACCACCACTCCGACCCCCGACGACGATGACGACCTCGCCGGCACCACCGCCCGCGGTGCCGCCCTCGCCGCCGGACTCAGCGCCCAGCTGGCCCGCGAGGAGGCACGGGCGCAAGTCCCCGGAGCCCCCACCCCGCCCCCGCCCTCCGGGACGGCCGGCGGACCGGCGGCCCCCGACGCCGCCCTCTGGGACGACCGCGCGCTCCCCCTCCTGCCGTTGCAGCCCCCGCGCACCGGACGCGAGATCCTCACCGCCCACATCACGGCGATGGTGTGCTGCGCGGCGATGGACACCGCCGGCGCGGCCCCCGGCCTCGACTGGCTCGACGGGCCGTCCCTCCTGGTCAACGGCGTGCGCACCACCGATCTGGGGCCCCACGTCCGCAGCCTCGTGGAGACCGGCGACCCGGGCCCCCTGCGCGCCTGGCTGGCCGAGCTCGGCGTACGCCCCGAGAAGCCGGTGCGCCTCGTCTGACCCGGGCCCGCCCCGCGTCGGCCCCGCCCGGGCCCTCCCGAAGCGGACTTTCGCATTCCTCTTTCGGCCACTTCGCAACGAACAGTGACAGCACACGCGCGAAATGTGATGTGCTGGGAGCGATCGCGCACATGGCAAAGGCGTTCGTCATACGCACGACCACGGGGGCACGAGGGAGGGGACTGTCCCATGGGGCCCGAGCAGATCCGCCGCTGGGAATCGGGTGCACTCGCGCACGCCGTGACGGACCCCTTCGGACAGGGGCCCCTTCCCTGGCTGCGCGGCGGCGAGACGTACTTCGGCGACACCGGCCAGGTCGTCGCCTGGTACGCGGACCAGGACGCGGTACCGGACCAGGACGGCACACCCGGCGCGAGGGCCCGCGAGCGGCGCACCGCCGGCGGCGGACCGCGCGCCGCCGACGACGTCGGCCGCCAGATCAAGGGTTTCACCGCCACCGGAGCCGCCGCCCCCGGCGAGGCCATCGACTTCCACATCACCGTCGACCCGCCCCAGGAATTCAGCGTCGACGTCTACCGCATCGGCCACTACGGCGGGGACGGCGCCGCCAAGATCACCACCAGCCCCCGCCTGTCCGGGATCGTCCAGCCCCCGCCGCTCACCGCCGACCGCACGGTCTCCTGCCACCACTGGTGGCTGTCCTGGCGGCTGCAGATCCCGTCGTACTGGAACATCGGCGCCTACGTCGCCGTCCTCACCACCGCCGACGGCTACCGCTCCCACGTCCCTTTCACGGTCCGCGACAGCCACCCCGCCGACCTGCTCCTCCTCCTGCCGGACATCACCTGGCAGGCGTACAACCTCTACCCGGAGGACGGCCGCACCGGCGCCAGCCTCTACCACGCCTGGGACGAGGAGGGCCGTCTGCTGGGCGAGGCGGACGCCGCGACGACCGTCTCCTTCGACCGCCCGTACGCGGGTGCCGGACTCCCCCTCCACGTCGGCCACGCCTACGACTTCATCCGCTTCGCCGAGCGCTACGGCTACGACCTCGCCTACGCCGACGCCCGCGACCTGCACTCCGGCCGCATCGACCCCACCCGCTACCGGGGCCTGGTCTTCCCCGGGCACGACGAGTACTGGTCCGTCCCCATGCGCCGCACCACGGAACTCGCCCGCGAGCACGGCACCTCCCTGGTCTTCCTCTCCGCCAACACGATGTACTGGCAGGTGGAGCTGGGCCCGTCCCCGTCCGGCGCCCCCGACCGCCTGCTGACCTGCCGCAAACGCAGGGGGCCCGGCAAGCCGGTGCTGTGGCGGGAGGTCGACCGCCCCGAGCAGCAGCTCCTCGGCATCCAGTACGCGGGCCGCGTGCCCGAACCGCACCCGATGATCGTCCGCAACGCCGATCACTGGCTCTGGGAGGCCACCGGAGCCCACGAGGGCGACGAGATCGAGGACCTGGTCGCGGGGGAGGCCGACCGCTACTTCCCACGCACCCCGCTCCCCGAGCACGACGAGCGGATCCTGCTCGCCCACTCGCCGTACACCGACGCGGACGGCGTCCGGCGCCACCAGGAGACGTCCCTGTACCGGGCACCGTCCGGCGCCTGGGTCTTCGCGTCCGGGACGTTCGCCTGGTCCCCGGCCCTGGACCGGCCGGGCCACGTCGACCCCCGCGTCCAGCGGGCCACCGCGAACCTCCTGGACCGCATCTGCAAACGGGACTGACCCCGCCCGCTGCCACCCCGCAAGGAGACCGATCCGCGCATACGGGAGAATCGACGTACTTGGACAGAACCACGGGGAGGAACCGTGTCCGGATTCGTCGAAAAGCCCGAGCCGCTCCAGGTTCCGGGTCTGGTGCATCTGCACACCGGCAAGGTGCGCGAGCTGTACCGGAACGAGGCGGGCGACCTCGTGATGATCGCCAGCGACCGCATCTCCGCCTACGACTGGGTGCTGCCGACCGAGATCCCCGACAAGGGCCGGGTCCTCACCCAGCTCTCCCTGTGGTGGTTCGACCAGCTCTCCGACCTGGTCCCGAACCACGTCCTGAGCACCGAGCTGCCCCCCGGCGCCCCCGCCGACTGGGAGGGCCGCGCCCTGGTCTGCAAGTCGCTGCGGATGGTCCCCGTGGAGTGCGTGGCCCGCGGCTACCTCACCGGCTCGGGACTGGCCGAGTACGAGCAGAGCCGCACCGTCTGCGGCCTCGCCCTCCCCGAGGGCCTGGTCGACGGCTCGGATCTGCCCGCCCCGATCTTCACCCCGGCCACCAAGGCCGAGGTCGGCGAGCACGACGAGAACGTCTCCTACGAGGAGGTCGCCCGCCAGGTCGGCGCGGACACCGCGGCCCGCCTGCGCCAGGCCACCCTCGCCGTCTACTCCCGGGCCCGGGGCATCGCCCGCGAACGCGGCATCGTCCTGGCCGACACCAAGTTCGAGTTCGGCTTCAGCGACGACGACCTCATCCTCGCCGACGAGGTGCTCACCCCGGACTCGTCCCGCTTCTGGCCGGCCGACCAGTGGCAGCCGGGCCGGGCGCAGCCGTCGTACGACAAGCAGTTCGTCCGGGACTGGCTGACCTCGGCGGAGTCCGGCTGGGACCGGAAGAGCGAGCAGCCCCCGCCGGAGCTGCCCCAGCGGGTCGTGGACGCGACCCGCGCCAAGTACGTGGAGGCGTACGAGCGCCTGACCGGCCTGAGCTGGTCGTAGCGCCGGCCGGTGCGCACCGCCGCCGAGGCCCCCGGCCGTGACCGGGGGCCTTCGCACGGGCACGAGGACATCGCCGCGCACGGGCACGAAGATCCTGCCGAGCCCGAGCCCGAGCCCGAGCCCGAGCCCGAGTCCGAGTCCGAGCCCGAGTCCGAGTCCGAGCGCGAGCCCGAGCACGGGCGAGCCACGCACGCAGACACGAAGAAGCCCCCGGCCGTAACCGGGGGCTTCCTCATGTGGAGCGAACGACGAGGTTCGAACTCGCGACCTCAACCTTGGCAAGGTTGCGCTCTACCAACTGAGCTACGTTCGCACTGCGCCGTGAAGTGAAGCCGTCGGCCGGAACCGGTGACTTCCCCGTGGCGCGACAGCCACTATACCCAACCGCGCTCCCTCGCGAGCCGCACCGCCGCATGCCGGTTCTCCGCGCCGAGCTTGCTCGCGGCCGACGACAGGTAGTTCCGCACCGTCCCCTCGGCGAGCGCGGCCCGCTCGGCGATCTCCGCGACGGGCGCCCCGTCGGCGGCGTGCTCCAGCACCTCGGCCTCACGCGCGGTCAGCGGCGAGTCCCCGGCGGAGATCGCGTCGGCGGCCAACTCCGGGTCGACGTAGCGGTTTCCGGCGTGCACGGTGCGGATCAGCTCGGCGAGCCGCTGGGCGCTGACCGTCTTGGGCACGAAGCCGCGCACCCCCGCCGCGAGCGCCCGCTTCAGGTGCCCGGGCCGCCCGTGACTGGTCACGATCAGCACCCGGCAGGAGGGCAGCTCGGCCCGCAGCGATGTGGCGACCTTCACACCGTCCGCGCCTGGCATCTGGAGATCCAGGACGGCGACGTCCGGTTCGTGGGCCCGGGCCATCGCCAGCGCCTCCGGCCCGGTGGCCGCCTCGGCGACCACGGTGAGGTCCTCCTCGAGCGAGAGCAGGGCGGCCAGCGCCCCGCGGATGAGGTGCTCGTCGTCCGCGAGCAGCACCCGTACGGGAGTCGTCACGACGAGACCTCCAGCACGGCCGCCCCGGCGGACGGCGGCAGCGGCACCTCGGCCGTGAGCCGGAACACGCCCTTGCCGACGCTCCCGGCCTCCAGCGTGCCGTCCACGGCGGCCAGCCGCTCCCGCAGCCCCGCGAGCCCGGAGCCGCCGCCCGCACCCACGGCGTCTGCGGACCCGGTCACCTCCGGCACCCCGTCGTTCTCCACCGTCAGCACCACACGTCCCTCCGATATCCGTACCGCCACGGCACACTTCTGCGCGTCCCCGTGCCGCAGCACGTTGGTGGTCGCCTCGCGGACGACCCAGCCGAGCGCCGACTGCACCTCGGCGGGCAGCCCGTCCGTCCCGCCGGTGACCTCCGAGTCGATGCCGGCCGCCGAGAGCACCCCCCGGGCGCCGGTGAGCTCCACCTCCAGGGCGGCCTCCCGGTAGCCGCGCACGACGTCCCGGACCTCCCGCTGCGACTCCTGGGCGATGCGCTGCACCTCGATCATCTGCTCCACCGCCTCGGGCCGTCCGCGCCGGGACAGCTGGACGGCCAGTTCGCTCTTGAGGGCGATCACCGCCAGGTTCCGCCCCATCACGTCGTGCAGGTCCCGGCCGAAACGCAGCCGTTCCTCGGCGACGGCGAGCCGCGCCCGGGTCTCCTTTGCCTCGTCGAGGGTGTAGACGGCGTCGAGCAGCCACACGGAGAAGACGGAGGTGAAGGCGAGGAGCCCGCCGGCGACCAGCACCAGGGCCGCCACCGCGAGCGCGCCGGCGGCCCCGAGGCCCAGCGGGAACGACACGAGTCCGGCGCCCAGGGCGAAGCCCCCGACGACGGCGACCGCCCGACGCCGGTCGCGCACCCCGAGCGTGATCATGCCCGCGCCGAAGCACAGGACGCCCCCGAAGGCCGACCCCGCCGCGGTGTCCACGGCGTCACCGGACGCGTGCTCCGCGAGCAGGACCGTGCCGCTGGAGATCACCGCCGTGAGGGCGGCGTAGCCCCACAGCAGCCGCAGGGGCTGCGGTCGCAGGCCGCGCGTCCAGTCCAGGGACCGGGAGGCGACCGCCATGCCCACCGCGGCGTGCACGGTGACCAGCACGGCCAGCCCGGTGGCGGGGCGCGGCCCGACCCGTTCGTAGGCCGACGCCCCCATCGCGAGCATCTCGATGACCCCGAAGAAGTGGAACGACCACCGCGTGTACGTCTCCACCTTGGCCGGCGTGCTCTTCCGCCCCCACCAGCGCCTCGGCCTGCGCATGCCCTCGCTCAACTCCGCTCTCCCTGCTCCCGGCCCCGATCCGGGACTCCCCGGAGGTCAGCGCCGTGGCTCCCAGCGGAACCACCGCCGTACAGCAAACACCGCGACCACGGTCCAGGCCACCGCCGTCGCCAGGGCGCCCAGCGTCTCGTACGCCGAGAGGTCGCCGGTCCAGCCGCCGCGGACCAGGGTGACGACGGGCGTCAGCGGCAGCAGCTCGCAGACGGAGGCCACCTGGTCGGGGAAGAAGTCCAGCGGCACGAACATGCCGGAGCCGAGCATCGAGACGAACGTGAACGGCAGGGGCGTGACCTGCGCGCTCTCGCCGGTGCGGGTGAAACTCGCGGTGACCGCCGCGAGCGCGGCGCACATCATGAGGCCCAGCAGCAGGCCGAGGACGGCGAGGTGGGGCGCGGACGGTGCGGACAGGTCCAGCAGGACGGCACAGCCCACGGCGAGCACCAGGCTCTGCACCAGTCCGCTGAGCACCGCCGGCATCGCGGAGCCGCTCAGGATCTCGACGTCCCGGAGTTCGCCGGTGCGCAGTCGCTTGAGGACGAGTTCCTCGCGGCGGACGACGAAGACGCCGACGAGCGCGGAGTAGACGGCGAACAGGAGGGAGAAGCCGATCGCGGCGGGCAGGACCAGTAGGCCGGGGGTGAGTCCGGCCTCGGCGAGGTCCATCTCCTTGGACGCCGAGTGCACGCTGAAGGGCAGCACCAGCGGCACGAACAGCGCCGCGAACACGGTGCCCTTGTTCCGCCCGAGCAGGGTGAGTTCGGCGCGGGCGAGCGCCGTCATGCGACTCGTCGGCGTGGTGGCCGCGCCCTTGGCGGAGCGTGCCGTGCGGGCCGGGGTGTCCGTGGCGCTCATGCCGCGTACTCCTTCGTCGTCGTCGACCCGGCCGTCTGCGCGGACGCGTCCTTCGCGGACGCCTCCTTCGCGATGCCCAGGAACGCCTCCTCCAGGGACGCCGACCGGACGTCCAGGCGGCGCAGTTCCACTCCGGTCTGTCCGGCCCAGACCAGCAGTTCGGTGGCCGCGCGCTGGAGCTCGCGGGTGCGGAGCCTGACCAGCCGGCCGTCGACCTCGTGGTCGCTCACGCCCAGTTCGCCGAGCGGCGGAAGGTCGCCCACGAAGTAGCCGTCGGGCAGTTCGAAGGAGATCCGGGACGGCTGCGCGGCCGTCACCTCGGCCGGCGTGCCGGTGGCGGCGATCCGGCCCTCGTGCATGATCGCGAGCCGGTCGGCGAGGTTCTCGGCCTCCTCCAGGTAGTGCGTGGTCAGCAGCACCGTCGTACCGCCGTCGCGCAGCGCGCTCACCAACTCCCAGGTGGCCCGGCGGCCTTCGGCGTCCAGTCCGGTGCTGGGCTCGTCGAGGAAGAGCACCTCGGGGTCGCCGAGCAGCGCGAGCGCCAGGTCGAGGCGGCGCCGCTGGCCCCCGGAGAGCTGCTTCACGCGGACGTTCGCCTTCGCCTCCAGTCCGACCAGGGCCAGCACCTCGGCCGGCGGGCGGGCCCCGCTCACGCATCCCGCCCACATCCGCGCGGTCTCCGCGACGGTCAGCTCGGACGGGAAGCCGCCCTCCTGGAGCATGACCCCGGTGCGGGGGCGTACGGCGGCCCGCTCGGTGTAGGGGTCGTGCCCGAGGACACGCACCCGCCCGCCGGCCGGAGCGGCGAGGCCCTCCAGGAGCTCGACCGTCGACGTCTTGCCGGCGCCGTTGGTGCCGAGCAGGGCGAAGACCTCTCCGCGGCGCACGGAGAAGTCGATCCCCCGCACGGCCTCGAACCCGCCCCCGTACACACGCCGCAGGTCGGTGACCTCAATCACGTGTTCGTGTCCGTTTGCTTGCATGGCTCAAGCGTCGCGGCACTCGGGGCCGGGCAACAGTGCGAGCCGTCATCACCGGCCATGACAAATGTCAGAAGGAGGATGTCCGGGGCACCGCACCGGGCGCACGAAAAGACCCCGGTCACGGAGGACCGGGGTCTGATTCCCGAGCGGACGACGAGGCTCGAACTCGCGACCTCAACCTTGGCAAGGTTGCGCTCTACCAACTGAGCTACGTCCGCATTGCCCCCGACCGGCCTTCACCGATCGGTGCGAGCACCAGCCTACCTGATCCAATCGAGTGATCGGTACGGCGATGCAGAGCGGGTGACAGGAATTGCACACTGCGCCTTCCCCCTGGAAGGGGGATGTTCTACTACTGAACTACACCCGCGTGTTCCGTGAGCCGGGCCTTTCGGCCTCGCCCCTCGGCGTGCTCCAGACTTTAGCTGATCACCCGGGGTGTCGCGCAAGTCGGTTGCCGCGAGGGGCGGCTGAGCGGACGTCGGCCGCTCCCGGCACGGGCGGCGCCTCACTGCGCCGCGGCGAACGCCTCGTAGACCTTCTTCGGGATCCGGCCCCGCGCGGGCACGTCCATCCTGTTCGCCTGCGCCCAGGCACGGACCGCCGCCGGGTCGGGGGCGACCTCCGTCTGCCGGTACGCCTTCCCGGACCGCGACCGCTTGCGGCCGGCCGACACGTAGGGCTCGAGGGCCTTGCGCAGTTTCCGGGCATTGGCTTCGTTCAGGTCGATCTCGTACATACGGCCGTCGACCCCGAAGGCGATCGTCTCCGCCGCTTCCGAGCCGTCGATGTCGTCAAAGAGAGTGACCACGACACGCTGCGCCACGAATATCGGTCCCTTCGTGCGGCATCTCCGCGATGACGTGCCAAGACGCCGCGATGATGCCGACTGTTCGCCTGTAATTGGGCAAAGTATCGGCTAATGACATTTCATTTGTACAGTGCCCGGCATTGCAATGGGAAGCCCGACTAAATCTCTCCGCGTGTCCGCACGCAATAGTTGGCCCCGCTCGATCCGAGATCTTTCCCGAAGCTTTTCGCAGCCACCTCCTTCCGATACCCGATCGTGACAGGGGTCACGTAGTTTCCTCCAAGGCTACGCGCGTAGAATTTTTGTACGGGTAGTCTGAAGGGACCTGCTCAGCACCACACACCGGGAGTGCCAGTGGCACGCGTCGTAGTCGACGTCATGCTCAAGCCGGAGATCCTCGACCCCCAGGGCCAGGCGGTGCAGCGCGCACTGCCGCGACTGGGTTTCGAAGGGATCTCGGACGTACGTCAGGGAAAGCGATTCGAACTGGAAGTGGACGGGCCCGTCGATGACGCAGCCCTCGCCCGCATCCACGATCTTGCGGAATCCTTCCTCGCCAACACCGTGATCGAGGACTTCACCGTGAAGGTCGAGTCCGCGGACGTAGTCGCGGAGGCCTCGAAGTGACCGCTCGTATTGGCGTCGTCACTTTCCCCGGCTCTCTCGACGACCGGGACACGCAGCGCGCGATCCGCGTCGCCGGCGCCGAACCCGTCGCCCTCTGGCACAAGGACAAGGACCTCAAGCAGGTCGACGCCGTGGTGCTCTGCGGTGGTTTCTCGTACGGCGACTATCTGCGGGCCGGCGCCATCGCGCGGTTCTCGCCGGTGATGGACACCGTCATCGACCAGGCCAAGGCCGGGCTGCCCGTCCTCGGCATCTGCAACGGCTTCCAGATCCTCACCGAGGCGCACCTGCTGCCCGGCGGCATGCTGGGCAACGACCACCTGCACTTCATCTGCCGCGACCAGAAGTTGCGGGTGGAGAACGCGGACACCGCCTGGACCAGCGACTACAGCGCCGGTCAGGAGATCCACATCCCGCTGAAGAACATGGACGGCCGGTACGTCGCCGACCGGCGGACGCTGGACGAGCTGGAGGCCGAGGGCCGCGTCGCGTTCCGCTACATGGACTTCAACCCGAACGGCTCGCTCAACGACATCGCCGGCATCACCAACGCCGCCGGCAACGTCGTCGGCCTCATGCCGCACCCCGAGCACGCCGTCGAGCCGCTGATCGGCACCGGCCGCACCGACGGCCTCCCGTTCTTCACGTCGATCCTCAAGAAGCTGGTCAACGCATGAGCCGGACGCCTCTGGACACGGTCGAGCACGCGGCCGCGACCCCCGACGTCGAGCTGCCCTGGGCCGAACTGGGCCTGAAGAAGGACGAGTACGAGAGGGTCGTGGAGATCCTCGGCCGCCGCCCCACCGGGGCGGAGCTGGCCATGTACTCGGTGATGTGGTCCGAGCACTGCTCGTACAAGAGCAGCAAGGTCCACCTGCGCCAGTTCGGCGAGAAGGCCCCCGAGTCCGACGCGATGCTCGTCGGCATCGGCGAGAACGCCGGTGTCGTCGACGTCGGCCAGGGCTACGCGGTCACCTTCAAGGTCGAGTCGCACAACCACCCGTCGTACGTCGAGCCCTACCAGGGCGCGGCCACCGGTGTCGGCGGCATCGTCCGCGACATCATCGCCATGGGCGCCCGCCCGGTCGCCGTCGTGGACCCGCTGCGCTTCGGCGCCGCCGACCACCCGGACACCAAGCGCGTCCTGCCCGGCGTCGTCGCCGGCATCGGCGGCTACGGCAACTGCCTGGGCCTGCCCAACATCGGCGGCGAGGTCGTCTTCGACGCCTGCTACCAGGGCAACCCGCTGGTCAACGCCGGTGCCATCGGCGTCATGCGGCACGAGGACATCCACCTCGCCAAGGCCTCCGGCGCGGGCAACAAGGTCATCCTCTACGGGGCCCGCACGGGCGGCGACGGCATCGGCGGCGCCTCGATCCTGGCCTCCGAGACCTTCGACGACGCCAAGCCCTCCAAGCGCCCGGCCGTCCAGGTCGGCGACCCCTTCCAGGAGAAGCTCCTCATCGAGTGCACCCTGGAGGCCTTCAAGGAGAAGCTGGTCGTCGGCATCCAGGACCTGGGCGCCGCGGGTCTGTCCTGCGCCACGTCCGAGCTGGCGTCGAACGGCTCCGGCGGCATGCGCGTCACCCTGGACGACGTCCCCCTGCGCGACTCCACGCTCTCGCCCGAGGAAATCCTCATGAGCGAGTCGCAGGAGCGCATGTGCGCGGTCGTCGAGCCGGGCAAGGTCGACCGCTTCCTGGAGATCTGCGAGAAGTGGGACGTCATCGCCACCGTCATCGGTGAGGTGACCGACGGCGACCGCCTGGAGATCTACTGGCACGGCGGCAAGATCGTCGACGTCGACCCGCGCACGGTCGCGCACGAGGGCCCGGTCTACGAGCGCCCGTACGCCCGCCCGTCCTGGCAGGACGAGCTCCAGGCCGACGACGCGAACAAGCTGCCCCGGCCGGAGACGTCCGACGAGCTGAGGGCCCAGGTCCTCAAGCTGGTCGGCTCGCCCAACCAGGCCTCCAAGCAGTGGATCACCCAGCAGTACGACCACTTCGTGCAGGGCAACACCGTCCTCGCCCAGCCCGAGGACTCCGGCATGATCCGGGTCGACGAGGAGACCGGCCTCGGCGTCGCGATCGCCACGGACGGCAACGGCCGCTACGCCAAGCTCGACCCGTACACGGGCGCGCAGCTGGCCCTCGCGGAGGCCTACCGCAACGTGGCGACGACCGGCGCGAAGCCGCTGGCCGTCTCCGACTGCCTGAACTTCGGCTCGCCGGAGGACCCGGCGGTCATGTGGCAGTTCGCGGAGGCCGTGCGCGGCCTGGCCGACGGCTGTCAGCAGCTCGGCACCCCGGTGACCGGCGGCAACGTCTCGCTCTACAACCAGACGGGCGAGGCCGCCATCCACCCGACCCCGGTGGTCGCGGTCCTCGGCGTCATCGACGACGTGGCCCGCCGCACGCCGGTGGCCTTCCAGGAGGAGGGACAGCTGCTCTACCTCCTCGGCGACACGCGTGAGGAGTTCGGCGGCTCGGCCTGGTCCCAGGTGATCCACGACCACCTCGGCGGCCTGCCCCCGAAGGTCGACCTGGAGCGCGAGCGTCTGCTGGGCGAGATCCTGATCTCCGCCTCCCGCGACGGCATGATCGACTCCGCGCACGACCTGTCGGACGGCGGTCTGGTCCAGGCGGTCGTCGAGTCGGCGCTGCTCGGCAGCAAGGGCGCGCGTCTGGTCGTACCGGACGGGCTCGACGCCTTCACCTTCCTGTTCTCGGAGTCGGCGGGCCGCGCGGTCGTCGCCGTCCCGCGCTCGGAAGAGGTCCGCTTCAACGACATGTGCGGTGCCCGGGGCCTGCCGGCCACCCGCATCGGTGTCGTGGACGGGGACGCGGTGGAGGTCCAGGGCGAGTTCACGCTCCCCCTGGCCGAGCTGCGCGAGGTCCACGAGCGCACCATCCCGGCGCTGCTCGCGTAACAGGTCCGCACGGCCGAGGTCCCGTCCGCTCACGGGCGGGGCCTCGTCGTCTCACCGCACGCAGGTCTTGAGGATCTCCGTGTCGAGGTCGGTACCGACCGGGTCGGGGAGGGGCACCGTCTCGCCGAACTCGGCGACCCGGACGTCGCGGTGTCCACCGACCTGCCGGTCCGGGTGACTGTGCACCGTGAGAGTGCGGGAGTCCCGGTCGTTCAAGAGGTACTGAGGGTATCCGTGACCGTCCGCCCGCACCCCCGCATAAGCTCCCCGCATGCCCGCAGCCAAGAAGCGTGCCCGCGCCTACGACCCCGCCCGCACCCGCACCGCCGTGCTCGCCCAGTTCGGGGACGTACGGGCGGCCGTCCGCACCCTCACCCCCGAGCAGCTCGCGCTGCCGACGCGGCTCGGGGAGTGGAGCGTGCGGGAGCTGGTGGCGCACGTCGGGACGGCGCTGACGGCCGTGGACCGGTTGCTCGGTGAGCCCGAGCCCGCGCGGCAGGACGGGCACCTGCTCGACTGGCCGTTCGCCATCGCCACCGACGCGGACGGCATCGCCGCCACCGCCCGGCGACTCGCGGCCGAGCACCCGGACCTCGACGCCCACCTCGCCGACGTCGAGCGATGCTTCACCGAGCGCCTCGACACCCACCCCGGCACCCGCCTGCTGCCGACCAGCGCCGGCGCGCTCCCTCTGGCCGACTACGTCGTCACCCGCACCGTCGAGCTGGTCGTCCACACCGACGACCTGAACGCCGCCGTGCCCGGCCTCGACATTCCGTACGACCGGCAGGCGCTGGCCGCCGCGACCCGGCTGCTGGCCGACGCGCTCGCCGTGAAGGCGCCCGGCGGCTCGACGGAGGTGCGGATTCCGCCGTACGCCGTCGTGCAGTGCGTCGAGGGCCCCCGGCACACCCGGGCACTCCGCCGAGCGTCGTCGAGACCGACCCGTTGACCTGGGTCCGGCTGGCGACCGGGCGGCTGACCTGGAAGGACGCCGTGGACGACGCGAAGGTCAGCGCGAGCGGGGAGCGCGCCGACCTCGGAGGGCTGCTGCCGCTGCTCAGCTGAGCGGAAGAGGGGAACCAGATCCTCCGTGCCTCCGTCGAATCGGCATGTACAGGCAGAAGCAGCAGCGCAGCATCCCCTTGACCGTGGCCGCCGTCGCCGCGCTCGTGCCGCTCGCGGCGGCCTGCGGCACCGAGAAGGCCGACGGCGGCAGTGGCTCCGTCGGCGCGGGAAAGCCCGTCACCGGCGTCCAGTGGAGCATCGACTCCGTCACCGTGGACGGCTCCACCCACAAGGCGCCCGACTCCGCCCGGGTACTGATCCACGAGAGCGGGGAGGCGGTCGGCAGCACCGGATGCAACACCTTCAGCGCCCGCGCCGACGTCGACGGCGAGCGCGTCCGGCTCAGCGACGCCATGTTCACCGAGAAGGGCTGCACGGACACGCCCCCCGCCTTCGAGAAGTCCCTCGGCCGCGCCCTCGACGCCGACCTCACCGCCGAGACCCGGGGTGAACGGCTCACCCTGACCACCGCCGACGGCGACACCGTCGAGCTCAGCAGGCCGAAGGACGCGTCCCTGCACGGCACGAAGTGGACCGCCACGGCGGCCGACGGGAAGATCCGCACCCAGCTCACCTTCGACAAGGAGGCGAAGACCGTCGCGGGCCGCCTCCCCTGCAACCACGTCAACGCGAAGGCCACGGTCGGCGACGGCCACATCACCCTGGGCGCCCCGGCGACCACCCGAATGATGTGCGAAGGCTCACTCATGGACGCCGAGAAGCGGATACTGGGCTTCTTCGAGGGGCGGGTCGATTACCGCATCGATCACGAAACCCTCACGCTGACCAGGGAAGACGGCGAAACCCTGAGGGCCTATGCCGATCAGTGACCCGGTCGTGAGCCCCTGTCCCCAATTCGGACCAGTGGTCGACCTCGCCTACACTCGGAGGCGTGCCACGTGGTGACGGTCGACTCAATCACGATCTGCTTCCCGGCGAGAAGGGCCCCCAGGACGCTTGCGGCGTCTTCGGTGTCTGGGCTCCGGGCGAAGAGGTCGCAAAGCTCACGTACTTCGGGCTCTACGCCCTCCAGCATCGGGGCCAGGAATCCGCGGGAATCGCGGTCAGCAACGGCTCCCAGATCCTCGTCTTCAAGGACATGGGCCTGGTTTCCCAGGTCTTCGACGAAACCTCTCTCGGTTCGCTCCAGGGTCACATCGCGGTCGGTCACGCCCGCTACTCGACCACCGGTGCCTCCGTCTGGGAGAACGCCCAGCCGACGTTCCGTGCCACCGCCCAGGGCTCCATCGCGCTCGGACACAACGGCAACCTCGTCAACACCGCCCAGCTCGCCGAGCTGGTCGCCGACCTGCCCAAGCAGGAAGGCCGCTCCACGCGGGTCGCGGCGACCAACGACACGGACCTGCTGACCGCGCTGCTCGCGGCCCAGGTCGACGAGGACGGCAAGCCGCTGACCATCGAGGAGGCCGCCCACCGGGTGCTTCCCCAGGTCATGGGCGCCTTCTCCCTCGTCTTCATGGACGAGCACACCCTCTACGCCGCCCGGGACCCGCAGGGCATCCGCCCGCTGGTCCTCGGCCGCCTCGAGCGGGGCTGGGTGGTCGCCTCCGAGTCCGCCGCCCTCGACATCTGCGGCGCCTCCTACGTCCGCGAGATCGAGCCCGGCGAGTTCGTCGCCATCGACGAGAACGGCCTGCGCACTTCCCGATTCGCAGAAGCGAAGCCCAAGGGCTGTGTCTTCGAGTACGTGTACCTGGCCCGCCCGGACACCGACATCGCCGGCCGGAACGTGTACCTCTCCCGCGTGGAGATGGGCCGCAAACTGGCCGAGGAAGCTCCCGCCGAAGCCGACCTGGTCATAGCGACCCCGGAGTCCGGCACGCCCGCCGCGATCGGGTACGCCGAGGCCTCCGGCATCCCCTTCGGCGCCGGCCTGGTGAAGAACGCCTACGTCGGCCGCACCTTCATCCAGCCCTCCCAGACCATCCGCCAGCTGGGCATCCGCCTGAAGCTGAACCCTCTGAAGGAAGTCATCAAGGGCAAGCGGCTGGTCGTCGTCGACGACTCCATCGTCCGCGGCAACACCCAGCGGGCCCTGGTCCGCATGCTCCGCGAGGCCGGCGCCGCCGAGGTCCACATCCGGATCTCCTCGCCGCCCGTGAAGTGGCCCTGCTTCTTCGGTATCGACTTCGCCACCCGCGCCGAGCTCATCGCCAACGGCATGAGCATCGACGAGATCGGCACCTCGCTCGGCGCCGACTCCCTGGCGTACATCTCCATCGACGGCATGATCGAGGCGACCACCATCGCCAAGCCGAACCTGTGCCGCGCCTGCTTCGACGGCGAGTACCCGATGGAGCTCCCCGACCCCGAGCTGCTCGGCAAGCAGCTCCTGGAGACCGAGCTGGCCGCCGGGCCCGCCGCGACGGCCGCCGCCGACGCCATCCGTCGCCCGTAGCGCCGCCCGCACCACCTGCCGTACGACACAAAGGTTCTCATCGTCATGTCTGACACAACTGGTGCCAGCTACGCAGCCGCGGGCGTCGACATCGAAGCGGGCGACCGCGCCGTCGAGCTCATGAAGGAATGGGTGAAGAAGACCCGGCGCCCCGAGGTCCTCGGCGGCCTCGGCGGCTTCGCCGGCCTCTTCGACGCCTCCGCCCTCAAGAACTACGAGCGTCCGCTGCTCGCCTCCGCCACCGACGGCGTCGGCACCAAGGTCGACATCGCCCGGCAGCTCGGCGTCTACGACACCATCGGCCACGACCTGGTCGCCATGGTCATGGACGACATCGTGGTCTGCGGCGCCGAGCCGCTGTTCATGACCGACTACATCTGCGTCGGCAAGGTCCACCCCGAGCGCGTCGCCGCGATCGTGAAGGGCATCGCCGAGGGCTGTGTGCTCGCCGGATGCGCCCTGGTCGGCGGCGAGACGGCCGAGCACCCGGGCCTGCTCGGCGCGGACGACTTCGACGTCGCCGGCGCCGGTACGGGCGTCGTGGAGGCCGACCGGCTGCTGGGCCCCGACCGCATCCGCAAGGGTGACGCGGTCGTCGCCATGGCAGCCTCCGGGCTTCACTCGAACGGGTACTCGCTCGTCCGCCACGTCCTGCTGAACGAGGCCGGACTGTCGCTCGACGCCCACCTGGACAGCCTCGGCCGCACCCTCGGCGAGGAGCTGCTGGAGCCCACCAAGATCTACTCCCTGGACTGCCTGGCCCTCACCCGCACCACCGAGGTCCACGCCTTCAGCCACGTCACCGGCGGCGGCCTCGCGGCCAACCTGGCCCGCGTGATCCCCGACGGCCTGCACGCGACCGTCGACCGCTCCACCTGGACCCCGGGCGCGATCTTCGACCTCGTCGGTACGACGGGCAAGGTCGAGCGCCTGGAGCTGGAGAAGACCCTGAACATGGGTGTGGGCATGATCGCGATCGTGCCCGAGGAGTCGACGGACGTCGCACTGGCGACCCTGGCCGACCGCGGTGTGGACGCCTGGGTGGCCGGCGAGATCACCGACCGTGGCGACCACGGGACCGGCGCGGCCCTCGTCGGCGACTACGCCGCCTGAGCCGCTGCGGTACCCGCGGGTAGCACAGAACCCGGTCGGTGACCTGAGTCACCGACCGGGCGGGTGTTCAGTGCGAGGTCAAGCGCCGCGACGTTGTTGCGGGGACTGGCCGTCCTCGTCCTCGTCGTCGTCCTCGTAAAGGTCGGCGTACCGTGCGTACACGTCGTCGTCCTGCTCATCGTCCTCGAACCGCTCGCCGTTAGGCGGTTGCGGACTCGACGTCGATGCGCCCAGCTCCTCGGCCAGGCGGGAGAGATCAGTCCCACCGCTGTTGTACTTCAGCTGGCGGGCGACCTTCGTCTGCTTGGCCTTGGCCCGGCCGCGCCCCATGGCTCGACCCCCTCAACGACGGGGCTCGACGGCCCCAGAGTCTTGACACGCGTTCATGGTCCGGAACGGGCTCTCCGTGGAGAGACCGGTCCGTAGGGCTCCCACGGTACCTGAGCCCACGCCCATACGGTACGTCGCCCGCAGGACGTGACCACGCCCAGGACCCTCGAGGCGCCCCGTCCTTGCTGGTCAAGGGCGATTTTAACCACCTTTCGACGGTCGACCCGCCGGGATAAGTGAGAGTTCTCTCCAACAGCCCCCCGACGGGTACCGCTCAAACTTTCGAAGCCCGGCCGCGCGAATCCCCGCAGGGGTACCGCGCGGTCACCACCCGGTCACCGCCGGGTACGTGCCTCGGCCATCCGCTGCTCGGCGATCCGGTCGGCCGCGGCGGCTGGCGGGATACCGTCCTCCTTCGCACGTGCGAATATGGCCAGCGTGGTGTCGTAGATCTTCGCTGCCTTCGCCTTGCACCGGTCGAAGTCGAAGCCGTGCAGCTCGTCGGCGACCTGGATGACGCCGCCGGCGTTCACCACGTAGTCCGGCGCGTAGAGGATGCCGCGGTCGGCGAGGTCCTTCTCCACACCCGGGTGGGCGAGCTGGTTGTTGGCCGCTCCGCAGACCACCTTGGCGGTCAGCACCGGCACGGTGTCGTCGTTCAGCGCGCCGCCGAGCGCGCAGGGGGCGTAGATGTCCAGGTTCTCCACCCGGATCAGCGCGTCCGTGTCGGCGACGGCGACCACCGACGGGTGCCGCTCGGTGATGGACCGCACCACGTCCTTGCGCACGTCCGTGATCACGACGTGCGCGCCCTCGGCGAGCAGGTGCTCGACCAGGTGGTGGCCGACCTTGCCGACGCCCGCGATGCCGACCGTGCGGTCGCGCAGGGTCGGGTCGCCCCACAGGTGCTGGGCGGCGGCCCGCATGCCCTGGTAGACGCCGAAGGAGGTGAGGACGGACGAGTCGCCCGCGCCGCCGTTCTCGGGGGAGCGGCCGGTCGTCCAGCGGCACTCGCGCGCCACGACGTCCATGTCGGCGACGTAGGTGCCGACGTCGCAGGCGGTCACGTACCGGCCGCCGAGCGAGGCGACGAACCGGCCGTAGGCGAGCAGCAGCTCCTCGCTCTTGATCCGCTCCGGATCGCCGATGATCACGGCCTTGCCACCGCCGTGCTCGAGGCCGGCCATGGCGTTCTTGTACGACATCCCGCGCGCGAGGTTCAGCGCGTCGGCGACCGCCTCCGCCTCGCTCGCGTACGGGTAGAAGCGCGTACCGCCGAGCGCGGGGCCCAGGGCGGTGGAGTGGATGGCGATGACGGCCTTGAGGCCGCTGGCCCGGTCCTGGCAGAGCACGACTTGCTCATGGCCACCCTGGTCCGAGTGGAACAGGGTGTGCAGTACATCAGCAGGTGCGCCGTTTACGTCGGTCACGGTGGTGACTCCTGTGCAGTCGCGGCGGGTGTGAGACCTGTCCCCAAGGGGTGGCGGGGACTGTGGCACGAGATTAGAGCCTGCCGGGGTCCCCCCGCCGCACAGTGCTCAGGATCACCTCCGCACGGAGTACGGGCGTGCGACGATTTGCTGAGGTTCCCGCGCGTTTGTGATCGGTTCCGGCAGGTTTTCGGGGCGGTGCGCGGGGGAGGGAGCAGGCGTGCCCAAGGTGTCCTCGGTGATCGTCCCCTACGCGGCGTACCTGCGTGTGTACGAGCCGCTGGCCGCGTTCCCCGACGACGAGCGTGCCCACTGGACCCGATACGCCCGCCGCACCGACCTGCCCTCCTACCAGGACGAACTGCGCCGCTCCCTGGCCGACCTGCTACCCACCCCGCCTGTCGCGGTGCCGGTGCACGAGAGCGCCGACGCCTTCGTGACCGAGGTCGACGGCGTGGTCTGCGTCTGCCCCTGGCGGACCCGGCTGCGGGGCTGGCAGGCCCTCGGGGAACTGACCGAGGACTTCCCGGAACCGGTGCTGGACGCCCTGCTGCCCCCGGTCGTACGCCGCGAGAGCGCACAGGACTACGCACGGTGGCTGGAGCGGAACCCGGACGCCCGCCCCTGGATCCGCACCGCCACCTGGCAGGTGCCGATCAACTGGTTCGTGCTGGTCTCCGACGCCGAGCGGGAGTACGAGGAGGGCGGCGAGGGCGAGGGTGCCGCCGCGCCGGTGCTGCGGTACCGGACGCCGATGGTGCAGGCCCGCCGGCGGGTGGCGCGGGGTCTGCGGGCGCTCAAGGAGGCCATGGACGAGGGGCCGCTCATCGACGGCCTGGTGGACGTGGGGCGCTGGCTGGAGGAGTTCCACCCGCGCTCCCTGGTCGAACTCGACTACGGCGGGCTCGTGCACGCCCTGCCCGCCGGCGAGTTGGCGGATGACCACTCCGCGGCGGACGTGGCCGAGGGCATCGAGGCGCTGCGGCACGGTGACGGGGTCACGGCGGGGGCGGCGTACGGGCGGCTGGTGCAGCGCTGGCGGGCGGTCCGGGACCGGCGGTCGGCGAACTGACGTTTGACGTACCGCCCGATGTGAGGTTTCGTCTTCCGATCCGACACTCGCCCGGTGTGGGCTGATGTTTTGTCAACAAGGGACGTAGGTCCCGATCCGGGCGTAAGCGTCAAGCGTGACGGACCGCACGTACATCACTCTTGCGCCCGTTCCCCCTCCTCGTGCCAAAATAGGACAAGGAGCCCGGGGAGGGCTCGTTCCGTCCCGTTGTGATGCACTGTGGGCGGAATCCTGGGTTCGCACGCTTTGGGGGGTCTGGTGACGCCTGATCGCCCTGTGACTGATCGTCACAGTGGCGTGACTGTCCGCTATGGCATGGTCCATCGGCTTCCGTCGCTGATGAACACCTGGGAGGGCAATTCCATCGGTTTGGCCGACGCGGCTGGACAGATGGTGTAGTTGTAGTGCCGAGGACAAGCCGTTCGTCCTATAACCGACTCGACTCGCGTCCGCCATTTCGGGCAACGCGGGTCAAGGTGCAGAATTTAGAGGAAAGAACCGAGAAGGTTCGGTTCTCCCGAGGAGGCCGCTCATGACCGCTCGCACCCCTGATGCCGAGCCGCTGCTGACCCCGGCTGAGGTCGCCACCATGTTCCGCGTCGACCCGAAGACGGTCACGCGCTGGGCGAAGGCCGGCAAGCTCACGTCGATCCGCACGCTCGGCGGGCATCGCCGCTACCGCGAGGCCGAGGTCCGCGCTCTGCTCGCGGGCATTCCGCAGCAGCGCAGCGAGGCCTGAACAACCGCATAACCGGGCATAACGGCAGGTCCCCCAACCCGCCCAGACGCTCGGAACCACAGCTCCACACGGCGCCGTTCCTGCCCCAACAGGGGTGCGTCGTGGATCGCGCTGGACTCCGCCGGGTCCAGCGCGATCTTTTTGTGTGCGGTCCTGTGCCTGGTGAGGGGTCCTGTCAGGCCTTCTGTGAGCGGCCTTGTCGGACTCTGGGGAGGGGTGTCGGAACGGCTGCGCGGAGGCTGGGGGGCCACTGGGGAAGCCGGTGCAATTGCACATATTAAATTGACCAGTTGTAGGGGAGCCGTAAGTGCCACCGTTTCAAAAACTCATGCGGTGACACCCGTCACAGGTCTCGGTGCTTGTTGGCCGCGGCGCGGGTGCGCTATTGGAAGCCCGCGTTCCAGGAGGCCCTGGCGCCAAGGGCGTTGGGGCCGGCGGACCTCACGCGGGGGACGCGGTCTCGCTCTCGACGCCCTCTTGACGGTCCGTCGGGGACTGCGGCGCGGGCGAGTCCAGCGCCAGTCGCAGCAGCCGGTGGCAGATCGGACAGTGGCGCGTCAGATGGCGGTAGGACGACGCGGCCGACAGGTGCGCGCGGAGCAGGGCCCGCGTCTCGTGCCTGACCGATGCCGCCATACGCCACCTCCGGGGCCGTACAGGGACGTTCCCTGTCTTTGGAGTACCGAGCGAATGTGACGCCGTCAAGGCCGGGAGAGGGGCACCGAGGGCTTTCTGGGGGGCAGGGGGCGGAACTCGCAGAGGGAGCACGCGAAGAGGCCCGCACCAATCGGTGCGGGCCTCTTCTGCTGCGGTCCTGACGGGATTTGAACCCGCGGCCTCCACCTTGACAGGGTGGCGAGCACTCCAAACTGCTCCACAGGACCAGGTTTGCCGCGCTTTTTCTTGCGTTGCGCTGCGAGAAGAGACTCTACAGGAGGGTGGGCCCCCGGTCGAACTCACCCTCCGTGCACGTCTAGTCACGGATTCCGCTACGGCGCGAGCGCGTCGATCGCCTTCACGATCCGCTTGTCGGAGACGGGGTACGCCGTGCCCAGCGCGTGCGCGAAATAGCTGACCCGCAGCTCCTCGATCATCCAGCGCACGTCCAGGACCTGCTGCGGAACCGGCCGGCCCCGCGGCATCTGCTCCAGCAGCCACGCGTACTCGTCGCGCATCTCGTGGATCTTCTCCATGCGGGACGTGTCCCGCTGGGCGCCCGTCGGCATCTGCTGCAACCGCCGGTCGGCGGCGACCAGGTAGCGCATCAGGTCCGGCAGCCGCCTGATCCCCGCCTCCGTGACGAAGCCGGGTTTCACCAGCGCGTCCAGCTGCCCCCGCACGTCCTGGAGGTTCGCCAGCAGCGCGGGGCTCCGCACGGCCTTCAGACGGCGCTCGCAGGCCTGCCAGGCCGCCAGCACCTGCTGCACCTGCCCCACCGTACGGACGGTCGTGTCGACGATCTCCGCCCGGACCTTGTCGTAGAGCTTCCGGTACGACTCCTCGTCCCAGGCCGGTCCGCCGAAGTCGGCGATCAGCTTGTCCGCCGCCGCCATCGCGCAGTCGTCGAACAGCGCCTGGATCGAACCGTGCGGATTCGCGGACAGGTTCAGCTTCTGCTGGTTGGTGAGCTTCTCGGACGCGAACTTCGCCGGATTGACCGGGATGTTGCGCAGGATCAGCCGGCGCGTGCCCTTCCACATCGCCTGCGCCTGCTCGGCCTCGGTGTCGAAGAGCCGTACGGACACCGTGTCGCCGTCGTCGACCAGCGCCGGGTACGCCTTCACCGGCTGGCCCGCCCGGCGGGTCTCGAAGACCCGGGACAGCGTGCCGATCGTCCAGTCCGTCAGCCCGGAGCGCTCCAGCGACTCGCCGCCGCTGCGCTCGGCGGTGGCCGCCGCGGCCTGCGACAGCGCCTTGCGCGCCCTCGGCTTCAACCGGAGCTTCAGCGCTTCCAGATCCTTGTCCTCGGCCAGCTTGCGCCGCCGCTCGTCGACGATCCGGAAAGTGATCTTCAGGTGGTCCGGGACCTTCGACCAGTCGAAGTCCTCCGCGTCGAAGGGCACCCCCACCATGCGCTTCAGCTCCCGCGCCATGGTCACGGTCAGCGGCTCCTGGAGCGGTACCGCCCGCTCCAGGAACTTCTGCGCGTAGTTCGGGGCCGGCACGTAGTTGCGGCGGATCGGCTTGGGAAGCGACCGGATCAGCTCCGTGACCACCTGCTCCCTGAGACCCGGGATCTGCCAGTCGAAGCCCTCGTCGGTGACCTGGTTGAGCACCTGGAGCGGAATGTGGACGGTCACGCCGTCCGCGTCCGCGCCCGGCTCGAACTGGTACGTCACCCGGAACTTCAGCTGCCCCTGGCGCCAGGAGTCCGGATAGTCGTCCTTGGTGACCGCGCCCGCCTTCTCGTTGATGAGCATCTCGCGCTCGAAGTCGAGGAAGTCGGGCTGCTCGTGCCGCTTGTGCTTCCACCACGAGTCGAAGTGCGCGCCCGAGACCACGTGTTCGGGCACCCGCTGGTCGTAGAAGTCGTACAGCGTCTCGTCGTCGACCAGGATGTCCCGGCGCCGGGCGCGGTGCTCCAGCTCCTCGACCTCGGTCAGCAGCTTGCGGTTGTCCGCGAAGAACTTGTGGTGCGTGCGCCAGTCGCCCTCGACCAGCGCGTTGCGGATGAACAGCTCGCGGCTGACCTCCGGATCGATCCGCCCGTAGTTCACCTTGCGCTGCGCCACGATGGGCACGCCGTACAGCGTGACCCTCTCGTACGCCATCACCGCAGCCTGGTCCTTCTCCCAGTGCGGCTCGCTGTAGGTGCGCTTGAGCAGGTGGCCGGCGAGCGGCTCGACCCACTCCGGTTCGATCTTCGCGTTGACGCGGGCCCAGAGCCGGGAGGTCTCCACCAGCTCGGCGGACATCACGAACCGCGGTGGCTTCTTGAAGAGCGCCGAACCCGGGAAGATCGCGAACTTGGCGTTCCGCGCGCCCAGGTACTCGTTCTTCGCGCCCTCCTTAACGTCCTTCATGCCGACGTGGGAGAGCAGGCCCGCCAGCAGCGACACATGGACGCGATCCTCGGGCGCGTCCTGGTCGTTGAGGTGGATGCCCATCTGCTTGGCGACCGTGCGCAGCTGCGTGTAGATGTCCTGCCACTCGCGGATGCGCAGGAAGTTGAGGTACTCCTGCTTGCACATCCGGCGGAAGGACGACGAGCCGCGTTCCTTCTGCTGCTCGCGCACGTACCGCCACAGGTTGAGGAACGCGAGGAAGTCGCTGGTCTCGTCCTTGAAGCGGGCGTGCTGCTGGTCCGCCTGCGCCTGCTTCTCGGCCGGCCGCTCCCGCGGGTCCTGGATGGACAGCGCCGCCGCTATGACCATGACCTCCCGGACGCAGCCGTTCTTGTCGGCCTCCAGCACCATCCGGGCCAGCCGCGGGTCCACGGGCAGCTGCGCCAGCTTGCGCCCGGTCTCCGTGAGCCGCTTGCGTACGTCCTTCTGCGCGGGGTCGAGTGCCCCCAGCTCCTGGAGGAGCTGCACACCGTCGCGGATGTTGCGGTGGTCCGGCGGGTCGATGAAGGGGAACTTCTCGATGTCGCCGAGGCCGGCCGCGGTCATCTGGAGGATGACGGAGGCCAGGTTGGTCCGGAGGATCTCGGCGTCCGTGAACTCCGGCCGTGCCTCGAAGTCCTCCTCGGAGTACAGCCGGATGCAGATGCCGTCGCTGGTACGCCCGCAGCGGCCCTTGCGCTGGTTGGCGCTGGCCTGGGAGATCGGCTCGATCGGCAGCCGCTGCACCTTGGTGCGGTGGCTGTACCGGGAGATCCGGGCGAATCCGGGGTCGATGACGTACTTGATGCCCGGCACGGTCAGCGAGGTCTCGGCGACGTTGGTCGCCAGAACGATCCTGCGCCCGGTGTGCTGCTGGAAGACGCGGTGCTGCTCGGCGTGCGAGAGCCGCGCGTACAGCGGCAGCACCTCGGTGAATCTGTACTTCTTCTTCTCCAGCGCGTCCGCGGTGTCCCGGATCTCCCGCTCACCGGAGAGGAAGACGAGGATGTCGCCCTTCCCCTCGGCCATCAGCTCCTCGACGGCGTCGGTGATCGCGGTGATCTGGTCCCGGTCGGCGTCGTCACCGTCCTCCTCCAGAAGCGGCCGGTACCGCACCTCCACGGGATACGTCCGCCCGCTGACCTCGATGATCGGGGCGTCGCCGAAGTGCCGGGAGAAGCGCTCGGGGTCGATGGTCGCCGAGGTGATGACGACCTTGAGGTCCGGGCGCTTCGGCAGGAGCTGCGCCAGGTATCCGAGCAGGAAGTCGATGTTGAGGGACCGCTCGTGCGCCTCGTCGATGATGATCGTGTCGTAGGCGCGCAGCTCGCGGTCGGTCTGGATCTCGGCGAGCAGGATGCCGTCCGTCATCAGCTTGATGAACGTGGCGTCCGGGTTCACCTGGTCGGTGAACCGCACCTTCCAGCCGACGGCCTCACCGAGCGGGGTGTCCAGCTCGTCCGCCACCCGCTCGGCGACGGTGCGGGCGGCGATCCGCCGGGGCTGGGTGTGCCCGATCATGCCGCGCACGCCGCGTCCGAGCTCCACGCAGATCTTCGGGATCTGCGTGGTCTTCCCGGACCCGGTCTCACCGGCGACGATGACGACCTGGTGATCACGGATGGCGGCCGCGATCTCGTCCTTCTTCTGGCTGACGGGCAGCTGCTCGGGATAGGTGACGGCGGGCACGCGCGCCCGGCGCTCACCGATGCGCTGCTCGGCCTTGGCCACCTCCGCCTCGATCTCGGCGAGAACGGCGGCCCGGGCCTCCGGCTTACGGATCTTCCGCGCACCCTCCAGCCTCCGACCGAGCCGATGCGCGTCGCGCAGCGACAGCTCGGTCAGCCGAGGGGCGAGAGTGCCGAGAGTGGGGGCGGGATGCGTAGACATACGGCTTCCAGGATCTCATCCGACGGAAAAACCTGGCGAACGCTTTTGTCCGCCGGACACGGGCGGCAGGACCGGACGGGTGGGGCGGGCCGGACGGGCCGGACACAACAAGGCCCCGATCCGAAGATCGGGGCCTTTGCTGTGGCTGGGGCCGGGGTCGAACCGGCGACCTATCGCTTTTCAGGCGATCGCTCGTACCAACTGAGCTACCCAGCCGCGAGGTTTCACGTGAAACCTCAGCGGTCCTGACGGGATTTGAACCCGCGGCCTCCACCTTGACAGGGTGGCGAGCACTCCAAACTGCTCCACAGGACCAAGCTTCGTACGACAGTGTCGCACATGTACTGCGTGCCCCCAACGGGATTCGAACCCGTGCTACCGCCTTGAAAGGGCGGCGTCCTAGGCCGCTAGACGATGAGGGCTATCGGCCCGCCTGGGCGCTTCGCAGCGCGTCGGGGACGTGAGAAGCATATGGGATGGCGGGAGCTATCGCCAAAACGGTTTACGGAGAGGCCGGGGAAGGGGCCGCGGGCGTGCGGGTCCTCCCGGTGGGCGAGGGCCCGGTTCCGGTCGGCGACGGGGTCGCGCCGGGCTGGTTCTCCTTGGGGAGGTGGCGGCTGACCTCGGCCGTAGTCAGCCCCAGGCCGCCGAGCTTGATCTCGTCCCAGGCCTGGAGGCGCCGGCTGTCGCGGTCGAAGTAGAGGATCGACGCCTGGATCGGGTCGGGGTACTCGCCCTCGACCGCGCGCAGGCCGCTGCCGCCGGTGGACCCCTCGATGCGCAGCCGGGTGCCGTACTTCATGACCTCCATGTCCTCGCGGTGGAGGTGGCCGGCGAGGACCAGCGGCACCTCGCCGTCGACCTCGCGGGCGGCCGACGGCTCGTGGGTGATGGCGACGTCGACGGGGGTGCCGGCCGCGCGCTGGTCGCGCAGGGCGGAGGCGAGTCGGGCGCCGGCCAGTTCCTGGGAGGCCTCGGCGCCGTCCGGCTCGGAGCGGTCGGGGGTGTACTGCGGGTCGCCGATGCCGGCGAAGCGCAGGCCCGCGACGGTCCGGGCGCGGCCGTCGTCCAGGACGTGCACGTTCTTCAGGCCCTCGAGGTACTTCTGGGTGACGCGGGAGTCGTGGTTGCCGCGGACCCAGACGTAGGGGGCGTCGAGGTCCTCGATGGGGTCCAGGAAGCCGTTCTCCGCGGCCGTGCCGTGGTCCATGGTGTCGCCGGAGTCGACGATCACGTTCACCTTGTACTGCTCCACCAGTGAGGCGATGATCTTCCAGCTCGCCGGGTTCAGGTGGATGTCGGACACGTGCAGGACGCGGATCGTGGTCGGGTCGGGCTGGTAGGCGGGGAGCGTGGAGGTGACGTCGTAGAGCTTGGTCACGTTCGTGACCAGGCGGGCCAGTTCCTTCTGGTAGACGTCGAACTCGGTGACGATGCTGCGTGCGTCGCCGACCAGGGAGGGCGCGGAGGAGAGCAGCCCGGAGAATCGGGGTTCCAGGACGGAGTCCGGGTTCCAGGTGGCGTAGGCGGTGCCGCCGGATGCGACCAGGAGAGTGAGGGCGAGTCCGCCGGCGGCCAGTGCGCGCCGGGGGCGGCGGTAGACGGCGAGGCCGAGGGCGGTGGCGCCGGTGACGACGGCGACGCAGGAGCGGACGGCCAGGTCGAGGGTGCCGCGTTCGACGTCCTGGGCGACCTCGTCCTGGAGGCCGGAGAGGCGCTCGGGGTGGTCGACCAGGGCCTGGGCGCGGTCGGGGTCGAGCTGGTCGACGTTGACGTCGAGGCGGACGGGGGCGACGTGGCTGTCGAGCTGGAGGGCGCCCAGCGGGGAGACGTTGATCTTCGTGCCGCCGCTGACGGACGGACGCAGGGTCATCGTGGTGTTCATGGGGCCGACGGGCACGCGGACGTCGCCCACGATCAGCAGGCCGAGCCAGGCCCCGAGCAGGACGACGGCGACGAGGCCGACGGCGCGGGTCCAGGGGCGTCGCCGGGAGGCGAGTTCGACGGTCGTGGACGTCCGGCGGGTGCGGTGGCGGTGGATGAGGGCGCGCGGCGCGTTGCGGATGGGGTTCATCACCTCGGCCAGGGCGTGCAGGGCGGCGGCGGGGACGCGGGCCATTGGTCCCGTATGCCCAAGGTCCGGGGCGGGTATGCGGGCGGCGGCCTCCCGCTGCCCGGGGGCGGTGAGTGCGGGTGACTTCGGAGCGGTCTGTGTCGTACCCCACGGTCGTACCCGACAATGGGCCCTGTGCTGGAGATGACGCGCGAGGAGTTCGAGGAACTGGTCGCCGAGGCCCTGGACCGGATTCCGCCGGAGCTGACGCGACTGATGGACAACGTCGCGGTGTTCGTCGAGGACGAGCCGCCGGCCGACGATCCCGAGCTGCTCGGGCTGTACGAAGGGACGCCGCTGACGGAGCGCGGGGAGTGGTACGCGGGTGTGCTGCCGGACCGGATCACCATCTACCGGGGGCCGACGCTGCGGTTCTGCGAGACGCGCGAGGACGTGGTCGCGGAGACCGAGGTGACGGTGGTGCACGAGATCGCGCACCACTTCGGCATCGACGACGCGCGGTTGCACGCCCTCGGGTACGGGTGAGCGCCGTCGCCGGGCTCGGGTACCGCTGACGCGCTCGGGTCAAGGTCCGCGGTGCGCGGCGCGTGTCCTCTTGTGGGTGAAGGGAGTTGGGCACGGCGACTCCTGACCCCCGGAGGTGGCCGCCCGTGCGCCCCTTGTACGTACCCGTCCGTCTGGCCGCCACCGCCGTGGCCGTCGCCGCTGCCGCCGGCTGCATGAGCGTCGGCGACGACGCGTCCGGCGGGGGCGCCAGGCCGTCGCACTCCGCCGGGGAACAGGGCGGTGCGGCGCCGGACGGCGGGCCCGCCGTGTCGAGCGGCAACGTCGGGTACGGAGCGGCGGCGGCCGACGAGGCGCGCGGGCGCGGCAAGGGGAAGAAGGGCAAGGGCAAGGGCGAGGACGACGGCGAGGAGCACGGCGAGGGCGGGAAGGGGAAGGGCGGGACCCCCTCGGCCGAGCCGCCCGCGCGTGCGACGCCGCCGCCGGTGAAGGGCGGGGACGACGAGCCCGCGCCGACCCGGACGCCGCCCCCGGAGCCGACGCGGACGGCCGAGCCGGAGCCGACGCCGACCGAGGAACCGCCCGCCTCGCCGTCGCCGGAGCCGACGACGGCGGAGCCGTCCTCGTCGGCGCACGAGCCGCCGGGGACGCAGCTGGCGCAGCGTGAGCCGGCGCCGACGGCCGGGGCTCCGGCGTAGCGGACCGGGTGGGGCGGACGGGTGGCGGCGAGCGGTGACGCGCGGGTGGCGGCGAGCACCGAAAGCCGCGCTGAGCTGGGCATGTGTGGGTCGCCCGTCGCTCGGTTTGCCTTTGGGGGTATGGGGTGCGTATGGTGGTAGATCGTTTGATCCCATTTGCCCGGCGCCACAACAGAGCGCGCCGTGTGGCGCGTACTCTCCTTTGCCGTGGTGGACCGCATCGAGGCGGTCGTATTGCGAATCGCGATTCACGGAGTTGACGGGCGCGTGCCGACGAGAGACTCCGGAAGGTTTCGCATTCGCATGTCCATGACCAGTACTGATCACGTCGTCGTGCCCGAGAACGCCGACATCCCCGAGGCCCCCGAGGCCGTCGAGAACCCCGGGAACGAGGCCGTCGAGGCCGCTCCCGAGGTCACCTTCGCCGACCTGGGCCTGCCCGAGGGCGTCGTGCGCAAGCTCGCGCAGAACGGCGTGACCACCCCCTTCCCGATCCAGGCCGCGACCATCCCGGACGCCCTGGCCGGCAAGGACATCCTCGGCCGGGGCCGCACCGGCTCCGGCAAGACCCTCTCCTTCGGTCTGCCGACCCTGGCCACGCTGGCCGGCGGCCGCACCGAGAAGCACAAGCCCCGCGCCGTCATCCTGACGCCCACCCGTGAGCTGGCCATGCAGGTCGCGGACGCGCTCCAGCCGTACGGGGACGTCCTCGGGCTGAAGATGAAGGTCGTCTGCGGCGGCACCTCCATGGGCAACCAGATCTACGCCCTGGAGCGCGGCGTCGACGTGCTCGTCGCCACCCCGGGCCGGCTGCGCGACATCATCAACCGCGGCGCCTGCTCCCTGGAGAACGTGCAGATCGCCGTCCTCGACGAGGCCGACCAGATGTCCGACCTGGGGTTCCTGCCCGAGGTCACCGAGCTGCTCGACCAGGTCCCGGCGGGCGGCCAGCGGATGCTCTTCTCCGCCACCATGGAGAACGAGATCAAGACCCTCGTCGACCGCTACCTGAAGGACCCGGCCCTCCACGAGGTCGACGCGGCCCAGGGCGCGGTGACGACCATGTCGCACCACATCCTGGTCGTGAAGCCCAAGGACAAGGCGCCGGTCACCGCGGCCATCGCCTCCCGCAAGGGCCGCACCATCATCTTCGTCCGCACCCAGCTGGGCGCCGACCGCGTCGCCGAGCAGCTGCGGGACGCCGGCGCCAAGGCGGACGCCCTGCACGGCGGCATGACCCAGGGCGCGCGCACCCGCACGCTGGCCGACTTCAAGGACGGCTACGTCAACGTCCTGGTCGCCACCGACGTCGCCGCGCGCGGCATCCACGTCGACGGCATCGACCTGGTCCTGAACGTGGACCCGGCCGGCGACCACAAGGACTACCTGCACCGCGCCGGCCGTACGGCGCGCGCGGGCCGCACCGGCACCGTCGTCTCCCTCTCCCTGCCGCACCAGCGCCGCCAGATCTTCCGGCTGATGGAGGACGCGGGCGTCGATGCCACGCGCCACATCATCCAGGGCGGCGCGGCCTTCGACCCCGAGGTCGCCGAGATCACCGGCGCCCGGTCGATGACCGAGGTCCAGGCCGAGTCGGCGGGCAACGCGGCGCAGCAGGCCGAGCGCGAGGTCGCCCAGCTCGCCAAGGAGCTGGAGCGGGCCCAGCGGCGGGCCACCGAACTGCGCGAGGAAGCGGACCGGCTGGTCGCCAGGGTCGCGCGCGAGCGGGGCGAGGACCCCGAGGCGGTGCTGGCCGAGGTGGCCGCCGCCGCGTCCGAGGCGGAGGCCGAGGTCGTGGTGCCCGAGCAGCCGGGTGCGCGGGACGTGGAGAAGACCGAGCGCGGCGGCAGCGGCCGGGACCGTTTCGCCGACCGCGACCGTTCCTTCGACCGTCGTGACGACCGGGGCGACCGTGGCGGCTTCCGCCGCGACGACCGTCGTGACGACCGGGGCGACCGTGGTGGCTTCCGTCGGGATGACCGTCGTGACGACCGTGGCGGGCGTTCGTTCGACCGTCGTGACGACCGCGGTGACCGTGGTGGCTTCCGTCGGGATGACCGTCGTGACGACCGTGGTGGCCGTTCGTTCGACCGTCGTGACGACCGCGGTGACCGTGGTGGCTTCCGTCGGGATGACCGTCGTGACGACCGTGGCGGGCGTTCGTTCGACCGTCGTGACGACCGCGGTGACCGTGGTGGCTTCCGTCGGGATGACCGTCGTGACGACCGTGGCGGGCGTTCGTTCGACCGCCGCGACGACCGGGGCGACCGTGGCGGCTTCCGCCGCGACGACCGTGGCGGCCGTTCCTTCGACCGTCGTGACGACCGCGGCGGCCACCGCGGCAGCGACCGTCCGTTCAACCGCGACCGCCAGGGCGACCGCCCCGGCTTCCGCGCCGGCGGACACGACCGCCCGTCCGGCCGTCGTGACGACCACCGCGGCTCCTCCTTCGGCCGTCGTGACGACAAGCCGCGCTGGAAGCGCAACGGCTGACGCCGAGTAGTACCGAGCGCCGTGGCCTCCGCCCTCACCGGGTGGAGGCCACGGCGCTTCGCGTTCCGCTTCCTCGGACCTGTTTTCGGCCACCGAGTGACGCATGTCACGTCTCCCGCAGGGGAATTGCTGGGGGCATGACAGATGACGCCAAGGCGAGCGGGCTCTCGGACGAGGAACGGCTGGCCCAGCTCGGCTACACCCAGGTTCTGGCCCGCCGCATGTCGGCGTTCTCCAACTACGCGGTCTCCTTCACCATCATCTCGGTCCTCTCCGGCTGCCTGACCCTCTACCTGTTCGGCATGAACACGGGCGGCCCCGCCGTCATCACCTGGGGCTGGGTCGCCGTAGGCCTGATGACCCTCTTCGTCGGCCTGGCGATGGCCGAGATCTGCTCCGCGTACCCGACCTCGGCGGGCCTGTACTTCTGGGCGCACCGCCTCGCGCCGCCCCGTACCGCCGCCGCCTGGGCGTGGTTCACGGGCTGGTTCAACGTGCTGGGCCAGGTCGCGGTGACCGCCGGCATCGACTTCGGCGCCGCGTCCTTCCTGGGCGCCTACCTGAACCTCCAGTTCGGCTTCGAGGTCACCCCCGGCCGCACGATCCTCCTCTTCGCGGCCATCCTCGTCCTCCACGGCCTGCTGAACACCTTCGGCGTCCGCATCGTCGGCCTCCTCAACAGCATCAGCGTCTGGTGGCACGTCGTCGGCGTCGCGCTCATCGTCGGCGCGCTGACCTTCGCGCCGGACCATCACCGGTCGGCGTCCTTCGTCTTCGGGGAGTTCGTCAACAACACGGGCTGGGGCAGCGGCGTCTACGTGGTCCTCATCGGTCTCCTGATGGCCCAGTACACCTTCACCGGCTACGACGCCTCCGCCCACATGACCGAGGAGACCCGCGACGCCTCCACAGCCGGCCCGAAGGGCATCGTCCGCTCCATCTGGACCTCGTGGATCGCCGGCTTCGTCCTCCTCCTCGGTTTCACCTTCGCCATCCAGTCCTACGAGGGCGCCCTCACCTCCCCGACCGGCGCGCCGCCCGCGCAGATCCTGCTCGACGCGCTCGGCGCCACCGCCGGCAAGCTGCTCCTCCTCGTCGTCATCGGCGCGCAGCTGTTCTGCGGGATGGCGTCGGTGACGGCCAACAGCCGCATGATCTACGCCTTCTCACGCGACGGCGCGCTCCCCTTCTCCCACGTCTGGCACACGGTCAACCCGCGCACCCGCACACCGGTCGCCGCGGTCTGGCTCGCGGCCCTGGGCGCGCTGGTCCTCGGCCTGCCCTACCTGATCAACGTCACGGCGTACGCGGCGGTGACGTCGATCGCCGTCATCGGCCTCTACATCGCCTACGTCATCCCGACCCTGCTGCGGGTGCGCAAGGGCGCCGCCTTCGAGCGGGGGCCGTGGCACCTGGGCCGCTGGTCACAGGCGGTGGGCGTGATCGCGGTGGCGTGGGTCTGCGTCATCACGGTCCTGTTCATGCTGCCGCAGGTCTCCCCGGTCACCTGGGAGACCTTCAACTACGCGCCGGTCGCCGTCCTCGTCGTCCTCGGCTTCGCCGCGACCTGGTGGCTGGCGTCGGCCAGGCACTGGTTCCTCAACCCCGACCACGAACGCACCAGGGCCCGCGCGGCGGCCCGCGCGAACGCCCCCGAGCCGATTGACCCCTAGCCCCGCCGGCCCCACGAAGCCCACCGACGCGGCCGTGACCCGGATACCCGATCGGCGTCCCGGCCGCGTCGGGCTATGCTCGGTGTGGCAACATCACGCAACACCGCGCGACACCCCTGGGCCCTTAGCTCAATTGGCAGAGCAGTGGACTTTTAATCCATTGGTTGTGGGTTCGAGTCCCACAGGGCCTACCGAACGGCGCTCGGGTCGGCTTCGGCCGGCCCGGGCGCTGACCGATTCTCGTCAGTGGGTCCACGTCGGCGGTTAGGGTCCCTCGGCATGAGCACAACACCGCCTGACGGGCGCCGGGTCACCCCACGCCGCCTCGGGGCCGCCGCCGCGATTTACGGCGTGTTCGTCGCGGGCTGGTACCTGGGTCAGCCCGTGTCCTCGGATTGCCGCGTCGACCGGGCCGCCGTCGACCGGGCGGTCGAGCGGTACGGAACCGAACAGTCCCCCACGTTCACACCGCCCGTATCCAGCCCCACCTCCCTCCCCACCCCCGCGCCGTCGGCGTACCGGACCCACGACTCGCTCGATGACGCCGGCACCGGCATGTCCGAGACGCTCACCGCCTACGCCGTCGTCTGCACGAACGACACGAGCGAACGTCCTCGCCTCGAAGCGTGGTCCGAGGGTGACTGGAGGTAGAGCGGGATGCCCGCCTGGACAACCTTGCGCCGCCTGAGTCTCGTCACCACTCTGTACGCCGGAGCGCGCCCGCCTCCTCTCGTGGGTCAACGGCGACTGGGGCTGACCGCGGGACCGCCGGGCCGCGGGGCCCTACCCGTGAGCTGCCGGCCGGGGCCGGCGAAGGGCCTGGACCACCCAGGGCTGGAAGGGCAGGTGCCCGGGGACCACCTGCCAGTCGTTGACGGTCCAGACCAGGCGCCAGTACCGCTCGACGACCGGGTCGTGTCCCGCCTCGAACTGCCCGGCCATCCACTCCCGCAGATCCGGGCCGTCGTGGCGGCCGAGTACGGCGGCGAAGCGCTCCACGACGGCGTCGACGACCGGGACCGCGTCGTCACCCTCCGCGTCGACGCCCGCCGCTCTCGCCGCCGCGACGGTCCGCCTGACGAACGGGATGAGTTCCGCCGCGGCCTCGGGGGCCACACCCGGCAGGGCGTCCTCGTCGGCGGGCGGGAGTGCCGCTTGCGCCATGCGCGTGCGGAAGCCGTCGTCGGCGATGAGTTCGGCGATCTCCACCCACGCGGCGAGCTGGGCGTCGGACGGTTCATCGGGGAGTTCCGGCAGGGCGGTGCGCAGGGCGGTGACAGCGCTGCGGGAGTGGGGGGTGGCGGCGTCGAGGCCGGCGACGAAGTCGGCCACCATGCGCCGTCGTTCGTCGGCGGTGAGGCGGGTGAGGCGGTGCATCAGAACGGTCTCCTCGGTACTCGAACCGCGCCGGGCAACGAGCCGCAGCATGCTGTGCCGCAGCCGCAGCGCGCGGATTCGGAGGGCGGTGGCGTCGGCGTGCGCGGCGGCGACCTCGGCGACGGAGAGGTCGCCCTCCAGGACGCGGCGGACCGTGGCGAGATCGACGTCCAGCTCCCGTAGGGCGCAGATGAGGTGGAGCCGGCCGATCGCCGCGTCGCCGTAGCGGCGGTAGCCGGCCGGAGTGCGGTCCGTGGGCGGCAGTAGTCCGGTGTCCGAGTAGAACCGGATCGTCCGTACCGGAACGCCGGTACGGGCCGACAGTTCACCGATCGAGTGCAGGGGCGTCACGCCGTTCATGACGCCCACCCTCCGGTCTCCGGCCGCTGGAGAGTCAAGCGGTACGAGACTTTCGCGGGTTCCTACGCGGCCCGGTCGCCGAGCCAGGCCAGCGCGGCCACCGTCACCGCGCTGACGCCGGTGTCCAGGGTCGGCTGGACGACGGGGGCGAAGGTGGCGCTGTGGTTGACCGGGATGTCCTGGGCGACGGTCCCCTTCTTCGCGGCCTCGGCGTAGCGCTCGGGGTCGGTGCCGCCGATCATCCAGTACGTGAACGGCACCCCGAACGCCCGGGGGATCTCGCTCATGTCCTCGCTGGCGGTCTGCCGTTCGACGGTGTGGGCGTCGTCGCCGAAGTACGCGGCGAAGGCGTCGGCGACGCGCCGGGTCGGCTCCTCGTCGTTGACGGTGGGCGGGAAGGACGAGAGCCGCTCGATCTCGGGGGCCTCGGGCGTGCGGGACGCCTCGCACTCGGCCTTGACGATCCGTTCGATGGCGTCCAGGACCCGGGCGCGGGTGACGTCGTCGTAGGTGCGGACGTTGAGCTCGATGACGGCCCGGTCGGGGATGACGTTGGGGCTGCTGCCGGCGTGGACGCTGCCCACCGTGACGACGGCGGGGGTGGTGGCCGCCAGCTCGCGGGAGACGATGGACTCCCGCAGGGCGTCCGCCGCCGTCTTCGCCGTACGGTGCTCCCGCAGGCCGAGTTCGGGATGCCGGTGCAGGTCCCGGTAGAGGTCCTCCAGGTCGGAACGGATGTCGTCCAGGCCTGCCAGGACGGTCCGGGCGGGGTCGGTCATCGCAGCTCCATGCTTTCGAGACTACTCACGGCCCCGTTTTCGGCCACCGGACGAACGGGTCTCGGGTGGTTCGGGCGCGTTGAGGCGGAGGCGGAGGCCGAGCACGCGGATCAGGAAGCAGACGGTGGCCGCTGCCAGCGCGGCCGGGAGGCCGTAGAGGCCCGCCTCGATGGCGGCGACGGTGAGCGCCGCGCCCACCAGCGCGGGGATGGCGTACAGGTCACTGCGGAGCACCGTCGGGACCTGTCGGACGAGCGTGTCGCGGATCGTCCCCCCGCCCACCGCGGTGACCACCCCCAGCAGCATCGCGGGCGCGACGCCCAGCCCGGCGTCCAGCGCCTTGCTCGCGCCGATGACCGCGAAGGTGCTGAGCCCGACCGCGTCGAGCACGGTGATCGCCGGTTCCAGGCGGCGCAGGTGCCGGCTGAGGGCGAACGCGATCAGCCCACCGGCGGCGGCGAGCGTGTAGTAACGCCAGTCCAGGAGCGTGGCGGGGGGCAGCGAGTCGATGAGGACGTCGCGGACGAAGCCGCCGCCCAGCGCGGTGATCATCCCGAGTACGACCACACCGACCACGTCCAGCCGCGCGGCCCGCACCGCCGTCAGCGCCCCGTTCAGCCCGAACGCGAACGTGCCGGTGAGATCCAGGGCGAGCAACGGCCCGGGTTCGGAGCTCATGCGGGGGCGGGTACCCCGCGCCGGGGGCGTCAGCCGGAGGGCGGTCGCTCCACGACGAACGCCGCGCGCTCATCGGGTCCAGGGGTGTGGAGTGCTCTGTATCGCTCACCTGTCCAACGTAGCTTCAGGCACGTGAAGACCCCGGCGAGGTGGCCAGACCTCCCGGGGCGTGGCCAACGCTTACCAACAGGAGCGTCGACGTGTACGACCTTATCCACCGCATCGCCCATTGGCTGGGCCTTCTCCTCGGTCCCGGCACCGGAACCCACCGCGCAGGCGCCCCGCGCCACCGCGCGCCCCACCTCACCCAGCGCCCCCCCGCCCCCGCACGCCTCCCCCTCCACCACTCCCCGTACTGCCGTCACCTCCCCCTCGACGGCACCACCACCCGCCTCGTCCGCCCCTACCTCGCCGCCCACGAGCGCGCACAGGAACTCGAACGGGACCGTCGGCGGCACCGCCGTCCCGCCCTCGTGCCCGCCGCCGACTTCGGCATCGACCAGCACGTCGTCGGCGCGCGGAAGGCGGCCGCGTGATGGAGGCGTTCACCGCGTTGCGGCTGCTGCCCTGGCTGTCGGCCGAGGGCAAGCCCTGCTTCCTCGCCCCCGGCGACGACGGCTCGCCGTAGCGGCGGCATTGAAGGTCCTGCCGCGGAGGTGGTGGAGTACGACCATGCCCCTCCCCTACGTCCTCCTCTCCGCCGCCGTCTCCCTCGACGGCTACCTGGACGACACCGGCCCCGAACGGCTCCTGCTCTCCTCGCCCGCCGACTTCGACCGGGTCGACGACGTGCGGGCGTCCGTCGACGCGATCCTGGTCGGGGCCGGCACGATCCGCGCCGACAATCCGCGACTGCTGGTGAACTCGGCCGCGCGGCGGGCGGCCCGGACCGCTGCGGGGAAGGCGGAGTACCCGCTCAAGGTCACCGTCAGCGCCACCGGCGAGCTGGACCCGGGGGCGCGGTTCTGGCACACGGGCGGGGAGAAGGTGCTGCTGACCACGGACGAGGGCGCCCGGCGGGCCCGCGCCCTCGGTGTCGCCGCCGACGTCGTGCCGCTCGGGGCGGTGCTCGACTGGCGGGCGGCACTGGAGTACCTGCACGACCGGCGGGGTGTGCGGCGGCTCATGGTCGAGGGCGGGGGGACCGTGCACACCCAGCTGTTGCAGCAGGAGCTCGCCGACGAACTGCAGCTCGTCCTCGCGCCGCTGCTCGTGGGGGACCCGGACGCGCCCCGCCTGTTCGGGCCCGGCGCCTATCAGAGGGGGCGGCTCAGGCTGGTGGAGACGCGGCACATCGAGGACGTCGTGCTGACGCGCTACCTGCCGACCGCGCCCGGCACCGGCGACCGCGTCACCGCCGCCGACCGGCACTGGCTGGCGCTCGCCTGCGAGCTGGCGGAGCTGTGCCCGCCGTCCCGGACGGCGTTCAGCGTGGGGGCGGTCGTGGTCGCCGCCGACGGGAGCGAGCTGGCGCGAGGGCACTCGCGGGAGGGCGGCGACGCCGTCGTGCACGCCGAGGAGGCCGCGCTCGCCAAGCTCGACCCCGCCGACACCCGGCTCGCGACCGCCACCGTGTACAGCAGCCTGGAGCCGTGCGCCCGCCGCGCCTCCCGGCCCGCGCCCTGCGCCCGGCTGATCCTCGACGCGGGGGTGCGCCGCGTGGTCACGGCCTGGCGGGAGCCGGACACCTTCGTGCCGGGGGCCGACGGCAGCGGAGTGCTCGCGGCCCAGGGCGCCGCCGTGGTCGTACTGCCGGAGTACGAGGAGCGGGCGAAGGCGCCCAACCGCCACCTGGAGGGGTAGGAGGAGGGGCGGGGAGATACGGATGTGCATTCCGCCCCCCGGATGACGTACAGTGGAGACACAACGACGCGGGGTGGAGCAGCTCGGTAGCTCGCTGGGCTCATAACCCAGAGGTCGCAGGTTCAAATCCTGTCCCCGCTACTGAAGGCCGGAGGCCGGAATCCGAAAGGGTTCCGGCCTCCGGTGCGTTTGTGCGTTCACCCGTTCGGCCCGCACCGCTCGCCGCCCGCCCCCGCCCCGGGAAATCTGGAGGACGGGACGGCAGACGGCGCGGACGTGCGGGGTGGCGGGAGACGAGTGGTGCGGCCAGGTGACGTGGACGACGAGAGCGCGTACGCCAGGGCCGGCGGCCGGCTCCCCGGCGATCCCGTGCCCGACCCCGGCCTGGGCGAGGCCGCCGGAGTCCTGCCGTCCGAGGCCGAGCAGCGGCGGCGGTGGCTCCCGTACGGGCGGGTCCTCATCCGTCTGCTGCCCGTGCTGCTGATCGTCGTCGCCGTCCTGTACGACCTCCTCACCCCCCGGTACTTCACCGCCGGCCCCCTCTACACGGCCGCGCCCCTGGTCGCCGCGGCGGTCTACTCCCGGCGCGGCACGGTGCTCACGGGCGTCACCGTGGTCGCCGCCGTCATCGGGCTGCAGCTCGGCAAGGGCGTCATCCACTACGTCGACTCCCTCACCGAGCTGATCAGCATCGCGACGGCGGCCGCGCTCGCCGTCGTCGTCAACACCTTCGTCCGCCGTGCCGGCGAGCGGCTCGTCTCCGTCCGCGAGATCGCCGAGGCCGCCCAGCGCGCCGTGCTGCCCGAGCCCGCCGAGCGGATCGGCGGCTTCGAGATCGCCGCCTGCTACGAGGCCGCGCAGGCCGACGCGTTCATCGGCGGCGACCTGTACGCGGTGCAGGACAGCCCGCGCGGCATCCGGCTCATCGTCGGTGACGTGCGGGGCAAGGGCATGGGCGCGGTCGCCGCCGTCGCCGTCGTGATCGGCGCGTTCCGGGAGGCCGCCGAGCAGGAGGCGACGCTGGAGGCGGTGGCCCAGCGGCTGGAGCGGGCGCTGGCCCGCGAGGGCACCCGGCGCGAGGGACTGGACGCCTTCGAGGGCTTCACCACCGCCGTACTCGCCGAACTCCCGCACGGCGACGGCGTCGTCCGCATCCTCAACCGGGGCCATCCGCCGCCGCTGCTGCTGTACGCCGACGGCACCCTGCGCCCGCTGCCCGCCCGGGAGTCGGCGCTGCCGCTCGGCATGGGGGAACTGGGCGTATGGCCCGACCGGGCGGAGGAGGCCCCGTTCCCCGGCGGGGCCACGCTGCTGCTGTACACCGACGGGCTGTCGGAAGCCCGCGACGCCCGGGGAGAGTTCTACGACCCGCACGAGCGGCTGGCCGGTTGCGTGTTCCGGCACCCGACGGAACTGCTCGGCACCCTCGCCGAGGACGTGCGCCGGCACTCCGGCGGGGGTATGGCCGACGATATGGCGCTCCTCGCCGTGCGGCGACCCTGATCACATCCTGTGATGGCGCGAGCGCCCTCCGCATAACAACTGACATACAGTCAGATGGGACGAGTGCGGAAGGTGATGCTGAGGGGCGGTCAACTCGCCCCGATTTCACCGCTCGTGAGGCGTGTGTCCACCCGGGTTCCGTTAATGATCAAGCGGAACGGCTTGGAATCCGAGGCCCGCGTCTATTAACGTTCGATAACGCAGCGCGGTCGTCCCAGCCGTCACAGAAGGCGGCTCCGTGCGCACGCGCCGAATCCCGCGAGGGAACCGGGGAACCACCACTTGGGGTGAATCGGGCGTATGCCGCTGTGTGTACACGGCCGGTATACGCGCGTAGGAGACCTTCCTGCTCCGAACCCGTCAGCTAACCCGGTAGGCGGAAGGAAGGAAAGGAGTACGCCCACGTGGCGTCCAACCGGCCTGCCCCCGAGGCCCCGTTCGTGCCCAGCGGGCACGACACCGAAACCTTCGGCTACGACGTCCACCGCGCCGAAGAGGGCCCCTGGGAGGAGTGGAACCCCACCGCGGAGTCCATCCGCCCCGTGCGCGGCCGGCACCGCGTCGCCAAGCAGCGCGGCGGACTCGCCCGCAGCTCCACCGTCCTCGGCGTCGGTGTCATAGCCGCAGTCGGCGCGGGCGGCATGGCCAGCGCGCAGACCGGCAAGCCGCCGGTCTCCATCTCCATGCCGGACCTGCCCAACGTCGGCTCGCTCATCTCCGACGGCGAGGAGCCGGAGCCCCAGGGTTCCGCCACCCCGCTCAGCACGATCGCCGCGGCCTCCGCCGGCACCGGGCAGGACAGCAGCGCCGCCGACGCCGGCGAGTCGCTGCGCGCGCGCATCATGGCGCAGGCCGAGCAGCAGCAGGCCCAGGTCGAGAGCAAGGCAGCCGCCGAGGCCGCTGCCGCCGCCGAGAAGAAGGCCGCGGAAGCCGCCGCCAAGGCGGAGAAGGAGGCCGAGGCCAAGGCCGCCGCCGCCAAGAAGAAGGCGGAGGAGGAGGCCGCGAAGAAGGCCGAGGCCGAGCGGCTGGCGAAGCTGGCCAAGCAGTACACGCTGCCCACCTCCTCGTACACGATCTCCTCCACCTTCGGGCAGGCGGGCCCCTACTGGTCCTCCGGCCACCACACCGGCCTCGACTTCGCCGCTCCCACGGGCACGCTGCTCAAGGCGGTGCACAGCGGCACGATCACGTCGGCCGGGTACGAGGGCTCGTACGGCTACAAGACCGTGCTCACCCTCGACGACGGCACCGAGATCTGGTACGCCCACCAGTCGTCGATCAATGTCAGCGTCGGCCAGAAGGTCACCACCGGCGACGTCATCGGCCGCGTCGGCGCCACCGGCAACGTCACCGGCGCCCACCTCCACATGGAGGTCCACACGGCGGGCGGTGGCAGCCTCGACCCGATGGCGTGGTTGCAGAGCAAGGGCCTCACCCCCTGAGCCGCACCGCACACGCCGGTCGTCACTCCTGATCCCCGGCGGTCCTGACGGCGACCCCCCGACGTCAGGGCTGCCGGTTTGCGGGAACTTTGCCCCGCTTCCGGAATCGCGGGGTCCGTCGGGTTCGTTGACGCAGTACATGACTTCTCTGCGCAAACTCGGCTCCTCCGACCTGGAGGTCTTCCCCCTCGCCCTCGGCGGCAACGTCTTCGGCTGGACCGCCGACCAGGCCACCTCCTTCGCCGTCCTCGACGCCTACACGGCGGCCGGCGGCAACTTCGTCGACACCGCCGACTCCTACTCCGCGTGGGTCGACGGCAACAGCGGCGGAGAGTCCGAGACCCTCATCGGCAAGTGGCTCGCGGCCCGCGGCAACCGGGATGACGTCGTCCTCGCCACCAAGGTCAGCCAGCACCCCGAGTACCCGGGACTGAGCGCCGCGAACATCAAGGCGGCAGCCGACGCCTCGCTGCGCCGCCTGGGCACCGACCACATCGACCTCTACTACACCCACTTCGACAAGCCCGAGGTGCCGGTCGAGGAGATCATCGGCGCGCTCGACGAGCTGGTGCGGGCGGGCAAGGTCCGGCACATCGCCGCCTCCAACATCTCCGCCGAGCGGCTCGCAGCCTCCCTGGAGTTTTCCGACCGCGAGGGCCTCGCCCGGTACGTGGCCCTCCAGCCCCACTACAACCTTGTCTCGCGGGACACGTACGAGGGCGCGCTGCGCGACCTCGCCGAGCGGGCGGGACTGGCCGCCGTGCCCTACTACGCCCTCGCGTCCGGCTTCCTCACCGGCAAGTACCGGCCCGGTGCGACCGTCGACAGCCCGCGCGCGGGCGGCGCCGCCAAGCACCTGGAGAGCGAGCGCGGGCAGCGGGTCCTCGCGGTCCTGGACGAGATCGCCGAGGCCCACGGCGCCCCCGTCGCCACGGTCGCCCTGGCCTGGCTGGCCGCGCAGCCGACGGTGACCGCGCCGATCGCCTCCGCGCGCACGGTGGAGCAGCTGCCGGCGCTGCTGGGGGTGGCGGAGCTGACCCTCACCGAGGACGAGACCGCGCGGCTGACCGAGGCCTCGGCCTGAGGACCGCCGTGCCGGGCGCTACGGCCCGTAGGGGCGGGGCCGGGCGTAGGGCGGGTACGGGTACGCCGACCGGTCGGCGGGGTGCTGCGCCTGGGCGAGCCCGGGACACGGAGCCGGCGTGAACGCCGGGGGCCCGGGGTGGTGCGCCCGGACCGGCGTGAACGCCGGGGCCCAGGGCGCCGTGCGGCCGTACGGCACGTAACCGGAGTGGCCGCCGGACGCGTACCCGTGCGGCACGTACCCGGCGTGCACGCCGTACACCCCGTGACCCGGCCAGGCGGCGACGGGCGGCGGTGCCGTGGCCCGGGCGGCGTGGTCCAGCGCCGGGCGGGCCACTTCGCGGCGCTGCCACAGGGCGTCCAGCAACTCCCTCTCCCGTACGGCGAAGTCGGCGCCCGCCCGGCCCTTGCGCCCCCGCTGCCGCAGGAGCGCCAGTGAGGTCGCGTACGACTCGTACCGCGCCACCGCCCGCGCGGCGTCCTTCCCGGCGTGCCGGTGGGCGTGGCGCCGGGCGAGGCTGCGGGCGTGCATCGAGCCGAGCGCGTACGGCTCCGCCGGTGTCAGCCAGCCGGCCGTCACGTAGGCGGGCAGCTCGTCGCGCACGGTGCGCAGTTCGCGCTGCCGGGTCCAGATCGCCAGCCAGGTCAGCAGGCCGAAGCAGGGGACCATGAACGCCCCGTACACGGCGAGGAAGCCGTACTCGCCGAACGCGGCCGAGCCGTTCCACAGCGCGTGCATGCCCATCGCGAGCAGCAGGCCGGCCAGCGGGAGCAGGGCGCGGCGCAGGTGGTGGCGGCCGGTGGAGAGGGCGGCGATGCCGAAGCCGATGCCGGTGAGCACGGTGAACAGCGGGTGGGCGAAGGGCGACATCACGACGCGGACGAAGAAGGTCGCGGCGGTGACGGAGGCGAAGCCGCTGTCCCCGGTGAGCTGGTCGGTGCCGAAGGCGTTGCCCAGGTAGAGGATGTTCTCGGTGAAGGCGAAGCCGGTGGCGGTGACCCCGGCGACGACCACGCCGTCGACGATGCCGGTGAAGTCCCGTCGGCGGAAGAGGAAGACCAGGAGGACGGCGGCGGCCTTGGCGGACTCCTCGACGACCGGCGCTATGACCGTGGCGCCCAGGGTGTCGGCGCCCGCCGGGTCGGCGGTGGCCGTGGCTATCCATCTCGTCGCGAAGCTGTTGGCGATGATCGCTATCAGGGCGGCGGCGCAGGCACCCCAGGCGAAGCAGAAGAGCAGGTTCCGCCAGGGGCCGGGGTCGACCCGGTCCAGCCAGTGGAACGCGGCCAGGAGCAGCGGCACGGGCAGCACCGCGAGGCCGAGCCCCACCAGGAAGCCCTGGGTGCCGGTCTGTTCGCGCACCAGGGCCAGGATCACCAGGCCGGAGATCGCCAGTAGCGTGGTCAAGGCCCCGTAACGCACCCAGGCGCGCTGCCACCAGTGCGGAGGCGGCGGATTCGTCGGGTACGGGGGACAGGTGGCCACGGCATGGACCCTAACCGGTGGGGGGCTGCTCCTGGTGCTGGTCGGGGGACGGTACGCGGTGCGGTACGCGGCGGAAGAGCAAGTCGTTCACCACATGTCCCTTGTCCAGGCCCTGGCCTTCGAAACGGGTCAGCGGCCGGTGGGCGGGACGCGGCGCGAAACCTCCGCCGGGCACGGTGTTCTCGAAGTCGGGGTGCGCGGTGAGCACCTCGAGCATCTGCTCGGCGTACGGCTCCCAGTCGGTGGCGCAGTGCAGCACGGCCCCCGGCGCGAGCCGGGCCGCGGCCAGGGTCAGGAACTCCGGCTGGATCAGGCGGCGCTTGTGGTGGCGCTTCTTGGGCCAGGGGTCGGGGAAGTAGACGCGCAGTCCGGCGAGGGAGTCGGGGGCGAGCATCTCGCGCAGGAGGATGATCGCGTCACCGTTGGCCACCCGGACGTTGGACAGGCCGTCCCGTTCCGCGAGAGCGAGCAGGTTGCCCTGGCCCGGGGTGTGGACGTCCACGGCGAGGATGTCGGTGTGCGGGTCGGCGGCGGCCATCTGGGCGGTGGCCTCGCCCATGCCGAAGCCGATCTCCAGGACGACGGGGTGGTCGTTGCCGAACAGCTCGCCGAGGTCGATGACCCGCTGCCCGTCGATGTCCAGCCCCCACAGCGGCCACAGCCGCTGCAGCGCGTCCGCCTGCCCGGCGGTCACCCGGCTCCGGCGGGGCTGGAAACTCCGGATCCGCCGCTCGAAGTGCGACCCGGCCGGGTCGGCCTTCGGCCCGTCGGGGAACCGGGGCTCGCCCTTGGCACGGGTGTGCCTGACGGGGGCGCCGGGGTGCGGTGCGGTCGGCTGGGGGGCGTCGGAGGCGCTGCGGGAATCAGACACAGTGCCTTCGATTTTACGGCGGGGTGCGCGACGGTGCGGCTGCCACCCGGTCAGGCGCCCTCCAGCATGGCCAGGGCGCGCCGGCCCACCTCGCGCCCGATCGGCAGGGAGGCCGTCGCGGCGGGTGACGGGGCGTTGAGGACGTGCACCGCGTGGGCGCCCTCGCGGATCAGGAAGTCGTCCACCAGCGTCCCGTCCGCCAGCACCGCCTGCGCCCGCACCCCCGCGGGGGCCGCCACCAGGTCGTCCTCCGTCACCTCGGGCAGCAGCCTGCGCACGGCCGTGGTGAACGCCGTCCTGGACAGCGACCGCCGCAGCTCGCCCGCCCCGTACCTCCAGTGCCGCCGGGCTATCCGCCACGAGCCCGGCCAGGCCAGCGTCCCGCCCAGCTCGCGGGGCCGCACCACGCCCCAGCCGTAACCCTCCCGGGCGAGGGCGGGCACCGCGTTGGGCCCGACGTGCACGCCACCGTCGATCCCTCGGGTGAGATGCACCCCGAGGAACGGGAAGGCCGGGTCCGGCACCGGGTACACCAGGCCCCGGACCAGCTCCGGACGCGCCAGCTCGTAGTACTCGCCCCGGAAGGGGACGATCCGCATGCCGGGGTCGTCGCCGGTCAGGCGGGCGATCTCGTCGCAGTGCAGCCCGGCGCAGTTGACCATGACGCGGGCGCGGAGCACGTCCCCCGAGCGGGTGCGGACGGCGACACCGAGCCCCGGGCGGCGGTCGATGCGGCGGACCTGCGCCCCGTACCGGATCTCCGCGCCGGAGGCGTGTGCCAGCTGCCGGGCCACGGCGACGTAGTCGCAGACGCCGGTGGTGCCGACGTGCATGGCGGCCAGGCCCCTGACCTCCGGCTCGTACTCCGGGATCTGGGCGGCGCCCAGCTCGCGCACCGGTATGCCGTTCTCCCGGGCGCGCTGCACGAGGGCGTGCAGGCGGGGCAGCTCGGTGCGCTCGGTGGCGACGATCAGCTTGCCGGTGACGGCGTGGGCGATGCCGTACTCGGCGCAGAACTTCACCATCTCCGCCGCGCCCCGCACCGCGTAGCGGGCCTTCAGCGAGCCCGGACGGTAGTAGACGCCGCTGTGGATGACGCCGCTGTTGCGGCCCGTCTGGTGCCGGGCGGGTCCCGGCTCCTTCTCCAGCACCGTCACCCGGGTGCCCGGCGCGGCGCGCGTGATCGCGTACGCCGTCGACAGGCCGACGATGCCGCCGCCGATCACCAGCACGTCGCAGTCGTACGCGGTGCTGCGCGCGGTGCCGTGCGCGGGCACGGCCCCTGCTCGTTCCATCTCCCGGTCCACCTCCCGGCTCCGATAGTGCACTGCGCCACTGACAATGCCCTCAAACCCGGGAGGGGCGGTGAATCAGGCCGTGGTCATCAGCAGCGGCCGGGCGCGCTCGCGCAGCTCGACCACGCGCGGCTCGTCCCCGTACGGCTCCAGGCGGTGCAGGAGGTCCCTGACGTACTCGGTGGTGCGGGCCGAGGAGATGCGCCCGGCGACCTCGACCGCCCGCACGCCCTGCTCGCAGGCCGCGTCCAGGTTGCCGGACTCCAGCTCGGCCACCGCCGAGACGACGAGCCGGAGGCCGTGCGAGCGTACGAACTCCTCCGTCGGCTTCGACAGCGCCTGCTCGGTGAAGCGGCGGACCTGGCGTGGTGCCTTCAGGTCGCGGTAGCACTCGGCCGCGTCGGCGGCGAACCGGTCGTAGGAGTAGAAACCCAGCCACGTCGGGTCGCTGTCGCCGGGCCGGGCGCGCTCCAGCCAGCTCTCGGCGGCCTTCAGGGCCGCGCCGGCCGCCGGTGCGTCGCCCGCGCGCGCGTGGGCGCGGGCCTCGACCAGGCGGAAGAAGCTCATGGTGCGGGCCGTGGCCAGGCCCCGGTTGCGTTCGAGCGCGGCCTGGGCGAGGTCCACGCCCTCGTCGCCGAAGCCGCGGTAGGTCGCCTGGAGCGACATGGAGGCGAGCACGTAACCGCCCAGGGGGACGTCGGCCGCCGCGCGGGCCAGGCGCAGGGCCTGGATGTAGTACCGCTGGGCCGCCTCCTGCTGGCCGGTGTCGAAGGCCATCCACCCCGCCAGGCGGGTCAGTTCGGCGGAGGCGCCGAACAGGGCGCGGCCGACCTCGTCGGAGTAGGAGCCGAGGAGGAGCGGTGCCGCCTCGACGCGTAAGCACTCGGGGACCATCGACGAACGCCAGTCGCCGCCGCCGTACTTGGAGTCCCAGCGCCGGGCGTCCTCGGCGGCCTCCCGCAGCTTCTGCACATCACTGTGGCCGACTTTGAGCGGTGCGCCGGAGCCCTCCGCCGGGCTCGCCTCGCGCGCCACCGAACTGTCGGCCGGGGTTATCAGCCACCGTGAGGCGGGCGTTGCGTATGCGCTCACCGCGAACGATCCGGCGAGCGACTGCCAGATGCCGCCGGTGCCGGCCCGGCGGCCGGCGAGGTCCAGCCGGTACAGCTCGGTGGCCGACCTGACCGCCTGGCCGACGTCCCGGGGGAAGGCCAGACCCACCTCGGGAGCCGGGTCCGCGTCCGCCAGGCCGATCTCGTGCAGCGGCACCGGGCGGCCGAGCTTCTGGCCGATGGCGGCGGCGATGAGGTGCGGCGCCGCACCCTGCGGCACCATGCCCTTCGACACCCAGCGCGCCACCGACGTCTTGTCGTAGCGAAGCGTCAACCCGCGCTGGGCGCCGAGGTCGTTGACGCGCCGGGCGAGACCTGCGTTGCTGATTCCCGCGAGGGCGAGAACGGCGCCGAGCTTTTCGTTCGGCCCGCGTTGCTCCCTGGACATGCGCCACCCCTCGACACAGACGGCTGCCGCGCTGGCATAACCACGCGGCATTCGTAAACCCAGCGTAGTTCGCCGCATCCCATGCGTTAAGAGGCATTGTTCCGGATGGCGGGATTGTGGTCCGTACTCGAGTGCGGTGTCTGTACTGTCCGTTGCCGCGTGCTCCCGGTGTGTGGCCGTGCGCCCGGCCGTGCGCTCTTCTCCGGCCACCGGGGGAGCGGTTCCATGGGCGGTGCGTGGGTCGGCCCGCTGTACTGGATCCAGTGGGCTGGGGGACACCGCCGCCTACATCCCCGCGGGCGGCGGACCGGTCCGGGGGGTGTGCCTCGCCTCCCGGACCGTGCGCGCACCACCGGCCGCCGGGCGGTGCGCAGAACCTGTACGGAGCGTGTTCGACCGTGTTTTCGTAACGTCGAATTGGCTGAAAATCGTCCCCGGTATTTCCGGGGGCCAGCGCCCTCACCATGGGAGTTGAGGGCGCTTTGGGTAGCCAAGGGGCGCGTTGCGGGGGCGCATTCGCGTCGACTTCGCGCCTTCCGGGCAGGCAGTCGGCCTTCGCGGGTGGACACCCGCGGGGGCGCATTCATGGGAGCACATGCGGCTCCGCCGCTGCTCCGCGGCGCGCCCTTCATGGCAGCATGGGACCAGTTCGTACGGTGCACTGGTTGTCCCCAGCCTGTGGAGGCGTCGATGCGGTGGTTGGTGGGGTGGAGCAGCGCCGCCGTGGGGGCAGCCGGGATCGCCGGGGCGGCCGGCTCCGCGGGGGCCACCGGATACGACGGCGAGACCGTTCAGCCGGTCGGTTCCCAGCTGTTGTGGGGCGACCCCGACCCCCTGTGGGCGGTCGGCGACTGGCGCCCCGACGAGGTGCGCGTCGTCACCGCCGATCCCCAGACCCGGATCGCCGTGCTCGGCATCTGCGGCGCGAGCGACGAGCAGTTGCGGGTCGGGCTGTTCGCCGCGCGCGGTGGCGCCCTTCGGCACCTGACCGCGTGGCCCGGGAGTTACACCGCCGTCGTCCAGGTCGGGCGGCGGATCACCGTCTGCGGCGATCTCGCGGGCGCGCGGCCGGTGTTCCACACCCCCTGGGCGGGCGGCACCGCCTACGCGACGGCCGCCCTGCCCCTGGCCGACCTCGTCGAGGCCAACCTCGACTTCGGGCACCTCGCCGCGCTGCTCGCCGCCCCCGACGTACCGGCCGCGCTGGACGACTCCACCCCGTACGACGGCGTGAAGCGCGTCCCGCCGGGGCATGCGCTGATCCTGCGCGCCGGGGCGCGGGAGATCGCCGGGTACGAACCGGTGGCCTCGCTCGCCGTCGCGGCGCCCGCGGCCGACCCCGGCCGCGCGGTGGACGCCGTACGGGACGCCCTGGTGGAAGCAGTGCGCACGCGCCTCGCCGCGCCCCGGCACGTCCCCGGGGACGGCATCGACCCCGGCCCGGTCCCGGGCATGGGCCCCGCGGAACGGCGTGCCGCGCGCGGGATGCCGGTGCCGGGGATCGGCGCCGACCTGTCCGGCGGGCCGGCCTCGGGGACGCTGGCGCTGCTGGCCGCCGGGCTGCCCGGGATGCCGGGGACCGTGCTCGGACACGGCACGGGTGCGGGGGAGCGGCTGCTGGCCGTCACCTTCAACGACCTCGCCGTCGGCGGGCAGGAGGCCGAGGTGGAGCGGGCGGGGGCGCTGGCGGCCAACCCCCGGCTGCACCACGTCGTCGTCACGGGCGGGGAGGACATGCTGCCGTACGGCGTCCTCGACGGGCCGCTGACCGACGAGCCCGGCTCGTCCCTGGTCGCGGCGGCACGGCACCGGGCGCGGCTGGCCGCGGGCAGCGCGGACCACTTCACGGGGTACGGGGCGCGGCAGGTCCTGGACGCGCATCCGGCCCGCCTCGCCGACCTGCTGATGGACCGCAAGCGGCGCCATCTCGTGCGGCCGGTCGCCGCGATGGCCAAGGCGGACGGCTCGGTGCTGGTCCCCGCGCGCGTCTACTCCGCGGCGCGGCGGCTGGCGCGGACGCCGTACCGGACCGGTCTCGAGGTGCTCTCCGAGCGGTTGCTGCGCAGACGCTTCGACGTGCCCGGCGACGGAGCGACGGACGCGTCGCTGGCCGTTCTGACCTGGGCGGGGCCCGGGCCGGCGGCGCGGTGGCTGACCGGGGAGGCGCTGGCTGAAGTATCGGTTCGCCTGCAGACGTCGTCGCAGCGGTCCGGGGTGGGGCCGGGGCAGCGGCCCGGTGACTTCCGGGCGCGGGCGGCCCTGGCGCGGCAGGCGGCGGAGGTGCGGGTGCTGGAGCAGGCCGCCGAGATCCGCTTCCAACGGCTGCACACACCGTTCCTCGACAATCAGGTCGTCCGCGCCTGCCGGGCCCTGCCGGAGGCACTGCGGGTACAGCCCGGCGCGCGGGCGTCGATCCTGCGGACGGTGCTGGAGGGCGCCGGGGTCAGCGAACTGCCCAGCGGGTGGGGGGCGCCGACGCAGGCGGTGGCCGCTTCGGCGGCACGGGCCGGGCTTCGCGTGGCCGCGGACTCCCTGCTGGGGCTGTTCGACACGCCGCTGCTCGCGGAGGCGGGGCTGGTGGAGGCGCGGGTCGTGCGCAAGGCGGTGCGGGGGGCGGCCGCGGGTGAGGCACTGCCGTTGGACGGGCTGGCCGACCTGATCTCACTGGAACTGTGGCTCCGCCGCCTGCTCGCCCGCCGGGGCACGTGCTGGACGGGGACGCCGGCGCGGCAGCGGGCGGTGCCGGCGGGTATCGCGCCGCAGCGCGGGGCGTTGGGCGGTGCGGGTGCGGTGGTTCGGCGGGGATGAGGAGGTCTCCGGCGGCTGGGCGGGGGTGACCGCGGGGGCCGCCGTGGTGGGCGACGTCGTGAGCGGCACGGCACTACGCGCAGGTGAACCGTGACTCCGCCCAGTCGGCCAGGGCCGCGCCGTCGAGGTGGTTGTGGGGGGTCACGGCCAGCGTCACGCTCTCGCGTCCCGTGAGGTCCACATGGACGGGCACGGCCGGGTCCCCGCCCTTGACCATCCCCGAGCTCCACAGCCGCACGCCGTCGGCGTACACCGAGAAGTAGACCTTGCCCAGCTTCATCGTCAGGTCGTCCACGCCGACCAGCGCGTCGTAGGACGAGCAGGAGCGGTTGAGGTCGATGACGGCGGTGGAGCGCCCGTGCGCCGTGACACCGTGCGCGTAGTGCTCGCCGTTGATCGAGAGTGCCGAGCGCTGCCACACCCAGCTGCTTCCGGTCAGCCGCATCTCGGGGCCGCTGCCGTCACCGGTGACGTCGTACGCCAGCTCGCTCCACTGGTAGACGGCCGGGGCGGGCGGAGGTGTCGGTGTGGGTGTCGGGGTCGGCGGAGGTGTCGGTGTCGGCGTCGGGGTGGGCGTCGGTTCGGGGGGAGCCGGCGTCGGGCGGGGGGTGGGAGTCGGCGTGGGTGTCGGGGTCGGCTCGGGTGCGGCCACCGGTGGACGTGTGAGGGGCGGCCGCGTCGAGGGCGTGGGGGTGTCCGGGGCGGGCTGGGCCACCGGCGAGGAGGCGGGCGGGGCCGCCTTCGGCGGCTGCTCGGCCGGCGTGTCATCGCCGGCCAGGGCGAAGACCAGCGCCGCCGCGGCGGCCACCGCCACCACACCGGCCGCGATGCCGGCCTTCACCGGGGCGCCCAGCCCTTCGGAGGCGGCGGCGCCGCTCCCGGCCCCCGCCCCGCCGGAGGCACCTCCGCCCGCCGCGGCCGCCGCCCCCGCCGCACCTGCGCCCGCGCCACCGGCGATGAGCCCGGCCGCCTTGGCGTACCCGGCGGCGCCGAACCAGCCGATGACCGCGACGGGCACCACGGCCGGGATGCCGCTCGCGACCTCCTCGATCTGACCGGCCGCCAGCCGGCACCGGGCGCACTCCTCCAGGTGCTTGCGCAGCCCTCGTTCGGCCCGGGTGCGCAGCCTGCCGCGCGCGTACGTGCCCAGCTGGTCGGCGTAGCGGGCGCACGCCTCGTCGGCGGCGAGGGTCTCGCTGACGTGGGCCTGGAGGTAGGCCTGCTTCAAGCCCTCCCGGGCACGGCTGGCGAGGACGCGGGTGCCGTTGGCGTCCAGCCCGAAGAGCACGGCCACCTCGCTCGGCGACTCGTCCTCGACCTCGGTGTGCCACAGCACGGCCTGCCACCGCTCGGGCAGCGAACGGAAGGCCCGCATGGCCATGGACTGCTCGGCCTCGTGCATGGCCCGGACGTCGGCGCCGAGCTCCAGGGTGTCGTCGTCCGGCACCTTGGCGGAGTGCGCGGCCTGCGCGGCGAACACCGCGAAGTCGTCCACCAGTTGTTCCCGCCCGGCCGACCGCGTCCAGCCGGCGGCGACCCGGCGGACGGCGGTGAGCAGGTAGGCGCGCACGGCGTACTCGGGGCCCGAGCCGCCGCGCACCGCCTGGAGCATGCGGGCGAAGACCTCGGCCGTGAGGTCGTCCGCTGTGTGGGCGTCGCGGCAGCAGGTGCGCGCGTACCGGCGCACCGCGTCCGCGTGGCGCCGGTACAGCTCCTCGTAGGCCGTGTCGTCGCCCGAGCGCATCCGCCCGATCAGCTCCGCGTCGGATTCCGGCAGGTCGCGCGGAGGCGGCAGGATTCCGCTGTCGGGAAGCTCGCCCGGCGCAGGCAGTGTGCCCCCGTCGTGCGGGTCGCGTGGCGGAGGCAGGACGCCCCCGTCGTGGACCTCGCGCGGTGGTGGGAGAACGCCGTCCTCGTGCAGGTCGCGCTGAGCGGGCACGGCTCCCTCGGCGGGCCCGGCCCCGTCCGCAGGCCCGATACCGCCCGTCGCTCCCTCGTGGTCCGCAGGCGCGCCTCTCAGCGGAATCCGGGCCGGACTGCCCTGGACCGGCACCTGCGGCGGATCACCGGGCCCGGTGCCGTCCTCGCCGAGTGATCCGTCCCGCCCGTCAACGCTCATCGCGGAAAGCCCCCGCCACCTGCCCGCCCAGTCCCGAACACCGGGTCAGCGTGCCATATTGGCTTTTGTTCAGGACGCCTCGGTGGGCACCATCACTCGTCTGTGGGGACTTTCCGGAACCCGGTAATAACGCACAGCCGTTCGGGGAAGGAGTACAGCCTCCTCGTGGCAGGCGGCGCGGGAGGTTCCGCCCGGCGCCGAGCGAGATTCCGCCTGACGCCGAGCGAGACACGCGGACTCGTCCGCGACGCCCCGCCCGGCCGAGGGCACCTCCGCGTCGTCAGGACGCGGGGCGCGACCGCAAACCCTCCAGCAGGATGTCCAGCAGCCGGGCCGAGGCCGCAGCCTGCTGCGCCGCGTCCGGTAGCGAGGGCGCCGCCGTGGCGATCACCAGCAGCACGTCCGACACCGACACGTCCGGCCGCAGCTCACCCGCCGCCCGCGCCCGCTCGACGAGCCGCCCCACGACCTCCAGCAGCGCCGCCGCCCCGTCGTCGTCCGCCACGGAAACGGACGTACCGGCGGACCCACCGGCCGCGGCGCCCGCGGACGCGGTGGCCTCGGGCACCAACCGCAGCTCACCGGAGCCCGGCTGTATCCGCTGCTGCGGCACCCGCGCTTCGCCGCGCACGGCACCGCCGTCACCGTCCTCGGACACCCCGACCCGCAGCACCTGCGGCGGCAGCAGCCGGCCGGCACCCGAGGCCACGGACGTCCGCAGGAAGCGCGAGAGCGCCGACCACGGTTCGTCCTCCTGCCCGAGCGCCGCCCGGGCCTGGTCCGTCAGCCGGGCCGTCTCCTCCTCGGCTATCCGCCGCACCAGGACGTCCTTGCTCGGGAAGCGCCGGTACACCGTGCCGACACCGACCCGCGCGCGCCGCGCCACGTCCTCCATGGGCGCGCCGTACCCCAGCTCGCCGAACACCTCGCGCGCCGCGCGCAGCACGTGCTCCAGATTGCGCTGGGCGTCCACGCGCAACGGAGCGGACCGCGCCCCGTCCCCACGTGCGCCGCCCGGTGCCGCACTCATCGCGCCACCGGGCGCGACGGCGGACGCGGACGACCAATGAGAGCCCTGAACATGCATAGCCAATCCCCCGGTAATGACGTCTCCCCCCGGAGACTCTCCCCGCCATCGAAAGCCGGAGTGCGGCGGAACAGGCCCGGATACCGGCCCGCCCGTCGCGGACCCGATGAGCACATCCCCCTACGCTCCGTGGGAAGAACATAGTTGAGCGGGAGTCAATTCAGAAGGGGCAGGTTCCGCACGGTGCGCCCCTCGATCGGAGTACGGATCGTATACGCCCAGAATGCGGCGCCCTCCGACCCCGTATCCACCCCCACTGACCTGCGCGTCCGTCCCACGTCGAAGCCGTCGCCCCCGCCGCCCGCCGCCACGTTCCCCGGTCACACAAATCGACGAGCCTGTGGACAAACGCAAGCGCCGGGTGCGTCATGGGATGGTGAAGGAACGTGCGCGCATTCTCGTTGTCGGCGGTGGCTACGTCGGGATGTACACGGCCCTGCGTCTCCAGCGGAACCTGAGAGGCGAACTGAGGCGCGGCGACGCCGAGATCACCGTCGTCACCCCCGACCCCTACATGACGTACCAGCCGTTCCTCCCCGAGGCGGCGGCCGGATCCATCTCCCCCCGGCACGTCGTCGTGCCGCTGCGCCGCGTCCTCGACCAGTGCGACGTCGTCATCGGTGAGGTCCGGTCCATCGACCACACGGCCCGCACCGCCACCGTCACCACCCTCGCCACCGAGGAGGGCGCGGACGCCCGCAGGCTGACGTACGACGAACTCGTCCTCGCGCCCGGCTCCGTCTCGCGCACCCTCCCCGTGCCCGGCCTCGCCGACCACGGCGTCGGATTCAAGACCGTCGAGGAGGCCATCGGCCTGCGCAACCACGTCCTCGAACAGATGGACATCGCCTCCTCCACCCGCGACCCCGCCCTCCGCGACGCCGCCCTCACCTTCGTCTTCGTCGGCGGCGGCTACGCGGGCGTCGAGGCCCTGGGCGAGCTGGAGGACATGGCCCGCTACGCCGCGCGGTACTACCACAACGTCACGCCCGACGACATGAGGTGGATCCTCGTCGAGGCCTCCGGCCGCATCCTCCCCGAGGTCGGCGAGGAACTCGGCCGGTACACGGTCACCGAACTGCGCCGCCGCAACATCGACGTACGCCTTCAGACCCGCCTGGAGTCCTGCGCGGACCGCGTCGCCGTCCTCAGCGACGGCTCCCGCTTCCCGACCCGTACGGTCGTGTGGACGGCCGGCGTCAAACCCCACCCGGTCCTCGCCGCCACCGACCTCCCCCGCGACGAGCGCGGCCGGCTCAAGTGCACCCCGCACCTCTCCGTCGACGGCGCCCCGCACGCGTGGGCCGCCGGTGACGCCGCCTCCGTCCCCGACGTCACCGCCGGCACACCGGGTGCGGAATGCGCCCCCAACGCCCAGCACGCCGTCCGCCAGGCCAGGGTCCTCGGCGACAACATCGCGCACGCCCTGCGCGGCGAGCCCCTGGAGACGTACGAGCACGCATACGCCGGTTCGGTCGCCTCCCTCGGCTTCCACAAGGGCGTCGCCCACGTCTACGGGCGCAGGCTGAAGGGCTACCCCGCGTGGTTCATGCACCGCGCCTACCACCTCAGCCGCGTCCCCACCGTCAACCGCAAGGCGCGCGTGCTGGCCGAATGGGCCCTCGCCGGGCTCTTCAAACGGGAGATCGTCTCCCTGGGATCACTCGAACATCCGCGAGCGGAGTTCGAACTCGCGGCCGGTGGAAAGCCTTCTCAGGAACCTCCGAACAACCCGAAGGGGTCGTCCTGACCGGACTGAGGAACTCCCCCGGCAGGTCCGGCGTCTGACGAATGTCGGTCCGGCCGGCACCCTGCCAGACTGGTCCACCACCGCGGGCGCGCCGCCGCTCGCGACGCGCGGTCCCCGGCATTCCGCCCGGTTTCACGATCCGTCCGGTCCCGGGCCGCCGACAACTACACGAGGCAAGGACACGAGGCAAGGATTCGTGAACTTCACGCGCTGGAGCGCCCGGCTCCCCGGAACGCAGCGCCGCGCCGCAGCGCGGACCGACCCGCCGCTTCCCCCGGACCGCCGGCCGGACGGCTCCGTACCCCCCGCCCGCGCCGAGCAGCTGACCGACGAGGCCCCGCCCGTACCCGCCGTCGACGACCTCCCCGTACGCGACGTCCTCGACCGCGTCCCGGCCCTCGTCGCCCTCGTCCACGGCCCCGACCACCGCCTCGCCTACGTCAACGGCGCCTACGTCGGCGCCTTCGGCGACCGCACCCTGGGCGAACGGGCCCACGAGGCCCTCCCCGAACTCGCCGAACTCGGCCTCTTCCCCCTCCTCGACCAGGTCCAGCGCAGCGGCCGCCCCCGCACCCTCAAGTCCCGCAAGGCCCCCGACGGCCGCTCCTACACCTTCACCTGCACCCCGGTCACCGAGCCCCACCACGGCGACGGCGACCGCGGCGTCCTCGTCTTCGCCACCGACGTCACCGACCACGCCGAGGCCGCCGCCCGCCTCCGCGCGAGCGAACGCCGCCAGCGCGAGACCGCCGTCACCCTCCAGCGCTCCCTGCTCCCACAGGAACTGGAGGAGCCCGACGACCTGCGCGTCGCCGCCACCTACCACCCCGGCGGCACCGAGGCCGCCGTCGGCGGCGACTGGTACGACGTGATCACCCTCGGCGGCGGACGCACCGCCCTCGTCATCGGCGACGTCATGGGACGCGGCGTCCGCGCGGCGGCCGTCATGGGCCAGCTCCGTACGGCGGTCAGGGCCTACGCCCGCCTCGACCTGCCCCCGCACGAGGTGCTCCAGCTCCTCGACGGCCTCGCCACCGAGATCGACGCCAACCAGATCGCCACCTGCGTCTACGCCATCCACGACCCGAACGAGGGCCGCCTGGTCTACGCGTCCGCCGGCCACCTGCCCATCCTGGTCCGCGACGAGAACGGCACCGTCCAGCGCGCCGACGAACCCACCGGCCCCCCGCTCGGCACCGGCGGCTGGATGCACACCTCCGGTTCCATCGCCCTGACCCCCGGCTCCACCGCCGTCCTCTACACCGACGGCCTGGTGGAACGCCGCAACGAGGACCTGGACGAGGGCATCGCCGCCCTGGAACGCGCCCTGTCGGGTGCCACCGGCACCCCGCAGGTGGTCTGCGACCGCCTGGTCCGCTCCGCCGGCGTCACCCCCGACCACGACGACGACGTCGCCGTCCTCGTCCTCCAGCACCCCGCCCGCAAGGGCGCCGAGGCCGAGCGCTTCCGCAACGCCGCCCTGGAACTGCTCGGCGGCGTGGAAGCGGCCCCACGCGCGCGTGCCTTCGCCTCAGGCGTCCTGACCAGCTGGCGCTTCCCCACCGACCTGCACGACCTGGGCGTCCTGGCCACCAGCGAACTGGTCGCCAACTCCCTCCAGCACGGCACGCCCCCCATGCGGCTGCGCCTGCGCCGCACCGACCGCCGCCTGATCATCGAGGTGACCGACGGCGACGACCACCTGCCCAGACGCCGCCGCGCGGAGCCCGGCGACGAGTCCGGCCGGGGCATCGCCATCGTCGCGACGATCGCCTCCAACTGGGGCTCCCGGCGCACGCCCGGCGGCGGCAAGGCGGTCTGGTGCGAATTCCTCCTGCCCAAGCGGTGACGCAAGGCCACGAAGGGAAAAGGGGCGCGGCTGCTCGAGCCACGCCCCTGCCGCACCCCCCGGCCACGCCGGGGTCCGGTTCCGCTCAGGCCTCCGCGGTCGCCACCGCGTCGGCCGGCGCCCGACCCTGCGTGACCACCCGGCTCCGCGCGAGCGACGGCTGGTTCTGTACGTCCGTGAGCTGCCGCCCCAGCCGCACCGCCAGCACCGTGATGCCCAGCGAGAACAGCGTGAAGGCCACGATGTACGGCGCGTGCAGCGACGCCCCGATCGGCCCGCCCACCGCCGGCCCGATCGCCAGCGCGAGCTGTTTCACCAGCGCGAAGGCGGAGTTGTACTGCCCGGCAAGACCGGTCGGTGCCAGGTCCGCCACCAGCGGCGCCAGCGTCGGCGACAGCAGCGCCTCACCCAGCCCGAACAGCGCGTACGTCGAGATGAAGGCGGCCGTCGCCATCGCCTGGCTGCCGTGCCCGAGCCCGGCGTACCCGGCCACGGCCCACGCCACGGCCCAGATCAGCCCCACGGACGCGATCACCCGCGACCGCTTCCGCCGCTCCACGAACTTCAGCACCGCGAACTGCGCGACCACGATCATCAGCGTGTTCGCCGCCAGCGCGGTCCCGAGCGCGGACGTGGAGATCCCGGCGGCCTCGACGCCGTACGCGCTCAGCCCCGACTCGAACTGCCCGTAGCAGGCGAAGAACAGCACGAAGCCCAGGACGCACAGCTGCACCATGGCCCGGTTGCCGAGCAGCTGCTTCCAACTGCCCCCGGCGGACCCTCCCGGGGCCTCCTCCACA
>NZ_CP176874.1:3132500-3705000 GCF_046628145.1 Streptomyces mutabilis | reverse complement strand
AACGCCGGCTGTGATGGGTAGGGGAGCGTCGTGTGCCGGGTGAAGCAGCGCCGGAAGGCAGTTGTGGACGGTTCACGAGTGAGAATGCAGGCATGAGTAGCGATACAAACGTGAGAAACGTTTGCGCCGATTGACTAAGGGTTCCTGGGTCAAGCTGATCTGCCCAGGGTAAGTCGGGACCTAAGGCGAGGCCGACAGGCGTAGTCGATGGATAACCGGTTGATATTCCGGTACCCGCTGTGAAGCGTCAAACATCGAGCATCGTGATGCTAAGGCCGTGAAGCCGCCCTGATCTCTTCGGAGTTGAGGGGAGTGGTGGAGCCGCTGAACCAAGCGGTTAGTAGGTGAGTGATGGGGTGACGCAGGAAGGTAGTCCATCCCGGGCGGTGGTTGTCCCGGGGTAAGGGTGTAGGACGTCAGGTAGGTAAATCCGCCTGGCAATAGTCTGAGACCTGATGCCGAGCCGATTGTGGTGAAGTGGATGATCCTATGCTGTCGAGAAAAGCCTCTAGCGAGTTTCATGGCGGCCCGTACCCTAAACCGACTCAGGTGGTCAGGTAGAGAATACCGAGGCGTTCGGGTGAACTATGGTTAAGGAACTCGGCAAAATGCCCCCGTAACTTCGGGAGAAGGGGGGCCACGCTTGGTGATCGGATTTACTCCGTGAGCTGGGGGTGGCCGCAGAGACCAGCGAGAAGCGACTGTTTACTAAAAACACAGGTCCGTGCGAAGCCGTAAGGCGATGTATACGGACTGACGCCTGCCCGGTGCTGGAACGTTAAGGGGACCGGTTAGCTTGGATTCGTCCAGGCGAAGCTGAGAACTTAAGCGCCAGTAAACGGCGGTGGTAACTATAACCATCCTAAGGTAGCGAAATTCCTTGTCGGGTAAGTTCCGACCTGCACGAATGGCGTAACGACTTCTCGACTGTCTCAACCATAGGCCCGGTGAAATTGCACTACGAGTAAAGATGCTCGTTTCGCGCAGCAGGACGGAAAGACCCCGGGACCTTTACTACAGTTTGATATTGGTGTTCGGTTCGGCTTGTGTAGGATAGCTGGGAGACTTTGAAGCTCGCACGCCAGTGTGGGTGGAGTCGTCGTTGAAATACCAGTCTGGTCGTGCTGGATGTCTAACCTGGGTCCGTGATCCGGATCAGGGACAGTGTCTGATGGGTAGTTTAACTGGGGCGGTTGCCTCCTAAAGAGTAACGGAGGCGCCCAAAGGTTCCCTCAGCCTGGTTGGCAATCAGGTGTTGAGTGTAAGTGCACAAGGGAGCTTGACTGTGAGACCGACGGGTCGAGCAGGGACGAAAGTCGGGACTAGTGATCCGGCGGTGGCTTGTGGAAGCGCCGTCGCTCAACGGATAAAAGGTACCCCGGGGATAACAGGCTGATCTTCCCCAAGAGTCCATATCGACGGGATGGTTTGGCACCTCGATGTCGGCTCGTCGCATCCTGGGGCTGGAGTCGGTCCCAAGGGTTGGGCTGTTCGCCCATTAAAGCGGTACGCGAGCTGGGTTTAGAACGTCGTGAGACAGTTCGGTCCCTATCCGCTGTGCGCGTAGGAGTCTTGAGAAGGGCTGTCCCTAGTACGAGAGGACCGGGACGGACGAACCTCTGGTGTGCCAGTTGTTCTGCCAAGGGCATGGCTGGTTGGCTACGTTCGGGAGGGATAACCGCTGAAAGCATCTAAGCGGGAAGCCTGCTTCGAGATGAGGACTCCCACCCACTTGATGGGGTAAGGCTCCCAGTAGACGACTGGGTTGATAGGCCAGATATGGAAGCCGGGTAACCGGTGGAGTTGACTGGTACTAATAGGCCGAGGGCTTGTCCTCAGTTGCTCGCGTCCACTGTGTTGGTTCTGAAACCACGAACAACCCCACACTTGTCACAGGGTGTGGTGCGGTTGTCAGTTTCATAGTGTTTCGGTGGTCATAGCGTAGGGGAAACGCCCGGTTACATTCCGAACCCGGAAGCTAAGCCTTACAGCGCCGATGGTACTGCAGGGGGGACCCTGTGGGAGAGTAGGACGCCGCCGAACAATTATTGCGAGAAAGCCCCGCACCGGGAACGGTGCGGGGCTTTCTGCGTTTACGGGGCTTTATCAGGACGGCTTCACGAGTTTCGTGTCGTACGCCAGGATCACCGCCTGGACGCGGTCGCGTGAGCCTGTTTTGGCGAGGATTCGGCCCACGTGTGTCTTCACCGTCGACTCGGCAAGGTGCAGGCGCTCCGCTATCTCCGTGTTGGTCCAGCCCTGCCCCAGGACCCTCAGGATCTCGCTCTCGCGGTCGGTGAGGGCGGCCAGGCGTGGGTCGGGGGAATCGGGGTCTTCCGTGGGGGCCGGGAGGTGGTGGACGTAGGCGTCGAGCAGGCGGCGGGTCAGGCTGGGGGCCACCACGGCGTCGCCCGTCGCCACGGCTCGGATGCCGGAGAGCAGCTCCTCGGGCTGGGCGTCCTTGACGAGGAAGCCGGACGCACCGGCGCGCAGGCCGGCGTAGGCGTAGTCGTCGAGGTCGAAGGTCGTGAGGATCAGGATCCGGGTGCGGCCACCGGTGGCGACGATGCGACGGGTGGCCTCGATGCCGTCCAGGCCGGGCATGCGGACGTCCATCAGGACGACGTCGGGCGTGAGTTCGGCCGCCATGCGGGCGGCTTCCGCGCCGTTGGCCGCCTCGCCCACGACCGTCATGTCCTCCTGGCTCTCCAGCAGCATCCGGAAACCGAGCCGTTGCAGGGGCTGGTCGTCGGCGATGAGGACGGTGGTCACTGCGGGGATTCCTCCGGGAGATGTAGGTGAACGCGCCAGCCCTGCTCGGGGAGGGGGCGCGGGCCGGCTTCAAGTGTGCCGCCGTACAGGGCCGTGCGCTCCCGCATCCCGGGAAGTCCGCGGCCGTCGGTCGTGGTGGCGGGCCGGACGGCGCGGCCCGTGTCCGTGATCGTGACGGTGACGGCGCCGCCGTCGCCGTAGGAGAGGTCGATGTCGGCGGTGGCGTCGGGGCCCGCGTGTTTGAGGGTGTTGGTCAGGGCTTCCTGGATCACGCGGTAGACGGCGAGCTGTCGGCCGGCGGGGAGGTCGGGGCGGCCGTTGACGGCCGTGCGGACGGGGAGGCCGGCCCGGCGGACGCCTTCGATGAGCGGGGCGAGGTCGGTGAGGGTGGGCTGGGGGGTCAGCTCGGCCGCCTGCCGCCGGTCCCGCTCGTCCTCGCGCAGGACGTCGAGGAGGCGGCGGAGTTCGCCGAGGGCCTGGCGGCTGGTGTCGCCGATCGCGTCGAGTGCCTGGGCGGCCCGTTCCGGGGACTTGGCGGCGGCGTACCGGCCGCCGTCGGCCAGTCCTGTGATGACGGAGAGGTTGTGGCCGATGATGTCGTGCATCTCCCGGGCGATGCGGGCGCGTTCCGCGGCGGCGGCGAGGCGGCCCTGCTGGTCCCGTTCGATCTCCAGGCGGCGGGCGCGGTCCTCGAGGGCGGCGGTGTAGTTGCGGCGGGTACGGACCGTGATGCCGATGAGCGCCGCCACACCGATGGAGAGGAGCTGCGAGCCGAACTGCTGGTTCCAGGAGCCCGCGCTGTCCCCGAAGCGGACGCCCTGGACGAGGACCTGGGCGAGCACCAGGGGCGTGGCCCAGCACAGGGCGCGCAGGGGCAGGCGCAGGGCGATGTGGAAGATGACGAGCAGTTGGAGCATGGTCGCCTGGAGGACGGCGCCGGTCCAGGCGTTGACGAGGGCGACCGGGGCCATCGCGAGCAGGACCGCCGCCGGGTGGCTGCGGCGCCACAGGAGCGGGATCGTGAAGCCCAGGCTCAGCGCCAGCAGCAGCGGGCCGGGGACGTCCAGGTCGTGGGCGACGTTGCGCCAGCCGCCGCCGGTGTAGTCGATGAGGGCGGCCGTGAGCCAGAAGGCGGTGAGGTGCAGGTCCCACACGAGCGGCCGGCGCCGGTCGAAGGCCCGGAGCCGCCGGACGACGCCCTGGACGTGCTCGGTGAGGGGGTCGGCGGCTCTGACCTCGGCTCTTTCTTCCGTCACGGGCTCCATGTGACCATCGTCGGGCTTCCGGGCTCGGCGGGCGTCCGCCTCGGGGCCGTATATGGGATGAGGGCGTAGTACCGGGGTATTACGGTGGCCCGCATGAGTGCCTCGGTCCCCGGTGACTACGTGATCCGCTCCATACGCGCCGACGAGTGGCCCGCCGTGAAGGAACTGCGGCTGCGCGCGCTGCGGGACCCGCTGGCGCACCTCGCGTACCTGGAGACGTACGACTTCGCCGCGGCCCGGCCCGACTCCTTCTGGCAGGAGCGGGCGGCCAAGTCGGCCGAGGGCGCGTCCGGGGCGCGGCAGATCATCGCCGAGGGGCCGGGAGGGCTGTGGCTCGGCACGCTGACCGTGCTGGTCGAGGAGGCCGGTACGACGGACTGGGCCGGGTCGCCCGTGGAGCGGCGGCAGGGGCACGTGGTCGGGGTGTTCGTACGCCGTGAGTGGCGGGGGAGCGGGCTGACCAAGGCGCTGTTCGATGCCGGGCTGGAGTGGGCCTGGGCGAGCGGCCTGGAGCGGGTGCGGCTCATCGTCCACCCGGACAACGGGCGGGCGCAGGCGGCCTACCGGAAGGCGGGGTTCGCGCCCAGCGGGCGGACGGTGCAGTTGGTGGGCGGGGGGCCCGGCGAGGTCGAGTTGGAGTTCGTGGTCGAGCGGTGACGCCGGCAGTTCGTCCGTGCTAGACCGGGAGTTCGTCGTGGGGCCAGCGGGCGCGGCCCTGTTCGCGGGAGCGGAGGAGGGCGAGGGTCGGCAGGCCCCGCTCCGCTCCGTCGGCAAGCAGCTCCGGGAGCTGGGGGAGCGGGGCGACGGCGGCCACGTCGTCCAGGACGAGCGTGAGTGGTGGGTCGAGGCGACCGGAGGATGACCGTTCGGCCATGCGCCGGCCGCTCTCGACCACGCTTGAGACGAGCGCCGTCAGCAGCGGCATCGCGCCGGGGCTCGTCCGGGGGTCTTCGATGGATTCACCCACCACGTAAAGGGTTCCCTGTTCGTGCACGAAGGAATCCAAGGCGAGGGCATCAGTTCGGTTGGGAGTGCACGCTTCCCGGATGTTGACCGTCGACAGGGCGGCCAGGGCCCGGCTGGTGAGCTGCTGGGCCATGTCCCGGCGGTCGGGGTGGGCGGTGAGGGCGCCTTCGAGTTCGCCCGCGGCGCCGGGCGCGGCTTTGGGGTTGGTGCGGAGGACGCGTACGGCGTCCTGGATCTGGAGGCCCTGGGACCAGCGGTGGACGTGGCGGACGGTGCGGCCGTCGATGGCGGCGGCGTGGAGGTAGCTGCGCAGGAGCAGTTCGGCGGTGTCGCCGACCGCCTGGTCGAGCCGGGAGGTGGGGCGGACCGGGGCGAGGAGGGCCGCGGCACGGGCCGTGGCCGTCGGTCGGTCCTCGCAGCCGGTGGTGGGGGACCAGTGGACGCGGGCCGGGGTGTCGCAGAGGTGGCCGGGGTCGTAGAGGTGGCAGGGGCCGAGTTTCGCGCGGGCGTCCTTGGTGTCCGACCATAGGGCCGGGTTCGAGGTGATGACGAGGGCGGCGCCTTCTGCTTCGCGCAGGGCGTTGGCGGCGGTTTCGTGGCGGGTGGTCGGGGGGCCGTAGTGGATCGCGCCTTCGGCGCGGGGGGTTTCCCATCCACCCACACGTTTGCCGTCGGCCACGGAGGCGAGGGGGTCGTCCGTCGGTGCCGGTGCCGGTGCCGGTGCCGGTGCCGTCTGCCGCGGCGCCCTCGGGGTCGGCACCTCGTGCACCTGCTCCGGTTCCTGTGCGGGCGTCGGCGCCGCGGTCGGCTCCTGTACGACCGCCGCCTTCGCCTCCGCGCGCCGGCGCTGCCGTACCGCACGCCACCGGGCGAACGTGCCCATCACGAACACGGTCAGCACCACCAGCACCATCAGCTGGCCGATGAACAGCCCCCAGAACAGCCCGTACCCGGAGAGTGCGGAGGCGGGGGCGTCCGGCCAGGCGCCGGGGATGTCGTGGGGCTCGGCGACCAGGTGACGCATGGCCAGGGGCGTGCCGCTGAACGTCACGCCGGCGGGCCAGGAGCCGTGGGCGAACAGGGCGGCGAGACCGGTCGCCGTCCACACCAGCAGGGTCATGCCGAGGAGGAAGGCGAGTATGCCGATCAGCAGGCCGTCCGGGATGCCGCCGCCCTGGCCGTCCCGCCGCTGGTCGTCCGGTCTCATCTGCCCCGTGCCTCCCCCTCGCCTAGGCCACCGTCGATTCGGACGAGTCGCCGATGTGCTGTTCCACGAAGGCCGCCGCCCGCTCCTCCGCCTCCAGTTCGGCGGCGCGCAGGGCGTCGTCGTTGAAGTCGGAGGAGGACTCGGTCATCGCGCGGTCGGTGAAGACCAGCGGGCGTTCGGTCTCGGTGATCAGGTGCTTGACCACCTGTACGTTGCCGTTGACGTCCCACACCGCGATGCCGGGGGTGAGGGCCGGGATGATCTCCACGGCCCAGCGTGGCAGGCCGAGGACGCGTCCCGTCGCCCGCGCCTCGTCGGCCTTCTGGGCGTAGATGGTACGGGTGGAGGCCATCTTCAGGATCGCCGCGGCCTCTCGGGCCGCCGCCCCGTCGACGACGTCGGACAGGTGGTGCACCACCGCCACGAACGACAGACCCAGCCGCCGCCCGAACTTCAGCAGCCGCTGGAACAGCTGCGCCACGAACGGGCTGTTGATGATGTGCCAGGCCTCCTCGACCAGGAAGATGCGCTTCTTCCGGTCGGGGCGGATCCACGTGTGCTCCAGCCAGACGCCCACGATCGCCATGAGGATCGGCATGGCGATGGAGTTGCGGTCGATGTGGGAGAGGTCGAAGACGATGAGCGGGGCGTCGAGGTCGATGCCGACCGTGGTCGGGCCGTCGAACATGCCGCGCAGGTCGCCGTCGACGAGCCGGTCGAGGACGAGCGCCACGTCCAGGCCCCACGCCCGTACGTCGTCTATGGCGACGTTCATCGCCTCGGCCGACTCCGGCTCGGGGTGGCGGAGCTGCTCGACGATGTCGGTGAGGACCGGCTGGCGTTCGACGATGGTCTCGTTGACGTAGGCGTGCGCGACCTTGAGCGCGAAGCCGGAGCGCTCGTCCAGGCCGTGCCCCATCGCGACCTCGATGATCGTCCGCAGCAGGGCCAGCTGTCCGGTCGTCGTGATCGCCGGGTCCAGGGGATTGAGCCGGATGCCGTGGTCCAGGGCGGCCATCGGGTCGAGGCGGATGGGCGTTATGCCCAGCTCCTCGGCGATGAGGTTCCACTCGCCGACGCCGTCCTCGCCCTGGGCGTCCAGGACGACGACCTGGCGGTCGCGGAAGCGGAGCTGGCGCAAGACGTACGTCTTCTCCAGCGCCGACTTGCCGTTGCCGGACTCCCCGAGGACCAGCCAGTGCGGTGCGGGGAGTTGCTGGCCGTAGAGCTGGAAGGGGTCGTAGATGTAGCCCTTGCCGGAGTAGACCTCGCGGCCGATGATCACGCCGGAGTCGCCGAGGCCGGGCGCGGCGGTCGGGAGGTAGACGGCCTGGGCCTGGCCCGTGGAGGTGCGGACGGGCAGGCGGGTCGTCTCCACCTTCCCGAAGAGGAAGGACGTGAAGGCTTCGGTGAGGACGGTCAGCGGGTCCCGCATCAGGCTCAGCCCCTACCTTCGGATGCCGGTGGCGAACGGAAGAGTGTTCACGAAGGCGCGGTGGTGCTCACGGTCGCACCACTCCAGTTTCAGGTACGACTTACCGGCCGAGGCCCTTATCGTCCGCTTGTCGCGGGCCAGCGCCTCGGGGGAGCGGGAGGAGACGGTGATGTAGCCGACCAGGTTGACGCCGGCGGCACCGCTGGCGAGGTCCTCGCCCCGCTGGTCCAGGCGGCCGTGGGCGGCGATGTCGCGCGGGTCGACGGTGCGGTTCATCTTGGCGGCGCGGGACGCCTCGGCCTCGTCGTTGGTCTTCTCGGTCAGCATGCGCTCGATGGCGACCTCGGTGGGTTCGAGGTCCATCGTCACGGCGACCGTGCGGATGACGTCCGGGGTGTGGACGAGGAGCGGGGCCAGGAAGTTGACGCCCACCGGGGTCATCGGCCACTCCTTGACCCAGGCGGTGGCGTGGCACCACGGGGCACGGGTGGAGGACTCGCGGGTCTTGGCCTGGAGGTACGTGGGCTCCATGGCGTCCAGCTCGGCCGGCCAGGCGTTGCGCTTGGTCATCGCCTGGATGTGGTCGATGGGGTGGTCCGGGTCGTACATGGCGTGGATGAGCGAGGCGAGCCGGCCCTGCCCCAGCGGCTGGCGCACGCGGATGTCCGCCTCCTGGAGACGGGAGCAGATGTCGGTCAGTTCGCGCGCCATGACGACCGCGAGGCCCGCGTCCCGGTCCAGTTTGCGCCCGTTCTGGGGGCGGGCGGCGCGGGCCATGGCGTTGGCCTCGGCCGCCAACTCGCGGGTGTAGTGCATGCAGGCGATGAGGTACGCGCGGTGCTGCTCGCTGCTGGTGGACACCATCGACTGGAGCTGGTCGTACGACTGCTGGAGCCACGCCGGTGACCTGTCGTCGCCGCGCTGGGCGACGTCCTTGGCGTGCGCGTCCGGGTCGGCCGGGAGGGTGCGGGCGAGCATCTGGATGCGGGTGACGAAGCCGTCGCCGTTGGCCACGTGCTTGAGCAGCGTGCCGAAGCGGTCGACGAGGGCTTCCTGGTCCTCGGAGTCGCGCAGGCCGACGCCGGGGCCCTCGATCTCGATCGCCGCGGTCACCGTCTTGCGGTCGGCGTGCAGCAGTACGGCGATCTCGTCCGGCCCGAAGGGCGCGGCCAGCCAGGTGATGCGGCCGATGCCGGGCGGCGGTCCCACCTCGACCTCACGGCCGTCGAGCCGGGTGCCGGCCTCGATGGCGCCGGAACGGTACGTGGTGCCGTTGCGCAGCGTGCGCTTGTAGCTGCGGTTGATCTCGAACCACTTGTAGAACGTCCGGTGCTTGTACGGCACGTAGACGGCCGCCAGCGCGAGCATCGGGAAGCCGACGAGCAGCACGATGCGCAGGGTCAGGACGGGGACGAGGAGCCCGCACATCATGCCGAGGAACGCGCCCACGACGATCAGCGCGATCTCACCGGTCTCGCGGTTGCGGCCGACGATCGCGTTCGGCCGGGCCCGGCCGATCAGATACGTACGGCGGGGCGTGACCGGATGGGACACGTGGGACTCGGTCGTCAACGCCCGTCACCTCCTGTGCTGTTTTTGCTGTTGCGGGTGTTACTGGCGTGGGGGGTGTTCACCGGGCTGCCGGAGCGCGGTGCGGGTGCGGCGGAGGGGACAGTTCCGCCGCCGCCGTTCGCGGAACGCGCGCTGTGCGCGGCGACTCCGCCGGAGGCGGGGTTCGAGGGGCGGGGGGCGGAGGAGGCCGTGGACTGGCCGCCTCCGCCGTCGCCGTTGTGCCGGGTGCTGTGGGTTCTGATGCCCTGGGCGACCAGGTTGGCCGGGGAGCTGATCACGGCGGCGGCCTTGCCCTCGGCACCCTGCATGATGCGGTTGTTGCGGCCGTTGGCGATCTCGTCGCCGAAGCCGGGGACGAAGCGGTAGATCATCGCGGACGCGAAGATGGCGAGCAGGATGATCGCGAGGCCGGAGACGACGGCGGAGAAGGCGTCCGGCCCGTCGTCGGCCGAGAGCGCGCCGGCGAGCCCGAGGACGATGACGATGACGGGCTTGACCAGGATCACCGCGATCATGATGCCCGCCCAGCGGCGGACGTGGCCCCACAGGTTCTTGTCGACCAGGCCGGCGTAGACGACGGTGCCGAGCAGGGCACCGACGTAGAGCAGGGCGGCCCGGATGACGAGCTCCAGCCAGAGGACGCCGGCGGCGAGGATCGACACCAGCGAGACGACGATCAGCATGATCGGTCCGCCGCCGATGTCCTCGCCCTTCTTCAGGGCACCGGAGAACGTGCCGAAGAACGTGTCCGTCTCGTCGCCGGTGGTCTTGGCGAGGACGTCGGTGACGCCGTCGGTCGCGGACACGACCGTGTAGAGGATCAGCGGCGTGAACGCCGACGCCAGGACGGTGAGCCAGAGGAACCCGATGGCCTCGGAGAGCGCGGTGGAGAGGGGGACGCCGCGCACGGCACGCTTCGCCACCGCGAGCAGCCACAGGACGAGCGTGAGGATCGTCGACGCCGCGAAGACCACGGCGTACTGCTGGAGGAACTTCGGGTTGGTGAAGTCGACGTTCGCGGTGTCCTCGACGGCGGCGCTCAGCTTGTCGACGGTCCACGCGGCGGCGTCGGCGCAGCCCTTGGCGAGGGAGGAGAGGGGGTCGAGGGTGGAGGTGATGCCGGGGGCGTCTCCGCCACCGCCGGTGGACCCGGACTCCCCGTTCTCGCAGTACTCCTTGGCGGGGCCGACGATGAGGTCGCAGTTGCCGTCCGACGGCGTCGGCGTCGGCGTCGGCGCGGCGACGGCACGGGTCGCCAGCAGGACGACCGCTGCCTGTCCGGCGGTCAGGGCAGCGGCAACCCTCAGTACGCGACGCTGGTTAGCGGGCATACGTGAACCCTCCGTACTCCTGGACGGCCTTGGACATCTCGTCGGCGCTGGAAGCCTTGTTGTCCCCGGGAACGGGCGCGGGGCCGTCCTTCTGGGAGAAGCTCTCGACCTTCCAGTCGTCACCCGTCCAGCGCAGTTGGAGGGTCATGGTGAACCAGTCGCTGGTCACGGGGCGGGTGGTCTTTTCACCCGCCGTGCCGAACACGCCCGTGCACCAGATCTCCACGGTCGCTGCGGCGTCCGAGTACTGCGTTGTCTTGGTGCCGACCGGCACGGTGCGTGAGACGTAGGTGTTGCCCTTCGCAGCGTTGCCGTTCTCGTCCAGACCGATGCTGCTCAGGAACTCCCTGCTGTACGCCCTGTTGAACTTCTCCTCCAGGGCGGCTTGCTTGTCGGCCACGAAGACTTGCTGGACGATCTCTGCCCGACGGGAGGACTTGAGAATGTCCGCCGAGACGAGAGCGACCGCATAGTTCGCCGCCGCGCTCTGCGCCCCCTGCTCGTCCTGTGCGAAGCCCGACTGGACCGGTGCCGTGCCGGACGGGGCCGTCGAGGATGCCTTCGGCTTGTCGGCGGCGGCCTCGGGGGAATCGGAATCGTCCCCTCCACGGTTCGCGAAGGCGATCGCGGCGATGAGGAGGACGACGACGCCGACCACTGTGACCAGGCTTCTGGACGACGAACGGCCGCTGCGTCGGTGGCCGCCCTCCTCCTCGGGCAGCCGCATCCGCGTCCCGCTCGTGCCGCCGTAACCGCCGGAGGACTGGTGGTCGTCTCCGAGACTCATGCCGCGTACGCCCCCTCGACGTCGTGCCTGCCGTAGAAGTACGACGGTAGCCGTGCTGGTTCCCGCGCGGGCGCGGTGTGGTGACTCGACATCAGGGAAACGCAACCTCAGCCGGTTGGCACGACGGGCGGGTGGGGTGGAGGGTGAGGAACGGACGTGAGCCTGGCTATACGGCCATCCCGTACACGATGGTGAAGAGCGTGCCGAGGGAGCCGATGATGAACACGCCCGTCAGCCCGGCGATGATGAGGCCCTTGCCCTGCTCGGCGCTGAAGGTGTCCCTCAGGGCCGTGGCGCCGATGCGCTGCTTGGCGGCACCCCAGATGGCGATGCCCAGGCAGAGCAGAATGGCGACGGCCATGACGACCTGGACCATCGTCTTCGCCTCGGCCCCCAGCGCACCGAAGGGGCCCCAGTCCGGAGCGATCCCCCCGATGATGGTGTTGATGTCTCCCTCGTCGGCCGCAAAGAGCATGTAAGTCACCGCCCCTGTTGGGTAGTTCCGCATCCTCTGCGGAGTGCAGAGGTCAGGCCTCATTGTCGCCGACAAATCCGCCGCCGTATGTCGACTTGGCGTCATTGATTGGCAGGTTTCGTACGGATAGCTTGCCACCGGTCCGCGCCGGGCCCTCAGAGGGTCGTGCGGACCGGTATGCGATGAGTCGTATGGTCACTCTGTGTATCACGCCAGGTTACGCCTAGCAATGATGCTGGAGCGCAACCTGTCGTGTGGTTGTGTCGTTGGGCCCTTCTACGAAGTGATCGAACTCGCCGGCCTTCACGCCGAGCACGAAGGCTTCCCACTTCTGACGGTCCGTCGTGACGACGGCTCCGCGGGCGCCGGGAGCGTGGACGCGTACGGAGGCGTCCGCGTCATTCCCGGGAGTGAAGGTGACCTGGATGGACGCCGGACGGGTGTTCGCCTTCAGGGCGGTGAGCAGGGCGCCGAAGGCGGTCGGGGTGGCGGTGAGTATGGAGCCGGTGGGGTCGCTGCTTTCGGTGAGATGGACTGCGCCGGGGGTCGCGGCGACGTGGACGCAGGCCTCGCCTTCTCCGCAGTAGGAGGACTTCTGCCAGTCGACGGTGGGCATGTGGTTTCCTCTCACAGTTCCTGATCGATGGCTCGGATGAGCTCGCGGGACTCTCTCGGGGGTAGAGCGATGCCCTCCATGCGGTCCAGGAGGACCCGGTACTTGTCGAGCTGGGCTTCGGCGTCGATGAGCGCGGAGCCGTGGGACTGGTCGAGGTGCACGGTGTCGAGCGGCGGTACTGGCCCGTAGGCGTACAGGATCGACTGGCCCGAGCCGGGGAACGCACCGGCTGCGAACGGGATGACCCGCACGGTGATGTGGCTGCGCTCGCTCATGTTGATGACGTGCTGTAGCTGTCGCCGGGTCACGTGGCGTCCGCCGAACTGCATCCGGAGGGCGGCTTCATGGATGTAAGCCCGATAGGGCGTCGGCGACTCGCTGAACAACACGGCCTGCCGCTTGATGCGGAAGGACAGTCGGTGCTCGATGTCCGGGGGTGACAGCTCCGGTACGACTTGGCGGAACACCTCGCGGGCGTGGTCATGGATCTGAAGCAGTCCCGGGATGTGTGCAGTGATCCCCGCGCGGAGTTGCGTCGCGTGGTGCTCCATTTCGGCGAGGTCCAGCAGAGTGTTGGGGAGCGTCTCGCGGTACTCCTCCCACCACCCGCGTGAGCGCTCGCTGGTCATCTCGCTCAGTGCCTGTACGAGCGACTGGTCGGCACAGTCGTAGTGGCAGGCCAGGGCGCGCACCCGCTCAGGGCTGACGCCCACCCGCCCGGCCTCCATGTTGCTGATCTGGGCCTGCTTGACGCCAAGGAGTTGACCGGCCTCAGTGGCGGTCAGGCCGGCGCGCTCGCGGAGTTTGCGCAGCTCAGCGCCGAAGCGCAACTGGCGACCCGTCGGGTTTCTCACGGGGTGCGGCCTCCTCGCTGTCACCCATGCGGGTGTCAGTGAATGCAATTCCTCGAAACCAGTAAATGCATTCACTACCTTACTTGTGGCGCCCCGCTCAGAAGCGCACCGGTCGACGGACCGGCAGGCCACTGGGCACCCCTGTCCATCGACCAACTGTCCGCACTGACCGGAGACTTCCATGGCCACCGTAAACCCGTCCTGGGGATACACCCTTCATCTCCCGCACGATCCACGCGCACCGGGGATCGCCCGCACAACCCTCCGTGCCGCCCTCGCCGCGCACGGCCTCGGCGAGCTCACGCCCACCGCCGAACTGCTGGCCGCCGAACTCCTCGCCAACGCCCACCTGCACACCAACGGCCCCTATTCGCTCCGCATCATGTCGCGCGAGCCGGGGCGGGTGCGGGTCGGCGTGTGGGACACCGACTGGCGGGTGCCGCCGGGCTTCCGGGACGGGGAACAGACCGTCACCGCGCCCCCGGCGGACGCCGAGAGCGGGCGGGGACTGCAACTGGTGCGGGCCTGCGCGGACGCGGTCGGCGTCTCCTTGCTGCGTGAACTCGGCGCGTCGAAGGGCGGGAAGCTGCTGTGGGCCGAGTGCCGGCGGGACGGCTTCGAAAGCGCACGCGACATGGCTGGAAAGTGTTATTGAACGGCCCGGAGATGGGGGAAAGTTGGGCCATGCGCAAGTTGTGGGTCGGTGCCGGTGTCGCGGTCGCCCTGGGAATGGGCTTCGTGATGCTGCTCGTCGTGGGCGTCTACGTGGTCGCCGGGAACCTGGCCAACGGCATCGGGGGCGGGTCGAAGAAGCTGGCCAAGGGCTCGGTGCCCGCGGCGTACCAGGCGCTGGTGCAGAAGTGGGGCAACCTCTGTCCGGCCATCAACCCCGCGCTGCTCGCCGCCCAGCTCTACCAGGAGAGCGGCTTCAACCCGAAGGCGCAGAGCCACGCGGCGGCGCAGGGGATAGCGCAGTTCATCCCCGGTACGTGGGCCACGCACGGGATCGACGGGGACGGTGACGGCGACCGGGACGTGTGGGACCCGGCGGACGCCATCCCGTCGGCGGCGTCGTACGACTGCACGCTCGCGTCGTACGTGAAGGACGTACCCGGGAATCCGACGGAGAACATGCTGGCCTCCTACAACGCGGGGGCCGGCGCCGTGATCCAGTACCAGGGCGTGCCGCCGTACAAGGAGACCCAGAACTACGTCAAGGTGATCACGACCCTGGAGAAGAGCTTCGCGGCGCCCGAGACCCGGGTCGACCCCTCCGAGCAGGCCGCCGGGGCCATCGCCTACGCGCAGGACAAGCTCGGGACGCCCTATCTGTGGGGCGGGACCGGTACGGCGGGACAGGGCGGGCGCTTCGACTGTTCGGGGCTGACCCAGGCCGCCTACGAGAGCGTGGGGATCAAGCTGCCGCGGGTCGCGAACGACCAGTACAACGCGGGGCCGCACCCGAGCCGGGAGGAACTGCTCCCCGGGGACCTGGTGTTCTTCTCGGACGACCTCACCAATTCGCGGGCCATCCGGCACGTGGGGATCTACGTCGGCGGCGGGTACATGATCGACGCGCCGCGGACGGGGGCCGTGATCCGGTTCGACAAGATCGACACCCCGGACTACTTCGGGGCGACCCGGGTGACGGAAGATGGCGCGAAAGCGCTGCCCACCACGGTGTGAATGCGATGGTTTGAACGCAGCGTGAACCCATGCCCTGAGCTGCGACGACGTGTCTCTCTTCGATAACGTCTGCGTGATCATTCAGTGGAACGTGGAACGTATCAACGTGGGCCGTGCGTTCCTGTTGTCGTGTAGGTGTGCGGGACAGGAAGTGTCGGCATCTACGTCCACGGGGGTGGTGGAGGAAAGGCGTGCGCACGGTGCGCCGCAGGACATGACGAAGGGGCCGCAGCACCATGGCTGGACTCGCCGAATCCGGTTCGAACCCCGACGTCGAGCTGCTCTACGACATCAACGGCCTGGCCAAGGACGCACCGCACTGGTTCGACCGGGTCATGGAGTTCGTGGGTGAGTACGGACTGCTGTTCGCGATCGTGCTGCTGGTGCTCTGGTGCTGGTGGTCCGTGCGGCGGCGGGGCGGCGAGGACGCGGCATCGAGCGTGGCGGCCCTGGTGTGGGCGCCGCTCGCGGCCGGTGTCGCGGTACTGGTCAACGTGCCGATACGGGGTTTCGTCGAGCGGCCCCGGCCGTTCAAGACCCATGACGGGCTGGAAGTACTGGTCGCGGGGAAGGACGACTTCTCCTTCGTGAGCGATCACGCCACCCTCTGCATGGCCATGGCCGCCGCCCTGTTCGTCGCCAACCGGAAGTTCGGGCTCGGCGCGATCGTGCTGGCGCTGTTCGGCGGCTTCATCCGCGTCTACATGGGCGTGCACTATCCGACGGACGTCATCGGCGGGTTCGCGCTCGGTACGGCGGTCGCGCTGCTGCTGTCGCCGGTCGCCATGGCGCTGCTGACGCCGCTGACCCGCGCCGTCGAGCGGTCGCCCAGGGTGGGCCGGCTGGTGCGTGCGCGGGGGCGAGGCGACGCCGCCGGGCGGGGGGCCGTGATTCCGGGCGCGCGCAAGGAGAGCACCGAGGCCGGGGAGCGGGATCTCGCCGCGTAGGGCGGCCCCGTAGCGACCGGAGCGGCGGCCTTCAGGCCGCCGCGTGCGTCTTCGCGTCCGTCCGGGCCTGGCTTCTCGCCCTGCGGGCCGGGCCCCGCCAGCCGCAGCTGCAACGGGCCAGGCAGAAAGGGCCCTGTTCGACCGTCGTCGTGAGGTGTTCCGGTACTTCCCGGGGAGCTTCGAGACCGTCCTGCTGCGCCACGCCGTCAACGTTACCGGGGTCACCTGCCCCTCGTTAACCGGGTCGGCAGGGGCTCCGGAGCGGGCGTGACGGCGGGTAGGTGGCGATGGTCGGGTGGGCGAGGGAGCGGTGGGGCAGGAGGGCGGCCGGCGGTCTCGCCGTCGCCGGGGGCGTGGTCTGCGTGTGGCTGGCCGGGAGCGGGTGCTCCTGGCAGGGGGCCGCCGTCCAGGGGGCGGGGGCCGGTGATCCGGTCGCCGTGCTGCACCGGGCCGCCGACCGGCTGGTGGCCGCCGGGAGCGCCAAGGCGCGCACCGCGATGGAGATGGCCAGCGGCGGGACGCGGGTGACCATCCGGGGCGAGGGCGTCTACGACTTCGAGCGGCGGTTCGGGCGGCTGGAGGTGCGGCTGCCGCAGGACCCGGCGGGCGAGAGCGAGCACCGGCCGATCACCGAGCTGCTCGCGCCGGGGGCCCTGTTCATGAAGAACCGGGGGGCCGGTGTGCCCGACGACAAGTGGGTGCGGGTGGAGACCGCCTCCCTGTCCGACGGGAACCTGGTGACCGGCGGAGCGACGGACCCCTTCGCCGCCGCCGAGGTGCTGCGGGGGACGCGGACCGCGACGTACGTGGGGCGGACCGAGGTCGCGGGGACCGAGGTGCGGCACTACCGGGGGACCGCCGATCTGGCGCGGGCGGCGCGCGGCGCCTCCGACGACAACAGGGCGGTGCTGGCCGCGGCCGCCGACGGCTTCGCCACCGCCGAGGTCCCCTTCGACGCCTACCTCGACGACGAGGGCCGCATCCGCAAGATCCGGCACCGCTTCAGCTTCGTCAACGGGCGGGACGAGGGCACCGTCGACGTCGCCTCGACGACCCTGCTCTACGATTTCGGCGCCGCCGTCCGCGTACGGCTGCCGGAGGAGGAGGACATCTACGCCGGCAAGATCGCCGCGGGGCCGGGCGGCAAGAACTAGCCCTTCCGTGCCATGCGCGGTGTGTAGGCCGCTCCCTACTCTAGGAAGTCGGTGACGGCAGAGACGAGGTGACGCGCGTGGCTCCGGTCGGCGGTACGGCGGTTCAGGACCACGTGGCCCTCGCCGAGATCGAGCTGTGCGGCGAGCTGATCATCGCGGCGTCCGCCGCCCGGGAGCGGCTCAGCCTGGAGAGCATCGACGAGGTGCTGCGGGTGGCCGAGGAGCGCAGGGCGGCCGGCGGCGACCAGTAGAGAGCCGGCCGGGATCAGGTGCGCAGCAGGCGGCCGATCGCCTTCGTCGCCTCCTCCACCTTCGCGTCGATCTCGTCGCCGCCCTTGACGGCCGCGTCGGCGACGCAGTGGCGCAGGTGCTCCTCCAGGAGTTGCAGGGCGAAGGACTGGAGGGCCTTCGTCGAGGCGGAGACCTGGGTGAGTATGTCGATGCAGTAGACGTCCTCGTCGACCATCCGCTGGAGGCCGCGGATCTGGCCCTCGATGCGGCGCAGACGCTTGAGGTGCTCGTCCTTCTGCTTGTGGTAGCCGTGCACGCCCCGGTCGTGGTCGGTCACGATCTCCGTGCCGGCCGTCTCCACCGCGTCCACGGCGGGGGAGGGCGCACCTGCGCCGGCCTCAGTGGTCGTCATCGCGTCCTCCTGTGGGAACCAATGGGAATGATGGGAGTGAGTGGGGCGGAGCGGGCGGACATCGGGCGGATAGCGGACATATACCCCTGGCGGGTATATGGTAACGAACTTTGCGGGGTAAGGGGGCCTTGGGAAGACCCCTGGCGACGGCCCGGGCGTCGCCCCCCTGCTCATCAGTCTTCCCGATGGGCGACACTGGGGGACGGCCCGTTAGCCGTGGCCGGATGATGCGCCTAGCATCAGCCTGACCGAAACCGATGCACCCCGAGGACCCCACGTGCGCTTTCGTCTGACCCCCAGGGAGACGAGCTTCTACGACATGTTCGCCGCATCCGCGGACAACATCGTCACGGGCTCGAAACTCCTGATGGAACTGCTCGGGGCGGACGCATCCGCCCGGGCCGAGATCGCAGAGCGTATGCGGGCCGCCGAACACGCCGGTGACGACGCCACGCACGCGATCTTCCACCAGTTGAACTCTTCGTTCATCACGCCCTTCGACCGCGAGGACATCTACAACCTCGCCTCCTCGCTCGACGACATCATGGACTTCATGGAGGAGGCCGTCGACCTGGTCGTCCTCTACAACATCGAGGAACTGCCCAAGGGCGTCGAGCAGCAGATCGAGGTGCTGGCGCGGGCGGCGGAGCTGACCGCCGAGGCCATGCCCAACCTGCGGACCATGGACAACCTCACCGAGTACTGGATCGAGGTCAACCGGCTCGAGAACCAGGCCGACCAGATCCACCGCAAGCTGCTCGCCCACCTCTTCAACGGCAAGTACGAGGCCATCGAGGTGCTGAAGCTCAAGCAGATCGTCGACGTGCTCGAGGAAGCGGCCGACGCGTTCGAGCACGTGGCGAACACGGTGGAGACCATCGCGGTCAAGGAGTCCTGACCCCTCCATGGACACCTTCGCACTGGTCGTGACCATCGGGGTCGCGCTCTTCTTCACGTACACCAACGGTTTCCACGACTCGGCGAACGCGATCGCGACGTCCGTGTCGACGCGTGCGCTGACGCCCCGGGCGGCGCTCGCGATGGCCGCCGTCATGAACCTCGCCGGCGCGTTCCTCGGCTCCGGGGTCGCCAAGACCGTCAGCGAGGGGCTGATCGAGACACCCGAGGGCTCGAAGGGGATGGGGATCCTCTTCGCGGCGCTCGTGGGCGCGATCGTCTGGAATCTCATCACCTGGTACTTCGGGCTGCCGTCCTCGTCCTCGCACGCGCTGTTCGGCGGCATGGTGGGTGCGGCGCTGGCCGGGAGCACGACCGTGTACTGGCACGGGGTCGTCGACAAGATCGTCATTCCGATGTTCGTGTCGCCGGTGATCGGTCTGATCGCCGGATATCTGGTGATGACGGCCATCATGTGGATCTTCCGGCGGGCCAATCCGCACAAGGCGAAGCGGGGCTTCCGTATCGCGCAGACGGTGTCGGCGGCGGGTATGGCGCTGGGGCACGGTCTGCAGGACGCGCAGAAGACGATGGGCATCGTGGTGATGGCCCTGGTCATCGCCGATGTCGAGGACTACGGCGATCCCATTCCGGTGTGGGTGAAGATCGCGTGCGCGCTGATGCTGTCCGCGGGGACGTACGCGGGTGGCTGGCGGATCATGCGGACGCTGGGGCGGAAGATCATCGAGCTGGACCCGCCGCAGGGGTTCGCGGCGGAGACGACCGGTGCGTCGATCATGTTCGGGTCGGCGTTCCTGTTCCACGCGCCGATCTCGACGACGCATGTCATCACGTCGTCGATCATGGGTGTGGGGGCCACGAAGCGGGTGAACGCCGTGCGGTGGGGGGTCGCGCGGAACATCATCGTGGGGTGGTTCATCACGATGCCGGCGGCTGCGGTGGTGGCCGCGGTGTCGTTCTGGATCGTGAATCTGGCGTTTCTGTAGGGCGGCTTGCCTGCGTCTGTGCGGGGCGGGGGTGGGTGCGCTGCCCGGCGCTGGCCGGGTGCCGCTGCGCCCACCCGTGCCGCCCCAGCGGCACGACTGCCCGCAGCTACGCGGGGCCGAGTGCCCGCAGCTACGCGGGGCCGAGTGCCCGCAGCTACGCGGGGCCGAGTGCCCGCAGCTACGTGGGGTCGAGTGCCCGTAGCTGTGCGGGGCCGCTGCGTGGGGTGGGTGCCCGTAGTTGTGTGTATGTGAGAGGGCCCGCCCCCGACTTCGGGGGCGGGCCCTTTGTGCTCCTCGCGGTGGCACCGCCATGCAGCACCGCGAGGGGATCGGGGGTGGGGCCTAGCCGAAGCGGCCGGAGATGTAGTCCTCCGTGGCCTGGACCGACGGGTTGGAGAAGATGCGCTCCGTCTCGTCGATCTCGATCAGCTTGCCGGGCTGGCCGACGGCCGCCAGGTTGAAGAAGGCCGTACGGTCCGAGACGCGCGCCGCCTGCTGCATGTTGTGCGTCACGATGACGATCGTGAAGCGTTCCTTCAGCTCGCCGATCAGGTCCTCGATGGCGAGGGTGGAGATCGGGTCCAGGGCGGAGCAGGGCTCGTCCATGAGCAGGACGTTCGGCTCGACCGCGATGGCGCGGGCGATGCACAGGCGCTGCTGCTGACCGCCGGAGAGGCCGGAGCCCGGCTTGTTCAGGCGGTCCTTGACCTCGTTCCAGAGGTTGGCGCCGCGCAGGGACTTCTCGACGACGTCGTCCATCTCGGACTTCTTGTACTTGCCGTTGAGCTTCAGGCCGGCCGCGACGTTGTCGTACACCGACATGGTCGGGAACGGGTTCGGGCGCTGGAAGACCATGCCGACCTCGCGGCGCACGGCCACCGGGTCGATGCCGGCGCCGTAGAGGTTCTCGTCGTCCAGCATGACCTTGCCGTCGACCCGGCCGCCGGGCGTGACCTCGTGCATGCGGTTGAGCGTGCGCAGGAAGGTGGACTTGCCGCAGCCGGACGGGCCGATGAAGGCCGTCACGGAGCGGGGCTCGACGGTCATCGAGATGTCCTCGATGGCCAGGAAGGAGCCGTAGTAGGCGTTGAGGCCGCTGACATCGATGCGCTTGGCCATGGGTATCACTGCTTCTTTCGGTCCGAGTCGCTGACTTTTCTTGCGTCGGTCGCGTCAGCGACCCGTCTTCGGGGCCTTCCAGCGGGCGATGCCGCGGGCCACGAGGTTGAGGATCATGATGAAGGCGATGAGCGTGAGGGCCGCCGCCCAGGCACGGTCGTAGGCGGGATCGGAGCCGGCGTTGTACTGGAGGTAGATGTACATCGGCAGCGATTCCTGCGGGTCCTGGAAGGGGTTCGCGTTGATGAAGTCCGTGCCCCAGACCAGCAGCAGCACGGGCGCCGTCTCACCGGTGATGCGGGCGATGGCCAGCATGACGCCGGTGACGATGCCGCCGATCGACGTCGGCAGGACGACCTTCAGGATCGTGCGCCACTTGGGCACGCCGAGCGCCAGCGACGCCTCGCGCAGCTCGTTCGGGACGAGCTTGAGCATCTCCTCGGTGGAGCGGACGACCACGGGGATCATCAGGATGCACAGGGCGAACGAACCGGCGATGCCGGAGGGGCCCATGTCCAGGATGAGGACCCACAGGCTGAGGATGAACAGACCCGCGACGATCGACGGGATGCCCGTCATGACGTCGACGAAGAAGGTGACCGCCTTGGCGAGCCGCCCGCGTCCGTACTCGACGAGGTAGATCGCGGTGAGCACGCCCACCGGCACGGAGAACAGGGTGGCGAGGCCGACCTGCTCCAGGGTGCCGAGGATGGCGTGGTAGATGCCGCCGCCGGGCTCGCTGTCGGCCACGACGCCCATCGAGTGGGTGAGGAAGTAGCCGTCGAGGACCTTCACGCCCTGCCTGACGGTCTCCCAGATCAGGGACAGCAGCGGGATCAGGGCCAGGAGGAAGGCGACCCAGACCATGCTGGTCGCGACCCGGTCCTTGGCCTGCCGCCCGCCCTCGATCCGCGCCGAGATGGCGTATGTCCCGCCGACGAAGAGGACCACGGCGATCAGGGCCCACTGGATGCTGCTGTTCAGCCCGGCCACGGCGCTGATGCCGAGGCCGGCGGCGGTCGCACCGGCCGCGACGGCCCACGGGAACCACTTGGGCAGGGTGGCGCCGCGCAGGGAGCTGCGGCTCTTCGGGGTGAGGGTTGCGTTGCTCATGCGTTGGCCCCCGAGTACTCCTTGCGGCGAGCGATGATCATGCGGGCACCGCCGTTGACCAGCAGCGTGATGACGAACAGCACCAGACCGGAGGCGATCAGCGCGTCCCGGCCCATCACGGTCGCCTCGTTGAACTTGCTGGCGATGTTCTGGGCGAAGGTGCCGCCGCCCGGGTCGAGCAGGCTGGCGTTGATGTCGAAGGTCGGCGAGAGGACCATGGCCACGGCCATCGTCTCGCCGAGCGCGCGCCCGAGGCCGAGCATCGAGGCGGAGATGATGCCGGAGCGGCCGAAGGGGATCACCGACATCCGGATGACCTCCCAGCGCGTGGCGCCGAGGGCCAGGGCGGCCTCCTCGTGCATGCGCGGGACCTGCCGGAAGACCTCACGGCTGACGTTGGTGATGATCGGCAGGATCATGATCGCGAGCAGGATGCCCACGGTGAGCAGCGAGCGAGGCGCTCCGCCGCTCCATTCGAAGATTCCGGTCCAGCCGAGGTACTGGTCCAGCCAGCCGAAGAGCCCGTCCATGTGCGGCACGAGGAAGAGCGCGCCCCACAGGCCGTAGACGATCGAGGGCACGGCGGCGAGCAGGTCGATCACGTACGCGATGGCGCCGCCCAGCTTGCGGGGCGCGTAGTGCGTGATGAACAGGGCGATGCCGACCGAGATCGGGACGGCGATGGCCATCGCGATGACCGACGACACGACGGTGCCGAAGACCAGGACGGCGATGCCGAACTCCGGCGGGATGCCGCTGGGGTTCCACTCGAAGCTGGTGAAGAAGTTGGCCTCGTCCTCGCTGATGGCGAGGGAGGCGCGATAGGTGAGGAAGGCCGCGATGGCGGCCATGATGGCCAGCACCAGGATGCCGGACCCGCGGGAGAGCCCGAGGAAGATCCGGTCGCCGGGGCGGGTGGCGCCGCGTGCGGCGCGCTTGCCGTCCTTGCCGGGGGGCTGGTGCGGTACGGGGGCTGCTGCTGGCTTCTGGGGATCAGTGGTTATGTCCATCGGGTTCTCCGGTCTGCGGAGCCGCCCTGACGGCGGCTCGGGCGGAGCCTCGCGGGCTCCTGGCGGCGGTGCACCGGACGGTGCGGTCCGGCCCCCGGGAGGGGACCGGACCGCACTCGGGTCAGCTCAGGCCCGAGATGGTCTCGCGGACCTTGGTGATGATCTCGGTGGGCATCGGGGCGTAGCCGGCGTCCTTCAGCAGGCCCTGGCCGTCCTCCGACGCGATGTAGTTGAGGAAGGACTTGGTGGCGGGCAGGGTCTCGGCCTTGTTGCCCTTGTCGCAGACGATCTCGTACGTGACGAGGACGATCGGGTAGGCACCGTCGGCGGCCGGCGTGTAGTCCAGCTCCAGCGCGAGGTCCTTGCCGGTGCCGACGACCTTGGCGGCGCCGATGGCGGCGGTGGCGTTCTCGACGGTGGCCTTGACCGGCTCGGCGGCCTCGGTCTTGATGTCGACCGTCTTGATGCCGTCCTTGGCGTACGACAGCTCGAAGTACGAGATGGCGCCCGGCGTCTGCTTCACCTGGCCGGCCAGACCGGAGGAGCCCTGCGCGGACTGGCCGCCCTTGGCCTCCCAGGACTTGCCCGGCTCGTACTTCCAGTCCTTGGGCGCGGCGTCCTTGAGGTACTTGGTGAAGTTGTCCGTGGTGCCGGACTCGTCCGAGCGGTGGAAGGCCTGGATCTTCAGGTCGGGCAGCTTGGCGTCGGGGTTGAGCTTGGCGATCGCCTCGTCGTTCCAGTTGGTGATCTGGCTGTCGAAGATCTTGGCGAGCGTCGGGGCGTCCAGGGCGAGGGTGTCGACGCCCGGGACGTTGAAGCCGACGGCGATGGGGCCGCCGACCATCGGCAGGTCGATGGCCTGGCCGTCCTTGCAGACCTTCTTCGACGCCTCGATCTCGTCGGGCTTCAGCGCGGAGTCCGAGCCGGCGAACGCGGTCTGGCCCTGCGTGAACGCGGTGATGCCCGCGCCGGAGCCGGTCGGGTTGTAGTTGATCTGGACGCCGTTGCAGGCCGCGACGTACTGCTTGACCCAGGCGTCGATCGCGTTCTTCTGCGCGGAGGAGCCGGAGGCCTGGAGCTGGCCCTTGGCGTCCTCGCACTTGATGTTGCTGTTGGCGGCGGCGCTGGCGTCACCGCCGTTGCTGTTGCCGCCGGTGTCGTCGGAGCCGCACGCCGTGAGGGCCAGGGCGCCGGAGACGGCGAGAGCACCGAGAGCGAGGGCCCGCCGGTTCATGCGCTGAAGCTTCACTTGAGGGAGTTCCTTCCAGGAGCCGCCGTCCTGAATTCGGCGGCGTGCGAGGACTGCGATGAACACTGGTGGATACGGACGCGTTTTCGGGATGCGCCCCGTATCGGTAAGGCCGAAATTAGGCAGAACAGGTGAAGCCGCCGATGGGCGTAAATGAACGCGGGGTGAACCCCTGTGGACGGTGCGGTGAGGTCACGGAACGCTTACGTCAAGGACACGGAGTGGTCCCGGGGGGCAGCGCCGTCAGGAGGGCGTCGACCAGGGGCCGGTCCCCGGGACGGGTGAGGCGGGCGCGGGCCTCGGCGGGTGCCAGCCACTGGATGCGATCGACCTCGTCGGAGGGGGTGAACGCGCCGGTGGTGGCCGCCGCCGCCCAGTACCGGACCTCCTTGGGGCGGCCGTCGGCGAGGTAGCGCACGGTGGGCAGTTCGGCGCCCGGCGCGGCGGCGTACCCCGTCTCCTCCGCCACCTCGCGCAGGGCGCCCGCGAGCGGGTCCTCGCCGGGCTTGAGCTTGCCCTTCGGGTGCGACCAGTCGTCGTACCTCGGCCGGTGGACGAGGCAGAGCTCCAGGCCTGGGGAGCGGGGGGAGCGGCGCCACAGGACGCAGCCGGCCGCCCGGACGGTGGCGGGAGCGACCGGGGTGGCGGGGTGGTCGCGGTCGTCGGTGGGCGTGGCGGGGTCCCGGTCGTCGGTGGGTGCGGCCGGGGTGGCGGGGTCCTGGTCGTCGGCGGGGTGCACGGTGGGGCGCGCCTCCTGTCCTGCGCGGCGGCTGCCGCGGTGCGGGCCTACGGCAGCCTGATGGGCTCCTTGCGCCAGCTGTGCTGGAACGCGTACCTCGCCGCCTCCACCTCATGCCGCTGGTCGGCGTGGAGCACCCCGAGCGCGTACGCCGTCGCGGGCGCGATGCGCGGTGTGCGCGCGGCCTGGGCGGCGGCCGCGGCGGCCTCGGAGGCGTCGCGGTGGCGGTCCAGGGCCTCGCCGGCGGCCAGGAGGCGTACGTCCGTGGAGCCGTCGCCCCGGTCGGCGTCCTCGCAGGCCAGCACCTCGAGCGCGTACCGGTGCAGGCGCAGCAGCAGGCGGACCTGGTGCCACTGGGCGTCCTGGGGGTGGGGGGCCGGGTCCGGGGAGAGCCCGTGGACCAGTGCCTGGGCGTTGTACGGGTTGCCCGCGGTGACCAGAGGGAGCGCGGCCACGGCGTCGGTGAGGCGGCCGTGGGCCGCGGCGGCCAGCGGGCGCAGGTCGGTGGTGGACGCCGTGGTGTCCTTCAGCGGGACCTCGCTGGCCAGTAAGGCGACCTTGTCGGCGACGGCGTGGAAGCGGCTGCTGCCCAGCGCCTGGAGGGCCGTGGAGTGCGCCCGGGTGCGGGCCAGGGTCAGCTGGCGGTCGAGCAGCGCGCCCGCCTTCGCCGCGCCCACGGTGAGATTGCCGCGGTCGGCGGGCGCCGGGCGGGCGGCGGAGTGAGCGAGGTGCACGGGAGGTGCGGCGGAGTCCGTGCCGGTGGACGCCGTCGCGGTGGTGCGGCCCGCCTGCTGCTGGCTCGGGAACGCCGCCGATCCCGACAGCCGGTGCAGGGCCTGGAGCAGGCGTTCCAGGCGGGATGCGTACGCGTGTTCGAGTGCCAGGGTGCCGGACAGCCACGCCAGCTCGGGGCGCATGGCCTCCGCCCACTCGGCGTCCAGCAAGGGCTGGAAGGTGTGCAGGGTGCCGCTCAGCCGACGGGCCGCACGGCGCAGGGCGCGGGCCGCGTCTACCGGGCCGCCGGCAGCGGGGTCCCGGTCCGGGCCGTGCGCCCCGTTGCCGTGTGCTCCGGCCCCGTGCGCGCCCGCGCCGGTCTCCCGGTGCAGGCGCAGGGCGCGGAGGAACTCGGTGGCCTGGGCGCGCAGGTAACTCGCGAGGGCGTCACCGCCCGCGGGCACCGGCGGCGGCCCGGCGGCGGCCGTGGGGTCCGTCGGTTCAAGGTGTTGCTGTGCCACGCCGGCGCCTCCGGGCGTCTATGAGCATCTCCTGGACGTTGCGCAGGGGCTGGCCGTCCGGGTCCGTCGCGTGCCGGGTCCACTCGCCGTCCGAGCCCAGGTGCCAGGAGGCGGTGCCGTCGGACATGCCGGTCTCCAGCAGCCGGTTCAGGGCCGCCCGGTGGGCCGGGTCGACGACCCTGACCAGGGCCTCTATCCGGCGGTCGAGGTTGCGGTGCATCATGTCGGCGCTGCCGAACCAGACCTCCGGCTCCCCGCCGTTGCCGAAGGCGAAGACGCGGGAGTGCTCCAGGAAGCGGCCGAGGACCGAACGGACCCGGATGTTCTCCGACAGGCCCGCCACGTCCGGGCGCAGCGCGCAGATGCCGCGCACCCAGATGTCCACCGGGACGCCTGCCTGGGACGCCCGGTAACAGGCGTCGATGACGGCCTCGTCGACCATCGAGTTGACCTTGATGCGGATGTAGGCGGGGCGGCCGGCGCGGTGGTGCTGGATCTCCTTGTGGATGCGGGAGACCAGGCCGTCGCGCAGGGACTTCGGCGCGACCAGGAGGCGGCGGTAGGTCTCGCGCCGGGAGTAGCCGGAGAGGCGGTTGAACAGGTCGGAGAGGTCCGCGCCGACCTGCGGGTCGGCGGTGAGCAGGCCCAGGTCCTCGTAGAGGCGGGCCGTCTTCGGGTGGTAGTTGCCGGTGCCGACGTGGCTGTAGCGGCGCAGGGTCTCGCCCTCCTGGCGGACCACCAGGGACAGCTTGCAGTGGGTCTTCAGGCCGACCAGCCCGTAGACGACGTGGCAGCCGGCCTCCTCCAGCTTGCGGGCCCACTTGATGTTCGCGTGCTCGTCGAAGCGGGCCTTGATCTCGACCAGGACCAGGACCTGCTTGCCGGCCTCGGCGGCCTCGATGAGCGCGTCGACTATCGGGGAGTCGCCCGAGGTCCGGTACAGGGTCTGCTTGATCGCGAGGACGTCCGGGTCGGTGGCCGCCTGCTCCAGGAACGCCTGCACGGAGGTGGAGAAGGAGTCGTACGGGTGGTGGAGGAGGACGTCGCGGCTGCGCAGGGCGGCGAAGACGTCCGGCGCGGAGGCGGACTCGACCTCGGCCAGGTCGCGGTGGGTGCCGGCGACGAACTTCGGGTACTTCAGCTCGGGCCGGTCCAGGCCGTGGATGCGGAAGAGGCCGGTGAGGTCCAGGGGGCCCGGGAGGGGGTACACCTCGGCCTCGCTGACTTTCAGCTCGCGGACCAGGAGGTCCAGGACCTCGCGGTCGATGGACTCCTCGACCTCCAGGCGCACCGGCGGGCCGAAGCGGCGCCGCATCAGTTCCTTCTCCAGCGCCTTGAGGAGGTTCTCGGCGTCGTCCTCCTCGACCTCCAGGTCCTCGTTGCGGGTGACGCGGAAGGCGTGGCTCTCCAGGACCTCCATGCCCGGGAAGAGCTCCTCCAGGTGGGCGGCGATGACGTCCTCGATGGGGACGAAGCGGCCCGGGGAGGCCTCCAGGAAGCGGGAGAGCAGCGGGGGGACCTTGACGCGGGCGAAGTGGCGGTGTCCGGTGACCGGGTTGCGCACGACGACCGCGAGGTTCAGGGAGAGGCCCGAGATGTACGGGAAGGGGTGCGCGGGGTCGACGGCGAGGGGGGTGAGGACCGGGAAGATCTGGTGGCGGAAGAGGGTGAACAGGCGGGCCTGCTCCTTCTCCGCCAGCTCGCTCCAGCGGACCAGGTGGATGCCCTCTTCGGCGAGGGAGGGCGCCACGTCCTCCTGGAAGCAGGCGGCGTGCCGGGCCATCAGCTCGCGCGAGCGCGCCCAGATCATCTCCAGCACCTCGCGGGGCTGGAGGCCGGAGGCGGAGCGGGTGGCGACACCGGCGGCGATGCGGCGCTTCAGGCCGGCGACGCGGACCATGAAGAACTCGTCGAGGTTGCTGGCGAAGATCGCGAGGAAGTTGGCGCGCTCGAGGACGGGAGTGGTCGGGTCCTCGGCGAGTTCGAGGACGCGCTCGTTGAACGCGAGCCAGCTGCGTTCGCGGTCGAGGAAGCGGCCCTGCGGGAGCCTGATGCCGTCCGCCTGGAGCCCCTGGGACTCCTCCGACTCCTCGTACCCGTCGAGGTCGGCGTCGATGTCGGGTTCCAGGTCGGAGACCGTCGCGGCCACGGTGTGCGGGCGGTGCGCGGCGATGGAACCCACGGAGGGCTGCGGGTGCTGCGCGTGCGGCGCGGGCTGTGCCTGCTGCGCGGGCTGCGTGTGCTGCTGGACCTCTGCCTGGGTCTTCGGCTGCCTCATGAACCCATTCTTCCGCGCAGCGCGCAGGACAGGCGCGTCGGAAGGCGCGTGATGCTCTGCTCCTGGTGGCTCTGGCACGGTCGGCTGCATTCGGTGAGGGTCGCAAGGCAGTCTGAATCGATGGTTACGAGGACATGACGTGTGGGATAGCGGGGGGCTTCCGGCGGTGGGTGCGGCCGAGGCGCGTCCGCGGTCCGCAAACCGCCGGCCGCGATCGTGAACCGGACGACCCGCCCCGTGCGATGAGGAGATGTGAGCGAAACGAGAAGCGACGGTGAGCTGCTGCGGGCCGTCGCCGCGGACGGCGACCGGCGTGCCTTCGAGGAGCTGTACCGCCGGTACGCCCCCTGGCTGACCGCCCGGATGCGCGGCCGCTGCGCCGACGCCGGGGTCGTCGACGACGTAGTGCAGGAGACGTTCCTCGCGGTGTGGCGGGGCAGCGCGCGCTACCGGGAGGACGGGGACGTCGCGGGCTGGCTGTGGCGGATCGGGTCCCGGCGGCTGATCGACGTGATGCGGGGCGACGGTGCCCGGGGCCGGCTGCGGCAGGCCCTGGCGCGGCTGCGGCACCGCGACGAGGCGTCTGCGGAGGAGCGGGTGCTCGCCGGGGTCGAGCACGGCGACCTCGCCGGCGCCCTCGTACGGCTCTCGCCGGAGCTGCGCGCGGTGCTCCAGGCCACCGTCATCGACGGGCTGACCACCCGCGAGGCGGCCGTCCTGCTCGGCATCCCGCCGGGCACGGTCAAGACACGGGCGATGCGGGCCCGCCGACAGCTGCGGGAGGCGCTGGCATGACCTGGCACGTTGACGAGGCCGACCTGCGGGCCTACGCCCGGGGCGAGCTGGCGGCGCCCGCGCTGTGGTCCGCCGACACCCACCTGACCGCCTGCGCCCACTGTCGGGGCGTCCTCGCCGGAGTGAGTGACGCCGCAGCCCTGGACGCCGGGTGGGAACGGCTGGACGCCGAGCTGGACGCGCCGCGGCCCGGGTGGTTCGAGGGCCTGCTGGTGCGGTGCGGCGTCGGCGACGGCACCGCGCGACTGCTCGCGGCCACCCCCGTACTGCGCCGCTCCTGGCTCGTCGCGGTCGCCGCCGTGCTGCTGACGGGCTTCGTCGTCGCCGGCGCCGCGAGCGCCGCCGGCACGCCCACGCTCTTCCTCGCCCTCGCCCCGCTGCTGCCGCTGGCCTCGGTGGCGCTCGCGTACGGGCCCGTGCTGGACCCGACGTACGAGATGGCCGTCGTCTCGCCGGTGCACGGCTTCCGGCTGCTGATGATCCGCACGGTCGCCGTGCTGTCCGTCGCGCTGGGGGTGGGCGCGTTGGCGAGTGTGGCCATGGTGGGCTACGGGCTGGGCGCCCTGGCCTGGCTGCTGCCCGGACTCGCCCTGACCGCGACCGGGCTGGCGCTGATGCCCCGGCTGGGACCGGTGGCCGCGCCGTCCGTCGTCGCCGGGGCCTGGGCTGCGGTACTGCTGGCCGCGGACGCGGCCCGGGAGGGCGGGGACGGCCTGTTGGCGCCGTTCACCGCGGCCGGTCAGGGCGTGTCGGGGGTGCTGGCCGTGCTGGGCACCGGACTGCTGTTCCTGCTGCGCGACCGCTTCGACGTGTCCGCACGCGGTGTCGCGTGACCTTCGTACCCCTCTTCGTCTTCTCCTTCTTCCCCTTCTTGTACTCGTACGGGAGTGCCGAATGACCCCCACCGTTTCCGCCTCCGGGCTCAGCCTCTCCTACGGCCGGACCCGCGCCCTCGACGACGTGTCGCTGCGGCTCACCCCGGGCGTCACCGGGCTGCTCGGGCCCAACGGGGCCGGGAAGACCACCCTCCTGCGGGTGCTGGCCACCGCCGTGCCCGCCGACCGGGGCGCGTTCACCGTGCTCGGGCACGACCCGGGGAGCGCGCGCGGGCGGCAGGAGGTGCGGCGGCGGCTCGGCTACCTGCCGCAGACGCCCGGCTTCCACCCGGACTTCACCGCGTTCGAGTTCGTCGACTACGTCGCCGTGCTGAAGGAGATGACGGGCCGTGCCGCCCGCCACCGCGAGGTGCGGCGCGTCCTGGAGGAGGTCGGCCTGGGCGACGTGCGCGGGCGGAAGATCAAGAAGCTGTCCGGCGGGATGCGGCAGCGGGTCGCCCTCGCGGCCGCACTCGTCGGCGACCCCGGGTTCCTCGTGCTCGACGAGCCGACCGTGGGCCTGGACCCGGAGCAGCGGATGCGCTTCCGGGAGCTGATCGCCGGGGCGGGCGAGGGGCGCACCGTGCTGCTGTCCACCCACCAGACCGAGGACGTGGCGATGCTCTGCCACCGGGTGGTCGTCATGGCCGCCGGGGCGGTGCGCTTCGACGGCACCCCGGCCGAGCTGACCGCACGGGCCGCCGGGCGCGTGTGGAGCAGCGGGGCGCGCGACGCGGGGGCGAAGGCCGGGTGGCGGACGGGGGACGGGTCGTTCCGTAACGTGGGCGATCCGCCGGACGGGGTCCAGCTGGTCGAGCCCACGCTCGAGGACGGCTATCTGCTCGCCCTCGACGGTGCCGGCACCGACGCGGAGGTGGCCGCGTGAGCGCCGTACTGACGACGGACGCCCCGGACGCCGTGGACGCCGGTCCCCACGGGACGGGCGTGCGGGCCGTGTTCGCCCTCGCGCGGTTCGAGGCACGCCGGATGCTGACGAGCCTTCCCGTAGCGCTGGTCCTCCTCGGGTACGTCGCCTGGATCGTGTGGCGCGGCCGCAGCGCCTGGGACGGCTACCCGGCCCTCCAGGACGCCGACCGCGCCACCCAGACCATGCCGGTCTTCTTCGGCCTGGCGGTCCTGGTGAGCGCCAACTTCGCGGTGCTGCGGTCCCGGCGACACGGCACCGAGCCGCACTTCGCCGTGCTGGTCATGCCTGCCTGGCACCGTACGGCGGCCCACGCGCTGTCCGTCGTACCGGCCGCCGTGCTCACCGCGGTGTGCGTGGCCGGGCAGTTCACCTGGGAGGCGGTCAAGCCGGGCGCGGTCGGGCACGGTTCGCCCGCCGAACTGGCCGTCGGGCCGCTGGCAGTGCTGCTGCTCGGGACGCTCGGCGTGCTGCTGGCCCGGGTGGTGCGGTCGGCACTCGCGGCGCCGCTGGGGGTGGTGCTGCTGCTGTTCACGCTCGTGCTCGGGACGGGTCCGAGCGGCGCGGACGGCACGTCGTGGCTGGCGCCGGTCGTCGCCGGGATCAGCAGCAACACCCTGCCCTCCGAACTGCTGGGCCGTCCGGCCGCCTGGCACGCCCTGTACCTGACGGGCGCGGCCCTGTTCGCCGCCTTCCTCGCCGTCCTCGTCTCCGGCGGACGGAACCTGGCCGTCCGGGCGGGCACCGCCCTCACCCTCGCGCTCGCCGTGACGGGCGGGGTCCTCCAGGCCCGGGGCGTGGAGCCGTCGCCGGAGCTGACCGCCGCCCGGGAGCGTGCGTCGGTGCGGCCGGAACAGACGTGCGTGGAGCGGGGCGGGTCGACGTACTGCGCCTTCGACGAGTGGGTTCCCCGCGCGGGCACCTGGGCCGAGGTCGTGGAAGGGGTCCAGTCCCTCGCCGGCGGTACCGCGTACGACCGCAAGCTCGTCGTACGGCAGCGGATCGACGCCCGGTACGGGCTGGAGGGCGACGCCGCGATCCCCGCGCTGACCGACGCCGGGCAGGTGACCGTGGGCACCGCCTGGGGCGGCAACCGCGTCCCCGAGTTCTCCAGCGCCGTCGCCGCCGTGCTCGTCGCGGGGACGGAGGCGGCGGGGAGCGAGATCTGCGACGGGCGGATGGTCACCGTCATGTGGCTGTCCCTGGCCTGGCAGGACGACCCGATGGACGCCCTGCGCCGGGTCCGGCTCGACGACAGCGTCGAGGGTTCCGCGATCGTCCTGTCGCCCACCGACCCGCTGACCATGACGGAGGGCCAGACGGACGTCGTACGGCGGCTGCTGGAGAACCCGCCGGCCGGGGTCGGCGAGCGGGTGAAGGAGCACTGGGACGAGCTGACCGAGCCGGGCGTCACCACGGCCCGCGCGGCCGAACTGCTGGGTGTGCGGGGGCCGGAGAAGGCGGACTCGTGCGAGGAGTGACGCGGGCCCTGGTCGCCCCCGTGTGGCGCACGCTGCCGTGGCGGGCCCTGGCCGCAGCCGGGGCGCTCGGCCTGCTGGCCGCCGGCTTTCCGGCCCTGACGGGTGCGGAGCCCGCCCCCTGGCAGACGCTCGTCCTGCTGCGGGGCGTCGCGCTCATCGGCGCGCTCGGCCTGGCCTTCCTCCTGGACGACCCGGCCCGGCACCTCACCACGCCCGTCCCCGTCCGGCGCCCGCTCCGGCAGGCGCTGCGGGTGGCCATGGTCGCCCCGCTCGCCGCCCTGTGGTGGACGGCCGTACTGCTGGTCGCCCCGTCGGCGTCCCGGCCCCCGGCCGGTGACATCACCCTGGAGGCCGCGGTCGTGGGCGCCCTGGCCCTCGCGGGCGCCGCGGCGGCGGTACGGCTGACCGACGAGGCGCGTCCGGGCCCGGCGGTGGTGGCGGCCCTGCTGCTCGCGGCCGTCCTCGCGCCGCTGCTGGAGCCGGATGGCTGGGCGCTGTTCGTCCCGCCCGAGGACCCGCGGTGGCCGCAGGCCCACGACCGGTGGGCGGCGCTGCTGGTGGCGGTGGCCGTGGCGTGGACGGTGTGCGGACCGGAGCCGGTGGGGCGGCGCAGGGGGCGGGGCTGAGGCGCTGCCTCGCGTGGTCGCCCGGGGCGCGAGCCTCGCAGGGCCACCCGAGGCGCGAGCCTCGCACGGTCACCCGAAGCGCGAGCCTCACGTCGTCGACTGCTGCCCGTGCCTCACGTCTCCGTGCGGTACATCAGGTCGGTCTCGTGGGTGACGAACCCGAGGCGCTCGTAGACGGACACCGCCGCCGTGTTGTCGGCGTCGACGTACAGCATCGCCGTGGGCAGCCCCCGCTCCGCCAGGTGCCGCAGACCGATGGTGGTCAGGGCCTTGCCCAGGCCACCCCCCTGGGCGTCCGGCCGGATGCCGAGGACGTACACCTCTCCGAGCCGCTCCTCGGCGTGCTCCTTGGTCCAGTGGAAGCCGATCAGCTCGCCGTCCCGCTCGGCGAGGAAGAACCCCGCCGGGTCGAACCACGCCTCGGCCTTGCGGTCGTCGAGGTCCCGCTGGGTGAGCGAGCCCTGCTCGGGGTGGTGGGCGAAGGCGGCGGCGTTCACCGCGAGCCAGGCCTCGTCGTCCCGGCCGGGCACGAAGGTCCGCACGTTCACGCCCTCGGGCAGGCGCGGATCCGCCAGGTCCAGGCCGGCCAAGGGGCGCCGCATCTGGCGCAGTTCGCGGAAGAGGGTCAGCCCCAGCACCTGCGCGAGATGCCGGGCGGCGGAGTGGCCGCCGTGCGCCCAGATCCGCAGCCGCTTGCCGGACGCGGCGAGCAGCGCCGAGCCCAGCGCGCGCCCGTGGCCCTGCCCCCGGTGCGAGGGGTGGACGACCAGCTCGGCGGCCGGGGGCTCGATCGGGTCGGTGCCCTCCAGTTGGGCGTAGCCGACGGGCGCGCCGCCGTCGACGGTGAGCAGCAGGTGCGAGACGCCCTCCCGCGCCGGGCCGCGCAGTTGCAGCCGGCCCTGCTCGGAGACGGCCTGCTGACCGTCGTTGCGGGCGGCCTCGGCGAGCAGGGCGAGGACGGCGTCGGTCTGCTCCGGGGTGAGTTCGGAGAGGGTCTCGATCGAGCGGGAGCGGCCGGGCCGCACGGTGTCGTCGCTGGTCATGCGTACGAGGGTAAAGGGCAGGCGCGGCAAAGCGGCGGTAGTCGGGGGAGAGGGGCCGGTGACGAGGTACACCAGGATGTAACCCGGAACCCCCTGTCGCGCTACGCGCGTTGACTCTAGGCTGTCGCGCCGGCGGGCCGTCTCCTCAGCGGCTCGCGTCACGCACACCCACAGGGGGGCGCATGCCAGCCACAGCACAGTCGCACCATCCGCGCCGCAGACGCCGTACGACCCGTCTCCTCGCCGCTGCCGCCACCGTCGTCACCGCCGGGGCGCTCGCCGCGGCGGCACTGCCGGCGTCGGCGAACGCGGGCGAGGGCAACCGGGGCCACGGCGGCCACGGTCACGGCCGCTACCAGGACGTACAGCTCCTCTCCTTCAACGACCTGCACGGCAACCTGGAACCGCCCGCCGGTTCCTCCGGCCGGGTCACGGAGCACCAGCCGGACGGGACGACGAAGACGATCGACGCGGGCGGCATCGAGTACCTGGCCACCCACCTGCGCGAGGCGCGCAAGGGCAACCGCTACTCCATCACCGCGGCCGGCGGCGACATGGTCGGCGCGTCCCCCCTCCTCTCCGGCCTCTTCCACGACGAGCCGACCATCGAGGCGCTGAACAAGCTGGACCTCGATGTGACGAGCGTCGGCAACCACGAGTTCGACGAGGGCGCCAAGGAACTGGCCCGCCTCCAGAACGGCGGCTGCCACCCCACCGAGGGCTGCTACACGGACGAGGAGTTCGAGGGCGCCGACTTCCCGTACCTGGCGGCGAACGTCCTCGACGAGAAGACCGGCAAGCCCATCCTCAAGCCCTACTGGGTCTGGAAGCACAAGGGCGTCAAGGTCGGCTTCATCGGCGTGACCCTGGAGGGCACCCCGGACATCGTCTCGGCGGAGGGTGTCAAGGGCCTGACCTTCAAGGACGAGGTAGAGACGATCGACAAGTACGCCAAGGTGCTCCAGCGCCAGGGCGTGAAGTCCATCGTCGCCCTGGTCCACGAGGGCGGCTTCCCCGCCTCCTCCTCGTACAACTACGACTGCGACTCCCCGGGCGCCGGCGACGGCATCTCCGGCCCGATCGCCGACATCGCCAAGAACGTCACGCCCCAGGTGGACGCGCTGGTCACCGGCCACACCCACGCGGCGTACGTCTGCACGATCCCCGACCCGGCGGGCAAGCCCCGCATGGTCACCTCGGCCTCGTCCTTCGGCCGCCTCTACACCGACACGACGCTGACCTACGACCGCGCCACGGGTGACATCGCCCGTACGGCCGTGAAGTCGGCGAACCACGTCGTCACGCGGGACGTCCCGAAGGCGCCGGACATGACCCGCCTGATCGACAAGTGGAGCACCCTGGCCGCCCCGATCGGCAACCGCGCCATCGGCTACGTCTCCGGCGACATCGACCGCAACGGCACCGAGTCCCCGCTGGGCGACCTGATCGCCGACGCGCAGTTGGCATACGGCAGGTCCCAGGACCCCGAGACCGACCTGGCCCTGATGAACCCGGGCGGCATCCGCGCGCCCCTGACCTACGCGGCTTCGGGCAGCGAGGGCGACGGCGTCGTCACGTACGCCGAGGGCTTCACGGTCCAGCCCTTCGCCAACACCGTGAACCTGAAGGACTACACGGGCGCGCAGCTGATCCAGGTCCTCAAGGAACAGGTGAGCGGCCCGAACGAGGCGGCCCCGAAGATCCTCCAGATCTCCTCCGGCCTGACGTACACGCTGGACCTGACGAAGACGGGCGCCGAGCGCGTCGTCACCGACTCCATCCGCCTCAACGGCGCGCCGATCGACGAGAACGCCACCTACCGCGTCGCCTCCAACAGCTTCCTCGCGGGCGGCGGCGACGGCTTCCCGACCCTGAACGAGGGCACGAACGAACTGGTCGGCGCGGACGACCTGACGGCCCTGGAGCAGTACCTGACGGCCAACTCGTCGGCCGGCGACCCGATCGCCCCGCCGGCGGCGGACCGGATCACGGTCGTGCAGTAGGCGCTGCGCGTTGTTCCTGAGAGGGGCCCTAGGCGTCGCACCCGGTGCGGACGCCTCGGGCCCCTCTCCCGTTGCCCTGCGACTGCCCCGCCCTACGACGCCGTGGGCACCCAGCCGCCCAGCCAGTCGCGGACCTCCTGGCCGGCGGCCTGGGAGTCGGTCAGGTGGGGGCGGTCAGGGCCCGCCGCGCCCGCGCCGGGGCCCGAGTTCCGGTATTCGGCGAAGCGGTCGTCCTTCCAGGAGAAGCCGCCCATGTCGGACCACGGTGCGGACTTGATCGCGGTGCTGAGCTCGGTGTCGCGGACCGTGGTCTGTGGGTCGAGGGTCGCGTCGCCGCCCGCGTGCCAGGTGCGGCCGAGGTGGAAGGAGCCGGCCGCGACGTCGCCGTTGACGACGGAGCGGTTGATCAGGAAGCCCTTGCGGTCGGCCGGGGTGCTGGGGGCGGTGACATAGCCGGCCGAGGTGCCGTCCCAGCGCTTTTTGAGGGTGATGACCGAGCGGTCGATCACGGCGGAGGCGCGGCCGAAGATGAAGTCGACGTTGCCGACGACGTAGGAGTTGCTCATGTAGACGCGGCCGAGTCTGTCCTTGGCGGCCGTGTCCAGCAGGAGGGTGTCCTGGTCGCCGGTGACGATCACACTGTCCAGGAACACCTTGTCAGCGGCGGTGCGCAGCGCCACTGCCTGGTGGCCGTTCAGGGACTGATTGGCGGCCTCGTCGAAGTCGTTGGCGATGGTGAGGTTGCGGGCCTGGAAGTCGTCGGCCTCGACGGCGACGGTCGCGCTGCCGGAGGTGCCGTAGGTGCCGGAGCCGTCGGGCTTGGGTGTCCCGGCCGCGTTGTCGTAGGCGATCACGGTCTGCTTGCGGCTGCTGCCCGTGCCCTGGATGGTGACGTGCGGCTTGTTGGAGGGCACCTTCACCGTCTCGCGGTACGTCCCCGGTTTCACGGCGATGACGACCCGGGAGGCGTTGTCCGCCGGCACGGCGTCCACGGCGGCCTGGACGGACTTGTACTGCGCGGTGCCGTCCTTGGCGACCGTGAGCGTGGTCGCGGCCTTCGTGGCCGCGCCGCCCTGCCCGCTGTCCGCGACCCCGATCGACGTGCGCGGGCCCGCGCCGGCCAGCAGCAGCCTCGGCACGTCCGCGGCCTCGTCGAGCGTGTAGGCGTAGAACTCCTTCGGGTCGAAAGCCGTTCCGCCGCTCTCGTTGCGGCCCGAGGTGCCGGAGAAGACGTTGCCGCGCTGGACGAGGGAGGCGGTGGCGTCCTTGATGACGGGGTTGTTCACGCCCTGGAAGTAGCTGTTCTCCAGGACCATCGACGTCCGGCCGCGCGCGTAGTTGCCGTAGGAGGAGGTGATGTCGGTGTCCGGTACGTCCTCCAGGTAGTTGTTGTAGAGGTGCGCGTGCGCGGCGTTGTCGGTGGAGGGATTGCGCTGCTCGGTCTCGCGGAACCAGTTGTGGTGGACCGTGATGTCCGTGGTGACGTTTTCCGTCCAGCCGATGCCGAAGGTCTTGTTGTTGTCGCTCAGCCTGTTCCAGGAGACCGTCACGAACGTGCTGTCCTTGCGGACGTCGATCAGGCCGTCCGCCATGTGCCGCAGGTCGTTGTGGTCGATCCACACGTGGTGCGCGCCGTCCATCTGGATCGCGTCGAAGTCGTGCTCCTTGTCGTTCCAGACGCCCTGGTAGGAGTCCCGGATCGTCAAGTTGCGGATGATCACGTTGTGCACACCGGTGCCGAGGAAGAAGCCGCCGCCGACTATCTGCCCGGAGGTGCCGGCGCCGACGATCGTCTTGTCCGAGCGGACCTTGATCTCCTTGCCGACGGGCGCCATCCCGATCGTCCCGGCGACGACGATGACGTACGGCTCCTCGGCCGTCGCGTACTTCTCCAGCTCGGCCTGCGTGCGCACGGTCACGGTCTCGCCCTCCCGGCCGCCGTAGGTGCCCTTCTGGCCGAGGGCGTCGACGGAGGCGAAGCCGTCGGCGGTGGCGGTGGCCCACGCGGGGGCGGTGTAGCCGACCGCGGACGCCTCACTGGCCGAACCGGAGCCGAAGAAGCCGGTGTCCGGGCCGTAGGCCAGCGCGCCGGCAGCGACCAGGGCCAGGGGGACGCCCACGGCCAGGGCCCTTCTTGTCCTGCGGTGGCGGGCCTTGGCGCGGGTGCGGGTACGGGTCTCGCTCACGGCTGACTTCCGTTCAGGTGGGGACTGGATCACCTGTCGGTCGCCGCCCGGCCGTCGGAAGGTTGCCGCGCGGTCAGAAGTCGGCGACCTCAAGGCGTGCGCCCCGGCTGACCGCGATCCGCAGCACGTCCTGCAGCGCCTCGGTCGCCCTGACCACCGCGCACCGCACCGCCCGCTCCCCGGCTCGCCGGTCCCCGAGCACCGCCCTGGCCGTGGCTATGGTGGAGCCATGGCGGAGCACACGACCATTCAGGTGTCGCGCCAGGCCCGCGCACGTCCGGTGACCTGCTCCGCGTTCCCGCCCTGTGCCTCATGCGGGCCGAGTCGGAGGCACTCCCCCGGCATGCTCGGCTGTACCTGACCTCAGTCGGCCGCGCCGGTCTCCGGCGGCGGTACCGGCGCCCCCGGCAGGCGTACGGTCGCCGTCGTGCCGCCTCCCTCGCCCGGGGTCAGGGTCACGGTGCCCCCGGCCTGCTGCACCGTGCGGGCCACGATGGACAGGCCCAGGCCCGAGCCGGGCAGGGCGCGGGCGGACGGGGAGCGCCAGAAGCGGTCGAAGACGTGGGGGAGTTCGTCGGCGGGGATGCCGGGGCCGTGGTCGCGGACGGTGAGGACGCCGTCGGCGAGGCGGACGTCCACGGTGCCGGACTCGGGGCTGAACTTCACCGCGTTGTCCAGGATGTTGACCACCGCGCGTTCCAGCGCGGCCGGTTCCGCGCGCACGTACCAGGGCCGCACGTCGGCCGTGATGGTCAGTTCCGGGCCGCGCAGGCGGGCGCGGCGCAGGGCGGACTCGACGACGTCGTGCCAGGCGAGGATGCGGGTCTTGCCGGCGTGCTGGCCGGTGTCGGGGCGGGAGAGTTCCTGGAGGTCGCCGATCAGCGCCGCCAGTTCGGTCATCTGGGCCTTCACCGAGGCGAGCAGGGCCTTGCGGTCGGCCTCGGGGATCGGGCGGCCGGTCTCCTCGCTGCGGGTGAGGAGTTCGACGTTGGTGCGCAGGGAGGTGAGGGGGGTGCGCAGTTCGTGGCCGGCATCGGCGATCAGTTGTTGTTGCAGGTCGCGGGAGCTGGCCAGGGACGAGGTCATGGAATTGAAGGAGCGGGACAGGCGGGCGATCTCGTCGTCGCTGTCGTCCTCGACGGGGATGCGGACCGTGAGGTCCTCGGTGCGGGCCACGTGCTCCACGGCCCGCGTCAGTTCGTCGACGGGCCGCAGGGCGGTCCGGGCCACCCAGAGACCGGCGGCGCCCGCGCCGAGGACACCCGCGCCCGCGACGAAGACGAGCACCAGCGCGAGGTTGCTGAGGGAGCTGTTCACCTCGTCCAGCGGGCGGGCGGCGGAGACGGCGACGCCCAGCTCGGGCAGGACGCTGTAGGTGTAGACGCGGTACTGCGTGCCGTCCGGGCCCGTGGCGTCGTGCAGGGCGTCCTTGGTGCTGCCCTCGGCCACGGCACGGTCGGTGTCGGTGAGCGGGACCTTCTCCATGCCGATGATCAGGCAGCTCCCGCCCGTGCCGTCCACGAGCTGTACGGACGAGCCGAAGGGGTTCTGCTCGTGCGTGACGGGATCGTGGGCGCACTCGCCGGTGCGCAGGTTGACGTACTGGCTCACCTGCTGCCTGCTCATGCGGTTCGCCTTGAGGGCCTCGTCGAGTGAGCTGACCAGCACGCTCTTCACCACGAACCAGCACGCCACCGCAGCCGCCGCCACCGCGAGGGCCACCGCCGCCGCCACCAGCAGCGACAGCCTGGCCCGGATGGGCAGCGCGCGGACACGGCGGGCCAGGCTTCTCACTCCGCGCCGCCCTGCCGCAGGACGTAGCCGACGCCGCGCACGGTGTGGACGAGGCGCGGCTCGCCGGCCGCCTCGGTCTTGCGGCGCAGGTACATGACGTACACGTCGAGGGAGTTGGAGGAGGGCTCGAAGTCGAAGCCCCAGACGGCCTTGAGGATCTGCTCGCGGGTGAGGACCTGGCGCGGGTGGGCCATGAACATCTCCAGGAGCGTGAACTCCGTGCGGGTCAGCTCGACCGGGCGCCCGGCCCGGACGACCTCCCGCGTCGACAGGTCCATGGTCAGGTCGGCGAAGGTCAGGGTGTCGTCGTCCTCGGCGGTGGCCTCGAGGGCCGCCGCGTAGGAGCTGCGGCGCAGCAGCGCGCGGATGCGGGCGAAGAGTTCGTCGAGTTCGAAGGGCTTGACGAGGTAGTCGTCGGCGCCGGCGTCCAGGCCGGTCACCCGGTCGCCGACCGTGTCGCGGGCCGTGAGCATGAGGACGGGTGTCGTGTCACCCGCGCCGCGGATGCGGCGGGCGGCGGTCAGGCCGTCCATGCGGGGCATCTGGATGTCGAGGACGATCAGGTCGGGGCGGTAGGCCGTCGCCTTCTCCAGCGCGTCGGCGCCGTCGACGGCGACCTCGGTGTCGTAGCCCTCGAAGGCGAGGCTGCGCTGGAGGGCTTCGCGGACCGCCGGCTCGTCGTCGACGATCAGGATGCGCTGGACTTCACGGTCGCGGTCGCCGTCTGCGGGGCTCATGGGCTCGGGTTCCTCGGATGCGGTGTCGGGTGCGGCTGCCAACGTCATCAGCCTCGCATGTCCGCGGCGGCCTCGGGCAGCCGCGGGGGACGCCCGCTCAGCCGTCGGCACCCGCGCGCAGCTTGGCCAGGTCGGCCTTGACGGTGTTGATCGGGATGGCGAAGCCGAGGCCGACGCTGCCCGCACTGGCGGAGGACTCGGCCGACGAGTACATCGCGGAGTTGATGCCGATGATGTTGCCGTTCATGTCGATCAGCGCACCGCCGGAGTTGCCCGGGTTGAGGGACGCGTCGGTCTGGATCGCCTTGTACGTCGTCGTGGACGAGCCGGTGTCGCCGTTGAACTCCCGGCCACCGAACTCGAACGGCCAGCCGCCGCCCTGGCGCTGCTGCTGTTGCTGCTGCCCCTCGTCGGTCGAGACGGTCACGTCGCGGTCCAGGGCGGAGACGATGCCGCTGGTGACCGTGCCGGTCAGGCCCTCGGGGGAGCCGATCGCCACGACCTGCTGGCCGACCTGCACGGCGTCGGAGTCGCCGAGGGCCGCGGCCTTCAGTCCGGAGGCGTTCTCCAGCTTGATCAGCGCGAGGTCCTTGCTGCTGTCCGTGCCGACGACCTCGGCCGTGTACTGCTTGCCGTCGCTGGTCGTCACCTTGACGGACGAGGCACCGGACACCACGTGGTTGTTGGTGATGATCTCGCCGTCACTGGTGATGATCACACCGGAACCGGTGGAGGAGCCCGCGGCCGAGGTGGCGCTGATCTCGACGATGCTCGGGCTGACCGCCTGGGCGACCCCGGAGACCGTGCCCTTCTGGCTGGACGGCACCACGTTGGTGCTGCCGGTGCTCGCGGCGACGGTGTCGCTGCCGGTCAGCTCCTGGATGCCGAACGCGGTGCCGCCGCCGACGGCCGCCGCGACGATCGCCACGGCGGCGAGGAGGGCGACGGGGCCGCGCCGGGTGCCGCGCTTCTTGTGGGGCTGCTCGGGCTGCCCGTCCGGGAAGGCGGCGGCGGGCGGCTGGGCCGGCGGGGGAGGCCACTCCGGGTCGACGGGAGAGGAGGCGTGCTGGGTTCCCTGGTACGGGTTCCCGTACGGGTTCTCCTGGGCGTGCTCGTACTCGCCGCTGCGGCGGAGGCTCTCGGTCATGTTCATGAGCTTCCCGCCCCCGTATGAGAGCGGCCTGAGGGCTGCCTGAGAAGCCCGGCAGAACCTCGTATGCCCGATGTAAAGAACCCGGCGCGAGGTCGGGACGCCAGGACGCAGGGGCGCCGGGGCGCGGGGGCGGCTGGGCACGGGGGCGCCGGGGCGCCGGGGCGCGGGGGCTATTCGCAGCCGCAGGACTGCCGGACCACCAGCCGCGACGGGAAGACCTTCAGCCGCTCGCGCCGGGAGCCCGCCACGCGCAGACCGTCGTCCAGGACCAGGTCAACGGCCGCCCGCGCCATCGCCGAGCGGTCGGAGGCGACCGTGGTCAGCGGCGGATCGGCCAGGTCCGCCTCCTTGATGTCGTCGAATCCGGCCACCGCCAGCTCGCCCGGCACGTCGATGCGCAGCTCGCGGGCGGCGCGCAGCAGGCCGATCGCCTGGTCGTCGGTGGAGCAGAAGATCGCGGGCGGGCGCCGCGGGCCGGAGAGCAGCTCCAGGGCCACGCGGTACGCGTCGTAGCGGTTGTACGGCGCCTCGAAGAGCCGGCCCTCGGTGGAGAGCCCGGCCTCCTTCATCGCCCGCCGCCAGCCCTCGACGTGGTCGGAGACCGGGTCGCCGACGGACGGGGTCTCGGCGGTGCCGCCCATGCAGGCGACGTACTCGTACCCGTGCTCCAGCAGGTGGCGCACGGCGAGCTGGGCACCACCGAGGTCGTCGGTGACGACGGCCACGTCGTCGATGGCCTCGGGGCGCTCGTGCAGCAGGACGACCCGGGCGTCCCAGGCCTCGATCTCGGCGGCGGCCAGGTCGTTCAGGGCGTGGCTGACCAGGATCAGACCGGAGACCCGCATCCCGAGGAAGGCGCGCAGGTAGTGGACCTCGCGCTCGCCGACGTAGTCGGAGTTGCCGACGAGGACCATCTTCCCGCGCTCGGACGCGGCCTGTTCGACCGCGTGCGCCATCTCCCCGAAGAAGGGCTGGCGCGCGTCCGGCACGATCAGTCCTATGAGGTCCGTGCGCCGCGACGCCATCGCCTGGGCGACCCGGTCCGGGCGGTACCCCAGTTCCTTGATCGCGGCGAGGACACGCTCGCGCGTGGCCGGGGCGACCGGCCGGGGTCCGTTGTTGATGACATAGCTGACGACGGCGGTGGAAGTCCCCGCCAGTCGCGCCACGTCATCCCGAGTCACCTTGGCCACGCGCGGAGTCTACGCGGATGGATCCGCCCTGGGCAGGGCGTGTCACACCTTGGTCGACGTCGCCTCGGCCGCGGTGTCCGCCCGCGCTTCCGTCCGGGCCCCGGCCTTCGCCTTGGCGTCCTCCGCGCGCTCGCCCTTCTCGGGCTTCTCCGGCGTGACGAAGCGGTAGCCGACGTTGCGGACGGTCCCGATCAGCGACTCGTGCTCGGGGCCGAGCTTGGCGCGCAGCCGCCGTACGTGCACGTCGACGGTGCGGGTGCCGCCGAAGTAGTCGTAGCCCCAGACCTCCTGGAGCAGCTGCGCGCGGGTGAAGACCCGGCCCGGGTGCTGGGCGAGGTACTTCAGCAGCTCGAACTCCTTGAAGGTCAGGTCCAGGACCCGGCCCTTGAGCTTCGCGGAGTACGTCGCCTCGTCCACCGAGAGGTCGCCGTTGCGGATCTCCATCGGGGAGTCGTCGCCGACGATCTGCTGACGGCCCATGGCGAGGCGCAGCCGGGCCTCGACCTCCGCCGGGCCCGCCGTGTCCAGCAGTACGTCGTCGATGCCCCAGTCGGCCGTGACGGCGGCGAGGCCGCCCTCGGTGACGACCAGGACCAGCGGGCAGCTCAGGCCCGTGGAGCGCAGCAGCTGGCACAGGCTGCGGACCTGGGGGAGGTCGCGGCGCCCGTCGACGAGGATCACGTCGGCGCCGGGGGTGTCGACGAGGGCGGGGCCCTCGGCGGGGGCGACGCGGACGTTGTGCAGCAGCAGGCCGAGGGCGGGAAGCACCTCCGTCGACGGCTGGAGGGCGTTGGTCAGGAGCAGCAGAGAACTCATCGCGCCCCACCTGCCTGGGTCGTCCTGCGGTCGTGCCCGGTTCGCTCGCCCATAACGTCTGGTTCCTCCTGGGTCCCTGCGAGGACGTTTGCGGCACTGCTTCTTACAGGTGGCGGGACCCGTGCCCGTGGGGCCCGCCGCGTGTCCGGGAGGTGAACGCCCGGCGCCCGCCCGGCATCGCTCCCGAAAGCACAAAAGGACCCGGGGGCTACGTTGCCCGAGTCCTCTGCCCAGCAGAATAGCCGACATGAGCAACCGTCGGTCAGGTCATGTGGCGCGTTCCACCTTTCGTCCGCATCCCGAGACGCCCGGAAAGACGCCTCAAAGGAGCCCGCGCCGCACGCCGGCCCGCACCTTCCTCCGCACGTCCGACGGGGTGCCGATCGACGCCGTGTACGAGCCCGGCGCGACCGCCCACGACGTATCTGACCTGGTGTTCGTCGTCGCCCACGGGTTCACGGGCGACGCCGACCGGCCGCACGTACGACGCATCGCCGAGGCGTTCGCGCGGCACGGCGCGGTGGTCACGTTCTCCTTCCGGGGGCACGGCGCGTCCGGTGGACGGTCCACCGTCGGCGACCGCGAGGTGCTGGACCTGGCGGCGGCGGTCACCTGGGCGCGCGGATTCGGACACGCGCGCGTGGTGACCGTCGGCTTCTCCATGGGCGGCTCGGTGGTGCTGCGGCACGCCGCGCTGTACGCCGACGACCGCGAGGCCGGCACGGACGCCGTGGTGTCGGTGAGCGCGCCGGCCCGCTGGTACTACCGGGGTACGGCACCCATGCGCCGGCTGCACTGGCTGGTGATGCGCCCCGCCGGGCGCCTGGTGGGCCGCTACGGCATGCGCACCCGTATCCATCACCGGGACTGGGACCCGGTGCCGCTGTCGCCGGTGGAGGCGGTGCCCCGGATCGCGCCGAGGCCGCTGCTCGTCGTGCACGGCGACCGGGACGGCTACTTTCCCCTCGACCACCCCCGGATGCTGGCCGAGGCGGCCGGTGACCACGGGGAGCTCTGGCTGGAGCCCGGCATGGGCCACGCCGAGCACGCGTCCGGCGAGGGGCTGCTGCACCGGATCGGCGACTGGGCGGTGGCGCGGGCGGGCTAGCCTGACGTTGTTCACCGCCGGTCGGCACCGACGCCGACCGGCACCGGCGACGAAGGATCCAGATGGCAAAGGTCACGGTGCGCTACTGGGCCGCCGCGAAGGCCGCGGCGGGGGTGGCCGAGGAGGCGTACGACGCGGCCACGCTCGGCGAGGCGCTCGGCGCGGTGCGCGAGCGGCACCCCGGCGAACTCACGCGCGTGCTGCTGCGCTGCTCGTTCCTCGTCGACGGCGACCCCGTGGGCACGCGCGAGCACGAGACGGTACGACTGGCCGACGGCGGCACGGTCGAGGTGCTCCCGCCGTTCGCGGGAGGGTGACCATGACCGACCAGCCGGACCGTCCGTACGGACAGAACCAGCCGTACGAGGGATACGACGCCCAGGCGTGGCCGTCCGGGCAGCAGGCGTACCAGGGCCACCACGGTTACGAGGACCCGAACGCCGCGCAGTACACGCAGCAGTGGCAGGGGCAGACCTGGGAGACCCAGGTGCAGCCGCCGGTCCCGGCGGAGGAGACGGCGTACCTGCCGCCCCAGCAGCCGCAGGCCCCGCAGGCGTACCAGGAGCCGGCGAGTCCGGCGTACGGATCGCACGGCGGCTACGCGCCCCAGCAGCAGCCTCAGCAGCCGTATCAGCCACAGGCGTACGCACAGCAGCCTCAGCCACAGGCCTTCGCACAGCAGCCGCGGCCGGAGGTGTACGCCCCGCAGCCGGAGGCGTACGAGCCGCAGCCCCAGGCGTACGCACAGCAGCCGCAGCCCCACCAGCAGCGGACCGCCCCCGACCCGGCCCCCACCGACGAGCCCGACTACGGCCCCGCGACCCTCGCCGGGAACACGCGGATAACGGACGCCCAGCGTGCCCGTGCCGAGGGGCGTTCGCCGATCATCGACCCCGGCATGCAGCCGGCGGGGCTCACCGCTCTGCTCGGTCTGCTGCTCGCCGGTGGGGCGGCGCTCGGCACCTACGCCCTGCTCGTCCCGCTCGTCGTCCTCCAGGCGGTCACCGCGGCGGGCTGGTTCCGGCTGAACGGCATGTGGCCCGCCCGGCAGGGCATCGCACTGGGCTTCGCCGCCGCGCTCGCCGCCGACGCGGCGATGCTGGTGTCGGACCGCTCACCTGCGGCGATCCTCGGCACGCTCGGGGTGTGGGTGCTGCTCTCCCTCGTGCTGCAACTGCGCTCGCACGCCGACCCCGACGAGCGGATGTACGGCCTGATGGCGACCGTCGTCGCGGCGGCCCTGGCCGTCGTCGCGGGCGGGTACCTGGCCGCCGACGCGGACGCCGTGACGGTCGGCGCGATCGCGGTGGCCGTCGCCGTCGTGGCGCGAGCCCTGCCGCTGCCGACCGCGGCGTCCCCGGTCGTGGCGCTGCTCGCGGCGGCCGGGGCGGGGATCGCGGCCGGCGCGATGACGGACTTCGGTACGTCGGGGGCGCTGCTCGGCGCGGGCGCCGCGGTGTGCGCGCTGATCGGCCACCGGGTCGCGGCCTACGACTACCCCTCCCGCTTCGTCCACTTCACGGCGGGCGTGGCCCTGCCGCTGGCGGCCGCGGCGCCGGCCGTCTACCTGCTGGGCCGGGCGCTCGGCTGAAACCGGCCGCCGGGGGGCGCCGAGCCCACCGCCCCCCCGGCGTCCGCCCCTCCTGCCTTCCTGCCCGCCTGCCCGCCTGTCACAGGTGATCGACAAAATGCCGGCGCCCCCTGTCCGCCGCGTTACCCTCGCGCTGGACGGCCGCCGGTCGTCGGGGGACCGCCGTCGTTGACCACCCGGGGTGGGAGAACACCGCATGCGTGCACTGCGAATACTGTTGATCGTCGTCGTGATCCTGGGCGGTCTCTTCGTGATCGCGGACCGTGTGGCGGTCAACTTCGCCGAGGGCGAGGCGGCCGACCAGCTGCGCAGCAGCGAGAACCTGGCCTCGACGCCCGACGTCTCCATCAACGGCTTCCCCTTCCTCACCCAGGTCGTCGGCGGCGAGCTGGACGACGTCGAGGTCGGCATCGACGGCTACGAGGCGTCCACCGGCGACGGCGCCGAGAAGATCCGCATCGACCACCTGCGCGCGAACATGAAGGGCGTCGGATTCTCGAGCGACTTCAGCTCCGCCACCGCGGCCACCGCCACCGGTACCGCGACCATCGCCTACGACGAGCTGATGAAGGCCGCCAAGTCCGAGCCCACGGAGGTCGCGCCGGGCGTCACCGCGAAGGTCATCGGCCTCTCCGACGGCGGCAACGGCAAGATCAAGGTCTCCCTCCAGGCCACGGCGTTCGGCGTCGAGCTGCCCCAGCCGGTCGACGTGCTCAGCTCGGTCACGGTCAAGGACAACGACGTCGAGGTCGTCGCCGACGGGCTGCCGGAGATCGGCGGCAAGCAGCTCGCCGAGTCCCGCATCCGGGCCATCACCGACTTCCAGCAGACCATCGACGAGCTGCCCGGCGGCATCGAGCTGGACAAGGTCGAGGCCGCGAAGGACGGCGTCGAGATCACGGTGAAGGGTTCGAACGTCGAGCTGGCCGGGTAGGACGACGGCGGCCTGCCGCCCGCGGAGGCGCGCGCCCGGCGGCGAGCGAGCGGCGTCCGAGCGGCGACCGCGTGTCGGCAGAGTGGCGACCGCGTGGTCGCCGAGCGGCGGCTGTGTAGTCCGATGGGTGAGACGCCGCCGTCCGCAGCGCAGATGCGAGATCGGCACACCCGGGCCGGCGGGCCGTTCCGCGATGCGCGCGGCGAGCGCCCGTCCCGCATTCCGGACAATCCCGTCTCATAATCCGACACGCCGGTGACACGCACCGCTGTCCGTCCCTACGATCGGGCCTTATGAAGCGACAGGCGGATCTCACGAAGCGGCGGGCAGTCGACCTGTGCCGCGTCGCCGCCATGCTCTGTCGCACCGTCTGAGCGGGCGGCGACGCCGCCGTCCGTATCCCCTCGCCCGCCCTGCCCAGGGCACCCGCGCGCCGCCCCGGCCCGAGCGCGCACACCCTCTCACCGCACGCCCCGCCGCAACTGCCCCGGAGGAGAAATCATGAGCCGCAGCGACGTCCTGGTCGACGCCGACTGGCTGCAGGACCACCTGGACGACCCGACCATCGCGATCGTCGAGGTGGACGAGGACACGTCCGCGTACGACAAGAACCACATCAAGAACGCGATCCGGATCGACTGGACCCAGGACCTCCAGGACCCGGTCCGCCGCGACTTCGTCGACCAGGAGGGCTTCGAGAAGCTCCTGTCGAAGAAGGGCATCTCCAACGACCACACCGTGGTCCTCTACGGCGGCAACAACAACTGGTTCGCGTCCTACGCCTACTGGTACTTCAAGCTGTACGGCCACGACAGCGTCAAGCTCCTCGACGGCGGCCGCAAGAAGTGGGAGCTGGACGCCCGCGAGCTGGTCGACGGCACCGAGGTGCCCGAGCGCCCGGCGACCGACTACAAGGCCAAGCCGCAGGACACGTCCATCCGCGCCTTCCGCGACGACGTCGTCAAGGCGATCGGCGCGCAGAACCTGGTCGACGTCCGCTCGCCCGACGAGTTCTCCGGCAAGCTGCTCGCCCCGGCCCACCTCCCGCAGGAGCAGTCGCAGCGCCCGGGCCACGTCCCGTCCGCCCGCAACATCCCGTGGTCGAAGAACGCCAACGACGACGGCACCTTCAAGTCGGACGAGGAGCTGAAGCAGCTCTACACCGACGAGCAGGTCGACCTGGCGAAGGACACCATCGCCTACTGCCGCATCGGCGAGCGCTCGGCCCTGACCTGGTTCGTCCTGCACGAGCTGCTGGGCGTGGAGAACGTCAAGAACTACGACGGCTCCTGGACCGAGTACGGCTCCCTCGTCGGCGTGCCGATCGAGCTCGGCGCCAACAAGTAAGCCCGCCCCCTCTCAACCCCTCAGGAGTACGACATGTGCGGAGCGAAGGCCGGCGGCCCCGACGCCTCGACGATCAAGCCCGGTGAGACGACCATCCAGGGTCAGGTGACCCGCGACGGCGAGCCGGTGACGGGCTACGTCCGTCTGCTGGACGCCACCGGCGAGTTCACGGCGGAGGTCCCGACCTCCGCGACGGGCCAGTTCCGCTTCTACGCGGCCGAGGGCACCTGGACCGTCCGCGCGCTCGTCCCCGGCGGCAGCGCCGACCGCACGGTCGTCGCCCAGCAGGGCGGCCTCGCGGAGGTCGCGATCGCCGTCTGACGGCAGCTTCGGCGGTGAGGGGCCGCACCCCACGGGTTGGACTCCCGGGGTGCGGCCCCTCGGCATGTCCGGGGCGCGTGCGCGGACCTACGCTGGAACCATGTACGCGCGGCGGCGGCACCGCTACTTCGTGATGATGGGCACCTGCATCGCGCTGTTCGTCCTGGCCTGGGGTGTCGTCCGGCTCTGGTCGGTCCCCGCGGCCGTCGCCATGTGCGTGGTCGCCATGGTCATCCCGCCGCTCGCGGCCGTCGTCGCCAACCGCCGCGGACCCGACGACCGCTGGTGGGACGACCCCTCCGGCGACCCGAAGTCCGACGAGTGGTGGGACGAGCTGGACGGCAAGAAGGGGCGGCACTAGACAGACGCCCCTGTCTGACGCCCGGTGCTCGGCGCCCTCGCGGCCGGCCCCCGGGCCCTTGCCCGGTGAACGGCCCCCCGCGGCCGGCGCCCCCCGGGCCCGTGTCTGGTGATCGGCACCCCTGCGGCCCGCGCCCTCCCCGGAGGTCGTACGCCCCTCGACGCTCCCTCGGCGGCTTCCCCTAGCCCCGGTCCAGCCCCCCGACGAGCCTTTCCAGGCAGCGCACCGCCAGCTCGGCCGGAGAACCCGGCCCCTCGGCCCCCGCCTCCGTGCCGGCCCACGTCTCCATGGCGATCCGGATGGAGTCGGTGGCGGCGGCGGCCACCAGTCGCACCTCCAGCGGATCGGCGGCGCCGTCCGTCAGGCGCGCGATCACCGGGACCAGCCGCTCCTCCGACTCCTGGTTCACGCGGTACCACACGGCGCGCAGCGCCGGATCGTCCTGAGCTGCCCGCAGCAGCCCGCGCGTGCGCAGCATCGCCTCGGCGGCCCGGGCGTCCGGTACCGCCAGCGCCTCCTCGGCCGCGGTCCGCAGTGCGGGGCCGAGCGGGGCGCCCGGTTCCGTGTCGGCCAGCAGCCCCCGCCAGCGGTCGGCGCCGACCGTGAGCAGCGGACCGACCGCGTCCTGCTTGGAGCGGAAGTACCGGTAGAAGGTGCGCAGCGCGACCCCGGCGCGCCGGGCGATCTCCTCGGCCGTCGTGGCGTGCGGGCCCTGGGTGCCGAACAGCTCGGCCGCCGCGTGCGCGATGTCGAGCTGGGTGGCGGCCTTGCGGCGCTCGGTCAGGGACGGGGTCGGCGGCTCGGTGCTCACCCCAGAAGCGTACGTCCCGCGACCACTCGACGGCATGACGTGACGTAGTGGCAAAATGTGCCACTCAGGCGTAACGTGAAGTGGAATTCGGGCGTCGCGGGAAAGAGAGCGGGCGCCGCAGAGAACCGGCCGACGGACCACGGCGAGCCGGGTGGGAGCACACATGAACCAGATGAACCGCTACGAAGGCCGTCGTGCCCTGGTCACCGGCGCCGGCTCGGGCATAGGCCAGGCCACCGTGCTGCGGCTGCTCGCGGAGGGCGGCACCGTCGTGGCCGCGGACGTCAGCGAGACGGGCCTGAAGGACACCTTCGAGAAGGCGGCCGGCCACACGGACCGGCTCACCACCCTCGTCGTCGACATCGCCGACGAGACCTCGGTGCGCGAGGGCGTCAAGGCCGCGACGGAGACGCTGGGCGGGCTGGACGTCCTGGTCAACGCGGCCGGCATCCTGCGCTCCTCGCACACCGAGCGGACCAGCGTCGCGGACTTCACCCGCGTCCTGACGGTGAACCTGGTCGGCACCTTCCTGGTGATCCGCGAGGCGATCCCGGCGCTCCTGGAGGGCCGGGACGCGGCCGTGGTCAACTTCAGCTCCACCTCGGCGGCGTTCGCCCACCCGTACATGGCGGCCTACGCGGCGAGCAAGGGCGGCATCCAGTCCATGACCCACGCCCTGGCCAGTGAGTACGCGGGGCGCGGCATCCGCTTCACCGCCGTCCAGCCGGGATCGATCTCCTCCGGCATGACGGACGGCAGCGGGGCCAGCGGGCAGAGCGCCGGGCCCGGGCTGCCCGAGGACGCCGACATGAGCCTGTTCGCGAAGCTCTCGCCCGCGCTCGGCCAGGGGTTCGCCGGCCCGGAGACCGTGGCGTCCGTGGTCGCGATGCTCGGGTCCGAGGACGGCCGCTTCATCACCGGCACCGAGATCCGGATCGACGGCGGCACCCACTTCTGACCTGCCCGCCCCTGGAGAGGAGCCCGACCGTGCACGACCTGACCGGCAAGAACCTGATCATCACCGGCGGCGCCCGGGGACTCGGCGCGGAGGCGGCCCGGCAGGCGGTCGCCGCCGGCGCGCACGTCCTGATCACCGACGTCCTGGACGACGAGGGCGAGGCCACCGCCCGGGAACTGGGCGCCCGTGCCCGCTTCCTGCACCACGACGTGACCTCCGAGGAGGACTGGCGGCGGGCCGCCGACCTGGCCGTCACCGCGTTCGGGTCGCTGCACGGCCTGGTGAACAACGCCGGCATCTCCACCGGCACCCTGCTGGAGTCCGAGTCCGTCGAGCACTTCCGCAAGGTGCTCGACATCAACCTCACGGGCGTCTTCATCGGCATGAAGACCGTGATCCCCGCGCTGAAGGAGGCCGGCGGCGGATCGATCGTCAACATCTCGTCCGCCGCGGGCCTGATGGGCCTCGCCCTCACCGCGGGCTACGGCGCCTCCAAGTGGGGCGTGCGCGGACTGACGAAGATCGGCGCCGTGGAACTGGGCACCGCCCGCATCCGCGTGAACTCCGTGCACCCGGGGATGACGTACACCCCGATGACCGCGGCCGTCGGCATCGAGCAGGGCGAGGGCAAGTACCCCAACACGCCCATGGGCCGGGTGGGCGAGGCCCACGAGATCGCCGGCGCGGTCGTCTTCCTGCTCTCGGACGCCGCGTCCTACGTCACCGGCGCGGAAATCGCGGTGGACGGCGGCTGGACCACCGGCCCGACCGTGGCATACGTCATGGGGCGGTGAGCGGCGGTCGCGGGCGCCGGTGGTGCTGCGAAGCCGCGCAGGCGGTGCGGCGGAGGTGCCCTTCCAGCAGACTGTGGCCCCGACGGACCCGACTGCTTCTCTGAAGACGAGCGTGAGCACTTCGCCCTCTGCTGTCATCGGGACGCTCGAATGAGCGCCCCGATGACACTTTTCCCTGGAGTGCTCACGCTTTCGGGATGGGTCAGTAGACGAGCGCCTGGGTGTCGTCGGCCAGTGCCTCCTGCACGAAGACCTGGGCGCCCGCGATCCGCACGCCCTCGATGACGTCCTTCTCGGTCAGGTCGCGCCGGGCGGCGCACTGGGTGCACAGCGTCACCCGGCCGCCCGCCAGCAGCGAGTCGAGCAGGTCGGGCAGCGGCGCGGCGTGCGGCAGCTCGAACTCGGCCGCGCGTCCCGGCACCGCGAACCAGGCGGACTCCCCGGTCAGCCACAGCGACACGTCGACCCCGCTGGCCACGGCCACCGCCGCCACCGTGAACGCCTGAGAACACCGCTCGGGCGCGTCCGCCCCCGCCGTCACCTTGATCACGAGCTTCTTCGCCATGCCGGAAGCGTAGCCCGCGCGGGCGGCGTCGCGGCGCGAGCCGCTGTGCCCGCCGGGACTCCTCGTAGGGCAGTCCGCCGTCGTCCCTCATGCCTCGTGCTCCTCGCCCCCGTGCCGGCGCAGCAGGGCGTCCGCGTCCGTCACCGCGCTGTGGTCGAACACCGCCCGCGCGGTCTCCCGCCGGTCGGCCGGCCAGGCGCGGACGTCACCCCCGGGGACCGGCCGGCAGGGGCGGCCGGCCAAGGCGCAGGGGGCCGGCGGCATGGCGAGGGCGTGCTCGTGCCGTCCGCGACAGCAAGGACCTCCCGCGCAGCGCTCCTGTTCACCGTGCCCGCGTGGGCCGCCTTCGTGGGCGGAGTCCGGCGGGAAGCGGCCGGAAGGGCCGCGTAAGCTGGGGGCGGCCCTGTCGTATGCCCCCCGCTCAAGGAGCACCCCGTGGAGATCTTCTTCGAAGCCCTGCTGGTCCTGGTCTGCGTCGGCGTCCTCGCCTTCGCCGGTCTGACCGTGAAGAAGCTGTACCAGGGCCAGCGCTGATCACCGACGCCAGGAAGTACCCCTCATGATCGAGATCCCGTCCGACCTCCACAAGGACCTCGTGCCCCTCGCCTTCCTGCTCGGCAACTGGTCCGGGGCGGGCGTGCACGACTTCCCCGGCGCCGAGAAGTGCAACTTCGGCCAGGAGGTCTCCTTCACCCACGACGGCCGCGACTTCCTGGAGTACCAGTCCCACACCTGGGTCCTGGACCAGGAGGGCAACAAGGTCCGTCCGCTCGAGTCCGAGCACGGCTTCTGGCGCATCGACCCGAACCGCAAGGTCGAGGTCACGATGGTCCGCGACGACGGCGTCATCGAGATCTGGTACGGCGAGATGGCCGACCAGAAGCCCCAGATCGACCTGGTGACGGACGCGGTGGCCCGCACGGCCGCCTCCCAGCCCTACACCGGCGGCAAGCGCCTCTACGGCTACGTCAAGAGCGACCTGATGTGGGTCGGCGAGAAGCAGACCCCCGAGGTCGAGCTGCGCCCCTACATGTCGGCGCACCTGAAGAAGGTCGTCACCCCGGAGGACGTGGAGCGCTGGGCCAAGGCCCTCCCGGACGACATGCCGGACGACGGGATCGCCTTCTTCAAGTAGTCCTAGACTCAAGGGTGTGGTGAGCACCGACTGGAAGAGCGACCTCAGACAGCGCGGCTACCGGCTGACCCCGCAGCGGCAGCTGGTGCTCGAAGCCGTCGACACCCTGGAACACGCGACCCCCGACGACATCCTCGGTGAAGTGCGGAAGACGGCGTCGGGGGTCAACATCTCCACCGTGTACCGCACGCTGGAGCTTCTGGAGGAGCTGGGGCTGGTCAGCCACGCCCACCTGGGGCACGGTGCGCCCACCTACCACCTGGCCGACCGGCACCACCACATCCACCTGGTGTGCCGGGACTGCACCAACGTGATCGAGGCCGATCTGTCGGTGGCCGCCGAGTTCACCGCCAAGCTGCGACAGCAGTTCGGCTTCGACACCGACCTGAAGCACTTCGCGATCTTCGGCCGGTGCGAGGACTGCTCCCTGAAGGGCTCAACTACCGAGTCGTAGGCTAGGGCGTATGAAGAGCCCTCTGCTGTCCCTGCCCGGCGCCGTTCCCGCCGAGGGCGTGGACGAAGGCGTCGCCGCGCACTACGGCGACCTGTTCCGCGAGCAGCGTGCCCTCGCCGACGGCACCGGCTTCGTCGACCTCTCCCACCGCGGTGTCGTCACCGTCACCGGCGAGGACCGGCTGAGCTGGCTGCACCTGCTGCTCACCCAGCACGTCAGCGAACTGCCCACCGGACAGGCCACCGAGGCGCTGATCCTTTCCGCCAACGGCCACATCGAGCACGCCCTGTACCTCGTCGACGACGGCACGACGACCTGGGCGCACGTCGAACCCGGCACCCAGGAGGCGCTGATCGCCTACCTGGAGTCGATGAAGTTCTTCTACCGGGTCGAGGTCGCCGACCGCACCGCCGACACCGCGGTCGTGTATCTGCCCGCCGGTTCGATCGCCGAGGCCCCCGAGGGCGCGGTCGTCCGCGAGACGCCCTACGGCCGTGACCTCTTCCTGCCGAGGGAGGGGCTGGAGGCCTTCGTTGCGCAGGCCGGACCGCCGGCCGGGATCCTCGCCCACGAGGCCCTGCGGGTCGAGCAGCACCGGCCGCGGCTCGGCTTCGAGACCGACCACCGCACCATCCCGCACGAGCTGGGCTGGATCGGTACCGCCGTGCACCTGCAGAAGGGCTGCTACCGGGGGCAGGAGACCGTCGCCCGGGTGCAGAACCTGGGCAAGCCGCCGCGCCGGCTGGTCTTCCTGCACCTGGACGGCAGCGAGGTCCACCTGCCGCCGAGCGGCGCCGAGGTCCGCCTCGCGGACGACGGACCCGACGGCCGGAAGATCGGCTTCGTCACCACGTCCGTGCGCCACCACGAGCTGGGCCCGGTCGCCCTCGCCCTGGTGAAGCGGAACGTGCCGGTGGACGCCCGGCTGGTGGCCGAGGACACGGCGGCGGCCCAGGAGACGGTCGTCGAGCCGTAGGACGCCGGATCGGATGCCGTAGGACGCCGGATCGGACGTCGTAGAACGCCGGCTCGGACGCTGTAGGACGTCGGATCGGGTGTCGTGGGTCGTCGGCTCGGATGCCGTACGACGCCGCGGCTCAGACCTCGACGAGGACCGTGAACGGGCCGTCGTTCGTCAGCGACACCCGCATCTGCGCCCCGAAGCGGCCCATGGCCACCGTCGCGCCCAGCGCGCGCAGTCGCGCGACGACCTCGTCGACGAGGGGTTCGGCCACGTCACCGGGCGCGGCGGCGTTCCAGGTGGGGCGGCGGCCCTTGCGGGCGTCGCCGTAAAGGGTGAACTGGCTGATCACCAGGAGCGGTGCGTCGATGTCGCTGCACGACTTCTCGTCGTGCAGCACGCGCAGCGACCAGAGCTTGCGGGCGAGCCGCTCCGCCTTCTCCTTCGTGTCGTCGTGGGTGACGCCGACCAGGACGCACAGGCCCTCGCCCTCGATCGCCCCCACGGTCTCGCCGTCCACGACGACGCTCGCGCCGTCCACCCGCTGTACCACTGCACGCATCCCGTCATGATGCCGTGCGCCCCCAGGGGGCGGGCACGCGGGCCCGTACGGGGTTTCTTTTCGCTCCCTAACCCCCCATCTGGGGCCGATCGGGTCCGATCGTGGGCACTCGGTCACATAGCGGCCACTTGGGGTGGCACGATGCTCCCAGACGCCGGTCGAGGGGACGGTAGAGGCACATGAGCACAACGAGTACGGGGCAGTCGCTCGGCGCTGTCGCGTTGACATACCCGGGCGGCCTGGAGGCACCCCGGCCGCCCGTGCAGCGCACGGACAGTCCGGAGCTGCCGGCCGACCCACCGGGGCAGGAGCTGACCGCGCTGAGCCTGCCCGAGCTGCGCACACTGCGCCGGGACGCCCAGCGCGAGGAGGCGGATCTCAGTTACGTACGACGGCTGTTGCAGGGGCGGATCGACATCCTGCGCGCGGAGCTGGCGCGGCGCGGCCCGGCGTCGTCGTCCGTGGTGACCACCGCGGCGACGGGGTCGGTGGTGGAACGGCTGTCGGAGATCCTGGCGGACGCACCGGCCCGCCAGCGTTCCTCGGCCCGCCATGTGACGCTGGCCACCCCGCGCAGCGAGGAGTGCCGGCGGCTGGCCGCGGAGATGCTCGGCGAGGTGGAGCTGTCCGACCTGACGGCCCGCACCGACACCGAGCTGACCGTCGGGATGGGCCGGCTGGTCCGCTACGAGCAGCAGATCTCCCGGCGCAGGCAGCGGCTCCAGCGGACCGCGGACGACTGCAGCGCCGAGATCGCACGCCGGTACCGTGAAGGGGAAGCACAAGTCGACGACCTGCTCGTGTGACGCGAGGGGCGGCTCTCCCGGGCCGCCCTCCCGAGGCCCGGTGATCCCGGACCGTCGCCGCGGTGGGTCACCCGTCCGGAAGGCCACCGCCCGATGTCCGCGCCCCAGCCGCCCCAGTCCGCCCCCACGTCCGCCCTTTCACCCGTCGTGCCGCCCGTCCTCGCCGAGGTCGTCCGGTCCGGCTTCGTCGAAGGGCGGCACCGGGGTGACCTGGTCGTCCTGGCCGCGGACGGAGCCGTGGAGCTGGCGCTGGGGGAGGTGACGGCGCCGGTCTTCCCGCGTTCCGCCAACAAGCCGATGCAGGCGGCCGGCGTCCTGCGGGCCGGCCTGGACCTCGCGGGGGAGCGGCTGGCCCTGGCTGCCGCGAGCCATTCCGGAGAATCGTTTCACCGTGACCTGGTCCGCAAGATGCTGGACGAGTACGGACTGGACCCGGCCCAGCTCCAGTGCCCGGCCGACCTGCCGCTGGACCCCGAGGAGCGGGACACCTACCTGGCCTCCGGAGCGGTCGCCGACCCCATCACGATGAACTGCTCCGGCAAGCACACCGCGATGCTGGCGGTCTGCGCGCAGCGGGGCTGGCCGCTGGAGACGTACCTCGACCCGGAGCACCCGCTCCAGCGGATCATCCACAGGGTTGTGGAGGACGCGGCGGGCGAGCCGGTCTCCGCCGTCGGCACGGACGGGTGCGGGGCGCCGCTGATGGCGATCAGCCTGGTCGGGCTGGCCCGCGCCTTCCGGACCTTCGCCGGCGCCGAGCCCGGCACGCCGGAGCGCCGGGTCGCCGACGCGATGCGCGCGCACCCCGAGTACGTCGCCGGCACCCGGCGCCCCGACACCTGGCTGATGCGCGAGGTGCCCGGCACCCTCTCCAAGATGGGCGCGGAGGCCGTCCAGGCGGTGGCCCTGCCGGACGGCCGCGCCCTGGCCTTCAAGGTCGAGGACGGCGCGACCCGCGCCCTCGGCCCGGTGCTGGCCCGCGCCCTGACGCTGCTGGGCGTGGAGGGCCCCGTGGTCGACCGCATCGGCCGTGCGCCCCTGCTGGGCGGCGGGCGCGAGGTGGGGGAGATCCGGGCGGCCTTCTGACCGGCCGGTCCCGCGAAATCCCCGCGACGCCGCCACCCGCGTCGACCTACCGTGAGCGCATGACCCGCCGCACCGACATCGACGTCCGTCCCGTCACCGAGGCCGAGTTCCCCGACTGGAACCGGGCCCTGAACACCGGATTCCTCCAGCCGCCCGCGGTCGCAGCGGAGCAGTTGGAGGCCCGGCGCCTCCAGTTCGTTCCCGGCAGGCTCCTCGGCGCCTTCGACGGCGACCGCTGCGTGGCGACCTTCCGGTCCTTCGACCAGGAGATCACCGCCGTCGGCGGCGCCCTCGTCCAGGCCGACGCGATCTCCAACGTCACCGTCACCGCGACCCACCGCCGCCGCGGTCTGCTCACCCGGATGATGGCGCGGGACCTGGCCGCCGCGAAGGACCGCGGGGACGTCGTCGCCACCCTGATCGCCGCCGAGTACCCGATCTACGGCCGGTACGGCTTTGGACCCGCGACCACGATGACCGAGTGGACCGTCGACGTGCCCCGGGCCCGCCTCGACCCGCGCTGGGCCGCCCCGGAGGACGGTGGACGGATCGACCTCGTGGACGGAGAGGACGTCCGCAAGCTCGGCCCCGAACTGCACGAGCGGCTGCGCCGGGCCCAGCCGGGTGCGGTGAGCCGCGCCGACCTGTGGTGGCAGGCCCGGACCGGCGCCGTCAACCTGTCCGGCCTCCCGTGGACCGAGCCCTGCTACGCCCTGTACCGCTCGGCGGACGGCCAGGTGGAGGGCCTGGCCTCGTACCGGGCGGACGACCACTGGGGCGACGCCAAGCAGCCGCTGAACACGGCGACGGTCGACTGGCTGCTGGCCGTCACACCGGGCGCCGAGCGCGCCCTGTGGCGCTACCTGTGCTCGATCGACTGGGTCCAGACCGTGAAGAGCGGCTGGCGCGCCCCCGACGACCTGCTCCCGCACCTCCTGCCGGACCCGCGCGCGGCCAGGATCACCACGCAGGCGGACTGGCTGTGGGTGCGCATCCTGGACGTCGTACGGGCGCTGGAGTCGCGCGCGTACGAGGGGCGGGGGTCGCTGGTGATGGAGGTCGTGGACCGGGGAGGGCCGGCCGGCGGGCGGTGGCGGCTGGAGGCCGGGCCGGACGGGGCGTCCTGCGCGCCGACCACCGAGAGCGCCCACCTGGTGCTCGACGTGGGCGAGTTGGCGACGCTGTGGCTCGGCGACGAGTCGGCCGTGCGGCTGGCCGCGCTCGGGCGGGTCCGGGAAGAACGAGCGGGCGCCGCCCGTGTGGCCGACGCCCTGCTGCGTACGTCCAGGCGGCCTTGGTGCCCGGACATGTTCTGAGGCTGCTCCCTTCTGCCGGTGGCGGTGGGTGTGCGCATCCGTAGCGCGTGCTCTTCGGTTGTGGTTGTTGTGCCGCTGTTCGGTTGTGGTCGTGCCGGTCGTGCGTGGTGCTGACTGACCGTCCCGGCCCCCGGCTCCCCTCCGGAACGGGGGCCCGGACAGCAGTACGTCGGCTCAGCCGGACTGTGCGAGCAGCATCACGAGGATCACCGCGCCCACACCGCCGATCATGGTGTTCTTCGCCTTGATGCCGATGGACAGCGCGACGAACGCGATGATGCCCATCGTCCCGTACTTCGATTGCACGAGCTGCTCGAACCCGATGGCCAGAGCGGCGACGGCGATGGCGATGAGCGGCATGGTGGACCCCCTGTTCACCGTGGTGGCCAACCCCCGAGAGGTTCGACCACGTTGCTCAAGTTGGCTGCCAACTTCACTGTACTTATCTCCGCTTGGGCGCGTCTCATAACCACCTTCCGGCGAACTGCCCAAAGATGGCGGGAAGTTGTAGGGTTTGGTCGTGGAGCCGGAACACACCCTCGTCGACGGCCGGAAGAGACCGCAGCGGCCTCAGCGGACCCATCGCGAGGTGGCCGACGAGCTGCGCGCCCGGATCAGGTCCGGTCGGCTGCGGCCGGGCCAGCGCATGCCCACGCAGGCCCAGTTGGCCGACGAGTTCGGCGTCGAGCGCGGCACCGTCCGGCAGGCCCTGCGCATCCTGCAGTCCGAACGGCTGCTCACCAATGTGTCCAAGGGGAGTCCGGCGACCGTCGCACCGGACCCCGGCACGGCCCTGACCGGGCCCGTCGCCCCGCCCGCGCCCACCACGGCGGCCCTCGCCCCCCGGATCACGGAAGCCTTCGCGTCCCCGCACGTGGAGATCGACGCCCTGTGCCTGACCTCGGTCTCCCTCACGCTCGCCCTCGGCGAACCGCTGCGCCAGATCCACGCGGGGCGGAGCAAACCGGCCAAGATCGACGTACGCGTGCTGCTGCCGGGCCGGAACATCGACCTGGCGTTCCCGGTGGCGGTGGACGGCGGCGGGGGCGGCGAGGCGGTGCACGACCGGTGGCTGGCCATGCGCAACGCCCAGGGCCAGGTGCTCCGGCACAACCTGCTGAGCCTGCGGGCCACGCACGGCATCGATGTGCGCGTCTCCTTCCGCGCGCTGCCCTTCACGCCTCCGGTGAAGCTGTACCTGCTCAACGGCACGGAGGCCCTCTTCGCGTACTACACCCTCAGCCGGCGCGAGCAGGAGATCGACCACGAGCCGATGGAGATGTACGACGTGGAGGGCATCCGTTCGACGCTGTTCGCCTTCGGGCAGGCCGGGGACCTGCGCGACGGGGCGTTCGTGAAGCAGTCGCGGCTGTGGTTCGACGCGCTGTGGGAGACCATCAGTTCGGATCTCGTGCTCACCACGTGAGCCCCCTCGCGGTCACAGGGCGGGGCCCGCGACCAGGAGGGCCAGCACCACCGCTCCGACCGAGCTGACGGACGGGCTCTTGGCCTTGATGCCCACGGTGAGCAGGACCAGACCGACGATGCCGGTGGCGCCGTACTTCCACTGGACGACCTGCTCGAAGGTGATGACGAAGATCGAGGAGACGAAAGCGAGGACGGGCACGGTCTTTCCCCCTTCGGAGGTTCGGGAAGATGAACTTCCGCCAACTGGCAAAAGTTGGCAACCAACTCCACCTAGGTTGTCCCCACTTGGCAGCTACCTATAAACAAGTTTCAAACAACTCCCTATAGGTAGGTCGAAGTTGTAGCGTTTGGTCGTGACTCAGGAGAACGTGTCCGTGAACGGCAGCAGAAGGCTCTCGTCCCAGGAGATCGCCGACATCCTGCGGGAGCGGATCCGCGTGGGAGACCTGAAGGCGGGCGACCGCCTGCCCACCCAGGCCGAGCTGGCCGACGAGTTCGGGGTGGAGCGCGGCACCGTCCGCCAGGCGCTGCGCGCCCTCCAGGAGGACGGCCTGCTCACCAACGTCAGCAAGGGCAGTCCGCCACGCATCGCCGAGCCCGCCACGCCCCTGGGCGAGCCGCAGCCGACCATGGTGGCACTCGGGCCCCGGCTGTCGGAGGCCTTCTCGGCACCGCACGTACGGGTCGACGTCGTCTGCCACACCTCCGAGACGCTGATGCTCGCCCTCAGCGAGCCGCTCCGCCTCATCCACGAGGGCCGCATCCGCCCCGAGTCCATCGACTTCCGTGTCCTGATGCCGTCGCGCGACATCGAGCTGGCCTTCCCCGTGCTGGTGCAGGAGGAGGACGACGACCCGGTCCACCAGCGCTGGCTCCAGATGCGCAACGCCCAGGCCCGCGTCCTCCAGCACAACCTGCACGCCGTGCGCTCCACCCACCGCATCGACGTGCACATCGCCTTCCGCGCACTGCCCTTCACCCCGCCGACGAAGCTCTACCTGCTCAACGGCGAGGAGGCGCTGCTCGGCTACTACCTGCTGACCCGGCGCGAGGAGGAGTACGAGAGCCGGACGCTGGAGATGTACGACGCCCTGGGATCCCAGTCGTTGCTCTTCTCCTTCCTGAAGCGGGCGGGTCACCGGGACGCGGTGTTCGTGGAGGAATCCCAGAAGTGGTTCGACGCCCTCTGGGAAACCATCACCTCGGACATGACACTCTCCTAGTGACTTCTGATACGACGCGGACCGGGCCGGGGCCGGCCACGGACAACCTCGGACGGCTGGTGAGCGGCGCCCGCTTCGTGCTGTGGGACTTCGACGGGCCGATCTGCCGTCTGTTCGCGGGGCACCGGGCGGAGCGGGTGGCGGCCGATCTGGTCGACTGGCTGGAGCACCGCGGACTGCGCGGGGTGCTGACGGACGAGGAACGGGAGTCCCCGGACCCGCACGCGGTGCTGCGCGGGGTCGACCGCCGGTGCCCCCGCAGCGACCTGGTCGAGGAACTGGAGGAACGCCTCACCCAGGAGGAGCTGCGGGCGACCGCCTCCGCCATGCCGACCGCGTACGCCGATCCGCTGATCCGGACCTGGACGGCCTTGGGCGTGAGGCTGGCCGTCGCCACCAACAACTCCCCCCGCGTGGTGCACACCTATCTCTCCGGGCGGGGCCTGCTGCCGAGCTTCGCCCCGCACATCTACGGCCGCACCGAGGAACTGCGGCTGCTCAAGCCTGATCCGCACACGCTGGTCCAGGCCCTCAACGCGCTGGGGGCCGTACCCTCCGCCTCGCTGTTCATCGGCGACTCCCCGTCCGACTGCGAAGCGGCCCGGCGGGCCGGAGTCCCCTTCCTCGGCTACGGGCGCGACGGGCGGAAGACGAGACTCCTCGCCGATGCCGGCGCCGACACGGTGGTCGGCTCCTTCGAGCCGCTGCTGGAACTGCTGCGCCACCGGACCCGGTAGGCTCCGCCGACACCTGGGGCGCCCGGTCCGCCCGAGAGGCCGGGAGCGCTACTCTCCGGCCATGCACCGTCTGCACCACCGAGCGCGCACAGCGCTCGTGCAACAGCTCGTGGAGTCGCGCAGGCTCCGTGGCAGGGGTGAGGTGGTGCGCGGACACCACAACATCAACTACGTGCGGCGCTCGGGCCTGGTGCTGGCGCTGCTGCTGGGCGCCGTACCCTTCACCCGGTTCAAGTACCGCGTCCCGCTGCCGGCGGTGGAGGTGGTGCCGCGCATCTGGCCGAGGGAGGCGGAGGTGCTCGGCGTCGTCTGCCGGTACCTCCGGGAGGTGCCGCGCTGCCTCGCCGACCTGGGGGAGGGATCGGTCCACCGGTACCGGACCGGCCGGACGCTCGGCGACGGCGGCGTGACGGCGACCGTGGGCGAGGAACTCATGCGCTCCTTCGCGTCGTTCTTCGTCCGCACCGCTCGGGTTCCCGTGGCGGAACTGCCCGCCCGCCCCGACGACTGGCCGCGGGACGGCGACAGCCAGGGGTTCCTGGACTGGCTGGTCCGCTTCACGCAGGAGCGCGTGCACCTCCCGAACCGGGACCGCTTCGGCGCCCTCTTCGACGCCGTCGGTGTCCCCGAGGACGCGATGGCGCGGTTCGCCGTCCTGCACCGCTGCCGGGCCTCCCGCCCGTTCCGGCTCCTGCACACGGACGTGCACCGGGCCAACGTCGTCGTGCGGGGCCGGCGGCTCGCGGTCATCGACTGGGAACTGGCGATATTCGGCGACCCACTGCACGACCTCGCGACCCATCTGGTGCGCATGGGGTACGGCAAGGAGGAGCAGGAGCGCATGACGGAGCTGTGGGCCGGGGCCATGACGGAGGCAGGGCTGACCGAGCTGACCGCGGGCCTGCACGAGGACCTTCCCGTCTTCATCGCCTTCGAACACGCGCAGTCGGTCTTCCCGACGTCATGCGGGCGGCCCTCGACCTGCCCGAGGGCGCGGACACGGGCCGCTTCGACGCCGCCGCCGACCGGATCGAGCGGGCGACACGGCGGGCCCGCGAGCCGCTGCGGCTGGTCGACGTGCCGGGCCGGGACCGGATCGTGGAAGCCCTGCGGGAGTGGCACGGCACGCGGGCCTGAGGCGCGTCGCCCCCTTCCTGTCCGCCGCCGCGGCGGGCACCATTGGCTGGCTCGCTCCAACCGGTGCGCCAATGGGGGAACTTGGTGTCTGAGGGAAGACCGTCGCTGGGCGGCAGAATGGCGGCGCGGTGGAGTCGTGCCGAGGCGACGGTGACCAAAGGGCTGCTCCTGGCCGTCTTCTGCGTCGGCCTGGTGGCCCAGTTCGTCAAACCGGTCGGCGACGCCTTGCAGGGCAAGACCTATATCGGCGGAGCGCTGCTCAGCATCGTCGGCTACGTGCTCTACGCCGAGGTGCTGCGGCTGAACACGGCGCACGACGCCCAGCGGGAGGGGGCGCGGCACCTGCACGAGACCGTCCGGCAGCTGAGCGAGGAGGTCAGGGAGCTGACCGCGCGGCTGCGTCCGCAGTCGGGCGAGGACGTCAGCGCGGACCGGCTGATGGAGGAGTGCGCGCAGGCGCTCCGGCGGGGCGGTGAGATCGAGCTGTGGGGCATGTGCTTCACCGGGGAGACCTTCGTCGAGCCGCTGCGGAGAGTGCTGGAGGACCTGCCGCCCGACCCCTCGAGGTCCGTGTCGGTCCGCATCCTGGTCCCGGACTTCACCCGTCCCATCGAGGTTCCCGGCCTCGTGCGGGAGGCGGACGGCAGGCTGGCGGACGCCCCGGGATTCCGCCGGTACCTGGTCGAGAAGATCGCCGGGTACGAGCGCGGGCTGCGGACGATGCGCGCCAGGATGGCCCGCAAGGCCCAGGGCGCGCTGACCGTCGAGTTCCGCACGGTGCACATGTCGCCCTTCCTCAAGCTGTACGTCGTCGGCGACGAGGTGGTGTTCGAGGGGATCTACGACAAGCTCGACGTCCGGCCGGACGAGTACCGGTCGCCGGGTACCGCGCCGTCGGGTCCGGGCACCGAGGGCGACCAACTGCTCGACCTCATCGGACACGGTTCGCTGCTGACCCGCTGGAGCCGGTACGACGGTGAGCTGGCGCGCGAGGTCGTCGCGCGCAGGCGCGCGTTCTTCGGCACGCTCTGGGACGCGGCGTGCCCCCTGAGCCGTGGGCCGCACGCGGCGGGAGGTGCGTAGGCTCGACCCATGAGTGAGCCCGGTCTGCGTGAGCGCAAGAGACAGCGGACGTTCCAGGTGCTGTCGGACGTCGCGATCGGGCTCTTCGTGGAGAAGGGCTTCGACGCGGTGTCCGTCGCGGAGGTCGCCGCCGCGGCCGAGGTGTCCAAGCCGACGCTCTTCCGGTACTTCCCGGCCAAGGAGGACCTGGTCCTGCACCGCATCGCCGACCACGAGGGCGAGCCGGCACGGGTGGCGGGGGAGGGGCCCACGCCGCTGGCGGCGCTGCGGCGGCACTTCCTGGCGGGGCTGGAGAAGTGCGACCCGGTGACCGGGCTCAACGACGATCCCGAGGTACTGGCCTTCCACACGCTGCTGTACGGGACGCCCGCGCTCGTGGCCCGGTTGCACACGCACCTGGAGCGGTCGGAGGCCGCGCTCGCCGAGGCCCTCGGCGATGACCTGGACGCCAGGCTGGCGGCCGGGCAGATCACCGCCGTGCAGCGGGTGCTCGCGCTGGAGAACTGGCGGCGGATCGCGGCCGGGGAGCGGGTGGCGGATGTACGGGAGGACGCGGTGGCGGGGGCGGAGCGGGCGTTCGGCGTGCTGGCGGCGGGGTTGCCGTGGCTCGCGTGACGGCCGCCAGTTGCGAGAGTCGGTAATAAATTTAACTCAGTAACGAAATGTGGGTACGCTCGCTGGAATGAGCTCACCCGACCCCGCCCTCCGGCACGCCCTCGCCCGCGAACGCGCCCACCACGACCACTGCCGCACCGCCCTCTCCGCCATGGTCGACGGCGCCCGGGAGCACGTCGTCACCGGCGAGGACGTCTCCGCCTCCGGGGCCGACGCCGAAGTGCTCGGGTACCGGCTGCGCAGCCGGGCCAGGGAACTGCGCGAACTGCCCGAGGGGCCCCTGTTCTTCGGACGGCTGGACTTCGCCGGGCCGGAGACGGGGAGTGCCTTCGCGGGGGGCGACCACGCGGGGCAGACGTACCACCTCGGCCGGCTGCGGATCACCGAGGACCCCGCCGCACCGCCCCTCGTCGTCGACTGGCGCGCCCCCGTCTCCCGCGCCTTCTACCAGGCCACCGCCGCCGACCCGCGCGGCGTCGCCGTCCGCCGGCGCTTCGGCTGGGCGCCCGGCAGCCGCGGGGACTCCGCCGACCTCACGGGCATGGAGGACGAGCACCTCGGCCGGGGCGAGTCCCGCGCGAGCGACATCGTCGCCCGGGAGATCGAACGGCCCCGCGTCGGACCCATGCGGGACATCGCCGCCACCATCCAGCCCGAGCAGGACGACCTCGTCCGCGCCGACCTCACCGCCACGGTGTGCGTCCAGGGCGCCCCGGGGACGGGGAAGACCGCCGTCGGTCTCCACCGGGCCGCCTACCTGCTCTACACCCACCCGCAGCGCATCGCCCGCGGCGGCCTGCTGATCCTCGGCCCCAACCCCACCTTCCTCGCCTACATCGCCGAGGTGCTGCCCGCCCTCGGCGAGACCGGCGTACGGCAGTCCACCCTCTCCCGGGAGATCGCCCGGCACCCGGTCACCGCCGTGGACGACGAGCGGGCCGCGGCCGTGAAGCACGACGCCCGGACGGCGGAGGTGCTGCGCCGCGCCCTGTACGCGCGCGTGGCCGCGGACGCCGCCGACTCCCTCTCCGTCCCGGACGGCTCGTCCCGCCGGCGGGTCCCCGCCGACGAGCTGGCCCGGATCGTGGCGGACGTACGGGAGGAGGAACCGCCGTACGCCGTGGGCCGGGAACGGGTGCGCGCCCGGATCGTGCGGTACGTCCAGGACCTGGCCGAGCGGCGGAGCGGGCCGCGGACGGCCGCCTGGACGCGCCGGATCGAACGCGCCCGGCCCGTCACCGCGTACCTCGACGCGGCCTGGCCCCGGGTGCGCCCCGAGGAGGTCGTCGCCGGACTCCTCGGCGACCCGGACGCCCTGGCGCGGGCCGCGGACGGGCTGCTGGACGGCGACGAGCAGCGGGCGGTGCTGTGGCCGGCGACCGGCGCGCGGCGGTCGTGGCGGTCGGCCCGCTGGTCCGCCGCCGACCTGGTCCTCCTCGACGAGGTCGCCGGGCTGCTCGAACACCCCGAGGGCTACGGGCACATCGTCGTCGACGAGGCCCAGGACCTCTCCCCGATGGAGTGCCGGGCCATCGCCCGCCGGGCCGCCTTCGGCTCGCTCACCGTCCTCGGCGACCTGGCCCAGGGCACCACGCCGTGGGCCGCGCGGTCGTGGCGGACGAGCCTCGCCCACCTGGGCCGCCCGGACGCGCCCGTCGTACCGCTGACCACCGGCTTCCGGGTGCCGCAGGCGGTCGTCGGCCTCGCCAACCGGCTGCTGGCGCGGCTCGGCGTGGACGTGCCGGAGGCCCGCTCGCTGCGCACGGACGGGGAACTGACGGTCCGTCCCGCCGCCCCCGGCGGCGTCGTGGACGCGGTCGTCGACGCCGTGCGGGCCGCCCTCGCGCGGGACGGCTCCGTCGGTGTCGTCGCCGCCGACGCGGACGTACCCGGGCTGCGGGCCGCCCTCGACGCGGCCGGAATCCCGGCCGGGGGACCCGAGGAGCTGGGCGCCCGCGTGACCGTGGCGCCGGCGAGCGTCGTCAAGGGGCTGGAGTACGACCACGTCGTCGCCGTCGAACCCGCGGCGATCGCGGAGGCCGAGGGGGCCGGCGGGCGGGGGCTGCACCGGCTGTACGTGGTGCTCACCCGCGCGGTGTCCCGGCTGGACGTGGTGCACGGGCGGCCCCTGCCCTTCTGACACCCGCCGCCCGGGTCAGCGCCCGGTGAGCACGTCGGCGACCCGCGTGTACCCGTCCGCGCCGTGCCCGCGCGCGATGACCCGCCGGGCCTGCCCCTCGACGACCCGCATCAGGCTCGCGTCGATGCCGTGCGCCTCGGAGGCGTGGACGACGTGGGCCATCGTCGAGGCGGCCGAGGTGATCGGGTTCAGCTCGCCCGAGTAGGTGCCCGCGTCGGTGTCGGCGGCGAACTCGGTGAACAGCGGCGGCAGGATCGCGGCGATGCCGTGCGCGAACGGCGCGAGTTCCGCGCCGGTGACGCCCTCCGCGCGGGCCACGGTGAGGGCGTGGACGTACCCCGCCATCGCCGTCCAGAAGATGTCGAGCAGCGCGATGTCGTAGGCCGCGGCCCGCCCGGTGTCCTCGCCGAGGTGGGTGTGCGTGCCGCCGAGCGCCGCCAGCACCGGCCGGTGCTCCCGGTACAGCTCCTCGGGGCCGCTGTGCAGGAACACGGCGTCGTCCGTGCCGATGGTCGGGGTCGGGGTCATGATCGCGCCGTCCAGGTAGCGGATGCCGTGGCGGTCGGCCCACTCGGCCGTGTCCCGGGCCCGTGCGGGGGTGTCGGCGCTCAAATTCACGACCGTGCGGCCCTTGAGGGCGGCGGTGACGGCGTCCCGGCGCAGTACGGCGTCCGAGGCGTCGTAGTTCACCACGCAGACGACGGTCAGCGGGGCGGCGGCGACCGCCTCCTCGGCGGAGGACGCCGGGACCGCGCCCCGCGCGACCAGGTCGGTGTCCCGGCCGGGCGTGCGGTTCCAGACGGTGGTGCGCAGCCCGGCGTCCAGGAAGGCGGCGGCCAGCGCCCGGCCCATCGGGCCCAGCCCGAGGACGGTGACGTCGGCGGGCTGGTCGGTGTGTGCGGACATGCTTCAACTCCCGTAACGTGAATGATGTTTGCTGATGAATGGGGGACGACATGGCACACCGGCGCCACGATCCGAACGTCTGCGGAGTGACCGCCGCGATCGCCGTGATCGAGGGCAAGTGGAAGACCACGCTGCTGTGGCTGCTGGAGTCCGGCCCGCACCGGCCGGCCGAACTGCGCCGGAAGGTGCCGGGCCTCACCGAGAAGGTGCTGACCCAGGCGCTGCGCGAGATGGAGGCGGACGGACTCGTGGACCGGCGGGTGTACGACGTGCTGCCGCTGCGGACCGAGTACTCCCTGACTCCGTTCGGCCGCGACCTCGCCGAGGCCCTCTCCCCCCTCTCCGACTGGGGCCACCGCCGCCTGGACCGGCTGGCCGGACCGGAGGCCGCCACCCGCACGGCCTCCTGACGTCCGCCTGCCCCCTCAGTCTCGGACGGGCGCGGCGCCTTGCCCAGTACGCACAAAAAAGTGGGTACGGAGACCGGGCCCGTCGGTCAGTTCCGCCGCACCCCTCCCGGCCGCCGCCGGGAGGGGTGCTCACGCGTTCGGCCGGGCGGCCGTCGTGGGCGTTTCGGCCGGGGACCCGGGACCGGCGTCGGATCCGCCGTGCGGTGACCGGCCGGCCGACTCCCGCGGTCGCGGCGCGCCGCCGGGCGCCGGGCGATGCGGCAGGCGAGGCAGTCGAAGCGGCCACGGTCCGCGGGGTACGTGCAGGGGGATCACGCTCCCGTGGTGGAGCCGGGGCGGACGATCATCAGGACGACGACGATCGCCCAGATGAGGTTGAAGACGCCGGTGAGCATGGTCAGCCGTGTCGCCGCGGGACGTGGATCGTCCTGGGCGGGTGAGCCCTGGGCCGACTCGAGCAGGCGCCGCTGGCCGGGCAGGACGGCCGTGGCGAGGAGGGTCGCGGCGGCCACGGTCAGCACGAGCGACGCGATCAGCCAGGCGTCGGTGAGGACGCCGAGCGCGGCAGCGGTGGCGAGCCCGAAGGCCGGCACGGCGATACCGGCGAGGGCGTAGCCGCGGCAGATCCGGTGCAGGAGGGCGGCGATCGAGGCGGCTCGGGCGTCCGGATCCCGGCCGCCGGCCGCCCGCAGCGCGTAGCGGGGGAACATCGAAGCGGCCACGGTGACCGACCCGACCGTCAGGATCGCCACGAGGACGTGTATGGACAGCAGCACCTTGGCCACTTGGGGCGCCTCCGATTCGGACCAGGAATCTATATGTTGGCTGCCAATACATACACTGCCTACGGCTCCTTTGGGTAGGCTGCCTACTCATGAGGGCAGACGCGGTGCGAGGGCACCTGGACGGACTGTTGCTGGCCGTGCTCGAACCGGGCCCGCTGCACGGCTACGCGATCATCGCGGCGGTCCAGCAGCGCAGCGGGGGCGCACTGGAACTGCGCACGGGCACGATCTACCCGGCCCTGAACCGGCTGGAGCGGCTCGGCCTGCTGAGCAGCAGCTGGCAGTCCTCCGGCGAACGGCGACGGCGGTGCTACGAACTCACCGACGCGGGTCGGCAGACCCTGGCCGGCGAGCGGACCGCGTGGAACGAGTTCACCGCGGCGATCGGCTCGGTCCTGAACCCGCCCGCACCGCCCGGGCTTCCCGCGTGAGCGCCGTGAGCCGGCGGGCCGACCCCGTCGAGGACTACGTCGCCGCCCTGACGGCGGCCCTGCACGGTCCGGCCCGGGCCAAGGCCCGGATGATCGAGGAGATACGCGACGGCCTCGCGGACACGGTGGCGGCGTACACCGGCGGCGGCGTGCCCTACCGGCGCGCCGCTCACCAGGCGGTGCGGGAGTTCGGGACCCCCGAGGAGCTCGTGGAAAGCTGCCAACGGGAACTGACCATCGCCCAGGCCCGGCACACCGCCCGGGCCGTCGCCCTCACCGCCCCCCTCCTGATCACCTGCTGGTACCTGGCCCGGACCGCCCACCGCGGCGACGCCTGGCAACTGCCGCACACGGCCCAGCTGTTGGCCGTCCACCTGGTCGGCATCGCGACCGTCGCCGCGCTGCTCGCCGCCGCGACGCTGGCCGCCACCGGCTCCCTGGCCCGCCGGCTGCCCACGCCCCGCCGGCTCCCCCTGGCGGTCGCCTGGGCCGGTACCACCGCGAGCGTGGCCATGGCGGTCGCGACGCTCGCCCTCGCCACCGCCTCCGTCCTGGCCGTGAACTGGCCGCTGCTCGCGTTCGCCGGCGTGCTCGCGGCCTCGTCCCACGCCGCGGTGGCGGCCTCGGCCCGCGCCTGCCGCCGGTGCGCGCGCATACCGGCGGCGCGTCCCGCCCTTTCCGGGCTGCGCGCCTGACGCGCCCGGGGGTGAACCGGAAGGGGCGGACGCGCCGCGTGGAGCTGTCCGGTCTCGCCGAGGATGAGGCAGGTTGATGCTCTGACCTGGGGTGCCTCAAATCGAGTGAGACGCTTCTGGAGATTCCGTCTCGGTCAGGATGAGGTGTCCGGCCTTGAATCAGGGGGCGTGTTGGCCGACTCGGCCGGCGGGTGGTGCGCTTCGTGGGCGTCGATGAGTTCGTCCAGGTGTGCCTCTGCCCAGGTGCGTGCCGCGTCGAGCAGGTCAAGGAGACTCCGGCCGAGCGAAGTGAGTTCGTATTCGACGTGGCGGGCGGGTCGGGCGTGGACCGTTCGGACGATGAAGCCGTCACGTTCCAGCGCCCGAAGAGACTGTGTGAGCACCTTGGACGTGATGTTCCGCAGTGGGACCCGTAGTTCGGAGAACCGGCGAGGGCCGGCCTCGAGGCACTGGATGATCATCCCGGCCCATTTGTCCCCCACTCGGAACGGCACCAGGTCAGAGGGGCAGAGAGGGTCGAACATCTCTGGGTCCAGGGGCTCGGTCACAGCGCCACCGTAGTGCGGTATCCAGGAGGTAACCATGAGTGTGGCTACCTTGCTCGGGCATGTCAGCGGACAGATCTTTTCGAGACGCGAGCGAGGTAATCCATGGGCAAGGTCCTTGTTTTCGGGGCAGGCGGGCGAGTCGGACGGGCGGCTGTCGGTGAGGCTTGCCGCCGGGGACACCACGTCACCGCAGTCGTCCGGAACGCCTCCAGGTACCCGGACATGGAAGGTGCGGGAGTCCGTCTGGTGAGCGGTGATGTCACTGACGCAGACGCTGTCGCCGATCTCGCGGCCGGGCACGATGCCGCGATCATGGCCGCCTACGATGCCGGCGCCCAGCCGGACGTCTTCTTCACGGCCGCGGCTCGCGCTCTCCTTGATGGGCTGGCGCGTGCGGGGGTCGGCCGGTTGGTCGCTGTCGGCTTGGCGGCAACACTGGAGACCGGCGCGGGGACGGCTCTGATGGACACTCCTGGCTTTCCGCAGGAGTACAGGCCCTTCTGCCTTGGTCATGCGGCCGGGACGGCTGTGCTGCGTGCCTCGGTGACTTCTCTGGACTGGCTGATCATCAGCCCGGCTGGTGACTTCGATCATGCCGGGGCGGGATCTGGCCGCTACTCCACTTCAGACGTCAACATGGCCAGTCGCATTTCCCACGGCGACTTCGCGATGGCCCTGCTCGACGAGATCGATGCGCCTCGTCACCACCGCACGCATGTCGGTGTCGAAGGGGCCTGATCCAGCGGATGCTCCCGACAAGCGAGGACGCGTCGGCAAGGGCGTTCTGCTCGGCTGCGGCCTGGACGCCGTGCGCGATGACGCTGACGTCCTGGTCCGGGTTGCCGGTCCTGCGGGCGACGCAGCGGCGGCAGGCCCACCGGATGGTCGCGGCGAAAAGGCCTGCACGGAGACGGGACAGGACGCGCCGCGTGAAGCGCCCGGCGGGCGGCTCCGGCGGTCGGGGCGCACTATTGCAAGCGCGTGCTTGCAATAGTTAGCGGGCTGGTGCATGGTGGAGGCATGGCCTCGCTCAACGTCGGCAATCTCGGCAATCTCGGTGAGTACCTGCGCGAGCAGCGGCGCAACGCGCAGCTGTCGCTGCGGCAGCTCGCCGACGCCGCGGGCGTGTCCAACCCGTACCTGAGTCAGATCGAGCGCGGGCTGCGCAAGCCGAGCGCGGAGGTGCTCCAGCAGGTCGCCAAGGCACTGCGGATCTCCGCCGAGACGCTCTACGTGCGGGCCGGGATCCTGGACGCGGAGCGTGACCGGGACGACGTGGAGACGCGTGCGGTGCTCCTCGCCGACCCCTCGCTCAACGAGCGGCAGAAGCAGGTGCTGCTCCAGATCTACGAGTCCTTCCGCAAGGAGAACGGGTTCGGGGCAGACGCAGACGCAGACGCAGTCGCCGCCGATGACGGCGAGGCGCGGGCCCAGGACGCGACGGCGGGCGACGCCGCCGGAGGCGCGGACTCCATACCGGGCCCCGAACCCCGTACGACCGGCGGCAGCGACGCCGGCCCGCGGCGGACGGCCGGATAGCGGCAGCGAGCAGCCGGCCGGGCGCGGGACCACCACAAAACCCTCAGCCGAACGCAATTCCGGAGGACCAGACACCATGGCCATCACCGACGACCTGCGCAAGACCTTCAGCGACCCCACCCCGCTCTACTTCGCCGCGGGCACCGCCGACCTGGCCTTCCAGCAGGCCAAGAAGGTGCCGGTGCTGGTGGACCAGCTGCGCGCCGAGGCCCCGGCGCGGATCGAGGCCGTGCGCAACACCGACCCGAAGGCCGTCCAGGAGAAGGCGACGGCCCGCGTCAAGGAGACCCAGGGCACCCTCCAGGCCAAGGCCAACGAGCTCTTCGGCTCCCTCGACGCCGACTTCAAGAAGCTCGGCGAGACCGCCCAGGACCTCGCACTGCGCTCGGTCGGCGTCGCCGCCGAGTACGCCGTCAAGGCCCGGGAGACCTACGAGAAGGTCGCCGAGCGCGGCGAGCAGGCCGTGCGCACCTGGCGCGGCCAGGCCGCCGAGGGCATCGAGGACGTCGCCGAGGAGGTGGAGGAGCTCGCCGTGGCCGTCGAGCCGGCCAAGCCCGCCACGGCCGAGCCGGTCGAGGTCACCGAGGACAAGTCCGCCGCGGCGAAGAAGACCCCGGCTCCGCGCAAGGCCCCGGCCAAGAAGAGCCCCGCCGCCAAGAAGGCGACGCCGCCCGCCAAGTAGGCGGCACCCGCCCGCCGACCGGGCGGCGTCCGCCCTCCGGGCAGGTGGCACCGGAGCGCCGGTCCGGCGCTCCGGAGCCGGGCCGCGGACACCGGGCCGGGCACCTCTGGGGTGTCCGGCCCGTTCTGCGGGTACGGTGACCGCGTAAGAACGATCCGACTCGGGTGGTGGACGTTGTGCTGATGCAGGGGTTCGCAGGCTTCATGTGGCTGCTGAGCATCGCCCTGATCCTTTTCAGCGGCTTCGCGTTGATCGACGCCGCCACGCGCCGTGAGGACGCCTACCGCGCGGCCGACAAGAAGACCAAGCCGTTCTGGCTGATCATCCTCGGGCTCGCCTTCGTGGTGAACCTGATCTTCAACATCCTGTCGTTCCTGCCGATCATCGGGCTCATCGCGACGATCGTGTACATGGTCGACGTACGGCCCGCGCTGCGCGGCCTGCCGGGCGGCGGACGCAGCAGCCGCCGCGGCTCCAGCAGCGACGGCCCCTACGGTCCCTACAACGGCGGCCGCTGATCCCCGGGGCGGGACTCCGCCCCGGGACCGGGCGGCTCAGGGCGTCCGGTCCAGCAGGACCACGGCCACGTCGTCGGCCAGCTCGCCGCCGTTCAGCTCACGGACCTCGTTGACGGTCGCCCGCAGCAACTGCTCGCCCTGCAACCCCTCGGCGAACTGCCGGCGGACCATCTCCACCATGCCGTCCTGGCCGAGCCGCTCCCGGCCCTCGCCGACGTGGCCCTCGATCAGGCCGTCGGTGTAGAGCATCAGGCTCCACTCGGCGCCCAGCTCCACCTGCATGCGCGGCCAGCGGGCGCCCGGCAGCAGGCCGAGCGCCGGGCCGTTGTTGTCGTAGGGCAGCAGCCTCGCGGGCGTGCCGGGGCCGGCGATCAGCGGCGCCGGGTGCCCGGCCAGGCACAGGCCGGCGCGGCGGCCGTCCGGGGCTATGTCCACGGCGCACAGGGTCGCGAAGATCTCGTCGTGCGCCCGCTCGTGCTCCAGCACCTGCTGGAGCGTGCCCAGCAGCTGGTCGCCGCAGAGCCCCGCGAGGGTCAGCGCGCGCCACGCGATCCGCAGCTCCACGCCGAGCGCCGCCTCGTCCGGGCCGTGCCCGCAGACGTCGCCGATCATGGCGTGCACGGTGCCGTCCGGGGTGCGCACGACGTCGTAGAAGTCGCCGCCGAGCAGGGCGCGGGAGCGGCCCGGCCGGTAGCGGGCGGCGAAGCGCAGCGGCGAGCCCTCCAGGAGCGGGGTCGGCAGCAGACCGCGCTCCAGGCGACGGTTCTCCTGCGCCCGCAGCCGGCCCTCGGCCAGGCGCCGCTCCGCCGAGTCGGACCGCTTGCGCTCGACGGCGTAGCGGATCGCGCGGCTCAGCAGCCGTCCGTCGAGTTCGTCGCGGAACAGGTAGTCCTGGGCGCCGACGGCCACCGCCTCCGCGCCGCGCTCGGCGTCGCTGGAGGAGGTGAGCGCGAGCACCGCGTGCCGGGGCGCGAGCTCCAGCACGTGCCGCAGCACCGCCAGCTCGTCGTGTCCGTCCGCGTCCCCGTCGCCGCCGTCGTCGGCGCTCGCGCGGGCCGGCGCGGGGGACGGCAGGGCGAGGTCCAGCAGGATGCAGTGGACGTCGTCGGTCAGCAGCCGGCCGGCCTCGGTGAGGTTGCGGGCCGTGCGGACGCGGATCGGCTTGCCGGACTGGTCGAGCAGGTCGGGCACGATCGGGGAGCCGCCCGGGTCGTCCTCGATCAGCAGCACCGTCAGGTTCGTGGGGACGGCACTCTCACGCTGGTCCGTGCTCTGGCCCGGGGTCCGGTCCGTGCTCCGGTTCGGGGTGTTCTCGCGGTTCTCCGTGGTCTTCTCGCGCTTCTGCGTGGGGTTCTCCGGCCGGCCGGAGAGGTTCTCGGCCGGGGGCGTCCCGGGCGGGGCCTGTTCCTTGGAAGGGCCGCGGTCCTGGGACGCGGCGGGCGCCTGACCACACTCCACGGCCGGGATCGCCCTTGGCCGCGGTACGGGTACGGGCATCGTCTTGGTTTCCTTCCCTCCCCCCGAGGGCATGGCGGGGCGAGGGACCTCGACCCACCGACGGGGACCATAGCGGGTGACGCCGCCGCTGCGGAATGGTCCAGAACACGCCGGGCGGCCGTCGGCCACTGTCATATGCCGCGTTATGTACCGCAGTTGGACACGTCGACCGGTGCCCCGGGATGACGAACGTCACGCGGGCCGGGGCGCCGGTCGTGGACTGGGTCACGTGGCCCGGTTCACGTTCCCGGCGGACCCGGTCACTCCTGGGCGGATGCGCCGGTGTCGGGGCGTACCACCCCGAGTATGGGCATCGAGCCCGCCCCCGCGATCGTGATCGAGCGTCCCGGGCGGGGCGCGTGCACGACGGAACCGTCGCCGATGTACATGCCGACGTGGCTGGCGTCGTCGAAGTAGATGATCAGGTCGCCGGGGCGCATGTCCTCGGTGTCCACGCGCGTCAGCTGCTTCCACTGCTGCTGGGAGGTGCGCGGTATCGCCGTGCCGGCCGCGACCCAGGCCTGTGAGGTCAGGCCGGAGCAGTCGTAGGCCTTCGGGCCCTCGGCGCCCCACTGGTACGGCTTTCCGACCTGGGCGGTGGCGTACTCGACCGCCTTGCGGCCCTGCTCGGTCGCCCCGCTGTCGAGGTCCTTCAGGATGCCGGAGCCGAGCCAGGCGGTCTGCGCCTTCTCCTGGGCCTCCCGCTCCAGCCGGGCCAGGCGCTCCTTCTCCTCCTGCTCCAGCTCGGACTCCAGCTTCTCGGCCGCCTTGATCTGCTTCTCGACCTTCTTCCGGGCGGTGGCCTTGGCCTTGCGGTTCGCCTCCAGCTTCTCGAACTGGGCCGAGGCGTCCGCCGCGTAGGCCTTCAGGTCCTCCTGGGTGCGCGTCATCTCGCCGAGCAGGCCCTTGGTGGCGCGCTGGCCCTGGACGACGCGGCCGGTGCCGTCGAGGAAGTCCTCGGGATCGTCGCTCAGCATCAGCTTGGCCTCGTCGGGCAGGCCGCCGGTGCGGTACTGGGAGCGGGCCGCCGCGCCCGCGCGGTCCTTGAGGCCGTCCAGCTTCTCCTGGCCCTTGACGATCTTCTTGGCCAGCTCGACGATCTCGGCCGACTGCTTGTCCGCCTTCTCCTCGGCGGCGTTGTACTCGTCCGTGGCCGAGGCCGCCGCGCGGTAGAGCTCGTCGAGCTTCTTGCGTACGGCTTCCAGGTCCTTGCCCGGGGTGGCGGCGGGGGCGGTGGACGAGGCGCCGGGTGTGCCGGACGACGGTGAGGGCCCGGGGTCCGCGAACGCCGTGCCCGGTGCCGCCAGCACGGTGACCGCACAGACCACGGTCACGGCAGCGGTCGTCCAGCCATGCTTCCCCGTGCGCATACCTCGCCCCCACAACTGATTAACCGTCAGTAACATACGTCGCCTGGGGGATCGTGCCATGCCGGCGCGGAAAGCGACAGAGGTCGCGCTTCCCTCCTGCATCCCCCCTTGTGCCGCGCCGTACGACGATTCCCCCGCTGTGTGACGAACGCCGCACGGAGATCGTTCCTGCCCTGCCCCGCCCTGCCGCGGAGATCGTTCTTGCCCTGCCCCGCCCTGCCCCGCCGCACCCGGCGGGCCGCCGTCCGGCTCAATCGCGCGGCGCCAGCGCCTCCCACCGCACCGTCACCTCGCCCTGGCGCCAGCGCGCCGGGCCGTCCGTCACCGGCCAGTGCGCCGTCAGCTCCCGCACCGCCCGCATCCAGCGCTGGCGGGCGCCGTAGGAGGCGTAGGGCGCGGCGGCGGCCCAGGCGCGGTCGAAGTCGCGCAGGAAGGCGTGCACGGGCTCACCCGGGACGTTGCGGTGGATCAGCGCCTTCGGCAGCCGTTCCGCCAGGTCGGAGGGCCGGTCGAGGGAGCCCAGCCGGGTGGCGAGGGTGACCGTGCGCGGCCCCTCGGGCCCGAGCGCCACCCACACGTGCCGGCGCCCGATCTCGTCACAGGTCCCCTCGACCAGCAGCCCGCCGCGCGAGTGCTCCGACGCGGGCGCGAGCCGCGCGCACAGCCGCTGCCAGACCGCGGCCACCTGGCCCTCGTCGTACTGCCGCAGCACGTTCGCCGCGCGGATGAGCAGCGGACGGCGGGAGCCGGGTCCGAGGGGGACCTCGAAGCCGCCGTGCCGGAAGTCGAGGCCCTCGCGGGCGTACGGCTCGGCCGCCGCCACCCGCGCCGGGTCGATCTCGACGCCCACCACGCGCGTGTGCGGCGCGACCGTGCGCAGGCGGTGCAGCAGCTCGACCGCCGTCCAGGGGGCCGCGCCGTAACCGAGGTCCACGGCGACGGGGTCGGCGGCGCGGCGCAGCTCGGCGCCGTGGGTGGCGGCGATCCAGCGGTCCATGCGGCGCAGCCGGTTGGGATTCGTCGTCCCGCGCGTGACCGTGCCCACGGGGGCCGTGCGGGCGGTGGCGCGGGAGGGCATGCGTACGAGGGTATGCGGCCGGGGCCGCCGACTCGGACGCGTCCGCCCCTGGCGATCTTGACGCAGCCGCCCATCGAACGGTTGAGCGATCTGCGGTAATGATTCGGCAAAGGCCGGGAATCCGGAAATGGAGCACCCTGGTCCGGTGTTCCCACTCCTTGGAGGGTGGCGCTCGTCCTCCGTCCGGCACGCCCGCAGCGAGGAGGAACGGCTCGTGAGCCAGTACGTCAGCAGGCTCGGACGTCGCTCACCGGCGGCCTCACCGCGGCTGCGGCTGCACCGCAGGCCCCGACGCGTCGCCATGCTCTCCGTGCACACCTCACCGCTCCACCAGCCCGGCACCGGCGACGCCGGCGGCATGAACGTCTACATCGTCGAACTCGCGCAGCGCCTGGCCGCGATCAACATCGAGGTCGAGATCTTCACGCGCGCGACGGCCGGGGGACTCCCGCCCTCCGTCCAGCTCGCGCCCGGCGTCCTCGTCCGCCACGTCGACGCCGGCCCCTACGAAGGGCTGGCGAAGGAAGAGCTCCCCGCCCAACTGTGCGCCTTCACGCACGGCGTGATGCAGGCCTGGGCCGGCCACCGCCCCGGTCACTACGACCTGGTCCACTCCCACTACTGGCTCTCCGGCCACGTCGGCTGGCTCGCCGCCCAGCGCTGGGGCGCCCCCCTGGTGCACGCCATGCACACCATGGCCAAGGTCAAGAACGCCAACCTGGCCGAGGGCGACACCCCCGAGCCCGCCGCCCGCGTCATCGGCGAGACCCAGATCGTCGCCGCCTCCGACCGGCTGATCGCCAACACCGCCGAGGAGGCCGGCGAACTCGTCCGGCACTACGCCGCCGACCCGGCGAAGGTCGCCGTCGTCCACCCCGGCGTGAACCTCGACCGCTTCCGCCCCTTCCCCAAGGGCGCCGAGCCCGGCCCCGGCGAGAGCGCGAACGCCCGCGCCGCCGCCCGCGCCCGCCTCGGCCTGCCCCAGGACGCGCTGATCCCCCTCTTCGCCGGCCGCATACAGCCCCTCAAGGCCCCCGACATCCTGCTCCGCGCCGTCGCCGTCCTCCTCGACGAACGCCCCGAGCTGCGCTCCCGCATCCTCGTCCCCGTCGTCGGCGGCCCCAGCGGCAGCGGCCTCGCCAAGCCGGAGGGCCTGCAGAAACTCGCCGCGCGGCTCGGCATCGCCGACGTCGTACGCTTCCGCCCGCCCGTCGGGCAGGAGCAGCTCGCCGACTGGTTCCGGGCCGCGTCCGTCCTCGTCATGCCCTCCTACAGCGAGTCCTTCGGCCTGGTCGCCATAGAGGCCCAGGCGGCCGGCACCCCGGTCCTCGCCGCCGCGGTCGGCGGCCTCCCGGTCGCCGTGCGCGACGGACACACCGGCCGCCTCGTCGAGGGGCACGATCCCGCCGCGTACGCGCGCGTGCTGCGCGATTTCGCCGACAACCCGGAGCTGGTGCCCCGGATGGGCGACGCCGCCGCCCGGCACGCCCAGTCCTTCGGCTGGGACAGCGCCGCCGCCGCGACCGCCGACGTCTACACGGCCGCGATCCACGACCACCGCCGTCGCGTACGCTCCCACCATGGCTGAGGCAGCGCAGAAGGCAGCACAGGTCGTCGAGGACGCCCTGAAGGACGCCGAGCTGGAGTGGGAGAGCCCCGAGCCCGGCAACTACGTCGTGAAGCTCCCGGGCACCCGCAAGCTCTCCACCACGGTCTCCCTCCTCGTCGGCCGGCACTCCCTCTCCCTCAACGCCTTCGTCGTCCGCCACCCCGACGAGAACGAACCGGCCGTCCACCGCTGGCTCCTGGAGCGCAACCTCAAGCTGTACGGCGTGAGTTACGCCGTCGACCGCCTCGGCGACGTCTACGTCACCGCGAAGCTCCCGCTTGCCGCCGTCACGCCCGACGAGATCGACCGCCTCCTCGGCCAGGTCCTTGAGGCCGCCGACGGCGCCTTCAACACCCTGCTGGAGCTGGGCTTCGCGACCGCCATCCGCAAGGAGTACGAGTGGCGGACCGCGCGCGGGGAGTCGACGCGGAACCTGGAGGCGTTCCAGCGCCTGATCGAGCGCACGGAGGACTGACGCCCGGTCAGCGCGGGGCGGGGCTCGTGCGGTAGCGCCCCGGAGTGACGCCCACCAATCGCTTGAAGTGCCGGGTCAGGTGGGCCTGGTCGTAGAAGCCGGTGGCCCCGGCCACCTCCGCGGGGGAGTGCCCCGCCAGCAGCAGCCGCCGGGCCCGGTCGACGCGCCGGGACGTCAGGTACTGGTGCGGCGCGATGCCGTAGGCGTCGCTGAACGCCCGTACCAGGTGGGCCGGGTGGGCGGGCACCAGCCCGGTGGCCTCGTCGAGGGTGACCCCCTGGACGACCCGCTCGTCCAGCAACTCCCGCAGCCGGCGCGCCAGCACGGGATCCCGGCGCGCCCGGTCCCGGGGCTCCCGGGGCCGCAGATGGGCGTGCAGCCGCTCCCCGATCAACGTCAGCCGGCTCTCCGCCTCCAGCTCCTCCCCGGGCAGCGCGAGCGCCGCGTGCAACTGACCGACCCGCCGCCGCAGCACGGGGTCCCGCAGGTCGGGGGCGTCGACGGCCGGTCCGATCAGCTCGTCGCCGAGCCGGGAGGCGTCCAGGTACAGGACGCGCTTGCGGAAGCCGTCCGGGGTCGCGGGGGAGCCGTTGTGCGGCACGTGCGGCGGCAGCAGCGACACGGTGTCGTGCGGGGTGCCGTGCTCGTGCCGGTCCAGGTCGTACCGTACGGCGCCGTCGTCGACGATGAGCAGCGTCCAGGCCTCGTGGACGTGCATCGGGTAGGCGTACTCGGTGTAGTGGGCGTGGAAGACCTCGACGACACCCGGGACGCGGGGTCGCCAGGCGGAGACGGTGTGCGTCCGCTGGTCGGCGGCCATGCAAAGAACGTACAAGACCCGTCCGCACGCGGACCGGCAGTCTCACCGTATGAACACGACGCACGCCACGGCCCCCGCGACCCCCGACGCCCCCGTCCGCTTCGACACCAAGATCGCCGTCCTGCTGCGCGAGGACCTGGAGACCTGGCAGCGCCTCAACGTCACCGCCTTCCTGGTCAGCGGCCTGGGCACGCAGTGCCCCGAGGTGATCGGCGAGCCGTACGAGGACGCGGACGCGGTCGGCTATCTGCCGATGTTCCGGCAGCCGGTGCTGGTCTTCGAGGGCGCCAAGGAGACGCTGACCGACGCCCACGCGCGCGTGCTCTCCCGGGCCCTGCCCCGCGCGGTGTTCACGTCCGACCTCTTCACCACGGGCAACGACCGGGACAACCGGGCGGCGGTCCGGGCCGTGCCCACCGCGGAACTGGACCTGGTGGGCCTCGCGGTGTACGGCCCGAAGAACGCCGTGGACAAGGTGCTGAAGGGCGCGCGGATGCACCCCTGAGCGGGGCGGCCTCCGGCGGCGGCGGTCAGGCTTTGGTGACCTCGGGCGCGGCGGGCGCGGTGGGCTCGGACGTGGACGTGGACGCGGACGTGGGCGTGGACGCGTCGGGGACCGTCTTCGCGACCGCGTCGTCTTCCCGCGGCATCCCCCGCATGAGCGCCCAGTACCCGGCCGCCGCCACCGTCCCGACGACGGCGCACACGCCCCACAGCCACTCGGCGCCCCAGCGGTCGATGACCAACCCGGACATCAGCGGCGCGACCAGGGAGGCGACCGCCCAGGACATGGTGTACATCCCCTGGTACCGCCCGCGCCCGTGCACGGGGGAGAGCCGGACGACGATCCCGGTCTGGGTGGGCGCGTTGACGATCTCGGCCAGCGTCCACACGCACACGGTGAGGGCGAACACGGCGACCGACCCGGCGAAGGCGGTGAGCCCGAAACCGTACCCGGCCAGCAGCGCCGAGCCGACCAGCAGCAGCCGCGGATCGCGGTGCTCGATGAACCGCGTGACGGGAATCTGCAGTACGACGATCAGCACACCGTTGACGGCGATCGCCATGCCGAAGTCGGCCGGCGTGAACCCCGCCTCACCCATGGCCACCGGCAGCCCGACATAGGCCTGCTGGAAGATCAGCGCGATGAGGAAGGACAGCCCGACCACACCCATGTACCGCCCGTCGCGCAGCACGGTCACGAGCGAGACGGGCGCCGCGTCCCCGGCGCCGGACGCCCCGCCGGCGTCCTCCTTCGGCCGCGACTCGGGCAGCTTCACGAAGACGAGCACGGCGCACGCGAGCGTCATCCCGGCCTCGATCAGGAACCCGGCGAGGTAGCTGACCTCGGCGATGAAACCGGCCGCCATGGAGGAGACCGCGAAACCCAGGTTGATGGCCCAGTAGTTGAGCGAGAAGGCCCGGATACGGTCCTCGGGCCGCACGATGTCCGCCATCATCGCCTGCACCGCCGGCCGGGAGGCGTTGCTCGCCATGCCGACCAGGAAGGCGACGGCCGCGATCGCGACCGGGTCCCGCACGAAGCCGAGCAGCGCGACGGACAGCGCGGTGGAGACCTGCGCGACGAGCAGCGTGGGCCGCCGCCCGAGCCGGTCGGCCATCACCCCGCCGCCCAGCGACGACAGCACTCCGCCCAGCCCGTGCAGGGCGGCGACCAGACCGGCGTACGAGGCGGAGTAGCCGCGGTCGATGGTCAGGTACAGCGCCATGAAGGTGGCGACGAAGGCGCCGAGCCGGTTGACCAGGGTGCTGGTCCACAGCCACCAGAACTCGCGGGGGAGCCCGGACACGGACTCCCGCACGGCACGCCTGACACCGGTGACGGACATGGGACCCCCGAGAAGACTGTGAGCGCGGGACGCTGTACCTGGCTGTAAGTGGCCGAAGCCATGAGCACAACTTACGAACGCGAGGGCCCGCGGGCCATTCAATTAACACTTCCCGTCAACCGTCCGCGCTTCGGGCGCCCCGCGCGGCCGGTGCGAGGGTTCGATTAGGCTCGGACGCATGGCCGACGCACCGTACAAGCTGATCCTCCTCCGCCACGGCGAGAGCGAGTGGAACGAGAAGAACCTGTTCACCGGCTGGGTGGACGTCAACCTCACCCCCAAGGGCGAGAAGGAGGCGACGCGCGGCGGCGAGCTGCTCAAGGACGCCGGCCTGCTGCCCGACGTGGTCCACACGTCCGTCCAGAAGCGCGCGATCCGCACGGCCCAGCTCGCGCTGGAGGCCGCCGACCGCCACTGGATCCCGGTCCACCGCCACTGGCGCCTCAACGAGCGCCACTACGGCGCCCTCCAGGGCAAGGACAAGGCCCAGACGCTCGCCGAGTTCGGCGAGGAGCAGTTCATGCTGTGGCGCCGCTCCTACGACACCCCGCCGCCGCCGCTGGACCGCGACGCCGAGTACTCCCAGTTCTCCGACGCCCGCTACGCGATGCTCCCGCCGGAGCTGCGCCCGCAGACGGAGTGCCTGAAGGACGTCGTCGGCCGCATGCTGCCGTACTGGTTCGACAGCATCGTCCCCGACCTCCTCACCGGCCGCACGGTCCTGGTCGCCGCCCACGGCAACAGCCTGCGCGCCCTCGTGAAACACCTCGACGGCATCTCCGACGCCGACATCGCGGGCCTGAACATCCCGACGGGCATCCCGCTGTCGTACGAACTGGACGCCGAGTTCAAGCCCCTGAACCCGGGCGGCACCTACCTGGACCCGGACGCGGCCGCGGCGGCCATCGAGGCGGTCAAGAACCAGGGCAAGAAGAAGTAAGCGGTACCGATCAAGCCCCCTGCCTGCGGGTTTCCCGTGGGCAGGGGGCTTGTTTCTGCGCTGGGGCCGTCGCTGGGCCGTGAAAGTAATTCGGGGCCGCTGTCAAGCGTTCCCGTGTGCCTCGGTGAATGGCGGTGTGCCCGGTATGCTGTTCGCGCCTCACCTGAACCTCCCCTGAACTCCGCGTAGAAGTGCGTGAGTTCCACCGCTCCGGCCCGAGCGTCGGGCCGGCTGGAGGAGAAGGGAGGCGGTAGAGGTGAGCCTTGAGAAGGACGAGCCTTGTAGGTGGACCAGCGCCGAGAGGTGGCAGGTCTGGCTTACGGGGGCAGGCCTCGTGGTGGCCATCGCTACCGGCGTGATGCAGTTCGCTCGATGAGCGAGTCACGCGCGAGGACGGTCGCGACCGGGAGCTGTACATGCAGCGAGCCCGGTCTGCTGATAGGCGACCGGGCTCGTTGACTGCGAGAGGGCCTGGGTCTGGTTGCCGCCGGATCCAGGTCCTCGGTCGTCCGAGTGTGACACTCAGACATTGCAATGCAATGTCTCACGACGCTGCTAATTCCATCAAGTTTTGTGACCTGATCCAGAGCCGCGATGACCCCTCTTCGCCGTCGCCGAGCTGGTCAAGTTGACTGAGAAGAGGTCTGTCACCTGCGGTCGAAGACGGACGCCACTGCCTTGCGAGTACGTTCCTGACTCGAAGGCATGAGATGTGCGTACACGCGGAGCGTCAGGCCTGGGTCCGAGTGGCCCAGGTACTCGGCGAGAGCCTTGATGTTCTCGCCCGCGTCGAGGAGCACCGAGGCGTAGAAGTGCCGCAGGGCGTGCATGCCGTTCTCGCGGGACTCGGCGTACGACCCGCCCGGCTTCCGCTCTGGGATCACCCCAGCTGAGGCGAGGGCCCTTTTCCACACCTCCTCGTTGAGCGACGTACGCCAGACGTGCCCACCGCGCGGCCCAGTGAAGACGAGCCGCTTGGTCACCGGAGGACCGTCGGCGACCTTCCACGGCAAGGTGATCTCGACTGGCGGGAACCGCTTCATGTGCGCTCGGAGAGCGTCGGCTACGGGGCCGGGAAGCGGCACGTCCCGCAGCTTGCCGCCCTTCGGCGGCGCGAACACGGCCTTGCTGCGACTCAGCTTCAGTTGCTGGACCACGTGGAGCGTGTCCGAGTCGAAGTCGATGGCGTCGACAGCCACGCCCAGAATCTCGCCCTGGCGGAGCCCGCATCCGCCGCCCAGGTCGACCATGGCTTGGTAGCGCTCGGGCATGGCGGCCCGGACGGCGAAGACCCGCTCAGGCGTCCAGGGCACGACGCGCTTGTTGTCGACGGTCGGCGGCCGGACGGACCGGGCGGCACACGGGTTGCGGGGAAGGTGGCCGTCATCCACGGCCGCGCTGAGCGCCGCGCGCACGTTGGAGTAGATCGTCCGGGCGTACGACCCCCGGACGCCGTTCTCCTGCAACTGCCGCACCCAGTCCCGGATGTGCGCCGGCTGGAAGGAGCCGAGCGGACGTGAGCCGACGTAGGGAAAGGCGTGCAGCCGTAACTGCGACTCCATCGAAGCTTGGGTGTTCGGGTCGGCGCCCTGTGTGGCGACCCAGCGTTCGGCGTACTGCTGGAAGGTGATCCGGGCGGCGCGCGGGTCGATGTACTGCCCGCGCGCCATGTCCGCCTCGACGTGCGCAAGCCACTGATCAGCGAGCCGCTTCTGACGGTCGGGGAAGCTCTTGGACTTCTCCGTGCCGTCCGGCCCGACGTAGCGAGCGCGGTAGCGCAGGCCGGACCCGTAGCGCTCGGTCTTGACCTTGCGCACCTTCCCGTCCGGGCCGGTATCGGTCCGGTACCAACGGTCCTGGATGTGCCCGGCCATCAGGCGGCAGCCCCTTCCCGCAGGGACTCGACCCAGGCTTGGACGTCCGCAGGGTCGTAGCGCAGGTGCCGGCCGACCCGGAAGCCGCGGGGGCCGGTGCGCTTGCGGCGCCACTGGTAGACCGTCTCGACGCTGGGCAGGTCGAACATCGCCACCAGGTCGTCAGGAGTCAGGTACCGCGACGGCAGACCGCGCGGCTCGAAGTCCGCTTCCGCGACGGCGAGGCGACGACTACCCATGAGTGGGCTCTCCTTCCGTGCCAGGGGCAGGTACGAGTGACGCGGCAAGCCAGGCTTCGGCGTGGGAGAGGCCGGTCCCGGCGAAGACCCAGTGGGCGAGCACGAGAGTGGTTTCTCCGTCCTGCGGGACGGGCGAAGCCGCTTGGGCACGTCGCCAGTCGGCGCGAGCGTCGCGGAGGGCGCCGAGGGTGGTCGAGTAGCGGCGGGACTTGGTGGAGAAGTGGCCGCGGAAGCCGAGCATGTGAGCCCAGGCCCGTAAGCGCAGGTCTGCCAGCTCGGGGCGAGCGCCCAAGGTCCATGCGGTGCGAATCATTCGGCGGGCGTGCTCGGTGATCCGGGCCTGTGCCAGCTCGGCCAGGAAGCGGATGGGCCGGTCCAGGGTTCCCGTGGCCGTCTCGGCCCCCTTGGTGGCGTACTTGGCGATGTACGCGGCGACGGCCCGATCGGTCAGCGCCTGGCCGCCGTCGAAGTCGGCAGACCCGATCGTGCGGACGTCGAGCTGCCGTCCGAAGGTGAAGGTGTGGGGCCGCCCGTCGACCTCTGGACCCTCAACGCGAGCGGCGACGGCAGCGACCTGGATGGCGTCGGTCAGCAGCTCGGCCGTGGCCCAGGCAGGAGGCGGCGATTCGCCACCCTCGGGGCCGTCGATGCGGATGACGGCATGGAAGTGGACAGCACCGCGCTTCTGATACTCGGCCACTTTCGCGAAGGAGACCCGGGCGTGGTCCCGAAAGGCCCGTTGGGTGAGCCCGGCGCGCTTGGCGACCTCTCGGCGGAGGTAGATCGAGAAGCGTCGCCAGAGGGCACCAGCGTGCGCGTTCCACAGCACGGCCGCTTCGTAGTCGTAGGTGTCGGCGTCGAGGGGCGTGCCCAGGACCACGGCGCCTTCGTCATGCCGGACGCCGCAGCGGCAACGCCGACCGCCCGACGGGCGGTTGTGGACCGGGCCGAAGCTGGGCGCGGTGAAGGTGGCGAAGACGCGCGGATGCGTTGCGACCTGTTGAGGCGTGCCCTTGCCACCGCGGAGTCCGGCGGTGATCAGGTGGTAGGTGTCGCGACGGTACGTCTCTGCGCAGGCCGCGCACCGGGTCGCACGACGGTTGTTGCAGCGAACGAGGAGTTGGCCGGCGGGCAGGGCCGAGGAGTCCAGGTGGTGCAGGACGCGGCCGATCTCGCCGGTTGTCCGGTCCACCGCGTGTTTGGTGCGATGGCCGTCGAGGCGCACGGGGTGCGTGCAGCCGCCGAGGCCGGACAGCTGACGGGCCAGCTCGGGCATGGTTCCGAGGGAGGCCAGCATGGAGAGTTCCGCCAGCGGCGGAGTCTGCCGGGTGATGATGGGAGTTCCTTTCGGCTGTTGCGACGGTCGGGAGAGACGGCCCCGGGGCGGCGGGATGCTTGGCGGCTTGTTGCCGCCCCGGCGGCCGGTCATCGCTTGTTCGCGCTGCTGACGAGGGAGCGCAGGACCACCGCGGCGATGGCCACGGACACGGCCGAGACGGCGACCGCCGCCAGGAGCGCGGTAAGGACGATCCCGACGACGACCACGGCGGCCACCGCTCCGGCGCCGATGCCCACGTACGGGACGACGGGGCGACCGGTCGAGGGAAACGGAGCCCGCGAGTGCTGGGGTGGGGGCGTGACGGTCGTCGTCGGCACAGTCGGGATGTCGGGCAGCTTGGGGCGGAACATGGCGGATCTCCTTGTCATTCGTCGGTGCCGTTGACGACGTCGACCCCGGAGCGGGTGCCGGACTCGATGGCGGGCGCGAGGATGGTGTGCGAGAGCCAGAAGCCGAACAGGGCGATCACGACGGCGACCCAGAGCCGGACGCCGAGGAACTTGATCGCGGCCCAGGCGATGACGCCCAGGACGAAGACGAGCGGCAGCGAGACGGTCATGGGAGCTCCCTCAGTGGACGGCGCAGCGGTGGGTACGGGCGGCCAGCTCGGCGGCGGCGCGGCTGTCGTAGTCCGTGGCGAAGCCGCAGCGCGGAGCGGTGCAGGCGGCGGTGTGCTTCTCGCGGCCCCGGCCGTCGTAGTAGGTGGCGACCTGTACGGGGCCGATGCGGACTACGCGGCGGAAACGGCGGTTGGCGGTCATCAACAGCTCTCCTCGGGTTCTTCGCCGGTGAAGTCGGTGACGTGGTCGGCCAGCCATCGCAAGATCTCGTCGCCCTCGTAGCTGTCGGCGGCGAGGATGACGGGCTCGGCGATGAGCACGGCTTCGGTAAGGCGGTTCTGTCGGGTCAGCTCGGCGGCGCGCTTCAGCGCGCGGAGCGTGGACGGGCGCACGGGGGCAGGTCCTCCGGGTCAGGTCAGGTGGGCGGAGATGGCTTCGGCCAGCGGCAGCGGGACGCCGAGCCGGGCGCGAAGGGTCGAGGTGTCGATGGGCGTGCCGGTCCGGGCGTGGTGCTCGTCGGCGACCTTGCGCGCGAGCGCGACAAGTGCCGGCGGAGCTGGGGGCAGCCGTTCCGGTCTCGGCCGCGGGCAGCTCGGGGGCAGAGGTGGAGGCTTCGGATGTTGAAGAGCGGGGAGCCGACCCGTCGCTGGTCGTGCGGGCGTCCGTGGCTTCTCCGTGAGCGAGCAGAGTCCCGCCGAGGAAGGCGACCGCAGGCCACCCGGCGACGAGGATGCGCAGCCAGTCAGGTACGGCTTCGAGGTCGAGCAGGCCGGCCGTGGCGACGTTGGCGCCAAGAGAGGCGGTCAGGGCGATGACGAACCAACACCAACCGGCCACTTTGGCTTGGCCGGTACGCAGCCTCCGCCAAGCCGCGACCAGCAGGAGATCGACCGAGACCGGGTAGGCCCACGCCTTCCAGCCGTCCTGCCCGGCGGCAAGCGCCAGGTCGTGGAGGTGGGCGAAAGACAGCGCTGCGGCGATCAGTGCTTGGACGAGTACCGCGTCGATACGGACGGGCAAGGCGCCCACGGCGTAACTCCTTCCGGTGCCAGACATGGAGGGGGTAGGGACTTGGCACGGACCGGCCGTGCCGGTCGCGAGGTGGTGGGCCTACTCGGTGGCAGGCTGAACCGGGGCTGCGGGGCCAGGTGCCGCCGTCGGCATCGGTGAGAGGCGGGGCCTGAAGGGAGCGAGCGTCGGTACGTCGGGGGCGAGGCCCGCCGTGGCACGGCAGGTGGCCGCAGCGTCGGCGAGGGAGAGGTAGGGGGTACGGATGCGGGACCAGCCGCCGGAGGTGTCGCCGACGACGGCCAGGCCGGGCAGTTCGGCGGGGACAGCGCAGGCCGCCGACACGGCTTCAGGGGCGATGTCTCCGAGCGCCATCTTCGCGGAAGCCTCGTCGTTCACGCGGTGGCAGACGCGACCGGTCAGTTGAGCGCGAAGCATGGTCGCGCCCTTGCCCAGCTCGGCACCGAAGCGCTGTCCGCAGACTTCGAGGTAGATCCCCGCGGCCCGTCCGAGCTGGGCGAGGCGGATGAGGTGGGTCACCATTTCGTCGCGGCGTTCTTCCTCCTTTCTTGTGGCGACGAGGAAGAGTTCCGCCACCTCGTCGATGAAGAGCACGATCGGAGCTGGGCGTTCGTTGTCCGGCAGACCCCAGACGTCCGAGGTGATCAGCTCCTCCGGGGTGCCGGGAGCGATGCCCTGCCGGGCCTTGATCAGGTCGTAGCGGTCCTCCATCTCCTTCACGAGTGCGGGAAGCAAGTCGGCCGCTTGGTCGGGGTCCGTTGCCAGGGCGGAGAGCCGGGGCGCGAAGGGCTCCAGTTCGACTCCACGCTTGCAGTCGATGCCGGCCAGGACCACCGGTTGAGCGGCGAGCCCGACCAGCAGGTTCCGCAGGTACATGGACTTGCCCGAGAGCGTGGCGCCGAGCACCAGCTCATGGGGCACGGCCCGGTAGTCCCGCAGGAACGCGGTCGCGTCCTCTCGTAACGCCACCGGTACTCGAAGCGGACCGCCGTCGAGCCGACGAGGCATGCGCACCCTCTTCAGCACATCGAAGCCGACGAGCCGCAACTCCACGACCCCGGGCCTGATGTCACGGACGTAGACGGCGTGCACACCCCAGGCATGCCGAAGTCGTTCGGCGGAGGCGGCCACGTCCGCCGGCTCCTGTCCCGGGGCCAACCGCAACCGCATACGCAGACCGGTCGTCGTGGGCCGGATGACGCCTCGCCGAGGGGGAACGGGCCGCACCTCACGGCGAGTGGCAGCCCGGACGGCCAGCGCCCTCCACCTGGGCGGTTCGACGGTCAGGCCGCAAGCGTCCATGGTCGAGGAGTACGAGGCCAGCAGCCGGGCCACCGAGAGTGGAAGCCCGACCGTGGACCAGTACGCCGCCGGGTGGGAGTGCCGGGCGTACGCCGCGCCACCTATCGCAGCGAGCGAACCGCCCAGTTCGGCCCACGTGACCAGGTCCGTCACGGCGATCAGCCCGCCTGCGTCATCGGGAAGGCGCCCGGAGCGATGGCCGTCGCACGGTAGGCGATGCCGTGGCGCTCCTTGCCGTTGAAGACGCTCTCCCACGGCCGTGCAACCAGGCCCGGAAGCGACACCGGCGCACCTACCGTCAGGCCCTCGGACACTCCCGTCTCCGGGACGGTGACCTGGAAGAGCGACGATTCGCCCTCGTCGATGTAAACGACACCGACGGTCATCAGTGCCTCACCGGTCAGCGCATCCTTCGCGATCTCACCGGTCTGCCGGTCGCGCACCTTGGGTGCGGGAGCCTCGGTGAGCAGGATCGTGGCGGTCGAGGCGTCAACGCGGATCACACGCACAGGGGTTGCTCCTTCTGGGAATCGACCAACCTGCCAACCTGACAGGTTGACTTAGCAAGCCCGAAGTTAGAGATGCCAGGTTGACTTGTCAAGTGACTTGGGTGGCGGTCGGTCTTCCGACGAGGCAAGGCCCCCGCTCGTGGAGACAGCGAGCGCGAGAGGGCGCGACTCACACAGAAAGACCGCGCTCAAGAGCCATGCGCGCAGGCTTGTGCTCCGCGAGGTCACGCATCAGGGAGTGATGTAGTCGCCCCATCCGAAGGTGGCGACATAGGCCCGCCGAACCGCAACCCTGCCGCTTCCGCCCCTAATGAGGATGACGGTCAGCGCGACGATGAACCAGGCGGCGAAGCACCCCACGGTGATCAAAGTCCAGCGGGGACCGGAGAAGCTGGCGACGACGATCAGCGCAATGATGGTCACCGCCAGCCCGATGTGACCGCCGACCACATCCGGGTAGGAACTGCGCCCCTCTGCCATGAGCCCCCTCCAACCTGAGATCACTCAGTCCTGCGTCAGAGCAGATTATGAGGATCCGCCGACCGCGTCAGCGCCGCCCCCTGCCTGCTCAGCTCAGCCGGTAGCTGTCTTCGAGCTCCTGCCGGTCAGCAGGAAGCATCACCTCGGAGACCTGCAACGCCTGCCCGGACGCATCACATGCGACGACCAGGACGCTGAGGACCGGAACACCGTCTGGGACGTCGAGAAGCTCACCCTCGGCCGGCCCAGGCAGCCGCGCCGAGATTCGTTCCTGAACGTGGTCGAAGCGAACCTTCTTCCGAGCCTCCAGGTGCTCCCGGGTACTGCCACTCAGCGCTTCGGCGCTCTCCAGATCGGTGCCCTCGACCATGCCGGCAGGGAAGTAGGACGAGACCAGCTCGAATGGTTCACCCTCGTCCTCCACCAAGAAGCGGCGCATGAGGACCTTGGCTCGCTTGGGCAACCCCAGCACTGAGGCGACTCGCTTCGGGACGGGCACGTACCCCACCTCGACCAGCCGCCCGGGGGCACGCGACTCATCACGGCTGAGTGCCTGCTGTCCCCGGCGGTCCTGGTCCTCTGCAGCGGTCGGCCGTCCCCGCACGATCGTGCCGTACCCCTGGCGAGACTCCAGCCATCCATCCCGCTTCAGCAGCTCCAGGGCGCGCACGACGGTCGGGCGGGACATACCGAAGGTCTGCACGAGCTGGTTCTCGCTCGGCACCCGAACCCCTGGCGCATAGGTGCCGTCCTCGATGCGGCGCTGGAGCGTCTGCGCAAGGCGCAGGTACTTCGGTGGCTCCACTTCATACGCCATGAACGCCGCCTGTCGAGATTGGCCAAGTCAACTGGTCAACCAGCCTAGCGACACTTTCACACCGGCAGAAGAAGAGGTGAGCTATCCCATCACGCCGGCCAGGCATCAGCGACCACGAACGAGACGACCGTACCGCCGAGGTGACTGGGGCCGGAGTGCCAGGAATCCGCGATGGAATCGACGAGGAGCAGTCCTCGGCCGTGGGCATCGTTCGCGTCCGGATGCCGCAGCCGTACGCTCGCCGGGAAGCCGGGGTTGTGCACCTCGACGCGGAGCGAGGTCCCCTGACGGAACCACTCGACCCGCACCACCCATGGATCCTCCGACGCGCCATAGCAGATGGCGTTCGTGACCAGCTCAGAGATCAGCAGTGCGCAGTCGTCGATCGAGCAGGCCGGGTTGTACGGAGCGATGAACTTACGGAACCAGCGCCGCGCACGGGAGACGGACTCAGGCTCCGGGTGCAAGGTCATCGCCCCAAGCCGCGGCGAGTCCTCACAGGGGTGTCGGTCGATCGTGTAAGCCATGCGTGCTCACTCCTTGCCGCTGCCGTCGCAGTCGAGGCAGCGCCGCTTCGACGTGGCACGGTTGCGGTCGTCGGCCGCGGAGAACGTCAGCGCCGCTCGGGAACCGACGCGCTTCCATCCACGCCCCCGACACCCCCGGCAAGCTAATCGCGCGTCCTGCTTCGGCCGCCGACTCGTCACGTCGTGCCCCCCTTCATCTCCAAGTGGCCTTAGCCACTTTGTGGATAGTGGCATTGGCCACTTGCAGAGCGCAAGCGATACGACGGAACTGGCGCGCCGTCAGGTGAGCGGGTAGCCCTGCTCGAACGCCCAGCGGTGCGGCGGATACGTGGCTTCGGCGAACTCCAGAGGCCGGTCCTGGAGGTCGAAGACGACGTGGTGAACGATGAGGACGGCGCTCTCGGGCTCCAGCTCCAGGTCGGCAGCCTCCTCCTCCGTGGCCGAACGAGCGCACATGCGGTCCTCGGCGTAACTGCCTTGACGCCCTGTCATGCGCTCGACGTACATGAGCGTCCCTTCCTGGATGCGTCCAGGGTCGGTGAGCTTGGGCGCACGCTGGCCGACGTCCGGAGCGAACCAGGAGGTTGACAGGGTGATCGGGCCGTCCTGGTTGTTCGTGACGCGCCGGCGGTGCACGGCCCGCCGATCCCTCGCCAAGCCCAGGGCCTCAGCAACGTGGTCCGGGGCATCCAGCCAGCCGGCCGACGTGATCACGGCATACTCGCCGGGCGTATAGATCTTCCCGGTCTGCCGAGCCCGCCCGTACAACTCCCTCGCACGGCGATTCACTTCGAGACTGCGCACGTACGTGCCGGAGCCCTGCCGCTTCTCGACCAGGCCCTGATGGCTCAGCGCCTCAAGCGACCGCGCAGCCGTAGGCCGGGACACCTTCCAATCCGCAGCGAGCTGCCGCTCAGAGGGCACCTCATCCCCAGGCCGCAGGTCACCCCGAAGGATCTGGTCGCGGATGAAGTGAGCGATCTGAAGGTACTTGGGTTGAGCCTCCTCGATCTGAGGCATGTCCCCTCCTTGTCCAAGTGGCTATAGCCTTTGGCCACTATAGGCTGAGTGGCCAATCTGGGAACCCGTAGGCTGATCGCATGACGCGGTTGATCGTCGCAGCAGGAGGAGGGGGCGACGCAGTCGCCGCCGCCATGCTTCACGCCGCCCTCTACGGCGACGAGGACCAGGCGGTGATCCTGACCTACGCCTGGGACCGCCTCCTGATCGACCCCCTACCGGGCCCGCGGCGCCCCGCCGACTTCACCGGCCTGGAACGCATCACGCCAGACGTCTGGTCCGTGCCGGCACAGGCCCGCCCAATCGAACCCGCAGGCTCCACCCTCCCCAGACTGGCAGCGGAGCTCCCAGCCACCTTCGCACTGCTCGACCCACACCAGGGGGCCGCGGGCCTTACCCGGCAACTCGATTCACTCGTCGACCACGTACAGCCCGCATCAATCGATCTCTTGGACGTGGGCGGAGACATCCTCGCGCAGGGCGACGAGCCGACACTGAAGAGCCCGCTGGCCGACGCGCTGACGCTGGCGGCATGCTGCCAGTTGAACGCACCCGTGCGGCTCCTCGTAGCAGGACCGAGCCTGGACGGCGAACTCCCGCCGCAGGCTATGACCAGCGCGCTGGGCCCCGTGGTCCACACCCTCACCGCGGAGGAAACGGCCGCCATCAGCGCCGTCCTTGAGTGGCACCCGTCCGAAGCGACGGGCCTCCTCGCGGCCGCAGCCCGAGGCGTACGCGGCACATGCGAAATCCGAGACGCGGGACTCCCCGTACTACTCACGGACGAGAGCCCGGCCGTGCACGAAGTCGACTTGGACGATGCTCTGAGCCGCAACCGGTTGGCCCGAGCGATCATGTCCACTACCGACCTGGACGAGGCCGAGGCGTACAGCCGCGAAGTCTGCGGCTACTCAGAGATCGACTATGAGCGCAACAAAGCTCTCTGGCTTAACGAGCAGCAGCCGACGAATCTGGACCCGGCCGCGATCCTGTCGCAACTAGCCCAGTTCGAGGCTGAAGCACGCACCCGCGGAGCCACCCACACAACGTTTCGCCGCATCACCGAAGCCCTGAGTCTCAGTGGTGCACAGCGCGACGAGTTGCGGCAGCTCCTCATTGCCAGCCGCCCGAAGCAGTACGAGGCGCCGCTGTGGCGTATCGACGCAGGCGAATCCTGAGTTACAACCTTCTTCACGGGTTCAAGGCGGCTCGCTCCGCTCACCGCGCGCGGCCCGGCCCCCGGCCGGGCCTGCGCTCCTGTCTCCGCCCCGCTCCAGCCCGGCCGGCGCCCGTGCCGCGCGCACAGCAATCAGCCGCCTGACGTCAGAGAAGGGGTTCGTCGTGGCTGGGGCGGTCGGTTCCGCGGCTTTACGGAGCCACTTTGGCGCGAGCCTCGAAGATCATGGCCCCAACGTCGTGCTTTACCGGGCAGGTCCACTACCTGCCCGACGCGCCGGAAGCTTATGGGGCCATGATCACTCGCGCCAAAGCAGCGCCACCCCAAAGCCGCTCCACCGCCCTGGGCGGCGCACGGAAGCACTCCCGCATTTCCGTTGCTCAAAAACGGTCATGCAAGGACTCGCTTCCGTATGGTTTCGGTCTTTTTCGATGTGTGGGACGGTGCGGGAACTTCCCGGCCGGTGGTGGTCGTCTGCGCGGGTGCACCCTCTGGTGCGGACAGTGGTCTGTGTGACAGCGGAAAGGGAGGGGCCGGGGATGGCTGAAGAGATCGGGATTGCGGAGGCTGTGAAGCATCTGCGGGCGGAGTTGGTGGCCGCTGCGGCAGGCGGTAGAAGTGGTCCGCGGTTCGAGGTGGGGCCGGTGGAGCTGGAGTTTTCGGTGGAGATGCGCAAGGAGGGCAAGGCCGGGGTGAAGGCGTGGGTGGTGTCGGCTGGTGCGGGGACGTCGAAGGCCTCGGTGCACCGGGTGAAGCTGGTGCTGACGCCGGAGGGCGCCACGCCCGGCAGCGCGTACCACGTGAACACCGACCGGCCGGATGAGACGGGTGAGGTGCTGGGGTCCCGGTTCGGCGAGTAACCGGGCGGCATCCGCGCAGTGGTCGGCTCGCGCCTGGATCGGGGGCGGGGCCTAAAAGGGCAGGAATCGGGGAGGTAGGGCGGGGTGGACAGGGCGCGGGTGGCGGTGGTGCGGTCCGGTGAGGCTCGGGGGTCGGGGTATGTGCTGGGCGGTCGGCTGGTGCTGACGGCCGCGCACGTGCTCAAGGACCGCGGGCTGGTGTCGGTGCAACTGCCCGGCCGTGCCGGGCGGGTGCCGTGCCGGGTGGTGTGGGAACGGTTGGAGGACGGCCCGCAGGGGTGGGATGCGGCGCTGCTGCTGGCCGGGGAGGATCTGTCGGACAGGCCTTTGCCCGGGGTGCGGTGGGGGCGGTTGGTGACCATGCAGGCCTGTCCCGCCCAGTGCCTGGGATATCCGGTGGTGGGGCAGGCCGGTGCCGATGCGGTGTCGCTGGTGCAGGCTGACGGGCGGGTGCTGCCGGAAAGCGGCCGGGACAGGGACCGGTACGTCCTGGTCGGTGAGGCGGGAGCCGAGCTGTATCAGGGTGCTTCGCCGTGGGGCGGGATGTCGGGGGCGGCGTTGTGGTGCGGCAGCGCATCGGGGATGGCGCCACTGCTGACCGGGGTGGTGGCCGGTGATCCGCCCGGCTGGAGCCACACCCGGCTGGAGGCCATGCCGGCCTATGTCCTGGCGTCGGATCCAGTGGTGCGGGAGCTGGTCGAGGAGCACACCGGGCGGGCGATGCTGCTGGAGCCCGCAGACCTGCAACACCTCGCCGACCGCACCGCCATCCCCCGGCCGCCCCGCTCCCCGGCCGATCTGCTGCGCCCGGAACAGGCGACGGTGTCCTTCATGGGCCGCGAAGACCTGCTCGAGAAGGATCTGATCCCTTGGTGCGAGCCGCCTTCCAGCCAGGTGCAGTCCGCCCCTCACGATGAGCCTGCCAGCGCATGGGGGTGGGGGCAGAGTCTGGTGCAGGCTCGGTTGCTGACCGGGCCTGGTGGTGCGGGAAAGACCCGGTTGGCGGCCGAACTCGCCACCCGGATGACGAGCCGGGGCTGGACTGCGATCCGCCTGACCACCGATACCGGGGTGCCGCTGGACGTGCTGTCCCAGGTGCGCCGGCCTGTGCTGATCGTCGTCGACTACACCGAGACCCGCGTCCCGCAACTGCATGCTCTGCTGGAGGCGGTCGACCACGACCAGGTCACCAGCCCCGTGCGGGTGCTGGCCCTGGCCCGTGCCGCGGGCGACTGGTGGACCCGGGCCACCGAACATCCCCACGGCCAGGCCCTGGCCACCGCCCCAGTCACACCGGTCCCGGCCCTGCACCACACCTCCCAGGACCGCACCGCCGCCTACCGGCAGGCCCTGGGCGACTTCAGCACCCGACTGCGCCGGCTCTTCCCTGCCACCGACTGGGCGGCCCTCCTGCCTGCCCTCGCCGCCGTGGACGCGATGCCCGCCCTGGCCGGCGCCGAGTTCGACACACCCTTGTCGGTGCACATGGCCGCACTCCTCGCCCTCCTCGACGCCACCGGCATCCCGCAGACCCCAGGCCGGGCCACCGTGTTGGAAGGCAGGCTGCTGGGACACGAACGCAAGTACTGGGACGAGACCGCCAACAGCCTTGAGCGGGGCCTGACCGGGGAGCGCAGCGGGACCGAGACCCGTGCTCTCGCCGTCGCTGTAGCCTGCCTGGTCCCCGCAACTGACCGTGATCACGCCAGGGCGCTTCTGGCCCGGCTTCCCGGTCTGGCCGACGACAGCGCGGCCGCTGTCCGCGGGGCGCTGGCCACCTGGCTCGCGGATCTCTACCCGAACCCGGCAGGCTCCGTATGGGGCAGCCTCCAACCCGACCGCATCGCCGAGTACCACATCGGCACCCAGCTCAGCCGCGAACCCGCCCTGTTCACCCGCATCCTGACCACCCTTACCGGCACACCTGCCGAGCAGGCCCTGACCGTGCTGGCCCGCACCGCCCAGCACCCCCACCACCACGACGTAATCAACGGCATCCTGCGTGACGCCCTCATCACGGCCCCGACCGAGCTGGGACCGGCCGCCCTGACCACAGCAACCCGCGCCTCCCAGCCCTCGCCCTTGATCGCCGCTCTGACTCACCTGACCCGCACTACGCAGGACATCACCCTGCTGCACCACCTCAACGACCAGCTACCGGAATCCACCCTGGCCCTCAGCGAGTGGGCAGCCGACCTCAGCACAGCCCTGGTCGAACACCACGACACACACGAACCCCACCTGCCCAGCCTTGCCATGTCGCTGAACAACCAGTCCAACCGTCTGGCGGCCCTGGGACGGCACGAAGAAGCCCTGACCGCCATCACTCGCGCCGTCGAGACCTACCAGACACTGGCGAAACAGCAACCCGACGCCTTCCTCCCCAACCTCGCCATGGCGCTAAGCAACCAGTCCAGCCATCTAGCGAATTTGAGGCGGCACGAAGAAGCCCTGACCGCCATCACCCGCGCCATCAAAATTCGCGAAACCCTGGCGAAAAAGCGACCCGACGCCTTCCTCCCCCACCTCGCTGGTTCGCTGAACAACCAGTCCAACTGTCTAGCGAACTTGAGGAGGCGAAAGGAAGCCTTGACCGTCATCACCCGCGTCGTCGAGACCTACCAGACACTGGCGAAACAGCAACCCGACGCCTTCCTCCCCAACCTCGCCATGGCGCTAAACAACCAGTCCAGCCATCTAGCTAACTTGGGGCGGCGAAAGGAAGCCTTGACCGTCATCACCCGCGTCGTCGAGACCTACCAGACACTGGCGAAGCAGCGACCCGACGCCTTCCTCCCCGACCTTGCCATGTCACTGAACGGCCAGTCCGCCTGCCTGGCGGGCTTGGGACGGCACGAAGAGGCCCTGACCGCTATCACCCCCGCCGTCAAAATCAGCGAAACCCTGGCGAAGCAGCGACCCGACGCCTTCCTCCCCGACCTCGCTGGTATGTTGAACGGTCAGTCCGCCTGCCTGGCGGGCTTGGGACGGCACGAAGAAGCCCTGACCGCCATCACCCGCGCCGTCAAAATCCGTGAAACCCTGGCGAAGCAGCGACCCGACGCCTTCCTCCCCGACCTCGCCATGTCACTGAACGACCAGTCCGTTCGTCTGGCGGGCTTGGGACGGCACGAAGAAGCCCTGACCGCCATCACCCGCGCCGTCAAAATCCGCGAAACCCTGGCGAAGCAGCGACCCGACGCCTTCCTCCCCGACCTCGCCATGTCACTGAAAAACCAGTCCATCTGTCTAACGAACCTGGGACGGCACGAAGAAGCCCTGACCGCCATCACCCGCGCCATCAAAATCCGCGAAACCCTGACGAAATAGCAGCCCAGAGCATTCACGGAAACACGCTAAAGAGAAGCTTCCAGCTACGCGAGTTCCTGGAAAGAGCTCCAGAGGGAGTGATTCACGGCCGATCCCGTTTCGGCCGCCGTTCCACGTCCTCACCACAACCGCACCAGATCGAGCGGGGAATCACGGCGAAAGCCGACCAGCCTGAGAAGGCGACAACCGGGGCGTACTCCCAGGTCATATCCCAGACAGGCGCCAAATGCCCGCAGCTTCCCAAGCTAAGAGCACGTACGTCGGCTATCCAACCGACAGGCATGGGCATAAAGGCAAAAATCACGTGCCCAAGCTGTTCAGATGCGGGCGTGCAACCGTAGCAAACTCCTCGCGCGCCCGCCACACTGTAGATGGATCTGCGTTCCAGTCGAACTGAGGAGTACCTGAATCCCTCACCCATCCTTCAGCACACATAGTCAGAGTAACGCATGCTCTTTCCACTCTGTGCGCGGCGTTGGAAACCTCGTCCGGACCGTACATTTCGATCACCGCGAGAGTGGCTCGCATCTTCCTAAGAGTTTCATGGATGGCGATTCTAATCTCTGCTTCGGCCCGCCGAGAGCGCATTCTGCGCCAAAATCCTCGTCCACCCAGCGGCTCTCTCATAGAGTGCAGATTAAACGCCTGATCTTTCACTTCCAAAGTCAGGGCTAGGAATTCAAAGAACGCAGAGCTTCTACCACCGCGTACCCACTGCATATGAGCGGTTTCCGCCTGGTGCCTGGCTGCTGCGCGGGAGGCGTCGGCCTGTGCTCGGGCACTGCGGGCTTGTGCAAGCGCTCCTGCAAACGCGAACCCTCCGCCGATCGCGGCTCCTGCTAACGCCGCTATGAACTCGTTCATGTTGAACGATGTTGCCGCATCCAGTGCCACCAACGAGCACGGTTCGGCACGAGTCATCCTGACGCTGCCATCTTCGGTGAACACCGAACGTCTCGACGTCGTCGGCCTCACCGCGCGCCACGGACTGAGCCGCTATCAGCTCACGGGCAAGTGGCGGAAGTGGTAAGGCCCCTCACCGACCCGGCCCGCTGAACAGCACAGCACTCCGCACCACAAGCGCACCAGATCGAGCGGGGAACAGCGGGGAACCACGGTGAAGACCGGCGAGGCCGACAAGGCGGCACCCGGACCGTTCACACAGGTCAGCGGTCGATTCGGTCGCAAATGATCGCAGCTTCCCAAGCTGATGGCTCAGGCAGTGTGCTCACGGGCCGGGCGTCCTGGGTGCCTCCGGTCGACGACACCTCGACAGCGTGGCTGAGGGCAGTAGGGGTGCAGCGAGGCACACGCGCGCCTGATCGGTCGGCAAACCCGCCATCGTGGCTGACTGTCGTGGGTTGAGATGCAGACGACTTGAGCCAACGGTGCACCGTGCGGTCCGGCTGAGGTGACGTCCCTGCTGGGCGTGATTCTGCGATGTGGAAGGGGAATGCAGCCCTGTGGCGGAGTAGGGCCAGGGGAGGGGCAAACAGGTGGCGCAACAGGGCAGCGGCCGAGGCAACGACTATCAGCGGCGACAGCAAGCTTTACGACGTGCCCAGGAGCAACGGGCACGACAAGCGGAGCGGGAACGCAAGGCTGCTGAGACGGCCAGCAAGCGGCAGGAACGCGAGCGGAAGGCCGCGTATCAGGAGCAGCAGGCCGAGCAGGCGCGGGTTCGCACGATCGGGGTCGAGCACGAGGTCGAGCAGCTTGGGCAGTTGCTCCGTGACGCGCTGGTTGGGGATCCGCCGACGACCTTTGAGCGCCGGCGGAGGACTCACACACCGAGGAAGTTAGACGAGCGTCCTTGGTCTCGTCCGGAGCCTTCCCCGCGCTGGGAGGAGTTCGCACCACCGGAACCCGGTGGTCTGGCTGCTGTCCTGGGTCTTGGCAGGAAGCGCTATGAGGCTGAGGTTGCCGAGGCGCGTGTGCGGTTCGGCGAAGCACAGGATCGCCACAGGCGGGCGGAAGAGAAGCGGCTGGCAACGCTGGAGCGAAAGCGTGCCGAGCACCGCCAGGCCGAAGCGAAGGCCCTTGATGAGGTGGCGACCTTCAACGGGAAATTGGATGAAGAGCGCGAGGCATACAGGGCAGGGGAGCCCGCGGCGGTCGAGGCTCATCTAGGGGCTGTTCTGGATGCGTCGGTGTACCCAGTGGGCTTCCCGCACGAGCATCGAATCGCCTTTCGCCCTGCCACCGGTGACGTACTCGTTGAGATCCATTTGCCTCCGGAGGCGATCGTTCCTACCGCGCGGGGCTACCGGTACGTGAAAAGCCGAGACGAGACGACCGTGCTGCCTCGTCCCGAGAAGGAGCGCAAGGAGATCTACGCCGCAGTCCTGGCGCAAGTCGCTCTGAGGACAGTCCACGAGGTCCTGACGAGCGATCCGGACCGGGTCGTCAATGGCGTGATCCTGAACGGCCATGTGAGAACCATCGACCGGGCTACCGGTCAGGAGGTCTCACCCTGTTTGGTGACGCTCAGCGCCAGCAGGGAGCAGTTCGGGAAGCTCCGTCTCAGTCAGGTTGATCCAGCGCAGTGCCTCAGGGGACTCAACGCTCTGGTGTCTCCCAACCCCTACGATCTCGAACCGATTCGCCCCATCGTCGAGTTCGACCTGTCGAAGTACCGGCTCATGGACAGCATGGATGTAGTCGCTGGCTTGGACAGCAGGCCCGTGCTGGTGAAGCTGACACCCACCGAGTTCGAGCACTTGATTCGCCAACTGTTCGAGGCGATCGGCATGGAGGCCTGGAACACCCAGGCGTCCAAAGACGAGGGCGTTGACGCGGTGGCCGTCAGCAAGGACCCCGTCTTCAACGGTGAGTGCATCATTCAGGCGAAGCGCTACAGCAAGCTCGTGGGTGTTGAGTCCGTCCAGGCGCTCGCCGGAGTGGTCGAGCACAAGCGTGCCGCCAAGGGGGTCCTGATCACCACATCCTGGTTCGGCAGGGCCAGCCACGACTTTGCCCGCCAACATGGCCGGCTCCAGCTCATCGAAGGGCCGGAACTCAAGTACCTGATCAAGGAACACCTTGGCAAGGACGTGATCCCGGGCCCAGTCCCCCCGAAGAGGCGCCCCTCGCGCTGAGGTCGGTGGCCCTCCCAGTCAGACCGAGGAGCTGGGCCGTCCCTGGGCCGTCCGAGGCCGCTCGATGGTGGCCAAGGATGACCAACGACGACCACCAGGAGCACGAGCCCACCTCTCCTGACCAGCAAAAACCCAGCTCACCAAGATCCCCGGCGAGACCCAGGGCAAGAAGAAGTAAGAACGTCTCAGGAAGCCCCCTGCCTGCGGTTCCTCCGCCGGGAGGGGGCTTTTCGCTGCTCTTTCCGGGCCGCCTCCGGGCCGGTCACGGCGAAGGTGCCGTGCCCTCCCCGGGCTCCGGCTCCTGCCTCCACTCCGCTGTCGCTCCGGCGCGTCGCAGCACGGCGACAGCGGACTGGGCCCTGTCCGCAGACAGCCCCCCGAGGAGGGTGACGGGCGCTCGGCGCGCCAGGACTCGGCTGTGCCAGAGGCTCTGCCCGGTCACCGTGCGCACAACCAGGACCACATCCATCTCGCGGGGCCCACAGTCGACGAGCACCACCTCGTGGGACGGATCGTCGCACAGCAGCGTGAAGTACTCGGTGGGCTCTTCGTCGGACATCTCGCCGTCCTCCTGCCTCAGCGCACGGGAGCGTATACGCCCTTGAAGACGCCAGCCACGGCTTTTCGGCCCTGGCAGATCTCACTCTCGGCCATCGACGAAGCCCGGCCGTCGGTCGGGTCCCGGGTGGTCCCGGGCCGCCCCTGGGCTGAATGGGGTGAGCTGCGGTCGGGCGGTCGACTCCGCGGCTTTCACGACCGGCGGCACTCTCACAGTGGCCAGGCGCCGGCCATCTCGAAAGAGACCACCGTCCCGCCGAAACGGCTGGGCCCGGAGTGCCACGAGTCGGCGATGGCGTCGACCAGGAGCAGCCCACGCCCGTGTGCGTCGTCGGAGTCGGGGCGCCTCAGCCTCACGTCCTCAGGGAGCCCCGGATTGTGAACCTCGACCCGGAGGGCGGTCCCCTTGCGGAACCACTCCACCCGCACGACCCATGGCTCGTCGTCCGACCTGCCGTGAAGGACGGCGTTGGTCACCAGCTCCGAGACCAGCAGTACGCAGTCGTCGACGGAGCAGGCCGGCTCGTAGTGAGCGATGAACTTCCGGAACCAGCGCCGGGCCCGAGGCACGGACTCAGCGACGGGGTGCAGGGTCATCGCGCCGAGACGCGGCGATTCCTCGCAGGGATAGCGGTCGATCATGTAGGCCATCAGCGCTCAGCACCTCTCGCTTCAGAGGCCCCGAGTGACCTCTCTATACATCTCACTCTAGGTGAGGATCTCTAGAGATGTCAGGCCGATTCGCGGAAGAGGTCGCCGACCGGAAGTGACGGTTACGCGTAGCGAGCGAAGGTCCGACCTGTGGCCTAAGGTGTCTAGAGAAGAGCGGGAGGAGACCTGCGGGATGGCCCACACCGAAGACGGCCCTCGGCCCAAGTACCAGCGGATCGCGGACGCTCTGCGCGAAGCGATCCAGTCGGGTCAGTACGGTCCCGGTGATCGGCTTCCGGGGGAGAACGACCTCATGGCCACGCACGGTGTGGCCCGTATGACGGCACGCCAGGCGCTGGGTGTTCTGCGGGACGAAGGCATCGCCGAAGCCCGCAAGGGAGCCGGTGTGTTCGTCCGCACCTTCCGCCCGCTCCGGCGTCGCGGCATTCAGCGGCTGGCCGGGCAGCAGTGGGGCAACGGCCGTTCCGTCTGGTCGGCGGACATCGAGAACCGGTCCCTCGAGGTGGACCGGATCACCGTGTCCGAGGAGCCCGCGCCCGATCGCGTCGGCGCGGTCCTCGGCTTGGCCGGCGAGGAGCCGGTGTGCGTGAGGCGGCGGCGCTTTGTCCTGGACGGCAAGCCCGTCCTGCTTGCGACGAGCTACCTGCCCATGTCGCTGGTCGCAGGATCCGCGATCACCCAGGAGCACACCGGGGAGGGCGGGACGTACGCCCGGCTCGCCGAACTCGGCCACAAGCCGGTGCACTTCCGCGAGGAGATCCGCTCGCGCATGCCCACGAAGGACGAGGCGGCCCAGCTGAGGATGTCCGCGGGCACCCCGGTCATGCTCATCTGCCGCACCGCGTACACGGGCGACGGTCGCTCCGTCGAGGTCAACGAAATGACGCTGGACGCCGCCTCGTACGTCTTGGAGTACGACTTCGACGCGTGAGGCGAGCCGGCCTGGCCTGCGTGTCGGGTGCCGCTGACGCGCCGGGCTCAGCTGGTGCCGGGGCAGTCGCGGATGGCGCCCGCCTGGGCCGGGGTGGCGGCTGTCATCATCGTGTGATGGCAGGCGGACGGCTACCGGCGGGGTGGACCCTGGAGAAGGTCCGCGAGGTCTCCGGAGACGGGCGGGCCGCCGCCCTCGGCGCCGATCGCGTCGTGAGGTGGGTGGGTGGCTCGGGAGGAGACGAACGGCTTCACCCCGAGACCATCCTCGGATTTCACAGGCTGTGCCTGGTGCAGCCGGTCGGCGACGAGGACTGGTACATGGGCAGCCTGAACGACGACGGCAGCGTCGACTGCTGGAGTGCCTACGGAGACCTCTACGAGGCGCTTCGCGGTCTGTAGCTCCGCCGAGGGCCCCGCCTCCCCCCCGGCACCCGAGCCGTCAGCCCATGCTCTTCGCGCCGTCCAGGGTCTCCCGGATGATGTCGGCGTGACCGGCGTGCTGGGCGGTCTCGGCGATGATGTGCATCAGCACCCGGCGGGCCGACCACTGTGCGTCGGCCTCGAACCACGGGGCCTTCGGCAGCGGCCACGATGCGTCGAGGTCGGGGAGGGTGGCGACCAGGTCGTCGGTGCGGCGGGCGACCTCGGCGTAGGCGGCCAGTACGCCGTCCAGCGTCTCACCGGGCAGCATGCGGAACTCGGCGTCCCGCTCGGCCCAGTCGGCCTCGGTCATGGCCGTGAAGTCGCCCATCGCGGACGGGCCCTCCAGGATGAAGTCGACCCAGCCCCGCTCGACCGACGTCACGTGCTTGATCAGACCGCCCAGGCACAGCTCGCTGGCGGTGGGCCGGAGGCCGGCCTGCTCGTCGGTGAGGTCGCGGGTGGTGAAGCGCAGGAAGTGCCGGTGCTTGGCCAGCATCTCCAGCAGGTCGGCGCGCTCGCCGGTGGCTGCCGTCGCCGTGGCCGCTTCGCGGGTGGTCTGCTCGTTGGAGGTCATGGTGTCCGCCTTCCGGGGTTCCTGCTCCGTCGGTGTAGGACCACGCTATGAGGCATCGAGGTCAGATCGTGTCCTACTTCGCGCAGGACACCCGCGAATCCCGCGCGACCGTCCCGCCCTCGGCCGTTACGATCGCGGCCGAGGGCGGGACGTAGCGCAGTGGTCGACGCGAGCGGTCTCCAGAACCGCGAGGACGCCGGTTCGAATCCGGTCGTCCCGCCCTCTTCGAGGGACTTACGCGGGCTCCACCGGGAGCCACAGTTCGCAGGTCGCCGTCGAGAAGTCCTCCGCGCGGTCGAGGACGGCGACGATCGAGGGGCCCGGGCGCAGTCGCCACGGGTTGGACGGGAACCATTCCGAGGCGGTGGCCGCCCAGGTCGCCTGGAGGGTTTCCGGGTACGGGCCCGCGCTGCGGAAGACCACCCACCGGCCGGCCGGCACCTCGATGGCGTCGAGGTCGTCGGGGGCCGGGGTGTCCCGGGTGACGGCGACCCCGTGCAGGTAGGTCAGTTCGCTGCCCTCGGGGCTGTCGGGGGCCAGGTCGTCGCAGACCTGGAGCAGGCCCGCCGGGTCGGTGTCGCCGAGGGACTTCAGGCGGGCGTGCTCCTGCTGCGGCAGCGCGGCGATGTGCTGCTGGATGTGCGGGTTGACGCCCTCGTGGATGAGCGGGACGCGGGTGGCGTGGCCGATCAGGCGGAAGGCGGGGCGGTCGGCGAAGCGGGTGTCCATGGGGGTGCTCCCTTCGACGGTCAGGCGGAACCTGAGCTGCGGTTGTGTCTGAAGGGGGCCTCCGTCACGGCGTACGTCACGCGGAGCGGCGCCGTGGACCGCCCGGAACGCACGTCCGAACGCCTCCGTGGAGCCGTATCCGTGACGTACGGCGATGCTCAGCAGGTCGTCCTCACCGCGTACGACGTCGGCGGCGGCGACCGTCATGCGGCGCCGGCGCACGTACTCCGACAGCGGCATGCCCGCCAGCGACGAGAACATCCGGCGCAGGTGGTACTCGGTGGTGCCGAGCGTTCCGGCCAGTGCGGGGACGTCGAGTTCCTCGGTGAGGTGTTCCTCGACGAGGTCGATGAGCTTGTTGAGTGCCGAGATCACGAGGCCTCCTTTCGACATCCACCGTGGCAGGGGGCGGGGGTGCGCTTCCCGATCGTTGGGGTCCGGTTCGGTCGGGTGGGGGAGGGCGCGGGTCCCGGATTCTGGCGTGCCGCTCGGTGCGCGGGGTCCTCCTGCGGGCTCCCCGCTTACAGGGGCACGTTTATGTAAAACGTGCCCCTATGAGTTGCGGTTGCCCGACCATGAGGTTCGGCCGCGGCTCAGCCCGCCGTCGTCAGCCGCCCCCGCCGCCGGCCTCGCAGCCCCTCCCACGCCGCCCCCAGCGCCAGTGACTGGACCAGCGCCGACAGCACGATGCCGCCGACGAGGAACCACGCCGGGGCGTCGCCGCCCCAGCCCGCCTCGCCGAGCCACGCCACGAAGCCGAAGGCCGGGAAGGTGAACAGGGCCGGCCAGACCCAGATGAGGGAGGCGTCCGGGGTGTTCGCGAACAGGGGTTCCAGGGCCGCGACGGCCATCGCGCCGCCGACCAGGGCCAGGTAGACGGCCGAAGCGCGGTTGGCGACGGTCAGGCGGGTGAGCGTGCGTATCCGGGTGCTGGTCTTCATCGGGTCTCGGTCTCCCCGGGGTCGTCTTCGTCCTCTTCCTGTTCCAGGGTGGGACGCGGCACGCCGGGGAGCCTGAGTACCCGTACTCAAAGCGGGGCCCGGGCCTAGACCGTCAGCGAGACCTCGTGGATCTCGTCCGCCCTGTGGCCCGCGCGTTCGTGGACGCGCTGGACCGCGTCGGCCGACGGGGCCTCGGAGAGGCAGTAGACGGTGCCGGAGCCCGGGTCCGCCCACGCGTGTTCGAAGTGGACGTTCTCGTCCTTCTCCAGGGCGAGGTCCGCCTGGTGGGCCTCGTGGAGCTGGTCCGCGGTGATGCCGTGCATGCCGTGGTGCACGTCCATGAAGTGAGCCATGGCCTCGCACCCCCTTCAGGGTCTTTCTTCCAGGGTGCGCGCCTACGGCGGCCGGGGCGAACCGGCCGCCGTTCCTTCGCTCGGTCGGCGCTGACGCTACGAGCGGGTCAGCCGCACTGGCAGGGGTTTCCCGACTGGCAGCCGCAGCCGCAGCCCGAGCCGCAGCCGCAGGCCGCGATCAGGGGCAGGGCGCGGATCTCCGGGGGCCGCTCGGTGCGGCGTTCCCGGGTGGGGTCGGGCTGCTTCGTGCCGGGCGTGCTGGGGGAATCGGCCATGGTTCCTCCTGGAGGCTGGTGTGCCTCGGTCCATTGCACGCCCGCAGCGGCCGTCGCATCAACGGCGCACTGGGGTGACCACGTGCGCCCCCAGGAGGCCCGAGCGGTCTCAGGCGCCCTCGACCTGCGTCGTCGGCTGGATGTCCGGCTGGAGCTCGTCCGCGTGCTCGCCGGTGACCAGGTAGACCACGCGCTTGGCGACCGCGACGGCGTGGTCGGCGTAGCGCTCGTAGTAGCGGCCCAGGAGGGTGACGTCGACGGCCGTCTCGATGCCGTGCTTCCAGCGGTCGTCCATCAGGTGCTGGAAGAGGGTCCGGTGCAGGAGGTCCATCGCGTCGTCGTCCTGCTCCAGCTGGAGGGCCAGGTCGACGTCCTTCGTGGTGATCACCTCGGCCGCCTTCGCCATCAGGCGCTGCGCGAGCTGGCCCATCTCCAGGATGGTCGCGTGCAGGTCGTGCGGCACCGCGCGGTCCGGGTAGCGCAGCCGGGCCAGCTTGGCCACGTGCTGGGCCAGGTCGCCCGAGCGCTCCAGGTCGGCCGACATCCGCAGCGAGGTGACGACGATGCGCAGGTCGGTGGCGACCGGCTGCTGCCGGGCCAGCAGGGTTATCGCCCGGGCCTCCAGCTCGTGCTGGAGTTCGTCGACCTTCTGGTCGGCCTCGATGACGGCCTCGGCCAGCTTCAGGTCGGAGTCGAGGATCGCGGTCGTGGCGCGTCCGATCGCCGACCCGACCAGCCGGGCCATCTCCACCAGACCGTCGCCGATCGAATCCAGTTCCTCGTGGTACGCGTCCCGCATCAGGGTTCCCTCTCGTACGTCCGTTTAGGAGGCTCGCGCCGGTTCGCATCGGCTCGCACCCCTTGCCGTGCCCCCACGCTTACACGTTCCGGCCTGTACGCGTCCGTTTCCGGCACCCCAAATGAACCATCCCTGGCTCCAAGGTGAACTCTGGGCGACGAGTGTTCGAGGTCGCAGTCGGATGGCTGGGGCGGGGCCGTTCGCCGTGCCTAACCTGGAGGCATGGACGTGAACGCGGCGGTCGCCGCAGCGGCAGCGATCGCCGGAGTGCTCACCGGCGTCATCGCCATGCTGGCGTTCCGCTGGAGCGAGCGGGAGCAGAAGCGCCCCACGCGCACCTCGCTCCACACGGACCCGGTGCTCCCGCCCGGCGTCGACACCGTGCTGTCGGTGCTGCGCTCCTCCGCCGTCGTCCTCGACGAGGCCGACGTGGTGGTCAAGGCCAGCTCGGCGGCGTACGCCCTCGGACTGGTCCGGGGCGGCAAGCTCGCCGTCGAGCCGATGCTCCAGATGGCCCGGGACACCCGCCGCGACGGCGAGATACGGCAGGTCGAGCTGGACCTGCCGAGGCGCGGGAACGGGCGGGGGGAGGCCCTCGCCGTCTCCGCGCGCGTCGCGCCGCTCGGGTCGCGGCTGGTGCTGCTGCTGGTCGAGGACCTCACCGAGGCCCGTCGCATCGAGGCCGTACGGCGCGACTTCGTCGCCAATGTGAGCCACGAGCTGAAGACGCCGGTGGGCGCGCTCTCGCTGCTGTCCGAGGCTGTCATGGACGCCTCCGACGATCCGGAGGCCGTGGAGCGGTTCGCCGGGCGGATGCAGATCGAGGCCACCCGGCTCACCAACCTGGTGCAGGAGCTCATCGACCTGTCCCGGGTCCAGAACGACGACCCCCTCGACGACGCCGAGCCCGTCCGCGTGGACGAGCTGGTCGCCGAGGCCATCGACCGCTGCCGGCAGGCGGCCGGCACCAAGCAGATCACCATGGCCGCCGGAGGAACGGCGGATCTGCACGTGCGCGGCAACCGCGGCCAGCTCGCCGCCGCGCTCGGCAACCTCGTCGAGAACGCCGTCAACTACTCGCCCGCCCGCACCCGCGTCGGCATAGCCGCCCGACGCGTGAACGCTCCCGGCGGCGACCTGATCGAGATCGCCGTGACCGACCAGGGCATCGGCATCTCGGAGAAGGACAAGGAGCGCGTCTTCGAGCGCTTCTACCGCGTGGACCCCGCCCGCTCCCGGGCCACCGGAGGCACCGGTCTGGGTCTCGCGATCGTCAAGCACGTGGTCGCCTCGCACGGCGGGGAGGTCACGGTGTGGAGCGCCGAAGGCCAGGGCTCCACCTTCACGCTGCGACTGCCGGAGTCGGGCCCCGCCCGCGACCGCGCACAGCGGCGACCCGACCGCACCGGACTCAGCGCCGAGCACGAGCGGTCCCCCTCATCCCCCCATACTTCCCCGTACGAAACGCTTCCCGCCCCGGAGGTCCTTCCGTGACCCGTGTGCTCGTCGTCGAGGACGAGGAGTCCTTCTCCGACGTCCTGTCGTACATGCTCCGCAAGGAGGGCTTCGAGGTCGCCGTCGCGACCACCGGCCCCGACGGACTCGACGAGTTCGAGCGCAACGGCGCCGACCTCGTCCTCCTCGACCTGATGCTGCCCGGTCTGCCGGGCACCGAGGTCTGCCGCCAGCTGCGCGGCCGATCGAACGTTCCCGTGATCATGGTGACCGCCAAGGACAGCGAGATCGACAAGGTCGTCGGGCTGGAGATAGGGGCCGACGACTACGTCACCAAGCCCTTCTCCTCCCGCGAGCTGGTCGCCCGCATCCGTGCCGTACTGCGCCGGCGCGGCGAGCCGGAGGAGGTCGCCCCGGCCGCCCTGGAGGCCGGTCCCGTCCGCATGGACGTCGACCGGCACGTGGTGACCGTGGGCGGCACCAAGGTCGACCTGCCGCTCAAGGAGTTCGACCTGCTGGAGATGCTGCTGCGCAACGCCGGCCGCGTGCTGACCCGCATGCAGCTGATCGACCGGGTGTGGGGCGCCGACTACGTCGGTGACACCAAGACCCTCGACGTCCACGTCAAGCGGCTGCGCGCCAAGATCGAGCCCGACCCGGGCGCGCCGCGGTACCTGGTGACGGTGCGCGGGCTCGGGTACAAGTTCGAGCCATAGAGCGGCCGGCGCTTCCGGGCGCCCACGCGACGTACGACGAAGGGCGGGGCCTCCGGAGAGGTCCCGCCCTTCGTCGTACCCGCGGTGCTCAGTGGCCGGCTTCGGCGCCGGTCCCCTCGGAGGCGCCGTCCGTGGCCGCTCCGGTCTCGTCCGCCTCGCCGGAGGGGGCGCCGGCGGACTCGCCGTCGGTCGGGGCGCCGGAGGTCTCGCCGTCGGACGGACGGCCGGACTCGCCCTGGGACGGCTGCGCCGACGCGCCGGGCGCCGCCGGGACGTCGCTAGGGCCCCACTCGGAGAAGTAGCTCTCGGCCGGGACGACGAAGGCCTCCAGGCTCACCTCGCCGGTCTTGCTGAAGGTGAAGGTGATCTTCTGCGCGTTGCCGTCCTGGACGGCCTCGCGGCTGCTCGGCAGGACGGCGGAGGCGTTGCCCTGGCCACCGAGGATCAGGGAACCGCCCGCCGGGACGGTGAGGCCGCCGTCGGCGCCCTTCTGGCCCTTGGCGGGCTTCAGCTCGGCGGACTTGTCGGTGCCGTCCACGGTGATGGACTCGAGGGTCTGGTCCGTCCTGCCGTTGTTGAAGAAGGTGGCGGAGACCACGGCGGGGCCGGTCGACTCCAGGTCGGGCTGCGTGATGACGACCGCGTTCTGGATCTGGATGTCACCGACCGTCGTCGCAGCGTTGTCCGGCTTGATCTCCAGCGACTGGGCGTTGTGACCGGCACCGCACGCGGCGAGCGAGGCGATCGAGAACGCGATGGCGGCGGCGGCGAGGGCGCCGCGTCGAAGGCTGCTGCTCACGGCGGCGGCAACTCCTTGGACTCGAGCGAGGCGGCGGCAACGGATAAAGCCGCCCTAAGTGACTGTCAGCGGCCTTAGGCTACCGAGCCGTTCCCGGGCGGCCGCACCCGACCCTCCCCCGAAGGGGTTCCGCTTCGCCCGGCAGGCGGTAGGACGGGCCGCGCGGCCCGCTCCCGTCCGGTCGCTTCCGGGTGTGCGGCGGGTCGCCGGCGGACTGCTCCGCGGCTCGTTTTGCGGCCCGTACTCGTCCGCCATTCGCATAAGAAGCCCCCCGTCATACGGGCCGCCGATCGCTGCGCGAATTTTCCGTGAAGGAATGCGCGGACGGACAGGAAATTGATCATCCGAGCGCCGGCCGGGGTGGCTGGTGATCAATTCCGGAATCGGCCGGAACCCCGTCCCGGCCACCGAACGGAGTAGCGGAAGTCGCACGCCTGGAACCGGACATATGGGGTTCTTCGGACAGGTGAGACGGCCTCCGGATGTGTGTGACGTGCGTGTTTCGCCCCGCCTGAAGAGCCGCTCCGACCTGCGAATACTTTCTTCCGCTCGCCCGCCGCAGCACGTTCATGTTGCTGTTGTCAAGCCCCGAGATATGCCCTGACCTGCGAAAACGCCATTCAGAAGACGCCGTATCCGTGTTACCCTGGATAGCCACGGAAGGGGTACCTGTCACATGACGTTCAAGGTTGGCGACACCGTGGTCTATCCCCATCACGGGGCCGCGCTGATCGAGGCTATCGAAACTCGCCAGATCAAAGGCGTGGACAAGACCTACTTGGTGCTGAAGGTCGCCCAGGGCGATCTGACGGTACGTGTGCCAGCGGACAATGCGGAGTTCGTCGGCGTGCGTGATGTGGTCGGTCAGGACGGACTGGACCGGGTCTTCGAGGTGCTGCGCGCGCCGTACGCCGAGGAGCCCACGAACTGGTCGCGTCGTTACAAGGCAAACCTGGAGAAGCTCGCCTCCGGCGACGTCATCAAGGTCGCGGAAGTCGTCCGCGATCTGTGGCGCCGCGAGCGCGAGCGCGGACTCTCCGCAGGTGAGAAGCGCATGCTCGCCAAGGCCCGCCAGATCCTGGTGAGCGAGCTGGCTCTCGCGGAGAACACCAACGAGGACAAGGCGGAGGCCCTGCTCGACGAGGTGCTCGCCTCCTGACACGCCTCCCGAGGCGAGACGCAGGCCGCTGCCCGCTCGGTTCAGCGCACTGAAATGCCGCGGTGCCCGATGACATCTTTGCTGTCGCCGGGCGCTGCGGCATGTTCGTACCCGGACCAGGTCCTCGTACGATCACCCGGGAGACTTCCCCCGTCCTGGCGTGCCGGGCCCGGGCTGCTGGCTCGACCAGGGTCACGGAAGGGTCCGGTCAAGGCGTCGCGCCCGGCACGGTGAGGCCATACCCAACTAGGTCGAGCACACAAACCTGACAGGAACCGATGTCTGACGAATCGCGTCACTCGCCCGCCGAGATGCCCACCGACACCCGTGCCAACACACGGACCGCGGCCGTCATTCCGGCCGCCGGCCGGGGCGTACGGCTCGGACCGGGCGCCCCGAAAGCACTCCGCGCGCTGGGCGGCACGCCCATGCTCATCCACGCGGTGCGGGCGATGGCCGCCTCCCGCCGGGTCTCCCTCGTCGTGGTCGTCGCCCCGCCCGACGGCGCTGCCGAGGTCAAGAGCCTGCTCGACGCGCACGCGCTGCCGGAGTGGACGGACTTCCTCGTCGTCCCCGGCGGTGAGTCGCGGCAGGAGTCCGTGCGGCTCGGTCTGGACGCGCTGCCGCCCGAGTACGACATCGTCCTCGTGCACGACGCGGCCCGGCCGCTGGTGCCGGTGGACACCGTGGACACCGTGATCGAGGCCGTGCGCGAGGGGGCGCCCGCCGTGGTGCCGGCGCTGCCGCCGGCCGACACGGTCAAGCAGGTCGAGCCGGCCGCGGTGCCGGGCGAGCCGGAGCCGGTGGTGGCGACGCCGGAGCGGGCGCGGCTGCGTGCGGTGCAGACGCCGCAGGGCTTCGACCGGGAGACGCTGGTGCGGGCCCACGGGACGGTGACCGAGAACGTCACCGACGACGCGAGCATGGTCGAGCAGCTCGGGCTGACCGTGGTGGTCGTGCCGGGGCACGAGGAGGCGTTCAAGGTGACGCGGCCCCTCGACCTGGTGCTCGCGGAGGCGGTGCTGGCGCGCAGGAGGCTGAACGATGGGTTCTGAGGCGGACGGTTCCGGGTTCGTGGTGCTGCCGCAGGTCGGGATCGGGACGGACATCCACGCCTTCGAGGACGGGCGTGAGCTGTGGTGCGCCGGGCTGAAGTGGGAGGGCGAGGGGGCCGGGCTGGCCGGGCACTCCGACGCGGACGTCGTCGCGCACGCCGCGTGCAACGCGTTGTTCTCCGCGGCGGGGCTCGGTGACCTCGGGCAGCACTTCGGCACCGGCCGCCCGGAGTGGTCCGGGGCGTCCGGGGTGACGCTGCTGACGGAGGCGGCGCGGATCGTGCGGGCGGCGGGGTTCCGGATCGGGAACGTGGCGGTGCAGGTGGTCGGGCCGAGGCCGAAGATCGGCAAGCGGCGGGACGAGGCGCAGAAGGTCCTGTCGGAGGCCGTGGGGGCGCCGGTGTCCGTGTCCGGCGCGACCACGGACGGGCTGGGCTTCCCCGGGCGGGGGGAAGGGCTGATGGCGGTGGCCACGGCGTTGGTCGTACGGGTGGATTGAGCGGGGCGTGAGCGAGGGGGGCGCTGACCCGGCGTCGGGTGGGTGCCGGTGTCGGGTGTGCCGCGCGAGGCTCCTCCCCGCACCCCGCCAGGGGCTCCGCCCCTGGACCCCGACCTGTGCCCACCCGACCACCCGGCTCGGTCGGCCAGGAGGCGGGCGTCGCCTGCGGGCCCGGTCGGCCGAGGGGCGGAAGCCGGCTTCGGTGACAAGGGGTCTGTGTGCCCGTGGCACTGCCCCGCGCCCACTACCCTGGAGTCGTGACTATTCGCCTGTACGACACCAGCGCCCGGCAGATCCGTGACTTCGCCCCCCTCACGCCGGGCTGCGTCTCGATCTACCTGTGCGGTGCCACCGTGCAGGCCGCCCCGCACATCGGGCACATCCGGTCCGGGCTGAACTTCGACATCATGCGCCGCTGGTTCGCGTACCGCGGCTACGACGTCACGTTCGTCCGCAACGTCACCGACATCGACGACAAGATCATCAGGAAGGCCGCGGACCAGAACCGCCCCTGGTGGTCCATCGGGTACGAGAACGAGCGGGCGTTCAACGACGCCTACGACGCCCTCGGCTGCCTGCCGCCCACCTACGAGCCCCGCGCCACCGGTCACATCACCGAGATGGTCGAGATGATGCGCGGCCTCATCGAGCGCGGCCACGCCTACGAGGCCGAGGGCAACGTCTACTTCGACGTACGGTCCCTGCCCGGGTACCTGTCGCTGTCCAACCAGGACCTCGACGAGCTGCGCCAGCCCTCCGGGGAGGGCGAGACCGGCAAGCGGGACCCGCGGGACTTCGCCATGTGGAAGGCGGCCAAGCCCGGGGAGCCGAGCTGGGAGACGCCGTGGGGACGGGGGCGGCCCGGCTGGCACCTGGAGTGCTCCGCCATGGCGCACAAGTACCTGGGCGAGGAGTTCGACATCCACGGCGGCGGGATCGACCTGATCTTCCCGCACCACGAGAACGAGATCGCCCAGGCCGAGGGCTTCGGCGACGCCTTCGCCCGGTACTGGGTGCACAACGCCTGGGTCACCATGAGCGGCGAGAAGATGTCGAAGTCGCTCGGCAACAGCGTGCTCGTGAGCGAGATGGTGAAGAAGTGGCGGCCGGTCGTGCTGCGGTACTACCTGGGCACCCCGCACTACCGCTCCACCATCGAGTACAGCGAGGAGTCCCTGCGCGAGGCCGAGTCGGCGTACGCGCGGATCGAGGGCTTCGTGCAGCGCGTCACCGAGCTGGCCGGCCACGCCGTCGAGCCCGCCGCCGAGGTGCCGCCCGCCTTCGCCGAGGCGATGGACGACGACCTGGGCGTGCCGGGGGCCCTCGCGGTCGTGCACACCACCGTCCGGCAGGGCAACAGCGCGCTGGCCGCCGACGACAAGGAGGCCGCCGTCGGGCGCCTCGCCGAGGTGCGGGCCATGCTCGGTGTGCTCGGACTCGACCCGCTGGCCCCGCAGTGGGCGGGGGAGCAGGAGCAGGGCGAGGACCTGCGGCACGTCGTCGACAGCCTCGTACGGCTCGTCCTCGACCAGCGGGAGTCCGCGCGGGCCCGCAAGGACTGGGCCACCGCCGACGCCATCCGCGACGAGCTGGGCCGGTCCGGGCTGGTCATCGAGGACGGCCCGCAGGGGCCCCGCTGGAGCCTCGGCTCCCGCTGATCCGGCCGGGTGCCGGAGGCCGGACCCGTAGATCGATTGTGCCGCCCGGCCCTCCGGGCGGCACACTGCACAAGACGCACGTACGACGCACACTCCCGTAGAGAGCGGAGACAGGTAACTCATGGCCGCGAACAACCGCCGCATGTCCGGCAAGAAGGGCGCGCAGGTCGGCAGCGGCGGCAAGCGGCGCCGGGGCCTGGAAGGCAAGGGGCCGACGCCTCCCGCCGAGATGCGCAAGGGGCACGCCAAGCAGCGCGCCGCCAACGCCAAGGCGCGCCGCGCCACGGGACGCACCCAGCAGCGGCGCGGCGGCGGCCGGTCGACGTCCGAGCTCGTCGTCGGCCGCAACCCCGTCTACGAGGCCCTGCGCGACGGCGTGCCCGCCTCGACGCTCTACGTCCAGCAGTTCATCGACAACGACGAGCGGGTGCGCGAGGCGCTCCAGCTCGCGGCCGAGCGCGGCGGCATCAACCTCATGGAGGCGCCGCGCCCCGAGCTGGACCGGATGACCAACGGGCTCAACCACCAGGGCCTCGTCCTCCAAGTCCCGCCGTACGAGTACGCGCACCCCGAGGACCTGGTCGCCGCCGCCCACGACGAGGGCGCGGACCCGCTGATCGTCGCCCTCGACGGCGTGACCGACCCGCGCAACCTCGGTGCCGTCGTCCGCTCCGTCTCCGCCTTCGGCGGCCACGGCGTGGTCGTGCCCGAGCGGCGCGCGGCCGGCATGACGGCGGGTGCCTGGAAGACGTCCGCCGGTACGGCCGCCCGCACGCCGGTGGCCCGCGCGACCAACCTCACCCGGGCGCTGGAGCAGTACCAGAAGGCCGGGATCACGGTCGTCGGTCTCGCCGCCGACGGTGAGGCCGAACTCGGTGACCTGGAGGCCCTGGACGGGCCCGTGGTCATCGTGGTCGGCAGCGAGGGCAAGGGGCTGTCCCGGCTCGTCGGGGAGACCTGCGACTTCCGGGTGCGGATCCCGATGCCCGGCGGCGCGGAGTCCCTGAACGCCGGTGTGGCGGCGGGCATCGTGCTGTACGAGGCGGCACGGCGGCGCTCCTGAACGGGCGTTCGGCGGCGTAACCCGTACGGGGTGTTCCGGGGGATTCGGGCAGGTTTGACGCGGTCCGGACAGATCTGGACGGTCAAGGCAGTGTCCTAACCACACGTCACTCGGTTAGATGAGTGTGGACACCAGAACACCCCGCACACCCACGGGGGACCGCTCGTCGGGATACGACGACGCTCCCGCGCTGAGCATGGTGAAGGTGCCGAGCGATCCGGCCCAGGTCATCGTCAATCACGCGAGCTTCCGCGTGCAGCTCGGTGCCTCCGCCGGGCGGACCCGGTCCCCGCGGATCGCGCGGCACTTGAGCGCCACCCAGGACACCGCCCGCATGCCCGTGACGGGCACCGCACCGGCCGCCGCCCGCCGCCGCGCCGTCGTCTGGAGCGGGCGGTCCGACCCCGACGACACCGGCGCCCACCGCCTGCTCCAGGCGGTGCGGGCCGGCGCCGGCCGCCACGCCGAGGACCCGGCCGCCGACACCTCCGCCGACGCCGGAGCCACCCAGGTCATCCCCCGCGTCGGCGTCGACGGCGGCGCCCCGGGCCACGACGGCTACGACGGCTACGACGACGGGCCCGCCACCGAGACCATCGAGACCCCCTTCGTCGGCGCCCAGCGCGGCCCCGTCCCCGAGGGCACCCGGCTGCTGCCCGCCATGCGCACCGTCGGCAGCGCCTACGACGAACCCGCCTACACCGGCGAGGACTTCACCACCGGACCCGGACAGTACGACGACGGGTACGGCTACGACGAGGGCACGGAAGAGCCCGAGCCGCGCACCCGGCGGCACGCCGACGACGACGCACGGCACGCCTACTTCCCGGGCCGCCGCATGAACCTCGGCGTCGTGCTGCTCCCGCTGCGCGTCTTCCTCGGCTTCATCTCCATCTACGCCGGCATGGGCAAGCTCTGCGACCCCGTCTACTTCGACGGCGGCGAACGCGGCTCCATGGTCAAGTGGCTCAACACCCTGCACCCCTGGGACGTCGCCGAGCCGCTGCGCCAGTTCGCCCTCGCCCACCCCGTCGGCGCCGGGCTGGTGATCGCCTTCCTCCAGGTGCTCGTGGGCGTCCTGACCGTCCTGGGCTGCTGGCAGCGCGTCGCCGCCGTCATCGGCGCCGGCCTGTCCGCCGCGCTGCTCGTCACCGTCAGCTGGAAGAGCGTCCCGGTCTACGACGCGCCCGACATCATCTACCTCGCCGCCTGGTCCCCGCTGATCATCGCCGGCGCGCCCGTCTACTCCGTGGACGGCAGGCTCGCCGGCAGCGCCTGGCGACGCCTCGGCCCCCGCGCCGACATCTGGGACCTGCGCCGCTACGTACTGCGCCGCGGCGCCCTCGTCACCTTCCTCGTCGCCGGTGTCACCCTCCTGGTCGGCTCGCTGCTCGGCGGAGCCGTCCGGGACGCCGACCGGGTGGTCGTCCCCGGGCCCGGCGAGGCCCCGCGCAACGAACTGCCCGGCTCCCCGCTCCCGCAGGAGCCCGGCACCCGCGAGCCGAAGACCTCACCCGAGGCCTCCGCCTCGCCCACCCGGGGCGCCACCGGTGACGCGGCCACCCCCTCCGAGGACGCCGCGACCACGTCCGGAGCGACCCGCGACAGCGGCAGCGCCACCGCCGGCACCACGCCCAGCCAGACCCAGGGCACCACGGGCCAGGCCCCGCCCCGGCAGTCCACCCCGGCCGACCGGGCACCGAGCACCACGGCCGGGCCGACCGCGGGCGGCACCACGACGGGCGGCGGCAGCGGCTCCGGCGGCGGCGCGAGCGACAGCGACGGCGGCGGCTCCTCCTCCACCGGAGAGCCGGGCAGCCGCCTCGTGGGCGGCCTCCTGGGCTAGCCACCACCAGCGCCGCCCACGCGGCCGTACGTACGCCGAAGGGGCCCCGCACATGAGGTGTGCGGGGCCCCTTCGGCGTACGTACGGCGAACCACCGGCTGCCCGGACCGCCCGAAGGCTCAGCGGCCGGCCAGCGCCGCCAGCTCCCGTGCCGCCTCCGTCAGGTCCTTCGCGGTGTCGATGGCACGCCAGTAGGAGCCCTGCGGGATCGGGAAACCGGCCAGCCGGCGCTCGCGGGCCAGCCTCGGGAACGTCGTCCGCTCGTGGTCACCGCGCTCCGGGAGCATCGCGGCGAACGCCGACGAGAAGACGTACACGCCGGCGTTGATCTCGAAGGTCGACGGCGGCGCCTCGATGAAGTCGGTGATGTGGCCGAAGCCGTCCGTCTGCACGGCGCCCCACGGCAGCCGCGGACGGGCCAGGGCGAGGGTCGCGACGGCGTCCCGCTCGGCGTGGAAGTCGGCCATGTCGCGCAGCGAGAAACGGGTCCAGATGTCACCGTTCGTGGCGTACCAGGGCCGGTCCGGGTGGGGCAGGTGCGCGGCGGCGTACTTGAGGCCGCCGCCGCGGCCCAGCGGCTCGGTCTCGACGACGGTCGTGACGGAGAGCGGCAGGTCGGCGGCCTCCAGCCACTTCTGCAGCACCTCGGCGAGATGGCCGCAGGAGACCACGACGTCCGTCACGCCCTCCTCGGCGAGCCAGGCGAGCTGATGGCCGATGATCGGGGTCCCCGTGCCCGGGATCTCCACCATCGGCTTGGGCCGGTCGTCGGTGTACGGGCGCAGCCGGGAACCCTGACCGCCGGCCAGGACGACGGCTTGAACGGGGCGGCGGGACGCGGCGTTCGGATCGGTCATGCCCGAACTGTACGCGGCGCCCCGCGGGCCCGAGCGGAGTCCTCGGCGCACGACCTCGTCAGCAGCGCACGGCCTCTGGGTTCATCGGCGCCTCAGCGGACGGCGTCCGGGCACGGCACCTCAGCTGTGGGCGGCCAGCACGCCCGAGGCGAAGGCGGTGTCGCAGACGGGGCGCGCGTACGACTGGGCGCGCGTGGGGCCGTACACCTTGACCGCGGCGCGGCCGAGGGCGCGGGCGATGGAGGCGCAGTGCCCCGCCAGCGACGGACGCTCGTTCACCGCCTGCTGGAGGTGGGTCAGGGCCACGCCCGGGTCCTCCTCCTGCAGTTCGGTCAGCAGCCGGTCGCGCAGCACCTCGTGCGGGGCGCGCTCGGCGGCCCGGGCGGAGGCGGCCTTGGCGGCGGAGGCCTCCGACGCGGCGAGCACCGAGTCCGAGGGGTCCCCCGACCAGTTGACTCGGGTGACCGCGAGGGTCCCGGAGAGCACCAGGACGACGGGCAGGACGAAGGCGAGAGAGCGGCCGATCCGGTGGGCGGGGCCCCGGCCGCGTCGCGTCTGTCGGGTGGTGGAGTGCTTCACGGAGTGCTTCACGCGAGTGAGGGTAGCGCCCGGTAATGATTTGGCGACATTTAGTCACCCTTTCAGGGGATGAGGAGCGGCGTCGAAATGGGTAAGGGGTTGACGCACACTGCTCGAAACGTCCGTTGTGCCGGGGTATTTGTCGACAACGAAAAGAGCCCCGCAGCAGGCTGCGGGGCTCTTTTCGTCAACGCGGGTGAATTCACCCGGCCGCGTGGTTTCCGCGTGCTCCGGTTTGCCGGCGAGCGCGGAGCCGGGCGCGGCCCGGTGAGGTGTCAGTCGGAGAGGCGCTCACCCGTGGAGGACGAGAAGACGTGGCTCTCGCCCGGCCGCGGCACGACGTGGACGGTCGCGCCCTTCTCCGGCACCGCACGGCTGCTGACGCGGACCACGAGGTCCTTCGACTCGCCACCGACCTCGACCGTGCCGTAGATGTAGCCGTCGGCGCCGGTCTCCTCGACGACGTTCACGGAGACCGCGAGACCCGCCGGGGCGTCCTCGGAGTCCTTCGACAGGGTCTTGGCCGCGCCGCCGTTCAGCTCCACCACGTCGAAGTGCTCGGGGCGGACGCCGACGGTGACCGTGCGGTCGCCCTTGTCGGAGGCGGCCTTGAGGGCCTCCCGGCTGACCGGGACGACGCTGTTGCCGAACTTCACGCCGCCGTCGGTGATCGGGACCTCGATCAGGTTCATCGCCGGGGAGCCGATGAAGCCGGCGACGAAGAGGTTGGCGGGCTTGTCGTACATGTTGCGCGGGCTGTCGACCTGCTGGAGCAGACCGTCCTTGAGCACCGCCACGCGGTCGCCCATCGTCATGGCCTCGACCTGGTCGTGGGTGACGTAGACGGTGGTGATGCCCAGGCGGCGCTGGAGCGAGGCGATCTGCGTGCGGGTGGAGACGCGGAGCTTGGCGTCCAGGTTGGACAGCGGCTCGTCCATGAGGAACACCTGCGGCTCGCGCACGATCGCGCGGCCCATCGCCACACGCTGGCGCTGACCGCCGGAGAGCGCCTTCGGCTTGCGGTCCAGGTACTCGGTGAGGTCGAGGATCTTCGCGGCCTCCTCGACCTTCTGCCGGATCTCCGCCTTGTTGACGCCGGCGATCTTGAGCGCGAAGCCCATGTTGTCGGCGACCGTCATGTGCGGGTAGAGCGCGTAGTTCTGGAACACCATGGCGATGTCCCGGTCCTTGGGCGGCAGGTGCGTGACGTCGCGGTCACCGATGCGGATGGCGCCGCCGTTCACGTCCTCGAGCCCCGCGAGCATGCGGAGCGAGGTGGACTTCCCACAACCGGACGGGCCGACCAGGACGAGGAACTCGCCGTCCTCGATCGCGATGTCGAGACCGTCGACGGCGGGCTTGGTGGAACCCGGGTAGATACGGGTCGCCTTGTCGAACGTAACAGTGGCCATGGTGATGGGCCCCCTTCTACCGGCAGGAACGTGCCGGACGATCCGTTGTAGGAAGGTGGTGTGGTGTAGTCCACACGGGTGAACTGGCACAGGACGGTACCTGGCGTTCACCTGATCTGTCAGTACCTGTGAGGCTGTGAACTTCGCCGAAATTTTCGAATCACATCGTTCACCGGCTCTGTGTACAGTGGACCAGCCTCCGCGCGCGCCGCCGCGCGAGTGCCTCCTTAGCTCAGATGGCCAGAGCAACGCACTTGTAATGCGTAGGTCGTCGGTTCGAATCCGACAGGGGGCTCCGCACCGGGTGAGGGCCCTGCCGTCGATGGGACGGCAGGGCCCTCACCTGCTTGGGGACCTACTTGCCCTCCGGCAGTGGTTCCGGATCGCAGACCGTGCCGGGCTTCGGGAGCTTGCCGTCGAGCAGGTACGTGTGGACGGCGTCGCGTACGCACGGGTTGCCGCTGTCGAAGGCGCCGTGGCCCTCGCCGCGGTAGGTGAGCTCGTGGCCGACGTCCTCGCCGAGCTGCTCGGCCATGCGGGCGGCGCCCTCGTAGGGGGTGGCGGGGTCGCCGGTGTTGCCGACCAGCAGGATCGGCGGTGCGCCCAGTGCGCTCACCTCGGGGTGCTTCGCCTCGCCTGGCACCGGCCAGCCGGCGCAGGAGAGGGCGCTCCACGCGAGGCCCGGGCCGAACAGGGGTGAGGCCTTGGTGAACTCGGGCATCCTTCGCTCCACGTCGGCCACGGTGTAGCGGTCGCTGGAGTCGTCGCAGGTGATGGCCCGGAAGGCGTCGTTCTCGTTGCTTTCGTCCGTGGGGTCGTCGTCGGTCGTGTCGTCGTCGGGGCCGCCGCCGGAGCCGTGCTGCCCGATGGCCTCCGCCAGGTCCGCCAGGACGTCGCCGTCGCCGCCGGTCACCGCCTCCAGGCCGACCAGGAGCGCGGGCCAGAACGACTCGCTGTAGAGCGAACCGGTGAGGGCGGCGAGCACCTCGTCGCCGTCGAGTTCGCCGCCGTCCGAGGTGGGCAGCGGGGTCTCGTCGAGGTCCGCCTCGAGGTCCACGGCGGCGTCCACGATCGCTTCGACGTCCTCGCCGAGCGTGCAGCGCTGCTCGACGCACCACTGGGCGAAGTGTTCGAAGGCGAGCTGGAATCCGGCGGCCTGGCCGAGGGCCCCCTCCATCATGTCCTGGGTGGGGTCGACGACGCCGTCCAGGACGGCCCGGCCGACGTTCTCGGGGAACAGGTGGGCGTACACGCCGCCGAGTTGGGTTCCGTACGAGATCCCGAAGTAGTGGAGCTTCTCGTCGCCGAGGACCTGTCGCATCAGGTCCAGGTCGCGGGCGGCTTCGGTGGTGCCGACGTACGGGAGGACGTCGCCGGAGTTCTTCTCGCACGCCGCGGCCGTCAGTTCGGTGAGTTCGACCAGCGCGTCGGTCTCGTCGGTGCCGTCGTCGGGGGCCTGGTCCACCTCCTCCTCGGCCTCTTCCGCCTCGTCGGGGTCCAGGCAGCGCACGCCCCGGCTGTTGCCGACGCCGCGCGGGTCGAAGCTCACGAGGTCGTAGCGGGAGCGGAGCTTCTCGTAGTCGGTGGCGAGGGCGGGCAGGGTGGTGACTCCGGAGCCGCCGGGGCCGCCGAAGTTGAAGAGCAGGGAGCCGATCCGGTCGTCGGCGTCGGCGGTGGAGCGGGCCCGGATCAGTTCGATGCCCAGCGTCTTGCCGTTCGGCTTGTCCCAGTCCAGGGGTGCCCGCATGGTGGCGCACTGCCAGCGGGTGCCGTCCGGGAGCGCGTCGGGGGCCTCGCCGCCGCCCTGGACGGGGCTCGGGGCGGGGCAGTCCCGCCAGTTCAGGGTCTGCTGCCGGAAGCGGTTCTCGGGCTGCCGGGCGCTTGTCGCCGTGCCGCCGTCGGCTCCCCGGCCGGCGTCCCGTGCCGTCGGCGCGCAGGCCGCCAGGGAGCAGGAGAGCAGGGTCGCGGTGGACAGCAGGGCAGCGGTGGATATCACGCGTGCTGTGGGGGTGGGCATGGGCTCAGGCTCCGGTCGGCCGGTCGCGGGCGCACGGTACGGCGTCCATTCGGCGCAAGAGGCCCCCGCCCGGTGCCGGGCGGGGGCCTCTCGCTGTGGTGCCGGGCGGGCCGGTCAGGTGCGGTTCGCGCTGGAGGGGCCGAAGAACTCGATCTCCGCGATGGCGACCTGCTTGTTCTCGGAGGCCGCGTGCGCCGACTCGATGGTGAAGCGGACCTTGGTGACCTCGCCGACGCGGAAGGGGCGGCGCTGGCCGCCGGCGCCCTGGTCGAGGGTGAGGTCGCGGGTCGTGGTGCTGCCGTCCTTCTTGGTGATGGTCGCTTCGACGCGGTGCGGGAGGGCCGACTGGTTGAGCTGGTCGGGCTTGGTGGAGGTGCCCGGGGTGATGATCAGGTCCAGCAGCCGGGTCGGCTCGGTGAAGCTGACCTCGACCCACTGGCCCTGGCCGGACTGCGAGATGCCCGGGCCCCACCACGTGTTGCTGCGCTTGTCGATGAGGAGTTCCGGCTTGTGGCCGGTGAAGGAGCGCGAGGCCGTGATGCGGTCGGGGGAGACCGGGGCGCGCTTGGCGAAGTGGTCGCGGGTGGCCTGGACGCCGTCGGGGATGTACACGAAGCCGAGGACCACCAGGGTGATGACGACGGCCAGGGTGATCCAGGTGCCGATGCGGTCGAACACGCGGCGCAGGCGCGGCCGGTCGCCCGCCCAGGGGGTCTCGTTGCGCCGGCCGCCGAAGAGGCGGCGCCACCACGGGGCGGGGCGGGGTTCGCCCTCGCCGGTGCGCTCCAGGGGCATGGCGCAGCGTGCGCAGTAGTGGCGGTCGGGGCGGTTGGGCGTGGAACACCAGGGGCACGGAGGCCCGTTGGCGATGTCCGGCTGGTGGCCGGGGGCGCGCACCTGGGGCCGGTCGGCGTCAGGGCGGCCGGGCAGCACCGGGGCGACCGCGGGGGGCGGGGCGGGGGCGGGCGTCTCCGGGTCCGCGACGGGGACGAGGAGGGAGCGCGCGCGGTGGTTCATGGTGTCGCTGAGCGCGTTCGGGGCGGGAGCGGGCTCGGGGGCGGTGGGCGGGATGGGGGCGGTGGGGGTGGTGTCCTCCGTGTCGCCGGTGGTTGGGGCGGTGGGGGCCGTGGGGGGTTGGCCTTCTGCTCGGGGAGGTGCGGGGGTGGGATGCGTTTCGGCGGGGGCGGGGGGCGGCGTGGCTCCCGGGGTCACCGGGGGCGTGGCGGCGGCGCCGGCCGACCAGGAGGGTGCGGAGGGGGTGGAGGCGGTGGAGGGGGAGCGGGGGCCCGTGGCGTCGGTGTGGGCGGTCCCGGAGGGGTGAGGGGCGGTCGTGGTGCCGGGCTGGGTGGGCCCGGAGGGAGCGGACGCTTCGGCGGAGGCGGTCGGGGTGCTCGGTGCGGTCGGTGCAGGCGGTGCAGGCGGTGCAGTCGTTTCGGCTGGTCCGGTGGGCCAGGTGGTTCCTGAGGCTCCGGTGGGGCCGGTGGGTGCGGCGGTGGTGGCCGTTCCCGTGGTTCCCGCGGCGCCTGCGGCCACTCGCGCGGTCCTGGCGGCCCGTGCGGCCCTCGCCGCGCGTGCGGCGCTGACGGTGTCCGCGCCGGTGGGTGCCGTGGCGCCCGCTGCCGGTGCGGCGGTGCTCGCGGGTGCGCCGGTGGCGAGGGGCTCCGCGCTGTGGTGCGGGGCAGCGCTGTGGTGGGGCTCCGTGGTGCCGGCGGTTCCCGTGCTCGGTGCCGGGGGCGTCTGCGGCACCGTGCCCGGGGTCGTCCCCGCTGTCGGGGTCGTGTCCGGACCGGACACCGTACCCGTGCCGGTGTGCGCGCTCGGGGCGGGTGAGGGGCCGTCGGCGTGCGGCTGTCCGGGGCCGGCGGGTGCGGTCGGCCGTCCGTCCGGGGCGTCGGTGTCCGGGCCGGTGCCGGTGGGGGTCCGGTCCGCGAGGGCGGGTCGGGCCGGGGGCACGCCCGTGCCGCCGGGGCCCGGGCGGTCGAACGCGTCCCAGCCGGGGTTCTGCCCGGACGAGGAGGATGCGGCGGGGCGGCCGGCGCGGGCGGCGCCGGACTGTTCCCAGCGGAGTACGGCGCCGCACGCGTCGCAGAAGGACTGGCCCGGTGCCGCGCGCGTTCCGCACTCGGCGCAGTTCTGCGTGGTCATCTCTCCGGGGTCCTTTCGGAGGCGGTCACTTCGACGGTGTAGGGCATGTGGGCCGGGCGGGCCGCCGCGACGAGGGCGTCCAGGCGGTGCCGGTCGGCCGGGGTCGGGTCGGGCAGCCGGAGGGCGACGTGGAGGTGCGGGCGCGGGGTGCCGGGGAACGGGCCGAGCGGACGGGCGTTCCACGCGGCGCCGCCGCTCTCGGTGATGTCCGGCTCGGCGCCGAACGCGAGCCGTACGGCCTCCGCCAGGCCCTGCCGGGTGCCCCGTACGCGGTGCAGGCGGGCGGCGGCGGCGACGGCGGCGCGCAGCCGGGGCTCGGGTTCGGTGCCCTCGGTCTCGGCGCCGACCCAGGTGCCGAGCCACTGGGCGAAGTCGGCCGGGGTGAGGGCCGGGTCGAAATAGGTGTCCAAGCAGTCGAGGACGTTGAGGATGGGCGCGAGGACGTCGTCGAGGCCGCCGACGAACCGCTGGGCGAGGTCGTCGTCGGCGAAGACGGCGGGCAGCATCGTGCCCAGGGGCAGGGAGGAGCCGAGGCCGTCGACGGAGCCCCGGTAGGGCGTCGTCGTCACGTGCCGTCCCCGATCACGCGGACGCGGTGGTCGAAGGAGAAGACCAGCGAGGGCGGTTGGAGGTCGATGCGGTCGGTGGGGTCGCCGCGCTTGCCGGTGAGGGGGTCGGCGGGGTGCAGGACGACCTCGTCGACGAGTTCGACGCCGGGGACGCGTTGCAGCACCGCGAAGACCTCGCCGGTCTGCACGGGGCGGCCGAAGGGCCAGCCCTTGCCGTCGGCGCCGCCGGTGAGCGGGTCGAGGTGGCGGTAGAGGGCGTCGTGGGCCTGGCGGCGCACCCGGTCGGTGTCGACGCCGCGGAAGGCGTGGACGGTCGCGACGACGGTGACGCCCTGGTAGTAGGGCGGACCGACGGCGAGGCGGGTGCCGATGAGGCGGCGTTCGTCGAGGTGGCGGGTGATGCGGGCCAGGAGGGCGTCGCCGGGGACGAGTTGCTCGAAGCGGAGCCGGCCGCCCGGGTCGGGGACGGCCTGGGGGACGACCAGGACGCGGACCGCGTAGGCGCCGTGCTCGCCCTCCTCGCCCTCCAGGCAGGTGATGCGGGCGGTCTCGGGGGCGGCGCGGCGGGCCAGTTCCTCGTAGTCCCGCAAGGTGACGGCGCGTTCCTGGGCGCGCAGGGTGATCGGCGCCCGGAGCTTGGCCTCCTCGACGGTCTCGCCGTCGACTCCGCCGCGCGCGGCCTCGCGGTTGACGACCTCGGAGACGTACGGGATGGAGGTGCGCAGCACCTGTACGGCGCCGCGCGCCACGTTGCCCGCCCTGCCGCCGCCGGTGCGGTAGCGGCGGGCGCGGATCACGGCGCCCTTGGGGGCGACCGTCCCGTACTGGCGCAGGGTGCCGTCGGGTTCGCGGACGGACGGGCCGAAGGCGATCTCGCCGGTGGCGGCGTCGAGGGTGACGTGGTGGTCGTCGGGGCCGGAGGCCGCGAAGTGCGGGACGACCTGCCAGTCCTGCCAGCCGTCCCCGGCGGCGGTCTGGAGGAGCAGCGGCGGGTCGTCGGCGACGACGGGCGCGTGGGCGAGGCGCAGGCGCTGGCCGGGCAGGCCGGTGGACTCGCCGAGGGCCTCGTCGTGGACGGTCTCGGCGTGCACGGCGCGGGTGGTGCCGCCGATGGTGTACGCCTCGGCTGAGCGGATGGTGGGGGAGGTGGTGTAGAAGGGCTGGCCGGGCAGCGGGTCGGTGACCCGGCAGCGTATCCAGCCCGCCTCGTGGCCGCCGTTGCGGGACAGGACGTGCCCGCCGGGGACGTGGAGGACGATGTCGCCGGGGCGGTTGAGGCCGCCGGTGCCGTCCTGGTCCACCTCGCAGGGCTGCCAGCCGTCCTCCGTCCACGCCTCCCAGACCAGCGGCGGCTGGCGGGGGTCGACGCCGACGCCGTCGACGCGGCTGTCGAGTTCCAGGGCGAGGGCGCAGTCGGGGGTGGCGGCGGTGAGGCCGATGAGCATGCAGTCGCCGGGCTGCGGGGCCTCGGCGAAGCACATGAGGTCCTTGCCCTCGGCGAGGTCCGTGGTGCGGTCGGTGACGGGTTCGCCGCGGTGCTGCACCACCAGGTGGCCGAGCGCGCACGGTACGACGACCAGGTCGCGTTCGGTGGCGAAGACGACGGCGTCGTCCCGCTCGGTGCGCAGGGTGGCGACCTCCGCCCCGGACGGGACCAGGATCGCGTCCTCCTGGGGCGCGGACAGCCAGAACGTGACGTCCGTGCGGGCGGCGGAGGGCGGGAAGAGGGTGATGCCGACCAGGTCGAGGAAGGCCAGGTGGTTCTTCTCGGGGACCCGGTTGAGGCGGTAGACGATCTGGTCGGCCATGTGGGCGACCGTCTCGACGAGGGTGACGCCGGGGTCGGAGACGTTGTGGTCGGTCCACTCCGGGGCGCGCTGCTGGATGTAGCGCTTGGCGTCGTCGACGAACTGCTGGAAGCGGCGGTCGTCGAGGTTAGGGGAGGGCAGGGACATCAGCGGTCGCTTTCGGGAGAGCCCGGGAGGCCGGCGGGGCCGCCGGGACCGGATGTACCGGCCGGTCCGGCGGAGCCGCCGGGGAGGTCCGGCTCGTCGTGGGAGGGGATGACGTAGAACGGGAAGACGAGGCTGCGCGGGTTGTTGGTGCCGCGGATCGAGTAGCGGACGTCGATGTAGAGGACGCTCTGGTCGGTGCCGGTGCTGACGTCGACCTCGTGGACCTCGATGCGCGGCTCCCAGCGGTCGAGGCTGGCGTACACCTCGTGCTGGATGCGGCCCGCGGTCTGCTCGTTGACCGGGGCGAAGACCAGGTCGTGGATGGCGCAGCCGAACTCGGGGCGCATCGGCCGCTCGCCGGGCGCGGTGGCGAGGACGAGCCGGATCGCCTCCTCGACCTCGCGCTCGCCGCTGACCAGGGCGATGCCGCCGGTGGGCCCGATGCGCATGGGGAACGCCCAGCCGGAGCCGACGAACTGTTCGGCCATCAGTGGGCCACCTGCCTTCGTTTTCCTGTACGCGCCGTGGGCCCGGCGGGCCGGTACGGCGGTCGTCGTCCGGTCATGCGGGGAGCGGGTACTTCACGGTGTTGACGAACACGGCACCGAAGAGATCGACCTTGATGCCCTTGATGTTCACGTTGGCCACGGCGTTGACCGACACCATCCCGGTGGCGTTGATCGAGGTCATGCCGCTCGACGACAGGTTCATGGCGCCGCCCATCGCGTTGACGTTGACGGCCCCGCCCAGCGAGGTGAGGCTGACCAGCGCCTTGCCCTTGAGGGTGAGCGGGCCGCCGCTGTCGATCATCACGGAGCTGCGCCCGCGCAGGGTGAGGCTGGTGCCCGCCTCCACCGACACCGAGCGGCTGCCGGTGATGCTGACCGAGCCCTTGCTGTCGACGGTGATCTCGGTCTGGGTACGGTCCAGGTTGATGATCAGCTTGTCGTTGCCGCTGGCGATCCGCACGCCCTGCTTGCGGCCGCCGGTGCGCTGGCTGAGCAGGTCGACGCGGTTGCCCTGGCGGTCGGACAGGGTGTGCCGGGCGGCCTGCTTCTTGAGCCCGTCGTGCAGCGGCACGTCGGAGACCTTGGTCGGCAGGTCCCGCCCGTTGTAGAGGCCGCCGATGACGAACGGGTGGTCCAGCGCGCCCCGGTCGAAGCCGACCAGCACCTCGTCGCCGACGTCCATGGGGAAGACCCCGCCGCCGCCCTTGCCGCCCAGCTGCACGGTGCGCGCCCAGTCGCTGACATAGGTGTCGTCCAGCCACGGGAACTGGAGCTTGACCCTGCCCTGCTTCAGCGGGTCCTGTACGTCGGTGACGATGGCGTTGGCGACGCTGGGCAGCCGGGCCGCGCTCGCGGCGTCCACGCCCCCGCCGCCGCCCGAGGCCAGCCCGTACAGGGAACGCCACTGGCGTCCGCTGACGGTGATCCAGGACTCGTAGTGCTTGCCGTCGCCGAAGACGTGGCGCACCGAGGTGACGGTGTACTTGCCCTCGAAGGGCTTGCCGACGTCGGAGAGGGCCACGGGGACGCCGGGCCTGAGGTCGGGGTTGCCGTAGACGGCGACCTCCAGCTCGGCGAAGGAGGAGGTGACGTCGGCGGCGAGGGCCTGGGCGGCGTGCCGGACCTCGTCCTGCTTGTCGTAGGGGCTGGCGGTCTCGACGAGCTTGGCGGGCTTGAACTTCCCGGCGGCCTGGCCGGGTGTCGAGCCGATGCTGATGCCGGGGTCGGTGGTGGCGGGCGCGACCTCGGTGATCTTCTTCTTCGTCGTGACGTTCCAGCCGCGCGACTCGACCTTGCCGACCTGGTCGGCGGCGGTGACGGCGGCCCGCAGCCGCAGGATGTCGTGGCCGGCCTGGAGGACGAAGGTGCTCTTGTCGCCGTCCGTCTGCGGCGAGGGCGCCCCCGCCGACGGCTTGGGCGTCACGAAGCGGAACTTCCCCTTGGCGTCCAGGGACATGACCATGTTGTTCTCGTCGGCGAGCCGGGACAGGAAGTCCCAGTCGGTGACGTTGGACTGGCTGATGAACCCGTACATGCCCTTCGTCGGCTGGATGCGGCCGATGGACACGCCGTCCATCGCGGCGAGCTTGCGGGCGATGTCGGACGCCTTCTGGTTGCGGTACGCGGCCACCCGGCGCTGGCGCATCATGCGGTGCCCGTAGTCGTACCCGCGGATGACGGTGAAGCTGCCGGTGCCGTCGTAGTCGGCCTCCAGGCCGGTGACCTCGCCGGTCAGCAACGGGTTGCCGATGCCCTGCCCGTCGGCGATCGGCGTGATGACGATCTTGGTGCCGAACTGCACGTTCAGCTTGCCCAGGACCAGACGGTAGGGGTCGCGGAAGGTGAGGCGGAACGCCGCGGGCACGCCGACGCCCTGGTCGACCCAGCCCTCCACGAGCATGGGCGCGATGTCGGACGGCAGTTTCGCGCCGCCGATCTTGACCTCGACGATGCTGGAGAACGCGGGGCGCACCATCAGTGAGGCACCTCCTCGGTGGCGGGCAGCATGAGTTCGGTGCCGGTCGGCAAGCGGGACGGGTCGTCGATGCCGTTGGCCTCGGCGATCGCCCGCCACGCGCTCGCGCTGCCGTACTCGCTCCACGCCAGCGACTGCAGGGAGTCCCCGGCGACGACGCGGTGCACGCGCTGGGCGGTGAGCGCGCCGGACGTCGGGTTCTGGCCCTGGGTCGGGCCGGGGATCTCCACGAGGGACACCTGGCAGGTGGCGCGGATCGGGACACCGGTGGTGCCGAAGAGGCTGTACTGCGCCTCCACGGAGGAGACGTACGCGGTGAACCGGGCCGTGGAGAACGAGCCCCACTCGAAGACCACCCAGGGCGGCGAGGGCTGCTTGGCGGCGATGCTCTTGGCGGTCACCTCGCAGCACAGCAGCAGCGACTCGACCTTCTTCATCACGGTGTTGCCGTTGGGCTTCATCGAGGAGTCCAGGAAGATCTCCAGCGTCATCTCCCGCGGGTCGGCGCCCATGAACTCCGGCTTGGAGCCGTCCCGCACGGCCATGGTCGGCGTCGCCTTCCACTGGGCGCGCTGGGTGAGGGACAGCTGCGCCGGGTTGAACTCGAAGCCGAACCTGCGCATCAGCGCGCCGGGCGTGGTGGTCGTGCCGGTGGGCGGTTCGTGGATGGCGAGGTTGGCGCGTACGAGGCTCTTGCCGGCGCCCTTGCCGCTCTTTGCCATGGTCTCTTCCCTTTCTGTCCCTCTGCTGCGGGGCGCCGTCAGTCCGTGAACCCGTGGTGGGCGATCTCCAGGACCTCCGTGGCCACGGCCGGGCTCGCGGGGTCGAGGCTGGGGCCCTGCCAGCTGACGGGCAGCACCTCGATCAGGCCCCAGCGGGCGACCAGCGAGCCGTCCGCGCGCAGCGCCGATATCTGTGCGGTGGGACGCTTGATGCCGGTCTGCACGGACGAGATCCACTTGGCGACCTTGGCCGTGTCCGGGGTGAGGGGCCGGGTCAGCCGGATGTTGGAGTACGAGACGCGGGTGGGCAGTTGCCACACGAACCCGTTGTTGCCGCCCTCCTGGCGCTGCTCGATCTCCACCTGGGACGACAGCCCTTCGCACCCGTTGAAGTAGCCGAGGCTCTCGCCGTCGATGGTGAGGGTGAACCAGATCGTGGAGCCCGGGTCCTGGCGGGGCATCGGGGGTGGCCTTTCTGTCGGTTGGGCGAGCCGTGGGGCGCGAGGGTCGACCGGTGTCCGGTCAGGCGCGGGGGTCGCGGAGTCTGCCGACGCGTTCGCGGTCCATGCGCAGTTCGGTGCGGACCAGGCGGGTCACGCGGCCGATGATGCGGTGCACCAGCTCGTCGAGCTGGAAGTCGGTGAGCTCGCGCGGGTCGAACCCGCCCGCGGGGACCGCCGTGTACGCGGGCGGCGGGTCCGTCTCCCGGGCGGCCGGGGTGTGGGGCGGGTGGCCGCCGGGCGGGGTCGTGGCCGCGCTGTAGGAGGGGGGCGGTTCGTAGGGCGGCGGTGGGGTGTTCGACGGCGGGTGCGGGGGCGCCTGCGCGGGTGACTGCTGGGACGAGGGCGACCGGAAGTGTCCCAGGGTGGAGGCCACGGTCGCCGACGCGGCGGCGGCGAGGGCGCCGATGGTGCGGCCGGGGGCGCGGACGGGGATGCGCTGGACCGGGTGCGCGGGGGTGGTGGCCGCGGGGGGCGTCACGGAGGCGCCGGTGGGGTGGAGCGGCGGGTGCGGGGCCGCCGGGGGCGGGGTGAGGGGCGCCACGGGCAGCGGGGCGCGGACGGCGGTCGCGTCCGGGGGGCCGGACCGGCGCAGGGGCACGGGCTTGACGGGGGTGCGCTGGACGGGGGTGCGGTGAGTGGGGGGAGTGGGAGCGCTGGGTGTCGGCGCGGGTGCCGGTGCGGGTGCCGGTGTGGTGGGTGCCGGTGCGGGTGTGGGGACGCGTGAGGTGGTGGGGGGTGCCGGCGTCGGTGCGGTGGTCCGCTGGACGGGCGCGGTGTGGGGCGTGGCGGGGCCGGGGGCCGCGGGTGCGGGCCAGGCGGGGGTGGTGGCTCGCTGGACCGGCGGGTGTGTGGGGGCGCTGGGTGCGTGGGGGGCCGGGGCCGGGGCCGGTGGCGTGGGTGCGGGTGCTGCTGTGGTCGGCAGGGGGGTGCGTCCGCCCGGCGGGAGGGTGGGGGCGCCGGGGAGGGACGCCGAGGGCGGGGGCACGGGTGTGGGTGGGGTCGGGGCGGTGGCTCGCTGGACCGGCGTGGTGGTGGTCGGGGCCGGGGTGGCGAGGGGCTTGCTGTCGGCCGGGGCCGTGGTCAGGGGGGCGCCGAGGGGGGAGCGGCGTCGGCCGGTGGGGAGGGAGGCGGGGGCGGGGGCAGAGGCTGGGGCCGGGTGTGTGGGGGTCGCGGGCTCGGGCGACGTGGCCGGGGCCGGGGGCGCGGGTGAGGCCGGGGTCGGACGGGCGTCGGCGGGTTTGGAGGTGGGTGCGCCGAGGCCCGCGCGTGGTGCGGCGGTGCTGCGCTGGATCGGGGGTACGGCGCTGGGGGTGCCGATGCCGGTGCCGATGCCGGGGCGGGGCGTGGCGCTGGGGTGGGGCGGGCGTACGGCGTCGGTGCTGGTGCTGGTGCCGGTGCCGGTGCCGACGGGGTGTCGGGTGGTGGCCGTTTCGGTTCCCGGTCGGGTGAGGGGACGGGAGGTCCCCTCGGTGGCGCTCGGGAACGACGGCCGCGCGGGAGTCGGCGTGGTGCCGGGGGTGGCGGTGCGGTCGGTGGAGCGCTGCACCGGGGGCGCGGCGGACGGGCCGGCGGACGGGTGAGGTGCCGTGGTGCGGGGCGTCGCCGTGTGCCGGGTGTGAGTGGCCTGGCCGGGAGTCGAGGGTCGCGACGCGTCCGGGGGGCGGGTCGCCGACGTGCGTCGCTGGACGGGGGGCGTGGTGTCGGCCGCGTCGAGGGAGCGGTTCGCCGGAGGAGGGGTTGAGGACGGCTGCGGCCCGGTCATGCCGTGGACGGTCTGCGGCGAGGTGGGTGCGGTGGTGCCGGGGCGCCCCTTGGCGGCGGGGGCCGCCGGGGGCAGGCCGGTGGTGGCGGGCGCGGACGGGTCCGGTGCCGGGGTGCCGCGGGACACGGCTCGCTGGACCGGAGGCAGGGGGCGGCCGGGTGCCGCGCCGGTCGCCGCGCCGCCGGTCCCGCGAGGGGGCGCACCGGCGCCGTGATCGTCGTCGCGCGTGCCGGGGGCCGCGGTCGGACGGTCGTTCCCGGGTGTGGACCGCTGTACGGGGGTGCTCGTCGCCGGTGGGCGGGCGGGGGCGGGCGTTGCTCGGCCGGCGGCACCGGAGGGGCGGGTGTGCGGGGACGCCGCTCGTGCGCCCGCGTTTCCGGTGGACGTACCGTCGGCGGCCTGCGTGGGGCCGGAGGCGGGCACCGCCCGCTGGACCGGCGTGGTGGGTGACGCACCGCCAGGGGGGGACGAGGGTGCGCGGGTGACGGGCGTGGGCTGCTGGGCCGGGACGCCGGTCGTGGTGCCGCCGTGGCCGGAGGCGGGTACGGCCCGCTGGACCGGCGTGGCGGGTGTCGGCGTACCGGTGGCCGATGCGGCCGTGCTCCGGACGTCGGGCGCACCTGTGCGAGGGCCGGGCGTCGTTCGCCGTACGGGCGTACCGGCGCTCGGTGCGGTCGGGTTGGGGTCGCCGGTGGCGCTCGTGCGGGAGTCGGGTGTCGCGTGCCGTGTCGGTGTACCGCCGCTCGGTGTGGCCGTGCTCCGGGCGCCGGACGTGCCCGTACGCGAGCCGGGCGTAGCCCGTTGCACCGGGGCGTCGGCGACGGGAGTGCTCGTCGCCCGGTCACCGGCCGCGTCGGTGACCGGTGCCGGGGTGCCGCCGGACACGGGTGTCACGCCCCGCCGGCTCACGACTCGCTGGACCGGCGCGCCGGGCGCCGGGGCACTGTGCCCGGACCCGGACCCGGAGCCGGAGCCGGAGCCGGAGGCGGAGGCGGACTCGGAGCCGGAAGCGGACTCGGATCCGGAACCGGAGGCGGAGCCGCGCCGTGACGCGACGCCAGGCACCGGAGCGCCGCCCGCCGGTCCGCCCGGGGACGCGGCTGCCCCCCGGGGTCCGGCGGTGTCCGTCGGCCGTGCGGGCGAAGGATCGGATGAGCCCGCCGCACGCTGGACGGGCGCCCCGGCCGGCGCGACCGGACGGCCACCGGACGCTCCCGTCCCGGGCACGGAACGGCCGGCAGATGTGACCGGGGCTGAAGAGGTCGCAGGGGCCGGCGGCGTCGGAGAGGACGAAGGGGCATCCGCGGCCGAAGGAGACGCAAGGGCGACCGGGGCTGAAGAGGACGCAGAGGCCGAAGCGGCGCCGGGATCTCCTCGGTCGCCGTCCGGTGACGACGCCCCAGTCCCCGCCCCCGGAGAGCCGGACACGGCACCGGTCGCCCGGCGGCTCGCGGGCAGGGCCCGGCGCTGCACGGCCGCCGGAACGGACGGTGCCTTGGTGAGGGATTCCCGCGCCCGGGACGCGGCGGGCGGCACGGGCGTCGCACGGACGCCGTGGGCACCCCGCGCCACCGCACCCACCGGAGCCGAGGGCGCCGAGGGCACTGCGGGCGCCGACGGCCCCGCGGAGCGCGACCGCTGGACCGGCGGAAGCGGAACCGGGGACGGCACGGGCGTCGCGGCGGCCGACGGGGACTGCCCGCGCCCCACGGGCGCAGTGGTCGCACCCGGTACCGGCGCCGACGACGCGGACGTGGCCGTCCCCGAACCCTCCCCCGGTGGTATCGCCCGCAGCGGCGCGACCGGCATCCGCCGCACCGCCGGTTCACCGCCCGGGGACGCCGACGGCAGGCCCCGCGAGGGGCGTTCGGGGCCCGTGGCGGGCCGTGCAGGTTCGGCGAACGCGCCCGAGAGCAGGCCGTGGCCGGCCGCCGGGTCCAGGACCGCGGGGGACGGTGCCGCGCTGAACGACGGGTTCTGCCACGTCGGCAGCCGCCCGCCGAACCCGGAGTCCGCGACGCCGGTCCGGCCGGCACCCGTCGCCCGCTGGATCGGCGGCAGGGACGTCCACGCGGCGGCGGCCACCGCACCCGACGGACCCGTCCCGCCGGGCACGTCCACCCCGGCCGACGCGCCCGCGCCCCCGGGCCCGGTCGTGCTCGCACCCGCGGCGGGGCCCGCGGAACCCGCCCCGCCGTCACCCTTGCCGGTGCCGCCGTCGCGTCCCCGCAGCCGGTCCAGGAATCCCACCGATCAGCCCTCCGCCGCGCCGCGCGTCACGAGGGACGCGATCTGCTCCGTGTACCGGCGCCGGTCCTGGTGCTCCAGGTCCAGGATCGCGTCCAGGCCCCAGTGGAAGTGGTAGGCGACGTACGCGATCTCCTCGTGCAGCCGGTCGGTCGCGTACGTCACGATTCCCCCAGGCGGCTCCCGCCGAGTTCCACCTCGAAGGGTTCCGAGCAGTGCGGGCACTGCACGGCCGCGCGGGTGTGCCCCTCCGCGTTGATCTGGCGGTAGAAGTCCTGGAGGAACGCCAGGTCGGAGGCGAACATGTTCTCCACGATCCCGTCGTGCACCATCGTCAGCGTGCCCAGCCGGGTGATGACCCGGCCGAGCAGCACCACCGACAGGTACGCGGGGTTCTCCTGCACGCGCACGTCGCGCAGCGGGACCAGTTCGTCCCGTGCCGTCGACAGGCGCATCACACCGTCCCGGTGGACGGTGCCCGACTCGTCGACGTAGCCGCGCGGCAGCTCGAAGGGGAACTCGGTGACCAGTTCCCGGCGGGGCGCCGGGTCGGCCGGCGCCTGAGTCGGCGCGGCGGCGGGAGCCGAACGGGGGAAGTCCGCTCCCGCCGCCGCAGTCTGGGGTGGTGCCGCGGCGGGTGCCTTGGCAGCCGTACGCCGCATTACTCGATGACCAGTTCTTCGAACACGATGGTGACGGTCTCGGTCAGGGCCGCCGCCTCGCCCGCCTTCACCGTGCTCGTGTCGATCTTGCTGCACCAGGCGTTGCGCAGGTTGTACCGCTTCACCGGGTTGTCCTGGAAGTCCATCATGATGATCGACGCGTTCTTCCGGGCCGTGCTCATCTGGCCGCGGATCGAGTCGTTGATCCACTGGGTGAACGACGCCGACTGGGTCATGCCGCGCACGACGGTGCACTGGCCGTTCTTCTGGACGCCCGGCAGCAGCGCCACCTCGGCCCGGCCCTGCGCGCTGTTCTGCTGGTAGGTGATGACGTCCTGTTCGAGGGTGAGGCCGCTGACCTCGGCGAGGTACTCGACCATCACACCGTCGATCTGGAGGCCGAAGTTGTGTGAAGTGAGGGCGTCACCCGGCTGGAGACTCATGTGTTCGCTGTCCTTCTAGGGAGGAGGGGAGGGGACGTACGGGGAGGAGGCGGGCGCGGCGCCTACTCCTCCAGCTCCCCGCTGCCGCTGGAGAACTGGGCCAGCCGGAAGATCACGAACTCGGCGGGCTTGACCGGCGCGATGCCGATCTCGCAGATGACCCGGCCGAGGTCGACGGACTCCGGCGGGTTGGTCTCCTCGTCGCACTTGACGTAGTACGCCTGCTCGGGGCTCTGGCCGAACAGGGCGCCGTTGCGCCACTCGTTGACCAGGAACGCCGAGACGTTGCGGCGGATGCGGGCCCAGAGGTTGTGGTCGTTCGGCTCGAAGACCACCCACTGGGTGCCGATCAGGATCGACTCCTCCAGGTAGTTGAAGTACCGGCGGATGTTCAGGTAGCGCCACGCCGGGTCGGAGGAGAGGGTGCGGGCGCCCCAGACGCGGATGCCGCGGCCCGGGAAGGCGCGGATGCAGTTGACGCCGATCGGGTTGAGCAGGTCCTGCTCGCCGCGGGTGATCTGGAGTTCGAGGTCGACGGCGCCGCGGACGACCTCGTTGGCGGGGGCCTTGTGCACGCCGCGCTCGGAGTCGTTGCGGGCCCAGATGCCGGCGACGTGGCCGCTCGGCGGGATCATCCGGGACTGGCCGGACGCCGGGTCGAAGGTCTTGATCCAGGGGTAGTACAGGGCCGCGTACTTGGAGTCGTAGCCGGCCGTCTCCTGGCGCCAGACGCGTATCTGGCGGGCGTTCAGGCCGGGCGGCGGGTCGATGACGGCGACGCGGTCGCCCATCAGCTCGCAGTGGGCGATCAGACCGAGCTGGACGGCCTTGACGGCCTCCAGGTCGATCGCGCCGCGCTGGTAGGCGGCCATCAGGTCGGGCACCGCGACCATGGACACCTCGTCCACGGCCTCCAGGCCGCCGAAGCCGGTGCGGTCGGCGGAGTCGCCGAGGTACTGCGCGGGGCCGGGGTGCGAGACCTCGGCCGGCGCGGCGGCCGGGGCGGCCTTGTCCACCGGGGCGGCGGGCGGCGCGGGAAGGGCGATGGTCTGGTTCTCCGGGCGGGCCAGCTGCGCGGACGGCGCGGCCTCCGTCACGGTGATGAGCTTGGAGCGCTCCTTGACCTGGGTGACGACGTAGGCGCGGTTGCCCTTCTTGGCGCTCACGTCGAAGGTCTCGACGGGCTTGTCGCCGTCCTTGACGATCAGCTTGAAGCGCTCGGCGGGGCCCTCGCCCTCGGGGTCGGCGACCTCGACGGAGAGCGGGCCGTGCTGGCCGGCGGCGGTGGCCGTCACGGCGAAGGTCCCGAGCTGCGGCTGGGCTCGAGGACGGCGGAAGTGGGGAGGGCGGCGGGGGCGGCCGAGCCCGTGACCGCGGCGGGCGCGGCGGCCGAGCCCTCACCGGCGGCGTCCTCGGCGGAGCCGCCGACCCGGACGACGTACGCGGCACTGCCGCCGTTGTTGAAGAACCCGTAGACGGAGTGCGCGAGGTAGTACCCGTCGGTGAAGTCACCGAACGCCGCGACGTACTGCGTCCAGTTGGTGACCAGCGTGGGCTCGTTCAGCGGGCCGGTCGGCGCGAGCCCGACGAAGGCCGCGACCGAGGTGCCCACCCCCTCGATCGGGCGCGAGCCGCTGGCCACCTCCTCGACGTAGACGCCGGGCGACAGGTAGGACGGCATGCTCTGCTCTCCTCGGGGTACGAGACACGACGCCCCTCACCCTCGCGCGCGCGTTGCGCCCGCCGAAACGGCCCCGGGGGTCGGAGTGGGGGCACCGACTCTGCCCCCGGCTGTGCCTGTTGGGGCAGGCGACCCCACGGAACGCGACACCGTCGATCCACGCTCCCGTCCCCCCGCGTCCCGTGCACGTCCTTCTGCACCGGGAGTTGCCCTCGTGGACCTGTCGGCGGTGGGGTGCTCGGGTGAAGCTGGGTGGTCAACCGTCCGGTGTCGAAGGGAGCATCGTGCGCGCGCACGGAACGCGGAGCCGAAGGTCCGACGAACGGGAACCAACCCGCCCCGTGGTCCCGCCGAGCGCGCCGGTCCAGCGGATGCTCGACCTCCAGCACGCGGCGGGGAACGCGGCCGTGGCACGGACCGTCGAGGCCGGACGGCACCAGCACGGACCCGGGTGCGGACACCCGGCTCCGGTGCAGCGGGAAGCCGCCCGGCACGAACACGGTCCGGGGTGCGAACACGGAGCGGCCATGGACACGGCCCCGGAGAACCAGCGCGGCCTCCTCGAAGCCGCCAAGGCCACGCCGAGCAGTCCGCTCCCGGGGGCCTTCCTCAGCCAGGCCAAGTCGTTCTACCGCAACGACCGGCTCTCCGAGGGCCGCGTGCACGACAACCCCACGGCCCAGCGTGCGACCGCGGCCCTGGGCGCCCAGGCCATGACCGTCGGGAAGGACATCTTCCTCGGCCCGTCGGCGGTCGGGAACACCAGGATCCTGGCGCACGAGGCCAGCCACCTCGACAAGAACCTCCGCGGCGTCCGCGAGACCGGCAACGACAACGGCGCGGGCGTCACCGTCACCGACCCGGGCCAGGACTCCGAACGCGCCGCGGAGACCGACGGCGCCGCCTTCGAGGCGGGCGCGAGCACCGCACCGTCCGTGGTGGCACAGCGGGCCGTCGCGGCTCACGGGGGCGAGCGGGACGGCGCCGTGCAGCGCAGTACGGGGGCGACGAAGGCCGTGGTGCAGCGGGCTCTGGACACCGCGCTGATCGCGTCGGCGACGGAGACGCTGGGAATCACCCGCGCCGTCAAGATCGTCGAGGTGCCGCCCGGTGTCCGGGCCGACGTGCCCTTCGGGAAGTACCCGGACGGCTGCGTCGTCGGCCTGAGCGCGGCCGACAAGGAGCTGACCGTCCAGCAGGTCAACGACTGGCACGACGGCAGTACGCCGGCCAGCGAGGTGGTGGCGCAGGCCGGTGGCGGCGGCTACCTGGCGCAGTACGGGATCATCCTGACGAACAGCGTCGCCGAGGGCGGCTACACGGTCGCGCAGACCATCCAGCACGAGATGGGGCACCTGAAGCAGCACCAGGAAGGCTTCGACGTCAACATGGCCGGCGGCCGCCGCGCCCTGGTCGAGTACCACAACATCCTGGTGAACGAGAACGCGCTGACGGGTCAGCTGCGTACCGAGTACACGAGCGCCGACAACACCATCCCCAGTGCCGTACGCGCGCGGGCCGCCCAGGAGGGCGTGAACCTGGCCAACCCCTGGACCGCGCTGGTGAACCACGTGCGGACCAGCGGTGATGCCGGGCAGCAGCAACTGCTGGAGGCCATCACGGCCGAACTGGGCAACAGCAAGTACGACGAGGAGGAGGGGCGCGGTTTCGCGAAGAAGCAACGGCGGGTGAAGATCCAGGAGCGCGTCGGACGGATGTACTTCAACGCCCTCTTCGCGGCGCCCACGTCGTGACCCCCTGGCCGCTCCACCGGTCCGCCGGGGCACCGGGGTCTGCCCCGGCGGCTCCTGACGGGAGGCCGACGGCGCCCTAGCGTCGAGGTGTGAGCCTTTGGACTTCCCTGGAGCCCGCGTCCGTCACCGTCGATCCCGGCAGCAGTACGCGGGTGCGGCTGCGAGTGCGCAACACCGGCGATGTGGTGGACGAGTACCGGTTCGAGCCGGTGGGGGATGTGGCGCCCTGGACGACGGTCGAGCCGCAGACGCTCAGGCTCTATCCCGGTACGACGGGGACGGTGGAGCTGACCTTCGCGCCGCCGCGTACGTCCGACGCGGTGGCGGGGCCGAATCCGTACGCGGTGCGGATCACGCCGACGGAGCACCCGGAGGCGGTGACGGTCCCGGAGGGGAATCTGACGATCACGCCGTTCACCGAGGTGCGGGCCGAGTTGGTGCCGCCGACGGTGAAGGGGCGGTTCCGGGGACGGCCGCGGCTGGCGGTGGACAACCTGGGCAATACGAAGGTGACGGCGTCGGTATCGGGGAGTGATACCGGGGACCACCTGTCGTACGAGATCCGTCCGGGGAACGTGCAGATCGAGCCGGGCCGTGCGGCGTTCGTGGAGACGACGTTGAAGCCGCGGCAGGTGATCTGGTTCGGGTCGAAGGAGGAGCGGCCGTTCACCTTGGCGGTGCGGCGTTCGGGGGTCGATCCGACGGAGGTGGAGGGGACGTACGTCCAGCGGGGGTTCCTGCCGCGTTGGCTGGCGACGTTCTTCGGGTTCGCGCTCGCGCTGTCCATCGCCTTCGTGATGATCTGGATCGCGTACAAGCCGCAGGTCCGCAGCAGTGCCACCGAGCAGGTCGAGCAGGCCGGTGCCGCCCTCGCGCCCAGTCCCAGCGCGTCGGCCGAGACCCTGCCCAGCGCGCCCGGGGCGACTGCCGAGCAACCGGTCGCACCCGAGCAGCCGGCCTCCGAGGAGCCGAAGAACGACGGCGGCGGTGGCGGAGGCGGCGGCGGTGGCGGCGGCGAGTCCGAGAAGCCCGCGCCGCCGAAGCCGGTGGTGCCCGCCCGGAACGTCCTGCTGCGCAACGCCACCACCGGCATGTGCGCCGAACTCCCCGGTCGGGAGCAGGGGGAGATCAACGGCCCGGTCCAGCAGGCCGTCTGCGACGACACCGACGGGGACAACCAGATCTGGGACCTCGAGGTGAAGGACGAGAAGGGCGGCCCCGGCGGCGCGGCCCTCTTCCAGATCCGGAACGTCAAGGACAAGCTCTGCATGGACCTGGGCGAGTTCGGCGCCCGCCCCATCACGACGCCCGTTGCCGAGTTCCACTGCGACGGCACGCTCGCCGACAACCAGCTCTGGTGGATCGACAAGCAGCCCAGCGGCGCCTACTGGATCCGCAACGTCGTCAGCGAGAACAGGTGCCTGGACGTGAGCAACGCCGACGGCGGCGGCCTCTTCGCCCGGCTGACGATCTACACCTGCACCAACACCGACGACCAGGAGTGGGAGATCGTCCCGGTGAAGAAGGACTGACGGCGACGGTCGCCGCGGCTGCGCCCGGGGTCTGACGGTCACCAGCCGCCTTCGCCGGGCACCAGCCGCCCGGCCTTGCGGTACTCACGGCGGGCGCCCTCCAGGAGGTCGTCCGCCGTCACCGTCCCGCCGCGTCCGGCGGCCAGGTAGGCGGCGGTGACCACCGCGCTGCGGATCGAACCGCCGGCCAGCTCGAAGTCCCGGGCCAGCGGCTCCGGGTCGATGCCGTCGGCGGACGGTACGTGGGTCAGGCCGTGCCGCCACAGCGCCAGCCGCTGCCCCGGGTCCGGGAACGGGAAGTCGACCACCAGGTCCAGGCGCCGGGTGAACGCCTCGTCGATGTTGGCGCGCAGGTTGGTGGTCAGCAGCGCGATGCCGTCGAAGGACTCCAGCCGCTGGAGCAGGTAGGCGCTCTCCATGTTGGCGTACCGGTCGTGCGAGTCCTTGACCTCGGAGCGCTTGCCGAAGACCGCGTCGGCCTCGTCGAAGAGGAGGACGGCGTCGGTGCGGTCGGCCTCGGTGAAGATCCGTTCCAGGTTCTTCTCGGTCTCGCCGACGTACTTGTCGACGATCGACGACAACTGGACGACGTAGAGGTCCAGGCCCAGGTCGGCCGCGACCACCTCGGCCGACAGGGTCTTGCCGGTGCCGGACTCGCCCGCGAACAGGCCGAGCACACCCCGGCCGCGCCCGCCGCCCGCGCTGAGCCGCCAGTCGCCGAGCACGCGGTCGCGGTGGCGGGCGCGCAGGGCGAGTTCGCGCAGCTGGGTGAGGGGCTTGTCGGGCAGGACCAGATCGTTCCAGTCCACGGCGGGTCGGATGCGCCGGGCGTGGCTCTCCAGGCCCGACGCCGACTGGCGGCGGGCGGCGAGCCGGACGTGGTCGGCGGTGACCGGGCCGCCGTCGAAGGCGGCGAGGGCGCGGGCGGCCTCGGCGGCCCGCCGGACGCGGTCGCCGCCGAGGCGGTACGGGGCGACGGTGGCGGCCAGGTCGAAGGCGTCGGCGTCCGTGCCCAGGGCGGCCCGCCAGGCGGCCGTTCCGCCGGCCCGGCGGGACGGCGCCTCCAGGATGAGGGGGTCGTCCGGCGACCAGTGCGGGTCGTAGGGGCGGGGGTCGGTCAGCAGCACGGTCACGTCGCTCGCCGCGGTCAGCGCCCGCACCAGCGGGCCGGGCTGTTCGGGCAGGCGCGGCACGACGATCACCCGGCCGCCGAGGCGGGCCTCCCGCAGCAGCTCGGGGACGTGGTCCCCGGGCTCCGGGCAGTGCAGCGCGTCGAGCCCCGCCAGGCGCAGGGCGGAGGCGATGGCGGCCAGGCCGTCGCCCTCGCGCTGTTCCCGCAGGTGGACGGTGTGCGGGCCGGCCAGGAGGCGGGTGGCGAGCCGGTGCGCGAAATCCTCGGCGGCGGCGTCGGCGGGCAGCGGCTCCGGCATCGGGTGCAGGCGGCCGAGCAGGGCGGCGTCCGGGGTGTCGTCGCCGAGGAGGTGGCCGATCAGCCGGTCGGGGACGCTCAGCGAACGGGTCAGGAACGGGCGTTCCGGCTCCTCGACCTCCAGCAGGCCGAGGGCACGCAGCGGTGCCGAGGCGTGCAGCCGGGCGCGGGCCGCCGCATCGTGCGCGGGTACGGCGCACAGGTCGAGGGCGAGGCCGACGGTGGGCCGGCGGCGGCTCACGTCGTCGTTGAGGTAGCCGTAGAGCGGCTCGAAGGTGCGGTCGACGTCGGGGGCGAGGGCGGCGAGCAGCACGGCGACGTCCAGCTCGGTCAGACCCGCCCGGGCTGCCAGGGAAGCCAGCCGGTCGGCGGTGCGGCCGTCGCTCGTCCGGTCGTCGGTCGTCTGCCTGCCCTGGTCGGTGGCCGGGCCGGCGCCGAGGCCGGAGCCGAGGCCGGGGTCCTCCCCGGGGACGTCGTCGCCGGTGGCCGTGGGCGGCCAGGTCCGCAGCAGGTGCCGTACCGCCTCCTCGGACAGGTAGAGGCCCCGCAGCGGGTCGTCGGCGGTGGGATCGCCCGCGGCACGCCGTTCGACCAGCGCGGTCACCCGCTCCCGCAGCACGGCCAGCCGGGCGAGGAGGGCGTGGGCGGGGGCGCCGGAGGTGGTGTGGGGGGCGGTCACCGGGGGTCCGCGGGGCGGGCGGCCGGGTTCTTGCGGGCGGCGGCGCGGGCGGCGCGGGCGGCCTCGACCTGATGGGGGCGGTGGGAGCGCCCGGTGGGCTCCGTCGTGTCGTCGGCCAGGTCGCGCACCCGGACGGTCGCGCCCTCGGTGACCGGAGGCCCGGCGTCGTACTCCGGGAAGGCGGGGAAGGGCGCGGTCACCACCAGGTCCAGGGACGGCTTGAGCTCGCCGCCCAGGGCGGACCAGATCTCGGCGAGGGAGCGGGACTCCGTCTGGATGCCGGCCACCGTCAGCGGCACCGACAGGCCCAGCGCCCGCAGGGAGCCGGGGAGTTCGGAGGGCGACAGGATCTCGCGGGGCAGCAGGGTCGCGAGTACGGCGGACAGCAGCCGGTGTTCGTCCTGCGGGGTCTTCGTCCACGCCGTCACCAGGTACGACAGCCGGAACCAGCGCGGTGGCTGGCGGCGCCGCACCACGATGTCGTTCTCGTCGCGCACCGCCGTCTGACCGCGCTGCCGACGGGCCACGTCCTCGCGGATGTCGTACAAGTAGGCGTTGACGGACGGTGCGTTGCGCCGGGCCGCCCAGTCACGGGTGGGTGCCTCGAAGGACACGTCGATGCCCGATCCCGTCAACGCCCCGCCGGCGAGGAGGCTCTTGAGGACCTCGTCCACCTCGTGGATCACTCTTGCGCTCCCGCCCTGCCCGCACTGCCGTTCCGCCCGCCCCGCCGTCCGCTCCCGATCGTGCCCCGGGCGGCACGCAGCACGCAGGCGCGCCGGGGACGGCGCCCGGGCAGGCCGACTTGCCCCGTCGGCCCCGGCGGGCCGCTTTCGATTGCCCGTTCGGTCAGATGTAGCCTTCCCGCAGGGCATAGGCCACGGCGTGCGCGCGGTTGCGCAGGTGAAGTCGCGTGGTGAGTCCGTGCATGACGTTCTTGACGGTCCGTTCGGAGTAGGACAGCTTGCCGGCGATCTCACCGGTGTCGAGACCCTCGGCCACCAGTCGCAGGACGTCCACTTCGCGGGGCGCGAGGCCCAGTGAGGGGGCGCCGGGACGGCCCGCCGCACCCCGGTGCAGGGTGCCCACCTGGCTGATGAGCCGCCCGATCAGGTCGGCGGGCAGGTCGCCGTCGCCGCGGGCGGCGGCCAGTACCGCCTGCACCAGCCGGTGGGCGGTGGCCTCGTGGCGCCACACGATGGCGCCGACGCCGCACTCGACGACGTCCAGCAGTTCGTTCTCGCGGATCGTGCCGACCACGAGCACGGCACGCGCGCCCTCGCTACGCACGATGCGCCGCAGCCGGGTGAGCGCCGTCTCGTCCAGCGCGTCCTCGATGAGCAGGGCCACCGTGCCGGGGCCGGACTCCTCGCGCAGGTCGATCTCAGGGTGTCGCCGCAACTGGCTGACCGCGCCCTCGCGGCTGATCGGGTCCGGAGCGGACACCGCCACCGGGACGCGCCGGTCGGTGGCACCGGTGGTCCGGCCGGTGCCGAGGGTGGATGTGGCGGTGGTCCGGGGTGAGTTGAGCAACCGTTTCCCCCATGTTCACGAGCCCGCCGTCCGGCACTGGCCGGCAGCGGATGAGCGTGTTCCACACTTCTGTGACTGCTGGGGCCGCGCAATCGTGGACCACCACGAGGCACACCACGAGACCACGACGACAACCGTCGCCAACGCGTCTCGGGCAGACGTTTCAGCAGGTCAGAGGGGCCTGCGCAAGGGAGCGCGGACCCGTGGCCGGGGGCGGGCGGCACCACCGCCCGCACGGCCGCGAAGAACGCCGAGGACGCCGGGCTCACGCACAACATCGAGGTGTTCAACCTGCCGGGGGCGGGCGGCACCGTGAGCCTCGCCACAGCCACCGCCCGGCCCACGGAACACCGTTGCCGCGCGTGGGCCACTTCACACCACGCCCGGCCGCATTCGTACGTCTCACAGACCGGGGGAGCACCATCCACCACAGGAGGCACCCGATGACCGGACCGCTCCGTGAACGCGACGACGCCCGGGCGCTGGTGGCGGCGGAGACCGAGCGCACCCTGGCCGGGACCGGGGGCCTCGTCCTGTTGCGCGGCGCCACCGGGACCGGCAGGACCGCCGTGCTGGAACACGCCGCACGGCACGCCGCGGACCGCGGCCTGCGGGTGCTGCGTGCGCGCTGCTCGCCCGAGGACACGGCGGTGCCCTTCGGCACGGTCCTGCAACTCCTCGGTCCGGTTCCGGAGTTCACGGACCGCGCACCCGGCGGCGACGACCGCGGCAGCGCGGCCCGGCTGTGGCGGCTGCTGCGGTCGTACGCGGACGAGGGCCCGCTGATGGTGGCCGTCGACGACGTCCACCTGGCCGACGACCCCTCGCGCCGCTGGCTGTTGGAGGCGGCCCGGCGTCTGGACCGATTACCGGTACTGCTGGTGGTCACCGAGCGCAGCCAGTACGACATCGACCCGCGGCCGGCCGGTCTCACCCAGACCCTGTCACCCTCCCTCGTGCGTACCCACACCCTCGCGCCGCTCGGCGACGGGGCGGCGGCCGGTCTGGTCCGGGACGCCTTCCCGGGGGCCGGGCCGCGCTGGACGGCTCAGTGCGTACGCGCCGGCGCCGGCAGCCCGCTGCTGCTGCACGCCCTGCTGGACGACCTGGGCGGCGCCCCGCGCCCGGAGGGCTCCGCGCCCGACGGCGTCCCGGTGCTGCCCGAAACCTGCGCCGAGCTCTACCCCGGGAGCTACCCGGCGGCCGTCTCCTGGTGGCTGAACAGCGCCGGCACCGCGACGGCCGACGTGGCCCGCTGCCTGGCGGCACTGGAGCAGGCGTGGCCCCAGGGCCCGGACGGCGACCGGGCGGGGACGCCGGCGGCGGGGGACGCCGACGGTCGGAGCGGGGCGCTCGCCGGGGCGGACGCCGGTGTCGCCGGTGCCGGGGGTGGGCCGCGTGCCGTGACCGACGGGGCGGACGAGGTACACCTGCTCGCCGGGGCGGACGCCGGTGGTCGGGGTGGGCTGCTCGGTGGTGCGGACGCCGGTGGTCGAGGTGGGCTGTCCGGTGGTGCGGACGCCGGCGGCTGGGGTGGCCCGCGTGCCGGCGCGGACAGGGACGGCTGGGGTAGTCCGCGTGCCGGCGCGGACAGGGACGGCTGGGGCGGCCCGCGTGCCGACGCGGACCCCGGTGATCCGGTCGATCTGCTGGCCGAGGCGGCCGGGGCCGACCCCGCCCGCGTGGCCGGATGGCTCGCCGCCATGACGCGGCTCGGGCTGCTGCGGCGGGACGCCTCCGGCCGCCCCCGCTACGCCCACCCACTGCTGCGCGACGCCGTGCTCACCGGCTGGCCCCGCCCCCGCCGGGAGGCGGCGCACCGGGCGGCGGCCGAGGCGTCGTTGCGCCAGGGCGGCCGGGTCGAGGCGGTCGCCCGGCACCTGCTGCGGACGCCGGCCGTCGCGGAGCCCTGGGCGCTGCGCGTGCTGCGGGACGCGGTGACGGTCGCCGTGCACGACGCCCGGCCCGAGGACGCCGTCGCCTACCTGCGCCGGGCGCTGGACGAGCCGGTCGCCGACGACCTGCGGCAGCGGCTGCTGACCGAACTGGGCTCCCTGGAGTACGCGTCGGCCGACGCCCCCGCCGCCATCGCCCGCCTCGCCGAGGCCCAGCACCTGCCGGCCGACCCCCGCAACCGGGTCCGTACGGCCGTCGCCCTCGGCACCGCCCTCGCGGCCCGCGGTGAGATCCGTACGGCCATGGAGGTGCTGCGCCGGACGGAGGGCCGGCTCTCCGGCCACCCGGGCCTCACCCGCACCGTGCAGGCCGCCGGCGCGCTGCTGTCCGACCAGGACCTGGCGACCCGCCAGGAGGTGTACCGGTGGCTGTGCGAGACCGGCGAGCACGCGCCGGAGCTGCTCGGCACCACCGGACAGGCGCTGCTGGTGCGGTACGGGGCGACCGCCGGGCTGATCTCGGCGCAGGAGGCGATGACGCGCGTACGGGCCCTGCTCGCCCAGCCCGGCGATCCGCTGGCGGAGCCGTTCCTGCTGGGTACGGCCGCCGCGGTCGCCCAGTGGGCCGACGAACTCGACGAGGCGGAACGGCTCGTGGAGCGCGGACTGGCCGGGCAGCACCCCGCCCTGCTGCACCCGATGCAGCACGCGCTCCTCAACACCCGCGCCGACATCGCCGCGGCCCGCGGCGACCACGCCCGCCTGCTCGCCGACGAATCCCGCGCCGACGCGGGGGCTCCCCGTACCGCGCCCACCAACCGGGACGCCCACGCCCTGATGGCACTCGTCCACACCGGCCGCACCGAAGCGGCCGGACGGCTCGCCCGCGCCTTCGACCTGCGCCGGGCGCCGGAGTCCTGGGAGCTGAACCGCTTCCTGTACGCGCGGGGCGTGCAGCGGGCCGCCGCCGGTGACGTCATGGGAGCGCTCCACGACTTCCTGGAGTGCGGACGGCGGCAGGCGGCCCGCGACGTGGTCAGCCCCGTCGTCACCCCGTGGCGGACGGCGGTCGCGGAGTGCCGGCTGGCGCTGGGCGGCGGCCAGGACGCGCTGGCCCTGGCAACGGAGGAACTGCGGCTGGCCCGGGTGTGGAACACCCCGCGCACCGTGGGCCGCGCCCTGCGCGTACTGGGCTCCGCGACCGGGGGCCGGCGCGGTCTGGAGCTCGCCGAGGAGGCCGTACGGACCCTGCGGGACGGGCCCGTCGACACCGGCACGGAACTGATCGAGGCGCTGCTCGCCCAGGGCCGCCAGCTCCTCGCCGCCGGTGAACGCGGCGGCGCCCGGAACCGCCTGCGCGAGGCGGCGGACCTGGCCGAACGCAAGGGCGCCGTACGGCTGCTCGGCCTGGCCGGGCAGGCCCTGCGCGACAGCGGCGCCAGGAGCCCGGCGACCGCCGGGACCGGCTCCGGGGCGCTGACCGGCAGCGAGCGCCGGATCGCCGAACTGGCCGCCGCCGGACGCACCAACACCGAGATCGCCGACCTGCTGCACCTGGCCCGGCGCACCGTGGAGACCCACCTGACCAGCACCTACCGAAAGCTGCGCATACGCCGCCGTACCGAACTGCCGGCCGCCCTGACCCCCGACCGCCCCCGCGGCACCTGCCCCGTCCCGCAGGACTGAGCCCACCGGGCTCGGCCCGGCGGCCTCCGGGGCCGCCGAGGGCTCACGGCGTGCGAAGCGTCCGCCCGATCTCCAGCTGTGCGGTCTCCAGCGGGTCGCCGTCCTCGACGTTCCACAGGCAGTTCTGCAGGACGCGGCCGAGGGTCCAGGCGCGGGCCCGTTCCCGGTCCAGTCCGAGGACGTCGGTCATGGCGTCGAACCGCCACCGGGTCTCGTCCGGGTCGTAGCGGTTGTCGAGGGCCGGCATCAGGTCGAAGGCGGGGTCGCCGGCCAGCGGCTTGGGGTCGATGGCCAGCCACGGGGCGCGATCGGAGCCGAGGACGTTCTCGTAGTGCAGGTCCCAGTGCAGCAGCCGGTCGCCGGGCTCGTCCATGACCTCCCGCACGGCGGCCGCGCAGTCGGCGACCAGGCGCCGGTCCGCCGGGTCGGGGACGCGTTCCAGGACCCGGGGTGTCCGCTCCAGCATGCCGCGCGCGATGTCTCCGAGGCGGCGCACGCCGGGTGGTGCAGGGGTCGCGGTGAGGTGGGCGAGCAGCCGGGCGAGGACCAGGACGGCCTCGCGGGAGTCCGCGACCCCGTCGAGCGTGCGGGCCGGGTCCAGCCGCTCCAGCAGCATGGTGCCGGTGGCCGCGTCGTGGTCCAGCAGCCGCACCGCCCCGTCGCCGTCCCACAGGCGCAGCGCGACGGGCTCGCCCTCGGTCTCCGCGTCGAGGATCTGGAGCTTGAGCACGGCCGGGGTGCCGTCGCGGCGGACGACGGGCAGGACGAGGGCCGCCCAGCCGTGCATGGAGGGTCCGTCGAGGCGCAGCTCCCAGCGGTCCAGGAAGCCGGCGGCCAGTGCGGGCAGCCCGTCGACGAAGGCGCGGCCCGCCTCTCCGTTGTACTTCGCCTGTGCGGCGGCGAGCGCTTCCGGTACGTCGATCACGTCGGCCGACGCTACCGGTGTCCGGCCCGGCGGGCACGGCATTTATCGTCCGACGTCACAGGGGCCCCGCGGAGCGCTGCGGGGCCCCGCCCCCTAGGCCACCGGTTCCGGCACCGGCCGGTCGGCCGGGGTGCCGTGTTTCGGGGCCTTCGCCGTCACCATCAGGCCCGCGACCAGGCCCGCCAGCAGCATGATGCCGGCGGCCAGCCAGATGGCGACCGTGTAGCCGTGGACGATGCCCTCCCGGACGACCTGCTCCCGCCGGGTCGGGTCGGTGAGGTGGGAGGTGATCCAGGAGGCGCTGGTGCTGGTGGCGATCGTGTTGAGCAGCGCCGTGCCGATCGAGCCGCCCACCTGCTGCGAGGTGTTGACCGTCGCCGAGGTCACGCCGGAGTCCTGCGGGGCCACTCCGGCGGTGGCGGTGGAGAAGACCGGCATGAAGGTCAGGCCCATGCCGAGGCCCATCAGGATCAGCGCCGGAAGGATCTCGGAGGCGTAGGCCGAGTCCACGGTCAGCTGGGTGAGGATCACCATGCCGCCGGAGGCGAGGAGCATGCCGGGGACCATCAGCATGCGCGGGCCCACGCGGCGCAGCAGCCGGGCCGAGATCTGGGTGGAGCCGATGACGATCGAGGCGGTCATCGGCAGGAACGCCAGGCCGGTCTTCACGGGCGAGTACCCGAGGATCTCCTGGAGGTAGTAGGTCATGAACAGGAACAGCCCGAACATGCCGATGACGGCCAGCATCATCGTCAGGAAGCACCCGGCGCGGTTGCGGTCGCGGATGACGTGCAGCGGCAGCAGCGGCACCCGCGCCCGGGTCTGCCACCACACGAAGGCCGCGAGGAGGACGACGCCCGCGGCGAACAGCGCCAGCACCAGCGGATCGGTCCAGCCGCGCGGCTGCGCCTCGCTGAAGCCGTAGACGAGGGCGACGAGCCCGCCGCAGCCCAGCAGTACGCCGGGCACGTCGAGGCGGGCGCCGGGGCGGCCGGGGCGGTCGTGCAGCAGCACGAAGGCGCCGATCACGGCGGCGACGGCGACCGGGACGTTGACGTACAGGCACCAGCGCCAGTTCAGGTACTCGGTGAGCACGCCGCCGACGATGAAGCCGACCGCGGCGCCGCTGCCGGCCAGCGCGCCGTAGATGCCGAAGGCCTTCCCGCGCTCCTTCGGGTCCGTGAAGGTCGTCGTCAGCAGGGACAGCGCGGACGGCGCCAGGACCGCGGCGAAGACGCCCTGGAGGGCGCGGGCGCCGAAGAGCATCGCCGGGGTGGTGGCGGCGCCGCCGATCGCGGAGGCGGCGGCGAAGCCGATCAGTCCGATGACGAAGGTGCGCCTGCGGCCCACCAGGTCCGCGATCCGCCCGCCGAGCAGCAGCAGACCGCCGAAGGCGAGGGTGTAGGCGGTGATCACCCACTGCCGGTTGCCGTCGGACATGCCCAGGTCGCGCTGGGCCGACGGCAGCGCGATGTTCACGATGGTCGCGTCCAGGACGACCATCAGCTGAGCCAGGGCGATCACCACCAGCCCCCACCAGCGGCGGGGGTCGGCATCCGCGGGTGCGGCCGGCTCACCTGTCCGGTCACTCATCTGGCCAGAAGACCATGAATCGGGGCGTATCGCATCCCGTTGCGAGTGCCGCCACGAGCCGAACGGACCTACGCCCCCCCACTCGACGATCTCAAGCCCGCTTGAGGTCGAGTTCCCGCCTGCCGAGGGCCAGGGACACCGCCGTCAGCGCGCTGTTGAACGACACCTCCGACAGCAGCCCGGGCGCGGCGACCTGGTCACCCGCGAGATAGACGCCGTCGCCGCGGTCGACCGCGGGCCGGTCGCGCCAGGTGCTGCCCGGCAGGTCCACGGCGCCGGTACGGCCGTTGGCGACCGCCTCCCGCCGCCAGGTCAGCCGGTCGCGCCAGCCCGGGAAACCGAGGTCGAGCAGTTCCTCGGCGCGGGCGGCGCCGTCGGCCTTCGACTCGTCGGGCGCGATCGGGATCTGCCCCTGGATCAGCTGCTCGCCCGCCGGTGCCAGGGTGCGGTCCTGTGCCGTGAACCGTTCGATCCAGCCCGGCGCGTCCAGGTCCGAGACAGCGAAGGCGTCACCGCGCCGGGTCCGTACGGCGAGGTCGACCAGGGTGGTGCGCCCGCTCGGCCAGGTCAGCGAGGCGTCCCCCAGCAGGCGGCGGGCGGCGTCCAGGGAGGTGGCCACGACGACCGGGGCGTCGGTCGGGACCGCGTCGACCCGGGAGAGGGTCTCCACCCGTACCCCGAGGTTCCACGCCAGGGCGGCCATCCGGTCGATCACCCCGCCCCAGCCCCCGCGCGGGTAGTGGGCCTCCGGCGGCAGCTTGGCGGCCCGGCGCAGACGCTCCTGCACGAAGGCGGCGGACAGCGAACCGGGGTCGTGGTGGAAGAGGGCGACGGCGCAGTAGTGAGCGGCGGCCCGCGCACCCTCCTCGCCCGCCACCCCGGTCGCCCAGGTGAGGAAGTCGGTGTCCACCGGGGCCCGCCCCGCGCCGCGGCGCAGCAGTTTGAGCATGGCGAAGGGCGGTGTGCGGCGCAGTACGCCCTTGTGGCGCAGCCGCAGCCGGGCCCCCTCCAGCGGCGGGATCGGCGCGAGCGGACCGATCAGGTCACGCTGCCTGAGCCACGACCAGTGCGGGCCGCCGTTGTAGAGGGCGTGCGGGCCGTCGTTGGTGCGGTAGGGGCCGTCGGCCGTCCGGGCCCGTCCGCCGAGCGTGTGGTGGGCCTCGTGCACGGTGACCTTGGCGCCCGCCTCGGCGGCGGTGATGGCCGCGGTGAGTCCGGCGAAGCCGCCGCCGATGACGGTGATGCGATGCATGGCTGGGGGTCTCCCTCGGGTCGGGGTCGCCTTGCGTGGTGCCTTTCTGCGAGTACGACGCCGCCGGGGCCGCTGGATGTGACACGCGGCCGGGAGGAAGGCCGTTCGCGCAGGTCGGCGCGGGTTGTCAGTGGTGGCGTGCAGCATGGGGGCATGGCGAGGAGAGTGGCGGGCGGCGGCGGTGCGGGCGCGGCGCCGGGTACGGCATCGGTGCGGGCGGCGCGCCGCCCCGAGCTGCGGCTGCCGCCGCTGGAGCCGTACGACGGCGGCGGCCTGGAGCCGGACGGGGACTACGACGGGCTGGAGTTCCGGGAGACGGACCTCGCGGGCCAGGACGGTGTGGGCGCCCGCTTCATGGACTGCGCGCTGACGGGGTGCGCGCTGGACGAGGCGTCCCTGACCCGGGCCCGGCTGCTCGACACCGTCCTCAGCGGTGTCCGGGGCGTCGGGGTGAATCTCGCCGAGGCGACCCTGCGCGACGTCGAGCTGCACGACGCCCGCCTGGGCGGTACCCAGCTGCACGGCGCCGTGCTGGAACGGGTCCTGATCCGCGGCGGCAAGATCGACTACTTGAACCTGCGCCGGTCCCGGCTCAAGGACGTGGTCTTCGAGGGCTGCGTCCTCGTCGAGCCGGACTTCGGGGGCGCCCGCCTGGAGCGGGTCGCGTTCGTGGACTGCGCCCTGAAGGAGGCGGACTTCAGCGCGGCGACCCTCACGGACGTCGACCTGCGCGGCGCCGCCCCGCTGGAGCTGGCCCGGGGCGTGGACCGGCTGTCCGGCGCGGTGATCAGCCCGGCCCAGCTGCTCGACCTGGCCCCCGTCCTGGCGGCGGAGCTGGGGATGCGGGTGCTGGCACCGGAGTAGCGAGGACCCGCGTCCGGGGGCGCGCGGTGTTCACGAAACGCGCGGGAAGCGGGCCTGGAGGGTCCAGATCGCCGGGTTGTCCGCCAGGTCCTCGTGCATGTCGGCGAGGTCGGCGATCAGGTCGTGCAGGAAGTCCCGGGCCTCCCGGCGCAGTTCGGCGTGCGAGAAGGACAGCGGGGGCTCGTCCGCCGGCACCCACTCCGCCTCGATGTCGACCCAGCCGAAGCGGCGTTCGAAGAGCAGGCGGTCGCTGGACTCGGTGAAGTCCAGCTCCGCCCGCTGCGGCCGGGCGGCGCGGGAGCCCGCCGGGTCCCGGTCGACGCGCTCCACGATGTCGCACAGCGCCCAGGCGAAGTCGAGCACCGGCACCCATCCCCAGGCTGTGGACAGTTCCCGGTCCGCCTCGGTGTCGGCGAGGTACACGTCCCCGCAGAACAGATCGTGCCGCAGGGCACGGACGTCCGCGCGGCGGTAGTCGGTCTGCGGAGGGTCCGGGAAGCGGGTGGAGAGGGCGTAGCCGATGTCGAGCACGCAGGTGATGGTGTCACGGACGCGGCCCCGGCCGGTCGCCGCTACCCGGTTCCGGCGCCGGTGGCGACTCCGGTTGCGGTGGTCACGGCGCGGCGAACGGGCCGCGGCTCTCACGGCCCGCGGTTCTCAGGCGGCGGGGACGGGCCGTCTCAGGCGGCGGGGGCGGGCCGTCTCAGGCGGCGGGGGCGGGCCGTCTCACGGCCGGTCCGGCCTGCCGTCCCCGTACAGCCAGTCCTCCCAGATCTCCGAGAAGTCCTCGTCCGGCGCCGACTTCTCCACGTACGCCGTGAAGTCCCCGGTGTCCGCGTTGCCGTGCCGGTGCGCGGCGGCCCAGCCGCGCAGGAGGTCCAGGAAGGCGTCGTCGCCGACCGCCTGGCGGATCTTGTGCAGGACCATCGCGCCGCGCTGGTAGACGGGGCCGGCCGAGATGTGCTTCGCGTCCGGCGGGTCCGCGGGCGGGAACGCCCAGATCGAGGCGTTCGCGTCCTCGTCGTCGTAGTAGGTGCCGTCGTAGAGCGCGTCGAAGGTCTCCTGGGCGGTGTCGCCGCCCTCGTCCTCCTCCCACAGCCACTCGGCGTAGGTGGCGAAGCCCTCGTTGAGCCACATGTCGCGCCAGGTCTTCGGACTGACGGAGTTCCCGTACCACTGGTGGGCGAGCTCGTGGACGAGCAGGACGGTGTCGGGGGCGCCGGGGAAGTAGGGCCGGTCCTGCGTCTCCAGGGCATAACCGGCGTCCTCCACCCGGTCGACGATCGCCCCGGTGGAGGAGAAGGGGTACGGGCCGAAGTTCTTCCGGGCCCATTCCATGACCTCGGGGATCCGCCCCAGCACCTCGCGGCTCGCGGCGGCCTGCCGCGGGTCGACGGCCGTGTACACGGGCACTCCGTCGCCGGTGGTGGAGCGTTCGGTCTCCCACTCCCCGACGGCGACCGTCACGACATGACTCGCCATCGGCTCGGCGACGTGCCAGGTGGACGTCGTACGGCCGCCGCGGGTCGACTCGCCCGTCAACTCGCCGTTGGAGACGGCACCGAGCCCTTCCGGCACGGTCACCTCCAGGTCGTACGTCGCCTTGTCGGAGGGGTGGTGGCTGCCGGGGAACCAGGCCATCGAGCCGGTGGGCTGGCCGAGCCCGACCGCGCCGTCGGCGGTGGGCAGCCAGCCCTCCTTCGAGTCGTCGGGGTCGGTGATCGTCACCGGTTCGCCGGAATAGCGGACGGTCACGCGGAAGGTCTCCCCGTCGTCCAGCTCGTCGGCCGGGCGGACGGTCAGCTCCTGACCGGCCCGGTTGAAGCGGGCGCCTCGGCCCTCGACGGTGACCTCCTCGACCTCCAGGCCCTCGAGGTCGAGGTTGAAGGCGGACAGGTCCTGGGTCGCGCGGGCGGTGATCGTCGCCGTCCCGGTGAGGTGCTCGTCGTCGGGGTCGTAGGTCAGGGACAGGTCGTAGTGACCGATGTCGTAGCCGCCGTTGCCCGCCTTGGGGAAGTACGGGTCGCGCACGCCCGAGCCGCCGGGGGACCCGTCGACCGAGCCGCCGCCGCTGCACGCCGCGAGTGCGGTGACGGTGGCGGCGGCTACGAGCAGGCGGGTGGTGCGCACGTCGTGATCCTATGGGGCGTTTCACGTGAAACGCCCGTTGGGACCGGCTGTTGGACCTGCCGGACGGGCTCGCGCCTCCCGGGAGGGTGTCAGTTCAGCGCCGCCGCGCCCGCCTGCGCGTACTTCTCGTCCAGGGCGCCGGACGGGGCGCCCGCCACACCGATGCCGGCGATCGGCGCCTTGCCGGACGTGACCGGGACGCCACCGCCCAGGAACAGGGTGCCGGGGATGTCCTTCAGGTTCGGGGCGTTCTCCAGGCGGCCTTCCAGCTCGGAGGTCGGGGCGTTCCAGGAGACCGCGGTGAACGCCTTCTTCTCGGCCGACTCGTAGGACTGCGGGCCGGCTCCGTCGCCGCGCATGATGAGGATCGTGTTGCCGTTGCGGTCGACGACCGCGACCGTGATCCGCTGCCCCTCCTTCTTGGCGGCCTTCAGCGCCGCCCGCGCGGCCTCGGTCGCGGCGTCGACGGTCAGGTGCGTGGAGGTGGTCGTGTCGCGCCTGCCGGCCTCGACGGCGGACGCGGCGGCCACGGCGGAGCCCTGGGCGGCGTCCGGGGCGGAGGCGTTCGCCGCCACCGTGCCGAAGGTACCGGCGGCGACCGCGGCGAGAACGGCGCTGCCGATGGCGATGCGGGCGCGACGGGAGAGGGTCTTCTTCATGGGTGTCTGCTCCTCGGGCTGGGAACGGGCTTCCGTCCGCTCTCCACCCTCCGTCCGGCACCCGGTGTGCGAGGTCGCCGTTCCGGCTGCTCGTCGGCGACGGATCGGGCGACGGCGGTGTCGTCCGATCGGTTGACCCGCAGGCCGTCCCGAAGGGCCATGATGGGAGTGTTCGCGCAGCTCAGCATCCCTCTGCGGCACGTTGGGGGCGGACGCGACCGTAGACACGGCGGAAGGACGGAAGGAGGCAGACGCCGGATGCCGAAACCGTACGACCCGGACAGCCGGTGGCTCGGCGCCGTGATGCACGCGGCGTTCTTCCTCCTGCTCGGCGGCGCCCTCGCCCGTTTCCTGCTTCGTCACCCCGGGGAGCCCCGCACGCCCTGGATCTTCGCCCTGTCTCTCACCCTGGCGGTGCTCCACCTGCTCGGGCCCGCTCTGAGCGGCCCCGCGCCGTCCCGCCCCGCCACCGGACCCACCCGGCGGCGCCTGGCCTGGCTGGGCCTGGTGGTCGTGGTGTGGACGGTGCTGGTCGTGCTCGCGCCCAGCTTCGCCTGGTGCGCGGTGCCCCTCTTCTACACCGGCCTGCGCACCCTGCCGGCGCGGGCGGCGCTCGTGCTGGTCACCCTCCTCACGGTGCTCGTCGTCGCCGCGCAGTTCCGGCTCGCGGGCGGCTTCGACCCGAACCTGCTGCTGGCGCCGCCCGCCGTCGCCGCGATCGCCGCCGGCGTCTTCCTGCACACCGAACGCCAGGCGGCCAGGCAGCGTGCCCTGATCGACGACCTGATCCGCACCCGCCGGGAACTCGCCGCCTCCGAGCGCCGCGAGGGAACGCTCGCCGAACGGCAACGGCTGTCCATGGAGATCCACGACACCCTCGCCCAGGGCCTGTCCAGCCAGCGGATGCTGCTCCAGGCCGCCGAGCGGGTCTGGGAGTCCGACCCGGGCAAGGCCCGCACCCACGTCCGGGGCGCCGCCTCCGTCGCCGAGCACAATCTCGCCGAGGCCCGCCGCTTCGTCCACGACCTCGCCCCCGCCGACCTGGCCCGGGGTGGCGGTCTGGAGGCGGCCCTGCGGGCCCTGGCCGCGCGGGAGTCCGGCGACCACCTCACCGTGCGCGTCCACGTCGACGACGGCGGCAGGGCCCCGCTGCTGCCCGACCGCGTCCAGTCGGCGCTGCTGCGCATCGCCCAGGGCGCCCTGGCCAACGTCCGGGAACACGCGGGCGCCGCCACCGCGGCCCTGACCCTCACCCTCCTCGACGACCAGGCCGTCCTGGACGTCACCGACGACGGACACGGCTTCGAACCGGCGGCGCTGCCCGACGCCCCCGCCGGGGCGCGCGGACACGGGCTGCCCGCGATGCGCGCCCGGCTGCGTCAGCTGGGCGGCACCCTGACCGTCGAGTCGGCACCGGGCGAGGGCACCGCCCTGTCCGCCGCCGTACCTCTGGAAGCGCCCCGCACCGACCCGTCGGATCCCGGGGGAGGGTCCTCGGTGGCCGATGCGTCCGATCCGCACCAGGCCCCTCGATGACCGCTCCGGCCGACCCCCAGGAGGCCCCACGATGAACCCCCCGGCGGACAGCGTGCCCGCCCCCGTCCGCATCCTGGTCTGCGACGACCACGCCGTCGTACGGGCCGGACTGCTCGCCCTGCTCGACAGCGCCCCCGGCATCGAGGTGGTCGGCGAGGCGGGCACCGGCGAGGAGGCGCTGGCCCTGGCGGCGCGGCTGGCGCCGGACGTGGTGCTGATGGACCTTCAGCTCGGCGCCGGCATCGACGGCGTGGAGGCCACCCGCCGCCTCACCACCACCCCCGCGACCGGCTCCGGCCGCGTCCCGCACGTCCTGGTGCTGACCACGTACGACACCGACGCCGACATCACCCGCGCCATCGAGGCCGGCGCGACCGGATACCTGCTGAAGGCCGAGCGCCCCGAGGAATTCTTCGCCGCCATCCACGCCGCCGCCCGGGGCCGCACGACGCTGTCCGGGCCGGTCGCCGGCCGGGTCATGGCCAACCTGCGGAGCCCGCGCCCTTCCCTCACCGACCGTGAACGCGACATCCTGGCCCAGCTCGCCACCGGCCTCGGCAACCGGGAGATCGCCCGTGCCCTGTTCATCAGCGAGGCGACGGTGAAGACGCATCTGCGCCGCATCTACGACAAGCTGGGCGTCGACACCCGCGCGGGCGCGGTCGCGGTGGCGAAGGAACAGCGCCTGCTGCCTTGACGCCGCCGCCGGAACGCCGAACCCGCCGCCGGAACGCCGAGGCCGCCGCCGGAACCCCGAATTCGCCCTCGGGACCTCGAACCTCTCCCCGGAATCCCGACCCCGACCCCGACCCCGCCCCCGCCCCCCGGAACGCCGAAGGCCCCCCGGCCGGACGTCCGGGGAGCCTTCGGTCGAAACGCGTGAGCGAACGTCAGACGTTCACGCCGAAGTCCTGGGCGATGCCCACGAGACCCGAGGCGTAGCCCTGGCCGACGGCGCGGAACTTCCACTCGGCGCCGTTGCGGTAGAGCTCGCCGAAGACCATGGCGGTCTCGGTGGCCGCGTCCTCCGACAGGTCGTAGCGGGCGATCTCGGCGCCGCCGGCCTGGTTGACGATGCGGATGTAGGCGTTGCGCACCTGGCCGAAGTTCTGCGAGCGGTTCTCCGCGTCGTAGATCGAGACCGGGAAGACGATCTTCTCGATGTCGGCCGGGAGGGCGGCGAGGTTGACGTTGATCGCCTCGTCGTCGCCGGCGCCCTCGCCGGTGCGGTTGTCACCGGTGTGGACGATGGTGTTGTCCGGCGTCTGCTTGTTGTTGAAGAAGACGAAGTGGGCGTCGGAGTAGACCTTGCCCTGCGTGTTGACCGCGATCGCGGAGGCGTCGAGGTCGAAGTCGGTGCCGGTGGTGGTACGGACGTCCCAGCCGAGGCCCACGGTGACTTCGGTCAGGCCCGGAGCCTCCTTGGTGAGCGAGACGTTGCCACCCTTGGACAGGCTTACAGCCATTGTTGGGAGTCCCTTCCCTCGTTTACGTACGGCAAGAAAGCTACAGCTACCCCCATGAACGACGAGAGGGGTCCACAAGGTTCCAGCTCTCTTTACTTTCTTTACCGAGGCCGGGGCCGAGGATAATGGGGTGACGTGGACCGGACGGGGACGGGAACATGGACGGCATGTCCGGTCCCCATGTCATCCGCGGCTCCGTCTCCCTGCCCGAGGCCGAGCTCGTCTGGCGTTTCTCGCGCTCCTCGGGGCCGGGCGGGCAGCACGTCAACACCACGGACACGGCCGTGGAGCTGCGCTTCGACCTGGCGCGCACCGAGGCACTGCCCGAGGTGTGGAAGCGGCGCGCGCTGGAGTGGCTGGCCGGGCGCCTGACCGACGGCGTCGTCACCGTCCGCGCCTCCGAGCGCCGCTCCCAGTGGCGCAACCGCGAGGCCGCCACCGTACGCCTCACGGCGCTGCTCGCCGAGGCCACCGCGCCCCCGCCCAAGCCCCGCAGGCCCACCCGCATACCGCGCGGCATCAACGAACGCCGGCTGCGGCAGAAGAAGCAGCGCTCGGAGACCAAGCGGGGGCGCTCCCCGAAGAACTGGGACTAGCCAGTACGGGGGACCGGCTGGTCCGCGGTGGTCACCGCCGCCCCCAGCCTCAGCACGCCCACGACCTCCCCCTCGCTGGTCTCCCCGTCGGGCCGGAAGCCCAGCCCCAGGTAGAAGCCCTCGGGGCCGGACGGCCCCCGGTGCCACGTCACGTAGCACTCCTCGCCGCCGCGCCGACGGACCTCCTGGGCCACCGACTCCACGGCGAAGCGTCCGTAGCCCCGGCCCTGCTCCCCGGCCGCGATGTTCAGTCGCCACAGCCCGGAGCGCCGCACGCTGCCGTCCTCGTACCAGTCGATGTCGAAGAAGGCCATGAGGAAGCCGACGGGGCGGTCGCCGTCGAGGATCAGGCGGGGCCAGGCGACGCCGGGATGGAGAGATGCCTCGGCGAGGGACTTCACCACCGGTTCCACGGCGAATTCCTGGTCGGGGCGGACCCGGATGCCGAGGGCGGCCTCGAAGTTCGCGGGAGTGATCTCTTCGAGGCGCAGCCCGGTGTCGGTCGTCATGCGCGCACCCTAGGCGGGCGCAGCCGGGACCGGCGAGCGATTAACCGCTCACTCCGACTGAGCGATCAACGCTCACCCCAACTGCCGGTACCGCCCCCGGAAGTACGCCAACGGCCCCCCGTCCGCGCTCGGCAGCGAGGCGGTCAGCACGCGGCCGATCACCAGGGTGTGGTCCCCGGCGGACACCCGCTGCTCGGTGCGGCACTCCAGGGTGGCCAGCGCCCCGCCCACCAGGGGCGCGTCGGTCGCCTCGCCCCGCAGGTAGGGGATGTCCGCGAAGAGGAGCCGGTCGCTGACGCGGCCCTTCATCGCGAAGCGGCCGGCGATGTGCCGCTGGCTCTCGGACAGCACGGAGACCGCCCACAGGGGCTGCTCCTCCAGCAGGTCGTCCATGCGGGAGCCCTCGCGCAGGCTGACCAGGACCAGCGGCGGGTCCAGGGACACCGACATGAAGGCGGTGGCCGTCATCCCGACGTCCTCGCCGCTCGGCGACTGCGGGTCGTCGGGATCCAGCGGCTCCTCCCGCGCGGTCACCAGGACCACGCCCGAGGCCAGCCGGGACATGGCGGCACGGAACTCCTCGTTGCTCACCCCCTCAGCATGCCCGGCGGCGGGCGACGGCAACGGGAGCGTGGGGGACGCGGGGGACGTGAGGGAGGGAGTGTTCGGCACGTCATCACGCTAATCGCCGGGCCGACGGCCCCGCATCGGGCCCCGGGCCGAACCGGGACCTAGGACCACAGAACGAGCCGGCAGGAGACGTGCGCATACCTACAAACTTTGCGTTCAGTAAACGCACAGGGAAAACGCAGAAACACCACTCAATTGTTCATCTTTCGCTGTGACTTGAGTCACAAGGGGCGGCAATTGTTGACCCTGTGTACCGAGTGGGCAGCGCGCTGTGATTCAGTGGCGGGGAACTGGAAGGGCACCATCAGCAAAGGCGCCAAGGCAACCCTTGATTCGCTGCGAGGTCTCGGGGGGAGGGCGAGCATGGAGACCGAGTCGGAGCCCTACGTCCGTCTTGCGTCCCTGCGGCAGCTGCACCAGGTCATGGCCGACATGAACAAGGCCCGTAGCCTGGCCGACACCCTGCAGGCCGTCGCCGACGGCGTCGTCCAGGCCCTCGGGTACGAGCTGGCGTGCGTCAACCTGGTCCGCCCCGACGGCGACCTCGTCGTCGCCGCCTTCTCCGGCAACCAGGCCGCCGAGGCCCTCATCACCGGCCGGGCGGGCTCCCGCGAGTCCTGGGACCGCCGGCTGAACATGGGCGAGCAGTGGGGCGACCTGATCTTCATACCCCACACCGAGGGCTGGGTCCTCGACGACGACGACGTCCCGCAGTGGTACACCGACGGGCCCGCGCCCCGCTTCGAGGACGAGTGGCACCCCTCGGACCGCCTCTTCGCCCCGATGTACGCCCCCGGCCCGCAGGGCAGTGGCAACAGCGGCGAGCTGATCGGCGTCCTGTCCGTGGACCGCCCGCGCAACGGCCGCCGTCCCGGCGCCTGGGGCCGCGAGGCTTTGCAGATGTACGCGTTCCAGGCCGCCATCGCGATCAGCAACGCCCGGCTGCGCTCCAACATGCAGCGCGCACTGGTCCGCCTGGAGCGCGACCAGCAGGCGCTGAGGGCCAGCGAGGAAAGCTTCCGCCAGGCCTTCGAGTACGCCCCCTCCGGCATGGCCATCGCCGAGATGGGTGGCGACCAGCACGGCCGCATCCTGCGCACCAACGACGCCCTGTGCCGCCTGCTGGGCCGACCCGCCTCCGCGATGCGCCGCTACGCCTTCTCCGACCTCGTGCACCCCGAGGACATCGGCACCCTGCTGCGCACCTCCGCCGAGGGCGGCCGGGCCGAGCTGCGCCTGGGCCGCCGCGACGGGACGTACGTCTGGGTCTCCCTGCGCAACAGCGTCGTCGCCGACGCCGCCGACGGGCCGCGCTTCCTGCTCACCCACGTCGAGGACATAGAGGAGCGCAAGCGCCGCGAACTCCAGCTCGCCCACCGCGCCTCGCACGACTCCCTCACCGGACTGCCCAACAGCGCCGAACTGCGCTCCCGCCTCGCCGCCCGGCTGTGCCGGCGCCCGCAGTCGCCCCACGCGGGCGTGGTGGACGCGATGGACGCCGCCTACGGGGACTCCGCCGTCTTCGACTCCGGCGGCCACACCTTCGACTTCGGGGCGGCGGCCGCCGAGCCGTACGGCGCCTACGACCACCATGTGCACGCCGTGGCCCCCGAGGACGGCCGCGACGACGGCACGAAGGGGCTCGCGGTCCTCTTCTGCGACCTGGACGGCTTCAAGTCGATCAACGACCGGTTCGGACACAACGCGGGCGACGCCGTGCTCATCGAGGTCGCCCGCCGGCTCAGCGGCGGCGTGCGCGACGGCGACACGGTCGCCCGGCTCGGCGGCGACGAGTTCGTGATCCTCGCCAACGGACTCGGCCGGGCCGACGCCCAGGACCTCGCCGTGCGCCTGCGCAACGAGATCATCCAGCCGATCCGTGCCGAGGGGCGGGCCGTCCGCGTGGGTGCCAGCTTCGGCATCGGATGGGCCCACTGCGGCATGACGGCGGACGAGGTGCTGAAGTCAGCTGACGAACGGATGTACGTCGAGAAACGATCTCGTCCCAAACAGCACCGCCGAGCCGGATGATCACCAGGTCAGAGCGCTGATGCGGTCTGAGTCACCCTTTCGGGTCAGTGGGAGCGGGTAGGCTCGCCCTCTCACACCCATACCGCACACGCACCGCATCTGGTTAGGAGACCAAGGGATGACGCCCGGCAACAACGGCGCGAGCACGCCCGAGGACGACGACCCCTTCGGCTACCTCTACGCCGACGGGCAGGCCAACGGGGCCCAGCCGCCGTCCGGTGGCTACGGCTACCCCAACTCCGTCAACCGGGTGCGTCCCGTCGGCACACGGCAGTACGGCGGCGCGGCGCAGGGCCAGGCGGCCCCGACCGCCCCCTACGGCCAGGCCGCCCCGCAGCAGGGCGCCTACGGGCAGCCCAACGCGCACTACGCGGCGCCGGAGACGCTCCCCGGCGGCGGCGCCCCGAACGGCCCGCAGCAGCCGGGCCGCGGTGCGGGCGGCGGCGGGCGCCGCGGGCCCAACACCAAGGGCCTGCTGATCGGCGCGGTCGCGGTCGTCGCCGCGGTGGTCGTCGGCATCGCCGTCGCCATGACGAGCAGCAGCTCGGAGGACGACAAGGGCGGCAACGAGGCCGGTGGCAGCACCGCTCCCACCCAGTCGCAGTCCACCGATCCCAGCCCCTCGGCCAGCGACGGCGCCGAGGAGGAGGTCGAGCTCCCGGCGGCCGACGCGAAGTCGCTCAAGCTGTCGCCCGGAGTGGCCACGGCCTCGGAGATCGAGGGCGCCCGGTCGGACGGCGGCGTCTACGTGGCCAATCTCAACCAGCCCGGCGCCTCGGTCACCTGGACTGTGGACGGCATCCCCGAGGACGGCCTCTACACCCTCTTCGCCGGCTACAGCGCGGCCGGCGAGGACCAGTCGATGACCCTGACGGTCAACGGCAAGGAGTTCGGCAGCAAGCTGAACATGGGCAACTTCACCGGTGCCAAGGACGGCGACTTCGCCAAGGGCTGGACCACCACCTACGCCTGGCCCACCCTGAACAAGGGCACCAACACGATCACGCTGTCCTGCGCGGACGGCGACAAGTGCAACGTCCTGCTGGACCAGTTCTCCCTGAAGAAGGGCCAGGTCAAGGACTAGGCGCCGGGCCGGGGAACCAGGGCCGGTCCGGATCAGGGCCGGCTCGTCCGGTCCGGTGAGCCGGGACCACGGCGCGCCCGGCGGGCGGCAGGGTCCCCGGCGTCTCAGGCCGCGCCCGGCGGGCGCCACGGCCCCCCGGCGTCTCAGGCCGCGCCCGCCTCCGCCGTCACCGCGACCCCGCGGCCGAGCAGCTCCTCGTACGCCCCCCGGTCGAACTCGCCCGCCACCGGCGCCAGCACCGTCGCCGCCGACAGGGCGACCGCGCGGGCCAGCCGGTCCGGCCAGGGCAGGTGCTCCACCAGACCGGAGAGCAGCCCCGCGACCGCCGAGTCGCCGGCGCCGGTCGGATTGCCGTGGACACGGGCGGACGGGGCCGCGCGCCAGCGGCCCTCCGGGGTCTCCGCGAGCAGCCCCGCGGCCCCCAGGGAGGCGACCACCGAGCGGGCGCCGCGGCGCCGGGCCGCGTGGGTGGCCCGCAGCGGCTCGTGCGAGCCGGTCAGCTCGGCCAGCTCGTCGGTGTTCGGCTTGATCAGATCGGGCCGGGCGGCGACCCCCCGGCGCAGCGGCTCGCCGCTGGTGTCCAGCAGCACCGGCACGCCCGCCGTCCGGGCGGCGCGCACCAGCCCGGCGTACGCGCCCACCGGGACGCCCGGGGGCAGGCTTCCGCACAGGGCGACGGCCGAGGCGCCGTCGAGGAGATCCTCGTACGCCTCCTGGAAGGCGTTCCACTCGGCGGGTGCCACCACCGGGCCCGGTTCGTTCAGCTGGGTGGTGTCGCCGGTGCGCTCGTCCACGACGGCGACGGTGCGCCGCGTCGCCCCCGCGACCGGCACCAGCGCGTCCGCCACCCTGGGCACGCCGGTGAGTCCCGCGCGCACGACGTCCCCGGTGCTGCCGCCCGCGAAGCCGGTGACGGTCACCTCGTGCCCGAGGGCCGCCAGCACCCGGGCCACGTTCAGGCCCTTGCCGCCGGGGCGCTCGGTCACCTCGGACACCCGGTGGGAGGCGTGGGGCCGCAGGCCCTGGACGCGGTAGGTGATGTCGAGCGCGGTGTTGAGTGTGACGGTGAGGATCACCGTGCCGACCTCCCCCGATCGTCTGCGGCTGGCGTGTGCCCGCGGAGCTGTGCTCCACGACACGATCATGCCAAAAGCGCGCCGGTCGGCCCAGTCCCCGGATCGGCCGTCGCGGGCCGGCCCCGCCAGGGCTCGGGGACGGATCAGCCCAGTTGCGGATCGACCACCCATTCGCCCCGGCGCATGACGCCCACCAGGTCGAACGCGTCGTCCAGCACCACCAGGTCGGCGTCCTTGCCGGGCTCCAGGGAGCCGATCCGGTCCGCCAGGCCCAGCAGCCGCGCCGGGTTGGCGGAGATCGCCGCGACGACGTCCCCGACGGGCAGCCCGTCCACCGTCACCGCCCGCTTGAAGGCGCGGTCCAGGGTGAGCGTCGAGCCCGCGATCGAGCCGCCCTCCACCAGCCGGGCCACGCCGTCCGCGACCTCGACCTCCATCGGACCGAGCAGGTAGCGGCCGTCGCCGAAGCCGGCCGCGTCCATCGCGTCGGTGATGAAGGCGACCCGGGCGGCGCCCGCGTGGTGGAAGGCCAGCTGGAGCGCGGCCGGGTGCAGGTGGGTGCCGTCGTTGATCAGCTCGACGGTGATCCGCTCGTCCTCCAGCAGCGCCGTGATCGGGCCGGGGGCGCGGTGGCCGAGCGGCGGCATCGCGTTGAACAGGTGCGTGGCGACGGTCGCGCCCGCGTCGATGGCCTGGAGGGTCTGCTCGTACGTCGCGTCCGTGTGCCCGACGGCCGCGATCACGCCGTGCTCCGTGAGCAGCCGTACGGAGTCCAGGCCGCCCGGCAGCTCGGTCGCCAGCGTCATCATCCTGGCGTGCCCGTGCGCGGCGTCGACCAGCTTGCGGACCTCGGCCGGGTCGGGGTCGCGCAGCAGCTGCTCGTCGTGCGCGCCCTTGCGGCACGGCGAGATGAAGGGCCCCTCGAAGTGGATGCCGGCGATGTCGCCCTGCTGGGCCAGCTCGGCGAGCATCCCGGCGTGCCGGGCGAGGAAATCCAGGTCGCCGGTGACGGCGGAGGCGACCACCGTGGTGGTGCCGTGCAGGCGGTGGGTCTCGACGCCCTTGAGGACGTCCTCGGCGGTGCCGCCGGCGAAGGAGGCGCCGCCGCCGCCGTGGTTGTGGATGTCGACGAAGCCGGGGACCACCCAGTGGCCCGACACGTCGACGACGTCCGCCCCGGGGGGCGCCGTGTCCGCGATCCGCGTGCCGTCGACGATCACGCGGCCGTCGTCCACGGTCCCGGTGGGCAGTACCACCCGGGCACCGGCGAGAACCTTGCTTGGGGCCATCAGGTGGTTACCTCCGGGGGAGTCGCGGTCGTAGGAGTGTTTCCGGTGGTGCCGGGGTTTTCGGTGGTGCCGGTGGGGTCGGAGGAGCCGTGCGGGCCGGTGCCGAGCAGGTCCCAGGCCATGAGCCCGGCACCCAGGCAGCCGGCGGTGTCCCCCAGCGCCGCGGGAACGATCTCCGGCAGCTTCTGGAAGGTGACGCGCCGCCGGACGGCGTCCCGCAGCGGTGAGAACAAGGTTTCCCCGGCCTCGGCCAGGCCGCCACCGATGATCAGGACGCGCGGGTCCAGCAGAGTGAGCGCGGTGACCAGCCCGTCGGCGAGCGCGTCCACGGCGTCCTGCCACACGGCGAGCGCCCGCGCGTCCCCCGACTCGACGGCCTTGGCGCAATCGGCGGCGTCCGCGGCCGGGTCGCCGCACGCCTCGGCCCACGCCTGGCTGACCGCCGACGCCGACGCGAACCGCTCCAGGCAGCCGCGCTGCCCGCACGGGCACGGGATGCCGCCGGGGCGCACGACGACGTGGCCGATCTCGCCCGCGAACCCGTGGGCGCCCGACTCGACCCGGCCCTCGACGCCGATGGCGCCCGCGATGCCGGTGCCCAGCGGCACGAACAGGAACCGGTCGGCGCCCCGCCCGGCCCCGATCCGGCCCTCGGCGAGCCCGCCGGTGCGCACGTCGTGCCCGAGGGCGACCGGGATGCCGCCGAGCCGGTCGCCGAGCAGCGCCCGCAGCGGTACGTCGCGCCAGCCGAGGTTGGCCGCGTAGACGGCGGTGCCGTGCTCCGCGTCGATGATGCCGGGGACGGCCACCCCCGCCGCGGCGGCGGGCTCGCCGAACCGGTCGGCGCCCAGGGCGCGAAGCTCGGCCGCGAAGTCCAGGATGCCCGCGACGACCGCCTCGGGCCCGCGGTCGCGGCCGGTGGCCCGGCGTGCCTGGTGCAGCAGCTCGCCGCCCGGCCCCGCCAGGGCGGCCTTCATCCCGGTGCCGCCCACGTCGAGGGCGATGACATGTCTCACGGGGACAGTGTGGCCCGTTGACCCAGGAGAGGTCTAGTCCACTGCCGTGGTGTAGACCTTGATCCGGTAAACGGACAAGCGCACAAGCGCGAACGAGCGAACGACAGCGGCAAGCAGTGCACGACGCGTCTCGTCGGCAGGGTTGGGGAATCAGGGTGCAGCGGCACAGGACAGGAACGATCGCGGTGGTGTCCGCACTGGGCATGACGGTGGTCCTCGGCGGCTGCGGTCTGACCGGCGACTCCGGCGAGGTCACGCTGAAGCTGGTCGCCGCCGACTACGGCGACAGCAAGGCCAACGGCTCCCAGGTCTACTGGGACGAACTGGCCAGGGCCTACGAGGCCAAGAACCCCGACGTGAACGTCGACGTCACCGTTCACTCCTGGAACGACGTGGACCGGAAGGTCCGCGAGATGGTCGAGGACGGCAAGGCGCCCGACCTGGCGCAGATCGGTGCCTACTCGGACTACGCGGACCAGGGCCTGCTCTACCGGGCCGACGACGTGCTCTCCATCCCGGTCCAGGCGAACTTCGTCTCCCAGCTCTCCGCCGCCGGCCAGGTCGACGGCGTCCAGTACGGCCTGCCCTTCGCGGCCTCCACGCGGGTGCTCTTCTACAACAAGACCCTCTTCGCCAAGGCCGGCGTCACCCCGCCCAAGAGCTGGGACGACCTCGCCGACGCCGCCGAGGCGCTGGAGGCGGAAGGCGTGAAGTACCCGTACGCGCTGCCGCTGGGCCCCGAGGAGGCGCCGGCCGAGACGATGCAGTGGATGCTCAGCGGCGGGGGCGGCTACACCGACGACGTCGGCACCTACGCCATCGACTCGCCGCAGAACGTCACCACCTTCACCTGGCTCAAGGACGAACTGGTCGACAAGGGCCTCACCGGCCCGGTCGCCCCCGGCAAGCTCAACCGGGCCGACGCCTTCGCCGCCTTCGCGGCCGGTGACGTCGGCATGCTCAACGGCCACCCCACGCTGATGAAGACGGCGTCCGACAAGGGCGTGAAGTACGGCATGGTGCAGACCCCCGGCATCGACGGTGCCTCCAAGAACACGCTCGGTGTCACCGACTGGATGACCGCCTTCAAGAAGAACGGCCACCAGGAGGAGATCGGCGACTTCCTGGACTTCGTCTACAGCGACGAGAACGTCCTCACCTTCTCCCGCCTGTACGACCTGCTGCCGGTGACCACCTCCGCCTCCCAGGTGATGAGCACCGCCAAGGAGGACGAGAACCTCAAGCCCTTCCTGGACGAGCTGCTGCTCTCCCAGCTCTACCCGGTCGGCAAGACCTCCTGGGCCTCGGTCAGCGCGGACGTCAAGAAGCGCATCGGCCAGGCCGTCGCCCCCGGCGGCAACCCCAAGGAGGTGCTCGGCCAGATCCAGGCCACGGCGATGCGGGCGGGCAGCGCCGAGTAGCGGGCGAGCGGGACAGGGGCCGCTGTCGGTGGCGGGCGTTACGGTGCCGTACATGGACCTGGGACAGAGGGAGCTGGCAATCCTCGCGCTGGAGCGCCGGAGCTTCTCCGGCCCCGGCGCGAAGGAGCGGGCCGTCCGCGAGGAGCTGGGCCTGGCCCCCGTCCGCTACTACCAGCTCCTCAACGCCCTCCTGGACGACCCGCGCGCTCTCGCCGCCGACCCGGTGACGGTCAACCGCCTGCGCCGGGTGCGGGAGTCGCGTCGTTCGGAGCGGTGAGGCGGCGGTGAGGCGGCGGTGAGGCGGCGGTGAGGTTGCCTTCCGCCCCGGCGGGATAGGTTCGCGGTATGGGCAGCCACCAGGACTCCACCCGTGACCACTCCCCGGACCACCTGCCGGCCCCCGCGACCGGGGCCGGCCGCGAAGGGCTCGACGCCCTCCTCGCCGATCCCGGCCGCGCGGTGGTCGCGCTCGACTTCGACGGCACGCTGGCCCCGATCGTCGCCGACCCCGACCGGGCCCGCGCTCACCCGGAGGCCGTACCGGCGCTCGCGGCCCTCGCCCCGAAGGTCGCCGCGATCGCGGTGATCACCGGCCGTCCGGCCGAGGTCGCCGTCCACCACGGCGGCTTCGCGGACGTCCCCGGCCTCGACCACCTCGTCGTCCTCGGCCACTACGGCGCCGAACGCTGGGACGCCGCCACCGGCACCCTCACCACCCCCGACCCGCACCCCGGCGTCGCCGCCGTCCGCGCCGAGCTGCCGGGCCTGCTGGAGCGGTCCGGCGCGGGGGAGGGCGCCTGGATCGAGGAGAAGGGCCACGCGGTCGCCGTCCACACCCGCCGCGCCCCCGACCCGCAGGCCGCCTTCGACGCCCTGCGGGCCCCGCTGACCGACCTGGCCTCCCGCAACGGCCTGATCGTGGAACCGGGCCGCATGGTCCTGGAACTGCGCCCACCCGGCATGGACAAGGGCGCCGCGCTGAGGCAGTACGTCCGCGAACTGGACGCCGCGTCCGTCCTCTACGCCGGCGACGACCTCGGCGACATCCCCGCCTTCACCGCCGTCGACACCCTCCGCACCGAGGGCATCCCCGGCCTCCTGGTCTGCAGCGGCAGCGACGAGGTGACGGAACTGCGCAAGCGCGCGGACGTCGAGGTGGCCGGCCCGGCCGGAGTGGTGGCCCTGCTGGCGGCCCTCGCGCACCGGCTGGCCTGAGACAACGTCACGGACGGTTCCCCCGCGTGTCACAGGCGTGTCCGGACGCCGCGGGCGGGGGAACCCGGCCTCCGCCCGCACGGTCTTGGACGGCGCAACGCCTGCTCAGTGAGGCCCGAAACCGTGGAGGAACACGTCATGTCAGCTCGGAAGACCCCGATGCTCGCCCTCGCCGCCCTGACCCTCGGCCTGGCCCTGACCGCCTGCGGCAACGGCGACAGCGGCGGCACCGGCGACGCCGCCGCCTCCACCACCCCCGCCGCCACCGCGCCGAGCACCGCACAGTCCTCCACCCCCACCGCCGCACCCACCGGCGACACGTCCTCGGACACCCCGAAGGGCGCGCAGCCGGACCAGGGGACGGGCGAGAAGTGCACGGACCGGGTGAACTACGCCGGTGACCCGCGCTCGAACGCCGAGATCAACTCGATCGGCGAGCAGACCGGCACCTGCCCGCCGGTCCAGTCGGGCGGCACCCCGTCCGGTACCCCGAAGGAGGACGGGAAGAAGTGCACGGACCAGGTGAACTACGCCGGTGACCCGCGCTCGAACGCCGAGATCAACTCGATCGGCGAGGAGACCGGCACCTGCCCGCCGGTCCAGGACAAGTAGCCCCCGGGTCCCTCAGCTCCGCAGCGCGTCCAGCTGCTCCAGGAACCACCGCGCCGGGGGCAGCGCGGTGCCGGCGGCCGCGAGCCGCTTCGACCGCTCGGCCCGTTCCCCGGCCGGCAGGCCGAGCGCCTCGTGCAACGCCTCCGCCGTCCCGGACACGTCGTACGGATTCACCACCACCGAGTCCTCGCCCAGCTCCTCGTACGCCCCCGCCTCCCGCGACAGCACCAGCACGCACCCCTCGTCGGAGACGACCGGCACCTCCTTCGCGACGAGGTTCATCCCGTCCCGGACGGGGTTGACCAGCGCCACGTCCGCCAGCCGGTACGCCGCCAGCGACCGCGCGAAGTCGTCCTTCACGTGCAGCACGACCGGGGTCCACCCCGCCGTGCCGAACTCCTCGTTGATCGACTCCGCCACCCGCCGCACCTCGGCGGTGTAGTCCCGGTACACCGCGAGATCCTGCCGCGAGGGGTAGGCGAACGCGACGTGCACGACCCGCTCCCGCCACTCCGGCCGTCCCGCCAGCAGCTCCCGGTAGGCCAGCAGCCCCCGCACGATGTTCTTGGACAGCTCGGTCCGGTCCACCCGCACGATGGTGCGGCGCGCCCCGCCGTCGGGCGCCGTGCCGATCTCCTCCCGCAGCGCGGCCATCCGCTCGTCCACGTCGGCCCGGTGCGACCGCTCCCGCAGGAACTCCGCGTCGGCGCCCAGCCCGTGCACCCCGATCCGGGTGTCACCGAGGCCGCCCATCAGCGCCTCGCAGCACGCGGTGAACGCGTCCGCCCAGCGCCGGGTGAGGAACCCGAGCCGGTCCGCGCCCAGCATCCCCCGCAGCACCTGCTCGGCGATGTCATCGGGCAGCAGCCGGAAGTAGTCGACCGGCGCCCACGGCGTGTGCGAGAAGTGGCCGATGCGCAGGTCGGGCCGCAGTTCGCGCAGCATGCCCGGCACCAGCGTCAGGTGGTAGTCCTGCACGATCGCGACCGCGCCCTCGGCGGCCTCCTCGGCCAGCGCCTCGGCGAAGGCCCGGTTGTACTTCTCGTAGGAGGCCCACTTCAGCCGGAACTCCGCGTCGAAGACCGGCTCCAGCGGCGTCTGGTACAGCATGTGGTGCACGAACCACAGCACCGAGTTCGCGATCCCGTTGTACGCGTCCGCGTGCACGTCGGCCGGCACGTCCAGCATCCGCACGCCGTCCTCGCCGACCCCGCGCCGCACCGCCTCGCGGTCGCCGTCGCTCAGTGCGGAGCACACCCACAGCGCCCCCGCGTCCGGCCCGATGGCCGACAGTCCGGAGACCAGCCCGCCACCGCCGCGCTTTGCGTCGAGCGAACCGTCCTCCCGCACCTCGTAAGAGACGGGCCCCCGATTGGAGGCGACCAGCACCTGAGCAGCACCGAAGCTTGAAGCCATACGCCTCAACCTAGCCCGGCCCCGAAAACCTCAAACGTGCCCGGGGATCACTTCGGCGGCGATTCGGTCACACCGCTTGTGTGGGAGATGTGAACGGGCCGAGGATATGCGGTGCACATTTCAACTTTCTGGGGGGTGGGCCCCGTGCCCGAACGTATACGCATGCGCAGACTCGCGGCCTCCGTCGCACTGGCCGCCGCCTCCGCGCTGGCGCTGGCCGGCTGCGGCGGCGGAAGCACCGGTACGGAGGCGGACGAACGGCCCGCGACGGCCGCCGCCGCACAGAGCCCCAGCCCCACCCCCGAGGCGTCCGCCACCACCGAGCCCTCCACGCCGGCCGCGGCCGAGACCCCGTCGCCGGCCGCCGTCACGCTGCCGGACCACACCGGCCGGGACGTCGGAGGGGCAGTGCTCGCGGCCAAGGCGGCCCACGTCGACTTCACCGTCCGGCTCCAGGGCACCGGACGGCAGGCCTCCACGTGGGACCTGGACGAGGAGGTCTGCGAGCAGACCGACGGCCCCGACGGCGTGACGTTCACCGTCCCCCGCGACGGCCGGGACTGCGCCGGACGCCTGCTGGACCCGCCGGAGCCGGCGCCTGCCCCCGAATCGGCCAAGCCGCAGGACTCCGGAACCGGCGGCAGCGGAGGAGGCACCGGCGTCTGCGAGCTGACCAGCCCCGCCGGCAACTGCTACGCCGACGGCCAGTTCTGCGCCAAGAAGCACCGCGGCCTGAGCACCCACGGCCGCGGTGGCGAGTACCTGACCTGCGAGCCGGACTCCGGCGGCACCTGGCGCTGGTCGGACGGCGTGACCGGCTGAGGCCCCTCGCTCACGCCACCCTGCGGGCCGCGTACTCGGCGATCTCCGTCATCGGGGGCCGCTCCTCCGTGTCCACGGAGTACGTACGCGGCTCGAAGCCGTCGGCGCCCCGCTCGAACTGGGTGAGGGCGGGCCGGACCAGATGGCCGCGGGCCAGCCGGAGCTGGGCGGTGCGGTAGATCGCGGCGGACATCCGGCCCAGCGCCTGGCCGTCCTGGTGCCGGTGCCTGCGGACGCCGACGTCGACCTGCGCGAGGGCGTCCAGGCCCACCAGGTGCAGGGCGTCGACCAGCATCCCCAGCTCGACGCCGTAGCCGACGGGGAAGGGCAGCTGTTCGAGCAGCGAGCGGCGGGCCGCGTACTCGCCGCCGAGCGGCTGGACGAAGCCGGCCAGCCGCGGCCAGTGCATGTTGAGCAGGGGGCGGGCCATCAGCTCGGTGACCCGGCCGCCCTGACCGGGCGCCGCGCCGAGCGGGCGGTCGTACATGGCCTTGACGAGGTGCACGTCCGGGTCGGTGAGCAGCGGGCCCACGATGCCGGAGACGAAGTCGGCGCGGAACTCGCGCAGGTCGGCGTCGACGAAGCAGACGATGTCGCCGCCGGTGACCAGCAGCGAGCGCCACAGCACCTCGCCCTTGCCGGGCACCGCCGGGATGCGCGGCAGGATCGCGTCCCGGTGCACGACCCGCGCGCCGGCCGCCGCTGCCACCGCCGACGTACGGTCCCGCGAGCCGGAGTCCACCACCACCAGCTCGTCGACGAGCGGAGCCCGCTCCATCAGCTCCCGGCGGATCACCGAGACGATGTCGCCGACGGTCTCCTCCTCGTCGAGGGCGGGCAGCACCACGCTGACCGTCTGGCCGCCGGCGTGCTTGGCGGCCAGGAGCTGCTGGAGGGGCCGGTCCGTCACGGACCAGGAGCGTGCGTCCAGCCAGCGCTCGACTTCTTCCAGCACGGTCGGTGGCTCCCTCTGTGATCCATCTCGCGGTTCGGACGACTATCTCAACGGTCATGGCCGTCGGTTACAGTCTTGAACAACGCGGGCGACCATCGCATGCCGGGGTCGCCGCGTGACCAACAACTGAACACCGCTCATCCAGAGGGGCAGAGGGATACGGCCCGATGAAGCCCCGGCAACCCTCCAGTCGGTTCTTGTCACACGGACGTGGCGAGGCTCCCGGCTAGGGAAGGTGCCAAATCCGTCTCACGGCGAGATGCGTCGTGAGGAAGATGAGGAGAAAGGGCCTCGCCTCACATGGCTGTGCAGACTGTCGACAGCACCACCGACACCGCCGCTTCCACCCCCTCCGCCGCCTCCCCGGTCGACCTCGGTCCCGCCGCGGCCCTCTCCTGCCGCGAGTGCGGTCACCGCGTGCCGCTCGGCCCGGTCTTCGCCTGCGAGGAGTGTTTCGGCCCGCTGGAGATCGCCTACGACTTCTCGGCGTACGACACCGAGGAGCTGCGGAAGCGGATCGAAGCGGGCCCCGCGAACATCTGGCGCTACGCGCCGCTGCTGCCCGTCCCCGCCGACGTGGCGACCAAGCCGAACATCAACCCGGGCTGGACCAAGCTGGTCAAGGCCGACAACCTGGCCCGCGAGCTGGGCGTCGAGGCCGGGAAGCTCTTCGTCAAGGACGACTCCGGCAACCCGACGCACTCCTTCAAGGACCGCGTCGTCGCCCAGGCCCTGGAGGCCGCCCGCGCCTTCGGCTTCACCACCCTCTCCTGCTCCTCCACCGGCAACCTGGCCGGCGCCGTCGGCGCCGCCGCCGCCCGCGCCGGATTCCGCTCCTGCGTGTTCATCCCGCACGACCTGGAGCAGGGCAAGGTCGTCATGGCCGCCGTCTACGGCGGTGAGCTGGTCGGCATCGAGGGCAACTACGACGACGTCAACCGCTTCTGCTCCGAACTGATCGGCGACCCGGCCGGCGAGGGCTGGGGCTTCGTCAACGTCAACCTGCGCCCGTACTACGCGGAGGGTTCCAAGACCCTCGCGTACGAGATCTGCGAGCAGCTCGGCTGGGAGCTGCCCGACCAGATCGTCGTCCCGATCGCCTCCGGCTCGCAGCTCACGAAGATCGACAAGGGGTTGCAGGAGCTGATCAAGCTCGGGCTCGTCGAGGACAAGCCGTACAAGATCTTCGGCGCCCAGGCCGAGGGCTGCTCGCCGGTGTCCACCGCCTACAAGGCCGGGCACGACGTCGTGCGCCCGCAGAAGCCGGACACCATCGCCAAGTCGCTGGCCATCGGCAACCCGGCGGACGGGCCGTACGTCCTCGACATCGCCCGCCGCACCGGCGGCGCGGTGGAGGACGTGACCGACGAGCAGGTCGTCGACGCCATCAAGCTGCTCGCCCGCACGGAGGGCATCTTCGCGGAGACCGCCGGCGGCGTGACGGTGGGCGTGACGAAGAAGCTGGTCGACAGCGGCCTGCTCGACCCGTCGAAGACGACCGTCGTCCTCAACACCGGCGACGGCCTCAAGACCCTCGACGCGGTGGCCGGCACCGGCCTCACCGCCACCATCCGACCGAACCTGGACTCCTTCCGAGAGGCTGGCCTCGCATGAGCGTGACCGTTCGTATCCCGACCATCCTGCGCACCTACACCGGCGGGCAGGCCGAGGTCAGCGCCGACGGCGCCAACCTCGGCGAGGTCATCGCGGACCTGGAGAAGAACCACACCGGCATCGCCGCCCGCGTCCTGGACGACCAGGGCAAGCTGCGCCGCTTCGTCAACGTCTACGTCAACGACGACGACGTCCGCTTCGAGCAGGGGCTGGAGACCGCGACGCCGGACGGCGCGGGCGTCTCCATCATCCCGGCGGTCGCCGGCGGCTGATACGCCTCGTAGTGCCCATTGCCCCCTCCGTGAGAGAAGCGGAGGGGGCAATTCTATGTGATTGAGCGCGGTAGAGTTGGGGAACGCGCTCCCGATCGAAAGATGCGGAGCCCTCAATTCCTGCTTTGCGTCCGACAAGATGCAGCCAAAGTGTCGGCGTATTTCGCGGCTTTTGTTCCCTTTATGTCACCCGACTTGACCCGTATTCAGGTGAAAGTTCGCCATATTCCGGGCCGGGTGCGTCCAGATTTCTCGTCCGATTGACCTGTTGCAGACGGCAGTTGGACAGATACATTCAGCCGCGGTCGACGCGTTCCGGCGCACGCCCCCAGTCGTGGGGGGTGAGGTCTGACCCGGATCCGCGAAGTGTGGATCTGTGCAAGGGCCAGTAATAGGGGAGTTAGGCATGGCTCAGGGCACCGTCAAGTGGTTCAACGCGGAGAAGGGGTACGGCTTCATCGCGGTCGACGGTGGTGCGGATGTTTTCGTCCACTACAGCGCGATTCAGATGGACGGCTACCGCACCCTCGAAGAAGGCCAGCGGGTCGAGTTCGAGATCTCGCAGGGTCAGAAGGGCCCGCAGGCCGACATGGTTCGCCTCAGCGCCTGAGACGTTCGGCCACCGCAAGCGAACGGTTCTTCTCCGAAGGGCCCGCACCTCATCCGGGGTGCGGGCCCTTCGGCCTGCCCGGACGGACGGCCCGGTTCCCTGTTCGCGGGTGGCTGAGCGCGGGGCCGGATCCCCCGGAGGCGCTTGCACTCGATGGGGGCGAGTGCTAATCATTGCGTTAGCACTCTGAAGGTGAGAGTGACAACGAAGGACCGGGTCGGTGAGGCCCGCTGGCCGGGTGGGGAAGGAACCACGAGGTCGGCGAGCCGTCCGTCGCGGGCGCGGGCGCGGTCCGAAGGAATCACCCCCAGTCCTGGAGGGACCACTTCACATGGCCAAGATCATCGCGTTCGACGAGGAGGCGCGGCGCGGCCTCGAGCGCGGCATGAACCAGCTCGCGGACGCCGTCAAGGTGACGCTCGGCCCCAAGGGCCGCAACGTCGTCCTCGAGAAGAAGTGGGGCGCGCCCACGATCACCAACGATGGTGTCTCCATCGCCAAGGAGATCGAGCTCGAGGACCCGTACGAGAAGATCGGCGCCGAGCTGGTCAAGGAAGTCGCCAAGAAGACGGACGACGTCGCCGGTGACGGTACGACCACCGCGACCGTTCTCGCCCAGGCCCTGGTCAAGGAAGGCCTGCGCAACGTCGCGGCCGGCGCCAACCCGATGGCCCTGAAGCGCGGTATCGAGAAGGCCGTCGAGGCCGTCTCCGCCGCCCTGCTGGAGCAGGCGAAGGACGTCGAGACCAAGGAGCAGATCGCCTCCACGGCCTCCATCTCCGCCGCCGACACCCAGATCGGCGAGCTGATCGCCGAGGCCATGGACAAGGTCGGCAAGGAAGGCGTCATCACCGTCGAGGAGTCCCAGACCTTCGGTCTGGAGCTGGAGCTCACCGAGGGTATGCGCTTCGACAAGGGCTACATCTCGGCGTACTTCGCCACCGACATGGAGCGTATGGAGGCCGTCCTCGACGACCCGTACATCCTGATCGCCAACTCCAAGATCTCCAACGTCAAGGACCTGCTCCCGCTCCTGGAGAAGGTCATGCAGTCGGGCAAGCCGCTGCTGATCATCGCCGAGGACGTCGAGGGCGAGGCCCTGTCGACCCTGGTCGTCAACAAGATCCGCGGCACCTTCAAGTCCGTCGCCGTCAAGGCCCCGGGCTTCGGCGACCGCCGCAAGGCCATGCTCGGCGACATCGCCATCCTCACGGGCGGCGAGGTCATCTCCGAGGAGGTCGGCCTCAAGCTGGAGAACGCGACCCTGGACCTCCTGGGTCGCGCCCGCAAGGTCGTCATCACCAAGGACGAGACCACCATCGTCGACGGTGCCGGCTCGACCGACCAGGTCAACGGCCGCGTCAACCAGATCCGCGCCGAGATCGAGAACAGCGACTCGGACTACGACCGCGAGAAGCTCCAGGAGCGTCTGGCGAAGCTGGCCGGCGGCGTGGCCGTCATCAAGGCCGGTGCCGCCACCGAGGTCGAGCTCAAGGAGCGCAAGCACCGCATCGAGGACGCCGTCCGCAACGCGAAGGCGGCCGTCGAGGAGGGCATCGTCGCCGGTGGTGGCGTGGCCCTGCTCCAGGCCTCCCAGGTCTTCGAGAAGCTGGAGCTGACGGGTGACGAGGCGACCGGCGCCAACGCCGTGAAGCTCGCCCTGGAGGCCCCGCTGAAGCAGATCGCCGTCAACGGTGGTCTCGAGGGCGGCGTCGTCGTGGAGAAGGTCCGCAACCTGACCGTCGGCCACGGCCTGAACGCCGCGACCGGTGAGTACGTCGACATGATCGCCGAGGGCATCATCGACCCGGCGAAGGTGACCCGTTCCGCGCTGCAGAACGCCGCCTCCATCGCCGCGCTGTTCCTGACCACCGAGGCCGTCATCGCCGACAAGCCGGAGAAGGCCGCCGCGGCCGGTGCTCCGGGCGGCATGCCGGGCGGTGACATGGACTTCTGATCGACCGGTTCCGGTTGATCGACCGTCCAGCACGGACCGAGGGCGGCACTCCCCGACAGGGGGGTGCCGCCCTCGGGCGTTTTCCGGGGTCGTTCCCCCTGTTCAGGGTCGTTCCCCTATTCGGCCTCGCCTTCCGGGCCGTCCGTCCCCTGCGCCCCGCCGGTCTTGTCGGGCACCAGGGCGAGGCTGATGATGTGCCGGACGCGGCCGTCCCCGGCCCCGTGCCCGGTGCGGCGGGCGACCACGGCCTCCAGTTCCTCCACCAGCTCGGCGAACTCCTCGGGCGTCGCCCACACCGCGCCCTGCCGGTACAGGACGCCCTCGCGCGCGGGTTCGGTGTCCTCGCGCGCGAGGTAGCGGTCGAAGTCGGCCATCATCGCCCCGGTGAAGACGGTGAAGGCCTGCCGGTGGTCCTCCTTGGACATGGCGGTGCGGGCGTCCTCGTCGACGAGGGCCTCGTCCTGCCGGACCCGGTAACTGCGCTCGACGGTGCCGCGCACGCGTCTTTCGTGCACCACCTCCAGGATGCCCGCCTGGGTGAGGGTGGCGACGTGCCGGTACATGGTGGCCGGCGAGACGTCGGGCAGCCGGTCGCGCAGCTGTGCGGTGGTCAGCTCGCCGGCGCCGACCAGGGTCTGGAGGATGCGCATCCGGACGGGGTGGAGGAGGAGGTTCGCGGTAGCCATACTCTATGGTCTCACGTCTGATAACGTTCTCGCCGTTGAGAGTAATCGGTCGCGGCCGGTTGCGCGCACGAGAGCGGCGGAGCCTTGCCCGAGATCGACATGACGGTCGCCGCGGGCGACGGGACTCCGCTGGCCGGCACCCTGACGCTGCCGTCCGGCCCCGGTCCGCACCCCGCCGTCCTGCTGCTGCACGGCTCGGGCCCCCTGGACCGCGACGGCAACACGCCCAAGCTCGTGATGGACCTGGGCCGGCCCATGGCCGACGCCCTCGCCGCCGCGGGCATCGCCACCCTGCGCTACGACCGGCGCGGAGCCGGGGCGACCCCCGGCGACTGGCGGGCCGCCGGCTTCACCGGCAACCGCGAGGACGCCGCCGCGGCCCTGCGCGCCCTGGCCGCCCGCCCCGAGAGGACTGTGACCTGCGCCACTGATGGCGGGCGGCCGGAATGAGCGGGGCGGGTGGCCCGGTTGTCACCGGCAGGTTCATGCGTATGCACATACCGACCGGTACCTCCTGAGGAGCCCCCACGTGACCGTCACCGCCGTCGACGCCGCCTCGCGCGCCGCCCAGATCCTCGCCCGCCCGGCCACCATCAACGGCCTGACCGTGCCCAACCGCATCGCGATGGCCCCGATGACCCGGATGTTCTCCCCGGGCGGCATCCCCGGCGAGGACGTGGTCTCGTACTACTCCCGCCGCGCCGCCGCGGGTGTCGGCCTGATCGTCACCGAGGGCACCTACGTCGGTCACGACTCCGCCGGACAGAGCGACCGCGTGCCGCGCTTCCACGGTGAGGAGCAGCTGGCCGGCTGGGCGAAGGTCGCCGAGGCGGTGCACGCGGCGGGCGGCACGATCGTGCCGCAGCTGTGGCACATCGGCATGGTCCGCGAGCAGGGCGACCAGCCCTTCCCCGACGCCCCCGCCGTCGGCCCCTCCGGCCTGCGCATCGGCGCGGACGAGGCCACCGGCAAGGCGATGACCCAGCGCGACCTGGACGACGTCATCGGCGCCTTCGCCCAGGCCGCCGCCGACGCGGAGCGCATCGGCTTCGACGGCGTGGAGATCCACGGCGCCCACGGCTACCTCGTCGACCAGTTCCTGTGGGCGGGCACCAACCGCCGTACCGACGCCTACGGCGGCGACCCGGTCTCCCGCACCCGTTTCGCCACCGAGATCGTGGCCGCCGTGCGCGAGAAGGTCTCCCCCGAATTCCCGGTGATCTTCCGCTACTCGCAGTGGAAGCAGGACGCCTACGACGCCCGCCTCGCCGAGACCCCCGAGGAGCTGGAAGCCATCCTCGCGCCCCTCGCCTCGGCCGGCGTCGACGCCTTCCACGCCTCCACGCGCCGCTACTGGCAGCCCGAGTTCGACGACTCCGACCTCAACCTCGCCGGCTGGACCAAGAAGCTCACCGGCAAGACCGCCATCACGGTCGGCTCGGTGGGTCTGGAGGGCGAGTTCACCAAGTCCTTCCAGGGGGAGGGCGCCGCGCTGGGCAGTCTCGACAACCTCCTGGACCGCATGGAGCGCGACGAGTTCGACTTCGTCGCCATCGGCCGCGCGCTGCTCCAGGACCCGCAGTGGGCGGAGAAGGTCCTCTCCGGCCGCTTCGACGAGCTCGCGCCGTTCGACGCCACCGCTCTGAAGACCCTCAGCTGACCCCGGCGGGCCGGGCCCGCCCCGGCCCGCACCGGCTGCGCACCGCGGCGTAAGGTCCGTGGAATCACCAACTACTGCCGTACGTACGTCCAGCGGCGTCCAGTGAGGGAGTGATCCATGACCGACCCCGAGGTCCCGGAACCCGTGGTGCGCACCGCCGCCGGTGCGGTGCGCGGACGACGGGAGGACGGCCTGACCGTCTTCCGCGGCATCCCGTTCGCCGAACCCCCCGTGGGAGAGGCCCGGTTCGCCGCCCCGCGCCCCGCCCGCCCCTGGGACGGCGTGCGCGAGGCGTTCGCCTTCGGCCCGCCGCCCCCGCAGGACGTGGGGATCGCGGGCCCGGCCGCCGCCCTCCCCGAGGGCGACGACTGGCTGACGGTCAACGTCTGGACCCCCGCCCCCGACCCGGCGGCACGCCGCCCGGTGATGGTGTGGATCTACGGCGGCGCCTACCGGATCGGCCACGCCGGCAGCCCCGGCTACGACGCCCGCCGCATCGCCGAGGACGGCGACCTCGTCGTCGTCACCCTCAACTACCGCGTAGGCATGGAGGGTTTCGCCCGCATAGAGGGCGCCCCCGCCAACCGGGGCCTGCTCGACCAAGTGGCCGCGCTGGAGTGGGTACGGGACAACATCACCGCGTTCGGCGGCGACCCGGAGCAGGTCACGATATTCGGCGAGTCGGCGGGCGCCGGCTCCGTGGCCTCCCTGCTGGCCATGCCCCGCGCCGCCGGCCTCTTCCACCGCGCCATCGCCCAGAGCGTGCCGGGCACCTTCTTCTCCGACGAACTCGCCCGGGACATCGGCACCGTCCTCGCCGCCGAGCTGGGCCTGCGCCCCACCGTCACCGACCTGGCGGCCGTCGACCCGGCCGAGCTGGTCAAGGCGGGCCAGACCCTCGCCCCGCGGATGCCCCAGTACGTGGACCGCTGGGGGCAGGCCGCGCCCACGGTCACCCCGTACTCACCGGTCGTCGACGGCGACGTGCTGCCGGTGACGCCGTGGCAGGCGCTGGCGTCCGGCGCGTCCCGGGACGTCGACCTGATCGTCGGCCACAACCGTGACGAGAACCGCCTGTTCACCGCCATGGCGGGCAAGCTCGGCCAGATCTCCGACGAGCGCGCGACCAAGGCGCTGCGGCTGTACGCGCCGGGCGGTGAGGACGCCTACCGCGCCGCGTACCCCGGCCGGCCCGCGAACGACCTGTACGAACGCGTCCAGACGGACTGGCTGTTCGCCATGCCGTCCCTGCACCTGGCCGAGGCCCACCTCGCGGGCGGCGGCCGCTCCCACGTCTACGAGCTGACCTGGCCGGCCCCCGGCAACGGCGGCGCCCTCGGCGCGTGCCACGCCCTGGACGTGCCCCTGCTCTTCGGCACCTTCCGGGCCGACCTCGGCCCGCTCCTCTTCGAGGGTGGCGAACCCTCCGCCGAGGCGCTGGCCCTCTCCTCCCGCTTCCGCACCTCTTGGACGTCCTTCGCCCGCACCGGCGACCCCGGCTGGCCCGCGTACGACACGGAACGGCGCCTGGTCCAGGTCCTGGACGCGGAGCCGTCCGTCGCGCCCTACCCGGAGGAGGCGTCGCGGCGCCTGTGGGAGGACCACGAGTTCGCTGCGCTGCCCCTGCTGGAGTCGTAGGGCTCGAAGGCGTCAGGCCGGGGGTTTGTGGTGGGGGTGGTCTCGAAAACGGATGACACTTCGGGTCGAAGTGTCATCCGTTTTCGAGGGGTGTCCCCAGGCCCCCGGGCCCCTGGGCCTTCTTGCCCGCCCGGCGTCGCGCCGCCGAGACGGCGTGGCGTGCCGCCACCGGCCTGTCGCGCTCCCGTACGCCGGGTGGGTACGCAGTCGGCGTGAGGCCCGGCGTGGCTGGGCCACCACTTTTCCGGGCCGCTCGCTCGCTTCTGACCCGTGGTGGAGCGAGCCGAGTCAAGGGTGGGCCGCCAGGCCCATCGCCGAAGGCGACGCGCAGCGCCCTTTACTCGGGTCGCGGAGGCACGACACTGGCAAGGAAGCGAGTGGCCCCGACGGTCACTTGGGGGTTGGGGCTGCCTTGATGGCGCCGACGAAGGCCGACCAGGCTTCGGCCTGGAACGTGACTCTCGAGCCGGGGTTCTTGGAGTCGCGGACGGGGATGACCCCCGAAATGCCGGTGGCGATTTCGAGGCAGTCGCCGCCGTCACCTGCGCTGTGGCTGGACTTGCGCCAAGTGGCGCTTCGGGGGCTGGCCTCAGGGGTGCTGTTCATGTTCGTAAGTCTGCGCCACCGACTGGATCAGGGCCAGGGAATCGGGCGGGGAGAGCGCGGTGGCCTGGAGGAGGCTGAACGTCAGTGTGTGGCGCGCGACCGTGGCCGGGTCGTCCAGCAACTTCCCCGTGTCCAGTCCCTCCACGAAGCAGAGCGGCGGGGCGTCGGCGAACTCCATGAGCTTCAAGGAGCCTCCCATCGCGGCATGCGTCCCGGCGCTGAAAGGGAGTACCTGCGCAATGACCCGGCGGCGGCTCATCAGGCCCGCCACATGTCGGAGGGCCTCCGCCATCGCCGCGGCGCCACCAACCGGCCGCCGCAGCGCCGCCTCGTCAAGCACCACCCACAACAACGGAGTTGTTGGGTTGTCCAGCAGACGGGCCCGCTCCATGCGGATGGCCACCAGCTCCTCGATCTCGCGATCGGTGGCCAGGGGCCGGTAGACGCGGAACAGGGACTCGGCGTAGGCCGGCGTCTGGAGGAGGCCGGGGACGAGCAGCGGCAGATAGTGCCTGATCGTCGTGGCGACGGCCTCCGCCTCCGCCGCCTCCGCGAAGTGCTCGGGATACCTCGACTTCGCCGAAGCCGCGCAGTTGCGCCGGAAAAAGTCCTCCGTCCCGAGGACGTCGTCCAGCATCCGCGCGTACTCCGGTTGCATCCTCCGCGTACCGGACTCCAGTTGTCCGATGAACGAGCCGCTGACGAACAGCCGCCCGCCCAGCTCCTCCTGGCTGAACCCGGCCTTCTCGCGGGCGTGGCGCAGCTCCGCGCCGAGCAGGGCGCGAGGGGACGACGAGGGGTCGAGGTCCTTCGGTCCAGGCATGGTGACGAGACTCCCGGTCGTACAACGAGGGTTGTTGGGGCGCCCTGTATGGGCAGGTTAGAGCCGCGACCGCCACGCTGTGTCGCGAATCGGGAACTCTGTGTGGAGGTGAGGAAGCGTGCGGTCGACCGAAGAAGTCGTCGAGAGCCTGCGGCAGGCCCTCGTGGATGCCGGCATCGTGCTGCCGTCGCTGTGCGTCGATCCGGTGACCGGTGCGAGCGAGGAGCCGTTCGCGCTGGTGGACCTGGGGCGTTGCAACGTCCGGGTCGCGGAGCGGCTGGCGTCGGTGGTGCGGGGCGAGCGGCCGGCCGTCGGTACGCACGCCGTGGACGCGCGGGACGGCCGGGTGGGGGAGGTCCTGGCGCACGACGGCGGTGACGTACGGCTGCGTCCCGTCGGCGGCGGCCGGGAGTGGGACTGCCCGGCCGCCTCGCTGGTGGCCGCGCGGCCGGAGGAGGTGATGCGGGCCCGGCTGCGGCGGACCAACCACGAGAGCGCGCGGTCGTAGCGGGCACCGCGCCGCGTTGCCGTCAGGCGGGTGGCCAGCCCCGCAGGGCCATGTCCGCCACCCGCTGGAGGTCCTCCTGGGTCGCGCCGCCGGCGGCCTGGACGGAGATGCCGTTGGCGACGGTCATGAGGTAGCGGGCGAGGTCCACGGGGTCGGTGCCGGGGGGCAGGTCGCCCTCGTCGACGGCCTGCCGGAAGCGGTCGCCGAGGCGGGCGACGCCTCCGTTGCGCCAGTCGGCGAGCAGGTTCCGGACGGGGAGGCCCGTGTCACCGGCGGCGAGGGAGCCCTGGACGCCGAGACATCCGGGCGGGCAGCCGGGGCGCGTGCTGGTCCGGACGGCGCCGTTCAGGAACGCGGTGGCCACCTCGCGGGCGGTGGGCTCCCGCAGGGCCCGGGCCACGTACGCGGCGGGGCCCTCCTCGTACCGCTCCAGGGCCTTGCGGAACAGGTCCTCCTTGTTGCCGAAGGCCGCGTACATGCTGGTGCGGGTGATGCCCATGGCGCTGGTCAGGTCGGTGAGGCTGGCGCCCTCGTAACCCTGCTTCCAGAAGACCCGCATGGCCTGTTCGAGCGCCTCGTCGGCGTCGAAGCCCCTCGGCCTGCCGACCGGCCCCTTCCGTCGCGTCTCCATGGCCCCCAGTCTACGTCTTCGGTACCGGTCGGTGCAGATTGCGCTACGGTCGAATTCGGTACCGAGCGGTACTGAAATCTCGTGGAGGGTACTCGTCATGGGACAGCTGGAAGGCAAGACCGCCGTCGTCACCGGCGGCGGCACCGGGATCGGCCTCGCCACCGCGGAGCGCCTGGCGGCCGAGGGGGCGCACGTCTTCATCACCGGCCGGCGCAAGGCCGAGCTGGACGCGGCCGTGGAGGCCATCGGTGCGCAGAAGGCCACGGCGGTGGCCGGGGACGTGACGGACCTGGCCGACCTGGATCGGCTCTACGAGGCGGTCCGCGCCCGGGGCCGGGGGCTGGACGTGGTCTTCGCCAACGCGGCGACCGCCTCGCTGGTGCCGCTGGAACAGATCACCGAGGAGCAGTACGACCAGATCTTCGGCGTCAACGTGCGGGGCGTGCTCTTCACCGTGCAGAAGGCGCTGCCGCTGCTCAATGACGGCGCGTCGGTGATATTGAACGCCTCCACGGCCGGTGACAACGGTGCCGAGGCGTTCAGTCTGTACGCCGCTTCCAAGGCCGCCGTCCGGTCCTTCGCGCGGGGCTGGGCCAATGAACTCAAGGGCCGCGGCATCAGGGTCAACGCCGTCTCACCGGGCCCGGTCGACACCCCCGGGATCAGGAACCTCTTCGGTGCGCAGAACGCGTCGGACGTCCGGACGAAACTCGCCACGGACACCGCGATCGGGCGGATGGGGCGCCCCGAGGAGATCGCCGCGGTGGTGGCCTTCCTCGCCTCCGAACAGAGCAGTTTCGTCCTGGGGGCCAACTGGTACGTCGACGGTGGTGAGAACCAGATCTGAGAGCCGGATCCGACCGGGTGAGAGCCAGTCCTGATCCGGCGGGGGCCCGGCTCGGACGGCCCGGCTCAGATCCCGCCCATCGGCTCGATGTCCACCCGTACCGGCGTCCCCCACACCCGCAGCACCTCGTAGTCGGTGAACTCGTGGACCAGCCGGTACGCCATCGCCGCGCGGGGGGCCCGCAGTTGGGCCGCGATGTACAGCTCGGCCTCGCGGCGGTCCCGGCGCGGGGTGCCGCACAGTTGCCACGCCTGGCCGTTCCACAGCTCGGGCAGCCAGCGCTGCTGGGGCTGCGGCCGGTCGCCGCGGACGCCGTAGCGGGACTGGACCGGCTCGGTCGAGGGCCGGGCCGGGAGCGGGCCGCCGTTGTACTCGGCGCGGCGGGCGGTGCGGCGGCGGGTCTCGCAGAGGAGGCAGAGGTCGGGGGCGGCCTTGTCGACCGGGCCGTTCGGGTGCTCGGGGCAGCGGGTGCTGGGGGCCGCCGTCCCGACGCTCTCCTCCAGCAGGTCCAGCGCCCGCTTCAGGTCCGCGCGGACCTCGTGCAGCTTGGCGTCCGGGGTGTCGGTGCTCAGGGCCTCGCCGTGCTCACCGAGGAGACGCAGGGCGCGGCCCAGGGCGGTCAGCTGGGCGTGGTTCATGTTCCTCAGGGTCGCACACGGGGCGGGCCGCGCCGTCGGGCAGACCGAAGAAGTACGTCGCCAGGAAGCCGACCACGTACCCGGTGAGCAGCCCGCCGCCGTACACCCCGGCCGTCACCGCCCAGCCCCCGCCGCCCGCGAGGAGCGGGAACAGCGCCCAGCCCGACGGGCCGATCGCCGTCGCCCCCACGTCGGTGCCGAGCATCGCGAACAGGCCGACGAGGGCGCCGCCCGCCGCCCCGCCCACGCAGGCGGTGAGGAAGGGGCGGCCGAGGGGGAGGGAGACGCCGTAGATCAGGGGCTCGCCGACGCCGAGCAGGCCGGCCGGGAGCGCCGATCTGATCGTCGTGCGGAGCGTGGTGTCGTGGCGGAGGCGGACGTAGACCGCCGCCGCCGCGCCGACCTGGCCCGCGCCCGCCATGGCGAGGATGGGGAGCAGGACCGTGTGGCCCTGCTGCTCGATGAGGGTGGTGTGGATGGGGATGAGGGCCTGGTGCAGGCCCAGCATCACGAGGGGGAGGAAGAGGCCGCCGAGGACCAGGCCGGCCAGGGCGCCCGTGGTCGTCAGGAGCCAGTTCGCCGCTGTGCCGATGGCCGTGGCGACCTCGCCGGCCGCGTACATGAGGACGTAGAGGGTGACGAGGCCGGAGACCAGGACGGTGAGGGTCGGGGTGAGCAGGACGTCCAGGGTGCCGGGGAGGCGGGCGCGGCACCACTTCTCGACGTACGTGCCGAGCATCGCCGCGGCCAGTGCGCCGAGGACGCCGCCCTGGCCGGGGGCGAGTGCCGCCCCGAACGCCGTCACCTTCGCGACGCCCGGGTAGACGACGACGGCGGCGACCGCGCCGCCCAGCACGGGCGTGCCGCCGAACTCCTTCGCCGTGTTGTGGCCGACGAACACCGCGATCAGTGCCATGAAGGCGGAGGAGAGGGCGGCCAGGGCGGGGGTGAGGGCCGGGAGCCAGCGCAGGTTCGTCAGCAGGCCGGCGACGCCCGCGACGATGCCGCAGCCGATCAGGGCGGGGATGAGGGGGACGAAGATGTTCGCGACGCGGCGCAGGGCCGTCTTGAGCGGGGTCGCGTTGCGGGCCTTCTGGCGCGCCTTCAGTTCGGCGCCGCGCCGGGCGAGGGCGTCCGCCGTGCCGCCCGGTGACCGGTCGGTTCCGGCGCCCGCTAGGCCGTGGGGTGTCCCGTCCGTAGCGCCGTTCGGTGACCGGTCCGCCCCGATGTCCGTCGCGCCGTTCGGCGTCCCGTCCGTCCCGCCGCCGTCCTCCCCCGCCAGCAGCGCCTCGAAGGCCTCCGTCACCCGGCCTACCACCCCCGGACCCAGCACCACCTGGTACGAGTCGCCGTCCTCCACCACCCCGAGCACCCCGGGCAGCGCCCGCAGCGCCGCGTCGTCCACCCGGGAACGGTCGGCCAGGCCCAGGCGGAGGCGGGTCATGCAGTGGGCGACGGAGGTGACGTTCGCGGCGCCGCCGACCAGGGGGAGCAGCGCTGCGGCCGTGGAGTGGGGGTCCTTGTGCACTCCCCGAGCGTGCGGTCAGGCCTTGGCCGCCGCCAGCGCGGCACGCAGGTGGCCGCCGGAGTCCTCCAGAAGGCGGGCGGCCGTCGGGCCGTCCACGTCGGCCAGCAGGGTCAGGATCGCGTGCTTGACCTCGCCGTCGGTCGCGGTCAGGGCGCGCTCGATCTCGTCGTCGGCGGCGCCGGTGGCGAGGGCGACGATACGGCGGGAGCGGGCGCGCAGCTTCTCGTTGGAGGCGCGGACGTCCACCATCAGGTTCCCGTACGTCTTGCCGAGGCGGATCATCGTGATCGTCGACAGCATGTTGAGGACCAGCTTCTGCGCCGTACCGGCCTTCAGGCGGGTCGATCCCGTGATCAGCTCGGGTCCGGTGACGACCTCGATGCCGTGCTCGGCGGCGGCGGCCAGGGCGCTGCCGCTGTTGCAGGCCAGCCCGACGGTCAGGGCCCCCCGCGCGCGGGCGTGCTCGACGGCGCCGACGGCATAGGGCGTGCGGCCCGACGCGGAGACGCCGACCACCGTGTCGTCGGCGGTCAGGCCGAGGGCGTCCAGGTCCGCGCGGGCCAGCTCGGCCGAGTCCTCGGCGCCCTCGACCGAGGTCACCATGGCCTGAGGGCCGCCCGCGATGAGGCCGACGACCTGACCGGGGGCGGTGTTGAAGGTGGGCGGGCACTCCGAGGCGTCCAGCACACCGAGCCGGCCGGCGGTACCGGCGCCCGCGTAGACCAGCCGCCCGCCGCGCGCCATACGGGCGGCGATGGCGTCGACGGCGGCGGCGATCTCGGGCAGCCGCTCGGCGACGGCGGCGGGGACGGCGGTGTCCTCGCCGTTCATCACGCGGGCGATGTCGAGGGTGGGCATCCGGTCGATCTCGGCCAGCTCGGGGCGGAACGCCTCGGTGGTCAGCGTCTCCAACTGGGAGCGGAGGTCGGCGTGGTGGGGGGTTGAGGTCATGACGGAGCGGCTCTCTTCGGTCACGTGTCGAGTTTCGGTCGATCCAGCTTGCCCAGGGGCGCGGGGCCGCATCGACTGCGGCTCCGCCGCACGGGCGCGATCACCCACGGACGGCCCGCGGCCGCCCGCGACGATCGGCCCCTACGGTCTCCCGCGCGCCCCGTGCCGATGAGCCAGCGCCTCGTAGGACGCCGCCAGAGCCGGCGCGGCCGACTCGTACGTCCGCTGCGCCACCCCCACGAACAGGCAGTCCACCACCAGCAGCTGACTCGTCCGCGACGACATCGCCGCCGGCCGCAGCTCGCTCTCCCGGGACGTCGACGTGGTCAGCACGTGGTCGGCGTACTGGGTGACGGGGCTGTCGGGACGCCCGGTGACGGCGACGGTCGTCGCACCGCGCTCGAAGGCGACCCGCAGCGGTTCGATCACGTCACCGGTCGAACCGGAGTGCGTGATCGCGATGGCGACGTCCCCGGCCCGCAACTGCACCGCGTTGGTGACGGCGAGGTGCGGATCACCGGGCGCGTGGGCTATCAGCCCTATGCGCAGGAGCTTCTGGGTGAGGTCCTGGGCGACCAGGCCGGACGCGCCGAGGCCGTACACGTCGGTGCGGCGGGCGGCGGCGAGTGCGGTGACGGCCGCGCCGAGCTGGACGGTGTCCAGGCCGGCGGCGGTGTCGGCGAGGGTCTGCTGCTCGTCGTAGGCCAGCTTGGCCACGACGTCCGCGATCGGGTCGTCGACCGCGATGTCGGTGGTGATGGCGGGCGCGCGGCCGGACTGCTGCTGGGCGGCAAGCCCGGCGAGCGCGAGGCGCAGGTCCCGGTAGCCGGGGTAGCCGAGCAGCCGGGCGGTGCGTACGACCGTCGCCTCGCTGGTGCCGGTGAGTTCCGCGAGGCCGGTGACCGTGAGGGCCGCGCAGCCGGCCGGGTCGCCCGCGACGGCCTCGGCGACCCGCTGCATGGAACGGGTCATCGACGGTGCCAGCGTGCGGACCTTGGCCGCCAGTGCGCCGGGTGCGGGAGGAGAGGCGAAAGTTTCCTTCACGTCATCGGTCACTCGTGAAAGATATTTTCGTTTCTGTGCGGGGGTCAAGAGTGCGCACAATGGGTGCATGGACCCCATCAGCCCCCTGGAGCAGGCGCTGCACGCCGCGCGCGCCCTCGTGCTCGCCGACCTCGTGGCGGGCCAGGTCGCCGAGCCGGACGTCGTGTCGCTGGTGGAGGAGTCCGTCGCGCAGCGCCGCTGGTGGGTGGAGCAGTGGCCCGAGGGCACCGAGTTCGTCGCCGGACTGGTCGCGCAGGACGTGCAGGACGCCCTGCTGGAGCGGTACGGCCGCTGGCCGCTGTGCCCGGTGTGCGGCTCCGGCGACCCGCACGCCCTGGACGTCGAGCCGGAGTTGGGCCCCGACCCGCACTGGGTGTGCGGGAAGGCGGGTGTGAAGGTCGCGGCGGTCGGCTCGCTGGGCGGGGCCGGCGGCGGCCCGCAGCCGTCGTGAACGGATCGGGGGCGGCCCGGTGACCGTCTACATCGATCCGCCGACCTGGCCGGGCCACGGCCGCATGTGGTCGCATCTGGTCAGCGACGTCTCGTACGCCGAACTGCACGCCTTCGCCGAGACGCTGGGCGTGCCGCGCCGCGCCTTCGAACGCGACCACTACGACATTCCCGCCCATCGGTACGCCGACGCGGTGTCCGCCGGTGCGCTGGAGGTCAGCAGCCGCGAGGTGGTGCGGCTGCTGCACGGGGCGGGACTGCGCCGGCGCAAGGGGGCCGGCTCCGGCGCTCAGCCGCGCAGCTCGTAGGTGAGCAGTTCCTCGTCCTCGGCGACCAGGCGGTAGCCGGCACGGGTGACGACCGCCTGTGAGCGGACGTTGGTCCGGTCGATCTTCGCGCGGAGCGCGGTGCCGTTCCGCCGTGCCGGTGACCATGCCGACAGCGCGCGCAGCGCCTCGGTGGCGTAGCCACGGCCGCGGGCGTCCTCGGCGAGGTCGTAGCCGACCTCGGCCCGCCCCTCCTCGTCCGGCGGCCCGTGGAAGCCCATGGCGCCGACCGCGCGGCCGTCCTCGCTCCGTACGAGCACGAAGACACCCCACTCCGGCTGGTGCACACCCGCCTCGTACGCCTTCAGCAGCATCCCCGCGGCGTCCCGGGTGCCCTGGTAGGGGCCGCTGTCGACCCACGCGAACCCGCCGTCCCCACCGGCGGCGAGGTCGCCGGCGGACGCGGGGGTGACGCCCTGGAGGGTGAGCCGGCCGGCGGGGATCACGATGTTGTTCTTCCAGCGCCATTCGGTGACCGGGACGCGTCCGGGCAGCTCACCGCGGCCGGTGGCCCACAGCAGGGTGCACCAGGGGTCGGTGCCGGGCTGGACGTGCGGGAAGATCCGGGCGAGGACGTCGGCGCAGAGCCGGGCGGGCGGTTCGTAGGTGAGGCCCAGGCCCTCGGCGATGTCGTGGGTGTGGACCAGTACCTCGGTGACCCCCATCGCGGCGAAGCCCTCGCGGTTCGCGCTGCGGAAGGGGTACGGGTGGAAGGCGCGGACCTCGCGCGGGGTGGTGCGCAGGGTGGCGGCGAACAGGGCGCCGGCCGTCTCGATGACGTGCAGGCAGCCTTCGTTGCCGGTGCCGTCGTCGAGGGTGATGTCGAAGGGGACCCATGCCTGCGTGGCGCGTCCGGCGAGCTGGCCCGCGTAGGCGATGAGGACGCCCGCGATGTGCTCGGCCGTCTGCCGGCAGTTCCACTCCGGCCGGCCGGCCCGCACCGCCTCCCAGTCCCGGTCCGTCGCCGTCCGCAGCAGCGCCACGGCGCCCGCGACGGCCTCTTCCACCTGTTCCCCGCCCATGGTCAGCATGCGGGGCAGGCTACGGGGCCGGGTCGCCTCCGGGCGACAGCATTTCCAGCTCGCCGGTGAGGTTGTAGCGGGCGGTCGCCTCCCACTCGCGGCGGCCGTGCGGGGTGTGGAACAGCCGGGGGAGATCGAGGAGTTGGCGGAGGACCGCGGCGCGGCCCTCGCGGAAGGCGTCGTCCGGGACGAAGTGGTACTCCTGCCGCACGGCCGCCGTGTACGCCGCGTACGCCGACGGCGGCGAGGCGAGGATCGCCAGGTCCGCGTCGCACAGCACCTGCCCGTCGCGGTCGTCCCCGGCGGGGGAGTGGGTGACGGTGAGCCTCACCAGCCGGGCCACCTCGGCGGTCTTCCCCGCCGGGACCCCGGCCTCGGGCAGGGCGCGCTCGGCGAGACGGGCGGAGCGCTCCTCGTTCTCGGAGCGGTCGGGGAGGTAGACCGCGTCGTGGAACCAGGCCGCGAGCCGCACCGCGTCCGGGTCGTCGGCGTACTCCTCCAGTACGTCGACGTGGTCGAGCACCGCCGTGAGGTGCGCGAGCGTGTGGTAGCGCCGCTGGGGTTCCTGCCAGCGGGCGAGCAGGTTGTCGGCGTACGGCGCGGGGTCGGGGCCGGAACCGGGAGCGCGGGCTCCGTCCAGGGCGCGGGCGAAACGGGAGCGCAGGGCGTCGAGGTCGGCCATGGGCCCATTCTCCCAGCGGGGAGACCACCAGCTGCGGTGAAGCCTCTAACTGAATCTTGGCCTTGCAGGCACGCAGGCACGCAGGAGCGGAAAGGGCGGCGGCCATGACGCAGGCGCGCACCGGGACCCCGCGCGAGCGCTACCGCAGCCAGGTGCGCGCGGAGGTCAAGGAGCACGCGCGGGAGCAGATCGCCACGGCCGGTGCCTCAGCCCTCTCCCTGAACGCGATCGCCAAGCGGATGGGCATGAGCGGGCCCGCCCTCTACCGGTACTTCGCCGGCCGCGACGAGCTGATCAGCGAACTCGTCAGGGACGCCTACCGCAGCCTCGCCGACACCTTCCGGGACGCCGCCGCCTCCGGCGCCGACCTGACCGGACTGGCGCACACCATGCGCTCCTGGGCGCTCGCCGACCCCCAGCGGTACTTCCTGGTCTTCGGCACCCCCGTCCCCGGCTACCACGCGCCCGCCGACGTCACCCAGATCGCCTCCGAGACCATGGCCGTCATCATCGACGCCTGCGCCGCGCTGCCGGGCGAGGGTGACGCGCCGACGGCGTTCGACGCCCACCTCGACGGCCACCGGCAGTGGGCGGACGGACACCCGGCTCCCCCCGCGGCGCTGCACCGGGCCCTGTCCTTCTGGACCCGGCTGCACGGCGTCCTGTCCCTGGAGCTGGCCGGTCACTTCACCGGCATGTCCTTCGACCCGGCGCTCCTCTACGCCGCCGAGCTGGACGACCTGTCGGCACACTGACCGCGGGGCCGCCGCGCCCCTAACGTGGAGCCATGACGACTCCTGCTGACGTGCACGACGTACGCGACCCCGAACGGCCCGGGCGGCTGCTGGCCATCGAGCGGGACGAACTGGTGCCGCTGCTGCGGTCCCGGGCGGACGGCGACTTCGCGCTGCCGGTGGCCGCGTGTCCCGGCTGGACCGTGCGGGACGTGCTGGCGCACTGCTCCTCCGCGCTGATGAGGGCGGTGGAGAACCGCTTCGAGGACGGCGTCTTCTCGCCCGAGTCCAACGACCGCGACATCGCCGAACGCGCCGACTGGCCCAACGCCCGGGTCGTCGACGAACTGGAGCGCGGCATGGCCGAGGCCGGTCCGGTGATCGGCCGCGCGGGCGGCGCCCTCGACATGCTGGCGCTGGGCGAGTGGGTGCACGCGGGTGACGTGCGGGTGGCCCTCGGCGAGCCGGGCGCGTACGCGGGGCGCGGACTGCCGGAGGCGCTGGCGCTGCTGGGCACGCTCACCCGCGACCGCGGCCACGTACCGCTGCACGCCGACCTCGACGACGTGGACGAGCCGCTGAAGCTGGGCGGGGCGAGCGGTGAGCGGCCGCCGGGGCGGTTCATCGGGGACGCGGCGACGCTGGTGCGGCTGTACGCGGGTCGGCCGGTGGACGGCGCGGCCGGCTACGAGCTGGCCGGGGTGGAGGCGGCGGAGCTGAACCTCTTCGGCGGCTGAGCGGCGCCGGGTGGCGGCGCGGGGGAGTCCTGGCCGGCCATGGGGGCGTAGTCTTGGATTGGACTAGACCTGTAGCAGGCCGACGAATGGGGTCCCATGAGCAAGCGTGCAGTCCTGGAGGTGATCGCCCTCGACGTCGAGGACGCGGTCGCCGCCCAGGCCGGAGGCGCGGATCGCCTCGAACTGGTCACCGACATGGCGGCCGACGGACTCACCCCGTCGGCCGAGACCGTCGCCGCGATCCGCGCCGCCGTCGACATCGACCTGCGGGTGATGCTGCGGCTGGCGGACGGGTTCGCCGCCGGGGACGTCGAGCGGCTGGTGGGGGTCGCCGGGCGGATGCGGGAGGCCGGGGCGACGGAGTTCGTGCTCGGGTTCCTCGACGCGGACGGTGACGTCGACCTCGCGGCGGTGGAGCGGGTCGCCGGGGCGCTGGAGGGGTGCCGGTGGACCTTCCACCGCGCGATCGACCGCGCCGCGGACCGGGACGCCCTGCGCAAGCAGCTCGCGGACTTCCCCGGGCTGGACACGTACCTCACGGCCGGGTCGGCGGGCGGGGTCGACGACGGGCTGAGCGTGCTGCTCGCGGAGGCGCGGCGGCGGGGGGAGCCGGGGTACGAGCAGCAGCTGCTGGTGGGCGGCGGGCTGCGTCTGGAGCACGTTCCCGGGCTGCTGGACGCGGGGATCGACGGCTTCCACATCGGCGGGGCGGCGCGGCCCGCCGGGTGGGACGGGCCGGTTTCGGCGGAGGCGGTCGGGGAGTGGCGGCGGGTGCTGGGGGGCTGAGGGTCGGCTGCGGGACTGAGCGTCGGCCGGGGGTGCGCCTGCGTCGGTGCTCGCGTGGGGGGTGGGTTGCGCGGCCCGGCGTTGCGGGGTGCCTCCCCCACTCTCGGCTTCGCTCGAGCGGGAGGTGCCCCCACCGCCCACCCGTGCCGCCCCAGCGGCACGACTGCCCGCAGCTGCGGCAGCCACGGCAGCCACGGCAGCCACGGCAGCTACGGCAGCTACGGCAGCTACGGCAGCTACGGCAGCTACGGCAGCTACGGCAGCTAGGGCAGCTGCGGTAGCCAGGGCAGCCACGGCAGTTACCGCAGCTGCGGCGGCAGCTCCGTCGCGTGGGTCACGATCAGGCCCGACACCGCACGGGTCAGGCACACGTACAGCCGTCGCAGTCCCGTCCGTTCGTCCGGTTCGCCGTCGACCACGGCCCGTGGCTCGTCCAGGACCACGTAGTCGTACTCCAGACCCTTGGCCAGCGAGGCCGGGACCAGGGTCAGGCGGGTGGTCCGCGTCGTCTCCTCACCGGGACCGACGAAGCCGACCCCCGCCGCCCCGAGCGCCGCCGCCAGCTCCGGTACCCGCGCGTCGGCGGCGATCAGACCCACCGACCCCTCCCGCTCCAGCAGCTCGCGGCAGGCCGCCAGCACGTCCGCCGTGCCCTCGGCCGCCTCACGGACCTCGAAGAACCCCGGGTTCTCACGGATCGACGCCACCGGCGTCAGGCCCGGCGCGATGTGCGGCAGCAGCCGGGACGCGTACGCGATCACGTCCGTCGGCACGCGGAAACCGGCCGTCAGCTCCTCCACCACGGCTCCCTCCTTGCCCAGGTGGGCCAGCGCCTCGGCCCAGCTGCGGGTCGCCCACGGCGTCGTGCCCTGCGCCAGGTCGCCCAGGACGGTCGCCGAGCCGGTGGTGCAGCGTCGGCCCACCGCCCGGTACTGCATGGGGGAGAGGTCCTGCGCCTCGTCGAGGACGACGTGCCCGAGGGAGTGGGTGCGCTCGATCAGGTCGGCGGCCTCGTCGATCAGCACGGCGTCCGCGGGCGACCACTTGGCCGACTTCACCGAGCGGGCCGGCTTCACCCACAGCACCGCCTTCTGCTCCTCCCCGGTGAGGATGCCCTCGGCGTGCTCGGCGAGGAAGTCCGCGTCGGTCAGGAGGCGCAGGACCAGCTTCGCGGGGTCGACCTGCGGCCAGACGGTCTTCACCACCGCCTTCACGGCGGCGTTGCGCGCCACCGCGTTCTGCACCCGGTCGTCCGGCGCCTCACCGGCCCGCTCCATCTGCACCAGCACGGCGTGCGCGATCCGCTGCGGAAGGGCCTCGCGGGCGGCGCCGTAGCGGATGTCGCGGGCGAGCAGCTCGCGGACGATCTCCTCCAGCTCGTACGCCGCCACCCGCCAGCGCCGCGAGCCGCGCACCACCACGACGCCCTCGGTGGGCATGGTGACGTGCGAGTAGAGGGCCCGCCGCAGCACCCGCGCCATCCGCGCGTCGCCCTTGATCACCGCCGCCGTCGCCTCGTCCGCGCCGCGCACCTCGACGTGCGCCACCAGGTCGTCGACGGTGGCCTGGCGGACCGTCAGCTCGCCCAGGGCCGGAAGGACCTGCTCGATGTAGTGCAGGAAGGACTTGTTCGGCCCGATCACCAGCGTCCCGGTCCGGGCCAGGCGCTCGCGGTGGGCGTAGAGGAGGTAGGCGACCCGGTGCAGGCCGACGGCGGTCTTCCCGGTGCCGGGCCCGCCCTGTACACAGACCGACCCGGACAGCCCGGCGCGCACGATCTCGTCCTGCTCGGGCTGGATGGTCGCCACGATGTCCCGCATCGGACCGACGCGGGGCCGCTCGATCTCCTGCTGGAGCAGCTTGCTGGTGGTCGCGGCCTCGGTGGGGTCCGACAGGTGCTCGTCCTCGTACGCCGTCAGGTCGCCGCCGGTGTAGCCGAAGCGGCGGCGCAGGGCGACGTCCAGCGGGTTCTTCTTCGACGCCTGGTAGAACGGCTGCGAGACCGGCGCCCGCCAGTCGATCACCATCGGGTCGCCGTCCGCGTCGTGCACGTGCCGGCGCCCGACGTAGAAGCGCTCACCCTCCGCGCCCTCCGCCTGCTCGGCGCCGGGCGCGTGCAGGTAGTCGAGCCGGCCGAAGAACAGCGGGGTCTCGCTCAGGTCGGCGAGCGCCTTGACGCGCTCCTCCATCTGGTTCGCCAGCACGGCGGCGTTGACCCAGTTCGCGGTGACGTCGGTGATGTCGAGGGACTCGACGTCCTCCCGCATGGCGCGCAGGGCGGAGCGCGACGCGGCGAGGTGGGAGCGCTCCTTGGCGAGGGGGTCGTCGTGGACGGGCGTGGACAAGGGGGTGCCTCCGGATGACCTGCGGTGTGGTGGGCGCGGTTTCCGCGCGGTGGGCCGGCCGGTTTCCGTCCGGTCGGCGGCGCTCCGTGGGGAGGCGGGCAAGAGCGGAGATTCTAGGGGAGCGGCGGCGGCGCGGGCCAACGGTTTTTCCGTGTCCCGCCGTTCCGCCCCGTCCGCCCCCTAGGGGATCGCGTACTCCGCTCTGGGGGATGCGCTCCCTCCACGGTCGTAGCGGCAGGCGGCGGGGGTTCGGCCCGCAGACCGATGCCGGTCGGGGGCGGGCGGTCGCACCATGGAGACATGAGCGCAGCAACCATCTCCCCCGCCCCGGCACCGGGCCGCGCGTCCGGTGCCACGCCCGTGGCCGGCAGCCACCGGCACCGGCTCGGTGACGCTCTGCGCGCCGTGCGGGTGTTCGCGGGCGCCGCCTTCGACGTCGTCATCCTCGGCGAGTACGGCGAGGAGGCCGGCGTCCGCCGCCGGTGACGCCGCGTCCTTCGGCGGTGGTGCCCGTGTCCCTCGCCGGTGGCGCCGCGTCCGCCGCCGCGCGGACTGAGTAGGCACGCGTACCGGTCTGAGTACGCACGCCGGTGCGCGGGGCACGCCCGCGCGGCTTGACTGGCCGCATGAACCCACAGCACCCGACGGCATGGCCGCCGTACCCGGCCGCCTGGCGGAACCCACGGGACCGGCGGGACCGCACGGCGTGGATCGCGCCGACCGTCGCCACCGTGCTCCTGACGGTTCTGGTACCGGCGGCCGCGTTCCTCGGCCTGCTGTCGGTCATGGCGACCGACAGCTGCGGCACCGACTGCTCGCGGGCGCTGACGACCTCGCTGACGCTGATCTACGGCACCCTGTTCTTCGGCGCCTTCCTCACCCACGGAGCCTGGGTCACCGCCTGGGCTCTGCCCTGGACCCGGCGCTGGACCGCCCTGCGGATCTGGATGGCCGCGCTGTCGCTGCTGCCGCCGGTGTGCGTCCTGGTCCTGGTGTTCACCCTCCCCGGGGCCTGACCGTCCCGCCCGGAGCCCGGCCGGGCCTGACCCGGCCGGGTGTCCGCTCAGCTCTCCGTCAGCAGCTCGTCCGCGTCCACGATCCGGTACGCGTAGCCCTGCTCCGCCAGGAAGCGCTGGCGGTGGGCGGCGAAGTCCTGGTCGAGGGTGTCGCGGGCGACGACCGAGTAGAAGTGCGCCTGGTGACCGTCGGCCTTCGGCCGCAGCACCCGGCCGAGCCGCTGGGCCTCCTCCTGCCGGGACCCGAAGGTGCCCGACACCTGGATCGCGACCGTCGCCTCCGGCAGGTCGATGGAGAAGTTCGCGACCTTCGAGACGACCAGGACGCTGATCTCGCCCTGCCGGAAGGACTCGAAGAGCTTCTCCCGCTGGGCGTTGGACGTGTCGCCCTTGATCACCGGCGCGCCCAGGTGCTCGCCCAGTTCGTCGAGCTGGTCGATGTACTGGCCGATGACGAGGATCTGCTGCCCGGCGAAGCGCCGCACGATCGCCTCGGTGACCTTGCGCTTGGTGTCGGTCGTCGCGCAGAAGCGGTACTTCTCCTCCGCCTCGGCGGTGGCGTACGCGAGCCGCTCGGAGTCGGTGAGATTGACCCGGACCTCCACGCAGTCGGCGGGCGCGATGTAGCCCTGCGCCTCGATCTCCTTCCAGGGCGCGTCGAAACGCTTCGGACCGATGAGGGAGAACACGTCCGACTCGCGGCCGTCCTCGCGGACGAGGGTCGCGGTCAGACCGAGGCGGCGGCGCGCCTGGAGGTCGGCGGTGAACTTGAAGACCGGCGCCGGCAGCAGGTGCACCTCGTCGTAGACGATCAGACCCCAGTCCCGGGAGTCGAACAGCTCCAGGTGCGGGTAGACGCCCTTCCGCCGCGTCGTCAGCACCTGGTACGTGGCGATGGTGACCGGCCGGATCTCCTTCTTCGTGCCGCTGTACTCGCCGATCTCGTCCTCGGTCAGCGACGTGCGCTTGACCAGCTCGTGCTTCCACTGCCGGGCGGAGACCGTGTTGGTGACCAGGATCAGCGTCGTCGACTTCGCCTGCGCCATCGAACCGGCGCCGACCAGCGTCTTGCCCGCGCCGCAGGGGAGCACGACGACACCGCTGCCGCCGTGCCAGAAGTTCTCCACGGCCTGCTTCTGGTACGGGCGCAGCGCCCAGCCGTCCTCGGCCAGCTCGATCGGGTGCGCCTCGCCGTCGACGTACCCGGCGAGGTCCTCGGCGGGCCAGCCGAGCTTCAGCAGCGTCTGCTTGATCTGCCCGCGCTCGGAGGGGTGCACGGCCACCGTGTCGGGGTCGATGCGGGCGCCGACCAGCGGCGCGATCCGCTTCGACTTCAGGACCTCCTCCAGCACCGGCCGGTCGGTGGTCGTCAGGACCAACCCGTGCGCCGGGTGCTTGGAGAGGGTGAGGCGGCCGTAGCGGTCCATCGTCTCGGCGATGTCGACGAGCAGCGCGTGCGGCACCGGGTAGCGGCTGTACTCGACGAGCGCGTCGACGACCTGCTCGGCGTCGTGGCCCGCCGCCCGCGCGTTCCACAGGCCCAGCGGGGTCACCCGGTAGGTGTGGATGTGCTCCGGCGCGCGCTCCAGTTCGGCGAAGGGCGCGATGGCCCGACGGCAGTCGCCGGCCTGCTCGTGGTCGACCTCGAGGAGCAGGGTCTTGTCGGACTGGACGATGAGCGGACCATTCACGGGCGGCACCCTTTCGCGTGCGTACGGCCGACAGCGACTCGACGGATCGGCCAAACGTCCAGTGTGCCTGATCGCGCGGCCGGGCTACCTGAGACTGATGTTGTTGATCAGCGGGCCTTCGACGGTGACCCCCTCCGTGACCAGGGACTCCACACCGGTGGCCGGCAGCGGCAGGGGAAGTGCGGCGGCCTTGGGAGCGAGCGCGCCGAACAGCGCGGCGGCGGTGATCAGGGCGGCGACGGAGACGGCCACGGCGGAGCGGGCGGCGGAGCGCGCGGTGTCGTGTGCGGTGCCGTGGGCGCTGTCGTGTGCGGTGGTGTCGTGGTCCGGATCGCGGAGCTCGGAGCGCATGACGTGCCTTTCGGGAGAACCGGGAGAACCGGGAGAACGCGGGAGAACCGCGGGGGAGGGGATGAGGAGCGGGCCGGGCCCAGGGGGACTGAGACCCGGCCCGCCGTCAGGGGACGTACGCGAACGAAGGGGTCAGGAGGCGATCAGAGGGTCAGGCCTCCACCGAGGTCGATGCCGACCGCGGCGGCCTCGGCGGCGAACGCCGCGATCAGCGTGGCGGTGGAGGTCAGGACGGTGGCGACTCGACGTACGGCACGCATCGGATGGTTCCTTTCGGTTCGGTGAGCAGGACACCCGGTGGCTGCCCGACCGCCGAAAAATCGATGCGGAATATGAAAAAAGCTCCCTCGCAGGTGCTAATCACCCGGCGTGGCGTGCATGATCCCGCCGTTACCCCCGAAAGAGGGGCGCACCGGGGCGCGTTCAGGGCGCGTCGTCGGCGAGTTCGGCCACGCCGGTGATCCGGTGCAGCGGATACGTGCGCACCTCGTCCGCCGTGTGGTCGTACGCCGTCACGAAGCCGCCCTCCACCCGGATCGGGGCGATGACGCGCTGGCTGGCGGCGCCCTCCGCGTTCACGTAGCCGATCCACAGCGCCTCGCCGGTCAGCACGGCCGCCTGCACGGTGGCGAGGGTCTCGGCGGCACTAGTGCGGGGCAGCTCACCGCCCGCCGCCGGGCCGCCGTCCGCACCGTCCGCGTGCCCCGGCCTGCGCGGGGCCGTGGAGGCCAGGTCGCCGGCCCGGATGGCACGGATCGCGGCCGTCAGCAGCGTGTCGTCGGGGACCGGCGGACCGTCCGGAACGGGCTCCGGCGCCGCCCGCGGCGGAGTGCGGCGGGCGTCGGCGCGGGCGATCAGCACATCGCCCGCGGCGGACTCCGCGGCCGGCGCGAACCCCATCGCGCGCAGCCCCTCCAGCAGCGCCGCCGGGTCGGTCTGCGCGGCCAGCACGGTCGGCGCGAGGCGGCGCAGACCGAGACCGGCGGCCCGCTTGTCGGCGAGGATCTCGTCCAGCGTCGCGTCGTCGTCGCAGCGCACGTACGCCGAGGCCGCGCCCACCCGCAGCCGCCCGTGCCGGCGGGCCACGTCGTCGATCAGGTAGGCGAGCGGCTGCGGCACCGGCGTACGCGAGTGCCGGGCCAGGAAGGCGTGCAGGTCGGCGGCGGTCCGGCCGGCGTCCAGCGCGCGGCGCACCGAGCCCGGCGTGAACCGGTAGACGGTCGCCCCGCCCTTCGACTCCACGTCCGCGAGCACCCCCAGCACGTCGGCCAGCTCCCGCTCCAGGGGCCCCGGCGCCACCGCCGTCAGGTCGGCCTGGAGCAGCACGTGGTCCAGCGGCTCGGGGAACAGCGGCGCGAGCAGCCGGGCCGCGGCCGCGGTGGCGGCGGCCCGTTCGGCGGGGGTCGCGGGGGCGGGCGCGGGGGGCGTGCGGTGGTGGTGCACGGGGAGCTTGTCGCCGGGTCCCTCGGGCTCCGGCTGAGCCGCCGGGTGCGCGGGCTCCGGCGCGCCGATCAGCGCCCGGCCGGGCGCCGCCAGCGCCCCGCGCCCGGTGACGCCCAGCAGCTCGGCCTCGGACAGCGTCCACCGGGCGAGCCGGCTGCGCAGGTCGTCCTCCCGCTGCTCCCCCTGTTCCCGCTGCTCCCGCTGCTCCCGCTGCGGCCCGCGCAGGGGCCGCTCCCAGCGCAGCCTGGCCAGCACCGACTCCGCGTCGGGCGCGGCGCCCTCGGGCAGCCCCGCCAGCAGGGCCAGCACCCGGTGCCGTACCTCCGGCGCCGCCGAACGGTCCAGGTTCGGCCCGAGCGCCGAGAGCGTACGGTCCTTCGCGTCCCGCCCGCCGACCAGTCCCGAGGTGCGGGTGGCCGTCAGCCACGACTCGGCCAGCCGCGCCCAGCGCTCGGCGGGCGGCAGCTCGCGCCACTCGTCGTACGCCGGGGTCGCCGCGTACCGCTCGTCGGCCTCCCCGTCGGAGGCGACCAGCCCGGCCGCGTAGGCCAGCTCCACCCAGAAGGCGGCGACCGGCTCGGGCACGTCCAGGGCGACGGCCGTCCGCTTCAGGTCGCGCACGCTCAGCCCGCCGGCCCGCAGCACCGTCGGGCCGCCCTCGTCCCACTCCTTCAGCAGCTCCTCGACGGTCGCCAGCGCCGCCAGCGCCTGTCCGGCCGCGGTGGCGTCCACAACCTGTGGACGGTGCGTGGCCGCCGCCTCCACCGGCGGCGGCACCGGCTCGGGCGTACGGTGCGCCCGCCCCGCGCGCAGGTGCAGGGCGACCTCCCGGGGCAGGACGACGGTGCCGGGAGCGGTCGGCAGCAGCAGGCCCCGGTCCAGCAGCGCCCGCAGGTGCGGCGCCGGGTCGTGGGTGACCTGACCGTACGGCGGGCCCCACACCAGGCGGTCCAGCACCTCCCGGGACTCCCTGGGCAGCGCGGCCAGGAGCGCCGCCGTCCGCGTCCGGTCGGCGAACAGCTCGCCCAGCGCCGACACCGCGGAGACGGAGTCGTGGGTCGAGGCGAGACCGACCGCGGCGAGGATCTCCTGGATCCGCCCCGGCGACATCCCCGCCGTCGCCTCCCGCACGGTGGGGCCGAGCCCCGTCGGCGAGGGGTGCTGCGGGGAGGGCGCGAGCAGCTCGCGGGCGGTGCGCACCAGCCGCAGCCGGTCGTCGGCGCCCCACACCAGGGCCTGTTCGCGCAGCAGGGCCACGGCCCGGGGGAGGGCCGCGGTGACGGCCGGGTCCCCCTCGTCACCGGCCATGAGCCCGAGCAGCTCCGCGTACGGCGCCGGGTCCGCCGCCACCGCCAGCGCCTGGGCCGTCTGCAGCGCGAACCGGTCCAGCCGCTCCAGGGCCCGGACGACCGAGGCGCGGGTGCCGGCGCGGGTGGCGAGCTGCGTGAGGTCCGTGGGGACGGGGGTGACGAGGTCGGGACGGCTGCGCAGGAGGGCGGCCAGCGAGACGTCGTCCCTGACGCGGAGCGCCTCCGCGAGGGACCGGGGGGCCGCGGACTTCTCCTCGGTGCTCATCCGGCCCACGTTAGCGGGTGGGTACGACGGTGGGGTGGCGCGTGCGCCGGTGACGTGTGCGGTGGTGTCCGCCGGGCACGGGATGATTCGGTACCTTCGTCCGACGGGGTACCACAACACACCGCCCCGGAGGGGTCTGTGGGGATCGAGAGCGACCAGGTCGTCTTCGAGTATCTGAGCCGCGTCGGCGACGTGGCCCAGCAGCGGCAGCTGCCGTCGGCCACCCGCATGCGGCTGGTGTCCGAGCTGCGCAACGAGATCGACCGCAGCCGGGCGAAGACCACCGTGGACAGTCCCGCCGCCGTCCGTCGCATCCTGGACCGGCTGGGCAGCCCCGACGACGTCGTGGACGCGGCGGGCGGCGCGAGCGGTGACCGCCGGCCGCCGGTGCCGCCGCCCGCCGCCGTGCCCGAACAGCCGGACGGCGGGCCGCGCGAGAAGGAGAGGCGCAGGGGCCTGCGCCGCGCCGTCCCGCGCCCCACCGCACCCGAGGCCGCCCCCGCCGCCTCACCGGCGTCCGCCGCCTCCCCGCCGCACCTGGCGGGCGCCCACGAGCTGGGCGACAGCGCGGCGCGGCGCGACTGGTGGCGGGTGGACAGCGGCCCGTACGGGGGCATCGGCGACCAGGTACCCGGGTTCGTCGGCGGGGTGGAGATCCCGGACCTGCTCAAGCCCCCGCCGAAGGAGCGGGACGAGGCCGAGCGGAAGGAACGGGAGCAGCGGGCCGCCGAGAAGGCCGAGGCGGTGGAGGAGGCCGCCGAGCCGGTCGCCGCGGAGACGGTCGCGGTCCGGCGCCGCCGCCTGCCCCGCCTGTGGCCCGAAGGCGGCTGGAACAACCCCCTGCTGCTCCTGGCCGCCGCCCTGCTGATCGCCGGTGCCGTCATGGGCAGCCTGGTCCCGATGGGCCTGGGCTGGCTGATCGCCTACCTCTCCCGGCGCCTGACGCCCGCTCAGTCGAAGTGGGCGGTGCTGGGCCTGCCCGGCACGGTAGCCGCGGCCGGGGCCGTGTGGCTGTGGGGCCGCACGGAGGGCCGCTGGGGCGATCCCATCGCCGAGGGCCGGATGAACGAGGCGGTCACCGAGACCTGGCCCTGGGTCCTGCGCACCGCGGCCGTGGCCACGGCCCTGTACCTCCTGTGGCGGGCCCGTCGGCCACGGGGCTGAGCGTCGGGACGCGGTGCCGGGCGGCGCCGCGTACGGCGGACCGTCTCCCGGCGGGCCCGCACCGGCCCACTCGGCACCGGCCTTCGGCGCCGGCCCACCCGGCACCGGCGTACCACCCGGCACCGGCGTACCGCCCCGCGGGCCCCGTCGGCCCGCCCGGCACAATGGAGCCCATGGCCTCCACGACCCGCCCCGCGCCCACCGTCGGCTTCGATCTCGACATGACGTTGATCGACTCGCGCCCCGGCATCCGCGCCTGCTACGTGGCGCTGACCGAACGGACCGGGACGTACGTCGACGCCGACCTGGCCGTCACCCGGCTCGGGCCGCCGCTGGCCGAGGAGCTGGCGCACTGGTTCCCGGCCGAGGAGATCGAGGCCGTCGCCGACCTGTACCGGGAGATGTACCCGACGTACGCCGTCGCCGCCACGCCCGCGCTGCCCGGTGCCCGCGAGGCCATCGCCGCCGTCCGCGAGGCGGGTGGACGGGCGATCGTCGTCACCGCCAAGTACGAGCCGAACGCCAAGCTGCACCTGGCGCACCTCGGCATCGAACCGGACGCCGTGATCGGCGACCTGTGGGCCGAGCAGAAGGCCGTGGCGCTGCGCGAGCACGGCGCGGACGCGTACGTCGGCGACCACCTCGGCGACGTCCGCGGCGCCCGCGCCGCGGGCGCCCGCTCCGTGGCCGTGGCCAGCGGGCCGTGCAGCGCCGAGGAACTGCGCGCTGCCGGTGCCGACGTGGTCCTCGGCGACCTGACGGAGTTCCCGCAGTGGCTCGCGGACTACCGCGCGGCCGGCGCCGACGGGGCGGACGCCGCCCGGGCCTGACGCCGGCCCGCCGCGATCGACTGGAAGACCCCGGCGCCGGCGATGAGGAAGCCCACCCCCATCAGCATGCTCAGCACGAACATGTAGGTGGGGAACGGCGTCGTGCCCAGCAGCAGCGGGGCCACCGTGACCAAAGTGGCCACGGTGCCGATGAAGAAGACGATCGCTCCGGCGCGGATCAGTCGGTCACCGGGCGCGGCGGAATTCGTTTGGGTTTTGTCACGCACCCGACCAGGGTAGTTCCCAGCCCTGAGGAACAGCCGGGGGACGTCTTGTCACCGGCCCGAAGACCATTAGCCTGGGTACCGGCGGGTCGGACGACCCGCCCAAGTGCTATCAAGAGCCGTTTCCGAGCAGTTTTCCGACGAGTACGAGGACGAGGACAGACGTGCCTACCGGCAAGGTCAAGTGGTTCAACAGCGAGAAGGGCTTCGGCTTCCTCTCCCGCGACGACGGCGGCGACGTCTTCGTGCATTCCTCGGTCCTCCCCGCCGGAGTCGAGGCACTGAAGCCGGGGCAGCGAGTGGAGTTCGGCGTGGTCGCCGGGCAGCGCGGTGACCAGGCGCTCTCCCTCACCCTGCTGGACCCGGCCCCGTCGGTCGCGGCCGCCCAGCGCAAGAAGCCCGACGAGCTGGCGTCGATCGTCCAGGACCTGACGACCCTCCTGGAGAACATCACCCCGATGCTGGAGCGCGGCCGCTACCCCGACAAGGCCGCCGGCAAGAAGATCGCCGGCCTGCTGCGGGCGGTCGCCGACCAGCTCGACGTCTGACCTCCGCCCGCTACGGGAACGCGAGCGCGTCCGGGCCGAGGGCCGGTACCAGGCCCTCGGCCGCCGCGCGGGTCAGCAGGCCCCGGATCGCCGCGTAGCCGTCCTCGCCGAGGTCGGCCGTGAACTCGTTGACGTACAGCCCGATGTGCTGGTCGGCGACGGCCGGGTCCATCTCCTGCGCGTGCTCCATCACGTACGGCCGGGACGCCTCCGGGTCGTCCCAGGCGGCCCGGACCGAGGCGCGCACGGACTCGGCCAGCCGCGTCAGCGTCGCCTCGCCCAGCGACCGCTTGGCGATGATCGCGCCGAGCGGGATCGGCAGTCCGGTGGTCCGCTCCCAGTGCTCGCCCATGTCGGCGAGCTTGTGCAGCCCGTAGTTCTGGTAGGTGAAGCGCGCCTCGTGGATCACGAGCCCCGCGTCGACCTTCCCGTCCCGCACCGCCGGCATGATCTCGTGGAACGGCATGACGACGATCTCGCCGACCCCGCCGGGCACGGTGTCCGCGGCCCAGAGGCGGAACAGCAGGTAGGCCGTCGAGGTCTCGCTCGGCACCGCGACCGTGCGCCCGCGCAGGTCGGCGTCGGCCTCCCGGGTCAGCACCAGCGGGCCGCAGCCCCGGCCCAGCGCGCCGCCGCAGGGCAGCAGGGCGTACTCGCCGAGGACGTACGGCAGCACGGCGTACGACACCTTCAGCACCTCGAACTCGCCGCGCTCGGCCATGCCGTTGGTGATGTCGATGTCCGCGAACGTCACGTCGAGCGCGGGGGCGCCCGGGACGCGGCCGTGCGCCAGGGCGTCGAAGACGAAGGTGTCGTTGGGGCAGGGGGAGTACGCGATCCGAAGCGGCTCGGTCTGCATGGGCTCAGTCGTCATGTGGGTTCCAACTCGTGAGGACGGGTGCGAGCTTCCCGAAGGCGTCCGTCAGGGCCGCCAGCGCGTCGCCGATGCGCCAGGCGGCACGGTCGCGCGGGCCGACCGGGTTGGAGACCGCGCGCAGTTCCAGCACGGGCACCCCGTGCGCGGCGGCGGCCTCGGCGACGCCGAAGCCCTCCATGCCCTCGGCCAGGGCGCGCGGGTGGCGGGCGCGCAGCAGCGCGGCGCGTTCGGCCGTACCGGTGACGGTGGACCCCGTCAGGACGGTGCCGGGGCGGGCGCCGGTCGCGGCGGCGACGGCGGCGACGAGAGCGGCGGGCGGGTGGTGGGTGACCGTGCCGAAGCCGAGTTCGGTCACCGGCAGGAAGCCGTCGGCCGTCTCGGCGCCCAGGTCGGCTGCGGTGATCTCGTCGGCGACGACGAGCGAGCCGAGGGGCGCGTCAGGTGCGAAGCCGCCGCCGATACCGGCCGAGACGACCAGCCCGTAGGGGGCGCCGTCGAGCGCCGCGGCGGTGAGGGCGGCGGCGGTGGAGGCGGCGGCGAGGGCGGGACCGACACCGGCCGCCAGGAGGTCCCAGCCCTCCGGGAGGCGCCGCAGCGTCACCCCGGGACGGGGCACCTCGGCGCCCGGCTCCGGGAACGCCCGAGCCACCGCGTCCCGTTCGACGGGGACCGCGGTGGCCACGAGGACGCGCACGGGGGACGTGGTCAGTCGTCCTTCTTCAGCCGGAAGGACCACAGACCCGTGGCCTCCTGGCTGTCGTCCTTGCCGTCGCCGGCCTTGATGGTGACGAGCGTCGAGTCGCCCTGGGCGCCGTACTGGGCGTTGAAGAACACGCTGCCCGGCACGGTGCGGTAGGTGTTGTCCGTGTCGTCGGTCAGCTGCTGACCGTTCATCAGGATCGTCCAGCGCTCGTCCGCGACCTCCGGGTCCACGCCGAAGCGGACGGTGTCGTCGGGGTTGACCGTGATGGACTCGACGTCGTCGTTCTGGAGGCACTTCTGGATCTCGGCGGTCTCCAGGGTCTTGCCCTCGCCGCCACAGGTGGCCTCGGAGCTGACCGAGTCGCTGCCGACCGTGACCGTCGACATCGGGGTCGGCTGGTCGCAGGCGGACAGCAGGAGCAGTCCGGCGGATACGGCGCCGGCGGCGGCGACGGCGCGGCGGCGTCGCACAGCGGATTGCAACGTGGTCATGGTGCGAAGGCTATACGGCGCCCCCGGCCCGCCCCCCACCTGGGTACGGCGTGGCGTGGTCACGCCACCCTCGCCCGGGCCGCCCCCTTGTGCCGGGCCGAGTCGATCAGCCCCCGTACGGTCGTCAGCCACCCGGCGGCGATGATCGCCGCTCCCACCGCGAGGCCCAGCGTGCCGTTGAGCGGCAGCACGATGCCGACCGCACCGCCCAGCACCCAGGACACCTGGAGCAGCGTCTCCGAACGCGCGAACGCCGAGGTGCGGACCTGCTCCGGGACGTCCCGCTGGATCAGCGCGTCCAGCGACAGCTTGGCCAGCGCCTGCGCGAACCCGGCGACCGCCGCCAGGCACGCCACCAGCACCGTGCTGAAGAACACCGCGGCGATGATCCCCGTGCCCAGCACCACCGCGACCACGGTCACGATGATGATCTCCGGGGCCCGCGACCGCAGCCACGCCCCGACCGCCGTGCCCAGCGCGTTGCCCGCGCCCGCCGCGACCCCCACGATGCCCAGCGACACGGCCGCGCTCTGCCCGGACAGCGGATGCACCCGCAGCAGGAAGGCCAGGAAGAAGATCAGGAAGCCGGACAGGCAGCGGATCGCGGCGTTGGCGGCCAGCGCGTGGGTCACCGCCGGGCCCACCGTGCGCAGCCCGGGACGCTTGACGGGCTTGCGGTGCGGGCCGTGCAGGTGCCGTTCGTCGGCGGCGAGCAGCGCCCGGTCCTCGCCCCGCGCCGAGTCCACCTTCCGCGGCAGCGTGAACGACAGCACCGTCCCCGCCACGAAGATCACGAAGGCGCCGTACAGCGGCCAGCGCGGCCCCACCGCCTGCAGCCCCGCCGCGATCGGCGCGGCCACGCCGGTGGCGAGCAGCCCGCACAGCGTGACCCGCGAGTTCGCCTTCACCAGGGAGAACCGGGGCGGCAGCAGCCGCGGCACCACCGCGCTTCTGACCACGCCGTACGCCTTCGAGGCGACCAGCACGCCGAGCGCCGCCGGGTACAGCTCGATGCCGCCGCTGATGACCGCCCCGGACAGCACCAGCGCGAGCAGCGCCCGCGCGCCCATCGCGGCCGCCATCGCCGCGCGCCGGCCGTGCGGCAGCCGGTCCAGGAGCGGGCCGATCACCGGCGCGAGGAGCGTGAACGGCGCCATGGTGATGGCCAGGTAGAGCGCGACCCGCCCGCGCGCCTCGTCGGTCGGCACGGAGAAGAAGACGGTGGAGGCGAGGGCCACGGTGATCATCACGTCGCCGGCGCCGTTCACGCCGTGCAGCTCGATCAGCTTGCCGAGGCCGGACTCGCCGGCGCCGTGCGCGTGCGTCGCCTTCCGGATGCCGCGCGCCGTTCCGGTCACCGGCAGGCGCAGCGCCCGGCCGACCGCACGGAACCGGGAGCCGGGACCGCGTCCCCGGCTCCCGCCCTTGAACTCCGTACGTGCGGCTGCCACCCCGTCATAGTGCCCCGGAAGCCGGGGCTGTAGCGTCGATACGGCACGTATGGCGGCCATCGAGTCGGGTGACGGCGGCGCCGCCGCCGGGCCGGCGCGACCGGGGAACGTCAGGCCGTACCCCGCCGAAACTCCCGTCGGTGTAGGCCCAGCGCACAGGAGCAGGTAGCGTGCGTAGCGCGCCGTGGCGAACGTTCTCGGCCGCGCGCCTTACGGCCATCCCGCAGAATGGATGACGTAGGTGCGCCCGAGCGCGATCGGGCGCGGACGTCGACGCGGTCCACAGGTCCGCTCCGTCCGCCCCTCGCAGGCAGGGGCGCACTCGTGAGACGGCGTATGGAGAGAAGCGATACCTGTGAGCGCAGCGACAACGCGAAGCCGCACCCCTGACCGCCTGTGCGCCGAGGCGGTCGACCTCGCCCGCTCCGCCGCCGAGGAGGCCGCCGCACCCGGCGTCGTCGGCGAGCACGAGGGCATGGTGTCCGAGGGCGACCGGGTCGTCACCCACTACTTCGCCTGCAAGGAGCTCGGCTACCGCGGCTGGCGCTGGGCCGTCACCGTGGCCCGCGCCTCCCGCGCCAAGATCGTCACGGTGGACGAGGCGGTCCTGCTGCCCGGCCCGGACGCCCTCCTCGCCCCCGAGTGGGTGCCGTGGAGCGAGCGGCTGCGCCCCGGCGACATGGGCCCCGGCGACCTGCTGCCCACCGACGCGGACGACCTGAGGCTGGAGCCCGGCTGGACCGGCGAGGACGAGCCGCCGCCGAACTCGGCCGTCTCCCACGAGATGGCCGACCTGGTGGAGGCGGAGGACGCCGAGCTCACGGCCGGACCGCCCGCCGAACTGTCGGCGGTCCCGGCCCGCGGCACGATCTCCGCGGTCGCCGAGGAGCTGGGCCTGCGCCGCTCCCGGGTGCTGTCCCGGTACGGGCTGCACGTCGCCGCCGACCGCTGGGAGGAGTCGTTCGGGCCGAAGACCGCGATGGCCCAGGCGGCTCCCGCCTCCTGCGTGAGCTGCGGCTTCCTGGCGCGGATCGGCGGGTCGCTGGGGCAGGCCTTCGGGGTGTGCGCCAACGAGTTCTCCCCGGCGGACGGGCGGGTCGTGTCGCTGGCCTACGGGTGCGGCGGGCACTCCGAGGCCGCGGTGATGCCGAAGCCGCCGCGGGTGGCTCCGCCGGTGATCGACGAGACGCGGGTCGATCCGTTCCCGCTGCGGCCGGCGGCGGACTCCGGGTCGGTGTCCGTGTCCGAGGACGAAGCGGCGGATCTCGGGCACTCGTAGGTCCGGGGCGGTTCGCGTCCCGCGGGCGCGGGCGTGTCGTGGCCCGTGTCCCCGGGGGCCGAAACCCCGGCCCCCTTTCGGCCTCGACGGCCTCGTCCTCGAACGCCGGACGGGCTGAAATGCCCTGACCGGCGTCGGATCGGCGAGGGCGGGACCTCGCGGTACCTTCGTGGTCCGTCGATGAGGAGAGTCACCGTGAGCATGTTCGTGCGGCCTGCTGTCGAGGGCGCGGATCCGTTCGGTACGGCACGTCTGCGGCGCGGGGTGCTGGACGCCTGGGCGACGAGCCCGGCCCGGTTCCGTGAGGACGCCAACGCGGAGGAGGACCTCGTCCTCGGCGGCTACCGCGACCGGCTGGTCGTGGAGCTGGCGCAGAACGCCGCCGACGCCGCCGCCCGGGCCGGGACGCCCGGACGGTTCCGGCTCACCCTGCGCGACGGTGTCCTCGTCGCCGCCAACACCGGCGCCCCGCTGGACGCGGCCGGCGTCGAGTCGCTGTCCACGCTGCGCGCCTCCGCCAAGCGGGACGCCGGCCAGGGTGCCGTCGGCCGGTTCGGGGTCGGCTTCGCCGCCGTCCTCGCGGTCACCGACGAGCCCGCCGTCGTCGGCCGGCACGGCGGGGTGCGCTGGTCGCTGGCCGAGGCACGGGGACTGGCCGGCGACACCGCCCTGCACAGCCCCGGCCTGGGCGACGAGATCCGGCGGCGCGACGGACACGTCCCGCTGCTGCGGCTGCCGTTCCCCGCCGAGGGCAGCGCCCCGAGCCCGTACGACACGGCCGTCATCCTCCCGCTGCGCGACACGGCCGCCGCCGACCTCGCCGAACGGCTCCTGCACGGCGTCGACGACGCCCTGCTCCTCGCCCTGCCGGGGCTGGAGGAGGTCGTGGTGGAGGTCGGGGACGAGACGCGCACGCTCGCCCGCCGCACCGAGGGCGCGCTGACCGTCGTCGAGGACTCCCGGGAGGGCACCACCCGCTGGCGCACCTCCGTCGCGCACGGCCCGCTCACCCCCGACCTCCTCGCCGACCGGCCGGTCGAGGAGCGGCTGCGCCCGCACTGGTCGGTGACCTGGGCGGTGCCCGTGGACGCCGACGGCGGCCCCGAACGCCCCCGCACCAGCCCCGTCCTGCACGCGCCCACGCCCAGCGACGAACCCCTCGGCGTGCCCGCGCTGCTCATCGCCTCCTTCCCGCTGGACTCCACCCGCCGGCACGCCGCGCGCGGCCCGCTGACCGACTTCCTGGCCGAGCGGGCGGCGGACGCCTACGCCGGACTGCTCGCCGACTGGAGCCCGGTCGCCGCCGGCCTCATCGACCTCGTGCCCGGACCGCTGGGCAAGGGCGAACTGGACGGCACCCTGCGGCAGGCGATCCTCGAACGGCTGCCCCGCACCGCCTTCCTGCCGCCCGCCGCCGCACCGCGCGAGGACGACCCGGACCTGCCCGAGTCCCTGCGCCCCCGCGACGCCGAGGTGGTGGAGGGCGCGGGCGCCGACACCGTGCGGGTCCTGGCCGAGGTGCTGCCGACGCTGCTGCCCGCCGGTCTCGAGCGCCGCGTGGAGCTGCGCACGCTCGGGGTGGCACGGGTGCCGCTGACCGACGCGATCGACCGGCTGGCCGGCCTGGAGAAGGCCCCCGCGTGGTGGCGGCGGCTCTACGACAGCCTCGCCGGGGTCGACCCCGACCGGCTGTCGGGGCTGCCCGTGCCGCTCGCGGACGGACGCACGACCATCGGCCCCCGGCAGGTGCTGCTGCCCTCCCCGGACGCCGCCTCCCTCGACCCGGACGTCCTCACCCGCCTCGGCCTGAAGGTCGCCCACCCGGACGCCGCGCACCCGCTCCTGGAGAAGCTCGGCGCCCTCCCCGCCACCCCGCGCGCCGTGCTCACCACCCCGCAGGTGAGGGCCGCCGTCGCCGCCTCCCTGGACGACGAGGGCGGCACCAACTGGGAGGAGGACACCCTCGACGCCGACGAACTGGCCGAGACCGTCCTCGGACTGGTGCGCGACGCCGGACTCGAACCCGGTGACGAGCCCTGGCTGGGCACCCTCGCCCTCCCCGACGAGGACGGAGAACTCTCCCCGGCCGGTGAACTCGTCTTCCCCGGCGGCCCCTTCGCCAGGGTCATGCGCGAGGACGAACTCGCCGCCGTGGACGCGGAACTGGCCGAGAAGTGGGGCCCGGACCCGCTGGCCGCCTGCGGCGTCCTCGTCACCTTCGCCCTGGTCCGCGCCACCGACGTGGTCCTCGACCCGGACGAACTGGAGCCCCGCGAAGGGGACTTCGCCGAACCGGACGACGCGGGGCTGCTGGACGCCGTGGACGTGTGGAGCGAGGACGTCCTCGACCGCTTCCCCGACAGCCCGGTCCCGCCGGTCGCCACCGAGATCGTCGCCGTGCGCGACCTGGACCTCGTGGACGACGACCGCTGGCCCGAGGCCCTCGCCCTGCTGTCCCGGCCGCCGCTGCGGGACGCGCTGGTCCAGCCGGTGCGCATCCTGCTGCACGACGGAACCCACGAGGTCGTACGGCCCTACACCGCGTGGTGGCTGCGCGGGCACCCGGTGCTCGGCGGTCGCCGCCCGGCCGGTCTGCGCGCGGCCGGCGGCGACCCGCTGCTGCGCGGCCTGTACGACGAGGCCGACGCGTCCGGCTTCGAGGACGAGCAGGTGCTGCGGGCACTGGGCGTACGCACCTCGGTGGCCGCCCTGCTCGACGAACCCGGCGGCGCGGCCGAGCTGCTGGACCGCCTCGCCGACCCCGGCCGCCCGGTCACGGCCGCCCAGCTGCACGCCCTGTACGGCGCGCTGGCCGACCTGGACCCGGAGCAGGTCACGCTGCCGGACGAGGTGCGGGCCGTGGTCGACGGGCGGGTGGAGGTGGTGGACGCCGCCGACGCGGTGGTCGTCGACTCGCCCGACCTGCTGCCCTTCACGTCCGGTGTGCCCCTGCTGCCGGTCCGGCCGGCCCGCGCGGCCGAGCTGGCGGAGCTGTTCCAGGTGCGGCGGCTGAGCGAGTCCGTCACCGGTGCGGTGGACTCCGAGGGCACCGAGCACGACGTGCCGGAGCCGGTGCGGGTGCTGCTCGGGGCGCGGACCCCGGCGTCGTACGTGGAGCACGAGGAACTGGTCGTCGACGGCGTGGAGATCGACTGGCGGGTCACGGACGACGGTGTGCTGCACGCGGCGACGCTGGAAGGGGTTGCGGCGGGGCTGGCCTGGGCGGCGGGGCAGTGGCCGCGGCGGTTCGAGGTCGCGGCGCTCCTGGAGGACTCCTCGCGCACGGAGGAGCTGGCGCGGGACCGCTGGTTCGACTAGGTGTCCTTTTTCGCGTGAGCAGTTGGTGCGGTTGTGTCATCGGGGCGCTCAACTGAGCGCCCCGATGACAGCAGAGGCCGAAGTGCTCACGCTTTTCCGACGGCCAGTCCCCCGCGACGGAACCTCCGGCTAGGTGCTCTGTCCGGGAAGGCGGCGGTCGACCCACCGCCACACCAGCTCCAGGACCGCAGCCGCCGCCACGGCGATACCCACGGCGGCCCACGGCATCGTCACGCCCACGAGCTTGAGCGCGAAGAAGTCCTGCAGCCACGGCACCGCCAGTACCACCACGAATCCCAGTCCCATCGCCGCCACCAGCAGCACCCGCCACCACGTGTACGGGCGGGCGATGATCGCCAGCACCCACATCGACACCAGGAACAGCGTCAGCGTCGCCGCGCTGGTCTCCGCGTCCAGCGCGCCCGGACCGGAGTAGTGCTGCCGGGCCACGAGGTACGTCGCGAAGGTCGCCACCGCGGCCACCACCCCGCCCGGGATCGCGTACCGCATCACGCGCCGCACGAAGTGCGGTCTGGCCCGTTCCTTGTTCGGGGCGAGGGCCAGGAAGAAGGCCGGGACGCCGATGGTGAGCGTGGAGAGCAGGGTCAGGTGGCGGGGCAGGAACGGGTACTCGACCTGCGAGCAGACCACGAGGACCGCCAGCAGCACCGAGTACACGGTCTTCACCAGGAACAGGGTCGCGACCCGCGTGATGTTGCCGATGACGCGGCGACCCTCGGCCACCACCGACGGCAGCGTGGCGAAGCTGTTGTTCAGCAGCACGATCTGCGCGACCGCCCGCGTGGCCTCCGAACCGGACCCCATCGCCACGCCGATGTCGGCGTCCTTGAGCGCCAGGACGTCGTTGACGCCGTCGCCGGTCATCGCGACCGTGTGCCCGCGTGACTGGAGGGCGCCCACCATGTCCCGCTTCTGCTGCGGGCTGACCCGCCCGAACACCGTGCCCTCGTCCAGGGCACCCGCCATCTCCTCCCGGCCGGCGGGCAGCCGGCGCGCGTCGACGGTCGCGCCGGACAGCCCGAGCTTGGCGGCCACCGCGCCGACCGACACCGCGTTGTCGCCGGAGATGACCTTGGCGCGGACGTCCTGGTCGGCGAAGTAGCGCAGGGTGTCGGCGGCATCCGGGCGCAGCCGCTGCTCCAGGACGACCAGGGCCGTGGGCGTCACCTCCCGGACCACCTCGGGGTCGTCGAGGTCCCGCCGGGCGCGGGCCAGCAGCAGCACCCGCAGGCCCTGCTCGTTGAGCCGCCCGGTCTCCGCGAGGGCGGGGTCGTCGTCCGCCAGCAGTACGTCGGGCGCGCCCAGCAGCCAGGTGCTGGAGGCGCCGTCGCCCTCGCTGAAGGCGGCGCCGCTGTACTTGCGGGCGGAGGAGAAGGGCAGCGACTCGGTGCAGCGCCAGTCCTCGGGGGCCGGGTACGCCGCGATCACGGCCTGGAGGGAGGCGTTCGGGCGCGGGTCGGACTCGCCGAGGGCGCCGAGCACCGTACGCACGTGGTCCTCGTCGGCGCCGTCGAGGAGGCGCAGCTCGGTGACGTCCATGCCGCCCTCGGTGAGGGTGCCGGTCTTGTCCAGGCAGACCGTGTCGACGCGGGCCAGGCCCTCGATGGCGGGCAGCTCCTGGACGAGGCACTGCTTGCGGCCGAGCCGGATGACGCCGATCGCGAAGGCGACGGAGGTCAGCAGGACCAGGCCCTCCGGGACCATGGGCACGATGCCGCCGACGGTCCGGGCGACCGAGTCGTCCAGCTCGTTGTCCTTGGCGAGCAACTGGCTGAGGATCAGGCCGATCGCGGTCGGCACCATCATCCAGGTGACGTACTTCAGGATCGTGGAGATGCCGGAACGCAGCTCGGACTGGACCAGGGTGAAGCGGGACGCCTCCTCGGCGAGCTGGGCGGCGTACGCCTCGCGGCCCACCTTGGTCGCCTGGAACGCGCCGCCGCCGGCGACGACGAAGCTGCCGGACATGACCTGGTCCCCGGGCCGCTTGACGACCGGGTCGGCCTCGCCGGTCAGCAGCGACTCGTCGATCTCCAGCCCGTCCGACTCGACGCACACCCCGTCGACGACGGCCTTGTCCCCGGGGCCGATCTCGATGACGTCGTCCAGCACGATCTGCGAGGTGCTGATCTCGGCGGCCGTCCCGTCCCGGCGCACGGTCGGCCGGACCTCGCCGATCAGGGCCAGGGAGTCCAGCGTCTTCTTCGCCCGCCACTCCTGGACGATGCCGATGCCGGTGTTGGCGAGGATCACGAAGCCGAACAGGCTGTCCTGGATCGGCGCGACGATCAGCATGATCACCCAGAGCACGCCGATGATCGCGTTGAAGCGGGTGAAGACGTTGGCGCGGACGATGTCGGTCAGCGACCGGCTGCTGCGCACGGGCACGTCGTTGACCTGGCCGCGCGCCACCCGTTCGGCGACCCCGGCCGCCGTCAGGCCGGTCGCCGGGGTCGTGATGTGGACGGCGCGCGCGGAGTCGAGTCGGTCGTCCGCGTCGAGATGCGTCATGCATTCGACGGTACGTGCGGTTTTGGGGCGTCACCCGCCGAATGTGCGGAAGTTCCGACCTGGGGAGGACGGGCGGCCCGGCGAATGATGCCGTGGTACTACGGCTCGGGGTCGAGGTCCGGCTCCCGCTCGGGCGCGAGCGTCAGGCGGTGTCCCGTGCGGCCCGCTTGAGGGCGGCGTCGCGCTTGCGCACGTACCAGACGCCGATCAGGCCGAGCCCGCCGCCGGCCAGGCAGGTCCATACCCACCAGGTGTGCCCGTGGTCGTCGAACCAGCCGTAGAACGGCAGCTGCACCAGGAAGAGGACGAACCAGAGGACGGTGCCGCCGACGATGGTCGGAACCACGGGGCCCTCCAGGGGCGCCGGTGCCTCGTGCGTGGGTGTCCACTTCGTCATGCGTACAGCTTACGAGGCGGCCGGAGGCGGCCCCGCGGCGCGGCGCCACCCCGGGTCTACGCGCGGAGATAGCAAACCGGGGCTCATACGTTCATACTGAATCCGTTTGTCTCTGACCGCTTTCATTCGTAGGAAACACCAACAAGGCCGTGGGGGAACCTGTTGGTGATGAGGTCCACCCATGCCCACCTCGGCTTCCGCCAAGGTCCCCCCGTCCCCCGAGTCGCCGGAAGACCGGCGGCCCCCGCAGAACGGCCTCGACCGCTACTTCAAGATCTCCGAGCGCGGCAGCACCCTGCCCCGCGAGATCCGGGGCGGCTTCGCCACCTTCTTCGCGATGGCCTACATCATCGTGCTGAACCCGATCATCCTGGGCAGCGCGAAGGACATGTACGGCAACCAGCTCGACAACGGTCAGCTGGTCACCGCGACCGCCCTCACGGCGGCGTTCACCACGCTGCTGATGGGCGTCATCGGCAACGTGCCGATCGCGCTGGCCGCCGGTCTCGGCGTGAACTCCGTCGTCGCCCTCCAGCTCGCCCCGCGGATGTCCTGGCCGGACGCCATGGGCATGGTGGTGCTGGCGGGCTTCGTCGTGATGCTGCTGGTCGCCACCGGACTGCGTGAGCGCGTCATGAACGCCGTGCCCCACGGCCTGCGCAAGGCCATCGCCATCGGCATCGGCCTGTTCATCATGCTGATCGGCCTCGTCGACTCCGGGTTCGTCACCCGCATGCCCGACGCCGCGCAGACCACCGTCCCGCTCCAGCTCGGCACGGGCGGCCACCTGCTCGGCTGGCCGGTGCTGGTCTTCGTCCTCGGTGTGCTCCTGACCCTGGCGCTGATCGTCCGCAAGACCCCCGGCGCGATCCTGATCTCGATCGTCGTGATGACCGTCCTCGCGATGATCATCAATCTGATCGCCGACGTCCCCTCCTGGGGCCTGACCACCCCGGAGTGGCCCGGCAACCCCGTCGCCGCCCCCGACTTCGGCCTGGTCGGCGAGGTCAGCCTGTTCGGCGGGTTCGAGAAGGTCGGCATCCTGACCGGGGTGCTGTTCGTGTTCACCGTCCTGCTGTCGTGCTTCTTCGACGCGATGGGCACGATCATGGCCGTCAGCGACGAGGCGAAGCTGACCGACGGCGAGGGCCAGATGCCGGGCATCAACAAGGTCCTGTTCGTCGACGGCATCGCGGTCGCCACGGGCGGCGCCAGTTCCGCGTCGGCGACGACCTGCTTCGTGGAGTCCACGGCGGGCGTCGGCGAGGGCGCCCGCACCGGCTTCGCCAACATCGTCAGCGGCGCGCTGTTCGCCCTGGCCCTGTTCCTCACGCCGGTCGCGACGATGGTGCCGTCCCAGGCGGCCACCCCGGCGCTGGTCGCGGTCGGCTTCCTGATCCTGGCCGGTTCGATCAGGGAGATCGACTGGAGCGACTTCACGATCGCCGTCCCGGCCTTCGTGACGATGCTGATGATGCCGTTCACCTACTCGATCACCAACGGCATCGGCATGGGCTTCATCGCCTTCTCGGTGCTGCGCCTGGCCGTCGGGCGGGGCCGCGAGGTCCCGGTCACGATGTACGCGGTGTCGGCGGTGTTCGCCTTCTACTACCTGATGCCGGCCCTGGGTCTCACCTGACCGGTGGGGGTCAGGTGACCCCGTAGAACCGTTCCGTCTCCTCCACGGCGGACTGGAACCGCTCGTCGAAGTCATCACGGATGAGCGTCCGGACGACATAGTCCTGGACGCTCATTCCTCTTTTCGCCGCACGGTGCCGGAGCCGGTCGAGCAGCTCCCCGTCCATCCGCAGGCTGAGCACGCTGGTCCCCATGGCCACGAGGGTCACCCCCGCGCACCGGGTGATGCTCCGATTTCCGGAAACGACTCACTCGTACGGGTGAACTGCGGGTTTCAGTGGCGGGCGTCACGGGCACGCGGGCGGTTGTGCGGTGGTATTTCGCGAGACTAATGAGTTACGCTAAGGAACATGCCGGACCTCAAGCATGGCGACGACGCCGCCGCCGTGAACTCCCTGCGCTCCGCCGTGATGCGGCTGTCCCGTCGGCTCAAGCACCAGCGGGTCGACGAGTCGCTCAGCCCGACCGAGATGTCGGTGCTGGGCACCCTGTCCAACTGCGGCAGCGCGACCCCGGGCGAGCTCGCCCGCAAGGAACACGTCCAGCCGCCGTCGATGACCCGCATCGTGGCGCTGCTGGAGGCGAAGGGACTGGTCCGGCTGGAGCCGCACCCCGAGGACCGGCGCCAGAAGGTCGTGACGCAGACCGAGCAGGCCGTGGTGATGCTCGAGGAGAGCCGCCGCAAGCGGAACGCGTTCCTGGCCACGCTGGTCGAGGGACTCGACGAGGAGGAGTGGGCGACCCTGCGTGCCGCCGCCCCCGTGCTCGAGAAGCTGGCGCACGTGTAAGCAGTACCGACGAGGAGGCGAACCCTTTTGAGTACGGGACCCGGAGCAGCTTCCGCCCCCGCACCTGACGGCCACGACGACCCGACCACCCCCGACGCCCCTCGCAAGACCTCGATGTTCGCCTCCCTGAAGGTCAGGAACTACCGCCTGTTCTTCACGGGCCAGGTGGTCTCCAACATCGGCACCTGGATGCAGCGCATCGCCCAGGACTGGCTGGTCCTCAGCCTCACCGGCTCATCGGCCGCCGTCGGCATCACCACGGCCCTTCAGTTCCTGCCGATGCTGCTCTTCGGCCTCTACGGCGGCGTCCTCGTCGACCGGCTGCGCAAGCGGCCCACGCTGCTGGTCACCCAGTCGTCGATGGCCGTGACCGCGCTCTTCCTCGCCGTCCTCACCCTGACCGGTCACGTCCAGGTGTGGCACGTCTACGTCGCGGCCTTCGCGATGGGTCTGGCCACGGTCGTCGACAACCCGGCCCGCCAGTCCTTCGTCTCCGAGCTCGTCGGCCGGGACCAGCTCCAGAACGCCGTCAGCCTCAACTCGGCGAACTTCCAGTCCGCCCGCCTGGTCGGCCCCGCCGTCGCCGGCCTGATGATCACCGGGGTGGGCACGGGCTGGGCGTTCCTCGCCAACGGCCTGTCCTTCGTCGCGCCGCTGAGCTGCCTGCTGCTGATGCGCGCCCGCGAACTGCACGCCGTCGAGCGCGCGTCGCGCGGCAAGGGCCAGCTGCGGGAGGGCCTGCACTACGTCGCCGGCCGCCCCGAGCTGATCTGGACCATCGTGCTGGTCGGCTTCGTCGGCACCTTCGGCTTCAACTTCCCGGTGTTCCTGTCCGCCTTCGCCGACGACGTCTTCGACGCCGGTGCGGGCGCCTACAGCCTCTTCAACACCCTCATGGCCGTCGGCTCCCTCGCCGGTGCCCTGCTCGCCGCCCGGCGCGGCACGGCCCGGCTGCGCGTCCTGATCGCGGCGGCCTTCGCCTTCGGCGCCCTGGAGACGGTGGCGGCGACGGCCCCGCAGCTGTGGCTGTTCGCCCTGCTCATGGTCCCGATAGGCGTCTTCAGCATGACGGTCAACGTCACCGCCAACACCAGCATCCAGATGTCCACCGACCCGGCCATGCGGGGCCGTGTCATGGCCCTCTACATGATGGTCTTCCTCGGCGGCTCCCCGGTCGGCGCCCCGATCGTCGGCTGGGTCACCGACGCGTACGGCGCCCGTGCGGGCTTCGCCGCGGGCGGCGCGGTGGCGGCGACGGCGGCGCTCGTCATCGGCCTGGTCCTGGCCCGCGTCGGCAACCTGCGCCTGTCGGTCGGCTGGCACCGGGGGCACCCGCAGGTCCGCTTCGTGCCGCGGGAGCGCCGGGAGGAGCTGGCGCCGGCGGCGTAGGGGGGCCGGCGGTACGGGTCTGACAGGGTGAGGGCATGAGACTCTTCGCCGCCGTACTGCCCCCCGAGGACGTCACCGCCGCCCTCGCCGCCGAGGTGGCCGCGCTGAAGAAGCTGCCCGGCGCGGAGGGGCTGCGCTGGACCGGGCGCCCCGGGTGGCACCTCACCCTCGCCTTCTACGGCGAGGTCGACGACGACCTCGTACCGGACCTCTCGGCCCGCCTGGAGCGGGCCGCCCACCGCACCACGCCCTTCCCGTTGGCGCTGCGCGGCGGCGGGCAGTTCGGGCACGGGCGGGCCCTGTGGGCGGGCGCGGACGGTGACCTGGCGACGCTGCGGCTGCTCGCCGACCGTGCGGAGTCGGCGGGGCGCAAGGCGGGCGTCGAGATGGGCGAGCACCGGCGCTACAAGCCCCACCTGACGCTGGCCCGGGGCCGGGAGGCCTACGACGTGCGGCCGTACGTCGAGGCCCTGGACGGCTTCACCGCCCCCGCCTGGACCGTGACCGACCTCGCGCTGGTGCGCAGCAACCTGCCGAGGTCCGGGGTGCCGGGCGAGCAGCCCCGTTACGAGACGGTCGCCCGCAGCCCGCTCGGCGCGTCCGGTTAGGCTCGGGGTCGTGGACCCGAAGACCCGTAACCGGATCATGGCCGGTGTGCTCGTGCTGATGCTCGTGGTGGTGGCGGTGGCGGCGGCCCTCGGCTGACCCGGCCGTGGGCGGCCGCCGCCGCTCACCACGTCACCGCGCTGCCCGCCGGGCTACCAGGCGAACGCCTCCGGCGAGGGCCCGGGCCCCGGGAAGATCTCGTCCAGCCCGGCCAGCAGCTCGTCCGACAGTTCCAGCTCCACGGCCCGCAGCGCCGACGCGAGCTGCTCGGCCGTACGCGGGCCGACGATCGGGCCGGTCACGCCGGGCCGGGTCAGCAGCCAGGCCAGCGCGGCCTCGCCGGGCTCGACGCCGTGCTTGTCGAGCAGGTCCTCGTACGCCTGGATCTGGGCCCGCTTCGCGGGGTCGGCCAGGGTGTCGGCCGCCCGGCCGGAGGCGCGGCGCCCGCCCTGGACCTCCTTCTTGATGACCCCGCCGAGCAGTCCGCCGTGCAGCGGTGACCAGGGGATGACGCCGAGGCCGTAGTCCTGCGCGGCCGGGATGACCTCCATCTCGGCGCGGCGCTCGGCCAGGTTGTACAGGCACTGCTCGCTGACCAGGCCGATGGTGCCGCCGCGCCGGGCGGCGGTCTCGTTGGCCTGCGCGATCTTGTAGCCGGGGAAGTTCGACGACCCGGCGTACAGGACCTTGCCCTGCTGCACCAGCGTGTCGATGGCCTGCCAGATCTCGTCGAAACCGGTGGCGCGGTCGATGTGGTGGAACTGGTACAGGTCGATGCGGTCGGTCCGCAGCCGCTTCAGGCTGGCGTCGACCGCCCGCCGGATGTTCACGGCGGAGAGCTTGTCGTGGTTGGGCCACGCCTCGCCGTCGGCGCCCATGTTGCCGTACACCTTGGTGGCGATGACGGTCCTGTCGCGCCGGTCGCCGCCCTTGGCGAACCAATTGCCGATGATCTCCTCGGTGCGGCCCTTGTTCTCGCCCCAGCCGTACACGTTGGCGGTGTCGAAGAAGTTGATGCCGGCGTCCAGCGCCGCGTCCATGATCGCGTGGCTGTCGGCCTCGTCGGTCTGCGGACCGAAGTTCATCGTCCCGAGGACGAGCCGGCTGACCTTGAGTCCTGTGCGTCCCAGCTGCGTGTACTCCATGGTCCCCAAGCCAACGGCTTGGAGTGCGCTCCAGGCAAGCGGGTCGGGCAGGTCAGTCGCGGGGGAAGGTGTCGGTCCTGAGGGTGAGGCCGAGGACGGTGCCGGTGAGGTCCAGCTCCTGCCCGAAGGCGACGCGGGTCTCGGTCGTGTAGTCGCCGTCCTTGGGGTGCGTGAAGATGTGGCAGCGTCCCTGGTACGGGTCGGCGATGAGGTAGAGGGGGACCTCGGCCGTGGCGTAGGCGAGCTTCTTGGGGCCGTAGTCGTTGGCGGCGGTGCCCTGGGAGATGACCTCGGCGACGAACTCGACGTCCTGGTATTGCCAGTGGCCCGTTTCGTCCTGCTCCGCGCCGTCGCGGAGCTTGGCCACGTCCGGACAGAAGCCGTTCTCGGGGCCGGGGAAGTCGATGCGGACGTCCGAGAGGACCAATGCATCCATACCGAAACGGTCCTCGATGGACCGTACGATCCGGCGGATGATTGCCCAATGCGTGTCGCGCTGCGGTGTCATGTGGACGTTGCCCTCGACGATCTCGACCCGGAATCCTTCGGGGACGGGCATCCGCTCCAGCCGCTTGAACCACTCGTCCAAGCACTCCGTGTTGGCGTCGGCCATGGCGATCCTGTCGTCTACGACGGTCATCGTGGCGCTCCTCCCGGGCTGACCCAACGACGAGTACAGCCGCGCGGTACAACGATACGCACGGCACCCAGGGCACGGGAGGACGCGCATATGCCAGAGCGGGACCGGGACCGCACCGACCACCTCGTCGCCCTCGTCCGGCACCACCTCGGCGACGGCGACGTGCTCGGCGTCTACGCGCACGGTTCCGCCACCCTCGGCGGTCTGCGTCCGCACAGCGACCTCGATCTGCTCGTCGTCGTACGGCGCCCCACGACGCACGCGCAACGCGCCACCCTGACGGAGGAGTTGCTGAAGGTGTCCGGCGGCGAAGGGCGCCGCCCCGTCGAGCTGATCGTCGTCGTGCACGGCGACGTCCGGCCGTGGCGCTACCCGCCGCGCCGCGACTACCTCTACGGCGAGTGGCTGCGCGACGCCTACGAGCGCGGCCACGTCCCCGGGCCCGAGGACGACCCCGACCTCGCCCCGCTCCTGACCATGGTGCTGCGTGCCGACACCCCGCTGCACGGCTCGCCACCGGCCGCCCTCCTCGACCCCGTCCCGCACCCGGACCTGCGGCGGGCGATCGTCGCCGGGGTGCCGGAGCTGATGGCCGAGCTGGAGTCGGACACCCGCAACGTCCTGCTCACCCTCGCCCGGATCTGGAGCACGCTCGCCACCGGTGAGATCCGGTCGAAGGACGCGGCGGCCGACTGGGCCCTCGGGCGGCTGCCCGCCGGGCACCGCGAGCCCCTGGCCCACGCCCGTGCCGTGTACCTCGGGCACGAGCGCGTCGAGCGCTGGGACGAAGGCGTGCGCCCCTGTGCCGAGCACCTGGTCCGGGCGATCCGGGAGGCCTACGAGGAAGCGGCCGAGTAGGGCCCGCCCAACCCCCACCCCTCGTCCATCGCCTCCGCGAACGCGCGCGCGATGCGGTGCTCGCCGCTCGCGTTGGGATGCGTGCCGTCGTAGGTGTCGACGTGGAAGTCGTACGACGGGGGCGGCGGGACGAGGAGCAGGGAGGAGCCCGGTTCGTCGAGTTCGGCGACGGTCTTCGCGAGGAGTTCGTTGAAGCGGTGGACCTGCCCGGCGAAGGGCTCGTCGGCGTCCGCCCGGATGTTGTGCAGCACCGGCATCACGGCCATGCGGACACGCGGGTTCGCCGAGCGGGCGTCCGTCACGAAGGCGCGGACGTTGTCGGCGGTCTGCTCGGCGTTGGTGTAGAAGCCGAGGTCGATCAGGCCGAGGGAGACCAGGAGCACGTCGGCGCGGCAGGACCGTACCGTCTCGCCGATGACCGGGGTCATGTGGTGCCAGCCCTCGCCCCAGCCGGCCAGGTGGGCGCGGGGGAAGTCCGGGTCGGCGTAGGCGTACGAGGTCGGCTCGTCCGTCGACGGGTCGTGCAGCGTCTCGCGCGGGCCCACGAACGTGAAGGGGCGGCCGCAGGAGTCGCGCAGGTGCCGCCACAGCCGGTAGCGCCACGTGTGTTCGCCGGCGCTCCCGATCGTCATGGAGTCACCGACGAACATGAACCTGAGCATCCGCTCATCATGGACGATGGGCCTGACCGGCGCGATGTGAGTCCGGCCACGCAGCGTGACCGCCACCGTGAACGGCCGCGCGGGATGGCAGGCTTGGCGCATGCGCCGATCTCTCGCCCTCCTCGCCTCGGCCCTCCTCGTGGGCGCGTTCACCGTGCCCGCCTCCGCCGCCGACGGGGACGACGGGAGCGACGGCTTCACGATCAAGGACCCGCGCATCACCGAGTCCAGCGGCCTCGCCGCCTCCCGCCTCCACCCCGGCGTCTACTGGACGCACAACGACCAGGACAACGGGCCGTACCTGTACGCCGTGGACGGCTCCACCGGGGAGACCGTCGCGCGCGTCGCGCTCTCCGGCGTGGGCACGCCGCGCGACGTCGAGGCGATCTCCATCGGGCCGGGCAACAAAATCTTCGTCGGTGACATCGGCGACAACCTCGGCGGCACCTGGCCGCACGTGTGGATCTACGAGCTGCCCGAGCCGACGGAGCTCAAGGACCAGACGGTCAAGGCGACCCAGTACGTCGTGAAGTACGCGGACGGCGCCCGCGACGCCGAGTCGATGGCCGTCCACCCGAAGACCGGGCGGGTCTACATCATCGACAAGAACGAGGACGGCGGGCACCTGTACGAGGGCCCCGAGAAGCTCTCCGCCTCCGGTACCAACGTCTTCCGGCCCACCGCCCCCGTCGAGCTGTGGGCCACCGACGCCGCCTTCTCCCCGGACGGGGAGACGCTCGCCGTGCGCGGGTACCTCGGGGGCATCTGGTACGACTGGAACGGCGGGAAGATCCAGCGCAAGGGGCGGATCAGCGTGCCGTTGGGGCAGGGGGAGTCCGTCACCTACACCCCCGACGGGGAGAAGCTGCTGCTCGGTATGGAGGGCGTCAACAGCCCGGTCAAGGCCGACGACGCGCCGGGCCGGAGCAGCGGGTCGGGCGGGGGCGGGTCCGATGCCTCGGGCGGGGACGCCGACGGGGCCGACGGTCCGGGCGGGGGCACGCTCAAGGTCGGGGCGGTCGGGCTGCTCGTGGCGTGCGCCGCCCTGTTCGGGCTACGACGGCTGTTCCGCCGCCGCTGACCCGTCCGCCGCCGGGCCGTCTGCCGCTGACCCGTCTGCCGCTGACCCGTCCGCCGCCGGGCCGTCCGCCGCGCGCCGCGCGGCCACCAGCACCTCCAGCCCGTCCAGGATGCGCCGCAGCCCGAACCCGAAGTGGTCGAAGCCGGTGCCGAAGGCGTCCTCGGAGAGGGAGGCCAGCACGGGGTAGCGCCCGCTGGTCATGGCCTTCACCAGCGCCGGCTCCTGGGCCCGCCAGAACTGCGCGTCCGTCATCCCGGAGGTGCGTTCCGCCTCCTCCTGGTACACCTGCGTGCGGGCGGCCCCGACCACGTACCCGTCGATCATGACGATCGTCGACACCAGTTCCGGGTCGGTCAGACCCATCGGCCTGATCCGGGCGAGCACCTTCTCCATGCCGTCCAGCGCGGCCGGGCCGAGGACCGGGCGGGACTGGTTGACCTCCAGCAGCCAGGTGTGGCGGCGGTAGAGGGCGAGCGTGGCGTGGCCGAGGGCCTCCAGCGCCGAGCGCCAGTCGCCGTCGCCGAGGTCGTCGGGGTCCTCGGACGGGCGCTGCACGCGGTCCAGCATCAGGTCGATGAGTTCGGCCTTGCCGGGGACGTAGCGGTACAGGGACATGGTGCCGGTGCCCAGTTCCGTGGCGATGCGGCGCATCGAGACCGCGCCGAGCCCGTCCCGGTCGGCGACCTCGACGGCGGCCTCCACGATCCGCTCCAGCGTCAGCCCCGGTTTGGGCCCGCGGCTGGGGCGTCGGCCGGTGTCCCACAACAGTTCCAGGGTGCGGTTGATGTCGCCGCTGCCGCTGGTCTCCGTACCGCTTGCCATGGGGTCAGTCTAGGTCCGCGGAAAAAAACTGGGTACGGTGTACGCGCAATCGGGTACGGTGTACTCAATTAGGGAGTGGAAGGGGGACACCCATGAGCGACGGACACGCGGTACGGGCCGAGGGGCTGGAGAAGCGGTACGGCGACAAACGCGCCCTCGACGGCTTCGACCTGGCCGTCCGCGAGGGCACCGTGCACGGCCTGCTGGGGCCGAACGGCGCGGGCAAGACCACGGCCGTGCGCATCCTGTCCACGCTGATCCGGCTGGACGGGGGACGGGCCGAGGTGGCCGGTCGCGACGTCGCCCGGCAGGCGCGGGAGGTACGGGCGCGGATCGGCCTGACCGGCCAGTACGCGGCCGTGGACGAGGTGCTGACCGGCCGGCAGAACCTGGAGATGTTCGGGCGGCTGTTCCACCTGGGCGGCAGGCGGGCGCGGGCGCGCGCCGTCGAACTGCTGGCCCGGTTCGACCTGACCGACGCCGCCGACCGGGGCGTCGGCAAGTACAGCGGCGGCATGCGGCGCCGTCTCGACCTCGCCGCGTCGATGATCCTCGCCCCGTCCGTGCTGTTCCTGGACGAGCCGACGACGGGCCTGGACCCGCGCAGCCGCGGCGAGGTCTGGGACTCGGTGCGGGCGCTGGTGGCGAGCGGCACGACGGTGCTGCTGACCACGCAGTACCTGGAGGAGGCGGACAAGCTGGCGTCCCGCATCACCGTCATCGACCGCGGCCGGGCCATCGCCGACGACACCCCGGACGGGCTGAAGAACCTGGTCGGCGGCGACCGGATCGAGGTCGTCGTGGCCGAGCGGTCCGAGATCGGGCGGGTGGTGAAGACGGTCGCCCGGGTCTGCGAGGGCGAACCCGAGACCGACGAGGAGACGCTGCGCGTGCACGCCCCGGTCACCGACCGGGTGTCGGCCCTGACCGAGGTGGCGCGCACCCTCCAGGACGAGGGCGTCCGGGTGGAGGACATCGGGCTGCGCAGGCCGAGCCTCGACGACGTGTTCCTGCGCCTGACCGGACACCGGACGGACAGCACGGACCGTACGGACCAGGCGGACGCCGCGGAGAAGGAGGCGGTGGCGGCATGAGTGCCCTCGACCTGACGACGGTCCCGCGCGAGCGCGGGCGGCTGTACTGGCTCCTCGCCGACTGCGGCAACATCGTCCGCCGCGGCCTGACCCACTACCAGCGCCAGCCCGTCAACATCGCCTGGCAGCTGGGCTTCCCGATCCTGTCCGTCCTCCTCTACGGCTATGTCTTCGGCAGCGCGATGACCGTGCCGGGCGGCGGGGACTACAAGGACTTCCTGATGCCCGGCATGTTCGTGATGACCATGGCCTTCGGCTTCATCAACACCGCGACGGTCGTCGTCTACGACTCGACGAAGGGCGTCATCGACCGCTTCCGCTCGATGCCGATGTCATCGTCCGCGGTGGTCGCCGGGCGCGGGGGCACGGATCTGGTCGTCGCCTGCGCGGAGCTGGCCATCATGATGCTGACGGCGCTGGCCATGGGCTGGCGGCCGGACGGCGGCTGGGGCTTCCTGGCCGCGTTCGGGCTGCTGCTGTGGCTGCGGTTCGCGCTGATCTGGATCGGCGTGTGGCTGGGACTCCTCGTCCCCGACCCGGAGGCGGCGGGCGGTCTGTTCGCGGTGGCCTTCCCGCTGACGATGATCTCCAGCATCTTCGTCGCCCCGCAGCTCATGCCGGACTGGCTGGGCTGGGTGGCCGCCTGGAACCCGATCTCCTCCACGGCCGCGGCGGCCCGCGAGCTGTTCGGTACGCCGGTCGGCGGCGGCGACTCATGGGTCGAGCAGCACGCGCTGCTGATGGCGGGCGTGTGGCCGGTGGTGCTGACGGCGATCTTCCTGCCGCTGGCGGTGCGGCGCTTCCAGCGGCTCAGCCGGTAGGCGCGGGGAGCAGGAGCGGGGGAGCAGTGAGGGGCGCCCGGCTGATCGCCGGGCGCCCCTCACCGTCGTACTGCGGATGTGCCGCGTCAGAGCTTCTCGATGACGTAGTCGACGCACTTGGTCAGCGCCTCGACGTCCGCCGGGTCGATCGCCGGGAACATCGCGACGCGCAGCTGGTTGCGGCCCAGCTTGCGGTACGGCTCGGTGTCCACGACGCCGTTGGCGCGCAGCACCTTGGCGACGGCGGCGGCGTCGATGTCGTCGGAGAAGTCGATGGTGCCGATGACCTGGGACCGCTTGGCCGGGTCGGAGACGAACGGGGTGGCGTACTTGGCCTCCTCCGCCCAGGCGTACAGGCGGGACGAGGAGTCCTTGGTGCGCGCGGTGGTGAAGTCCAGGCCGCCCTGGCCGTTCATCCACTCCAGCTGCTCGTTGAGGAGGAACAGGGTGGCCAGCGCCGGGGTGTTGTACGTCTGGTTCTTGCGGGAGTTGTCGATCGCGGTCGGCAGCGAGAAGAACTCCGGGACGTGCCGGCCGCTCGCGTGGATCCGCTCGGCGCGCTCGATCGCCGCCGGGGAGAAGACGCCGATCCACAGGCCGCCGTCGGAGGCGAAGGACTTCTGCGGGGCGAAGTAGTAGACGTCGGTCTCGGCGATGTCGACGGGCAGACCGCCGGCGCCGGACGTCGCGTCGACCAGCACGAGGGAGCCCTCGTCGGCGCCGGCGACCCGCTTGATGGGCATGGCGACGCCGGTCGATGTCTCGTTGTGGGTGAACGCGTACACGTCCACGCCGGCCTCGGCCGCGGCCTCGGGGTGCGTGCCCGGGTCGGCGGAGACGACGGTCGGCTCGGCCAGCCAGGGCGCCAGCTTGGCGGCCTTGGCGAACTTGGAGGAGAACTCGCCGAAGCTCAGGTGCTGCGACTTGTTCTCGATCAGGCCGTGGGTCGCGACGTCCCAGAACGCGGTGGAGCCGCCGTTGCCGAGGACCACCTCGTAGCCGTCGGGGAGCCGGAACAGCTCGGAGATGCCCTCACGGACCTTGCCGACCAGGTTCTTGACCGGGGCCTGGCGGTGGGAGGTGCCGAGCAGGGACGTACCGGTGGCGGCCAGGGCGTCCAGCGCCTCCACCCGCACCTTGGAGGGACCCGCGCCGAATCGACCGTCCGCGGGCTTGATGTCAGCAGGAATCTGGATCTCAGCCACGTGCCGGAGCGTATCCCGTCGGCCAAACCGGACGGAGACATGTCCGTCCGATGAGACGAGATCTCCGCCTTGCGGACCTGTGCCAAGCCACAAGCGCTCATGCTGGACGCATGACCGATCTGGAGGCAGCACTGCGCAGGGCCGTACGCGGCGAGGTCGGATTCGACGTCACGTCCCGGGCGCTGACCACCATGGACGCGTCCAACTACCGGCGGGTGCCGCTCGGCGTGGTGGCACCCCGGGACGCCGACGACGTGGCGGCGGCGCTGGAGGTGTGCCGGGAGCACGGGACGCCGGTCGTCGCGAGGGGCGGCGGCACGTCGATCGCCGGGCAGGCGACGGGCACGGGCGTCGTCCTGGACTTCACCCGGCACATGAACCGGCTGCTCTCGCTCGACCCCGGGGCCCGCACCGCGGTCGTCCAACCCGGCCTGGTCCTCGACCGCCTCCAGGAGGCCGCCGCCCCGCACGGCCTGCGCTTCGGCCCCGACCCCTCCACCCACAGCCGCTGCACCCTCGGCGGCATGATCGGCAACAACTCCTGCGGCTCCCACTCGGTGGCGTGGGGCACGACGGCGGACAGCGTGCGGGAGCTGACGGTGCTCACGGCGCGGGGGCGGTCCCTGCGGCTCGGGCGGGACTGGGCGGGGGCCCCGCAGGGGCTGCGCGAGCTGGTCGACGGCGACCTGGCGCGTCTGCGCACCGGCTTCCCCGACCTGCCCCGCCGCATCTCCGGGTACGCGCTGGACGCGCTGCTGCCGGAGCGCGGCGCGGACGTGGCCCGCTCCTTCTGCGGCTCGGAGGGCACGCTGGGCGTGCTGACGGAGGCGGTCGTGCGCCTGGTCGAGGCCCCGCGGGCCCGTGCGCTGGCGGTCCTCGGATACGCCGACGAGGCGGGGGCGGCGGAGGCCGCGGCCGGGCTGCTGCCGCTCGGGCCCCTGACCGTGGAGGGCATGGCGGTGGACCTCGTCCCGTCCACGCGGGGGCTGCCGCGGGGCGGGGCGTGGCTGTTCGTGGAGACGGGCGGCGACTCGGATGCCGAGGCGCGGGCGCGCGCGGAGGCGGTGGTGCGGGCGGCGGACGTCGTGGACGCGCTGGTGGTGACCGACCCGGCCGGTCAGCGGAGGCTGTGGCGCATCCGGGAGGACGCGAGCGGCACGGCGACGCGGATGCCGGACGGTGCGGAGGCGTGGCCCGGCTGGGAGGACTGCGCGGTGCCGCCGGCCCGTCTGGGCGGCTACCTGCGCGACTTCCGTGCGCTGCTCGCCGCCCACGACCTGCGCGGCACCCCGTACGGCCACTTCGGCGACGGCTGCATCCACGTACGCGTCGACTTCGACCTGCTGACGGACGCCGGGGTCGCCCGCTTCCGCCGCTTCTCGGAGGAACTGGCGGACGTGGTCGTGGCGCACGGCGGCTCGCTCTCCGGGGAGCACGGGGACGGGCAGGCGCGGGCGGAGCTGCTGCCGAGGATGTACGGCGAGGAGACCGTCGACCTCTTCGAGCGGGCGAAGGGCGTCTGGAACCCGGACGACCTCCTCAACCCGGGCATGCTGGTCCGCCCGGCCCCGCTCGACGCGAACCTCCGCTTCTCCGTCCTGCCGCGCGAGCCGGTGCACGTGGAGTTCGGTTACCCCGCCGACGGGGGCGACTTCTCGGCGGCGGTGCGCCGCTGCGTCGGTGTCGCCAAGTGCCGTACGACGTCGGTGACCGGCTCGGGCGTGATGTGCCCGTCGTTCCGGGCGACGGGGGAGGAGGAGCACTCCACGCGGGGCCGCGCCCGCCTGCTGCACGAGATGCTCGCCGGTGAACTCGTGACGGACGGCTGGCGGTCGACGGAGGTCCGCGACGCCCTCGACCTGTGCCTGTCCTGCAAGGGCTGCCGCTCCGACTGCCCGGTCGAGGTCGACATGGCCACGTACAAGGCGGAGTTCCTGCACCACCACTACGCGGGCCGTCGCCGCCCCGCCGCCCACTACACGATGGGGTGGCTGCCGGTGTGGCTGCGCTGGGCGTCGCGGGCGCGGGTGGCGCCGGTCGTCAACGCGCTCGCGTCGGTGGGGCCGTTGGCGGCGGTGGCGAAACGGCTGGGCGGGATCGCGGGGGAACGGGAGGTGCCGCGGCTGGCGGGGGAGACGTTCAGCCGGTGGTGGCGCGGGCGCGGCGGGCCGCGCGGAGAGGGCGAGCCGGTGGTCCTCTGGCCCGACACCTTCACCGAGCACCTGTCCCCCTCCGTGGGCCGGGCGGCCGTACGGGTGCTGGAGGCGGCGGGGCTGCGGGTGGTGCTGCCGCCGACGCTTCGGGGGCGTGCGGTGGTCGGGGACGGTACGTCGAAGTCGGCCCTGGCGCTGCCGGCCGCCCGCCGGGGCCGGGTCTGCTGCGGACTGACGTACGTGTCGACGGGCCAACTGGACCGCGCCCGCGCGGTGATGCGCCGCACGCTGGACCTGATGGCGCCGGTGCTGGAGACCTCGGCACCGGTCGTCGTCCTGGAACCGAGCTGCGCCGCCGCCCTGCGCACGGACCTGCCGGAGCTGCTGCACGACGACCCGCGAGCCGCCCGGCTCGCGGCCCGCGTCCTGACCTTCGCCGAGGCCCTGGAGCGTCACGCCCCCGACTGGGCCCCGCCCGCCGTGGACCGCCCGGTCACCGGCCAGACCCACTGCCACCAGCACGCGGTCCTGGGCGACGCGGCCGACCGCCGCCTGCGCGAGGCGGCGGGCCTGACCGGTGAGCTGAGCGGCGGCTGCTGCGGCCTCGCGGGCAACTTCGGTTTCGAGGACGGCCACTACGGGGTCTCCGTCGCCTGCGCCGAGGACCAGCTGCTCCCGGCGGTGCGCGAGGCGCCGGCCGGGGCGGTGGTGCTGGCGGACGGCTTCTCGTGCCGGACGCAGCTGGAACAGCTGGCGGGGGTGCGGGGGCGGCATCTGGCGGAGGTGCTGGCGGAGGGGCTGGAGCAGCGGCCGGAGTGACGGAGGCTACGGCCGGTGGAACTCGACCTCGGGGCGGGACGCCGTGGGGCCGTCGAGCAGAGGCTGGGGGATGCCGCGCAGGTGGCGGTCGAAGAAGGCGTGAACATAATCGCGGGTGATGTACCAACTCCGCTCACCTGAGAGCGGTGCCTCCGGATCCGTCGGCAGTCCGAGCCGGTCGCCCAGCCAAGGGAAGTCGGTGAAGGAGAAGTGCCCGGCCCCTTCGACGGTCAGCCACCGCTTCCAGCCGTGCAGACGGTCCCAGGCACCGGCCCAGTCGGGGCCGTCGCTGCCGGGGCTGTGGGTGTTCGCCGCGCCGACCATCATGAACGGCCGTCGACCGAGCCCGGACCCGGCGTCGTCGACGAAGAAGTCGCCGTCGAGATCGACGCCCGCCCGAACCCGGCGGTCGGCGGCCATCGTCGCGGCGGCGGTCGCCCCGCCGATCGAATGCCCGGCTGCCCCGATCCGCCGGGGATCGATCACGCGGGCCAGCGCCCCGGTCCTCCGGCGGTCCGTCAGCTCGTCGATCACGAACGACAGGTCGGCCGCCCTGCCGCGCACCACAGCGCCCGACTCGTCCCGTCCGTCGACCTCTTCGCAGGCCACGCAGGGCATGACCCGGCCTCCGGGGAACTCCGTGGCGAGCGATTCGTAGGCGTGGTCCACGGCGGCGACGACGTAACCACGACTGGCCAGGTCGTCGGCGAGCGAGGTGAGCGTGGCGCGCGGCATCCCGAACCCGGGGGACAGCAGTACCAGCGGGAAGCGTCCCCGCGCCGGGGCGGCGCCGACCCGTGCGTGCGTCCGGGTGCCGGCGAGCGTCTCGGCCGGCACGACACCGGCCAGGCCCCTGGCCTCCAGCAGGAGCCGTGCCTCGTCGGTCGTCATGTACGCCGCCGGTGCCCCGTCCCCCGCCCGGCGGGCCGGGTACGACACGGTCACCAGCAACTCCCGCCCCCGCGCCGTCGGCACCCAGGGATCGGTGCGGTGCCGGTCGACGAGGTGCAGGGCGCGGCGCCCCACCGGGTGCTGTCCGGCGGGGCGCGGCAGCTCGGGCGCGCTGGTGCTGCGCGTCCCCGGCACCGAGTACTTCGCCTGCGCGGGTGCCTGCTGGGAAGCCGTCGCGGGCGCGGCGCCCAGGAGCGGAACGGCCAACGCGCACGTCAGCAGGGCGGCCAGTGCGACTCTGTGCGATCTGGTGGTCATGTCCCGAAGCTAGGTCCCCGACCGCGCTCGACACATCGGCCCCGGGCGCCGCTCGGCGTACGACCAGGGGATGACGCCGGAGGGCGGGGTGATACCGCGGGGCGACGGGAGACAGACGGCTCGTATCGGTGCCTCCCCCCTCGGAGTCGATGACTTCCAGCCGTCGGCCGCGGCTCCCGGCCACTCTCAGGACGTCGGCGAGGCATTCCGCCAGTCGCCCCACAAGGTCCTGCGGACACTGCGCGAAGAGGGGCTCACTCACACGGAGCCCGGCCTCGGTTCTTTCGTCGCCGAGCGGCCGGGAGGCAGTGGCGCCGACCCGGCCTGACCGGAACCGTGCCGGGCAGCCGCTGCGTGATCGTCTGTATGGACGGTTCGGGTGGTCGAGGGGGAGGGGCGCGGCGGCGCGTCGGTGAGCGGGAGTGGTTCGTGGTGGGCGGCGCGGCCATTGTCGCGCTGGCCGTCGTCACGGGTGTGGTGATCGCGGGTGACTCCGCGACCGACGTCGCAGCGCCGCACGACTGCCGGACCTCGGTGCACGGCACCGCGCCGGTGACCCAGCGGCCCGCGTCGGCCGAGACCGCCCCCGCCGCCGACTTCGACGGGGACGGCCACCCCGACCTGGCCTTCGGCTCGCAGGGGGACGTGGAGGGCGGGGCCGGAGGCAGCAGCATCGAGGTGGCGTACGGGGCGGGGGACGGGACGGGACCGACGCGCTGTCAGCACCTCACGCAGGACGACCCCGGCATACCGGGGAGGAACCGCGACGAGAGTTTCTTCGGGTCCGACGTGGTCGCCCGCGACCTCGACGAGGACGGGTACACCGACCTCGCCGCCGCCGTCTTCGACTGGGAGCCGAGCGTGATCGTCATGTGGGGCTCTGCGGACGGGCTGTCCCGCGCCACCCGGGTGCCGGGGACGGACACCAGCCACGTCTCCTGGGACATCGACCCGATCCTGGACGAGCAGCTCGCCGCCGGTGACTTCGACGGCGACGGGCACACCGATCTGGTCTTCGGGCTGGGCTCCGGGAAGGGGCTGCTCAAGGGGCCGTTCGAACGGGACGGCACCCCGGCGGAGACGGCCGCCGTGCCGGCACCGCGCCGGCCCGCGGGGAACGTCGACTCCGCGAACTACGTCGACCTCGTCGCCGGGGACCTGGACGGCGACGGCGCCGACGAGCTGGTGACCTTCCACAACGCCTGGTCCCCGGACGCCACTTGGTCCGAGACGCCATGGCCGGTCGGCTACTTCGAGGGCGGCCCGAACGGCCTCACCCGGCCCGACGGAGTGGACCTCCCCGACGCGGCGACGGCGGCCGTCGGTGACGTGGACGGCGACGGCTACGGCGACCTGGTCCTCAGCCCCCGGGGCGGCGACGCGAGCCGCAGCTCGGTGACGGTGGTGTACGGGTCGGAATCGGGGCCGGGCAAGCGCAGGACGACGATCGACCGCGACACGCCGGGCGTGCCCGGCGAGGAGCCCCAGGACGAGGACGCCGGCTTCATCTCCCTGGACACCGGGGACGTGAACGGTGACGGATACGCGGACGTGGCGGCCGGGGCGCCGCGATGGGACCCGTACGCCGAACCGGGCCCCGAGCAGGTGCTGTTCCTGGCGGGCGGCCCGGACGGACTGACCGGCGAGGGCGCCCGGGTCTTCGAGGGCGGCACCTTCCCCGGCTCGGGCGAGCGGACGGGCTTCGGCTCGGAGGTGGCCCTCACCGACCTGGACGGCGACCGCCGTGCCGAGCTGGTGGTGGCCGAGCTGGGCGGTGACACGACCGACGGCTCCGCGTGGCTGCTGCCCGGCACGGGCGACGGGCCGTCCGCCGAAGGTGTCGTCAGGCTCTACGGGGAGACCTTCGACGACAGCGAGGACCTGGACCTTGTGATGGGCGGCGGGGGCATCGCCCACTAGGGCCACTTGGGCCACTGGTGCTCCAGCCGTAGATCGCCGGTGCGACGTCCGACCGACCGCGCCTACGGGTGCGTGTCCGTGATCGCGATGACCTCATCGAGGCGGTCCAGGGTGGCCTGCAGGTCGTCGACCTTGGCCTGGATGCGGTCGCGCTCGGCGCGCAGCATGGCTCGTTGCTCGGCGTCGGTGTGCCCGGTGTCCCAGCACGGAAGGAGTTCCGCGATCCTTCGACTGGTCAGACCGGCGGCGAACATCTGCTGGAAGAAGCGGACCAGGGTGACGGTGTCCTGCCGGTAGAGGCGCTGGCCGGACGGGCTGCGCTCCGCGGTGAGCAGCCCCTGCTGCTCGTAGTAGCGCACGGCGCGTACCGAGACACCGGCGCCCCGTGCCACCTCGCCGATGCGGAGCAGCCGCTCGGCAGCAGCCTCCGTGACGGTCATGGTGATTCCTCTCGTCCCGGTCCTGAGGGCCAGCACTTGCCTCTGACGTCAGCGTCAGGTTTTAGCGTACCGGGCATGGATATCAACGACTCCGTCGCCCTTGTCACCGGAGCCAACCGCGGCCTGGGCCGCGCCTTCGCCACGCGCCTGCTCGAACGGGGCGCCCACAAGGTCTACGCGACGGCCCGCCGGCCGGAGACCGTGGACCTGCCCGGGGTCGAGGTGCTGCCCCTCGACATCACCGATCCGGCATCCGTGAGGGCCGCCGCCGAGGCCGCCCCGGACGTCTCGCTACTCATCAACAACGCGGGAATCAATACGAGAACCGATCTGGTGACCGGTTCGCTGGACTCGGTGCGGCACGAGCTGGAGACCAACATGTTCGGCCACCTGGGAATGGTCCGGGAGTTCGCGCCGGTGCTCGCCAGGAACGGCGGGGGCGCGATCGTCAATGTCCTCTCCGCCATGTCGTGGTTCGGGGGCGCGGGCGCCAATGCCTACCACCTGACCAAGGCCGCCGCCTGGGCCATGACCAACGGCGTTCGCCTGGAGCTCGCCGAGCAGGGCACGCTCGTCACAGCGGTACACCTCGGCCTGGCCGACACCGACATGGCGGCGGGCTGGCCCGTGGACAAGATCGCTCCTTCGGACCTGGCCGACGCGGCGCTCGACGGTGTCGAGGCGGGCTCCGCCGAGGTCCTTGCCGACCGATGGAGTCGGGACGTCAAGTCCCGGCTGCCGCTGACGCCGGAAGAGTTCAACGCCGCGATGGACCGCGCCCTGGCGGCGCTGATGGCTGCCTGAGGGGCCCTCGCGGTGCGCCGGCCGCTCTCCGGATCACTGCCCGAGGCGGTACTTCAGGTGGGTGGCCAGGGGAGTGTGCACCACCCGGACCGGTTCGAGGTCGCGGCGGACCGCTCCCGGCCCCTCGAAGAGCCGCAGTCCGGCTCCGAGGAGCGTGGGGACCACGTGGAGCTGGAGCTCGTCGACGAGACCGGCCCCGAGGTACTGCCGCACCGTGTCCGCGCCGCCCGCGATGTCGACGTTGCGGTCCCCGGCGGCGGTCTTCGCCTGCTCCAGGGCGCTGTGGATGCCGTCGGTGACGAAGGTGAAGGTGGTGCCGCCCTTCTTGGCCAGGGTCGGGCGGGGACGGTTGGTGAGGACGAAGACCGGGGTGCGGAAGGGCGGGTCCTCGCCCCAGAACTCCTCGCCCGTGTCGTACATCATCCGGCCCATGACCACCGCGCCCGTGGCGTCGAACCACTCCCGGACCAGCTCCGAGTCGCGGTTCTCCACCCCGCCGGTCATGCCCTGGCGTTCCCGCCAGCTCGCCAGGGTGTGGATCCAGTCGAAGATCGGCTCGCCGCCGTCACCGCCCGGGTTGTCGAGGGTGACGTTCGGGCCGGCGACGTAGCCGTCGAGGGTGATGGCCAGGTCCGCGGTCACGGTGGTGGTCATGGGGGTGCTCCTCGGGTCGTGGAGTGTGCCTTCACCCTTGCGTCGACCGGGGGCCGGCGCTTTCGACACGTCCCGCGAAAGTGATTCAGGGAGCCGTCTCGCCCCGCACCAGCGGACGGCACACCGGCTGGACGTCCTCGGGCAGGTCGTCCGGTCGGCACCAGCGGGCCTCCAGGATCTCGAACGGGTCGATGCGCAGTTCGCCGCCGAGCAGACGGGCCTCGTAGGCCACTTCCAGGCGGGTGCGCAGGCCGCTGTTCAGCATGACCAGGCGGCCCACCTCCACGTCGAGGCCGGTCTCCTCCCGCACCTCGCGGACCACCGTCCGCCGGAAGTCCTCGCCCTTGCGCGCGAAGCCGCTCGGCAGACCCCACTGGCGGCCCGGCGGCCACATCCGGTGCTTCAGCAGCAGGACCCGGCCCTCGTCGTCGCGGACCACGCCGGTCACGCCGACCACGTACTTCGTGTGCAGCAGCCACATCACACGGCTCTGGAACGGGCGCAGGAGGCGCCACAGGCGGGCAATGAGTCGTCTCACAGGGCGGACGCTACCTCCTCGGCGGGCGGGCCGATCCGGGGGAGGGCGCCCACGGACCGGATGTCCGTTGACAGCGGCGTTCCCCGCCCGCGACAGTTGCATGGCAGGCGTACGCGCCTGTCCTGGTCCACTACCGTGGACCGTGCCGTACAGCTCGATGAACGAACCCGTCCCGCAGACCGTCCCGGAGCACCCGTGAGTACCCCCAGCGCTACCCCCGGCACCCCCACCCCGGCCGCCACCGCTTCCCCGGCGGGCCCCGGGGCAGCGCCCGCCACCGGTCAGGCCGCCGGTCGGGCCCCCGCGCCGGACGGCGCGCAGGGCGGGCGGTGGGGGGCCCTCGGGCCCGTCGGTCTCGTCCTGGCCGGCGGTCTGTCCGTGCAGTTCGGTGCCGCGCTGGCGGTGAGCCTGATGCCGCGGGCCGGTGCGCTCGGCGTGGTGACGCTGCGGCTGGCGGTCGCCGCCGTCGTGCTGCTGCTCGTCTGCCGGCCCCGGCTGCGCGGGTACTCGCGGGCCGACTGGGGCACGGTCGTCGTCTTCGGCATCGCCATGGCCGGCATGAACGGCCTCTTCTACCAGGCCGTCGACCGCATCCCCCTCGGCCCCGCCGTCACCCTGGAGGTGCTCGGCCCGCTCGCCCTGTCCGTCTTCGCCTCGCGGCGCGCGGTCAACCTGGTCTGGGCCGGGCTCGCCCTGGCCGGCGTCTTCCTGCTCAGCGGCGGCGGCTTCGACAGCCTCGACCCGGTCGGTGCCGCCTACGCACTCGCGGCGGGGGTCATGTGGGCGGCGTACATCCTCTTCAGCGCCCGCACCGGCCGCCGTTTCCCGCAGGCCGACGGGCTGGCCCTCGCGATGGCGGTCGGCGCGGTGCTGTTCCTGCCGCTGGGCATCGCCGAGTCGGGCGCCGAGCTGATCGACCCGGTGACGCTGGCGTTGGGCGCCGGGGTCGCGCTGCTCTCCTCCGTACTGCCGTACACCCTCGAACTCCTCGCCCTGCGCCGCCTGCCGGCCCCCACCTTCGCCATCCTCATGAGCCTGGAGCCCGCCATCGCCGCGGCGGCCGGTTTCCTCATCCTCGACCAGGCCCTGTCCGCGACCCAGGCCGCCGCCATCGCACTCGTCATCGCGGCGAGCATGGGGGCGGTGCGGACCCAGGTGGGGCGGCGGCGGGCGAAGGCGGTCCCGGACCTGCCGTAGGACCCCGGCCCGACCGGCCGTCACCTCCAGCACATAGGCTGCGGACCTGGTCATCTCATCGGGATCATGGGGAGGGAACCGATGAACCACCCGGCCGAGGTCTTCCAGCCCTTGCAGGACGACGATCCGCGCGCGGTGGGCGGCTACCGGCTCGCCGCCCGTCTCGGAGCGGGCGGCATGGGGCGGGTCTACCTGTCGCACACCCGGGGCGGCCGGCCCGTGGCCATCAAGGTCGTACGGTCGGAACTGGCCGACGATCCGACCTTCCGGCGGCGTTTCGGCCGGGAGATCAAGTCGGCCCGGAAGGTCAAGGGCGCCTACACCGCCGAACTGATCGACGCCGACGCCGACGGCATCCCGCCCTGGCTGGCCACGCTGTACGTACCCGGGCCCTCCCTGTCGGGCGCCGTCGCCCGGAGCGGGCCGCTGCCGGTGCCGGCGGTGCTGTGGCTGATGGCGGGGGTCGCGGAGGCGCTGCAGGCCATCCACGGTGCGGGCATCGTGCACCGGGACCTCAAGCCGTCGAACGTACTGCTCGCCTCCGACGGCCCCCGCGTCATCGACTTCGGCATCTCGGTCGCCGCCGACAGCACCGCGCACACCGCCACGGGCGCCGCCATCGGGACCCCCCAGTACATGGCGCCCGAGCAGGCGTCCGGGGGCGACGTCACGGCGGCGACGGACATCTTCTCGCTCGGGCAGACGGCCGCGTTCGCGGCGCTGGGCAGGCCGCTGTACGGCGACGGGCCGGCCGCCACCGTGCTGTACCGGATCGTCCACTCGCAGCCCGACCTGTCCGAGCTGCCCGAACGCCTGCGCGACCTGCTCGGCCGGTGCCTGGCCGCCGACCCCGAGGACCGGGCCACCCCGGTCGAGGTCGTCGAGTGGTGCCGCCGGGAGCTGGGCCGGGACGACGGGGAAGAGGCGGGCCCGGCCGTGTGGCAGGAGATCGCCGGGCCGCCGGTGACGGTCCCGCCGCCGGTCGCGGCCACGGGCCCGGCGACCGCCGCGGCCTCGGTTCCGGTCCTGGACCCCACCGTGGGGCACACGCGACCGTGGACGGCTCCGCAGCAGGCCGTCGCGCAGTGGCCGGGCGCGGCACAGTGGCCCGCCGGTCCGTACGGCACGACCGCGCCGCAGCGGCAGGACGGCCCAAAGGAGCGCGGGCGCCGCCGGAGACGCGTCGCGCTGATCACGGGCGCAGCCCTGGCCGCGGGCGCGCTCGCGATCACCGCGGCATGGACGGTCTTCGACGCGGCGTGGGACGCGGTACGGGACCGCACCCGGGACACGGCGGCGTCCGCGTCCGGGACGCCCCGTCCGCAGGCGAAGGGGTCGGCCCCGGCCGGGGAGACCGACGCGTCGTCGATCGGGCCGGGTGCCGCCTCGTCCGCCGGCGCGTCGGACACGGGGGCCGACGGTCTCACGGCGGGGGCCACTGCTCCGCAGGCTCACGTCTACCTCACCCCGTTGCTGACCCACGACAACTCGCTGATCCTTCACAACGGCGAGGAGAGCAAGGACCGCAAGGGCGACATCCGCTTCGGTTGCGAGAGCGCGGGCTGCGAGCTGACGAGCGACACCAGCGTCATGGTTCACAACGTCCTCGGCCCCGGCGCCACGTACGAGACGTGCCGTCGGCTGACCTCCGACTCGGAGGCCTCCCATGAACTCCTGCTGGCCGACAAGGCGGCGGGAAGCGAGATCTGCGTCAAGCACCGCAACGGCGACATCGCGCTGATGGTCATCCAGACGAAGTCGACCGCGATGCCGGACATCGGCTTCCTCGCCACGGATCTGACGGTCTGGCCGGCGGAGTGAGAGGGCGGACGCGGTGACCGGTTCCGGGCTGTGAGAGCTCGGGTGCTTCGGGAGACGGCCTTCGCCCAAAATCATGCAAGCATGCTTGATTGTTAAGCCCACCCCTGCGATGCTCCACCCGGCACCACCCCGCACACCGCCGTGCCCGAGGGGAGCGACCGTGTCCGACCCGACGCCCGTGATCGACGACCTGCGCGAGGAGAGCGAGGAACTCGACGCGCTGGTCGCCCGGTTGAGCCCCGAGGAGTGGCGGCTCGCCACCCCCGCGCCCGGCTGGACGATCGCCCACCAGATCGCGCACCTGGCCTGGACCGACCGGGCCGCCCTGGTCGCCGTCACCGACGAGGAGGGCTTCGGCGCCCTGGTCGACCAGGCCCTCGCCGCGCCCGACCGGTACGTCGACGACGGCGCCGAGGAGGGTGCCCGGCGGGAGCCGGCCGAGCTGCTGGCCGCCTGGCGGGACGGACGCGCCGCCCTCGACAAGGCGCTGCGCGCCTCGCCCCCCGGCACCCGCTTCCCCTGGTACGGCCCGCCCATGGCCGCCGCCTCCATGGCCACCGCCCGCCTGATGGAGACCTGGGCCCACGGCCTCGACGTCGCCGAGACGCTCGGCGTCACCCGTCCGCCCACCGACCGCCTGCGGCACATCGCCCGCATCGGCGTCCGTGCCCGGGACTTCGCCCACGCCGCCCACGGACTCACCCCGCCCGCCGAGCAGTTCCGCGTCGAACTGACCGGCCCCGGTGGCGACCTGTGGACGTACGGCCCCGAGGACGCTCCGCAGCGCGTCACCGGCCCCGCCCTCGACTTCTGCCTCCTGGCCACCCAGCGCGCCCACCGCACCGACCTCGCCCTCACCGCCGAGGGCCCGGACGCCGACCGCTGGCTGGACATCGCCCAGGCCTTCGCCGGACCACCGGGAGCCGGACGCCCACCGAAGGGAACCGTTCGGTGAGCGTGCTCCGCGTCGGCAACGCCTCCGGCTTCTACGGCGACCGCTTCGACGCCGTGCGCGAGATGCTCACCGGCGGTCCCCTGGACGTCCTCACCGGCGACTACCTCGCCGAACTCACCATGCTCATCCTCGGCCGCGACCGGCTGAAGAACCCGGACGCCGGGTACGCCCGCACCTTCCTGCGGCAGCTGGAGGAGTGCCTCGGCCTCGCCCACGAACGGGGCGTGAGGATCGTCGCCAACGCCGGCGGGCTCAACCCGGCCGGACTCGCCGACGCCGTACGGGCGTTGGCCGACCGGCTCGGCATCCCCGTGCGGGTCGCGCATGTCGAGGGCGACGACCTGACCGCCGCCCACCCGGGGACGCTGGCCGCGCACGCCTACCTCGGCGGTTTCGGCATCGCCGAGTGCCTGCGCGCGGGCGCCGACGTGGTCGTCACCGGGCGGGTCACCGACGCCGCCCTCGTCACCGGGCCCGCCGCCGCGCACTTCGGGTGGCAGCCGACGGAGCACGACCGGCTGGCGGGCGCCGTCGTCGCCGGGCACGTGCTGGAGTGCGGGGCGCAGGCGACCGGCGGCAACTACGCGTTCTTCCGGGACGGTGACGTGCGGCGGCCCGGCTTCCCGCTCGCCGAAGTGCACGCCGACGGGAGCTGCGTCATCACCAAGCACGACGGCACCGGCGGCTTCGTCGACGTCGGCACGGTGACCGCCCAACTGCTGTACGAGACGGGCGGCGCCCGGTACGCGGGCCCCGACGTCACCGCCCGGCTGGACACCGTACGGCTCACCCAGGACGGACCCGACCGGGTACGGATCGACGGGGTGCGGGGCGAGGCACCGCCGCCCACGCTCAAGGTCGGCCTCAACCGGCTCGGCGGCTTCCGCAACGAGGTCGCCTTCGTCCTGACCGGACTGGACGTCGAGGCCAAGGCCGCGCTGGTCCGCGCCCAGATGGAACCCGCCCTCGGTGAGGTCGCCGACGTGCGCTGGGACCTCGTCCGCACCGACCGGCCCGACGCCGGCACCGAGGAGACGGCCAGCGCCCTGCTGCGGCTCGTCGTGCGCGACCCCGACCCGGAGAAGGCCGGCCGGGCGCTGAGCGGAGCCGCCGTGGAACTGGCCCTGTCCAGCTACCCCGGCTTCCACGTCCTGGCGCCTCCGGGCAAGGGCGCCCCCTACGGCGTCTTCGAGGCAGCCCACGTCCCGCAGGACGCCGTGGACCACGTGGCCGTCCTGCACGACGGGCGCCGGGTGCCGGTGGCGCCCGCGAAGGACACGGCCGTACTCGAAGCCGTACCGGAACCGCCTCCGCCGCCACCGCTCCCAGCCGGCCCCACCCGCCGCGCACCCCTCGGCCTCGTCGCCGGTGCCCGCAGCGGCGACAAGGGCGGGGACGCCAACGTCGGCGTATGGGCGCGGACGGACGAGGCCTGGCGGTGGCTCGCGCACGAACTGACCGCCGACCGGCTGCGCGAGCTGATCCCCGAGGCCCGCGACCTGCCCGTCACCCGGCACGCCCTCCCCGGCCTGCGCGCCCTGAACTTCGTCGTCGAGGGCATCCTCGGCGAGGGCGTCGCCGCGCAGGCCCGATTCGACCCGCAGGCCAAGGCGCTCGGCGAATGGCTGCGCGCCCGGCACGTCGACATACCGGAGGTTCTCCTGTGACCGTCAGCCCGGAGGTACAGCCGTGACCGTCCTCGCCTCCGCCCTCGACCCCACCGCCCCCGACCACCGGGCCAACCGCGAGGCCATGCTCGCCAAGCTCGCCGACCTGGACGCCGAGCACGCCAAGGCCGTCGCGGGCGGCGGCGAGAAGTACGTCGCCCGGCACCGGAAGCGCGGCAAGCTCCTCGCCCGCGAGCGCATCGAGCTGCTCCTCGACCCCGACACGCCCTTCCTCGAGCTGTCACCGCTCGCCGCCTGGGGGAGCGAGTACACCGTGGGCGCCTCCCTCGTCACCGGCATCGGCGTAGTCGAGGGCGTCGAGTGCCTGATCACCGCCAACGACCCGACCGTGCGCGGCGGCGCCAGCAACCCCTGGTCGCTGAAGAAGGCCCTGCGCGCCAACGACATCGCCCTCGCCAACCGGCTGCCCTGCGTCAGCCTGGTCGAGTCCGGCGGCGCCGACCTGCCGTCGCAGAAGGAGATCTTCATCCCGGGCGGCGCGATCTTCCGCGACCTCACCCGGCTGTCCGCGGCCGGCATCCCGACGATCGCCGTCGTCTTCGGCAACTCCACGGCGGGGGGCGCGTACGTCCCCGGGATGTCCGACCACGTGATCATGGTCAAGGAGCGAGCGAAGGTCTTCCTCGGCGGGCCGCCGCTCGTCAGGATGGCGACCGGCGAGGAGAGCGACGACGAGTCGCTGGGCGGCGCCGAGATGCACGCCCGCACCTCGGGGCTGGCCGACCACTTCGCCGTCGACGAGCCCGACGCGATCCGCCAGGCCCGCCGCGTCGTCGCCCGGCTCAACCACCGCAAGGCGTACGCCGATCCGCCGCTCGCCGAGCCGCCGAAGTACGACCCGGAGGACCTGCTCGGCATCGTCCCCGGCGACCTCAAGACCCCCTTCGACCCGCGCGAGGTCATCGCCCGGATCGTCGACGCCTCCGACTTCGACGAGTTCAAGCCGCTGTACGGGACGAGCCTCACGACCGGGTGGGCAGCCCTGCACGGCTACCCGGTGGGCATCCTCGCCAACGCCCAGGGGGTGCTGTTCAGCGAGGAGTCGCAGAAGGCCGCCCAGTTCATCCAGCTCGCCAACCAGCGCGACATCCCGCTCCTCTTCCTGCACAACACCACCGGCTACATGGTCGGAAGGGAGTACGAGCAGGGCGGCATCATCAAGCACGGCGCGATGATGATCAACGCGGTCAGCAACAGCCGCGTCCCGCACCTCTCCGTCCTCCTGGGCGCCTCCTACGGCGCCGGGCACTACGGGATGTGCGGCCGCGCCTACGACCCCCGCTTCCTCTTCGCCTGGCCCAGCGCCAAGTCCGCCGTCATGGGCCCGCAGCAGCTCGCCGGCGTGCTCTCCATCGTGGCCCGCCAGTCGGCCGCCGCGAAGGGGCAGCCGTACGACGACGAGGGCGACGCCGCGCTGCGCGCCATGGTGGAGCAGCAGATCGAGTCCGAGTCGCTGCCGATGTTCCTGTCCGGGCGGCTCTACGACGACGGCGTCATCGACCCGCGCGACACCCGCACCGTCCTCGGCCTGTGCCTGTCCGCCGTCCACACCGCACCCTACGAGGGCGCACGCGGTGGCTTCGGCGTCTTCCGGATGTGAGGGAACCACTGTGATCAGTACTGTCCTCGTCGCCAACCGGGGCGAGATCGCCTGCCGCGTCTTCCGCACCTGCCGCGAGTCGGGCATCCGGACGGTCGCCGTGCACTCGGACGCGGACGAGAACGCCCTGCACGCGCGCGTGGCCGACGCGGCGGTACGGCTGCCGGGCGCCGCCTCCGCCGACACCTATCTGCGCGGCGACCTGGTCGTGAAGGCCGCCGTCGCCGCCGGCGCCGACGCCGTCCACCCCGGCTACGGCTTCCTCTCCGAGAACGCCGACTTCGCGCGCTCCGTCACCGACGCCGGGTTGGTGTGGATCGGTCCGCCGCCGGAGGCGATCGAGGCGATGGCGTCCAAGACCCGCGCCAAGGAACTGCTCGGCATCGCGCCCCTCACCGACGTCACCGAGACCGACCTGCCGGTGCTGGTGAAGGCCGCGGCCGGCGGCGGCGGACGCGGCATGCGCGTCGTACGGCGCCTCGCCGACCTCGACGCCGCACTGACCGCCGCCCGCGCGGAGGCCGCGAGCGCCTTCGGCGAAGGCGAGGTGTTCGTCGAGCCCTACGTGGAGGGTGGCCGCCACGTCGAGGTGCAGGTCCTCGCCGACACCCACGGCACGGTGTGGACGCTCGGCACCCGCGACTGCTCCCTCCAGCGCCGCCACCAGAAGGTCATCGAGGAGGCCCCCGCACCGGGCCTGAGCGCCCCGCTCACCGAGGACCTGTACGGGCAGGCCGTCCGCGCCGCCCGCGCGGTCGGCTACGTCGGCGCCGGGACCGTCGAGTTCCTGGTCGCCGACGGCAGGGCGCACTTCCTGGAGATGAACACCCGCCTTCAGGTCGAACACCCCGTCACGGAGGCCGTCTTCGGCGTCGACCTCGTCGCCCTCCAGATCCGGATCGCCGAGGGCCACGCCCTGGACACCGACCCCCCGCCCGCGCGGGGCCACGCCGTCGAGGCCCGCCTGTACGCCGAGGACCCGGCGAACGGCTGGGCCCCGCAGGCCGGCCGACTGCACCGCCTCGCCGTCCCCGACGGCATCCGCCTGGACACCGGGTACACCGACGGCGACGACATCGGCGTCCACTACGACCCGATGATCGCCAAGGCGGTCGCCCACGCGCCCACCCGCGCGGAGGCCGTCCGCCGCCTCGCCGGCGCCCTGGAACGGGCGGCGGTCCACGGCCCGGTCACCAACCGGGACCTGCTCGTACGCTCCCTGCGGCACGAGGAGTTCACGTCCGCCCGCATGGGCACCGGCTTCTACGACCGCCACCTGGCCGACCTGACGTCTCCCGCCCCGGATCCCCTCGCGCCCCTGGCCGCCGCCCTCGCCGACGCCCACGGCCGCTCCCGGTTCGGCGGCGGCTGGCGGAACGTCCCGTCACAGCCCCAGGTCAAGCGGTACGCCATGGCGGGCGAGGAGCACGAGGTCCGCTACCGCCACACCCGCACCGGCCTCACCGCGGACGGCGTACGCGTCGTCCACGCCGACGCCCGCCTCGTCGTCCTCGAATCCGACGGCGTACGGCGCCGCTACGACGTCGCCCGCTACGGCGACGACCGGATCCACGTCAACACCACCCTCCTCACCGCCCTGCCCCGCTTCCCCGACCCCACCGCCCAGCACGCCCCCGGCTCCCTCCTCGCCCCCATGCCCGGCACGGTCGTCCGCGTCGCGGAGGGCCTGACGGAGGGCACGACCGTCCAGGCCGGCCAGCCCCTCCTGTGGCTGGAGGCGATGAAGATGGAACACCGGATCACCGCCCCGGCCACAGGCACGCTGACGGAACTGAAGGCCGTACCAGGTCAGCAGGTCACGGTCGGCTCTCTACTGGCGGTAGTGCAAGCGCCCTAGGGGCGCGGGGAACTGCGCGACCAGCCACGACGCTCCCGCACCCGGAAGGAAGCCCATGGCCACCACCATCGAATCCGAAGACCACAAAGCCCTCCGCACAGCGGTATCCACCTTCGCCAGGAACCACCCCCGCACCCTCGGCACCGACAACCGGCAGTTCTGGCAGGAAGCCGCCAAACTCGGCTACATCGGCGTCAACCTCCCCGAGGCCTACGGCGGAGGCGGCGGCGGGATCACCGAACTCTCCCTCGTCCTGGAGGAGATGGGCGCCGCCGGCAACCCCCTGCTCATGATGATCGTCTCCCCGGCGATCTGCGGCACCGTCATCTCCCGCTTCGGCACCGACGCCCAGAAGCGGGACTGGCTCCCGTCCCTCGCCGACGGCACCCGCCTGATGGCGTTCGGCATCACCGAACCCGACGCGGGCTCCAACAGCCACCGCATCACCACCACCGCCCGCCGCGACGGCACCGACTGGCTCCTGACCGGCCGCAAGGTCTTCATCAGCGGCGTCGACATCGCCGACGCCACCCTCGTGGTCGGCCGCACCGAGGACGCCCGCACCGGCAGGCTCAAGCCCTGCCTGTTCATCGTCCCCCGCGACACCCCCGGCTTCGAGCGCCGACAGATCGACATGGAACTGAACGCCGCGGAGAAGCAGTTCGAGCTGACCCTCGACGACGTACGGCTGCCCGCCGAAGCCCTCGTCGGCGACGAGGACGCGGGCCTCCTCCAGCTCTTCGCCGGACTCAACCCCGAGCGCATCATGACCGCGGCGTTCGGCATCGGCATGGGTCGCTACGCGCTCTCCCGCGCCCTGGAGTACGCCCGTGAGCGCACCGTCTGGAAGACCCCCATCGGTGCCCACCAGGCCATCGCCCACCCGCTCGCCCAGGCCCACATCGACCTCGAACTGGCCCGCCTGATGACGCAGAAGGCCGCCCACCTCTACGACGCCGGTGACGACACGGGCGCCGGTGAGGCCGCCAACATGGCCAAGTACTCCGCGGGAGAAGCCTGCGTGAAGGCCGTCGACCAGGCCGTGCACACCCTCGGCGGCAACGGCCTCACCCGCGAGTTCGGGCTCGCCCAGCTGATCACGGCGTCGCGCGTGGCCCGCATCGCCCCGGTGAGCAGGGAGATGATCCTCAACTACGTCTCCCACCAGACCCTGGGCCTGCCCAAGTCGTACTAGACCGCGTCCTGGACCTGTTGGAGGAATGGTGTTCCGCAGCGAGTACGCAGACGTCCCGCCCGTCGACCTGCCCATCCACGAGGCCGTCCTCGGCCGGGCCGCCGAATACGGGGACACCCCGGCGCTGATCGACGCCACCGACGGCACCACCCTCACCTACGAGCAGGTGGACGGGTTCCACCGGCGCGTCGCCGCCGCCCTCGCCGAGGCCGGCGTCCGCAAGGGCGACGTCCTCGCGCTGCACAGCCCCAACACGGTCGCCTTCCCGCTCGCCTTTTACGCCGCCACCCGCGCGGGAGCCTCGGTCACCACCGTGCACCCGCTCGCCACGGCCAAGGAGTTCGGCAAGCAACTGGAGGACTGCGCGGCCCGCTGGATCGTCACCGTCTCACCCCTGCTGGACACCGCCCGGCGGGCCGCCGAACTAGCGGGCGACGTCCAGGAGATCCTCGTCTGCGACAGCGCACCCGGCCACCGCTCGCTCATCGACATGCTGGCCTCCACCGCCCCCGAACCGTCCGTCGCCATCGACCCCGCCGAGGACGTCGCCGCCCTGCCGTACTCCTCCGGCACCACCGGCACCCCCAAGGGCGTCATGCTCACCCACCGGCAGATCGCCACCAACCTCGCCCAGCTCGAACCGGCGGTCCCGGCCGCACCCGGCGAACGTATCCTCGCCGTGCTCCCCTTCTTCCACATCTACGGTCTGACGGCCCTCGTGAACGCCCCGCTGCGGCTCGGCGCCACCGTCGTCGTCCTGCCCCGCTTCGACCTGGAGCAGTTCCTCGCCGCCATCCAGAACCACCGCATCACCGGCCTGTACGTCGCCCCGCCGATCGTCCTGGCCCTCGCCAAGCACCCCCTGGTCGCCGACTACGACCTGTCCTCACTCCGATACGTCATCAGCGCCGCCGCCCCCCTGGACGCGAACCTCGCCGCCGCCTGCTCCCGACGGCTCGGCCTCCCGCCCGTCGGCCAGGCCTACGGCATGACCGAACTCTCCCCGGGCACCCACGTCGTCCCCCTCGACGCCATGGACGACGCCCCGCCCGGAACCGTCGGCAAACTCATCGCGGGCACGGAGATGCGCATCGTCTCCCTCGACACCCCCGGCAAGGACCTCGGCCCCGGCGAGTCCGGCGAGATCCTCATCCGCGGACCCCAGGTCATGAAGGGCTACCTCGGCCGGCCCGACGCCACCGCCGCCATGATCGACACCGACGGCTGGCTGCACACCGGGGACGTCGGGCACGTCGATGCCGACGGGTGGCTGTTCGTCGTCGACCGAGTCAAGGAACTGATCAAGTACAAGGGCTTCCAGGTGGCCCCCGCCGAACTGGAAGCCCTCCTGCTCACCCACCCCGGCATCGCCGACGCCGCCGTCATCGGCGCCTACAACGACGACGGCAACGAAGTCCCGCACGCCTACGTGGTGCGCCGCCCCACCGCACCCGGCCTCTGCGAGGCGGAGGTCATCATGTACGTCGCCGAACGCGTCGCCCCCTACAAACGCGTGCGCAAGGTCACCTTCATCGACGGCGTGCCCAGGGCCGCCAGCGGCAAGATCCTCAGGCGCGAGCTGAGGGAGCGCCCGTGACCCTCGTCGCCCGCACCCGCACCCGGGGAGTCCAGACCCTCACCCTCGACTCCCCGCACAACCGCAACGCCCTCTCCGCCGCCCTCGTCACCGACCTCGCCACCGCCCTCACCGACGCCGGCGAGGACACCGACGTACGCGCCGTCCTCCTCACCCACACCGGCAACACCTTCAGCGCCGGCGCCGACCTGCGCGACCCGCCCGGTCCCGACGCCCTGGTCGCACTGCTCCGACAGATCGTCGAACTGCCCAAACCCGTCATCGCACGCGTCACCGGACACGTCCGCGCGGGCGGCCTCGGCCTGCTCGGCGCCTGCGACATCGCGGCCGCCTCCACCACGTCGACCTTCGCCTTCACCGAGGTCCGCATCGGCGTCGCCCCCGCCGTCATCTCCCTGCCGCTCCTGCCCCGCACCGACCCCCGCGCCCTCGCCCGCCACTACCTCACCGGCGAACGCTTCGACGCCGACCAGGCCGCCCGCACCGGCCTGGTCACGGCGGCGGGCGACGACGTGGACGCCGTACTGGCACCCGTCCTCGACGGTGTGCGCCGTGCCTCACCGCAGGGCCTGGCCGAGACGAAACGGCTGCTCACGGCTAGGGTGCTGGAGGCCTTCGACCGGGACGCGGACCGCCTGACCGCGCTCTCGGCCCGGCTGTTCGCCTCTCCGCAGGCCCGCGAGGGGATGACGGCCTTCCTCGAACGACGGGATCCGGAATGGGTGGTGTGAGCGGCGCCGTGCACACGGCCGACCGCGCGGAGCGCGTTCCCAAGCAGGACCGCAGCCGGGCCACCCGGCAGCGGCTCCTGGAAGCCGCCGTGGCCTGCCTCGCCGAACACGGCTGGGCCGGCTCCACGGTCTCGGTCGTCGCCGAACGCGCCGGCGTCTCCCGGGGCGCCGCCCAGCACCACTTCCCGACCCGCGAGGACCTCTTCACGGCCGCCGTCGAATACGTCGCCGAGGAACGCTCCGGCGCACTGCGCGCCCTCTTCCCCGAGGGCGCCGGCGCCGACGACCGGCACGCCGTGGTCGCCGCGCTCGTCGACCTCTACACCGGCCCCCTCTTCCGCGCCGCCCTCCACCTGTGGGTGGCCGCCTCCAACGAGGAGCAACTGCGCGGCCGGGTGACCGAACTGGAGGCCCGCGTCGGCCGCGAGACCCACCGCATCGCCGTCGACCTCCTCGGCGCCGACGAGTCCCGCCCCGGCGCCCGCGAAACCGTCCAGGGTCTCCTCGACATGGCCCGCGGCCTCGGCCTCGCCAACCTCCTCACCGACGACGCGGCCCGCCGCGAACGGGTCGTGGAGCAGTGGGCCCGGCTGCTGGACGGCGTACTGGACGGGACGCCGGGCCGGCGCCATGGGTGACCGGTTCCAGGTGATCGTCGACATCGACGCCGGTGAGGCCGACGCGCGGCGGCTGGCCGGGCGGGTGCTGGAGTGGCTGGTCGCCGAGGGCGTCGTCCTCGCCGAACGCACCCGGTGCGTACCCGGACAGCCCCTCGGACACCCGCCCGGCCCGCACTGGGAGCGGGCGGTCACCGACGACTGGGACCTCGCGCCCTCGGACGGACTCGCCGTCCACACCCGGCGCACCGGCTTCACCAGCGGGGCGGACATGCCCGGCGCGGCCCACTGCCCGCACTGCGCCGCACCCACCCCACTGGACGACCCGGACGGCGCCACGGCCTGGCAGCGCTTCAGCACCGCCATGCAAACCTGGCACGACACGGGCGCCGCGACCGTCGACTGCCCCGCCTGCGCCACCGCCGTCCCCGTCCAGGACTGGACCTGGGACGAGGCGCCCGTCGCCCTCGGCCACCTCGGCTTCGAGTTCTGGAACTGGCCCGACCTCACCGACGGCTTCCGCGCCCGCCTCACCGCACTCCTCGACGGCCACCGCACGGCGTACGTGTGGGGACGCTTCTAGGCGGCAGGCAGGCAGGACGACGGCGCCCCGAGGCGTCGCCCCATGGGTGTCTACTCCGGGGGCGTGGGCGTGTCGTGGGTGCGGTACATGGCCTGTACGTCCATCTCCAGCTGGATGGTCGGACCGACGACCGCGATACCGCGGGCCAGCATGGAGCGCCAGTTCAGGGTGTAGTCCTCCCGGTGGAGTTCCGCCTTGGCGAGGGCCGCACAGCGCAGCTCCTGGTCGTAGCCCCCGTTGACCATCCCGAGGTAGGTCGTGTCGAGTCCGACGGAGCGGCTGGTGCCGTGCATGGTGAGCGTGCCGTGCAGGGTCCACTTGGACCCGCCGCGGTAGGCGAACCGGGTACTGGTGAAGTCGATGTAGGGGTAGCGCTCGACGTCCAGGAAGTCGGCGGAGCGCAGGTGGTTGTCACGGGTGTTGTTGCCCGTGTTGATGCTGGCGGCTTCGATGCGTACCGAGACCTGCGAGTCGGTCATGTCCGGTGCGACGCGGATGCCGCCCTGGAAGCGGGTGAACCGGCCGTGCACATGAGCCATGCCGACGTGTTTGGCGATGAACCGAATCGCGGTGTGCGGGGGGTCGAACAGCCAGGTCCCGGCTGTCGGAAGCTCCAGCTGGCGCGCGGGCGCGAGGCCCACGCGGGTCGGCGTCAGAGCGACCCCGGCCGTGATGTCGACGGTCTCGCGGGCGGGCGACAGGCCCTCGGCGACCGTCATGACGCTGTACGACCCCGGAGGCAGCGTCGCTATGAAGTAGCCGTTGGGATCCGTGGTTCCACGTGTCACCACCCGGTGGCTCTCCACCGCGCTCACGGTGACCTCGGCCCCGCCCATGGGCTGCCCCATGGGATCGACGACCTGGTAGCCGAACGCCCCGGCGTCGGGCGGCAGGGGGACCGACATGCTCGGTCCGGCACCGGCGGCACCGCGCGAAAGCCGGCGTCGTAGCAACCTGAGGGCCATGGAGTTCACCTTTCTTCACAGGGGCACCGCGACGCGGCCCACTCGGTCGCCGATGTTCGCGGTCGCCAAAGTGGGTGGCGACGGGAGGGCGTATGCGGAGGCGGCGGTTCACTGGTGATCATAAAGCCGCACGGTTCAGCCACTCGGCCCCTGAGCGGGAGCAGTTCCCTCGCCCGGTCCGTGGATGCAGGGTCGTATACCAGCACATAGGCGGCCCAGGTCACCGCACCTCGGCTTCGGTGCTTTGCAGCGATGCTGTGGCGAAGGGCACGGAAGGGGACCGTGATTTTCACCAGCAGTCCCGATCTTCATCACGGACCCGACACGAGCCCGGTCTCGTGGGCGACGAGGGTGACGAGCGACGAGCAGGCGCATCCACCGCGCGCCGTTCCGGAACCCCGGTCGCGTGGGGGGCGTCAGGGAGCGAGCCGCTCCACCCGCCACCCCCCGTCCGCCCGAGCCGCGTACCGCAACCGGTCGTGCAGCCGGTTCTCCCGCCCCTGCCAGAACTCCACCGCCTCCGGCACCACCCGGAACCCGCCCCAGTGCGGCGGCACCGGCACCCGCTCGCCCTCCGGATACCGCGCCGCCAGCTCGGCGTACGCGGCGTCCAGGGCCTCCCGGCCCGCCACCACCGACGACTGGGCGCTCGCCCACGCGCCCAACTGCGAGCCGTGCGGCCGGGTCCGGAAGTACCCGGCGGTCTCGTCCCGGCCGGTGCGCCGGGCCGTTCCCGTCACGACGACCTGCCGGGCCATCGGATGCCACGGGAACAGCAGCGACACGTGCGGGTTCTCGTCCAGCTCACGGCCCTTGCGCGACCCGTAGTTGGTGTAGAAGACGAACCCCCGCTCGTCGAAGTGCTTCAGCAGCACCGTGCGGGAACTGGGCCGGCCCTCCGCGTCCGCCGTGGAGACGACCATGGCGTTCGGCTCGAACAGCCCGCCCTCCGTCGCGGCCTGCTTGAACCAGCGCGCGAACTGCTCCACGGGCGTGGCGGCCAGCTCGGACTCGGAAAGCCCCTCGGCCCGGTACTGCTTGCGCATCGAGGCGAGATCGAAGGGGACGGCATCGCGGTCGGTCACACCGGCCATCCTGCCGTATCCACCGCCCACCCCACTGCGTCCTTCGTCACCATGTGGCACTCAGTGCCGCGACCCCTCCCCAAAGGTGGCACTCGGAGATATCGTGCTGGTCCCGTCCCGGTTGGATGACCCCCGGCCGGACGGGGCATCACAGGGGTGACCGCAGACCAGGACCGCGAGTCGACGTACGACCGCGGATCCCCAGGACCCGGTGATCCGAGACGGGCCGGTCGCCACACATCACGATCACGAGGAGCCGCCTGATGTCCGACTTCGTACCCGGGCTCGAAGGAGTCGTCGCGTTCGAGACGGAGATCGCCGAACCCGACAAGGAAGGCGGTGCCCTCCGCTACCGCGGCGTCGACATCGAGGACCTCGTCGGGCACGTCTCCTTCGGGAACGTCTGGGGCCTGCTCGTCGACGGCGCCTTCAACCCCGGCCTGCCGCCCGCCGAGCCCTTCCCGATCCCCGTGCACTCCGGCGACATCCGCGTCGACGTCCAGTCCGCCCTCGCCATGCTCGCGCCGGTCTGGGGCCTCAAACCCCTCCTCGACATCGACGCCGAGCAGGCCCGCGCCGACCTCGCCCGCGCCGCCGTCATGGCTCTTTCCTACGTCGCCCAGTCCGCCCGCGGCCAGGGCCTGCCCATGGTCCCGCAGCGCGAGATCGACAAGGCCCAGTCCGTCGTCGAACGCTTCATGATCCGCTGGCGCGGCGAACCCGACCCCAAGCACGTCGCCGCCGTCGACGCCTACTGGACCTCCGCCGCCGAGCACGGCATGAACGCCTCCACCTTCACCGCCCGCGTCATCGCCTCCACCGGCGCCGACGTGGCCGCCGCCCTCTCCGGAGCCGTCGGCGCCATGTCCGGCCCGCTGCACGGCGGCGCCCCCTCCCGCGTCCTGCACATGATCGAGGAGATCGAACGCACCGGCGACGCCGAGGCGTACGTCAAGAAGACCCTCGACGCGGGCGAGCGCCTCATGGGCTTCGGCCACCGCGTCTACCGCGCCGAGGACCCCCGCGCCCGCGTCCTGCGCCGCACCGCCCGCGAACTGGGCGCCCCCCGCTACGAGGTCGCCGAGGCCCTGGAGAAGGCCGCCCTGGCCGAGCTCCACGCCCGCCGCCCCGACCGGGTCCTGGCCACCAACGTCGAGTTCTGGGCGGCCATCATGCTGGACTTCGCCGAGGTCCCGGCGCACATGTTCGCCTCGATGTTCACCTGCGCCCGCACGGCCGGCTGGTCCGCGCACATCCTGGAACAGAAGCGCACCGGCCGCCTGGTCCGCCCCTCGGCCCGCTACGTCGGCCCCGGCTCCCGCGACCCGCGCGAGATCGAGGGCTACGACACCATCGCGACCTGACGCCGACCCCGTACACGCAGACGACCCGCGAGTCTGGTTCCTCCGGAGAGGAGCCGGCCGGACGTACCGGCGACTCGCGGGTCGGGTGACTGCTTGGGATTGGGCCGGCTGCACGCGTCGTTCGCGCACTGGTCCGGCACCGCACTGAGTGTGGTGGCGAGCCGCTAGCCCGCAGTCACCTCACGCGTCCGGTATTCATACATCTGCCGAACCACCTCCCTTCTCGTGTACGGCCCACCCTAAGAACTGGTCGGCCATCGAATCAACGGCTTTTTTCGCGGCCGGTACGACGCCCCTCCGGCGTCCGTCCCGATGTCGATCTCCATGGACGCGTCCGCGCTGGTCACCTACCGTTCCGCCCATGACGCAGCGACATGGGGAGCCGTCGGTGAGGCGGGCGATCGTCAGTGGTTCGGTCTTCGAGGAGCGGATCGGGTACGCGCGGGCCGTCGTGGACGGGGACCGGGTGCACGTGTCGGGGACGACCGGGTTCGACTACGCGTCGATGACGATCTCCGAGGACGTGGTGGAGCAGGCCGGGCAGTGTCTGCGGAACATCGGGGCGGCGCTCGCCGAGGCGGGGTGCACGTTCGGGGACGTGGTGCGGGTGCGGTACCTGCTGCCCGCCCGGGAGGACTTCGAGCCGTGCTGGCCGGTGCTGCGGCGGGCGTTCGGCGAGGTGCGGCCGGCCGCGACCATGATGGTGTGCGGGCTCGCGGACGAGCGGATGCGGATCGAGATCGAGGTGGACGCGCGGCGCGGGCCGGTCGGACCCGGGTCGGGGCTGCGGATCGAGGCCGTGGAGGTGGGCCGCGGCGGGGACGGGGACACCATGGTGGAGGAGTGGCGGTACGTGCACAACGAGGTCGTGCCGCCCGCCGCGATGGGTCCGCAGGAGGCGCGGGAGCGTGCTGCGCGGTACCGGCTGGCCAACGCCTACCTCGGGGACGTGCTGGTCGGGTGCTCCACCGTGCGGCCGCCCGAGGGGGAGGAGCGGGTGGCGACCGTGATCGCCCGGGTGCTGCCCGCGTTCCGGGGGCGCGGGATCGGTGCGGCGCTCTACGAGGCGGGCATGGCGCGGGCGTGGGCGCTCGGTGCGGGGGCGGTGGAGACCGTGGTGCTGGCGGCGAACGGTGACGGGTTGCGGTTCGCCGAGGGGCGTGGGTTCGTGGAGCGGGATCGGTACGTGTTGGATGGGGAGAGTGACGAGTGGGTCGATCTGAGGCTCGCGGCGACCCCGTCTTGACGGGGGCGTATGCCGAGTTTCCGCAGTACAACGATTTCCGCAATCTTGCGGGAACCCGGTGTGTGCTGCATCACGTTCGAGTTGAATGAAGGCCAGTGACGCAGCCTGCAGGGGGTCCAGGTGAGTGCTTCCCAGCGTAGTGGGACCACCGACGAGCTGGGGCCGGACGAGCCGGAACAGCCGGAGCGGGACGGCGCGGACCTGTTGGCCGCGCTGCTCGACGGCATGGACGCGGCCCTGTGCGCGTTCGACGCGGACGGGGTGGTCACCCATTGGAACCGCGAGGCGGAGCGGATCCTGGGCTGGAGCGCGGCCGAGGCCGTGGGGCGGCAGGGGTTCGCCGGGTGGGCCGTGCGCCGGGCGGACGCCGGGGAGGTCGAGGAGCGGCTGCTGTCCGCGATGCGTGCCCCGGGGCGGCAGGTGCACGAGTTCGCGCTGCTGACCAAGGACGGCGGGCGGGTGCTGGTGCGCACCCAGTCCGCGGCCGTGCGCGGTCCCGACGGGCGGCCCGCGGGGGTGTACTGCGCGTTCAGCGAGGTGCACGCGCAGATCGACCTGGAGCGCTCGATCGCGCTGAGCGAGGCCCTGCTGGAGGACGCGAGCTGGGGCGTGGTGCTGGTGGACGTGGATCTGCGGCCGGCCGTGGTGAACGCCCACGCGGCGCGTGCCCTGGGTGCCGGGCGTACGTCCGTGCTGGGACGGCCGCTCGGTGATCTGCTCGCGCAGGGTGTGGAGGAGCTGGAGAGCGCGCTGACGCACGTGCTGGCGGAGGGTGCGCCGCCCGGGCCCGCCGAGGTGTGGGTGAGTGTGCGTACGCCGGAGGGTGAGCGGCGCCGGTGCTGGCGCAGCGGGTTCGTGCGGCTGGCGTCGCCGCTGGCGGAGGAGCCGGTGCCGCTGGGTGTCGGCTGGCTGTTCCAGGACGTCACGGAGGGCAAGCAGGCCGAGCAGGAGGCGGCGCTGCTGCGCTTTCGCACCAACCAGCTGCACCGGGCGGCGCGGGCGGCGGCGGAGTGCGAGGATCCCGCGGAGGCGGCGGTCGTCCACCTGGACTTCGCGCTGGCCGGGTTCGCCGACCATGCCCTGATCGACCGGGTGGTGGGGGAGAGGGGTCACGGGGCGGGGGATCTGGAGGCGGTGGATCCGGAGGCGGCGGGGCCGGTGCGGCTGATGCGGGTGGCGGCGACGCCGTCGGGTGCGCCGGGGCCGAGCGTGCCGGCCGGGACGTCCGGGATGCCGGTGCGTTACGGCGAGGGGCATCCGGCGGTGCAGTGTGTGGAGCGGGCGGGTTCGGTGCGGGCCAGTGCCGGTGCGCGGGCGGTGCCGGCGGAGCGGGTGCGGGAGTGGGCGACGGCCCGGCAGTGGCCGGCGGACACGGTGCACGCGCTGTGTGCGGTGCTGCGCAGCCGGGGGCGGACGCTGGGCGTCGTGACGTTTCTGCGCGGCTCGGGCCGGAGCGCGTTCGAGCGTTCGGACGCGGTGTACGCCGAGGACGTGGCGGTGCGCATCGCGGCGGCGCTGGATCTGGCCGGGGCGGTGGAGGGGCGGCAGGGGCAACGGTAGGGGCAACGGTAGCGGTGCCGCGGGCGGTTCCCCGGGTCGTTGCCGCGGGTCGATGGCGTGGGTCGGGCCGGTCGGCTCAGTGGCGGTAGAAGATCCGGTCCCCGTACCGGTCCATCACGCGGCCGTTCCACTCGTGGCCGCCGTCGACGTTGCCCGAGCGCAGCAGGGGCGGTTCGACGCCGCGGTCGGCGAGGGCGGCGGCCGCCGTGGCCGTCATGGCCTGCATCAGGGCGCTGGTGACGACCGTGGAGGCGGGCGCGAAGGGCGCCGGGACGGTGTCGAGCGTGAGTTCCGCGTCGCCGACGGCGATCTTGGAGTCCAGCACGATGTCGCAGTGGTCCTTGAGGAAGGTGCCGGAGGCGTGCCGCGACCTGGTCTCGGAGGCGTACGCCACCGAGGTCACGCCGATGACGCGTACCCCCAGGGCGCGGGCGTTCATGGCCATCTCCACGGGCAGCGCGTTGCGCCCGGACAGGGAGATGATCACCAGGGCGTCGCCCTCGCGGAGCGGCGAGGAGTCCAGTACGGCGCCGGCGAGGCCGTCGACCCGCTCCAGCGCGGAGCCGAGCGTGGCCGGCACGACGTCGACGCCGACGACACCGGGCACGGCGAGCAGGTTCATCAGGGCGAGGCCGCCGGCGCGGTAGACGACGTCCTGTGCGGCGAGGGAGGAGTGGCCGGCGCCGAAGGCGAAGAGCCGGCCGCCGCCCACCACGGTGTCGGCGAGCAGCGTGCCGGCCGCCTCGATGGAGTCGGCCTCCTCGTCGCGGACCCGTCGCAGGAGGTCGATCGCGGCGTCGATGAACTGGCCGGCCGGCTTGCGGTCGCTCATGCGGGACCCCTTCGGTGTGGCTGCGTCGCGGATCACCGTGCGGTCTGGACCAGTGCGGTGTCAATACGGCGTCGAGGCCGGTGTGCGGGCCGTGCGGGCGCGGGTTTCGGCGGCGCGGCACGGTTGTCGGTGGTATGCGTCAGAATTGGTGGCAGGGCCAGCGCACGCGCCGGTGGGCCGTAGCCTCCGGCAATCTCATCAAGGGGCACGTATGTCCGGACTGATCGACACCACGGAGATGTACCTCCGCACCATTCTGGAGCTGGAGGAGGAAGGCGTGGTCCCGATGCGCGCCCGGATCGCCGAGCGGCTCGATCAGAGCGGTCCGACGGTCAGCCAGACGGTGGCGCGGATGGAGCGCGACGGTCTGGTGTCCGTGGCGGCCGACCGGCATCTGGAGCTGACCGACGAGGGCCGCCGGCTGGCCACGCGGGTGATGCGCAAGCACCGGCTCGCGGAGTGCCTGCTCGTCGACGTGATCGGCCTGGAGTGGGAGCAGGTGCACGCCGAGGCGTGTCGCTGGGAGCACGTGATGAGCGAGGCCGTCGAGCGCCGGGTGCTGGAGCTGCTGCGGCACCCGACGGAGTCGCCGTACGGCAACCCGATCCCGGGCCTGGAGGAGCTGGGCGAGACCGACGGTGCCGACCCGTTCCTGGACGAGGGCATGGTGTCCCTCGCCGACCTGGACCCGGGCGTGGAGGGCAAGACGGTCGTCGTGCGCCGTATCGGCGAGCCGATCCAGACGGACGCGCAGCTGATGTACACGCTGCGCCGGGCGGGCGTGCAGCCCGGCTCGGTGGTGAGCGTGACGGAGTCGGCCGGCGGTGTGCTGGTGGGCAGCGGGGGTGAGGCGGCGGAGCTGGAGTCGGAGACCGCCTCGCACGTGTTCGTCGCCAAGCGCTGACGGTCGTCGGGCCGTCGACTCCGCGCGGTGCGGGCCGGATTCGCGCCACGGCGCGGATCCCGCCGATTCCGGGATTCGGTGAGCCGAATCGCAGCCTCCGGCCACGGCGCGTGCAAGGCTGTGGCGTGAGGCATATGACGTGAGGGCTCTGGGCCGTGGTGTGACAGCGATGTCGCCCCGACCGGAGAGGGGGAGGGACGTGCTGCTGAGACGGAGAGGGCCCCGGCGCCGTGTGGCGCCGGGGCCTGTCCTCCCCTGTGCTGACCCGGAGCCCCGAGCTCTCAGGGTCAATCCCCTCGGACCGTTTTCCCCGAGCGGTCCGCCTCCCGTTGAAGATCTCCCCTCGGCGACGGCGATCAATCCCTGAGGGGGGTCACTCGAATGAGGGGTGTTGTTCGCCGGAACGGCATTTTCGAATAGGCATTCGATACTCTGCGGGCGTCGGACGGCCGTGCAGACGGCGGCCGGTCACGGCGACAACGACAGGCACGGCAGGCAGGACACGGTTCACAGGACCGGCCGGCCCCGCGGGGCGGGCGGTACGAGCGGAGCTTGGGGGTGCCAGGATCCATGGCGCGACGCATCGACGTGACCGGCGCGGGGGGCGTACGCCTCGCGGCCTGGGAGTTCGGCGACCCGCCCAAGACCGACCGGTTCGACCCCACGGACCCCACCGCCCCCACGGACCTCACGGGCCACTCCGGCGGGTCCCCCGCCCCGGCCGGTGAGCTGCCGGGCGTGCTGTTACTGCACGGCCTGATGGGCCGCGCGTCGCACTGGGCCCCCACGGCGCGCTGGCTCGCCGCCCGCCATCGGGCCGTCGCCCTCGACCAGCGCGGCCACGGCCGCAGCGACAAACCGCCGCGGAGCTCCTACACCAGGGAGGCCTACGTGGAGGACGTCGAGGCCGCCCTGGAGCAGCTCGGTCTCGGCCCGGCCGTCCTGATCGGCCACGCCATGGGCGCGCTGACCGCCTGGCAGCTCGCGGCCAAGCGGCCCGACCTGGTCCGCGGTCTGGTCATCTGCGACATGCGGGCCTCCGCGCTCGGCGGGGCCTCGCAGCACACCTGGGCCGAGTGGTTCCGCGCCTGGCCGGTCCCCTTCGCCACCCTCGCCGACGTGCGCAAGTGGTTCGGCGAGGACGATCCGTGGGTGGAGCGCCCGAATCCGGCCCGGGGCGAGTTCTACGCCGAGGTGATGGCCGAGTCCCCGGACGGCTGGCGGCCGGTCTTCGAGCCGGAGCACATGCTGCGCTCCCGGGAGACCTGGGTGTACGACGCCCACTGGGAGGAGCTGGCCCAGGTCCGCTGCCCCACCCTGGTCGTCCGCGGCCTCGACGGCGAGCTGGGCCGCGCCGAGGCGCAGGAGATGGTCCGTGTGCTGCCGCACGGCCAGTACGCGGAGGTCGCCGACGCCGGCCACCTCGTCCACTACGACCAGCCGGAGGCGTGGCGAGCGGCCATCGAGCCGTTCCTGGACGCCCTCGGCAACGGCTGACCGTCCCCGGCGTCCCCACGGCGGTCCACCACCGCCCCGGCGGTCAGCCCTTGCTGACCGCCGTGAGGATCTCCGGCAGTCGCCCGGCCGTGCGCGGTGCCGCCAGCCGCAGCCCGGCCAGGGTCAGCGCCGCGCCGTACACCGCGCCCACCGGCAGCAGCAGCGGGCTCCCGTCACCGCGCACGTGCAGCCAGACGGTCAGCGCGATCACGGGCGCGCACAGCAGGGCCGCGCCGACCATGCCGCCGAAGATCGAGACCCAGGCCAGCCCCACCTGACCGGGGGCGACGTTCTTGTAGCCCTCCTGCGGGATGGAGTACGGGAAGCGCGCCGAGGTCCACGCCCCGGTCGCCAGCATCGCGCCGAGCAGCGCGAAGGACAGGCCCAGCGCCTCGGGCAGGGTCCGCCAGTCGCCGAGCATCGCCGTGGTCAGGACGGTGACGACGGTCGCGTACGGCAGGGTGACCAGCAGCAGGGCCAGCGCGCGGGCGCGCAGTTCCACGTAGGCGTCCCTGGTCGACGAGATGGTCATCGCCACCATCCAGAACGCGGACGTGTCCTGCCCGAACTGGTTGTACATCTGGATGCCGAGCATCCCGGCGGCGAAGCAGGCGAAGTAGACCGAGCCGGTGCCCTGCCAGGCGTTGAAGACCGGCACGATCAGGCCGATGGCCAGCGAGGTCACCCAGGCGGCCTTGGTCTTCGGGTCGCGCCACACGTAGCGCAGGGTGCGTTCCATCGTCGTGCCGGTGCGGCCCGCGGGCAGCAGGCGGGCGAGCCTCGACGAGTCGCGCTCGCGCACCGGACGCGTGTCGCCGGGCAGGGTCGAACCGTCCGGCGTCGTCATCAGCCGCGTCAGATGCCGCTCCCACACCCGCAGCAGCAGCACCGGCGCCGCCGCCGTCAGCGCCAGCTGGGCGAGCGCGACGCCCCAGGACCCGTCGCTCGCCGCGTCCATCGCGCCGATCGCGGAGGCGGGCGGCACCCAGCGCAGCACGTCGGCCACCGGGTCGAGCTGCTCCAGCCCCGACGAGCCCAGCCGCTGCGCGCCGAAGTTGACGAGCTGCGCCCCGACCGCGATGACCAGCCCGCTCAGCACCGCCAGGTCGCGGCCCTTGCGGCTGGTCAGCAGCCGTACGTTGGCGGCGGCGACGGCCCGCGCGAGGGTCACGCACACCAGCAGTGCGAGGGCCCCGCCGACGACGCCGACGACGTACGCCGCCCCGCCGTGCGCGACCGCGACCACGGAACCGGCGAACATGCACACCGTGAACAGCGGCCCGATACCCACCAGCGAGGCCGTGAGCAGGGCCCTGACCAGAGTGCGGGGCCGCAGCGGCAACATCACCAGCCGGGTCGCGTCGAGCGTTTCGTCGCCGCCGGGGAAGAACAGCGGCATCACCGCCCAGCCGAGGCCCAGCACGGCCGCCAGCAGCACGACCAGCGAGTCCACGTGGTCGTGCCCGCGCAGGGCGATCAGGCCGATCAGCTGGAGCGCGGCGAAGAGCAGCACGGCGGCGGCCGAGGCGATGTAGGCGGCGCGCCGACCGCCGGACTGCCGCAGCCCGTTGCGCAGGAGCGACAGCTTCAGCCGTACGAACACGGAGGTGACCGATGCGCCCCGCGCGGCCGGGGCGGCCTGCCCGCTCATCGGGCCCCGCCGCCCAGCCAGTCGAGGTCCGACCCGGCGTCCCGGCCGTCGGCGCCGACGAGTTCGAGGAACGCCCGCTGAAGGGAGGCCGCCTCGCCGCGCACCTCGGCGAGCGTGCCGGTGGCGCGGATGCGGCCGGCGGCCATGACGGCCACCCAGTCGCACAGGGACTCCACCAGCTCCATGACGTGGGAGGAGAAGACGACGGTGGCGCCGGAGGCGGTGTAGCGCTCCAGGACGCCCCGGATGGTCTGCGCGGAGACCGGATCCACGCCCTCGAACGGCTCGTCCAGGAACAGCACTTCGGGGTTGTGCAGCAGTGCCGCGGCGAGCCCGATCTTCTTGCGCATGCCGGTCGAGTAGTCGACGACCAGCTTGTGCTGGGCCCCGGCGAGGTCGAGCACGTCCAGCAGCTGCGTCGCCCGCTTGTCGACCTCGGCGCCGGGCAGTCCGCGCAACCGGCCGGTGTAGCCGAGCAGTTCGCGTCCCGACAGGCGCTCGAACAGCCGCAGCCCCTCCGGCAGCACCCCGATCCTGGCCTTCACCTCGACCGGGTCGCGCCACACGTCGTGCCCGACGACCTCCACCGTCCCCTGATCCGGCCTCAGCAGCCCGGTCACCATGGAGAGGGTGGTGGTCTTCCCGGCGCCGTTCGGCCCGACGAGTCCGATGAACTTGCCCGCGGGCAGCTCCAGATCGATCCCGCCCACGGCGACCTGCTGCCCGAACCGCTTCCAGAGCCCCTGCACACGTACGGCACTCGCGCCCACCACGTCTCCCTCCGTCGCCTTTGCACCCTACGGGGAGAGAAGCGCCCTGAAGGGGCGCGGGGCTGTGTCGATACGCGGCTCCGCCGCGCTGGCGCGACCGGACCGGACAAGCCGCACACGCCGGAACACAGCGACCCGGCAGACGAGAAGGCGCCCCCTAACGATCCCGCCCGCACGCATACGCCAACGGCGACACCAACTCCTCCACATCCGGCAGCCACCGATTCGCCGCCGTCGGCCGGCAGACCCACTGCACGGCCCCCCGCGTCCCGTACCGCGTGGGCGGCGCGGCCACGTACGCCCCCTCGCCGAGCGCGGTGAGATCGAGGAGCCGCGGAGACCACCCCAGCTTCCGGACCAGCTCCGGCACCTTGGCGGCGGCCCCCGGAAGGACGAAGAACCGCATCCGCCGGTCCGGGGTCAGTGTCACCGGCCCGAGCGTCAGCTCCATCCGCTCCATCCGTGCCAGCGCCAGGAACCCCGCGGTCTCCGGCACGTCGATCGCGTCGAACGTGCGCCCCGTGGGCAGCAGGATCGACGCCGTCGGCTGCTTCTGCCACATCCGGCGGGCGACGGTCGCGCTGCCCGTCGCCTGTGTCGCCCAGTCCTCGCGCGCCGGGTGCGCGCCCGGGGCGGCGCACGCCGGGTCGCCGCAGGAGCAGCGCTGCACCCCGTCGGCTGCTTCCAGCCAGGTGCCGGGGACCACGTCCCAGTGGCGCTCCTCGGCGTAGCGTACGGCGGTCTCCAGCAGCGACGCGCCGCGCTGCTGCGGGATGTGGGCGGCTTCGGTGGCGGGGATGGTCTCTGTCACGTGGAACTCAACTCCCGTGCTCACCGGGGGTTACGGCGCTCGCGCGCGCGGGGGAGGAGCATCGATTCCGCATCCGGGGCGCATGGGTGCATGTGCGGGGGCGCGCGGGAGGATTCGCCGCGGGAGCTGGGTAGCCACGTCTGGGGCCGACGCGGGCCGTCACCCCGGCAATCCTCGCAAGCGACCGATCTTCGCAAGCTTCGCAAGTCTCGCATTGTCGGCACAACGACGGGGCATTGATCTTCACGGCTGGATTTTCCGGACCTTTGGGAACCGCCGGGACAGCATCGAGACCGCATGAGACCGCATGGGGGTTACGCCATGGCCGCAAGGCCTCTCGTCGCGCGGCAGCCGAACGAACGACTGCAGGCGCTCATTCAGGAAGCGGGCTGCTCGAACGCGGGCCTCGCCCGCCGGGTCAACGTGTGCGGGGTCGAGCACGGGCTCGACCTGCGGTACGACAAGACCTCCGTGGCCCGTTGGCTGCGCGGGCAGCAACCGCGCGGCCGGGCACCGGCGATCATCGCCGAGGCGCTCGGACGCAAGCTCGGCCGCACGGTCACGATCGACGAGATCGGCATGGCCAACGGCAAGAACCTCGCCTCGGGTGTCGGCCTCCAGTTCTCGCCGACGGTACTGGGAGCCATCGAGCAGGTCTGCGAGTTGTGGCGCAGTGACGTGGGGCGGCGGGACTTCCTGTCCGGTTCCTCCGTCGCCGCGTCCGCGCTCGTCGAGCCCAGCCGGGACTGGCTGATCTCCGCCCCCGACTCGCAGGTGTCGCGCTCGGCCGGACCGCGGGTGGGGCCCTCCGACGTGGCGGCGGTGCGGGCGATGACGCAGGCGCTGGTGGAGCTGGACCACCAGCACGGCAGCGGGCACGTGCGCCCGGTCGTCGTGCACTATCTGAACAGCGTGGTCTCCGGGCTGCTCGCGGGCTCCTACCGGGAGGCGGTGGGACGGGAGTTGTTCGCCACGGTCGCCCGGCTGACCGAACTCGCCGGGTACATGGCCGTCGACACCGGCCAACCCGGCCTCGCCCAGCGGTACTACATCCAGTCGCTGCGGCTGGCGCAGGCGGCCGGCGACCGCGGTTACGGCGGGTACGTGCTCGCCGCCTCCATGAGCCACCTCGCCGCGCAGCTCGGGAACCCACGGGAGATCGCCCAGTTGGCGCGCGCCGCGCAGGAGGGGGCGCGCGGGCGGGTGACACCGCGTGCGGAGGCGATGTTCCACGCGGCGGAGGCCCGCGGGCACGCGCTGCTCGGCGACGTACGGGCGGCCCACGCGGCGGCCGGGCGGGCGGTCACCGCGATGGACGCGGCAGATCCGGCGGCCGGGGACGACCCGGTGTGGATCGCGCACTTCGACGAGGCCTATCTCGCCGACGAGTTGGCGCACTGCCACCGGGACCTCGGGGAGGCCGACGCGGCGGCGCGGTGCGCCCGGCAGGCGCTGGACGGGCACCCCGAGTCGCGGGCGCGCAGGCGGGCCATCGGTCATGTGCTGCTGGCCACGGCCCAGGTGCAGCAGCGCGAGGTCGAACAGGCCTGCACCACGGCGACGAAGGCCGTGGAACTCCTCGAGGGCCTGCGCTCGAACCGGGGCGCCGAGTACCTGGAGGACTTCCAGGCGCGGCTGGATCCGTACCGGGAGGAGGCGGTGGTACGGGAGTTCGGGGCGCGGCTGGACCTGCAGACGGCCGCGTGAACGAGGGGCCGCGGGCGCGTGAACGGGCGGGCGACGCAGGTGCGGTGTGACGGAAGAGCCATGAACAGCGCGCCGCGGCCCGGTTTTGTTACTGCGGTCACAGGGAAGGAGTTGACGCCCCGGGCGGCGTGGCAGTGGGCTCCGGGGACCCGGTAGCGTGAGCCGACGATTCCGAAGGTCCCCCATTCGTAGGAGTCCCGGTGACGCAGAGTGGACAGGGCGAGGAGCCCTCGCCGCGACAAGCGCGCGAAGGCATCGTGCTGCCCTCGGACGGTGGCGAGCCGCTGCTGCCGGGCCTGACCGGCGCGAGCGCGCCGGCCGGCCCCGCTCCGGCGCCCGCCTCGGCGCCGCCCGCCGCCCAGCCCTGGGACCGGCCGTGGGGGCCCGAGCAGCAGCAGAGCCCGGCCCCCGATCAGGGCTGGCCCACTCCGCCCGACGCCCAGCCCTGGGGGTCCCCGGAGGCCGGCGCCCAGCCGTCCGCCGCGCACGCCTGGCCCGCGCAGGGCGGCCCGGCCCAGTCCCCCGGCGCCCTGCCGCCCCGGCGGGCCCGGGTCCGCTGCCCCCGGAGGGTGCGCAGGCCGGCCCGGGGTACGGGGGGCCGGCCGGCGGGCAGACGTACGGCGGCTCCGGCGGCGGGCAGGCGTACGGCGGATCGTTCAGTCAGGCGTACGGCGGGTCGTCCGACGGTCAGGCGTACGCGGGACAGCCCGGAGAGCAGGCGTACGGCGGTGCGTCCGGGAGCGAGGCGTACGGCGGCCGGGCTCCCGGCGGATCTGCCGGTGGCCAGGCTCACGGGGCGCAGCCGCCGTACGGTCAGCAGGGGCAGTACGGCCAGACCGGGGCGTTCGGCCAGGCCGGTCCGCACGGGCAGCCCCCCGCGGCCGTCCGGCAGCCGGCCGCCGCCCCGCTCCCTCCCGCCGACGAGGGCGCAACCCAGTACCTGCCGCCCGTCGGGGCCGCTCCCGCCGACGAGGGCGCGACGCAGTACATACCCCCGGTACCCGCGGCCGGGAACCCCGCCGACGAGGGCGCCACGCAGTACATACCCCCCGTCTCCCCGGGCGCGCTGCCCCCGGAGAGACCCGCCCGGCCGCAGCACTCCGAGTCCACGCAGTTCCTCGGCACGGCACCGCAGTACCCCGCGCAGCCCACGCCCGGGTACCAGCCCGCCCCCGCCGGCCCCGACGCCGAGGCCACGCAGTTCATCGCGCCGGTGCCCGGCGGCCCCGCCGCCCCGGCCCCGTACGGCGGCGCGCCCGGCGGCGACGAGGGGCGGCAGCCCCCCGCCGAGTTCGACAGCCTCTTCCGCAGCGCCCCGGGCGCGGACGGACCGGCTTCCTCCACCCAGCAGATGCCCCGCTTCGACGAGCCGCGGGCAGCCCACCCCGGCGGCCCCTCCGCCTACGCCACGCAGGGCCCGGGCGGTGGCGGCGGCAGGCGGCGCGGCGGTCACGACGACGGCGGCCGGGGCGGACGCGGCGGGCGCACCGGCTCGCGCGTGCCGCTGCTCGCGGCCGTGGGCGTCGGCATCGCCGTCGTCGGCATCGGCGCCGGCGCGATGATGGCCAACGGCGGCAAGGAGGAGGACAAGGGCGACAACCAGCCCGTGTCCGCGACGGCCCCGGTCTCCGAGTCCGCGTCGGCCCCCGCGTCGCCGTCGGTCGACCCGGCCCGGGAGCAGGCCGTCGCGCTGGACAAGCTGCTGGCCGAGAGCGGCACCGGCCGGACCACGGTGATCAACGCCGTGGCCGACGTGAAGTCCTGCGACAACCTGCCCCAGGCGGCCAAGGACCTGCGCGAGGCCGCCAAGCAGCGCACCGGGCTGGTCACCAGCCTCTCCGAGCTGTCCGTGGACAAGCTGCCGCGGCACACCGAGCTGACCACCGCACTCACCAAGGCGTGGCAGGCGTCCGCGTCGGCCGACAACCACTACGCGGCCTGGGCCGACCGGACGGCCGGGAAGAAGGGCTGCAAGAAGGGCAAGGCCGCCACCCAGCCCAAGGAGGCCAACCGGGAGAGCGGCACGGCGAGCACGGAGAAGGCCAAGGCGGCCAAGCTCTGGAACGCCATCGCCAAGCAGTACGGCCTGACGGAGCGCGGGCCCACCCAGCTCTGACCGGCGCCCCCGGCTCGGACCGGGCCCGGCCGGGGGGCCCGCTCAGACCACGTCGGCGTTCTGCAGGGTGCGGGTGGCGTCCACGGCGCCCTGGCGGGCGGAGACCAGCCGGCCCTGCCGCACGACCTGCAAGGTGACCTCGGTGTTGACCAGGCGCGGGAAGCCGACCGACGCGAGCTTGCCGGCGAACGTCCACTGGAGGGCCGGGGTGAGTCCGTCCGTGCCGACCTTCAGGCCGCCGTCGAGGGCCCGCCGGACGGTGTGGGAGCTCACCTCGCCGTCGCCGAGTGACTCGACGACCTTCTTGAGGACGGTGTACGCGATCCAGGTGGTCTGCACCCCGGCGTCCGCCGCGTCGATGTCGTTGTCGCCGAACGCCTCCTGTTCGATCACCTTCTTCATCCCGTTCCAGGCCGGGTCGTCCACCGCCGGGTACCAGCCGGTGACGTAAGCCCCTTCGTAGGGCCCGGACGCCCCGCCGCTCGCGTTGACCGTGGTCTGGTCGACGCTGCCGAGCACGCTCGCGGTCCGCACGTCGGGGTAGTCCTCGCGGGCCCGGCGGAAGGAATCCATGAAGGTGCCGGTGCGGTCGCCGAGGACGGGCACCACGCACCCCGGGTCCACCGGGTCGCCGGTCGCGTGCTCCAGGGCCCGCTCGGACTGGCCGCCGTACTCGGTGGCGTCCTCCGCCGCCCGCTGGTCCTGGGCGCGCTCGTGTCCGCCCGAGGTGAGCCCCGAGTCGAGCAGGACGGGGAGCTGGTCGCCCGCGATGGTGTCGGGGCGGACGAGGGAGACGGGCCCGCAGGAGTCGGCGAGCGCGCTGCCGAGGCCGGCCAGCAGCGCGGGCTGGCCGCCGTTGACCGGGTAGGACACGGGGCTGGTGAACTCCGCGTTGGTGATGCCGTAGCCGCCTATGTACGGGATGCCGGCGCCCTCCAGCACGGGGAAGAAGGAGTCGGCGTGCTGGCTGTAGGAGCCGACGACCGCGACCGCCTCCTCGTTGACGGCACGCCGGGCGCACTTGGCCGCGGTCACGCTGTCGTTGTGGTCGTTGCAGGTCAGCACGTTGAGCTGACGGCCGCCGACGCCGCCGTTCGCGTTGATCCAGCGGGCGTAGGCCCGGGCGAAGGAGGTCATGCCCGGCTTGTTGGTCGCGCCCGTTTCCTGCGGAGCCCAGGTCATGACGGTGATCGGGTCGTCCTCGGAACCCCCCGTGGTACCGGGGACGACCCCGCAGCCGGCGGCGAGCGACACGCACGCCACCAGCGCGCCCGCCGACAGTGCGCCGGTGCGGGTGGCCCGGGAGCGGCCGCTCGGGCGGCGGAGGAAGCTGCTGCGGGTGGGTCGCCTTCCGGTCATGTACCCGCACGATTCCGTCACACGGCCAACCCGGAGGTGACCTGCGGTCAACGCGTGGTGACACGGAGGTGAATTGCGGGGGGCGGTGAGCCGTCCCGGAAGGGGAACGTACGATCGATGACCGTGCAAGGTTCGGAGAACTCTTCCCGTCGCGGCCGTCGCTCCTCCACCATGGGCGGCATGCCCCTCAACGACATGCCGTGGTGGCGCTGGCGCAGCAACGTGCGCTCCGCGCTGCACATGCTCTCCGCCCCCGCCTTCCAGCGGGACGTCTGGCTGGCCGGTGTGGACGGCTACGGCGACGTCACCGACGCGGTGTACCGGCTGGTGGAGGACACCTGGCTGGACCACTGGTCGGCGGAGAAGTACGTGGGCACGGTCTTCCGGGACTCGCAGGAGGCGGCGCTCGTCGACACCGCCGTGCTGCGCGTACTGAGGATCATGCACCAGGTGGGGCCGGACGCGCCGGTGAACGCCTATCTCGACCACCCGGACTGGCCGGAGGCGGTGCGCGCGGCGCGCGACGCGCACCTGCGGCTGGCCACCGGTGACGGCGACGACCCGGAGGCGGAGCCGCGCTCGCTGGAGCTGCTGCGGATCCTGACCCGGTCCGCCTGACGGGACGGCGCTCGGGCGGCGGGCCCGGATATGGGACCCTGTCCTGCATGAACGAGCAGTCCTCCGTCGCCGTCCCGTCGGCCGCCGCCCCGGCCGACCAGTACGTCCTCACCCTGTCCTGCCCCGACAAGCAGGGCATCGTGCACGCCGTGTCGAGCTACCTGTTCATGACCGGCTGCAACATCGAGGACAGCCAGCAGTTCGGCGACCACGACACGGGACTGTTCTTCATGCGGGTTCACTTCTCGGCCGACGAGCCGGTGACCGTGGACAAGCTGCGGGCCAGCTTCACGGCGATCGGCGACGCCTTCCAGATGGACTGGCAGATCAACCGGGCCGACCAGAAGATGCGCATCGTGCTCATGGTCAGCAAGTTCGGGCACTGCCTGAACGACCTGCTCTTCCGGGCCCGGATCGGCGCGCTGCCGGTGGAGATCGCGGCCGTGGTGTCCAACCACACGGACTTCGCCGAGCTGGTGGGGTCGTACGACATCCCCTTCCACCACATCCCCGTGTCGAAGGACACGAAGGCCGACGCCGAGGCGCGGCTGCTGGAGCTGGTGCGCGAGGAGAACGTCGAACTCGTCGTGCTGGCCCGCTACATGCAGGTCCTCTCGGACGACCTGTGCAAGCAGCTCAGCGGCCGGATCATCAACATCCACCACTCCTTCCTGCCGAGCTTCAAGGGCGCCAAGCCGTACCACCAGGCGCACGCGCGGGGCGTGAAGCTGATCGGCGCGACCGCGCACTACGTGACGGCGGACCTCGACGAGGGCCCGATCATCGAGCAGGAGGTCGAGCGGGTCGGCCACGACGTCACGCCGGACCAGCTGGTCGCCGTCGGACGGGACGTGGAGTGCCAGGCGCTGGCGCGTGCGGTCAAGTGGCACGCGGAGCACCGGATCCTGCTGAACGGCCGACGGACGGTCGTCTTCGCCTAGGCCGTCGGCGCGTCATCGCTCAGTACCGTCGTCACCCGGAGCCGTCGTACCGGATCCCCGGAACGCCGGAAGGGCGGCGTGACGCCGGCGTGTGCCGGAGTACGCCGCCCTGGGGCGGAACGGGTGGGCGGGGGAGGAGTGACGTGGCCCGCGTGGTCACGGCGGTCTACTTCGGGTCGCTGTTGAACTTCGAGGTCGACCAGAAGTAGCCGAGCGCGGTGAGGGCGAGGCACCAGACGAGGGCGAGCCACCCGTTGTGGCCGATCTCGGTGCCGAGCAGGAGGCCGCGCAGGGTCTCGACGGCGGGCGTGAACGGCTGGTACTCGGCGACGGGCTGGAACCAGCCGGGCATGGAGTCGACCGGGACGAAGGTGCTCGAGATCAGCGGGAGGAAGATCAGCGGCATCGCGTTGTTGCTGGCGGCCTCCGCGTTCGGGCTGACCAGTCCCATCCCCACGGCGATCCAGGTCAGGGCCACGGTGAAGAACACGACGAGCCCGAAGGCCGCCAGCCACTCCAGGGCGGTGGCGTCCGCGGAGCGGAAGCCGATGGCCAGGCCGACGGCGCCGACGAGGACCACGCTCATGATCGACTGCACCACGCTGCCGATGACGTGCCCGATGAGTACGGAGCCGCGGTGGATGGCCATGGTGCGGAAGCGGGCGATGATGCCCTCGGTCATGTCGTTGGAGACGGAGACCGCGGTGCCGATCGTGGTGGACCCGATGGTCATCAGGAGCAGGCCCGGCACGATGTAGGCGACGTAGTCGGAGCGGTCGCCGCCGCCGATGCCGGCGCTCATCGCGTCCCCGAAGACGTAGACGAAGAGCAGCAGCAGCATGACCGGTGTGAGCAGCAGGTTCAGGGTGAGGGACGGGTAGCGCCGGGCGTGCAGGAGGTTGCGGCGCAGCATCGTGGACGAGTCGCGCACGGCGAGGCCGAGGTTGCTCATCGGACGGTCTCCTTGGGCTGGTCGGTCTGGGCGGGGACGGTGGCGGTGCCGGTGAGGGCGAAGAAGACGTCGTCGAGGTCGGGGGTGTGCACGGTCAGTTCGTCGGCCTCGATGCCGGCCGAGTCCAGCCGGTCCAGGACGGTGCGCAGTGCGCGCTGGCTGCCGTCGCTGGGGATCTGCAGGGCCAGCGCGTCGTCGTCCCCGGTGCTCCCGTGCAGTGCGGAGGCGGCGGACCGGTAGGCGGCGGGGTCGGTGAAGCGGAGGCGGACGTGTCCGCCGGGGATCATCCGCTTCAGCTCCTCCGCGGTTCCTTCGGCGGCGATGCGGCCGTCGTTCAGCACGGCGATGCGGTCGGCGAGTTCGTCGGCCTCCTCCAGGTACTGCGTGGTGAGGAAGACGGTGACGCCGTCGGAGACCAGCTCGCGGATGATCTGCCACATGTTGTGGCGGGAACGCGGGTCGAGGCCGGTGGTCGGTTCGTCGAGGAAGATGATCCGGGGGTCGCCGACCAGGGTCATGGCGATGTCGAGGCGGCGCTTCATGCCGCCGGAGTAGGTGGAGGCGGGCTTCTTCGCGGCCTCGGTGAGGTCGAAGCGCTCCAGCAGCTCGGCGGCGACCCGCCGGCCCTCGCCGCGGGAGAGGTGGTGCAGGTCCGCCATGAGGAGCATGTTCTCCTCGCCGGTGATCAGCCCGTCGACGGCGGAGAACTGCCCGGTGACGCCGATCGCGGCCCGCACGGCCTGGGCGTGGGTGGCGAGGTCGTGGCCGCCGACGCGGATGTCACCGGCGTCGGCCGTGATGAGCGTGGAGAGGATCTTGACGGCGGTGGTCTTGCCGGCGCCGTTCGGTCCGAGCAGGGAGAAGATCGTTCCTTCGGGGACGGTCAGGTCGACACCGCCGAGGACGGTCTTGTCGCCGTAGGACTTGCGCAGTCCGTGCGCCGCGATGGCCAGGTCGGTCATGACTGTTGCTCCTCAGAGGCTGCGGGCGGTGATGTCGCCGTGGGCGGTGGTCGCGTGGATGGTCAGGCCGGGGGTGCCGCCGGTGTTCTTGAGCGCGTTGTCGATACGGCCGTAGGAGGTGCCGGCGTCCAGGGCGGCGGAGACCCCGGCGGCGGCGCCGACCGACACGTCGCCGGACTGGGTGCGCAGGGTGAGGGTGCCGCTCACGGCCTCCGCGATCCGGATGTCCCCCTTCGCGGTGCTGATCTCGGCGGGCCCGCCCAGCCGGCCGACCGAGACGTCGCCGGCGGCGGTGGTGAGGCGGAGGCTCGCGGCCTCGTCGACCTTGACCGGGCCGTGCGCGCCCTCGTAGTCGACGTCGCCGAGCCGTCCGACGCCCCGGAACTCGGTGGCGGCCGTCCTGGCCTCGACGCGGGAGCCGGCCGGCAGCCGGACCGTCACCTCGAGGGATCCGGAGGCGCCCAGAAGCTGGTTGTTCGCCGGGGTCGCGATCCGCAGGACCCCGTCGCCGAACTCGACCCTGGTCTGCTCCGCCGCCTTCACGTCGCGCCCCTTCGAGGGGTTCGCGGGCAGGACCTCGACCGTGGTGTCGGTGCGGTCGGCGGCGATGAACTGGATGCGTCCCGCGGGGACGTCGAGGACGGCGGAGATCGGGGCCGGGGTGTCGAAGGTCTGCATCGTGTTCTCCTGTGCTCGTCGGTGTTTCTGACATGAGAAACGCTACGTTGCCTTCATGGATTCATCAACGCTCTTGTTGCGCACTGAAGACGTATGCGCAGGTCAGAGAAGATATTTCGTTGCAACAGATTGAAAGTAACGCAACATCAGAGAAGGCTGTCGTTGCAATGGTGAGGAGGTGAACGCTATAGTGACGTCACCAAGGGAGCGCGAAGGAGATCACGATGCCGGGAGGCAGGCTCACCCAGCAGGAACGCCAGCAGATCGCACTGGGTCTGGCCGACGGCCTCGCCTACGCGGAGATCGCCAGACGCCTCGACCGCCCCACCTCGACGATCACACGCGAGGTGATGCGCAACGGCGGTCCCACCGCGTACCGCGCCGACCTCGCGCACCGGGCCACCGAGCGTCGCGCCCACCGCCGCAGGCAGCCCGCCTCCCGGGGGCCGCAGGCGCTGCCGCAGGCCCACGGACGTGACGCCGAGGCCGTGCGCGAGTACGAGGAGACGCTGACCACGGTCTTCATGCAGACGGGCACGCCGAAGATGATGGCCCGGGTGATGGCCTGCCTCTGCGTCAGCGACACGGGCAGCCTCACCGCGTCCGAACTCGTCCGGCGCCTCCAGGTCAGCCCGGCGTCCATCTCCAAGGCGGTCGCGTTCCTCGACGAGCAGGGCCTCGTGCGCCGCGAACGCGACGAGTCGCGCCGCGAGCGCTACGTCATCGACGACGACGTCTGGTACCAGTCCATGATCGCCAGCGCCCGGGGGACGCTGCAGGTGGCCGAGACCGCACGTCAGGGCGTCGGTGTCCTCGGCGCCGGCACCCCGGCCGCGGAGCGTCTGGAAAGCATCGCCCGCTTCCTCGACTTCATCTCCGAGAGCATCGTCCGGGCCGCGGACCAGGCGCGTGAGGTCCTGCACACGGCGCCCGCCACGCCCCGTGACGGCGCCGAGTGAGCCGCTGCTACATCCGGCTCAGGCTGGCCGCCGCGAACAGGACGTCCCTGATCGCCTCGCGGTCGCCCACCTGACCGGCCGCCGCCTCCGCCGGCGGCACGTGGCCCGCGGCCAGCCGGCAGAACTCCACGCCGTCCAGGGCGACATGGGCCACCTCGTGGTCGGCGGAGCCCGTCGCGCCCGGCGAGTCGAGCGGGATCAGCCACTCGCCGCCGCCCGACCCCTCGATCTCCAGCCGCAGGCTGCGTCCCGGCGCCCCCGCGGTGACCAGGTGCGGGCGGGTGCCCGGTGCGGCCAGCCCGGCCCGGCGTCGTTCGGCCAGGACGGCCGGCAGCATCCGGGCCGCGAGGTCGATCATGCGGTTCAGATGGCGCGCGGAGGGCGGCTCGTACGGGTAGTCCACGGCGTCCGCGATGTCCTCCGCGTGCACCCAGCACTCGAACGCCCGGTCCAGCATGGCGTCGTGCAGCGGCAGCTCGAAGTCGCCGTACGACACGGGCATCCCGCCGGCTGCCCCGGTGAACGAAACGGTCCGGACGATGCCGTGGCTCTGCTCGCGCCACGGCGCCCGCACCGCGCGGGTGGGCGGGTAGTGCGAGGCACGCCAGTACGCCTCCGTGCGGCCGGCCGGCGCGGAGGTGGGCGCGGTGATGTCGCCCAGCGGATCGGCGAGGCCCAGGGCGGTCGCGACCAGCCCGTCGACCGTCAGCAGGTGCGCGATGACCCCGGCGACGGTGGTACGGCGGCTCGCGGCGCCGTCGGCCTCGAACCAGCGCAGCCGGACCGGGGCGTGCCACTCGGCGTCCCCGAAGTCCTGGAGCAGCGCGTCCAGCCGCGCGGTCTCGGCGTCGTACGGCGTCGCCCACTCGGGCACGGGGATGCGCGGCGGGCGCCGCTCCAGGCACCCCTCCAGGACGCGGGTGCGCAGCGCGGGGTCCAGGTCGAGGCTCTCCGGTCGCTGGAGCAGGGCCACGGCGTCGCGCAGCCGCAGCGCCTCGTCGGCACAGGGGGCGCACTCGCCGATGTGCTCCTCGACCGCCGCCGCCTCCTCGGCCGAGCAGGCGGCCAGCGCCCACGCGCCGAGGAGCGACGTCAGCACGTGGTGCTCCAGCGTGAGGGGACCGCCCGGGGCCGCGTCGGGCAACGCCCGCCCGGTGTCCTCGACGGACGCGCGGGGGAGCGGTATGTGGGGGGCCGGGGCGGGGTCGCCGGGCTCTCCGGGGGACGAGCCGCCCGGCCCGCGGGGGTCGTCTCCGTCGTGCCTCCCGCCCGGCCCGCCGGGTTCGTTGCTCCCGCCAGGTCCGGCAGGTCCGCCCGGTGCGTCGGGCCCGGCCGTGCCGCCCGGTCCGTCGGGCCCGGCCGTGCCGCCTGTCCCGCCCGGCCCCGGGGCCGTGTCCGGCCGGCCGTCCCCCTGCGGGCCGCCTGCGGCCCGGTTCCGCGCCGGACCGCCGGAGGCGTCCGGCAGGGTGGCGCCGTCGGCCGAGGGCGTGCCGGGGGCGGCCGGACTCCCCGGGCGGACCGGCCTGCCCCGCTCGGCACGGCCGCCCCGCGTCCGCGTGCCCTCGTCCCCGGTGTCTCCGCTCCCCTGCGTGTCCGCGCACCCGTCCTCGTCGTACGCCCCCTTCACGCCGCACCCCCGTATCCCGGCGGCGCTCCGGGCGTCCCGGGGGCGCCGGCGTCGCGGGCCGTGGACAGGAGCTGGAGGCCCAGGCGGAGGCGGCGGCGGGCCTCGTCCTCCGTGACGCCGAGGTCGGCGGCGGTCTGGCGGTAGTCGCGGCGCTGGAAATAGGCCAGCTCCAGGGCGGCGCGCAGCGGCGCCGGCATGGACTGGACGATGTAGTCGGCGCGCGCGGCGACCGAGGCGCGGCGCACCCTGCTCTCCAGCTCCTCCACGGTCCCGGAGCCGTCGCGGGCGAGGGCGGCCGTCTCCGTGGCCCGCAACCGCTGCACGGCCAGCCGGTGGGTCAGCGCGGCGATCCAGGTGCGCAGCGGGCCCTGCCGGGGGTCGTAGGCGTCCGGATGCTCCCAGACGTGCGCGAAGACGTCGCGCGTGATGAGGTCGGCGGCCCGCTCGTCGTCGAGCACGCGGTGCGCGAGCCCGTGCACCAGCGAGGCGAACCGGTCGTACAGCTCACCCAGGGCGGCGGCCTCGCCGCGTGCCAGCCGCTGCTGCATCTTGCGGTCCCAGCGCGGCGGTGCCTCCCTCTTCGCCATGCGGCCTCTTCACCCCCTGTGTCCGTACGTACCTGTACGTCGCCCTCCAGCCTGCGGCCGGCGTCTCCCCGAATGTAGTCGGCACGTCCGACACCGCACGCCCCTTTGTGCCAATGCGCGCCCCCGGCGGCCCGCACGTGCTAAACGCCTCCCCTACCCTCTATCGTGCGACCGGATCCGACCGAACAGGATCGAAACCGTCTGAAACAAGCCCTTTCTGATCGTTCCCCGTTTCCGGGCGGGCGTTTGCGGGAACGGCCGGTGGGCAGGCGCGCGCCCAAGAAGCGTAAGCATGGCTTCCGTTTCGGGTGAATTTCGGGCTTTTCCGGACGTCCGATGTACCGGCGACTGAAGGGCATGGTGGTGACGTTCAATGTGACCGGCGGCGAGCGGGGCGAATGGTCCGTGCTCCAGGTGTCGGGCGAACTGGACCTGGTGACGTCACCGGTGCTGCGGCAGCGCGTGCACGACGAGGTGGCCGAGGGCCGGCACAGCCTCGTCCTGGACCTCTCGGAGGTCCTGTTCTGCGATTCCAGCGGGGTCGGGGTGCTCATCGCCTCCCGGCGGCTCATCCGCTCCTGTCAGGGACGGCTGCGCCTGATACTGCCCGCCCAGGGAGCCGTCGACGGCTCCCACGTCAACCGCGTCCTCGGCGCGCTCGGGGTGCGCCGGCTCTTCGACGTCCACCCCGACCTCGCCTCGGCGACCGGCGACAGGCCCCGCCCGCTGTCCGCCTGAACCGGACTCCCGCACGGCCCGTCCGCCCGTATGCCGCCCGCGGTCGCGGCCGGCGTCGTACTCTCCGAGCGAGACGCAGACCACCGACACCGACGTGAGGCGGCCGGAGAGAACCATGGTCAACAGCGAGTACGAGCGCAGGATCGCCGCACGCTTCGCCACCTTCGACCAGGACGGCAACGGTTACATCGACCGTGCGGACTTCAACGCGGCGGCCAAGGCGCTGCTCGCCGAGTTCGGCACCGCCGCCCGTTCCGAGAAGGGGCAGGCCCTGTACGGCGGCGCGGAGGCGCTCTGGCAGGGCATGGCGGGCATCGCCGACCGGGACGGCGACCAGCGCATCACCCGTGAGGAGTTCGTCACCGCGGCGGTCAAGCGGCTGCGGGACAACCCGGACCGGTTCGCGGAGATCGCCCGCCCGTTCCTGCACGCGGCCCTGGACGTCGCCGACGCCGACGGCGACGGAGCGGCCACCGTCGAGGACGTGGCGCGCGTGCTCACCGTGCTCGGTGTGCCCGGGGACGCCGCGCGGTCGGTCGCCGCCGCGCTCGACCCGGACGGCGACGGCAGGGTCGGGGAGACGGAGATCGTCCCGGCCTTCGCCCGCTACTTCACCGTCCCGGAGTAGCACGCCTCCAGCCGCCCCCGCCCCCGCCGCCCCCGTCCTCGTTCCCGCGAGGCTGCCGACGAGGATGTCGCGGATCGTGGCACGCATCGGTCACGGAGCGTCGATGCGGGGTTGTGTCCGCCGTGTTGTCCGTCACGGCCCGGAGTCGGTGCCACACTCCGGTACCTTGTGTGGGATGCGAGTGGTCCTGAGCGCCGGCCGTGCCGGAGTTGCCCCTGGGGCGGCTCCGGAACCGGGGACGCGTGCCTTGCCCCGCGGGGCGGAACGGCCGTCGGCCGCCGCCTGTTCGACTCCCCGGGGCGAGCGTCGCACAGTATGCCGCAGGGGTACTCCTTCGCGCTGGAATATGCCCGAAGCGCTTGTTGGCGTGACTGTACGTCAACCATGCTGTCCCACAAGGGATTCACGTTCCGTGATCCCTGCCCCGGCTGTTGTTCTGGCCATGCAGAGAATGGCTACGATCGTGGCCCTCATGAGGCGCGAGCCTTTGTGTCCGCCGGTTCGGATGGTGTGAGCGGTGCAGGTGCTTCAAGTGCAACTGGAGGTCCGGCCCGACCCCTCGGAAGTGGGGCGGGCCCGGCGGTGGGCGCGCTCACGGCTCGCCGGGTCCGGGATACAGGCCGACGAACCACTCGCCGAGACGCTGGTGCTCCTCGTCTCCGAACTCGTCACCAACGCCGTGGTGCACACCGGTCGTTCGGCCGTGCTGCGGCTGGTGCTCCCGGGGGCGGTGACGGAGGAGACCGAGGAGGCCACCGTCCGCCTCGAGGTGGACGACGCGAGCGACCGGGCTCCGGTGGCCCGCTGCGTGGACGGCGAGGCGACGGGGGGCCGGGGGCTCGCGCTCGTCGACGGCCTCGCCGACCGCTGGGGCTGGAGCCGGGAGGGCACGGGCAAACGCATCTGGTGCGAACTGGACCGCTGTGCCGGGCGCGAGGGCGCCGCACCCGCCTGCGGGAGCGTCGACGGCGCGGTCGCGTACGGGGGGTACGCGTACGAAGTGGTGTAGCGGCCGGCGCGGGAGGCGGACGTGCCCGGTGCACGGGACCCGCCGTCCACGGAGCCGGTGCGGCGGTGCGCCGGGGTGTGCTTCCGTGCGCGTCCCGTACAAACGGGGTGTAAGTGATGAACAGCCCTTTGCGGGTTGACGGATCGTGACCGTTTCCTCACGCTTGTAGTCGACGATTCGCCGCGAGGGGACGACGAGGGCTCGGTGACGGAGCCCTCGACGAGTGTGGGTCGTGTTTTCGGCGGCGGTTCCCTCGGGGGCGACGGGAGCCGGGCGGGAGCGCCGGAGTCGGGTGGCGGCGTGCGGTGCCATGCTCGGGGCGATCGGCGCCGCGCCGCCGGCCGACGAGTTCCCGTCCGCCGCCCCTCACTCTCCACAGGCTGTGGACAAGTCCGGCCGGAAGGTCCGCCGGTACGCGGTCGGGGTGACCCCGAGGGCCGCCTGCAGATGCTGCCGCATCGACTGGGCCGTGCCGAAGCCCGAGTCGCGGGCCACCTGGTCGACGGAGAGGGCGGTGGACTCCAGCAGATGCCGGGCCCGTTCGACCCGCTGCCCGGTGAGCCACTGGCCCGGACTGACGCCGACCTCCTCGCGGAAGCGGCGGGTGAAGGTACGCACCGACATCGACTCCTGGGCGGCCATGTCCCGCAGCTGGATCGGCTCCTGGAGGCGGGCGAGCGCCCAGGCGCGGGCGTTGGTCGTGGAGGACTGCTGCGGATCGGGCACCGGCCGTTCGATGTACTGCGCCTGCCCGCCGTCGCGGTGCGGCGGTACGACCGTGCGGCGGGCCACCTCGTTGGCGACCGCCGTGCCGTGGTCCCGGCGCACGATGTGCACGCACAGGTCGATCCCGGCCGCGACCCCGGCCGAGGTGAGCACGTCGCCGTCGTCCACGAACAGCACGTCGGCGTCCACCCGCACCTTCGGGAAGAGCCGCTGGAAGTGCTCGGCGGAGGCCCAGTGCGTGGTCGCCGGGCGCCCGTCGAGGTAGCCGGCGGCGGCCAGGACGTACCCGCCCGTGCAGATCGCCACGAGCCGGGTGCCGGGCCGGACGTGGGCGAGCGCGGCGGCCAGCTCCTCGGTCAGCACGCCCTCGTCGTGGACCGGGCCGAGCTCGTAGGAGGCCGGGACGACGACCGTGTCGGCGGTGGCCAGGACTTCGGGACCGTTCTCGACCATGATCGCGAAGTCCGCGTCGGTCTCGACGGGCCCCGGCGGGCGCACGGAGCAGGTGACGACCTCGTACAGGCGGCGCCGCTGATCGTCGCGGGCGAGTCTGAAGATCCGCTGCGGGATGCCCAGTTCGAAGGGGAGCAGGCCGTCGAGGGCGAGGACGACGACGCGGTGCGGCCGGGGGGCGGGGAGCGTGCGCTCGGACGTCATGGCCCGATCCTAGCGAACCATGACCCTCGGGCCACTCGATCGGGCCGACGCCGTATCCGAACCTCTATGACGTGCCCCAGACAACCGACGCCGCCGCAGCCGCCGTACACGGAGCGAAGCCCGACCGCCCGCGCCGCCGCCCCCGCGTGCACCGCGCCTGGTGGGTCGCCGCCGTCACCTTCGTCACGATCATCGGCGCCGCGGCCTTCCGCTCCCTGCCCGGCATCCTCATCGACCCGCTCCACCAGGACTTCGGCTGGTCACGCGGCACCATCGGCGCCGCCGTCTCCGTCAACCTCGCGCTCTACGGGCTGACCGCGCCCTTCGCCGCCGCGCTCATGGACCGCTTCGGCATCCGTCGCGTGGTCGCCGTCGCGCTGACCGTCATCGCGCTCGGCTCGGGCGCGACGGTCTGGATGGAGTCGGCCTGGCAGCTGATCCTCTGCTGGGGCCTGCTGGTCGGCCTCGGCTCCGGCTCCATGGCGCTCGCCTTCGCGGCCACCGTCACCAACCGCTGGTTCACCGAACGCCGCGGCCTGGTCACCGGCGTCCTCACCGCCGCCTCCGCCTCCGGCCAGCTGATCTTCCTGCCTCTGCTGTCCTGGATCGTGGAGACGTACGACTGGCGCCCGGCGGCCGTCACGGTCGCCCTGGCCGCCCTCGCCGTGGTCCCCTTCGTCTGGCTCCTCCTGCACGACCACCCCGCCGACGTGGGCCTCGCGCCCTACGGCGCCGAGGAGTTCGTCCCCAAGCCCGCTCCCGTGCCGGGCGCCGCCCGCCGTGCGCTCACGGTCCTCTTCTCCGCCGCCCGCACCGGCCCCTTCTGGCTGCTCGCCGGCACCTTCGCGATCTGCGGCGCCTCGACCAACGGGCTGATCCAGACCCACTTCATCCCCGCCGCCCACGACCACCACATGCCGCTGACGACCGCCTCCACGTTGCTCGCCGTCATCGGGATCTTCGACGTCGTCGGCACGATCGCCTCCGGCTGGTTCACCGACCGCTTCGAACCGCGCCGCCTGCTCGCCGTCTACTACGCCCTGCGCGGCATCTCCCTCCTCTTCCTCCCGCTCCTGCTCGCGCCCAGCGTCCATCCCCCGATGGTCTTCTTCATCGTCTTCTACGGCCTCGACTGGGTCGCCACCGTCCCGCCCACCCTCGCCCTGTGCCGCGAGCAGTACGGGCAGGACAGCGCCATCGTCTTCGGCTGGGTCCTCGCCTCGCACCAGGTCGGCGCCGCTCTCGTCGCCTTCCTCGGCGGTGTCGCCCGCGACCGGTTGGGCTCCTACGACGTGGTCTGGGTCGCCTCCGGCGCCCTGTGCGCGGCGGCGGCGCTGATGGCCCTGGTGATCCGCCGCCGCCCGGCTCCGGCGCCCGGCGCCGCCGCCTAGCCCGGCAGCCGGGACACCCGGCCCCCCTCCTTCTTCGCCACCGCCCCGGCGATCCGCGAAGCGTCGATGGCCAGCTCGCGGAGCATGCCGCTGATGGGGTTGGTGAAGCCGGTGAAGTACAGGCCGGGGGCGTCCGGCGGGGTGCGTGCGCCCCGTGCGGACGGCCGGCCCCGGGCGTCGAGCACGCCGAGGTGGCCGACCAGTCCCTCCAGGCCCCGGAGGTAGCCGGTGGCGGCGATCACCGCGTCCGGGGCGATGCGGGTGCCGTCGGCGAGGACCACCTTGCCGTCCTCGAAGCCCTCCACGGCGGCCACCACCTCCACCCGGCCGCGCCGCACCGCGTCGATCAGGCCGACGTCCTGCACCGGTATCGCGCCCTCGGCCGCCCGGGTGAGCAGGCCGCCCTCCGGTCGGGGCAGCCCGTGCGCCGACAGGTCGGGCGTGCTGATCCGGGCCAGCGGACGGGCGAGCCGGTCGACCAGGCCGGCCGGCAGGCGCCGGGCGAGGACGCCGTTGTACTGGGCGGGCCAGCCGGCGGTGGAGCGGCGGACGATGTGCGGTGCGGTGCGCACCGACAGCCGGACCCGGGCGGCGCCGCCCTCCACCAGGTCCACGGCGATCTCGGCGCCCGTGTTGCCGACGCCGACTACCAGGACGTCCCGGCCCGCGTAGGGGGCCGCGTTCCGGTACTCGGCGGCGTGCCGGAACTCACCGGTGAACGAGGACCGGCCCGGCCAGTCCGGCACGCGCGGGGTGTGGTTGTAGCCGGTGGCGACCACGACCGCGGCGCCGGTCAGCTCACGGCCCCCGGAGGCGTGCAGCGTCCAGCCGGCGCCGTCGGACGCACGCTCGACGCGGAAGACCTCGACGCCGGTGACGATCTCCAGCTTGTGGACGTCGGCGTACTTCTCCAGGTACCGCACCACGTCGTCCCGGGCCGGCCAGCGCCCGAAGCGGCGCGGCATCTTCAAACCGGGCAGCGCCGACAGGCGGCGGGTGGTGTGCAGGCGCAGCCGGTCGTAATGGCGGCGCCAGGACGCGCCGACGCGGTCGGCCCGCTCCAGGACGACGGCCCGCAATCCCCGCGCGCGCAGCGCCTGGGCGACGGCGAGGCCGCCCGGGCCGGCGCCTATGACGTACACGGGGCGGTCCGCGGGGTGTGCGGACGGCGGCTGAGCGGACGCTGTGGAGTCGGCCATGCGGCGAGCGTAATCAAGGCTCGGCTTGATGGGTCTCGGTCAAGACCGGAATCGGTTGCGGATCGGTCACGACCGCGGCGTGCGGTGGGGCGGCGGGGTGGATCCGGAACCGGGGGTGGGCGTAGCCGCCGGGGGTATGGGTCCTGGGTGGACATGGACCCGCCGGGTTCGGATCCGGTCCGGGGCCCGGTCGGGCCCGGTACCTGTCCGGGTCGGCACGCAAAGCCCGGGCCGCGCCCGAGCGGGTCGGTTTCAATGGCCCGATGGCTTCGACACGCATGCACACCCTGCTTCCCTCCCTGCCCGAGCCCCGCGGACACGGCCTGCACCTGCGCTCGTGGGACGCCGGCTCCGACGCCGACGCGGAGATCTGGCTGCGCGGCTGCCTGGACCCCGACTTCCAGCGCTGGAACACCCCGCTCAAGCTGTGGACCGATCTCGCCGGCGCCCGTGAGTCGCTGCGCGCGCGGGCCCGGGAGGCCGAGGAGGGCAGGTGCTCCTCGTTCCGGATCACGGACGGGGAGAGCGGTGCGACGCTGGGCCACATCGGCGTCAACGAGATCAACCTGACGCTGAAGCTGGCCCGGGTCGGCTACTGGGTGCTCCCCGAGGCCCGCGGCCGGGGCGTCGCCACCCGCGCCCTGCTGCTCGCCTCGCGCTGGGCCTTCGCGGAACTCGGCCTCCACCGCCTGGAACTGGGCCACGCGGTGGGGCACCACGCCTCCTGCCGGGTCGCCGAACGCTGCGGTTTCGCCTACGAGGGCACGATGCGCGGGGCGATGTTCGAGGCCGGCCGGCACGACGGGTTCCGGGACGCGCACCTGCACGCGCGGCTGGCGACGGACGCCGAGCCGGAACCGCCCGCCATGCGCTGACCGTCGCTCATGGCCACAGCAGGCGGGTGCGCCAGCCGCCCTCCGCGTCTTCCGCCCGCCGGTAGGACAGCCGGACGTGGCGGCGGCGGGCGTCTCCCTGGAAGAACTCCACCTCGTCGGGGCGCAGCCGGTACAGCGTCCAGGACGGGACCGGCGCCTCGGGCTCCCGCCCGGCCCGCTCCCAGGCCGCCTCGGAGGCGCGGGCCAGCTCCGCGGGCGACCCCAGCTCCTCGCTCTGCCGTCCGGTGAGCGCGGCGGCCAGGGCGCCGGCCGACCGCGCGTGCAGGTCGGCCTGCGCCTCCTCGGCCGGGGCGACGGCGACCGGGCCGCGCACCCGCACCTGGCGCCCCAGCACCGGCCAGTAGAAGACGAGCGCGGCGCAGGGGCGGGCGGCGAGGTGGCGGCCCTTGCGGCTGCCGGAGTGCGTGGCGAAGGACCAGCCGTCCTCGTCGGCACCGTGCAGCATGACGACGCGTACGTCCGGCAGGCCCTCCGCGTCCGCCGTCGCCAGCGACACCGTGTGCGGCTCTCGCTGCCCGGCCGCCACCGCCTCGGCGAACCACCGCGTGAACAGGGCCAGCGGGTCGCCGGGCGCGGTGGCCGGGTCGAAGGGCGGCAGTTCGGTGACCGCGGGGTCCCACACCCGCAGTGACCTCAACAGCTCGTGCAGATCGGTCGGCTCGGTTCCCATGCCCCGATTGTCACGGGTGGCGGACGCTCACACCGTGCCGAGGTCCGAGGAGACCCAGCGCTCGGGCCGCATACGGACGACGACCTGATCGCCGTGTTCGGCGGAGGCGAAGGCGACGTAGCCGTCGACCTTGTCGGCCGGGAGGTAGCGGGCGGACATCTCCCGCAGGTCCTCCTCCGTGGCGGCGACCGTCTCGACGACCGGCCCCTCCACCGACACGTACCGGATGGTGGGCTCCAGCCGGTCGACCATCAGCGTGAACCGCCCCGCCGCCTTGATCAGTTGATTCTTCCGGCTGTCCAGCCCGGTCATGATCCAGACGTCGCCGCCGGGCGCGTACTGGTACCAGATCGGCACGGTCAGCGGGGCGCGGTCCGCTCCCGCGTCCACCGCGAGCGCGGCGATGTGGGGCTCGGCCAGGAACTGCTCACGCTCTTCGCGGGTCAGGGCCATTCCGGTCTCCTCCAGCGGGTACGGGTGTCGTTCGCTTCCTCAACACCGGCCGGGCGGGCGGCTGTTCCCCTCGTGGAGCGCCCGCCGGAATCAGGTCAGCGCCAGGCGCTGCACCAGCAGGAACGCGCCGATGCCCAGCATCGCGGCCCCCGACGTACGGGTGACCGCGCGGGCGGCGGCCGGCCGGGCGCCCAGGACGGCACGGGCGGCGACACCCACCGTGAGGTACACGGCGGCACAGCAGGCCATGTGCAGCAGCCCCAGGACGACAGTCTGCACGGGCACCGGCGGGTGCGCACCCCGGGTGACCAGGAACTGCGGCAGTACGGACAGGTAGAGCAGCAGGCCCTTGGGGTTGAGCCCGCTGATCGTGGCACCGCGCAGGAAGACCCGGGTGCGGGAACCCCCCTCCGCGGTGGCCGGGCCGTCGTCCCGCGCGGCACCGGGAGTGCCGGGCCGCCGCAGCACCCCCCACCCCAGCCACACCAGGTACGCCGCTCCCGCCACCGTCAGCACCGTGAGCAGCCCCGGCGACCCGGCGACCAGGACCGCCAGCCCCGCCGCCGCCAGCAGCGTGTGCAACGCGTACCCGGCGACCAGGCCGCCCACCGCCCACGTCACCGACCGCTCGCGCAGTCCCGCCGCGATGGCGTACGCCCAGTCCGCGCCCGGCACGCACACCAGCAGCAGGTCCAGAGCGAGGAAGGAGAGGAGAAGTCCGGAGTCCATGACGGGAAGGTTAGGAGCAGACGCCCCGAAAGTGTTCCCGAAGTTTCCCCTGGTCAGTCGCTTGCGTGGAAGAATATGCCCCGTGGACGACATCGACCGGAAGATTCTTGCCGAGCTTCAGCAGGACGGGCGGCTGACCGTGACCGAACTGGCCGCGCGGGTGCGGCTGAGCGTCTCGCCGTGTCACCGGCGGCTGCGCGAGCTGGAGCGGTCGGGGGCGATCGGTGGCTACCGTGCGGTGGTGGACCCGGCCGCGGTGGGCCTGAACTTCGAGGCGCTGGTCTTCGTGTCGATGCGGCAGGAGGACCGGGACACGGTCGCCGAGTTCGAGCGGGCGGTCAGCGAGGTGGGGGAGGTGCTGGAGGCGCAGCGGCTGTTCGGGGAGCCCGACTATCTGCTGCGCGTGGTCGCCGCCGACCTGGCGGCCTACCAGCGGCTCTACGACGAGCGGCTCGCGACCCTGCCCGGGGTGCTGCGGCTGACGTCGACGCTGGTGATGAAGCACGTGGTGCGGGACCGGCCACTGCCGGCGTAGTGCGGGAGGCGACGGGGCGACTGCGGCGACAGGGCGCTACTTGGCGGGCTTCTTGCCCGTGACGCCGAGGTACGTCAACAGCGCGAGGCTGGGCTTGAGTTCGGCCTGCTTGACGCCCCAGGAGGAGAAGCCCTTCTGGTGCGAGGCGGCGGCGGCCAGCATGACGACCAGGGAACCGGCGATCGCCGCGGGATTCACGTCCTTGTCGACCTTGCCCTTGGCCTGGAGCTCGGCGACGGAGTCCGTGAGGGAGGAGTTCACCGAGTTCAGGACCTTCATGCGGATCTTGGAGAACCGCTTGTCGCCCTCGGCCGCGCCCAGGTCGACGACGCGGAGGATCGCGTCGTTCTTCCGCCAGAAGTCCAGGAAGCCGTCGACGAGTTCCTGCGCCGTCTGCCAGCCCGCCTTGCCGGTCCACGAGCGTCCCGCCGTCAGCTCGGCCAACCCGGAACTCTCGGCGGCCATTTGATCGGCGATCTCCAGGACGGCGCCCTCGACGTCCGGGAAGTACTGGTAGAAGGTCGCGGGCGAGGTGCCGGCCTTGCGGGCGACATCGATGACTTTGACATCGCGATAGGGGGAGGAGCTGAGCATTTCGCTGAGGCAGTCGAGCAGTTTCTGCCGGGTCGCCTGCCCACGTCGACCGGCCACGCGGCCGTCGACGGTACGCACTTGTCCTGTCATGCCGTCAGCTTACCGACGGGTGATCGGAGCGCGATTCGGCCGACTGCAAATGGGGTGCACGGGCGCGAAGAGGCTGGTGTGCCTGGTCTGCGCGGTGCGGGCGACGCGGTTACTTTGACGGCATGGCCGAAAACGGGGCATCAGAGAAGAGGGCGTCCGCTCGTCCGGAGCGGGCTTCCGCGCGCCCGGAACCCCCGGAGGGCGCCCCCTGCTGGGTGGACGCACAGCTGCCGGACGTGGAAGCGGGCAAGCGCTTCTACGGCGAGCTCTTCGGGTGGACCTTCGACGAACAGGAGGAGGGCGCCGTACGGGCGCGACTGGACGGCGAGCCCGTCGCCGCACTGGTCCGCAAGACGGACGGCCGGATGCCCACCGTGTGGACCGTGTACTTCCACACCCCGGACGCCGTCGCGCTGGCCGGGCGCATCCGGGCGGGCGGCGGCCAGATCGTCACCCCGCCCCACCCGGTGGGCGACCAGGGCACCAGCGCGCTCGCCGCCGATCCGGACGGCGCCGTCTTCGCCCTCTGGCAGCCGGACCGGCATCCCGGCTTCGGACGCCGGCACGAGCCGGGCGCCTTCGCCTGGGCCGAGCTGTACACCCGCGACACCGAGGCGGCCAACGCCTTCTACGGCGACCTGTTCCGCGACGCCCTCTTCGGCCCGGACGCCGACCCCGACTTCGGCCGTGCCCCTCTCGCCGGCGTCTTCCCCGCCGAGATGCCGCCGCACTTCCTCGTCCACTTCCTCACCGAGGACGTCGAGGCGTCGCTCGGCGCGGTGGCGCGGCTCGGCGGGCGGGTGCGGGTGCCTCCGTTCGAGACGTCGTACGGAGGGGTGGCCGTGGTCTCCGACGGCCAGGGGGCGTCGTTCGCGCTGCTGCAGCGCTGAGCCGAGGCCCCCGGGTGCAGGGCCTCTCCCAGGAGATCTTCGCCCAGGGTGCTTCTTCTGGGGGGCGTCGCCCAGGGGTCTTTGCCCGGGATCGGGATGACACACCCCGATTGTCCGCAGGTTCGCCACCAGCGCTTCCGGCAGGAAGAATCGGGGTGCGTGCCGCCACTCGGGTGCGGTGGTGAGACGCTGCACTTCGGTCGCGTACATATGTGGGTGGCGCGGCTCGTACGGGGAGGTGGCAGGCAAGTGGTGGATCAGCTGACGCAGCACGATCCGCGGCGGATCGGGCCGTTCGAGGTGCTCGGCCGGCTCGGTGCCGGCGGCATGGGGCTGGTCTATCTCGCGCGCTCGGCGTCCGGGCGGCGTGTGGCGATCAAGACGGTCCGGACGGAGCTGGCGGAGGACCAGCTGTTCCGCGTCCGCTTCACGCGCGAGGTGGAGGCGGCCCGCGCGGTCTCCGGCTTCTACACGGCGGCGGTGGTCGACGCTGACCCGCGCGCCGCGGTGCCGTGGCTGGCCACGGCCTACGTGCCCGCTCCCTCCCTCGAGGAGATAGTGAACGAGTGCGGGCCGCTCCCGGCCCAGGCCGTGCGCTGGCTGGCGGCGGGCGTCGCGGAGGCGCTCCAGTCGATCCACGGAGCGGGCCTGGTCCACCGCGACCTCAAGCCCTCCAACGTCCTCGTCGTCGAGGACGGCCCCCGGGTGATCGACTTCGGCATCGCGTCCGGTGTTTCGAACACCCGGCTGACGATGACGAACGTCGCCGTCGGCACGCCCGCCTACATGTCCCCGGAGCAGGCCAAGGACTCCCGCAGCGTCACCGGTGCCAGCGATGTGTTCTCGCTCGGCTCCATGCTGGTCTTCGCCGCCACCGGGCACCCGCCCTTCCACGGCGCAAATCCGGTCGAGACAGTCTTCATGCTGCTGCGCGAGGGCCCCGACCTCGAAGGACTCCCCGACGAGCTGCGCCCGCTCATCGAGTCCTGCATGCAGATGGAGGCCACGGCCCGCCCCAACCCGGCCGACCTCCAGTCCCAGCTCGCCCCGCACCTGTTCGGCTCCGGCTCCGACGACAGCGGTACGGCGTCGGCGTGGCTGCCGGAGCGGGCGGTGGGCCTGATCGAGAGCCGCCGGGGCGGCCGGCCGGCGCCCAAGCTCGCCACGACGGCCGGCGGCCGGGGCGGCGCCGGCGCCGGTGTCGGTGGCGCCGGTGGCTCGGGGGGCGGCGTGCCCGCGCCCCCGCTGCCGCCCCCGCCCTCCCACGACCCCGTCGTACCGGCACCGCCCGTGCACGCGCCGCCGCCCGCACCCGTCGGCGCCCCCGACGCCGGCCCCGTCCGGCTGGCCGGGGTCTCGGTGCCCATCGGCCCCGGCCCGCGCGTCGCCGACATGCGCGCCGCCGCCGTCGCGGCGCCCCCGCCGGAGTCCGCCCTCGCCGCCTCCTGGTCCCGCCCGCGCACCGGCGTCAACGGCGCCGCCCCCGCCGCGCCGCCCGCCCCCACCGCGCCCCCCGAGGCGTCCCCGGCGGGCTGGCGCCCCTGGCGCTTCCGCATGTCCAACGACGTGTGGGGCACCCCGTCCGTCGCCGAGGACCTGGTCTACGTCACCTCCTTCGAGGTGCACGCCCTGGACGTCGCCACCGGACGCCGCCGCTTCAAGACCAGGGACGTGGCCTGGTCGATGGCGGTGGCGGACGGCCGTATCCACGCCTCCGACGGCCCGACCCTCTTCGCCCTCGACGCCCGCGAGGGCGCCGACCTGTGGCGCGTACAGACCGACGCCTGGGTGTACTCGCTCCAGGCCGAGCGGGGCACCGTCGTCACCGCCACCCGCGGCGGCGGCGTCCAGGGCTGGGAGGCCTCGGGCGGCCAGAAGCTGTGGGAAGTGACCGGCTGCCAGACCGACTTCGAGTCCCCGGAGGCGGGCGCGGCCCTGCACGACGGCACGGTGTACGTCTGGCAGGACGCCCGGCTGCGCGCCCTGGACGCCCGTACCGGCGACGAGCGCTGGTCGTACCCGATCGGCGACGCCGCCTCCTGCGGCGGCGTCCCGGTCCGCGTCGCCCACGCCCCCGACGGCTACGTCTACGTCTCCGCGGGCACCCGCGTCCTCGCCCTGGAGGTCACCACCGGCCACGTCCGCTGGCACTTCGAGGCCCCGGCCGTCTTCCTCGCCCCGCCCGCCTTCGTGCCGGGCCCGGCCGTGACCGGCGGCGGCGTCTACCTCGCCGACTACCTCGGCACCGTCTACGCCCTCGACGCCACCGACGGCCGCGACCGCTGGCGCATCGCGACCGAGGCCCGCTCCTCGACCGACCCGGCCCTCGTCGCCGCGGGCCACGTCCACGTCGGCAGCGGCAAGGGCCTGTACACCCTGGACGCCGTCACCGGCACCCCCAAGTGGCGCTTCCAGGCGGGCGGCGACATCGTGGGCGCCCCCGCGGTCGCCGAGGGCCGCATCCACTTCGGCTCCACGGACCACCTCCTCTACACGCTCAAGGCCGACGACGGCCGCCTCCGCTGGAAGCTCGCCACCGGCGGCGAGATCACCGGCTCGCCGGTGGTGCGGGACGGCATCGTGTACGCGTGCAGCAAGGACCGCTGCGTGTACGCGCTGGACGCGGAGAAGGGCACGGGGACGGCCCGCACGACATGAGTCCGGGCGCCGGCGGCATCGTCGCCGGCGCCCGGACACACGTCGGCCGCGGCGGCTCCCCTCCGCGCCGCCGCGGCCGATCCCCGTGTGGAGGAAGGTCTACTTGCCGTCGCCGTCCAGGTCCAGGGCGGGCGGGGCCGGCATGTTGTTGTCCATCGTGGTGATGGCGTCCTTGGCCGGCGGCGAGGGCATGTTGTTGTCCTGCGTCGTGAACGTCGCGTCCGACGCCGGCGGGGTGGGCATGTTGTTGTCCAGCGGCGTGACGGTCGCTTCGTCCTTCTTGTCGCTCATGCGCTTGCTCCTCTGCGGTGGTCAACGAGTGCGGAACGCCCGTCCGGAAGCTCCCCCGAGGGCCACCGGACGGGCGTTCGGAGCCGCACACTAACCGGTGGGCTCTCCGGTCACCCGTCTGCCCCCCGACGCGACGGCGTGACAGGAACGAGACTGGCGGACGCCGATAAACGAATGCTGAACGCCCGCCGCCGTACGGCGCCGCGCGCTCCTCAGGCCGCCGTGGCGGGCTTCAACAGGGAGCGCACGGCATCGGCCTCCGGGGCGCCGTTCGCCTCGTAGAGGTTGAGGGCCTCCTGCCAGCACGCCCTGCCGCGGTCCACTTGTCCGAGATCGCTCAGCGCCTGACCGAGCAGCTTCAGGACGTGACCGCGCATCCGGTCGCCGCCGATGCACCCGAGGGCGAGCGCCTGTTCGGCGTGTTGCGCGGCCTGCGCCGGGCGGCGGGAGGCGATGTGGGCCTCGGCGATCCTGAAGTGGGTCGATCCCGCCCAGAGGCGCTGCCTGTGGTCGAGGAAAATGGTCAGGGCACGCGAGAACTGTGCGAGGGCGTCGATGTGCCGGCCGGCCGTCGTCAACGCCACTCCCAGGGCGTAGTGGCCGTTGGCCAGGCGCATGGTGCTGCCGACTTCGATGTGGACGGCCAGGCCGTTCTGCGCGAACTCGACGGCCTTCGCGGTGTTGCCCATCCCCATGTACGCACGCGAGAGATTGCACAGGGCGGTCGCTTCGCACAGGCCGTTACCGGCCGCCCGGAACCCGTCTATGGCCTGGTCGAAGAACCTCTTGCCGTCGGAGTACCGGTGCTGGTGCAGGGCGATGAGCCCGCGGTCCTGGGCCGCCCAGCTCTCAGCGGTGGGGTCCGCCGCGGCGGCCGCGCACTCCATGGACAGACGCGCCTCGGCGGACGCCTGCTGGATGCGGCCCGACACCAGGAGGAAACCGGTGAGGGCGATACGCGCCCTGCCCTCCGCACGGGTGTCCCCCACGGCCTGCGTCGCCTCGCGCACGGCCATGGCCGTCGCCTCGTACTGGCGGGAGTTCGCGCCGGACTCGGCCAGGTCGCGCGCCGCCCAGAGGAGGTCGACGGCCCGGCGCAGCCTGGCCGTCCCCGAGGCCTGGCGCACGCACGCCAGCAGGGCCGCCGATTCGGTGTACAGCCAGTCCAGCGCCGACTGGCCGTCGTCGAAACGCAGGCCGGGATACTCGGTCGCCTCCAGGTCGTCCACCAGGCGGTCCCCGGGCCGCTCGATCGCGTACACCCCCGCCGCGGTCGCCAGGTAGAAGTCCAGCAGCCGCGACAGCGCCGCCCCCCGCTCGCTCGGCGGATGCTCGTCCCGCTCCGCGCAGGCGCGCGCGTAGAGCCGCACCAGGTCGTGGAACCGGTAGCGGCCGGGCGCCGCCGACTCCAGCAGCGACGTGTCGACCAGGGACTCCAGCAGGTCCTCCGTGTCCTCCGCGGGAAGGTCGAGCACCGCCGCCGCGGCGGCCAGGGAGATGTCCGGGCCGTCCGCCAGCCCCAGGAGCCGGAAGGCCCGCGCCTGGGCCGGCTCCAGCTGGCCGTAGCCCAGTTCGAAGGTGGCCTTGACCGCCAGGTCGCCGGCCCGGAGTTCGTCCAGGCGGCGGCGTTCGTCCGCGAGCTTCGCCGCCAGCACCGAGACCGTCCAGGTGCGGCGGGCCGCCAGGCGGGACGCGGCGACGCGGATGGCGAGGGGCAGGAAACCGCACGCCCCGACCACGTCCAGCGCCGCCTCCCGCTCCGAGGCCACCCTCTCCTCGCCCACGATCTTCGTGAAGAGCGTCAGCGCCTCCTCGGGAGACATCACGTCCAGGTCGACCAGGTGCGCCCCGGCGAGGTCCACCATCCGCACCCGGGACGTCACCAGCGCCGCGCAGCCCTCCGCCCCCGGCAGCAGTGGCCGTACCTGGGCGGCGTCCCGGGCGTTGTCGAGGAGGACGAGGACGCGGCGGCCGTCCAGGACGGAGCGGTAGAGGGCGGCCCGCTCCTCCAGGGAGTCGGGGATGGCCGAGTCGGCGGTGCCGAGGGCGCGGAGGAAGGCGCCCAGTACCGTCTCCGGCTCCACCGCCCGCGCACCCGCCCCCTGGAGGTCGACGTACAGCTGACCGTCGGGGAAGGCGCCCCGCGCCCGGTGGGCGACGTGCACCGCGAGGGTGGTCTTGCCGACGCCGCCGATGCCGGCCAGCGCGGAGACCGCCATGACGCGGCCCGACGGCCCGTCCCCGGACGCCGAGGCCAGTACGTCGCTCAGCTCGCGGACGAAGGCCGTGCGGCCGGTGAAGTCCGGGACCGTGGCGGGGAGCTGGGCCGGGCGGACCGGAGCGGGCGCCGTCTCCTCCGCCGGCGCCGACGGCTCGGCCAGGGCCGGGTCGGCCTGGAGGATGCGCTGCTGGAGTTCCTGGAGCCCGGGGCGCGGGTCCACGCCGAGTTCGTCGGCCAGCAGGCGGCGCGTGTCCGCGTAGACGGCCAGGGCCTCGGCCTGGCGTCCGCTGCGGTACAGGGCCAGCATCAGCAGTTCGCGCAGGCGCTCGCGCAGGGGGTGGGCCGCGGTGAGCGCCGTCAGCTCCGAGACCGCCTCGGCGTGACAGCCCTGCTCGAGGTCCATGTCCAGGCGTGTCTCGAGGAGTTGGAGGCGCCATTCCTCCAGGCGCACGCGCTGCCCCTCCGCGTAGGGGCCCGGTACGCCCGCCAGGACCTCGCCGTCCCACAGCGCCAGCGTCCGGCGCAGCACGTCACGGGCGTGGCACAGGTCCCCGCGGTCGCGGGCCTTCTCCGCCTCGGCGGCCAGGGCCCGGGCCACTCCCAGGTCCAGGGACCCCTCGCCCGGCAGGCGCACCGCGTACCCGCCCGACTCGCTCACCAGCACGCCCGGGTCCAGGACCTTCCGCAGCCGTGACGCGTACGTCCGTACCGCCGCCAGTGCCTGCGACGGCGGTTCCTCGCCCCACAGGGCGTCGATCAGCTCGGCCGCGGTGGCCGTGCGGCCCTCGCGGAGCAGCAGGGCGGCCAGCAGGGCCCGTTGCTGGGGGGAGCCGGTGGCCAGCGGTTCCTCACCGCGCCAGGCGCGTACCGGCCCGAGCACGCCGAAGCGCAGCGCGGCCGACTCCTCGGACTCCGCCGGGGTTCCCGGATGCCGCTGCTCCGGAACCCGCGGTCCACCGTCCATGCCGTCCCCCTAGACATCCTGAGCAACCAGGCCAGTTTGCCTTGTTCATGCCGACCACGTCAGCCGTGGGAGACGCCGATCACAGGTCCCTCACCTGCTCCCTCCACCCTCCAGGTCCACCCGCACGGTCAGATGCCCCGTCCCGACGCCCATGGCCCGTACCGCCAGGCTGTTGAACCGGGGGAGGTGCCGCATACGCGCGATCGGGTCGTCGTCGGCGAGGAGGTGGGCCGTGCCGGTGTGCCAGCGACCGCGGATGCGTACCCGTACCCGCGGGTCGGCCCGGATGTTGCGGACGTACTGGGAGCGTTCGCCGAACTCCGACACCAGCCAGAAGGAGTCCCCGACCCGGCGCCCGCCCACCGGCGTGTGCCGGGGCAGGCCGGAGACGCGGCCGGTGGTCTCCAGCAGGGTCTGGCCCGGCAGGCGGCGCGTCACCGCGTTGAGCCGGCGCTGAAAGGCCGTGACCGCTCGGTACTTCCGCTCGGCGAAGGGCGGCTTCCCGGCGGGTGGCGTCCGTGCGGACGGCTTCCGTGCGGACGGCTCCCCGGTGTTGGGCGACATCGACATCGTTCGTTCACACTCCCGACTCGTGTGCCTCCATCTTCCCTGGAAAACCTCAGCGAGACAGCGTGTGCGGGCGGAGAGGCGGGTGATGCGGTCGTGCGGGTCGTGACCTGGAATCTGTGGTGGCGGTTCGGACCCTGGGCCGAGCGGCAGAAGGCGATCCTCGCCGTGCTGAGGGAGCTGCGGCCCGATGTCCTGGGACTTCAGGAGGTCTGGTCCACCGACGACGGCGCCGGCCTCGCCGAATGGCTGGCCGGCGAACTCGGCCTGCACTGCGCCTTCGCCGCCTCCGAGGCCCCCGGCCGGTGGCAGCGGCGGATCGGGGACGACACGGTCGGCATCGGCAACGCGGTGCTCACCCGCTGGCCGGTGACCGAGCGGGCGGCGCTGCGGCTGCCCGCGCCCGCGGAACTCGACGACGGGCGGCTCGCGTTCTACGCCCGCCTGGACGCGCCCGGCCACCCGGTCCCGTTCTTCACCGTCCACCTGAACTCCGGCACCCGCGCCCGCGCCGTACGCCGCGAGCAGGCCGCCGCGCTCGTGGAATTCGTCGCCGCGCACCGGCACGGCACCGCCTTCCCGCCCGTCGTCACCGGGGACTTCAACGCCCCTCCGAAGTCGCCGGAGGTCCGCCTCCTGCGTGCCGGGGGGCTCCACGACGCGTGGGACCACGCCGACCCGGCGGCCCCGGGAGCCACCTGGGACGCGGCCAACCCGTACATCCCTCACCCGCCGGTGCCGGGCGTCCGGATCGACCACGTCCACGTGGGACCGCCCGGGCCGGGCGGCCTCGGCGCGGTACGTGCCGTGCGGAGGGCCGGCGACGGCCCCGTGGACGGCGTATGGCCCTCCGACCACGCGGCGGTCGTCGCCGACCTGGACGACGGTCAGGCGGTCAACGCCCCAGGAAAACCGGGTTCGTGAACGCCGCCAGCGCACCCGGCAACGGCCCCGCCGCCGCCTCGTGCCGCAACTCCGCCCGCACGTACGCCGCGTAGGAGGCGGTCGTGCGCCACTCCACGACGTCCGCGCCGGACACCGGCAGCGGGGCGCTGGTGAACAGCACGCCCTGGTCCGTGACGAACCGGACCGTGCAGCGCGGGGCGCCCGTCACCTCCAGCCGGACGGTGACCGGGGTGTCGTCGTCCACGCGCAGCCGCTCGCCGATGCCGGCGTGCTCGCCCCGGCCGCCGGACGCGGTGAAGGCCAGCGACACCTTCGCCGACTCGGCGACGTACGACCGCCCGGCCCGGATGCCCTCCTGGATCGCCTCCCGGGTCAGGTCGTCGGCGAGCACGACGGTCTGCGGGCGCCCGATCGGGTCCGGCGAGCGGTGGGAGTCGCTGCTGCCCATCGCCGGGATCCAGTCGCCGCCGCCCCGCCCGCCGCGCCCCTCGCGCACGGCGGCGACCAGCATGCCGTCCCAGTCGGCCAGCGCCACCTCGTCGTCGGGCGTGTAGGCCCCGTTCCACACCTCGACCGCGTCCGCCTCCCCGAAACCGAACTTCCAGTTGCAGCCGATGCAGGTGGCGTGCGGGTGGGCCGGGACGACCAGCCCGCCGGCGCGGCGGATCTGCCGGGCGAAACGGCCGAAGCGGTTGTCCCGGGCCCGGTAGCGCCAGTCGACGAAGGTGCCGGGATCGGTGCCGAGGGCCACGACGTGACCGTTGCGGGTCGTCACCTCCTCACCCAGCATGATCAACAGGTCGTCCCCGGCCTCCGGCGCCCAGTGCGCGTGCGCCGCGTGGGTGTTGTGCTCCGAGGAGTTGATGAAGTCCAGGCCCGCCGCCCGCGCGAGCCGCGCGATCTCGGCGAGGGTGTAGCGGCCGTCGGAGTACACCGAGTGCAGGTGGCAGTCGCCCCGGTACCAGGCGCGGCCCCGCCCCTTGGCGCGCTCGGGCGGATACACCGGACGCGGGGCCTCGTCCTGCTCCCCGTACGTCAGCGTGATCGTGATCTCGTACGACAGGCCCTGCGGCGCCACCGTGTACGGGCCGAGCGCGACGTGCCACGTGCCCGGCCGCACCGGGCCCGGGATGTACCCGGGTGTCGCGTCGTCCGCCCGCACGAAGAACTCGGTGCGCGCCCCGCCCGACCAGCCCCGGAAGCCCCGGCCACCCAGGTCGGTGCCGCGCTCGTCGAAGAGGCCGATGTCGAGGGCGTTGCCCGCGGTGCCGGCCGGGACGGCGGGCCGGTCGTAGGTGTAGGCGACGTGGATCTCCCGGACCCCGGAGGGCACTTCGACGGGGACGTACACGAAGTCGGGCGAGCCGGTGGGCAGCGTGCCCCGCACCGTTCTCGTCCGCCGCTCCCGGGGTGCCGCCGATGCGAAGCTCACGGTCCCCAACGTAAGCGCCGCGGCCGCTCCCGTCACGAACACCGCGCGTCTGCCGATCCCGGCGTGGTCGTCCTCGCACATGCTGCTGCTCCCAAGGTGTCGTGAGTGACTGGCATGGGTGGTGCAGGGGTGGTGCGTGCAACCCTGGTATTGAGCCGTGAACTCCCGTGCAAGAAAAGGGGGTGGGCGCATAGCGGGCCGGAAACCGGAGGGTGGGCGCGCCCGGCCGGACGCGGTGGGGGACGGGACGGCCCCCGGCGCTTCGATCATGCCGCTCGTATGCTCGAAGGATGACGACTTCCGCGACCCCCGGAACCGGCTCGACGGGCCCCACCGAGAACTCCCTGCGCCGCGCCCTCAAACGCGCCCGGGACGGCGTCGCCCTCGACGTCTCCGAGGCCGCCGTGCTGCTCCAGGCGCGCGGCGAGCACCTGGACGCCCTCACCGCGTCCGCCGCCCGGGTCCGGGACGCGGGCCTCCAGGCCGCCGGGCGCCCCGGCGTCATCACGTACTCGAAGAGCGTCTTCATCCCGCTGACCCGGCTGTGCCGGGACAAGTGCCACTACTGCACCTTCGTCACCGTCCCCGGCAAGCTGCGCCGCGCCGGGCACGGGATGTTCATGTCGCCGGACGAGGTCCTCGACATCGCCCGGCGCGGCGCGGCCCTCGGCTGCAAGGAAGCGCTCATCACCCTCGGCGACAAGCCCGAGGACCGCTGGCCGGAGGCCAGGGAGTGGCTCGACGCGCACGGCTACGACGACACGATCGCCTACGTCCGGGCGATCTCGATCCGCATCCTGGAGGAGACCGGCCTCCTCCCGCACCTCAACCCGGGCGTCATGACCTGGACGGACTTCCAGCGGCTCAAGCCCGTCGCGCCCTCCATGGGCATGATGCTGGAGACCACCGCCACCCGCCTGTGGTCCGAGCCCGGCGGCCCCCACCACGGCTCCCCGGACAAGGAACCGGCCGTCCGGCTGCGCGTCCTGGAGGACGCGGGCCGCTCCTCCGTCCCCTTCACCTCGGGGCTGCTGATCGGCATCGGCGAGACCTACGAGGAGCGCGCCGAGTCCCTGTTCGCGCTGCGCAAGGTCTCCCGCGCCTACCACGGCATCCAGGAACTGATCATCCAGAACTTCCGCGCCAAGCCCGACACCGCGATGCGCGGCATGCCGGACGCGGAGCTGGACGAACTGGTCGCCACGGTGGCCGTCGCCCGGCACATCATGGGCCCCTCCGCCTGCCTCCAGGCCCCGCCCAATCTGGTGGACGCCGAGTACGAGCGCCTGATCGGCGCGGGCATCGACGACTGGGGCGGCGTCTCCCCGCTCACCATCGACCACGTCAACCCCGAACGCCCCTGGCCGCAGATCGACGAACTCGCCGAGAAGTCCCGCGCCGCGGGCTTCGAACTGCGCGAACGGCTCTGCGTCTACCCGGAGTTCGTCAGGCGCGGCGAGCCCTGGCTGGACCCGCGCCTGCGCCCGCACGTGACGGCCCTCGCCGACCCGGCCACGGGCCTGGCCCGCGAGGACGCGACCGTCGAGGGCCACCCCTGGCAGGAACCGGACGAGGTGTTCACCGCCACCGGCCGCACCGACCTGCACACCACGATCGACACCGAGGGCCGTACGTCGGACCGCCGCGACGACTTCGACGAGGTGTACGGCGACTGGGGCGCCCTGCGCGAGGCGGCGGCACCCGGCATGGCACCCGAGCGCATCGACACCGACGTACGCGCCGCCCTGGCCACGGCCGCCGACGACCCGACGAGGCTCACGGACGACGAGGCGCTGGCCCTGCTGCACGCCGACGGCCCGGCCCTGGACGCCCTGTGCAAGGTCGCCGACGACGTACGCAGGTCCGTCGTCGGCGACGACGTCACCTACATCGTCACCCGCAACATCAACTTCACCAACGTCTGCTACACCGGCTGCCGCTTCTGCGCCTTCGCCCAGCGCCGCACCGACGCCGACGCCTACACCCTCTCCCTGGATCAGGTCGCCGACCGCGCCCAGCAGGCGTGGGACGTGGGCGCGGTCGAGGTCTGCATGCAGGGCGGCATCCACCCCGACCTGCCCGGCACGGCGTACTTCGACATCGCGAGGGCGGTCAAGGAGCGGGTCCCCGGCATGCACGTGCACGCCTTCTCGCCCATGGAGGTCGTCAACGGCGCGACCCGCACCGGCCTGTCGATCCGCGAGTGGCTGACCGCGGCGAAGGAGGCGGGCCTCGACTCGATCCCCGGCACCGCGGCGGAGATCCTCGACGACGAGGTCCGCTGGATCCTGACCAAGGGCAAGCTGCCCGCGGCGACCTGGATCGAGGTCATCGAGACGGCCCACGAACTGGGTCTGCGGTCCTCGTCCACGATGATGTACGGCCACGTCGACCAGCCCCGCCACTGGCTGGGCCACCTGCGCACCCTCGCCGGCATCCAGCAGCGCACCGGCGGCTTCACCGAGTTCGTCACGCTGCCCTTCATCCACACCAACGCACCCGTCTACCTGGCGGGCATCGCGAGGCCCGGCCCGTCCCTGCGCGACAACCGCGCGGTGACGGCGATGGCCCGTCTCCTCCTCCACCCCCACATCCCCAACATCCAGACGAGCTGGGTGAAGCTGGGCACCGAGGGCGCGGCGGAGATGCTCCGCTCCGGCGCGAACGACCTCGGCGGGACCCTGATGGAGGAGACGATCTCCCGCATGGCGGGCTCGTCGTACGGCTCGTACAAGTCGGTCAAGGACCTGATCGCGGTCGCGGACGCGGCCGGCCGCCCGGCGAAGCCCCGGACCACGCTGTACGGACCGGTGCCCGAGGAGCGGCAGCGGGCGGCGACGGCGTCGGACGGTCACCTGCCGGAGCTGCTGCCGGTACTGGACTGAGCGGTGCGCCGGGGCCGCCCGGTCCAGGCGTCCGTGGACGTGTCCCAGGACATGAGCCCCCCGCCTTCGGTGGCCGACCAGAGGGTCCCGCCGTCGGCCGGCGCATGAGTGGTCCCCCGTCCTCGTGTGCGGCGGCCCGGCCGCGTGACCTCGTCGATTATGTGACCTGACGTCAAAAAAGGCGCGAGAATACATAGTTGGCGGTCAATCTTGCGAGTGTCGGGGGAGCCACGGGTGAGCAGCGCGTCGCACGGTCTGCGGGACGACGATCTTCCGGTGGTGTTCCGGTCCTCGGATTCCGCCTCGCTGGGCGGGCAGCGGAACTACATCCGGGGCACCAAGCTCCGGCTCACCCTGGCCGTGGCGGCAGCCGTGTGCGGCGCGCTCGACCAGCGGGCGGCCGTCGTGGGCCTGGTGGTCGTCTTCGTGCTGACCATCTGCGCCGAGGTCTGGCTGCTGACGGAACGCCCCGAACAGTCCTGGTACGACGGCAGGGCGCTGGCCGAGTCCACGAAGACGCTGGCCTGGCGCTTCGCGGTGGGAGGAGCCCCCTTCCCCGCCGACCTGCCGAGGCCCGACGCCCACCGCCGCTTCCAGCGGCGGCTGGGGGAGCTGCTGAGGGAGGCCCCCGTTTCGAGCCTCGCGCCCGTGGGGTCGATCGCGGTCACCGATGCCATGAACACCCTCCGCTCGCGGTCCTTCGCCGACCGCAAGGAGGCGTACCTGCGGCACCGGATCGAGGACCAGCAGCGGTGGTACACGGCGAAGGCGGCATCGAACGTCCGCAACGCGCGCCGATGGCGCTTCGTGCTCATCGGGGTCGAGGGGCTCGGCCTCACGGCCGCTGTCCTGCGGCTGCTCGAACTCTTCACGTTCGACCTGGCGGGCATTCTCGCCGCCGTACTGGGTGCGGGCTCGGCCTGGCTCGCCGTCCGGCAGCACGAGACGCTCGGCCGCGCCTACACCTTCGCCGCCACCGAGCTGAGCGTGATCCATGAGCGGCTGACCCATGCCGACGAGGAGGCCTGGGCGGGCGAGGTCTCCGACGCCGAGGAGGCGATCAGCCGCGAGCACACGATGTGGCGGGCCTCCCGGGGAGCGGGCTGACGGCTCGGTAGCGGGGCCGGGCACGCGGAACCGTCACAGTAGGATGATCGGACCCCCGGTGTGTTCGGGGTTCTCGTAGCTGAGGAGATGCGTGCCCGTGCCAGCCCGACTTCCCTCATGGGCCTGGGTCTCCGGTCTGACCGTGGGGGCGATCGCGGCGGTGAGCGTCCTGGCCGTGCAGGCGGACCAGGGACCCCATCCCACCGCCGTGGCGACCAGGCCGAGCCCGTCGGCGACGGCGGACGCGAAGCCGTCGCCCGAGGAGACCGCGCCGGCCCCGGTACCCGACGGCTCCGGCACCGGCCGTCGCATCGTGTACTCCCTCGACCAGAAGCGGGTCTGGCTGGTCGACGCGAGCGACGCCGCGCGGCGGACGTTCACCGTGTGGCCGGGCACGGTCAGCCCCGGCCCGGGCACCTACACGGTCGGGAGTCGCACCGAGGGGGCCACGACCGGCTCCGACGGTGTGCAGATCGAGCAGATCGTCTACTTCGCCCAGGAGGACGGCGTCTCCGTCGCCTTCTCCAACGCCGTCGACGGCTCCTCGCCCCCTCCGCCCGCCTCCGGTACGAAGACGGGCGGCATACGGCTGCGGAAGGCGGACGGCGCGGCGGTCTGGGCCTTCGCGACGTCCGGCACGAAGGTCATGGTCGTCGGCTAGCGTCCGCCTCGCCGGGCGTCAGCTGGGCGACGATCAGTACGACCCCGCTGATCAGGAAGATCCGGGTCGCGGCGTCCAGCCCGTTCCAGTCCGCCGACTGCCACATGGAGAACCACTCCCCGCCGATCCCGATGAACCCGGCGCCGAAGAGCAGCATCAGCATGAGAGTGCCGTAGGTGGTCATGCGCCGCGCGGCCGCGTGGTCCCGGCGTATCCACAGCCAGGTGGCGTATATCAGCACGAACGCCGAAACCGTCTCCCACGCGATGATCGCGACGTACGCGGCGTCCTGGACGCCCTCGTTCGTGATCGCCCGCCACATCAGGTCGTCGTCCTTGAACGTCGTGTCCATCGCGAGGACGTGACGCACGAACTGCTGGTTGGTGCCGAAGTCGGTGATGTTCCCGAAAGCGACCAGGGTGATGTAGAGGGCGAGGACCGCGGTGAGGGCGGTGGCTGCGAGGGGCAGGGTGCGTTGGGTGTTGGCCATGGGAGCACTATGGCGAAGTCCGGTGCGCCCGGGGCGGGTAGGGTCCGAGACGTGATCTCTTCGAAGCGTTCCGTCGACGAGCTGCCGGGCGATCCGCGCCGCCTGAACCTGGAGTACCGCTCCTGGCACTTCGTCAGCTCGGCAGGAGACCGGAACGGCTTCGACGAATGGCACGTGACGATCTGGCCGAACCGTTTCCTGGACCGCCCCAAGTGGTCGGCGACGCGGACCGTCCAGGACGACATCGGGTCGGTGCGCTTGTTCCGCATGCGGATGGACGACCGGTTCAGTCCCTTCCCGTTCGCCGACGCGGAGAGCCATGACGCGGGCCTGTCCAACCTGGTCCTCGGCGTCTACGACCTGGGCGGGGGCGGCTACCGCCAGGAGTTCCGGGACGCCGTGACCTCCGCCGACGGGGACCTCCTCGTCCTCTTCGACGTACGCCTCGACGAGGCGTGGCGGGGCTTCGGCCTGGGCCCGGTCCTCGTCTCCGAGGCGATCTGGACCCTGGCCGACGGTTGCAGCGCCGTCATCGCCGCCGACCCGCTGTGGGAGAGCGTCGGCTTCCGGCGCCGTGTCGATCCGCTCGGTCACCTCATGGATCCCGCGACCGAGGAGGCGCGCGACCTGCGGAACGAGCGGCGCAAGGACCTCGACGCGCTGGCCGACGCCTACCGCGAGTCGCTCCGCCGCCGAAGGGCCACGAACCAGCGCCGTGGAGCGAACCCTGACGTCCGGCCTGCCTGAGGAGTCCGACCCGCCCCCCGGCGGCCCGGCGGCCCTCGACGTGAACACTCAGCCGGAAAGTGTCCTCCAGCACCTCAAATGAGCGGCCAGAGGACAGATCCCACCCGAGTGCTCACGCTTTTCCGGCTCACATGGTCGCCAGGACCAGCACGGCCGCGTTCAGGGCCAGGTACCCGATGGGGAACGCGATGTTGTGGAAGACCCGCGCGCGGATGTGCGCGGCGACCGCGCCGACGAAGAAGAGGACGAGGCCGGCCGCGGCGGCGACGCCGAGGGGCCGGACGCCCAGGAGGCCCACGAGGAGCCCGGCGGCCCCGGCGGCCTTGAGCGCCGCGAGCCCCGGCAGCCACGACGCGGGCACCTCCACCTCGGCCGAGTTGGCGAGGACGAACCGCGCCCGCCTCAGGTCCGCGAGGGCGATCCCGGCATTGGCGATGACGGCGACGACGGTGACGATCACATGAGCCGTGGACACGGCGGGCTCCTTCCGGCCGTTCTTCCGAGGGCCACCACCAGCCTCGCCGCGGGTTCCCGCGACGTCCAATACCTGCACCCATAACCTGATGGCATGGATGTCGACACGCGTCTGCTGCGCTGCTTCGCGGCCGTGGCCGAGGAGGGCAGCCTGACCCGGGCCGCCGAGAGGCTGTACGTCTCCCAGCCCGCGCTGACCAAGCAGATCCGGCGGCTGGAGGCAGGACTGGGCGTGGACCTCTTCACCCGGTCGCGGACCGGCATGGCCCTCACCGAACCGGGGCGGACGCTGGCGCGACGGGTCCCCGCCCTGCTGGCCGGGTGGGATGCGGCGCTGCGCGAGACCAGGTCCGCCGCGAGCCGGGCGGCCCGTGTCCTGCGGGTGGGATTCCTCGCCAGCGCCGCCAACGAGGCGACACAACCGATCGTCGCCGAGTTCGCCCGGCGCCGGCCGGGCTGGCGGGCCGACATGCGGCAGGCCGCCTGGTCGAACCCCTCGGCCGGACTCGCCGACTCGGACGTCGACGTCGCGCTGGTGCGCCTGCCGTTCCCGGGCCAGGAAGCACTGCGGGTGCTGCCTCTGTTCAGCGAACCCCGCTGCGTCGCACTGGCCGAGACCCACCCGTTGGCCGCCCGCGAGACGATCGCGTTCCGCGAACTGTGGGACGAGCCCTTCGTCACGGCCCCGCCCGAGACGGGCCGCTGGCGGGAGTACTGGCTGGCCGCTGACGAGCGAGACGGCCACCCGGTCCGCGTCGGCGCCGTCACCGAGCGCCCGGACGACTGGCTCACCGCGATCGCCAACGGCTACGGCATCGCCCTCGCCCCCGAGTCCGCCGCCCGCTTCTACACCCGGCCCGGTGTCGTCTACCGTCCCCTCACCGGGGTCGGCCCCAGCCGGGTCGCGGTCGCCTGGGCCCCCGCCGACGACGACACTCCCGTAGTCCAGGACTTCGTCCGCTGCTGCCGCGACGCGCGCACCGACCGGCCCGACGGCACGTGAACGTTTCCACACCGCTGCGGTCCTGAACCGGCCGCCGTCGTTCGAATACAGTGCTGGACGTCGTACGTACGGACCGCGTCGGTGGCGAAGGGAGGTCCGGGTGGACGCGACAGCCGGTGCCGTCTGGGGGCGCGCCGAGCAGCAGGACTTCCGCAGCCGGGTACGCGGGACACTGCTCGGCGTGGCCGTCGGCGACGCCTTCGGCGCCCCCGTCGACCGGCTGGACCTCGACGGCGTCCGCCGGGCGCACGGCGCGGAGGGCCTGACCGACCCGGCGCCCGCCTACGGCCGGCGCGGCGCCGTCACCCACCTCACCCAGCTCACGCTGTTCTCCGTGGACGGGTTGATCCGCGCCCAGGTACGCCGGGACACCGGCGCCTGGCACCCGCCGACCGACCTGCACCGGGCGTACCGGCGCTGGGCCGCCACCCAGCGCGACTGGGGGCCCGACCTGCGGCGCAAGGAGGACGGCTGGCTGGCCCGCGAGGAGTGGCTGTACGCGCGCCGGGACGCGACCCGGGCGCTGCTGCTCGGACTCGGCGACGAGACGATGGGCACGCCCCAGGCGCCGAAGAACCCCGGGGAGCGCGGTGCGGAGGCCGCCGCCCGCTCCGCGCCGTTCGGGCTGCTGGTCGGCTGGGAACCGCAGCTGGTCGCCCAGCTCGCCGTGGAGTGCGCGGCGCAGACCCACGGCCACCCCGACGGCTACCTGGCGGCGGGCGCGTACGCCGTGATCGTGCACGGACTGGCGCGCGGGGACAGTCTGGACGCCGCGGTGCAGCGGGCACTCGCCCTGCTCGCCGCCCGTCCGGGACACGAACCCGTGGCCGAGGCCCTCCAGCACGCGCTGGGCGCGGTGAGGCAGGGGCTGCCGACGGCGGAACGCGTGAGCGAGCTGATCGGGGAGGGAACCGCGGAAGGGCTCGTCGGCGCCGCCGTGTACTGCGCCCTCGTCGGCGAGGACGTACGGCACGGGCTGCGGCTCGCCGTCAATCACGGCGGTCCCTCCGCGGCGGCCGGCGCCCTGACGGGCGGACTGCTCGGCGCCCTGCACGGCGAGACGGCGCTGCCGCCCGCCTGGCTGGCCGAGCTGGAGGGCCGCCCGACGATCCTGGAACTGGCCGACGACTTCGCCATGGAGATGACCCAGGGCCCGGCCCTGCACGGCCCGGCGGGCTCGTCCCCGGGGTGGCTGGCGCGCTACCCGCGGGCTTGACGGCAGGCCCTCCGCGAGAGCCACGAACCGAGAAGCGTCGGTCACCGGCGACGGCTAGCGTGACGGGCATGGACCTCAGCATTCACACCACTGTCCTCCCGCACGACGACCCGGACGCGGCAGTCGCCTTCTACCGGGACGTCCTCGGCTTCGAGGTGCGCAAGGACGTCGGGCAGGGCGCGATGCGCTGGATCACGGTCGGCCCCGCCGACCAGCCCGACGTCTCCCTGCTGCTGGCGCCGCCGGCCGTCGACCCCGGCATCACCGAGGCGGAGCGCCGCACGATCACCGAGATGATGGCCAAGGGCACCTACGGGTGGATCCTCCTCGCCACCAAGGACCTCGACGGCACCTTCGAGAGGGCTCGCACGGGTGGCGCCGAGGTCGTCCAGGAGCCCACCGAGCAGCCGTACGGCGTCCGCGACTGCGCCTTCCGCGACCCGGCCGGCAACCAGATCCGCATCCAGGAACTGCGCTGAACCCGGGCGGTGTCCCGACCGCCCGGGACACCGCCCGCACCCGCGTGGCCGGCGCTAGTCGCTCACCCGGGACCGCGCCACCGATTCCTCCGCGCCGCCCGCCGGCGTCGGGATCGCCGCCGCCGCGCCGGAGGCGTCGTCGTCGCCGTCCGTGTTGACCTTCTCGATGATCGCGAGCCGTTCCGGAGTGTCCTCCGGCTTGAGGTAGCCGATCAGGACGTACAGGACCAGCGACACGGCCAGCGGGATCGACACCTGGTACTCCAGGGGCACCCCGCCCTCCACGTTCCAGTGGATCGGGTAGTTGACCAGCCAGAAGGCGAGCAGGCCGGCCGCCCAGCTGGTGAGCGCGGCGGTCGGGCCGGAGCGGCGGAAGGGCCGCAGCAGACCGAGCATCATCGGGATCGCGATCGGGCCCATCAGCCCGGCCACCCACTTGATCACGACGGTGATGATGTCCTTGAACGTCGGCGAGTCGACCTGCGTGGCCACCGCCATGGACAGCCCGAGGAAGACCACCGTGGTCAGGCGGGCCGCCAGCAGGCCGGACCGGGTGCCCCAGGCCCGCGCCCGCGCCGACAGCACCGGCGCCACGTCGCGGGTGAACACGGCCGCGATGGCGTTGGCGTCCGAGGAGCACATGGCCATGGTGTGGGAGAAGAAGCCGACGATGACCAGGCCCAGCAACCCGTGCGGCAGCAGCTGCTCGGTCATCAGCGCGTAGGAGTCCGAGCCGTCCGGCTTCTGCGACTCCACCAGCAGCGGCGACATCCACATCGGGAAGAACAGCACCAGCGGCCAGACCAGCCACAGCACCGCCGACAGCCGCGCGGAGCGGGTGGCCTCTCGGGCGTTGCTCGTGGCCATGTAGCGCTGGGCCTGGTTGAGCATGCCGCCGTTGTACTCGAAGAGCTTGATGAAGAGGTAGGCGAGCAGGAACACCGCACCGTACGGGCCGACCAGCGGTTCGGCGTGGCCCTGGAGTTCGGGTTCGTCCCAGACACCGAAGAAGCCGCCGTGGTCGTCGAGCCTCACGACGACGGCCACGAACATCGCGACACCGGCCAGCAGCTGGATGACGAACTGGCCCAGCTCGGTCAGCGCGTCCGCCCACAGGCCGCCGATCGTGCAGTAGACGCCCGTGACGACGCCGGTGATCAGGATGCCCTGGTTGAGGGAGATGCCGGTGAAGACCGACAGCAGGGTGGCGATGGCCGCCCACTTCGCGGCCACGTCCACGATCTTCAGCAGCATCCCGGACCAGGCCAGGGCCTGCTGGGTGGGCAGGTTGTACCGGTTCTTCAGGTACTCCAGGGGAGAGGCCACGTGCAGCCGGGACCGCAGCCGGTTGATGCGCGGCGCGAACAGGGTGGAGCCGATGGCGATGCCGAGCGCGATCGGGAAGGACCACGTCACGAAGGACGTCACGCCGTAGGTGTAGGCGATGCCCGCGTACCCGGTGAACATCACCGCGCTGTAGCCCGACATGTGGTGCGAGATGCCGGACAGCCACCAGGGCATCTTGCCGCCGGCCGTGAAGAAGTCGCTGACGTTGTCCACGCGTTTGTGCGACCAGACGCCGATCGCCACCATCACGGCGAAGTAGCCGATGAGCACGGACCAGTCGAGACCGTTCATGTGCCCCCTTCCGGGGTCCGCCTTGTGAACTCCGCTCAGCTGGTTGGCACTTCGCACGAGCGGGGTAGGGGCGTGGCAGGCCGCGAAGTGCCCGCTCATCGTGGGTGCGACGACGCGGGCACGACAAGGAAGGGGAAGGTCAAGAGCGAGTAAAAAGGTTCGGCTTGCTGACCTCAGTTCACCTACATGAACGGCTGGCGGGTCCGCCGACGGGTTACTTCAGCTCGTCCGGGCACGGCGTACCGCGCTTCAGCCCGTACGGCGACGCCAGCCTGTACGTGCCCGCCTCGGGGGCGATCAGCGTCGTCCACTGGTCGCCCTCGGCGGTTTCCTCCGTCTCCGTCAGACAGCCGTTGACGTTGTCGTACGTCTTCGGCGTGCCCTCCGGGGCGTCCTTGGACGCCTCCGTCTCCCGGGGCGGGGCCAGCTTGTTGCCCTCGTCGTCGACGAGGCTCAGCCACGGCGAGTACGGCACCCGGATCAGGATGCGGCCCGGCCGCTTCACGTCGATCGTCCACTCGTCCTGTCCGGCGCTCTGGACGACGGCGTCGGGTTCCGCCAGGGGCGTCGGGTCCAGCACCTGGAAGAGCTGCCAGTTGGCGTCCCCCCAGATCTGCTTCAGGTACGGCAGGCCCCGCTGGAGCAGCTCCCGCTCCCGCTTGCCGCCGTCACCGTCCGGCTCGCCCTTGGGCAGCACCACGTAGTGCACGGCCCAGCGCTTCAGCCACTCGTGGTAGTTCGCCGAGTTGAGCGTGTCGTCGTAGAAGAGGGGGTTGCGCTCCATGTCGGCCTGGCGGGTCCAGCCCCGGGCCAGGTTCACGTACGGCGCCAGCGCCGAGGCCTCGCGGTGGGAGCGGGCCGGAACGGCCTCCACCCGGCCCTTCTCCGCGCCGACCTCCTGCAACTCGTTGACGAGCGGTGCCAGCTCGCGCGCCCAGGACGCGGTCGGCTGGGTGTGGACGATGTCGTCGGCCGACTTGAAGCCGATCCAGCCCACGAAGCCGACGAGCGAGACCACGAGCGCGTACCACTTGCGGGACTTCGGCACCGTGAACGGCAGCGCGGCCACCAGCGCCACCCCGGCGAACAGCATCGCCAGGCGCGTGATGTTGGAACCGATCTGGGAGCTGATCAGCCAGACCAGCAGCACCGACAGGCCGTAGACCGCCGACGTGATCCGCACGGTCGTCCAGGCGCGCGGCACGAACCAGCACACCAGGCCCGCGTACAGGATCGGCAGGGCCGCCGAGCCGAAGGACATCGGCTGGGTGCCGGAGAAGGGGAACAGCACGGCCGACAGCGCCACCACCGCGGCCGGCGCGAGCCCCAGCGACCACGCGCCCGGACGGCGCTTCTGCAGGAACAGGGCCACCGCCACCAGGCCCACGAACAGGCCCGCGACCGGTGACGCCATGGTGGACAGGGCGGCCAGCGGAGCCGCGCACAGCCCCTTCGCCCACCGCTTGTTGCGCCAGCGGTGGGGCCAGCAGAACACCGCGGCGACCGCGCCCAGTCCGAACATCATGCCCAGCCCGAACGTCACCCGGCCCGACGCCGCGTTGCCCATCAGCCCGAACAGGCCCGCCAGCGACGCCCACAGGGGATTGCGGACCACCCGGCTACGGATCAGGATCATCGTCAGCAGCCCGGCCGACAGCGTCCCCGCGATCATCATCGTCGTACGCACGCCGAGCACCGACATCAGGTACGGCGAGACCACGCTGTACGACACCGGGTGCATGCCGCCGTACCAGGCGAGGTTGTACGCCGAGTCCGGGTGCCGACCGACGAACTCCGCCCAAGCGTCCTGCGCGGCGAGGTCGCCGCCACTGTTCGCGAACGTGAAGAACCAGGCGACGTGGAGGACGCCGGCGAGGACGGTGACGGACAGCACGGGGTGGCGCAGCATGCGCTCGCGCACGGCCAGCAACGCCGCCTTCACCGCAGACGGCGCTTCCGGCTCGGCGCGGTCGCCGTCACGGCCGCCGTTCGCCGGACCATGACCGGCGCTCCCGCCCTCCGCGCTCTCCCCGTCCGCGCGGGGCGCGGGTACGCGTGGTCGCGGGCCGGCTCCCGGGCCCGGATCGGCGTCGTCGGCGCGTGTCGGCTCCGCAGTGGCCACCTGAAGGCACTCCCCGTGTCCCGTCTTCTCATTTCGGCCGTGTCCCGTTCCCGCGACCGGCGACCTGCCCCGATTCGTGACGCTAGCACGCACGCCCGCACCGTGGCTCGTTCCCCTCTGGGAAGCGAACGCCCCCGCGGCCGGGCGGCCGCGGGGGCGTGACATCGCTGGGGACCGGGTGGGCGGGAGGTCAGCCCAGGCGGGTCAGCCTGTCCGTGAAGGCGGGCTCCACGAGATCCTTCTGGAGGGCGACGGGAACCTTCACCGCACCGGCAGTGCCGCCGTCGCCCACGGTCAGCGTGCCGACCTTCGTGCCGGCGGCGGCCGTGTGCGGCACCTCGTCCGCGTCGAACGTCAGCTTCACCGTCAGACCCGGCCAGCCCACGGCCTTGACGTCCTTCGTGGCGACGACCGGCGTCCGGCCGCCGAGGCCGTCATCGACGTACCCGACGACGTCCCCCTTCTTCAGGATCGTGGCCGACTCCAGGATGTCCTGCGCGGCCCGGATCAGCTGGTCGCTGGAGTCGAGCGCGGCGGCGAGGATCCCCTTCTCCGCGGTCGCGGGCTGGCGCACCACGGCTCCGACGATGGTCCGGGTCTCACCGCCGACCTCCTTCTTCGCGGCGAAGACGAGGTTGCCGAGCGCGGAGGTGGTGGTGCCGGTCTTGATGCCGACGACCCCGTTGTGGCCGACGAGCTGGTTCCAGTTGGGGTGGTTCTTGCCCTTGTAGTCGTCGTACGACATCTTCTGGGCCACCTCGCGGAACGCGACCGACTCCATCGCCGCCTTGGCCAGCTTCACCTGGTCCACGGCCGTGCTCACCGTCGTGTCGTTCAGACCCGACGGGTCGGTGTACGTGGTGTTGGTCATGCCGAGGTCCTCGGCGGCGGCGTTCATCTTCTCCACGAACGCCTTCTCCGACCCCGCGTCCCAGCGGGCGAGCAGCCGCGCCACGTTGTTCGCGGACGCGATGAGGATGGCGTCCAGGGCCTCGCGCTGCGAGATCTTGTCGCCCGCGTACACGTTGACGGTCGACTCGTCGCCCGCGTCCGACTGGTCCTCGGCCGCCTGGTCGATCTCGATCATCGGACCGTCGGCGCCGCTCTCGAGCGGGTGGTCGCGCAGGATGACGTACGCCGTCATGACCTTGGCGACACTCGCGATCGGCACCGGCTTCTGCTCGCCGGACGAGCCGAAGCTGCCGATGCCCTGCACGTCCAGCGCGGCCTGCCCGCTGGACGGCCACGGGATCTCGGGCTTGCCGCCCTCGAAGGTGAAGCTGTCCTGCGCCGTGAGGTCCAGCTCCGGCGCGGGCAGCGGACGCATGGACTGGACGATGCCGAGGATGATCACCAGGAGCAGGACCAGCGGCGTCCAGATCTTGACCCGGCGCACCGTCGTCCGCAGCGGGGTCTCCGGCGGCGGCGGGGTGTTCGTCAGCTCCGCCAGCAGGTCCAGCGGCGGCTTCGGCGGCAGCGGCTGCTGCGTCGTCCGCTCGGGCCCGACGTGCGGTACGGCGGTGGTGGTTCCGGTACGGGGGGCCTGCGGCGCCCCGGGGGCCTTGGGCGGCTCGGACTGCTCGGACGGCTCGGACGGTGCCTTCGCGGACCTCGGGGGCTTGCGCGTCGCCGGGTCGTCCGGATGCCGGAGCGCGACGAACTTGCTGGTCCGCTCGGCGTCACTCTCGGGCGCGGTGGCGGCGTCGCCCAGCTTCAGCATGGTCGTCGGCTGATCGACACCGCGCTCGGAGGGCCGTACGGCCTTGAAAACGGCGGTGGGCTGATCGACGGCCTCCTTCCCCGAGGCGCCGGGGGCACCGCCGTCGTCGGAGCCGGCGGCCTCACCACCACGGTCCCGCCCAGCGGCGTCGGCATCGGAGGCGGCGGCAGCGTCGGCGGGCGTCTTCCCGTCGCGGGGCGCGTCGTCGGTGCCCTGTCCCGCGGCGGCGCGTTCGTCCGCGTCGTCCTCCGCGCGCTGCGGAGCGTCGGCGCCCCCGTCGGCTTCCCCGTCCGCACCGTCGGCGCCGGGGCCGTCCGTGCCGTCCTCAGGGGCCGTCTCACCGCCCTCGGGGGCACCGCCCCCGACCGCGGGCTTCGTGGCGTCCCGGGACCCCCCGGAGCCCGCGTCCGCGTCCGTGTCCGAGGCGGCACCAGGCTCGTCCTCGTCCGTGTCGGCGTCGACACCGGCGTCCCGCCGGGCCGCCTCCGCGGCCCCCGCGCCCGGCGTGTCCTCCGCGCCGTCCGCCGTCTCCTCGCGCCGCGCACCCGAGGCGGCCCGCTCCTCGGCGGTCGCCACCCACGCCGCGACGGCGTCCCTCAGCCGCCCGTCACCCGCGGCGGCGGGGCCCGCGGGCTCGTCGGCGGCGTCGGAGTCCCCGGGGCCGTCGGACGCGGCGGAGGACCCGGTCCTCCCGGACGCACGGGAGGCGTCGGACCCCTCGGAGGAGCCGCCCCCGGCGGAGCCTTCCACGTCGGCGTCGTCGTTCCCGGCGTCGTCGTCCTCGGCCGGCTCCCCGGTCTGCGCGTCACGCACCGACAGCACCCGGGTGGCCGTGTCGACCCCGCCGCGCGACCCCGCGGACTTCGCGGACGCCGCGGACCCGGCGGACGCCGAAGGCTTCGCCGCCTCCCGCGCCACCGCCACCCGCGGATCACGCTTCTCGCTCGTCCCGGTCCTGGCTTCGGGAACCGGACCCGCGCTCCCCGACGTCGGTTCTTCCGACGACTCGTGCTGCTTCGACCTGTCGGGGGACTCGCCCGCCACCGATGCCTCCTCCATGCGCCGCACGCCGCGTGCGCGCTACCGAACCCGTACCGAAACCATGTACCAGTGTCCTGTGTACGGGTGGAACCCACGCGGTAGACGAGAACGACATACCTACTGGTTCCACTACGAACCGGTCACGCACCCTCGACAGACCAATGTGAGAGGGGTCACCCTGTCTGTCATCCACGCGGGGAGGCATGGATGGGCAGGAGCCGCAGAACACTTCCGGAAGAGCTTCTGCTGCTGGCGTTGGACCCGACCACGGGTACCACCGCACAGCCGCAGTCGCTCGACCTCGGTCTGGCCGGAGCGCAGCTGGTGGAGCTGGCGCTGGCCGGACGGATAGCCCCAGACGGGGATCGTATCGCCGTGGTGGCCCCACGGCCGACAGGAGATCCAACACTGGACTGCGCGTTGGAGTTGCTGCGAAGGCGTGGCGCTCCCGTACGGGCGGTCAACTGGATCGGCGGGCCCCGCCTGGGGCTGCGCCAGACCTATCTCTCGCATCTGGAGCGATGCGGCATGGTGCATGCCGTGGAGGGCCAGATGTGCGGGGTGCTGCCGACGACTCGCTACCAGGCGACGGACACGGCGATCAGCAGGGAGATCAAGGCCCGGCTGGACTCGGCGATCCGCACCGGCGTACCGCCGGACCCGCGGACCGCGGCGCTCGCCGCGCTGGCCCACGCGGTCGGTCTCGGCAAGCACCTCTACCCGGGCAACGAAGGACGCTCGTCACGGTCCCGCCTGCGGGACCTCATCCGGCACGATCCCATGGGCGGCCTGGTGGCGCACGCGGTGATGGACGTCCAGAACGGCGCTGCGGCCCAGCCGCGCCGCAGCCCGGCACCGGCCGGCCGCCAGGCCGCGGGACCGGGCGCCAGGACGGCCCCGGAACCCGCCCGAGGCGTTCCGGCGCAACCACGCCACGGATCCATGGCGCGCGCGGTGGCCCACTGAGCCGCACGAGCCGTACCGCACCACAGCACCACAGCACCGCCGCACACGCACCACAGCACCGCCGCACCACCAGTCCCCGAGCCCGGTCACGGGAGCCGCAGGTCCGCGCGGGGCGGTGGGACCGACCGTACGTCCGCGACAGCGGACAGCGGAAAGGTTCCGCCGCCCCGCGCGGCCATGTGCGCGGGTGGCGCCCCGAACTGGCGTGTACGCGGCGCATATCGACCGTTTCCCAGCGGTAGAAAGCACCTTGGTGGCAGTCTGCTCAGCAGCAGATACGCAAAGTGGCAGGTATGAGTCACGCAGCCGGAGGTGCACGTCCCGTGGCGTCCAATGTCAATCCCACCGTCAGGCGGCGCCGGCTGGGCCAGGAGCTGCGCCGGCTCCGCGAGCTCAAGGGCATGACGGCCGAGGAGGTGGCGGAGCGACTGCTGGTCTCGCAGTCGAAGATCAGCCGCCTGGAGAACGGCCGGCGCAGCATCAGCCAGCGCGACGTCCGCGACCTGTGCGGGGTGTACGAGGTCGAGGACCAGCGGATCGTCGACTCGCTGATGCAAATGGCCAAGGACTCGCGCCAGCAGGGCTGGTGGCACGCCTTCGGGGACATCCCGTACAGCGTCTACATCGGCCTGGAGACCGACGCGGAGTCGCTGCGGACCTACGAACCCCAGATCATCACCGGCCTGTTGCAGACCCGGTCCTACGCCGAGGCGCTCATCCAGGGCGCGCTGCCCGAGACGCCGGTCGCCGACGTCGAGAAACGGGTCCAGGTCCGGATACGGCGTCAGGAACGCATCACCGCGGAGAACAACCCGCTGCGGCTGTGGGTGGTCCTCGACGAGGCCTGCCTCCACCGGATGGTGGGCAGCAGACAGGTGATGCGCGAACAGCTGGAGCACGTCGCGGAGATGTCGCAGCTGCCGCACATCACCGTGCAGGTGCTGCCGTTCGACGTCGGCGCCCACCCCGGCATCAACGGGCAGTACTCGATCCTGGAGTTCGCCGACACCGCCGACTCCAGCGTCGTCTACATCGAGGGCGTCACCAGCGACCTGTACCTGGAGAAGGCGCAGGACGTGCAGAAGTACACGGTGATGTACGAGCACCTGCGGGCGCAGGCCCTGAACGTGGAGCAGTCGCGGCAGCGCATCGAGGACGTCGCGAAGGAGTACGCGCGCTGACGGGGCGGCGGGATGTTACACCCCGGGTGCGTCATTCTGGAAGAGTCACCTGGAATATGCCATCCGGTCGGGTGAATGGCTGCTCCGCTCGGTGAGGCCAGCGAGTAGCGTCGATCACGCCAAAGATCAAGCGTCATTGGCGTAAACCGCACTCAGCAACTCGCCACCGGAGCAGACATGGCAATTCTTCAGGGCGCCCAGGAATCGTGGACCAAGTCCTCCTACTCCGGAGGGAACGGCGCGTGCGTCGAGGTCCGGTCACCGGACACGGCGGCACTCGCGGTCCGCGACTCCAAGGTCGACGAGGGCCCGGTCCTGGCGTTCCCCGCCGACGCGTGGAACGCCTTCGTGACCTCGGTCAAGGAGTAACGGCCCGGGCGCCGTCCCCGGCACCGCCGACGGAGCCCTCTCGACCAGTTCGCCGACCTTGCCGAGAGGGCTCTGTTCAGTCCCGGCCTCCGTCACCCAGCCGCACGGGGCGACGGAGAGACGGGGGAGGCGGGGGAGACGGCGGAGACGGGGAACGCCACGTCGCAGACCGGATCCTGTGGCCCCGACGCCTCCCAGTCGGCGAAGTACACCTCACGGCACGGCCCCGACACCGTCAGCCCCTGGGCCGCGATCCACTCCTCCACCGCCTCGAACGCGGCCAGGATCTGCGGATGGGCCACCTGCGCCTTGGTGATCCGGGTGTAGACCAGCCGCCGGGCCGGTTCCACCCGCACCCGCGTCTGCCAGGCCCGCCCCCGCTCCTCGCACCACGCCCGGGCCGCCGCCTCGTCGGCGACGGGCACGCACGACTCCGCCGGGCCGTCGCTCTCCATCGACACCTCGGAGTGGTACACGACGAACGGCGCCGCCGTCACACCCCCGCAGCCCCGGGCCGCCTCCTCCAGCCGCCCCAGCGACGCACCGATCCAGGCGGGCAACTCGTCCGCCAGGGTGTGCCGCGTCTCGCTGATCACCACCTGCCCGGGCACGTCCACCGTCTCGACCACGAACTTCTCGTTCATCCCGGAACCCCTTCCCGAAAGACGTCCACGGAGGAAGTCGGCGAGCGTCCGCTGCCCGGCCACCCGGGCCTCGACCTCGGACCAGTAGGCGTCGAGCAGGGCGGCGCCGGCGGGCCCGTCCGCGCGCACCACCTCCGCGACCTTGGCCAGCGGCATGTCCAGCTGGCGCAGCAGGGCCACGAGCCGGGCTCGTTCGGCCTGGCCGGTGCGGTAGTAGCGGTAGCCGGTGGCCTCGTCCACATGGTCGGGCACGAGCAGGCCCATACGGTCGTACAGCCGAAGGGCCTTGGCCGACAGCCGGGCCCGCGCGGCGAACGCCCCGATGGTGAGCAACCCGTCCTCGCGTGCGCCGTCGGGTGCGAAGTCGCGCACGTCGTCGCCGTAGCCGTCGTGTCGGTCGTCCACGCCTGTCATCCTCCGTCACCGGGCGGCCTGTCCGCCCGGCGACGACGACGCTCGGGCCTGCCCCAGGGGCAAGGTCAACCGGCCCGCGCCCTCAGTCCGCGAGCCGTGCCTCCACCGCCGCCACGACCTCGGCCGCCTCCGGCTCGGTCTGCGGGGCGAACCGGGCGGCGACCTTGCCGTCCCGCCCGATCAGGAACTTCTCGAAGTTCCAGCGGATGTCCCCGCTGTGCCCCTCGGCGTCCGCGAAGCCCGTCAGCCGGTCGTACAGCGGATGCCGGCCCGCCCCGTTGACCTCCACCTTCTCGGTCATCGGGAAGGTGACGCCGTACGTCGCCGAACAGAACTCGGCGATCTCGTCGGCGCTGCCGGGCTCCTGGCCCATGAACTGGTTGCACGGCACGCCGAGCACGGTGAAGCCCTGCTCCGCGTACCGCTCGTGCAGCCGCTCCATGCCCGAGTACTGCGGAGTGAGCCCGCACTTGGAGGCCACGTTGACCACCAGTACGACCCGGCCGGTGTACTGGGAGAGGTCCGCGGACCCGCCCTGGAGGGCGCCGATCTCGACGTCGAGGGGGAGGCTGTCGTCCTTGCGTGCGTTCTGTGAGGTCGTCATGGGCGGATGCTAGCCCCGCGACGTGTCACACCCCTCGTCCGCCGCCCCGCCGCCCGCCTCGACGAGCACCTCCCCGGCCGCCGTCCGCGAGTACAGCACCGACCGGCCCGCCCGCCGCCGCTCCACCAGCCCCGCGTCCAGCAGCACCCGCAAGTGGCGCCCGACCGAACCGAGCCCCTGCCCGGTCACCCCGACCAGCTGGCTGGTGCTCATGGGCGAGCCGAGCAGCGTGAGCACGCCCGCGCGGGCCGGTCCGAGCAGCGCGCCGAGGGCGGCGGGCGGGCGCCGGGCACCGTCGTCCGCGAGGGCACCCGTGCACGGGTAGACCACCGCGTACCGCTCGGGCTCCTCCCACGCCACCCAGCCGTGCCGCTGCGGAGTGACGGGGACGAGGATCAGCTCGGCGCCGGACAGGTCGCGGGGCGGGTAGGGGTTCAGGTTGATCTGGAGCCGGCTGTCGCCGAGCCAGCGGGTGCCGGGCCGCAGGGCGTCCAGCACGGCAGCCCAGCCGCCCCGGCTCACCTGCGCGGTCCGCGCGACGACATCGGCCTCCAGGACACGACGGCGCCGGTCCCAGTCCGGCCGTACCGCCCCCGCCCAGACGTCCTCCAGCAGCGCGGCGGCCCGCTCGGGCAGGTCGTCGCGGTCCAGGGCGGCGGGGAGCCGGCCCCCGAGGCAGACGGCGAGGTCGGCGCGGGCCTCGTCGGGGCGGGTCGCCCGGATCCGCGCGACGCCCTCCTCGAAGCTCTCGCCCGCGCCCGGCGCAGGGGTGAGGAAGTCGGCGATCCACTCCCGGCCGAGGCCCGAGCGGACGAGCAGCGCGGTCACCGGGTCGTCCGCGAGCCGGCGCCGGTGCGCGGGCAGGTGGGTGTCGAGCCAGGCGCGTTCGCCGGGGTGCGCGGCCACATCGGCGTGCAGCAGCTTCAGGCAGGCGAAGGTCTCGGCGAGCGGTGAGACGACGAAGCGGCTGCGGGCGAGCGTGTCGGCGTTGATCTGCCACCAGCCCATGCGGTCCGCACCCCCGTCCGCCGTGAGGTTTCGCCTCCACGCGAAACGATAACGGCCGTCCGCCGGTCCGCCCGAGACTCCCCGCATGCCGGACACGCCCCGCAAGAGCTACGCGGACCTCTTCAGGAGACCCGAGTTCAGCCCCCTGTTCCTCTCCACCTCCGCCAACATCGCCGCCCAGACGGTGAGCGGACTGGCGCTCGGCACGCTCGTGTTCCGGGCGACCGACTCGCCGCTGCTGTCCGCCCTGAGCATGTTCGGCCCGGCGCTCGCCCAGGTCCTGGGCGCCACGCTCTTCCTCTCCGGCGCCGACCGGCTGCCACCGCGGGCGACGCTGACGGGCCTCTCACTGGCCTTCGCCGCCGCCACCGCGGCCCTCGCGCTGCCCGGCCTGCCGGTCTGGGCGATGCTCGCCATCGTCCTCGCCGAGGGACTGATCGCCTCCCTCGGCGGCGGGGTCCGCTGGGGCCTGCTCAACGAGATCCTCACCAAGGACGGGTACCTGGCCGGGCGCTCACTCTTCAACATGATGAGCGGCGTCATGCAGATCACCGGCTACGCGGCCGGCGGCGTCCTGGTGACGCTGCTGTCGCCGCGCCTGTGCCTGCTGCTCGCCGCCGGCCTGTACGGCGCGGCGGCCGGCCTCGCCCTCCTGCTGACCCGCCGCCCGCCCCGCGCCGCCGGCCGCCCCTCCGTGACCGCCACCTGGCGCGCCAACGCCCTGCTGTGGTCCGCCCGTCCGCGCCGCCACGTCTACCTGGCCCTGTGGCTCCCCAACGGCCTCGTCGTCGGCTGCGAGTCCCTGTACGTCTCCTACGACCCGCGCGCCGCGGGCACGCTGTTCGCCTGCGCCGCGCTGGGCATGCTGGCCGGGGACGTGACCGTCGGCCGCTTGCTGCCGGCCCGGCTGCGTCCACGCCTGGGCGTCCCGCTGCTGGTGCTGCTGGCCGCGCCGTACCTCGCGCTCTTCCTGCGCCCGCCGCTGCCGCTGACCGCCGTACTGGTCGCCCTGGCCTCCGTCGGCTTCGGCGCGAGCCTGGTGCAGCAGGAGCGCCTGGTCACCCTCACCCCGGACGAGCTGACCGGGCACGCCCTCGGCCTGCACTCCGCCGGGATGCTCACGGCACAGGGCCTCGCCGCGACCCTGGCGGGCACGGTGGCCCAGTTCACCTCCCCGGCCACGGCGATGACCGCGATGGCGGTCGTCTCCCTCGCGGTGACGCTCACGCTGACCGTGGCGAGCCGACGGGACGCGGGTGACGGAGGGCTGCTGCCGAGGCGGGTGCCGGGGGCGGCGTGAGCCGCGGGGACCGTCACGACGTGATCCGCGGGGACCGTCGCCAAGTGATCCGCGGGGCCCGTAGCGATCCGCGGGCCCCGTCCGGCTCTCGGCCTCGATTGGGTTAAGGACCGCTCGGTGACTCCTGCGGAACCAGACCCTTGCATAGGCTAAGAGACTGGGGAGGGACGCCTGAGAACAGGACAGGGCGGCTCTTGAGCGCTGCGACACCGGAGTAGTCATGACCGTGGAGAAGCCGCCGTCCAGTTCCACGATGCTGGCCTGGATGCCCGTGGCGGCCATGACGGTGGTCGCCGTCGTCGACCTCACGGCCGGCCCGGACGTGGGGCTGCTGCCGCTGGTGTCACTGGGACCGGCGTTCGCCGGTCTGGTCGGCGGCTGGCGGCGCACGGCGGTGATCGGACTGGTCGCACTGCTGCTCTGCCTGGGCCTCGGCCTGTACAACGGGCTCTTCGACCGGCCCCGCGGCTACACCGCCATGGCGTCGGTGGCCGGCGTCACCGGCGTCGGCATCGCGGCGGCCGTGATGCGCACGCGCCGGGAGGCGGAGCTGGCCAGTGTGCGGTCGATCGCGGAGGTGGCCCAACGGGTGCTGCTGCGCCCGGTGCCGCTGACCGCGGGGCCGCTGCACGCGGCCGTCTCGTACACCTCCGCGCTCGCCGAGGCCCGTATCGGCGGCGACCTGTACGAGGTGGTGGCCTCGCCGCACGGCGTCCGGGTGATCGTGGGCGACGTGCAGGGCAAGGGCCTGGGGGCGGTGGAGACGGCGGCGCGGGTCCTCGGCGCCTTCCGGGAGGCGGCGTACGACGAGAAGGACCTGGTCAAGCTCGGCGAGCGGCTGGAACGCAGCGTCGCCCGGGAGCTGGAGGACGAGAAGTTCGTGACCGCGATCCTCGCCGAGATCGGCCTGGACCACCGGGTCGTCCTCCTCAACTACGGCCACCCGGCCCCGATGGTCGTCCACCCCGACGGCACCGCCGACTTCCCTCAGCCGCCCACCTACGCCCTCCCGCTGGGCCTGTCCGCCCACGGCGGCCCCGGCCCGGAGCCCTTCCCCGTCCCCTTCACCCCCGGCGACCAGCTGCTCCTGTACACCGACGGCGTCACGGAGGCCCGGGACGAGGAGGGCGGCTTCTACCCGCTCGCCGAGCGCGCCCACCTCCTCGATGACCCCGACGTCCACCGCGCGCTGGACGCCCTGCGCGAGGACCTGGTCCGGCACGCGGCCGGACCGCACCACGACGACGCGGCGATGCTGCTGCTGCGCTACCAGGACCACGACGGTGGCGGACCTGCCGCCGCCGCTCCGGCCGGATGAAAGGGCCGGAGCGGCGGTGCGGGCCGGTGGCGGCGTGGGCGGTGCGGCCGGAGAGCCCGGCGCTTCTCAGGCGTGGCGGGCGCCCGCGGACGCCATGCCGAGCCAGGTGTGCGGGTTCCCGGCCCAGCACCAGCCGAGCTTCGGGGCCTTCTGACTGATCCAGATCGCCGGGACCCGCCGGTCACCGGACCGGGACCCGCCCAGCGAGAAGCACTTGTTCTTCACCAGGATCTGCGGGGCGTGCGTCAACAGCGCGATGCCCTCCTCGATGGTGAGCAGGGTGCGGCCCCGCCCGGCGAGGGCGGCCATCGCGTCGTTCGGCACGGCCCCGCAGTACTCCTCCCCGCGCTCGACGTCGAACAGCAGGTGGACACCGTCCCCGCCGGGCGGCTCGGCCTCCTCGGTGGCGACGAACCGTTCCAGGGAGCCCGGCTCGAAGCTGCGGTCGACGAAGCCGGGCAGCTTGCCGCCGTGGAGGGCGGTCAGCGGCATGGTCCGCTCGACGGGCGCGAGCTCACGGGTGACGACCAGGACGAACGGCACCCGGCCGGTCACGGCCGGATCGTACGGAGTGCCCGCCGCGGCGCCCGCCCGCTCCACGGCCTCGGCGCGCAGCGGCGCCACCAGCTCGGCGAACTGCTCGGGGGTGCGTCCGGCGAGCGCCGGGTAGCCGAGCGAGGTGAGCGTCCGGACCTGCCGGTCGAACTCGCCCCCGGCGTCGTAGGAGCGGGAGCCGGAGGCCGTGACGGAACTCTTCCGGTCGGTCAACCGAGGTCCTCCTTCGTCTTCTTCGTCTTTTCCGTCGCGGCGGTCATCGCGACGGACTCGATGTCGGCACGGTTGCCGGACGTGATCGTGCGGGCACGGGGGTCCGGGACAGCCTCGGCGTCGCTCCCGGGACCGTGGCCGGGGTCGGTTCCGAGGTCGGTCACGCGGGGACCTCGATCCGGGCCAGGGAGCCGGTTTCCAGGGCGCACCACAGGGCGCCGTCGTGCGGGGTGATGCCGTGCGGTTCGCTGTCGGGGCGGGACAGCGCGTACGAGGTGACGCGCCCGTCGACGGTGATCCGGCCGACCCGGCCGCTGCCCCACTCGGTGAACCACATCGCCCCGTCGGGCCCGGCGGTGACGGCGTGCGGCCGGCACGCCGGGTCGGGCAGCGGGTACTCGCTGATCTCACCGTCCACGGTGATCCGGCCGATCCGCCCGGCCCCGATCTCCGTGAACCACAGCGCTCCGTCCGGCCCCGCCGCGATACCGACCGGCGCCGCGCCCCCGGTCGGCAGGGCATGGACGGTGCCGGTCCCGTCGGTGCCGATCCGCCCGATCGCGTTGTGCTGGTTGAGAGTCGTCCACAGCGCTCCGTCCGGCCCCGCCGTGATGGCGGACGGAAAGGCGCCGGGCGCCGGGTACTCGGTGATCTCGCCGTCCATGGTGACGCGGCCGATCCGGTCGGCGGCGGACAGCGTGAACCACATGGCCCCGTCCGGCCCGGCGACGATCCCGAACGGCCCGCCCTCCGGGGTCGCCGGTGCGAAGGACGAGTACGAGCCGTCCGGCGCGATCCGCCCGATGCGGTGCGCCCGGTACTCGGTGAACCACATCGCCCCGTCCGGCCCCGCCGCGACGATGGTCGGCCCGGCCCCGACCGGGTGGACGGTGACACTCCTGTCGCCCGGTTCCCGGCGCCCGACGGCGCCCTGGTGAACGAGGGTGAACCAGAGGGCACCGTCCGGCCCTTCGGCGAGGGCGTAGGGGCCGGCGTCAGGGCCGCTGACGGTCAACTCCCTTACGAATGCAGAGACTTCCCGAAACTCATTCATCAGTAGTCAACTTAGACCACCGACATCTTCGGAACCACTGACATCACCGAGACCACCGACGCCCGTGCACTTCCGGTCGGACGGGCGGATCAGCGCAGTCCGGCGAAGAGGTCGTTCTCGGGAACGGCCGCGCCCGTGGCGTCCTGGACACGTACGAATGTCTCCATGCCCATCAACTCGCCGAACCTCTCCTTGCCCATCTTGAGGAAGAAGATGTTCTCGCCCTGACTGGCGTGGGCGGCCAGCGCGTCGAACTTCTGACCGCTGAAGGCAGTGGTGTCCACCCACGTGGTGATCTCGTCGTCGGGGAGGCCGATCTCGGCCAGCGCGGCGGCCTCGGCAGGATCCGGCTCAGGCATGTCCTCACCGAACTCGCGCATGGTCTCTCCGAACCGCTGCATCATCGAGCGCGGCATCGTCGTCCAGTACACCTTCGGTGTCAGCGCGGTCATCTCCAGCGCCGCCATCGTGATGCGGTGGGCCTGGATGTGGTCGGGGTGGCCGTAGAAGCCGTTCTCGTCGTAGGTGACGACCACGTCGGGCCGGTAGTGCCGCATGAGTTCAGCGAGTCGGGCAGCGCCCTCCTCCACGGGTGTCTGCCAGAAGGATCCGGGGGCGTCGTTGCTCGGCCAGCCCATCATCCCGGAGTCCGCGTAGTCCAGCATCTCCAGATCGCTGACCTTCAGGACGCCGCAGCTCGCCTCCAGTTCCTGACGGCGCATCAAGGCGACGGCCGCCGGATCGTGCCCGGGATCACCCGGCTTGACACCCCCCGGCCCGTCCCCGCAACCGCCGTCGGTACACGTCACGAGAACCGTGCGGATGCCTTCCGCCGCGTACCGCGCGAGGACCCCTCCGGTTCCGGTGGCCTCGTCGTCGGGGTGGGCGTGTACTGCCATGAGCGTCAAGGGCCGGTCAGTCATGAAACAGTCCTCCTGCACGAATACGTCTGGTCCGATGGTCCGAGTGCGCGGCGGGGCACCGCGATTCGGGGGCCGGATCCTGGTGGAGGGCGGACGCCCTTGGCCTCCGCGCTTCCCGCCCGCACGGCACCGGTCCCGGTCGATGCAACCGTGCCGACCGGACCGACTGTTCCCGGCACGACGGCTTTTTCCAGGCACCGGGGCTCGACGCGAAGACCCTCGCGGACACAACTCCTGGACCGGACCCGGACATCCGCCCACGCAAAACGGCCCCGGACGACGGGTCCGAGGCCGAAACAGGCTCCTCCCTGGGTTGGAAACCCCAGGTCAGAGCGATCACGCATGGTGCCCCCGGCAGGATTCGAACCTGCGACACCCGTTCAAGGAGTCTTCCCTAGGAGAGCGTGTGACCTGCGGAAACGGTGATCGCAGGGCATCTGGCCCGGGGAAACTCCGTACCCGCACGGCCGGCGACGGGCCGCCGCCCCGACGGCCCCGACCGGCACCACCCACCACAGCTTCCTCATCGAACGCCCCTCCGCTTCCGGGTGTCCCGGCGGCCACCGTCCGGCGCCGGGTTTCCGTAGCCCCACGGACGAACGGCCGCGGTCACCGAGGCCGGTACACGTGCTGCCCCGTCGTCACCCGTCCGACTGGAAGATAGGGCCGTTCGGCCTGCCGTCGGCTGGATGCGGGCGCGGTCCCGTACCGGAGCGAACTACCTTCCACGAGGGCTGGACACACCCTGCCCGAGACGCAGGGCCGGAGAGGCGGACCTTCGCCGTCCAACGGCCGACCACCAAGCGCTCCGCCGAGTGAGGAACGTGATGGCGACCCATACCGAGCCGGTGGCTCCCGTCCCGGTGGCCGAGCGCCGTGGCCGGGGCCACGTCGTGGTCACCTGGCTGACCACGACCGACCACAAGAAGATCGGCCACCTCTACCTGATCACCTCGTTCGCGTTCTTCCTGATCGGGGGAGCGCTGGCCATGGTGGTGCGGGCGGAGCTGGCGCGGCCCGGTCTCCAGATCGTGTCGGCGGAGCAGTACAACCAGTCCTTCACGATGCACGGCACGATCATGCTGCTGCTGTTCGCCACTCCGACGTTCGCCGGGTTCGCCAATGCGATCATGCCGTTGCAGATCGGGTCCCCGGACGTCGCGTTCCCGAGGCTGAACATGCTGTCGTACTGGCTGTTCGCCTTCGGTGGCCTGATCGTGCTCGGCAGTTTCCTCACCACGCAGGGTGCCGCAGACTTCGGCTGGACCGCCTACCCGCCGCTCAGCGGCGGTGAGCGCACCCCGTACACCGGCGGTGACCTGTGGATCATGGGGCTGGCGCTCTCCGGCTTCGGCACCATCCTCGGCGCGGTCAACTTCATCACCACGATCATCTGTATGCGGGCGCCCGGCGTGACCATGTTCCGGATGCCGATCTTCACGTGGAACGTGCTGCTGACCTCGGTGCTGGTCCTGCTGGCCTTCCCCGTGCTGGCCGCCGCCCTGCTGGTGCTGGAGGCGGACCGGCAGTTCGGTGCGCACGTCTTCGACCCGGAGAACGGCGGGGCGATCCTGTGGCAGCACCTCTTCTGGTTCTTCGGCCACCCCGAGGTGTACATCCTCGCCCTGCCCTTCTTCGGGGTGATCACCGAGATCATCCCTGTCTTCTCGCGGAAGCCGATCTTCGGCTACATGGGGCTGGTGGGTGCCACCATCGCCATCACCGGCCTGTCGGTGACGGTGTGGGCGCACCACATGTTCGCCACCGGTGCGGTGCTGCTGCCGTTCTTCTCGTTCATGAGCTTCCTCATCGCCGTGCCCACCGGGGTGAAGTTCTTCAACTGGATCGGCACGATGTGGCGGGGCTCGCTGTCGTTCGAGCCGCCGATGCTGTGGGCGGCCGGCTTTCTGGTCACGTTCCTGTTCGGCGGACTGACGGGCGTGCTGCTGGCCTCGCCGCCGATCGACTTCCACGTCACCGACAGCTACTTCGTCGTGGCGCACTTCCACTACGTACTCTTCGGCACGATCGTGTTCGCGATGTTCGCGGGGTTCAGCTTCTGGTGGCCGAAGATGACGGGCACCATGCTCGACACCCGGCTGGAGAAGGTGCACTTCTGGACGCTGTTCGTGGGCTTCCACACCACGTTCCTGGTCCAGCACTGGCTCGGCGCCGAGGGCATGCCCCGCCGTTACGCCGATTACCTGGCCGCCGACGGCTTCACCGCCCTCAACACCATCTCCTCCATCGGTGCCTTCCTCCTGGGCCTGTCCACGTTGCCCTTCCTCTACAACGTGTGGAAGACCGCCCAGCGCGGCGAGCGGATCGAGGTCGACGACCCCTGGGGCTACGGACGCTCGCTGGAGTGGGCGACCTCCTGCCCGCCGCCCCGCCACAACTTCGTCACCCTGCCCCGGGTGCGCTCCGAGTCGCCCGCCTTCGACCTGCACCACCCCGCGCTGGCCGACCTCGACCAGGCGGAGAACACCGGACAACGCGACGCGCTCGACACGAGCGGCCACAAGGGCGACCGGAGATGACGGACGAGCACCTCCGCGGTCCGGGCCCCGGTGTCGCCCAGGGCATCGCGGCGGAGGCGGAAGGCTTCCTCCTGGCGCGAGAACACCGGCAAGCCGCACACCGGGAGGCGCAGGCACTCTGCGGCGCCCTCCCCTGGCTGACCACCGCCCAGGCGGAGGACCTCACCCGGCACTACGTCGCCCACCGTCTCCGCCTCTCCCACCAGATGTTCGAGGCGACCCTGCGCCGCGCCGACGAGCTGGGCCGGGAGTACGAGGCCCGGTACCTGCGGCTGCGACGCGACCTGCTCAGACGCCACGGTGCCTGGGCATCGTGCCTGCTGGCCTGTGCGGCCGCCGTCAGCGGTGCGCTGTGCACGGTGGCCCGCTGAACGGACACGGGCGGACCGCTCCCGTCTGCGGATGTCCCGCGCGTCCCGTCTGCGGAAGTCCCGCGCGTCGGTGACCGGCAGCCACCGTCCGGGGCCGGCGCCCGCGGTCTCCCGGTCCGGTCCGGCGAGCAGGTGAGCCGGGGAGTACGGGGTACTCGCCTCGGCATGATGAAGCGCGCGCTGTGGCAGGGACTGGTGGCCGGCACAGCCGGAGTCCTGGTGATGACGCTGGGCGAGAAGGCGGAGCAACGGCTGACCGGCCGGCCCGACTCCCACGTCCCCGCCCGCACACTGGAACGCCTCACCGGCATGCGGGAGTATCCCCGCCGGCAGCCCGTGCCGGTGAACCTGGCCATGCACGTCGGGCAGGGCGCCCTCCTCGGCGTGTTGCGGTCGGTGATGGCGCACGCCGGGCTGCGTGGACCCTGGTCGTCGGGGAAGTTCGCCGTCGTCCGGGTCACCTCGGACCAGATCCTGGAGAACGCCACCGGCGTCGGTGCCCCGCCTGAGACCTGGCCGCGCGGTGAACTGGTCGTCGACCTGCTGCACAAGGCGGTGTACGCCTTCGCGACCGGCGCCGTCGCCGACGCCCTGGCCGCGCGGTCGGGCCCAGGTCCGGGGCAGCGCCATGCGTCGGTTGGCACCGGTCGGCAGGCGGCCGTGGGCCCCGTGCCGCGCGACCAGGCCCGGGGACGGTAGCGCCGCCGAGAATCACTGTCGGTCGTGCCGCCTCACAGGGGTTCGTCTCGGTCGAGTGGGCCCCAGCGTCCGGGCTGTTCGGTGATGATGCGGGAGGCTTCTACGATCACTTGGCCGGCGATCCAGCCGAGGGGTTGGATCGCCGTGACCAATGGCTCGTTGTCCGGTCCGCGCGCCGTCTCCGTGCCGTGCAGGACCCACGGTCGGGTGCGGGCGTCTTTGACGCGTGGCAGGTGGCAGTAGTCGTACAGTCGGCGGGCGACCCAGACGTGCAGGGGGCGCTGGCCCCACCAGTCCTCGAGGTCCAGCGGACTGGCCGACAGGCCCGGCAGCTTGATCCCGGTCAGATCGTCCGTACTGCTCATCCTCGGCAGGTCGCTCTCCGGCCCGCGGGACCAGCGCACGTAGAGGCCGCGACGGCGGGTGATGAGCCGGGTGAGCTCATCGAGGCTGCTGAACGTCGGCAGGTCGACGGTCTTGGTCATGATCCTGGTGGGACGATGCCGGAGCACTCACGTAGCCAGAAGCGAGTCGTCTTCGGTACGCGCTCCGGGCAGCTGGTGACGGGCGGCAACGAGGGCGGTGTCGATGTCGCGGGTCCCGGTCGACACGCACAGCGTGTAGGCGACGTCGTCCATACGCCGGCGCGCCTCCTCGGTGCCGTCTTCGGCGTGCAGGGCACGCAGCGTCTCGTACTGCTCGATGAGGTTCTTCAGCACGACGGGGTGTGCCAAGAGCATCGGGAGTCTCCCTTGTCACCGTCTCTCACGTGGGTCATACACCGACGTGTGCCCCGGCCCCCGGCCGCCAATCCGGTGCGTTCCCGCACCGGCGGCCAGAGGCCAGTGGGGTCCAGTGTCCGGGTCAGTCGGTGGACAGGGCCTGGAGCAGGTCGCCGACCTTGGGGTCGGGCAGGGAGCGGGCGACGTCGGCCTGGGCGACCATGCCGACCAGGTCGTGACCGTCGATCACCGGCAGGCGGCGCACCTTGTGTTCCGTCATGGTGCGCAGGATCTCCTCCACGTCGTCGTCGGCGCCGATGGTCACGGCCTCGCCCTGGGCCAGGTCACCGGCCGGGCAGGTCGCGGGGTCCTTGCCCGCGCCCAGCACCTTCACGACGACGTCCCGGTCGGTCAGCATGCCCTTGAGCTTGTTGTCCGTGCCGCAGATCGGCAGGGCACCGACGCCGAGATCCTTCATCTTGCGGGCCGCGTCCAGCACCGTCTCCTCGGCACCGATGCACTCGGCCCCGCCCGTCATGATGTCCCGTGCCTTCGTCATCAGGTTCACTCCCTGTGTCGTCGGCCGTCCCTGAGTACCGTGTCAGAGGACGGACGCGTTGGGTCGTTGCGGGCGGGGTTCCCCGCGGTCGCCCGCCGTAACGCTTGCCTCGGCGCTGACCTCACCGCCGCTGACAGCGGCACGCCGACCCCGGCATGAGCGGTCATCCAGCATCACTGTGGACGTCTACACCCACGTCGTCCAGGACACGCAGCGCGAAGCCATGAGCCACATGGACCGGCGGTGGCGCCCTATTTCAGGCGGGGGTGCTCTCGTCGGGGACGAAGGGGTCTCCGTGGCCGGGGACGATCAGGGCGGGCTTGAGGGCGAGGATCTTGCGGCGGGAGGCGCGCAGGCCCTCGTGGTCGTCGGAGGTGGGATCTTCGGCGGGGCCGCGGACGCTCCACCAGGCGTGGGTAAGGACGACGGTCCCTTCGGCGGTTTCCGCGACGGTGGAGATGTCCTGGGGGGTGTGGCCGGGCGTTTCCATCAGGCGGATCGAGGGGGAGAGCCGGTAGCCGTCGGCGGGACGGTCGTACCAGAGGTGGTTGTGGTAGGCGGCCCAGACGTCGTGGGCGCGCGCGTTGGGGAACAGGGCGGCGTTGAGGGTGTGGTCTGGGTGGTGGTGGCTGAAGACCACGTCGGTCACCTGTTCGGGGCTTACGCCGGCGGCGGCGAGCGGGTCCAGGATGAGTTTGCGGTCCTCGACCATGCCGGGGTCGACGACGACGATCGTGTCGCCGTCGCGCAGGAGGCAGACGGTCGAGGCGACGTGCCACGGCTTCTCGCGGCCGTCGCGGTCCGCGTTGCGTGCGTCGAGGCTGTCGTAACCGGTGGTCAGCAGGGTGAATGTGGCCGTCATGAGAGGTGATGGTCCTTCGTTGATCGTGGGGAACGACCGGATGGAGGGCGAGTTGGGCCGTCCATGCCGGGGGCTTGAGGGCGTGCGAAACCGCGCCCCGGCGCGGGTCCGGTGAACCGGCGGCGGGGCGGGGGTGGCTCGACTCAGTCGGTGGTGGTCTGCGTGCGGCGGGCGTAGGCGCGGGCGGCGCGGGCGCGGTCGCCGCAGCGCACCGAGCACCAGTGGCGGCGTCCCGCGCGGAGCAGGTAGCGGTTGCAGGGGGTGGAGGGGCAGGCCGTCAGCCGTTCGGCGTCGGGTCCGGTGAGCAGGTCGGCGGCGTCGGCGGCGAGGATGCCGAGGGCCTGGTCGACGATCTGGTCGATGGGGTGCGGGGCGGTGCGGTGCATGCCGCGGACCGAGTCCCATCCGAGCGGGGAGGCGGTGGGCACTCGCGTGAGGGCGTCGTTGACGGCCGCCAGCGCGGTGGCGGGAGCCGGGTGCCCGCCGACCTGGGCGGCGAGCAGGGCGCGTACCTGCTCGCGCAGGGAGCGCAGACGTGCCGCGCAGATCTCCTGCATGCCGGCGTCCGCGGGGGCCAGGTTGTGGTCCACCAGCCACTGGTTGGCGCCGGAGGGCGTGCCCAACGCATCGAGGAACTGGCCGCCCGGCAGGGCAATGGCGCTGTTGGCCAGGTCGATGGCGGGGTATTGCTCAGCGCCCGGTGCCGGGGGCAGCCCCGGGCCGGCTGCGTCGACGGTGGTGGCGGTATCGGTCTCACTCACGTACCTCACGCTACAGCTTGCTTCTATCCGTGACAAACGCCTATGGTCACGGATGTAAGCCAATTTATCCGTGAGGTGATTTCGTCATGGCAGCAACCGGCGCGTCCAGCGAGCAGGTCCCCATCCGTGTCTTCGGCGGTCCGACCGCCCTCATCGAGTACGGCGGGCTGCGGTTCCTGACCGACCCGACCTTCGACGCCCCCGGCACCTACCCCTCCGGCCTGGCCAAGACCGCGCCCGCCTCCGCCACGCCCGCTGATCTGGGCCGCATCGATGTGGTGCTGCTGTCGCACGACGAGCACGACGACAACCTCGACGCCTCGGGCCGGGCCCTGCTCACCGATGTCCCCCTGACCCTGACCACGCCCAGTGGCGCGGGCCGGCTGGGCGGCACCGCACGCCCTTTGAAGGACTGGGAGTCCATCGAGCTCGACCGCCCCGGTGGCGGCACGGTCACCGTCACCGGCGTCCCGGCCCTGCACGGACCCGGAGCACGCGCGGACCTCGAACCCGTTGTCGGCGAGGTCGTCGGTTTCGTCCTGAGCGGTGACGGCCTGCCCACCGTCTACGTCAGCGGCGACAACGCCCAGCTCTCCCTGGTCCGTGAGATCGCCGACCGTTTGGGCCCGGTGGACACCGCCGTACTGTTCGCCGGCGCGGTCCGCACTCCCGTCCTGGACCGCGCGCTGCTCACGCTCGACAGCGCTCAGGCCGCCGAGGCCGCCCGCATCCTGGGCGCCCGCCGGATCGTGCCGGTCCACTTCGACAGCTGGGCCCACTTCACCGAGGGCCGCGAGCAGCTCGTGGACGCCTTCACCACCGCCGGACTGATCGACCGCGTCGAACTGGCCTGACACCGAACGCCCTGGCCCCGCGGCGCGCCACGCGTGCACCGCGGCGGTCCTTTCCCCGGCCCGGTCCCTCGCGCCAGGCCGACGCACCGCAGAAGGAAACCCCGTGAACGACCCGATCAGGGGCACGGCGCGCGGCTCCGCTCCGGCGCCGCTGTCCGTCCTCGACACCGCCTTGGCCGGCCGCGGCGTCAGCGCCGCCGACGCCCTGTCCGGCAGCATCGCACTGGCCGAACTCGCCGAGAGGCGCGGTTTCACCCGCTACTGGGTGACCGAACACCACTCCATGCCCGGCGTCTCGTCCTCCAGCCCCGCCGTCCTGCTGGCCCGACTGACCGCCCACACCACGCGGCTGCGGCTCGGGGCGGGCGGAGTGATGCTGCCCAACCACCCCCCACTGATCGTCGCCGAGCAGTACGGCCTGCTCCAGGCCCTCGCTCCGGACCGGATCGACCTCGGTCTGGGCCGCGCCCCGGGCACCAACCAGGCCACTGCCGCCGCCCTGCGACGAGGCCGCTCCGACGACGACGACTTCCCGCAACAGGTCGTCGAGCTGCTGCGCTTCCTCGACGACGACTTCCCCGAAGAGCACCCCTACCGCGAACGCGTCTACGCCGTGCCCGGACCGGGACAGGACAAGGAGAACGGTCTTCCGCAGACGACCGGCCGCCCCTCGGTCTGGCTGCTGGGATCCTCCGGATACTCCGCCCAGCTCGCCGCCCGCCTGGGCCTGCCCTTCGCCTTCGCCGCGCACTTCTCTCCCGATCACGTGGCCGGTGCGCTCCAGCTCTACCGCGACCGGTTCACCCCCTCGGCCGTCCTCACCGAGCCGTACGCACTGGCCAGCTTCGCCGTCATGGCCGCCGACGACGAGCACGAGGCCCTGCGACAGACACGCAGCTACGCCCACAGCATGATGCGCATGCTCCACGGCAAGTCCTACCTCGTACCCACCCCCGACGAGGCGGCTTCCGACCCCTACACCGCCTCGGAGCAGCACGTTCTCGACCGCTGGACCAACACCGTCCTGCACGGCACGCCCGAGCGGGTCACCGCGCACCTCGACCGCCTGCACGAGGCCGCTCGGCCCGACGAAATCATGATCGCCAGTGTGGGCCACACCCCTCAGGCGCTTCTGCGCTCGACCGAACTGATCGCCGACGCCTACACCCTGCCGAGCACACCGTCCGCTCGCTGACGGCCCCGGGCAGCTCGCACGGGCCACCTGACTCGCAGCCGGACAGGAACACATAAGGCACCCCAACACCACGCCCGCCCGCAACCACCGGGCTCGTAACGGAGACACCATGCCCCACACCGCGACTACGCCCCCCAGCGTGCCGGTCGACGCCCCACCGGCCGCTCCCGGCCCTTCGCTCCCCGAGACGCAAAGGCGCATCCTGGTCATCCTGCTGGCGTCCCAGATACTCAGCGGCGTGGGGCTCGCGGCCGGCGTCACCGTTGCCGCCCTGCTGGCTCAGGACATGCTCCACTCCACCACTCTGGCCGGGCTGCCCAGCGCACTGCTCACCGCAGGCTCCGCCCTCGCCGCCGTCACGATCGGCCGCGTCTCGCAGACCCGCGGGCGCCGCCCCGGCCTGGCCGCCGGCTACCTCGCAGGCGCTCTCGGCGGTGCCGGAGTCGTCGTCGCCGCCACCCTCGACAACCCCGCCCTGCTGTTCATCTCCCTCTTCCTCTACGGTGCCGGAACCGCCGCCAATCTCCAGGCGCGCTACGCCGGAGCCGACCTCGCCGCCCCGCGTCACCGCGCCCGCGCCCTGTCCACCGTCCTGGTCGCCACCACGCTGGGCGGCGTCGTCGGCCCCAACCTGACCGCCCCCGCCGGACACCTCGCCACCGCCCTCGCACTGCCCCCGCTGAGCGGCCTGTTCCTCGTCTCCAGCGCGGCGTTCGCCATGGCCGCACTGACCCTCCTGATCTGGCTGCGTCCCGACCCCCTCCTGCTCGCCCGTACCCTCCCCTCCGAGCCGGAGGCACCGGAGCGCACCGGCACGGGACCGGCGCCCCACCTTCAGCAACCCGCCACACACCGCCGCCCCGGCCTGCCGCTGGGGGTACTGGTGATGGTCCTCAGCCAGCTCGTCATGGTCGCGATCATGACGATGACCCCCGTGCACATGCACGACCACGGCCACGGCACCGGCGCCTCCGGCCTCGTCATAGCCCTGCACGTCGGCGCGATGTACCTGCCCTCACCCCTGACCGGAGCGCTCACCGACCGCTACGGCCCCACCGTGACGGCCGCCGCCTCCGGACTGACCCTGCTGGCTGCCGGTGTCCTCGCCGCCGCCGCGCCGGCCGACTCCGTCCTCCTGCTCACCGTCGCTCTCATCCTGCTCGGCATCGGATGGAACTTCGGCCTCGTCAGCGGCACCACCATCATCACGAACGCCGTCCCCCTGGCCACGCGAGCCAAGACCCAAGGCATGGTCGACGTCGCCATCGCCATCGCCGGAGCCACCGGCGGCATGACCTCCGGAATCGTCGTCGCCGCGGCGAGTTACCCCTTCCTCGCCCTCACCGGCGCCGCCTTCGCCCTCGCCCTCCTCCCCGCAGTCATCGTCACCGCCCGGAAGATCCCGCCCCGTACACCGTCCTCGCAACGCTGACAGACCGGCGCCGACCGTGAGCCCACCCAGAGACTCCGCAGCGCTGAAACGCCAGACGCATGAGGCATCCCTCCCTCGGCCCGCTCCTCACGCGGGCCAGGGGAGGGAGGCAACGAGGTGAGAGCCCTCGCCCGCCACCAGCGGAAACCCCAGGGGCGGCTTCAGGCCGGCCGGCATCAACGTCTCAAGCCGGTCGATCAGCTTCTCGTACCGGCGTCCGGCCGGCTCGTCTTCGCGGGCATGTCGCACAGCTCCCCACCTCTGCCTGCGATCGTGTGTGTGCCACACGTGTGCCGTGAGCACGAAGGCCCTCCCGTCCAACGGACGGAAGGGCCTCTGAACTGGCGTTTCTCTGTGCCCCCGGCAGGATTCGAACCTGCGACACCCGCTTTAGGAGTTCGATCCGAGGCTGGGTATGACTCAGTCCTCCTTCGCCGTGGCGGCTGAGTAGAGGCGCTCCTGTATGCCAGTGTCCGACGTCGTTGATGTCAGACGTGGATGTCAGCGGAGTACCTTCAACCGGCTGCCGCCGTTCCCTCATTCCGTAGCAACGACGCTACCAAGACCAGCAAGACGAAGGGCCAGGTTCCGGGGTGAGTCGATCAGCTTGTGGCGGCCCTTGACGGACTCTAACGCTGCCACGACAGGGCTCGATAGGAACGAGATCAGCTCGTCCACCTCCTGTCGGGACGGGCGGGGAGCGAACTCCTTCCGCAAGGCATAGATGACGTTCTCGACGCTGATGTAACCGTCGTCGACGGGGTCCTCATCCACGGCTTCCTGGAAGGCCAGGTCGATGATCCTGCGCATCAGCAGTGAGCGCCGCTCCAGTGCCTGATACCGCTCGGCCAGGTCGTCGCTGAACGTGTCGATTCGTGAGAAGGCGTCCCGCAGTTCAGTGAGGGGCATCGGGTTTCGCGAGTGGTGGTCGAGCAGGGTGGCGAGGTCCTCGATGCGCAACATGATGACCTCGTTCTCCACTGCCCAGTTTTTGAGGCGCGGAGCGAATTCCGGTCCTACGACGATCACGTGATCGGCCTTGTGCTTGCGCTTGTGGTCGCGCAGAGCGTCGAATTTGACGCTGGATTCGGCGACTTGGCCGTTGCCTGAGCTCTTCGCGTCCACGATGATCCGGTAGCGATCCTTCATGGCCAGCTGCGCGATGCCCAGGACGTCCGTGCGGCCTGAGCCGCCAAGGTGCTCGGTCTGGAACCCGAGGAACGCGAAGGCGCGTGCGACGGCCTGCTCGAACTCCCGACTGTCCGTGCCGACATTGCCGTACTGCCGCAGATGCGCGATGACATTCGCCGGCACCGGAGAGGGGAGCGCGTCATGAGTCTCCTCCGGTTCGGCTTCGACCGGCAGCTGAAGTGTCAGGTGCTCCGCGAAACTTCGGCCGGCCGCGGTGACACGGAACCGCTGCCAGTCCACCCGCTCCACGAGGCCCGCGTCCTGGAGGAAGGCGAGCCTGAGACGGACCTCGCCGTTCGACGCCTGGGTGTAGCCGTATGTCTCCTTCGCCATGGCTACTAGCGCCGAGGTGGTCGCGGGCTTGGCCAGGTGGCGCAGGATCTCACCGAAGAACAGATACCGCGCATGCAGATACGCGGCGAGTAGCCGCTCGTTCCCCTCGTCGACGAGTCGGTGCGCGTCCGCACTCGGTGAGAAGTGGTTGAACGACGTCTGCTCCACGAGCCCTGTGTGCCGCAGGGCGTGCATCATCGTGGTGAACGACGTCTTGCTGATGCCGAACTCGCTGCCGCACAGCTCGCCGAATTCCTCGAGCCCCGCACCGTTGCCCAAGAGGGTGATCAGCTTGCGCAGGGCAGCGGCTGGCGTCAGGGTTGATTCTCCGTCGCTGCTCTCGGACGCGTTTCCCCTGGGGATGTAGCCGATTAGAGTGCGGCGGTTCCTTAGGTCGACCTGCTCCAACTGCAGATAATCGCTGAAGAACGCCAGCTGCTCTTCCTCGCCGCTGTTCGGTTCGGCCGCCTCTTCTCCTTCTCCTCGGGCGCTCTCGGGCGGGCAAAGTGGGAGCATTTCCAGCAGCGCGTCCCCCAGCTTGGTCCTGACCACCCGCTGACCCCACAGCTCGATCATTCCCAGGCTCCGGAGCCACATCGTGCGGTCCCGCACCGGTGTGACGGTTGTCCAGTTCAACCCGTACGTCTCCGTTGCGACCTCCAATAGGTCCGCCTGCTTGGTTTGGTCTCCAATTGCCAGAAGAAGTTCACCGAAGAACTTCACACGGGCGTGCAGATGTGCAGCCAGGAAGGAGTTGTCCATGCTCTCCAGCCATTGCCGTGCGTAGGCGCTGGGCTGCCACTGGGTTCCGCCTGACCGCTCGGCGAGGCCCGGAGCAGAGAGCACTCGCCGGCACAGGTCCTCGCAGGGTGCGCTGAACAGCTTCCCATCTGGCGACCGCCACTCCAGCGATTCCTTGCTGTCGCAGGGCAGTTGAACGAGCAGCTGTCGAAGCAGATCCGCCTGAACCTCCATGCCGCCTTTGATGTAGCCCAGCGAGTTGACTCGGTCGCGCCATGGCTTGGCGGGTACGGGCTGGTGGCTGTGCATCTGCTCCCCCTTCACTGCGGTACTCGTATCCCCGTCCGAGAGTAGGGACCCCCACTGACAATGACGGCAAGCAGCTCAGAACGGGGCTACCTAGACTGCGGTGAGAAACACCCCATCTTGCCGCACCGCCACCCCTGGGAGGAAACGCGTTCCGCGCGGGGGCTGTGACCTGGCCTTTCCTGGACGCCGCCTGAGCCTCACCTGTCGCTGTCGGTCGCCGTCGATCGGCCTCGGGCACCCTCGCACGGCCCAGGGACGGCCCAGCTCTGACCGTGATCAAGGGCGTCGTAACCTTCCTCGGGTGGACGACTCCCCTTGCTCCTGCCTCCTGTGCGCGCCCCCTGCCGAAGCCCCGGCCTTGGATGAACGCGACGGACGCATAGCCGCGAACGTCACCGACCACGGCTGGCACGTGATGGGCGTCGGAGCCGGGGACGAGGCGCCGGCGGACTGGGCCTATTCGATCGGCCTGTGGCACACCTTGCGCAGCCCTGAGGTCTGCATCTTCGGCCTGCGGGTCGAGACGATGATGTCCGTCCTCAACGTCGCGGGACGAGAGATCCGCAGCGGCCACCCTCTGCAATCCGACCAGGAGCGCGACGACATCCTGAACGGCTACTCGGTGGCCGTCCGGCGGGTGCACCCGAGCTGGTACCGAGACTTCTTCGGCGCCGGGCTCGATTTCTACCAGGCACCTCCGCTTCCGGTCATGCAACTGTTCTGGCCTGACAAGGAAGGCCGGTTCCCCTGGGACGACCAGGCGCAGGAGTACTGCCGTACGAGCCAGCCTCAGCTGTGGACCTCAAAGGCCGAGACCAGCGGGCCCTGGGCTGACCTCGACTGAGGTCGCCGGCTCGGCTCCTGCCCTGAGCCAAGCAAGCCCGGCACCGCGCTACGCGACTAACGGCTGATCGGAATCTCGTAGACGATCTCGCAGTGAGCCGCGGGCACCACAATGTCCGCTGTCTCTACGGGCCGACCGTCGTCGCTGTAGTAGGTCCGCCGGATGTGCGTAACGAGTGCGGCTTTCTGGATACCGAGTAGCGACGCCTCCTCGCCGGACGCCTGCCTCGGCTCCGGCTGCTCCACGGCATGGCTGACCGTGATGCCGATCGCGGCCATACGGTTCACGACGCCCGCTCCAGCATGCGGCCCGCCCTCGGGGAGAACGACGAGAGTGCCGGCGGTGAGTTCGTACGGCTCCCAACTCGTTGACAGCTGCACCGGCCTGCCGTCCGCCAGGAACTCGTACGCGGTCCGCACGCACAGTTCACCCTCGTCGATCCCGAGTCGCACCGCGATGTCTGCGGGGGCCGGCACCTTGGCGTCCGTCCGACTCTCCCAGTCCCCCTGCCTACCCACGGCCTTCATGTCGGCCCGGAAGGGCGACCCGCTCGGCTGCTCGCGCGCCGACGAACGCACCACCCGCACCCGCTGTCTGGGCTCGGCGACGTAGGTACCCGACCCAGCGCGGCCTTCCAGCACGCCTTGGGAAATCAGAAGCTCTTGCGCCCGACGGACCACGTTCTCGCCGACGCCGCACTCCTGGCCGATCTGCGCGCGAGAGGGCAGACGGTCTCCCGGCTCCCACAGGTGCTCCGCGATCCGCCGCCGGAGTTCGTCGGCGACGCGGAGATAGGGCGGCTGCTCAGGCATATGGAAAATCTAGTCCACTAGCTCTAATCTAGTTAACTAGCTTCACTCAAAGTGATCGCTGGATGACGGAGGCTGCCCTGTGCCCGCTTCGGGAGTTAGCGCGGCGGCCATCGCCGCCCGGCTGTCCGCCCTCGGGCTTTCCACGCGAGTGGAGGAACAGCACCAGCACACATCGGTGGAAGCGGAGGTGCCGGACGCGCTCTCCGCCGAGTCGTGGCGGGAGGTTCTGGACGTGGTGGCTGAGGCCGACCGATTCGGGCTCCTCGCCACCAGCTTGAACGGCCGCACCTTATGGGCGGTCGTACGCAAAGCGGTCCCCACGACGGGCGATGTCGGGGGCCAAGCCATCAGCGATAGGAGCTGAACAGCGTGTTCAACCGTATCCGCCGCGCCTTCTCTCTAACCAGGGTGCGCAACCCTCCAAGGGGCAGGCACCGCCGGCCGTTAGTGCCCGCCTCTCCTCCTCCGCCTCTTTCCGTCTCTCGTAGGCCCGATGGCACGTCGGCCCCCGGTTTGAGCCGTACAGCCGACGACACGGCATCTCACCGAAACCTGCTCAGAGGAGAGGACGTGGCCCTGGTCCGCCCGTACATCCTGGCGATGGAAGGACGCGTCCCGACACGCGCGATGGTCATCGCCCCTCACCTCTCGGCGGACGCCTGGTCAGCGCTGACAGGGGCCTACTGATGCCACATCGTCGACAGCCGCACATCCCAGCCGCCTCGTCCGTTCCCTACCGCTCGACTGCATGCCGAATCGGCACCCACGTCTGCGCCGACGCCTCCCCGACGCCGGCCCCGTCCGACATCCCGGTGATCTGCGAGGCGTGCGACTGCCCGTGCCACTCGGGCGTTGACCCGTCCGCGCCCTTGGAGGTGACGCGGTGACGGCGTATGCCCCCGGCGGCGCGCTGGTCTCCAACATCGAGGTCACCGCTAACACCGTGCAGCGCGGTGACGTCATCCAACTCGGCGGCCATGCCTTCCGGGTGAGAGATCTCTTCCAACTCCCCCAGGGAGCGAAGCAACTGGTCTTGGAGTCGGGCGAGCTGCTGACCATACATGCGCGTACCCGGCTCGTCGTCGTGCGAATGCAGAGAAGGCGGTGACCGGCTCCATGCGCTCACGCCACCTCGGCATCGCCGACGACCTCCGGCAGCAGATCACAGCTGGCCGCATCCTGCCGAGCGAACGCCTTCCATCCGAGGCTGTCCTCGCCGACCGATACAGGGTCAGCACGGTGACGCTGCGAAGAGCACTCTCCGTGCTCCAGTCGGAAGGCCTCGTCGAGAAGATCCACGGCAAAGGCAACTTCGTCCGCCGCCCTCACCGCAAGATCATGTACGTCGGCGGCTGGGGCACCCTGGACCCGTGGACCGCCGCCGAGCCGGACTCGCGCGTCACCATCCGCAGCACCGAACTTCAGGCCCAAGCGCACTTGGCGACCTTGTTGAAGGTGCCTACGGGGAGCCCCATCGTGGAGTTCACCTGCCTCAGTCGCGAAGGGGAGTCACCGCACGGCCTGGCCCGCGTCTACCTGCCGCATGACCTGGTCCCGCCCGGAGCGCTCGACGATGCCTCCACATTCAGAGAGGCAGCCACGAGGTTCGCCTTCCTCGGCCCACCGCGGACTACTGCCCGAGAGACGGTGAGTGCCCGCCTCCCTACGCCGGACGAAGCGTCAGCCCTCCGGATCAGCATTGCGTCCGTCGTCCTCTCCATCACTCGCATCGCCACCGACTCCGCGGGCCGAGTCGTCGAGGCCACGCTTCTGGCCTTCCCGGGGGATCGAGTCGACGCCGTGTTCACCACCCACCACGTAATCGACGAAAGGCAGAGCAAGGTATGACGACACCGACCGAACTGCGACTCCTGCCGTGGTCGGGCCCGGAAGGCAAGCCCTGCTACCTGAGCACCGATGAACGAGGCGGCTACATGTCCCGCCTGGCGGACAACATCGAGGCCGTCCAACTTGGTACGGCGGCCGAGCTACTGGAGGAAGCCTCCGAAACCCTCAGCGACCGGGATGTGACCCTTGACGAGTTGCGACGCTTGGCGAAGGAGCTGAGCGGGGCTCTCCGCGACGTCCTCCGCGTTGCCACCAGCCGCGGTCACCTCCTGACGGTCGGCGAATCGGGCCCCTGAGACCGCAAAGAGCGGCTGCCTGCAGCGACGTCCCTTGACACGCACAGAGAGGAACCCCGTCAACTGGTCACCGCTGGCTATCTAGTGGTCCTGACGAAGCCCACGGCTCTGATGCAGTTCAGATGCTGTGGGCTTCTGACCGTGAGCCCTCAGCTTGGGAAGCTGCGATCATTAGGAGCCGGTCTGGGCACTGACCTGGGCTAATGGCTGGGCCGGGGCCTCGTCTGGCTCAGCTGCTTTCACCGTGATTCCCCGCTGTTCCCCGCTCGTTCTGGTGCGCCTGTGGTGCGGTCCCTGCGTTCCTCGGCTGCTGGTTCGGCTTGTACTGCTCGGGGAAGTCGGGGTGGTCCTGGTAGGGCAGTGCAAGATCGAGCGGTTGGTGCAGGTCCAAGTAGCAGCGAAGCCGAACTCCGGGCTCCCCAGGAACACGGGTCGTGCTCTCGGCTGTCGCGGTCGCCCATCGCGCGGCGATCGCCTGCTGGAACGCCAGCGCTGTCCGGTCATCAGCGGCCGCGAAGTCCATGACGATCAGACCCGGCCGCGCCACGTGCGCTTCGTTGAATGGCTCCACAGTCGGCCAGACGACACAGCCCCGCATGGGGTTCCCGCCTCCGGCAGTGATCACCCAGACAGGCACAGGTGCGACGTTGATTGACGACCGCTCACAAGGATGACCTTGATCATCTACGTCGGCTGCGGAGGAAATGTCTCGCAGTTACAACTCGACTGGTGCCGTGCAGCGAATCGAAGAAATAGTCGCTGAGCTTGAAGCTGATGGGCCGAGGGGCAGGGCGAAGCGAATAGCCGCTTGGAGCTTGAATCGAGCGCACGTTCGACGTGTTGGGCAAGTGTCGCAGCGGCCCTGGACGTGCTCTCCCCTAGGTCGTCGCGGTGTGTCACCATACGGGTACGCCCGCTGCCCAAGGGGCCTGCAGGACAGGAGAGGCGGCGCGAGCGACTGTGACGGGTGGTCGGCAGGCCACAGATAGCACTACGGGCGGGGTAGCTTTGCGGACCGATTTCGGCGATCTTGTCATCGTGCAGGCCATTGTGCATGTTGTGCCGCAGCGCAAGCGATCAGATCCCGACGAACCCATCCCTCTGAGCGAAGCGCCATGCACCCTCAATGACGCTGTGCGTACCGCCCTGCAGGCCCGACTTCGTGGCGTCCTTGCCTCTACCGGGCGGGAAGTCATCGAAGATCCAGAGTCCAAGTCTGCACTGCCTGATCGCGTCTACTCTTTCTTGGCCGGCGAGATCAATCTCGTAGACGTCTCTGTTGAGCTGGTGCACCTGTTGAGGAACAGTCAGTCGGGGGTGAACTCGGCAGGGTTGCTACTGGTAGCCGAAGCTCGACTGGGAGACGATCGTTCACTGTTGATCGTAAAGCTCGAGCAAGAGACAGGCATGCAAGCAACGGAGACCTTCGTCAATGGCTTGCGCACGTTCGACATGAAATACCTCGCCGATCTTCTGTTCACTGAGAAGTCCAAAATCCACAAGGTTGCTCTCTTCCCGGAGAGTGGGATCGCCGAGGAACGAATTGAAGGCTGGGCTGCAGATCGGCAACTCTCTGGGAGAATGGCGGCTTTCTTCCTTGAACGCTTCCTCGGTTGTCGACAGAAGAACGAACCACGAGAAATTACGCGCCGGTTTCACGACGCTACTACCGAGTGGATCAACGCCTATGTCGCGGATCCTGACACGCGCATTAACTATGTGATGGCCGCGCTGGCCGAGCTGCAGAGCCCGACTCGGCATCTCGACCCTGTCGATTTTGCTCAACGGCACCTTGATATTCTTCATCGTGATGCGTTTCTTGAGCACTTGCAGGGCGCCGACGTGCCTACTCGGACATTTGATAAGGACACGGAGCATCTGCAAAGTCGCCTGAATAATATGCGTGTAGGCTTTGCGAACGGCGTTTTCATCGTGGCACCAGTCAACGCCTTGGAAAATGATGAAGTGCTGGCTCTCGAGGATCAGGGCGACGGCGTCACTAGCGTGACCATCACTGGGACGGTCACGACGGCTACTACTTATGCGCCGCCCGGTGGCCGGCGCCGTACAAAGGGCGAGGGCCAAACTGGTCAATCCCCGTCTGCAGAGGGCGGGGACGGCCCGCCCGTCGCTGGATAGGCCATGAGTGTTGCCGAAGCGGCATTCGAGCGCTACCAGCGAGAGCGCCCCGCTGTCGAGGTTGCGGCGAAGCTAACTGCGGCACATCTGCGTCGACGGGCTGCGCGTGCGAAAATCACCTGCGAAGTCTCCTATCGAGCGAAGGAGATCAGCAGCTTTGTGATGAAGGCCCAACATAAGGGCTACCACGACCCTTGGTCTCAGATCACGGACAAAGCGGGCGTGCGTATTGTCGTTCAACATAGTGGTCTACTCGATCAGGCTCTCGATCTGGTTAGTCGATCACTCACCGTAGTTGGTGAGCCTGAGGATGATCGACTTATGGTCGGAGCGGAGGATCGTCTTCAGTATCCGAGGCTGCACGTGCAGGTCGTCGCGTTCGGCGATCAGGCGGGTGAGGATGGGAAGCCATACGAGTGTGAAGTCCAGATCCGCACTGAGGCTACGGACTTGTGGGCAAGGATGTCGCACAAGCTCATGTACAAGGCCGATTCGTCCGCCGTACCATCCGATGTCAGACGCTCCCTGTACCGTCTGATTGCTCTGGTCGAGCTATACGATCTTGAGGTCCGACGGGGGGTTGAAGCCTTGGCGCAGTACCCCGATGTTGCCCTTAGTAACCGTCTCCTCGATGAGGCCGAGCACCTCTTCCGCACGTTTACCGAGCACGAACCGCGACGGGACCTCTCGGAAGAGGTGGTTGATGTGCTAGTTAAAACCATCCCGGACCCGGCCAATTATCCAAGTCGCCTGGCTGAATTTGCTCAGTCGCGCAGGTCTGATTTGGAACGCGCCTATCAGGATTATGGGCCGGCTAGTGACCACTTTTTGCGGCATGGGCGCTACGTCCTGGCGAGCCAACCGGAGAGCCTCATAATCTTTGAACGCCTATCCAGCGCTAAGATGCTGCTGCAAGGGCGATGGGTTGATGAACTGCCGGAGTCGATGCTGAATGATATGGCAGATGCTTGGGGGGTATCTCTTTGACTGAGCCTGGCAAGCTAGAAGCGGCAGGAGTGATTGCCGCAACGGCAATGTTTGTGGAAGTGCTTGTCGTTGGCATCGGTTCCCTAGTCGCGATGACTGGTCTTGTGGCGGCTACTCTCGGACATGAGGTCATGAAACAAGCTGGACCGGTCCTTGCGTCAACAGCAGCTGCAGGGGCAGGGTTGGCTTTCGCGTACGCGCTTGGGATCGTAGTTGACCGTGGAGCCGATTACGCTTTGAGGGCTTCTCGCAGGCGTCTGCGGAGGATTCATTTCGACTCCAATGAAAAGTACCGCCAGGCGCGTCGTGTTGTCGCTGATCAGCCCCATATTATGGCCATGGCTGATTATGCGCGGTCGCGGATGAGGATCTGTCGTGGGTGGCTGGCAAATTGCCTTTTTCTTGTGATCGCGGCTGACCTTTTGATTTGGCGGTTTCCCGTTCGTGACCGGCCTGTGCTGTTGATCGTCGTCACGGCCACCGGCTTGCTGCTTGCGTGTGGCTTTTATGCCGCGTGGAGGAGCATTACGCTGACTGGGTATAGAAAGCTCGCCCAGCAAGCAGCAGAAATCCCGCAGGTGCCGAGCCAGGTCGGAGCTGGGGCGCAAAGCTAACAGACAGAGGTCGGTGGAGCGGCTTTGGGCTGGAGCTGCTTTGGCGCGAGTGATCATGGCCCCGTAAGCTTGTGGCGCGTCGGGCAGTCTGTTGACCTGCCCGGTAAAGCACGACGTTGGGGCCGTGATCTTCGAGGCTCGCGCCAAAGTGGCTGCCTAAAGCCGTGGAGCCGACCGCCCCAGCCACGACGTAGTCCTTCTTTGGCATCAGGTGGCTGACTGCTCTGAGCGCGGCACGGGCGCCGGCCGGGCTGGAGCGGGGCGGAGACAGGAGCGCAGGCCCGGCCGGGGGCCGGGTCGCGCGCGGGGAGCGGAGCGAGCCGCCTTGATGAAGTAGGGAAAGTCTTATCCCGCTGGGAGGAGGTGCTTGCCATCGTGGCTTCGTACGTGGGGGCCAGCCCCATCTAGGGCGTCCAGGAGCCTGATCGCGTAGACCTCGGCCATGCGGTCGCTGACCTCGTCGGGTGTGAGCCAGGAGACGGCTGTGGACTCGCTTGAGGTGCGCTCGGTCCCACCGGAAGGCTTGCAGCGGAAGACCAGGGCGACGATGCCTCGGGTGGTGTTCTTGTAGACGCCGGTGAGTTCGTCGACCTCGACGTGGATGCCGGTCTCTTCCCAGACTTCGCGGGCTACGCCGGCCTCTGGGGTCTCGTTGAGTTCGAGTACGCCGCCGGGGAGTTCCCAGGTGCCGTTGTCGGCTCGGCGAATGGCCAGGAGGCGGCCGTCTTCGCGCACGACGACTCCGGCTACGGATACGGAGTGCAGGGGCGTCGACGTGGCTTCCTGTGGTTGACTCATGTACAGGAGCATAGGAGGCAGAGAAGGACTATGGGAACTGCGGTAGAGGGGGGCAGGTCCGGGCCTCGGTACGTGCAGATCGCGGACGAGATCGTGCAGCAGATCCGGGCGGGTGTGCTCAAGCCCGGTGACATGGTGCCGAGTGAATCGGAGCTGGTGGACCGCTACGGCGTGTCCGGTGGCACGATCCGCAAGGCCATGGTCGAGGTGCGGGCGAGCGGGCTGGTCGAGACCCGGCACGGCAAGGGGTCGATCGTGAAGGACCGGCCGCCGGTGCGGCACCGTTCCTCCGACCGTTTCCGGCGTTCGCTCCGTCAGGGCGGCAAGGCCGCGTACCTCGCGGAGTCCGCGCAGTCCGGAGCCACGGCCAAGGTGAGCGTCCTCTACATCGGGCCCATGGAGGCTCCCGCGGATGCCGCTCAGCGGCTCGGCGTTCCCGTCGGCACTCAGGTGCTCGCCCGGCGGCGCCTCTACTTCCGCAACGGCACCCCGGTCGAGACGGCCTCCTCCTACCTCCCGTGGGACGTCGTCAAGGACATCCCCGAGCTGTTCGCCGAGAACCCCGGCGGCGGTGGCATCTATGCCCGACTCGAAGACCATGGACATGAGTTCGCGGAGTTTGTCGAGACGCTGCAAGCTCGGCCGGCCTCCAAGGCGGAAGCGTCCGAGCTGGCGCTGAGCCCGGGTGCGCCGGTGGTTCATCTGATCCGGGAGGCTCGTACGACGGCTGGAGTCGTGGTGGAGGTCTGCGACACGCTCATGGCTGCTGACCAGTTCGTTTTCGAGTACCGGATCCCTGCCGCCGACTGACGCTCGCTCAAGTTCCCGCAACCCGTCGTGACTTCGATGTCGCGGCGGGTTGACTCATGTACAGGAGCGATGCACTCTTCTTCATGTAACTCATATACATGAGTGACGGAGTTCGGCATCTATAGAGGAGTGTTCTGCTGTGCGTCAGATCCCCGTCGACACCTCCGCCGCGACCGTGATGGTCGCTAAGACCCCGCAGCCCAAGGTGCGTGACCGCCGTACCGGCGAGATCGCCACCGACGCCGAGACCGGCGCGAAGCTGATGACCGTGGACGTGATGTTCGCGGCCAACGACGAAGTCGAGATCCTGTCCGTCACCGTCCCGGAGACCGGCATCTCCGGTGACCTGACCATGGGCACCCCGGCCGCGCTCACGGGGCTGGTCGCCCGGCCGTGGGAGAACGAGTTCAACGGCCAGAAGCGGCACGGCATCGCCTTCCGCGCGGTCGCCGTCACCTCGCTGGCCACCACGGGCACGGGCTCGAAGGCGGCCTGAGCCATGACGTGGCCGACGGTATTACTGCTGGTGGTCGTCGCCGCTGCGGGTCTCCTGCGGTGGCGGCGTCCCGCCTGGTACTGGCTGACCTTCGGGGTCACCTTCGCTGTCGTGCGAGTCTTGGTCCGCTACACCTCCGTCATGGAGGCCTGCGGGCTGACGGTCCCACCCTCGCGCTGGCGCCTCATGCTGGCCCGGATGACCAACCGCCCGGCGCCGGAGTCCCGCGCGCCGCGCATCCTGCGGCTGCGGCCCACCCACACCGGTCTGGTCCTGAGGCTCAAACTCCGACCGGGACAGGACGCCTTCGACGTCGCCGCCGCCTCGGACCGGCTGCGCCACTCCTTCGGGATGTACGGCGTCACCTCCCGTGAGCTGCGCTCCGGTGTGGTCGAGATCCGGATGACCGGCTACGACGTGCTCAAGCGGGTGCAGATGCCGGCCAAGACCGACACCCGACTGATGAGTGTCCCAGTCGCGCTGCGGGAGGACGGCTCGGTGCACTACCGCGACTACCGCGCCGTCCCGCACGGTCTGACCCTCGGCGCCACGGAGTCCGGCAAGTCCGTCTATCAGCGCAACCTCGTCGCCGGGCTCGCCCCGCAGCACGTCGCGCTGGTCGGCATCGACTGCAAGCAAGGGGTCGAGCTGTTCCCGCTGGCCCGCCGGTTCTCCGCGCTCGCTTACAACCCCGATACCGCGCTGGAGCTGCTGGAGGCGCTGGTGTCCCACATGCAGGACGTGTATCAGCTCATCCGCGCCGAGCAGCGGATCAGCGCTGCCGTGCCGGATGCGGAGATCGCCGCCGACATCTGGGATCTGCCCGAGGGCCTGCGGCCGGTGCCGGTCGTCGTCCTGGTCGACGAGGTCGCCGAACTCGCGCTCTTCGCCAGCAAGGAGGAAGAGAAGCGCCGGGACCGGATCATCACCGCCCTGGTCCGTCTCGCCCAGCTCGGCCGCGCGGCCGGCGTCTACCTGGAGATCTGCGGGCAGCGCTTCGGCTCCGAACTCGGCAAGGGCATCACCATGCTCCGCGCCCAGCTCACCGGCCGCACCGCCCACCGCGTCAACGACGAGACGTCCGCGAACATGGCCTTCGGCGACATCGCCCCGGACGCCGTCCTCGCCGCCATCCAGATTCCCGCCGAGACACGCGGAATCGCCATCGCCGGGGACTCCACCGGCGGCTGGCACCGCATCCGCGCCCCGCACACCACGCTGCGCCAGGCCGTGAACGTCTGCAACAAGCACGCCGACCGCACCCCCGAGCTGCCTGCCCTCGCGCCCTTCCGGCCTGCGGTCGCTTCGCTGCCCTCGGCCCGTGTGCCGCTGTCCAAGACAGCCCCCGCCACAGCCTGACCCCACCCCCCTCCCACGGCAGACGCGACCGTCCTTCGCGCCGGGTCCCTACCCCCGTCATGCCTGATCACAGGAAGGAGCCGTGATGGCTCGCCCCGCTCTCCGTATCGACGCCGTACTCGTTCAGGCCGTCATCGCCGGGGCGCTGTCCTTCGCCCACCTGCACGACCTCGCCGCCGCTGCCGGACAGACCGGCTGGAAGGCTTGGGCCTACCCCGTCTCGGTCGACCTGCTCCTGGTCGCCGCCTGGCGAAGGCTGCGTGCCGACGGACCGTCCCGGCTGGCCTGGTGCTGGTTCGTCATCGCGCTGGTCGCATCGCTCGGTGCCAACGTCGCTACGGCCGGGCTCCTCGACCTCGGCGACGTTCCGGCCTGGCTGCGCATCCTCGTCGCCGCCTGGCCCGCCCTGGCCTTCATGGGCGGCACCCTCCTCACCCACTCACCCGCGGACCCCGCCCCGGCTCCGCCGGCGCCCTCTGTCCCGGCTCAGGGCCCCGTTGTCCCGGCTCAGGGCCCCGCGCCCGATACGGCCGCCGCTGAGCCGGACTCGACGCCCGAACCTCCCGCCGTCCCGCGGGTCGAGGAAGCCCCTGCCCTGCCCACAGCCGTGCCGGTCCCGGCCGCGCTCGTCGACCACGCCCGCAAGGTCGCCGACGACCACCACGCACGCACCGGCGCCCCGATCGACACCGACACCCTCCGCGCCCGCCTCGGCGTCCCGCCGCACCTCGCCAACGCCATCGCCGCCCAACTCACCTGACCCGCCCGCACCCCGACAGGAGACCGGCTGACATGCCCGCCCGCGACTTCTTCCACTCCGTCATGCGGATCGGCCCCGTGCAGATCGGCACCCACCGCGACCGCCGAGGCCAGACCAAACACGCCGCCGTGTGCACCAACGACCGCTGCGGCTGGTCCGCCGACTACTCCAGCCAGTCCGCCGCACAGCTCGCCGCCCGCACCCACCGCTGCCGCGTCAGCTAGGAGGCCAACCGATGGACGTTCCGCTCTGGCTCGCGCTCCTCGCCGTCGGCTACCTCGGCGTCAAGCTCATCCGTCCGCCCTGGTGGCTCATCGCCGTACTGCTCCTCGGCGGCTTCCTCATCGCCGACAGCGTGCTGGCCCCCGTCGTCAACGGCTTCGTCAAGTAGCACGACCTGAAGGGAGAACACCGATGTTCCGCCCGAAGATCCCGACCAACCCCACGCCCGCTGGCCACCTCACGCCGCCCGTGCTCGTGGAGCCGACCGCCGTCGTGCCGAGTGCGCAGGTCCCGCCTCCAGCTCCGGTCGCTGCCGCGTCGTCCCGGCCCACGGTGCAGCTCACCCCCGGCACCGCCCTCGCCCTCGTCGGCGGCGGAACGGCCGTCGTCCTGGTCGTCGGCGCAGTTCTCGTCTCGCTGCTCCTGGCCGTCGCCATCACCGGCGCCTCGGTCGCCGTCTGCGCCCTGGTGATCCGCTCCCTCGTCCACGCCGACGCCAAGCGACGCTGACCGGCCCCCGGGCGGCCTCGATACCGCCAAGCATCCGCCGCCCGGGCGCCGTCCCCAACCGATCTCACAACCGGAAGGAAGCACCCAGCATGGCGCACCGCGCCCCGACCGCGCATGCCCCGCTGCTCGACCCGACCACCCTCGGCGACCTCCTCCGCGTCGCCTCGGCCCCCGACTACACCCGCTGGGAAGACCAGATCCGCCGCACCGGCGGCTGCTCCGACCCCATCCACCTCACCGGCTGGACCCTCCACAAGGACAAGACCACCGGCGAAACCCTCCACCACTACACCACCGCCGTGGAACCCGGCGGACGCCTCCGCCTTGCTTGCGGCAACCGCCGCGCCTCCCGCTGCCCCTCCTGCGCCTGGACCTACGCGGGCGACACCTACCACCTCATCCGCGCGGGCCTGGCCGGAGACGACCGCCGAGACGTCCCCACCACGGTCCGGGATCACCCGCGCGTGTTCGCCACGCTCACCGCTCCCTCCTTCGGCCCGGTCCACAACCGGCCCGACCACGGCGCCTGCCGCTGCGGCACCCAGCACGCCCCGGACGCCCCGGAACTGGGCACGGCCCTCGACCCGGCGACGTACGACTACGCGGGCGCCGTCCTGTTCAACAACCACGCTGGGCAGCTCTGGCAGCGGTTCACCACTCGCCTGCGTCGCGAACTCGCCGCCCGCGCCGGCCTCACCCGCCGGGAACTCGCCGACCGCGTTCGTGTCTCCTACGGCAAGGTCGCCGAGTTTCAGAAGCGCGGTGCCCTGCACTTCCATGCGGTGATCCGGCTCGACGGACCGGACGGACCAGGAACGCCCCCACCTGCCTGGGCAACGGTCGGCCTCCTCGCCGACGCCATCCATGCCGCTGCGGCGCACTCCTACACGTCCGTCTCCGTTCCGGCTACCGGGGACCAACCGGCCCGGTCCTTCCGCTGGGGCACACAGCTCGACGTCCGCCCGGTCAAGGCCTTCGGCGACGGCTCCGACATCACCGAACAGGCCGTCGCCTCCTACGTCGCCAAGTACTCCACCAAAGCCGCCGAGAACACCGGCGCGCTTGACCGCCGTATCGGCGAACTCGCGGAACTCGACCGCCATCAGGTCCCGGACCACACCCGCCGACTCATCACCGCATGCCGGGACCTGGACCGCCTCTACCCGGACCGGCGCCTCTGGGCCTGGGCTCACATGCTCGGCTTCCGCGGCCACTTCTCCTCCAAGTCCCGCCGCTACTCCACCACCCTCGGCGCCCTGCGCCAGACACGCGCCGACTACCGCGCCGCCCAGGAACACGCCGCCCTCGCCCTGGACGACCGCGAGCCGGACACCGTCCTCGTTCTCACCGACTGGCAGTACGCCGGACACGGCCACACCCCCGGCGAATCCGCCCTCGCCGCCACCATCGCCCGGGACCTCCAGCTCAACCGAGAAACCGCACGCGAAGCACTGCAAGACCAACTGGCCCTGGAAGGAGCCGCAGCATGACCGCCGCCACTGCCACCGCCGAGCTGCTGACCGTGCCGGAAGTCATGGCGCGTCTCAAGGTCGGGCGCTCGAAGGTCTATGACCTGATCCGCTCGCGTCGACTCGCCTCGATCAAGATCGATGGGGCGCGTCGTATCCCCGCTACCGCTGTTCGGGACTTCGTCCTCGGCCAGATCGAGGAGGCTGCCTGATGTCTGGTCCGCGCAAGCGCAATCCTAACGGCGCCGGCACCATCACCAAGCGCAAGGACGGCCGATACCAGTGCGCCGTGTACGTCCTTCAGCCGGACGGCACCCGCGCTCGCAAGTTCGCCTACGGCAAGACCTGGGCCGAGTGCGACGTCAAGCGCCGGGAGCTGCTGGCCAAAGTGGATCAGGGCGTGCCCGTGCCCACCAAGTCGGCCAAGCTCTCCGAGTGGTTGCCTTACTGGCTGGACAACGTCATCAAGCCTCGGCGGAAGCTCAGCACGTACGACAAGTACGAGGCGCACGTCCGGCTCTACCTCGTGCCGCTGCTCGGCGCCAAGCGGCTCGAATCCCTCGGCGTCGCCGACGTACGCCGCTTCCTCGTCCGCCTGGAGAAGCAGACGACTGCGGCGACCGCCAAGGAATCCCACCGCGTCCTGCGGTCGGCACTGTCTTCCGCCTGCCGTGAGGAACTGATCACGCGCAACGTCGCCAAGCTGGTCGAGCCACCCCGCACCGACAACCGCGAACTGAAGCCCTGGACCCTCGACGAGACTCTGGACTTCCTCGCGGCCTCCCGTAAGGACCCGCTGTACGCGGCCTTCGTGCTTGCCATCGCCATGGGGCTCCGCCGGGGAGAGATCATCGGCCTGCGCTGGTCGGACCTCGACCTCGACAGCCGCGTTCTCTACGTCCGCCAGCAGACGCAGCGCCGTCGGGGCGTCCTCTACGACGATGATCCCAAGAGCCGCCGTCGCCGAGCCGTCCCGCTGCCCGCCCTCTGCATCGCGCCCCTGCGCTGGCACCGGATGCGGCAGGCGGCTGCTCGGATCAAGGCGGGGGAGCAGTGGCAGGAGTCCGGCTACGTCTTCACCACTAGCACCGGCCGTCAGGTCGAGCCGCGGAACGTCTACCGCTCCTTCACCCGCGTCGCCGAGTCCGCCGGCCTCCGCGTCATCCGGCTGCACGACGCTCGGCATGGCACCGCCACGCTCCTCACAGCGGCCGGAGTCGCGCCCCGCGTCGTGATGGAGATCCTCGGGCACTCCCAGATCAGCATCACCATGGACGTCTACACGCACGTCGTCCAGGACACGCAGCGGGAAGCCATGAGCCACATGGACCGGCTGCTCAGGAAACGGCGTCCCAGCCGGGAGTGACCGCGCCCGTTGATGTCAGACGTGGATGTCAAAGGCCACCTACGAAAATCCGTAGGTGGCCTTTTCCCTGGTGCCCCCGGCAGGATTCGAACCTGCGACACCCGCTTTAGGAGAGCGGTGCTCTATCCCCTGAGCTACGAAGGCGTGGCGGCAAGGTGTGGTGCCGCCGTCGACAGTGTAGCGGTTGGTCAGGTGAGGGGGACCGGGCGGAAGCGGCCGGCGACGTGTAGGTCGGCCTCGATGTGGGCGGCGGTTTCGCGCAGGGGCGGGAGGATGTCCGTCACGCAGGCCGCTGCCGTGCGGCGGGCGGCGTGCATCGCCACGTTCACCGCGGCGACCACCCGGCCGTCCCGGTCGTGGACCGGGACGGCGAGGGAGCGCAGGCCGGCCTCCAATTCCTCGTCGATCAGGGCGTAGCCCGCCGACCGGGTCTCCGGGAGGGAGAGGAGGACGCGGCCCGGGGAGGTCGTCCGGGCGGGGAGGCGGGTGCCGACCGTGATCCGGGCGCTGAGCACGCGGCTCACTGATGCCCTGGCCGTGTACTGGATCTCCTCGCCCGAGTCGGACAGGACGGCCAGCGCGGTCGACTCGTGGACGCGGTCGGCGAGGGCGGTCAGGTGGGGCTGGGCGATCTGGGGGAGGGAGGTGCGGGAGAGGGGCGGGAAGCCGAGGGAGAGGACCCGGGGGGTGAGGGTGAAGGCGTGGTCGGGGGACTGTCGTACCAGGCCCGCGTGTTCGTGGGTGATCAGCGCCCGGCGGGCCGTCGCCCTGGCCAGACCCGTCGCCTTCGCGACCTCCGAGAGGGTCAGCTCCGGGCGGTCCTCGCCGAAGGCGGTCAGTACGGTGAGGCCGCGGGCCAGGGATTCGACGAAGTCCCGGCCGAGTTCCTGCTTCGACGCGCCCGTCCAGGTGGCCAGGCCGGCCGGGGGCGGACCCGGTTGCGGGGGCGGGGCGGCGCGCAGGTCGTCCTCCATCGACCGCACCGCCTCGCGGAGGCGGGGGAGCAGGGTCGTGCGCAGGTCGTCCGCCGTGTGGCGGCTGGTGTGGCTCACCACGCTCGCCACGCAGGATGGGGCGCCGGTGCGGGGGTCCCGTACGGGGACGGAGACCGCGACCAGGCCCGGTTCGATCAGCTGGTCGTCCAGGGACCAGCCGTCGGTCGCCGCCTTGGCCGTACGGTGCTCGAAGTCCTCGTGGGGTGTGGGGTGTTCGGTCGGGGGGACGGCCGGGAAGGCGCGGTCCCAGGGGTCCGCCGCTCTGCGGGCGCGCCAATGATGCCACTCGGCCTGTGACCACTGAGTGGCGAACAGCGGGCCCGGCGCGGTGCGTTCGGCGGGGAGGAGGTCGCCGATGCGGAAGCTGAGGGACATCGCGCGGCGGCGCGTGGCCTGGTGGATGAAGCGGATGCCGTCGCGGTCGCCGACCGCCAGGGACACCGACTCGTCCAGTTCGTCGGCCAGGGCGTCGGCGCGGGCGGACAGCAGGGCGGGGAGGCGGAGGGCGGCGAGGTAGGCGTTGCCCAGTTCCATCAGGCGGGGGGCGAGGGTCACGTCGCGGCCGTCGAGGCGGACGTAGCCCATGCGGGCGAGAGTGGCGGTGAGGCGGTCGACCGTGGAGCGGGCCAGGCCGGTGGCCTTCTCCAGGGCGCTGAGGCTGAGGGCGCCGTCGTTCGCGTCGGTCAGGTGACGGAGTACCGCGATGCCGCGCAGCAGGGGGGCGACCGCCTCGGCCGGTACGTCCGCCCGCCCGGACGGTGCGGCGGCGGACCCGTCCTGCGGGATGTCGTTCGTGATGTCGGCGGGCATCGGGTCTCCGGTACGGGGTCGCGGCGGGCCCGCCTACGGTAATGCCGCCGGAAGCAGGTGCCGGTCCTCACCTGCGGGTGACGCTCACCCGGTGGTCGCCCTTCGCGCCCGCTCCGGAAACCGCGATCGTGATGCCGTGGCGCGGGTCCTTGAAGGTCTCGCCGGGGGTGAAGGCCGCGTCCGACAGCTCCGCGTGGACGTTCGGGGCGCGGGTGCAGCCGCCGCTGTCCCGGCGGGAGTCGTAGACGGTCACCGGGCCCATGCCCGTGTCCACGTCCGCGTCGACCTTGTAGACCAGGACGCCGGGCCGGCACACCACCTCGTCGTTGCCCTCGCGGGTGCGCAGTTCGATCGCGTACCCGGACTCGGCGTCCACCGGGACGACCACCAGTTTGTCGCCGCCCTTGCGGGCCAGCGGGGTCAGTGTGTACTCCGTCGTCCCCGGTGCCGAGGCGCAGTGCACCTGGGTGCGGTCCAGCCAGCCCAGCTTCCACTTGTGCCAGCCCAGGAGGTCGTTGTTGGCGCCCCAGTCCTCGCTCATGATGTCCCAGTGGCCGACCGCGCCCCCGCCCTCCTGGGTGTAGAGGTCCGGGAGTCCGAAGACGTGGCCGTTCTCGTGGGGGAGGACGCGGTAGCCGGTCTCGTCGTAGGAGCCGGAGCCGTCGTCCTGGCGGGAGTAGACGAAGGAGGCGTTGGCGACCGGGACGCCGTCGGCGATCGGCGCCTCGTGGTTGCCGGCGAAGGTGACGGACAGGACCGTGTCCAGGGCGGAGGGGCCGGCGTTGGGGGTGACCAGCACGTTCAGGAGGTCGTACGCGCGGAAGTCGACCTTCGCGTCGGCCTGGGTGACCAGGTCCTCGACCAGTTCGCGGTAGCCGGGCTCAAAGGGCGCGCCGCGTTCTATGCCGTACTCGGCGAACGACTTCGGCATGCGCAGCCAGTCCCGGACCGGTGTCTCGGGACGGTAGTCGAGGCGGCCGTAGGAGCTGGTGCGGAACCACTCCTCGGTCTGCGGGAAGAACTCCGCGTACCGGTCGAGCGCCTTGCCCTCGCCGGGGGCGTCGGAGAAGTCGATCATCAGGGTGAGGGCGCGGACGGTGCCCGTGGAGCGGGCGTAGCCGGCGGAGGTGGGGACGCCCTCGGACATCTGGGTCTCGGGGCCGCCGCTGATCATGCAGGGGCCGTGCGCGGAGGAGCGGGAGAGGGGGGCCGGGCCGGGGCCCGCCGCGGTGGTGCCGGGGGCGAGCCGGCCGGTGCCCGCCGAGGTGCTGACCGCGAAGGTCACGGCGGTGACGGTCGCGATCGCGGCCAGTCTGCGCGGGCGTATGCGGCGGCTCGGCTGCGGCTGCATGCGGACCTCCCGGGCCACGGCAGCCGCCCGACTTCGGCTGCACCCTTGCGCTCACCCTGTGCCGAGGGGTGTGCGGGCGCGCGCTGGAGGAGCCGATCGTGGGTTTCTCGCCGGTAGCCGCCGACCGGGGGACTGCGGGACACTCCGGGGCCCTCGCGTGTGATCCAGGTCACGGAAAGTTTCTTCGGGGGCGGGAAATAACCGGGGATCGTTTCCCCGTTTAGCCATGTGTCCGAGCGAAACGGGGACTCCCTCCCCGGATCGCCAACCCAACGTCCGAGGAGTACGCCGTGCAGACCGCAACCCCCGAGCAGCGGAAGGCGACCCGGCCCCGCGCCGACGCCCTGCGCAATCGGGAGCGGATCGTCGCCGCCGCCCGGGAGATGTTCGTCGAGCACGGGCCCGACGTGCCGCTCGACGACGTCGCCCGCCGGGCCGGCGTCGGCAACGCCACGGTGTACCGCAACTTCCCCGACCGAGACGCCCTCGTCCGCGAGGTCGTCTGCTCGGTCATGGACCGCACGGCACGGGCGGCCGAGCTCGCGCTCGCGGAGACCGGCGACGCGTTCGAGGCGCTGGAGCGCTTCGTGCACGTCTCCGCCGACGAGCGGATCAGTGCCCTGTGCCCCATGGTGTCCAGCACGTTCGACCAGCACCACCCCGACCTGGAAGCGGCGCGCGAACGGGTCGAGCGGCTCGTCGCCGAGGTCATGGACCGGGCGAAGGCGGCCGGTCAGCTCCGCGCCGACGTGGGCGTGGGCGATCTGATGATCGCCGCGGCTCAGCTCAGCAGGCCCCCGGCCGGTACGGGGTGCCTGAGTGCCGACCGGTTCGTCCACCGCCACCTGCAGCTGTTCCTGGACGGGCTGCGGGCTCCAGCCCGCTCCGCCCTGCCGGGAACGGTCGTGACCATGGAGGATCTGCGCCGGCCCTGCGACCCGTAGTTCCGCGAGGATCCGCCCAGTGGTTCCGCGAGGAACCGCCCAGTGGTTCCGCGAGGATCCGCCCGATGGTTCCGCGGGGATCCGCCGTCCGACGCAGGTGCTGACGGCACGGAAGCCACAAGAACCACCGTCTGACGCAGGCGCAGACGGCACGGAAGTCAGAAGACCAACCGTCTGACACAAGCGCAGACGGCACAGAAGCCACAAGACCCACCGTCCGACCGGAGGACGGCGGCTCCCGCAGCCGTCGCCCCGGGTCCAGTCGTCCCTTTACTCACCTTTTTCCGTCACGAAGTCCCGAAGTGGGTATCCCCATGTCTCAAACAGCCGTCAAGGCCTCCGGCGTCACCGACGCCCCGGACGCCGGCCGCTGGAAAGCGCTCGTCTTCATCGCGCTCGCCCAGCTGATGGTCGTCCTCGACGCCACCATCGTGAACATCGCCCTGCCCTCCGCCCAGCAGGACCTCGGCATCTCCGACGGCAACCGGCAGTGGGTCGTCACGGCCTACGCCCTCGCCTTCGGCGGTCTGCTGCTGTTCGGCGGCCGGATCGCCGACCTGTGGGGCCGCAAGCGCACCTTCGTCGTGGGCCTGGCCGGCTTCGCCGTCGCCTCGGCGCTCGGCGGTGCGGCCACCAACGAGGCGATGATGTTCGGCTCCCGCGCCCTCCAGGGCGTATTCGGCGCCCTGCTCGCGCCCGCCGCGCTCTCCCTGCTCGCCGTGATGTTCACGGACGCCAAGGAGCGTGCCAAGGCCTTCGGCATCTACGGTGCGATCGCCGGTGGCGGTGGTGCCGTGGGTCTGATCCTCGGCGGTTTCCTCACCGAGTACCTGAACTGGCGCTGGACGTTCTTCGTCAACATCCCGTTCGCCGTGGTCGCCGCGGCCGGTGCCTACTTCGTCATCCGTGAGCCGAAGGGCGGCCGCAACCGTTCGCCGCTCGACATCCCCGGCGTGTTCCTCTCCACCCTCGGTCTGGTCGCGCTCGTCTACGGCTTCACCCGCGCCGAGTCCGAAGGCTGGAGCGACGCGGTGACGGTCGGCATGTTCGTCGGTTCCGCCGTGCTGCTGCTCGCCTTCGTGATCGTCGAGTCGAAGGTCAAGGCACCGCTGTTGCCGCTGCGCGTGATCACCGAGCGCAACCGGGGCGGGATCTACCTCTCGCTGGGCCTGGCGATCATCGCGATGTTCGGCCTGTTCCTCTTCCTGACCTACTACCTGCAGATCGTGAAGGGTTACACGCCGGTCAAGACCGGCTTCGCCTTCCTGCCGATGATCGCGGGCATGATCACGGGTTCCACGCAGATCGGCACCCGCCTGATGACCCGGGTCGCGCCCCGGCTGCTGATGGGCCCCGGCTTCCTGGTCGCCGCCGTCGGCATGCTGCTGCTGACCCAGCTGGAGATCGACACCTCGTACGCCGCGGTGCTGCTGCCCGGCATGCTGCTGCTCGGTCTCGGCATGGGTACGGCCTTCATGCCGGCCATGTCGATGGCCACGCAGGGCGTCGAGCCGCGGGACTCCGGTGTCGCCTCGGCGATGGTCAACACCTCGCAGCAGGTGGGCGGTGCGATCGGTACGGCGCTGCTGAACACCATCGCCGCCTCGGCCACCACGTCCTACATCGCCGACCACATCGGCGGTGCGGCCACCCGGTCCCAGCAGCAGCTGGTGCAGCTGGAGGGTCAGGTGCAGGGCTACACCAGCGCGATCTGGTTCGCCGTCGGCATCCTGGTCGTGGCGGCCGTGATCGCCCTGACCTTCGTCAACGCCGGGCGTCCGGGCGGCAGTGCCGTCACGGGTTCCGGTTCGGGCGACGCGGCCGAGGAGGAGCTGCCGGTGCCGGTCGTCGCCCACTGACGACCCGGACGCGGTACCCCTCGGGCCCCTGTTCCATCCGTGCGCAGGGGAGGGGACGCCCCTCGCGCACGGTTCCCGGGACCTGCCCCGGCCGCGCGTTCAGCGCAGCCAGGGCAGGTCCGCCCCCGCTTCGCGGGGCTGAAGTCCCTCGGCGACGATCCGCATGATCTCGCCGAGGGACTTCTGCTGTTCCGGGGTGAGCCGGTCGAACACGGCCTGGCGTACGGCGTCCACGTGGCCCGGCGCGGTCCGGCGCAGCACCTCGTGCCCCTCGTCCGTGAGGATGGCGAACTGGCCCCGCTTGTCGGAGGGGCAGTCCTCGCGGCGCACCCAGCCGTTCTTCTCCAGCCGGGCGACCGCGTGCGAGAGGCGGGAGCGGGTGATCTTGGCGTACCTGGCCAGCTCCGTCATCCGCAGCCGTCGGCGCGGTGACTCGGCGAGCTTGACCAGCAGGCCGTAGTAGACGTGCGGCATGCCCGCGTCGCGCTGGAGCTGGCGGTCGAGGTGGTCCTCCAGGAGGGTGGCCGCCTCGATGTACGAGCGCCAGACGCGCTGTTCCTCGGTGGTGAGCCAGCGGGGTTCGCCGGTGGAGGGCGGGATGGGTGCCGTGTTCATGTATCCCATCGTACGAGTCCTTGAACTTTAAACAAGGAACCCTTAAATTCGACGGTAGACAGCTTGAGATTTCAAGTAACTGGAGCCGTATCGTGCCCGCCACCGCCCAGGAGCGCATGCCCGCCCTATACCTCAGCCACGGCGCCCCGCCCCTCGCCGACGACCCCGTCTGGCCCGGCGAGCTCGCCGCCTGGGCCGCCGCCCTGCCCCGCCCCAAGGCGATCCTCGTCGTCTCCGCCCACTGGGAGGAGGCCCCGCTCGCCCTCGGCGCCACCCGGACCGTCCCCCTCGTCTACGACTTCTGGGGCTTCCCCGAGCACTACTACCGGGTGCGCTACGAGGCCCCCGGCGCCCCCGCGCTCGCCGAGTCCGTGCGCAAGCTGCTGCGCGCCCCCGGCACGCCGGTGCAGGACGTGCCCGACCGCGGCCTCGATCACGGCGCCTACGTGCCGCTGGTCGAGATGTATCCCGGCGCCGACATCCCGGTCCTCCAGGTCTCCATGCCGACCCTCGACCCGGCGCGGCTCATGGAGATCGGCCGCAGGCTCGCGCCGCTGCGCGACGAGGGCGTGCTGATCATCGGCTCCGGCTTCTTCACCCACAACCTGGCCGCGCTGCGCCAGGCCGGCGTGCCCTCCTGGTCCGCCGAGTTCGACGACTGGGGCCGGCGCGCGCTGGATGCCGGTGACGTGGACGCGCTGCTCGACTTCGCCCGCAAGTCGCCGGCGGGCACGCTCGCCCACCCGCGCACCGAGCACTTCGCCCCGCTGTTCGTGACGATGGGGGCGGCGGACGCGGCCGGCGAGCTGGATCTGCGGCGATCGGTGATCGACGGGTTCTGGATGGGGCTGGCCAAGCGGTCGGTGCAGTTCGGCTGAGCCCCGTCCGGGGAGCGGGGCTAGAGCGGCTTCTCGTACCAGGCCACGTCCCAGTACCGGCCGAACTTGCGGCCCACCTCGCGGTACGTGCCGACGTGCCGGAAACCGAAGCGCTCGTGCAGCCGGGCGGAGGCCTCGTTCGGCTGGGCGACGGCCGCGTACGCGCGGTGCAGGTCCTGGCCGGCCAGGGCCTCGAAGAGGGCCGTGTAGAGCAGGGTGCCGATGCCGCGGCGGCCGGCGTGCGGGGCGACGTAGACGGTGGTCTCCACGGAGGTGCCGTAGGCGGGCTTCGCGCGATAAGGACTGGATGTGGCGTACCCGAGGATTTCCTGTGACTCGGCGTCCGTGGCAACCCTGAGCGGGTACGGGCCGTCTTCAGGGTGGGAGAGCAGCCAGGGGCGGCGCTCCTCCGGGGTGAACGGCTCGGTGTCGAACGTGACGGGCGTCTCACGTACGTAGTGGTTGTAGAGGTCGGTGAGGGCCTCGAGGTCCTCCTCGATTCCCGCCCTGACCTGGACCTCCGTACGTCCCGACCGCATCACGCCTCCTCGTGTGGCGGCACAGGGTACTGCATGATCAGAAAAATCGGGGGGCAGGTTGGGAATTCTGTCCGGATTCCAGTCGTTGTTTCCATCGGATGCAGGGCACCCGAGGAGAGTCCCGGGAGAGGCCGGAGAGCAGTTCCGGGACCGGAGACAACGCCGGACGGTGCCGAACGTCCACGGACCACCCGCTGAACCACCATCGCAAGGGAGCACGCATGGCAACCCGTGCCGTCGCCCGTCGTAAGTCCGCCACCGGCGAGACGGCCGACGCGGCAACCAGCGTCCGCGCAGGCAGCGGCGAGCTCGCCGACCGCGATCTGGTCGGCATGTACCTCGACGAGATCGCACGGACACCGCTGCTCGACGCCGCCAAGGAGGTCGAGCTGTCCCAGACCATCGAGGCGGGTGTGTTCGCGCGGCAGGTCCTCGAAGGCTACGAGGAGACCGGGGCGGATGCCACCCGGGAGGAGCTCCAGGCCCTGATCGACGACGGCGAGCGGGCGAAGGACGTCTTCATCCGCTCCAACCTCCGCCTGGTGGTGGCGGTCGCCCGCCGCTACCCGCGCAGCGGCCTGCCGCTCCTCGACCTGATCCAGGAGGGCAACGCCGGCCTGGTCCGCGCGGTCGAGAAGTTCGACTACCGCAAGGGCTTCAAGTTCTCGACGTACGCCACCTGGTGGATCCGTCAGGCCATCACCCGCTCGATCGCGGACCAGTCGCGCACCATCCGGCTGCCCGTCCACCTCGTGGAGGAGCTGGGCCGCATCCGGCGCGTGCAGCGCGAGTTCAACCGCGAGCACGGGCGCGAGCCGGAGCCCGCGGAGATCGCCGCCGAGCTCGGTTCGACGCCGGAGCGCGTCACGGACGTCCTCGACTGGGCCCGCGACCCCGTCTCGCTGAACATGTCGGTGGACGACGAGGGCGAGACCCAGTTCGGCGACCTGCTGGAGGACACCTCCGCCGTGTCGCCCGAGCAGTCCGTGATGACGCTGCTGCGCAGCGAGGAGCTCGACGACCTCATCGGCCGCCTCGACCCGCGCACGGCCTCCATCATCAAGATGCGGTACGGCATCGAGGACGGCCGGGAGCGCACGCTGACCGAGGTCGGCAAGGAGCACGGCCTCACTCGTGAGCGCATCCGGCAGATCGAGAAGCACGCGCTGCTCGAGCTGAAGAAGCTGGCCCGCGACACCGGCTTCGAGGCGGCGGCGTAGGCGGCGCGGCGGGCCGGTGACCGGCCCGCCGTGATGAGGGGGCGTGACGTGACGCGTGGGGCGTACGCCGGTGGCCGAACCCCGCGCAAACATGGCCGTACAACGCTGCTTCAACAGGCGGGGGCCCGGGAACAAGACCTCCGGGCCCAGTGATTCGGCCCGGGGCACCCGCTCCGGACGGACCCTCCGCCCCTATGGACCACGTCCCGACGCACTCCCCCCGGCGCCGGGACTTTCCCGAGCCGGGCTCGGCGCCTCTCCCCCCCGGGGCGCCGCAGCCCGGCTCCTTCTGTTCCCTGAGCGCCTGAGCGCCTGAGCGCCCGACCGCCTCCGCCGCTGAGTGCGGGGGCCCGGCGCGTGGCGAAGGCCGAAGAAGGAGGCGGGGCACCCCGGACCTGAACCCCGGGGTGTCCCGCCGAATGGCAGATTCTGTCACAGCGGCATAATCTGCCGAAGTGAGCAGCACCACCCCGGCCTCTTCCGCGCCCGAATCGTCCACGCCCGGTGCCGGGCACGTCTCCCTGACGGAGCGGCGCAAGGCCGAGACCCGGATGGACATCGCCCGCGCGGCGGCCCGCCTCTTCGTGAGCCAGGGCCTGCGTGCGACCCGGGCGGAGGACATCGCCCGGACCGCCGGAATCGCCCCGCGCACCTTCTACCGCTATTTCGCGACCAAGGAGGAGGCCGTCGCCCCGCTCTACGCCCTCGGCGCCGAGCGCTGGGCCGAGGCGGTACGCGGGGCCCCGCCGGAGCTGTCCGTGCCCGACGCCCTGGAGCACGCCGCACGGCACACGCTGACGCCCGGCGCCGGGGTCTCGGCGCCGTCCTGGGAGTGGGCCCGCACCCTGATCCGCCTGGCCGCGACCAGCCCGGCGCTGCGCAAGGTGTGGGCGGAGGTGTGCATGACCGCCGAGCGCGGGCTGGTGGAGGCGCTGGCGGCGCGGCTGTCCGGGGGTGACGACAACGTTGCCGAGCGGCTGGCGGGCTCTCCCGAGCTGCGCTTCGCGGCCGCGGTGGCGGGGGCGGCGGTGCGGGTGGCGGTGGAGTACTGGGCGGACGGACCGGAGGGGGCGGGGAGCCCCGTCGAAACGGCGCTGCGGAATCTGGCGGGCGTGCGGGAGTTCGCCTGGGGGGAGTGCGGGGCGCCCGGGTGACGGGCCGGGCGGGGCGGGCTGTTGCCGACGGGCGGAGTTGCGGGGCTGCTCGCCGGCGGTCGGAGTGGAGCTGGCTGGGCTGCTCGCCGACGGTCGAGGTCGAGCGGGACGGGGCTGTTCGCCGACGGTCGGAACCGGGCGGCGGACGGAGGGTGCCGTGGTCCGAGGCCCGGCGGCGGCGATGTGCCGAACGCGTCCACCGGCACGGCGCGCGGTCACTCACCGCCCGCCGCGCTCGCCAGCCGCGCCCCCAACCCCCGTACGCACTCCACCAGTTCCGCCGGCTCCCGGACCCGGAAGTCCACGCCCAGCATCGCGAGGCGTACCGCCATCCAGTCCACCGAGTCGGAGACGGTCGCGCGCAGCACGCACGACGTGCCGTCGTCCGACGGCTCCGGGGGCCCGAGCCACCGCGGCAACCGAGCGGCGACGACGTCGGCCGGCGCGTCGAAGGCGACCTCGATGTCGTACGAGTCGCCGTGCCGTTGCATCGAGCGCCGCAGGTACTCCGCCGCGCTCCCGGTCGGCAACTCCCGGGGTGCGAACCGCGCCCCCGTCGCGAACGGCTCGCTCACCCGGTCGACCCGGAAGGTCCGCCAGTCCTCCCGGTCGAGGTCGTAGGCGATCAGATACCAGCGGCGTCCCGTCGAGACCAGCCGGTACGGCTCCGTCACGCGCCGGGACTCGGTGCCGTCCCCCGCCCGGTAGGCGAAGCGCAGCCGCTCGTGCCCGGCCACGGTGGAGGCCATGACGGTCAGCGTCTCGGGTGCGATGCTCGGTCCGTCCCCGCTGGTCAGCGGGGTCGTCGCGGCCTGGAGGGTGGCCACCCGGTGCCGCAGCCGCGACGGCAGCACCTGCTCCAGCTTGGCCAGTGCCCGTACCGACGCCTCGTCCAGGCCCTCGACCGCGTGCCCGGCGCCGGCGCGCAGGCCCACCGCGATCGCCACCGCCTCCTCGTCGTCGAGGACCAGCGGCGGCATCGCCTTGCCGGCCACCAGCCGGTAACCGCCGTCGGCGCCCATGGTCGCCTGCACCGGGTAGCCCAGCTCACGCAGCCGGTCGATGTCCCGCCGGACCGTGCGGCGTGAGACCCCGAGCCGCTCGGCGAGCTCGCCGCCCGGCCACTCGCGGGGGGTCTGGAGGAGGGAGAGGAGCGTCAGGAGCCGGGCCGGAGTGTCCGTCGTCATGGTGCCCAGGATGGCGCACCAGTAGGACCGGATCTGTCCTACTGGGGTCATAGCTTCACCGCCATGACCTCAACGCACACCCCGCACGCGTCACCGGCGGCGCCCGCCGCGGGCGACCGCCGTCGCTGGTACGCCCTCGCGATCGTGATGACCGCGGCGTTCATGGACCTGGTCGACGTCACGATCGTCAACATCGCGATCCCGTCGATCCGGCAGAACGAGGGCGCCTCCTTCAGCCAGATCCAGTGGATCACCGCCGGTTACGCCCTCGCCTTCGCGGCCGGCCTGATCACCGGCGGGCGGCTCGGCGACATCCACGGCCGCAAGCGGGTGTTCCTCATCGGTGTCGCGGGCTTCACCCTGGCGTCCGCGCTGTGCGGTCTCGCCGTGAACCCGGAGATGCTGGTCGCCTCGCGCATCCTCCAGGGCGCCATGGCGGCGCTGATGGTGCCGCAGGTGCTGTCGATCGTGCACGCCACCTTCCCGGCGCACGAACGCGGCAAGGTGTTCGGGCTGTTCGGCGCGATCGTCGGACTGGGCGCGGTCTCCGGCCCGTTGCTGGGCGCCCTGCTCACCGAGTGGAACCTCTTCGGGCTCGAGTGGCGGCCCATCTTCCTCATCAACCTGCCGGTCGGCATCGCGGCACTCGTGCTCGGCGGCCGTTTCATCACCGAGTCCAAGGCGCCGCGCGCCCTGCGGCTGGACCTGGTCGGGGTCGCCCTGGTCACCCTCGGTCTGCTGATGCTGGTCTACCCGCTCACCCGGGGGCGCGAGCTGGGCTGGCCGCTGTGGGGGCACCTGTCGATGGCGGGCGCGTTCGTCGTGCTCGCGGTGCTGGTGGCGTACGAGAGGCGGAAGAGCGCGCGGGACGGTTCGCCGCTGGTCGAGCTGTCGTTGTTCCGGGTGAAGAGCTTCGCCGCCGGTATCGCCGTGCAGACCGTCTTCGGGGTCGCGCTCGGCATCTTCTTCCTGGTGTGGACCCTGTACATGCAGGTGGGGCTCGGCTGGAGTCCGCTGCGGGCCGGGCTGACCGGTGTGCCGTTCTCGGTCGCCGTGTCGGTGGCGGCCGGGGTGTCGGTGCAGAAGCTGGTGCCGCGCTTCGGGCGCAAGGTGCTCCAGGCGGGCGCGCTGGTGATGACGGCGGGAGTCCTGCTCTACCTCTGGGAGTCCGAGCACTACGGGCTCGGCATCACCTCCTGGCACATGGCGCTGCCGCTCGTCGTCATGGGCGTCGGCATGGGGCTGATCGTCGCGCCGCTGACGGACGCGGTGCTGTCCCAGGTGCCGCGCGAGCACGCCGGGTCGGCGTCCGGGCTCATCAACACCGTGCAGCAGATGGGCAACGCGCTCGGGCTCGGTCTGGTCTCCGTGGTCTTCTTCGGCACGATGAGCGACGACCTGGCACCGGCCCGCATCGGCCCCGCCTACGCGGACGCCTTCCAGAACGCGCTGGGCTGGGTGGCGGCGGTACTGGCCGTCATCTTCCTGCTGATGTCCGCGCTGCCGAAGCGGCCGGCGCAGCACGTGGAGGGAGCCGCGGAGGAGGAGCAGGCGGGAGGCGCGACGGAGGGCGCGGCGACGGAGAAGGAGGCCGCGCTCGCCTGAGGCCGCCGTACGGCGAAGGGGAGGGCGGGTCCGGTGCGTCGGCACCGGACCCGCCCTCCCGCGCGCTTCCGGGGACCAGCCACAGGATGCCCGTTCACGCCCGGTCGTGCCCGAGTGGTTTTGAATTGGTCCGGTTACTTGTTTACATTCCGGAAAACCGGGCGTAGCCTCCGTGAGAAACCACAGGTTCGGGCATGGCTCGGTACAGGTCGGAGGCGAACGCGTCATGTACGCACCGGAGCGTCAGCAGGAGATCCTCCGGCTCGCGCGGGACGGCGGCCGGGTGGACGTGGTGTCGCTGGCGGAGGAGTTCCAGGTGACGGCGGAGACCATCCGCCGCGACCTCAAGGCCCTCGACCGGGCCGGTCTGCTCCGCCGCGTGCACGGCGGCGCGATCCCCGCCGGGCGGCTCGACTTCGAGCCGGACCTCGCCGAGCGCGAGTCCACCGCGGCCGACGAGAAGGACCGGATCGCCAAGGCGGCCCTGGCGGAACTGCCCGCCGACGGCACGCTGATCCTCGACGCCGGATCCACGGTGGCCCTGCTGGCCGCCGCGATCCCGCGGGAGGCCTCGCTCACCGTCGTCACCCACAGCCTGCCCATCGCGGCCCGCCTCGCCGACCACCCCGGCATCCAGCTCCACCTGGTCGGCGGGCGCGTGCGGCACCGTACGCGCGCCGCCGTGGACGCCTGGGCGCTGCGCGCGTACGGCGAGATCCGCGCCGACGTGGTGCTGGTGGCGGCCAACGGCTTCTCCGCCGAGCACGGCCTGACCACCCCCGACCTCGCCGAGGCCGCGGTCAAGCGGGCCGCCGTCGCCGCCGCCCGCCGCGTGGTGCTGCTCGCCGACTCCTCCAAGTACGGCCAGGAGCACTTCGCCCGCTTCGGCTCCCTCGACGACGTGGACCTGCTGATCACCGACAGCGGGCTGACCCCCGAAGACGCCACCGCCATCGAGCGCGACGGCACGGAAGTAGTACGCGCATGATCCTCACCGTCACCCCCAACCCGTCCCTGGACCGCACCTACGAGGTGCCCTCCCTCGACCGCGGCGAGGTCGTCCGCGCCAGGGGCGAGCGCGTGGACCCGGGCGGCAAGGGCGTGAACGTCTCCCGCGCGGTGACGGCGGCCGGCCGGCGCACCGTGGCGGTGCTGCCGCTCGGCGGCCCCTCCGGCGCGCTCGTCTCCGAACTGCTCGACGCCCAGGGCATCGAGGTCGCGCCGGTGCCCATCGCCGGCGTCACCCGGGCCAACATCGCGCTCGCCGAGGCGGACGGCGTCCTGACGAAGATCAACGCACCGGGCCCCGAACTGTCGGCGGCCGAGCGGGAACTGCTCCTGGAGACCGTACGGCGCCAGTCGCCCGGCGCGGACTGGATCGCCTGCTGCGGCAGCCTGCCCCGCGGCCTCGCCCCCTCCTGGTACGCCGACCTGGTCGCCCGGGCGCACGCCGCCGGTGTCCGCATCGCCCTCGACACCTCCGGTCCCGCCCTGCTCCAGGCCCTGCGGGAGCGGCCCGACGTGGTCAAGCCGAACGCCGAGGAGCTCGCCGAGGCCGTGGGGCGTCCCCTGGTCACGGTCGGCGACGCGGTGAAGGCGGCGGAGGAACTGCGGGAGCTGGGCGCCCGGTCCGTGCTCGCCAGCCTCGGCGCCGACGGGCAGCTCCTCGTGGACGACGCGGGCGCCTGGTTCGGCGCCGCCCGGGTGGACGCCGTGCGCAGCAACGTCGGCGCCGGTGACTCCTCCCTCGCCGGTTTCCTGGTCGCCGGGGGTGCGGGGCCGGGTGCCCTCGCCTCCGCCGTAGCGCACGGTGCCGCGGCCGTCCGGCTGCCCGGCAGTGTGATGCCGACGCCGGCCGACCTGGACCCGGGCGCGGTGACGGTCACGGCCGAGGTGCCGGTGGACCGCGTACTGAAGGAGCCGGCGTCATGACTTCCGCACACCGAGCCGTCGGCCCGCTCACCCGGGCCGTACCCGATCCCCACCGCAGTGCCCCCGTCCCCCTCCCCGTTTCCGCCCCCGCACCCCCGCGTTCCGGGCGATACGCGAGCTAAGGAGCCCGCGATGAGCGAGATGATCACCGCGGACCTGGTCGACCTCGACCTGTCCGCCGACACCAAGGAAGCGGCGGCGCGCGCCCTCGCCGAGCGGATGGTGGCCCTGGGCCGGGTGACCGACCTGGAGGGCTTCCTCGCCGACGTGGCGGCCCGCGAGGCGCAGATGCCGACCGGCCTCGACGGCGGCATCGGCATCCCGCACTGCCGCAGCGAACACGTCACCGAGCCGACGCTGGCCTTCGGGCGCAGCGCGGCGGGCATCGACTTCGGGGCGGCGGACGGCCCGGCCGACCTGATCTTCCTGATCGCCGCTCCGGCGGGCGCGGACGACGCCCACCTGACGATCCTGTCGTCCCTGGCGCGGCAGTTGATGAACTCCGAGTTCACCGACGCGCTGCGCTCGGTGGGCGCCGCGACGGCCGCCGCGGCGCTGATCCGCGGGGAGGAGCCGGACGGTGCCGAGGGCGTTTCGGAAGGCCCCGAGGACTCCGTGGCGGTCCCGGCGGCGGCCTCCGCCGGGACCGCCACGGGCAGCCCCGACGAGGCTCCCGGCGAGCCGGAGCGCCCCTTCCGCGTCGTCGCCGTCACCTCCTGCCCCACCGGCATCGCGCACACCTACATGGCGGCCGAGGCGCTGGAGAACGCCGGCCGCGAGGCGGGCGTCGAGGTGGTCGTCGAGACGCAGGGCTCGGCAGGGTTCACCCGGCTCGACCCGGCGGTGATCGCGGCGGCGGACGGCGTGATCTTCGCCCACGACGTGCCCGTACGCGACAAAGACCGCTTCGCCGGGAAGCCCACCGTCGACACCGGCGTGAAGGCGGCCATCAACCGGCCCGGCGAGCTGATCGGCGAGGTCCGCGGCAAGGCGGCCAGCGGCGAGGTCACGGCGGCCGGTGCGGCGGGTGACGGCGGCGCTGGCGGTTCCTCCGGTGCGACGCCGGTCGAGCGCGGCGGCGGGTCCGGGGACGGGTACGGGACGAAGCTGCGCGTCTGGCTGATGTCCGGCGTCAGCTACATGGTCCCGTTCGTCGCCGCGGGCGGTCTGCTCATCGCCCTGGGCTTCGCGATCGGCGGCTACGAGATCAACAAGGCGCCCTCGGTGATGGACCACTTCGTGTGGTCGCAGGCGGACAGCTGGGCGGCGCTGCTGTTCCAGATCGGCGGTGTGGCCTTCGCCTTCCTCGTCCCGGTGCTGGCCGGCTACATCGCCTACGGCATGGCCGACCGCCCGGGTCTCGTCCCCGGCTTCGTCGGCGGCTCGATCGCGCTGACCATCAACGCCGGATTCCTCGGCGGCCTGGCGGCGGGTCTGATCTCCGGTGCCGTGGTGATGGCGATCCAGCGGATGCGCATCCCTGCTGCGCTGCGCGGGATCATGCCGGTGGTGGTGATCCCGCTGATCTCCTCGGCGGTCGTCGGTTTCCTGATGTTCGTGGTGATCGGCAAGCCCATCGCGTCCGCGCAGAAGGCGATGACCGACTGGCTGAGCGGCCTGTCCGGCGCCAACGCGGTCCTGCTCGGCGCCCTGCTCGGCCTGATGATGTGCTTCGACCTGGGCGGCCCGGTCAACAAGGTCGCCTACGCCTTCGCCACGGCCGGCATCGCGGTCACCGACCCGAGCGACTCGGCGATGAAGATCATGGCGGCCGTCATGGCGGCCGGTATGGTCCCGCCGCTGGCGATGGCCCTGGCCACGACCGTGCGCGGCAAGCTCTTCAACGCCGCCGAGCGCGAGAACGGCAAGGCCGCCTGGGTGCTGGGCGCCTCCTTCATCTCCGAGGGCGCGATCCCGTTCGCCGCGGCCGACCCGCTGCGGGTCATCCCGTCCTCGATGGTGGGCGGTGCGGTCACCGGCGCCCTGTCGATGGCGTTCGGCGCCACGCTGCGCGCCCCGCACGGCGGCATCTTCGTCGTCCCGCTGATCGGCAACCCACTGCTCTACCTGGTCGCCATCGCCGCGGGCGTCTGCGTCACCACGGCCCTGGTGCTCGTCCTCAAGGGTCTGCGCAAGCCGGCGTCGGGAGCGGCTGCACCGGGAACCGGCGGCGCGGACCCGTCGGCCTCGGCACCGGGGGCGAAGCAGCCGGTGGCCGCGTAGGGGACGGTCGCCGTCAACGGTCCACGGGCCGGGTTCCGCACGGGACCCGGCCCGGCGGCGTTCCCGCCGGACAGAGCGGAACCCGGCGAACCACTACGGGGATACCTGCGCCGCGCGACGCTCCATCGCCCGGCGGGCGGTGTCCTCGCTGACGTAGACCTCGCACATGTGCCGCCCGTCGGGCGTGGCCGTGTGCTCGACCTCCCAGAGCGAGACCTCCGCGCCGTCGCGCAGCAGGAACGCGTGCTCGTAGAGCGAGAAGCCGATCCGGGCGCTGCGAGCGCGGCCGGGGCCGCCGAAGGCCTGGGTGATCCGGTGCGCGGACGCCGTCGCCAGCCGGGCGGCGAGGTCGGCGCCGGGCCGGTCCGGGTTCTCCGCGCGGCGCAGCAACCGGCGGGCGTGGTCCGCCGACGCGTCGGGGACGTAGCTGTGCCGGGGGGCGGGGGCCGGGGACAGCTGCACCTGCACCGGCAGTTCGAAGTCGGGGGTGTCCGGTGGCAGGGCCAGGCGTGCGGTGGCGGTGCGCAGCTCCTCCTCGTCGACGTACACCTCGTGCTGCGGTTCGCCGCCCGGGGTGGTGTTGTGGACGAGCTCCCAGAGCGTGACCGCCGAGCCGTCGGCGAGCAGCCAGGTGTGCCGGTACGTCTCGCGGTGCAGCCCCGCGCTGTGGTGCGCGGAGTGCAGTGAACCGTCGTGCGCCAGCGCGCAGTCCAGCTGCCGTATCGTCTCGTCGGGCAGTTCGAACGAGTTCAGGGCGCGACCCAGCAGTCGCATGAGGTGCTCCTCCGGAGACTCGGGCGACTCGGGTGGTTCGTACGCTGCCGTCTCGTACGGAACGCTCAAGGTTTCTCCCGGCGTTGCTGCATGTCACCTTGTGGGTGCATACCGTAGCCCCTCGGTCGGACATCATGTCCGGGAACCGAGAAAACGTACGCACGAAAAACGCGCGGGCCGCGCGAAATGTTCCCGCGCGGCCCGACGAACCGTCAAAATCCGCTGCTCAAGAGGCTGATCGGCCGATCAGGCGGCGCTCCCGGCGACCCACTCGCTCCACGCCATGTTCCAGCCGTTGAGCCCGTTGTCCGGCGCGATCGTGCCGTCCGGGGAGTTCTTGACGACCACGATGTCCCCGATGAGCGAGTTGTCGTAGAACCACTTGCCGTCGGTGGCGCCCTGCCCGCCCTGGACGTCCCGCAGCCCGACGCAGCCGTGGCTGGTGCCCTGGGCGCCGAAGGGCGGATTGCCCTTGTTGTACCAGTAGTTGCCGTGGATGAAGGTGCCGGACCGGCTCAGTCGCATCGCGTGCGGCACGTCCGGGATGTCGTACTCGCCGCCGAACCCGACCGTCGAACCGTCCATGTGCGTCTCCAGGGACTTCTCGGAGATCACCATCTGTCCGTTGTACGTCGGGTTCTCCGCGCTGCCCGCCGAGATGGGGAGCGACTTGAGCGTCTCGCCGTCCCGCACGACGGTCATGGTCTGGGTGTTCGCGTCCACCGTGGAGACCTGGGCGCGGCCCACGGTGAAGGTCACCGTCTTCTTCTGCACGCCGTGGACGCCGTTCGCGCCTTCCACGCCGTCCAGGTCGATCTTCATGGTGACCTTCGAACCGGCCTTCCAGTACTCCTCGGGCCGGAAGTCGAGCCGCTGGTCGCCGAACCAGTGCCCGACCACCTCCTGCCCGCTGCTGGAGGTGACCGAGATGTGCGACTGCACGGTCTTCTTGTCGCTGATCGCCTTGTCGAACGTGAACGACACCGGCATCCCCACCCCGACCGTGGTTCCGCCGTCCGGGGTGTACGTACCGATGAAGCTGTTGGCGGCGGAGACCGTGGTGAAGACCGAGTCGGCGGCGGAGGTACGACCGTCGGCGTCCTTCGCGGTCGCGTGGATCCGGTACTTGGTGCCCCGCTCCAGCTGCTCCTTCGGCTTCCAGGTGCCGCCGTCGGCGGAGACCGCGCCCGGTACGGCCGCGCCCGTCTCCGCGACGGTCATCCTCACCTCGGTGAGCCGGCCGTCACTGACCTTCACGCCGGTCGTGTTGATCGAGGCGCCGGTCGATCCGTCTTTCGCCGAGATCACGACCTTCGCGACCGAGGTCTTCGCGGAGTCCGCGCCACCGTTGCCGCCCTTCTCGTCGTCGGCGCTGGCGCTGCCGCCGCAGGCGGTGAGGGTGAGGGCGCCGACCACCAGGGCGGCACAGGCCCCCAGTACGCGCCGCGATGCTATGACCGGCCTTGTCACGAGCTGCTCCAGGATGAGGTGTTGTGCGGTATTACCTTCAACCCTGTAGAGGTGAGCGGAGGTCGACCGGGTTCCCGCCGACCGCCCGGAACCCCGACGCGTGACAGAACCGGGACAATCGCCCGCGCACGCGGCTCAACCGGCCCCCGACGCACGCCCGTACAGCTCCTCGTACGACGGCCACGCCCCGCCCGGCCCGTCCACCGGCCCGGCGGTCCGTACGGCGCGCACGATCGCCCGCGTCACCACGTCGGCGCCCGCCGCCAGCACCTCGTTCAGCGCGAGCGGCTGCCCCGCGTCGAGCGGACGCTCCCCGGTCGCCAGGGAGAACACCGTGTCCCCGTCACTGAGCAGGTGCACCGGCCGCACCGCACGCGCGATGCCGTCGTGCGCGGTGCCGGCCAGCTTCTGCGCCTGCGCCTTGGACAGGTCCGCGTCGGTGGCGACCACGGCGAGTGTGGTGTTGAGCGGGGGCGGCGCGTTCCTCGCCGCGACCTCGGCGAGCCGCCGCCCGGCGGCCTCGTGCACCTCCGGCGCCGGATACCGCACCCGCCCGCCCCGGAACAACTCCCCGTACAGCACCCCCGTCTCCGGGTCGGTCACCGACCCCGCCGCGTTCGCCACCACCAGTGCCGCCACCGTGATCCCCGAGTCCAGCACGGTGCTCGCGGTGCCCACCCCGCCCTTCAACGTGCCGACCACCGCTCCCGTGCCCGCGCCGACGCACCCCTCGGCCACCGGCGCACCCGGCGTGCTCGCGTGCGCCGCCTCCACCGCCGCCCGGCCGGTGGCCGCGTCCGGCCTGGCCCGGAAGTCGCCACCGCGCCCCAGGTCGAAGACGCAGGCGGCGGGCACCACCGGCACCACGTGCGCGGGGTCCGGGCCCACCCGTACGCCGCGGCCCCGCTCCTCCAGCCAGGCCATCACCCCGGACGCCGCGTCCAGCCCGTACGCGCTGCCGCCGGTCAGCACCAGCGCCTGGACCCGCTGCACCAGGTTGCGCGGATCGAGCGCGTCGGTCTCCTTCGTGCCGGGACCGCCCCCGCGCACGTCCACGGCGGCGACCGCCCCGGCCTCCGGCGCGAGCACCACCGTGGTGCCCGTCAGCCACCCGTCGCCCCTGCGCGTCGCATGCCCCACCAGAACTCCGGCGACATCCGTCAATGCGTCGACTGTCATGCCGTCAGTCTGGTCCAGGCACGTTGCCTTCGGGGGCGGACAGCACCGGTGGAGGGCGGACAGCACCGGTGGGGGACAACACCGCGCGTGGCGGAGCGGGCCGCTCTGAGCCACTGCGTCGACATGGCCACGCGCATGATCACGTAGCCGATGACGACGGCCGTCCAGTCGTGGTCCTCGAAGGCTCGGGAGACTCCGGCCGCGAGGACCAGCACGCCGGCGATCTGCACCAGGGTGACGATCCGGTAGGGCACGTCGTCGTTGTCGTAGGCCGAGGCGAACCAAGTGAAGTTCATCCACGCCCACCAGATGGCGAAGAAGACCATCGCGTAGTCGAGGATGCCTTCGCCGGCGTGGTTCTCGGCGACGGAGTGCACCAGCTGGACGCCCGCCTGGGCGATGGCGACGACGAAACAGAGATCGAAGAAGAGCTCCAGCGGCGTGGCCGCGCGGTGCGACTCGTGCCGGCCGCGGGCCGTCAGTCTGCGCAGCGGAGGCTGGACGTCGGGCGGACCGGAGGGGGCCCCTGCGGAGGCCGGACTGGACAGCATGGCTCCCAGCACAGCAGAGACGACGCGGATCTGCTTGCGGACGGCCCCGCCCGCCGGGGCGAGCCGGGCGGGCGGAGCACCGTTCACACAGCGGGCCGTACCCTGGAGACATGAGCAGCACCCCCGAACCCGAGCCCCGCGCGCCCAGGCCGGCGCTGGTCTTCGACGACCCGCTGGACCAGCAGAGCTCGGACGACACCGACCGCGGCTGGGGCGGGCGCTCCGAGGGCGACAGCGCGGCCGACCTGAAGCGCTTCCTCGACGAGAAGCCGCCCCACCACCTGTGAGCCGCGGGGTGCGGCGCCCCTACGGGCGGTCGTGCCCCGACCCGCGCTGTGCGACCAGCGCGTCGCGGATCTCCTTGAGCACCTCCAGCTCGGAGACCTCGATGACCTCCTCCGCGCCCTCCTTCGCCTTGCGTCGGGCCTCCTGCCGGGCCAGGTACTTCGACATGGGCAGGACCATCAGGAAGTAGACGACGGCCGCGGTGATCAGGAACGTGAGGGTGGCGCCCAGCACCGAGCCCCACAGGATCCGCACGCCCGTCGCGCTGTCGCCGGTACCGGTGCACGGACCCTTGAGGCAGGAGCTGTAGCTGTCCAGGCTCTGGGTGCCGAACGCACCGACCAGAGGGTTGATGACCCCCTTCACCACCGAGTTGACGATGTTGGTGAAGGCGGCGCCGATGACGACCGCCACCGCCAGGTCGATGACGTTTCCGCGCATCAGGAAGGCCTTGAAGCCATCCCAGACGCTCGGCTCCTTCTTCTCGCTCACCTCGGGGGCACTCCTTGACTGAACCGGGTGTGGAACAAAACGCTCCGCAACCTACGTCAGCGTTGGGCCACCCTGTCCAATCCGGCACCTCCAACGAGGGACTTGACGGGCTCAGCACAGCGTCACCGCGAGCCGTGCCGTGGCCGCCGCGCCGGCCAGCCGGTGGGCGGTCGCGCGGGGCACCGAGACCACGACCAGCGCCCCACCCGCGGCGTCCCCGTCCACGGGCTCCGGCACCTTCGTCACCCGCGCCCCGCGCGCGAGGACGGTCGCCTCGCCCGAGCCGCCGTCCGTGGCCGCGACGACGTCAACCCGGTCGCCGGGCCTGAGCAGGCGCACCGTGGCCGCGTCGGCGATCCGCACCGGCGCCGACACCGGCCGCGCGCCGTGCCGCTCGCGTACCGGCTCGGCCACCGGATGCCCGCGGGCCCGCTGGGCGCCCGGGGCGCCGGCTCCCGGATGCGGGCCCGCCGCCACCAGCGCCGCGGCGGTGACCGCGAGTCCGGCGGCGACGGCTCGTCGTCGGTGGCGCAGGAGCCGGTGCAGTCGGTGCCGTCCGCCGCGCACCCGCACCGGGGTGAAGTGCGGCACCTCGCAGGTGGGCGGGGCGTCGGTGCCGAGCGGCAGGGGGGAGGCGAGGGCGGAACGGGACACGGTGACCACCACCTGTGACGAGGGATCGGCTTGCGGGTCCACGATGAGGCTTTTCGCCGATGTCCGCCGGAGCCCGTGCGCTACCGACCGGTTGTGGACAACTCCGCCACCCGAACGTGCCGCTCCGCCCCCGCCGGGGGACTGCTCATGCACGGCTTCACACGGTCGCGCGCACGGGCCGCACGGGTCCCGCAGGCCGTACAGCTTCCGCAGGCCGCACAGCTCCCGCAGGCCCCGGCCCGCACCGCACACACCTTCCCGGCCCGCACCACACGCCCCCCCCGGGCCCCCAGCCCCCCGCCGCCCGCCGCCCGCCCCAGGCTCTACGGCAGCGCGATCCCCGGATCCATCCCGCCCAGCGCCGTCGCGCACAGGCAGTCCCGGTCGGCGGTCGGCGGCAGCGCGGCCACCGCGTCGAACAGGACGCCCCGCAGCCGGTCCACGTTCGCCGCGAAGACCCGCAGGACCTCCTCGTGGGAGACGCCCTCACCGCTCTCCGCACCGGCGTCGAGATCGGTGACGAGGGTCAGCGAGGTGTAACAGAGCTCCAGTTCACGGGCGAGCGCGGCCTCGGGGTGGCCGGTCATGCCCACCACCGACCAGCCCTGCGCCCGGTGCCACAGGGACTCCGCCCGGGTGCCGAAGCGGGGCCCCTCGACCACGACCAGTGTGCCGCCGTCCACCGGTTCCCAGTCCCGCCCCCGGGCCGCCTTCAGCGCGGCGGCCCGCCCGGTGGGGCAGTACGGGTCGGCCAGCGACACGTGCACCACGTTGGGCACCGTGCCGTCCGGCGTCGGCAGCCCGTCGAAGTAGGTCGAGGGCCGGGACCGCGTGCGGTCCACGAACTGGTCCGGCACCAGCAGCGTGCCCGGCCCGTACTCGGGGCGCAGGCCGCCGACCGCGCAGGGGCCGAGGACCTGGCGCACGCCGGCCGAGCGCAGCGCCCACAGGTTGGCCCGGTAGTTGATCCGGTGCGGCGGCAGATGGTGGCCGCGCCCGTGGCGGGGGAGGAAGGCGACCCGTCGGCCGGCGACCTCGCCGAGGAAGAGGGAATCGCTGGGCGGCCCGTAGGGGGTGTCCACCTGTACCTCGGTCACGTCGTCGAGGAACGAGTAGAAACCGGAGCCGCCGATCACGCCGATCTCGGCATTCACCTTGTTCGCCATGCCCGCACCCTAGCCGCCCCGGCCGACGCCGAGGACCCCGTCGTCGGTCGACGACGGGGTCCCGCGAGAAGCTGTGGAGGCCCTACGCGGCGGTGGTGCCGGCGGAGGAGCTGCCGGAGCCCGACGACGAGCCCGAGCCCGACGAGGAACCGGATTCCGAGGACGAGGAGGACGCCGTGGACGACGCCGACTTGGCCGACGACGCCGGCGAGCTGCTGGACGAGCTGCCGCGGCTGTCGTTGCGGTAGAAGCCGGAGCCCTTGAAGACAATGCCGACTGCCGAGAAGACCTTCTTCAGGCGGCCCTGGCAGTTGGGGCACTCGGTCAGGGCGTCATCGGTGAACTTCTGCACCGCCTCGAGGCCCTCGCCGCACTCGGTGCACTGGTACTGGTACGTCGGCACTTGTCTTCCTCCTGGCACTCTCACTCGATGAGTGCTAACGACGGTCCATAGTGACGCATTCCCCGGGATCAGTCCACTGCGGCGTGCTCGCGGTGACCGACGCCACGCGCGACCGTACGTCCGCGCGGCGGGGTCGCCAACCGCGAACGCAGTGCCAGCAGCGTCGCCAGCGCGAGCACCGTGCCACCCATCGGCACCAGGAACCCGGCGCCGCCCCAGAGCCGGTCCTCCAGCTGGCCGGAGACGGTGACGGCCGCCGCCTGGCCGAGCGCGACCGCGCCGGTCAGCCAGGTGAACGCCTCGGTGCGGGCGCCCGCCGGGACCAGGTCCTCGACCAGCGTGTAGCCGGTGACGAGGGCCGGTGCGATGCACATGCCGACCAGGAGGCCGAGACCGGCCAGTACGAGCACGGAGTGAGCGGCCCACAGGCCGGACGCGGTCACGGCGAGGGCGGTGTAGCCGATCAGGAGGCGCCGCTGCGGGGCCACCTTCCAGGCGATCGCCCCGCAGGCCAGGCCGGAGAGCATGTTGCCCGCGGCGAAGACGCCGTACAGGACGCCGTTCAGCCCGGGCTCGCCGATCGACTCGGTGAAGGCGGCCAGCGAGACCTGCATGCCGCCGAAGACGGAACCGATGCCCAGGAAGACCACGATGAGGACGCGCACCCCGGGGACACGCAGTGCCGAAACGTGCTCCACGCGCGCGTGCCCGTCGGCGGCACGGCCGACCGTCGGCTGGGTGCTCTTCTGCGCGGCGAACAGCAGACCGCCCACCAGGGTGAGCGCGGCCTCGGTGACCAGGCCCGCGGCCGGGTCCACGGCCGTGCACAAGGCGGTCGCCAGGAGCGGGCCGAGGACGAAGGTCAGCTCGTCGGTGACGGACTCGAAGGCGGCCGCCGTGCTCATCAGCGGGGAGTCCTTGAGCTTCACGCCCCAGCGGGCCCGCACCATGGGGCCGATCTGCGGAACCGAGGCGCCGGTGGGCACCGCGGCCGCGAACAGCGCCCACAGGGGTGCGTCCGCGAGCGCGAGGACGGTCAGGGTCAGACCGGACGCCGCGTGCACGAGCACGCCGGGGAGCAGGACCGCACGCTGCCCGTAGCGGTCGGCGAGCCGCCCGCTGTAGGGGGCGAACACGGCCATGGAGACGCCGGTGACGGCCGCCGCGGCGCCCGCGACGCCGTAGGAACCGGTGGTGTGCTGGACCAGCAGCACGATGGAGAGCGTCAGCATGGCGAACGGCTGGCGTGCCGCGAAGCCGGGCAGCAGGAACGTCCAGGCGCCGCGGGTGCGCAGCAGTCGGCCGTATCCGGCGCGGGCGGAGCGGGACCCGGTGTGCCGCGTCCCGTCCGGCGACTTCTTCGACGAGGTGACCGTGGATGCCACGGCCCGTGCCTTTCTGCCGCCTGGTAGCGCGGTCCGCCTCGCGGCTGTCGCCGTGCGGGAGCGCCGAGAGCTGTCCTCTTGCGCGGACTGCGGTAGATGCCGGAGCCCGCGCGGAAGAGGGGCGATCCGGCCGCCATACGGTCGCGCCAGCTCTGCTTCAGGCAGAGTTGGTTCGATCAGGTGCCGCATTCATCGTACAGGGGGGAAGACGGGCGCAACCTGTGAAAGCGCGCACCCTTCTCACGTTCACCTGCGATTTCCGCGCCCGCCGCCCACCTGAGGCTGCCGCGTCCGATCACCTGCGATCCCGCACTCGTCACCCGCGGCTGCCGCGCACTCGTCTACCGACGCCCCCGCACTCGTCACCCTGCGGCTGCCGCACTCGTCCACCTACGCCCCGCACTCGCTCACCCGCGGCTGCCGCACTCGCTCACCTGCGGCTGCCGTTCGCCTCACCCGTGCCCAGCCAGCCGGCCAGCTTGCCGCCGTGGCCGACCGCGCGCAGCCGCGCCTCGGCGGCGTCCCGGACGGGGTCGGTGGCGACCACGAGGAGTTCGTCCCCGCGCCGCAGTCCCGTCGTGGGCAGCGGCACGAACGACTTCCCGTCGCGCACGACCAGCGTCACGGCGGACCCGGCCGGCAGCCGCAGCTCGCTGACCTCCACGCCGTGCATCCTCGACCCCTCGGGGATCGTCACGGACAGCAGGTGCCCGCGCAGCCGCTCCAGGGGCGCCGACTCGACGCCGAGGTCGGCGGCCTCGTCCCCCTTGCCCAGGTGCAGCTTGCGGGCCAGCCAGGGCAGCGTCGGGCCCTGGACCAGGGTGTAGACGACGACCAGGACGAAGACGATGTTGAAGATGCGGCGGCTTCCCTCGACGCCCTCCACCATGGGGATCGTGGCCAGGATGATGGGCACGGCGCCGCGCAGCCCGGCCCAGGACATCAGCGCCTTCTCCTGCCAGGGCACCCGGAACGGCAGCAGGCACAGCACGACGCTCAGCGGACGCGCCACCATGGTCAGCACCAGCCCGATGATCAGGGCGGGCAGGATGTCGTCGCCCAGTTCGTGCGGGGTGACCAGCAGGCCGAGCAGTACGAACATGCCGATCTGGGCGAGCCAGCCGAGCCCGTCGGCGAAGCCCCGCGTGGCGGGCCAGTGCGGCAGCCGGGCGTTGCCCATGACCATCGACGCGAGGTAGACGGCCAGGAAGCCGCTGCCGTGGACCATGGCGCCGGCCGCGTAGGCGGCGACGGCGATCGACATGACGGCGATGGGGTAGAGGCCGGAGGCGGGCAGCGCGACGTGCCTGAGCCCGAGGGACCCGAGCCAGCCGACCGCGAGCCCGATGGCGGCGCCGATGGCCAGCTCCAGCGCGATCTCGCCCAGCAGCACGTACCAGTGCTCGATCGGGCCGGCCGTGGAGAAGGCGACCACCAGGATGACCACCGGTGCGTCGTTGAAGCCGGACTCGGCCTCCAGAGTGCCCGTTATGCGTGCGGGCAACGGGATTCTGCGCAGCACCGAGAACACGGCCGCCGCGTCCGTGGAGGAGACCACCGCACCGACGATCAGTGCCTGCCGCCACTCCAGCCCGGTCAGGTAGTGCGCGCCCGCAGCGGTCACGCCGACGCTGACCGCGACCCCGGCCAGGGCCAGTGCGGAGGCGGCCGGCAGGGCCGGTTTCGCCTCCTTCCACTTCGTACCGAGACCGCCTTCGGCCAGGATCACGACCAGGGCCGCGTATCCGATGACCTGGACCAGTTCGGCGTTGTCGAAGTGGATGTCGCCGATGCCGTCCTGGCCCATGGCGACGCCGATCGCCAGGTAGACGAGCAGGCTGGGGAGCCCGCTGCGCGAGGAGATCCGGACCGCCGCCACGGCGATGAGGAGGACGAGCGAGCAGACGAGCAGGAGCTGGTTGAGGTGGTGGACAGTCAGCGGCCGTTCCCTTCCCTGACGCACAGCACGGATCACACGCGGACCCCACGGGGCACGTACGGGTACGCACGGATACGTACCAGCGCATACGCCCCACATACGGACCACATGAGGCCCGCAGCGCGGACGAGCGCGCCACGCGGCGCGCGAAAACACACCCCCATGGCACACGAGACCGCAGTGCTCTGCGGACAACTACTTCGTTACCTTACCTAACTCTTGACGAGTTCTTGACGCTCGGCTTGGCAGGATCGAACGCCCGTGCGTGCCAGTACCCGACTCCGCGTCAAGGCGGAGCCGGGCCTGCGCCTACAGTTGCTCCAGCGCTCGGTCGCTCAGTACGAAGCACAGCCCGCCCCTGCCGCTCGTGTTAGGACAGCAAGGACAGCGATGCCCCCCACCACCACCGCCTCTACGGGTCAGCAGCCCGGCACGTCCGGCAGGAAGAAGGGGAAGAAGGGGCGCAAAGGCCGCCTGCTCGTCCTCGTCCTGGTCCTGGCCGTCATCGGCGGCCTCGTCTACGGCGGGTACTGGTCCGTCAGCACGGTCCGCGCGTCCTTCCCGCAGACCACCGGCTCGCTCACACTGAAGGGACTGTCCGGCCCGGTCGACGTCAAGCGCGACGGCTACGGCATCCCGCAGATCTACGCGTCCTCCGAGGAGGACCTGTTCATGGCGCAGGGCTACGTCCAGGCGCAGGACCGGTTCTACGAGATGGACGTGCGCCGCCACATGACCGCCGGGCGCCTGTCGGAGATGTTCGGCAAGAGCCAGGTGGACAACGACGAGTTCCTGCGCACCCTGGGCTGGCACCGGGTGGCGAAGAAGGAGTACGACGAGAAGCTGTCGGACTCCACCAAGAAGTACCTCCAGGCGTACGCCAAGGGCGTCAACGCCTACCTGGAGGGCAAGGACGGCGCGGACATCTCCCTGGAGTACGCCGCCCTCGGCTTCACCAACGACTACAAGCCCCAGGAGTGGACCCCGGTCGACTCGGTGGCCTGGCTGAAGGCGATGGCCTGGGACCTGCGCGGCAACATGCAGGACGAGGTCGACCGCGCCCTGATGACCAGCCGCCTCGGCCCGAAGCAGATCGCCGACCTGTACCCGGCCTACCCCTACGACCGGAACAAGGCGATCGTCCAGGAGGGCCAGTACGACGAGCTCACCGAGACGTTCGAGGGCGGCGGCGCGTCCGGCGGCGACGAGGGGACCGGCACGGGCACCGGGACCGGCACGGGCACGGGCACCGGAACCGGTACAGGCGTCGGAACCGGGACCGGCACGGGCACCGGCAACGCCCTGCAGAGCCAGCTCTCGGGCCTCCAGGACGTCCTGGACGACCTGCCCACCGCCGTCGGCGTGAACGGCAACGGCATCGGCTCCAACTCCTGGGTCGTCTCCGGCGAGCACACCATCACCGGCAAGCCGCTGCTGGCCAACGACCCGCACCTGTCGCCGTCGCTGCCGTCCGTCTGGTACCAGATGGGCCTGCACTGCCGCACCGTCTCCGACAAGTGCCGCTACGACGTCGCCGGTTACACCTTCGCGGGCATGCCCGGCGTGGTCATCGGCCACAACCAGGAGATCGCCTGGGGCCTGACCAACTCCGGAGTCGACGTCACCGACCTCTACCTGGAGAAGATCACCGGCGACGGCTACCAGTACGACGGCAAGGTGGTCCCCTTCGAGACCCGCGAGGAGACCATCAAGGTCGCCGGCGGCGAGTCCAAGAAGATCGTGGTCCGTGAGACCAACAACGGCCCCCTGCTCTCCGACCGCGACGACGAGCTGGTGAAGGTCGGCAAGAAGGCCACCGTCGAGACCGCCGCCCCTGACCGCGGCGACGGCTACGGCGTCTCGCTGCGCTGGACGGCGCTGGAGGCGGGCACCACCATGGACGCCGTCTTCGCGATGGACCGGGCGCAGAACTGGAGCGACTTCCGTGAGGCCGCCGCCCTCTTCGACGTCCCCTCGCAGAACCTGGTCTACGCCGACAGCGAGCACATCGGCTACACGCTGCCCGGCAGGATCCCGGTGCGCGCCAAGGACCACGACGGCTCGGTCCCGGCGCCGGGCTGGGACCCCGACTACCGCTGGACCGGCGAGTACATCGACGACGACGAGCTGCCGTACGAGTACGACCCGGAGCGCGGCTACATCGTGACCGCCAACCAGGCGGTCGTCGACGAGGACTACCCCTACACGCTCACCACGGACTGGGGTTACGGCACCCGCAGCCAGCGGATCACCTCCCTGATCGAACAGAAGATCAAGGACGGCGGCAAGATCTCCACCGACGACATGCGCCAGATGCAGCTGGACAACAGCAGCGAGATCGCGAAGCTGCTCGTGCCCCAGCTGCTGAAGATCGACGTCGAGGACAAGGACGTCCGCGAGGCGCAGAAGCTGCTGGAGGGCTGGGACTACACCCAGGACGCCGACTCGGCGGCAGCCGCCTACTTCAACGCCGTGTGGCGCAACATCCTCAAGCTCGCCTTCGGCAACAAGCTGCCCAAGGAACTGCGCGTCAAGGGCCAGTGCCTGTGGGTCGACCCGGTCAACACCACCGGCCCGGCCGACGAGACCAACAAGGTCCGCGAGTGCGGCCAGCGCGACGCCGACCAGGCGCAGCCGGACGGCGGCGACCGCTGGTTCGAGGTCGTGCGGCAGCTGATGGACAAGCCGAAGAGCGACTGGTGGACGACGCCGGCGAACGGCACCCGCAAGGGCGCCGACCACAACCGCGACGACCTGTTCAAGCGAGCCATGGTCGACGCCCGCTGGGAGCTGACCGCCAAGCTCGGCAAGGACATCGACACCTGGAACTGGGGCAGGCTGCACCGCCTGTTCCTGAAGAACCAGACCCTGGGCACCGAGGGCCCCGGCTTCCTGAAGTACGCCCTCAACCGCGGCCCGTGGAAGCTCAGCGGCGGCGAGGCAGCGGTCAACGCCTCCGGCTGGAACGCGGCCGGTGGTTACGGGGTGGTGTGGGTGCCGTCCATGCGGATGGTGGTCAACCTCGGTGACCTCGACAAGTCGCGCTGGATCAACCTCACCGGCGCCTCCGGGCACGCCTACAGCGCCCACTACACCGACCAGACCGACAAGTGGGCCGACGGTGAACTGCTGCCGTGGGCCTTCACGGAGAAGGCGGTCGACGAGAGCACGAGCGACACGCTGGTGCTCAAGCCGTAGTCGGCCCGTACCGGCAGACGAGAAGGGCCTCCACGCGCGCGTGGAGGCCCTTCTCGCGCGCTGCCCCCGATTCCGTCCCCGCGCGGTCAGCGGAACCGGCGTACCCCCGACGGCGTCACCACCGCGTCCACCGGCCGGTCGTGCGGCTCCTCGGGGACGTGCGCGACGACCTCCGCGTCGTAGAGCAGCACCAGCAGCGCGGGACGCGCGCCCGCCCGCTCCAGACGCGCCAGGACCCGGTCGTACGACCCGCCGCCGCGCCCCAGCCGCATGCCGCGCCCGTCGACCGCCAGCCCCGGCAGCAGCACCACGTCCGCCTCCGTGACGGCGTCCGGCCCCAGGCGCTCGCCGGCGGGCTCGGACAGGGGCATCCGCCCGCCGTGCCGCACGCGCGTGAGAGATCCCTCACCGGTGTACTCGCCCCAGTCCAGGTCGTTGTCGGGCAGCAGGGCGGGCAGCAGGACGCGCACGCCCCGCGCGCGCAGCGCGTCCAGCAGCGCGCGGGTCCCGGGCTCGGCGCCCACCGAGACGTACGCCGCCACGGCGCGCGCCCCCGCGACCTCCGGCATGGAGAGCGCCCGCCCGGCCAGCGCGTCCGCCGCTTTCCGCACGGCATCCGTGGTCAGCGCGTTCCGCGCCGCGAGGAACCCCCGCCGCAGGCTTCGCTTGTCGGACCCCGCCGCGGGTGCGTTGTGACTCATGGACCGCTCCTGTAACGTCTAGGATGCTCATATGAGCATCCGGTATCCGGAGTCACAGATTCTCCCCATAGGTACCGGATATGGTGGCGCGCATGACTCAGTCCCACCCCAGGATCAGCAAGGCTGTCATCCCAGCAGCCGGACTCGGCACCCGGTTCCTGCCGGCCACCAAAGCCACTCCCAAGGAGATGCTGCCGGTCGTCGACAAGCCGGCGATCCAGTACGTGGTCGAAGAGGCCGTGTCCGCCGGCCTCGGTGACGTCCTCATGGTCACGGGCCGCAACAAGCGCCCCCTGGAGGACCACTTCGACCGCAACTACGAGCTCGAGTCCGCCCTCCAGAAGAAGGGCGACGCGAGCCGGCTGGCCAAGGTCCAGGAATCCAGCGACCTCGCCATGATCCACTACGTCCGCCAGGGCGACCCCAAGGGCCTCGGCCACGCCGTGCTGTGCGCCGCGCCGCACGTCGGCGACGAGCCCTTCGCGGTCCTGCTCGGCGACGACCTGATCGACCCGCGCGACCCCCTGCTCCAGCGGATGATCGACGTCCAGGAGCAGCACGGCGGCAGCGTCATCGCCCTCATGGAGGTCGCCCCCGAGCAGATCCACCTCTACGGCTGCGCGGCCGTCGAGGCCACCGGGGACGACGACGTCGTCAAGGTGAGCGGACTGGTCGAGAAGCCGGACCCGGCCGACGCCCCCTCCAACTACGCCATCATCGGCCGCTACGTCCTCGACCCGCACGTCTTCGACATACTCCGCAAGACCGAGCCCGGCCGCGGCGGCGAGATCCAGCTCACCGACGCCCTCCAGCAGCTCGCCGAGGACGAGAAGGTCGGCGGCCCGGTGCACGGCGTCGTCTTCAAGGGCCGCCGCTATGACACCGGCGACCGCGGCGACTACCTGCGTGCCATTGTCCGACTCGCGTGCGAACGTGAAGACCTGGGCCCGGACTTCCGGACCTGGCTTCGCAGTTACGTAGCCGAGGAGATGTAACGACGTTGAGCAGCGCCGCGCACCGTGACACCGGCCACGAGCACGCCACCGCGGACTTCGGTCCGGACCGGCTGTGGTCGGTGCAGGACCACCTGGACGACATCCTCGCGACCGTCCGCCCCCTGGAACCCATCGAGCTGAACCTGCTCGACGCCCAGGGCTGTGTCCTGGTCGACGACATCACGGTGCCGCTCTCCCTGCCGCCGTTCGACAACAGCTCCATGGACGGGTACGCGGTGCGCGTCGCCGACGTCGCGGGCGCGAGCGAGGAGTTCCCCGCCGTCCTGGAGGTCGTCGGGGACGTCGCCGCCGGCCAGGCCGACCCGCTGTCGGTGGGACCGGGTCAGGCCGCCCGCATCATGACCGGCGCCCCGCTCCCGCCCGGCGCCGAGACGGTCGTCCCCGTCGAGTGGACCGACGGCGGGCTCGGCGCGGGCCCGGTGGCCGGCATGTCCGCCCGCAGCCTGGCCCCGGAGGGAGCCGAGGGGCAGGTGCACGTGTACCGCCCGGCCGAGGCCCGCGCCCACGTCCGCGCGAAGGGCAGCGACGTCGCCGCCGGCGACCGCGCCCTGGAGGCCGGTACGGTCCTCGGCCCGCCGCAGATCGCCCTGCTCGCCGCGATCGGCCGCGGCAGGGTCCGGGTGCGCCCGCGCCCGCGCGTGGTGGTGCTCTCCACCGGCAGCGAACTCGTCCAGCCCGACGAGGAACTGGCGCCCGGTCAGATCTACGACTCCAACAGCTTCGCCCTCACCGCCGCCGCCCGCGACGCGGGAGCCATCGCCTACCGCGTGGGCGCCGTCGCCGACGACGCCGAGACCCTGCGGTCCACCATCGAGGACCAGTTGGTGCGCGCCGACCTCATGGTCACCACCGGCGGCGTGAGCGTCGGGGCGTACGACGTGGTCAAGGAGGCGCTGGCGCACGTCGCCGACGAGGACGAGCCGGGCAGCGGCGTCGACTTCCGCAAGCTCGCCATGCAGCCGGGCAAGCCCCAGGGCTTCGGCTCCATCGGCCCCGACCACACCCCGCTCCTCGCCCTGCCGGGCAACCCGGTGTCGTCGTACGTCTCCTTCGAGCTGTTCGTCCGCCCCGCGATCCGCACCCTCATGGGGCTCGCCGACCTCCACCGCCCGACGACCACCGCGACCCTGGCCGCGGACAAGGCGCTGACCTCGCCCAAGGGCCGCCGCCAGTTCCTGCGCGGCACCTGCGCCGACGGCACGGTCACCCCGGTCGGCGGCGCGGGCTCCCACCTCGTGGCCGCCCTCGCGCACGCCGACGCGCTGATCGTCGTCCCCGAGGACACCGAGTCCGTGGAGCCCGGCGCCGAGGTCGAGGTGGTCCTGCTCGGCTGACCCCGGCCTGTTGGCGGTACCGTGTCGCGCACAGCAGGCCCGCGCGCCGCACCGCGCCGGGCCCGGACCGGGAGCGCCACACGAGCATGAGTACGCAGGACCGACCCCCGCACGACGGCCCGAGCGCGCAGGGCCCGCAGGACCGGCTGACGCACATCGACGAGGCGGGCGCCGCCCGTATGGTCGACGTCTCCGCCAAGGACGTGACCGCGCGCACCGCCCGCGCCAGCGGACGCGTCCTCGTCGCGCCCCGCGTGATCGAGCTGCTGCGCGGCGAGGGGGTCCCCAAGGGCGACGCCCTGGCCACCGCGCGGATCGCGGGCATCATGGGCGCCAAACGCACCCCGGACCTGATCCCGCTGTGTCACCCGTTGTCGGTCTCCGGTGTGAAACTGGACCTGTCGGTCGCGGACGACGCCGTGGAGATCACCGCCACGGTGAGGACGACGGATCGCACGGGTGTCGAGATGGAGGCGCTCACCGCGGTCTCCGTCGCCGCGCTCACCGTGATCGACATGGTGAAGGCGGTCGACAAGGGAGCGGTCATCACGGACGTGCGGGTGGAGGAGAAGACGGGCGGCAAGTCGGGCGACTGGAGCCGGTCATGACGCTGGACGCGTCGGCCGGTGGCGTCCCGCGCGCCCCGTACAGCGCCCTGGTGGTCACCGCGTCCAACCGCGCCGCCGCCGGGGTCTACGAGGACAAGGGCGGCCCGCTGATCGCCGAGGGCCTGCGCCGCTTCGGCTTCGCGGTGGACGGCCCGCGGGTCGTACCCGACGGGGAGCCCGTCGAGGCGGCCCTGCGCGCGGGCGTCGCGGCAGGCTACGACGTGATCGTCACCACCGGCGGCACCGGCATCTCGCCCACCGACCGCACCCCCGAGGCGACCTCGGCGGTGATCGACCGCGAGGTCCCCGGCATCGCGGAGGCGATCCGGGCGTACGGCCGGGACAAGGTGCCGACCGCGGCGCTCTCCCGGGGCCTGGCCGGAGTAGCGGGCGGCACGCTGATCGTCAACCTGCCGGGCTCCTCCGGTGGGGTGAAGGACGGCCTCGCCGTGCTGGAGCCGCTGCTGACCCACGCCGTGGACCAGCTCCACGGCGGCGACCACCCCAGACCCGCCAGTGGTGGGGGTGCGAGCTGAACAGCCCATCCTGGCCCGTGGAACTGGTGGACGGCGACATCGTCCTCAGGCCGATAAGACTGCGCGACCAGCGGGCCTGGCGCGAGGTCAACCGGCGCAACCGCGACTGGCTGCGGCCCTGGGAGGCGACCATCCCGCCGCCCACGCCCGCCGGTCCGCTCGCGCACCGGCCGACCTACCGCCAGATGGTGCGGCACCTGCGCTCCGAGGCCAACGCGGGCCGGATGATGCCGTTCGTCATCGAGTACCAGGGGCGGCTGGCCGGACAGCTGACGGTGGCCGGGATCACCTGGGGCTCGATGTGCTCCGGGCACGTCGGCTACTGGGTGGACGAGGCGGTGGCGGGCCGGGGGGTGATGCCGACGGCCGTGGCGATGGCGGTGGACCACTGTTTCCGCACCGTCGGACTGCATCGCGTCGAGGTCTGCATTCGCCCCGAGAACGCGCCCAGTCGCCGGGTCGTGGAGAAACTCGGATTCCGGGAGGAGGGCCTCAGGCCGCGTTATCTCCACATCGACGGAGCATGGCGCGACCACCTCGTCTTCGCGCTCACCGCGGAAGAGGTCCCCGAGGGCCTGCTGCGACGCTGGCACCGGTCACGGGACCGGAGCCCGCGGAACACCGGTAATTGAATAAACGTTCGAAATTGGCCGGGCTGCGACCGTACCGGAACGGTTAAATGCGCAACCTCGGCAGTCTGTTGATCGCATCGATCACAAGAAAAGTTCGAAATATCAGCCAGATCGTGCGACACACCGGCCCAATTGGCGGATGGCCCCACGCAAACCCCTCTACCGTGTGAGGCGTGAGCAGCAGCGGCCTCATCTACGCAGTCATTGTCGGGGCCTGGGCCGCCTACTTGGTGCCGATGTGGCTCCGTAGGCAGGACGAGCTGAACGAGGCCCGTCCGACGGAACGCTTCAGCACCGCCATCCGGCTCCTGTCCGGACGGGCGGGCATGGAGCGCCGGTACGCCAAGGACCTGCGGTCGCGCTCCGCCGACGAGGCGGGGCCCGACACCGACGACCCGGACGCCGTCACCGACTCGGTGGACGTCCGGGCCTTCGCCGTGTCCAGGACCCGTCGGCACACCCGCCCGGCGGCCGACGGACACGCACCCGGCGCCAGACGCGGACAGGCCGCGGAACCCGGACAGTCCCCCGAACCCGCGCAGGCCCAGCAAGCGGGGCGGTCCTCGGAACCGGGGCGGACCCCGGACGCCGGGCGGTCCGGCGGAGCCGGCGCGGCAGCCGCGCGCGGGCGGGTTCCGCAGGCTCGGCGCGCCCCCGTCTCGCCCAGCGCCGCGGCCCGTGCCCGGCGCAGCAAGGTACTCGCGCGCCGCCGGCGTACGACCGTGCTCCTCTTCCTGGCCTTCACGCTCGGTTCGGTCGTCGCCGCCGTCGGCGGGCTCGCGTTCCTGTGGGCGCCCGGGGTCCCCGCGGTGCTGCTCAGCGCCTACATCGCCTACCTGCGCGCGCAGGAACGCCGCCGGTTCGCCTTCCAGATGGACCGCCGCCAGGCCGAGGCCGCCGCGCAGCGGCTGCGGGACCGCGACCGGCGTCCGCGCCGGCGCACCCCCGCCGACCCCGCCGACACCGTCGGCGACCCCGACGCGGAGGAGCCGGACGAGGGACCCGAGGCGGAGCCCGACTCCGGGCTGTCGGCCCTCGCCGCGGACCGGCGAGCCCTGGTCGAGCAGACCGACCACGCCGAGTGGGTCGACCAGCAGCGCGAACGTCGGCGCCGGCCGCAGGGCGACAGCTGGGACCCGGTGCCGGTCCCCCTGCCGACCTACGTCACCGCACCCGTAGCCCCCCGTGCCACTCCTGACGTGGACCTCGGGTCGCCGGACGCGTGGAGTTCGGCACGCTCCAGCGCCGTCGACCCCCACCGGGAGGACGCGGCGGCCGACCCGGCACCGGACCGCCCCGCCGACCGCGCGGAGCGTCGCGCCGAGGAGCGCGCCGAGGAGCGCCCGGAGGCCCCGGGCCGCAGTGACGTCCGCCGCGCCGCCTCCGCCCGTCGCGCCCGCGAGCGCGGCCGGACACCGCTCTTCGACCAGTACGAGGACGGCGACCGCCCCCGAGCGGCCAACGAGTAGCCCTCGTCGCGGCCCGCCCGCCCGGGTGCCCGGGAAGCGATTTTTGAGCAGGCCGGTCGGGGTGCTAAAGTTTCACTCGTTGCAAGGGCCTGTGGCGCAGTCCGGTAGCGCACCTCGTTCGCATCGAGGGGGCCAGGGGTTCAAATCCCCTCAGGTCCACGCACATTGGCGAAGGTCCCGTTCGATCATCACGATCGAACGGGACCTTCGTCGTTCTCGGAAGGCAAGGCCACCCGCCCGCCGCCGTGCCATCGCCGCGGCGGCGGCCGGGTGGCCCGTGTCTACGGGACCTGGAGCGCCTTCGCGTAGCAGAGGCTCTCCTCGTGGAACCGGTAGTAGCCGAACTTCTCGCACGGCTCGTAGCCGCTGGACGTGTACAGGGCCACGGCCTCCGGCTGCTTGGTGCCGGTCTCCAGCACCATGCGCCTCCGGCCGGCCGCACGGGCGTCCTCCTCCAGGGCCGCCAGGATGCGGCGGGCCAGCCCCCGGCCACGCATCTGCTCGATGACGAACATCCGCTTGAGCTCGGCGTCCCCGTCGAGGTTCCCCTCGTCGTTGGCGTCCTGGCTGCGCCAGCCGCCGGAGGCGACCGGGACGTCGTTCTCGTCGTACGCGATCAGGTACAGGCCGCTCGGCGGCGCGAAGTCCGACGCGGCCAGCTCCGTGGCGTCACCGCCGTCGCCGTAGCGGACGTCGTACTCCGCCTGGACCTCGTCGTTGAGCTTCACGGCGTCGGGGTGGTCGAAGGGGACCCGGCGAATGTTCATGCTACCTACCGTATATCGATGCGGGATCCGGGATCGGGGCACCGTCCAGTGTGCCGGTATCGTGCCCTGGTGCTCACCGTGACCTCCGTGAATGTGAACGGTCTGCGCGCCGCCGCGAAGAAGGGCTTCGTGGAATGGCTCGCGGACACCTCCGCCGACGTGCTGTGCCTCCAGGAGGTGCGGGCCGAGCCCCAGCAGCTGCCCGAACACGTCCGCACCCCCGACGGCTGGCACGTCACGCACGCCCCCGCCGCCGCCAAGGGCCGCGCCGGCGTCTCCCTCTACACCCGCCGCGAGCCCGACCGCGTCCAGGTCGGCTTCGGGTCGACGGAGTTCGACGCCAGTGGCCGCTACGTCGAGGCCGACCTGCCCGGTGTGACGGTCGCCTCGCTCTACCTTCCCTCCGGCGAGGTCGGCACCGAGCGCCAGGACGAGAAGGTCCGCTTCATGGGCGAGTTCCTCGGCTACCTCAAGGAACTGCGCGAGCGGGCCGCCGCCGACGGCCGCGAAGTCGTCGTCTGCGGCGACTGGAACATCGCCCACCGCGAGGCCGACCTCAAGAACTGGCGCGCCAACAAGAAGAACTCCGGGTTCCTGCCGGAGGAGCGGGAGTGGCTGAGCAGGGTCCTCGACCCGGCCGAGGGCGGCTACGTCGATGTCGTGCGGGCCCTGCACCCCGACGTGGAGGGGCCGTACTCGTGGTGGTCCTACCGGGGGCGGGCTTTTGACAACGACAGTGGATGGAGGATCGACTACCAGCTGTCGACCCCGGGGCTGGCGGCCAAGGCCGTCAAGGGGTACGTCGAGCGGGCCGCCACGCACGCCGAGCGGTGGTCGGACCACGCGCCCGTGACGGTCGTCTACGACCGTTAGCCCTCGGGCAGCTGTTCCTCTCCGGCTTTCTTCCGTATCCGCCGGTCCATCGCCAGCGACAGTTCCGCCTCCACCACGCTGCGGGCCAGCGGGCGCAGGCGGTGGAGGTCCCCTTCGGGGGCGTGGCGGAGGATCAGGTCGGCGAAGAGGTCGGCGAGGGCGTCGGCGTGTTCGCGGACGCGGGCGCCGGCCTGGAGGACCTCACCGAGGGGGATGCCCTCGCGGACCAGTGCGGAGGAGACCTCCAGCAGGCGGTGGCTGATGTGGACGATCTCGTCGCCGTCGGTGCCGACGTAGCCGAGGTCCATGGCGGCGGCCAGGTTCTCGGGGGTGACCTGGCCCTCGAAGCGGGCGGCGAGTTCCTCGGGGGTGAGGCGGACCGGGGTCTCCTCGGTGGGCTCGCCGTAGCCGAGCAGGTCGCCGACGTCGCGGCCGTGGTCGAAGGCGTCGGCGAGTTCCGCGATGCCGCTGAGGGTGTGGCCGCGCTCCAGGAGGGCGGCGATGGTGCGCAGGCGGGCCAGGTGGTGGTCGTCGTACCAGGCGATGCGGCCCTCGCGGCGGGGCGGCGGGATCAGTTTGCGTTCGCGGTAGAAGCGCAGGGTGCGCACCGTGATGCCGGCCAGCCGGGCCAGTTCCTCCATGCGGTATTCGCGCTTCTCGGTCACGTCGTCGACCCTACGGCGTACCGCCGGTAACTTTCCTGGCTCGACCCCTACCCATGAGTACGGTGCTGCTCTACTCTCCCCATTGCGCCAGTGTTCACTGGCAGAGTTCTAGGCGATGCGTGGAGGCTTCGGGATGGCCGAGCACGAGCAGGTTCAAGAACACGTGCGGGTGGCGGTGATCGGGTCCGGCTTCGGCGGGCTGGGGGCCGCCGTGCGGCTGCGGCGCGAGGGGATCACCGACTTCGTCGTCCTGGAGCGGGCGGGGAGCGTCGGCGGGACCTGGCGCGACAACAGTTACCCCGGGTGCGCCTGTGACGTGCCGTCCCACCTCTACTCGTTCTCCTTCGCGCCCAACCCCGACTGGCCCCGTACCTTCTCCGGCCAGGAGCACATCCGCGCCTACCTGGAGCACGTGACCGACACCTTCGGGCTGCGCCCCCACATCCGCTTCGACTCGGAGGTGAAGCGGATGGCGTGGGACGGCGAGCAACTGCGGTGGGAGATCGAGACGGCGAGCGGAAACCTCACCGCCGATGTCGTCGTGTCCGCGAGCGGGCCGCTGTCCGACCCGAAGGTGCCGGACATCCCGGGGCTGGACTCCTTCCCCGGCAAGGTCTTCCACTCCGCCCGCTGGGACCACGAGTACGACCTCACCGGCAAGCGCGTCGCCATGATCGGCACCGGCGCCTCCGCGATCCAGATCGTGCCGTCCATCCAGCCGAAGGCCGGGCACCTCACCCTCTTCCAGCGCACCCCGGCCTGGGTGATGCCCCGCATGGACCGGGCGATCAGCGGCGCCGAGCGCGCCCTGCACCGGGCGCTGCCCGTCACCACCAAGCTGCGGCGCGGGCTGCTGTGGGGCATCCGCGAGCTTCAGGTGCAGGCCTTCACCAAGCACCCGAACGAGCTGGGCTTCGTCGAGCAGATCGCCAAGCGCAACATGGCCTCCGCCATCAAGGACCCGGCCCTGCGCGCCAAGCTCACCCCCGACTATCGGATCGGCTGCAAGCGCATCCTGCTGTCGAGCACGTACTATCCGGCGCTCGCCCAGCCGAACGTGGACGTCGTCGCCAGCGGGCTGAGCGAGGTGCGCGGCTCCACCCTCGTCGCCGCCGACGGCACCGAGACCGAGGCCGACGTGATCATCTTCGGCACCGGCTTCCACGTCACCGACATGCCGATCGCCGAGCGGGTCGTGGGCGCGGACGGGCGGACCCTCGCCGAGACCTGGAAGGGCGGCATGGAGGCCCTGCGCGGCGCCTCGGCGGCCGGCTTCCCCAACTGGATGACGATCATCGGGCCCAACACCGGCCTGGGAAATTCGTCGATGATCCTGATGATCGAGTCGCAGCTCAACTACATGGCGGACTACCTGCGCCAGCTGAACGTGCTCGGCGGCCGGGTCGCCCTCGACGCCCGCCCCGCAGCCGTGCGCAGCTGGAACCACCGGGTGCAGGAGCGCATGAAGCGCACGGTGTGGAACACCGGCGGCTGCACCAGCTGGTACCTGGACGCGAGCGGCCGCAACACCACGGTGTGGCCCGGCACCACCGCCGAGTTCCGGCGGGCGACCCGGCGCGTGGACCTGGCGGAGTACGAGGTCCTGCGCCCGGCCGCCGCCGGGGCGGTCACCGGCTCGGACGCGGACGCGAACGCCGAGGTGAGCGCGTGAGCCGCCTGATGCACGTCGCCGCCGGGCCGTACGCCCCGCCCGTCCCCGCCCGCGAGCTGACCGTCACCTCCGCGGACGGCGCCCGCATACACGTCGAGGTGCACGGCCCCGAGGAGGCGCCCGCGGTGGTCCTCGCCCACGGCTGGTGCTGCTCGACCGCCTTCTGGGCGGCGCAGGTCCGCGCGCTGGCCGCCGACCACCGGGTCATCGCCTACGACCAGCGCGGCCACGGCCGCAGCCCGGTCAACCCTGCCTGCGGCACCGAGCCCCTCGCCGACGACCTCGAAGCCGTCCTCGCGGCCACGCTCGCGCCGGGCGAACGGGCCGTGATCGCCGGGCACTCCATGGGCGGCATGACGGTGATGGCCGCCGCGTCCCGGCCCGGCGTGCGCGAACACGCCGCGGCGGTCCTGCTGTGCAGCACCGGCAGTTCGCGGCTGGTGGAGTCCGCGACCGTGCTGCCGTTCGGGGAGGGCCGGCTGCGGACCTGGCTGACCCGGCGGGTCCTCGGCTCCCGGGCGCCGCTCGGGCCGGTCACGCCGCTCGCGCGCAGGATCCTCAAGTACGGGACGATGGGCCCGGGTTCGGCGCCGGACATGGTCGAGGCGTGCGCCCGTATCGTGCACGCGTGCCCGAGCCGGGTGCGGCACGCCTGGTCCGAGGTGCTGGACGCGCTCGACCTCGACCACGGGGTGCGGGAGTTGAGGATGCCGGTGGAGATAGTGGTCGGCACCGCCGACCGGCTGACCCCGCCCGTGCACGCCCGCTCGCTGGCCGCCGCGCTGCCGAACTGCGTGGGCCTGACGGAACTTCCGGGCCTCGGCCACATGACGCCGGTCGAGGCGCCCGATCTGGTCACCGGCAAGATACGCGCCCTGGCCGCCGCCCACATATCCACCGACCGCACCGAACCCGCCGTACACGCCGAGGAGATCGCATGAGCAGGGTGAGCCTGGAAGGGCGCGTCGCCGTCGTCACCGGAGCCGCGCGGGGCGTCGGGGAGCTGCTGGCCCGCAAGCTGTCCGCCCGCGGGGTGAAGGTCGCCCTGGTCGGTCTGGAGCCGGACGCGCTCAAGCAGGTCTCCGCCCGGCTGCACAGCGAGAGCGACCACTGGCATGCCGACGTCACCGACCACGAGGCGATGGCGGAGGTGGCGGCGCAGGTCAAGGAGCGGTTCGGCCGGGTCGACATCGTCGTCGCCAACGCGGGTGTCGCCACCGGCGGTCCCTTCGTCGAGTCCGACCCGGAGTCCTGGCGCCGGGTGATCGAGGTCAACCTGATCGGGTCGGCGGTGACGGCCCGCGCCTTCCTGCCCGCGCTGCTGGAGAGCCGCGGCTACCTGCTCCAGATCGCGTCCCTCGCCGCCATCACGCCCGCGCCGATGATGTCGGCCTACTGCGCCTCCAAGTCCGGTGTGGAGGCGTACGCGCACAGTCTGCGCGGCGAGGTCGGCCACCGGGGTGTGAAGGTCGGCGTCGGCTACCTGTCGTGGACCGACACGGACATGGTGCGCGGCGCCGACCAGGACGACGTGATGCGCGAGCTGCGGCAGCGGCTGCCCTGGCCGTCGAACAAGACCTACCCGCTGGGTCCGGCGGTGGACCGGCTCGTGGAGGGCATCGAGCGCCGCTCGGCGCACGTCTACGGGCAGTGGTGGCTGCGCGGCATGCAGGGCGTGCGCGGTTACCTGCCGGCCCTCATCGGCACCGTCGGGCAGCGCGAGATGCGGCGCTTCGGGGACCGGCTGGACGGGGTGCGCGTCGGCCTGGTCGGCGCGGGCGGAGCCGCCGACGAACAGCGGCGATCGGGGTCGGCTACGGTCCGTGATTGATCGACATGCGCACGGTCACCGCCCGTGTGAATCTGATCGAGCGCCCGGCCGATCCGGTCGGGCCCGATCACCACAGGAGTGAACCCACATGGGTATCAAGGACCAGTTCCAGGACAAGGCCGAGCGCATGCAGCAGCAGGGCAAGCAGCGTGCCGACCAGGCCAGGGAGCAGATGCCGAACCGCGACGACCGCGACCGCGACCGCCGCCGCGACGAGGACGAGATGGACCCCTCCTCGCGCCGCCGCCGCGACGAGGACGAGCGCTTCGAGAGCAGCTACGACGCCTGACGCGCTGCCGCTGAGCTGAAGGGGCGCCCCCCTGCCGGGAGGGCGCCCCTTTCGCGTGGGCTCGCGGTGCCTCAGGTCCTGGGCGGCAGCGGCGGACGGGACCGGTCGGGCACCGCGTCGTAACCGGGGGGCGTCGCGGGCGGGTTGGTCTCCAGCAGCTCCAGCGCCAGCCGGACCGCCTCGTCCAGCACCGGGTAGCGGCCCTCGGCCCAGTCCAGCGGGGTGCGCAGCGCCTCGACGTCGGGGGTGACGCCGTAGTTCTCCACGGACCAGCCGTAGGCGTCGAACCAGGCCGCGTTCATCGGCACGGTGATCACCGTGCCGTCGCCGAGGCGGTGCCGGCCGGTCATGCCGACCACGCCGCCCCAGGTGCGCTGCCCGACCACCGGGCCGAGCCGCAGCAGTTTGAACGCGGCCGTGATCATGTCGCCGTCGGAGGACGTCGCCTCGTCCGCGACCGCCACGACCGGCCCGCGCGGGGCGTTGGAGGTGTACGACACCGGCTGGGCGTCGCGCGTCAGGTCCCAGCCCAGGATGGTGCGGGTCAGCTTCTCGATGACCAGCTCGCTGATGTGCCCGCCCGCGTTGCCGCGCACGTCCACGATCAGCGCGGGCCGGGACACCTCCATGCGCAGGTCCCGGTTGAACTGCGCCCAGCCGGAGCCGCCCATGTCGGGGATGTGCAGGTAGCCGCAGCGCCCGCCGCTCAACTCCCGCACCACCTCGCGCCGTTTGGCCACCCAGTCCTGGTAGCGCAGGGGGCGCTCGTCGATCAGCGGCACGACGGCGACCCGGCGGGACGGTCCCGGGGCGTCGACCGAGGGCGCGAAGGTCAGCTCCACCGTCGTACCGCCCGCGCCCGCCAGCAGCGGGTACGGTCCCGTCACCGGGTCCACCGGCCGGCCGTCCACGTGGGTCAGCACCGCCCCCTCGCGGATCCCGGTGCCGGCCAGCGGGGAGCGGGCCCTGGAGTCGGAGGAGTCGCCGGGCAGGATGCGCTTGACCACCCAGTGGCCGTCCCGGCACACGAAGTTGGCGCCGAGCAGGCCCTGCCAGCGCTGGTAGTGCGCCGGGCCCTCGTTGCGGCGGGCGGCGGCGACGTAGGCGTGCGAGGTGCCGAGTTCGCCGAGCACCTCGCGCAGCAGGTCGGCGAACTCGTCGGGCGAGGCGACCCGTTCGACCAGCGGGCGGTACTGGTCCAGCACCGCGTCCCAGTCGATGCCGCACATGCCGGGGTCCCAGAAGTAGGCGCGGATCAGCCTGCCGGCCTCGTCGTACGCCTGGCGCCACTCGGCGGCCGGGTCGACCTCGTGCAGGATGCGGCGCAGGTCGATCCAGGTGGTCGAGTCGCTGTCGCCGGCCTCGGTGGCGGGTACGGCGCGCAGGTCGCCCTCGTCGAGCACGACCAGGCGGCTGCCGTCGCCGCTGACCCGGAACCAGTCCAGGTGGTCGACGAGTTCGGACTTCCTCGCCTTGGCGAGGTTGAAGTGCTCCAGGGTGGGCCGCTCGCTCGGGTCGGCCGGGTTGGCGAAGGTCTCGCCGAGCGCGCCCGAGATCGGCCAGCGCAGCCAGACCAGTCCGCCGCCCGCGACCGGGCACAGCGCCGAGTACTTGGAGGCGGTGACCGGGAACGGGGTCACCCGGGACTCCAGCCCCTCGATCTCGACGGTCACCGCGCCGCCCTCACCGGATTCGTCGTCCAGCGGGTCCAGACCGCCGGCGGCGGGACGGCCCTCCGGGTTCAGCGCGAAGGGGGAGGGGGTCGCGGAGGACAGCGGTACGAGGTAGGGGCGGCAGCCCAGCGGGAAGGACAGGTCGCCGGTGTGCACGTCGTAGACCGGGTCGAAGCCGCGCCAGGACAGGAAGGCGAGGTAGCGGCCGTCCCGGGTGAAGACCGGGTTCTCGTCCTCGAAGCGTCCGTCGGTGACGTCGACGACGAGCGGGCCCTCCTGGCCGTTCTTCCCGTCGATGCGGGCCATCTTGATCTGCCGCAGGGAACGTCCGATGCCCGGGTGGGACCAGGTGAGCCAGCTGCCGTCCGGGGAGAAGGCGAGGTCGCGGACGGGGCCGTTGACGGAGCGGATCAGCTCCATCGCCTCACCGGTCCGGCCGACGGGTGCCTCGGCCTCCGTGCCCTTCGTTCCCTCCGTCTGCTCCGTCTGCTCCGCGCCCGCGAGCGCCTCGGCGACCTCCGCGTCCTCGTCCGGCACGTCGAGGAGCAGCAGCCGGCCGTCGTGCGAGGCGATGGCCAGCCGCTCGCCCGCCGGGTCGGAGACCAGCTCCAGCACCCGGCCCAGTTTCCCGGAGGCCAGCCGCCGAAGGGCACGGGCGCCGGTCGCCCGGGGCAGGTGGCCGATCTCCACGGCGTCCTCGCCCTCCGCGTCCGTCACGTAGGCGATCCGCCCGCTCGCCCCGAGCATCTCCGGCAGCCGGACCCGTACTCCGGGTGCGTCGGCGAGGGTGCGGGCGGGGCCGTCGCGGTGGGTGAGCCAGTACAGGCTGCCGCGTACGACGACGGCGCTCGCCCGGCCCGTCTCGTCGACGGAGATGCCGCCGACGTGCTGGGCGGCCGGCACCTGGTACGTACGCCGTCCCGCGCGCGGCCCGCTCAGCCTGACGTCGAGCCGGCGCGGTGCGGAGCCCGGCGACAGGTCCTCGACGATCCACAGGTCGCCCGCGCACTGGTACACCACCCGGGTGCCGTCGCTCGCCGCGTGCCGGGCGTAGCAGGCGTCGTGGTCGGTGTGGCGGCGCAGGTCGGAGCCGTCGTGGGCGCAGGAGTAGAGGTTGCCGACGCCCTCGTGGTCGGAGAGGAAGGCGATCCGGCCGCCGACGAACATGGGGGAGTGCAGGTGGCCCTGGAGGTCGGGCAGCAGCCGCTCGCCGTGCAGCCAGAGCCGGCCCGTGGCGCCGCCCCGGTAGCGCTTCCAGGAGGCGGGTTCGTGGGGCGGGGTGCCGGTGAGGAGGAGGGTCTTGCGCTCGCCGTCGAGGTCGGCGGCCTGGATGTCGGTGACCGGCCCCCAGGGGAGCTTGCGGCCGGGGTCGCCGTCGGGGGTGATCTTGTAGGCCCAGGTGAGGTGGGAGAAGGGCTCGCCGTGCGAGGCGACGGCGAGGACGGCGGTGGTGCCGTCGGGGTCGGGTGGCGACCAGCCGCACACCCGGGTGTCGAGCCCGCCCCAGTGGGTGAGCCGCCACCCCGGACCGCCGTCCACCGACACGAGGTGGACCTCCGGCACCAGGCTCCGCCAGCTGGTGTACGCGATCTGGCGGCCGTCGGGGGAGAAGCGGGGGTGGCCGGTCTTGGCGCGGTCGACGGTGAGCCGCCAGGCGCGGCCGGGGCCGTCGAGGGGCGCGAGCCAGAGGTCGTCCTCGGCCACGAAGCACAGCTGGTCGCCGCTGAGGTGCGGAAGGCGCAGATAACTCACCCACCCCATGCTTTGCCGGTGACCGTGGCCCGGCAACTTATGGGTAACCGACAACCGTGACCCACACCACGAACGAAACCGTTTCGTTTCGCTAGGGGTGGGGGTACATTGGGCGTGTACGAAACGGTGTCGTTCCCGAGCGGAGCGACCGGAGAAGGAGAGGAGTGAGCGAGATGACCGAGGCCACCACCGCGCGTCGCAGCCGGATCACTCCCGAGCGCGAGGCCGAGCTGTACGAGGCCGTGCTCGACCTGCTCCGGGAAGTCGGCTACGACGCCCTCACCATGGACGCCGTGGCCGCCCGCACCCGGTCCAGCAAGGCGACGCTCTACCGCCAGTGGGGCGGCAAGCCCGAGCTGGTCGTCAAGGCCATCCGGCACAACAAGCCCGGCGAGATCGGCGACGTCGACACCGGGTCGCTCCGCGGCGACCTGCACGCCCTGCTGGCCCGCGAGGACGACTGCACCATGGAACAGAACTCCGCGCTGATGCGGGGTGTGGCCATGGCGCTCCATCAGAACCCGGACCTGCGCCAGGCGTTCCGGGACCAGCTCATCGACCCGGAGATGGCGGAGTTCCGCCGGGTGCTGCAACGCGCCGTCGACCGGGGCGAGATCAGAGCCGACTGTCCGGCGCTGGACTTCCTCGTCCACATGATGGTCGGCGGTTTCGCCACCCGCACGCTGCTCGACGACCAGCCGCCCACGCGGGCGTTCCTCGTCTCCTACATCGACGCCGTGATCCTCCCCGCCCTCGGCGTCTCCACCACCCCCTGACACGTCCCTGCAGCTGAGCCCCACCTGACGTCACCGCTCACGTCGTCGTCGGGCTGATCACCCCTGCCCTGAAGACCCCACGACCTGACCGGGAGTACGCCCCCGTGGCCACGTTCCTCTACAAACTCGGCCGGCTCGCCTTCCGCCGACGGCACTTCGTCGCCCTCATATGGGTGGCCCTGCTGACGCTCGCCGGCGTCGGCGCCGCCAGTGCCCCGCCCGCCGGCACCACCTCCTTCTCCATCCCCGGCACCGAGGCCCAGAAGGCCTTCGACCTGCTGGAGGAACGCTTTCCCGGCGCCGCCGCCGACGGGGCGACCGCACGCGTCGTCTTCAAGGCGCCGGACGGCGAGAAGATGACGGACCCCGACAACAAGGCGGCCGTCGAGAAGACCGTCGCCGACCTGGCCGACGGCTCCGAGGTCGCCTCGGTCGCCGACCCGTACACGGGCAACGCGGTCAGCAAGGACGGCACGATCGCCTACGCCTCGGTGAAGTACGACGTCTCCGGCATGGAGCTGGAGGACTCCACCAAGGACGCCCTGGAGGACGCCGCCCAGCAGGCGCGCGACGCCGGGCTGACCGTGGAGATCGGCGGTGACGCGCTCCAGGCCGTCCCGCACACCGGCACCACGGAGATCATCGGCATCGCGGTCGCCGCCGTGGTCCTCGTCATCACCTTCGGCTCGCTGGTCGCGGCCGGACTGCCGCTCCTGACCGCCCTGATCGGCGTCGGCATCGGCGTCTCATCGATCACGGCACTGGCCAGCGCGCTGGAACTCGGCTCCACCACCTCCATCCTGGCGATGATGATCGGCCTCGCGGTCGGCATCGACTACGCCCTGTTCATCGTCTCCCGCTACCGCGCGGAACTCGCCGAGGGCCGGGAGCGCGAGGAGGCCGCGGGACGGGCGGTCGGCACCGCGGGCTCGGCGGTCGTCTTCGCCGGCCTCACGGTCGTCATCGCCCTGGTCGGCCTCGCGGTCGTCAACATCCCGATGCTCACCAAGATGGGCGTCGCGGCCGCCGGCACCGTCGCCATCGCCGTCGTGATCGCCCTGACGATGGTCCCCGCGCTGCTCGGCTACGCCGGCCGCCGGGTCAAGCCGGCCGGCGCGAAGGGCAAGCTCCTGGGCCGCGGCCGCAAGAGCGCCGACCGGGCCGCGGAGAAGACCGGGGGCGCTCAGCCCAAGGCCAACCTCGGCACCCGCTGGGCGCGCTTCGTCGTCCGCCGTCCGCTCGCCGTGCTCCTGCTGGGCGTCATCGGACTCGGCGCGGCGGCCGTCCCCGCGGCCTCCCTCGAACTGGGCCTGCCCGACGACGGCTCCCAGCCGACGTCCACCACCCAGCGCCGCGCCTACGACCTGCTCTCGGAGGGCTTCGGCCCCGGCTTCAACGGCCCGCTGATGGTCGTGGTGGACGCCAAGGGCAGCGACGCGCCGCAGCAGGTGTTCACCGACGTCTCCGACGAGATCAAGGGCCTCGACGACGTCGTGGCGGTCACCCCGCCCCAGCCCAACAAGGGCGGCGACACCGCGACGATCACCGTCGTCCCGGACTCCAAGCCGTCCTCCGTGCAGACCGAGGACCTGGTGCACGCCATCCGCGACGCGGGCGCCGGCATCGAGGCGGACACCGGCGCGGAGACCCTGGTCACCGGCTCGACGGCGATGAACATCGACGTCAGCCAGAAGCTCAACGACGCGCTGCTGCCCTACCTGGTCCTGGTCGTCGGCCTGGCCTTCCTCCTGCTGATCGTGGTCTTCCGCTCGATCCTGGTCCCGCTGAAGGCGGCCCTCGGCTTCCTGCTCTCCGTCATGGCGGCGCTCGGCGCGGTCGTCGCGGTCTTCCAGTGGGGCTGGCTGTCCGGCCTGATGGGCGTCGAGGAGACCGGCCCGGTCATGTCGATGATGCCGATCTTCATGGTCGGCGTGGTCTTCGGCCTGGCGATGGACTACGAGGTCTTCCTGGTCACCCGCATGCGGGAGGCCTACGTCCACGGCGAGCAGCCCGACCAGGCCGTCGTCACCGGCTTCAAGCACGGCGCCCGGGTCGTCACGGCCGCGGCGGTCATCATGATGGCGGTCTTCGCCGGCTTCATCGGCTCCAGCGAGTCGATGATCAAGATGATCGGCTTCGGCCTCGCGATCGCCGTCTTCTTCGACGCGTTCGTCGTCCGCATGGCCATCGTCCCGGCGGTCCTCGCCCTGCTCGGCAAGAAGGCCTGGTGGCTGCCGAAGTGGCTGGACCGCGCGCTGCCCAACGTGGACGTCGAGGGCGAGGGCCTGCGCGACCTCGGCGACGACGACAAGGACGAGGACCGGGCGCTGGTACGCACCTGACCCGCCACCTCTGACAGGAGGACACAGACCAGCCGGTGAGGGCTCCGTGGGGACGGGGCCGCCCTCACCGGCTTCCTGTCGTCCGGACGTCGCGCGCGGCCCGTAACCCGGTCGCCCGCGGGCCGCACGTGCCGCTACGGTGCCGACCATGACGACCACCGACGACACCTCCGGAGCCTTCGCCGCCCACCCCCGTTTCGCCGCGGCCCTGCGCGAACTCGGCCTCGGGGACCTCATCGCCGAGGTGCGGCGCTTCCCGGAGGCCACCCGTACCGCCGCCGAGGCCGCCGCCGCGATCGGGTGCGAGCTGAGCCAGATCTGCAAGTCGCTGATCTTCGCCGCCGACGGCGTACCCGTGCTGGTCCTCATGGACGGCGCCTCCCGCGTCGACGTCGAGCGGGTCCGCGAGGAACTGGGCGCGCGGAAGGTGACGCGGGCCAAGGCCGACGTCGTACGGGAGACGACCGGATACGCCATCGGGGGCGTGCCGCCCTTCGGGCACCGGGAGCGGACCCGGGTGCTCGCCGACCGTTCCCTGCTCGCCCACGAGGTCGTCTGGGCCGCCGCGGGCACCCCGTACGCCGTCTTCCCGATGGAGCCCAAGGACCTCGTCGCCACCGCCGGCGCCACCCTCGTGGACGTGCGCGAGCGCTCCGCGTGACCCCGCTGGTCACCGGCGCCGTCCTGCTCGCCGCCGTGACGCACGCCGCCTGGAACGCCATCGCCCACCGGATCACCGACAAGCTGACCGGCTTCGCGCTGATCTCGGGCGGCGGCATGATCGTCGGGCTCGTCCTGCTGCCGTTCACGGCGTTCCCCGCGGCCGGCGCGTGGCCGTACCTCCTCGCCTCCGCCGCGATCCACATCGCGTACTACGCGCTGCTGATGCGGTCCTTCCGGCTGGGCGACTTCGGGCAGGCGTACCCCATCGCGCGCGGCAGCGCGCCGCTGCTGGTGACCGTCCTCGCCGCCGTCTTCGCCCACGAGGTGCCCGACGGCTGGGCCGCCACCGGCGTCCTGCTGTCCTGCGCGGGCCTGACCGGCGTCGCCCTGTGGGGACTGCGCGGGCGCCGGCCCGACTGGGCGGCGATCGGCGCGGCCCTGGCGACCGGCGTGACCATCGCCGCGTACACGGTCGTCGACGGGCTCGGCGTACGCGCCTCGGGCTCCTCCCTCGGGTACATCGCCTGGCTGATGGCCGTGCAGGGGACGGTCCTGCCCGCGTACTTCCTCTACCGCCACCGCGCCGGGGCGTGGACGCTGCTGCGCCCGCACGCCCGGCTCGGGCTGCTCGGCGCGGTGCTGTCCGTCGCCGCGTACGCGCTGGTCCTGTGGGCGCAGACCCGCGCCGAACTCGCCCCGATCGCCGCCCTGCGCGAGTCCTCGATCCTGGTCGGCGCGGCGATCGGCGCCCTCTTCTTCAAGGAGCGGTTCGGCGCGCCCCGGCTCGCGGCGGCGGGCCTCCTCGTCGTCGGCATCGGGCTGATGCTGCACACGGGTTGAACCGGACCGGCGGGATGATGCGTACGGCGCCCGCGAGGAGCACCCTGGAAGGAGGTGTTCCGGAGGTGATCGTCATGATGCACACCGCAGTGGGATGGCATGTCGAGCTGGAGTTCATGGAGGACGACCAGCACACGCGGGCGGTCGCGATGGTGCGGCTCCCCGACGGCACCGAGGTCCGCGCGCACGGCCACGCCAGCCGCCACCGCGTGGACCCCCAGCAGCCGAGGGTCGGCGAAGAGGTCGCCGGCGCACGCGCGTTGAACGAGCTGGCGATGCAACTGCTCACCAAGGCGCACGACGAGATCGACGCGGCGTCCGGGAGGACGTCCCACCCGATCCACGTGTGAACCGGGGCGGGTCCGTCAGCCGTCCGCGCCGAGCGACGTCCGCACCGCCCGCACCAGCGCCTGCGCCCGCGGGTCGGCGGTCACGGTCTTGCGGAAGCCGTTGGTGACGTAGCCGAAGGCGACACCGGCCTCCGGGTCGGCGAAGCCGAGCGCGCCGCCGCGGCCCGGGTGGCCGAAGGAACCCGGCGACAGGAACGGCGACGCGCTGCCGTGCAGCATGTAGCCGAGGCCGAAGCGGGTGCCGACGACCAGGACCCGGTCGGGGCCGGACGACTCCTCGGCGCGGGCCCGCCGCGTCGTCGCCGGGTCGAAGAGCCGCGGGTGCCGGGTCACGCCGTCGACCCCGCCGATCAGCGCCGCGTAGAAGCGGGCCAGCCCGTCCGCCGTCGCGATGCCGTTGGTCGCCGGGAGGGCCGCCGCGCGGTACGCGGGGTCGTTCTGGTCGGGGAACGGCGTGATCGCGGCGAAGGCGCGGCGGGTGAGGGAGTCCGGGTCCGCGTAGGCCTCGGTGACGGCGCGCTTGGGACGCAGGCGCGGCCCGCTGCCCGACGGCTCGGGGTCCTGGAGGCGCCCGACCCTTCCGGTCCGGCCCGCTGCCTCCTCCTCGGCCGGCAGCCCGAGCCAGAGGTCCAGGCCGAGCGGGCGGGCGATCTCGTCCGCGATCCACTCACCGGTGCTCCGGCCGCCCGTCACCCTGCGGACCAGCTCGTCCAGGAGCCAGCCGTAGGTGAGCGCGTGGTAGCCGTGGTCGGTGCCCGGCTCCCAGACGGGTGCCTGCGCGGCGACCGCCTCGGGGCCGCGCAGCGGGTCCAGCGCCTCCTGGGGGGTGAGCGGGCGATCGAGGACCGGCAGGCCGGCCTTGTGGTTCAGCACGTGCCGGACCAGCACGCGCTCCTTGCCGTGCGCCTTGAACTCGGGCCAGTACTCGGCCACCGGCGCGTCCAGGTCCAGCTCCCCGCGCTGGTGCAGCAGCAGCGGTACGGCGGCGGCGACGCCCTTCGTGGCCGAGCGGACCACCTGCGCGGTGCCCCGGCGCCACGGTTCGGTGCCGTCGACGTCCCTCGTGCCGCCCCACAGGTCGACGACCTTGCGCCCGTCCCGGTAGACGGCGACCGCCGCGCCCCGGTCCCCGAGCGCGGTGAAGTTCCGTGCGAACGCGTCCCTGACCGGCTCGAACCCCTCGGCCACCGTTCCGTGCACGTCCACGTCCGCGCTCACTTCTCCACCCGTCCCTTCGGATCGCCTGCGACAGTGGGTGCAACCGCCGGCGGCCACCTGCGATTCCTCAGCGCTCGCGCGGGCGCCGGTACCGACGGGCAGACGTGACATGCACCCCAAAAGGCATGAAAGGGAAAATATGGGACATTTGAGTGGGGGCGGAACGCACGGCTTTCGCACAGGTCACAGAGCGCTAGGGGCGATCCGATGTCCGTGGTCGAACAGTACGCACGAGCCCACATCCTGACCGACGCGGACCTCCCGGACTGGGACGACGGCGGAGCGATACCCGTCGTACTGCGCTACGACCCCGACCGCGACCCCCGCTCGGTGTGCGTCGCGCTGCCCGCGCGGGGACGCGCCCCCGCCTCCCGCGAATGGACCTTCTCCCGTGCGCTGCTGGAGCAGGGCCTGCGCGCGCCCGCCGGGACCGGCGACGTGCGGGTGTGGCCGTGCGGGCGGGTCCAGGCGGTCGTCGAGTTCCACTCCCCGCAGGGCTGCTCGGTGGTGCAGTTCGAGACCAAGGCGCTCATGCGGTTCCTGCGCCGCACCTACACGGCGGTGGCCCAGCCGGTGGCCCACTGAGCCACCGGCCGGTGACGCCCGTCAGCCCGCGTTCTTGAGCAGCGCCGCCACGATCGGGCCCGCGCTCTCGCTGCCGTGGCCGCCCTGCTGGACCACGCCCGCAGCGGCCAGGTCGCCCTTGTACGCGGTGAACCAGCCGTTCGGCTTCTCCTGGCCGTCCACCTCCGCCGAGCCGGTCTTCGCCCCGGCGTCACCGCCGACGCCGGCCATCGCCTCCGCAGCGGTACCGGCGGCCGCCGTGTAGGACATCATCTCGCGCAGTTGCGCCAGCGTGGACGCCGACATGGTGCGGGAGGCGGTGGCCAGCTCGCGCCCGTCGACCGACGGGGAGACCAGGTACGGCTGGTGGAAGGAGCCGGACTTCACGGTCGCCGCCACGGACGCCATGTTCAGCGGGTTCATCCGCACCCCGCCCTGACCGATGAGGGAGGCGGCCATCGGGGCGGCGCTCTGCACGGGCACCGAGCCGTCGAAGGTGGGCACGCCGACGGACCAGTTGTTCATGGACAGGCCGAACACTTCCTTGGCCTGCTTGGTCAGGTCGTCGTTCTCCAGCTCCGGGGCCTGGCTGATGAAGGCGGTGTTGCAGGAGCGGGCGAAGCTCGCCTTGAAGGTGCCGTCCTTGATCTCGAACTCGTCGTCGTTCTGGAACTTCCAGCCGCCGTAGCTGAAGTACTTCGGGCACGGGTGCTTCTCGTCCATCGACGCCAGGTTCTTCTCGATCAGCATCGAGGCGGTGACGACCTTCATCGTGGAGCCGGGCGCCAGGGAGCCCTGGAAGGCGGTGTTGAAGCCGTGGCCGCCGTTGGCGACGGCGAGGATCTCCCCGGTGGAGGCGCGCAGCAGCACCACCGACGCCCGCGCCTTGCCGGCCACCTGCTGTTCGGCGGCGGCCTGGAGGGCGGGGTCCAGGGTGGTCTTCACGGTGCCGGGCGTGCCCTCGCTCAGCTCCAGCAGGGTCTTGTCGGAGGCCTTCGCCGCCTTGGACTCCTTGCCGCGGACCACGCGCAGCTCGATGCCGGGGGTGCCGCCGGCCTTCTCGCCGTACTTCTCGCGCAGGCCGTCCAGGACGGTGCCGAGGGAGGGGTACTTCGCGGCGGTGAGCTCCGTGCCGTCCCGGTCCAGCGCCTTGACCGGCGGGTCCCCGGCCTCCCCGGTGACCAGCCTGTCGCCGTCCTTCAGCTCCGGGTGGACGACGGCGGCGTGCCAGTCGACGCGGGGCTCGCCGTCGCCGGCCCGGCGGACGACGGTCAGCGCGCTGTCGTACGCCAGCGGCTTGCTGGTCTCCTCGTGGGCGACGGTGGCCTTCACGGAGAACGGGACCCTCTCCCCGGCCGGGGTGCCCGGGGTGAGCGTGACGTCCTTGACGCGGGCGTCCTTGGTGTAACCGGTCAGCAGGGCCTTCGCGGCCTCGGCGTCGTCGGTGGCGGCGGCGGCGCCGGCCACGTCACCCTTCTGCCACGCGGTGAGGAAGCGTTGGGCCGTCGAGGTGACCTCGGCCGCCGTCAGCGGGCCGGACTTCACCTTCTCCCCGGCCGCGGCGGACGTGGTCCGGTCGGTGTCCCCGCCGCCGGCGCCGTACATCGCGTAGGCGCCGAATCCGGCACCGGCCACGACCACGGCGGCCACACTGCCGATCACGGCGGGTCTCGTCCTGCGCCGCTCGGCGGCGGCCCTTCTGCTGCTCACTGCGTCCCGTTCCTTCGCGCTGCCCGTCGGTGTCCCGGCCGTTGCTGTCGCACTGCCGCGCCTGCAACGACGGTGACCACCCTAGGGCCGGTTCCGGGCCCCCCGTCCGCGCCCGGGGGTACGCACCCTCGCCGTGCGGAAGGCGGAGGACCCGGAACACGCCGAGTCCCCGGCGGAGTCCCGCCGGCCCGGTTCAGCCGCCGGCGCGCAGCACGTCCGCGACGATCGGGCCGGCCGCGTCACCGCCGTGGCCGCCCTGCTGGACCATGGCCGCCGCCGCGACGTCACCGCGGAAGCCGGTGAACCAGCTGTCGGAGGTGGCGTTTCCGTCGACCTCCGCCGATCCGGTCTTCGCGCCGATGTCGCCGCCGAGCCCGGACATGGCCGCGGCGCCGGTGCCCTGGGTGGCGGTGAGCCGCATCATCTGCTTCAGCTGGGCGGCGGTGCTCTGCGGCAGGCCCTTGGCGGTGGCCAGCTGCCGGCCGTCCAGGTCGGGGGAGACCAGGTAGGGCTGGCGGAACTCACCGGTGATCGCGGTCGCCGTCACCGAGGCCATGTTCAGGGGGTTCATCTGGACCTGGCCCTGGCCGATGGCGTTGGCCGCGCGGTCCGGGCCGCCGGACGCGGGGACGCTGCCGTCGAAGGAGACGATGCCGGTCTGCCAGTCGTCGCGGCCCAGCCCGAAGCGCTCCTCGGCCTCCGTCGTCAGCGAGGAGTCGGTGAGCGGTTCCTCGTCGATGAGTTTGATGAAGCCCGTGTTGCAGGAGCGCAGGAAGGTGTTGGCGAGCGTGGCGCCCTCGTCGGGCTCCATGCCGGTGAGGTTCTTGAAGGTCTGGCTCTGCCAGGTCGCCGTGTTCGGGCAGGGCGCCGGGCCGTTCATCGAGGTCACGCCGTTGTCGATGAGCATGGCGGCGGTGATGATCTTCATGGTGGAGCCGGGGGCGACCCGCCCCTGGAACGCCGCGTTGAAGCCGTCCGCCCGGTTGTTCGCCACGGCCAGCACCTCGCCGGTGCTCGGCTCGACCGCGACCACGGAGGACTCGCCGTACCGCTTCACGGCCTTCTCGGCCGCCGCCTGCACGCTCGCGCTGAGCGTCGTCTCCAGCTTGCCCGGCTCGCCCTGGGTCAGGGTCAGCAGCGGGGTGTCGGGGGTGTTCGCGGCCGTGTGCCGGACCACCAGTTCGACGCCGGGGGTGCCGCCCGCCTGGTCGCCGTACTTCTCCCGCAGGGTGGCCAGGACCGGGCCGAGGGAGGGGTACTTCTCCTTGGTCAGCACGGTGCCGTCGCGGCCGACCGCCTGGATCTGCGGGGTCGCCGACTCCTCGGTGACCAGGGTGTCGCCGTCCTTCAGCTCCGGATGGACGACGGACGGCCGCCAGTCGACCAGCGCCCGCCCGGTGGTCTCCCCGCGCACCACCGTCAGCTCGCTCTTGTACGTCAGCGGCTTGCTCGCGCCCTCGTACGACACCTTCGCCTTCACCGTGAACGGCACGCTCGTGCCGGTCGCCGTGCCGGGCGTGATGTCCACGTCGGTGATGTGCGCCGCCTCGCCGTACGCCGTGAGCAGCGTCCCGGCCACCGAGGCGTTGTTCGTGTACGACGCCGCGGTGGCCGCGTCGCCCTTCTCCCAGGCCGTGAAGAACTTCTCGGTCGTCTCCCCGACCTCGTCCTCGCCGGGCGGCCCGCTCTTCTTCGCCGTACCGGCGCTTTCCGAGCCGCCCCCGCCGTCCAGCGCGGACACGATGTTGTAGGCGCCGTATCCGGCCCCGCCCACCATCACGGCGAACACGCCGCCTATGACGGCGGCCTTCACCCCCCTGCCCATCGGCAGTCCCCTCCCCGTCAGACCTTCCGCCCGCCTTCTTGAACGCGTTCAGAAGCAGTTGTGGGTTGCACTCTAGGTGCAGAGAGTGAACAGAGGTACGGATGTTTCCGTTTGGTGGCCCAAAGGAGACCCGCAGGACCCCTCAGACCCACGTGTCCAGCCACATCCGCGACCGCCAGTCCTCCATCGGGATCGCCGTCCCCGTGTAGAGCGGCCAGAAGTAGATGAAGTTCCAGGCGATCAGCAGCACCAGCACGCCCGCGCCCGTCGCCCCCGCGACCCGCCGGGCGTCGCCGCAGCCCGGCCGGCCGATGATCGCCCCCAGCAGCATCGCCACCGCCAGGCACAGGAACGGCAGGAAGACGACGGCGTAGAAGAGGAAGATCGTGCGCTCCTGGTACAGGAACCACGGCAGATAGCCGGCCGCGACACCGCACGCGATGGCGCCCGCCCGCCAGTCCCGGCGGAACGCCCAGCGCCACAGCACGTACAGCAGCGCGAAGCAGCCCACCCACCACAGCAGCGGCGTGCCCAGCGCCAGCACCTCGCGGGCGCACTTCTCGCCCGCGTCGGCCGGGCAGCCGTCCGAGCCGGGCGAGGGCGACTCGTAGAAGTAGGAGACCGGGCGGCCCAGCACGATCCAGCTCCACGGATTGGACTGGTACGTGTGCGGCGAGGTGAGGTGCGTGTGGAACTCCAGCACCTGCGTCTCGTAGTGCCACAGGCTGCGCCACCAGTCCGGGAACAGCCACGACCAGGAGCTGTTCCTGCCGTCGGTCGCCGCCCAGTCCCGGTAGTAGCCGCCGGTGCCGTCGGCAGGGGAGAGGATCCAGCCCAGCCAGGACAGCAGGTAGGTGCCGAGGGCCACCGGCACGGTCGAAAGGAACGCCCAGCCCAGGTCGTACCTCAGGACCGACAGGTGCGGCCGGTGCGCGCCCGCGACCCGGCGGGTGCCCACGTCCCACAGCACGGCCATCACGCAGAACGCCGCCATGATGTACAGGCCGTTCCACTTGGTGGCCGCCGCCAGGCCCAGCATCAGCCCCGCCGCCAGCCGCCAGGGCCGCCACCCGAACCGGAACGTCTCGGCGATGTCCGCGTCCGGACGGACCCGGCCGTCGGCGTCCACGGGCAGCGCGGCGGCGAGTCTGCCGCGGGCCCAGTCGCGGTCGGCGACCAGGCAGCCGAAGGCCGCCAGCACGAAGAACATCAGCACGCTGTCCAGCAGCGCGGTGCGGCTCATGACGAAGTGCAGCCCGTCCACCGCCATCAGGGCGCCCGCCAGGCACCCCAGGAACGTGGAGCGGAACAGGCGCCGGCCGATCCGGCACAGCAGCAGCACCGACAGCGTGCCGAGCAGCGCGGTCATGAACCGCCAGCCGAACGGGTCGAACCCGAACAGCAGCTCGCCGAGCCCGATGACGTACTTGCCGACCGGCGGATGCACGACGTACGCCGCGTCCGTCGGGATCGGCACGTCGCCGCCGGAGTTCAGGATCAGGTCGTTGGCGTCCTTGTCCCAGTTGACCTCGAAACCCCGGTGGATGAGCGCCCACGCGTCCTTGGCGTAGTACGTCTCGTCGAATATCACCGCCTTCAGGCTGCCCAGGTTCCAGAACCGCAGCACGCCCGCCAGCAGCGCCACCAGCAGCGGCCCGCCCCACGCCGACCAGCGCACCAGCCGCTCGGCGCGGGTCTTCGACAGGCCGAGGAAGACCCACAGACGCGGACCGGGGCGCGTGTACGGGGGCACCAGCCGGTCGCGGACGTCGTCGGCCGCGGGCGGCGCCGTGTAGCCGAAGCGGCGCAGCCGCTGCTGCCAGGCGGGCCGCTGCTCGTGCGGGGCCTGGTCCTGCCGGGTGTCCGTGGAGGACGCGGTACTGGTCACCGCGCCATCGTAGGGAACCGCGCTGTGCACGTCCCGCGCATGCCCCGGACCGGTCCTGACGCGTCCCTGGGAGGATGGGGGAGTGACTGGAACCCTTGTACTGGCGGGCACCCCCATCGGCGACGTGCGCGACGCGCCGCCCCGGCTCGCCGAGGAACTGGCCGGCGCCGACGTCGTCGCCGCCGAGGACACCCGGCGGCTGCGCCGGCTCACCCAGGCGCTGGGCGTCACCCCGCGCGGGCGTGTCGTGTCGTACTTCGAGGGCAACGAGTCCGCCCGCACCCCCGAGCTGGTCGAGGAGCTGGCGGGCGGCGCGCGCGTGCTGCTGGTGACCGACGCCGGGATGCCGTCCGTGTCCGACCCCGGCTACCGGCTGGTCGCCGCCGCCGTCGAACGGGACGTCCGGGTCACCGCCGTGCCCGGCCCGTCCGCCGTGCTCACCGCGCTCGCCCTGTCCGGGCTGCCCGTCGACCGGTTCTGCTTCGAGGGCTTCCTGCCCCGCAAGGCCGGCGAACGGCGGGCGCGGCTGCGCGAGGCGGCCGGCGAGCGCCGGACCCTCGTGTACTTCGAGGCCCCGCACCGCCTCGACGACACGCTCGCCGACATGGCCGAGGCGTTCGGCGCCGAGCGGCGGGCCGCCGTCTGCCGGGAGCTGACCAAGACGTACGAGGAGGTCAGGCGCGGCGGGCTGGGCGAGCTGGCCGCGTGGGCCGCCGAGGGCGTGCGCGGCGAGATCACCGTCGTCGTCGAGGGCGCCCCGGACCACGGCCCCGAGGAGGTCGACGCGGCGGAACTGGTGCGCCGGGTCCGGGTGCGCGAGGAGGCGGGGGAGCGGCGCAAGGAGGCCATCGCGGCCGTCGCCGCGCAGGCGGGCCTGCCCAAGCGGGAGGTCTTCGACGCGGTGGTGGCGGCGAAGAACGCGGGGTGACGCGGAGCGGCCCTTTCCGGCCGCGCTTGACTCGTTCCTGACGATTCGGCCCCAGCGCCAAGGGCGGCCCAAATCGGCTCAAACACTCGGCAGATCCAGTGCTTTCCCCCTGGTGGAGGAGTCCACTGGAGGAGGCAGCAGTCAGACGCCGAGCGAGCGGAGGAGCCGGAATGGGCATCAGTGAGAGCACGGCGCGGACCGGACTGCGCGCGGGCGCCACCGACGTCGTCCACGAGTCGTACTCGTTCGCGTGCATGCGCTGCGGGCACGGCTGGGAGCAGTCGTTCGAGATCGAGCACCACAGGGACGCCGACGGCCGCGAATTCGTGCTCTACGTCACGGACGGCCGCGTCGTACCCTCCCCGCTGACCCGGCCGACCTGCGCCAACTGCGACAACCACGTCGTGCGGATCATGCGGCCGGGGCGGGTCGCCTCGGTGCGCGGCGCCTCCGACGGCCTGCACCGGGTGCCGCCCGCCGGGCCCCTGGAGGTGCCGCGGGTGCCGGCCGGCCAGGTGGTGCACGAGGCGCCGGGACCGGGAGCGCCGGGCCTGACCGCAGGGCGCGGGCACCGGCACCTGGGCGGCCTCCTGCACGCCCTCCACCTCCACCGCGGGGCGAGCTGACCCCGCCGGAGCCCCGCGGGGCGTTCGCAGGGCTTTCGTAGGATCGAGGCATGCCTTCGAACGCCTCCGGCCGCTCCGACAAGAACGACGCGCCGCCGCTCCCCGAACCCCTGCGGGTACCGGTCGCCGACTCCCACACCCACCTCGACATGCAGGCGGGCACGGTGGCGGAGGGCCTCGCCAAGGCCGCGTCGGTCGGCGTCACCACGGTCGTCCAGGTCGGCTGCGACCTCGCCGGCTCCCGCTGGGCGGCCGAGACGGCGGCGGCCCACGACGCCGTCCACGCCACCGTCGCCCTGCACCCCAACGAGGCGCCGCGCATCGTCCACGGGGACCCCGACGGCTGGTCGAGGCAGGGGGCGCGCGAGCCCGGCGGGGACGCGGCGCTCGACGAGGCGCTGGCCGAGATCGACCGCCTAGCGGCACTCCCGCAGGTCAAGGGCGTCGGCGAGACGGGACTGGACTACTTCCGCACGGGCCCCGAGGGCAAGGAGGCCCAGGAGAGGTCCTTCCGCGCCCACATCGAGATCGCCAAGCGGCACGGCAAGACCCTGGTCATCCACGACCGCGACGCCCACGCCGACGTTCTGCGCGTCCTCAAGGAGGAGGGCGCACCCGAGCGCACCGTCTTCCACTGCTACTCCGGCGACGCCGAGATGGCCGGGATCTGCGCGAGCGCCGGCTACTACATGTCCTTCGCCGGGAACGTCACCTTCAAGAACGCCCAGAACCTCCGCGACGCCCTCGCGGTCGCCCCGCGGGAGCTGATCCTGGTGGAGACCGACGCGCCGTTCCTGACGCCGGCGCCCTACCGGGGCCGGCCCAACGCCCCCTACCTGATCCCGGTCACCGTCCGCGCCATGGCCGCCGTACGGGGCGTCGACGAGGACACACTGGCGACGGCACTGGCCGCGAACACCGCACGCGCCTTCGGCTACTGAGCCCCCCCCGCACTCGTTCGCCACGCTGGGTGTCCGCGCGACTTTGGAGAGTGACGGGCGCTCCGCTAGGTTCTGGTGGCCCGATCCGGACCCCTGGAGCGTGTCGGCGTGAGCGGAACGAAGACCGAGACCCACGAGAGCCGGGCGCCGTACGGCACCCGGGCGCCGTACGGCACGGAGGAGACGTACGACGTCCACAGCGCGCCGACCCTGCCGTACGGCGGCACCTACCGCCCCGCGCCGCCCCGGCAGGGCGGCGGTCCGGTGCCGGTCCCCGCACCGCGGGGCGCCCGTCCGGTGCCGGTCCCCGCACCGCAGGGCGGCCGGGCCGCGCGTCGGCGCCGGGAACGCCGCCCCGGACCCGCGGACGGCTCCCTGCGCCGGCTGGTGCCGCGCGCCCTGGTCCTGGCGTTCCTCGCGGGCGGCACCACCGCCTTCGTCGCCGAGGACAAGGCCGTCGAGCTGACCGTCGACGGCACCCCGCGCACCCTGCACACCTTCGCCGACGACGTGACCGAACTGCTCGCCGACGAGGGCGTCCGGGTGGGCACCCACGACGTGATCACGCCCGCCCCAGGCACCCGGCTGAGCAGCGGCGAGGAGGTCACCGTCCGGCGCGCACGCCCCCTCCTGCTCACCCTCGACGGCCGGCGCCACCAGGTGTGGACGACCGCGGACACGGTGGAGGAGGCGCTTCGGCAACTCGGCGTGCGCGTCCAGGGCGCGTACCTCTCCGCCCCCGCCTCCCGCCGCATCGGGCGCGAGGGCCTGGCCCTGGACGTGCGCACCGAGCGCGTGGTGACCGTCATGGCGGACGGCCGGGCCCGCACCGTCCGCACCAACGCCGCCACCGTGCACCGGGCCGTCGAAGAGGCCGGGGTCACGCTGCACGGCGAGGACACCACCTCCGTCCCCGGCACCGGCTTCCCCCGCGACGGGCAGACCGTCACCGTGCTGCGGATCACCGGCTCCCAGGAGGTCCACGAAGACCCGATCCCCTTCGCCGTACGCCGCTCCGAGGACCCCACCCTCTACCGGGGCACGGAGGTCGTCGACCAGGCCGGACAGCCCGGCCTGCGCCGGACCACGTACGCCGTGCGCACCGTCAACGGCGTCCGGCAGAGACCGCGCACGCTCCGTACCGAGCTGGTGCGCGAGCCCCGCCCGCAGATCGTCCGGGTCGGCACCCGCGCCCGGCCCGCGTCCGTGCGGGGCGCCGACCACCTGGACTGGCAGGCCCTCGCCGCCTGCGAGTCGGGCGGCCGCCCGCACGCCGTCGACCCGTCCGGCACCCACGGGGGCCTCTACCAGTTCGACACCGCCACCTGGCGCGGCCTCGGCGGCGAAGGACGCCCCGAGGACGCGACGCCCGCCGAGCAGACGTACCGGGCGAAGAAGCTCTACGTGCGCAGCGGCGCCGACGCCTGGCCGCACTGCGGCGCACGCCTGCGGGGCTGACCGGCGACGACCCCGCCGGCTCCGGGAGCGCCCCCGATCGGCCCGGACCGGCCCGCGCCCGCCCCCGGCTACCCTTGCGGGGTGAGCAGCCCCACCCCCGACGCCCTCCTGGGTCCCGCCGACGTCCGCGAACTCGCGGCGGCCCTCGGCGTACGCCCCACCAAGCAGCGCGGCCAGAACTTCGTCATCGACGCCAACACGGTCCGCCGTATCGTCCGCACCGCCGAGGTACGCCCCGACGACGTGGTGGTCGAGGTGGGACCGGGTCTCGGCTCGCTCACCCTGGCCCTGCTGGAGGCCGCCGACCGGGTCACCGCCGTCGAGATCGACGACGTCCTCGCCGCCGCCCTGCCGGCCACCGTCGCCGCCCGCATGCCCGAGCGCGCCGACCGGTTCGCGCTCGTCCACTCCGACGCGATGCACGTCACCGAGCTGCCGGGCCCCGCCCCGACCGCGCTGGTCGCGAACCTGCCCTACAACGTCGCCGTGCCCGTCCTCCTGCACATGCTCGACACCTTCCCGACCATCGAGCGCACCCTCGTCATGGTCCAGGCCGAGGTCGCCGACCGCCTCGCCGCCGGGCCCGGCTCGAAGGTCTACGGCGTCCCCTCCGTGAAGGCGAACTGGTACGCCGAGGTCAAGCGGGCCGGTTCCATCGGCCGCAACGTCTTCTGGCCCGCGCCCAACGTCGACAGCGGACTCGTGTCCCTCGTCCGGCGTACCGAGCCGCTGAAGACCACCGCCTCCAAGCGTGAGGTCTTCGCCGTCGTCGACGCCGCGTTCGCCCAGCGTCGCAAGACCCTGCGGGCCGCCCTGGCCGGGTGGGCCGGTTCGGCCGCCGCCGCCGAGGCCGCCCTCGTCGCCGCAGGCGTGTCGCCGCAGGCGCGCGGAGAGGCGCTGACCGTGGAAGAGTTCGCGCGTATCGCCGAACACAAGGAGTGACGAGCAAGTGAGCGTGACGGTCCGCGTCCCCGCCAAGGTCAACGTCCAGCTCGCGGTCGGCGCCGCCCGCCCCGACGGCTTCCACGACCTGGCCAACGTCTTCCTCGCGGTCTCGCTGTACGACGAGGTCACCGCGACCCCGGCCGCCGGTGGACTCCGCGTCACCTGCGAGGGCCCGGACGCCGACCAGGTCCCCCTGGACCGCACCAACCTCGCCGCCCGCGCGGCACTCGCCCTCGCCGAGCGGTACGGCCGCACGCCCGACGTGCACCTCCACATCGCCAAGGACATCCCCGTCGCCGGCGGCATGGCGGGCGGCAGCGCGGACTGCGCCGGCGCGCTGGTCGCCTGCGACGCCCTGTGGGGCACCGGCGCCTCGCGCGAGGAGCTGCTGGAGATCTGCGCCGAGCTGGGCAGCGACGTGCCGTTCAGCCTGGTCGGCGGGGCGGCGCTGGGTACCGGGCGGGGCGAGAGGCTGACGGAGCTGGAGGTCGGCGGCGACTTCCACTGGGTGTTCGCGCTGGCCACGCGGGGGCTGTCCACGCCGGCCGTCTTCCGTGAGTTCGACCGGCTGGGGGAGGGCCTGGACATTCCGGAGCCGGTCGCCGACCAGGCGGTGCTCGACGCCCTCGCCAAGGGCGACCCGGCCGCGCTGGCCGTGGCCGTCTCCAACGACCTCCAGCCGGCCGCGCTCTCCCTCTTCCCCGAACTGGGCGACACCCTCGCGGCGGGGCGGGCGGCGGGGGCGCTGGCGGCGCTGGTCTCGGGCTCGGGGCCGACCACGGCCTTCCTCGCCACGGACGCCGGGTCCGCGTCGGACATCGCCGGGGTGCTGCGGGCCTCGGGGACGTGCCGGGACGTGCGTACGGCGGTGGGGGCGGCGGCGGGGGCGTCGGTGGTGTGAGGAGCTACTGCCCGCCGAGCGCCGACAGATCGATGCCGATGGCGTAGGGGTGGTCCACCTTGAGGACGTCTCGATGCAGACCCGTGTGCACGTACGCCTTGGTCCTCGGTTCCAGCTCATAGACATGGACGACAGGCCCGCCGTTCGCCCCGCCCCGCTCGACGCGCCAGAAGCTCGGAATGCCGGCGGCCGCGTACTTGTGCGGCTTCGTCGTGCGGTCGGGGGACTCGGACTCCGGGGACACGACCTCGACGGCGAGGAGGACGTCTTCGGCCCGGAAACTGGTCTGATCCATTCCGGTGACCGTGTCGGCTCGCACCACGCTGATGTCGGGTTCGGGTCCATTGCGGTCGTCGAGGAGAACGGTCGTCTCCCGTTCGACGCTGAATTCCGGGGGCAGCGAGTTGCGCGGCCCGTTGAACAGTAGGTCGATCACCAGGTGTGGAAACGGCGCTGCGGACTCACGAAAACCAGGCTCCCGTCGATCAGCTCTGTGTGCGGCGGGAGATCCGGCAGCGTGAACAGGTCGTCCACGGTGTATCCGTCCTGCGGCGGCACCGGCCAGCGCGGGCGGCGGTGCTCTACGGACTCGGCGGTCATGGTTCCTCCCATGGGCGGGGTCCTGCTGCCTGCCTCCAAGGTAGCCGGACGGTCCGACACACGTCATCACAAAGAGTGACGACCCCCGTCCGCGTCACCCCACCCCCCGGAGGGCCTACGCTTGAAGGCTGATCGTCCCCCAGGCAGGAGAGAAATGGCCGTCAACCTGGTCAATGTCGAGAACGTCAGCAAGGTGTACGGCACCCGTGCACTCCTCGACGGCGTGTCCCTCGGCGTCTCCGAAGGGGACCGCATCGGTGTCGTCGGCCGCAACGGCGACGGCAAGACGACCATGATCCGGATGCTGGCCAGGCTGGAGGAGCCCGACACCGGCCGGGTCACCCACTCCGGCGGGCTGCGCCTCGGCGTCCTCACCCAGCACGACTCGCTGGACCCCGAGGCGACCGTCCGCCACGAGGTCATCGGCGACATGGCCGACCACGAGTGGGCGGGCAACGCCAAGGTCCGCGACGTACTGACCGGGCTGTTCGGCGGGCTGGACATGCCGGGCTTCCCGCAGGGGCTGGACACCGTCATCGGGCCGCTCTCCGGCGGTGAGCGGCGCCGGATCGCGCTGGCCAAGCTGCTCATCGAGGAGCAGGACCTGATCGTCCTCGACGAGCCCACCAACCACCTCGACGTCGAGGGCATCGCCTGGCTGGCCGGGCACCTGCGCGAGCGGCGCTCCGCGCTCGTGTGCGTGACGCACGACCGCTGGTTCCTCGACCAGGTCTGCACCCGCATGTGGGACGTGCAGCGCGGTGACGTGTACGAGTACGAGGGCGGCTACTCCGACTACGTCTTCGCCCGCGCCGAGCGCGAGCGCATCGCGGCCACCGAGGAGACCAAGCGGCAGAACCTGGTCCGCAAGGAGCTGGCGTGGCTGAGGCGCGGGGCGCCCGCCCGCACCTCCAAGCCGCGCTTCCGCGTCGAGGCCGCCAACGAGCTGATCGCCGACGTGCCGCCGCCCCGGGACAGCAGCGAGCTGATGAAGTTCGCCTCGTCGCGGCTGGGCAAGACCGTGTTCGACCTGGAGGACGTGACCGTCCAGGCGGGCCCCAAGGTCCTGCTCAAGCACGTCACCTGGCAGCTCGGCCCCGGCGACCGCATCGGCCTGGTCGGTGTCAACGGCGCCGGCAAGACCACCCTGCTGCGGGCCATGGCCGAGGCCGCCCGCAGCGAGGGCGAGCAGCAGCCGGCCGGCGGGCAGGTGCGCGTGGGCAAGACCGTCAAGCTGGCCTACCTCTCCCAGGAGGTCGCCGAGCTGGACCCGAACTGGCGGGTGCTGGAGGCCGTGCAGCGCGTCCGCGAGCGCGTCGACCTGGGCAAGGGGCGGGAGATGACCGCCGGGCAGCTGTGCGAGACCTTCGGTTTCGGCAAGGAGAAGCAGTGGACGCCGGTCGGGGACCTCTCCGGCGGTGAGCGGCGCCGGCTCCAGCTGCTGCGGCTCCTCATGGACGAGCCCAACGTCCTCTTCCTCGACGAGCCCACCAACGACCTCGACATCGAGACCCTGACCCAGCTCGAGGACGTGCTCGACGGCTGGCCCGGGTCGATGATCGTCATCTCCCACGACCGCTTCTTCATCGAGCGGACCACCGACCGGGTCTTCGCCCTGCTCGGCGACGGCGCCCTGCGGATGCTGCCGCGCGGCATCGACGAGTACCTGGAGCGGCGGCGGCGGATGGAGGAGGCCGCCGCGTCGAGCGCCCCGGCCGTGGCGGCCAAGCCCGCCGCCGCCGTGCCCGAGAAGAGCGCCGCCGACGTGCGTGCCGCGAAGAAGGAACTCCAGAAGATCGAGCGGCAGCTGGACAAGGTCTCCGAGAAGGAGACCAAGCTGCACGCACGGATCGCCGAGAACGCCACGGACTTCGCGAAGGTGGCCGAACTCGACGCCGAGCTGCGCGAACTGGCCGGTCAGCGCGAGGAGCTGGAGATGCGCTGGCTGGAACTGGCCGAGGACGCCTGAGCCCTGCGCGCAGAGGGCGCGCGTGGCGTGAAGAGGGCGTGAAGGCGCGTAACGGAGGCATCACGGGCCGGTCCTCCCTTGGGAACAGGGGAGGGCGCGGCCCGGTGTGCGCTTCGGCCCGGGTGATAGAAAGGCCGTCTGAGAACTGTCTGAACGACTGCCGTGAAACGACTCCGGGGCCAGCGCGTACCTCGGGACGTGGCTAAAAATCAGTGAGTCATAAGGGGGAACGCGCTGATGAGCCAGCCGCCCAACCAGCCGCCGCAGGGTGGCTTCGGAGCGCCGCAGGATCCACCGCCGGGAGGCTTCGGGGCACCGACCCCGCCGCCCCCGCAAGGTCAGCCGCAGACGCCGCCGCCCCCGCAGGGCGCGCCGTCCGGCCCGCCGCCGCAGCAGCCGGGGTACGGATACCCGCAGCAGCAGCCCGGTCAGCCGGGACCGTACGGGCAGCCCGGCCAGCCGGGTCCCTACGGCCAGCCCGGACCGTACAACTCCGGCCCGTACGCCCAGCCGCAGCAGCCCGGCCCGTACGGCCAGCCCCAGCAGCCCGGCCAGCCGGGATACGGCTACCCGCAGGCGCAGTTCCCGGGCGCGCCCGGCACCCCGCCGCCCGGTGGCCCGGGGTCCCGCAACCCCTTCAAGGGCAAGCCGGCCCTGGCGATCGGTGCCGCGGTCGCCGCCCTGCTCGTCATCGGCGGCAGCGTCTGGGCGGTCACGTCGACCGGCGGCGACGACAAGGACAAGAAGCCGGTCGCCGGCAAGAGTGACGACCCCAAGCCCTCCGGCTCCGGCGGCGGCGCCCCGGTCAACCCGGGTGACGGCAGCGGTGACGGAGGCGAGGACCCCGAGGACCTCAACGAGGGCCGCCAGGCGGGCGAGTCCAAGGTCCTCTGGTACAAGGAGGCGCCCGACGCCCCCGGTTCCGGTGCCGACGCCGACGGCATGTGGATCACCGACAAGGCGGCGGTGAAGGCGGCCTACAAGCAGGTCTTCGCCTACGACGTCGGCGACGGCAAGCCCAGCTGGGACCCGATCACCTTCCCCGAGAAGATCTGCGCGGTCACCCCGGAGAAGACGGCCGACGACAAGATCGTCGTCGCCTACATGAGCGGTTCCAGCGACCGCGCCAAGTGCAACAAGCTCCAGGAGATCGACCTCGCCACCGGCCAGAAGGGCTGGACGGAGGAGGTCGAGGACGGCGAGCTGTTCGACTCCACGCTCTCCGTCGAGCTCACCGTCAGCGGCAAGACTCTGATGGTCGGCCGCTCGCAGTCCGGCACCGCGTACGACGTCACCAGCGGCAAGAAGCTGTACGACAAAAAGAAGTACGGCGACGCCTGCTTCCCCGCCGGATTCGCGGGCAGCGCGAGCAAGCTGGTCCAGGTCGCCTCCTGCGGCGCCGGCGGCAACAACGCGCACGACGAGCTCCAGGGTCTCGACCCGAAGACCGGCAAGGTCCTGTGGACCTACAAGTACGAGAAGGGCTGGCGGGTCGGCCGCGCCTACTCCGTCGACCCGCTCGTCGTCTACGCCACCGACGAGGAGAAGAAGGTCTGGAACATCTCCACCTTCACCTCCGGCGGCAAGGTCCAGGAACAGGTCGGCGTCGACGAGGACTTCGCCCCCGAGTGCGGCTGGGCGATCCTCGAGCGCGACCTCCAGGGTTGCGAGGGCGTCGCCGTCGGCGGGGGGACCCTCTACCTGCCGACCGAGGCGACCACCGGTGCCAACGAGATCGTCGCGATCAACCTGAGCACCGGCAAGGAGAAGTGGCGCGCGAAGTCCCCCGCGGACGAGTCGATGATGCCGATGAAGGTCGAGGGCGACCAGCTCATCGCGTACGTCCAGCCGTCCTACGACGCGGGCGGCCAGGTCGTGTCGATCCCGACCGGCGGCAGCGACCACAAGCCGGCCGAGCTGCTGCGGAACCCGCAGGCCGTGGCGGACATCGAGAACAGCTTCTACTCCAAGGACATCGACTGGGTCGACGGGCGGTTCTTCATCTCCAGCACCCGCCTGACCGGGAACGACGAAGCGAAGGAGAAGTTGATGCTCGCCTTCGGCAAGTGACCTTCTTCTTCCCCTCGTTCCCGACGCCCTCCGTCGTCCCCGTCCCCGCTCCCGAGGTACTCACGCCATGACCCAGCCGCCGCCCCCGCCGCCCAACCAGCCCCCGCAGGGGGGCGGTTTCGGCCCGCCGCAGAACCAGCCGCCGCAGCCGCCCACCCCGCCGCCCGGCGGGCCGAACCTCGGCAAGACGCCCGAGCCGGGCTACGGCTACCCGCAGACGCCCCCGGCGGCCCCCCAGACGCCCCCGCAGACGCCCCCGGCGGCCCCGCCGTCCGGGCCGACGCCTCAGCCCGGGTACGGGTATCCGCAGACCCCGCCGCAGCCGCAGCCCGGTTACGGCTACCCCGGACAGCAGCAGCCGGGCGCGTACGGCCAGCAGCCGACGCCTCCGTACGGGCAGCCCGGGCAGCCGGGTCAGTACGGGCAGCCGGGTCAGTACGGGTACGGCTACCAGCCGCCGACCATGCCGATGCAGCCCCAGGCCGGCGGGCCGGGCGGCGGCGGCCGGAAGTTCAACGCCCAGATGGCGATCATCGTGTCGGCCGTCGTCGCGATCGCGCTGATCGTCGGCGGAGGTGTCTGGTACGCCAACTCCTCCGGCGACGACGGAGGCAAGGACGACACCGCGAGCTCCGGCGGCAAGGACGGTACGGACGGGAAGGGCGGCTCCGGCGGCAAGTCCTCCGGCGGCGAGGAGAAGGTGCCCTCGGACCCGTCGTCCAAGGTGCTCTTCCAGGTCCCGGCGCCCGCCGTCCCCAAGGACTCCTCGAGCATCCCCACCACCGGCTCCTGGCTCACCGACAAGGTGTACGCCAAGACCGGCATCGCGGAGGTCGTCGGCTACGACCGGGACAAGGGCGGCAAGGCCTGGACGATCGACCTGCCCGGCCCGGTGTGCGAGGCCACCCACCGGATCACCGAGGACGACAAGACGGCGATCATCTACAAGCCCGCCATGCCGACCAAGACCGAGCCGCAGTCCTGCTCGCAGATCGCCGTGCTCGACCTGGCGGCGGGCAAGACCGCGTGGACCAAGCCCGTCGAGACGGGCGGCCGGCCGATGTCCCTGGACAACGTGACCCTGAGCGGGGGCACCGTCGCCGTGGGCAGCACCGACGGCGGCATCGCCTGGGACATCGCCACCGGTGACGTGCTCTGGTCCCCCAAGCCCACCGACACCTGCTACGACGCCGGCTACGGCGGCGGCGAGAAGCTGGTCGCGGTGCGCAAGTGCGGTTCGTACGACGCCCGGCAGCTGAACATCCAGACCATCGACCCGAAGAGCGGGAAGGTGATCTCCGAGTACAAGATGGCCAAGGGCATCGAGTACGCCGCCGTCGTCTCCACCGAACCGCTCGTCGTCGCCGCCGACATCGGCGACTCCGCCGGCGACGGAAGCGGCATCTCGGACTTCTTCTCCATCGACAACAAGACCGGCAAGCTCCTGAACCGCATCTCCGCGCCGGGCGACGACTTCGGCGCCAGCTGCGAATCGATCACCGAGGTCGAGGACTGCCGTGGTCTGGCGGTCGGCAACAACCGGCTCTACATCGCGACCGAGGAGCACGAGAGCGGCGGCGAGTCCTACAGCCGCACCAACGAGGTCGTCGCCTTCGACCTGACCACCGGGAAGCAGACCGGTGAGCGCGCCGACGCCGGCGACGGCTACACCATCACCCCGCTGCGCATGGACGGCGGCAACGTGATCGCGTACAAGCGGCCGCCGTACGACAAGGGCGGCCAGGTCGTGAGCATCGACGGCGGGACGTTCAAGCAGACGACCCTGCTGGAGAACCCGGCGACCGAGGCGGTGCGGGACGTGGAGTCCAGGATGTCGCCGGACTACTCCGAGATCCGGTACGCGCAGGGCCACCTGTACATGTCGCAGGTGTACGCCAGCGAGCCGTCCAGTGCGGACGACAAGGAGTACCTGGCGATCGCGTTCGGCACGAGCGGCTGAGTTCCGCTGCCCGCACGGCCCCGCTCCCGACCCGGGAGCGGGGCCGTGTTGCATGGATTTTCGGTGATCCGGGGCGGTTCTTGCCGGTAGGGGCAGCGCGACGGAGCCCCAGCGTGTAGCTTCCGGGGGACTGGGGAGGGTGACTGGGGGGTTGCTCGATGGGTGTACGACTCATGGTGGTCGACGATCACCGATTGCTCGCCGAGGCGTTGGCCTCGGCGTTGAAGTTGCGGGGGCATCGGGTGCTCGCCGCGGCGGCGCCGGCGGCGGGGGCGGCGGAGCTGGTGATCAGCCGGGCGCCGGAGGTGTGCCTGATGGGCACGGCGACACCGGCCGAGCCGGGGATCTTCGATCCGGTGGTGCGGGTCAAGCGTGAGCGTCCGCAGGTGGCGGTGCTGGTGCTGGGCCCGGTGCCGAGCCCCCGCGGGATCGCGGCGGCGTTCGCGGCCGGGGCGTCGGGGTACGTGCGGCACGACGAGCGGATAGAGGGCGTCGAGCGAGCGATCATGAAGGCGCGGGCCGGGGAGGCGGCGGTGGCGCCGGCGCTCTTGCAGGGGGCGTTCGGCGAGCTGCTGAACCCGGCGGCCCAGCCCGACGACGAGGGGCAGCGGCTGTTGCAGATGCTCACGCCGAGGGAGGTGGAGGTGCTGGTGCGGGTCGCGGAGGGCGAGGACACCCGGCTGATCGCGGCGGGCATGGGCATCGCGCCGTCCACGGCCCGGACGCATGTGCAGCGGGTACTGATGAAGCTGGGCGTGGGGTCGAGACTGGAGGCGGCTGCGTTGGCGGCCAGAACGGGCTTGCTGGACCGGGCGGGCGCCTCCGGCGGTTGAGCGGGCGCCTCCGGCGATCGGCCGGGGCGCCTGCGGGGTGCCTGCGGCACACCTGCGGACGGCCGTCATGCCGCCGCACCCCCGTAGCTGCTGGCAGCGGCCATGCCGCCGCACCTCCGTAGCTGCGGGCAGTCGTGCCGCTGGGGCGGCACGGGTGGGCGCAGCGGCACCCCGTCACGCCGGGCTGCGCGACGCCCCCCCTGGCCCACACCCACGCCGGGTGCGGAGGAAACGCCGGGCAGCGCACCCAGCGCCCCCCCGGCACCCGCGCCCCCGGCACCCGCACCCCAGAGGCACGCGCCCCCGGGGCACCCGCACCCCCGTTCACGCCACCCGCGTCACTCCCCCGCCCCCTCCTCGCCAGAGGGCGGCGGCGGAGCCGTGGGCCGAAGCTTCAGCCACGCCAGGAAGAACAGCCCCAGCACCAGCATCCCCAGCCCGGTCCACAGGTTGATGTTCACCCCCTGCGCCTTGTCGATCTCGTCGTCGGACGCCACGAAGCCCGCGATCGTCACGATGACGCCGTAGACCACGAACAGCCCGCCGATGATCCGCCGGATGTCGAACAGCCGCGCGGCGGTGACGGACTTGGTCTCCAGCTCGGAGACCTCGTCCTGGACGTTCTTGTCGGAGTAGGAATCAGACATGCTCTCTCAATCCTCCCGCGATCAGAACGAGAACGGGACGTAGCAGGCGGCGGCCAGCACGACCGCTCCCCAGCCCAGCAGCGCCGGCTTGCGGTACCACGCGTCGTCGCCCTTGGCGGGCGCCTCGGACATGCCGGGGGAGGTGGTGCCGTAGACCAGGCCCTGGAGTTCGGCGGTGGGCTTCGGTGCGGTGAACAGGGACACGGCGACCATGACCACCGCGCCGGCCACGAAGCCCGCGATGGCGGAGACGAAGTTGGCGCCCTGGTCGGAGGGGATGTCGATGATGCCCTGCTTGTAGATGACGAAGTAGTTCACCATCGCGGCCGTGGTGCCCGCGATCAGGCCCCAGAAGCCGGACTTCATGGACGCCCGCTTCCAGAACATGCCGATGATGAAGACGACGAACATCGGCACGTTGAAGAAGGAGAAGAGCGTCTGGAGGTAGCTCATGATGTTCGAGAACGACGACGCCAGGAAGGCCGTGCCGATGGACGCGAGGACGCCGATCACGGTGATCAGGCGGCCGAAGCGCACGTAGTAGTCGTCCTCCCGGCCCTTGACGACGTACCGCGCCCAGATGTCGGTGGTGAAGACCGTGTTGAAGGACGACACGTTGGCCGCCATGCCGGCCATGAACGCGGCCAGCAGGCCGGTCACCGCGATGCCGAGGACGCCGTTGGGCAGCAGCTGCTGCATCAGGTACGGGATCGCGTCGTTGTACTGGAGGTCGGAGCCCGGCGTGCCGATCTTGGGGACGAGGACCGCCGCGACCAGGCCCGGGATCATGACGACGAAGACGATGAAGATCTTCGGGAAGGCGGCGATGAGCGGCGTGCGCTGGGCCGCCGAGAGGTTCTTCGCGGACAGGGCGCGCTGCACCTCGGCGAAGTTGGTCGTCCAGTAGCCGAAGGAGAGGACGAAGCCGAGGCCGAGCACGATGGTCAGCCAGTTGGCGCCGAGCGGGTTGTCGCTGCCGATGCCCGTGCCGCCCCACGCGGTCATGAAGTCGCCGCCGTGGCTCTTGGTGAGGGAGTCGGACAGGCCGTCCCAGCCGCCGACCTTCTTCAGGCCCAGGATCGTGATCGGGATGAGGCCGGCCAGGATCACGAAGAACTGGAGGACCTCGTTGTAGATCGCCGAGGACAGACCGCCCAGCGTGATGTACGCCAGGACGAAGAAGCCGGCGACCACGATGGCCACCCACTGCGGCCAGCCGAGGAGGGCCTCGACGACGATCGCGAGGGCGTAGAGGTTGACGCCGGCGATCAGGATGGCCGCGACCGCGAACAGGACCGAACTCAGCAGGTGCGACGCCTTGTCGAAGCGCAGGAGCAGGAACTCCGGCACCGAGCGGACCTTGGAGCCGTAGTAGAACGGCATCATCACCAGGCCGAGGAAGACCATCGCCGGGATGGCGCCGATCCAGTACCAGTGGGTCGTGTAGACGCCGTACTGGGCGCTGTTGGCGGCCATGCCGAGGATCTCGGTGGCGCCCAGGTTGGCCGCGACGAAGGCGAGGCCGGTGACCCAGGCGGGCAGCGAGCGGCCGGACAGGAAGAAGTCCAGGCTGGTCTTGACCGATCGGCGGGCGGCGAAGCCGATGCCGAGCACGACGACGAAGTAGATCCCGAGGATCGTGTAGTCGAGCCAGTTGGTCGGGAGTCGAAGCTCCGCGGCCAGATGTGTGGGGGTATGCATACGAACTCGCTTCGTTGCGCGAACTGATCCGCAGCGGAACCTACGCCTCCGCGTTCAGAAATTGAACACTTTTGGTGATGTTCTTTGTTTGATTGTGATGATCGGGCTGCTGGTTGGTTGTGAAGTGTTATGTTTGATTGTGTTGGATGATTGAGTGTGGGTACGGAGGAGTGCGGCTGTGAAGAAGACCTCGACCCGGCTGGCCGACGGTCGCGAGCTCGTCTACTACGACCTGCACGACGACGCGGTGCGCGACGCCGTGGACCGGCGTCCGCTGGAGCGGACCGTCACCACCTCCGAGGTCCGCCGCGACCCGCTGCGGGGCGACTCGGTCGCCATCGCCTCCCACCGCCAGGGCCGCACCTACCACCCGCCCGCCGACCAGTGCCCGCTGTGCCCGTCCCACGGGGAGCGGCTGAGCGAGATCCCGGACTCGTCGTACGACGTGGTGGTCTTCGAGAACCGTTTCCCCTCGCTGGCCGGCGACTCCGGCCGCTGTGAGGTCGTCTGCTTCACCTCCGACCACAACGCCTCCTTCGCCGACCTGAGCGAGGAGCAGGCCCGGCTGGTGCTCGACGCCTGGACCGACCGCACGTCGGAGCTGTCGCATCTGGCCTCCGTGGAGCAGGTGTTCTGCTTCGAGAACAGGGGTGCCGAGATCGGGGTGACGCTGGGTCACCCGCACGGGCAGATCTACGCCTACCCCTTCACCACGCCCCGCACCGCCGAGATGCTCCGTTCGCTCGCCGCGCACAAGGACGCGACCGGCGGGGAGAACCTCTTCGACGCCGTGCTGGAGGAGGAGCTGGCGGGGGAGCGGGTCGTCCTGGAGACCGAGCACTGGGCGGCCTTCGTGCCGTACGCCGCGCACTGGCCGTACGAGGTGCACCTCTACCCCAAGCGGCGGGTGCCCGACCTGCTCGGACTCGACGAGGCGACCCGCACGGAGTTCCCCCAGGTCTATCTGGAACTCTTGAGGCGCTTCGACCGGATCTTCGGGGAGGGTGAGCCTCCGACGCCGTACATCGCGGCCTGGCACCAGGCCCCGTTCGGACAGCTGGAGGACTTCGACGGCGTGGCGCGGGACGACTACGCGCTTCACCTGGAGCTTTTCACTATTCGCCGTACGTCCGGCAAGCTGAAGTTCCTCGCGGGCTCCGAGTCCGGCATGGACGTGTTCATCAACGACGTGCCCCCGGAGCGCGCGGCCGAGCGACTGCGAGAGGTAGCGAGTTCATGAGCGGGAAGTACCTGGTGACGGGCGGGGCCGGCTATGTCGGCAGCGTGGTCGCCCAGCATCTGCTGGAGGCGGGCCACGAGGTCGTCGTCCTCGACAACCTGTCGACGGGCTTCCGGGAGGGCGTCCCGGCGGGCGCCTCCTTCATCGAGGGCGACATCCGCGACGCCGCCAAGTGGCTGGACGCGTCCTTCGACGGCGTCCTGCACTTCGCCGCCTTCTCCCAGGTCGGCGAGTCCGTCGTGAAGCCCGAGAAGTACTGGGACAACAACGTCGGCGGCACCATGGCCCTCCTGGAGGCCATGCGCACGGCCGGCGTCCGCAGGCTCGTCTTCTCCTCCACGGCCGCCACGTACGGCGAGCCGGAGCAGGTCCCGATCGTCGAGACCGCGCCGACGAAGCCCACGAACCCGTACGGCGCCTCCAAGCTCGCCGTCGACCACATGATCAGCGGCGAGGCGGCGGCCCACGGCCTGGGCGCGGTGTCGCTGCGCTACTTCAACGTCGCCGGTGCCTACGGCGCGTACGGCGAGCGCCACGACCCCGAGTCCCACCTGATCCCCCTGGTCCTCCAGGTGGCGCAGGGCCGCCGCGACGCCATCTCCGTCTTCGGCGACGACTACCCGACGCCGGACGGCACCTGCGTGCGCGACTACATCCACGTCGCCGACCTGGCCGAGGCCCACCTGCTGGCCGTCGCGGCCGCTGTCCCCGGCGAGCACCTCATCTGCAACCTGGGCAACGGCAACGGCTTCTCCGTCCGCGAGGTCGTCGAGACCGTCCGCCGCGTGACGGGCCACCCGATCCCCGAGGTCGTGGCCCCGCGCCGGGGCGGCGACCCGGCGGTCCTGGTGGCGTCGGCGGACACCGCAAAGGAGAAACTGGGCTGGAACCCGTCCCGCGCGGACCTCGCGGGGATCGTGGCGGACGCGTGGGAGTTCGCGCAGCGGCGCGCGGGCTAGAGGACTGGACGAAGGGCGAGGGATCAGGGCATGGGCGAGGCTGTGGCGGAGGCCGTCGGCGAGCGGTTCCGGGAGCTGTACGGCGCGGAGCCGGAGGGGATCTGGGCCGCACCCGGCCGCGTCAACCTCATCGGCGAACACACCGACTACAACGACGGCTTCGTCATGCCGTTCGCCCTGCCCCACACCGTTGTCGCGGCCGTCTCCCGCCGGGACGACGGCATCCTGCGCCTGCACTCGGCCGACATCGACGCCGGTGTCGTCGAGCTGCGGGTGGCCGACCTGACCCCCGAGTCGGACAGGTCCTGGACCGCGTACCCCTCGGGCGTGGTCTGGGCGCTGCGCGAGGCCGGCCACGAGCTGACCGGCGCCGACATCCACCTGGCCTCGACGGTCCCCTCCGGCGCGGGCCTGTCCTCCTCGGCGGCCCTGGAGGTCGTCCTCGCCCTCGCCCTGAACGACCTCTACTCCCTCGGCCTGCGCGGCTGGCAGCTGGCCCGCCTGTGCCAGCGCGCGGAGAACGTCTACGTCGGCGCCCCCGTCGGCATCATGGACCAGACCGCCTCCGCCTGCTGCAAAGCGGGCCACGCCCTCTTCCTCGACACCCGCGACCTCTCCCAGCGCCAGATCCCCTTCGACCTCGCGGCCGAGGGCATGCGCCTCCTCGTGGTCGACACGCAGGTCAAGCACTCCCACAGCGAGGGCGAGTACGGCAAGCGCCGCGCCGGCTGCGAGAAGGGCGCCGCCCTGCTGGGCGTCGACGCCCTGAGGGACGTGCCGTACGCCGAACTCGACGCGGCACTGGAACGCCTGGCCGACGACGAGGAGGTCAGCCGCCTGGTCCGGCACGTCGTCACGGAGGACGAGCGCGTGGAGCGGGTGGTGGCACTCCTCGAATCCGGCGACACCCGCGCCATCGGCCCCGTCCTGGTCGAGGGCCACGCCTCCCTGCGCGACGACTTCCGCATCTCCTGCCCCGAACTGGACCTCGTCGTCGACACCGCCCTCACCTCCGGCGCCCTCGGCGCCCGCATGACCGGCGGCGGCTTCGGCGGCTCGGCGATCGTCCTGGCGGACGCGTCCGACGTCGACGCCATCACCAAGGCGGTCGAGGAGTCCTTCGCGGCAGCCGGCTTCACGGCACCGCGCGTCTTCGAGGCGGTGCCTTCGGCGGGGGCCCGGCGGCTGGCCTGAGCCGGCTACGCCAACCGCTTCACCAGCGTGTACTCCGTGACCCCGGGCGGATAGTCCGGGATCACGCACACCACCTCGTACCCCCGCCGCCGGTAGAAGTCCGGTGCCTGGAAGTCCCACGTCTCCACGCGGGCCGCGGCGCACGCCCGTTCGTCGCGGGCCGTTCGTTCCGCCTCGGCCAGGAGCGCGGAGCCCAGGCCGGTGCCCCGGTAACGGTCGTCCACCCACAGGTACGTCACGTGCAGCCAGGTCGCCCAGGTGTGGCCGACGAGGCCGCCCGCCAAGGCGCCCCTCTCGTCGAGGACCCAGACGTGCAGCGGGAATTCGCGTTCGTGAGGGGTGTCGCGCAGCGAGCGCAGGACGGAGGAGGCCGTCGTGTTCGTCTCCCGGAGGCGGGTGCGCAGCAGATCGCGCCGTGTCCTGTCCACTTCTGTCACGAGACGAAACATGCGGCACACCATAAACGCGCAGGGCTGTCAGTTCTGCAAATAGCCTTCCGCTCCCGGCGCCCGCCCGTACTCTGATGAACAGCACCGGTGGGGGCCGGTGCCGTTCAGGGGGCGAGACAGCCGGGTACGGCGCCCGGGGCGGGGGTGGCGGTACTGCACGGCGGCGGCCGTGCGGCTGCGGCGACCCGTCCCGGAGTACCGAGTGCACAGGTGGATACGGGGCTTCGGGCGTCGTACCCGTGCCGGTGTCGTCTTCCGAGGACGGACAGCCGATGGGTACCCCTGCTCCTTCGGGAGCTTGGGGGAGGGGGTTTCGTTCCGTGGTGCGTATCCGAGTCCTGGTCGTCGACGACCATCGCATCTTCGCCGAGTCGCTCGCCGCCGCCCTGGCGGCCGAGCCCGACGTGGAGGTCTCCGCGGCCGGCAGCGGCCCGGCCGCACTGCGCTGCCTGGAGCGGGCCGCTGCCGAGGGGGGGCGGTACGACGTGCTGCTGGTCGACGCCGACCTGGGAGGGCGTGTGCCCGGCGCGCGGCCCGCCGTCCCGGTGCGGGAGGGCGACGAGGACGGGCTGGTGGACGGGATCTCCCTGGTCACCGGGGTGCGCACGGCGCAGCCGGGGGTGCGGATCGTCGTCCTCGCAGAGAAGGACGATCCCCGGCGGGCGGCCCTCGCGCTGGGGGCCGGGGCCTCGGGCTGGGTGGCGAAGGACTGCTCGCTGTCGCGGCTGCTCAGTGTGATCCGGGGTGTGCTGCGGGACGAGACGCATCTGCCGCCCGCCCTGCTGACCGGCGTCCTGCGCGAGCTGACCGCCGCCCGCAAGCACCGCAGCGAGAGCGAGCGGCTGGTGGAGTCGCTGACCCCGCGGGAGCGGGAGGTACTGCGCTGCATGGTCGCCGGGCTCGGGCGCAAGGCCGTCGCCGAGCGGCTGTACCTGTCCCCGCACACCGTGCGGACGCACATGCAGAACGTGCTGGGCAAGCTGGGCGTCCACTCCACCCTCGCGGCCGTGGCACTGGCCAGGCGGGCGGGGGTGGGCCCGGCGGACCTAGCCGGGGATGTTGTCGAACGGGGCGGTCAGCTGGCGTAGCAGGGCGGCCAGCTCGCTGCGCTGGGCGCGGGAGAGCTCGGCCAGGATCGCGCGCTCCTGCGCGAGGAGGCCCGCCAGTGACCGGTCGGCGCGGTCCCGGCCCTCGTCCGTGAGCCGGACCAGCACGCCCCGCCGGTCGCTGGGGTCGGGCAGGCGTTCCACCAGGCCCTTCTTCGCGAGCCGGTCGATGCGGTTGGTCATCGTGCCGGAGGTGACCAGGGTCTGGGTCAGGAGCTGTCCGGGCGAGAGCTGGTACGGGGTGCCCGCGCGGCGCAGCGCCGTCAGGACGTCGAACTCCCAGGGCTCCAGGTTGTGTTCGGAGAAGGCGAGACGGCGTGCGCGGTCCAGGTGCCGGGCGAGCCTGCTGACCCGGCTCAGCACCTCGAGCGGTTCCACGTCGAGGTCCGGGCGCTCCCGGCGCCACGCTGCGACCAGCCGATCGACCTCGTCCTCCATGACGATCAGTGTAGTGGTTGTGTCGACGTGAAGTCTCTTGATGTCGACTGTCTTGACGTCGAGATAGTGGCGGGTGACGCTGGGTACCCGGCCCGGACAGCCAGCCCCTGGAGGCCCCATGCCCGCCACCGCCCCCACCTGGGACCCCGCCCAGTACCTGCGTCACGCAGGCCCCCGCACCCGCCCCTTCACCGACCTCCTCGCCCGCGTACCCGACCTCCCCGCACCCGCACCCCGCATCGCCGACCTCGGCTGCGGCCCCGGCAACGTCACCGCCCTCCTCGCCGACCGCTGGCCCACCGCCCGCATCACCGGCTACGACAACTCACCCCACATGCTCGAACGGGCCGGCCGGCACGCCGGCCCCACCCCCGGCGGCGGCCACGTCGACTTCGCCCCCGCCGACGCCCGCACCTGGAGCCCCGCCGAACCCCACGACCTCGTCATCAGCAACGCCACCCTCCAGTGGGTCCCCGACCACGTCGCACGCTTCCCCGACTGGATCGCGGGCCTCGCCCCCGGCGGCACCCTCGCCTTCCAGGTCCCCGGCAACTTCGCCGCCCCCAGCCACCGCCTGATGCGCGAACTCGCCGACTCCCCGCGCTGGCGAGGACGCCTCGCCGGCGTCCTGCGCCACGACGACGCCGTCCTCACCCCCGAGGCCTACCTCGCCCACCTCACCGCCGCCGGCTGCACCGCCGACGTCTGGGAGACGACGTACGTCCACCTGCTGCCCGGCGAGGACGCCGTACTGGACTGGGTGAAGGGCACCGGACTGCGGCCCGTGCTCACCGCCCTCGACGACGACCCCGAGGCCCGCGACGCGTTCGTCGAGGAGTACCGCACCGTCCTGCGCGCCGCCTACCCGGCCGGACCGCACGGCACCCCCTTCCCCTTCCGGCGGATCTTCGCCGTCGCCCGGAAGGCGGCCGACCGGTGATCACCGCCGTCGACCACGTGCAGCTCGCCGCCCCGCCCGGGACGGAGGGGGCGCTGCGCGCCTTCTACGCCGGCGTCCTCGGCCTGACCGAGATCCCCAAGCCGCCCGCGCTCGCGGCCCGCGGCGGCTGCTGGTTCGGGACGGGGACCGTCCAGCTCCACCTGGGCATCGAGACGACCGGCTTCCGGCCGGCCCGCAAGGCCCACCCCGGGCTGCGGGTCACCGGGATCGAGGCGTACGCCGCCCGGCTGGAGGCCCGGGGCACGCCCGTGACCTGGGACGACGAACTGCCCGGCCACCGCCGCTTCTACTGCGCGGACCCGGTCGGAAACCGCCTGGAGTTCCTGGAACCGGACGGACGCGAGCGGCCCTGACCCCGGCGGGCGGGCGCACTCACGCCACCCCCTCCGCGACCAGCACGTCGATCTCGTCCCCGGACAGGCCCAGCTCGCCGAGGATCGCGCGGGTGTGCTCGCCCAGCGCCGGGACCGCCTCCATGCGGGGCGCCGCACCCGTCGGGCCCGGCGGCGCGAACGCCGGCACCGGACCGGCCGGCGTGGGCACCTCGTACCGGCGCCCCCGCGCCGCCAGCTGCGGGTGCTCCCACACCTCGGCGAGCGTGCTCACCCGCGCGTTGGCCACCGGCACCGCACCGAGCAGCTCCAGCGCCTCGGCACCGGTCAGCTCCGCGAACCGGGCCGCGATCAGCGCGCCCAGCTCCTCCCGGTGCGCGTTGCGGTCCGCGTTGGTGGCGTAGTGGGGGTGTCCGGCCAGGTCGGGGCGGTTCAGGAAGCGCGCGCAGAAGGCCTGCCACTCCCGTTCGTTCTGGATCGCCATCATGACGACGCTGCCGTCCCCCGCCGTGTAGGGGCCGTACGGGTGGATCGTCGCGTGCGCGGCCCCGGCCCGGGGCGGCGGCTCGGCGCCGTCCAGGGCGTAGTACAGCGGGAAGCCCATCCACTCCACGGTGGCCTCCAGCATCGACACGTCCAGATGCGTGCCCCGCCCCGTGCGGCCGCGCTCCAGCAGCGCGGCCAGGACCGAGCTGTACGCGTACATCCCGGCGGCGATGTCCGACACCGAGACGCCCACCTTCGCCATCTCCTCGGGCGTGCCCGTCACCGACAGCAGCCCCGCCTCGGACTGCACCATCAGGTCGTACGCCTTGCGGCCCTCGTAGGGGCCGGGGGAGCCGTAACCGGAGATGTCGCACACGATCAGCGCCGGGTGCCGCTCCCGCAGCTCGTCCGCGCCGAGCCCCGCGCGGGCCGCCGCGCCGGGCGCCAGGTTCTGCAGGAACACGTCGGCACCCGCGATCAGGCGGCGCAGCACGTCCATGCCGCGCGGGTCCTTGATGTCCAGGGTGAGTGATTCCTTGTTGCGGTTCACCCACACGAAGTGCGAGCTCAAGCCGCGCGCCCGGGTGTCGTAGGCGCGGGCGAAGTCACCCGTCCCCGGACGCTCCACCTTGATCACCCGCGCACCGAGATCGGCGAGCTGACGGCTCGCGTAGGGAGCGGCGACCGCCTGTTCGAGCGAGACGACGGTGATTCCGCGCAGCGGCTGCATACGAAGCGACTCCCGGTACGGCGCTAGCTCTTGCGGTGCCCTATCAGGCGCGGCTTCGGCTCCAGGCCGTCGAGCCCGTGCCAGGCCAGGTTCACCAGGTGCGCCGCCACCTCCGCCTTCTTCGGCTTGCGCACGTCCAGCCACCACTGCCCCGTCAGCGCCACCATGCCGACCAGCGCCTGCGCGTACAGCGGGGCGAGCTTCGCGTCGAAACCGCGGCTCTTGAACTCGCGGCCCAGGATGTCCTCCACCTGGGTGGCGATGTCCGAGATGAGGGAGGCGAAGGAACCCGTCGACTGCGGGATCGGGGAGTCGCGGACCAGGATGCGGAAGCCGTCCGTGTACTCCTCGATGTAGTCCAGGAGCGCGAACGCGGCCTGCTCGCACAGTTCGCGGGGGTGGCCGGCGGTCAGGGAACTGGTCACCATGTCCAGCAGCCGCCGCATCTCGCGGTCCACCACCACCGCGTACAGCCCCTCCTTGCCGCCGAAGTGCTCGTACACCACCGGCTTGGACACCCCGGCCTTCGCCGCGATCTCCTCCACCGACGTGCCCTCGAAACCTTTCGCCGCGAAGAGCGTGCGACCGATCTCCAGCAGCTGTTGGCGGCGCTCGGCACCGGTCATCCGGGTGCGGCGTGCGCGCCGGGGCTTCTCATTGCTCGGGGTGCTGCTGGAGTCGGTCGCCACGCGACCATCATGCCGCCTCGACGGTTTCCTTCCGGCGCCGGGAGGAACCTTGGTCCGTGTTGCGGCGGGAATCGATACGCGAGCGTGACGGCCACCGCACGTCGTACGCCCACCCGAACTGCTCGAACCAGCGGATCAGCCGGGCGGAGGAGTCCAGCTGGCCGCGCATCACACCGTGCCGCGCCGACGTCGGGTCGGCGTGGTGCAGGTTGTGCCACGACTCACCGCACGACAGGATCGCCAGCCACCACACGTTGCCCGAACGGTCCCGCGACTTGAACGGGCGCTTGCCGACCGCGTGGCAGATCGAGTTGATCGACCACGTCACGTGGTGCAGCAGAGCCACCCGGACGAGTGAACCCCAGAAGAAGCCGGTGAACGCGCCCCACCAGGACATCGTGACCAGCCCGCCGATCAGGGCCGGCAGGGCCAGGGACACCGCCGTCCACAGGACGAACTGGCGGGAGATCGCACGCAGCGCCGGGTCCTTGATCAGGTCCGGTGCGTACTTGTCCTGCGGCGTCTGCTCCTCGTCGAACATCCAGGCGATGTGGGCCCACCACAGACCCTTGATCAGAGCCGGCACCGTCTCGCCGTACCGCCACGGCGAGTGCGGGTCACCCTCGTCGTCGGAGAACCGGTGGTGCTTGCGGTGGTCCGCCACCCAGCGCACCAGCGGCCCCTCCACCGCCATCGAGCCCGCGATCGCCAGCGCGATCTTCAGCGGACGTTTCGCCTTGAAGGAACCATGGGTGAAGTGCCGGTGGAAACCGATGGTGATGCCGTGGCACCCCAGGAAGTAGAAGAACACCAGCAGGCCCAGATCCAGCCAGCTCACGCCCCACCCCCACGCCAGCGGCACCGCCGCCACCAGCGCCAGGAAGGGAACGGTGATGAACAACAGCAGCGTGATCTGCTCGATGGACCGCTTCTGCTCACCCCCCAGCGTCGCGGAGGCGGCGGCATCGCCGTCGTCGGGGGGTTTCGGAGAGTCGGCGATCACATCGGAACTCGTGGTCATGCGCGTCCCCTGTGGGGTCGAGGATTGTGTCCGGTGCCGGGCCGCGGGAACCGTTCACACTTTCCTACGGTTCCGTAACCTACGGCGACGTAAGTATGGCAGTGCGTCGTCCCGCGGCAAGAGCCCGACAGCCTGCGCGTCCTGCCCGACACCTATCCTGGGAGTCGGTCGGACAGCGCGGTCCGCTCGGAATACTTCCCGGACGTCCGGCTCCGTAAGCGGCGCCCGCCGCGCGAGACGCCGTCCGGGTGCCCTCCCAGACGAGCTTCAACACTGCAAGGAGCCGCACCTGTGAGCAGTGCCGACGACCAGACCACCACGACGACCAGCAGCGAGCTGCGTGCCGACATCCGCCGGCTGGGTGACCTCCTCGGAGAGACCCTCGTACGGCAGGAAGGCCCCGAGCTGCTGGAACTCGTCGAGAAGGTCCGCCGACTCACCCGAGAGGACGGCGAGGCCGCCGCCGAGTTGCTGCGCGGCACCGAACTGGAGACCGCCGCCAAGCTGGTGCGCGCCTTCTCCACCTACTTCCACCTGGCCAACGTCACCGAGCAGGTCCACCGCGGCCGCGAACTCGGCGCCAAGCGCGCAGCCGAAGGCGGACTGCTCGCCCGGACGGCCGACCGCCTCAAGGACGCCGACCCCGAGCACCTGCGCGAGACGGTCCGCAACCTCAACGTGCGCCCCGTCTTCACCGCGCACCCCACCGAGGCCGCCCGCCGCTCCGTCCTCAACAAGCTGCGCCGCATCGCCGCCCTCCTCGACACCCCGGTCAACGAGTCCGACCGCCGCCGCCTCGACACCCGCCTCGCCGAGAACATCGACCTGGTGTGGCAGACGGACGAACTGCGCGTCGTCCGCCCCGAGCCCGCCGACGAGGCCCGCAACGCCATCTACTACCTGGACGAACTGCACCTCGGCGCCGTCGGCGACGTCCTGGAGGACCTGACCGCCGAACTGGAACGCGCCGGCGTCAAGCTCCCCGACGACACCCGCCCCCTCACCTTCGGCACCTGGATCGGCGGCGACCGCGACGGCAACCCCAACGTCACCCCCCAGGTGACCTGGGACGTCCTCATCCTCCAGCACGAACACGGCATCAACGACGCCCTGGAGATGATCGACGAACTGCGCGGCTTCCTCTCCAACTCGATCCGCTACGCGGGCGCCACCGAAGAACTCCTCACCTCCCTCCAGACCGACCTGGAGCGGCTCCCGGAGATCAGCCCCCGCTACAAGCGCCTCAACGCCGAGGAGCCCTACCGGCTCAAGGCCACCTGCATCCGGCAGAAGCTCGAGAACACCAAGCAGCGCCTCGCCAAGGGCACCCCTCACGAGGACGGCCACGACTACCTCGGCACCGCCGAACTCCTCGCCGACCTGCGCATCATCCAGACCTCCCTCAGGGAGCACCGCGGCGGCCTCTTCGCCGACGGCCGCCTCGCCCGCACCATCCGCACCCTGGCCGCCTTCGGCCTCCAGCTCGCCACCATGGACGTCCGCGAACACGCCGACGCCCACCACCACGCCCTCGGCCAGCTCTTCGACCGGCTCGGCGAGGAATCCTGGCGCTACGCCGACATGCCCCGCGAGTACCGGACCAAGCTCCTCGCCAAGGAACTCAGGTCCCGGCGTCCGCTGGCCCCCACCCCCGCCCCCGTCGACGCGGCCGGCGAGAAGACCCTCGGCGTCTTCCAGACCGTCAAGCGCGCCCTGGAGGTCTTCGGCCCCGAGGTCATCGAGTCCTACATCATCTCCATGTGCCAGGGCGCCGACGACGTCTTCGCCGCCGCCGTCCTCGCCCGCGAGGCCGGTCTCATCGACCTGCACGCCGGCTGGGCCAAGATCGGCATCGTGCCGCTCCTGGAGACCACCGACGAGCTCAAGGCCGCCGACACCATCCTCGAGGACCTCCTCGCCGACCCCTCCTACCGGCGCCTGGTCGCCCTGCGCGGCGACGTCCAGGAGGTCATGCTCGGCTACTCCGACTCCTCCAAGTTCGGCGGCATCACCACCAGCCAGTGGGAGATCCACCGCGCCCAGCGCCGCCTGCGCGACGTCGCCCACCGCTACGGCGTACGCCTGCGCCTCTTCCACGGCCGCGGCGGCACCGTCGGCCGCGGCGGCGGCCCCACCCACGACGCGATCCTCGCCCAGCCCTGGGGCACCCTCGAAGGCGAGATCAAGGTCACCGAACAGGGCGAGGTCATCTCCGACAAGTACCTCATCCCGAGCCTCGCGCGGGAGAACCTGGAACTGACCGTCGCCGCCACCCTCCAGGCCTCCGCCCTGCACACCGCACCCCGCCAGTCCGACGAGGCCCTCGCCCGCTGGGACGCCGCCATGGACGTCGTCTCCGACGCCGCCCACACGGCCTACCGCAAGCTGGTCGAGGACCCCGACCTGCCGACGTACTTCCTGGCCTCCACGCCGGTCGACCAGCTCGCCGACCTGCACCTGGGCTCGCGGCCCTCCCGCCGTCCCGGCTCGGGCGTCTCGCTCGACGGACTGCGGGCCATCCCGTGGGTGTTCGGCTGGACCCAGTCCCGGCAGATCGTCCCCGGCTGGTACGGCGTCGGATCCGGCCTGAAGGCACTGCGCGAGGCCGGGCTGGACACCGTCCTCGACGAGATGCACCAGCAGTGGCACTTCTTCCGCAACTTCATCTCCAACGTCGAGATGACCCTCGCCAAGACCGACCTGCGCATCGCCCAGCACTACGTCGACACCCTCGTCCCGGACGAGCTCAAGCACGTCTTCGACGCCATCAAGGCCGAACACGAGCTCACCGTCGCCGAGGTCCTGCGCGTCACCGGAGAGAACGAACTGCTGGACGCCGACCCCGTCCTCAAGCAGACCTTCACCATCCGCGACGCCTACCTGGACCCCATCTCCTACCTCCAGGTCGCCCTCCTCGGCCGCCAGCGCGAGGCCGCCGCCGCGGGCGAGGAACCCGACCCGCTCCTCGCCCGCGCCCTGCTCCTCACGGTCAACGGCGTCGCCGCGGGCCTGCGCAACACCGGCTGACGACCCCCACAACCGCACAACGACGGTGCTCCGGGCTCACCACAGCCCGGGGCACCGTCACGTCGTACACACGGCGACACTCACACCACGAGGAACGCCGCCGTCAGCAGCGCCACGCCCGCACCCGCCATCCCCCACGCCACCCGAGTCCGCCGCAACCCCCCGGCGACCACCACGGACGCCAGCAGCAAAGCCCCGCCCAACGGCACCCACGCGTACAGCACCCCGGCCGGACCCGAACGCACCACGTCGTCGCCGCCGGGCTTCACCACCACCGAGTACGTCCGCCCCTTCGCCACGGCGACCGAGTCCTCGATGACGACCCGCTCCCGCGCCTGCGACCCCGCCGACACCGGCGAATACGGCCCGCTGCACACACCCCCGCCGCACCGGGACACCTCGACGGTCCCCTGCTCACGCCCCTTCGTCAGCATCACGTGCTGCGCCGTGCCCCACGACGCCCACACCCCGGCGATCAGCAGCAGCACCGCCACCGTGCCCATCAACGCGACCCGGCCGAACCCCAGGACGGCACGCGAGAGCCGGCGGGGACGAGCAGCGGAAGCGGCGACGGCTGAGGCAGGCATGGCCGGGATCATTGGCCATGCCTGTGCGGCCGGTCAACTCACCGGACGGACAAGTCAGGAGTTGTACGTACTCTGCGCCCGCTCCAACCCCTCGATCACCAACGCCTCCACCGCGTCCGCCGCCCGGTCCACGAAGTAGTCCAGCTCCTTGCGCTCCGCCGACGAGAAGTCCTTCAGCACGAAGTCCGCCACCGGCATCCGCCCCGGCGGACGCCCGATCCCGAACCGCACCCGGTGATAGTCGGAACCCAGCGACCTCGTGATCGACTTCAGCCCGTTGTGCCCGTTGTCCCCGCCGCCCAGCTTCAGCCGCAGCACCCCGTAGTCGATGTCCAACTCGTCGTGCACCGCCACGATGTTGGCCACGGGCACCTTGTAGAACTCACGCAGCACCGTCACCGGACCGCCCGACACGTTCATGTACGACATCGGCTTGGCCAGGATCACCCGCCGATTCGCCGGCCCGGGCGGCCCGATCCGCCCCTCCACCACCTGCGCCTGCGTCTTGCCGTGCCGCTTGAACCGCGCCCCCATCCGCTCCGCCAGCAGATCCGCCACCATGAAACCGACGTTGTGCCGGTTCGCGGCGTACTCGGGGCCCGGATTACCGAGACCGGCCACCAGCCAGGGCGCACCCGCGTCCGTCGTCACGTCCCTGTCTCCTTCGCGTCCTTCAAGACCGTCCGCCATGAGTCCCTCATGACCGTCCACACATACGCGTCGGCCGCTGCCCCCGCACGGGAACAGCGGCCGACCACACGATTGACCGTAAGGGAGAGGATCAGGCCTCGGCGGCCTCTTCGCCCTCACCCGCGCCCTCGGCCGCGGGCTCCTCGGCCTGCGCGGCCAGGACCTGCAGCACCACGGTGTCGTCCTCGACGGCCAGCTTCACACCGGACGGCAGCTTGATGTCCTTGGCGTGGATCGAGGCACCGGCCTCCAGACCCGCGACGGACACGGTGACCTGCTCCGGGATGTGCGTGGCCTCGGCCTCGACCGGCAGCGCGTCCAGGACGTACTCCAGCAGGTAACCGCCCGGGGCCAGCTCGCCCTCGGCCTGCACCGGAATCTCGACGGTCACGGTCTCGCCGCGCTTCACCAGCTGAAGGTCGACGTGCTCCAGGAAGCCCTTGATCGGGTCACGCTGCACCGACTTCGGGATCGCCAGCTCGTTGGTCTTGCCACCGTCGATGTCCAGCGCGATCAGGACGTTCGGCGTACGCAGCGCCAGCAGCAGGTCGTGGCCCGGAAGGGTCAGGTGCAGCGGGTCGGAACCGTGGCCGTACAGAACACCGGGAACCTTGTCGTCACGGCGGATGCGGCGGGCGGCACCCTTGCCGAACTCGGTGCGCGTCGCGGCGGCGATCTTCACCTCGGACATGATCACTCCTCGTAGAGAGAGAAACGGACGTGGTCACCCGGCCACGAACGGCCTGCTACGAAGAGCGCGTCGATAACGGACCGCCGTACACACGCCTTGGAAAAGACGAGTACGGCCTCCCTCGCCGAGCAACTTCAGCAGTCTACTCGGAGAGGGAGGCCGCACCCAAAACGATCAGGGACCACACCCTGCAGAACGGTTACTGCAAGATGCTCACTGCTCGTCGAACAGGCTCGTCACCGAACCGTCCTCGAACACCTCACGCACCGCACGCGCGATCGTCGGCGCGATCGACAGCACCGTGATCTTGTCCAGCTCCAACTCGTTCGGCGTCGGCAGCGTGTTCGTGAACACGAACTCGCTCACCTTCGAGTTCTTCAACCGGTCCGCCGCCGGACCCGACAGCACACCGTGCGTCGCCGTCACGATGACGTCCTCCGCACCGTGCGCGAACAGCGCGTCCGCCGCGGCGCAGATCGTGCCGCCCGTGTCGATCATGTCGTCGACGAGGACGCAGATGCGGCCCTTCACGTCACCCACGACCTCGTGCACCGTGACCTGGTTCGCCACGTCCTTGTCCCGGCGCTTGTGCACGATCGCCAGTGGCGCGCCCAGACGGTCGCACCAACGGTCCGCCACCCGCACCCGGCCCGCGTCCGGAGACACCACCGTCAGCTTCGAACGGTCCACCTTCGCACCCACGTAGTCCGCCAGCAGCGGCAGCGCGAACAGGTGGTCCACCGGCCCGTCGAAGAAGCCCTGGATCTGATCCGTGTGCAGATCCACCGCCAGGATCCGGTCGGCACCCGCGGTCTTCATCAGATCCGCGATCAGACGCGCCGAGATCGGTTCACGTCCCCGGTGCTTCTTGTCCTGCCGCGCGTAACCGTAGAACGGCACGATGACGGTGATGGAGCGAGCCGACGCACGCTTCAACGCGTCGATCATGATCAACTGCTCCATGACCCACTTGTTGATCGGAGCGGTGTGGCTCTGGATCAGGAAACAGTCCGCACCTCGCGCCGACTCCTGATACCGCACGTAGATCTCGCCATTGGCGAAGTCGAAGGCCTTCGTCGGGACGACCCCGACACCCAACTGCTGGGCGACCTCCTCGGCAAGCTCGGGGTGGGCGCGGCCGGAGAAGAACATCAACTTCTTCTGGCCGGTCGTCTTGATCCCGGTCACAGCACTTTCTCCTCAGAGGTTCGCAGCTGAGCGTCACGCGCGCTGTCCCGCTGGCCGCGGGGGCGTCTCAGCTGGTGGGGTGCGGATGTGCACTTATCACGGTACGCCCAGTTCGACGCACCGGTTTCCGGTCAGCCTTCGCCACCGGCCTCCGGAGTCACCGCCTCGGCCGCCTTCGCCGCCGCGCTCCCCGGACGCTTACGAGCCACCCAACCCTCGATATTCCGCTGCTGGCCACGGGCCACGGCCAGCGAACCGGGCGGCACATCCTTCGTGATCACCGAGCCGGCGGCGGTGTAAGCACCGTCCCCGACAGTGACAGGAGCCACAAACATGTTGTCCGAACCCGTACGGCAATGAGAGCCGACGGTCGTGTGGTGCTTGTCCTGCCCGTCGTAGTTCACGAACACGCTCGCCGCACCGATGTTGGTGTACTCACCGATCGTCGCGTCACCCACGTAGGAGAGGTGCGGGACCTTCGTGCCCTCCCCGATCGACGCGTTCTTCGTCTCCACGTACGTACCGACCTTCGACTTCAGGCCGAGACGCGTACCGGGACGCAGGTACGCGAACGGGCCCACGGACGCCTCGGGGCCGACGTCGGCACCGAGCGAGACGGCGTTGTCGACGCGGGCGCCCGCGCCCACGCGCGTGTCGGTGAGCCGGCTGTTCGGCCCGACCTCGCAGCCCTCGGCCAGATGCGTGGAGCCCTGCAACTGCGTACCCGGGTGCACGACGACGTCCTGCTCGAACGTCACGGTCACATCCACCCACGTCGACGCCGGGTCGACCACCGTCACGCCGGCCAGCATCGCCCGCGTCAGCAGCCGGTCGTTGAGAATCCGGCGGGCCTCGGCGAGCTGCACCCGGTTGTTGATCCCCGCGATCTCCCGGTGGTCACCGGCAACCGACGCGCCGACGCGGTGACCGGCCTCGCGCAGAATCCCGAGCACGTCCGTCAGGTACTCCTCGCCCTGACTGTTGTCCGTCCGCACCTTGCCCAGCGCATCGGCGAGCAGCCGCCCGTCGAACGCGAACACACCCGAGTTGATCTCACGGATCGCCCGCTGCGACTCCGACGCGTCCTTGTGCTCCACGATCGCCGTCACGGCACCCGAAGCCCCGTCCCGCACGATCCGCCCGTACCCCGTCGCGTCCGGCACCTCCGCCGTCAGCACGGTCACGGCGTTCCCGTCCGCGGAGTGCGTCGCCGCGAGGGCCTGAAGCGTCTCACCGGTCAGGAGCGGAGTGTCACCGCAGACGACCACGACCGTGCCGTCCACGGCACCGCCCAGCGCCTCCAGCCCCATCCGCACCGCGTGACCGGTGCCCTTCTGCTGCTCCTGGACGGCGGTACGGACGTCGGGAGCCACCCCGGCGAGGTGCGCGGTGACCTTCTCGCGGGCGTGCCCGACGACGACGACCAGGTTCTCGGGGTCCAGCTCACCGGCGGCGGCGAGTACGTGCCCGACGAGGGAACGGCCGCACAGCTCGTGGAGGACCTTGGGTGTGGCCGACTTCATACGGGTGCCCTCACCCGCTGCGAGAACGACGACGGCTGCCGGGCGAATGGCGCTCACGGGATGCCCTTCGGCTTTGAGGGGGTGGGGGTGGACATCCGCAGGATACCGGGGTGGTTTGTGGGGGGTATGAGTGCGGGCCCTGACGTCAGCGTCAAGGCCCGCGCAAGAGCTCCCCCATCAGGATTTGAACCTGAACTTAAGGGACCAAAACCCTCAGTGCTGCCTGATTACACCATGGGGGATGGAACTCGGCTGAACCGGACAATCGGTCAGGTCGCCAAGTCGGCACCCAACACTATGCCGTACCAAGAGGCTTCGACGCGACGGTACAGGTCGGCGCTCTCGGGGACTTCGATCGCGAGGTGTCCGCGAGGGGAGTCCTCCGTGTTCTGGCGCACCCCGGGCGTCGAATGGCGAAGGGTTCACCAGTTCGAGGGATATCGCGTCCTATCGTTTGTCGAAAGTCACCGGAAAAGGGGCGCCTCGCGCCCGTAGGCTGGAGGCATGACCACGACGGGGGAAGACCACGCACCGGCCCGGGGTGGGCCTTGGTGGTGGGGCAGGCGGCGCGGTGCGGTGCTCGATGTGAGCCTCGGGGCTGTGTCCGCGTTGGAGTGCGCGGCGGAGGGGGTTCCGTTCGCGCGTGATGCGGGGATCCCGTTGGCGGCGGGGGTCGTCTTCGGGGCGTTGGCCGGTTCGGTGCTGGTGCTGCGGCGCAGGTATCCGATCGCGGTGGTGCTGGTGGCGATCGCCGTCACGCCGGCGCAGATGGGGATGCTGATGGGCATCGTCGGCCTGTACACGCTGGCGGCTGCGGAGCTGCCGCGGCGGATCATCGGTGCGTTGGCCGGGATGTCGTTGCTGGGGACGTTGATCGTGACGTTCGTGCGGCTGGGGCAGGACGCGTCGCAGAAGGAGTTGCAGTTCGGGGAGTGGTTCCTGCCGTTCGCGTCGATCACGATGTCGTTGGGGGCGACGGCGCCGCCGTTGCTGCTGGGTCTGTACGTGGGGCAGCGGCGGCGGTTGATGGAGAGTCTGCGGGAGCGGGCGGACAGCCTGGAGCGGGAGCTCCAGTTGCTGGCGGAGCGTGCGGAGGAGCGCGCTCAGTGGGCGCGTAATGAGGAGCGGACCCGGATCGCGCGGGAGATGCATGACGTGGTGGCGCACCGGGTGAGTCTGATGGTGGTCCATGCGGCGGCGTTGCAGGCGGTGGCGCGGAAGGATCCGGAGAAGGCGGTGAAGAACGCCGCGCTGGTGGGGGACATGGGGCGGCAGGCGCTGACGGAGTTGCGGGAGATGCTCGGGGTGCTGCGCAGCGGTGGGGACGGTGCGCGGGCGGAGCGGGCGGCGGTGCCGTTGGCGGCGGTGGGGGTGGCCGCTGCGGTGGCGGCTTCGCGGGCGGCGGACGACGGTGAGCGGTCGGGCGAGGGGCCGTGTCTGTCGGAGCTGGACGAGTTGATCGGGCAGTCCGAGGCGGCCGGGATGGTCGTGGATCTGTCGGTGGAGGGGGAGGAGCGGTCGTATGCGGCGGTGGTGGAGTCGACGGCGTTCCGGGTGGTGCAGGAGGCGTTGACGAACGTGCACAAGCATGCGGCGGGTGCGAAGACGTACGTGCGGTTGGCGCACCGGGTGTCGGAGATCGCGATGCAGGTGGAGAACGAGCCGCCGCCGGCGGTGTCGTCGGAGGAGTCGGGGGCGCGGTTGCCGTCGGGTGGTAACGGGTTGGTGGGGATGAAGGAGCGGGTGGCCGCTCTGGGGGGTGTGTTCGTGTCGGGGCCGACGGACGCGGGGGGTTTCCGGGTGTCGGCGGTGATTCCGGCGTCGTAGCCGGGGTGCGGTCGGCGGGGGTCAGCCTGTGGTGAGGCGGGTGGGCTGGGTGCCGGCGACCAGGGTGGCGAGGGCTTGGTCGATGTCGGGGCCGAGGTACCAGTCGCCGGTGTGGTCGAGGGCGTAGACGCGGCCTTCGGTGTCGATGGCGAGGAGGGACTGGCTGTCGGTTTCGGTGCCGAGGGGGCAGGTCTGGGTGTCGAGGGCGCGGCCGAGGTCGCCGAGGGTGCGGGCCATGTGGAGGCCGTGGAGGGGGTCCAGGTGGAGCGTGGCGGGGGCGATGTGGCGGCCGGGGCCGGTGGGGGTGATGTGGAGGCCGCCGAATTCGGCCCAGGCTTCGACGGCGGCGGGGAAGACGGTGTGCCGGTGTCCTGCGGGTGAGGTGTGCTCGCGCAGGGTGTCGGCCCAGATCTCGGCCTGTTTGATGTCCCAGCGTCCGGGTTGCCAGCCGGCGTCGCGGAGGGCGGCGTCGACGGGGACGGGGAAGCGGGTGGTGGAGGTGCGGTCGGCTTGCATCTGCCCTTGGTTCGTTTCGGTCGGCTCTGGCGGCTCGGTCGTCGGCGTGGAGGGCCGGCGGGTCAGTCGTCGGTGGTGGGGTCGACGATGCGGATGCCGAAGTGGGCGCTGAGGGCAGTGCAGGCGCGGCAGGGGGTGGCGAAGCTGCCGTGGAGGGGGTCGCCGTCCTCGCGGATGCGGCGGGTGGTGAGTTTGGCGTGTTTGAGCGCTTTGCGGGCTTCGCCGTTGGTCATGGGTTTGCGTGAGGCGCGTTTGCTGCGGGCGGCGTCGGCGGTGGCGAGGTGGCGCGAGATGAGGATGGTTTCGGCGCAGCGGCCGGTGTAGCGGTCGCGTTGGCCGCTGGTGAGGGTGTCGAGGAAGTCCTGTACGAGGTGGTGCAGGGCGGGGGGCGTGTCGGCGCGGGTGGCGGTGCCGGTGAGGGTGGTGCCGCGGACGGAGAGGGCGGCGGCGACGGTGGGGAGAATGCCGTCGCGGCGGTGCAGCAGGGTGGGGGTTCGGCGGGCGTCCGCGCTGCTCCAGCCGATGCGGGGGTCGCCGCCGCGGGGGTCGTCGGACCGCCTGGTGTGGGGTCCCGCTTGTGTCGCACTCATGATCAATGTCCCCTCCTGAGCATCCCCCCGGAGGTCACAGAGTGCCAAATCGGGTGGCTGCTGCGGAAGCTGGGGCGTGGTGACACGCCCGGTTATGGGCGTTCCGTCACGGCAGGGTGACGTCTGGTCACGGAAGCGGAGGGGGGTGTGTCGGGTGCGGGGTCCGGGGCCGGTGACCGGTGTCGTCGTACCGCATAGGCTGTCGGCACCGCGATCGCATGCGGTGACCGAACAGTGCAGACAGACAGATCAGACAGACGCCGCAGGGGGCAACCGCCATGACGACAGGTCGGCTCGGGCAAGCGGCCGCGCCGCCGAACGCGGCCTATGCCGGGCAGGTCGTGCATTTCCCGGATCCGGTGCGGGCGGCCCGTCACCCGAGAGGGGTACGGGTGGACGAGGGTGGTTACCCCGTGTTCTCGCCGTACGCCCGTGCGGTGGCGGAGATCGCTGATCCGCCGGAGGGTTTCGGCGTCGACGAGTTGCGGTTGACGGATTACGTGTCGGCGAACGCGGCGTTGTCGGCGTCGGGGCACGAGTTGTGGGACACGGTGCCGGCGGTGGCGACGCCGCACGGTTGGACGTGGCATCACGTGGCGGGGTCGCGGCGGATGGAACTGGTGCCGGTCGAGGTGAAGGCGCTGCTGCGGCATCACGGCGGCATCGCGACGGCGGCGGTGGACCAGGGCAAGCGTGGTACGCGGCCGTTGCAGGAGACGCGTCCGGCGCATTTCGGGCTGCCGAAGTCGGGTGTGGCGGTGACGGAGCAGCAGGTGCAGGGGGTCGAGGAGGATCTCGGGTACCGGCTGCCGGGCGCCTACCGGTCGTTCCTGAAGGCGGCGGGTGGCTGTGCGCCGGTGGGTACGGCGCTGGACGCGGAGCTGGGGCTGCTGGTGGACCAGCCGTTCTTCACGGTGCGTGAGGAGGCGGCGGTCAACGATCTGGTCTATGTGAACAAGTGCCTGCGGGACCATCTGACGAAGGACTACCTGGGCGTCGCGTTCGTGCAGGGTGGTCTGCTCGCGGTGAAGGTGAAGGGCGAGCGGATCGGTTCGGTGTGGTTCTGCGCGTACGACGACGTGCGGGACGTGGACCCGTCGTTGGCGCCGGCGGAGCGGGTGGAGCGGTTGCTGCTGCCGTGCGGTGAGGATTTCGACGCGTTCCTGTCGCGGCTGGCGGGTTCTCCGCCGGAGTTGGAGACGGTGGCGAACCTGATGGTGGACGGCGGTTTCGCGCGTGCGGTGCCCGCGTCGGCGTCGGTAGGGGAGTGAGCTGGCGATGGTGACGTTCGCGCAGGCGCAGGAGCGCGCGGAGGAGTGGGTCAACGGCGAGCTGCCGGCGTATCAGCACCGTGAGGTGCGGGTGCGGGAGTTCGAGCTCGGGTTCGTGGTGTGGGCCGAGGACCGTGCGGAGGGGCCGCGTTCGGACGGGGGCGCGCAGCGGCTGGTGATCGCACGGGACAGTGGTGAGGCGACGTTGTGGCCTTCGCTGCCGGTGGGTGAGGTGATCCGCCGGTACGAGGAGGAGTACGGCCGTCCGGAGGAGGCCGCGGAGCCGGTGCCGGCGCCTGCGGCTCGGGTGGATCTGAATCAGACGTCGTTCTTGTTGAGTCCGCCGGAGTGGTTGCAGGAGGCGGCGGACAAGCTGGGGATTCCGGATCGGCGGGGGGATCGCGACGGTGCCGCTGCCGGGGCCGGGGCGGGTGGTTCGGCTACGGGATTGGCCGAGACGCAGGCCGGGGTTCCGTCGGATCCCGCGGCTCCGGCTGCCCCTGCGGCTCCGGCCGCTTCGGGCGGTGGCCAGGGGAGCGGCGCGGGGTGGCCGGCCGCCGGGGCGAGCGGTGCCGGTGGCCCTGGCGCGGGCGAGGGTGCCTCCGGTGCGCCGGGCGCGCCCGCGGGGGCGACGCCGTGGGCGGGGACGGACACCAACGCGGACGCCGGTGAGGACCGTTCCGTACCGCTGCCCCAGACGGTTTTCGCGCCGCCGTTGGGCAGTGCCGACGACGGCACGCCGCCGCCCTCGGCGACGCCGGACGCCAAGACGGCGCTGATGTCGGGCGGCAGTCAGCTTCCGCCGACGGCGCTCGCGCCGGCGATCGGCGACCCGAACGCGCCGGCCCCGTCCCCGGGGGCGGGTACGCCGCCGCCCGTGCCGCCGGCGCAGGCCGGTCCGGAGGGCTCCGGTTCCGGCACGCCCGCCCGGCCGCTCGCGCCGGACGCCGGGGACATCGCGGACGCCGCGACCAGCAAGGCGACGCCTCCGCCGCGCCGTGGCGGTGGTGCCGCCACGCCTCCGCCGCCGAGTGCCCCGGGTGCGCCGGGCGCGCGGCCGGGTGCCACGCCTCCGCCGTCGGGGCCGGCCGGTCCGGGTGGGCCGGGGACTCCGGCGGGTGGCTATGTGCCGACGCAGTTGGTGTCGTCGCTCGGGCCCGAGGGGCCGGGCGGTGGTCCCGGGACGCCGCCTCCGCCGAGCGTGCCGCAGCCGTCGGCCGGCCAGGGGGTGCCCGGTGCTCCGGGTACGCCGCCTCCGCCGAGTGCTCCGGGTACGCCGCCTCCCCCCAGCGCTCCGGGTACGCCGCCTCCGCCGAGTGCCCCTGGGGGGACGCCTCCGGGCGGGGTGCACCATGCCGCCACGATGCTGGCCGATCCGGGCCGGACGGGCGGCGGGGCGCCCCAGCCTCCCGGTCCGCCCGCGCCGCCGGCGCCTCCCGGTCCTCCGGGTGCCCCTGGGGTGCCCGGTGTCGGGCCGGGTACGCCGCCGCCCCCCGCCGCTCCCGGAGGAGCGGGTGGGAGGGGCACGCCGCCGCCTCCCGCTGCTCCGGGTGTGCCCGGCGCGCAGGGTTCGGCGGGTGGTGCGGGCGGTGCCGTCCACCACGCGCAGACCGTGCTGGCCGCGCCCCCGGTGGGCGGTCCCGGCACGCCTCCGCCGCCTCCGGGCGCTCCGGGTGTCCCCGGTGCTCCGGGCGTCGCGCAGCCCATGCCGCCCGGTGCCGTGCCTCCGCCCGGTGCCGTGCCTCCGCCCGGCGGGCCGGTGCCCGGTGCGCCGCCGGCGTACGGCTATCCGCAGCCGCCCGCCGGACTGCCGACCGTCGGCCCGGGCTACCAGGCCGTGCTGCGCTACCGCGCGCAGGACGGTTCCGAGCAGCAGCTGATCCGGCGTTCGGCACCGGGCACGCCGCACCCGGAGTGGCAGATCTTCCACGAGCTGCGGGCCATGAACGTGCCGCCGGACCAGGTGCTGGAGCTGCACACCGAGTTGGAGTCGTGCGAGCTGCCGGGCGCCTACTGCGCGCGGATGATCCGGGAGCAGTGGCCGCAGGCGCGGATCACCTCCATCGCGCCGTACGGCACGGATCACGCGAGCCGGCAGCAGGGCATGCGGCAGTTGCTGGAGCATCAGGGCGAGCTGCACCAGGTGGCCGACGGGCCGGCCCGTCCGGCTCCGGTGCGTGCTCCGCTGCCGCAGGTGCAGCCGGTGCCGCCCGTTCCGCCGGAGGCGATCGGGCAGGAGCTGGCCGGGGCCTTCGGGCCGGGTGTGTTCCGGTTCGAGCAGGCCGCGGTGTCCCGGCAGGGCGTGCCGCCGGTGGTGGCGCACACGCTGGTGGCGGCGGGTCTGCCGATGGACATGGGCCCGTTCTTCTGGGCGCAGGCCCAGCCGGGGCGGCCGGTGCCGACGCTGGCGGAGCTGGCGGCGGAGCGCGGGGTGCAGCCGGCGTCGGACGCGGGTTCGTACCTCGTCGTGGGCAGTGACTTCGGCCGGGCGATCTGCGTGCAGTACGGAACGGCGAACATCGTGGCCGTGCCGGTGGAGGCGGGACCGGGCGGTGCGCCGGTGCCGCCGCAGTTCGTGAACACCGGTCTGCCGGAGTTCGCGCGCTGCCTGGCGCTGCTGGGCCGGATGTGGCGGCTCAGGTTCGGTCTGAACCAGGAGCAGGCGGGCCGCTGGACGGTGGACTTCCAGGCGCAGCTGGCCGCGTTGGACCCGGCCGCGCTCGGGTCGCCGGAGAGCTGGTGGTCGGTGCTGCTGGAGCAGATGTGGGACGGGCTGCTGTGAGACGGCGGCGCAGCTGACGTACGCGACGGGTGGGGCCCGGTCGGCCGGTGAGGCGACCGGGCCCCACCCTTTTGCGTGCCGTCTGCGTGGTCGGGCTGGGCGTGATACGGACGGTGTGTCGCATTATGTGGGCTTACATCCGATCCATAAAGTCGGTTAAGTCCATTTACTGCGGCAGGTTCCCCACAGGGGTGATGAGCATGACCAGCGCATCGGCGTCCCCCCACGGCTTCGTGACCGTACGCGGGCGCGAGCGCGGCTACCGTCCGGACCAGGTGGAGGAGTTGGCCGCGGCCCTCTCCGAGGAGCGGGACGCGGCCTGGGAGCGGGCCGCCCGGCTCACCGTGCTCGCCCGCGAGATGGGCACGGAACTGGAGCGGCTGCGGGAGGTGGTGGCGCGGCTCGCTCCGCAGGACTACGAGGCGCTCGGGGAGCGTGCGCGGGCCCTGTTCCGGCTCGGCCGGGAGGAGGCGGAGGCCGTACGGGAGAGGGCGCGGGCCGAGGCGGACGGGCTGCTGGAGGAGGCGCGGGCGTACGCGGCCGGTGTGCGCGAGGCGGCGCGGGCGCATGCCGACGACGTACGCGCGGAGGCCGACGAGCGGGCCCGGCAGCGGCTGCTCGCGGCGCGGGCGGAGGCCGACGAGGCGCGGATCGAGGCACGGCGCGAGGTGAAGGCCGGGCGCGGGGAGGCGCTGGCCGCGCTGCGCGAGATGCGCAGGCGGACCACCGGGATGCTCGCCGAGCAGAGCAGGGAGCACGCCGAGCGGTGGGCCGCGCAGGAACGTACGGAGGAGGAGGCGTCGCGGACGGTGGACGCGCACCACGCGGAGCTGGTGGCGCGTGCCGAGCAGGACCTGTGCGAGGCGAAGGAGGCCTTGGCCGAGGCGGAGGTGGCGGCCGCGCGGTGGCGGGAGGAGGCCCGGGCGCGGGCGGCCGAGGTGGTCGCCGGGGCCCGGGACCGTCAGGAGCGGATCGCCCGTGAGACGGAGCGGGTGCTGCGCGAGCACGGGGAGCGGTGGGACGAACTCCAGGCCCACGTGGCGTCCGTACGCAGCAACCTCAGCTCGCTGACGGGCCGGGCGGTGGAGTGACGCCGCACCGCCGGCCTCGTCGTCACTCCCCTCTGCGTACCGCCCCCGCCAGGATCCAGCCCTCCACGGCCTCGTAGTGGCGGCGCTGCTCCTCCGCCTTGCGCCGGCCGGAGAGCATGGTGCCCAGCCAGCCGCAGGCGAAGCCGAGGGGGATGGAGACCAGGCCGGTCGTGGTGAACGGGAACCAGTTGAAGTCGGCGTCGGGGAAGGCCGAGACGGGTGAGCCGGAGACCAGGTTGGTGCCCGGCATCAGTACCAGGACGGCGAGCGAGCCGCCGATGAGGGTGCTGAGCAGCCCGGCGCGGGTGTAGCGGCGCCAGAAGAGGCCGTAGACCAGGGCAGGGGCGATGGCCGAGGCGCCCAGGCAGAAGGACAGGGTGACCAGGGGCTGGAGGCTGTGGTGCTGGACGAGGGTCGCCAGGACGATCGCGGGGATGCCGACGGCCAGCGCGGACAGGCGGGCCAGCGTCATCTCGCGGCGCGGTGACAGCTCCTGCACGCGGGTGGCGAAGACGTCGTGGGCCAGGGAGTTGGCGCAGGCCAGGATCATGCCGCCGACGGAGGCGAGCAGGGTGAGGAAGACGGCCGTGGTGACGGTCGTGAACAGGAAGGTCTCCGCCGTGGAGACCTCCGCGCCGAACGCGGCCTGGGAGCCGAGCAGATAGGCGGTGTTGCCCTGCGGGTCGATGCCGGCGATGACCGCCCGCCCCACCAGTGCCGTCGCGCCGAAGCCGATCACCGTGATGACCAGCACGAACAGGGCCACGCTGGAGACCGCCCAGGACATGGAGCGGCGCACCTGGCGGGCGGAGGACGCGGTGTACATGCGCATGGTGACGTGGGGGAGGCAGGCGCCGCCCAGGACTACGGTCAGTTGCGAGGTGATCATGTCGGCCCCGGGGTGGGGTCCGCCCGCGAACTGGAGCCCCGAGTTCAGGAACGCCGGCCCCGCGCCGCTGTTGTCGGCCGCCGCGTCGAACAGGGCGCCCGGGTCCCAGTCGAAGCGGTCGAGGACGAGTACGGCGATCACGGCGCCCGAACCGAGCAGCATCACCATCTTGAGGATCTGGATGAGGGCGGTGCCCTTCATGCCGCCGATCGCCGCGTAGCTGATCATCAGGACGCCCAGCCCGATGATGCAGCCGGTCTCCAGGGACTCGCCGGAGAAGCCGAGGACGAAGGCGAGCAGTTGGCCGGTGCCCGCGAGCTGCACCAGCATCATGGGCAGCAGGGCGGCGATGGTCACGGCGCAGGCCACGATGCGCACCGCGCGTCCGGGCATCCGGCGGGCGAGCGCGTCGCCCATGGTGAACCGGCCGGCGTTGCGTAGGGGTTCGGCCAGCAGGAACATCAGCAGCATCAGCGACAGGGCGGTGCTGAGCGCCAGCACGACGCCGTCGTAGCCGAACAGGGCGATGACGCCGCCGGTGCCGAGGACGGTCGCCGCGGAGATGTAGTCGCCGGCGATCGCCAGGCCGTTGCGCATGGGGGACAGGGAACCGTAGCCGGTGTAGAACTCGTCGAGGTCGTCCCGGTCGGGGCCGGTCATCACGCACAGGAGCAGGGTGATGGTGGCGACGGTGGTGAAGCCGACCAGGGCCATCGTCTGGGCGTTGCCGCTGAACTCCGTCATCGTCCCGCCCCCCGCCGGGCGTCCAGTTCGGCCTCTTTGCGGATGCGGTCCGCGAGCGGGTCGACGTGCCGGCGGGCGGTGTGCTCGTACAGCGCGATCGCCAGCCAGGTGACCGGGAGTTGGAGCAGGGCGAGCAGCAGTCCGGTGGGCAGGCCGCCGACGGGGGAGGTGCCGGTCATGAAGCCGGGTGCGTACGCGGACAGGAACAGGAAGAGCGTGAAGTAGCCGAGTGCGGTGAGGGTGGCGGTGCGCCGCTGCCAGCGGTAGGCGGTGCGCAGGACCCGCAGGTCGCTGTGGTGGCCGAGCGGGGGGCGGCGCGGTGCCCGGTGGGGGGTGGGGGTGGCGTGTCCGAACGGGGGCGGTGGGGGTTGGTGCGGCGGTGGTGGGGGTTGGTCGTACGGGGCTCGGTGCGACGGTGGTGGGGGCTCGTGCGGCGGTGGCGGCGGCCGGTGCGGGTGCGACGGAAACGGGTCGTAGGACATCCCGGTGCTCCTTGCGCGGCTCGGGTCCGGTGCGGCGGACCGCAGGGAGGTGGGGGGTGGGAGCCACGCACGCTACTCGCCGGTCACGTGGGGCGCTGCCTTTTGGCCGAACTGATCGGTCGGTATGCGCTTGCTGCGTCGTTCCGAGGGTGTTACCCGCGTTAACCAGGGGCTTTGCCAGGCGCGGCGGCCCGCGAGTTCAGTCCCGGAGCACCGGGAACCGGCGCGGCGCCACCAGCAGCAGCACCAGGAACGCCAGCGCCGCCGCCCCCGCCGCGCCCAGATAGACGGCGTGCACGGCGTCGGCGATCGCCCGCCGTACGGACTCCCCGGCGGCGCCCGGATCCAGCGCCCGGGTCACGGAGTCGAGGTCCCCGGTGCCGTGGCCGCCCGTGCCGCCGAGCCGTGCGGCCAGCACCCCGTTGGCGATCGCGCCGAAGGCCGCCGCGCCGACGGTCTGCCCGGTCTGACGGCAGAAGAGCACGGACGCCGTCGCCGTGCCCCGCTCCGACCAGCCGACCGTGGACTGGACGCCGACGATGAGCGGAAGCTGGAACAGGCCGAGCGCGCCGCCGAGCAGCAGCATCAGCAGGGCCGGCTGCCAGGCCTCGCCGGGGTAGGGGAGGAAGGGGAAGGCGAACAGGAGCAGGGACGCGGCGCCGATGCCGAGCATCGCCGTGTTGCGGAAGCCGATCCTGCGGTACACATGCTGGCTCAGGGCCGCCGACACCGGCCAGCTCAGCGTCCACACCGAGAGCACGAAACCGGCGGCCACGGGTGCCAGGCCCAGCACCGACTGGGCGTAGGTGGGCAGGAAGACGGTCGGCGCCACCATGAGCACGCCCAGGGCGCCGAGGGCGAGGTTCACCGCGGCGATCGTGCGGCGGCGCCACACCCAGCCGGGGATGATCGGCTCCACCGCGCGGCGCTCGATCACCACCACGGCCGCCAGCAGGACGAGGCCGGCGGTGAACAGGGCGAGCGAGGGCGCCGACAGCCACGGCCAGGCCACCCCGCCCTGCACCAGGGCGGTGAGCAGCACGCCGCCACAGGCGAACACGGCCACCGCGCCCGCCCAGTCGACACGCGCGCGCGTGCCGCCCGCCTTCCGCGGCGGCTCGTGCAGGTGACGGACGATCAGCCACAGGGCGAGCGCGCCGACCGGCAGGTTGATGAGGAAGATCCAGCGCCAGTCGGCGTACGCGGCCAGCACGCCCCCCAGGCCGGGCCCCGCGATGGCGGACACCGCCCACACGGTGGAGAGCCGGGCCTGGATCCTGGGCCGTTCCTCGAGCGGGTACAGGTCGGCGGCGAGGGTCTGCACCGTGCCCTGAAGGGCGCCGCCGCCCAGGCCCTGGAGGATGCGGAAGGCGATGAGCGCGGCCATGTTCCAGGCCAGTGCGCACAGCAGCGAACCGAGGAGGAACAGCGCGGCGCCCACCACCAGGACCGGCTTGCGCCCGAAGGTGTCGGAGAGCTTGCCGTACACGGGCAGCGTGACGGTGACGGCCAGCAGGTAGCCGGAGAAGAGCCAGGAGAAGAGGGAGAACCCGCCGAGGTCGCCGACGATCTGCGGTACGGCGGTGGAGACGATGGTGGCGTCGAGCGCCGCCAGTGCCATCGCGAGCATCAGGGCGGCGACGACGGCACCGCGCCGGTCCGGGCCCGCGCCGGGTGCGGCCCCGCCCACCGCGGGTCTGGTGCCGTCCACGCCCTCCACGCCGTCCACTCGGATGCCCCTCCTTTTGTGTTCCCCTTGCATCCATCCGCCGGGATCAGCTTCCCACTTGACCCTGACGCCGCGGGAGGGTGGACGCTCGGTGCGTCCCGGGTCGGAGGGCCACCCTGAGGTCGGCTCCACCTATGGGTGGACTGCCCCTAGGGGTACCTCCGTACTACGGGTCGGGGTGGGTTCGTACCGACGGAGGACGAGAGGGACCCGGCGATGTCCTTAACCTGGCTTTACGCCGCTGGGGGGCGGCAAACCGGACCCGTGGGGGTGGGGTTTTCCCCAGCAGAAGAGTGCGCTGTACCTCAGCGCGCTCGGCACCTGCTTCCGGCCAGACTCTTCGAGTAGCCGCGGCACGTTCCAGCGCACGACCAGTTCCAGAGCTGTTGCAGGCCGGTCGCGGACCGGCTGCGGACCAGTTGCACGGCCAAGCGGTACCGCTCAGCGTTCACCGCCGGCACCGGCGGCTCAGGTGATGACCGACATAGGAGAATTGACATGACATCGGCCGTAAGTATTCCCGCACACGGGAACACGGGAGGACGTACGGCCGTTGCCGCGCGGGCGCGGCAGGTCGTGAAGGCGTACGGGGCGGGGGAGACCCGGGTGGTCGCCCTGGACCACGTGGACGTGGACATCGCCCGGGGCCAGTTCACCGCGATCATGGGGCCGTCGGGCTCCGGCAAGTCCACGCTGATGCACTGCCTGGCGGGCCTGGACACCGTCACCAGCGGGCAGATCTACCTCGACGAGACCGAGATAACCGGCCTGAAGGACAAGAAGCTCACGCAACTGCGCCGGGACCGGATCGGGTTCATCTTCCAGGCGTTCAACCTGCTCCCGACGCTGAACGCGATCGAGAACATCACGCTGCCCATGGACATCGCCGGCCGCAAGTACGACCGGGCGTGGCTGGACCGGGTGGTGGAGACCGTCGGGCTCGCCGGGCGGCTCAAGCACCGGCCGACCCAGCTCTCCGGTGGTCAGCAGCAGCGTGTCGCCGTGGCGCGGGCGCTGGCCGCCCGGCCCGAGATCATCTTCGGTGACGAGCCGACCGGAAACCTCGACTCGCGCGCCGGCGCCGAGGTCCTGGGCTTCCTGCGCCGGTCGGTGGACGAGCTGGGCCAGACCATCGTGATGGTCACCCACGACCCGGTGGCCGCCAGCTACGCGGACCGGGTGCTGTACCTCGCCGACGGCCGGATCGTCGACGAGATGCACAGGCCGACCGCGGAAGCCGTCCTCGACCGCATGAAGGACTTCGACGCCCGGGGGCGCACGTCATGACCGTCGTCAAGACCTCGATGCGCAACTTCTTCGCGCACAAGGGCCGAATGGCGCTCTCGGCGGTGGCGGTGCTGCTGTCGGTCGCCTTCGTGTGCGGGACCCTGGTGTTCACGGACACCATGAACACCACCTTCGACAAGCTCTTCGCGGTCACCTCGTCGGACGTGACGGTCGCCCCCAAGGACGCCGAGGCCGAGGACACGCCGCAGAACGGGGTGCCCGAGTCGCTGCCGGCGACCACGCTGGAGCAGATCCGCTCGGCCGACGGCGTGGCATCGGTCGAGGGCGCGGTCGTCTCGATGAACGTGACCGTCGTCGACGCCGACAACGACAACGTGGGAGCCACCAACGGCGCCCCGACCCTCGCCGGGAACTGGACCAAGAACGACCTGCGGTCCATGGAGATCACCTCGGGGCACGCGCCGCGCGGCCCGACCGAGACGATGGTCGACTCCGACACCGCCGACAAGCACGACCTGAAGATCGGCGACGAGCTGCGCACCATCGCGCAGACCGGCGACTTCAAGGCGAAGATCGTCGGCATCGTCTCCTTCACCGTCACCAACCCCGGTGCCGCGGTCGTCTACTTCGACACCCCCACCGCCCAGCGCCAGCTGCTCGGCGGCGAGGGCCGCTTCAGCCAGTTCAACGTCACCGCCGCGTCCGGCGTCACCGACGCACAGCTCAAGCAGAACGTCTCCCAGGCCCTGGACGGCGGCTCCTACAAGGTCCAGACCGCCAAGGAAGCGTCCGACGAAGGCCGCGCGGACGTCGGCGAGTTCATGAACGTCATCAAGTACGCCATGCTCGGCTTCGCCGGGATCGCGTTCCTGGTCGGCATCTTCCTGATCATCAACACCTTCTCCATGCTGGTCGCCCAGCGCACCCGCGAGATCGGCCTGATGCGGGCCATCGGCTCCTCCCGCCGGCAGGTCAACCGCTCCGTGCTGGTCGAGGCGCTGCTCCTCGGCATCGTCGGTTCCGTCCTCGGCGTGGCGGCCGGTGTCGGAATCGCCGTCGGCCTGATGAAGCTGATGTCGGCTGCGGGCATGAACCTGTCCACCGACGACCTGACCATCAAGACGGCGACCCCCGTGGTGGGCCTGGTCCTCGGCGTAGTGGTGACCGTCCTGGCCGCCTACCTCCCGGCCCGTCGCGCCGGGAAGATCTCCCCGATGGCCGCCCTGCGCGACGCCGGTACGCCGGCCGACGGCAAGGCCGGCCGGATACGCGGCCTGATCGGCCTGGTCCTCACCGGTGCCGGCGCCGCGGCCCTGTTCACGGCCGCCGCCGCCGACAAGGCGAGCGAGGGATCGATGATGCTCGGCGCGGGCATCGTGCTGACCCTCATCGGCTTCGTCGTCATCGGCCCGCTGCTCGCCGGCTTCGTGGTGCGGGTGATCAGCGCGGTGCTGCTGCGGGCCTTCGGCCCGGTGGGCCGCCTGGCCGAGCGCAACGCCCTGCGCAACCCGCGCCGCACCGGCGCCACGGGTGCCGCCCTGATGATCGGCCTCGCGCTGGTGGCCTGCCTGTCCGTCGTCGGCTCCTCCATGGTCGCCTCGGCCACGAGCGAGCTGGACAAGACGGTCGGCGCGGACTTCATCGTCCAGGGCAACCAGCGGATCGTGCCGCAGGCCGAGAAGGCGATGCAGGACACGCCCGGTCTGGAGCACGTCACCCGCTACAAGATGCTCGACGCCGAGCTGACCTCGCCCGACGGCAAGACCGACGACGACGGGGTCACGGCCGCCGACCCGACCTACGCCGAGGACGTGCGCCGCACGACGACGGAGGGAGAGCTCTCCGCCGCCTACGGCACGGACGCCATGTCGGTCGGCTCGGACTACGCCGAGAAGCACGGTGTGCACGTCGGCGACACGATCTCCGTCGCCTTCAAGGGCGGCGAGACCGCGAAGCTCAAGGTCGCCGCGATCACGAGCGACGACGTCGCCATCGACCAGGGCGCGCGGTACATCAGCATCGAGACGATGCGGAAGTACCTGCCGGCCGAGAGCGTCCCGCCGAACACGATCATGTTCGCCAAGGCCGAGGAGGGCCAGGCGGACCAGGCGTACGCGGCGCTGAAGAAGTCCCTGGACGCCTACCCGCAGTACCAGGTGGCCGACCAGACCGACTACAAGCAGGAGCTGAAGGACCAGGTCGGCCAGCTGCTGAACATGGTCTACGGCCTGCTCGCCCTGGCGATCATCGTCGCCGTCCTCGGCGTGGTGAACACGCTGGCCCTGTCGGTGGTCGAGCGGACCCGCGAGATCGGCCTGATGCGGGCGATCGGCCTCTCCCGACGCCAGCTGCGCCGGATGATCCGCATGGAGTCCGTCGTCATCGCCCTCTTCGGTGCCCTGCTGGGCCTGGGGCTGGGCATGGGCTGGGGCGCCACGGCACAGAAGCTGCTCGCCCTGGAGGGACTGAACGTCCTCGACATCCCCTGGCCGACGATCATCGGCGTCTTCGTCGGCTCGGCCTTCGTGGGTCTGTTCGCGGCCCTGGTCCCGGCCTTCCGGGCCGGCCGCATGAACGTCCTGAACGCGATCGCGACGGAGTAGCACCCGACCCGACAGCCACCGCACACGGGGGTTGCGGGGGAAGGGCCCGGCGCCGGATGCCTCACCGCATCCGGCGCCGGGCCGATTGCGTTCGCCTTGCGGCCCACCGAACCGGGTGGTGGACGGGCACAGGCCGGGGGCCAGGGGGTGAGCCCCCTGGTACGGCCACCGTGGCGCCGGCCACCACGCCCCGGCGTCATCCGCGGCACCCGGCGCCGTCCACAGCCCCCGGCGCACGCGAGCGCAGCGTCGTACGCTGGACACCCCCGGCCCTCACCCCGCCGGGCTACTCGTGTTGTCCACCCCAGCACCCAGGACGGAAGCGCCCCCTCCATGAGCCTGCACGGTCTGCTCGACGCCGTCGTCAAGGACACCGCCCTCGCGGAAGCGATCACGGCGGCCGCAGACGGCAACCGCATGCACGTCGACCTGGTCGGCCCGCCCGCCGCCCGCGCCTTCTCGGTCGCCGCGCTGGCCCGGGAGACCGGCCGCACCGTGCTGGCGGTGACCGCGACGGGCCGCGAGGCGGAGGACCTGGCCGCCGCCCTGCGCTCCCTGCTGCCCCCGGAGGGCGTCGTCGAGTACCCCTCCTGGGAGACCCTCCCGCACGAACGGCTCAGCCCCCGCAGCGACACCGTCGGCCGCCGCCTCGCCGCCCTGCGCCGCCTGGCCCACCCCCGCCCCGACGACCCCGAGACCGGCCCGGTCTCCGTCGTCGTCGCGCCCGTACGCTCCGTGCTCCAGCCGCAGGTCAAGGGCCTCGGCGACCTGGAGCCGGTCGCCCTGCGCACCGGACAGACCGCCGATCTGAACGAGGTCGTCGAAGCCCTCGCGGCCGCCGCGTACGCACGCGTGGAGCTGGTGGAGAAGCGCGGCGAGTTCGCCGTACGCGGCGGGATCCTGGACGTCTTCCCGCCGACCGAGGAGCACCCCCTCCGCGTCGAGTTCTGGGGCGACGACGTCGAGGAGATCCGCTACTTCAAGGTCGCCGACCAGCGTTCCCTGGAGGTCGCCGAGCACGGCCTGTGGGCCCCGCCCTGCCGCGAGCTGCTGCTGACGCCGGACGTGCGGGAGCGGGCCGCCGCCCTCGCCGAGGACCACCCGGAGCTGGGCGAACTGCTCGGCAAGATCGCCGAGGGCATCGCGGTGGAGGGCATGGAGTCCCTGGCCCCCGTCCTCGTCGACGACATGGAGCTGCTCCTGGACGTGCTGCCCAAGGGCGCCATGGCCGTGGTCTGCGACCCGGAGCGGGTGCGTACCCGCGCAGCCGACCTGGTCGCCACGTCGCAGGAGTTCCTCCAGGCTTCCTGGGCGGCCACCGCCGGCGGCGGCGAGGCGCCGATCGACGTCGACGCGGCTTCCCTGTGGTCCATCGCGGACGTCCGGGACCGGGCCCGCGAACTGGACATGATGTGGTGGTCGGTCTCCCCCTTCGCCGCCGACGACGCGCTCGAGGAGGCCGACACCCTCAAGCTCGGCATGCACGCCCCCGAGACCTACCGCGGCGACACCGCGAAGGCGCTGGCGGACACCAAGGGCTGGCTCGCCGACGGCTGGCGCGCGGTCTACCTCACCGAGGGCCACGGCCCGGCCGCCCGCACCGTCGAGGTCCTCGGCGGCGAGGGCATCGCGGCCCGACTCGACAACGACCTGGACACGCTCAGCCCCTCCGTCGTCCACGTCTCCTGCGGCTCGATCGACCACGGTTTCGTCGACCGGGCGCTCAAGCTCGCCGTGCTCACCGAGACCGACCTGACCGGGCAGAAGGCCGCCGGCCGCGAGGGCGCCCGGATGCCGGCCCGGCGCCGCAAGACCATCGACCCGCTCACCCTGGAGGCAGGCGACTACATCGTCCACGAGCAGCACGGCGTCGGCCGCTACATCGAGATGGTCCAGCGCACCGTGCAGGGCGCCACCCGCGAGTACCTGGTCGTCGAGTACGCCCCCGCCAAGCGCGGCCAGCCCGGCGACCGCCTCTACATCCCCACCGACCAGCTGGAGCAGATCACCAAGTACGTCGGCGGCGAGGCCCCCACCCTGCACCGCCTGGGCGGCGCGGACTGGACGAAAACCAAGGCCCGCGCGAAGAAGGCGGTCAAGGAGATCGCCGCCGACCTGATCAAGCTCTACAGCGCACGGATGGCGGCGCCCGGTCACGCGTTCGGCGCGGACACCCCCTGGCAGCGCGAACTGGAGGACGCGTTCCCCTACGCGGAGACGCCCGACCAGCTGACCACGATCGCCGAGGTCAAGGAGGACATGGAGAAGACGGTCCCCATGGACCGCCTGATCTGCGGCGACGTCGGTTACGGCAAGACGGAGATCGCGGTCCGCGCCGCGTTCAAGGCGGTCCAGGACGGCAAGCAGGTCGCCGTTCTCGTCCCGACGACCCTGCTGGTGCAGCAGCACTTCGGTACGTTCAGCGAGCGGTACGCGCAGTTCCCGGTGAGCGTGAAGGCGCTGTCCCGGTTCCAGAGCGACACCGAGGCGAAGGCGACCCTGGAGGGCCTGCGCGAGGGCTCGGTGGACATCGTCATCGGCACCCACCGCCTGTTCTCGTCCGAGACCAAGTTCAAGGACCTGGGCCTGGTCATCGTCGACGAGGAGCAGCGCTTCGGCGTCGAGCACAAGGAGCAGCTGAAGAAGCTCCGCGCCAACGTCGACGTCCTGACCATGTCCGCCACCCCGATCCCGCGCACCCTGGAGATGGCGGTCACCGGCATCCGCGAGATGTCGACGATCACCACCCCGCCGGAGGAGCGCCACCCGGTGCTGACCTTCGTCGGCCCCTACGAGCACAAGCAGATCGGCGCCGCCATCCGCCGCGAGCTGCTGCGCGAGGGCCAGGTCTTCTACATCCACAACCGGGTCGAGTCCATCGACCGCGCGGCGGCCAAACTCCGCGAGATCGTCCCCGAGGCGCGGATCGCCACCGCCCACGGCCAGATGTCGGAGCAGGCGCTGGAGCAGGTCGTCGTCGACTTCTGGGAGAAGAAGTTCGACGTGCTGGTCTCCACGACCATCGTCGAGTCCGGCATCGACATCTCCAACGCCAACACCCTCATCGTCGAGCGCGGCGACAACTTCGGCCTCAGCCAGCTCCACCAGCTGCGCGGCCGGGTCGGCCGTGGCCGTGAGCGCGGCTACGCCTACTTCCTCTACCCGCCGGAGAAGCCGCTGACGGAGACCGCGCACGAGCGCCTGGCGACCATCGCCCAGCACACCGAGATGGGCGCGGGCATGTACGTGGCGATGAAGGACCTGGAGATCCGCGGCGCGGGCAACCTGCTGGGCGGCGAGCAGTCCGGCCACATCGCGGGCGTCGGCTTCGACCTGTACGTGCGGATGGTCGGCGAGGCGGTCGCCGACTACCGGGCCTCCCTGGAGGGCGGCGTGGAGGAGGAGCCGCCGCTCGAGGTCAAGATCGAACTGCCCGTCGACGCGCACGTCCCGCACGACTACGCCCCCGGCGAGCGGCTGCGGCTCCAGGCGTACCGGTCCATCGCCTCCGCCAACAGCGAGGAGGACGTCAAGGCCGTACGCGAGGAACTCGTCGACCGGTACGGCAAGCTGCCGGAGCCGGTGGAGAACCTGCTCCTGGTAGCGGGCCTGCGCATGCTCGCGCGGGCGTGCGCCGTCGGCGAGATCGTGCTCCAAGGCAACAACATCCGCTTCGCGCCGGTGGAGTTGCGCGAGTCCCAGGAGCTGCGGCTCAAGCGGCTCTACCCTGGTTCCGTCATCAAGGCGGGCACGCACCAAGTCCTCGTGCCGCGTCCGAAGACCGCGAAGGTGGGCGGCAAGCCGCTGGTCGGGCGTGAACTGCTCGGCTGGGTGGGGGAGTTCCTGACCTCGATCCTGGGGTCCTGAGCCGGGGCGCGGCCGCCGGGAAAGCCGCGAAGCCAAGGAGCCGAGGAAGCCGAGGAAGCCGAGGAAGCCGAGGAAGCCGAGGAAGCCGAGGAAGCCGAGGAAGCCGAGGAAGCCGTCCACGGGGACAGGTCCCGCGGACGGCTCCACTGTGTGCGGGGGAGCAGATTACTGCTGGTCCGGCCGGTTGCCTCCGCCCTCACGCCCGAAGCCGAGCCTGTCCTCGGCCTGCTTCTGCGCGGCGTCGACCTGCTTCTCGTACTTGCCGCCGGTCCTCTGGTTGACCTGGCGTTCGGCCGTGTCGGACATCTTCCTGGACCTGTCCTTGTCCTTGCCGGCCATGCTCTTCATCTTGTCGAGGATGCCCATGCAGAGCTCCTTCCGGGACGTGACTCACTGTCGACCGTACGACAGATATGTCCGGCATGCCCACTGAGGCCCCCTATGGTCTGAACCTCTTCCTGGCTACCGTGGTACCTGCGAACGGCAAGGGGAGGGGCGCTCATGAGGCGGCACGGCAGGATCCGTAACGGCTGGGCCGCGGGCGCGGCCCTCGCGCTGGCCCTGGTCACCGGATGCGAAGGGCTGGAGGGCGAGGGAGCCGCACCGCCGGGTGACGGGGGCGCGGCGCCGGCCGCGGGACGGGCCGTCAGCCCGCTGCGCAACCCGGACGGCACCGCACCCGGCCTCGCCCCTGTCACGGGCGACACCGGCGAGGCGAGCGCCCGCGAGCTCATCGAAGGGCTGAAGACCAAGGGACGCGGCCCCAGGACGGGGTACGATCGCGAAGAGTTCGGCTACGCCTGGATGGACACGGCCGACGGCGTACCGCTCGCGAGGAACGGGTGCGACACCCGGAACGATCTTCTGCGTCGTGATGGCCGGGACCTCCGTTTCCGAGCCGGCTCGGACTGCGTCGTCATCGCCATGACGCTGGACGACCCGTACACCGGGACGACCATCGAGTGGCGCAAGCAGAAGGCCGCAGAGGTCCAGATCGACCACGTGGTGCCGCTGTCGTACAGCTGGCAGATGGGTTCTTCGCGCTGGTCGGAGAGCAAGCGCGAGCAGATCGCCAACGACGTGCTCAACCTGATCCCGGTCCAGGGGCGGGCCAACTCGGCCAAGGGCGACTCCGGCCCCGCGGCCTGGCTGCCGCCCGACAAGCGGATCAGGTGCGCCTACGCGGTCCGCTTCGCCCAGGTCGCCGTCAAGTACGAACTGCCGGTCACGGCCCCCGACAAGGAGATGATGCTGAAGCAGTGCGGCGGCTGAGGAGGGCCGAGGAGGCCGCCGACGTGAGGGAGCCGGAGCGGCGGCGACGCCCGTCGGTCCCGGATTCGTTCCGGACGGGTTCGCCGACGGGAGCCGATCGGGGGGGAACCCGGTCCCGAAGGAGCCGTACGGCGGCGAAAAGCGCTTCCCGGTCACCTGCTCCGCTGCCTACGGTGACCGCATGGAGCTGAAGATATCGAACCTCGCCGAGCGCCCGGAGATGCTGGACCGGGTCCGGGAGATGGCCGACAGCTGGCCCGCGTTCGCCGTCGAGGACCTCTCGGGCAACGCCCACTACCCGCGCATCGCCGTCGAGCTGCCGCAGTACGTGCAGTTCGCCGAGGACGAGCACGGCGAGGTCGTCGCCCACGGGCACAGCGTGCCGTTCGCCCTGCACACCGAGTGGCGCGGCACGCTGCCCGCCCGGGGCTGGGCCGAAGTGCTCGTCTGGGCCTTCAGCGACCTGCGCCACGGGGTGCGCCCCGACACCGTCAGCGCCATCTCCGTCACCGTCGCCCCGCACGCCCAGAGGCGCGGACTGTCCGGCAGGATGCTCGCCGCGATGCGCGACAACGCCCGCGCCCTCGGCTTCCGCGAGGTCGTCGCCCCCGTCCGCCCCAGCGCCAAGCACCTCGAACCCCACGCCCCCATCGAGGAGTACGCCCGCCGCCTGCGCCCGGACGGCCTGCCCCACGACCCCTGGCTGCGCGTCCACGCGCGGGCCGGTGCCACCGTCGACTCCGTGGCCCCGGCCTCCATGACCGTCTCCGGCTCGCTGGACCAGTGGCGGAACTGGACGGGCCTGCCCTTCGACACCGCCGGGGACGTCGAGGTCCCGGGCGCCCTGGTGCCGGTGCGCTGCGAACCGGAACGCGGGTACGCGGTGTACGTCGAGCCCAACGTGTGGATGCGGCACCCGCTGTGACCGCCCGGGGCGAGGGTGTTCAGGACGGGTGCCGCACGTGCCGTCACGGGCGGGCCGGCTCGTCGCGCGCCGGCAACGGTGCTCAGGCGTCGAGTCCGTTCATCGCGTCCAGGTCGATGACGTCCCCGGTGGGCGCGTCGGCGGGCACCGGCTCGTCGTAGTCGCCGAAGGTGAGGGCGCCCGCGCCGGCCTCGGACTCGTCCTCGTAGCGCAGCAGGTAGGGCTCGCCCTCGGAGGCGATGTAGAGCGTGCTGCGGTCCGGGCCGTCCGTCTCCCGCAGGATGATCGCCGGTGTGCCGTCGACCGTGGTGGCCTTGCCGCGGGTCACCGTCGGTTCACCGTCCCCGCTGTCGTCGTCGGCGCCCTCCAGCATCGTGTCCAGGTCGCAGAAGGTCGTCATGTCCTTCGCGTCCGGGCCGGTCGCCGACATCTTGGTCCACCGGCCGGCCAGCAGCGACACGAGGGCCTCCGTGTCCGCCTGCGGCTGTCCCTCGCTCTGCGCCCTCAGGAACCGCTCGTCGTACTTGAGGTAGACGGTGTCGCCGGTCTTGATCAGCTCGGCCTCGCCCTGGCCGTCCATGCTCATCGTGCCGGCGCACTCGCCCTTCCGGTCCAGGGCGAGGTCGACCCGTATGGTGCCGCCGCTCTCCTCGTCCGGGACGTCGCCGGTCACGCGCAGCGAGCGGGCTCCGGTGGTGGCCTTGAAGGCGCGCTCGGAGATCTCCGCGGCGCTCAGGCCGGCGAACGGTTCCGCCGACGCGGGTGCCGAACCCGTCGCCGCGGAGGCCGGATCCGTCGAGGACTTCGCCGCGTCCGTGTCCGACTTCGACCCGGAAGCGGGCCGCGAGGCGGGCGCCGTGGCTCCGGTCCCGTCGGTCCCGCCGGTGTCGTCCTGACCGGACTGGCATCCGGTCAGGCTCGCGGTGGCCACTGCGGCGAGGAAGAGAGCGGTGAACGTGGTGCGGCGTGCGGGCCGGCGCATGGCGGAGTCCCCCCAGGAATTCCAACGAGTGGTGACTGATGAGTGGTGACTGATGAGTGGTGAGTGGTGATCGGTGGCGCGTTCGTGGGCCGTGCGTGGAGTGATGACGGCAGCGATACGCCGCTTGCGTGGCGGAGCCGGAGACGGTGGTCGACGGCGGCGGCCGCCGACGATGACGTGAAGGAGCCGCCGTACGCTCAGAAGTTGCCGTTGCCGAGCAGTTCGCCGTCGGCATCGTAGATGGTCACGAGGCCGTTCTCGCTCTGCTTCCAGTCGGCGAACGCGGAGGCGATGAGCTTGGCGGGGCCCGTGCCCTCGCCCATGATGCCGCCGGTGAAGTCGGTGTAGACGTCGGCGGCGTCGAGGATGTCGTTCTGCTCCTCGGCTCCCTGCACCTTGGTGACGTGGGAGACCGCCTCCTTCTCCGACGGCGTCCCGTTCTTCTGTACGAAGTCCTTGAACTGGTCGGCCTGGGACGCCTTCTCGGCGGCCTTGTCCTCGGCCGGCTTCGCGTCGGGCGCACCGTCGCCCTTCGTGCCGCCGGGCTTCTCCTCGGCGCCGGCGGAGGTCCGGTTGTCGCTCTTGGCCTCGCCGCCTCCGTCGCCGGAGTTGGCCGACACCGCGCCGATGACGGCGACCCCCACCACGGCGCCCAGCGCGATCTTGGTCTTCATGCCCATGACTGTGTCCCCTCCCGGTGCGGCAACCGCCAGCCGATCGGCGGTTGCTCGTTGGCGGGGTCAATGAGACCAGAGTCCGTGAACCGAGTCAACCAAGTTCACGTCGTGCGGTGTGTACACGGTCGTGAATCCGGCTCGGCGAGTACGTCGGTATGCTCGGCGTCACACATGTGACGAGGGGAGCCGCGCCGGTGCAGGACAACGCGACTGAAGTGACCGCCGCCGGGATCGCGAGGCTCGCCGGCGTCGGCCGGGCCGCCGTGAGCAACTGGCGGCGCCGCCACGCGGACTTCCCCAAGCCGGTCGGCGGCACCGAGACCAGCCCCTCCTTCGCCCTCGCCGAAGTCGAGGGCTGGCTGCGCGCCCACAGCAAACTCGCCGAGGTGCCCCTGAGGGAGCGGGTCTGGCAACAGGTCGTCGGCCACCCCGAGGGGCCGGTCACCGCGCTCACCCACGCCGGCTGCGCCCTCCTGCTCATCCACGACCGCCCCACCCTCTGGCTGGAGGTGAGCGCCGGCTCCGACGAACGGCTCGCCGCGATGCTCCCCGAAGCACTGGACCAGGTGCTGACCCCGCGTTTCGGGACGGTGCGCCCGGGACGCCGCAGCCGGGGAGGACGGGCGAAAGCGGCTGCCCGCGCCGGAACGCCGACCGGTACGTCAACCGCTGTGAACCCACCCGCCGGCGACCGTGCGACCCCCGCTGTTCACACGGAACCCGCCGTCAACACCCCCGCCCTCCAGAACCTCACCGGTCCCGCCGCCCTCGCCTCCGCCCCCCTCCTGCGCGGCACCGCCGAACTCGCCGCCGAACTCGGCGCCCGGCAGGCCTTCGAGTTCCTGCTCGGCCGCCACCTCGACGCCAACCCGCGCCAGTACACGCTCACCCCCGCCGACCTGGCCGACCTCATGGCCGACCTGGCCGGCCCCGCCCGCACCGTCCTCGACCCCGCCTGCGGCACCGGCGCCCTCCTGCGCGCCGCCGCGCCCGACGGCCCGGCCCCCCGCCCCGAGCAGGACGGCCTGCGCCTCCACGCCCAGGACGGCGCCCCCGACCTCGCCGCCCTCACCGCGCTCCGGCTCGCCCTGCACACCCGCGCCACCGTCCGGGCCGCCGCCGGCGACACCCTGCGCGCCGACGCCTTCCCCGACCTGCGCGCCGACGCCGTCCTGTGCCACCCGCCGTTCAACGAACGCAACTGGGGGCACGACGAACTCGCCTACGACGCCCGCTGGGAGTACGGCTTCCCGGCCCGCACCGAGTCCGAGCTGGCCTGGGTGCAGCACGCCCTCGCCCGCCTGCGCGACGACGGCACCGCCGTCCTCCTCATGCCGCCCGCCGCCGCCTCCCGCCGCTCCGGCCGCCGCATCCGCGCCGACCTGCTGCGCCGAGGCGCGCTGCGGGCCGTGATCGCGCTGCCGGCCGGCGCCGCACCGCCGTACAGCATCCCGCTCCACCTGTGGGTACTGCGCCGCCCCGGGAAGGCGCCCGCACAGCCCGAGGTGCTGCTCGCCGACGCGGGGCAGTTCACCGGCGAGGGGCGCGGCGGGCCGGACTGGCGGGCCGTGCGGGACGCCGTACTCGGCGCCTGGCGGGACTTCGACCGGGCCGGGCACCTCGACGAACGCCCCGGCCTGGCCCGCTCCCTGCCCGTCATCGAACTCCTCGACGACGACGTCGACCTGGCCCCCGCCCGCCACCTGCCGCCCCCCGCCGCGGACGGCCCCGGACGGCTCGCGGACGTACGCGAACGCCTCGGCGAGACGCTGCGCCTGACCGCCGACCTCACCCCCGTGGCGGCCGACTCCGCGCAGACCGCGCCCCGCTGGCCGCTCACCACCGTCGGCGAACTCGCCCGCGGGGGCGCCCTGCTGCTGCGCTCCGGCGGGACCAGCGGCCGCGTGCGCGTGCCGGTACTCACCGACCACGACGTGCTCGCCGGCACCACCCCCTCGGGCACCCTCCCCGAGAGCGACGAGGAGCCCGTGCTCACCGAACCCGGCGACGTCGTCGTCCCGGTCCTCGGCGGCGGCTCCGTGGCCCGCGTCGTCGACGACGCCACCGCCGGCGCCGCCCTGGGGCGCAACCTCGTCCTCCTGCGCCCCGACCCCGCCGCGCTCGACCCCTGGTTCCTCGCCGGGTTCCTGCGCGGCACCGCCAACAACCGCCAGGCCAGCAGCTACGCCTCCACCGCCACCCGCCTCGACGTCCGCCGCCTCCAACTGCCCCGGCTCCCGCTCGACGCCCAGCGCCGCTACGGCGACCGGTTCCGCGCCCTCGACGAGTTCGAGCGCGCGCTCAGGCTCGCGGGCCGCCTCGGCGAACAGCTCGTACGGGGCATGTACGACGGGCTCACGGACGGCTCCGTGGCTCCGGACTGAGGGACCGCGCGTCGCCGAGCGATCGGTACGACAACGGTTCGGTACAACCCGTGACCCGTTGTCCGTGTCGGCCTATACGCTCGGACTTTGTATCGGACTTCGTAATCGGACTTCGTATCGGGCTTCGCGGTCGTCCGACCCGTCTCGACAGGCATTCGGGAGCAGCCATGCACGGCCAGGGTTATCGGCCGCCTCCACCGTCACCACGTCGGCCCTCGACCGTGGTGCTGGTCGTGCTGCGCGTCGTCTTCGTGGCCCTGCCGCTGCTCAGCATCGGGTTCCTCGCGTGGGTCTCCACCCTGTGGGCGGCCATCGTGACCCGCAGGGCGCGCGAGTGGTGGGTCTTCGCGGCGACGGTCGCCGCCCTGGTGACCAGCTTCAGCTTCCTCGCCCAGGACGACACGGACGACTTCAGCACCCCGGCCGGCACCACCGGCATGATCATCCTGCTGCTCAACGCCTGCGTCTGCGCCGGCTGGTTCCTGTACGCGGACGTCCGGCACTACCAGAGGCCGTACTACCCGATCCCCGTGGCGCCCTACCCCCCGGCGGCCGGGTACGCCTACGCGCAGCCCACGCAGCCCGCGCAGCCCCCGCGCCCGTACGGCCCGGTTCCCCCGCAGGCCCCGGTACCCCAGCCTCAGTCAGCGTCGATGCCGCAGATCCCGCAGCCCCCGCAGGCTCCCCTCCCGCAGACTCCCGTCCCGCCGCCCCCGCAGCACCCCGCCCCCGCCCGCATCGACCAGGTCCGCGCCGAACTCGACGAGCTCAGCGACTACCTGCGCCGGCACGGCGGCAGCGGCGGCAGCGGCACCCCCGAGGGCGGAAGGTGACCGTGGCGACAGGACGCGTCGTCGCCGGCCGGTACGAACTGGCCACGCTCATCGGGCAGGGCGGCATGGGACAGGTCTGGACGGCCTACGACGGGCGCCTCGACCGGCGCGTGGCGGTGAAGCTGCTGCGCCCCGACAAGGTGGCCGGCCAGGAGGCCGACGAACTGCGCCGCCGCTTCGTGCGCGAGTGCCGGGTGACCGCACAGGTCGACCACCCCGGCCTGGTCACCGTGCACGACGCGGGCAGCGAGGGCGAGGAGCTGTTCCTCGTCATGCAGTACGTCGACGGCGCCGACCTCTCCGACCACCTCGCCGAGAACGACCCCTACCCCTGGCAGTGGGCGGTCGCCGTGGCGGCCCAGCTGTGCGCCGTACTGAGCGCCGTGCACGCCGTGCCGATCGTCCACCGCGACCTCAAGCCGCGCAACGTGATGGTGAAGCAGGACGGCACCGTCACCGTCCTCGACCTCGGTGTCGCCTCCGTCATGGACGCCGACACCACCCGCCTCACCCACACCGGCACCCCCATCGGCTCGCCCGCCTACATGGCACCCGAGCAGGCCATGGGCGGCGCGGTCGGCCCGTACACCGACCTGTACGCACTCGGCGTACTCCTGCACGAACTGCTCAGCGGCGACGTCCCGTTCGCGGGTTCGACGGCCCTCGGTGTGCTCCACCGGCACCTCTACGAACCGCCGCTGCCCGTACGCCGCATCCGCCCCGAGGTCCCCGAGGCACTCGAGAACCTGGTCCTGCGCCTGCTCGCCAAGGACCCGCAGCACCGCCCCGCCTCCGCCCAGGAGGTCTACGAGCACCTGGCACTCCTGCTCCCCGCGCGCGGCATGCCCACCGGCGGCCCCCTCGACCCCACCCGCCCCTTCGTGCGCCCGCACGCCCCCTGGCCCGACCGCGCCCGCACCCCCGCGCCCCAGCCCGCACCCGTGCCGCCCGCCGCCGAGGCCGAGAAGCCCGACGTCGCCCGCGCCGTCGACGACGTCAAGCGCCTCCTCGGAGAGGGCCGCATCACCCAGGCCGTCGACATCCTCGGCGCCATCCTGCCCGCCGCCGCCGAACAGCACGGCGAGCGTTCCCCGGTCGTGCGCACCCTGCGCAAGCAGTACGCGGCCACCCTCATGGACGACGGCCAGTACCGGCGCGCCCTGCCCGAACTGCGCCGCCTCGCCGACGAACGCGCCGCCGAGGCCGGCCGGGCCGACCCCCAGTCCCTGCGCCACCGCTACGACGCCGCCCAGTGCCTGGAGCAGCTCGGCGAACCGGCCGCCGCCCTCGCCGAGTACCGCGCGCTGCTGCCGTACTACGAGAACCAGTACGTCGACCCCGACCCGGACCTCGCCCACGACGTCCGCCGCCGCATCGGCCACCTGCTCCTCGCCCTCGGCGACCGCGCGGCGGCCCACGAGACGCTGGCCCGGCTGCTGCACGACGTGGAGCGCCTGCACGGCCCGGGCCATCCACTCGCCGCGGAGATCCGGCGCACCCTGACGTGGCTCGGACAGGTGCGCGGCTGACGCACGCCCCTTGCGCGGGGACGGCGCGGCGGTGCCCGAAGTCCCGGTGAATCGTTGGTCGAATGGGTTGGCCAGAGCCGGGCCACTGCCTACCATCGATCATCGCAAGACCTTGTGCACCGTCGCACAATCTCCAACGGGAGGTTCACTTGCACCGCCGCCGTCGCACCGCGCTCCTGTTCACCGCCGCGATCGCCGCCGCGGCGCCCCTGCTCACCGCGTGCGGCAACGACGCGCACCCGGGAGCCGCCGCCGTGGTCGGCGACCAGCGGATCACCGTCGCCCAGCTGGAGAACCGCGTCGACGAGGTGCGTGACGCACAGCGGGCCGCCGTCCCCGACGACACCCAGTACCAGCAGGTCCTCGCCAGGACCGGCAGCCTCACCCGCGACACCCTGCACGGCATGGTCCTCGACCGGGTGCTGCACCGGGCCGCCCAGAACGCGGGCGTGACCGTCAGCCGCAAGGAGGTCCAGGACCTGCGCGCGGGCCTGGAGGAGCAGGCCGGCGGCCCCGAGCAGCTCGAGACGGCCTGGCTGCAGCAGTACGGCGTGGCCCCCGACCGCCTGGACGACAACCTCCGCGTCCAGCTGGAGGCCCAGAAGCTCGCGGAGAGCCTCGGCACCGACACCAGCCGGCCCGAGTTCTGGCAGGCCCTCTCCAAGGCCTCCGACCAGCTCGACATCGACCTGAACCCGCGCTACGGCGACTGGGACGTCCAGAAGAGCAGCCGCGTCGACACCAAGACCCCGTGGTTGCGGGAGATCACTGCGGCACAGACCCAGCAAACGGCGTAGCAGACCGCGTAACGGTCCTGCCGTCCTGCCGTCCTGCCGTCCCGCCGTCCTGCGGGACGCGCGGGACCCGCCGGACCGCGGCCCGCCCCCTGTGGACAAGCCGGCAGCACAGCCCCCTGTGGACAACTCGGGGGGCTGTCCGTCGCGTGCGTTACGTTCTGAAGGTGAACGCAACCACCGCCGACACCACCCCCGGCACCACCCCCCACCCGGGCCGCATCGTCCTGCTGACCACCAGCCACCGCGTCGCCCCCGGCCTGCTGTCCTGGCCCGCCTGGCAGGCCCTGCGCACCGCCGACCGCGTGCTGTGCGCCGACGGCGCCCACCCGCAGCTGCCGTACCTGCGCGAGGCCGGCATACGGGTCGACGAGGCCGCCCCGACCGCCGAGGAGCTGGTCGCCGCCTGCGCCGGGGGTCGCACGGTGGTGGTCGTGGCCACGGGGGAGGGCGATCCCGGCCTGACCGACGGACTGGCCCGCCTCGCCGGCTCCGGCCGCGTCTCCATGCCGGACCTGGAACTGCTCCCCGCCTCCTACGACCTCCCCGGCGCCCGTCTGCTCGACCTCGTCCAGGTCATGGACCGCATCCGCGTCGAATGCCCGTGGTCCTCGCAGCGCACCCACAAGGGCCTGGCCAAGTACGCCATCGAGGAGGCGTACGAACTCGTCGAGGCGATCGAGGACGGCGACCGCGACGAGCTCCGCGAGGAACTGGGCGACGTCCTCCTCCAGGTCGTCTTCCACGCCCGCATCGCCGAGGAGGACCCCGACGCCCCGTTCTCCGTCGACGACGTGGCCGCCACCATCGTCGCCAAGCTCATCCACCGCCACCCGCACGTCTTCGGCGACGAGACGGCGACCACCCCCGAGGAGGTCAGGGAGCACTGGCTGCGCACCAAGGCGGCCGAGAAGCAGCGCGCCTCGGTCACCGACGGCGTCCCCCTCGGCCAGCCCGGCCTGGCCCTCGCCGCCAAGCTCGCCTCCCGGGTCCGCACGGCCGGCCTCCCGGTCGCCCTGCCCTCCGGCGAGGGCATCGGCTACGAACTGCTCGCCCTCGCCGCCCGCGCCGAAGCAGAGGGCACGGACCCCGAGGCGGCCCTGAGAGCCGCGGCCCGTGCCTACCGGGACGCGATCAGGGAGGTCGAGGGATGACCGGCCACCCGCCCGGCACCGGCCACTCACCCGGCCCCGGCCACCCCCTGCCCGCAGTTCCCGCCCCCGAGCTGTTCACCTGGGAGTTCGCGGCCGACCCGTACCCCGCCTACGCCTGGCTGCGCGAGCACGCCCCCGTGCACCGCACCCGGCTGCCCAGCGGAGTGGAGGCCTGGCTGGTCACCCGGTACGCGGACGCCCGGCAGGCCCTCGCCGACCCGCGGCTGTCCAAGAACCCGGCCCACCACGACGAGCCCGCGCACGCCAAGGGTAAGACCGGCATTCCGGGGGAGCGGAAGGCCGAGCTGATGACCCACCTGCTGAACATCGACCCGCCGGACCACACCCGGCTGCGCCGGCTGGTGAGCAAGGCGTTCACTCCCCGCAGGGTCGCCGAGTTCGCGCCCCGGGTGCAGGAGCTGGCCGACGACCTCATCGACCGGTTCGCCGCCACCGGCAGTGCCGACCTGATCCACGAGTTCGCCTTCCCCCTGCCCATCTACGCCATCTGCGACCTGCTCGGCGTCCCCCGCGAGGACCAGGACGACTTCCGGGACTGGGCGGGCATGATGATCCGTCACGGCGGAGGACCGCGGGGCGGGGTCGCGCGGTCGGTGAAGAAGATGCGGGGCTACCTCGCCGACCTCATCCACCGCAAGCGCGCCGCGCTGCCGCCCGAGCCCGGCCCCGGCGAGGACCTCATCTCCGGCCTCATCCGCGCCTCGGACCACGGCGAGCACCTCACCGAGAACGAGGCCGCGGCGATGGCCTTCATCCTGCTCTTCGCAGGCTTCGAGACCACCGTCAACCTCATCGGCAACGGCACGTACGCCCTGCTCACCCACCCCGATCAGCGGACCCGTCTGCAGACGTCCCTCGCCGTCGGCGAGCGGGCCCTGCTGGAGACCGGCGTGGAGGAACTCCTGCGCTACGACGGCCCGGTGGAGATGGCCACCTGGCGCTTCGCCACCCGCCCGCTCACCATCGGCGGGCAGGACATCGCGCCCGGCGACCCCGTCCTCGTCGTCCTGGCCGCCGCCGACCGCGACCCGGAGCGCTTCACGGAACCGGACACCCTGGACCTCGCCCGCCGGGACAGCCAGCACCTGGGATACGGCCACGGCATCCACTACTGCCTCGGCGCCCCGCTCGCCCGGCTGGAGGGACAGACCGCGCTCGCCACGCTCCTCACCCGCCTCCCGGACCTGCGCCTGGCCGCGGAACCGGACGAACTGCGCTGGCGCGGCGGCCTCATCATGCGAGGTCTGCGCACGCTGCCCGTCTCCTTCACACCCGTTGCGCGGTCGGCCGGTAATGGTCCGTCCTTGAAGTAAACGTGACACGCGTTCAACTTTGTGATCTTCACGTGATCTGCGCGGCATGAACTTGTGACAAGCGATCATCTGCCTATACGTTCACGGATCAGCGTGGCCTGAGCATCACCGCCGCGCGGTCCCCGCTGTCTCGTGAAAGGTCGTCGCATGCTCTCCGGGAACGGTCGTCACCGCCGCCCCCGCCAGGCTCCCGCCCTGGTCGTCGCCGCCGGAGTGACCGGCTCCGCCATTGCGATCCCTCTCCTCGGCGCCACGGGTGCCCACGCGGCCGACGGTGCGAACTGGGACCGGGTCGCCGAGTGCGAGACCGGCGGCGCCTGGAGCCAGAACAGCGGCAACGGGTACTACGGCGGCCTTCAGCTGTCCCAGGAGGCCTGGGAGCAGTACGGCGGCCTCGCGTACGCGCCGAGCGCCGACCAGGCCAGCCGCTCCCAGCAGATAAGAATCGCCGAGAAGATGCATGCGGACCAGGGCATCGCCGCCTGGCCGACCTGCGGTCTGCTGGCGGGGCTGGGCAACGACTCGGGGATCGTGAGCGGCGGTACGGGTTCGTCCGGTGACGGGGCGTCGGAGAGCGGGGAGCCGTCGCAGGTGCCCACCGCTCCGGAAGCGGCCGACTCATCCGGCTCGGCCGATTCGACCGACTCGTCCGGCTCCACGGGCTCGTCCGGCTCGACCGGCTCGGGCGAGGGGTCCGAGCCGACTTCCGGGGCGTCGCCTTCGACGTCTCCTTCGCCGACTTCTGACCCTTCGTCGGCCGACGAGGACGAAACGTCCAAGTCGGGCACTTCGTCCGAATCCGACGCTTCGGCGAGCGTCGACCCGCAGGAATCCGGCAGCCCGTCCGCAGGTACCACCAAGACCGATGAATCGGACAAGGTGGGGCCGAGTGACGGTTCGTCGGAGGCCGCCGGGAGCGGCGAGTCCGGTGCGGGACGGCATCGCGGCGGCAGTGCCGACGAGAGTGCGACGGACGGCCGTACGGACGCCTCTTCGGGGCGGCACGCCTCGCGCGACGACAGGGGGGCGCGGGAGGTCGCGGACGGCTCGTACACGGTCCGTTCCGGCGACAGCCTCTGGGGCATCGCCGACTCCCTTGACCTCGACGGCGGGTGGCGTTCGCTCTACGCCGGCAACGAGGAGGTCGTCGGGGCCGACCCGGACCACATCCTCCCCGGTCAGACGCTCACGGTCACGGGCGAATCGGGCGAAAAGTAGGGGGAGTTCGCGTCACGGTTAGAGACCGTATGTCCGTTTTGGATCTCGTGAGAGATAGGTCTCAGAAGCCGTGATCGTCTTTGAAAATCCGTGGAGCGCGTGTCTACGGTCATGACCGCTCGCCACCGCGGGCCCCGGTTGCCGCAACGCCGAATCCTGCCAGCGGCCGTCCGGGAACAGTCGTCGCTTCGAGCGCCGCAGGCAGGAGCGGGGGACCCAAGGTAAGTGCCGAACCGGGCAGTTGAGCCGGGGAGGCTAGGGGTGAAGCCGAGTTCCGCGAGGAACCCGGCCGGGCAACTCAACCGGCCCGAACCCGACAGCTCACCTCGCAGGCGTCGGTGAGGGGATCAACCATGCTGTTTTCCGGCAAGGGCAAGCACCGCCGTCCGTCCAAGGCCACCCGTGTCATCGCCGTCGCCGGCGTCACCGGTGCCGCCGTCGCCGCCCCGCTGATGGCGGCCGGCAACGCCTCCGCCGCCACCGCGTCCGAGTGGGACGCCGTCGCCCAGTGCGAGTCCGGCGGCAACTGGTCCATCAACACCGGCAACGGTTACTACGGCGGTCTGCAGTTCTCCGCCTCCACCTGGGCCGGCTACGGCGGCACGCAGTACGCCGCGACCGCCGACCAGGCGACCAAGGCGCAGCAGATCGAGATCGCCGAGAAGGTGCTCGCGGGCCAGGGCAAGGGCGCCTGGCCGGTCTGCGGCACCGGCCTGTCGAACGCCGCGTACACCGGCGGCGGCTCCGAGAGCCAGGACAGCGGCTCCTCGCAGTCCTCCGGCAGCTCCGAGAGCGGCCAGGGCTCGCAGAGCCAGAGCACCGGCTCCACCGCCGACCGCTCCACCGAGCAGAAGGCCTCCCGCTCCGACGAGCGCCCGGCCGCCAAGAAGGAGACCGTCACCACCCCGACCGGCAAGAAGGTCGAGAAGGGTGACGGCGAGTACAAGGTCGTCAAGGGCGACACCCTCAGCTCGATCGCCGAGGAGCACGACGTCAAGGGCGGCTGGGCGAAGCTGTTCAAGCTGAACGACGACATCGTCGACGACGCCGACCTGATCTACCCGGGCCAGCAGCTGCACCTGAAGTAAGCGGCGGCGGCCCCCGCGACTCCCGCCCCGGTGCGTGTTCCCCCGTACGCACCGGGGCGGGTTTTTTCACGCCCCCGATCCGAACGGATTCTCGGAAACGTCTTTGTTCCGTTCGGAAACAATTTACTCTCGGTTCTGTCCACCGGGTGGGCGATCGGCTGGCCGATCGCCCGGAGCCGGTTAGGCTCGGACCCGCAGAGCCGCCGCGGTCCTCGGACCCGCGCGTCACACCGAAGCGTCACATTGAAGAAGGAGATGCTCGTGCCGTCCATCGACGTCGTCGTAGCCCGGGAAATCCTGGACTCCCGAGGCAACCCCACGGTCGAGGTCGAGGTCGGCCTCGACGACGGCAGCACGGGTCGTGCCGCCGTTCCCTCCGGTGCCTCCACCGGCGCCTTCGAGGCCATCGAACTCCGTGACGGCGATGCGGGCCGTTACCTGGGCAAGGGCGTCGAGAAGGCCGTCCTCGCCGTCATCGAGCAGATCGGCCCGGAGCTCGTCGGCTACGACGCCACCGAGCAGCGCCTGATCGACCAGGCGATGTTCGACCTGGACGCCACCGACAACAAGGGCTCGCTGGGCGCCAACGCCATCCTCGGCGTCTCCCTCGCCGTCGCGCACGCCGCCTCCGAGGCCAGCGACCTGCCGCTCTTCCGCTACCTGGGCGGCCCCAACGCGCACCTGCTGCCGGTGCCGATGATGAACATCCTGAACGGCGGCTCGCACGCCGACTCCAACGTGGACATCCAGGAGTTCATGATCGCCCCGATCGGCGCGGAGTCCTTCTCCGAGGCCCTGCGCTGGGGCGCCGAGGTCTACCACACGCTGAAGAAGGTTCTGAAGAGCAAGGGCCTGGCCACCGGCCTCGGCGACGAGGGCGGCTTCGCCCCGAACCTCGGCTCCAACCGCGAGGCCCTCGACCTCATCCTCGAGGCCATCAAGGAAGCCGGCTACACCCCCGGCGAGCAGATCGCCCTCGCCCTCGACGTGGCCGCGTCCGAGTTCTACAAGGACGGCGCCTACACCTTCGAGGGCAAGACGCGCTCCGCCGCCGAGATGACCGAGTACTACGCCGAGCTGGTCGACGCGTACCCGCTGGTCTCCATCGAGGACCCGCTGTTCGAGGACGACTGGGAGGGCTGGAAGACCATCACCGACAAGCTCGGTGACAAGGTCCAGCTCGTCGGCGACGACCTGTTCGTCACCAACCCCGAGCGCCTGGCCCGCGGCATCGAGGAGGGCGCCGCCAACGCGCTCCTGGTCAAGGTGAACCAGATCGGCTCGCTGACCGAGACCCTGGACGCCGTCGAGCTGGCCCAGCGCAACGGCTTCAAGTGCATGATGTCCCACCGCTCCGGCGAGACCGAGGACGTCACCATCGCCGACCTGGCCGTCGCCACCAACTGCGGCCAGATCAAGACCGGCGCCCCGGCCCGCTCCGAGCGCGTCGCCAAGTACAACCAGCTGCTGCGCATCGAGGAGATCCTCGACGACGCCGCGGTGTACGCCGGCCGCAGCGCCTTCCCGCGCTTCAAGGGCTGACCCGCACCCCTGTAGGCAGCGTCGTACGTACGTCCCCGTACTCGGTCCCGTACCGTGTGCGGGGACGTACGCACGTGTGGACGGGAGGCGGGGACAGACATGGCGGTGAAGGACCGGGACCGTTTCTCCACCGCGACCAGGATCCGGATCATCGGGGAACAGACCGCGGCCCGGGTCTACCGCTCGCAGACCAAGCGCCAGGCCCGCCGTTCCCGGCTGACCGGCCGGGCCGCGCTGCTGGCGATGGTGCTCTGCTCGCTCGTCGTGGCGCTCGCCTACCCGATACGGCAGTACGTCGCCCAGCGCGCCGAGATCGCCGACCTGCGGCGGGAGCAGCAGGAGACCCGGGACCGGGTCGAGGAACTGCGCGACCTCAAGGCACGCTGGCAGGACGACGCCTACGCCGAACAGCAGATCCGGCTGCGGCTGCACTACGTGATGCCGGGGGAGACGGGCTTCATCGTCGTCGACCCGGACGCGGCCCGGCAGGCCCGCGCCGAGGCGGGTGCCGCCGACCGTCCCTGGTACCGGAACGTCTGGGACGGGATCGACAAGGCCGACGCCGCCGCCGGCCGGCAGTGACCGGTGGCGCCGGCCGTGAACCGACCGTGCCGGCAGTGACTCAACAGGAAGACCAGCAGAAGACAGTCATGCAGACTCCCCCGCCGACCACCGAGCGCACCGAACCCACCGACGCGGACGTCGAGGCCTTCAAGCAGCAGCTCGGGCGTCCCCCGCGCGGCCTGCGCGCCATCGCCCACCGCTGCCCCTGCGGGCAGCCGGACGTCGTGGAGACGGCCCCGCGGCTGCCGGACGGCACCCCGTTCCCCACGCTGTACTACCTGACGTGTCCGAAGGCGGCCTCCGCGATCGGCACGCTGGAGGCGAACGGCGTGATGAAGGAGATGACCGAACGCCTCGCCACCGACCCGGTGCTCGCCGCCGCCTACCGGGCCGCGCACGAGGACTACATCCGGCGCCGCGACGAGATCGAGGAGCTGACCGGCTTCCCCAGCGCGGGCGGCATGCCCGACCGCGTGAAGTGCCTGCACGTCCTGGTCGCCCACTCGCTGGCCGCCGGCCCCGGCGTCAACCCGCTGGGCGACGAGGCGATCGCGATGCTGCCCGAGTGGTGGCGCAAGGGGCCGTGCGTGACGCTCGGCGAGAGCTGTGGGGAGGATGCCAAGTGACCCGTGTCGCCGCCATCGACTGCGGTACGAACTCGATCCGGCTGCTGGTCGCCGACGTCGACCCGGCCACCGGTGAGCTGACCGACCTGGACCGCCGCATGACCATCGTGCGGCTCGGACAGGGCGTCGACCGCACCGGGCGGCTGGCGCCCGAGGCGCTGGAGCGTACCTTCGCCGCCTGCCGCGAGTACGCCGCGGCCATCAAGGAGCACGGCGCCGAGCGGCTGCGCTTCGTGGCGACCTCAGCCTCCCGGGACGCGGAGAACCGGGACGTGTTCGTGCGTGGGGTGCTGGACATCCTCGGGGTGGAGCCGGAGGTCATCACCGGCGACCAGGAGGCCGAGTTCTCCTTCACCGGGGCCACCAAGGAGCTGGCGGGACGGGACCACCTCGACAAGCCTTACCTGGTCGTCGACATCGGCGGCGGCTCGACCGAGTTCGTCGTCGGCGACGACCACGTGCGCGCCGCCCGTTCCGTGGACGTCGGCTGCGTGCGGATGACCGAGCGGCACCTGGTGCACGACGGCACGGTGACCGATCCGCCGACCGAGGCGCAGGTCGCGGCGATGCGGGCCGACATCGAGGCGGCCCTCGACCTGGCCGAGGAGACGGTGCCGCTGCGCGAGGCGCGCACGCTGGTGGGGCTGGCCGGTTCGGTGACGACGGTGTCCGCGATCGCGCAGGACCTTCCGGAGTACGACTCGGCCGCCATCCACCACTCCCGGGTCTCCCGCGCCCGGGTCCGGGAGATCAGCGACTGGCTGCTGCGCTCCACCCACGCCGAGCGCGCGGCCGTCCCCTCCATGCACCCGGGCCGCGTCGACGTGATCGGGGCGGGCGCGCTGGTACTGCTGGCGATCATGGAGCGGACGGGCGCCGAGGAGGTCGTGGTGAGCGAGCACGACATCCTCGACGGGATAGCTCACAGCTGCGCCGCCGAGGCGCGCTGAGCGGCACTGCCAGGCGGTGCCGGCACCGGGCGGGGCGTCACACGTTGCGGTAGACGTCCCGCCGGTCGCCCACCTTGACCACGAGGACGACGAGTTCACCATCGTTGACCTGGTAGGCGACTCTGTAGCTTCCGACCCGGAGCCGGTAGAGGCCCGACGGGCCGGTGAGCTTCTTGACGTCGGCGTCCTGGCGGTACGGGTCGTCACCGAGTGCGGTCAACGCGGTCAGGATGCGCATGGCGTCGGGGCGGCTGATGGCCCGGAGTTGCCGCTGTGCCGCCGCGGTGAACCGGAAGGCGTACTTCACGCCGCCTCACCGTCGTGCTCGGTGAACAGGTCCGCCAGTAGCTCCGCCATGGTGACGGTGGTGCCGCCCTCGGCCAGCACCGCCTCGGCCTCGCGCGCCAACATCACGTCTGCGGCTTCCTCCAACGCTTCGAAGTCCGAGATCGGGACCACGGCTGCCACCGGGGCGCCGTTGCGCGTGATGACGGTCGGGACACCTTCCTCGGCCCGGTTGATGTGATCGGCGAGGTGCGCGCGGGCTTCCCGTACGGTCACGGTGTTCTCAGTCATGAACTCAGTGTACGCATGTGCGTGTACACGGCGCATCCGAAGGGGGAAATCGCGGCCGTGCGCGTCCCCGAAGGCGTCGCGTGGTCACTGGCATAGGCCTCCGCGGTCGCGGTCTGAGCAGTGCGGACGACGATTGAGCGGCTTCCGGAGGGCCTGCGGGGCCCTCCGGTGACGTCCTGTCGGGAAACTTCGTGAAGTTCTTCACAAGGAATTGGGCCCGGTCGGGCGGCGAAAGCGCGCCGGTTGACCCTTTTGGGGGTTCAACTGCCCTTTGAACGTGTTCAGGACGGTGTCCCGGAGGGGTGCCGACGGGGGTGTCCGGGGGACTGGTTCAGCGTCCCCGACGGGGCGGAGGGGCAGCTCACGCGGCATTGACAACGGGGTCCGGTACACGGTGGTTCCGCTGCGCGCCATGATCTCCGTCACTTGGGCGGCGGATGGTAACACAGCCCTCACATGAGCTTGTGAAGGGGCGCACGATCGACCCCCCTGGGGCGGGTGGATACTCGATGGCATGAGCACCACGGAGCGTCCCAGGATCCTCGTAGTAGGCGGTGGGTACGTAGGCCTGTACGCAGCTCGACGCATCCAGAAGAAGATGCGTTACGGCGAGGCGACCGTCACCGTCGTCGACCCGCGGTCGTACATGACCTACCAGCCCTTCCTCCCCGAAGCCGCCGCCGGCAACATCTCCCCGCGGCACGTCGTCGTCCCCCTGCGGCGCGTGCTTCCCAAGGCGGAGGTCCTCACCGGCCGGGTCACCACCATCGACCAGGACCGCAAGGTCGCCACGATCGCCCCGCTGGTGGGCGAGGCGTACGAGCTGCCCTTCGACTACCTGGTCATCGCCATGGGCGCGGTCTCCCGCACCTTCCCGATCCCCGGCCTCGCCGAGCAGGGCATCGGCATGAAGGGCATCGAGGAGTCCATCGGCCTGCGCAACCACGTGCTGGAGCAGCTGGACAAGGCCGACTCCACCACCGACGAGGAGATCCGCCGCAAGGCGCTCACCTTCGTCTTCATCGGCGGCGGCTTCGCCGGCGCGGAGACCATCGGTGAGGTCGAGGACATGGCCCGCGACGCGGCCAAGTACTACCGGAACGTCTCCCGCGAGGACATGCGGTTCATCCTCGTCGACGCCGCCGACAAGATCCTCCCCGAGGTCGGTCCCAAGCTCGGCCAGTACGGCAAGGAGCACCTCGAGGGCCGCGGTGTCGAGGTCTACCTGTCCACCTCCATGGACTCCTGCGTCGACGGCCACGTGGTGCTGAAGAACGGCCTGGAGGTCGACTCCAACACCATCGTGTGGACGGCCGGCGTCAAGCCGAACCCGGCGCTGTCCCGCTTCGGCCTGCCGCTCGGACCCCGCGGTCACGTCGACTGCGAGCCGACCCTCCAGGTCAAGGGCACCGACTACATCTGGGCCGCGGGCGACAACGCCCAGGTCCCGGACCTCGTCGGCCGCAAGGCGGGCAACGAGAACGCCTGGTGCCCGCCGAACGCCCAGCACGCGCTGCGCCAGGCCAAGGTCCTCGGCGACAACGTCGTCTCCGGCATGCGGGGCTTCCCGCAGAAGGAGTACAGCCACGCCAACAAGGGCGCGGTGGCGGGCCTCGGCCTGCACAAGGGCGTCGCGATGATCGTCATGGGCAAGATGAAGATCAAGCTCAAGGGACGTCTCGCCTGGTACATGCACCGCGGCTACCACGGTCTCGCGATGCCGACCTGGAACCGCAAGATCCGCGTCTTCGCGGACTGGACGCTCGGCATGTTCCTCAAGCGCGAGGTCGTCTCCCTCGGCGCGATGGAGACGCCGCGCGAGGAGTTCTACGAGGCCGCCAAGCCGGCGCCGGCCGCCGCGCCGAAGGCCGCCGACAAGGGCGAGGCCAAGTCGGAGAAGACCGAGGAGAAGGCCAAGGCCTCCTGACCTCCGGTCGACCGCGCCTGTAGTACCCCTGTAGTACCTGTAGTACCTGTAGTACCCCGAAGGGGCCGCCTGCCATCCGTGGTGCGGGCGGCCCCTTCGCGTTGCCCTCGCCCCGCGGGCCGCAAGACCCGTGGTGTGTACAAGTATTTTGCCCAGTCGTAACGCGCGCCGGGGACTGTGCGGCGGGCCTCCAGGTGTTTACGTGGTGTCGGACATTTCCGGGATCGCTCGTCACGGAGGTACGCCATGGCTGATGCCGCGCTGCGGCTGCAGAACCTCTTCGAACAGTTGCTGGGAGCGCCCCTCCCGGTGCGTCTCGGCGCCTGGGACGGTTCGCAGGCGGGTCCGCCGGGCGCCCCGACCCTCGTCGTCCACAACCGCCGGGCCCTGCGCCGGCTGCTGTTCAAGCCGGGCGAACTGGGCCTGGCCCGCGCCTGGGTGGCCGGCGACCTCGACATCGACGGAGACCTCTACACCGCCCTCGACCTGATGTCCGGCCTCGTCTGGGAGCGCGGCGAGGACGCCCGCACGCTCGCCGGGGCGCTGCGCGACCCCGAGGTGCGGGCCGCCGTACGCGGCCTGGTCAAGCTCGCCGGCCCGCCGCTGCCGCCCGCCCCGCCGCCGGAGGAGGTCCGCAGGACCCGCGGCCACCTGCACACCAAGCGCAGCGACCGACGGGCCATCAGCCACCACTACGACGTCGGCAACGACTTCTACGAGATCGTCCTAGGCCCCTCCATGGTCTACTCCTGCGCCTACTGGCAGGCCCCCGAGGCCGAGGGCGGCACCCTGGAGGACGCCCAGCGCGACAAGCTCGAACTGGTCAGCCGCAAGCTCGGCCTGAGCCCCGGTCAGCGGCTGCTGGACGTGGGCTGCGGCTGGGGCTCCATGGCGATCCACGCGGCCCGCGAGCACGGCGTGAGCGTCGTCGGCGTCACCCTCTCCCAGGAGCAGGCCGCCTACGCCCGCAAGCGCGTCGCCGACGAGGGCCTCACCGACCGGGTGGAGATCCGCGTCCAGGACTACCGGGACGTCGCCGACGGGCCGTACGACGCCATCTCGTCGATCGGCATGGCCGAGCACGTCGGTGCCGAGCGCTACCTGGAGTACGCGGGCGACCTGTTCCGGCTCCTCAAGCCCGGCGGACGGCTGCTGAACCACCAGATCGCGCGCCGCCCCCGGCGGGACGAGTCCGCCTACAGCGTGGACGAGTTCATCGACGCCTACGTCTTCCCCGACGGCGAACTCGCCCCCGTCGGCACCACCGTGACCCAACTGGAGCGCGCCGGGTTCGAGGTGCGCGACGTGGAGTCGATCCGCGAGCACTACGCGCTCACCCTGCGCCGCTGGGTCGCCAACCTGGAGTCCGACTGGGCGACGGCACTCCGGCTGGTCAGCCCCGGCCGGGCCCGGGTCTGGCGGTTGTACATGGCCGCCTCGGCGCTCGCCTTCGAGCACAACCGCATCGGCGTCAACCAGGTCCTGGCGGTGAGGACCCCGGACTCGGGCGACTCCGGACTGCCGCTGCGCACCCGCACCTGGAACTGATCTCCGCCCACGACGCCGAAGGGCCCCGCTCCGGACGGAACGGGGCCCTGCTCGTACGTACCGGCTGCCGCGCCGTGTACCGGCTACTCCGCCTTGATGGCCTGGAGCATGTTCAGCCGCGCCGCCCGACGGGCCGGCCACAGCGCCGCCAGGACGCCCACGGCGGCGGCCAGCAGCAGGAACACGCCCATCCGGCCCCAGGGCAGGACCAGCTCGTACGTCGCGATCGTCGAGCCCATCAGCTCACCGGCGGCCCAGCCGAAGAACACGCCCAGGCCGATGCCGAGCACCCCGCCGAACAGGGAGATCACCAGGGACTCCAGGCGGACCATCCGCTTGATCCCCTTGCGGTCCAGGCCGATGGCCCGCAGCATCCCGATCTCCTGGGAGCGCTCGAAGACCGACATGGCCAGGGTGTTGATGACACCGAGGACGGCCACGATCACCGCCATGGCCAGCAGGCCGTAGAGCATGTTCAGCATCATGGTGAACATCTTGGCGACCTCGTTGGAGATGTCCTTCTTGTCCTGGATCTTGATCGCCGGGTTGGTGTCGAGCGCCTGCTGGAGGCTGTCCTTGGCGGCCGAGGAGGCCCCGTCGGACATCTTCACCATGACCTGCATGTCGACCGGGTCCGTCATGTGCGGGGTGAGGACGGAGTTGTCGAGCATGATGCCGCTGAGCATGTCGTTGCCCTCGTAGACACCCGCGACGGTGAGCCGCTGCTTCTCGCCGTCCTCGTAGGCGACGGTGAAGTCCGAACCGGCCTTCCAGCCGTTCTCCTTCGCGGTGTCGCCGTCCACGACGACCTTGGTGCCGCCGACCTCGAAGGCGCCCTGCTCGACCTTCAGGTCGGTCAGCCCGGCGATCGTGGAGCCGTTGACGCCGGTGAGGTACTCGGTGTCGCCGTCGATGCGGGCGGCGGAGTTGCGCAGCGGGCTGATGGCGGTGACGCCGTCGGTCCCGCCCAGCTTCTCGCCGACGTCGGGGGAGAGGTAGTTGCCGTTGGCCATGGAGACGACGTAGTCGGCCTCGATCGCCGCCGACGCCATCTTGTCGATCGACTTCTGCAGGCTGCCCGCCATCACCGTCATGCCGGTGATCAGGGTCAGGCCGATCATCAGCGCGGAGGCGGTGGCGGCGGTGCGGCGCGGGTTGCGCACCGAGTTCTGCCGGGCGAGCTTGCCGGAGACACCGAACACGCGCAGTACGGGAGCGGCGGCCGCGATCAGCGGGCGGGACAGCAGCGGCGTCAGGATGAACACGCCGATGATCAGCAGGACCGCGCCCAGACCCATCGGGGCCTGCCCGTCCGTGCCGCCCATCGTCGTCGCCGCGAGGACGACCGCGATGCCGGCGGCCGAGACCAGCGCGCCCAGCGTGTTGCGCAGCACCAGCGACTTGGCCGTGGCCTTGGCGTGCACGCTGCTCATCGCCGCGACCGGCGGGATCTTCGCCGCCCGGCGGCCGGGCAGCCAGGCGGCCAGCATGGTGACCAGGACGCCGACCGCGAGGGCCGCGACGATCGTGCCGGTCGAGACGACCAGCGGCCCGTCGGGCACGACCTCGCCCATCGAGCTCATGAGGGCGCGCATCCCGGCCCCGATGCCGATGCCCGCGAGCAGACCGGTCACCGCGGCGACGACGCCGACCACGAACGCCTCGATCAGCACCGACCGCGTGACCTGCCGGCGGGAGGCGCCGACCGCCCGCATCAGGGCCAGCTCCTTGGTGCGCTGGGCGACCAGCATCGTGAACGTGTTGGCGATGATGAAGGTGCCGACGAAGAGCGCGATGCCGGCGAAGACCAGCAGGCCCTGCTTCATGCCGCTCATCGACGCGGCGATCGCCTCCGCCTGGTCGTCGGCGAGCTTCTCGCCGGTGGTGGTCTCGACCAGGCCCTTCGGCAGCGCCTTGTCCAGCTCGGCCTTCAGCGCGGCCTGCGTGACGCCGGCCTTCGCCTCGACGTCGATCTCGTCGTACGTGCCCGCCTTGCCGAACACCTTCTGCGCCGTCGCCGTGTCGAACAGGGTGAGGCTGCCGCCGGCCGCGACACCGCCGTCGTCGGTGGTGAAGACGCCGACGACCTTCGGGCTGATGACCGGACCGTCGACGGACATCCGCACGGTGTCCCCGACGCCGTAGCCGGTGCGCTCGGCGGTCTTGGAGTCGATGAGGATCTCGCCCTCACCCTTGGGGGCGCGCCCGTCGGTCAGCGGGTACCGGGGGTCCTTCTCCCCCCAGTAGTTGCCGCCCTTGGTGCTCCAGCCGTCGCCGATCAGGTCGCCGTCCTTGTCGGCGACGGCGGTGAAACCGGAGACCACGCCGATGGCGGAGGCCGCGCCGGGCACCCGGGCGCTGTCGTCGACGAGGGCCTGCGTCAGCTCGGGCTCCTCGCCGACCTTGTCGCCCTCGGCCTTCTGGAACTCGGGCGTCACCGCCACGTCGACGTGGTCGAAGCCCTTGGCGGAGCTGTTCTGGAGGGCGTCGGAGATGGTGTTGGTGAAGACCAGGGTGCCGGACACGAACGCCACGCCGAGCATCACGGCGAGCACGGTCATCAACAGCCTGGCCTTGTGCGCGAGAACGTTGCGCAAGGCGGTACGGAACATGGGTCTTCTCTGTCCAGACGTACGGGGGAGGCGGGCGGGACGTCAGCTGGTGCGGCCCTTGGCGTCGAACCGCTTCATGCGGTCCAGCACCGAGTCGGCCGTCGGCCCGTACACCTCGTCGACGATGCGTCCGTCCGCGAGGAAGACCACCCGGTCCGCGTAGGCGGCGGCCACCGGGTCGTGCGTCACCATCACCACCGTCTGCCCGAGCTCGCGCACCGAGTTGCGCAGGAAGCCCAGCACCTCGGCGCCCGAGCGGGAGTCGAGGTTCCCGGTCGGCTCGTCACCGAAGATGATCTCCGGCCGGGAGGCCAGCGCCCGGGCCACGGCCACCCGCTGCTGCTGGCCGCCGGAGAGCTGCGAGGGCCGGTGGCCGAGTCGCCCCGACAGTCCGACCATCTGGATCACGGAGTCCAGCCACTGCTTGTCCGGCTTGCGGCCCGCGATGTCCATCGGGAGGGTGATGTTCTCCAGGGCGGTGAGCGTCGGCAGCAGGTTGAACGCCTGGAAGATGAAGCCGATCTTGTCCCGGCGCAGCTTGGTGAGCTGCTTGTCCTTGAGGGAGCCCAGTTCGGTGTCGCCGATGCGCACCGAACCGGAGGAGAAGGTGTCCAGACCGGCGACGCAGTGCATCAGCGTGGACTTGCCGGAGCCGGAGGGGCCCATGATCGCGGTGAACTCGGCCTGCCGGAAGTCGACGGAGACCCGGTCCAGGGCGACCACCTGGGTCTCACCCTGGCCGTAGATCTTGGAAAGCTCCGTGGCGCGCGCGGCCACGGTGGTGGACCGGTCGGCGATGGGTGCGGTGGTCACGGGAAGGGCGCTCCTGTCGGTACGGCGTGTGTTCGGGGACGTTCTCCATCCTTCCGGCCGCGGGACGCCGTGTAGTCAGCCGCTGTTCCGGTTCCGAGGGGCGACTTCGGTCGGACGGCGAGAGCGGGTGTACTACCTGAGGATGACGGTCGACCCTGACCCGCCGGGCGCCGCGGACTGGGTACCGGAACGGGGCGGGCGCCCTTGTAGAGACGGTGAAATTCCGTCATTCCGCATGCGCGGCCGAGCGTCACGGGCAAGGCTGTTGGCAAGTGAGGATGGCCCGGCCCCGGAGCTGATGCCCCCTCAGGCGCCAATAAAATAAGACAACATCGGGACGCCCGCCCCCTGTTCGGGGGACGTGCCCCGATAGGCTCGGAGGACTCGACGCGGAGCCCATGGCCTGCCCGGATGGTGGAATGCAGACACGGCGAGCTTAAACCTCGCTGCCCCTTCGCGGGCGTGCCGGTTCAAGTCCGGCTCCGGGCACCACCGCGTACTGCGGCATGGCGCAGGCGCAGAGCGGATCGGGGGCGGCACTCGCGCCCGAGTCACGGGGGTGCAGCGCGAGCGCGGCGTCTCGGAGGCCCCCGGACGGGGTGCGGTCGCGGCCCGCCCGCCCGGGATCGAGGCGCTGCCTGGCGTCCGGAGTCACCGACGCATCGGTCCGGACCGTTTCTACCCGGTGGCAATGCTGTCGGCCGACAAGGAAGGCGGCTGCGGCGCGAGAGCGGCGATGCCTGCTCGATTCACCTTTGAATCCGAGATGCTCCCTGAGATGTCTTCTCGGGGCCGTTCCATTCTGATTGCGGGCGTCACGCGGAATGGTCTCGGGTCGGAGTTGCCGATGCGGCGGCCGGTCGGTGCACCGTGCCGGCCCGGGGTCCACCGGGCTGCCCCCCCGCCGGGCAGGGGCGTAGGTCGCCGGCGGGCCGACAGGTGCTGCGGACCGGCCCGTGCTCAGCCTGAGTCCGGCGTGGGTACCGCTCCCGGAGCGTGAGACTTCTCCTACCGCATCCGGGGCTGTGCAGGGGGCCGGCGGCGCCATGAAGGCCGCGGGTCGGAAGCCCTCGTTCCCGCCGACTCGATGGCAGATGTCCGCGACTTGGCGTTTCACGTGCTCAAAGGCACACCGCCCTCCTGTGGCCCCGTCTGCGGGGCCGTCACCGGCGGCTACGGAGCCATGACTCAGGTCACATGACTCGTCCAGTCCCTCAAGGCGAGGTGTCGGACTTGCGTCTAACACGTGAACTGTTTGTCGGTGTATGGTGCCTCATCTGTCAACCGCGCGCCTGTCCGTGAAGCCGTTCGGGTGACGAAAACTCAAGAGCCGGACCCGGCACCCGACCCGGACAGCGAACCGGCGGGGTCGAAGGATTGGAAGAGCAAGGCGTGTCGAAGCCGCGAATCAGTGTGATTGTGCCGATTTATCAAGTGCAGTCCTTCTTGCGGGAGTGCCTTGATTCCGTCCTTGAGCAGTCCTTCCGTGACATCGAGGTAATCGCTGTCAACGACTGCTCGCCCGATCGCTGCGGAGAGATCGTCGACGAGTACGCCGAGGCCGACGAGAGGGTCCGGGCGCTTCACCTGCCCGAGAACGTGGGTCTGGGACGGGCGCGGAACGCGGGTATGGAGATGGCTCGCGGCGACTACCTCTTCTTCCTCGACAGCGATGACACGCTTACGCCTGACTCGCTGCAGCTCATAGCCGACCGACTGGCACAGACCTCCGACCCGGACGTGCTGATCTTCGACTACGCGCGCACATTCTGGTGGGGTGGGGAGACCCGCAACAGCCTGGCCTCGGTCTTCCGGACGGAGGGGCCGGAGGTCTTCACGGCGAAGCAGCGGCCTGAATTCCTCAACCTCATCATGGTGGTGTGGAACAAGGTCTACCGGCGCGAATTCGTCGAACAGCGCGGGTTCCAATTCCCGCCGGGATACTACGAAGACACTCCCTGGACCTTCCCGGTCCTGATGTCGGCCGAACGGATGGCCGCCCTCGACCATGTCGTCGTCCACTACCGCCAGCGGCGCCAGGGCAACATCCTGCGCACGGTCAGCCGCAAGCACTTCGACATCTTCGACCAGTACCAGCGGGTCTTCACCTTCCTCGACAGCGACCCGGCTCTCGCGTCGTGGCGGCCCTGGCTCTTCAACAAGATGATCGACCACTTCATCGCCATCCTGGCGAAGCCCAACCGGGTGCCCAATGAACTGCGGGCCGAGTTCTTCGCCATGGCGCATCGCCACTACCGCCGTTACCTGCCCGCGGACTACGTCCGGCCCGAGGGAGAGACCGGCATCCGGCACGCACTGATCGCGCGCGGCGCCTACCCGGTCTACCAGACTCTGAAGGTGGCCAACCAAGGCCGACGCAAGGTCCGCAAGACCGTCCGTGCCACGCGGAAGAAGGTCGCGGGCAAGCGCATGGACCGCCTGTACGAAGCCGCCCTCAAGGAGCCGATCGACCAGAATCTGGCCGTCTACTCGGCTTACTGGGGCCGGGGTTACGTGTGCAACCCCGCTGCGCTGCATGCCAAGGCCAAGGAGATAGCCCCCCACATCAAGGGTGTGGTGGTCGCCAAGCAGGAGGAAGTGAAGAAGCTCCCGCCCGGCACCGATTACGTGATACCCGGGACCGCCAGGTACTGGGAGGTCATGGCGCGCGCCAAGTACTTCTTCAACAACGTCAATTTCGAGGACCGCTTCGTCAAGCGGCCCGGCACCGTCCACGTGCAGACACAGCACGGTACGCCGCTCAAGCACATGGGCATCCACATGCTGGCCCACCCGGTCGCCGCCAAGGGCATGAACTTCAAGAACCTCCTGCAGCGCTCGGACCGGTGGGATTTCTGCATCGCCTCCAACCGCTTCTCGTCGGAGATCTGGGAGCGGGCCTTCCCGTGCTCCTTCGCCCCGCTGGAGAGCGGTTACCCCCGCAACGACATCTTCTACACGGCGACCGGCGAGGACGTCCGCCGCCTGCGGGACGAGCTCGGCATTCCGGAGGGGAAGATCGCGGTCCTCTACGCGCCGACCCACCGGGACTACACCACGCGCTTCGTCCCCCAGCTCGACGTCGACCGCCTCGCCGAAGCGCTCGGCGACGACTACGTGGTGCTGATGCGAGGACACCACTTCTACGAGCGGGCGTCGGAACTGCGAGGTTCGGAGGCGTCGGCCCGCATCATCGACGTCACCTCCCACACGTCCTCGGAGGAACTGCAGCTCGCCGCGGACGTGCTGCTGGCGGACTACTCGTCCATCATGTTCGACTACGCCAACCTCGACCGGCCGATCGTGATCTACGCCAACGACTGGGACGCGTACAAGGCCGCTCGCGGTGTGTACTTCGACCTGATGGAGGAGCCGCCCGGCCACGTCGCACGCACCCAGGACGAACTGCACGACATATTCGTCAGCGGTGCCTGGAAGGACGGGCGGTCCGATACTCTGCGGGACGCCTTCCGCCGCAAGTTCTGCGAGTACGACGACGGCATGGCGGCCGAGCGCGTCATACGGCAGATCATCCTGGGCGAGCCGGCGGAGAACCTGCCGGTCGTGCCGTTGGACGAGCGCACGCCGGCTCCCTCGCCGACGGCCGTCCGGACGGGGGACGCCAAGGAGCCCGTGGCCGGGGGAGTCAAGGCCGCGTAGATCACCGGCCGGAGCGTCGGCGCCGCCCCGTGGAGGAGCGCGTGCCGACGCTCGGACCCCGGGGCGTCGAGACCCTGGTACGCGCGTGCACAGACCCGTCCTGCCACCCTCGAGGAGCCGGACGGCACCGAGCGGACTGGCTCCGCTGCTTTGCCTGACCTCTCGCCTCCCTCAGGGGTGGGAACCATGACAGGAAGACGAAGAGAAGGTGGCCATGCAAGCCAGCGCCGGGGTGCGGTCCCACGCCGAAATAAGTCGGGTCTGGCCGCGCGACGGCCACATCCGCATCCTCGGGACGGTCATGGTCGGCGGAGTGTCGGACGACGTCCCAGTGGACAAGTCGTGGACGTTGCGCCTCACGTCCCGGGAACGCCCCGAGCTCCCCGTCGTGACCGGTGTCCAGCGGTTCAAGGACAGGCTCAGGCACACCGTCACCCGCACGTCGCCGCCCACCCCGCGGCAGCTGCACTTCCCCGTCGTCAACGACGGCGCGCGCTTCGAGGCCGTCGTGCCCGTCAGTGACCTGGCCGTCTGGGACGCGCTGCCCCGCGAGCACTGGGACCTGCATCTCCTCGCGACGCGAGGCGGCAAGAAGCTGGTCCTCCGCGTCGGCCGTCACCTCGACGACATGCCGGGCAAGAAGCAGATCGTGAAGTTCCCCGAGCAGTACAGGGCAGGAGTCGCCGTGCTGCCGTACTACACCGATGGCGACGACCTCTCCATACGCTGCGCCCGACGCGACGACGCCAACCGGAGCGCCACATGAAGCTGACCTACCTGATCTACAACGCGTTCGGCGTCGGTGGCACTGTCCGTACCGTGTTCAACCAGGCCAACGCCATGGTCGAGCGGGGCCACGACGTCGAGATCGCGACGATGCTGCGCTACCACGAGGAGCCGCCCTTCCCGCTGGATCCGCGGGTGAAGGTGACCGCGCTCATCGACAACCGATCCGGTTCGTACGTGGACTGGGACGGGTACGAGGGCCCGGAGGACACCTCCTGGCACGACCGGTTCCCGGCAGGCCTCTCCAAGAACGTGGACAGCCGTCGCCGCATCGGCGCGATGATCCGCTTCCTCAAGGGGCTGGAGGACCGGATCGTGGTCGGCACCCGGCCCACGATCAACCTGGTCATCGCCGAGTTCACGGACCCGTCGCTGGTCCGGGTCGTCCAGGAGCACGCGGGTCTGTCCACGCACAAGGGCGAGTGGCGCGAGGCCATCGACGCCGCCTACGTGAAGATGGACGCGCTCGTCTGCCTCACCGAGGCCGACCGCGCCGCCTACGCCGAGGCGTTCCCCCAGGTCCGCGTCGAGCGCATCCCGAACGCGCTGCACTCCCTGGACGTCCCGCGCAGCGACCTCTCCCGGCCCATGGTCGTCAGCGCCGGACGGCTCGACGGCAACAAGGGCGTCGACAAGCTGATCGAGGCGTTCGGCCGAGTGGTGGAAACCCACCCGGACTGGACCCTGCGCGTCCACGGCGACGGCCCGGAGCTGGAGGCCCTGCGCAAACTCATCCGCACCAGGCACCTGTACAACCACGTCTTCCTCATGGGCCCGACGCGCAAGCTCGACGAGGAATTCGCGAAGGGCTCCGTCTTCGCGATGAGCTCCAAGTCCGAGGGCTTCGGCATGGTGCTGCTGGAGGCCATGAACTGCGGCCTTCCCGTGGTCAGTTTCAACTGCCCGGTCGGCCCCCGGGAACTCGTCGCCGACGGCGTGGACGGCCTGCTCGTCCCCGAACTCGACGTGGAAGCCCTGGCCGCGGCCATCGTCCGCCTCATCGAGGACCGGGAGCTGCGCCGCAGGCTCTCCCGGGCGGCCCTGCAGAAGGCCGCTGAATACGGCCCCGAGGTCGTCACCAAGTCCTGGGAGAGCCTCTACGAGGACCTGACCGCCGCGAAGTGAAGAGCGGGTGTGCCGGGTCCCGCCCCGAGTCCGGCTCGGTAACGCTTCCCCGTGAACGGCGCCGACCAGCCAGACGGCTGGTCGGCGCCGTGACGTATGCGCACCTCGCACCGCCTGACCTCAAGCAGACGGGCCGTGGAGCAACTGCGGCAGGTTCTTCGCCGAACTGCACACGGTCACCCTGCGTGACACGGTCAGCTTCCCCGGCGGTCCACCCGCCCGGTGGTCCGCGGCGACTTGGCCGCTGACCGTTGACAGCGGCGTCCTGCGGTCGGAGACTCAGCCGAGCGCTTGGTGAAGGAAAGTTCACTACGCGAACAGACGACTCGGCAACGACGCCAATCGAAGGGAACGACCGATGCGCACCACCGTCGGCATCATCGGGGCCGGCCCCGCGGGGCTCCTCCTCGCCCGCCTGCTCCACAACGCGGGGATCGAATCGGTCGTCCTGGAGAGCCGCGACCGCGCCTACGTCGAGCGGCGGCAGCGCGCCGGGATCCTGGAGCAGGGCACCGTGGACGTGCTGCGCGCGGCCGGGGCGGCGGAGCGGATGGACCGCGAGGGGCTGCGTCACGACGGCATCGAGCTGCGGTTCGACCGGCGCCGCCACCGAGTCGACTTCCCCGCGCTCACCGGCGGCAAGTCCGTCATGGTCTACGCCCAGACCGAGGTGTGCAAGGACCTCATCGCCCTCCAGCTCAAGGAGGGCGGCCCGCTCCTCTTCGAGGCCGAGGCGCTGGCCGTGGAGGGCGCCGAGACGGACCGCCCGCGCGTCCGCTTCCGGCACGAGGGTGTCGAGGACGTGCTGGAGTGCGACTACGTCGTCGGCTGCGACGGATTCTGGGGAGTGGCCCGGGCGGCGGTCCCGGCGGGGCTGGGCAGCACCTTCGAGCGGACGTACCCGTTCGGCTGGCTGGGCATCCTCGCCGACGTCCCGCCCTCGCACGACGAGCTGGTCTACGCCCGCCACGACCGCGGCTTCGCCCTGCTCTCCATGCGCTCCCCGTCCGTCTCCCGCCTCTACCTCCAGGTGCCCGGGGACACGGACGCCGACAGCTGGAGCGACGAGGAGATCTGGACCGAGCTGGAGCGCCGCTTCGAGACGGACGACGACTGGACGCTCCGGCGCGGGCCGATCACCCAGAAGTCGGTCACCCCGATGCGCTCCTACGTCCACGAGCCCATGCGGCACGGCCGCCTCTTCCTGGCCGGCGACGCCGCGCACATCGTGCCGCCCACCGGCGCCAAGGGCCTCAACCTCGCCGTCGGGGACGTCGTCACCTTCGCGCGCGCCCTGACGCACCGGCGGGAGACGGGGTCCGCCGAACTGCTCGACGCCTACTCCGCCACCTGCCTGCGCCGTGTCTGGCAGGCCGAGCGGTTCTCGTACGACATGACGACGCTCCTGCACCGCGCCCCCGACGCCACCCCCTTCGAGGACCGGCTCCAGCTGGCCCGCCTGGAGCGGATCGCCTCCTCCCGCGCCGCCGAGACCGACCTCGCCGAGGCCTACACCGGATTCCCGATCGGGTGAGCGGCGCGGGGCCGCCCGACCGACCCCGGCCGTGAGGGGAATCACTGATCCGCGTAGCGTGTTGACCCGCAGGAGCAGGGAAAGATCCTCCCCAAGCAGTAGGGTCATTCCTTTGCCGTTCCATTACTCTTGAGCCAAGGCTGCGCAGTGTGGCCATGGAGGAGTGAAATGAGGAGCAGAAACCCGGTCTTCTCGCGACGGGGGTTCAGCCGCGACAACGGCTACGCGGGCTTCAACACCGCGCCGCAGGCCGGGGGCCCCGCTGTCGCCACCCAGGGCAACCCGTACGCGCAGGGCAACCCGTACGCCCAGCCCACGGGCGCCAACCCGTACGCGCAGAACCCGTACGCCCAGCAGGACCTGCAGCACGGCGCGCCGCCGCAGGCGCCTGCCGGCACCGGCCGGATGACGATGGACGACGTCGTCATCCGCACCGCGAGCACGCTCGGCACGCTCATCGTGACCGCCGCGCTCGCCTGGGCGCTGCTGCCCGTGGACGACGCCAACATCGGCCGGTCCTACGGCATCGGTATCGGTGCCGCGCTGATCGGCATGGTCCTGGCGCTCGTCCAGTCCTTCAAGCGCAAGGCGTCGCCCGCGCTGATCCTGACGTACGCGGCGTTCGAGGGTGTCTTCCTCGGCGTCGTCTCCAGCGTCGTGGACAACCGCATCGCCGACGGCGCGGCCATGCAGGCGGTGATCGGCACGATGGCGGTCTTCGCCGGTGTGCTGATCGCGTACAAGGCCGGCTGGATCCGCGTCAACCGCCGCTTCTACGGCTTCGTCATGGCGGCCGCGCTCGGCTTCGTCTTCCTGATGATGGTGAACCTGCTGTTCGCCGTCTTCGGCGGCGGTGACGGCCTCGGCTTCCGCAGCGGTGCGCTCGGTGTCGTCTTCGGCATCGTCGGCATCATCCTCGGCGCCTGCTTCCTGGCCATGGACTTCAAGCAGGTCGAGGACGGCCTGGCCTACGGCGCCCCGCGCGAGGAGGCCTGGCTCGCCGCCTTCGGCCTCACGCTGACGCTGGTGTGGCTGTACCTGGAGTTCCTGCGGCTGATCGCGATCCTGAACAGCAACGATTAGCGGTCGGTCCGCGACGGCGGACGCAGGTCGACAGTGAAGGGCCCCGGGCTTGCCGCCCGGGGCCCTTCGTCGTCGTGGTGGCGGCGCGCGCTCAGCCGAGCCTGCGCGCGGCCCTTCTCAGGTCGTACTCGTGGATGATCGCCTTCGCGTGGCCGTACGCGAGGTTGTGTTCGTGGCGGAGCCAGCTGACCTTCTCCTCGAAACGGAGGAGGGCGGGGCCGTCGTCGACGGCGCGCAGCCAGTCGGAGATCTCACGACCGGTGCAGTGGGGGATGCGGGCGAGCATGTTGCGATGGGTCTCCTCGGAGAAGACTTGGGACATCGGCGCCTCCGGGCGAAAGGGGATGTAAGCCGGTCCTTCAGGTCACCGTGCCTGAGCGTTCGCCCGTTGGCAACAGTCCCGGAGGGGCGCGTACGCTCGCGCCGTGGTTGATACGACGCCTTTGACCCGTGCCGTGGACGACTTCGCCGACCGGTTGCGGGCCGCCCCGCAGAGCCGGCTGCAACGCGGGGCCGCCGCCGAGGCGCTGGAGCTGGCCAGGGAGCTGGCCCGGCGCGCCCAGCTCGTGGAGGAACCGGGGACGGAGCCGAGGGAGATGCCGGACGCGGGGATGTTCGCCGCCGCCGACCAGATCGCCGTCGCCGCACACGACTTGGCCCTCGTACTGACGGACGAGGGCCAAGTGGAAGAGGCGGTGCGGCTGGTGGAGGAGGCCCGCAAGCGGGCCGGGGTCTGACGTCCGGCCCCCGGACCCCGGACGCCCGGAGCGGCTAGAGGGACGCGATGACCCGGTCCGCCAGGATGTAGACGTTCTCCTCGCCGCAGGCGAAGGTGAGCGTGTAGGCGCCGGAGATCCCCGAGCCGCCCAGCAGGTACGGCGTCTTGCCCGCGACCAGCGCGGCGGCCAGGCGCTCCGCGGTCTCGCGGTGGCCCGGGGTCATGCACAGCGTGGTCCCGTCGGCGAAGACGTACACGTCCAGCGTGCCCAGCGGGCCCGGGCGGACGTCGGCCAGCGCGACACTCGACTCGGCCAGTTCCTCGAGGGTGGCGACAGTGCTCTCGTGGTCGCCCACGGCCGGTGACGGATTCGGTACGAAGTCCGGGTGCGAGGGGTGCCTGCGGCGGGCGGCGGCCAGCTCGGCGGACTCCAGCGACCCCGCGTCCTGCGTGGCCGCCTCGTCGCTGTCCGTCCCCGGCTCGGCCACGGGCTCCATACCCACGAAGTCGGTCTGGCGGGGCAGGAACAGCTCGCTGTCGGCCAGACCGAGCAGCAGCGGCGCGTCGGAGGCGTCCCGGGACTCCTGGGCGGCCCAGAAGGCCCGCGCCTCGGCGAGCTCCCGCTCCCGCTCCTCGGCGAGCGCATCCGCGACGGCGGCGCGTATCTCCTCGGCGTCGGCGGTGGTGCGGGCGGCGGGCACGCGGCCCCGCGTGGCGGCGGCGCGGCTCTCGGCCAGCTCGGTGCGCAGGGCCGTCACCTGCCGGCGCAGCACCAGAATGCTGCGCAGCACGGCGACGCCCACGGCGCCGGTGGCGGCCGTGGTGAGCAGCAGGGCGATCGGCATGGCGCTCACTGACGTACTCCCGGTTCAAAGTCGACCCCCGACTTCCTACATCAGCTTGAAGGGAGGACTAACCGTCTGTCAGTGCGTAACGTCACGAAACGGACAGGACTTTGGACCCGGAAGGGAGGGGTGTGGCTGGTCTGACCTGCGTAAATCAAGGGGGCGGGAGAGGTAGGTCACATCCTGAGGGAGATTGGGTCACAAAACGGCCCAGAACCCCGGGCGAACAGGGTTCCGGGCCGCCGTGTCACGCTGGGTCCCACGGGTGCTACTGACGGTGCCTCAGTCGGTGCGCCGGGGCGGTCAGCTCAGGCGCTCGATGACCATGGCCATGCCCTGGCCGCCGCCGACGCACATGGTCTCCAGGCCGAACTGCTTGTCGTGCCACTGGAGGGAGTTGATCAGCGTGCCGGTGATGCGGGCGCCGGTCATGCCGAAGGGGTGGCCGACGGCGATCGCGCCGCCGTTGACGTTCAGCTTCTCCAGCGGGATGCCGAGGTCGCGGTAGGAGGGGATGACCTGCGCGGCGAACGCCTCGTTGATCTCGACCAGGTCGATGTCGTCGATGGTCAGCCCGGCGCGGGACAGGGCCTGCTTGCTCGCCTCGACCGGGCCCAGGCCCATGATCTCGGGGGAGAGGCCGGAGACGCCGGTGGAGACGATGCGGGCGAGCGGGGTCAGGCCCAGCTCGCGGGCCTTGGTGTCGCTCATGATCACGAGGGCGGCGGCGCCGTCGTTGAGCGGGCAGCAGTTGCCGGCGGTGACCAGGCCGTCGGGGCGGAAGACGGGCTTGAGGCCCTGGACGCCCTCCAGGGTCACGCCGGCGCGGGGGCCGTCGTCCTTGGAGACGACCGTGCCGTCGGGCAGCGTGACCGGGGTGATCTCGCGCTCCCAGAAGCCGTTCTTGATGGCCTCCTCGGCGAGGTTCTGCGAGCGGACGCCGAACTCGTCCATGTCCTGCCGGGTGATGCCCTTGGCGCGCGCCAGGTTCTCGGCGGTCTGGCCCATCGCGATGTACGGGTCGGGGACCAGGCCGTCCTCGCGCGGGTCGTGCCAGGTGGTGCCCTCCTGCTGGGCGACGGCGGCGGTACGGGCCTCCGCCTCGGCGAAGATCGGGTTGCGCGTGTCCGGCAGGCTGTCGGAGTTGCCCTTGGCGAACCGGGAGACCATCTCGACGCCGGCCGAGATGAAGACGTCGCCCTCGCCTGCCTTGATGGCGTGCAGAGCCATGCGGGAGGTCTGCAGGGACGAGGAGCAGTACCGGGTGATGGTGCAGCCGGGCAGGTGGTCCATGCCCATCTCGACGGCGACGATCCGGCCGAGGTTGTTGCCCTGCTCGCCGCCGGGCAGGCCGCAGCCGAGCATCAGGTCGTCGATGTCCCGGGGGTCCAGCTCGGGGACCTTGGCGAGGGCGGCCTGGACGATCGTGGCGGCGAGGTCGTCGGGGCGCAGGTCCTTCAGGGAGCCCTTGAAGGCGCGGCCGATGGGGGAGCGGGCGGCAGAGACGATCACGGCTTCGGGCATCACGGCTCCAGTGGCGAGGGGTTGTGGCGGCTGCTGGGGAAGTTACCCGGACGTATGGCTTGGGTCACGGGTGCGACGGTGTGACATGGACCGCAACTTTCTAAGCGCTTGCTTGGCTTGCTGGCCCGGTCGCGGACAGTCGTGCCTCCCTCAGTGACCGAACGCCCTGGGAGACCCCCGAAGGGCGGCACGGGCGGGCGCAGCGGTACCCGGCAGCGCCGGGCGGCGCCACGCCCCTACCTCGGCTGAACCGACGGCGCCGGCTCGGCCTCCGAAACCCTCCGGCGCCTCCGGCGCTTCAGCAGCGCCCAGGGTCCCCGCGGCCCCGACGGCATCGCGGCCGCGACCTCCGTGCCGGCCTCCGACGCCGCCTCCGCCGCCGCGCGTGCCACCGGCAGGAAGCCCTCGCGGCGCAGCGCGTCGGGGCGCTCCTCCTCGGCCGGCCACAGGCCGAGCGCGGCGCACACCGACGGCAGTACCGCCATCGCGGCGGTGGCGTACCCCTCGGCGGAGGGGTGGTAGTTGTCCGGCCCGAACAGCTCCCGGGGGTTCTCGGCGAACTCCGGGCCCAGCAGGTCGCCCAGCGACACCGTGCGCCCGCCCTGCTCCACGACGCCGATCGTCTGCGCCGCCGCCAGCTGCCGCGAGGCGCGCCGGGCCAGCCAGCGCAACGGCTGCCGCACCCGCTCGATGGTCCCCAGGTCGGGGCAGGTGCCGACCACCACCTCCGCGCCGGCCGTGCGCAGCCGCCGTACCGCGGCCGACAGGTGACGGACCGAGCGGGTGGGCGGCATCCGGTTGGTGACGTCGTTCGCCCCGATCATGATCACGCAGATGTCGGGGGTGCGGCCCGGATCGGCGAGCACCAGGGCCACCTGCCGGTCCAGGTCGTCCGAGCAGGCGCCCGGCAGCGCGACCGAGCCCAGCTCCACCGGCCGCTCCGCCACAGCCGCGAGCCCCGAGGCGAGTAGCGCGCCCGGGGTCTGCCCGGCCCGGCGCACGCCCTGCCCGGCGGCCGTGGAATCGCCCAGCATCATCAGCCGCAGGGGCGGCTCACCGGCCGTCGGCAGGCCGCCGCCGTACAGGCCCCGCGCGTTCGGCACCCGGTCGGGTCCCCCGATGCCGACCCGGCGCCTGGCCAGCTGCACCTCCGCCAGCAGCAGACCGACCGTGGCCGCACCGGCCAGTCCGATGCCGCCGCCGCCGTACGCCGCGCCGGCCGCGATCCGCCGGGCCACCCGCGCCCTCGACATGCTCGTCATACGTCGCCGCCACCTCCTCCAACCCGTACACCCACTCCTTGCCCCGTACGGACGGTCGCCCAATCTCAACAGGGAGTGAACGGGGGAGTGAAAGACCGTCACGGGGCGCGGGCGGTCGGGCAGGCCATAGGCTGGCCGGACCGATAAACGACCACATCCTTTGCGGCATCCGGAGACCACGGTGCAATTCCACGACTCGATGATCAGCCTCGTCGGCAACACCCCGCTGGTGCGGCTCAACAGCGTGACCAAGGGCATCAGGGCCACCGTCCTGGCCAAGGTCGAGTACTTCAACCCGGGCGGCTCGGTGAAGGACCGCATCGCCCTGCGCATGATCGAGGCCGCGGAGCAGAGCGGAGAGCTGAAGCCCGGCGGCACGATCGTCGAGCCGACCAGCGGCAACACGGGCGTGGGCCTGGCGATCGTGGCCCAGCAGAAGGGCTACAAGTGCGTCTTCGTCTGCCCTGACAAGGTGTCCACCGACAAGATCAACGTGCTGCGCGCGTACGGCGCCGAGGTCGTCGTCTGCCCCACGGCGGTCGACCCCGAGCACCCGGACTCCTACTACAACGTCTCCGACCGCCTGGTCCGCGAGACGCCGGGCGCCTGGAAGCCGGACCAGTACTCCAACCCGCACAACCCGCTCTCCCACTACCACTCCACCGGCCCCGAGCTGTGGGAGCAGACGGAGGGGAAGATCACCCACTTCGTCGCCGGCGTCGGCACCGGCGGCACCATCTCCGGCACCGGCCGGTACCTGAAGGAGGTCAGCGACGGCGCGGTCAAGGTGATCGGCGCGGACCCCGAGGGCTCGGTCTACTCGGGCGGTTCCGGCCGCCCGTACCTCGTCGAGGGCGTCGGTGAGGACTTCTGGCCGACGGCGTACGACCGTACCGTCGCGGACGAGATCGTCCCCGTCTCCGACAAGGACTCCTTCCAGATGACCCGCCGCCTCGCCAAGGAGGAGGGCCTGCTGGTGGGCGGCTCCTGCGGCATGGCGGTCGTCGCGGCGCTGGAGGTGGCCGAGCGGCTCGGCGAGGACGACGTGGTGGTCGTACTCCTCCCGGACAGCGGGCGCGGTTACCTCAGCAAGATCTTCAACGACGAGTGGATGGCCGACTACGGCTTCCTGGAGGACGCCGGCCCGAGCGCCCGCGTCGCCGACGTCCTGAACCACAAGGAGGGCGGCCACATCCCCTCCCTCGTCCACATGCACCCGGACGAGACCGTCGGCCAGGCCATCGAGGTGCTGCGCGAGTACGGCGTCTCGCAGATGCCGATCGTCAAGCCCGGCGCCGGCCACCCGGACGTGATGGCCGCCGAGGTCGTCGGCTCGGTCGTGGAACGCGAACTGCTGGACGCCCTGTTCGCCAAGCGGGCCTCCCTGGAGGACCCGCTGGAGAAGCACATGTCCTCCCCGCTGCCGCAGGTCGGCTCCGGCGAGCCCGTCGCCGACCTGATGTCGGTGCTCGGCGCGGCCGACGCGGCGATCGTCCTCGTCGAGGGCAAGCCGACCGGTGTGGTGAGCCGTCAGGACCTGCTGTCCTTCCTGGCCAAGGGGAACTGAGAACCGGTGGTGGCCGCACGGTGAACGGCCGGTTCCGGGTGCCGGGCCGGCCTGTTCGGTGATCTTCGTGGACTTCGCGGAAGTGGTACGTGCGCGACATGTTCACGCAGCAGTGGCTTAACACGGGACCGGCACAGTAGTGGGTGTCGGCAGGGAACGGGAGCGGCTCCCCGGTCCCGCCGGCGCCGTACGGCGTCACGGACCTTCCGGAGCGGCTCCCGGACCTCCAAGGACGCCACGGACGCGCCGCCCGGCCGCGAGGCCCGGCACCGCGCGCGTCCACCGCGGGGACCGCCGTCGTCCCGCCCCCCAGTGATGGGGGTGCGGCGGTCCCCGCGCAGTCTTTTGTCGGCCCGTCGGCCCGTCGGCCCGTCGGCCCGTCGGCCCGTCGGCCCGTCAGGTTCTCGGGCTTCGGGCCTTTACTCGTCCCAGGTCTCGCCCTTGCTCTCGGCACGGCGGCGGCCCGAGAACAGGCCCGGGTTGGTCCGTGCCACCTGGACGACGTTGACCCCGACGATGCCGGCCCAGGCGACCAGCAGCCCGGGGAGGTCGGCGACGCCGCCGCCGATCGCGGACAGCGGGACCGCGAGCACCAGCGAGACGATGCCGAAGCCGAAACGCTCCCCGAAGGAGTCCGTCGGCCTCGGCGACCGGCTGTCGCGGGCCGCCGCCATCTGCTGCTCGGCCAACTGCCGCCGCACCCGGCGTTCGACCGCTCCGTCGATGCGCTGGTCGACCTTCTCCAGGAACGAGTCGACCAGCGCGGACTCGTACTCCTCCCCGAGCTCCCTGCGGGTCTGCAGGGTGGCGTCGAGTTCCTTCTTGAGGTCGGTGTCCCGCCCGTCCATTCCGGTCATGACCCCACGGTAGGGAGCCGGGGCGCCGGCGGCACTGGGGTTAGCCCCCGTTTCCGGCGGGGGCGGGCGGGAGGGGCGCCGCACGTCGTGCCGGACGCCGTCTCGCCGTATAGCTGTATAACGGTATGCAGGAATCGGGGTACCTGAATAGGGATGAAATAGGGCGAGGGGGAGCACCTCATGAGCGGGACCAGCGGCACCGGTGGCAACGGCACCGACAGCCCGGCCGTGCGGCTGCAGGCGCTGTTCGAGGGGCACCGGCTGACGCCGACCCAGCGGCGCATCGCGCACAGCATGGTGCGCCGCGCCTCCGAGGTGCCCTTCCTGTCCAGCGTGGAACTGGCCGAGCTGGCCGGGGTCAGCCAGCCGTCCGTGACCCGCTTCGCCGTCGCCCTCGGCTTCGACGGCTACCCGGCGCTGCGCCGCCACCTGCGGGAGGTGGCCCCTGCCGAACCGGTGGCGGAGTCCGGCTCCTGCAACGAGTACCAGCAGGCCGTCGAGGCCGAGATCGAGAACCTGCGTCACCTGGCGGAGGCGCTCGCCGACCCCGGGCCGGTGCGGGAGGCGGGCCGGACCCTCGCCGCGAGCCGGCCCCTGCCGGTGCTCGGACTGCGGGCGGCGGCGGCTCAGGCGCGCGGGTTCGCCTACTTCGCCGCCAAGGTCCACGCGGACGTCCGGCTCCTGGACGAGGGCGGCACGATGCTCCACGACCGCATCGACGCCGCCGTCCGGGCCGGGGCGAGCGCCCTGCTCTGTTTCGCCCTGCCCCGCCACCCGCGCGAGGTCGTCGACGCGCTCTCCCACGCGAAGGAGGCGGGGCTGACGGTGGTGACCGTCGCCGACTCGGCCTTCGCGCCGGTCGCCAAGGTGTCCGACCTGCTGCTGCCCGCCGCCGTCGGCACCGGGCTCGCCTTCGACACCGCCTGCGCGCCGATGCTGCTGGGCCGGGTGCTGCTGGAGAGCATGTGCGACGACCTGCCGGACGCCCAGGCGCGATTGGAGGAGTTCGACACGAAGGCGGCGGCGCGGGGGCTGTTCGTCGACTGAGTCGCGCGGAGGCGTGGGGCGCGGGCGTGGGGGGCGCGGGGGTGCCAGGGTGTGGCGGCGCGTGGGCGTGGCGGCGCGACCCGGAGCCCGCACCGGTGGCCGTTGTGGAGGCCCGGAGCCCGCACCGTGGCCGTGTTCTCAGACTCGTCTCAGCTTCTCCCGTTAATCTGCGTCGCCGCACACCCTTCAGACGCATCGCAGACAGCAGAACGGGACAGGAGGCCGGACGTGGCGCGCGGAGGACAGGGGCTGGCTCGGGTCGCCGTCGTCGTACGGGCGGGAGCGGCGCCGTTGTGGTGGCTGGGCGTGTTCGCGGCGGGCATCGGGGTGCTGGTGCCGGGGCTGACCGGGCGGCGGATCGGTGGCCTGGCCGGTGCCGCGCTGTTCGTCGTCGCGACGGCCGTCGTCGCCACCGCACGCCGCAAGCGGTACACCGCCCTGGCCGGCTCGGCCGCCCGCGCGGGCAAGCACGACGTGCTCCAGGACCGCGCGGTGACCGTGCGCAACTGGCGCCGGGGTCATCGCTGGTGGCTGCTCCTCGCCTTCCTCGCCGCCCTGGGCAGCGGCTTCGCCGTCCCCGCCGCCGCCGGACTGCTGATGGCCGGCTGCGGCGTGGGCCTGTGGCTGAAGTCCGCCTGGATCGGCCGCCGCGAACAGGCCGGGGAAGCCCTCCTGTGGGTCCGCGTCGACTGGCTCGTCCGGGGCGCCGGCCGCCCTGCGGGGAAGGCGGTCAAGGCCTACCGCAGCACGGGCATCGCGGCGGGCGACGCCGCCCCGGGCGGGGCGCGGCGGAAGGCGGCGGCGCTGGTCTGACGGGCGGTCGGCACACCGCCCCACTAGGGGCGCGGGGCGGTGTCCTTCGCGGCCGTGCGGGTGAGCGCGGGCCTGCCGCGACGTACCGGCGGGTGGGCGCGGTTACCGGGCCTCCCGCCGCGCCGACGTCAGCGCGTCGACGTGTGCCCCTCCCGCCTCGGCCACGATCTCCTCCACGGCCTGGGGCTCCCGCACGGTCGCGAAGCCGACACCCCCGGGGCCGCCGGTCACGAACCCGTACACCCCGGGACGCGCCAGCGAGTTGTACGCGTAGTGGTGCGCGAAGTAGTACGCCCCCGTGTCCAGCGCCGCCGCGTAGTCCCCCTGCTCCAGCAGCGGCAGCGCACGCCCTGTCGCCAGGAGGTCGCCCGCGAAGCACGCCGGCCCCGCCACGTCCTGCACCACGTCCGCCCCCGCCTTCGGCAGCCCCTTGCCGTCGTACGCGGCGATCCGCAGCGGCCACGCCCCGGGCGCGTACACCGTCCGCGTGGCGACCTGCACGCCCGCGTGCGTCACCGCGACCGGCCGGCCCCCCGCGCTCTTGGCGTACTCGACGCGTGCCACCACCGTGCCGTGCTTGGCCAGCAGTGACCGCCCGAACTCGGTGACCAGCCCGTACCGCCCGTCGAAGAGTCCCGGCACCGCGTCGCGCAGCACGCGCGCGTACTCGGCGTAGGTCGGGGTCGTCTCGTCCGAGGAGAAGTTCACCGGCAGTCCGCCGCCGATGTCGAGGGTGTCGACCTGCCGGCGCCCGGCCCGCTCGTTGATCTCCTCGGCGAGCGCGTACGTCTCGGCCGCGCCCTCGGCCATCAGCGTCAGCGGGATGCCCTGGGAGCCGGTGTGCGCGTGCAGCCGGGTCAGCCACGGCCGGTCCAGGTACGCCCGTATCACCCACTCGCGGGCGCCCTCGTCGCGCAGCGCCACCCCGAACTTCGAGGTCGCCGTCGCCGTCGACAGCGCCTCGATGGAACCGCCGCCGACCTGCGGGTTGACCCGGATTCCCAGCGGGGAGCGGCTCGTCCCCCCGGCCATCAGGGCGTCGATGCGCGCCAGCTCCTGCGGGTTGTCCGCGTTGACCGCGATGCCCAGCGCCAGCGCCTCCCGCAGCTCGCCCGGCGTCTTGGCGGGCGAGTCCAGCACCGTCCGCTCCGGGGGAACCCCGGCCGCCCGGGCCAGGGCCAGCTCGCCCGGGCTCGCGACCTCGGCGCCGACACCCTCCTCGTGCAGCAGCCGCAGCACCGGTACCAGGGGCGTCGCCTTCACCGCGAAGGCGTGCAGCACCGGCGTCCCGGGCGCCGTCACCGCGTCGAACGCCGCCCGCAGCGCCGCCGCCGACTCCCGGATGCCCGCGACGTCCAGCAGCCCGACGATCGGGGTGTCGGGCCCCAGGAGGCCCTGCTCCACAGCCGCCCGTACCGCCTCGTCCCGCCGCGCGGCCCGCTGCTCCTCGGTGCCGCCGACGTCCCCGCTCCTGTCCGTGCCGTCGCTCACGTGATCCTCCGTCCCCTCGCTGCCTGCCCACACATCCGTACATCCAGCCAAACACCCGCGACGCGCCCGCGCCGGGACACGAACGTATTGACTAGTTCTATTCACGAGGCGAGTATGTGAATATCCGCAGTAACAATCCGCCGGGAGCAAGCCACCAGGAGGCAGACCATGTCCGGACCCCGCCCCGTTCGCGCGCCGCGCGGTACGACGCCGAGCGCCTTGGGCTGGCAGCAGGAGGCCGCCCTGCGGATGCTCCAGAACAACCTGGACCCGGAGGTCGCCGAGCACCCGGACAAGCTCGTCGTCTACGGCGGGACGGGGAAGGCCGCCCGCGACTGGCGGTCCTTCGACGCCATGGTCCGCACCCTGGAGACCCTCAAGCAGGACGAGACGATGCTCGTCCAGTCCGGCCGCCCCGTCGGCGTCATGCAGACCCACGAGTGGGCCCCGCGCGTCCTCATCGCCAACTCCAACCTCGTCGGCGACTGGGCCAACTGGGAGGAGTTCCGCCGCCTGGAGGCCCTGGGCCTCACCATGTACGGCCAGATGACGGCCGGCTCCTGGATCTACATCGGCACCCAGGGCATCCTCCAGGGCACCTACGAGACCTTCGCCGCCGTCGCCGCCAAGAAGTTCGGCGGCACCCTCGCCGGGACCATCACCCTCACCGCAGGCCTCGGCGGCATGGGCGGCGCCCAGCCGCTGGCCGTGACGATGAACGACGGCGTCGCCATCTGCGTCGACTGCGACCCGCGCGCCATCGACCGCCGCATCGAGCACCGCTACCTCGACGTCAAGGCCGACTCCCTCGACCACGCCCTCCAGCTCGCCACCGAGGCCCGCGACCGGCGCAAGCCGCTGTCCATCGGCGTCCTCGGCAACGCCGCCGAGCTGGTGCCGCAGCTGCTCGCCATGGGCGCCCCCATCGACATCGTCACCGACCAGACCTCGGCCCACGACCCCCTGGCCTACCTGCCCACCGGGATCGCCTTCGAGGACATGGCCGACGCCGCCGCCAAGGACCCGGCGGGCTTCACCACCCGTGCCCGCGAGTCCATGGCCCGGCACGTCGAGGCCATGGTCGGCTTCCAGGACGCCGGCGCCGAGGTCTTCGACTACGGCAACTCCATCCGCGGTGAGGCCCAGCTCGCCGGGTACGACCGCGCGTTCGCCTTCCCCGGCTTCGTACCGGCGTACATCCGCCCGCTCTTCTGCGAGGGCAAGGGCCCCTTCCGCTGGGCCGCCCTCTCCGGCGACCCCGCCGACATCGCCAGGACCGACAAGGCGATCCTCGACCTCTTCCCGGAGAACGAGTCGCTGGCCCGCTGGATCAAGATGGCCGGTGAGCGCGTCCACTTCCAGGGCCTGCCCGCCCGCATCTGCTGGCTCGGTTACGGCGAGCGCGACAGGGCCGGCGAGCGGTTCAACGACATGGTCGCCAGCGGCGAGCTGGCCGCGCCGATCGTCATCGGCCGCGACCACCTCGACTGCGGCTCCGTCGCCTCCCCCTACCGCGAGACCGAGGCGATGCTCGACGGCTCCGACGCCATCGCCGACTGGCCGCTGCTCAACGCCATGGTCAACGTCGCCTCCGGCGCCTCCTGGGTCTCCCTCCACCACGGCGGCGGCGTCGGCATGGGCCGCTCCATCCACGCCGGGCAGGTCACCGTCGCCGACGGCACCGCGCTCGCCGGCGAGAAGATCCGCCGAGTCCTCACCAACGACCCCGGCATGGGCGTCATCCGGCACGTCGACGCCGGCTACGACATCGCGGAGACCGTCGCCGGGGAGCGGGGCGTGCGGGTGCCGATGCGCGAGGGCGGCGCGACGCCCGAGGCGCACGAGGGTGGCGACGCGTGAGCTTCCACAGCATGTGGGCGGAGCTGCTGCCGGTCGGCCGCAGCTCCGCCTCCGGCGGCTACCGGCGCTACGCCTGGACCGGGGCCGACGCCGACTGCCGGGCCTGGTTCCGGCAGCAGGCCGAGGCGCGCGGGCTGGCCTACGAGGTCGACCGCAACGGCAACCAGTGGGCCTGGCTCGGTGACCCGGCCGCCGGGAACGCCGTCGTCACCGGCTCCCACCTGGACTCCGTCCCCGACGGCGGAGCCTTCGACGGCCCCCTCGGCGTCGTCTCCGCCTTCGCGGCCCTGGACGAGCTGCGCGGCAGGGGAGCGCAGCTCACCAGGCCGCTGGGCATCGTCAACTTCGGAGACGAGGAGGGCGCCCGCTTCGGCCTCGCCTGCGTCGGCTCCCGGCTCACCGCGGGCGCGCTCACCGTCGAACAGGCCCACCGCCTGACCGACGGCGACGGCGTCACGCTCCCGCAGGCCATGGAGGCCGCCGGGTACGACCCGGACGGCATCGGTCCCGACCCCGAACGGCTCTCCCGCATCGGCGCCTTCGTCGAACTCCACGTCGAACAGGGCCGGGCCCTCGACCTGTCCGGCGACCGCGTCGGCATCGCGTCCGCCATCTGGCCGCACGGACGCTGGCGCTTCGACTTCCGGGGCGAGGCCAACCACGCCGGCACCACCCGACTCGCCGACCGCCGCGATCCCATGCCGTCCTACGCCGAGACCGTCCTCGCCGCCCGCCGCGAGGCCGAACTCGCCGGTGCCGTGGCCACCTTCGGCAAGATCGCGGTCGAGCCCAACGGCGTCAACGCCATCCCGTCCCTCGTCCGGGGCTGGCTCGACTCCCGAGCCGCCGACCAGGCGAGCCTGGACACCGTGGTCACCGCCATCGAGAAGGCGGCCCGCGAGTACGCCGCCGCCCACGGCGTCGACCTCACCGTCGAGCGCGAGTCCTTCACCCCCGTCGTCGAGTTCGACCACGCCCTGCGCGACGAACTCGCCCGCATCCTGGGCAGCGACACGGAGCTGAAGGTCCCCGTGCTCGGCACCGGCGCCGGACACGACGCCGGGATCCTCTCCGGACGCGTCCCGACCGCCATGCTGTTCGTACGCAACCCCACCGGCGTCTCGCACTCCCCGGCCGAGCACGCCACCGAGGACGACTGCGTGGCCGGGGTGACCGCACTCGCCGACGTACTGGAAGGGCTGGCCCGCACGTGACGACCACCGACCGGACCCGGACGTACTGGCTGGAGCACGCCTGGCTCGGCACCCATGTCGAGCCGGGAGTCGCCGTGGACGTGGGCGACGGCCGCATCGCCGCCGTCCGCACGGACGTCCCCGCCCCGCCCCCGGGCGCCGAGGTCCTGCGCGGACTGACCCTCCCCGGGCTGGCTGACGCCCACAGCCACGCCTTCCACCGCGCCCTGCGCGGCACCGTCCAGGTCGGCAGCGGCACCTTCTGGACCTGGCGCGAGGTGATGTACTCCGTCGCCGACCGACTGACCCCGGAGACCTACCTCGACCTCGCCCGCGCGGTGTACGCCGAGATGGCCCTGGCCGGCATCACCACCGTCGGCGAGTTCCACTACGTCCACCACACCCCCGGCGGCACCCCCTACGCCGACCCCAACGCCATGGGGGAGGCCCTGATCCAGGCCGCCGCCGACGCCGGCATCCGCATCACCCTCCTCGACACCTGCTACCTGTCCTCCGGCTTCGGGCAGCCCCCGAACCCCCACCAGCGCCGCTTCTCCGACGGGACGGCGGAAGCCTGGGCGCAACGCTGTTCAGTTCTCAAGGAACGGGATCACGCACGGATCGGGGCGGCGATCCACTCCGTACGGGCCGTGCCCGCCGACCAGTTGGCGACCGTGGCGCACTGGGCCGAGGAGCGGCGGGCGCCGCTGCACGTGCACCTGTCCGAGCAGACCGCCGAGAACGACGCCTGCCGCGACGCCCACGGCTGCACCCCCACGCGGCTCCTCGCCGACCACGGAGTCCTCGGACCCCGCACCACCGGCGTCCACAACACCCACCTCACCGACGAGGACATCGCCCTGCTCGGTGGCAGCCGCACCGGCACCTGCATGTGCCCCACCACGGAGCGGGACCTCGCCGACGGCATCGGCCCGGCGGCCGCCCTCCAGCGGGCGGGCTCCCCGCTCTCCCTCGGCTCCGACAGCCACGCCGTCGTCGACCTGCTGGAGGAGGCGCGCGCCATGGAGCTGAACGAACGCCTGCGCACCCGCACCCGCGGCCACTGGACCGCCGCCGCCCTGCTGCGCGCCGCGAGCGCCGACGGGCACGCCGCCCTCGGCTGGGACGACGCCGGCACCATCGAGGCCGGGGCCCGCGCCGACCTCGCCACCATCGCCCTCGACTCGGTCAGAACGGCGGGGCCGCTGCCCAGGCTCGGCGCCGAGACGGCCGTCTTCGCGGCGACCGCGGCGGACGTACGGCACACGATCGTGGGCGGACGGCACGTCGTGCGCGACGGGGTCCACACCCTCGTCCCCGAAGTGCCGCAGACCCTCGCGCGGGCCGTGGAAGCCCTGCGCGCCCAGTAACGAACGCCCGCTCCCGCCCCCACGAGGACGTCACGGACACCATGAGCAGCAGCACCGTCATCACCAACATCGCCGCACTCGTCACCAACGACCCCTCCCTCGGTGACAACTCCCCCCTCGGACTGGTCCGGGACGCGGCCGTCGTCATCGACGGCGACCGCGTCGCGTGGACCGGTGAATCAAGCAAAGCACCCGCCACTGACAATCGGGTCGACGCCGGCGGCCGGGCCGTCCTCCCCGGCTTCGTCGACTCCCACTCCCACCTCCTCTTCGGCGGCGACCGAACCGAGGAGTTCAACGCCCGCATGTCCGGCCGCCCGTACAGCGCCGGCGGCATCCGCACCACCGTCGCCGCCACCCGCGCCGCGAGCGACGCGGAACTGGAGGCGGGTCTCACCCGTTACCTCGAAGAGGCCCTGCGCCAGGGCACCACGACCTTCGAGACCAAGTCCGGTTACGGCCTGACCACCGCCGACGAGTCCCGCGCCCTGCGCGTCGCCGCCCGCCACACCGACGAGGTGACGTTCCTCGGCGCCCACATCGTCGCGCCCGAGCTGGCCGACGACCCCGCGGCCTACGTCGCGCTCGTCACCGGCGAGATGCTCGACGCCTGCGCCCCGCACGCCCGTTGGATCGACGTCTTCTGCGAGAAGGGCGCCTTCGACGGCGACCAGGCCCGCGCGATCCTCACCGCGGGCAGGGCGAAGGGCCTGCACCCCCGCATCCACGCCAACCAGCTCTCCTACGGCCCCGGGGTGCAGCTCGCCGTCGAACTCGACGCCGCCAGCGCCGACCACTGCACCCACCTCACCGACGCCGACGTCGACGCCCTCGCGAACAGCCGCACCGTCGCCACGCTGCTGCCCGGCGCCGAGTTCTCCACCCGCGCCCAGTGGCCCGACGCCCGCCGCCTGCTCGACGCGGGCGCCACCGTCGCCCTGTCCACCGACTGCAACCCGGGCTCCTCCTTCACGTCCTCCGTGCCCTTCTGCATCGCCCTCGCGGTGCGGGACATGGGGATGACGCCGGACGAGGCGGTCTGGTCGGCCACCGCGGGCGGCGCCGCGGCCCTGCGCCGCGACGACGTCGGCCGCCTGACCCCCGGCGCCCGTGCCGACCTGACCCTCCTCGACGCCCCGAGCCACGTCCACCTGGCCTACCGGCCGGGTGTCCCGCTGGTCCGGGGGGTGTGGCGGCGGGGCGTACGGGTCGTCTGAGCCGCTGAGCCCCTGAGCCCCTGAGCCGCTGAGCCCCTGAGCCTCTGAGCCCAGCCCTCGGGCCCTCCAAGTCCTCTCTATCCCCTGAGCCCCTCCGGAACGGCTCAGCCCGCCGCCCCCGCCCGCCACCGCTGGTCGGTCCGCCCTGCGTCCGCCCCGACGAGTACCACCGGCGCGCCCCCGCCCGGCGTCACCGCCCGCCCGGGGGCGATGCCGGGGTGGATCACCCCGCGCCCGTCCACCGTGAACCGCAGGTTCTGGCCGTTGCGCCCGTCGACCGAGTCGCACTCCCAGATGCCGACGCCCTTGTCGACGGAGCCGCGGCTGTCCAGGCAGTAGTCGTCGTCGGCGTACGACTGGACCACCCCGCGCCCGGCGTCGACCCGCCACAGCTGGGTGGGGGAGGAGGCACAGGGTGCCGTCACGACGTCCGTGCCCTTCTCCAGGCCGCCGCCGATGTCCAGGCACCGGCCCGAGGCGACGTTCACCACCTGGGCGTACCGGCCGTCCGGCGCCCGGTACGGCGGTGCGGGCGGCGTCGGCGTGGGCGACGGCAGCGCGGTGCGTGACGGCGTCGGACTCGGCGAGGCGGAGGGGGACGCGGAGGCGACCGGGGGCGAGGGCGCGGGGGAGGAGGACGGCGCCGCGGGGACCGTGGCCGTCACCGTCACCGGCGGCGGTACGGCCGGGGAGCGCGAGGAGGCGTTCGCCGCCGGACGGGACGGGGCGTCGTCCGGCGACAGCAGCATGAAGAGCAGCGGCGCCAGGGCCACGCCCAGGGCCGCCGAAGCCAGGGCGAGGCGGCGGGAGGGAGGCCATGGCCCCGGCAGTGCGAGCGGGACATCGGCGCCCGGCCCTCCCGGCTCCCGCGCCGCGTACGCCGTGCCCGCCCACGGCAGCAGGCCCTCGGCCAGGGCGGTGCGCGGGGCGTCGCGCAGGGTGCACTGCTCCTCGTAGGCCGCCGTGCAGTGCGGACAGTGGGCCATGTGGGCGTGCAGATCGGGACTGTCCCGGGGAGTGTCGGGTCGTACCGACTCCTCGATGAGGCGCCGGAAGTCCACGCAGCGGGGATCGTCGGAGGCGGCCAGCCGGGACCGCAGGCAGGCCTGCGCCAGTGACTGGAGCGCGGGGGCCGTGCCGTACGCGACGTCCTGGCCGCCGAGGCCGAGCAGCGCGGCGGTGCGGTCGGTGGGCTCCCGGTCCACCACGTCGTACCAGAGCAGGCCCTGGGCGCGGGACGGCAGCGAACGGAAGGCCGCGAGCAGGGGCGGGACCGGGCAGCCGGAACCCCCGGTGTTCAGGACGAGGAGCAGGCCCGGGTCGAGTCCGGCGGAGCGCTCGTCGGCCGCCCACTCGGCCGCGACCTCCCCGGTGAGCAGCAGCAGACGGTGCCGCCACGGGCCGCCGGCGTCGGTGCCGCGGACGGCCTGACGGGCCGCCAGCGTGAAGGCGCTCGCGGCCAGTTGCCGTGCCGACGACTCCCCGGCCGCGCACAGGCGGGCGTAGGCGAGGACCGACTGCTGGTGGCGCGCGCGGAGTTCGCGGAGTGCCGGGTAGGCGGTGGGGGTGTCGGCGTGGAGCAGTTCGGTCAGCCGCGTGTCGGAGGCGCCGGCGCACATGTCCTCCCCGGCCCGGTCGCCGCTGTCGGTCCTGTCGCCCCGCGCCATTCGCCCGCCTCCTCGCACCGTGCCGCACCACTGCGCCGGTGCTGACGTACCGGCCAGTTTGGAGGGTGCTCATAGTGGTGGAAGGGGGCCCGGGAGGAAAGTGGTGTCCCCGGGTAACAGGCGGTGGTTCCGGCCGCGAGCCGGATCCGCGCCGGCAACCCGAAGGGGGGCGGCCCGACTTCGGACCGCCCCCCTGGAGGACAAGCGTCACCCGATGAGGACTACTCCTCGACCGTGAGCCCCTTGCGCAGCTTGACGAGTGTCCGCGACAGCAGGCGCGAGACGTGCATCTGGGAGATGCCGAGTTCCTCGCCGATCTCCGACTGGGTCATGCCCGCGACGAAGCGGAGGGAGAGGATCTTCCGGTCCCGGGAGGGGAGTTCGGCGATCAGCGGCTTCAGCGACTCGACGTACTCGATGCCCTCGAGCCCGTGGTCCTCGTAACCGATCCGGTCGGCCAGCGCGCCCTCGGCGTCGTCCTCCTCCGGCTGGGCGTCCAGCGAGGAGGCGGTGTAGGCGTTGGACGCCGCCATGCCCTCGACGACCTCGTCCTTGGACAGACCGAGGTGCTCGGCCAGCTCGGACACCGTGGGGGCGCGGTCGAGGCGCTGGGCCAGCTCGTCACCGGCCTTGGCCAGGTCGAGGCGCAGCTCCTGGAGGCGGCGCGGGACGCGCACGGACCACGAGGTGTCCCGGAAGAAGCGCTTGATCTCGCCGATGATGGTCGGCATCGCGAACGTGGGGAACTCCACACCGCGCGACAGCTCGAAGCGGTCGATCGCCTTGATCAGGCCGATGGTGCCGACCTGGATGATGTCCTCCATCGGCTCGCTGCGCGAGCGGAAACGGGAGGCGGCGAACTTGACCAGCGCGAGGTTGAGCTCGACGAGCGTGTTGCGTACGTACGCGTACTCGTGGGTGCCTTCCTCCAGCGACTCGAGTCGCTCGAAGAGGGTCTTGGACAGGGCCCGGGCGTCCGCCGGAGCAACCTCGTCGTACGCGGGGATGTCCGGAAGCCCGGCGAGTGCGTCGTCGTCGTGTTCGACGACCGCGTCGTGCTGCTCGATGGGATCCAGATGTTCCGGAGGGAGTGTCGACGTCGCTTCTTGGGTACGCGATCCGTCGAGCCGGGGTGACATGATGTCCTCCATCGTTCTCGGCATACGGCTGCCGAAGCCAGATACGTGCACTGCGGTGTGCGGCGCCTCCAAAGCCGGCCGTGTCGGTTTACGTGTCCTACTAGCCCTACCGGGTTTACCGAGCCCACCGCAAGTGTGTTCTGTGCGGGTATGTCCGTTTGTGTGCGGTTGTTCGGGTGTCGGAGTGCGGTGGGAAGGCGTAGTGTTCGAGGGCGTCAGCAAGCAGTCACGACCTCGGGAGAGAGAAACGGCATGGACCGCGGGACGGTCGGCAGTGCCCAGTCGGGCCGGCTACTGGTGGAGGTGCGGGAAGAGGGCCCCAGTGCCGTCGTGACTCCGGCGGGTGAGTTGGATCACCACACCGCCGATCTGTTGCGCGAGCCGCTGGAGGACTGTCTCGCCAAGGGATTCAACCGGCTCGTCGTCGACTGCTCGCGCCTGGAGTTCTGCGACTCCACGGGACTCAACGTCCTGCTCGGCGCACGGTTGAAGGCGGAGGCCGCGGGGGGTGGAGTGCATCTGGTGGCCATGCAGCCGGTAGTGGCTCGCGTGTTCGAAATCACGGGGGCCGAAGCGGTCTTCACCCTCCATGACACGCTCGAGGCCGCGCTGGCCGATCCGTCCGACTGAGCCGCTCCTTGTCCGGCCGTCGGCGGGTTTCGTGCGCTCCCAGGGGCGGGTGGGGACGGGTGTTCGCACGCCGTCCCGAGTTCCGTGCCGAATACAGGGGTGTTCGAACGGTCCGGTCGGGCAGGAGACTCCCTGAACTGACTGTGTATGACGAACGACTTTGAAACGTGAACTGGTGAATCGGTGAGGTGAAGCGCTGATGAGCACCACCCGGCCCTACTCGCCGGGCGACCGCGGTCCGGAGCCCAGCGGCGCTTCCGGGGTGTCCGAGGGCGGCGCGCCCGGGCCCGGGGGGCCCGAGGAGGGCGTGTCCGCGGGGCAGGCCGCCATGATCGGCGCGTCCGGGGCGGCCACGCCGTCCCCGTCCGCCGGGGCCGCCGCGGGCGGCGGTGGCAGGCAGGTACGCCGGCTGAGCTTCGACGACCAGAGCGGGGTGGTCCCGCTCGCTCGTGACTTCACCCGCCAGGCGCTGTACGCCTGGGGCTGGCTGCCCTCCGCCACCGCGGACCAGCGGGCCGCCGCCGAGGACGTACTGCTCGTGGTGTCCGAACTGGTCACCAACGCGTGCCTCCACGCGGAGGGACCGGACGAGCTGAGGATCACCTGCGAGAAGAAGGTGATCCGGCTGGAGGTCTCCGACCGGGGGACCGGCCAGCCGGCGCCGCGCACGCCGCACCGGGCCGGGCGTCCCGGCGGCCACGGCATGTTCATCGTGCAACGGCTGTGCCTCGACTGGGGCGTGGTGCGGACGCCGGGGGTCGCCGGGAAGCGCGTGTGGGCTGAGTTGGGGGCGCCGGGGTAGCGGGCGTCGGGGTTCCGGCTTCTTCGCCTGCCCGTCCCCCCCGCCTCGGTCGGCCGGGCGGTGACCGTCGCCGGGGCTCCGTCCTCGACTCCGGGGTCTTCTCGCCACCCGTCCCGGGCGGACCGGCCGTGACCTTCGCCGGGTTCCGCCTTGCCTCGAACCGCCGGTGCTCTCTCCTGCGGCCGTCCGTTGGTTCCTTCCCCAGCCTCGTCGGGCCCGCTCGTTGCTCCGGCTCTCTCAGCCTTGCCCAGCCCCGGCGCCTGGCTCCCTCGCGCTGCATTCAGGCCCCTTGCTCCTGTGTCTGGCTCCGCCGCTCCGGTTCCCGGTGGCCTTGCCGGTGCGCCTGACTCCATCGCTCCGGCTCCAGTGTCCCTGCGTCTGCGCCTGACTCCGTCGCGCCGGTTTCCAGCGGCCCCGCGCCCGTCCTGGCCCCGTCGGTCACCGTCCCTGCCCGCATCGCCAGAGCCGGCCAGTGAGCCCCCGCCCCGCCCGGCTGCCCCCCGAAAACGCCCGAAGGGCCACCGCACCCACCAGGGATGCGATGACCCTTCTCAAGCGATGACGCCGGGCCGGCAGGCCTCAGCGGACGTCGCCCATGAGTTCCTTGACGCGCTTGCGGTACATCCAGATCGCGACACCGGCGAGGACGGCCAGGGCGGCCTCCGCGGCCACGATGCCCGTCTTGTTGAGGTCGACGCCGGCGATGGAGAGCAGGCCGGTCGTGGCGTCACCGGCGGTGACGGCCAGGAACCAGACGCCCATCATCTGCGAGGCGTACTTCACCGGCGCCATCTTCGTGGTGACCGACAGGCCGACCGGGGAGAGCATCAGCTCACCGCAGGTCTGGACGAAGTAGATCGCCACCAGCCACAGCGCGGCCGCCTTGTGGCCGCCGTCCGCGATGGCCAGCGGGGCCAGGAAGAGGAAGAAGGACGCGCCGACCAGCACCAGGCCGAACGAGAACTTCACGATCGTGCTCGGCTCCTTGCCGCGGCGGGCGAGCGCCAGCCACAGCGTGGCGAAGACCGGGGCCAGGGCCATGATGATGACCGGGTTCACCGACTGGAACCAGGAGACCGGGAAGTCCCATCCGAGGACGCTGGTGTTCGTCGAGGAGTCGGCGAAGATCGCCAGGGTCGAACCGCCCTGGTCGTAGATCATCCAGAAGACGGCCGCGGCGACGAAGAACCAGATGTACGCCGACATCTTGGACTGCTCGGCGCGGTCCAGCGACTTGTCGCGCTTGATGCGGGTCAGCACCAGCACCGGGATGATCACGCCGAGCAGCGTCAGCGGAACCAGGATCCAGTTCAGGGTGTAGACGCCGGAGAAGCCCACGATCGCGTAGAAGACGGCGGCGAGCGCGGCCCAGAACGCGGCCTTGCGCAGCGTGGAGGTCTTCTCCTCCACCGACAGCGGCTTCGGGACGACGCTGGAGTGCGGGGCCAGGTGGCGGCTGCCGATCAGGAACTGGATGACGCCCAGACCCATGCCGACCGCGGCGAGCGCGAAGCCCAGGTGCCAGTTGACGTTCTCACCGATGGTGCCGATGATCAGCGGCGCCGCGAAGGCACCGAGGTTGATGCCCATGTAGAAGACGGTGAAGCCACCGTCGCGGCGCGGGTCGTCGGGGCCGTCGTAGAGCTGGCCGACCATCGTCGAGATGTTGGCCTTCAGCAGACCCGAGCCGATCGCGACCAGGCCGAGGCCCGCGAAGAACGTGCCGGAGGACGGCAGCGCCAGCGTGAGGTGGCCGAGCATGATCACACCGCCGGCGACGGCGACGGTCTTGCGGGGACCCCAGACACGGTCACCGAACCAGCCGCCCGGCATCGTCAGCAGGTACACCAGCGACAGGTACACCGAGTAGATCGCGGTGGCGGTGCCGGCGTTCATGCCGAGGCCGCCGGGGGCCACCAGGTACAGCGGGAGCAGAGCCCTCATGCCGTAGTAGGAGAAACGCTCCCACATCTCGGTCATGAAGAGAGTGGCCAGTCCGCGGGGGTGGCCGAAGAAGGTCTTCTCGGATCCGGGGGTGCCCGGAGTGACCGAGTCCTTCGTCAGGCTGGACGCCATGGTCGATCCTTGCTGGTCGGGACGCGCTCATGAGGCGATGCGCGCCCGGTGGGGGGCGGCCGGCACCGGCGGCCTTCCCCGCCCGTCCCACGCCTGAGGGATTCCGCTCCGGATTACGGAGCGCTGGGCGGCGGCCACCGGGATCCACGCCTCGCGTACGTCACTGCACGCGGTGAGGCCCGGCCACAGGTCATTCCTTTCAAGGCCGGCCGTGGGGGCCGGCCCGCACACAAAAGAGACCTTCAGCGTCGAACTGTCGCCAAAGGTCCTCTGGGTGCTACAGGCGCTGATTCACCATACGGCAGGACACCGCCCGGTATGGAAGGACTTGAGACGCGGATCACAGGTAAGACTGGAACCGCGAACGATCATTCGAAGGTCCATCACAGGATGGCACCCCGTACCCGCAGGCCGCGCAACGGGGTCGGCCGGCCCGCTCGCCGGGCGGGTGTCCGCCTTGTCCACAGGTGGGGCGGGGCGCGGGAGCCTTGGGAGGATCACGGCCCGGGCCCTGCTCCGGGCGGACTACCATCAGTTCATGACCCGTGTACTGCTCGCCGAGGACGACGCGTCCATCTCGGAGCCGCTGGCCCGCGCCCTGCGCCGGGAAGGGTACGAGGTCGAGGTGCGTGAGGACGGACCCACCGCACTCGACGCCGGGCTGCAGGGCGGCATCGACCTGGTCGTGCTGGACCTGGGCCTGCCGGACATGGACGGGCTGGAGGTCGCCCGCCGGCTGCGCTCCGAGGGGCATGCCGTGCCGATCCTCATCCTGACCGCGCGCGCCGACGAGGTGGACACCGTCGTCGGCCTCGACGCGGGCGCCGACGACTACGTCACCAAGCCCTTCCGCCTCGCCGAGCTGCTCGCCCGGGTCCGTGCCCTGCTGCGGCGCGGTGCCGTCGAGCCGCCGCAGCCGCCCGCCACGCACGGCGTGCGCATCGACGTCGAGTCGCACCGGGCCTGGATGGGCGAGGAGGAGCTCCAGCTCACCGCCAAGGAGTTCGACCTGCTGCGGGTACTGGTGCGCGACGCCGGCCGGGTCGTCACGCGCGACCAGCTGATGCGCGAGGTCTGGGACACCACCTGGTGGTCGTCCACCAAGACCCTCGACATGCACATCTCCTGGCTGCGCAAGAAGCTGGGGGACGACGCGGCGAACCCGCGCTACATCGCCACCGTGCGCGGCGTGGGCTTCCGCTTCGAGAAGAACTGACCCGCCGACAACGACCCAAGGCCTGGCCGGGTAAGAGGACATGCGCCGTCGACTGATCCAGTCCACGCTCGCCGTGGTGCTCGTCGTGATCGCCGTCTTCGGCGTCTCGCTCGTCATCGTCGAGACCCGCACGATCAGCAGCACCGCCCAGGAGCGGGTCGACCTGGAGGCCGTGCGGCTGGCCAGCATCGTCGACAGCCGGCTGCTCGGCGCCGGGTCGGTCGACGCCAAGTTCCTGCGCGAGCAGATCCGGGACGCCCGGTACGCCGAGATCCGGATCCCCGGCAAGCCGGTCATCGAGGTCGGCAGCCGGCCGACCGGTGAGGTCATCCGCGGCAAGGCCACCGGCGAGGAGGGGGAGACGGTCCTCGTCGAGGAGCCCAGCTCCTCGGTGACCCGCGAGGTCGGCCGGACCCTGCTGATCATCGGGCTGGTGGCGCTGCTCGCGGTGGTCGCGGCGGTGCTGCTGGCGATCCGGCAGGCCAACCGCCTCGCCTCCCCGCTCACCGACCTCGCCGAGACCGCCGAACGCCTCGGCTCCGGCGATCCGCGCCCCCGCCACAAGCGCTACGGCGTCCCCGAGCTGGACCGGGTCGCGGACGTGCTGGACTCCTCCGCCGAGCGCATCGCGCGGATGCTCACCGCCGAACGGCGACTGGCCGCCGACGCCTCCCACCAGCTGCGCACACCTCTGACCGCGCTGTCGATGCGGCTGGAGGAGATCACCCTCACCGACGAGCCGGAGACGGTGAAGGAGGAGGCGACGATCGCGCTGTCGCAGGTGGAGCGGCTGACGGACGTCGTGGACCGGCTGCTGACCAACAGCCGCGACCCGCGCAGCGGCTCCGCCGTCACCTTCGAACTGGACGACGTCATCCAGCAGCAGATCGCCGAGTGGCGCCCCGCCTACCGCAGCGAGGGACGGGCGATCGTCAGCTCCGGCAAACGGCACCTGACGGCCGTGGGCACCCCGGGCGCGGTGGCGCAGGTGCTGGCCGCGCTGATCGAGAACTCCCTGATGCACGGCGGCGGCACGGTGGCCCTCAGGACCCGGGTGACCGGCAACCAGGCGGTGGTCGAGGTCACCGACGAGGGCGCCGGTGTGCCCGGCGATCTGGGGGCGCGGATCTTCGAGCGGGCGATCAGCGGGCGGAACTCGACGGGTATCGGCCTGGCCGTGGCCCGCGACCTGGCCGAGGCGGACGGCGGCCGGCTGGAGCTGCTCCAGGGCCGGCCCCCGGTCTTCGGCCTGTTCCTCTCCCGTACGCCGCCGCCGAAGAAGTCGTCCGGGGACTCGGACGGAACGGTGCGCTAGCCGCCCCTCGGAAGCCGGAAGCCGGAAGCCGGAAGCCGGAAGCCGGAAGCCGGAAGCCGGAAGCCGGAGCGCGGGTCAGCGGCGGGCCGCCGGGGCGCCGTCCGTGGCGCGCACCGTCGTCGGGTGCTCGTGCTCCAGGAAGGTCTCCGCCCGCGTGACCGGCTCCCGGGCCGGCAGCGTGCGGAAGACCCAGGTGCGGTACGACCAGAAGCGGAACAGCGTGCCGATCCCGATGCCGAGGAACTTGAAGATGTTGCTCTGCAGCGGGCTGTCCCAGCCGAAGCCGTACGTCGCCGTGTAGAGCACGCCGTTCTCGATCACCAGCCCGACCGCGCTGAACAGCAGGAACAGCGACATCTCGCGGGTGCGGTGGCCCTTGTCGCGGTCCCGGTAGGTGAAGTAGCGGAAGCCCAGGTAGTTGAAGACGATCGCGACGACGGTCGCGATGATGCTGGCCCGGACCACCGCGAGGTCGGTCACGTGCCGCACCAGGTTGAAGACCAGCAGGTTGACCAGCACTCCCGCGCCGCCCACCGCACCGAACTTCACGACCTCACGGACCAGCCGGTCGATCCGCTCCCGCAGCGTGCCGCGGGGTGCGGGGGCAGTCGGGGGAGCCGTATGAGCACCCGAGGAACCATGTCCCATGGTCGTGCAGGCCCCCGTCCGTCGGTTGGCGTCAATCCGTTCATGCTAACCACCCGGACGCGCGATCTTCCTGCGGACGACCTCGGGGCGACGGCGGCGGACCCCGGGACGGGCGGGGAAACGGCCGGTAAACATGTGGGCCCCGCGCGGCCGATACGCTAGGGGTGTGACGTTCCCGGTAGTCGGCATGGTCGGCGGTGGCCAGCTCGCTCGTATGACACACGAGGCGGGCATCCCGCTGGGCATCAGGTTCAAGCTTCTCAGTGACACTCCCCAGGACTCTGCGGCGCAGGTCGTGAACGAAGTCGTCGTCGGCGACTATCGCGATCTGGACACGTTGCGCGAGTTCGCGCGCGGCTGTGACGTGATCACCTTCGATCACGAGCACGTGCCGACCGAGCACCTCAAGGCCCTGGAGGCGGACGGCATCCCCGTGCGCCCCGGTCCTGACGCGCTCGTGCACGCCCAGGACAAGGGCGTGATGCGCGCGAAACTCGACGCGATCGGCGTGCCCTGCCCGCGGCACCGGATCGTGCGCGATCCGGCCGACGTGGCCGCCTTCGCGGACGAGGGCGACGGATTCCCCGTCGTCCTCAAGACCGTGCGCGGCGGGTACGACGGCAAGGGCGTGTGGGTCGTGGACTCCGTGGAGGAGGCCGCCGAGCCCTTCCGGGCCGGGGTCCCCGTGCTGGCGGAGGAGAAGGTGGACTTCGTCCGCGAACTCGCCGCCAACGTGGTCCGCTCCCCGCACGGCCAGGCGGTGGCCTACCCCGTCGTCGAGTCCCAGCAGGTCAAGGGCGTCTGCGACACGGTGATCGCGCCCGCCCCCGACCTGGAGGAGAGCCTGGCCCTCCAGGCCGAGGAGATGGCGCTCAGCATCGCCAAGGAACTGGACGTCGTCGGCCACCTGGCCGTCGAGCTGTTCCAGACCCGCGACGGCCGCATCCTCGTCAACGAGCTGGCGATGCGCCCGCACAACTCCGGCCACTGGTCGATGGACGGCGCGATCACCTCGCAGTTCGCCAACCACGTCCGCGCCGTCCTCGACCTCCCGCTCGGCGACCCGCGCCCGCGCGCCAAGTGGACGGTCATGGTCAACGTCCTCGGCGGCGACTTCCCCGACATGTACTCCGCGTACCTGCACTGCATGGCCCGCGACCCGCAGCTCAAGATCCACATGTACGGCAAGGACGTGAAGCCCGGCCGCAAGGTCGGCCACGTCAACACCTACGGCGACGACCTCGACGACGTGCTGGAGCGCGCCCGTCACGCTGCCGGCTACCTGAGAGGGACGATCACCGAATGAGCCAGGCCAGCCCGGTCAGTCCAGTCGTCGGCATCGTCATGGGGTCGGACTCCGACTGGCCCGTCATGGAGGCCGCCGCCAAGGCCCTCGACGAGTTCGAGATCCCCTACGAGGTCGACGTCGTCTCCGCGCACCGCATGCCGCACGAGATGATCGCGTACGGCGAGCAGGCCGCCGGACGCGGACTGAAGGCGGTCATCGCGGGCGCGGGCGGTGCCGCCCACCTGCCCGGCATGCTCGCCTCCGTCACCCCGCTGCCGGTCATCGGCGTGCCGGTGCCGCTGAAGTACCTGGACGGCATGGACAGCCTCCTGTCCATCGTGCAGATGCCCGCCGGCGTGCCGGTCGCGACCGTCTCGGTCGGCGGCGCCCGCAACGCCGGTCTGCTGGCCGCCCGCATCCTCGCCGCCCACGACGAGGAGCTGCTGGCCCGGATGCGCGAGTTCCAGCAGGAACTGAACGACCAGGCCACCGAGAAGGGCAAGCGGCTTCGCAACAAGGTCGCGGGCTCGGCGGCCGGCTTCGGCTTCGGGAAGTGACCCGGATGACCTCCCTCGACCGGGCCCGGGAGCTGCTGCGCGAGTTCCCCGTCGTCGACGGCCACAACGACCTGCCCTGGGCGCTGCGCGAGCAGGTCCGCTACGACCTCGACGCCCGCGACATCGCCGCCGACCAGTCCGCCCACCTGCACACCGACCTGGCCCGGCTGCGGGCCGGCGGCGTCGGCGCGCAGTACTGGTCGGTGTACGTCCGCTCGGACCTGCCCGGCGCGGTGACGGCGACGCTGGAGCAGATCGACTGCGTACGGCGGCTGATCGACCGGCACCCGGGGGAGCTGCGGGCCGCGCTGACCGCCGCCGACATGGAGGCCGCCCGCACCGAGGGCCGTATCGCCTCCCTCATGGGCGCCGAGGGCGGTCACTCCATCGACAACTCGCTGGCCACCCTGCGCGCCCTGTACGCGCTCGGCGTGCGCTACATGACCCTCACCCACAACGACAACGTCGCGTGGGCGGACTCGGCGACCGACGAGCCCGGCGTCGGCGGCCTGTCGGCCTTCGGCCGCGAGGTCGTGCGGGAGATGAACCGCGAGGGCATGCTCGTCGACCTCTCGCACGTCGCGGCGACGACGATGCGCGACGCGCTGGACACCTCCACCGCGCCGGTGATCTTCTCCCATTCCTCCTCCCGGGCCGTCTGCGACCACCCCCGCAACATCCCGGACGACGTGCTGGAGCGGCTGCCCGCGAACGGCGGCGTGGCGATGGTGACGTTCGTGCCGAAGTTCGTGCTCCAGGCCGCGGTGGACTGGACGGCCGCCGCCGACGAGAACATGCGGGCGCACGGCTTCCACCACCTCGACAGCAGCCCCGAGGCGATGAAGGTCCACGCCGCCTTCGAGGAGCGCGTCCCCCGCCCGGTCGCCACCGTCTCCACGGTCGCCGACCACCTCGACCACATGCGCGAGGTCGCCGGCGTCGACCACCTCGGCATCGGCGGCGACTACGACGGCACGCCCTTCACCCCCGACGGCCTCGGCGACGTCTCGGGCTACCCGAACCTCATCGCCGAACTCCTCGACCGCGGCTGGTCCCGGGCCGACCTGGCCAAGCTGACCTGGAAGAACGCGGTCCGGGTGCTGGGCGACGCGGAGGACGTGGCCCGCGGGCTTCAGGCGACGCGGGGGCCGTCCAACGCGTCGTTGGAGGAGCTGGACGGCTGAGCCGTCTCCTCCACGGAGGCTTCGAGGGCGGGGTAGTCGGTGTAGCCGGTCGCCCCGCCCACGTACATCAGGTACCGGTCCCGCACCTGGTTCAGCGGCGCGCCCAGCCGCAGCCGCTCCACCAGATCGGGGTTGGCGAGGAAGGGCCGCCCGAGGGCGATCAGGTCGGCCCCGGCCGCCAGCAGCCGCTCGGAGGCGCTGCGCACGCCGTCCGCGGTGAGCTCCTCGCCCAGCACCGGGTTGGCGATCAGCACGCCCGGCCACCCGGCGCGGATCTTCCCGAAGACCGGGGCGTCCGGGTCGGCGAGGACCAGGTGCAGGTACGCGAGCCCGAGCCCGCCGAGCCGCGCCGAGAGCGCCGGGTAGATCTCCTGGGTCCCGCCCTCCGCGATCCCGTTGACGGTGTTGCCGGGGGAGACGCGCAGCCCCACCCGCTCGGCGCCGACCTCCGCGGCCACCGCCTCGACCACCTCGGCCGTGAACCGGATGCGCGCGGCGATCGAGCCGCCGTAGCCGTCGGTGCGGCGGTTGGTGTTGGCGGCGAGGAACTGGTGCAGGAGGTGGCCGTTGGCGGAGTGCACCTCCACCCCCTCGAACCCGGCGTCGAGCGCGTTCCGCGCGGCCCGCGCGAAGTCGGCGACGGTGGTGCGGATGTCCAACTCGGTCATCTCCCTCGGGAAGACGGCCGGACGGTGCCCCCCGGGCGTGAAGATCGTCTCGGGCAGTGGCACCGGCGACGGCGCGAGGGGCGTCAGCCCGCTGGTCGCCGGATGACCGACCCGGCCCCCGTGCTGGAGCTGGAGGAACATCCGCCCGCCCGCCTCCCGCACGGCGTCGGTGACCTGCCGCCAGCCCGCCACGTGCCGGGCGCTGTGGACGGCGGTGATGTTCGGGTACGTCTGCCCGACCGCGTTCGGGGTCGCGGCCTCGGCGATGATCAGCCCGGCCGAGGCGCGCTGGGCGTAGTACGTGGCCATGAGCGGGGTCGGGGTGCCGTCGGCCTCGGCGCGGTTGCGTGTCAGCGGGGCCATCACGAGCCGGTTGGGGAGGGTGAGCGGTCCGAGCGGGGCGGATGCGAAGAGCTCTGTTGTGTTCGACATGCCCGTACGCTAGAACCTGACATCAGTGTCAGAATCAAGTCCCCGAGTCGAGTCCCGAGGTGACGGCATGCGGATCGGCGAACTGGCCCGCCGCACGGGCGTCAGCGAACGCTCGCTGCGCTACTACGAGAAGCAGGGGCTGCTCGCGGCCGAGCGTACGCCCGGCGGGCACCGCGAGTACGCCGAGGCGGCCGTCGACCGGGTCGTCCGCATCCAGGAACTGTTCGCGGCCGGGCTGTGCAGCAGCAAGATCGCCGAGCTGCTGCCGTGCATGCGGGACGGGGACGGCGGCCCCTCGGCCGTCGCCACGCCGAAGCTGGTCGCCGACCTCACCGCCGAACGCGCCCGCATCGACCGGATGATCACCGACCTGCTCCGTTCCCGGGACACCCTGGACGAGGTGATCGACGCGGCCCGGGGCTGAGCCGCGTACCCCCGAACGCCCCACCCACCAGGAAGCCCTTTCCGCTCCGTGCCACCGTGGCCGTAACGCACGACGACCGTACGGAGCCCGCCATGGCAGACCTCCAGGACGACCTGCACACCGGCACCGAGGCCGCCGGGCTCGACGACCTGCCCGTGTCGTCCGCCGCCGAGGTCTTCCCACCGGAGCCCTACGCGCCCGTGTCCGACCCCGGCGACGAGCCGTTGACCCGGGCCCACGCCGTGCTCGCCGCCCACCCCGTCGCCGACGGCTACAGCGGCCTGCCCTGGGCGCTCAAGCACCTGCCCTGGTACGACCTGGAGCTCGGCGAGAGCGCCGTCGACACCGACGTGCCGCGGCTGCGCGAAGGCCACGTGGGCGCCTTGTTCTGGTCGCTGCACCTGCCCGACGCCGTTGACGGGGACCGGGCCGTCGGCGCGACCCTGGAACAGCTGGACCTGATCAAGACGGTCGTGCGCGCCCACCCGGAGGGCCTGCGCCTCGCCCACGACGCCGGGGAGGCCATCGACGCCCGCAACTGCGGCCGGGTCGCCGTGCTGCCGGGCCCCGCCGGCGCCGCCGCCATCGGCGACTGCCTCGGCATCCTGCGCTCCCTGCACGCCCTCGGCCTGCGCGTCCTCACCCTGACCGGCGCGAGGTGGGCGAGCGAGGCGGGGCTGACCCGGTTCGGCGAGGAGACCGTCCGGGAGATGAACCGGCTCGGCGTCATCGCCGACCTCTCCGGCGCCTCCGCGGAGACCGTCCGCCGCACCTTCGCCGTCTCCAAGGCGCCCGCGCTGTGCACCCGCTCCGCCGCCCGCGCCCTGCGCCCCCACCCCGCCAACCTCCCCGACGACCTGCTCGTGGAGCTGCGCGCCGCCGGCGGCCTGTGCATGGTGCCGCTGACCGCCGAGCAGACCGGCCCGACCGTCCGGGACGTCGCCGACCACCTCGACCACGTCCGCTCGGTGGCCGGCCCGCAGAGCGTCGGCCTGTCCGGCACCTACGACTCCGGCACGGCACACCCGCTGGAACTCAGCGACGCCTCCTGCTACCCGCGGCTCATCGCCGAACTGCTGCGCCGCGGCTGGGACGAGGCGGACGTGGCCCTGCTGACCTGGGGCAACGTCCAACGGGTCCTGCGCGGCGCCGCCTTCACCGCCCGCGCGGCCCAGCTGCGCCGGGAGCCGTCGACCGCGACCATCGCCGACCTCGACGGCTGACCGACCGCGGTCCCCGAGAGATGTCCGACAGCCGGCCTCGACGGACGACCGCGAGCCGGCCTCGACGGACGACCGTCAGCCGACCCCGACGGCCGACGGTCATCCGCACGGTCACCCGTGCTCGATCCGGCACAGGCAGAACGGATGCCCCGCCGGATCGGCGTACACCATGAAGTCCTTCTTCTCCCGGTCCTCCAGGTCCAGCGGCCGGGCACCCAGCGCGAGCACCCTGTCGTGCGCCGCGTCCATCTCCGCCCAGGTCGCCCCGCCGTCGAAGTCCAGGTGGAACTGCTGGGCGTTGCGGTCGGAGCGCGGCCACTCCGGCGGGGTGAGCCCCGGCGCCCGCTGGAAGGACAGCCGCGGCCCGCCGGGCACGTCGAGCACCACCCAGTCGGGGTCCCGTTCGTCGGGGGTGCCGCCCCCGACCTGCGCGTAGAAGCGGGCCAGCTCGGCCGGCTCGGGACAGTCGACGACGACGGAACGGAAACGTGCCACGGGTGCCATCAGGTTCCTCCCGGTGCTATCGGCCGGCTTCAGCAGGCACAGAGGCAGAACGGGTGCCCGGCCGGGTCCGCGTAAACCCGGAAGGAACGCGCGCGGTCCTCCGCGTCCAGCGGCTTCGCGCCCAGCTCCAGCACCGCCTTCTCCGCCGCGTCCAGGTCCTTCACGTCCAGGTCCAGGTGGAACTGCTGCGCCCCGTCGGGCCCGGGCCACTTCGGCGGTACGTATCCGGGGGCGCCCTGGAAGGCCAGCGTCTGCCCGCCGGGCAGATTGAGGTCGACCCACTCGTCCTGGCCGTCGCTCTTGTCCTCGACGGTGCCGCCGAGCACGTCGGCGTAGAAACGGGCCAGTGCGTGGGGATCGGGACAGTCCAGGACGACGACGCCCAGTTCGGCGACAGCCATGACTTCCTCCTTGAAGTCCGCGGTCTGGGTAACCGGCTACCGGTTACCTGCAAAGCCCGGGTAACCGGTAACGGTTACTCCATGCTCCCGTATTGGCGGTAACGTCGCAAGCATGAGTGACAGATCGCCCGCGCCGGGAGGCCTGGAGCTGGTCGAGAAACTGGTGAACACGATCGACCTCGAAACCGGCGCCGACTCGCTGGACACGGCCGAGGGCCGGGCGCGTCTCGGGCTCACGGAGGACGACGTGCCCGGGGCCCGGGAGCTGCGCGAGTCCCTTCGCGTGGTCCTGCTCGCCCACGCCGGCCACCCGCCGCACCGCACGGTGACCCCCCTGGGCGAACTGCTGGCCGCCGCCCCGCTGGTGGTGACCGTCGACCCGGCCGACGGCGCCGCCGCCCTCGCCCCGGCCGGGGGCGGCACGCTGACCGCCCGCGTCGCCACCGCCGTCGCCGAGGCACTGGTGGCGGGCACGTGGACCAGGCTCAAGGCCTGCGAGGCCGTCGACTGCCACTGGGCGTACTACGACCGCAGCCCGGCCGGACGCGGCCGCTGGTGCTCGATGCGGGTGTGCGGGGCACGCGCCAAGATGCGCCGCTACCGGGCCAAGGAGACGTGACCGCAGGGGATTAACCGGCCGCGGGACCGCCCCCTGGTGCAGAATGCGGACGACGCCGGTTCGGCCGACTGAGCCTCGGCCGAACCGGCGTCACCCCTTTCGGCGCGCGCTCGCTAGGCCGTCGGACGGCCCATCGCCCGGTACGTCCAACCGGCCTTCCGCCAGACCACCGGGTCCAGGGCGTTGCGCCCGTCCAGGATCACCCGGGCGGACACGGCCTCGCCCAGCGCCTCCGGGTCCAGCTCCCGGAACTCCCGCCACTCCGTCAGGTGCAGCACCACGTCGGCGCCCCGCACCGCCTCCAGCGCGGACCCGGCGTACCCGAGCGTCGGGAACAGCCGCCGGGCGTTCTCCATCCCCTTGGGGTCGTACACCGTCACCTGGGCGCCCTGGAGGTGGACCTGCCCGGCGACGTTCAGCGCGGGGGAGTCCCGCACGTCGTCCGAGTCGGGCTTGAAGGTGGCGCCGAGCACCGCGACCCGCTTGCCGAGGAACGGGCCGCCGCCCAGCGCCTGCCGGGTCAGCTCCACCATCTGCCCGCGCTGGCGCATGTTGATCGAGTCGATCTCGCGCAGGAAGGTCAGCGCCTGGTCGGCGCCCAGCTCACCGGCGCGCGCCATGAACGCCCGGATGTCCTTCGGCAGACAGCCGCCGCCGAAGCCGATCCCGGCCCGCAGGAACTTCTTCCCGATCCGGTCGTCGTAGCCGATCGCCTCCGCCAGCTTGGCCACGTCGCCGTCGGCCGCCTCGCACACCTCCGCCATCGCGTTGATGAAGGAGATCTTGGTGGCGAGGAAGGAGTTCGCGGAGGTCTTCACCAGCTCGGCCGTCGGGAAGTCGGTGACGACGAAGGGCGAGCCCTCCCCGATCGGCGTCGCGTACACCTCGCGCAGCACCTTCTCCGCCCGCTCGCTGCGCACGCCGACCACGATCCGGTCCGGGTGCAGCGTGTCCTTCACGGCGAAGCCCTCGCGCAGGAACTCCGGGTTCCAGGCCAGCTCCGCCTCGTCCCCGGCCGGCGCGTGCTCGGCGAGGTAGGCGGCCAGCCGGTCGGCGGAGCCCACGGGCACGGTCGACTTGCCGACGACCAGCGCGGGCCCCGTCAGGTGCGGGGCCAGCGAGGCCAGCGCGGACTCGACGTAGGACATGTCACAGGCGTACTCGCCGTGCTTCTGCGGCGTGTTCACACACAGGAAGTGCACGTCGCCGAAGGCCGCGACCTCGGCGAAGTCGGTGGTGAAGCGCAGCCGGCCGCTGGACCCCTCGATCCCCGCGACGTGCTTGCCCAGCAGCTCCTCCAGCCCCGGCTCGTACATCGGGACCTCGCCCCGCTGGAGCATCTCGATCTTCTCGGGCACCACGTCCAGGCCCAGCACCTCGAAACCGAGCTCGGCCATGGCCGCCGCATGGGTCGCGCCGAGATAACCGGTGCCGATCACGGTGATCTTGAGGGCCATGGGTGCTCCAGACGTACGGCGTGGGGTGCGCGCCCGAGCATATCCGGGGCGCGGCGAAAGCCTGCCGACCGGCTGTCGTCAAGCTCACCTATCCACGAACGCGGACGACGCTCTAAAATTTGGGTTACTTAACGGTAGTTAGCGTGCCCAGCATCACAGCGTTTTGGAGCGTGAGAGACCTTGGCCGGATCGGCTGACTTCGACCTGTACCGCCCGTCCGAGGAGCACGACATGCTCCGCGACGCCGTCCGCTCCCTGGCCGAGGCGAAGATCGCGCCGTACGCCGCCGCGGTGGACGAGGAGGCCCGTTTCCCGCAGGAGGCGCTGGACGCGCTGACCGCGAACGACCTGCACGCGGTCCACGTCCCCGAGGAGTACGGCGGCGCGGGCGCCGACGCCCTCGCCACGGTGATCGTCATCGAGGAGGTCGCCCGCGCCTGCGCCAGCTCCTCCCTCATCCCCGCCGTGAACAAGCTCGGCTCGCTCCCGGTGATCCTCTCCGGCTCCGAGGAGCTGAAGAAGAAGTACATGACCCCGCTCGCCAAGGGCGACGGCATGTTCTCCTACTGCCTCTCCGAGCCCGACGCGGGCTCCGACGCGGCCGGCATGAAGACCAAGGCCGTCCGCGACGGCGACCACTGGATCCTCAACGGCGTCAAGCGCTGGATCACCAACGCCGGCGTCAGCGAGTACTACACGGTGATGGCCGTCACCGACCCCACCAAGCGCTCCAAGGGCATCTCCGCCTTCGTCGTCGAGAAGTCGGACGAGGGCGTCTCCTTCGGCGCCCCGGAGAAGAAGCTCGGCATCAAGGGCTCCCCGACCCGCGAGGTCTACCTCGACAACGTCCGCATCCCCGCCGACCGCATGATCGGCGAGGAGGGCACCGGCTTCGCCACCGCGATGAAGACGCTGGACCACACCCGCATCACCATCGCCGCCCAGGCCCTCGGCATCGCCCAGGGCGCCCTCGACTACGCCAAGGGCTACGTCCAGGAGCGCAAGCAGTTCGGCAAGCCGATCGCCGACTTCCAGGGCATCCAGTTCATGCTCGCCGACATGGCCATGAAGATCGAGGCCGCCCGCCAGCTGACGTACGCCGCCGCGGCCAAGTCGGAGCGCGGGGACAGCGACCTCACCTTCCAGGGCGCCGCCGCCAAGTGCTTCGCCTCCGACGTGGCCATGGAGGTCACCACGGACGCCGTCCAGCTCCTCGGCGGCTACGGCTACACGCGCGACTACCCGGTGGAGCGCATGATGCGCGACGCGAAGATCACCCAGATCTACGAGGGCACCAACCAGGTCCAGCGCATCGTGATGGCGCGCAACCTGCCGTAACCGGCACGCGCGCGCCCGAGGCGTCCGGGAGGACTCAGTCCTCGTACCCCTCCGCCACCCGCCGCTCCCGCAGTTCCATGATCGCGCGGCGGCGGGCCAGGCGGTGGGTGCGGCGGATCTGGGCCTCCTGGTAGCGGCGCTTGTCCTTCTCGGTCTCGGGGATGACCGGCGGGACCGTGCGGGGCTTGCCGTCCGCGTCCACCGCGGCGAAGACCAGGTAGGCCGAGCCGACCTGGGTGGCGGGGGCGGACTCGTTCCAGCGCTCGGCCATGACCCGCACGCCGACCTCCATCGAGCTGCGGCCGGTCCAGTTGACCTGGGCCTTCACATGGACGAGGTCGCCGACGCGGACCGGTTCGAGGAACGCCATCTCGTCCATGGACGCGGTGACGGCGGGGCCGCCGGAGTGCCGTCCGGCCACGGCGCCCGCCGCGTCGTCGACGAGCTTCATGATCACTCCGCCGTGCACCGTGCCCAGCAGGTTGGTGTCGCTGTGGGTCATGATGTGGCTGAGGGTGGTACGGGACGCCGAGGTCGGCTTGCCCGGGATCTCCGGAGCAGCCGACTGTGCGGCCGAGGCCTGTTCTGCCTGGTCTGTCATGGCCTCCACCTTATGCCGGGACGACAGGCGCGTAATTTGTGTCAGCTTCGCAACAGCGCCGCCCCTATTTTCCGACGACCCTTGTATGGCCGTCGGGGCGGACCTGCACACTGGTGCGCATGAATGATTGGCCCGAGGGATGGTCCGGTGACAACCGCGGCGGCGGGTACGGACGCGGCAGCGCGAGCGCGCGGCCCGAGCGCGCGCGTGTGATGCGTCAGGTCCGTCGCGGCGCGCCGCCGCCCGGCCCGGGCCCGTCGGCCCCGCCGTACGGCGCCGGGGTGCCGCAGCAGCCGTCGTACGTGGACGGCCAGGGCCACGGCGGTCACGACGGCTACGACAGCGGCTACAACACCGGCCAGGTCTACGGCAGCCCCGGCGGCCGTGGCCCCGCGGGGCCGGGCCCGCGTCCGGGGCGGCCCGCGCCGGACTGGCGGCGCCGGATCAAGTGGACCGCGATCACTGTGGTGACCGCGCTGGTCGTGACCACCGTCGGCACCTACTTCTGGGCCGACTCCAAGCTCAACCGCGAGGTCGACCTCTCGAAGGTCATCGAGCGGCCCGAGGCCGGCGAGGGCACGAACTACCTGATCGTCGGCTCCGACAGCCGCGAGGGCATGACCGACGAGCAGAAGAAGGACCTGCACACCGGTTCCGCCGAGGGCAAGCGCACCGACTCGATGATGATCCTGCACACCGGGGACAACGGGTCGACGCTGATCTCCCTGCCCCGCGACTCCAACGTGGAGATCCCGAGCTTCGTCGGCTCCGAGTCCGGCAAGAAGTACCCGGGCACCGGCCGGCAGGTGAAGCTGAACGCCGCCTACGCGGAGGACGGGCCCGAGCTGCTGGTCCGCACCGTCGAGCACAACACCGGGCTGTACATCGACCACTACGTCGAGATCGGCTTCGCCGGCTTCGCCAACATCGTGGACGCGGTCGGCGGCGTCGAGATGGACATCCCGCAGGACATCAAGGACACCAAGTCCGGCGCCGACCTCAAGAAGGGCAAGCAGACCCTGAACGGCGAGGAGGCCCTCGCCTTCGTCCGCACCCGGTACTCGCTGGCCGCCTCCGACCTGGACCGGACGAAGAACCAGCAGAAGTTCCTGTCGGCGCTGGCGAACCAGGTGGCCACCCCGTCGACGGTCCTGAACCCCTTCAAGCTGTACCCGACCATGGGCGCCGGCCTGGACTCCCTCGTCGTCGACAAGGACATGGGCCTGTTCGACCTGGCGAGCATGTTCTGGGCGATGAAGAGCGTCAGCGGGGGCGACGGCACGTCGATGAACATGCCGATCTCGGGCAGCGTGGGCGGCAACCTGAAGTGGGACGACGCCAAGGTGAAGCAGCTGGTCGAGCAGTTGAAGAACGACGAGAAGGTCACCGTCTCCGGCAACTGACGCGGCACCGCGTCACTGCTTCCCGCAGACCACCTCGTCGCCCCGCACCACGGTGCCCGACTCCTGCGGCGGGTCGGCCGGCTTCACCTCCACGACCTTCTCGAAGCCGGCGCCCGCGACCACCTTCAGCGTCGGGCCCTGGCCCTCGACCGGCCGCAGCTCGCTGCCGGGCAGCGCGGCGGCCAGCGACTTCGCCGAGCGGTCCCAGCGGGGGTCGAAGGCGACCACGGTCCGCTCGACCGCCCGGTCAGTGGCGTTCCTGGGCGCCTTGGTGGTGCGGAAGCCGGTCGCGGCCAGCGCGTCGTCCACCCGCTTGCCGAGGCCGGGGGTGCGCGTGCCGTTCTCCACCTGGACCCGGATCTGCTTCGGGTCCACCGGCACCCGTACCGGCGCCGGGCCCTTCGGCTTCGGCGTGGGCCCGGCCAGCGGCTCGTCCTCGCGCAGGGCGTCGAAGATCCGCTCGGACTCCGCGGGGTCCCACTTGAGGGTCGAGCCGACGCCCTTGACGGCGTAGCCCATCTGCCCGATCGGCACGGTGGTGAACTCGGAGGACGAGGGCGAGAAGTTCCGCATCGCCCGGCCGAGCGCCAGCATCTCGTCGGTGCCGAAGCCCTTGTCGGCCCGTACCGAGCCCAGCACCGCCTGGGTGACGTCGCGGAACTTCAGCGGGTTCAGCAGCAGCCCCGAGGACGTCGCCCGGTCGATCAGGGCGGCCAGGAAACGCTGCTGGCGCTTCATCCGGCTCAGGTCGGAGGCCCCGTCCAGGTGCCGGGCGCGGACGTACTGCAGTGCCTGCCCGCCCATCAGCGTGTGCGTGCCGGCCGGCAGGTCGAGCCCGGTGTGGCTGTCCTTGAGCGGCTCGGCGGTGCAGATCTTCACGCCGCCGAGCACGTCCACGGTTTTCATGAAGCTGGTGAAGTCGACCTCCAGGTAGTGGTCGATCTTCACCCGGGTCATGTTCTCGACCGTGCGGATGGTCAGCTGCGGGCCGCCCTCGGCGTAGGCCGCGTTCAGCTTGAGCGGGTGCCCCTCGTGGTGCTCGCCGGTGGTGCGGTCGGTGTGGTCGGGCGTCTCGGCGTAGGAGTCGCGCGGGAGGCTGACCACGCTGGCGCGTTCTCGGTCCTCCGAGATGTGCACGATCATGATCGTGTCGGTGCAGTGGCAGGGAGCGCCGCCCAGCCGGTACTTCTGCCGCTGCTCCTCGCTGATCCGGTCGCGGCCGTCGGTGCCGACCAGCAGGACGTTCATGCCGTCGCCCGCGCGGGGCCGGTTCTTCATGTCCTTGAAGGCGTCGACCCGCGCGATGTCCGAGTCCAGGCCGGAGAGCACCGCGTGCCCGATCCCGGCCGAGGCCAGCACCACCACCGACAGGGCGGTCACCGCCCGCATGGCCCAGCGCGGGCGCTTGCGCCGTACGGGGGGCCGGGGCGGGCGTCCGGAGGCTCCGCGCTGCGGGGGCGGGACGCCCCGGGACGTGGCGGCCGGGACCCGGGGGGAGCGGGGCGGCGTGGGCAAGGTGACACCTCCGCGGGGTACGGGCCGTGCGGCCGGACGTGCGATCCGTGAGCACCGTAGGCCCATACGATCTGCGGCCCGGGGCTGTGACCCCCGCGGCGCGCACCCGTGTCCCCCGTTCGCGGTAACGTGAGCACCGATGAACGCCAAGTCCGACGTGCGGCTGCCCGCCGTTTCCGTGATCATGCCCGTCCTCAACGAGGAACGGCATCTGCGCGGCTCCGTCCGCGCCATCCTCGCCCAGGAGTACGCCGGCGAGATGGAGGTCGTGATCGCCCTCGGTCCCTCGACGGACCGCACGGACGAGATCGCCGCCGAACTCGTCGCCGAGGACCCCCGCGTCCACACCGTGCCGAACCCCACCGGCCGTACGCCCGCCGCGCTGAACGCCGCGATCAAGGCGTCCCGCCATCCGGTCGTCGTGCGCGTCGACGGTCACGGCATGCTGTCGCCGAACTACATCGCCACGGCCGTACGGCTCCTGGAGGAGACCGGCGCGCAGAACGTGGGCGGCATCATGCACGCCGAGGGCGAGAACGCCTGGGAGGAAGCCGTCGCCGCCGCGATGACGTCGAAGATCGGCGTGGGCAACGCCGCCTTCCACACGGGCGGCGAGGCCGCCCCGGCCGAGACGGTGTACCTGGGTGTCTTCCGCCGCGAGGCGCTGGAGCAGCAGGGCGGGTACAACGAGGAGTTCATCCGCGCCCAGGACTGGGAGCTGAACTTCCGTATCCGCGAGGCCGGCGGTCTGATCTGGTTCTCGCCCGAGCTGCGCGTCTCCTACCGGCCCCGCCCGTCCGTGCGGGCGCTGGCCAAGCAGTACAAGGACTACGGCCGCTGGCGGCACGTCGTCGCCCGGTACCACGCCGGCTCCATCAACCTGCGCTACCTCGCCCCGCCGACCGCCGTGTGCGCCATCGCCGCCGGTGTCGTGGTGGGTGCGGTGCTGACCCCGTGGGGCTTCGTCGTACCCGGTGGTTACCTGGCGGCCATCGTCGCCGGGTCGCTCCCGGCGGGCAAGGGGCTGGGGCTGAAGGCGCGGGCGCAGATCCCGGTGGCGCTGGCGACCATGCACATGTCCTGGGGCTGGGGCTTTTTGACCAGCCCGCGGTCGCTGGCGCGCAAGGTGATCGCGAGCCGACGCCCGGCGGTGCGGGCGGACACGGACGCCGCAGGCGCGCGCTGACGAGTTCCGGCTCCAGCCGAGCGCCGTCCAGCAGGATGAGGTGCGGCAGGACGGACGACCGACGAGACCCCCGAGCAGCGTGATCGAGACGTCAGACATTTCGATCAACAGCCCGGGGGCCTGTTCGGCAGATCGGCGTCAGCCGCAGTGGACGCCGTAGTTGATGCGCGTGTAGTTGGACTCGGCACGGCCGCCCCAGTCGATGCACGTGCCGGGGGCGTAGAGGTAGAGAGGCCCGGCGTAGTAGTTGAAGACTCCGTCGTCCTCCGTGCCGCTCGGCCATGAGGTGGAAGTGTTGTGGCGCCGCAGGTTGGCCCCCAGGATCTGGGGCGTCCCCGGGGCGTCGCCTACGGTCACGACGCAGTTGTAGCCGGTGGAGCTGTTGTAGGTCAGGAACGTGTTGCCTTCACCTACATCCATCGAGTCGATCACTCTGTAACCGGATCCGCAGGCGCTGTTGTAGGACGCCGCCTCGGCGGTGCCGACCGTGAGGGCCATTCCGGCGGTGGTGAGGCCGAGAACTGTCGCGGCGGAGACGAGTCGTCGGGGTACGCGCATGAGTGAATTCCTGTCAGGCTCGTGTTGGTGCCTACCGGGAGACCCGGGGGCGGGGACCGTCAACCGCAGTGGAAGTAGCCGCTGTAGGGCACGTGGTCCTGGATGATGTTGTTGCCGTTGAAGTTCCACATGTCGGTCTCGACCGCGACGCAGCGGCCCTTCCCGTAGAACTTGTAGTTGGCGTAGTAGAGGTAGTGGCCGTCGTCTTCGCCTACGTAGCCGTCGACATTGGTCCATGCCTGCACGCTGATGCGTGAGGACTTGCCGTAGTACTCACCACGCTTCACGGCCGCGACACAGTTGTACGTGCCGTCCCAGAACAGGTAGGTCGTCGCGTAGACCTTCCCGGAAACGGTGTTGTTCCAGCTGTCGATCTGGGATCCGTTGCAGCCGTAGGTGGCCGCGCTCGCGGCCGGAGCGGTGGCGAGCGAGTAGCCTGCGATGCTCGACAGCATGAGTCCGATGGATGCGGCGGCTCTGCCGAACCGGGTCTTGAACCTCAACGCTTCCTCCTGCAGCACGATGTGTGGCGTTCATGAACGCCGAAACGGAAAAGATCTTCACATGATCTGACCATGACAGTAAGTCGTGTGCGGTAGGTGGGCCGAAAGTCGTGGCAGTGGCCGAAAAGTATGCGTCGCGGTGCGCCTCTGCCCCTCCGACCCGCGATCGGCGCACGTGTCCGATCGCCCTGAAGGCTCGCCCGGGGCGTCCCGGGCGAGCCTGTCGGTGTCGGATCAGCCGCAGGAGTGCGGGCCGATCTGCCCGACGAACGCCTGGGTTCCCCCCGGGCTGTAGACGTCGAGCATCTCGACCACGCAGGTGCGGGGCGCCTTGATCTTCACCGGGCCCGCGTAGCTGCTGAAGTTGCCCGAGTCCTCGTCGTAGGTGCCGTCGTTGGGCTCCCGGTAGATCGACAGCGTGAGCCAGCTGGGAGTCCCCGCCCACGCGGACTTGACGAAGACGGAGCAGTTGTAGGTTCCGTCGAAGTAGTCGTAGACGGTACCGAGCTTGCCGGAGTAGCCGTTCCGGTTGCCGTACACGGCCTTGGAGTACGACAGATCGCCGGCACAGCCGTAACCGGCGGCCGAGGCGGGCGCGGCGGTGACGACCGGCCCGACGACGGCGACGCCGACCAGCGTCGCGGCGGTCGTCGCCCACCGGGTGAAATGGGAAAGCTTGCGCATCCTGTTGGTCCCCGTCCTGTAGGTCAGCCGCAGTTGTGCGGCGGAGCGGCCTGACCGAAGAAGATCTGCGTGCCGCTGGGATTGTCCATGACGAGCATCTCGCTCACGCACGAGCCCGGGGCCTTGATCCTCACCGGGCCCGCGTACTGGGAGAAGGCGCCGGTGTCGTCGTCGAACGTACCGTCGTCCTCCTTGTAGATGGAGAAGTTCATCTGCGTGGGCGTGCCCACGTACGCCGACTTCACGAACACCGAGCAGTTGTAGGTGCCGTCGTAGTACGACTGCACGGTGCCGATCTTGTTGGTGTAACCGTTCCGGTTGGCGTACACCGACTTCGTGTAGACCAGGTTGCCGGCGCAGCCGTAACCGGCGGCCGAGGCGGGCGCGGCGGTGACGACCGGCGCGACGACCGCGACGCCGACCAGTGTGGCGGCCGTGGCCGCCCACTGGGTGAGCTTGGTGAGCTTGCGCATGGTGGTGGTCCCCATTCCCCGGGTCAGTCGCAGTTGTGCTTGCCGTAGTGACGATCACGGCGCCGATCGTCGCTCATCCTGGCAGAAACATGTCAGATGATTACCCGCTCGATCACGGTGGCGATGATCACTGGGCAAGAAACTTGACGAGTCGTCAAGTCAAGGTCTACCGAAGGGAATTGGGCTCGCAGACCGGCAGCTGTTGGGCCCGGGAACGCCCCCCGCGTTCCCCTACCAGCGATACGGCTCGTACACGTCCATGCACTTGTCACTGTCCTCGGCGCCGTTGAGCGCGTCCGAGCTCTCCGGCAGATCGCCGGCCTGCGGCTTCGACTGCTTCGGGTACGTCGTGCCCTCACGCCAGTCGGCGCCCACCACCACGGTCACACCGGAGACGTCGGTCGACCTCTTGACCGAACTCAACGGGATCCCCAGCGACTTGGCGACCCGCTGGGCGTCCCCCTCCAGCTCGGCGCTGGGGTAGCGCACCAGAGTCCGCTCCTCGGCGTACGAGCCCGAAGTGTCGGCCGCAGCGCGGGCGAAGCCCTGCTGTACCAGCGCCTGGGAGACCGTGTTCGCCCGGCCGTTGACAACGCCGAGGGACTCGGAACGGGTGGCGTTCTGCACCAGCACGCCGATCTTGTCGTCGGGGGCGGCAGGGTCGTTGGACACCTTCTCCGCGGGCTTCTTGTCGGACGGCTTGCTCGTGCCCTTCTTGTCGAAGGGCACGTCGTCGCGGAGCATCGCCCACATCTTCTCCGCGTCGTCGCCGTCCGGGAGCAGGTGGTTCCTGTTCTGGTGGTCCTGGACGGTGGGCAGCGTTGTCATGGTGATGCGGTCCGTCGGCACCGTCTTCAGCTGCATGCCCAGGTCGTAGAGCTTCTTGGGCGTGCCGATCTCCTCGGAGACGGACAGGGACTTCGTGGCCGCGTCGGCCAGGTCCATCAGCCGGCCGGTGTCGGTGAAGACGTTCTGGTCCTTCAGGGTGCGGATCATCGAGTTCATGTACATGTGCTGGGCGCGGGCCCGCAGCGGGTCGCTGCCCCAGGCGTGGCGGGTGCGCAGCCACTGCAGGGCCTGCTTGCCCTTGACCTTGTGCGGCCCCTCCGTCATGTACAGGCCAGAGCCGCCCTCCCGGCCGGGCTTCGGACGGTCGTCGACGTTCTGGTTGACGCAGACCTCGACCCCGCCGATGGCGTCCGCCATCGAGACCACGCCCGCGAAGTCGATCGTCATCCAGTGGTCGATGTAGACCCCGGTGAGGTTCTCCCAGGTGGCGAGCGTGCAACCGGCGCCGCCGCGGCCCAGGGACGCGTTGATGATCGTGTTGGTCGCCGGGAACTTCTCGCCGGTCTTCGGGTCCGTGCACGCGGGGATGTCGACCCGGGTGTCGCGGGGGACACTCACCACGGCGGCGCTCTTGCGGTCGGCGGACAGGTGGATCAGCATCTGCACGTCGCCCAGCGGCGGGTTGTCGCGGGTGTCCTTGCCGCCGCCCAGGGCCACGTTGGCGTCGGAGGCGCGGCTGTCGGAGCCGATCAGCAGGATGTTCAGGGGCGTCTGGCCGGCCGCGTTCGGCTCGGTCTTGTGCGCCTTGGAGTCTCCGCTGTTGCGCTCGCCCTTCTCGATGTTGTCGCTGAGGTGCTGGTAGTAGAGGTATCCGGCGCCGGCCGTGCCGAGTATCAGGAGCGCGAGGGTCGTCGCCGACCACCGGAGCACCCGGTGCTTGCGCGGAGACCGACGTCTGGCGCGTCGGCGCGGTCCCGCTGCGTGCGCAGGCGGTGCGCCGCCACCGTCCTGCTCACCGGCATCCGGTGCCGTCGCGACGGGCCCGCCCCCCGGGCCCGCACCCTCTTCGTGCGCGCTGTTCTGCGTCACGTCTCCGTCCTCCCCACCCCATCACCGACGAACGGGCTTGCCGTCCGTCAAGTGAGACGCACGACAGGCCCGTTCGGTGGCGTTTCGATTTCAGCTGGCGCACTGCACCTTGTCGGCCGTGGTCTTTTCCTTCACGTCGATCTTCGCCGGACCCGTCAGCGGGATCCCCGCCCCCTTGAAGTCCTTGCCCAGGGTCAGCGTCATCATCGGCAGCCCTTGGGAGTTGGTCACGCTCTTGCCCGGCTTCATCGCCGCACCGGACAGCCCCATGATCGCGGCGAGGGTGCGGGCCTGGTCCGCCTGCTCGGGCGCGTACTCGAGCGTGGTCTTCGGCAGGTCGGCGGGCGCGTTGCCGCCGTTCTCCGACTTGGTGACACCCTTCTCCAACTGGAGCCAGTTGAGCGTTTCCTGCGCGGAGCCGTCGGCCGCACCGCCGTTGAGCACCTGCGTCCGCACGTCGGCGGCGGGAGCCTTGGTGCCCTTCAGACGGGCCGCGACGGCCGCCTTCTCCTTCTGCTCCTTCTGCTTGACGTCTGTGAAGGAGACGTCACCCTTGATGGCGTCGAAGATCGGGCCCGCCTTGGCCTCGTCCACCACGACGGTCACATGAACCGTCTCGGCCGGGTTGTCATTCACCGGAACCGTGAGGAAGGAGATGTTCTTCGTCGGCACCTTCTTCAGCTCGAGGGCGACGTCCTTGAGCGTGCCCACCTTGCCGATCGCCTTGTCGACGGTGAGCGCTTCGGTGGCCGCCTCCGCCAGCTTCATCAGCTTCGTCGGGCTGGTGAGGGTGTCGCCGGAGGACATCTTGCGCATCAGCGAGGCGAGGAACTGCTGCTGCACCTTGATGCGGTCCAGGTCGCCCTCGTTGCCCCAGGCATGCCGGGTCCGCACGAACGCCAGCGCCTGTTCGCCCTGGATCGTAGAGGGTCCCGCGGGCAGGTTCAGGCCGGACTTCTTGTCGTTCACCGGCTTCTCGACGCACACGTCGACGCCGTCCACCGCCGTGGTCAGGGTCTTGATGGCGTTGAAGTCGGCCATCATGAAGTGGTCCGGCTTGATGCCGGTCACCTCATGGACGGTGCGCATGGTGCAGCCGGCGTCACGGCCGCTGACGCCCAGGCTGTAGCCGAAGCGGTCGTGGACGCCCGGGATCGTCTTGAAGGAGCCGTCCTCCTGCTTGGTTTCGCAGTCGGGGATGTCCACGACCATGTCCCGCGGGATGCTCAGCACGGTCGCGTTCGAACGGTCCTTGGCTACGTGCAGCAGCAGCGTGGTGTCGGCGTGCCCGGTGGTGTTCGCTTTGTCGCCGTAGCTCTCGTTGCCCTCGCCGGTGCGCTTGTCCGTGCCGATCAGCAGGATGTTGAAGGCCTCGTCCTTGCGGAAGCTGCTCGCGCCGGCGGTGCCGACGTCCGTCGTGTCGACGTTGCCTTCGAGGTGCTTGAGGTACAGATAGCCGCCCCCCGCGACGGCGACCAGGATCAGCGCCATGCTGCCGCCGGTCCACATCACGGCCTTCTTGGCCTTGCCGCCCTTCTTCGCCGGGCGACGCCCACGCCGTCCCGGCACCTGCTCCTCGGGTGCCGTACGGCGCCGGCGCGGTGGCGGCACATCGCGGCCGGGCGCCTCGGGTGCGACGCGCCCCCGCGTGCCGGTGCGGGAGCGGACCGCGCCCTCGGCGCCGTGGGCGGCTCTGCGTGGACCCGGTACGGCCGACTGTTGCGGGGCGGAATCGCCCAGTTGCAGTTCGTATTCTCCGGTGTTCGGATTGAACACCCACTGGTCTGCGGGGTCGACGTTCTCCGCCCGCCCACGGCCTTGCGCGTCCACGGTTGTCCAAATCCTCCGTCGGGGCCACGCGGCGCCTTCCCCCTCAAAGGCGCTCGGGTCTCGTACAAATAGTGCACGACCCGGGCCTGGGACCGGTCAGACCTCTGAGCCGGGGCACCGGAAGCGCTCACACTATCTGCCTAGTTCAGCGTGGAGCGACGACAGTGACAAGTTCCACGTCCCTACAACCGGGCAATACCGCCCATTTCTTTGAGCTGTGTTCGTCCCGGCGCGCCGACGTGGGGGTGCCTTTACCCGCAGTCGTGCGCGGCAGCGGTGTTTCCCTGGAAGGTGGGGGCAAGGGGGGAGCCTGTATCGCCGGACTCTGTGTGACCGGGTGGCTCCGTATTCGTATCGCCCCGTGCGGCGGAATTCCGCGGAACCTCCTTGGCGACCGTGACGGGTTGGTCCGTGCGGAGGCGGGCGAACAGCTTCTCCGCGTCGGGCTCCACGAGTTGGTCGCGATTGGCGTCGCCCGCGTACGCCTCCCGGGGGACGGTCAGGAACTGCACGCGCTCGGTGGGAATTCCGCGCATCCCGCGTACGAGGTCGTACAGACCCCGCAGACTCGCCAGGGCCGGATCGGTCGTGAGGGACGAGGTGGCCGCGTCCAGGACGGGATAGAGCTTCACCGGGTTCAGCAGGACGTCATCGCTCTGCACCTTGCTGACGAGCGCCCCCAGAAACCGCTGCTGCCGGTCCATCCGGTCGGTGTCGCTGCCGTCGCCGAGCGACTTGCGGGCGCGGACGTACCCGAGGGCCTGTTCCCCGTTCAGCGTCACGCGGCCGGCGGGCAGCTTCAGCTTGGCGTCCTTGTCGTCGACCGGCTCGCGCAGGCACACCTCGACGCCGTCGAGCGCGTCGACCATCCGCTTGAAGCCCTCGAAGTCGACGACCACGTGATGGTCGATCCGGACGTCGGTGAGCTTCTCCACCGTCCGGACCGTGCACGCCGAGCCGCCCGCCTCGTAGGCGTAGTTGAACTGCGCGAACACCGGCTGCGTGCGCGAGCCGTCCGGGCGGCGGCAGCCGGGCACGTCCACCATCAGGTCGCGGGGGAGGGAGACGGCGGTGGCGCTGTCCCGGCCCGCGGCCAGGTGCAGCAGGATCGTGGTGTCCGACCGCTCGGTCCCGTCGTTGCGCCCGTAACGGGCATTGCCGTCACCGGAGCGGGTGTCCGACCCGATCACCAGGACGTTCTGCGCGCCGCGGACCAGCGCGGTGGGCCGCTCCTTCTCGTACCGGGCGAGTTCGGCGGCCGCCGCCTCGTCGGCGGTGATGTTGCCGTTCAGCTTGGCGTAGAGGGCCCATCCGCCCCCCACGGCACCGGCGGCCAGCGCGGCGACCCCGACCCCGGCCCACCCCAGCCGTCGCCTCCGACGCCGCCGCCGCAGTCCGTCCCCGGTCGCGGACGCCCCGGCGCCGGGCCCGGGGCCACCGAGGGGCGTGCCCGCGTCGTCGTCGCTCACGTCTCCCTCCGTCCCGCACACGTGCGCTCCTACGACCATGACCCGAGCGGACGCCGAAGACGGAACGGGACTGCTCCGAACGGGGCGCGGCACAGCGCCCCCGCCCCCACCGGCCCAGCACCGACCGGTCCGCGCCCGGGCACGCTGTCCCCCGCCCAGCCTGCGGGGCAGGCACGCCGCCCTCGCCCGGCCTGCGGGGCAGGCACGCCGCCCCACTCCAGCCCAGACCCAGCCTGCGGGCATTCGTGCCGCCTAGGGCGGCACGGGTGGGCGCAGGCGGCACCCCGTCAGCGCCGAGCCGCGCGCCTTACCCCCGACGCCCACCCCCGCGCCGGTGCCCACTCAACGCCGGTGCCCGCTCAGCCCCTCACCTCGACGCGGGCACGCCCCGCCCCCCCCAGCAGAAACCTCACCGCGCCGTAGCCGACACCCGCTCCGCCTCGATCCGCTGATCCAGCACCCCGTCCGCCGCCCGCTCCAGGTGCCGGCACAACACCACCGACCCCCCACTCGCCAACGGCCCGTACAACCCCGCGCTCAACCCCTCCCACGTGTCGTACGGCAAGCCCGACAGAATCCGCGCCCCCGGCCCCGTGAGCCCCAGCCCCGACGCCTCCGCCCGAGCCCGCTCCACGACCTCCGCCCCGCTGAACTCCCGCCCGGCCACGATCAGCGCGGGTGCCTCCGGATCCACCGGCACGTACGGCACGAACCGGTCGCCCTGCCCCGGCACCTCCACCGCGTAATCCGCGAACCCCTCCGGCGCCGCCGGCACGAACCGCCCCCCGAGCGGCCGCAGCGCCAGCGCGACCCGCGGCCCCGAGCACGCCCGCGCCGCCTCCAGCGACTCCGGCTCCGGACCGCTCACCACCACGTCCGCAGCCGAGGGATCACCGGCCACGTCGGCGACCACCCCGACCGACGCGCACGCCAGCAGCCACACCGCCGTCTGCCAGTGCGCGGGCAGCAGCAGCGCGACCCGGTCGCCGGGTTCGACGGACAGTTCGTCCTGGAGCAGATTCGCGGTCTTGGCCACCCAATTGGCGAAGGTGGCCACGGACAGTTCGACGCGTTCGCCGGTGGCGTCGTCGTAGAAGGTCACCAGGGGACGTCCCGGGTCCGCGGCGAGCGCGGAACTCAGCAGGTCGGCAGGGGTGCGGTCGGTCGCGTTCATCCGCGCAAGCCTACGCGGGCCCACGGGCGCGCACCGGGCGTACGGCGTACCGCGCCACCACCGGATCGGACGAAAACGCCCTACAGGACGTCAGTTCACAAATGGACAGTTTCGTACCCGGATGTCCACGATCCGTTGCATGCGTGGATTCCTTGCTTCCTCGATCGGTGTCACGTGCGCGGCGGCCCTGGCCCTCCCGCTCACCCCGCCAGCGTCGGCGGCAACCACCTCCGCGGCCCGGCCCTCGACCCCGCGGGCGGCCTCGCCCGCGGCCCAGGGGGCGGCGTGGAGCGAGGCGCACGTCACCGGCAGCACCCAGTCGCTGCCCCTCGCCCCCCTCGGCCCGGACCGCGCCCCCGGCGCCGAACAGGGCGTCCCCCGCCGGGACGTCCAGCACTTCTCACTGGTCGGCGTCGTCTGGGACGACCCGGCCACCGAACTGCACGGCCAGGTCCAGGTCCGCACCCGCGCCACCGCCACCGGCGCCTGGTCCGCCTGGCAGGAACTGGAGACCCACAACGCCGACCACGCCGCCGACCCGGACACCCCCGAGAGCACCTCGGGCCGCGTCCGCGGCGCCACCGCCCCGCTGTGGGTGGGCGAGTCCGACGGCGTCGAGGTCCGCGTGCGGGCCCAGAGCGCGCCGGACTCCGCCCGAACCGCCCCGGACGCCCACGGCACCGCCGGGCACACGGACTTCGCGCTGCCCACCGGCATGCGCCTCGAACTCGTCGACCCCGGCGAGGGCACCCCGCCCGCAGCCGCCCCGGCACCAGGGGGCGGCCCCCGCACCACCGCCCTGACCGACCGGTCCACGGAGGCCGTCACCGCCTCCGCCGCCAACGCCCACCTTGCCCCGCTCGGCGCCGCCGAGATCCCGGCGGAGCGGCAGCGGGCCAAGCCGTACGTCGGCCCACGCCCGAGCATCACCACGCGCCGCGGCTGGGGCGCCGACGAGAAGCTGCGCGAGAAGAAGTTCGTGTACACGAAGAAGGTCAAGGCGGCCTTCGTGCACCACTCGGCCACCGGCAACAACTACAGCTGCTCACAGGCCCCGTCAGTCATTCGCAGTATCTACCGCTACCACGTCAAGAGCATGGGCTGGCGCGACATCGGCTACAACTTCCTCGTCGACAAGTGCGGAAAGATCTACGAGGGGCGGGCCGGGGGAGTGAGCAAGGCCGTCCTGGGCGCGCACACCTACGGCTTCAACTCCAACAGCATGGGCATCGCCGTACTCGGCACCTACAGCTCCAAGAAGCCGTCGTCGGCCGCCGTGAAGGCGATCGCCCGGCTCACCGCGTGGAAGCTCGGTCTCTACGGCATGAATCCGCGCGGAAAGACATACCTGAAGTCCGGTGGTGGCAATCTCTACCCAAAAGGTAGGAACGTACGACTGAACGTCATCTCCGGGCACCGCGACGGCTTCGCCACCAGCTGCCCCGGCAAGAAGCTCTACGGCAAGCTCGGTACGGCCCGCTCGACGGCGGCGAAGTACCAGGGCCGCTGAGGGCGGCACACCGCACGACCACGCACGACCACCGAAGGCGTCAGGGAACGGTCTGCATACACTGGCCGGCCGAAAGACAGTTCGGCCGGTCCCGGCAGGAAGCAGAGACGACGGTGACAGAAGCGATCCTCCTGGTCGGCGGCAAGGGCACGCGGCTGCGTCCGCTGACGGTGCACACGCCCAAGCCCATGGTCAGGGCGGCGGGGGTGCCGTTCCTCACGCACCAGCTGGCGCGGGCCAAGGCCGCGGGCGTCGAGCACATCGTCCTCGCGACGAGCTATCTGGCCGAGGTCTTCGAGCCGTACTTCGGCGACGGCTCGGCTTTGGGGCTCCACATCGAGTACGTCACGGAGGAGGAGCCGCTGGGCACCGGCGGCGCCATCCGCAACGTGGCGTCCCGGCTGCACTCCGGTCCCGAGGACCCGGTCCTGATCTTCAACGGCGACATCCTGACGGGCCTGGACATCGGGGCGCTGGTCCGCACGCACGAGACGACGGGCGCGGACGTCTCCCTGCACCTGACGCAGGTGACCGACCCCCGGGCGTACGGGCTGGTCCCGACGGACGACTCGGGGCGGGTGCTGGCCTTCCTGGAGAAGCCCCAGACGCCGGAGGAGATCGTCACCGACCAGATCAACGCGGGCGCGTACGTCTTCCGCCGCTCGGTCATCGACACGATCCCGGCGGGCCGCCCCGTCTCGGTCGAAAGGGAGACCTTCCCGGAACTCCTCGCCACCGGAGCCCACCTCCAGGGCATGGTCGACTCCACGTACTGGCTGGACCTGGGCACGCCGGCGGCCTTCGTGCGCGGCTCGGCCGACCTGGTCCTCGGCCGCGCCCCGTCCCCGGCGATACCGGGTCGCTGCGGCGACCGTCTCGTCCTGCCCACGGCCCGGGTGGCACCCGACGCCAAGCTGGCCGGCGGCACGGTGGTCGGCGAGGGCGCCTTCGTGGCGGAGGGCGCGCGGGTGTTCGGCAGCACGATCCTTCCGGGCGCGGTCATCGAACCCGGCGCGGTGATCACCGACTCCCTCATCGGCACGCGCGCCCGCGTCGGCACCCGCTCGGTCCTCACGGACACGGTCATAGGGGACGGCGCGGTCATCGGCGCCGACAACGAACTCCGCTCCGGCGCCCGCATCTGGTGCGACGCCCACATCCCGCCCGCAGCCCTGCGCTTCTCCTCCGACGCGTAGACCTCCGGCGGACGGACGGGCGGGCTGCCGACGGTACAGCCCCGGGAGCCGCCCTGCCGCCGTAGCTGCGGGCAGCCACGCCCACATAGCTGCGGGCAGTCGTGGCTCCCCAGTGCCTCGACGGCCTGGGAGGTGCCCCCAGGGGCGGCACGGGTGGGCGGTGGCGGCACCTCCCGCTCGAGCGAAGCCGAGAGTGGGGGAGGCACCCCGCAACGTCGGGCCGCGCCACCCACCCCCGGGTGACACGGAGGCGCCGGGCGACGTCGTCCCCGGCCTTCCCCACCCCGGGCACCACGTCACCCCCGCCGCATCACAACCGCTCGATCCCCCGCGGAGCCATCCGCGGCGCCCGCCTCCCCGGCACCCGCCCGCTCAGCAACACCAACCGAGCCGCCCGATGCCGCTGCCCGGCATACGGCTCCAGCAGCCGCAGCATGACGGAGTCGTCCGCGTACCGGTCCCCGCCCAGCGCGAACCCCACGATCCCCGGCAGATGCAGATCCCCCACCGTCACCGCGTCCGGCGCACCGTGACTGCGCTGCACGGTCTCCGCGGACGTCCACGGCCCGATCCCGGACACGACCTCCAGCCGCTCCTGCGCGGCCGCCGGCTCCATCCCGGCCGCCTCCTCGAGCCGCGCGGCGACCCGCACCGCCCGCAGGATCGTCGACGCCCGCTTGTCGTCGACGCCGGCCAGATGCCACTCCCAGGACGGGATCATCGCCCACGTCCGCGCCGTCGGCATGACGTACATCCGCCCGGGCGCGGGCCCCGGCGCCGGCTCCCCGTACTTCCGCACGAGAAGTCGCCACGCCTGGTACGCCTCCAGCGTCGTGACCTTCTGCTCCAGGATCGAGGGGATCAGCGACTCCATCACCAGCCCGGTCCGCGTCAGCCGCAGACCCGGCCGCCGATGCGCCGTGAAGGCCAGCAGCCTGTGCCGCGGCACGAACGCGGACGGGTCGTCGTCGGCGCCCAGCAGCCGCGGCAACTGGTCCAGCAGCCACTCCGCCCCCGGCCCCCAGGCCTCGCCCCGCACCGCCCCGCCGCGCGCGGTGACCCGCAGCGTGCCCGGTCCGGCGGGCGTCCGGCTGGCCCGCCACACCGATCCGTCCGGCATCGTCCGGAACGTCGGATCGCCCGGCCCGCGCCGCAGCGGACCGAGGACCAGCCCCAGCTCCAGCGGCCCGTCCGGCACCCACACGCGCACCTTGCCCGGTGCGGCGGCCTGCCGGGGCACGACCGTCTCCCCGCCGCGCACCGTGGTGCGCGTGGGGCGGGGAGCGAAACGTCCTGCCACTGGTGAGGTCCTCGGGAGGAGGGAGAAGGGAGCCCCTACGAGGGTAGAGGCTCGGCCGGCCGCCTCACCGCACCTCGATGAACGACCCCGCGTCCCGCTCCGGCCGCGCCTTCGGCTCCTCGGCGGGATGACCGACCGCGACCGCGCCCATCGGGTCCCAGTCGTCCGGCAGTCCCAGCACCTCCCGCACGACGTCCCGGCAGAACATCGTCGAGGAGACCCATGCGGAGCCGAGCCGCTCCCCGGCGAGCGCGACGAGCAGGTTCTGCACGCCCGCGCCGGTGGCGACCACGAACATCTCCCGCTCGGCCGAGTCGCGCCGCTCGTCGCCGTAGGTGTGCGAGCCGTCCATGACCAGGCACGGGACGACCAGGTACGGCGCGTTGCGCAGGACGTCGCCGCGCCTGATCCGCTTGGCGATGGATTCCTCGGTCTTGCCGTCCCGCCTGAGGTCGGCGATCCACGCGTCCCGCATCGCGTCCAGCAGGCGGGTGCGGGAGTCGGCCGACTCCAGCAGGACGAAACGCCACGGCGTCGTGTGGTGCGGCGCCGGCGCGGTCACCGCCGCCGCCACCGCGCGGCGCACGGCTTGGGGGTCGACCGGCTCGTCCGTGAAGGCCCGCACCGTACGGCGCTGGGTGACCGCCTGGCGCACCGCCTCGGAGGTGCCCAGCCGGAACATGTCGTCGCGCGCGCCGCGGACCATCGCGCGGGCGCCCTCTCCGTCGTCCTCGGACACCACCTGCGGGAGCCCCCGGACGACCGCCACCGGCAGTCCCGCGGCCTTGCCCTTGACCAGGTCGCCCGCGGCGGCCAGCTCGTCGGCGGTGGCCACGACGGTGGCGCCGAGCGCGTTCCCGTGCGCGTCCGTGCCGCCGCGCAGGTCGTCCAGGACCCGCACGCCGGCGGCACCGATCGCCACGTCCGTGAGACCGGCGCGCCAGGGGCGACCGAAGGTGTCCGTGACGACCACGCCGACGTCGACGCCCAGTGCGTCGCGCAGGCCCTCGCGGACGGCGCGGGCGGAGGCGTCCGGGTCCTCGGGGAGCAGCAGGACCGTGCCGGACGGGGTGTTGGAGGCGTCCACCCCGGCCGCGGCCATGACCAGGCCCTGGCGGTTCTCCACGATGCGCAGCGTGCCGCGCCGGGCCACCACCCGCACCGTCTCCGCGTCGATCGCGGCCTCCCGGTCGTCGGCCTGGACGACGCGGCCCTCGGCCTTGGACACGATCTTGGACGTGACGAGCAGCACGTCTCCGTCGGCGAGGGCGGGCTCGGCCGCCGCGATCAGCTTGGCCAGGTCGTCGCCCGGCGCCACCTCGGGCAGGCCGGGGACGGCCCAGACCCGGTAGCCGGGGGCTGCGTCGGTCATGCCTCGCGCACCTCCTCCGCCAGCGTCAGCGCCTCCCGGGCCATCCGCGCGGTCGCGTCGAGGTCGGTCATCATCAGCGGGACGGCACGGCAGAGGATGCCGGCCGCCTTCACGCGCGTGACGGACTCCGCGTCGACCGTGTCGACCAGCCAGCCGTCGAGCAGTCCCGAGCCGTAGTGCTCGGCGACCGCGGCGGCGGTGGACTCCACGCCGACCGCGGCGAGGACCTTGTCGGCCATCCCGCGCACGGGGGCGTCGCCGACGATCGGGGAGAGGCCGACCACCGGTACGCCGGCGTCGGCGATCGCCTCCCGGATGCCGGGCACGGCGAGGATCGTGCCGACCGAGACGACCGGGTTGGAGGGCGGGAAGAGGATCACGTCCGCCTCCGCGATGGCCTCCAGCACACCGGGCGCCGGCTTGGACTGCTCGGCGCCCACCGGCACGACCGCCTCGGCGGGGACCGACGCCCGCAGCCGCACCCAGTACTCCTGGAAGTGGACCGCCTTGCGCTCGCCGTCGAGCTCGACAGCCACGTGGGTCTCCACGCGGTCGTCGGTCATCGGGATCAGGCGCACCCCGGGCTTCCAGCGGTCGCACAGCGCCTCGGTCACCGCGCTCAGCGGATATCCGGCGGTGATCATCTGCGTCCGCACGATGTGCGTGGCGAAGTCACGGTCGCCCAGGCCGAACCACTCGGGCCCGATGCCGTACGCCGCGAGCTCCTCCTTGAGGTGGAAGGTCTCGTCGGCCCGGCCCCAGCCCTGCTCCTCGTTGATGCCGCCGCCGAGCGTGTACATCACCGTGTCGAGGTCCGGGCAGACCTTCAGCCCGAAGAGGTGGATGTCGTCCCCGGTGTTGCCGATGACCGTGATGTCCGCGTCCGGCGCGGCCTGCTTCAGACCACGCAGGAACCGGGCACCGCCGATGCCGCCTGCCAGAACCACAATGCGCATGGTCCCAGTCTCGCAGGCGGGTACGACAGAGCGTCAGGCAGTCGTCAACGCGCCGGTGTCCGTCCCGCGCGCGGTCGTGGCCGAGCACCGCGCGGAGTGCATGGGCATGTCGGTGAGGGCGGGGAAGTAGACGTGCAGGCTGACCGCCGGCTCCAGCGTGTCGTTGACCACCTCGTGCGCGTGCCCCGGGGCGAACACCTTCTGCGTCCCCGGCCGCAACGCGCGCGTGCCGCGCTCGGTGTGCTCGGTGAGGGTGCCCTCCAGGACGGTCCACACGCCGGAGGAGGGGCCGTGGTCGTGGCGTCCGCTGCCCTGGCCGGGGAGCCAGGACAGGAGCCAGACCTCGTAGCCGGGTCCGGTGCGCAGCCGGTGGTACCAGCGTGTCGTCGCGTCGTACCGGACGAGGTGCCGCCAGGCGGAGGGGTCGGCGGCCAGGGAACGGACCAGGCCGGCGAACTCGGCGACGGTGGCCGGGTGCTCGCGCGGTGCCTGGAGGAGGTGGGGGACTTCGAGGATGTCGCCGGCGATCTGGAGGTCGCTGTCGCTGTTCATGGGTGCGGTGGTTCCTCGGCGGAAGAGTGCGGGGAGGAGCGGGTTGGCGAAGAGCGCCCTGGTGGGGCGGGAAGAGACAGGCGTCCGGGTCGCGTGGACCCGGGAAACGGCCGGAGCGCGGTGGGCTCAACAGCCGGAACAGCAACAACAGCTGCGGCGAACGTGGGCAGCACCGTGGGACCCGGCGGTGCGGGTCGAGGTGAGTGCCAAGTTCGCGAGCATGCCCACAAGGACAGCGGTTCACACCGGCACTGTCAACTCGATGCCCGTTATGTGGGACATGGTTCACCTCATCCGGTTCATCTGGCAGGTGAAAGGTTTGCTCATGCGGCTTCCGGGACACATGGCGCACAAGCCGGGCGCACAACCCCCGTTGCGATCCCGTGATCCGAATGTGATCAGCTTCGCTTCGGCGTGTGTATCGGAACGGGATCGAACGCCTGGACGTCCTTCCTGGTGCGGGCTCTGCGCGGGGTGGGTGCCCTGGCGAGTCTCGTCGGTATGCCGAGGTTTATGCCGATTTGAACACTTTCCGCAGGGCCTTGGTTCCGCAGAGTGAATAAGGGGCCCAATAGCAGATCCCGGCTTGACTCGCCCGGAGCAGCACACTTGTAATTTCACTCGTGTCGTTCAGCCGGAATCGATAACGGCTGGATCACGGGGACGCGAAAGACAGACGAGGGGCGCACATGACCGAGCTGGTGCAGCAACTGCTGGTCGACGACGCGGACGAGGAGCTCGGCTGGCAGGAGCGCGCACTGTGCGCCCAGACCGACCCCGAGTCCTTCTTCCCCGAGAAGGGCGGCTCCACCCGGGAGGCCAAGAAGGTCTGCCTCGCCTGCGAGGTCCGCTCCGAGTGCCTCGAGTACGCCCTTGCCAACGACGAGCGCTTCGGCATCTGGGGCGGCCTGTCCGAGCGGGAGCGCCGTCGGCTGAAGAAGGCCGCCGTCTGACCCGACGGCAGGGACTGCGGGCAGTACCGGAAGGAAGAGCGGGACAGCGGGCCCGGCAGGACCGCCGGAGCGGCGGTGAACTGCGCTGACGGCCCCTCACGGGTGGGTTGTCCACAGGCGGCGGGCCCTCCTTGTGCCCAGCCGATAGTGTGGGCGCTCGTCCGAGACGCCCCGCCACCCCCAACAGGCACGGGCGTCCACCGCAGTCCACCGAACCGGGGCCCGTACCTCGATGTCCGTGCACAGCCACACGGCAGCCCAGCAAGACCTCGCTGCCACACCTGAGTTCCCGCGTCACGTCGTGACCGCGGTCCTCGTCGCCCACGACGGAGCCCGCTGGCTGCCCGACGCGCTCGCCGGGCTGCTCGGCCAGGAGCGCCCCGTCCAGTTCGCCGTCGCCGCCGACACCGGCAGCGCCGACGACTCCGCCCGGCTCGTCACCGATGCCCTCGGCGACGACCACGTGCTCCACCTCGCCCGTCGCACCGGCTTCGGCCAGGCCGTCGAGGAGGCCGTCCGCATCGCGCCCGTCCTCACTCCCGAGGACCTGCCGTACCTGAAGCGGCCCAGCGGCTGGGACCCCGTCACGCGCACCTGGCGCGACGACGCCTACGACATGCCGGAACTTCCCCACGGAGAACCGGTGCAGTGGCTGTGGCTGCTGCACGACGACTGCGCCCCCGAGCCCGACGCCCTGGCCCAGCTGCTGCGCGTCGTGGACAACGAGTACGAACTCGGGCGTGACGACGTCGCCGTCGTCGGCCCCAAGCTCCGCGGCTGGTACGACCGCCGGCAGCTGCTGGAGGTCGGCGTCTCCATCGCCAACTCCGGCCGCCGCTGGACCGGCCTGGACCGCCGCGAACAGGATCAGGGTCAGCACGACCACGTGCGGTCCGTCCTGTCGGTCTCCTCCGCCGGCATGCTGATCCGGCGTGACGTCTTCGAACGGCTCGGCGGGTTCGACCGCCGGCTGCCGCTGATGCGCGACGACGTCGACCTGTGCTGGCGCGCGAACGCCGCCGGAATGCGCGTCCTCGTCGCCCCCGAGGCGGTCGTGCGCCACGCCGAGGCGGCCTCCCGCGAGCGCCGCACCGTCGACTGCGCCGGCCGCACCACCGCCTCCCCGCACAAGGTGGACAAGGCGGGCGCCGTCCACACCCTCCTCGTCAACACCCGCACCGCCGCGCTGCCCTGGGTGCTGCTGCGCATCGTCCTCGGCACCCTGCTGCGGACCCTCGCCTACCTCGTCGGCAAGGTTCCCGGCCAGGCCCTCGACGAGATCCGCGGCCTGCTGGGCGTCCTGCTGCGACCCGAGCGCATCCTCGCCGCCCGGCGCGAACGCGGGCGCCCGCAGGTCGATAAGGACGAACTGCGCCCCCTGTTCCCGCCGCCCGGCGCGACCATCCGCGTCACCGTCGAACAGGTCGCCGGCAACCTCGTCGGCGCCTCCGACGCCGAGGCGGCCGCGGGCGCCGGACGGCACGGCGGCGCCATCGAGTCCGGGCCGGGCGGCGACGACGCCGACTTCCTCGAGGTCGAGCAGTTCTCCCGCCTCAAGCGGGTCGCCCGCAAGCCCGGGCCGGTGCTCTTCCTGCTGCTGCTTTTCGTCTCCCTGTTCGCCTGCCGCGCCCTGTTCGGCGGCGGTGCCCTGGCGGGCGGCGCGCTGCTGCCCGCCCCGGCCGGCGCCGGCGAGCTGTGGTCGCGGTACGCGGACGCGTGGCACACCGTGGGCACCGGCGGCACCGCCTCCGCGCCGCCCTACCTCGCGATCGTCGCCGTACTCGCCTCGGTGCTGCTCGGCTCCACCGGGCTCGCGGTCACCCTGCTGCTGGTCTGCTCGGTGCCCCTGGCCGGTGCCACCGCGTACTTCGCCTCCCGCCCGCTCGTCCCCTCCCGGCTGCTGCGCGCGTGGGCGGCCGTCGCCTACGCCTTCCTGCCCGCCGCCACCGGCGCCCTCGCCGGCGGACGCATCGGCACCGCCGTCCTCGCCGTGCTCCTCCCGCTCATCGCCCGCGCGGGCGCCGCGGCGGCCGGCCTGACGGGCTCCTCCGCCGCTCGCGGCAGCTGGCGCGCCACCTGGGCGTACGCCCTGCTGCTGACGATCACCACCGCCTTCACGCCCGTCGTGTGGCCCATCGCGCTGCTCCTCGGGGCCGGCGTCCTGGTGCTGCGCCGCGGCGACGTCACGGCGTACGGACTGCGCTTCCTCGCCCAGCTCGGCACCCCCCTGCTGCTCCTCGCGCCCTGGTCCCTGTCGCTGCTGCCGTTCGGCTTCTTCGACGAAGCGGGCCTCGACCACGGCACCTCGGCCGCCTCCGCCCTCGACCTGCTCGGCGCGAGCCCCGGCGGCCCGGGCACCGTCGGCGGGCTGGTCCTCATCGGCATCGTGCTGGCCGCACTCGCCGCCCTGCTGCGCTCGGAACGGCAACTGGGCATCCGCACGGCCTGGGCCGTCGCCCTGGTCGCCCTGGTCTTCGCGGTCCTCTCCAACCGCTCCGCCTGGGCCGGACCCGCCACCCTCGTCTACGGCATCGCCCTCCTGGCCGCCGCGACCCTCGGCGCCGACGGGGCACGCTCGCGCGTGGCCGAGCAGAGCTTCGGCTGGCGCCAGCCGGTCGCCGCGCTGATCGCCCTCGCCTCGGCCGTCGGCCCGCTGATCGCCGCCGCCGGCTGGATGATCGGGGGCGCCGACGGCCCCCTGGAGCGACGCGACCCCGTCCAGGTGCCGGCGTTCGTCGCCGAGGAGAGCCACACCCGCGACCAGGCCCGCACCCTCGTCCTCGACAGCGACTCCGCTGCCCACGTGAGCTACATGCTGGTCCGCGGTTCCGGCGCCCGACTCGGCGACGGTGAACTGGCCGCCGGTGACGGCGGGAACAGCCGCCTCGACAAGATCGTCGCCAACCTGGTGGCCGGCTCCGGCGCCGACCAGGCCGACCAGCTCGGCGGCTTCGCCGTGCGTTACGTCCTCGTCCACAAGGGCGCGCCCCGCGAGGTCACCCGCGTCCTGGACGCCACGCCAGGTCTGAGCCGGCTCAGCCAGCAGGACGGCAGCGGGCTGTGGCGAGTGGACCAGGAAGTGGCGCGCGCGACCATCGTGTCCGGCGCGGGTGCCGAGGACGGCGCCGACGGCGGTGACGGTGAGCCGCAGCCCGTGGCGGCCGGCCCCGTCGAGATCCACACCGAGGTCCCGTCCGGCTCCGAGGGCCGCGTGCTGCGCCTCGCCGACACCGCCGCCGAGGGCTGGACGGCCACCCTGGACGGCAAGCCGCTCACCCGCACCACGGTCGACGGCTGGGCCCAGGGCTTCGAACTCCCCGCCGCGGGCGGGAAGCTGGACGTCACCTACGACGCCCCCTTCACCCACACCGTCTGGCTGTGGGCCCAGGGCCTCCTCGCCGTCGTCCTGGTCGTCCTCGCCCTGCCCGGCAGGCGCCGTGACGTCGACGACGACCTGCCCGAGGAGCCGCTCGTCCCGGAGCCGGCCGTCGAGGGCGAAGGACGCCGGGCCCGGCGACTGAGGGCCCAGGCCGAGGCGGAGGCGGCGGCCGAGACCGACGCGGTGACCGGGGCGGCGGACGAAGAAGGCGCCGTCACGCCCTTGCAGGCCCCGGTGCCCGTCCCGCAGCAGCAGAGCTACGGCGACTGGGACCAGGAGGCGTACGCCCCAGCCGAGTACGACTCCTACGGCGCGTACGGCGGCGAGCAGCACCAAGGCGCCCCGCAGCACTACGACGCGGGCGCCTACGGACAGCAGCAGTACCAAGGGGACCCGTACCAGGCGAACGCCTACCAGGGCGGCCAGGACGGCCAGGGCGGTGGATTCGAGACGGGCCAGTACGACCCGTACGCCGCCTACGGCGATCCGTCCGACCCGTCCCGGGCCGGCGCGTACGACCCCGCCTACGGCCAGGCGTACGGCCAGGGCGGGTACGACGCGTCGTACGACCCCTCCCAGCCCCGACACCCCCACGGCACCGGCAGTGAGCGTCCCGACGGGAGCCAGCAGTGAAGCGCACCACCCTGTCCCTGTTCGCGGGCGCCACGGCGCTCGCCGCCGTCACCGGATTCGCGGCCGTCTCGGCACCCGGCGACTCCGGCGCGGTCACCACCGAGCCGGCCGCCACACTGCCCGTGGAGCGCACCGGCCTGCTCTGCCCGGCGCCCAGCAACTCCGACCTCGCCGAGACGTCATACACCTCCTTCACGCCCGTCACCAAGGGCGCCGACGAGAAGGGCACGGCCGCACTCGAGGCGGCGACGGCCGAGTCGGAGGGCGAGAAGGACGACAAGGGGGAGGAGAAGGACGACAAGGGGGAGAAGTCCGGGGACAAGACCGGCGAGCCCGTCGTACAGCCCAAGGAGCCCGGCACGCCTGCCACCGGCAAGACCTCCGGCGGCGACGCGCCCGCGCTGATCGGCACCGCCGCCGGAAGCCACGCCCCCGGCTGGACCGTTCAGCAGACCACCGAGGTCGCCGCCGGGACGGGCCGCGGACTGCTGGGCCTCAACTGCACGGCACCGGACACGGAGTTCTGGTTCCCGGGCGCCAGCACGGCGGCCGGCCGTACCGACTACGTGCACCTCACGAACCCCGACGACTCCGCGGCCGTCGTCGACATCGAGCTCTACGGCAAGGACGGCACCCTGAAGTCCACGGTGGGGGAGGGCATCACCGTCCCGCCGAACTCCAGCGAGTCCCTCCTGCTGTCCACGCTCAGCGACGTGGAGGAGACCGACGTGACCGTGCACGTCGGCGTGCGCAGCGGCCGGCTCGGGGCCGCGGTCCAGGCCCTGGACGACAAGACCGGCGGCGACTGGCTGACCGCCGCCGCGGATCCGGCGAGCGATCTGGTGCTGCCGGGCATCCCCAAGGACGCCACATCCGTACGCCTGGTGCTGTTCACGCCCGGTGGCAGCGACGCCGACCTGAAGGTGCGGCTCGCCTCGCCGTCCGGGCTGATCACTCCCGCCGGGCACGAGACGGTGCACGTCAAGGCGGGCATGACGACCGGCGTCGACCTCGGCGAGATCACGCGCGGCGAGGCGGGGTCGCTCGTGCTGACGCCGACGAGCGGTGCGGTGCCGGTCGTGGCCGCGGTCCGGGTGGTCCGGGGCAAGGGCGGCGAGCAGGAGTCGGCGTTCATCCCGGCCTCCGACCCGGTCGCCGCCCGCGCGACGTCCGCGGACAACCGGGCCAAGAGCACGACGCTGTCCGTCGCCGCGCCGGACCGGACCGCGAAGGTCAAGGTCACGGCGTCGGCGGGCACCGAGGGCGGGACGACGGCGACCAAGACGTTCACGATCAAGGGCGGGACGACCCAGAACGTCGAGGCACCGGTCCCGGCCGGACTCGAGGGCACCTACGCCCTGACGGTCGAGACGGTCTCGGGCGGCCCGGTGTACGCCTCCCGCACCCTGACCGGCGAGGACGACGACGTGGCGTCCTTCACGGTCCAGACCCTGCCGGACGACCGGGGCATGGTCTCGGTACCGAAGGCGGAGGAGGACCTGTCGGTCCTCCAGAAGTAGGCGAACCCTCACACAGCCACAGCCACAGCGATCCGCCGTCCCGCCGTGGCTGCGCCACCCGCCCCCGCGGGCCGAAGGCCCCGCTCAATCCTCCCCGTACCGCGGATCCACCGTCTCCGGCGTGAGCCCCAGCAGATCCGCCACCTGCTCCACGACGACCTCGTGCACCAGCGCCGCCCGCTCGTCCCGCCCCTTGGTCCGGATCTCGACCGGTCGCCGGTACACGACGACCCGTCCGCGCCGCCCGTCCCGCGAGGGCACCGCCCCGCCGAGCGGCACGGCCTCGTCGCTCCACGCGTCCGCGGCCCCACCGCCGTCCAGGCGCGGCACGTCGAGGACGAGGAAGTCGATGTCGGCGAGCTGCGGCCACCGCCGTTCCAGGCGCTCCACGGAGTCCTGTACGAGGTCCGCGAACACCTCGCCGCGGCTCGCGGCGAGCGGTACCTGAGGGGGCGCGATCGGGCCGCGCATGCCCCGGCCGTGGCGATCACGGCGGCGGGGCCCTGGTCGGTCGGCGTCACGGGGCGTCACGGGGTTGTCCATCACTGGTGAAGGGTAGTCCTCGCCGGTTCGGCGTGCGGGACCGCACACGCACACCGGGGCGCGCCGTGGCCCACCGCGCGGTCTTCCGCAGCGAGTGTCGCCGAATGACCATTCCAGCCAAGCTTGGGCTCGATTCCGTATCTCTCCGCGACCGCCGAACTCAAGGCAAATGTCACTGTTCGCATCGTTTAGTGACCGCTCATGAACCCGTCCGGTATCCCGTACCAGGTCGTCCGTGCAGGTCAATGAGGGGCGCCCGGAGGGGCATGTGTGCCGTTTCACACCACGACACGGTGGTGTGACCTGGTGGAGAGTCGTCGCGGCCCGCTCAAGAGTGCGGTACCGTCCAACATCGTGAGCCCTGTACGTCGCTGTTCGCGCACCGCCTGCGGCCGTCCCGCCGTCGCGACGCTGACGTACGTCTACGCCGACTCGACCGCGGTCCTCGGCCCGCTCGCCACCTACGCCGAACCCCACTGCTACGACCTGTGCGCCGAGCACTCCGAGCGCCTCACCGCGCCGCGCGGCTGGGAGGTCGTCCGGCTCCTCGACGGCTCGGCCCCGGCCCGCCCCAGCGGTGACGACCTGGAGGCGCTCGCCAACGCGGTCCGCGAGGCGGCCCGTCCCCAGGAGCGGGCGGCGGAGGCCGGCGGCGGTCGCCGCACGGCCGACCCGATGGAGGTCGCTCGCCGCGGCCACCTGCGCGTCCTGCGCTCGCCGGACAACTGACCTACCCCCGGTCCCCTCCGCGCCGAACCGTTGCTGCAGATCCGTTTACTGCACACCCATTGACGCGACCTTGTCGCGGACACGACCATTCCGGGAGCCGCGAGAAATCGCTTTCGCATGGCGGAATCCGGGGAGGCGCCCGTGTACGTCCAGGAACTGGAACCCGTCGCCGGCTCGCTCGGCCTGTCGGCGCTGGTGGCGGCCCTGCCCCTGGTGATCGTCCTCGTCCTGCTGGGCGGCGTCCGCATGAAGGCGCACCTGGCGGGCCTCACCGGCCTCCTGGCGGCCGTGCTCGTCGCCTGGCTCGCCTACGGCATGCCACTGGACCAGACGGCCTCCAGCGCCGTACAGGGCGCCGTGTTCGGCATCTTCCCCATCCTGTGGATCGTCGTGAACGCCCTGTGGGTCTACCGGATGACCGTCCGCACCCGGCACTTCGACATCCTGCGCCGCTCCTTCGGGCGGTTGTCCGACGACCCGCGCATCCAGGCCCTGGTCGTCGCCTTCTGCTTCGGCGCCCTCCTGGAGGCCCTCGCCGGGTTCGGGGCTCCCGTCGCCATCTGCTCCGTCATGCTCGTCGCGCTCGGCTTCGACCCCGTGCGAGCGGCGGTCGTCGCGCTCGTCGCCAACACCGCCCCGGTCGCCTTCGGCGCGATGGGCACTCCCGTGGTGACACTGGCCCAGGTCACCGGGCTGCCCTTGGACGACGTCGCCTCCGTGGTGGGCCGGCAGACGCCGCTGCTGGCCCTCGTCGTGCCGCTGCTGCTGGTCGCCCTCGTGGACGGACGGCGCGGGCTGCGCGAGACCTGGGTGCCCGCGCTGGCCTGCGGCGTGGCCTTCGCCGTCGCCCAGTTCGTCGCCGCCAACTACGTCTCCGCCCAGCTCGCCGACATCGGCGCCGCGCTCCTGGGGGCCGGCGCCCTGGTCGCCGTGCCGCAGGCCCGCCGGCCCGCGGCCGAGCCCGTACGCGCGGCCGTCCTCACCGGCGTACGCAGCGAGGAACTGGACGAGCGGGACCCGCGCCGGGAGATCGTGCGCGCCTACGCGCCCTACGCGCTGATCGTCGCCGTCTTCTCCGTCGCGCAGATCCCGGCGGTCAAGGACTGGCTGGCGAAGGCGACCCAGACGTACGACTGGCCGTTCCTGGACGTCGCCGACCCCGAGGGGAATCCGGTCGGCGGCAACGTCTTCTCCCTGCCGGTCGTCTCCACCGGCGGCACGCTCGTGCTGTTCGCCGGCCTCGCCACGGCCGTCGTCCTCGGCGTGCACGCGCGCGTGGCGGTCAGGGAGTGGCTCGCGACCGTGCACGAGCTGCGGTTCGCGATCCTCACCGTGACCTCCGTACTGGCCCTCGCCTATGTCATGAACCTCTCCGGGCAGGCCGCCACCATCGGTCACTTCGTCGCGGCGGCCGGTGCCGGACTCGCCTTCCTGTCGCCGGTGCTGGGCTGGTTCGGTGTCGCCGTCTCCGGCTCCGACACCTCCGCCAACGCGCTCTTCGGCGCCCTCCAGGTGACCGCCGCGCGGGAGTCGGGCCTGTCCCCGGAGCTGCTCGCCGCCGCGAACAGTTCGGGCGGTGTCCTCGGCAAGATGATCTCCCCGCAGAACCTCACCATCGCCTGCGCGGCCGTCGGCCTCGCGGGCCGGGAAGGGGACCTGCTGCGCAAGGTGCTGCCGTGGAGCCTCGGCCTGCTTCTGGTCATGTGCCTGATCGTGGTCGGACAGTCCACGCCGGTTCTGGGCTGGATGCTGCCCTGACCTCGCCCTGCCTCTGCCCCGATCTTGCCCTGCCCCTGTCCCCGACCTTGCCCTGACCTTCGGGAACCGCCCGGCGCCCGGTCGGTGGTTGCGGGTAGTTTGTGGGCACTGACAGGACTTTCAGGAAGGTTGGCCGTGGCTGCTGATCTGTCGCAGATCGTGAAGGCGTACGACGTACGCGGTGTGGTCCCGGACCAGTGGGACGAGTCGCTGGCCGAGCTGTTCGGCGCGGCCTTCGTCGAGCTGACCGGCGCGGGCGCCGTCGTGGTCGGCCACGACATGCGGCCCTCCTCGCCCGGCCTGTCCGGCGCCTTCGCGCGCGGGGCGGCGGCCCGCGGCGCCGACGTCACCGAGATCGGCCTGTGCTCCACCGACCAGCTCTACTACGCGTCCGGCGCGCTGGACCTGCCGGGTGCCATGTTCACGGCCTCGCACAACCCGGCGCAGTACAACGGCATCAAGCTCTGCCGCGCGGGCGCCGCACCCGTCGGCCAGGACACCGGCCTCGCCGAGATCCGCACGCTCGTCGAGCGCTGGAGCGAGACCGGCGCCCCGGAGCCGGCCGCCCGCCCCGGCACGGTCACCCGCCGCGACACCCTCGCCGACTACGCCGCCCACCTGCGCTCCCTCGTCGACCTCACCGCCATCCGCCCCCTGAAGGTGGTCGTCGACGCGGGCAACGGCATGGGCGGCCACACCGTCCCCTCCGTCTTCGCCGGACTGCCCCTCGACCTCGTGCCGATGTACTTCGAGCTGGACGGCACCTTCCCCAACCACGAGGCCAACCCGCTCGACCCGGCCAACCTCGTCGACCTCCAGAAGCGCGTCCGCGAGGAGGGCGCCGACCTCGGCCTCGCCTTCGACGGCGACGCCGACCGCTGCTTCGTCGTCGACCAGAACGGCGACCCGGTCTCCCCGTCCGCGGTGACCGCCCTCGTGGCCGCCCGCGAGCTCGCCCGCAACGGCGGCAAGGGCACCGTCATCCACAACCTGATCACCTCCTGGTCGGTGCCGGAGGTGGTGCGGGAGAACGGCGGCACGCCCGAACGCACACGCGTGGGCCACTCCTTCATCAAGGCCGAGATGGCCAGGACCGGCGCCATCTTCGGCGGCGAGCACTCCGCGCACTACTACTTCCGCGACTTCTGGAACGCCGACACGGGCATGCTGGCCGCCCTCCACGTCCTCGCCGCCCTCGGCGGCCAGCCGGGCACCCTGTCCGCCCTGGTCGCCCAGTACGACCGCTACGCGGGCTCCGGCGAGATCAACTCCACCGTCGCCGACCAGACCGACCGCCTCGCCGCGATCAGGGCCGCCTACGAGGGCCGCGACGACGTCACCCTGGACGACCTCGACGGCCTCACCGTGACGTCGGCCGACTGGTGGTTCAACGTCCGCCCGTCCAACACCGAGCCCCTGCTCCGCCTGAACGCGGAGGCTCGCGACGAGGCGACGATGACGAAGGTGCGCGACGAGGCCCTGGCCATCATCCGCGCCTGACACCCCAACCGCCCTGCCGCCGTAGCTGCGGGCAGTCGTGCCTCCCCCAGTGCCTGAACGGCCTGGGAGGTACCCCCAGGGCGGCACGGGTGGGCGGTGGGGGTCCCCCCGCTCGAGCGAAGCCGAGAGTGGGGGAGGCACCCCGCAGCGCCGGGCAGCGCGCCCCCCGGCCCGCACCGACGCCCGGGCACCCCGCAGCGCCGGGCCGCCGCCCCACCCGGCCCCACCCACGCCGGTGCCCGCCCAGCCCGCTCCGTACCCACGCACCCGCCCCCACACCGGCGGTACCCTGACCAGCACATCCACACAAGCCCAACCGCCCCCGAAGGGAACCCCCATGCCGCTCGAAGCCGGCCTCCTGGAGATCCTCGCCTGCCCGGCCTGCCACGCCCCCCTCAAGGAGCAGGACGCCGAGCTGATCTGCACCGGCCAGGACTGCGGCCTGGCGTACCCGGTGCGCGACGGCATCCCCGTCCTCCTCGTCGACGAGGCCCGCCGCCCCGAGTAGCCGGACGGTCCGCCGCCATCCCGCCGCGCACCCCGACGAACGCTCCCGGCGATCGGAGACAGCCGCCATGCTCGACGAAACGCTCCTCGACTCCCCGGAGCGCCTCACGGACGCCGACCGCCGCGGCCTCCTGCGCGGCGCCGCCGAGGCCGGTGCCCGCGTACGCACCGCCGCCCGGCACGCCGCCGAGGCCGGCGTCGGCAACCTCAAGCCGGACGGCCGCCCCCGCGCCGTCCTCATCGCCGGACCCGGCGCCGCCGCCACCCACGCCGCCGACCTCCTCGGCACCCTCGCGGGCGCCGGCAGCCCCGTCACCCGCCTCGCCCCCACCGGCGTCGCCCCCGCCGCGGGTGCCCTGCGCTGGGAACTGCCCGGCTGGACCGGCTCCGTCGACCTCCTGCTCATCGCCACCCCCGACGGCACCGAGCCGGGCCTCGCCCTCCTCGCCGAACAGGCCTACCGCCGGGGCTGCACGGTCGTAGCCGTAGCCCCCGCCCGCTCCCCGCTCAGCGAGTCGGTGAGCGCCTCGCACGGCCTGTTCATCCCCATGGCGACCGCGCCCTACGACCACGACGAACCCCTCGCCGGCGCCGCCCCCGGCGTGCTGTGGGCGCTGCTCACCCCGCTCCTCGCGCTGCTCGACCGCACCGGCCTGCTCGAAGCGCCCCCCGAAGCCGTCGAGAAGGTCGCCGACCGACTCGACCGCATCGCCGAGCGCTGCGGTCCGGCCATCGTGACCTACAGCAACCCCGCCAAGACCCTGGCCGCCGAGCTGGCCGACTCCCTCCCGGTCATCTGGACCGAGGGCACCTCCGCCGGACCGGCCGGCCGCCGCTTCGCCGCCGCGTTGGCCGAGCTGTCCGGCACCCCCGCCGTCGTGTCCGAACTCCCCGAGGCGCTCGACGCGCACAGCACCCTGCTCGCCGGCCGGCTCGCCGCCGGCGCCGACCCCGACGACTTCTTCCGCGACCGCGTCGAGGAGACACCGGCCCTGCACGCGCGCGTGGTGCTCCTGCGCGACCGCCCCATCGGCGGCCTCACCGCCGCCCCCGCCGCCCGTGACCTGGCCCTCGGCCACGACACGCCGATCAGCGAGCTGGAACCCGAAGCGGGCGGCGAACTGGAGACCCTCGCCGAACTGATCGCCATCACGGATTTCGCCGCCGTTTACCTGGCGCTCGCCTCGGGCGCCTGATCTCGTACGCACCACCGCGTACACCCCCGTACGCCCAGGACACGCACCGGCAGAGAGAGCCCATGGACCGCCTCGACAACACCGTCCGCCCCTACGCCTGGGGCTCCACCACCGCGATCCCGGCCCTGCTCGGGACCGAGCCGACCGGCGAACCGCAGGCGGAGATGTGGATGGGCGCCCACCCCGGCGCCCCCTCCCGCACCGACCGGGGCACCCTCGCCGACGTCGTCGACGCCGACCCCGAGAAGGAACTGGGCGCCGCCTCCACGGCCAAGTTCGGCCCCCGGCTGCCCTTCCTCCTCAAGCTCCTCGCCGCCGGCGCCCCGCTCTCCCTCCAGGTCCACCCCGACCTGGCGCAGGCCCGGGCCGGCTACGAGGACGAGGAGCGCCGCGGCGTCCCCCTGGACGCCCCGCACCGCAACTACAAGGACGCCAACCACAAGCCCGAACTGATCTGCGCCCTCACCGAGTTCGACGGCCTGTGCGGCTTCCGCCCGCCCGCCGAGACCGCCGACCTCCTCGACGGCCTGGGCATCGCCTCCCTCAAGCCCTACGTCGACCTGCTGCGCGCCCATCCCGAGGACGCCGCCCTGCGCGAGGTCCTCACCGCGATCCTCACCGCCGACCCCGAGGAGATGTCCCGCACCGTCGCCGAGACCGCGGCCGCCTGCGACCGCCTCGGCGGCCCCTACGCGCCCTACGCCGACATCGCCCACCACTACCCGGGCGACCCCGGCGTCCTCGCCGCCATGCTCCTCAACCACGTCCGGCTCCAGCCCGGTGAGGCCCTCTACCTCGGCGCCGGCATCCCGCACGCCTACCTCGACGGCCTCGGCGTCGAGATCATGGCCAATTCCGACAACGTCCTGCGCTGCGGCCTCACCCCCAAGCACGTCGACGTCCCCGAACTGCTGCGCATCGTCCGCTTCGAGGCCGGCGACCCCGGCGTCCTGCGCCCGGAGGCGTCCCCCGACGGCGAAGAGGTCTACGACACCCCGATCGACGAGTTCCGTCTGTCCCGGTACGTCCTCCCCGAGGGCGCCGCCACCCACGACCTCACCCTGCCCACCCCGCAGATCCTGCTCTGCACGGCGGGCACCGTACAGGCGGGCGAACACGAACTGCTGCCCGGCCGTTCCGTCTTCGTCCCGGCAGGTGAAAAGGCCGACGTGTCCGGAACCGGCACGCTCTTCCGGGCGACCGTGCGCCTCTGACACGGGGTCCGTTGCGTGTCTGAGGAGCGCTCGACGGGGCATCCGGCACGTCGAGGCCCGCGCGGGCTGCAACAATGGCGCACCGCAAAGGTGGGGCAAAGCCGATCACCGGCCGCGCCCCCACCGGCGTACGGACGCAGACGAAGCAGATGAAGGCGAAGGGACAACGCGACACATGAGCGCGTCAGGCGGGACCAAGGCGATCGTGGCGGCACTGCTCGCCAACCTCTCGATCGCGGTAGCGAAATTCGTGGCCTTCGTCTTCAGCGGGTCGTCGTCGATGCTCGCGGAATCCGTGCACTCCCTCGCCGACTCCGGCAATCAGGGACTGCTGCTCCTCGGCGGCAAGCGCGCCCAGCGCGCCGCCACCCCGCAACACCCCTTCGGTTACGGCCGAGAGCGCTACATCTACGCCTTCCTCGTCTCCATCGTCCTCTTCTCGGTGGGCGGCATGTTCGCCCTCTACGAGGGCTACGAGAAGATCAAGCACCCGCACGAGATCGAGCACTGGTACTGGCCGGTGGGCGTCCTGGTCTTCGCGATCATCGCCGAGACCTTCTCCTTCCGGACCGCCATCAAGGAGTCCAACGCCCTGCGCGGGAAGAAGTCCTGGAAGGAGTTCGTCCGCCACGCCAAGGCCCCCGAGCTGCCGGTCGTCCTCCTGGAGGACCTCGGCGCCCTCGTCGGCCTGATCCTCGCCCTCGGCGGCGTCGGCATGGCCCTGCTCACCGGTGACGGCGTCTGGGACGGCATCGGCACCCTCTGCATCGGCGTGCTGCTCATCCTCATCGCGCTGGTCCTGGCCGCCGAGACCAAGTCCCTGCTGCTCGGCGAGGCCGCGGGCACCGAGGCCGTCCAGCAGATCGAGGCGGCGATCGTCGCGGGCGACACCGTCACCGGTGTCATCCACATGCGCACGCTCCACATCGGCCCCGAGGAACTGCTCGTCGCCGCCAAGATCGCCGTCCGTCACGACGGCACGGCCACCGAGATCGCCGCCGCCATCGACGCCGCCGAATCCCGCATCCGCGAGGCCGTCCCGATCGCCCGCGTCATCTACCTGGAACCGGACATCTACAGCGAGACCGAGGCCGCCAAGGGCCCGGACCGCGAGGCCACCCCCGGCGGCCCGAGCACGCCCCCCGCCGCCCACTGACCTCGCGCCTCCCGCACCACCGGGCCCGCCGATCCACTCGGCGGGCCCGTCGGCTTTCCTCCCCAGCACAGTCCCGTCACCCTTCGTGAACGTCCTGAAGTGTTCGGAGGCGGACTGGGGACGGCGGGCGCCACCGGTGTAGCTTGGGACGGAGCCAGACGTCGCTGCTGATGGCGGTCGGGCGGTCCGGACACGGGCCGGCCGAGGGAGAGAGGGCCTCCGACGGACTGCGCTGCGCGTACGCGGGCATGCCTGTGTCCTCTTCTGGGCACCCCTGTGTCCGCCGCCGCGCAGGTCAGCCGTACCCACCTCGACCCAACCCCGAGGAGCAGCTCGCAATGACGACTGTCGACAACCGACAGGACTTCAAGGTCGCCGACCTCTCCCTGGCCGCCTTCGGCCGCAAGGAGATCACCCTCGCCGAGCACGAGATGCCCGGCCTGATGGCGATCCGCAAGGAATACGCCGAGGCCCAGCCCCTCGCCGGCGCCCGCATCACCGGCTCCCTGCACATGACCGTGCAGACCGCCGTGCTCATCGAGACCCTGGTCGCCCTCGGCGCCGAGGTCCGCTGGGCCTCCTGCAACATCTTCTCCACCCAGGACCACGCCGCGGCCGCCATCGCCGTCGGCCCGAACGGCACGCCCGACAACCCGCAGGGCGTCCCGGTCTTCGCCTGGAAGGGCGAGACGCTCGAGGAGTACTGGTGGTGCACGGAGCAGGCCCTGACCTGGCCGAACACCCCCACCGGCGGCCCGAACATGATCCTGGACGACGGCGGTGACGCCACCCTCCTGGTCCACAAGGGCGTCGAGTACGAGAAGGACGGCAAGGTCCCCTCGGTCGACACCGCCGAGTCCGACGAGCACCGCGTCATCCTCGAACTCCTCACCCGCACGGTAAGCGAGAGCCCGCAGAAGTGGACCCAGCTGGCGTCCGAGATCCGCGGCGTGACCGAGGAGACCACGACCGGCGTCCACCGCCTGTACGAGATGCATCGCGACGGCACCCTGCTGTTCCCGGCGATCAACGTCAACGACGCGGTGACGAAGTCGAAGTTCGACAACAAGTACGGCTGCCGCCACTCCCTGATCGACGGCATCAACCGCGCCACCGACGTCCTCATCGGCGGCAAGACCGCGGTCGTCTGCGGCTACGGCGACGTGGGCAAGGGCTGCGCGGAGTCGCTGCGCGGCCAGGGCGCCCGCGTGATCGTCACCGAGATCGACCCGATCTGCGCGCTGCAGGCGGCGATGGACGGCTACCAGGTCACGACGCTGGACGAGGTCGTCGACAAGGCCGACATCTTCGTCACCACGACGGGCAACAAGGACATCATCATGGCCTCGGACATGGCCAAGATGAAGCACCAGGCGATCATCGGCAACATCGGCCACTTCGACAACGAGATCGACATGGCCGGCCTCGCCAAGATCCCCGGCATCGTCAAGGACGAGGTCAAGCCGCAGGTCCACACCTGGACCTTCCCCGACGGCAAGGTCCTCATCGTGCTGTCCGAGGGCCGCCTGCTGAACCTGGGCAACGCGACCGGCCACCCGTCGTTCGTGATGTCCAACTCCTTCGCGGACCAGACCCTGGCCCAGATCGAGCTGTTCACCAAGCCCGACGAGTACCCGACCGACGTCTACGTGCTGCCCAAGCACCTGGACGAGAAGGTCGCCCGCCTCCACCTCGACGCCCTCGGCGTCAAGCTGACCACGCTCCGTCCGGAGCAGGCCGAGTACATCGGCGTCAAGGTCGAGGGCCCGTACAAGGCGGACCACTACCGCTACTGAGCCCTACCGAGCCCCGACGGCACCTCCGAGACAGGCCCCCGCACCCCCGTGCCGGGGGCCTGCCCCGTTGGCGCCTCAGCGGCCGGACCAGCAGCCCGTCACCACTCAGGACCTCCATGCCCCGCGGCCGATATTCGCTCCACGATCCGCACGACCACACCCCCCTCGCGGAAGAACACTTCCAGTGCGCCCCCGGCCCCTCCGGCTGGCGCTACGTATCCCGGCTGACCACGCCCACCGGCGACCACCACGGCTCCGTCGATCTCGCCCTGGACGAACTCGGCCGCCCCATCCGCCTCGAACTCCACGCCGCGGACTGGCAGGTCCGGGGCGCCGCCATCGACGGCGTCACCTGGGTCCGTACCGACCCCACCGGAGTCCACGCCACCGAAGGCAATGCGCGCGCCCACGCCTTCACCGGCACCTCCCCGGCCTTCCTCGTCGCCGTCACCCGTCTCCTGCGCCTCACCCCCTCCGCCGCGGCCACCCGCGTACGCCTCGTCGCCCTCACGGATCCGGTCCTCGCCCCCCGCACCGTGGACCAGTCCTGGGCCCTGGTGAACAGAGAAGCACACGCCACTGACAACGGCCCCCTCACCGTGGACGAATACCAGGTCACAGCCCTGGACACGGGAGAGCAGCACGCCGTGCACATCGCCGGTGACGTCGTACTCGCGGCCCCCGGCATCGAGTTGGAGGACCTGGAGTCGCCGCCGACCGTCTTCCCGTGAGCCCCTCGGACGCCACCGCTGCGGCACCACCCGAAGACACCCGCACCGCCCACTACGCCGGTGGCACGAACCCCGTACCGGACCGACCGTCCGAAGCCGTGTCCCGCGACGCCTCGGGCCCGGCCGGCCGCGAAGGAGCGCTCGGCGGCGCCGCGGGAGGCGCTGCCGTCGGCGGAACCGGCGGCGTCATCGGGTAGGCGGCCGACGGGGCAGAAGCCGCGGGCTCCGTCACCGGCGGTCCCCCGGCCGCGGGCGCACCCCCGACCGGCTGCGCACTCCCGAAGGTCCGCCGGGCCTCCCGAGCCTGCCGCTCGTGCATCATCGCCGCCAGATACGCGGCCGGCGGTACCTCCCGCGGCGCCGGAGCCCCCGTCCGGGCCGCCACGTCCGCCGCGAGCCGCTCCGCCATCGCCCAGCCGACCCGGGGATCCAGCTGCCCCATGCGCGTCAGGTACTGACGCACGGCAAGCCACAGATCGTCGGGCACCGCGGACAGGTCGAGCCCCGAGAACCGCCCGGCCAGCCAGGGCGGAGGCGGCGGCATGAAGCCCACCGCCGGAACCGGAACCCGCTCCCGAACGACCAGGGTCCCCGCGAAAACGTCCCCGAGCCGCCGTCCCCGCGCCGACACCAGCGAAGCGATACAGGCGACGACACCGAACGTCATGAGGATCTCGATCACCCCGATCAGGCCCCGCACCAGCGCGTGCCGGAACCGGATCGGCCCGCCGTCGTCCCGCACCACCCTGAGCCCGCAGGCCATCTTCCCTAGCGACCGCCCGTGGCTGAGCGTCTCCACCGCGATCGGCCCGCCCACCAGGACGAGGACGAAGGCCGCGATCGACAGCGCGGTCTGCGCCGCCACGTCCAGGGATGCGGTGGAAGCCACCAGCACGATGGTCACCGCCACATAGACGGCCACCGCCACCGCCAGGTCGAGCAGGACGGCCAGCGCCCTGCTGGGCAGCCTGGCGGGACGCAGCTCCAGCGCCACCGCCTCGCCCGTCACCAGCTCACTCACGCCTGCCGCCCTTCCCCTGACCGCCCCCGTCCCCGCCAGTCTGCCAAGCTGAGGACGCGCCACGCCGCAGTACGACAAGCTGATCCACGACGAGCCGCCGACGATAGCCGAGGAGCAGGCACACCGATGGACCTCGACGTCTTCGTCTCCGCCCACCGCGCGGAGTGGGACCGCCTCGACGCCCTGCTCCGGCGCCGGCGTCGACTGACCGGCGCCGAGACCGACGAACTCGTCGCCCTCTACCAGCGCACCGCCACCCACCTGTCCCTCATCCAGTCCAGCGTCCCGGACCCGCAGCTGACCGGCCGGCTCAGCCAACTGGTGGCCCGCGCGCGCAGTGCCGTGACCGGCACCCGGCGGGCCTCCTGGCGCGACGTCACCCGCTTCCTCACCCAGCAGTTCCCGGCCGCCGTCTACCGGGCCCGTCACTGGTGGGTCCCCACCGCTCTCCTGTCGACCGCCGTCGCGGCGCTCCTGGGCTGGTGGATCGGCACGCACCCGGAAGTGCAGTCAACGATCGCGGCCCCCAGCGAACTGCGCGAACTCACCCGCCCCGGTGGCCAGTACGAGACGTACTACTCGAGCCACCCCGCGGCCTCCTTCGCCGCACAGGTCTGGACGAACAACGCCTGGGCGGCCGCGCTCTGCCTGATCCTGGGCGTCTTCCTGGGCCTGCCGGTCATCTGGATCCTGTTCCAGAACATGCTCAACCTCGGCATCGGCTTCGGCCTCATGTCGTCGGCCGGCCGTCTCGACACCTTCCTGGGGCTCGTTCTCCCGCACGGCCTGCTCGAACTGACCGCGGTCTTCGTGGCCGCCGGCACCGGCCTCCGCCTCGGCTGGACGCTCATCGACCCCGGCCCCCGGACCCGACGCGCCGCACTGGCGGAGGAGGGCCGGGCCGCCATCGGCATGGCGATCGGACTCGCCCTGGTCCTGTTCGTCTCCGGCGCCATCGAAGGTTTCGTCACTCCCTCCGGCCTGCCGACCTGGGCCCGCATCACCATCGGAGTCGTCGCCGAGCTGGCGTTCCTCGCCTACGTCTATGTCGTGGGCGGACGTGCCGCGCGGGCCGGCGACACGGGCGACGTCGAGGCGTTCGAGCGCAGCGCCACCGTGCCCACGGCCGCCTGATGTGCATCCGGACCCAGTGAGCTGCTACTGTCCTCTTCGTTCCCGCAAGAGCCGTTGACACGGAGCGAGCGGGGAGGTAGATTCGAACAGTTGCCTGTAGAGGGGTTCGCCCCCGCAGAGGGCAACGGTGAGAAACTATCGGCTTCCTCCGGATCACAGAATCCGGCGAAGCACTCTCCCGATGAATCGGAAATGAACGGCCGGTCAGACCGGCTCCGAACTTCTGATAAAGTCGGAACCGCCGGAAAGGGAAACGCGAAAGCGAGAACCTGGAAAGCACCGAGGAAATCGGATCGGAAAGATCTGATAGAGTCGGAAACGCAAGACCGAAGGGAAGCGCCCGGAGGAAAGCCCGAGAGGGTGAGTACAAAGGAAGCGACCGTTCCTTGAGAACTCAACAGCGTGCCAAAAGTCAACGCCAGATATGTTGATACCCCGACCTGATCGGTTCGATCGGGTTGAGGTTCCTTTGAAAAACACAGCGAGGACGCTGTGAACGTCGGGACTATTCCTCCCGGCGTTCCGCTCTCGTGTGTGTGCACCGGATTACCGGTAAACATTCACGGAGAGTTTGATCCTGGCTCAGGACGAACGCTGGCGGCGTGCTTAACACATGCAAGTCGAACGATGAACCACCTTCGGGTGGGGATTAGTGGCGAACGGGTGAGTAACACGTGGGCAATCTGCCCTGCACTCTGGGACAAGCCCTGGAAACGGGGTCTAATACCGGATACTGACCCTCGCAGGCATCTGCGAGGTTCGAAAGCTCCGGCGGTGCAGGATGAGCCCGCGGCCTATCAGCTAGTTGGTGAGGTAATGGCTCACCAAGGCGACGACGGGTAGCCGGCCTG
>NZ_CP176874.1:1792500-3130000 GCF_046628145.1 Streptomyces mutabilis | reverse complement strand
CGGAGGTAGAGCACTGGATAGGCGATGGGCCCTACCGGGTTACTGACCTTAGCCAAACTCCGAATGCCGGTAAGTGAGAGCGCGGCAGTGAGACTGTGGGGGATAAGCTCCATGGTCGAGAGGGAAACAGCCCAGAGCATCGACTAAGGCCCCTAAGCGTACGCTAAGTGGGAAAGGATGTGGAGTCGCACAGACAACCAGGAGGTTGGCTTAGAAGCAGCCACCCTTGAAAGAGTGCGTAATAGCTCACTGGTCTAGTGATTCCGCGCCGACAATGTAGCGGGGCTCAAGCGTACCGCCGAAGTCGTGTCATTGCAGCAATACGGCCAACGCCGGCTGTGATGGGTAGGGGAGCGTCGTGTGCCGGGTGAAGCAGCGCCGGAAGGCAGTTGTGGACGGTTCACGAGTGAGAATGCAGGCATGAGTAGCGATACAAACGTGAGAAACGTTTGCGCCGATTGACTAAGGGTTCCTGGGTCAAGCTGATCTGCCCAGGGTAAGTCGGGACCTAAGGCGAGGCCGACAGGCGTAGTCGATGGATAACCGGTTGATATTCCGGTACCCGCTGTGAAGCGTCAAACATCGAGCATCGTGATGCTAAGGCCGTGAAGCCGCCCTGATCTCTTCGGAGTTGAGGGGAGTGGTGGAGCCGCTGAACCAAGCGGTTAGTAGGTGAGTGATGGGGTGACGCAGGAAGGTAGTCCATCCCGGGCGGTGGTTGTCCCGGGGTAAGGGTGTAGCCCGTCATCTAGGTAAATCCGGATGACATGAGGGTGAGACCTGATGCCGAGCCGATTGTGGTGAAGTGGATGATCCTATGCTGTCGAGAAAAGCCTCTAGCGAGTTTCATGGCGGCCCGTACCCTAAACCGACTCAGGTGGTCAGGTAGAGAATACCGAGGCGTTCGGGTGAACTATGGTTAAGGAACTCGGCAAAATGCCCCCGTAACTTCGGGAGAAGGGGGGCCACGTCTGGTGATCGGATTTACTCCGTGAGCTGGGGGTGGCCGCAGAGACCAGCGAGAAGCGACTGTTTACTAAAAACACAGGTCCGTGCGAAGCCGTAAGGCGATGTATACGGACTGACGCCTGCCCGGTGCTGGAACGTTAAGGGGACCGGTTAGCTTGGATTCGTCCAGGCGAAGCTGAGAACTTAAGCGCCAGTAAACGGCGGTGGTAACTATAACCATCCTAAGGTAGCGAAATTCCTTGTCGGGTAAGTTCCGACCTGCACGAATGGCGTAACGACTTCTCGACTGTCTCAACCATAGGCCCGGTGAAATTGCACTACGAGTAAAGATGCTCGTTTCGCGCAGCAGGACGGAAAGACCCCGGGACCTTTACTACAGTTTGATATTGGTGTTCGGTTCGGCTTGTGTAGGATAGCTGGGAGACTTTGAAGCTCGCACGCCAGTGTGGGTGGAGTCGTCGTTGAAATACCAGTCTGGTCGTGCTGGATGTCTAACCTGGGTCCGTGATCCGGATCAGGGACAGTGTCTGATGGGTAGTTTAACTGGGGCGGTTGCCTCCTAAAGAGTAACGGAGGCGCCCAAAGGTTCCCTCAGCCTGGTTGGCAATCAGGTGTTGAGTGTAAGTGCACAAGGGAGCTTGACTGTGAGACCGACGGGTCGAGCAGGGACGAAAGTCGGGACTAGTGATCCGGCGGTGGCTTGTGGAAGCGCCGTCGCTCAACGGATAAAAGGTACCCCGGGGATAACAGGCTGATCTTCCCCAAGAGTCCATATCGACGGGATGGTTTGGCACCTCGATGTCGGCTCGTCGCATCCTGGGGCTGGAGTCGGTCCCAAGGGTTGGGCTGTTCGCCCATTAAAGCGGTACGCGAGCTGGGTTTAGAACGTCGTGAGACAGTTCGGTCCCTATCCGCTGTGCGCGTAGGAGTCTTGAGAAGGGCTGTCCCTAGTACGAGAGGACCGGGACGGACGAACCTCTGGTGTGCCAGTTGTTCTGCCAAGGGCATGGCTGGTTGGCTACGTTCGGGAGGGATAACCGCTGAAAGCATCTAAGCGGGAAGCCTGCTTCGAGATGAGGACTCCCACCCACTTGATGGGGTAAGGCTCCCAGTAGACGACTGGGTTGATAGGCCAGATATGGAAGCCGGGTAACCGGTGGAGTTGACTGGTACTAATAGGCCGAGGGCTTGTCCTCAGTTGCTCGCGTCCACTGTGTTGGTTCTGAAACCACGAACAACCCCACACTTGTCACAGGGTGTGGTGCGGTTGTCAGTTTCATAGTGTTTCGGTGGTCATAGCGTAGGGGAAACGCCCGGTTACATTCCGAACCCGGAAGCTAAGCCTTACAGCGCCGATGGTACTGCAGGGGGGACCCTGTGGGAGAGTAGGACGCCGCCGAACAATTATTGCGAGAAAGCCCCGCACCGGGAACGGTGCGGGGCTTTCTGCGTTTCAGGGTCAAAGTCGCCAGGACGGCGGGGCGGACGAGCCCCGCCGTTTTCGTCGTCTACAGGCGTCCTGCCGCCTTGAGTTCCAAATAGGCGTCGGCCAGGGCCGGGGCCAGTTCGTCAGGGGTCGCGTCGACGACCGTGACGCCGTGCCGGCGGAGCTGGTCCGCGGTGCGATCCCGTTCCCCCTGCGCCTGTGCCGCCGCTGCGGCCTCGTAGACGGCGTCCGTATTGCCGCGGGCTTTGGCCATCCGGGAGATGTGCGGATCGGCCACCGACGCGACGAGGACGGTGTGGCGCTGCGTGAGTTGTGGCAGGACGGGGAGGAGGCTTTCTTCGATCGGGGCCGCATCGAGTGCGGTGAGCAGGACGATCAGGGAGCGGCGGGGGGCCGAGCGGAGGGCCTTGGCGGTGAGCCCGCGTGCGTCGGTCTCCACGAGCTCCGGTTCCAGCGTCGCCATCGTGTTGACCAGGGACGGAAGAACGTCGCCCGCCGTGCGGCCCTGGACGAGGGCGCGCACGTGACGGTCGTACGCGAGGAGATCGACGCGGTCGCCGGCGCGGGAGGCCAGGGCGGCCAGGAGCAGAGCGGCGTCCATGGACGCGTCCAGACGGGGTGCGTCGCCGACGCGGCCGGCGGAGGTGCGGCCGGTGTCGAGGACGAGCAGGATGTGCCGGTCGCGTTCGGGACGCCAGGTGCGTACGGCGACGGCGGACTGGCGGGCGGTGGCGCGCCAGTCGATGGAGCGGGTGTCGTCTCCGGGGACGTACTCGCGCAGGCTGTCGAACTCCGTGCCCTCGCCACGGGTGAGGACGCTGGTGCGTCCGTCGAGTTCGCGGAGGCGGGAGAGCTTCGAGGGCAGGTGCTTGCGGCTGGTGAAAGGGGGCAGCACGCGCACCGTCCAGGGGACCCGGTGGGTGGCCTGGCGCGCGAAGAGGCCCAGCGGGCCGTACGAGCGGATCGTGACGCGGTCGGCCTGGCGGTCGCCTCTGCGGGTGGGGCGCAGGCGGGTGGTGACGCGTCGGCGTTCGCCGGCGGGCACCCTGACGCGGTGGCGGGAGGCCGTGGTCTCCGTGCCGGGCTGCCAGCTGCTGGGCGGCCAGGCGTCGCGCAGGTGCGCGCGGAGCGGGCGGCTGGAGGGGTTGGTGATCGTCAGCGTGATGTCGGCGGTGTCGCCCAGGCGTGCGGAGGTGTCGCCGGAGCGGGTCAGGCGCAGGCGTCGTACGGGGGCGGCCAGGGCGAAGTCGCAGGCGCAGGCCGCGGCCAGTGGGCCGTTCACGGCGAGGAGACCCGTCCAGCTCGGGTCCCAGATGCCGACCGGGAGGGAGCCCAGGGCCGCGAGGAGTGCGGCGCGTCCGGTGAGTGCCATCAGCGGGGGACGGGGACGTGGGCGAGGATCGCGTTGATCACGGAGTCCGTGGTCACGCCCTCCATCTCGGCCTCCGGGCGGAGCTGGACGCGGTGGCGGAGGGTGGGGAGGGCCAGGGCCTTCACGTCGTCGGGGGTGACGTAGTCGCGGCCCGTCAGCCATGCCCATGCGCGGGATGTGGAGAGCAGCGCCGTGGCTCCACGCGGAGAGACGCCGAGGGTGAGGGACGGCGACTCGCGGGTGGCGCGGCAGATGTCGACGACGTACGCCGTGATCTCCGGGGAGACGGACGTCTTGGCGACCTCGGCGCGGGCGGCTTCCAGGTCGGCGGCGTTCGCGACGGGGCGTACGCCGGCGGCGCGCAGGTCGCGCGGGTTGAAGCCGGAGGCGTGTCGGGTGAGGACGTCGATCTCGTCCTGGCGCGAGGGGAGAGGGACGGTGAGCTTGAGGAGGAAGCGGTCCAGCTGGGCTTCCGGGAGGGGGTAGGTGCCCTCGTACTCGACCGGGTTCTGGGTCGCCGCGACCAGGAAGGGCTCGGGGAGGGGGCGGGGGGTGCCGTCGACGGTGACCTGGCGTTCCTCCATGGCTTCGAGGAGGGACGACTGGGTCTTCGGGGGCGTGCGGTTGATCTCGTCGGCGAGGAGGAGGTTGGTGAAGGCCGGGCCCGGCTGGAAGGAGAACTCGGCGGTGCGGGTGTCGTAGACGAGGGAACCGGTCACGTCGCTGGGCATGAGGTCCGGGGTGAACTGGACGCGCTTGGTGTCGAGTTCCGTCGCGGCTGCGAGGGCGCGGACCAGGAGGGTCTTGGCGACTCCGGGGACGCCTTCGAGGAGGACGTGGCCGCGGCACAGGAGCGCTACGACGAGGCCGGTGACGGCGGCGTCCTGGCCGACCACGGCCTTGGCGATCTCGGCGCGCAGGGCTTCCAGGGCGGCTCGGGCGTTGCCCGGGTCCCCGCTCTGCCCGGCGTTGTCAGTGGTCGGGTCCATCATGGACGGCGTACCTGCCTTTCGAGGGCGTCGAGTTGGTCGGCGAGGGCGATGAGGGCCGCGTCGTCGCCGGGCGGCGGGCCGAAGAGGAGGGTGTGCAGGGACTGTCCGTCGCCGTGTGCGTCGTGGAGGTGGGCGGACAGGGCGGGGAGCAGGGCCTCGGGCGTGTGCGCCTGGGCGACGGGGGTGCCTACGAGGGGGGCGAGGCGGGTGCGGGTGGCGGAGCGAAGAGCGGTGGCCGCGCGGTCGCGGGCGTTGGCCTTGCGATAGAGGCGGGCGCGGCCTTCGGCGGTTTCGGAGGCGCGGATCGCCACGGGGAGTTTTTCGGACACCAGGGGGCCGAGCCGGCGTGCCCGCCACAGGGCGGCGAGGGCCGCGGCGATGAAGAGCTGCAGGGTGCCCCAGAGCCAGCCGGAGGGGAGCAGGTCGAAGAAGCTGCGTTCGTCGTCCGGGGCTGTGGTGTCGGAGACCGAGGGGAGGTACCAGACCAGGTGGTCGCGGGAGCCGAGGAGTTGCAGGGCGAGCGAGGCGTTGCCGTGCTCGTCGAGGTGGTTGTTGAAGAGGATGTCGGGGGCGCCGAGGACGACGGTGTCGCCCGGGGTGCCTTCCTGGGCGGCCTCTTCGGGTGCGTCCGGGATGCGGAGCAGGGTGGCCAGGCGCCGGCTGGGGTAGCAGCTGTCGGCCTCGATGTGGGTGGTGCTGTAGCGGATGCCGCCCGTGTCGGCGGTGCCCGCGCGGCGGGCGGCGGGCAGGTCGCAGGCGGGGGCCAGGGTCGAGTCCAGGCTGAGCGCGGGGTCGGCGGTGACGCCGGGAGCGAGGCGTTCGACGGCGGGGCCGCCGGGGGCGACGAGGAGGGTGCGGCCGCCGGATCCTTCGGTGGCGGAGTGCAGGCGTGTCTGCTGGCGTTCGGTCAGGAGGTCGGGTACGGCGACCAGGAGGGTGGTGTCGGGGCCGGCGGCGGCGCGGGCGTCGTCCAGGGTGGTGACCACGCGGGTGGACACGCCGCGGTCGGCGAGGAGTTCCGAGACGGCCCGGCTGCCGTAAGGGTCGGCGGAGCGCGGGTCGAGCTCGCCGTGCCGGGCGTCGGAGCGGACGACGGCGATCGCGACGGCGCCGGCGAGCAGGACGACGAGCGCGAGGGCGATGCCGCGGGCGCGGGTCCACACCTGGCGGGCGGTGGGCGAGGCCGAGGTGGTGGGGAGCGTGGCCTCGGTGGTCATTCGGCGGCTCCCGGGCGGGTGTCGCGGTCCGTGGCGTCGGCCGTGCCGCCGACTGTGCCGACCGCCAGTCGCGGCTTACTGCGTTCCAGGTCGCGGTCGAGTTCGGTGAGGCGCCGGTACGACTGCTCGGTGCCGGGGCGCCCGCCGTACGTGACGTCGTCGAAGTCCCGGGCCGCGGCAAGCAGCCGGCCACCGTGGTCGGGCAGGGCGCGGCCCGCCTCGCGGGCGGCCTCGTCGGCGGTGCGGCCGGGGCGGACGTCGAGGAGGGCGCGTTCCTCCAGGGCGCGGACGATGGCGCGCATGCGTTCCTGGACGGCTTGGTTCCAGTGGCCCTGGGCGGCGTGCGCGTCGGCCGCGGCCCGGTGGTCGGCCGCGCTGCGGGGGCGGTCGTCGAACAGGGCGGGGGCGGAGGTCGGCAGGCGGCGCGGGGTGCCCAGGCGCCACCAGAGCGCGCCCAGCACGGCCAGGACGGCCACGATGATGACGGTCAGGCCGAGTGCTCCACCGGGTGTCGCGGTGGACGCGCGGTTGAACAGTTCGTCGATCCAGTCCCAGAAGGCGTTCAAGGCCCGCTGGAACAGGCCGGGGTCGTTCTCGTGGTACATCCGCTTGGACAGCTCCCGCCGCGCGGCCTCCCGCGCGGGGTCGCGCGGGATCGTCACCGGCGGTTCGTCGCCGGAACGCGACAGCGACAGCACGGGGCGGTCGCCCGCGCGCGCCACCGCCCGTGCGGTGGTGCGCGACAGCACCTCCATGAGAACTCCCCCCGCCCGGCTCACCGCATCAGCTCCCCGGATTGGTGCCGGGAGCGCCGCGGCCCTGGGCCCCGGCGGCACGGGCCAGCTCGAGGTCGAGGGCCTCTCGGCGGATGCGCTGGTCGATGTAGAGCAGCACGGTGACGCCCGCCGTGATCGGGAACGTGATCATGGAGCCGATCACGGAGCCGATGCCGCTGACGATCAGGAAGGTCCAGCCGAGGCCGCCGGTGCCTTCGAGGAAGCCGCCGACACCGCCGCCGCTGAGGGCGGCGGCGAGGAAGGCGAAGGGGATGACGATGATCGACGCCACGACGTTCGCGATGATCGTGGCGAGCAGCTGGATGCCGAAGACCCGCCACCAGGAGCCGCGCACCAGCTTCGTGGAGCGGCCCATGGCCTTCTTGATGCCCTGCTTCTCCAGCATCAGGGCCGGGGAGGCCAGCGAGAAGCGGACCATGAGCCACACCGCGACGACGCCGCTCGCCAGCATGCCCAGGACGGCCAGGGCCACGCCGGCTCCGCCGCCGCCCGCGGCCGCGACGATGAGGCCGGGCGCCATGCCGACCGTGACGATGCCGGCGACGATCAGCAGCAGCAGGACGATCAGGCCGAACAGCCTCGCCACCTGTGGGCGGGCGTCCCGCCAGGCTTCGCCTATGGTCACCGACCTGCCGAGCACGGCGCGGCTGGTGACGGTCGTCAGCAGGGCGGTGGCCAGGACGGTGCCGATCAGGGAGATCAGGAAGATGACACCCGAGTTGATCGTGGTGTCGGCCATGGCGTCGCCGAGTTCGCTCAGCGTGGCGTCGGGGTCGTTGAGGGCCTCGGAGCCGACGTCGTCCAGGACGAGGCCCTGGAGCAGCACGACGATGATCTCCGTGAAGACCGCGACGGTGAGCGAGATGCCGAGGACCGTGCGCCAGTAGGTGCGCATGGTGGAGACGGCACCGTCGAGGATCTCGCCGACGCCCAGCGGGCGGAGCGGGATCACGCCGGGCTTTGCCGCGGGCGGGGGACCGCCCCAGCCGCCACCCCAGCCGCCGTAGCCGCCGGGCGGGCCGTAACCGCCGTAGCCGCCGCCGTAGCCACCACCAGGGCCCGCGTGACCTCCGGGGGCGCCGGAGGGCGGGGTGCCCCAGCCCGCGTTGGGCGGTGGCGGCGGTGGGGCCTGGCCGGGGCCGGAGGGGGCGGACCACTGGCCGGGGGGCGGCTGCTCCTTGGACCACTTCGTGCCGGGGCCTGTCGGTTCCGTGCCCGGCTGGTCCGCGGGCTGCGCGGGCCGGTCGGGGCCACCGGGGCGGTCGGCGGGCTCGGCGGGGCCGGACGCGCCGGGCTCCCGCCCGTCGGACGGGGAGGATCCGGGCGAGGCCCAGCCCGGAGTGTCGTTCATCGTCGCTCCTTCACGGTGCCCGTCCGCGGTCGCGGCGGCAGGTTGGCAGCCATCGTGCCATGGGGTGCTCCGCCGCGGACCGGGCGCGGTACGGCCTGCGCACCTTCAATTGTCCGCCGGACAGGGGGCAGACTGACCGCATGGCTGATCAGGACGCGCGAAACGGCGAGGACAAGCGGCCGACCGAGATCCCGGCATTGCGCTGGGAAGAACCACCGGAGGGCCCGGTGCTGGTCCTGCTGGACCAGACCAGGCTGCCGGCCGAGGAGGTTGAACTGGTCTGCACGGACGCGTCCGCGCTCGTGGAGGCGATCCGCTCGCTCGCCGTACGCGGGGCGCCGCTGCTCGGCATCGCGGGCGCGTACGGCGTCGCGCTCGCCGCCGCCCGGGGCTTCGACGTGGCGGAGGCCGCGGACGCGCTGGCCGGAGCCCGCCCGACGGCGGTGAACCTGGCCGGCGGGGTGCGGCGGGCCCAGGCCGCCCATCAAGCCGCGCTCGCCAGGACCGGCGACACCCGGCAGGCCGCCACGGCGGCGCTGGACGCGGCGCGGGCGCTGCACCGGGAGGACGCCGAGGCCAGCGCCCGGATGGCCGCGCACGGGCTGGCGCTGCTGGACGAGCTGCTGCCCGCGGGCGGGCACCGCGTCCTGACGCACTGCAACACCGGTTCGCTGGTGTCGGGAGGTGAGGGAACGGCTTTCGCGGTGGCGCTCGCCGCGCACCGGGCGGGCCGGCTGCGGCGCCTGTGGGTGGACGAAACGCGTCCGTTGCTGCAAGGTGCTCGCCTGACGGCTTACGAGGCGGCGCGCAACGACATGCCGTACACCTTGCTCACCGACAACGCGGCCGGTTCCCTGTTCGCGGCGGGTGAGGTGGACGCGGTGCTGATCGGTGCCGACCGCATCGCGGCCGACGGTTCGGTGGCGAACAAGGTGGGGAGCTATCCGCTCGCCGTGCTCGCGCGGTACCACCACGTGCCGTTCATCGTGGTGGCACCGGTCACGACGGTGGACCCGGACACGCCGGACGGGGCGTCCGTCGAGGTCGAACAGCGCCCCGGATATGAAGTGACCGAGGTCACAGCACCACAGGTGCCGGTGACGGGAGCGGGAGGCGGGATTCCGGTGGCACCCCTGGGGACCCAGGCGTACAACCCGGCGTTCGACGTGACTCCGCCCGAGCTGGTGACGGCGATCGTCACCGAGGAGGGCGCGGTCTCGCCCGTGACCGCCGAGGCCCTCGCCGAGCTGTGTGCCAGGTCACGCCAGGTCACGATTAGCTAATGGGATGATGGCGTTTATGAAGGGACGAGTCCTTGTCGTCGACGACGACACCGCACTGGCCGAGATGCTCGGCATTGTGCTGCGTGGTGAGGGTTTTGAGCCATCGTTCGTAGCCGACGGCGACAAGGCGCTGGCCGCCTTCCGGGAGACCAAGCCCGATCTGGTGCTGCTCGACCTGATGCTGCCCGGCCGGGACGGCATCGAGGTGTGCCGCCTGATCAGGGCGGAGTCGGGTGTGCCGATCGTGATGCTGACGGCGAAGAGTGACACCGTCGACGTCGTCGTGGGCCTGGAGTCGGGCGCCGACGACTACATCGTGAAGCCGTTCAAGCCGAAGGAGCTGGTCGCCCGCATCCGGGCACGTCTGCGCAGGTCGGAGGAGCCGGCGCCGGAGCAGCTCGCGATAGGCGACCTGGTCATCGACGTGGCCGGTCACTCCGTGAAGCGGGACGGGCAGTCGATCGCGCTGACGCCGCTGGAGTTCGACCTGCTGGTCGCGCTGGCCCGCAAGCCGTGGCAGGTGTTCACCCGCGAGGTGCTCCTCGAGCAGGTCTGGGGCTACCGGCACGCGGCCGACACCCGGCTGGTCAACGTGCATGTGCAGCGGCTGCGCTCCAAGGTCGAGAAGGACCCGGAGAAGCCGGAGATCGTGGTGACCGTCCGCGGCGTCGGTTACAAGGCCGGGCCGAGCTGACATGAGCAGGGACAGTGCCGCTTCGGCGCCCGGCCGTTCCGGGGCCCGCGCCGGACGGCCTGTCGGCCCCCCGCCCGCAGGTTCCCGCTGGGACCGTCTGCTGGAGGGCGGGCTGCTGAACGGCGGGGTGCAGGGCAGCCCGGTGCTCCGGCTGTTCGTGCGCTGGGTGCGCCGGCCGCTGCTGCCCGTCATGCGGCTGTGGCGGCGCAACATTCAGCTGAAGGTCGTCGTCACGACACTGCTGATGTCGCTGGGCGTGGTGCTGCTGCTCGGCTTCGTCGTGATCGGGCAGGTCCGCAACGGCCTGCTGGACGCCAAGGTGAAGGCGTCCCAGAGCCAGGCCACCGGCGGGTTCGCGGTGGCCAAGCAGAGGGCCGAGGAGGCGGCGAGCGTCACCGGCGACGACGGTGTGTCCGCCGGCGACGGACGTCCGTCGCAGAACGTCATCCAGTGGATGAGCGAGCTGGTGAAGTCGCTCTCCAGCGGCGGCCAGGGCGCCTTCGACGTGGTCACCCTCCCCATGGGCGGGGAAGGCGGCAGTGGACGCGGTCCGCGCGCCTCCGGTGTGGTCAACTGGTCGGCCAGTGTGCCGGAGGAGCTCCGGGAGCGGATCGACGGCAGCACGGCGGCCGCGCAGAGCTACACGCGGATCGTCTACGACTCCGACCAGCCCTCCCAGCCCGGCCTGGTCATCGGCAAGCAGGTCAACGACCCCAACGGTGAGCCGTACCAGCTGTATTACCTGTTCCCGCTCACGCAGGAGGAGAAGTCCCTCAGCCTGGTCAGGGGCACCCTGGCGACGGCCGGGCTCTTCGTCGTCGTGCTGCTCGGGGCCATCGCCTGGCTCGTGGTGCGCCAGGTCGTCACGCCCGTACGGATGGCGGCCGGCATCGCCGAGCGGCTGTCCGCCGGGCGGTTGCAGGAACGGATGAAGGTCACCGGCGAGGACGACATCGCGCGGCTCGGTGAGGCCTTCAACAAGATGGCGCAGAACCTCCAGCTGAAGATCAGTCAGCTGGAGGACCTGTCGAGGATGCAGCGGCGGTTCGTCTCCGACGTGTCGCACGAGCTGCGGACGCCGCTGACGACCGTGCGGATGGCCGCCGACGTCATCCATGACGCGCGCGTGGACTTCGACCCGGTCACCGCGCGGTCGGCCGAGCTGCTCGCCGATCAGCTGGACCGGTTCGAGACGCTGCTCGCGGACCTGCTGGAGATCAGCCGGTTCGACGCGGGCGCGGCGGCGCTGGAGGCCGAGGCGATAGACCTCCGGGAGGTCGTACGGCGGGTCGTCAGCGGGGCCGAGCCGCTCGCCGAGCGCAAGGGCACGCGGATACGGGTCGTCGGCGACCAGCAGCCCGTCGTGGCCGAGGCGGACGCCCGGCGCGTCGAGCGCGTCCTGCGCAACCTCGTCGTCAACGCCGTCGAGCACGGCGAGGGCAACGACGTGGTCGTCAAGCTCGCCGCGGCCGGCGGCGCGGTCGCCGTCGCGGTGCGCGACTACGGCGTCGGGCTCAAGCCGGGTGAGGCCACCCGAGTCTTCAGCCGTTTCTGGCGGGCCGACCCGGCACGCGCGCGTACCACCGGCGGTACGGGTCTCGGCCTGTCGATCGCCCTGGAGGACGCGCGGCTGCACGGTGGCTGGCTGCAGGCCTGGGGCGAGCCGGGCGGCGGCTCGCAGTTCCGGCTGACGCTGCCCAGGACCGCGGACGAGCCGCTGCGGGGCTCACCGATACCTCTGGAGCCGACGGACTCGCGGCGCAATCGCGGGCTGGGCGACGCCGGCCTGGTCGACGCCGCCGCGCCGCAGGGCGCGGCGAAGGCGGCCACCGTACCGGCGCAGACCTCGGCCGGGGGGTCCCCGGTTTCCGCGCGGGGCCCGATCCCGCCCCGGTCGGCCTCGGCGGCGCCCACCGCCGACCCGACGGCACTGCCCGGCAACGGCGCGCGCGTGGTGCCGCGGCCCGTGTCGGGCGCCCGGAGCCAGGACGATGGACCGGCGCCGGAGGCGGCGAACCGCCCGGACGCCGGGCCGGAGGACTCGAGCAGGCAAGGGGAGGCAACTCGTGGGCGCTGACCGCGAGGGGAGCGGCCGGCGGCCGGCACGCGCCGTGACGTACGCCGTCTGCGGCGTCGTACTGCTGGCGGGGTGTGCGTCCATGCCCGACAGCGGGGATCTGCGCGGGGTGGACTCCACGCCGCGGCAGGATCCTCAGGTGCGGGTGTTCGCGATGCCGCCGCGGGAGGACGCCCCGCCCGCGGAGATCGTCCAGGGCTTTCTGGAGGCGCTGACCAGCAACGACCCGCAGTACGAGACGGCACGCAAGTACCTGACGGGCGAGGCGGCCAAGACCTGGCGGCCGGAGCGGTCGACGACGGTGCTCGCGGGCGGGCCGGGGACGGAGTCCGACCACTCGGGCAACCGGGAGGAGGCCAACGACTACTCGGTCACCCTGACCGGCACCCGGGTCGCCACGGTGGACGCGCAGCAGTCGTACACGCCGGCGGACGGCGAGTACCGGGAGGCGGTCCACCTCACCCGGGACGGCAAGAACCGGCAGTGGCGGATCGACGTGCTGCCGCAGGGCGTCATCATGGGCAAGTCGGACTTCCAGCGCACCTACATGTCCGTCAACAAGTACTACTTCGCCTCGAACACCGCTCCCGCCAAGCAGGCCGGTACGGGCACGCAGCCGGCGGCCGTCGCCGATCCCGTGTACGTGCGCCGGCTCGTGGACCCCATGTCCCAGGTGGTGAGGTCCCTGTTCAGCGGGCCGACACGCCTGCTGGGGCCCGTCGTCAGGTCGAGCTTCCCGACGGGTACCGCGCTGGCGAAGAACGCCGACCCGCTGACGCCCGACGACCACAACAAGCTGACGGTGGCGCTGAACGACCGGGCGGCCGGGGTCGGCGACGACACGTGCGACGAGATGGCTGCGCAGCTCCTGTTCACCGTGCAGAGCCTCACTCCGGTGGTGGACGAGGTCGAGCTGCGCGCGGGCGGGGGGCAGCTGTGCTCGCTCACCGAGGACCGGGCCGAGGCGGTCGCGGCGCGCGGCTCGTCCCATCGGCCCGACTACCTGTACTTCATCGACGAGAGCGACCACCTGGTGCGCATCGCCGCCGGCAGCAAGGGGACGCGGGCCGAGCCCGTCCCCGGGGCGCTGGGCGAGGGCGCGGTGGGCCTGCGGTCGGTCGCGGTCTCGCGCGACGAGCACAGTGCGGCCGCCATCGGTCTCGACAACAAGTCGCTGTACGTCGGCTCCATGGTGTCGGGCGGCTCCCTCGGCGAACCCGTGCTCGTCAGCGGGGGCAAGACGGAGCAGAACCGGCTGACGCCGCCGAGCTGGGACGCGCAGGGCGACCTGTGGATCGCCGACCGCAACCCGGCCGACCCCCGGTTGCTGCTGCTGAAGGAGGGCGCGGGCGAGCCGGTGGAGGTGCGGACCCCGGGGCTGGACGGGCGGGTCCAGGCCGTGCGGGTGGCGGCCGACGGCGTGCGGATCGCGCTGATCGTGGAGAAGGACGGCAAGCGCTCGCTGCTCATCGGGCGGATCGAGCGGGACGGGAAGGCGGGCGAGCAGGCCGCGGTCACCGTCCTCGAACTGCGCTCCGCGACCCCCGAGCTGGAGGAGGTCACGGCCATGTCCTGGGCCGGTGACAGCCGGCTCGTGGTGGTCGGACGCGAGCGCGGGGGCGTTCAGCAGATCGGATACGTCCAGGTGGACGGGTCCACGCCGGAGGCCTCGGTGCCCGCCGCGCTGACCGGGGTGAAGGAGATCGCCGCGACCGAGGACGAGACGCTGCCGCTGGTGGCGTACTCGGAGGACCTGATCGTGCGGCTGCCGTCCGGGCTGCAGTGGCAGAAGGTGACGGAGGGGACGGCTCCGGTCTATCCCGGCTGAGGGACGGTGAGCGGAGTTTTCCACAGGGGGCTCCGGGGAGTTTTCCACAGGCCTGGTGGAGGCGTGCGGCTGTCGGCACAGTGGTGGTCGTGCGGGGATGGTGGCAGGAACTCACGGATCTGGTGCTGCCGGCCGAGTGCGGAGGCTGCGGCAGGGCTCGGGCGGTGCTGTGCCCGAGCTGCCGTACGGCTCTGAGCGGTGCCGCGCCGTGCCGGGTGCGGCCGGTGCCGGAGCCGTCCGGGCTGCCGGTGGTGCACGCGGCGGCTCGGTACGCGGACGAGGTACGTGCCGCGTTGCTGGCCCACAAGGAGCGGGGCGTGCTGGCGCTCGCGGCACCCCTCGGCGCGGCCCTGGCCGGGGCGGTGCGGGCGGGGCTCCGGGAGGCGCGGGCGGAGGGTCGGGCGGCTCGGACCGGTGGGCGTGAGCAGGAGGCGGCGTCGCGTGTGCGGGGGCCGGTGCTGCTCGTTCCGGTGCCGTCGGCGCGCCGGGCGGTGCGGACGCGCGGGCACGATCCGGCGCGGCGCATCGCTCTGAGGGCCGCGGCGGAGTTGCGGCGGACCGGGACTCCGGCCCGGGTGCTGGCCGCGCTGCGGCAGCGGCACGCCGTGGCCGACCAGTCCGGCCTCGGCGCCCGGCAGCGGCTGGACAACCTCGCCGGTGCGCTGGCGGTGGCCCCGGGCGCTGGACGGCTGCTGCGCGGCGGCGGGCAGGTCGTCCTCGTCGACGACCTCATGACGACCGGGGCGTCGCTGACGGAGGCGGCGCGGGCGCTGCGCGCGGCGACCGGCCGGGCGGGCCCGGCCTTCGGGACGGCCGCGGAAAGGGGGCCCGTGGCTGAGCGGACGACGGGGCCGGACACGTACTGGACGGCGAAATCGGCTGTGTATCCGTCGGCGGTAGGGGAAGGCAGAGAGGAACAGAAGGCCGGGCCCCGAATGGCGGGTCCGAACGGAGGCGGTGGCGTGATACGTGAAGTGATCTGCGCGGCTGTGGTCGCGGCTTCACCAGATTCTTTCGAAACAAACCGGAACTGACTGAGAACTTATGTCGTTGCAGGTGATGAGAGGATCAATTCACCGGAACGGAGGTACCCCGCGGTAGAGGGTGACGACATCCGTCCGGGCGAGATATGTTCGGTTGTGAGGAAAAGCCGCAGGCCACACCTCTTGAATCCGAATGCCGTGCTGCGGGTTTTGCCGTCATCACCCGCACCGGTGGAGTGGAGATCCCGCCCACGGGGGAGGAGGTGGACGTCACCGAGTCCGAGGTTCCGGGATACCGGGACCTGGTGCAAAAGGGAGATGCTCCGCCGTCGAAGCGGAGCGATCCGGGAACGGAGTTCTGCGTGGACATCGTCGTCAAGGGCCGCAAGACCGAGGTGCCCGAGCGGTTCCGGAAGCACGTGGCCGAGAAGCTGAAGCTGGAGAAGATCCAGAAGCTCGATGGCAAGGTGATCAGCCTCGACGTCGAGGTGTCCAAGGAGCCGAACCCCCGGCAGGCCGACCGTTGTGACCGAGTGGAGATCACGCTCCGCTCCCGCGGTCCGGTCATCCGAGCGGAGGCGGCGGCGAGCGACCCGTACGCGGCGCTCGACCTGGCGGCGGAGAAGCTCGGTGCCCGGCTGCGCAAGCAGCACGACAAGCGCTTCTCGCGCCGCGGCGCGCGCCGGATCACGGCGGCCGAGGTCGCCGACCACGTCCCCGGCGCGGCGACGCTCAACGGGCACGGCGAGGTCGTCCCCCAGGAGCGGCAGGACGAGGTACCCACCAAGAAGATCGGCTCGCTCGAGGTCCAGGGCGACGGCCCGCTCGTCGTCCGCGAGAAGACCCACGTGGCCGCACCGATGAGCCTGGACCAGGCGCTCTACGAGATGGAGCTGGTCGGGCACGACTTCTACCTGTTCGTCGACTCCGAGACGAAGGAACCCAGCGTCGTCTACCGGCGGCACGCCTACGACTACGGCGTGATCCACCTCACCACGGACACGATGGTCACCCAGGCGCACGCTCCCGAGGCGGGCGATGCGCTCGGTGGCTGACGACGCCGGATGACACGGAACCAGTGCCCCTGGAGCGCGTGTGCGCCCCCAGGGGCACCGGTGTGCGACGGTGCGCGAGGGTGTGCGACCCCTTCGTGGCCCGCTGGTCACCCCGGTGTCGGCCGGGCATGGAATCATGGCGGCAACGGCCCAACAGGTGGGGCGTTGCTCTGGGTTGGCGATGGCTCAGGACGACCACAGGCCACAGCCTTCAGGGGGAGGAACCATGGCGGAGACTTTCGGACCGATGCGGGGCGAGGGCGTCGACGAGGGGATCGACGACGGCGCCGCCGGCATGGGCCCGGACGCGGCCGCTGCGCGCCAGGAGCCGATCAGGGTTCTGGTCGTGGACGACCACGCCCTGTTCCGCCGCGGCCTGGAGATCGTCCTCGCGGCCGAGGAGGACATCCAGGTCGTCGGCGAGGCCGGCGACGGAGCCGAGGCCGTGGAGAAGGCCGCCGACCTGCTGCCGGACATCGTCCTGATGGATGTGCGGATGCCCAAGCGGGGCGGGATCGAGGCCTGCACCTCCATCAAGGAGGTGGCCCCCAGCGCCAAGATCATCATGCTGACGATCAGCGATGAAGAGGCCGACCTCTACGACGCGATCAAGGCCGGGGCGACGGGCTACCTCCTCAAGGAGATCTCCACGGACGAGGTGGCCACCGCCATTCGCGCGGTGGCCGACGGACAGTCGCAGATCAGTCCCTCCATGGCGTCGAAACTGCTCACCGAGTTCAAGTCGATGATCCAGCGGACCGACGAACGCCGGCTCGTGCCCGCGCCGCGGCTCACGGACCGCGAGATCGAAGTCCTCAAGCTCGTCGCCACGGGAATGAACAACCGGGACATCGCCAAGGAACTGTTCATCTCCGAGAACACCGTGAAGAACCACGTGCGCAACATCCTGGAGAAACTGCAGCTGCACTCCAGGATGGAGGCGGTGGTCTACGCGATGCGGGAGAAGATCCTCGAGATTCGCTGACGACCGTCGCCGCGCGCGCCGGCACCGGTTCAGGCGAGCATGCGGGCCAGCTCACTCGTGAGGGCCTCGCGCAGCTCCGGTGAGTCGACCCGTTCCACCCGTACGTCCGTGCAGTCCACCCAGCCCGCCGCCTCGACCAGGGCCTGGGCCACCGGCACGGCGGCCTTGGGGCTGTCCAGCGTGACCTGCTTGGCGACCAGGGTGCGCCCCTCGCGCGCCGGGTCCACGCGGCCGACGAGCCGGCCACCGGCCAGGACGGGCATCGCGAAGTATCCGTGCACCCGCTTCTGCTTGGGCACGTAGGCCTCCAGGCGGTGGGTGAAGCCGAAGATCCGCTCCGTGCGCGCACGCTCCCAGACCAGGGAGTCGAAGGGCGAGAGCAGTGTCGTGCGATGACGGCCGCGCGGCGGCGTCTCCAGGGCCTCCGGGTCCGCCCAGGCCGGCCTGCCCCAGCCCTCCACCGCGACCGGGACCAGGCCCGAGTCGGCGATCACGGCGTCGACCTGCTCGGCCTTGAGGCGGTGGTAGTCGGCGATGTCCGCGCGCGTACCGACGCCCAGGGAGCGGCCGGCCAGGCGGACCAGGCGGCGCAGGCACTCGGCGTCGTCGAGTTCGTCGTGCAGCAGGGAAGGCGGCACGGCGCGCTCGGCCAGGTCGTACACCCGCTTCCAGCCGCGGCGCTCGACGCAGACCACCTCGCCGTACATGAGCGCGCGCTCGACGGCGACCTTCGTGCCCGACCAGTCCCACCACTCGCTGGTCCTCTTCGCGCCGCCCAGGTCCGTCGCGGTGAGCGGCCCCTCGGCGCGGAGCTGCTTGACGACCTGGTCGTAGACGCCGTCCGGAAGGTGGTGGTTCCAGTGCGGGCGGTTGCGGTAGGCGCGGCGGCGGAAGGCGAAGTGCGGCCACTCCTCGATGGGGAGGATGCAGGCGGCGTGGGACCAGTACTCGAAGGCGTGGGTGTCCTTCCAGTAGGCGTCCTCGACGGTTTTGCGGCCGACCGCGCCCAGGCGGGCGTACGGGATGAGTTCGTGGGAGCGGGCGAGGACCGAGATGGTGTCGAGCTGCACCGCGCCCAGGTGCCGGAGGACGCCGCGGACGCCTGCACGGCGGTCGGGGGCGCCGATGAAGCCCTGTGCGCGGAGGGCGATGCGGCGGGCCTCGTCTGCGGAGAGTTCCGTGGCGGGGGGCGGGAGGGTCGTCATACGTCGGCACGATAGGGGGTGGGTCTGACAGTGAGGGTGGGGTTTTCCTGACAGGGGCCTGGCACTGGTGCGGACGCGGTGGTGGGGGCCGCAGCCCGGCGTGGAGGGGGTGTCGCCTGCCTCCGCTCGGCTTCTCCCCCACTCTCGGCTTCGCTCGCGCGGGAGGAGCCCCGTGAGCGGGAGGTTCCCCCGCCGCCCGCCTCACGTTCGGGCCGGCAGGTACGGGGCCGTCGACGGGAGAAAGAGGTCCGAGGGGAGGAGGGAGCCGATCCAGGCGTCGCGGCGGGTGCCCTTGTTGTTGATCGCGGAGCGCAACGTGCCCTCCATGGTGTAGCCCGCGCGCTGGGCCACCGCGCGGGAGGCCGTGTTGCCGACCTCGGCGCGCCACTCCAGGCGGTCGACCGCCCGCTCGGTGAAGGCCCAGCGGGACGCGCCGACGGCGGCCTCGGTGACGTAGCCGCGGCCGCGGTGCTCCTTGGAGCCCCAGAACCCGATCTCCCCGACACCCAGGGAGATCATCGTGATGCCGAGCATCCCCACCAGTTCCCCGGCGGGGAGGAAGAGGCCGAAGGTGAACATCGAGGCGTTCGCCCACCCGTCGGGGACCATTTGCTCGGTGAAGCTCCGCGCGTGCTCGTGGAGGTAGGGGGAGGGGATCGTCGTCCAGCGCTGGATGTCGGGGTCCTGACAGGCAGCGTGCACGGCCGCGGTGTCCTGGACGCCGACCGTGCGCAGGACGAGGCGGTCGGTGGTGAGCGTGACGGGTTCCATCGGCCGATTCTGCGGGGCGCTCCGCGACGGGCGCCATCATTTTGCCGTGCGTGAACAGACGGTCACTTTTCGCGTGATTCGTCGACGGGTGCGGCACCATCCTCGGTACCCGGACGTTGAACTCGATGACGGCAGACCGGAAGCTGGATGAAGGAGCACACGGTCCCCGTTACAGCGGGCTCCCGGGGCGGCGGGGTCCTCGCATACGATGGCCGTTGCTCAGTACGTCACAGGAAATCGACCGTCCCAGGCCCGACCGGCAAGGAGACCAACCCCCGTGTCCGTCCTCTCGAAGATCATGCGTGCAGGCGAAGGCAAGATCCTGCGCAAGCTGCACCGCATCGCGGACCAGGTCAACTCCATCGAAGAGGACTTCGTCGACCTCTCCGACGCCGAGCTGCGGGCCCTCACCGATGAGTACAAGCAGCGCTACGCCGATGGTGAGAGCCTGGACGACCTGCTGCCGGAAGCCTTCGCCACCGTACGCGAGGCCGCCAAGCGCGTCCTCGGCCAGCGCCACTACGACGTGCAGATCATGGGCGGCGCCGCCCTGCACATGGGGTACGTCGCCGAGATGAAGACCGGTGAGGGCAAGACCCTCGTCGGCACGCTGCCCGCCTACCTCAACGCCCTGTCCGGCGAGGGCGTGCACATCGTCACGGTCAACGACTACCTGGCCGAGCGCGACTCCGAGATGATGGGCCGTGTCCACAAGTTCCTCGGGCTGAACGTCGGCTGCATCCTCGCCAACCAGACACCGGCCCAGCGCCGCGAGATGTACGGCTGTGACATCACCTACGGCACGAACAACGAGTTCGGCTTCGACTACCTGCGCGACAACATGGCCTGGTCCAAGGACGAACTCGTCCAGCGCGGCCACAACTTCGCCATCGTCGACGAGGTCGACTCCATCCTGGTCGACGAGGCCCGTACGCCGCTGATCATCTCCGGCCCGGCCGACCAGGCCACCAAGTGGTACGGCGACTTCGCCAAGCTGGTCACGCGGCTGAAGAAGGGCGAGGCCGGCAACACCCTCAAGGGCATCGAGGAGACCGGCGACTACGAGGTCGACGAGAAGAAGCGCACCGTCGCCATCCACGAGTCCGGGGTCGCCAAGGTCGAGGACTGGCTGGGCATCGACAACCTCTACGAGTCGGTGAACACCCCGCTGGTCGGCTACCTGAACAACGCCATCAAGGCCAAGGAACTGTTCAAGAAGGACAAGGACTACGTCGTCATCGACGGCGAGGTCATGATCGTCGACGAGCACACCGGCCGTATCCTCGCCGGCCGCCGCTACAACGAGGGCATGCACCAGGCGATCGAGGCGAAGGAAGGGGTGGACATCAAGGACGAGAACCAGACGCTCGCCACGATCACCCTCCAGAACTTCTTCCGCCTCTACAAGCGCCACGACCACAACGGCAAGGAACTGCCCGGCCTGTCCGGCATGACCGGTACGGCGATGACCGAGGCCGCCGAGTTCCACCAGATCTACAAGCTCGGCGTGGTGCCCATCCCGACCAACCGGCCGATGATCCGCAAGGACCAGTCGGACCTGATCTACCGCACCGAGGTCGCGAAGTTCGAGGCGGTCGTCGACGACATCGAGGAGAAGCACCGCAAGGGCCAGCCGATCCTCGTCGGCACCACCTCGGTCGAGAAGTCCGAGTACCTCTCGCAGCAGCTCAGCAAGCGCGGCGTCCAGCACGAGGTGCTCAACGCGAAGCAGCACGACCGGGAGGCGACGATCGTCGCCCAGGCCGGCCGCAAGGGCTCGGTCACGGTGGCCACCAACATGGCCGGCCGCGGTACGGACATCAAGCTCGGCGGCAACCCCGAGGACCTCGCCGAGGCGGAGCTGCGCCAGCGCGGCCTCGACCCCGAGGAGCACATCGAGGAGTGGGCCGCGGCCCTGCCCGCCGCCCTGGAGCGGGCCGAGCAGGCGGTCAAGGCCGAGAAGGAGGAGGTCGAGAAGCTCGGCGGCCTCTACGTCCTGGGCACCGAGCGGCACGAGTCGCGCCGCATCGACAACCAGCTGCGCGGCCGCTCCGGCCGTCAGGGCGACCCCGGCGAGTCCCGCTTCTACCTCTCCCTCGGCGACGACCTGATGCGGCTGTTCAAGGCCCAGATGGTCGAGCGCGTGATGTCGATGGCCAACGTCCCGGACGACGTGCCGATCGAGAACAAGATGGTCACGCGCGCGATCGCGTCGGCCCAGTCCCAGGTCGAGACGCAGAACTTCGAGACCCGCAAGAACGTCCTGAAGTACGACGAGGTCCTCAACCGGCAGCGCGAGGTCATCTACGGCGAGCGGCGCCGCGTCCTGGAGGGCGAGGACCTGCAGGAGCAGATCCAGCACTTCATGAACGACACGATCGAGGCGTACGTCCGCGCCGAGACCGCCGAGGGCTTCCCCGAGGACTGGGACCTCGACCGCCTGTGGGGCGCCTTCAAGCAGCTCTACCCGGTGAAGATCACCGTCGAGGAGCTGGAGGAGGCCGCCGGCGACCGGGCCGGACTGACCGCCGACTACATCGAGGAGTCCATCAAGGACGACATCCTCGAGCAGTACGAGGCGCGCGAGAAGCAGCTCGGCTCCGAGATCATGCGTGAGCTGGAGCGCCGGGTCGTGCTCTCCGTCCTGGACCGCAAGTGGCGCGAGCACCTCTACGAGATGGACTACCTCCAGGAGGGCATCGGCCTGCGGGCGATGGCGCAGAAGGACCCGCTGGTCGAGTACCAGCGCGAGGGCTTCGACATGTTCCAGGCCATGATGGACGGCATCAAGGAGGAGTCCGTCGGCTACCTGTTCAACCTGGAGGTCCAGGTCGAGCAGCAGGTCGAGGAGGTCCCGGTCGAGGACGCGGCGCCGTCGCTGGAGAAGGGCGCGCAGGACACCGTCCCGGCCCAGGCGGGCGCCCGCCCGGAGATCCGCGCCAAGGGCCTCGACGCCCCACAGCGCCGGAACATGCACTTCTCCGCGCCGACCGTGGACGGTGAGGGCGGGGTCGTCGAGGGCGACTTCACCACCGACGAGGAGCCCGCGCGGACCTCGTCCGACGGCCTCACGCGCGCGGAGCGCCGCAAGCAGGCCAAGGGCGGACGCCGCCGCAAGAAGTGACCGTGCGGCGCCCGCGGGCGCCGTGGCGGTGGGACGGGCCGGATACCACCGGGTGGTGTCCGGCCCTTCGGCCTGGACGGGGCCGTCACGGGTCTGTTTCGGGCCTGGAGAGGCCGTACCGGGCCTGTTTCGGCCGGGAAGGGGCTCTATCCGGGCACCTTGTCCGGGACCCTGGCTCCGGGCTTCCGGTGGCTGGTCTCAGTCGTCCGTGTGCGGCCTGCGGGGACCGCCCAGTTCCACCGCGGTGCAGCGCCAGCGCAGGTCCCGGCCCTGTTCCAGGCGGAAGGCCATCGCGCGCAGCTGGTCTCCGGCGCCGATGCGGGCGAAGACCTCCAGAGCACCCGGCCGGGGCTCGAAGTAGCCGATGTCACGGACGACGGGGAGGGTGCCGCGCGTGCGCAGGGGCCCGCGTTCGGCGAGGTGGGCCAGCTCGTCGTAGGCGCGCCCGGCGGTGTGGCGGAGCATCGAGTGGACGGGGCGGCGGCCGCTGAGCACGTTGAGGAGGAGCTCGGCGAAGCAGTCGGTGGGGCGGAGCTGCGGTACGGGTCGGCGCGGAGTCTGAGCGGGCACGAGGGGCCCCGGCGCGGTCGCGGCTACCCGTCGTACGGGAGGGGCGGCGGGGCCCGGTACGGCGGCGCCGGCGGTCGTGCGCGGTCCCGTCCTGGGGGTGCGGCCCGGCCCGGTCGCGGGCGGGCGGTTGTCCGCCGGCCTCGTGCGGGCCCGCGGGGACCGGCCCGGGGAGCCCGGCGGCCGCCCGCCGGGTGCGGTGGACCGTACGGTGCCGCCGCCGGGCCTGCGGGGCGGTGCGGCGCCGGGGACCCGCGACGCGGAGTCCGTGGAGGCGGGTGTCGTCGGAGTCGGCGCGACGGCGGTCGCCGGCGTGAGGCGGGGCGGGCGGGACTGGGTCCTGGTCATGACCTTGCGCATGGGGGCTCCCCGTTTCGACGGCCCGGGGTGGATACCGGGCAGTAACTTGCGGTTGAGGATCTTGTACGGGTTGGCGGGGTGGCGCGGCAAGGAGGAACGCGGCCGGGGCGAGGGGCCGGGCAGGTTCACCTATCCGGGTGATCGGGGCCCCGGGAAGCCCGGAGCGGCGCGGGCGCACCGGGTGAGTTCCGGGCGGGGAGTGGACGCTTCCGGCGTCATGGGTGGGGACTCGAAAGGGGACACCCGCACGTATCCTGAAGGCTCTCCTGGGCTCTCCCGGGCACCCGGCGGAGTTCCCCCGACCACGAAAGCGGCAGCCCCATGCGCGTCTACGTTCCCCTGACCCTCTCCGGTCTCGCCGAGGCCCGCAGGACGGGACAGCTGGGGACCGGGCCGCTCGTCGCCCACGCCGTCACTCCGGCGCTGCGCGAGTGGTACCTCTCGGACGACATCGAGGAGCTGGAGTACGCGGCTCTGAACCGGGCCGCGCTCGCCTCGCTGCGGCTGGTGGCGGCGGACTCCGGGGCGCCCCGGCGCCGGGTCGTGGTCGCTGCCGACGTGCCCGACGGGGCGGCCACCGTCGACCCGGACCGCGGGCTCGATCCGTCCGCGCTGGGCGAGGTGCGGTTGGCGGGGCCCCTGCCGCTGGCCAAGGCGGCCTCGGTGCACGTCGACTCCGCCGACGCCGAGGCGGACGTGGCCGCGGCGGCGGGGGCCCTCGCGGCGGCGGACGGCGGGGACGACGACGCCCAGTTCGTCGTGGACGGGGCGGAGGACCACGAGCTGCTGTGGTACGCGACGCAGGAGATCGCGAGCCTGGTCGAGGCCGGCGACTGACACTGCGGCGACTGATACTGCGGCGGCGGGCACCCGGGCGGCCGGCACTCCGGCGGCCGGCACTGGGCTGCCGACACCCGGCAGCCCCACACCCCTCCCGCAGGCCGAGCACCGGGTGGCGTCGCCCTCGGCGAGCGGCCCCGCCTTGATTGTCAGTGGCGGCGGGTACGTTTTCGAGCATGGGGATGCAGACAGGGGCGCACATCGTCTGGGACTGGAACGGGACGCTTTTCCACGACAACGACGCGATCATCGGGGCGACGAACGCGGCGTTCGCCGAGCTGGGGCTGGCGCCGATCACGCTGGAGCAGTACCGGGCGCTGTACTGCGTGCCGGTGCCGAAGTTCTACGAGCGGCTGATGGGGCGGCTGCCCAGCGACGCCGAGTGGGAGGTCATGGACGCGACCTTCCATCGCCACTACGTCGAGCACCGGGTGCGGTGCGGGCTCGCCGAGGGCGCGGCGGAGCTGCTCGCGGGCTGGCGGTCGGCGGGGCGCAGCCAGTCGATCCTGAGCATGTACGGGCATGACGAGCTGGTGCCGCTGGTCAAGGGCTTCGGGATCGAGTCCCACTTCATACGCGTCGACGGGCGGACCGGGCCCTCCGGGGGCAGCAAGGCCGAGCACATGGTGCGGCACATCGCGGCGCTGGCCGGGTCGGCCGGGATCGATCCGGCGCGCACGGTGGTGATCGGGGACGCCGCGGACGACGCGGTGGCCGCGGGGCACGTGGGGGCGCGGGCGGTGCTCTACACCGGGGGGTCGCACAGTCGGGCGAGTCTGGAGGGGGTCGGGGTGCCGGTGGTGGACACGTTGGGGGAGGCCGTGGCTGAGGCGGAGCGGTTGGCGGCGTGAGGCTGCCGCCGGCTCATCGGGGCCGGGGACGCCGTCGGTCGTGCGCTGACCGGCGTGGGTGTGGGGCCCACAGCTGGGCGGGTGTGGCACGGGTGCGGTGTCTCTGTGCAGAACGTCAAAGTTTCGGTCCCGGTTTTGTACACATACGGGTCGTGACGAGAGCCCCGCGGGGAGCGATAGCCTTGTGGCGTGATCAGCGCGATAGCTCGCGGGGGCACCGGTGCCTCCGCCCTGCGCCCGGTACGCACGGACGACATCCGTGTCCGGGCGGCGGTCGCTGATCCTCGCGGGCGGGACGGGGCACGCACAGCCCCCGGTACGACGCCGCGCACTCCCCGGACGGTGACGACGAGAGCGACGTCACACCTGGTGAACGTGGCGACATTGGCTGATATGCCCCCGCTCCTCTCACCTTGCGGCATAGCGTCTGAACGGACCGGACACCCCGTGTCCCGAGGACGTGCCGGAAGGCAGGAGACCGTACTTCCTTCTACGTCACGCAACGGCGCGCGACAGGAGCCAGAGGACAATGCAGACCAAGCTGGACGAAGCCAAGGCCGAGCTGCTCGAAAGGGCTGCGCGGGTAGCTGAGAACAGCCCGGTCGGGGGGCACCTACCGACTGGGACGACGGACGAGGGCACGCCGGGCACCCCGGACCAGGCATCCGTGTTCGCGTTCCTTGGGCGCTACTACCGGCACACCGCCCCGGAGGACCTGACCGACCGCGACCCGGTCGACGTCTTCGGAGCCGCCGTCTCGCACTACCGGCTGGCCGAGAACCGCCCGCAGGGCACGGCGAACGTGCGGGTGCACACCCCGACCGTCGAGGAGAACGGCTGGACGTGCAGCCACTCCGTGGTCGAGGTGGTCACCGACGACATGCCCTTCCTCGTCGACTCCGTGACCAACGAGCTGACCCGGCAGGGCCGCGGCATCCACGTCGTGGTCCACCCGCAGATCGTGGTGCGCCGCGACGTCACCGGCAAGCTCGTCGAGGTGCTCACCGGCGGCCCCTCCGCCGACCTGCCGCACGACGCGCACGTCGAGTCCTGGATCCACGTCGAGATCGACCGCGAGACCGACCGCGGCGACCTGAAGCAGATCACCGCCGACCTGCTGCGCGTCCTCAACGACGTCCGCGAGACCGTCGAGGACTGGGGCAAGATGCGCGACGCGGCCGTCCGCATCGCCGAGGGGCTGCCGGACGAGCCGACTCCCGGCGACCTGCCCCCGCGGGAGCTGGAGGAGGCCCGCGAGCTGCTGCGCTGGCTGGCCGACGACCACTTCACCTTCCTCGGCTACCGCGAGTACGAGCTGCGCGGCGACGACTCCCTGGCCGCGGTGGCCGGCACCGGCCTCGGCATCCTGCGCTCCGACCCGCACCACGCGAGCGACGAGAGCCACCCGGTCAGCCCCTCCTTCGAGCGCCTGCCGGCCGACGCCCGGGCCAAGGCCCGCGAGCACCGGCTGCTGGTGCTGACCAAGGCCAACAGCCGGGCGACCGTGCACCGGCCGTCGTACCTGGACTACATCGGCGTCAAGAAGTTCGACGCGGACGGCAACGTCGTCGGCGAGCGCCGCTTCCTCGGGCTCTTCTCCTCCGCCGCGTACACCGAGTCCGTCCGCCGCGTGCCGGTGATCCGGCGCAAGGTGGAGGAGGTGCTGGAGCGGGCCGGGTTCTCGCCCCACAGCCACGACGGCCGGGACCTGCTCCAGATCCTGGAGACCTACCCGCGCGACGAGCTGTTCCAGACGCCACCCGACGAGCTGCAGTCCATCGTCACCTCCGTGCTCTACCTCCAGGAGCGGCGCCGCCTGCGCCTCTACCTGCGCCAGGACGAGTACGGGCGCTACTACTCGGCCCTCGTCTACCTCCCCCGCGACCGCTACACCACCGGTGTCCGGCTGCGGATCATCGACATCCTCAAGGAGGAGCTCGGCGGCACCAGCGTCGACTTCACGGCCTGGAACACCGAGTCGATCCTGTCCCGGCTGCACTTCGTTGTCCGCGTCCCGCAGGGCACCGAGCTGCCGCACCTGTCCGACGCCGACAAGGAGCGCGTCGAGGCCCGCCTGGTCGAGGCCGCCCGCTCCTGGGCCGACGGGTTCGCCGAGGCGCTGACCGCCGAGTTCGGCGAGGAGCACGCGGCGGAGCTGCTGCGCCGCTACGGCAGCGCCTTCCCGGAGGGCTACAAGGCCGACCACGGCCCGCGCTCCGCGGTCGCCGACCTCGGTCACCTGGAGCGGCTCGACGAGGAGCGCACGTTCGCGCTGAGCCTGTACGAGCCGGTCGGCGCCGCGCCCGAGGAGCGCCGGTTCAAGATCTACCAGAAGGGCGGCACCGTCTCCCTGTCCGCCGTGCTGCCGGTGCTCAGCCGGCTCGGCGTCGAGGTCACCGACGAGCGGCCGTACGACCTGCGCTGCGCGGACCGCACCACGGCCTGGATCTACGACTTCGGCCTGCGCATGCCGAAGTCGGTGGCCGGCGGCGCCGACTACCTCGGTGACGACGCCCGCGAGCGCTTCCAGGAGGCCTTCGCCGCCACCTGGAACGGGCAGGCGGAGAACGACGGCTTCAACGCCCTGGTCCTCAGCGCCGGGCTGACCTGGCGGCAGGCCATGGTGCTGCGCGCGTACGCCAAGTACCTGCGGCAGGCCGGCTCGACGTTCAGCCAGGACTACATGGAGGACACCCTCCGCAACAACGTCCACACCACGCGCCTGCTGGTCTCCCTGTTCGAGGCGCGGATGGCCCCGGAGCGCCAGCGCGCCGGACGCGAGATCGTCGACGCCCTGCTCGAAGAGGTCGACGCGGCCCTCGACCAGGTCGCCAGTCTCGACGAGGACCGCATCCTGCGTTCCTTCCTCACCGTCATCAAGGCGACGCTGCGGACGAACTTCTTCCAGAAGGCGGCGGGCGGCAAGCCGCACGACTACGTCTCCATGAAGTTCGACCCGCAGGCCATCCCCGACCTGCCCGCGCCGCGTCCGGCGTTCGAGATCTGGGTGTACTCGCCGCGCGTCGAGGGCGTCCACCTGCGCTTCGGCAAGGTCGCACGCGGTGGTCTGCGCTGGTCGGACCGCCGGGAGGACTTCCGCACCGAGATCCTCGGCCTGGTCAAGGCACAGATGGTGAAGAACACCGTCATCGTGCCGGTCGGCGCCAAGGGCGGCTTCGTCGCCAAGCAGCTGCCCGACCCGAGCGTGGACCGCGACGCCTGGATGGCCGAGGGCATCGCCAGCTACCGGACCTTCATCTCGGCGCTGCTCGACATCACCGACAACATGGTGGCCGGCGAGGTCGTGCCCCCGGCCGACGTCGTCCGGCACGACGAGGACGACACGTACCTCGTCGTCGCCGCCGACAAGGGCACGGCGAAGTTCTCGGACATCGCCAACGAGGTCGCCGAGTCCTACAACTTCTGGCTCGGCGACGCCTTCGCCTCCGGCGGCTCGGCGGGTTACGACCACAAGGGCATGGGCATCACCGCCCGCGGTGCCTGGGAGTCCGTCAAGCGGCACTTCCGGGAGCTGGGCGTGGACACCCAGACCCAGGACTTCACCGTCGTCGGCATCGGCGACATGTCCGGCGACGTGTTCGGCAACGGCATGCTGCTGTCCGAGCACATCCGCCTGGTCGCCGCCTTCGACCACCGGCACATCTTCGTCGACCCGAACCCCGACTCGGCCACCTCGTACGCCGAGCGGCGCCGCCTGTTCGAGCTGCCGCGCTCCTCGTGGGAGGACTACGACGCGGGCCTGATCTCAGCGGGCGGCGGCGTCTTCCCGCGCACGGCCAAGTCGATCCCGGTCAACGCCCACATGCGCGAGGCCCTCGGCATCGAGCCCGGCATCACCAAGATGACCCCGGCCGAGCTGATGAAGGCGATCCTCACCTCCCCGGTGGACCTGCTGTGGAACGGCGGCATCGGTACGTACGTCAAGGCGTCCACCGAGTCCAACGGCGACGTCGGCGACAAGGCCAACGACGCCATCCGCGTCGACGGCAAGGACCTGCGCGTCCAGGTCGTGGGCGAGGGCGGCAACCTGGGCCTGACCCAGCTGGGCCGCATCGAGTTCGCCCGCACCGGCGGCAAGATCAACACGGACGCCATCGACAACAGCGCGGGCGTGGACACCTCCGACCACGAGGTGAACATCAAGATCCTGCTCAACGGTCTGGTCAAGGACGGCGACATGACCGTCAAGCAGCGCAACAAGCTGCTGGCCCAGATGACCGACGAGGTCGGCGCCCTGGTCCTGCGCAACAACTACGCGCAGAACACGGCGATCGCCAACGCGCTCGCCCAGTCCAACGACATGCTCCACGCCCAGCAGCGCTTCATGCGCCACCTGGTGCGGGAGGGCAGCCTCGACCGGGCCCTGGAGTTCCTGCCCACCGACCGCCAGATCCGTGAACGCCTCGGCGCGGGCCAGGGCCTGACCGGCCCGGAGACGGCCGTGCTGCTGGCGTACACGAAGATCACGGTCGCCGAGGAGCTGCTGCACACCTCGCTGCCCGACGACCCGTACCTCAAGGGCCTGCTGCACGCCTACTTCCCGACGGCGCTGCGCGAGCAGTTCCTCGACCGGATCGACGGCCACCCGCTGCGCCGCGAGATCACGACGACCGTCCTGGTCAACGACACGGTCAACACCGGCGGTACGACGTACCTGCACCGGATGCGCGAGGAGACCGGCGCGTCGCTGGAGGAGATCGTGCGGGCGCAGACCGCGGCCCGGGCGATCTTCCGCTCCTCCCCGGTGTGGGACGCGGTGGAGGCCCTGGACACCAAGGTCGAGGCCGCCGTGCAGACCCGTATCCGCCTGCACTCGCGGCGCCTGGTCGAGCGCGGCACGCGCTGGCTGCTCAACAACCGGCCGCAGCCGCTGGAGCTCGCCGAGACGGTGGACTTCTTCGCCGAGCGCGTCGAGCAGGTCTGGTCGCAGCTGCCCAAGCTGCTGCGCGGCGCGGACGCGGAGTGGTACCAGCACATCTACGACGAGCTGACCGCGGCCGGTGTCCCCGACGAGCCGGCCACGCGGGTGGCCGGGTTCTCCTCGGCCTTCCCGACGCTGGACATCGTGTCGGTGGCCGACCGCACGGGCAAGGAGCCGCTGGACGTCGCCGAGGTGTACTACGACCTCGCCGACCGGCTCGGCGTCACCCAGCTGATGGACCGCATCAGCGCCCTGCCGCGCACCGACCGCTGGCAGTCCATGGCCCGCGCGGCGATCCGCGAGGACCTGTACGCGGCGCACGCGGCGCTCACCGCCGACGTGCTGGCGGCCGGCAACGGCACGTCGACGCCGGAGCAGCGGTTCAAGGCGTGGGAGCAGAAGAACGCGGCGATCCTCGGCCGGGCCCGCACCACGCTGGAGGAGATTCACAACTCGGAGACGTTCGACCTCTCCAACCTGTCGGTGGCCATGCGGACGATGCGGACGCTGCTGCGTACGCATTCGTGACGGAGTGACGGCGTGACGCCGTAGTCGCACGGTTGTGCGAGGCGCCCCGGGTCCTGCGACCCGGGGCGCCTTTATGCCCGATCTAGGCGGAATGCCCCGTATAGGGTGACCGCGTGACTGGGCGTCTCTGGACGACACGCGTCGCCGCGCTCGTCCTCCTCCTGCTGCTGCTCCTGGCCGTCGTCCGGCTGCCCTGGGCCGGTGACCTCGGCATCCACGCCGCCACCGTCGAACGGCTGCGGCACAGCCTGACCGACCCCGGCAACCCGCTGGTCGACGCGGACACGCCGAGTCCGTACTACTCGCCGTGGACGGTGCTGCTCGGCTGCGTGGCCGCGGCGACGGGGTGGTCCGTCTTCGTCGTGCTGCGGATCGGGGCGCTGGTGGCCGTCGGGGTGCTGGTGACGGGGGTGTGGCGGTACGTCCGCACACTGAGCGGGCACCGGGCGGCGCCGCCGCTGGCGCTGCTGTGCCTGGTGCTGTTGTGGGGCACGGACGAGTTCAGCTGGAGCGGCTTCCTCGGTTTCCACTCCCTCGCGCTGACGGTGGCCTATCCGAGCGTGCTCGCGCTCGGTCTCGCCTTCCACCTGTGGGCGTGGCCGGCCCGGTCGGCCGGCCGGTGGGTCTGGCTCGGGTGCGGGGCGCTGTGGGCGGTGATCCTGCTCGTCCACCAGTTCTCCGGGGTGGTCGCCTCGCTGGGCGCGCTGGCCGTCGTGTTCGGCTCCCGGGCGGAGCGGGTGGCGTGGCGGTGGCTGGGCGCGGGCCTGGTGCTGGGAGTGGCGGTGCTGTGGGCCTGGCCCTACTACGACTTCTTCGCGCTGCTCGGCGCGGGGGACGGGATGAACGCGGTGCACCGGTCGCTGTACCGGGACCTGGCCGGGCGGTACTGGCTGGTGCTGGTGGGCGTGGCGGCGCTGGGGGTGCGCTGGTGGCGTGACCGGCGGGACGTACTGGTGCTGTTCTTCGCGCTGGGCGCGGTGGTGTTCGTGGCGGGTGGCGTGAGCGGGCACTGGTCGTGGGGGAGGGCGCTGCCCGCCGCGCTGATCCCGGCGCAGCTCGCGGTGGCGCTGGAGGTGGTGGGGGCCGGGCGGCAGGCGGTGCGGACGGTGTGGGCGTGCGTGCTGGGCGCGGCGCTGGTGGTGGGGGCGTGGGGGCAGGCGGGGGCGCTCGGGTACGTGGTGGACCGGGGGCTGCTGCCGGGGGTGGTCGAGGCGAAGTACCGGGAGCCTTGGACGGGGTACCACTGGATCACGCCGTGGGTGGGGTACGGGGACGTGGTCATGGCGAGGGAGCTGCCCTCGCGGCAGATTCCGGCGTACGGGGCGTACACCGTGGCTCCCGGGTATCCCGACTTCTTCCTGCGGGACGAGGGGGAGCGGGTGGGTGCGGTGCGGGAGTACTTCTCGGAGGGGGTGGTGGGGAGTGTGCGGCGGGGGATCGTGCGGGAGTACGGGGTGCGGTGGGTGGTGGACCGGGGGGACGGGCTTCGGGGGGTCGAGGGGTTGGCGGTGGTGGCGCGGGGGCCCGGTGGGGAGGTGCTGTACGCGGTGGTGGGGTGAGCGGCGTGGGGGTGGGCCGAGGGGTGTCGCAGCCCGGCGTTGCGGGGTGCCGCTGCGCCCACCCGTGCCGCCCCAGCGGCACGACTGCCCGCAGCTGCGGTGGCTGCGGTGGCTGCGGTGGTCTGTGGTGGCTGTGGCAGTTGCGGGTGGCTGCGGCGTGCTGGGGTGGCTGTGGCACCTGTGGCGGGTTGGGCCCGGCGTCAGCGCAGGACGCTTGCCGCGAGGCGGGCCGCGCGCTTCACGCGGGGTGTGGCCAGGCGGCGGAGGGCAGGGCGGATGACGGACGCCGTGTGGTCCACCGGCTGCCAGCGGATCTTCAGCCGGCCCGGGTTGTGGCCCTCCGGTTCCACCGTGACCCGGTGGGGCAGGGCGCCCGAGCGGTAAGGGATCCGGGCGGTGAGAGGCGTGAAGGCGAGCGGGGCCAGGAGGAGACCCGTGTGGGTCTGGCCCTGGTGGCGGAGCCGGAGCACGGGGTGGCGGACGCCCTCGAAGCCCTGGAGGGGGAGGCGGGCCGATGCCAGGTCCAGGCGGACGCGTCCCTCGAAGACGCCGGGGCGGACGGGCGAGAGGCGGAACGGGACCGTGAGGCGTCGACGGCCCGGGGAGAGGTGGAGCACGGCGCGTCGGTGGCCGACCGGGAGGCGGAGGGCCGGGTCGTAGGTGCGGACGGCCAGGTCGACCGAGGCGCCGGGACCGCGTGTGATCTCCGTGATCTCGTGGCGCAGCTGGGCGCCGAAGAACGGGCGGGTGTCCAGGTCCAGCTCCGTCAGGTCCAGTTCGCGGCGGGCCTGTTCCGAGCGCGGGACCTCCTCGCCCCAGTAGGTGCGGCCGTCGGTCGCGTCCGGCGTGATCCGGCGCGGGGCCACGTCGTGGCCGAGGCCCCGGGCCGCGATCCGTACGTCGGACAGGCGGCCGTCGCGGACCAGCTGGAGCACCACCCGCTCGGCGCGGGGCAGGCGCGCGTAGGCGCCCGGGGCGAGCGTGTCGAGGTACGGGACCATGATGTCCGCGAAGGACGCGAGCCACGTCTCGTCCCGGTACGGGAGGTCACCGGCGTACATCCGGAAGTCGTGCTTGAGGAACTTGAAGTCCTTGTCCTCCCGCAGCGACTCGTGCCCGCTCTCGGCCAGGAACGCGTCGATGAGGCGCTGCACGTGGACGCGGTCGCGGACGTTGGTCAGCTTGTGCCGCTGGTTGGAGATGGAGGCCGTCTCGGAGGCGGCGTACGGGGCGACGTACCAGCGGTAGACCGGCTCGGGGACGACGGTGAACGTCTTGGCCAGGCAGTACGCCTGCGCCGAGAAGAGCTGGTCCTCGTAGTGGATGCCCTCGGGGAAGCGCAGGTCGTGGCGGTCGAGGAAGGCGCGGGCGTACATCTTGCTGGTCGACAGGTGCTCGAAGAACAGGCGCGGGTCGGCCTCGATCCCGTCGAGCGTGCGGCGTTCGGCGACCAGGTGCGGCATCCAGGTCGTACGGCGTCCGCCGTCCACGCGTATCCGGTGCACCGCGCCCATGGCGAAGTCCAGGTCGCGCTCGCGGTGGGCGGCGAGCAGCACCTCGACGGCGCGCTCGGGCAGTTCGTCGTCGCTGTCCAGGAACATCAGGTACGGGGCACGGGCGATCTCCAGGGCACGGTTGCGCGGGGCGCTGCACCCGCCGCTGTTCTCGGGCAGCCGCAGGTACACGACGCGGGGATCGCGGGCCGCCAGCTCGCGGGCCACCTCCTCGGTGGCGTCCGTCGAGTGGTCGTCGCTGATGACGACCTCGATGTCCGCGTGGGTCTGGCGCAGCACGGACGCCACCGCGCGGGGGAGGCGTTCGGCGTCGTTGTAGACGATGACCGTGACGGTGACGTCGGGGGTGTCCGTCGGCTGAGTGGTGCTCATGACGCCGTCGCCTCCTCGGGGCTCGGGGCCGGGGTGCGCTCCTCGATCGGCAGGACGGGAGGCAGCGTCCGCTCGTCCTCGCCGAGGAAGACCCGGCGCACGACGCGTTCGGCGGCGCGGCCGTCGTCGTACTCGCAGAACCGGCGGCGGAAGGCGGCCCGCGCCTTCGCCGCGCGGGCGTCGCGCCAGGCGTCGGTTGTGAGGATCTCCGTCAGTTCGGCCTGGTCGCGGGCGACCGGGCCCGGGGCCTCGGCCATCAGGTCGAAGTAGACGCCGCGGGTGGTGCGGTAGGTCTCCCAGTCGTCGGCGTGGATGACGATCGGGCGGTCCAGGTTGGCGTAGTCGAACATGATCGACGAGTAGTCGGTGACCAGCGCGTCGGCGGCCAGGCACAGGTCCTCGACGGGGTCGTAGGAGGAGACGTCGATGATCCGGCCGGTGCGGCGCAGGCCCGTCAGGGGCGAGGTGGCGTTCTCGTAGAAGTAGTGGGCGCGTACCAGCAGGACCGTGTCCTGCCCGAGCCGGTCGGCGAGCGCGGCCAGGTCCAGGCGGGGCGTCCAGCCGGCCTCGTAGTCGCGGTGGGTGGGCGCGTACAGGACCGCCCGCCGGCCGGGCGCGATGCCGAGGCGTTCGCGGACCGCGCGGACCTCGGGGGCGCCGGCCGTGTAGAAGACGTCGTTGCGCGGATAGCCGTGGTCGAGGGAGACGTGCCGGGACGGGTACGCCCGCTGCCACATGCGTGTGGAGTGGCTGTTGGCGCTGACGCTGAAGTCCCACCGGTCCACCCGCTCCAGCAGCGCCTGGAAGTCGAGGCCCCGGGCGGCGGCGGGGTACGGCATCTGATCCAGGCCCATGCGCTTGAGCGGGGTGCCGTGGTGGGTCTGGAGGTGGACGGTGCCGGGGCGTTTGACCACCGCGTCCGGGAAGTTGACGTTGTTGACGAGGTACTTGGCGCGGGCCAGCACCTCCCAGTAGCGGCGGGTGCCGGGGACGACGTGGTCGGTGCCGGGCGGCAGCAGGGCCGCGTTCGCCGCCGTGACCACCCACACCGGGTGCACGCTCGGGGCGAGTTCGGCGAGCTTGGCGGCTATCGCGGCCGGGCTGCAGGCCACCCCGCGCGCCCAGTACGCCGAGAAGACGGCGAGGTGCTGGTCGACCGGCTCGGCGAGCGCCCGGCGGTACTGGAGGGCGCGCAGCCGTGTCCCGGCCCGGTGCCGGGCGGTGCGCGCCGCCGACCGCGCCCGGCGGCGCGTGCGGTTGGCGACCTGGAGCGCCCGGTACCGGGTGCGGGCGTCCTCCTCCAGCAGCGACCGGCGTACGCCTTCCAGGCCGGTGCGGCGCCGGTGGCCCTCGGGGCGGTGGTGCCGGGCGGCCAGGGACGCCCGGTGGAAGAACTCCCGTGCGACGTCGTCCGGCATCCCGGCACGGGCGTGGGCGCGCAGACAGTCGCGGACCATCAGGTCGTACAGGACGGCGTGGACGGCGGGCCGGCCGGCGGCGACGTCGAGGAGCCGCTCGTAGCGCTCGATCAGGGCGTAGTGCCGGTCGGGCGTGACCGGTGGCAGGCTCTCGGCACGCAGTCGCCGGTCCTCGTACGCGGGGTGGGGCAGGCAGGCGACGCGGTCGGCGAGCAGCAGGGCGGTGTGCGCGGCGAACGGCTCGTCGTCGGTGGTGAGGAGCCGTTCGTTCGCCCGCCAGAATCCGGCGCGCACGGCGCGGTTGCCGAGCAGCCCGGTCACCGAGAGCAGCGCCGCGTGGTCGTCGAGGGCGAGGGCGTCCCGGCCCGCGCGGGCGAGGCGGGGGCCGTCGGGAGAGGGCAGGCCGGAGGTCCGCCAGGTGCTGCGGACGTGGTCGAAGAGCAGGACGTCCACCGTGTCGGGGAGGTCCGCGGTGTGCTCGGCGATCATGCGCGGGGCGCCGGCGGGCACGTGGTCCTTGGCGTGGACGAAGTGCAGCCACCGGCCCGCCGCGCGTGCCGCCCCCGCCGCGCGGGCCGCGGCGTCGCCCGCCCCGTCCGGGAGGGGGAGCACGGTGAACGCGGGGGTGTGCCGCTCGGCGGCCTCCCGCGCCCAGTCCCCGACGGCGGCGACGATCACCTCGACGCCGGTGAGGGGGTGGGCGTCGAGGGTGTCGAGGAGGGCGGGCAGGTGGTCCTGGACGTTGGCACCGTGGACGATGACGCTGAGGTCGGGGGTCTCGGACATCGCGGGGACTCCTTCGCCGTCGTCGCTCCCGGCACACTCCTGTTCGGTCGTTCGGCCATAGTGGCACTAATCGGGCAAAAGGGTTAACCGCAGGTGCGCCTCCCGGGGGAAGGACGCGGCGCCCCGCAGGTGGTCAGGCGGCCGTCTTCGCCTTCGGGGCGGGCTTGGCCGCCCGGTCCGGGCCGCCGGTGAACTTCTCGTACTCCTTCAGGACCGCGTCCGTCGGTCCGTCCATGCGCAGCTCGCCGCGCTCCAGCCACAGCACCCGGTCGCAGGTGTCGCGGATCGACTTGTTGCTGTGGCTGACCAGGAACACCGTGCCGGCGTGCTTGCGCAGCTCCCGGATGCGTTCCTCGGACCGCTTCTGGAAGGAGCGGTCGCCGGTGGCCAGGGCCTCGTCGACGAGGAGGACGTCGTGGTCCTTGGCAGCGGCGATGGAGAAGCGCAGCCGGGCCGCCATGCCGGAGGAGTACGTGCGCATCGGCAGGGTGATGAAGTCGCCCTTGTCGTTGATCCCGGAGAAGTCGACGATCTCCTGGTACCGCTCCTTGATCTGCGCCCGGGACATGCCCATCGCCAGGCCGCCGAGGTGCACGTTGCGCTCGCCGGTGAGGTCGTTCATCAGGGCCGCGTTGACGCCGAGGAGGGAGGGCTGGCCGTCGGTGTAGATGTGGCCGCTCTCGACGGGGAGCAGGCCGGCGACGGCCTTGAGCAGCGTCGACTTGCCTGAGCCGTTGGTGCCGATCAGGCCGATGGCCTCGCCCCGGTACGCCACGAAGGACACGTTCCGCACGGCGTGCACCCGGCGTACGCCCGCCGCCTTCTCGGCCTTCTTCCGGCGCACGATGCGGTTGAGGGCGGCGGTCGCGGAGCCCCGGCCGGCGCCGGTGCCGTTGACCCGGTAGACGATGTCGACGCCGTCGGCGATCACGGTGGGGACGCGCTCGGCGGGGGCGCCGGCGGGGGTGCCGGCGGGGGTGTTGTCAGCGGGGGTGTCAGCCACGACCGTACGTCTCCTCGGCCTTCCAGAAGTAGATGAAACCGCCGATGCCGGCGACCAGTGCCCAGCCCAGCGCGAGCGCCCACACGTGGGGCGGCAGGTGGCTCGCGTCGAAGGTGTCGATCAGGGCGAAGCGCATCAGGTCGATGTAGACGACGGCGGGGTTGAGCTGGAGCACGGTGCCGACCCAGGAGGGCAGGCCGCTGTCCGGGCCGGTCATGTGGTCGATGCTGAACATGACGCCGGAGGCGTACATCCAGGTGCGCAGCAGGAACGGCATCAGCTGGGCCGCGTCGGGGATCTTGGAGCCCACCCGGGCCATGAACAGCGACACGCCCGCGTTGAACAGGAACTGCAGCACCAGCGCCGGCACCGCCAGCACCCAGGACGGGGCGGGCGGCACGCCGAAGGCGAGCAGGATGACGACGAGGGCGGCCATCGAGAACAGCAGCTGCTGGAGCTGCTGGAGGCAGAAGCTGACCGGCAGCGCGGCCCGCGGGAAGTGCAGGGCGCGCACGAGGCCGAGGTTGCCGGAGATGGCCTTGGTGCCCGCCATGATCGAGCTCTGCGTGAAGGTCCACACGAACACGCCGGTGACCAGGAACGGGACGAAGTCCTCCACGCCCCGGCTGGTGTTCATCAGCACGCCGAAGATGAAGTAGTACACCGCCGCGTTGAGCAGGGGCGTCATCACCTGCCAGACCTGGCCCAGCTTGGCCTGGCTGTACTGGGCGGTGAGCTTGGCGGTGGCGAAGGCGGTGATGAAGTGCCGGCGCGCCCACAGCTGTCGAACGTACTCGGGCAGGGAGGGGCGCGCGCCGCTGACCGTCAGACCGTGGCGGGCGGCGAGGGCCGCGAGGTCGTGTTCGCCGGCGGGGGCGGCCGGGGAGGCCGGGGCCGGTTCCGGAGGCGGTGTGTGGAGGACCTGGCTCACATCCGCTGCTTTCGCTCGGGGGAGGGGGGTGGCGACGCCCGGCGTTCACCTGCGTGTCGGAGCACGTTCATTACGTCGGGACGGGACCGTATCGTCGTAACGTGAGCGTAGGGCGTCGCCGCGTCGGAACGCAACCGTTTCGTCGTGACGCCCCTATGCTTGGCTCGCATGACGACCAACGCCGACGAGCCGCAGCCGCGCCCGCGCCGCCGGGCACCCGCCGGGGCGGCGGTGCTCCGCGAGGACGTGACGGAGGCCATCCGGGCGGCGGTCTTCGAGGAACTGGCGGCGGTCGGCTACGCGCGGATGTCCATCGAGGGCATCGCGCGCCGCGCGGGGGTCGGCAAGACGGCCGTCTACCGGCGCTGGCGCTCCAAGCTGCACCTGGTCCTCGACATCGTCTCCGCGCTCGCCGTGCAGGGTCTGCCCGTGCCGGACACCGGGTCCCTGGAGGGCGACCTGCGGCTGCTGTACGAGGTGACGTCCCGGGCCCTGCGCCACCCGGTGGCCTCGCAGATCATCCCCGACCTCCAGGCCGAGGCGGCCCGCAATCCCGACATCGCCGAGGCCATGCGGAAGACCCTCAGGGAGGGGCAGGACGGTGTCGCGAGCAAGATCCTCGCGGCGGCGGCGGAACGCGGAGAGCTGGGCCCGGCCGTCGACACCGACCTCGCCCTCGATCTGATCTCGGGCCCGCTGTACTGGCGTTCGGTGGTCATCCGCAGCCCGAAGCTGCCGAAGGGGTACCTGGGAGCGCTGGCGCGGGCGACGGCGGAGGGGCTGAAGGCGCTCTGAGGGAGGCCGGGCCGCCAACGGCCCCCGCTCTCGGTGAAGCCGGTGCGGTCACCTTCGGGGGGCGCGGTACGTCATGGAGGCAATGCCGTCTGTGGAAAGGGCCGTGACCGTGAACCCACCTGAGACCCTGGCCGTGCGCTTCGAGGAGCACCGACCTCACCTCAAGGCGGTCGCGTACCGCATGCTCGGTTCCCTGACCGAGGCGGAGGACGCGATCCAGGAGACGTGGTTGCGGTTGTCCGGATCCGACGACCGCCGGATCGACAATCTCGGAGGCTGGCTGACCACCGTGGTCGGCCGCGTCTGTCTGGACATGCTCCGGACCCGCAAGCGACGGGGCGAGGAGCCGCTGGAGCACCGGTTGCCCGACCCGGTGATCGGCCGGGAGGACGGGGCCGACCCCGAGCAGCAGGCGCTGATCGCCGACTCGGTCGGGCTGGCGCTGCTGGTGGTGCTGGAGTCGCTCAGCCCGGCGGAGCGGCTGGCGTTCGTGCTGCACGACATGTTCGGGCTGTCGTTCGAGGAGATCGCGCCGATCGTCGACCGCACGCCCGGGACCGCGAAGAAGCTGGCCAGCCGGGCCCGGCTGAAGGTCCGCGGAGCGACGCCGCCCCCGGACCCGGACCGGTCCGGCCGGCGCCGGGTGGTGGACGCCTTCCTGACCGCCGCGCGCGGCGGCGACTTCGACGGGCTGCTGGCCCTCCTGGACCCGGACGTGGTGCTGCGCGCGGACGGCGGGGTGCTCACCGGGGGCCTGCGGACGATCACTGGTGCCGCCGCCGTGGCCGGGCAACTGGAGACCTTCCGGCGGATGGCCACCGCCGCCACCACGCGCCCCGTGCTGGTCAACGGCCTGGCCGGACTGGTCAACACCATCGACGGGCAGTTGTTCTCCATCATGAGCTTCACCGTCGCCGACGGCAGGATCGCCGCCATCGACATCCTGTCCGACCCCGAACGCCTGGCCGGGCTCGACCTCGCGTCCGTCGAGGACTGACCCTCCCGCTGCCGGCCCCCTTCCGACGACTCCGGGTCCTCGGGAGGGGGCCGACGTGTGCGCGGCGCCACGGCTTCCGACCAGGGCCGGAAAGGGATCCGGTCCAGCCGGTCACCTTCGGCCCGCCCGCGACGTCAGTGCTGTGAACGAGCCGATGACACCGGGTCCGAGGGCCCGCATTCCGGAAGGGACACTCCTGATGAACGCCACGAACGACGCGAACGCCACGAACGCCACCGACGCCACCACGGCCGGCCTCGACACCCTCACCTCCCGCTTCTCCGACCCCCAGCAGCTGGTTCCCGAACTCGGCGACGTCAGCACCGCCCTCTTCAAGATCGCCGGCAACGGGACGGTTCCGCGCCGCACCGTCGTCCTGGTCCACCTGCGCGCCGGGCAGCTGGTCGGAAACACGTACCTGACGGTGATGCACACCGGCAACGCCCGCCGTGCGGGAGTGCCGGAGGAGAAGATCGCCGCCGTAGCCTCCTGGCGGGACGCCCCCTACTTCACCGACGCCGAGCGGGTGGCGCTGGAGCTGGTGGAGGCCGTGCTCACGCCGGGCGGGCACACCGAACGCGTCCCCGACGCCCTGTACGCGCGGGCGGCCGAGCACTACGACGCCAAGGCGCTGGTCACCCTCGCCATGGCGATCGGGCAGGTCAACTTCTTCGTCCCCATCGCGCTGATCGGCAAGCCGCTGCCCGGCGTGTCGATGGCCGAGCAGTGGCGTACGGCCCCGGCCGGCTAGTTCCCGCAACGGCCTCGAAGAGGGGCACGGGACCGACGCCCCGCTGCCCCTCGCCAACCCCGACCACCCGGAAGCACACGGAAGGAAGAGCGCCCGACCATGAGTTCATCCGAGTACCGCCCTGCACTGCTCACGCCCGCCACGCACAGGCGCCCCGTCGAGGGCGGACGCCCGGTGACCGACACCCGTACCGTCTGGCACGGTGCGTGGACCACGCCGGTCATGCGGCCGTCCGGGGCGCCGTGGTTCGAGACCTGGGCCGAGCGGGGCTTCGCAGACCAGTCGCTCCGGCAGATCGTCCGGGTGAACACCGGCGGCACCGAGATCAGGATCCGGGTGTCCAACGCCTACGGCACCGCACCCCTGCACCTCGCCGGTGCCGGCATCGGCCGCACCGCCTCCGGTGCGGCCGTGCGGCCGGACACCATGCGCACCCTGCGGTTCGACGGCTCCCCCTCCACCACCGTCCCCGCGGGGGGCCGCGTCGTCAGCGACCCGGTCGCCCTGCCCACCGAACCGCGCGAACAACTCACGGTCACGCTGTACTTCGAGGCGGCCACCGGTCCGGCCACCTACCACCAGGTGTCGATGACCACCACCTACCGCGCCGCCGGTGACCACCACCGCGATGCGGACGCCACCGCCTACACGGACAAGGTCGAGCCCGGGTTCGGCTCCTGGTACTACCTGGAAGGCGTCGAGACCTTCGGAGGACGCCCGCTGCCGCACGCGGTCGTCGCGTTCGGCGACTCCATCACGGACGGGTTCGGCGCGACCGTCGACGGCGACGACCGCTACCCCGACGTCCTCGCCGAGCGACTGATCGCCGCCGGTCGGCCCCGCCCGGTCCTGAACGCCGGCATCGGCTCCAACAGGCTGCTCACCGACTCGCCGCTCGGCGGTGACGCGGGCGTCTCGCGGTTCGCGCGGGACGTGCTCGGGCAGCCGCGGGTCGGAACGGTGATCGTCCTGATGGGCATCAACGACATCCAGGGGACCGACGATCCGACGGGCGACGCCGGCCGCGACGATCCGCCGGTCACCGCGCGGCGGCTGATCGACGGTCACCGCGCACTGATCCGCGCCTCCCGGGCCCGTGGGGTCAGGGCCGTGGGCGCCACGCTCACCCCCTACCGCGGGGCAGCGGGCTGGTCCGCCGCCGGCGAGGCGATCCGTGCCGAGGTCAACGAGTGGATCCGCAGCGGCGGCGAGTACGACGCCGTCGTCGACTTCGCCCGCGCCCTGGACCCCGACGGCACCGGCCGCATCCGGGACGGCCTGCACATCGGTGACCACCTCCACCCCGGACCCGCCGGTTACCGGGCCATGGCGGAGGCCATCGACCTGGCCGCCCTGGAGCGCTGAACCGGTCGCTCCTCCCGCCGGGCGGGCGCGGACGCGGTGCCCGGCCCGGACGGGCCCTAGTCCCGCGCGGCCCCCGGATGCAGCCGCACCCAGCCCGCCCACGCCGACGTGATCATGTCCTCGACGTCGTACTTGGCCTTCCAGCCCAGTTCCACGGCGGCGCGGTCGGCCGAGGCGACCACGCGGGCCGGGTCGCCGGGGCGGCGCGGAGTGACCGTCGGGGGGTGGCCGTAGCCGGTGAGGGCGTTGATGCGGTCGATCATCTCGCGGACGGAGACGCCCTCGCCCCGGCCGACGTTGAGGGTGAGGGTGCGACCGGGGGAGGACCCCAGGGCGCGGGCCGCGGCGACGTGGGCCTCGGCCACGTCGACCACGTGGATGTAGTCGCGGACGCAGGTGCCGTCCGGCGTCGCGTAGTCGTCGCCGAAGATCCGGGGGGCCGCGGACTCGGTGAGCTTCTCGAAGACCATCGGGACGAGGTTGTGGACGCCGGTGTCGGCCAGCTCCGGGCTCGCCGCGCCCGCCACGTTGAAGTAGCGCAGGCATGCCGTGGACAGCCCCGTCGCCCGGCCGGTCGCACGCACCAGCCACTCGCCGGCCAGCTTGGTCTCGCCGTACGGCGACATGGGCAGGCACGGCGTCTCCTCCGTCACCAGGTCCACGTCGGGCATGCCGTACACGGCCGCGGAGGAGGAGAAGACGAAGGACGGGACCTCGGCGGCCGTGACCGCCTCCAGCAGGACGCGCAGGCCCTCGACGTTCTCCCGGTAGTAGTCCAGCGGCAGCTGCACCGACTCGCCGACCTGCTTCTTCGCGGCGAGGTGCACCACACCGGTGACGGAGTGGTCGGCGAGGGCGCGGGCTACCCGTTCGCCGTCCAGGACCGAGCCCACCACCAGGGGGACGCCGTCGGGCACGCGTTCGGCGATCCCGGTGGACAGGTCGTCGTACACGACCGTCCGCTCGCCCGCCTCGGTCATCGCGCGTACGACGTGCGCCCCGATGTATCCGGCGCCGCCGGTGATCAGCCAGGTCATGTGCGGCCGTCCCCTCGTCAGTGGTCCTCGGTAGTCATGATCCGTCATCCCGGCGCCCGACGGGCCCCGCACCGGTCAGGACGCGGTGGGGGCCGCTTCGGTGCCGTACGTGTCCAGGGCCGCCGTGAGCCGGTCGAGGCGGGCGCGCAGTTCCTGGACCTCCGCGAGGTCCAGACCGGTCGCCGTCGCGATCCGGCGCGGCACCTCGGTGGCCCGCTCGCGCAGCGCCACGCCCTCCCCGGTCGGCCGCACACGGACCGACCGCTCGTCGCGCACGCTGCGCTCCCGCCGGACCAGACCGGCCGCCTCCAGCCGCTTGAGCAGGGGCGACAGCGTGCCGGAGTCGAGCCGCAGGTGCTCGCCGAGCTTCTTCACCGGCAGCTCCCCGTGCTCCCAGAGCACCAGCATCACCAGGTACTGCGGGTAGGTGAGCCCGAGGTCCTTGAGGACCACGCGGTAGACGCCGTTGAAGGCGCGCGAGGCCGCGTTCAGGGAGAAGCAGATCTGCTGGTCCAGGCGGAGCCAGTCCGTTGCGGGCGTGGTCATGCCTCCAGGGTAGCCGACCGGTCTTGCGCGCCATTTAGTTGTGCACAACTTAATTGCGTGCTCTACTGGTGGGTGTCAGGCGTCACCGAGACGCTTCTCCGCAGATCTTCAGTGAGGGACGGTTCACCCATGGACGCGCTCTACACCGCCGCCGCCACCGCCACCCACGGCCGCGACGGCCGCACCGTCAGCTCCGACGGCACGCTCGACCTCGCGCTCGGCATCCCCGTCGAGATGGGCGGCAACGGCCAGGGCACCAACCCCGAGCAGCTGTTCGCCGCCGGGTACGCCGCCTGCTTCGGCAGCGCCCTCGGCCTCGTCGGCCGGCAGGCGAAGGTCGACGTCAGCGACGCCGCGGTGACCGCCGAGGTCGGCATCGGCAAGCAGGGCGAGGGCTTCGCGCTCGCCGTCACGCTGCGCGTCGAGCTGCCCGAGGGCGTGGACGAGGAGACCGGCCGCAAGCTGGTCGAGCAGGCCCACCAGGTCTGCCCCTACTCCAACGCCACCCGCGGCAACATCCCGGTCGACCTCGTCATCGAGTAGTCACTCCCCGGCCGGGACCCGCGCCAGCACCTCTCCCGTCCGTTCGCTCCACGCCACCACCACCGCCTCCTCGGGCACCGGCTGCCAGCGCGTCAGCAGCAGCCAGCGGACGTGGTAGCGGCGGACGACGGCGGCGCGCTCGGCGCGGGTCGAGCCGGGCTCGAGGTACGCCTCGACGTCGGCCACCCGCCGCAGGCGCTCCCGTTCGTCCAGTGACGGGTCCGGCCAGGCGGGAGCCGCCAGGTTCGGCCCGTACCCGGCGATGGCGTGCCCGGCGTAGTAGCCGTCGGTGATCACGACCTCGCCGGGGCCGATGTGCCGCGCCGCCCACTCGTACGTCGGCCAGTGCGGCGGCTGCTCGAAGCCGACCGGGTCCAGCGCCCGCGGCACCACCGCCCCCGCCTGGACGGTGAGGAAGCCCAGCAGCGCCCCCGCGGCCGCCGCCCACCCCAGCGCCCCGCGCCACCGCCCCCACGGCCGGGGCGCCGCCAGCTCCACCGCCAGGGCGAACTGCAACGGCACCAGCGTCAGCCCGAGGATGCGGCCGTAGGTGTAGTGGCCGCTGAACCAGCCGTACGCCACCACGGCGCAGTCCAGCGCGAACATCAGCACCAGCGGATCACGCGCCGACGCCCGCCCGCGCAGCCACAGCGCCGGCAGCCCGAGCAGCGCCAGCCAGAACTCCCCGGGCAGGTCCAGGTACAGGACGCGGTGCATCCCGTCCACGCTCTCGTCGCCGGCCAGCGCGAACACGTCGAAGTACGGCCACAGCGCCGCCGAGGCCGCCGCCACGCCGCCCGTCAGCGCCCACCGCCCGGCGACCGGGCCGCGCCATCCGCGCCACCGCCCGGCGAGCGGCCCCCGCCATCCCCGCTGCCACCCGGCCACCAGCGCCACCGCGCCCAGCGCCGCCGCCACCGCCGTGATCGGGTGGACGAGGAGGATCAGGCCGTACAGGAGGCCGAGCCCCGCGTACCCGGGCAGGCCGCGCAGCCCGCTCGGCCCCACGTACCGCACCCGGCGCGCGTCCCGGGCCCGCGCGCCCGTCAGCGCCCAGGCCCAGAACGTGAGCCCGATCGCGAACGCCGACGGGTAGCCGAGGTTGCCCGTCATCGACATCAGCCCGAGGTAGCCGCTCCACCAGGCCCGCTCGGTGCCCCACAGCAGCGTCATCGCGCCCAGCGCCAGCACCGGCGCCCACGGACGCGGACTCAGCACCCGCACGAAGCGGCCGAGGCCGGTCAGCAGCACCAGCAGGTTCAGCGGACCGGCGAGCCGCACCACCTCCCAGCCGCCCAGCCCGGTCAGCCGGGCGAACAGGCCCTGCGCGACGGCGTACGGCGAGTAGTAGGCGCTGCCCTCGCCCGGCAGGTCGGCCATCGGGTGGCGCGGGTGGAGCAGGTCCGCCTTCAGGCGCTCGACGACGGCCGCGTGCTGGCCGGCGTCGCAGCACAGCGGCACCGCCCAGTACGCCAGCGTCATCAGGAGGAAGAACAGGAAGCCGACGGCCTGGTACGGGGTGGGACGCCAGGACCGGCCGCCGCGCAGCGCCGTCGCACCGCGCCCGGGCCGCCGGACGAGGACACCGGCGCTCACGGGACGGACGAAGGGTGGGACATTCGGGGCATTTGCCGTATGTTCCCGGCGGTCCCTCCGAGGTCAACGGCCTGACCTCACGTCACCGCATCGAGTGACCGTCAGCCGGCCGCACGCGCCCGTTCGGTCTGCCCCTGCGCCGGCAGCTCCACCCGGCCGCCCCGCAGCACCGGCTCCAGCAGGAGCGGAATGCCCACCACCGGCAGCAGCCACGCCAGCACGATCAGCCGCTCGCCCCAGATGTCGATGTCCGGATGCCCCGCCTGCGTCAGGACGCCCGTGAACGCCGCCGCGACCAGGAAGACCCCGACCGCGCCACCGCGCCGCAGCGCGCCCCACGCTCCGGCGCCGAGGGCCGCGACGAACAGCGGCTCCCACGCCTGCCGGCGCAGCCACTCCACCCAGAAGTTGCCCTGCAACTGCCAGAACTCGGGCCACGGGTCCTTCCGGTCCGGCCGGGCGAAATGGCCGGTCAGCAGGTCCTGGAGGCTGTCGGACACGGACGGGTAGCGCAGCAGTCCCGACAGGAGCACCGTGACGGCGGCACCGGCGAGCCCGACGGCCGCGAGCGCGAGCACGTCCCGGCCCGGCGGACGGCCCCGCCGGTACCGTCGCAGCGCGATCAGCGCACCCGCCGCCGCCAGGCACACCCCGAGGAACAGCGCCTGGGAATGCTTCACCGCGAACAGGGCCAGCAGCGACCCGCCGACCAGCGCGTACCCGGCCCGCCGCCGCCCCTCCCGCAGCACCAGCGCGCACCCCCACACCGCCGCCAGCGTCAGCGCCATCAGCAGCCCCTCGGTCATCGGGCGCATGGCCGTCGTCCCGCACGGCAGCACGTAGTACAGCGCCTGCCCGGTCAGCGCGAGCGGCACCGGCACGGACAGGGTGCGCAGGATCAGGAAGACCAGGACGCCGCCCGCGCAGGCGATGACGACGCCCGCCGCCCACAGCCCCCACGTCACCCCGAGCAGCGTCACGAACGGCACCAGGAACAGCGGGTAGCCGGGCCGCGCCTCGAAGATCCGCATGAAGCGTTCCGTCATGTACGGCACGGTGTGCCCGCCGGTCTGCCCGGCCGCCAGCCTCGGCTCCACCTGCCGCCACTCCCGCTCCCGGCACTCGTCCATGACCCGGTCGGTGGGGTCGGGACGGTGGAAGCGGACCACGTGGACACTCTGGTCACGGCGGGCCGTCGACGCCTTGCTCGCGCACACGTAGTCGATGGTGGCCGCCGCCACCCCGCGCTTGCTCTCTCCGGTCAGACTCAGGGCGTACGACAGGTAGTTCTTGGTGTCGGGGGTGTCCCGGCCGGTGACGTTCGCGAGCTGGAGCAGGGCGAACACCGCGGCCAGGAGCAGCACCCAGGTGCGCGGCCTCACGGCGAGGCCAGCAGGTCGCTGCCGGTGGCGTCCGGGACGGTCCGGGCGCCCGGCACGCCGCCGGGCTCCGGCATCGGCTCGCCGAGCAGCAGCGTCCGCACCACCCGCTCGGCGGCCCGGCCGTCCTCGTACTCGCAGAACCGGGCCCGGAACGCGGACCTGAGCCGCGCCGCCTCCTCGTCCCGCCACGCCCCGGAGGCCAGCAGCCACGCCAGCTCCCGGTAGGAGCGCGAGACGTGGCCCGGTGCCTCGGCGGTGATGTCGAAGTAGGCGCCGCGACTCGCCGTGTAGGCGGGCCAGTCGTCGGCGTGGACCAGGACGGGCCGGTCCAGGAGGACGTAGTCGAACATCAGGGCCGAGTAGTCGGTGATCAGCAGGTCGGAGGCGAGCATCAGGTCCTCGACGTGCGGCTCGTCGGTCGCGTCGATCAGCACGCCCCGCCGGTGCAGCTCCGACAGGCCCAGGCCGCGCGCCGGTCCGCCGGCCAGGGACGGATGCAGCCGCACCACCAGGGTGTGGCCGTCGCCGAGGTCGGCGGCGAGCCGGGCCAGGTCGATCCGCTCCACGTACCCGCCCCGCCGGTACTCGCGGCGGGTCGGCGCGTACAGCACCACGGTGTTCCCGTCGGGGACGCCGAGCCGCTCGCGCGTGCGGCGGCCCGCCTCCGGCCCGGCGTTCATCAGCACGTCGTTGCGCGGGCTGCCGGTGCGCGCGGACGCGAAGTGGCAGGGGTACGCCCGTTCCCACATCCGTTCCGCGTACCGGCCGGCGACGAGGCTGTGGTCCCAGCGGTCGGCCCGGCGCAGCATCTGCGGCACGTCCAGGCCGTGCCGGGCGCCGGGCCGGCCCAGCAGGTCGGCGCCCATGTACTTGAGCGGGGTGCCCTGGTGGGTGTGGATGTGGACGCTGTCCGGCCGCTTGGGCACCGCGTAGGGCCAGTTGACGTTGTTGACGAGGAACGCGGCCCGCTCCACCGCCCGGTGGTAGTCGGCGCTGCCGAGGAGCACGTGCTCGGTGTCCGGCGGCAGCGACGCCGCCTCCTCCTCGCCGCGCACCACCCACACGCCGCGCAGGTGCGGGGCGATCTCGCGGGCCTTGCGGTGGATCGCCGCGGGATCGCCCAGCACGCCCCGGTGGGAGAACGCCGAGTACACGACGAGGCCGGGATCGACCGGGCGGCGCGTGCGCACCGCGGTCCGCACCCGGCCCAGGCGCCCGGCGACCGACCCGCGCGCCTGCCGTGCCCGCCGCTCCAGCTCCCGGCCCGCCCGGCCCGACTCCCGCCGCAGCCGGTAGGCCGGGTACCCGAGGGTCCCGCGCTCCAGCACGCGCAGCTCGGCCGGGACCTCCGCGCCCCGCGGCCGGTGGGCCCGGAACATCTCGGCGGTGCGGCGGAAGAACTCGGCCTTGTCCGAGGGCGGCAGCCGGTCCGGCTTGGACAGGATGTCCAGGCAGTGCTCACCCATCTTGGTGTGCAGGAACGGCCGCCAGCGGGCCGCCAGTTCGGGCCGGTCGTCGAGGAACGCGAAGACCCGCTCGTACTGCGCGTGCACGTCGAAGTGCTTGCGGCTGGTGGTGGACAGGATGTTGCCCTGGCGGCGCTGCCGGTAGTTCAGGCAGATGCGGTCCAGCGTGGCGATCCGCCCCGCGGCGAACATCACCGGGAAGGTCCACGGCGTGTCCTCGTAGTAGCCCGGCGGGAAGGTGAAGCCCTCCCGCTCGACGAAGTCCCGCCGGTAGACCTTGTTCCACACCACCATCAGCAGGTCGAGGATCTCGGGGCGCTCGGCGGCGGTGAAGGTCTCGTCGGTCCGGGCGAGCACCTGGGCGAGGACGTTGCGCCGGGTGCCGCCCCACCAGTAGGTGCGGGCGTAGTCGAAGACCAGGACGTCCGGGTCGTCCACCTCCGCGAGCCGGTCGGCCATCGCGCGCAGGGCGCCCGGGGTGAGGGTGTCGTCGCTGTCGAGGAAGAACAGGTAGTCGCCGGTGGCGTGCGGCAGTCCCGCGTTGCGGGCCCGGCCGAGGCCGACGTTCTCCTCCAGGTGCAGCACGCGCACCCGCTCGTCGAGGGCGGCGTACTCGTCGAGGATCGCGCCGCAGTCGTCCGGGGAGCAGTCGTCCACGGCGACGACCTCGATGTCCCGGTACGACTGGTCCAGGACCGAGTCCAGACACTCGCGCAGGAAGCCCTGCACCTTGAAGCAGGGGATGATGACGCTGAAGCGGGGCACGGCGGGATCAGCTCCTCACGAGGGTGGCGGCGGCGGGGGCCGGGACGCGCTCGGCGAGCGGGACCACGGGCGGCAGGGACTCGGGCGGCTCGCCGAGCAGCACCCGGCGCACCACGCGCTCGGCGGCCCGGCCGTCGTCGAACTCGCAGAACCGCTCCCGGAAGGCGGCCCGCAGCGCCGCCGACTCCGGGCCCGCGTACGAGCCGTCGCGGAAGACGTGGGCCAGCTCCTCCGGCGTCCGCGCCACCGGCCCGGGCGGTGCCGCCATCAGGTCGAAGTAGACGCCGCGGGTCTCCCGGTAGACGTCCCAGTCGTCGGCGTACACGACGATCGGGCGGTCCAGGTTGGCGTAGTCGAACATGATCGACGAGTAGTCGGTGACCAGCGCGTCGGCGGCCAGGCACACGTCCTCGGCCGAGCGGTGCGCGGTCACGTCGATGATCCGGCCGCTGCTCCTCCTGCCGCCCCGGTCGTAGAAGTAGTGGGCGCGCAGCAGCACCACCACGTCCTCGCCGGCCGCCTCGCAGAACGCCTCCAGGTCCAGCGCGCCCGCACCGAACCCGGCCTCCCAGTCGCGGTGCGTGGGCGCGTACAGGACGGCCGTCTTCCCCTCGGGAACGCCGAGTTCGCGCCGCACGCGGGCGACGTCCTCGGCGGTCGCCGTGACGTAGACGTCGTTGCGCGGATAGCCGTACTCCAGCTGCTCGTAGGAGCCCGGGTAGGCGCGCTCCCACATCCGGGTGGAGTGGCGGTTGGCGGAAAGGTTGAAGTCCCAGCGGTCCACGCGGCCCAGCAGCTTGGTGAAGCTGCCGCTCGCGGCCGCCACCACCGGGTACGTGGACTGGTCGACGCCCATGGTCTTCAGCGGGGTGCCGTGCTGGGTCTGCACGTGCACGCTGCCGGGGCGCTTGACGACGCCCTCGGCGAAGTTGGCGTTGTTGACCAGGTACTTGGCGCGGGCCAGCACCTCCCAGTAGCGCCGGCTGCCGATGACGGCGTGGTCGACGTCCTCGGGCACGGTGTGCGCCTGGTCCGGCTCGACCAGGAACACCGCGCGCAGGTGCGGGGCGAGTTCGCGGGCCTTGGAGTGGATCGCCGCCGGGTTGCAGGCGTAGCCGCGGCCCCAGTAGGCGCAGTAGACGACCAGGTTCGGGTCCAGCGGGCGGCGCAGGTGGCGGCGGTAGAGCAGGCGGGTGCGCAGCCCGTGCGGGCGCGGCAGGCGCCGCAGGACGCCGGTGGCCGCCCGGTTGGCGGCGCGCAGGGCGCGGAAGCCGGCGTAGGACCCGGACGCCAGCAGCCGGTGCTGCACGCCCAGCCGGCCGCCCGGCGCCCGGAAGCCGGCCGGGCGGTGGCGGCGGTAGAGGCGGCTCGCCCGGCGGTAGAAGTCCCGGCGCTCCGTGCGCGGCAGGCGCCGCGGATGGGTGGCGGTCTTCAGGATCGCGGCGAAGAGCTGCTCGAACAGCGGCCCCCTCCGCTCTTCCGGCAGCCCCCGCTCGGCGGCGTGCGCGAGCGCCAGTTCCGCCTGGTCCAGGAGCTCCGCGTGGTGCGCGCCGGGCAGGTTCAGCCGGTTGCCCTGCCGCCGCACCATGTGCCGTACGACGACGGAGCGCAGCACCGTCACGCGCTCGGCGCGCGCCGCGACCAGGGCACCGAAGCCGATGTCGGTGAAGTGCCCGTCGGGGAAGGCGAGCCGCCGTTCGGTCAGGAAGGTGCGGCGGTAGACCGCGCTCCACGCGGGCAGGTGCACGCCGGTCAGGTGCGGGGCGCGGTCGGGGGTGAAGGCGCCGTCGGGGGCCTTCGCCAGCAGCGGGGCGGCCGGGTTGGCCGGCTCACCCTCCCACCAGGGCACCCGCTCGTGCTCGAAGTGCAGGACGTCCACGCCGCCGGTGTCCGCCAGCCGCCCGTCCAGCGCCGCCAGCGCGCCCGGGACGAGGACGTCGTCGCCGTCGAGGAACAGCAGGTAGGCGCCGGTCGCCGCCCGCGTCCCGGCGTTGCGCGCCCCGGCCAGGCCGGCCGTCGGCGGCGAGTGCACCGGCGCCACCCGGGAGTCCCGCTCGGCGCGCTCCCCGACGACGTCCGCCGCGGCGCGGTCCGCGGAGTCACCCACCGGGATCAGCTCGAAGTCGCCGAAGGACTGGGCGAGTACCGAATCCAGCGCCTGGGAGAGCCGCCCCGCGACCCCATGGGACGGGACGATGATGCTGAAGCGGGGCATGCTGCTCTTTCTCTCGTTGTCCTGGTCCGTCGGGAGTCGCCCCGCAGGCCCTGCCGGCCCGGTCGTCCCGTGGGCCGCCGGTCGGGCGGCCGGGTCTCAGTGGGCCGCGACGAGTCGCGGGGCATGCGGACTCCCGGTGGACAAACGGCGGTCAGAGGCTGTCGGTGACGGTGCGGGGCCCCGCCGGTTGCGGCACGGTGGTCAGCGGGGCGCGGGCGAGGCCGGCCGCGGCGGAGGGCGCCGGGCGGCGCTCGGCGAGCGGCACGACCGGCGGTAGGTCCGTCTGTCCGAGCACCACACGGCGTACGACGCGTTCGGCGGCGCGGCCGTCGTCGTGCGGGCAGAACCGCTCCCGGAAAGCGGCCCTGAGCTGCGCGGACCGGGCACCGCACCAGTGCCCGCCGGCGAAGATGCCGATCAGCTCGTCCTCGTCCCGGGCGATCGCGCCCGGTGGGAAGTCGCGCAGGTCGACGTAGGTGCCGTGGGCCGCCTCGAACGCCTCCGGCTCGTCGGCGTGGAGCACGATCGGCCGGTCCAGACCCGCGTAGTCGAACATCAGTGCCGAGTAGTCGGTGACGAGGGCGTCCGAGGCCAGGCACAGCGACTGGACGCTCGGGTGGTCACTGACGTCGAGCACCCGGCCGGCGGACTCGGCGAGCGGGCCGCCGTGGCGGGGATGGGCGCGGGCCAGCACCATGAAGCGCGGGCCGAGGCGGGTGACGACGCGTTCCAGGTCCAGGGCGGCGCGCTGGGTGCGCCGGTAGTCGCGGTGGGTGGGCGCGTACAGGATCGCGACCGTGCCCTCGGGGATGCCGAGCGTCTCGCGCAGCCGGGCCACGTCGGCGGGTGTCGCCCGCTGGAGGACGTCGGTGCGGGGCTGGCCGTACTCCAGCGTGGTGTAACGGCCGGGGAGGACGCGTTCCCAGGTCAGGGTGGAGTGGCGGTTGGCGGAGACGACGTAGTCCCAGGTGCCGGCGTCGCGCAGCAGCCTCGCGACCTCGGTGCGGCCGGCGGCGGCCGGGCGTTCCCAGAGGTCCAGGCCCATGTGCTTGAGGGGCGTCCCGGCCCGCGTCTGGACGAGGACCTGGCCCTTGCGCCTGACCAGGCCGGGGTCGAAGGCGGCGTCGTGCACCAGGTAGCGGGAGCGGGCCAGCGCCGTCCAGTGGGCGGCCGTGCCGGGGGTCAGGCGGCGGGTGCCGGTCGGGACCGTGTGGTGGTGCGCGGGGTCGGCGGCCCACGCCGTGCGCACGTGCGGCGCGAACTCGCGGAACGCCTCCTCCAGCGCGCCCGGGTCGCAGCCGTGTCCCCGGCCGTCGTCGGCGGCGAAGACGGCGCGGTCGGCGCGCAGGGGCAGGCAGCGCTGGACGCGGTAGTGGGCGCGCAGGGCGACGGTCCGCGCGGCGCGCAGCAGTCCGGCGGTGACCTTCACCGCCCGGCGGCGCAGGGACGACGCCACCCGCAGGGTCTGCCAGGTGCGGCGCAGGCCCAGCCGGAGCAGGGCGTGGCGCAGCCGCACGGGCAGCGGGGCGGGCGCGCCGGGGACCCGGTAGCGGCGGCAGTGGACGCGGGCCCGGCGCAGGAACTCGGCGCGCAGCCGGCGCGGGAGGCGGTCGGGTCGGGTGAACACCGTCGCCAGGTGGTCGGCCATGCGGCGGTACAGCGCCGGCCGCCAGCGGTCCAGCTCCGGACGCGACTCCAGGAACGCGAAGACCCGGTCGTACTGCGCGAAGACGTCCAGGTGCCGCTCGCTGGGCGTGCCCAGGATGCTGCCGTGCCGGCGCTGCCGGTAGTGGACGCAGACCCGGTCCAGGGTGGCGATGGACCGGGCCGTCATCAGGACCGGGAAGGTCCACGGGGTGTCCTCGTAGTAGCCGGGCGGGAAGGTGAGGCCCTCGCGCTCGGCGAACTCGCGCCGCACCGTCTTGTTCCAGGCCACCATCAGGAGCTTCAGCAGCTCGGGCCGGTCGGCGAGCCGGAACGGCGCCGGGCCCCGTTCGGCGAGGTGCCGGGCGGCCTGGTTGCGGACCGCCTCCCCCGTCCAGTAGGTGCGCGCGTAGTCGTAGACCAGGACGTCCGGCTCGCCGGTCTCCTTGATCCGGTCGGCGAGGGCCCTGAGCGCGTCCGGGGTGAGGGTGTCGTCGCCGTCGAGGAAGACCAGGTAGTCGCCGGTGGCCCGCTCCAGACCGGCGTTGCGGGCGGGGCCGAGGCCCAGGTTCCGGGGCAGGTGCACGGCGTGCACCCGACCGTCGCGGGCCGCGAACTCGTCGGCGATCGCGCCGCAGGCGTCCGGCGAGCAGTCGTCGACCACGATCAGTTCGAGGTCCGGGTACGACTGGGACAGCACCGATTCCAGGCATGCGGGCAAGTACGCCTGCACCTGGTGCGCGGGGACGATGACACTGAACCTGGGCACGGGGACATCCAGTGGGTCGGCGGGATCGGCGCGGGCGTTCGGCCCGGGAACGGCCGGTGGAGTGACTTGGTTACGGTCCCTGCGGCATTCGGGGGACCACGCCCGGACGAGGAAGGGGCGGACCGCCGACCGGCCCGCCCCTTCAAGGGTGTTTCTCCCGCGCCTACTTGACGGCGCCCGCCATCACGCCCGAGACGAACTGCCGCTGGAACGCGAAGAACACGGCCAGCGGGACCACCATCGAGATGAACGCGCCCGGCGCCAGGATGTCGATGTTGTTGCCGAACTGCCGCACCTGCGTCTGCAGGGCGACCGTGATCGGCTGGCTCCCGGAGTCGGAGAAGATCAGCGCGACCAGCATGTCGTTCCACACCCACAGGAACTGGAAGATGCCGAGGCTCGCGATCGCCGGTCCGCCGAGCGGCATCACGACCCGTACGAACAGCCGCAGTTCACCCGCGCCGTCGAGCCGGGCCGCCTCCAGCAGCTCCCTCGGGATCTCCGCGAAGAAGTTCCGCAGGAGGAACACCGCGAAGGGCAGACCGAAGCCGACGTGGAAGAGGATCACGCCGACGACCGATCCGAACAGGCCGATCTTGCCGAAGAGTTCGGCGATCGGGATCAGCGCGACCTGGACGGGGACGACGAGCAGGCCGACCACGGCCAGGAACCACCAGTCGCGCCCCGGGAAGTCCATCCACGCGAAGGCGTACCCCGCCAGCGAGCCGATGATCACGACCAGGACCGTCGCCGGGACCGTGATCAGCGCGGTGTTGAGCAGGGAGGAGGTGATGTCGCCGTTCTTCAGCAGCTCCTCGTAGCTCCGGAAGGTGAGCTGGGACGGCTCGGTGAAGACCTCCCACCAGCCGCCCGCCGCCATGTCCCGGGGGGTGCGCAGGGAGGACAGCAGCAGGCCGATCGTCGGGACCAGCCAGAACAGGCCCACCACGATCAGGAACACCCGGACCAGTCCGCCGCTGACGCCCTCGACGAGCCGTGCGCCGAGGGACTGCTTCGCCTTGACGGCGCTCTCGGACGGCTGCCCGGCCGCCTCGGTGAGGGAACCCGCGTCCGCGGTCATCGCCGCACCTCCCGCCGCAGCCGCCGTACGTTGAACCACATCACCGGGATGACCAGGAGCAGCAGGAACACCGCGATGGCGCTGGCGACGCCCGGCTGGTCCGAGGCGAAGCCCTTGCGGTACAGCTCCAGGGCGAGGACGTTCGCGTCGTCCTGCGAGGAACCCGGGGCGATGATGAAGACCAGGTCGAAGACCTTCAGCACGTTGATCATCAGGGTCACGACGACGACCGCGAGGACCGGCGCGAGGAGCGGGACCGTGACCCGTCTGAAGACCTGCCACTCGTTGGCGCCGTCGACCCGGGCCGCTTCGAGGAGTTCCCGGGGCACCCCCGCCAGCCCGGCCGCGATCAGCACCATCGCGAAGCCCGCCCACATCCACACGTACGACCCGATGATGGCCGGGGTGACGAGGGAGGGACCGAGCCAGTTCAGGCCGTTGTACGGCTCCTTGAAGTTGTCGGCGGGGAGCCTGAGCTGCGCCCCGTCGGCCACCGCGGGGAGCGTGAAGGTGCCGTCGCCCGCCGCCGTGGTCTCCGCGACGACCTCGCCGTCCTTCACCGCCTCGATCTTCATCCCGGCGTAGCCCAACTCGGCCGCGTCGACGCCGTTGAGCTTGCCGACGCCCTTGCCGCGGGTGAAGTCCTGCCAGGTGGTACCGGTGATCCTCCCGTCCTCGGGCTCCGGGGCCACGGCCTTCTCCGCGCCGTCCGGCATCACGTCCGGGGCGACGCCCACCAGGGGGAGGACGACCGTCTCGCCCGCGCTCACCGGCTGCTTGGTGATGAACGCGCCGCCACCGGCCGGCTCCAGCGGCGACTCGCGGCCCGGGTGCGCCTTCGGGAACGCCGACGACTCGGCGAACGTGTCGTGCACCCCGACCCACACCGCGTTCGCGACGCCCTTGTCCGGGTCCTGGTCGTACACCAGCCGGAAGATGATCCCGGCGGCCAGCATCGAGATGGCCATCGGCATGAAGACGACCAGCTTGAACGCCGTGCCCCAGCGCACCCGTTCGGTCAGCACGGCGAAGATCAGGCCGAGCGCGGTGGCGACCGTCGGCGCGAACACCACCCAGATCACGTTGTTCTTCAGGGCGGTGCGGATGCCGTCGTCGGTGAACAGCGCCTGGTAGTTGTCGAATCCGGCGAAGGAGTCGCCGGACTGGTCGTAGAAGCTGCGGATCAGCGAGTACCCGATCGGGTAGACCACGAGCGCGCCGAGCAGCACCAGTGCGGGCAGCAGGAACAGGGCCGCCACGGTTCTGCGGGTGCCGGTCACGCTCTTGCGCGACTTGGGGGCGGCAGGGCCCCGGGAGGCTCCTGCCGCCGTGGCCGACGCCATCGCGTCAGCCTCCGTAGGCGGCGGCCGCGTCCGCCTCCAGCCGCTGCTGCGTCCCCGCGACGTCCTTCGGGTTCTTCAGGAAGTCCTGGAGCGCCTTCCACTCGCCCTTGCCGGGCGTGCCGCCGAAGGCCTGCGGGGCCTGGTCCGACATGTCGAAGCGGAAGTCGTCGCCGGCCGCGACCAGGGCCTCGGCGATCTTCCTCTGCACGTCGTTCGGGTACGCCGACGCGTCCAGGTTCTTGTTCGGCGAGAGGTAGCCGCCGAGCTTCGCGTGGATCGCCGCCGCGTCCGGGGAGGCCAGCCAGGTGGCCAGCGCCTGCGCCGCCTTCGAGTCCTCCAGGATCACCGCCGCGTCACCGCCGGAGACCACCGGCGCGGTGTCGCCGACCGCCGGGAACGGGAACACCTTCGCGTCGGTGCCGACCTCCGCCTCCGTCTCGCCGATGTTGACCTGCGCGAAGTCACCCTCGTAGACCATGCCGGCCTTGGGCTGGTCGCCGCCGGTGAAGGTCTGCGTCACCGAGGCCGGGAAGTCGGTCTGGAGCGCGCCGGTCGCGCCGCCCGCCACGTAGTCCTTCTTGCCCCAGATCTCGGCGAGGGTGGTCAGGGCCTCCTTCACGGAGGGGTCCGTCCACTTGATCTCGTGCTTGGCGAGCTGGTCGTACTTCTCGGGGCCGGCCTGGGAGAGGTAGACGTTCTCGAACCAGTCGGTGAGGGTCCAGCCCTCCGCGCCGCCGACGGAGAACGGTGTGACGCCCGAGTCGTAGACCGTCTGCGCGGTGGTGAGCAGTTCGTCCCAGGTCTTGGGTTCGGCCGCGCCCGCGTTCTCGAAGACCTGCGCGTTGTACCAGATCAGGGACTTGTTGGCGGCCTTGTAGTAGACGCCGTACTGCTTGCCGCCGACCTTGCCGATGTCCTGCCAGCCCTGCGTGTAGTTCTCCGACAGCTCCTTCGTGGCCTCGGCGCCCAGCGGCTTGGCCCAGCCCTTGTCCACGGCCTGCTTGATGGCACCGGGCTGCGGGAGCATCGCCACGTCCGGCGGGGCGCCGCCCGCGACCTTCGAGCCGAGGAAGTTGATGATCGGGTCCTGGGCGGGCACGAAGGTCACCTTCGCGCCGGTGCGCTTCTCGAACTCGGCGAGGACCTTCTTGAAGTTCTCCTGCTCGGCGCCGGTCCAGACGGCGGCGACCTCCAGGCTCTCGCCGTCCAGCTTCGGAAGGGTGACGGTGGCGGCCGGGTCCTTGTCGCCGCCTCCCTGACCGTCCTTGTCGCCACCGTTGTCGTCGTCACCGCCGCACGCGGTGAGCGAGAGGGCGAGGGCCCCGGCGGCGAGGAACGCGGCGGCCCTGGTGGTCCTCTTCGTGGCGCCGTTCCCGGCCCTCTTGACGGTCCTGCGTGTCCGGATGGTGCTGCTCGTGCGCATCACTGCCCCGTTCTTCGTTCCTGGTCGAACGTTCGGCGCTGTCCCGTGCGCTCTGGTGTACGCCAGGGGGGTGAGGGCGGCAAGAGCGCGTCCGCTGTCAAGTGGGGTTTCGTGACCGCGTCGTGACCGGGCGACCGGCGCCGGTGCGGGCCCGGCCGGGGGCCGTCGCTCCCGAGCCCCCGCCGCGGCCCGGACGGCATCGTCCTCGCACTCCCTCTGAGGGGGGTGACAGGGCGGCCCGTGAGCGACCGGAGTTACAGGAGCGACGGCACCTCCGCCGCCGACACCTCCCGGGCCGCCCGCTCCAACGCGCTGGCCAGCAACGCCAGATCGGTCGGCCCGTTGCCCAGCTCCCGCACCGGCCGCCGGGTGGGCGGGTCGCCCATGCGGTGCCACTCCAGCGGCACCACCGTGGGCCGCAGCGTCGCCGTCCGCGGGATGCGGCCCGTGACCCGGCCGCCCTGGAACTCCACGGTCTGCCCGTCGGGGCGGGTCAACCGGCCGCGTCCCGGCGCCGGTTCGTCCGGGCCCGGCACCGGCGCGTCGAGGGTGACCCGCACGGTGGCGCGCAGGGACGGTTCCGTCTGGGCCGTACGGCCGCCGGGCGCGGTGGCGGCCACCAGGTGCACGCCGAGGCGCTCGCCGTCCCGGGCGACGGCCTCCAGCGCCCGCATCACCGACCCCGCCGCGGGCCGGCCGGGCGAGCCGAGCGGGGGAGTGACCAGTGCGTCCAGGTCGTCCACGACGACGACGAGGCGGGGGAGCGGCGGCACGGCGGCGGTGCGGCGCCGGGCCGCGCCCGGCCGCAGGCGCAGCGTGGAGCTGGGCGGGGAGTCGACGTCGCCGGTCTCCGTCGCCGCGCCGGCCGTGGTCCCGCCCGTCGGGGTGCGCTGGGCGATCAGCCGGCCCGACAGCTCCCGCCCGGTGTGCCACTCGGTGAAGTGCGAACGGCCCAGCAGCTCGGCGCGCCGCTTCAGCTCCGCGCTCAGGGACTGCGCGAACTCCCGCATGCGGACCGGGTCGTTGGCCGTGAGGTGGGTGGTGACGTGCGGTACGTCCGTGCAGACGCGCAGGCCCTCGCCGTGCCCGCCGCCCGCGCTCACGCTGTCCCGGCCGTCCACCAGGACGATCCCGAGCCGGTCGGGGCGCTCGGCGGAGGCGAGGGAGGCGACCAGCGCCCGCAGCAGCTCGGTGCGGCCGCTGCCGGGCGGGCCCTCGACCAGCAGGTGCGGCCCCTCGGCGGCGAGGTCGGCGGCGACCGGTCCGCGCGGCCCGGCGCCCAGGACGGCGTGCGCGCGCCCGCCCAGGGCCTGGGCGTCGTCGGCCGCGTCCGCCCACCGCGCCATCAGGGACGCCGGGGTGGCCCGGGCGAGGCCCAGCTCGTCGAGGAGCCGGGCCGCCTGGGGCAGCGGTGCGGACACCCGCGTGTGCCGCTCGCCGTCGGGCTGGTCGGTGCGCAGCGGGGCCAACGCCCGCGCGAACCGCTCGGCCCAGGCGAGGGAGACCGCGTCCACCGTGCCCAGGGTGCCGTGGCCGACGGGGCCGCCCCGGCCGTTCGGGGCCGCCTCGCCGCGGGCCACGCGCAGCAGCCGCAGGGCCGTCGCCACGTCACCGCTGAGCAGGGCCACGGCCCCGCACTCCCGGAACACGGGGGACACCGCGCAGGCCGCCTCGTACGTCTCCGTCACCGGGGACGTCGGGGAGGCGGCGGCCGTCTCGGCGAGGCACACGACGTGGACGCCGGCCCGCGGTCCCTCCACGGCCAGCCTCGCCACGGCCTCCCGCACGTCGGCACCGCCGGGGTCGCCGTCCACGACGACCACCGTGTACGGACCCGCGAAGCGCGCGGCCGGGTCGGACCCGTCGTCCGGCCGTGCCCAGGAGGGCCGCCGGGTGGTGTCCGGGTCCGTGCCCGGCGCGGGAGCGGGGTGCCGCGCGTCGTGCTCGGAGGCCGTGGGCTGGGCGGGGATCGTGGCCGCCGTCTCCGGGGCGGGCCGGGCGGGCGTGCGTGCCTCGCCGTTCCGGGTGTCCGCCAGGTGGTCCTCCAGGCGGCGCAGCAGCTCGTGGGAGCGGGCCATGGCCTGCTCGCGGTCGTAGGCGAGCAGCAGGCGGCAGTCCTGGCCGTGTCCCGGCCGCAGCTGCGGCAGCCAGCCCAGCCACGACCACTCGGCCGACCGCTCCGCGAGCGGACGGGAACGGTCGGCGCTGATCAGCACGATCTCCAGCACGTCGGCGGAGTGCAGCGCGGCGAGCTGGGCCAGCACCGCGCGGGCCAGCCCGGCGAGCCGCGCGCGGGGGCCGGCCAGCCCGAGCGCCCCGACCTCGCGCAGACCGGCGGTCACCGGCACCGCGGGCAGCGGCGCGTCGCCGCCGGGCGCCACCCGGTCGGCCGTACCGAGCCGCACGGTGAGCGCCTCCGGGTGGCCCGGGCCGCGCTCCCACAGCCGGGGGCCCGGTCCGAGGGCCGTCAGCAGCAGTGAGGCGGGGTCCGGCCAGGTCTCGGGGGCGCTCGAGGCGCCGGTGGCCGGGGCCGCCGGGGCGGGGGAGGCCGCCTCGGCGTCGTACGCCCGTCGGCCGGGTCCGGTGGCGTCCTGCGCCCCGCCGCGTCCTCCGGCCAGCCGCCGCGCCCACGCGCCGAGCCCGCCCCGCCTGCGCACGCCCTGGGGTACGTCGGTGCCGCGCAGCGGCGTGCCCTTGCGGCCGGTGCCGGTGCCGGTGTCCCGTCCGGGGGCGTCGGTGGTCCCGGGGGCCCGGGTGAAGGGTGCGGCGGGTGCGGTGCCGGGCGCCGTCGCACCGGCGGCACCCGGGGCTGGGATGCGTGCGTCGGCGGCATCCGGGCCGGTGGCGTCCGTCGCTCCGGGGCGGCCGGCGCCGGACGCGCTCGTGCCGGGGGCGGTGGCGGACGCGTCCGTGCCGTGCGGCTGGGCGCCGAACGCGCCGGTGCCGTGCGACTCCGCACCGAACGTGCCGGTGCCGTGTGTCGGCGCGCCGAACGGGCCCGCGCCGTGCGCGCCCGGCCCGAACCCGCCGCCGTGTGTCTCACCGGCCGGCGGGGCCGGCCGGGATCCGCCGGTCACCGGGCCGGTGCCGTGGCTCTCGATGCGCGGTGCGCCGCCCTGCCCGGGCACCTGGGGCGACCCGGCCGGGGTCGCACCGGTCCGGTGTCCCGCCGAGCCGTGGACGTGGTGGGTCGGGCCGGCGGGGCCGCTCCGGCCGTCGGCGCCGGTCCCGGGGCCGGCGCCGTCCGTCGCGCCGGTCGTGTGCGCGGTGCCGTCCGCCCCGCCGGCGGTGCGCCCGGGACCGCCTGCCGGCCTGCCCTGGCGCCCGGGCCCGCCGTGCGCCGTCCCGGCCTGGTGCTGCCCGACGCCGACGTGCGCCGTCCCGGTCGTGTGCGCCGTGCCGTCCGCCGCCCCGGCGGGGTGTCCGGAACCGCTCGCCGTCCCGCCCCGGTGCCCGGCGCCGCCGCTCGCGGCCTCGCCCCGGTGCCCCGGACCGTCGCCCGCCGTGCCCGTCCGTCGCCCGGGACTCCCCGCCGGGCCGGCCCGGTGTCCGGGACCGCCGTCCGCCGCCCCGGCCGCCCGCGCGGACCCGTCCGCCCCGCCGTCGCCCCCCGCGCCGTCGGCCACGCGCGCGTGAGCCACCCCCTCCCCGGCGCCGTACGAGGACGAGGGCACGCCGGACAGCCGTACGTGCCCCTCCCCGTCCGCCGTCGTGGCCAGCCGCGCCTCCGCCCCGGGGCGGGCCGGAACCAGGCGCAGCGCCGACTCGCCGATCCGCAGCAGCGCCCCCGGCGTGAGGCGGACCGGGCGGTCGCCCACGCGGGTGCCGTCCAGGGTCGTGCCGTTGGTCGAGCCGAGGTCGGCGACCGAGACGCCGCCGTCGGGGGAGACGGTCACGGCGCAGTGCATCCGGGAGACGTCCGGGTCGTCGAGCGCCACGTCGGCGTCGGCGGAGCGGCCGAGCCGGATCTGCCCGCCGTGCAGCAGGTGGACGCCGCCCGCGTCGGGACCGGCGACCACGTGGAGCTGGGCCGGGGCGCCGGCCGGGTCGGTGTGCGGGTCGGGCAGGCCGGGGGCGCCCAGGCAGAGCACGGCGCCGTCGATCAGCGGGGGCTCGCCCAGGGTGCGGCGCTGGGCATCGAGCCGCTGCGCACCGGCGTAGAGCACCACCTGGCCGGTCCCCGGGGCCTCGCCGCCGGGCAGCGCCGCGGCCAGCGCGGAGGCGACCGCGGCCAGGGCGGTGCCGACCGGCGCGGTGACCAGCACGTCGCAGCTCGCGGCGGGGTCCCCCTCCGGAGCATGCGGGCCCAGCGGGTCTACGACGGTCAGCCGGATCTGCATCGCCGTCAGCGGTCCCTTCGCGCGGGCGCCCGCGCGCCGGGGACAGAAGCCGTTCACCACGGTCCCCCACCGCGGACTTCCCCCACCGCCACACGAGCACGTCGGCCAGTACTGCACGCATCCTCGCACCTGCCACTGACAACGCGCCCGTCGCCCACCGCCAAATGATCTTGAATGGTCGGCTCTGCCCGCAAAAGTGCCTGACAGGTGACCTCCCGCTGATCGAACGGAGACCGCTTGAGATCGGTCACGTCCGGGCCCGGCAACCAAGGGACCGGGTCGCGCGTCTTCCCTTCGAACGCGCGCCTGAAAGGCGCCGCAAGCGGAACGTAAGACGTACCCGCGGACCAATGGGAACCCACACGACGACGACAGCCCGGTGCCGGGAGCACGGCACTACAGTGGGTCGGAACAGCCAGCAAGCAACAGGGAGCGCATGACGTGCGGCCGGTAGGCAGCAAGTACCTCCTCGAGGAACCCCTCGGCCGCGGCGCCACGGGCACCGTCTGGCGTGCCCGCCAGCGCGAGACCGCGGGCGCCGAGGCCGCCGTGGCCGGTCAGCCCGGCGAGACCGTCGCGATCAAGGTCCTCAAGGAGGAGCTCGCGAGCGATCCCGACATCGTGATGCGCTTCCTGCGGGAGCGCTCCGTCCTGCTGCGGCTGACCCACCCCAACATCGTCCGGGTCCGCGACCTGGTCGTCGAGGGCGAGCTGCTGGCGCTGGTCATGGACCTCGTCGAGGGCCCCGACCTGCACCGGTACCTGCGCGAGAACGGGCCGTTCACCCCGGTCGCCGCCGCCCTGCTCACCGCCCAGATCGCCGACGCCCTCGCGGCCAGCCACGCCGACGGCGTCGTCCACCGCGACCTGAAGCCGGCCAACGTCCTGCTCAAGCAGGACGGCGGCGAGATGCACCCGATGCTCACCGACTTCGGCATCGCGCGCCTCGCCGACTCACCCGGCCTGACCCGCACCCACGAGTTCGTCGGCACGCCCGCCTACGTGGCGCCGGAGTCCGCCGAGGGCCGCCCGCAGACCTCCGCCGTCGACGTCTACGGCGCCGGCATCCTGCTGTACGAGCTGGTCACCGGCCGGCCCCCGTTCGGCGGCGGCTCCGCCCTGGAGGTGCTGCACCAGCACCTGAGCGCCGAGCCGCGCCGCCCCTCCACCGTCCCCGACCCGCTGTGGACGGTCATAGAGCGCTGCCTGCGCAAGAACCCCGACGAACGCCCCAGCGCCGAGAACCTCGCCCGCGGCCTGCGCGTCGTCGCCGAGGGCATCGGGGTGCACGCGAACAGCGCGCAGATCGGCGCCGCCGAGAACGTCGGCGCCCTCCTCGCCCCCGACCCGGCGCCCGCGCAGGTCCCGGGCGCCCCGGACGCCGCCGACCCGACGCAGGTGCTCCCGCACAACGCGCAGAACCCGAACGGCGCCTACGACCCGAACGGCGCGACCAGCGTCCTGCCGCAGACCGGCAACCAGGCGGGCGCCGCCGACCCCACCGCCGTACTCCCGAACCGCGGCGCGGCCGACCCGACCGCCGTCATGCCGCCCGTCCCGCCGGGACAGCCGGGCGGACCCGGCCAGGGCGAGGGCGGCGGGCCCGAGGACCCGCACCCCTGGCAGAACCAGCTCCGCGCCGCCCGCGACCGCAACGAGCAGACGCAGGTCCAGTACCTCGACCCGAACCAGGACCCGCTGCGCCGCCGCCCCCAGCGGCAGGTCTCCCGCCCGCAGCAGCCGCCCCGCCAGGCCCCGCAGGCACCGCCGCCCGGCTACGGCTACCCGCAGCAGCAACAGCCGCAGCGGTACGCCACGCCCCAGCCGCAGCAGCCCCAGCAGGCGCCCCGGCCCCAGCCGCAGCGCTACGCCCCGCCGCCCGCGCCCGAGCCGCAGCCGCCCCGGCGCGAGCCCCGGCCGCCCCGGCAGCGCAGCGCCAACCCGATGCGCATCCCCGGGCTCGGCTGCCTCAAGGGATGCCTGTTCACGCTCGTCATCCTGTTCGTGGCCGGCTGGCTGATCTGGGAGCTGAGCCCGCTCCAGGACTGGATCGGCACGGGCAAGGGCTACTGGGAGCAGCTCAGCGACTGGTTCACCACCGTGACCGACTGGTTCGGCGAGATCGGCGGCGGCAGCGGCGGGACGTCGACCGGCGGCTGATCCGACGGCCGCCCCAGCCGCCGCTCCGGAGGCGAGTCTGGGGATTTGTCGACATCCGACGGGTGATTTCGGCCTCCCCGGTGAAGACCGCCTCCACGGACGCGTACTTTTAAGCGCAACACGCGTCGGTAGGAGCAGTCTTGGCACGGAAGATCGGCAGCCGGTACACCGCCCACCAGATCCTCGGGCGGGGCAGCGCCGGCACGGTGTGGCTCGGCGAGGGGCCCGAGGGACCCGTCGCGATCAAGCTGCTGCGCGAGGACCTGGCGTCCGACCAGGAGCTGGTCTCCCGCTTCGTGCAGGAGCGCACCGCCCTGCTCGGCCTGGAGCACCCGCACGTGGTCTCCGTGCGCGACCTGGTCGTCGACGGCAACGACCTCGCGCTGGTCATGGACCTGGTCCGCGGCACCGACCTGCGCACCCGACTGGACCGTGAGCGGCGCCTGGCGCCCGAGGCCGCGGTGGCCGTCGTCGCGGACGTCGCCGACGGTCTGGCCGCCGCGCACGCCGCCGGGGTCGTGCACCGCGACGTCAAGCCCGAGAACGTGCTGCTCGACATGCAGGGCCCGCTCGGTCCCGGCGGCTCGCACCCGGCCCTGCTGACCGACTTCGGCGTGGCCAAGCTGATCGACACCCCGCGCCGCACCCGCGCCACGAAGATCATCGGCACGCCCGACTACCTGGCCCCGGAGATCGTCGAGGGCCTGCCCCCGCGCGCGTCGGTCGACATCTACGCCCTGGCCACCGTGCTGTACGAGCTGCTCGCGGGCTTCACCCCGTTCGGCGGCGGCCACCCCGGCGCCGTACTGCGCCGCCACGTCACCGAGACGGTCGTCCCCCTGCCCGGCATCCCGGACGAGCTGTGGCAGCTGCTCGTGCAGTGCCTCGCCAAGGCACCGGCCTCCCGGCTGCGCGCCTCGGAGCTGGGCGCCCGGCTGCGCGAGCTGCTGCCGATGCTGGCCGGGATGGGTCCGCTGGACGTCGACGAGCCCGACGCCGAGCAGGAGGCGGACGAGCCGGAGGAGGCCGCCGGCTCCCCGGGGAGCGCCACGCCCACCGGGGAGCCGGTACGGCGCCGGGGAGCGGTGCCGCTGGTGCCGGGCGCGAAACCGGCCGACTCCAACCGCGACACGCACACCTCCATGCGCGTACCGGCCCCCGACGAGCTGGCCGGCGGCGCCCGCGGAACCGCCCGCGCCCCGCGCGCGTCCGGCGCCCCGCGCCCCGGCTCGGCCCGCAACCGTGCCACCGCGCGGCGACGCAGGCTGGCCCTGGGCGTCGGCGCGGTCGCCCTGGTGGCGGCGGTCGGCGTCGGCACCTGGCTGACCACGGGCGATGACGAGGGCGACACGGGCCCCCAGGACACGCGGAACTCGGCGCCGGCCTCGCCCTGAGGCCGGGCGCGCCACGGCGGTCACGGGACGACCCGGCGAAGACCGGTGGACGGAGCCGTTACGCTGGATGCGTGGCAGTCGTCGATGTATCCGAAGAGCTGAAGTCCCTCTCCTCGACCATGGAGTCGATCGAGGCCGTCCTGGACCTCGACAGGATGAGGGCAGACATCGCCGTGCTCGAGGAGCAGGCGGCCGCGCCGTCCCTCTGGGACGACCCGGAAGCGGCACAGAAGATCACCAGCAAGCTCTCGCACCTCCAGGCCGAGGTGCGCAAGGCCGAGGCCCTGCGCGGCCGGATCGACGATCTCGGCGTGCTCTTCGAGATGGCCGAGGAGGAGGACGACCCGGACACCCGCGCCGAGGCCGAGTCCGAGCTCACGGCCGTCAGGAAGGCGCTGGACGAGATGGAGGTCCGCACCCTCCTCTCGGGCGAGTACGACGCCCGTGAGGCGCTCGTCAACATCCGCGCCGAGGCCGGTGGCGTGGACGCCGCCGACTTCGCCGAGAAGCTCCAGCGGATGTACCTGCGCTGGGCCGAGCAGCGCGGCTACAAGACCGAGGTCTACGAGACGTCGTACGCGGAGGAGGCCGGCATCAAGTCGACCACCTTCGCCGTGCAGGCGCCGTACGCCTACGGCACCCTCTCCGTCGAGCAGGGCACGCACCGCCTGGTGCGCATCTCGCCGTTCGACAACCAGGGGCGCCGCCAGACCTCCTTCGCGGGCGTCGAGATCCTTCCCGTGGTCGAGCAGACCGACCACATCGAGATCGACGAGTCCGAGCTGCGGGTGGACGTGTACCGGTCCTCCGGCCCCGGCGGCCAGGGCGTGAACACCACCGACTCGGCGGTGCGACTCACTCACCTCCCCACCGGCATCGTCGTCTCCTGCCAGAACGAGCGCTCGCAGATCCAGAACAAGGCCACCGCCATGAACGTCCTCCAGGCCAAGCTGCTGGAGCGGCGCCGCCAGGAGGAGCAGGCCAAGATGGACGCCCTCAAGGGCGACGGCGGCAACTCCTGGGGCAACCAGATGCGTTCGTACGTCCTGCACCCGTACCAGATGGTCAAGGACCTGCGCACCGAGCACGAAGTGGGCAACCCCGAGGCCGTGTTCAACGGCGAGATCGACGGGTTCCTGGAGGCCGGTATTCGCTGGCGCAAGCAGCAGGAGAAGTAGCGCGGAGCGCGTACGGCGCTTTGTCGACAAGGCAACTGCCCCCGTCCAGGGGGCGGTTGCCTTTTTTCTGACGGTGTTGACCAGCTTTTACGTCACACTCACACCCATTGTGTCCGGCATACGTCCCTTACCTGGACATCGCGTACGCAACGGCCTTGACGTTGCTTTGAACATTCGTAAGGGTGAGGCGCGGCATGCGTATTTCTGGGGCGCATGTGAACCGGGGGACTTCAGCAGGCAGCTACCTCCCGTCGATCACGGCCCCCGAGTGCGGCCTCACTGACTAATCGGCTACTGGGGGTAGCAACTACATGACGAAGAAGACGCGGATTCGTGTCGCGCGGATAGCGGCCGGTGCGGTGATCGCCGCCGGCGCGTCGCTGACCGCCGCGGGTGCGGCTTCGGCGCTCGAGATCGGCATCGGCGCGGGCGTCGGCAGCGAGGGTGTCAACCTCGGTGTGAGCGTGCAGGGCGGCGAGGACGAGCCCGACCCGTGCGACATCGGTACCGGTCCGGAGTGCGACGGCGACACCACCACCGGTGGCACCACGGGTGACACGACGACCGGCGGTGCGTCCGGCGACACCACCACGGGTGGCACGTCCGGTGACACCACCACCGGTGGCACCACGGGTGACACGACGACCGGCGGTGCGTCCGGCGACACCACCACGGGTGGCACGTCCGGTGACACCACCACCGGTGGCACCACGGGTGACACGACGACCGGCGGTGCGTCCGGCGACACCACCACGGGTGGCACGTCCGGCGACACCACCACCGGCGGAAACACCGGCGGCAATGGCGGCAACACCGGCGGCAATGGTGGCAACTCCGGCGGCAATGGTGGTTCGACCGGAGGTGACGGCGGCACCACCGGTGGTAACGGCGGCGGTTCCACCGGCGGCAACGGCGGCGGTTCCACCGGCGGCAACGGCGGCTCCACCGGTGACACCACCGGCGGCACCACCCCCGACGGCGGCAGCAACGACAACGTCACCCAGGACGAGGGTTCCTCGGCCCTGACCGACACCGGCGAGGAGGCCCCGGCCTCCTCCGACACCGCCGCCCAGGGCAGCGGTGACGAGCTCGCCGAGACCGGCGCCGCCGAGACCACGTTCCTGCTGGTCGGCGCCGCGACGATGATCGCCGGCGGCATCGGCTTCCGCATGCTGCCGCGCCTGATGAACGGCCGCGGCGCGGCTGCCTGACGGTAGTCACCCGCGTACGCACCGCGCACGCACGCGAAGGGGCCCGGAGCGAACACCGCTCCGGGCCCCTTCTCTGTCCTGGTCGACCCTCGCCCCAGGGCCCCGGCGGGCCCTCCGCGGGCGTCAGACGGTCTGGTGGGCCAGCAAGGCCACCGCCGCGATCAGCACCGCCAGCAGCGCGATCAGCGTCGTCGGATTCAGGCCCGCGAAAAGATTCCCCTGCTGCAGCCGCTCGCGGTTCGCCCGGCACACCGGGCACCGGCCCTCGCTCACGGGCGCCGCGCAGTTCGCGCACACCAACCGGTCGTACGTCATGCGCTCGCCCTCCTTGCCACCGGCTCTGTCGGGACAACGCCCACACCGCCGTGAACGTTCCCCTATCCACTGTGCCAGGTTCCGTGGGGCCCCGCGCGCCCTCCCCTCAGAGGCGGGCAGGGACAAAACGCGCAACTGATGCGCAACCCCGACCGGTGACTGCGGTCCGCTCCCCGCTTCGCGTATGGTCACGCACATCTACCCCCGGCTACCCGTGGTGCATCCGTGATCCGATTCGACAACGTCTCCAAGGTCTACCCCAAACAGAGCCACCCAGCCCTCAGGGACGTCTCCCTGGAGGTCGAGAAGGGCGAGTTCGTCTTCCTCGTGGGGTCCTCCGGCTCCGGAAAGTCCACCTTCCTGCGGCTGATCCTCCGCGAGGAGCGGTGCAGCCACGGCCAGGTGCACGTCCTGGGCAAGGACCTCGCCCGCCTGTCCAACTGGAAGGTGCCGCAGATGCGGCGCCAGCTGGGGACGGTGTTCCAGGACTTCCGCCTGCTGCCGAACAAGACGGTCGGCGAGAACGTCGCCTTCGCGCAGGAGGTCATCGGCAAGTCCCGCGGCGAGATCCGCAAGTCCGTGCCGCAGGTGCTCGACCTCGTCGGTCTGGGCGGCAAGGAGGACCGCAGGCCCGGCGAGCTGTCCGGCGGTGAGCAGCAGCGCGTCGCCATCGCGCGTGCCTTCGTCAACCGGCCCAAGCTGCTGATCGCCGACGAGCCCACCGGCAACCTCGACCCGCAGACCTCCGTCGGCATCATGAAGCTGCTCGACCGCATCAACCGGACGGGCACCACCGTGATCATGGCGACCCACGACCAGAACATCGTGGACCAGATGCGCAAGCGCGTCATCGAGCTGGAGAAGGGCCGCCTCGTCCGCGACCAGGCACGCGGCGTCTACGGCTACCAGCACTGACGACGAGGAACGGAAAGGCTTAACGAGACGCCATGCGCGCCCAGTTCGTGCTCTCGGAGATCGGTGTCGGTCTTCGCCGCAATCTGACGATGACCTTCGCCGTCATCGTCTCCGTCGCCCTGTCCCTGGCCCTGTTCGGCGGTTCGCTGCTGATGAGCGACCAGGTCAACACCATGAAGGGCTACTGGTACGACAAGGTCAACGTCTCGGTCTTCCTCTGCAACAAGAGCGACGCCGAGTCCGACCCCAACTGCGCCAAGGGCGCGGTGACCGAGGACCAGAAGAAGCAGATCAAGTCCGACCTCGACGAGATGGCCGTCGTCGACACGGTGACGTACGAGTCGCAGGACGAGGCGTACAAGCACTACAAGGAGCAGTTCGGCGACTCGCCGCTGGCCAGCTCCCTCACGCCGGACCAGATGCAGGAGTCGTACCGGATCAAGCTCAAGGACCCGGAGAAGTACCAGGTCATCGCCACCGCCTTCGACGGCCGGGACGGCGTGCAGTCCGTGCAGGACCAGAAGGGCCTCCTGGACAACCTCTTCGAGCTCCTGAACGGCATGAACTGGGCCGCGCGCGCGGTGATGGCGCTGATGCTCGTCGTCGCGCTGATGCTGATCGTCAACACGGTGCGCGTCTCGGCGTTCAGCCGGCGCCGCGAGACCGGCATCATGCGGCTGGTCGGCGCCTCCGGCTTCTACATCCAGGCGCCGTTCATCATGGAGGCGGCCGTCGCCGGGCTCATCGGCGGCGGTGTCGCCTGCGCCTTCCTGGTGACCGCCCGGTACTTCATCATCGACCACGGACTCGCCCTGTCCGAGAAGTTGAACCTGATCAACTTCATCGGCTGGGACGCCGTACTGACGAAGCTGCCGCTCATCCTGGCCACCAGCCTGCTGATGCCCGCGTTGGCCGCGTTCTTCGCGCTGCGCAAGTATCTGAAGGTGTGACACACGCCAAGAGGGCCGCACGGGCAAGCGACCGTGCGGCCCTCTCGCCTTGTCCTAGACTCACCGGCATGTCAGGTCGTGACCTGTTCTGTCAGCCCCGCCGCCCACGCCACGGGGCCGCCCTGGCCTTGGTGTTCACGGGCGTGCTCGTCGCCGGCGCGGCGACCGGCTCGCTCCCCGGGGCCGACCGGAAAACCGCCTCGGGCACGCCCCGCCCGGCCGCTCCCGCCGAACGGCACGAGGAGGTCGCCCGCGCGGCGGCCGAGGCGATGGCCGACGGCAAGTCCCCCGTGGAGGCCGCCGAACGCGCCGTCAGCCGCAGCGGGGACCGCTGGGGCGCCGTCTACTCCAGCGGCGAGTACGCGGAGTTGGAGGACGCCCTCGACGGCCGCTACACCGGCGTCGGGCTCTCCGCCCGCCGCGAGCGCGACGGCCGCATCGAGGTCACCGAGGTGAGGTCCGACTCGCCGGCCGCCGAGGCCGGCATCCGCGAGGGCGACCGGCTGCGCACCGTCGACGGCGAACGGGTCGACGGGCGTCCCGTCACCGAGGTCGTCTCCATACTGCGCGGCGACGCCGAGGACGACCCCGCCGGCACCGCCGTCCGGCTGGGCCTGGAACGCGGCACGCGCGCGTGGACCGAGACCCTGCGGCGGGCCCGGCTGTCGACCGAACCCGTGACGGTGCGCACGCTCGCCGACGGCCTCACCGTCGTCCGGGTCACCTCCTTCACCAAGGGCGTCGGCGAGCAGGTGCGCTCCGAAGTGGAGCGGCTGCCGTCCGGGGCCGGTGTCGTCCTCGACCTGCGCGGCAACTCCGGCGGCCTGGTCGGCGAGGCCGTGACCGCCGCCTCCGCCTTCCTGGACGGCGGCCTGGTCACCACGTACGACGTCGACGGCGACCAGCGGGCGCTGCACGCCGAAGCGGGCGGCGACACCACCAGACCCCTGGTCGCGCTCGTCGACGGCGGCACGATGAGCGCGGCCGAACTCCTCACCGGGGCCCTCCAGGACCGCGGACGGGCGGTCGTCCTGGGCTCGCGCACCTTCGGCAAGGGCTCCGTGCAGATGCCGAGCCGGCTGCCCGGCGGCTCGGTGGCCGAGCTGACCGTCGGGCACTACCGCACCCCCCTGGGCCGCGACGTCGACGGTACGGGCATCACGCCCGACCTGGAGGTCGACCCGGCGGACCCGGCCGCCCTGGAGCGGGCGCGGACCGTTCTGAGCGGTCTGGGACCGACCGCGTAAATCGGCTTTCCGCGGCCCCCCTCCGTAGTGCCAAAATGGACCGCACTATGGCTAAGGAAAAAGGGCGCAAGCTGATCGCGCAGAACAAGAAGGCGCGGCACGACTACCAGATCCTCGACACCTACGAGGCCGGTCTGGTCCTGTCGGGGACCGAGGTGAAGTCACTGCGCCAGGGGCGGGCATCGCTGGTCGACGGCTTCGTGCAGCTGGACGGACACGAAGCCTGGCTGCACAACGTGCACGTGCCGGAGTACAGCCAGGGCACCTGGACCAACCACAGCGCCCGCCGCAAGCGGAAGCTGCTGCTGCACCGAGTGGAGATCGACAAGCTGGAGGCCAAGTCCCAGGAGACGGGCCACACGATCGTGCCGCTCGCGCTGTACTTCAAGGACGGCCGGGCCAAGGTCGAGATCGCGCTGGCACGCGGCAAGAAGGAGTACGACAAGCGGCAGACCCTGCGGGAGAAGCAGGACCGGCGCGAGGCGGAGCGGACGATCTCGGCGATCCGGCGCAAGCAGCGGGCCTGAGCCCCTGGGAATAGGCTGGCACCCGCGTGCGTTGGTCACGTACGATGGCATCTGCACCCCACAGAGGGTGCGCGCCCCCTCCTCGGAGGGTTTGAAAAATCAACATGGGGATGATCGGTTTCGACAGCGGCTGTCGAAGCAGGGGAAGCGTGTCGAGGAAGCGGCCATGATCTCGTAAACCACAGGCCGAAAAAAATAATCGCCAACACCAAGCGCGATTCCTCCCAGCAGGCCTTCGCCCTCGCTGCCTGATCTCAGGTAGCAGAGCGAGCCTCCTACTAAAGGGAGTGTCAGCCCGGGGCTGTTCCCGACCCGGATCCTGGCATCAGCTAGGGGACTAAACCTTGATCCCGGTCACGGGGTGAAGAGGGAAACCAAACAGTGACTGAGCCCGTCGGAGACTTGTCCGCGTGATCTCCGGGGCCGAGAAAATCGAAGCGGACTGCACACGGAGAAGCCCTGGTTCCGCACCGTTGGACGCGGGTTCGATTCCCGCCATCTCCACGAGGTCGAGGGCGACACGTGCCCGCGTGAAAGCGCGAGCCGTGTCGCCCTCGTCGTCTCTTTGCGCGGCGAAGCCGCGCGAGGCGGGGGCTTCGCCACCCGCACCCCCTCCTCGGGCCCCCTGGGTCACCGGCGACGAGCCGGTGACCCAGGGGGTTTCTACGTGTCCGTGGTCCGCCGGGGCACCGGCAGCAGCGCCAGCAGCAGGGCCGTCGCCGCCGCCGTGACCGGTATGACGTACGCGGCCGTGGGGGAGGCGTGCTCGACCAGCCAGCCGCCCGTCGCGCTGCCGCAGGCGATGCCGCCGAGCAGGCCCGTCACCGCCAGGGTCATGCCCTCGTTCAGGCGGCCCGGAGGGGTGCGGTGCTGGACCAGCGTCATGGTGGTGACCATCGTCGGCGCCGTGGCCATCCCGGCGAGCAGCAGCGTGAGGGCCAGCAGCGGCAGGGAGCCGGTGAGGGACGCCGCGAGCAGGGGCAGCGTGAGCAGGGCCGTCATCGCGGCCACGCACCACGGCAGGCGGCGCTCGGCGGGCCCGGCCGGCTTCAGCGCGCCGTACAGCAGGCCCGCCGCGCAGGAACCGGCCGCCTGCAGTGCGAGGACCACACCGGCCGCCGCGCGGTGGCCCTGTGCGTCCGCGAACGCGATCGTCACCACCTCCATCGCCCCGAAGACCCCGCCCGTCGCCAGGCACACGGCCAGCAGCGGTGGAATGCCCGGCACCCGGAAGGGGGCCTTCGCCGTCGGGCGCGGCCGGGCCGGCGGCTCGGTGGAGCGCTGGGCGGCGAACAGCAGCATGCCGCTCACCAGCAGCACCACGCCCACGAGCGTGCCCGCCTCCGGGAACAGCGCCGTGCACAGGAACGCCGCAAGCACCGGCCCGAGCATGAAGCACAGCTCGTCGGTTGCCTGCTCGAAGGAGTTCGCGGTGTGCAGGGCGTCCGGGTCGCCCTTCAGCAGGTGGGCCCAGCGGGCGCGGGCCATGCCGCCGGTGTTGGGCGTCGTCGCGGTGGCGGCGTACGCGGCGAACAGGGTCCAGGAGGGGGCGCCGTACCGGACGCACAGCACCAGGGCCAGCGAGCCCAGGGCCGCGAGCAGCGTGGCGGGCACCGCCACCCGCGCCTGGCCGTGCCGGTCCACGAGCCGCGCGATCCACGGGGCGACGAGCGCGGTCGCCGCCAGCCCCGTCGCGGTGACCGCGCCGGCGAGGGCGTAGGAACCGCGCGTACCGGCGATCATCACGACCGCGCTCACGCTGAACATGCCCATGGGCATCCGTGCCATGAGATTTCCGGTCGTGAATCCTCGGGCGCCGGGTGTGGTCAGGAGCCGCCGGTACGGGCCGGGCGGCCGGTCCCGGGTGCGGGGGCGGAAGTCGGCGGCGACCAGGGCGTCACCGGTGACGATGAGGAGGGGGGACTGCGGGGACGGGCGTGCGGGAGTCGATTGCGGCATGGACTCACCGTCGCCCCGCGACGATCACCGGGTCCAACACCTTCTCCGTACCCATTGACGCACTCCCGTTGTAAATTCGCCGGATGCCCGCACCCGACCACCTCGACCCCCGCCTCCTGCGCGCGTTCACCACCGTCGCCGAGGAGCTGCACTTCACCCGCGCCGCCGCCCGGCTGTACGTCGCCCAGCAGGCGCTCAGCAGGGACGTACGGCGCCTGGAGCGGGAGTTGGGCGCCGAGCTGTTCGTCCGCACCACCCGGCAGGTGACCCTGACGGCCGACGGCGAGCGGCTGCTGCCGTACGCCCGCCGCGTCCTCCAGGCGCAGGACGACCTCCTGGCCGCCTTCGGGCAGGCCCGGCCCCTGCTGGTCGACCTCAACTCCCCGGGCCTGGTCACCGGCCGCCTGGTCCTGGAACGGGCCCGTGAACTGGCGCCCGGTCAGGAGCTGATGGCCCGATACGAGAGCGGACTGACGTACGCCGCGGGAGAACTGCTCGCCGGCCGCATCGACGCCTCCTTCGGCCGTTTCGCGGGCCTGGACCCGGCGCTGCGGACCGGACTCGCCCACCAGCCCGTCCGCTACGAGCCGATGGCGGTCGTCCTGCCGGAGAGCCACCCGCTGGCCCCGCTGCCCGAGGTGCCGCTGGCCGCTCTCGCCGGTGAGACCGTGTACGCCGGTGCCGGGAACTCGCGGACGCCGGAGTGGACCGACCTCGCGCACCGCCTGTTCGAGTCGCGCGGCATCGACGTGGCGCCACCCGTGCCCCTGGCCGTCGGGGAGGAGGAGTTCCAGCGGATCATGGGCAAGGCGGGCAATCCGGTCCTCGCCGTGGTGAGCTTTCCGGCCATGGCGTCGACGGTGGTGCGCCCGCTCGTCGAACCGGTGCCACTGTCGCCGGTCTCACTTGTCTGGCGAAAGGGGCTGGTGCACCCCGCGTTCGACGCGCTGCGCCGGGCGGTGTCCCAGGTCGCGGCCGAGAACGGCTGGCTCCGCAGGCCCGCGGGAGGATGGATTCCGGCCGCCGACGCCGCTGTGATGTCCGTTCGTAACTGACACGCGGCAACCACACGTCCTCCGCGTGCGCTACATTCTTGGCCTGAGCACGGTGTGGTACAGGGGGCGCTCGAATCTGGTGGGGGCCGGTTCGATCGACGGGTGCTCGGAGTCGAATGCGCACCCGGAACCGTCCCGTGGGGGAAGTGCGTGCGCGTGGAGAAATGGCAGAAAGACGCCCAACCGGAGGGGACCGAGACTGTGTCCGGGATGCGTGATGTCCCGGAGGCGGGACAGGAAGCCGACGCCACCGCGGTGCTTCCGGCGGCCCACCCCTTCCAGGTGACCGATGAGGCTCCGACGACCGGAACGGCATCCGCCGGGTCCGGCGCGGGATGGTTCGGGAACGCCGATGGCGCCGCGCGTCGGGACGCGGGTGCCCCGGGAGCGGAATCCCGCCGCCTGGGCGAGGGCCCCACGCGGGCGAACACGCCGGGGACCGCCGAACGGCCGTCGCCGGACGCCATCGAGACGCGCCTCCTCGCCTCCCGCGGGAGCGCCGACGCGGACCGGACCGAGGTCCTCGGCGGCCGAATAGGCCAGGACCGCATGGGCCGGGAGGGCATACCCCGGGACCGCACAGATCCGGACGGCATAGCCCACGACGGCATAGCCCAGGACCGCACAGGCCAGGGCCGTATGGACCGAGACGGTACGCAGGGGTGGCGTGACCCGGCGGTCCGGGGACGGATCACCTGGGGTGCGAACCAGTCCGGACCCTTCCAGGGCGGGGCGAAGCCGAACCGTGCGAACCCGTCCCCGACGACTCCGTCCAGGACGAACCACAACGGGACGCCCCCGTCCCCGACCGACCCGATCGAGACCGACCCGGCCGGCGCGAACCCGGGCGGGGTGGGTCCCGCTCGGAGGACGCCGGGCGCCGCGACACCGGTCGCGAACCAGCCGAACGGCATGAACCCCGGTGGTGCCGACCCCGACGGCGCACACCCGACCGGCCCCGCCCGGCGTACCACCGCCCCGGACGCCGGCAGGACCGAGGTCCTGCCCCCGGTCGCCCCGGCGACGCCCCCGGTGTCCCCGGCCCGCGCGTTCCCGGCCACCGCGTCCGGCCCGGCGACCACCGCCCCGGACGCCGGCAGGACCGAGGTCCTGCCCCCGGTCACCCCGGCGACGCCCCCGGTGTCCCCGACCCGCGCGTTCCCGACCACCGCGTCCGGCCCGGCGACCGCCGCCCTCCGCGACCCGTGGCAGGACGCCCCGGACGCCGATGCCGACGCCGCAGCCACCGCCGACCACACGCACGACCCGCACGAGGTGACGGTCCAGCTCGACGCCGTCCAGCTCGGCGACGGAGTGCTCCGCCGGGCCGACGGCCCGCAGCCCGGCAAGAAGGGCCCCGAGGGCTCCGACGGGCCGGTCTTCGTCGACGCGTCCGGCCGCCGCAGCCGTCTCTACCGCCGCCTCGGCATAGCCGTCGGCGTCGCCTGCGCGATCTACGCCGTCGTCATCGTCTCCACGCTGCTGTCCGGCAACTCCAACGCGCCCTGGCTCCCCGTGGACGGCCAGCAGGAGGGCAAGCCGGCCGGCCAGGTCGACACCACCCCGCTGCCCTCCCGGTCGGCCCAGCCCTCCGGCACCGGCAGTGCCGCCCCGCGGACCAGCCCCTCGGCCGTCGCCGGCGTGAGCACCGCACCGGGCGCCGACGCCCCCGCGCCCGGCGCCTCCGGCAGCGCGCGGCAGCCCGGCACCAGCACCGACCCCGAGCCTTCCGGGACCTCGGGCGGCACCGAGCCGGGCGGCGGCGGTGGCACGACCGCCCCGGACCCGACGCAGTCGACCCAGGAACCGCCCCCCGCCTCCACCGACCCGTCGCCCCCGGCGGGTGGCGGCGAACCCACGGTCGAGCCGACCGGCCCCACGGTCGACCCCACCACCGGCACCGACCCCGGCGGCGACACGATCGCCAACGGCGCGAGCGGCCCCCGCTCCGCACCCCTCTCCGCCGCCGGAGCCGCCGGTTCCGCGGGCGGGTCCACAGTCGTCGCCGGACCGGCCGCTTCGGACACCACCCGCACGTCCCCTCACCTGTCCCCGGAGAACACCCTCTGATGGCACTCCGCACCCGCCGTCACGGAACCGCGCGCAACGCCCGTGACGGCTCCCGGCGCCGCCGCCTGCCCCTGCGCCTGCTGCTCCCGCTGCTGGTCCTGGTGGCCCTGGCCGCGATGCTCATGCTGCGCGGATACGTGCACAGCGAGATCCTCGCCGACCACCGCGTCCAGCCGCCCGCCGCCACCGACCAGGTGCCGGAGAAGATCCTCGAGGGCGGCCCGGTCATCGACGCCCGCGGCGGCCGCACCGAGAGCCTGAGCGTGCCGGACCACCGTCTGGTCCTCACCTTCGACGACGGCCCGGACCCGACCTGGACACCCAGGGTGCTGGACGTGCTGAAGAAGCACGACGCGCACGCGGTCTTCTTCGTCACCGGCACCATGGCCTCCCGCTACCCGGACCTGGTCGAGCGCATGGTCGACGAGGGCCACGAGGTCGGCCTGCACACCTTCAACCACCCCGACCTCTCCTTCCAGTCCAAGAAGCGCATCGACTGGGAGCTGTCGCAGAACCAGCTGGCGATCACCGGCGCGGCCGGCATCCGCACCTCGCTCTTCCGCCCGCCGTACTCCTCCTTCGCCGACGCCATGGACAACAAGTCCTGGCCGGTCACCGAGTACATAGGCAGCCGCGGCTACATCACCGTCGTCAACAACACCGACAGCGAGGACTGGCAGCGGCCCGGCGTCGAAGAGATCATCCGCCGCGCCACGCCCAAGGGCGGCGAGGGCGCCATCGTCCTCATGCACGACTCGGGCGGCGACCGCAGCCAGACGGTCGCGGCGCTGGACAAGTTCCTGCCCGACCTGCAGGAGAAGGGCTACGAGTTCGACAACCTCACCGAGGCCCTGGACGCGCCCAGCGCGATGACCCCGGTGACCGGCGCCGAACTCTGGAAGGGCAAGGCCTGGATCTTCCTCGTCCAGGCATCCGAGAAGATCACCGACGGCCTGGTGGTCGGCCTCGCGGTCATCGGCACGCTGGTCATCGGGCGTTTCGTGCTGATGCTGCTGCTCTCCGGCGTCCACGCCCGCCGGGTCCGCCGCAAGGGCTTCCGCTGGGGCCCGCCGGTCACCGAACCGGTGACGGTGCTGGTCCCGGCGTACAACGAGGCCAAGTGCATCGAGAACACCGTCCGTTCGCTGATGGCCAGTGACCACCCGATCGAGGTCATCGTCATCGACGACGGCTCCAGCGACGGCACCGCCCGCATCGTCGAGGCGATGGGCCTGCCGGGCGTCCGGGTGATCCGCCAGCTCAACGCGGGCAAGCCGGCCGCCCTCAACCGGGGCCTGGCGAACGCCCGTCACGACATCGTCGTCATGATGGACGGCGACACGGTCTTCGAACCGTCCACCGTCCGCGAACTCGTCCAGCCCTTCGGCGACCCGAAGGTCGGCGCGGTGGCCGGCAACGCCAAGGTCGGCAACAAGGACAGCCTCATCGGCGCCTGGCAGCACATCGAGTACGTGATGGGCTTCAACCTGGACCGCCGGATGTACGACGTGCTGCGCTGCATGCCGACCATCCCCGGCGCCGTGGGCGCCTTCCGCCGCTCCGCCCTCGAACCCATCGGCGGCATGAGCGACGACACCCTCGCCGAGGACACCGACGTCACGATGGCGCTGCACCGCGCCGGCTGGCGCGTGGTCTACGCCGAGAACGCCCGCGCCTGGACCGAGGCCCCGGAGACCGTCCAGCAGCTGTGGTCCCAGCGCTACCGCTGGTCGTACGGCACCATGCAGGCCATCTGGAAGCACCGCCGCGCGGTGATCGAGAAGGGCCCCTCGGGCCGCTTCGGCCGCGTGGGCCTGCCCTTCGTCTCCCTGTTCATGGTCCTGGCCCCGCTGCTCGCGCCGCTGATCGACGTCTTCCTGCTCTACGGCATCGTCTTCGGCCCGACCGAGAAGACGATCGTGGCGTGGCTGGGCGTCCTGGCCATCCAGGCCGTCTGCGCGGCGTACGCCTTCCGCCTCGACCGCGAACGCATGACCCACCTGATCTCGCTGCCGCTGCAGCAGATCCTGTACCGCCAGCTCATGTACGTCGTGCTGCTCCAGTCCTGGATCACCGCGCTCACCGGCGGCCGCCTGCGCTGGCAGAAGCTCCGGCGCACCGGTGCCGTCGGCGCGCCCGGCGGCTCCGTGCCGCGGCAGCGCTCGCAGAGCAGCGATGATCGGAGGCCCGTGGCATGACCCACGGATACACGACCGGATCGACCGGATCGACCGGATCGACCGGATCGACCGGTTCTACCGGTCCGGCTGGTTCGACCGGTACGGGCCCTGGCTCGGACCCGTACGGGGTGCCGTACGGCGCGACCCGTGCCCAGGGCCCCGACGCGGCCGCGGGGACGCCGTACGCCGTCCCGCAGCAGCGCACGACGGAGCCCGCACCCGACACGGCGCCCCCGCCCGCCCCCGCCCCCGCCGCCGGGAAGCCGGGCCGCGACCGGTACCTGGACCTGCTGCGTTCCATCGCCCTGGTCCGCGTCGTCGTGTACCACCTGTTCGGCTGGGCCTGGCTTTCGGTGGTCTTCCCGTCGATGGGCGTGATGTTCGCGCTGGCGGGCTCACTGATGGCCCGGTCGCTGAAGCGTCCGGCGCTGAGCGTGATCCGCGGACGCGTGCGCCGGCTGCTGCCGCCCATGTGGGCGTTCGCCGCGGTCGTGCTGGCGATGATGTTCGTCAACGGCTGGAACCCGACCGACGACCCGGACCACGGCGACACCTGGGGCCTGATCGGGCTGTTCAACTACATCGTCCCGATCGGCGCCCCGCCCTACCCCTGGCACGTCGGCTCCCCGTCCGGCCTGCTGGAGGACACCTGGGCGGTGCAGGCCGCTGGGCCGCTGTGGTACCTGCGCGCGTACCTCTGGTTCGTCCTCGCCTCGCCGCTGCTGCTGTGGCTGTTCCGCAAGGCACCGTGGCCGACGCTGCTCGCGCCGCTGGGCCTGACGGCGATCGTCGGCACCGGCCTGGTGAAGATCCCCGGCGAGACCGGCAACGCGGTCACCGACTTCGCGGTCTACGGCGGCTGCTGGGTCCTGGGCTTCGCCCACCACGAGGGCCTGCTGAAGCAGATCCCGCGGTACGTCTCCGTGTCCTGCGCGTCGCTGGTGATGGCCTTCGGGCTGTGGTGGGCCTCGAACCACCTGGGCCCCGACGGCTGGGACCTCAACGACATCCCGCTGGCCCAGGCCACCTGGTCCTTCGGCTTCGTCGTGATCCTGCTCCAGTACTCCCCGTCGTGGCGGGAACTCCCGGGCCGGCTGGCCAAGTGGGACAAGCTGGTGACCCTCTCCAACAACCGCGCGGTCACCATCTACCTGTGGCACAACCTGCTGATCATGGCGACGGTCCCGATCATCGACCTCGCCTACCGGCTCCCCTTCATGCAGAGCGAACGCGCGGTCGGCGCCCTCGACGGCGCGTACACGATCTGGATGTTCGCCCTGGTCTGGCCGCTCATCGGCCTGATGGTCCTCGCGGTGGGCTGGGTCGAGGACCTGGCGGCGAAGCGGAAGCCGCGGCTGTGGCCGAACGGCACGAAGCGCTCCACCGGCGGACGGCCCGGAACGAGGGCGGCGCACAGGGGCTGACGCCCGCCCGGACCTCTCACCCGGCTCCCGCGCCGGGTGAGAGCAACGTTCCCTTCCGGTCATCCGCAGCCCCACCGGCCCGAAACGCGTCCTCCCTACCTTCGCGGCAATGGAGCTGTGGAGCACCGTGGAGGCGTCATGACAGTCCCTGGCCGCCGCTGGATCCAGCACTGGGATCCGGAGGACGAGACCTTCTGGAAGGAGACGGGGGAGCGGGTCGCCCGGCGGAACCTGTTCTTCTCCGTCCTCTCCGAGCACATCGGGTTCTCGGTCTGGACCCTGTGGTCGGTGCTGGTGCTCTTCATGGGCCCGGAGTACGGGCTGACACCGGCCGACAAGTTCCTGCTGACGTCCGTGGTGACGCTCGTCGGGGCCGTCGTGCGGGTGCCCTACACCTTCGCCGTCGCCGTCTTCGGCGGGCGGAACTGGACGATCATCTCCGCCGGGCTGCTGCTCGTACCGACCGTCGCCGCCTTCGCGGTCATGGAGCCGGGGACGTCCTTCTCGACGTTCCTCCTGGTCGGGCTGCTGGCCGGCATCGGCGGGGGCAACTTCGCGTCCTCCATGACCAACATCAACGCCTTCTTCCCGCTCCGGAAGAAGGGCTGGGCGCTCGGTCTCAACGCGGGCGGCGGGAACATCGGCGTGCCGGTGATCCAGCTGACCGCCCTCGCGATCATCGGGGCGGGCGGCGGGCCCCGGGTGCTGCTCGGCATCTACATCCCGCTGATCCTGGTGGCCGCCGTCCTCGCCGCCCGCTTCATGGACAACCTCGCCTCCGTGAAGAACGACACCGGGGCCGCCAAGGACGCCGCCAGGGACGGCCACACCTGGATCATGGCCGTGCTGTACATCGGCACCTTCGGGTCGTTCATCGGCTACAGCTTCGCCTTCGGGCAGGTGCTGACGACCCAGTTCGGGCGGACCCCGCTCCAGGCGGCGTACCTGACCTTCATCGGTCCGCTGCTCGGCTCCCTGATCCGGCCGCTGGGCGGCAGGCTCGCCGACCGGTACGGCGGCGCGCGGATCACCCTGTGGAACTTCGTCGCCATGGCCGCCGCCACCGCCGTGCTCGTCGCCGCCAGCATGGCGAAGTCGCTCGCGCTGTTCGTCGCCGTGTTCGTGGCGCTGTTCGTGCTCAGCGGGCTCGGCAACGGCTCGACGTTCAAGATGATCCCCGGCATCTTCCAGAACAAGGCCCTGGCCAGGGGGCTGACGGGGGAGGAGGCCGTGGCGTACGGGCGGCGGCTCTCCGGTGCCTCCATGGGGCTGATCGGCGCGGTCGGCGCGCTCGGCGGCGTCGCCATCAACCTCGCCTTCCGGCAGTCCTTCCTCTCCGTCGGCTCCGGCACCGGCGCCTTCGTCGCGTTCCTCGCCTACTACGCCGTCTGCTTCGCCGTCACATGGGCGGTATACCTTCGCCGCCCGGCCGTGCGGACGCCGGACGGCCCGGCGGACACGGCCGAGGCGAAGAGCCGGCTCAGCTACGCCGAGGTGTGACGTAACACTGGTGACATGAAGCGGAACCGAGCCCGTCACGCGCCGTTGACAGGCTCGTCGCCGTGCAGTCAGTACGACGACCGGGACGATCGGGACGAGAATGATGGACGACGAACAGCAGCGACCCGAGCACGGCCCCCTCGCCGGTTTCACCGTGGGCGTGACCGCCGCCCGCCGGGCCGACGAACTGGGCGCGCTGCTCCAGCGGCGCGGCGCCGCCGTCCTGCACGCACCCGCGATCAGGATCGTGCCGCTCGCCGACGACAGCGAGCTGCTGGCCGCGACCAAGCAGCTCATCGACCAGGCACCGGACGTCGTCGTGGCCACCACCGCCATCGGGTTCCGCGGGTGGGTGGAGGCCGCCGACGGCTGGGGGCTCGGCGACGCCCTGCTGGAGCGCCTGCGTGCCGTGGAACTGCTCGCGCGCGGGCCCAAGGTCAAGGGCGCGGTCCGGGCCGCCGGACTGACGGAGGAGTGGTCGCCGGCGTCCGAGTCCATGGCCGAGGTGCTGGACCGGCTCCTGGAGCAGGGCGTCGACGGCCGCCGGATCGCCGTACAGCTGCACGGTGAGCCGCTGCCGGGGTTCGTGGAGTCGCTGAAGGCGGGCGGCGCCGAGGTCGTGGGCGTGCCCGTCTACCGGTGGCTGCCGCCGGAGGACCTCGGCCCCGTGGACCGGTTGCTGGACGCCGCCGTCTCCCGGGGCGTGGACGCCGTGACCTTCACCAGCGCGCCCGCGGCCGCGTCCCTCCTCTCCCGCGCCGAGGAGCGCGGTCTGCTGCCCGAACTGCTCGCCGCGTTCGGCCACGACGTGCTGCCGGCCTGCGTCGGTCCGGTGACCGCGGTGCCGCTCCAGGGGCACGGCGTCGACACCGTCCAGCCCGAACGCTTCCGGCTCGGCCCCCTCGTCCAGCTCCTGTGCCGGGAACTCCCGGGGCGCGCCCGCGCGTTGCCGGTCGCCGGGCACCGGCTGGAGGTCCGCGGCCACGCGGTCCTCGTCGACGGGGAGCTCAGGACCGTGCCGCCCGCCGGCATGTCCCTGCTGCGGGCCCTGTCCCGCCGGCCCGGCTGGGTCGTCCCCCGCGCGGAACTCCTGCGCGCCCTGCCGGGCACCGGCCGCGACGAACACGCCGTCGAGACGGCGATGGCCCGCCTGCGCACGTCCCTCGGCGCTCCCAAGCTGATCCAGACGGTGGTGAAACGCGGCTACCGCCTCGCCCTGGACCCCGCGACCGACGCCAAGTACACGGACGGGTGAGGGCGGCGGGCCCGGTCCTCGTGAGCGGGCAACCGGTCAGGGGCGGTACGAGGGGTTCCGGCGGCGGGAACGGGCAGGCACTGTAGAGGGAGCGGTTCCCCTGCTCCCCTCTCCGGCCCGCCCCACCGGGCACCCCAAGGCGGTGACAGGAACATGGCACTGGGCACGGCCACCGGCCCGTACGAGCTGCGGTTCGACACCGGGCGGATCTGCCTCGACCTCCTCGCCACCACCCACCCCGTGGAACGCCTCGTCTCCGTCGCGGCGCTGGGCGCCTGGATCACCGGGTCCGGACTCGTCCCGCCCGGCACGCCGCTGACCCACGCCGACGCCTCCTGGCTCGCCCGCTTCCGTGAACTGCGCTGTCAGACCGCCCGACTGGTCCGTGCCCGGCCGGGCCCCGGCGCCGTCCCGTACGACCACGCGCTCACCCGCGTCAACGCCCTGGCCGTCTCCGCGCCCCCGGCGCCGCGCGCGGTGCGCGGCGAGGACGGGGCGCTGGTGAGGGAGTTGACCGGTCCGCCGGAGTGCGCGGCACTGCTCGGCGCCCTCGCCCGGGACGCCGTGGAACTGCTCACCGACCCCGTCGCACGGGCGAGCCTGAGGCAGTGCGAGGGCGACAACTGCCCCATCGTGTACGTCGACACGTCCCGCGGCCGCCGCCGGCGCTGGTGCTCCAGCGAGGTCTGCGGGAACCGCGAACGCGTCGCCCGGCACCGCAGGCGCGCCGCCCTCGCCCGGTAAGTCCGGCTGCGTCCCGATCGGTACCGTCCTCCCGAGAAAACTGTCATCTCGCTTTGAACACCCCGCACTCCGCGCCCGTACCGGATGGGCGAGCGACCGACTGGGGGAACCCCCGGACATCGGAGGTGGGCGTGCGCAAGGATTCCGTCGTGGCCAATGACCGAGGTGCCAGGGCCCGACATCGCATGTCCCAGTCGTCCTCGGAACCCGACGAGGAGCTGATGCGCGCCCTGTACCGGGAGCACGCGGGCCCCTTGCTGGCGTACGTGCTGCGGCTGGTCGCGGGGGACCGCCAGCGCGCCGAGGACGTCGTCCAGGAGACGCTCATCCGTGCCTGGAAGAACGCCGGTCAGCTCAACCGTGCGACCGGATCGGTACGCCCCTGGCTGGTGACGGTCGCCCGGCGCATCGTCATCGACGGCCACCGCAGCCGGCAGGCCCGGCCGCAGGAGGTCGATCCGTCGCCGCTGGAGGTCATCCCCGCGGAGGACGAGATCGACAAGGCGCTGTGGCTGATGACGCTGTCGGACGCGCTCGACGACCTGACCCCGGCCCACCGGGAGGTCCTCGTCGAGACGTACTTCAAAGGGCGTACCGTCAATGAGGCGGCGCAGACACTGGGCATACCCAGCGGCACCGTTCGCTCCCGGGTGTTCTACGCCCTGCGTTCGATGAAGCTGGCTCTGGAGGAGCGGGGGGTGACGGCGTGATGAGCGGGTACGGGGGCGCTCAGGGATTCGGCGGGGGATTCGGCCCGGGCGACACGGGTAATTCTGTCCCCATGCAGGGATCACCGGCGTCGAACGAGCACGAGACCGTCGGCGCCTACGCCCTCGGCATCCTCGACGACGCGGAGGCCACCGCCTTCGAGGCCCACCTCGCCGGCTGCGAGTGGTGCGCCCAGCAGCTCGACGAACTGGCGGGGATGGAGCCGATGATGGCCGCCCTCGCGGACCTCCCCGGCACCGGTACGCCCGCGATCGCCGAGTCGCTGACGGCGAGGCCGAGCCCGGCGCTGGCGGAGAAGCTCGTCGACGAGGTCGCCGAGCGCCGCGCGAGCAAGCGGCGCCGCAACTTCTACCTGGTGGGCACCGCCGCCGCGCTGATCATCGGCGGCCCGTTCGCCGCCGTGGCGACCACGGGCGGCGGCGGTGACGACGGCGGCGGCAAGAAGACCGAGGCGACGCGGCAGGCCGGCAGCCCCGCCGAGTCCGCCTTCGCCGAGATGCCCGACCGCGTCACCGCCACCGACCCCGCCACCCGGGTCAGCGCGACCGTCGCCCTGGAGAAGAAGGCGTGGGGCACCGAGGCGGTGCTGGAGCTGAAGAACGTCAAGGGCCCCCAGAAGTGCTCCCTGATCGCCGTCGGCAAGAACGGCGAGCGCGAGACGCTCAGCTCCTGGACGGTCCCGGACTGGGGCTACGGCATCCCGGACGCCACCACCGAGAAGGCCAAGAAGCCCCTCTACGTGCACGGCGGCGCCGCCTTCGAACCCAACCAGATCGACCACTTCGAGGTCATGACCTTCGACGGCGAGCGGCTGGTGGAGGTGGACGCCTGAGGCCGTCCCGGGGCCTGTCCGGCGGACGGTCCCGGGACGGCCCCGGGCCGCGCCGTGGCTTCCGGCGTCCCCTTCGCGTACCTTTGACGGCTGCCCAGCACGTCAGAAGGGGGCCCGGTGGCCGCACAGGCGCAACAGGACTCAGCGGTCGACTCGGTGCACGACCCCGTACGGGAGGACTCCGTACGGGACCGAGAGATCAGCGTGGAACAGGCACACCTGGACCGGGTGTACCGCCGCCTCGAGGAGAAGATCCACGAGGCCGAGTTCCTCATGAACGACGCCGCGCAGCGCGGCCAGGTCGGCACCCCCGGCGCGCTGGCCGAGCGCGACGCCCAGGTCTTCCGGGCCGGCGTCCACCTCAGCCGTCTGAACAACGAGTTCGAGGACTTCCTCTTCGGCCGTATCGACCTGCTCCTCGGCAAGGACGGCAAGAAGGGCCCCGACGGCGCCTACACGGCCGTGGAGCCCGCCGAGGGCGCCCTCAGGCCCGACGGCACCGCCGACATCGCCGAGACCCTGCACATCGGCCGTATCGGCGTCCTGGACGAGGACTACGCGCCGCTGGTCATCGACTGGCGGGCGCCCGCCGCCGCGCCCTTCTACCGCTCCACACCGGTCGACCCGGGCCGCGTCGTGCGGCGCCGGGTGATCCGCTCCAAGGGGCGGCGCGTCCTCGGCGTCGAGGACGACCTGATGCGGCCCGAGATCAAGGCGAGCCTGGACGGCGAGGAACTGGCCGTCGTCGGTGACGGCGCCCTGATGGCCGCCCTCGGCCAGGCCCGTACGCACTCCATGCGGGACATCGTCGCCTCCATCCAGGCCGAGCAGGACCTGGTCATCCGCGCCCCCGCCGCCTCCGTGACCTACGTCGAGGGCGGCCCCGGCACCGGCAAGACCGCCGTCGCCCTGCACCGCGCCGCCTACCTGCTCTACCAGGACCGGCGCCGGTACGCGGGCGGCATCCTGATCGTCTCGCCGACCCCGCTGCTGGTGGCGTACACCGAGGGCGTGCTGCCCTCCCTCGGCGAGGAGGGGCAGGTCGCCATCCGCGCCATCGGCTCCCTGGTCGACGGCGCCGAGGCCACGCTGTACGACTCGCCGGCCACCGCCCGCGCCAAGGGTTCCTCGCGCATGCTGAAGGTGCTGCGCCGGGCCGCGCGCGGCGCGCTGGAGCCGGAGGGGTCGCCGACGCTGCTGAGGGTCGTCGCCTTCGGCCGCCGCCTCGAACTGGAGGCCGAGGAGCTGGCCGGCATCCGCCGCACCGCCCTCGGCGGCACCGCCCCCGTCAACCTGCTGCGCCCCCGCGCCCGCCGGCTGCTCCTGGACGCCCTGTGGGCCAAGTCCGGCGCCGCCGGCCGGCACACCGACCCGGAGCTCGCCGCCGAGCTGCGCTCCTCCTTCGACGAGGACGTCAGCTCCGAGGACGCCTTCCTCGCATTCCTCGACGCCTGGTGGCCCGAGCTGACCCCGGCCGCCGTGCTGGCGGCCATGGCGGACGAGCGGAAACTGGGCCGCTGGGCCCGGCGCGTGCTCAACCCGGGCGAGGTCCGCAAGGTGGCCCGGTCGCTGCGGCGCGAGGGCCACTCCGTGCACGACATCGCCCTGCTCGACGAGCTCCAGGCCGTCCTCGGCGCCCCGGCCCGCCCCCGCAAGCGGCGCGAGCTGGACCCGCTGGACCAGCTCACCGGCCTGGAGGAGCTGATGCCGCAGCGCGAGGAGACCCAGCGGGAGCGCGCCGAGCGCCTCGCGCAGGAGCGCGTCGAGTACGCCCACGTCATCGTGGACGAGGCCCAGGACCTCACCCCGATGCAGTGGCGGATGGTGGGCCGCCGCGGCCGGCACGCCACGTGGACGGTCGTCGGCGACCCGGCCCAGTCCTCCTGGTCCGACCCCGACGAGGCGGCTGCGGCCCGCGACGAGGCCCTGGGCACCCGCCCGCGCCGCCGCTTCGAGCTGACCGTGAACTACCGCAACCCGGCCGAGATCGCCGAGCTGGCGGCGAAGGTGCTGGCCCTGGCCATGCCGGGCTCGCAGTCCCCGGCGGCCGTCCGCTCGACGGGCGTGGAACCGCGCTTCGCGGTCGCGACGGACTCCCTGGAGGAGACCGTGCGGGCGGAGGCGGCCCGGCTGCTGGACCTCGTCGACGGCACCGTCGGAGTCGTGGTCGCCATGAACCGCCGCGAGGAGGCCCGGCGCTGGCTGGCCGGGCTCGGCGACCGCGTGGTGGCGCTGGGCAGCCTGGAGGCCAAGGGCCTGGAGTACGACGCCACGGTGGTCGTCTCCCCAGCCGAGATCGCCGACGAGTCGCCCGCCGGACTGCGGGTGCTGTACGTGGCGCTCACCCGGGCCACCCAGCAGCTGACGGTGGTCTCGTGCGAGCGGGACGAGCCGGACGCCGCGGGGGTGCCGGACCTCCTGCGGGACTGAGTCACCGGCACGTGCGAGAGGCCCGCGCCGTCCGACGGCGCGGGCCTCTCGTCTTCGTACAAGTGGCACCGACCCGCCATGCTCGCCTCGCGGCAAGTGGTCGCTCGTAGCGACGAAGGTTGGGCCCGGGGGCTTGGATCGAGCCGGTGCCACGTCCAAGGTAACAAACGATCCCCGCAAGGCAATTCCCGTCCCGCGGGTTCTTTCCCGGACTCGCGCACCGCTGGGGGCACCCCCTTCCCTAGGGGACCTACTTCTCGTATGGTGGAAGTCGTTTTCCGAAAGCGACGGTCCCCGGAGTGGACGGCGCGCGAACACAAAGTCCGCAACCCGGGGCGGCTACCACGTACTCGGTGGTAGGTGCGACGATCGGACGGCACAACGCAGTTACACGGTGAAAGCAGAGGAAGTCGGCCATGGCAACGGCGCCCAGCGTCTCCTACTCGATGACGGTCAGGCTGGAGGTGCCCGCCGGCGGAACAGCGGTCTCGCAGCTCACCACGGCGGTCGAGTCCTCCGGCGGCTCCGTCACCGGCCTCGACGTCACGGCGTCCGGCCACGACAAGCTCCGGATCGACGTCACCATCGCCGCCGGCTCGACCTCCCACGCCGACGAGATCGTGGAGCGGCTGCGCGGCATCGAGGGCGTCAGCCTGGGCAAGGTCTCCGACCGTACCTTCCTGATGCACCTCGGCGGCAAGATCGAGATGGCGTCGAAGCACCCCATCCGCAACCGTGACGACCTCTCCATGGTCTACACGCCCGGCGTGGCCCGCGTCTGCATGGCGATCGCCGAGAACCCCGAGGACGCCCGCCGCCTCACCATCAAGCGCAACTCCGTTGCGGTCGTGACGGACGGCTCGGCGGTCCTCGGCCTCGGCAACATCGGCCCGAAGGCCGCGCTGCCGGTGATGGAGGGCAAGGCGGCCCTGTTCAAGCGGTTCGCCGGCATCGACGCCTGGCCGATCTGCCTGGACACCCAGGACACCGACGCGATCGTCGAGATCGTCAAGGCCATCGCCCCGGGCTTCGCCGGCATCAACCTGGAGGACATCTCCGCGCCGCGCTGCTTCGAGATCGAGGCACGGCTGCGCGAGGCCCTGGACATCCCGGTCTTCCACGACGACCAGCACGGCACCGCCATCGTCGTCCTCGCCGCCCTCACCAACGCCCTGCGCGTGGTGGACAAGCCGATCGAGAACGTACGGGTCGTCATGTCCGGCGCCGGCGCCGCCGGTACGGCCATCCTCAAGCTGCTGCTCGCCGCCGGGGTCAAGAACGCCGTGGTCGCCGACATCCACGGCGTCGTGCACGCCGGCCGCGCCGACCTGGTCGACGCCGCCCCGGAGTCGGCGCTGCGCTGGATCGCCGACAACACCAACCCCGAGGGCCTCACCGGCACCCTGAAGGAGGCCGTGCACGGCGCGGACGTCTTCATCGGCGTCTCGGCCCCCAACGTCCTGGACGGCGACGACGTGGCCGCCATGGCGGACGGCGCGATCGTGTTCGCGCTCGCGAACCCGGACCCCGAGGTGGACCCGGCCATCGCCCGCCAGAGCGCGGCGGTCGTGGCCACGGGCCGCTCCGACTTCCCGAACCAGATCAACAACGTGCTGGTCTTCCCGGGCGTCTTCCGCGGCCTGCTGGACGCCCAGTCCCGCACGGTCAACACCGAGATGATGCTGGCCGCCGCGCACGCCCTGGCGGACGTGGTGACCGAGGACGAGCTGAACCCGAACTACATCATCCCGAGCGTCTTCAACGACAAGGTCGCCGGCGCGGTCGCGGGCGCCGTGCGGGAAGCGGCCAAGGCCGCCGGAGTGGTGGCGTAGGTCTCTCCGACGAGCTCAGGCGGCCCGTGTCGCGGTGGTGAGGATCACCTGCGCGGGCCGCCCCGTCGGCGCGTCGCGGGACGGCGGGCCTCGCATCGCCCTCTAGGGTGGCGCAAGGCTCAGGCCCTCTCCATCGTGTGACTCCCAAGGGTGTTCTCACGACTCCTGGGGGTGCCGGATTGGCTTTACCGCCGCAGGTGGAGGCAGGATGCCTCCCTGGGCGCGAGGGTCTGACGACCGACCCGGGTCCGGGGAGTGTCCGAGGCCCCTGGCAGCATCGGCATCGCTGTGCCCATCATGCGGCTCCGCCGCGTGGCACGCCTCAACGGCAAGAAGAACACGGGAGTAACAACATGAACCGCAGTGAGCTGGTGGCCGCGCTGGCCGACCGCGCCGAGGTGACCCGCAAGGACGCCGACGCCGTGCTGGCCGCGTTCGCCGACGTCGTCGGCGACATCGTCTCCAAGGGCGACGAGAAGGTCACCGTCCCCGGCTTCCTGACCTTCGAGCGCACCCACCGTGCCGCTCGCACCGCCCGCAACCCGCAGACCGGCGAGCCGATCCAGATCCCGGCCGGCTACAGCGTCAAGGTCTCCGCGGGCTCCAAGCTCAAGGAAGCCGCCAAGGGCAAGTAAGCGCTCCGCTCGGAGTGCCGGGGACTGCGCGGACCGTCCGTTCGGGCTGCGGCCGTGCGCGGCTGCGGGTTCGTCGTGGCTGGTCGCGCAGTTCCCCGCGCCCCTTCAGGGGCGTTTCGCTCAACGCCGATGGGGCGGTCACCCGATCTCGGGTGACCGCCCCATCGGCGTGTCCGGGGAGTGCTAGCCGAGCGCCTTGCCCGGCAGCTCGACCTTCGCGCCCAGCTCCACGAGCTTCTCCATGAAGTTCTCGTAGCCGCGGTTGATCAGGTCGATGCCGTGGACCCGGGAGGTGCCCTGGGCCGCGAGGGCGGCGATCAGGTACGAGAAGCCGCCGCGCAGGTCGGGGATGACCAGGTCGGCGCCCTCCAGCTTGGTCGGGCCGGAGACGACGGCCGAGTGCAGGAAGTTGCGCTGGCCGAAGCGGCAGTCGGAGCCGCCCAGGCACTCGCGGTAGAGCTGGATGTGGGCGCCCATCTGGTTGAGCGCGGAGGTGAAGCCCAGCCGGGACTCGTAGACCGTCTCGTGGACGATGGACAGGCCCGTGGCCTGCGTCAGGGCGACCACCAGGGGCTGCTGCCAGTCCGTCTGGAAGCCGGGGTGCACGTCCGTCTCCAGGGCGATGGACTTGAGCCGGCCGCCCGGGTGCCAGAAGCGGATGCCCTCGTCGTCGATCTCGAAGGCGCCGCCCACCTTCCGGAAGGTGTTCAGGAAGGTCATCATCGACCGCTGCTGGGCGCCGCGGACGTAGACGTTGCCCTCGGTCGCCAGTGCCGCCGAGGCCCAGGAGGCGGCCTCCAGGCGGTCCGAGAGGGCGCGGTGGGTGTAACCGCCCAGCTCGTCCACGCCCGTGATGCGGATCGTGCGGTCGGTGTCCATCGCGATGATCGCGCCCATTTTCTGCAGGACGCAGATCAGGTCCTCGATCTCCGGCTCGACGGCCGCGTTGGACAGCTCCGTGACGCCCTCGGCCAGCACCGCCGTCAGCAGCACCTGCTCGGTCGCGCCGACGGACGGGTACGGCAGCCGGATCTTGGTGCCGCGCAGCCGCTGCGGGGCCTCCAGGTACTGGCCGTCCGCACGCTTCTCGATCTTCGCGCCGAACTGCCGCAGCACCTCGAAGTGGAAGTCGATGGGCCGGCCGCCGATGTCGCAGCCGCCCAGGCCCGGGATGAAGGCGTGCCCGAGGCGGTGCAGCAGCGGGCCGCAGAACAGGATCGGGATGCGCGACGAGCCCGCGTGGGCATCGATGTCGGCGACGTTCGCGCTCTCCACGTGGGAGGGGTCGAGGACCAGCTCGCCGGGCTCCTCACCCGGGCGGACGGTCACCCCGTGCAGCTGCAGCAGCCCGCGTACGACCCGCACGTCGCGGATGTCCGGCACGTTGCGCAGCCGGCTCGGCGCACTGCCCAGCAGGGCGGCCACCATGGCCTTCGGCACGAGGTTCTTCGCACCGCGGACCCGGATCTCGCCCTCCAGCGGGGTCCCGCCGTGGACAAGCAGTACGTCATCAGTGCCGTTGACGGTCATGAATCTCGCGTTCCGTGGGGTTCGGGCAGGGGCCAGAAGGGAAAGGGTAATCGCCTTGTACCCCCGCCGAGTAAGCCCGCGCACGGTCCGGCAACGTCATGGATTTGTCACAACACGCGGCGTTCACCGGCGCGCACAGGGGGTCACGGCCGTGGAGCGTGCGCGGGGTGCGTGTTCACCCTCGTGCCCCCGATTGCCTCCCCACGACAGGGGAACATGCGGGATCATGTCAGGCATGACCGAGGTGTCCTCGCTCACGGGGCGGCTGCTCGTGGCAACGCCCGCCCTGGCGGACCCGAACTTCGAGCGTGCGGTGGTGCTCCTCCTCGACCACGACGAGGAGGGCTCCCTCGGTGTCGTCCTCAACCGTCCCACGCCGGTCGACGTGGGCGACATCCTGGAGGGCTGGGCGGATCTGGCCGGCGAGCCCGGCGTCGTCTTCCAGGGCGGCCCGGTCTCCCTCGACTCGGCGCTCGGCGTCGCCGTGGTCCCCGGCGGGGCCTCCGGCGAGCGGGCGCCGCTGGGCTGGCGCCGGGTGCACGGGGCGATCGGCCTGGTCGACCTGGAGGCGCCGCCGGAGCTGCTGGCGCCGGCCGTGGGCGCCCTGCGGATCTTCGCCGGGTACGCGGGCTGGGGGCCCGGCCAGCTGGAGGGCGAGCTGGGGGAGGGGGCCTGGTACGTGGTCGAGTCCGAGCCCGGCGACGTGTCCTGCCCGGTCCCGGAGAGACTCTGGCGCGAGGTGCTGCGCCGCCAGCGGGGCGACCTGGCGATGGTGGCGACGTATCCGGACGACCCGTCTCTCAACTGAAGCGTGTGAGCTTCAGTACCCTTGGCGGTTATGAGCACTCTCGAGCCCGAGCGCGGGACTGGTACGGGGACCCTCGTAGAGCCGACGCCACAGGTGTCCCACGGCGACGGCGACCACGAGCGCTTCGCCCATTACGTCCAGAAGGACAAGATCATGGCGAGTGCCCTCGACGGCACCCCCGTCGTGGCGCTGTGCGGCAAGGTCTGGGTACCGGGCCGTGACCCGAAGAAGTACCCGGTCTGCCCCATGTGCAAGGAGATCTACGAGTCCATGAGCGGCGGCGGGGACGAGGGCAAGGACGGCGGCAAGAAGTAGCGCCCCTGCCCCTTCGGACCTTTCAGACGTCCCGAAGGCCCCCGGAGTGTGCCCGCGCGCACTCCGGGGGCCTTCGCGTTGTCACGAAGTGGTTGAGACCTCTTGTGGACATGTTCATGTAGTCCATAACCTCCTGGATGTTGTGCAGAGCGAAATCGTCATTGCATATGTTGCAACGCACGTCCGGAGGATCACTCCATGAAGCTCGCCCCACGCCTGGCCGTCCTGCTGGCCGCCGCCGTCGTCACCGCGACCGCCTGCGCCCCCCAGACCTCCGACAACTCCTCCTCCGGCGAGGACGAGAAGAGCGGCACGCTGAGGGTCTGGCTCTTCCAGGAGGTCAACAACAAGCCCAAGGAGAGGGCCGTCGACGCGGTCCTCGCCGGCTTCGAGAAGGCCCACGAGGACACGAAGGTCACCGTCGAGTACATCCCGGTCGAGACCCGTGCCCAGCGCATCAAGGCCGCCTTCAACGACCCCGGCAGTGCCCCCGACGTCATCGAGTACGGCAACACGGACACCGCCGGCTACGTGAAGGACGGCGGACTCCTGGACGTCACCGAGGAGTTCGGGACCTGGGACGAGGCGAAGGACACCGACCCCACCGCCCGCCAGTCGGTCACCGTGGACGGCAAGGTCTACGGCGCCCCGTACTTCGTCGGCGTCCGCGCCCTGTACTACCGCACCGACGTCTTCGACGAACTCGGCCTGAAGCCCCCCAGGTCGCTGGACGAACTGGCGTCCACCGCGAAGACGATCCGGGCCGAGAAGCCCGGCCTCTACGGCATCGCCGTCGGCGGCGCCTACACCTACGGTGCCATGCCCTTCATCTGGGCCAACGGCGGCGAACTCGCCACCGGCAAGGGCGGCTCGTACGCCTCCGCCATCGACGGCGCCGCCGCGCAGAAGGGCATCGAGGCGTACACGTCCCTGTTCGGGGACGACAACTGCCCCGCCGCCAAGTGCGCCGGCATGGGCGGCAACGACACCGTCACGGCGTTCGCCTCCGGCAAGGCGGGCATGGCGATCGCCGGCGACTTCAGCCGCCAGGCCGTGGAGGCCGGTGAGGTGAAGGGCGAGTACGCGGTCGTGCCGCTGCCCGGCGTGCGGCCCGGTTCGATCGCCCCGGCCTTCGCGGGCGGCAACAACATCGGCGTGCTCAAGAGCACCTCGCACCGCACCCTGGCCGTGGACCTGATGAAGCGGCTCGCGTCGAAGGAGGCGCAGGGCGAACTGTTCGACGCGATGGGCTTCCTGCCCACCTTCACGGACGTACGGCAACGGGTCGCGGCCGAGGAGCCGTTCGTGAAGCCGTTCGTGGACACCCTCGCGGCGGGCACGAAGTTCGTGCCGGCTTCGGCGGCCTGGGCGACGATCGATTCGTCGCTGGTGCTGCCGACGATGTTCCAGGAGGTGGTGAGCGGCAGGAAGGACGTGGGGGCCGCCGCGGGGGACGCGGCCCGGAAGATGGACGACGCGTTCGGCTCCGCCGGATGAGTGCGCCTCCCGGCTCGGGCGGTGCGGTGCGATTGCGGGTGAGGCGCCGTCGTGGCTCGTCGCGCCCACGCGGCGGCAGCCGCGGATCCAACACAGCCCCGCACCCCTCGAGGGGCGCCTCCAGCACCCCTTGGTTGTATCTCGCGCCCGCTCTCGTCGTCCTCGGCGGGCTGCTCGTCTACCCCGTCTACCAGCTCGGGCTGATCTCCTTCCTGGAGTACACGCAGGCCCAGGTGTCCGGTGGGGAGCCGACCACCTTCCAGGGGTTCGGGAACTACGCCGAGCTCTTCGGGGACGCGCAGTTCTGGCGGGTGCTGGTGGCCACCGTCGTGTTCGCGGCGGCGTGCGTGGTGTCGACGCTGGCCGTCGGGTGTGCGCTCGCCGTGCTGCTCACGCGGGTGCGGGCCGTGCCGCGGCTCGTGCTGATGCTCGCGGCGCTGGGCGCCTGGGCGACCCCGGCGGTCACCGGGTCGACGGTCTGGCTGCTCCTGTTCGACCCGGACTTCGGCCCGGTCAACCGGGTGCTCGGTCTCGGCGACCACTCCTGGACGTACGGGCGGTACAGCGCCTTCGCGCTCGTCCTGCTCGAAGTGGTGTGGTGCTCGTTCCCGTTCGTCATGGTGACCGTCTACGCCGGCATCCGCGCGGTGCCGGGCGAGGTGCTGGAGGCCGCCGCGCTCGACGGCGCCTCGCAGTGGCGGATCTGGCGGTCGGTGCTGGCGCCCATGCTGCGGCCCATCCTGGTCGTCGTCACCATCCAGTCGGTCATCTGGGACTTCAAGGTCTTCACCCAGATCTACGTCATGACGAACGGCGGCGGCATCGCCGGCCAGAACCTCGTCCTCAACGTCTACGCCTACCAGAAGGCCTTCGCGTCCTCGCAGTACAGCCTCGGCTCGGCGATCGGCGTCGTGATGCTGCTGATCCTGCTCGCCGTGACGCTGGTCTACCTGCGGCTGCTGCGCCGCCAGGGGGAGGAGCTGTGAATCTTTCGCGCCTGCGCGTGCGCCGTCCGTGGCGGCTGGCGGCCGAGGCGTCGGCGCTGCTGATCGCCGTCGCGGTGGCCTTCCCGCTGTACTGGATGGTGCTGAGCGCCTTCAAACCGGCCGGGGAGATCGAGTCGAGCGAGCCTCGGCCGTGGACGCTGACCCCCACGCTGGATTCCTTCCGGCGGGTCTTCGGACAGCAGGAATTCGGCCGCTACTTTCTCAACAGCCTGCTCGTGGCGGGCACCGTCGTGGTCGCCTCGGCGCTGATCGCGTTCCTCGCGGCGACCGCGGTGACGCGTTTCCGGTTCCGTTTCCGGACCACCCTGCTGATCATGTTCCTGGTGGCCCAGATGGTGCCCGTGGAGGCGCTCACCATCCCGCTGTTCTTCCTCATGCGGGACTTCGGCCAGTTGAACACGCTGGGTTCGCTGATCCTGCCCCACATCGCCTTCTCGCTGCCCTTCGCGATCTGGATGCTGCGGGGCTTCGTGAAAGCCGTACCGGAGGCGCTGGAGGAGGCCGCCTGCATCGACGGGGCGAGCCGGACGCGATTCCTGTGGCAGATCCTTTTCCCGCTGGTCTTTCCGGGGCTGGTCGCCACCAGTGTCTTCTCGTTCATCTCGACCTGGAACGACTTCCTGTTCGCCAAGTCGTTCATCATCAGCGACACCTCCCAGTCGACGCTGCCGATGGCGCTGCTGGTCTTCTACAAGCCGGACGATCCCGACTGGGGCGGCGTGATGGCGGCCTCCACCGTGATGACGATTCCGGTGCTGGTCTTCTTCGTACTCGTGCAACGACGACTCGTCTCCGGCCTCGGCGGAGCGGTGAAGGACTGACATGACGGAAGCAACCGACGTGATTCCCCAGCCACAGCACGTGACGAGCCAGGACGCCTTCTTCGAGCTCGGCCCGGACACCGGGCTGGTGGCGGACGACGGCGCCGGGCGCACCGAGCGCTGGCTGCGGGCCACGCTGGGCGCGGCCACCGGCCTGCCGCTGGCCGCCGCGACGGGTGACGGCGGCGAGATCCGGCTGTCCCTCGACGGCGAACTCGCCACCGAGGGCTACCGCCTCGACGTCGCGCCGACGGGCGTGCACCTCACCGGCGGTGGTCCGGCGGGCCTCTTCTGGGGCGCCCAGACGCTGCGGCAACTGCTCGGCCCGGACGCCTTCCGGCGCGCCCCGCTGCCCGGCCGCCGCTGGCGGCTGCCGGCGGTGCGGATCCAGGACGCCCCCCGCTTCGGCTGGCGCGGCCTCATGCTGGACGTCGCACGGCACTTCATGCCCAAGGAAGGCGTGCTGCGTTACCTCGACCTGATGGCGGCCCACAAACTCAACGTCCTGCACTTCCACCTGACGGACGACCAGGGCTGGCGCGTCGAGATCAAGCGCCACCCCCGGCTCACCGAGCACGGCTCCTGGCGCTCGCGGACCAAATTCGGGCACCGCGCCTCGCCCTTGTGGGAGGACAAACCCCACGGCGGCTACTACACCCAGGACGACATCCGGGAGATCGTCGCCTACGCCGCCGAACGCCACATCACCGTCGTCCCGGAAATCGACGTACCGGGCCACTCCCAGGCCGCCATCGCCGCCTATCCGGAACTCGGCAACATCGACGTCGTGGACACCACCGCCCTCGCCGTCTGGGACACCTGGGGCATCTCCCCGAACGTACTCGCCCCCACCGACGACACCCTGCGCTTCTACGAGGGCGTGTTCGAGGAACTCCTGGAACTCTTCCCCTCGGAGTTCGTCCACATCGGCGGCGACGAATGCCCCAAGGACCAGTGGCGGCGCTCCGCCACCGCGCAGGCCCGCATCGAGGAACTCGCACTCGCCGACGAGGACGAACTGCAGGCGTGGTTCATCCAGCACTTCGACACCTGGCTCGCCGCACGCGGACGCCGGCTCATCGGCTGGGACGAGATCCTCGAGGGCGGACTGGCCAAGGGTGCGGCCGTGTCCTCCTGGCGCGGGTACGCGGGCGGGATCGCCGCCGCGCGCGCCGGACACGACGTCGTCATGTGCCCCGAGCAGCAGGTCTACCTGGACCACCGGCAGCACGCGGGCGAGGACGAACCCGTGCCGATCGGTTTCGTGCGCACCCTGGAGGACGTCTACCGGTTCGAACCGGTTCCGGTGGAGCTGACGCCGTCCGAGGCGGAACACGTGATCGGCACCCAGGCGAACGTGTGGACCGAGGTGATGGAGAACCAGCAGCGGGTGGACTACCAGACGTTCCCGCGGCTCGCCGCGTTCGCCGAGGTGTCCTGGAGCGCCCTGCCCGCCCCGGACGAACGGGACTTCGACGCCTTCGAGCGGCGGATGGCGGTCCATTACCGGCGGCTCGACGCGCTGGGCGTCGCCTACCGTCCGCCCGGCGGCCCACTGCCCTGGCAGCGGCGGCCCGGCGTCCTGGGCCGGCCGATCGACGGGCCGCCGCCGAACAAGTAGGGAAACACCGGAAGAAGCCCCGAAACGTCACCGAAGAGTGGCAACTCCCGGCAAGTCACGCCCACCGCGCCCACCTCCGTCACCGGCGCGATGTCCGGAGAAGACGTGCGAAAACGGACCATCTCGTCAATGAGGCGGGCGAATGCCTCCTAGCGGACCCCCGCGTTCGGGCCCTGCGAAGATGTGCCAGAGTTGCCACGTCCGCCCTGTGAGGTCGTACGGTACGGCCACATGGGCGGGACCAGGTGGGACAGCGGGAAGGGGCAGTCGGTTTGACCACGCACGCACCGCAGGCGGCGCAGGCCGTCACGCTGCCCACAACACTGGACGAGGCCGTGGCGGCACTGGCCGCCGTGCCCGCCGCCGTGCCGGTCGCGGGCGGCACCGACCTGATGGCCGCCGTCAACTCCGGTCAGCTCAGGCCCGCCGCGCTGGTGGGCCTCGGCCGGATCAGCGAGATCCGCGGCTGGCAGTACCAGGACGGCCACGCCCTGCTCGGCGCGGGACTCACCCACGCCCGCATGGGCCGCCCCGACTTCGCCGCGCTCATCCCGGCGCTCGCCGCCGCCGCGCGCGCCGCCGGTCCGCCGCAGATCCGCAACGCCGGCACCCTGGGCGGCAACATCGCCTCGGCCGCCCCCACCGGCGACGCGCTGCCGGTGCTGGCCGCCCTGGAGGCGACACTGATCATCGCGGGCCCGGACGGCGCCCGCCGGGAGGTGCCGGTCTCCCACCTGCTGGCCGGCATGGAGATGCTCCGCGCGGGCGAACTCATCGGCTACGTGCGCGTGCCGCTGCTGCACGCCCCCCAGGTCTTCCTGAAGGCGACCGGCCGCACCGGCCCGGGGCGCGCGATGGCCTCCGTCGCGCTCGTCCTCGACCCCGCCCGGCGCGGGGTCCGGTGCGCCGTCGGCGCCATCGCGCCGATGCCGCTGCGGCCCCTGGAGGCCGAGCAGTGGGTGGCCTCGCTCATCGACTGGGACAACGGCCGCGCGATCGTCCCGGAGGCGCTGCACGCCTTCGGCGAGTACGTCGCCGCCGCCTGCATCCCCGAAGCGGCCCCGGCGGAGGACGGCTCCGTACCGCAGCTGCCGCCCGCCGTACTGCACCTGCGGCGCACCGTCGCCGCGCTGGCCCGACGAGCACTGGGGAGGGCGCTGTCGTGACCGACGACCAGCACGACGACCGGCACGGACAGGGCACGCCCCCGAGCGGCGGACGCTGGGACCCGCTGCCCCAGGGCGACTACGACGACGGCGCCACCGCCTTCGTGAAGCTCCCCGAGGGCGGTGTGGACGCCCTCCTGGCCTCCGCCGACAGCCCGCTCGCCGCGCCCGGGCACGGCTACGTGCCGCCGCAGATCACGGTGACGCCCGCCACCACCGCCGGCACCGACCCGGCGGCCACCGGCACCTGGGCGATGCCGGCCGCACCCGTGGACGGCACGCAGTGGCACACCCCGGACGCCGGTCACGAGCCCGCCGACCCGCACCAGCAGGGGTACGCCGGGTACCCGCAGCAGGACCCCTACGGCGGAGCGGCACCGTACGACGCGAACGCCGGGCACGGCGACCGGTTCGCCTACCGGCCCGCGGCCACCGGCCAGTGGGACTTCTCCGAGGCCGCGGGCGGCGCCGGGGCGGCCGATCACGCGGCGCCCGAGTCCGGTGCCCTGCCCGGTGCCGCGTCCGGCCAGGACGTGACCGGGCAGTGGTCCATCCCCGTCGCCGACGGAGACCTGCCCGAGGAGTCGGGCGAGTTCACCCAGTCGTCCCTGGCCGAACAGTGGGGCGGCACCGCCCCGGCCACCCTGCCCGGCGGTGCCCCCGCGCCCTGGGCGACCCAGTCGGCCGGGCAGCCGTGGGGCGACCGCACGGAGCAGGCCGCGCCGGACACCGTGGAGCGGCCTGCCGGGACCACGCCGCCCGCGCCCGGGAACACGGCCGGCCCGTACCCGGCAGCGCCCGCACCGGCACCGGAGGCCGCGCGCCGGGCACCGGCGGCCGACGACACGGTGAACGACGCGGTGGCGGACGGTGAGTTCGACGGGACCGGGGAGTTCGGCGGGGCGCGGGAGTTCGAGGGGTCCGGAGGGTTCCGGGACGCCGAGGAGTTCCACGAGTCCGGCGAGTACCCGGGCGCCGACGCTTCCCGGGCGGCCGGAGAGGCCCCTGTGGGCGCCGTGGAGGGCTCCCCGGGCACGGACGGCACTCCTGGCCCGGAAGTGGCGCGGGAGGACGCTGACGCGCCTTCGGGGGGCGTCGTGCCCGTCGCCGGGCAGGAGCAGGCCCCGCAGTCCGGTCGGGAGGCCCCGGAGTCCGAGCCCGAGCCGGAACTCCGGTCGGGACAGGGCACGGAAGCCGGACGGGACCCGGAAACCGCGGGGGAGCAGGAGCCCGCGCGGGAGCCCGCGAACGCCCGCGAGCCGGAGCCGGAGCCCGAGCCCGTGACTGCGGCCGCCGCGGCCGAGCGGAACCCGGAGCCGGAACCCGGCGACGACCACCGCGCCGACCCCACCGCCCCGAGCACCGACCAGGCGATCCAGAACACCGATCCGGCCGACCCGACCGCCTCGGTCGACGCGACGGCCGCCGACCCGGAACAGCCCCCCGCCGACCGGGAACAGCCCCCCGCCGACCAGGAGCAGCCCCCCGCCGCCCCCTCGGGTGCTCACGAGGAGCACCCCCTCGCCTCGTACGTCCTGCGCGTCAACGGCGCCGACCGGCCCGTCACCGACGCCTGGATCGGCGAGTCCCTGCTGTACGTGCTGCGCGAGCGGCTCGGCCTCGCGGGTGCCAAGGACGGCTGCTCGCAGGGCGAGTGCGGCGCCTGCAACGTGCAGGTCGACGGACGGCTGGTCGCCTCGTGCCTGGTACCGGCCGTCACCGCGGCCGGCAGCGAGGTGCGCACGGTCGAGGGCCTCGCCGCCGACGGACGGCCGTCGGACGTGCAGCGGGCACTGGCCCGGCGGGGCGCGGTGCAGTGCGGCTTCTGCGTGCCCGGCATGGCGATGACCGTGCACAACCTCCTGGAGGGCAACCCGGCGCCGACCGAGCTGGAGACCCGGCAGGCGCTGTACGGCAACCTGTGCCGCTGCTCCGGCTACCGGGGCGTCCTGGAGGCGGTCAAGGAGGTCGTCGCCGAGCGTGAGGCGCACGCCGGCGCCGAGACGCCCGAGACGAACGCCGAGGAGCCCCGTATCCCGCACCAGGCGGGTCCGGGCGCCGGCGGCGTCAACCCGTCGGCCTTCGAGTCCCACGCCCCGCCGGGGACCCCCGACGCACCCGCGCCGCAGCCCTGGGAACCGCACGACCAGCCCTACGGCGACCAGCCCCACGGCCAGGACGGAGGCCACGCGTGAGCAACGACGCCGCGACTGCGGAGGCCACGGGAGCCACCGAGACGGCTCCCGCCCCCGAGCCGATCCCGCACGGCCTCGGCGCGTCCCTGCCGCCCGCCGACGCCCGCGCCAAGACCGAGGGCACCTTCCCGTACGCCGCCGACCTGTGGGCCGAGGGCCTGCTGTGGGCGGCCGTCCTGCGCTCACCGCACGCGCACGCGCGCATCGTGTCCATCGACACCACCCACGCGCGCGAGATGCCCGGGGTGCGGGCGGTCGTCACGCACGAGGACGTGCCCGGCGCCCCCCTGCACGGACGCGGCTCCCGCGCCGACCGCCCGGTGTTCGCCTCCGACGTCGTGCGCCACCACGGCGAGCCCATCGCCGCCGTCGCCGCCGACCACCCGGACACCGCGCGGATGGCCGCCGCCGCCGTCATCGTCGAGTACGAGGTGCTCGACCCGGTCACCGACCCGGAGCAGGCCTTCGAGGCCGAGCCCCTGCACCCCGACGGCAACCTGATCCGGCACATCCCGCTGCGGCACGGCGACCCGGAGGCGGCCGGCGAGGTCGTCGTCGAGGGCCTGTACCGCATCGGCCGCCAGGACCCGGCGCCCATAGGGGCCGAGGCGGGACTGGCCGTACCGCGCCCGGACGGTGGCGTGGAGCTGTACCTGGCCTCCACCGACCCGCACGGCGACCGCGACACGGCCGCCGACTGCTACGGCCTGTCACCCGAGCAGGTGAAGGTCGTCGTCACCGGGGTGCCCGGCGCCACCGCCGACCGCGAGGACCAGGGCTTCCAGCTGCCGCTCGGCCTGCTCGCGCTGAAGACCGGCTGCCCGGTGAAACTGACCGCCACGCGCGAGGAGTCCTTCCTCGGCCACGTCCACCGCCACCCCACCCTCCTGCGCTACCGCCACCACGCGGACGCCGAGGGCCGGGTGGTGAAGGTCGAGGCGCAGATCCTGCTCGACGCGGGCGCCTACGCCGACACCTCCTCCGACGCGCTGGCCGCCGCGGTCGCCTTCGCCTGCGGCCCGTACGTCGTCCCGAACGCCTTCATCGAGGGCTGGGCGGTCCGCACCAACAACCCGCCCTCCGGCCACGTCCGCGGCGAGGGCGCCATGCAGGTGTGCGCCGCCTACGAGGCGCAGATGGACAAGATCGCCAAGAAGCTCGGCCTGGACCCGGCCGAGGTGCGGCTGCGCAACGTCCTGGCCACCGGCGACGTCCTGCCCACCGGCCAGACGGTCACCTGCCCGGCCCCCGTCGCCGAACTCCTCCAGGCGGTCCGCGACTTCCCGCTCCCCGCCCTCCCCAAGGACACCCCCGAGGACGAGTGGCTGCTGCCCGGCGGTCCCGAGGGCGCGGGTGAACCGGGCGCGGTGCGCCGGGGCGTCGGCTACGGCATCGGCATGGTGCACATGCTCGGCGCGGAGGGGGCGGACGAGGTCTCCACGGCCACCGTGAAGGTCCAGGACGGCGTGGCGACGGTGCTGTGCGCGGCCGTCGAGACCGGCCAGGGCTTCACCACGCTCGCCCGGCAGATCGTGCAGGAGACCCTCGGCGTCGACGAGGTGCACGTGGCGCCCGTCGACACGGACCAGCCCCCGGCCGGCGCGGGCTGCCGCGGACGCCACACCTGGGTGTCGGGCGGCGCGGTTGAACGGGCGGCCAAGATGGTCCGCACCCAGCTCCTCCAGCCCCTGGCCCACCAGTTCGGGATGTCCACCGAGCTGCTCCAGATCGCCGACGGCAAGATCACCTCGTACGACGGCGTGCTGTCGACCACCGTCGCCGAGGCGCTGGACGGCAAGGAACTGTGGGCCACCGCCCAGTGCCGCCCGCACCCGACCGAGCCCCTGGACGAGACCGGCCAGGGCGACGCCTTCGTCGGCATGGCCTTCTGCGCGATCCGCGCGGTGGTCGACGTCGACATCGAGATCGGCTCGGTACGCGTCGTGGAGCTGGCCGTCGCCCAGGACGTCGGCCGGGTCCTGAACCCGGCCCAGCTCACCGCGCGGATCGAGGCGGGCGTCACCCAGGGCGTCGGCATCGCGCTGACGGAGAACCTCCGCACCCCGCGGGGCCTGATCCGCCACCCCGACCTGACCGGCTACGCCCTGCCGACCGCGCTGGACGCCCCCGACATCCGGATCGTGAAGCTCGTCGAGGAGCGGGACGTCGTCGCCCCCTTCGGCGCTAAGGCGGTCAGCGCGGTACCGGTGGTGGCCTCCCCGGCGGCCGTCGCCTCCGCCGTACGCGCCGCGACCGGCCGCCCGGTGAACCGCCTCCCGGTCCGGCCGCAGGCCGCGGTGGTGACCGGGAACTGAGCCGCCCGCGCGCGTGAGGCAACGCGCCGGGTGCGGGACGCGTCCTCCACAGGGACGGGCGCGTCCGGTGGGCCGGGGCATTGTCAGTGGTGACCCCTAGGCTGTGGAGCAGTGGGGGACGGCCGACGCTCCCACCGCACACAGCGCGCTCACGCACACTCGGGGGAGACGATGCACGAGGTCACGACGGACACGGCGACGCGGACACCGGCGCGCGTGCCGCTGTTCTGGACGTCGGCGGCGGTGATCGGCTGCCTGCTGCTGTCGGCGGGCCGCCGCACGGCCTCCGGTCTGGCCCTGGACCTGTCGTACCGCTTCCTGGTGGCCGAGTTCGGCCGGGGCCGCGTGGCCCGCTTCGAGGACATCGACTTCCCGCCGGCCCTCACCCACGAGCCCACCCGCCGCTTCCTGCGCGAGACCGGCCTGCCGGAGCACGGGTTCCCCCTCGACGCGGACGACGACGGGATACCGCTGCCGACCCTGGCGGAGCACTACGGCGACGGGGCCCCGGAGGAGACGGGCGATCACCTCGTCAGGCTGGGCCGCCTGCCCGACGGCAGCGACGTGGTCGTGGACGGCCCGACGGGCACGGTCTTGACCTGGCACCCGTCCGACGCGAGCCTGCGCCCGCTCACCCCGGACGTCTCGACCCTCGTCCTCACACTGTGGCTGCTGCGCCGCGCGGGCGCATCGGAGGCCGTGGCGGGATTCGAACCCGCGTAACTCGCTTTGCAGGCGAGCCCCTGGGCCACTCGGGCACACGGCCGTGTCACTGACTCGGTGCCCCGACCGTAGGCCGGGGCGCGGGAAGGGCTCAAGGTATCCGGAGGTCCCGCAACACGACTGCCACACGCCGTTCATGAAGGAACCCGGCGGTGGGAGTCGTACGACCAAGGTCCCGGTCCCGTACCGCCTCCCGACAGGGGTCAACGCATGCTTCGGCCCTTACTCTGGCGACCATGACCGTCCCTGAGCCCCGCGACACCGACGTCGCCGTCCCCGCTCCCGCCACCGTCGGCCCCACGCCGCCCGCCGACACCGTGCTCAGCCGCGCCTACCGCGCCCTGAGTGTCGGCATCGTCTCCGTCGTCGTGCTGATCGCCTTCGAGGCGACCGCGGTGGGGACGGCGATGCCGGTGGCGGCGCGGGAGCTGGACGGGGTGTCGCTCTACGCGTTCGCGTTCTCCGGGTACTTCACGACCAGCCTGTTCGGGATGGTGCTCTCGGGGCAGTGGTCGGACCGGCGGGGTCCGCTGGCGCCCCTGACGTGCGGGATCGCGGCCTTCGCGGCGGGGCTGGTGCTGTCCGGGACGGCCGGGGCGATGTGGCTGTTCATCCTCGGCCGGGCCGTGCAGGGACTCGGCGGCGGACTGGTGATCGTCGCGCTGTACGTCGTCGTCGGGCGGGCCTACCCCGAGCGGCTGCGGCCCGCGATCATGGCGGCGTTCGCGGCGGGCTGGGTCGTCCCGTCGATCGTCGGCCCGCTGGCGTCCGGCGCGGTGACCGAGCACCTGGGCTGGCGCTGGGTGTTCGTCGGCATCCCGGCGCTGGTCGTGATCCCGCTGGCCCTCGCGCTGCCGCAGATACGCAGCCGCGCCGCCGGCCCGGTGGGCGGGGCGGAGGCGCCAGCCTCCTTCGACCGCCGCCGCATCCGCCTCGCCCTCGCCATCTCACTGGGCGCCGGCCTGCTCCAGTACGCCGCCCAGGACCTGCGCTGGGCCTCCCTGCTGCCCGGCGCGGTGGGCGTGGCACTGCTCGTGCCGGCGGTCCTCGGGCTGCTGCCGCGCGGCACCTACCGGGCGGTGCGCGGCCTGCCCTCCGTCGTCCTGCTGCGCGGTGTCGCCGCCGGGTCCTTCATCGCCGCCGAGTCCTTCGTGCCGCTGATGCTGGTCACCCAGCGCGGTCTCAGCCCCACGCTGGCCGGTCTCTCGCTGGCCGCGGGCGGTGCGACCTGGGCCGCGGGCTCCTGGCTCCAGTCCCGCGCCCGCCTCGAACCCCACCGCGAGCGCCTGATGACCCTCGGCATGATCCTGGTGGCCGCGGCCATCGCCACGGCACCGAGCGTGCTGATCGACGCCGTCCCCGCCTGGACGGTGGCCGTCGCCTGGGGCTTCGGCTGCTTCGGCATGGGCCTGGTGATCTCCTCCACCAGCGTGCTCCTGCTCAAGCTCTCCGCCCCCGAGGAGGCCGGCACCAACTCCGCCGCCCTCCAGATCTCCGACGGTCTCTCGAACGTGGTCCTGCTGTCGGCCGGGGGAGCGGCCTTCGCCGCCCTCGGCGGCGGCACGGTCAGCCACGCGGCGACGGAGGCGACCGGCTCCCACCCGGCCGCGTTCGCGGCGGTGTTCCTGCCGATGGCGGGGGTGGCGCTGGTGGGGGCGTGGGTGGCGACACGGCTGCGTCAGCGGTGAACCGCGGAGGGCCACGGTGCCGCCGCGGCGGCTGTGACGTCCGTCCCACCCGGGGGTGACCCGCCCCGGTGTGCGCGTCGACCGCGCCGGGCCGCCGGTAGGGTGGCCCGGTTGTCATACGTGGCCGAGCCGTTCTACCCCCTTCGGAGACCGTGACTACCACCGCCAGCTCCAGCACCACGCACCACCTCTCCCCGGCCTTCCCCGGCCGTGCCCCGTGGGGCACCGCCAGCAAGCTGAGGGCCTGGCAGCAGGGGGCGATGGAGAAGTACCTCCAGGAGCAGCCCCGGGACTTCCTCGCGGTCGCCACACCCGGCGCCGGCAAGACCACCTTCGCGCTGACGCTGGCGTCCTGGCTGCTGCACCACCACGTCGTGCAGCAGGTGACCGTCGTCGCGCCCACCGAGCACCTCAAGAAGCAGTGGGCCGAGGCCGCCGCCCGGATAGGGATCAAGCTCGACCCCGAGTACAGCGCCGGCCCGCTCAGCCGCGAGTACCACGGCATCGCCATCACCTACGCCGGCGTCGGCGTGCGCCCGATGCTGCACCGCAACCGCTCCGAGCAGCGCAAGACCCTCGTCATCCTCGACGAGATCCACCACGCCGGTGACTCCAAGTCCTGGGGCGAGGCATGCCTGGAGGCGTTCGAGCCGGCCACCCGCAGGCTCGCGCTGACCGGTACGCCGTTCCGTTCGGACACCAACCCGATCCCCTTCGTCACGTACGAGGAGGGCAACGACGGCATCCGCCGCTCCGCCGCCGACTACACCTACGGCTACGGCTCCGCGCTCGCCGACGGGGTCGTCCGCCCCGTGATCTTCATGAGCTACAGCGGCAACATGCGCTGGCGCACCAAGGCCGGCGACGAGATCGCGGCCCGGCTCGGCGAGCCCATGACCAAGGACGCCGTCAGCCAGGCCTGGCGCACCGCGCTCGACCCGCGCGGCGAGTGGATGCCGGCCGTGCTGCGCGCCGCCGACCAGCGGCTGACCGAGGTCCGCAAGGCCATCCCGGACGCCGGCGCCCTCGTCATCGCCGCCGACCAGGACTCCGCCCGCGCCTACGCCAAGCTGATCCGCGAGATCACCGGCAGCAAGGCCACCGTCGTCCTCTCCGACGACGTCGGCGCCTCCAAGAACATCGACACGTTCAGCCAGAGCACCGACCGCTGGATGGTCGCCGTCCGCATGGTGTCCGAGGGCGTCGACGTGCCGCGCCTGGCGGTCGGTGTGTACGCCACCACCATCTCCACCCCCCTCTTCTTCGCCCAGGCCGTCGGACGCTTCGTACGGTCCCGGCGCCGCGGCGAGACGGCCTCCGTCTTCCTCCCCACCGTGCCCGACCTGCTCACCTTCGCCAACGAGATGGAGCGCGAGCGCGACCACGTCCTCGACAAGCCCAAGAAGGAGGGCGAGGAGGACCCCTACGCCGAGTCCGAGAAGGAGATGGACGAGGCGAACCGGGAGCAGGACGAGGACACCGGCGAGCAGGAGCAGTTCGCCTTCGAGGCGCTGGAGTCCGAGGCCACGTTCGACCGGGTCATGTACAACGGCGCCGAGTTCGGTATGCAGGCCCACCCGGGCAGCGAGGAGGAGCAGGACTACCTCGGCATCCCGGGACTGCTGGAGCCCGACCAGGTGCAGCTGCTGCTCCAGAAGCGGCAGGCCCGGCAGATCGCGCACAGCCGCAAGAAGCCCGACGACGAGGCCGACCTGCTCGAACTGCCCGCCGAGCGGCGGCCGGTCGTCTCCCACAAGGAGCTGATGGAGCTGCGCAAGCAGCTCAACACCATGGTCGGCGCCTACGTTCACCAGAGCGGCAAACCGCACGGCGTGATCCACACCGAACTGCGCCGCGTCTGCGGCGGTCCGCCCAGCGCGGAGGCCACCGCCGGGCAGCTGCGCCAGCGCATCGCCAAGGTGCAGGAGTGGGCCACCCGCATGAAGTGACGGGCGGGAAGCGGGCGGCGTCCGCGTGCGCTGTACGTACCCGGACAAACACAGTCAGTCCGCACCGGCCGCCGCCCGGATTCTGGACGGAGCCTTCCGCTGAGCGAACCTGGTCGCTACTGTCCCGCTACGCACACGCCCCGTGGCAGCGCCGCCGCGGAGCGCAGCCGTGAAGCGACTGGGCCGGGCACAGGGCCGGGCCGTCAGCCGACCGGCGGCCTCTGAAGCGCGTCACTGACGGGACTCGGTGACGCAACCGCCGCGAGGGGGCCGCCGACCTCACCACTAAGGAGTGGGCGTCGTGACCGCGGAGACCTCTCAGACGCTCGATCGGGGACTGCGGGTCCTCAAGCTGCTGGCCGATACGGACCACGGGCTGACCGTCACCGAGCTTTCCCACAGACTGGGCGTGAACCGGACGGTCGTGTACCGGTTGCTGGCCACGCTGGAGCAGCACGCACTCGTACGCCGTGACCTGGGCGGCCGCGCCCGGGTCGGGCTAGGGGTGCTGGGCCTCGGCCGCCAGGTGCACCCGCTGGTGCGCGAGGCGGCGATGCCGGCGCTGCGGTCGCTGGCCGAGGACATCGGGGCGACGGCCCATCTGACGCTGGTGGACGGGGCGGAGGCGCTGGCCGTGGCCGTCGTCGAGCCGACCTGGACGGACTACCACGTGGCCTACCGCGCCGGCTTCCGGCACCCGTTGGAGCGGGGGGCCGCGGGGAAGGCGATCCTCTCCGCGCGGCAGCGGGCGCAGCCCGCCGAGGAGGGGGAGTGGCCGGGCTACACCCTGACCCACGGGGAGCTGGAGGCCGGCGCCTGCGGGGCGGCCGCGCCGCTGCTCGGGGTGACGGGGGTCGAGGGCAGCGTGGGCGTGGTGATGCTGGCGGACGTGGTGCCGGAGCGGGTGGGAGCGCGGGTGATGGACGCGGCTCGGGAGGTGGCCGAGGCGTTGCGGTGACGCCGCTCGGCCGGTGCGCGGCGCAGGCGCCGGCGCGGGGCGCGCCGCGCGGAGTGTGCGGCTGCCCGCGGCGGGGCGGCGGGCGGTTGCCCACCGGCCTGCGCGGCCATGCCCTCGCGTTAGATTGACCTCGTGCTCTCTCGTCTCACGCGCCCCCAGGCCCTCGCCGTCTGTGCCGCCCCCGTGGTGGCGCTGCTCGCCACCGCCGTGTTCGCGCCGCTGCCGTTCGCGGTGGCGCAGCCCGGGTCGACGGCCGACGTGCTCAAGGAGTACCAGGGCGACGAGGTGATCAGGATCTCGGGCGCGCCCACCCGGGACACCGAGGGCCAGCTGCGGATGACGACGATCGTGGCGACCGGCCCCGACGCGCACGTGTCGCTCGGTGACGTGCTCGGCAACTGGTTCGACACCGACCGGGCGGTCATGCCGCGGGACGCCGTCTACCCCGAGGGTGACGACGTCAAGGAGATCGAGAAGTACAACCTCGACCAGATGCGGGAGTCCCAGAACACGGCGACGACGGCCGCGCTGGACTACCTGGACCTCGACGGGTCCGACATCGACGTGAAGCTGGACCTGGGGGACGTCGGCGGCCCCAGCGCCGGTCTGCTGCTCTCCCTCGGGATCATCGACAAGCTGGAGGGCGACGGCCGGGGAGGCGATCTGACCGGCGGCCGGATCATCGCCGGTACCGGCACGATCACCGCCGGCGGCAAGGTCGGCGCGGTCGGCGGCGTACCGCTGAAGACGCAGGCCGCCCGGCGGGACGGGGCCACGGTCTTCCTGGTGCCGGAGGCGGAGTGCTCGGACGCGCAGGCGGAGCTGCCCGAGGGGCTGCGGCTGGTCCCGGTGACCACCCTGAAGGGCGCGGTCGACGCGCTGCGGGCCCTGAGCACGGGCAAGGGCGAGGTCCCCGCCTGCTGAGCCGGGCGGGCCCCGCGGCTCCTCAGCCCTCCTTCACGAAGCCCTTCTCGATCATCCAGTCCAGCGCCACCTGGTGCGGGTCCTGCCCCTCCACGTCGACCCTGGCGTTCAGTTCCCGGGCGACGTCGTTGTTCAGCGCCTTGGTCACCGGCGCGAGCACGGAGGCGATCGCCGGCCACTTCTCCAGGGTGGCGGTGCGGATCATGGGGGCGGCGTTGTAGTTCGGGAAGAACTTCTTGTCGTCCGCCATCACCACCAGGTTCATCGACTTGATCCGCCCGTCGGTGGTGTACACCTCGCCGTAGGTGCAGGCGCCGTCGGCGGTCTGGGTGTAGATGATGCCGGTGTCCATCTCCGTGATGTTGCGGGCCGGGATGTCCATCCCGTACGCCTTTTCCATGCCCGGCAGCCCGTCCGCGCGGTTGGCGAACTCGACCTCCACGCACAGCGTCACCGCGCCCGGGTCGCTCTTCGACAGCTCGGCCACCTCGGACAGCGTCTTCGTGCGGTACTTCTTGTAGTTGGCCTGGTTCATGGCCAGCGCGTAGGTGTTGTTCAGCTCGGCCGGCGGCAGCCAGGTCAGCCCCTTCCTCAGGTCCTCCTTGCGCACCGCCTCCCACTGCTCGTGCGGGTCGGGGATGGGTTCGCCGTGCCCCAGGTACGTGATCCAGGCGGTGCCCGTGTACTCGTACGTGGCGTCCGCGTCGCCGTTCTCCACCGCCGCCCGGGTGCCGACCGAGCCCTGGATGCCGGTGCGGTCCAGGACCTCCGCGCCCGCCGCCTGGAAGGCGATGCCCATGATCGCGCCGAGCACGAGCTGTTCGGTGAACTGCTTGGACACGACGGTCAGATCGGCACCCTCCAGCGGCCGGCCCTTCCCGATCGTGCCGGGTTCCACGTCGTCGACCATGGGGGAGCCGCTGGTCAGCCCGCAGCCGGAGGCCGCCACCAGCAGCGCCGCCGTCAGCAGCCACGTACGGCGCCGTCCGCCGCCCCGTCCCGTGCGCGCGCTCATGTCCGCACCTCCAGGCCGCGGGGCCGCAGCAGCAGTTCGGCGAGCGAGGCCAGCCAGTCCACCAGCAGCGCCAGGGCCACCGTGAGGATCGAGCCGAGGACCAGGACCGGCATCCGCTGGCTGGTGATCCCGGTGGTGATCAGGACGCCCAGGCCGCCGCCTCCGCCGAAGACCGCCAGCGTCGCCGTACCGACGTTGAGGACGAGGGCGGTGCGCACCCCGGCCAGGATCAGCGGGACGGCCAGCGGCAGCTCCACCCGCGTCAGCACGCCCAGCGGGGACATGCCGATGCCGCGGGCCGCCTCCAGCAGCGTCGGGTCGTTCGCCTTGAGGCCGGCGATGGTGTTGGAGAGCACCGGCAGGACGGCGTAGACGATGATGCCGATCAGGGCGGCCCGGCGGCCGATGCCCAGCCAGATCACCAGCAGCGCCAGCAGGCCGATGGCCGGGGTCGCCTGGCCCATGTTGGCGAAGGCCATCGCCACCGGCGTCGCCTTCCTGAACATGCGGCGGGTGAGCAGGATGCCCAGCGGAATCGCGATGATCAGCACGAAGAAGGTGGAGATCACGGTCAGCTGCACGTGCTGCCACAGCGCCTTGGTGACCTGGCCGTCGGACAGGGCGTTGCGGCTGAGCGCGTCCAGGTCGGCCTGCCGGAACCACAGCCAGGTCGCCAGCAGCACGGCGACCAGGAGCGCGGGCAGGAAGGTCAGCTTCCGCCAGCCGACCCGCCGCTTCGTCTCCGCCGGGGACGGGGGAGGGGGCTCGTGCTCGAACTCGTCGTCGTCCTCGTACGCCGGTTCCTCGACACCGCGCCCGCCCTCGGGCCGCCGGCCGGCAGAAGCCCTCACGCCTTCGCCTCCCCTCCGGGACCTTGGACGCCGCCGAAGCCCTCCTGCTCCGCGTGGGTCTGCTCGGCCCGCGTCTCCTCCAGGTCGTGCTGGTGCTCCAGCGCGTCCAGCCGGTCGGCCTCCAGCAGCTCGTGCACGGAGTTCAGCAGCGTCTCCATGTCGACGACGCCCTCGTACTCGCCGCGCCGCCCGGTGACCGCGACCCGCCCCGTGTTGTCGGTGAGCACCGCCTCCAGCGCGTCCCGCAGGGTCGCGTCCCGGGTCACCGTGTCGTGGACCAGCGTCCCGGCCCGCGCCAGCGAGCCCTTGGCCCGCATCAGGTCGCCGCGCCTGAGCCACTTGTAGGGGCGGCGGCGCCGGTCCAGGAGCAGGATCTCGTTGGTGCCGGCCGCCCGGAGCTGGTTGAAGATCTGCTGGAGCGGGTCCTCGACGGTCACCGTCGGGTAGTCGGTGATGCCGACGTCCCGCACCCGGGTCAGGTTCAGCCGCTTCAGCGCCGCCCCCGCGCCCACGAAACCGGAGACGAAGTCGTCCGCCGGGTTGGTGAGGATGGCCTCCGGGGTGTCGAACTGCGCGATGTGGGAGCGCTCGCGCAGCACCGCGATCCGGTCGCCCAGCTTGATCGCCTCGTCGAAGTCGTGGGTGACGAAGACGATCGTCTTGTGCAGCTCGTGCTGGAGCCGGATCAGCTCGTCCTGGAGGTGGTCCCGCGTGATCGGGTCCACCGCGCCGAACGGCTCGTCCATCAGCAGCACCGGCGGATCGGCCGCCAGCGCCCGCGCCACACCCACCCGCTGCTGCTGGCCGCCGGACAGCTGGCGCGGATAGCGGCCGTGGAACTCCCCGGCGTCCAGGCCGACCAGATCCAGCATCTCCTCCACCCGGGACCGGATGCGGGACTTCGACCAGCCGACCATCTTCGGTACGAGCGCGATGTTCTGGGCGACGGTCATGTGCGGGAACAGGCCGGAGGACTGGATCGCGTAGCCGACCTTGCGGCGCAGCTTCACCGGGTCGATGTCGGTGACGTCCTCGCCGTTGATGCGGATGCGGCCGCCGCTGGGCTCGATCAGCCGGTTGATCATCTTCAGGGTGGTGGACTTGCCGCAGCCGGAAGGGCCGACGAAGACGACCGTCTCGCCCGCCTGGATCTCCATCGACACGTTCTCGACGGCCGGCTGCGGATTGCCGGGGTAGCGCTTGGTGAGCGACTCCAGCTCGATGGTCGCCCCGGTGGTGGCGTTGCGGCCGTTCTCAGACACGGATCCCCCTCGGGATGGTCAGCCGTCCGAGCAGGACGTACGCGGCGTCGAACAGCAGCGCCAGGACGATGATCCCGAGCGTGCCCGCGAGCACCAGGTTGAGCGCGTTCTCGCTGCCCAGCGAGGCGATCCCGCGGAAGATCTCGTTGCCGAGCCCCGGCCCGGAGGCGTAGGCGGCGATGGCGGCGATGCCCATCAGCATCTGCGTGGAGACCCGGATACCGGTGAGGATCGGCGGCCAGGCCAGCGGCAGCTCCACCCGCAGCAGCCGGGCCGCCCGCGACATGCCGATGCCCTTGGCCGCGTCGACCAGCGCCGGGTCGACCCCGCGCAGGCCGACGATCGAGTTCCGCACGATCGGCAGCAGCCCGTACAGCGTCAGCGCCGTCACCGTCGGCGGCACACCCAGGCCCACGATCGGGATGAGCAGACCGATCATGGCCAGCGACGGGATGGTCAGGATGGTCGACGTGCCCAGCGTCGCCAGGTTCCCCGCCCAGTCGCTGCGGTAGGTCAGGACGCCGATCAGGACGCCGATCAGGGTCGCCACGACCATGCACTGGAAGACGGCGCTGGCGTGCTGGTACGCGTCGGCGAGCAGCTGCTGGTGGCGGCTGCCCAGGAACTCCCAGAAGTTCACGCCCGCTCACCTCCGGGAACGTCGGACCGGTCTCAGTCGCGTCTGCCGCTGTCCTCGGCCGCCTGCTCCACCAGCGGGATGATCCGCAGCGGAACGGGGTTCTCCATGACGATCGCCGTGGCGGCCCGGACGATGCCATCAAAACCGACAACCCGGTCGATCACCCGCTGGAGATCGGCGTTCGAGCGGGCCACCAGCCGGCACAGCATGTCCCCCGTACCGGTCGTGGTGTGCAGCTCCAGCACCTCCGGCACCGTCGCCAAGTGCGCCCGTACGTCCGCCCCTTGGCCCTGCCGGATCTCCAGCGTCGCGAACGCGGTCACCGGGTAGCCGAGCGCCGCCGGGTCCACCTCGGGACCGAAGCCGCGGATGACTCCGTTCGACTGAAGCCGGTCCAGGCGCGCCTGCACGGTGCCGCGCGCCACCCCCAGCCGCCGGGACATCTCCAGCACCCCGATCCGCGGCTCCCGCGCCAGCAGCCCGATGATCCGCCCGTCCAGCCGGTCTATCCCCATCCCGCACCCCTCCAGGCTGGTCATCCTGTACAGATCGCCCGCACTCCCCGCCGTGTCACTGGTCAGGTTGCCCAGTGAAAACACGAACTATTGCGCACCTTGCAGACGCGGGAGACCCTGCGGCTATGACGCAGACCACACACCACACTCCCGACACCGCCCGGCAGGCCGACCCCTTCCCGGTCAAGGGAATGGACGCGGTCGTCTTCGCCGTGGGCAACGCCAAGCAGGCCGCGCACTACTACTCCACCGCCTTCGGCATGAAGCTGGTCGCCTACTCCGGACCGGAGAACGGCAGCCGCGAGACCGCGAGCTACGTCCTGGAGAACGGCTCCGCCCGTTTCGTCCTCACCTCGGTGATCAAGCCGTCCACCGAGTGGGGCGAGTTCCTCACCCGGCACGTGGCCGAGCACGGCGACGGGGTCGTCGACCTCGCCATCGAGGTCCCCGACGCGCGCGCCGCCCACGCCTACGCCGTCGAGCACGGAGCCCGCTCCGTCGCGGAGCCGTACGAGGTCAAGGACGAGCACGGCACCGTCGTCCTCGCCGCCATCGCCACCTACGGCGAGACCCGCCACACCCTGGTCGAGCGCACCGGCTACGACGGCCCCTACCTGCCCGGCTACGTCGCGGCCGCACCGATCGTCGAGCCTCCCGCCCACCGCACCTTCCAGGCCGTGGACCACTGCGTCGGCAACGTCGAGCTCGGCCGCATGAACGAGTGGGTCGGCTTCTACAACAAGGTCATGGGCTTCACGAACATGAAGGAGTTCGTGGGCGACGACATCGCCACCGAGTACAGCGCGCTGATGTCCAAGGTCGTCGCGGACGGCACCCTCAAGGTGAAGTTCCCGATCAACGAGCCCGCCGTCGCCAAGAAGAAGTCCCAGATCGACGAGTACCTGGAGTTCTACGGCGGCGCCGGCGTCCAGCACATCGCGCTGAACACCAACGACATCGTGCAGACCGTCCGCACCATGAAGGCGAACGGCGTCCAGTTCCTGGACACGCCCGACTCGTACTACGACACCCTCGGCGAGTGGGCCGGCGAGACGCGCGTGCCCGTCGAGACGCTGCGCGAGCTGAAGATCCTCGTCGACCGCGACGAGGACGGCTACCTGCTGCAGATCTTCACCAAGCCGGTCCAGGACCGCCCGACCGTCTTCTTCGAGATGATCGAGCGCCACGGTTCCATGGGCTTCGGCAAGGGCAACTTCAAGGCCCTGTTCGAGGCGATCGAGCGCGAGCAGGCCAAGCGCGGCAACCTCTGACGGAGCCGGCTACCGGGGCGGGTCCTCCACCGAGGGCTCGCCCAGCTCCGCCAGCGCCCGCCTCGCCTCCGGCGCCCGCAGCGGCGAGAAGTACGGGTTGATCATCAGCGCCTCCCGCAGATGCCGCCGCGCGGGCCCGTACCGCTCCAGCCCCCGCTCGATCACCCCCCGGTGGAACACGTACAGCGCGCTGCGCACCCCGCCGCCCTTGTCGCCGTCCGTCGCGATGGTCGCGAACTCCAGCGCCTCCTCGTGCTCACCGGTGCGGTGCAGGGCCCAGCCCAGCGCGTCGGCCACCGCGATCCCCGGCTGCCGCCCCCACTCCTCCCGCAGCAACCGCACCGCCCGGGCCGGGTCCCCGTGGTCCGCCTCGAACCGGCCGAGCACCAGCCGCTCGTCCGCCCCGGCCGCCTCCGCCTGCCGCACCCGCTCCCGCAGCAGGTCGTACTGCACCCGCGCCGCCTGCCCGAGCCCCAGCGACTCGTACAGCTCGCCCAGCTCCAGCGCGTACTCCGCGTCCGGCCGCTTGGCCAGCGCCGCCTGGTACGCCGACAGCGCCTCCGTCGTGCGGCCCAGCGCCGCCAGCGCCCGCCCCTGCCCGGCCTGCGCCGCCCGCTGGTCGGGGTCGGTGCGCAGCGCCTCCTCGAAGAACCGCAACGCCTCCTCCCGCTCCCCGCGCTCGAACGCCAGCCGCCCGGCCTGTTCCAGGTACGCCGCCCGCTCGGCCGGAGCCTCCGCCGCGGCCGCCGCGTCGGAGATCCGGGCCTGCGCGTCCTCCCGCCAGCCCCGGTCCCGGTAGACCGCCGCCGCCCGCGCCCCCACGGCCGGGACACCGGGCCGCAGCTCCATCATCTTCTCCAGCGCCCGCCCCACACCCTTGTCGTCGCCGAGCCCGGTGTACGCGTCGATCAGCACCGCGTGCGCCGTCCACCGCTTCGGCGCCGCCTTCACCGCGCTCTCCCCCCACTTCTTCGCCGCCGGGAAGTCCCGCCGCGCCACCGCCAGCGCCGCCAGCCCCTCCAGCGCCTGCGGATTGCGCTCCGCCCCGACCTTCAGGGACGTGTGCAGCGCCTTCTCGGCCTTCGCCCACATCGCCACGTCCGCCGTACGCCGACCCTGCTCGACGTAGGCGGCGCCCAGCACCGCCCACGACGCCCCGTCCAGCGGCTGCGCCCGCAGATGCCGCTCCCGGTCACCGATCAGCACCGCCAGGTCCGGCAACGCGGCCGGCACCCCCGTGGTCACCGCACCGCGCGCCAGTGCCGCGGGGCCCGGCGCGGGCGGGGAGGCGTCACCCCCGCCCCACGGCAGCAGCACCAGAACCCCGCCGAGTACGGCGGCCCCGGCGACGGAGGCGACCAGCACCCGGTTCCGGCGGCGGGAGCGCCGCCCGCGTTCGATCTCCATGGCGCCTACTGTGCGCCCGTACGACAAGCACACCGCGGCTTGCGCCGGGTGCCGCCGACGGGGTTCACACCGATGGCCCCGGGTGCGAACCTGTGATCATGAGCCGTATCGAAGCGCCTCGCGACGAAGACGACGCGGCGGCCGCGGCGACGTCGGGCCCCGCCCCGGCGGTCCCCGGCACCCTCGTCGACCGGCTGCTCGCCGGACTGCCCGCCGATTCCGTCCTCACCGACCCCGACATCACGGCCTCCTACGCCAACGACATGGCGAGCTTCTGCCCGGCAGGCGCCCCCGCCGTGGTCGTCCTGCCGCGCACCGTGGAGGACGTCCAGCACGTCATGCGCACCGCCACCGAGCTGCGCGTCCCGGTCGTCCCGCAGGGCGCCCGCACCGGCCTGTCCGGCGGCGCCAACGCCACCGACGGCTGCGTGGTCCTCTCCCTGACCAAGATGGACCGCATCCTGGAGATCAACCCCGTCGACCGCGTCGCCGTCGTCGAACCGGGCGTCGTCAACGCCACCCTCTCCCGCGCGGTGAACGAACACGGCCTGTACTACCCGCCGGACCCCTCCAGCTGGGAGATGTGCACCATCGGCGGCAACATCGGCACCGCCTCCGGCGGCCTGTGCTGCGTCAAGTACGGGGTGACCGCCGAGTACGTCCTCGGCCTGGACGTCGTCCTCGCCGACGGCCGCCTGATGTCCACCGGCCGCCGCACCGCCAAGGGCGTCGCCGGGTACGACCTCACCCGCCTCTTCGTCGGCTCCGAAGGCTCCCTCGGCATCGTCGTGCGCGCCGTCCTCGCGCTGCGCCCCAAGCCGCCCGAGCAGCTGGTGCTGGCCGCCGAGTTCGCCTCCGCGTCGGCCGCCTGCGACGCGATCTGCCGGATCATGGAGGGCGGACACGTGCCGTCCCTCCTCGAACTGATGGACCGTACGACCGTCAAGGCGGTCAACGACCTCGCCCACATGGGTCTGCCGGAGACCACCGAGGCCCTGCTCCTGGCCGCCTTCGACACCACCGACCCGGCCGCCGACCTCGCCGCCGTCGGCGCGCTGTGCGAGGCGGCCGGCGCCACCCAGGTGGTCCCCGCCGACGACGCCGCCGAGTCCGAACTCCTCCTCCAGGCACGCCGCCTGTCCCTCACCGCCCTCGAAGCGGTCAAGGGCACGACGATGATCGACGACGTGTGCGTGCCCCGGTCGAGGCTCGGCGACATGCTGGAGGGCATCGAGCGCATCGCCGCGAAGTACGACCTGACCATCGGCGTCTGCGCCCACGCGGGCGACGGCAACACCCACCCCACGGTCTGCTTCGACGCCCAGGACCCCGACGAGTCCCGGCGGGCCCGCGAGTCCTTCGACGAGATCATGGGCCTCGGCCTGGAACTCGGCGGCACCATCACGGGCGAGCACGGGGTGGGCGTACTGAAGAAGGAGTGGCTGGCGCGCGAGATCGGTCCCGTGGGACTGGAGATGCAGCGGGCCGTCAAACAGGTCTTCGACCCGCTGGGCATCCTCAACCCGGGCAAGCTCTTCTGACGCCCGCCCCTCCTCGCGGACCCCGCACGCACCGCACGGGTCCTCACCGGGCGAGCAGCTCGGCCAGCCCGTCGTCGAGGCCGAGCTGCCCGCCCTCGGTCCCCGGCGGCACCGCCCTGAGGGTCCGCTCCAGCCAGGCCGACACCTGTGCCGACGGCGCCTCCAGCAGGGCGTCGCCGTCGGGGCTGCTCAGCGCCATCAGTACGACGCTGCGGCCGTCCGCCTTCGACGGCCACACCCGCACGTCCCCGTGCCCGCACGGCCGGAAGACCCCCTCCACCAGCAGGTCCCGGGCGAACGTCCAGTGCACCGGGTGGCCGGAGTTGATGTGGAAGGTGACGTGGACGGCGTACGGATCGTCGGCGTAGTAGGCGAGCCGTGCCGGTACCGGGATGGCGCGCTCGGGCGACAGGACGAGCATCAGTTCCAGCTCGCGTTCCACGACGGTCGGGTTGGGGTGCATGGCGGGTTGTCCTCTCTCGTTCGGTCCGCACGGGCCGCCTGGAACGGGCCCGCACGAGGGAGAGCGACGTGGGCCGTGAGCGTTACGCGGGTTCGCGGAACTTTTTTCCTCTCCTCTGTCCCGGGTGTGAAGGTCCATGCACGAGGTTGCCCGGAAAGGGGTGGGTCCGGCGGGACCGGCGGTGCGGATTGCGCCCGTCTGATAGATGTTGAGCCCCCGAACCAACCCCCGAGCAGATACGGGACGACGGACATGAGCGCCCCAACCCCGGCCCCCGGCGAAGACAGGCCCCGCGAAGGGTATTACCCGGACCCGTCCATTCCTGGATATGTCCGTTACTGGAACGGCGCCTCCTGGGTGCCGGGCACCAGCCGGCCCGCCCCCAAGGACGGCGAGCCGCTCGCGCCGCCGCCCGGCGTGCGGCCCTCCGTGGAGGAGACCGGTCCGCACTTCTTCGACGAGGACCCGGTCGAGGAGCCGCCGCAGGCCGTCGCGTCCCAGCACGGCAGCCGTCCCGAGCCGGCCGCGTCCTGGGGCGCCGGCCGCTCCGACCGGTCCGGCTCCGCGGACGCCCACGGCGCCTCGGCCGCCCACGGCTCCGCGGTCGCGTGGCCGGGTCCGGCCCGGGCGACGGACCCGAGGGTCGCGCACGCGCAGGGGGCGGGACCGGCCGGGGGAGCGGTGGCGGACGCCGGTGACGGATCCGCCGGTCCCTCGGGCGCGGGGGGCGCTCGGGACGGGGTTTCCGGTGCCGGTGACGGGGCTTCTGTCGGTTCCGGTGCGGGCGGGGCTCCCGCCGGGGCTGCCGGCGGCGGTGCCGCGGCTGCCGGCGGTGGCGGGGCTGCCGGCGGTGGCGGGGCCGCGCGGAACGACGACGCCGGTACCTCGCGGGCGGACACCCCGGCCCGGTCCGCGTCCGGCGGTGAGGCGGAGGCCGGATCGGGCAACACCTTCGTCTTCCGGCGCCCGGCGGCAGGGCCCGGGGCCAGGGTCGGCCGGCCCTCGAACGACACCGCCGAGGACGAGGGCACGATCACCTTCCGCGCGGTCTCCCCGCGCGCGGGCGGCACGGGAGGCCCGGGCTTCGGCGCGGGGAAGCGCGCGGCGCGCGCCGCCGCCCCTCAGGCCCCCGCGCCCACGGCTCCTTCCGGCCCGCAGCCGCCGACCGGTCCGACCGTTCCCCACCAGGCCGCCGCACCCCACGCCGCCGCTCCTCAGCCCGTAGCGTCGCCGCGGCAGCCCGCCGCCTCCGGCCCGGTCGCGGCCGGCCCCGGCGGGGGGCAGTCGTCCTGGGCGCAGCAGGTGCACCGGCTCGCGGGTGCCGGCGAGGGCGAACAGCCCGTCGCGCCGTGGAAGCCTCCGGTGGAGGACGTGTTCCAGGCCGCCGCCCGACGGCAGGCGGCGGCCCGCCCCGCCGGGCTCGGCAAACGGCTGGCCGCCCGGCTGATCGACAGCGTCGTCCTCGGGGGCGTCACCGCCGTGGCCGCCGTACCGCTCGGGATCAAGGCGGTCGACCACGTCAACGGCAAGATCGACGAGGCCAAGCTCTCCGGCGAGACGGTCACGGTCTGGCTGCTCGACGGCACGACCTCCACGTACCTGGGCATCGTGCTGGCCGTCCTGCTCGTGTTCGGCGTCGTCTACGAGGCGCTGCCCACCGCGAAGTGGGGCCGCACCCTGGGCAAGAAGCTGCTCGGCCTGGAGGTTCGGGACATCGAGGCCCACGAGCCCCCGTCCTTCGGCGCGGCCCTGCGCCGCTGGCTGGTCTACAGCGTCCCCGGCGTCCTGGTCGTCGGCCTGGTCGGCGTCGTCTGGTGCCTGTTCGACCGCCCGTGGCACCAGTGCTGGCACGACAAGGCGGCGAACACGTTCGTCGCGGGCTGACTCGACGGGCGGCTCCGTGGTGGGCGCGGGTGAGCGGGGGCTGGTCGCGCAGTCCCCCGATCGAGGCAGGCGCAGCGGACGCGCCCCAGAGGGGCGCGGGGAACCGCGCGAGCAACCACAACGCACCCGCACCCGCCGACGCACACCCACCCCCCGCCCCGACCGCGTCGGACCACGCACCCTGCGTCCCCTGGACGGCCCCCCGCCGGATGCGCCGTGACAGAGCCCGAGGTCCACTCGGGACATGAGCAGCGAACCGCCCCCCGGCTCCGGCGGGCAGCCGCCGGAAGACGACCCGTTCAGGAAGCGCCCCCCGCACGGCAGTACCGGCGAGCCCCCGCCGTACGGCGGCAGCGCGCCTCCACCCCCGGGCGGCGGCGGTCCCTACGGCGCTCCACCCCCGGGCGGCGGCGGTCCCTACGGTGCTCCACCCCCGGGCGGCGGCGGTCCCTACGGCGCTCCACCCCCGGGCGGCGGCGGCCCTTACGGTGGCCCGCCTCCAGGCGGCGGCGGCCCCTACGGCGGCGGCCCCTATTCCACCGACCCCCTCGCCGGCATGCCCCCGCTGGCCGACAGCGGCCGGCGCACCCTCGCGCGGATCATCGACATGATCCTCGTGGGCATCGTGGTGTGGCTGCTCAGCTGGGCGTTCAACGTCCAGGAGTACCAGGTGGACGGCGAGGACATCTCGGTCGGCAAGTCGTTCGGGCAGTCGTTGATCGCCGCCGTGCTCTACATCGCCTACGACACCTACATGACCGCGAGGACGGGCCAGACCCTCGGCAAGAAGTGGCTCGGTCTGCGCGTGGGCAATCTGGACAACGGCGCCACACCGTCGGTGCAGACGTCCCTGATCCGGGCGCTGGTGCTGTGGATCCCGTTCGCCTTCTGCTGCGCCTGCGTCTGGACGATCATCGCGGGCGGCTGGAGCTTCTTCGACCGGCCCTACAAGCAGGGCCTGCACGACAAGGCCGCCAAGACGGTGGTGGTCAGCACCCGTTGACGAACCGGGCACCGACCGGCCGATCGTCCGACCGGCCGGGAGGCGACGACGTCAGGCGGCGCGACCGCGGGCCGGTTCGCCCGCTCCCGCGGAGACCCGGGCGGCCGGCACGGGCTCCCGGTCCGCCGCGCGCTGCGCGGTCGGCACGGAGGTCATCGTGCGGGTCGGCCTGGCCTGGGGGACCGTCATGGCGACCAGCAGCCCGAGGGCGAGCGCCGCGACGGCGATGACAGCGACTCCGGGGCCCGAACTCGTCTGCGACAGCAGCAGCATGGCGAGCGTCGAGAAGATCACGGTGCACGTACCGTAGGCGAACTGTGCGGCAGTCGGACGGGGCATGGCCATCGTGTCCTCGGAAGACAATCTGGGGGTGTAACCGGCTGTCGGCCTGGCTTTCCGCCGGCTTCCGGGCGTTCCGCCAAGCGACTCTAACCCGCTGTGTGCCCGGGGGGAAACAGTGGTAAGCCCGCCCTTACCTACGGGGCCGATGCACGGGGGGCGCACGGATTCATGGCGTCCGGGGAGCGGACGGTACCGCGCGCCCGCGGAGGTGGCGGCCGTCACACCGCCGCGTCCGCAAAGCGAACGCCGACTCCGCATAGTGCACTTGTTCTGCTCAAGTCAAGGTCTGTCTTTTCCGGTGAACCTCTAGTCAAATGTCGTCACTTGACTACACGCGTTGATCACGTGTGCGCGGACTCTGCTCTGTCCTTGTCCCCCCATCCGCGCGCGTGCACGCGGGGGAGGAACGCAAGTGACCAATAGATCTTGGACGTTCAGAGCGGCGGCGACCACCGTCGCCCTCGCCGCCGCCACCGCCACGCTCTCGGCGGGCGTCGCGCAGGCGGACTCGCCCGCCAAGCCGGAGGCCGTGGACCACCACGACCCGCACCCCGCGAAGGACATGCACTCGCATGACCTCAAGGGTCCGCTGAGCGACACTCAGGCGGCCCAGCGCGAGGAGGCCCTGAAGCAGGTCATCTCCGGCCAGGCGTCGGTGAAGAAGAAGGACGGCTCCAACGTCGTCCAGCTCAAGAGCAAGAAGGGCGACGCCAAGTACGTCGAGCTCGGCCGGGAGAAGACCGACAAGATCTTCACCATCCTGGTCGAGTTCGGTGACAAGGTGGACAGCCGCTACGGCGGCGACCCGGGCCCGCTGCACAACCAGATAGCCAAGCCGGACCGCAAGACCGACAACTCCACGGCCTGGAAGGAGGACTACGACCAGCAGCACTTCCAGGACCTGTACTTCGGCTCCGGCAAGGGCGTCGACTCGGTCAAGACGTACTACGAGAAGCAGTCCTCCGGCCGCTACTCGGTCGAGGGCGAGGTCTCCGACTGGGTCAAGGTCCCCTACAACGAGGCCCGCTACGGCAACAACGCCTGCGGCGACACCAACTGCCCGAGCGTGTGGAACGTCGTCAGCGACGGCCTGAACGCCTGGGTCGAGCAGCAGAAGGCGGCCGGCCGCACCGACGCCCAGATCAAGGCCGACGTGGCCCGCTTCGACGAGTGGGACCGCTACGACTTCGACGGCGACGGCGACTTCAACGAGCCCGACGGCTACATCGACCACTTCCAGATCGTGCACGCCGGTGAGGACGAGTCCGCCGGCGGCGGCGCCCAGGGCACCGACGCGATCTGGGCCCACCGCTGGTACGCCTTCGGCACCGACGCCGGCGCCACCGGCCCGGGCGACAACAAGCTCGGCGGCGCGCAGATCGGCTCCACCGGCGTCTGGGTCGGCGACTACACCATCCAGCCGGAGAACGGCGGACTCGGCGTCTACGCCCACGAGTACGGCCACGACCTCGGCCTGCCGGACCACTACGACACCGCCGGCGGCGAGAACTCCACCGGCTTCTGGACGCTGATGTCGTCCGGCTCCTGGCTCGGCACCGGCCGCAACGAGATCGGCGACCTGCCCGGCGACATGACCGCCTGGGACAAGCTCCAGCTGGGCTGGCTGAACTACGACACCGCCAAGGCGGGCGTCAACTCCTGGCACAAGCTGGGCGTCTCCGAGTACAACACCAAGCACAAGCAGGCCCTGGTCGTCGAGCTGCCCAAGAAGGCGGTCACCACCGAGATCACCACCCCCGCCGAGGGCGAGACCCAGTGGTGGAGCGGCAGCGGTGACAACCTCAAGAACACGCTGAGCCGTTCGGTCGACCTGACCGGCAAGTCGGCGGCCGAGCTGACCTTCGACGGCTGGTACGACATCGAGGCCAACTACGACTACCTCTACACCGAGGTCTCCACCGACGGCGGCGCCAACTGGACCGCGATCGACGGCACGGTGGACGGTCAGCCGATCCCGCGCGACGCCGCCGACAAGCCGGCCCTGCACGGCACGCTCGACGCGTACACGAAGTTCGCGTACGACCTCGGCGCCTACGCCGGCCAGAAGATCGACCTCCGCTTCCGCTACCAGACCGACGGCGGCGTGGCCCAGAAGGGCTTCACGGCCGACTCGATCAAGGTCACCGCGGACGGCGAGGCGCTGTTCACCGACAACGCCGAGAGCGCGGACGCCGCCTGGACGGCCACCGGCTTCTCCCGCGTCGGCGCGTCCTTCACCAAGGACTACGCCCAGTACTACATCGCCGAGAACCGGCAGTACGTGTCGTACGACAAGACGCTGAAGACCGGCCCGTACAACTTCGGCTTCACAGACCGCCCGAACTGGGTGGAGCACTACGCGTACCAGAACGGCCTGCTGATCTGGAAGTGGGACACCTCCCAGGCGGACAACAACACCAGCCAGCACCCGGGCACCGGCCTGGTCCTGCCGGTCGACTCGCACCCGACCGCGATGAAGTGGAAGGACGGCACCCTGCTGCGCAACCGCGTCCAGGCGTACGACTCGCCGTTCAGCCTCTACCGCACGGACGCCATCACGCTGCACAAGGCGGACGTCGCGAAGTACTTCCCGGGCTCGAAGGGCGTCTCGGTCTTCAACGACCGGACGAGCGACTACTACGACGAGTCGAACCCGACCGGCGGTGTCAAGATCACTGACACCAACACGAAGATCAAGATCCTCAAGGAGGCCAGGAACGGCTCGACGATCGAGCTGGAGGTCGGCCCCGCGGGTAGGTAAGTAGCATCTTCGCAGGTCAGAGCGTGATCGGCGGTGACCCCTGGCGGGTCGCCGCCGATCCGTGTTTAGGTGCGTCCTGTGGTTCTCTTATTGACACCTGGTCCGAGAAGCGGACCGGCACCGGCTGACACGGGGGTATGACCGCATGGCCGCAGGAGGCTTCAGCAAGCTGCCGAACGGCACGGTGGTGGTGGCACTCAACCTGCCCAGCCCCGCCACGCCGGGCGGCAGCGTGCGCGTACTCGTCCACGCCCACAACCGGGCGCGCGCCCTGACCAGGCTGCGCAACCTGGGGCTGCGGGCGGTCTACCTGCGGGGCAACGCCGCCCCGCCGACCCCGGACGAGATCACCGCGGTCCTGCACCACCCCGACGGCCTCATATGGCGCACCGCCCCGGTGGCCGGCGTCACGGGCGGCCCGGAGCTCGTCCAGGAGCTGTGGCACCCGATCCGGGCGCTCCTGAGACGCCCGGCGCCGCAGGCGTAGCGCGGTCCGGCGGGCGCTACTGGACGACCGGCTTCCCGGACAGCTCCACGCCCGCCTCCCGCAGCTCCTCCACCGCCCGCTCGGTGGTCTCGGGGGCCACCCCGGCGGTCAGGTCGAGCAGCACCTGCGTGCGGAAGCCCTCGCGGGCCGCGTCCAGGGCGGTGGCCCGCACGCAGTGGTCGGTGGCGATGCCCACCACATCGACCTCGTCGACCTCGCGGGCGCGCAGCCAGTCGGCGAGCGTCGTGCCGTTCTCGTCGGTGCCCTCGAAGCCGCTGTAGGCCGCCGAGTACGCCCCCTTGTCGAAGACGGCGTCTATCGCGCCGGAGGCGACGGCGGGGGCGAAGTTCGGGTGGAAGCCGACGCCCTCCGTGCCGGCCACGCAGTGCGCCGGCCAGGAGTGGACGTAGTCGGGGTTGTCGGCGAAGTGGCCGCCCGGCGCGATGTGGTGGTCGCGGGTGGCCACGACGTGGCGGTAGCCGGCGGGCGCCTGCCCGATCAGCTCGGTGATGGCGGCGGCCACGTCGGCACCGCCGGTCACCGCAAGGCTGCCTCCCTCGCAGAAATCGTTCTGCACGTCTACGACGATCAGGGCGCGGCGCATGGTCGGTGTCCTTCGGCTGGGTCGGCTGGGGTAGGAGGGACGGAGATTGCGCGGTGGGGACGGATCGGTGGGTGGTGCGGCGCCGGTCGGACCGCACCAGCTTTAGCTACCCGAGCCCCCGTGCAGGTACTCCGTCGGAATGACGGGTTCCCCTCGGGAGAGCTGGGTCGCGGACAGCGGGAGGTTGGCGCGGGCGGCCGCGTGCCGGTCCCGGGCGGCGTCCAGCGGCTCCCGGGCGACCACCTCGCCGCCCTTGACCAGCTCGACCAGGAGCTGCCGGTCGGCGAGATCGTCGGGCACCGGCCCGGTGCCGACCACCTCGGCCTCGGCGTAGCCGGCGGAGTCCAGTCGCCGGGCGGCCCACTTGCGGCCGCCGATCGAGGTCTTGCCGCCGCTGGACTTCTTCGCCACCGGCACCAGCGGCGCCCCGTCCGCACCGGACTCCGCGCGGGCGACCAGCTTGTAGACCATCGAGGCCGTCGGGTGCCCGGAGCCGGTCACCAGCTGGGTACCGACCCCGTACGCGTCCACGGGGGCCGCCGCCAGCGAGGCGATGGCGTACTCGTCCAGGTCCGAGGTCACGACGATCTTCGTGTCCGTGGCGCCCAGCTCGTCGAGCTGCTGGCGCACCCGGTGGGCGACCAGCAGCAGGTCGCCGGAGTCGATGCGCACGGCTCCCAGCTCGGGCCCGGCGACCTCCACGGCGGTGCGGACGGCCTCGGCGACGTCGTAGGTGTCCACGAGGAGCGTGGTGTCCCGGCCCAGCGCGTTCACCTGGGCCTGGAAGGCGTCGCGCTCGTGGTCGTGGAGCAGGGTGAAGGCGTGGGCGGAGGTTCCGACGGTGGGGATGTTGTAGCGGAAGCCGGCGGCCAGGTCCGAGGTGGTCGCGAAGCCGCCGACGTAGGCGGAGCGGGCGGCGGCGACGGCGGCCAGCTCGTGGGTGCGGCGGGCACCCATCTCGATCAGCGGGCGGTCCCCGGCGGCCGAGGCCATCCGGGAGGCGGCGGCCGCGATCGCCGAGTCGTGGTTGAGGATGGAGAGGATCACCGTCTCCAGCAGCACGCACTCACCGAAGGTCCCCTCCACCCGCATGATCGGCGAACCCGGGAAGTACACCTCCCCCTCGGGGTAGCCCCAGATGTCGCCGGTGAAGCGGTACTCGGCGAGCCAGTCCAGGGTCTCCTCGTCGACGATGTCCCGCTCGCGCAGGAAGCGCAGGACGCCCGCGTCGAAGCGGAAGTTCTCCACCGCGTCCAGCACCCGCCCGGTGCCCGCCACGACGCCGTAGCGCCGCCCGTCCGGCAGCCGCCGGGTGAAGACCTCGAACACGCTCCGCCGCCCGGCCGTGCCCGCCTTCAGGGCGGCCCGCAGCATCGTCAGCTCGTACTGGTCCGTGAAGAGCGCCGTCGAGGGGACGTCCACCGGCAGCCCAAGGTCCGCTGTGTTCATACGACGGATCGTACCCCCATTTCGTCAGTCTGACGATTTGTGGTTCCGTGGCGCCCGCCACAGGCCCGTTTGTGCGGGTGCCCCCCTGTGGTGGCAGCATGGGCCATGTGACGGCAGCCGCACCCATGGAGATCGAGAAGACCGAGTCGGCGGAGGAGGTCTTCGCCGTACCCGAGCCAGACGTGCCCTGGGTGACGATCGTGCACAACGACCCCGTCAACCTCATGAGCTACGTGACGTACGTCTTCCAGTCCTACTTCGGCTACTCGAAGGACAAGGCCACCAAGCTCATGCTCGACGTCCACCACAAGGGCCGGGCGGTGGTCTCCAGCGGCTCGCGCGAGGAGATGGAGCGGGACGTCCAGGCCATGCACGGCTACGGTCTGTGGGCCACCCTCCAGCAGGACCGGAAATGACCCACGCCCGCCCGCAGGACGGAAGTAGCTGAATCACCTCCATGCCAGGACAGTTCGAACCGCTCCCCGGCGGCGGCGCGGCCGTCGCCCTCGACGACGTCGAGATCTCCATCATCCGGTCCCTGGCCGTGCAGCTCCTGGAGCTGATCGGCCCCGGCCCCGCGGAGGACGCCTCCGACGACCCGCTCGCCGAGCTCTTCGCCGAGGGCCCGAGCGAACCGCCCTCCGACCCGGTGCTGCGGCGCCTGTTCCCGGACGCCTACGGCGACCCCGAGGGCGCCCCGCAGGCCGCCGAGGCCGAGGAGCAGCGGGCGTACTCCGCCGAGTTCCGCCGCTACACCGAGAACGACCTGCGGGCCGGCAAGCGGGAGAACGCCCTCGCGGTGATCCGCACCCTGGACGCCCTCTCCTCGGCGTCGGCGGGCGAGGCCGGGGCGGTGCTGAAGTTGTCGCCGGAGGAGTCCCAGCAGTGGCTGCGCGCCCTGAACGACCTGCGGCTGGCGATCGGCTCCCGGCTGGAGATCACCGACGAGGACGACACCGACCTGCTCTACCGGCTCCCCGACGAGGACCCGCGCAAGCCGATGGTGATGGCGTACCTGTGGCTCGGCGGGCTCCAGGAGTCGCTCGTCGCGACCCTCATGGCCTGAGCCGGACGACTGCTCCGGGCCGGACGGCCAAGCCTTGAACCGGCCATTCCGGTTACCCTCCGTGTCCGCTCAGCGGATCCTCAAATCCGGATAACGATCCCGTCAAACCGGCGCCCCTGTTTGCACCCCAGGGGCGCCTTTTGTCCGCTTCTGCCTGTGCGACACATCACAGAGCGCCTCTGTGATCGGCGCCGCGGTCGTGGTAAATCTTCACGACCGCCCGGCGAACACCACCCGAATGTTCGGCCGGGTGCGCCACCGAGCCGGCGGACCGCCGGCCAGGCAGAGAGCGGGACGTGAGGCCCGCTCGACTCCATCATCCGGGGGGATCGAGACCCGATCCGAGGCCGACGAAAGGCCCGGTTCGGCATGGAGAAAGGCGCACCACACATGACCTCTGCGCAGGTCGACACGGACAAAGCACCGGAAGAGGGCTACGAGCGCGGCCTCAACAGCCGCCAGGTCCAGATGATCGCGATCGGCGGCGCCATCGGCGTCGGCCTCTTCCTCGGCGCCGGGGCCAACATCGCCAAGGCCGGGCCCAGCATCATCCTCATGTACGCCCTCGCGGGCGTGATCATCTTCTTCATCATGCGGGCCCTCGGCGAGCTCCTGCTCTACCGCCCCGTCTCCGGCTCCTTCGCCGAGTACTCGCGGGAGTTCCTCGGCCCCTTCTTCGGATACTTCACCGGCTGGACGTACTGGCTGATGTGGGTGGTCACCGGCATGGCGGAACTCACCGCCGCCGCCATCTACATCCACTACTGGTTCCCGGACATCCCGCAATGGGTGTCCGCCCTCGTCTTCCTGGTCCTCCTCTTCGTCGCCAACCTGATCTCGGTGAAGCTCTTCGGCGAGATCGAGTTCTGGTTCTCCATGGTCAAGGTCACCGCCATCATCGGCATGATCGTGATCGGCATCGGCGTGCTCACCCTGGGCTTCAGCCAGGCCGGCGACACCGCCGCCGTCTCCAACCTGTGGGAGTTCGACGGCTTCTTCCCCAAGGGCATCGGCTCGTCCCTGATGACCCTCCAGGGCGTCATGTTCGCCTACCTCGCCGTCGAGCTGGTCGGCGTCACGGCCGGCGAGTCGGAGAACCCGGAGAAGACCCTCCCCAAGGCGATCAACACCCTGCCCTGGCGCATCGCCCTCTTCTACGTCGGCGCCCTCACCGTCATCCTGGCCGTGGTCAAGTGGACCGAGTTCGCCGAGGGCGTCAGCCCCTTCGTGAAGGCCTTCGCGGTCATCGGCATCCCGGCAGGCGCCGGAATCGTCAACTTCGTCGTGCTCACCGCCGCCCTGTCGTCCTGCAACTCCGGCATGTACTCCACGGGCCGCATGCTGCGCACCCTCGCGGACAACGGCGAGGCCCCGAGGATCTTCAACCGGCTGTCGTCGACCAAGACCCCGGCCATCGGCATCGGCGTCTCGGTCGTCTTCATGGGCATCGGCGTGGTCCTGAACTACATCGTCCCGGAGAAGGCCTTCGGCTACGTCACCTCCATCGCCACCGCCGCCGGCATCTGGACCTGGCTGATGATCCTGATCAGCCATGTCATGTACCGCCGCAAGGTCGTCGCGGGCCGCCTGCCCGCCTCCTCCTTCCCGGCACCGGGCGGCTCGGTGTGCTCCTACATCGCGATCGCCTTCCTCCTCTTCGTCACCTGCCTCATCGCCTACGACGCCGACGCCCGCGTCTGCCTGTACGTGATGGCCGGCTGGGCCGCCGCCCTCGGTATCGGCTGGGCCGTGCTCAAGAGCCGCAACCCCGAGGTCACCGAGCGCCGCGGCGAGCCGGACCTGGAGAAAATCGTCTGACCTGCGCGTTCTCGCGCACCCGGGACGTCCGGTCACCGGGGACGCTCGTGGCGTCCCCACCGGCCGCCGCTCAGGACGTCCAGCATGTGGGCCGCCCCGTACCACCCACCGGTACGGGGTGGCCCTTCTGCTTATCCTGGGCCGCATGCTGACCATCACCCAGGCCCTGTACGACCAGATCGTCGCCCACGCGCGCGAGGACCACCCCGACGAGGCGTGCGGCGTGGTGGCCGGTCCCGTGGGCGAGGGCCGCCCCGAGCGGTTCATCCCGATGCTGAACGCCGCCCGCTCGCCCACCTTCTACGAGTTCGACTCGCAGGACCTGCTCAAGCTCTACCGCGAGATGGACGACCGCGACGAGGAACCCGTGGTCATCTACCACTCCCACACGGCCACCGAGGCCTACCCCTCCCGCACCGACATCACCTACGCCAACGAGCCCGGCGCCCACTACGTCCTGGTGTCCACGGCCGACACCGACGACGCCGGAGACTTCCAGTTCCGCTCGTTCCGCATCCTGGACGGAGAGGTCACGGAGGAGGAGGTCAAGGTCGTGGACGCGTACTGAATCTCCGCCCGATCTCCGCCCATATCGCATCGCGGACGAGAGGCGTCCAAGAAGTGAGATCACACTCCGGGAGCCGGACCGGGAATCGATACGATGAGCCCATGGTTCTTCTCGACGTGAGCGAAAAGGCGCCGGGCACGCTGCTCGTGGCGCGGCTGCACGTCGACCTGTGCAGGCTGAACAGCGCCATCTGTTGATCTTCCGCTGCCGCCGTACGGCCGTGAGGCCGCGGCGGGCTGCCGCGTGCCGCCGCGCGCCTCACCGAACCCACGACACCTTCCGACAGGAGCCCTCAGCCATGGCCATCGAGGTCCGCATCCCGACCATCCTCCGCCAGTACACCGACGGTCAGAAGGCGGTGGAGGGCTCCGGGGACACCCTCGCCAAGCTCTTCGCCGACCTCGAGACCCGGCACGCGGGCATTCAGGACCGACTCATCGACAAGGCGAACGGCGACCAGCTGCGCCGCTTCGTCAACGTCTACCTGAACGACGAGGACGTCCGCTTCCTCGACGGCATCGACACCAAGCTGTCCGACGGCGACAGCATCACGATCCTGCCGGCCGTCGCCGGCGGTATGGCCTGATAGCCGATGCGTTACGACTCCCCGCTGGCCGCGGTGGGCAACACCCCCCTGGTGCGCCTGCCGCGGCTCTCGCCGTCCGACGACGTCCGCATCTGGGCCAAGCTGGAGGACCGCAACCCCACCGGCTCGATCAAGGACCGCCCCGCGCTCCACATGATCGAGCAGGCGGAGAAGGACGGCCGCCTCACCAAGGGCTGCACGATCCTGGAGCCGACCAGCGGCAACACCGGCATCTCGCTCGCCATGGCCGCCAAGCTCAAGGGCTACCGCATCGTCTGCGTGATGCCGGAGAACACCTCCCAGGAGCGCCGCGACCTGCTCGCCATGTGGGGCGCGGAGATCATCTCCTCCCCGGCCGCGGGCGGCTCCAACACCGCCGTACGGGTCGCCAAGGAACTCTCCGCCGAGCACCCGGACTGGGTGATGCTCTACCAGTACGGCAACCCGGACAACGCCGGCGCCCACTACGCCGGCACCGGCCCCGAGATCCTCGCCGACCTGCCCTCGGTCACCCACTTCGTCGCCGGCCTGGGCACGACGGGGACGCTGATGGGCGTCGGCCGCTACCTGCGCGAGCACAAGCCCGACGTGAAGATCGTCGCCGCCGAACCGCGCTACGACGACCTGGTCTACGGCCTGCGCAACCTCGACGAGGGCTTCGTACCCGAGCTGTACGACGCCTCCGTCCTCACCACCCGCTTCTCGGTCGGCTCGGCGGACGCCGTGACCCGCACCCGGGAACTCCTCCAGCAGGAGGGCATCTTCGCGGGCGTCTCCACCGGCGCCGCCCTGCACGCCGCCATCGGCGTCGGGAAGAAGGCCGTGAAGGCCGGCGAGAGCGCCGACATCGTGTTCGTCGTCGCCGACGGCGGCTGGAAGTACCTCTCCACCGGCGTCTACACCGCGGCCACCACCGAAGAGGCCATCGACACCCTCCAGGGCCAGCTCTGGGCCTGAACGCCGTTCACCGGGCGAGGTGACGGACCTGGTCCCACAGGGCCGGGTCCACCTCGCCCACCCGGCGCCGGAAGTCCCGCACCGGCACCTGGCGCAGCTCGTCCGTCTCCAGGAAGCTCGTCCGCCCCCGCGCGTCCCCGACCGAGCCCGGCGGCAGCGTGATCACCCCGGCCCGCTCCTCCCGGTACCGGCTGGTGATCTTCGCGACCAGCGCCCGCCGCCCGTGCACCGAGATCACCAGACACGGCCGGTCCTTCGCACCCGGCGCGTCCTCGTACGGCACGTTCGCCCACCAGATCTCCGCCGGCCGCGGCCGGGGCGCCCGCCCCCGTGGCCCGGTGGGCCGCCCGGGCGGACGCCGGCTGCCACCCGGCCGCGGCGGCCGCCGCCCCCGCCCCCACCCGTCGACGACCACGGCGACGAGCGCGAGCAGCACCGCCGCCGCGAAGGCGAGCCACCACGACGTGTCCATACCGACGACGGTACCGGCGTACACGTCCCCCGCGCGCCCCCTCCACGGCCCCGCGCGCCCCGGGTCCAGCCGAACCGGTGACACCACAGGTGAGTTCGCCCACAACGGCCCCTGGCGGAGGAGCGACCAAAGGTTTTGCGCCTTACGCTCGACAAACCGCACGACCCCCGTCTCTCCACACGCGCCAGCGGAGGTTTCTGCTTCATGAAGCTCACCGTCGTCGGCTGCTCGGGGTCGTTCCCGTCCGCGGAATCGGCCTGCTCGAGCTACCTCGTCGAGGCCGACGGCTTCCGGCTGCTCCTCGACATGGGCAACGGCGCCCTGGGCGAGCTGCAGCGCCACTGCGGTCTCTACGACCTCGACGCGATCTTCCTCAGCCACCTGCACGCCGACCACTGCATCGACATGTGCGCCTACTTCGTGGCGCGCTACTACCGGCACGACGGCGGCCGCTGCGCCCCCCTCCCGGTCTTCGGACCCGAGGGCACCGAGCACCGGCTCACCACCGCCTACGCCGACACCCCCTCGGCCTCCTCCATGAGCGAGGTCTTCGACTTCCACACGGTCAAGCCGGGCACCTTCGAGATCGGCCCGTTCACCGTGCACACCGACCGCGTCGCCCACCCCGTGGAGGCCTACGGCATCCGCGTCGAGCACGGCGGCCGGTCGCTGACCTACTCCGGGGACACGGGCGTCACCGCCGCACTGGACGAACTCGCCCGCGACAGCGACCTGTTCCTGTGCGAGGCTGCCTTCACGCACGGCAAGGAGAACATCCCCGACCTGCACCTCAACGGCCGCGAGGCGGGCGAGACCGCCACCCGCGCCGCCGCCCGGCGCCTGGTCCTCACCCACATCCCGCCGTGGACCGACCCCCGGGTCAACCTCGCCGACGCGCGCGAGGCGTACGCCGGACCGGTGGAGGTGGCGGCGGCGGGGGTGACGTACGAGATCTGAGCCCGGCATCGGCATGACGAAGGGCCCCCGAACCGCTGACGGTCCGGGGGCCCTTCGTCATGCCGTGGGGCGGAGACTCACGCCTTCGTGAGGTCCTCGATCTCCTCCTCGGGCTCGCGGCCCGGGGTCTTCAGATCGAACTTGACGATCGCGAAGCGGAAGACCACGTAGTAGATGACCGCGAAGACCAGACCGATCGGAATGATCATCCATGGCTTGGTGGCCAGACTCCAGTTCAGCGCGTAGTCGATGAAGCCCGCCGAGAAGTTGAAGCCGTCATGGACGCCCAGTCCCCAGGTGATCGCCATCGAGGCCGCGGTGAGCACCGCGTGGATGACGTACAGGAGAGGCGCGATGAACATGAAGGAGAACTCGATCGGCTCGGTCACACCGGTGACGAACGAGGTCAGCGCGAGCGAGACCATCATGCCGAGGACGGCCTTGCGGCGCTCCGGGCGGGCGGCGTGCGCCATCGCCAGCGCGGCGGCCGGCAGACCGAACATCATGATCGGGAAGAAGCCGGACTGGTACATGCCCGCGGAGGGGTCGCCGTGCAGGAAGCGCGGGATGTCGCCGTGCCAGACCTGACCGGCCGCGTCCGTGAAGTCACCCAGCTGGAACCACGCCACCGTGTTCACGAACTGGTGCATGCCGACCGGGATCAGCGCACGGTTCACACCGCCGAACAGGGCCGCACCACCGGCGCCCAGGCCGGTCATCCACTCACCGAAGTTCGAGATGCCCTCACCGATGGGCTCCCAGACCAGACCGAAGAAGACACCGACCACGATGCCGACGAAGGCCATGATGATCGGCACCAGGCGCCGGCCGTTGAAGAAGCCGAGCCAGTCCACCAGCTTGGTGCGGTGGAACCGCTGCCACAGCACGGCGGCGAGCAGACCCATGATGATGCCGCCGAGCACGCCCGGGTCGTTGTACGTGGCCGCGACATCCGCCCCGTCCTGGACCACCGCCTCGGTGACCGGGAAGGCCTCCAGGACCTTGCTGTAGACCAGGAAGCCGACCACCGCGGCCAGCGCGGTCGAACCGTCCGCCTTCTTGGCGAAGCCGATGGCCACGCCTATGCAGAACAGGATCGGCAGCGAACCGGTCAGAGCCCCGCCCGCGTTGTTGAAGACGGCGGCGACCTTGTCCCAGCCGAGGCCGTCCTTGCCGAAGATGTCGTCCTGGCCGAGCCGGACCATGATGCCCGCCGCCGGCAGCACGGCGATCGGGAGCTGCAGGCTGCGGCCGACCTTCTGCAGACCCTGGAAAAGACCAGATCCCCGCTTCTTTGCGGGGGCCGCCTTGTCGGTGGCGGTGCTCATACTTCCTCCATCGGGTGGTGGTCTACACCACTCAGTGGTGTAGACCTGTTTTAGCACGATGAAGGCGGCGTAAGGAACCCGCGATTCCGCGACCGGGACGCTACGCGCAGTACCGGTTGGAGACCCCGCGCGGACCCCGCCCTGGAGCCCCGACGAGACCCCCGGGGAGGGGTCCGCCGAACACCCCGCGAGGGCGTGCCGAAGGCCCCCGGCCGGTCGCTCCGGGGGCCTTCGCGAGACCACGGTCAAAGGGTACGTGAGGGTAGGTGAGGTCTACACCTTCGTGACGTCCTCCACCTCGTCCTCCGGCTCCCGCCCCGGCGTCTTCAGGTCGAACTTCGTGATCGCGAACCGGAACACCGCGTAATAGACGACCGCGAAGCACAACCCGATCGGAATGATCAGCCACGGCCTCGTCGCCAGGTTCCAGTTGATGACGTAGTCGATCAGCCCCGCCGAGAAGCTGAACCCGTCCTTCACGCCCAGCGCCCACGTCACCGCCATCGACGCACCCGTCAGCACCGCGTGCACCGCGTACAGCACCGGAGCGATGAAGAGGAACGAGTACTCCAGCGGCTCCGTGATCCCCGTCACGAACGACGTCAGCGCCACCGACAGCATCAGACCGCCCACCTCCTTGCGGCGGTGCGGCTTCGCGCAGTGCGTGATCGCCAGCGCGGCGGCGGGCAGCGCGAACATCATGATCGGGAAGAAGCCCGAGGTGAACTGACCCGCGTCCGGATCACCCGCCAGGAACATGTTGATGTCACCGTGCACCACCGTGCCGTCCGGCTTCGTGTACGAACCGAACTGGAACCACATCGGCACGTTCAGGAACTGATGCAGACCGATCACCAGCAACGCCCGGTTCGCCAGCCCGAACACGCCCGCACCCCACGCGCCCAGCCCCGTCAGCCAGTCGCTGAAACTCTCCAGCGCGTCACCGATCGGCGGCCACACCCACAGGCACAACGCCGCGAACGCGATCGCCACGAACGCCATGATGATCGGCACCAGCCGGCGCCCGTTGAAGAACCCGAGCCAGTCCACCAGCTTCGTACGGTGGAACCGCTGCCAGAAGTACGCCGCCAGCAACCCCATCACGATGCCGCCGAACACCCCCGGATTCTGGTATGTGAACGCCGTCACCGTCCCCGAACCGTCCGTCAGCTGACAACCGACCTGCGGAACCGCCTCGGACCCCTCCGGACAGTCCTCCGGGAACTGCCGCAGCACGTTCCAGTAGACGAGGAACCCCGCCACCGCCGCCAGCGCCGTCGAACCGTCCGCCTTCTTCGCCATCCCGATGGCCACACCCACGCAGAACAGCAGCGGCAGCCCCAGCGAACCGTCCAGCAGCGCACCGCCCGCCCCCGTCATCACCTTCGAGACGTTCGTCCACCCCAGACCGTCGTCACCGAAGACGTCCGGCTGCCCCAGACGATTGAGAATGCCCGCCGCGGGCAGGACCGCGATGGGCAACTGCAGACTGCGCCCCATCTTCTGCAAGCCCTGGAACGCCTTGTTCCAACGGGCACGAGCAGGGCTGACCGCGCTGTCGGCACTCATCCGGTCTCCATCCGGTCGCCGGTACACTGGTGTAGACCAGTTGACAGACGGCTCCGCCGCCGTGACGCCATCATTCGATACAGACCCCACGATGGCTCGCGAAGATGGGCCAACTGTGGGTTACTGCCACAAAGCGGCTCGGATCAGGGAGAAAGAACATGGCCAGCAAGGCTGAGAAGATCGTCGCCGGCCTCGGCGGCATCGACAACATCGACGAGATCGAAGGCTGCATCACCCGCCTCCGCACCGAGGTCAACGACCCCGACCTGGTCAACGAAGCCGCCCTCAAGGCCGCCGGCGCCCACGGCGTCGTCAAGATGGGCACCGCCATCCAGGTCGTCATCGGCACCGACGCCGACCCCATCGCCGCCGAAATCGAAGACATGATGTAAGCGCCCCGCGCACATCGCGCTCCCGAGCGCACCGCGCTGCCTGACGCGCACAGCGCCCCCGAGCGCACCGGGCGCCGAAAGGCGCCCCCCAGGGGCCCTCCCGCCACACACCACGGGAAGGGCCCCTCCCCATGCCCCGCTAGGCTCACCCGCATGTCACGCATCGACGGCCGCACCCCCCAGCAACTCCGCCCCGTCACCATCGAACGCGGCTGGAGCAAGCACGCCGAAGGCTCCGTCCTCGTCTCCTTCGGCGACACCAAAGTCCTCTGCAACGCCTCCGTCACCGAAGGCGTCCCCCGCTGGCGCAAGGGCAGTGGCGAAGGCTGGGTCACCGCCGAATACGCCATGCTCCCCCGAGCCACCAACACCCGCGGCGACCGCGAATCCGTCAAGGGCCGCATCGGCGGCCGCACCCACGAGATCAGCCGCCTCATCGGCCGCTCCCTGCGCGCCGTCATCGACTACAAGGCACTCGGCGAGAACACCATCGTCCTCGACTGCGACGTCCTCCAGGCCGACGGCGGCACCCGCACCGCCGCCATCACCGGCGCCTACGTCGCCCTCGCCGACGCCATCACCTGGGCCCAGCACACCAAGAAACTGATCAAGCCCAGCCGCAAGCCCCTCACCGGCACCGTCTCCGCCGTCTCCGTCGGCATCGTCGACGGCACCCCCCTCCTCGACCTCCGCTACGAGGAAGACGTCCGCGCCGACACCGACATGAACGTCGTCTGCACCGGCGACGGCCGCTTCGTCGAGGTCCAGGGCACCGCCGAAGCCGCACCCTTCGACCGCGACGAACTCAACACCCTCCTCGACCTCGCCGCCGCCGGCTGCACGGAACTCGCCGAACTCCAGCGCAAGGCACTTGATACCGTCCTCGAAAAGTAAAGAGCACGCCAAGAAAGGCGGCCGGGACACGCAACTCGACCGCCCACCACGGCGTCACTAGCAGTACGAGCGGCAGCACAGCAGTTCCACGGGCGTACAGCCGAAGCCGGTTGTACGCCCGCCGCCGCACCGACCGCACACGGGCCGCCCGGCCCTGTCCCAAGGGGAGGACCGAGACCCATGGCCGCGAGCCGCCACCGCAGCCTTCGCCGCACCACCGTCACCGCCGCAGCCGTGGCGACCTTCGCCCTGACGGCCGGGTTCACCACCGGCTGCGACGCCGTCGACAAGGCACTCGACTGCGTCCAGACCGCCGACGCCATCGCCGACAGCGTCACCGCCCTCCAGCAAGCCGTGGAGAACGCGTCCAACGACCCGACGCAACTCGAGGAATCCCTCAACTCCATAGACAAGAACCTCGACAAGATCGGCGACCAGACCGACAACGCCGACGTCGACAAGGCCGTCGAAGACCTCGGCAAGGCCGTCGACAACGTCCGCACCTCCGTCGAGAACGGCGACAACACCCCCGACCTCAGCCCCGTCACCGACGCGGCCGGCGAACTGACCAAGGTCTGCACGCCGTAGGGACGGGCCGGCGGGACGGACTCAGGGGTCCGGAATACTGGACCCCATGACCCGCCTCATCCTCGCCACCCGCAACGCCGGAAAGATCACCGAACTCAGGGCCATCCTCGCCGACGCGGGCCTGCCCCACGACCTCGTCGGCGCGGACGCCTACCCGGAGATCCCCGACGTCAAGGAGACCGGCGTCACCTTCGCCGAGAACGCCCTCCTCAAGGCCCACGCCCTCGCACAGGCCACCGGCCTGCCCGCCGTCGCCGACGACTCCGGCCTCTGCGTCGATGTCCTCAACGGCGCCCCCGGCATCTTCTCCGCCCGCTGGGCCGGCCGCCACGGCGACGACAAGGCCAACCTCGACCTCCTCCTCGCCCAGATCGGCGACATCGCCGACGAACACCGCGGCGCGTACTTCGCCTGCGCGGCGGCGCTGGCCCTGCCCGACGGCACGGAACGAGTCGTCGAGGGCCAGCTCCGAGGCACCCTCCGCCACGAGCCCGCCGGCACGGGCGGCTTCGGCTACGACCCGATCCTCCAGCCGGAGGGCGAGACGAGGACGTGCGCGGAACTCACGGCGGACGAGAAGAACGCGATCAGCCACCGCGGCAAGGCGTTCAGGGCACTGGTGCCGGTGGTGCGGGAGCTTTTGGGTTGAGGCGTGAGGGCCGCCCACATGGGCGGCCCTCACCGTGGGTGCGGCCGATGGGAGTCGAACCCACATGGGCAAATGCCCCGAGGCACCTAAAACCTCTGCTTATACCATTCAGCAACGGCCGCATTGCGGCCATGCTACCGGTCGTCAGCCACTTGCCTACCGCGGCCTCCGCGGCACCAGGTGTCCGTGGAGGCGTGGCAGTTCGGGCAGAGCAGCCTCAGGTTCGCAGGCCGGTCATTGCTCCAGTCACCGTCGATGTGGTCGACTTCCAGTGTCATCGGCTTGCCGAGCCATTCGGGGCCGGTGCCACACTCTGCACACTGCTCCGCCACGCCGATTTCGCGAAGCGCCCGGCGCAGCAAGACGGTCTTTGTCCGGCGCTTGCCGTCGTGTTTGACCAGGATCTCCTCAGGACGCTTCAGCGGCGTCGTGCCCACCCCGCCCCGTTGGTGCGCTTGGCCAAGGAAGTGAGCCGTCGAGATGCTCTCTTCGGCGAGCCACTCACGCAACAGGGCGCGCTGGGCGCCCCCGTCCGGGCGTCCCAGTCGGCGAAGTAGTTCAGCGATCGAGACGGAATCGGCGACTGCGGCACGCAGTTCTTCGGCACTGGGGCGGAGGAGCCTGCCGGAGGGCGCGAAATGCGAGATGTCGATGCCGAAGTAGGTGAACCGTCTCGTGAGGTACCTACGGAGATGGCCGTACGGCTGGGTGCCGAAGAAGGCGATCACCTCGTCGATGCTGGAACACTGCGCGGCGGCTTCTGTGAGTCGATCGCGGGTGTAGCGCACTCCGTTGCTCATGCGTGGGTACGCCCTTTACCCCGTCCCCGGTAATTGTCAGTCGTCGAGTGGCAGTTGGGGCAGAGGAAGCGGAGGTTCTCAATGCGGTTGTCCCGCCAGTTGCCATCGATGTGATCGACCTCCAGAGGGAGTGGGCACCCTCGCCAGACGGTTCCAGTGCCGCAGAGGGCGCACTGCTCCGGCGTGCCCGTGGTCTTCATGGCCCACTTGAGGCGGTCGCTCGGAATACGCCGGGCCTGGGAGGGCAGCTGCGCGACGAGCACCCCTTCCGGCGTCCGGGGGCGCCGGGCCTTGCCCTTCCGGGTCGGCATCCGAAAGTGCGAGATGTCGATGTCGTATGCCTTGATCCGGCGGCTGATGTGCGTGTGGTGTCCGCCGACCACTTCAAGCCCGAGATGCCGCAGCACCTCACACATGTTGGTGGAGGCCGACACGGCTTCCTGAAGGATCTCTCTGGTCCACTTCACTCCCTCGCGTTGGAAGTGGGATACATCCACTCCTAGCTTCTTCATCCGCTCCAGCACATACCGTCGCGTCGAGCCCTTCGGATCCACCCCCAACCGCACCAACGCCTCCGACAACGTCCGCGCCCCCCGAGCCGCCTCCTCCAGCCGCTCCCGGCTGTACACGCTCGCCCCCATCGATTCCCCTCCGTCCCCGGCCACCCGTTCGCAGCCTCGTACGGAGTAACGAACCGTTTATCGGACGGTCACGCACGGAATGCGGAAGGGCCCGTACCGGAAAGCTCCGGTACGGGCCCCGCCGAAAGGGGAACTCAGATGCCCAGGTCCTTGATGATCTTGGCTACGTGGCCCGTGGCCCGGACGTTGTACAGGGCCCGTTCGACCTTGCCCTCCTCGTCCACCACGATGGTGGAGCGGATGACGCCCATGTAGGTCTTGCCGTAGTTCTTCTTCTCGCCGAAGGCGCCGTACGCGTCGAGGACCTTCTTGTCCGGGTCGGCGAGGAGGGTGACCTTCAGGGACTCCGTGTCGCGGAACTTGGCCAGCTTCTCCGGCTTGTCGGGGGAGATGCCGATGACGTCGTACCCGGCGCCGGCCAGCAGCTCCAGGTTGTCCGTGAAGTCGCACGCCTGCTTCGTGCAGCCGGGGGTAAGCGCCGCAGGGTAGAAGTAGACGATGACCTTGCGGCCCTTGTGGTCCGAGAGGGACACCTCGTTGCCGTCGGCGTCCGGGAGGGTGAAGGCGGGGGCAGGGTCCCCGGGCTGGAGTCGCTCGCTCATCGATCCAGCGTAACGGGGGGTCCTGACAGTGCGGCGGAGCGAGTAGCTGACAGACTGTCCGGGACAGTGTCGGAAGACTTCGGAGGCGTACGGTGGCGGACACGTCGGACATCAGAACCCCGGCGCAGATCGAGGCGGACATCAAGCGCCGCCGCGAGGTGCTGGCCGAGACGCTCGACGAGATCGGGATGCGGGTGCATCCGAAGACGATCATGGACGATGCGAAGGCGAAGGTCGCTTCCAGCGTCGACCACACCCTCGGACGGGCGTACGTCGGGGTCAATCGTGTGGTCAGCGATGTGAAGTCGCAGTTCGTGGACGAGGAGGGCGCGCCGCGGATGGAGCGGGTCGTGCCCGTCGCGCTGGTCGTGGTCGGGGTGGTGGGGCTGCTGGCCCTGGGCGGTACCCGGCGGCGCAGGCGCTGAGCGGGGACAGGTAGGTTTCAGGGCGTGAGCGCCAAGAGAAACGAGCACCCGCAGGACGACAAGCTGCCGATCCGGATGCTGCACGACCGTGTACTCGTGCGGCAGGACACCGGTGAGGGCGAGCGGCGTTCGGGGGGCGGCATCCTGATTCCCGCGACGGCTGCCGTCGGCAAGCGGCTGGCCTGGGCCGAGGTCGTCGCGGTGGGGCAGAACGTGCGGACCGTGGAGCCGGGCGACCGGGTTCTGTACGACCCGGAGGACCGGGCGGAGGTCGAGGTGCGGGGTGTGGGTTACGTGCTGATGCGTGAGCGTGATCTGCATGCCGTGGCCGCGGACCGGTTCGAGGGGTCGGAGGACTCCACCGGGCTGTATCTCTGAATCGGGGCCGTAACGGGCTTCAGGGGCTGGTGATCAAGGTCACCAGCCCCTTTTCCCTGTCTTTGCTACCTTGGGAAGCACCCGACGAGACGCGCCGTACCGGGTGAAGGAAAAGACGACGCACCACCGTTCAGTTCGTTTCACGGAGGTGCCTGTCATGGCGTGGGTTCTGCTCGTCGTCGCCGGTCTGCTCGAGGTCGGCTGGTCGATCGGGATGAAGTACACCGACGGTTTCACGCGGCTGTGGCCGAGTGTGTTCACCGGTGCCGGGATCGTCGCGAGCATGATGCTGCTGTCGTACGCGGCGCGGACGCTGCCCATCGGTACCGCTTACGGCGTGTGGGTGGGTATCGGCGCGGCCGGTGCGGCGGTGCTCGGCATGGTGGTGCTGGGGGAGCCGGCGACCGCCGCCCGGATCTTCTTCATCTGTCTGCTGCTGGTGGCGGTGGTGGGGCTGAAGGCGACCTCCGGTCACTGAGCCCCGGGTCCGTCAGGGGCGGCGGGAGTCGGAGGGGAGACCGGCGATCGTCCCGGTGTCGGGGTCGCCGCCGCCCGCGCCGGTCGTGTCGCCCTCTCCGCCCTCGGTGGTGCCGCCGTTCGAGGAGTCGTCCCCGCCTCCGTCGCCGCCGCCGGTGGGGCCGGGCTCGGTGCTGGGGCCGCCCGTGGTGGGGCCGCCGGTGGAGGTGTCGCCGGTGCCTCCGCCGGAGGTGTCGCCCGGCGGGGTGCTGGCCGATCCGCCCGGGGTCTCGCCGCCGGTCTCCTCGTCGCCGCTCGACTCGTCGTCCGGGGCGCCGGTGCCGCTCTCGTCGCCGCTGCCCGTTCCGTCGGAGGAGTCGGCGGACGGGGCGGCGGTGACGTCGGCGCCGGTCTGGAGCTGGAGGTCGAAGTCGGTGACGGGTTCGCCCTCGAGGGCGTCGCGGGTGTACTGGCCCCAGATCTCGGCGGGGGCGCCGCCGCCGTTGATGCGGGGCAGGCCCATCGCTCCGTAGAGCGACTTGTGGGCGGCCGTTTCCGGGTCCTGGCCCATGACCGCGACGACGGTGGCGAGCTCGGGGGTGTAGCCGGCGAACCAGGCGGCGGTGTCCTCCTCGGCGGTGCCGGTCTTGCCGGCGGCGGGGCGGCCGGCCGCCTGGGCGGCGGTGGCGGTGCCGTTCTGGACGACGCTGCGCAGGACGGAGGTGGTGGTGTCGGCGGCCTCGCGGCTGACGGCCTGGTGTTCGCGCCGTTCGGGCAGGTCGACCTCGTGCTTGCCGTCCTTCATGACCTTCTCGACGAGTGTGTACGTGCCGTGCCTGCCGTGGTTGGCGAGGGTGGCGTACGCCTCGGCCATGTCGAGGGGGCTGGCGGTGGCCACGCCGAGGGCGATGGAGGGGGAGGGTGTCAGCTCGGGGGTGTTCTTGGAGAGGCCGAGGTCGATCGCGGTCTGCATGACCTTGTCGGAGCCGACGTCGACGGCCATCTGGGCGTACACGGCGTTCACGGACTTGTCGGTGGCCTCGCGGACGGTGACGTCGCCGTAGTCGTGGTGGTCCTCGTTCTCGGGGGCGTAGCGTCCGCCGCTCCAGCCCTGGACGGGGCGTTCGCTGGTGCCGTCGTAGATCGTGTTCGGGTTGATGGTGCGGCCGTCCTGCGTCTCGGAGTGGTTCTCGACGGCGGAGGTGAACACGAACGGCTTGAAGGTGGAGCCGACCTGGAAGTCGCGGCGGGTGGCGTTGGGTGTGTACTGCTTGACGTAGTCGATGCCGTTGTACATGGCGACGACCTTGCCGGTCTTGGGGTCGACGGAGGCGCCGCCGGCGCGGACGTAGGTGTCGACCTTGCGTTCCTTCTTGTCCAGCTGGGACATGAGCTTGTCGTCGACGGCCTTGACGAAGGCGTCCTGCTTGTCCTTCTGGAGGGTGGTGGTGATGCGGTAGCCGCCGCGGTCGAGTTCCTCCTCGCCGACGATCTCGTTGCTGATCAGGTATTCCTTGACGATGTTGACGATGTAGCCGCGTTGTCCGGACATGCCGGTGGAGATCGTGGACTGCTTGGGCACGGGGAACTTCTGGGCGGCGCGTTCGGACCGGTCGAGCCAGCCCTTCTTGACCATGCCGTCGAGGACGTAGTTCCAGCGGGACTCGGCTGCGGGCCGGTTCTCGGGGTGGGCGATGACGTCGTACTGGCTGGGCGCGTTGAGCAGGGAGGCGAGGTAGGCGCCCTGGCCGGCGGTGAGGTCCTTGGCGTCGATGCCGTAGTAGGCCTGGGCGGCGGCCTGGATGCCGTAGGCGCCGCGGCCGAAGAAGCTGGTGTTGAGGTAGCCCTCGAGGATCTCGTCCTTGCTCTTCTCTCGGTCGAGCTTGATCGAGATGAAGAACTCCTTCACCTTGCGGGTGATGGTCTGTTCCTGGGCGAGGTAGTAGTTCTTGACGTACTGCTGGGTGATGGTGGAGCCGGACTGCTTGCCCTTGCCGGTGGCGGTGTTCCAGCCGGCGCGGATCATGGCCCCGGGGTCGATGGCGGACTCGGTGTAGAAGTCGCGGTCCTCGGCGGCCAGGACGGCGTGCTGGGCGTCCTTGGAGATGCGGGCGAGGCCGACGCTCTCCCGGTTGACTTCGCCGTCGCGGGCGATGACGCTGCCGTCGGCGTACAGGTAGACGTTGGCCTGTTCGGTGGCGAGGGCGTTGGCGGCCGGGATCTTGACCAGGGAGTAGCCGAGGAAGAAGCCGCCGATCAGCAGCAGGACGCCGACGACGAAGGTGCTGAGCACCATGCGCCAGGTGGGGATCAGCCGGCGCCATCCGGTCCGCTTGGGCCGCTTCGGCTTCTTCTGCTTGGCCGAGCCCTCGGGGCCCGCGGCCTGTGGGTCGCCGGCCGCCAGTGACTCTCTGGACGCCCAGCCCGGGGTCTGCGGCTGCGGCTGCGGCTCGTCGCTCATCTCGTGCACGGACTCCTGTTTCACGTCGTACGGTTTTCGCATCGTACGTTTTTCGCGGTGTAACGGTCTTCGCGTCGTACGGTCTGGTCTCGTACGGCCTTGTGCGCGTCTGCGTCCTCTGACGCCCTCTGGTGCCCTGTGCGTCTTGTGAGGTCCTCTGAAGAAGACTCTCGCACCGCGCGTTCCGTTCCCACTCGACGGCACACCCGTGAAAATTCCGTGGCACGGGCTCTCGCGCTCGCACTAGGCTCCTGCGCTTCGGTGCCGGTCGGAGGGTGAGGGCTGTGGACGTGGGCTCGGGGCGGTTGTACGCGGCCGTCGCGGCGGGCGGATTCAGACGTTACGCGACCTATCGGGTGGCCACCGCCGCCGGGGTGTTCACCAACACGGTCTTCGGGCTGATCCTCGTGTACACCTACCTGGCCCTGTGGGACGAGAAGCCTCAGCTCGGGGGCTACGACCAGGCGCAGGCCGTGACGTTCGTGTGGCTGGGGCAGGCGTTGCTGGCGGCGCTGGCGATCGGTGGCGGCGGGTTCGAGGACGAGCTGATGGAGCGCATCCGAACGGGTGACATCGCGGTGGACCTGTACCGGCCGGCGGATCTGCAGCTGTGGTGGCTGGCGGCGGACGCGGGGCGTGCGGTGTTCCAGTTGCTGGGGCGGGGGGTGGTGCCGTTCGTGTTCGGGTCGCTGTTCTTCCCGGTGTCGCTGCCGCGGGAGGTGTCCACGTGGGCGGCCTTCCTGGTGGCGGTGGGGCTGGGGGCGCTGGTGAGCTTCGCGCTGCGCTATCTGGTGGCGTTGTCGGCGTTCTGGCTGATGGACGGCACGGGGGTGGTGCACATGGCGTGGATCGCGGGGCTGTTCTGCTCGGGGATGCTGCTGCCGCTGAACGTGTTCCCCGGTGCGCTGGGCGAAGTCGTGCGGGCGCTGCCGTGGTCGTCGCTGCTGCAGGCGCCGGCGGACGTGCTGCTGGGGGAGGCGGCGCCGCTGGGGACGTTCGTCTTCCAGGCGGCGTGGGCGGTGGCGCTGCTGGCGGTGGGGCGGCTGGTGCAGTCGGCGGCGACGCGGCGGGTGGTGGTGCAGGGTGGCTGAGACGGCGGAGGCGAGTGAGGCGGCCGGGAGGGCGGAGCCGCGCGGCCGGGTCGTGGAGGGGCTGCGGGCGTACCGGCTGATCGCGGCGATGTGGATCAGGTCGACGATGGCGTACCGGACGTCGTTCGCGCTGACGACGTTCGGGAACTTCGCGATGACCGCGCTGGACTTCGTGGCGATCCTGCTGATGTTCTCCCGGGTGGACGCGTTGGGCGGCTGGTCACTGGGCGAGGTGGCGTTGCTGTACGGGCTGTCGGGTGTCTCGTTCGGGCTGGCCGACCTGGCGATCGGGTCGATGGAGCGGCTGGGGCGCCGGGTTCGGGACGGGACGCTGGACACGCTGCTGGTGCGTCCGGCGCCGGTGCTGGCGCAGGTGGCGGCGGACCGGTTCGCGCTGCGGCGGCTGGGGCGGGTGGTGCAGGGGCTGCTGGTGCTGGGGTACGCGCTGGTGGTCGTGGACATCGACTGGACGGTGGCGAAGCTGCTGCTGATGCCGGTGATGCTGCTGGGCGGGGCGGGGATCTTCGCGGCGGTGTTCGTGGCGGCGGGGGCGTTCCAGTTCGTGGCACAGGACGCCTCCGAGGTGGCCAACGCCTTCACCTACGGCGGTACGACGATGCTGCAGTATCCGCCGACGGTGTTCGCGCTGGACCTCGTGCGGGGGGTGACGTTCGTGGTCCCGCTGGCCTTCGTCAACTGGCTGCCGGCCTGCTTCGTGCTGGACCGGCCGTACCCGCTGGATCTGCCCGGCTGGGTGGCGTTCGCGCCGCCGCTGGTGGCCGTGGCCTGCGGGGCGCTGGCGGGGCTGGCGTGGCGGGCGGGCCTTCGTTCGTACCGGAGTACAGGGAGCTGAGGGGCATGGGCGGGTCGGGGACGACGGCCGGGGCGGACACCGTGGGGCCGGGTGCGCGGGCCTTCATCGAGCTGGACGGCGTCGAGAAGGTCTTCGACGTGCGCAAGAAGACCGGGTTCCTGAAGCGGGAGCGGCGGCGGGTGCGGGCGGTGGACGGGCTGTCGTTCACCGTGGCGCGCGGCGAGATGGTCGGCTACATCGGTCCGAACGGTGCCGGGAAGTCGACGACGATCAAGATGCTGACCGGCATCCTGACGCCGAGCGGCGGCCGGCTGCGGGTGGCGGGCATCGACCCGTCCCGGGAGCGGACCAGGCTGGCGCACCGCATCGGGGTGGTGTTCGGGCAGCGTACGACGCTGTGGTGGGACCTGCCGCTGATCGACTCCTACCGGCTGATGCACCGCATGTACCGCATCCCGGACGCCCGTTACCGGGAGAACCTGGAGCGTTGCGTGGACCTGCTCCAGCTGGGTGAGCTGCTGGACGTGCCGGTGCGGCAGCTGTCGCTGGGCCAGCGGATGCGCGGGGACATCGCGGCGGCGCTGCTGCACGACCCGGAGGTGCTGTACCTGGACGAGCCGACGATCGGTCTGGACGTGGTGTCGAAGGCCAAGGTGCGGGGGTTCCTGCGGGACTTGAACGCGGAGCGCGGCACCACGGTGCTGCTGACCACGCACGACCTCCAGGACATCGAGCAGCTGTGCTCGCGGGTGATGGTCATCGACCACGGGCGGCTGATGTACGACGGTCCGCTCGTCGGGCTGCACGAGGCGGGGGAGAGCGAACGGACCCTGGTGGTGGACCTGGAGCGGGAGCTGCCGCCGATCGAGGCGCCGGAGCCCGCGCGGGTGGTGCGGGTGGAGGGGCCGCGGCAGTGGCTGGCGTTCCCGGCGTCGGCGTCGGCGGCGGGGCTGGTGGCGCGGATCGCGGCGGAGTATCCGCTGGTGGACCTGTCGGTGCGGGAGCCGGACATCGAGTCGGTGATCGCGAAGATGTATGCGGAACGCACGAGCGCGTAGTGCCCGGCGCGGTGACCTCGTAGGCTGCTGTACATGACCGACGACGCCCCGGAGCTGCGCGCATCCGACGCCGACCGTGAACGAGTCGCCGAAGTCCTGCGGGAGGCCCTCGCCGAGGGGCGTCTGGACATGGCCGAGTTCGAGGAGCGGCTGGACGCCACGTACAGCGCGCGGACCTACGGGGAGCTGGCGCCGATCACCCGGGACCTGCCGGTCGGCACGGTGGCGGCGCCCAAGGTGTCGATGACCAAGGAGCCGGCGGCCGGGGAGTGGGCGGGCCGGATCACCGGCGGCGAGGGTTCGTCGTCGTGGGCGGTGGCCGTGATGTCCGGCTTCGAGCGCAAGGGGCGCTGGACGGTGCCCAGGCGGTTCAACTCCCTCGCGTTCTGGGGCGGCGGGGACATCGACCTGCGGGAGGCGAACTTCGCGGACGGCGAGGTCGTGATCAACTGCGTCGCGATCATGGGCGGCATCGACGTGATCGTGCCGCCGGGCGTCGAGGTGATCGTGCGCGGCGTGGGTGTCATGGGCGACTTCGACCACCGGGAGTCCGGTGTGCCGGGCGACCCGGGTGCCCCGCGCGTCATCGTGACCGGCTTCGCCTTCTGGGGCGGCGTCGGCGTCCGGCGCAAGCTGACGCGGGCGGAGAAGCTGCGGATCAGGGAGGAGCGCCGGCAGGAGAAGCTGGAGCGCAAGGCCGCCCGGCGGGAGCTGCGCTCCTCGCTCGGCGACTCCCGCGACGACCTGACGGAGGCCCACCGCCGGATGCTGGACGGCCACCGCGACATGCTGCGCGAACACCGCGACGAACGCCGTGAGCAGCGGGAACTGCGCCGCGAGGAACGGGACCGGCGCAGGCGGGGCGAGGACTGAGCGGGGCGTCGGCCCGCCGGGCCGGGGCGCGACTCGGCCCGGCGGGCCGATCCGCCGGGCCGGCGCGCGACCCGGCGCCGCCCCCGGTCCACGCGGTCACAGCTGGACCGGTGCCGCGCCCTTCAGGTCGTCCAGGTCGAAGACCTCGCCCATGCGCTCGTACCCCTTGTCGCCGGGGTGCAGGTGGTCGCCGCTGTCGTAGTCGGAGCGCATCCGGCGCGGGTCGTAGGGGTCGCGCAGCGCCTTGTCGAAGTCGACGACCGCGTCGAACACGCGGCCGGAGCGGATCTCCTCGTTGATCTCCTGCCGCATGGTCTCGCGGGCCTTGGTGTAGCCCCCGTACCCGCCGAACGGTGTGATCGTCGCGCCGACGACCTTCAGTCCCCGGCCGTGCGCCCGGTCGACCATGGCGCGCAGGCCCTCCAGGATGCCCTCGCGGTCGGCGAGTTCGGGGCTGTTGAGGATGTCGTTGACGCCCAGGACGATGACGACCGCCTTGACGTTGGTGCGGCCCAGCACGTCCCGCTCGAACCGGCTGAGGGCGCTGGGATTGTCGGCGGGACGGCCCGCCCTGCTGGTCAGGATGCGGTTCCCGCTGATGCCCTGGTTGACGATGCTGTACCGGGGCGTGTCCCGCCCGTCCGCGGCCGCCTCGTGCAGCCGCTCGGCCAGGACGTCGGTCCAGCGGTTGTTGGCGCCCGTCTCCGACCCCGCGCCGTCGGTGATCGAGTCGCCGAGGGCGACGACGGTGCCGTCGGCCTCGTTGCTGAGCACGTCCAGGGCGGCCAGGTACCGCCAGTACCGCGTCTCGCTCGTGTACGCGACGCCGGTCACGTCCGCGGTGTGCTCCCCGTCGGCGAGGTAGCTGATCTGATGCGCGTGCGGGTGGTAGGTGACCGGGCCGGACGGCACCGGGGAGTAGGTGGTGACCAGGACGTCCGCGCCGTAGGGGACGGGGAGGCGGGCGATGTCGCTCATCACCTGCCCGCCGGCCGGGATGACGACCTGCGGGCTGCCGCCGAAGGTGAGGCGGCGCATGGTGTCGGCGAGCGCGGCGGCGGTGCCGGGTCCGGCGGACAGGGCGATGGAGGCGTGCGTGATGGTCAGCGGGGACTGCCCGTAGAGGTTGGACAGTGTGATCCGCGCGCTGGTGCCGCCGACGCCGGCGTGCACGACGTTGCGTACCGAGCGGCCCGCCATGCCGGTCGTCTCCGTGCGCGGTTCCGCCGCCGCCGGGGACGCGGACCACGCACCCACCCAGGTGCCGGTCGAGGCGGGAGCGGCGTCGCCGCGCGGTGCGGGGCCGCCGGCGAGGGGTGTGCGGTCCCTGGCGCCGTCGTCGGCGGACACTCCGGCGTATATGGCCGCGGAGATCGCCACTATCAGGGTGACGATCGCGGCGAGCAGGGCACGGTGCTTGGTGGGAGGCGCCCCCGTGCCTCCGTCACGACCCCGGGTCATGCTGTGCTGTTCTCCTCGGGCGAGGGGAGCCCGAGGCTCCGGTCCGATATACCCATGATGCGGCATGGGTCGGGGAAATGCCGTAAGACCCCCGGGCGTTCCCCTCCCGGACAGACGCCGGGAACTTGTGTTCCGTTCCAGGGGTCGGTCAGGAAGGGACAATGTGTGCGGGACGGATCGGCGAACGGTGGAGTGGATGGAACGCGCGAAGGCGGAACTTCCGGATGGTTCCGGTGCCGGTGGCGGCACCGGCGGTGCCGGTCCCGGGGAGGACACCGGGGCCGGGGCGGGAGGCGCCGCTCCCGGCGCCGTCCGCGACCGCGCGATGACGTCCTTCAGCGCGGCCGACGAGGAGAAGCGGCGCGGCGTGCGCCGCATGAAGCTCACCGCCACCGGCCTGCTGCTGTTCGTCGCCCTGGTGTACGTCCTGGCCGAGTGGGCCTCCCACCGGGGCGCGGGCGCCTGGGCGGGGTACGTCTCGGCCGCCGCCGAGGCCGGCATGGTCGGCGCGCTCGCCGACTGGTTCGCGGTCACCGCCCTCTTCCGCCACCCCCTGGGCCTGCCCATCCCGCACACCGCGATCATCCCGAAGAAGAAGGACCAGCTGGGCGTCTCGCTGGGCGAGTTCGTCGGCGAGAACTTCCTCTCCGAGGACGTCGTACGGCAGCGGCTGCGCGCCGTCGGCATCGGCTGCCGGCTCGGCGCCTGGCTCGCCGTGCCCGAACACGCCGACCGGGTGACGGCCGAGCTGGCCGCCGCCCTGCGCGGCGCCCTGACCGTGCTGCGCGACTCCGACGTGCAGGCGGTCGTGGGGGAGGCGATCACCCGCCGGGCCGACGCCCAGGAGATCGCGCCCGGCATCGGCAAGATGCTGGACCGCATCGTCGCCGACGGCGGCCACAAGCGCGCCGTCGACCTGATCGTCTCCCGCGCCCACGACTGGCTGATCCTGCACGGCGACTCCGTGATGGACGCCGTACAGGGCGGCGCGCCCGGATGGACGCCCCGGTTCGTGGACAAGCGGGTCGGCGAGCGCGTCTACAAGGAACTGCTGCGCTTCGTCACCGAGATGCGCGACATGCCCGCCCACCCGGCGCGCGGCGCCCTCGACCGCTTCCTCGCCGACTTCGCCTCCGACCTCCAGTCCGACACGGACACCCGCGCCCGTGTGGAGCGGCTGAAGACCGAGGTGCTGGGCCGCGGCGAGGTCCAGGATCTGATCGCGTCCGCCTGGACGGCCGTACGCTCCATGATCGTCTCCGCGGCGGAGGACGAGCGCAGCGAACTGCGCATGCGGGTGCGGGCCTCGCTGCTGTCGCTGGGCGCCCGGATGGCCTCCGACACCAAGGTGCAGGGCAAGGTCGACGCGTGGGTGGAGGGCGCCGCGGTGTACGTGGTGACCACCTACCGCAAGGAGATCACCTCCCTGATCACCGACACCGTGGCGAGCTGGGACGCCGAGCACACCACGAAGAAGATCGAGGCGAACATCGGCCGCGACCTGCAGTTCATCCGCATCAACGGCACGGTGGTCGGCTCGCTGGCCGGGCTGCTGATCTACACCGTCTCCCGCATCCTGGGGGCGTAGGGCTGCCACGGGCGGCCCTCGGGCCTCCCGGCGCGGCGGGCGTGTTCCTCCCGGTGCAGGGCACACGGGAGGCGTTCGCTCGACGGAGAGGGAGCCATGACAGCTGAATCGTCGTCGCCGGGCCCGGCGCCCGCCCCCACCGGTACCGTCACCACGGCCGTCCCCGCCCGCCTCGACCGCCTCCCCTGGTCGCGCTGGCACTGGATGATCGTGATCGGCCTGGGCACCGTCTGGATCCTGGACGGTCTGGAAGTCACCATCGTCGGCAACGTCGCCGGCCGCATCGCCGAGGAAGGCAGCGGCCTGGACATCAGCGCCGCGCAGATCACCGGCCTCGCCGCCGCCCTCTATGTGGCGGGCGCCTGCTCCGGGGCCCTGTTCTTCGGCTGGCTGACCGACCGTTACGGCCGCAAGAAGCTGTTCATGGCGACGCTGGCCGTCTATCTGGCGGCGACCGCGCTGACCGCGCTCTCCTTCGAGTCCTGGTGGTTCTTCCTCTTCCGCTTCCTCACCGGCTTCGGCATCGGCGGCGAGTACGCGGCCATCAACTCGGCGATCGACGAGCTGATCCCCTCCCAGTACCGCGGCCGGGTCGACCTCATCATCAACGGCAGTTACTGGCTCGGCGCGATCGGCGGCTCCCTGCTGTCCATCGTGATGCTGGACACCGACATCTTCCCCAAGGACCTCGGCTGGCGGCTCAGCTTCGCCATGGGCGTGGTCCTCGGCCTGGTCATCCTGCTGGTCCGCCGGCACGTACCGGAGAGCCCGCGCTGGCAGTTCATCCACGGCCAGGGCGAGAAGGCCGACGCACTCGTCACCTCCGTCGAACGGGAGATCGAGCAGGAGAAGGGCGAGAAACTGCCGCCGCCGGCCGGCGAGATCACCATCCACCAGCGCAAGAGCATCGGCTTCGGCCTGATCGCCAAGACCGTCTTCCGCCGCTACCCGCGCCGCGCGGTCCTCGGCCTGTCCCTCTTCATCGGCCAGGCCTTCCTCTACAACGCCATCACCTTCGGCTTCGGCACCATCCTCATCACCTTCTTCGACGTGCCGACCGGCTCCACCGGCTACTACTTCGCCGTCATCGCCGCCGGCAACTTCTGCGGCCCACTCCTCCTCGGCCACCTCTTCGACACCGTCGGCCGCCGGATCATGATCTCGGGCACGTACCTGCTCTCGGGCATCCTGCTCTTCGGCACCGCATGGCTCTTCGACCGGGGCTCGCTCACGGCCTCGACGATGACGGCCTGCTGGTGCGTGGTGCTGTTCTTCGCCTCCGCGGGCGCCTCCAGCGCCTACCTGACGGTCTCCGAGATCTTCCCCATGGAGACCCGCGCCATGGCCATCGCCTTCTTCTACGCCCTGGGCACCGCCGCCGGCGGCATCAGCGGCCCGCTGCTCTTCGCCGACCTCACCGAGTCCGGGGTGGTCGCCGACACGGTCCTGGCCTTCCAGATCGGCGCCGGACTGATGTGCGCGGCCGGCCTGGTGGCGGCGTTCCTGGCGGTGAAGGCGGAACGCCGCTCCCTGGAGGACATCGCGGAACCGCTGTCGGCGGTCCGGGCGGGCTCGGCGGACCCCGCCGGAACACCGGGCTCCGGCACGGCGAGCGCGTAGCGTCGGACCGTAGTCCGTTCACCCCGTCACCCGTCAGCCCGTCACCCGCCGTCACCCGCGCGGGAGGAGCCGCCCATGACCATCCGCAGGATCATGCCCGACATCCAGGTCGAGGACGAGGAGCAGCTGCACACGAGCCGCGACTTCTACGGCCTGCTGGGCTTCGAGGAGGTCATGGACATGGGCTGGGTGACGACCCTCGCCTCCCCGTCCAACCCCACCGCCCAGATCAGCCTGTTCACCGAGGAACGCACCGCGCCCCTCGTCCCCGACCTCAGCGTGGAGGTCGAGGACGTCGACGCGGTGTACGCGCGGGTCTCCGCGTCGGGCGCGGAGATCGTGCGGGAGATCGCGGACGAGGAGTGGGGCGTACGGCGCTTCTTCGTGCGGGACCCGACCGGCCGGGTGGTCAACGTACTGACCCACCACCGGGCCTGACCCGGCCCGGACGGGCGCTCAGGCCCGCCGGTCGGCGACCGCCCAGGACGCCAGCGCCACGGCACCGGCGACACCGAGGACGGACGGCCAGGCGCCCACCTTCTTGGCCAGCGGGTGCGACCCGGCGAAACCGGCGACGTACGCGGCCGTCAGCGCACCCGCGGCCTTCCCGCCGGCCCGCGCCCGCCACTGCTGCGCGGCGGCGGCACCGGCGACGGCGAGTACGACCCCGCCGAGCTGCCGCTTCTTCGTCCACCGGGCAACGCCGTACCCGCCGACCAGACCGCCCGCGGCGACCACCGCGCTGGGAACCTTCGCCATGTCTGCCTCCTGCCGCACCTACTGCTCCGGCCGAGGCTAATCGGCGCCGGGCGGGCCGCACGCGCCGGGGTGAGGACATCGCGGCGGCCCCTGACCCGAATCCCCGCACATGCATGAGACGCAGGTCACACTCGCTCGCCCCCTCGGGGCTGTCACATCCCCTCCCCGCGATCCGTCGTAGCTGTGTACGCCCGAGGGCGGACGTCCACCGACCGGAACCCGAGCCCGATCACCGACGACGGAGGAATCCACCATGGAAGCTCGTCTCAACATGTTCGCCAACCCCATCGCGGGCAAGCTGGTGCGCCACATCAACTCGGCCGGCAAGGTCGTGGCCGACTCGACCCTGCCCGCCGCGACGCAGGAGCTGGTGAAGATCCGCGCCAGCCAGATCAACGGCTGCGGCTTCTGCCTCGACATGCACACCAAGGACGCCGCGAAGGCGGGGGAGACCGCGGTGCGCCTCAACCTGATCGCGGCCTGGCGGGAGGCCAAGGTCTTCACCGACGCCGAGCGCGCCGCCCTGGAGCTGACCGAGCAGGGCACCCGCATCGCCGACGCCGCCGGCGGCGTCACCGACGAGGCCTGGGCGGAGGCCGCCAAGCACTACGACGAGGACCAGCTCGCCGCCCTGGTCGGCCTGATCGCCATCATCAACACGTACAACCGGATGAACGTCATGCTCCAGAACCCGGCGGGCGACTACGAGCCGGGCATGTTCGGCTGACGCGCCCTTCCTTCGCCCGCCGCCCGCCGCGGCGGCGGGCCGGTGCCGCTCCTGGCTCTCCACGCGGGCCACGGAGTGGTGGCCCGTTCGTGGCGCTAGGTTGGTTCCCTGATCGATCAACCCAACGGTCAGGAGGATGCCGTGTCGGACTCCCTTTCCCAGCTCGGCGCCGGTGCGGAGTTACGCGCCCGCATCGACACGTCCACGCCGCACTCGGCGCGGTTCTGGAACTACTTCGTCGGCGGCAAGGACAACTACGAGGTCGACCGGGAGATCGGTGAGCAGATCAAGGGCATCTTCCCCGGCCTCGTCGACGTGGCGCTCACCAGCCGGCTCTTCCTGGGGCGCGCCGTCCGCCACCTGATCAGGGAGGAGGGCATCCGGCAGTTCCTGGACATCGGCACCGGGCTGCCCACCGCCGACAACACCCACGAAGTCGCCCAGCGCGAGGCTCCCGACGCCCGCATCGTGTACGTCGACAACGACCCGATCGTGCTGACCCACGCCAACGCCCTGCTCACCAGTACCCCCGAGGGCAGGACCGCCTATCTGGACGCCGACCTCCACGCCCCCGAGGCCGTCCTGGAAGCCGCCGCCGGCACCCTCGACTTCTCCCGGCCGATCGCCCTGATCATCCTCAACACCCTCGGCCACGTCGCCGACCACGACCAGGCCCGCGACCTGGTGCGCCGCCTCCTGGCGGGCCTCCCGTCGGGAAGCTACCTGGTCATCAGCGACAGCACCGCGACGAGCGAGGGCATGATCGCCGCGTCGGAGGCCTACAACGCCAGCGGCGCGACGCCGTACCACGTCCGCAGCGTCGAGGAGATCGCCGGCTTCTTCGAGGGCCTCGAACTGGTCGCCCCCGGCATCACCCAGGTCCCGTCCTGGCGCCCGGACCAGGAGTCCCCGACCGGCCCGACCGCCGTCTCCGTCGACGCCTACTGCGGGGTGGGGCGCAAGCCGTGAGCCGGGCTGTACGGTGTGCCGCCGCGCGGTCCCGCGCGGCGGCACACCCGCCGTTCCTTCCGCCGGACGGGGTCACCCCGAGGCCAGCTGCTCCGCGATCTCCTTGACCCAACCGTCCCTCTTCGCCGGGTCGTTGAGGGTCAGCTCCCAGGCCTCCGCGTCCAGCTTGTGCTGTGTGGGACCCGCCTTGAGCGCGATGAGCAGTTCTCGGGCGGACTGCCGCAGCTCGGGTGTCGTGCTGCCGCTCCCGGGGACGTCGGGGCCCGCCGCGAGGCCGTAGATCTTGCGCGCCATGGCCTGCCGCTCGCCCTTCGACACCTTCTTCCAGAACTTCAGGGCGTGCTTCAGCGAGTCCGTGCGGGGCGCGGCCTCCGCCGGCGCCTCGCCCTCCGGCGCCCAGCGCTCGGGGTGGCGGACCTCCTCGTAACGCTTCGTGGCGGCGCGGCCCGCCTTGTAACCGGTGGTGCCCAGCACGAGACCGGCCCCGACCGCGGCGAGAATCCAACCGGCCGGGTTGCTCGCCAGCGCCCCCGTCGCCGTGACCAGCGTCATGACCCCGGCCGCGGCCTTGACGGGCTCGCCCATCACGCCGCCGAACGTCTCCTTGCCGATCTTGGCGGCCTGCTTCTTCATCGCGTACTTCTGCACCCGGCTCAGGTCCGCCGTGTCCTTCACGGCACGCCGGTAGGCCTCTTCGGCGGGCCTGATGCCGCGGAACTCCCTCTCGAAGGTCGCGAAGGCAGCGTCGACGCCCTGCTGCCACCCCTCGTGCGGGTACGCCTCGGCCGCGTCCAACCTGGCGTACACCTCCGCACGGGCCACCTCGGCCCGGTTCACGGCCCCGTGCACCTCCCGGTCCAGCCGGGCGAGCAGCTCCGCGTTGACGACGTTGGCGTCCCCGAGGTCCTTCAGGTTCTTGTACTTGCTCGCCGCTCCCCCGACTCGGACCAGGGCGCGGGCGCCCTTCGCCAAGCCGGTGACGGCACTGAGGGCACCGCTCGCCTCGGCCGCCGTCGCGGCGTTCGCCACCCCCTGGACCTTGGTCGCCTCCTTGGCGATGGCGGCACCGTAGGAACCCGAACTGACGGCACCGACGGCCGCGTCCGTCCCCTTGGTCCTGGCCCTCCTGTTCGCCGTGTGGTGTTCGGCCCCGTCCTCGTTCCTCCCGGAGTCCTTCATGCTCTTGTACGCGTCCATGCCGCTGACCACGACGCCGGTCGCCTCCGTGAGGAGGTTCCACCCTCCGGCGGAGGTCCCCGAGATGGCGGAGTCGTTCTTCAGAGCCCCGTCGGCGGTGGCGGCGGCCTGGTGGGTGAGGGCGGCGTTGGTGGGCGTCTGGCCGCCCTTGACGGCGTTGTCCGTGGGTTCGAGGTTCTTCTTGAACCGGTCCAGCAGCGCGGCGATCCGGTCCCGATAACTCTTCCTCTGCCGCGCCCCGTCGGCCCCGCCACCGCCCCCCGTGGCCTCTTCCCTGACCGTGCCGGCGCCCTCCGCCGCCCGTTCCCCGGACGCACTCCTGACACGCTGCACCGCCGCGGTGGCGGCCCGATTCCCGACACTGGACTGGAACCGCAGGAACGCGTGCTCCGCCGAACTCCCGGACGGACTCGCGCCCCGGCTCCCCTCCCGCCGCTGCCTGACCGACGTCAGTGTGGCTACGGACGACGGCCGTGTCGGGGCGCGGTGGACCGGGGTGCTCATGGGCATGCCTCTCCTGCTGCCGGACCGGGCGAGGTGAAGATAACGAGACGTGCTCAATGGAAGATGTGCGGCAGGGAAACTTCGGCCAGACACGGTGGAACGTGTCGGGGTGGACGCGCGACGACGGCCGGGTGCCGACCGTGCGGAAGTCACCCACGGCACGTCATCCGTGTCTGGGCGGTCCGCAATCCGGAGAAGCTGCGGCCGTGGGCGCGGGAGCGCCACCAGCCGGCCGACGGCACACTCGGCTGACGTCAGGCGTGCAGGCTGGGCCGGTAGACGAGCTCCTGGATGTCACCGTCGAGCGTCCGGCTCTCGAGCAGCTCGAGGTCGAAGTCGGCCGCACCCTGGAAGATCGGGTCCATTCCGGTCCGACCGGTGATCACAGGGAAGAGCGTGACCTGGACGCGGTCGACCAGACCGGCGGCCATCAGCGCCCGGTTCATCGACAGGCTGCCGTGCGAACGCAACGGCACCTCGGACTCCTTCTTGAGCCGAGCGACGACATCGACGGCGTCCCCGCTCACGACGGTCGCTTCCGGCCAGTCGAGGGGTTCCTTCAGCGTGGCCGACACCACCGTCGCCGGCATGCTCCTCATCCGCGTGACCCATGGATCACGTACATCGGACTCCTCGGTGCTCGCGGCCAGCATCTGCGCGAACATCCGGTACGTCTTGGCCCCGAACACCATCCGCTGCTCGTCGCCGTACAGGGCGAGACGGTGGTCGAGGAGCTCAGGGCCCTCCTTGCCCCAGTAGCCGGTCCAGTCGCCACCGGCGGCGCCGAAACCGTCGAGGCTGGAGAAGACGTCGAAGGTGTAGGTGGCGGCCATGGTGCTCTCCTCGCGTGCGGCGGATCGTGCATGGATACCGACCGGATACCGCGCCGAAACTCATCGCCGTCGGACCCGGGAAGCCGACCCGCGGCGGGGCCGATCGCACGGTTGGCGCGGTACGGGTAGGGGCTCTCAGCCACCAGGCGGTGCAGCCTTGTCGTTCGGGGGCGCGGAAGCCGCGAGACGTAAGGATCACGGACCGTGAAGCCTTGCGTCGGTCGGCTGCCCTGCCTCCGAGCGTGAACATTCTCCGCGACACTGTTCATTCGGCGCTCAAATGAGCGCCCCGATGACAGATCTGGCAAAGCGTACTCGGGAACGGCTTCGGGGCACTTCGGCAGCCGACTCGCCTACGTCGATGATGCGGCCCTCACGCCCCTCGACAGCGCGACCCGGGGCCCCTCTTGCCTGCGTGCCCGCAGGGGCTGGTCAGGAAGGCGTGGCGAGCCGGAACCGCAGACACACCAGCGGTGTGTCCTCATCCACCGGAGTACCGATCCCGGCCCAGAAGCGCCTGTGTCCGTCTCGCCACTCGTCCAGCGACCGGTCGCCCTCTCCTTCCGCGGCGGCGTGTTCCCACGTGACACCGCCGAAGGAAGCCCGCTCGACGCCCGTGATCTCGATCGTGGCGACGTGATCCCCGTCGTTCCCGAGAAGCGCCAAGCGTTCACCCTCGAACTCCAGGCCCTCCGTCTCCTCGACGTACTCGGCCAGCAGCCCGGTGGTGGCGGTCTTCCTCCCGTTCAGGACCAGAGCGTTGAGCCGCTCCCGCAGCTCACCGGGCGTGCCGAGCTCCAGTGCCCGCATCCCGTTCATCCGTGGCCACACGGTTCCGCCTCCCTAGTCCTATCTGATCGCGTCTCGCGCCACCGCCCGTACGAACATCTGCCACGTTCTATCTCGCACGCGCATCACGGGGCCTTCTGCCTGTTTGGAGTCGCGTATGAGCGTGTCGTCGTGAGCGTGTGCGCACTCCACGCACTCTGTACCGCTTCCGCCACTGTAAGAGGACTTGAACCAGTGGGCCTCTAGCGACGTCCGCATCAGGGCTCCTTGCTGATCTGGTCGATAAGTTCGGTCGAAGACTCGAAGTCGAGCGCCTGTGCGCTGAGGTACTGGAACGCCAATTTATAACGCTCCAACTCTTGTGGCTTCTCCATGAACAGCCCACCACCGAGGATGTCTACGTACACGACGTCGAGTTCAGGAGCCTGTCCGCGAAGGATGGCGAAGCTGCCGACTGCCGCAGCGTGCGCACCTCGCGCGAAGGGCAGCACTTGAACGGTGATCTGGGGGCGCTGAGACATCGCGAGCAGGTGCTCCAACTGCGCACGCATGACCTGTCGTCCGCCAACCTGCCGACGGATGGCGGCCTCATCGATCACGCACCAGATGTGCGGCGAGTCCGCACGTTCCAGCAACTCCTGCCGCTTCATGCGGATATCAACCATGTGCTGAACCTCGCGCTCCTCGCACTGCACCTCCGAGGCTCGGTGTACGGCTTCGGCGTAGGCGCGTGTCTGGAGCAAGCCGGGCACGTACATGCAGGCGTAGTGGTCCTCGCGCGTGACCTCGTCTTCGAGGGTGAGCATGAGGTTCATGGACTCGGGGATGGGATCGGCGAGGGACCGCCACCAGCCCTGAATCTTGGCACCCTTGGCCAGCTCGACCAGCGCTGATCGCTCCTCATCGGTGGCGCCGTACTCGCGGCACAAGGCGTCGACGGCCGGCCACTTGACCGTGCCCTCCTTCGTCTCATACCGACTCAGCGTCGCCTTTGAAATGCCGACGCGTGCGCCTGCCTCCTCAAGTGTCAGCCCTTTGCGCTCCCTGAGGCGTCGCAGGTCGGCGCCGAGTTGGCGCCTGCGAGTGGTGGGTCCAACTGCCATGTTCGCGGCCCTTCGGGTAGATCCAACAGATCGTCGTGGTCGGCTGTTGGGGACCGCAAGAAGGCGTGCGCTGGGGGCGCGCGATGGAGAGTCGTGCTCCCAGTGAAGCTAGAGTGAGAGTTCCATTTTGAGAGTGCCAATGCAACTCTGAGTCCCGGTCGAATCACGCTGCGCCACTAGTGGCGCCGGGGCAGGGAGTGGACAAGACATGGACAGCGCTCTATGGATGCCGACGCGACCGTGGCGCCTGCCGTTTCTGGCAGACGCCGAGCAGGTGTCGTTCTTGCGGCGGTCCCTGAGGACGCACCTGGAGTACTGGGGATTGCATGAACTGAGAGACGCCGCCGAGCTCTGCGCCAGTGAGCTCGTCGCCAATGTCATCAGACACGTCGGGGCCGGGACGCCGTCCACGCTGGTCGCCTCACTGAACGGTCTTCACCTACGCGTCGAGGTGCACGACCCCGACCCGCGTGCGCTGCCGACTCTTGCCTGCGCGGGCGGCGACTCGGAGGAGGGGAGGGGGATGATGCTGGTGGACGCCATCAGCGACCGCTGGGGCGTCGAGCTGACCGCTGATCGCAAGGTGACCTGGTGCGAGTTTCAGATGGACGTCACCAGAGGCGACCGTCACGCGCCAGTCCCTCGATTGGCGCGAGCCGCGGACGTATTGAGCCTGTACATCGGTTCGGACTCGGCGCCGCAGCCGTTCGGCCACGGTCGGTTGGGTGCAGCGGTGGCAGAGGAGGCGGCGATCGACATCATCACCGATCTCCTCTGCTGGTTCCGCGTACACGGGCGGGACGCTGACGACGTGCTGGATCAGGCCCAAGCGCACTTCGAGGCGGAGAGCGGAGCCCGGGTCTCCTGAGAACGTGCGCGCTTCGGCCGATGTACAGGGCTCAGCTCGCCTGGATGGCGGCCGAGTACGTCCACACGTCGGCCGGGAGGGCGTGCTCGAGGTGCCAGGTGATTGCCATCGGCTTGCTGCCGGTGTGCTTCACGTAGGTTGCGGGACCGAGGAGCATCCACGGCTGGGACTTGCCTATGTCCGTGTTCTTGTAGCGGCGCATGAACAGCAGGACGTGGCTGCCGCGCCGCGCGTGCTGCTGGTAGCGCAAGCCCGTGCGGGAATCGGAAGACGTCGAGTTCTGGGACTCCCAGTGGAAGAGGTTCGGGCTCACCGCGTAGTCCTTGTAGCGGATGGTGGGTGAGAAGTCCTTCTCGTTCTTTTCGAGCGTGATGAGAAGCGCATCCGTCTGGAGCTCCTCAACCCACTGCACGCCCTGCGCGAAGGACCTCGGCATCTGCCCACCGAAGCGTGCCACGCCGAGCGCCGCCAGGATCTCCGATCGGTTGTACGCGCTGTGGACCTTCAGCGGGACCTGACGGAAGTGGTCGGACAGAGCGATCGGGAAGTGATCGGCCCGTTCGATGACGTACGAAAGTACCTGCCGGAGTTCATCCCGCACTGCTCGCTGAGCGTGCAGCGACGCTAGGCCCTCCGCGAAGCTGGTGAATCCACCGGCGTTGTCCCACAGGTTGAAGAACAACATGCGGGCGTAGACCTGCTCGACCGGTCCGAGCGCGTCGTACGGCGGGGCGTCGTCCTCCAGGAGACGCAGGTACGCCTGCGCGCGCTCGGGGTCGTCCACGTGCAGGAACGCGTGAACCCGCTTCAGCAGTTCCGTCTCGCCCGGCGGGGGAGTACCGGTGATCAGGCCGGCACGGCGCAGGACGGTCGTCCAGGAATTGGCACTCTTGTAGAGCTCCTTGATCTCTCGGCGGCTTTCCCGGAGATAGTCGGAGAGGCGTGGAGTGCTGTACTCCTTGACCTCCTTCACCAGCGTCTTCACCGTGGCGCCCAACTGAGTCCGGATGTTGTCGAGTACCAGGTCCTTCGACTTGCCCTCCAGGATGATCTGGCAGCCGGACGGCAGTTGAGGGAAGTCACGCTCGATGTGCTCGACCAGCCGATTCCGCGACAGGTTGGTCAGGGCTCGGAACTGCTCCTCGAAGCGGAACTCGGCACGGTGCTGGCCGATGAAGTCGAGGACCGTGAGCACCGGCTTCGTCTCGGTGCGTCGCAGCCCTCGCCCCAACTGCTGGAGGAAGACCGTGGCGCTATTGGTGGGCCGCAGAAGGAGGAGGGTGTCGACATCCGGGATGTCGAGCCCTTCGTTGAACAAGTCCACCGAGAAGATCACCTGGATCTTGCCGTCCCGAAGGTCGGACAGCGCACGGGCACGCACGTCGGCAGGCGAGTCACTGTCGAGTGCCACAGCCTGAAGCTCCGCCTTGCGGAAGTAGTCGGCCATGAAGTGAGCGTGTGCCTTGGTCACACAGAAGCCCAGCGCACGCATGGTGCCGGGGTCGGAGACCTTGTCCTGAATCTGCTTGACCACGATGCGGGCCCGCGCGGTGTTGCCCGTGAAGAGATCGCCGAGCTCCTGATCGGCGTAGGAACCCTTCTGCCAGTTGAGGTTGGTCAGGTCCGTGCCGTCAGGGATTCCGAAGTAGTGGAAGGGGCACAGCAGGTCGTTCTCCAGTGCCTCCCAGAGCCTCATCTCGGCTGCGATGCGGCCCTCGAAGAACTCGTCCTGGACGTTGAGCCCGTCCATCCGCTCAGGAGTGGCGGTGAGGCCCAACAACTCCTTCGGTGTGAAGTGGTCGATCACCCGTCGATAGATGGGGGCCGTGGCATGGTGGAACTCGTCGATGACGATGACGTCGAAATGGTTGGGATCCAGCTGCTCCAGCCTCTGGACGTTGAGCGACTGGACACTGGCGAAGACGTGGTTCCACTCGCGAGGGTCAGCGCCGCCGTACAGCAACTCACCGAACGAGGCGTCATCCAGCACCTCCCGGTAGGTGCGCAGGGACTGCTTGAGGATCTCCTTTCGATGCGCCACGAACAGCAGCCTCGGGCGTCCGCTGGTGGACTCCTTGCACAAGTGGCGGTAGTCGAGGGCGGCCATCACGGTCTTACCGGTGCCAGTAGCGGCGACGAGCAGGTTGCGGTGCCGTCCACGGAGCTCGCGTTCGACGCTCAGCCGCTCCAGCATGTCCCGCTGATGCGGGAAGGGACGTACCTCAAGGCCCGAAAGGTTGATCTTCAGGTCGCTGCTCGACGTGGTCCCACCAGCCTGGGCCAGAGCTTCGGAGAGGCGATCGCCGTGGAGATCGGGGTCATACGTCTCGAATGCGGTGTCGTTCCAGTACGCGTCGAAGGTCGCCTCGAACTTGTCCAGAACCGCGGGGGTGGCGACCGAAGACAGGCGTACGTTCCACTCCAAACCGTCGAGCAGCGCGGCCCGGGACAGGTTGGAGCTGCCGACGTATGCCGTGTCGAACCCTGTTCTGCGACGGAAGAGCCAGGCCTTGGCATGCAGCCGCGTCGAGCGGATCTCGTAGTTGACCTTCACGGTGGCGCCGAAGTCGCGAACGAGCCGGTCGAGCGCGTGGCGGTCCGTGGCGCCCATGTAGGTCGTGGTGATGACCCGGATCGGCACTCCGCGTTCCTTTGCGGCACGCAGAGAATCCTCCAGGACGCGGATGCCGTACCACTTCACGAACGCGCAGAGCAGGTCGACACGGTCTGCGGTGGCCAACTCGGCCCTCAACTCCGAGCCGAGGCTGAGGTCCTCCGGCGAGTTGGTGAGCAGTGACGTTTCGGAGAGCGGCGTAAGCGGACGGATCGCGTAGGCCCCGGGCGCCTCCTGCTCTGCCAGAGCCAGCAGTTGTCGAGGCCCCTTGACGATGGTGCTGACGGCATCGTCGTCGCTCTGCTCGCCGACACCGGCGGACAGGGACTCCAGGATGCGGTTGGCGAAGGGAACGCGCTCATCGGCCGGGAGCTGGTTGAGGCGACGGGTCACCATGTCACCGATGTGCCGCGCCAGCACATGAGGCGAGGACTCCGCACTGACTTCCGCGTCGACGGCCTTCCACCCGGCGGCCTCAAGCTGCGCCAGCTCGCCGTGCACGCGCTGCGTGATCAGCTGCTCGTAAACCCCCGCGACCGGCTGAGCCGGTCCCCCCGTCTTCTCCACCATGCCACCCCAGGATCACTATTCCGATGTGGCTCAGTTCTAACAGCAGCCACTGACACCGGGCCACGTACGTGGCGGAGCGATACAGCCGTGATGTCGACTGCCCGTCAGATGAGCAGGGTGTGAACACTCAGCCGGTGAGTGTTCACACCCTTCGGGAGTGGCGCCCTGGTGAAGGGCCTGCGCCGAGGAAGTCCGCTCCCCTCAGGACTTCGCCCCGCCCCCCAGGAACCCCTCCAACCCGTCCAGCAGCATCCCGCTCCCCTGCTCCGCCATGTCCCGCTCCTGCTCCGTCTCGCAGGTCTGGCTGAGGGTGATGACCGTGTTGCGGGGGCCCTGTTCCGTGAGTTCCATGGTCATCAGGGTGGGGTCGGGGCGGCCGGGGATGTCCATGCCGAGGACCAGGCGGTGGTGGTCGGCGACCTGCTGGTAGGTGCCGGTCAGGGGGAACTCCGCGCCGTCGGGGGTCTGCATCGTGGCCTTCCAGGCGCCGCCCGGGCGGACGTCGAGTTCGACGGAACCGGGGACGGCGTGGGCCCACTGGGCGTACTGGTCGGGGATGGTCCAGGCCTGCCAGACCTGGGCCGGGGAGGCGTCCAGGGTGCGGGTCAGGGTGTAGGAGAAGCCGTCGGCCGGGGTGGAGGTCTGGTCGGTGGTCATGGTGTCCGTCTCCTCGGGGCGAGGTCGAGTCGGGGCGGTCGCGTCCTGCGGTCCGCGTGAGGCTTTCGCACCTGTAGACGTCCGGCGGCGCCGGTTCTCATCGGTCCGCGGCGATGTCCTCCCCGTGGCACCGCGCGTACGGGCGGTGCGAGCCGCACCAGCACGCCGCGCCCCGCTGCGGCGGCCAGGCCACCGCGCGGCCCCGGGCCGCCAGCGTCGTCGCGTACTGGGGGAGGAGGGCCGCGTCGGCCGGGGAGGCACCCTCCGAGGCGGCGAAGGCCTCGTAGGAGGGGACCGTGCCCCGGACCACGCCCAGGTTCGGGGTGCCGGACGCGGCCAGCTCGCGCAGGGCGGCCTCTATCGTCGCCAGGTGCTCCTCGTAGGAGGGGTACTCGGCGGAGAGGGACGGGTACGCGTCGAGGAGTTCCGTCAGTTCGTCGGCCGGCCAGTGGAGCATGGCCACCGGGAAGGGGCGGGAGAGGGCCTCGCGGTAGGCGCCCAGTTCGGCGCGCAGGCGGGAGATCTCCGCCTGCAGGTCGGCCGGGTTGTCCGAGCCCAGGGACCAGACGCGCTTGGGGTCGTGCAGCTCGTCCAGGGAGACCGGCATGGTGTGGAGGGTGTCGGCCAGGGCGTCCCACTCGTCGTGGGGCAGGCCCAGCATGCGGCGGACGCGGTGGCGGCCGTAGAGGAGGGGGTGGGTCGAGTACGGGGGTTCCGGGACGTCCGTCAGGAGCAGGCGGGCGCCCTCCGTGAACGTCTCGTGCGCCGCCTCCAGCTCGTCGTGGGCCTCCAGGGACTCCGCCGTGATCACCCAGGGAGCGGGGTCGCGGGGCGACGCCGTGCGGACCCCGTCGATGATCGCCCTGGCCTCCGCCTCGTGGCCGTACTCCCACAGGTTCGACGCCTTGAGGGCGCGGACCAGGGACGGGTTCTCCAGTCCCGGGGAGTCCGCGGCGGAGGACAGCAGGCGGTCGTAGAGCTTGGTCGCGGAGGGGCGGTCGCCGGAGAGTTCCAGGTGGGCCGCGGCGCGCAGGAGCAGGGTCTCGGCGTCCTCGGGGTAGAGGCCGGCGGTCCGTTCCAGGCGTGCCGCCTCGGCGGCGTGGTCGACGTTTTCGGCGGGCGTGTCGGGGCGCATGGGGGACACCGTACTGCCGTCGGCCGGCGAGGGTGAGGGCCCCGGGGGCCACGGGCCGGGGCCGTGCGGTCCGGCTCCACGGCCCGTACCGGCTTCCGTGCGGCTCCTGTATAACTGGGGCGAACGTGTGTACGCGAGCGGGTGGAGGGGGGAGCCGCGGATGAGCCGGGGCCGGAGCGTGCCGCGGGTGCCTCGCGCGCTTCTCGTACTGCTCCTCGTGATCCTCCCCGTCGCCTTCGTCGACGTCGGCAGCCTCTCCGTCACCGTCGCGCTCGCCGCGACCGCGACGGTCGGTTCCGCGCTCGCCGTCTGCGCCGTCATCGCCGCGCGCTGCGCGCCCGCCGTGCCGCCCACGCGGGTGCGTACGGCCATCAGGGACCGGGACCTGCGTACGGCCTTCCTGCCCCAACGCGATCCCGACGCCCCCGGCCGCCGCCGGCCCCGAGCGCCCGGACACGCCCTCCCGGCGACCGCCGCGTAGGGCACGTCCCTCATCCAGGGCACCTCCCCGCGCGGGGCGTGTCGTCATGCCGCTGTTCTCACTTCCCCGGCACGACGAGACCCTCGGAGGGCTCACTCACCCATGTCCGTTTTCGCCAACCTGGTCGAGCGCATCGCCGACCTGCTCCAGCCGCTGTTCGGCGCCTCCGCCGCGGCCGCCGCCATCGTCCTGATCACCGCCCTCGTGCGGCTCCTCGTCCACCCCCTGTCACGGGCCGCCGCGCGCGGGCAGAAGGCGCGTAACGAACTCCAGCCGAGGATCGCCGAACTGCGCCGCAAGCACGCGAGGAACCCCGAGAAGCTCCAGCGGGCCGTGCTCGAACTGCACACCCGGGAGAAGGTGTCGCCGCTGTCGGGGTGCCTGCCCAGCCTGTGCCAGATTCCCGCGTTCTTCCTCCTGTACCACCTCTTCTCGAGCCCGACGATCGGCGGGCAGGCCAACGAACTGCTGTCGCACCAGCTCCTCGCCGCGCCGCTCGGCGGGCGGTGGGCCGACGCGCTCGGCGACGGCGGGCTCCTCGGCGGTGCCGGGCTCGTGTACGTGGCGCTGTTCGCGGTCGTCGCCGGGGTCGCCGCCTTCGGTTACCGGCTCACCAAGCGGACGATGGCCGACCGGCCGGTGCTCCCCGCCGGTGACGGCGAGCAGGTGCCGGGGCTCGGCGCGATCGGCAAGGTCATGCCGTTCATGTCCTTCTTCACGCTCGTCACCGTGGCCGTCGTACCGCTGGCCGCCGCGCTGTACGTCGTCACCAGCACGACGTGGAGCGCCGTCGAGCGGGCCGTGCTGTACCGCTGAGCGCGGACGGGCCGACGCGTGGGCGCGCGTGGCTACGGTCCAGTACGTGAACGGGGTATTGCGGAGTGGAACCGGACCTTGGAGGATCGAACAGTCCTCCGATGGTTGTCGCGTTACTGCCGCACCCAGGTCGCACTCATCGGGCGGGCTGCCCGCGATCGAGGAGTTGGGGATATGAAGCTGTTGCGAGTCGGTACGGCGGGGTCGGAGCGGCCCGCGCTGCTCGACGCCGACGGAACCCTGCGAGACCTGTCGGGCGTGGTGACGGACATCGACGGGGCGCTGCTCGCCGACGATGCCGCGCTCGGGCGGATACGGTCCGCCGCCGCGGCCGGTGAGCTGCCCGCCCTGGACGCCACCGGACTGCGCGTGGGACCGCCCGTGGGGCGCATCGGGAAGATCGTGTGCATCGGGCTCAACTACCACGACCACGCCCGGGAGACCGGGGCCGAGCCGCCCGCCGAACCCGTCGTGTTCTTCAAGGCGCCGGACACGGTGGTCGGCCCGGACGACACCGTGCTCGTGCCGCGCGGCTCCGTCAAGACGGACTGGGAGGTGGAGCTCGCGGTCGTGATCGGGCGTACGGCCCGCTATCTGGGGTCGGCCGAGGAGGGGCTCGCGTGCGTCGCCGGGTACGCGGTCGCGCACGACGTGTCCGAGCGGGAGTTCCAGATCGAGCGGGGCGGGACCTGGGACAAGGGCAAGAACTGCGAGACGTTCAACCCGCTCGGGCCGTGGCTGGTGACCGCCGACGAGGTGGCTGACCCGCAGCGGCTGTCGCTGCGGCTGTGGGTGAACGGGGAGCTGAAGCAGGACGGGACGACGGCCGAGCAGATCTTCCCGGTGGGGGAGGTCGTGCGGTACGTCAGCCAGTTCATGGTGCTGCGTCCCGGTGACGTCATCAACACCGGGACGCCGGCGGGGGTGGCCATGGGGCAGCCCGAGCCGAAGCCGTATCTGCGGGCCGGGGACGTGGTCGAGCTGGAGATCGACGGGCTCGGGCGGCAGCGGCAGGAGCTCAAGAGCGCGTAGCGCTCCGCCAGGGGCGCGGAGGGGGACCGCCGTGTGTTGTCGGCCGCGGGTTGTCCGTGGCTGGGCACGCGGTTCCCCGCGCCCCTTTCGGGGCGCTTTTCCTCACGTCAGCAGGGAAGCGAGCTTGCGCCAGCCCTCCCTCGGGAGGCGGGTCATGTCGTCCTCGACCAGTTGGAGGGCGACGTGGTCCGCGCCCGCGGCGTGGAAGGCGTCCACGCGGGCGCGGATCGTGTTCTCGTCGCCCCAGGCGAAGACCGCGTCGATCAGGCGGTCGCTGCCGCCGTCGGCGACGTCGGCGTCGGTGAAGCCGAGGTTGAGGAAGTTCCTGGTGTAGTTCGGCAGCTCCAGGTAGCGGCCGAGGTAGGCGCGGGCCGTCGCGCGGGCGCGGGAGGGGTCGGAGTCGAGGACGACCTTGAACTCCGGGGCGAGCAGCGGACCCTCGCCGAGCCGTTCGCGGGCCTGCGCGGTGTGCTCGGGGGTGACCAGGTACGGGATCGCGCCCGCCGCCCGGTCCCGGGAGAGGTCCAGCATCTTCGGTCCGAGGGCCGCCAGTACGCGGTGACCGGCACGCATCCCCGCCTTGTCGAGGTCGTCCAGGTAGCCGACCATCGTCGAGTACGGGCGGCTGTAGCCCTCCACCCGGGGGCCGTGGCTCACGCCGAGGCCGAGCAGGAAGCGGCCGGGACGGGCCACCTCCAGCTCGGCGAAGCCCGCCGCCGCCTCCGAGGCCCGGTGCTCCCAGACGCTCTGGATGCTGGTGCCGACGACGATGCGCTCGGTCGCCTCGATCAGCGGTGCCGCGTCCTGGGCGGAGGTGTTGCCGCCCAGCCACACGGCGCCGAACCCGAGCCGCTCCAACTCGGCGACGGCCTCGGCCCGTTCGCGACCGCGGCCCGGGTCGGTGTCGGCGTGCAGCGCCGCGCTCCAGACTCCGTACCGTCCGACCGATTCCTTCAGAGAAGCCGTCGCGTCGTTCATCGGTTGCGATCCCTCCGGTGGGGCGTTGTGATCGTCCTTCGTGCGTACACCGCGTGCCAACCGGAGGGACCGTGGAGTGATTCCCGGAGTCCGCCGTACGGGCTATTCGCCCAGGAAGCGTTCCAGCGCCTCCACCACGAGCCGGTGGTCCTCCACCTGCGGCAGCCCGGACACCGTCACCGCGCCGACCACGCCGACGCCGGCCACGGCGATCGGGAAGGAACCGCCGTGCGCCGCGTACGTGTTCGGGTCGAGGCGCGAGGACTCCTCGAACGTCGTGCCCTTGGCCCGGAAACGGGAGCCGACGAGGTACGAAGCGGAGCCGTACCGCTCCACCACCCGGCGCTTGCGGGCGATCCAGGCGTCGTTGTCGGGGGTCGAACCGGGCAGGGCCGCGTGGAAGAGCTGCTGGCCGGCGCGGTGGATGTCGACGGCGACCGGCGCCTCGCGCTCCCGGGCCAGCTCCACCAGGAGGGAGCCCAGCGCCCACGCGTCGTCGTTGGTGAACCGGCGGAAGACCAGGCGGCGTTCCTGCGCCTCCAGCTCGTCCACGGTCGGGACGGTCGTCCCGGGGGAGGGGCTCACAGGGTCACCACCAGTCCGTCGCGGGCGGACCTGCGGGCCGCCTCCAGTACGTCCAGGGCGGCTGCCGCCTCGCGGACGCCGACCGGGTTCGGGCCGTCTTCGCGCAGGGCCTTCGCCACCGCCGCGTAGTACGCGGGGTAGTCGCCCGCAACGGTCGCCTCCACGTGACCGCCGCCGGTCGTCGGGGACTCCCCGGCGCCCACGCGGCCCCACAGCGACTGGTCCTCCTCGCCCCAGCCGGGGCCGGGACGCTTGCCCTCGCGCAGCGCCGCCTCCTGCGGGTCCAGGCCGTGCTTCACGTAGCCGGCCTTCGAGCCCAGGACGCGGAAGCGCGGGCCGAGCTGGGCGGCGGTGGAGGAGACGTAGAGGTGGGAGCGGACGCCGTTCGCGTGCGTGATCGCGATGAACGTGTCGTCGTCCGCCTCCGCGCCCGCGCGCCGCACGACCGACTCGGCGTACACGTGCGTGGCCGGGCCGAACAGGACGAGGGCCTGGTCGACCACGTGGCTGCCGAGGTCGTAGAGGAGACCTCCGATCTCTGCCGGGTCGCCGGACTCGCGCCAGCCGCCCTTCGGCTTCGGCCGCCAGCGCTCGAAGCGGGATTCGAAGCGCCATACGTCGCCCAGCGCGCCCTCGGCGAGCAGCTTGCGGAGGGTCAGGAAGTCGTTGTCCCAGCGGCGGTTCTGGAAGACGGAGAGGAGCAGGCCGCGCTCCTCGGCCAGCGCCGCCAGCTCACGGGCCTCGGCGGCGGTGCCCGCGACCGGCTTGTCCACCACGACCGGCAGACCGGCCTCCAGGGCCCGCTTCGCGAGCGGTACGTGCGTCTTGTTCGGGGAGGCGATGACGACGAGGTCCAGCTCGGCGGCCCGGTCGAACAGCTCGTCGGGGCCGGCGACGGTCCGCACGTCCGGGAACTCGGCACGGGCCTGCTGCTGCCGGTCGGGGTTCGAGGTGACCACCGTGTCCAGCGCCAGGCCCTCGGTGGCGCCGATCAGCGGGGCGTGGAAGACGGAGCCCGCGAGTCCGTAGCCGACGAGGCCGACGCGCAGGGGGCTGCCGGGAGGGTTACCAGTCATGCGTCCCACTTTCGCAACGGTGTTGCCAAAGTGCAAGCGCCGGGGACAATGGGGGCGTGAACAGGACGAACGGCGGAGGTACGGGGACGGGGGCCGCGGGCACGGGGCGAGGGTCGGGCCTGGGTGCGGGTGCGGGTGCCGGTGCGGGGTCGGGCTTGCCGGTCGAGGGCGTGGGGGAGGCGGCGGGGGTGCGTTCCGGCGGTTCGGTCGCGGGGTCCGGTTCGGCCGCGGGAACCGGTCCGGGCGCGGGGTCCGGATCGGGCGCGGGGTCCGGACCGGGTGTGTGGTCCGGACCGGGTGTGTGGTCCGGACCGGGTGTGCGGTCCGGTTCGGGTGCGGGCGCGGTCCCCGCGGCGGGCGGCGGTATGCGGGGTGCGGCGGGCGGCGCCAACCTGCTCGCCCTGCGCAGCCACAACACCGCGTTGGTGCTCGACCTGCTGCGCACCGCCGGTGCCGGGGGGATCAGCCGGCTGGAGCTCGCCGAGCGGACCGGGCTCACCCCGCAGGCGGTCAGCAAGATCACCGCCCGGCTCCGGGAGGACGGCCTCGCCGCCGAGGCCGGACGCCGGGCGTCGACGGGAGGCAAGCCGCGCACGGTACTGCGCCTGGTCCCGGAGGCGGGCCACGCGCTCGGCGTGCACCTGGACCGGGACGAGCTGCGGGCGGTGCTGGTCGACCTCGACGGTGCCGTGGTGGGTGAGCGGCGTGCCGCGCTGGATCTGGGGGCGGGCGCGGAGGCCGTGGTGGAGGGAGTGGCGCGGGCGGCCCGGGAGTTGGTCGCGGACACCTTGCGACCGTCTGAGGGCGCCGTGGGAGCGCCGGGTGACGCACCGGGACCGACGGGCGGCGTACCGGGCCGTACGGGCGGCGCCCCGGTCCCGTCGGAGGGGGCCTCGCCGTCGCCGGGCGGCACCGCGGGCCGGTCGGGCGGCGCCCCGCAGTCGCCGGACGACACCCCGCACGGCCCGGACGGTCCCCCGCCACCGCCGGACCGCGCGTTCGCCGCCGTCCCCGGCTTCCTCGGTCTCGGTGTCGCCCTCCCGGGGCCGCTCGACCACGTCCGGGGCGTGCTGCACCGGGTCACCGGTTTCCCGGAGTGGGACGGGTTCCCGTTGCGGGACGCCCTGGCGCGGCGGCTCGGCGTGCCGGTCGTCGTCGACAAGGACACCAACGCGGCGGCGCTCGGCCTCGCCGTCGGCGGTGAGGGCGGCTCCTTCGCCTACCTGCACCTCGGTACGGGACTGGGTGCCGGCCTCGTGATCGGCGGGGGCGTGCACCGGGGCGCCCGGACCGGCGCCGGCGAATTCGGGCACCAGGTCATCCAGCTGGACGGGCCGCCCTGCACCTGCGGCGCCCGCGGCTGCATAGAGGCCCTGTGCCTCGGTGCCGTCGCCCGTGGTGACCTCGCCGAGGCGGCCAGGGTGCTGGGCGCGGGCGCCGCGAACCTCGCCGGGCTGCTGGACATCGATCTGGTCCTGCTCGGCGGCCGTACCGTCGCCGCCGCCCCCGAGGCGTTCGTCCACGGGGTCGGCGCCGTCCTCGACGCCCGCGCCCGGCGCGAGGGCGGTCAGGACGGCGCCGTACCGGTGCGGCTCGCGCCGGGCGGGACGCGTGGGGTGGCGGAGGGCGCGGCCCAGCTGCTGCTCGCGCCGCTGTTCGGCCGAGGGGACGCGTGAGGGGGCGGCCCCCGCGCGCCCGGCACCGACGGGCGTCCCGGGTCCGCCACCGCCCCCGGTGCCCCCGGTGCCGGCGCCGCCGATGCCGTCCCGCCCCCGGTGCCGCCCCCGCGGCACCCCCGGCGTCGCTCAGCGGCCCACCGCGCACGCGTCCCCGTTCAGCGTGAACCGCGGTGGCGGTGACGCGTCACCGGTGTGCTCGGTGAGATAGCCCAGCGTGACGCTCGCGCCCGGCGCGATCGTCGCGTTGTGCGGGGCGTTGGCCGCCGAGATCGTGTTGCTTCCCTGGGTCAGCTCCGTGTTCCAGTCGGACACGACGGTCTGTCCGAGGGGCAGCGGGAACGCGAGCGTCCATCCGCTCACCGGAGTGTCGCCCGTGTTGGTGACCGTGAGGTCGACTGTCGAGCCGGTGCCCCAGGCGGTCACCGCCCGGTCCACCCGGCAGACCGGCTCCTCCCGCGTGAACGACACCCGGTGCAGGCCGCCCGGCAGGTCGTTGACCACGTAGAACTCCCCGTCGACGGTTGTGCCGACCGACGTCACCTGGGTGGGCATCTCCCCGATCTCGGCCTGCTCGTAGCCGCCCCTGCCGTCGGGGCGCAGCGCCCAGACGGTGGACGAGCAGTAGTCGGTGGCGATGTAGACCCCGCCGACCAGGTCGGCGTACTCGCGGCCCCGGTAGACGTGGCCCCCGATGACCGAGCAGCCGCCGGTGTACGGGGAGTAGGTGAAGACCGGCTCGGTGTACTGCCCGCCGGACGCGCAGTCGCCGCCCTCGAACCTCTCCAGCCCCTCGTAGCAGGACCAGCCGAGGTTCAGTCCGCCCTGTCCGGCGGGGAGGTGGTCGATCTCCTCCCAGCGGCCCTGGCCGACGTCGCCGATCCACATCGACCCGTCGGCGCCGTCGAAGGAGAAGCGCCACGGGTTGCGCAGGCCGTACAGCCAGATTTCCGCGCGGGCGCCGGGGGTGTCGACGAAGGGGTTGTCACCGGGGACGCAGTAGGCGAGCGGGGCGCAGGCGCGGCTCACGTCGATGCGCAGGATCTTGCCGAGGAGGGTGTCCAGCCGCTGCCCGGACCGGAAGGGGTCCCCGGAGCCGCCGCCGTCGCCGATGCTCCAGTACAGGTTGCCGTCGGGGCCGAACGCGAGCTGGCCGCCGTTGTGGTTGCTGTACTCGGCGTGCGGCTGGGAGAGCAGCGGCTCCAGACGGGACTCGTCGAGCCGGTAGCGGGCGAGGGTGACGGCGCCGTCGGGCAGCGCCGTGTACGCCAGGTACAGGGCCCGGCTGTCGGCGAAGTCGGGCGGGACGGCGATGCCGAGGAGGCCGCGCTCGTTGCCCGACTCGTCCACGGACGCGGTGATGTCGAGCAGCGGGGCCGGGGCCAGGCCGGTGTCGGGGTGGTAGACGCGGACCCGGCCCGGCTTCTCGGTGATGAACAGCCGGTCCGTGCCGTCGTCCGGGGCGACGAGGGCGGTGGGGCGGCGCAGGCCGGAGGCGACCTGGGTGGTGGTCGCCCCGAGCGACGGCAGGGGGACGGGGGCCGGCTCCGCGGCCGAGGCGGGAGAGGCGGCCGAGGGAGCGAGGGTGGCCAGCAGGAGAGCCGGCACGAGCAGGAGGAGGGCGCTCAGGAGGCGTGCCGGACGGCGCCCTCTTCTCGCATGGCCATGTATATGACAATCACGGGTTTCCGTAGTGTCCATTCCAGTCCCTTCAGTCGTGTGGGAGCGCTCCCGCCCCTTCAGGCTGGGGCCCGTCGAGGGGAGCGGCAACGCGCGAACGCGCCACTTTCGCGCCGTCCGGCGCGAAAGTGCCCGCTCGGTCCGCCGGTCGCCGCCCGCCGATCGGGGGGTGTCCGTCCGCCGTCCGGGCGTCGTGGCCCGAATGGCGGTGCCCGAAGCCGCGATCCACCGGCACGCTCATGTGTTCATGCGACTGTTCACGCCCGCGTCCCCCCGCCTGACGGCGGCAGCCGCCCTCCTCGCCGCCGCCTCCGCGGCGGCCGTCCCCGCGGCGGCCGTCCCCGCGCACGCGGACCCCGGCGCGCCGCTGCCCGCCTGCACGGCCCCCGACGACCACACCTTCCCCCTCACCACCCGCCTCCACGGCGGTCCCGCCGCCTACGAGGCCGGCGGCGGCTACGGCACCTGGTACCTGGACCTCACCAACACCACGTCCCGCAGCTGCGAGGGCATCCACCCGGTCGTCGTCCTCGTCGACGAGAAGCGCGCGCTGGAACCGTCGCAGCCCCTCCTGGAGTTCTACGACGGAGACCGGCCGCACCCCGTGGAGCTGGAGGCCACCGACCGGGACGAGCTGATCGGCGCGTTCGGCGAAGGCGCCGGCGAGAGCGCCGGCGAAGACGCGGTCGACGACTTCCCCGGCTTCACCGTCGGCCCCGGCAAGACCCTCACCGTCAAGGTGCGGCTCGCGCTCACCTCGGACGCCGAGGCCAACGAGGTCACCGCCAACGCCGCCGTCGTCCAGCGCCGCGGGGGCGACGGCGAGTGGATCGGCCAGTCGAACGACTACCGCTTCCGCATCCGCAACGCCGACTCGACCGACGCGCCGTCCGCGGACCCGAGCGGCGAGTCCTCCGCGGACCCGAGCGGCGAGTCCTCCGCCGGGCAGGACACCGCCCCCACCGACCCCACCGCACCCGCCCCCACCGACGCCCCCACCCCGCACGACCGGGCCACCGCCCCGCCCTCCCCCGACGAACTGGCCGGCACGGGACCGGGCCGGACGGACGCGGCCCTGGGGGCCGCCACACTGCTCGTCACCGTCGGCGGAGCGGCCGTACTGCTGGCCCGCAGACGCCGCTGACCTTCGCCCGCCCCGGGCCACCCGCGACCGCCCGCCGCCCCGCCCTCCCCGCCACCCGCGACCGCCCGCCTCCCCGCCACCCGCGACCGCCCGCCTCCCCGCCACCCGCGACCGCCCGCCGCCCCCGCCCCCCCCCCGCCACCCGCGACCGCCCGCCGCCCCCGCCCCCCCGCCACCCGCGACCGCCCGCCGCCCCCGCCACCTCCGTCTGCGAACATCCCTCCGTGGACTACCCGAACGACCAGGCCCCGGGCGCCCCCGTCCGCTCCGGGATCCCGGAGCACGGACGCGTGCCGAAGTACTACGCCGTCAAGGCGCGGATCGACCGTCTGGTCGGCGAGCTGGGGGAGGGCAGCGCCATCCCCACCGAACGGGACCTCTCCGAGCGGTACGAGGTCGCCCGCGAGACCGTGCGGCAGGCCCTGCGCGAACTCGTCCTCGAGGGCAAGCTGCGCCGGCAGGGCCGCGGCACCGTCGTCGCGGGCCCCAAGCTGGAGCAGCCGCTGTCCCTGGCCAGCTACACCGAGGGCGTCCGGCGCCAGGGCCGTACCCCCGGCCGCGCGCTCGTCACCCTCGACCGCTTCCCCTGCCCGGACGCGCTCGCCGCCGAGACCGGGCTCACGCGCGGGGAGCCGGTCTGGCACCTGGAGCGGGTGCTGCTCGCCGACGACGAGCGGGTCGGCCTGGAGAGCACCTACGTCGCCGTGGCCCGCGTCCCCGACCTGGACGCCGCCTTCGACCCGGACTCCTCCTTCTACGCCTTCCTCGCCGGGCAGGGCATCTCCTTCGGCGACGCCGACGAACGCATCGAGACCGTGCTCGCCACCCCGCGCGAGGCCCTGCTCATCGGCACCCCGCCGGCCCTCCCGATGCTGCTCATCCACCGCGTCTCCCGCGACACGGACGGCCGCCCGCTGGAGCGCGTGCGCACGCTCTACCGAGGCGACCGCTTCTCCTTCACCACCCACCTGAGCGGCTGAAAAGCGCCCTTCCCCGGTCGCCCCCCACTATAACGAAAACATAACGGGTCTAGCCCAAACGTGATGGCCAGTTCACGCTCTCGTTGTCAGCCGGATTCCTTCGGTTCCCCGATGGCAAGGAGCGTGGCGGTCGTGAGAGTGATAGTCGTCGGAGCCGGCGTGGTGGGAACCATGCACGCCTGGCACGCAGTGAACCGCGGCCACGAGGTCGTACAGATCGAGCGCGAGACCGAGGCCCGCGGCGCCTCACTGCGCAATTTCGGCCAGATCTGGGTCAGTGGCCGCGCGGGTGGAGAGGAGCTGGAGACCGCGCTGCGGGCCCGGGAGCTGTGGGAGGAGATCGGCGCCCGCGTCCCGGCGCTCGGCTTCCGCCCGAACGGCTCCCTGACCCCCGTGCGCGGCTACCTGGAGCGTGCCGTCGCCGAGGCGGCCGTGGCCCGCCCGGACGCCGCCGCCCGCGGCTACGAGCTGCTCACCCCGGGCGAGGCCCGCGCCGTCAACCCCGCCCTGCGCGGCGACTTCGACGCGGCCCTGTACTGCGAGCGCGACGCCGCCGTGGAACCGCGCACCGCCCAGCTCGCCCTGCGCGCCGAGCTGCTGAGGTCCCCGGGCTACACCTTCGTGCCCGGCCGCGAGGTCCGCGAGGTCGTCGGCGAGAGGGCCGTCCGCGACGACCACGGCGAGGTGCACACCGGCGACGCCGTCGTGCTGTGCACCGGCGCCTGGCTCGGCGGCCTCGTGCGCGAGCTGGCCGGACCCGACCTGCCCGTGCGCCGGGTCCGCCTCCAGATGATGCAGACCGACCCCCTCGGCGAACTGCTGACCACCTCGGTCGCCGACGCCGACAGCTTCCGCTACTACCCCGCGTACACCTCGCCCGCCCTGGACGAGCTGAACGCGCGGCAGCCGCAGCCCGCCACGGCCGCGGAGCACAGGATGCAGCTGCTGATGGTCCAGCGCGCCGACGGCGGCCTGACCATCGGCGACACCCACGAGTACGAGCACCCCTTCGCCTTCGACACCCTCGAGGACCCCTACGACCACCTCACCGGCGTCGTCGAGTCCCTCCTCGGCCGCCCGCTGCCGAAGATCCGGCGCCGCTGGGCCGGGGTGTACGCGCAGTGCACCGACAAGAGCCGGGTCGTGCACCGGCAGCGGGTGCGCGAGGGGGTCTGGCTGGTCACCGGGCCCGGCGGGCGCGGCATGACCTGCTCGCCCGCCATAGCCGAGACCACCGCGAACGAACTGGGCTGGTGACACACATGACCCACGCAGACACCACCGAGGACATCCGCCTCGTCGTCCTCGACATGGCCGGCACCACGGTCGCCGACGGCGGCCTCGTCGAGCGCGCCTTCATCGCCGCCGCCCGCGAACTGGGCGTCGAACCCGGCACCGACGACCACGCCGACAAGCTCGCCTACGTCCGCGCCACCATGGGCGAGTCCAAGATCTCCGTCTTCCGGCACCTGTTCGGCGACGAGGACCGCGCCCGGCAGGCCAACGCCGCCTTCGAGAAGGCGTACGGCGAACTCGTCGACGGAGGCCTGATCGCCCCGGTCCCCGGCGCCCGCGAGGCCGTCGAGGAGCTGGCCGCCGACGGTCGCACCGTCGTCCTCACCACCGGCTTCGCCCGCGTCACCCAGGACGCCATTCTCAGCGCCCTCGGCTGGCAGGATCTGGTGCCGCTCACCCTGTGCCCCGCCGACGCGGGCGGGCGCGGACGGCCGTACCCGGACATGGTGCTGGAGGCCTTCCTGCGCACCAAGGCCGCCGACGGCGTACGCCAGGTCGCCGTCGTCGGCGACACCTCGTACGACGTGCTAAGCGGCGTACGGGCGGGCGCCGGCCTGGTCGCCGGGGTGCGCACCGGGGCCCACGGCGACGACGCCTTCCGCGAGGCGGGCGCCGGCCACGTCCTCGACTCCGTCGCCGACCTGCCCGCCCTCCTGCGGGGAGCCGGCTGATGGCCGCCACCGCCGCCACCGCCGCAACCGCCAACACCGCTGCCACCAGCGGCATCCGCTTCGACAAGGTCACCGTCGCCTACGACGGCAACGTCGTCCTCGACGCCCTGGACCTCACCGTCGAACCCGGCGAGGTCATGGCGCTGCTCGGGCCGTCCGGATCCGGCAAGACCACCGCGCTGCGGGCGGTCGCCGGGTTCGTACGGCCCGCCTCCGGGCGGGTGTTCCTCGGCGACCGCGACGTCACCGACCTGCCCCCGCACCGGCGCGGCATCGGCATGGTGGTCCAGCAGTACGCCCTGTTCCCGCACATGCGGGTGGAGGACAACGTCGCCTTCGGCCTGAAGGCCCGCAAGGTCGCCAAGGACGAGATCCGCACCCGCGTCTCCGAGGCCCTGGAGATGACCGGCATGGGCGCCTACGCCCGCCGCTACCCCCGTGAGCTGTCCGGCGGCCAGCAGCAGCGCGTCGCCATCGCCCGCGCCCTCGCCATCCGCCCGGACGTCCTGCTCCTGGACGAACCGCTGTCCGCCCTCGACGCCCAGCTGCGCTCCGGCATGCTCGCCGAACTGGCCCGCCTGCACCGCGAGCTGCCCGACGTGTCGATCCTGTACGTCACCCACGACCAGGTGGAGGCCCTCACCCTCGCCGACCGGATCGCGGTGATGGACAAGGCCCGCCTCCAGTCCTGCGGCACCCCCCGGGAGCTGTACCGGGCGCCGGCCGACGCGTTCACGGCGTCCTTCGTGGGCAACGCGAACCTCCTGCCGGTGACGGTGGGAGCCGGGGGAGTGGCCTTCGCCGACGCGGAGATCAAGGTCGACACGGGGAGCGCCGCGCCGGGTGCGACGGCCACCCTGTGCGTAAGGCCGCACCTCGTCGGGCTCGGCGAGGGCGACGGCCCCAACCGGCTCACCGGCACGGTGGGGGAGATCCAGTGGCGGGGCGCCACGCACCGCCTCTACGTCGACGTGGACGGCCACCGCGTCATGGCCGACCTGCGCGAACTGCGGAACCCGCCCGCCCACGGCGACGAGGTCACCCTGCACTTCGCCCCCGAGGACGCGGTCCTGCTCACGGCCGGGGTGGGCGGACATGGCTAGCGCGACGATCAGCACCCCGGCCGGGACCGGGCGGGTCCGTGCCAAGGCACCGGCCTGGGTCTGGGCCCTGCCCCCGGTCGCCCTCCTCGCCCTCGTCTTCCTCTACCCCCTCGCCCTCGTCGTCCAGCAGTCCTTCCAGCCCGACACCGGCGGCACCTCCCTGAAGCCGTACGCCGACGTCTTCGCCTCGTACGCCTTCCGCGAGGCGCTGTGGACCACGGTGTGGCTGGCGGTGGCCGCCACCGTCGGGTGCCTGGTGCTCGGGTTCCTGCTGGCGCTGGTCATCGCCTTCGTGCCGTTCCCGGGGGCGAAGGCGGTGTCCCGGTTCATCGACGTCTTCCTGTCCTTCCCGTCCTTCCTGATCACGCTCGCCCTGCTCTTCGTCTACGGCACGGTCGGCATGGCCAACGGGGCGTGGACCGACGTGACCGGGGCCGCCGAGGGGCCGTTCCAGTTCCTGACCACGCCCTGGGGGGTGCTGCTCGCGGAGATCACGTACTTCACGCCGTTCGTGATGCGCCCGCTGCTCGCCGCCTTCTCGCAGCTGGACACCGCCCAGCTGGAGGCAGCCAGTTCGCTCGGCGCCCGTGCGTCGCGCATCGTCCGGCGGATCATCCTGCCGGAGGCGCTGCCCGCCCTCGCGGCCGGCGGCAGCCTGGTCCTGGTCCTGTGCCTGAACGAGTTCGGCATCGTGCTCTTCACCGGCGCCAAGGGCGTCACGACCCTGCCGACGCTCGTCTACGGCAAGGCGATCCTGGAGTCCGACTACCCGGGCGCCTGCGTCGTCGCCGTCGTCAACGTCCTGATCTCCGTGGGCCTCTACGGCCTCTACCGGGTGGTGAGCCGCCGTGCTGGTGCATAACCGCGGGGCGAAGTGGGCCGTGTGGGCGGTCTTCTTCCTCCTCTTCGTCCCCCTGTTCGCCCTCCCGCTCCTCGTCGTCCTCGGCGCCTCCTTCGCCACCAACTGGTCCAGCGTCCTGCCCTCCGGCTTCACCACCGCCCACTACGAGGCGGCCACCCGCGGCGAGGCACTCCAGGCGCTCACCACCAGCCTGGTCACCGCCGTCACCGCCAGCCTGCTCGCCCTCGCCACCGGCACCTGGGCCGCGCTCGCCGCGGCGGCGCTGAAGAAGCGGCACCGCAAGGTGCTGGACGCCCTGTTCGTGCTGCCCGTCGCCGTGCCCTCCGTCGTCGTCGGCCTCGCGACCCTGGTCGCCTTCTCCCAGCCGCCGATGCTGCTCAACGGCACCCGCTGGATCGTGATCATCGCCCACTCCGTCCTGGTCACCGCCTTCGCCTACCAGTCGGTGTCCGCGGCGATCACCCGCCTCGACCCGGCCTACGAACAGGCCGCCGCCTCCCTCGGCGCCTCCCCGGCGTACGTGCTGTGGCGGGTCAGGCTGCCGCTGCTGCTGCCGTCCCTGACCGCCGCCGCCGGACTCTGCTTCGCCCTGTCCATGGGCGAGCTGAGCGCCACGATGATGCTCTACCCGCCGGACTGGACCCCGCTGCCGGTCCTGATCTACGCCTCCACCGACCGGGGCGCCCTGTTCACCGGCTCCGCGATCGCCGTCGTCCTCATGGCGGCCACCCTGCTGGTGCTGCTCGCCGTCTCCCGGATCCGCACCCGAGCCTCGTACCGCTGAACCGCCCCTCGCCCCGACACGCAAGGAGTTCACCTCGCCATGCCCAAAAACGCCCTCAAGCCGCTCGCCGCCCTCGCCGCCCTCGCGATCCCGCTCACCGCCTGCTCCGGCACCTCCGCCGCCTCCGACGAGAACGTCGTCACCGTCTACAGCGCCGACGGCCTCAAGGGCGAGAACGGCGACGGCTGGTACGACCGGGTCTTCGAGGACTTCGAGAAGGAGACCGGCATCAAGGTCGAGTACGTCGAAGGCGGCTCCGGCGAGATGGTGCAGCGCACCGTCCGCGAGAAGCGCAACCCGCAGGCCGACGTGCTCGTCACCCTCCCGCCCTTCATCCAGCAGGCCGACACCAAGGGCCTCCTCCAGAAATACGCCCCCGAGGGCGCGGACCGGGTCAGCGGCGCCGACAAGGCCGCGAACGGCACCTGGACCGCCGTCGTCAACAACTACTTCGGCTTCGTCCACAACAAGAAGGAGCTGAAGCAGGCCCCCGCCACCTGGGAGGACCTGCTCGACGACAAGTACAGGAACAAGCTCCAGTACTCCACCCCCGGCGTCGCCGGCGACGGCACCGCCGTCATCGTCAAGGCCATGCACGACTTCGGCGGCGAGAAGCCCGCCATGGAGTACCTGAAGAAGCTCCAGGCCAACAACGTCGGGCCGTCCGCCTCCACCGGCAAGCTCGCCCCCAAGGTCGACAAGGGCGAACTGCTCGTCGCCAACGGCGACGTCCAGATGAACTACGCCCAGTCGAAGTCCATGCCGAACCTCGGCATCTGGTTCCCGGCCCGCGAGGGCGGCAAGCCCACCACCTTCGCCCTGCCCTACGCGGCCGGCCTGGTCACCGACGCCCCGCACACCGAGAACGGCAGGAAGCTCCTCGACTACATGCTGAGCCAGAAGGCGCAGCGCCAGGTCAGCGAGATCGGCGGCGGCTTCGCGGCCCGCCAGGACGTCAAGGCCACCGACGCCGACGCCATCGCCCTCACCGAGCTGATGGACGGCGTGGAGGTCTTCGAGCCCGACTGGGACGACATCGAGAAGAACCTCACCTCCTACATCGACGCCTGGAAGGAGGCCACCGGGAGCTGAGCCGGGATCCGGGCGGGAACCGGGCCCAGGATCCGCTCGGGAGCGCGTCAGACGAGATCGACGAGGTCCGCGATCGAGTCGAAGACGGCGGTCGGCCGGAACGGGTACTTCGCGATATCCGCGTCACTCGTCAGACCCGTCCTGACCAGATACGTCTCCATGCCGGCCTCCAGACCGGCGAGGACGTCGGTGTCCATCCGGTCACCGATCATGGCGCTGGTCTCGGAGTGGGCGCCGATGGTGTTCAGGCCGTGGCGCATCATCAGCGGATTGGGCTTGCCCACGAAGTACGGGTCCTTGCCCGTCGCCTTGGTGATCAGCGCCGCGACCGATCCGGTCGCGGGCAGCGGCCCCTCGGCCGACGGCCCCGTCTCATCGGGGTTGGTGCAGATGAACCGGGCTCCGCCGTTGATCAGCCGGACGGCCTTGGTCATGGCCTCGAAGGAGTACTGCCTCGTCTCCCCGAGAATCACGAAGTCCGGCGAGGAGTCGGTCAGGACGAAACCCACGTCGTGCAGCGCGGTGGTCAGACCCGCCTCGCCGATGACGTACGCGGTCCCGTTCGGGCTCTGGTCGGCCAGGAACTTCGCGGTGGCGAGGGCCGAGGTCCAGATGTTCTCGACCGGAAGGTGCAGGCCCATTCCCGCGAGACGGGCCTGCAGGTCACGGGCGGTGTATATCGAGTTGTTGGTCAGCACCAGGAAGGGCTTGCCGGATTCGCGCAGCTTCTTGATGAAGGCACCGGCACCCGGGATCGGGACGCCCTCGTGAATGAGGACCCCGTCCATGTCGGTGAGCCACGATTCGATGGGCTTGCGCTCTGTCATGAAGTGCTGCTCCCGGCGTCCACGAGGCTGACGAGTGGCTCTACGGCACGGATCATGCTACCGGAGCGCCCCCGCAGCGGTCCGTGCCGTGAGCTGCCCGCCGGTTCCTCAGTGTTCGGGCTCTGCCGGCCTCTGCGGATCCTCGACAGTCACCCAGACCGTGGGCCACGGAATCCAGTAGCCGGCGGTGTCCGAGACCGCGGCTCCCGACTTCAGGAGGGTCCGGTACCGGACGAGGGGGTGCTCGGTGACTGAAGGCTCGGTGGGTGGCGTCATGACGGGGAATCCCTTCCCGTGGGCTGTGTCCGTCCCGCCCGCGCGGGGCACGCGCGGGCGGGACGGGCGGGTGCGGAGGTTCAGCCGTGGACCGGGCGGATGTCCGGCCAGTGAAGGGCGGCCGACCCCCAGGTGAGGCCACCTCCGAAGGCGGTGAGGACGACCCGGTCGCCCGGCCCCAGCCGATTCCGGTCCGCGGCCCAGGCCAGGGCCAGGGGAATGGAGGCAGCCGCGGTGTTGCCGACCTCGCCGATGTTCGAGATCACGCGCTCGTCCGGCAGGCCGAGCCGCTTGGCCACCGACTTCAGGATCCGGAGGTTGGCCTGGTGGCCGACGAAGGCGTCGATGTCCTCGGTCTCCCAGCCGACGGCATGCGCGACCCGTCGGGCCGAGTCAGCCATCGTCGGCACTGCCCGTGTGTAGACGTCACGGCCCCGCATGCTCAGATACCGCTCACCCGGCTGCACCGTGATCAGATCCCTGCCGGTGCCGTCACTGCCGAGCTCGGTACTCAGCACGGCACCCGGCCCGGTACCTTCGCCGTGCTCGAGCAGGACCGCCCCGGCGCCGTCCCCGAATATCACCGCCGTGGTGCGGTCGTCGGGGTCGACGATCGCCGAATACCTCTCCGCTCCGATCACCATGACGCTTCGGAAAGCGCCCGAGGTGATCATCGAGGCGCCGACGGACAGCCCGTACACGAATCCGGAGCAGACCGCGGACAGGTCGAACCCGGCGGCACTCGGGAGTCCCATGGCCGAGGCCACCTCCGGCGCCGTCGCCGGGCACGTCCGGTCGGGGGTGGTGGTCGCAACGATCACCAGGTCGCAGGAGGACCGTCCGGCCGACTTCAGGGCGGCCTTGCCGGCGGCTGCGGCCAGATCGACGGTCCCGGTCCCGGCGTCCGCGATGTGGCGGCGCTCGATCCCGGTGCGGCTGTGGATCCATTCGTGTGAGGTGTCCAGGCGCTGGGCCAGTTCGTCATTGGTCACACTGCGCTGCGGCAGGCAGACGCCCAGACCGACGAGCATCGCGGATGCCGGGGTGCCGGTCACGAACCCATCACCAGTACGCAATTGGCCCCGCCGAATCCGAAGGAGTTGCTGATGGCCACGGTCGGCCGTTGCATCCGTTCCTCACCCAGTACGAGATCGATGTCCTTGAGCTCAGGGTCCACTTCGGGTGTGTTGGCCGTCGGCGGGACGATGCCCGAGGCCAGGGTGCGCAGGGTCAGCACCGCTTCGATCGCCCCGGCCGCACCGAGACTGTGGCCCAGCAGGCCCTTGTTGGCCGTGACGGTGGGCCGGTGCGGGAACAGGCGACCGATCAACCGGCCCTCGCTCCGGTCGTTGTACGGCGTCGAGGTGCCGTGGGCATTGACGTGCTCCACGTCGGCCGTGGTGAGTCCGGCGTCGTCCAGGGCCGCCCGTACCGCGGCTTCGGCCCCCGCCCCGTCCGGGTGGGGAGCAACCGGGTGGTGTGCGTCGGTGGTGAAGGCGTACCCGAGGATCCTGCCCAGGGAACGAGCGCCCCGGGCCTGTGCCGCCTCCTGGCGTTCCAGCACGACGGCCGCCGCGCCTTCGGAGAGCACGAATCCGGAGCGGTCCGCGGCGAAGGGGCGGGAGGCGCCGTCGCCGGTGTCGTCGGACAGTGCTCCCATCGCGTCGAACCCCGCCGCGATCACGGGCACCACGCCGGCGTCCGTGCCGCAAGCGATCACGATGTCGCAGGTGCCCGAACGGATCAGGTCCCGGGCCATGCCGACTGCGGCCGCACCCGAGGCGCATGCTGCGGCAAGGGTGTGGCTGGGGCCCGTGATCCGATGCCGGATGGCGATCGTGCCGGCCGCCATGTTGATCAGCGAACGCGGGTGTACGTACGGGGACACGGCTTCGGGTCCCCGATCCGCCAGGCGGCCGTGCGCGGTTCCCAGTGTGGCGGCGCCGCCGAAGCTGCAACCGACGACGACGCCGACACGCTTGCTGTCCCACGTCTTCGGATCCAGCCCGGCTTCCGCGATGGCCTGGTCGACCGCGACGAGGGCGAACCGGATGAACGGGTCCAGGTGGGCCGTGCCCCGGCCGGCCAGCACCTCGGTTCCGAAAGCGGGCACCGTACGGCACCGGACGCCCCGGGAGATCCCGGGGGTCGGTGCCAGTCCGTCACGGGATGTCCCGTGACGGATCGCCTCCCAGGTGGCGGCCGTGTCGCTGCCGAGCGGGGTGATCATGCCGGTGCCGGTGACGGCGATGGCGGGGGCAGTCATGCGGGCTGCTCGCTGCCCAGGGCCGCGGCCACCATCCCGGCGAGGGCGGGAACGGTGAGGTCTCCGATGCTGGCCTCTTCGCTGCCGAGGTCCGCACCGGTCTCCTCCTTGATCCGGATGACGAGCTCCGCGATCGCGAGGGAGTCGAGGTCCATGGAGGCAATGGTCGACGCTTCGGTCAGGGTGCTGTTGTCGGCCTCCAGGTCCTCGACGAGGATCCGGGTCAGGACGGCACGCAGGTCTTCGCTCATGATGATTCCTTCGTCAGGGGGGCGTTGCGAGAGGTGGGTGTGCGCGCAGGGCGCGACAGGCAGTGAGCGGTCGGTCAGGGCGGTCCGGTGACCGCCGGGCGCGTTGCCGCGCGGGGGAGGGCTCAGCTCGCGGCGATGAGTTCGGCGTGCTGTTCCGCGGTGACCGGGTTGTGACTGCGTCCCCGGCCGAGTTCGCTCCACACCGGCCGCAGGTCGGCGAGGGCGAAGGAACGGCGCAGCCAGCGATCCTGACCGTCGTAGCGGGGCGCGAAGTCCGTACGCCCGTGTACCGTCCGGCGGTTGTCGAGGATGATGAGTTCGCCGGGTTCGAGGACGAGGCCCTTGAGGGAGCCGAGGATGGCGTCCTCGAGCCGCGCGAGCGCAGCCTGCGCCGCGGGAGTGGTGCCGACCGTCCCGTGGAAGTCGACCCGGAGGTCAGGGTTGGATTCCGGGCCCGAGAGCACCGGCATCGGAGGGGTCATCACCTCGCGTCCCGAGTCGCGGACGAACGAGGTACTGAAGCGCGTCCGGAATTCGGGACGTCGCAGCGCCGCGACGGTCTCGGCGTCCAGGGCCGGCAGCGCGTCCCCGATGCCCCCGGTGACGGTGGCCGCTTTCCCGTCCCGGTCTCCCCGCAGGCAGATCAGGCTCAGGAAGTGCGGCGCGGCCGGGTGGAAGCCGTCCTCCGTGTGGAGTTCGAGCAGGATGGATCCGCCGTTCTCCTGGCGGCGTTCGGCGCCGCGCTTGGGACTCACGTCCTGCACGAGGTTGCCGTTCTTCTCGTCGCTGTAGGAGATGGACCGGCCGAGCACCGACATCACCATGAGCTGGCTCAGCGTTGCCACGGGAACGTCGGCCCAGTGCGGCTCGGCTTCGGGCCTGTCCGGCGTGGCGGGCAGCGTCCCGATCGGCAGTCCCCGCAGCAGCAGGGCTCCGCCGGTGTTGCCCTGATCCCGGAAGGCGATGAGAGCGCGTCTGACCTCGCCCGGCAGCGCGGCGGACGCCAGTTCCACGGAATGCAGAAGGTCGGTGCTGTGCAGGGAGCACCCAGCGTGATCCGCGGCGATCTTGAGAGCCGTGGCCTCCAGGATTCCGGCTTCCGTCTCGCTCAGCACCAATCCGTCAGTACGTGCGTCGACGTACGCGAATTCTTTCCTCATTCGAAGTCTTCCTCGTCTATGCCGTGCCCGAAAGCCGCCGGGCCATCCGGTAAGCGGCCGCCGGGGCGAATCCGTGCCATGCCTCCTTGCGGGGCAGATAGGTCAGGAAGCGGGCCCGCTCCCAGTGCCGGGAGAGGTGGTCCACGGCACGCCGGGCGGGCGGCATCGCGACGGTGGTCCACGGCACGCCGGGCGGGCGGCATCGCGACGCGGTGGACATCGACGGCCACCGTGCGGGGTACGTCCCTGCCTGCCACCAGCTGATTCACCATGTGGACCGCGAGCGACCCGAACTGAGTCGCGGCCTCCGTGAGCTGGGGGACGCTGTAGTCGGGGCGGCCCAGGCCGCGGCGCAGCTCGCGGTACATCTCGCCCGGGATCTGGGCGCGCGGAGCGATCCGGAAGACCACTTCCCAGGTACCGAGGCGCTCGACGTCCTCGGCCAGCAGCTCACCGTCGAAGATCCGGCGCACCACGCGGTAGTCGAAGCACTGCGCGGCCAGCATTCCCGCCAGGTCCCAGCCGGTGACCAGAGGTTTGCGCTGCCGGCAGGCCTCCTGGTGCAGGGCGATCTTGGCGGTCAGGCCGGCCCGCGTCGTCACGTCGACACCGTCGACGATGACCTCCGCCTGCCGGACCAGCTCTCGTGCGTTCGCCGATGTGATGCCCTCGGGCACCACGTCGGCCCGGACGTGAGGGTTGATCGCACGCAGTGTGTCGGCGCCGACCTCGGCCTTGTTCCGGCCCAGGTCGTCGATGGTGGCGTGCTGCCGGTTCAGGTTGTTCAGCTCGTAGGTGCCGACATCGGCGAGCACGAAGTTGCGGTACCCCATGCGTCCCAGCGGCTGCACGGTGGCACCGCCGATCGACCCGCAGCCGGCGATGAGCAGCTGGGTGTCGCGGATCATCTCCTGGAGGGAGTCGGGGATCAGCCCTCGGTTGCGCTGGGTGAGGGAGTCGTAGTAGCTCTCGGCGTCGAGCTCGCGGGCCTCCGCCGGGGTGCCCACGTCGGGCACGTCCATGGTCCGGGTCATTTCGTGGCCTCCGCGAACGTCTTCAGCCTGGCGGTGAACGAGCCGGTCCCGCCCGAGACGAGCATCGCGTCGAGCCTGTCGAGAGCGGGGCGCAGCGCCTCCCCGTCCGTGAGGACGAAGGGGTACGAGCGCTGGAACTGGTCCCACATCGGTGCGAAGAGGTCCGCCGGGTCGGCAGGCCGCAGGGGCACGTCGAGCATGCGGGTGGTGAACCCGAGCAGGGACAGCTGGCGGATGGTGGCGTTCGGCTTGCCGTCGCCGACGATCGCCGCGCCGTCCTCCCCCAGCACGCGCAGGCAGGCTTCCGCCCAGCCGCGGTACGCCCACCAGGGAACGGAGACGGCGGCCTGGGAGCGGCTCATGGCGTAGTCGCGGACCAACCGCTTCCCTTCCCAGACGTGGGCGGCCGGGGTGCCTTCGCCCAGGTGGTCGGCGAGGCGGAGGTCGTAGTCCCGCTCGACGACGAAGGGCACGTGTGCCTCGTCGCCGAGACGGGCGCCCCGTGGCCCGCGCGAGCCCGCGAGGGTGTTGTACCCGCGCAGCCGGCCGGTCTCCTGCTCGACAACCACCGTGTGGAAGTCGCGCAGCGCGTGCTCGTCGTACGGTTCACCGGTGAGCCCGCGTGCTGCCGCCAGCTCTTCGTCGGCCCAGCCTCGCTGGAGGTACTGCACCAGCCGGAACCGGTAGATGTCGTCCAGGTACGGTGCGGGCAGTTGCGCGCCCCGTGCCGTGACCGTCAGCAGTCCTTCGGGGCTGACGGAGCGGTAGACCGGCTCGCCGGACAGGACCGTGTCCAGGTCGGGGAGCGCGATGTTCGCGGCGTCCCGGAGCATGCGCTCGCGGTAGGACTCCGTGGTGACGGCGGTCATCGGACCTCCGGCACACCGAACAGCTCGTCGGTGACGACCAGCGCGAGCGCCTCCGGGCTGCCTTCGTAGATCCTCGGTCCGTAGGCGTCGCGGAGCACACGGTCCATACCGTCCTCCCGCTGATAGGCCGCGGCGCCGATCAGGCTCATCGCCGCATCGGCGTTGTCGATCGCCGCGCGGTCGGCGACCATCTTGGCGACGGCCGGCTCGTACGCGGGGGTGGGGATGACGGTGTCGGCCTTCAGCACGGCATCGAGGTAGAGGGCCCTGGAGGCGGACACCCGGGCAGCCATGTCGGCCAGCTTGCGCGCGGACATCTGGTGCTCGTGGAGCAGCCGTCCTCCCTGCCTGCGCGTCCCCGCCCAGGCGATGGCGCGCTGCAGGCTGTGCCGTGCGATACCGGTGGAGATGGCCGCACAGGTCACGCGGGTGAGGTTGCCGATGGCCACGTTGAGGTCCCAGCCGCCGTGTTCGTCGCCTATGACGTTCTCTTCCGGCACCAGGGCACCGTCGAGGATCAGTTCACCGGCCGGCGCGGTACGGTAGCCCACCTTGTCGTGGATCTCCCCGCGAGTGACGCCGTCCTGCTCGAGGTCGGTGACGAAGCAGGTCAGCCCGGAGGAGCCGGGCGCGCCTTCCACGTTGGCCATGATCGTCGCGTACGTCGCCACGGGGGCATTGGTGATGTACCGCTTCGTCCCGGTCAGGAGGTATCCGCTGCCGGAGCGCCGTGCGGTCGTCATGTCCTGGGCGAACGGGGCCTGTTGCGGAAGCACCAGGTCGGTGCCGTTCTTCTCCTCGGCGACAGCGTTGCAGCCGAGAACCGGATCGGGTCCGACGAACGCCGACAGGTACTTCTCCTGCAGCTTCGGGTCTCCGCAGATCAGCAGGGGGGTCTGGAACAGTCCGGTGGCCCCGAAGACCAGCGCCATGCCGGGATCGGCCGCGGCCAGTTCCTCCATGGTGAGCGCGATGCCGAGCTGGCTGAGTCCGAGACCGCCCTGCTCGCGGGGGATGGGCATCCGCAGCAGACCGAGAGCGTGCCCCTTGGCGACGGTCTCCCAGTCGAGCTGCCCCTTCTCGACACCGTCGCGTGCGGAGGCACCGGGGGCGACCTCGTCCCGGGCGAAGGCGACCACGTCGCGCAGATGCGCGGCCTCGAAGCTGTCCAGCAGGGGATGGTCCGCGGGGTTGTGGATGTACGTCATGGTGACTGCCTTTCTCGGTGCTCGGCGTTACAGGGCGAATGTCGTCAGGGCCTGCCCGAAGCCGAACGTCTGCATGACCGGACCGTGCGACGAGATCCGCCGGCTGGTGACGGTCCGCAGGAACGTGCGGCGGCCGGCGGCGAGGTCCTGGAGGTCGCGGTAACGGATCCGGACGACATGGGTGGGCGCCGCGTCCGTCACGGCTCCCTGCGGGTCCAGCGTGAGCTCGACCTCCGGGTCGGACACGACGAAGCGGACGGTCGCGCCCGCGGCCTGCCAGGCCGGGGAATCCTTCGCAGCCGCGGACAGCGAGCGCGAGACCTCTTCAGCCGATATCGGCATGCGTTTTTCCTTCGCTCAGTAAGAGAGGGCCGAGGTGACCGATCGCCGTCCCGTAGGTAAAAAGTGCGGGAATTCACGCGGAGGCCGGCCTGTTCTGGCGGCGCCGTCTTTCTTGTTCCCGGCGATCGAACACGTGTGAATCTATCGACCGCATCAGCCCCTGTCCATGAAGTCATATACCCTTCCTCGACCGAGGAAGCGGGTGATCAATGGACGGTAATCGACTGTCCTTTCGGTGGCATACGGATATCCCCCGCCCGCTCCCCGGGACGCCTCCGGGCCGCCCCGCGAGGGCGGCGATACGGAGGTGCCGGCAACGAAAAACGGGCTCGCAGCGAAGTATGCTGCGAGCCCATTCGGTGAATCTGAAACTAATTATGGTGACGCGATTTTCCGGCCGGTCCGGATTGGGAAACGAGTCAGGACGCGGCGGCGGCCGCACCAGGGGTGCGCGTCAGGCTCCGCAGAACGAGGGCGAGCACGATGGCGACGGCGGAGCAGATGGCCAGGGCGAGGAAGCCGCTCGCGACCCCCTCGCCGGTGGCCGCGGCGACGGTGTCTCCGGCTGCGCGGCGGCTGTCGACGGAGGTGGCGAGGACGGTTCCGATCACGGCGATGCCGAGGGCGGCCCCGGTCTCGTTGAAGGTGTTCAAGAGGCCGGAGCCGACGCCGGACTCCTCCACCTTGACGTGTGAGGTGCCGATGCCGAAGAGCGGGACGAAGCAGGCGGGCAGGCCCGCACCGATGACGGCCAGCGCGACGATGGTCAGTGTGACGCTGTCGGTGCCGACGGCCAGCACCCCCGCGCCCGCGAGTTGGAGCGCGGTGCCGGTGACGTACATCCCGCCGAGTCCGAGGACGTTGGCGACCGAAGGGGCGGCCAGGGCCACGACCAGTGCGGCCAGGCCCATGGGGAGCAGCGCGAGGCCGGTGGCGAAGGCGCTCATGTCGTGGACGCGCTGGAAGTACATGCTGCCCAGGTAGGTGCTGCTGATCATCACGGACGCGACCAGGAGCAGTCCGATGCTGGAGAGCCAGTAGGTGGGCTTGCGCAGCAGATGCAGCGGCAGCAGCGGGTCGTCCTGGCCGAGTTCCATGAAGGTGACCACGGCGAGCAGGGCGGCGGCGACGGCGATGCTGACCCAAGCGGCCGTGTCGCCGAAGCCCTCGTGCAGGCGGATCAGGCCGTAGGACAGGCTCGCGAGGCCCGCGGTGGACACGAGAGCGGAGGGCAGACGCAGCTTGCGTCCGATGCCGGCGTTGAGCGCGGGCATGCTGCGCAGAGCACCCGCGAACGCGGCGATGCACACCGGGATGTTGATGAGGAAGGCCCAGCGCCAGCTGATCGCTGTGACGATCAGGCCGCCGAGCACGACGCCGATGGTCGCCCCGATCACGCCGAGGCCGCTCCACGCGGTCAGTGCGATCTTGCGCTGCGCCTCGTCCTGGTAGACGGCCAGGATGATGGACAGGGCCGCCGCGGAGAGCAGCGCGGCCCCCACACCCTGAGCAGCGCGGCCGGCGACGAGGACCTGCTCGTTCGGCGCGATGCCGCACAGGACCGACGCGGCGCCGAAGAGGGACAGCCCGCCGAGGAAGGTGCGCCGCCGGCCGAAGACGTCGGAGACCCGGCCACCGAAGAGCAGCAGACTGCCGAACAGGAGGACGTAGGCGCTGATGGTCCACTGCAGGGCCTCCTGGCCTGCGGGGAGCTGCGTGCTGATCGACGGCAGCGCGACGTTCACCACCGTCGAGTCCAGCATGACCATCAACTGGGCGACGCCGACCACGGCCAGCGTGGTCCACGGTGCCTGGGTCGTGGCCGGTTCCGTCGATTGCCTCTCGGACGTCAGCATGTCCTCGGACACTGTGCCTCCTTCGTCTGGTATGTCCGCGTGAGCGCCTGGATGTGTCGCCCGAGCACCCGAAGCCTTATTCATTCGTATGAATCGATCGCACCCTACATACATGTGCATGGATCGACAAGCGGCCCGGGCCGCCATAGGCTTGGTGGCGTGACTGATACCGCTCTGACTGATCGCTGGCTGACCATGCTCCGTGCCTGCGCGCAGATCTCTCAGGTCGCCGAACGCGAGCTGTCCGAGCGCTACGGCCTCTGCGTCAGCGCCTACGAGATCATGGACGTGATGTCCCAGGACCCCGGATGGGCCCGGGTGGGGGAGCTCAGTGTGCGAGCGGCCCGCAGTCAGCCGCAGGTCTCGCGCCTCCTGGCGCAGATGGTCGACGCCGGGTATGCGGAGCGTAAGCCTTCCCTCACTGACCGTCGGGGCTTCGAGGTGAGGCTCACCCCGGCCGGCGAGCAGGCGTTCGCCCAGGCTGTCGGCACGATGGGCGACGTCCTGCGCGCGGTGGCCGGCGAGAGCGCCGACGTGCGCAGCGCGATGGGTGTGCCCGCTCCCGAGCCGCAGTAGACGGCGGGTGTGCATCCCGCCGGCATGGGGTGATCGATCAGGTTCACGTCAGACGGCTAGGCTGGCCGACGGTGGAGGCTGACCAGAGGGGTGGATGTCCGGCCGGAAGGAGCCGGTACGCGCAGGGCATGAGGTCCTCCCTCCTGCTGGTCACAGGAAGCTTCCGTGCGACGCTCACATGTATGGGGGAAACATGCCTGAACGAGTCTTGCCGCGGGGGGATGCCTACGGCTTCCCGGTCCGCCAGCACTCCGAGCAGCACGACAGACGGCACCCGACGAGGCGCAAGAAACAACCGGACACGACGGCGGTGGCCGGCCTGCCGGTCCGGCGGATGCCGTCTTCCGGCTCGCCGGTCCTGGGGACATCCGAGGGGATGCCCTCACGGCAGAGAATCGCATTCCGCATACTCGGACCACTTGAGATCGTCACCGAGAAGGGCCCTCTGCCTCTTCGCGGAAAGAATCAGCGGGCGGTACTCGCGTATCTCGTCCTGCACGCCAACCAAGTGGTGTCCATCAGCGATCTCATGAACGTGCTGTGGCCGGAAAACGCGCCGCCCACCGCACGAAAGGTCTTGCAGAACGCGATTTCGGCGCTGCGCAAGGTACTCATGCGCCTCGGCACGCCCGGGCAGCCGGCGGCCTCGTTACTTAGCCAGGAACCGGGATACGTCCTGCAGACTTCGTCCGAGAACATAGATGTGACCCGATTCCGGCTGCTCAATCAGCAAGGCCGCATCGCGCTCGAATCCGGCCAACCGGAGAAGGCCGCCCGCGCTCTGAGTGCCGCCTTGGGAATGTGGCGGGGACCGGCTCTGCAGGACCTCGCCGACTCCGGGGTCGACTGGCCCGAACTCTCGGTTCTCGACAGCGCCCGCACCGCCGCGCAGGAGGACTACTTCGAGGCCGAACTGCTCTCGGGAAGACATCAGGAGATAGCTTCCCAGCTCTCGACCGAGGCCGCCAAGAAGCCTTCGAGGGAACGCACCTGCCGACTCCTGATGCTCGCGCTCTACCGCTGCGGCCATCAGGTCGAGGCACTCGACGCGTACGACCGGCTGCGGCAGCAACTGGATGCCGATTTCGGCGTCGAGCCCAGCCGCGCTCTGCAGGATCTGCGCCACGCCATACTCCGGCAGGATCCCGCCCTCGGCCTGCGTGCTGCCACGACCGGCACGACCAGGCCCCCGGCATCCGCGGTGCTGCCACCGGCCGACCCCGAACTCAACCTGCTCCTGTCTCTGCGGGAGCTGGTGCAGAGCCGCCGGCGTCCCCACGTGGTCACGCTCGTCGGCAGTCTGCAGGGGCGGACGGGCCGTCTGATCCCGGACCTGCTGGAGCACCTGAGCCGGGACAGGGAAGTCACGGTGTGGGACGCCCATGCGGGCGCCGACGGCGCAGACCTCGCCGACGACCTGCGAGCCGCACTGCGTCGCGCATCGCCGCACCAGACCCTGGTCGTCACCTGCGTGGATCTTCACCGGACCGGGGGGCCGGTCGCGCGATGCGTCGGCGAGATCGTCCGGGCCGCCGGCGACATACCCCTGCTCATCGTGCTCACCGCCGAGTCCGACCCCGAACACCTCTGGCCCGGCTGGAGCTCCGCCGTCCCACAGTCCACGACGATAACGGTCTGACCTCGGGCCCGCGAAAGAGAGGCAGGTGTCCCGCGCGACGCCTGCGCTCGAGGATCCTTTGCACGCCGGACGTCGACACCGGCGTGCCCTGGCGAAGACCCTGGCGATACACCCGTTCGGCGTACGCCGGCCCCCGCGCAAGATGCGGGGGCCGGTGCCGCGCGGGAGCCTCCAGGTAACTGGAGGTACACGATGGGCTCACTGAAAGTCACTCTCTGTACCGGAGCGGCGGCGGTCGCGGTGCTGGCCCCGATCGCGCCGCTCGCCTCGGCCGCACCCGCCGCCCGCACGGCGGACGGAGGGGGCGTCTCGGTGTCACCGTCCTCCCCGGCGCCCGGCAGCGACGTCAGGCTCCGCGTGCCCGACTGCACCGAGAAGACGGCCGTCGCCGTGTCGGCGGCGTTCGTCTCCGACGCGAAGCTCTCCCTGTCCAGCTCCGACGGCGTCCTCGTCGGGGCCGGCACGGTCCGCTCCACCGTGGAGGCCGGCGCGTACGTCGTGCGGGTCAAGTGCGGCCAGGACGCGCGCGAGGGCACCGTCACCGTCGCCGAGCGACGGCGCCCGGCGGCACCCGCCTCGCCCGTCGCCCCCGTCGACGCGGGCGGCGGCGGCACCGCACGCCTCGCCGCCTCCGACACCCGCGACGAGGCCCGGCCCCAGCCCCCCGGCACGGCGCACACCGTGACCGGCCTGGTGCTCGCGGGCATCGCCGCCGTCGCCGTCGCGCTGCGCGGTGTCCGCAGCCGGAGCCGCGGGACGGACTGACCATGTCCGAACAGGACCAGCGACGCACCGCCGGCTCCGGCCGCCTGGTGACCGGCATCGCCTGGACGGTGCTGCTGCTCGGGCTGTGGCTGTGGGGCCGCGAGGCCACCGACGTGCGCGAGGGCATATCCGTGCCGACCACCGGCGACATGGCGGCGGCCGGCCGACCGCCCGACGTACCGCTGCCGCCCGCCCACGAACCCCTCGACGACGCCCTGCCGCAGCGCCTGGACATCCCCGGACTCGACGTCCGGGCCCCGGTCCTCGCCAGCGGCCTCGACACCAAGGGCGCCATCGAACCACCGCCCTTCGACCGCCCCGGCTCCGTCGGCTGGTACGCGGACGGCGTGACGCCGGGAGCGGCCGGGACCGCGCTCATGGTCGGCCACGTCGACACCGAGACCCGGCCCGCCGTCTTCTACGAGGTCAGCACCCTGGAACCCGGCGAGACGATCCGCGTGGTCCGCGAGGACGCCGAGGTCGCCGAGTTCACCGTCGACGACGTCCAGGTCCTCACCCGCGACGGCTTCGACGCCCAACAGGCCTACGGCCCGCGGGACACCGGCCGCGCCGAACTCCGCCTGATCACCTGCGGCGGCACCTTCGACCCCGCCACGGGCGGCTACACGGCCAACGTGGTCGTCTCGGCGTACCTCACCGGGACGGGCGGCTAGCCCGTTCCCCGGGCCCTCGTGGGTGCCGGAGGCGTATGTCAGGATTGAGCCTCGGAACAGTGCACCCAGGGGGGTTGGATGTACGGCAGCAGGGGGGCCGGAAAGATGTCCACGAGGCGGGCGTCCGCGGTGGTGCTGGGGGCGGCGCTGCTGCTCGCGGGCTGCTCCTCGTCGGGGGACGGGGACGACGAGGGCAAGGCCAAGGACGCGGGGGCCGGGATCACGCAGCAGCCGAAGGAAGCGGACCCGTTCTGGGTCAACCCGGACGGCAACGCGGCCAAGCAGCTGGCGGCCCTGGAGAAGTCCGACAAGAAGGACCAGGCCGAGCAGATCCGCAAGATCGCCCAGCAGCCGACCGGCGAGTGGATCAGCCCGGAGAACCCCGAGGAGCAGGCCCGGGGCTTCACCGAAGCAGCCGACGAGGCGGGCCGCACCGCGCTCCTCGTCCTCTACAACATCCCGCACCGCGACTGCGGCCAGTACTCGGGCGGCGGCGCCGCCGACGGCAACGCCTACCGCGACTTCATCGACGGTGTGGCCAAGGGCATCGGCGACCGTTCCGCCACGGTCATCCTGGAGCCGGACGCGGTGCTCCACCTGGTGGACGGCTGCACCCCGGAGCAGTTCCACGAGGAGCGCTACGACCTCCTCAAGGGAGCCATCGCCAAGCTCTCCGCGCTGAAGAACACCAAGGTCTACCTGGACGCGGGCAACGCCGGCTGGGGCCACCCCGACCAGATCTTCGAGCCGCTGAAGTGGGCGGGCATAGACCAGGCCGACGGCTTCTCGGTCAACGTCTCGAACTTCTACACCACCGAGGACTCCATCGCCTACGGCAAGCAGCTCTCGGCCAAGGTCGGCGGCAAGCACTTCGTCATCGACACCAGCCGCAACGGCAACGGCCCCTACACCGAGGGCGACCCGGGCGAACGCTGGTGCAACCCGCCGGGCCGGGCCCTCGGCGAGACCCCGACCACGAAGACCGCCGACCCCCTGGTCGACGCCTACCTGTGGGTCAAGCGCCCGGGGGAGTCGGACGGCGAGTGCAAGGGCGGTCCCAAGGCCGGCGAATGGTGGCCGGAGTACGCCCTGAAGCTGGCGCAGGGATAAGAAGACCCGGGGGCGCGGGACCTGCGCGACAAGCCACAGCGCTCCCGCACCCCTGGGCACCACCTGCGGGAGCGCTACGGGACGTGCACCCACTCCGCCTTGCTCGGCGTGCCCTCCCCGTCAGTCACGAACATCATGTACCACCCCGACTGAACCAGGTTCTTGTTCTCCGGCACCGTCACCGTCAACTTGTCCCCGTCCGCCTTGAAGTCCAGCGCGATGGACCGCTGGTCGACATCCGTGACATGCGTCGACGCGCTCGGCCTGATCAGCCGCACCTTCTTCACCGACCCCGCCGCCCGGGACGTGAACGTCCCCGACTCACCACGCTCGATGGTCTGCGGCCCTCCGGAGAGGTCCGGCCGGGAGTCCCGGTAGAGATACGGCGGCGTGTAGATCTCGATGCGCTGCTCGAACTTGCCGGGCTTGGTGTTCGCCTTGTCGGCGTAGAGCGAGTCCGACCCGAAGAACATCAGGCGCCCGTCGGGCAGCAGGATCGAACCGGAGTGGTAGTTGCGGCCCACCAGCGGATCGGCGACGCGCTCGAACTCGTTCGTGTCCGGCTGGTACAGCCGGGCCTCGAGGATCTTGGAGTCGCCGCGGCCCCGGTAGTCCTCCGAACCGCCGGAGACCAGCACGCTGTCGTCGGGCAGGATCGAGGCCTGCGGGTACCGCGTGCCCTTGTCCAGCGACGGCCCGTCCACGAACTTCGGGTCGTCGGCCTTCAGATCGACGATCCGGGTCTTCTCGCTGGACAGCTTGGACTCGCCGACCCCGCCGCCGCCGATCACCATGTACTTCTCGTCCTGCGCCGGCGGCAGCAGCACCGTGTTGGCGGTCTCCAGCATGTTGGCGTCGCTCATGCCGGGGACCTTGGTGAACTTGTAGGTGTCCAGGTCCCAGATGCCAGGGTCGCGGCCCACGTCGGCGGGGCCGTAACCGGCGTTCGCGCCCGAGTAGAAGATCTTGCCGTTCTGCATGAGGAACAGCGCCGGGTACGTCGGGAACTGGCGGACCTTGCCGGTGTACTCCCACGTCTTGGTCTCGGGGTCGTAGACCTCGTTCTTGCCCGGAACGATCTGGCCGATCTCGTCGAGGCCGGAGACGCTGAGGATCTTGCCGTCGCTCAGGGTGGTGAGCGTCGGGTACCAGCGGGCCTCGTTCATCGGGTCGACCTTGATGTACTTCTCGGCGACCGGGTCGAACTCGAAGGCGTCCCGGATGCCCTGGAAGTCCTTCTTGTCGAGCGCGAGCTTCTCCGCGATGCCGTACGTGTTGCGCGCGTCGTCGCCCTTCAGCCCCGCGACGGTGTAGTTGTCCTGCGTGCCCGTCTCGTACTTGGCGCCGCTCTTCTCCGCCTCGACGTAGATCCGGCCGAGGCCGGGGTCGTTGCGCAGGAACTTCCCGGTCTCCTTGTCGAAGACCTTTTCGGCCCGGGGCACCAGCACCGGGTCCTTGGAGACGAAGGTCTTGCCGTTCTCCTTGCCGGTGAACTTCGTGCCCGCCGGCAGGGTGATCGGCTTGTCCGGGTTCTCGTTGTGGACGATCATCAGGCCGCCGGCCTTGGTGACGTCACCCTTGAGCTTCTCGTACCGCTTGGTGCCGCCCGCGATCAGCAGATTGCCGTTGGCGAGCTGGGTGTGGCCGGTGCAGAACAGGTCGGTCGGCGTCGGCACCTTCTTGATGGACCCCTTGACCGGGTCCCAGATCCGGGTGTCGTACTGCTTCGCGTCGAAGTTGTCCTGGTTGTTGCCCGACCCCGCGACGAGCAGCACCTTGCCGGTGCGCAGCAGCGCCGCGTGGATGGTGTTCTGCCGGTACTCCTCGGGAAACTCGACGATCTCCCACTTGCCGTTGGCGGCCTTGTACTCCGGCTGATTGATCTTGTACTGGTGGTATTTCTCGGTTCCGAAGCGGTAGAGCCACGGCCCGTTCATCCCGGCCAGCGCGACTACCACCGCCGTGCCTATCGCGAAGCGACGGGCCCGGCGGCGGCCGGCACGGTCCTTCATTCCTTACGTCCCCCAAGTCCACCAAGGGCGATCTGCATGGTCTGGTCGTTGCCCCCGTCGGAGGGGGCCGCCCAGCTGGGCTTCTGCTGCGGCGCGTGCGAGGCGTGCGGCGCATGCGGGCTGTACGCCTGCTCCGGCGCCGACTGCTGCGACGGGACCCGGGGCTCGGGCTCCGCCGCCACGACCGGCGGTTGCTTCTTCGCCTTCCGCAGTTCGTGGCGCCACGCGAACATCGGCGACGCGGTGATCAGCAGCGCGAACGTCGCCCAGATGATCATCGCGGGGTGCGAGTGGCCGAGGACGAAACCGGCCGCGATCGAGGCGCCGAAGATCACGATGAAGTACCAGTGGTACCGGAAGGTCCCGAACCACGTGTCCGGGCTGGCGGAGTCGCCCTTCGGGGTCACCACGAACTTGCTCTTGCGGCGCAGCACCGAGTCGATGAGCGCCTTCGCGTACAGCGGCGCCGAGAGCGCGGACATCACCATGCCGGCCACACCGCCGGAGCCCTCCGGCTCGTGCGGGGACACGTTGTGGCGGCGGTTCCAGACGTACAGGCCGATCTGCAGGGCGGAGGCGTTGCCGTAGAGCATCAGCCAGACCGTCGGGTCGATGTTGACACCCGAGGCGCCGGCGCCGAGGAACAGCGCGCAGCTCAGCGCGGCCAGGATCCAGTTCAGGGCCGACATCGGGTAGAAGATGATCATCATCGTGTAGTTGAAGAGCTTGCTCGGCGGCAGCGAGTACCAGCCCTTCCAGTACTGCTTGAGGATCGTCTCGTACGTCCCTCGCGACCAGCGCATCTGCTGGGTGAAGAAGTCCGTCCAGGCGTTCGGGCCCTCACCGACCGCGAGCACGTCCGGGGTGTAGACCGAGCGCCACTTGCGGCCGGTGGCCGGGTTCTTGTGACGGTGGATCTCGAAGCCGGTCGCCATGTCCTCGGTGATCGAGTCGTACAGACCGCCGATCTGCTTGAGCGCCTTGATGCGCACCGCGTTCGAGGTGCCCACGAACATGGGGGAGCCGTAGCGGTTGCCCGCGCGCTGGATCAGGGCGTGGAAGAGGAACTGCTGCGACTCGGCGGCCTTGGTGATCGGGTTGTCGTAGTTGCCGTAGACCTGCGGGCCGATGACGAAGCCGACGTCCGGGTCGCGGAAGAAGCCGAGCATCCGCTCCAGGTAGTTGGGCAGCGGCACGTGGTCGGTGTCGACGGAGGCGAAGAAGTCGTAGTCGTCGCCGTGCGCGTCCAGCCAGGCGTTGTAGTTGCCGTGCTTGGTCTTGGCGCGGTGCGGGCCCTTGGGCATGTTCCACTTCGCGACGCCCTTGCGGGAGAAGTGGTGCACGCCGAGGCGCTCGCAGACCGCCTTCACCTCGGGGTCGTCGCCCTCGTCGAGGAGCCAGACGTGCATCAGACCGCGGTGGCGGATCTTGACGGCCGCCTCCAGGGTCTTCGTCACCATCTCCAGCGGCTCCTTGCCGGGCACGAAGGAGGTGAGGAAGGCGACCCGGGTGCCGGTCTCGGGCACCACCGGGATCGGGTCCCGGGCGACCAGCGTCGCGTGCGCGTTCGACAGCACGTTCAGGCAGCGGAACAGCTCGATCAGGCCGATCGACACGAGCATCACGATGTCGAGCGTCGGCAGCCAGTCGAAGGCCGGGTAGTCGCGCTCGGTCCAGTGCGTGGGCTGGAGCAGCCAGACCAGCAGCACGACCGACAGCAGCGGGGCGGCGGCCAGCATCAGGGCGACCCGGATGCGGTGCGGCTCCTGCGAGATCAGCGAGCGGTACTGGACCTTGTACGGCTTGTTCGGGTCCGGCTGGGTGAGGGGGCCCGCGAGCCGGCTGTAGTGCTCGTAGTCGTACCTCGGCAGCGTTTTCCGTATCCGGCGGAACGAGCCGGTGTTCCAGGTCCGATGCGCAGGCACTCTGAGCTGCGTGGTCTGGGACGGGTCGTGGTCCTGCCCGGCGCCCGTCGGCGTCGACGTCATGAGTCATCCCCCCACACGCGCGTCACGCGTGTTTCGTCGCTTCCGTCGTCCGCTCGGGTCCCCCTCGACCTTCACGGACGTAACAGTGGTGGGTTGCTGTCACCACGGCATCCACACCTTATATAGACATGGGACAGCGACCCCCGGTTGCATGATGCCCCCCTCGGCATCCATCCCCCGAACCGGACCAGGGTTCTACGGTGTTCGTCATGATCGCAAGACGCCCGTCGGCCGGGTACGCCGAAGGCCCCCCGCGTGCTACGGGGGGCCTTCGACCGTCTGTGCGCCGCCAGGGACTCGAACCCCGGACCCGCTGATTAAGAGTCAGCTGCTCTAACCAACTGAGCTAGCGGCGCCTGCTGACCTGCACAACTCTACCCGATGCCGACCGGTGCTCCGGACCGCGCCGAACGGCCCGGCGGGAGCGCCCGGGCGCCGTGTACATCATTCGGACCGTCAGCATGCGCGTGTGCGGGACAGTTGAGAAACTGTCCGGCATGTACCGAACTGTGCCGTCGCGGAGTTTTTCGCCGGGAGTGTGAGGGGAATCGCATGGAGGCTGCTCCCGTGTTCGAGGAATTCGACCCCCCGGGCGACTGCGACTGTGCCGGCTGCCGCCACTGGCGCCGCGTCCTGCCGCGTTCCCGTACCGGCCGCGCCGGCGCCCACCCGGCGGCCCGCCGTGCGCTGATCGTGGCCACCGCCGCGGCGTCCGCGCTCGGCGCGGGCGGCGTCGTGGCGGTCCCGGCCGCCGCCCACGCGGACCACCGGCCCGGCGTTCCGGCCACGGACGTGCCCGACACCCCGCAGGGGCCGAGGGCGCCACTGTACGGTCCGGCCGGTCTGCCGGTGATGCCCCCGGCCGGTACGCCGCTGGCCGGGATCACCCGCACGGAGATCATCGAACGGGCCCAGACCTGGGTCACCGCGAAGGTGCCCTACAGCCTGACCTCCTACTGGTCCGACGGTTACCGGCAGGACTGCTCGGGTTATGTCTCGATGGCCTGGAAACTGCCCACCAACGAATGGACCGGCAGCCTCGGCACCTTCGCCGACCGCATCACCAAGGAGGAGCTCCAGCCCGGCGACATCCTGCTCTTCCACAACGCGGCCGACCCCCAGACCGGGTCCCACGTGGTGATCTTCGGCGGCTGGACGGACGGTACGCACACCTCCTACCTCGCCTACGAGCAGACCCCGCCGCACACCCGCAAGCAGTCCACGCCCTACGCCTACTGGAGCGATTCGGCCAAGTACCTGCCCTACCGCTACAAGGGCGTCACCGCGACGGCCGCGACCGGCACGCGGGAGCCGGCCCCCGCACCCGGCGCCGCCCCGGCCCCCGCCTCGCACGGGGTGGCCGGCTACCCCGGACGGGCGATGTTCCGGCCGGGCGCGGAGAACCCGTACGTCACCCGGCTCGGCAGGCAGCTGGTGAAGAAGGGATTCGGCACCCACTACACGACCGGACCGGGGCCGCGCTGGGGCGAGGCGGACCGGCGGGGCGTCGAGGCCTTCCAGCGCGCCCAGGGCTGGCGCGGCGGGGCGGCGGACGGCTACCCGGGCCCGGAGACCTGGCGGCGGCTCTTCTCCTGACCGTCCACCCGGTGATCACCCGTCCACGACGTTCATGACGCATCTGGCGCGGAGGCTGGAGCACGCATGAGTACGACCTCTTCCACGAATCCGGACACCATGCCGCCGGCCCCCCAGGGGCCCCCGGAGCCGGGCGGCCCGGCGGAGACCGGCCACCGGTCCGCCCGCCTCATCCACAACGAGGCCACCACCGAGATCCCCGTCCACCTGCTCTTCCGCGACGACCCGGATCCGTCGCCGGTGCCGCTGCGGCCCGCGGTCGTCGCCCGCCGGCAGGGCACGGGCGAGCAGCCCCGTGCGCGCCGCCCGGTCGCCGCGCGCACGGTGCCGGCGGTACGGATCGACCCGGAGCTGACGGAGCGTCCGGCGCGGGTGCTGCCCGGTGCCGCGGGCGTGGCCGCCGGGGCGTGCGGGGCGGCGGGCTGCGCGCTCACCTCCTGGTGGGCCGGGCTCGTGCCGCCGCTCGCGGCCGAGGCGCTGGGGCTGCCGGCGTACGCCGGTGCCGGGCTCGGGCCCGCGCAGTGGGCGGCGTACGCGGCCGCCGGGGCGCTGGGGCTGTTCGGCTTCGGCGGGCTGGCCCGGGGCCGCACCGGGCGGGCCTGGGTGCTCGGCCTGTTCGGCCGCTACCGGGGCACCGTGCGGCGCACCGGCCTGATGTGGGTCAACCCGCTGCTGCTGCGCCGCCGGGTCGACGTGCGGCTGCGGCACTGGCGCAGCGAGCCGATGCCCGCGGCCGACGGCAACGGGGTCGCGCTGAGGGCGGTGACGCTGGTGGTGTGGCGGGTGCGGGACACCGCGAAGGCCACGCTGGGCGTCGAGGACCACGAGGCGTACCTGCGCGAGTGCGTCGAGGCGGCGCTGGCCCGGGTGCCGGTGGAGCCGCCGGGCACGGTCCGCAGCTCGGCCGACGTGGCGGGCGAGACGCTGACCCGGCTGGTGGCGGCGGACGCGGCGCCGGTCGGCCTGGAGGTGTTCTCGGTGCGTCCGGTCCGGGTGGAGTACGCCCCCGAGGTCGCCGCCTCCATGCACCGGCGCCGGATCGCCGCGCTGGACGCCGCGCAGCGGGCCAGCGTGCTCACCTCGGTCGTGGACTCGGTGGAGGACACGGTGACCCGGCTGACCATGCGCGGGCTGGTCGAACTCGACGACTACGAGCGCAAGGTGCTGGTGAAGGACCTGACGGTGGCGTTCTGCGCGGGGCGCCGGGAGGCGGGGGCCTGACCCGGGGACGGGCCGCGACCGGGTTCCGCGATTGGTATGGACATGTTCAACTAACGGCAATAATCTGGGACTTGGTCTAGACCTGCAAGGCTCACTGAACCTCCCCCACGTCACAGGAGCAGCAGCATGCGCACAAGGACCAAGTTGTATGCCGCCGCCGTGGGCATGGCGACCACCGGAGCCCTCGTGCTCTCGTCCGGCGGCGCCAGCGGCCACGGCTACACCGACCTGCCGGTCAGCCGGCAGAAGCTCTGCCAGAACGGCGGGGTCAGCAACTGCGGCGCCATCCAGTGGGAGCCGCAGAGCGTCGAGGGGCCCAAGGGCTTCCCGGCGGCGGGACCGGCCGACGGCCGGATCTGTTCCGCGGGCAACACCGGGTTCGCCCAGCTGGACAGCCCGAAGACGCCGAACGGACAGGCCTGGCCGACCACCAAGGTGAACGGCGGGCAGAGCTACACCTTCCGCTGGCAGTTCACCGCCCGGCACGCCACGACCGACTTCCGGTACTACGTCACCAAGCCGGGCTGGAACCAGAACCACAACCTGGCCCGCTCCGACCTCAACCTCACGCCGTTCTTCACCGTGCCCTACGGCGGCAAGCAGCCCCCCGCCACGCTCTCCCACACCGGCACGCTGCCGTCCGGGCTGAGCGGGCACCACGTGATCCTCGCGGTGTGGACGGTCGCCGACACGGGCAACGCGTTCTACGCGTGCTCGGACGTGACCTTCTGAGCGGGAGCGTCTGAACGGAAGCCTCTGGACGGAAGCCTCCGAACGAGCGGAGGGCCCCCTCGCCTGGGCGAGGGGGCCCTCCTGCTGTGCGCCGCCAGGGACTCGAACCCCGGACCCGCTGATTAAGAGTCAGCTGCTCTAACCAACTGAGCTAGCGGCGCATGACTCCCGCCTTCCGCTTCCCGCGGTCGGCGACGACGAAAATACTACCCGGTCTTCGGGGGTGCTCGTGACCACCGGTGCGGGAGCCCGGAGCCGGCGCCTAGATCGCCAGCGACAGCAGGACCGGCGCCGCGTTCCGGTTCAGCTCGTCCGCGGCCCGGCGCAGCCGGTGGGCGTGCTCGACCGGCAGGGACAGGGCCAGGCAGCCCACCGCGGAACCGGCCGTGATCGGGACGGCCGCGCAGACCGTGCCCACCGCGTACTCCTGGAGGTCCAGCACGGGCACGGTGGGCGGCTGGGACTCCAGCCGGGACAGCAGCAGCTTGTCGCTGGTGATGGTGCGCGAGGTCAGGCGGGCCATCTTGTGCCGGGCGAGGTGGTCGCGGCGGCCCGCGTGGTCCAGCTGGGTCAGCAGGCTCTTGCCGACCGCGGTGGCGTGCGCCGAGACCCGGAAGTCCACCCACTCGTTCACCTTGGGCGTGGCCGGGCTGTCGGCGTACTGGGTGACGCTGACCTCGCCGTCCACGTACCGGCTGATGTAGACGGCGGCGCCCACCGAGTCGCGCAGCCGGTCCAGGGTGCGCTGGAGCTTGTCGCGCAGCGCCTCCTCACGGCCGTGGGTCGAGCCCAGGCGGGCCAGTGCCTCTCCGGTGACGTACGCGCCGTCGGCGCTCTGCTCGACGTAGCCCTCGCGGCGCAGCATGCGCAGGAGCGGGGTCAGTCGCTCCCGGTCCAGGCCGGTGTGCCGGGCGATCTCGGTGTCGGTGACTCCGGTGGAGTGCCGCGCCACGGTCTCCAGGGCGCGCAGGGCGTCCTGGGCAGAGTGGTGCGGCGCGGTCGGCTTGTGCTGCAGCGCCACGGTGGTCTCCCCCTGCGCTTCGCTGATAGGCCCCTGCCCCTGTCCCTGCCTGTGCCCCCGACCGGACAGCGGATGCCTTTCACGATAACCGTCAAAAGGGGCCGTGTGACGGGGTGTTGGCGAACTTCCGGGGGCCCTGGGCTGCGGGGCTGACCCACTGGCATATGCCAAAGGCACGCCCCAGCGCCACGACCTCGGGCGATGGGGCGTGCCTGCGTGCCGTCGGGGTCACAGCACCGCGCTGAGGAATTCCCGCGTCCGATCGTGCTCCGGCTCGCTGAAGATCTTCTCCGGCGGACCGGCCTCGATGACCCGGCCCGAGTCGAACATCAGGACCTGGTCCGAGATGTCCCGCGCGAAGTTCATCTCGTGGGTGACGCAGAGCATGGTGATGTCCGTGCTGCGGGCGATGTCCCGCAGCAGGTCGAGGACGCCCGCGACCAGCTCCGGGTCCAGGGCCGAGGTCACCTCGTCGAGGAGGAGCACCTTCGGCCGCATCGCCAGCGCCCGCGCGATCGCCACGCGCTGCTGCTGGCCGCCGGAGAGCTGGGCCGGACGGGCGTCGCACTTGTCCGCCAGGCCCACCATGTCGAGCAGACCCTCGGCCCGCTCCACCGCCTCGTCCTTGGACATCCCGAGCACCGTGACCGGCGCCTCGGTGATGTTGCGCAGCACGCTCATGTTCGGGAACAGGTTGAACTGCTGGAAGACCATCCCGATCTGCTTGCGGGCCTCGCGGCGCTCCTTCTCGGTCGCCGGGAAGAGCTTCTGCCCGTCCACGGTGATCGTGCCCTCGTCGGGCTTGAGCAGCGTCATCAGCAGCCTGAGGATCGTCGTCTTGCCCGACCCGGAGGGGCCGATCAGGGTGACGTGCTTGCCGGCGTCGACGGAGAAGTCGAGGTGGTCGAGGACGGTGTTGTCCCCGAACCGCTTGGTGACCTGCTCCAGGCGTATCAGCTCGCCGGAGCTGCGCTCGGGGCTCTTCTCGGGATTGGGGAGAGTGTCAGTGGGCAAGGCGTCGCTCCAGGGCTCGCAGGGCAAGGGAGGCCAGGTAGGAGATGACGATGAAGGCCACGCCGATCACCGTCAGGGGCTCGGTGAACTGGAAGTTCTGCTGCGAGAACAGCCGCGCCTCGCCGAGCATCTCCAGCACCGTGATCGCCATCAGCAGCGGCGTGTCCTTCAGCATGGAGATCACGTAGTTGCCGAGGGCGGGCACCACGCGGCGGATCGCCTGCGGCAGGATCACCGCGGTCCACGTCCGCCCCATCGGCAGGTTCAGCGCCGTCGCGGCCTCCCACTGGCCGACCGGCACCGCCTCGATGCCGGCCCGGTAGACCTGCATCGTGTACGTCGAGTAGTGCAGCCCGATGGCGAGCACACCGGTGGTGAGCGCCGAAGCGGTCACACCCCACTCGGGCAGCACGTAGAAGAGGAAGAACAGCTGCACCAGCAGCGGGGTGTTGCGCACGAACTCGGTGACCACCCCGACGGGCCAGGTCACGAAGCGGGACGGCACCCGCATCAGCAGCGCCCACACCAGTCCGAGGACGAACGACACCAGCGACCCCAGGACCAGGATCTGCAGGGTGACCAGCAGACCGTCCCAGAAGTGCGGCATGAAGTCGGAGACCGCGCTCCAGTCCCACTTCATCGGACACCCCCCAACCCGGCCGGCTCAGGAGCGGCGGCCTCGCGCTTCGGCGCCGCCTTCCCCACGCCCGCCTTCAGCTTCTTCTCCAGGCCGCGCATCACCCGCGTCAGCAGGAACGCGATCACGAAGTAGATGAGCAGGATGTACGTGTAGATCTCCGCGCTCTCCTGGAGAGCCAGGCGCACCAGATTGCCGCTGAAGGCCAGGTCGCCCATGCCCATGATCGACACCAGGGCGGTGCCCTTGAGCAGCTCGATCAGCAGGTTGGAGAAGGGCGGGATCATCTCCGGCACGGCCTGCGGCAGCAGGATCAGCTTCATCCGCTGCCAGGGCGTGAAGCTGAGGGCGATGCCGCCCTCCTTCTGCGCCGGGTCGACCGCGGCGAGCGCGCCGCGCACGATCTCGGAGCCGTACGCCCCGTAGGTCAGGCCCAGCGCCAGCGTGCCCGCCCACATGGGTACGAGCTGCCAGCCGAAGGCCGGCGGCAGCACGAAGAACACCCAGAAGATCATCACCAGCGCCGAGGTCCCGCGGAACACCTCGGTGTAGAAGCCCGCCAGGAAGCGGACGATCCACAGCCGGTGGGTGCGGCCGACGCCGACCACGAAGGACACGGCGGTGGCCAGCAGCGCGCTGAAGAAGAGCAGCTGGACGGTGACCCAGACGCCCTGGAGTACGAGTTCCCACAGTCCCGAGGTCATCCGCCGCACAGCTCCTTCGCGGTCAGATCGGTCATCTCGTTCTCGGTGAAACCGAAGGGCTTGAGGATGCGCAGCAGTTCGCCGCTCTTCTTGAGCTTCTGCAACTCGACGTTGAAGGCGTCCCGCAGGTTGGTCTCGGTGGGCCGGAAGGCGAAGCCGCCGCCGTCGACGTGCGGTTCGCCGTCGACGATCGGCGCGAACGCCTCGGTCACCTCGGCCTTGCTGGACTTCTTCACCACTTCGCGGGTGGTCAGGGCCGTGCCCGCGAAGACGTCCACGCGCCCGGACTCGACGGCGTTGAGTCCGGCCACCTGGTCGGGGACGATCAGGATGTCGTCCTCCTTGTACCCGTGCTCCACCGCGTAGGCGATCTCGGCGTAGCCGGTGCCGGTCGCGAACTTGGCCTTCTTCTTGACGACGTCCTCGTAGTTGCGCAGCCCCATCGGATTGCCCTTGCGCACGATGAACGCGTCGAGCATCTGGTAGTCGGGGTCGGAGAAGATGACCTGCTGGCAGCGGTCGGGGTTGATGTACATCCCGGCCGCCACCACGTCGAACTGCTGCGACGCCAGACCCGGGATGAGGGAGCCGAACTCCGTCGGCACCGGCTGCACGCGGTCCACTCCGAGCCGCTTGAAGATGACCTTCGCCAGCTCCGGCGCCTCGCCGGTCAGCTCACCGTTCTTGTCGATGTACCCGAAGGGGATCTCGCCGGCGATGCCGAGCCGGGCCACGCCCTGTGCCTTGAGCCGGTCGAGGAGATCGCCGCCTTCCACGCCGGACCCGGCGGCCACCCGGGAGCAGCCGGCCGCCCCCAGTGCGCCGAGCGCCGCGACCCCCGCGAGCAGCGACCGGCGAGTGGGCCCGGCTGTCCTGGTCCTTTGGTCGGATATGCCCCATGGAGGGGTTCTGTGTGGTGGAGCCATGGGCGCGCAGCTACCCGAAGCCGGTCGGGTTATGCCGATCTTTTTCAGTCCGATACCTCGGCCCGGCGCCCTTGACCGGGGGCCCCGGGGGCACTGCCATGGAGGCATGGCCGATCGCTACATCGAAGTCTCGCTGGTCAAACGCGGAATCACGTGCAGGGCCCAACTGCTGGACGACCGGGCCCCGATCACCTGCGCGGCGGTCTGGGACGCGCTCCCTCTCGGCGGCGACGTGTATCACGCCAAATACGCACGCAACGAGATCTACGCCCTTTTCCCGCCCTTCGCGGCATCCGAACCACCCCTGGAGAACCCGACCGTGACGCCCATCCCGGGCGACCTGTGCTATTTCGCCTTCGCGGGCGCCGAGTTGGGCACCAAGGCGTACGGCTACGACCGCGAGGTCCGCGCGGGCACCACCCTCGTCGACCTCGCCCTGTTCTACGAGCGCAACAACCTGCTCCTCAACGGCGACGTCGGCTGGGTGCCCGGCACCGTCTGGGGCAGCGTCGTCGAGGGCCTCGACGAGATGGCCGAGGCCTGCAACGACCTGTGGCGCACCGGAGCCGCGGGGGAGACCCTCAGCTTCCGGCGGGCCTAGGCGAGGCGGGCACGCCCGCTCCGTACAGCGCGTGCGCGGCCCGCAGGACCAGGTCGTCCCGGTGGCGGGCCGCCACGAGTTGCAGGCCGATCGGCAGCCCGTCCCCGTCGGTGCCGACCGGGACGGTCGCCGCCGGCTGCTGGGTCAGGTTGAACGGATAGGTGAACGGCGTCCACCCCGTCCACCGCCGCAGCCCCGAACCCTTCGGCACCTCGGCGCCGGCCTCGAACGCCGTGATCGGCAACGTCGGCGTCACCAGCAGGTCGTACGCCTCGTGGAATCGGCCCATCCGCCGGCCCAGCTCCATCCGGACGTCCACCGCGGCCAGGTACTCCATCGCCGAGTACCGCGCCCCCGCGCCGACGATGTCCCGCAGCCCCGGGTCGAGCAGTTCCCGCTGCCCCGCCCTGAGGTGCTGCACCACGCGGGCCGCCCCGCTGAACCACAGCGTGTGGAAGGCCTCCACCGGGTCCGTGAAGTCCGGGTCCGCCTCCGTCACGTACGCGCCCAGCTCCGCCAGCCGCTCCACGCCGCGCCGCACCGCCGACGCCACCGCCGGGCGCACCGCCACCTGCCCGCCGAGCGAGGGCGAGTACGCCACCCGCAGCCCCCGCACCCCTTCGGCGAGGGCGTCCGTGTACGACCCGGGCGCCGGGCCCAGCGCCGACCAGTCCCGGGCGTCGGGCGTGCCGATCACGTCCAGCATCAACGCCGCGTCCGCCGCGTCCCGGGTCATCGGGCCGACGTGCGCGAGGGTGCCGAACGCGCTCGCCGGGTACAGCGACACCCGGCCGTACGTCGGTTTCAGGCCGAAGATCCCGCAGAAGGAGGCGGGGATGCGCACGCTGCCCCCGCCGTCCGTACCGAGCGCCAGCGCGCCCGCCCCGCGCGCGACGGCCGCCGCCGCGCCCCCACTGGAGCCGCCCGCCGTGCGGGAGGGGTCGTGCGGGTTGCGGGTGACACCGGACAGCGGCGAGTCCGTGACGCCCTTCCAGCCGAACTCGGGCGTCGTCGTCTTGCCGACGAACACCGCGCCGTGCTCGCGCAGCCGGGCGACGGACGGCGCGTCCTCGTCCCACGGACCGTCCGGCGACACCGCACGGGAGCCGCGCAGGGTCGGGTGACCCCGCATCAGCAGGATGTCCTTCACGGTGACCGGCACCCCGTCCAGCCGTCCGCCCGGCTCCCCGCGCCGCCACCGCTCCTCGGCACCCCGGGCCTGTTCGAGCGCCTCTTCGCCGGTCAGCCGGACGAACGCGTTCAGCTCCGGCTGGATCCGCTCGGCCCGCTCCAGGGCCGCCCGGGTCACCTCGACGGGGCTGAAATCGCCCTTGCGGTAGCCGACGACGAGCTGCACCGCGGTCAGCTCCGTGAGGTCGGTCATGCACCCTCCCGTTTCCAGGGACGTCAGTGTCCGGGCACGTATCCACGCTTCTTGTCGACCACGTTCGCCAGCGGCTCGCCCGCCGCCCAGCTCTCGAACAACTCCACGAACTGCGCGCCCAGTTCGTCGCGCCAGCCGACGGTGTCCCCGCTCATGTGCGGGGAGACGATCAGGTCCGGGACGTCCCACAGCGGGCTGTCGGGCGCGAGGGGCTCGTGGACCAGGACGTCCAGCGCGGCGCCCCCGATCCAGCGCCTGGTCAGGGCCTCGGCGAGGTCGTCCTCGACGACCAGCTGACCGCGCCCCACGTTCACGAAGCGCGCGGAGGGCTGCATCGTCCCGAACCGCCGGGCGTCGAACATGCCGCGCGTGTCGTCGGTCAGCGGCGCCGCCGCGACCACCCAGTCGGCGCGCGCCAGCAGCCGGTCCAACTCGCCGGGCCCGTGGACACCGGGGCGGGCGGTGCGGCCGACCAGCGCGGTCGTGATGCCGAGCGCCTTCAGCGTCCGGGCGATGGCCCTCCCGATCGGTCCGGAACCGACCACGCAGGCACGCGTTCCGGCCACCCGCAGGGACTCGCGGTGCCGCCAGGTCCGCTCGCCCTGCAACCGCAGCGTGGTGGGCAGATCCTTGGCCATCGCCAGGACGAGCGCGGCGACGTACTCGGCGATCGGCTGGTCGAAGACACCGCGCGCGTTGGTCACCACCGTGTCCGACCCGGCCAGCTCCGGGCACATCAGATGGTCCACGCCGGCGCTCGCGGTGTGCACCCACCGCGGGCGCGGGCCGTCACCCGGCCACGCCTCGCGTACGGCGTGCGAGGTGAAGTCCCACACGAGCAGCACGTCGGCGTGCGGCAGCCGCTCGGCGAGGGTCGACTCGTCGGCGTGCTCGATCCGCGCCCGGCCGGTCAGCCGGCCCAGTCGGGGCAGGGGCTCGGCGTCCAGTACGAGCAGGGTCGGCGTGGACGGGGGCGTGGAGGTGGTCATCGGCGGGTTCGTCTCCGGGGGCGCGCGGGGGTGCTCGGAACGGGTTGACGGTGGACTCAACCGGCTGTTGACCTGGTGGTGACGCGGGCGGATTGACCACGCTCGCACCAGAACCTACCTTCGTCAACACGGCCGTGCGTACGGTGCGTTGTCCTCCCCTCTCACAGTGTGAGGTCGGTGCGTGCCATGGACATCTCCTTTCTGGGCGGACCAGCTCCGCAACGCGGGGTCGGCGTGGTCGCCCCGTTCGACTTCGCACTCGATCGCGAGCTGTGGCGATGGGTGCCCGACGAGGTCTCGCTGCACATGACGCGGACCCCTTTCGTGCCCGTCGAGGTCAGTCTGGACCTCGCGCGCATGGTCAGCGAACACGAGACCCTCGGCGAGGCTGTGCGCACCCTCAACGCCATCGCGCCCGAGGTCGTCGCCTACGCCTGCACCTCGGGCAGCTTCGTCGGCGGCGTCGCCGGCGAACGCGCGACGTGCGAGGCGATGACCTGGGCGGGCGCGGTCCCGTCCGTGACCACCTCCGGCGCGCTCCTGGACGCGCTGGCCGAGCTGGGCGTACGCCGGGTCGCGCTGGTGACGCCGTACACCGTGTCGGTGACGCGGGCGCTGGAGGCGTACATCGCCGAGGCCGGCGTCGCGGTCACCGGCTGCGCCTTCATGGGGCTGACCCGGCACATCTGGAAGGTCCCGTACCGGGACGTGGCCGACATGGCGCGCCGGGCGGTACCGGCCGAGGGCGCGGCCGACGCCCTCTTCATCTCCTGCACCAATCTCCCCACCTACGACGTCATCCCGCAGCTGGAGGCCGAGCTGCGGATCCCGGTGATCTCGGCCAACCAAGTGACGATGTGGGCGGCGCTGCGCCGACTGGGTACCCGTGCCGTGGGGCCGTACCAGGCGCTGACCGACCCGTCGGCGCGCACCGGCCCCCTGGTGCCGGGGCCGGCCGACCCCGCGGTGGCGGGTCCGGTCGGTCCGCCGGTGGCGGACATGCCGGGCGTCCCGGAGGCGCCCGACGCGGAACAGCAGCAGGAAGGGTGGACATGACAGCACTGGGATTCCTGTACCCGGGCCACTCCGGCGAGGACGACTATCCACGCATCGAGCAGCTCCTGGGCAGCGACATCCGGGTGGACCTGGTGCACACGGACATCGGCGAGGACGCGCACCGGGTGGACGCGCTGCTGGAGATGGGCTCACCGCGGCGGCTGGCGGCCGGTGTGGAGGAGCTGCGGCTGGCCGGCGCGGACGCGGTGGTGTGGGCCTGCACCAGCGGCAGCTTCGTGCACGGCTGGGAGGGCGCCCAGGAGCAGGTGCGCGCGCTGGCCCGGTCGGCGGGGCTCCCGGCCTCCTCGACCTCCTTCGCCTTCGTGCACGCGGCGAAGGAGATCGGGGCGCGGCGGGTCGCGGTCGGCGCGACCTACCCGGACGACGTGGCGCGGCTCTTCGCGGGCTTCCTCGGCGCCGCCGGCATCGAGGTGACCGACGTCGTCAGCTCCGGGATCATCACGGCCGCGGAGGTCGGCACCTGGACCGAGCCGGAGGTGCTGGCCCTGGCCCGCTCCGCCGACCGTCCGGACGCCGAGGCGGTCCTCCTGCCGGACACGGCCCTGCACACGGTGGCCCACATCCCGGCCCTGGAGAAGGAGCTGGGCAAACCGGTCCTGACCGCCAACCAGGTCACCGTCTGGGAGGGCCTGCGTCTGGCGGACCGCCGGGTCAACGCCCCGGAACTGGGCGCGCTGTTCACGCGGGAGCCGGTGGTGCAGGCCTGAGGCAGGGCCGGGGAGGCCCCGGCCGACACGGAAGAACCCCGGTCCCGCTGAGCGGGGCCGGGGTTCTCGTCGAGCGCTGGGCAGGCCTTGCACCTGCATTTCCCCACGGGAAGTGGGGCGTCTTTCCTTGGACCACCAACGCATTGCCGTTCGCGGGGAGTTGGCCTCCCTGAGCAGCAAGATGATCGTACCGCAGCTCCGGCCGGGGTGCACATCGGCAGGGAGCGCGGGTGGGTGCGTCGGCCAGATGTTCATGTGGAAGAGCCGTGTTCTTCATCGTGAACTTACCTGAACCCTTGTCAGGTCCGGGGGTGGCCCCTATTCTCGCGGCGAGAAAGCGCTTTCCCGCCTGGTCGGATTGACATGATCAGGACAACTAGTTCGTTCCGGCATGTGAAGACGAATGGGGAGACCGAGGATGAGACGACCAGTCGCGCTGCGACTCCACGCCGCGCTGGCCACGATGGCCGTCGCGGCGGCGACCGGTGTGGTGCTGTCGATGCCCGAGGCGGCGGCAGCGGCCAGTGGCGCCACCGGGTACGCGACCCAGAACGGCGGCACGACCGGTGGCGCCGGCGGCCAGACGGTCCGGGCCACCACCGGGACCCAGATCCACCAGGCCCTGTGCGGCCGGGCCAGCAGCAGCACCCCGATCACCATCGAGGTCGAGGGCACCATCAACCACGGCAACACCACCAAGGTGTCCGGGGACAGCTGCAGCACCGCGGCCGACAAGATCGAGCTCAAACAGATCAGCAACGTCACGATCGTCGGTGTCGGAAACGGCGCCGTCTTCGACCAGCTGGGCATCCACATCCGGGAGTCCAGCAACATCATCATCCAGAACGTGACGGTCCGTAACGTCAAGAAGTCCGGCTCGCCCACCTCCAACGGCGGCGACGCCATCGGCATGGAGAGCGGCGTCCGCAACGTCTGGGTCGACCACGCCACCCTGGAGGCGTCGGGCGGCGAGTCGGAGGGCTACGACGGCCTCTTCGACATGAAGGACGACACCAAGTACGTGACCCTGTCCTACAGCACCCTGCGCAACTCCGGCCGCGGCGGCCTGATCGGCTCCAGCGAGAGCGACCGCTCCAACGGCTACGTCACCTTCCACCACAACCTGTACGAGAACATCGACTCCCGCGCCCCCCTCCTGCGCGGCGGGATCGCCCACATGTACAACAACCACTACAAGAGCCTGAACGAGTCCGGCATCAACTCCCGGGCCGGCGCCAAGGCCAAGGTGGACAACAACTACTTCGAGGACTCCAAGGACGTCCTCGGCACCTTCTACACCGACCAGGCCGGCTCCTGGCAGGTCAGCGGCAACATCTACGACAACGTGACCTGGTCCGAGCCGGGCGAGGACAACAACCCGGCGGGCCCTGACCCGCAGTCCAACACCACGGTCTCCATCCCGTACCCCTACACCCTCGACGACGCCTCCTGCGTGCCCGACGTGGTGAGCAGCACGGCGGGCGCGGGCAAGGGTCTGCGGGTCTCCGACGGCAACTGCTCGCCGCAGACGCCGACGCCGGGCCCGAGCGACCCGACGCCGAGCCCCACCGACCCGACGCCGGACCCGACCGACCCGCCGGACCCGACCGACCCTCCCGGCGGGACCAACCTCAGCATCGGGGCCGGCTCCGACGGCACCAGCAAGGCCGACGGCACCAGCTACGGCAACGTCCGGGACGGTGACATGAGCAGCTACTGGTCGCCGGCCGGCTCCACCGGCTCCGTCTCGGTCAAGTGGGGCTCCGCCACCACCGTCTCCAAGATCAACATCCGGGAGGCGGCCGGCTCCGAGGGCACCATCGGCTCCTACCGGGTCGTCGACCACGGCACCGGCGCCGTGCTGGCCTCCGGCAGCGGAGCGGGCGTCATCACCTTCCCGGCGGTCTCCCTGGAGAAGATCACCTTCCAGATCACCGGCGCGTCGGGTACCCCGAAGGTCGCCGAGTTCGAGACCTACGCCGGTTAGCGGCGGCGTTCCTCCTTCCGCGTCCGGCCCGGCGTCCGTCGGGCCGGACGCCCACTTGCGCGGGCGCGGGACAATGGACGGTGGCCCACTCCACCGGGGTGCCCCCGCCCGAGCGGGGAGGGCCGTCGCACCGTACGAGGAGGAGAAGACATGGCGGAGCCCACGCCGCGTCGGAACGAACCGCGGCTACGCCCCGCGCCCCTGCTCTTCGAGCCGGCGGAGGCGTCCGCCGACCCGGAGCACTTCTTCGACCTCGAGTCGATCGACGACCCCCGGGCACTGCTCGACCGGGCCACCGAGCTGACGCAGGCGTTCCGGGTGGCCGCGGACCGGGCGATGGAGTTCCAGGCGATCGCGGCGGCCCAGCTGGCCGACCCGCGCCGCTTCGACCGGCTGACGACCGCGGACATCGCCGCGCGGGCCGAGTGGACCGAGGACTACGCCAAGAAGATGGTGGAGTTCGGGCGGGACCTGATGCGCGGCGACGATCACTCCGACTAGCCCAAGCGCATATGCCGCGCGGGTGGGCAAGATACTCCTCGCCACCTCCTTCTGTCCCGGTTTCCCGCAACCCACAGGAGCCGGATCCTCACGCGGGGTAGATGTATGCGTCATGAGCAGCAGCACGCGCAACGTCACCCTCAACGCCGCACCCCACGCATCGGACGTCACCTCCGACGGCGCCGCCTGGCTGGCCTCGGCGGGCGCGTACCCGCGCAGCACGCTCGCGCTCTGGGAGGAACGGCCCGAGGCTCCGGTCGTCCTGCCCTGCGGCTCCGCCTTCGACGTGGTGAGCGCCCCCGCGATCTTCGGCCGCCGGATGCTGGACCGCCTGTGGGACGAAGGGCCCGGCTCGGGCCCCGTCGCCGAGTTCCGGGGGCGGATGCTCCTGTTCGCCGCGCCCGGCACGGCCCAGCGGCTGCCGTCGCTGCTGGAGTGGGAGGAGTGGGGTGCGCGGGGCCGGGAGGGCGGCCGTACGGGCGCGGTGCCGCCGCTGCTGTGCCACGGCGCCGGCGACGCGGTGACGGTGCCGGCTCCCGCGGGCGAGCCCGCCCGCTCCGGCTCCCGCTGGCTGGTGGCGCCGGACACGCGCCTGCCCTGGCTGCCGGGTCCGGAGATCTTGCTGTGGGCGGCGGTGAGGGCCGCGCGGTCCGCGGTGCGGATTTCGATTTTTCCTCCCGCCGACCAGGATGCTAAGGTCTACGACGTCAGCAGGCGCCGCTAGCTCAGTTGGTTAGAGCAGCTGACTCTTAATCAGCGGGTCCGGGGTTCGAGTCCCTGGCGGCGCACAGACGACGAAAAGGCCCCTCACTCAGGTGAGGGGCCTTTTCGCATGCTCAGGGACAGCCGGACGGGGCGGCTCACCCGGGCGTGACCTGCACCGTCCACGCCCCCGACGCCGTCCGTCCCGCCACCTCGACCCGTACGCCCTCGCCCGGCACCGTGAAGCTCTCGCCGAGGGCGACCGGGGCGTCGGCGAGGGGAGGGTAGACCGACTCCTCCCAGCACGCCTCGGTGTCCGGGTGGGCGTCGACGACCTCGATCGGCCCGTCCCCGGACCGGGCCCCGCCGTGCACCCGGTACACCAGCACCCCCGCCCGGCAGGCGGCGGCGTCGTTGCCGACCGGCCCGCGCGCCTCGAAGGCCAGCACGGTGTCCGTCCCGGTGCGCACCACCGCCAGCTTGGTGCCGCGCCCGAGGCCGAAGGCGGGCGCTCCCGCGGCGCCGGTCACCACCACTCCCGGCCCCGCCCCCAGCGGCTCCAGCGTCAGACGGACCGGCTCGCCGCCCCGCACGCACGCCACCTGCCGGGGCTCCAGCCAGCCGAGCTTCCACTTGTGCCAGCCGAAGAGGTCCGGGGCCAGTCCGAACTGGCTGCCCATCAGGTCCCAGTCGCCGACGTGGGTGTCCCAGTCGCCCTCGTCGTCCTCGGGCCGGTGGTAGAGGTCGGGCAGGTCGAAGACGTGCCCCGTCTCGTGGGCCAGGACCAGCCGGTCCGGCGGATGGTTCTCGAAGACGGTGACGACCCGCCGGATGTCCGTGTCGTCGGCCCGCAGCGGAGTGTTCAGGTTGACGACCTTCGTGGCGTCGGAGTCCACGCCGGGCGCGTCCGGGTCGGCGACGAAGTACACGATGTCGTAGCGGGAGAAGTCGACGTGCCGGTCGGCGGCGTCGAGGGCGTCGCGCAGGTAGGCGGCCCGGTGCTCGGGGCTCCAGTCGCGCTGTATGTCGTACGCCGTCGACGGCCGCGGCATGGAGATCCAGCCGGGCAGCGGGTGCGGACGCAGCGTGAACCTGCCGTAGGAGGCGCGCTGGAAGAAGCGGGTGGTGGCGGGGAAGTGGTCGGCGGCGAGCTCGGCCGGTGCGGTCAGCGGCTGGGAGTCGGGGAAGGACAGGAAGACCATCACCGCGTCCAGGGCCCGTTCGGGCTTCGGGTACGCGGCGTTCCAGGTGCTCAGTCCCTCGGAGTGGTGCACCTCGGTGCGCTGGAGGGCGCAGGGCTGCGGGGAGAAGGGCTCGGCGACCGAGGGTGCGGTGATCAGGGAGGTCGCGGCGAGCGCCGACATCGTGGTGCACACCGCCGCCGTACTGCGCAACCTGGGCCGGGCGGCTCCCGTCACCCTGCGGTCCGCGTCGAGCCCCTCGAGGGCCTCCCGGGGAAGTCGCCTCAAGGGGAGCTGGCGCGGCACATGGACCTCCGGGTGCGGTTGACGGGACACCGCACCCAGCTTGTGGGTGATTGTCGTACTACGCCCTGTTCACGTGCGCCGGATGGGTGAGCCGTCCCGAATTTCGGCGGACGTCGCCGGTGGGGCACTCGGAAGTCACTTACGCAACGTCACAACTGGTCGGGGGCATGAAGAAGTCGTCCAGGTGCGAGCAGAAACGATCTGGCGCGGGCGTCAGCCGGTCGGGAGCGTGGGGCGGCGGCTGGAAGGGCTTCGTGTCAGCCTCTATGATCGGCACACTTTCCTGCACGAACAGAGCACGAACAGAGATCGAGGCACTGCGGGAGCGAGCGGTGAACGGAACCTCCGAAGGGCCGGCGCCCGCGGCAGACTTCGACCGGTCCGCCGTCACGGACAGTGACGCCGAGCTGGCTCCACGTGCGCCGTGCGCGGGGTCCCCGGCCTACCGTTCGGCGTTCACGGCCGCGCCCCTCGCCATGGCCGTCGTCGACACCGAGGGCCTGGTCGTCAGCGCCAACGACACGCTGGGCACCCTGCTGGGCACCGGCCCGCAAGCGCTGGCCGGCCGCCCCGCCGCCGACCTCGTCGACCTCGCATCCGACGCCGGCACCTGGCAGGCGTACCGCGAGGTGCTGGACGGCCGCCGGTCCCGGCTGCGCTGCACCCGGCGCCTGAAGGGAGCCGACGGGCGCTCCCTGTGGGCGCAGGTGACGGTCGAGCCGCTCGCCGAGGCCGAGGGCGCTCCGGGGCTGCTGCTGTCGGTCGCCGACATCAGCGCCCGGCGCGAGCTCCAGGCCCGGCTGCGCCACCTCCAGATGCACGACCCGGTGACCCGGCTGCCCAACCGCGCCCTGTTCTTCGAGCGGCTGACGGCGGCGCTGGAGGCGGAGTCGTACGAGCACGGCGGCACCGGCCGGATCGGCCTCTGCTACCTGGACCTGGACGGCTTCAAGGCCGTCAACGACACCCTCGGCCACCGGGTCGGCGACCGACTGCTGGCCGCTGTGGCCGAACGCCTCACGCGCTGCGCCGAGGAGGCCGCGGACTCCCGGTCCGGCACCCCGCTGGTGGCCCGGCTCGGCGGCGACGAGTTCGCCCTCCTCGTCGAGGACTCCACGGGTACCGACCAGCTCGCCGACCTGGCCGAATCCGTGCTGGCGGCCCTCCAGGCGCCCTTCGAGGTCTCCGACCGCCGCCTCTCGGTCACCGCCTCCGTCGGCGTCGTCGAGCGCCACACCGCCGGTACCACGCCGACCGCCCTGATGCAGGCGGCCGACACGACCCTGTACTGGGCCAAGGCCGACGGCAGGGCCCGCTGGACCCTGTTCGACCCCGAACGCAACGCCAACCGCATGACCCGCCAGGCGCTGGCCGCCACCCTCCGTCCCGCCATCGACCGGGGCGAGTTCGCCCTGGAGTACCAGCCGCTGGTGGGCATGGAGGACGGCCGGGTGCGGGGCGTCGAGGCGCTCATCCGCTGGAATCATCCTCAGTTCGGCGTACTTGCGCCGAATCGGTTCATCGCACTGGCGGAGGAGGACGGTTCGATCGTTCCCCTGGGCCGCTGGATCCTGCGCACGGCCTGCCGGCAGGCGCGGCGCTGGCAGCTGGCCCACCCGGACGACCCGCCGATCTTCGTCAGCGTCAACGTGGCGGTCCGCCAGGTCTGGGACTCCGACCTGGTGGCGGACGTGGCGGCGACGCTGGAGGAGACGGGCCTGGCCCCGGAGCTGCTCCAGCTGGAGCTGACGGAGTCGGCGGTCATGGGCTCCGCGGGCCGTCCGCTCCAGGCCCTCAAGGCGCTCAGCGACATGGGCGTCCACATCGCCATCGACGACTTCGGGACCGGCTACTCGAACCTGGCCTACCTCAGCCGGCTGCCGGTCTCGGTGCTCAAGCTGGACGGCGCCTTCGTACGGGGCTTCCAGTACGACGCGGGCCGGGACGGCGGGGCCTCGGACGCGGGGGCCTCGGACGCCGGGCCTTCGGATGCCGGGGCCTCGGATTCCGGGCCCTCGGACACTGGGCCCGCGGATGCCGGGGCTTCGGACGCCGGGGCGGCCCCCGGGGCCGGCGCGTCCGCGGCGAGCCCGGCCGACGAGGTCATCGTCGAGGCGATGGTCCAGCTCGCCCACCGCCTCGGCCTCACCGTCACCGCCGAGTGCGTGGAGACCTCCGACCAGGCGACCCGCCTGCGCCGCATCGGCTGCGACACAGGTCAGGGCTGGCTGTACTCCCGGCCGGTGGCGCCGGACCGCATCTCGGCCCTGCTGGGCTCCGCCGCCGGGCCCGGCGCGGCCGGGATTCAGGCGGGCGCCGGCAAGCCGTAGGCGTCGGCGATCAGCTCGTAGGAGCGCAGGCGCACGTCGCCGCCGTGGGCGTTGGCGGTGAGCATCAGCTCGTCGGCGCCGGTGCGCTTGCGGAGATCGTCGAGGCCGGCCCGTACCTCCTCCGCGGTCCCGTGGATCACGTTGGAGTTCCAGGACTGGACGAACTCCTGCTCCATCGGGCTGAAGTCGTACGCCTCCGCCTCCTCGGGCGTCGGCACGAGGCCGGGGCGCCCGGTGCGCAGCCGGACCATGTTCAGCGCGGCGGCCAGCACCTGCCGGCGGGCCTCCTTCTCGTCGTCGGTGGCGAGCGCGGAGACGCCGATCAGGGCGTAGGGCGCGTCGAGGACGGCGGAGGGGCGGAAGGACTCCCGGTACAGGTCCAGCGCGGGGATCGTGTTCTGAGCGGAGAAGTGGTGCGCGAAGGCGAAGGGCAGCCCCAGGGTGCCGGCCAGCCGGGCGCTGAAGCCGGAGGAGCCGAGCAGCCACACCGGCGGCCGGTGGGCCGACTGCACGCCACCGGGCGACGTGGCCTGCACGGGGCCGGGCACGGCGTGGATGCGCCGGTACGGATGCCCGTCGGGGAAGTCGTCGTCCAGGAACCGGATCAGCTCGGCGAGCTGCTGCGGGAAGTCGTCGGCGCCCTCGTTGAGGCGGTCGGTGCGGCGCAGGGCGGCGGCAGTGGCGCCGTCGGTGCCGGGGGCGCGGCCGAGGCCGAGGTCGACGCGGCCGGGGGCCATGGCCTCCAGGGTGCCGAACTGCTCCGCGATCACCAGCGGCGCGTGGTTCGGGAGCATGACACCGCCCGAGCCGAGCCGGATGCGGTCGGTGTGGGCCGCCAGGTGGGCCAGGATCACCGCGGGGGAGGAGGAGGCGACGCCGGGCATCGAGTGGTGCTCGGCGACCCAGTACCGGTGGAAGCCGCGCCGCTCCGCGAGGCGCGCGATGTCCACGCTGGTGCGCAGGGCGTCGGTGGCGGTCCGGCCGGCGCCGACGGTCACCAGGTCCAACACGGAGAGGGGGACGGGTGCGGTGCCGTGGGCGGTGCCCCGGATCTCCTCTGCGGCGCCTGCGGCGTCTGGGGCCATGATGGGATGCCTCCTGTGGTTCTGGTGTCACGGTCGCTGTGGTGCGCTGTCGTTCGCTGCGCGACGTAACAGGAGGCAGTCTCCGGTTATTCCCCGGCGGGGGTCCGGCGGGGGCCCGTCCGCCGGACGGTCCCTAGTCGACCGGAGCCACCCTGATCAGGTTGCCGTCGGGGTCCGCGACGACGAAGGTGCGGCCGAAGACCTCGTCGTGCGGCGGTTCGACCACGGTGGCGCCCTTGGCGGTCCACGCGGTGTGGAGGTCGTCGATGGCGGAGGCGGGACCCGGCAGCATCAGGCCGATCTCCGAGGTGCGCGGCGTCTGCGGGCCGAGCCGCTCCTTCTGGCCGCTCCAGAGGGCGAACACCACTCCGGGCGCGACCTCGAACGGGATGTAGCGCGGAGTGACCATGATCGGCTTCATGTCGAACAGATCGGTGTAGAAGGCGGTCGCGCGCTCGGCGTCGGTGACGTAGACGAGGAAGAGGTTGGGTGCGGACGGTGCGGACATGGGTGGCTGGCTCCTTCCGGGCCGGACGGTTCCGGCCGTCGGTGTCAGCCTCGCGTGGGAACATGACAGGACCTGTCCTGTTCGAGGAAGAGTGCGGCTCATGGGGCGACCGCAGCGTTTGATCGAGCTGCTGGCGGCGTTGCAGGCGCGTCCGCGGACCACCGCCGAGGCGTTGGCCGGGGAGCTGGGGGTTTCGAAGCGGACGGTGCTCCGGGATGTGCGGGCGCTGGTCGACGCGGGCATCCCCGTCTTCACCGAGCGGGGCAAGTACGGCGGCATCAGTCTGCTGCCCGGGGACCAGGCCGATCTGTCGAAGCTGACGACCGGCGAGGCGGACCTGCTGCGGGCCGTCGGGCTCGATCCCGACCGGGCCCGCCGGGTCGGCGGCGAGGCGGCCGCCCGCTCGGCGCTGCGCAAGCTCACGCCGCGCCGGTCGCCACCGCCCGCCCGGGATGACCTGCCGCTGTCGCTGGCGGACGTGATCGCGATCGACAACCGGCCCTGGTTCGGGGAGGCCACGCCGCTGCCCGACGTCGCGGCGCTGGTGCGGGACCTGCGGAAGGGGAGGCGGCTGCGCATCGGCTACCGGCCCAGTGGCGCGGCTGCCGCCGAGGACTTCGTGGTCGATCCCTACGGGCTGGTGGAGCGGGCCGGGCGGTGGTACCTCGTGGGCGACCGGGACGGGCGTCCGCGCATGTTCGCCCTCACCCGCCTGCGGGACTGGACGGTGCTGGACGCCGACCGCCGGCTCCGGCCCGGCGCCGATCTCGTCGGTACGGCACGGGAGTTGGGCGAGGCGTTGGAGAGCAGGCAGGACGTCATCGTCACGGCGCGCGTCGATGCCGGGAGCATCGACCTGGCCCGCCGCATCCTGGGCGCCCGGCTCCGGACGGTGGGTGACCGGCTGGACGGGGACGGGCGGGTCGAGATCACCGTGGCGTACGGCGGACTGGACGGAGTGCGGCAACTGCTCCAGTTCAGCGACCACATCGAGGTCGTCGCTCCGGAACCGGCCCGCCGGCTGATCCACCGGCTCGCGGCCCGCATCGCCCACACCCACCGCCCCGCAATCGTGAACACTTCCGCCGAAACTATTCACCCGCCTCTCATGTGAGCCCAAGGACAAATTCGCCGCAAGTGTTCACGTCGTTGCGTGAGGCACCCACCCCCGCGGGCCTCGGTGGCGGCACGCTACGGCGCGACGTCCTCCAGTGTCCGCCCGCTCGTCTCCTCCGCCCCGACCGCAGCCGACAGCGAGCCGACGAGGGCGACGGCGGCCAGGGTCACGAACACCGTGCCGATGGCGCCTCCCGCGTAGATGGCGCCGACGACGATCGGGCCGAGGATGACGCCCAGGCGGTTCATCGCGCCGCCCACGCTGGAGCCGAGCGCCCGGATCCGGGTGGGGAAGAGTTCCGGTGTGTAGAGGTAGAGGCAGATGTTGGAGCCGAAGAGGAAGACCGAGGCCAGGGACGTCCAGGCCAGGACGCCCTCGGCGGAGTCGCCGGCCAGCAGGCCCAGGAGCAGCAGGCAGAGTGCCGCGGCCGCCATGCACCAGATCACGGTGTTGCGGCGGCCGACCCGGTCGACGGTGAGGGCGACGACCAGGCAGCCGGCCAGGCCCGCGCAGCTCGTCACGGTCGAGTAGAGGAGGGCCGTGGACAGGCTGAGGTCGAAGTGGCCCTCGTAGATGGTGGGCAGCCAGGACGTGATGCCGTAGTTGGCGAAGTAGCCGGTGAACCACAGCAGGCCGATGACGAGGGTGCGTTTGCCGTACCTGCCGGTCAGCAACTCGCGCAGGCCGCTCTTGTGCGGCGCGGGCGGGACGGGGCGCGCCGGGGCGGGGTCGGGGAGCGGGGCGCCGGTGATCCTCTCGACCTTCTCCTCGATCGACGCCATCGTCGCCAGGGCCTCGTCGTGCCTGCCGTGGTCGGCGAGCCACCGCGGTGACTCCGGTACCCAGCGAGCGAGGGCGAAGCACAGCAGGCCGGGGACGGCCGCCAGGGCGAACACCCAGCGCCAGCCGAGTACCGGCACCAGCCAGGCGGCCAGGAGGGCGCCCGCGGTGAGGCCGGCCGGGAAGACCAGTTCGTAGAGGAGGACGAAGCGGCCGCGCTGGTGGGCGCGGGTGATCTCCGCGATGAAGGTGGCCGCGATGGGCACCTCGCCGCCGATGGCCATGCCCTGGACGAAGCGGATCGCCATGAACGGTTCGGGGGAGGTGCACAGGGTCAGGGCCAGGTTGCAGATGCCGGACAGCGCGATGCAGCCGGCGATGACCTTCACCCGGCCGATCCGGTCCGCGAGCCTGCCCGAGGCCAGCGCGCCGATCAGCATGCCGATCGAGCCGACCGTCATCAGGGCGGTGACCTGCGTCGTGCCGAGGTGCCACTCGTCGCGCAGGTCGGGCAGGGCGTACGCGATCAGGAGCTGGTCGAACGCCTCGAAGAAGGTGACGGCGCCGACGACGAGCCGGACCATCACCTGCCAGCGGCACAGCGGCAGGCGTTCGAAGCGGGCGCCGATGGAGGCCGCCAGCGCGGCCGAGTCGTCCTGTCGGCCCGGGGTGGCGCGGGCTGCGTCGAGCGTCATGGGTGTGTTCTCCGGTCCGGGACACACGGCACGGCGGAGCAACCGCGTGCCGGGCGGCGATGAGTGCTGGAGAGGTGCGGCGAGGACGAGACGGGAGCGGGCCGGGCGGGCGGTGCCGCCGGTCCCGGTTATGTAGGCGCTGAATGTCTCAGGGCTTAAGTTCTACCGGTAGCCCGCCGAGGTTAGGCAAGCCTTACTCCTGACGTCGCGAAAAATTCATCGGCCGCGGTCCCTTGCGGGCCAATTAATTAAGCCCTTAGATTTCTAGTGCTTAGACACGGCGGCTCGGGCAACGCCCCCGCCCTGTCCGCGAGTTCCCGCACCGTCCCTTTCCGGAGGCCCCCATGCCGCGCATCCCAGCCGACGAGATCCTCATCGCGGGGCGCTGGCGGCGCGGTGGCGGTCTGCCGATCCACACCGTGGACCCGGCCGACGGCAGCCTCATCACCACCGTCCACGCCGCCTCCCCGGCCGACGTGGACGAGGCCGCGCACACCGCCGCCGAGGCCGCCGCCGCACCCGAGTGGCGGGACCTTCCGCCCCACCGGCGGGCCCGCGTCCTGTACCGGATCGGCGACCTGATCGAGGAGCACGCCGACGCGCTGTCCGCCCTCCAGACCGCCGACACCGGCAAGACCCTCGGCGAGACCCGCGCCCTCGCGCTGAGCGCCGCGGGCACCTTCCGCTACACGGCCGCCGCCCTGGAGACGGCCGAGGACGCGCTCACACCCCCGCGCGGCCCCTACGTCACGATGAGCACGTACGAACCGATCGGTGTCGTCGGCGCCGTCAACCCCTGGAACTCGCCGATCGCCTCCGACGCCCAGAAGGCCGCCCCCGCCCTGGCCGGCGGCAACGCGGTCCTGCTCAAGCCCGCCGAGTGGACCCCGCTGGTCTCCCTCGCCTTCGGGCGCCTGGTCCACCGGGTCCTCACCGAGGAGCGGTTGCCCACCGCGCTGCTCGCGGTGCTTCCGGGCAAGGGCCGCATCGTGGGCGACGCGATCGTCCGGCACCCGCTGGTCGGCCGGATCGGCTTCACGGGCGGCACCACCACCGGCCGCGCCATCGCCCGTGCGGCCGCCGACAAACTCGTCCCCGCCTCGCTCGAACTGGGCGGGAAGTCCCCGACGATCGTGCGCGAGGACGCCGACACCGAACAGGCCCTCGCGGGCGTGATGTACGGGATCTTCTCCTCCAGCGGCCAGTCCTGCATCGCCGGTTCACGGCTGTTCGTCCACGCCTCGCGCTACGACGCCTTCGTCGGCGAACTCGTCGAACGGGTGCGCAAGCTGCGTGTCGGGCCGGGCACGTCCCCCGGCACGCAGGTCGCGCCGCTCGTGCACCACGCGCACCGCGACGCCGTCGCGGCGGCGGTCGACCTCGCCCGGAAGGAGGGCGGCAGGGTCCTGTGCGGCGGCTCCGCGCCCGAGGGCGAGCGCTACGCGAAGGGTGCCTACTACCTGCCGACCGTGATCGACTCCCTGCCGAACTCGGCCCGCGCCTGCCAGGAAGAGATCTTCGGCCCGGTGCTCGTAGCGCTCCCCTACGAGGACGAGGACGAACTCGTCGCCCAGGCCAACGACTCCGTCTACGGGCTCGCCTGCGGTATCTGGACCCGCGACGCGCGGGCCGCCTGGCGGCTCGGACGGCGGATCGAGGCCGGGACCGTCTGGATCAACACCTACAAGCAGTTCTCCATCTCGACCCCCTTCGGCGGGATGAAGGACTCCGGGCTCGGCATCGAGAAGGGCCGCGACCTGATCCGCGCCTACCAGCGGCAGAAGTCCCTGTACTGGGGCACCGACTCCACGCCCCTGCCCTGGGCCAACTGACCCACCCCTCGGGAGATTCCGCCATGAACCACCCCCCGACCGACTCCGCCACGACCCACCCCCCGATCGGCCGGCTGCGCGCCCTGCGCTCGGTCGAACTGCTCACCCCGAACTTCGCCGACGCCGTCGACTTCTACGAGGAGGTCTGGGGCCTCCAGGTCGTCGAGGCCGAGCACAGCGCGAGCTGGCTGCGGGGCACCGGCGAGGAGCACCACGCCCTGCGCCTGACCCGCTCCGACCGGATCGGCCTGGGCCGCCTCGTCTTCGCCCTCGCCACCCCCGCCGAGATCGACGAGGCCGCCCGCCGCCTCCGGGCCCGCGGCATCGCCCTCGTCACCGAACCCGGCCCCCTCGACCAGGTCGGCGGCGGTTACGGCCTGCGCTTCCACGACCTCGACGGACGGCTCGTCGAACTCTCCGCCGACACCTGGGCGGTCACCGAACGCAACCGGGACGTCTCCCTGCCCGTCGGCGTCACCCACGCCGTCCTCAACACCCCAGACATCGACGCCTCCGTCGCCTTCTACCGCGACGTGCTCGGCATGCGCGTCTCGGACTGGTCCGAGCACCAGATGGCGTTCCTGCGCTGCGGCTCCGACCACCACTGCGTCGCCTTCAACCAGGCGCCGTGGGTCTCCCTCAACCACGTGGCCTACGAGATGACCTCGATCGACCACTTCATGCGCGGCCTCGGCCGGCTCCGGCACCACGGCATCGCCCCCGAGTGGGGCCCCGGCCGGCACGGCCCCGGCAACAACACCTTCTCCTACTTCACCGACCCCACCGGTCTGGTGTGCGAGTACACGACCGAGGTCGCCCAGGTCGTCGAGGACACCTGGATCTGCAAGGTGTGGCGGCGCACCCCCGAACTGTCCGACCTGTGGGGCACGGCCGGCCCGCCGTCGAAGCGGATCCGCGCCCACATGACGGGCACGCCCGACGGCAGCCCGGTCGTCGCCCCCGTGGACGCGCCCGCCGCCACGAACCCCGGCCCCGGCTCCGGCACCGAAGGAGCCGCGGCATGAACGCCCACACGCGCAAGGTCGGCCTCATCGGCTGGGGCGCCATCGGCCGGACCGTCGGCACCGCGCTCGCCGCGGGCGACGTGCCGGGCGCCGAACTCGTCGGCATCGTCGACAACCGGCCGCTCGGCGACGCCGTCCCCGCCCCGCAGCTCACCGTGGAACAGGCCCTCGCCTCCTGCGACCTGATCGTCGAGGCCGCCGGACAGGGCGTCGTACGCGAATGGGGCGAGACGATCCTCGCGTCCGGCACCGACCTGCTCGTGGCGTCCACCGGAGCGCTGACCGACGAGGAACTGTCGAAGCGGCTCCTGGCGGCCGGGCCCGGCCGGGTGTACTTCACCGGCGGCGCGGTCGGCGGACTCGACCTGCTCCAGGCCGTACGCGCCATGGGACCGCTCGGCGAGGTCACGCTGACCACCACCAAGCTGCCGTCCACCCTCGAACAGCCCTGGATGGACGAGGAGACCCTCGCCCGGCTGCGGGCCACGACCACCCCCGTGGAAGTCATGCGCGGCACCGCACGCGACGTACCGGTCAAGTTCCCGAAGTCCACGAACGTCGCCGCCTCGGTGGCCCTGGCGGTCGGCGACCTCGACGCCGTACGGGTACGGGTGGTCGCCGACCCGGCGGCCTCGCACACCTCACACGTCATCGAGGCGAGCGGACCGCAGGGCGCGTACCGCTTCGAGGTGCGCCACGTCCCCGACGCGGCCAACCCGGCCACCAGCCAGGTCGTCCCCTACGCCGTGCTGCGCTCGCTCGCGGCCCTGGCCGGACGCCGGGGGCAGATCCTGTGACCGCGTACGACCCCGCCGGGCTGCACCTGGAGGAGAACGGGGACGACGGGCCGCTGGTGCTGTGCCTGCACGGCATCGGCTCCTCGTCCGCCGCCTTCGCCCCGCAGACCGAGGCGCTCGCCGCCGCCCACCGGACGGTGGCCTGGGACGCCCCCGGATACGCCGGGTCGGCCGACCCGGAGCACGACCTCACCCTCGACGACTACGCCGACACCGCCGCAGAGGTCATCCGGGCACGCGACACCGAGGCCCACGTCGTCGGCGTCTCCTGGGGCGGCGTGATCGCGCTGCGGCTCGCCACCCGCCACCCGGACCTCGTCGCCTCCCTCACCGTCGCCGACTCCACCCCCGGCTCCGGTACGAGCCCCGAGAAAGCCGCCGCGATGCGCGCCCGCGTCCCGGAACTGGAGAGCCTCGGCCCGCGCGCCTTCGCTCAGCGGCGCGGGCCCCGGCTCCTGTCCCAGGACGCGCCGCCCGAGCTGGTGCGACGGGTCGTCGACACGATGGCCGACTCGATCCGGCTGCCCGGCTACGCGTCGGCGGCCGAGTCCATGGCCCGCACCGACCTGCGCGGCGAACTCCACCGGGTCACCGCGCCCACCCTCGTCCTGTGCGGGGAGAAGGACCGGATCACCGGCCCCGACGCCTCACAGGTCCTGGCCGGCGGACTCCACAAGACCGCCTACGTGATCGTCAAGGACGCCGGTCACCTGGCCAACCAGGAACAGCCCGAGCGCTTCAACGCCTGGCTGCTCTCCCACCTGCACATCGTCACCGACACCCGCACCACGAAGGGCTGATCACCATGCCGCTGACCACCACCGACTACGACAACGGCGGGGACCTCGCCAAGTACACCGACTCCCTGATCGCCTCCAAGGACTCCCGCGAGCCGGACTGGGGCACCCTCTCCTTCCAGGAGAAGGCCGGCCCGCAGTACAAGCGGGCGCAGATCCGCTACGTCGGTTCCGGCGCCACCGGCAACCACGAGAACGACGGCCGCATCATCCCCTCCGGCGGCTTCACCTTCTCCAACATGCTGCTGCCGCCCGGCGCCGAGGGCCCCGCCCACACCCACCACGACGTCGAGGAAGCCTTCTTCGTCCTGGAGGGCCAGGTCCGCGTCGGCATCCACCGCGGCCCCGAAGAGACCGAGTACCGCACCCTCGGCTACCGCGACATGATCGTCGTGCCGGCCGGCGTGACCCGCTCGCTGAAGAACGAGGGCGACACCGACGCCCTGTTCTGCGTGATCATCGGCACGCAGAAGCCGCAGGTGCCGACCTACCCCGAGTACTCCCCGCTGTACGGCGTCACCCGTGACTGACCCGGCCGGCGGGCGCCGTACGGTCGTCGTGACCGGCGCGGGCCGTGGCCTGGGGGAGGCCATGGCCCGCCGGGCGGCGGACGACGGGTACCGGGTCGTCGTCGCCGAGCTGAACGAGGAGTGGGGCTCCCGCACGGCGGCGGCGATCCGCGAGGCGGGCGGCACGGCCGAGTTCGTGCCGCTGGACGTCGCCGATCCGGCCTCGGTCGAGGCGCTGGCCGCGCGTGTCGCACCCGGCGGCCCCGTGTACGCGCTGGTCAACAACGCGGCGCTCGCCAACGGCGTGGGCGGCAAGGAGTTCCAGGACATCGACGTGGAGACCTGGGACCGGCTGATGACCGTCAACGCGCGCGGTCCCTGGCTCGTCGCCAAGCATCTGCTGCCGCTGATGTCCGGCCCCGGACGGATCGTCAACATCGCCTCCGACGCCGCCCTCTACGGCTCCCCGCGCCTCGCCCACTACATCGCCTCCAAGGGCGCCGTCCTCGCCCTGACCCGGGCGATGGCCCGCGAACTGGGCGAGCGGGGCATCACCGTCAACGCGGTGGCGCCGGGCCTCACCGAGGTCGAGGCGACCGAGACCGTACCGGCCGAGCGGCACGCCCTGTACGCGGCGAACCGCGCGATCCCCCGGCCGCAGCGCCCTGACGATCTGGTGGGCCTCGTCTCCTACCTGCTCGGCGAGGAGTCCCGCTACCTGACCGGGCAGGTGGTCGCCGTCAACGGCGGCTTCACCATGCACTGAACCACCCTCCCCAGCGTCTAGGAGTACCCATGGATCTCGGCCTCGCCGACCGCACCGTCCTGGTCACCGGCGGCAGCTCCGGCGTCGGCCTGGCCACGGTCCGCGCCCTGCTCGCGGAAGGCGCCCGCGTCGCGACCTGCGGCCGGGACGCCGACCGGCTCGCCAAGGCCGCCGCGGGCCTCGGCGCCGGTACCGACCGGCTGTACACCGGTGTCTGCGACGTCCGGGACGCCGACGCCGTACGGGACTTCGCCGAGTACGCCGCCGCCCGTCTCGGCGGACGGCTCGACGGACTCGTCAACAACGCGGGCCAGTCCCGGATGAAGTCCCTCGACGAGACGACCGAGGACGACTGGCGCGACGAGCTGGAACTGAAGTTCGCGGGCGTCCTCAACCCTCTGGGGGCCGTCCGCGCTCACCTCCGCGCCTCCGACGCCGCCGCGGTCGTCAACGTCAACGCCGTCCTCGCCAAACAGCCCGAGACCCGGCTGATCACGACGAGCGCCGCCCGCGCCGGCATCCTCAACCTGTCCACCTCCCTGGCCCGCGAACTCGCGCCCGAGGGCATCCGCGTCAACTCCGTCTGCCTCGGCCTGGTCGACACCGGCCAGTGGACCCGCCGCCACGCGGCGGCGGACAGCGGACTCACCTACGAGGAGTGGCAGGCGGAGATCGCCGCCGACCGGGGCATCGCGCTCGGGCGGCTCGGCCGCGCCGAGGAAGTCGCCTACGCGATCGTCTCGCTGCTCTCGCCGCGCGCCTCCTACATCACCGGAACCAGCATCGACGTCTGCGGCGGAGTCGGCCGCGGCATCCTCTGAGGAGTACGCATGCGCTACGACAACGGCGGCGGACTCCTCGCCGCCCACCTCAAGTCCCTCGGTGTGGACACCGTCTTCGGCATCGTGTCCGTGCACAACCTGCCGCTGGTGGAGGCCGTCGAGGCCGACCCGGAGCTGCGGTTCGTGCCGGTGCGGCACGAGGCGAGCGCCGTCAACGCCGCCGACGCCCACGGCCGGGCCCGCGGCTCGATCGGCTGCGCCCTCACCTCCACCGGCACCGGCGCCGGCAACGCCGCCGGGTCCCTGATCGAGGCGCTGGCGTCGGGGACGTCGGTGCTGCACATCACCGGGCAGGTCGAGTCGGCGTACCTCGGCAGCGGATGCGGCTTCATCCACGAGACCAAGGACCAGCTCGGCATGCTCGCCGCGGTGTCCAAGTACGCCGCGACCGTCACCTCCGCCCGGGACGCGGGCCGCGTCCTGCGCGAGGCGTCCGCCGCCGCACTCACCGCGCCGGGCGGGCCCGCGAGCGTCGAGTGGCCGATCGACCTTCAGTACGCGGTCCAGGAGGACGACGGGCAGAGCGCACCCGCCTTCGAGGTTCCGGTGCCGGACGCCTCCGCGCTGGCCGGCGCACGCGAGCTGCTCGCCACCGCCCGCCGCCCGCTGATCTGGGCCGGCGGCGGCGCGAACACCGCCCGCGACCAGCTCCTCGCCCTGCTGGAGACGACCGGCGCCGGCCTGCTCACCTCCAACTCCGGCCGGGGCTCCGTACCCGAGGACCACGACCAGGTCATCGGCAACTTCGCCACCACGCCCGCCGCCCGCGCCCTGCTCGCGGACGCCGACGTCGTCGTCACCGTCGGCACCCACTTCCGCTCCAACGAGACCGCCGACTACGGACTCCGCCTCCCCGAGGCCCACATCCAGATCGACGTCGACGCCGCCGCCCTCGGCCGGGTGTACCCCGCGTCGCACGCCCTCCACGGCGACGCGGGCGCGGTCCTGCCGAGGCTCACGGAGGTCGCCGTACCGGCCGACGCGGAATGGACGGACCGGGTCCGGCGGGTACGCGAGCAGGTGCGGGCCGCCCTGCACGACGGCATCGGCCCCCAGGCGGCCGTCTGCGACGCCCTCGCCGCCGCCCTGCCCCGCGGCGCCGTCGTCGCCCGGGACGTCACCATCCCCTCCTCGGCCTGGGGCAACCGCCTCCTGCCGATCCACGACCCGCGGGCCAACGTCTTCCCGCGCGGCGGCGGCATCGGACAGGGCCTCGGCATGGGCATCGGCGCCGCCCTCGCCCGCCCCGACGAGCCCACCGTGGTCATCGCCGGGGACGGCGGACTCGCCGTCCACCTCGGCGAACTGCTCACCCTCGCCCAGGAACGGCCCCGGCTGACCCTCGTCGTCTTCAACGACGGCGGCTACGGCGTGCTGCGCAACATGCAGGCCACCTACACCGAACGCCGCTCGGGCGTCGACCTGTTCACCCCCGACTTCGCCCGGCTCGCCGCCGCCTGCTCGCTCCCGTACGCGCGGATCGGCGACGCGAGCGAGGCCGCGAAGGTGATCGACGCGGCCGTCGCCTCCGACGGGCCGACCCTCGTCGAGGTCGACCTGGCCGCGCTCGGCCCGATGAAGAACCCCTTCACCCCGCCCGTCAAGATCCCCGCCCGGTAGGGAGGCCCGCCGTCATGAGCAGCACCGAAGAGCAGGAACTGGACCTCCTCGTCCACCGCACGACCTGGGAGGCGGACGGAGTCCTCTCCGTCGAACTGGTCCACCCGGACGGCAAGCCGCTGCCCACCTGGACCCCGGGCGCCCACCTGGACCTGCACGTGGGCGGCCACGTCCGCCAGTACAGCCTGTGCGGCGACCCGGAGGAGACGGGGTCGTACCGGCTCGGCATCCTCAACGAGCCGGCGTCACGGGGCGGTTCGCGCCACGTGCACACCAAGGTGCGGCCCGGCCAGACTGTGCGGGTGGCCGGGCCGCGCAACCACTTCGCCCTCGAACCGGCCGCCTCCTACGTCTTCATCGCCGGCGGCATCGGCATCACACCGATCCTGGCCATGGCCCGCCGCGCCGAGCGGGACGGCATCCCGTACCGGCTGGTCCACGGCGGCCGTACCCGCGCCTCGATGGCGTTCGGCGGCGAACTCGCCGCGCTCGGCGGCGGCGAGGTGACCCTCGTACCGCAGGACGAGCAGGGGCACATCGACGTGGCGGGCGTCCTCGCGGATCTTCCGCCCGACGCGCTCGTGTACTGCTGCGGTCCCGAGCCGCTGCTGAAGGCCGTCGAGGAGGCGGCGCCCGAGGGACGGCTGCGCACCGAGCGCTTCGCCGCCCCGGCCGTGGCACGCGACGACGGCGACGACAGCGCCTTCGAGGTCGAGTGCCGCACGTCGGGCGTGACCCTGAGCGTGGGCCCCGGCACCTCCATCCTGGAGGCCGCCGAGAACGCGGGCCTCCCCGTCACCTCCTCCTGCCGGGACGGCATCTGCGGCTCCTGCGAGACCCGCGTCGTGGCCGGCACCCCCGACCACCGCGACTTCCTGCTCAGCGACGCCGAGCGCGCCACCGGCGAGACGATGATGATCTGCGTCTCGCGCTGCGCCTCGGACCGCCTCGTCCTGAACCTCTGACCACTGACGGAGAACGCCGTGCCCGAGACCACCTGGCCCTTCCTGGACCCCCACCAGACCCGTGACCACGAGCCCACCCCGTACGAGACCAAGCTCGCGCGCACCCTCGAGGACATCTTCACCAAGGACGGTCACGAACTGTCCGACGTGATCGACGGCCTCAACTCCCGCCAGCTGCGCACGCCCACGGGCGAACCCTGGACCGAGGAGTCCTTCCGCGCCGAGATGCACCGCCTGGGAGCCTGACATGACCCTCTCCACCCGCGACACCGCCGAGCACATCTACGCCCACGGCCTGCGCAACCAGTGGCACCCCGTCGTGCCGTCCCGCTTCGTCGAGCCCGGCGGCATGCGCCGGGTGACGGCCCTCGGCGAGAACTGGCTGCTCTTCCGCAAGTCCGACGGCGCGCTCTCCATGCTCGCCGACCGCTGCCCCCACCGCGGGGCGCCCCTGTCCCTCGGCAAGCACCTCGGCGACCGGGTCGCCTGCTGGTACCACGGCGTCGAGGTCGACGGCGCCGGCACGGTCACCTCGGTGCCCGGCCTGCCCGGCTGCAACCTGGAGGGCAAGACCCTCGTCACCTCGCTGCCCGTGCGCGAGGCCGGCGGCGCGATCCTCGCCTACTTCGGCGACGAGGAGCACCCGGAGCCGGTGGAGCTGGCCCTCCCCGAACCGCTGGCCGACGAGGAGATCTCCGCGTTCCTCTGCTACGCCGAGTGGAACGTGCCGTGGCGGTTCGCCATGGAGAACCTGCTCGACCCGATGCACGGCGCGTTCCTGCACTCCGAGTCGCACACGATGTTCGCCGGTGACACGTCCGCCAAGTTCCGGATCCGGGAGACCGAGCGCGGCTACTTCTTCGAGAAGACCGACCAGCGGGGCGTCAACTTCGACTGGGTCGAGCTGTGCCACACCGGCGTCGACTGGGTCGACCTGTCCATCCCCTACCCGCCGTCGGCGGGCCCCGGCGGCCCCTTCGGCATCGTCGGCATGGCCTGCCCGGTGGACGCGGGACGCACCGGCGTCTTCTTCTGGCGCTACCGCAAGGTGAGCGACTGGCAGCGCGACACCTGGCGGTTCCTCTACAAGACCCTGATCGAGGCCCGCCACTGGGAGGTCCTGGAGCAGGACCGCGTCATCCTCGAAAGCATGCCCGCGGACGCCGACCAGCGGGAGAACCTCTACCAGCACGACCTGGGCGTGGTCCGCCTGCGCCGCCTCTACCAGGCGCAGGCCGGGCGGCAGTCGAAGGCTCAGCCGGTCCCGGCGGCTCAGCCGGTCTCGGCGCGCTGAGCGGGGATGTCGTCGGAGTCCACGATGGAACGCTCCAGCTTGGACAGCAGACGGCCCAGCTGACGACGCTCGGCGGGTGAGAGCCCGTCGAGCATCCGGCGTTCGTTCTCCAGGTGTTCGGCGAACACCTCGTCCACCTTCGCCAGCCCCGCCTCGGTGAGCCGCGAGTACACCACCCGCCGGTCACCGGCGTCCCGCTCGCGCACCAGCAGGCCGTCCTTCTCCAGCCGGTCCAGACGCAGGGTCACCCCCGCGGAGGAGATCAGCCCGGAGTCCGCGAGCTGCCCTGCGGTCAGCCGGTACGGGGCTCCGGCCCGGCGCAGCGCGGTGAGCACGTCGAACCCGGCGACGGACAGTCCGTGCTCGTCGAGCCGCGAGGTCATCCGCGACTGGTACTGGAGATACGACCGGTGCAGCCGGGCCAGCACCTCCAGCGGCGACGTGTCCAGCTCGGGCCGCTCCCGCGCCCAGTCCTCGACGATCCCCGCCACGGCGTCCGGCCGCTTCGCCGCCCTGCCCTGAGCCATGTCTTCCCCTCGCGGCACGTGTTCGGTGTTGAAATCTTAGCCCTGAGGGAAACCGCGACCCGGCACGGGACGGACGCTCAGGCCCGCCAGGGCACCCGGTGTTCCGCGAGGTGTGCGAGCACCGCGTGGTTCGCCTCCCAGCCGTCCGGGCTGTGTCCATCGGCCGCCTCCGGCGGCGTGCCGGACTTCGTCCGGCGGGTCGGGGCGTCGGAGTGGTCGTGTGTCCGAGGGCACGGGACGGACGCTCAGGCCCGCCACGCCACCCGGTGTTCCGCGAGGTGTGCCAGCACCGCATGGTTCGCCTCCCAGCCGTCCGGGAACTTCACCAGCGTGCCCAGCTGGACCGGCTCCGTGGACGGGTAGTCGTCCAGCAGCTCGCCGACCCCTTCCCGGCAGACCACGATGCACGCGTGCCGGTGGCGGGAGGCCAGGACGCACAGGCGGCCCGTCTCCAGGTGGAAGGCGGTGGCGTCGGGGCGGCCCGACAGCGGGTGCAGGACGACCGTGACGTCGTACTCGCGGCCCTGGAGCCGGTTCGCCGTGTCGACGGTCACCTCGGTCACCCCCAGGTCGGCCAGCGCCGCCCGTACCGCCGCCGCCTGGTCGCGGTGCGCCGTGCCGACGGCGACGCGGTCGGCGGTCAGGGGGACGGGGTCCGGGGAGCGCTCGGACGTCGCCCGGCCCTCCCGGTCGACGAGCCGCCGGACCACCTCAGCCACCGCCCGCACCGCCTCCGGGTCGGTGCGGGGCGTGTGCCGCGCGGGCAGCTCCAGCAGGCCCCACCCCGAGCGGGCGGCCTCGTCGATGACCCGGTCGGCGCCCGAGCCGTCCGAGGGCACGGCGAAGGCCAGATGCCGGTCGTCGTGGTCCGTGCCGCTGCGGAACGGCGTGTACGGGTAGAACGCGTCGGAGACCAGCGGCGCCGCCGACGCCGGGAGCCGCCACGACACCGGCAGACGGTGCTGCGGCAAGGACGGGTTGTGGGCCAGGAGCGTCGTCACGGCCGAGGCGGACGGGTCGTACGACAGGCCCGCCCACTGCTCACTGCCCACCGTCGCGAACGGGTCCAGCTGACCGGGGTCGCCCACGAACAGCGCCCGCTCGAACAGCCCGGCGACCGCCAGCAGCGAGTCGGAGCGCATCTGGTACGCCTCGTCGACGATCGCGTGCCGCCACGGCTCGTCCACCTTCACGTGCGCCCACTTCGCGGCCGTGGACAGGACCACGGCCTGCCCGGCGAGGTCGGCGGCCTTCGCCGACTTGCGCACGTTCGCCAGGTCGTCGAGGGCCTTGTCGTACGGGTCGGCGTCGCTGCTGTGCAGGCGCCCCACCGGCAGGTCGGGGTTCTTCTCGGCGAGGCGCAGCACCAGGTCGTCCACCTGGGCGTTGGTCTGCGCCACGACCATGAGGGGCCGGCCGGCCTCGGCCAGCTCCAGCGCGGCCCGCACCACGAGCGTGGACTTGCCGGCGCCGGGCGGGGAGTCGACGACGACACCGCGCTCGGTGCCGTGCAGGGTGTCGTGGAGGATCGCGGCGGTGGCGCGGGCGGCCTCCCCGCCCGGGTCGAAGACCGGGACGGCGGGCGCGTCGACGGCGGTCGTGATCGCCTCGGTCACAGGACGTCCTCCTCGGTCTGCGCGTCCGGGGCCTCCGGTACGGCGGCCGTCTCACCGGGCGGCCCGCCGTGCGTCCACGGGGTCTGCTCCGGATCGGGGAGCCCCGCCCCTCCCCGCTGCTCGTGCTCGAAGAGGGTGAAGCAGACCCGGTCGCCCTTCTCCGGCACCGACCCGGCCTCGGGCTCCTTGCCGCGGCCCATCTTGTCCAGCACGCGAAGCACCAGGACCCCCTCGTCCTGCTGCTCGACGAACTCGGCCGCCTGCGGCTTGCCGCCCAGCGACCGGTACACCTTCGCCCGCTCGCCCAGGTGGGGCCGGTCGTCCGTGCGGACGGTGACCAGCGGGCGCGGGCTGGGCCGCTTGCTCTCGCTGTACGCCATCACGACGTCCGTGACCTCCCCGGCGAACGCCTCCCCGGCCAGCCGTCGCCCGGCCATCACCAGCGGGTCGTCCAGGGCCTCCTGGGCCTCCAGCCGGGCCTGCTCCCGCTCGCGCGTGGCGAGCTTGTTCGCCGCGGTGACCGCGTCGTCGCGGCGCGGCTGCGGGGGCTCGCCGGCCAGGACGCGGTCGCGGTGCGAGGTGAACGACCAGCGGTCGCGGGTCCACCGGTCCTCGACGTGGGCCCCGGCGGGCAGCTCCCGCAGCAGGTCCAGGCCGCGCCAGACCGCGTCCCAGGTGGGGCGCGTACGGCTCTCGACCAAAGCGCGGATCTCCCGCTCGGCGGCGGTCAGCGCGCCCAGCCGGTCGTCGGCCTCCAGGCCGTCCTCGGCGGCGGCGAGCGCGGTGCGGGCACGGTCGTAGCGCTCGATGGCGGGGGCGAGCAGCTTGTTGTCGAAGGCCGGGTCGGTGGCCGGGCCGGCGGGCGGGCACAGCAACTGGCCGTCGGCGTCGCGGGCCAGCTCGGCCCGGCGGGCGGCCTCGGCGCCGGTCAGCTCCTCGTCGTCCGGGGCGATCCAGGCGAGCAGCGCGCCCAGGTGCTGGTCCTCCAGCGTGGACTGCCCGGTCGCCCAGTGCCGGCCCAGCAGGTCGGTCATGGCGAGGAGCAGCGAGGAGCCGGGGACCCGGGCCCGTTCGCCGTAGTGGGTCAGCCACCGGCCGAGCAGCGGCACCCTCGGCGGCGCGGGGTGCGGAGTCTCCGGGTCCTGCTCCGCCGTACGCCGGAACCGCATGGACCGGCCCAGCAGCCGCACGAAGTCGACGCCCGCGCGGGACGGCACGATCAGCTGCGCGGCGTCCGCGCACAGGTCGACCTCGACCTTGACCCGCTTGCCCGTCTGCGGGTCCACCTCGGTGCGCTCGGCGGGCTCGACGCTGTCCGCGTACGCCTCGACGTGCGGCAGAACGATGCCGGCCAGCTCGGCGAGGAACGCGAACCGCAGGTCGCGGTCGCGGGGCTGCGGGACGACCAGCAGATGCGGCGCGTCCCGGTCGGTGCCGACCAGGGCGCCGAGCGGGGCGCCCGCCTCACCCGCGGTGATCAGCGGCACGAAGACCAGCGGCCGGTCGGACAGGTGCCGGTGCCGGACGGTGGCGGCGGGCTGGGCGCGGCCGGCGCGCACGGCCTCCAGCCGGGCGAGCGTGGTGATCAGAGACATACGGCCGCCTCCTGCGCGGCGGCCCCGGCCGCCGCGAGGGCCTCCGCCCGCAGCTCCGCCGCCCGGCGCAGGGCCGCCACCGCCGGGTCGTCCGGGTCACCGGCCTCGCCGCGGGCCGCCGCCAGCACCTCTTCGACCGTCGAAAGGCCGCCCAGCTCGGCCCGGACCGGGCGGCCCAGCGAGGTCACCGCGCCGGCCTCGCGGGAGCGGGCACGGCAGTGGAAGGCCAGCTCGCAGGCGGACAGGCACTCGGGCGCGTACGTCGCCGGAACCGCCTCGACCGCGGCCGTCAGCTCCTCGGCCGGCAGCTCGGGGGAGAAGCAGACACCCTCGGGGAGCGTGTCCGCGATGTCCTCGATGCGGGTCAGCCGGGCCAGCTGCCGGTCGGTGACCGCGCGCTGCTTGCGCACGTCGACGGCGGAGGCGGTGGGCAGGTTGGAGAAGTCCTTCGGGCAGACGAGGAGGACGCGGTCGCGCACGCGCGGGGCGGGGTCCAGCCGGGCGGCGACCCGCTCCAGGGCCAGCACGTACACCGCCGCCTGCCGCGCGGCGGCGCCCACCTTCGCCGGGTCGGCGGAGCCGTCCAGCATGGGGAAGGACTTGATCTCCACGACCGTCCAGCTGCCGTCCGGATGCACCACCACGGCGTCCGGCTCCAGGTAGGCGGGGGAGCCGGCGACGTCCAGGGCCAGCATCGGGTGGTCGAGGAGCGTCCAGGTGCCGGGGGAGCCGGTGGCCTCCCGCAGTGCCAGCGCCGTCCGGGCCGCGCGGCCCTCGGGACCGGTCGCGGACAGGTCGGGCACGTGCCCGCCGACGGGCGGCTCGGCGCCCCGGTCCAGCTTCTCGTGCACGAGCCGCAGCAGCTCGGCGCCGCCGTCGGCCTTGACCCGCGCCTCGAAGGCGTTGCCCCGCGTGAAGGCGAACTGCGACTGCCCGAACACCGACGGCGAGCCCAGCGCGCTCGCCAGGGACGCCTTGTCGACTCCGGCACCGTCGAGGATCGCGCGCCGCCGGCAGCCCGGGTTGGCGGCGAGGGCGGCCAGCGCCCGCGCGTCCAGCGCCTTGGCCGGCACGTCCGGGCCGCGCAGCTCAGCGAGCCGGTGCCGGAGTCTCGTCCCCCGCGTCCGAGGGGGAGGTGTCCGGCTCGGCTCCTGGTTCCAGCCGCTGCTCGCGCTGCCGTGGAAATCGCTCACCCGCGGAAGTCTGGCATCCGCCACTGACAATCGGGGAACCCGCGCCCTCGGTGACCGGTGCGTCAGGTACGGCGGGCGCGTCGGCGGTGACGGCGGTGCCGGACGCGGTGCGCTTGGTGAAGCGCGCCACGAGCAGGGCCCGCGCCCGGTCCGAGGTCCGCATCACGTACGGCGTCAGCAGCAGACCCGCGCCCATCACGGCCGCGCCCGCGACCGCGTCGAGGAAGTAGTGGTTGGCGGTCCCCATCACGACGATCGTGGTCACCAGCGGGTAGACGACGCCGGCCACCTTCGTCGCCCGCGTGCCGCCGTAGCGCCACAGCATCACCCCGCACCACAGCGACCAGCCCACGTGCAGGCTCGGCATCGCCGCGTACTGGTTCGTCATCCCGCCCAGGCCGCGCGGCGCGCTCGCCTCGCCGCCCCACCAGCCGTACGAGCTGTAGTACGCCATCGTGTCGACGAAGCCGTGGCTCGCGTCCAGCAGCCGGGGCGGGCAGGTGGGCAGCAGGGTGAAGCCGATGAGACCGATGAACGTGGAGGTCATCAGCCAGGTGCGGGCGGCCCGGTAGCGCACGGTGCGCGAGCGGAAGATCCAGATCAGGAGCACCGGGGTGACCAGGTAGTGCAGCGACGCGTACCAGAAGTCGGCCGGTACGCCGAGCCAGGGCTCACGGGTGAAGAGGCGGTTGAGCGGGTGCTCCGCGTTGAGGAACAGCGCCTTCTCTATGCGCAGGATCGCCAGGCCGTGGTCGACGGCATCGGAGACGTCGCCCCGTACCATGAGGCGGCCGGCGGAGTAGCAGGCGTAGACGAGGACGATGAGCGGCAGCTCGGTCCACCAGCGCAGCCGAGTCTTCGGGGTCGCCGGGATCGCCTCGGTGCCCGGTGGCTCGGTGTGCCGCAAACCGATCGCCCTCCCCCTTCTTCCCGCCTGCGCCTCGTTGGACATGGACGTGCCACTCTACGGCCTGTGCGCGCCCGCTTCACGGAACGCCCTCGGCCCTGATAGACGCCCAGATCGCCCCCCGGGTTGCCCGCGTGCGGCGTGCGCGATGATGGAGGCGTCCGCTCAGACATTTCTCCCGGAAAGGCCCCCTTCATGGCACCGCGCATCCTGCTGGCCCGGCACGGACAGACCGAGTGGTCGCTGTCCGGCAAGCACACCGGCAGGACCGATGTGCCGCTCCTCGAGGAGGGCCGGCGCGGTGCCAAGCTGCTCGGCGAGCGGCTGCACCGGGCGCCGCTGGACGGGCTGCCCGGCGTCGAGGTGCGCACCAGTCCGCTCTCCCGCGCGCGCGAGACCTGCGAACTCGCCGGCTTCGGCGAGCGCGCCCGCGCGTGGGACACGCTGATGGAGTGGGACTACGGGGCGTACGAGGGCATGACGCCGGCCGAGATCCAGGCCGTCCGGCCGGGCTGGCTGATCTGGCGGGACGGGGTACCGCGCGGGGAGAGCCTCGCGGACGTCACCGCGCGTGCGGACGAGGTCGTCGCGTGGGCGCGGGAGGCGGACCGCGACGTCCTGGTCTTCGCCCACGGGCACATTCTGCGGTCGATCGGGGCGCGGTGGCTGGGCCTGCCGCTGGACTTCGCGGCGCGGATACGGCTGAACCCGACGTCGCTGTCGGTGCTGGGGTGGGCCTACGGGGAGCCGGCGGTGGAGAGCTGGAACGACCTGGGGCACCTGGCGGGCTGACCGGAAGGGCCGGCGCCGCCGCGCAGGGGGCCGCCGCGCACGGGGCGGGTGCCGGTGCCACGTCGCCGGGGACAGCCGTACGCCGTCGTGGCCGTGGCGGAGGTCACGGGATTCTCGGCAGCGAGGCGTGGCGGTCGAGGAAGGCCGACACTCCCGATGCCCTCCGGTGGGGGAGGAGGACCCGGGCCGTGCCCGCCAGCATCGTGTGGATGCGGGAGGACTGGACCTCGGCGAGGAGGTCCAGGACCCGCATGCCCGCCCCCGCCGCCTCGTCGGGGCGGCCACCGCGGGCCAGGTCGTCCGCCAGTTCGGCCGAGTACAGCGCGAGGTTCCGGGTGAAGTGCGGGTCCTGCAGCCCGGCCGCCCGGCGTGCGTGCCGGGCCGCCCGGGGCCAGTCGCCCAGCGTGGACCAGCACTGGGCCTCCAGCCCCTCCAGCTCCGCCTCGCCGTAGAAGCTCATCCACTCCGGATCGGCGTCCGAGGGGCCCTGTCCGAACAGTGCCTGCGCCCGGGTCAGCGCCTGCTCGCAGCCCGTCCGGTCGGCGAGCCCCGCCCAGCCGCCCGCCTCGCGCAGGGCGAGCAGGGACATCAGCCGGGCCGAGCCCAGCGGGCGGGCGGCGCGCTGTGCGGCCTGCGCCGCCCGCACCGCCTCGCGCGGACGTCCGGCGTCGCGGGCCAGGAACGCCATGTTGCAGAAGGCGTGCGCCTCCAGCGCGGGGTCGCCGGTCATGCGGGCGGTGGCGAGGGCCTCGGCGTAGTGGGAGCGCGCGTCGTCGAAGCGACCGGAGTCGTGTGCCAGCCAGCCCACGGAGATCGCGAGTTCCCCCGCCCCGGCGTACAGCCGGTCCGCCGTCGCCTGCCGGGTCGCGCCGGCGTCCAGCAGCGCGTACGCGGTGCGCAGCGGGGCCGCCGCGCGCCGGTAGAGGCCGTCCGCGCCGTGCCGGTCGTCGAGCAGCCTGATCCGGCGGACGGCTTCTTCCAGCGCGCCCGCGTGGCCCGCCCCGGCCCGGCGCAGGGGGTGTCCGGCCGCCGCGGCGTCGTGGGCGAACCCCAAGGGGCCCAGTGAGGCGGCGGCCACCGTGGCACCGCTCGTCATGAATGCGCGACGCAGCACGTCGCTCTCCTCGTTGTTGTCGTGCCTGTCGTACGGGTACTGCGTGGTCCGTGTGGTCTGCGTGTCATACGGCTCGCGCGCCCCTCGCGTCTCAGTTGTGGCGCGCGGCACCCGGTCTGTGCGCGCCGGGGGCGCGTCCTCGGCGGCGCGCGCCTGGCGTCCACGTACCGACGAGCGGGGCGCGAACCCCAGGTCGGTGAGCGTGCGGCCGGGGAACATGTGCAGGAACACCCGCTCGTACGCGTAGTTGGGGCAGCGGATCTCGCCCGCCTCGACCCGGCCGACGTAGCGCGCGTCACAGCTGACCCGCTCGCCGATCTCACGCGCGGCGCGGCGCACCGCCGCCGCGAACTCGGCCGGCGAGCGCTTCCCGCGCAACCGCCGGAAGGCGAGGTTGGGCCGAGGTGGCCGGTCGGGCTGGGCGGAGGTCACCGTTGACGACGCCATGGCCGGGTCCTCTCGTGCGAACCGTCGAACCATGCCGGGAAAAGGGGGACGTGCGGTTGTTCCTCCGTTTGCCATCCCTGTTTCCGGCGAGCAAGAACGTACCTGCTGTGACGGAACGATCACGCGGTGTTTGGCTACAAACCGGATATCTCATCCACGATCTGCCATGAAGTGCCATCCTTTGCGGCTGACTTTCGCCGTAGCCGTTGACGTTCCGCCGCGTTGAACCCTGTGGACCGGGAGGCTCCCGACTCCCGACCCGCTCGTCCGAGGAGGAGTTCCGTGGTGGAGGCCGGGATGGATACCAGAGGGATCAGCGAGCCCGTCCGCGACGCCTGCGACGTCGTCACCGTGCCGACCCGGCAGGGCCTGGAGGCGGTCGACATCCTCAGGCGCGGCACCGGTGACGGGGTGGGCCCCGTGATCCACGACGACGGCTGCGACACCCTGGGCTTCCTGGTGCCGTCGGGCACGGCCGCCGCCTGGGACGTGCCGGGAAGCACCTGCACGGAGACGGACGGCCGCGGACTGCGCCTCGACCCGGAGCCGGCGCCCCCGGTGGAGGGGTCGGACTGGCTGCTGCCGCCCGGGGAGGCCGACCTGGCGACCGACCCCGCCGTACTGAGGGCCGCGCTGGGCGAGGCGGCCCGGCTGATCGAGGCCGCGGACAGCTGCCGCTGAGCGGGACACGGTCCGGGCACGGGCCTCGGCCTGTCCGGCACGCATGCCGGGCGCTCGGTCCGGCACGCTGGGCACGAGCGCGGCCCGGCATCCGTCGGGCACGGGCTTGCTCCGGCATCCGTCGGGCACGGGCTTGGTCCGGTGCGCGCCGTCACGGGCTCGGCCCGGCGCACCGAGTACGGGCGTGGTCCGATAATGGGCCGATGGGAAAGTCCAGGAACACCCGTCGTGGGCGCGCGGCCGTCGAAGCCGTCGTCGAGGACGTCGACGGCGGGCGCGCCGAGCTGGTCCCCGACCGGGAGCGGCCCAGGGCCTGGACGCTGCTGATCGACGGCGCCCCGCAGTCGCACGTCGACCTCGACGACCCGGCGTACCTGTCCTTCGAGTACCAGCGCCGTATCGGCCACGTCATCGACCTCGCCGCCCCGGCGGGCAGGCCCGTGCGCGCCGTGCACCTCGGCGGCGGCGCGTTCACCCTCGCCCGCTACGTCGCCGCCACCCGGCCCCGCTCCACCCAGCAGGTCGTCGAGCGGGACGCCGGCCTCGTCGAGCTGGTACGCCGAGAGCTGCCCCTGGACCCCGGCGCCCGGATCCGGGTGCGGTCCACCGACGCCCGCGCCGGGCTGGCGAAGGTCCCCGACGGCTGGGCGGACCTGGTCGTCGCGGACGTGTTCGGCGGGGCCCGTACGCCGGCCCACCTGACGTCCACCGAGTTCCTCGACGAGGTCCGGCGCGCGCTCGCGCCCGGCGGGGTCTACGCCGCCAACCTCGCCGACGGCCCGCCGCTCGCGCACCTGCGCGGCCAGATCGCCACCGCCGCCGCCCGCTTCCCGGAACTCGCCCTCGTCGCCGACCCGGCCGTGCTGCGCGGCAAGCGCTTCGGCAACGCCGTCCTCGTCGCCTCCGACCATCCGCTGCCGGTCGCCGAACTCACCCGGCGTGCCGCCTCCGACCCGCACTCCGCGCGCGTGGAACACGGCCGCGCGCTGAGGGACTTCACCGGCGGAGCCGCACCCGTGACGGACGCGGCGGCGGTGGACTCGCCCGCGCCGCCGGCCTCCGTCTTCCGGTGAGGCGTCACCGTAACGCGACCCGGGCGCCTCAGTAGCTACCGATCTCCACCCGCGGCGGCCCGTCGTGCCACGTGCAGAAGACCGACACCCGGTCCGTCCCCGAGGTGAACTCCACCCGGATCCACGACTCCGTCTTCCACACCTGCATCGACCAGCCCGCACCCGGCGTCGCCGACACCAGGGACGCCGAGGTCGTCCCCAGGTCGAAGACGGCACGGCCGCCGGCGGTGTCGTAACTCCTGACCCGGCCGGAGGTCGTGGGGGACGGGTCGGGGGCGGGAGCGGTGGGTGCGACCGTCCGCGACGGCGCGGGGTCCGGCTCGCGGGGCGAACCGCTCGGTGCGGGCGACGCGCTGCCCGACGGCGAAGGCCGCCTGGTGGAGGAGGCCGACGACTCCGACTCCCCGCCGTCCGGGGAGTCCCCGGAGCCTTCGACGTCCCGGGCGTCGCGCACCTCCGCGTCGGCCGCCGTGATCGGCAGGGCGCGGGGCGCGTCGTAGGCCGTCCCCGTCATCACCGTGTGCACGCCCCACCACGACAGCGAGACCGCCGCGCCGGTGGCGAGCAGCCAGGCGAGTACGTGTACGAGTCCTCTGCGCATCGCGGCCATACTGCCTCACGCATCACACGCGTGTCGTCGGAACGGCGTCGGAACGGCCCCGGAACGGCCCCGGAACGGCCCCGGAGAGGCAGCGGAGAGGCATCGAAGCAGGGCCGGGAAGGGCGTCGGGACGGGGCCGGGGCGGGGGCCGGTGCGGGCCTGTGGACAACTCCCGCCGGTGCCGACCGGAGTTGTCCACAGGCCCGCACCGGGCTCGCCCGCATGGCGTACGGTGCCGCCCATGGCAAGTGTGCTCGTGGTCGAGGACGACCAGTTCGTACGCTCGGCGCTCATCCGGCATCTGACCGACGCCTCGCACACCGTGCGCAGTGTCGGCACGGCGCTGGAGGCGCTGCGCGAGGTCGCCCATTTCCGCTTCGACGTGGTCATCCTGGACCTCGGACTGCCCGATCTGGACGGTTCCGAGGCGCTGAAGATGCTGCGCGGCATCACCGACGTCCCGGTGATCATCGCCACCGCCCGGGACGACGAGGCGGAGGTCGTACGGCTGTTGAACGCGGGCGCGGACGACTACCTCACCAAGCCGTTCTCCGTGGAGCACCTGTCGGCCCGGATGGCGGCCGTACTGCGCCGGGCCCGGTCCGGTCCCGCGGAGGCGGCGCCGGAGACCGTGATCCGGGTCGGCGGGCTCACCGTCGACCCGCTGCGCCGACAGGCCGAACTGGACGGCAACCGACTCGACCTGACCCGCCGTGAGTTCGACCTGCTCGCCTTCCTGGCCGGTCGGCCCGGAGTCGTCGTCCCTCGCAAGGAGCTGCTCGCCGAGGTCTGGCAGCAGTCCTACGGCGACGACCAGACCATCGACGTCCACCTGTCCTGGCTGCGGCGCAAGCTGGGCGAGACGGCGGCCCGGCCCCGCTATCTGCACACGCTGCGCGGTGTCGGCGTGAAGCTGGAGCCACCCGCCGGGCCACCCGCCGGGCCGCCCGCCGAGCCACCCGCCGGGCCGCCCGCGGGGCTTCCCGGAGCGGAGCCACCGCGGTGAGATGGGCCCTGGTCAAGGTGTCGCTGGCGGTCACCGCGATGGTCGTGGTCGCCTTCGCGGTCCCGCTCGGCCTGGTGATCCGGGAGATGGCCCGGGACCGCGCCTTCTCCAACGCCGAGCGCGAGGCCGCCGCCGTCGCCCCCGCGCTGTCCATCACCACCGACCGCGACCAGTTGGAGCGCGTCGTCGCCTCCGCGGGGTCCGACTCCGCGATGGCCGTGCACATACCGGGGACCGGCGCCCGGACCGACGGCGGTGACGGTGCGGACCGCCCCGGCACCGACATCGGCCGGCAGCGCGCCACCGACGAGGACATCGCCGCCGTGCGGGAGATGGGCCGCGCCTCCACCACGGAGGTCGAGGGCGGTTCCACCCTGCTCCAGCCGGTGGCGCTCAGCTCCGGCGAGATCGCCGTCGTCGAGGTGTACGTCCCCGAGTCCGAGGTCACCAACGGCGTCGGCACGGCCTGGGCGGTGCTCGCCGCCGTCGGCGCCGCCCTGATCGTCGGCTCGGTCGCGGTCGCCGACCGGCTGGGCGTACGGATGGTGCGGCCCGCGCAGCGCCTGGTCGAGGGCGCGCACGAACTGGGGGAGGGAAAGCTGGGCGCACGGGTGCCGGAGGAGGGGCCGAACGAACTGCGCCTCGCGGCGGCCGCGTTCAACTCCATGGCCGACCAGGTCGTCCAGCTGCTGGCGAACGAACGCGAGCTGGCCGCCGACCTGTCCCACCGCCTGCGCACCCCGCTGACCGTGCTGCGGCTCAACGCGGCCTCGCTCGGCGACGGACCGGCCGCCGACCAGACCCGGGCCGCCGTCGAGCAACTGGAGCGCGAGGTCGACACGATCATCCGCACCGCCAGGGACGCCAAACCGCAGACCGCTGCGGCCGGCCCCGGCGCCGGGTGCGACGCGGCGGAGGTGGTCCGGGAGCGGATGGGCTTCTGGTCCGCGCTCGCCGAGGACGAGGGCCGCAAGTGGCGGGTGGCCGGTGCCGACCGGCCGGTGCGCATACCCGTGGCCCGCGCCGACCTGGCCGCCTCCCTCGACGCCCTGCTCGGCAACGTGTTCCGGCACACCGCCGAGGGCACCGCCTTCGCGGTCGACCTGCACAACGGCGAGGACGCGGTGATCGTGCTCGTCTCGGACGCGGGCCCCGGCATACCCGACCCGGAGGCGGCGATGGCCCGCGGCCGGGGTTCGGGCAACGACGGGTCGACCGGCCTCGGCCTGGACATCGTGCGCAGGCTCGCGGAGTCGACCGGTGGCGACGTACGGATCGGCTCCTCCGTACTGGGCGGGGCCGAGGTGCGGATATGGATCCAGCTGGACGGGCGGGCGGCGCCGGAGCGGCGGCGGGGGCACCGGGGGAGCGTGCGGCGCCGCCGCGGTCCCCGGGTGATCCCCTCCTTTAATCGGTCCCGATCCCTCCCTTAAGCGCACCCTAAGATCGCCAACCGCCGCCCGGATCAAACTCTTTTCCCCTTTCCGGCTCGCTAGCGTGCTGCCGCACCCCACCCCCCACGCACCCCCGCGGCGGGGTCCCGTGAACAGCGAAGGCAGGCACGCGATGAGCACGCACCGACGCAGGATCAGTGGCAGGAACAAGGTGATCGGCTCACTCGTCGCCGCGGCCGTGGCCGGCGGTGGCGCGCTGGTGTTCACCAGCACCGCCCAGGCGGCGGCGGTCGGAGCCGCGTACACGAAGACCAGCGAGTGGTCGACGGGCTACACCGCGCAGTACGTCGTCACCAACAACAGCGGGCGGCCGGAGCGGGACTGGACGCTGGAGTTCGACCTGCCCGCCGGCGCGAAGCTCGGCTCGTTGTGGAACGCCGAGTCGAGCGTCAGCGGACAGCACGTCACGGTGACCCCGCCGAAGTGGGACGAGGACGGGCTGGAGGCGGGCGAGTCCGTCACCGTCGGCTTCGTCGTCAACGGCACCGACGACCCGACCGGCTGTCTCATCGGCGGCGCCGCGTGCTCGACCGACGACGGCGCCACCCCCGAGCCCACCGGCCGACCCACCACCGGGCCCACCGCCCCGACCCCCACGGCGACCCCCACGGCCGGTACGCCCACCGAGCCGGACCCGACCGGCACGCCCACCGCCCCGGCCCCCACCGAGCCCCCGGGCACCGGCACCGGCACCGAAGCCGGCTTCGCGCCCTACGTCGACACCTCCCTCCAGCCGGCCTTCGACCTGCTCGCGAGCGCGGAGGCGACCGGCGTGAAGAACTACAACCTCGCCTTCGTCACCGACGGCGGCGGCTGCACCCCGAAGTGGGGCGGCGTCACCGACCTCGGAAGCGACGCGGTGGCCGGCCAGATAGGCGCCCTGCGTGCCGCGGGCGGCGACGTCCGCGTCTCCTTCGGCGGCGCGGCCGGCTCCGAGCTGGCCACCACGTGCACGTCGGCGGAGGCACTGGCGGCGGCCTACGGCAAGGTCGTGGACGCCTACGCGCTCACCGAGGTGGACTTCGACGTCGAGGGCGGCGCACTGCCCGACACGGCCGCCAACACCCGCCGCTCACAGGCCATCGCCGCGTTGCAGAAGCAGCACCCGGACCTGGACGTCTCCTTCACCCTCCCGGTCATGCCCGAGGGCCTGACCCAGGCCGGCGTCGACCTCCTCGCCGACGCGAAGGAGAACGGCGTGCGGATCGACGCCGTCAACATCATGGCGATGGACTACGGCCCCGCGTACAGCGGCGACATGGGCACCTACGCCGAGCAGGCCGCCACCGCCACCCAGGCCCAGGTCAAGGGCGTCCTCGGCCTGTCCGACGCCGACGCCTGGAAGACCGTCGCCGTCACCCCGATGATCGGCGTCAACGACGTCGTGACCGAGGTCTTCAAGGTCGACGACGCCACCCAGCTGGTGGAGTTCGCCCGGTCCAAGGGCCTCGGATGGCTGTCGATGTGGTCCGCGACCCGCGACAAGGCCTGTCCGGGCGGTCCGAAGCCCGCGGCCGACGCCACCTGCAGCTCCATCGACCAGGAGCCGAACGCCTTCGCCGAGGCCTTCGCCGCCTACAAGTAGCGGCCCTCGCACGAGCGGGGCGCGGCACCCCCCGTAGGACGCCGCGCCCCTGCCCTTGCTTCCTCCGAGTCGTGGTCTACTCAGCCGAGCCCGAGCCCGAGCCCGAGCCCGAGCCCGAGCCCGAGCCCGAGGCCTAGGCCTGTGCCCCGGCCGCCCCCACCGCCGGCAGCGTGCCCGTGCGCGCCGCCCGCCCGTACCACAGGGCGCTCGACTTGGGCGTGCGCTGCTGGGAGGCGTAGTCGACGTACACCGCGCCGAACCGCTTCTCGTAGCCGTAGGCCCACTCGAAGTTGTCCAGCAGCGACCACAGGTAGTAGCCGCGCACGTCGGCGCCGTCCGCGATGGCCCGGCGGACCGCCCTGAGATGACCGTCCAGGTAGGCGACCCGCTCCGGGTCGTGCACCGTGCCGTCGGCGCCCGGCTTGTCGTCGTAGGCGGCACCGTTCTCGCTGATGTACAGCGGCAGGCCCGGCGCCTCCCGGTGGTAGCGCATGATCAGCTCGTGCAGGCCGGTCGGGTCGACGCTCCAGCCCATCTCCGTACGCTCGCCCGGCGGCTGGTGGAACGCCACGTCGTCCGCGGCGGGCCACGGGGAGTGGTCGCTCTCGCCGTGACCGTCGGCGCGCGGGGCGCGCGAGTCCGCGTCGGCCGCCGACACGACGGTGGGCGTGTAGTAGTTGAGGCAGATCGCGTCGATCGGCTGGCGGATCTGCCCCAGGTCGCCGTCCTGGACGTACGACCAGTCGGTGAGCGAAGCCGTCGCCTCCAGCAGGGTCCGCGGGTAGACGCCGTGCAGGATCGGGCCGTGGAAGATCCCGCCGGACAGGTCGTCGATCTTCTGCGCGGCCGCCAGGTCCGCCGGGCTCTGCGACAGCGGCCGGACCACGGAGGTGTTGAGGCTGATCGCCACCGAGTTGCGGGCCGGCATCACCGAGCGCAGGGCCACCGTGCCCAGGCCGTGCGCCAGGTTCAGGTGGTGCGCGGCGCGCAGCGCGGCCGCCGGGTCGGTACGGCCGGGAGCGTGCACGCCGGAGGCGTAGCCGAGGAAGGCGGCGCACCACGGCTCGTTGAGCGTGATCCACTGCTCCACGCGGTCGCCGAGCGCCTCGCCGACGATCTGCGCGTACTCGGCGAACCGGTACGCCGTGTCCCGCTCGGGCCAGCCGCCCGCGTCCTCCAGCTCCTGCGGCAGGTCCCAGTGGTAGAGGGTGACGGCCGGCTTGATCCCGGCGGCCAGCAGCTCGTCGACCAGGCGGCGGTAGAAGTCAAGGCCGCGCTGGACGGCGGGGCCGCGGCCGGTGGGCTGCACCCGGGGCCAGGAGATGGAGAAGCGGTAGGCGCCCAGCCCCAGCTCCTTCATCAGCGCCACGTCGTCGCGGTAGCGGTGGTAGTGGTCGACAGCGATGTCACCGGTGTCGCCGCCGGCCGTCTTCCCCGGGGTGTGGCTGAAGGTGTCCCAGATCGACGGCGTGCGGCCGTCCTCCTGTACCGCGCCCTCGATCTGGTACGCCGAGGTGGCGGCGCCCCAGAGGAAGGCAGGGGGGAAGGTAACCGGGGTCACCGGCGTTTCGGACTCAAGCATGGAAGCGCTCCCATAGAGGGGTTGTGGCGGGTCGTCCGGGTCGTGGAGATCCAGACGGACGGACGACCGACGGCTGGAAGACCGGACCGGACGGAAGACCGACGAGTGGAAACCAGACCGACGGAAGACCGACGGGTGGAAGTACGAGGGGGGAAGGCGGGGCCGGGACGGCGGTGGCCCGGCCCCCGGGACGTGTGTGCGCCCTTGACGGACGGATGTCAGCCGCTGACGGACGGATGCCAGCCGTTGACGGGCAGCCGTCAGCCCTTGACGGCGCCCTGCATGATGCCGCCCACGATCTGCTTGCCGAAGATCGCGAAGACCAGTAGCAGGGGGAGGGTGCCGAGCAGCGCACCGCCCATGATCAGGGCCTGGTCCGGGGTGAAGCCGCGGCCGAGGCCCGCCACCGCCACCTGCACGGTCGGGTTGCCGTTCTGCGTCAGCACGAGGAACGGCCACAGGAAGTCGTTCCACACCTGCACGAAGATCAGCATGCCGAGGACGGCCATCGCGGGCCGCGCCGCCGGGAACACCACGTGCCACACCACGCGCCAGCTGCTCGCGCCGTCCACGCGGGCGGCCTCGATGATCTCGTCCGGCAGCGCCTGGAGCAGGTACTGCCGCATGAAGAACACGCCGAACGCGCTGACCAGCGACGGGAAGATCACCGCCTGGAGCTGGTCGGTCCAGTCCAGCTTGGCCACCATCATGTACAGCGGGATGATGCTGAGCTGCGGCGGGATCATCATCGTGCCGACCACGATCAGCATCAGCGCGTTGCGGCCCCGGAACTTCAGCTTGGCGAAGGCGAAGCCGGCGATCGTCGACAGGAAGACGACGGTGACCGCCGAGATCCCGGCCACGATCGTGGTGTTGAGGATCGCCTCGCCCATGTTGGCGTCGGTCCAGGCGATCTCGATCTTGTCGAGGAGGTTGCCGCCGAACCAGAACGGCGGCGGTGTCTGCGCCAGACGCTGGTTGTCGCGGGAGGCGGCGATCGCCGTCCACACCAGCGGGAACAGCGAGCCGATGGTGAACAGGGCGAGGATGATGTACGCGACGGGGCCGGCGTGCATCTGCCCGCCGGCACGGGCCGACTTGGGCCCGCGGCGGCCCCGCCGGGGCGGCTCGGGCACCGGCTCGGCCGGGGATTTGGTCAGGGTCGTCGTCACGGCCGGTTCTCCTTAACTACTGGCGCGCAGCCGGCGCGAGATGACGTAGTTGACGATCCCGATCACGATGAGGATCAGGAACATCGTCCAGGCGATCGCGGAGGCGCGGCCCAGGTGCTGGTTGACCCAGCCCTGCTCGTACAGGTACAGGCCGAGCGTCTGGAACTGGTGCTGGGAACCGCCCGAGGCACCCTTGTTGGCGTCGAACAGCAGCGGCTCGCCGAACAGCTGGGAGGCGCCGATGGTCGACACGACGACCGTGAAGAGGATCGTCGGACGCAGCTGGGGCAGCGTGACGTGGATGAACTGCCGCCACCGGCTGGCACCGTCCAGCGCCGCCGACTCGTACAGGTCCTGCGGGATCGCCTGCATCGCCGCGAGGTAGATCAGCGCGTTGTAGCCCGTCCAGCGCCAGATGACGATCGACGAGACGGCTATCTGGGACGGCCACTTGTCGCTCTGCCAGTCGATCTTGTCCAGGCCGACCAGGTCGAGGAACCAGTTGATCATGCCGTAGTCGCGGCCGAAGAGCAGCACGAAGACCAGCGAGGCGGCGGCGATCGACGTCGCGTACGGCGCGAGCATCACGACGCGGTAGAACGTGGAGCCGCGCAGCTTGTAGTTGAGGATGTGCGCGAGGCCCATCGCCATCAGCAGCTGCGGCACCGTGGAGATGATGCCGATGGTCAGCGTGTTCTGCGCGGCGTTCCAGAAGAACTCGTCGTCGAAGATCCTGGTGAAGTTGTCCAGGCCCGTCCACTCCATGTCGGTGGGCGCCGTCAGCTCCACCGTGTGCAGCGAGGCCCAGCCGGTGTAGAGCAGCGGGAACAGGCCGAAGGCGGCGAACAGCAGGAAGAACGGGGAGACGAACGCGTACGGGCTCCAGCGCAGGTCCCGCTGCCAGCGACGGGAGAGCCGGGCCCGCTTCTTCGCCGTCTCGGGGGAGACCGCGTCACCGGGCCCTCGGCCCGGGGCCGCGCCCCCCTTCGAGGGGGGCGCGGCGGTGTCGTGCCGGGTGGTCATTCCGGTCACTTCTCCAGGTTGTTGTCGATGGTCTTGGTGGCGTTCTCCCAGGCCTCCTCGGGCGACTTGCCCTGGGTGACGAGGATGACGCCGTTGTCGGTCAGACCCTGCTGGATGATCTGGTCCTTCGGGCCGATCACCTGCGCCGGGATCGCCTCGGCGGCCTTGGCGAAGATGTCACCGATCGGCGAGTCACCGGTCATCTCGTTCTTGGCGTCGGTCACCTGCGGCAGCTTGTACGCGGCCGGCGCGCTCGGGAAGCTGCCCTGCACGGCGAACAGCTTGGCCTGCTGCTCCGGCGCGGTCAGCCAGGCGACGAACTTCTGCGCCTCCTCGACGTTCTTGCCGCTCTTGGGCACACCCAGGAAGGAGCCGCCCCAGTTGCCGGACTTCGGCGCCGCCGCCACGTCCCACTGGCCGGCCGCCTCGGGCTGCGACTTGGCCTTGATGGTGCCGAGCATCCACGGCGGGCAGGCGACGGTGGCGAAGAGGTTGTTGGAGATGGTCTGTTCCCAGGCCGGCTGGAACTGGGTCTGCGCCTGGACCAGATCCTTCTCGGCGGCCTCGGCGGTCAGGTCGAAGGCCTTCTTGACGGCGGGGTTCGACTTGTAGACGACCTTGCCGGAGGCGTCGTAGAACTTCTCCTCCTCACTGCTGAGGATGGCGTTGATCAGGCCGCCGGGCGAGTCCATGAAGTAGGTGTCCTTGCCGGCGCCCTCCTTGTACTTCTCGCCGGCCTCGACGAACTTGCTCCAGTCGCCCGCCCACAGCTTGCTGACCTCGTCGCGCTCGGTCGGCAGGCCGGCCTTCTCGAAGAGGTCCTTGCGGTAGCAGATGGCCATCGGGCCGATGTCGGTGCCGAGGCCGACCGCCTTGCCGTCCTTGGTGACGCCCTGCTTCCACTTCCAGTCCAGCCAGTTGCTGGGCTGCACGCCCTCGACCTTGGCCATGTCCACGAACTTGTCCGCCTGGGTCTCGACGACCTCGGCGATGTTGCCGACCTCGATGGCCTGGACGTCCTGGAGGCCGCTCTCGGTGGTGAGGTGGTTGACCAGAGCGGGGTAGTAGTTCTCGTTCCGCTCGGTGACCGTCTCCTCGATGTTGATGTCCGGGTTGAGCTTCTCGTACTCCTCGTAGAGGCCGGCCTCCTTGAAGCCCATGGTGCCGAACAGGCCGAGGGTGATGGTGGTCTTGCCGCTGCTGTCGCCCGACGACGAGCTGTCCTCGTCCTTGCCGTCGTCGGCACAGCCGGCCAGCAGCCCGGCGCCCAGCGACGCGATGGCCGCCACGACCACCGCCCTGCGGGCCGATCCTCTGCGTGCTGCTCGCATTGCGTCCTCCTGTTGCCCTGACGTGCCGACCCCCCGGCCAACTGCATGGTTGGACCCGCTGCTTCATGTCGTTCGTTCGTCGCTGCGGCTCGGGCGGGGAACGTGCGGGATGTGTAAGTGCCAGGTAGTGTGGGAGCGCTCCCACAAGTGATGTCTTGAAGAGTCGCGGCTCCGGGCGGGGGTGTCAAGGGAACGGACGCGACGAACTGCGTTCAGTTATCTGCCTGTTAACTGGACGCCGTGAGCGGCACGGAAAGCCCTCCCGCACGGCGGGCGGCGGCCCGGAGCCGGTCATTACACCCGACCGGCCTGTTAAATTCCAGGCCAGCCGCAGAGTGCGGGGGTGTCGACGGGAGGCGGAGCCGATGGCAGGCCACGGAGCGCGTGGGCGGAGCGGTGGCCGGCCCACCCTCGAAGAGGTGGCGGCACGGGCGGGCGTCGGCCGCGGGACGGTGTCCCGGGTGATCAACGGCTCGCCCCGGGTCAGCGACGCGACCCGGGCGGCCGTCGAGGCGGCGGTCGCGGAACTCGGCTACGTCCCGAACACGGCGGCCCGCGCGCTGGCCGCCAACCGCACGGACGCGATCGCGCTGGTCGTGCCCGAACCGGAGACCCGCTTCTTCGCGGAACCGTACTTCTCGGACATGCTCAAGGGCGTCGGCGCGGAACTGTCCGAGACCGAGATGCAGCTGCTGCTGATCTTCGCGGGCAGCGACCGCGAACGGCGCCGGCTCGCCCAGTACCTGGCCGCGCACCGCGTGGACGGCGTCCTGCTGGTCTCCGTGCACGCCGACGACCCGCTGCCCGACATGCTCTCCCAGCTGGAGATCCCCGCGGTGATCAGCGGCCCGCGCTCGGCCGCGGAGTCATTGGCGTCGGTGGACTCGGACAACTACGGCGGCGCCCGCTCGGCCGTCGAGCACCTGCTCTCCCGGGGGCGCCGCCGCATCGCGCACATCACCGGACGCCTCGACGTCTACGGTGCCCAGCGCCGCGTCGACGGCTACCGCGCGGCCCTGCGTGACGCCGGCCACGAGGAGGACGAGCAGCTGATCGAGAGGGGCGACTTCACCGAGGAGGGCGGCCGCCGCGCCATGGCGGAGCTGCTGCGCCGCCGCCCCGACCTGGACGCGGTCTTCGCCGGCTCGGACGTCACCGCGGCCGGCGCCCGCCAGGTGCTGCGCGAGGCGGGTCGGCGCATCCCGGACGACGTGGCACTGGTCGGCTACGACGACTCGGCCATCGCCCGCCACATGGAGCCGCCGCTGACCAGCGTGCGCCAGCCCATCGAGGAGATGGGCCGCGCGATGATAGACCTCCTCCTGACCGAGATCGCGGACCGCCGCCCGGCGGCCTCCAGGGGACTGGACCGGCACCAGGTGGTGCTGGCCACGGAGCTGGTGGAGCGGGCGTCGTCCTGACCCGGTGATGATCCTCGTCCGGCCGCCCGCTGCCGAGCGGCCGGGGCCGAAGGCACGGTTGCCGCCGCGGCCCGGACCGTGATCCTGCCGACGTCGTCCTTCTCACCGGTCGGTGACGCCGGGCCGCCCGGCCGGGGACCGTAACCGGGCTGCTGGGGGAGGGGGCGGTCGTAGGTCCGGCACACGACGAAGGGCTGACCCTTTACAGGTCAGCCCTTCATCGATCAGGGTGAGTGACGGGACTTGAACCCGCGGCCACCTGGACCACAACCAGGTGCTCTACCAACTGAGCTACACCCACCAAGGCCGGTGCTGGAATCCCGCGAGGCGGGTTTTCCCGACCGGCTGAGAAAAAGTGTACAGGGTCCGAAGGGGTGCTCGCGCCCGCCTTTTCCGACGCCGCGCGCCGCCGGACCGGCGCCGCCGTCCCGCGCCGCTGTCCGGCGTTACTGGCCGGCGGGCAGGACGTGCTTGGCGGCGATCGCCTTCGCGGTGTCGGAGTCGGGACCCGGCTGCGGTACGAAGACGGCCTCCCGGTAGTAGCGCAGTTCGGCGATGGACTCGCGGATGTCGGCGAGCGCGCGGTGGTTGCCGTTCTTCTCGGGGCTGTTGAAGTACGCCCGCGGGTACCAGCGGCGGGCCAGCTCCTTGATGGAGGACACGTCGACGATCCGGTAGTGGAGGTAGTCCTCCAGCGTGGGCATGTCCCGCAGCAGGAAGCCGCGGTCGGTGCCGACGGAGTTGCCGCACAGCGGGGCCTTGCCGGGCTCCTTCACGTGCTCCTTCACGTACGCGAGGACCTGTGCCTCGGCGTCCGCGAGTGTCGTGCCGCCGTCGAGCTCGGCGAGCAGGCCGGACGCGGTGTGCATCTGACGCACCACTTCCGGCATCGTCTCCAGGGCCTGCTCCGGCGGGCGGATGACGATGTCGACGCCCTCGCCGAGGACGTTCAGCTCGGAGTCGGTGACGAGGGCGGCAACCTCGATGAGCGCGTCGTCGGACAGCGAGAGGCCGGTCATCTCGCAGTCGATCCACACCATGCGATCGTTCATGCGGCCACTTTACGGTGGGCGCCTGTTTTCCGGTCCCCGGCGTCCGTGCGGGGCTTTCCGGGGGCTGCCGCCCCGGGCCCCGCTTCGGCCTGGACGGCCTCGTCCTCGAACGCCGGACGGGCTGGGATGTTCCTGCCCGGCACGGCGGGAGCCGCCGGGCGGGCTGGAGACGCCCGCCCGGCGTTCAGGGGTTCACGGCGCGCTGCGCTGCCCCGGCAGGCTGCCCGCCGCGGCGGGCAGCGGTGCCGCGGTGCGGCGGGACTGGAACGGGACCGCGTTCTCCGGCGGCAGGGCAGCCGGGTCCGACGGTGGGGCGGTCCGTGGACCACCGGCCGACTCCGGGTCCACCGCGCGGTCGCGGTCGCCCTGAGGGCGGCGGGCCCGGTACGCGGCACGGTAGGCGGCCGGCGACGAACCCAGCTGGCGGCGGAAGTGGCCGCGCAGCGCCACCGGCGAGCGGAAGCCGCAGCGGCCGGCGACCTCGTCCACCGAGTAGTCGGACGTCTCCAGGAGGCGCTGCGCCTGGAGGACCCGCTGGGTGATCAGCCACTGGAGCGGGGCGCTGCCCGTCAGCGAGCGGAACCGGCGGTCGAAGGTGCGGCGGCTCATGTACGCGCGGGCCGCCAGCGTCTCCACGTCGAACTGCTCGTGCAGGTGCTCCAGCGCCCAGGCGACGACCTCGGCGAGCGGGTCGGCGCCGATCTCCTCCGGTAAAGACCTGTCGAGGTAGCGCTCCTGGCCGCCCGAGCGGCGCGGCGGGACCACCAGGCGGCGGGCGAGCGCACCGGCCGCCTCGTTGCCGTGGTCCGTGCGCACGATGTGCAGGCACAGGTCGATGCCGGCGGCCGTGCCCGCCGACGTCAGCACGTCACCGTCGTCCACGAACAGCTCGCGCGGATCGACGTGCACCGACGGATAGCGCTTGGCCAGGGTCGGCGCGTACATCCAGTGGGTGGTGGCGGGGCGGCCGTCCAGCAGGCCCGCCGCCGCCAGTACGAACGCGCCGGTGCACAGCCCGACTATGCGGGCGCCCTCCTCGTGCGCCCGGCGCAGCGCGTCGAGTGCTTCCTCCGGCGGCGGCGAGGTGATCGACCGCCAGGCGGGCACGACGACCGTGCCCGCGCGCGAGATCGCCTCCAGCCCCTGAGGCGCGGTGAGTTCCAGGCCCCCCGTGGTCCGCAGCGGGCCCTCCTCGCCGGCGCACACCAGAAGGCGGTAGCGCGGCACGCCGGCGTCCTGGCGGTCGATCCCGAACACCGACAGCGGTATGGAACTCTCGAAGATGGGGCCGCCACTGAACAGCAGCACCGCGACGATCTCCTTGCGGCGTCGCCCGGAGAGCTTCCGGGCCGCGGTTTCCGGCGCGGCAGCGGAGTCGTGGCTCATAACTGCTAAGCCCCCCTCGGTGGTCGCGGCGCCCTGATCCTTTCGGGTCTGTCGCTCCAACACGTTTCCCCTCGGTCCTGCACGAGTCCCCCGCCGTAGACAGTCAAGATCGAATCTACTGTGTCCTGTCGCGCCGAGGTGGCCGGTTCGGCACTTGGGACATTGTCGACATGGCAACTTGGCGTGAAGCAGTCGATCACGAAGCGTTGCACTCCGGGGCGCCACAGGGAAGTGCGCCTTGTCGCAGTGGCCAATCCCCGTAGGGTGCGCGGGGGCCCCTGGACCCTTTCCGTGCAGGTGGAACGGGGGTTTGAGGGTGGTGGGGGCCATTGATGAGCCACCCACGGAAGTTGGCTGAAAAGATGCGGACGCGTGCGCGGAAACCGGTCAGTCGACCGGTGTGTTCTTCCCAGTGTGCCGTCCTCCCCTGTGAGCCGGTGGTCCGGCCCGGTGCCGGCGCCCGGCCGGCACCGCGCGATGTGCGCCGGGCGGCCGGCCCGCGACGCGCTCGGAGCGGCGCAGCAGCAGGCGGCAGACGCCGGTGACGGCGGCCAGTCCCAGGGCCGTCCCGGCGGCGCCGGCGAACGAGGCGCCGCAGTAGAGGAGGACGACGGGGACCAGGACGACGCTGAAGGCCGCCCAGCGGACGAGATCGGTGACGGCGTCCCGGGGCGGCGGCGCGGCCGGACCGGCCCCGGACGCACCGGACGGCTGCTCGGCGTGCTGGTGCGGTCGGGACATGGCGCTCCGTGCTCCCTCGGGCTGGCGGCAAGGGGATCAACGCCCGGACGGCGCGTCGGTCACGACCGGTCACGGACAGTTGAATCCCGTGCAAACCGCCTGTACAGCGCAGCAACCATTGCGTTACGGGCGCCCCCTCGTGCATGCTCCTGGGACCCCGCGGCGGACCCTGCGCGGGATCTGGGCGAAGGAGGCGTGCCGCCGTACCCTTGGGGGTATGGGGTTGGGAAGACCATTCCCGGACACAGCTCCGCCGCACACTGTTGTCCCCCATAGAGGATAAAAACGCCGAGACAGCCATGGCCGGTCACGAATTCTTCGAACCCGCGGACCGCAAGCGGCCCGTCGCCGAACCTACGGCGGCCGAGCCCCTGGCGGCCGAAGAGCCAAGCCAGTCGTGCGACCCAGCCTTCAAGCACGGTGTCGTCGTCGGCTTCGACGGCTCCACTTCCAGTGAGCGCGCCCTCGCGTACGCGATCGGCATGGCACGCCGGCTCGGCTCGGGCCTGGTCATCGTGCACGTCGCCAACCGGCTGCCGACCACCGTGTGGGCGGGCTGTGAGCCCCCCGTCTTCGTGGACGTGCCGGACCACCGCACCGAGGTGCTGGGCCTGGAGCTGGCGTGCGCGGACTACCTCGCCGAGGTCCCCTGGATCCTGGTCGAGCGCGGCGGCGACATCTGCCACGAACTCGAAGAGGTGGGCCGGGAGTACGAGGCGGACGCCATCGTCGTCGGCTCCAGCCACGGACTGGTGGGCCGGCTCTTCGGCTCCGTCGCCGGCCGGCTCGCCAAACGGGCGCAGCGGCCCGTGGTGGTCATCCCGTAGCAGGCGCCGCGGGGCGCCTGGGGCATACAGGGGTCACCGCACCACCGTGCATGCCGCAGGTCCGGGGACTGGGCGGCCCCGGTGACAGGACGGCCCCCCGCGTGCTGCCGGCAGCACGCGGGGGGCCGTCCTGTGGACTCGGTCCGTGCGGGTGCCTACTCCACCGTCACCGACTTGGCGAGGTTGCGGGGCTTGTCGATGTCCCGGCCGAGGGCCAGGGCCGTGTGGTAGGCGAGGAGCTGGAGGGGGATGCCCATGAGGATCGGGTCGAGTTCGTCCTCGTTCTTCGGGACGACGATCGTGTGGTCGGCCTTCTCCTGCTCCTGGTGGGCCACGGCGAGGATCTGGCCGCTGCGGGCCTTGATCTCCTCCATCGCCGCGCGGTTCTTCTCCAGCAGGTCGTCGTCCGGCACGATCGCGACCGTCGGCAGGGCGGGCTCGATCAGGGCGAGCGGGCCGTGCTTCAGCTCGGAGGCCGGGTAGGCCTCGGCGTGGATGTAGGAGACCTCCTTGAGCTTGAGGGAGGCCTCGCGGGCGACCGGGTAGCCACGGACGCGGCCGATGAAGAGCATCGAGCGGGCGTCGGCGTACTGCGCGGCCAGCTTCTTGACGTCCTCCTCCTGCTTCAGCATCTCCTCGATCTGCGCGGGCAGCTTGCGCAGACCCTCGATGATCCGCTTGCCGTCACGCACGGAGAGGTCGCGGGTGCGGCCCAGGTGCAGGGCGAGCAGCGCGAAGGCGACGCAGGTGTTGGTGAAGCACTTGGTCGAGACGACGCAGACCTCGGGCCCGGCGTGCACGTACATGCCGCCGTCGGCCTCGCGGGCGATCGCCGAGCCGACGACGTTGACGATGCCGAGGACGCGGGCGCCCTTGCGCTTGAGCTCCTGCACGGCGGCCAGCACGTCGTACGTCTCACCGGACTGGGAGACGGCGATGTACAGGGTGTCGGGGTCGACGACCGCGTTGCGGTAGCGGAACTCGGAGGCGGGCTCGGCGTCCGCGGGGATGCGGGCCAGCTCCTCGATCATCTGCGCGCCGATCTGGCCCGCGTGGTACGAGGTGCCGCAGCCGAGGATCTTGACGCGGCGCACGGCTCGCGCGTCGCGGGCGTCCAGGTTCAGGCCGCCGAGGTGCACGGTGGAGAAGCGGTCGTCGATCCGGCCGCGCAGCACGCGGTCCACGGCCTCGGCCTGCTCGTGGATCTCCTTGTGCATGTACGTGTCGTGGCCGCCCATGTCGTAGGAGGCGGCCTCCCACTCCACGGTGGTGGGCTCGGAGGTGGTGCGGGTGCCCTCGGTGGTGTACGTGCGGAAGTCGTCGGCCTTGAGGGTGGCCATCTCGCCGTCGTCGAGGGTGACTATCTGCCGGGTGTGGGTGACGAGCGCGGCGATGTCCGAGGCGACGAACATCTCCTTCTCGCCGATGCCGAGGACGACCGGCGAGCCGTTGCGGGCGACGACGATGCGCTCGGGGAAGTCGGCGTGCATCACGGCGATGCCGTACGTGCCCTCGATGACCCGCAGCGTCTCGCGGACCCTGTCCTCCAGCTTCTCGGCCCCGGAGCGGGCGATGAGGTGGACGAGGACCTCGGTGTCGGTCTCGGAGAGGAACTCGACACCGTCCGCCTCCAGCTTGCGGCGCAGGTCGGCGGCGTTGTCGATGATGCCGTTGTGGACGACGGCGACCTTGTTGTCGGCCGACATGTGCGGGTGGGCGTTCTCGTCGGAGGGGGCGCCGTGGGTGGCCCAGCGGGTGTGGGCGATGCCGGTGGTGCCCTTGAAGCGCGCCGGGACCTTGGCCTCCAGGTCGCGGACCCGGCCCTTGGCCTTGACCATCTTCAGGCCGGCCGCCTTCGGGGACGTGACGACGATGCCCGCCGAGTCGTAACCGCGGTACTCCAGGCGCTGGAGACCTTCCAGGAGCAGGGGCGCGACGTCACGCTTGCCGATGTATCCGACGATTCCGCACATGTATACGTAGACCTCGTGTCTCTCTTCGGCTTCCCAGCCGTGGACGATGGCTTCCCAGCCGTGGACGACGGCTTCTCAGCCGTAGACGATGCGGCGCAGCTGACGGAGCGACAGCTCCGGTGGAGCCACCGCGCGGTACTTCAGTTCCGCCTCGATCCGCTCGAAGATCGTCGCGTTCACCAGGCCCTGGGCCTGGAGCTCGCGGTGGCGGCGACGGACGAATTCCTCGGTCGTCTCGTCGAAGTAGGCGAGCACGTCCTGGATCACGCGCAGCGCCTCGCCCCGGCTGAGGGGGGTGGACCGCGTCAGATGATCAACGAGTTCGTCGTGCACCCGGTAGATCCTGGAGTACGGGACGCCCTTGCGCAAGAATCCTGCCCGATTTCGGGCAAGCTGCCGGGGGTGCGGGTCTACATCCGCTTCAGCACCGCCTGCTTCGCCAGGGTGAACTCCTCGTCGGTCAGCACCCCCGACCGGTGCAGTTCGCCCAGCTCGCGCAGCCGCCGCAGCAGCGCGTCGTGGTCGTCCTCGGTGGCGGGCGGCGGTGCGGACGCCCCCTCGGTCGGCCGGGCGTCCTCCACGGCGGCCGGGGCGGACGGGTGCGGGAGCCGGGCCTGCACGGCCGCCGCGACCAGGGCCATCAGCGGGTCCCGCTTGAAGCCCCACAGCTCCACCGCGTTCGGGTCGTACTTGGGCGGCACCTTGCTCGGCGCCGCCCGCACGGTGAAGCGGAGGTGGCCGTTCTCCAGGCCGACCGTCGGCTGCCACTCCACCGCGACGATGTCGGCCAGGGGCAGGGTGCGCGGGCCGGCGGCCGACTTGGCGTCCTCCGCCTGCCACTTCCACTCCAGGCGCACCCGCTCGCCGTCGAAGCTCGCGACCCCGTCCCCGGCGGAGACCGACAGCGGCACGGAGGGGCCCGGCAGCAGGTAGGAGTCGACCGGGCCGGAGGGGACCTGGTCGAGGAGGAGGGCGTTGCGCACCTCGTCCACGAAGTACTCGGCGACGCCGTACCGGTCGGACTCCACCGTCAGCTGGTACGGGTCGTGCGGCTCGGTCAGCCGGCCGCCGGTCGCGTGCAGCAGGGGGTCGGCGCCGTCCCGCAGCCGCAGCCGAAGCCGCCCCGACTTCTTGCCCTGCTCGAACGATATGCCCGCCAACGCCGTCAGGGGGACGAGCAGTTCACCCAGTTCCCTGCGGAGCAGGCTGACGTTCTTGTCCCGACCGGGAGTCAGCCGCAGGGTGTCGCCGTCGAAGACCCACGTTCCGTCTTTCTGGATGATTTCCGCCATGCGGGGATTGTTCCACCGACGCCCGACGGGCACCCCGGAGGACCGTCTCCGAGGTGCCCGTCCGTTTGCGGGGGCCTTCGCCTACCGGCCCGCGATGGGGTTCTTCAGGTTGCCGATGAGCTGGAGCGCGCCGGACGGGTCGGCGAGGTCCACCATCTGCTTGTTGTTGCGCAGCTGGAGCCGGTTGAGGCAGGACAGCGCGAACTCGGGCGCGAACATGTCGTACCGGTCGAACTTCTCGGCCAGCTCCGGCACCGACTCCTGGTACTCGCGGGTGACCTCCGCGACGGTGCGCCAGAAGTCGTCCTCCTCGACGACGCCCTCCTGCGCGAGGTTCGCGGCGAGGAAGCGGAAGAAGCAGTCGAAGACGTCCGTGAAGATCGACAGGAGCTTCTTGTCCTCCGGGACCTCCACGGCGATCCGCGAGACCTCCGGCGGCAGCACCGCGTCCGGGTCCATCACCGCGATCTCCTCGGCGATGTCCTTGTAGACCGCGCGCTGCACGACCCCGTCCCTGAGGACCAGGATCACGTTCTCGCCGTGCGGCATGTACACCAGGTCGTAGGCGTAGAAGCTGTGCAGCAGCGGGACGAAGTACGCCCGCAGGTAGTGCCGCAGCCACTCGGTGGGCGCGAGCCCCGACCGCTCGATCAGCGCGCCCGCGAAGGAGGCGCCCTCGTGGTCGACGTGGACCAGGGAGGCCATGGTGGCGAGGGTCTCGCCGTCCTGGAGGGACGGGACGGGGCTCTCCCGCCACAGCGCCGCCAGCATCTTGCGGTAGGGCGAGTAGCGGTCGGTGGCCTGCTCGTACTCCAGGTGCCGGTAGCCGACGGCCGCCCGCTCCCGGATGATCGTCAGGCCCGTCGACTTCAGCACCGGGTCGGACTCGATGAGCTGGGCGAGCCAGTCGTTGATGGCCGGGGTCGCCTCCATGTACGCCGCCGACAGGCCGCGCATGAAGCCCATGTTGAGGACGGACAGGGCCGTCTTCACGTAGTGCTTCTCGGGGTGCGAGGTGTTGAAGAAGGTGCGGATGGACTGCTGGGCCAGGTACTCGTCGTCGCCCTCGCCGAGGCAGACCAGGTGCCCGCGGGCGACCTCGGCGGCGAAGGTGACGGTGAGCTTGTTCCACCACTGCCAGGGGTGGACCGGGATGAAGAGGTAGTCGGCCGGGTCCAGGCCGCGCTCGCGCAGGACGCCGTGGAACCGGTCGACGGTCGCCGCGCCCAGCTCGTCGCGCACGAAGGACTCGTACTCGATCCCGACGCCGGCCGTGAACGCCGCCCGCGAGCGGTGCGCGGCCAGCCACACCAGCCGGACGGGGCTCGCGGTCTCCGGGGCGTACGACAGGTACTCGTGGATGCCGAAGCCGAGGCGCCCGTTGTTGGCGACGAAGCAGGGGTGGCCCTCGGTCATGCCGGTCTCGACGGCCTGGAAGCCGCTCCTCGCCAGCTCGGCCGAGGTGAGCTTCGGCTTGGTGAGCTTGTAGCAGGTACCGGAGAGGGTGGAGGAGATCTCCTCCAGGTAGACGGGCAGGATCTCGTCGCTCAGGCCCAGGGACTCCTTCAGCTCGATGAAGAAGTCCAGCGCGGCGAGCGGCAGCTCGGTGCCGTCGCGGTGGCGGGTGATCGAGGCGGCGTCGACCTGCCAGTGGTCCAGGGCGCGGACGGTGGCGGTGAAGCGGTACTCGGTCTTGCCGTCGTCGGAGCGGACGACGTACGCGTCACCGGTGGCCTGTTCCGGCGTGATCAGCCGCTCGTGGGTGAACTCGGCCAGGGCCTTGCGGATCAGGAGGCGGTTGGCCTGCTCCCAGTGCTCGGGGGTCAGGTGGGCGACGGCGTCGGCGAGGCTCATGCGGACACCGCCTTCTCGAACTGCTCGCGGGTGCAGAAGCTCAGCAACGCCTTCTTCTCCGGCTTCTGGATCTCGCGCTCGGGCACGAATCCGACGGCTGCGTTCAGGGCGTGGACGGCCTTGTTGTCGACGTCCGGCTCGACGACGACGCGGGCGGTCGCCGGGTCGGCGAACAGCTCGGTCATCACGGCGGTGATCACGGCGCGGGTGAAGCCGTGCAGGGGCCGGTCGGTGGGGGCGACCAGGAAGTGCATGCCGACGTCGCCCGGCTCGGGCTCGTACAGGCCGACCAGCTCGCGGTGGGCGGGGTCGTACTTCTCCATCAGGAAGGCGGGGACGCCGTCGTGCAGGCCGACGTAGGCGTGGTGGTGCTCGTCGGCGGCTATCTCCATGTAGGCCCGCTCGACGTCCACCAGTTTCGCGTCCTGCATCATCCAGAACGCCGACTTCGGGTGCGTGACCCAGCTGTGCAGCAGTACGGCGTCCTTCAGCGGGTCGAGGGGACGGAGGGTGAGCGCGCCGATGCCGGCGGCCGTGGTGGGGGTGGTCATGCGCTGAACTCCTGGAACGCGATCGACTTCTCGACCGGGTAGTACTCGGTGCCGAGCAGCTCTCGGATGATGTAGCTGTTGCGATAGGCACCCATGCCCAGATCGGGGCTGGTGATGCTGTGCGTGTGGACACCCGCGTTCTGGAGGAACACGCCGCCGCCGGTGACGTCGACGGCGTAGTTGCGGGCCACGTCGAAGTTGCCCCGGGAGTCGTAGCGCAGCCGGTCGCGGACGGGCTTGAGGAACTCCGGCTCGGTGTACTTGTAGCCGGTGGCCAGGATCAGGCCCTCGGTCTCGATCTCGAAGTCCGTGCCCTGCTCCTCCTGGCGGAAGCCGAGCGTGTACGTGCCGTCCGCGTACCGGGCGTCGGTCAGCGCCGAGTTGGTGAGCAGGCGGGTGGGGACCGGGCCGCCGAGCCTCTTCTGGTAGAGCAGGTCGAAGATCTCGTTGATCAGGTCGCCGTCGATGCCCTTGAACAGGCCCTTCTGCTCGGACGTGAGGCGGTAGCGGGTGTCCTCGGGGAGCGCGCGGTAGTAGTCCACGTACTCGGGGGAGGTCATCTCCAGCGTGAGCTTGGTGTATTCCAGGGGGAAGAAGCGGGGGGAGCGGGTCACCCAGTTCAGCCGGTAACCGTGGACGTCGATCTCGCCGAGCAGGTCGTAGTAGATCTCGGCGGCGGACTGGCCGCTGCCGACCAGCGTGATCGACTTCTTCTTCACCAGCTCCGCCCGGTGCTGCACGTAGCGGGAGTTGTGGATGAAGTCGCCGGCCAGGCCACGGCAGGCGTCGGGGATGTGCGGCGGGGTGCCGGTGCCGAGGACCAGGCGGCGGGCGCGGTAGGTGTCGCCGGAGGTGGTGGCGACGGCGTACAGCTCGTCCGTCTCGTCGTACGTCACCTCGGTGACCGTCGTGGAGAAGCGGACGCTGCTCAGCTTGTTCGCGGCCCAGCGGCAGTAGTCGTCGTACTCGACGCGCAGCGGGTAGAAGTTCTCCCGGATGTAGAACGAGTACAGCCGGCCCTTCTCCTTCAGGTAGTTGAGGAAGGAGTACGGGGAGGTCGGGTCGGCGAGGGTGACCAGGTCCGACATGAACGGGGTCTGGAGGTGGGCGCCGTCCAGGAACATCCCGGCGTGCCACTCGAAGTCCGGCTTGGACTCCAGGAAGACGCCGTTCAGCTCGGCGATGGGCTCGGTCAGGCAGGCCAGACCGAGGTTGAAGGGGCCGAGGCCGATCCCCACGAAGTCGTACGGGGCACTGGCTTCAGGAAGCGCGGTCAAGGGACTCTCCCAGGTACTGCTCGGCGTGGCCGGCGATCAGGTCGAGGACGGCGGCGATGTCGGCCGTGGTCGTCTCGGGGTTGAGCAGGGTGAACTTCAGGTAGTGGCGTCCGGCCACCTTGGTGCCCGCGACCACGGCGTCGCCGGAGGCGAACAGGGCCTTGCGGGCGTACAGGTTGGCGCGGTCGATCTCGGCGGGGTCGGTGACGGTCGCCGGTATGTAGCGGAAGACCAGCGTGGACAGCGACGGCTGGACCACGACGTCGAAGCGCGGGTCGGCGGCGAGCAGTTTCCAGCCCTCGGCGGCCAGGTCGCACACCTCGTCGAAGAGCTCGCCGATGCCGTCGGCGCCCATCACGCGCAGCGTCATCCACAGCTTGAGGGCGTCGAAGCGGCGGGTGGTCTGGAGGGACTTGTCCACCTGGTTGGGGATACGTTCCTGCACCATGCGGCGCGGGTTGAGGTACTCCGCGTGGTAGGTGGCGTGGCGCAGGGTGGCCGCGTCCCGGACCAGCACGGCCGACGAGCTCACCGGCTGGAAGAAGGACTTGTGGTAGTCCACGGTGACCGAGTCGGCCCGCTCGATGCCGTCGATGCGGTCCCGGTACTTGAGGGAGGCGAGCAGTCCGCAGCCGTAGGCCGCGTCCACGTGCATCCACACGCCGTACTGCTCGCACAGCCCGGCGATCTCCGGCAGCGGGTCGATGGAGCCGAAGTCGGTGGTGCCGCCGGTGGCGACGACGGCCATGGGGACCAGGCCGTCCTCGGCGCAGCGCTCCAGTTCGCGGGCGAGGGCGACGGTCTGCATCCGCTTGTCCTGGTCGACGGGGATCGACACGACGGCGTCCGGACCGAGGCCGAGCAGTTTCGCCGACTTCTTCACGCTGAAGTGGCTGACCTCGGAGGCGAAGACGCGCAGGTCGGCGAAGTTCTCGGTCTTCGCCTCCTCGCGGGCCAGCAGCAGCGCCTGGAGGTTGGACTGGGTGCCGCCGGAGGTGAAGACACCGTCGGCGGCCGGGCCGAGGCCGATGCGGGCGGTGGTCCAGTCGATCAGTTTCCGCTCGATGAGCGTGCCGCCGGCCGACTGGTCCCAGGTGTCCAGGGAGGAGTTGACCGCGGAGAGCACCGCCTCGCCGAGCACGGCCGGGATGACGACCGGGCAGTTGAGGTGGGCGAGGTAGCGGGGGTGGTGGAAGTAGATCGCGTCACGGAGGTAGACGTCCTCCAGCTCGTCGAGGACCGCGGCCGTGTCGTGCAGCGGCTTGTCGAGGTCGATCTCGTCGATGCGGGGGGAGAGGGCGTCGACCGTGACGCCGGTGAACGGACGGTCGGTGGTGGCGAGTTTGGCGGCCACCCGCTCGACTCCTTCGGTCACGGAGCGGCGGTACTGCTCCGCGGTGGTGTCGTTGAGCAGGTGCGAGCGCATGTGGGGGTCCTCCGGTGGGGACGGTCCGAGAGGGACGGGAGAGGGCGGAGCCCTGGCTTCGACTTAGGTTAGCCTAACCTAATTATGATCGATCAAACGCGTGCCGGTACGTGACTGCCGTCACTCAGGTCCCACCCGGGCGTCACGGACGGTGAGTCGGCGCGCTGCGGGGGCGCGGGGTGTCAGCCCTGTTCGCGGAGCTGCTCCTCCGTCAGGCCCTGGCGCCAGTAGCCGACGAAGGTGACGCGGCGACGGTCGATGCCGCGTTCGCCGACGAAGTGCCGGCGGAGCTGCTTGACGCAGCCGGATTCACCGGCGATCCAGACGTACGGGTGCTCCGCGGGGGGGCAGTTGGGCCGCGCGGAGGGTGGCGAGGGTCGCCTCGGGGCCGCCGGCCGCGTCCTTGACCAGCCAGGTGACCTCGGCGTCCGCCGCGGTCCGCAGGTCCTGCACGTCGTCGGCGTGCGGCACCTCCAGCCAGACCCGGGCACGGGTGCCGGGCGGCAGGGACTCGACGACGGCGCAGGCGGCCGGTACGGCGGTCTCGTCGCCCCAGATCACCATCAGGTCGGTGTCCTCGGGCGGCCGGAAGCGGATCGCCCGGTTGTCCGCGACCGCCGGGCCGAGCAGGACGACCCGGTCACCGGGGGCGGCGCCGGCGGCCCAGCGGGCGGCGGGACCCGCCTGGACCGGCGACTCCGGTTCGACGCCGTGCAGGACGAAGTCGATGTCGATCTCGGCGGTGTCCCCGTCGGCGTCCCGGCGCAGCGCCCGGAGCGTGTACGAGCGCATCACCGCCCGCACGTCGTCCGGCAGTTCGCGCCACCCCTGCCACCATCCGTCGCCCAGCTCGATGGGCACGGCGGGTTCCGACTGTCCCGGGTGCGGCAGGAACAGCGACAGGGACTGGTCCCGTCCGTCGGAGTGGAAGGCGCACAGGTCCGGGCCCGCGAAGGTGACCCGGGCCAGAGACGGGCCGAGCCGCCTCGTCCGTACGACCTGGAGGGAGAAGAAGCGGAACGGGGCGGCCACGGCCGTCGTCATGAAGGGCTCCGGGGGAGAAGGGAAGGTCAGCCGACCTTCTTGGCGTTCTCGATCGCCTCGGCCAGGTTGTCGAGGAGCGGCGTGCACTTGTCGTAGGACAGGATCGGCTCGGGGGAACGGGCGATGACCTGGCCGGCCTTGACCGCGGGGAGCTGCTTCCAGGTGCCCTCGGTGATGTCCGCGGGCTGGATGGTGGAGGCGCGGTCGTCCATGATGATGACGTCGGCCGGGTACTTGTCGACGTTCTCCCAGCTCAGGGACTCGAACCAGCCTCCGGTCGCCTTCTTGGCCTCCTCCGAGGGCTCGACGAAGTTCACGCCGAGGGCCTTGAAGTACTCCAGGTCGACCGAGAGGTTGGTGCCGGAGACGTAGAACAGCTCGGCGCTCGCCGAACCGGCCAGGACCCTGATCTCGGGCTTGGCCTTCGCGGCGGCGCGCAGCCGGGCCGCGGCCTTCTCGAAGGCGGCCTTGGCGTCGGTGACCTTCTTCGCCTTCATGTCTGCGCCGAGGGACTCGGCCAGCTCCCACATGCGCTGGAGCGGCTGGGTGAGCTGGCGGTCGAAGACGGAGATCGCGACGCTGGGCGCCAGCTTGGCGATCTTGTCCTTGGACTCCTCGGGGACGGACCACAGGGTGCCCGCGGTGTCGAACGTCGTGGTGACGAGCAGTTCGGGGGCGAGGGCGGCGTACTTCTCGACGTTGAGCTTGCCCCACTCGTTGCCGAGGACGGTGACCTTGTCGACGTCGAGGTCGCCGGCCTGGACGTCGGGCTTGCCGTCCTTGGTGGTGGTCGGGCCGAAGACGCCCTTGACCTGGACGCCGTAGTCCCAGAGGGCGGCGGCGACGCCGGTGAAGGCGACGAGGTTCGCCGGGACCTTGTCCAGTTCCACGGTCTTGCCGCGGTCGTCCTTGAAGGACCAGGGGCCGGACTTGGCGGCGGCCGTCCCGTCGTTCGAGCCACCGCTTTTCGCGTCGTCGTCACCGCAGGCCGTGAGCGCGGCACCGAGACCGAGGGCGCCGCCCGCGGCGAGGATTCCGCGGCGGGTGAGGTGGGTAGCTCTGGCGTTGGGCATGGTGTGGCTGCTTTCGAACGGTGCGGAGCATCCGCGGGACAAGTTCAAGGTAGGTTAGCCTAACCTCAGATCTTGTCCATAGGGCGGGGCCGTGACCTGCCCCGCCCGGACTGCCGGTGCCTCAGCTGACCAGGCCCAACTCCCGTGCGATCAGCATCCGCTGGACCTCGCTGGTGCCCTCGCCGATCTCCAGGATCTTCGCGTCCCGCCACATACGGGCCACCGGGTACTCGTTCATGAAGCCGTAGCCGCCGTGGATCTGCGTCGCCTCCCGGGCGTTGTCCACCGCCACCGTCGACGAGTACAGCTTCGCCAGCGCCGCCTCCTTCTTGAACGGCTCGCCCGCCACCAGCCGGGAGGCCGCGTCGCGCCAGGCGAGCCGGGAGGTGTGGGCCTTCCTCTCCATATCGGCGATCTTGAACTGGATGGCCTGGTTGGCGCCGATGGGCCTGCCGAAGGCGTGCCGCTCCTTCGCGTACTTCACCGACTCGTCCACGCAGCCCTGCGCCAGGCCCGTGCCCAGCGCGGCGATGGCGATCCGGCCCTCGTCGAGGATGCGCAGGAACTGCGCGTAGCCGCGGCCCTCCTCACCCAGCAGGTTCGCCGCCGGGACCCGGACGTCGGCGAAGGACAGCTCACGGGTGTCCGACGCGTTCCAGCCGACCTTCGAGTACGGGGCGGCCACCGTGAAGCCCGGGGTGCCGGACGGCACGATGATCGACGAGATCAGCGGACGGCCGTCCGGCTTGCGGCCGGTGACCGCCGTGACCGTCACCAGGCCGGTGATGTCGGTGCCCGAGTTGGTGATGAAGCACTTGGTGCCGTTGATGACCCACTCGTTCGTCGCCTCGTCGAGGCGGGCCGTGGTCCGCGTCGCGCCCGCGTCCGAGCCGCCGTCCGGCTCGGTCAGGCCGAAGGCGCCCAGGATCTCGCCGGAGCACAGCCGGGGCAGCCACTCGCGCTTCTGCTCCTCGGTGCCGAACAGGTGGACCGGCATCGCGCCCAGCGAGACGCCCGCCTCCAGCGTGATCGCCACCGACGAGTCGACGCGGGCCAGCTCCTCCAGGGCGATGCCGAGCGCCAGGTAGTCGCCGCCCATGCCGCCGTACTCCTCCGGGAAGGGCAGGCCGAACAGGCCCATGCGGCCCATCTCCCGGACGATCTCGTACGGGAACTCGTGCCGCTCGTAGAAGTCGCCGATCTTGGGTGCCACGACGTCGTGGGCGAACTCCTCCACCGTGCGGCGGAGTTCCTCGAGTTCGGGGGAGAGCTTGTGGTCCATGGCTGTCACTTCTCCTGGTCGGAGTCGTCGCCCGGGCCCGCGAGGGCCCGGACGGTGCGGGACGGGCTGGGTCGGCCCAGGTGGGCGGCCATCCAGACGCTGGTGGCGACGAGAGAGCCGAGGTCGACCCCGGTGTCGATGCCGAGGCCGCGCAGCATCCACACGAGGTCTTCGGTGGCGAGGTTTCCGGTGGCGGACTTCGCGTAGGGGCAGCCGCCCAGTCCGCCCGCGGAGGCGTCGACGGTGCTCACGCCGTGCCGCAGGGCCGCGTAGGTGTTGGACAGGGCCTGGCCGTACGTGTCGTGGAAGTGCACGCCGAGCGCGTCCACGGGAACGCCGGCGTCGAAGAGGGAGGTGAGCAGGGCGCTCACGTGGCCCGGGGTCGCCACCCCGATCGTGTCGCCGAGGCTCAGCTCGTCGCAGCCCATGTCCAGCAGGGCACGGCAGACCTTCACCACCTGCTCGACGGGGACCGCGCCCTCCCACGGGTCGCCGAAGCACATCGAGAGGTAGCCCCGGACGTGGACGTCGGCGCCCTTGGCCCGCGCCACCACCGGTTCGAACATGGCCAGCGCCTCGTCCACCGTCCGGTTCAGGTTGGCCTTGGCGAAGGACTCCGTGGCACTGGCGAAGACCGCGACGCGGCGGGCGCCCAGCGCGAGGGCGCGGTCGAGGCCGCGTTCGTTCGGCACCAGCACGGGCAGCTCGACCGGCAGGTCCGCGACCGCCGGGAACAGCTGCTCCGCGTCCGCCAGTTGCGGCACCCACTTGGGGTGCACGAAGCTCGTCGCCTCGATGGTGGTCAGGCCCGTACCGGCCAGGCGGCGGACGAACTCCGCCTTCACCTCCACCGGCACGGTCGCCTTCTCGTTCTGCAGGCCGTCGCGCGCGCCCACCTCGTGGATGCGGACGCGGGCGGGCAGTCCCTCGGCCGGTACGGCCATGGGCAGGCCCAACTCGGGGGCGTTCACGCCGTCTCCTGTTCGCCGTCGTCGGTGGGTGCGATGACCGCGAGCACCTGGTCCATGGCGACGGTCGTGCCCGGCGCCACGTCCAGCTCGGCGACCGTGCCCGCGTGCGGGGCGGAGATGACGTGCTCCATCTTCATCGCCTCCACCACCAGCAGGCTCTGCCCGGCGCTCACCTCGTCGCCGACGGCCACCTTCACCACCGTCACCGTGCCCGGCATGGGCGCGGTCAGCGAGTCGGCGCCCGCGTGGGCGGCACCGGTGAGGGAGGCGGCGACCGGGTCGTGGTCGCGCACGTGCCAGGCGTCGCCGTCGCGGCCCAGCCAGTCGGCGGCCCGGTGGAAGGTGTGCCGGACGCCGTCCACCGTCACCGACACGCGGTCCTCGGTGACGGTGTGCGTGCCGCGCGGGGTGTGCTCCACCGGGTCGGTGACCCGCAGGTGGAAGGAGACCGGCTTCGGCTCGCCGCCCATGCGCCAGCCGCTCGGCACCGAGAACGGGTCCGTCCAGCCGTCCCCGCGCGGACGCAGCGAGTCCAGCCGTACGGCCGCCGCCGCCTCGTACACCTCCTCCGGCACGTCGGTGGAGACCAGGGAATCGACCTCGCGCTCCACCAGTCCCGTGTCCAGCTCGCCCGCCACCACCGCCGGGTGCGCGAGCAGCCGGCGCAGGAACCCGGCGTTGGTCTGCACGCCCAGCGTCACCGTCCGGGCGAGGGCCGCCCGGAGCTTGCGCAGGGCGGTGGCGCGGTCGGGGCCGTACGCGATGACCTTGGACAGCATCGGGTCGTAGAGGCTGCCGACCTCGGTGCCCTCGCTGAGCCCGGAGTCGGTGCGGACACCGTCGCCCTCCGGCTCGTGCAGGCGCAGCACCGTGCCGCCGGAGGGGAGGAAGCCGCGCGCCGGGTCCTCCGCGCACAGCCGGGCCTCGATCGCGTGCCCGGTCAGCCGCACGTCCTCCTGCGCGAAGCCGAGCCGCTCGCCCGCCGCCACCCGCAGCTGCCACTCCACCAGATCCAGGCCCGTGACCAGCTCGGTCACCGGGTGCTCCACCTGGAGGCGGGTGTTCATCTCCATGAAGTAGTACTGCGAGGGGTCCTCGCCCGGCACGATGAACTCCACCGTGCCCGCGCCCCGGTAGCCGCAGGAGCGGGCCGCCTGCACCGCCGCCTCGCCCATCGCGGCGCGGGTCGCCTCGTCGAGCAGGACGCTGGGCGCCTCCTCGATGACCTTCTGGTGGCGCCGCTGGAGCGAGCACTCGCGCTCGCCCAGGTGCACCACGTTCCCGTGGCCGTCGGCCAGGACCTGGATCTCGATGTGCCGGGGCCGGTCGATCCACCGCTCCACCAGCAGCGTGTCGTCGCCGAAGGAGGCGCGGGCCTCGCGGCGGGCGGCGGCGATCTCGTCGGCGAGCACGGCCGCGTCCCGCACCAGCCGCATGCCCTTGCCGCCACCGCCGGCCGACGGCTTCAGCAGCACCGGCGTCCCGATCTCACGGGCGGCCTCCGCGAGCTGCGCGTCCGTCAGGCCGCTGCCGCTGGAGCCCGGCACCACCGGCACCCCGGCCGCCTTCACCGTCTCCTTGGCCCGGATCTTGTCGCCCATCAGGGCGATGGCGTCGGCGGGCGGCCCGATGAAGACCAGCCCCGCCTCCTCGCAGGCCCGCGCGAAACCGGCGTTCTCCGCGAGGAAGCCGTACCCCGGGTGGACGGCCTGCGCCCCGGTGCGGGCGGCGGCCTCCAGCAGCCGCTCGACCGACAGATAGCTCTCCGCCGCCGGCGCCGGGCCGATCCGTACCGCCTCGTCGGCCTCCCGTACGTGCCGCGCGTCCGCGTCGGCGTCGGAGAAGACCGCCACCGAGCGCACGCCCATCGAGCGCAGCGTCCGGACGACCCGCACCGCGATCTCACCGCGGTTGGCCACCAGCACCGTGTCGAACATCAAGCTCCCCATCGCGCTCCCCATCGAAGTCCCCTCCTCACATCCGGAAGACGCCGAACTGGGGCTCGCCCAGCGGCGCGTTGGCACACGCGGTCAGGGCCAGGCCCAGCACCTGCCGGGTGTCGGCGGGCTCGATCACCCCGTCGTCCCACAGGCGGGCGGTCGCGTAGTAGGCGTTCCCCTGGTGCTCGTACTGGGCGCGGATCGGCGCCTTGAAGGACTCCTCCTCCTCGGCCGGCCACTGTTCGCCCCGGGCCTCCAGCTGGTCCCGCTTGACCGTGGCCAGCACGGACGCGGCCTGCTCGCCGCCCATCACCGAGATCTTGGCGTTGGGCCACATCCACAGGAAGCGCGGCGAGTACGCCCGCCCGCACATCGAGTAGTTCCCCGCGCCGTACGACCCGCCGACCACCACCGTCAGCTTCGGCACCCGCGTGCACGCCACCGCCGTCACCATCTTGGCGCCGTGCTTGGCGATGCCCCCGGCCTCGTAGTCCTTGCCGACCATGAACCCGGAGATGTTCTGGAGGAACACCAGCGGGATGCCGCGCTGGTCGCACAGCTCGATGAAGTGGGCGCCCTTCTGGGCCGACTCGGCGAACAGGATGCCGTTGTTGGCGACGATCCCCACCGGGTGGCCGTGGATGCGGGCGAAGCCGGTGACCAGCGTCTGCCCGTACTCGGACTTGAACTCGGCGAACCGCGAGCCGTCCACCACCCGGGCGATGATCTCGCGGACGTCGTAGGGGGTACGGGAGTCGACCGGGACCACGCCGGACATCTGCTGCGGGTCGACCTTCGGCTCCACGGCGGGCTCCACGCCCCACGGCAGCGCGCCGCGCCCGGGCAGCGTGGAGACGATCTGCCGCGCGATCCGCAGCGCGTGCGCGTCGTCCTCCGCCAGGTGGTCGGTCACGCCGGACACCCGCGAGTGCACCTCGCCGCCGCCCAGCTCCTCCGCCGTGACCACCTCGCCGGTGGCCGCCTTCACCAGCGGCGGGCCGCCCAGGAAGATCGTGCCCTGATTGCGCACGATCACCGCCTCGTCGCTCATCGCCGGGACGTACGCGCCGCCCGCCGTGCAGGAGCCGAGGACGGCCGCGATCTGCGGGATGCCGGCGCCGGACATCCGGGCCTGGTTGTAGAAGATCCGCCCGAAGTGCTCGCGGTCGGGGAAGACCTCGTCCTGCATCGGCAGGAAGGCGCCCCCGGAGTCCACCAGGTACAGGCACGGCAGCCGGTTCTCCAGCGCCACCTCCTGCGCCCGCAGGTGCTTCTTCACCGTCATCGGGTAGTACGTGCCGCCCTTGACGGTCGCGTCGTTGGCGACGATCACGCACTCCCGGCCGCTGACCCTGCCGATCCCGGCGATCACGCCGGCGGCCGGGGCCTGGCCGTCGTAGAGCCCGTCGGCCGCGAGCGGCGCCAGCTCCAGGAACGGCGAGCCCGGATCGAGCAGCGTGTCCACGCGGTCGCGCGGCAGCAGCTTGCCGCGGGCGGTGTGCCGGGCCCGGGCCCGCTCCCCGCCGCCGAGCCTGGCCGCCGCCAGCTTGGCGCGCAGCTCCTCCACGAGGACGCGGTGCGCCTCCTCGTTGGCCCGAAAGGCCTCGGAGGCGGGATCCGCCGCCGTCGTCAGCTCCGGTGCCTCGTGCATCCTGCGGTCCCCTCACCCGATGGGTCGATCGGTCGATCGGTTAATGAGCGTTAACGCATTTCCTTCAGGTTAACGACCGCTAACCGCCCTGTCTAGAATTGATCCCATGGCCACGAGAACCGACGCCCCCACCCGCCGCGAGCAGATCCTCAAGGAGGCCGCCCGGCTCTTCGCCGAGCGCGGGTTCCACGGTGTCGGCGTCGACGAGATAGGGGCCGCGGTCGGCATCAGCGGCCCCGGCCTCTACCGGCACTTCGCCGGCAAGGACGCGATGCTCGCCGAGCTGCTGGTCGGGATCAGCGACTCGCTGCTGACCGGGGCGAAGCGGCGGCTGGCGGAGGCCGACGGGGTGACCGGCTCCGACACGGGTCCCGAGGCGGTCCTCGACTCGCTCATCGAGGGTCACATCGACTTCGCGCTCGACGACCGCCCGCTCATCACCCTGCACGACCGCGAGCTGGATCGCCTCCGGGACGCCGACCGCAAGCTGGTCCGCCAGCTCCAGCGGCAGTACGTCGAGCTGTGGGTCGGAGTGCTGCGCGAGGTCTACCCGGCGGTCCCGGAACCGAGCGCCCGTTCGGCCGTCCACTCGGTCTTCGGCCTCCTGAACTCCACCCCGCACCTGGGCCGCCCCGGCTCCCTGCCGGGCCGCGCGGTGACGGCGGCGCTGCTGCACCGGATGGCGCGGGGGGCGTTCGCGGCGGTGGGGGAGGGCTGACGCCCGAAGAGGCGGGGGAGTGACGAGGGTTACCCGCGTCCCGGTCTGGACGCCTCTCCCTACCCGCCGGTACGGTGAAGTCTGAGCAAGCGCTTAGATACGTACCCTGGAGGTGGCGCGGTGCGCCGTACGGTGTTCAACGAGGACCACGAGGCGTTCCGGGAGACCCTCCGCGCCTTCATCGAGGCCGAGGTCGTCCCCGTCTACGACGAGTGGTTCGCCGCGGGCCAGGCGCCGCGCGACTTCTACTACAAGCTCGGCGAGCTGGGCATCTTCGGCATCAACGTGCCCGAGGAGTTCGGCGGCGCCGGCCTGGACAGCCACAAGTTCGAGGCCGTCCTCTACGAGGAGACCGCGCGCGCGGGCGTCCAGTTCGGCGGCTCCGGCGTGCACGTGCTGCTCGCCCTGCCCTACATCAAGATGCTGGCCACCGACGAGCAGAAGAAGCGCTACCTGCCGAAGTTCGTCACCGGCGAGGAGATGTGGGCCATCGCGATGACCGAGCCGGGCACCGGCTCCGACCTCGCGGGCATGAAGACCACCGCCAAGCTGAGCGAGGACGGCACCCACTACGTCCTCAACGGCGCCAAGACCTTCATCACCGGCGGCGTCCACGCCGACAAGGTGATCGTCTGCGCCCGCACCTCCGCCCCGCGCGAGGACGACCGCCGCTTCGGCATATCCCTGTTCGCCGTGGACACCAAGTCCGAGGGCTACTCCGTCGGCCGCAAGCTGGACAAGCTGGGCCTGCGCACCTCCGACACCGCCGAGCTGGCCTTCGTCGACGTCAAGGTCCCCGTCGAGGACCTCCTCGGCGAGGAGAACAAGGGCTTCTCCTACCTCGGCCACAACCTGGCCTCCGAGCGCTGGGGCATCGCCTACGGCGCCTACGCGCAGGCCAAGGCCGCCGTCCGGTTCGCCACGCAGTACGTGCGGGAGCGCACCGTCTTCGGCAAGCCGGTCGCCCACTTCCAGAACACCAAGTTCGAGCTGGCCGCCTGCCAGGCCGAGGTGGACGCCGCCGAGGCCGTCGCCGACCGCGCCACCGAGGCCCTGGACGCCGGCGAACTCACCCCCGCCGAGGCCGCCAGCGCCAAGCTGTTCTGCACCGAGGTCGCCCACCGCGTCATCGACCGCTGCCTCCAGCTCCACGGCGGCTACGGCTACATGAACGAGTACCCGATCGCCCGCCTGTACGCCGACAACCGCGTCAACCGCATCTACGGCGGCACCAGCGAGATCATGAAGACGATCATCGCGAAGAACATGGGCCTGTAAACCACAGGACATGAGCGAAGCACTCCAGTCCCTCCTCGACCTGCTCGACCTCGAGCGGATCGAGGAGGACATCTACCGCGGCCACTCCCGCTCCGCCGTCGTCCCCCGGGTCTTCGGCGGGCAGGTGGCCGCCCAGGCGCTGGTCGCCGCCGGACGCACGGTCCCCGCCGACCGGCACGCGCACTCCCTGCACGCGTACTTCCTGCGCCCCGGCGACCCCGGCGCCCCCATCGTCTACAACGTCGACCGCCTGCGCGACGGCCGCTCCTTCACCACCCGCCGCGTCGTCGCCGTCCAGCACGGCAAGCCGATCTTCGGCCTGTCGGCGTCCTTCCAGACGTACGAGGACGGCCTGGACCACCAGGCCCCGATGCCGCCCGCCCCGGACCCGGCGACCCTCCCCACCGGCGAGGAGCGGCTGCGGAGCTACCCGCACCTGCCCGCCGACACCGTGGAGCGGTTCCTGGAGGCGCGGGCCGCCGTCGACCTGCGCTACGTCGACGACCCGCCTTTCGGCGACTACGGCACGCCCCGCGAACCCCACTCCCAGGTGTGGTTCCGCACCCACGGCAAACTCACCGACGACCCCCTCCTGCACGTCGTCCTCGCCACCTACGTCTCCGACATGACCCTCCTCGACTCGGTGCTGCTCGCGCACGGCCGGGGCGGCTGGGCCGTCGGCGACGTCGTCGGGGCCTCGCTGGACCACGCGATGTGGTTCCACCGGCCCTTCCGCGCCGACGAGTGGCTGCTGTACGACCAGCAGTCGCCGTCCGCTTCCGGCGGCCGGGGCCTCGGCCAGGCGCGCATCTACACGCAGGACGGGCGGCTCGCCATCTCGGTCATCCAGGAAGGCGTGGTGCGCGTCCCTCGGGAACACTGAGGGGCATGGCGGAACCTCAGCGGCACGAGACCGGTGGCGGCGAGAGCACCTTCACGGTGCTGGTCGCCGCCTTCGCCAACCTCGGCATCGCCGTCGCCAAGGCGGTGGCCGGCGTGATCAGCGGCTCCAGCGCGATGCTCTCGGAGGCCGCGCACTCGGTCGCCGACACCGTCACCGAGGTCCTGCTGCTGACCTCGCTCAAACGCAGCGAGCGCCCCGCCGACGAGGACCACCCCCTCGGCCACGGCCCCGAACGCTACATCTGGGCCCTGCTCGCCGCCGTCGCCACCTTCGTGGGCGGCGCGGTCTTCTCCCTCTACGACGGCGTCCACACCCTCACCCACGGCGAGGAAGTGGGCGACCCGCTGATCGCCTACCTCGTCCTCGCCGTCGCCTTCCTCCTGGAGGGCTACTCGCTGCGCACCGGCCTCAAGCAGGCGCACGGCGAGGCCCGCCGCCACAGGGTGCCCTTCGGCCGCTTCCTGCGCCGCACCCCCGACACCGCCGTCAAGGCCGTCGTCATGGAGGACTCCGCCGCCCTGGCCGGCCTGCTGCTGGCCGCGGGCGGGCTCCTCGGCGGCCAGCTCACCGGCTCCGGCGTCTGGGACGGCGTCGCGTCCCTGTGCATCGGCGCCCTGCTGCTGTACGTCGCCTGGGTGCTGGGCCGCTCCAACGCCGAGTTCCTCATCGGCCGGCCGCTGCCCCGCACCGTGCGCGAGCGCGTCCGCGCGGAACTGGTCGCCGTTGAGCACATCGAGGCCGTACTGGAGCTGACCACCCTCGTGCAGGGACCGCGGGAGGCGCTGGTCGCCGCCAAGGTCGACTTCCGGGACGTGGCGACGGCGGCGCAGATCGAGTGGGCGTGCGAGCGGGCCGAGCAGCGGCTGCGCGAGGAGTTCCCGATGATCCGCCGGGTCTACCTGGACCCGACGCCCGGGTTCGCGCAGCGCCGCTCGGAAGGACTCAACCCCTGGCCGTGACGGCCGACGGGGCGAAGGAGCACGGGGGCTACTTCAGCCCCGCCTCCGTCAGCAGGTACGCCGTCATCGGGTCGTAGTAGCGCGGGCTGACCACGTGGTCGTCCAGCGGCACCGCTACCTGGAGGGTGCCCTCGGACTCGGCGAGGAAGAGCGCCGGGTCGTTGCAGTCGGCGTAGCCGACGGAGTCGACGCCGTGCTGGCCTGCGTAACCGGCCCAGCCGTGGTCGGCGACCACCAGGTCGGGCAACGGGCGGCCCTCCCGCTCCAGGCCGGTCAGGATCGCCTTCATCGGCTCACCGGAATGGGTGTGCCACAGCGAGGCGCCGTGCTCCAGCACCGCCACGTCCGCGAACTGCTGGACGTACCCCTCCTCCGTCGTCAGGCCCTCCGGGATCACGACGATCTCGCAGCCGGCCGCCCGCAGCGCGTCGGCCGTGGCACGGTGCACGTCGAGCAGACCGCCCGGGTGACCGGTCGCGAACAGCACCCGCTGCCCGCCGTCCGCCGCCTTGCGCAGCCGGCCGGCCATCCGCTCCAGCGCGGCCACGGTCAGCTCGGGGTCGATGGTGTCCTGACCGTGCCGGTACTCCGGGTCGTCGTTGACGCCGACCCGCTCCGCCATCACCGCGAGCACGTCCTGCTCGTCGCTCCAGCGGTCGCCCAGCTCCAGACCGAGCCAGAAGCCCCGGTCGCCGTTCGCCAGTTTGCGGTAGTGGGAGAGGTTGTTCTCGCGGGGCGTGGCGACATCGCCCGCGATACGGGTTCTGACGAGGTGTTCGGCGAGTTCGGCGCGGCTGGGTGTCCCGGGTATCGGCATGGCTCCATTGTGTAGCAGCCGCCCGTGGGCGTCTTCGGCATGCCACACGCTGGGACGCGGGTCACCCTCACAGGTGCCGCAGCGCGAACCACAGTTCCATCCGTACGTCCGGGTCGTCGAGGTCGGCGCCCAGCAGGGCCGCGCAGCGGGCGATGCGCTGGCGGACGGTGTTGCGGTGCACGGACAGGGCGACGGCGGTGCGGTCCCAGCTGCCGTGCAGCGAGAGCCAGGCCCGCAGCGTCTCGGCGAGCGCCGGAACGTCGGCGACCGGCGCGAGCAGCGCCCGCGCGTGCGCCTCGGCCTCGCCGGCCGGCACGAGGTCGGCGAACGCCGGCCGGTCGGCATGCCGGACCAGCGGGGCCCGGGTGGCCCTGGCCCGGGCCAGCGCCCGCGCCGCCTGCGCGTCGGCGGTCGGCCACTCGGCGGGGGCGACGGGCGCGCTGACGCCGAGGGTCCAGCCGGGCTGGGCGGCGGGGCCGGAGCCCGCGCCCCCCTCCGTCCGTGGCGCGGCCGGGACCAGGACACGTACGACGTCGTCGGCCGCGTCGACCAGCGGGGAGCCGAGGGCCGCGCCCAGGGCCGAGGCGGACACCGCGTCGGGGGTGCCGGTGTTCGGGCGGGCGTGGACGACGTACCAGCGGGTGACGGCGGCGTCCCCCTCCCCGCCGCCGAGCAGCGGGGCGACCTCCTCGCGCCGGGCGCCCAGCAGCAACCGCACGAGCGCCGAGGAGCGGGCCGCGCCCGTGCCGCTCTGGTGCTCGCCGGTGAGGAGGGAGAGCAGCACGGCCGCGACCGAGGCGATGGTGTGGTCCCCGGGCTCCCGGTGCGGGGCCGCCACCCCCAGGACGAAGCCCCGCCCGGCGCCGAGCGCGTACGCCGCGAGACGGGTGCCGCCGACGGTGTCCGTGGCGGTGCTGGAGGCGTGCCCGGAGACGAACCGGGCCAGCTGCGCGAGCGCCCCCCGCACCTGGGCCCCGGGCTCCCGTCCCGCCGCCGCGATCTCCGTGCCCTCCGGCCCGTACAGCACCGCCCGCCCCTCGAGCCGGCCGGCCAGCCGGCGCAGCACCGACGGCACCGGGTCCGGACGGGAGGCCGCCGCGGCCAGCCCCTGCTGGGCCTCCGAGATCCGGCGCAGTTCGGCCAGCCTTGCCTGCGCCATCAGCTGCCACACCGCACGGGCCACGCCCGAGAACGTCGTCCGCGGCGGCACCTCCACCAACGGCAGCCCGTACGCCTCGCACGCCGCGACCAGCGCCTCGGGCACCGTGTCGTGCACGGGCGCCACCCCGAAGCCGAGGGCGGCCCCGCCCGCCGCCACGACCCGCGACACGTAGCCGTCGAAGTAGGTCCCCGAATCCGCCGCCGCGTCCGGAATGTGCACGCCCGCCGTCAGCAGCAGGTCGCCGCCCAACAGGTACGGATAGGGGTCGGACATCTCCGAGGTGTGCGCCCCGTGGATCGTCACCTCCGTGGCCGCGGGCCCGGCGATCTGGCACAGCCCCAGGTCGTCCCGGGACAGCAGGGCCGCCAGGGAGACCGGGGGAGTGGGCGGCACGGGCGGGACGGCCGTTTCCTGCATGATGGACGATTCCTCCACTCAGCCGGCCCCCGCTGGATGAAACGTACACTTCGCAGCCGCTTTTCAGCCACCTAATGTCAACCCGGACCGGAATCCACACCGGCAGCCGCGGGTACGGGCGGATGTCCCCGCGCATCGCCACCGGACACACACCCATCGCACGACACGCCACCGAGAGTGCGCGAAGGAGGGCCCCACATGGCCGTCGACTACATCGTGATCGTCGTCTATCTCGCCGGCATGCTGGCCATGGGCTGGTGGGGCATGCGCCGCGCCAAGTCCAAGAGCGAGTTCCTCGTGGCGGGACGCCGCCTCGGCCCCGGCATGTACTCCGGCACCATGGCGGCCATCGTCCTCGGCGGCGCCTCCACCATCGGCGGCGTCGGCCTCGGCTACCAGTACGGGCTCTCCGGCGCCTGGATGGTCGTCACCATCGGTCTCGGCATCCTCGCCCTGTCCGTCTTCTTCTCCGCGCGCATCGCCCGCCTGAAGGTCTACACCGTCTCCGAGATGCTCGACCTGCGCTACGGCGGCCGGGCGGGCATCATCTCCGGGGTCGTCATGTGGGCGTACACCCTGATGCTGGCCGTGACCTCGACCATCGCCTACGCCACGATCTTCGACGTCCTCTTCGACGTGAACCGCACCCTCGCCATCGTCCTCGGCGGCTCCATCGTCGTCGCCTACTCCACGCTCGGCGGCATGTGGTCCATCACCCTCACCGACATGGTGCAGTTCGTGGTGAAGACCATCGGCGTGCTGCTCCTGCTGCTGCCCATCGCGGTCGTCAAGGCCGGCGGCTTCGGCGAGATGAAGGACCAGCTGCCCACCTCGTACTTCGACCCGTTGGGCATCGGAGGCGAGACCATCTTCACCTACGTGCTGATCTACACCTTCGGCATGCTCATCGGGCAGGACATCTGGCAGCGCGTCTTCACCGCGGGCAGCGACCGCACCGCCAAGTGGGGCGGCACCGTCGCCGGCACCTACTGCCTCGTCTACGCCGTCGCCGGCGCGATCATCGGCACCGCGGCCAAGGTGCTCTACCCGAAGCTCGCCAGCCCCGACGACGCCTTCGCCACCATCGTCAAGGACGAACTGCCCATCGGCGTACGCGGACTGGTACTGGCCGCCGCCCTGGCCGCCGTGATGTCCACCTCCTCCGGCGCCCTCATCGCCTGCGCCACCGTCGCCAACAACGACATCTGGTCCCGGCTGCGCGGCGCGGTCCGGGGCCCGGAGGGCGAGGGCGAGCACGACGAGGTCAAGGGCAACCGCGCCTTCATCCTCGCCATGGGCGTCGCCGTCATCCTCATCTCCATCGCCCTCAACGACGTCGTCGAGGCCCTCACCGTCGCCTACAACCTCCTCGTCGGCGGCCTCCTCGTCCCCATCCTCGGCGGACTGCTGTGGAAGCGCGGCACCGCACAGGGCGCCCTCGCCGCGGTCGCCGTCGGCGGTCTCGCCGTCGTCGGCCTGATGGCGGGCTACGGCATCCTCGCCAACGAGCCCGTCTACTACGGCCTCCTGGCGTCCCTGGCCGCCTACGTCGCCGTCTCCCTGGCGACCCGCCCCACCGACGAGGCGACCCTCACCGCCTGGCGCGAACGCCTCGCCGGCCGGGCCCCCGAACCCACGTCCGAACCGGCGGTCCCGGCTCACCAGTAGAGTCGGACAGCAGTAGTACATACGCGACGAAGCGTAAGAAGGAAGGCAGCACATGAGCAGCAACGAGACGCCCCGCGGCCCCGTCGACTCCTCCCGGATCCCGCGGTACGCGGGCCCCGCGACCTTCGCCCGGCTGCCCCGCCTGGACGAGGTCGGTACCGCCGACGTCGCCGTGGTGGGCGTGCCGTTCGACTCGGGCGTCTCCTACCGGCCGGGCGCCCGCTTCGGCGGCAACGCCATCCGCGAGGCCTCCCGCCTGCTGCGCCCGTACAACCCGGCCCAGGACGCCTCCCCCTTCGCCCTCGCCCAGGTCGCCGACGGCGGCGACATAGCCGTCAACCCGTTCAACATCAACGAGGCCGTCGAGACCGTCGAGGCCGCCGCCGACGACCTCCTGGGCACCGGGGCCCGCCTGATGACCCTCGGCGGCGACCACACCATCGCCCTGCCCCTGCTGCGTTCGGTCGCCAAGAAGCACGGCCCCGTCGCCCTGCTCCACTTCGACGCCCACCTCGACACCTGGGACACCTACTTCGGCGCCGAGTACACGCACGGCACCCCGTTCCGCCGCGCCGTCGAGGAGGGCATCCTCGACACCTCCGCCCTCTCCCACGTCGGCACCCGCGGCCCGCTGTACGGCAAGCAGGACCTCACCGACGACGAGAAGATGGGCTTCGGCATCGTCACCTCCGCCGACGTCTACCGCCGCGGCGCCGACGAGGTCGCCGACCAGCTCCGCCAGCGCATCGGCGACCGCCCGCTCTACATCTCCATCGACATCGACTGCCTGGACCCCGCCCACGCCCCCGGCACCGGCACCCCCGAGGCCGGCGGCATGACCTCCCGCGAGCTGCTGGAGATCCTGCGGGGCCTGGCGTCCTGCAACCTGGTGTCGGCCGACGTCGTCGAGGTCGCCCCGGCCTACGACCACGCGGAGATCACGTCGGTCGCCGCCTCCCACACCGCGTACGAACTGACCACGATCATGTCCCGCCAGATCGCCCAGGAGAAGGCAGCGCAGTGACCCACGACCACGACCTGGTACTCCGTCCGACCGCCGCCCAGACGGAGGCCGCGCTGAACCCTCCCCCCGGCCGCAACGGCGGAGACCTGGTCGTGGAGACCCTGGCCGCGCTCGGCGCGACCACCGTCTTCGGCCTGCCCGGCCAGCACGCCCTCGGCATGTTCGACGCCCTGCGCCGATCGGACCTGCGCTACATCGGCCTGCGGGTGGAGAACAACGCCGGTTTCGCGGCCGACGCGTACGGCCGCATCACCGGTGAGGCCGCTCCGCTGCTCCTGTCGACCGGCCCGGGGGCCCTCACCTCCCTGGCCGCCCTCCAGGAGGCACGGGCGGCCTCCGCCCCCGTACTGGCGATCAGCAGCCAGGTCCCGACGGCCGGCCTGGGCGGCGGACGCCACGGCTACCTGCACGAACTCCCCGACCAGGCCGCGTCCTTCCGCGGCGTGGTGAAGTCCGTCCACACGGTCCGCACCCAGTCGCAGATCCCGTCCGCGATCGCGGAGGCCTGGACGTCGGCGCTGACCGTCCCGCACGGCCCGGTGTGGGTGGAGATCCCGCAGGACGTCCTCCTGGCGAAGACGCCGATCCCGGTGGTGACCGGCGGCGACACCTTCCCGGAGGAGCTGCCCCCGCGCCCCGAACTGACGGCCGTCGCCGCCGACCTGCTCTCGCGCGCGGAGCGCCCCGCGATCATCGCGGGCGGCGGGGTCGTCCGGGCGGACGCGTCGAAGAAGCTCCGGCAACTGGCCGAGCGCCTCCAGGCGCCGGTCGTCACGACCTTCGGCGGCAAGGGCGCGTTCCCGTGGACGCACCCCCTGTCCCTCCAGTCCTGGCTGGAGGACCGCCACACCACGGACTTCCTGGAGGACGCCGACGTACTCCTCGTCGTCGGCTCGGGCCTCGGCGAACTCTCCTCGAACTACCACACCTTCGAGCCGCGCGGCCGGGTCGTCCAGATCGAGGCCGACCTCGGCAAACTCGAGTCCAACCACCCGGCCCTCGGCATCCACGCCGACGCCCGCCTCGCCCTCCAGGCGCTGCTGGAGACGGTGGGGGAGCGGACCGACCCGGCGGCCCCGGAGCGCGTGCGCGAGGTACTGGCCAAGGTCCGCGAGCGCATCGCGTCCCAGGAACTCACCCTGGAGCAGGACGTGCTGGCCGCCGTCCGCAAGGCCCTCCCGCCCGGCGCGCCGTCCTTCTGGGACATGACCATCCTGGCCTACTGGGCCTGGTCGGCCTTCGACGCCAAGGCCCCCAACACCATGCACTCGGCCCAGGGCGCCGGTGGCCTCGGCTACGGCTTCCCGGCGGCCCTGGGAGCCGCGGCCGCCGACCCCACCCACCCGGTGCTGGCGGTGTCCGGCGACGGCGGCGCCCTGTACTCGATCGCCGAACTGGCCACCGCCCGCCAGTACGACCTGAACGTCACCTGGCTGATCGTCGACGACGGCGGCTACGGCATCCTGCGCGAGTACATGGCCGACGCCTTCGGCGAGCCGACCGCGACGGAGCTGACCCGCCCGGATTACGTGGCGCTCGCCGAGTCGTTCGGGGTGCCGGGAGTGCGCACGTCACCGGAGACGCTGGAGGCCGACCTCGCGAAGGCCCTGGCCGCACCGGGGCCCTCGGTGGTCGTCCTCCCGGCCGTACTGCGCATGTTCGCGCCGACCCACCTGGACTGACGGCGCCGGCGCCTACCAGATCGCCTCGACCCACTCCGGGTGGTCGACGAACGGGTTGCGGTTGTGCTGGTAGTCGTCGTAGATGACCTGGTTGCGGCGCTGCTCGAAGGCGTCCGGCGGGTCCTCGTCGTTCCACTGCTTCAGCACGTCGAGCTTGCCGATGTACGGGCTGCTGCCGTTGTCCACGCTGCCGTTGACCTCGAGGTCGGCCCAGCCGTCGCCGCCCTCGTAACGGACCGCCATGTAGAAGATCATGCGGGCCACGTCGCCCTTGACGGCGTCGCGGGGTTCGAAGGAGTCGGAGTCGGTGAGGCTGCCGCCGCTGTCGGTGAAGCCGCTGCCGCCGTTGTCGAAGTCCTTGTTGCCGCGGACGCTGTTGACCCGTACGTCCTCGGGACGCAGGTGGTGGATGTCCGTGCCGGGCCCGGTCGCGGTGCCGAAGTCGCCGTGGGACTTGGCCCACACGTGCTCGCGGTTCCAGTCGCCGGTGTCCCCGCCGTTCAGGGACTTGCTGCGGGAGATTCCCGAGTAGAGCAGGATAACGTTGCCGCTGTCGGCCGGGTCCTGGTCGGTGACCTTCAGGGCGTCCCAGACCGCCGAGTACGAGAGCTTGGTCTGGTCGCTGATGATGGTGTGCAGGGAAGACTTGAGGCTGTCGCCCGTCTTGCCGACCGCGTCCTTGTAGTACGTCGAGTCGTAGTCCGATGCCGTGGTCGTCGCCGCATGGGTCGTCGCCGTGGCCGGGGTCGCCGTGGCCGAGGTCGCGGTCAGCGAGGGGGCGGCGAGGCCGGCGAGTACGACGGCCGTGGCGAGGGCCACCGCTTTCCGGCGCCGTGTGCGTATCGCGAGCATGTGGGGTGTCCGATCTACGCGTGTGGAGTGGAACGGTGATTCGAGCGTGACATGGACATGTGGGAGGTGGGGTGTACGGAGCGTGGCGATTGCGTGACGACGGCCCCCGACCGGGGTGGTCGGGGGCCGTGGCGTTACTGGTGGGGCGTCAGGTCACGTCCGAGGGGTCCAGTCGGTAGAGGCCCGACGCGCTCTCCGCCCCGGAACCGGAACCGGAATCGGAACCACCGCTTGAGGAATCGGACGTGGACGGGGCGCCGTACTCGCTCGCCTCCACGGCGGTGCCGTGCTCCCGCACCCACCGGGTCACCTCGGAGCTGGTCCCGGAACCGCCGCCCATGCCCCCGCCGACCTGGACGTAGTGCAGCTCGCCCTTCTTCACCAGCTCCTTGAGCCGGGCGAGGGTCATCGCGTTGTCGCTGCCCGACCAGCCCCACATGGAGATGACCGGTTCGCCGCTGCCGAGGATGAGCTGGGCGGCGCTCTGCGAACTGGATACGGCCAGCAGCCACTTGGCGCCGTCCTGGTGCTTCTTCAGGTAGGCGACCAACTCGGTGCTCGCGCCACCCGCGCCACCGCCTCCACCGAAGCCCCCGGCACCACCCGGCTGCCCACCCGGACCCGCGCCACCGCCGGTGGTCGCGCCGTCCTGCGGTGGCGTGCCGTTCGGAGGTGTGCCGGCCGTGTCGCCCGCGCCGCTGGGAGCCCCGCCGTTGTTACCGCCGCCCGGGAAGGTGCCCCCGCCCGGACCGCCGCGGCCCTCCTGCGACTGCCCGCCGGGGGCCTCACCGCCGGGCCCGCCGTCGCCGCCGCCCGGGCCGCCCATGCCGCCGCCCGTCGACGGCCCTGCGGTCGGGTTGGTCCCGCCCATGCCGCCGCCCGAACCGGACGGCACCGACCAGGCGTACGCCGCCGGACCCGCGACCCCGGCGACGACGGCCGCCGCCACGGACACCGCCAGCAGCCGCATCCGGCGCCCCGAGCGGAAGACGAGCAGGCCCGCGATCGCCAGCGCCATGACCACCGCGATCGTCGGCCACAGCCAGGAGTTCCAGCCGGAGGCGCGGCGCAGCAGTACGATCGCCCAGATCCCGGTGACACCGAGGGCGAGCGGCAGCACCCACACCCAGCGCCGGTCGGCCCGGAAGGCGCGCAGCAGCATGACGCCGCCGCCTCCGCACAGCGCCGCGATGCCCGGCGCGAGCGCGGTCGTGTAGTACGGGTGCATGGTGCCCTCGGCCATGCTGAACGTCAGGTAGTGCAGCACCGTCCAGCCGCCCCACAGCACCAGCGCGGCACGCGTGAGGTCGGTGCGGGGAGAGCGGCCGCACAGCACCAGGCCGCCGACGAGCGCGATGCCCGCGAAGGGGAGCAGCCAGGAGATCTGGCCGCCGAGGACGTCGTTGAACATCCGCCCGATGCCCGCGGCGCCGGAGAAGCCGCCCCCGCCGCCCCCGCCGCCACCGCCGAGCCCGCCCATGTTGCCGTCGCCGCCGAAGATCCGGCCCAGCCCGTTGTAGCCCGTGATCAGGTCCCATGCGGTGCCGTCCGTCGAACCGCCGATGTACGGCCGTTCGGAGGCCGGCACCAGGGACACCGCGGCGGCCCACCAGAAGCTGGAGACCACCAGCGCGACGGCGGCGAGCGCCAGGTTCCTGATCCGCTTCGCCCAGCCCAGGTTCGTCGCGTACACGTACACGACGAAGACCGCCGGCAGCGCGATGTAGCCCTGGAGCATCTTCGTGTTGAAGGCGAGCCCGAAGCAGACCGCCGAGCCGAGCAGGGGCAGCAGCCGCCCGTCGCGGACCGCACGCAGCCCGAGGGCCGCCCCGCCCACCATCAGGAACACCAGCAGCGTGTCCGGGTTGTTGTCCCGGTTGATGGCGACCGTGATCGGGGTCAGAGCCAGGACCAGCGCGGCGACCGTCGCCGCGCCGTGGCCCCACGCCCGCTTCACGGAGGAGTGGAGTATCCAGATCGTCGCCAGCGCGGCGGCGATCAACGGCAGCATCATCTGCCAGGTCCCGTATCCGAGGAGGCGGCAGGACAGCCCCATGACCATCAGGGCGAAGGGCGGCTTGTCGACGGTCAGGAAGTTGCCCGCGTCCAGCGAGCCGAAGAACCACGCCTTCCAGCTCTCGGTGCCGCTGAGCACGGCGGCGCTGTAGAAGCTGTTCAGCCCGGCCCCGGACAGGTTCCAGGAGTACAGCACCGCCGCGAGGGCGAGGATCGCCAACAGGGCCGGCGACGACCAGCGTGGCGTGCCGGGTGCGGGAGACGGTACGGGCGGCGGCTCGGGGGCCGCTTGCGGAGGAGCGGTGGCAGATCTCACCGCACCACCGTGACCACGGCGCTTGGGCAGGGACTGCGCACCGACTTGGGGCGAGCTGTGAATCCCGGGCGGGCTCAGTCGGCCGTCGCCCAGGGAGCGAGCAGATCGCGCAGCAACTCGGCGAAGGCTCCGTCCAGTGTGGCCTCCCACTCCCGGTCACCGACGGCTTCGGGGCACAGGGCGGCGGGACGGGCGATCCACAGGATCTTCCAGGGCCTGGAGTACAGCGACGCGTCCCTCCACACCCCGCCGTGCGGGGCGAGGGGGTGCAGGAGATCGCTGACGCGTTCCGTCGCCACCTGTACCAGGGGGCCGTCGGTCGCGGCATGCGCCCGGGGGAGCGCCGTGCGCGACGTGCGGGCGATGGCCGCGGTCGTCGGGTGCTGCCGGACGAGGCGTACGACCTGCGTCAGGTGCCGAACGATGCCGTCAACGGTGCCGTCGCTGGGGTGGGTGCGGCCCGCGTCGTTGAAGGCGTAGGCGAGTTCCACCTGAAGCGCGCGCAGGTGGAGCCTGGAGGGGGTCTTCCAGTTCGTGTAGAGGAAGTTGCGCGAGGACCCGCAGGCGCGGGCGATGGCGGTGAAGGACACGTCCAGGCCGTCCGTGCGCATGAGCTCGCGCACCGTGTTGATCACGTTCCCGATGCCGAGGGGGTTGCGGTAGTTCCAGGCGGGGGTCATGGCGACCATGGTCGGGAAAAAGTGTGAGCACTTGGTGGGGAAGTGTCATCGGGGCGCTCAAATGAACGACTTGAGGACAGATCGGGGCTGAGTGTTCACGCTTTGGAGGGAGGGGGGGCTTCCTTGAGGGTCCTGATGAACGACCTCCAGCCGGCCGCCGAGAAGACCAACGCGGGGCCCGTGGGAGCCTTCGAGTCTCGGACGGGTATCCCCCCAGGGTGACTGTCCACCACCTCCAGACAGCTGCCGCCCTGGTCATTGCTGTGCGAGGACTTGCGCCAGCCCGTCAGAGTCGCGGCGTTGCGTATGGTCCGGTCAGTCATGGCCTTCGTAGCCCCTTGCTGTCGCTGTGAGCAGAGCCAGCGTCTCCTTGAGTGGCAGGGCATTGCCCAGTGCGAAATCGTAGCGATGTTGCAGTTCCTGCACGACGGACGGGGCGTCGTGCAGCATGCCCATGTGCAGGCCTTCGGCGTAGGCCACGGGCGGTTGGTCCTCGAACCACATCAGGGTGAGCATGTTGCTCAACAGTGGGTGGGTGCCCAGCGCGAAGGGCAGCACATGCACTTGAATCCGGCCGCCTTCGGCGAGGCGAACGAGGTGGCCCAACTGCTCCGCCATGACGCGCCGTCCGCCGATCCGGCGATGGAGCACGGCTTCGTCGAGCAGTGCCCACACCACGGGCGTGACGGGATCGTCGAGAACTTTCGCACGCTCGAGGCGTGTGACAAGGCGTCTGTCACGCTCCTCTTCACCGATGCGAGGGAAAGCCGTGCTCAGAACCGCACGCGCGTACCCCTCGGTCTGGAGGATGCCCGGTACGAAGGACAGCGCGAACTCCCGGATCATCACCGCCTGCGACTCCAGTTGCCGCGCCGCCTCGAAGTAGTCCGCGACCGCCGCGTCCTCCTCCGGGAGGAAGCTGCTCAGCACGTTCCCCGTGTTCAGGGCCCGGTCCAGTCGCCGCGCGTCCTCCTTCGACGGCACCCGGCGCCCGGCCTCGATGTGCGCGATGTGCGACCGCGTCATGATGGCCATGTCGGCCAACTGCTGCTGCGTCAGGTCGGCCGCTTCGCGCTGCTGCTTGAGCCAGTCGCCGTAGATGTTGCTCATCCGTTCGACTCCCGTGTGACAAAGGCGCCGTCACATCCGCACCCTGGCGAGCCTAGCTCCGGCCGTCTCACTCTGTACGCGCATCGCTACGGAAAGCGAGGCCCCCGCGACCGTGGCACCGGCCCGGGGGCATGGCCACCGACCACTACGGAGTCGACAACATGCGTCACCGTATCGCCCGGAACCGCGACCCCCGTCCGGCCCGGCTGCTGCCCTGGGCGAGCCCCGAGGGCAAGCCCTGCTATCTGCTGACCGACGGCGACGGTCCGGTCTCCCGGATCGCCGACGTCGTCGAGACCACCCACCTGGACATGGCGGAGGACCTGCTCGACCACGCCGCCGTCCTGCTCGCCGACGCCCGGACGACACCCGAGCAACTCCGGTTCCTGCTGACCCGCATGAGCGAGGCGCTGAGGGACGTCCACCGCGTCGCGCTGAGCCGAGGGACGCGGATGCGCTGAGGGCCGAGACGTCACTCGACCAGTTCGGGAAAGGCCTCCTTGAACTCGGCGAGTTGAGCGCGGTAGCCGGCGTTGAACTCGGCCAGTGCGCGCTCGCCGAGGTTCTTCTCCAGGGCTACTCCCTGCCTGGGCACCAGGGCGGGTACGGCGCGGAACACCTCGCCGGCGGCCTTCGCGTGCCGGCCGTTCTGAACGGCGGCCACGAGGTCCTTGAAGAGGTCCAACTCCAGGGCCCGGATGCGTTTGCGCGGACTGTCCTGCCCTTCGAGCCTCTCCTCGGCGACCGGCTTCGGCCCGGAGGGCGCGGTGAGGAACCTCAGCACCCGCATCGTCGCGTACAGCCGCCCGGCCAGCTTGTGACCGCTCTCGTTCTGTTCTGCCACGGTTCATTACTTGCCATTTCGACGCCCCCGCATCCCACCCTTCGAGCAGCGGTCAACTCCCGTCCACTCCCCGGCCCTAACCTGACGCCCATGCGCCCGAGAATCCTCCGCACCGTCCTCGCCACCCTCACCGCGAGCCTCGCGGCGGCCGGCTGCCTGACCGCCGCCGCGCCGGCCACCGCCGCGCAGGAACGGCCGCCGAGGAACGCCTGCTCGCCCGCCGTCTCCCTCACCGGCTTCTCCGACGCCCTGGACAAGACCACCCACGCCGGAACCTACGTCGGCAACCTGTCGGCGCTGGCCGAAGACCGGCGCGGTGCGGTCGCCGCCCTCTCCGACCGTTCCGCCCTCTTCCGGCTGGACGCGCGCACGCTGAAGCCGCGGGACGTCATCCCGCTCGCCGACGAGAACGGCGCCGCGCTCGACTCCGAGGGCCTGGTCGTCGACCGGGACGGCACCTACCTCGTCTCCTCCGAGACCGAGCCGTCCGTCCGCCGCTACTCCCGCACCGGCGAGATCCTCGACCGCCTCCCCGTGCCGGACGCCCTGCGCACCGCACCCGCGGGCCGCGCCCGGGCCAACGGCAGCTTCGAGGGGCTGACCCTCCTCCCCGGCGGCCGGACCCTCATCGCCGCCATGGAGTACCCGCTCGCCGGCGACCCCGCCGACGTCGTCCGCTTCCAGACCTGGCGGCGGACCGGGCACGGCGACTTCCGGCTCGGTGCCCAGTACACGTACCGGACGGACACCGGCCTCGGCGTCCCCGAGGTCACCGCGACCCCCGACGGCCGTCTCCTCGTCCTGGAACGCGGCTTCACCTCCGGCGTCGGCAACACGGTCCGCCTCTACCTGACCGACCGGCCCGGCGGCACCGCACTCGGCAAGACCCTCCTCGCCGACCTGGCCGACTGCCCCTCCCTCGGCGCCACCGCGAAGCAGCCCCAGCCCAACCCGCTCCTCGACAACATCGAGGGCATGACCGTGACCGGCCGCACGAAGGGCCGCCTGGACGTCCTCCTGGTCAGCGACGACAACCAGAACGCCGTCCAGACGACCCGTTTCTACGCGCTGCGCCTGCGCCTCAGCTGAGCAGTTTCCGGTGGGCGAGCTCGTACTCCAGCTTCTGGGTGCCGTACCCGCGCAGGAAGTCGGTCTGCTGCGCTTCGCCCAGCGTGGCGGGCGGCGCTTCGGCGGCCGGGTGGGAGTCCGCGAGCGCCCGGAACACCTCGGCCGCGGCGTCCGCGTACGCCGGGCCCCGTCGCTTGGCCTTGCCCAGGTGCCCGTAGGCCTTCACCCTCTGGTCACCGAACGCTGTCAGCGGCTTCCTGGCCGCGTTGTCGCGCGCCGCGTCCAGCTTGCCGTCCTCGCCGGCGAGAACACGCAGCGTGTGCAGACCCGCGTAGAACTGTCCCCATCGATAGGCGTCGCTGTCCGCCATGGCTCCCCTCCCCTGCCCGGCCCCACCGGGCTCCACGTGCCTCTGACTACCCGGGCCGGGCGCGGCGTGAACTTTGTTGCGGCGGGATGAAATCCCCGCTCGCCCGCGTTGGTGCCTTCCGGTAGATCAGGTGAGCAGGACGAGCGGACGAACGACCGGAGGGCACGCGTGGACGCGCAACGGGGATGGGCACGACGACTGGCGGGGTATGCCTGGCGCCACCCCAAGGACGTCGTCCTCGCCCTCGGCGCCTCCCTGGGCGGCATGGCCGTCATGGCTCTGGTCCCGCTGATCACCAAGGTGATCATCGACGACGTGATCGGCGCCAAGACCAGGGACATGGCCGTCTGGGCCGGTCTCCTGATCGGCGCGGCCGTCGTCGTGTACGTCCTGACCTACATCCGGCGCTACTACGGCGGCCGGCTCGCCCTGGACGTGCAGCACGACCTGCGCACCGACATGTACGGGACGATCACCCGGCTCGACGGGCGGCGACAGGACGAGCTTTCCACGGGGCAGGTGGTCGGGAGGGCGACCAGCGACCTCCAGCTGATCCAGAGCCTGCTCTTCATGCTCCCCATGACCATCGGGAACGTCCTGCTCTTCCTGATCTCGCTCGTGATCATGGCGTGGCTGTCCCCGCCGCTCACCCTGGTCGCGCTGGCCGTGGCGCCCGCGCTGTGGTTCATCGCCCGCCGCAGCCGCACCCGCCTGCACCCCGCCACCTGGTACGCGCAGGCGCAGGCCGCAGCCGTCGCCGGTGTGGTCGACGGCTCGGTGAGCGGCGTACGCGTGGTGAAGGGCTTCGGGCAGGAGGAGCAGGAGACCGGGAAGCTCAGGGAGGTCGGGCGCAGGCTCTTCGCCGGGCGGCTGCGGACGATCAAGCTGAACGCCACGTACACCCCCGCTCTCCAGGCCGTCCCCGCCCTCGGCCAGGTCGCCATGCTCGCCCTCGGCGGCTGGCTGGCCGTCCGGGGGAACATCACGCTGGGCACCTTCGTCGCCTTCTCCACCTACCTGGCCCAGCTCGTCGGCCCGGTCCGCATGCTCGCCATGGTCCTCACCGTCGGCCAGCAGGCCCGCGCCGGCACCGAACGCGTGCTGGAGCTGATCGACACGGAGCCGGCGATCGAGGACGGCACCAAGGAGCTGCCCGCCGACGCTCCCGCCACCGTCGAGTTCGACGACGTGTCCTTCGGTTACGCGACCGGTGACGGGGAGAGCACCCCCGTCCTCGACGGCCTCTCCTTCGAGATCCGGCCCGGAGAGACCCTCGCCGTCGTCGGCTCCTCCGGTTCCGGCAAGTCCACGGTCTCCCTGCTGCTGCCGCGCTTCTACGACGTGACGCGGGGCGCCGTCCTCGTCGGCGGCCACGACGTGCGCGAGCTGACCCTCGACTCGCTGCGGGCCGCCATCGCGCTGGTGCCCGAGGACTCCTTCCTCTTCTCGGACACCGTGCGCGCCAACATCGCCTACGGCCGCCCGGACGCCACCGACGAGGAGATCGAGGCCGCCGCCCGTGCCGCGCAGGCGCACGGATTCATCTCCGAGCTGCCCGAGGGCTACGGCACCACCGTCGGCGAGCACGGCCTGACCCTCTCCGGCGGCCAGCGCCAGCGCGTCGCCCTCGCCCGCGCCATCCTCACCGACCCCAGGCTGCTGGTCCTCGACGACGCCACGTCCGCCGTGGACGCGCGCGTCGAGCACGAGATCCACGAGGCGCTGAAGGAGGTCATGCGGGACCGCACCACGCTGCTGATCGCCCACCGCCGCTCCACCCTCGGGCTCGCCGACCGAATCGCCGTCCTGGACCGGGGCCGGCTCGCCGACCTCGGCACCCACGAGGAGCTCCAGGAGCGCTCCGCGCTCTACCGGCGCCTGCTGACCGACCCCGACGAACTGGGCGGGGTGTCGCCGGGGCACGCCCGGCCCGCCGCGCCCGCCGAGGACACCTCCGTCCGCGACGAGCTGGACGCCGAGTTCGACGCCGAGCGCGGCGTCACCCCGCGCCTGTGGACGGGCGACCGCACACCGAAGGACACCGCCCTCTCCGGCACCCCGGCCACCCCGGAACTGCTCGCCCAGGTCGACGCGCTGCCCCCGGCCGACGGGACCCCGGACGTGGACGAGGCACGGGCCGTGCAGCCGGAGGAGTCGTACGGCCTGCGCCGCCTGCTGCGCGGCTTCGGCGCCCCGCTGCTGATCAGCCTCGCCCTGGTCGCGGTGGACGCCGGCATGGGACTGCTGCTGCCGGTCCTGATCCGGCACGGCATCGACGAGGGCGTCACCCAGCTCGCCCTCGGCGCGGTCTGGGCGGCCTCGCTGCTGGGCCTGCTGGCGGTGCTCGCCCAGTGGACGGCGCAGACCGGCGAGATCCGCATGACCGGGCGGACCGGGGAGCGGATCCTGTACTCGCTCCGGCTGAAGATCTTCGCCCAGCTCCAGCGGCTCGGCCTGGACTACTACGAGCGCGAGCTGACCGGCCGGATCATGACCCGGATGACGACGGACGTGGACGCGCTGTCGACGTTCCTGCAGACGGGGCTGGTCACCGCCTTCGTCTCGGTCGTCACCTTCTTCGGCATCATGGTCGCCCTGCTGGTGATCGACGTGCAGCTCGCGATGGTCGTCTTCGCGACGCTGCCCCCGCTGATCATCGCCACGTACTTCTTCCGCAGGGCCAGCGTGAAGGCGTACGAGCTGGCCCGCGAGCGGGTGTCCACGGTCAACGCCGACCTCCAGGAGTCGGTGGCCGGGCTGCGGATCGTGCAGGCGTTCCGGCGCGAGCACGACGGCGGGCGGCGGTTCGCCGAGCGCAGCGACAGCTACCGGCAGGCCCGCATCCGGGGACAGTGGCTGATCTCGGTCTACTTCCCGTTCGTGCAGCTGCTGTCCTCCGCGGCGGCCGCGGCCGTGCTGATCGTCGGCGGTGCGCGGATCGACGACGCGACGCTGACGACGGGCGCGCTGGTGGCGTACCTGCTCTACATCGACCTGTTCTTCGCACCCGTCCAGCAGCTCTCCCAGGTCTTCGACGGCTACCAGCAGGCGTCCGTCTCCCTCGGCCGCATCCAGGAACTGCTGCGGGAGCCGACCTCCACCCGGGCCGCCGAGAAGCCGTCCGAGGTCACGTCCCTGCGCGGTGAGATCGCCTTCGAGGGCGTGCGCTTCTCGTACGGGGACGAGGAGGAGGCCCTGACCGGCATCGACCTGAGCATCCCCGCCGGGCAGACCGTCGCGTTCGTCGGCGAGACCGGTGCCGGCAAGTCGACCCTGGTGAAGCTGGTGGCCCGCTTCTACGACCCGACGGGCGGCCGGGTCACGGTCGACGGGCGGGACCTGCGCGACCTCGACCTCACCTCCTACCGGCACCGGCTCGGCGTCGTCCCGCAGGAGGCGTACCTCTTCCCCGGCACCGTACGGGACGCCATCGCCTACGGACGGCCGGGCGCCACCGACGCCGAGGTGGAGGCGGCGGCGCGGGCGGTCGGCGCCCACGAGATGATCGCCCGGCTCACGGGCGGCTACCTCCACGAGGTCGCCGAGCGGGGCCGCAACCTCTCCGCCGGACAGCGCCAGCTGATCGCGCTGGCCCGCGCCGAACTGGTCGACCCGGACGTGCTGCTCCTCGACGAGGCGACGGCGGCCCTGGACCTGGCCACGGAGGCACAGGTCAACCAGGCCACCGACCGCATCGCGGGCCGCCGCACCACGCTCGTCGTCGCGCACCGGCTGACCACGGCCGCCCGCGCGGACCGCGTCGTCGTCATGGACCACGGGCGGGTCACCGAGGACGGCACGCACGACGAGCTGCTGGCGCTCGGCGGGCGGTACGCGCGACTGTGGCGCACCTTCGTCGGCGCGCCCGGACCGGAGGAACCGGTCGGGGCCGTGCACTGACGCCCGCGCAACCGTGCGACAGGTGCCGTGCGTCCGTACATCCGTACGACGGGGATCGTCGTGCGGAGGGGACGGAGGGGACGCGGTGGGCGAGGGTGGTGCACGGACACGCCGGCGGCTGGCGCTCGGCACGGCCGTGCTGACGGCGACCGGGCTGCTGGCCGTGGCGGTGCCGCAGCAGGCGCAGGCCGCCGCGGCGTGCCCGGGCCGCAAGGTCCGGGCACTGCACTTCGCCACCGGCTCGGTCCTGGTCTACAAGCGCGACGGTTACGTCTGCGCCGTCACCGTCCCGAAGAAGCCCGGCACCAAGCGGCAGATGTCCGTCAGCGTGCAGGCGCGCGGCGACCGGCCGGTCGTGGACTCGGGACGGTTCGCCTACCGGGCGGGGCCGGTGACCGTGTACGTCGGGAAACGCTGCGTGTGGCTGAGGGGCACGGTCTCCGGACGGTCCGTCAGCTCCGGCTGGACCCTGTGCTGAGAGAGCCGCCGCGGCCACCGCCGCCGGCCATTTCCCCATCTCCCCTGGTGCACGGGTGACTTGCTCCGATAGCTTCCGGCGCACATCTGTTTCACAGGGAGGGTGCATGCGCAAGGCGCTCAGATGGCTGCTGGCGCTCGTGGTGCTCATAGGCACCGTCAGCACGGCGGGCGCGGCCACCGCCGCCGAGCCGAAGGCCGTCGACATCAAGGATCGGCTGCTGTCCGTACCGGGCATGAGCCTGATCGAGGAGAAGCCGTACACCGGCTACCGCTTCTTCGTCCTCAACTACACCCAGCCGGTCGACCACCGGCGCCCGTCCAAGGGCACGTTCCAGCAGCGGATCACCGTGCTGCACAAGGACGTGAGCCGCCCGACGGTCTTCTACACCGGCGGCTACAACGTCTCCACGAACCCCAGCCGCCGCGAGCCGACCCAGATCGTGGACGGCAACCAGGTCTCCATGGAGTACCGCTACTTCACCCCGTCCCGGCCCGAGCCCGCCGACTGGTCGAAGCTGGACATCTGGCAGGCGGCCAGCGACCAGCACCGCATCTTCCAGGCCCTCAAGCCGATCTACTCCGAGAACTGGATCTCCACCGGCGGCTCCAAGGGCGGCATGACCGCCACCTACTACGAGCGCTTCTACCCGCGCGACATGGACGGCGTCGTCGCCTACGTCGCCCCCAACGACGTCGTCAACCGCGAGGACTCGGCCTACGACCGCTTCTTCGCCCGCGTCGGCACCGAGGAGTGCCGCGACCGGCTGAACGGCGTGCAGCGCGAGGCCCTGGTGCGCCGGGCGCCGCTGAAGGAGAAGTACGAGGCGTACGCGGCCGAGAACGGGTACACCTTCGACACCATCGGCAGCCTCGACCGCGCCTACGAGGCCGTCGTCCTGGACTACGTCTGGGGCTTCTGGCAGTACAGCACCGTGAAGGACTGCGCGGGCATCCCGGCCGACGCGAAGAACGCGACGGACGACGAGATCTGGAACTCCGTCGACACGATCTCCGGCTTCTCCTTCTACACGGACCAGGGGCTCGCCCCGTACACGCCGTACTACTACCAGGCGGGCACGCAGCTGGGCGCGCCGACGATCCACTTCCCGCACATCGAGAAGAAGTACATCCGCTACGGCTACCAGCCGCCGCGCAACTTCGTGCCGCGTGACATCGACATGCGGTTCCAGCCGTGGGCGATGCGGGACGTCGACACCTGGGTGAAGCACAACGCCCGGCACATGCTGTTCGTGTACGGCGAGAACGACCCGTGGGGTGCCGAGCCCTTCCGTCTGGGCCACGGCGCGCGCGACTCCTACGTCCTCACCGCGCCCGGGATGAACCACGGCGCCAACGTCGCCGGCCTGGTGCCCGAGGAGAAGGCCCTCGCCATGGCCCGCATCCTCGACTGGGCGGGCGTGGCCTCCGAGAAGGTCCAGGAGAACCCGTCGGCGGCCCGGCCGCTGGCGACGTTCGACGCCAAGCTGGACAAGCGTGACGTCCAGCGGGAGCCGGCGCTGCGCCCGTAGGACGGTGGTTGTGCCCGGCCGGTCGGGTGTGAGCCCCTGAGACGCTCACAGCGGCCGGGCGCAGCCCACGGGGCGTTCGCCGCCGAGGCGGACGTAGAGCCCGGTCGAGGCGGGGCAGTCCGCCCGCGCGGCCACCGCCTCGACCACCTTGAACTGGGGTTCCTTCTTCCCCGTGCCGTCGCAGGCGGTCTCGCGGACCTTGCCGCCGCCGGCGTCGTAGACGCAGTCGCCGACGATGGTGCGCGGGCCGCCCCCGCCACCCGGGTCGCCGGGGTGCGGCGGCTGAAGACTGCGCATGCAGGCGTAGCCCTGGGGCACGGCTCCGTCGCCGTCCTCGTCGGCGGAGGGGCGCTGCTCGCTGATGTGCAGGACGAAGTCGGTGGTCGCGGGGCACGGCGGCCCGTCGGCCGCGCGTCCGTCCTCGCGGGCCACGACCCGGGCGGCGGCCCGTTCGCTGGAGCACGGCACCTCGGTGAAGCTGACCGTCCCGAACGAGCTGCACTCGTCGATCGCGAGGAACACCGCCCCGTACCCGGAGGGCCGTCCGGCGGCCGGGCCCGACGCGGTGTCCCCGCCGGGCGGCCCGTCGCCCCGCGCGGTGCCGCCGCTCCCGTCCGTGGCGCCGCCCGCCAGACCGCCGGACGGGCTCTGGCAACCCGTCAGCAGCACGGCGCACAACGCCGACAGGGCGCACAGCACCCGTACAGCCGATCTCGCACGCATCGCCATCCCCCCGGATCCCCCGTCCAGCGTGACCCGCCGCAGCGGGGCACGCCAGACGCGCGGGGTGCATTGCGCACGGGTGACGGGGGCGCCCCCGGCGCGTGGCGTAGGCGCGCTACGGTCGGCGACCGGTCACGACCGCCTACGACCGGTACGACAGCCCGTGCCCGAGCGGGTACAGCACCGTCTCGGGATCGTCCGCCCGGACCACCGGCACCGGCAGCTTGCCGCGCGGTCGCACCCGCCCGGCGATCACCCGGGCCGCGGCCCGCACCTCGACGTCCGTCCAGGAGTAGGCGGCGAGGAAGGCGGGGACGTCCGGGAGCTGGGCGACGTCGTACGGGTTGCGGACCGAGACCGCGACGACCGGCTTGCCGGTCTCCAGCAGCCGCGCGACCAGCGTGCGCTGGCTGCTGCCCGCCGTGACGTTGTACGTCGCGACCACGATCGCGTCGGCGTCCCCGGCCGCCGCGACCGCGCGGTCGATGACGGCGGCGGACGGTGCCGTCCCGGTCGACAGGGCGGTGGCGGCGAAGCCCAGCTCGGTCAGCGCGCCCGCGAGGACACCGGTGGGCGGCCCGGTCGTGCCGGAGGGGGACGCGGGGTCGGCGCCGACGACGAGCAGCCGGCGGTGCTCCCGGCGTGACAGGGGCAGCAGACGCCCCTCGTTGACCAGCAGCGTGGTGGACCGCTCGGCGATCCGGTCCGCCGCCTCCAGGTGGCCGCGGGTGCCGACGGTGCGGTCGACGTCCCGGCGGCTGGTGTAGGCGTCCCGGAACAGGCCCAGCTTCGCCTTCAGCCGCAGCACCCGCAGGATCGATTCGTCGAGCCGCGCCTCGGTGAGTTCGCCCTCGCGCACGGCGGCCAGGACGGCGTTCCAGGCGAGCGGCAGGTCCGGCGGGTTGAGCAGCTGGTCGACGCCGGCCTTCAGCGCCAGCACCGGCACCCGTTCGTCGCCGTACTTCGTGCGTACGCCCTGCATGCCGAGGGAGTCGGTGACCACGACCCCGTCGTAGCCCAGTTCCTCGCGCAGGATGCCGGTGAGGATGGGGCGGGAGAGGGTGGCCGGGTCGCCGGAGCCGTCGAGCGCCGGGACCACCAGGTGGGCGGTCATGATCGCGTCGATGCCCGCCTCGATGGCGGCGCGGAAGGGCGGCGCGTCCAGCTCCTCCCACTGCTCGCGGCTGTGCGTGATGACCGGCAGGCCGGTGTGGCTGTCGGTGGCCGTGTCGCCGTGTCCCGGGAAGTGCTTGGCGCACGCCGCGACCCCGGACCGCTGGTACCCCGTCACCTCGGCGGCCACCATGTCCGACACCGCCCGGGGATCGGCGCCGAAGGACCGTACGCCGATCACCGGGTTGGCCGGGTTGACGTTCACGTCGGCGACGGGGGAGTAGTCCTGGCGGATGCCCATGGCGTGCAGCTCGGCACCCGCGATCCGCCCGAGGGTGCGGGCGTCGGACCGCGAACCGCCGGCACCGACGGCCATCGCGCCCGGGAAGAGGGTTGCCGGCTCGCCCACGCGAGCCACGATCCCGTACTCCTGGTCGGTGGAGATGAGCACGGGCAGGCCGCGCGGCAGCTCCAGGGACGCCTTCTGGATGCCGTTGGACAGCTCGGCGATCTGGTGCGGGTCGCGGGTGTTGTGCGCCCAGGCGAAGTAGATGATGCCGCCGACCCGGTACTCGGCGACCAGCTCGGCCGCGGTGCGGACGCCGATCTCCTTCAGGTTGGCGTCGATGTCGGCCTGGTCGGGGTCGGTGGCGGAGTGGCCGTAGACGCGCATGACGAAGAGCTGGCCGACCTTCTCCTCCAGCGTCATGCGGGAGATGAGGGCGCGCAGCTTGTCGTCGTCGGGCCTGCGGGCGTCGGCGTACGCGGTGCCGCCGCCGGCCGCGAGCGTCGCGCCGACGACCGCGGTGGCGGTGAGGACGGTACGTCTGGAGGGGTGTGCGGTGCTTCCCGTGCCGGCCGTGCTGCTGTGGTGCACGTGCGCTCCTTCCGGAGTGATCCACTGGGAATCGCTGGAGAGCTGCTGAAGGAAACTTCCAAGGAGTCACCAATATCCGGGAAGTTTCTGCCAGTCAAGGGAGCGCACAGGCATCGCCCCGGAAGCCGCGGGCGGCGGGCCGGAGGGGCCGTCGTCGGCGCAAGGGAGGGGGGCGCGCCGACGACGGCGTGCTGCCGGCCGCGGTACGGCTGGAGAGGGTGGTCGGCGATCGCAGCCAGCAGCGAGGCCGACACCGAACCGCGGAGACTCGTCCGACAGCGTGCCGCTTGGACGGACGGGGCGGGACCGGGGTTCCGCCCGGACCCGGGATTCCGCGAAGTCGGTGCCCGTGGGGACGGTGGGGCGCGAGGAGCGAGGCCGGATCACCGGTCCGGCCCCCCGCGGGCTCCGCCCCGGCTGCCCGGTCCGTGGGGCGGTCAGTCGGCCTGGGCCCGGGCCGACACGAGGGCGGTGCGGGCCGACGGGACGGGGGCGGCGGGGGCAGACGGGACGGGGCCGGCGGGGGCAGACGGGACGGGGTCGGCGGGGGCAGGCGGGACGGGGTCGGCGTGGGCCGCGGCGGCCGGCCAGTGGGCCTTCAGGGTGCGTACCGTCTCCGCGATCGCCGGACGGCGGGCCGCGCCCGTGCGCCACAGCGCGTACAGCCGCCGTACCGGCATCGGGTCCAGCGCCACCTCCACCACCCCGGCGGGCAGCGGCCCACGCCCCAGCCGGGGGATCAGGGCGACGCCCAGCCCGGCCGCGACCAGCGCGACGAGCGTCGGATTCTCCTCGGCCTGGTGGACGACGTCCGGCTCGTGCCCGGCCCCCCGCAGGGTCCGCAGCAGCCAGTCGTGGCAGACCCGCCCCGGCGGCTGGCAGATCCACCGCTCCCCGCCCAGCTCCGCCCGCCGGACGGCGGCCCGCCCCGCGAAACGGTGCCCCTCGGGCACCAGCAGATCGCACAGGTCGTCCCCGATGACCGCCTGCTCCACCCCGGCCGGCGCGGGCAGCGGGGCGATGTCCCAGTCGTGCGCCACGACCAGGTCGACGGCGCCCTTCGCCACCAGATCCACGGACAGGTGCGGGTCGACCTCGGTGAGCCGGGCGTCGAGCGCCGGGTGCCGCGCGGCGAGGTCGGCCAGCACGCCCGGCAGCAGACCACGCGCCGCCGACGAGAACGCCGCCACGGTCAGCCGCCCCGCCGGCACCCCGCGCCGCTCCTCCAGCCGCGTCTCGGTCCGCTCCACGATGGCCAGCAACTCACGTGCGGCCGAGGCGAGTTGCCACGCCTCGTCGGTGAGCCGCACCCCGCGCCCCTCCCGCTCCAGCAGCACCGTCCTGGTCTCCCGCTCCAGCTTGGCGATCTGCTGGGACACCGCGGACGGCGTGAAGCCCAGCGCGGCGGCGGCCGCGCCGACACTGCCGTGCACGGAGACGGCGTGCAGGGCACGCAGCCGCTGAAGATCGAGCATGTCGACTCCCGGAACACCCGTTGCTGCAAAGAGTTAGGAACGCTACATCCAACCGTGCAGCAATCATCGCTGGTGCTTCACGGTCACGGAAGGCGATCCTCGACGCATGCGACCTTCCCACCTCCTCCTCGGCGTGCTCGTCGCCGCCATCTGGGGCGTGAACTTCACCGTCATCGAGATCGGTCTCGACCACTTCCCGCCCCTGCTCTTCTCCGCCCTGCGCTTCCTGGCGGCGGCGCTCCCCGCCGTCTTCCTCGTCGGCCGCCCCAAGGTGGCCTGGAAGTGGATCGTGGCGGTGGGCCTGGTGCTGGGGGTGGCGAAGTTCGGCCTGGTCTTCGTCGGCATGGACGCGGGCATGCCGGCCGGCCTCTCGTCCCTCGTCCTCCAGGTGCAGGCGGTGTTCACGGCGGTGATCGCGGCCGCGGTCCTGGGGGAGCGTCCCTCCCGCGTCCGCGTGCTGGGCATGCTGGTGGCACTGGCCGGCATCGGTGTCGCGGCACTCGACGAGGGCACCTCCGGCCCGCTGGGCGCCTTCGCGATGGTGGTGGGGGCGGCGGCCGCCTGGGGTCTGTCCAACGTCCTGACCCGCAAGGCGTCCCCGCCCGACGCCCTGAACTTCATGGTGTGGGTGTCCACCGTCCCGGTGCTCCCGCTCCTGGCCCTCTCCCTCCTGACGGAGGGCGCCTCCCGGGACCTCGCGGCCCTGCGCGGCCTGGACTGGCAGGGCGCGGGCACGCTGCTCTTCGTCGCCTGGGTCTCGACCGTGTTCGGCTTCGGCGCCTGGGGCTGGCTGCTGCAGCGTCACCCCGCGTCCACGGTGGCGCCGTTCTCCCTGCTGGTCCCCGTCTTCGGCATGACGACGGCGGCCCTCTTCCTCGGCGAGTCGGTCACCCCGCTGCGGTGGTGCGCCGCCGTGCTGCTGGTGGGCGGGGTGGCGCTGGCGTCCCTCTCACCGCACCGCGCCGCCACGAAGCGAGACGCCGCGTCTTGCGTCCCGCCCGCGGACGGCGTAGAGTCGACGACGCAACGAGACGAGACGTCTCGTATGCTTTCCCGGTAGTCCACCGAAGGGCCCCACTTGTTCCCAGCCGTCGCAGCACCCGCCGCCCGCACCGCCGCCTCCCAGCTGACCGTCACCGAAGTCACCAAGCGCTACACCCACCACGTCGTCCTGGACCGGGTGTCGTTCACCGTCCGGCCCGGCGAGAAGGTCGCCGTCGTCGGCGACAACGGCTCCGGCAAATCCACCCTGCTGCGGCTCCTGGCCGGCACCGAGCGCCCCGACAACGGAGAGGTCACCGTCGTCGCCCCGGGCGGCGTCGGACACCTGGCGCAGACCCTGGACCTGCCCGACTCGGCCACCGTCGGCGACGCTGTCGACCTGGCGCTGGGAGACCTGCGCCTCCTCGAACGCCGCATCCGCGAGGCGGGCGCCGCCCTGGACGGCGCCGACCCGGCCGCCCATGACCGGTACGCCGCGCTCGTCGCGGAGTTCGAGGCACGCGGCGGGTACGACGCCGACCGCCGCGTCGACGTGGCCCTGGGCCACCTCGGCGAGCCGGCGGGCCTGGACCGCGCCCGGCGGCTCGGCACCCTCTCCGGCGGCCGCCGCTCCCGTCTCGCCCTGGCCGCCACCCTCGCCTCGGCGCCCGAGCTGCTGCTGCTCGACGAGCCCACCAACGACCTGGACGACGAGGCCGTGGCCTGGCTCGAGGGGCGACTCCAGGCACACCGGGGCACCGTCGTCGCGGTCACCCACGACCGCGCCTTCCTCGACCGGGTCACCGACGTGGTCCTGGAGGTCGACGACCACGCCCGTTCCGTGCGCCGCTACGGGGACGGCTACGAGGGCTACCTGGCGGCGAAGGCCGCCGAACGCGCCCGTATTGAACGGGAGTACGAGGAGTGGCGGACCGAGGTGGCCCGTCAGTCCCGCCTCGCCGACTCGCACATCGGACGCCTCGACGCGATCCCGCGCAAGGGCCCCTGGGCGTTCAGCGGCGCGGGTGCCTTCCGGGCCCGCTCCCGGGCGCACGGCGCGATGGGCCGCATCCGCAACGCACGCGAGCGCCTGCACCGCCTCACCGAGAACCCGGCGCCCGCCCCGCCCGAGCCGCTGCGGTTCACCGCCGCCCTGGAGGGGACGGCGGCAGACGGCGGCGTGGAACTGGCCGGCCTGCGCGTCCCCGGACGCCTCGCCCTGGACGCCCTGCACGTCCCGGCAGGCGGACGGCTGCTGGTCACCGGCCCCAACGGCGCGGGCAAGACCACGCTGCTGCGGGTCCTCGCCGGCGAACTGGCCCCGGAGCCCGGCGCGACGCTGCGGCGGCCCGCCCGGGTCGGCTTCCTGCGCCAGGTGGCGGCGCCCACGACCGCGCCGGAGGAACGCCGGTCCGTACGCGCGTCCTTCGGCGAGCACCGCGCCGGGACGCTGCTCGCCCTCGGCCTGTTCCGCCCCGCGGACCTGGACCGGCCCGTCGGCGACCTCTCCACCGGGCAGCGGCGCCGCCTCGAACTGGCCCGCCTGGTCGCCGAACCGCACGACCTGCTGCTGCTCGACGAACCGACGAACCACCTCTCGCCCGCCCTGATGGAAGACCTCCAGACCGCCCTGGCCGACTACGCCGGCACCCTCGTCGTCGTCTCCCACGACCGGCGCCTGCGGGCGTCCTTCGACGGGCCCGTCACGGAACTGGCGCCCGTCGGGTGAGCCCGGCCGTCAGGCCGACTCGTTGAGCAGCCGCGCCAGGTGCTCACGTCCCGCGTCCAGCAGACCGGGCAGCGGCTCGGCCGCCTCGTACCACCGCTTCTCGTACTCCCAGCACAGCCAGCCGTCCCAGCCCTCGCGCGAGAGCACCTCGACGCACTCGCCCAGCGGCAGTACGCCGGCGCCGAGCGGCAGCGGGGTGGTGTCGTCGGCGGAGGCGATGTCCTTGACCTGGACGTACCCGATGTGCGGGGCGAGGGCCAGGTAGCTGTCGGCGGGCTGCTCGCCCCCCAGCCAGGTGTGCATCACGTCCCACAGCGCACCCACCTGCCGGTGTCCGACCAGACCGAGGACGCGCATCGCGTCGGCGCCCGTGCGGTGCGAGTCGTGGGTCTCCAGGAGGATGCGCACGCCGAGGTCGGCGGCGTACTCGGCGGCCGTGCCCAGCCGCCGGGCGGCCGTCGCGTCCGCCTCCTCGGGGCTCTGCTCGGTGCCGCCGCCGGGGAAGACCCGGACGTACGGGGCGCCGAGGTCGCGGGCCAGCTGGAGCAGGCCGCGGATCTCGGCGAGAGAGGCGTCGTCGTCCCCCGGCGCGGCGACGCGCGCGTACCCCGCCAGGCCCAGCGGCTCGACCCCCGACGCCTCGAACTCGGCGACCACCGCGGCCCGTTCGTCGGGCGTCAGGCCCGGGTGCACGGGTTCCTCCGGGTGGGCGCGCAACTCGACACCGTGGTAGCCGTGCGCGGTCGCGAGGCCCAGCACCTCGCGCAGGGGCAGGCCGGGGACACCGAGGGTGGAGAACGCCAGCTTCATGGTGACGGAGCGTACCCGCCCGCGCCGCCCCCACTCCTCCTCACGCCTCGGGTGTCGCAGCCCACCCCCTGCCGGACACGGGCCGCCGCGCCCAGCCCGTCCGCTCCGGGACGCAGACCGCCACTCCCAGGCCCTCCGCTCCGGGACACGGGCCCGCTCCCAAACCCTCCGCTCCGGGACACGGGCCGCCACTCACAGCCCGTCCGCTCCAGGACGCAGGCCGGCACTCACAGCCCGTCCGGCGTCTGAGGACGAGGCCGTTCAGGCCGAAGCGGGGGCCTGGGGGTGGCAGCCCCCAGCGACGCCCACACCCACGCGGGCCACCGCGAACCCCACCGCACGACTCACACCCGCGGCCCTCCGGAGGACCCCCGCACCATCAACTCCCCCCGCACCGTCGCGATCCCCCCGACCGGCGCCTCCTCCCGCCCCATCGCGATCCGCCCCGCCCGCGCCCCCGCCTCCGCGAGCGGCAACCGCACCGTGGTCAGCGCCGGCACCGCGTCGATGCTGAACGGCAGGTCGTCGAAGCCCGCCACCGACACGTCCTCCGGAATCCGCAGCCCGGAGTCCCGCAGCGCCGCGCACGCCCCCAGCGCGACGGTGTCGTTCGCGGCGACGACGGCGGTCAGCGTCGGGTCCCTGCGCAGCAGTTCCAGCGTCGCCTCGTAGCCGGACTGCCGGTCGTAACGCCCGTGCACCGCCCAGCGGGGATCCTCCTCGACGCCGTGCGCGGCGAGCGCCGCGCGGTGGCCCTCCAGCCGGTGCCGGGTGGTGGTCCGCTCCTCCGGTCCCGCGATGTAGCCGATCCGCCGGTGGCCGAGACCGATCAGGTGCTCGGTCAGTTCCCGGCCGCCCCCGCGGTTGTCGAAGGTCAGCGCGATCGCCCCGGTCCGAGGCGCCGGCGGCCGCCCGCACAGCACCACCCGCGTCCCGGCCTCGGTCAGCTTGCTCAGCTTCGCCGCCACCGCCGCCTGGTGCGCCGCGTCCTCCATCGCCCCGCCGGTCAGCACCACGGCCGCGGCCCGCTGCCGTTGCAGCAGGGTGAGGTAGGTCAGCTCGCGCTCCGGGGTGCCGCCCGTGTTGCAGACCACGGCCAGTCTCTCGCCGCCCGCCCTGCCGCCCGGCCCCCCGATCTCGGACTGGATCGCGCCGGCCATGACGCCGAAGAAGGGGTCCGCGATGTCGTTGACGAGGATGCCCACCAGGTCGGAGGTGGCCGCCGCCAGCGCGCTCGCGGGTCCGTTGAGGACGTAGTCCAGCTCGTCGACCGCCTTGAGCACCCGCTCGCGCGTGGAGGCGGCGACGGGGTAGTTCCCGTTCAGCACGCGCGACACCGTCGCGGGGGAGACCTGGGCGCGGGCCGCCACGTCCGCCAGGGTCACCGTCATGTCCTCGTCCTCCGCCTCGCGTCTGCGCCGTACTGCCGTACGGCGGTACACCGTCGTCCCGTCCCGGGTGACCTTACGACCGCGAACCGCCACCGCTCGCCCCCGCGAACCACTCGCCGTCCGCCCGATCGAACAACTCACCCGAAAACACGGTCTTGTCCAGACCACCGTCCACAGGCTAGCTTCGTACTGCATAGAAAGCGCTTGCTGTACCGCGGTACTCGTCGCGGTCGCCCCGGCACTCGCCGCGGCATCCTTCGCGGTACCCCTGGCTCATCGCTCGTACGAAGGGAATGACGTGACACGCAAGACGGTGCGAATCGCCATGAACGGTGTGACCGGACGCATGGGCTACCGCCAGCACCTCGTCCGTTCCATCCTGGCCCTCCGCGAACAGGGCGGCCTCGACCTGGGCGACGGCACCGTGCTGTGGCCGGAACCGGTCCTGGTCGGCCGCCGTGAACACGCCCTGCGGACGCTGGCCGAACGGCACGGCCTGGAGCACGTCTCGACGGACGTGGACGCGGTCCTGGCCGACCCGTCCGTGGACATCTACTTCGACGCCCAGGTCACCTCGGCCCGCGAGGAGGCGATCAAGAAGGCGATCGCCGCGGGCAAGCACGTCTACACCGAGAAGCCGACGGCCACCGGTCTGGACGGCGCCCTGGAGCTGGCCCGCCTGGCGAACGCCGCCGGCATCAAGCACGGCGTCGTCCAGGACAAGCTCTTCCTCCCCGGCCTGCTCAAGCTCAAGCGCCTCATCGACGGCGGCTTCTTCGGCCGCATCCTGTCCGTGCGCGGCGAGTTCGGCTACTGGGTCTTCGAGGGCGACTGGCAGGACGCCCAGCGCCCCTCCTGGAACTACCGCGCCGAGGACGGCGGCGGCATCGTCGTCGACATGTTCCCGCACTGGGAGTACGTCCTGCACGAGCTGTTCGGCCGGGTGAAGTCCGTCCACGCCCTGGCCACCACCCACATCCCGCAGCGCTGGGACGAGAACGGCAAGCCCTACGACGCCACCGCCGACGACGCCGCCTACGGCGTCTTCGAGCTGGACGGCGGCGCGATCGCCCAGATCAACTCCTCCTGGGCGGTGCGCGTCAACCGCGACGAACTGGTCGAGTTCCAGGTCGACGGCACCGAGGGCTCCGCGGTCGCGGGCCTTCGGGGCTGCCGCGTCCAGCACCGCTCGGCCACCCCCAAGCCGGTGTGGAACCCGGACATCCCCGCCACCGAGGCCTTCCGCGACCAGTGGCAGGAAGTCCCCGACAACCAGGACTTCGACAACGGCTTCAAGGCGCAGTGGGAGCTCTTCCTCAAGCACGTCTACGCCGACGCCCCCTACCACTGGGACCTGCTGGCCGGCGCCCGCGGCGTCCAGCTCGCCGAGCTGGGCCTGAAGTCCTCGGCCGAGGGCCGCCGTCTCGACGTACCGGAGATCGCGCTGTGACCCTCCGCCTGCCCGACGCGAACGGCGCCCTGCGCGCCTACGAGCCCCGCACCGAGCCCCTCACCCTCACCCCGGGAAGCGCTTTCACCTCCCGTACGGTCTTCTCCGCGGCGCACGTCGTCGCCGACCCGTACGCGGACACCACCCCCGACGGCCCCGCCGCCGTCGACTGGGACGCCACCCTCGCCTTCCGCCGTCACCTGTGGTCCCACGGTCTCGGCGTCGCCGAGGCGATGGACACCGCCCAGCGCGGCATGGGCCTGGACTGGGCGGGCGCCGCGGAGCTGATCCGGCGCTCGGCCGCCGAGGCGAAGGCGTGCGGCGGCCGCATCGCCTGCGGAGTCGGCACCGACCAGCTCACCGCCGGCACCCTCGCCGAGGTCCGCGCGGCCTACGAGGAACAGCTGGCGGTCGTCGAGGAGTCCGGCGCCCAGGCCATCCTGATGGCCTCCCGCGCCCTCGCCGCGACGGCGCGGGGCCCGGAGGACTACCTGGAGGTCTACGGCCACCTCCTGCGCCAGGCCGCCGAGCCGGTGGTCCTGCACTGGCTGGGCCCGATGTTCGACCCGGCCCTGGAGGGCTACTGGGGCTCGTCCGACCTCGACGCGGCGACCGGCACCTTCCTGGAGGTCATCGCCGCCCACCCCGACAAGGTCGACGGCATCAAGGTCTCCCTCCTGGACGCCCAGCGCGAGATCGATTTGCGCCGCCGCCTCCCGCAGGGCGTGCGCTGCTACACCGGCGACGACTTCAACTACCCCGAGCTGATCGCCGGCGACGAGCAGGGATTCAGCCACGCCCTGCTCGGCATCTTCGACCCGCTGGGCCCGCTGGCGGCGGAGGCGGTGCGCGTCCTCGACACGGGGAACACGGAGGGCTTCCGCGCCCTCCTCGACCCCACCGTCGAACTCTCCCGCCACCTCTTCCGGGCCCCCACCCGCTTCTACAAGACGGGCGTGGTCTTCCTGGCCTGGCTGGCCGGCCACCAGTCCCACTTCACGATGGTCGGCGGCCTCCAGTCGGCCCGCTCCCTGCCCCACCTCGCCCGCGCCTACGAACTCGCCGACGGACTGGGCCTGTTCCCGGACCCCAAGCTGGCCGAGGAGCGCATGCGGAACCTGCTGAGCCTGTACGGAGTGAACCAGTGAGCGACACGGCGCCGGACCTGACGCGTTTCAGCATCAACCAGATGACGGTCAAGCAGCTCTCGCTGCCCGAACTGACCGCCGCCTGCCGCGAACTCGGCGTCGGCAACGTCGGCCTGTGGCGCGAACCCGTCCAGGCGTACGGCGTCGAGGCGGCGGCGAAGCTGGTGCGCGACGCGGGCCTGACCGTCACCACCCTGTGCCGCGGCGGCTTCCTCACGGCCGTCGACGCGGACGAGCGGGCGAGGGCCCTGGCCGACAACCGCCGCGCCGTCGACGAGGCCGCCACCCTCGGCACCGACACCCTGGTCCTGGTCTCGGGCGGCCTGCCGCCCGGCGACAAGGACCTGCGCGCCGCCCGGGAGCGCATCGCGGACGCCCTGGCCGAGCTGGGCCCCTACGCCGAGGGGCACGGCGTACGGCTCGCCATCGAACCGCTCCACCCCATGTACGCCTCCGACCGCTGCGTGGTCTCCACCCTCACCCAGGCGCTGGACCTCGCCGAACGCTTCCCGGCCCACCAGGTCGGCGTCACCGTCGACACGTACCACATCTGGTGGGACGACCGGGCGCCCGAGCAGATCGCCCGGGCCGGCGCGGGCGGCCGCATCCACACCTTCCAGCTCGCCGACTGGACCACTCCGCTGCCCGAGGGCGTCCTCAACGGCCGCGGTCAGATCGGGGACGGCTCGATCGACATGCGGGAGTGGCAGGGGTACGTGGAGGCGGCCGGATACACCGGAGCCATCGAGGTCGAACTGTTCAACGAGGGCCTGTGGGCCCGGGACGGGCGGGAGGTGCTGGCCGAGACGGCACAGCGGTTCGCCGCGCACGTCGACCTCGCGGGCACCGGAGAATAAATCCCGGCGGTCCGTGCAACCGTTCCGGGGGCGAGCGGGTCGTACTTGTCATCAGAACCCCGACGGGGGGACCCGGGGGGACCGAGGGGTTCTGACGGGGAGGGGAAAAGGGGAGGGAAACCCGAGGGGGCCCGGTCGTCGACCGGACCCCCTCGAAGTTCTCGGACGGGCCGTGCCCTTCCGCCGTCCTCAGAAGAAGACCCCGCACCGCAGCAGCACGTTCGCGTACGGCCGGGCCTCCCCGGTCCGCACCACCAGCCGTGCGCCGGCCGACAGCTCCTTCAGCCGCGCGTGCGGGACGAGTTCGAGGCCGGGGAAGTGCCCGTCGAGCAGGGTGGCCGCCTCCGCGTTGGCGTCCCGGACCTCCTCCGCCGCCGTCGCCCCCTCGACCACCAGCTCGTCGAGCAGCCCGTCCAGGACCTCGGCGAAGGAGGGCACCCCGGCGCGGAAGGCCAGATCCACGACGCGGGGACCGGACGGCACCGGCATGCCCGCGTCGCACACCAGGACGCCGTCGCCGTGGCCGAGTTCGGCGAGGGCACCCGCGAGATGCCGGTTGAGTATCCCCGCCTTCTTCACAGCGCCTCGACCTCCGCCGCCGTCGGGTACGACGCCTGCGCGCCCGCCTTCGTGACCGCCGCCGCGCCCACCCGCGCCGCGTACGCCGCCGCGTCCGCGAGCGACTCGCCGGTCCCGAGCCGCCAGGCCAGCGCCGCGGTGAACGCGTCACCCGCGCCCGTCGTGTCCACGGCGTCCACCTTCACCGACGGCACCCGGGTCACCTCCGCCCCCGACGCCACCAGCGCACCCTCCGCGCCCAGGGTCACGACCACCGAGCGGGGCCCCTTGGCGAGCAGGATGCGGGCCCAGTCCTCGGGGCGGTCGCTCACGCAGGAGTCGCCGAGGATGACCTTCGCCTCGTGCTCGTTGACGATCAGCGGGTCGCAGGCCGCCAGCACCTCCTGAGGCAGCGGGCGCGGCGGCGACGGGTTCAGCACGAAGCGGCTGCCCGGCGCCAGACTCCGGACCACCTCCACGACCGTCTCCAGCGGCACCTCCAACTGCGTGGAGACCACGCGGGAGGCGTGGAAGAGGCTGGCGGCGGCGCGGACGTCGCCCGGAGCCAGCCGGCCGTTGGCGCCCGGCGAGACCACGATGCTGTTGTCCCCGGACGGGTCGACGGTGATCAGCGCGACGCCGGTCGGGGCCCCGCCCACCAGGACGCCCACCGTGTCGACGCCGGCCGCACGCTGCGAGTCCAGCAGCAGCCGGCCGTAGTCGTCGTCGCCGACCCGGGCCAGCAGGGCGGTGCGGGCACCGAGCCGGGCGGCGGCCACCGCCTGGTTCGCGCCCTTGCCGCCCGGGTGGACGGCCAGGTCGGTGCCGAGCACCGTCTCGCCGGCCCCCGGCCGCCGCTCGACGCCGATCACGAGGTCGGCGTTGGCCGATCCCACGACCAGGAGGTCGTAGTCGTACATGAATCGTTCTCCGATCCCGATGAACCCGATGAACCCGATGAACTCAATGAATTCGAGTGAATCCGAATGATTCCGAGTGAATCCGAGTGCAGCCCGCGTGCGTGCCGTTCCGCCCGTGTCAGCCCTCGAAGCCGGCCACGTTCTCCTCGGTGACCACCTTCACCGGCACCTTCACCATCTTCTCCGTCTTCTCGCCGTCGGCGGCGCGCAACGCGTTCTCGACCGCGATCCTGCCCAGTTCCCTGGGCTGCTGCGCCACGGAGGCGAACAACGTCCCCTCCCGCACCGCCTTCAGCCCGTCCGGGGTGCCGTCGAACCCGACGACCTGCACGGACTTCCCGGCCTTGGAGCCGAGCGCCTTGATCGCGCCGAGCGCCATCTCGTCGTTCTCCGCGAAGACACCGTCGATGTCGGGGTGCGCCTGGAGCAGGTTGGTCATCACGTCCAGGCCCTTGGTGCGGTCGAAGTCCGCGGGCTGCTTGGCGACGACCTCGATGCCCGGGTACTCCTTCAGCCCGGCCGCGAAGCCCGCCCCGCGCTCCCGGCTGGCGGAGGTTCCGGCCTGGCCCTGGAGGATGACGATGGTGCCCTTGCCGCCGAGCTTCTCGGCGAGCGCCCTGGCGCCCAGCTTGCCGCCCTCGACGTTGTCGGAGGCGACCAGCGCCGACGTGTCCGCCTTGTTGACGCCCCGGTCCACCGCGATCACGGGGATGTCGTCCTTGTTCGCCGAGCGCACCGAGGGACCGGCCGCGTCGGAGTCCACCGGGTTGACGATGATCGAGGACAGGCCCTCGCTGGTGAAGTTCTGCAACTGGTTGGCCTGCTGGGAGGCGTCGTTCTGCGCGTCCGTGACGGTCAGGTCCGCGCCCAGCTTCTTCGCCTGCTCCTCGGCGCCCGCCCGGATCTGCACGAAGAACGGGTTGTTGAGCGTGGACAGCGACAGGCCGATCTTCTGCGTCTTCCCGTCCGACGACCCGTTGTGCAGCAGCGAGGTCGCGCCCACTACGGCGACGGCGACGACGGCCGCGACGACGTACGTCAGCGCCTGCTTGCCCCGGTTGCCGCCGCCGGACGCCCCGGCCGCCGGAGTCGTCGCCCCGGCCTTGCGCCGCAGCGTGTCGAAGAGCACCGCCAGCGCGATGACGACACCGATGACGACCTGCTGCCAGAACGCGGAGACGGACAGCAGGTTGAGGCCGTTGCGCAGTACCGCGAGGATCAGCGCGCCGATCAGCGTGCCGGACGCCTTGCCGGTGCCGCCCGCCAGCGAGGCACCGCCGATGACGACGGCGGCGATGGCGTCCAGCTCGTAACCCTGGGCGGCCTGCGGCTGCGCGGAGGAGAGCCGGGAGGCCAGCACGATGCCCGCGGCGGCGGCGAACAGGCCGGAGAAGGCGTAGATGGCGAGCTTCTGCCGCTTCACGCGCAGCCCGGACAGCCGGGCGGCCTCCTCGTTGCCGCCGATGGCGTACATGGACCGGCCGATGTACGTCCGTCCGAGCACGAACGCCGTGATCAGCCCCATCACGATCATCACGAGCACCGGCACGGGCAGCCACCCGCCGAGCGTGTCACCGAGGTGGGAGACCGAGTCCGGGAAGGCGATCGGCGAGCCCTGCGAGATGACCAGCGACAGACCGCGCCCCACCGACAGCATGGCGAGCGTCGCGATGAACGGCGGCAGTTTCCCGTACGAGATGAGGAAACCGTTCACCAGGCCGCAGGCGATGCCGGTCGCGACGGACAGCAGCACCGCCAGCACGACCGGGACGCCGGCCTCGGTCGCGCTCCACGCCAGCACCGTGGCCGACAGCGCGGCGACCGAGCCGACCGACAGGTCGATGCCGGCCGAGACGATGACGAAGGTGACGCCGAAGGCGAGGATCGCGGTGACGGCGGCCTGGACGCCGACGTTCAGCAGGTTGTCGGCGGTCAGGAAGTCCCCGGACAGCGCCGACATGGCGATGACGAGGACGATCAGTGCGGTCAGGGCGCCGTTGTCGAGCAGCAGGCGGCGCAGGCCGCCCGTGGCGCCGCCCTGCGCGCCCGGCTTGTTCTTGAGCGTGTCAGTGGCCACGGGAGGCCTCCGTTCCGGTTTCGTCGGTGTGGGGAGTGCTGACGGCGAGCGCCATCACGGCGTCCTGGGTGGCCTGTCCGGCGGGGAGTTCGCCCGCGACCCGCCCCTGGGCCATGACGATCACCCGGTCGCTCATGCCGAGCACCTCGGGCAGGTCGCTGGAGATCATGAGCACGGCGGCTCCGGCGGCCGTCAGTTCGTTGACGAGCTGGTAGATCTCGACCTTGGCGCCGACGTCGATGCCGCGGGTCGGCTCGTCGAGGATCAGCACCTTGGTGTCCGCCAGCAGCCACTTGCCGATGACGACCTTCTGCTGGTTGCCGCCGGACAGGGTCCGCACGTGCTGCCCGAGCCCGGCCATCCGCACGCCGAGCTGCCCGGCGATTCGCTCGGCCGCCGCGTGCTGCCCCTTGAGGTCCACGAGCCCCGCGCGGGCGGACGACCTCAGCGTCACCAGCCCGAGGTTCTCCTCGACGGAGGCGTCGAGCACGAGGCCCTGCCCCTTGCGGTCCTCGGGCACGAGCCCGATCCCGGCCGCCATGGCGGCGTTCACGTCGTGCCGCCGCAAGGGGGCGCCCGCGACGTGCACGGTCCCGGAGTCGTACGGGTCGGCGCCGAACACGGCCCGCACGACCTCGGTCCGCCCGGCCCCGACGAGCCCCGCGATGCCGACGACCTCGCCGGCCCGCACCTCGAACCCGACGTCGTGGAAGACCCCGTCCCGCGTCAGCCCCTCGACCTTGAGCAACGGCTCACCGGCCTCGGTGCGTTCCCGCGGGTACTGCTGCTCGATCGACCGCCCGACCATGAGCCGCACCAGCTCGTCCTCCGGGGTGGAGGCGGGCACCTGCCCGACACTCCTGCCGTCCCGGATGACGGTGACGCGGTCGCCGAGGGCGGCGATCTCCTCCAGGTGGTGGGTGATGAAGACGATTCCGACACCGTCCTCGCGCAGCCGCCGCACGATGGCGAACAGCTTCTCGACCTCCTCGGAGGTGAGCACGGCGGTCGGCTCGTCCATGATGAGCACGCGCGCGTCGAGGCTGAGCGCCTTGGCGATCTCGACCATCTGGAGCCGGGCGATACCGAGTTCACGCACGCGCGCGCGGGGCGACACCTTGACGCCCACCCGCTCCAGCAGCGCCTCCGCGTCCGCGTCCATCTTCTTCCGGTCGATCATCCCGAACCGGCGGGGCTGGCGCCCCAGGAAGATGTTCTCGGCGACCGTCAGGTCGGGAACGAGGTTGAACTCCTGGTAGATGGTGGCGATCCCGAGCCGCTCGGAGTCCTGCGCACCGTGGATGCGCACCTCCTCGCCGCCGGCCAGGATCCGCCCGGCGTCGGGCGTGTAGGCGCCGGAGAGCATCTTGATCAGGGTGCTCTTGCCCGCGCCGTTCTCACCGAGCAGCACGTGCACCTCGCCCCGGCGCAGGTCGAAGTCGACGCTGTCGAGCGCGACCACGCCGGGGAAGGTCTTGCGGATGCCCTCGATGCGCAGCAACTCGTCGGGACTGCGGCTGCTCACGGCGTACTCCTTCGTACGGGGGACGGGGACTGTCGGGGATCGCCGGGCTCCCCGCACGAGCGGCGGACGACGAGCCGGGCCGGCAGGGTGACGGACGCGCCGGTCCGCCCCTCGATCCGGTCGACCAGCGCGCGCACGGCGGCGCGCCCGAGGTCGCCCGTGGGCTGGGCGATCGCGGTGATCGGCGGATCGGTGTGCACGAACCAGCGGATGTCGTCGAACGCGGCGAGCGCGATGTCCTCGGGGACGCGCAGTCCGCGTGCCCGTACGGCGTCCAGCGCGCCGAGCGCCATCAGGTTGTCGGCGGCGAAGACGACCTCGGGCGGCTCGGACAGGTCGAGGAAGCCCTCGGTGACCCGGCGCCCGCTCTCCGCCTGGAAGTCGCCCTGGCCGATGTACGCGTCGGGGAGGACGAGCCCGTACTCGCCGAGCGCCTCGCGGAAGGCGTCGACGCGCTCGCGTCCGGTCGTCGTGGCGGCGGGCCCGGCGATGATGGCGAGCCGCCGGTGCCCGAGCCCGTGCAGGTGCGCGACGAGGTCCCGCACCGCCTGCCGCCCGTCGGAGCGGACCACGGGTACGTCCACGCCCGGGATCCACCGGTCGACGAACACCATCGGCGTCCCGGCCCGGGCGGCGTCCAGCATGCGCGGGGAGCCGCCGTCGGTGGGGGAGACGAGGAGCCCGTCGATACGGCGGTCCAGCAGGGTCGTCACATGGTGGTCCTGGAGATCCGGCCGCTCGTCGGCGTTGCCGATGATGACGCTGTACCCGAGCGCGCGGGCCTCTTCCTCCACGGACCGGGCCAGCTCGGTGAAGTACGGGTTCATGACGTCGCTGATGACCAGGCCGAGGGTGCGGGTCTGGTCGGTGCGCAGTGACCGGGCGACGGCGTTCGGGCGGTAGCCCAGCGTCTCGACGGCGGCCAGCACGCGGGCGCGGGCGCCGGGGCTGACGGACGGGTGGCCGTTGAGGACGCGCGAGACCGTCGCGACGGACACGCCCGCCTCGACGGCGACGTCCTTGATGCTCGCCATCGCCGTTCCACCTCCTCGTGGAATCGATTACACGGAGGATTGGAAACGATTACACGCGCGTTCGGCAAGAGGGGGAGCGCAGGCCGAAACCCAATCGTGACCGAGGGCCCCGGAGCCCCCGGCCGGACATGACGGCGGCCCGGCCCCGGATCCGTGGACCCCGGGCCGGGCCGGACGGGACGGCCGCCGGCTCAGTCGCCGAGCGCGGCCTCGAACATGCCCGCCTCGTAGGAACCGCCCTTCTGGTGCGTGATCACGGCCAGCCGGTTGGCCGCGTTGATCAGGGCGACGAGGCAGACCAGCGCGGCGGTCTGGTCGTCGTCGTAGTGCTTGCGCACCAGGGCCCAGGTCTCGTCGGACACGCCCTGGTGGGCGTCGGCGAGCCGGGTGCCCTCCTCGGCGAGCGCGAGCGCGGCCTGCTCGGCCTCGGTGAACACGGTCGACTCGCGCCAGGTGGCGACCAGATGGAGCCGGACCGCGCTCTCACCGGCCGCCGCGGCCTCCTTGACGTGCATGTCGACGCAGTGGCCGCAGCCGTTGATCTGGCTGGCCCGCAGCGACACCAGCTCCTGCGTCGACTTCGGCAGTGCCGACTGCTGGACCAGCAGGCCGGCGCCCGCGAACCGCTTGGCGAACTTCCCGGCGAACTCGTTCTCGAACAGGTTGAATCGGGCGTCCATGATCTCGTCCTCGCTCTCGGCGCCTCACTGACGAACACGAGACGCCGGCGGCCCGGTCCCTGTGACGGGATGCCGGTGTGATGCGGGCCACCGCCGACCGATGTCACGGAACGGCGGCGACCGGTGTCCTGTGCGCGGGACACCGTCGGAGTCGAACCAACGGGAGAAGCCGGTGACGACCGAGAACAGCGGGCACGGACAGGGCGGCACGACCGGGCGGGCGGCCACCGCCGGCGGCGGGGGCACGGACCCCGCTACCGAGGCCTTCGTCGCCCACCGCAACCTGCTCTTCACGGTCGCCTACGAGATGCTCGGCTCGGCCGCCGACGCCGAGGACGTCCTCCAGGAGACCTGGCTGCGCTGGGCGGACGTCGACCTGGCCACGGTGCGCGAGCGGCGCGCGTACCTCGTCCGGATCACCACCCGCCAGGCCCTGAACCGGCTGCGCACGCTCGGCCGCCGCAAGGAGTCCTACGTCGGCTCCTGGCTGCCCGAGCCGCTGCTCACCGCCCCCGACGTGGCCGAGGACGTGGAGCTGGCCGACAGCGTGTCGATGGCGATGATGCTGGTGCTGGAGACGCTGACGCCGACGGAGCGGGCGGTGTTCGTACTGCGCGAGGTGTTCGACCTCGGCTACGACGAGATCGCCGAGGCCGTGGACAAGAGCCCGGCCGCAGTCCGGCAGATCGCGCACCGGGCCCGCGCGCACGTCGCGGCACGCCGCCCGCGCGGGGTGGTCTCGGCGACCGAGTCCCAAAAGGCGCTCGACGCGTTCCGGCGGGCCGTCGAGACGGGCGACCTCCAGGGCCTGCTCGACATCCTCTCCCCGGACGTCGTCCTGCTCGGCGACGGCGGCGGCATCAAGCGGGCCGTCCTGCGGCCCGTCACGGGGGCCGACAAGGTGGCCCGCCTGATGCTCGGCGGACTGCTCAAGCAGGCCGCGGCGGTGTCGCTGGGGCCCGCCCAGGTCAACGGTTACCCGGCGCTGACCGTCCACCTCGACGGCGAACTCGACACCGTGGTGGCGGTCCGCTTCGACGACGGCCGCATCACGGGCCTCTACGCCGTCCGCAACCCCGAGAAGCTGTCGCACATGGATCGGGATACGGCCCTGCGCCGGTGAGCGACCGGTTCACCGAGGTTCCGGCAGCGTTTCGCCGGTCTCCAGCAGGGTCTTGAGGCTGGACAGGAGGGCGGGCCAGCCGTGCTGGATCATCTCGCGGGCGGTGCTGCCGGGGTCGAAGCCGTCGTGGACGACGGTCAGCTTCACCGACCCGCCACCGAGGTCCTCGATCTCGAACGTGACCTTCGAGCGCGGCTCGGCGGAGAGCTTGGCGAGGGTCTCCTCGTCGATCCCGTTGGCCTTCGCCCACTCGGGCGTGAAGGTGTGCCAGGTGTACGACAGGCGCCGGCAGGGGTCGGACTCGAGGACGACCTGCTCGGGATCGGCGGTCTCCGCGGCCCGCTCCCTCCACACCATGGGCGACCGGGCAGCCCAGTCGGTGGCGAATTCGAGGCCCCAGTAGCGGCGGGTGAAGGCCGGGTCGGTCAGGCCCTGCCACAGCTTCTCCGGCGTGGTCCTGATGTAGGTCGTGTAGACGAACGCGTTGCTGTCCGTGCTGTCCATGGCGGTGTCCTCCAGTGCCTGCTTGAGGTCGGCGAGCGCGCGCACCCGCTCACGGTCGTAGCGGCTGATCCAGCGTTCGGCGATGGCGTTGATCGGTCCGGCGTCGAGGTAGTGCAGCTTCTCCCGTCCCCGCCGGACGGTGGTGACCAGGTGGGCCGCCTCCAGCAGCGCCAGATGCTTGCTGACCGACTGCCGGGCCATGTCCAGCCCGGTGCACAGCTCGCGCAGGCTCTGCCCGTTGCGCGCGTTCAGACTGTCCAGCAGTCGTCGCCGGCTGCCGTCGGCCAGCGCCTTGAAGACCTCGTCCATCTCCGCCCCTCTGATATGCAGCCCAATGGCTGCCTATTACGTTAGGCAGCCTTCAGGCTGCACGTCAAACGCGCGAGGTCGCGATATTCACTACCGCCGTGGTCGCCGAGGGCGGAGACTCGACCCATGGCGGACATGGCATCGTTGAGGGACGCGGTCACGGCGTGGGCGGCGGGCGGCCCCGAAGACCCCGCACGCGACCTCGCCGAGCGCCTGTCCGTCCGGACGGCGGTGCTGCTCGAAGGGCCGAGCGACACGGCGGCGGTCGACGCGCTGGCCGCGCACCACGGCCGGGACCTGGCGGCAGAGGGCGTCTGCGTCCTGGCGATGGGCGGCGCGATGAGCGTCGGCCGCTTCGCCGGCCTGCTCGGCCCGTCCGGCCTGGACCTCCGCCTGGCGGGCCTGTGCGACGAACGGGAGCGCGGCTACTACGTCCGCGCCCTGGACCGGGCGAACGCCTCCCCGCACGACCTCTTCGTCTGCACGGCCGACCTGGAGGACGAGCTCATCCGCGCGCTCGGTGAGGAGCGGGTGACGGAGCTCATCGAGGAGGAGGGCGACCTCCGTCCCCTCCAGACCTTCCTCCGCCAGCCCGCCCAGCAGGGCCGCCCCGCCCGGCAGCAGCTCCGCCGCTTCTTCGGCACCAAGAAGGGCCGCAAGATCCACTACGGTCGCGTCCTCGTCGAGGCCTTGGACCCCGCCCGCACCCCGGCGCCACTCGCGGGCCTGATGGCGGGGCTCTGACCGGGGGGAGTATCCGGCAACCGTGAACACATGACCCGAGGTTGTACTTGACGCGCTCGAATGAGCGCGTGGGTGACACTTGGCCGGTGAGTGTCCTCGTTTTTTGGGGGTGGGTGGTTCCAGGGGGTCAGGCGGAGGCCAGCTCGCACCACACGTACTTGCCCCGGTTGCCGTGTCTGGCCAGCGGATGCCACCCCCACACGTCGGCGCAGGCCCGCACCAGCGCCAGCCCCCGCCCTTCCTCCAGCTCCTCCACCCGCCCGAAGGCGGCCGGGGGTTCGGGCGGTTCGGGGTCCGCGTCCCAGGCCCCGATCCGCAGCGTTCCCGGCGGCGACCAGCGGATGCGGAGGGCGGCGGGGCCCTTGGTGTGCCGTACGGCGTTGGTGATCAGCTCCGTGGCGAGCAGTTCGGCGACGTCGACGAGGCGGATCAGGCCGTGCATGGTGAGGACCAGGCGGAGGGTGCGGCGGCTGACGGTGACGGCGCGGAGATCGTTGGGGATGTAGAGGGAGTACTCCCACGGGTCGGTTTCGGGCATGCGGAACTCCTCGTTCGGTGGAATGCGTCGAGTGCGGGCCGGGTGTCAATGCCGCAGCCGTCATGGCAGGACGGCGCGGTGCGCTTCCGGCGGCCCGGTTGCACATGGTGTGCGTCGCGTCACTGAAGGTAGACCTTAAAGTTTCGGCGCGGCAAGCCGGTCGCGTAATCTTCACCCCGAACGAGTCGCGTCAGCCGACGCGTTGAGGTGAGGAGCGGTCTTTTGCCCACGAGGCGCGAACCAACAGCGCGGCAACTGCGCCTTGCGGTGGAACTGCGCAGACTTCGCGAGGCGGCCGGACTCACCGCCCGGCAGGCCGCGACCATGCTAGGGGTCAGTAACGTCCAGATCAGTCAGATCGAGGCGGGGTTGTCGGGAGTCAGCGAGCAACGGCTCCGCCGCCTCGCTTCCCATTACGCCTGCACCGACGACGAACTGGTCGACGCCTTGGTGGAGATGGCCACCGATCGTACGAAGGGGTGGTGGGAGGAGTATCGGGGGCTACTGCCCACGCCGTTTCTGGACCTGGCGGAACTGGACCACCACGCCACCTACGTGCAGGACGTGGCCATCCTGCATGTGCCGGGCCTGTTGCAGACAGAGAATTACGCCCGCGCCGTCTTCTCTTCGAGGATTCCCGAACTGACCTCGGAGGAACTGGATCTGCGGGTGCGTCACCGGCTGACCAGGCAGGAGAAGGCTGCCTTCCCTCATGAGGTCATCGTCCACGAGTCCGCCCTCCGGATCAGGGTCGGTGATCGCATCGCTGCCCGGGCTCAACTCGTACGCCTCCTTGAGGCTTCCGAGAGCGACCGCATCACCTTGCGGGTCATTCCCTTCGATCTGGACGGTTTCGCCAGGGCCTCAAGCACGATGACGTACGTCGGTGGAGCCGTGCGCAAGCTGGACACCGTGGTGCGCGACGCACCGCATGGTGCGTTCCTCATCGACTCAGAAGCCCAACTCGGCGCCTATCGAACGCGCTTCCGTAAGGTAGAGGACGTCTCGCTCGACCCGGACCGATCGCGTGACTTCATCCACCGGCTGACGAAGGAGCTGTGAGCCCCATGGACAACTGGCGAAAGTCGTCCTACTCCGGTGAGGGCGACGGCAACAACTGCGTGGAAGTCGCGACGCGCCCGGCCCGAGTTACCGTCCGCGACAGCAAAACCCCCACCCGAGCCACCCTCAGCTTCCCGCCGGAGGCCTTCGCGCTCTTCCTCCAAGCCCTCAAGCCGCAGGCGGGCCGTTAACTGAGCCCCCCTCCGGGCCGCCCATGTCACACCCCACCGGTACCGTCGGATCATGCCCAACCAGCCCCCCGCGGCCCCGGGCGAGCGGCGGCTCGCCACCCTCGAAGGCGTCCTGGAACGCATCACGTACGCCAACGAGGAGAACGGCTACACCGTCGCCCGGGTCGACACCGGCAGAGGCGCCGGCGACCTGCTGACCGTCGTCGGCGCGCTGCTCGGCGCCCAGGTCGGGGAGTCGCTACGGATGGAGGGCCGCTGGGGCTCGCACCCGCAGTACGGCAAGCAGTTCCACGTCGAGAACTACACGACCGTACTGCCCGCCACCGTGCAGGGCATCCGCCGCTACCTCGGCTCCGGCCTCGTCAAGGGCATCGGGCCGATCTTCGCCGACCGCATCACGCAGCACTTCGGCATCGACACCCTCACGATCATCGAGGAGGAGCCGAAGCGGCTCATCGAAGTGCCCGGACTCGGCCCCAAGCGGACCAAGAAGATCGCCGACGCCTGGGAGGAGCAGAAGGCGATCAAGGAGGTCATGCTCTTCCTCCAGACCGTCGAGGTGTCCACCTCCATCGCCGTGCGCATCTACAAGAAGTACGGGGACGCCTCGATCTCCGTCGTGAAGAACCAGCCCTACCGCCTCGCCGCCGACGTCTGGGGCATCGGCTTCCTCACCGCCGACAAGATCGCCCAGTCCGTGGGTATCCCGCACGACAGCCCGGAGCGGGTGAAGGCGGGCCTGCAGTACGCCCTGTCGCAGGCCACCGACCAAGGGCACTGCTACCTCCCCGAGGAGAAGCTGATCGCCGACGCGGTGAAGCTGCTCCAGGTGGACACCGGGCTCGTCATCGAGTGCCTGGCCGAGCTGGCCGCCGAGCCGGAGGAGGGCGAGGACCCGGGGGTCGTGCGGGAGAAGGTCCCCGACCCGGAGGGCGGCGACCCCGTCACCGCCGTCTACCTCGTCCCGTTCCACCGCGCCGAGCTGGCCCTGGCGGGACAGCTGCGCCGCCTCCTCCGCTCGGACGAGGACCGGATGCCCGCCTTCCAGGACGTGGCCTGGGACAAGGCGCTCGGCTGGCTGGGGCGGCGTACCGGTGCCGACCTCGCCCCCGAGCAGGAGGCGGCCGTCAAGCTGGCCCTCACCGAGAAGGTCGCCGTCCTCACCGGCGGCCCCGGCTGCGGCAAGTCGTTCACCGTCCGGTCGATCGTGGAGCTGGCCCGCGCCAAGAAGGCCAAGGTGGTGCTCGCCGCCCCGACCGGCCGGGCCGCCAAGCGCCTCGCCGAGCTGACCGGCGCCGAGGCGTCCACCGTGCACCGGCTGCTGGAGCTCAAGCCCGGCGGTGACGCCGCCTACGACCGGGACCGGCCGCTCGACGCCGACCTGGTGGTGGTCGACGAGGCGTCCATGCTGGACCTCCTCCTCGCCAACAAGCTGGTCAAGGCCGTACCCCCGGGTGCCCACCTGCTCTTCGTCGGGGACGTCGACCAGCTGCCCAGCGTGGGGGCGGGGGAGGTGCTGAGGGATCTGCTCGCCGACGGCGGTCCCGTGCCCGCGGTCCGCCTCACCCGGGTCTTCCGCCAGGCCCAGCAGTCGGGGGTGGTGACCAACGCGCACCGGATCAACGCCGGGCAGCACCCGCTCACCGACGGCATGAAGGACTTCTTCCTCTTCGTCGAGGACGACACCGAGGAGGCGGGGCGGCTCACCGTGGACGTCGCCGCGCGGCGCGTACCCGCCAAGTTCGGGCTCGATCCCCGCCGTGACGTGCAGGTGCTCGCCCCCATGCACCGCGGCCCCGCAGGCGCCGGCGCGCTCAACGGGCTGCTCCAGCAGGCCATCACCCCGGGCCGCCCGGATCTCGCCGAGAAGCGGTTCGGCGGTCGTGTCTTCCGGGTCGGCGACAAGGTCACCCAGATTCGCAACAATTACGAGAAGGGTGAGAACGGTGTCTTCAACGGCACCGTCGGCGTGGTCACCTCACTCGACCCGGTGGACCAGCGCCTCACCGTGCTCACGGACGAGGACGAGGAGGTTCCGTACGAATTCGACGAACTGGACGAACTGGCCCACGCCTACGCGGTGACCATCCACCGCTCCCAGGGCAGCGAATACCCGGCGGTGGTGATCCCCGTGACGACCGGCGCCTGGATGATGCTCCAGCGGAACCTGCTGTACACGGCGGTCACCCGGGCCAAGAAGCTGGTCGTCCTCGTCGGTTCCCGCAAGGCGATCGGACAGGCGGTGCGCACGGTCTCGGCCGGCCGGCGCTGCACGGCGCTCGACTTCCGGCTGGCGGGCTCCTGACCCACAGGCCCTCCGGGTAAACCTCCCGACCCCTGTGACAAAAATGATCGATCAAATGAGTCGGGAAGGTCACAGAGCACTTCCGGATGGGGTCGGGAGGGGGCAGGATGGGCTGGTTGGCGGCACTGAGTGCCGCCAATAGGCCCGATGGTCGACCCCGAGTGCACTCTCCTGAGCCAAGTGGGGGATGGTAGAGACAGTCAGGGCACCTCGAAGATGAGGCACTACGTCGGTGAGGGAAGACGTGAGCGACAACTCTGTAGTACTGCGGTACGGCGATGGCGAGTACACCTACCCGGTGATCGACAGCACCGTCGGCGACAAGGGCTTCGACATCGGGAAGCTCCGAGCCCAGACCGGTCTGGTGACGCTGGACAGCGGTTACGGCAACACCGCCGCATACAAGTCCGCCATTACCTATCTGGACGGCGAAGCCGGCATCCTCCGGTACCGCGGCTACCCGATCGAGCAGCTGGCCGAGCGCTCGTCCTTCGTGGAGGTCGCCTACCTGCTGATCAACGGCGAGCTGCCGACCGTCGACGAGCTCACCGCGTTCCAGAACGAGATCACGCAGCACACCCTGCTGCACGAGGACGTCAAGAACTTCTACAAGGGCTTCCCGCGCGACGCCCACCCGATGGCCATGCTGTCGTCGGTGGTCTCCGCGCTGTCGACGTTCTACCAGGACAGCCACAACCCGTTCGACGAGCGCCAGCGCAACCTCTCGACGATCCGGCTGCTCGCCAAGCTTCCGACGATCGCCGCCTACGCGTACAAGAAGTCGATCGGCCACCCGTTCGTCTACCCGCGCAACGACCTCGGCTACGTCGAGAACTTCCTGCGCATGACGTTCTCGGTCCCGGCGCAGGAGTACGAGCTCGACCCGATCGTCGTCTCCGCGCTCGACAAGCTGCTGATCCTGCACGCGGACCACGAGCAGAACTGCTCGACCTCCACGGTCCGCCTGGTCGGTTCCTCGCAGGCGAACATGTTCGCCTCGATCTCCGCCGGCATCAACGCCCTCTGGGGCCCGCTGCACGGCGGCGCCAACCAGTCGGTGCTGGAGATGCTGGAGGGCATCCGCGACTCCGGCGGCGACGTCGACACCTTCATCCGCAAGGTGAAGAACAAGGAGGACGGCGTCCGCCTGATGGGCTTCGGCCACCGGGTCTACAAGAACTTCGACCCCCGCGCCAAGATCATCAAGGCCGCCGCGCACGACGTGCTCTCCGCCCTCGGCAAGTCCGACGAGCTGCTGGACATCGCCCTGAAGCTGGAGGAGCACGCGCTCTCCGACGACTACTTCGTCTCGCGCAGCCTCTACCCGAACGTCGACTTCTACACCGGTCTGATCTACCGGGCCATGGGCTTCCCGACCGAGATGTTCACGGTCCTGTTCGCCCTCGGCCGGCTGCCGGGCTGGATCGCCCAGTGGCACGAGATGATCAAGGAGCCGGGCTCCCGCATCGGCCGCCCGCGCCAGATCTACACCGGCGTCGTCGAGCGCGACTTCGTGCCGGTCGAGGAGCGCTGAGCGCCCCCTCCCCGGGCTTGTGGGCCCCGTACTCGACGCGCTGCCGTCGGGTGCGGGGCCTGTCGCGTTCTCGCCCCGTCCCGCCCGCCCGCCCGCCGTCCTGTTGCCCCGCGGGCCGCGAACAGCAGAAGGCGCCCCGGCGCCGGTCCCCCCACGGGCCGACGACCAGGGCGCCTTCCCATGTCCCGGTGCGGATTCCCCCCACGGGATCCGGCCGGGCGTCTGTGAGGACAGCGCCTGAATCGCTGTACTGAGCACAACGAGCGAAACCCGCCGTGCCTGTCGTGCCGTTCTTTCGCGTGTTGCGTGTCGCCTGTGTCCGTCGTCGTGCGGTCTGCCGGGACAACGCACGCCCGGGAGGGCCGCTCAAAGCTTCCCGGTGTACGTGTCCCGGCAACGCAGCTCTGGGAAAGTCCCCCAAGACATCCCCAGATGCCAGGTGGCGCCCCCCAAGACGCTGCCTGACATCGCCAACTTAGACCTTCGAACCCCTTCGATGGTTACGTTCGCATCACTGTGATCTGCGTCTCTTGCATATGTCCCTTAGGTGCGCAAGAGCCCCGATACGCCGACCGGGACCCAAGCGTAAGGAAGATGCGCGAGCCTTGTGAAGAGCTTATGTGAGGTGCGTGCCGGACTCCAGAGGGCTCCGGTCATCGAGACCTCAGTGAAACGCGCGCAGCCGCAGGCTGTTGGTCACCACGAACACCGAGGAGAAGGCCATCGCCGCCCCCGCGATCATCGGGTTCAGCAGCCCCGCGGCGGCCAGCGGCAGCGCGGCCACGTTGTAGCCGAAGGCCCACACGAGGTTGCCCTTGATCGTGGACAGGGTGCGCCGGGACAACCGGATCGCGTCCGCGGCCACCCGCAGGTCACCGCGGACCAGCGTCAGGTCGCCCGCCTCGATGGCCGCGTCCGTCCCCGTGCCCATCGCCAGGCCCAGGTCGGCGGTGGCGAGCGCGGCGGCGTCGTTGACGCCGTCGCCGACCATGGCGACCGCACGGCCCTCGCGCCGCAGCCGCTCCACCACGGCCACCTTCTCCTCGGGCAGCACCTCGGCGATCACCTCGTCGATGCCGACGGCGCGGGCGACCGACTCGGCGACCCGCCGGTTGTCGCCGGTCAGCAGTACGGGGGTGAGGCCGAGCCGGCGCAGCTCGGACACCGCCTCGGCGCTGGTCTCCCGGACCGTGTCCGCCACGGCGACCACTCCGCGCGCCGCGCCGTCCCACCCGACCACGACGGCCGTACGTCCGCCCCTCTCGGCCTCGTCGCGAGCGCGGGCCAACCCGGGCGGGAGGGTGTCGTGCAGACGCCCCACGACCACCTCACGGCCCTCCACGCGCCCGCGTACGCCCCGCCCCGGGACGTTCTCGAAGTCCTCGACGCCGGGCAGCGCGCCGACCCGCTCCTCGGCGCCGGCGGCGACCGCGCGCGCCACGGGGTGCTCGGAGGCGTGCTCGACGGCGCCCGCGAGGCGCAGCACCTCCTCCTCGTCGGTGCCCTCGGCGGCGTACACCTCGTGCAGGGCCATGCGGCCCGTGGTGACGGTGCCGGTCTTGTCCAGGACGACCGTGTCGACGCGCCGCGTGGACTCCAGCACCTCCGGACCCTTGATGAGGATGCCGAGCTGGGCGCCGCGCCCGGTGCCGACCATCAGCGCGGTCGGCGTGGCCAGGCCCAGCGCGCACGGGCAGGCGATGATCAGTACGGCGACGGCGGCGGTGAACGCGGCGACCGTGTCACCGGTGGCGCCCAGCCACCCGCCGAAGGTGGCGAACGCGATCAGCAGCACGACGGGCACGAAGACGCCCGAGATCCGGTCGGCGAGCCGCTGCACCTCGGCCTTGCCGCTCTGCGCGTCCTCGACCAGCTGCGCCATCCGCGCCAGCCGCGTGTCGGCGCCGACCCGGGTGGCCTCGACCACCAGCCGGCCCCCGGCGTTGACCGTGGCGCCGGTGACGGTGTCGCCGGCGCCGACGTCCACCGGGACCGACTCGCCGGTGAGCATCGAGGCGTCCACGGCACCGGCGCCCTCGACCACCGTGCCGTCGGTGGCGATCTTCTCGCCGGGCCGTACGACGAACCGGTCGCCGACCGCCAGCCGGCCCACCGGAATCCGTACCTCGCGCCCGTCCCGCAGTACCGCGACGTCCTTCGCGCCCAGCTCCATCAGCGCCCGCAGCGCGGCCCCTGCGCGGCGCTTGGCGCGGGCCTCCAGCCAGCGGCCGAGGAGGAGGAAGGCGGTGACCCCGGCCGCGGCCTCCAGGTAGATCGCGGAGGCGCCGTCGGCACGGGAGACGGTGAGGTCGAAGCCGTGCCGCATGCCCGGCATGCCCGCGTCCCCGAAGAACAGCGCCCACAGCGACCAGCCGAACGCCGCGAGCGTGCCGAGCGAGACCAGGGTGTCCATGGTCGCCGCGCCGTGCCGCAGGTTGGTCCAGGCGGCGCGGTGGAAGGGCAGCCCGCCCCAGACCACGACGGGAGCGGCCAGGGTGAGCGAGAGCCACTGCCAGTTGTCGAACTGGAGCGCCGGGACCATCGCGAGCAGCACGACGGGGGCGGCGAGGAGGGCGGAGACGACCAGGCGCCGGCGCAGGGCGGACAGCTCGGGGTCGTCGGCGCCCGCCGCGGACCCGGCGCCCTGCGGCGGCTCGGCCTCCTCGGCCGGCTGTGGTTCCTCGGCGGTGTAGCCGGTCCTGACGACGGTGGCGATCAGGTCGGCGACCGGGGTGGTCGCCGGGTACGTGATCCGTGCCTTCTCCGTCGCGTAGTTCACCGTGGCGGTGACGCCGTCCATCCGGTTCAGCTTCTTCTCGACACGGGCGGCGCAGGAGGCGCAGGTCATCCCGCCGACGATCAGCTCGACCTCGGCGAGGTCCGGCTCGGCGGCCGTGGCGTCCGTGGGCGATTCCGCGGTGGTGCTGGTCATGGTCCGGACTCCAGACGGGCCGGCCGGACCGTGCGAGGCCCGGCCGGAGGGGCTGTGGGAGGTGCTGGGTGCTTCGGAACGGGGCCGCGGCGGGCCGTGGGCGGCGCCCGGGCGGTCGGCCGTGCCCCCGGTGGCGTGGCCGCTCAGGCCCTGCCGACCAGCTCGAAGCCCGCCTCGTCCACGGCGGCGCGTACGGCCTCGTCGTCGAGGGGCGCCTCGGAGACGACGGTGACCACGCCGGTGGACGCGACGGCCTGCACCGAGCCGACGCCCGCGATCTCGGAGATCTCGCCGGAAACGGCGCCCTCGCAGTGTCCGCAGCTCATTCCGCTCACCTTGTAGACGGTGGTGACGGAGCCCTGGGTGTCGGTCTGGGTGGTCATGTCGTTGCTCCTCGTCGGGGCGTTCGTGGCGGGTACGCGTGGTCCGGCGCGGACCACTCACCTTCCACTGTACCCCTAGGGGGTATGACGCCGGATGGGCCTGCCGTGAGATGAGGGGCGGGAAGCGGAGACTCCGCTACAGAAGTTACGGAAGTGAGGGTGACGGATGCGCGCGGTCGTGTTCGAGCGCTTCGGTGAGCCGGCCGAGGTGCGGGAGGTCGCCGACCCGCGGCCCGCGCCGCACGGCGTCGTGGTCCGCGTCGAGGCCACCGGGCTGTGCCGCAGCGACTGGCACGGATGGCAGGGCCACGACCCGGACATCACGCTGCCGCACGTGCCCGGCCACGAGCTCGCCGGCGTCGTCGAGGCGGTCGGCGACCGGGTGGCCGGCTGGCGGCCCGGCGACCGGGTGACCGTGCCCTTCGTCTGCGCCTGCGGGAGCTGCGGGGCGTGCGCGGCGGGCGACCAGCAGGTGTGCGAACGCCAGACCCAGCCGGGCTTCACCCACTGGGGGTCCTTCGCCGAGTACGTGGCGCTCGACCACGCCGACGTCAACCTCGTCGCCGTGCCCGAGGGCATGTCGTACGCCACGGCCGCCTCGCTGGGCTGCCGGTTCGCCACCGCCTTCCGCGCCGTCGCGCAGCAGGGCCGCGTCGCGGCGGGGGAGTGGGTCGCGGTGCACGGCTGCGGGGGCGTCGGCCTGTCCGCGGTGATGATCGCCGCGGCGTCTGGCGCGCGGGTGGTCGCCGTGGACGTGTCGGGCCGGGCGCTGGAGCTGGCGCGCGCCTTCGGCGCGGTGGAGTGCGTGGACGCCTCCCGGACGCCGGACACCGCGGCGGCCGTCCGCGACCTCACCGGCGGCGGCGCCCACCTCTCCCTCGACGCCCTCGGCTCCCCCGTCACCTGCGCCGCGTCCGTGAACGGCCTGCGCCGCCGCGGCCGGCACGTCCAGGTCGGGCTGCTGCCCTCGGCCGACGGCACCACACCGGTGCCGATGGCCCGCGCCGTCGCCCTGGAGCTCGAACTCGTCGGCAGCCACGGGATGGCCGCGCACACCTACCCGCCGATGCTGGAACTGGTCCGCGGCGGAGTGCTCCGCCCCGACCTGCTGGTGACGTCCACCATCGGGCTGGATGCGGTCCCGGCGGCCCTCGCGGCGATGGGGACGGCGCCCGGCGCGGGCGTGACGGTCATCGAGCCGTGACGGCCGCCCCGGGGTGCCCTCGGTCGGCGTCGGGCCGCCCGCGGTCGGCCTCGGAGGGCCCGTGTCCGGTCGAGGGGTGCCCGCGGTGGGCGGCCCACTCGTGGTCGAGGACGGCCATCAGCACCTCGTCCACCCACACGCCGTCCCGCCGCTCCACCTCGCGCCGCAGGCCCTCACGCACGAATCCGACCTTCTCGTAGACCCGCAGCGCCCGGTGGTTGAAGGCGTAGGCGTCCAGCTGGATGCGGTGCAGGCCCAGTTCCTCGAAGCCGTACCCGACGATCAGCCGGGTCGCCTCGGTGCCGATGCCCCGGCCGCGTCCCCGTGCGCCGATCAAGGTGCGGAAGGTGCAGGCGCGGTCCTCGGGCACCCAGTCGTGGAGCACGACCTCGCCGAGCACCTCGCCGTCGGCGGGGTCGGTGACGGCGAGGTCGAGTCGGTCGGGCTGGGCGCCGCGGGAGCCGTACCAGGTGCGCAGCACCTCGGGTGTGAGTTCGCGCCCCGGTGAGCCGGTGAAGCGCCGCACCTCGGGGTCGCCGATGATCTCCCACATGCGCTCGGCGTCCGCCTCGGTGAACGGTCGCAGTACGGTCCTGTCACCGGTCAGGACGGGTTTCACGGAGAAGTCCATGGGCGGAACTGTGCCCCACGCGACCATGGGGCACCGAACGAATTTCCGGCCCCCGGGCTACCGCTTCCGGTTGCGCGGCCGGGACGCCACCCAGGCCCGGATCGTGTCCGCGTACCAGTAGGGCTTCCCGCCCTCCACGTGGTCGGGTGGCGGCAGCAGCCCGTGCTTCCGGTACGACCGGACGGTGTCCGGCTGCACCCGGATGTGGGCCGCGATGTCCTTGTAGGACCAGAGCCTTCGGTCGGTCACTCGTTGCACCTCCCTGCGCGCACCTCGGCGGCGGCCGGGGACGGCCGCCGGGGGGAGCCGGGTGCGGCGCCGGCGATCTCCAAGCCTGTGCCGGGTGAACGACGTCGGGTGCGGGGCGGTCCGGGCCCGTTCCCGGGTGTGACGGAAGACCCGCCTCCGCGTGACACGTGTGACAGAAGGAGCGTTTTTGTGACACGAGTGCCGCAAACGCGTACGCCGGAGTTCAGGCGTGGCGCGTTGACTTCCGCTGTGCGGGGCGGTGTGCGTCGGCGGACGGCTGACTCTCGGGCCATGTCGTCCGAATGTCCGGACAAAACATTGACAGGCCGCATCCGCGGGGCTAGAAACCGGGGGAGACGCGACGGCGCGCAGTGAACGACGGGCACCGAAGGGGAACGCGATGGCGCACGACCCGATCGCCGGGAGCCCGGAGTCCGCGCCCGCCGACGCCGGTTCCCCCACCGAACGCCTCCGGCGCGGGGCGGCCGCCCCGCCCTGGCAGGAGCGAGGCGCGAGCGCCGACTCCCCGCTCGCATCGGCCCGCGCCGGAGGTTCCCGCGTCCCGCAGGGGCGCCGGCCGCCGACACTGCCCCACGTGTCTACGCGGACACCCAAACCGCAGACACAGTGTCGGGCGCGCCCGGAGCGCCCGACTGCTGGGATGGACCCATGGCAGTGACCGCGACCCGAACGCCCCGGACCGCGACCCGAACGCCCCGGACCGCGTCCCGAACGCCCCGGACCACGGCCCGATGGCCGCGGACGGCGCTCCGGTCGTCGCCGGTCACCGCCCATGAGCTGGACCAACGGCACGTCTCGACCCGTCGCCGCCATCTGTGAAGGAGTTCTCGGTCATGACGAACATCGTCAACCACTGGATCGGCGGCAAGACCGCCGAAGGCGCCTCGGGCACGTACGGGCCGGTGACGAACCCGGCGACCGGCGCGGTCACCACCAAGGTCGCCTTCGCCTCGGTCGAGGAGGTGGACGCCGCGGTCGCCGCCGCCAAGGACGCGTACCTGACCTGGGGTCAGTCCTCGCTGGCGCAGCGCACCTCGATCCTCTTCAAGTTCCGGGCGCTGCTGGACGCCCACCGCGACGAGATCGCCGAGCTGATCACCGCCGAGCACGGCAAGGTGCACTCCGACGCGCTCGGCGAGGTCGCGCGCGGCCTGGAGATCGTCGACCTGGCCTGCGGCATCAGCGTGCAGCTGAAGGGCGAGCTGTCGACGCAGGTCGCCACCCGCGTCGACGTGTCCTCGATCCGGCAGCCGCTCGGTGTCGTCGCCGGCATCACCCCGTTCAACTTCCCGGCGATGGTGCCGATGTGGATGTTCCCCATCGCCATCGCCTGCGGCAACACCTTCGTGCTCAAGCCGAGCGAGAAGGACCCGTCGGCCGCGAACAGGATCGCCGAGCTGCTCGCCGAGGCCGGTCTGCCGGACGGCGTCTTCAACGTCGTGCACGGTGACAAGGTGGCCGTGGACCGCCTCCTGGAGCACCCGGACGTCAAGGCGGTCTCCTTCGTCGGCTCGACCCCGATCGCCCGCTACATCCACACCACCGCCTCGGCCAACGGCAAGCGCGTCCAGGCCCTCGGCGGCGCCAAGAACCACATGCTGGTGCTGCCGGACGCCGACCTCGACGCGGCGGCCGACGCGGCCGTCTCCGCGGCCTACGGCTCGGCCGGCGAGCGCTGCATGGCGATCTCCGCGGTCGTGGCGGTCGGCGCGGTCGGCGACGAGCTGGTCGAGAAGATCCGCGAACGCGCCGAGAAGATCAAGATCGGCCCGGGCGACGACCCGACGTCCGAGATGGGCCCCCTCATCACCAAGGCGCACCGCGACAAGGTGGCGTCCTACGTGGAGGGCGCGGCGGCCGAGGGCTGCGAGGTCGTCCTGGACGGCACCGGCCACACGGTCGACGGCCACGAGGACGGCCACTGGATCGGCATCTCGCTGCTGGACAAGGTGCCGACCACGGCCAAGGCGTACCAGGACGAGATCTTCGGCCCGGTGCTGTGCGTGCTGCGCGCGGACACCTACGAGGAGGGCCTGGCGCTCATCAACGCCTCCCCCTTCGGCAACGGCACCGCGATCTTCACCCGGGACGGCGGCGCGGCCCGCCGCTTCCAGCTGGAGGTCGAGGCGGGCATGGTCGGCGTGAACGTGCCGATCCCGGTCCCCGTCGGCTACCACTCCTTCGGCGGCTGGAAGGACTCGCTCTTCGGCGACCACCACATCTACGGCAACGACGGCACGCACTTCTACACCCGCGGCAAGGTCGTCACCACCCGCTGGCCGGACCCGGCCGACGCCCCGACCGGCGTGGACCTGGGCTTCCCGCGCAACCACTGATCCGGACCGCTGAGCGCGACCGCTGAGCGCGACCACCGAGGCCCCGGTGCCCCGGCCCACCCGTGCGGGCCGGGGCACCCTCCTGTGGTCTCAGCCGGCCGTCGCGCCCGAGCTCTTCGCTTCCTCGCTGAGGTCCGCGACCTCCTGCGCGGGCGGGGCCACGATCTCCTCGGTGGCGCCGAACCTGTCGAAGTCCATGGTGACCTTCATGGCGCCGAACTCCTGCTCCAGGCGCACCGGCAGGTCCTTCTCGCCCACCCAGATGTCCATGGTGATCGAGTCGCCGCCGGTGGAGCCGAGCATGCTGTCGGCGCCGCTGAAGGCCTCCTTGAACTTGCCCAGGTCCTTCTCGTCGAGCACCGCACGGTAGTGGGTGGTGGGCTTGCCGTTGACGTTCTCCGCGCCGAGGTCCTCGACGTCGCTCGCGTACTTGAGGCCCTTCATGGAGTCCGCCGGGCTGGCCCCGCCGCTCCCGCTGAACGCGGCGGCGCCCGACTCGCCGAACACCACCGACCCGTCGATCTTGATCCATTCCTTGCCCTCGAGCGGGCCGTCGGGCTGCGGATCGATGTCGTAGTAGTAGGCGCCGTCGACGAACAGGGTGCGCACGGTCGGGGAGTCCGTGAGGTCCTGCATCTGCACGGCCTCGGTGTCCATCTCGACGTCGAGCGCGTAGCCGTCGCCCCAGGAGTAGGTGCCGTCCATGGCGATCGGCTCGCCGGTGCCCAGGTCGGTCGTCGTCCTGACCTCGGCGGAGCCCAGCTCCTCGGTCCGGTCGGTGGCCCGCGAGAGCGCCGCCATGATCGTGTCAGCCTTGCTCACGGCCGTGTCGGCCGCCTTGCCGGTGCTCTCGGCCACCTTGTCGGCGCTTTCGGTCGCCGACCCGGCGCTCTCCGAGCCGCACGCGGTCGCCGCGACCATCGCCGCCGCCGTCAGCCCCACCCAGGCCGCGCTGTACCTCAGTTTCATGAGTCCCCACCCGTTGCCGTGACTGTGATTCACCTGTGCCCGGGACTCTACCGGGCACCACCGACAGCGTCCGGTCACCGGACGACGGGACGTTTCTTCGCCCCGCTCCCGTCCGCCGGGGCCCCCGGGACGTAATCCGCCGGCAACTCCGCCTACCGCGTCCGTGGTACGCGGCGCCCGCCCCGTACTTCCGTGGGAGGGGCGGAGGTTCGGCCCCGGGGCTGCCCCCGATGTCGGCGGCGGCCCGTACCGTTGACACATGGATCTTCGACTGCCCCGCGTGCGAGGGCTGCTACGGGGCCCGCGGCGGATGCTCGCCGCCGGGGCCGCCGTCGTCGTGCTCGCCGGCGCCGGGACCTGGACGGCCGTCGCCGGTGACGACCCGCCCCCGGTGCACCGCTCGGACCGGGTCGTGGCCGTGGGCGACGGGGTGCGCCTGGACACCTCGTACTTCACGGCGGGCTCCGACGGCCGCCGCCCGGCCGTACTTCTCGCGCACGGCTTCGGCGGCAGCAAGGCCGACGTACGGGACCAGGCGGAGGACCTCGCCCGCGACGGGTACGCGGTCCTGACCTGGTCGGCGCGCGGCTTCGGCGAGTCCACCGGGAAGATCGGGCTGAACGCCCCGGACGGCGAGGTCGCCGACGTCTCCCGGCTGATCGACTGGCTGGCGCAGCGGCCCGAGGTGCGGCTGGACGAGCGGGGCGACCCGCGCGTGGGCGTGGCCGGCGGCTCCTACGGCGGCGCGGTCGCGCTGCTGGCCGCCGGGCACGACCACCGGGTCGACGCGATCGCCCCGGCCGTCACGTACTGGAACCTCTCGGACGCCCTCTTCCCGAACGGCGTCTTCAAGAAGCTGTGGGCGGGCATCTTCGTCAACCTGGGCGGTGGCTGCGAGCGGTTCGAGGACGAGCTGTGCCGGATGTACGAGCGGGTCGCCGAGTCCGGGACGCCGGACGCGCGGGCCACGGCTCTCCTCGACGAACGCAGCCCGCAGGCCGTCGCCGACCGCATCGACGTACCGACGTTGCTGGTCCAGGGCCAGACCGACTCCCTCTTCCCGCTGGACCAGGCCGACCTGGCCGCCGAGGCGATCGGCGACAACGGCGCCCCGGTGGCCGTCGACTGGATCGCGGGCGGGCACGACGGCGGTGACATGGAGACGGACCGCGTCCAGGCCCGCGTCGGGGCGTGGTTCGACCGCTATCTGAAGGACGACGAGTCGGCCGGCACCGGCCCCGCCTTCCGCGTCACCCGCACCCTGGGCACCGGCAGCGGCGACGGCGAACCCCGCCTGGAGGGCGTGAGCGCCGACTCCTACCCCGGTCTGGCCGGCGAGCCGCGCGCGATCGAACTGCGCGGCCGCGAGCAGTCCTTCGACAACCCGCCCGGCGCGAGCCCGCCCGCCGTCTCCGCCCTCCCCGGCATCGGCGGCTCCGGCGGACTCTCCCAGCTCTCCTCCCTCGGTATCGGCGTCTCCCTCGACTTCCCCGGCCAGCACGCCGCCTTCGAGTCGGCACCCCTGGAGGAGGACGTCCGGATCACCGGCTCGCCGACCGCCACCGTGCACGTGGAGTCCACCAAGGACGAAGCCGTGCTCTTCGCCAAGGTGTACGACGTCGGGCCGGGCGGCACCCAGCCGGTCCTCCCCTCCCAACTGGTCACGCCCGTCCGGGTGGACGACATCGGTGACGGCAGGGACGTGAAGCTGACCCTGCCCGCGATCGACCACGAGGTGGAGCGCGGCCACCGCCTGCGCCTGGTCCTGTCCTCCACCGACCTCGGCTACGCATCCCCGGCCGCCCCCGCCACGTACACCGTCTCCCTGAAGGGCGATCTGGCCGTCCCGACGGGCCTCGGCGACACCGGCCAGGTGGCGGGGCTGCCCGCCTGGGTCTGGTGGGCGCCCCTCGCGGGCGCCGCGGTGGCCGCGGCCCTGCTGCTGACCGCCCGCCGCCGCACCACCGCGCCGCCGCCCGACCCCGCGCTGGCCGGTGTCCCGCTCCAGATCACCGGTCTGACCAAGCGGTACGGCAAGTCCGGCGACCGGTTCGCCGTCCGGGACCTGTCCTTCCGCGTGGAGCAGGGCCAGGTGCTCGGCCTGCTCGGGCCGAACGGCGCGGGCAAGACGACGACCCTGCGCATGCTCATGGGCCTGATCACGCCGGACGACGGTGAGATCCGCGTGTTCGGTCACGCCATCGCGCCGGGCGCCCCGGTGCTCTCCCGCGTCGGCGCGTTCGTCGAGGGCGCGGGCTTCCTGCCGCACCTGTCCGGCAGGGAGAACCTGGAGCTGTACTGGCGGGCCACCGGCCGCCCGCCCGAGGACGCCCACCTGGACGAGGCCCTGGAGATCGCCGGGCTCGGCGACGCGCTCGCCCGCGCGGTGCGCACCTACTCCCAGGGCATGCGCCAGCGCCTGGCCATCGCCCAGGCCATGCTGGGCCTGCCCGACCTGCTGATCCTGGACGAGCCGACCAACGGCCTGGACCCGCCGCAGATCCGCGAGATGCGCGAGGTGATGATCCGCTACGCGGCGGCCGGCCGCACGGTGATCGTCTCCAGCCACCTGCTGTCCGAGGTCGAGCAGAGCTGCACCCACCTGGTGGTCATGGACCGCGGGCGGCTCGTCCAGGCGGGCCCGGTCGGCGAGATCGTCGGCTCCGGGGACACGCTGCTGGTGGGCACCTTCGCGGCGGTGGACACGCCCCTGGCCGAGAAGGTGGCCGCCCTGCCGGGCGTGGCCTCGGCGGCGGCGACCGACGGCGGCCTGCTGGTCCGCCTCGGACCCGGCGGAACCGCCCGGGACCTGATCGCCGAACTCGTCCGCCTGGACGTGCCCGTGGAGTCGGTGGGCCCCCACCGGCGCCTCGAGGACGCCTTCCTCACCCTGATCGGAGACCCGGCATGAGCACGCAGGTCGAACGCGCCGCGCCCGCCGGCCCCCGGGAGGTCGCCGAGGGCTACCGCGCGGGCCGCACGCTGCCCGTGCGGGTGGAGCTGGTCCGCCAGCTGAAGCGGCGGCGCACGCTCGTGATGGGCGGCATCCTGTTCGCCCTGCCGTTCGTGCTGCTCGTCGCCTTCCGGATCGGCGGCGAGCCGGGCGGGGCGAACGGCCAGATCAGCCTGATGGACTCGGCCACCGCGTCGGGGGCCAACTTCGCCGCGGTGAACCTGTTCGCCTCCGCGGGCTTCCTCCTCGTCGTGCCCGTCGCCCTGTTCTTCGGGGACACGGTCGCCTCGGAGGCCGGCTGGTCCTCCCTGCGCTATCTGCTGGCGGCGCCGGTGCCCCGTGCCCGCCTGCTCTGGTCCAAGCTGGTCGTCGCCCTCACCCTCAGTCTGGCCGCGATCGTCCTGCTGCCGCTGACCGCGCTGGCCGTCGGCACGGCCGCCTACGGCTGGGGGCCGCTGGAGCTGCCCACCGGCGGCAGCCTGCCCACCGGCACCGCGGCCGAGCGCCTGGCGATCACGGTGGCGTACGTCTTCGTCTCGCAACTGGTCACCGCTGCGCTGGCGTTCTGGCTGTCCACCAAGACGGACGCTCCGCTCGGCGCGGTCGGCGGCGCGGTCGGCCTGACCATCATCGGCAACGTCCTGGACGAGGTGACCGCCCTCGGCGGCTGGCGCGAGTTCCTGCCCGCGCACTGGCAGTACGCCTGGCTCGACACGGTCCGTCCCGAGCTGGACTGGACCCGCCTGATCCAGGGCACGTCGCTCTCGCTGACGTACGCACTCGTGCTGTTCGCCCTGGCCTTCCGCGGGTTCGCCCGCAAGGACATCGTGTCCTAGTGGGGCTGGCCGTCCCCGGGGGTTGACTGCTTCTTACGCACAAGTAAGTTTACTCAGGAGTAAGCAGGAGCAGTACGTAGGACAGCACGTCAGTCCGACCGCGACCGGGAGCCGTCATGGGCGTACGCAGGGACCTGAAACGGGCGAGGCAGCGCGGCGACCTGGTCTCCCGCGCACGGACCGAGACCGTCAGGGACGCGGACGGCACTGTCCGCGAGGCCCGCACCGCGCCCCTGGCGTCCCGGCCCACCACGGGCAGCACCGCCGACATCCCGTTCACCAACGCGGCCGAGGCCCCCGACGCGGTGGTCCTGCGCCGCCAGGTGAACGGCGCCTGGCAGCCCGTCACCGCGGCGCAGTTCGCCCGCGAGGTGACCGCCGTGGCCAAGGGCCTGATCGCCGCCGGCCTCGAACCCGGCGGCCGGGTCGCCGTCATGTCCCGCACCCGCTACGAGTGGACGGTCCTGGACTTCGCGATCTGGACGGCCGGCGGTCAGACCGTGCCCGTGTACGCCACCTCCTCCGCCGACCAGGTTGAGTGGATCGTCCGCGACTCCGGCGCCCGCCACGTCGTCACCGAGACCGCGGCCCACACCGCGACCGTCGTGGCGGGCACGGCCGGTCACGACCAGCACCCGCGCGCCTGGGAACTCGACTCCGGCGCCCTCGCCGACCTCACCGCACTCGGCCTGGGCGTGAGCGACGAGGAGGTCACCAAGCGCCGCACCGCCCTGACCCCGGACACGGTGGCGACCGTCTGCTACACCTCCGGCACCACCGGCCGCCCCAAGGGCTGCGTCCTCACCCACGCCAACCTGCACGCCGAGGCCGCCAACACGGTCGAGCTGCTGCACCCGATCTTCAAGGAGGTCACCGGCCAGACCGCGTCGACCCTCCTCTTCCTGCCGCTCGCCCACATCCTCGGCCGCACCATCCAGATCGCCTGCCTGCTGGCCCGCATCGAGCTCGGCCACTTCCCGAGCATCAAGCCCGACGAACTCCGCCCGGTGCTCAAGGAGTTCCGCCCGACCTTCCTGGTCGGCGTCCCGTACCTCTTCGAGAAGATCCACGACACCGGACGCGCCACCGCCGAGAAGATCGGCCGCGGCGCCTCCTTCGAACGCGCCCACCGCCTCGCCGTCCGCTTCGGCGCCGCCCACCTGGAGCGCTTCCTCGGCCGCGGCAAGGGCCCCGGTCCCGCCCTGTGGGCCGGCTGGGCCCTGTACGACCTGCTGGTCTACCGCCGGGTCCGGGCCGAACTCGGCGGCCGGATGCGCTACGCCATCAGCGGCGGCTCCCCGCTCGAACGCGACCTCAACCTGTTCTTCTACGCCGCCGGAATCATGATCTACGAGGGCTGGGGCCTCACCGAGACCACCGCCGCCGCCACCATCGTCCCGCCGCTCGGCCCCCGCCCCGGCACCGTCGGGCCGCCGATCCCCGGCACGGCCGTGCGCATCGCCGACGACGGCGAGGTGCTGGTCAAGGGCGGCATCGTCTTCGGCGCCTACCGGGGCGACCCCGGGGCCACCGACGCCGTCCTCACCGACGGCTGGTTCGCCACCGGCGACCTCGGCTCCCTGGACGACGACGGCTACCTCACCATCACCGGCCGCAAGAAGGACCTCCTGGTCACCTCCGGCGGCAAGAACGTCTCCCCGGCCGTCCTGGAGGACCGCCTGCGCAGTCGCCCGCCCGTCGCCCAGTGCCTCGTCGTCGGCGACAACCGTCCGTTCGTCGCCGCCCTGGTCACCCTCGACCCGGACGCCGTCGCCCACTGGCTGGCGGTCCGGAAACTGCCCGCCGACACCCCGATGTCCGAGCTCGTGCGGGACGAGCGGATGCGCGCCGACGTCCAGGCGGCCGTCGACCACGCCAACGCGGCCGTCTCCCGCGCCGAGTCGATCCGCGCCTTCCGCATCGTCGAGGGCGAGTTCACCGAGGAGAACGGGCTGCTCACCCCGTCCCTGAAGGTCAAGCGGCAGGCGGCGGTGGCGGCGTACGCGCACGAGATCGAGGCGCTCTACACGCCGGACCGGTGACCGGGGGCGCGGCGGCCCACGACCCGCCCCGCCACCCGGCATTCACGGTCTCATCACGCCGTGAGGCATTCGAGTGAATTCCTCCGCTCTTCTCATTTCGTCGTTTCTCCGCTCGCCAATTCCTCGTTGGCAGGCTGCAGGTCATGGTGCGAGCCGTCAATGCTGTGCTCGCGCGGTTTCTGCCGTCATTCAGGCATGACCGCAAGGAAGGGAAGATTTCATGAAGAAGAGCGCTGCAGTCGTCGCCGGCGCGTTCATGGCCCTCGGCATGGCCGCCCCGGCTTTCGCCGACTCGGGCGCCGAAGCCGCCGCGATCGGTTCCCCGGGGGTCCTGTCCGGCAACGTCGTCCAGGTGCCCGTGCACATTCCCGTGAACGTGTGCGGCAACAGCGTCAACATCGGCGGCCTGCTGAACGAGGCCGCCGACAACACGTGCGTGAACGACTGAGGCCGTTCCGACCAGCCGACCGGCCGCGTCACGGCCGGCTCTGGCCAGCTCATCTGGTCCGGGGCCGGCTTTCCTCCTTTTCCGCGGCCGTTGTGCGGCTCATCCTTCAGTCATCTCTTCAAGTAGGAAGACAACCAGAGTGCGACAGACCTTGAGCAGGGGGATGGTCGCGGCTGCCGCCGCGACGGGCATCCTGTCCCTGTGCGGCAGCCCCGCCCTTGCCGACTCGTCCGCGGACGCCGTCGCCAAGGGCTCGCCCGGCGTCGGGTCGGGCAACGCCGTTCAGGCCCCGGTCAACGTGCCGGTGAACGTCTGCGGCAACACCGTCGACGCGGTCGGCGCCTTCAACCAGGCCGCCGGCAACGAGTGCGTGAACGGCTCGGACGAGCACGCCGACGACTCCGGATCCCACGGCGACGACCGCTCGGGCCACGGCTCGGACCAGGACGGCGGATACGGCGAGGACATCGAGGTCCCGTCCGGTGCCTCGGCGAGCGCTGTGGCCAAGGGCTCGCCCGGCGTCGGCTCCGGCAACGTCGTCCAGGTCCCGGTCGACGTACCGGTGAACCTCTGCGGCAACACCGTCGACGCGGTCGGCGCGTTCAACCCCGCCTACGGCAACTCCTGCGAGCAGGAGAAGACCCCGGGCGGCTACGGCGAGGAGGAGGAGAAGCCTCCGGTCACTCCGCCCACCGACGAGGAGAAGCCTCCGCCGCCCGCCGAGGAGGAGAAGCCTCCGCCGCCGGCCGAGGAGGAGAAGACCCCGCCGCCCGCCGAGGAGGAGAAGACCCCGCCGACCCCGGAAACGGAGCGTCCGCCCGTGCTCGCGGAGACCGGCAACGAGGTCATGCTGGGTTCCGCGGCCGCCGCCGCCGCGCTGGTCGCGGGCGGTGCGATCCTGTACCGCCGAGGCCGGGCCGCCTCCCGCCACTGACCGGGCTCCAGCCCGCATCATCGCCCCCGGCCGGCCTTCCACGGCCCGCCGGGGGCGTCGTGTTGCCCGGCGCCGGTGGACGGGACGGTGCCGGGCCGCCCGGCGCGGGCTCCGCGCCGGGCAGCCCCACCGCCTCCCGACGGGCGCCGTGCCCACCCCGGGACGGCACGGCGCCCTGCCCGCGACCGGTCCTCGCCGGGCGCCCCCGTCAGCGGCTGCCCGCCTTCTCGTCGTCCGGGCGGTCGGAGCGGTCGGAGCAGCCGGCACGGTCGTCGGCGGGAGCGGTCGCCTGGCGGACCACACGGGCCCGGACCGGCCCGCCGGAGCCCGGCCCACCGTCCCCCCGGCGCAGACGGCGCAGACGGGGCAGACCGTGCAGGCGGTGCAGCAGCCGGGTGGTCACATGCCTGCCCCACAGGGTCCACAGGGCCCGGCCGGGGGCCCGGTCGTCCGCGGCGTGCCAGGCCAGCTCACGACCGTCGGGGGCCGGACGCAGCAGGCTCAGCGGCGCGTAGTTCTCCACCACGAACGCCCGCCCCGGCCGCGGCGCCCCCTCCGGCAACGGACGGCCGGTCAGGTCCAGGTGCAGCGCGCGTACGACGTCCAGCCCGGCCGTGTCGGTGAAGAGCCGGAACTGGGCGCCGGGACGCGGGTTGAAGTCGAGCAGGTGGTAGCGGCCCGTCGTACCGCAGCGACGGAAGTCGAGGTCGAAGACGCCCCGGTAGCCGAGCTCCCCGGCGATCCGCTCGGCGAGCGCCTGCACCTGCGGGTTCGGCGTCCAGCGGCCGACCGCGGTCAGACCGGCACCACGCGGCCGGGCCAGCGTCTTACGGCCGGGACCGCCGGCCCGGACCGTGCCGAAGCGGTCGGCGTACCCGTGGAAGAACCAGTCGCGGTCCGGCCCCGGCGGCAGGAACGCCTGGAGCAGCAGCCGGCTGCCCGCCTCCTCGGCCCGCCGGTACAGCTCACCGGCCTCCCGCGCCGAGCGCACCAGCACCGTGCTGCGCAGTCCGCCGCCCTGGGGCACCAGCCAGGGCCGGCTCCACTTCGCCACCAACGGCAGCCCCAGCAGCGAGGCGGCACGGGCGGCCTCGACCGGACCGTCCGGGACCAGGGTCTCGGGGTGCGGAATGTCCAACGACGCGCACACACCGACCAGTTCAGCCTTGTCGGCCACGCGTTCGGGCAGCGTCGCGGGCAGGTCGGGCAGCAGGTACCAGGGCGACAGCTCCAGCCGCGTCCGCCCCACCGCGAGGGCACTCGCGTCGTCCATCGGGACCAGTACGGCGGGACGTGCGATCCGCGCGGCGACACGGCGCAGGACGCCCACGATGTCGGCGGTGGACGCGCCGGGCGGCGGGGGAGTGTGCAGCCCGCTCAGGTAGCGGGAGGCGCGGACGGGGCTCCGGTCGCAGTCGGCGACCACGTGCACGTCCACCCCCGCGCGGCCGAGTGAACGCACGGCGCCCAGCGTTCCGTGGTGAAAGGGATTCCGGTCGATCCGCAGCAGTACGGCGGGAACGCGGGTGTCGAAAAGCGACACGGGGATACTTCCTTCGAATTCGGTCGGGGTCACCGGAGCGGGCGATCAACGCACTCGAAAGCCGTAGCGGCGGTGGCGTGATGGCATTTCATATGACTGAGTGTCGGTAGCTGATCGGCGAGGAAAGAGGAAAGAGGCCGGCATGGTCGTACGGCAGTCACGGACCCGGCCCGGGAGGCGGACGGCATGCGTCGCGGCGGCCGCGATCGCGACGGTGGCGCTCCTGGCCGCCGGTCCACCTGTCGCGGTCGGCGGGCCGCCCTCGCCCCCGGCGCCCCCGCCCGCCCCCGGCGCTCCGTCGGAAGCCGTCGCTCGCTCCGGCCCCGCGTTCGGCGCGTACCTGGACTACGGCCCGCGCGGCGTGGCCCGGATGGCGGAGCTCAGCGACTGGCTGGGCGACGCCGAACTGCGCGTCGGCCACACGTATCTGCCCGGCGACCGCTGGAGCAACATCGAGGGCGCCCCCGACTTCCTCGAGGCGTGGGCGGACTGGCGCACCGCCGACCCCGACCGGATGCTGGTCCTCAACGTGCCCATGATGGAGCGCAACGAGGAGGGCCTCGACGACGACGAGGTACGGGGACTCCTGCGCCAGGGCGCCGCCGGACGCTTCGACCACCACTTCAGGGCCCTCGCCGAACGGCTGGTGGAACTGAAGGTGCCGGACACGGTCGTCGTGCTCGGCTGGGAGATGAACGGCGTCACGTACAGCCACCGCTGCGGGCCGGACCCGGAGGCCTGGAAGACGTACTGGAACAGGATCGTCACCACGATGCGCGCGGTGCCGGGCCAGAAGTTCCGGTTCGACTTCACCCCGAGCCGCGGCCGGGACGCCGTCCCCTGGACGCGGTGCTACCCGGGAGACGACACGGTCGACATCATCGGCATGGACTCGTACGACCAGCCGCGCGGGATGACGTTCGACGAACAGGTGAAGGAGCCGTACGGACTCCAGGACCACGTGGAGTTCGCCAAGGCCCACAAGAAGCCCGTGTCCTATCCCGAATGGGGCCTCTTCCGCAACGGCGACAATCCCGAGTACATGCGGCGCATGCTCGCCTGGATGGACGAGCACGAACCCGTCTACAACACGATCACCGACTACTGCCCGCACGGCGTGTGGCAGTGCGACGACAACCCTCGCGCCAGCGCTGTCTACCGGTCGGTGCTCTTCGGACGCACCGACCAGCCGGCCCCCACGCCCCCGGTGCCGCCCGTGCCCGCCGAACCGCCCGTGCCCCCGGTGCCGCCCACCGCGCCCCGGCCCTCGGCCGACTGCACGCCGCTGGAGCTCGGCGACTGGGTCGAGTACTGGCTCGGCGGGAAGCTCTGCATGCGCCTCGACTGGTTCTCGCGCGACGAGTAGCGGCCCTCGGCGGCGGGGCCGGTCAGGTCCTGCCGCCACCGCCGGACTCCTTCCGCTCCTGCCCGTGGCGCCGCAGCTCCTTGGCCCGCCGGCGCACGGCGACGTCGCACAGGGCCGCCGCGAGCAGCGGGGCCGTGCGGCGGCGGGCCAGCAGCAGCCGCTGGTTGTGCACCGGCTCCGGACGCCAGTGGTGCTTGTAGGGCTCGTTGCCCCGCAGCAGGCTCAGCGTGCCGCGCTCCGGTGCCCGGGCGTGCTCCGCGCACGCGTCCAGCAGCATCACCGCCACGTCCGCCTTCCGCTCCCGCAGCCCGGGATGGGCGCCGTACAGGTAGCCGCCCGCCAGCCGCCGCGACAGCAGCGTCACGTCCACGGCCACCACCTCGTCGTCCATCCGGAACTCGGTGACCACCGCGTCCCCGGAACGCACCATCGGTCCCACGGCTCGCACCAGGTGGTCGCGGAACCGGGTGCGCAGGTGCTCGCCGGTCACCTTCCGCCCCTGCCACTGCAACCGGTGCAGCTCCAGCAGCCGGCGCAGCGCCGCGTCCACCTCGTCCGGGAGGACGGTCCGGCTCTTGACCCCGAGCGCGTCCAGCCTGCGCAGCTTGGCACGCACCCGCTGCTGCGCCTTGGCCGTCGGCAGCCGGGCGACCAGCCCGTCCATCGGGGCGGCGGGCAGCTCCAGGCAGAGCGAGTCGGGCACCCGGTGCCGGGGGCCGCGCCAGCGGTCGTAGACCCGTTCGGCGGCGGCGCCCGGCCGTACCTCGCGCAGGTCGATCAGCGCGGTGCGCGCCGCCGCCGACAGGCCCTCGGTGAGCGCGGCCACCGCCTCCGGACCGCGTTCGTCGTCCAGCAGGACGTCCCCGTAGTCGGAGATCGCCCCGCCGAGCGTCACCAGCGCCGGCACCGGACTCGCCACGCGCATCAGCGGCGCGGCGGCCACCAGTTCGCGGCCGTCGCGGGCCAGCAGCAGCCGAAGCCGGCCGCGCCGGCCGTACGTCCGCCACCAGGAGTGCAGCCAGGCGTGGCTCTGGAACGGGGTCGCCGCGGCGCACCGCCGGTACAGCCGCCCCCAGTCCGCCGCCAGTTCGGCGAAGCCGCGCTCGTCGGTGACCGTCTCGGTCCGGTACGTCGTCGGGCGCGGGGCCGCGACCGCACCCGGGTGCGCTGCCGGGGACGTCACAGCTGTCCGCGGACGTCGGACGCCGGGGCGGGCCCGGGTACGGCCGCCGCCGTGCGCTCGGCCTCCCGCGCGGCGCGCCGCGGCCGGACCAGCAGCGCCAGCCCGCCGAGCAGACCGCCCGCGCTCGCGCCCACCAGCCCCGTCACCGCGGGCGAGGCCGAGGACGCCTCGGTGGGCTCGGTGGCGCGCGCGAACGTGCGCAGCTCGACGTGCGTGTCGTCGACGGAGTCCGCCGCGTGCCGGGTCAGCGCGCGGGAGACCGCGTTGGCCATGTCGGCGGCCCGGTCCGGGCGGGAGGAGGTGGCCGTCACCGAGACCATCGGCGCGTCCGGCGAGGTCGCCGTGCGGACGCTCTCCTCCAGCGTCGCCACCGGTACGCCCGCCCACATCTGCGCGTCCCCGAGCACCGCGAGCTGCGTGGCGACCCGGCCGTAGGCCTGGGCGAAGCCCAGCGCGGAGGCCGGGTCGGATTTGTCGGTGGGCACGGCGACGACGTAACCGGTGGCCGTGTACTGGGGGGTGACGACCAGGCCGTAGCCCGCGCCGAGCAGTCCGCCGGCGAGGGCGCCGGCCGCGAGCGCGGACCAGCGCGGGAGGGTACGGGTCCGGGCCCGGACGCGGCGCAGGGCGGCGCGGGCACGGCCGGGGCGGGCGGGCCGCTCGGCGCGGACCGTGGCCGCCGGGTCGGCCGAGGGGCGGGTGAGGGGCTCGGTCATGCGGAACTCACTCCCTGGGGTGCCGGGGACAACGGGTGGGTGAGGGCGGCCGCGTACACGTCCAGCAGCCGGGCGGCGCTGCGGGTGACGCAGTAGTGGCGGGCGGCCTCGGGCGCGGTGCGCGGGCCGGGGCCCGGACCGGCGGACGCGCGGGCCTCGGCGAGGGCGCGGGCGAACTCCTCGTCGCCGCCCGTGACGCGCCGGGCCCGGGGCGCGGCGCCCGGGGGCAGGTCCTCGATCGCCGGGCAGGACGCGTACAGCACCGGCAGCCCGGACGCGAGGCCTTCCACGGCCGCCAGGCCGAAGGCCTCCTCCGGCGACGGCGAGGCGAGCACGTCCATCGCGGAGGCGAGCGAGGGCAGGTCGGGACCGGTGGAGCCGTCGGTGGCGCAGGGGCGTTCGCCGGTGAGCAGGACACGGTCGGCGACGCCGGCCCGGTGCGCGGTGCGGCGCAGGACGTGCTCCTCGGGGCCGCCCCCGACCAGCAGCAGCCAGCAGTCGTCCGGCAGCCGGGCCAGGGCGCGGACCAGCACGTCGAACCGCTTGCCCTCGGTCAGCCGGCCGACGCCGCCCACGACGTACGCGCCCTCCGGCAGACCGAGGCGGCGCCGGGTGCGCAGACGGGCGACGGGGTCGAAACGGAAACGGGCCAGGTCGACGCCGTTGGGGACGACCTCGATGCGGGGCGCGGGCACGCCCCAGCGCCGCAGCCGGTCGGCGACGGTGGGGGAGACGGCGACCGTGGCGCTGCCCAGCCGCTCCCCGGCCAGGTACAGGGCGCGGACGCCCGGGGTGAGCGGGCGGCCCTCCATCTGCGAGTCGCCGAGGGAGTGTTCGGTGGCGACGACCGCGCGGACGCCGGCCAGGCGGGCGGCGAGGCGGCCGTAGAGGCAGGCTCGGTAGAGGTGGGTGTGCACGAGGTCGTAGCCGCCGGTGCGGATCAGCCGGGTCAGGCGGGGCAGCGCGGCCAGGTCGCGGTTGCCGGCCATGCCGAGGTGGACGACCTCGACGCCGTCGGCCCGCAGCCCGTCGGCGACCGTGCCCGGGTTGGTGAGCGTCACGACGTCGCAGTCGACGGGGAGGTGGCGCAGCAGCAGCCGCAGTTGCTGCTCGGCGCCGCCCACACCGAGGCCGGTGATGATGTGCAGGGCCTTCATCTCAGACCCCCGCCGCGGCTCGGCGGCGCAGCCGGTGCAGCCGGGTCTTCAGCAGAAGTCGCACGGCCCCGTCGCGCTGCCCCACGTGCACGCGGGGAAGGGCGTACCGGCCGGTCAGCGGGCCGGGGTCGATGGCGCACGCGTAGGCGTAGCCGGCGGCGCGCACGGCGTCGGCGGCACGGGCGTCGACCGTGCCGTACGGGTAGCAGAAGCCGGTCACCGGAGCGCCGGTCAACTCCTCGAGCAGCGCCCTGCTCCCGGCGGTCTCGGCCTTCAGCACGGTGTCGTCCGCCTCGGTCAGGTCGACGTGGGTGAGACCGTGCGAGCCGATCTCGACGCCCTCGGCGGCGGCGTGCCGGATGCCGTCGGCGGTCAGCAGCGGCTTGCGCGGGCCCAGCGGGTCCCAGGCGTTGTCGCCGCCGAGCCGGCCCGGCAGTACGAAGAGGGTGGCCCCGCAGCCCCAGCGGCGCAGACGGGGCAGCGCGTGCTCGACGAAGTCGGCGTACCCGTCGTCGAAGGTCAGCCCCACCATGTCCCGGCCCCCGCCGCGGGCCCGGGCGGCCAGCAGCTCGCCGACCGGCACACCGCGCAGCCCGCGCCGCCGCAGCCAGGCGAGCTGCGCGTCCAGCCGGTCGGGCGTGACCGTGATGCGGTACGGGTCGTCGGAGCAGTCACCGACGGAGTGGTACATCGCCACCCAGGGGACGACGCGGGGGCGCGCGCGTGTGCCGGTGCGCGCGCGGGTGTCAACGGGGCCTGCGGGAGCGGGAGCTGAAGCCGAAGCGGCCATGAATGAGCCTTCGTGTGACGGAGCGGACGGAATCGAGGGCCGGCGCGATGCCTTGAACGCGCAGGACCCGGCCGAGCAGGACGTATACGCCGACGACGACCGCCGAACCGGCGGCGAGGGAGACGGCGGGGACGGCGAACCGGCCCGCGACCAGCGCGCCCGCGACACTCGCCGCGGTCGCCGCCGTCACCGGTCTGCCCAGGTCGCCCAGGACGCGCCGGACGCGGACCGGGACGCTGCGCGGGCCCATCCCGGCGAGCAGCACGGCGGCGGTCACGGTGATGCCGGCGGCGTTCGCGGCGGCGATGCCGGTCACGGCCCACGGGCCGACCGCGTACGCGCCGATGCCGGCGGTGGCGGCGATGCCGACGGCCATCGCGCCGAGCGGGTACCAGCTGGCGCGGCCCGCCGAGAAGTAGGAGCGGGCCAGCGCCCCCACCACGGTCTGGCCGAGCAGCCCGAGGGCGTACACGCGCATGACGCTCGCCGTCGCCGCCGTGTCGGCCGCCGTGAAGGCGCCGCGCTGGAGGAGCAGTTCGATGATCTGCGGCGCGCAGGCGACCACCGTGGCCGCGCCCAGCAGCACCAAGCAGGCCGCCAGCGCCACGTCCCGTTCGACGCGGTCGCGGGCCCGTTCGGTGTCGCCGTCGGCCATCGCCCGGGCCACCACCGGGAACGTGACCGTGCACAGCATCAGCGACAGCGTCATCGGGATCTGGGCGACCTTCTGCGCGTAGTTCAGGTGCGAGATGGCCCCGGAGGGGAGCCCGGAGGCCAGGAAGCGCTCGATGAGGACCTGGGACTGCCGGCACAGCGCGAAGAGCAGGACGGTGGTGAACAGGGCGAGGGCGAGGGGACGTGCCCGGTCGTCCGGGACCGGTCGCACCTCGCCGTCGTCGTTCCGGCGGCGCAGCTGACGCAGCAGCGACGGCAGCTGCGCCGCCACCATCAGGACGCCGCCCGCCGCCACCCCGGCCGCCGCCGAGCGCACCCCCCAGCGCCCGCCGAGCACGAACATCGCGGTGATGATGCCGGTGTTGTAGACCACGTAGATCGCCGCGGGCGCCAGGAACCGGCGGTGCGCCCGCAGGGCGGCGCTGCAGTACCCGGCCAGCCCGAAGCTCACGACGCAGGTGGCGGTGAGGCGGGTGCAGTCCACGGCGAGGGCGTGCTCGGGCAGCCCCGGAGCCATCGCCCCGACCAGCTGGGGCGCGCAGACGACGACCAGCGCGCCGACCGCGACGAAGGCCGGCGCCAGCCGGGGCAGGGTCGACGCGACCAGCGCGCGGACCGGGTCACCGGGGGCGCCCTGGGCGCGGCGGGCCAGGGCCAGGCTGAACATGGGGACCAGCGCGAAGGCCAGCCCGTCCTCGATCAGCAGCGTCGCCGCGAACTCCGGCACCGTCCACGCCACCAGGAAGGCGTCCGTCTCGCCGCCGGCCCCGAACAGCCGGGCCAGCGCCTGGTCCCGGGCCAGCCCGAGCACCGACCCGGCCACCGACAGCACCGCCGTGAGCAGGGCGGCACGCGCGAGGAAGCGCCCGGAGGACCGGCCCGCGGCCGGCGTCGCCCGGTCCGCGTCCGGCGCGGCGGTCCGGGCCGACGGGACGGACGCCTCGTCCGCCGCACGGAGCGGGGTCCCCTTCACCGCGCCGGTACCTCCGTACCGGACCCGGACCCGGCGACAGCCCCGGGCACTGACCGGGAACGGGCCCCGGCCCCGAGCGCCCACCACGCCGCCAGCCCGAAGGACACCGCCGTCAGCACGGTCGACGGCCCGCCGATGTCGGCGTAGGCGAAGTCGGTCAGCTGCCACACCAGCAGCCCGCAGGCGACCAGCGCGCAGTCCAGGCCGTCCGGTCCGTCCCGCTGGGAGCGCCGTGCCGCCCTCAGCCCGCGCAGCCCCAGCAGGAGCAGCGCCAGCCAGCTCGCCGTGAGCGCGACAAGCCCGATCAGCCCCTGCTCGGCCAGCACCAGCAGGTACATGTTGTGCGGGGAGAGCAACGGCTGCTTGCGGTACCCGGCGCCGGCCCCGTCGGTGTCGCTGCCCGAGGACAGCGCCAGCGAGGCGTGGGTGTCCAGGTGCTCGGGGAAGCCCTTCAGGCCCACCCCGGTCAGCGGCTGCTCGCGCCACATGCCGACCGCCGCCGCCCACATCGTGTAGCGGTCGGTGACGGACTGGTCGGGAGCGTCGGTGACCTGCGTGATGCTGCCGACCCGCTCCTCCAGCATCGCCGTGCCGATCCCGAACCCGCCCACGAGCACCACCCCCGCCGCGACCGCGGCCACCCCCACCGTCAGCGCCCTGCGCACCCCGGCGAGCAGCAGCTGCACCGCGCACGTCACGGCCGTGGCGATCCACGCCCCGCGGCTGAAGGACAGGGCGAGCGGCAGCAGCAGGGCGAGCGCGCACCCGGCGGCGAGCAGCCGGTGGCGGACCGGCGTCCGTCCCAGCGCCAGCCCGACGGCGCAGACCAGCCCCAGGGAGACCACGGTGGCCATGCCCATCACGTCCTGCGCCCCGAAGGTGCCCACGGCCCGGATCTGCTCGCCCTGGTAGGAGGCGCCGGTCCCGGTGACGTACTGGTGGACGCCGACCGCGCCCTGCCACGCCGCCAGCCCCACCATCGACCAGGCGAGCAGCCGCACGTCGTCCCGGCCGCGGATCAGCAGCAGTACGGCGGCGGGGACGAGGACGAAGACCTGGAGGTAGCGGCCGAACCCGACGAGCCCGGCCCCCGGTGACGCCGCGCCCACGGCGGCGACGGCGAGCCCGAGCACGGGCAGCCCCAGTACCGAGGCCGCCGTACGGGACAGGGGGCGCCGCCGGTCCCGTACCAGGCGCAGGGCGCAGTACAGCACCACCAGCGCGGAGACCGCGTCGGCCGGATGGGCGCCGCCCCCGCCGTCCGGTGCGACCGGCAGGGCGAGCAGCGCGACGACCAGGGCCACGGCCAGCACGGGCGGCAGCCGCCGCGGGCCCGTCGCGGACCCCAGGGGCAGGGCGTGGCTCACCGCGCTCAGCTCCCCGTGGGGCGCACGAGCGCGACGGCCGTGCGCAGCAGGATGCAGACGTCGTGCCACAGCGACCAGTCGTCGATGTAGGCGTTGTCGAAACGGGCCCGGTCCTCGATGGAGGTGTCGCCGCGCAACCCGTTGATCTGGGCCAGGCCCGTGATGCCGGCCGGCACCCGGTGGCGGTCGGCGTATCCGGGGTGGGTGCGGCTGAACCGGGCCACGAAGTAGGGGCGTTCGGGGCGGGGGCCGACCAGGCTCATGTCGCCCCGCAGGACGTTCCACAGCTGGAGCAGCTCGTCGAGCGACGTACGGCGCAGGAAGCGGCAGAACCACGGCATGCGCCGTTCGTCCGCCACGCTCCACCGGGTCGCCGACTCGTGCTCGTCGGCCGGGCGGTGGGTGCGGAACTTCAGCAGCGTGAACGGCCGGCCGTCCTTGCCGACGCGCTCCTGCCGGAACAGCACCCCGGGACCGCCGACGACCCGCAGCACCGACGCGCAGGTCAGCAGCAACGGGCTCAGCAGCAGCAACAGCGTCCCGGACACCGTCACGTCCAGCACCCGCTTGCCCACGCTCCCCGGCCGCTGCCGCACCGGATCCAGACGCCGGCAGGAGAATCCGGCGAGCCGGTCCGGGCCCGGGTACGAGGGGACCTCCGCGTCGATCTCCCAGACCGCGCATCCGGCCCCGGCCAGCGCCCGCAGCAACGGCTCCTGCCGAGCCCGCACGGAGGGGTGGACGACCAGGACGTCGCGCACGCCGTTCTGCACGGCGGCCCGCCGCGCCTCCTCCTCCGTGGTCAGCACGGGCAGGCCGGTGGCGCCGCCCGCCCCGTCGGAGACGACCCCGACGGGGCGCACCCCGCAGCGCGGGTGGCGCAGCACCGCCGAGGCCACGCGCTGCGCGGTCGCGGCCGGGCCGACGACGAGGGCCGCGCGCGGGTGGTTCAGCAGCGCGGTACGGCGCCGCCGGTGCACGGCGCCCCGGGCGGCGCAGCCCGCCGCCGCGTGCAGCAGGAAGCCGAGGAGCAGCGTGCGGGCGGACAGCGTGTGCGGCGGGGTGTACGCCGCGACGAACGCGGCCAGCGCCAGCCAGGCCACGGCGATGCGGCCGCACAGGACGGGCAGGTCGTCCAGGACGCCCGGCAGCCGTCGGCGCGGGCGCGGACACAGCAGCAGCGCGGCGGCTACCAGCAGGGCCGCGAGCAGCGGTTGGTGCGGGGTGCCGGTCAGGGCCAGCGTGCCCGGCAACGCGGCCGCCGCTCCGTCCGCGACGAGCAGTGGTGCCCGGGAGTCCGGCCGGGTCGCGGGGCGCCCGGTGGGAAACCCGGAACCCGTGGCGCCGGCACCGGGCGGCAGCACCGAGACGGCGGAGGGGGAACCGAGGTCGCGCGGCTGGCCGGCGGGGGCGGGAACGGTGCTTTCCGCGGTCATGGGTGCGTGGACTCCGTGTACTCGATGGGGACGAAGGACGACCGCGCCGCGGCCGTCGGCCGGTCGCCGCGCAGGCGGGGCTGCGCGGGTGACGGTTCGCGGCCGGGGAGGGGGCGCGGTTCCGCTGGCCGCCGGTCGGGGAGGAGACTGCGGTAGACCGCCGCGACGGCCGCGGCGGTGAGCCGTACGTCGTGCCGGGACAGGACGTGCGCCCGCCCCCGGCGGCCGAGCGACGCGCGCAGTGGCGCGTCGAGCAGCAGGCCGGTGACGGCGTCGCCCAGCGCCGTCGGGTCCTCCGGCGGTACCAGGCAGTGCGGGGCGAGAGCGGGCGGCAGGCCCTCGCGGGCGCCGTCCACGTCGGTCACCACCACGGGCCGCCCGCAGGCCATCGCCTCCAGCGGGGCCAGTGCCATGCCTTCCCAGCGCGAGGGCAGGACGACCAGATCGGCGGCCCGGTACCAGGGGTCGGCGTCGGCGACGGCTCCCGCGAACAGGACGGACGCCGGGGCGTTCTCCCCGGAGGAGCGGGACAGGGCCGGTCCCTCACCGGCCGACGGGGACGCCGGGGCGGGGGCGCCGGGGCGGGTGGGGGCCGGGTCCGGTCCGCCGCCGAGGGGGCCGGCTGCCCGGCCGGGGCCGTCCGCCCGTGCCCGGTCCGGTCCGTCGCCGAGGAATCCGTACGCCGACGCGAGCGCGGCGAACCGGGCGTGTTCCGGGCCGTCACCGACCAGGACCAGTCGGGCTCCCGGCACGCGCGCGAGGACCGACCGCCACGCCGTCAGCAGGACGTCCTGCCCCTTCTGCCGGCACAGCCGCCCCACGCAGACCACCAGCGGAGCCTCCGGACCGACGCCGGCCCGGAGCCGTGCCGCGTCCGCCTCGGCCACGTCGTCCCGGTTCCCGGCGGCGTCGTCGTCGCGGAAGCGGTCGAGAGCGATGCCGTTCGGGACCACCGCCCACCGCCCGCGGACCCCGGCGCGCACTCCCCGCAGCCGTTCCGCGTCGCTCACGCACACCGTCCGCGCCGCCCACCGCGTCCCCCACCGCTCCCACCCGAGCGCCAGGGCGGCGGCGGGCCCCCCGACGGCCTCGAACGACCAGGCGTGCGGCTGGAACACGGTCGGAATGCGCCCGCGCACGGCGAGCCGCCCCGCGAGTCCGGCCTTCGCGCTGTGTGCGTGCACCAGATCGGGCCGGACGTCCGCGATCACCCGCGCCAGCCGCCGCACCTCCCGCGCCAGCGCCGGCCCCGGTGACCGCGTCGCCGGCCAGTGCCGCACGTCGGCGCCGAGCGACCGCAGTTCGCCGGCGAGGGCCCCGTCGGGACAGGCGACCGCGACGTGCAGCCCGGCGGCGACCTGGGCACGCGTCAGGTCCGTCACGACACGGGCGACTCCGCCGTCCACCGGCTGGGTGACGTGGAGAACCCGCGGCGGGGAGTCGGTCGATGGCAGGTGCATACGAGTTTCCTCGCTCACGGAGCATGCTCGGGACAGGCGCGGACGCGTCACCGCAGGGAGCCGGCGTGACACGGCACGCGCCGCGGCACGCGTGTCCCGCCGGGGACGAGCCGGAAGACCTGCGGATCACCGTCGCGATCGGAGCCCCGGAGAGTGCCCTTGGCCGATGTCCCGCACTGGTGCACGGGGATGCGTCGGATGGAGTGGGACTCTAGCCGCTATCCGTACGAATCCGGCGAAACCGGGTAAGTGTGTTGGATTGGTGAATGCCGCGTGTCTCGCGGGATCACTCGTTAGGAGGCGCAACTTGTGCGGATGCCACACGTTGACACTGCGCCGGGCACCCGCCCGGATGTTTGCGTCAATTCCAAGGAGCCCCTCTCCATGTCGCGTATCGCGAAGGGCCTGGCCCTGACCTCCGTCGCCGCCGCCGCGGCGGCGAGCACCGCCGGTGTCGCCGCCGCCGACAGTGGCGCGCAGGCCGTCGCCGCCCACTCCCCGGGTGTCCTGTCCGGCAACGTGGTGCAGGTCCCGGTGCACGTGCCGGTCAACGTCTGCGGCAACACCGTCGACATCATCGGCGCGTTGAACCCGGCGTTCGGCAATGAGTGCGTGAACGACTGACGTCGCCTCGAAAGCCCCGCACCGGCCGTCCGTGCCGCGGTTCCTCCGCGAACGGGCGGCCGGTTCGCTGTGGGGTGCGGACGGTTGCCGGACGGACGGCGGTGTGCTGCCCCGAATGGGGGCTACGTCTGCCGACACGGCCGGAAGGCCTTGACAGGCGTCTCACCAGGGAGGACGTCAGCGCGGGAAACGCCGGGCGAGTGCGGGGGGTGAGCGATCGGTTGCAGAGCGCCATGGGCGCTTCCACGGTGGGCACAAGACCCGACGCACCACCGAAAGGAACCCCCCATGCGTCTGCCCGCACGGCGAATCGCCACCACCGCTCTCACCGCCGGCCTCCTGATCGGTCTTTCCGGTCCGGCGGTGATGGCGGCCGATGGCGACTCGGTCCGGGAACGCACCCACGCGGCGTCCCGCGCACCCCTCCCCGACGCGGAGGAACTGCAGAGCCAGGTCGGCAGCCTGGCCGGCCTGGGCGGAGTGCTCACGCCGGTCACCGACCTGCTCAACGCCGTCCTCAAGGCCGACAACGGCCGCCTTCCCGCCGCGGAGGCGGACGAACTCGCCGCCGCCGTCAAGGAAGCCCTCGCCGAGGCCGACGCCGCGGACGCGGACGACGCGGCGACGGCGCCCGGTACCACGACCCCCGGCACCACCACCCCCGGCACGAGCACCCCGGCCCAGCCGCCGGTCGTGACCGCGCCGGAGGCCGGTAACCCGGTCACGCTGCCGGCCCCGGTCACGGCGCAGAGCGGTGACGGCGCCCAGGCGGCCACCGACCTGACCGCCGCCGCCCACGCCGCCCTGCAGGTGCGGATCGACGCCCTGCTCAAGGCCACCACCTCCGGTACCGCGGCACAGGTGAGCCCGGCCGTCGAGAACGTGGTGACCGGCGTCGTCAACGTCGTCGCCGCCACGCTCGTCGGCGGCGGACTGCCGGCCGCGGACCTGGCCGGGCTGCCCGCGCTGCCGAGCGCGCCGGAGGCCGCCGCACCGGAGGCCGCGGTACCTGCCGCTCCGCAGCAGGCGAACCCCTCCTGACGCCGACACGGTGAACCCGGCCGTTGCGCCGCCCTCCCCGGGGGCGGCGTAACGGCCTTCTTCTTTTCGGTCCGCCGTTCCCGCGGAGGGATTTCGGCGGGCCGCGGAGCCATTCCGTTCCGGGCGATGACGCCTTCCCGTATCTCATATGTCTTCCGGGCGCATGGTTTCCGTGCCCGGCCCAGGTCGTTGTGCAGGGCGTCAGCATTTCCTCGGGCGACGTGAGTTGCCGAAGAAAGGAACACGATGAAGTCCCTCAAGGCCGTCGCTGTCGTTGCCGGATCCTTGGCCGCCGTCGGCTCCGCCGCGCCCGCGTTCGCCCAGGACGCCCCCGGTCTCACGGCCGGCACCCTCGACGGCGCCGTGAGCACGCTCACCACGGACCCCGTCAACGTCCTGCCGCAGAAGGCCCCGTCGGAACTGCTCGACACCGAGAACAAGGATTCCGTGCTGCACACCGTGAAGGACGTGAGCACCCAGCTGAACTCCGGTGACCGGCTGCTCGGCGGCCTCCCGCTGGGTGGCTGACCCGCGCTCGGCGCACCGGTCATCCCGTGAGAAACCCCCGGCGTACACGCCGGGGGCCGAAGCGTGTACCCGAGTACTTCCGCCGGGGTCGGCGGCCGGTGCTCCGTGCGGCCCCACGAGCGGTGACCGCGGGGGCCGCCGCTCGGCCGGCGGTAGGGGCACCGGAAACGGACGAGGAGCGAGCCATGATCGTCGATGTGGGCGGAGCAGCGAGCGGCGCGGCAGGGGACGCGACGGCTCCCGCGAGAGGCGGGCCCGGTCACGGGACACGGCGCGGGATGCTGCGGGGACTGCTCGCCCCGGCCCTCGCCATGACACTGACCCCCTTGGTCGCGGCCTCCCGGCCCTCCCCGGCGCCCGGCGCCGCCGAGGACACCGTCACCAGGGCCGGCGCACGGCCCGCCCGCCCCGAGCCGCACGCCGCAGGGTCCGCCGGGAGTGCCGGGAGCGCCGCGTTCGACGAGATCTACCGGGGCCGCCGCATCCGGGGTGCCAGGGCGGTCGCGGGGCACGCCGTCGCCGCCGGTGCCTGGCATGTCACCGTGGACGGCCGGCCGCTGCATCTGATGCGCCGGGCCGACGGCGGCTGGCTGAGCATGATCGACCACTACCGGTCGTACCCCACCCCCCTCGACGCGGCCCGCGCCGCCGTGGACGAACTCGGCGGCGAGCGCCTGCGCGAGGCACCGGCCGGTGACGGCCCACACCACTTCGGGCACGGTTCTGGGGGGCACCGTGGTGTACACGCGTAAGGACGTCACCACGCTGACCGGCACCGAGAAGCGGCGGTTCGTCGACGCGCTGCTGGAGACGAAACGCCGCGGTGAGTACGACGAGTTCGTGCGCATCCACATCGAGTACTACGTTTCCGACGGCGAGCACGGGCTGCGCACCGCCCACATGGCCCCGTCCTTCCTGCCGTGGCACCGCAGGTTCCTGCTGGACCTGGAGCAGGCGCTGCGCCGGATCGACTCGTCGGTGACGGTGCCGTACTGGGACTGGACGAAGGACCGCACCACCTCGTCCTCGCCCTGGACCGCCGACCTCCTCGGCGGCACCGGGCGCCGCTCCGACCGCCGGGTCACCACCGGGCCGTTCGCCCACGCCACGGGCAACTGGACCATCAAGGAGAACGTCACCGGCACCGAGTACCTCACCCGGGACCTCGGACGCTCCGGCGACCCCATCGAGCTGCCCACGAAGAGCGACCTGGAGTGGGCGCTCGACGACCCGGTGTACGACACCGCGCCCTGGGACTCCACGGTCCGCAAGGGGTTCAGGAACAAGCTGGAGGGATGGGGCACCGGCCGCGGCAGCGCCTCCTGGCGCAACCACAACCGCGTGCACCGCTGGGTCGGCGGTGCCATGGTCGGCGGCGCGTCCGTCAACGACCCCGTGTTCTGGCTGCACCACGCCTTCGTCGACCTTCAGTGGTCCCGCTGGCAGGCCCGGCACCGCGACACCCGCTACCTGCCCGCCGAGCCGCCCGGCCCGGGCGACGCCCAGCACGGTCGGGTCGTCGCGCGGCACGAGCGGCTGCCGCCCTGGGACGTGACGCCGGACGAGCTGGAGGACCACAGCCGGATCTACCGGTACGCCTGAGCGGACGAGGCGGACACGGGAGAGCCCCGGCCTGGCCGGCCGGGGCTCTCCTGCACTACGGGACTCAGCCCTTGTGGCCGCCGTGCTTGCCGTCCTCGCTGTGCTTGTCGTCCTTCTCGACGTCACCGTTCACGCAGGTGTTGCCGAAGGCCGGGTTCAGCGCGCCGACCAGGTTGACGGTGTTGCCGCACACGTTGACCGGCACGTTGACCGGCACCTGGACGACGTTGCCGGACAGGACACCGGGCGAGCCGACGGCCGCCCCCTTGGCGCCCGCGTCCGCCATGGCCAGGCCGGTGCCGCTGAGCACGACGGCACCGGCGCCGAGCGCGACACCGGTGGCCTTCGCGATGCGAGACATCACGTTCTCCTTCTGACTCGGGTAGTACGACGGCAGGACGCGCCACCGCACTGCCGGTTCAACGCGACGGGTCGGAGAGGGGTAACGGGGGAATGTGAGGATCACCCTTTTTGAACAAGAGTGTGGGGGAAGAGGGTATTTGGGCGCGTGGGGACTCCGGGGCGGCTTCGGGGTCTCTGGACCTCTGGCGCGACTGGGGCGACTGGGGCGAGGGTGCCTGGGCGCCAGAGGCGTCGGAGTCGTCGGTGGGCCGAAAACCGTTCGGTCCCGTGCCGGGGTGTCCATTAGCCTCCCGGGCATGACTGACGACCTACCCGACCAGGCCGGCCCGTTCCCCGGCGTCGTCGCGCAGTCCGGCGTGACCGCGCTGCCCGCCCTGTTCGCCGACGAGGGCCGGGTGCGCGCCTTCGCGGCCGTTGCCCTGGGGGCGGGCAGCGCGGCGGAGGTGGCCCGGGCGGCCGGCCTGACCTCGAAGGTGACCGCCGCCGCACTGCGCCGGCTGCGGGAGCACGGTCTGGTGACGTCCGGGGACGGCGGCGGCCTCGTCGTCGCGCACGAGCGTTTCGGGGAACTGGCCCGCGCGGGCCGGCCGGCCGCGGAGACCGCCGGGCACACCGGGGCCGACGACCGGGCGGGCCTGATCGTGCGGACCTTCGTCAAGGACGGGCGACTGGTGCGGCTCCCCGCGCGCTGGACGCGCAAGAAGGTGGTGCTGCGGCACATCGCCGAGCAGACCTTCACGCCAGGCGTGGAGTACCCGGAACGCACCGTCGACGAGAAGCTGCGCGCCTGGTGCGACGACGGCGACGTCGACCATGTGACGCTCCGGCGCTATCTGGTGGACCTGGACCATCTGCGCCGGAGCGGCGGAACGTACTGGCGGCCGGATCAGTCCGTCCGGGCCGGAATCGCCTGAGCGTCCGGGCCCTGGGCGTCCGGGGCCGCGGCGGGGGCAGCGGGAGCAGGTGCCGGTGACGTGGGCAGGCGGCGTACGGGGGAGCCCGCGAGGTAGGCCCGGATCGCCTCGACCGCCTGGCCGTAGTACGTGGCGTAGTTGGCGCGCGAGACGTAGCCCAGGTGCGGCGTCGCGAGCAAGCGCGGGGCGGTGCGCATCGGGTGGTCGGCGGGCAGTGGCTCGGTGTCGAAGACGTCCACGCCCGCCCCGGCGATCCGGCCCTCGCGCAGCGCGGCGAGCAGGGCGTCCTGGTCGACGATCGCGGCGCGCGAGGTGTTGATCAGGTAGGCGGTCGGCTTGAGCAGGGCCAGTTCGGCGGGGCCGAGCAGGCCGCGGGTGCGGTCGCCGAGGGCCAGGTGGACGGAGACGAAGTCGGCCGTGGAGAGCAGGGCCTCCTTGGAGGGGGCGAGTTCGACACCGACCTCGTCGGCGCGCTCCTCGGTGAGGTTCTGACTCCACGCGCTCACCCGCATGCCGAAGGCGAGGCCGACCCGCGCCACCCGGCTGCCGATCTTCCCCAGGCCCAGCAGCCCGAGCCGGCGGCCGTGCAGGTCGGCGCCGACCGTCCGCTGCCAGGGGCCGCCCTCGCGCAGTCCGTTGCTCTCCTGGACGATGCCCCGGGCCAGGCCCAGCAGCAGGGCCCAGGTCAGTTCCACGGGCGGGGTCGAGGAGGACGCCGTGCCGCACACGGTGACGCCGTGCGCCTCGGCGGCGGCGTAGTCGATCACGCTGTTGCGCATGCCGGAGGCGACGATCAGTTTCAGCCGGGGCAGCCGGGCGATCAGCGACGCGGGGAAGGCGACGCGTTCGCGCAGCGTGACCACGATGTCGACGTCGGTGAGCGCCGCGGCGAGGGCGTCCTCGTCGGTGAAATGGGTGTCGAAGGACACGACGTCGACATCGTCCGCGACCGGCGACCAGTCGGCGATCTCGGTCGCCACCTGCTGGAAGTCGTCGAGCACCGCGCAGCGCAGTCGCACGTCGTCCGGTCCCTCCGCCAAACGGGCAGTGGCGCCCCCGGCAGGACTCGAACCTGCGGCCAAGCGCTTAGAAGGCGCCTGCTCTATCCACTGAGCTACGGGGGCCTGGTGTGGTGGCCTCGTTCGTGGTGCCCGGGTGTGGGCTGATCCGTGACGTTGCCGGGGACAAGGATAGGGCTCCCGGCTCCATGTCCCTGATGCTTCCCCTCCGTGGCTCGATGTGGAGGTTCGGTGAAGCGGTTCCGATAATCGCAGGCAGGTACGAATCGTGCATCGCTTTTGACGTCTCACGCATCGGGTGTTGTGCACTCGTTATGCCTGGACTGTGCTCGCGTCCCAGTAATCCCTTCCGCCTGAAGTGTCCGGTCGGCGCGCAGGCATACTCATATGCTTCAGAATTCCCCTGAAATTGGGCATTCTTCACATGTGGTGACCTTGGACGTACGGCCTCAGCTGCTCGACGCACTCTCCGCCCTGCGCGACCGTGTCGCGGCCGCACGCTTCCCGCTGCCCCTGGCGGGGGCCCCACGCGCGCGTGCCAACCGTGACGAACTGCTCGCACAGCTCGACGACTACTTGGTGCCCCGGCTGAAGGAGCCCGAAGCGCCCCTGCTGGCCGTCGTCGGCGGCTCCACCGGCGCCGGGAAGTCCACGCTGGTGAACTCCCTGGTGGGCCGCCGGGTCAGCGAGGCGGGCGTACTGCGGCCCACCACCCGCACGCCGGTGCTGGTCTGCCATCCGGAGGACCATCACTGGTTCAGCGGTATGCGGGTGCTGCCCGACCTGACGCGCGTGTGGGTGCCCCACCGGGAGCCCGACGACGACCTGCTCCTGCCGGGCGAGAATCCCACGCGCGTCCTGCGCGTCGAGACCGCCGACAGCCTCCCGCCGGGCATCGCCCTCCTGGACGCGCCGGACATCGACTCCCTCGTCGCCGACAACCGCGTCCTGGCGGCCGAGCTGCTCTGCGCCGCCGACATCTGGGTGATGGTCACCACGGCCGCCCGGTACGCCGACGCCGTCCCGTGGCATCTGCTGCGTACCGCCAAGGAGTACGACGCCACCCTCGTCACCGTCCTCGACCGGGTGCCCCACCAGGTGGTGGCCGAGGTGTCGCGGCAGTACGCCGCGCTGCTCACCAAGGCCGGGCTCGGTGACGTCCCCCGCTTCACCGTCCCGGAGCTGCCCGAGTCGGCCTGGGGCGGCGGGCTGCTGCCGGCCAGCGCCGTGGCGCCGCTGCGGACCTGGCTCGCGCACCGGGCGCAGGACCTCGGTGCCCGGCACGACGCCATGGCCCGTACGGCCCACGGCATCCTGGACTCCCTCAAGTCCCGGATGCCCGAACTGGCCGGTGCCACCGCCGCGCAGTACGCCGCCGCGCTCCGGCTCACCGCCGCCGTCGACGGCGCCTACGACGGCGAGCACGCGCGCGTACGGGGCAGGTTGCAGGCGGGAGCCGTGCTCGCCGGGGACGCGCTGAAGCGGTGGCGGGCGTTCCCCCTCGACTGCACCCCTGAGGAACTGCTCGACTCGCTGGTGGAGAGCCTCACCGCCCTGCTGCTGTGCTCCGTGACCGCCGCCGACGAACGGGTCGACGAGGCCTGGCGGCGCGAACCGGCCGCCGCCGCCCCGGAACTCGCGGGCCGCGACCCGGCGCCGGAGAGCGCCGAACACCGCATCGGGATGGCCGTTCGGCGGTGGCGCCGGGAGCTGGAGGAGTACGCCGAGGACGAGGTCCGCGAGCTCGACCGGAACCTGGCCCCGGACCCCGCCGTCGTGGCCGCCCTGGTCGCCACCGTGCTGCTGGGCGGACGGCGGGGGCGCAGCGCCGGGGAGCGGCTCGCCGAACGGATCGGCGCCCACGGCGCGCTGCGGCTGCGTGACCGGGGCGGGCGGCTGCTCGACGAACACGTGGACCGGGTCCTGCACGTCGAGCGCGAGCGCAGGCTGGCACCGCTCGACGGGCTCGAGGTCCATCCCGAGCCCCAGGCCGAACTCATCGCCGCGCTGTCCGTACTGCAGAAGGAGAGGTGACCGGTGACCGCCGTCACTGATCAGGACCCCACCGAGCACACCGGCCACACGACCGGGGAGGCGGGCCGGGCAGCCCGGCCGGACCAGGCGGGTCGGGCGGACCAGGCCTCGGCCCAGGGGAGCCGGGCGGAGCAGGCCTCGATCCAGGAGGGACGGTCGGAGCCGGCCTCGGCCCGGGCGGGTCGGGCGGACCGGGGAGGCCGGTCGGGTCAGCCATCGGCGCGGCCGGCCGACGAGCCGGGCCGGGCGGGCGCGACGGGCCGGACGGGCCGGACGGGGCCCGGGAACGGCCGGGAGCCGGACCGGGACGCCACGGAGCGTGCCACCGCGCGGGGGGACGATGCCGGGGACGCGACCGGAGAGGACGCCGAGGGCACAGGGCGGGGCGCGCCCTCGCAGGAGCGCGGGGGCGAGCGCCACTCACACGGGTTGCACGCGCGTGTGACGGACGCGGCGGTGTCACGGCGTACGGAGCGTGACCGGGGGCGGGACGGGGCGTGGGGCCGGATCGGGGAATCGAGCCGGGACCGGAACGGAGATGGGGGCGCGAAGCGCCGGGCGGCTTCGGAGCGTGAGGCGGCCGCGGGGCACGAGTCGGTCTCCGGGCATGCGGTGACTTCTTCCGGGCGTGCGGTGGCTTCCGGGCATGCGCTGACTTCCGGGCGCGCGGTGGCTTCCGGGCACTCGGCGGTCTCCGAGCGCGCGGTGGGTGGACCGCTCGGTTCCGCGGACGGAGGCGAGGGCGCCTGGGGCGACGGACTGATCGCGCGGCGGGTGGACGAGAAGAACGGCGGAACGGACCCGTACTCCGTCGTACCGAGCAGGCCCGCCGGTTCCTCGGCCGCCCTGATGCCGTTGGCGTACGACGGACAGCTCAGGTCGCGGCTGGACGCGCTGCGCGAACTGGTGGGCCTGTCCCGTACCCGGCTGGACACCGAAACGCTGGGCGAGGCGGGCCGGGTCCTGGACGAGGCCGCCGCGCGGCGCAGGCTCTCCGGGCAGCACACCGTCGTCGCCATCGCGGGCGCCACCGGCAGCGGCAAGTCGCAGCTGTTCAACACGCTCGCCGGGGTGACGATCTCCGAGACGGGCGTCCGCCGGCCGACCACCGCGGCGCCCATCGCCTGCAGTTGGAGCGACGGCGCGGCCAGCCTCCTGGACCGGCTGAGCATCCCCGGCCGGCTGCGCCGCCGCCCGATCCAGCACCCGGATTCCGAGTCGCCGCTGCGCGGGCTGGTCCTGATCGACCTGCCCGACCACGACTCGGCGGCCGTGCAGCACCGCGAACAGGTGGACCGCATCCTGCGGCTCGTCGACGCCGTGATCTGGGTGGTCGACCCGGAGAAGTACGCCGACGCCGTGCTCCACGAGCGCTATCTGCGGCCGATGGCAGGCCACGCGGAGGTCACCTTCGTCGTCCTCAACCAGGTCGACCGGCTGCCCGGGGAAGCCGCCGAACAGGTCCTCGACGACCTGCGGCGCCTGCTCGACGAGGACGGCATCGCGCTCGGAGAGCACGGCGAACCCGGAGCGACCGTGCTCGCCCTCTCCGCGCTGACCGGCGAGGGCATCGGCGAACTGCGCGAGACGCTCGGCCAGTTCGTCGCCGAACGACAGGCTCCGGCACGCCGCATCTCGGCCGACGTGGACGCCGCCGCGCGCGACCTGCGGCCCGTGTACGTCACCGGACAACGGACCGGGCTCAGCGAGGAGGCGCGGGAGGAGTTCGCCGACCGGCTCGCGGACGCGGTGGGCGCCACCGCGGCGGGCGAGGCGGCCGAACGCGCCTGGCTGCGCAACGCCAACCGCGCGTGCGGCACCCCCTGGCTGCGGCTGTGGCGCTGGTACCACGACCGGCGCGAGCCCCCCACGGGACGGCTTCAGCTGCGCGCCCAGGCGGACGAGGAGGCCACGGCCCGGCAGCGCGTCGAACAGGCGGTGCGTACGGTGTCGGAGCGGGCGTCGGCAGGATTGCCGGCGCCGTGGGCGCAGGCCATGCGCGAGGCCGCGGTCCGCGGTGCCCAGGGGCTGCCCGAGGCCCTGGACGAGCTGGCGGTGCGCACGGGACTGCCGCCGGGCCGCCCGCCGCGGCCGGGCTGGTGGCCGGTGGCGGTGCTGGCCCAGGCGTCCATGACCCTCCTTCAGGTGGTGGGCGGACTGTGGCTGCTGGGGCAGATCATCGGGTTCGTGCCGCCGAATCTCGGCGTGCCGGTGCTGCTGATGCTGGCCGGGATCATCGGCGGCCCGCTCATCGAGTGGAGCTGCCGCATCGCGGCACGCGGCCCGGCCCGGCGCTACGGCCACGAGGCGGAACGCCTGCTGCGCGAGGCGGCCGCGGGGTGCGGACGTGCCAGGGTGCTGGACCCGCTGGCGGCGGAGTTGCTGCGGTACCGGGAGGTACGGGAGCAGTACGGGCGGGTCACGGGGGTGGGGGCCGCGGCGAGGTAGCGGCGGGGGAGCGGCGATCGCCGGTCCGCCGCCGTCCGCCGCCCGCCGTCCGCCGCCCGAAGGAGTGGCGGAGTTTTCCACAGTCCCGGAGCCGGTCCACAGGCCTCAGCGCGCCGGCCCGGACGGAGGCAGTCTGACCTCGGGCGATCGCGACGGACGCGGTCGTCACGGCAACGGCGGCGGCGGGAGCACGCGGAGGTGGTGCCCGCCGCGCCGGAGCAGCCGTACGGGACGCGCCCGTACGGGGAGGGAGGACTCGCGATGAACGAGACGATGATCTGCGCGGTGGGCAACGTGGCGACCCAGCCGGTGTTCCGGGAGCTGGCGAGCGGGCCGTCGGCGCGGTTCCGGCTGGCGGTCACCGCGCGCTACTGGGACCGGGACAAGAGTGTGTGGACGGACGGCCACACCAACTTCTTCACGGTGTGGGCCAACCGGCAGCTCGCCACCAACGCGTCGTCGTCGCTGGCGGTGGGCGACCCCGTGGTGGTCCAGGGCCGGTTGAAGGTACGCACGGACGTGCGCGAGGGGCAGAGCTGGACCTCGGCGGACATCGACGCGGTGGCGATCGGCCACGATCTGGCACGCGGTACGGCGGCGTTCCGGCGCGCGGGCAGGGCCGAGGCGGCCGCCTCCCCACCGCAGCCGGAGCCCAACTGGGAGACACCGGCCCCGGAACCGGCCGCTCCGGCCACCGCACAGCGGCCGGAACCCGCGGCCGTGGCGTGACGCAGGCATCCCGCCGCGACTGACCGAAGCGCGGCTTATCGGCGAATACGCCTCGGATGCGCGCGGGTTGATTTGTCGATAAGCCCTGCTCAAGGCCCTGTCGGCGATAACGATTCCGATTCGGATCATCGCATGGACGAACATCACCGGCGGACACGGTGCGTCATGTCCTTAGGATGCCGAACGAGCCCCGAGGGGCTGCTGATTCTGCTGGTGGGACCGTGCCCCCCCACGCCAACGGGTCCTGCTCGAAGGGGAATTTGGTGTTTTCATCGCTCGCTGTGCTGTCCCTGCCAGGCCGAGGAGCGGCGCGACTCGCCGTCACGGCGTTGGTGTGCGCGCTCGCCGCCGCAGGTGTGGTGACCGGCGCCGGTCCGGCGGCCGCGGCACAGGACGGGGCGGCACAGGGGCAGGGCGGGGCGACGGCCACCATAGGCGGCCTCAAGACGCACGGCACCGCCGTCATCCACGGCGCCACCGGCGACCAGGAGGTGCCGGCCGGCCTGTTCGAGATGTCCGTCGACGGCGGCGGCATGCTGCAGACGTACTGCGTCGACATCCAGAACCCCACGCAGAAGGACGCCAAGTACCGCGAGACGGCCTGGAGCGGCACATCGCTGGGCACCAACAAGGACGCCGGCCGCGTCCGCTGGATCCTGCAGAACTCCTACCCCCAGGTCAACGACCTCGCCGCGCTCGCGAAGAAGGCAGGCGTCCGCGGCGCCCTCACCGAGCAGGACGCGGCGGCCGGCACGCAGGTGGCCATCTGGCGCTACTCGGACGACACGGACGTCGAGGCCACCGACCCCGAGGCCGAGCGGCTCGCCGACTACCTGGAGATGAACGCCCGCGACCTCGCGGAGCCGACCGCGTCGCTCTCCCTGGACCCGCCCGCGGTCTCGGGCCGCCCCGGTGAGCGGATCGGCCCGGTGACGGTGCGCACCAACGCCGACGGTGCGACGGTGACCCCGCCGGTCGACGCCACCGCGGGCGGCGTGCGGATCGTCGACCGGAACGGCGCCCCCGTCACCTCCGTCACCGACGGCACGCAGATCTTCTTCGACGTGCCGGAGGAAGCGGACCCCGGCACCACCGGACTGACCGTCCAGGCCTCGACCACCGTTCCGGTCGGCCGCGCCTTCGCCTCCGAGAGCCGCAGCCAGACCCAGATCCTGGCCGGTTCCAGCGAGTCGACGGTCACGGCGACGGCGATCGCCACCTGGGCCGACCAGGGCGCGATACCCGCCCTGTCCGCGCGGAAGAACTGCGCCGAGGGCACCCTGGACATCACCGCGTCCAACAAGGGCGACGAGGACTTCACCTTCGAGCTGCTGGACACCGAGTACACCATCGCGGCGGGCGAGTCCCGGACGGTGACGGTCCCGCTGCCGGAGGACCGGCCCTACGACTTCACCGTCCGCGGCCCGGCCGGGTTCGAGCAGCGCTTCTCCGGCGTCCTCGACTGCCGCACCCGGACCGCGGCCCTCGGCGACACCACCCACGCCCTCACCGAACCGGCCCCCTCCACCCCGGTCGAGCCCCCCAGCCCGAACCCCAACCTCGCCGAGACCGGCAGCTCCGGCGTCACCCCCCTGATCGGCGGCACGGCCATCGGCCTCGTCGTGATCGGCGGCGCGGTACTGCTGGTCCTCCGCCGGAGGAACGAGCAGTGACCGCGGGTGCTTCGGCACCGGCGAGGGAGTGAAGGCGGGGGAGGCGCAGGCACCAGGGCGAGAGGGGTGCCCGCGCCAGTGCTCCGTAGGAGGGGGTGAGCCGTGGGGACGGCGTTCGCGACCATGATGCTGGCTGTTGCAGCCCCACTGATCACTCTGTGGCTTGCCTGCGCAGTGCTGGGAGTCCACGGCTTGCTGCTGGGACGCATGCCGGGTCGATGGCTGCAACGCCATGTGGGGCAGCCGAGAGTGTGGGGAGCCGGCGCGTTGTCGGTGGCAGCCGGCGGCTTCTCCCACCCGACCGTCGCTGTCATCGGCCTGGGCCTCATCGCCCTGGGGCACGCCATGAAGCCGAGTCCTTGACCGGTCGGGCCGTCCTTGGGCCCGTGCGAAGGTGCCCGAGGCCGATCGACGGCGACCGACAGTGACAGGTGGGGCTCCGGTGGCATCCAGGAAACCCCAGGTCAGAGCCCCCGCAGGGAACGCGTTTCCTCCCAGGGGTGGCGGTGCGGCAAGATGGGGTGTATCTGCCCACTGCCTGATCAAGCTGCCGGACGGTTTCTCTTGGCTGAGTTCATTTACACCATGCGCAAGGCGCGCAAGGCGCACGGCGACAAGGTCATCCTTGACGACGTCACGCTGAACTTCCTTCCCGGTGCGAAGATCGGTGTGGTCGGTCCGAACGGTGCCGGTAAGTCCACCGTTCTGAAGATCATGGCGGGGCTGGAGCAGCCGTCGAACGGCGACGCGTTCCTGTCGCCGGGCTACACGGTCGGCATCCTGCTGCAGGAGCCCCCGCTCAACGAGGAGAAGACCGTCCTGGAGAACGTCCAGGAGGGTGTCGCCGAGGTCAAGGGCAAGCTCGACCGGTTCAACGAGATCGCCGAGCAGATGGCGACCGACTACTCGGACGCGCTGCTCGAGGAGATGGGCAAGCTCCAGGAGGAGCTCGACCACGCCAACGCCTGGGACCTCGACGCCCAGCTCGAGCAGGCCATGGACGCGCTGGGCTGCCCGCCCGGCGACTGGCCGGTCGTGAACCTCTCCGGTGGTGAGAAGCGGCGTGTGGCGCTGTGCAAGCTGCTGCTGGAGGCCCCCGACCTGCTGCTCCTCGACGAGCCCACCAACCACCTCGACGCCGAGTCGGTGAACTGGCTGGAGCAGCACCTCGCCAAGTACGAGGGCACCGTCGTGGCCGTGACCCACGACCGGTACTTCCTGGACAACGTGGCCGGCTGGATCTGCGAGGTCGACCGCGGCCGCCTGCACGGCTACGAGGGCAACTACTCCAAGTACCTGGAGACCAAGGCCACCCGCCTCAAGGTCGAGGGTGCGAAGGACGCCAAGCGGCAGAAGCGCCTCAAGGACGAGCTGGACTGGGTGCGGTCGAACGCCAAGGGGCGGCAGGCCAAGTCCAAGGCGCGTCTGGCGCGGTACGAGGAGATGGCGGCCGAGGCCGACAAGATGCGGAAGCTGGACTTCGAGGAGATCCAGATCCCGCCGGGCCCGCGGCTGGGCAACGTCGTCGTGGAGGTCAACAACCTCAGCAAGGCCTTCGGGGAGAAGGTGCTGATCGACGACCTCAGCTTCACGCTGCCGCGCAACGGCATCGTCGGTGTCATCGGGCCGAACGGCGCGGGCAAGACCACGCTGTTCAAGATGATCCAGGGCCTCGAGGAGCCGGACTCCGGTTCCATCAAGGTCGGCGACACGGTCAAGATCTCCTACGTCGACCAGAGCCGCGAGAACATCGACCCGAAGAAGACCCTGTGGGCGGTCGTCTCCGACGAGCTGGACTACATCAACGTGGGCCAGGTGGAGATGCCCTCGCGGGCCTACGTCTCCGCCTTCGGGTTCAAGGGGCCGGACCAGCAGAAGCCGGCCGGCGTGCTCTCCGGCGGTGAGCGCAACCGCCTCAACCTCGCGCTCACCCTCAAGCAGGGCGGCAACCTGCTGCTCCTCGACGAGCCGACCAACGACCTCGACGTCGAGACGCTCTCCAGCCTCGAGAACGCCCTGCTCGAGTTCCCCGGGTGCGCCGTGGTCGTCTCCCACGACCGGTGGTTCCTGGACCGGGTCGCCACCCACATCCTCGCCTACGAGGGCGAGTCCAAGTGGTTCTGGTTCGAGGGCAACTTCGAGTCGTACGAGAAGAACAAGATCGAGCGGCTGGGGCCGGACGCCGCGCGTCCGCACCGCGCCACCTACAAGAAGCTGACCCGGGGCTGATCGATCTTGCGGCACATCTACCGCTGCCCGCTGCGCTGGGCGGACATGGACGCGTACGGCCACGTCAACAACGTGGTCTTCCTCCGCTACCTGGAGGAGGCCCGTATCGACTTCCTGTTCCGCCCGGAGAAGGACTTCAAGCAGGGGTCGGTGGTGGCGCGCCACGAGATCGACTACAAGCGGCAGCTCGTCCACCGGCACCACCCGGTCGACATCGAGCTGTGGGTCACGGAGATAAGGGCGGCTTCCTTCACGCTCACCTACGAGGTCAAGGACGGGGACGTGATCTACGTCCGCGCCTCCACGGTGATCGTGCCGTTCGACTTCGAGGCGCAGCGGCCCCGGCGGCTCACCGCCGAGGAACGGGAGTTCCTGGAGGAGTACACGGACGCCGAGGAGGGGGCCGTCGCCGCATGACGGTCCTCCACCTCGCCGACGAGGGGGAGGCCGCGGACCTCGCGGCCTTCCTCTCCCGGCTGCTCCACTACGACCGGTCGGCGGCGGTCCGCCTCCAGGCGGCCGGTACGGCGCTCGCCGTCTTCGGGCGGCCCCCCTCCTTCGAGGTGCTGGCCGTGCGCGCGGTGCGGCTGGCCAAGCCGTACGAGAACGGGCTCGACGTCACGCTGGACGTGACCGTGTCCGCCGGTGAACTGCTGGAGACGGTGGACGAGCAGGCGGCCACCGCCGGTGTCCCCGGCGCGGTGACCGGGCCCCCGTGGGCCGGGGTGCTGCCCCCGCGCGGCGGCTGGCGGCCCGAGCCGGGGCTGCCCGCCCCGGACGCACTGCGCGCGCTGGTCGCCGCCGCGGTGGCGGAGTTCCGCGCGCGCACGGGCGAGCTGACGGCAGAGGACCGTACACGGACCGAGCTGGACCGGATCGGGCGGGAGATATGGTCCCGGACGGTCGGGGACACCGGTCTGCCGGTGCGGGCCGTGCACGCGGCCCAGTCACTGGGGTTCCTGCGGCCTCCCGGGGCGTCCGTGTCCGGCGAGGACGCGCCGAAGCTCTTCTCCTCGGGCGCGTGGCTGCGGCTGCGCACGCCCTACGGCTCCGTCGCCCTGCGCAGGGCGGGGACCGGGGCGCTGGGCATCAGCGTGCGCTGACGGACCGAGGGGGCGGTGCGGGGCGCTCAGGCTCCGTCGCTGTCGTCCGGCCGCACGGCGATGTGGTCGGGTTCCAGTTCCAGGGCCACGCGGTCGCGCATGTCCAGGGCCCGCGTGTACTCGGCGGGCAGCTGGAGCCGGCCCGCGCGGTCGAGCATGGCGTACTCGCGGGCCACCACCCTCTCGTGGCCGGTCGCGGCGTCCACCTCGCTGCGGCGCAGGACCTCCGTGGAGGTGCGGCCGTCGCGGATGGCGACCGTGCGGCTGACCTCGCCGGCCACCGCCTGGTCGTGGGTGACGATGACGACGGTGGTGCCGAGGCGTTCGTTCGCGGTGCGGAAGGCGGCGAAGATCTGCTCCGCGGTGTGCGAGTCCAGCTCGCCCGTGGGCTCGTCGGCGAGCAGCACCGCGGGGTCGTTGGCCAGGGCCACGGCGATGGCGACCCGCTGCTGCTGCCCACCGGACATCTGGTGCGGACGGCGGTCGCGGCAGTCGGCGATCCCCATCAGGTCCAGGAGTTCCAGCGCCCGCTCGGCGCGTGCCGCGCGGCGTGTGCGGGTGCCGGCCAGCTGCATCGGCAGGGCCACGTTCTGCGCTGCCGTCAGGTAGGGCATCAGGTTGCCCGACGTCTGCTGCCAGACGAAGCCGACCACCGTACGGCGGTAGGCCAGCCGGTCCTTCGCCGTCATCGCCAGCAAATCCCGGCCCGCGACCCGGGCGGCGCCGGCGGTGGGCGTGTCCAGGCCCGCCAGGATGTTCATCAACGTCGACTTGCCGCTGCCCGAGGCGCCGACCAGGGCCATCAGTTCGCCCTCGCGGACCAGCAGGTCGAGGCCCTGGAGGGCCTGCACCTCCACGCCGTCCGTGCTGAAGATGCGAACCACGCGGTCGCAGGTGATCAGGGCGTCATGGCCGTAGGCGGGACGGTCACGGGAGGCGGTGGCGCGGTCGGCCAGTTCGGCGAGGGTGGGGTCGGTCGTCATCGCGGTCCTCGTCTCCTCTGCGGCGCTGTCTTCCGGCGTTCCGTCGTCTGCGCCCGTCGGCAGCCCGTTGTCTTCGCCGGCGGCGTCCTGTCGGCTTCGCCGGGCGGCGTCCTGTCGGTTTCGCCGGGCGGCGGCTTGTCGGTTTCGCCGGTCGGCACCCTGGCTCCGCCGGTCGGCACCCTGGCTCCGCCAGGTCGGCATCCCGCCCTCACCGCCCGTCCCCCGCCCGCAGCTCCGCGACCGCGCCGCGCCGGCCCGACCACCACGCCTGCCCCGCCGCCACCCCCACCGTCAGCACCAGCACCGCGAACGCCGGAACGGCCAATGACCACGGGTCCGTGCGCAGTTCGGCCCGGCCCGCCGAGGGCGAGGACGCCGCCAGGGCGATCGTGGTCAGGTCGATGCCGGGGGAGAGCAGCCGGATCGCCGCCCAACCGGTCAGGATGCCGCCCGCGACGGCCGGCACGGCCTGGGGCAGGGACTCCAGCACGAGCAGGCGGCGGCCCTGGGCCGGGGTGAGGCCCATGGTGCGCAGGCGCGCGAGGAGGGCGGTGCGTTCGGGGGCCGCGCCGGCGAGGGACAGCAGCAGCGCCAGGGCGGCGTAACCGGCGCCCGCCGCGACGGCGGCCGTGTAGACGTGCTCCGCGCCGGACTGCAGGGGTGAGTCGACGTACCCGGCCCGCTCCTCGGACCGCAGGTGCACGGACGCGTCCTCGCCCGCCGCCCGCCGCAGCGCGCCCGCGTCCGGGCCGTCGCCGGACAGCAGCAGCGCGGTCGGCCGGGCCGCCTGCGCGGAGAGGCCGGCCCGGTCCACCACCAGGAAGTCGTCGCGGAAGACGGCCGGTGTGCGGTCGCGGACCACGGTGATCCGGAGGGTGACGGACGTGCCGTCCTCCATCCGGACCGGGAAGGGCGCGGTGCCGAACCGTTCGGCGACCATCGGGGAGGCCAGCGCAGGGAGCGGGTCCTCGGAGCCGTCCCGCCGCGTCAGCTCGTCCGGCGCGAACCCACCGAGGCCCGTCCGCGCCGCCAGCGCCGCGTAAGCGTCCGGATCCACGCCCGCGACCGGCAGCGACTGGCGGCCGTCCGCGGCCTTGGCCTGGTAGGCGATGCTCACCTCGGTGAGCCCCCGCACGCCGGGCACGTCCCCGAGGCGGTCGGACAGGCCGGACGGCAGCGGTCCGGCCGTCGCCTCGACGCGGGCGTCGGCGCCGACGGCGAGCAGCGCGGCCCGGTCCCGGGCGTCCGACACACCGGCCAGGACCGAGCCGCCGAACGCGGCGGTGGTGAACGCGGTCAGCAGCGCGAGCAGCGGCAGCGCGGCGGAGACGGACGTACGGCCCGCACGGGCCAGCGCCAGGTACCCCACCGCGCCGCGCAGCCGTCCGGCCGGGCGGGTCAGGCGGCGCAGCACCGGCGGATGGAGGCGGACCAGCACCAGCGCGGCGATCACCCCCACCAGCACCGGCGCCAAGGACACCAGCTCCCCGGAAGTGCCCGTCGCACCGCGCCGGCGCAGCAGCTCGACCGCGCCGAGCGCCAGCGCCACGGCCGTGAGCTCGGCGACCGTACGGCGCCGGGACGCCCGGGCCGACGCCACGTCCCGCCGGCCGCCGTGCACCCGTACGGCACGGTGCGCGGCGGCGGCCCGCAGCGGCAGCGCGAGACAGGCCACCGCGGTGACCGCGCCCGCGGCCCAGAGCGCGGGCAGCAGCCGGGCGCCGGGCAGCGCGAGCACGGCCACGGCGAGACCGAGGGCGCCCGCGGGCAGCGCCACGACCGCCGTCTCCGCCAGCAGCCGTCCCGTCATGCCCTTCAGGGACACGCCGCGGGCCCGCAGCAGCGCCAGTTCGGCGCGCCGCCGACCGGCGGCCAGGCCGCCCGTCATCAGCAGGACCACGGCGGCGACCGTGCCGGCGCCCGCCGCGGCGACGGCGACCAGCGGACCGATGTCGCCGCGGAGCCGGTCGTACGTGGTGAACACCGAGTCGAGGCCGGTCTCGACCTCGGTGAACGGGCTGAGCATCGAGCGCAGCTGCTCCGTGCCCGGCCCGGACTCCAGCGAGGCCACCGAGGCGCCGAGCCGGTCGAGGTCCCGGCCGTGCAGCGCGTCCGTGTCGGGCGCCAGGTGCCAGTAGCGGACGGGGTCGCCGTCCGTGCCCAGCAGCGCCGGCGCCGCCTCGGGCGGGAGCAGCAGGCCGCCGCGCCAGAACCTCGGGGCGTTCGGGTCGCCGCCGGGCGTCCGCACCAGGGACGGGGCGCGCAGCACGGACCAGACGGACCAGTGCGGCCCGTCGGGATCGCGGGGCGCGACGATTCCGGTGACGTGGACGGTGAGTTCGGCGCTCGCGCGCACATGGATGACCGAACCCGCCTCGATGCGCAGCGTGCGGGCCGTCTCCTCGGTCACCGCCGCCTCCACCCGGTCGGTCGAGGCGGTCACCGGCCCGCCGGTCATCCGGGGCAGCCGGCCGGACCGCAGCCGGGCGTGGCCGGCGAGGTCGTTCGGGGTGGCGAGGACCATCCGCGCGGGCAGTCCGTCGGGCCGGGGCAGCCACTCGTCCGCGGCGGTCAGGTCGGTCGTGGTGCGCACCCCGTACGCCGACCGGGAGCCGTCGACGGCCAGCGGGCTTTCCACGGTGTCCACGATCGACTCGTAGGAGCCGGCGACGCTCTCGGGACGCAACGCGTCCTCCTGGTCCGCCGGTTCCAGGCCCAGGCCGGGGTCGGCGGTCACCTGGACGCTGCTCTGCCCGGCGTGGACCTGCTCGACGGCCCGGCTCAGACCGGTGTCCGCGTACCGGTCCAGCGCCCGGGGGAGAGCGGCGGCCAGACACGCCGTCAGCGCCACCAGCAGCGCCAGCGCACCCGCGGCACCGGGGGCGGCGCGCAGCCGGGTGCGTACCCAGGGGGCGGTCACCGGGGTCACCTTCCGCCACCTCCGTGCTCCTTGAGCGTCACCGTCGGATCGGCCCGGCGCAGTGCCAACGCCGCGGTGACCAGCAGCGGGACCAGCACCGTCGCGGCCAGCAGCACCGCGACCCGGTCGTACGGCAGCGTCACGTGCACGCCGGGGACCGGCCGGGCGGCCTGCGGGGTCAGCACGGTCAGCGGGATCACCGCCCGGGTCAGGACCGCGCCCAGGGCGGCACCCGTCACCAGCGCCAGGCCGACCAGTACGCCCTGCTCGGCGGCGACCGTGCGGGCCAGCCTCGGGCGCGAGGCGCCCAGGGCCCGCAGCACCGCGAACTCGGTGCCCCGCTCGCGCAGCGACCCCGCGGCGCTCACCGCGAACCCGACCGCGGCCAGCGCCGCCGCGACCCCGGCCGCCGCCGCCCACGCGGCCCCGGGACCCGCGCCGAACGGGTCGTCGCGCAGCCGCTCGGCGACCTCGTCGCGCACCAGGACCTGGGACGGCGCCGTGTCCGGGAAGGCCCGCAGCGCCGCGACGGCCCCGTCCGCCTCCTCCGGCGCGGTCCGCAGCCACCACTCGGTGGGCGCGAGCCCGGTGCCGTGCGCGCTCTGAAGCTCCTGGTTCACCGCCCGCAGGTCGACCAGCAGGGCCCCGCCGAACCGCTCCGGGTCGGTCTCCGGGGCGGTGGTCGGCAGCTCCCGTACCGAACGCGCGATCCGCACCTGGACGCGTTCGCCGCCGAGGGTCACGTCGACGCGCTGCCCGGTGCGGGCGCCCGTCGACTCCAGGAAACGGTCGGTGGCGACGGCGGTCACCTCGGGCGGCCGCGGCCCGGAGACCCTCAGCCGAAGGGTCAGGACCGAGGAGGGCCGGGTCGGGTCGTTCTCGGAGTGGCCCGTGGCGTACTCGACCGTGAACGGCTGCGCCCGCAGCACCCGCGGTGGGGCCGAGGCGGCCCCCTCGGCGGGTCCGAGCGACGGCCCGGTGACCTCCGACTGCCCCGTCCAGTCGCCGGGCAGCCGGACCCGCCGTGCGGTGCCGTCGGCGGACGTGGCGGTCACTTCGCGTACGGTCAGCCGGTGCTGCTCCCCGTCACCCGTCGGCCGGGTCATGACCAGCTCCACACCGGTCAGGGTCAGCGGGCCGGACGACACGTCCATGGTGAGGGTGTGTTCCCGGCCGTCTGCGGCCAGGCGCCCGGCCCGCAGCCGGTACGGGGTCCCCCAGCGGTCTTCGACGGTCACCGTCACCTCCGCCGCCATGCCGGCCGGGGACCGGCCGGAGCCCGGCCCGGCGTCGCCGGGGCCGCCGAGGGGTGTGCCGACGTCCCAGCCCGCCAGGGTCGCGGTCAGCGACAGCGCCGCCGTCCCCGCGGGGACCCGCGCGCCGGCGGACGGACGGCCGGGCGCCAGGCCCGACAGCAGGTCCGGCAGCGGCTCGCCGGCCAGGTCGGAGCGCATCAGCATCGTGTCCGCCACGCGCGAGGTGTCCAGCGCCAGCACGGTGGCCGTCCGGTCGCCGGACAGCGACATCGTGGTGCGGGCCGCCGGAGCCACCTCCGCCACGCCGGGGACGGCCGCGTACCGGTCGGTGCGGCCGGGGACCGACTCGGCGGGGGCGGTCACCCGTACCGGCGCGCCGGTACGGAAGTCGGCCTGGTCGTCCTGGGAACGGGACCAGGAGGCGCTCTGCCCGATGGCCATCGTGCCGAGCGCGACGGCGAGCACCAGCAGCAGCACCGGGCCCGCCCCGCGCATCGGACGGCGGCTGAGCTGCCAGCCCGCCAACGCCGTCGCAAGCCCGCGCCCGCTCGCCGCCCGGCGCTCGGCGAGCCGCGCGACCAGTGGCAGCAGTCGCAACGCCAGGACCGTCCCGGCCAGCAGGGCCAGCGCGGGCGTCACGACGAGTAGGGGATCGACGCCCAGCGTGCCGGGGTCACCGCCGGTGCCGTCGGGGACCCCGGTCACGCTCGCGCCACCGGCCGCGGAACCGGTGCTCGCGTCCCAGCCGGAGGTCTGCCGGTCCAGTTGCCAGTAGGCGACCCCGGCCAGCACCAGCAGCGCCACGTCCGCGCCCGCGCGCAGCGGAGCGGGCAGCGTCCTCGCCCGGCCGCCGGGGCCCGCCGCGGAGGTCAGCGCCGGCAGCGTCACGGCCAGGGTGCACCCGAGCGCCGCGAGGACGGCCACCAGCCACACCGCGCCGCTGCCACCGGCCGAGGACTCCCACCGCAGCCCGATCCGGGCCAACGGCCCCTGCCCGGCCAGCAGCCGCGTCAACGGCCCGGCGAGCAGCGGCGCACAGACCAGCGCGGGCACCACCAGCAGCAGCGCCTCCAGCGCGGAGACCCCCACGAGTCGGGCCCGGGAGGCGCCGCGCGCCCGCAACAGCCGTAGCTCTCCCGCGCGTTCGACGCTCAGCAGCCGCGCCACCAGCAGCAGCGCGCCGCCCGCGAGGAGGGCGAGCTGGAGGGCGATGACCAGGACGGTGGACCGGGCGACCACCAGCGAGCGGTCGAGACGGTCCAGGATCCCCGGCAGCCCGGTCCCCGCCTCGGTCGTGCCGCTGAGCACCGGTCTGCCGCGCAGCCACGTCGTGCCCTCGAGCGCCGCCCGACGCAGGGCGTCCGTCCGGCCGGCCGTCAGCGACGAGTAGTCCGCCATCGCCAGCCACCCCGACGGGCCCGCGCTGACCGTGCCGCCGCTCAGCACGCCGGACGGGGCGAGCAGTGGCCCGTACGTCGTGAAACCGCCCTGCTCGACGCCGCGCCCGTCCAGGTCGTCCAGCCGCCAGTACGGTGCCCCGCCGTCGACCGGCCGGTACAGGCCGGTGACCACCACCCGGACCGCGGGACCGTCGAGGCGGTCGGTGAGCGTGAGCCGGTCGCCGGGCCGCACGCCCAGCCGCTCGGCGGCGGTCAGCGGCAGCGCCGTCTCGACGGTCCCGCCGGCCGGGCCCCGGGGCATCCGGCCCCGGTCGATCCGGACCTGCGTCGGGTCGAGCGCCGCGAAGTACGTCAGGTCGGGGTTGCCCTCGGTCCGGGACCCCGGGGAGGGCGGCAGCGCGTACGGGCCGGAGCGGACCAGGGTCCGTACGGTGTGCGGCAGGCCGGCGAAGGTTCTGGCGGCCCCCTCCCGCACCGCCGCGTCGGCGTCGGAGCGCTGCGCGCCCGGCACGTCCGCCTTCACGACCAGCGCGGCGTCGGCGGCGTTGCGCGGGTCCGTCAGGGCGTGCCGCAGGGCGGCGTCGCCGACGGCACCGGAGAACGCGGTGAGCGTGGCCAGCACCGTCGTGGTCATCAGGACGGTGAGCAGGGCCGCCGCGAGCAGCAGACGGTGCGCCCGCGCGCGCAGCAGCACGAACCCCGCAAGCCCCCCGAACCCCGCCACCGATCCCCCGACACCCGTTGTCAGACCTTCGGGCGAGGATCGCAGAGGGGACGCGCCGCTGGTAACCGTTCGAAAGGCGGACTTGACCGGATCGTGACCGGATTCCGGCGCCGAGAGACCGGAATCCGCGCATCAGCCCCCGGCGGGCTCGCTCAGCCCTGCGTGTTGATCATGGAGGCCGCCGCGTACGTCAGGTACTTCCACAGGGTCTGCTCGTGTTCCTCGGACAGACCCAGCTCGTCCAGGGCCACCCGCATGTGCTTCAGCCAGGCGTCGTGCGCCGCACGGTCGACGGCGAACGGGGCGTGGCGCATCCGCAGCCGCGGGTGGCCGCGGTTGTCGCTGTACGTCGTCGGACCGCCCCAGTACTGCATGAGGAAGAGCGCGAAGCGCTCCTCGGCCGGACCCAGGTCCTCCTCCGGGTACATCGGCCGCAGGATCGGATCCTCGGCGACCCCTTGGTAGAAACGGTGGACGAGCCGGCGGAAGGTCTCCTCCCCGCCGACCTGCTCGTAGAAGGTCTGCTCCTGAAGCGTGCCGCGCCGAATCTCATTCACGTCGTCCATGGTCTCAGACGCGTGGACCTAGGACTTGAGGATCAGGACCCGCCGGGGCCCTACTGTGGAGGCATGGGCGGGCACCCGGATCTGGACGGCCTCGCCGCCTCCGCGCGGGCGGAGCTGGTGCGGGAGATCGAGCTGAGCGGCGCCTGGGCGGCCGACCCGGTGTGGCGGGACGCCTTCGCGACCGTGCCGCGCCACCTGTTCGTGCCGTACTACTACGTCGGCGTCCGGGGCGGCTACGAACGCCGCTGGGGCGAGCACCCCGACCCCGGCGCCCGCGAGCGCTGGGTGCGCGGCGCGTACGCCGACGCCCCGCTGGCCACCCGGCTGCGCGACGGCGAGCTGCTCTCCTCCAGCAGTCAGCCGTCGCTGATGGCGATCATGCTGGTGGAGCTGGGCGTGAGGGACGGCGACCGGGTCCTGGAGATCGGCGCCGGCACCGGCTACAACGCCGCCCTGCTCGCCCACCGGCTCGGCGACGACGCCCTGGTCACCACCGTCGACCTGGACCCCGAGATCACGGAGTCGGCCCGCCGGCACCTGGCCGCCGCCGGATACCACCCGGCCGTCGTCACCGGTGACGGCGCCCGCGGGGTGCCCGAACGAGCCCCCTACGACCGCGTCCTCGCCACCTGCGCGCTGTCCTCCGTCCCGCGCGCCTGGCTCGCCCAGTGCCGGCCCGGTGGCCGCATCCTGACGCCGCTCGCCACCGGCCTGGTCGTCCTGACCGTCCGCGACGCCGGGCACGCCGAGGGGCGCTTCCTGCACACGCCCGCGTACTTCGTGCCGTTGCGCGGGGGCTCGGACCGGGCCGAGCCGGAGACGCCGGGCCTGGGCGGGGTGCCGCGCCGGGCCCGGGAGGACGACCTCTTCCGCTTCCTGCTGGCGCTGAGCCGGGGCAGCCTCGACCCGCAGGAGGCGTACGCCCTGTGGGCCCGCGAGGACGCCCCGCGCCGCGAGCGCTACGGCATCACCGTCAGCGGCGAACGGGCCTGGGCGTGGCTGGACGACCCGGAGGGCCCGTACGCCTGGCCGTTCACCTGACCCGGCCGCACCGGGTCAGGTGATCCGGCGGCTAGCCGCGGCGGATGGTGATCGTCGTCCAGGCGCCGACGTGCACCCGGTCGCCGTCCTGGAGCGGCACCGGCACGAAGGGCTGGATGGGCTCCTCGCCGCCGTTGACCGTCGTGCCGTTCGTCGAGTTCTGGTCGACGACCGCCCAGTTCCCGTCCGGCTGCTGCACGAGCACCGCGTGCTGGTGCGAGACGCCCGGGTCCTCCGGCGGCACGGCCAGATCGATGTCCGGGGTGTCGCCGGTGGAGTGCCGACGGCGTCCGATGGTGATCTGGTTGCCGCTGAGCGTGCGCTGCTGCTCGGGCGAGTACGCGGGCAGGTTCAGGCCCGCGGCCTCGGGGCCGGAGCGCTGCATCATCGCCATGAAGTACTCGCGGTCCGGGCCGATGGTCGCCGTCCACGTCGCCGGTCCCTGGGGCCGCTGCGGCTGCTGCGGCTGGTGCGGGAACCCGTAGCCGCCGCCACCGCCGGGCGGGGGAGGCGGGGCCTGGGTGGTGCCGGGCTGCGGGTAGCCGTAACCGCTGCCCTGGGCCGGACCCGGGCCGTTCGGCCCACCCGGACCACCGGGGCCACCGGGGCCACCGGGTCCGCCCTGTCCGGCGGACGACGGAGGGGGGAGCACCCAGTCGTCGTCTCCGCCGCCGAAGGAGGGGCCGCCCTGCTGCGGGCGGTTGGTCTCCTGCGGGAAGGCGGGCGGGGCCGGCGGACCGGACTGCTGGTAACCCTGCGGAGCACCCCCCGGGGCACCGGGACCGGGCGGCGGCGGAACCGGCCGCGACGGGTCGGCGCCGAACGAGGGAGGTGCGGGCGGGCCGGAAGGACCGTTGGGGCCACCAGGCCCACCAGGCCCACCAGGCCCACCGGGTCGGGACGAGGCGCCGGGGCCACCCGGGCCGAAGGGGTCGGAGGGGTTGCCGGCTCCCGGACCGCCGGGGCGGCCCGGTCCTTCGGGACCACCAGGTCCGCCGGGGTTGAAGGGGCCGCCGGGGCCGCCGGGGCCATTGGGGCCACCCGATCCGAAGGGGCCACCTGGGCCGCCCGAACCGCCGGGTCCGTTGGGTCCGCCGGGCCCATTGGGACCACCGGATCCGAAGGGGCCGCCAGGGCCGCCAGGGCCGCCAGGGCCGCCAGGGCCACCAGGCCCGCCGGGACCGCCGGGCCCATTGGCACCGCCAGGTCCGAACGGGCCACCGGGACCGCCCGAGTCACCGGACCCGCCAGGGCGACCACCGGGACCACCCGGGCCGCCAGGACCGCCGCCCGGTCCACCCTGCCCCGACGGGTCGCCGCCGAAGGGCGGGCCCGGCGGGATCGGCTCCGCCGGCCGGTTCATCTGGGACGGGCGGGAGCCCTGGTAGTCGTACGAGTCACCGCCGCCGTACGACGGGCCCGACGGCGGCTGCGGGAAGCGCGGCCCCGGGCCACCGGACGCCTGCGGGCGCGGGGCGGCCGGGGTGTACGAGGTGGCGGTGTTGGTGAGGAAGTTCCACCGGCACTCCTCGCAGAACGGCGCCCCGCCCTCACGCGGCGTGCGGCACTGCGGGCACAGCTGCGGCTCGGCACCGGGGCCACCGGGACCGCCCGCCGGACCACCGGGCCCACCGGGACCGCCGCCCGGGCCACCGGGGCCGGCCGGCGGCGGGAAGCCGTAGCCGCCGCCCGGGGGCGGAGGCGGGGGAGGGGGCGGCACGGCACCGGCCATGCGGTGACCGCAGACCTCGCACCAGTCGTCGGAACCCGACTGGTGTCCGTTCGGGCAGGTCGGCATGTCGGTGCTTCCCCCTCTTGCGGGCTTGATGGACCGTGTTGTCCTGCGTCACTTCTTTACACGAACAGTCTTCGTCGACCGAGTCTCGAGAGTCATCTCGTCGGCCTCCTCGACCTTCGCTTTGAGTCGCACAGTACCTGCCACCGCGTCGACCACGTCCACCACCTTCGCAAGCAGTTTCGCCGTATCCGCGTTTCCGGAGGCTCCCGCGAGCTGAACGGCCCGGCCTAGTTTGGCCGTTGCTCCGTCGATGTCTCCCGCTTTGCGGAGATCGAGCCCCTGTTGGATGACTTGCGCCAGTTCGGCCTGCCCGGTGTAGTGGGCGACCTGGGGGTTGATCGACGTGGAGGCTGCCATGTCGTCGGTCCACACGGCGCGCACCAGACCCTGGGCGCCGAGGCTCTGGACCGTGCCGCCGGGCTCCGGAATGACCAGGGAGACGCGGGCCGCCAGCATCTCCTGGCCGAGGTCCGCGGCCGGTACCTCCACGCACACGTGGTAGTCGCGGGACTCGTCGCCCCAGGAACCGGTGGGGTAGTCCCCGGCGCGCGGGCCCGCCTCGGCGCGGCGGCCGGTCAGCTCCTCGACCGTGGGGGCGACCTGCTTGACGAACTTCACAGTGGTGCCCACGGGGGTCCACAGGCGCAGGGCGACGTCCGCGACCTCCTTGCCCATCGCCGTCTCCATCATCTGCGTGAAGTCGGCGGTGAGAGAGGCCGGGTCGGCGACGATGTCGGCGGTGCCGAGCAGGGCGGAGGCGATCCCTGTGACTTCTTTCACTTCCCAGTCGGTGCCCACGCCCCGCGCGTCACAGGTGAAGCGCCCGGCGCAGGCGTCGAGCGCGGCCTTCAGGTCCTCGGGTGACTCGTGTTCGTTGCGGCCGTCGGTGAGCAGGATGCCGTGGCGGATGGCGACGTCCGCGGTGGCCAGCAGCCGGTCGGCCAGCCGCAGCCAGGTGCCGATGGCGGTGCCGCCGCCCGCGCTCAGCCTGCGCAGCGCCTGCTTGGCCTGCTCCCGGGTGGTGGCGTCGGCGACCGCGAGCCGCCCGTCGCCCGGATAGACCTCCTTGGCCACGTGCGTGCCGCCGATCACCGTGAAGTGCACGCCGTCGCGCAGGGTGTCGATCGCGGCGGCCGTCGCGTCGCGGGCGTTGCGCATCTTGGTGGGCGGGTAGTCCATCGAGCCCGAGCAGTCGACCATGAGCGCCACTGCCGCGGACGGGCCCTGGCCCGGCGAGTACAGGTGGGGCGCGGTGACCGCGCTCCCGATCGTGCCGCCACCGGTCGCGGTGACCGTCACGATGGCGTTGACCTCACGGCCGCCCTCGGGCAGGTACTCGTTCTGGTAGACGTCCACCGAGAACTGCGGCACGTTCGACTTCGAGAAATTGGCCATGCCCGATCGCATCCCCCTCTACGTCCCCACGGCGGTGGGGTGACGGCTGATGGCGCGGGCCGCCCCCTGCGGCCCGCGAGACCGCCCGGCGCGCATGCCTGCCCGTGCGGGGGCCTCAGGCCGATCCTGCCCCTTGCGGCGGCACCGGGAACGGCAGGAGGGCCACTGTTACGTTGTCGTGGCCCCCGCCGTCCAGGGCGTGACCGACCAGGACGCGGGCGCTGTGCAGGGGGCGCGCGGCGGCGTCCAGGGGCACGGCGTCGGCCATCTCCTCGGCCGACTCCGCGTAGTTCCACAGGCCGTCCGTGCAGACCACGACCACACCGGGCCGGTCCGGCTTGAACGCCGCGGTGTGCGGCTCCAGTTCGTAGGCGTCGGCGCCGAGCCACCCGGTGATGGCGTGGGCGCGTTCGTCGGCGTAGGCCTCGGCCTCGCTCATCAGGCCGGCGGCGACCATCTGCGCGGCCCACGAGTCGTCCTCGGTGAGCCGGGCGGGCGGGGTGCTCCGGTCGACCGGCACCCAGTAGACGCGGCTGTCGCCGACCCAGCCGACGACCAGCAGGCCCGCGGCCACCACGGCGCCGACCAGGGTGCAGGCGGGCGCGTTCTGGTGCGGGGCCTGCTCGCGGGCCGTCTCGGGTTCCTCGGCCAGCGCGTTGACGGCGTGCGAGGCGGCGAGGATGGCGTCGTGCATGGCCTGTTGCGGATGCGTGCCGCGCGGCAGGGCGGCGAGCAGCGACTCACCGGCCGCCCGGGACGCGGCGAGTGACGCGTCGTCGGGGCGGGTGGCGCTGGAGACGCCGTCGCAGACGATCGCCACGCTCGCGGGAGCGCCGTCGGGCAGCGCGGTGCAGCCGACGGAGAACGCGTCCTCGTTGCGGTGGTGCCGCAGGCCGCGGTCGCTCACCGCGGCGACGGGGCCGGACTCCTGCTCCATGTGGTCGCGTTCGCGGGGCTGGGCGTGGCCGCAGTTCTCGCAGTAGCCGTCGTTGTCGACCCGGCCGGCGCGGCAGGCCACGCACACCTTCTCGTTCGCGGCGGGTGCGGCGGGTGCGGCGGGTGCGGCGGGTGCGGCGGGTGCTGCCGGTGCCGCGGCCGGTGCCGCGGGTTCGGCGGGCGCGGCGGCCGAGCGGGGGTCGGGCGCCTGCAGCGGGTACTCCTCGGGCTCTCGCCCGTCGCCCCGCCCGTAGTCCTCCCGCCCGTAGTCCTCCCGCCCGTAGTCCTCCCGGCCGTAGTCCTCCCGCTCGTGGTTCCCCGGGCCGTACTCCTCTCGCCCGTAGTCCTCCGGGCCTGCCCGGTGGTCGAACCGCGCCCCGGGCGCGGCCGGTTCGGGCGCCGTCGGCGGCATGGGCGGCGCGGCCGACGGCATCGGCGGCGCGGCCGGTGGCGGCGGCAGCGGGGAGCCGCCCGAGTCGGTGCCCGGGACCTCGGCCGCCGCGTGCACGGGGGCGGGCCGGCCGAAGCCGTCCGAGTCCCGGGCCACGGGCCAGTCCACGCCGTCCGGCGCCGAGGACGGCGGGGGCACCGCGCCGTTCATGGCGATCGTCGGGCTGTCGTCGGGCCGTGCGGGCACGGCGGACAGGTCGTATCCGCACGCACCGCAGAAACGGTCACCCGACTCGAGGGGTTCCTCGCAGCTCGGGCACTTCGACACAGCGGCCTGCTGGGGCATCTGCGACATCAACTACACCCACGTTCGGGGGCGGTAACGATTGGCACGTTCCACCAGGTCGATCCTCTCCTCGCCGCCCCGCGCCAGCCGGGCCAGCGTGCGGTACGAACGCTCCAGGCCGAAGCGCAGGCCGCGTTCGTCCAGGCCGCTGCCGAGCAGCGTCCGTCCCCCGGCGGCGGGAGGGACGGAACCCCGACCTCCGGAGAGTACCCAGTCCAGCGCGCAGCCGAGGACCTCGGCCGACAGCTGTTCGCGCCGCGCCGGGTCCAGACCGTACACGTCCAGCGCCTCGACCTGCCGCGCGGCGGCGGTCAGATCGTCCAGGAACGCCACGTCGCCCGCCGCCGCGGTGCGCTGCCGCAGCCGCGCCCGTACGGCCGCCACGCGCGCGCCGGTGTAGTGGATGGAGGACTCCGGCACCGACTCCAACGTCCGTACCGCACCGGCCCGGTCGCCACCGGCCAGCTGCACCCGGGCCAGCCCGAACGCCGCGCTGACGTGGCTCGGGTCGGAGGCCCACACCAGGCGGTAGTACTCGGCGGCGTTGTCGAGCTGACCCAGCACCTCCGCGCACAGGCCCAGCGCAAGCTTGGGCGCGATCTCGCCCGGGAACGCGTCGTAGATCGCGTCGAAGGCCAGTGCGGCGCCCTCGTGGTCGCCGGTCACCAGCGCGGTCAGCCCCCGGTACCAGACCACCCGCCAGTCGTCGGGCCGTTCGCCCTCCAGCGTCCGGAGACCATCCAGGGCGCCGGGCGCGTCGCCGCTCTCCAGCCGGGCCCGGACCTGCCGCAGCCGCGTCTCCGTGGACGGAGCGGGCGCCGCGGCCAGCGCGGTCAGCAGCTCGGCCGGCGCGGACGCCATCAGGCCCGCCAGGAAACCCGCGTTGGGGTCCCCGGCGTCGACCCGGGGCACCGGCAGCGCGAGGGCAGCGGTGGGGGCGTCGGCCTGCTTGACCAGGCCGGGGACGGTGGCGCCGGGCCCGCCGCCCGCGCCGGCCGTGCTCACCGCGCCCGGCAGCGAGGCGCTCGCGCCCGTCCCCGCGGGCGGGACGGCGCCCGTGCCCGCCGGTCCGCTGGCGCCCGTGCTCGTCCCGCCGGGGGCCCCCGCAGCCGCACCCGTCCCGCCGGGCGCCCCGACCGCGCCGCTCGTACCGCCCGGCAGCGCGGGGCCGGTGCCCGCGCCGCCCGTCAGCCCGGCCGCCGCACCGGCGCCGCGCCGCCTGCCCCCGACCTCGCGCGCCCCGAGCCGGGACACCTCACCGTCGAGCCGCGGGAACAACTCCGTGTCCGTCACCCTGACTTCGGGCCCGAACAGTGTGGACACGGCGGGCCGGGAGCGGCCCGTCTGCAGCGAGACCACCTCGCGCAGCACGCCCGTCAGCTGCTCCGCCATCTCCTGCGCCGAGGCGAACCGCCGCGCCGGATCGGGGTCGGTGGCCCGCACCAGCAGCCGGTAGAACGACTCGTACCGCCGGAAGACGTCGATGGTGTCCGGGTCCGGCAACGAGTCGGCGTAGACGGTCGTGTAGCCCTGGAAGTCGAACGTCAGCACGGCCAGCGTGCGTCCGACCGTGTACAGGTCGGACGCCACCGACGGGCCGACGTCGGCGACCTCCGGTGCCTGGTAGCCGACCGTGCCGTAGATGGCGGACTCCTCGTCGTCCATCCGGCGCACCGCGCCCATGTCGATCAGCTTGAGCTGGTCCTCGCTCTGGATGGCGTTGTCGACCTTGAAGTCGCAGTAGAGGAGGTTGCGGCTGTGCAGGTGACCGAGCGCCTCCAGCGTCTCGATGCCGTACGCGCAGGCCTGCTCCACCGGCAGCGGGTCCCGCCGCCCCTCGGGGGTGCGCCGGCCGTTGGCGATCTCCTTCAGGGACTTGCCGCCGACGTACTCCATGACGATGTACCCGTCCAGCGAACCCGTCCGCTGGTCGAGGTGCTCGACGAAGTTGTAGATCCGCACGATGTTCGCGTGCTCGATCTCCGCGAGGAACCGCCGCTCCGAGATCGCCGCCGCCATCGCGTCCTGGTCACCGGTGTCCAGCAGGCCCTTGAGGACCACCCAGCGGTCGGAGACGGCCTTGTCGACGGCGAGGTAGATCCAGCCCAGCCCGCCGTGCGCGAGGCAGCCCACCACCTCGTACTGGCCGTGCACCACGTCCCCGGCCCGCAGCTTGGGCACGAACGAGTACGGGTGCCCGCACTTGGTGCAGAAGCCCTCCGTGCGCCCCGGCCGCTCCCCGCGCGCCCGCCCGACCGGCGCCCCGCAGTCCGAGCGCGAGCAGAACCGCTTCCGCTCCGGCACCTCGGGATTGTCCAGGACCATCGCGCGCGGGTCGGGGCGCGGGATCGCCGGGACCTCGACCAGACCGGCCCCGAGCCGGCCCCGCGCGGAGGCACCCGCGCCCGAACCCGAGCTGCGCACCGACACCGAGCGTCCCGTGGACCGGCCCGACACCGACCGCGAGAGCCGCCCCGACACCGACCGCCGGGACTTCGAGGACTGCGACGACGTACGCGAACTGGGCCCGCTGGACCGGGAACTCCCGCTGCCCGCCGAGCCGCGTGAACCGCGCGAGCCCCGCCCGCCGCCGGTGACGCCGGTCGGCGACGAGCCGATCATGCCGCCCGCGGCGACGACCGGCGCGAGACCGCACGTGTCGCAGTACAGCTCGCCGCCGCCCACGTCCTCGTAGGCCCCGTCGCAGCCGGGACGCTGACACGTCCGCCCTGCCTCACTCATGACGCTGCCTCCCCCTCGTCGCTCACGCGCCGGGCCCCCGTCCGGTCCGGTCCACCGGCCCGCCCTGACCGGGCACGCGCGGGGCGGAGCCGAGCAGTTCGGCCGCCGCGTGCTGGTAGCGCAGTACGGCCTGCTCGGCGACGCGCAGGTCGCAGGGCGCGCTCCACAGCATGCGGCGCGCCTTCTCGTACTTCTCGGACAGCTCGGGGTCCTCGGCGAGGCCGAGCCGGGCCACCTTCGCCTTGTACGCGTCCAGCCGGCCGCGCAGCTCGGCGCGGACCGCGAGCGGCGCGGTGACCGCCGTCAACGACTCCCGGGCGCGCAGCAGTTCGTCCTCGGCCTTCTCCTCCAGGGACTCCAGGAGCGGGGACAGCCGGTGCCACTGGGCGTGCCTGCGGTACTCGGCGGCCGCCGCCAGCTGCTCCTGGAGCGCGGTCGGCGGACCGCTGACCACCGGCACCTCCGTCGCGGCGATCTTCGCCAGCACCTCGCCGCGCGCGGTGCGGGCCTCGGCGAGCGTGCGGTCCGCGCGGGAGAGCACGTCCCGCAGCCGTACGATCCGCTGCTCGGCGTCCTGGCGCACGGCCAGCACGGCGTCGATCTCACGGCGCACGTCCTCCAGGGCGCGCGCCTCCCGGTCGTACACCGTGGTGTCCGGGCGGCCGCCGCCCGGCGCCGAACTGCCCTCGGCGGGCAGCCAGAAGGCCAGCGGGTCGGACACGACCTGCTCGCGCAGCCTCGTCAGGGTGCGGGTGATCCGCTCCAGGTCGTCGCCGGCCGGGTGCTCGCCGGGACGGACGCCCACGGAGTGCGCGAGTTCGCGGGTGCGCCTCAGCTCGGCGGCGAGTAAATCGATCCGCGCGGGCAGCGCCGACCACACCGCGTCGGCGGCGACCACCATGTCCAGGGAGGTCGCGTACAGCTGGTTCATCCGGTCCACCAGCGTCGCCAGCGAGTACCGCTCGCTGAGCCGGCCCGGCCCGCCGTCCGGGGTGGGGGCCGCGGCCGTGGCGGCGCCGCCGCCCGCCACCGTGACGGCCTCGCCGCGCAGCAGTTCGGTCAGCTCCGCCAGGTCCTCGCGGCTGGACCAGCGGCGCCGGGCCCGGATCTCCCGCGCGGTGCGCAACGCGCCCGAGTACGCGTCGAAGTAGGTCCACAGCAGCGTGATCGACGCCTCCGCGGCGGCCCAGCGCTCGGCGGTCACCCCGGTCAGCTCGGCGCCCTCGAGGAGTCTGCGGCCCGCGTGGTCCTGGAGGGCGAGGAGCGAGGTCTCGATCGCCTCGTGCTCCGCGCCGAGCCGCGCCAGCGCACGGTCCACCTCGTCCCGGTCCATCACCGGCCCGGTGGGTCCCGTGTCGCCCATCGATCACCTCTCGCTGTCGCGGACTTGTGCGTTGTCTGTTCCCGCCGCGCGTCCCCGCGGTGCGGCGGTCCTTCAGTTCTCGCGCAGATACTGCGGCGGGGTCGGTGGCTCCGACTTCGCCGCGTCGCCGCCCATGGTCCTGGACAGCCACCGTTCGTACGAGCGCTGCCAGCCCTCGGCCTCGTCCGCGCGCCACTGAACGAGGATCTGGTTGACCCGGCGTACCAGATCGTCGGCGTCCTTCTTCATCGCCACGCCGTAGTACTCGGTGGTGAAGGCGTCGCCCTTCAGTTCCACCGTGGGGTCCTGGGCCGCCTGGCTCGCGGCGAGCGCGCCGTCGGTGACCACCGCGTCGACCTCGCCGAGCTGGAGCCGCACCAGGCAGTCCAGCTGGTTGGGCACCGTGGTGCGCAGGTCGACGCCCTCGGCGAGCCTGCCGTCCGCCCGGTCCTGCTGGAGCGTGCTCAGCGCCGTCGAACCCGCCGCCGTGCAGATCTCCTTGCCGGCCAGTGTCCCGTCGTAGCCGGTGATCTCCGACGACTTGGGCGCCAGCACCTGCTGGCCGGTGCGGAAGTAGGGGGCGGAGAAGGCGACGTCCCTCAGGCGGTCGCAGTTGATGGTCATGGTGCGGACCACCATGTCGACCCGGCCGTCCTGGATCGCGGGTATGCGCTGGTCGGTGGGGATCGCCTTGAACTGCACGGCGTTCCGGTCGCCGAGGATGTCCTCGGCGATGCGGCGCACCAGGTCGATGTCGAAGCCCTCCAGCTCGGCGTCGCCGCCGCTGTTCGGGTCCCGGTAGCCCCAGTGGTAGCTGTTCTGGTCGACGCCGACGATCAGCTTGCGCTTCTCACCCTCACGTCCGCGGATCTCGTCGATGGTGGGGCCGTTGTCGCCGGCCGGGGGCAGGGTCTGCTTCTCCGGGTCCGTGCACTCCTCGGCGGCGCGCGCCTGGCCGCCGTGGGCGACGCCGTGGCCGCCGCTGTCCGCGCCGTCGCTCCCGCCGTCGGCGCGGGCCACCGGCAGGAGCAGGGCGAAGAGCACGGCGAGGGCACAGGCGACGGCCATCGCCCCCACTCCGCCCCAGCCCTTCAGGCCGGTCCGCAGTCGTCGTGCGCGCATCCTCACGCCTCCTTTCACGGGTTCCCCTTCCCACCCGTCCGCCGGACCCACGCCCCGCCTCACCGGTACTCCGAGAGCCTGCGCCCGATGCCCAGCAGCGCGCCGGCCGCGCCCAGCCCGGCGAGGACACCGGCTCCCTGCGGCAGGTACCCCATCGCGTCCAGCCCGTCGCCCGCCGCCTGCGCGAACTCCCGTTCCTCGTGCTCGAGGGCGGTGGCGAGGGAGGCGTCGACGCCGTCGAAGCACTCTGCGGTGGCGCCCTTGCCACCGATCACCAGGTCCAGCGCCTGCTGGTAGTTGCCGTTCTCGTCCTGCTCACGGGCGGCGGCGTGACGCTTCTTCCACTCCGCCATGTTCCCGTTCGCCGCGGTGACCGGGCGTTCGCCCGCCTCGTCGTCGGCCAGCAAGGCGGCCCGGGCCAGGCCCTTGCCGAGCGCGTCCATGTTCTTCCCGAAGTCGAAGTCGTAGGCGTCGACCGTCTCGTCGCCGACCTTCTTCGTCTCCGCGCCGCGCGCCACCAGCGTGAGGTTCTCGTTGCCCCGCGCCTTGAGGGAGGCGATCCGGGCGTCGTGCAGCACGTTCAGCGAGCGCACGCCGTGGTCGTGGGAGTCGCCCAGGTTCGACCGCGCGACACCGTGGCCGACGACCAGCCAGAGCAGGACGACGGCGGCCGTGGCCGTGGCGGTGACCAGGCCTTGGTTGAGGACCCGGTTGGTGCGCCGGTAGTTGCGGTGCTGTGCCCAGGCCAGGGCGGCGAGCGTGAGGACGCCGAGACCGATGGCGGCCCACGGGTAGGACTCGGCGTCGTCGTAGTCGGCGCTCAGCCGCCGGTTCTCCGTCTTGTAGAGGTCCTCCGCGGCGGGGAGCATCTCCTGCTGCATCTTCTCGTTGGCGTAGCGCAGGTAGGCGCCGCCGACCGGGAAGCCCTGCCGGTTGTAGGTGCGGGCGCGCTCGATGAGGCCCTTGTACTCGGGCAGCAGGCGGTTGAGCCTGGTGATGACGTCGGCGGAGGGCGAGTCGGCGTCGGAGTTGGCGGCGGCCGTCACCAGCCCCTCGGCGGCCGTGCGGATGCCCTTCTCGTACCGGTCCCGGGACTCCTCGGTCTCCTGGCCGCCGGCGAGGAACCCGCTGGAAGCCGCGGTGTTGGCCTCGGCGAGGGAACGGTAGATGTCGGCCGCGTCCGAGGTGAGCGGCTGGCTGCGGTGCAGCACGTCGTCGGCCGCCGCGGACCGCTCGTGCATCTGCCAGGCGGTGACCGCGCCGAAGGCGACGACCAGCGCGGCGAGCAGCGCGCCGATGATCCGCAGCCGCCCCGGCTCGGTGACGGCGGCCGCGCGCAGCCGGTCGACGCCCTCGGCGAACGCGGTGCGGCGGGGGGCGGCGGGCGGGGCAGGGGGCCCGGCGGGAGCGCCGCCCCGCTGCGGCGGGACGGACGAGGACCGCGGCGGTACGGCGGGCGGGGTCGGCACGCCCGTGCCCGGCGGTGGCGCCGCGCTCCCCTTCGGCGGTCGATTCACTGCTGACCTCCCCCATGGTCATCCGTCGCCGCAAGTATCGCTGCCCGTACCGACATTCGCACCGGCCTTCACCCGATCTTGATCCGATCCGGGCGCAACGCACCACCCCTGCCCATGAATACGCCACCGGAACCGGTCCGGTTCCCCGGACCGGTTCCGGTGGCGCGGCACCGCCCGGGGCTCAGCCGGCGAAGTGGTCCCGCGCCCGCGCGTGCGCCTGGGGCGCCGCCCCCGTCCGGTCCAGCCCCAGCAGCACCGCGCCCAGCACCGGCCGGGTCGTCACCACGCGCGGTACGGCCTCGGGAGCGCGGGCCGCCAGCAGCTCCCGTATCCGGTCGTCGAGCCGCGGATGCCGGGCCGCCAGGACGCTGCCGCCCAGCACGACCGGCGTCCGCTCGGCCAGCAGGTCCAGCCGGGTCAGCGCGACCACGGCCATGGCGACCACCTCGTCGGCCTGCCGGTCGACGATCGCCCGCGCGATCGGGTCGCCGCCCGCCGCCGTCGCGAACAGCACGGGCGTCAGCTCGTGCCGCCGGGCGGGTTCGATCCGGCGCAGGTGCAGGGCCTCGACGAGGGCGTACATCGAGGCGAGCCCGAAGTGGGCGGGCAGTGTGCGCGCCAGCTCGGTGGGCTCCCCGCGGCCGTCCTCCGCACGCGCCGCGTGCCACAGCGCCTCCTCCGCCAGCCCCCAGCCGCCGCCCCAGTCGCCGGACAGCCGCCCGACGGCCGGGAAGCGGGCGGTGCTCCCGTCGGGGCGCATGCCGACGCAGTTGACGCCCGCTCCGCACACCACGGCGACCCCGCGCGGCTCGTCGACGCCGGCCCGCAGGACCGCGAACGTGTCGTTGCGTACGTCCACGCTCGCGCCCCACGCGCGCGCGTGCAGCGCGGCGGCCAGCCGCTCCTCCTCCACCGGCAGGTCGGCGTTGGCCAGGCATGCCGAGACGTGTTCGACGAAGGTGACGCCGGCTGCCGCGAAGGCCCGCGCCACCGCGTCCGCCAGGGCGTCCACGGCCCGCTCGACGCCCACCGCGGGCGGCCGGAAGGCGCCGCCGCGAGCCGTGGCGAGGACCTCCCCGTCGGCCGCCACCACGGCCACGTCGGTCTTGCTGTTCCCCGCGTCGACGGCGAGGAGAGTCCCGGTCAGGCCCACGCCAGGTGCTCCCGGTTGTGAGCGATCAGCCGGTCGGTGAGCTGCTCGGCGTAGGCGTACTGGCCGACGAGGGGGTGGGCGAGCAGCGCCCGGAACACCCGCTCCCGGCCGCCGCGCAGGGCCGCGTCCAGGGCCAGGTCCTCGTACGCCGTCACGCTCGCCATCAGCCCCGCGTACAGCGGGTCCACGGCCGCCACCGGCAGCGGGGTCGCCCCCTTGGCGCCCACCGCGGCCGGCACCTCGATCACCGCGTCGTCGGGCAGGAAGGGCAGCGTGCCCCGGTTGTACGTGTTCACCACCTGGTGCGGGGAGCCCTCCCCGCCGAGCAGGGCGGCGGCGAGGTCCACGGCCGCCTCGGAGTAGTAGGCGCCGCCGCGCCCGGCGAGCAGGCCGGGCTTCTCGTCCAGGGCCGGATCGCCGTACATCTCCAGCAGCTGCCGTTCCATCGCCGCCACTTCGGCGGCCCGGGACGGCTTGGTGCGCAGTTCGTCCACGACCTCGTCGTGGGCGTAGTAGTAGCGCAGGTAGTAGGAGGGGACGACGCCCAGGCGGTCCAGCAGGGGCCGGGGCAGCCGCAGGTCGGCGGCGACCGCCTCCCCGTGCTCGGCCAGCAGCCGGGGCAGCACGTCCTCGCCCTCGGGGCCGCCGAGGCGGACGCCTGTCTCCCAGGTGAGGTGGTTGAGGCCCACGTGGTCGAGGTGGACGTCGGCGGGCGCGACGCCGAGCAGCGCGGCGAACTTGCGCTGCAGCCCGATCGCCACGTTGCACAGGCCGACCGCCCGGTGTCCGGCCCCGAGCAGGGCGCGGGTCACGATGCCGACCGGGTTGGTGAAGTCGATGATCCAGGCGCCCGGGTTGGCCCGCCGGACCCGCTCGGCGATGTCCAGCACCACCGGCACCGTGCGCAGCGCCTTGGCGAGGCCGCCCGCGCCGGTGGTCTCCTGGCCGACGCAACCGCACTCCAGGGGCCAGGTCTCGTCCCGCTCCCTGGCCGCCTGGCCGCCCACGCGCAGCTGGAGCAGCACGGCGTCGGCGCCGTCCACCGCCGCGTCCAGGTCGGAGGTGGTGACCACACGGCCGGTGTGGCCCTGCTTGGCGAAGATGCGGCGGGCGAGGCCACCCACCAGCTCCAGCCGGTCCGCCGCCGGATCGACCAGGACCAGTTCCTGGACCGGCAGGGTGTCCCGCAACCGGGCGAACCCGTCCACGAGTTCGGGCGTGTAGGTCGAACCGCCGCCGACCACGGTGAGTTTCATGCAGTCATCAACCCTTCGCTCATCTTTTGGATCCGGTCAGCGTGGCGCCTTCGGCGAACGCCTTCCGCGCGAGGAGGAACACGAGGATCACGCAGCGCTTCGACTACGGCGCCGCCTGCGTGGTCGCCCTCGTGCCGTTCGCGCCGGCCGCGGCGTTCACGGCGCTGCCGATGCGGCGGGTGCCGCGTGGGGCCGGGTCAGCGAGAGGTGTCGAAGACCTCGTCGTGGGTGGTCGCGAGCGCGCTCTCCAGTGCGCCGCGCAGTACGGGGTCGGCGGTCACGCCGCCGAGGACGAGACGGGGGCGGGACGCGGCCAGCTCCTCCAGCTCGGTCTGGACCAGGGCGCGCAGCGGCTCGCCGCCCGCCGTGAGCGCGGTGCCGCTGAGGACCACCAGCTCGGGGTCCAGAACGGAGGTCAGGGAGGCGAGGCCGGTCGCGAGGCGGGTGGCGTACGTCTGCAGGAAGCGGCGGTACGGGTCGTCGCCGGAGCGTTCGGCGGCCGTGGCGAGCAGGGCGGCGGCCGACTCGGTGTACGGGCCGGACGGCACCGGACCGACGCCCAGCTCGCTCGCCAGCCTCGGCACCGCCTGCGCACCGGCCAGTTCCTGGAAGCCGCCGCTGCCCGTCCGGCTGACCTTGCGCACCAGCGGGGCACCCGGCACGGGCAGGAACCCCACCTCGCCGGCGCCGCCGGTCCAGCCGCGGTGCAGCCGGCCGCCGAGGACCAGGGCGGCGCCCAGGCCCTCCTGGTTCCACAGCAGGACGAAGTCCCCGTGGCCCCGGGCGGCCCCGAGCCGCTGCTCGGCCACCGCGGCCAGGTTCACGTCGTTCTCGTACTCGACCGGCATCGGCAGGGCGGCCGCGAGTTCCTCGAGGAGGGTGGGGGAGTGCCAGCCGGGCAGGTGGGAGGCGTAGCGCAGCCGCCCGGTGCCCGGGTCGAAGGCGCCCGGGGTGCCGATGACGAGACGGCGGACGTCGTCCCGGACGAGTCCGGCCGCCTTCACGGCGCCGTCGACGGCTTCGGTGACCTGCTGCACGACCGGGACGGCGGGGCGCCCGCCCGGGGTGGGCAGCTCGTAGCGGCCGACCGTGCGCCCGGTGACGTCGGCGACCGCCGCGAGGAGCCGGTCCGGGCTGACGTCGAGTCCGGCGGCGTACGCCGCGGCCGGGTTCACCTCGTAGAGCCGGGCGCCGGGACCGGGGCGCCCCTCGGTCGTGCCGCCCGCCAGCACCAGTCCCGCCGCCTCCAGGCGCGCCAGCAGCTGGGAGGCGGTCGGTTTCGACAGGCCGGTGAGCTTGCCGATCCGGGTGCGGGACAGCGGCCCGTGCTCCAGCAGGAGGTCCAGTGCGGCCCGGTCGTTCATGGCGCGCAGGACGCGCGGGGTGCCCGGCGTGCCGGCGGTTCCCGCCATGCGTGTCCACACCTGCCTCTCGGCCGATCAGCCTTCCGGCGGAGGAGGGTGAAGTCCGCCGGCGCCATCATGAGCGATGACTGTCAGGAAAGTTTCCTGTTGGGCGGGAAACGTAGGCCCGCCGGGGAGGAACCGTCAAGAGTCCGCCCCCGAGGCGACGCGGTCGTTGTCTCGGGGGCGGGAAGAGCGCGGGTGCCGCTACTTGGTGGTGCTCGGCGGCGGGATCGGGGACGCCGCGACGGACTGCGGGGAGACGGTGCTCGAGTAGGCCGACGGGGCCGCCATGCCCGCGGTCGGGTCGGGTGCCGCGGCCTCCTGCCCCGGCACCTCCGGCCTGCCGACGATCGGGATGCCGGCCGCGTCGAAGGCGCGCTTGATGCGCCAGCGCAGCTCGCGCTCGACGGTGAGGGACTTGCCGGGCATGGTCTTCGCGGAGACCCGCACCACCATGGAGTCCAGCAGTACGGAGTCCAGGCCGAGGACCTCGATCGGGCCCCAGAGCATCTCGTTCCAGGGCTCCTCCTTGCTCATCCGCTCGCCCACCGCGGCGATGGTCTCCCTCACCTTCTCCAGGTCCTCGTCCGAGCGGACGGTCACGTCGACGCCGGCCGTCGACCAGCCCTGGGAGAGGTTGCCGATCCGCTTCACCTCGCCGTTGCGGACGTACCAGATCTCGCCGTTGTCGCCGCGCAGCTTGGTCACCCGCAGCCCGACCTCGATGACCTCGCCGGAGGCCACGCCGGCGTCGATGCTGTCGCCGACGCCGTACTGGTCCTCCAGGATCATGAAGACGCCGGAGAGGAAGTCGGTGACCAGGTTGCGGGCGCCGAAGCCGATCGCGACGCCGGCGACACCGGCGGAGGCCAGCAGCGGGGCCAGGTTGATCTGGAAGGTGCCCAGCACCATCAGGGCCGCGGTGCCGAGGATGAGGAAGCTGGCCACCGAGCGCAGTACGGACCCGATGGCCTCCGAACGCTGGCGGCGCCGCTCGGCGTTGACCAGCAGGCCGCTCAGCGCGGTGCTGGCCCCCGTCCCGGCCCTGCGGTTCATCCGGTCTATCAGCTTGGTGATCGCCCGCCGGACCACCACCCTGAGCACCGCCGCTATCACCACGATCAGCAGCACCCGCAGGCCGATCGCGAGCCAGGTCGACCAGTTCTCCTCGACCCAGCCGGCGGCGTTCGACGCGCTTTCCTGGGCGTCCTGGAACGAGGGCACCGCCGGTGTCGACGACTCCGAGGGCGACGGCGACGGTGACGGACCGGCGGCCAGTAGGACGGCGGCGGACAGGGACACGACGGATACCTCCAGGTGCGGTGCCGCCCGCCCCCGGCGGGGGTCGCTCCAAGGTCACGGAATGGTCACCGGACGGGCGGAATCACCACACTAACGGGGCACCGTGTGCGGAACGGCGCGAAGTTCACAGGAGAGACCGCGCTCACCCGCGCTTGAACTGGTCACGGTCGTGGGGATGGATTCCCTGTGGTCGAAAACACTCCCAGCCCGTTACCGGGACATGGTGGCGCTTCCAGCGGCCATGAGGGGAGACTGACTGCAGATCGTCCCGGCGCGAGCCACGCGCCGCCGACGCCCAAGGAGGCACCCGTGCCGCATGTCCTGGTCCTCAACGCGTCGTACGAGCCACTCGGCGTCGTACCGCTCCGCCGCGCGCTCGTCCTCGTCCTCGAGAACAAGGCCGTGTGCCTCGAGGAGTCCGGCGCCTTTCTGCACAGCGCGACCGTCACCGTGCCCGCACCCAGCGTGGTCCGGCTCAAGCGGTTCGTGCGGGTGCCCTACCGGGGGCCCGTCCCGCTCACCCGCCGGGCGCTCTTCGCCCGCGACGGGGGCCGCTGCATGTACTGCGGCGCCGTCGCCACCAGCGTCGACCACGTCATCCCGCGCAGCCGCGGGGGCCTGCACGCGTGGGACAACGTGGTGGCGTCCTGCCGTCGCTGCAACCACGTCAAGGCCGACCGCCACCTCGGCGAGATCGGCTGGCGCCTGCGCCACAAGCCCGCCCCGCCCACCGGCCTGGCCTGGCGCATCATCGGCACGGGCCATAGGGACCCGCGCTGGCTGCCGTACTTGCAGCCGTACGGCGCGGAGGACGCCATGGCCCGGATCGACGGCATTTCCGCCTGACGATCCGGGCCTTTGTCCGCCGTGCGGCTGGGTGGGGGCTGCGGCTGGTGGGAGCGGGTCAGCGCACCCGGTTCTTCAGCGGCTCGGTGTCCAGGGCGATCCCGACGGGATCGGGCAGCGCGACCTCCTTGCCGAAGGGGAGCGCCTGCACGGTCTCGTACCGCCCGCCGTCCGGCCGACAGTGCACCTGACCTCGCAGGTGTCCCGGTCCTGCCGACGGTGCGCGGTTCCCGGCCCCGGCGCGCACGGTCAGCGCTCCGACCAGGAGCCGCCGCCGCTCCTGTGGCCCGGTGCTCCGCCTGGGGGCGTGGGTCCGGGCGTGGCTCGCGGGGAGCCGTGGCGGCGTTCGATCAGGGGTGACGCCAGGTGAGTGTGTAGCGCCAGAAGAGCCGGCGGCGCAGGCGTGCGCCGGGCAGGAGCGTACGGGCCTGTCGGACGATGTCGGCGAACGGCATGTCGGCCGGCCGGGTCCGGGCGGACATCGAGACGGGCGGGGCCGCGCTCCGCCCCCGGTTCTTGAGCCACCCCGCGGCGGCGTTCAGGGGGACGGCCGTGGCGCCGAGCAGGTGGTCCGTGGCGGTCTGCGGCCGGTAGAGGCCGACGACGACCAGCGTGCCGCCGGGAGCCAGGTGCCGGCGGAAGGCGGCGAGGGTCTCGGCGAAAGGCAGGTGGTGGAGGGTGGCGACGCAGGTGATGACGTCGTGGGGCCCGGCGGGGAGGCCCGTCGGGGCGTCGGCGACGGTGAAGGACGCGGCTGTCGTCTCGGGGGTCAGCAGGCGCGCCCGCGAGGTGATCTCCGGGTCGGAGTCGATGCCCCGGACCTCGTCGGCGCGGGTGGCGAGGAGCCGGACCAGATCACCGGTGCCGGAACCGACGTCCAGCGCGCTGCCGAACCGACCGGGGAGCCGTCGCAGGATCCACGGGTGGTAGTGGGCGTTGTGGTCCCACGGGTGAGCGGCGTTGAAGCGGTCGAGCGCTTGGAGCAGCCGGTGCGGCGGCGGTGTCATGCGGCTCCTTCCGTGCTTCGTCCCGGTGGATCCGTAGCCCGTGACGGCTCACGGCCGTCCCGGCTCCACGCCCTCGCCGGAAACCGTGAGCACTTCCACCCCAACTGTCATCGAGTCGCTCATGTGAGCCCTTCGATGACACATGGCCGCCGACTGCTCACGCTTCCGGAACGCTACCCGCCCCCGGCCCGAGCCGCGGGCCCTCATTCGGCACGGCCGCGACCGGGAGACGCGAGCGGCGGGGGCGGGCGGAGGTTCCCCGGCGGAGTCGCCGATCACCCTTGCCGCCGGCCGGCCTGCCCGCGCCCGGTCATCGGCCCCTCACGCGTACCGCAGCTCGCCCGGCCGCACCGAGCGCCCCAGCAGCGGCAGTGCCGTCGCCGTTGCCCGCAGGCGGACCCGTACACGGCGGGCGCGACCAGCAGGGAGTTCCGCGGGAGCGAGCCGTCGCGGCCAGGGACGAGTATCAGGAGCCGACCGCCATGCCGCCGGTGCCTGCCAGCAGCAGGGCGGGGGCGAGGGGGAGCGCGGTCTCCAGAAGCAGGGCCCGGTTCAGGACCGTACGGGGCACTCCCGCGGCGACCCGGGCGGCCAGGGCACGGCGGCGAATAGCCGGGACGTGGCTGGGGTGTTTTCCCGTGGAACTCCGGCGTTCGTGACCTCCGTCCGTCATGACCGGTTTGCGTGTTCTCCTGATGGGTTAGGTGACTGTTCTGCCCGTATTCGGTGAGATTTTTTGGGGGTGAGGTGTGACCAGGGCCACGTTGTCGGTATCGGGGCGTCTGTCCTCGCGCTGACTGGGTAGGGCTGCCGTAACCCGCCAAAAGCGTGCGCGACACAAGGAGGCCCCCGTGGCTGCACTGGCACCCCTGCTGCTCCCCGCCCCGTCCAAACCCGTGGCGGAGCCGTCCACTCCCTGGGCGGAGCCCTCCGCCGCCTCCGACACCCCTCACTACTGCGTCTTCGGCGCCACCGGGAGCTGCGCCGAGACCCCGCTCACCAGCGAACCGCCGCTGCCCGACGCCGAGCCCCTCACCAGCGAGTCGCCGTTCGCCGACGCCGTACCGCTGACCAGCGAGTCCTCGCCCGAACTCACGGCCGACGTGCCGGAGCAGGGCGGCCCCTCCTTCGCCGTCCCCGAACCCACGAGGTCATAGAGGTCGCAGATGCCAGCAGCCCGGCCGGCCGAGCCCCCCGCCGAGGACCTTCCCGAGGATCTGACCCGGCTCGCCGCCCTGCACGGCGTCGCCACCTCCTACCGCCCGTCCCCGGACCGCACCGTCACGGCCTCGGCCACCGCCGTCACCCTGGCCCTGGCCGCCCTCGGCGTGGACACGAGCGCACCGGAAGCCGTGCGTGCGGCGCTCGCCGCCCGCGACACCGAGCTGCGCCAACGCCTGCTGCCGCCCACCGTGGTCGCCTGGAGCGACGGCCCGGCACCGACCGCCCTCACCACCCTGCCCGACGGCACCCGGCTGCGTGTCGACACCGAGCAGGGCGACCACCGCACCGGCACGGTGGGTCACCTGGCCGCCGAGAACATCACGACCTCCTCGACCGGCGACGCCCGCGCGGACCGCCCGGTCGGTGCTGGAGCCGTGGACCACCCGAGAGGTGAGGCCCTCACGGACCGTCGGGCCGGTGAGGGTGCCGTCAGGCGGTCGGCCCGTGACGCCCTCGCCGGGCTCCCGCCCGGCGTCCACCGACTGACCGCCACCGCCCCCGACGGCCGGACCGCGCACGCCCACCTGATCGTGGCGCCCGCCCGGCTGCCCGCACCCGCCACCCGCTCCCACGGCCTCCTCGTCCAGCTCTACTCCCTCCTCTCCCACCGTTCCTGGGGGATGGGCGACCTCGGCGACCTCGGCGAGCTCGCCGCCTGGGCCGGACGCGCCCTCGGCGCCGGATTCATCCAGGTCAACCCGTTGCACGCGGCCGTGCCCGGTCCCCCCACCGACCCCTCCCCGTACCGCCCCTCCTCGCGCCGCTTCCCCGACCCGGTGCACCTGCGGATCGAGGACGTGCCCGAGTTCGCGCACGTCACCGACCACGAGCGCGCCCGGACGCTGCGGGAGCGGGCGGCGCGGCTGCGGGGCGGCGTACTGGAGAAGGACGCCCTCATCGACCGGGACGCCGTGTGGGAGCTCAAGCGCGAGGCACTGGAACTGCTCCGCGAGGTCCCCCTCGGCCCCGGCCGCCGCGCCGCCTACTGCGACTACCTCGCCGAACAGGGCACCGCCCTGGAGGACCACGCCACCTGGTACGCCCTCGCCGAGGTCCACGGCCCCGACTGGCACCGCTGGCCCGAGGGCCTGCGCGACCCCCGCTCGGCCGACACCGCTCGCGCCCGCACCGCCCTGATGGACCGCGTCGACTTCCACTCCCGTCTCGCCTGGCTCACCGACACCCAGCTCAGGGCGGCCCAGCACACCGCCCGCGAGGCCGGCATGCCGGTCGGGATCGTCCACGACCTGGCCGTGGGCGTACACCCGCGCGGCGCCGACGCCTGGGCCCAGCAGGAGCACTTCGCCGCCGGCATGTCGGTGGGCGCCCCGCCCGACGCCTTCAACGCCCGCGGCCAGGACTGGGGCCTGCCGCCCTGGCGCCCCGACCGCCTCGCCGCGTCCGGCTACGCACCCTTCCGCGGCCTGCTGCGGGGCCTGTTCCGCTACGCCGGAGCCCTGCGCATCGACCACGTCATGGGCCTGTTCCGGCTCTGGTGGGTCCCCGAGGGCCACCCGCCCACCGAGGGCACCTACGTCCACTACGACGCCGAGGCCATGCTCGCCGTCCTCGTCCTGGAGGCCTCCCGCGCCGGCGCCGTGGTGATCGGCGAGGACCTGGGCACCGTGGAACCCGGCGTCCGCGAGGCGCTGCGCGAACGCGGGGTGCTCGGCACGTCGGTGCTCTGGTTCGAGCGGGACTGGGAGGGCGACGGCCGCCCCCTGTCCCCCGAGCGCTGGCGCGCCGACTGCCTGGCCACCGCGACCACCCACGACCTGCCGTCCACCGCCGCCCGACTCACCGGCGAACACGTCGAACTCCGCGACCGTCTGGGGCTGCTCACCCGCCCGCTGGAGGAGGAACGGGCCGAGGCGTCGGCGGACACGGCCGAGTGGCTGGACGTACTGGCCCGGCTCGGCCTGCTGCACGGCACCGCCGGGGACACCGGAGCCCCCTCCGAGGAGGCGGAGATCCAGGCCGTCCACCGCTTCCTGCTGCGCACCCCCGCCCGCCTGGCCGGCATCTGGCTCCCGGACGCCGTCGGCGACCGCCGGCCGCAGAACCTGCCCGGCACCTGGGACCAGTACCCGAACTGGCGCCTGCCGATCGCCGACGCCGAGGGCCGCCCCGTGACCCTGGAGGATCTGGCCGCCTCACCGCGGCTGCACGCCCTGATCGACGTCGTACGGGAGCGCGCCGGGCACGGGCAGGAGCGCTCCGCAGGCCGTGCCCGGCCCCCGTACGGCACCCCGGGCGCGCGCCCCTGACGGCCGTTCGCTAACTTTGCACCGTGGACAAGAAGAACGCCCTGCGCGCCGGCGCCCTGGCAGCCGGTACGACGCTGATGATGCTGCTCATGTCGTCCCCCGCGCTCGCGCTGACCCGCGACGACGGTGACGACCCCGGCACGGGCCTGAGCGTCATCGAGACGCTGGGCCTCTACGTCCTGGCCCCGATCGCGCTGTTCGTGATCATCGCCGGCCTGGTCATGGTCCTGGACAGGTCCAAGGAGGAGCACCGGGTGACCTCCCGCAACATCAAGACCCGGCCCAAGGCCGACGCCAAGGCCTGACGGGCTCCACCCGACGGGCCCACGGCCCGACGGCCCACCTCAGCTGTACCGAGGGCGCCGGTCCTCCCGCACGTGGCGAACAGCCGCGCGCGGGCGGGACCGGCGCCTTCCGCATGTCGTCTACCTCTCGGTCGCCGCCAGCAGGTCCCGCAGCAGGTCGGCCAACTGGCCGGCCCGCCCGGCGTCGAGGGCGGCGGACAGGGCCTCCGTCTGTACGGCGAGGCCCGCGCCGACCGCCTCGTCGACCAGCTCCAGCCCGCGGTCGGTGAGCGTGACCCTGAGGCCCCGGCGGTCGTGCGGGTCGGGGGAGCGGCGCAGCAGCCCGGCCCGTTCCAGCTTGTCGAGGCGGCCCGTCATGCCGCCCGTGGTGAGCATCAGGGTCGCCGAGAGCTGCCGCGGCGAGAGCGCGTACGGCTCCCCGGAGCGGCGCAGCGTCGCCAGGACGTCGAACTCCCCGCGGGAGATGCCGAACCGGCCGTAGGCCTGCTCCATCCGCTCGCCGATCGCGCGCGAGAGCCGGTTGACCCGCCCGAAGACCTCCATAGCGGTGGTGTCGAGGTCGGGCCGGACCACTGCCCACTGGCCGATGATCGCGTCGACCGGGTCCTCGTGCTGCTCGGGGCGCTCACTCATGGGACGAGTATCGGCGCCGGCAAGGTCGGCCGCAAGAAAGTGGCTCGACGATAAGTAGCTTAAGAGTAAGCTACTTGCCGTCGACCTATCCGAAGGGGCTTCCCGTGGCCGCGAACCGTCCCGCCCTCATCGCCCTGACCGCCCTCGCCCCTGTCTCGTGGGGCACCACCTACGCCGTGACCACCGAGTTCCTGCCGCCCGACCGGCCGCTGTTCACGGGGCTGATGCGTGCCCTGCCCGCGGGCCTGCTGCTGCTCGCCCTCGCCCGGGTGCTGCCCCGCGGCGCCTGGTGGTGGAAGGCCGCGGTGCTGGGCGCGCTGAACATCGGGGCCTTCTTCCCGCTGCTGTTCCTCTCCGCCTACCGCCTCCCCGGCGGCATGGCGGCCGTCGTCGGCTCGGTCGGCCCGCTCTTCGTCGTCGGGCTCTCCGCACTGCTGCTCGGACAGCGGCCCACCACACGTTCCGTGCTCGCCGGGGTCGTGGCGGCGTTCGGCGTCAGCCTGGTGGTGCTGAAGGCGGCCGGGGCGCTGGACCCGCTCGGCGCGCTGGCCGCCCTCGCCTCCACCGCGTCCATGTCCACCGGCACCGTGCTCACCAAGCGGTGGGGCCGCCCGGACGGCGTCGGCCCGCTCGCCCTCACCGGCTGGCAGCTGACCGCGGGCGGCCTGCTCATCGCACCGCTCGCCCTCCTGGCCGAGGGCGCCCCGCCCGCCCTGGACGGCCCGGCCGTCGGCGGCTACCTCTACCTGGCGCTGGCCAACACGGCGGTGGCGTACTGGCTCTGGTTCCGCGGCATGGGCCGGCTCTCCGCCACCCAGGTCACCTTCCTCGGCCCGCTCTCGCCGCTGACCGCGGCCGTCGTCGGCTGGGCGGCGCTCGGCGAGACGCTGACGCCGGTGCAACTGGCGGGCATGGCGCTGGCGTTCGGGGCGACGGTCGCGGGACAGCTCACGCCGCGGGGCGGGACGCCGACCCGGCCCGGAACGTTCAGTTCTCCTGCAAAGAACAGTCGAAAAGATTCGATGGACCTGAGGAGTGCGCCGCTGCGACGGTAGAGCCACCGCGATCACCGTCCAGCGAAAGGACCTCCGTGGCCGTAGCCGACCGCCGGACCACCACCGCAGCAGTTGCCTCCGCACGGCCCGGCCCGTCCGCCCCCGTCGCCCTCGGCCTCGGGCTCGCCGTACTGGCCACCCTCGTCTGGTCCGGCAGCTTCGTCACCTCCCGGGCCCTCGGCGACAGCGTGCCGCCCGTCCAGCACGCGTTCTGGCGCTGGGTGGTGGCACTCGCGGTCGTCGCCCCCTTCGGCGCCCGGCGGGCCTGGCGGCAACGCGCACTCGTCCGGCGCCACCTCGGCTTCGTCCTCCTCGCCTCCCTGCTCGGCGTCACCGTCTACAACACCCTCGTCAACCAGGCCGGAGTCACCACCCCCGCCGCCAACATGGGCATGATCATGGCCGCCTCCCCGGTGCTGATGGCGCTCTGGGAACGGGCGGCCGGTGTACGGCTCGGCCCCCGCCGCGTCGCCGGGCTGCTCATCGCCTGCGTGGGCGTGCTGCTGCTGGTCTCGGACGGCGCGTCCTTCTCGGCCGGCGACCTGTGGATGATCGCCGCCGCCTGCTGCTTCGGTTCGTACAGCGCGCTGCTGCGCCGCAGGCCCGCCGAACTGGGCGGCGCGGCGTTCCTCTTCACGACCTTCCTCCTCGGCACCCTCATGCTGCTGCCCGCCCACGCCGCCAGCGTCGCCGTCCAGGGCGGCTTCTCCCCGACCCCGGGCACCGTCCTGCCCCTCCTCTACGTCGGCGTCGCCTCCTCGGCCGTCGCCTTCTTCGCCTGGAACCGGGCGATCTCCCTGATCGGCCCGACCCGCGCCGGGATCGTCTACTACCTCCAGCCGGTGTGCGTCGCCCTGCTGTCCTGGGCGCTGCTCGCCGAACCGACCGGCTGGGCGCAGGCCGGCTGCATGGCGCTGATCCTCGGCGGGGTCGTCCTCGGCGCGGGGGCGCGCACCTGACGGCGGCGCCCCGCCGATAGGTTGCCGCCATGGCCGACTGGGAGATCCGCAAGCTGCGGATCCTGCGCACGCTGCGGGAGAGGGGCACGGTGACCGCGACGGCCGAGGCGCTGAACATGACGCCGTCCGCCGTGTCCCAGCAGCTGACGAACCTCTCCCGGCAACTGGGCGTGGAGCTGCTGCGGGCCCGGGGCAGGCGGGTGGAACTGACGGACGCGGCCCGGCTGGTGCTGCGGCACGCCGAGGCGGTCTTCGAGCAACTGGAACGCGCCGACACCGAGCTGGCCGCCTACGTCCACGGAGACGCCGGCGAGGTGCGGGTCGGCGCCTTCTCCACCGCCGTACCCGCCCTGGTCGTACCGGCCGTCACCGCGCTGCGGACGACGCACCCCGGTGTCTCCGTGCGGGTGCGGGAGACCGAGGCGCAGGAGGCGTACGAGCTGCTGGCCGCGGGGGACGTGGACCTCGCCCTGTCGCTGGCGGCGCAGGCGCCCACCGCCGCCGACCCGCGCTTCACCCGCGTCCCGCTCCTCGCCGACCCGCTGGACGTGGCGCTGCCGGACGGCCACCCGCTGTCCCGCACGGAGGGCCTGCGGCTGGCCGACCTCGCCGCCGAGCCGTGGATCTTCGGCGGCAGCGGCCCCTGGTCCGACATCACCCGGGCGGCCTGTGAGACGGCCGGCTTCCGCCCGCACCGGGCCCACTCGGCGGCGGGCTGGACGGCGATCCTCGCCATGGTGGAGGCGGGCATGGGCGTGGCCCTGGTACCGCGGATGGCGGCGGTGCCCCGCGCCGGGGTGGCGATGCGCGAACTGCGCACCGACCGCCCGGTCCGGCACGTCGTGGCGGCCGTACGCAAGGGGGCGGGGGAGGGCGCCGCGGTCGGCACGGTCCTCACGGCACTGCGCACGGCGGCGGACGCACGTCCCTGAGCACACCGGGACGCACGTCCCCGGAACGGCACCGGGACCGGCGGTCGCGCGCATACCGCCCCGTGCCGCGAAGGACCCGCCGCGCGCACACCACCCCACACGCCTCGGGGGCGCCCGGCGCGGTGCCGGGCGCCCCCGAGGGCGTACTCGTGGCGACGGACTACTCGGCCGCCGCCGCGTCCGCCTCCTGCGCCCGCAGCGCGCGCTCGACGCCCGAACGGGACTCCGAGACCAGCCGGCGCAGGGCAGCGTTCGGCTCGGCGGAGGAGAGCCAGGCGTCCGTGCGGTCCAGGGTCTCCTGCGACACCTGCACCGCCGGGTACAGGCCGACCGCGATCTGCTGGGCCATCTCGTGCGAACGGGACTCCCAGACGCCCTTCAGCGCCTCGAAGTACCGCTCCGTGTACGGCGCCAGCAGCTCCCGCTGGTCGGTCTGGACGAAGCCGGCGATGACCGCCTCCTGCACGGCGTTCGGCAGCTTGTCGGACTCCACGACCGACTCCCAGGCCTCCGCCTTGGCCGCCTCGGTCGGACGGGCGGCACGCGCGGTGGCCGCGTGGCGCTCACCGGCGGCGGTCCTGTCCCGCTCGTACTCGCTCTGGATCTCCGAGCCGCCGAACCGGCCCACGGCCGCCAGCCGCTGCACGAACGCCCAGCGCAGCTCGGTGTCGACGGCCAGGCCCTCGATCGTCGTCGTGCCGTCCAGCAGCGCGTCCAGCAGGTCCAGCTGCTCCGGCGTCCTGGCCGTCGCCGCGAACGCCCGCGCCCACGCCAGCTGGTGGTCGCTGCCGGCCTCGGCGGCCCGCAGGTGCGCCAGCGTGGCCTCCGTCCAGCGGGTGAGCAGCGCCTCGCGGGCGGAGGGGGCGGCGTACTGGTCGATGGCCAGCTTCACCTGGCGGTGCAGCGACTGCACCACGCCGATGTCGGACTCCTTGCCGATGCCGGACAGGACCAGGGAGAGGTAGTCGCGGGTGGCGAGCTCCGCGTCCCGGGTCATGTCCCAGGCCGACGCCCAGCACAGGGCGCGCGGCAGCGACTCGGTGAAGTCACCGAGGTGCTCGGTGACGACGGCCAGCGACTGCTCGTCCAGACGGACCTTCGCGTACGACAGGTCGTCGTCGTTGAGGAGGACGACCGCCGGGCGGCGCTTGCCGACCAGCTGCGGTACGGCCGTCAGCTCGCCGTCCACGTCCAGCTCGACGCGGTCGCCGCGCACCAGCTTGCCGTTCGCGTCCAGGTCGTAGGCGCCGATGGCGATGCGGTGCGGCCGCAGCGTGGGCTCGCCCTTGGCGCCCGCGGGGAGCGCCGGGGCCTCCTGGCGGATCGCGAAGGACGTGATGACCCCGGCCCCGTTCTCGCCGTCCGTCTCGATCTCCGGGCGCAGCACGTTGATGCCGGCCGTCTCCAGCCACGCCTTCGACCACGTCTTCAGGTCGCGTCCGGAGGTCTCCTCCAGCGCGCCCAGCAGGTCGGACAGGCGCGTGTTGCCGAACGCGTGCCGCTTGAAGTACGCCTGCACGCCCTTGAAGAACGCCTCTTCACCGACGTACGCCACGAGCTGCTTGAGCACGGAGGCGCCCTTGGCGTACGTGATGCCGTCGAAGTTGACGAGCACGTCGTCCAGGTCGCTGATGTCCGCCATGATCGGGTGCGTGGACGGCAGCTGGTCCTGCCGGTACGCCCAGGTCTTCATCTGGTTGGCGAACGTCGTCCACGAGTGCGGCCACTTCGAACCGGGCGCGTCGGCCTGGCAGGCGGCCTCCGCGTAGGTGGCGAACGACTCGTTCAGCCACAGGTCGTTCCACCACTCCATGGTGACCAGGTCGCCGAACCACATGTGCGCCAGCTCGTGCAGGATCGTCGCCGCCCGCACCTCGTACGCGGCGTCCGTCACCTTCGAGCGGAACACGTACTGGTCGCGGATGGTCACCGCGCCCGCGTTCTCCATCGCGCCGGCGTTGAACTCCGGCACGAAGAGCTGGTCGTACTTCTTGAACGGGTACCGGTAGTCGAACTTCTCCTGGAACCACTCGAAGCCCTGGCGGGTCACCTCGAAGATGGCGTCCGAGTCGAGGTGCTCGGCGAGCGAGGGGCGGCAGTAGATGCCGAGCGGCACCGACTGGCCGTCCTTCTCGTACACGCTGTGCACCGAGTGGTACGGGCCGACGATCAGCGCCGTGATGTACGACGAGATGCGCGGGGTCGGCTCGAAGACCCAGACGTTGTCCTGGGGCTCCGGGGTGGGCGAGTTGGAGATGACCGTCCAGCCCTCGGGCGCCTTCACGGTGAACTGGAAGGTGGCCTTGAGGTCGGGCTGCTCGAAGCTCGCGAAGACGCGGCGCGCGTCGGGCACCTCGAACTGCGTGTACAGGTACGCCTGGTCGTCGACCGGGTCGACGAAGCGGTGCAGGCCCTCGCCGGTGTTGGTGTACGCGCAGTCGGCGGCCACGCGCAGGATGTTGCGGCCCGGCAGCAGCCCCGCGAGGGCGATGCGGGAGTTCTGGAACACCTCGGCGGGGTCGAGGGCGTCGCCGTTCAGCGTCACCTCGTGGACCGTCGGCGCGACCAGGTCGATGAAGGACTCGCCGCCGCCCTCGGCGACGTCGAAGCGCACCGTGGTCACGGACCGGTAGGTGCCGCCCTCCTGCGCGCCGGTGAGGTCGAGATCGATCTCGTACGAGTCAACGGTCAGCAGCTTCGCCCGCTGCTGCGCCTCTTCGCGAGTCAGGTTTGTGCCAGGCACGCGGTCATCTCCTCGTTATGTGTGGGTTGCGCCATCCTTCCACGCGGCCGGTACCGAACGCGATGTCCATTTCCCGCCGGTGCGCGGACCGGGCACGCGTGAGCCTGGGTTCCATGCAGCACTACACCGCACGGCCCGTGCCACCGGCCGCCCTGAAGGAACTGCGCACCACCGACGACGCGGGCCGCCCACCCGCCGCGCGGACCGACGACGAGGGCGGCGCCCCGCTGCGCTGCTGCCTGCGCCGCAGCCGCCCGGGGGAGAGGATCGCCCTCGTCTCCTACGCCCCGCTGCGCCGCTGGGCCGCGCGGACCGGCGCCGACCCGGGCGCGTACGACGAGCAGGGGCCGGTCTTCGTCCACGCCGGGCAGTGCGCGGGCCCGGAGGCCGACGGCCTGGCCTTCACCGACGCGCACCGCGTCCTGCGCCGCTACTCCTCCGACGGGCACATCCTGGGCGGGCGGCTGGTCGAGGAGCCCGACGCCTTCGCACCGGCCCTCCGGGAAGCGTTCGACGACCCGGCCGTGGCGTTCGTCCACGTCCGGGCCGTCGAGTACGGCTGTTTCCTCTACGAGGTGAGGCGGGGCCGGCCCCAGGGGGCCTAGCCCTTGAGCTCCGCCGCCACCAGCTCCGCGATCTGGACCGCGTTCAGGGCCGCGCCCTTGCGCAGGTTGTCGTTGGAGACGAAGAGGGCGAGGCCGTTGTCGACGGTCTCGTCCTGGCGGATGCGGCCCACGTACGACGGGTCCTGGCCGGCCGCCTCCAGCGGGGTCGGCACCTCGGTGAGCGCCACGCCGGGGGCGCCGGCCAGCAGCTCCTTGGCGCGCTCCACGGTGATCGGGCGGGCGAAGCGGGCGTTGATCTGGAGGGAGTGGCCGCTGAAGACGGGCACGCGCACGCAGGTGCCGGAGACCTTCAGCTCCGGGATCTCCAGGATCTTGCGGGACTCGTTGCGGAGCTTCTGCTCCTCGTCCGTCTCGTGCAGACCGTCGTCCACGATGGAGCCGGCCAGCGGCAGCACGTTGTACGCGATCGGCGCCACGTACTTGTCCGGCTTCGGGAACTCCACCGCGGAGCCGTCGTGGGTGAGCTTGGGCGCGTCCGCGCCGACCTTCTGGACCTGCTCGAACAGCTCGTCCACGCCCGCCAGACCGGAACCGGACACGGCCTGGTAGGTGGCGACGACGAGCGCCTGGAGGCCCGCCTCCGCGTGCAGCGGACGCAGCACGGGCATCGCGGCCATCGTGGTGCAGTTCGGGTTGGCGATGATGCCCTTGGGGCGGTCGGCGATCGCGTGCGGGTTGACCTCGGACACCACCAGCGGGACCTGGGGGTCACGGCGCCAGGCGGAGGAGTTGTCGATCACGACCGGGCCCTGCGCGGCGACCTTCTCGGCCAGCGCCTTGGAGGTGGCGCCGCCCGCGGAGAACAGCACGATGTCCAGGCCGGAGTAGTCGGCGGTGGCCGCGTCCTCCACCGTCACGCCGTCCAGCTCCTTGCCGGCGCTGCGGGCCGAGGCGAAGAGCCTCAGTTCGGTGACCGGAAAGTTCCGCTCCGTGAGGATCCTGCGCATGACCGTGCCGACCTGACCGGTGGCTCCGACGATTCCGACCCTCACGGTGACTCCTTCTCCGTTGTGCGCGTGTCTTCACGCGCGCTTTGCTCGGCCGAGACTTTTCCATCATGCGGCGCGGCCCGGCCCACCTGTCCAATTCTTTGCGCGGTGTGCCCGCGCACTGGGACGAGGGGGCTCGGGCAGTGGGTGCGGTACTTTCGCGAAAACCCCGGCTGAGCTGCAGAAATTCCGCCGACCTGACCCCGCGCCGCAAGCTGTGCTGTTCCGCCCCTGCCCATCCCTTCCCACCCCACACGACGATGTGACGTATGCCTCTCGCCGGGGCGGGTGCGGTCCGGCGAACGTTTCGGGCCGCCGCGGCGTCATAGGGGAAACGCGGTGAGGGGAGGGGTGGCCGTGCTGCGCGGAAGGGCCCGCCGCGGCCAGGGGGACGCCGTACTCGACGATCCCCTGGACGCGGCCCAGGAACGCAGGGTGCGGGCGGTGCTCGCGCTCGGCGGCGTGCCGCAGGCGGACCTGCCGGACGGGGTGCAGCAGGTCCGCCTGCGGCTGCTGGAGCGGACGGCGAGCGGCCGGGAGGCGCCGCGCGACGTGTCCGCGTGGGCGGCGGTCGTCGCCTCCAACCTGGCCATGGACTGGCACCGGGCCAGGCGCCGCCAGGCCCGGCTGGGCGAACGCCTGGCCGCCCTGCGCCAGAGCGACCAGCCCTCCGGGGAGGACACCAGCCTGCTCTCGCTGGCCGTCGCCCAGGGCCTCGACGAGCTGCCCGACGTCCAGCGCCAGGTCGTCGTCCTGCGCTTCTACGCCGACCTGCCGGTGCGCGGCATCGCCGAGGAGCTGGGCATCCCCGAGGGCACGGTCAAGAGCAGGCTGCACACGGCGGTACGGGCGCTCAGGGCCCGCCTGCACGAGGACGAGGTGGTGTGAGATGGCCGCCGGACAGAATCCCGACGGGCGGGACCTCGCCGGAGAGAATCCCGCCGGGCGGGACCCTGTCGAACGGCACTCCGCCGAACGGTACCCCGTCGGGCACGACGCGCTGATGGCCGCGATCACGGGCGAGCCGCTGCCGCCCGGCGCGGGCGCGGACGCCCACGGCGCGTACCGGTCGGCGGCGGCCGACGTGGCGCTGCTGCGGGAGCAGCTGGACGTCCTCGGACGCGTCCTGAGCGAACCGCCCGCTCAGCGGCAGGACGCAGGGACGGCACTGCGCACGGTCGTCCACCGCCCCCGGCGGCGCTCGTTCCGCCTCGCCCTGGGAGTCGTCGCGGCCGCCTGCGCGGGTGTCGTCGTCACGGGCCTGGGATGGCTCGTGGTGCAGACCGGCGGCGGCACGGACGACGCGGGCGGCAAGGCGGCGTCCGGCGTCCAGCAGGACGGCTCCGCCTCGGGGGCCGCCCCTGACCAGGAGGCCGCGCCCGTCTTCGGCACCCCCCGTTACCTCGCCTGTGCCCGTCTCGTCGCCGAGGGCACGGTGACCGGCGCCGAGCCGGTCCCGGGGCAGGACCGGCACCGGATCACGCTCCGGGTGACCCGCTCGTACGCCCCGGCGGCGAGCGCGCCGCCGCGAGCGAGCACCGGATCCGGGACGAGCACCGGACCGACGGCGAGCCCCGGGCCGCGGACGGGAACCGAGCCGGTGACCTTTCTCCTGGACGACGCCACCGCCCGGCTCCGCCCCGGCGACCGGGCGCTGGTCGGCGTCCTGCGGGACGGGACCGGCGCCGACACGGTGATCACCGGCGAGCGGAACATCGCCACCGCCCGCACCTTGATCACCGCCTCCCTGCCCGAGTCCCGGACCCTCACCTGCGACTGACCCCCGCAGGAAGCAGGAAGCAGGAAGCCGAAAGCCGAAAGGGGCGGGCGCCCCGCAGAGCACCCGCCCCTTCACACGCACCGCACCGGACTACGGCACGACCTTCCCGATCCGCACGCTGCCGAGGCCCGCGGCCGTGCCGTGGGCGTTCACCAGCTGGACCCGGCCGAAGAACTCACGGCCCTCCGGAGCGGCGGCCAGCGCCGTGACGCTGCCGGAGACCGTCGCGGTCTCGCCCGTGCCGAGCTTCACCGGCGCCGAGCCGTCCACGGTGACCGAGCCGAGGGTGGCCGCGAAGTACACGTCCCGGTAGTCGTACTCCGTGCTGCCCGACGGCACCGCGTAGCCCACGACCTCGACGGTGTACGCGCCGGCGGCGGGCTTCGGAACGGAGACCGACTCCTCCGAGTCGCCGTCGGCGGACTGGCCGACGACGTTGCCGTCCTTGTCGTAGACCGTCAGGTCCAGGTCGGCGGCCGCGTCGGAGACGCCACCGATGGCCACGTCCAGCGACTCGGCGCCCTCGGGCACCTCGACCGTGGACCTCTTCGTCTCACCCTGCGCGATCGACGGGCGGGACGTCTCGGCCGAGCCGAGCGGGCCGCCGACCAGCTTGCCGTCGATCGGGCCGTACCGGTTCGTCACCTTCCAGGCGGCGTCGGCCGGGGTGCCGACCTTGGCCTCGGGCACGGTCACGACCTCCGGGTCGAACACCGCGCCGAGGACGGCGACGTCCAGCTCGTACGGGTTGTCCAGCAGCGGCGAGGTGCGCCGCGACTCGACCTCGATCTCCCAGACGCCGGGCTGCGGGTCGGCGTACGCGCGCACGTCGGGCCGGCAACCGTTGCCGTCGAGGTAGTTGTTGTAGCAGTACGGCGTGGAGGTGTTGTCGACCGGGACGCCGTACGGGTGGATGGCGATGAACCGGGTCTGGCTGCCTTCCTTCAGGCCGCTCATCGCCACCTCGAGCGTCTTCGCGCCCTCGGGGACGGTCACGAAGTACGACTCGGTGCTGTTGCGCTGCACGGAGTCCTTCGCGGAGAAGTCGTACTCCAGCGGGGCCGAGGCCACGACCGTGGTGAGGACCAGCTTGTCGGTGCCCTCGGTGCGCGGGTCGTCGACCTCGAGGATCGCGCTCTTGATGCCCTCGGAGCGCGGCTTCGCCTGCACCTTGACGGTCACCGGCTCGTTCAGCGGCAGCTTCACCTCGTCGGAGCCGACGATCCGGAAGGTGCCGCCGGTGTTGTTCTCGAAGTGCAGCTCGTGCCGGATCGCCCGGTCCGCGCCGGAGGTGCGGGTGAGCGTGATCTCGTACGTCTTGCGCTCGCCGGCCTTCAGGCCGCCCTCGCGGTCGTAGAGGCCGGTGCCGTGGCCCGGCTTCTTCAGGAACTGGTCGATCGCGGTGTCGACCGGCGCCTCGACGGTGTACTCGTGGGCGGTGGCGCCCTTGCGGATCGACCGCCAGGCGTCGGGGATGTTGATCAGACCCGCGCCCTCCTCGTACGCCTGCACGCCCTTGATGTGGTCGGCGGTCGAGGTCAGCGCCGTGCGCAGCTTCGCCGGGGTCAGCTCGATGTCCGTCTGCTTCGCGGCCGACAGCAGCAGCGCCGAGGCGCCGGCGGCCTGCGGGGAGGCCATCGAGGTGCCCTGGAGCATGCCGTAGCCGGCGGGCAGGTCGTAGCCCGCCTCCGGGACCGGGGCGCCGGGCACCCAGGTCTGGATGGTGTTGACCGCCGCGCCGGGCGCGGTCAGCGTCGGCGTGAAGCCGCCGTCCTCACGCGGGCCGCGCGAGGAGAAGGGCATCATGGCGTACTTCTTCTCCACCGCGGAACCGTAGTTGGCGGCCCAGGTCTCGCGGGAGATGGAGGCGCCGACCGAGATCACCTTGTCCGCGAGCGACGGGTCGCCGATGGTGTTGGCGCCGGGGCCGGAGTTGCCCGCGGAGATCACCAGCTGGACGCCGTAGGTGTCGATGAGCCGCGTGTACAGCTCGGCGCGGGCGTTGTTGCCGTCGTTGAGCGCCGGGAGGCCGCCGATCGACATGTTGACGATGTCGACGCCGCGGTTGACGACGAGGTCGAACATGCCCTCGGTGAGCGCGACGTTGGTGCAGCCGCCGCTCCAGGTGCAGGCGCGGGACGAGACGATCTTCGCGCCGGGCGCCGCGCCGTCCATCCGGCCGCCGAACAGGCCGTTGGCGGCGGCGAGGCCGGCCACGTGCGTGCCGTGCGAGCCCTCGATGACGCCGATGTTGACGAAGTCGGCCTTCGCGCCGGCGCCGTTGAGGACGACGTCCTCGCGGATCTCGACGACGAACGGCTGGCGCTCGGCCACGTCCGTCTTCGGGTCGTCCGTGCCGAAGTACCCGACCTGGAAGCCGTCCTTGTAGGGCTTCATCGGGGTGTCGTCGGCGAAGTCGTTGTTGTTGTTCAGGTCGACGCGGACCGTGCCGGCCGCCTTGTCGTACAGCACGCCCCAGGAGTCGGTGGTGTCACCGTCCCGGTTGGCGTCGCCCGCCGCGTCACCGCCGGTGGTGTACGACTCCAGGAAGGTGCTCACCCGGTAGGAGCCCGCCGGGGCCGTCCAGGTCTTCCCGCCGTAGGTGAAGGCGGGCCCGGAGACGGAGGTGGTCATCGGGCGCCAGGTGCGGTCGCCGTCGACGACCGGGTCGGTCGCGGTGACCCAGTCGACGATCTTGCGCTCGCCGGTGGTGGTCTTCTGCAGCGCCGGGTGGGCGAGGTCGACGCCGGAGTCGAGGATGCCGATGGTGATGCCGCGGCCGTCCGCCTTCGGGTTCTTCTTCACGAAGTCGACGGCGCCCGTCTCGAAGGACGGGTTGTACGGGTTCTCGGCGGGGGTGCGGCGGTCCGGCGCCGGGTAGGAGCGGCCCTCGCGGTGCTCGGCGCCCTTCGCCCGGTCCGCGCCCGGCGTCGGGTCGTCCAGCGGGATCTCGTCACGCAGGTCGATGCCGTGCACGGAGGAGAGCTCGGTGGCGGCGGCGATGGCCGAGTCCGCCTTGCCGGTGGGGACGGTGGCACGGACGTAGCCGAGCTCGTCGTAGGTCCGGCCGACGCTGCCGCCCTCGACCGAGTCCAGCTCCTTCGCCACCTGCTCGGTCTTGCCGGGGGCGGTGGCGACCATCATGGTGACGTTCTTGGTGCCGTCGGCCTTCGCCTCGGCGAGCAGGTCCGCGTCGTCCGAACCGAGCTTGTCGTGCGCCGACTTGACGGAGGCGTCGGCGGGCGGAGCGGCCTGGGGGCCGTCGGCGGCGAAGGCCACGGGTATCGGCCCGGCGGCGCAGAGCGCGGCGACGAGGCCCGTGGCCACGGCCAGGCGGGCCGCGCGTCTCGCGCCCGGTATCGGTTCGCGCTGGGGGGTGTGGGTCATCGGCATCCCTTGTAGGTAAAGGAACGTGCGTGAACGACCGGGGCCGATCGGTCCTGGCCGCAACAGTCCGGAATCCGATCCCGGACGACCGCTCAGCTTTACGTAAGGGCTCACTGTTTGGGGAGAGTTGTCCGGGGCGGGATGGAGTCATGGCGTACTTCCGCCATACGCCATCGGGTACACAAGGGACGGGCTGTGACATTCCTGTGCGCCGTGTCGCGGTCCGGCCCGGGCGGGTTAACGTCCCGGAGTGCTGCGAAAACTGAGGGTGGCGGCCTACGCCGTATGCGTCCGCGACGGGCAGGTGCTGCTCGCCCGGTCCCCCGGCCCCGGCGGGGTCCCCGAGTGGGTGCTGCCGGGCGGCGGCACGGAGCACGGCGAGGACCCCCACGACACCGTCGTGCGCGAGGTGGAGGAGGAGACCGGCTACCGAGTCGAGCCCACCGCCCTGCTCGGCGTCGACTCCAGCCGCCGCACCCGCCCGAGCCGGTTCGGCCCCGGCAGGCTGCTGCGGCGGACCGTGGACCACCACGGCGTACGGCTCGTCTACGAGGTCCGGGTCACCGGCGGCGACCTGCGGTTCGAGGTCGGCGGCTCCACCGACCTGGCGGCCTGGCAGGACCTGGACGCCGTGCCCGGGCTGACCCGGGTGCCGCTGGTCGACGCGGGACTGCGGCTGTGGCGGGAGAGGCCGCCGGCGGGGCGGCCCGGGTGCCACGGGGTGAAAGAGGGCTGAATCCGGCTCAACCGTCCCCGAGCACCTCAACCTTCGCGGCGCCCGCCCGGTCCGTCCCACCGACCGGGCAACGCCGAGGACGCAGACGATGGGGGAAGACATGACCGCACGCGTACGCACCACCCTGGTGGCGGCCACCGCCGTGGCACTGTCGATCGCGGTGGCGGGACCCGCCGTGGCGGCGCCCGCCACCGGCGGCCACGACCCGACCCGCCGTGCCATGGAGGCCGCCGTCACCGCCGGTGTGCCCGGCGTGACCGCGTCCGCCGGGGACGCCCGCGGGACCTGGTCCGAGGCCGTCGGAACGGGGGACCTGAGGACCGGCGAACCGCGTTCGGAGCGGGACCGCTACCGGGTCGGCAGCATCACCAAGACGTTCGTCGCCACCGTCCTGCTCCAGCTGGAGGCCGAGGGCCGGCTGTCGCTGGACGACACGGTGGACGAGTGGCTGCCGGGGGTGGTCGAGGGCAACGGCCACGACGGCGGCCGCATCACAGTGCGCCAACTCCTCAACCACACCAGCGGCGTCCACGACTACACGGCCGACGAGGAGTTCGTCCGCGCCTACTTCCTCGCGCCCGGCTTCTTCGAGCACCGCTACGACACGGTGACGCCGCGAGAGCTGGTCGCGATCGCCATGACCCACGAACCGGACTTCGCCCCGGGCACCGGCTGGAGGTACTCCAACACCAACTACGTCCTGGCCGGCATGGTGATCGAGGAGGTCACCGGGCGCCCGTACGGCGACGAGGTGCGCCGCCGCCTCATCGAGCCGCTGAAGCTCCGGGCCACGTCGGTCCCGGGCACCAGGACCACCCTGCCGCGGCCCAGCAGCCGCGCCTACTCCAAGCTGGCCGGGCCGGCCACCGGCCCGACGTACGACGTCACGCGGCTCAACCCGTCCATCGCCGGGGCGGCAGGCGAGATGATCTCCAGCTCCGCCGACCTGAACCGCTTCTACACGGCCCTGTTCCGCGGCAGGCTGCTGCCCGCCGAGCAGCTGGCCGAGATGACGACCACGGTCCCCGCGGAGCCGGGCGCCGAGTACGGTCTCGGCCTGATCAAGCGGCGACTCGACTGCGGGGTGACCGTCTGGGGCCACGCCGGCGGCATCCACGGCTCCTCGTCGGAGGCGGTGGCGACGAGGGACGGCCGGCACGCCCTCGCCTTCAACTTCAACGGCGACTGGGCGGGGGACAGCGGGGCGGTGATCGAGGCGGAGTTCTGCGCGAAGTAGGCGCCGCAGCGTGAGGAGGGGCGCCCCCGGCACGGCGGCGCCCCTCCTCTCCCCTCCTCGTGGGCGTCCCGGTCCGTCACTACCGGGGCAGCGCCACGACGTACGCGGCGGGTTCCCTGTCCCCGGCCGCCATCAACGCCGTACGGACCACGGCGGCCTGGTGTTCCGGACAGTCCCGCAGCTTGCGCGGCGTCAGGTGCACGACCGTGACGCCCAGCCGCTCCAAGTGCTCGCGCTTGCGGGTGTGTTCCGCCCGGAGCGCCTCGTCCTCCTGCTGCCGGTGGGCGCGGGTGTCCAGCTCCAGTGCCACCGAGTGCTCGGGCCAGAAGGCGTCCACGCCGCCCAGGTGGGGGCCGCCGGGCAGGCGCAGGTCGACGTTCCACAGCGGCTCCGGCAGCCCGTGCTCGCGCACCATCCGGTACAGGCGCTGCTCGGCCAGCGCCCGCCCCTCGGCGACCAGCGAGTCCACGGCGTCCACCACGTGCGGGCGGCTGAGCAGCCGGGCCCGGTTCAGCTCCCGGACCACCGCCGCCGGTTCGCAGTGCCCACCGCGCACCGCCTCCGTCAGCAGCCGGCGGACCGCGCCCGCGTCCGTCAGCTCCGCCACGGCGTCCGCCAGGGCCCGCGCCACCGGCGCCACCGGAACCCCGGTGACCAACTGGGCGGAGGGCAGCGCGGTCGTGCGGACGACGCGTGCGCAGCCCGTCGTGCGCAAGCGGCGCAGTCTCGGCACCAGGACGTCGATGACCTCCAGGGACGGCAGCGGGGGAGTCGAGGTGAAGCCGTGCAACGTCAGCGCGGCCAGCCCCGTGACCATCGCCTCCGCGTAGGGGGCCGCGGGCTCGTGCTCACCGTCCGGCTGGACCGGCACGGACGCGGTGACGCCCGGACCCGATCGGCCGGACCGCTCCCGTGCCGCGTACAGGAGCACCGCGTGCAGGCGCTCGTCGCTGGTGGGCGGGCCCGGGTGGAGCAGGACGACGTTCGGCAGCAGCAGCTGCCAGGGTCCGCCCGGCCGGCACTGCGCGTCGGCCTCGGCGGCGGAGACACCGTGCGCCCGCAGCTGAGCGGTCGTCATCAGCCGGCGCCGGCCGTCGGTCAGCTGGTGCAGGGGGCGAGGGGAGAGCGGGGTGTTGTGCGTCATGACCGGCAATTTCCCGCGTCCGATCCGTCCCTTAACCCCTGTTACAAGTCCATCGACGAATCAGGACAAGGCCGCCCTAAAGGACGGGTGTTCGGATGCCGAAAACCCCTGGTCCGCGAAGGTGCGGCCAGGGGTTACGGCTGCCGTTGACCGGATTCCGTAACGATCACGGAACGCCGAATCTTTGGCCAGAGGTGGGGGTGGCCGGGAGGCTAGCGGCCGGCCGCCGCGTCACACGCCTGCCCGCGCAGCGCCCGCGCCAGGTCGTCCCGCGCCTCCAGCACCAGCCGCCGCAGCGCCGGCGCGGCCCCCTCGTGCGCGGCCAGCCACGCGTCCGTCGCCTCCAGGGTGTCCTGGGAGTCCCGCAGCGACGGGAACAGCCCCCGCACCACGTCCATCCCGATCTGGATCGACCGCTCGTCCCACACCCGCTCGATCGCCGCGAAGTACTTCTCCGCGTACGGCGCGAGCAGCTCCCGCTGCGAGGCCTGCGCGAAGCCCGCGATGGTCGCCTCCACCAGGGCGTTGGACAGCGCGTCCGACTCCACGACCTGCGCCCAGGCCTGCGCCTTCACCGCCGCCGACGGCCGGGCCGCCAGACAGCGCACCTGGTGGCGCTTGCCGGAGGCCGTGTCGTCGCGGGCCAGCTCGGCGGCCAGCACGCTCTCGTCGGCCTCGCCGTGCGCGGCGAGCGGCTCCAGGAACGCCCAGCGCAGCTCCTGGTCCACGTCCAGGCCGTCGATCTTCTCCGTGCCCTCCAGCAGGTCGCGCAGCAGCCGCAGCTCCGGCTCCCCGGAGGCGACCGCCGCGAAGAACCGCGCCCACGCGAGCTGCTGCTCGCTGCCCGGCGCCGCGCCCCGCAGCTCGCGCAGCGCGCCCTCGCCCAGCAGCCGGGCACCGGCCTCCCGCCACTCCGGGGCCACGTAGTGCGTCAGCGCCGAGCCGGCCCAGGCGTGCAGCATCTGCAGGACGCCGATGTCGGACTCGCGCCCGGCGAACCGCATCACCAGGCCGGCGAAGTCCCGGGCCGGCAGCAGCGCGTCCCGGGTCATGTTCCACAGCGCCGACCAGCACAGGGCGCGGGCCAGCGGGTCGGTCAGCGCGCCCAGGTGCTCGCGCAGCGTCGCCAGCGACGTCTCGTCGAAGCGGGTCTTGCAGTACGTCAGGTCGTCGTCGTTGACGAGGACCAGCTCGGGCGCCTCGGCGCCGGCCAGCTCCGCCACCACCGTGCGCGGCCCGTCGACGTCCACCTCGGCACGCGCGTACCGCTCCAGGGCACCCTCGGCCGTACGCCGGTACAGGCCCACCGCCACCCGGTGCGGGCGCAGCTCGGGGTGCGACTCCGCCGCTTCCTGTACGACCGCCAGCTCGTCGACGGTGCCCGCCTCGCCCAGCAGCACCTGCGGGGTCAGCGAGTTGACGCCCGCCGTCTGGAGCCAGGAACGCGCCCAGGCGCCCATGTCCCGCCCGCTGGTCTCCTCCAGCACCGACAGCAGGTCACCGAGGCGCGTGTTGCCGTACGCGTGCCGCTTGAAGTAGCGCCGGGCGCCCTCCAGGAAGGCGTCCTGGCCGACGTACGCCACCAGCTGCTTGAGCACCGAGGCGCCCTTGGCGTACGTGATGCCGTCGAAGTTGAGCTTGGCGTCCTGGAGGTCGCGGATGTCGGCGGTGATCGGGTGCGTGGACGGGAGCTGGTCGGCGCGGTACGCCCAGGCCTTGCGGCGGTTGGCGAAGGTGATCCAGCCGTCGGTGAAGCGGGTCGCGCCGACCAGCGAGAAGGCGCCCATGAAGTCCGCGAAGGACTCCTTCAGCCACAGGTCGTCCCACCACTCCATGGTGACCAGGTCGCCGAACCACATGTGCGCCATCTCGTGCAGGATGACGTTGGCGCGGCTCTCGTACGACGCCCGCGTCACCTTGCCCCGGAAGATGAACTCCTCGCGGAAGGTGACCAGTCCCGGGTTCTCCATCGCGCCGAGGTTGTACTCGGGCACGAACGCCTGGTCGTACTTCCCGAAGGGGTACGGGTAGTCGAAGTGGTCGTGGAAGAAGTCCAGGCCCTGCTTGGTGACCAGGAAGACGTCGTCGGCGTCGAAGTGCGGGGCGAGCCCCTTGCGGCACATCGCGCCGAGCGGGATCTCCAGCCGGGTGCCGTCCTCGAAGGTCCGCTCGTAGGAGTCCGTCACGTAGTGGTACGGACCCGCGACCACGCACGTGATGTACGTCGAGATCGGCTTGGTCTCCGCGAACCGCCACACACCGTCGAAGAGTTCACCGACGCCGTTGGACCACACCGTCCACTCCTCGGGCGCCCGCACCTCGAAGCGGAAGGGCGCCTTGAGGTCCGGCTGCTCGAAGTTGGCGAAGACGCGGCGGGAGTCGGCCGGCTCGTACTGGGTGTACAGGTAGACCTCGCCGTCCTCCGGGTCGACGAAGCGGTGCAGGCCCTCGCCGGTGCGGGAGTACGCGCACCGGGCGTCGACGACCAGCTCGTTCTCGGCGGCCAGGTCCTCCAGCGCGATGCGGGAGCCGTCGAAGACCTCGCTCGGGTCGAGGTCGCGGCCGTTGAGGGACACGGCGGTCACGCTCGGCGCGATCAGGTCGGCGAAGCTGCTCGCGCCGGGCTCGTTGCAGCGGAAGCGGATCGTGGTCACGGAACGGAAGGTGCGCGGACCCTCACCCTCCGCCTCACCGATGGCCGAGCGCACGTCGAGGGACACCTCGTACCCGTCGACGGACAGCAGGGCGGCCCGCTCCCGGGCCTCGTCGCGGGACAGATTCTCACCGGGCACGGGCGGCACTCCCTCGGGTGGTGTTCAGTATGCGGACAGCACCGATCCTGCCATGCGCCCCTGACGCGCGGCAGCCGGGAATGGCCACGGCGGCCGACCGGTTGCCAGGAGAAAAGCTCGGTTGCGTCGCCTCCTGAGGAGAGACATGTCCAAGAAGACCCCCGTCGACTTCTGGTTCGACCCGCTGTGCCCCTGGGCCTGGATGACCTCCCGCTGGGTCCTGGAGGTGGAGAAGGTCCGGGACATCGAGGTCCGCTGGCACGTCATGAGCCTCGCCGTCCTCAACGAGGACAAGATCGACGAGCTGCCCGAGGAGTACCGCGAGATGCTCCGGACCAAGGCGTGGGGCCCGGTCCGCGTCGTCATCGCCGCCCAGGAGGAGCACGGCGCCGAGGTGCTCGGCGACCTCTACACGGCGCTCGGCACCCGCTTCCACAACCAGGGCGAGGGGCCGGAGAAGGAGACGGTGGCCGCGGCCCTGAAGGACGTCGGCCTGCCCGACTCCCTCATGGACCACTGGGACGACACCCCCTACGAGCCCCAGCTGCGCGCCTCCCACAAGGAGGGCATCGACAAGGTCGGCCAGGAGGTCGGCACCCCGGTCATCGCCGTCCCCGGTGCCGACGGCGAACAGCTCGCCTTCTTCGGCCCGGTCGTCACCCCCGCCCCCAAGGGCGAGGACGCCGCCAAGCTCTGGGACGGCACCCTCGCGGTCGCCTCCGTCCCCGGCTTCTACGAGATCAAGCGCACCCGCACCAAGGGCCCCGACTTCAGCAACCTGTGAGGCCGCACCGGCGGGCTTCCACGAAGTACCGGGGCAAGCCCGCCGGCGCCCGCCGTTGTGCCGCGCGGGCCCGCCCGGCCGTAGCACCATGTGTCGGACACCGACCCTGGAGGCGAGTCCCACCCCATGACGGAGATCGACACCTCGGTGCCGCACTCGGCCCGGATCTGGAACTACTGGCTGGGCGGCAAGGACAACTACCCCGTGGACGAGGCGGCCGGCGACGCCTACACCGCGGTCTACCCCGGCATCGTCACCATCGCCCGCGGCAGCCGCGCCTTCCTCGGCCGTGCCATCCGCTACCTGGTGCTGGAGGCGGGCGTACGCCAGTTCCTCGACGTCGGCACCGGACTGCCGACCGTCGACAACACCCACGAGGTCGCCCAGCGGCACGCACCCGAGTCCCGGATCGTCTACGTCGACAACGACCCGCTGGTCCTCGCCCACGCCCGCGCCCTGCTGACCTCCACCCCCGAGGGCGCGACGGCGTACGAGGACATGAGCCTGTACGAGCCCGGGCGGATCCTCGAGGCGGCGGGCCGGACCCTCGACCTGAGCCGTCCCACGGCGCTCATCCTCAGCGGCATCCTCGGCCACGTCGCCGACCACGACCGGGCCCGTGACCTGGTGCGCCGCCTGATGGCCGGCCTGCCCTCCGGCAGCTACCTGTGCGTCAACGACGGCTCGCGCGGCACCGACCCGGCCTACGAGGCGGCCCAGGACGGCTACAACGAGACCGGCGCGGTCCCGTACTTCCTGCGGCCGGTCGAGCAGATCGAGGCGTACTTCGAGGGGCTCGAACAGGTCGAGCCCGGCGTGGTGTCGGTGCCGCTGTGGCGCCCGGACGGCGAAGGGACGCCGAAGCCGATCGGCCAGCACGGCGGTCTCGCCCGCAAGCCCTGACCGGCCCGCGCACAGGAGGCCCCCGCGAGTCACGTCCTCGCGGGGGCCTCCCTCATTCCGCCTGCCGCCGTGAAGGGTGAGAAGACGATCACGAGGCAGGACGTCTCACGGGCGCGTCAGGGCGCCAGCAGCAGCACGTCCGCCCGGGACTTCGCGGCCTCGTAGCGCTTGGCCACGTCCTGCCAGTTCACGACGGCCCACATGGCGTCGATGAAGTCGACCTTCTGGTTCTTGTACTGGAGGTAGAAGGCGTGCTCCCAGGCGTCGAAGACCAGGATCGGGGTGGCGCCCTGGCCGACGTTGCCCTGGTGGTCGTAGACCTGCTCGACGATCAGCCGCCCGCTGAGCGGTTCGTACGCCAGGACGCCCCAGCCGGAGCCCTGCGTGGTCGCGGCGGCCTTGGTGAGCTGCGCCTTGAAACCGGCGAAGGAGCCGAAGGACTCGGCGATCGCGTCGGCGAGGTCGCCCACACCGTCGGCGGCCAGCGGCTCACCGCCGCCGTCGCCGGTCATGTTGTGCCAGTAGATCGAGTGCAGGATGTGCCCGGAGAGGTGGAAGGCCAGGTTCTTCTCCAGGCCGTTGATCGAGCCCCAGGACTCCTTGTCCCGCGCCTCGGCGAGCTGCTCCAGCGTGTCGTTGGCGCCCTTCACATAGGCCGCGTGGTGCTTGTCGTGGTGCAGCTCGATGATCTCGGGGCTGATCACGGGCGCCAGCGCGGAGTAGTCGTACGGCAGTTCAGGAAGTGTGTAGACGGGCATGGCGGATCCCCTCCGACCTCTTATTGCAAAAGGCTTGCAAGTGCACGCTAGCAGCAAGAGTGTGCGCTGACGTGTCCGAGGGGCAACCGGGCGTGCCGCCGGAACGCGAAAGGGCCCCCGCACGGAACGTGTCCGTACGGGGGCCCTCGAAGAGCCCGTGGCGGCTAACCGCGCGCCCGCCGCCGCTGCCAGGCGTAACCGGTGGCCGCCAGGACCAGCGTCATCGCGCCGGTCGAGTAGAGCTGCACCCGCGTGTCCGGCTCGCGGGCCATCAGGACGAACACCGCGGCCATGCCCGCCAGCGCCACCCAGGTCAGCCACGGGTACGCCCACATGCGCACCACCAGCTTCTCCGGAGCCTCCCGCTCCAGTCGGCGCCGCAACCGCAGCTGGGAGACGGCGATGAAGATCCAGACGACCAGGATGACCGCGCCGATCATGTTCAGCAGCCAGGCGAAGACGTCGTCCGGCCGCCAGTAGCTGAGCAGCACGCAGCCGAAGCCGAAGAGGGAGGAGACCAGCACCGCGATCCGCGGCACCCCGCCCGACACCCGGCCCAGCGCCTTCGGGCCCTGACCGCGCTCGACCAGCGAGTAGCCGATGCGCGAGGCGCCGTAGATGTTGGCGTTCATCGCGCTCAGCAGCGCGACCAGCACGACGACGTTCATGAGCTGACCGGCGCCGGGGATGCCGAGTTCGTCGAGGGCGGCGACGTACGGGCCCTTCTCGACGACCTCGGGGGAGTCCCAGGGGACCAGGGTGACGATGACCGCCATGGAGCCGATGTAGAACAGCGCGATCCGCCACATAGCCGTCCGTACGGCGCTCGCCACGCCCCTGACCGGGTTCTCCGACTCGGCCGCGGCGATCGTCACCGTCTCCAGACCGCCGTAGGCGAAGACCGAGGCGAGCAGGCCGATGATCAGGCCGTTGCCGCCGTTGGGCAGGAAGTCGCTGAGGTGGGAGGTGCCGGGGGAGTCGGTGCCCGGCAGGACACCGATGATCGCCAGCACGCCCAGCACCAGGAACAGGGTGATCGCGCCGACCTTGAGCGCGGCGAACCAGAACTCGAACTCGCCGAAGTTCTTCACGGCCGCCAGGTTCGTCCCGCAGAACACCACCATGAACAGCGCGACCCACACCCACTCGGGCGTGCCCGGCAGCCAGCCGTGGACGATCGCCGCGGCGCCGATGCCCTCCAGCCCGACGGCGGTGCACAGCAGCACCCAGAACGCCCAGCCCGCGGTGAAGCCGGCCCAGGGGCCGATCGCCCGCTCGGCGTGCGCGGAGAAGGAGCCCGAGGACGGATACGCGGCCGACATCTCGCCCAGCATCCGCATCACCAGCATCACGAGGAGGCCGGAGAGGGTGTAGGCGACGACGATCGAGGGCCCGGCGGCGGCGATGCCGGCCCCGGAACCGACGAACAGTCCGGCGCCGATCACGCCGCCGAGGGCGATCATCGACAGGTGGCGCTGCTTGAGGCCGTGGGAGAGGGCGGCGTCGGGCGACTCGGGCTGCGCCTCGGTGGTGGTGCTGTTGGACATGGGGCGGCTCGTCCAATGCGTGGGGGGCGGGGGCAGGGCAAAAACGCCCACAGTCTCCGGGGTGGCGCCCGTCGGCGACACCGGTTGCCCACGATACGGACGGTCCCGGTACGGAACGTGATCGTCCGAATGCGGGATTCCGCTTCCGGGTGACGCTCGCCTCCCCGCCGCGGTGACCGATATCACCCGCAACCGCGTGTATGCCGCTCGTTTGTCGGGAGCCCACCAAGTCGCCGATCGACCCTTTGTCGAGCGCTGCTGGTGATCGGCTCCTACCGGCTGGGATAGCGTCGCGCTGTCCCGACATGTCCACACCACCGCGGAGTCCCCATGAGCACCGCTGCCCTTCCCACCCGCTCCGGCCAGGTCCTCGCCGACCTCATCCCCTCCTCCCGGGTCCGGGATGTCGCGCTGGTGGCCGGCGGTGCCGTGCTCACCGGCATCGCGGCCCAGATCGCGGTGCCGGTTCCCGGCTCCCCGGTCCCGGTGACCGGCCAGACCTTCGCCGCCCTGCTCGTCGGCACCTCGCTCGGCGCCGGGCGCGGCCTGCTCTCGCTCGCGCTGTACGCCCTGGTCGGTATGGCGGGCGTGCCGTGGTTCGCGGAGGGCGGATCCGGCGTCGGCGCCCCGTCCCTCGGCTACGTCTTCGGCATGCTGCTGGCCGTCACCGTCGTGGGCGCCCTGGCCCGCCGCGGCGCCGACCGCTCGGTGCTGCGCACGGCCGGCACCATGCTGCTCGGCGAGGCGCTCATCTACGCCGTGGGCGTCCCGTACCTGGCCCTCGCCGCCGACATGTCCCTCACCGCCGCGATCGCGGCCGGCCTGACCCCGTTCCTGATCGGCGACGCGCTGAAGGCGGCGCTGGCGATGGGCGTGCTGCCCACCGTCTGGAAGCTGGTCGACAAGAAGTAGGCACAGCCGCGCAGCCACCGAAAGGGGCCGGCCCGATCGCTTCCGCGACCGGGCCGGCCCCTTTCCGTGCGCCGGACGGCGGTCAGTCCTTCCCGGCGAGCGCCTTCCGCGCGGTGACCTTCTGCTTGACGACGGCGACGACGAGCACGAGCGCCGCGACGAGCAGCGACAGCAGCACGGTCGTACGCCCGTTGTGCTCCGTGTCGGTCAGCATGTAGCCGAGCACGAAGACGATCACGGCGGCGGCCGCCCAGGTCAGGTACGGGAACAGCCACATCCGCACCACCAGCTTCTCCGGGGCCTCGGCCTGGATGATCTTCCGCATCCGCAGCTGCGAGAAGCAGATCACCAGCCACACGAAGAGGGCCACGGCACCGGAGGAGTTGACGAGGAAGAGGAAGACGGAGTCCGGGAACTCGTAGTTGAAGAACACGGCGACAAAACCGAACACCACGGACACGAGGATCGCCGTCCGCGGCACGCCCCGCGCGGTCGTCCGGGCGAACGCCCCCGGCGCGTCACCGCGCTGGCCGAGCGAGAAGGCCATGCGGGAGGCCGTGTAGAGCCCGGAGTTCAGGCACGACAGCACGGACGTCAGCACGATGAAGTTCATGATCTGACCGGCGTTGGCGATGCCGAGCGAGTCCAGCGCGGCCACGTACGAACCCTTGTCGACGATCGACTGCGAGTCCCAGGGCAGCAGCGCGACCACGACGAAGATGGAGCCCAGGTAGAAGACGGCGATGCGCCAGATGATGCTGTTGGTCGCCTTGGTGACGGCCCGCTGCGGGTCCTCGGACTCACCGGCGGCCAGCGTGGGGATCTCGCTGCCCATGAACGAGAAGACGACGAGCAGCACACCGGTCAGGATCGCCCCCGCCCCGTTCGGCAGGAATCCGCCGTGCTCCGTGAGATTGGCCAGCCCCGCCTGCTCGCTGTCCACGCCCGGCAGCACCCCGAAGACGGCCAGCCCGCCGACGACGATGAACGCGGCGATCGCGACGACCTTGATCCCGGCGAACCAGAACTCGAACTCGCCGTAGGAGCCCACCGAGGCGAGGTTGGTGGCGGTCAGCACCACCATCACGATCAGTGCCCACCCCCACTGCGGCACGGCGGGTATCCATCCCTCCAGGATCTTCGCCCCCGCCGTCGCCTCCACGGCCAGCACCACGACCCAGAAGAACCAGTACAGCCAGCCGATGGAGAAACCGGCCCAGGGCCCGAGCGCCCGGTCGGCGTGCGCGGAGAAGGAGCCCGAGGTCGGGTTGGCGGCGGACATCTCGCCGAGCATCCGCATCACCAGCACCACGAGCGTGCCGACGAGGGCGTACGACAGGAGGATTCCGGGGCCCGCGGTGGCGATGCCGGAACTGGAGCCCACGAACAGCCCGGCCCCGATGACACCACCGATCGCGATCATCGACAGATGGCGGTTCTTGAGTCCGGCCTGGAGCCCGGACCCGGGTTCTCCGGGCTTTCCGGGGCCGTCCTCGGCCTTGGTCAGAGTCGGCTGCGAAGTCATGGGGGTGTTTTCCTTTGCGCCGGTCGAACAGTTTCCCCGTACGAGCGGTGTACGAGCCGGACCAGTGAAACGGAGGTGAACGAATTCGGGAACCTTTGATTTCGGATCGTTACTTGAGCCTTTCCTGAGGTTCCATAGTTTTACCCACTCTTTTCACAGCCTGTACCCGACGCTGCTGCCCCGCGGGGCCCGTGTCACACTCGACCCATGCGCGTGTATCTCGGCTCGGACCATGCGGGCTACGAACTCAAGAACCACCTCGTCGAGTGGCTCAAGGCGGCGGGGTACGAGCCCGTCGACTGCGGCCCGCACATCTATGACGCCCAGGACGACTACCCGCCCTTCTGCCTTCGCGCCGCCGAGCGGACCGCCGCGGACCCCGGCGCCCTCGGCATCGTGATCGGCGGCTCCGGCAACGGCGAGCAGATCGCGGCGAACAAGGTGAAGGGCGTGCGCGCGGCGCTGGCCTGGAGCGAGGAGACGGCGTCGCTGGGCCGCCAGCACAACAACGCCAACGTCGTGGCGGTCGGTGCCCGCATGCACACGCAGGAGGAGGCGACGAAGTTCGTCGAGACCTTCCTCGCCACCCCGTTCTCCGGTGACGAACGCCACGTCCGCCGCATCGACATGCTCTCGTCCTACGAGACGACCGGCGACCTCCCGCCCGTCCCCGCCCACCACCCGCAGCAGTAACCGCCCGGCCGGTGCGCCTCTCCCCGGTGCCCGCGCGCCGGGGAGAGCCCACGCCGGGGCCCGGGGAGGAGCCCCTGGGCGAGGCCCGTTTCCCGTCCGACCGAGTCGGACGGGAGGGCCGGCAGAGGAACGAAAGGACGACCCCGTGCCAGAGGGGCACACCATCCACCGGCTGGCCATGGACTACGCCGGTGCCTTCGTCAACGGCACGGCGCCGCGGGCCACCAGCCCCCAGGGCAAGTTCTCCGATGCCGCCGCCCTCCTCGACGGCACCCCCCTCGTCCGCACCGAGGCCCACGGCAAGCACCTCTTCCTCGGCTTCGGCGCGGCCGACGCCACCGAGGCCCCCGGCCCCACCGAGGCCCCCGACCCCGTCGACTGGGTCCACATCCACCTCGGCCTCTTCGGCAAGGTCAGCTTCGGACCGGCCCCGGCCCCGCCCCCCACGGACACCGTCCGCCTCCGCCTGGCGAACGACACCACGTACGTCGACCTCCGCGGCCCCACCACCTGCGCCCTGATCACGGACCCGGAGAAGCAGGCGATACACGACCGCCTCGGACCCGACCCCCTGCGCCCGGACGCCGACCCGCAAGCGGCCCACCGCCGCGTCTCCCGCAGCCGCACCACCATCGCCGCCCTGCTCATGGACCAGAAGGTCATCGCCGGCGTCGGCAACGTCTACCGCGCCGAGGTCCTCTTCCGCCACGGCATCGACCCGTACCGCCCCGGCAAGTCCCTCACCCCCGCCGAGTGGGACGCGATCTGGCGCGACCTCACCGTCCTCATGCGCGAGGGCGTGAGGAACAACCGCATCGACACCGTCCGCCCCGAGCACACCCCCGAGGCCATGGGCCGCCCGCCCCGCGTCGACGACCACGGCGGCGAGGTCTACGTCTACCGCCGCGCGGGCCTGCCCTGTCACCTCTGCGGCGACCCGATCCGCACCGCGGACCTGGCCGCCCGCAACCTCTTCTGGTGCCCGACCTGCCAGCGAGGACGGACGTAGGCGACCACGGCCCCCGTCAGAACCCGCGCGGCGACCACGGCCCCCCGTCAGAACCCGCGCGGCAACCAGCCCCCGGTCAGAACCCGTGCGGCAACCACGGCGCGACGTCCGACCCGAACCCCACCGACGCCTCCGCCAGCGCCCCCGGCCGCACCTGCCGCACCCGCCCGGCCGCGCCCAGCGACGTCAGGCTCACGCCGCCGAGGTACGCCGCTCCCAACTCCCGTACCGACAGCGCGAGATCGGCCGCGTCCGACGTACGCTCGCAGGACGCCCCCTTCGCGTCCCCGCTGAGCCGCCAACGCCCCGCGTTCCAGGGGCAGAAGGCGTCCTCGACCTCGAACACGACGTCCACCGGCGCCTGGTACGTCCGCGCCGCGAGCGCCGCCCCGACGTCCACCAGCCGCACGTACAGCGCGTCCCGCAGCACCGGCCCGCACCGCCGCAGGTCCGACACCTGGTACTGCCACGCCTCGTCGACCGGCCGCCCCCGCACCGACAGCGTCGACGTCAGGTCGATACCGAACAGGAAGCGCCACAGCGCCGCCTCGGTCACCGGGTCCGTCCCGGCCAGGTCCCGCAGCACCACCGTGCCGGCGGGCCCCTCGCCGCTCCAGCCCGGCCGCACCTGGAACCGCGCGTACCCCGTGACCTCACCGCCCCGCCGGGCGACCACACACTGCAGCGGCGACGCCCCGCCCCGGCTGCTCTCCGGGTCCAGCAGCCCGTGCCGCTCCCAGCCGGGCCGCCGCGCCAGCATGCCCGGCCGCCCGGGCACCAGCCGTGCGTAGACCGCCTCGCACACGTCGAGCACGTCGCCCGGCGCCGCGTACCGCAGCCGTACGTCGTCCGTACCGTCCGGCACCGACAGCCGGACCCGGTCCGTGTCGATCTCCGCGTTGACCTGGAAGGTCGCGGCGCCGTACCCGAACCTGCCGTAGATCGCCGGCTCGGAGGCCGTCAGCACGGCCAGCGGCTCGCCCAGGGACCGTACGTCGTCCAGTTGCCGCCGCATCATCGACGTCAGCACACCCCGGCGCCGGTGCGTGGCGGCCACGCCCACCATCGTGACGCCCGCCACGGGCACCTCGGCACCGCCCGGCACCGTCATCCGGAAGCTGAACGCCCCCGCCGTGCCGACGCACTCGTCGCCCTCCCAGACCCCGAGCGAGCGGTCGGCCTCGGTCAGCGATTCGTAGAGCTCCAGCTCCTCGGCCGCTTCCGGGACCCCGCCGAAGGCACGGACCAGTGTCGCGTACCACGTGCCCCACTCGCTCTTGCGCAGTGTCCGCAGCCCGGTCTTCAGCTCGCCCTTGTCATCGCCCATGGGCCATGCGTATCAGGGTCCGGAAGCACGGGCGAGGCAATTTCCGCCAGGTTGCCGCGCGCGGGCCGTACGTGAAGTTCACTGTGAAGTCGGGCCTCGGACGGGGGACAAGCAGGACCTCCCGTGCCAAGTGTCCGGTCCGATGGATAGGGTCCCGAACTAATGGCAGCAGGACGACAGCGGCGCGCGGAAGCCGACACGTTCACGGCCCGGTGGAAGAAGCAGTGGCACCGGGCCCGCGTCGGCATGCGCAGATCCGCCGTCGACTACTTCCGCGGCGACGGCTCGGACTGGATCGCCCTGGCCGGACTGCTGCTGACGATCCCCGTCATCGCGGCCACCACGATGATGAACTCGGTGTGGTGCGCGCCCGCCGCCCTGGTCCTGCCGATCGTGGCGGGCGGCCTGCTGCTGCGCCCGGCGAGCCTGCTGGGCCTGTACGCGGCGGCGGCCACGGCGCTGATCGTGGAGTCGGTCCAGCTCGGCCCGTACACCGAGGGTCCCTCGCGGGTCACCCCCGGTGTGGTCCTGGTCGTCGCGGCCTGCGGCTTCTTCGGACTGCTGGTCGCCCAGTTCCGCAGCCGGGTCGGCGTGCCCTGGCGGCGCGGCGGCACCATGCTCTTCGACCTGCGCGAACGCATCCGGGTCCAGAGCAAGCTGCCGGGGCTCCCGCCGGGCTGGCACCGCGAGATGGCGCTGCGCCCGGCCGGCGGTCAGTCCTTCTCGGGCGACTTCGTCGTCGCGGCCCGCACCAACGGCGGCCGGACCCTGGAGGTCGTCCTCACCGACGTCTCCGGAAAGGGCATGGACGCGGGCTCGCGCGCCCTGCTGCTGTCCGGCGCCTTCGGAGGACTGCTGGGCAGCCTCCCGCCGCACGCCTTCCTGCCGGCCGCCAACGGCTACCTGCTCCGCCAGGACTGGGACGAGGGCTTCGCCACCTCCATCCACCTCGTCCTGGACCTCGACTCCGGCGACTACGAGCTGTACTCGGCCGGACATCCGCCGGGCCTCCAGCTGAGCGCGGGCACCGGCCGCTGGGAGGAGAAGACGGCCGAGGGACCGCTGCTGGGTGTGTACGACGGCGCCCAGTTCGACCCGGTGAAGGGCTCGCTGCGCCCCGGCGACGTGTTGATGCTGTTCACGGACGGTCTGGTGGAGACCTCGGACCGCGACATCGCCGAGGGCATCGACCGCCTCACCGGCGAGGCCGACCGCTACGTCGCGGGCGGCTTCCACGGCGCCGCCTGGCACCTGATCGAAGCGGTGGCCAAGGACGTCAACGACGACCGGGCCCTGCTGCTGATCTGCCGGGAGGGCCCGACGGCCCAGACCACCACGGCCGCCCGGTCCACGGCGACCCGCCCCTCCCTGACGGCGGACTGACAGACTGGCCCCGTGCCCCACACCACACCCGCACCCTCCACACCGCCCACACCCCCGGCCCGGCTCTCCCTGACCGAGGTGGAGGCCGTCGCCCGCGCAGCCCACGCCGGGCAGACCGACAAGGCGGGACGGCCGTACGCCGAACACCTGCGGGCCGTCGCCGAGGGTGTGCGGCGGCGTGGCGGGGACGACGAGCAGATCGCGGCGGCCTGGCTGCACGACGCCGTCGAGGACGACGCGCTGACCGAGGACTGGCTGCGCGAGGCCGCACTGAGCCGCCGTACCAAGGACATCGTCCTGGCCCTCACCAAGCGGGCCGGGGAGCCGCCCGAGGCGTACGCCGCACGCATCCTCGCCACACCCGGCGCACCGCTGGTCAAGGAGGCGGACCTGGCGCACAATGCCGACCCGGCACGGCTCGCGGTCCTGGACGGGGCCACACGCACACGACTGACCGAGAAGTACACGCGCATGCGCGCACTCCTCGGTCTGCCGGACGGACGCTAGGTTTTCGGGTCCCTCAGGCCCTCAGACGGACACCTTCTCGCCGGCCCCGCTGGACGCGCGCGCCCCTTCCGGCTCGCGTCCCTCGGTCCGCTCCCGCTTCTCACGGCCCCGGGCGGCCTCACCGGGGTCCCGCTTGAAGGCCCACTCCATCTTCGGCTCCACCACGCACCGCAGGACCCGCTGGACGGGCTTGGTGCACAGCAGGGTGATGAGGGTGGCTCCGAGGACGGTGATGCCGATCTCACCGAGCGGCGTGTCCCACACCGAGGCGTGGAACCAGCCCGCGAAGGTGCCCTCCTTCACCACGAAGCCGTGCAGCAGGTAGCCGTAGATCGTGCCCGCGCCGAGCGCGGTGAACCACATGCGCCGACCCGGCACCCAGGCGAAAAAGCACGCGGTCAGCACGACCGAGCAGCCGAAGAGGGCCAGCGTCAGGACGGGCCCGGACCACCAGGGGGCACCCGTGTCCTGCACGGCGGCGTTGCGGTAGAACCAGCCGGTCTCCATGCGCGGCACCGACCACCAGGCGACGACCGCCGACACGGCGACCACCGGCACGGACAGGATCCGCACCGACCGGCGCCGCACCAGCTGGAAGTGCTCGGGGCGCAGCACCAGGCCCAGCACGAAGCACGGCAGGAACTGCAGCACCCGCTGCATGTTCAGGTCGTTGCCGATGGTGGGCGTCACGGAGGCCAGCGCCGCGATCACCAGGGCGATCGGCAGCGGCCAGCGGACCGTCTTCCAGATGGGGGTGGTCAGCCGCCAGACGAACAGCGCGCACAGGAACCACAGCAGGTAGGTGGGGTCCAGCAGGCTGATGTCGTTGCCGGGGTCCTCGCTGAAGCGGCGGTGCAGCGCGTAGCCGACCTCGAAGACGACGTAGGGGACGACGACGCCGGTGATCAGGCGTTTCACGCGCTTGGGGCTCAGGTCGAAACTGCGCGAGAAGTAGCCGGAGATGATGATGAACGCCGGCATGTGGAACGTGTACAGGACCCGGTACAGGGTCTCGACGGTCCGGTTCCCGTCCAGGATCTGGCCCCAGGCGTGGCCGACGCCGACCAGCACGATCGCCAGGTACTTGGCGTTGTCGAAGAACGCGTCGCGCTGTCGGCCCGGTTGTGTCTGCTGATCCGGTGGGGACGGCGTCTTCCGGTCGCCGTGCGGTCGCAGCGAGCTCGTCATGCAACCCCCCGCCGGAAAATCGGCGAGTCGTCACAGGACCTCGCTGCTCTGGTGGGGGACGAGGCAGCGTAGAACATCTGAGGCACCCTAGCGTTCTCCGTGGGATTCCGTAAAACCTTCGACGTCATTCCTGTATTCGGATCCCGAGTGCCTGGCGAGTACCCCGCAATTCGGGGAACTCGGCCCGGGCGGCGGTATGACCTCCGCCACAGCGCGGATAGTCGCAGCGCGCCGAAGTGGTGCCCGGGCCACCCTACTTGTCATGACACGTCATGACTAAACAGCGCATAAGGCCGGAGGGTGACTTCCCTGGAATGTCCGCTTCCACGGCCTGGCGGAGACCCTGAGGTGATCCTGTGATCTCCCTGTGATGCACCCGTCGGTGCGCGTCCCCGGACAATTCGAAATATCTGCGAACGCGTTGTGTGGACATCGAAACGAAGTGGCCGGAATTCCCCGCACGAGTGCCCTGTCGAATTTCTGTACGGGGTGGCATGGTGGGCCGCGTCCGCGCGTGCGCGGCGACGTCGGCCCCCGGAACCGGCCGACGATGCGTCACCCGCCGCATAGCCGGGCCCGGTTGGTGGCACGATGGTCCTGGCGGGGGTGTGCGCGGCCGCACCTCCGGGCCGGGAGAGCGGACCGATCGAGGGTGTGATCAGTTGTGGCCATTTCACTGTCAGTGGTGCTGCTGTTGGCGATCGTCCTGGTGGTGCTGCTGCGAGGAGGCTCCCTCAAGGCGGGCCCGGCGATCGTCGCGGTCCTCTTCGGCTTCTTCCTGGCCTCCACCGGCATGGCCGACGACATCCAGCGGTTCCTGGACTCGATAGCGGACACCATCAACTCGATCCAGTTCTGAGCGGGCCGCACCCCGGCCGGCCCCGACCCGCACCGCACAAAAGCCTCCGGCCCGGTCCCCTGAAGGGACCGGGCCGGAGGCCTCTCGGAGCGGGCGACGGGAATCGAACCCGCGTAGCTAGTTTGGAAGACTAGGGCTCTACCATTGAGCTACGCCCGCACAGCGCGCGCCGCAGGTCGGTGACCGCGGCACTGCAGGCATCGTAGCGGGTCGCACCCCGTTCCCGCACACCCCTTCCGGTCCGCGCCGGACCTTCACGGGCGCCCGGGAAACCGGGGGTACCCGGTGCCTGGCGGCATGTACCCTACGTGTCGCACCAGACGGGGTGTGGCGCAGCTTGGTAGCGCGTCCGCTTTGGGAGCGGAAGGCCGTGGGTTCAAATCCCGCCACCCCGACCACCGACCGACCACCGGGTGATCGCCTTTTGGGCGGTGTAGTCGCTGCCGTTACTATGCAAGCTGCACGCCCGTGTGTCTCAGAGTCTGAAGTCTCCGGGCGGCGAATCCGCCGGACGCCCCGCTGGCCCCGGCAGAACCCAAGAAGTCAGCCACCAAGGAGACCGAACCGTGAAGAGCGCCGTGGAGACCCTGAACCCGACCCGGGTTCGGCTCACTGTCGAGGTGCCCTTCGAGGAGCTCAAGGACAGCCTCGACGCGGCGTACAAGAAGATCAACCAGCAGGTCACGGTGAAGGGCTTCCGCAAGGGCAAGATCCCGGCCCGGGTCATCGACCAGCGGTTCGGCCGCGGTGCGGTTCTGGAGGAGGCCGTCAACGACGCGCTCCCGAAGTTCTACACCGACGCGGTCAACGAGGCCGACCTGAACCCGCTGGGTCAGCCCGAGGTCGACATCACCGAGCTGAAGGACGGCGAGACGCTGAACTTCACCGCGGAGGTCGACGTCCGCCCGACCGTCGAGATCCCGGACTACTCCGGCATCGAGGTCGAGGTCGACGCCGTCGAGGTCACCGACGAGGACGTGGAGAAGTCGGTCGAGCAGCTGCGCGAGCGCTTCGCCTCCACCTCCCCGGTCGAGCGCGCCGCCGAGGACGGCGACGTGGTCACCATCGACCTGCAGGCCAAGGTCGACGGCGAGGTCCTCGAGGACGGCGTCGCCGACGGTGTTTCGTACACCATCGGCTCGGGCGAGCTGCTGGACGGCATCGACGACGCCGTGAAGGGCCTGGAGGCCGGTGGCGAGGCCACCTTCACCTCCGAGCTCAAGGGCGGCTCGGCGGCCGGCAAGGAGGCCGAGGTCACCGTCAAGGTCACCCAGGTCGCCAAGCGAGAGCTGCCCGAGCTGGACGACGACTTCGCGCAGCTCGCGTCGGAGTTCGACACCCTGGAGGAGCTGCGCGCCGACAGCCGCAAGCGCCTCGCCAACATGAAGCAGTACGACCAGGCCACGCAGGCCCAGGAGCGCGTCCTGGACAAGCTGCTCGAGCTGGTCGAGGTCCCGGTCCCCGAGAAGCTCCTCGAGGACGAGATCAACACCCGTAAGCACAACCTCGAGCACCACCAGCTCGGCCAGATGGGTCTGGACCTCGAGAAGTACCTCGAGATCCAGGGCAAGACGGCCGAGGAGTTCGACACCGAGACCCGCGAGGCCGCGGTCAAGGGCATCAAGACCCAGTTCGTCCTCGACGAGCTGGTCAAGCAGGAGAAGCTCAACGTCAGCCAGGAAGAGCTGACCGAGCACCTCATGCGCCGCGCCGCCTCCTCCGGCATGTCCCCCGACCAGTTCGCCCAGGCCGTCGTCGAGCAGGGCCAGGTCCCGCTCCTCGTCGGCGAGGTCGCCCGCGGCAAGGCCCTGGCCGTCGTGGTCGAGAAGGCCACGGTCAAGGACACCAACGGCGAGATCGTCGACCTGGACGACGAGGAGGAGACGGAGGAGGCCGCCGAGGCCGCCGCCGAGTCCACCGAGTCGGGCGACGACAAGGCCGAGGAGAAGACCGAGGGCTGATCCCCTCGCGCCTCCGCAGACGGACGCAGAACGGGCCCCGGGACGATCAGTGCCGGGGCCCGTTCCGCGTACGGCGGGGCAGCCCCGCCGGGGGCGCGGGGAACGGCGCGAGCGACCTCGGGAAGCCCGCGTCCCGGCGACGCGCCCCCACCGCGACGGCGAGGCTCCGCACCGCACCCGCACCCGTGGAGCGCTACGCCCCCGGCGAACACTCGCGGAACCGGGATGGCGCCGCAGGCCCTGCGCGTTAGGGTCCATGAATACGAGGGCAGGGGAGTCCCCGAAAGCGGCTCCAGCCCCGCAGGGAAACGTGAGACGGCCCGGCGCCGTCGTAAGACGAGCAGGTGGATACGTGACGAATCTGATGCCCTCAGCCGCCGGCGAGCCCTCCATCGGTGGTGGCCTCGGCGACCAGGTCTACAACCGGCTGCTCGGCGAGCGGATCATCTTCCTCGGCCAGCCGGTCGACGACGACATCGCCAACAAGATCACCGCACAGCTGCTGCTCCTTGCCGCCGATCCGGACAAGGACATCTTCCTGTACATCAACAGCCCGGGCGGTTCGATCACGGCCGGCATGGCGATCTACGACACCATGCAGTACATCAAGAACGACGTGGTGACCATCGCCATGGGTCTGGCCGCCTCCATGGGTCAGTTCCTGCTCAGCGCGGGCACCCCGGGCAAGCGCTTCGCGCTCCCGAATGCCGAGATCCTGATCCACCAGCCCTCCGCCGGCCTCGCCGGCTCGGCCTCGGACATCAAGATCCACGCCGAGCGGCTGCTGCACACCAAGCGGCGCATGGCCGAGCTCACGGCCCAGCACACCGGCCAGACGATCGAGCAGATCACCCGCGACTCGGACCGCGACCGCTGGTTCGACGCCTTCGAGGCCAAGGAGTACGGCCTCGTCGACGACGTGATCACCACGGCCGCCGGCATGCCGGGCGGCGGCGGCACCGGGGCCTGAGCCCTCCCGGGCCCCAGCGGGCCCGAGAGCGTGTCCCAGCCAGCCCCCAGCCGACGCCTCAGCCCTTTTCCAGGAGACACTGTGAACGACTTCCCCGGCAGCGGCCTGTACGACCGCACGCGCGCCGAGTACACCGGCCCGACCGCCGAGTCCCGCTACGTGATCCCGCGCTTCGTCGAGCGCACCTCGCAGGGCGTGCGCGAGTACGACCCGTACGCGAAGCTCTTCGAGGAGCGCGTGATCTTCCTCGGCGTCCAGATCGACGACGCCTCCGCCAACGACGTCATGGCGCAGCTCCTGTGCCTGGAGTCGATGGACCCCGACCGGGACATCTCGGTCTACATCAACAGCCCCGGCGGCTCCTTCACGGCGCTCACGGCCATCTACGACACGATGCAGTACGTGAAGCCGGACATCCAGACGGTCTGCATGGGCCAGGCGGCCTCCGCCGCCGCCGTCCTGCTGGCCGCCGGCACGCCGGGCAAGCGCATGGCGCTGCCGAACGCCCGGATCCTGATCCACCAGCCGTACAGCGAGACCGGCCGCGGCCAGGTCTCCGACCTGGAGATCGCCGCCAACGAGATCCTGCGGATGCGCTCGCAGCTGGAGGAGATGCTGGCCAAGCACTCCACCACGCCGGTCGAGAAGATCCGCGAGGACATCGAGCGCGACAAGATCCTCACGGCCGAGGACTCGCTCGCGTACGGCCTGATCGACCAGATCATCTCCACCCGGAAGATGGACAACTCCTCTCTCCGCTAGGCGGGAGGCTGTATCGTCTGCCGCTCCTTGGCACGGTTTGACGCGATTCACGTCAAAGCGAACCGTGCCAAGGGGGGCCCGGACGGGGGGCCCGGCAAGGTACCGTCGGACATAAGGCAGCACCAGGAGTCCGCCGGCCGTTGACGTCACGTCGGCGGCCAGGCGTCTCCCAGGCGAAGGGGAAGCACACCGTGGCACGCATCGGTGACGGCGGCGATCTGCTCAAGTGCTCGTTCTGCGGCAAGAGCCAGAAGCAGGTCAAGAAGCTCATCGCAGGGCCCGGTGTGTACATCTGCGACGAGTGCATCGACCTCTGCAACGAGATCATCGAGGAAGAGCTGGCGGAGACCAGCGAGGTGCGCTGGGAGGAACTCCCGAAGCCCCGCGAGATCTACGAGTTCCTCGAGGGCTACGTGGTCGGCCAGGAGGCCGCCAAGAAGGCCCTGTCGGTCGCGGTGTACAACCACTACAAGCGGGTCCAGGCCGGTGAGAACGGCGGTGCCCAAGGCCGCGACGACGCCATCGAGTTGGCGAAGTCCAACATCCTCCTGCTGGGCCCCACGGGCTCCGGCAAGACCCTCCTCGCCCAGACCCTCGCCCGCATGCTGAACGTCCCCTTCGCGATCGCCGACGCCACGGCGCTCACCGAGGCGGGGTACGTCGGCGAGGACGTCGAGAACATCCTGCTGAAGCTGATCCAGGCCGCCGACTACGACGTCAAGAAGGCCGAGACCGGGATCATCTACATCGACGAGATCGACAAGGTCGCGCGCAAGAGCGAGAACCCGTCGATCACGCGTGACGTCAGCGGCGAGGGCGTCCAGCAGGCCCTGCTGAAGATCCTGGAGGGCACCACCGCCTCGGTCCCGCCCCAGGGCGGCCGCAAGCACCCCCACCAGGAGTTCATCCAGATCGACACGACGAACGTCCTGTTCATCGTGGGCGGCGCCTTCGCGGGCCTGGAGAAGATCATCGAGGGCCGGGCCGGCGCCAAGGGCATCGGCTTCGGCGCGCAGATCCGCTCCAAGCGGGAAGCCGAGTCCAAGGACCAGTTCGAGCAGGTCATGCCGGAGGACCTGGTCAAGTTCGGCATGATCCCCGAGTTCATCGGCCGCCTCCCGGTCATCACCTCGGTCCACAACCTCGACCGCGAGGCGCTGCTCCAGATCCTGGTCGAGCCGCGCAACGCCCTCGTCAAGCAGTACGAGCGCCTCTTCGAACTCGACGGCGTGGAACTGGACTTCGAGCGCGAGGCCCTGGAGGCCATCGCCGACCAGGCCATCCTCCGCCAGACCGGCGCGCGCGGCCTGCGCGCCATCATGGAGGAGGTCCTCCAGGGCGTGATGTACGAGGTCCCGTCCCGCAAGGACGTCGCCCGCGTCGTCATCACGGCCGACGTGGTCCTCTCCAACGTCAACCCGACGCTGATTCCGCGGGATTCGCGGGGGCGGGGTTCGGGGGAGCAGAAGACGGCGTAGGCAACAGCACTGCGGAAGGGGCCCGGTCGGTGTCGACCGGGCCCCTTCCACATGCGTTCAGGCGTCCGCGTCAGGCCTTGACGCGGACCTCCTTGCGGAGCTTGGCGGTGATCTCGGCCGACTCGGCGGGGTCGGTCTTCTTGCCGGCCGCGATGTCCAGGAGGCTCATCGGCATCACGAAGCCGAGGGTGCTGTGGTCGCCCCAGACGCAGTACGTCATGGTCATCGACTTGGGCTCGTTCGGGCCGCCGTCGGAGTTGTCGACCTTGGCGTCCTGGCACTTGAGGATGGCGCCGTCGAGGGAGTCGGGCTTGTACTCCTTCGGGTCGCCCTGGAACGTGACGTCCTCGTCGCTGCCGCCCTTCCCGCTCTCCTTCTTCATGTGGGCGAACATCGCGTCGACGGTCTTCTCCGGGTCGTCGATCGTGCCGTAGACGCCACCGAACATGAGCTGCTTGGAGGCGAGCGGGTTTTCCTCGTTCTCCGCCGCGTACGAGGCGCTCACGTCCTGGGCGTTCTTCACCCCCCACTGCTCGGCGTCCTTCATGTCACTGGCGTCCATCGTGCCGCTGTCGCTCTCGGCCTTCTTGTACTCGCCGAGCACCGTCGCCGGAGTGGTCAGCTTGTGCGGCCCGTCGTCGGCGATGTCCGAGCCGCCGCCGCTCCCGCCCCCGCCGAACACGAAGTACGCCCCCACGCCGATCGCCGCCACGACGGCGACCGCGCCGATGATCAGGCCGGTCTTCTTCTTCCCGCCGCCCGGCGCCGGGGGCTGGGGCATGCCGTACGGCTGCTGGCCGTAGGGCGGCTGCTGGCCGTAGGGGGCCTGCTGGCCGTACGGCGGCTGCTGCGGCGGGACGCCGCCCTGCTGGGGCTGCTGCGGGTAGCCGTACCCGGGCTGCGCGGGCGGGGGCGTCTGCTGGGGGTAGCCATAGCCGGGCTGGGGGGCCTGCGGCGGCTGCTGGCCGTACGGACCCGGCTGTCCGTACGGTCCGGGCTGCTGGGGCTGCCCGCCGTACGGGCCCGGCTGGTTGTGACTCATTTCTGGGTTCCCCTCCAGATGCTTACGTGGTGCTGACATCCTGACGCAGACGTGGCGTGCGCAGGTCACCGGGGGGCCGCACCGTTACAAAGGAAAGGCGTTTCGGGACAGGGCCGTGACGCCCGTAAACTGACCCCCGTGACCGAGAACACTCAGCAGCCGCAGCCCGCACCCACCACCGAACTGCCGACCCAGTACACGCCGGCCGAGGTAGAGGGGAAGCTGTACGAGCGCTGGGTAGAACGGGGTTACTTCGAGGCCGACGCGGACAGCGAGAAGCCGCCGTACACCGTCGTCATCCCGCCGCCGAACGTCACGGGCAGCCTGCACCTGGGGCACGCCTTCGAGCACACGCTCATCGACGCCCTGACCCGCCGCAAGCGCATGCAGGGCTACGAGACGCTGTGGCAGCCCGGCATGGACCACGCCGGCATCGCCACGCAGAACGTCGTCGAGCGGGAGCTGGCCAAGGAGGGCAAGTCCCGGCACGACCTCGGCCGGGAGGCGTTCGTCGAGCGCGTCTGGCAGTGGAAGGGCGAGTCCGGCGGGCAGATCGGCGGACAGATGCGCCGGCTGGGAGACGGTGTCGCGTGGTCGCGTGAGCGGTTCACGATGGACGAGGGGCTGTCCCAGGCCGTCCAGACCATCTTCAAGCGGCTCTACGACGACGAGCTGATCTACCGCGCCGAGCGCATCATCAACTGGTGCCCCCGGTGTCTGACGGCCATCTCCGACATCGAGGTCGAGTACCAGGACGACGACGGCGAGCTGGTCTCCATGAAGTACGGGGACGGGGACGAGACCATTGTCGTCGCCACCACCCGTGCCGAGACGATGCTCGGTGACACCGCCGTCGCCGTCCACCCGGAGGACGAGCGGTACAAGCACCTCGTCGGCAAGCTCATCAAGCTGCCGCTGACCGACCGCTCCATCCCGGTCGTCGCCGACGAGCACGTCGATCCCGAGTTCGGCACCGGCGCCGTCAAGGTGACGCCCGCCCACGATCCGAACGACTTCGAGATCGGCCAGCGCCACGACCTGCCCGCCATCGCGGTCATGGACGAGCACGCCGTCATCACCGCCCACGGCCCCTTCCAGGGCCTGGACCGCCTGGAGGCCCGCTCCGCCATCGTCGGCGCGCTGCGCGCCGAGGGCCGGATCGTCGCCGAGAAGCGGCCCTACGTCCACTCCGTCGGGCACTGCTCGCGCTGCAAGACCACCATCGAGCCGCGCCTGTCGATGCAGTGGTGGGTCAAGGTCGGCCCGCTCGCGAAGGCGGCCGGTGACGCCGTCCGCGACGGCAAGGTCAAGATCCACCCGCAGGAGATGGAGAAGCGGTACTTCGACTGGGTCGACAACCTCCACGACTGGTGCATCTCGCGCCAGCTGTGGTGGGGCCACCGCATCCCGGTCTGGTACGGCCCGGAGGGTGAGGTCGTCTGCGTCGGCCCCGACGAGGAGCCGCCGAGCGGCGAGGGCTGGTACCAGGACTCCGACGTCCTGGACACCTGGTTCTCCTCCGGCCTGTGGCCGTTCTCCACGCTGGGCTGGCCCGAGCAGACCGACTCGCTCGCGAAGTTCTACCCGAACTCCGTCCTGGTCACCGGCTACGACATCCTCTTCTTCTGGGTCGCCCGGATGATGATGTTCGGCCTCTACGCGATGGACGGCACCCCGCCGTTCCACACCATCGCCCTGCACGGCATGGTCCGTGACCAGAACGGCAAGAAGATGTCCAAGTCCTTTGGGAACGTCGTGAACCCGCTGGACTGGATGGACAAGTACGGCTCCGACGCGCTCCGGTTCACGCTGGCGCGCGGCGCCAACCCGGGCGTCGACGTCCCGATCGGCGAGGACTGGGTCCAGGGCTCCCGCAACTTCGCCAACAAGATCTGGAACGCCACCCGCTTCGCGCTGATGAACGGCGCGACGGTCGAGGGCCCGCTGCCCGACGCGTCGAAGATGTCCTCGACGGACCGGTGGATCCTGTCGCGGCTGAACTCGGTGGTCGCCGAGGTCGACGCGTACTACGAGGACTACCAGTTCGCGAAGCTCTCCGACACCCTGTTCCACTTCGCCTGGGACGAGGTCTTCGACTGGTACGTCGAGCTGTCCAAGACCACCTTCCAGGCGGGCGGCGAGGCCGCCGAGGTCTCCAAGCGCGTCCTCGGCGAGGTCCTGGACGTCACGCTGCGCCTCCTGCACCCGGTCGTCCCCTTCGTCACCGAGACGCTGTGGACGACGCTCACCGGTGGCGAGTCGGTCGTCATCGCCGAGTGGCCGGCCGACTCGGGCTTCCGGGACGCCGACGCCGAGCGGGAGATCGAGACCGTCCAGTCGGTGATCACCGAGGTCCGCCGGTTCCGCGCCGACCAGGGGCTCCAGCCCGGACAGCGGGTTCCGGCCCGGTTGACCCTCGCGGGCAGCGCGCTCGCCGCGCACGAGGCGGCCGTCCGGCAGCTGCTGCGGCTCCAGCCGGAGGGTGACGCCTTCACGGCGACGGCGACGCTGCCGGTGGCGGGGGTCGAGGTCGCCCTCGACCTCTCCGGTGTCATCGACTTCGCCGCCGAGCGCAAGCGCCTCGCCAAGGACCTCGCCGCCGCCGAGAAGGAGAAGGCCCAGGCCAACGCCAAGCTCGGCAACGAGGCGTTCCTCGCCAAGGCGCCGGACCACGTCGTGGACAAGATCCGGGGCCGCCTCGCCAAGGCGGACGAGGACATCGCCCGCATCCAGGCCCAGCTGGAGAAGCTGCCGGAGGCGTAGCCGCCGTTACGTGACGCAGGCTCCCGGTGCCCCACAAGCGCCGGGGGCCCGCACACCCCCAGGGGTGCGGGCTGTTTCGATGTGCGGCTCCGCCGCGTGGGCGCGACCGGCCACAGCGGCGCCGCACACGCCACGGAACCTCAGCCGTCCCACTCCCGCCCCCGACCGTCGGAGACTCTCCGTAGACTGGTCCCCGTGAGCGACATCCCCGGCGAGAACGACCAGCCCGACCCCTCCGACCCCCTCGACTCCTTCGACGAGATCATCGACGCGGAGACCACCCGCGACCCCGACCTCGCCGTCATCGAGGCCGGCAGCCGCACCCTGCGCACCCAGGGCGGTCCGCCGCAGGCCGACATCCCCGGGCGCCCCGAGGACCCCGAGGTGGACAAGGCGCTGCGCGAGGTCGAGGCGGAGCTGGCCACCCGCTGGGGCGAGACCAAGCTGGAGCCGTCCGTCGCCCGCATCGCCGCGCTCATGGACGTGCTGGGGGAGCCGCAGCGGTCGTACCCCTCCATCCACATCACGGGGACGAACGGCAAGACCTCCACCGCCCGCATGATCGAGGCCCTGCTCGGCGCCTTCGAGCTGCGCACCGGGCGGTACACCTCGCCGCACGTGCAGTCGATCACCGAGCGGATCAGCCTGGACGGCGCCGCGATCTCCGCCGAGCGGTTCATCGAGACGTACCAGGACATCAAGCCGTACGTCGAGATGGTCGACGCGCGGCAGGAGTACCGGCTGTCCTTCTTCGAGGTGCTGACCGGCATGGCGTACGCCGCCTTCGCCGACGCGCCCGTGGACGTGGCCGTCGTCGAGGTCGGGATGGGCGGCTCCTGGGACGCCACCAACGTCATCGACGGGGACGTCGCCGTCGTCACCCCCATCGACCTCGACCACACCGACCGGCTCGGCTCCACGCCCGGCGAGATCGCGACCGAGAAGGCCGGCATCGTCAAGCAGGACGCCACGGTGATCCTGGCCCAGCAGCCGGTGGACGCCGCGCAGGTCATGCTGAAGAAGGCCGTGGACGTCAACGCCACCGTCGCGCGCGAGGGGCTGGAGTTCGGGGTCGTCGCCCGGCAGGTCGCCGTCGGCGGGCAGTTGGTCACGCTGCGCGGGCTCGGCGGTGAGTACACCGAGATCTACCTGCCGCTGCACGGCGCCCACCAGGCGCACAACGCGGCCGTCGCGCTCGCCGCCGTCGAGGCGTTCTTCGGCGTGGGTGCGCAGCGTCCCGAGCCGCTGGACATCGACACCGTGCGCAAGGCCTTCGCCGCCGTCGCCTCGCCGGGGCGGATGGAGGTCGTGCGGCGTTCGCCGACCGTGGTGCTGGACGCGGCGCACAATCCGGCCGGCGCCCGGGTGACCGCGGAGGCGGTGGGGGAGGCGTTCCAGTTCAGCCGGCTCATCGGCGTGGTCGGCGCGAGCGGCGACAAGAACGTGCGGGGTCTGCTGGAGGCCTTCGAGCCGGTCTTCGCCGAGGTCGTCGTCACACAGAACTCCAGCCACCGCGCGATGGACGCCGACGAGCTGGCCGGGATCGCGGTCGAGGTGTTCGGCGAGGACCGCGTCCAGGTCGAGCCGCGGCTGCCGGACGCCCTGGAGGCCGCGATCACGTTGGCCGAGGAGGAGGGCGAGTTCGCCGGTGGCGGCGTGCTCGTCACCGGTTCCGTCATCACCGTCGGCGAGGCCCGGCTGCTGCTGGGGAAGGGCTGAGGATTTCCGTGCGTACGCTCTGTGCTTCGACCTTGATCGGCGAGTTCTTCGTCATCGGCTTCGCCGGGCTGGTCGCCATGAAGGACCCGGACCTGTCCATGGGGACGGTGTGGACGGTCAGCGGCATCGCGATGTTCCTGTGCGTGGCGCTGTGCGGCGTGGTGACCCGGCCGGGCGGCATCGCCTTCGGCTGGGCCCTGCAGATCGCCCTGATCGCGTCCGGTTTCGTGGTGCCGACCATGTTCTTCCTGGGCGCGGTCTTCGCGGCCCTGTGGTGGGCCTCCGTGCACTACGGGCGGAAGATCGACGAGGCGAAGGCGAGGTTCGCGGCCCAGGCCGAGGCGTCCGCGCCCGACGCCGCCTGACGCTGCGTGACGGGCGCCGCGACACGCCCGGTAACCTCTGTCATCAATTCGTGCGACGCGGCATTCGCACCGCCGCCCGCCCGCCCGCCCGCTTGCGCACAAACCGTACGCACAGCCCGTACGCACAACCGCACACCCGCATATCCCAAGGAGCCCTCGTGACCCAGCGCAGCCTCGTCCTCCTCAAGCCCGACGCCGTCCGTCGCGGCCTGACCGGCGAGATCATCAGCCGCATCGAGCGCAAGGCCGGCTGGCAGATCACCGCGCTGGAACTGCGCACCCTGGACGCCGAGACGCTGGAGCAGCACTACGGCGAGCACAAGGGCAAGCCCTTCTACGAGCCGCTGGTCGAGTTCATGGCGTCCGGTCCGGTCGTCGCCATGGTCGTCGAGGGGGAGCGGGTCATCGAGGGCGTGCGCGCGCTGGCCGGCCCGACCGACCCGATCGCCGCCGCCCCCGGCTCGATCCGCGGGGACTTCGGTGTGATCGTCCGGGAGAACCTGATCCACGCCTCCGACTCCGAGGAGTCCGCCGAGCGCGAGCTGAAGATCTTCTTCCCCGGCCGGGTCTGAACCACCCTCCGGACACGCCGGACACATCTTTTTTCTGACGCCGTGTCAGCCGAATGGCCCGCCGCGGACCAGGGCGGTCGCGTAAAAGCGACCGCCCTGTGGCATATGCGCGCCTGTTCGGGGGAACGGATGCCCCCGTTGGCCCGTCTCCACAAGCGAGGCGGTGCGCCATCTGCCGACAATGGCGAAGACCCTCGCGCAGTGTTCGCGAAAGCGCGTCTACGATGGAAGCCTCCACGCGTCACTGCATCCACTTCGCCTACCTGAAAAGCCCTCAAAAGCTCCTGGGAAGGCCAGTCGAATCCTGATGGGGAACTCAATGTCGTTCATCGGCCGTGACATGGCTGTCGACCTCGGGACCGCCAACACGCTGGTGTACGTCAGGGGTCGCGGGATCGTACTCAACGAGCCGTCCGTCGTCGCGATCAACACCAACACCGGTGGCATCCTCGCGGTCGGCGCCGAAGCGAAGAAGATGATCGGGCGCACGCCCGGCAACATCGTTGCCGTGCGCCCGCTGAAGGACGGCGTCATCGCCGACTTCGAGATCACCGAGCGGATGCTCCGCTACTTCATCCTGAAGATCCACAAGCGGCGGTATCTGGCTCGTCCGCGGGTCGTCGTCTGTGTGCCCTCGGGCATCACCGGCGTCGAGCGCCGCGCCGTCATCGAGGCGTCGTCCCAGGCCGGCGCCCGTCAGGTGCACATCATCGAGGAGCCCATGGCCGCGGCCATCGGCTCCGGCCTGCCGGTCCACGAGGCCACGGGCAACATGGTGGTCGACATCGGCGGCGGCACCACGGAGGTCGCGGTCATCTCGCTCGGCGGCATCGTCACCGCCCAGTCCATCCGCGTCGCGGGTGACGAGCTGGACAACGCGATCATCCAGCACGTGAAGAAGGAGTACAGCCTCCTCCTGGGTGAGCGCACGGCCGAGCAGATCAAGATCACGATCGGTTCGGCGTACGACCTCGACGCTGACGAGCACACCGAAATCCGCGGGCGGGACCTCGTGTCCGGGCTGCCCAAGACCGTCGTCATCTCCGCCGCAGAAGTGCGCAAGGCGATCGAGGAGCCGGTCAACGCGATCGTCGACGCCGTCAAGACGACCCTCGACAAGTGTCCGCCGGAGCTGTCCGGCGACATCATGGACCGGGGCATCGTCCTGACCGGTGGCGGCGCGCTGCTGCGCGGGCTCGACGAGCGGCTGCGCCGGGAGACCGGAATGCCGATCCACATCGCCGAGGACCCGCTGGACAGCGTGGCGCTCGGCTCCGGCAAGTGCGTCGAGGAGTTCGAGGCGCTCCAGCAGGTGCTGGACGCCCAGCCCCGCAGATGACGTAACACTTCGGTTCCGCCGTACGAGACGATCTCCTCTCGTGCGGCGGATCGTTGATATAGAGGCTTCGTGCCGCCTGATACGCACCGCGCGCACCGAATCCCCTGAATTCCTGAACACCGCCACGTAATTGTCGAATTCGACGAGGAAGGCACGGCCGCCGCACGTGAGGGACACGAAAGAGAGCCGGCTGCTCCTGGTGCTGCTGATCGCCATCGCGTTCGCGCTGATCACGGTGGACATCCGCGGCGGGGAGGACTCACCGGTCGACGGTGCCCGGCAGGCCGCGGCCGGTGTCTTCGGTCCGATCGAGAACGGGGTGTCGTCCGCGGTCGACCCGATCGGCAACGCGATCTCCGCCGTCCGCGACTCCGGCGACCGCCACGACCGGCTCGCCGCGCTGGAGACGGAGAACGCGGCCCTGAAGGCGAAGCTCGGCAGCGACGAGCGCGGCCGCAGCCGCCTGAAGCAGTTCGACAAGATGCTCGGGCTGGCCGGCGCCGGCCAGTACGGCATCAAGGGCGCCCAGGTCATCGCCATAGGAGCCGCGCAGGGCTTCTCCTGGACCATCACCATCGACGCCGGAGCCAACGACGGCATCGAACGCGACATGACCGTCCTCAACGGCGACGGCCTCGTCGGCCGCGTGACCACCGTCGGCCCGAACACCGCCACGGTGCTGCTCGCCAACGACCCCGACTTCACCGTCGGCACCCGGATGGAGGGCAGCGACGAACTCGGCTTCGCCTCCGGCCAGGGCGGCCGCCCCCTGCGCGTCGAACTGCTCAACGGCAAGGCCCAGGTCAAGAAGGGCGACCGGCTGGTCACCTTCGGCTCCCAGGCCGACAAGCCGTTCGTGCCCGGCGTGCCCGTCGGCACCGTCTCCCGCGTCGACCCCTCCGGCGGCGACCTGACCCGCACGCTCGAGATCACACCGTTCGTCAGCTTCACCAAGCTCGACGTCGTCGGCGTCGTCGTCCAGGGCCCGCAGAAGGACCCGCGCGACACGGTGCTCCCGGAGAAGAAGCAGCCGAAGCCCACGCCGACCGTCACGGTGACCGTGACCCCCGGAGCCGATCCCGACGGCCAGGCCCAGGACGGCCAGGCCCAGGACGGTCTGCCGCAGGACGGCGGGACCGGGCAGAACCAGCAGTCCGAGCAGAACGAGCAGTAGGAGCTTTCACCCCATGCGCGTCAACCGGATCCTGCTCTCCGCCTCCCTCGTCGTCGTCGCCCTCGTCATCCAGGTGAGCGTCCTCGCCCGCCTCCACCTGCCCGGAGCCGTCCCCGACCTGCTGCTGCTCACCGTCCTCGGCCTCGCCCTGGTCTACGGCCACGTCGGCGGCGCCCTCGTCGGCTTCGGCGCCGGACTCCTCGCCGACCTCGCCCCGCCCGCAGACCACGCCGCCGGCCGCTACGCCCTGGTGCTCTGCGTCATCGGCTACCTCGCCGGCCTCGCCAAACCGGAGAACGGCCGGCTCAGGTCGGCCACCGGCCCCATGGCCGTCGTGGTCGTCGCCGCCCTCGGCACCACCCTGCTCTACGCCGGAGTCGGCGCCCTCGTCGGCGACACCGCCGCCCGCCACGTCGGCCTGCCCGGCCTGCTGTTCACGGCCGCCCTGTACGACCTGCTGCTCGCGCCCTTCGTCGTCCCCGGCATCATGGCCCTCGCCAGACGCGCCGAGAACGACCCGCTGGCCGACACCAACTCCGCCGGCCAGAAACCCGACATCTCCTCGGGCTGGCTCTCCGGCGGCACCGGCCTGCGCATCGGGAACCAGCGCAACGGTCTCCGCGTGAAGGCGGCACGGGCACGGGTGGCCCGGGCCGGACGCATCAAGGGGGTCAAGCGGCTGTGACCACGCAGCAGCACACCAGGAGCACACACGTCTCAAGGGGGAAGCAGCCGCAGTGACGAACATCCCCGAGACCGGCCGCAGCACACGAGTCCAGACCCGGCTCGTCGTCATCCAGGTCCTCGTCCTCTCCCTCCTCGCCACCCTCGGCGGCCGGCTCTGGTACCTCCAGATCCGCCAGGGCGACGAGTACGCCGCGGAAGCCTCCGGCAACCACGTCCAGCAGGTCGTCCAGCCCGCACCCCGCGGCTCGATCCTGGACGCCCGCGGCGTGGCCCTCGCCGACAACGAGACCCGCCTGGTGGTCTCCGCCTCCCGCACCGACCTGCTGAAGATGAAGGACGACGGCAAGGCCGTCCTCACCAAGCTCGCCGGCGTCCTCGGCATGGAGCCCAAGGACGTCATGGACAAGGTCCGGCTCTGCGACGCCGAGACCCCCCAGCCCTGCTGGAACGGCTCGCCCTACCAGCCGATCCCCGTCACCGACGAGGCCACCCCCAAGCAAGCCCTCCAGATCCGCGAGCGCGCCGAGGACTTCCCCGGCATCACCGCCGAACCCATGGCCGTCCGCCGCTACGCCGCCCCCGGCAAGGCCAACACCGGCCAGGTCCTCGGCTACCTCTCGCCGGTCACCGACGAGGAGATCAAGAAGGCCGAGGACACCGACTCGCCCTTCCTGCGCTCCGACCAGGTCGGCCGCTCCGGGCTGGAGCGCCAGTACGACAAGGCACTGCGCGGCAAGGCCGGCGTCACCCGCTACGAGGTCGACAACCTCGGCCGCGTCATCGGCGAGGCCGAGTCCGACCCCGGCGTGCCCGGCTCCAACCTCGTCACCAGCCTCGACGCCCGCGTCCAGCGCGTCGCCGAGTACGAGCTGAACGAGGCGATGAAGGCCGCCCGCAAGGAGATGGACCGCAACACCAACCGGCTCTACGAGGCCGACGCCGGCGCGGTCGTGGTGATGGAGGCCAAGACCGGCCGCGTCGTCGCCATGGCCTCCAACCCGACGTACGACCCCAACGCCTGGGTCGGCGGCATCTCCGCCAAGGACTACAAGAAGCTCACCGGCAAGGAGTCCAACTACCCGCTGCTGAACCGGGCCACCCAGGGACAGGCCGCCCCCGGCTCGATCTTCAAGGTGGTCTCCACCTCCGCCGCGGTCGAGGCCGGCTACGACTTCAACGGCGGCTACGACTGCTCCAGCTCCTACTCCGTCGGCGGTCAGGTCTTCAAGAACTTCGAGTCCGCGAGCTACGGCTCGATCGACCTCGGCCGCGCCCTGGAACTCTCCTGCGACACCGTCTACTACCGCCTGGCCCACCAGGAGTGGAAGAAGGACGGCGGGATGAACCCGAAGAACCCCAACGACTACTTCTACGAGGCCGCCCACGAGTTCGGCCTCGGCGAGAAGACCGGCATCGACCTGCCCAACGAGGTCAGCGGCCGCGTTCCCGACCGCCAGTGGAAGCAGGACTACTGGGAGGCCAACAAGGACGCCTGGTGCAAGACCGGCAAGAAGGACGGCTCCTACGTCGAGAAGCTCGCGTACGAGGGCTGCCTCGAGGGCAACAAGATGCGCGCCGGTGACGCCATCAACTACTCCATCGGCCAGGGCGACACCCTCGTCACCCCCATCCAGATGGCCACCATCTACGCGGCCATCTCCAACGGCGGCACCCTGTACGACCCGTCCATCGGCAAGGCGGTCGTCAGCCCCGACGGCAAGGACGTCCAGGCGATCGCGCCCCAGGCGCACGGCAAGCTGCCCATAAGCAAGGCCACGCTGGCCCAGATGGACGACGCCCTCGCCGGCGTCGCCACCCGCGGCACCGCCGCCTGGCGGTTCGAGGGCTGGCCGCAGGACGAGATCCCGATGCACGCCAAGACCGGTACCGCCGAGGTCCACGGCAAGCAGACCACCTCCTGGTTCGCCACCTACACCGACGACTACGCGATCGTCATGACGATCTCCCAGGGCGGCACCGGCTCCGGCGCCTCCGGCCCCGCCGTCCGCAACATCTACGACGCGCTCTACGGCGTCTCGGACGACGGGAAGATCGACACGAAGAAGGCGCTGCTGCCGAAGCCGCAGGCGAAGCTGCCGACCATCAAGGCGGACGGGACGATCCCCGCACCGAAGATCTCCAAGGACATCGTCAAGGACCTGCTGCCCGACGAGAAGGCCTCCCCGGAAGAGGAGTACGCCCCCATCGACGAGCAGGGACAGGCCGCGACGACGCCGACGCAGAACGGCGACAACCGCGACACCCGCCGCCACCGGCGGCGCGGCGGCGCACGCGGCCGAGGGCGCGGCAGGACGAGCGGCAGCGGAAGCCGGAGGGCACGCACATGACCGGCGCCAACAGCTTCCAGGTCTCCGGATACGGACCCGAGAAGGCCGGCTGGACCCGGGTCTTCGCCCGGGACGGCATGGCTCGACGGCTCGACTGGCCGATACTGCTGGCCTCCGTCGCGCTCTCCCTGATGGGCTCCCTGCTCGTCTACTCCGCGACCCGCAACCGCACCGAGCTCAACCAGGGCGACCAGTACTTCTTCCTCACCCGGCACCTGCTGAACACCGGCATCGGCCTCGCCCTGATGGTCGGCGTCGTCTGGCTCGGCCACCGCGCCCTGCGCACCGCCGTACCGGTCCTCTACGGCGCCTCCGTGTTCCTGATCCTGCTGGTGCTCACGCCGCTCGGCTCGACCATCAACGGCGCCCACTCCTGGATCAAGCTGCCCGGCGGCTTCTCCCTCCAGCCCTCGGAGTTCGTGAAGATCACGATCATCCTGGGCATGGCGATGCTGCTCGCGGCGCGCGTCGACGCGGGCGACCGGCCCCACCCCGACCACCGGACCGTGCTGCAGGCCCTGGGCCTGGCCGTCGTACCCATGCTGATCGTGATGCTCATGCCCGACCTCGGGTCGGTCATGGTCATGGTCATCATCGTGCTCGGCGTGCTGCTCGCCTCCGGCGCCTCCAACCGCTGGGTCTTCGGACTGCTCGGCGCCGGAACCGCCGGCGCCCTCGCCGTCTGGCAGCTCGGCATCCTGGACGACTACCAGATCGCCCGCTTCGCCGCCTTCGCCAACCCGGCACTCGACCCCGCGGGCGTCGGCTACAACACCAACCAGGCCCGCATCGCCATCGGCTCCGGAGGCCTGACCGGCTCCGGCCTCTTCGAGGGCTCGCAGACCACCGGCCGCTTCGTGCCGGAGCAGCAGACCGACTTCGTCTTCACCGTCGCCGGCGAGGAACTGGGCTTCCTCGGCGCCGGCCTGATCATCGCCCTGCTCGGCGTGGTCCTGTGGCGCGCCTGCAAGATCGCCCGCCAGACCACCGACCTGTACGGGACGATCGTCGCCGCCGGCATCGTCGCCTGGTTCGCCTTCCAGACCTTCGAGAACATCGGCATGACCCTCGGGATCATGCCGGTCACCGGCCTGCCGCTGCCCTTCGTGTCGTACGGCGGCTCCTCGATGTTCGCCGTGTGGATGGCGGTGGGGCTGCTCCAGTCGATCACCGTCCAAAGGCCCATGTCGGCGTAGGAGGGGCCCGCTGCCGGGAGGCGGAGAGGGCGAGCGGTAAGGGGGACCGTCCGGGCCGGGTTAGGCTGGATGGTCCCCCTTGTCAGCACACGAAGGTTCCGTGAGATGCCTGCCGAAGCCGCCGAGTCTGTGAAGTCTGTGTTTCCGCAGCTCGAAGCTCTGCTCCCGCATGTGCAGAAGCCGATCCAGTACGTCGGCGGAGAGCTCAATTCCACGGTCAAGGACTGGGAATCCTGCGACGTCCGCTGGGCCCTCATGTACCCCGACGCGTACGAGGTCGGTCTGCCCAACCAGGGCGTCATGATTCTCTACGAGGTACTGAACGAGCAGCAGGGCGTCCTCGCCGAGCGCACCTACAGCGTCTGGCCGGATCTGGAGGCGCTGATGCGGGAGCACTCCGTCCCGCAGTTCACCGTCGACAGCCACCGCCCGGTGAAGGCCTTCGACGTCTTCGGCCTCTCCTTCTCCACGGAGCTGGGCTACACCAACATGCTGGCCGCCCTGGACCTCGCGGGCATCCCGCTGGAGGCCAAGGACCGCGGCATCGACGACCCGGTCGTCCTGGCCGGCGGACACGCGGCGTTCAACCCGGAGCCGATCGCCGACTTCATCGACTGCGCCGTCATCGGCGACGGCGAGCAGGCCGTCCTGGAGATCACCGCGATCATCCGCGCCTGGAAGGCCGAGGGCCGCCCCGGCGGCCGCGAGGAGCTGCTGCTGCGCCTCGCCAAGACCGGCGGGGTCTACGTCCCCGGCTTCTACGACGTCGAGTACCTCCCCGACGGCCGCATCGCCCGCGTCGTGCCCAACCGCTCCGGCGTCCCGTGGCGGGTCAGCAAGCACACCGTCATGGACCTCGACGAGTGGCCCTACCCCAAGCAGCCCCTCGTCCCGCTCGCCGAGACCGTCCACGAGCGCATGTCGGTCGAGATCTTCCGCGGCTGCACCCGCGGCTGCCGCTTCTGCCAGGCCGGCATGATCACCCGCCCGGTGCGCGAGCGCTCCATCACCGGCATCGGCGACATGGTCGACAAGGGCCTGAAGGCGACCGGCTTCGAGGAGGTCGGCCTCCTCTCCCTCTCCTCCGCGGACCACTCGGAGATCGCCGACGTGGCCAAGGGCCTCGCCGACCGGTACGAGGAGGACAAGATCGGCCTGTCCCTCCCCTCCACCCGCGTCGACGCCTTCAACATCGACCTGGCCAACGAGCTGACCCGCAACGGCCGCCGCTCCGGCCTCACCTTCGCCCCCGAGGGCGGCTCGGAGCGCATCCGCAAGGTCATCAACAAGATGGTCTCCGAGGACGACCTCATCCGGACCGTCGCCACGGCCTACGGCAACGGCTGGCGCCAGGTGAAGCTGTACTTCATGTGCGGCCTGCCCACCGAGACGGACGACGACGTCCTCCAGATCGCAGACATGGCCACCCGCGTGATCCAGAAGGGCCGCGAGGTCTCCGGCTCCGGCGACATCCGCTGCACCGTCTCCATCGGCGGCTTCGTTCCCAAGCCCCACACCCCCTTCCAGTGGGCCCCGCAGCTCTCCGCCGAGGAGACCGACGCCCGCCTGCAGAAGCTCCGCGACAAGATCCGCGGCGACAAGAAGTACGGCCGCTCCATCGGCTTCCGCTACCACGACGGCAAGCCCGGCATCGTCGAGGGCCTCCTCTCGCGCGGCGACCGCCGCACCGGCGCCGTCATCCGCGCCGTCTACGAGGACGGCGGCCGCTTCGACGGCTGGCGCGAGCACTTCTCCTACGACCGCTGGATGGCCTGCGCCGACAAGGCCCTCGCGCCCTACGGCGTCGACGTCGACTGGTACACCACCCGCGAGCGCGGCTACGAGGAGGTCCTGCCCTGGGACCACCTCGACTCGGGCCTCGACAAGGACTGGCTCTGGGAGGACTGGCAGGACGCCCTCGACGAGACCGAGGTCGAGGACTGCCGCTGGACGCCGTGCTTCGACTGCGGGGTGTGCCCCGCCATGGACACGGAGATCCAGATCGGTCCGACCGGGAAGAAGCTGCTGCCGCTGACCGTGGTCAAGTAGCCGTACCCGACCTGACGCCGCGGGGGATCCGAAAGGGCCCCCGCGGCGTCTTCGTGTACATGGTCGATCTGGAGAAGGCGTCTCCCGGCAGGAGCCCGGAGCGGGAACCCGTGCCGCGGGCGGACGGGGAGGGATGTCTCGTCGTCGCGGTCCGGCTCCCGGTGCGGATCGTCGTCCTGGTGCTCGTCCTGCCGGTGCGGATGGCGTGGGACGCGCTGGTCGTCGCCGGGCGGTTCCTGCGGGACACGGTGCTGCGGCCCGTCGGACGGGCGCTGGCGTGGCTGGGGCGGGCCGTCTTCGTGTGGCCGCTGGTCGGGCTGTGGCGGTACGTCGTCGTGCCGGTGGCCCAGGGCGTGGGGTGGCTGGGGAACGTGCTGCTCGTGGTGCCGGCGGTGTGGGTGTACCGGTGGTTGCTGACGCCGGTCGGGCATGCGCTCGGCTGGTTCTTCAGGGGCGTGGGCGCGGTGCTCGCGGCCGTCGGGCGGGGGCTGTACGCCGGTCTGGCGTGGCTCGTGGGTGGGCTGTACGCCGGTCTGGCGTGGTTCGGGCGCGGGGTGTACTGCGGTCTCGCCTGGCTCGCGCGGTACCTCGTCGTCGTGCCCGCCGGGTGGCTCTACGCCTGGGTGCTGACCCCGATCGGGCATCTGCTGGCCTGGTGCGGACGGGGGCTGGCCTGGTGCGGCAGGGGAGTGCTCTGGTGCCTGGGGCAGATCGTCACCGGGATCGGTGCGGTGCTGTACTGGACCGTCCGCATCCTGCTGGTGCTGCCCGCCCTCGCCGTGTGGCGGTGGGTGCTGGTGCCGGTCGGGCGGGCGCTCGCGGTCGTCGGGCGGGAGGTCCTGGACGCGCTCGGGCACGCCTGGCGGGTCGCCGGGTACGTCTCGCGCGCCGTGGGGCGGTTCCTCGCCGCCGTCTTCCGCTGGACCGTCGCCGAACCGGCGCGGTGGGTGTACCGGAGCGTGCTGACGCCGGTGGGGCACGCCGTGCGGGACACCGTCCTGCGGCCCCTGGCCGAGGCCGCTCGGAGTGCCCGGCGGGCGGGCCGGCAGGCGCTCGGCTCCGTCCGGCTGTCCGTGCGGCAGGCTCGTGCCGACCTGCGGCGGACGCTGTTCGGGGAGCCGGTGCGGACGCCGTCGGTGGACCGGCGGGAACCCTCGGGCGCGCGAACGCGTACTCTTGAAAAGAGGACCTGACGCGAGACGTCCCCGCCGATGCGGGGATGATCCCGACTGCACGACACCGGGAAGGCGTCAGCCGGACTGCTCCCCGCCAGCGCGGGGATGCGTCACGGTCCCGACCGCCGTACACAAGGAGAAGTCCCCTGGGCAAGCGACAGCCCGAAGGCCCGCCGCCCGTACCCGCGGTGCAGCGCATCCGACTGCGTTACACCAAGCGCGGCCGCCTCCGGTTCACCAGCCACCGTGACTTCCAGCGCGCCTTCGAGCGTGCGCTGCGCCGCGCCGAGGTACCCATGGCGTACTCGGCGGGGTTCACACCGCACCCGAAGGTGTCGTACGCCAATGCCGCACCCACCGGCACGGGCAGTGAGGCGGAGTACCTGGAGATCGCCCTCACCGAGGCGCGTGACCCGGAGCGGCTGAGGCTGCTCCTCGACGAGTCCCTGCCCGCCGGGCTGGACATCGTCGACGCGGTCGAGGCCCGGACCTCCGGGCTCGCCGACCGGCTGACCGCCTCCGTGTGGGAGCTGCGGCTGGCCGGTGTGGAGCCCGCCGAGGCCGAGCGCGCCGTGGCGGCGTTCAACGCGGCCCCGGCCGTGGAGGTCCAGCGCAAGACGAAGAACGGCGTCCGCACCTTCGACGCCCGCTCCGCCGTCGCTCACCTCGAGAGCGGCACCACGCACGGTTCGCCGGCTGATAGGCCGACCGACCAGCCCTGTGCGATACTGCGGCTGGTTGTTCGGCACGTGACGCCTGCCGTACGACCCGACGACGTCCTGTCCGGTCTTCGCGCCGTGGCCGACCTGGCGCCGCCGGTCCCCGCAGCGGTGACCAGGCTGGCGCAGGGGCTGTTCGATGAAGAGACCGGTGCGGTGACCGACCCGCTCGCGCCCGACCGCGAGGCAGAAGCGCCCGCGCCGCAACCGGCCGCCGCTTCCGCCGCCGCGAAGGCGCCGGCGTAAGGAAGGTTCCGCGTAGGGACGGACGTCGTAGCGCCGCCCTCGAACTCGGGAGCCACCTGGGTCGGGCAGCGCACCGACCACAAGACTTTCGCCAGGCCGTGCACGACAAGGGGTACGGAACCGGCGAGACAAGACACGAGAGCTTCCGAGCGGCGCCCGCGCCCCGGACGGCGGCGACCGCGCACCAGCGCGAGCCGCGGACGTCACCGGCGGTCGACCTGTCGATGCCGGACCGGGCGCGGCGCCCGGGAGCCTGACGGGAGAAACCCCCGCATGCTCGAACCGACCGAACCCACCGGGTCCGCGACCACCTCGACGGACACCGAGTCGAACACCCCCAGCGACACCCTGCCGCCGCGCCGTCGGCGCAGGGCCGCCTCCCGCCCGGCCGGCCCGCCGTCCGGCGCCTCCGAGGCGTCGGCGGAGAGCGTCGCACCGGCCGACGTGACGCCGGTGACCGACGAGGCCGAGGAGACCGAGGCCGAGGAGACCGAGGCCGCCGGGACGACGGCACCCGAGCCCGCGCCCGCGGGCCGTCCGCGGCGCCGTGCCGTGCGCCGCGCCTCCTCGCCCGCCGGGGCCCCGGTCTCGGCGGAGGCCGCCGAGACCGTCGTTCCCGCGTCGCCCGCGACCGAGGCTCCCGCGCAGCCCGAGCCCGTCGCCGGGACCACCGAGGACGCCGCTCCCCGTCGTACCCGTCGTCGTGCCACGCGCACCGTGACCTCGCCCGCCGAGCCGGCCGCCGAGACCGCCTCCCCCGCGGCCGAGGCTCCCGCGCAGCCCGAGCCGGCCGCCGCTTCCGAGCAGGTAGCCGCTTCCGAGCCGGCCGCCGAGGATGCCGCTCCGCGTCGTACCCGTCGTCGTGCCACGCGCACGGTGACCTCGCCCGCCGAGCCGGCCGCCGGGACCGCGCCCGCCGCTGAGGCCACGGACGCCGAGCCCGTCGCCGCGCCGCAGGCGGAAGCCGCCGAGGACACCGCGGAGGACGCCGCTCCCCGTCGTTCCCGCCGTCGTGCCACGCGGCGCGTGTCCGCCCCGGCGGAGCCGGTCGCCGAGACGGGCGCCGACGTGAGCGAGACCGCGCCCGCCGCCGAGGCCGCCCCGGCCCCCGAGACCACCGCCGAGCCCGCCGCGCCCGCCGAGCCCGCCGAGGAGGCCGCTCCGCGCCGTGCGCGCCGCCGGTCCACCCGCAAGGCCGCCACCGGTTTCGCCGCGCCCGCCCAGAGCGCCGCCGCTTCCGAGGAGGCGGACGCCCCCAAGCGCCCGTCGCGTCCGGCCGTGGCCGTCTTCCAGCCCCCCGTCTTCGCCGAGCCCCAGTTCCAGACGCCGGAGCGGGCCGCGGCCGAGGCCGCCGCAGAGGCCGCCGGGGCCGCCCCGGCGCAGGCCGTCGAGGAGACCGAGGAGTTCCCGGAGGAGCAGTCCGCCGGGTCGCGCCGCCGCCGTCGTCGCCGGGGCGCCGCCGAGGAGAGCGCCGAGGACCGGGCCACCGCCCCCGCCGTGCAGGACGAGCCGGAGGACCGGGCCGACACCGACACCGACACCGACGCCGACAGCGACGCCGACGAGTCGGGCGAGGACCACGACGACGCCGAGGGCTCCGAGGAGTCCGGCTCGCGCCGCCGCAGGCGCCGGGGTGGCCGTCGCCGCCGTCGCGGCGATGCCGCCGAGGGCGAGAACGGCGAGGGCGCCGAGGACACCGAGCACGTCGCCGCCGAGCAGGCCGCGCAGGACGCCGAGGACACCGCCGAGCAGGCGGAGGAGGACGCCGAGGAGAACGGCGAGTCCTCCGGCGAGAGCGGCGGCTCCAGCAGCAGCCGTCGCCGGCGTCGCCGCCGTCGCCGGGCCGGGGACGGCTCCGGTGAGGCCGAGTCGTCCTCCGACGACCCCGAGCGCACCGTCGTCAAGGTCCGCGAGCCGCGCCCGAAGCCCGAGCCGTCCGACGAGGTGCAGTCCATCAAGGGCTCCACGCGTCTGGAGGCCAAGAAGCAGCGCCGCCGCGAGGGCCGCGAGCAGGGCCGCCGCCGGGTGCCGATCATCACCGAGGCCGAGTTCCTGGCCCGCCGCGAGGCCGTCGAGCGCGTCATGGTCGTCCGCCAGCACGGCGAGCGCACCCAGATCGGCGTCCTGGAGGACGGCGTGCTCGTCGAGCACTACGTCAACAAGGAGCAGGCCACCTCGTACGTCGGCAACGTGTACCTCGGCAAGGTGCAGAACGTGCTGCCGTCCATGGAGGCCGCCTTCATCGACATCGGCAAGGGCCGCAACGCCGTCCTGTACGCCGGTGAGGTCAACTTCGAGGCGCTGGGCATGGCCAACGGCCCGCGTCGCATCGAATCCGCCCTCAAGTCCGGCCAGTCGGTCCTCGTGCAGGTCACCAAGGACCCGATCGGTCACAAGGGCGCCCGCCTGACCAGCCAGGTCTCGCTGCCCGGCCGCTACCTGGTCTACGTGCCCGAGGGCTCGATGACCGGCATCAGCCGCAAGCTGCCCGACACCGAGCGCTCCCGCCTCAAGACCATCCTTAAGAAGATCGTCCCCGAGGACGCGGGCGTCATCGTGCGCACCGCCGCCGAGGGCGCCAGCGAGGAGGAGCTGCGCCGCGACGTCGAGCGGCTCCAGGGGCAGTGGGAGGAGATCCAGAAGAAGGCCAAGGGCGGCGGCTCCGGCGCGCCCACGCTGCTGTACGGCGAGCCGGACATGACCGTCCGGGTCGTGCGGGACATCTTCAACGAGGACTTCTCCAAGGTCGTCGTCAGCGGCGACGACGCCTGGCAGACCATCCACGGCTACGTGTCGCACGTGGCGCCGGACCTGGCCGAGCGGCTGTCCAAGTGGACGAGCGAGGTCGACGTCTTCGCCACGTACCGGATCGACGAGCAGCTCGCCAAGGCGCTGGACCGCAAGGTCTGGCTGCCCAGCGGCGGTTCGCTGGTGATCGACCGGACCGAGGCGATGGTCGTCATCGACGTCAACACCGGCAAGTTCACCGGTCAGGGCGGCAACCTCGAGGAGACGGTCACCAGGAACAACCTGGAGGCGGCCGAGGAGATCGTGCGCCAGCTCAGGCTGCGCGACCTCGGCGGCATCATCGTCATCGACTTCATCGACATGGTGCTGGAGTCCAACCGGGACCTGGTGCTGCGGCGCCTGCTGGAGTGCCTGGGCCGGGACCGGACCAAGCACCAGGTCGCCGAGGTGACCTCGCTGGGTCTGGTCCAGATGACCCGCAAGCGGGTCGGCCAGGGTCTGCTGGAGTCGTTCTCGGAGACCTGCGTCCACTGCAACGGCCGGGGTGTCATCGTCCACCTCGACCAGCCGACGGCAGCCGCCGGCGGCGGTGGCGGCAAGCGCCGCAAGCGGGCCCGGGCCGGCGCGGACCAGCCGCACGAGCACGAGGCCGTGGCCGGCGTGGAGACCGGTCCGACGGCGGAGCAGGAGGCGGACACCGAGTCCGAGGCCGAGGTCGCCGCCGAGGTGGCCGAGCCGGTCGCCCTCCCGGCGCCCGAGTTCACCCCGGACGAGGAGCTGTACAGCAGCGCCGCCGAGGCCGAGGCCGCCGCCTCGCGCGGCCGTGGCCGGCGCCGCACCAGCCGGCGGGCGTCGGCCCCGGCGGGCGCCCCGAAGGGCGCGAAGGGCGAGAGCCCGGCCGCCGTCCAGGCGCCCACCGCGCAGGACGTCACGGCCGCCGAGGAGGCCGAGCGTCCCGTGGTGCGGGAGTCCGCCGCCGAGGTGCTGGCCGAGCCCGCGGCCGTCGAGGACGCCGTCTCCGGCGCGCCCGCCCCCGAGGCCCCGACCGCCGAGGAGGCCGCGCCCAAGGGCCGCACCCGCCGCCGGGCCACCCGGAAGGTGTCCGCACCGGCCGGTTCGCCCGCGGGTTCGCAGGCCGCCGTCGTGACGGTCCCCGAGGCCGCGCCGGCCGAGCGGCCGCAGGCCCCCGCCGAGACGGCACCTGAGGCCCCGGTGGCCCAGGAGCCGGCCGAGCAGCCCGCTGCGCCCGTCGAGAGCGCCGCACCGGCCCGCCCGCGCCGGCGCGCCGTGCGCAAGGCCACCGCGCCGACCGCGCCCGAGGAGACGGCCGTCGTGGTCGTCCCGTCGGCCCCGGCACCGGAGGCGGCCGAGCAGGCCACGGCCGCCGAAGGCGCGGAGACCGGCGACGAGGCCGCCCCGGCCAAGAAGGCGGCGGCCCGCAAGACGGCCAAGAAGGCGACGGCGAAGAAGGCCGCCACCAAGAAGACGGCGACCAAGAAGGCGACGACCGCCAAGAAGGCCACCGCCAAGAAGGCGGCCAAGACGACGACCGCCAAGAAGGCCACGGCGAAGACCACGGCCAAGAAGACGGCGTCGAAGAAGACCGCGGCGGCCGCTCAGCAGAGCCCGTCCTCGGTCACGGCCGCCACCGACGAGGGCTGATCCGGCACCCGTCCGGTCAGGCACCTGCCTGATCGGGCACCTGTCGCAAAACGTGTGGTCCTGTCCGTTCGGAATCCGTTCGGACAGGACCACACGTTTCCCCGGACGTGCCCGTGCGCATCATCACCGGACAGTCACCGATCCGCCCCCGTGAGGAGAGAAGATCACGTGCCGGTACTGACGAGGCTCATTCCCTCGCCGCTCGCCGTGGACATCCGGCCGGGCGCACTCGACGACCTCGCCGACGTCCTGGCGGACGAGCGGATCTCCCGGTCCGGGCGGCTCGCCGTGGCCGTCAGCGACGGTTCGGGGGCGCGGCTGCGCCGGAGACTGGAGCCGTCCCTGCCCGGCGCCGACTGGTTCGAGGTCGGCGGCGGCACGATCGACGACGCCGTGCGGCTGGCCGACGGGATGAAGTCGGGCCGCTACGACGCGGTGGTCGGCCTCGGCGGCGGCAAGGTCATCGACTGCGCCAAGTTCGCGGCGGCCCGGGTGGGCCTGCCCATGGTCGCCGTGGCCACCAACCTCTCCCACGACGGCATCTGCTCCCCGGTGTCGATACTGGACAACGACGCGGGCCGCGGTTCGTACGGCGTGCCGACGCCCATCGCGCTCGTCGTCGACCTCGCGGTGATCCGGGAGGCGCCGATCCGCTTCGTACGGTCCGGGATCGGCGACGCCGTCTCCAACATCTCGGCGGTCGCCGACTGGGAGCTGGCGCACCGGGTCAACGGCGAGAAGGTCGACGGTCTCGCCGCCGCCCTCGCCCGGCAGGCCGGCGAGGCGGTGCTGCGCCATCCCGGCGGCTGCGGCGACGACGCGTTCCTGACCGTGCTGACCGAGGGCCTGGTGCTGTCCGGCATCGCCATGTCGATCGCCGGGCACACCCGCCCCTCGTCCGGCGCCTGCCACGAGATCAGCCACGCCCTCGACCTGCTGTACCCCAGGCGCGCGGCGAGCCACGGCGAGCAGGTGGGCATCGGCGCGGCCTTCGCGACGTTCCTGCGGGGCGACCACGAGGGCTCCCTGCTGATGGCCCGGACGCTGCGCCGGCACGGGCTGCCGGTGGTGGCCGAGGAGATCGGGTTCGGGGACGACGAGTTCGTACGGGCCGTGGAGTTCGCGCCGCAGACCCGGCCCGGCCGGTACACGGTCCTGGAGCACCTCGACCTGTCGCCGGAGCGGACCAAGGAGGCGTACGCCCAGTACGTCGCGTCGGTGGCCGACTGAGGCAGCGGGGCCCGGTTTGACCCCTGTCGTGCGGCCCCGTAATCTTGACCGTCGGCGTGTCGACTGACACGTCACATCCCCGTAAACCTCATTCCTTCCGGATGCGGACCCTCGTGGGCCCGGGCCGGGAGAGGCCGCTCGCGCATGTCGCGGGGCGGCTGGACTGCGGGGGTGCCGTTCCCGAGCGAGAGAGTGAGATCCGCGTGTACGCCATCGTGCGCAGCGGTGGTCGCCAGCACAAGGTTGCTGTCGGCGACATCGTTGAGGTTGACAAGATTTCCACCGCCAAGGTCGGCGACACGGTCGAGCTCTCGACCCTGCTCGTTGTCGACGGCGACGCTGTGACCAGCGACCCGTGGGTGCTGGCCGGCATCAAGGTCCAGGCCGAGGTCGTGGACCACCACAAGGGCCAGAAGATCGACATTCTGCGCTACAAGAACAAGACCGGCTACCGCCGCCGTCAGGGCCACCGCCAGCAGTACACGGCGATCAAGGTCACTGAGATCCCCGCGGCTGCGAAGTAAGGGACTGAGGAGACATGGCACACAAGAAGGGCGCATCGTCCACCCGGAACGGTCGCGACTCCAATGCCCAGCGGCTCGGCGTGAAGCGCTTCGGCGGTCAGGCCGTCAACGCTGGTGAGATCCTGGTCCGCCAGCGCGGCACCCACTTCCACCCGGGCGCCGGCGTCGGCCGTGGCGGCGACGACACGCTGTTCGCCCTGCAGGCCGGTGCGGTGCAGTTCGGCACCCACCGTGGCCGCAAGGTCGTGAACATCGTTCCGGTCGCCTGACCGGACACTTTCGCGAGGCGGGCCTCACTTCCCCGAGGGGAAGCGGGTCCGCCTTTCGCGTGTTACCCCAAGAGACATCCCCTGTAGTAGGCAGTAACTGGAGGCACATCCCATGACCACCTTCGTGGACCGCGTCGAACTGCACGTCGCCGCGGGTAACGGAGGCCACGGCTGTGCCTCCGTCCACCGTGAGAAGTTCAAGCCGCTCGGCGGCCCGGACGGTGGCAACGGCGGCCGGGGCGGCGACGTGATCCTCACGGTCGACCAGTCGGTGACCACGCTGCTCGAGTACCACCACTCCCCGCACCGCAAGGCCACCAACGGCAAGCCCGGTGAGGGCGGCAACCGTTCCGGCAAGGACGGCCAGGACCTGGTCCTCGCCGTGCCCGACGGCACCGTGGTCCTCGACAAGGCGGGCAACGTGCTGGCCGACCTGGTCGGGCACGGCACGTCCTTCGTCGCCGCGCAGGGCGGCCGGGGCGGCCTCGGCAACGCGGCCCTCGCCTCCGCCCGCCGCAAGGCCCCGGGCTTCGCGCTGCTCGGCGAGCCGGGGGACCTCGGGGACGTCGTCCTGGAGCTGAAGACCGTCGCCGACGTGGCGCTGGTCGGCTACCCGAGCGCGGGCAAGTCCTCGCTGATCTCCGTACTGAGCGCGGCCAAGCCGAAGATCGCCGACTACCCCTTCACGACGCTCGTCCCCAACCTCGGCGTGGTGACGGCCGGCGAGACCGTCTACACCATCGCCGACGTCCCCGGCCTCATCCCGGGCGCGAGCCAGGGCAAGGGCCTCGGTCTGGAGTTCCTGCGGCACGTGGAGCGGTGCAGCGTGCTGGTGCACGTCCTGGACACGGCGACGCTGGAGTCCGACCGCGACCCGGTCTCCGACCTGGACATCATCGAGGCGGAGCTGCGCGAGTACGGCGGCCTGGACAACCGGCCCCGCATCGTCGTCCTGAACAAGATCGACGTGCCCGACGGCAAGGACCTCGCCGAGATGGTCCGCCCGGACCTGGAGGAGCGCGGCTACCGCGTCTTCGAGGTGTCGGCCGTGGCCCACACGGGCCTGAAGGAGCTGTCGTTCGCCCTGGCCGAGCTGGTGGCCAAGGCCCGTGCCGCCCGCCCGAAGGAGGAGGCCACGCGGATCGTCATCCGGCCCAAGGCCGTGGACGACGCGGGCTTCACCGTCACCCGCGAGGAGGACGGTCTGTTCCGCGTGCGGGGCGAGAAGCCCGAACGCTGGGTCCGCCAGACCGACTTCAACAACGACGAGGCCGTCGGCTACCTCGCCGACCGGCTCAACCGCCTCGGTGTCGAGGACGAGCTGATGAAGGCCGGCGCCCGGGGCGGCGACGGCGTGGCCATCGGCCCCGAGGACAACGCGGTCGTCTTCGACTGGGAGCCGTCCGTGTCGGCCGGCGCCGAGATGCTCGGGCGCCGCGGTGAGGACCACCGCCTCGAGGAGGCCCGCCCCGCCGCCCAGCGGCGCCGGGACCGGGACGCCGAACGGGACGAGGCGCAGCGGGAGTTCGACGGCTTCGAGCCGTTCTGATCCCTTCTCCGGCCCTGGGCCGACACGTGCACGGCCGGCGACGGCCGGCCGTGAACGTGTTTCCTGAGAGGGCGCCGACCTCGCGCGTAGGAGCAGGTCGGCGGAGAGCGGTCCTCCGGGGTCAGACCCGCTCGACCCGGTCGACAGGTTCGAGCGCCTGGGCGGGGGACGGGGCAGGACGGCGTTCGTCGAACGGAACGACGGGCAGCAGGCCCTCTTCACCGAGGAAGACGCGTCGTACGACCCGCTCGGCCGCGTGTCCGTCGTCGAATTCACAGAAGCGCCGACGGAAGGCGTCCCGGTGCTCGGTGGTCTCCGGGCTGTCGTACTCGCCCGTGACGAGGAGCCGCAGCAGTTCCTCCTGCGTGGTCGCCACCGCGCCGGGCGGCTCCTGGAGCAGGTCGAAGTAGGTGCCGCGCACCGCGGAGTAGGTCTCCCAGTCGGGGATGTAGCTGATGATCGGACGGTCCAGCACGGCGTAGTCGAACATCGCCGAGGAGTAGTCCGTGATCAGGGCGTCCGCGGCGAGGTACAGCTCCTCCACCGAGGGGTGCCCGGAGACGTCGACGATCCGGCCCGCGCTGCGCAGCTCCTGGGCGTGGGCCGAATTGCCGTAGAAGTAGTGGCCGCGCAGCAGGATGGTCACGTCGGGGCCGACCTCGTCGGCGAGCCTGGTGAGGTCCAGCGGCGGAGTGAAGTCAGGCTGGTACTCGCGGTGGGTGGGCATGTACAGGAACGCCTTCGCGCCGTCGGCCAGCCCCAGCGACGCACGCGCCCTGCGCACGTCCTCGGCGTCGGCGTTGACGAGGGCGTCGTTGCGCGGGTAGCCCGTCTCCAGCGTGGTGTAGGAGCAGGGGTAGACCCGTTCCCACACCAACGTCGAGAAGCGGTTGGAGCTGATGCTGTAGTCCCAGCGGTCGCAGCGCTTGAGGAGCTTGGAGAAACTCATTCTGGTGGACGCCGGGTACTTCCGCTGGTCCAGCCCCATGGTCTTCAGCGGAGTGCCGTGGTGGGTCTGCACGTGGATCTGGCCTTCCCGCTTCACCACGGCGTCCCCGAAGTTCACGTTGTTGACCAGGTACTTGGCGCGCGCCACTGCCGCCCAGAACTCACGTGAGCCCAAGCGCACGTAGTCCGTCCCCGCGGGCACCTGGTCCACCGCGTCCGGCCGGACGGCCCACACCCGGCGGACATGTGGAGCGAGCCGGGCCAGTTCCGCGTCGATCGCCGCGGGGTTGCAGGAGACGCTGCGGTGCCAGTAGGCGGAGAACACCGCGAGGTTCTCGTCGAGCGGCATTCTCAGCTGGGAGCGGTAGAAGGCCCGCATGGCACGGCGCTTGGACTGGTTCACGACATAGCGGGCGCGCTTCTTGAGCCGCTGGCGAAGCCGCACGGCGCGCGTCGCGCCGGCCATGGTGTGGTACGCGCCACGCTCCAGCATGGCGTACTTGTGGCCCTCGCTGCCGTCCGGCCGGGTGAAGCCCTCGGGCACGCGGGCGCGGTAGTCGGCCGATGCGCGGTGGAAGAACTCCGCCCGCGCCTTCTGCGGCAGACGGCCCGGGTTCTCCAGCACGGTCAGGTAGTGGTGGACCATCTTGCGGAACAACGGGCCGCGCCACACGTCCAGTTCCTCGTGCTCGTCGAGGTAGTCGAAGACGCGGCGGTACTGGTCGAACACGTCGAAGTGCTTGCGGCTGACCGTCTTGAGGATGTTGCCGCCCTCACGGCGCTGCCGGTAGTACACGCAGACGCGGTCCAGCAGGGTGATCTGTTCGGCACTGATCAGGGAGCAGAACGTCCAGGGGGTGTCTTCGTAGTACCCGGGCGGGAAGGTGAGCCCGGTGCGGGCGATGAAGTCGCGCCGGTATGCCTTGTTCCACACGATCTGGAGCAGGTCCAGCAGCTCCGGACGGTCGCGGAGGGAGATGACGTCCGGTCCGTCGTTCGCCAGCAGGTCCGCCAGCTGATTGCGCCTGACCTTGCCGTCCCAGTAGGTGCGGGCGTAGTCGTAGATGAGTATCTCGGGGTCGTCCGTCGCGTCGAGACGGTCGGATATCGCGGTCAGCGCGCCGGCCGACAACGTGTCGTCACTGTCGAGGAACAGCACGTAGTCGCCCTGTGCCTTTTCCAGGCCCGCGTTCCGCGCCCGTCCCAACCCCACGTTCTCCGTGAGGTGAATCACCTCGAGTCGCGCGTCACGTGCCGCGTACTCGTCCAGGATGGCTCCGGAGCCGTCCGGCGAGCAGTCGTCGACCGCGATGACCTCGAAGTCCGCGTAGTCCTGCCCGAGCACGGAATCGAGGCACTCGGGCAGGTATGCCTGCACCTTGTGCACGGGGATGATGAGGGAAAGCCTGGGCATCCTTTGCAACCTGTTCCAACGGGGGCTGGTGGGGGTTTCGAGATACCGTAGCGGGCCATTCTGTGACGTGCCGCCAAGCGTAATGCCCACCATGTGGGTCTACGCTTCGTTTCGGTCGGATTGCCTTTTGAGGATTCACACATATCTTGAGGTGCGCACACAAGTTGTGCACGGTTCACACTGGCCGCTCCGGAACGGCGGCGGGCAGAGCGCCGGATGACTGCTGCCGCGGGCCGGGCAGGGCCAGTTCCGTCGCGAGCCGCCCCGCCATCCGCGCCCGGTGCTCGCCGGCCGCCGCGCACAGCGCCCGTACGGCCCCGGCGAAACGCTCCTGGGACGGTGGCTCGGCCGGGCCCAGCAGCCGCCGGGCCAGCGCGGCGCGCTCCGCCGCCCGTCCGTCGCGCTCGGGATGCCGGACCGCGTCCAGCAGCGCGGGCACCCCGGCCGCGTCCGGCGTCAGCACGGTCGCCGCCGCCACCGTCGGGAACGTCTTGCGGAACCCGTCCTCGGCCAGCCCGCTGGTGTTGGCCACCGCGTACGGCTTGCCGCTCGCCAGGAAGTCGCTGATGACACTCGACACATCGCTGATCAGCAGGTCGGCCCGGTTGAAGCAGGAGTACAGGGCCGGCCGGGCGTCCGTGACGACCTGGTGCTCCCACTCGGGCAGCGAGGCCCAGTACGCCTCCTCCCAGGCGTCCGCCGCCCCCGCCACCGCCGCGGCCCGTCCGGGCTCCGGCGCGGGCTGCCGCAGCATCCGTTCCGCCTGGTCGGCGGCCGAGCGGAATCCGGCGGTCGTGAGCCGGTCCAGCTCCGTCGTCCGGCGGGCCAGCTCACCCGCCGCCGACGCGTCCGGCCGGGGCCCGCTCCGCTCCCGGTTCGCGGCCCGCACCAGCTCCCGGATGCGCAGATCGGCGGCCCGGGCCCGCGGGTCCACCGACCCCGTCAGCGGGTGCGGCTTGTACAGCAGCCGTACGCCCGGGTCGGCGAGCAGCGCCCGTACGAGGTTCTCCCCGGCCTCGATCACCGACGTGTTGCCGGGGTTGCCGTCCCAGCCCTCCCAGGTCGGCGCGTACAGCACCGTCGTGTACGCGCCGGGCGCGGGCGGCCCCGCGTACGGCCGTACGGCGTCCAGCTGCGGGCGGCCGATCTCCACCACGTCCTTGTCCTCGACGCCGACCTCCGCCAGCGCATACCGCTCGCGCGCCGCCGGACCGGCCACCCACACCTCGTCGTAGGCCTTCGCGTACGGGTTGCAGGAGGACAGCTTGTCGCTCTCCCCGTGGTTGACGAAGGCGTGCTTGATCGTGGGGATGCGCAGGACCTGCGAGGTCTTGCCCGAGTTGGAGGGGTGCAGGAGGACGCGGAGGGTGGACTGCTCCAGGCGCATCAGCGTGGAGACCTTCGGCAGGCACACCACGGGGATGTCGGTCGCCGCGATCCGCTGCACCATGTGCCGCTCCCGCAGGATGATCACCGGCCGGCCGTCCAGCCGCGCCAGCGGCTCCAGCCACATGTTGGCCTGGTACGCCGAGGACGCCCCGCCCGAGAAGTACAGGCCGACGGTCGGCCGGTACTCCGCCAGCCAGCCGTCGAACCAGTCCAGGACCTCCCGCTCGCCCGCCGGCCGGCGCCCCGGCAGCAGCCGCAGCAGCAGCGCGCCGAGGCCTGCCAGCGACACCGCCAGCGACAGCGCGAGGCCCGCCGCCCCGTACACCGGCGCGTCGGTGGCCGTCGTCACCAGCAGCCCGGCGGTGGCGGGCAGCCCCAGGACCGCCAGGCGGTGACCGGGGCGGCGCAGCAGCGCGGGCGGGGCGGGGGTCAGGCGCAGCGCGGAGGCGTCGATGTTCCGGGTCACCACGGGCAGCGTCCGGGTGCGCCGGACCAGCACCGAGACCGCCTGGATCGCCCAGTGCAGCCCGTAGAAGACGAGCAGGGCGGCGACGAGCGGGGCGTACGCGGGCTCCCGGTGCTGCTCGCCGAGCCGCAGCAGGCCGACCACGAGCAGCAGGTCCCGCAGCACGTGCCGCACCGTGACGTCGGCGTGCGACTTGGCGAACAGCGACACCATGCCCCGCTGCCAGCGGTACAGCACCCCCTCGGCGGCCAGCGAACCGGCGGTCGCGGCGAGCAGCAACGGCACGTGCGGCAGCAGCGCCCCCACGGCCTGCGCCGCCGAGGCGGTGGCCAGCACGCCGAGGACGAGCAGCTTCACGGCTGTCCGGCGACGCAGGAGGGCGAGGCCGGGGACCCGGAGGCGCGGACGCCCGGGGCGGCCGGAGCCGAGGCGCGAAGGACCGGGGCGGCCGGGGCCGAGGCGCGAAGGACCGGAACGGGGGGCACGGCGGGGAAGTCCGCGGCGGGGCAGGGATAGGGGCACTGCGGTCGCTCCAGGCTTGCTCGTCGCGCATCGGACATACGGGTTAACGCACGGCGACCTCCGGACGACACGCACGTGTTGTCCCGGCCCCCGGCGCGGAGCCGGCAGGCCGTCCCGTCCGCAGCCTGGACGGCGACGCGGGGCGCGCTCCGCGTCGCGTAGATTTCCTGGTGGGCGCCCGGGCGGGCGCGCGTCGACGGGGAAGGACGGGCGGCAACAGTGGCTGGGGCAAGGCAGGCCGTGGGCGAGGCCCGCAGGATCGTCGTCAAGGTCGGTTCGTCCTCGCTGACCACCGCGGCGGGCGGTCTGGACGCCGACCGGGTCGACGCGCTCGTCGACGTCCTCGCGAAAGTACGCAGCGGCGGGGAGAGGGAGATCGTCCTCGTCTCCTCCGGTGCCATCGCCGCCGGTCTCGCCCCGCTGGGCCTGCGCCGCCGCCCGAGGGACCTGGCCCGCCAGCAGGCCGCCGCCAGCGTCGGACAGGGCCTGCTGGTCGCCCGCTACACCGCGTCCTTCGCCCGCTACGGCGTCCGCGTCGGCCAGGTGCTGCTGACCAGCGACGACATGAGCCGCCGCGCCCACCACCGCAACGCCTCCCGCACCCTGGACAAGCTGCTGGCGATGGGCGCCTTCCCGATCGTCAACGAGAACGACACCGTCGCCACCGACGAGATCCGCTTCGGCGACAACGACCGCCTCGCCGCCCTCGTCGCCCACCTGGTCCACGCCGACCTGCTGGTGCTGCTGTCCGACGTGGACGGCGTCTACGACGGCGACCCGAGCCGGCCCGACACCTCGCGGATCGCCGAGGTGCGCGCACCGGCCGACCTCGCGGACATCGAGATCGGCAGCGCGGGCAAGGCGGGCGTCGGCACCGGCGGCATGGTCACCAAGGTCGAGGCGGCCCGGATCGCCGCCGCCGCCGGCATCCCCGTGGTGCTGACCAGCGCCGTGCACGCGGCCGACGCCCTGGCCGGCGGCGACACCGGCACCTACTTCCACGCCACCGGCAAACGCTCCGCCGACCGGCTGCTGTGGCTCCAGCACGCCTCGACCCCGCAGGGGGCGCTCGTCCTCGACGACGGGGCGGTGCGCGCGGTCGTCGAGGGCCGCAAGTCGCTGCTGCCGGCCGGGATCGCCGGCGTCGAGGGCGAGTTCGCCGCGGGCGAGCCCGTCGAGCTGCGGGACGGGAAGGGCCGCGCGGTCGCCCGGGGACTCGTCAGCTTCGACGCCAAGGAGCTTCCCCGGCTGCTCGGCCGCTCCACCCGGGACCTGGCGCGCGAACTCGGACCGGCGTACGAACGCGAGGTCGTACACAGGGACGATCTGGTGATCCTGCACCCGTAATGGGTCGAAACGTCCCCGAATCGGCGGTGTACGTTCCGCAAAACCGCCCCGCGATCTTGCGGGGCCTGCTCAACTTTCCTTCAGGGACAGGCCCGGCCGACCACCGGGCTCAGCAGTGTGCGTGGAGGAGGCCGTCGTGAGCGGAGTGCGCCCTGGAACGGCGGCGTCCCGCGCCCGCCCGGGCGGCGGCGCCCGCAAGGCGTCCCGCGCGGCCGGTGAGGAACGCCCCCTGACCAGCGTCGCGGCCGGCGACCGGTTCCGGGGCGAGGAACCCGAGCACACCCCGCGCCTGTGGCACGTCACGCTCAGCGTCTCCGGCGCCCGCGCCCCGCTGCCCGAGGTCCGCCGCGCCCTGGAACAGCTCGCCCACGACCACCCGTTCCTGCTGACCAGCCGCTACGCCGACGACCACGCCGAGATCCGGTACTGGGAGGAGGCCCGCGACCTGCACGACGCCGCCGCCGTCGCCCTGCGCCTGTGGGGAGAGCACCGGCAGACCGCGGGACTGCCGCCCTGGGAGATCGTCGGTCTGGAGGTCATCGACCGGGTGACCTACCACCAGCGCATCGCCGCCGGGTACGGACCGGCCCCGGCGACACCGGTCGGGGTGCACCCGTTCTAGCCGGGGCCTCGCCCCGGGCCCCCGCCCGCCCGATGACGCCCGGCACGCGCTCGTGCCCCGGAGCGCGGCGCGGGGTTCGCCGGGTCGCTCGGCGCGTTGTGCGCCTGGACGCCCCGCTCCCGGTCGTGGTCGCGGTGCGGGTCCGCAGAGGGCACTCGCCGCGGCGGGGACGTACACTCCCCGCGGCCGGCACGCGCTCGCGCGAGGAGCCCCCGGCGCCACCCGCGGCCGGCCCGCCTCCCCAGGGGGGCGACGGGAACACGGCCGCCGGCCCCGACCGTCCCTTTTCACCCCGTCCGGCGCATGTCTCGCGGTTCGGGACGACCGGTGGACGACCCGTCCGGCCTACTACGCTTCCCCCATGACCACGCTCTCGCCGTACGACTCGATGTCCCCGGTCACCCGGGCCGCCTACCGGGCCAAGGCCGCCGCGGCCGACCTCGCGCCGCTGCCGCGGGCCGCCAAGGACGACGCGCTGCTCGCCGTCGCGGACGCGCTGGAGGTCCGTACCAGCGAGATCGTCGAGGCCAACGCCCAGGACGTGGCCAAGGCCCGCGCCGCCGGGACCAGCGAGGCCATCGTCGACCGGCTCACGCTCACCCCGGAGCGGGTCCGCGCCATCGCCTCCGACGTGCGCGACGTCGTCGCCCTGCCCGACCCGGTGGGCGAGGTCGTGCGCGGCAACACCCTCCCCAACGGCATCGACCTGCGCCAGGTCCGCGTGCCGCTCGGCGTGGTCGGCATCATCTACGAGGGCCGGCCCAACGTCACCGTCGACGCCGCCGCCCTGTGCCTGAAGTCCGGCAACGCGGTGCTCCTGCGCGGCTCCTCCTCCGCCTACCGGTCCAACACCGCCCTGGTCCGGGTCGTCCGCGACGCCGTGGGCGGGGCCGGCCTGCCCGCCGACGCCGTGCAGCTGGTGCCCGGCGAGAGCCGGGAGAGCGTGCGCGAGCTGATGCGGGCCCGCGGCCTGGTCGACGTGCTCATCCCGCGCGGCGGCGCCTCGCTGATCAACACCGTCGTCCAGGAGTCCACCGTCCCCGTCATCGAGACCGGCACCGGCAACTGCCACGTCTACGTCGACGCGCAGGCCGACCTCGACACGGCCGTCGACATCCTCATCAACTCCAAGGCCCAGCGGGTCAGCGTCTGCAACGCCGCCGAGACCCTGCTGGTCCACCAGGACATCGCCGCCGAGTTCCTGCCCCGCGCGCTGGACGCCCTCGCCGAGGCCGGCGTCACCGTGCACGCCGACGAGCGGGTCATGGCGTACGCCAAGGACTCGAAGGCGACCGCCGTCGAGGCCACGCCGGAGGACTGGGAGACGGAGTACCTGTCGTACGACATCGCCGCGGCCGTCGTCGACTCCCTCGACAAGGCCGTCGAGCACATCCGGTTGTGGACCTCCGGCCACACCGAGGCGATCGTGACGACCTCGCAGCAGGCCGCCCGCCGCTTCACCCAGCTGGTCGACTCCACCACCGTCGCCGTGAACGCCTCCACCCGCTTCACCGACGGCGGCCAGTTCGGCTTCGGCGCCGAGATCGGCATCTCCACGCAGAAGCTGCACGCCCGCGGGCCGATGGGGCTGCCGGAGCTGACCAGCACCAAGTACATCGTCACCGGCGACGGGCACGTGCGGCGCTGACGGCCGGCCCCGCGCCCGCGGCGCACGCCGCGGACGGGCGGCACGCGCCCGTGACCCGATCGGGGCATCTCACCCACCGGATGAATTTCCCCGCCGTCTGCCCAAATCGACCCCCCAGGTCTACTCTGGACCCGTGCCGGAGGACGTGGGGGGTAGGCCGTTCCCTGACGGCTGGGAGCCCGACGACGACCACGACCACGGGGTGTCGGACGAAGAGTTCGCCTCCGTGGTCTTCGACGAGGCCTTCGTACGGGCGGCCGTGGTGCACGAGCCGTCCGCCGTCGAGCGTCTCCTGGCCGCCGCCGAGGCCAGAGCCGAGGCCACCGAGGCGGAAGCGGCCCGCCGCGGCCGCAGCAGAGCCGAGCGCTACGACGACGGGTACGGCGACTTCGGCCATGATCCCGACCTCGACGACCCGGACGACGACCGGGACCTCCTCGACCGCCCCTACGGCGCTCCCGCGGCCTACGGCAAGCAGGTCCGCTGGCACCGGCCGGTCGCCTGGATGCTCGCCCTCGTGATGGGCGTCGGCATGGTCGCGCTGGCCTTCGCGGCGGTCTACCGCGGCGCCTCCTCGGGCGGCGGCACCGAGCAGGTGCCCCCACCGGCCTCGACCGGCCCCGAGCAGGGCGGCACCATGACGCCGTCGGCCTCCGCCGACTACTCCCAGCCCGCCGTGCCGGTGATTCCGCGCACCCCCTGACCTGCCGCCCGGCGGTTCGAGGCCGTGCCGACTCCACCCGCGGCAGCGCGTTTACGGGACCCTCCGCAGACCTACCCTGAAGGTATGGCAGGGCTGGGCGACCCGCCCGGAGGGACGCCCGAGGGCTCCCCCGGAGGCGGAGAGGACGAGTACCGATCCGTCGTCTTCGACGAGTCGTTCGTCCGCGCTGCCCGCCTGGAGGAGTTCTCCGCCCAGGAGCGCATCGCCGACCACGCGCCCGCCGTGCGCCGCCGTACCCCGCTGCGCCGGGCCGGTCTCTCCCGGCAGGCGCTGATCCTCGTCGTACTCATAGCCGTCGCCGTCGGCACCGCCCTCTACATGGGCGTACGCCACCCGTACCAGAGCCCCGCCACCCAGCGGCCCGCCGAGCCGGTGCGGATGACCGTCGTCCCGCTCGCACCGCAGGGCGAGGTGCCCGGCGCGCAGGACGCCGCCCACCTGTACGCGAACAGCCCCGCCGCGGAGTTCCGGACCGCGGCGAAGGGCGTCCCGCTGCCGGGCCACCACCGCACCGCGCACTTCTCGGACGACCAGGTGCTGAACGCCCTGACCACGGCCAAGCACTACATCGTCCGCTCGGCGCTCGACCCCGACGTGCTCGGCGGCCGGGAGGTCCGCTCGGTGCGGGTGCTGCTCGACCCGGACCAGCTGCAACAGTTCGACGAGAGCTTCGAGAGGCCCGTCCCGGACGGCCGGCACGCGCCCACCGGATGGCTGGTGCGCTTCGACCCGGCCCGCGCCGAGCTGGCCGACGCGGAGATCCGGGTGCACGGCAGCATGCGGTTCACGGAGACCGACGCCTCCACGCTGGAGGTCTCCGCCGACCACACCATGGTCTACCCGCTGCGGCCCCCCGGCGACGACCGGGCCGAGACATCGCTGTTCACCGTCCGGCGCGAACTGCTCTTCCGCTTCGACCGGGAGGACCTACGCCTGCAACAGACGCAGGTCGTCGCCTCCTACGTCCAGGCCGGACCGCTCTCCTGCGCCGACGACTCGGCCGGCCACCTGCGCCCGCTGCTCGCCGGCCAGACGGCCAGGACCGGCATTCCCGCCGGCACCGACCCGTACACCGAGGACAACCCCACGGCCCTGTGCGGCACCCTCGCGGCGAGCGCCCAGCCGAAGGTGTAGCCGCCCGGTCGAGGGCGCAGCCGCTCGACCGGAGGCGCGGGGCGGCCGGCGCCCCGGGGAGCCCTCAGGCGCCGCCGCCCGGCGGACGGTCGTCCGGCGCCTGAGACCCGCCCGGCGTCCCGTCCGGGCCCTCGGACGACGACCCGTCCGCGTCCTTGGGCGACGACCCGTCCGCGTCCTTGGGCGGCCTCGGCTGCGAGGAGGTGAAGCCGCCGAAGCCGCGCCGCATCCGGTCGCCGAGGTCCCCGGCGCCGCCGGCGATGTCGTTCACCAGCTTCATCAGCGGGTCCTTGGAGCTGCGCACATGGGTGGCGTAGCTGGACGCGGACTCGCGGAAGGAGTCCCGCACCGAGGTGTCCTTGTCCTCCTCGCGCCGCGGGTAGTGGCCGTCCATGATCCGCTGGTAGTCCCGGGAGGCCGCCCACTTCTTCAGCTCGGCGGCCCGCACCGTGGTGAAGGGGTGGGAGCGGGGCAGCACGTTGAGGATCTTGAGCACGGAGTCGCGCAGGTCGCCGCCCGCCTCGTACTCCTCGGCCTGCTCCAGGAACGCGTCCACGTTCATCTCGTGCAGGTGGTTGCCGCCGGCGATCTTCATCAGGCCCCGCATGGACGCCTGAAGGTCCTGGCCGACCAGCAGACCCGCGCGGTCGGCGGACAGCTCCGACTTGCGGAACCACTCGCGCAGCGCGGTGACGATCGCCATGATCGCCACGTTGCCCAGCGGGATCCAGGCGACCCGGACCGCGAGCGAGGTCAGGAACAGCAGGATGGTCCGGTAGACCGAGTGTCCGGACAGCGCGTGCCCGACCTCGTGCCCGACGACCGCCCGCATCTCCTCCTCGTCCAGCAGCTCGACCAGGCCCGTGGTGACGACGATGATCGGCTCGTCCAGGCCGATGCACATCGCGTTCGGCTTCGGGTCCTGGTTCACGTACATCGCCGGGACCTTCTCCAGGTCCAGGATGTAGCAGGCGTCGCGCAGCATGACGTTCAGATGGGCGAACTGCCGGTCCGAGACGCGCACCGAGTCGGAGAGGAACAGCAGCCGGAGGCTGCGCTCGGGCAGCAGACCGCTCAGCGCCTTGAAGACCGTGTCGAAACCGCTCAGCCTGCGCAGCGCCACCAGCGCGCTGCGGTCGGCCGGGTGCTCGTACGCACGCGAGGAGATTCCGGGGAAGCGCCTGCGCTGCCTGCTCGGCACGTTCTCGTGCCCGTTGTGCTGGTGGCCGTCGGACATGTCTTCCCCCATGTGCGTGTGTGTGGCCTGTGCGTGTGTCTGGGCCTTTGCGAACCCTTGTGCGGCCCTTTGCGCCCCCGAGGCCGAGCCCAGCCTAGGCGGAGATACCGTGGACGGGCAGTACAGCGAAGGAGTCCACGTCATGTCGCACACCCCCCACACCGACTGGCTCGCCGCGGCGGCGACCGCGGCCGAGCAGCAAGGGCCGGGGAATCTGCTCCGGATCGTGCTGATCGTGATGGTGGTGGGCTGTGTGCTGACGGCGTGGTTCCTGCTGCGGGGGTACAGCCGGAAGGACGACTGACGGGATCCGAAGGTTCCCCGGACCGCACCGGAGCACCTCGGGCCGCCTCGGACCGTCCCCAACGGCGGAGTCGGCGTGATCGCCCGGGAGGCGCCCGCATACGATGAGGCGACGTCTTTATTCCGCCCACACCGGATAGGTCCTGCCGAAGATGAGCTTCCACAGCACCGCTGCCCAGATCGTGACCCTCGCCTCCGAGGGCGGCGAGGAGCACAGCGGCAACCACGAGAGCCTCAGCCCCTACGTCACCGGCATCGGCGCGTTCGTCATCCTGATGCTCCTGCTGTGGATCACCACCCGGTTCAACCGCGACCGCTGAGCCCGGGGGCCGCGTGCCCCGGGACCGTGGGCCGGGCAGGAGCCTTCACACCGGGCCGGTAGGGTCTGCACGCATGGGAGAGCAGGACATGCCTACCGGTCCGGCGCACGACACGGCGCACGCGCCGGAGCGCGGCACGCAGAACCGCGCGGTGCCCGCCCGCGCCGCCGGCGGCGGCCCGGCGCCCTCGGGCAAGCGCCGCCTCGGCGTCATGGGCGGCACCTTCGACCCGATCCACCACGGCCACCTCGTGGCGGCCAGCGAGGTCGCCGCGCAGTTCCACCTCGACGAGGTGGTGTTCGTACCCACCGGGCAGCCCTGGCAGAAGAGCCACCGCACGGTCTCCGCCGCCGAGGACCGCTACCTGATGACGGTCGTGGCGACCGTCGAGAACCCGCAGTTCTCCGTGAGCCGCATCGACATCGACCGCGGCGGCCCCACCTACACCGTGGACACCCTGCGCGACCTGCGCGCGCTCAACCCGGACGCGGACCTGTTCTTCATCACCGGCGCCGACGCCCTCGCCCAGATCCTCACCTGGCGCGACAGCGAGGAGCTCTTCTCCCTGGCGCACTTCATCGGCGTCACCCGGCCCGGTCACACGCTGACGGACGCCGGACTTCCCAAGGGGGGTGTCTCGCTGGTCGAGGTGCCCGCCCTCGCCATCTCCTCCACGGACTGCCGTGCGAGAGTCGCCAAGGGCGATCCCGTCTGGTACCTGGTGCCGGACGGAGTCGTGCGCTACATCGACAAGCGCCAGCTGTACCGCGGCGAGTGAGCCGAGAGGGGCACCGGTGAACGAGGGATACGACGCGGGATACGGCGGCGACCAGTACGAACTCGTCGGCTACGACGAGTACGGCCGGCCCGTGTACCGCCAGGCACAGGGCCAGGCCCAGGCCCAGGCCCACAGCGGCGGGCAGCAGCCGTACGACCCCTACGACCCGTACCCGCAGCAGCACGGCGGCGGGCAGGCCCAGCAGGGCTACGGCTACGACCCGTACGCCACGGGCGGGCAGCAGCCCTACGACGCCTACGCCTCCCAGGCCGGCTGGGACACCGGTCAGCAACCGCCGACCCCCGCCCACGACGGCCAGTACGGCGCCCAGTACGGGGACGGCCGGGCCGGGCAGCAGTACGGCCCCTCCGACCCCTACGGCCAGGCGGTCACCGGCGGCCCGCAGCCCCAGGTCGCCGAGCAGACCGCGCACATCCCGCAGCAGGCCGGACCGCGCGACGAACCGGAGGTCTCCGCCGAGAGCGCCGAACCCGACCGGGAGTACCGGACCGAGCAGTTCGCCTTCGTCGAGGAGCCCACCGACGACTCCGAGGACGTCATCGACTGGATGAAGTTCACGGAGAACCGCACCGAACGCCGCGAGGAGGCCCGGCGCCGCGCACGCGCGCGTGTCGTCGCCCTGGTCGTCGTCCTGGCACTGGTCGCCGTCGGCGGCGTCGGCTACCTCTGGTACGCCGGGAAGCTCCCCGGCATGTCCTCCTCGGACGACAGCGCGGGCGGTACGACGGCCGCGGGCGCCCAGAAGCGCGACGTGATCGCCGTCCACCTGCACGACACCGACGGCGGGGGCACCTCCACCGCGCTGCTCGTCGACAACACCACCACCCAGCAGGGCACCGCCGTCCTGCTCCCCAACACCCTCGCCCTGACCGCGGACGACGGCACCGCCACCACGCTCGCGAAGTCCGTCGACGAGGCCGGCCCCGACGCCACCCGCACCGCGCTCGACACGGTCCTCGGCACCGACATCGAGGGCACCTGGCGCCTGGACACCCCCTACCTCCAGATCCTGGTCGACCTGGTCGGCAACATCGAGGTCGACACCGACACCGACGTCCCCGACCCGGACGCCAAGGAGAAGGGCGCCGCACCCCTCGTCCGCAAGGGCGAGGCCCAGACCCTCAGCGGCAAGACGGCCGTCGCCTACGCCACGTACCGCGGCTCCGGCGAGGAGGCGAACGCCCAGCTGCAGCGGTTCGGGCAGGTCATGCAGGGCGTGCTGCGCAAGCTGTCCTCCGATCCGCAGGCCGCGACGACCACCGTCCAGACCCTCGGCCTGATCCTCGACCCGCCGCTGACCGAGAAGGACCTCGGCTCCTTCCTCGCCGGCCTCTCCGACCTCGCCAAGGGCGGCGACTTCAAGACCGCCCTGCTGCCCGTCCAGGACGACGGCAGGCTCAGCGCCGAGGCCGCCGACAGCGTCGTCAAGGACGTCCTCGGCGGCACCGCCAAGAGCCCCGACAAGGACGCCGCCGTCAGCGTCTCCGTCCGCAACGCCACCGGCGACGAGGACCGCACCGCCAAGGCCCGCGTCACCCTCCTCAACGGCGGCTTCACCTTCCTGGAGGGCGGCACCGCCTCCGGCACCCAGGCGACGTCGGAGGTCGTCTACGCCGAGGCCGCCGACAAGGAGAACGCCGTCCAGGTGGCCAAGACGCTCGGCCTGTCCGCCGACGCGGTCGAGCAGGGCAAGGTCTCCGCCAACGCCAGGGTCTCGGTGGTGCTCGGCCAGGACTACGAACCGTCCTCGTAGGGGCGGACGTTTATCACGTGGGCCGCCGTCGGCGGTCGTGAGACCCTTGAGGTCAAACGACCGCCGACCGAAAGCCACGCAGTGACCGCGACCGACCGATCCATCGAACTCATCAACACCGCCGCCCAGGCGGCAGCCGACAAGCTCGCGCACGACGTCGTCGCCTACGACGTCAGCGACGTGCTGTCGATCACGGACGCCTTCCTGCTGGCCTCCGCGCCCAACGACCGCCAGGTCAAGTCGATCGTCGACGAGATCGAGGAACGACTCAACAAGGAACTCGGCGCCAAGCCGGTCCGCCGCGAGGGCGACCGCGAGGCCCGCTGGGTCCTGCTCGACTATGTCGACATCGTCGTCCACGTCCAGCACAGCGAGGAGCGCGTCTTCTACGCCCTGGAGCGGCTGTGGAAGGACTGCCCCGAGCTGGAGCTGCCCGCCGACGCCAAGGAGACCCGCGGCAAGGCGAAGGAGCACGCCGAGCGCCAGGCCGCCGAGGAGGCGACGGACACCGACGGGGACTGGCGGTGAGCGCCACCGGTGAGGTGACGGCCGGCCGGCCCGGCCGGGGCCGGCGCGTCATCCTGTGGCGGCACGGACAGACCTCGTGGAACGTGGAGCGCCGCTTCCAGGGCACCACCGACGTCGAGCTCACCGAGACCGGCGTCGCCCAGGCCCGTCGCGCCGCCCGGTTGCTGGTGCACCTGAAGCCCGACGCGATCGTCGCCTCCGACCTGCGCCGGGCCGCGCGCACCGCCGCGGAGCTGGCGGCGCTCACCGGCCTGGACGTGACCCACGAGGAGGGCCTGCGGGAGACCTACGCGGGCGTCTGGCAGGGCCTGACCCACGACGAGATCATCGCCCGGCACGGCGAGGAGTACGCGGCGTGGAAGCGCGGCGAGCCGGTCCGCCGCGGCGGCGGCGAGCTGGAGACCGAGGTCGCCGACCGGGCCGCCCCCGTCGTGCTCCGGCACGCCGAGAAGCTCGCCGAGGACGGCACGCTCGTCGTGGTCAGCCACGGCGGCACGATCCGCACCACCATCGGCCGCCTGCTCGGTCTGGAACCGCACACCTGGGAGAGCCTGGGCGGCCTGACCAACTGCTGCTGGTCCGTCCTGGGCGAGGGCGCCCGGGGCTGGCGCCTGCTGGAGCACAACGCCGGCACCCTGCCGGAACCGGTGCTCGGCGACGACGACTGACCGGTCCCGGGCGGCCCGGGACGGGTCCCGGGCGGGCGCGGGAACCCGGATTTCACTTTCCGGCAGGTCGCAGGCTAAAGTTCTTCTTGTTCGCCCCGCCGAGCGGAGCGAAACACCACTCGGCCCGGCCGGGTGGCAGCAAGGGGCTATAGCTCAGTTGGTAGAGCGCCTGCATGGCATGCAGGAGGTCAGGAGTTCAATTCTCCTTAGCTCCACAGCCCACGGACGAATCCCGTCCCCCTCGGGGGGCGGGATTTTTCGTTTGCGTCCGCTTGAGCAACACGCGTCCCACGGGCGTATACCTCGGTGGAACTCCGTGTCCGGACCGGTACTGAGGCGTCGCTGACCGTATTGGCCCGCTCGTGGCAGAATCAAACGGCCGGAAGGGGACCGCGACCCGACGGGAGGGAGTGGCGATGCCTGCGAGCATCCTCGAGGAGGTCGGTCACCTCCTCGGCTCAGCGGTGACACGGAACACGGCCACTCGTCTTCTCTGCCCCTCCTGCGGTTCCGGGCACGTGGCCCAGGTCCTCGGCGACAACGGCGGAATCTCATACGTGTGCACGGCCTGCGGCCACAGCTGGAGCTGATCGATGGGTGCACACAGGCGGAAGTGCGACTGGTGCGGCAGCGGCACCCCGATCGTGCGGGACATGGAGCCGGTGAACCCGGACTACCAGTACTGGTGCGAGGAGTGCGCGCGGGCGCTGATCATAAAGGGCGACCCGATCGAGACGTACCGCGAACTCGAGGGCGAGCCGATCTACGGCCGGCTCCTGGAGGAGCACTGCACGCTCAAGCGGTTCTACTCGTTCGTGACGGCCTAGCGATCCCCGACGCGCTCTCCGATACCGACGCCACAAGAGGGCAAAACGGGCAAACCGGAAACGATTTGGTGTTGGACCCGGTGGACCGTGTAATGTTGGCGTCGCCGCCGGGGAAACCGGGCGGACGAAGAAGCAAGGGGCTATAGCTCAGTTGGTAGAGCGCCTGCATGGCATGCAGGAGGTCAGGAGTTCAATTCTCCTTAGCTCCACAGTGAAATGAACCCCCCGGACCGTTCGGTCCGGGGGGTTCGTTCTTGTGTCAGCGGCCGAGCGCCCTGCGTCCCCGCCCCGGGGACAGCACCGGCAGGTTGGTGCGCGAGGAGGGGGCCTGGCCGCGGGTCTCCTCCTCGATGCGCAGGGCGAGCGCCGGACAGCGGCGCACCGCGCGGACCGCCTTGGCCTCCGCGAAGCGCGGTACGTCGGCCTGTGCGACGGTCGGGAAGCCGTCGGCGCCGAGCTGGAAGACCTCCGGGAGGATGTCCGCGCACAGCCCGTGGCCCCGGCACAGCGTCCAGTCCACGTAGATCTTCTGCCGGCTGGGCCCGCTCTCCCCGTCGCCGCCCGGGATGCCCGTAGGGGTCCCCCCGCCCTCCAGGAGCGGCAGGACGCCTTGGACGGGCCGTCCGCAGCCGTTGCCGAGGACGTGGGCGGCGAGGTCGTCCGTGAACGCCTTGACGGTCGACTCCAGGAACATCGCCGAGCCGTCCGGGTGCGAGCAGGCGCCGCGCCGCTTCACGTTCCGCGCGACCTGCTTGACCGCCTCCAGCGCGGCCGGACCGCCGCCGTTCAGGATGTCCTCGAGTCCCCGCGCGGCGGCCGGCAGGCCGAGGTAGCAGGGGCCGCACTGGCCGGCGCTCTCCTCCGCCAGCCACTGCGCCACCCGCAGCGACTCGCCCAGCGGGCAGGTGTCCTGACCGATCGGCAGGATCGCGCCCGCGCCGAGCGAGCCGCCCGCCTGCTGCAGCGAGTTGCGGGAGACGATCGCCTCGTCGACGGTCACCGCGTCGATCCACTTGCCGTGGTAGCCGCCGGTCAGCACGCCCTGCGGCACCGGCGGGGCGCCGGCCAACTGGAGGACGTAGCGCAGCGGCACCCCCGTCGGCACCTCGATCACCATCGGACGGGCGACCGCCCCGGACACGGTGAGCATGACGGTCCCCGGCTCGTCGTACAGGCCGGTGTTGCCGTAGCGCTCCGGGCCGATGCGGGCGGCGATCGCCAGCTGGGCGAAGGTCTCGGCGTTGGACAGCAGGGTCGGCGCGCCGCCCACGCCGCTCCTGGAGGCGCTGACCTTGCGGCCGGGCGGGATCGCCGGGCCGCCGTCGATGGAGCGGATCAGCGAGGCCGCCGCGCCGGTGACCATGCGCACCGGGTTGCGCTGCACGCGCGCGCGGAGCGCGGAACGGCGTCCGTTGCTCAGCCCGCGCTCGGCGAGGGCGGCCTCCATGGAGCGCTGGGTGGACTCACGGGTGACGCCGATGACGAGGGTGCGGGCGCCCATGGCCTCGGCGCACAGCAGCGCGCCGTCCAGGATCAGGTGCGGGGCACGGTTGATGAGCACCGTGTCCTTGCGGCAGGCCGGCTCGTCCTCACTGCCGTTGACGACCACGACCGGCCGTACGCCGCGCTTGATGGCGGACTCGGCGACCGAGCGCAGCTTCTTGTGGAAGGGGAAGCCCGCGCCGCCGCGGCCCCTCAGGTTGATGCGTTCGGAGAGCTGCGCCAGCTGCTCCCCGCCCATCGGTTCGAGCGGCCCGTGCACCTTCAGGTGCATGGGCAGGTCCAGGCGCTCGACAAGGTCGAAGCCCGACGTGAGCTGGGGAAGGCCGACCACGCGGACTTCCGGGACGTCGGGCAGGGCCTCGTTCACTTAATGGCCTCCGGAAGGCGTGTTCCAAGGTTCGCCCGAACCCGGTGCGTCGAAGTCCCAGGACGCGTCGCGGGGCGACGTGCCCCGGGGCGCACCGGGGGTCGGTTCAGGGGTGGGACCGCTGTTGTACGTGTCGGTCGGGTAGTACGTGTCGTGGACGGCGTTCGTCTCACCCGTGTCGTACACGTCACTCGAGCCGTAGGCCGAGGAGTGGGCCGCGGTGTCCGTATTGCCGTAGACGGGGATGGTGTGCCCCGTGTCGTTGAGCGGGTCGTACGCCGACGGGGGCGCCTCCCCGACCGGGGGCGGTGACGGTATCGGCCAGCTTCCCGACGTGCTGCCGCCGCCGTCCACGACGGACATCGCCTCGGTGGGCCGCATGTCCGGTGGCAGCCGGGTGGCGGCGGTCGCGTCGGCCGTCAGCGGCCGGCCGCGTCCTCCGGCGGGCCCGGACACGGCACGGTAGGCCGCCGCGAAGCCGCCGGCGGGCTCCGGGGGCGAGAGGCGTTCCGCGGGTTCGTACAGCGGTGCGGCCGGGGACGTCCCGCGCGGCCCGGACGCCGCGGGGCCCTCGTACCCCGGCAGTGCGGCGGCCGTGGCCCGGGACCGGCTCTCCTCCAGGTCCTCGCGGGTGTTCCGCTCCGCGGTGCCGAAGAAGGCGGCGATCCGGTCGGCGACCCTGCGCTTGACCGGGCGGGGTGCCGCGCGCAGTGCCAGGGCCGCCATGACACCGAGTACGGACAGGCCGTACAGGATGGTGAACAGCGGCTTCGCCGCGCGACCCGCGTAGAGCCCGTGCAGCAGGGCCAGGCACCAGGCCGGGTAGGCCAGCATGTGCATGGCCCGCCAGCGCGAGGCCACCGGCGCCGGGGTGGCGAAGCGGTTGCGCAGGGCGCCGGTGACGCCCACGAAGATCATGAGCATGCTGGCCAGGGTGCCGAAGCCGATGAGCACGGACCGGCCCCCGAACGCCTCGTCGTCCGTGGCGAGCAGCCCGAAGGGGATCACCGCGGCGACCCAGGTGGTGTGGTCCAGCGCCAGCTTGACCCCGATGTGCACCAGCAGGAACACCACCGAGGCGACGGCGGTGCTCCGGTGCACCGCCTGGGCCAGGATGCGCCGGCGGGCGTCGAGGACGATCCGGTCCTGGGCCACCAGCCCCCAGATCACGGAGCAGCTCAGGAGGACGAGGGAGAGGACGCCGGCGCCGAAGTTCAGGAACTCCGCGAAGGTGTCGTCCACCGTGCTGTCGTTCGTCACCACGGCATTCCTCCCCACGTCAGGGATGCGCGGGGAGGGGGTGGGCTGTCGCTGCGGGGATGGATCAGGGGAGGGTTCATGGGGGCAACTCCGAGCGGTTCGGGAAAGCGGTCCCGCTGCCGCACTCTAAGTGGCGCCATACCCACGGGTACGAGGTTTGAGTTATTGCGTTGTTATCAAACGACAATGCGCTCGTGGCGTTGTCCTTTAGCGGTTGTTACGCGAAGTAACCTTTGACCTTGGTTCAGGTTTCGGGCCGATGGACGGCGTCCGGCGGCCGGAGAGCGGCGCCCCAGGGCTCCGCGGGAAGCCCGTCGCGGCCCGCTCGGCGACTGCGGTACCCTGACGCCATGCGTGCCGTACGCCTTCTGCTTAGCGAGCCGCGCTGATCAGTCCCGACCCCGGTCCACTCCGGCGGTCGGAATCGGCGCGGCGTCCCCTCCTGTGCGAGGGGATTTTTCATTTCCCGGCAATCGCAGCCGCTGGTCATGAATGTCGCAGCCGCTGGCAGAGACGATCGATGGAGCTTTGAGGATCATGAGCGAGACGAACCCCGCGGCGACCGCCCCCGTGACGGCGGACGCCGCGCCGCACCGCTACACGGCGGCCATGGCCGCCGAGATCGAGGCACGCTGGCAGGACTTCTGGGACGCCGAGGGGACGTACGCCGCGCCGAACCCCAAGGGCGACCTGGCGGGCGACCCGGAGGTGGTCGCCAGGCCCAAGAAGTTCATCATGGACATGTTCCCGTACCCCTCGGGTGCGGGTCTGCACGTCGGCCACCCCCTGGGGTACATCGCCACCGACGTCTTCGCCCGCTTCCAGCGGATGACCGGCCACAACGTCCTGCACACCCTGGGCTTCGACGCCTTCGGCCTGCCCGCCGAGCAGTACGCCGTGCAGACCGGCACGCACCCGCGCGTGTCCACCGAGGCCAACATCAAGAACATGCAGAGCCAGCTGCGCCGGCTGGGTCTGGGCCACGACAAGCGCCGGTCGTTCGCCACGATCGACCCGGAGTACTACAAGTGGACCCAGTGGATCTTCCTGCAGATCTTCAACTCCTGGTACGACGACGAGGCGAAGAAGGCCCGCCCGATCTCCGAGCTGGTCGCCCAGTTCGAGTCCGGTGAGCGCGCCGTTCCCGGCGGCCGCGCCTGGGGCGAGCTGACCGAGGGCGAGCGCGCCGACGTCCTGGGCGAGTACCGCCTGGCCTACGCCTCCGACGCGCCCGTCAACTGGTGCCCCGGCCTGGGCACCGTGCTGGCCAACGAGGAGGTCACCGCCGACGGCCGCTCCGAGCGCGGCAACTTCCCCGTCTTCAAGTCCAAGCTGCGCCAGTGGAACATGCGCATCACCGCCTACGCCGACCGGCTGCTGGAGGACCTGGACGAGCTGGACTGGCCCGAGGCCATCAAGCTGCAGCAGCGCAACTGGATCGGCCGCTCCGAGGGCGCCCGCGTCGACTTCCCGATCGACGGCGAGAACATCACGGTCTTCACCACCCGCCCCGACACCCTGTTCGGCGCCACCTACATGGTGCTGGCGCCCGAGCACCCGCTGGTCGAGAAGTTCACCCCGGGCGCCTGGCCCGAGGGCACGCACGACGTGTGGACCGGCGGTCACGCGACCCCGGCCGAGGCCGTCGCCGCGTACCGCGCGCAGGCCGCCTCCAAGTCCGACGTCGAGCGGCAGGCCGAGGCCAAGGACAAGACCGGCGTCTTCATCGGCGCGTACGCCACCAACCCGGTCAACGGCGAGCAGGTCCCGGTCTTCATCGCCGACTACGTGCTGATGGGCTACGGCACCGGCGCGATCATGGCCGTCCCGGCCGGCGACCAGCGCGACTTCGAGTTCGCCCGCGCCTTCGAGCTGCCGATCCGCTGCATCGTCGAGCCGACCGACGGCCGCGGCACCGACACCTCGACGTGGGAGGACGCCTTCGCCTCCTACGACGCGAAGATCATGAACTCGTCGAACGACGAGGTCAGCCTGGACGGCCTGCCCGTCGTCGAGGCCAAGGCCCGCATCACCGAGTGGCTGGAGCGGTCCGGCGCCGGCCGGGGCACCGTCAACTTCCGCCTGCGCGACTGGCTGTTCAGCCGCCAGCGCTACTGGGGCGAGCCCTTCCCGATCGTCTACGACGAGGACGGCATCGCCCACGCCCTGCCCGAGTCGATGCTGCCCCTGGAGCTGCCCGAGGTCGAGGACTACTCGCCGCGGACCTTCGACCCCGACGACGCCGACACGCAGCCCGAGACGCCGCTGTCGCGCAACGAGGACTGGGTCAACGTCACCCTGGACTTGGGCGACGGCCCGAAGAAGTACCGGCGCGAGACCAACACCATGCCCAACTGGGCCGGCTCCTGCTGGTACGAGCTGCGCTACCTGGACCCGCACAACGGCGAGCAGCTGGTCGACCCGGAGATCGAGCAGTACTGGATGGGCCCGCGCGAGGGCCTGCCGCACGGCGGCGTCGACCTGTACGTCGGCGGCGCCGAGCACGCCGTGCTGCACCTGCTGTACGCCCGCTTCTGGTCCAAGGTCCTGTTCGACCTGGGGCACGTCTCCTCCGCCGAACCGTTCCACAAGCTGTTCAACCAGGGCATGATCCAGGCCTACGTCTACCGCGACGCCCGCGGCATCGCCGTACCGGCCGCCGAGGTCGAGGAGCGCGACGGCGCCTACTGGTACCAGGGCGAGAAGGTCTCCCGGCTGCTGGGCAAGATGGGCAAGTCCCTGAAGAACGCGGTCACCCCGGACGAGATCTGCGCCGAGTACGGTGCCGACACCCTGCGCCTGTACGAGATGGCCATGGGCCCGCTGGACGTCTCCCGGCCGTGGGACACCCGCGCGGTGGTCGGCCAGTTCCGGCTGCTGCAGCGGCTGTGGCGGAACATCGTCGACGAGAACACCGGCGAGGTGACGGTCACGGACGTGGCGGAGTCCGACGTCGACGAGGACACCCTGCGCGCCCTGCACAAGGCCATCGACGGCGTGCGGCAGGACCTGGAGGGCATGCGGTTCAACACCGCCATCGCCAAGGTCACAGAGCTGAACAACCACCTGACGAAGGTGGGCGGCCCCGTCCCGCGGACGGTCGCCGAGCGCCTGGTGCTGCTGGTCGCGCCGCTGGCCCCGCACGTCGCCGAGGAGCTGTGGCGCAAGCTGGGCCACACCGACTCGGTCGTCCACCAGGACTTCCCGGTGGCCGACCCGGCGTACGTGGTCGACGAGACCGTCACCTGCGTCGTCCAGATCAAGGGCAAGGTCAAGGCGCGTCTGGAGGTCGCCCCGTCCATCTCCGACGAGGACCTGGAGAAGGCGGCGCTGGCCGACGAGAAGGTCGTGGCCGCGCTGGGCGGGGCGGGCATCCGCAAGGTGATCGTGCGGGCGCCGAAGCTGGTGAACATCGTTCCGGCCTGATGCCGGGGTAGTCCGGGGTGGTCCGGGATGGTCCCCTACGGGCTCGTCGGGGCCGGTTCAGGGACGAGTGCGGGCAGGTTCGGGGTTCCGTCGGAACCTCGGGCCTGCCCGCTGCGTTTACCGTGGAAGAGCGGCGTGGAGAGCGCCGTGGTCCGCCGGTGCGCGGGCCGGACGCTCGGAGGAGGAGCTTCGTGGAAGCAGTGATCACGGTATTCGCCCTGCTCTTCCTGCTCGCCGTCGTGCTGGGGGTCTACGCCACGGTCAAGGCCGTCGGCGCGGCCAAGCGCAGCGTGGACCGCGGCATCACCCAGGCCCGCCGGACCGTCGAGGACCACACCCTGCGGGCCAAGTCCCTCGTCCAGGTGGGTCCGGCGGCCGAGCTGGCCCAGCTGCGGCTGACCCTGCGCACGTCGATGCGGGCCACGCAGGACGCGCTGCACGCGCGCGTGGCCGAGGACGAGTCCCTCAAGGAGTCGCTCGCCCTGTTCGAGCGGCTCAGCGCGCACGGTTTCGAGCTGGACGGCGAGCTCAGGCGGCTGGAGTCCGAGCCCGACCGCGCCACGCTCGCCCAGCGCCTGCCCGAGCTGCGGGAACGCACCGAGCGCATCACCCGCTCCGCCGAGTCCCTGCGCTGGGCGGCCCGCGACCGGGCCCGCCGCTTCGCCGACGACGACCTGGACTCGCTGAGCGCACAGATCGACGTCGAGGCAGGCGCCCTGCGGCACTGGACCGAGACGGAGCCCGCCGCCGCACCGCCGTCCTGGCCGGAGGCGCCGGCCGCCGACGCCCCGCCCGCCTCGCAGAGTTGGCCGAAGGACCCGCGGCCCGAGCCGGCCAAGGAGCCGACGCGGTCCGCCATCGACCCACCCGCTCCGAGCCCCGTGTACCCGTGGCAGAAGAAGGCCCGCCCGGAGAACACGACCTGATCACAGCCCGGTGGGCGCCGGTCGTCGGGGCCGGGCTGCCGGATGGGCGCTACGGCAGGTAACCTCCAGCTCATGTCCCGCCATGTCGCGATCGTCACGGATTCAACGGCCTACCTCCCGGCCCGGGCGATGGAGCGGCACGGCATCACCGCGGTACCCCTGACCGTCGTCCTCGGCGACCGGGCACTGGAAGAGGGCACCGAGATCTCGACCCGCTCGCTGGCCCAGGCCCTGCAGAAACGGCGGCCCGTCACCACCTCCCGGCCCGCCCCCGAGCTCTTCGCCGAGACCTACCGCCGGATCGCCGAGTCCGGCGCCGACGGCATCGTTTCCCTCCACCTCTCCGCGGAACTCTCGGGCACGCACGACGCGGCCGTCGTCGCCGCGCGTGAGGCACCGGTCCCGGTGCGGGTCGTGGACACCGGCATGATCGCGATGGCCCTCGGGTTCTGCGCGCTCGCCGCGGCGGAGGCCGCGGAGACGGGCGGCACGGTGGACGAGGCCGTTACGGCCGCCGAGAAGCGGGCCGCGGGCACCTCCGCGTACTTCTACGTCGACACCCTCGACTACCTGCGCCGGGGCGGCCGGATCGGGGCCGCCCAGGCGCTGTTCGGATCCGCGCTCGCGGTGAAGCCGCTGCTGCGGCTGGACGGTGGCCGCATCGAGCCCCTGGAGAAGGTGCGCACGGCGTCCAGGGCCATCGCGCGGCTGGAGGAGATCGTCGCCGACCGCGCGGGCAGCGCACCCGTCGACATCGCCGTCCACCACCTCGCCGCCCCCGACCGGGCGTCGGCCCTGGCGGAGCGTCTGCGGGACCGGGTGCCGGGACTGGCAGACCTGCACGTGAGCGAGGTCGGTGCGGTGATCGGGGCGCATACGGGGCCGGGGTTGCTGGGGGTCGTGGTCTCGTCGCGGTGAGGCGGCGCCGGCTGCCCCGGTGAGGTCCGTCATGTCACTCGGGTGAGGGACGCAGTTGTCCACAACCCGCGAGTAGTCCCCGGAGAACGAGCAAGATCATCGCGGGTGGGGTGAGGTGTCCGATCCTCCTCGCATGACTCTTCGATCACGCTCACGTACAGCGAACGCGACCAGCGGCCCCGGCCGCGAACCGGCCTCCGACGGCCGGCTTCGCCACCGCCGCGCATCCCGTACCGGCTCCCGCTCCCGCACCCGCTGCAGCTCCGGCCCGCCCGGCCGGGCACGGCACGGACGCCGTCGCGTGCCCGCGGACGACCTCCGTCTCCGCGCGGAGGCCATCTTCGGCGAACGTCCCGGCCCGCGGGGCGAGTCGGGGAAGGGTCCGCCCGCCGAGGAGCGGCAGGCGGGCGAACGCGGGCGGGCAGAGGCCGGACCGGTCGCCGTCGACGCCGCGCACGTCGCCGATGCCGCGGGTGGCGGAGTCGGTGCCGTGGGCGGTGTGGGGCCATCGGACGGTCTGGGCGCCGTGGGGGCCGTGGGCGTCGACGCGGCCACCTGGCGGGAACGCGCCGGGCATGCGCTGCGGGAGCGGATGCCGGTGTGGCTGCAGGCGCGGTGCGGGATGGAACGGCGCAGCGCCGCCGCGCTCACGGTGCTGCTCGTCGTCGCGGCGGTCTTCGCCGTGCAGCACTTCTGGACCGGCCGCACCCAGCCCGTGCCGGCGCCCGAGGTGGTACGGGAGGCGGCGGCGTACGGTGCCGACGGGGGCGACGAGGCGGCCGACGACGACGCGGCTGCCGAGGGTCCGGCCGAGGGCACGGCGACGGCGACGGCCGGGGCCGAGATCGTGGTCGACGTCGGCGGCAAGGTGCGCGAGCCCGGGGTCCACCGCCTGCCGGCCGGTTCGCGGGTCGCGGACGCCCTGCGCGCCGCCGGAGGTGTGCGGCCAGGCACCAGGACCGACGGGCTGAACCGCGCTCGCTTCCTCGTGGACGGTGAGCAGGTGATCGTCGGCGCCCCCGCACAGGCCGCGGGGGCCGTCCCCGGCGGTACCGCCCCGGGCGGCCCGGGTGGTGCGGCCGCGGGAGCGGCACCCGCGGCGCCGGTCTCCCTCAACACGGCGACCGCCGACCAGCTCGACACCCTCCCGGGCGTCGGCCCGGTGCTGGCCCAGCACATCATCGACTACCGCGCCCGGCACGGAGGCTTCCGCTCGGTCGACGAACTGCGCGAGGTCAACGGCATCGGCGAACGCCGCTTCGCCGACCTGCGGAACCTCGTGCGGCCATGAGCACCGGGACGGACGCGCAGACGGGTGCCGACAGCGGTACGGACGCCGGGCGGAGGGCCACGCAGCGGTCCTCGTCCGACGGGACGGCGCCTGTGCGCGCGGCCGTGCACGCCGCGTCCGGGCACCGGCTCGGGGCGGCCCACCCCCGGCAGGAAGGGCCCGCGGATCTGCGGTTGGTGGCGCCCGCCCTCGCCGCCTGGGCCACGGCGGCGCTGATGCTGGACGCGCCCGCCGGGTGGGCCGTGGGCACCGTGACGGTCGGTCTGGTCGTGGCAGGCGCACTGCTGCTGAGGGCGGGGAGACCGAGTCCCGCGCGCGGACGGCCGCGCGCGTCGGTCGCCGCCGTTCTCCTCTGCGTCGCCGCGTCCGCGGCCTCGGCCGGACTGCACGGCGCCGACCTGCGCCGCGGGCCCGTACCGGAGCTGGCCCGGCGGTACGCCACCGTCACCGCGGAGGTCGAGGTCACCGCCGACCCCCGCCTCACCCGGCCCCGAGTCCGGGGCAACCGCGCCGTGCCGCCCACCGTGTTGATCGAGGGCGACGTACGACGGGTGACCGAGGCCGGCGGAAGGGAGGTGCTGACACGGACGCCGGTGCTGATGCTCGTCGACGTGGGCGGGGACGAAGAGTCGGACCGAGGGGGCGCGAGGGAACAGGGACCGGCCCCACCGCGCGCCCCGGGCGACGTGCCGAACGCCCGTGCCGGTCACGGCAGCGCGCACTGGCTGGAACTGCTGCCCACCACACGGCTCCGGGTCACCGCCCGCGCGGCGCCCCCGAGGACGCGCGGGGACCGCGTCGCGGCCGTGCTGCGGGTACGGGGCGACGGGAAGGCACCGGAGGCGGTGGCCGGGCCGTCGGGCGCGCAGCGGCTCGCGGGACGGCTGCGGGCCGGTCTGCGGGAGGCCACCGACGGCCTGTCGGCGGACGCGCGGGCCCTGCTGCCGGGGCTGGTCGTCGGGGACACCTCGCGCATCACACCCGAACTGGAGGAGGCGTTCAAGGAGACCGACCTCGCGCACACGCTGGCCGTGTCCGGAGCCAACTTCACGATCGTGCTCGCCCTGCTGCTCGGACCGCCCGGACTGGCCCAGCGCAGCGAACGCCGGGGGCTGGCACCGCGCCTCGGCATCTCCCTGCGGACGACCGCGCTGCTCGGCGGGGTGCTCGCGCTGGCCTTCGTCGTCGTGTGCCGTCCCGACCCGAGCGTGCTGCGGGCCGCAGCGTGCGGTGCCGTCGCCCTGCTCGCCCTGGCCACCGGGCGCCGCAGATCCCTGCTCCCGGCGCTGGCGACGGCCGTGCTGCTGCTGGTGCTGTACGACCCGTGGCTGGCCCGCAGTTACGGCTTCCTGCTCTCCGTGCTGGCCACCGGGGCGCTGCTCACGCTCGCCCCGCGGTGGAGCGCGGCGTTGCGCCGGCGGGGGGTTCCGCCGCGGCTCGCCGAGGCGCTGGCCGCCGCCGGTGCGGCGCAGGCCCTGTGCGCGCCGGTCGTCGCCGTGCTGTCGGCGCGGGTGAGCCTGGTCGCGGTGCCGTGCAACCTGCTCGCCGAGTTCGCGGTGGCGCCGGCCACGGTGCTGGGTTTCGCCGCGCTGGCGACGGCACCGGCTGCCATGCCGGTGGCCGAGGGACTGGCCTGGTGCGGAGGCTGGCCGGCCGAGTGGATCGCGGCGATCGCCCGCACCGGCGCCGCGCTGCCCGGTGCGGGAGTGGACTGGCCGGGCAGTTGGGCCGGGGCGGCGCTGCTCGCGCTGGTCACGCTGGGGGTGGTGTTCCTGGGCCGGCGCCTGTCGGCGCATCCCTGGTGGTGCGGTGTCGTCGCGGTGGTGCTGGTGCTGGCGGTGGTGCAGCCGCCGCCCTTGGCCCGGGTGATCAAGGGGTGGCCGCCGCAGGGCTGGCGGATGGTGATGTGCGACGTGGGACAGGGCGACGCGCTGGTGCTGGCGGCGGGCGGGGGCACGGGCGTGGTCGTGGACGCCGGGCCCGACCCGGCGCTGGTCGACCACTGTCTGCGCTCGCTCGGCGTCACGCGGATTCCGCTCGTGGTGCTGACCCACTTCCACGCCGACCACGTGGCGGGGCTTCCCGGGGTGCTGCGGGGGCGCTCGGTGGGGGCGATCGAGACCACTGCCCTCGAAGAGCCCGAGGACCAGGCCGAGTTCGTCCGCAGGCAGGCGGCGGCCCGGCGGATTCCCCTGCGGCACGCCGCCGCCGGGGAACGGCGGCGGACCGGACCGCTGTCCTGGCAGGTGGTGTGGCCACCGCCGCCACCAGGACCGACACCGTCGGCACCGTCGCGCGCGGTGCCGGGCTCGCCGTCGGGTCCGCGACCGGCCCCACCGGAGGGCGCGGAAGGGCCCAACGACGCCAGCGTCACCCTGCTGGTGCGGACGGCCGGGCTGCGTCTGCTGCTGCTCGGGGACCTGGAACCCCCGGCGCAGCAACGGCTGGCGAGTTCACCGGCGGCCGCGGCGCTGGAAGGGGTCGACGTCCTGAAGGTGGCTCACCACGGCTCCGCCCACCAGGATCCCGGCCTCATGCGGAAGGTGGCCCCGCGGGTGGCGCTCATCAGCTGCGGTGAGGACAACACGTACGGGCACCCGGCGCCCGCCACCGTCCAGGCGCTGCGGTCCGGCGGCGCGTTGGTGCTGCGTACGGACCGGGACGGGCCGCTGGCGGTCACCGGCACGGGCGAGGCGCTGCGGGTGGCGGGAGACTGAGGGCCATGGACACACCACAGGTCGACGCCTACCTCCGCCGGCTGGGAGCCGAGTACCCGGCGTGGCCCACCCTCGACGCCTTGCGCGAACTGCACCTGCGTCACTTGCGGACGGTGCCGTTCGAGAACCTCTCCGTCCATCTGGGCGAGGAGATCGTGTTGCAGGAGGAGCGGCTGCTGGACAAGGTCGTGGGGGCGCGGCGAGGCGGTTTCTGCTACGAACTCAACGGTCTCTTCGGTGCGTTGCTGACCGCGCTCGGGTACGAGGTCACGCTGCTCGCGGCGCGGGTGTACGGGGAGGGGGGAGCGCTCGGGATTCCGTACGACCATCTGGCGCTGCTCGTGCGGACGGTGGACGGGGGCGACTGGCTGGCGGACGTCGGGTTCGGGGCGCACAGCCACGGTCCGCTGGAGTTCGGGGAGCGGGGTGAGCAGGAGGACCCCGGGGGGACGTTCCGGATCGTCGAGGCGGGACCGGACGAGGCCGGGGTGCGCGGCGGGCACGACACGGCCCGGGCGGCCGACCTGGACGTGCTGCGCGACGGCCAGGCCGTGTACCGGGTGGAGCTGCGCCCGAGGGTGCTCGGCGACTTCGTGTCCGGCGCGTGGTGGCACAGCACCTCGCCGCGGTCGCACTTCCTGCGGTCGCCGGTGTGCTCGCGGCTCACGGAAGACGGAGGAAGGATCACGCTCAGCGGGCGCAGGCTCACGACGACCACCCCCGACGGCGGACGGGAGGAACGCGAACTGGCGACGGACGAGGAGGTGCTGGCGGCGTACCGGGACCGCTTCCGCGTCCACCTCGACGAGGTGCCGGCAGCACCCGGCGGATGACGGGACAGGGCCCTCGACGAGGAGACCGGCCCCGCCGATGAGAAGACCGGGCCCGGCGATGAGGCCGGGCCCGCCGATGAGGAGACGGGGCCGGCCGGTGACGTAGCCGGGTGCCGCCCGTGAGGAATCGGGCCGGGATCGGTGAAATCGGCCGACTTCCGGGCCACTCGTGCGTACTCCCTGCACATGTGCTGGTTTCCCGTGATGTGGGTCAGTCTTGCCTCGAAAGCCCCATCAGTGATCGAATGTTTCTTCGTCAACGAATTTTGTCAATGTCTCGCAGAGGGTGTCGCAGATGATCGGCCGCTTGCTGGGAAGCCGAACGAAGCGGATGCAACGGACGGGGCCCCTCGCTGCGGTACCGACTCCGCCGAACGCGGGAGTACTCAGCTGCCGGGTCCTCGACCCCGTCAACGAGCCGGTGCCGAACGCCGAGTTCGCGGTCAGCGACACCATGGGGCGCAAGGTGGTCGGGGGCGGGACGGACCCCTTCGGGTCGTTCGTGGCGACGGTGCCCGCGGGGGAGTACCGGCTCGCCGTGTCCGCCGAGGGTTACACGCCCTACCGGGCGTCCGCGACGGTCACCGAGGACGCGCTGGTGTCGCTCGGCGACGTGACCCTGCAGGTGGCCCAGCCCCCGCAGCTGCCGGCGCCGGGGGACTGGGAGATCGAGCCGACGCACTCCTCGATCGCGTTCACCGCGCGACACATCGGGCTCGCCCGCATCCACGGCCGCTTCAACGCGTTCGCCGGCGCGGTGCGCATCGGCGAGGACATGGAGCAGTCGGCGATGCACGTGGTGATCGACGCGGCGTCCATCGACACCAACGTGAAGATGCGCGACGACCACCTGCGGTCCGCTGACTTCCTGGACGTGCAGCGGTTCCCGACGCTGGAGTTCTACAGCGACAGGTTCACGCACCGGGGCGGCAACCGGTGGGCGGTGACGGGGGCGCTGTCCCTGCACGGGGTGACCCGCACGGTCACGCTGGACGCCGAGTACCTCGGCCTCGGCAACGGCATGGAGGGCGAGACGCGGGCGGCCTGCCGTGCCACCACCGAGCTGCACCGCGACGACTTCACGGTCAGCTGGCAGACGATGCTGGCGCGCGGCATCGCCGTCGTCGGCCCCAGCATCCGGATCGAGCTCGACGTGCAGATCGTGCCCAAGGGCTGATCTCCCGGACCTCGCGCTCCGGCTCCCGCCCGGTGTCCGACAATGGCACCCGTGAGTGACGTGAGACATGTGCTGGTGCTGCCCGACCGCGACGCCGCCGAGGAGGTGGCCCAGGCGCTGGGGGAGCGGTTCGGCCTCGACGAGGAGCCCCTGCTGGTCCGGGACGCCCTGGCCGGCGAGGACGACGCCGAGGACGCCCAGTGGCTCGTCGTACTGCGTGACGAGGAGGAGCGCCTGGACCCCGGGGAGCTCGACGAGTTCGCGGGGGAGTGGGAGGGCTGGCGCGAGGAGCCGTAGGGCCTGACCGGTGGCTCCCGTCCGCGCCGGGACGCCCGCCGGGGGTCGTTGTCAGCGGTGCGTGCGATGCTTGTCGCGATGGCCAGGAAGACTGCGAATGACGACCCTCTCGCCCCGGTGACCCTTGCCGTGGGCCAGGAGGACCTCCTGCTCGACCGTGCCGTGCAGGAGGTGGTGGCCGCCGCGAAGGCCGCCGACGCCGACACGGACGTACGCGATCTGACCTCCGACCAGTTGCAGCCCGGCACCCTCGCCGAGCTCACCAGCCCCTCGCTCTTCGCCGAGCGCAAGGTCGTGGTCGTACGCAACGCGCAGGACCTGTCCGCCGACACGGTCAAGGACGTCAAGTCCTACCTGGGCGCCCCCGCCGAGGAGATCACCCTCGTCCTGCTGCACGCGGGCGGTGCCAAGGGCAAGGGCCTGCTGGACGCCGCGCGCAAAGCGGGCGCGCGCGAGGTGGCGTGCGCCAAGATGACGAAGCCCGCGGACCGGCTCGCCTTCGTGCGGGCGGAGTTCCGCGCCGCCGGACGGTCGGCCACCCCCGAGGCCTGCCAGGCCCTGGTCGACGCGATCGGCAGCGACCTGCGCGAGCTGGCCTCGGCGGTGTCGCAGCTGACGGCCGACATCGAGGGGACGATCGACGAGGCCGTCGTCGGGCGGTACTACACCGGACGGGCCGAGGCGTCCAGCTTCACCGTCGCCGACCGGGCGGTCGAGGGACGGGCGGCGGAGGCCCTGGAGGCGCTGCGCTGGTCGCTGGCGACGGGAGTGGCACCGGTGCTGATCACCAGCGCGCTCGCCCAGGGCGTGCGGGCCATCGGAAAGCTCTCCTCCGCCCGCGGCGGACGCCCCGCCGACCTCGCCCGCGAGCTGGGCATGCCGCCGTGGAAGATCGACCGCGTCCGGCAGCAGATGCGCGGCTGGACCCCGGACGGCGTGTCCGTGGCCCTGCGCGCGGTGGCCGAGGCCGACGCGGGGGTGAAGGGCGCCGGGGACGACCCCGAGTACGCCCTGGAGAAGTGCGTGGTGACCATCGCGCGGGCGGCGCGTTCCCGGGGACGCGCGTAACCCGGGTCGGACGGCCGCTCACACCGAAGGCCCCGGCGTCCGTCCTGGGGAAGGACGGTCACCGGGGCCTTCGGACAAAGCTCGCGGATCCATGCCCGCGTGGCGAACGCAGGCCGCGCATGGATCCTGGGTGCCGGACGGGGGCGGATGAGAGAGGGCCCGCCCTGGGTCCTTCCGGCGATCAGATCAGATAAGAGGTTCAGCCCTTGAGGGCGCCGACCTTCTGCGCCAGGGCCGACTTCTTGTTGGCGGCCTGGTTCTTGTGGATGACGCCCTTGGAGACGGCCTTGTCGAGCTGGCGCGCAGCAACGCGCTGGTACTCGGTGGCCTTCTCGACGTCGCCCGCGGCAGCGGCCTCACGAGCCTTGCGGATCGCGGTCTTCAGAGAGGACTTGACGGCCTTGTTGCGCAGCCGGGCCTTCTCGTTGGTCTTGTTCCGCTTGATCTGGGACTTGATGTTCGCCACGAATGAGCCTTTGCAGGTTCAGGCACGAGGCCGCGAGGGTCCCGTGCCGGTGATTTCTTGAAGGAGTGCCTCGCGCTGAGAGGGCATGAGACACAGCCCCCCACACTACCAGCGGCCGCTCAGCCCGCCCAAACCCGGCCGGAGCCGACCACGCACCGGGCCCGCAACCCGGCCCCGAACCCTCCCGGAGCAGGCCCCGAACCCTCCCGGAGCCGACCGCAAACCCTGCCCCAACCCTGCCGGATCCGCCCCCCAACCCTGCCGGACCCGCCCCCTCACCAGCCCGCCACCCGCCCCCTCACCAGCCCGCCACCCGCCCCCCACCGGCCTCCAGCCGCCCCCGATCCCGCCCGCAACCCCTCCCAAACCCATCCCAGCCCCGCACCCGTGGGACGATGGAAGCTACGTATAGATCCGACCCGAGACCGCAGACACTGCGGACGCCTCAAGAATCAGGACCCTGCGTGCCCGCGATCCCTAGCCATGTGCCCGAGCCGAGCCGTACCGACCCGGCTCTGATCCGCAATTTCTGCATCATCGCGCACATCGACCACGGCAAGTCCACGCTCGCCGACCGGATGCTCCAGCTGACCGGTGTGGTCGAGCAGCGGCAGATGCGCGCCCAGTACCTCGACCGCATGGACATCGAGCGCGAGCGCGGCATCACGATCAAGTCCCAGGCGGTGCGACTTCCGTGGGCCCCGTCCCACGACGAGGGCAACACGCACATCCTCAACATGATCGACACCCCGGGGCACGTCGACTTCACCTACGAGGTCTCGCGGTCGCTCGCCGCCTGCGAGGGCACCATCCTCCTCGTCGACGCAGCCCAGGGCATCGAGGCCCAGACCCTCGCCAACCTCTACCTGGCGATGGAGAACGACCTCACGATCATCCCCGTGCTGAACAAGATCGACCTGCCGGCCGCGCAGCCCGAGAAGTTCTCCGAGGAGCTCGCCAACCTGGTCGGCTGCGACCCCGAAGACGTGCTCAAGGTCTCCGCCAAGACCGGCCTCGGCGTCGACGCCCTGCTGGACAAGGTCGTCGCCGAGGTCCCCGCCCCGGTCGGCGTCAAGGACGCCCCCGCCCGCGCGATGATCTTCGACTCGGTCTACGACTCCTACCGCGGTGTCGTGACGTACGTCCGTGTCATCGACGGTCAGCTCAACAAGCGCGAGCGCATCCGGATGATGTCCACCGGCGCCACGCACGAGCTGCTGGAGATCGGCACCAACTCGCCGGAGATGCTCTCCGCCGACGGTCTGGGCGTCGGCGAGGTGGGTTACCTGATCACCGGCGTGAAGGACGTCCGCCAGTCCAAGGTCGGTGACACGGTCACCAGCCAGCACAAGGGCGCCGAGGAGGCGCTCGGCGGCTACAAGGACCCCAGGCCGATGGTCTTCTCCGGCCTGTATCCGCTGGACGGCTCCGACTACCCGCTGCTGCGCGAGGCCCTGGACAAGCTCCAGCTCAACGACGCCGCCCTGGTCTACGAGCCCGAGACCTCCGCCGCCCTCGGCTTCGGCTTCCGCGTCGGCTTCCTCGGTCTGCTCCACCTCGACGTGATCCGCGAGCGGCTGGAGCGCGAGTTCGGCCTCGACCTGATCGCCACCGCGCCCAACGTGATCTACCGCGTGGTCATGGAGGACGGCACCGAGGTCGAGGTCACCAACCCGAGCGAGTTCCCCGAGGGCAAGATCAACGAGGTCTACGAGCCGGTCGTGCGCGCCACGATCCTGGCTCCGACCGAGTTCATCGGCGCGATCATGGAGCTGTGCCAGACCCGGCGCGGCACCCTCCTCGGCATGGACTACCTCTCCGAGGACCGGGTGGAGATCCGCTACACCCTCCCGCTCGCGGAGATCGTCTTCGACTTCTTCGACCAGCTGAAGTCCAAGACCCGCGGCTACGCCTCCCTGGACTACGAGCCCACCGGCGAGCAGACCTCCAGCCTGGTCAAGGTCGACATCCTGCTGCACGGCGACAAGGTGGACGCCTTCTCGGCGATCACCCACAAGGACCAGGCGTACGCGTACGGCGTCCGGCTCGTCGCCAAGCTCAAGGAGCTGATCCCGCGCCAGGCCTTCGAGGTGCCCGTCCAGGCCGCCATCGGCTCCCGGGTGATCGCCCGCGAGACCATCCGCGCCATCCGCAAGGACGTCCTCGCCAAGTGCTACGGCGGTGACATCTCCCGTAAGCGGAAGCTGCTGGAGAAGCAGAAGGAAGGCAAGAAGCGGATGAAGATGGTGGGTTCCGTGGAGGTTCCGCAGGAGGCCTTCATCGCGGTGCTGTCGAGCGACGACAACGCGGGGTCGGGCAAGGGCAAGAAGTAGCCGCCGCACCGCACCCGCCGCACGCCGAGTCCGGGCAAATCGGTCACGAAGGGGCCCGTCGTACGAAAGTGCGGCGGGTCTCTTCGCATGTCACGCGCGCGCATCTGTAGGAAGTGACAGGGTGCGGACTCTTACGCCGAGGCCACTCGCCCTCTACTCTGATGCCTGCCCCGTAGTTACTCGTGAGTTAAACAAGTGATCGGGCAACTGTCCGAGCCCCTGCCCGACCACCGCCCGAGAGTGAATCCAGCCGCACCTGAGCAAGCCGCACCGTCGCGGGCCCACGGAGGATGTCGTGAGCGACACACAGACACTGATCGAGAACCGTCCGCCCTCCGTGGCGGGGCTCTTCCTGGAGCGGGTGGCGGCCACGCCGGACGCCGAGGCGTACCGCTACCCGGTGCCGTCCGCCTCGGGTGAGGGACCGGACGACTGGAAGTCGCTGACCTGGGCGCAGGCCGCCGAGCGGGTCTACGCGATCGCGGCCGGTCTGATCGAGCTGGGCGTGCAGCCCGAGCAGCGCGTGGCCCTCGCCTCCTCCACCCGCCTGGAGTGGATCCTGGCCGACCTCGGCATCATGTGCGCCGGCGCCGCGACGACCACCGTCTACCCGCAGACCAACGCCGACGAGTCGGCGTACATCCTCTCCGACTCCGAGAGCCGGGTGCTGATCGCGGAGGACGCCGCGCAGCTCGCCAAGGCCAGGGAGAAGCGGGCCGAGCTGCCCGACCTCACCCACGTCGTGGTGATCGACGCGACCGGTGCCGACACCTCCGAGGACTGGGTCCTCACCCTCGACGAGCTGGAGCGCCGGGGCGCCGCCCGCCTGGAGCAGGACCCCGAGCTGGTCAAGAAGCGGGTCGGCGCGCTCACCAAGGACCAGCTCGCCACCCTCATCTACACCTCCGGCACCACCGGCCGGCCCAAGGGCGTCCGCCTCCCGCACGACAACTGGTCGTACATGGCGAAGGCGATCGCGGCGACCGGCCTGGTCACCAAGGACGACGTGCAGTACCTGTGGCTGCCGCTCGCGCACGTCTTCGGCAAGGTGCTCACCTCCGGCCAGATCGAGGCCGGTCACGTCACCGCCGTCGACGGCCGCGTCGACAAGATCATCGAGAACCTGCCGGTGGTCCAGCCGACCTACATGGCGGCCGTGCCCCGCATCTTCGAGAAGGTCTACAACGGCGTCGCCGCCAAGGCCCGCGCGGGCGGCGGGGCCAAGTACAAGATCTTCCAGTGGGCGGCCGACGTGGCCCGCGAGTACGCCAAGGTCACCCAGGACAACTTCAAGCGCACCGGCACCGCGAGCGCCCCCGCCGGCCTGCGCACCAAGCACGCCGTCGCCGACAAGCTCGTCTACGCCAAGATCCGCGAGGCCTTCGGCGGCAACCTGCGCGCCTGCGTCTCCGGGTCGGCCGCCCTCGCCCCCGACATCGGCTACTTCTTCGCCGGCGCCGGCATCCACATCCTGGAGGGCTACGGCCTCACCGAGTCCTCCGCCGCCTCCTTCGTCAACCCCGGCGAGGCCTACCGCACCGGCACGGTCGGCAAGCCGCTGCCCGGCACCGAGGTGCGCATCGCCGACGACGGCGAGATCCTGCTGCGCGGCCCCGGCATCATGGAGGGCTACCACAAGCTGCCCGAGAAGACCGCCGAGGTGCTGGAGTCCGACGGCTGGTTCCACACCGGCGACATCGGCGAGCTCTCGCCCGACGGCTACCTGCGCATCACCGACCGCAAGAAGGACCTCATCAAGACCTCGGGCGGCAAGTACATCGCGCCCGCCGAGGTCGAGGGCCAGTTCAAGGCGGTCTGTCCGTACGTCTCCAACATCCTGGTCCACGGCGCCGACCGGAACTTCTGCACCGCGCTGATCGCCCTCGACGAGATCGCCATCACGCAGTGGGCGAAGGAGAACGGGCTGGCGGGCAAGCCGTACGCGGAGATCGTCGCGGCCCCCGCGACCGTCGAGATGGTCGACGGCTACGTCAAGCAGCTCAACGAGGGCCTCCAGCGCTGGCAGACCATCAAGAAGTTCCGCCTGCTGCCCCGTGACCTGGACGTCGAGCACGGCGAGATCACGCCGAGCCTGAAGCTGAAGCGGCCGGTCGTCGAGCGGGAGTACAAGCACCTGATCGAGGAGATGTACGAGGGGTCGCGGGAGGCGTAGCCCGGGCGCGAACGTCGTGATCCGTACGGCGAATGCCCGAAACCGTCCGGCTTCCGGCCGTCTTCGAGCATTCGCCTACCACGGATCTCACCCATGGCGGCCCACTTCGGTAACTCCGCGCTTATGGGCGGGGCCGGTCTGTCACTCTGTCGGCATTGACTGCGAAGCATGCGCACGCACTGCCCGGGGAGCCGTCCATGGGGGCCATTCCGACGCAACGGGAGATCGTCTCCCGCGCCACCGGTGCGCCCGCGCACCTTGCCGGCGCGTCCGTCCAGGAGTGCGCGCGGGCGCGCGTGACCCTGCTCGGCAGCTCCCTGGCGCCGGGTGCGGCCCGTGCGATGGTGCGGGCCGCGCTGGCCGACTGGTCCGCGCTCGGCCTGCCCGGCACGGACCAGCTGACCGAGCACCTCGCCGCCGACGCCCTGGTGGCCGTCAGCGAACTGGTCACCAACGCCGTCGTGCACGCCGGCACCGACGTCGAGGTGGTCTGCCGGCTGGAGCAGACGGGCACCCTCGTCGTCGAGGTCACGGACCACCACCCCTCCCGGGCGCCGAGGAGCGGCGACCAGGAGACGCCGCAGGAGACTCCCGAGTACGGCAGGGGCCTGCGGCTCGTCGCCGCGCTCGCGGAGGCCTGGGGCATCACGTACCGCCCGGGCACCAAGACGGTCTGGGCACGGCTGCGCGCCGCGGGTGCCGAGGCGGCGGAGACGACGGAAGCCGCGGAGGAGGCGGACGCGGTGCGGATCGCCGCGCGGACCGAGGCGGACACGGTGTGGACCGCCGCGCGGACCGAGGCGTACGCGGAGGAACGCGACCCGCGGTTCACCGGGTCCCCGTACGGACCACCGCCCGAGCACGAGAGCGGGCCCGGCCGGCGCGGCATCCGTGACCGCGAGTGGCTGGGCCGCGGTGCCCTGTCCTTCCTCGCCGAGGCCTCCGACCTGCTGGCCGGGCAGCTCGACGAGGACCTGGTCGCCTCCCTCACCGGTCAGCTGATCGTGCCGCGGCTCGCCGACTGGTGCGCGGTGTGGCTGGAGGACGAGTCCCTGGGCCGGGGAGCCTGGAGCGACGCCCCGGGGGCGGTCGTCGGGGCACGGCTGGGCGGCGTCTGGCACGGCAGCGAGAGCCACATCGAGGAACTGCGCCGCGCCCTGGAGAAGGACCCTCCCCGCCCGCGCGACCCGTGGCGCTCCGGGCCCGTCGCCCACCCCTGGCCCGGCGAGGCGCTGGGCCCGGACGGTGTCCACGGCGCCGCGCTCGCCTACCGCCTGGTCGCCGGGGGCCGGCCGCTCGGCACCCTGGTGATCGGACGGACCGGTACCGCCGGCTTCCCCGACGAGATCACCGGCCTGGTGGAGGACCTCAGCCGCCGCGTGGCGCTCGCCATCGGCGCCGCCCGTCAGTACGCCCGCCAGGCCACCATCAGCGCCGTCCTCCAGCGCGGCCTGCTGCCCGGCGCCGTCGCCGAGATCCCCGGCGTGCGCAGCGCCCTCGTCTACGAACCGTGCGACAAGGGCGGCCCCAGCGGCGACTTCTACGACCTCTTCCCGGCCGGCGACGGCCGCTGGTGCTTCGCCGTCGGAGACGTCCAGGGCAAGGGTCCCGAGGCCGCCGTCGTCATCGGGCTCGCCCGGCCCTGGCTGCGCTTGCTGGCCCGCGAGGAGTACGGCGTCCCCGACGTCCTGGACCGCCTCAACCAGCTCCTCCTCGACGACGCCACCGAGGCCGCCGACGCCGCCGCCCGCGCCCTGGTCGCCGCAGGCGGCCCACCGGTTGCCCCGGGCGACGGACCGCAGACCCGCTTCCTGTCCCTGCTCTACGGCGAGCTGGTCCCGCACGACGGCGGCGTCCGCTGCACCCTCGCCTCCGCCGGGCATCCGCTGCCCCTCCTCCTCGGCCCGGACGGCGCCGTCCGCACGGTCGCCGAACCGCAGACCCTGCTCGGCGTCGTCGAGGACGCGACGTACACGAGCGAGACCTTCGAGCTGTGCTCCGGCGACACCCTCCTCTGCGTCACGGACGGGGTCACCGAGCGGCGCAGCGGCTCCCGCCAGTTCGACGACGGGGACGGGCTGGCCACGGCCCTCGCCGGGTGCGCGGGCCTGGACGCCGGGCTGGTCGCCGAGCGGATCAGGCGGCTGGTGCACGAGTTCGGGGCGCGGCCCCCGGAGGACGACCTGGCGCTGCTGGTCCTCCAGGCCGAGTAGGCCGGGTAGCCCGAGCAGCCCGAGCAGCCCGAGCAGCCCGAGCAAGCCGAGCAAGCCGGGCGGGGCAACCGAGCAACAGCCGCCGTACGGGACAATGGAACGCATGCCCTCCGCACTCCCCGACGGCGAGCCCGTCCCCGCCGACGGTGCCCTCCCGGCGTCCGCGCTCGCCGGCGCCGCCGACCGCCCCCTCGGCTTCTACCTGCACGTCCCGTACTGCGCGACCCGCTGCGGCTACTGCGACTTCAACACCTACACCGCGACCGAGCTGCGCGGCACCGGCGGCGTCCTCGCCTCCCGCGACAACTACGCCGAGACGCTGACCGACGAGATCCGCCTCGCCCGCAAGGTGCTCGGCGACGACCCCCGCCAGGTCCGCACGGTCTTCGTCGGCGGCGGTACGCCCACCCTGCTGGCCGCCGGCGACCTGGTGCGGATGCTGCACGCGATCCGCGACGAGTTCGGCCTCGCGCCGGACGCGGAGATCACGACGGAGGCCAACCCGGAGTCGGTCGACCCGGCCTACCTCGCCACCCTCCGCGAGGGTGGCTTCAACCGGATCTCCTTCGGCATGCAGAGCGCCAAGCAGCACGTCCTGAAGATCCTGGACCGCACCCACACTCCCGGCCGCCCCGAGGCCTGCGTCGCCGAGGCCCGCGCGGCCGGCTTCGACCACGTCAACCTGGACCTGATCTACGGCACCCCCGGCGAGAGCGACGACGACTGGCGCGCCTCCCTGGACGCGGCCCTCGGCGCCGGACCCGACCACGTCTCGGCGTACGCCCTGATCGTCGAGGAGGGCACCCAGCTCGCCCGCCGCATCCGGCGCGGCGAGGTCCCCATGACCGACGACGACGTCCACGCCGACCGGTACCTGATCGCCGAGGAGACCCTGTCGGCGGCGGGCTTCGACTGGTACGAGGTGTCCAACTGGGCCACCTCCGACGCGGGCCGCTGCCTGCACAACGAGCTGTACTGGCGGGGCGCCGACTGGTGGGGCGCGGGGCCGGGAGCCCACTCCCACGTGGGCGGGGTGCGCTGGTGGAACGTGAAGCACCCGGGGGCGTACGCGGGGGCGCTGACGGCCGGGAAGTCGCCGGGCGCCGGACGCGAGCTCCTGACGGACGAGGACCGGCGGGTGGAGCGCATCCTGCTGGAGCTGCGCCTGCGGGAAGGCGTCCCGCTGTCCCTGCTGCGGGAGGCGGGGCTCGCGGCGTCGCGCCGGGCGCTGTCCGACGGGCTTCTCCAGGAGCAGCCCTACGACGACGGCCGCGCGGTGCTCACCCTGCGCGGGCGGCTGCTGGCGGACGCGGTGGTGCGGGATCTGGTGGACTGACCGGATTGTTCTCGCCCCGCCGCCCCTTCCCGTCCCCGGGGAGGGGGCTGCCCCCGGACCCCCGCTCCTCAAACGCCGGAGAGGGGGGAATCACCTCACGCCGGAGGGGCCGGAATCGCCTGACGCCCGAGGGGCTGGATCCACCTCACGCCGTCACGAAGTCGATCAGCTCCTCCACCCGCCCCAGCAACTCCGGCTCCAGGTCCTTGTACGACCCCACCCGCGCCAGAATCGCCTGCCACACCGCCCCCGTGTTCTCGGTCGGCCACCCCAGCGCCCGGCACACCCCCGTCTTCCAGTCCTGACCGCGCGGCACCCGGGGCCAGCCCTCGATCCCCAGCGACGACGGCTTCACCGCCTCCCAGATGTCGATGTAGGGGTGGCCCACGACCAGCGCGTGCTCGCTCGTCACCGCCTGCGCGATCCGCCACTCCTTCGAACCCGGCACCAAGTGGTCCACCAGGACCCCCAGCCGAGCGTCCGGCCCCGGCGCGAAGTCGTCGACGATGGACGGAAGGTCGTCGACGCCCTCCAGGTACTCCACCACCACGCCCTCGATGCGCAGGTCGTCGCCCCAGACCTTCTCGACCAGCTCGGCGTCGTGCCGCCCCTCGACGTAGATGCGCCCGGCGCGCGCCACCCGGGCGCGAGCCCCCGGGACCGCCACCGACCCCGACGCCGTACGGGAGGGCCGCACGGGAGCGGAGGACGACGGCCGCACCAAGGTCACGACCCGCCCCTCCAGCAGGAAGCCGCGCGGCTCCATCGGGAAGACCCGGTGCTTGCCGAAGCGGTCCTCCAGGGTCACCGTGCCGGCCTCGCAGCCGATCACCGCGCCGCAGAACCCGGTCCCGGGCTCCTCGACCACCAGACCGGGGTCGGCCGGAACCTCCGGTACCGGCTGCGATTTCTTCCACGGAGGGGTCAGGTCGGCGGAGTACTGGCGCATTCTGATGACGATACGAGGAGCGGACGCGCCGAGATCAGCGCGACACGCCGAAACGCGCGGCCAGCGCGTCCCGTTGGGCCCGCACGAACGCCGCGTCCACCACCGCGCCGTGACCGGGCACGTACACCGCGTCCTCGCCGCCCAGCTCCAGCAGCCGGTCCAGCGCGGCCGGCCAGTGCGCCGGTACGGCGTCGGGGCCCGCCTGCGGCTCGCCGGACTCCTCGACCAGATCCCCGCAGAAGACGACCTCCACCTCACCTGGCACCAGCACCGCGAGGTCGTGGCCGGTGTGCCCCGGGCCCACGTTGGCCAGCAGGACCTGCCGGCCGCCGCCCAGGTCGAGCGTCCACTCGCCGCACACCTCGTGCGGGACGCGGACCAGCGCGTCGGCCGCCTCCTCCGCCGACCGCGCGTCCAGCCCCTCCGCCACCGCGTCCGCGCGGAGCGCCTCCCGCCCGTGTCCGCCCCGGGCGAACAACGCGTCGGTGCCCACCGCCCCGTACACCTCCACGCCCGCGAACGCCGCCGCGCCGAAGACGTGGTCGAAGTGCGGGTGGGTCAGAGCGAGATGCGTCACACGGTGACCGGCGAGCGCCTGCGCCGCCGCGCGCAGCCGGGCGCCCTCACCGAGGCTCGACCCGGCGTCCACGAGCAGCGCGGCGCCCGCGCCGACGACCAGCCCCGCCGTGCAGGCCCACACCGGGAGCCGGCACCGGCCCACCCCGGGCGCCAGCCGCTCCCACCCCCGGTCCTCCCACATCACGCTCATGACCGCGACGCTATCGGTGGGCACACCCGACGGCACGGCGGCGGTGAACCGGCCTTGCCGTGGGCGTACCCCACGGCCGTACACTGGGCCGGGGAAGTCTGGCACTCGAACACGGTGAGTGCCAGGGGGAACACCGGGCGGACGACTTCTGGAGGTGTGCGCGATGCTCAGTGAACGCAGGCTGAAGGTGCTGCGCGCCATCGTTCAGGACTACGTCGGCACCGAGGAGCCCGTCGGCTCCAAGGCCCTCACCGAGCGGCACCACCTCGGCGTCTCCCCGGCCACCGTGCGCAACGACATGGCGGCCCTGGAGGACGAGGGGTTCATCGCCCAGCCGCACACCAGCGCGGGACGCATCCCGACCGACAAGGGCTACCGGCTCTTCGTCGACAAGCTGGCCGGCGTCAAGCCGATGACCGCGCCCGAGCGGCGCGCCATCCAGAACTTCCTGGAGGGCGCCGTCGACCTCGACGACGTCGTGGCCCGCACGGTGCGGCTGCTCGCGCAGCTGACCCGGCAGGTCGCCGTCGTGCAGTACCCGTCGCTGACCCGCTCGACCGTGCGCCACGTCGAGCTGCTCTCGCTCGCGCCCGCGCGTCTGATGCTCGTGCTGATCACGGACACCGGGCGGGTCGAGCAGCGCATGGTCGACTGCCCGGCGCCGTTCGGCGAGGCGTCCCTCGCGGACCTGCGCGCTCGGCTCAACAGCAGGGTGGCGGGACGGCGCTTCGCGGACGTGCCGGGCCTGGTCGAGGACCTCCCGGAGGCCTTCGAGGCCGAGGACCGGGGTACGGTCTCCACCGTGCTCTCCACTCTCCTGGAGACGCTGGTCGAGGAGAACGAGGAGCGGCTGATGATCGGCGGCACCGCCAATCTCACCCGCTTCGGGCACGACTTCCCCCTCACGATCCGGCCGGTGCTCGAGGCGCTGGAGGAGCAGGTCGTGCTCCTCAAGCTGCTCGGCGAGGCGAAGGATCCGGGCGTGACCGTCCGTATCGGTCATGAGAACGCCCACGAAGGACTCAACTCCACGTCCGTCGTGTCGGTGGGCTACGGTTCGGGCGGCGAGGCGGTTGCCAAGCTCGGCGTGGTCGGTCCGACCCGCATGGACTACCCGGGAACGATGGGAGCGGTACGCGCAGTGGCACGGTACGTCGGACAGATCCTGGCGGAGTCGTAGGTGGCCACGGACTACTACGCCGTACTCGGCGTGCGCCGCGACGCTTCCCAGGACGAGATCAAGAAGGCGTTCCGGAGGCTCGCGCGCGAGCTGCACCCGGACGTCAACCCCGATCCGAAGACCCAGGAGCGGTTCAAGGAGATCAACGCCGCCTACGAGGTGCTGTCGGACCCGCAGAAGAAGCAGGTCTACGACCTCGGCGGCGACCCGCTGTCCCAGGCGGCGGGCGGTGGCGGAGCCGGCGGCTTCGGCGCGGGCGGCTTCGGGAACTTCTCGGACATCATGGACGCGTTCTTCGGCACGGCGTCGCAGCGCGGACCGCGCTCGCGCACCCGCCGCGGCCAGGACGCCATGATCCGCATCGAGGTCGAGCTGGACGAGGCGGCCTTCGGCACGACCAAGGACATCCAGGTCGACACGGCCGTCGTCTGCAACACCTGCAACGGCGAGGGCGCGGCCCCGGGCACCTCCGCCCAGACGTGTGACATGTGCCGCGGCCGGGGCGAGGTCTCGCAGGTCACCCGGTCCTTCCTGGGCCAGGTCATGACCTCCCGCCCGTGCCCCCAGTGCCAGGGCTTCGGCACCGTGGTCCCCACCCCGTGCCCGGAGTGCGCGGGCGACGGCCGCATCCGCTCCCGTCGCACGCTCACCGTGAAGATCCCGGCCGGTGTCGACAACGGCACCCGCATCCAGCTCGCGGGCGAGGGCGAGGTCGGCCCCGGCGGCGGCCCCGCCGGTGATCTGTACGTCGAGATCCACGAGCTGCCCCACTCCACCTTCCAGCGCCGCGGCGACGACCTGCACTGCACGGTCACCATCCCCATGACGGCGGCGGCCCTCGGCACCAAGGTGCCGCTGGAGACCCTCGACGGCATGGAGGAGGTCGACATCCGCCCGGGCACCCAGTCCGGCCAGTCGATCCCGCTGCACGGCCGGGGCGTCACCCACCTGCGCGGCGGCGGCCGGGGCGACCTGATCGTCCACGTCGAGGTGACCACCCCGACCAAGCTCGACCCCGAGCAGGAGCGCGTGCTGCGCGAGCTCGCCAAGATGCGCGGCGAGGAGCGTCCGCAGGGGCAGTTCCAGCCTGGTCAGCAGGGCCTCTTCTCGCGTCTGAAGGACGCCTTCAACGGGCGCTGACGGGCACCGGACACGGTCTGCCGCCAGGGGCTCCGCGACGCGGATGCTCCTGGCGTATGCCGACGGAAGCCCGGATTCGGACTTGTTCGGAGGACGTGACAACATGCGCTCATGTCCTCCGCACTGACCGATCTCTTCCCCTACCCGATCGTGCAGGCGCCCATGGCGGGCGGCGTCTCCGTGCCGCAGCTCGCCGCCGCGGTCTGCGATGCGGGCGGGCTGGGATTCCTCGCCGCCGGGTACAAGACCGCGGACGGGATGTACCAGGAGATCAAGCAGCTGCGGGGGCTGACGAACCGCCCCTTCGGCGTCAACCTCTTCATGCCCCAGCCGGAGACGGCCGACCCTTCCGCCGTCGGCGTCTACGCCCACCAGCTGGCCGGCGAGGCCGCCTGGTACGAGACGGAACTCGGCGACCCGGAGTGCGGCCGGGACGACGGTTACGACACCAAGCTCGCGGTGCTGCTGGACAACCCGGTGCCGGTGGTGTCGTTCCACTTCGGCGTCCCGAGCCGCGAGGTCGTCGACTCCCTGCACCGCGTCGGCACCTTCGCGCTGGTCACCGCGACCACCGCGGACGAGGCCCGGGCCGTCGAGCAGTCCGGCGCCGACGCGGTGATCGCGCAGGGCACGGAGGCCGGCGGACACCAGGGCACCCACCGCGACAACCCGGAGACCGGCGGCACCGGCACCGGACTGCTGTCGCTGGTCGCCCAGGTGCGGGAGGCGGTGAGCCTGCCGATCGTCGCCGCCGGCGGCATCATGCGCGGCGGCCAGATCGCCGCCGTCCTCGCCGCCGGCGCCAGCGCGGCCCAGCTCGGCACCGCCTTCCTCGCCACCCCCGAGTCCGGCGCGCACGACCTGCACAAGCAGGCCCTGACCAACCCCCTGTTCGTGCGCACCGAACTGACCCGCGCCTTCTCCGGCCGCCCCGCCCGCGGCCTGGTCAACCGCTTCCTGCGCGAGCACGGCCCGTACGCCCCCGCCGCCTACCCCGAGGTGCACCACCTCACCGCACCCCTGCGCAAGGCGGCGGCGAAGTCGGGCGACGCCCAGGGCATGGCCCTGTGGGCGGGACAGGGCCACCGGATGGCGCGGGAGCTGCCCGCCGGGCAGCTGGTGGAGGTGCTGGCCGCCGAACTCGCCGCGGCCGGGACAGCGTTGTCGGGATTCGCGACGGGAGGTACGGGCCGATGACGGCACCGGTGTTCGTGGTCGACGCCCTCGGGCCGGGGGGCCTGCCCGGAGGGGAGTACGTCCTCGACGGCCCCGAGGGACGGCACGCGGTCTCCGTGAAGCGGCTGCGGGCCGGCGAGGACGTCGTCCTCACCGACGGACGCGGACGCTGGGCCGAGGGCGTGGTGAAGGCCGCCGAGGGCAAGGACCGGCTGGTCGTCACGGACCTGGAGACCGTCCACGAGGAGCCGCCGCACCAGCCCCGCGTCACCGTCGTCCAGGCCCTGCCCAAGGGCGACCGCGGCGAGCTGGCCGTCGAGACGATGACCGAGGTCGGCGTCGACGCGATCGTGCCCTGGGCGGCGTCCCGCTGCATCACGCAGTGGAAGGGCGACCGGGGCCTGAAGGCGCTCGGCAAGTGGCGGGCGACGGCCCGCGAGGCCGGCAAGCAGTCCCGCCGGGTCCGCTTCCCCGACGTCGCGGACGCGGCGACGAGCAAGCAGGTTGCCTCACTTCTGGCCGACGCCGACTTCGCCGCCGTGCTCCACGAGAGCGGCGAGGAGCCCCTGGCCGCCACGGAACTCCCCACCAGCGGCGACATCGTGCTCGTGGTCGGTCCCGAAGGCGGCGTCTCCCCCGAGGAGTTGGCGCTCTTCGCCGAGGCCGGCGCCCGGCCCTACCGCCTGGGACGCAGCGTCCTGCGCACCTCCACCGCGGGCACCGCGGCGACCGCCGTCCTGCTGGCCCGCACCGGCCGCTGGTCCTGACGGCCCCGGTCAGCCGCCCGCCTCGCGGGCGGCGACCACGGCCGGGAACAGCTCCCAGCCGTCCAGGTCCGCGGACCGGTCCAGCAGCCCGCGCCGGGCCGCCTCGTCGACGAAGGCCCGTACGACACCCGGTTCGTGCAGGTTGAGAGCGGCGTCGCCCAGCGCCACACAGCCCGAGGGCAGGAAACCGTCGGGGACGTGCCGTCCCCCGCCGCCCCGGAACAGCAGACGGGTCCGCGTCCCGTCCCGGGACAGGGTGAGCACCTCCTGGCAGGGCCCCGTGACACTGTGCCGGTGCCGCACCGACCACACGTAGGCGGTGGCCGCTCCGTCCACCACGAGCCGTCTGAGCCGGCGTCCGTCGCGCATGCGCCCACGGTAGTGAGGAGTGGCCGTATGCGCCCTACCGCCGGCCCCGTACCGGTGGCAGGCTGCCCGCATGGGGGCATCGAGGCGGATTCGGCGTACGGCTCCGGCGGTCGTCGGCGTGGTCGTCGCCGTCGGCGCAGCGGTCGCGTGCGAGCCGGGCGGGCTCAGTTCCGCGTCGGTGGCGTTCACGACCGACCAGACGGTGACGCGTGAACTGGAGCGGCAGAAGGCGGAGGTCCGGTGGCTGACCTGCACCGCCTCCTACGGCGACGAGGCCACCGGCGCTTCCGAGAACGCCGTCGCGACCGTCGAGTGCGAGGGCAGGACGGACGACGGCAAGGAGATCACCGTCGACGGAAAGGTCACCCGCGTCGTCAACGGCGCCTGCGTGCGCGGCGAGTTGACCGCGAAGGTGGACGGCAAGGAGTGGTTCCGGGTCGACGGGCTGGGCAACTGCGAAGCCACCGGCGGCCCTCCCGCGAACGAGCCGTCGCAGCAGCAGCCCCGCCCCACCGTGACCGTCACCCGCACCATCTGGTGCCCGGACGACCCGCACTGCCGGCCGGTGGAGGGCAAGTAGCCGCACCGCGCGCGGGCCGCGGCCGGTAAGTGATCCAAACCTCTGTCGGCGGGCCCCGCCCCTGCATAGGGTGAAGGGGTGACACAGCCCGCAGCGCCTGCCTACCTCCGCTTTCCGCACCCGCACGGCGAGTTGGTCGCCTTCACCGCCGAGGACGACGTGTGGCTCGCCCCGCTCGACGGCGGCCGGGCCTGGCGGGTCAGCGCCGACAACGTGCCGGTGAACCACCCGCGCATCTCGCCCGACGGCACCACCGTCGCCTGGACCTCCACCCGCGACGGCGCCCCCGAGGTGCACGTCGCGCCCGTCGACGGGGGTCCCGCCAAGCGCCTCACCCACTGGGGCAGCGTCCGGACCCAGGTACGCGGCTGGACCGCCGACGGACGGGTCCTCGCCCTGAGCACCTACGGCCAGGCCAGCCTGCGCCGCAGCTGGGCCCGTGCCGTGCCGCTCGACGGGGGACCGGCCGAGACCCTGCCGTACGGACCCGTCGGCGACGTCGCGGCCGGCCCGCACACCGTGCTGCTGTCCGCGCCGATGGGCCGCGAGGCCGCCTGGTGGAAGCGCTACCGGGGCGGCACGGCGGGCAAGCTGTGGATCGACGCCGAGGACGACGGTGAGTTCGTCCGGCTGCACAGCGACCTCGACGGCAACATCGAGTACCCCTTCTGGGTCGGCGACCGCATCGCTTTCCTCTCCGACCACGAGGGCACCGGCGCCCTCTACTCCTCCCTCGCCGACGGCTCCGACCTGCGCCGGCACACCCCCCTCGGGGGCACCTCCCGCTCGAGCGGGGCCGAGAGCGGGGGAGGCTTCTACGCCCGGCACGCCGCGACCGACGGCACCCGCGTCGTCTACTCGTCCGCCGGTGAGCTGTGGACGCTGGACGACCTCGACGGCGCCGAGCCCCGCCGCCTCGACGTCCGGCTCGGCGGCCCGCGCGTCGACCTCCAGGCCTACCCCGTCAACGCCGCCCGCTGGTTCGGGTCGGCGTCCCCCGACCACACCGCGCGGGGCAGCGCCGTCGCCGTACGCGGCGGCGTCCACTGGGTCACCCACCGCTCCGGCCCCGCCCGCGCCCTCGCGGCGACGCCCGGCGTCCGCACCCGGCTGCCGCGCACCTTCCGCGCCGACGGCGAGGAGTGGGTGGTGTGGGTGACGGACGCCGAGGGCGACGACGCCCTGGAGTTCGCGCCCGCCACCGGACTCGCGCCCGGCAGCAGCCCGCGCCGGATCGCCGCCGGTCAGCTCGGCCGGGTGCTGAACCTCGCCATGGCCCCCGACGGCAGCCGCGCCGCCGTCGCCTCGCACGACGGGCGCGTCCTGCTCGTCGAGCGCGAGACCGGCGAGGTCCGCGAGGTCGACCGCAGCGACAACGGCGACGCCTCCGGCCTGGTCTTCTCGCCCGACTCCGCCTGGCTCGCCTGGTCCCACCCCGGGCCCGACCCGCTGCGCCAGCTCAAGCTCGCCAACACCACCGACCTGTCGGTGAGCGAGGCGACCCCGCTGCGCTTCAAGGACTACGCGCCCGCCTTCACCCTGGACGGCAAGCACCTCGCCTTCCTCTCCACCCGCTCCTTCGACCCGGTCTACGACGAGCACGTCTTCGACCTGGCCTTCGTGGAGGGCGCCCGCCCTTACCTGATCACGCTCGCGGCGACCACCCCGTCGCCCTTCGGCCCGCAGCGCCACGGCCGCCCCTTCGAGACCTCGGACCGGGACGAGACCCCCGACAGCGAGGGCACCCCCACCACCCGGATCGACATCGAGGGCCTCGCCGACCGCATCGTCCCCTTCCCGGTGGAGGCCGCCCGCTACTCCGGGCTGCGCGCCGCCAAGGACGGTGTGCTGTGGCTGCGCCACCCGGTCACCGGTGTCCTCGGCGCCTCCCGCGCCACCCCGGACGACCGCGACCCGCACACCGAGCTGGAGCGCTACGACCTCGCCCAGCAGCGCGTCGAGCACCTCGCCGGCGACGCCGACCACTTCGAGGTCAGCGGCGACGGCAAGCGGGTGCTGCTGTGGACCGACGGACGCCTCAAGGTCGTGCCCAGCGACCGGCGGGCCTCCGGCGACGAGGACAGCGACACCAACATCACCGTCGACCTGTCCCGGATCCGGCAGACCGTCGACCCGGCCGCCGAGTGGCGCCAGATGTTCGACGAGACCGGCCGCATCATGCGGGACCACTTCTGGCGGCCCGACATGAACGGCGTCGACTGGGACGGCGTACTCGACCGCTACCGGCCCGTCCTCGACCGCCTCGCCACCCACGACGACCTGGTCGACCTCCTGTGGGAGGTGCACGGCGAACTCGGCACCTCGCACGCCTACGTCACCCCGCGCGGCGGCCACGGCTCCGGCGCCCGGCAGGGCCTGCTCGGCGCCGACCTCTCCCGGCACGAGGACGGCACCTGGCGCGTCGACCGCGTCCTGCCCTCGGAGACCTCCGACCCCGACGCCCGCTCCCCGCTCGCCGCGCCCGGCGTCGCCGTGCGCGCCGGGGACGCGATCGTCGCGGTCGCGGGACAGCCCGTGGACCCGGTCACCGGACCCGGCCCGCTGCTGGTCGGCACGGCGGGCAAGCCGGTCGAGCTGACCGTCTCCCCGGCCGGCGGCGGCGAACCCCGGCACGCCGTCGTCGTCCCCCTCGCCGACGAGGAGCCCCTGCGCTACCACGCCTGGGTCGCCGACCGCCGCGCCTACGTCCACGAGAAGTCCGGCGGCCGGCTCGGCTACCTCCACGTGCCCGACATGCAGGCGCCCGGCTGGGCCCAGATCCACCGCGACCTGCGCGTCGAGGTGGCCCGGGAGGGCCTGGTCGTCGACGTCCGCGAGAACCGCGGCGGCCACACCTCCCAACTGGTCGTGGAGAAGCTGGCCCGGCGCATCGTCGGCTGGGACCTGCCGCGCGGCATGCGGCCGTCCAGCTACCCCCTGGACGCGCCCCGCGGCCCGGTCGTCGCCGTCGCCAACGAGTTCTCCGGCTCGGACGGCGACATCGTCAACGCCGCGATCAAGGCGCTCGGCATCGGCCCGGTCGTCGGCACCCGCACCTGGGGCGGCGTCATCGGCATCGACAGCCGCTACCGGCTGGTCGACGGCACGCTGATCACCCAGCCCAAGTACGCCTTCTGGCTGGAGGGCTACGGCTGGGGCGTGGAGAACCACGGCGTCGACCCGGACGTCGAGGTCCCGCAGCGCCCGCAGGACCACGCGGCGGGCCGCGATCCCCAGCTGGACGAGGCGATCAGGCTGGCGCTGGCGGCACTGGAGGAGACTCCGGCGAAGACGCCGCCGAGCCTGCCGTAGCCGGACGGGGGCGGGTGCCGCGGCACCCCGCGACGCCGCGCCCCCGTGCCGCCCTCGGCGGCACGGGGGCCCCGGCTCGATGGATACGATGCCCGTAGAAGATCACCCGCGTGAGGAGGCCCCCATGACAGGCGAGCCACAGGACGACTGCCTGTTCTGCAAGATCGTCGCAGGCCAGATCCCCGCGACGATCGTCCGTGAGACCGAGACGACCGTCGCGTTCAGGGACATCAACCCCCAGGCCCCCACCCACGTCCTGGTGATCCCCAAGGCCCACTACCGGGACGCCGCCGCCCTCGCGGCCGGCGCCCCGGAACTCGCCGCGGACGTCCTGCGCGAGACCCAGGCGGTCGCCGACGAGGAGAAGCTGGACAGCTACCGCATCGTCTTCAACACCGGCACCGGCGCCGGCCAGACCGTCTGGCACACCCACGCCCACGTCCTCGGCGGCCGTGGCCTCGAATGGCCCCCCGGATAACAGGGACGACCCGGATCACCCACGATGTCCGTACGTGAACTCGTCGTCCTCGGCACCGCCAGCCAGGTCCCGACCCGGCACCGCAACCACAACGGCTACCTGCTCCGCTGGGACGGCGAGGGCATCCTGTTCGACCCCGGCGAGGGCACGCAGCGCCAGATGCTGCGCGCCGGGGTCGCCGCCCACGACCTGAACCGGATCTGCGTCACCCACTTCCACGGCGACCACAGCCTGGGCCTGGCCGGCGTCATCCAGCGCATCAACCTCGACCAGGTGCCGCACGAGGTCACCGCCCACTACCCGCGCTCCGGGCAGCGCTTCTTCGACCGCCTGCGCTACGCCACCGCCTACCGCGAGACGGTCGCCCTCACCGAGTCCCCGGTCACCGCGGACGGGCCCCTGGCCGTCACCCCCGCCTACACCCTCGACGCCCGCAAGCTCTCCCACCCCGTCGAGTCCTACGGCTACCGCCTCACCGAACCCGACGGCCGCCGCATGCTCCCCGAGCGCCTCGCCGCGCACGGCATCACGGGCCCCGACGTCGGCCGCATCCAGCGCGAGGGCTCCCTGAACGGCGTACCGCTGGACGAGGTCAGCGAGGTGCGCCGCGGCCAGCGGTTCGCGTTCGTCATGGACACCCGGCTGTGCGAGGGCGTCCACGCGCTCGCCGAGGGGTGCGACCTGCTGGTCATCGAGTCCACGTTCCTCGACGAGGACGAGACCCTCGCCACCGACCACGGCCACCTCACCGCGGGCCAGGCGGCGCGGGCCGCCCGGGACGCGGGGGTCCGGCACCTGGTCCTGACCCACTTCAGCCAGCGCTACTCCGATCCCGAGGAGTTCGAGCGGCAGGCCCGGGCGGCCGGCTACGACGGCGAGCTGACCGTGGCCCGCGACCTCACCCGCGTCCCGGTTCCGAAACGTCGGTGAAACGGTCGTACGATGCTCTGATGCCCCTGCCCAAAGCTGAACTGCACCTCCATATCGAAGGCACCCTGGAGCCGGAGCTGGCCTTCGCGCTGGCCGCCCGCAACGGCGTGTCCCTGCCGTACGCGGACACCGACGCCCTGCGCGAGGCGTACCGCTTCGAGGACCTCCAGTCCTTCCTGAACCTGTACTACGAGCTGATGGCCGTCCTGCGCACCGAGCGGGACTTCGAGGACCTCGCGAACGCCTACCTCGCCCGCGCCGCCGCGCAGGGCGTGCGGCACGCGGAGATCTTCTTCGACCCGCAGGCCCACCTCGCCCGGGGCGTGGAGATGGGCACGGTGGTCGAGGGCCTGTGGCGGGCGCTGAGCACCAGCCGGAAGAACCACGGCGTCTCCACCCGCCTGATCATGTGCTTCCTGCGCGACGAGTCCGCCGAGTCGGCCCTCGCGGCGCTGGACGCCGCCAAGCCCTACCTCGACCGCATCACCGGCGTTGGCCTGGACTCGGCAGAGGTCGGCCACCCGCCGGTGAAGTTCCGCGAGGTGTACGAGGCCGCCGCCGCCCTCGGGCTGCGCCGGGTCGCGCACGCGGGCGAGGAGGGGCCGCCGGAGTACGTCACCGAGGCCCTGGACGTCCTCGGCGTCGAGCGGATCGACCACGGCCTGCGTTCGGTGGAGGACCCGGCGCTGGTCGAGCGGCTGGTGCGCGACCGCGTCCCGCTGACCCTGTGCCCGCTGTCCAACGTGCGGCTGCGCACGGTCGACACCCTCGCCGACCACCCGCTGCCCGCGATGCTCGACGCCGGTCTGATGTGCACGGTCAACTCCGACGACCCGGCCTACTTCGGCGGGTACGCCGGCGACAACTTCGACGCGGTGCGCGAGGCCCTCGGCCTGACCGAGGACCGGCTGCGCGAGCTGGCCCGCAACTCCTTCCTCGCCTCCTTCCTGGAGGACGACGAGGAGCTGAGGGCCGGCTACCTCGCCGAGGTGGCGGCGTACGAGTTCCCGACGGCGTAGGGCTCAGCCCGTCCCGGACCCCGGTGCGGCCGCGGCCTGCCGGGGTCCCGCCGTGCCGTAAGCGCCCTGGACGGCCACGGCCGGGGCCTCCACGTCGATCTCCACGACCGGCTGCTCCACGGCGCCCACCTCGGGCACCGCACCGCTCGGCGTGCCGGTGGCGGCGGCGACCAGCGCGGCCGGGGTGCCGCCGCGGCGGCGGATGGCGCCGGGCAGCAGCGGACGCCCGCCGGTGTGCAGGGCGACGGCGGTCATCGGCGCGGCCACCAGCAGCAGACCGCCGGCCAGCACCAGCCCCATGCCCGCGTAGCCGGCCTGCTCCGACAGCACGCCGCCGGCCAGCGGCCCGGCGGCCGTCCCCAGCGAGGACGCCGAGCCGACGAGCACCGCCCACCTGCCGCGCGGGTCGAGCGAGGCGGCGAGCCCGATCAGGTACGACAGCACCACCGGGTACAGCGTGTTCCAGGCGATCTCCCCGGTCGCGAAGGTCAGGGGCGTGGTCGCGGACGCGGTGAGGGCGATGCAGACGGCGATGACCGAGGTCCCCGCCCCGATGGGCATCGCCCGCCCCAGCCGCGGTCCCAGCGCGCCGGCCACCAGGACACCCACCAGTCCCGCGCCCAGCGCGACGGCCAGGACGACCCCGAGAGCGGCGTCGCCCAGACCGGCCTGTGTCAGCCCGATCCGGCCGCTCACGCCCCACAGGGAGTTCTGCGCGAGGGACCAGCACAGCACCGTGACGGCGAGGACCAGCCCGGAACGGCGGCGGGGGAGCGGGGCGTCGGCGTCGGTGTCGTGCCCGGCCGGTGACGTGGCCGTCCCGCCCGGCAGCCGGCCGGTCAGCGGCCACACCGCGAGCGCGGTCAGGGCGATCGCGGCGAGCGGCAGCCCGTGCGACCGGCCGAGGTGCGGCACCGTCAGATACACCGCGCCGGCCAGCGCGGACACGCTCAGCAGGCCCGCGGTGGAGGCTCGGTGGGGGTCCTTCTCGGCGGCGATCCGGGTGGCGGCGACCGTGATGGCCGTGCCCGACCCGAAGCCGCCGAGGACCGCGCCGGCGACGACGGCGGGGACGGCGGTGGTGAGCGAGGCCGCGCCGTAGCCGAGGACGGTCAGGGAGAGGCCGAACCGGGCCAGCGCGCGGGCGCCGGTCCGCCGCACCCGGGAGGCCAGCAGGAAACCGGCGGTCGCCGAACTCAGCAGCAGCGCACTGCCGACGGCGCCCGCCTGCGTGGTGGTCAGCGGAAGGCTGGTGTCGAGTCTGCCGACGGTGGTGGGCAGCAGATACGGAGGAAGGTACCCGGCCGTGAAAAGGGCGACGAGGGGCCAGGGAGTGGTGCGGGCGAACACGGGCGTTCCCAGGGCGTGCGAAAGGAGGGTGGGGAAGGGAGGGGGCGACGACCGTCGAATGATCGGAACGCGCGCGCAATTTGTATCAAGCGCGGGGAGCCGGAAAACAGCCAGAAAGATGTGATCTGAGTCACACTTTGGTTTGGGGTTCTGGAGCCTGGGTAGCAGCGTTCGCTACCGCCAGTGAACTGCCCCGCCCACGGCCGGAATTGACGCCTCCACCTTCGCCCTGATCTCTCGCATCACCGCGACGATCCGCGCCTCGTGATCCGGTGTCAGCCGGGCCACCGGCACCGAGCAGCTGATCGCGTCCAGCGCCGGATCCTCGTACCGCAGCGCGAAGCCGAAGCCCACGATTCCCCGCACGCCCTCCTCGCGGTCGACGGAGTAGCCGCGCTCCCGGGTCCGGGCCAGGTCGGCCGCCAGGGACTCCCGGTCGGTGAGGGTGTTCGCGGTCAGCGCCTCGTACGGTCCTTCCGGCAGCTCCGCGTCCGGCCGCTCGGCCAGCAGCGCCTTGCCGAGCGCGCCGACGTGGGCGGGCAGCCGGCGCCCCACCCGGCTGATCGTGCGCAGGTATTCGTGCGACTCGCGTGTCGCCAGGTAGGCCACGTCGTACCCGTCCAGCCGCCCCAGGTGGATCGTCTCGCCCAGTGCCTCCGACGCCTCGTCGAGATACGGCCGCACCACCCGCACCCGCGGATCGGAGTCCAGGTAGCTGGTGCCGGTGAGCAGGGCGTGGATGCCGATGCCGTACAGCGAGCCGGTGACGTCGGTGCGGACCCAGCCGCGCGAGATCAGGGTCTGGAGCAGCGCGTACATCGAACTGCGCGGCACGCCCAGCTCGTCCGCCAGCTCCTGGAGCCGGGCCGGGCGGTCCCCGCGCGCGGCCAGCACCTCCAGCAGCTCCACCGTGCGCGCCGCGGACTTCACCTCACGGACGCCGCCTGCCGCGCCCCCTGTCTCGGACATGTGCCGATCGTAAGCGGATGCCGCCGACCCATTGACGCCTCCCGGTCACCTCTCTACCCTCCATCTTCATACGTGGACGACATCTACATACGGAGACAGGAGACGGTTGAGATGACGAGCGTGGGCCCCGACACCGGCGCCGCACGGGCGGCTGTGGTCCGACGGCTGCGCGAGGGGATGGCCCGGAGCGTGCTGTCCTTCCCGCTGACCAGCTTCCGCGACGACGGTTCGCTCGACCCCGACGGCTACCGCGCCTACGTCGCCGATCGGCTCGCCGCCGACCCCGGCGCCCTCTTCCCGGCCTGCGGCACCGGCGAGTTCTTCTCCCTGGACGAGGACGAGTACCGGCAGGTCGTCACCATCGCCGTCGAGGAGAGCGCGGGCCGCGTGCCGGTCGTCGCCGGCACCGGGTACGGCTGGGCGCAGGCCCTGCGGTTCGCCCGTGTCGCCGAGGAGGCCGGCGCCGACGCCCTGCTCGTCATGCCGCACTACCTCACCGCCGCCCCGCAGGAGGGCCTGGTCGCCCAGCTGGAGCGGATCGCCGCCGGCACCCGGCTCCCGCTCGTCGCCTACCAGCGCGGCCAGGTCGCCTACACCGCCGAGTCCGTCCGGCGCATCGCCCGCGTCCCCGGCGTGATCGGCCTCAAGGACGGCCACAGCGACCTCGACCGCCTCCAGCGCGCGGTCCTCGCCGCCCCCGAGGACTTCCTCTTCTTCAACGGCGCCGCCACCGCCGAGGTCCAGGCCCGCGCCTACGCCGCCGTCGGCGTCCCCGCCTACTCCTCCGCCGTGCACGCCTTCGCCCCCGAGATCGCGAACGCCTTCCTCGCCGCCCTGCACGGCGGCGACACCGGCACGGTCGACAAGCTGCTGCGCGACTTCTACGTCCCGCTCGTCGAACTGCGCGACCGCGTCCCCGGATACGCCGTGTCCCTCGTGAAGGCGGCGGCCCGGCTGCGCGGCTGCCCCGTCGGCCCCGTCCGCGCCCCCCTCACCGACCCGTCCCCCGCCGACCTGGCCGAACTCAAGACCCTGCTCGCCACCGGACTCGACCTCGTAGGAGCCGCCCTGTGACCCGCGACCTCACCATCACGGCCGTCCGCCTGACGCCGATCCTGGTCGCCGACCCGCCCCTGCTCAACACCCAGGGCGTGCACCAGCCGTACACCCCCCGCCTGATCGTCGAGGTGGAGACCGCGGGCGGTGTCACCGGCGTCGGCGAGACCTACGGCGACGCCAAGTACCTGGAGCTGGCCCGCCCCTTCGCCGGCAAACTGGTCGGCCGCCAGGTCTCGGACCTCAACGGCCTGTTCACCACCGCCGACGAGGTCGCCGTCGACTCCTCCCGGGTCTCCGGCCAGGTGGACGTCGGCGGGCTGCGCGGCGTCCAGACCGCCGACAAGCTGCGCCTGTCCGTCGTCTCCGGCTTCGAGGTCGCCTGCCTCGACGCCCTCGGCAAGTCGCTCGGCCTGCCCGTGCACGCGCTGCTGGGCGGCAAGGTGCGCGACGCCGTGGAGTACAGCGCGTACCTCTTCTACAAGTGGGCCGACCACCCCGAGGGCGTGGCCGCGGAGAAGGACGACTGGGGCGCCGCCCTCGACCCGGCCGGCGTGGTCGAGCAGGCCCGCGCCTTCACCGAGCGCTACGGCTTCACCTCCTTCAAGCTCAAGGGCGGCGTCTTCCCGCCCGAGGAGGAGATCGCCGCGATCAAGGCCCTCGCCGAGGCCTTCCCGGGCCACCCCCTGCGCCTGGACCCCAACGGCGCCTGGTCCGTGGAGACCTCCCTCGAGGTCGCGGCGGAACTCGGGGAGGTCCTGGAGTACCTGGAGGACCCCGCGCTCGGCACCCCGGCGATGGCCGAGGTCGCCGCGAAGACCGGCGTGCCGCTCGCGACCAACATGTGCGTGACGACGTTCGCCGAGATCCAGGAGGCGTTCACCAAGGGCGCCGTGCAGGTCGTGCTCTCCGACCACCACTACTGGGGCGGGCTGCGCAACACCCAGCAACTGGCCGCCGTCTGCCGCACCTTCGGCGTCGGCGTCTCCATGCACTCCAACACCCACCTGGGCATCAGCCTCGCCGCCATGACCCACGTGGCGGCCACCGTCCCCAACCTCCACCACGCCTGCGACTCCCACTACCCCTGGCAGTCCGAGGACGTCCTCACCGAACGCCTCACCTTCGACGGCGGCAAGGTCGCCGTCTCCGACGCCCCCGGCCTCGGCGTCGAACTCGACCGCGACAGGCTGGCCTTCCTCCACCGGCGCTGGCTCGACGACGACGGCACGCTCCGCGACCGCGACGACGCGGCCGCCATGCGGATCGCCGACCCCGACTGGGTCACCCCGTCCGTCCCCCGTTGGTGAACCGTCCCCGTCGGTGAAACACCCGTGCAGCACCCCTTCCCCCCTTCCCCCTGCCACGACCGGAGCCGCTCGTGTCCGCAGCAAGCCCAGAGGTGCATTCCCCAGCCGTACAGTCAGCCGTCCGCAAGATCTTCCGCCGCGTGGTCCCTCTCTTCTTCGTCATGTTCGTGGCGAACTACATGGACCGCGTCAACCTGGGCTTCGCCCAGGACGAACTCCGCGCCGACGTGGGCCTCTCGGCCGCCGCGTTCGGCCTCGGCGCCGGCGTCTTCTTCATCGCGTACGCCATCTTCGAAGTCCCCTCCAACATGCTGATGGAGCGGTTCGGGGCCAAGGTCTGGCTCACCCGCATCATGATCAGCTGGGGCGTCGTCGCCACCGCGATGGCCTTCGTCAACAGCGTGGAGATGTTCTACGCCCTGCGTTTCCTGCTCGGCGTCGCCGAGGCAGGCTTCTTCCCGGCCGTCATCTACTACTTCAGCCGCTGGCTCCCCGACTCCCACCGGGGCCGGGCCACGTCCATCTTCCTGATGGGCTCCGGCACCGCGACCGTCATCGTCGGCCCGATCTCGGGCGCGCTCATGGAGATGCACGGGATCTGGGGGCACGCCGGCTGGCAGTGGATGTTCTTCATCGAGGGCATCTTCTCCGTCGTCCTCGGCTTCGTCGTCTACCGCTTCCTCGACTCGGGCATCGAGCAGGCGGCGTGGCTGACCGACGGGGAGAAGACCGGCCTCGTCGCGGCCATCGACGCCGAGCAGGAGGAACGGGACGCGCGACGCGGCGGCGAGGCGGCGAAGGTCTCCCGGTGGAAACTGCTCGCCGACCCCCAGATGCTGCTCTTCCTCTGGATCTACTTCGCGATCAACGTCGCCCTGTACGCGGTGACCTTCTGGCTGCCCTCGATCGTGGACGACATCGGCGGGGTGAGCGACTTCCAGGTGGGACTGCTGACCGCCGTGCCGTGGCTGTGCGCCCTGGTCGCCCTGTTCGTCAGCGGCCGGATCTCGGACCGCATCGGCAAACGCCGGCCCGTGCTGGCCGTCCTGCTCCTGCTCGGCGGCTGCGGCACCCTGCTGGCCGTGTTCGTCTCGCCCTGGGTCGGGCTCGGCGCGCTGTGCCTGGCCGCGATGGGCTTCAAACCGGCCTCCCCGGTCTTCTGGACCATCCCGCAGAGCTACCTCGACGCCCGCGCCGCGGCCCCCGGCATCGCGCTGATCAACTCCATCGGCAACCTCGGCGGGTTCGTCGCCCCCACCGCCTTCGGCATCATCGAGGACACGACCGGCTCGACCGAGGGCGGCCTGGTCGGTCTGACCGTCGTCGGTTTCCTGGCCGCGCTGAGCGTACTGCTGGTGCGCGGCGGCGGGCGCAACGACCGCGTCCGCACCCGCCCGGCGAAGGCGGTGGCGCCCCCGGCCCCGGAGACCACCCCGGGCGCCGCCCGGACCGTGCACCCGGGACCGGCCACGACCTGACGCCGGACGCCGCACCGGGACACCGCCGCACTGTCGGTGGCGTGGTGCACACTGGCGGGGTCCGCACCATGCCAGGGAGCGCACCGTGACAGCGTCCACCGTGTCCGCCGACGTGCCCGACGTGCCGTCCGTGCCCGTCGTACCGGCCGACGAGAGAACACACCGCCACGTCCCGCCCGAGGGATCGCACCACCACCCCCAGGTCGATCCCCTCGTCGCCCTGCGCACCCCGCAGGACCCGCCCTGGGACGTCTACCTGACCGGCACCGTCTTCCTCGACGTCGTCTTCACCGGGCTCGACTCCGCCCCGGTGCGCGGGACCGAGTCCTGGGCCCGGGGCATGGGGTCGAGCCCGGGCGGCATCGCCAACATGGCGACCGCGCTGGCCCGCCTCGGCCTGCGCACCTCGCTGGCCGCGGCCTTCGGCGACGACCACTACGGCGACTACTGCTGGGACGCCCTCGCCCACGGCGAGGGCATCGACCTCACCCCCTCGCGCACCGTGCCCGGCTGGCACTCACCGGTCACGGTCTCCATGGCGTACGAGGGCGAGCGCACGATGGTCTCCCACGGCCACGAACCGCCGCCCGAGGAGCCGTCCCCCGACTGCCCGCCCGGCGCCCGCGCCGCAGTGGCCTCCCTCACGCCCGGTGTCAGCGCCCCGTGGATCGCCCGGGCCGCCGCCCGCGGCACCCGCGTCTTCGCCGACGTCGGCTGGGACGACACCGGTGCCTGGGACCTGGCCGCGCTGCCGGACCTCGCGCACTGCGAGGCCTTCCTGCCCAACGCGGAGGAGGCCATGCACTACACCGGCGCCCGCTGCCCCCGGGCCGCCGCGCACGCCCTGACCGAGCACGTGCCGCTCGCCGTGGTCACCCTCGGCGCGGACGGCGCGTACGCGGTGGACCGGCGGACGGGGGAGAGCGCCGAGGTCCCGGCGATCGAGGTCGAGGCCCTGGACCCGACCGGCGCCGGGGACGTGTTCGTCGCCGGCTTCGTCACCGGCACCCTCGCCGGCTGGCCGCTCGCCGACCGCCTGGCCTTCGCCGGGCTGACCGCCGCCCTCTCCGTCCAGGAGTTCGGCGGCTCGCTGTCGGCGCCCGGCTGGTGCGAGATCGCGACCTGGTGGCGCAAGGTCCAGTCGCTGGAGGACCAGGACCCGGCGGCCCTCAGCCGCTACGCGTTCCTGGAGGACATGGTCCCGGAGGACCCGTCCGGCTCGTGGCCCCTGCGCCGCGCGGTCCCGACCATCGGCTTCCGCCCCCCGGCGGACTGACCGGGGAGCCTGTGGCCCCGAGCCGCCGCAGCCGCCCCGGGCACGCCGGCCGGGCTGCCGGAGAGCCTCAGAAGCCGAGCCGCCGCAGCTGCTTCGGGTCGCGCTGCCAGTCCTTGGCGACCTTCACGTGCAGGTCAAGGAAGACCGGAGTACCGAGCAGCGCCTCGATCTGCTTGCGGGACTTGATGCCCACGTCCTTCAGGCGCTTGCCCTTGGGGCCGATGATGATGCCCTTCTGGCTGGGGCGCTCGATGAAGACGTTGGCGTGGATGTCCAGGAGCGGCTTGTCGGCGGGACGGTCCTCGCGCGGGAGCATCTCCTCCACGACCACCGCGATGGAGTGCGGCAGCTCGTCCCGTACGCCCTCCAGCGCGGCCTCCCGGATCAGCTCGGCGACCATCACCTGCTCGGGCTCGTCGGTCAGATCGCCCTCGGGGTAGAGCGCGGGGCCCTCGGGCAGCAGCGGGGTCAGCAGGTCGGCGAGCAGGTCCACCTGCTTGTTCCCGGTGGCCGACACCGGGACGATCTCCGCCCAGGTGATCCCCAGCTCCTGGCCGAGCTGATCGATGGCGATCAGCTGCTCGGCCAGCGTCTTGGAGTCCACCAGGTCGGTCTTGGTGACGATCGCGACCTTCGGGGTCTTCTTGATCCCGGCCAGTTCCTTGGCGATGAAGCGGTCACCGGGGCCCAGCTTCTCGTTCGCCGGCAGGCAGAAGCCGATGACGTCCACCTCGGCCCACGTCGTGCGCACGACGTCGTTGAGCCGCTCGCCCAGCAGCGTGCGCGGCTTGTGCAGCCCCGGGGTGTCCACCAGGATCAGCTGCGCGTCCTCGCGGTGCACGATGCCCCGCACGGTGTGCCGGGTGGTCTGCGGACGGTTCGAGGTGATCGCCACCTTCTGCCCGACCAGAGCGTTCGTGAGGGTGGACTTGCCCGCGTTGGGGCGGCCCACGAAGCAGGCGAAGCCGGCCCGGTGAACAGCCTCGGCCGGTTCTTCGGATGACTGGGTACGAACGCTCATGGCGCCCATTGTCCCTGATCCCCGGAGCGTCGCCGTACCACCCGCCCGCTGCCGACGGAACGACCGGGCCCCGGCCGCCACCCGCGTGAGGGGGGAGGCCGGGGCCGGGGCGATTCACCGGGGCAGGGACGTCAGCCGAGGGCCTTCACCTTGCTCCAGTCCGTCGACAGGACGTTCTTCACGGCGGCGTTGGTGTTCGTCCTGGACGGGTGGTAGATCCGCATCTGGCCGTCGCTTCCGTAGCGGGCCCAGATGTCGGGGATGCCGTCGCCGCTGACGTCGGGGAGGCCACCCCTTCTGGGTCCCCGAACTGGGCAAGTGGCTCGACGCCACCGACCTCGGCCCCGGCCAGTGGCTCCGGACCAGCGCGGGCACGCACGTCCAGATCACCGCGGTACAGCGCTGGTCGAGCCCCGGGGCGACGGTCCACAACCTGACGGTCGGCAACGCCCACACGTACTTCGTGGTGGCGGGCGACACCTCGGTCCTCGTCCACAACTGCGCTATCAGCGCGGAGGCGCGGGAGCACGTGCTGAACGGCGTCATCACCGACGACAACCGGTTCGCCGGCTGGCACCTCCACCCCGATCAGACAGGCGGCATCCCCGACAACCGCTACATCAACGGAGACCTGACGACGAACGCGGACGGCTCGGCCACCGTGAGCGGCACGGTCGGCGCGCGTCTCCCGGATGGTGGAACACTGGCGAAGGTGGCCAACGCGAACGGGACGTACACACCCTCGACCTTCTTCCCCGTGGGGAGGTAGCGCCCTGATGTCGTCTGATGTGTGGTCGTTCGCCGTCGACCAGGACGGGCTCGTCATCGTTCGGCACTCGTGCGGCGAGTGTGGAGGACTTTCTCCGGGAGTGGCGGAGGATGACACGGGATCTCGGGTTCGGATACACCCTCGGTACGTCCGCCGCGGCCGTGAAACGGATCGATGCCGACCACGTGGAGATCGCAGACCTGTACGGCCAGTTCGAGACGTGCCTGATGGGCGCCGGGGAATTCGAGAACGCTCTGGAACGCATGCTCCGGTTCCTGGAGCAGCGGCGTTCCCAGGCGTCCTAGCGGGGCCCCGCCACGGGGGCGGTGAGCCTCAGCCCGCGCTCACCGTCCCCCGTACCGCGCCGTCCGGCCCGGCCACCAGGACCGGCGTTCCGGGACCGCCCAGGTCCCGCACCGCCGCCCGGTCCTCCTCCGACGCGGACTCCGCCTCCGTCACCACCGCCGCCGCCTCCAGCGACTTCGCGCCGGACGCCACCGCCATCGCCACCGCCGTGCGCAGGGCGCTGAGCTTCAGGGAGTCCAGGGCGACCGTGCCGGCGACGTACGTGCGGCCGGTCTCGTCGCGTACGGCGGCTCCCTCGGGGACGCCGTTGCGGGCCCGGGCGGAGCGGGCCAGGGTGACGATCTTGCGGTCCTCGGGGTCGAGGTCGGGAGTCTCGGTCATGAGGCGAGCATACGTAGCCACGCCGGCCGCCCGGAGATCAGGGACGGTCGAGGCGGAGCCGGTCCGCGCGGGGCAGTCCCGCGACCACCAGGTCGTACGAGTCCTCGACCAGCTCCCGGACGAGACGGTCCGGGAGACCGCCGTCCACGGTCACGGTGTTCCAGTGCCGCTTGTTCATGTGCCAGCCCGGGAGGATCAGCTTCGGGTGGTCACCGCGCAGCCGGATCGCGTCGTCCGGGTCGCACTTCAGGTTGACCGTGAGCGGGTCCCCGTCCAGGAAGGACAGCGCGAACATCTTCCCCAGCACCTTGAAGACCGAGATCTCCGGGCCGAAGGGGAAGTCCTCCACGGCGGCGTTGAAGGACAGGCAGAAGTCGCGCAGCTCCCCGGGGGTCATTCGGACGCGGCCTCCTCGGCGGGCCGCGCCGCGTTGACCGGCTCCACCAGCACCGTCACGATCTTGTTCCGGCGGCCCGCCGCGGCCTCCGCCGTCAGGCGCAGCTCACGCCCGTCGGGCAGCTCCACGATCGAGGAGGCGCCGGCGATCGGCACCCGGCCCAGCGCCTTGGCGAGCAGCCCGCCCACCGTCTCCACGTCCTCGTCGTCGAACTCCTCCAGGCCGTACAGCTCGCCCACGTCGCCGATGTCGAGGCGGGCGGTGACCCGGAAGCGGCCCTCGCCCAGCTCCTCGACCGGCGGCAGCTCCCGGTCGTACTCGTCGGTGATCTCGCCGACGATCTCCTCCAGGATGTCCTCGATGGTGACGATGCCGGCCGTGCCGCCGTACTCGTCGATGACGACGGCGACGTGGTTGCGTTCCTTCTGCATCTCGCGCAGCAGGTCACCGGCGTTCTTGGTGTCGGGCACGAAGGACGCGGGACGCATCGCCGTGGAGACCAGGTCGCTCTCCGCCTCCCGGCTGATGTGCGTCCGGCGGACCAGGTCCTTCAGGTACACGATGCCGACGACGTCGTCCTCGCTGTCCCCGGTGACCGGTATCCGCGAGAAACCGGAGCGCAGGGCCAGGGTGAGCGCCTGGCGGATGGTCTTGTAGCGCTCGATGACGACGAGGTCGGTCCGCGGGACCATGACCTCGCGCACCAGCGTGTCACCGAGCTCGAACACCGAGTGCACCATGCGGCGCTCCTCGGCCTCGATCAGGGACTCCTTCTCGGCGTAGTCCACCAGTGCCCGCAGCTCCGCCTCGGAGGCGAAGGGGCCGCGGCGGAAGCCCTTGCCGGGCGTGAGCGCGTTGCCGATGAGGATCAGCAGCGACGGGATCGGACCCATGATCCGGTCCAGCGGCACCAGCACGTACGCCGCCGCCGTGGCCGTGTTCATCGGGTGCTGCCGGCCGATGGTGCGCGGGGACACCCCGACGGCGACGTACGAGACGAGCACCATCACCGCGATGGCGATCAGCAGGGCCTCGGTGGTGTTGGCGAACTCCTGGAGGCAGGCGTAGGCGACCAGCGCGGCGGCGGCCATCTCGCAGGCGACGCGGACCAGCAGCGCCACGTTGAGATAGCGCGTCGGGTCGGCGGCGACCTTGGCGAGCTTCGCGCTGCCGCGCCGCCCGGACCGCACGGCCTCCTCGGCGCGGAAGCTGGAGACCCGGGCGAGCCCCGCCTCCGCGCACGCCGCGAGCCAGGCGATCACCACCAGGGCGACCGCACCGGCGACCAGGGGGAGGCTCATGAGACGGTCGGGGCCGGGGACGGGCCGGTCAAGCCCTTCTCCGCACGCCAGCCGTCCACGATGGCGGCCTGCAACGAGAACATCTCGGCCTTCTCGTCCGGCTCCTCGTGGTCGTAGCCGAGCAGGTGCAGCACCCCGTGGACGGTCAGGAGCTGGAGCTCCTCGTCCATGGAGTGCTGCGTCGGCGCCTCGGCGCCCTGCTTGGCGGCGACCTCCGGGCAGAGCACGATGTCGCCGAGCAGCCCCTGCGGCGCCTCGTCCTCGTCCTTGCCCGGCGGACGCAGCTCGTCCATCGGGAAGGACATGACATCCGTAGGGCCGGGCAGGTCCATCCACTGGATGTGGAGCTGCTCCATGGCGTCGGCGTCCACGACGATCACCGAGAGCTCGGAGAGCGGGTGGATGCGCATCCGCGCGAGCGCGTAGCGGGCGATGTCGAGGATCGCCTGCTCGTCGACCTCGGTTCCGGACTCGTTGTTGACGTCGATCGACATGGTGGTGCTGGTCTACTTCCCCTTGGCCTTGGCACCGCTTCTGGGTGTCCGGCCGCCGTTGTGGCCGCCGTTCTCGGTGCCGTTCCTGCTGTCGTACTGCTCGTAGGCGTCGACGATACGGCCCACCAGCCTGTGCCGGACGACGTCCTGCGACGACAGCCGGGAGAAGTGGACGTCCTCGACACCCTCGAGGATCTCCTGCACCTGCCGCAGACCCGACTTCGTGCCGCCGGGCAGGTCGACCTGCGTCACGTCACCGGTGATCACGATCTTCGAGTCGAAACCGAGGCGGGTGAGGAACATCTTCATCTGCTCGGGGCTGGTGTTCTGGGCCTCGTCCAGGATGATGAAGGCGTCGTTCAGCGTCCGGCCGCGCATGTACGCCAGCGGCGCGACCTCGATCGTCCCGGCCGCCATCAGCCGCGGGATCGAGTCCGGGTCGAGCATGTCGTGCAGCGCGTCGTACAGCGGGCGCAGGTACGGGTCGATCTTCTCGTAGAGTGTGCCCGGCAGGAAGCCGAGCCGCTCGCCGGCCTCGACCGCCGGGCGGGTCAGGATGATGCGGTTGACCTGCTTGGACTGCAGGGCCTGCACCGCCTTGGCCATCGCCAGGTAGGTCTTGCCGGTGCCCGCGGGACCGATGCCGAAGACGATCGTGTGCTTGTCGATCGCGTCGACGTACCGCTTCTGGTTCAGCGTCTTGGGACGGATCGTGCGGCCGCGCGAGGACAGGATGTTCTGCGTGAGCACCTGGGCCGGGGTCTCCTGGCCGTCGCTCTCCCCGTTCTCGCTCGCCTTGAGCATGGCGATCGAGCGTTCCACTGCGTCCTCCGTCATCGGCTGCCCGGTGCGGAGCACCAGCATCATCTCGTCGAACACGCGCTGGATCAGAGCGACGTCATGGGTGTCGCCGACCGCGCTGATCTCGTTTCCCCGGACGTGGATGTCGGCCGCCGGGAAGGCCGTCTCGATCACGCGCAGAAGGGAGTCGCCTGATCCCAGCACCGTCACCATGGGGTGCTGGGCGGGGACGGTGATCTGTGCTCTGGCCTGCCCCTGCGCGGGGGTGTGAGCTGAGGGTGTCTGAGTCATGGGCCGGCGCTCGAGGCCTGCTCGTCCTCCTCTGCGGCGTGCGCCGCGTGACGGGTGTGTCTGCTGTCTCCAGCGTACGACTCCCCGCCGACAGCACCGAGACCTTTTATCGGACCGGTGTTCCCCGCTGGGCGCGGACCAGGTCCCGGTACCAGCCGTACGACGCCTTGGGAGTGCGCTCCAGCGTCGCGAAGTCCACGTGGACCAGTCCGAACCGGCGCGCGTACCCCTCGGCCCACTCGAAGTTGTCCAGCAGCGACCACACGAAGTAGCCGCGCACGTCCACCCCGGCCTCCAGCGCCCGGTGCAGGGCGCGCACGTGCCCGTCGAGGTAGGCGATGCGGTCCCGGTCGTCGAGGCCCGCGTAGGAGCAGCCGTTCTCGGTGATCACGACCGGTGGGAGCCGGTCGCCGTAGCGGTCGCGGAAGCCGGTCAGCAGCTCCGTCAGCCCCTCGGGTACGACGGGCCAGCCGAAGTCCGTCAGCGGTCGGCCCTCGACGGCGACCACCGAGAACGGCAGCTCCGCGGGCAGGGTCACGCCACCGAACTCGATCTCCGCACCCCGCGGGGCGCCCACCCGCGTCGGCGCGTAGTAGTTCACGCCGTACCAGTCCAGTGGCTCGGCGATGACCTCCAGGTCGGCGTGCACGTCCCCCGGCATCAGCTCCCCGATGCCCTCCGGGTACCGCCCGGTCAGCACCGGGTCGGCGAACATCCGGTTCAGCAGGACGTCGTGGAACTCCGCCGCCTCCCGGTCGGCCGCCGCCTCGGAGGCCGGCCAGGTGGGACCGTGCGAGTTGGCGATCCCGATGTCCGCGGCGCCGGACGCGCGCAGGGCGCGTACCGCCAGGCCGTGCGCGAGGAGCTGGTGGTGGGCCACCGGGAGGGCGTCGAACAGCAGCCGCTCGCCCGGCGCGTGCACGCCGAGCGCATGGCCGAGCAGCGTGTGCTCGGCGGGCTCGTTCAGGGTGATCCACTTGCCGACGCGGTCGCCGAGCCGGTCCGCGACCCGGGACGCGTACTCCGCGAACCGCGACGCCGTGTCCCGCTGCCGCCAGTCCAGCCCGGCCGGCAGGTCCCAGTGGAAGAGCGTCGGCACCGGCCGCACGCCCGCCGCGCACACCTCGTCGACCAGGCGGTCGTAGAAGCCGAGGCCGCCGGGGGAGTCCACCCGCGGCCAGGAGACCGAGAAGCGGTAGGCGTCCACGCCCAGACCCGCCAGCAGCGCCACGTCCTCGCGGTAGCGGTGGTAGTGGTCGCAGGCCACCGCCGCCGTCGAGCCGTCCTTCACCCGTCCCGGCGTGGCGGTGAAGACGTCCCACACGGACGGCCCGCGCAGCTCGGCCGCGCCCTCGATCTGGTGGGCCGAGGTCGACACGCCCCACAGGAAGCCGTCCGGGAACCGCGGCATCGCCCCCGTGTCCGTCTCGGTCGCCATGCGCGGATCATCCGTACCGCCGGTGAGGGAAGTCAACGCCCGTGCACGGCACCGGCGTCACGCACCCTCCTTCAGCACCCGCGAGATCAGCCTGCGCTGCTCCTCCGTCAGCCGTGGATCGGCGGCGTACACCGTCGTGCCGTCCACGGTGATCTGGTAGCTGAACCCGTCCGGCACCCCGATGGGCGGCGTGCCCCGCCCGTCGGCGACCGCCCGCTCGGCCAGGGCGTGCCACTCGGCCGCGTCGGGGCGTCCGGTGGTCTCGACCTCCGCGTGGCGCTCGATGCCCGCGAAGCCTCCTGTGCGCCTCACCTGAATCCGCATGGACCCGTGTCTAGTACGGAACTACAGCGTCCGCACCCCGACCCGCTCCCACGCCTTGCGCACCGCCTCCAGCTCCTCAGCGTCCCCGTACCGCTCCCGGGCCGCCTTCACCGTGAGCGTCGCGAAGTCCGTGAACAGCGCGTCCTGGGCCAGCTCGCCGCCGGTCAGCACGTCGTACCAGACCAGTCCCGCCCGCTCCCAGGCGTGCCCGCCGAGCGTGGTGGCGACGAGGTAGAAGGCGTGGTTGGGGATGCCGGAGTTGATGTGGACGCCGCCGTTGTCGCGGCCGGTGCGCACGAAGTCGTCCATCGTCGCGGGCTGCGGGTCCTTGCCCAGCACGTCGTCGTCGTACGCCGTGCCCGGTGCCTTCATGGAGCGCAGCGCCACTCCCGTCACGCGCGGGGCGAGCAGGCCGGCGCCGATCAGCCAGTCGGCCTCGGCGGCGGTCTGGCCGAGCGAGTACTGCTTGATGAGGGCGCCGAAGACGTCGGACACCGACTCGTTGAGGGCGCCCGGCTGGCCGTAGTAGGTCAGGTTGGCGGTGTGCTGGGTGACGCCGTGGGTCAGCTCGTGGCCGATGACGTCGAGGGGGATGGTGAAGTCGAGGAAGATCTCCCCGTCCCCGTCGCCGAAGACCATCTGCTCGCCGTTCCAGAAGGCGTTGTTGTACTCCCGGTCGTAGTGGACGGTCGCGTCCAGCGGCAGTCCGGCGCCGTCGATGGAGTCGCGCCCGTACACCTTCAGGAAGTGCTCGAAGGTGGCGCCGAGACCCGCGTAGGCCCGGTTCACGGTGGCGTCCTTGCCGGGCTCCTCGCCCTCGCCGCGCACCTTCTTGCCCGGCAGGTCGGTGCCGTGCCGGGCGTCGAAGATCGTGCGCTGCGGCTTCTCGGGCCCGGCGCCGGCGCGCGGGGCGACGGAGGGGGCGCCGATGACCGTGGTGAGCTGCCGGTGGGTGCGCTCGAAGGCGTCGCGCTGGAGGGTCCGGCGGGCGGGGCCGGCGAGCACGGGGTCCTCGTGCTGGGCGAGCCTGTCGAGGACGTGGGGCGGCACGATGGTGCAGAAGACGGGCTGGAAGCCCCCGTATGTCGTCATGTCCGGCACCCTCGCACTGCGTGACGTCACTGTCACCCCCCGCAACCACGATTGGTGAAAACCGGCGCCAAGACGGCCCCGCGACCGACGGTGAGTGGTATACGGCACTTTTTGTCCCGGTTATCCCCACGGTCCCGCATACTGATACACACCCGCGTGACCGGCGTGACTCGGCTAAGGTGCTGGGCATCATGCGATTCGGGCTGCTTCTCCTTAGCTGCCGCGGCGAGGGCCTGCAATAGGCCGACTCCCTCCCCGCGGTGCTGAGTGGTGCGCGTCGGCCGTCCTTCCGGACACGCGGACACCGCGGACATCACGAGGAGCCCACGCCACCATGGCCAACCGCCAGCAGCCCAGCCCCATGCCGACCGGCAAGTACCGAGGCTACGAGCAGGTCGACATCGCCGACCGCACCTGGCCGAACCAGCGCATCACCACCGCCCCCCGCTGGCTCTCCACCGACCTGCGCGACGGCAACCAGGCGCTGATCGACCCCATGTCGCCCGCCCGCAAGCGCGCGATGTTCGACCTGCTGGTCAAGATGGGCTACAAGGAGATCGAGGTCGGCTTCCCCGCCTCCGGCCAGACCGACTACGACTTCGTGCGCTCCATCATCGAGGAGCCCGGCGCCATCCCGGACGACGTCACCATCTCCGTACTGACCCAGGCCCGCGAGGACCTGATCGAGCGCACGGTGGAGTCCCTGAAGGGCGCCAAGCGGGCCACCGTCCACCTGTACAACGCCACCGCCCCCGTCTTCCGCCGGGTCGTCTTCCGCGCCTCGCGCGACGACATCAAGCAGATCGCGGTCGACGGCACCCGGCTGGTCATGGAGTACGCCGAGAAACTGCTGGGCCCCGAGACGGAGTTCGGCTACCAGTACAGCCCCGAGATCTTCACCGACACCGAGCTGGACTTCGCCCTGGAGGTCTGCGAGGCGGTGATGGACACCTACCAGCCCGGTCCCGGCCGCGAGATCATCCTCAACCTGCCCGCCACCGTGGAGCGTTCCACCCCCTCCACCCACGCGGACCGCTTCGAGTGGATGGGCCGCAACCTGTCCCGCCGCGAGTACGTCTGCCTGTCCGTCCACCCGCACAACGACCGCGGCACGGCGGTCGCGGCGGCCGAACTGGCCGTCATGGCCGGCGCCGACCGCGTCGAGGGCTGCCTGTTCGGGCAGGGCGAGCGCACCGGCAACGTCGACCTGGTCACCCTGGGCATGAACCTGTTCTCCCAGGGCGTCGACCCGCAGATCGACTTCTCCGACATCGACGAGATCCGTCGCACGTGGGAGTACTGCAACCAGATGGAGGTCCACCCGCGCCACCCGTACGTGGGCGACCTGGTCTACACGTCCTTCTCCGGCTCCCACCAGGACGCCATCAAGAAGGGCTTCGACGCCATGGAGGCCGACGCGAAGGCCAAGGGCGTCACCGTCGACGACATCGAGTGGGCCGTCCCGTACCTGCCGATCGACCCGAAGGACGTCGGCCGCTCCTACGAGGCGGTCATCCGCGTCAACTCGCAGTCCGGCAAGGGCGGCATCGCCTACGTCCTGAAGAACGACCACAAGCTGGACCTGCCGCGCCGGATGCAGATCGAGTTCTCGAAGATCATCCAGGCCAAGACGGACGCCGAGGGCGGCGAAATCACCCCCGCCGCCATCTGGGACGTCTTCCAGGACGAGTACCTGCCCAACCCGGACAACCCCTGGGGCCGCATCCAGGTGGCCAACGGCCAGACCACGACCGACCGCGACGGCGTCGACACCCTCACCGTCGAGGCCACGGTCGACGGCACGGAGACCACCCTGGTCGGCACCGGCAACGGCCCGATCTCGGCGTTCTTCCACGCGCTGCAGGGCGTCGGCATCGACGTACGGCTGCTGGACTACCAGGAGCACACGATGAGCGAGGGCGCCTCCGCGCAGGCCGCCTCCTACATCGAGTGCGCCATCGGCGACAAGGTGCTGTGGGGCATCGGAATCGACGCGAACACCACGCGCGCCTCGCTGAAGGCGGTCGTCTCCGCCGTCAACCGCGCTACGCGCTGACCAGCCGAATCAGTGGTTCGAGGCCCCGCTCGCCGGAAAACGGCGGGCGGGGCCCCGTCGTATACCGGCCATCTCCGCGCGCAGGTCACGGAAAGGTCTCTTCCTGGGTACTGACTCCACGTCGGTGATGTGGCTAACATCACGCCAGCGCGACGATGCTGTCACGCGGTTACGGAGGTGCGACGTGCTGCCTGGACGGGGACGAAACGGCCGAGCTGCCCGGCTGCCACACATCCTGGGCACCCGCACCGCGTGGACACCCGTCGGCGACGGCGAGTTCTTCTGCCCCGGCTGCGGGGGCGACCGCAACTACCAGCGCCTGACCGGCCGCCGCCGCTTCACGCTGCTCGGCGTCCCCGTGCTGCCGCGCGGCGAGTCCGCGCCCACCGTCGAGTGCGCCGCCTGCCGCCGCCACTACGGCACCGACGTCCTCGACCACCCCACCACGACCCGCTTCTCCGCCATGCTCCGCGACGCCGTCCACACCGTCGCCCTCGCGGTCCTCGCCGCGGGCGGCGCCTCCTCCCGCACGGCACTGGAGACGGCGGCCGTCGCGGTGCGCGCGGCCGGGTTCGAGGACTGCACCGAGGACCAGCTGTGCGCGCTGGTGGAGGCGCTGGAGGCGGACACCGGCCGGGTCCACGGTGAGCCCTGCGTGCCCGGTCTGGCCATAGAGCTGCACGAGGCGCTGGACCCGCTGGCCCCGCACCTCGCCGCCGTCGGCCGCGAATCCATCCTGCTCCAGGGCGCCCGCATCGCCCTCGCCGACGGCCCCTACACCCCCGCCGAACGCGACGCCCTGGCTACGGTCGGCGCGGCCCTGACCATCTGCTCCGACGACGTGACCCGCCTTCTGGAGTCGGCGGGCACGCCCTCCTAGCCGCGGGCCGCTCTCCCCGCCCGGCCGCTCTCCCGGCCCGGCCGCCCGCCTAGTGGCCCAGGTCCAGCCGCATGATCTGCCGGTGCATGCCCGGGCCGAAGTAGTCCGGGCGCAGCCCGCCGTCGGGCTCCTCCGGGCGGAACCCGAGGTCGCGGTAGAGGAATATGGCCGCGAGGTTGGCGGGCTCCACGGTCAGGCGCACCACCCGTATGCCGTCCCGGCGCAGCCGGTCCAGCACCTCCGTCATCAGCTCCCGCCCCAGCCCGTGACGCCGGCGGTCCTGCGTCACGCACAGGCCGAGTATCCAGCTGTCCGCGCCCAGCGCCCTCGTGGCCGCCAGCACGTAGCCGCGCAGCCGGCCCGTGCCGTCGTCCAGCACCAGGAAGTGCTCCTCGTACATGTCGAAGAGCTGGCGCAGCAGGAAGCCCGGATAGGCGACCTCCTGGAAGACCTCCTCGTCGAGCCGCCGCAGTTCGGGCAGGTCGGATTCCCGGGCCGTCCGCAGGACCAGTGGTTCGTCGGGATGAGGGGTGAGCTGCGTGAGCTGGTCGCGGTGGTCGAGGGAACGTTCCAGCGGTTCGGCGGTCATGCAACCCCCCAGTCGGGACGCGCGAGGTCAACTCGACGGATGCGCTGTTCATTCGTCAGGAGTACCGGCCTTCGTGTGGCGGCCGGTGACTCCTTCTGGCTAGAGTGAGCGTCCAACTTCCCCCGTGCAAGGGCGAGTTAGGGCGTGCGACAGTGCGCCTGACGTGCGCCCGGCGGATGAGGGCTGGCGTGTTTCCGGCTGTCTCGACGTGTCCTGGTGGCCTACCGTGCACGGCACTGGGGCTTGTCCGGAATCGAAGGAACGCGGCAGGGTGACTATGGATCGCAACGCCGACGCACCGTGGTCGAAGTTCGATCCAGAGGTGTACGTCGACAACAACTACCGGACGCCGCTCGAAGTCGACCTGCTGATCGTCCGGTTGATGCGCGACTGGTTCGGCCGCTGCTTCACCGGAGCCGCCCCCGGCACCGCCCGGGGCATCGACGTCGGAGCCGGCGCCAATCTCTATCCCGCGCTCTCCATGCTCCCCTGGTGCGAGAAGGTGCTGCTGCTGGAGTACGCGCACCCGAACGTCGAGTACCTGGAGCGGCAGGTCTCCTCCGGCGGGTACGACACGGCCTGGGACGCGTTCTGGAACGAACTCCGCGACGCACCTGCCTACGCCGCCGTCGAGCCCAGGAGCCGGTTCGGCGAGATCGTCAGGGTGGAGCGCGGCAACCTGTTCGACCTGGAGAACGGAAGCCGCCGCTGGGACCTCGGGACGATGTTCTTCGTCGCCGACTCGATGTCCGAGTGCCCCGACGAGTTCCACCGGGGCGTGCGCTGCTTCATGAACGCGCTGAGCGAGGGCGCGCCGTTCGCCACCGCCTTCATGAAGGAATCGGTCGGCTACCGCGTCGGCGACCACGACTACCCGGCCTACCGGGTGAACGAGGACCAGGTCAGGGAGGGCCTGGAGCCGTTCACGGGAGAGCTGGAGATCCACGATCTGCACCACATGGTGCGGCCGGGACACGAGGGAATGATCCTCGCCCTGGGGCGGCGCAACGCGGTGGTTGCCGCCCCGTAGGAACGGGGACCATGCTGTAACACAGGGCAAGCGGATCTGTACGAGGGGTGCGGGGATGCAGATCAAGCCACGCCAGCATCTGCTGGACATCTGGCAGGCCATGGCCCGCCACTCGTTCGACGACGGGAAGCTCGTCCGGGGGGACACCGACGGGCTGAGCAGCGTCGCGGACGCCGAGCGCCTGCTGTGCCTGCTGTATCCGGCGACCGAGGTCCCGGCCTTCCGACTCGACCAGCCGGACACCACCGAACGTGACGTCCTGCGCGCCCTGGACCGGCTCGGCAGCCGCCTGGAGATCCCGCCCAACCTGATCACCGCTCTGACCCAGTTCATGCGCACCCACACCGGCACGGACGACAGCCCCACCTTCGCCGGCGGGCACTACTTCCGTCCCGCCGAACCCGACGGCCGGATCACGCACGAGCAGGGCCAGCTGGGCGTGGTCGACTCCTACTCCATGTCCGTCACGCTCTGCCTCGCCACCCTCGGCTTCCTCAAGGTCTACGAGACCACCACCACCCGCCCCGAGGTGCACCGGTCGATCGCCGAGCTGCGCGAGGCCACCAACGCCCGGCTGACCGCCGCCATGGTCAGCCTGCTGCGCTCCTTCACCGTCAACGTCTTCGACGCCGAGTCCGAACAGGGCAAGAGACTGATCCAGGTCGTCGGACAGGGCAGACAGTCCGACCGGGCCGTCCTCCAGCAGTTCTCCCGCCGGTTACGCCCCCTGCGCGCCACCATCATCGAGAGCCTCTCCCGCGGCATCGAGGTCGACGAGGGCATCCGCGACGAGAGCCAGCTCTTCGAGTGCGGCTGGGCCTGGGGCATCGTGCAGGACGCCCCCGAGATCACCGACCTGGACATCCCGGTCCGCGGCCAGCCCGCCGGGATCGCCGACCGCCTGCCCTACGTGTACTTCACTGTCGTCGCCCTCGACGGCATCCAGGACCTGTTCTCCGACCGCACCCTCACCCTCGGGCTGCTCGACGCCGACCAGCAGAAGCTCGCCGAGGCACTGCGCCTGCGCTGGGAACTCAGCCAGCAGTACTGGTCGGCGATCGCCCGCTTCGGCACCGAACGCTGGCCCCTGGAGGACCTGCCCTGGCAGACCACCGGCCTGCGCCTGGAGTCCGAGTACTTCTCCCTCACCGTCGCCGCCATCCTCGTCCACGACCTGGTCCGCCGGAAGGCCACCGACGACGACCTCACCCGCACCGTCGCCGTCATGGAACGCCTCGCCGACCGAGGCAGAGTCACCAGCCGGATGACCAGGAACGACCCCACCATCGCCCTGCACAATCCCGGCGTCACCATGCCGCTCGCCGGCAGTGAGCGCAGCGGCGGGCTGCTGCTGTGGCGGATGACCGACTTCTCCGCCCAGCTCCTCAAGCGGATCATCCAGCTCGCCGAACTCTCCCGGAACATCGGCGCGCAGGACCGGCTGCTGCGCCTCGCCGAGCAGGCCTTCGAGCACCTGTGGAACCGGCGGATCGACGACGAGGACGGCGCCGGCCTCTGGGACAACGTCCAGGCCGTCTACCCCGAGGCGCACCACGCCGAGCTGCGCATGTCGTGGAGCATCACCGAGCGCGTCACCGAATGCCTCGTCGCCGCCCGCAACCTCTACGAGCAGCAGCCCATCCGCAGCCCCGAACTGGCCGAGCTGGCCCGCGAACTGCTCAGCGAGGCCACCCACCTGTTCGGCAAGGAGCAGCTGGAGGCGTCCGTCGCCGCCGACGGCAGCAGAGCCCGGGCCATGCGCAGCATCGAGAACCGTCTCGACCACGCCCGCAGCCTGGTCGACGACCGGCCCGCCACCGCCTTCGCCCTGGCCCTGCCCGTCCTGCGGGAACTCGACACCCTGGCCCAGGCCAGGGGCGCCGCCGCACAGGAGGTGTGAGCGTGCTCGTCTTCGCCGCCTCCGACAAAGGAGGCACCGGGCGCTCGGTGACCAGCGCCAACCTGGCGTACCAGCGCGCCCTCGCCGGCGACCACGTGGCCTACGTGGACTTCGACTTCGGCTCGCCCACCGCCGCCGCCGTCTTCGACGTGCCCGGCGCGATGCGCGGCACCGAGGAACGCGGCCTGCACTCCTACCTGGAGGGCGAGGTCGCCGAGCCCGCCCGGATCGACGTCTGGCGGCAGACCGAACACCCCCTGCTGCGCGCCCGCCCCAACCAGTCCGGCCGCCTCGTCCTGTTCCCCGGCGACGCGGGCGGCGGCGAGTTCGCCATCGGCGAGGAATCCCTCCAGCGCTGCATCGACCTGCTGCTGCGGCTCAACGGAGAGTTCGACGTCACCGTCGTCGACCTCAGCGCCGGCCGCAGCTACGCCGTCGACATGGTCCTCGCGGCCACCGCCCACCCCCGGATGCGCAACGTCCCCTTCCGCTGGCTCGTCTTCCACCGATGGACCCGGCAGCACGTCATCGCCGCCTCCGGGCTCGTCCACGCCGCCCACGGCATCATCGGCGGCGGCGTCGAACGCGGCCACGACAAGGAGGCGCTGGAGGCCGCGATCCGCTTCGTGCGGGCCGCCGTACCCGACCCCGAGTCGCCGCTGTGGGCCCAGGGCTCACCCGCCCAGGCCGCCTGGATGCAGGCCTGCGACGAGGCGCTGCGCCGGCTCGCGGCCGAACACGCCATCGGCGACAGCGTGGTCCTCGGCATCGTGCCGCTGGAGCCCATACTCCAGTGGCGCGAGCAGCTGATCACCGAGGAGGACGTCCTCGCCACCCAGATCGCCAACAAGGAGACCCTGGAGGCGCTGGAGGAGATCGCCCGGCGCCTGACGGACGACGCGCACTGGGGGCGGCCGTGACGGACGCAGTCTTCCGCGAGACCGCCGCCGAGCCGCGCAACCGGTCGGTGCCGCTGGCCCACCTCTCCCTGGAGCTGGGGCACCTCTACATGGAGGACTTCGAGGCCGGGCCGCAGCGCCTGCGCAGCCACTTCGCCGAAGTACGCCCCTGGGCGGAGGCGGCCCGCGCCGCCGCCACCGCCCGCGTCGGCGGCAAACGCGCCCGGATCAGCACCTGCTTCCTCATCGACGACTACTTCACCCGCTTCTCCACCCCCGCCGAGGTCGTCCCCATGCTCCTCGCGGAGGCCGAGCGGGCCGGGCTGAGCGTCGACTACCTGGCCCGCGAGTCCGGCTGCGCCGTCACCGGCAAGGTGCCCGTCGCCGAGGCGGTGGCCGGGCGCATCGTCGAGTCACCGCCGCCCGGCAGCTACGGCCTGCGCCCGCCCGCCGCGCAGACCGGCTGGCTGGCCAACGGCGAGCGCAGCCCCGTCGCCCGCGCCCCGCAGGCCATGAAACCGGCCGTCGAGTGGCAGCCGCCCAAGGAGACCGCCGCCCGCCGCCACTCCGTCTTCCTCGACGTCGAACTGTGGAGCGACGACGCCGACGGGCACCGCACCTGGTCCTGCCCCTTCCTGGCCGCCGTCTGGCAGCTCGCCCGCCTCGGCCTGCTGCGCAACGAGGGCGAGGCCGTCCTCGTACCGCAACCGCACACCGCCGCCGGCTTCCCCGACGACTGGGACGAACTGCCCTCGCTGCTTCGGCTCAACGACCGCGCCGACCCGTTCGCCGCCTACCGGACCTGCTCGGTCCTGCCCACCCGCTTCCTCCCCGTCGAACACGCCGTCCGCGTGATCCTCGACCAGATCGAGGTCGACCCCGGCGCCCTGGAGCAGGTCGCCGAACGCTCCGGCCGCGAACGCACGTCCGTCCCCGACTCGGTCGCCGACCGCGTCTCCTACGTCTACTACGCGGGGCTCTGACATGGCGCCGCGCGAGAGCACACGCACACCGCGCGCCGTACTCGCCTGCGGTGAGATCCGCACCTGCCTGCTGCCCGCCGGGCAGGCCCTCGACATCCGGGCCGCCGCCCAACTCCTGGCCCTGCGCGCCGACGAACGGGTCCTGACATCCGAACGCCCCGGTCTCTACGCGCGTTCCCCCGACACCCTGACCGGCGTCGACTGCCCGCTGCCCAGCGCCAACGGCGCCCGCGTCCGCGCGGTCGGCACCGTCGCCGCACGGGCCGCGCTCACCGAGGGCCGCGTCCTTCAGACCTCCGCCCGCTTCCACCTGCCCGCCACCGGCCCCGACCAGCGCCGGCCGTGGGGCGAGTACCTCGTACGCCCCGGCGTGGTCGAGCCGCTCGGGAAGCTGCCGCACGAGGCGGTCGCCCAGGGCGTCCTCGGCGGCGGACGCACCGGCGACCTCGACGCCGGACTGATCGCCGAGGGCCTGCTCAACCGGCTCCTGCGCCACCCCCTGCTCGACCAGTGCCCGCCCTTCCGCTCCCGCCCCACCCGGCTGCGCTGGGCCGCGCTGCCCGCGGCGCCGGGCGAGGGACCCCGCCTCGAACGCTTCACCCTCGCCGAGGACGAACTGCGCACCGTCCGCCTCCGGGTGCCCGAGGACACCCCCGCCGCCGGTCTCGCCGCCCTCTGCGAGGACCTCGCCCTGCACGACTGGCTGCTCACCACCGTGGTCCGCATGCTCGACGGCGTCCGCCTGGGCACCGGAGCCGCCCGGGACACCGGCGCCGTCGTCCGGACCCTGCGCCCGGCCGTCGACCACCTGCTGCACCTGTGGATGCCCCGCGCCCGGGTGAGCCCGGAACTGGCCCCGCTGTGGGACCCGCTGGAGGAACGCCCCGGCTTCACCCGGCAGTGGCGGAACCTGGTGCAGCGCATCCGCGACCAGCTCACCCTGCACGCCATTCCCGCACCCCACCGGGAGGTGGAACCGGTCCCCTGACCGGGCGCCGACGCCTCCCACGCACATCCCCGCACCCCGATCGAACCCGATCCGACGCGTATCCCAACGGGGGGAGAAGCGAGATGAGCACGGCACAGTCACCCCGCCCCGACGACACGAACCACCCGCCCGGCCCGGCCGCCCTGAAGGGGGAGTCCCCCTGGGCGCGCATGCTGCTGATCGCCCTGGTCGTCGGCGCCCTCTTCTGGAGCGTCACGGCACTCCTGAGCCCCGACGACGGAACACTGCGGCAGTTCGCGGCCGCCGTGCTCTGCGCCGGCGCCGCGCTGCTCGTCCAGTACGTGATCGGCCTGACCCCCCGCCCGGGGCACGCCCGGCTGGAGGAGCACACCCGCCGGGTGGAGAGCGCGCTGGCCGAGAACACCGCCGCCGTCCGGGAGGGCCTGAACCGCTACGACGACGAGCTGAAGACCGGCCTGACCCGGCACACCGAGGACGTGAAACAGCTGGTCGAGACCCACGTCGCCCAGGTCGACCACGGCGCCGAGGCCCGGCCCCGGATGGACCCGGTCCGCATCGACAGCGTGCCCGACCTCGCCAAGGGCTTCGCCGACGTCCTGCTCCCGGAACCCTCGATCCTGCACACCTTCGTCCACCTGGAGATGGCGCGGGTCGTCGGCCACATGGCGGACCTCACCAACCTGACCGCCGAGTGCCCCGGCGAGAACCACGACTGGATGCTCACCCTCACCCGCGCCGCCGAGCACTCCATCTGCGCCACCAGCACCTCCGTCGACCGGGAGTTCTGGAACAGCGAGCCCGCCGGCCGCTATCTCGACGCCCAGCAGCAGGCGATCGACGAACAGGGCGTGACGGTGCGCCGGCTCTTCCTCCTGGAGAGCGCCCGCGAACTCGACGACCGGCTGCTGCGCCTGTGCGAGGAACAGGAACTGCGGCGGATCGACGTACGCGCGGCCGTCCTGCCCGAACTGCCCCCGCACCTCCAGCGCGGCACCACCAACGACTTCATCCTCTACGACGAGGGGGTGTCCTTCGAGATCGAGCAGGACCTGCGCGACGTCAACGTCCGCACCCGGCTCACCGCCCGCCAGGACTACGTCCGGGACCGGCTCAAACGCTTCCGGGAGCTGTGGGACGCGGGCATGGGCCTGCGCGAGCTGGAGGTGCGGGTCGACGCCGAGGAGGACGGCAACTGGATGGTCGACCGCGCCTGACCGCCCGCCCGTTACTCCCCGGGGAGTAACGGCGGCCGGACGCCACCCCGGGAAGTAGCCGCCGACTCGGTCTCGGGCCCGACGCCTCGCGGCCCCGCGGCCGGAAGTCTGGAGACACCGAACCAGACATCCGACCGAGGAGGCCCGTCACATGGGGGCAGCAAGGACACGCGGGGGCACGGACGGGAGGCGGCGCCGGGCCGTGCCCTGGCTGGTGCTCGGACTGTGGATCGCCGTGCTGGCGATCGCCTCGCCGTTCGCGTCGCAACTGTCGGACGTGCAGCGCGACCGCGCCGTCGACTACCTGCCGGCGAGCGCCGACTCGACCCAGGTGGCGAAGATCCAGGACCGGCTGCCGGGCGGCGAGGCCACCGAGATGGTCGTCGTCTACCACCGCGACGCCGGACTGACCGCCGCCGACAAGGCCACCGCCGCCGACCAGATCGCCGAGATCGCCTCCGCGCACCGGCTGACCGACCGCCCGGCCGGTATCCCGTCCGAGGACGGCACCACCCTCATGTACCCGGTCGCCTCCACCGAGCCCGGCCAGGACGAGGAGGCCCGCGACGCACTGGTCAACGCCGTACGGGACGTCGCCGAGGGCGGCGACGGGCTGAGCGTCGAGGTCGGCGGCGCGGGCGCCCTCACCACCGACGCGAGCGAGGTCTACAACTCCCTCGACGGCCCGCTGCTCTACACCACGGCCGCCGTCGTCGCCCTCCTGCTGATCCTCATCTACCGCAGCCCGTTCCTGTGGCTCGTCCCGCTCGCCGTCGCCGGGATCGCCGACTACCTCTCCATGGGCGTTGCCTACGGCCTCAACCAGTGGTTCGGCACCTCGGTCTCCGGCCAGAGCTCCGGCATCATGACGATCCTCGTCTTCGGCGTCGGCACCGACTACGCGCTGCTGCTCGTCTCCCGCTACCGCGAGGAACTGCGCCGCATCGAACGCCCCTACGACGCCATGGTCGCCGCCCTGCGCGGCTGCGGCCCCGCCGTGCTCGCCTCCTCCGGCACCGTCGCCGCCGGACTGCTGTGCCTGCTCGCCGCCGACCTCAACTCCAGCCGGGGCATGGGCCCGCTCGGCACCGTCGGCGTGCTGTGCGCGCTGGCCGCCATGCTGACCCTGCTGCCCGCGATCCTGGTCCTCCTCGGCCGCCGCGTCTTCTGGCCGCTCGTACCCCGCTACGGCAGCACGCCCAAGGCCCGCAGGTCGCTGTTCAACGCGATGGGCAGCTCCGCCGAACGCCGCCCCCTCGCCGTCCTCGTAGGCGGCGCCCTCCTGCTCGGCGCACTCGCCCTCGGCTCCCTCAACCTGCCCGGCACCCTCAAGCAGGAGGACTCCTTCACCTCCAAGCCCGAGGCCATCGCCGCCATGGAGACCCTCGCCGCCGCCTATCCGGAGCGCGGCACGCAGCCCATCACCGTCATCGCGCCCACCGACCGAGCCGAGGCCGTCCTCGCCGAGGCCCGCGACACCCGCGGCGTCGAGAGCGCCGTGACCGGCCGCAGCGGCGACGGGTGGACCGAACTGACCGTACTGGCCTCCGCCCCGCCCCAGTCGGCGGCCGAGACCGCCACCATCGAGGAGCTGCGCGACAAGCTCGACGGCTCCTACGTCGGCGGCCCCAGCGCCCAGCAGATCGACCTGGAGGACACCAACGCCCGGGACACCGTCATCGTCGTCCCGATCGTGCTGCTGTCGGTCCTGCTGATCCTCGTCGTCCTCCTCCGCTCGCTGGTCGCCCCGCTGATCCTGGTCGCCGCCGTCGTCGCCGTGTGGGGCGCGGCCCTCGGCATCGGCGGCCTGGTCTTCGGCCCGGTCTTCGGCTTCGAGGGCACCGACCCGGGACTGGGCCTGCTGTCCTTCGTCTTCCTGGTCGCCCTCGGCGTCGACTACGGCATCTTCCTGATGCACCGCATGCGCGAGGAGTCCCTGGACGGCGCGGAACCCACACAGGCCGCGCTCACCGCGCTGCGCACCACGGGCGGTGTCATCGCCTCCGCCGGGCTCGTCCTCGCGGCCACCTTCGCGGTGCTCACCAACATGCCGATGGTGCAACTCGTCGAACTGGGCTTCGTCATCGCCGTCGGCGTCCTCCTCGACACCTTCCTCGTCCGCACCTACCTCGTCACCAGCGCGAGCGTCGCCCTGCGCCGCCGGGTGTGGTGGCCGGGCCGGCTGTCCCGGGCCCCCGAGGAGCCGGTGCCGGCGGGGGAGCGGGAGACCGTCGGTGTCTGAGCCGTCCACCGACCGGAGTGCGCCCCTCCCCTCCCGGAGGGGCGCGTCCGTCGCGGAGGATGGGCGCGTGCAGGCAACCACTCCGACGACGTCGTCCTGGCCCTCCCGCCTCGGCGAGCGGATCATGGCCGCGATCAACCGCGACCCGCTCACCGCGCCGCACCGCGACCGCAACGACGCCGTGCTCGCCGCGGTCCTCCTCGTCGGCGCGGTCTGCCTGGCGCTGTTCACCGACGAGGGCCGTCGCCCGGACGCGCCGGGCTGGACGCTGCTGGTCGCCGCGCACGTCCCGATCGTGTGGCGGCGGCGCCGTCCGCTGCTGGTGCTCGCGGCGGTGTTCGCCCTCGTCGGGCCGTACCACGCCATGGACAACAACCACGCCGCGCCCGGCCCCGCCTCCTACGTCGCCCTCTACACGCTGGCCGTCACCGGCCGGCCCCTGCGCACGATCCTGACCGGCACCGCGGTCCTCACGGCGTCCGTCAGCATCATGCTCACCGTCGACACCCACCGGGCCGTCGAACTGATCCGCATCTCCGGCTGGGTGATCGCCATCCTCTTCGCCGGCGTCGACGTCCGCTACTACCGCCAGTACGTCGCCTCCATCGTCGAACGCGCCGAGCGTGCCGAACGCACCCGCGAGGAGGAGGCCCGGCGCCGCGTCGCCGAGGAACGCCTGCGGGTCGCCCGGGACCTGCACGACCTGCTCGCGCACAGCATCACCCTCATCGGCGTGCAGACCTCGGTCGCCGCCCACGTCCTGACCGCCGACCCCGACCGCCTGGACCGCGCCGCCGTCGCCAAGGCCCTCGACGACATCGCCGAGACCTGCCGGAGCGCGCGCGGTGAACTGCGCACCACGCTGGAGGTCCTGCGGGCGCAGGACACCCCCGACGCACGCGGCCCGTTGCCCGGCCTGCACGGCCTGCCCGACCTGGCACAGGCCGCGCGCCTGGCCGGAGCGAACGTGGAACTGTCCCTGCGCGCCGGCGACGTACCGCCCGCGGTCGGCGCCGCCGCGTACCGCATCGTGCAGGAGGCGCTGACCAACGCCGTACGGCACGCGGGCCCCGAACCGTCGGTCCACGTCGAGGTGCACGCCGAGCAGGGCGCCCTGCGCCTGTCCGTCACCGACGACGGCACCGGCCCCGATCCCGCCGGGACCCCCGGCTTCGGCCTGGTCGGCATGCGCGAGCGGGCCCGCAGCGTGGGTGGCACACTCGACGCCGGGCCGCGCGACGGGGGCGCCGGCTTCGAGGTGACGGCCGTACTGCCGACACCCGCGCCACCCCCGGCCCCCGCCGCGCCCCTGACGGCCGTGACCCCGGAGAGAGACGGATGACCATACGCGTGCTGCTCGCGGACGACCAGAACCTCGTACGGGCCGCGTTCGCCCTGCTCGTCGCCTCGGCCCCCGACATGGAGGTCGTGGGTGAGGCGGGCACCGGCCGCCAGGCCGTCGAACTGGCCCGCACCGAACGCGCCGACCTGGTCGTCATGGACATCCGCATGCCCGACCTGGACGGCATCGAGGCGACCCGGCTCATCGCGGCGGACGAGGACCTGGCGGGCGTGAAGGTGCTGGTCCTCACCACCTACGACACCGACGAGAACATCGTGGAGGCCCTTCGCGCGGGCGCCTCCGGTTTCCTGGTGAAGGACACCAGGCCCGCCGACCTCCTCGACGCCATCCGCACCGTGACGGCGGGCGACGCCCTCCTGTCACCCGGCCCCACGGCCCGCCTGATCGAGCGGTTCCTGCGCAGCCCGTCCACCCCGGTGGGAGGCGGAGGGGGCCCCGACTGCCTGTCGGACCGCGAGCGCCAGGTCCTCACCCTCGTCGCCCGCGGCCTCAACAACACGGAGATCGCCGACTCCCTGGGCCTCAGCCCCCTGACCGCGAAGACCCACGTCAGCCGCATCATGGGCAAACTGGGGACCCGGGACCGGGCACAACTGGTCATCGTGGCCTACGAGTCGGGCCTGGTGACACCCGGCACCGGTCAGCGGCAGTAGACGTCCGAGCCCGGCCGGACCCCGGTCGCCAGGAAGCGGGAGACCACGCGGTCGCCGCACGCGTTGCCGTTGGCGAGGTAGGCGTCGTGGCCGGTGGAGTCCACGGTGACCATGACCGCGCGGCGCCCGAGCGCCTCCCGCATCTTCAACGCGCCGGTGAGCGGGGTGGCGACGTCCCGCTCGTTCTGCACCAGCAGGACGTTGGACGGGCCGTGGTCGGTGATCCGAACCGGCGCCTCACGCGGCGGGTACGGCCAGGAGGCGCAGAGCATCGCGTTGCGGGGCATGCCGGCGGTGAGCGGGTGTTCGGCGCGGCTCTCGGCGACGCCCTTCTCGTACACCGCCTGGGACTCGGGCCACGCCACGTCGTTGCACAACGTCCCGGCGCCGACGCCCGCGACGTTCTGCAGCACGTCCTCGGGCGGCGCCTGGGGCGCGGGCGGCACGGTGCCCTGCCGGGCGGCCCGGATCAGCTCGGCGAGCGCCGGGTAACGGCTGGGCCGGTAGAGGCCGTCCAGCAGGGCCTGGCGCAGTACGTTGCCGTTCAGCTCCTCCGGGTTGGCGCCGGGCCACGGGATCGGCTCACGGTCGAGCCGCGCGGCGAGCCGCAGGAACATCGGCCGTACGTCGGCGGCCCGGCGCGCCAGGCGGTCCGGGTTGCCGGGCTTCGAGGCCCATGCGGCGAAGTGCGGGAAGGTGTCCTCGACGCCCTGCTCGTGCCCGGCGAGCCAGGCCCGGTTGACGCGGTCGGGGTCGGGGTTGTCGACGCTGTCCAGCACGATGCGGTCGGTGCGGTGGGGGAAGAGCTGCGAGTAGACCGCGCCGACGTACGTCCCGTACGAGACACCCCACGCGGAGATCTTCCGCTCGCCGAGCGCGGCCCGGACGCGGTCGATGTCGCGGGCCTCGTTGGCGGTGCTGAGGTGCTTGATCAGTTCACCACCGTTGCGTGCGCATGCGTCGGCCATGCGGCGGGCGGTGGCCATGTTCCCGTCCACCGAGCCGTCGGGAGCGGGCCAGGGGCGGAGCTTGGAAGTGGCGAGGTCGCCGTGCTCCAGCCCGCAGGAGACGGGGGTGGACGGTGCGAGCCCGCGCGGGGCGAACCCGATGAGGTCGTGGGTGTCGCGGACGCCCTGGGGCAGCTTCTGCCCCTTCCCCGACGGGTCGTTCAGGCTGGAGCCGCCCGGCCCGCCGGCGATGAGCAGCAGGCTTCCGCGCCGGGCGTCCGGATTCTCGGCGGGGATGCGCGAGACGGCGATGTCGATCAGTGGACTGCCGGGGTCGGAGTGGTCCATGGGGACCTGGAGGGTGGCGCACTGCTGACGGGGGTCGACGGTGGTGCCCTCGCAGGAACCCCAGGTGAGGGGCGAGGACGGGTTCGCGACGGCGGTGACGGGTGCGGTGATGCCCAGGAGGGCGGTGGACACGCCGACGATGGCGGCGTTACGGAGGATGCGCGTGCGCTGCGTCATGAGATGAGCCTCGCGGAGTGCGAGGGCCCGTCACATCCGGGCAACGACCCAAAGGCTACTGGGGTTTACCCCACCATCCCCCTGACGAACTCCATCCAGGCCACCGACCCCACGACGACCACCGGACCGGCGGCTACCTTGCTGTCCCGGACGGGTACCACGCCGGGGACCCCGTCGGCCACTTCGAGGCACTCCTCGCCGCCGTTGCCGCCGCTGTAGCTGCTCTTGCGCCAGCATGCGTTGGTCAGGTCGTACCCGCGCATCGTCTGTAGCCTTCCGCCGCTGCCTCGATCATGGCCAGGGACGCGTCCAGTGTCAGAGCTGCGGCCCTGAGAAGATCGTAATCCGCACGCACCTGCTTCACTACTGCCGGATCATCCAGCAGATTGCCCGACAGCACGGCCTCTGTATAGACGGTGGGTGGTGCATCGTCGAACTCCATCAGCCTCGTCAACTTACCCATCTGCGGGTGCGCCCCGGCGGAGAAGGGCACTACCAGGACCAGGGCCTTGCGGCCGCGCACGGTCTCCGCGATGTGCTCGAGCTGCTCAGCCATCACAGTGGGCGGCCCCACCTGGATCCGAAGTACGGCTTCGTGCAGCAGTACCCAATACACGGGACGTGTGGCGTCCTTGAGTAGCCGCGTCCGCTCCATGCGTAGGCCGACCATCTCCTCGACGTACCCGTCAGGCGAGAGCGGGTTGCTCGAAAAGTAGATCGCGCGAGCGTACTCCGGTGTCTGCAAGAGCCCAGGCACCACCGCAGGCGCCCACTCGCAAATGCCCGTCGCCAGCCGCTCCAACTCCGCAGCGTGCGCGAAGTACTCCGCGAACCGCTGCTCCTTGATGAGCTTACGCCAGAGTCGTTCGAAAAAGCCGTCGGTTTGTAGCGACTCGTCAATCCGTTGAGCCACATCCAGCTGCGGCTTGCGAATTGCCTGTTCGAACTGGCCGATGTATCCCCCGGACACGAAAACCCGGGCGCCAAGCTCCACTTGTGTGATTCCCGCGTCCTCGCGCCGGCGTTTCAGTTCCGTGCCGAAGAACTCCCACGCCGCCTGCCGTGAACCATTGGCCATAGCCAACCCCCTGGCGCTGACCCGCACTTGTAGTGCAGTAACTCCGACCGAGTGTAGTCACGACAGGGCATTCTGGGGACACGAAGAGTGAAACCGTAAAGGCAAGGGGAACACGGTGAAGGCACCACACTCGGCGCTCTGCGTCGAAGAAGCGGAGGACACGGTGAAAGAATTGCGCGAGGCGCTCGCGGAGGCCGAAATTACTCTTCCCTCCCTCGGGCTCGACCCGGTGAGTCTTGCGCGGGAGGCACCCTGTCCCCTCGTCGAATTGGGCCGGTGTTCCGTCGAGACCGCACGACGCCTCGCGGCGGTGCTGCGATGACCTACCCCCCGCCCGTCGGCACCTACGCCATCGACACCCGCACCGGGCGCGTCGGCCTCGTCATGGGGCACGAGGGCCCGTACGTCCAGATGCGTCCGTACGGCGGCGGCCGGGAGTGGGACGCCGAGCCGGGTGACGTACGCCACGCCACCCCGGCGGAGCGCCTCAGCGCGGCGACGGCCTACACCAATGCCAGAAGCCGGGGCGAGGTGCCCTGACGCATGCGCGAGAATGGACGGCATGAGTCTGTTCCGCGACGACGGCATCGTGCTGCGCACCCAGAAGCTGGGTGAGGCGGACCGGATCATCACGTTGCTCACACGCGGTCACGGACGCGTACGCGCCGTGGCGCGCGGGGTGCGGCGGACGAAGTCGAAGTTCGGGGCGCGGCTGGAGCCGTTCTCGCACGTCGACGTGCAGTTCTTCTCGAAGGGGAGCGAGCTGGTCGGGCGCGGGCTGCCGCTGTGCACGCAGAGCGAGACCATCGCGCCGTACGGCAGTGGCATCGTGACCGACTACGCCCGGTACACCGCCGGGACGGCCATGCTGGAGACGGCCGAGCGGTTCACCGACCACGAGGGCGAGCCGGCGGTGCAGCAGTACCTGCTGCTGGTCGGCGGGCTGCGGACCCTCGCCCGGGGCGAGCACGCGCCGAACCTCGTGCTGGACGCCTTCCTGCTGCGCTCCCTCGCCGTGAACGGGTACGCCCCGACCTTCGGGGACTGCGCGAAGTGCGGGATGCCCGGCCCGAACCGGTTCTTCTCGGTCGGATCGGGCGGTTCCGTATGCGCCGACTGCCGGGTGCCCGGCAGCGTCGTACCCTCGCCGCAGGCCCTGGAACTGCTCGGGGCGCTGCTCACGGGAGACTGGGGGACCGCGGACGCGTGCGAGCCGCGGTACGTCCGGGAGGGGAGCGGACTGGTCTCCGCCTACCTGCACTGGCACCTGGAGCGCGGCCTGCGCTCCCTGCGGTACGTAGAGAAAACCTGAAGCCGAAGTCACCTGAAGGAGACGAGAGACACATGGCGGTACGCGGATTCCTGGGGCGTCAGCGCCGGGAGTACAGGACGCCGGAGCCGCATCCGTCCGGCGCGCGGCCTCCGAAGCTCGGTGAGCTGGTTCCGGAGCATGTGGCGATCGTCATGGACGGCAACGGGCGCTGGGCCAAGGAACGCGGGCTGCCGCGCACCGAGGGGCACAAGGTCGGGGCCGAGCGGGTGCTCGACGTGCTCCAGGGCGGCATCGAGATGGGCGTCAAGAACATCTCCCTGTACGCCTTCTCCACCGAGAACTGGAAGCGGTCGCCGGACGAGGTGCGCTTCCTCATGAACTTCAACCGGGACTTCATCCGCAAGACCCGCGACGAGCTCGACGAGCTGGGGATCCGCGTGCGCTGGGTCGGGCGGATGCCGAAGCTGTGGAAGTCGGTCGCCAAGGAGCTCCAGGTCGCCCAGGAGCAGACCAAGGACAACGACCTGCTCACGCTGTACTTCTGCATGAACTACGGCGGGCGGGCGGAGATCGCCGACGCGGCGCAGGCCCTCGCCGAGGACGTGCGGGCCGGGCGGCTCGACCCGTCGAAGGTGAACGAGAAGACGCTCGCCAAGTACCTGTACTACCCGGACATGCCGGACGTGGACCTGTTCCTGCGGCCGAGCGGGGAGCAGCGCACGTCGAACTACCTGCTGTGGCAGAGCGCGTACGCCGAGATGGTCTTCCAGGACGTGCTGTGGCCGGACTTCGACCGGCGCGACCTGTGGCGGGCCTGCCTGGAGTTCGCCTCCCGGGACCGCCGCTTCGGCGGCGCCATCCCCAACGAGGAACTTCTGGCCATGGAGGGCACCAACAGCCCGTCCGGAGACTGAGGACGAGGCCGTTCAGGCCGAAGGGGGGTAGGGCCGGGGCGCAGTCCCGGCCCTACCCGCTCAACCGCCGGAGGCCTCCGCGCAGTCCGCGCACGTGCCGAAGATCTCCACGGTGTGCGCCACGTTGACGTAGCCGTGCTCGGCGGCGATGGCCTCCGCCCACTTCTCCACGGCCGGTCCCTCGACCTCCACCGCCTTGCCGCAGGTGCGGCAGACCAGGTGGTGGTGATGGTCGTCGGTGGAGCAGCGGCGGTAGACGGACTCGCCGTCGGCGGTGCGCAGGACGTCGACCTCACCGGCGTCGGCGAGGGACTGCAGGGTGCGGTAGACGGTGGTGAGACCGACCGAGTCGCCCTTGTGCTTGAGCATGTCGTGAAGCTCCTGCGCGCTGCGGAACTCCTCGACCTCCTGGAGGGCCGCCGACACGGCGGCCCGCTGCCGGGTGGCGCGGCCCTTCACGGGCGGTCCAGCGGTCGTCACCGGATTCCTCCTCACGTCTGCGGCTTGCCGGGCCATTGTGCCAGCCCGGCCCGCCGGCGGTCAGACGCCGACCTCGTCGGTGGTCCCCCGGGTGGCCGGAATCTTGCATTCTGCGGGATCGGCGGCGGGCTGCGCCGCCCTGAGCGCCCGCGCGCGCCGCCGGGCCAGCGGTGCGGCCAGCGCGGTCATCAGGACGAACGCGCCGATGGTGAGCAGCACGATCGTCGCGCCGGGCGGCACGTCCTGGTAGTACGACGTGACCGTGCCGCTGATGGTCACCGTGACGCCGATCGCGACGGCCACGGCGAAGGTGGCGGCGAAGGAACGGGTCAGCTGCTGCGCGGCGGCCACCGGGACCACCATCAGCGCCGACACCAGCAGCAGCCCGACGACGCGCATCGCGACCGTCACCGTCACGGCCGCCGTGACGGCCGTCAGCAGGTTCAGCGCGCGCACCGGCAGGCCGGTGACCCGGGCGAACTCCTCGTCCTGGCTGACGGCGAACAGCTGGCGGCGCAGGCCGAGGGTGACGAGGACCACGAAGGCCGCCAGGAGGCAGATCGCGGTGACGTCGGACTCGCTGACCGTCGACAGGGAGCCGAAGAGGTACGAGGTGAGGTTGGCGTTGGAGCCCGTCGGCGCGAGGTTGATGAACATCACGCCGCCGGCCATGCCGCCGTAGAAGAGCATGGCGAGGGCGATGTCGCCGCGGGTCTTGCCGTACCAGCGGATCAGCTCCATGAGGACGGCGCCGAGGACGGAGACCAGGGTCGCCATCCACACCGGGGACCAGGTGAGCAGGAAGCCGAGGCCGACGCCGGTCATCGCCACGTGGCCGATGCCGTCGCCCATGAGGGCCTGGCGGCGCTGGACCAGGTAGATGCCGACGGCGGGGGCGGTGATGCCGACCAGGACGGCCGCCAGCAGCGCCCGCTGCATGAAGGCGTAGTTCAGGATTTCCATCAGCTCAGCAGTCCCGTGCGGATCGGTTCGGCGCCCGCCGGTGCGTGCGGGTGTACGTGGTCGTGGCCGGGCAGCGCGTGCTGGCCGACCGCCTTGGGGGGCGGGCCGTCGTGCAGGACGCAGCCGTCGCGGAGCACCACGGCCCGGTCGATCAGGGGCTCCAGGGGGCCCAGCTCGTGCAGGACGAGGAGGACGGTGGTGCCGGCCGCGACCTGCTCGCGCAGGGTGTCGGCCAGGACCTCCTGGCTGGCCAGGTCGACGCCGGCCATGGGCTCGTCCATGATCAGCAGCTCGGGTTCGGCGGCGAGCGAGCGGGCGATCAGCACCCGCTGGTGCTGGCCGCCGGAGAGGGCGTTGACGGAGTCCTTGGCGCGGTCCGTCATCCCGACCAGGTCGAGGGCGCGGCGGACCGCCTCGCGGTCGGCCTTGCGCAGCACGCCGAAGCGGGCGCGGGAGAGGCGGCCGGAGGAGACGACCTCGGTCACCGTGGCGGGGACGCCGCCCGCGGCCGTGGTGCGCTGCGGGACGTAGCCCACGCGCGCCCAGTCGCGGAAGCGGCGCCGCGGGGTGCCGAACAGCTCGATCTCCCCGGCCGTGACGGGCACCTGGCCGATGACCGTGCGCACGGCCGTGGACTTGCCGGAGCCGTTGGCGCCGAGCAGCGCCACGACCTCGCCGCGGCCCACGGTGAGGTCGATGCCGCGCAGGACGGGGCGTGAGCCCAGCTCGGCGCGGACGCCGCGCAGGGAGATGACAGGCTCGTCGCTCACGATGCCCTCCGTAACGATCGGTGCGCTCACTTGGCGCCGAGGGCGGCCTCGAGCGCCTTGAGGTTGGACTCCATGACCGCGATGTAGTCGTCGCCCTTCGACTTGTCGGTGATGCCCTCCAGCGGGTCGAGGACGTCGGTCTTCAGGCCCGCGTCCTTGGCGAGGGTCTTCGCGGTCTTGTCGGACACCAGTGTCTCGTAGAAGACGGTGGTGACGCCGTCGGCCTTGGCCTCGTCCTGGAGTTCCTTGATCCGGGCGGGGCTGGGCTCGCTCTCCGGGTCGAGGCCGTTGATGGCCTCCTGGGTCAGTCCGTAGCGCTCGGCGAGGTAGCCGAAGGCGGCGTGGTTGGTGAAGAAGACCTTGGTGTCCGTGTTCGCCAGGCCGTCCTTGTACGCCGTGTCCAGGTCGGCCAGCTTCTTCGTCAGCGCGTCGGCGTTCTTGCGGTAGTCGGCGGCGTTGTCCGGGTCGGCCTTCTCGAAGGCCGTGGCGACGCCCTCGGCGATCTCGGCGTACTTCACCGGGTCCAGCCAGACGTGCGGGTCGAGGGCGTGCTCCTCCTCTTCGGAGTGCGCTTCCTCGGAGTGCTCCTCGGCCGCGTGCTCCTCGCCCCCGTGGTCGTGACCGTGGTCGTGCTCGACGCTCCCGTGGTCCTCGAGCTTCGTCAGCGTGGCCGCGTCGATCTTGGTCTTCACGTCGGCCTGGCCGACGGCCTCGTCCACGGCGGGCTGGAGGGTCTTCAGGTAGAGCACCGCGTCCGCCTCGCCCATCTGGGCGGTCTGCTTGGCGCTGAGCTCCAGGTCGTGCGGCTCCTGGCCGGGCTCGGTGAGGGTGGTGACGTTCACGTGGTCACCGCCGATCTGCTCGGCGAGGTACTGCATCGGGTAGAACGACGCGACGACGTCGAACTTGTCCGTGTTGCCCGCCGCCGAGCTGTCGCTGGAGCAGGCCGAGAGGGTCCCGAGGCCGACTGCGGCGGCCGCGGTGACTGCTATGCCGGATATGTGGCGTCGTCGTACGTTCATGGCATTCATTTTCAACAAATATGGAAACCGTTGTCAACTAAGTGGGATGCGGTGCGGGGGAGGCCCCGATTTGGTCGAGGGGCGGGCCGCGCCGGTAACCTGAAGCATTCTCTGGAAGCATCTCGCTTCGTCGCCCGTCGTCGTAATGAAGAGAGCACCGTGGCCGCCGACAAGATCGACACCATCGTCAGCCTGAGCAAGCGCCGTGGCTTCGTATTCCCGTGCAGTGAGATCTACGGCGGTCAGAAGGCCGCCTGGGACTACGGACCGCTGGGTGTCGAGCTCAAGGAGAACCTCAAGCGCCAGTGGTGGCGCTACATGGTGACGTCGCGCGAGGACGTCGTCGGTCTCGACTCGTCCGTGATCCTCGCCCCCGAGGTGTGGGTGGCCTCCGGTCACGTCGCCACCTTCACGGACCCGCTGACCGAGTGCACCTCCTGCCACAAGCGGTTCCGCGCGGACCACCTGGAGGAGGCCTACGAGGAGAAGAAGGGCAAGGCCCCCGAGAACGGCCTCGCCGACCTCAACTGCCCCAACTGCGGCAACAAGGGCACGTTCACCGAGCCCAAGCAGTTCTCCGGCCTGCTCTCCACCCACCTCGGCCCGACCCAGGACAGCGGCTCCGTCGCCTACCTGCGGCCCGAGACCGCACAGGGCATCTTCACCAACTTCGCCCAGGTGCAGACCACCTCGCGCCGCAAGCCGCCGTTCGGCATCGCCCAGATGGGCAAGTCCTTCCGCAACGAGATCACGCCCGGCAACTTCATCTTCCGCACCCGCGAGTTCGAGCAGATGGAGATGGAGTTCTTCGTCAAGCCGGGCGAGGACGAGAAGTGGCAGGAGTACTGGATGGAGCAGCGCTGGAACTGGTACACCGGCCTCGGCATGCGCGAGGAGAACATGCGGTGGTACGAGCACCCGGCTGAGAAGCTCTCCCACTACTCCAAGCGCACCGCCGACATCGAGTACCGCTTCCAGTTCGGCGGCAGCGAGTGGGGCGAGCTGGAGGGTGTCGCCAACCGGACCGACTACGACCTCTCCTCGCACGCCAAGGCCTCCGGCCAGGACCTCGCCTACTACGACCAGGAGGCCGGCGAGCGCTGGACGCCGTACGTCATCGAGCCGGCGGCCGGTGTCGGCCGGGCGATGCTCGCCTTCCTCCTCGACGCCTACGTCGAGGACGAGGCGCCCAACGCCAAGGGCAAGATGGAGAAGCGCACCGTGCTGCGCCTCGACGCGCGTCTGGCCCCGGTGAAGGTCGCCGTGCTGCCGCTGTCCCGCAACCCGGAGCTGTCCCCGAAGGCGAAGGGGCTCGCGCAGGCGCTGCGGCAGCACTGGAACATCGAGTTCGACGACGCCGGTGCGATCGGGCGCCGGTACCGGCGCCAGGACGAGATCGGTACGCCGTTCTGCGTGACGGTGGACTTCGACACGCTCGACGACAACGCGGTGACCGTGCGGGAGCGGGACACGATGAAGCAGGAGCGCGTGTCGCTGGACCAGATCGAGGGGTACCTCGCTTCGAGGCTCGTCGGCTGCTGAACGTCCGGTTCGGTTGATGTACCAGGGGGCTTCGCCCCCTGGGCCCCGGAGCCCGTGCCCACCCACCACCCGACTCGGTCGGCAGAGGGATGAGCGCCCCAGGTCCGTGATTGGCCCCCGAAAGAGGATCCCGAGTGGTCCTCTTCCGGGGGCCGTCGTGTTGCCAGGGTGGTGGCCATGAGCCTCGCCTTCCTGCTGACCACCCTCGTGGTCGTCGCCACCCCCGGCACCGGGGTCGTCTACACCCTCGCCGCCGCCCTCTCGCGCGGACGACGGGCGAGCGTCGTCGCCGCCCTCGGCTGCGCGCTCGGGATCGTGCCGCACCTGCTCGCCACCGTCACGGGCGTCGCGGCGGTGCTGCACGCCAGCGCCACCGCCTTCCAGGTGCTCAAGTACGCCGGTGTGGCCTACCTGCTGTACATGGCGTGGGCCACCCTCCGGGACAAGGAGGCGCTCGTGGTGGCGGGGGAGGACGCGGCGGCCGGGCCCGTCCCGGCGGGGCGGGTGATCCTTCGCGGGGTGCTGATCAACATCCTCAACCCGAAGCTGACCCTGTTCTTCTTCGCCTTCCTGCCGCAGTTCGTGGACCCGGCCGAGGCCGGTGCCCTGCCGCGGATGCTGCTGCTCGGCGGCGTGTTCATGCTGGTGACCTTCGTCGTGTTCGCCGGGTATGGGGTGCTTGCCGCGTCCGTGCGCAGCCACGTCATCTCCCGGCCGAGGGTGATGGCGTGGCTGCGGCGGAGCTTCGCGGGGTCGTTCGTGGCACTGGGGGCGAAGCTGGCGTTCACGGCGCGGTGAGCGCGGAGGCGAGCCGGCCGCCCTGCGTCAGCGCACGATGCAGAAGGGGTGCCCGGCCGGATCGGTGAGGACCCGCGCCTGGTCCCCGTTCGCGACCGGTTGCAACCACGGAGGCAGGACATCTCCGCGTCTTCCGGTGGGATTTCGTCCACGAACCGTATGTCCCGGACGTGGCTGCCGAGCCCCCGTCGAGCACGGACCACTTCACCGGGATGAGCGCCCGAAGTGCGGGAACCCGGAGAAATGCGGAAGGTGAGGTTCCCAGGGTTTCCAAGCACGCACAGGGCGAGGACGAACAGTCATGGCTGAGCAGAAGTCGGCGCAGACGCTCCCGCGGCCGTTGCACGCGGCTGCCTCCGCGCTGCGCAAGGTGCCGGGCGCCGGGACGGTCGGGAGGGCCGCCGAGGGCGCCCTGGACAGGATCGGAGCGGTGTCGCCCCGCGGGCGGCGCGCCGTGGTGTACACGGGGGCCGGGGTGCTGGGCATCGCCGGACTGGTGGAGTGGCCGGTCGCGCTGACCGCGGGAGCGGTGGCGTGGTTGACCCGGCCGAGGCCGCAGGAGTCGCCGGGGGCGGAGGCCGCCCGGGTGATCCAGGACGGGGCGGGAGGCTCCGGCGGGGGCGGGGACAAGGGCGAAGGCAAGGGGGAGGGCGGAGCGGCCGGGGCGGAGAAGACCCCCGCGCGGCGGAGTACCGCCAAGAAGACCTCCGGCGCGCAGACCGCTGCCCGCAAGAGCCCGGCCGCGAAGTCGGGCGCGGCCAGGAGGGGTGCCGCGAAGACGAGCGCGGCGAAGGCCGGTACCGCCAAGAAGAGCGCGGCGAAGAAGAGCGCGGCGAGGACGAGCGCGGCGAAGACGAGTACGGCGAAGACGAGCGCGGCGAAGAAGAGCACCACCGCCGAGAAGACCGCCGCCAGGAAGAGCACGGCTGCCAAGAGCACCGCCGCCAGGCGGCCCGCCAAGAAGAGCGCCTCCGCCACCAGCCCCGCCAAGAAGGCCGCCAAGAAGACGACGGCCGGGGCCTCCAAGGCCAAGGCGTCCGCCGGTACCGCGGGCGGCCGGAGCCGGAAGACAACCACGTCCACGCGGAAGGCGGGCTGAGAGACAACGATGGTCGGTGGACTTCTGACGCGTTCCCAGGACGCCGTCACCGGGTTCGTGCTCGCGGGACCCCGGCTGCTCGCCCGCGGCACCGCCCCCGCCGTGGGTGCCGCGGCCGGTGCCGTGGCGGGCACCGCGCGGGCCGGTGTGCGCGGCGCGGACTTCGCGGCGCGGGCGGCACGGGTCGCCCGCGCCGCGCTGCCCGGCGGCGGCAGCACCCGGGACTGGCGGGCCGGCAGCAGGGCGCACCTCGCGCTGCGGCCGGCCGCGACCGAGAAGGTGCGCCGGGCCGGCGGCATCGAACGCGTCGCGAGGCGCGTGGCGGCGGCCCTGGCCGAGCACCCGGACGTAGCGCTCGCCTACTGGGACACCGGCCTGGCCCGGCTGGTGGTGACCGCCACCGAGGACGCGCTCACCGACCGGGTGGTGGACCGGGCCACCGAACTCGCCGAACGGCATGGACTGACCCGGACGGACCAACCGGGTCCGGGCGATCCGGTGGAGGAGCTCGCCCACCCCGGCGACCCGGCCTCCGTGCGCGTCGCGGCGACCGCCCTCGGCGCCGACGTCCTGGGCATCGCCGCCGCCATGGCCGGCGCCCGCATGGGGCTGCCGCCCACCCCTCGCCTGGTGACGGCCGTGGCGACGCTGCTGCGCGAGAACCCCGCCTTCCGGGCCTGGCTGCGCGAACGGCTCGGCGCCCACGGCATGGACGTGGCCCTGGCCGCCGCCAACGCGGCCGTCCACGGCGCCGGACAGAGCTCCACCTCGCTCTGGCTCGACGGTGCGTTGCGCACCTGCCAGCTGACGGAGGCGGTGACCCGCACGGCGGCCTTCGAGGTCGTGCACGACCGACTGTGCCGCCCGGAACGGGACAGCCTGCCCGCCGACCCCGCCCTGCGCCCGCCCTTGCAGAGCTCCCCGGCCCAGGACTACGCCGCCCACGCCTCGACCGGCAGTGTGGCGGGCGCGGCGGCGACGCTGCTGGTCAAGCACGACGTGGCGGAGGCGGCCGAGGCGGTGCTCGCCGGATCCCCCAAGGCCGCGCGCTACGGGCCCGCCGCCTTCCACGCCGTACTGAGCGCCGCGCTGTCCCGTACCGGTGTGCTCGTGCGCGACCCCGAGCGGCTGCGGCAGCTCGAGATGGCCGCCACGGTCGTCCTGCACCCCAGCGCGCTGCGGGCGCCGGACGCGGGCGCGGACCCGTGGACGGAGGACGTGCTGGACGCGGCGCGCCGCGCGGGCCTGCGCGTGGTGATGGTGGAGGACCCGGCGCTCGCCGACTTCACCGGCCTGGCGGACCAGGTGGTCAGCGGCAAGCGGCCGTTGCGGGAGGTCGTGGACGAACTGCGCCCCGAGGGCGGCGTCATCACCGTCGTACGGCCCCGGCCCGGCGACGACGAGTCGCTGCTGGCCGGGCTGCTCGGCGGGGACGTGGCCGTCGCGCTGGCCGACGGGGACGCCCCGGTGGCCTGGGGCGCGGACGTGCTCGCCCCGCAGGGTCTCGCCGACGTGTGGCGGCTGCTGCGGGCGGTGCCCGCGGCCCGCGGGGTCGGACGCCGGTCGCAGACGCTGGCCCGGTCCGGCGCCGCGCTCTCCGGGCTGCTGGTGGCGGTGGGCGAGGCGCGTGGCAAGGGCAAGAAGGGCGGCGGGGGCGGTGGTTCGGCGCTGTCCGGGCTGCGGCACGCGCCCGTCGACGTGAGCGCGGCGGCGGCCCTGTTCTCCGGCACGCGAGCCGCGCTGGGTGTGGCGGCGGCCCGAGCCCCGCACCCCCGGGCGCGGGTGGCCTGGCACACGCTGGACCCCGCGGGAGTACGGGAACGCCTGGCGCGGGAGAAGGAGCCGGAGCCGTCCCTCGCCGAACAGCTGACGGCGCGGATGAAGGCGGCGGCCGACCGGGCGGGCCGTGTGCCCGTCCTCGCGCCGGTGAAGTGGACCTGGCAGCTGGGGCAGGCCGTGCGGGGCGAGCTGGACGACCCGCTCACTCCGGTGCTGGCGGTCGGGTCGGCGGCCGAGGCCATCCTCGGCTCCGTCATGGACGCGCTGCTCGTCGTCGGCGCGCTGGATCTGAACGCGCTGGTCGGCGGCTTCCAGCGGCTGCGGGCCGAGCGGGCGCTCTCCGGGCTGCTCGCCCAGCAGAAGCAGAAGGCGCGGGTCTCCGAGGAGGAGACGCACGACCCGTCGGCCGAGCCCCGGGTCGTGGACGCGGCCAAGCTCCACCCGGGCCACATCGTCGACCTCAAGGCCGACGACGTCGTGCCGGCCGACGCCCGGCTGCTGTGGGAGGACGGCCTGGAGGTCGACGAGTCGGCGCTCACCGGCGAGTCCCTGCCGGTGGACAAGTGCGTGGACCCGGTGACGAACGCGCCCGTCGCCGAGCGGCACTGCATGGTCTTCGAGGGCACGACCGTGGTCGCCGGACGCGCCCAGGCCGTCGTGGTGGACACCGGTGAGCACACCGAGGCCGCGCGGGCGGTCTCGCTGGCCGCGCGCACGCCGTCGGCGGCCGGTGTGCAGGCCAGGCTCCAGGAGCTGACCCGCAAGGCGCTCCCGCTCACCCTGGCCGGCGGGGCCGCGGTGACCGGTCTCTCGCTGCTGCGGGGGGCGCCGATCCGGCAGGCCGTCTCCGGCGGTGTGTCGGTGGCGGTGGCCGCCGTGCCCGAGGGGCTGCCGCTGGTGGCGACCGTGGCGCAGCTGGCGGCGGCCCGCCGGCTCAGCCGGCACGGCGTCCTCGTGCGCACCCCGCGCACGCTGGAGGCGCTGGGCCGCATGGACACCATCTGCTTCGACAAGACCGGCACGCTCACCGAGAACAAGCTGCGGCTGACCCGTGTCGCGGGTGCGGACGGCACGGTCCGCAAGGCCGGCGACCCGGACGCCGCCGACGCCGTACGGATCGCCGCGCGGGCCTGCCCCCGCCTCAACGGCGACGGCGCCCGACCCACCCACGCCACCGACGAGGCGGTGCTCGACGCGGCCGGTCCGGACCCGGAGTGGACGCAGGAGGAGGGCCTGCCCTTCGAGACCTCGCGCGGTTACGCCGCCGCCGTCGGACGGGACGGCGACGGGGCGCCGGTACTGGTGGTCAAGGGCGCCCCGGAGACCGTCCTGCCCGCCTGCGCCGACCTGCCCGCGCACGCCACCGAGGTGGCGCACGGCCTGGCCCGCGACGGACTGCGCATCATCGCGGTGGCCAGCCGGCCCCTGCGCAAGGGGGAGAAGGCCGCCGACGTCCTCGAACAGGAGCCGGAGAAGCTGGAGTTCACGGGGATGCTCGGACTGTCCGACGTCCCGCGCGAGACGTCCCCGGCCCTGGTGCACGGGCTGCGCGAGGCGGGCGTACGGCCCGTGGTGCTGACCGGCGACCACCCGCAGACCGCCCACGCCATCGCCGTCGACCTGGGCTGGCCCGAGGACGCGGTCGTGGTCACCGGTGACGAGATCGCCGCGGCGGACCGTTCGGCGCGGTCCCGGATGCTGCGGGACGCGGACGTCGTCGCCCGGGTGGCGCCCGAGCAGAAGCTCCAGGTCGTCGAGTCGCTGCGGGACGCCGGGCGGGTCGTCGGCATGGTCGGCGACGGCGCCAACGACGCCGCCGCCATCCGCGCCGCCGACATCGGCGTCGGCATCAGCGCCCGCGGCTCGGCCGCCGCCCGCAACGCCGCCGACCTCGTCGTCACCGGCGACGACCTGCTGGTCTTGGTGGAGGCGGTGCGGGAGGGCCGGGCCCTGTGGCACAGCGTCGCCGACGCCATCGCCATCCTGATCGGCGGCAACGCGGGCGAGGTCGGCTTCGGCATCCTCGGTACCGTGCTCGGCGGTTCCGCCCCGCTGTCCACCCGTCAGATGCTGCTGGTCAACCTGTTCACGGACCTCTTCCCCGCGATGGCGGTGGCGGTCACGGAGACCGGCGACCCCGAGCAGGAGGAGGACGACGCGGGCACGCCGCTCGGCACGGCGGTGCTGGGCGAGCCGCTGATCCGCCAGATCCGGCACCGGGCGATGACCACGGCCCTCGGCGCGACCGCGGCCTGGCTCTTCGGCCGCTTCACGCCGGGCACGCGGCGCCGCTCCACGACGATGGCCCTGTGCGCCGTGGTCGGCACCCAGCTCGCCCAGACCCTCGCCGACCGTCGCGGCAGCCGCCTGGTCCAGGTCACCTCCCTGGGCTCCGCCGCCGCCCTGGTCGCCCTGGTCCAGACGCCGGGCGCCAGCCAGCTCTTCGGCTGCACGCCGCTGGGTCCCCTGGCCTGGGCGGGCGTGGCGGCGGCGATCGTCCTGGCGCTGGCGGGACAGCGGGCGCTGCCGGCGGTGGAGGAGGCGGTCGTGAAGTACTGGCCGAAGGTGTCGGAGCGGCTGCCGGCGGTGGTGCGGAGCGCTTCCGCGTGAGCGGGCTCCCCGCGGGGCGGTCGAGTGCCGTCCGCGGGTGAGCGGGGGCCGATCGCGCAGTTCCCCGCGCTCCTGGGGCGTGCTTCGGGCCTGCCTCGGGAAGGTGCCGTCACGAGCGTGACGGCACCCGCACCTCCGCCGACTCCAGCCGCTCCGCGTTCCGTTCCGCCGTGCGGTGGGCCCAGTGGCCGGTGGTGAGGGCGCCGAGGGTCAGGACCGCGAGGCCGCAGGCGGTCAGGATCCACCAGCCGGGGCGGGCGGCGGAGACGAAGGTGTCGCGGTACGACGAGGCGCCCACGCCCGCCGCCAGCACCGCGCCGACCACCGCGACGCCGAGCGTCTGGCCGAGCTGGCGGCTGGTGGAGGCGACGGCGGCGGCCACCCCGGCCTGGGCGCGGGGCATGCCGGAGACGGCGGTGTCGGTGATGGGGGCGTTGACGAAGCCGAAGCCGACGCCGAACAGGACGTAGCCGATGAAAAGGGTGGCGTCGGAGGTCTCGGCCTCGAAGGCGGCGAACAGGACCCCGCTCACGGTCAGGGCGCCGCCCGCGATCAGCAGCGGCACCCGCGGCCCCCGGCTGCCGACCAGCCGCCCGGCGAGCGGGGCGCACAGGAAGGTCGGCACGGCCATCGGCAGCATCCACAGCCCGGCGTGCAGGGCGCTCAGCCCGCGCACGTTCTGCAGGTACAGCGTGGACAGGAACAGGAAGCCGCCCAGCGCGGCGAAGGCGCTGACCGCGATGACGGTGGCCCCGCTGAACGGCGCCGAGCGGAAGAAGCGCAGGTCGATGAGGGGTTCGGCGCGGCGGGGCTCGTACAGGAGGAGGCCGAGCAGGGCGGCCAGTGCCAGTGCGGCGAACGGCAGCACCGCGGTGAACCCGGCGTTCGGCGCCTCGATGATCGCGTACGTCAGGGAGCCGAACAGCACGATGACCATCAGCTGGCCCAGCGGGTCGGGGCGGCGGGCCTTCGGTGCGCGGGACTCGGGGACGAAGCGCAGGGTCAGGAGCAGGGCCGCGAGGCCCACCGGAAGGTTGACCCAGAAGATCGAGCGCCAGCCGACCGACTCCACGAGCAGGCCCCCGACCAGCGGGCCCGCGGCCATGGATATGCCGACCACCGCGCCCCAGACACCGATCGCGCGGGCGCGGTCGCGCGGGTCGGTGAAGGTGTTGGTGATGATCGACATGGCGACCGGGTTGAGCATGGAACCGCCCACCGCCTGGATCATCCGGAAGACGACCAGAGAGGACAGGTCCGGGGCCAGCGAGCACAGCAGCGAGCCCAGGGTGAAGACCACCAGGCCGGTCATGAAGACCCGCTTGCGGCCGATCCGGTCGGCCGTGGAGCCGGCGAGCATCAGCAGCGCGGCCAGCACCAGGGTGTAGGCGTCGATCGCCCACTGGAGTCCCGACGTGTTCGCGTGCAGGTCGCGCTGCACGGCGGGCAGGGCCACGTTGAGGATCGTGTTGTCGATGCTCACGATCAGCAGGCTCATGCAGCAGATGGCGAGCACGAGCATGCGTCGGCGGTGGGTGAGCTCGGGCACGGGCGCCATCGTACGCGCATTTCGATAGTGCGGTTAACTAATGACCGATGCATGATCTCTGTCCACAGGCGCGGCGGGCACTGCTCCGCGTGCGTGACAATGGAGGAATGTCCACGCCCACCACGCCCGCCCCCAGCACCCCCGCCCGGCCGTTGCAGGTCGGCCCGCACACCGTCGCGCCGCCCGTCGTGCTGGCGCCGATGGCCGGGATCACCAACGCGCCGTTCCGCACGTTGTGCAGGGAGTTCAGCGGCGGCAAGGGCCTGTTCGTGAGCGAGATGATCACGACCCGGGCGCTGGTCGAGCGCAACGAGAAGACCATGCAGCTGATCCACTTCGACGCGACCGAGACGCCGCGCTCGATCCAGCTGTACGGCGTCGACCCGGTGACCGTCGGCAAGGCCGTCCGCATGATCGCGGAGGAGGACCTCGCCGACCACATCGACCTGAACTTCGGCTGCCCCGTGCCCAAGGTGACCCGCAAGGGCGGCGGCTCCGCCCTCCCGTACAAGCGGAACCTGCTGCGGGCCATCGTCCGCGAGGCCGTGACCGGCGCCGGCGACCTGCCCGTCACCATGAAGATGCGCAAGGGCATCGACGACGACCACCTCACCTACCTCGACGCCGGCCGGATCGCCGTCGAGGAGGGCGTCACCGCCATCGCCCTGCACGGCCGCACCACCGCCCAGCACTACGGCGGCACCGCCGACTGGGACGCCATCGCCCGCCTCAAGGAGCACGTCCCGGAGATCCCCGTGCTGGGCAACGGCGACATCTGGTCCGCCGAGGACGCGCTGCGCATGGTGCGGGAGACCGGCTGCGACGGTGTCGTGGTCGGGCGCGGGTGCCTGGGGCGGCCGTGGCTCTTCGCCGATCTCGTCGCGGCCTTCGAGGGACGTACCGACGCCTACGTACGGCCCACCCTGCGGGAGGTCGCCGACGTGATGGTGCGGCACGCCACCCTGCTCGGCGAGTGGATCGGCGACGAGGCGCGCGGCGTCATCGACTTCCGCAAGCACGTCGCCTGGTACCTCAAGGGCTTCGCGGTGGGCTCCGAGATGCGCAAGAAGCTCGCCATCACCTCCTCGCTGGAGGCACTGCGTGCCGGGCTGGACGAGCTGGACCTCGACCAGCCCTGGCCCACCGGCGCCGACGGCCCCCGCGGCCGCACGTCCGGCAACAACCGCGTCGTCCTGCCCGACGGCTGGCTGAAGGACCCGTACGACTGCGCGGGCGTCGGCGAGGACGCGGAGCTGGACACCTCCGGCGGCTGATCAGCCCGTGGTGGGGTGCGGGACGGAGCCGTACGCCGTCAGGAAGCGGTCGCGGAACGCGCTCATCTTCCACACCGGCGCGTCCTGGGCGGGCTCCAGGCCCTCCGTCCAGTTCCAGTCGTCGACCGCGGCGAGCACCTTCGGGTCCTTGGCGACGATCGAGACGGGCACGTCCCGGCTCGCCCTGTCGCCGCTGACCCGGGCGAGCGGCTGGTGGTCGCCGAGGAAGACGAGGACGGTGTCGTCGGTGCCGTAGCGCTCCAGCCACTGGGTGAGGCTGGTGACCGAGTACTCGACCGACTTGCCGTACTCCTGCTTCGACCGGGTGGAGTCGGCGATGATGTCGGCCGCCTCCACGCCCGACGCCTCGATGCCCCCGTACACCGAGCCGTCGCCGATCTCGTCCCAGCCGACCATCCTCGGCAGCGGCGCCCAGGGCTGGTGGCTGGAGGTCAGGATGACCTCCGCCATCAGCGGCCGGTCCCGCTCCCTGCCGTGCTCCAGGCGCTGGAACGCCTCCAGCGCGTACTGGTCCGGCATGGTCGACCAGCTGAACTTCGGGCCCTCGTAGCCCACGTCGAACGCGTCGTAGACCTTGTCCAGCCCGTACCACTCCGCCTCCGGCCAGGCCTTCTGCACGCCCGGCATGACACCGACCGTGTCCCAGTGGCCGGTCTTCTCGAACGCCTTCGTGAGGGTGAGGTGGTCGCTCGCGGTGACGGTGCGGTAGCGCTGCTGGTTGTCCACCCACAGGCCCGACATGAAGGTGGAGTGGCCGAGCCAGCTGCTGCCGCCGAACGTGGCGGACGTGAGCCAGCCGCTGCGCGCCCGGAAGCCCGCATCGGCCAGCGCCTCCGTGCCGGTGTCGAGGACGCGGCCGACGCCGGGCGCCGTCACCGGGTCCTCGATGGCGCTGCGGCCGTAGCTCTCGACGAACGCGAAGATCACGTCCTTGCCGCGCAGGTCCGGCACGAGCCGGTCGCCGGGCGTGGCGCCGAAGCGGTCCGACTCGGCCTCCTTCGCGAACGCCGCCTCGTCCCGCAGGGTGTCCACCACCCGGTGCGCCTGCGCCTGAAGCAGGGCGGACGCGTTCGTCGTGGCGACCCGCGTCCCGAAGGTCTGTACGCCCAGTGCCACGCAGGTCATCCACACCGTGGCCGCCAGCAGCGCGCCCCGCGCCGCCCGCTCCCGGTGCGCGGCGAGCAGCTCGCCGAGCCGTACCACCGCCAGCGCCATGGCCACCAGCAGCGAGAGGGCCAGCGCGACCGCGCCCACGGCGGCCCAGGTCGCCGCCGCCCCGCCCATCGAGTCGGCCACGTACGACTGGGCGTCGTCCAGCAGCCCCCAGTCCAGGACGACGTCGAAGCCCCGGCCCAGGTACTCGGTGAAGCCCATGTCGAGCAGGTTCAGCACCGTCAGCGCCCCGAGGACGGTCCCGAAGAGCGCAGCCGCCGCCAACCGGGCCGCGCGGGGCAGGCAGAGCAGCAGGACCGCCCCGATGACCGCCTCCGCCGGGATGCGCGCGAACCGGTTGGGTTCGAGGGCGGCGAAGCTGTTCGGCAGCAGCAGGGCCCCGAGCACGAGCGCGGCGGCGAGGGCGGTCGTGGTGCGGCGGACGACGAGGGCGGTGCGCGGGTGACGGGTGCGCCAGGCGCGCCGGCGGTCGAGCCGGGCGCGCCAGGGGGCCAGGCGGGCCTGGAGGGCCTTGAGGGGCGTATGTGCGGCTGGGGCGGGTGTGTCGGGGGTGGCGGGGGCGTCGGCGCTCCGCGGCGGCCGGTGGAAAGGCGTGCTGACAGGCACCCGGAGTCCTTCCGTGCGTAACCCGGTGGTCGGCGGACCCGGCGAGGGGGCCGGGTCCGCCGCACCCTGTCGTACGTGCGCCGCGAGCGGTCCGTTCACCGGTCCGCATGGTGAAATCCGGCGGCCTGTGGCAGCGTGATTCTCGCCACCTCTGATAGAGGTCACGCTCAGATGAGCGGATCTTGGGCGGTTCCACTTCTCCAAGGGGTGGCACTGAGTGCCATACCATGATCGTTCATCGATCGAACTCAAACGTGGCGAATGACGCTCAAGTGAGCGGCGCTCGTGCGCTCCGGGGATTCATTCGTTCAAGAAGTGAAAACACAAGCCGTCGGTCGCTTGCCAAGCCTTGACTTTCGATCCGCTGGCGGACGAGTGGTTACAGGCGCATAACGCGCAAGTGGACGTACCCAGGTGCCTTTGATCTGGGTACATTCCTCGCCGTCAGGGCAGCCACCGCGTCCTCGAGGAGTCGAGACCCGTGTCGGAAAACAAAGATCCCCAGGTAACGAAGTTCGTTTACGACTTCACCGAGGGAAACAAGGACCTCAAGGACCTCCTCGGCGGCAAGGGCGCCAACCTCGCCGAGATGACCAACCTGGGCCTTCCGGTTCCTCCCGGCTTCACCATCACCACCGAGGCCTGCAAGACCTACCTCGACAGTGGCGAGGAGCCGACGGCACTGCGTGACGAGGTGAGTGCGCACCTCGACGCCCTCGAAGCGAAGATGGGCAAGAAGCTCGGCCAGGCCGACAACCCCCTCCTCGTGTCGGTCCGCTCCGGTGCCAAGTTCTCCATGCCCGGCATGATGGACACGGTCCTCAACATCGGTCTCTCCGACAAGTCGGTGCAGGGCCTGGCCAAGCAGGCCGGCGACGACCGCTTCGCCTGGGACTCCTACCGCCGCCTGATCCAGATGTTCGGCAAGACCGTCCTCGGCGTCGACGGCGACCTCTTCGAGGAGGCGCTGGAGGCGGCGAAGGCGGCCAAGAAGGTCACGGTCGACACCGAGCTGGAGGCCGCCGACCTCAAGAAGCTCGTCACCAAGTTCAAGAAGATCGTCAAGACCGAGGCCGGCCGGGACTTCCCGCAGGACCCGCGCGAGCAGATGGACCTCGCCATCAAGGCCGTCTTCGACTCCTGGAACGGCGAGCGCGCCAAGCTCTACCGCCGCCAGGAGCGCATCCCGCACGACCTCGGCACCGCCGTCAACGTCTGCTCCATGGTCTTCGGCAACCTCGGCCCCGACTCCGGCACCGGTGTCGCCTTCACCCGCGACCCCGCCTCCGGCCACCAGGGCGTCTACGGCGACTACCTCCAGAACGCCCAGGGCGAGGACGTCGTCGCCGGCATCCGCAACACCGTCCCGCTGGCGGAGCTGGAGCAGATCGACAAGAAGTCGTACGACCAGCTGATGCAGATCATGGAGACGCTGGAGAACCACTACCTGGACCTCTGCGACATCGAGTTCACCATCGAGCGCGGCCAGCTGTGGATGCTCCAGACCCGCGTCGGCAAGCGCACGGCGGGTGCGGCCTTCCGCATCGCCACCCAGCTCGTCGACCAGGGCCTGATCGACGAGGCCGAGGCCCTCCAGCGCGTCAACGGCGCCCAGCTCGCGCAGCTGATGTTCCCGCGCTTCGACGAGGACGCCAAGGTCGAGAAGGTCGGCCGGGGTATCGCGGCCTCGCCGGGTGCCGCGGTCGGCAAGGCGGTCTTCGACTCGTACACCGCGGTGAAGTGGTCCCGCTCGGGCGAGAAGGTCATCCTGGTGCGCCGCGAGACCAACCCCGACGACCTGGACGGCATGATCGCCGCCGAGGGCATCCTGACCTCGCGCGGCGGCAAGACCTCCCACGCGGCCGTCGTCGCGCGCGGCATGGGCAAGACCTGTGTCTGCGGCGCCGAGGAGCTGGAGGTCGACACCAAGCGCCGCCGGATGACCGTGCCCGGCGGGCACGTCGTCGAGGAGGGCGACGTCATCTCCATCGACGGCTCCTCCGGCAAGGTCTACCTCGGTGAGGTCCCCGTCGTGCCGTCGCCGGTCGTCGAGTACTTCGAGGGCCGCATGCACGCGGGCGCCGAGGACGCCGACGAGCTGGTCGAGGCCGTGCACCGCATCATGGCCTTCGCCGACCGCAAGCGCCGGCTGCGGGTGCGCGCCAACGCCGACAACGCCGAGGACGCGCTGCGCGCCCGCCGTTTCGGCGCCCAGGGCATCGGCCTGTGCCGCACCGAGCACATGTTCCTCGGCGACCGGCGCGAGCTGGTCGAGCGGCTGATCCTGGCCGACACCGAGGCCGAGCGCGAGGAGTCCCTGAAGGAGCTGCTCCCGCTCCAGAAGCAGGACTTCGTCGAGCTGTTCGAGGCGATGGACGGCCTCCCGGTCACCGTCCGCCTCCTGGACCCGCCGCTGCACGAGTTCCTGCCCGACATCACCGAGCTGTCGGTGCGCGTCGCGCTCGCCGAGTCCCGCCAGGAGCCGCACGAGAACGAGCTGCGCCTGCTCCAGGCCGTGCACCGCCTGCACGAGCAGAACCCGATGCTGGGCCTGCGCGGCGTCCGTCTCGGCCTGGTCATCCCCGGCCTGTTCACCATGCAGGTGCGGGCGATCGCCGAGGCGGCGGCCGAGCGCAAGGCCGCCAAGGGCGACCCGCGGGCGGAGATCATGATCCCGCTCGTCGGCACCGTCCAGGAGCTGGAACTCGTCCGCGACGAGGCCGACCAGGTCATCGCCGAGGTCGAGGCGGCCACCGGCGCCAAGCTCAAGCTGTCCATCGGCACGATGATCGAGCTGCCGCGCGCCGCGCTGACCGCCGGTCAGATCGCCGAGGCCGCCGAGTTCTTCTCCTTCGGCACCAACGACCTCACCCAGACCGTGTGGGGCTTCAGCCGCGACGACGTGGAGGCCAGCTTCTTCACGGCGTACCTGGAGAAGGGCATCTTCGGCGTCTCCCCGTTCGAGACCATCGACAAGGACGGCGTCGGCTCCCTGGTCGCCGCCGCCGCGAAGGCCGGCCGCGAGACCCGCCCCGACCTGAAGCTCGGCGTCTGCGGTGAGCACGGCGGCGACCCGGAGTCGGTGCACTTCTTCCACGAGGTGGGCCTGGACTACGTCTCCTGCTCCCCGTTCCGCATCCCGGTGGCGCGCCTGGAGGCGGGCCGGGCGGCGTCGCAGTCGAAGGGCAGCGACCACCGATAGCCCCCTGAGCGGGGCCCAGTCCCCGGAGCCGCCGTCTGTCACCCGACCACCCTCACCGATCGGCGGCGGCTCCGGTCCACGAGAAGAGGCGGCACCCTTGTGCGGGGGTGCCGCCTTTCTCGTCAGCCGGCGCCGTTGCCCCGGCGCCGACGCGCGGCCAGCAGCAGTCCGCCGCCGGCGAGCACGACGGCCGCGCCGCCCGCCGCGATGTACGGCGTCGTGTCGTCGCCGCCGGTCTCGGCGAGGTCGGTGCCCTGCTGCCCGACGGCCTCCTCGCCGCCGCCGGAGTTCTCCGCGTTCCCGGAGTCCCCGGAGCCGGCCGCGTCGTCGGAGTCCTTGTCGCCGGAGTCCTTGTCGTCGGCGGGTACGAAGCCCGCGGGCGGCTTGTCGCAGCCGACGCCGTCCTTGTCGCGGTCGAGGTGGTCGCCGTAGTGCTCGTCGCCCTCCTTGATGTTGGAGTACCCGGCGTCGTAGGCCTCGGTGCAGTTCTCGAACGGGTGGTTGCCGTCGTGCGCCTGGGCGGCGGCGGGCAGGGCGGCCAGGGCCACCGCGGCCAGGGCGACGGCGGCGGGCTTGCGGAGCAGCTTCATCAGGAGTCCCGGGAATGGTGTGGTGGAGCGGACGTGAGGTGACGAAGCTATTGAGGTGAGCAGGGTGTGGTGGAGATATGAAGGACTCGTGATGAGAACGTGATGTGACCGGACGGTAGCTCTCCGCTGTCTCCCGGCTGCCCGTCGGCGGGCTACGCCCGGAACGGTCCGCGCACCTCGTAGGTGATCCCGCCGGAAGAGCTGCCGCTCGTCCCCCGCTGGCTGGAGAAGTACAGCCGGGTGCCGTCGGGCGAGAAGGCCGGGCCCGTGATCTCCGAGCCGGACTGGCCGTCGATGCGCAGGAAGGGGGCGATCACGTCGCTCGGTGTGATCACGCAGATCTCCATGTTGCCGCCGTCCTCCGCCACGAACAGGTCGCCGGAGGAACTGCCGGTGACGTTGTCCACGCCGGTCAGCGGGGCCGTGCCGGACGTCACCAGGGAGTCGTCGTAGGCCAGCTCGATGGTCCGGGCGGCCGCGTCGTACTGCCAGACGCGGTTGTCGCCCTTGGTGGTGAACCAGCAGGTGTCGTCCGCGTAGTAGCAGCCCTCGCCGCCGTTGAACCGCTTGGCGCCGGAGACCTGGTTGCGGGTGGCCGTGGCGCCGGACGGGTCGGGCACCTTCGCCCAGGTGACCGGGCCGCTGGTGGCCGAGCCCGCGACCAGCACCTCCAGCGTGCCGGAGGAGAGGTCGCCCCAGGTCGTGGGGCGGAAGCGGTAGAAGCAGCCGTCGCTGACGTCCTCCGTCAGGTAGACGACCTCGCGGACCGGGTCGGCCGCCGCCGCCTCGTGCTTGAAGCGGCCCATGGCGTCCCGCCGCACCGCGGCCTTCACGCCCCACGGGTCGGTCTCGTAGACGTAGCCGCGGTCCACCTCCTCGCAGGACAGCCAGGTGTTCCACGGCGTCCGGCCGCCCGCGCAGTTCTGCCGGGTGCCGGAGAGCACCCGGTACGCCGACGTGATCGTCCCCGTGGCCGAGAACTTCACCGCGCTCGCTCCGCCGGAGGGGTTGATCTCCGAGTTGGAGACGTAGATCCAGCCCGAGCCGTCCGCGTAACAGGCGCCGCCGTCCGGGGCGTTGTGCCAGGTGTACGAGGTGCCCGCGACCCTCTGGCCGGAACGGGCGATCACCCTGCTGGTGAAGCCGGCGGGCAGTCGGATGCCGTTGGCGTCGGGTGCTCCGAGCGCCCCGTACGGGCCGCCGCCGGGCTGGGCGGGGGCGGCGTGCGCGGCACCGCGCCACAGGGCTCCGCCGAGCACGGCCGAGCCGCCGACGACGGCCGTGCGCAGGAGGGTACGACGTTCCACTGCTGCCTCCGGGTGTCCTGACCGGGGCCCGCCGCCGGTCGGCGGCGGGAGCGTTCGGCTACGGACCCTAGAGCGGCTCGGTTGACGGTGCATGGACAATCCGTGACGGCCGGGCGGCGTGCTCCCTCACCGGTCCACGGCCACCGCCGTGAACGTCGTCTCGGGCGTCTGCGGGCTGGTGAAGCGCGCGTTGACGAGATAGAGCCGGTCGCCGAAGCGGGCGGCCGTGGCGGGGACGTCGAAGCGGGGATCGGTGATCGTACGGCGCAGGGTCGCCCGGCCGGCCCGCGCGTCCAGGTCCCACACGCTGACCAGGTTGCGCCGGTTCTGGACGACGTACAGCGTGCGTCCGACGCGGACCAGGCCGTCGCCGTTGACGACGTCGTCCGCGCCGACCAACCCGATCCGGGTGGCGCGGCCGGTCCTGAGGCTGACGCGGTACAGCTCGCCCGGGGTGCTCCGCACGACGATCAGGCCACCCCCGTCCGGGGTGGTGACGATCCCGTTGGCGTTGATGACGTCCGGCGTCTGCTCCCAGTCGCCGGTCAGCTCCAGGGTGCGCACGCCGCCGCGCCGACCGCGCGGGACGCCGTGGAGGACGGGCCCGTACGAGTCGGTGAACCAGGCGCGGTCGCCGTGCAGGATCACGTCGTTGACGAAGTGGCCGGTGGCCCCGGTGAGCCGGTGGGTGTGCAGCAGCCTGCCGGTGCGGGCGTCGACGATCCGCGCGGTTCCGCCGCCGCCCCCGGCGACGTACAGCAGCCCGTCGTCGTCCAGCTTCAGGCCGATGGCCGCGAGGCCGGTGCCGCCCTCGTGGACGATCCGGCCCGCACCGGTGCGCAGGTCGGCGCGGTAGACGGCGCCGTTCGCGCGCGAGCCCAGGTAGGCGTACGGGCCGCGCCCGATGGCGATGCCCTCGGGCAGCCAGCCGTCGGGCAGCGGGAACTCCGTGGGCCAGGCGCGCCCCGGGGTGGCGGCCTGTACCGGCCCGGGGCCGGCGGCCACCGTGAGCGCGGCCAGGGCGGCACCGCCGAGCACCGTGCGCCGGGACGGGCGGGGACGGTTGCGAGTCATGGTGCGACCTCCGTGGGAGAAGGACGGGGACTCGATGAAACCCGACCGCCCCGCCGAACTCGACCGGGCGGCCGGGTTCGACAGGAAACCGACAGTCCGGCGCGGCCTACGCCGCCTTCACCTCGTACGTCGCCACCCGCACCGCCTCGTCGTCCAGGCACACCCCGGTCGCCAGGTCGAAGCGCTGCTTGAGCAGCGGGGAGGCGACGAAGGGGCGGCCCCGGTGGGTGCCGGTCAGGCCGCGGGAGAGGACCGCCGCGCCGGTGAACGGGTCCCGGTTGTCGATGGCGTACAGCTCGCCTCCCCGGTCGCGGAACAGGGCCACCTGGCCGCCGTCCGGCAGCAGGGCCGCCACGCCCCGGCCCGGGAGCAGCGCGCCGAGGTCGCAGGCGGTGAACCAGTCGTCCGTCAGCCGCAGCAGGACCTTGAGGTCGGTCGTCTCGGGTGCCAGGGTCATCGCCGGGTGCTTCCTTCCAGGAGGTCGTCTTCCGAGGGGCGCCGCAGGCCGATGTCCAGCAGCGGCAGGTCGGGCTTGATCTGGTCGCGCTCGGGCACGAAGCCCACGACCGGGTCGGGGGTGTCGGGCGCGTTCACGAAGGACACGAACCGGGCCAGCTTCTCCGGGTCGTTGATGGTCTCGGCCCACTCGTCGCGGTAGTGCGAGACGTGGGCCCGCATCAGGGTCTCCAACTCGTCGCAGATACCGAGCGAGTCGTGCACGACGACGTCCCGTACGTGGTCCAGGCCGCCCGGGATGCGCTCCAGCCAGGTGGAGGTGCGCTCCAGCTTGTCGGCGGTGCGGATGTAGAACATCAGGAACCGGTCGATCAGGCGGACCAGTTCGGCGTCGGACAGGTCCTGCGCGAGCAGGTCCGCGTGGCGCGGGGTGGCGCCGCCGTTGCCGCCGACGTAGAGGTTCCAGCCGTTGGACGTGGCGATCACGCCGAAGTCCTTCGACTGGGCCTCGGCGCACTCGCGGGCGCACCCCGAGACCGCCGACTTGAGCTTGTGCGGGGACCTGAGCCCCCGGTAGCGCAGCTCCAGGTCGATCGCCATGCGCACCGAGTCCTGGACGCCGTAGCGGCACCAGGTCTGCCCCACGCAGGACTTCACCGTGCGCAGCGACTTGCCGTACGCGTGCCCCGACTCGAAGCCGGCGTCCACCAGCCGGGCCCAGATCACCGGCAGCTGCTCGACGCGGGCGCCGAACATGTCGATGCGCTGACCGCCGGTGATCTTCGTGTAGAGCCCGAAGTCCCGGGCGATCTCGCCGATGACGATCAGCTTCTCCGGCGCGATCTCACCGCCGGGGATGCGCGGCACGACGGAGTACGAGCCGTTCTTCTGGAGGTTGGCCAGGAAGTGGTCGTTGGTGTCCTGGAGGGCCGCCTGCTCACCGTCCAGGACGTAGCCGCTGGCGCCGATGCTCGGGGCGAGGGAGGCGATGATCGAGCCGACCGCCGGCTTGCAGACCTCGCAGCCGTCGCCGCCCCGGGCGCCCTCGCGGCCGTGCCGGTCCAGCAGCTCCCGGTAGGAGGTGATCCGCAGGGCGAGGACGATCTCGTACAGCTCCTCGCGGGTCTGCGCGAAGCAGCCGCACAGGCCCTTGTCGACCTCGACGCCGCTCGCCTCCAGCTCGGCGGTGACCAGCTGGCCGAGCACCTTGACGCAGGAGCCGCAGCCGGTGCCGGCCTTGGTGCACTTCTTCACCTCGGGCACGGTGGTGCAGGAGTGCTCCGTCACCGCGCCGCGGATGGTGCCCTTGGTGACGTTGTGGCAGGAGCAGATCACCGCGTCGTCGGGGAGGGCGGACGGGCCGAGCTGGGCGGGCGCCCCGGCTCCGGCGGGCAGCACCAGGGACTCGGGGGAGACCGGCGGTACCGAGCCGGTGAAGGCGCGCAGCGTGCCGTACGCCTCGGCGTCGCCGACCAGGATGCCGCCGAGCAGCGTGCCGTCGCGGCCGATGACCAGCTTCTTGTACAGGCCCGCGCGGGAGTCCGAGTAGACGACGTCCAGGCAGTCCTCGGCGGTGCCGTGCGCGTCGCCGAAGGAGGCCACGTCCACGCCGAGCAGCTTCAGCTTGGTGGACAGGTCGGCGCCGGTGAAGGAGGCCTCGTCGGAGGCGATCGTCGCGGCGGCCGTCTCGGCCTGCTCGTACCCGGGCGCCACCAGCCCGTACACCCGGCCGTCGGCGGCCAGCGCGCACTCGCCGATCGCGAACACCCGCTCGTCGGTGACCGTGCGGCACTGCTCGTCGACGCTGATGCCGCCGCGCTCGCCGACCGCGAGACCGCAGTCGCGGGCCAGCTGGTCCCGGGGGCGGACACCGGCGCTGAACACCACCAGGTCGGTGGCGAGTTCGGAGCCGTCGGACAGCTTCATGCCGGTGACGGCACCCGTCGCCTCGTCGACCACGATCTCCTGGGTGCCGACGCCCGTGTGGACGGACAGGCCCATCTCCTCGATGGTGCGCAGCAGCGCCGCGCCGCCGCCCTCGTCGACCTGGACCGGCATCAGACGGGGTGCGAACTCCACGATGTGCGAGGTGAGTCCGAGCCCCTTGAGCGCGCCGGCCGCCTCCAGCCCGAGCAGCCCGCCGCCGACCACCGCGCCGGTGGTCGCGGTCTTCGCGTACGCCTCGATGGCGAGCAGGTCCTCGATCGTCCGGTAGACGAAGCAGCCCTCGGCGTCCTTGCCGGGGACCGGCGGGACGAACGGGTAGGAGCCGGTGGCCAGGACGAGCACGTCGTAGCCGACGACCAGTCCGGAGCGTGCGGTCACCGTGCGCGCGTCCCGGTCGACGGTCACCGCCGGGTCGCCGACGCGCAGTTCGACGCCGTGCTCGGCGATGAAGGCCGGGTCGGTCATCGACAGGTCCTCGGGGGTGCGCCCCGAGAAGTACGAGGTGAGCTGGACGCGGTCGTAGGCGGGGCGCGGCTCCTCGCACAGCACCACCACGCGGTGCGTGGCGGTCAGGCCGCGCTCGGCGAGGGCTTCCAGGAAGCGCTGGCCGACCATGCCGTGGCCGACGAGGACGATGGTGGGGGCGGTCCCCGGGTCGGTGGTCATCAGGAGCCTCCGTCGTGGGTGAGCAGGTGGAGCAGGGGGCCGCCGTCGGACGGGAGCGGCTCTGCTCCCTCCCAGGCGCGCGCGAGCGCGCCGACGGTGCCGAGTTCGCCGACCAGGACCCCGCCGACCAGCCGGTCGTCACGGACGACGACCTTGCGGTAGGTGCCCCGGGTGGCGTCGGTGAGCTGCACGACGTCGTCGCCGGGGCGGGGGTCGGTCTCGCCGAACGCGGCGAGGTCGAAGGGGCTGCCGGGCCCGGAGGGGCGGTCCGGACCGGCGAGGGTGAGCCGGGTCAGCGAGCGGGTGCCGGTGTAGCGGGCGGCGGTGCCGTCCCCGGCGAGCAGTCCGGCGAGCGCGCCCGCCTGTTCGAGGGCCGGGGCGGCCAGCCCGTACACCCGTCCCGCGTGCTCGGCGCAGTCGCCGATCGCGCGGATGTGCGGGTCGGCGGTGCGCAGCTCGTCGTCGACCACCACGCCCGTGCGGACCTCCAGGCCCGCCTCCCGCGCCAGGCCGACGCGCGGGCGGACCCCGCAGGCGAGGACGACGAGGTCGGCGCCGAGGGCGTACCCGTCGGCCATCTCCACCGACCGCACCGCCCCGCCCACGCTCCGCACGTCCCGCACCCGGCACTCGGTGTGCACCTCGACACCGAGGTCCTCCAGATGGCGCCGGACGAGCGCGGAGGCGGCCGGGTCGAGCCGGCACTCCATGAGCCGCTCGGACTGCTGGGCGAGGACGACCTGCGCGCCGCGCACGGCCAGCGCGCGGGCGGCGGACACCCCGAGCAGGCCGCCCCCGACGACTACCGCCCGCACCCCCGGCCGCAGGGCCTTGGACAGTGCCAGGCAGTCGTCCATCGTCCGGAACGCGTGCACGCCCTCCGGCAGCTCCCGTCCCGGGGTGAACAGGCCGCGCAGCGGCGGCAGTACGGCGTTGGAGCCGGTGGCCAGGACCAGCGTGTCGTATGCGATCACGGAGCCGTCGGCGCAGCGGACGGTCCGCCCGGCCCGGTCGATGCCGGTGACCCGGCCGCGCAGCAGCCCGGCCGGCGCGGGCAGGGCGACCACCTCGGGGCCGTACCGTCCGGCCAGCACCTCGGCGAGCAGTACCCGGTTGTACGGGCGGTGCTCCTCGTCGCCGACGACCAGCGCGGGCGTGCCGAGCTCACCGAGCCGCCGGGCGAGCGTGACGCCCGCCAGTCCGGCGCCGATCACCACCACACGCGTATTCGAGGTCATGGCACCGAGCGTGCGGTGCGGGTGTTACCCGGTGGCATCGCGTCTGTTTCCCACCGGGAACGCTGCGCTCAGCGGGGGCGGGGAGCGGGTGTGAGGGCTTCCGGGAGGGGCGCCGGCGCCCCGCAACCTCAGAAGACCCTCATCTCGATGGACGGCGCATCCACTCCCTCCATAAGGTCGCGATCATGCCCGACATAGCGCTGACCACGGTCGTCCTGCTCTGCCTCGCCGCGCTCGCGGCCGGCTGGATCGACGCCGTGGTCGGCGGCGGCGGGCTCCTGCTGCTGCCCGCGCTGCTGCTCGGCCTGCCCGCCGGTACGCCGGCCGCGCACGCGCTGGGCACCAACAAGGCGGTCGCCATCGTCGGCACCACGGGCGCGGCGGTGACGTACGCCCGCAAGGCGCCGGTGGACGTCCGCACGGCCGTCCGCATCGGGCTGGCGGCCCTCGCCGGGTCGTCCGGCGGGGCCTTCTTCGCGGCCGGGATGAGCACCGAGGTGCTCAAGCCGGTGATCATGGTGGTGCTGCTGGCGGTGGCGGCCTTCGTGATCCTGCGCCCCGCCTTCGGCACCGCCCCGGCCACCGGCCCCGCCACCCGTCGCCAGGTCCTCGCCGCGATCGGCCTCGCGGGCCTCGGCATCGGCTTCTACGACGGTCTCATCGGCCCCGGCACCGGCACCTTCCTGGTGCTGGCCCTCACCGGCATCCTCCACCTGGACCTGGTGGCGGCCTCCGCCACCGCCAAGATCGTCAACTGCTGCACCAACGCGGGCGCCCTCGCGATGTTCGCCTGGCAGGGCGCGGTGCTGTGGCAGCTGGCCGCCCTGATGGCCGTCTTCAACCTCGCGGGCGGCACCCTCGGCGCCCGCACGGCCCTCAAGCGGGGCAGCGGGTTCGTGCGGATCGTGCTGCTGACGGTGGTGTTCGCGCTGGTGGCGAACCTGGCGTACGAGCAGTGGTTCGCCTAGCCCGGGCTTCGGCGGCGTCTCAGCGGCTGCCGGTCAGGTGCGCGAAGACGACCACGTTCCCCTGGTAGCCGGTGCCGCGCGAGTAGTCGCCGCCGCAGGTGATCACGCGCAGCTCGGGCCGGTCCGCCGCGCCGTACACCTTCTCGTCGGGGAAGTCCTTCGCCGCGTACACCTCGACCGCGTCCACGGTGAACACCGCGACGCCGCCGTCGCGCCGGTCGACCTCGATCACCGAGCCCTTCTCCAGCGCACCGAGCCGGTAGAAGACGGCGGGGCCCTCGGTGTTGTCGACGTGCCCGGCGACGATCGCGGTGCCCGTCTCGCCGGGGGTGGTGCCGGCCTCGTACCAGCCGGCCAGGTTCTCCTTCTCGGCGGGCGGCACGTCGAGGCTGCCGGACGGCGTCAGCCCGAGGCCCGTCATCGGGGCGTCCACGCCGATCGCCGGGATGCGGACGCGGTCGGGCGGGGAGGGCGGCAGCGCCGGTGCGGCGGGCGCCTGCGCGGCCTGCCCGGCGCCGGTGCGGGCCTGCGCGGCCGACGGCTGCGGCGGGGCCTCGGTGCCGGCGGCGTCGAGCAGCAGCCACACCCCGGAACAGAGGGCGACCGCGGTGACCGCCGCTATCGCGGAGTTGCCGATCCTGCGCATGAAGCGGCCCCTCTCCCTCGGGTCCCTCGGGGGTTCCCCTGCCCCCTCCGGGCCGCGAGGGGCATCGGACCCGGAGGGGGTGGGGAAGTGCGGTACCGGCGGACGGGCAGCGGAGGGTGCCCGTCAGATCCCGTCGCCTCTCGCCCGGCGATGCAGGAGCCAGGTACCGCCCGCGGCGGCGACGGCGAGAGCCGCCACACCGGCCGCGGTCTGCACGGGATCGGGGCCAAGAGCGCCGCCGACCCCCGTCTTCACGCTTCCTCTGGGGTACACCTGCTCACGGGCCGCGGTCAGCGTGACCACCAGGTCACCCGTCACCCGCTTGCCGCTCCCCCCACAGGTCGCGACGATCTCGTACGTCCCCGGCTGCGCGCTCGGCGGCACCTGGAAACCGCCGGTCGTCTCGCCCTCCCGCGCGCCCGGCGCCAGCGGGAACTCACCGGCGCCGACCGCGCTGGCGTCCCCCGCCGCCGCACCGTCCTCGCCGCACGCCGCCGTGCGCACCGTGGCCCGCTCGCCCGGCACCACCGAGGACGGGGACACCTCCAGACCACCGGTGGCCCGGGCGTCCCCGGCGTACGCGGGCGCCGGGGAGGCGAGGCCGACGGCCGCGACGGCGAGCGCGGTGCCGGTCAGCAGGCGGGCGGTACGTCGCATCGGTGCTCCTTTGAGCTCTTCGGTGGCCCCTGCCCTACCGAGGAAATCGGCACCGGGCGCGGACCGCTCCCCGAGAGCGCGCCGGGAATGGGATGAACGGGTGTCGCCCGTACCCCCGGCGTCCCCCCGCGGGAGCCCGTTCGGGCAGGTCACAGGCGTGCGGCGGGTCGCTTCGGAAAAGTTGCCGCGGTGCGCGGGACGCGGGTGTGAACGGGTGACCGGTGCCTCCGAACGGGACCGCCCCGGCTCCCCGGCGTCACAGCTCGCCGGGAAGCCGGGGCGGACCGCCGGCCCACGCTCGGTCAGCCCACGTTCACCGCGCTCCACGCCGCGCCCACCGCGGCGTACTCGGTGCTGTCGGCGCCGTACAGGTCCTTCGCCGCGTCGAGGGTGGCCTCGCGGGCGCCCGCGTAGTCGGTGGAGGAGGTCATGTAGACCGTCAGCGCCCGGTACCAGATGTCGCCCAGCTTCTCCCGGCCGATCCCGGAGACGGTGGAGCCGTCGCAGGTGGGGGAGTCGTAGCTCACGCCGCCCACGTTCTTCGCGCCGCTGCCCTCGGCCAGCAGGTAGGCGAAGTGGTTGGCGATCCCGGAGGAGTAGTGGACGTCGAGGTCGCCCGCCGCGGTGCTCCAGCAGTCGGCCGAACTGCCGTCCCGGCTCGGCCTGTCCATGTAGCGCAGGGCGTCGCGGCCGAAGCCGGAGCGGACGACCTTCTCGCCGATCAGGTAGTCGCCGGGGTCGGTGGAGTTGTCCGCGTGCCACTCCACCAGCGCGCCGAAGATGTCGGAGGTCGCCTCGTTCAGGCCGCCGGACTCGCCCGAGTACGTCAGCGCCGCCGTCGACGACGTCACGCCGTGGGACATCTCGTGCGCGGCGACGTCCAGCGAGACCAGCGGACCGAAGGTCGTCCCGTCACCGTCGCCGTACGTCATGCAGAAGCAGCCGTCGTCCCAGAAGGCGTTGTTGTACCGGGTGCCGTAGTGCACGCGGTTGTACGAGCCCTTGCCGTCGCCGGCGATGCCGCTGCGGCCGTGGACGTCCTCGTAGTAGTCCCAGGTGACGTCCGTGCCGTACTGCGCGTCCACGGCGGCCGAGGCGCGGTCGTCGGCCGTCCCCGAGCCCCAGTGGTTGTCGGCGTCGGTGAACACCGTGGAGGGGGCCCGGACCAGGCAGACGCCGAGGAAGCACAGGTCGGTCTGGTTCCCGGCGTCACCGGTGTAGGTGTCGCCGCGCGTCGGGTCCTTCAGCTGGTACGACGACGCGGACTGCGTGGTCGACAGCGGCACCGTCCCGCCGTACAGCGACCTGCCGTCACCCTCGGCCGCCGACTCCAGGGCGTCCCAGGCGTCGATCCGGGCGCCGGTGCCCGCGTCGGTCAGCACCGTGCGCGCGACCGGGTTGCCGAGGGAGTCCAGCGCGACCGCGTTCGTCCGCCAGGCCAGCTTCGGGGCGCCGTGCAGGGCGTCGACGACCAGCTCGGGCTCGGCGGTGAGCCGCTTCAGCAACTCGCCCGGGTTGGCGGCGCGCAGCGCGTTCGCGGCGAGGTCGGCGGCCCTGGGGGCCGACAGCCTCGGGGTGACGGTGGGCAGGGAGACGGCCGCCCTCGTCGCGCGGTCGGCTCCCCGGTACTCGCCGTCGGGGGTGAGGTGGACGACGAAGTCGCCGCCCAGCACGGGCAGTCCGCGGTAGGTGCGGTCGTAGCGGACGTGCTGGGTGCCGTCCGCGTCGACGATGACGTCACGGACCTCCGTCTCCTGGGCCGGGGACAGGCCCAGGACGGAGGCACGGTCCGTGAGGACCGCCGCCGCGTTGTCGACGGCGGCGGAGGGGGTGGGGCGGTCGGCGGCGCCGGCGGTGGGGGAGAGGGCGGCGACCAGCAGGGTGGCCGCGATGCCGGCCGTGGTGAGGCGGGGACCACGGACGTGCCGTATTCGGCTCATCGATCTCCTCGGGGAGGGGCCCACGAACGCGTGGGGGCGCACGGGGGCCTGTGGGGACGTGCGGGGGCGTGGGGGGTGGGGTGTGGGGAGTGCTGACTCGGATTCAATGGCCCCGGACGTGTCATGTCCATAGCGCTGGCGTGGAGATCGTGAGGGGAGAGAATGACCCTCGTGGACGCCGTACCGGATGCCTCGACGGATGCCGCCCCGGACGCCTGGACGGGTGCCGGGAGACTGCCGTTCTTCGTCTACGGCACGCTCCGCCCCGGCGCCCCCGACCACGCCCGTTTCCTCGAGGGCCGCACCCGGTCCGAGGAACCGGCCCGGCTCACCGGCGCCACCCTGTACCCCGGCCCCGGCTACCCCTACGCCGTCGAGGGCCCCGGCGGAGTGGTGACCGGCGACCTCGTCACCGCCCGGCCGGAGGCGTACGCCGACCTGCTCGCCACCCTCGACCGGCTGGAGGAGCACACGCCGGGGGACCCGCGCAACCTCTACGACCGGGTCGCGAGGAACGTCGTACGGGCCGCCGACGTCACGCCCGTCCGCGCCTGGGTCTACGTCGCCGCCCCGGCCGTCGCCGCCCGGCTGCGCGCCCGGGCGACGCCGATCGCGGGCGGGGAGTGGCGGATCGCGCGCCGGTGAGCCCGGCGGGCGGCCCTAAGGCGTCACCGGCTCCACCCGCACCGCGCACACCTTGAACTCCGGCATCCGCGAGGTCGGGTCCAGCGCCGGGTTGGTCAGCGTGTTGGCGCGGCCCTCGCCCGGCCAGTGGAAGGGCATGAAGACCGTGTCGGGGCGGATGGCGGTGGTGACGCGGGCCGGAGCCACGGCCCGGCCGCGCCGGGAGACGACGGCCACCGGATCGCCCTCGGCCACCCCGAGCCGCGCCGCCAGCCGCGGGTGCAGCTCCACGAAGGGGCCGGGCGCGGCGGCGTTCAGCTCGTCCACCCGCCGGGTCTGCGCCCCGGACTGGTACTGCGCCACGACCCGCCCGGTGGTCAGCAGCACCGGGTACGCGTCGTCCGGCTCCTCGGCGCTCGGCCGGTGCGAGACGGGGGCGAACCTGGCCCGGCCGTCGTCGGTGGCGAAACGGTCGAGGAAGAGGCGCGGGGTGCCCGGGTGCCGGCCGGCCCCGCCGGAGCCGGTCTCCTCGGGCGCCGGACACGGCCAGAACACACCGTTCTCCTCCGCGAGCCGCCGGTAGTCGATCCCGGAGTAGTCGGCGGGCCCGCCCGCGCTCGCCCGGCGCAGTTCCTCGAAGACCTCCTCCGGCTCGGCCGGGAAGCCCTTCTCCACCCCGAGCCGGCCGGCCAGTTCGTGCAGCACCTCCAGGTCGCTGCGGATCCCGTCGGGCGGCGTGATCGCACGCCGCCGCAGCAGCACCCGCCCCTCCAGGCTGGTCGTCGTCCCCGTCTCCTCCGCCCACTGCGTCACCGGCAGCACCACGTCCGCCAGCGCCGCCGTCTCGGAGAGCACCACGTCGCACACGGCCAGGAAGTCCAGCGACCGCAGCCGCCCCTCGACGTGCGCGGCCCGGGGCGCCGACACCACCGGGTTGGACCCCATCACCAGCAGCGACCTGATGTCCGTTCCCAGCGCGTCCAGCAGCTCGTACGCACTGCGCCCCGGCCCCGGCAGCGAGTCGGGGTCCACACCCCACACCCCGGCCACGTGCCGGCGCGCCGCCGGGTCGGTCAGCTTCCGGTAGCCCGGCAACTGGTCCGCCTTCTGCCCGTGCTCGCGCCCGCCCTGCCCGTTGCCCTGCCCCGTCAGGCAGCCGTACCCGGACAGAGGCCGGCCGGCCCGCCCGGTCGCCAGGCACAGGTTGATCCACGCGCCCACCGTGTCCGTCCCCTTGGCCTGCTGCTCGGGCCCCCGCGCGGTCAGCACCATCGCCGCGTCCGGCGCGCAGAACAGCCGTACCGCCTCCCGCAGTTCGGGAACGGACACCCCCGTGATCCGCTCCACGTACTCCGGCCAGTGCGCCATCGCCGCCGCCCGCGCGTCCTCCCAGCCAGAGGTGCGCTCCTCGACGTACTCCGCGTCCACCCGCCCCTCGGCGACGACCAGGTGCAGCATCCCCAGCGCGAGCGCGAGGTCCGTGCCGGGCCGGGGCGCGAGATGCAGGTCGGCCTGTTCCGCGGTCCTGGTGCGGCGCGGGTCGACGACGATCAGCGTGCCGCCGTTCTCGCGCAGCTCGGTGAAGTACCGCAGGGACGGCGGCATCGTCTCCGCCGGGTTCGACCCGACGAGGATCACGCAGCCCGTCCTCGGGATGTCCTCCAGCGGGAAGGGCAGCCCCCGGTCGAGCCCGAACGCCTTCGTGCCGGCCGCAGCCGCCGACGACATGCAGAACCGCCCGTTGTAGTCGATCTGCGAGGTGCCCAGCACCACCCGCGCGAACTTCCCCAGCGCGTACGCCTTCTCGTTGGTCAGCCCGCCCCCGCCGAACACCCCGAGCGCGTCCGCGCCGTGCTCGGCACGCGTACGGGAGAGGTCCGCGGCGATCCGCCCCAGCGCCTCGTCCCAGCTCGCCGGCACGAGCACCCCCTCGCCCGAGCGCACCAGCGGCGACGTCAGGCGAACCCCGGACGAGAGCACTGCCGGCGCCGTCCGCCCCTTGCCGCACAGCGCGCCCCGGTTGACGGGGAAGTCCGCGCGTTCGGAGACCTCGACGGTCCCGCCCTCCACGGGCGTCAGGTTCATCCCGCACTGCAGGGCGCAGTACGGGCAGTGCGTGGGCGTGGCGGTGTTCTGCATGCCGCCAGCGTGCGACGCGCGTGTTACGCGTCCGGGCCGCCGTTTGTTACACCGCCGGGACGGTGACCTCCCCGGCGCTCACCCGCCGCCGTGAGGGCCGCGTCACCGGTTCAGCGCGCACGGGCCAGGGCCCGCTCCACGCCCGGCTCCCTCGGCCCCAGGAAGCGCGGGTCCGGCTCGAGGACCGCGTCCAGCGCCGCCTTGCCCGCCGCGAGGATCTCCCGCGCGCCCCCGTAGTACCAGGTCAGGTCGTGCCGGTCGTCGACCCCGACGCCGTACGACGCCACCCCGGCCTCCTGGCACAGCGCCACCGCCCGCCGGATGTGGAAGCCCTGGCTGATCAGCACCGCCCGGTCGACCCCGAAGATCTTCTTCGCGCGGACGCAGGAGTCCCAGGTGTCGAAGCCCGCGTAGTCGCTGACGATCCGCCCGTCGGGCACCCCGTGCCGGACCAGATAGGCGCGCATGGCGTCCGGCTCGTCGTACTCCTCGCGGCTGTTGTCCCCGGTGACGAGCAGCACCTCGACCCGCCCCGCGCGGTACAGCTCGGCCGCCGCGTCCAGGCGGTGCGCGAGGTACGGGGACGGCTCCCCGTCCCACAGTCCCGCGCCGAACACGACCGCGACCTCGGTGCGGGGCACGTCGGCGGTGGTGCGCAGCCGGTCGCCCGTGACGGCGTACAGCCACGTCATCGGCAGCAGGGCCAGCACGCACCCGGCCATCACCGCCTGCACCAGCCGTCGCCGCCCCTTCCGGGTGCGCGGAAGGCGCGGTCTTCGAGGTCTCCAGCGGCGCATCGTGTCGGTCCCCTCCCGCTCGTGTCCCGGTCGCCCCCCCGGTCCCAGGGACGCCCGGGCACGCGGTCCGGTTCACCGGCCGCTCACACGGGGTGCCCGGCGCCGTGTGAACCGGCGGAAAATTCCCGTGACACCCGTGCAACGGGGAGGCAACGTCCGGCCGCCACCCTCGACGCATGACGGCGACGACACTGATGGGCACGACGACGAGCACGGCGACCCCCGGCGGCACCCCCGCCCTGGTCGTCGTCGCCCACGGCAGCCGCGACCCGCGCGCGCTGAGCACCGTACGCGCCCTGCTCGACCGGGTGCGTGCCCTGCGCCCCGGCCTGCCGGTGCGCCTCGGGCACATCGAGCTGAACGCGCCCCTGCTGCCCGACACGCTCGCCGCCCTGGGGGAGAGGGCGGCCGTCCTGGTCCCGCTGCTGCTCAGCCGCGGCTACCACGTCAAGCAGGACATCCCCGAGATGGCCGCGGCCTCCCCGGCCCGCGCCGGCGTGGCGGCCCCTCTCGGCCCGCACTCCCTGCTCGTGGACGCCCTGCACGACCGCCTCACGGAGGCCGGCTGGCCCGCCCGTGCGCCCCGCGACGGCGCCGTCGTCCTCGCCTCCGCGGGCTCCCGCGACCCGGAGTCCCGCACCGACACGGGGCGCACCGCCGCCCTCCTGGCCGAACGTCTCGGCGTCCCGGTGCTCCCGGCGTACGCCTCGGCGGCGGCGCCGACGGTGCCGGAGGCGGTGCGCGCGCTGACCGCCCATGGGTACCGCCGGGTGGCCGTCGCCTCGTACTTCACGGCCCCGGGCCGCTTCGCGACGGAGTGCGCGGCGGCCGCGCCCTGGATCGCGTCCGCCCCCCTGGGCACCCACCCGGCGATGGCCCACCTCCTCCTCCACCGCTACCACCAGGCACTCGGCGCCGGAGGTGAGGGCAACGCACCTGAAGGGGCGCGGGGAACGGCACGACATAGGGCGCCGGGAACGGCACGACAAGGCGCGCGGGGAACGGCGCGACCAGCCACGACGTACGCCGCACCCGCGAGCGGACCCCACCCGGCACACGCGTAGGCGACCCAACTGTCACACCTTCCGCTTAATGTTCATGGCATGGAAGGCACCGCACCCCCACTCCCGTACGACCCCACGTCAGTGGCCCGCTACGCCCCCGAACCCGACAAACGCCCCGGCCGCACCGCCTTCCAGCGCGACCGCGCCCGCATCCTGCACTCCGCCGCCCTGCGCCGCCTCGCCGGCAAGACGCAGGTCGTCGCGCCGGGGGAGGGCAGCCCCGTCTGGGACGCCAGCCCCCGTACCCGCCTCACGCACTCCCTGGAATGCGCCCAGGTGGGCCGCGAACTCGGCGCCGCCCTCGGCTGCGACCCCGACCTCGTCGAGGCCGCCTGTCTCGCCCACGACCTGGGTCACCCGCCCTTCGGGCACAACGGCGAACAGGCACTGAACGACTTCGCCGAGGACTGCGGCGGCTTCGAGGGCAACGCCCAGTCGCTGCGGCTCCTCACCCGCATCGAGCCCAAACGGTTCACCGAGGACGGCCCCGTCGGCCTCAACCTCACCCGCGCCACCCTCGACGCCGCCACCAAGTACCCGTGGCCCCGCGGCGCCCACCCCACCGACCCGGCGTCGCCCAAGTTCGGCGTCTACGACGACGACCGGCCCGTCTTCGCCTGGCTGCGCGAGGACGCCCCCGGCGCCCGCACCTGCTTCGAGGCCCAGGTCATGGACTGGGCGGACGACGTGGCGTACTCCGTGCACGACGTCGAGGACGGCCTGCACGCCGGCCACATCGACCCGAACTGCCTGCTCGCCGACCCCGAGCGCGAGGCCGTCTTCGAGGTCGCCGTCGGCCGCTACGTCCCCGCCGGCACCGACCACGCCGAACTGGCCGCCGCCCTCGACCGCCTCCTCGCCCAGGACTGGTGGCCGCACGGCTACGACGGCTCGGCGACCGCCCAGGCCCGCCTCAAGGACGCCACCAGCCAGCTCATCGGCCGCTTCTGCCTCGCCGCCGAGGCCGCCACCCGGGCGGCGTACGGGGGCGGCCGGCTCACCCGGTACACGGCCGAACTGGTCGTGCCCCGCGAGACCCGCATGGAGTGCGCCGTCCTCAAGGCGGTCGCCGTCCGCTACGTCATGCAGCGCACCGAGCAGGAGCGGCTCCGCGCCGACCAGCGCGTCGTCGTCGCCGAACTGGCCGAGGCGCTCACCGCCCGCGCCCCGGACGGGCTCGACCCGCAGTTCCGCGCCCTGTTCGACGCGGCCGCCGACGACCGTGCCCGCAAACGGGTGATCGTCGACCAGATCGCCTCCCTCACCGACGCCTCGGCCCGCTCGCTTCACGCCCGCTTGACGGGGCATCCATGAGACTGACGGGACAGGAGTGACCCAACCAGACCGGAAGGCGCCGGAACAGCGTCCTCCGTGGCCTGATCGGGTCACTCCCTCTTCCCGCGCCACGCCGCGTGCGGGACGCTCGCATGTGGCGGCACCCTGACGAGGAGGCAGACAAGTGGTCGACGCGGATCAGACATTCGTCATCGTCGGAGGCGGCCTGGCCGGCGCGAAGGCGGCCGAGACACTCCGCACGGAGGGGTTCAGCGGCCGGGTGATCCTCATCTGCGACGAGCGCGACCACCCCTACGAGCGCCCGCCGCTGTCCAAGGGCTACCTCCTCGGCAAGGAGGAACGCGACAGCGTCTTCGTCCACGAGCCCGCCTGGTACGCGCAGCACGACATCGAGCTGCACCTCGGCCAGACCGTCGTCGAGATCGACCGGGCCGCCAAAACCGTCCACTACGGCGACGACGGCACCCACGTCAGGTACGACAAGCTGCTCATCGCGACCGGCGCCGAGCCCCGCCGCCTCGACGTCCCCGGTACCGGCCTCGCGGGCGTCCACCACCTGCGCCGCCTCGCCCACGCCGAACGCCTCAAGGGCGTCCTCGCCTCCCTCGGCCGGGACAACGGCCACCTCGTGATCGCCGGCGCCGGCTGGATCGGCCTGGAGGTCGCGGCGGCGGCCCGCGAGTACGGGGCGGAGGTCACCGTCGTCGAGCCGGGACCGACCCCGCTGCACGGCGTCCTCGGCCCCGAGCTGGGGTCCGTCTTCGCCGAGCTGCACGAGGCGCACGGCGTCCGCTTCCGCTTCGGCGTGCGGCTGACCGAGATCATCGGCCAGGACGGCATGGTGCTGGCCGCCCGCACCGACGACGGCGAGGAGCACCCCGCGCACGACGTGCTCGCCGCGATCGGTGCCGCCCCGCGCACCGCGCTCGCCCAGGCGGCCGGACTGGAGATCGCCGACCGGGAACACGGCGGCGGCATCGTCGTCGACGCGAACCTGCGCACCTCCGACCCCGACGTCTACGCGGCCGGCGACGTCGCCTCCTTCCACCACGCCCTCTTCGACACCCGCCTGCGCGTCGAGCACTGGGCCAACGCCCTGAACGGCGGCCCCGCCGCGGCCCGCGCGATGCTCGGCAAGGGCCTCGCCCACGACCGCGTGCCCTACTTCTTCACCGACCAGTACGACCTGGGCATGGAGTACTCGGGCTGGGCGCCGCCGGGGTCGTACGACCAGGTGGTGATCCGTGGCGACGCGGCCAAGCGCGAGTTCATCGCCTTCTGGGTGAAGGACGGCCGGGTGCTGGCCGGGATGAACGTGAACGTGTGGGACGTCACGGAGCCGATCCAGCAGCTGATCCGCTCGAAGGCCCAGGTGAACACGGAGGCGCTGGCCGACCCGCACGTCCCGCTGGAAAGCCTCGTCGCATAGCTGTCGTACCTCCGCCGTGCTGCGATTCCCGGGGGGCAACCCCCGGACCCCCGGCCGGGGGGCGATCACGGCGGCGGAGGAATGTCGGCGCCGCCCCGTAGAATCGCCACGTGGCAGGACGGATCAACGACGAGGACGTGAAGGCGGTACGGGACGCGGTCCCGATCGACGCCGTCGTCTCGGAGTACCTCCAGCTGCGCAACGCGGGCGGCGGCAACCTGAAGGGCCTGTGCCCGTTCCACGACGAGAAGTCCCCGTCCTTCCAGGTCAGCCCGAGCAAGGGTCTCTTCCACTGCTTCGGCTGCCAGGAGGGCGGCGACACCATCACGTTCGTGATGAAGATCGACCACCTCACCTTCTCGGAGGCGGTCGAGCGCCTGGCCGGCCAGGCCGGCATCACCCTGCGCTACGAGGAGGGCGGCTACAACCCCTCCCACCAGCGCGGGGAGCGCATCCGCCTGGTCGAGGCCCACAAGGTCGCCGCCGACTGGTACGCGGAGCAGCTGGCGACCAGCCCCGAGGCGGACACCGCCCGCGCCTTCCTCGCCGACCGCGGCTTCGACCAGGCCGCCGCCCAGCACTTCTCCGTCGGCTACAGCCCCCAGGGCTGGGACCACCTCACCCGCTTCCTGCGCGGCAAGGGCTTCAGCGACAAGGAGCTGCTGCTCTCCGGCCTCGCCCAGGAGGGCCGCCGCGGCCCCATCGACCGCTTCCGCGGCCGGCTGATGTGGCCGATCCGCGACGTCGGCGGCGACGTCGTCGGCTTCGGCGCCCGCAAGCTCTACGAGGCGGACAACGGCCCGAAGTACCTGAACACCCCCGAGACCCCGATCTACCGCAAGTCCCAGGTCCTCTACGGCATCGACCTGGCGAAGAAGGACATCGCGAAGGCGTCCCGCGCGGTCGTCGTCGAGGGCTACACCGACGTCATGGCCTGCCACCTCGCGGGCGTGACGACCGCCATCGCGACCTGCGGCACCGCCTTCGGCGGCGACCACATCAAGATCCTCCGCCGCCTCCTGATGGACAACGGCTCGGCCCGCGTGATCTTCACCTTCGACGGCGACGCGGCCGGCCAGAAGGCGGCCCTGCGCGCCTTCGAGGACGACCAGAAGTTCGCCGCCGAGACCTACATCGCCATCGCCCCCGACGGCATGGACCCCTGCGACCTGCGCCTGGCCAAGGGCGACGAGGCGGTCGCCGACCTGGTCGAGCCGCGCACCCCGCTCTTCGAGTTCGCGCTGCGCCAGATCGTGAGCCGCTACGATCTGGACACCCCGGCCGGCCGCGCCGCCGCCCTGGACGAGGCCGCCCCGGTCGTCGCCCGCATCAAGAACAGCGGCGCCCAGCACGAGGTCGCCGTGCAGCTCGCCGGCATGCTCGGCATCCTCGACACCCAGTTCGTGGTCAAGCGGATCGCCCAGCTGGCGCGCTGGGCCCGCGACCGCGGCGGCAAGGGCCCCGCCCCCGACCGGCAGCAGCGCGGCGGAGCACAGCAGTACGCGGCCCCGGACGCTCCGGGCCACCGCGGCGGCGGCCCGGCCCTCAACCTCCGCAACCCCGTCTTCGCCACCGAACGCGAACTGCTCAAGCTCGCCCTCCAGCGCCCCGAGCTGGTCTCCCCGGCCTTCGACGCGTACGGCGTCGACGAGTTCACCGCCCCGCCGTACGCCGCCGTGCGCCAGGCCATCCTGGAGGCGGGCGGCGCCGAGTTCGGCGTCCAGGACCCGCAGGACTACCTGGTCCGCGTCCGCGAGGCCGCCCCCGACGACACCGTCCGCGCCATGGTCACCGAGCTCGCCGTCGAGGCGATCATGCTGCACCGGGGCGTCAAGGACGTCGACGAGGTCTACGCGGGCGCCCAGCTCGTCACCGTCCGCCGCCGCGCCGTCGAGCGCCGCATCCGCGACATCACGGGCCGCCTGGCCCGCCTCACCGGCCACGGCGACCCCGCCGAACTGGCCGCCGTGCAGAACGAACTCTGGGTCCTCCAGCAGTACGACCAGACCCTGCGCGAACACGGCGCCGCCGCGTTGTAGACGGTGGCGCCGTCAGCCGGCGCCTTCCTCGAAGGCGGGCGCCACCGCCCGCACCAGCCGCTCGGCGAACTCCTGCTCGGCATCGGCGAACCGCGGGTACTCGGTGGCGAAGTGGTTCCATTCCACGTACCCGGCCGCCTTCACCACGTCCTCCAGCAGGATGTGCTCGCGGTGGTACGGCCACTCGCCGGACAGCCGGAACACCTCGTGCAGCAGCTCCCGGTTCAGCGGGTGCCGCTCGGCCAGCAGCACGGCGTCGTACAGGTCCTTGCCCTGCCCGTGCATGTCGTTGATCAGCCACATCAGCTTCCAGGCCAGGGACAGCCCCGGGGTCGCCGCGTACACGATCACACCGCCCGGCAGCTCCACCGGCTCCGGCGGCTCGGGCAGCCGCTCGCCGAAGACGAAGTCCAGCTGGACGTGACCGCCCGGCAACCCCGGCGCCTCCCACGGCAGCACCATGCGCAGGCCGGGCACCCGGTCGTACGTCCAGATGTCCTCGACGACCGCGTCGCGGGCCGAGATGGCGACCGTCCCGCCGTCCGCCACGGCCCGCTCCCGGGCCGCCGCCGCGAGCGAGGCCAGCATCCGTTCGGTGCGCCCGTCGTCTGTCCGCCAGGAGCGGGGGACGACGACGAAGTCCAGGTCACCGGGCTCCCGGGCGTCCTCGCCGAACCAGGCCGACATCAGTACGCTGCCGCGCAGGACCAGCGACTCGACCCACTCCGAGTCGGCCACGGCGCCCAGCACGAGGTCCAGCGCACGCCGTCGCGCCACCCGCCAGGCGTCGCCCCGTTCCGGGTCGGCGAAGCACGGGTCGGTCGCCCGGTAGGCGTTCTGGTACTGCTTGAGCGCCGGGTCGAACACCGGCCGCTGTGCCACGTCGTCCCCGGGCACGTACCGCAGCGTCTTCGGCAGGTTCTGGGCCCGGCGCGTCTCCTCGTCCAGCGGCTCCCGGGGGATTTCGTCGTTCGCCCAGCCGAAGCCCTGCCAGCTCTGCCTGCTCATCGCAGGACCCCCTCTCTTCGTTCCGCCGGCCGGCCGGAGTCCAGCCAGCCGTCGTCCACCGACATGTCACTGTCGTGGAGGACGAACTCGCGCTCCACCTCCAGCACCCGCAGCGGTGCCAGCACGGCCAGCAGCCCGTCCAGCGCACGTCCCGCGCCCTGCGCGTCCACCCCGTGACAGCGCTGGGTGACGAAGCGTTCGTGGTCCGCGCCCTCGCGCACCCGACGGGAGTTCCACGACAGATGGGCGCCGTGCGGCACGACGAGTGCGGCCAGCGCGGCCGTGTCCGCGTCCGCGGTCAGCAGCAGCTTGACGTGGTGCTCGAAGTACTGGCCGTCCCCGCACGGCCTACGCGGCACCTCGGCGGCCCACGGCGACGACTCGATCTTCACGCGGACGGGACGGAAACCGTCGGCCCGCAGCCGCGCCACTGTCTCGGCGGCCCGCCGCGACTCCTGTGCGTACGTACGCGAGCCCCGCAGCGTCAGCATCGGTTGGTGCCGAGTCCGGCCCCGGGCGAGCACGATGTGGGTCAGCTTCAGACCGGCCGCGGCCGCCCACCGGCCGAGTCGCTCGGCCTCACCGGGCTCGGGACAGCGCACCGTGACATGGGTTTCGTACTGGGCGTCGGACACCGGGTGATCGTGCCAGAGCGGCGCACCGCCCGGCATCCGGGTTTCCGGTGGCATGACCGCCCGGTCACGGCCCGGACGCAAAAAGTCACCGCACGCCCCTCGTGGCGGCGATGTGTCGTACCCCACACTGGGGGCGGTGCCTGAGTCCTCGGAGCGCGGCCGGGTCCCCGACCCCCGCGGTTCCGTTCCACGCGTACGGGCGGACAGCGGCGAGCGAGCCGGCTCCGTTCCCGAAGTACCGCCGCCGGCCCCCGCCGGCCGCGTCCATCCTGGAGGTCGCCCCCGTGCAGACCCAGACCCTCACCCAGACCGACACCAGTACCGACGGCGCGGAGCCGGACGCGGAGAGCGGCGTCCTCGTCGCGATGCCGCCGCAGCACCGTGCCGTGCACCACCCCGACAACCGGTCGGACGGCCGGCCCGGCGACCCGGCGGGTCCTTCCGCCGACGCCCTGGAGCCCGCCCAGGCTCCCGGGGAGCCCGAGGGCCCCGAGGGTCCCGAACCCGCAGAACCGCCGCCGCCCACCCGCACGGAGAGCGGGGGTCCCTCCTCCGACCTGTTCCGCCAGTACCTGCGGGAGATCGGCCGGATCCCGCTGCTCAGCGCCGCGGAGGAGGTCGACCTGGCCCGGCGCGTGGAGGCCGGGCTGTTCGCCGAGGAGAAGCTGCGGCTCACCCCCGACCTGGACAGCCGGCTCGCCCTGGACCTCGACCGGCTCGTCGTCATGGGCCGCGTCGCCAAACGCCGCCTGATCGAGGCGAACCTGCGGCTCGTGGTCTCGGTGGCCAAGCGGTACGTCGGACGCGGCCTGACCATGCTGGACCTGGTCCAGGAGGGGAACCTCGGGCTGATCCGGGCCGTCGAGAAGTTCGACTACGCCCGCGGGTACAAGTTCTCCACCTACGCCACCTGGTGGATCCGCCAGGCCATGTCCCGGGCCCTGGCCGACCAGGCGCGCACCATACGGGTCCCCGTCCACGTCGTGGAACTGATCAACCGGGTGGTGCGCGTCCAGCGCCGCATGCTCCAGGAACGGGGGTACGAGCCGACCCCGCAGGAGGTCGCCGCCCACCTCGACCTGGCCCCCGAGCGGGTCGGCGAGGTGCTGCGCCTGGCCCAGGAGCCGGTCTCCCTGCACGCCCCCGTCGGCGAGGAGGACGACGTGGCCCTCGGCGACCTGATCGAGGACGGTGACGCCACCAGCCCCGTCGAGTCGGCCGCGTTCCTGCTGCTGCGCCAGCACCTGGAGGCGGTGCTCTCCACCCTCGGCGAACGCGAGCGCAAGGTCGTCCAGCTCCGCTACGGCCTGGTCGACGGCCGCCCCCGCACGCTGGAGGAGATAGGCCGCATCTTCGGCGTGACCCGCGAGCGGATCCGCCAGATCGAGTCCAAGACGCTCAACAAGCTCCGGGACCACGCCTACGCGGACCAGCTGCGCGGGTACCTCGACTGAGCCGACGGCAGGCCGGTCAGGCGTCCGGGCCCGCCGCCTCCCGGCGCTTCCTGGCGTCGATGCCGGCGCCGACCGCCACGCCGCATCCGATCCCGAGCGCGACGCCCGCGCCCAGGTTGCCGCTGAGCTGCCCGAGGCTGAGGCCCAGGGCGACGCCGATGGGCAGCCACAGCCCCAGCGCGGTGTCCGACCGGCGGCGGGTGGTGCCGCCGTGGGCCCCGGCCGACGTCGCGTTCCGCTCCGGCTGCCCCGGCTCCCGCTCCGGGTTCCCGCCGTCGATCTCCGTCATGTCCTCGTCCCCCATGTGTCCGGCCGCGGTCAGTCGACCTCGGCGACCGCCTGCGCGAACTGCGCCGCGTACAGGCGGGCGTACCCGCCGTCGGCCGCCAGCAGTTCGCCGTGCGTGCCCTGCTCGATGATGGACCCATTCTCCATCACCAAGATCACGTCGGCGTCGCGGATCGTCGACAGCCGGTGCGCGATCACGAAGGACGTCCGCCCGTGCGCGAGCTTGGCCATCGCCTTCTGGATCAGCACCTCGGTACGGGTGTCCACGGAACTCGTCGCCTCGTCCAGGACCAGGATCACCGGGTCGGACAGGAACGCCCGCGCGATCGTGATCAGCTGCTTCTCGCCCGCGCTCACCCCCGTGCCCTCGTCGTCGATCACCGTGTCGTAGCCGTCGGGCAGCGTCCGCACGAACCGGTCGGCGTGCGCGGCCCGCGCCGCCTCCTCGATCTCCCCGCGCGTGACCTCCCGCGACGCCCCGTACGCGATGTTCTCCGCGATGGTGCCGCCGAACAGCCAGGTGTCCTGGAGCACCATGCCGATGCCGGAGCGCAGCTCGTCCCGGGACATCTTGGCGATGTCCACGCCGTCCAGGGTGATCCGGCCGCCGGAGACCTCGTAGAACCGCATCAGCAGGTTGACCAGCGTCGTCTTGCCGGCTCCCGTCGGGCCGACGATGGCGACGGTGTGGCCCGGCTCCACCTTCAGCGACAGGTCCTCGATCAGCGGCTTCTCCGGGTCGTAGCGGAACGACACGTGCTCCAGCTCCACCCGTCCGCGCAGGTCCTCCGGCCGCGCCCCCGGGATCGGGTCCGCCGACTGCTCCTCGGCGTCCAGCAGCTCGAAGACCCGCTCCGCCGACGCCACGCCCGACTGCACCAGGTTCGCCATCGACGCGACCTGTGTCAGCGGCATCGAGAACTGCCGGGAGTACTGGACGAAGGCCTGCACGTCACCGATGGAGAGCGAACCCGAGGCGACCCGCAGGCCGCCCACGACCGCGACCAGCACGTAGTTCAGGTTGGACACGAACATCATCAGCGGCTGCATGATCCCGCTGTTGAACTGCGCCTTGAACCCGGCCTCGTACAGCGCTTCGTTCTGCTCGGCGAACTGCTTCGCCGACTCCTCCTGCCGCCCGAACACCTTCACCAGCGTGTGCCCGGTGTACATCTCCTCGATGTGCGCGTTCAGTGCGCCCGTCGAGCGCCACTGCTGCACGAACTGCGGCTGCGATCGCTTGCCCACCCGCGTGGCCACCACGAACGACAGGGGCACGGTCACCAGCGCCACCAGTGCCAGGATCCAGGAGACGTAGAACATCATCGCCAGCACGCCGATGATCGTCAGCAGCGAGTTGATCAGCTGCCCCATCGACTGCTGCAACGTCTGCTGGATGTTGTCGATGTCGTTGGTGGCCCGGCTCAGCACCTCGCCGCGCTGCCGCTTGTCGAAGTACGACAGCGGAAGCCGGGACAGTTTCGTCTGCACGTCCTCGCGCAGCCGGAACATCGTGCGGTTCACCGCCCGGTTCACCAGCCGCGTCGCCACCGCCATCAGCAGCCCGGCCGCGCCGAACACCGCCAGCGCCAGCAGCAGCACCTCGCCCACCGCACCGAAGTCGATGCCCTGCCCGGGCGTGAAGTCCGTGCTGCGGAGCATGTCGGCGACGTTGCCGTCACCGCGCTCCCGCATCGACTCCAGGACCTGCTCCTTCGTGGCCCCGGACGGCATGTCCCGCCCGACGATGCCCGCGAAGACCAGGTCGGTGGCCCGGCCGAGGATCTTCGGCCCGACCACGCTGAGGGCGACGCTGACCACCACGCACGCCACCAGCGTGAACAGGGTCGCCCGCTCGGGCCGGAACTGGCCGATGAGCCGCTTGCCCGACCCCTTGAAATCCATCGAACGCTGGTCGGGGCCGCCCCCGGCCATCATGCGACCCGCAGGCCCGGCCATCAGGCAGCCTCCGCTTCCGTGAGCTGGGAGAGCACGATCTCCCGGTAGGTCTCGTTGTCCGCCATCAGCTCGTGGTGCCGGCCCTCGCCGACCACCCGCCCCTCGTCCAGCACGATGATCCGGTCCGCGTCCCGGATGGTCGCCACCCGCTGCGCCACGATCACGACGGTCGCCTCGGCCGTCTCCCGGCCCAGCTCGGCCCGCAGCGCGGCGTCGGTCGCGTAGTCGAGGGCGGAGAAGGAGTCGTCGAAGAGGTAGATCTCCGGGCGCTGCACCAGGGTCCGGGCGATGGCGAGCCGCTGCCGCTGACCGCCCGACACGTTGGTGCCGCCCTGCGAGATCGGCGCGTCCAGCCCGCCGTCCAGCGCCGAGACGAACTCCTTGGCCTGCGCCACCTCCAGCGCGTGCCACAGCTCCTCGTCCGTGGCGTCCGGGTTGCCGTAGCGCAGGTTGGTCGCGACGGTCCCCGCGAAGAGGTACGGCTTCTGCGGCACCAGCCCCACGACCTTGGCCAGCACCTTCGGATCGAGGGTCCGTACGTCCACCCCGTCGACCAGCACCTCGCCCTCGGTGGCGTCGACCAGCCGGGGGACCAGGCTCAGCAGGGTGGACTTGCCGCTGCCGGTCGAGCCGATCACGGCGGTCGTCTCGCCCGGCCGCGCCACCAGCCCGATGTTCCTGAGCACCGGCTCCTCGGCACCCGGGTAACGGAAACCCGCCCCCCGGACCTCCAGGTGCCCGTGCCGCCGCAGCTCGGTGACCGGCGCCGACGGGGGCACCACACTGCTCTCCGTCCCCAGCACCTCCTGGATGCGCTCGGCGCACACCTCGGCGCGCGGCACCATCATGAACATGAAGGTGGCCATCATCACGGACATGACGATCTGCATCAGGTAGGCGAGGAACGCGGTCAGGTCGCCGATCTGCATCCCGCCGCTGTCGATCCGATGGGCGCCGAACCACACCACGGCGATCGACGACAGGTTCACCACCGTCATGACCACCGGGAACATCAGTGCCAGCAGATTGCCCGTGCCGAGGGCCACCTCGGTGAGATCGGCGTTGGCCTTGCGGAAGCGCTGCTGCTCGTACTCGTCGCGCACGAAGGCCCGGATCACGCGGTTGCCGGTGATCTGCTCGCGCAGCACCCGGTTCACCGTGTCCAGCCGCTCCTGCATCGCCCGGAACAGCGGCCGCAGCCTGCGCACGATCAGCGTCACGCAGATCGCCAGCACCGGCACGACCCCGACCAGCACCCCGGACAGCGGCACGTCCAGACCGAGCGCCATCACGATGCCGCCCACGCACATGATCGGCGCCGACACCATCAGCGTGAACGTCATCAGGGCCAGCATCTGGACCTGCTGCACGTCGTTGGTGGTCCGGGTGATCAGCGAGGGCGCGCCGAAGCCGCCGACCTCGCGGGCCGAGAAGGACTGCACCCGGTCGAAGACGGCACCGCGCAGGTCCCGGCCGAGCGCGGCGGCGGTGCGGGCGCCGAAGTAGACGGCGCCCACGTTGCCCACCACCTGCACCAGCGAGATGGCGATCATGAGGGCGCCGTAACCCAGGATGTAACCGGTGTCGCCCTTGACGACACCGTTGTCGATGATGTCGGCGTTCAGCGTCGGCAGGTAGAGGCTGGCGCAGGTCTGCACGAACTGCAGCGCCACCAGCAGGGCGATGGGTTTCCGATAGGGCCTGAGACAGGCCCGCAGGAGTCGTATGAGCACGCTGGGTCTCTCGGAGTCGGCGACGGGGCCGGTTGGTTGCCCCTGGCCCCTATCGTCGAACACTCCACCCGCGTTACCTCAACCGAATTAACCCAAGAGCACGGCAAATTCCGGCCTACGAGCGGCACGGACCCCGGACGGGGCCGTCCGGGTCACGCGCGCAGTGCCCCCGGATGCGTCTGCTCCCGCACCGACACGAACTGCTGCCGCACCGCCTGCCCCACCGCCAGCTCCTCGCCCGGCTCCAGCACCTGGGCGACCGCGCCCTGCCAGACCGGGGGCGTGCGCGGGTCCAGCGTGCCCTGGGACACGCCCAGCGCCCACGCCGCCTGCCTGGCGGAGCCGATCGCCGCGTAGTCCGAGGGCTGCGGCACGACCACCTGCGTCCCGAACAGCGCGGGCGCCGCCGCCTGCACGGCCGGCAGTTCGGCCGCCGCGCCCAGCAGGAAGACCCGCCGCACGTCCACGCCCCGGCCGCGCAGCACGTCCAGGGCGTCGGCGAGACCGCACAGCATCCCCTCGAACGCGGCCCGCGCCAGGTGCTCGGGCTTCATCGACTCGCGCCTGAGGCCGGCCAGCGTCCCGGCGGTGTGCGGCAGGTTCGGCGTGCGCTCACCCTCCAGGTAGGGGAGCAGCACCAGCCCGTGCGCGCCCGGCGTCGACTTCATCGCCAGCTCGGACAGGCTCTCCAGGTCGGGCAGCCCGAGCAGTTCGGCGGTGCCGCGCAGGGTGCGCACGGCGTTCAGGGTGGTGACGACGGGCAGGTGCATGCCGGTGGCGTCGGCCAGTGAGGTGATCATGCCGTGCTGGTCGACCAGCGCCTCGTGGTGCACCGCCATCACGGACCCGGACGCGCCCAGCGACACCACCGCGTCGCCCAGCCCGATGCCGAGCCCGAAGGCGGCGGCCTGGGTCTCGCCGGTCCCGGCGGAGATCAGCAGCCCTTCCGGCGTCGTGCCGGCCGCGTCGGCGGGGCCGATCACCTCGGGCAGCATCACCTGGTGCCCGAGCGCCAGCTCGACCAGATCGGGTCGGTAGCCGCCGGTCGCCGCCGACCAGTAGCCGGTGCCGGACGCCCCGCCCCGGTCGGTGGTCCGCCGCGCCGGCCGCCCGAGCAGCTGCCACACCAGCCAGTCGTGGGCCTGGAGCAGTACGGCGGTCCGCGCGGCGGCCTCCGGCTCGGTCCGGGCCAGCCAGCGCAGCTTGGTCACCGGCTGAGCGGCCTGCGGGACGCAGCCCACGGCCTGCGCCCACGCCTCGCGCCCGCCGAGCGCGTCGATCAGGTCGGCCGCCGCCACCTGGGAGCGCTTGTCGCCGCCCACCATGGCCGGGCGGACGGTGTTGCCCTGCGCGTCCAGCGGCACGACCGAGTTGGCCTGCGCGGACACGCCGATGGCCTGCACGCCCTCCAGCAGTCCGCCGCCGGCCGCCTCCCCCAGGGACAGCAACCAGGCCTGCGGATCGACGTCGGCGGGACGGCCCCCGCCCTCGGGGCTCTCCACCGGATGCGGCGCGAAGCCCTGCCGCAGTACGGCACCGGTGTCCGAATCGCAGACGACGATACGAGTGAAATCGGGCGAACTGTCCAACCCGGCGACTATCCCCATGCCCGAAATTCTGCCGTACCGGGAGAGGTGTCCGTACCCGGTGGGGGCACGGGATCCGCTGGGGGCGCGCGGTGCGGCGCGGGCGTCAGGTGTTGCTGGTGCCCCAGTCGTCCGCGCCGCTGCCGTTGCTGTTGCGTTCGCGCAGGGAGCGGACCCGCTGGGCCACCGAGTCGGGCATCCGGTCCCCGACCCTGTCGCTCACCACGTGGTACGCCTTGTCGGCGAACTGCCTGCCCTGCTGGGCCGCGGACTCGGCGGTGTTGCGCACGGCCGGGTTCTGCGCGACCTGTCGGGCGGACTTCCGCAACTGCTCGTAACGTTCCCGCCCGGCCTTCGTGCCCAGCACGTAACCCACGGCGAGTCCGACGACGAACGTGAGCCGGTAACGCATGGCGGCCACCCTTCCCTTGCTCTGGCTCCGAGGTGTCGGGGAGTACCGATTGGCGGAGCACCCCCCTGCTTGCGCTAATGTATGTGTCGCAGCGAGCGCGCGCCCCCTGGCGAATACCCAGGCAGACGCGTTCGATGCGATACGAGACCTTCCTCGGTAGCTCAATTGGCAGAGCAGCCGGCTGTTAACCGGCAGGTTACTGGTTCGAGTCCAGTCCGGGGAGCTCGGTCCTCCGTAGCTCAATTGGCAGAGCAGCCGGCTGTTAACCGGCAGGTTACTGGTTCGAGTCCAGTCGGGGGAGCACGGTGAACGAGGGCCCCGAAGGGGGTCCTTTTTCATGTCCTGGTCCCGGCCGGGAACCACGCGGCACGCTGCGGAGTCCTCAAGGTCATGAAGGCGTCGCGGTAGCCGACCAGCCGAGGCAGGAGATCGTATGAGCGGCTATGCTGCGGCAGACGGCGCGCACAGATGTACGCGACACGCCGCTATGGGGCGGTAGCTCAGCCGGTTAGAGCAGCGGACTCATAATCCGTCGGCCGTGGGTTCGAGTCCCACCCGCCCCACTTCGCGCCACCTCTGCAGAAACCTTTTCTGGACGGTGGCGCCGCGCCGGGCTACCGGTCCCGCACGTTCTCCGTGGCGTCCTCCTCGTCGCGCTCGCCCTCCGCCTGGGAGGGAGTGGTCTGCGCCGGGTTGGGGCCTTCCTGGCGGTTCTCCTCGTCGTCGCGTTCGCCCTCTGCCTGGGACGGGGTCTGCTCGCTCATCGTGGTGCCTCCTCATGCCGGACGGATACCGGGCGATACCGGGCGGGTCCGTGGCCGGGTACCCCTCCGACACGCCCGGCACCACACCGGGCGCGGTCTCAGCGGCGGAAGCGGGCCAGCGCCGCCCGCAGGGCCGCGCGCACCTCGGGCGGTGGGGGCGGGCCGTCGCTCTCGGCGCCGGCGGTGACCGCCGCGGCCACCGTGCGCAGCTTGGTGTTGGACAGCTGGGAGGCCTCCCGCAGGATGTGCCACGCCTCGTCCGAGGTGCAGGCGTGCAGCGCCATGAGTACGCCCCGGGCCTGGTCGATGACCGGGCGGGAGGCGATCGCCCGGCGCAGCTGGTCCACCTCCTCCTGGAGGACGTGCAGCTGTTCGGCGGGGGGCGCGGGGGACGAGGGGGCGGCGGGAGGCTCGGCTTCCGGCTCCGGCTCCGGCTCCGGCTCCTGCTCCTGCTCCGGCTCCGGCTTCCGCTCGGGGTCCGGCCGGTGGGCCGTGGCGCGCAGGGGGTCGGTGGTGTCCAGGCCGGCCAGTTCCAGGATGCGCAGCGGCTGGCCGTGCCAGTTCGTCGCCGTCACGGGCACCGCCTGCCGGTGGCTGAAGCCGCCGAGCAGGTCCAGAAACTGGAGCCCGGCCGTGTCCATGAACGCCACGTCGCCCATGTCCAGGTCCACCCGGCCGATACCGGCCGGCAGCGCGGCCAGGACCTCGGCCAGGATGTCCGCGCACCCGTGGACGAGTTCTCCCCGTGGGACGAGCAGCGCCCGGTCGGCGTCCACCCGGCCGTCGATGACCAGGGTGGCCGGACTGCCCGCCAGACGTGGAGGTGCCGCTGAGGTCATGTCACCGCCTTGTCCGTCCATGTCGGTCCCCGGCAGACGTTCGCAACGTCACACAGCCCCCGTCGGCCGACGGACCGGAGCGAGGGACCGGGTCCCGGTCCGGCCGCGGTGGTCCGGCGGCGCTGTTGGTGCACCTGCCCACCGGACGGGTGACTACACCCGGGTCCCGGCAGTGAACGGGCCGTGGGCGGGCGAGGGCGCCGGCCGTCCGTCGCGGCGCCGTCCCGCCCCGCGCGTGCTCAGAGCGGGGCCCACCAGGTGAAGGTCGTCCCCGCGACGTCGCCCCCGTCCCCGCCCGCGGCACTCCCGCCGTCGTCGAGGACCGTGAGCCGTACGCCCTCCCGGCCGTCGGGTGAGGCGGCGCTCGCGTCGACGACGACCTCGACGCGGGTCACGTCCGGGCGGCCGGCCGTGTCGGACAGGGCCTGGCGCAGTGCGGCGAGCAGACGGTCCCCGACCCGGTCCGGTACGCGGGTGTCGACCGCGCCGGTGAAGTGCGTGGACGGCGGGAAGCCGAGCCGGGCGGCGGCGGACGCGGTCTCCCGCAGCACCCTGCCGCGCAGCCCGGTGGGCGGGCCGGTCGGGGGCTGCCGCAGCGCCAGGATCGTCGTACGGACCTCCCGGACCGTGGACCGCAGCTCGTCCACCGCCCGGTCGAGGGCGTCCCGTACGTCGTCCGCGCCCGGGCGGCGCTGCGTGGACTCCAGCATCATCCCGGTGGCGAACAGCCGCTGCACCACCAGATCGTGGAGGTCCCGGGCGATGCGGTCCCGGTCCTCGTAGACGGCGAGCCGTTCCCGGCCGCGCCGGGCGTCGGCGAGGACCAGGGCGAGCGCCGCCTGCGAGGCGAACTGCGTCGCGAGCAGCCCTTCGACGGCCGTGTACGGGCGGTCGCCGCGGCGGCGGGGCAGGGCGAGGGTGCCGATCAGCCGGCCGTCCGCCCGCAGGGGCAGCAGCATGCTCGGCCCGAAGCGGTGCCGTACGTGCGTCGTCATGCGCGGGTCGGTCGCCGAATCGGTGACGAAGACGGGTTCCCCGCCGAGGAGTTGTTCCAGCACGGGACTGCCCGGCGCGATCGTCGCGCCGACGATGCCGTCCGGGTCCTCGGGCGTCGAGGCGGTCACGATCTCCATGCCGCCCTCGGCCGTCGGCTGAAGGATCACGCCCGCGGTGGCGTCGGCGAGCAGCCGGGCGCGTTCGGCGACCGTCGTCAGCGCGTCACCGGCGCTCTCCTCGGTGAGCAGCGCGTTGGTGACGGCCGCGGCCCCCTCGATCCAGCGCTCGCGCCGACGGGCCGTCTCGTACAGGCGGGCGTTGCCGATCGCGATGCCAGCCTGCGTGGCCAGGACCCGTACCGATTGCTCGTCCTCGGCCGTGAACGGGCCGCCGCCGGACCGACCGGCCAGACGCAGCTCGCCGAACTCCTCGTCGCCCACGTGGATCGGTACCCGGAGCCGGGACGCCGGTTCGGGTGCGCCGTCGCGGCCCGGCGTGCGGATCTCGGCGAGGCCGCCCCGGGCGGGGTCGGCGATGGCCAGCTCCGCCCAGGAGGCGCCGGTCAGCTCGGCGGCGCCGTCCACGACGCGCTGCAGGGTGCCGCGCAGATCGAGGTCGGTGCCGACCTCCAGGACCGCTTCGAGGAGGCGGGTCAGTCGGGGCGCGGACCGGTCGCTCATGCCGTACGGCTTCGTCGGTGTCGTCGGCCCGCGTTCTGGCGCGCCGGCGGTCAGTCGGCCGACGTCGGGTTCAGCGCCAGCGGCTCGATGCGGCCCTCCAGCATGGTGCCGAGGCCCTGGACCGCGCACACGTCGGGACGTTCCGCGATGTGCACCGGCATGCCGGTCGCCTGACGCAGCATCTGGTCGAAGCCCGGGAGCAGCGCGCTGCCGCCGACCATCATGATCCCGCGGTCGGCGAGGTCCGCGACCAGGTCCGGCGGGCAGTCCCGCAGCACCTTCCCGATCCCGTCGAGCACCGCGGTCAGCGGCGTCTGGATGGCGTTGCGCACGGCGGCGGTGTCGACCCGCACGCTGCGCGCCAGCCCGGTCGCCACGTCCCGGCCGTGGATCTCCGTGGACGCGGGCCCCTGCGGCGTCAGGCCGTTGCCGGACAGGGCGACCTGCAACGGGCGCACGGACTGGCTGGGCAGCACCAGTTCGTGCTGGTGGCGCAGGAGCTGCACGATCGCGTGGTCGACGGCCTCCCCGCCGACCGGGATGCGCTCGGCGGTCACGATGGAGCCGAGGGAGAGCACCGCGACCTGCGTGGCGTGCGCCCCGCACACCATGATCATGGTCGCCTCGGGCTGCTCCACCGGCAGCCCGCAGCCGACGGCCGCGGCGATCAGCGTGTCGACGAGTTCCACCCGGCGCGCGCCGAGCCCGACCAGCGTCTCGATCGCCGCCCGCTGGGAGAGGGGATCCGCGTCGTGCGGGGTGCACACGGCGGCGCGCAGCCGGGGCTTGCGGCGCAGGGCGCGGCGGATCTTGTCGCCGAGCAGGTGCCGCAGCATGCGCTGGGCCATCTCGATGTCGACGACCGTGCCGCCGGAGACGGGCCGTACGACGCGGATGTAGCCGGGGGTGCGGCCCGTCATCTTCTCCGCGAACTCACCGACCGCGATCAGCGCGCCGGTGCGGGTGTTGACCGCGGCGGCGGACGGCTGGTCGACGACGAGCCCGGCGCCCTTGACGTACACGCGTGTCCGCGCCGCGCCCAGGTCGACGGCGAAGTGGCAGCGGCGCAGCTGCTCCAGACTGGCGGTACTGGCGGTCATGGCGGATCCTCCCGAGAGCGCGGACCGTGCGGGGCCGGCTGGTGGCCGGCCTCCTTGGCATCGTGCGCGGAGGAGGGGGCGGGCGCGTCCTGGAGGGGGCCGGGCGGGGGGCCGCCGAACGGGGGGTGTGCGGTCAGCGGCCGGCCGGTGCCCCGGGTCCCCCGGCGGTGGCCCGCCCGACCGGCCGGTACCAGCCGGTGTCGTCGGCCAGCGGCCGGAAGGTGTCCGGGGGGAAGACGGGGCCGTCCTGCCCCTCCTCGTACACCTCGTCGTAGTACAGGGAGTCCGAGACGGCGATGACCGCCTGGGCGCCGGAGGTGTCCAGGGCGTCGCGGACCGACCGGGGGTCGGCGCGGAAGGCCCGCTCCTCGCCGCCGTCGAGCCGGAACTCCACCTGCCAGAACTCCGCGAGCAGCCGCACACCTCCCAGGTGGGCGAGCCGCCCGGGCAGGTCCTCCACGGTCGCCCGCAGGAGGGGGGTTGCCTCCACCCGTGGCGCCAGCAGTACGAGGAGGTTGCCCGCCCGGTCGTCCAGGAGCTGGTACGCGTCACCGTGCAGCCCGCTGTCCGCCAGCAGGTCGGTGACGACGAGGTGCAGGGCCGCGGGGGCTTCGCCGTCCGGGGAGCCGTCGGGGAAGGTGTAGCGGGCGCAGTCGTGGAAGTCGGTGTCGATGTCGGCGTCGTCGGCGTCGTGCGCCGTGTGTTCCGACCCGGGGCCCCATGCGCCCCCCGCCATGGCCCCCACCGGTTCTCCCGCCGGGATCTCCCACATATCCACGGGGAAGCGGGAAGCGTCGGTCTCCGTCTCCCCGGCCCGTACGGCGATCTCCTCGGCATCCTCCGCCTCCTGCTCGGCGGGGCGGCCCTCCTCGCCCTCGTCCTCGCCCAGCAGCGGCGTCCACAGGCCGTCCTCCGTGGGGAAGGGCCCCTCCGGGAGCTCGTCCGGCGCGGATACGACCGTGTCCGGCCCGTCCGGGACCGCCGCCCCCTCGTACTGCTCCCACGGGGCCTCGTCCGCCGGCCCGGCGTGCTCCTCGCGCAGTTCCCGGCCGAGCGCCACCAGTGCCGGGCTCCGCCCTCCGGACAGCTCGTACTCCTCGTAGACCTCCAGCGCCTCCTCGCCTCGGCCCTGGCGGCGCAGCGCGATCAGGTAGAGGCGGCGGAAGTCCTCCCGGTGCGGGTGCGCGCGCAGCAGCCCGGCCAGGTCGTCGGCGGCCCGGTCGTACTCGCCCAGGGCCAGGTCGAGTTCGGCCCGCTTGGTGTGCAGGGCGAGGCGGAGCCGCGTGAGGCGGGTGCGGGCGGTGCGGGCGCCGGGGCCGGGCACGTCCGCCAGGGGCTCGGTGCCGCGCCACAGCGACAGCGCCTCGGTGACGTGGGCGTGGGCCTCGGCGAGCTCGCCCGCCAGCCGCGCCGCGTCGGCCCGGCGTACCAGTTCGTCGCAGTGCACCACGTCCACGTGGTCGGCGCTGGTGTGCAGGGCGTAGCCGTGGGCCGACGTCGCCAGTACGCCCGGGCCCAGGACGGCGGCCAGCTCCTCGGCCGCCCTGGTCACCTCGGCCCGCGGGTCGCGCGGCTCGTCGCCCGGGTCCCACAGCCCCCACCGCAGTTCCTCGTGCGTCACCGTGCGGCCGTGCTTGAGCAGCAGCGTGGCGAGCAGCGCGCGGACGGCGGGCGGCAGCGTGCGGGAGCCGTCCGGGAGGTCGACCCGCAGCGGGCCCAGGGCGCGGTACCGGCGCGGTTCGTACGCCTCCCGCGCCCGGGCCGGCAGTCCGGGATGCGTGAGCAGGTCCCGGCCCCGGGTCTGCGTCTCCAGCGACGGGAACATCAGCTGGTCGAAGGCGTGCGCGTAGTCGATGCGCAGGGACTCGGGCAGCCGGTCCAGGCGGCGGGACTCGATCGGGACGGTCAGGCGCGAGGTCCCCGACGTGAGCAGCAGCATGACGTCGCACAGGGCCCGCAGGTCCTCGGAGCGTCCGGCCGGGCCTGAGGTGCGCCCCGGTGAGAAGAGGCTGAGCCGGGCCGTGCCGTCCGGCAGCAGGACCACCCGGGACGCCTCCAGACCGCCGTGCGTGACGCCCGCCGCGTGCAGGGCGCCGAGCGCGCGGGCGAGCTGCGCCCCGACCGACACCGTGAGCGGCGCCGGCAGTCGTCGGCCGTTCGAGCGGACGAGCGCGTGCAGGGCGATGCCGTCGAGGTGCTCCATGACGACGTACGGCACGTCGTCGTCGATGCCGCCGTCGAGGACGGCCACCACGTTCGGGTGATCGATCTCCGCCAGGCGGCGCGCGTCCCGCAGGAACGCCTGGCGCGCTGCGGGGTCGGGCAACCGGGCGTGCAGCCGGACCGCCACGGTCCGGTTGGTCTCGGTGTCCTCGGCCAGCCACATCCTCCCGGCCGGTGCGAGCCGCCGCACCGGGCGGTAGCGCGCGCGCAGCACGGGCGGGAAGGGCGAGGGGACCGGCGGTCGCCCCGGCGCGGACAGCTGCCGTGCGCTCTGCTGGCTGATCGCCGCGAACGATCCGTTCCCGTCGGCGCGTTCGGTGCCGTCCCGGGAGGGGATCAGCGCGCGGAACTCGCCGGGCGACCGGCCCGCCCGCTCGTCGATCAGACCGCCGGTCCGCAGCAGCAGGTCGTGGGTGCGGTTCCGCGCGGTGCGGGGCAGACCGCGCAGGAGCAGCTCGCGTACGCCGGGGCGGAACTCGTACGAGCCGGGAGGCCCGGGGACCGTGGTGAGCAGGCCGCTGAGGATGACCTCGGCCAGGTGCCGGGGGAGCGGGTCCGGCTCGACGGCGGCCTGCACCAGCCGCATCACCGGCAGGTCCGGGCGCCCGAGCGCGAGGTGGCCGGCCAGCCGGAACGCCTGCGACGACGCGCCCGCGCGAAAGCGCAGCACCAGTTCCTCCGCGGACAGCCGAGCGAGGTCGGTGCGGTCGTCGGCGTCGGCCGGCAGGGGGCGGTGCAGTACGGCTGCCGCGCCCGGGTACTCGGCGCCGCCCGGGCTCGCGACCAGCGACGCCCAGTTCGCCAGCCACTCCGGTCCGGGCTCCAGCACCGGGACGTGCACGGCGCCCTCGGGCGCGGGGGACCCGGTGGCGTCGTACGGGGTGAAGTCCAGCGCCGCGCTGGGCGCGGCCCGGTGCGGTGCGGACAGCCGGCCGGGGACGGGCGGCAGCGCGGTGTCCCGCCACAGCTGTTCGGGCAGCGGCTGGAGGACGGCGAGGGGCGTCCGGTGCGCCCAGCGGCGCAGGGTGGCGAACCACCGGGTGCCGGCCGGGCTCTCGCGCCACTGCGGTCCCATGCAGTCGCTGATCAGCAGGGTGACCGTACGGCCGTCGGCGGGTGCCTGGGCGCCCTCGCCGCGGACGGTGCCGTCGGCCTCCGCGCGGTGCAGGGTGACCGTGCGGAAGACGCCCGACTGGGCCAGCGCGGCGTGCAGTTCACGTACCAAGGGCTGCCAGACGGGCATCGTGGGGCTCGCGTCGTGCACCAGGTTCAGCCGCAGCCAGCGCTCCCGCACGGGTCGCAGCACCGGCAGCCACCACTCGGGGGCGGCGCCCAGCCGGGCGATGCGGTCGGCGGTCGCGGACTCGTCCACCTCGTGGCCCACCGGGGCGTCGGTACGGCGTTTGAGGGGGCGCAGCGATCGCTGGAGCGCCAGCGGGTGGCGCAGCATCGGCGGGGCGGGCGCCAGCAGGGCGCTGTGCGGTTCGGCCGCCGCCGACCCTGGGGCGGGGGACGGGGACGGCAGGCGCAGGGGGCTGCGGGGGGCGGTCGCCTCGGACGGGGGCGGGGGAAAGGCCGGCGGGTCGGGCCGGTCCTCCCGCCGCGGCCCTCGGGGCCGTTCCGCCGCCGGCCCGGGTGTGGGTGGCGGCGTGCGCTCCGCGGGCTCCGCACCGGCCGACGGGCCCGGCGGGTTCCGCTCCGCCGATTCCATGTGGCCCGCCAGCCAGAGGAGTTCGGCGAGCTCCAGCGGGGTCGGGCGGGCACCCGAGGACGCCCGGCCGAGGACGTCGGCCAGGCGGGGCAGGGGGTCCGGCGGGCCGGGGCGGTCGGCGGGCATCAGAAGGCGTCGGGCTGCGGGGACCGGCCCAGGTACGGCATCAGCTGCTCCGCCAGCTCGTCCAGGGACTCGGTGCCCAGGCCGGAGGAGCGGGCCAGGTAGATGGCGTTGAGGAGCTGGTCGGTGGCCAGGTCTCCGCTGCCCACGCGGGACAGGAACCGGTCGATCAGCTGCCGGGCGTATCCGTCGGGCTCGCCCAGGTGGGCGCGGACGATCTCGGCGAGGTGGTCGTCGTCCGGCTGCCGCAGGCGCAGCGAGACGCAGCGGCGCAGGAAGGCCGGGGGGAACTCGCGCTCGCCGTTGCTGGTGAGGACGACGAACGGGAAGGCGTTGCAGCGCACCCGGCCGCGTTCGACGGGTACCCGCCGGTCGGTGCCGTCGATCAGCACCTCGGCCCGCCCGCCGGGGATGTCCCGCGAGGCGCGGACGAGTTCGGGGATCTCGTACTGGCCCTCCTCCAGGACGTGCAGGAGGTCGTTCGGCAGGTCGAGGTCGCTCTTGTCGATCTCGTCGATGAGCAGGGCGCGCGGGCGGGCGTAGGGCAGCAGGGCGGTGCCGAGCGGGCCGAGGCGCAGGTGGTCCTCGATGCCGGTGCCGCCGGCCGGGTCGCCGGGGCGTTCGGCGGTCCGGCGCGCGGCGTAGAGGCGGGAGAGCGGGTCGTAGGTGTAGAGGCCGTCGTGGAGGGTGCTGCGGCTGGTGATGTTCCACCTGAGGACCGGCCCGAGCCGCAGTTCCCGTGCGACCGCGTAGGCCAGGGACGACTTGCCGGTGCCGGGCGGGCCGGTGACCAGCAGCGGGCGCCGCAGATAGAGGGCCGCGTTGACCAGCTGCACCGTCTGCTCGGTGGCCTGGTAGGTCGTGGCGCGGTGGGCGCGGTCGGGGGAGGCGTGCGCGCAGTCGCCGTCGTCGTCCGGCGGGTCGAGCAGCGGGCGGCCGTCGAAGGCACGCCAGGGCGGGGGCGGGGGCAGCCTGGTGATGCCGTCGTGCGGGTCCGGCGCGCCGGTGTAGACGGGCCACAGGGGCATGGTTCTTCTCTCCGAGCGATCGGTGCGGCGGGTGGTTCCTGGGCGGGGCGGGCCGGGTCAGCCGACGGGTGAGTGCAGCGGGGCGGCGGGCTCGGCGAAGCAGCGCGGGTCGTCCCACAGCAGCTGGACGTCCCTCGCCCAGTGCTCGTCCGGGACGTCGGCCGCGTCCGCCGTCTCGCGCAGCTCCATGACCAGACTGGGGAGTTCGGACGGCGGGACCCCCGCCACGGACACGGCGAGTTCGTCGAGGAACGCGGTGCCGGAGCAGGCGCCGTCGTGCCCGTCGCCGGGGCAGCCCCTGCGCGGCCACAGCAGTACCGGGACGGGGAGGTTGAGGCCGACCTCGAAGTGTTCCCGGGCGGCCGGGGGCGGGGCGGCGAAACCGGCCAGCTCCGCCCCGTCCCGCAGCCGCTTGCGCAGCCCGGCCGGCCGTTCCCGGGTCCCGCACTCGACGCGGTGCAGCTTCCCGCCCGGACTGACGCCGAGCTCGCGCCACCTCTTGCGCAGCTGGTGGCGGAGCCGTCCACTGCGGTGGCGGTACCGGTCGGTGACGACCAGCGGGTAGGCGCAGCCGAGCGGGGTGGGGTCGTCCTCGCTGCACGCCCAGTGCGCGACCGGTTCGTTGAGCCACTCGCGCGGCAGTACGAAGGTGATCAGTTCCTCGGCGCCGGGGTCGAGCTGGGTGAACGCCTCGTCGATGCGCTCCTGCACGAAGGCCCGCACCGCGCTCCGGGCCATCCGGCGCGAGCCCACCGGGCGGCGCCGTCCGTCCCGGTAGGCGGACACCTCGACGGTGACCTGGTCGGCGCCGGCCCCGCTGTGGTCGATCTCCACGACGATGGGCGACCACGTCGCGGGCCGCGGCGGGACGGCCTGCGGCCGTTCCTCCAGCAGTTCCTCCAGCCGGTCGGCGAACCGGGCCACGGCGCCCGGCTCCGTCACCTCCCACTGGACGTAGGCGGCGGCTTCCCGCAGGGAGGCGAAACCGCCTTCGGGCGGCGGCGGGGCGAAGTCGTCCATGGCGGAGACGTACAGCCGGTTCGGTTCGCACGGCAGGCCCGCCTCCTCGGCGCGGCGCACCAGCGCGTACAGCCGCCTGCGCGCGTCCGACCGGTGCCCGGGCGTGGGCACCAGCTCGCCGAGCTCGGGCCAGTAGCGCGCCATGACCTCGACGGGCAGCATCCGGCCGACGCGTACGTCCCTGGCGCCCGCGACCGCGGTGACCATGCCGACGACCGTGCCGTCGGCCAGCGTCACCGCCGCCCCGCTGAACCCGGCGGCCAGCGGCTGCCCGTGCCCCGTCAGTGCCTCCAACTGGACCCACTCGTCCGAGATGAGCGGGCCGGGCACGGCCCGGTAGGAGGCGAGCATGCCCTCGTCGTACCCCTTTGGGAAGCCGTAGGCGACCAACTCGGGGGCGGGCGCGACCCGTTCCGCGCCGGGGCGGGCGAAGGAGGCAGGGGTGAGCGGCACTTCACGCTCCAGCTCCAGTACGGCCAGGTCGCCGCGGTCGGCGGCGCCGCCACGCCAGCCGCCGTGCGCGGTGACCGCGGCGGACAGCTCGCCCAGCTCCCGGTGGCCGGGAAAGGTCACCGTGACCGGGGCGTCCCCGCTCCACCTGACGACATGCGCGCAGGTGAGCAACCGGCGCCCCGAGACGAGGAACCCGGCGCCGACCTCCGTGCCGCACTCGACGCGGGCGTGCCACGCGGCACCGCTCATGACCGGCCCGCGGCGTCCGGTCCCTCCGGACGCGCCGGGTGCTCGGGCGACCAGCTCAGCCTCACCACCAGATGGCCCTCGGCCGCCCCCTTCGCGATGACCGCACCGGTCTCCGCGGTCAGTTTGACCCCGAACTCCAGCTCCACCGAGTCGGGTCTGAGCGAGCCGTCCCGGAACACCCGCAGCGCGGACCCGGCCGCCGCCCGCACGCCCTCCAGGGAAGCCTCGAAGGTGCGCGCCGCCCGGGCCGGTCCGTCGCCGCGCGAGACCAGTCGCGCGCCGTCCTCGTCCTCGACGCCCTCGACGACCACCCGCGCACCGTCCTCGGTGCTGAACTCGACCAACCGGTCCATGAAGCCGTTCGCTCCCCGTATGCCGTCCGTACCCGTGCGGGACCTCATTGTGACGGACGGTACTCGGCGGTGTCCCGTCTTCCGCCGCCGGTCCCGGGCGGGGCTGGCGGAAACCCGCCAGGGCGCCTAACCGCCACCCCTGGTCAACTCCCCGGTCCCACAAGCCCCGTGAGACTGCTCTCAGCAATCGTCACAGCACTCTACGACGACACGAAGAGAGACGTGGATGACCAGAGGACCAGTCAGACGCGGAGCGACCCTCCTGTCGGCGGGGCTCGTGATCGCGCTGCTGCCGGCCGGTACGGCGACGGCGCAGGAGCCACCCGCGGCGGCGACCGGCACCCAGGCCGCGAACGCCCGCGACGCCACCCGCACCGTCACCCTCGTCACCGGTGACCGGGTGACCGTGGGCGACCTGGGCGGCGGCCGGCAGACCGTCACGGTCGAGCGGCCCGAGGGAGCCACCGGGGCCGTGCACACCCGCAGCACCGGCGGGCGGACCACGGTCGTGCCCGACGAGGCGCTGCCGTACCTGCGCGACGGCAGCCTCGACGCACGGCTCTTCGACATCGGGGAACTGCTGGAGCAGGGGCTCGCCGACACCGAGACCGGCGAGCTGCCGCTGATCGTGACCTACGACAAGGGCGCCCGGGCCGCCGCCTTGAAGGGCGCCGAGCGGACGCGGTCGCTGCCCAGCGTGCGCGGGGCCGCCGTCGAGGCGGACAAGGGTCGTACATTCTGGCGGGAATTCACCCGTCGGAGCACCGCCATCGACGGCGTGTGGCTCGACGGGCGGGTCACCGCCGCCATGGCCGAGTCCAACGCGCAGATCGGCACGCCCGAGGCCTGGGAGGCCGGGCTCACCGGCAAGGGCGTCACGGTGGCCGTGCTGGACAGCGGTGTGGACGCCGGCCATCCCGACCTGGACGGCCGCGTCGCGCAGAGCCGCAGCTTCATACCGGGCGAGGAGGTCGCCGACCGGCACGGCCACGGCACGCACGTCGCCTCCACCGTCGGCGGCAGCGGCGCGGCCTCCGGCGGCAAGGAGAAGGGCGTCGCGCCCGGCGCGACCCTCGCGGTCGGCAAGGTCCTGTCCGACCAGGGCACGGGCAGCGAGTCCCAGATCATCGCCGGCATGGAGTGGGCCGCCCGGGACGTGGACGCCGACATCGTCTCCATGAGCCTCGGCTCCACCGAGCCCAGCGACGGCACCGACCCGATGGCACAGGCCGTCGACACCCTGTCCCGCGAGACCGGCGCCCTGTTCGTCATCGCCGCCGGGAACACCGGCTCCCCCTCCTCCATCGGCTCGCCCGGCGCCGCGGACTCCGCCCTGACCGTGGGCGCCGTCGACTCCGCCGACCGGGCCGCCTGGTTCACCAGCGCGGGGCCCCGGTACGGGGACAGCGCCCTCAAGCCCGACCTGTCGGGCCCGGGCGTCGGCATCCTCGCCGCCCGCTCCCGGCTCGCCGAGGGCAGCGGCGACTACACCTCCATGGACGGTACGTCGATGGCGACGCCGCACGTCTCCGGCGTGGCGGCCCTGCTCGCCGAGCGGCACCCCGACTGGAGCGGCGCGCAGTTGAAGGACGCGCTGATGTCCACCTCGAAGCGACTCGACGACTCCGCCTACCGGCTGGGCGCGGGCCGGGTCAGCGTGCCGGACGCGATCGGCGCCGAGGTCACCGCGACGGGCAGCGCCGACCTCGGCTTCCACTCGTGGCCGTACGACGCCAACGAGCCGGTCACCCGCACCGTGACCTACTCCAACTCCTCCGCCACCGAGGTGGAGTTGAAGCTGTCCGTGCAGGGCGCCCCCGAGGGCGTCGCCACCCTCGCCGACACCACCCTCACCGTGCCCGCGCACGGCACCGCCTCCACCACCGTCACCGGTGACGGCGCCAAGGCCCCGGTCGGGACGACGAGCGGCCGGATCGTGGCGTCCGGCGCGGACGGCACGCCCGTCGCGCACACGGCGTTCGGGCTGGTCAAGGAGGAGGAGCGGTACACGCTCACCGTCCACGTCAAGGACCGCGCCGGTGCAGCCGCCCCGGCCGACCTGACCGTCCAGCGCCTGGCCGAGGGCGTAGACCCCGTCCCCGCGCACGTCGGTGACACCGGAACCCTGAAGCTGCGGCTCGTGCCGGGGACGTACAGCCTGACCTCCTTCCTCGACGTGCGCGGCAGTCACGGCGCCGACTCGCTCGGGCTCGGCTTCCTCGCGGCGCCCGAGGTCGTGGTCGACCGGGACCGCGAGATCACCCTCGACGGCACCGAGCTGCGCGAGATCAGCGCCGACGTCGACAAGCGCACCGAGACGCGGCAACTGCTCATGGAGTACGACCGCAGCGCGAACGGCTCCGACCTGTTCGGCGCGGTCCAGGTGCCCCTGACGTACGACAGCGTCTTCGCCGCGCCCACCGGAAAGAAGGTCACCGAGGGCGACTTCGAGTACCGGACGGTGTGGCGGCTCGGCAAGCCGCTGCTGGAGGTGAAGGGGATCGGTGAGGCCGCCGTCCAGTCCGGCGGCACCCTGATCGAGGGCCGCAGCCGACTGCCGCTGGTGGACGTCGGGGACGGTCCCTTCCCGGACGGCGTGCGGGGCAAGGCGGTCCTCGCCGAGCTCACCGGGGGCACCGAGCCGACGGACCTCGCGCAGGCCGCGCAGGACGCGGGCGTGAAGGCGCTGTTCGTCACCGACGACGCGCCCGGGCGGCTGATGTCCTGGTGGGGCACGGACGACAACGCCGACCGGCCGCTGCAGATCGCCACGGTGAGCGCCGCCGACGCGGAGCGGCTGCGGGAGGCCGGCCGGGTCGACATGACCGGGACGCGCAACAGCCCCTACACGTACGACCTGTCCGAGGGCCATCGCGGCGCCGTGCCCGACCGGGACCTCACCTACGATCCGGGGCGCCGGGGCCTCGCGGAGCTGCGGACCAGGTACCACGCGGCCGAGCCCGCGAGCGGCGGCGAGTTCCGGTACTCGATCACCGACACCTTCCCGATCGGCCTCGGCTTCAAGGAGCGGATCGACTTCCCGGCCGAGCGCACCGAGTACGTGTCGACCGGACCCGGCCAGCTGTGGCACGAGTCCGTGACCACCGCCGACGGCGCGCTGGAGCAGCGGTCGGGGACGGTCCGGTACGAGGGGGGCTCGCACACCGAGCTGAACTGGTTCAAGCCGGTGTGGCACCCCTACCTCGGCACCGGGCTGGGCTGGGGTCAGCAGCGGGTCGGCAACCGGCTCCAGTTCAACGCCCCCGGCTGGGGCGACTCCGGCCCCGACCACACCGGCTTCGGCGACGTGTGGAGCGAGGGCAGCGGGATGACGCAGACGACGTCCGTGTACCTGGACGGGGAGCTGGTGGACCAGGGTCCCAGTTCCGCCGCGTACGTGTCGGACGCGCCGGCCGACGAGCGCACGTACAAGCTGGTCACCGAGACGGCGCTCGACGCCGGGCGCTGGGGCCTCGGGACCGAGGGGCACGCGGAGTGGACCTTCCGCTCGGCCGCCGTGCCGGAGGACCGCTGGACCTACCTCCCCCTGATCAACCTCTCCTTCGACGTCGACACCGACCTCGCGGGGAAGGTGCGCGGCGGGAAGAAGCTGCGGGTCGGGATCGGCGCCGAGTACGTGGCCGGGGCGCCGGACACCGGGACGATCGGCGGCGGGAAGCTGGAGGTGTCGTACGACGCCGGGAAGACCTGGCAGGACGTCCGGCTGCGCGGCGGTGACGGGGAGGCGTCCTGGCACGGGACGCTGAGCGTGCCCCGTGACGCCGGGCACGTCTCGCTGCGGGCCTCGGCGCGCGACGACCGGGGCGGCTCGGTCACGCAGGAGATCGTGCGGGCCGTGGCCGTGCGCTGACAAGCGGACGGCGCCGCCTCCCTGGGACGGGGAGGCGGCGCCGCCTGGTTTCTCGGACCGTCAGACCAGCCAGCCGACGAAGTGGACGAGGCCGGCGAGGATGTCGGTGAGAAGGTTCATGATCGTGCAGCTCCTTGCGCTGTGCTGTGTGGGACTCGGTACTGCTTGGGACATGTGCGTCGACTACGGTCTGCAGCCCGTTGCGTGCACACCGTAAGTATCGTTGGTCTCTGCAGTCACATGCGTTCTTCAGAGCGACGATCACCTGTTCCAGGGAACAACTGCTCGCCTGTTCGGATCACGCCCAGCTCGGCCAAGTCGGCCGGACAAAGGCGCAGTTGATTCGCCGTCGACTCGACCTCCTCCGGACCCCGTTTCAGGATCGCCGCCGCGAGCTCCGGCGCGATGACGGAGAAGTAGCTGTCCGGCGTGGCCCAGGTGCGGCCCGGCGCGGCCAGCGCCAACGCCCCGCCCGAGCCGCCCTCGCCGATCACCAGCGTGGTCACCGGCGTGCGCACCGACGCCATCGCGACGAACAGGTCGGCGATGGCCGGGCCCGCGCCCTGCCGCTCCGCCTCCGCGTCACCGGCCGCGCCCGGGGTGTCCACCAGGGTCAGCACCGGGATGCCGAGCCGGTCCGCGAGGCGGAGCAGGCGGGCGGCGGTGCGGTAGCCGGCGGGCCGGGTCGCCGTCCCGGTCTGGGCGGCGTACGCCACCGTCCGGCCCGCGTGCTCGCCGAAGCCGCAGAGCATGCCGTCCGGGTCGGTGCCGCCGCAGCGGTCGCCGGACAGGGCGACGCGGTCGGTGAAGTAGGCGTCCAGGTACGCCCCGGCGCGCGGGCGTTCGGGGGCGCGGGCCCGCCGGACCGCGTCCCAGCCGCTCACCGGCAGGTCCCGCGCCCCCAGCGGCTCCGGCACGGGCGCCGGTCCGTCCGACGGCGCGGTCAGCAGCCGCAGCCACCGCCCCAGCGTCGCGCGCAGCTCCCCGGTCGGCACCACGGCGTCCGCGCTGCCCGCCGCCACCTGCGCCTCGGCCGTGTACGCCGCCGGGTCGGCGTCCGGCGGCCGGACCCGGGACCCGGCGAAACCGACCTGGGCGCCGGGCAGCGCGAGGACCACGTCGGCGCCCGCGCCCAGGGTCGCCCAGCCGCCGCCGGTGGCCGGGTCGCGCAACACGGCGATCTGCGGCAGCCCGGCCTCCCGGGTGAGCGCCGACTGCCGGGCCACCCGCTGGAGCTGGGTCAGCGCGAGCATCCCCTCCTGCATCCGGCTGCCGCCGGTCGCGACCAACGGCACCACCGGCAGCCGGTGTTCGCGGGCGTACGCGTACGCCGCGACCAGCCGGTCACCGGTGTGCCGGCCCAGCGAGCCGCCGAGGAAGCCGAACTCGAAGGCGAGCAGCACCGCCCGGGTGCCCTCGACGCGCCCGGTGCCGCAGACCACGGACTCCGCCTCGCCCGTGCGTGCGGCGGCGCGGGCGCGGGAGGCGCCGTAACCGTCCCAGCCGAGGGGGCCGTCGGACGGCTCCGGCCGGTCGGGCGGGTGGGGGAGTTCGGCGAAGTCGTCGGTGAGCAGGGCGAGGAACGCCCGCGCGGACAGGCGGTCAGCCATCGGCCAGCGCCCGCTTCATGATCTTCCCCATGTCGTTGCGCGGCAGCGCGTCCACGTACCGGACCACGCGGGGCCGCTTGTGCGGGGCGAGCCGCCCGGCGACGTGGTCGGCCAGGGGCTCCAGGGCGGGCGGCGAGGCGGGGTCGGCCGGCACGATCCACGCGACGATCCGCTCACCGAGGTCCGGGTCGGGCTCGCCGGTGACGGCCGCCTCCCGCACCCCCGGGTGTTCGAGGAGCGCGTTCTCGATCTCACCGGCCCCGATCTTGTACCCGCCGCTCTTGATCAGGTCGGTGGCCTTGCGGCCGACGATGCGGACATAGCCGTCGGGGTCGCGCACCGCCATGTCGCCGGTGCGGAAGAAGCCGTCCTCGGTGAAGGCGGCGGCGGTGGCGTCGGGGCGGTTCAGGTACTCGGTGAACAGGTTCGGGCCGCGCACCTGGATCTCGCCCACGCTCTCCCCGTCCAGCGCCGTGATCGGGGTGCCGTCCTCCTCCACCAGCCGCAGCTCGACGCCCGGCAGCGGCACGCCCACCGTCCCGGCGCGCGGCTCGCCGTCCGCCCGCACGCTGGTGTTCATCAGCGTCTCCGTCATGCCGTACCGCTCGATCACCCGGCGTCCGGTCGCGGCGGCGATGCGCTCGTGGTCGTGCACGGGCAGCGCCGCCGAGCCCGACACCAGCAGCCGGGCCCCGGCCAGCGCCTTCGCCAGCTCCGGGTCGGCGGGCAGCGCCTCGGCGATGCGGTGGTACATGGTCGGCACCCCGAAGAGCATGGTCGCGCCGTCGTTCAGCTCGCGGGCCGCGCCCTCGGTGGTGAACCTGCCCAGGTGCCGCACGGAACCGCCGCGCCGCAGCGGGCCGAGGACGCCCAGCACCAGGCCGTGCACGTGGAACAGCGGCAGCCCCTGCACCAGCACGTCGTCGCCCGTCCACCGCCACGCGTCGGCGAGCGCGTCCAGGGTCGTCGCCAGCGCGCGCCTCGGGATGACCGCTCCCTTGGGCGGGCCGGTGGTGCCGGAGGTGTAGACGACGAGGGCGGGGTCCGCGTCGTCGGCGCGGTCCTCGGGGACGGGAGCGGTGGCGTGCACGTCGACGTCGATACGCTCCAGGCCGCCCAGGGCGGACGGGAGTTCGGCGCCGGGGGGCGCCAGGACGAGCGACGGCTCGCTGTCGGACAGGATGTGCGCGAGCTCCTTGTCGCCCGACTTCGGGTTGAGCGGTACGGCGGGGACCCCGGCCAGCAGCGCCGCCACGACGGCGACGGCGGTCTCCATCGCCGGTGCCGCCCAGACGGCGACCCGCCCGGCCCCGCGGATGTGTGCGGCCGTGCCGCCCGCCGCGGCGGCCAGTTGCCCGTACGTCAGGGAGCGCTCGCCGAACCGCAGGGCGGGCCGGTCGGCCCCGGCGCCGGTCGCGGCCGGGGAGAGGGCGGGGAAGAGAGAGGACACGCGTCGTACTCCTTAGTCGATTCTCTGCTGCTCGCGATGGCCGGTTTCCCGACCCGGGTCTATCCGAAGCCGGGCACGACCAGCACCAGCCACGCCAGCGCGGGCACGGCCGCGACCACGATCCCTCCGTAGACCATCAGTTGCCTGAAGAACCGCTCGCGGTCGACGTCCGGCGCCGCGGCCAGCACCAGCGCGCCGTTGGTCGAGAACGGGCTGACGTCCACGACCGTCGCGGACACCGCGAGCGCCGCCACCATGCCGACCGCCCCGATCTCGCCCTGCGCGAGGAACGGCACCGCCAGCGGGATCAGCGCCCCCATGATGCCCACGGACGAGGCGAAGGCCGACACGATCGCGCCGATGTAGCAGAGCAGCACGGCGGCCAGCAGCGGGACGCCGATGCCGCCGACGCCCTCGCCGGCCCAGGTGATGGTGCCCATCTCCTCCAGTACACCGACGTACGTGAGGACACCGCAGATCAGCAGCACCGTGGACCAGGCGATCTCGCCCACCGCGCGACGGCTGTCGTCCGGCCAGGCGGTGCTCAGCACGACGGCGAGGGTGACGGCGGTCAGTCCCGCGTCCAGGTCGAAGCCGAGGACGGCCACGACGAGGGCGATCAGGGCGGTGAGGGTGGCGATCCGGGCGGGGGTCAGGCGGAGGCCGTCGCCGGTGCCGTCGCCGGTGTCCTGGTCGGGGCGGACGGCGACGGCGGTGGGGGAGGTGCCCGCGGTATCGGTGCGGGCGCCGGAACCGGTGCCGGTGCCGGGTGTCGTGCCGGTGCCGGGGGCCTCCTTGCCCGCGGGCTCCGTGCCCGCCTCGCCGGTGCCGTCCGTCGGCACCGAGCCCCGCGCCCACAGCTTCCGCCCGCCGAAGAGCGCGAAGAGCACGCCCGCGATGAGCAGGTTGGCGATCAGGGAGGCCAGGAAGAGGGTGACCTCGCTGCCCGGCAGGTCCTCGCGCTCCACGATGCCGTTGACGATCGAGCCGTAGATGCTGATCGGCGAGAAGCCGCCGGCCTGGGCGCCGTGCACCACCATCGTGCCCATGAGCAGTGGGCTGATCGAGTACCGGGTGGCGAAGCTCAGCGCGACCGGCGCGACGATCGCGACCGCCGCCGGGCTGACCGCGCCGATCGCCGTGAGCGCGCCGGTGAGCGCGAACATCACCCACGGGATCAGCGCCACCCGCCCCCGCACCAGCCGGACGGCGGCGTGCACCAGCCAGTCCGTGGTGCCGTTGGCCCGGGCGATCGCGAACAGGTAGGTGACACCGACGAGGACGACGAAGAGGTCGCCGGGGAAACCGGCGAAGATGCCGTCCGCGTCGAGGTCCGCGACGAGCGTGCCCACCCCGAAGGCGGCGGCGAAGGCGAGGGCGCCCATGTTGACGGAGCGGGTGGTGGCGATGACGAACACCACCACGAGGACGAGGATCGAGACGAGTTCGGGGGACATGCGGGGGCTCCCGAGGGCTGACCTGACTGGCTCAGTGGCTGAGCCACTTGGACGGTGCGACTGGTCGGCCAGCGTGGGCCCGCTCCAGGGCCGCGTCAAGGGGTCGCGCACGAATTGGCTCAGCCACTCGGCCACCGACGGCCCGGTGTTACGCTCCCGGCGAGAGGGGGAACCGTGACCGACGCCCTGCGCCCCATGACCAAGCAGCGCCTGTACGAACAGGTGCTTCAGCGGCTGCGCCAGTACGTCGCCGACGGCGGCCTGCGGGCCGGCGACCGGCTTCCGCCCGAACGGGACCTCGCCCAGCGCCTCGGCGTCAGCCGGGCCTCGGTGAAGCAGGCGATCGTGGTCCTGGAGGTCCAGGGCCTGGTGGAGGCGCGGCACGGCGGCGGGACGTACCTGGTGCGCGACAGCCTCGACGTCGAGCCCGTCGAGAACATGGTCGAACGCCGTCGGCGCCTCCCGGACGTCCTGGAGGCCCGCGAGGCGCTGGAGACCAAGCTCGCCGAACTGGCCGCCGAGCGCCGCACGGAGGACGACCTGACCGCGATGCGGTCCGCGCTGGCCGTCATGGCCGAGGAGGTCGAGCGGGGCGGGCACGGCGTCGAGGGCGACCGCCTGTTCCACGCGGCGGTGACGGCGGCGGCGCACAGCAGCCTGCTCGCGGAGTTCATGCGCTCCATCGCCCACCAGATCGCCGAGAGCCGCACCGAGTCCCTGCGCCAGCCCGGCAGGCCCGGCCGCTCCCTGGCCCAGCACCGGGCCATCCTCGATGCGATCGCCGACCGCCTGCCCCGGCAGGCCGCCGCCGCGATGCGCCGCCACGTCCGTACGGTCGCCAAGGTCCGCCTGCTGGACTGGGACCCGGGAGAGGAACGATAGAGCCATGCCCCGAATAGCACTCGTCACCTGCCGCCCCGGCCCGCAGGTCAGCGTCGACCGGGACCTGCCGGTGCTGGTGCGGGCCCTGGCGGACGCGGGCGCGACGGCGTCCGCCGAGGTGTGGGACGACGACGGCGTCGACTGGGCGTCCTTCGACCTCGCCGTGATCCGTTCCACCTGGGACTACAGCTGGCGGGCGGACGAGTTCACGGCGTGGGCCGAGGAGTGCGGGAAGCTGACGCGGCTGGCGAACCCGGCGTCCGTCGTGCGCTGGAACACCGACAAGCGCTACCTGGGCGAGCTCGCCGAGGCGGGCGTGCCCACCGTCCCCACCCGCTACACGGCGCCCGGTGAGGCCGTCGACCTGCCGGACGGCCACGAGTACGTCGTCAAGCCGACCTCCGGCGCGGGGGCCCGCTTCGCCGCCCGCTACACGCCCGACGAACACGCCGTCGCCGTACGGCAGGTGGAGCGGATGCACGCCGAGGGCTTCACGGCGATGGTGCAGCCGTACGTGCGCAGCGTCGACACCGCCGGGGAGCGGGCGCTGCAGTTCTTCGGCGGGCGCCTGCTGCACGCCGGCCGCAAGGGCGCCGTCCTCACCCCCGGGACGCCGTACGACGAGCGCAAGGTCGCGCACCCGGGCCTGGAGCGCTGGACGCCGACCGCGGCCGAGGTCGCCGTCGCCGAACGCGCCCTGGCCGCCGTACCGGACGCGCCCGAGCTGCTGTACGCCCGGGTGGACCTGGTGGACGGGGACGACGGGCGGCCGCGGGTGATGGAACTGGAGCTGGTGGAGCCGAACCTGTTCCTGTGGCTGCACGAGCGGTCGGTGCCGCGGGTGGCGGAGGCGGTGCTGGACGCGGCCCGCTGAACGCGGCCGGCTAGCGGTCGCCGACCGCCGTCCGCTGGAGCAGCCCCCAGGTGAACTCGGCGACGACCTCGCGCCGTCGACCGTGCGCGTCCGGCGCGGTGAAGGCCAGGCCCCACCGGGTCGGCGCCGAGCCCTGGAGCGGGCGGGCCGGTGCGAAGGCGCGGGCCGCCTCGTCGACCGTGCAGGACCAGGGGGTGAGGTCGTCCAGGGTGCGCAGCTCCGGTCCCGGGGCGCCCGGGGCGCGGACCAGCCACTCGTTCCAGACCACGCCCCTGTCGGCGACGAGCACCTCGAAGCGCAGGTCCGGCCAGAGGGGGAGCCGCCACTGCCGGGCCTCGCACTCCAGGTCGCCGATCCGGCGGGGTGCCGTCGACTCGGGCTCGCCCAGGACGGAGCGGTACCGGGAGGCCGCCGAGCGGGAGCGCGGGGCGCGGAGCATCGCCTGCCAGCGGCGGTTGGCCTCCCTCATGTCCGCGATCGAGACACCCAGCTCACGGCGGGCGTCCTCCACCAGGTCCGGGTTGTGGTCGGCCATGCGGCGCAGCAGTACGAGCTGGAAGTCGCGCGGGGTGAACGGGCCGGAGGGTCGCTTTCCGGTGGGCATGGGTCCATCGTGGCCCATGGGCCGGACGAGCACGCGGGCGCAGGCCCATTGCCCCGGCAAACGCGATGTGAGTAGCCTGTGTTCGTTATTCCGATCGCCTGTTGAAATCTCGAACAACTTAGGGAGGGGGCCGGACATGGGGCGCCTCGTACCAGCCGTGACCCGGGCTCTCGACATACTCGAGCTCTTCCTCGACGGGGACGGCACGCTCTCCGCCCCCGACATCGTGCGCCGGCTCCAGCTGCCGCGCACCACCGTGCACGAGCTGGTCACCACGCTCGCCGCCCGCAAGTACATCGTCCCCGTGGCAGGGCAGCCCGGACGGTACCGGCTCGGTGTGCGTCCGTACCAGCTCGGCGCCCGCTACGCCGAGCACCTCGACCTCGCCGCCGAGGGGCAGCAGGTCGCCCGGTCCGTCGCCGAGACCTGCGACGAGACGGTGCACGTGGCGATCCTCGAGGACACGGACGTCATCTACATCGCCAAGGTCGACTCCACGCACGCGGTGCGGATGGTGTCGGCGGCCGGGCGGAAGCTGCCCGCCCACTGCACGTCCGTCGGCAAGATGCTGCTGGCCTCCCTCCCCGAGCCGGAGCTGGCGGCCCGCTTCCCGGACGGCACCGAGCTGACCGCGATGACGCCGAACAGCATCACCGAACCGGCCGCGCTGCGCGAGGCCCTGGCCGACATCCGGGAGCGGGGCATCGCGGTGGAGAACCGCGAGTCCAACCCGGACGTCTCCTGCGTGGCCGCCCCGGTCCGCGACCGCACCGGCCGGGTCGTCGCGGCCCTGTCGATCTCGGTGCCCATGATCCGCTGGAGCGAGGAGCGCCGCGCCGAGCTGGAGGAACTGGCCGTCAAGGGCGCCGCCGACCTGTCCGAGCGCCTCGGCCACCGGAGCGCGTCATGACGGCGACCGGCACGGCGTACGAGGTGGCCGTCCGGGCGGAGGCGGCGCTCGGCGAGGGACCCACCTGGGACCCGGCGACCGGCCGCCTCCTGTGGATCGACATCCTGAACTCCCGCGTCCACACCTACGACCCGGCGACCGGCCGGCGCACGGTGCGCCGCACCGAACAGCACGTGGGCGCGGTCAAGCCCCGCGCGGGCGGCGGGCTCGTCCTCAACCTGCGGGACGGCGTCGGCCTGCTCGATCCCGACGGCACCTTCCGCTGGCTGCACCGGGAGGTCGTCCCCGGCCGACGCGCCAACGACGCCGCCGTCGCCCCCGACGGCACGCTGTGGGCCGGCACCATGCGCTACGACGAGGCACCCGGCGGCGGCACGCTGTCCCGGATCGCCGGGGACGGCACGGTGACGACGGTGCTGGACGACGTCACGGTCAGCAACGGCACCGGCTGGAGCCCCGACGGGCGGCTGATGTACTACGTCGACACGCCGACCCGCCGCATCGACGTCTTCGACGCCGACGCCCCCGACGGCCGGATCACGGGCCGCCGCCCGCTGGCCGTGATCGAGGAGGGGGCCGGTTTCCCGGACGGGCTGTGCGTCGACGCCGAGGGGTGCGTGTGGGTCGCCCTGTGGGACGGGGGCGCGGTGCGCCGCTACACACCGTCCGGCGAGCTGGACCGGGTGATCGCGCTTCCGGTGCCCCGGGTGACCGCCTGCGCGTTCGGCGGCCCGGGCCTGACCGACCTGTACATCACCACCGCCCGGGTGGGGCTCGACGCCCCGCATCCGCTGGCGGGGTCGCTGCTGGTGGTGCCGGGCGCGGGGCGGGGGGTGGCCCAGCCGGCGTTCGCCGGCTGAGACCCGGAGCCGGTGCGCGGTGGCGGGGGTCCCGGGTCAAGACGCCGGCAGCGGTGCGCGGCGGCCCGTCACCGCCCCGTGCGGTCCAGTGACCGCAGGACCTCGCGTTCGCCCGGGGTCAGCGGCGGCTCGGTGAGCCGGGGGAGCGGGGAGCCGGCGACGGCGGCCAGGACGGCGTCGGGGCGGAACATGCGGGTCGGGGGCGTACGCATGCTGGTGACGTCCCAGATGGCCGAGGCCGCCGCGTACGAGCCCGTGGCCGCCTTCATCATGCGCCGCGTGTACGCCGTCACGGCGCGGTCGGCGACGCCCGGCCGCCGCCCGCCGCGCACCCCGGGGTAGAGGATGTCCTGGCCGACGGCCATGGACCACGCCGCGTCCACCGAGCGCGCCGCCCCCCGCACCACCCGCCGGGCCAGACCGGGGGCGGCGAGGCTCCCGGCGCGCTCCAGCTCCCGTCCGAGCACCTGCGCGCCGAACGCGGCCACCGACATGCCCTGCCCGTACGCCGGGTTGAACGTGGCCAGCGCGTCCCCGAGGACCACGAAGCCCTCCGGCCAACGCGGCGCCTTCTCCAGGTACCGCCGCACGTTGCTGGTGGAGCGGCTCAGATGGATGCCGGTGAGCGGCTCCGCGCCGGAGATCAACCGGCCCACGATCGGGTCCGGCAGCGCGAGCGTGTACCGCAGGAAACCCTCGGGGTCGGCGGGCGGTTCGCCGCCGCGCGAGCCGCCGCAGCTCACCAGCCAGCGGTCCCCCTCGACCGGCATGACCATCGCGCTCCGGGCCGGCCGGCCCACGTACGGGTTGGCCTGCACGATCGTCAGCGGGAACCGTTCGGCCCCCTCGGGCATCCGGTAGACGCGCGAGGCGTTGACCAGCCCCGAGTCCACGGCCTGCTCCCGGACGCCGGGCAGTCCGAGTCCGTCCAGCCAGGTGACGACGCGCGTGCCGCGCCCGCTCGCGTCGACGATCAGATCGGCGTCGAGGTCCGTGTCCCCGCCGGGCGACGCGATCCGCACCCCCCGCACCCGCCCCGCCGACCCCGTCAGCCCGAGCACCGTCGCCTTGCGGATCTCGACCGCGCAGTGCTCCCGAACCGCCTCCCGTACCGTCCAGTCCAGCAGCGCCCGGGTGCAGGTGAGCATGGCGGGCCCCTCGCGGCGCCACCGCCGCAGCCAGCCCTCGGGGGTGCGGGCCAGCATGCCCGAACTGAGGGATATCTCGTGGGCCCCGGCGGCCAGCAGCCGTTTGCGCAGGCTCACGCCCGGCACCAGCTCCTCCATGGCGGCCAGTCCGCCGGCCATCAGCAGGTGCGCGTGCCGTCCCTGCGGCAGCCCGCGCCGGTGTTCCGGCCCTTCGGGCAGCTCGTCGCGGTCCAGCACGATCACCTCGTCCACGTCGGCCGTGGACAGCACGGCCGCGGCCAGCGTTCCGGCCAGGCCGGCACCGACGACGACAGCTCTACGCGACATGGGGCTCCTCGGGTTCAGCCACGGGTGGGGTGGTCGTGGAAGGCGGTACCGCACCACCGGATGCGGTACCGCCGACGGGTGGGCGGTGCAGTGCACGGGCCAGCTCCACCAGCCCGCTCGGGCCCGAGACCTCGGTGGCGTGCAGACGGTACGAACCGGTGGTCTCGGGCGGTTCCTCACGGGCGGCGGCCCGGCGCGCGGCGTCGGTGAGCATGGCCGCCTCCGCCGCCAGCCGGGCCTCGTGGGGTGAGCGGCCCGCGCGCAGGGCGGTGTCCCGCACCCGCTCGCGGACCCGGTGGTCGAAGTACGGGGCCAGCGTGAGCAGGGCGTCGTGGATGGACACCTCGCGCCACTGAAGCCGGGCCTGCGGAAGCTGCCACCAGGCGGCCGGGGGCTTCGGGGCGGTGGACACCGACCTCACCAGGGTCCACAGCGGTTCCAGCCGCCGGTAGTCGCCCAGCCCCCGCCAGTGCGCGACCACGGGAGGCAGCAGCCTCGGCAGCAGGAACCCCGCCGAGCACAGCAGCGCGGCCAGCGAGGCCATCGGCGGGGCCACCGTGGTGGACAGGAAGTCGAGGTCGTGGCCCGACCAACGCGCCACGACCGCCGTGTACTTGGTCAGCTGGAACCCCAATACGTCCAGCAGCGCCCCCAGCAGGATCAGCCGCAGCCCGGCCCGCAGCAGCCCGCCCACCTCACGGCCCCACTTGACGCAGACCGCGCACATCACCAGCATCGCCGCGGTGTGCCCGAGCAGGTACAGCAGGATCATCTCCCGCATGAACGGGGTGCCGGCGTAGTAGGTGTCGAGGTCGGTCAGGCGCTCGGTGCGCGCGTCGGCCAGGGCGAACAGCACCACGATCGCGACCACCAGCAGCCCGTAGGCGGCCATGCTGCGCAGCACCAGCCGCCGTACCCGCTCCCGCGGGCCGCCCCGCCAGTTGATCAGCAGCACGAGCACGGCGCAGCTGTACGCGCAGAGCATGCCGTAGGTCAGCGGGGCGCCGAAGTTGGGGACGCCCGTGAGGTCGTTGACGGTGGCGAGGGTGGCCGGGGCGGCGCACACGAAGACCAGGGCACCCAGCACGATCGCCGCGCAGGTGGACAGGGTCAGCGGGTTGCGCATGGCCGTGCGCGGCCGGCGGAACAGCAGCACGGACGTCGTCCCGAACACCAGGGCCGCGAGGTACACGACGAGGCTCATACCGTTCGGCTCCTCTCGCGCCGGGCCCGGATCACGCGGCCTCCGCCGTGCTCGTACCCCTCGGCACGGCGGCCGTCGGCGGTACCGGGGCGGCGGCGGCCAGCGCGTCGGCGATCCGGACGAGGGCGGCCGGGCCCGGCACCCGGCCGGGGAGGCGTCCGGCGCCGGCGGCCGGCGGGGCCTTGCCGTCGGGGTCGGCCTCGTGCCGCACCGCGGCGCCGATGACCGCGGCCCAGGCGGCGGCGTCGGCCCGCTCCGGGTCGCCCGTCGCCGCCAGCGCGACGGCGCGGGTCCGGTCGTACAGGTCACCGTCGAAGTACGCCTGGAGGTGGCTCAGCGCGTTGTGGATGCTGGTCTGGCGCCACACCAGCCGGGTGGTGGGCGAGGCGAACCGGGGCCGGGGCAGCCGCAGCGCCCGACGGGTCAGCAGGTCCTCCAGCGCGCGCTCCAGGGGCGCGAGCCGGGCGTACGTCCGCCGGGCCCGCCGCCACTCGTCCGCCCGGGGCGCCACCAGCGGGACCAGCACCCCGACGACCGTCAGCAGCGCGCCGAGCCCCGCGGCGGCCGGGGAGACGGTGGTGCCGAGCGCCGACCAGTCGCGCCCGGTCCAGCGGGCGCCCACCGCGACCAGCTTGGCCAGGCTGTAGCCGGCGCCGCACAGCGCACCGGTGCCGAGCAGGACCAGCCCCGCCCGCAGCGCGCCCCGCACCCGGCGCGCCCAGCGCAGCGCGGACACCGTGGTGACGGTCACCGCGGTCAGGTGCGCCAGCAGGTACAGCACGATCATCTGGGCGAGGAACGGGGTCGTCGCGTAGTACGTGTCCAGGTCGGTCCGGCGTTCCACGGGCGCCTCGCCGAGGGCGAAGGTGACCGCGATGCCCAGCAGTACGGCGGCGTAGGCGAGCATCCAGCGGCGGGCGGTGCGGCGCACCCGGGGCCCGCCGCGCCAGTGGACGACGAGGACCTGGGAGGCGGCGCAGTACCCGGTGAGCGCCGCGTAGGTGAGCGGGGCCGCGAGGTTCGGCACCCCGCTGAGCCGGTTGACGGCGCCGACCGTCGGGGGCGCCCCGAGCAGGAAGCAGAGCCCGGCCAGTCCCAGCACCGCGCAGATGGCCCACAGGTACGGATCGCGGCGGTGCCGCAGCAGGTCGGGGGCCTTGACCAGCAGGCCGAGCCACAGCACGCCGCAGCTCAGGTAGTTGATCACGCCGTTCATCTGGTCGTCCCGCGGTAGTTGAGCGCGGCTCCGATGCGCCCGGCGAGGTCCTTCGGGTCGTCGGGGTCGCCGCCCTCCGCGGCGAACACCGAGTCGGTGGACGCCTCCAGCCAGGTGCGCAGCCGACGGCCCATCAGCATGCCGAAGCGGTCCGCCTCCTGCTCCTCGGCGAGCGAGAAGTCGGTGCGCGCGGCGACCGGCCGGGGTCCGCCGACGCTCGCGCCCGTCGCCGTCTCCGCCTGCCGGCGGCTCATGTGCCACACCTCGTGGCAGAGGATCACGATCTGGTGCCACACGGCGGCGCGCTCGTCCACCACCACGTCGTCGTGGCTCTCGCGCTCCAGCCACAGCCCGCTCGCGGTGTGCGGGGGGAACGCCGCGCGGTGGACGACCACCTCGCGTCCCCGCCACGCGCTGACGGAGGCGACCAGCGCCTCGAACAGGACCTCGGGGTCGGCCGGGACCGGCACCCGGATGGGGTCGATGAGGGCGTCAGCGAGACGACGCATCTCCTTCCTGGTACGCACCGCTGTCTCCCTGTTCCCCTGGGTGTGGCTCGGTCACCAGTGCAATATGCCAAGACAGGTGCCGTCCGGGCCAGTTGCGCGCGCGGCGGGGTCACTCGGTGACCGCCGCACTGTCCCCGGGTGCCAGGGCGCGGGCGCGGACCTCGCGGATGACGTCGGGGTGGCGCAGGGCGCGCGAGACGGCCCCGATCTCGCGGAGCAGTTCCGTGGTGTCGGGGCCGTCACCGCCGTCGGCGTCGTCCGTGGGGCCGGCGTCGACCGCGTCGAGGATCACCACGGCCGCGGCGAGCGCCCTGGCCCGCTCCGGTGCGCAGCCCAGGCCGAGGGCGGCGAGGTAGGACCGCTCGCGCAGCCGTTCGTCGGTGCGCCGGGCCAGCGGCAGCAGGACGTCGCGGATGAAGGTCTCGCGGCGGGTCAGGCGCAGTTCGGGACTGGCGCGCAGGACGAACGGGATCCCGGAGCCGTGCACGGTCCGCATCAGCCGGTACAGGGGCCTGAGCCGCCGGTGGGCCTGGCGGATGCGGCGGCGCTCGTACAGGTACTGGCCGGCGTGCGGCAGGATGAAGCCGACCGCGATCGAGACCGCGGACAGGCAGGCCGCCGCCGGTGCCACGTCCAGGCTGAGCCGGTCCAGGTCGCCTCCGCTCCAGCGGGCGGCCACGGCGGTGAGCTTGGCGGCGTCGAAGGCCAGGTTCAGCGCGTAGCCGACGCCCAGGAACTTCAGTCCCCAGCGCAGCCAGGCGTCGAATCCGCCGGTGCGGATCCAGTTCCAGATCAGCCGCGCCGTGATGAGGACGGCGGTGGTGTGCGCGAGGAGGTACAGCAGGATCAACTCGCGCATGAACGGAGTGTTCGCGTAGTAGGTGTCCAGGTCCCGGGTGCGTTCCACGGGCACGTCGGCGAGGGCGAACAGCACCCACAGCAGGACGATCACGCCGCCGTAGGCGGAGACGACCCACCGGGTGGCCCGGCGGGTCGAGGGGGAGTGCTCGGACAGCCCGTCGCGCCAGGCGATGATCAGCAGCAGGCAGGAGGCGCAGAACGCGGTGAGCAGCGAGTACACCCAGGGTGCCGAGATGTTCGGTACGCCGGTGACGCGGTTGACCCACACGATGGTCGAGGGCGCGACGAACACGAACACCGCGCAGGCGAGCAGCAGCAGACCGCCGACCGCGCGCAGCAGCGGGTCCTTCCAGAGCCGGACGATGGTCGGCAGTTTGATCGCCAGGGCGGCGGCCAGGACGCCGGCCGGAATCCACCAGAAGGACGTGTAGAACTCGCTGAGGAACGAGGCCGGACCCATGGCCGCCTCCGCGAACTCCATGGCCTCCCCCGCTCGTTCCTCGCCGCCGAAACCGCGTCCGTTCCCAAGGCCGTTCGAGCCTACGCGGCCGGACGCGTCCGCATCGAGTTCTTGTCCGAACCATTGACGTGCCGCGCTCACCGCTTTACGGTCCCGTTCGAAGTTACGAGCGACATTCGATATCTCGAACAATCCATGAGCAGATAGGGCAGGGCATGGGACGACCTGACCTGAATCGCAGGCACTTTCTGGCCGCGGCGGGGGGCCTGACGGTCGCGGGAAGCTTCGGCTTCGCGGCCCTCGGTACGGGCGCCGACGCCCTGGCCTCCGACGCGGACACCCGAGTGCGCTACTGGAACCTCTTCAGTGGCGGCGACGGATACAACATGATCGCGATGCTGGACGCCTTCCGTAAGGACAACCCCGGCATCGACGTGAAGGACTCCACCCTCCAGTGGGGCAGCCCCTTCTACACCAAGCTCGCCATGGCGGCCGCCGGCAACCGCGCGCCGGACCTCGGCGTGATGCACCTGGGCCGCGTCACCGGCTTCTCGCCGGGCCGCCTCCTGGACCCCTGGGACGTCGGCCTGCTCGCCAAGTACGGCGTCAAGGAAGCCGACTTCAACCCCGAGCTGTGGCGGCGCGCCGTCATCGACGGCAAGCTCTACGCCCTCCCCCTCGACATCCACGTCCAGCTCTGCTTCTACCGCAGGGACGTGCTGAAGAAGGCGGGCCTGCTCGGCGCCGACGGCCGGATGGTGCCGGTCACCTCCGTCGACGAGTGGTTCGACGTGCTGAAGGAGGCCAAGAAGGCCACCGGGAAGGGCCTTCAGACCATCGGTTTCTGGCACAACGACCAGAACTTCCAGTGGTGGTTCTTCGTCGCCTTCTACACCCAGCTCGGCGGCACCTGGTTCAACGACGACAACACCGAGGTCACCTTCGACACCGACAAGGCCACCCAGGTCCTTGAGTTCCTGCGCCGGCACATCACCGACGGGTACGCCGACCCGAGCTTCGGGGGCGGCGCGGGTGCCGAACAGTTCGTCAACGGGGCGCCCTTCGCCTGGGAGGGCAACTGGTCGGTGCCGGTCTTCTCGGGCGCGAAGCTGGACTACGGCGCGACCCCGCTGCCGCCCGTCTTCGGCAGGCAGGCCACCCACGCCGAGTCGCACTCCTTCGTGCTCCCGCACCAGGCCGGCCGCGGCGGCGCCACCAACGAGGCCGCGCACCGACTGGCCGCCTACGTCGTCAAGCACGCCCAGCAGTGGGCGGCCGGCGGACACATCCCCGCCTACACGCCGACGCTGTCCACGGCCGCGTACAAGGAGCTGAAGCCGCAGAGCGAGTACGCCGGCGCCATGGACCACCAGGCCACCGAGCCCAAGGTGTGGTTCGCCGGGTCCACCGGCATCCTCGCCCAGCGCGTCGGCCCGATCGTCGTCTCCTCGACGATGGGCTCGGCGAAGCCGGAAGCCGTCGCCCGCCGCATGAAGGGCGCGCTCACCGACCTGCTCGGCACGAAGAACCCGATGGACGGCCGCACCGCCGCACAGGGAGGTGCCGGCGCATGACGACGACCAGCGCTGAATCGATCATCCGCCCGGCCCGCGCGAAGACCGCCGCGGCCGGCGCCACCCTCCGACGCAGGCAGGGCTTCCAGCACGGCGGCTGGTTCGTCGCCCCGTTCCTCGCCCTGTTCGCGCTCTTCGTGGTCTGGCCCCTGCTGCGCGGCCTGTACCTCAGTTTCACGGACGCCAACATCTCCGGCGACGGCGCCAGCTTCATCGGCCTGGACAACTACAGCGAGGCCCTCCAGGACCCCCTGATGTGGGACGCGTTCGGCCACAGCGCGTACTTCACGCTGCTCGTGGTGCCCTGCATCACGGTCCTGGCCTTCCTCCTCGCGATGCTCGCCCACCACATCGAGCGCGGCAAGTGGCTGTGGCGACTGTGCTTCTTCATGCCGTTCCTGCTGCCGTCCACCGTCGCCGCCAACCTGTGGCAGTGGCTGTTCAACCCCGGCACCGGCATGATCAACCACGTCTTCGGCCTCGAGACGCCGTGGCTGACCGACAAGTCGTACGCGCTGCTCGCGGTCGTCATCACCACCCTGTGGTGGACGGTCGGCTTCAGCTTCCTGCTCTACCTCGCCGCCCTCCAGGGCATCCCGCTGCACCTCTACGAGGCCGCCAAGCTGGACGGCGCGAACGCCTGGCACCGCACGGTCCACATCACGCTGCCGATGCTGCGCAACATCACCGGCCTCGTCGTCGCCCTCCAGATCCTCGCCTCGCTCCAGGTCTTCGACCAGGCCGTCGTCATGCAGGACTTCGGCCCGGGACCTGAGGAATCGACCCGCACCTTCGTGCAGTACACCCTCGAACAGGGCTTCACCAGCTACCGCGTGGGCTACGCCTCCGCGATCTCCATCATCTTCTTCGTGCTCATCGCGGCCGTCGCCCTCGCGCGGATGTGGCTGCTGCGCAACCGTGAGGAGGGCGGCCGATGACCACCGCCGCAGCACCGACGCGGACCAAGCCCCGCAAGGCCTGGTCGCCCAGCCAGATCGTGCTCACCCTCCTCGGCGCCGCCGTCTCCGCGGTGTTCCTCGCCCCGCTCGCCTGGGCGCTCTTCACCTCCCTCAAGTCGGAGACCGAGGCCGTCGAGGTGCCGACGCACTGGCTGCCCGAGAACTGGACGGGCCAGGCATGGACGGCCCTCTTCGAGACCGGCAACATCACCAACTGGTTCGTCAACTCCCTGGTCGTGTCGGTCTGCGTGACCGCGATCGTGCTGCTGGTGAGCGCGCTGGCCGGTTACGGCTTCGCCCGCACCGAGTTCCGCGGCAAGGGCGTGCTGATGGCCCTGGTGATGGCCGGCCTCATGATCTCCCCGGCCGTGCTCGGCGTCCCGCTCTTCACGACCGTCCAGCAGATGGGGATGGTCGACACCTACTGGGGCATGATCCTGCCGCAGTGCGCGCCCGCCGCGATGGTCTACATCCTCTACAAGTTCTTCCAGGGCATCCCGCGCGAACTCGAGGAGGCCGCCTTCATCGACGGCGCCGGCCGCTGGCGCGTCTTCTTCACCATCATCGTGCCGCTCTCCCGCCCCTCGCTCGCGGCGGTCGGCATCTTCACCTTCATCAGCTCCTGGAACAACTTCCTGTGGCCGTACATGGTGACCAACAACCCCGACCTGATGACGATGCCGAACGGCATCGCGACCGTCATGAACTCCTACGGCATCCAGTGGGCCCAACTCATGGCCGGCGGTCTCATGGCCGGCCTGCCCCTGATCATCGTCTTCGTCTTCTTCCAGCGGCAGATCGTGGCGGGCGTCGCCCACACGGGATTGGCGGGACAGTGACCGTGCGCAGAACCCTCACCGCCGTGGCGACGGCGGCCCTCATGGCCCTGCTGCCCAACACGGCCCAGGCCGGGGCGGCTTATCCCGACCCGCGCCCCGTCACCGGCCAGCAGATCATCCACGACCCCACCGTCCTGCGCCTGAAGGGCGGCGGCTACGTCGCCTACTCCACCGGCGGCGTCATCGGCGCCCGCCTCTCCGAGGACGGCCGGCACTGGGACGACGCGGGCAACGCCTTCGCCGAGCCCCCGGCCTGGTGGTACGAGTACAACGACACCGGCGACCCGTGGGCCCCCGACCTCTCCTACCGCGCCGGCCGCTACTGGCTCTACTACGCCGTCTCCTCCTGGGGCACCAACCACTCCGCGATCGGCGTCGCCACCTCCCGCACGGGACTGCCCGGCACCTGGACCGACCACGGCAAGGTCTTCTCGTCCGAGACCACGGACACCTGGAACGCCATCGACCCCGCGGTCGTCGAGGCCGACGGCCGCCTGTGGATGTCCTTCGGCTCGTACTGGAGCGGCATCCGCATGGTCGAGCTGGACCGGCGCACGGGCAAGGCCGTCGCGGGCGCGGAGGTCCACCACCTCGCCACCCGCCCCGACGAGCCGTACGCCGTCGAGGGCCCGGAGATCGTCAAGCACGGCCGCCACTACTACCTCTTCGCGTCGTACGACGCGTGCTGCTCGGGCGTGGACAGCACCTACAAGATCAAGGTCGGCAGGGCCACGGACATCAAGGGCCCCTACGTCGACAGCAGCGGCACCCCGATGCTGGAAGGCGGCGGCGACCTCCTCCTGGAGGGCCACGGCCGCTACATCGGCACGGGCGGCCAGTCCGTCTTCCGCGACCGGGGCCGGGACTGGCTGGCGTACCACTACTACGACGCGCAGGACGAGGGCACGCCCAAGCTCGGGCTGAACGCCCTGACCTGGACCGAGGACGGCTGGCCGGCAGTAGGCCAGTGACCCGCACAGCCACCCCCGGACGACACAGAAACTCCCGAAAGGCAGAGATGCGAACCGCCCGCTTCACCCTCGACCCCGCCTTCACCGTCGGCGAAGTCAACCCCCGCCTCTTCGGTTCCTTCGTGGAACACCTCGGCCGCTGCGTCTACACCGGCATCTTCGAACCCGGCCACCCCGCCGCCGACGAGGACGGCATACGGACCGACGTGCTGGACCTCGTCCGGGAACTCGGCGTCACCGCCATCCGCTACCCCGGCGGCAACTTCGTCTCCGGCTACAAGTGGGAGGACTCGGTCGGCCCGGTCGAGGACCGTCCCCGCCGCCTCGACCTGGCCTGGCGCACCACGGAGTCCAACCGCTTCGGCCTGTCCGAGTACATCGCCTTCCTCAAGAAGGTCGGCCCGCAGGCCGAACCGATGATGGCGGTCAACCTCGGCACCCGCGGCGTCGCCGAGGCCCTCGAACTCCAGGAGTACGCCAACCACCCCTCCGGCACCGCCCTGTCCGACCTGCGCGCCGAGCACGGCGACAAGGACCCCTTCGGCATCAGGCTCTGGTGCCTGGGCAACGAGATGGACGGCCCCTGGCAGACCGGCCACAAGACCGCCGAGGAGTACGGCCGCCTCGCCGCCGAGACCGCCCGCGCCATGCGGCAGATCGACCCGGACCTCGAACTGGTCGCCTGCGGCTCCTCCGGCCAGTCCATGGAGACCTTCGCCGCATGGGAGGCGACCGTCCTCCAGGAGACCTACGACCTGGTCGACCACATCTCCCTGCACGCCTACTACGAGCCGCACGACGGCGACGTCGACTCCTTCCTCGCCTCCGCCGTGGACATGGAGTCGTTCATCGAGAACGTCGTCGCCACCTGCGACCACGTCGGCGCCCGCCTCAAGTCCAAGAAGAAGATCAACCTGTCCTTCGACGAGTGGAACGTCTGGTACATGGCCAAGACGCAGGCGGAGGTGAGCGCCCTCGACTGGCCCGAGGCCCCCCGCCTGCTGGAGGACAACTACAGCGTCACCGACGCGGTCGTCTTCGGCTCGCTCCTCATCGCCCTGCTCAGGCACGCCGACCGCGTCACCGTCGCCTGCCTCGCCCAGCTCGTCAACGTCATCGCCCCGATCATGACCGAGCCGGGCGGCCCGGCCTGGCGCCAGACCACGTTCTTCCCGTTCGCCCAGGCCTCGAAGTACGGCCGCGGCGAGGTCCTCGACGTCCGGGTGGACTCGCCGACGTACGAGACGAAGAAGTACGGCGAGGCCGACCTGCTGCACGCCACCGCGGTGCGCGCCGAGGACGGCTCGGTCACCGTCTTCGCCGTCAACCGGTCCCGCACCGAGTCGCTGCCGCTGGACGTCGCCCTCAGCGGCCTCGACCTGAGCGAGGTCGTCGAGCACAGCGCCCTCGCGGACGCCGACCCCGACGCCCGCAACACGCTCGCCGAGCCCGAGCGGGTCGTCCCGCACGCGGTGGACGGCACGGCCCTGAGCGACGGCAGGCTGACCGCCGCCCTGGAGCCGCTGTCCTGGAACGTGATCCGGCTGCGCTAGGGACCGTCGTCCGGATCAGGCCGCAGGGAAGAGACGGGGCCGGTCAGGCCCCGGGTCCGCGGCACGAGCCGCACCACGGCCTCCGGGCCCGCCCGGGTCAGCGGCGCCGGCCGGGGGAGGCGACCGGTTCCACCGGCACTCCTCCGGCCGCGCCGCCCAGCAGCTCCAGCCGTACCGTCCCCGGTCCCGACGGCGCCTCGCCGTCGGCCAGCACGGCGAGGGCCAGGGTGTTGGCGGCGGCGCGGGTGCGCAGGATGCCGTTGGGCAGCACGAAGGTCCGCGGTGCGCCCGTGCGGTCGGCGGCGTGCTCGCCCATGTTCCAGCCGTTCAGGAAGAGCTGGGCGCGCTGGAAGCGGCCCGGATCGCCGTCCAAAACCAGCCCGACGGAGGCGTCGACGTCCGGCGGGACGTCCAGCCGGAACGTCGTCCGGTACCAGACCACGCCCTGGCGCCGGTCGCCGCCGGGGGAGGGCACGGGCTCCCAGCCGGCGTCGTCGTACCCGGGCAGGTGCCAGCCGTGGCGCTCCCCGTACAGGCCGCCGTTGTTGAGCGGCCCGCGCACGGGGTCGGGTGCGGCCGCCCCCTGGATGCGCCACCGCACCTTCGGCGCGGCCCCCTCGAAGGCGGCCGAGATCAGACCCCGGGCCGCCCTGTAGTCGTCCTGGTCGTGCCGGGCGCCCCGGACCAGTACCGACAGCACGGACGAGTCACCCGCGTCGGGCCGCCTCCGCCGCGCCTCCCGCAGGCCGTCCGGCAGCCGGAAACGGGCCGTGGCGGTCCATGTGCCCCGCCCGTCGCCCTCGTCGTCCACGCGGTGCGTGCCCAGCGGCTCCCCGTCCAGCCAGGCCATCACGAGACCTCGCGCGCCCGTGCCGCAGGACAGGGAGACCGACTCCAGGCCCGCGGCGCCGGTGAGCCGGCCCCGGTACCAGACGTCGCCGTAGTGGAAGCCGTAGTCGTCGGCGAAGAGGACGGGCTGCCCGTCGGGCACGGGGGTCGTGCTGAAGGACGTCTTGCGGTCGGCGGCCGTCCACCCGGAGTCGTCGTAACCGGGCCGGGACTCGGGGTTCTCGGCGCGGCGCCGCCAGCCGTCCAGCGCGGGCAGGACCAGTTCGGGCACGCCGGGCAGGGACCGGGTGGCGTACAGGCTGTGGGCCCGGCCGAGCGACGTGTTCAACCGGCTGCCGTTCCAGGTGACGTCCGTGATGCCGGGCGGCGCCCACACCTCCAGCCCGCACTCCTCGACGGTGTCGCCGGTGAGCCGGATCGTGTGACCGTCCAGGGCGGCGTCGCGCAGCAGCGCCGGGCCGTGTACGAGCACCCGGCCCGACGGGGTCTCGTACGGCCACAGCCGCAGGGAGGCGGCGTCGTCGGCGAGGAGCAGGATCATGGTGCGGTCGGTCTTGCCGCTGCGGATCCGGAGCCGGGTCAGCCGGTCCTCGGCGAGCTCCACCGTGACGTGCAGCTTCCCGCGGTCGTACGCCCAGGCGGCTTCCTTGTCCAGCCGGGTCGGCCAGGGCTCGTGCGGGCAGTCCAGCACCAGGTGCGCCATCTCCCCGGCCCGGCCCACGAAGGCGGCGATGTCCAGTTTGCCCACGCTCATGGAGAGCATGGGCTGCAGGGTGGAGTACGCCAGTTTCCGGCCCGCGCCCAGGTGCAGCCCGGTGGCGAACAGCTTGGCGTCCCGGCCGGGGACGGTGACCTCCACGTCGGTCCCGCCCATCGGCAGTTTCGAGGTGACGTCGGCGGCGGAGTCGTTGCGCACCACGTACGCGTGGGTGCCGGTGTCCCGGTTGACGAGGTGCCGCACCCGCAGGCGGGCGTCGGCGGCCCTGACCCCGGCGGCCTCGTCCAGCCGGGTGAAGTCGGGCACGTTGCGCAGGAGCTGCCCGAGCTGGTGGAGCGGGGCCGTCCGGTCCGTGGGCCGGCGTGCCTCGTCGATCCCGGCGGTGGGGTCGTAGGTCGGGTCGGGCGCGGACGGCGCGGGCAGCCAGCCCCAGGAGGTGCCGCCGAACGCGGTGTGCACCTGGTGCAGCGTGACCCCGTCCGCGAGGTGCGCGAGGTGCACCCGCCGTGCCTCGGCGGCGTCCCGGGTCCGTTCGGCCTCGCCGCGGGCGACGGGGCCGTCGGCGGGCAGGAAGGGTACGTCGATCCCGTCGGCGCGGACCTTCTCGCGCAGGTGGGCCCGCTGGGCGCGGTGCGGGGCGTCGAGGCGGTAGAGCAGGAGGGTGCCGGTGCCGCGGGTGTACTGGTGCCGGGCGGCGACCGCGTTGACGCGGCTCAGCCACTCGTCGGCGTGGCGCAGATAAGCGGGGTCGGCGGTCCGGGCGTCGGCCCCGGTGGCCGTCAGCCAGCCGGGCAGGCCGCCGGCGTCCACGTCCGCGCCGATGTACGGGCCGGGGTCCAGGACGACGTACATCCGGGTCTCGGCGGCCGTGCGCAGGAACAGGTCCAGGTCGCGGACGCCGGTGAAGTCGTACTCGCCCGGCGCGGGGGAGTGCAGGTTCCAGGCGAGGCGGGCGCTGACCGCGTTGTAGCCGTACGCCCGCATCTTCTGCAGGACGTCCCGCCACAGGGACGGGCTCGGCAGCCGGAAGGGGTGCATCTCGCCGGACCACAGGGCCAGGCGCCTGCCGTCGACCAGCAGGGAGTACCGGTCCAGCGTGACGTGGTGGCGCTGCCCGTCGGCGCCGGGCGGGCCGGGCGGCGGGCCGGTGGGCACGGGGCCGCGGGCGCCGGAGCGGGGCAGTGCCTGGCTGCTCACGCTGCCGCCGAGCGCGAGACCGAGGACGGTGGTGCCCGCGAGGGTGCTGAACGCTCGTCTGCTGAGCCTGCTGAGCTCCAAGGGAGCCTCTCCTGTTGCCGTGCTTCCGGTGCTTCGCTGCCGGGCCATTCTGCACAACCGGAGCGGCGCTGCGGTAAATGGCCAAAGTGTGACCTGTGCGCGTCCGGCGGCCGAACATACGATGCGACCGCATCGTGAATGACATGTGCACAACATGTGTGCAGTGCATTCAACCACCCCCGGCCGGCCTTCGTCGGCCGCGTCCACCCCCCACCGACCGGGATGGGAGACCCATGGCCACCGGCCTGCTCCTGAGCGGCACGATCGCCGCGCTCCTCACCTCCGTGCTGCCCGCGCAGCACCAGCCCTCCGGCGGGTTCGAGGACCCGCCGCCGGACAAGATCGTCATCAAGGTCGCCACGGTGAACGGCTCCGGCTGCCCGCAGGGCACGGCGGCGGTCGCCGTCTCGGAGGACAACACCGCCTTCACCGTGACCTACAGCGACTACCTCGCCCAGGCCGGCGGCGACTCGCCGCCCACGGCCTTCCGCAAGAACTGCCAGCTCAACCTGCTCGTCCACGTCCCGCAGGGCTTCACCTACGCCGTGGCCGGCGCGGACTACCGCGGCTTCGCCGCCCTCCAGGACGGCGCGAAGGGCACCCAGCGGGCCTCGTACTACTTCCAGGGCTCCCCGAACACGGAGTACCGCACCCACCCCTTCGAGGGCCCCCTCAACGACAACTGGCAGGCCACCGACAGCACCGACTGGGCCCAGCTGGTCTGGGCGCCCTGCGGAGTCCAGCGCAACTTCAACATCAACACGGAGCTGCGGGTGAGCGCGGGGACCTCCGGCCCTGCCGAGGTGAGCTTCATGACGATGGACTCGACGGACGGGGACATCAGCACGGTGTACCACCTGGCGTGGAAGGAGTGCCCCGAGTCCTGACCGCCCGCTGACGGGTGGCTCCCGGCTCCCGCCGAGGCCGGTCGTGGAACCGGGCGCGCGTGACCCGGCCGCCGGACGCGGTCACGACCCGCTCGGCCGGCACACCAGCGGCTTGTCCAGTTCGGCGCACGGGCGGTGGCCCTTGGAGCGGATGATGTCCTTGCCGACCTCGTTGGCGAGGTAGCGCAGGAAGCCCGCGGCGATCGAGTCCGCCGGCGGCTCGCCGTACGTGTAGGCGATCTCGGTCTCCCAGAAGGGGTACGCACCCTGGTCGGCGCCCTCCAGCGTCGCCGGGTAGCCGTCGATGCGGACCTGGCGCACGTCGTCGCGGGCGACCGCGGAGCCGACCTCGCTGTGACCGAGGGCGCCGCGGGTCGAGGCGACGGCGTCCAGCAGTTCCGGTGTGCCGCCGACCTCGCAGCGGCCGGGGCCGCCGGTGTCCAGGCTCCGGCAGTCGTTCGTGGTGACCGCGGGCAGGGGCCGGCCGTCCAGCACACGCTTCTCCAGGGCGGTGCGGGTGCCGGAGCCCGGGTGACGGCTGACCAACTGGATCGGCAGGTCCTCGCCCTTCACCTGCTCCCAGTTGGTGATCTTCCCCGCGTAGATGTCCCGCACCTGCTTCAGGGACAGGTCGCGGACTCCGGTGTCCTCACTGACGACCAGGGTGAACAGCGACAGGGCGACCGGTCTGGGCAGCAGTTGCGGGCGGCCGTCGGACTTGGGGCCGTCACTGAAGGCGAGCCGGTCGCCCAGGCCCCCGTCCTCGCCGAGCTCTGCCTTGCCGCCCGCCGCGGCGAGGGCGTCCAGGCCCGGGACACTGCCCTCCAGGGAGTTGCCGGTCAGCGGTATCCGGGCGCCCGGGCAGGTCTTGGTGTACTGCGCGGCGGCCTGCTCCAGCACGGGCTTGAAGGCCGTGGAACCCGACAGGTGCAGAGTCCCCTCGGCGCAGTCCAGCGGGGCCGCGACCGCGTCCTCGCCGCGGGCGAAGGTGGACACGGACTGGGCGACGCTCACCAGCACGAGGAGGGCGAGGAGCCAGCGGACCGGCCGGGAGGCGAAGGGGAAGTACTCGGTCTTCTTGATGGTCCCGTCGCGCACCCCGCCGACGACGCCCGCGGTGACCACGGGGCGCGGGAACTCCGGTTCCCTGAAGTCCGGCTCGCGTTCCAGGACCGCCACGACCTTGTAGTGGGCCCTGCGGTTGAGTATCACCTTGGGCAGACTGATCACGCCGTCCGTGGTGGCGAACCCCGGCCGGTCCGGCACGAAGAAGCTGCGCGGCACGTTGTCGCTGCGCTCGGTCACGGCCATGCCCACCACGCGGCGGCCCGGGAAGGCGATGCTCACGCCCACCGGGTCCGCAGGGGGTGCCACGTAGTCGGTGTCGACGATCGGTGACCAGCCCACGTTCTCGATGCGCAGGAGTACGACCGACGGGTCGGTCAGCGGCCTGCCGTCCCACTGCATCGGCTGGAACACCCGGGGCTCGGGGCCGGAGGTGGACGAGTCCTGGACGGCGGTGTCCATCTGGACGCGGTAGCCGAGCCGCTTGCGGCCCGCCATGGCGAACTCCCACAGGGCGGCGATCACGGGCACGGCGAGGCCCAGCACGGCGATCACCGACTCCCACGGGACACCGCTCATGACCGACTCCCCCCGGCGTCGCACTTGGCTGGAGAGGCCATGGTGTACGGGCGTGACTCGCCCGGCGAGTCCCTGTGCTGACCATCCGTCAGGAATTCACCGGTGTGTCACCTGTGACACGGGGAGTTTTCCGGACGTTGGTTGCCGTTGCTGCGCGAGCTGTTGACGCGCACGGGGTTCGACTCTACGTTCCCGTTCGAAAAAGCGATCGCTGTTCGAAATCCAGAACAACTTCCTGCAGGAGCAGAGCACTTCCGTACAGGAAGCAGACCAAGTCCGTACAGCAATCGGAACAGGAGCGTCCCCCACATGAGTCGCAGACGAACCGCCCTCCTCGCCCTCCCCGCCGCCGCCCTGCTCGTGCTCGTCCCCACCACGGCGTCGGCCTACCCCGGTCCGGGTGTGGTGACCGGATCCGTCGTCACCCACGACCCGACCATGATCCGCACGTCCTCCGGCCAGTACCTGCTCTACGCCACGGACGACGGCATCACCAGCAAGACCTCCAGCGACCGCACCGCCTTCGCCGCCGGAGCGGACGCGTTCCCCACGCGGCCGAGCTGGTGGGGGAACTACTCCAGCGTGAGAGAGGCCTGGGCGCCCGACATCTCGTACCACGGCGGCAGGTACCTGATGTACTACTCGGTCTCGAAGTTCGGCGAGAACACCTCCGCCATCGGGCTGGCCGTCTCCACCACCGGACTGCCGGGCAGCTGGGCCGACCACGGCGTCGTCTACACGTCGAACACGTCCAGCGACTACAACGCCATCGACCCCAACCTCTTCGTCGACGACGACGGCAAGTGGTGGCTGTCCTTCGGCAGCTGGTGGACCGGCATCAAGATGATCCGGGTCGACCCGTCCACCGGCAAGCAGCTCGCCTCCGACACCGCCCGGCGCTCCCTCGCCTCCCGGCCGTCCGGCACCAAGGCCGTCGAGGCGCCGTACATCGTCAAGCGGAACGGGTACTACTACCTCTTCGCCTCGTACGACACCTGCTGCGCCGGCACCAGCTCCACGTACAAGATCAAGGTGGGCCGGGCGACCAGCGTCACCGGGCCGTACTACGACCGCAACGGGGTCTCGATGATGAACAACGGCGGTACCCCCGTGCTCGAGTCGCACGGCAGCGTCATCGGCCCCGGCGGGCAGTCGATCATGAACGACGTCGACGGTGACCTGCTCGTCTACCACTACTACGACGCCAACGACAACGGCGCGCCCAAGCTCGGCCTCAACCTCCTGGACTGGAGCAGCGGCTGGCCCGTCGCCTACTGAGCGCAGGGGCGGCGCGGTCAGCCCGTGCGGCCCATGCCCGCCGGGTCCGGCCGGCCTTGCGAGGCCGGCCGGCCCGCCGCCGGGACCGACTCCAGGCCGTCGGTGCCCCGGACCTGGGCGGCCGTGAGGCCACCGCGGGCCGGGACACCGAGCGGGGTGGGGCCGGCGGGCACGGAGTACGGGGCGGCGGCAGCCGCGGCCGGGGCGGGCGCCGGATACGGCCCCGGGGCGGGCTGCGGGACCGGGGCGGGCGCGGGCTGGTGGACCGGTGCCGGGTGGGGGGCCGGCACCGGCCCGGGGTACGGCGCCGGCTGGGGGACCGGCGCCGGTCGCGGCACCTGCTGAGGTGCCGGCACCGGCATCGGGCCGACGGTGGCCGCCGCGGGGGCGACGGGCACCGCGGCGGGGAGCGGCATGCCGGTGCCGGCGGCGGGAGCGGCGGCGAGCCCCGGAGGGCCGGCGGGCTGAGCGGCGAGCGCCCGCATCCCGGCCCCGTTGGTCTCGCTCACCAGGCGGTCCACCGCCGCCGTGCCCGAGCTGTAGCTGGTCCCGGTAGCGGGCTCGGGCACGGCGGCTCCCCTCCTGGACCCGTAGAGCACCTGTTCCAGGCCGGACACCAGGCGACGCACGTCCACCTGGGGGCGCACCACGAGACGCAGGAAGCGGCTGGACGAACCGATCTTGTTGCCGCATTCACGGACCAGGACCCGGTGCTCGGTGAGCATCCGGTCCCGGACGACGGTGCCCTCGGCGCCCACGGGGAGGCGCACGAAGAGGAAGTTGCCCTGGGAGGGATAGACGGTCAGACCGGGAAGCGCGGACAGCTGACTGGCCATCTCCAGGCGGTCGCGGCGCACCTGGTGCAGACTCCGCGCGTACTCCGGCCCGTGGTCGCGCAGCATGAACACCACGTGCTCCGCGAAGGAGTTGAGGTTCCACTTCGGCAGCATGGCGCGCACCCGGCCCGCCAGGACCGGGTTGGCGACCAGGTAGCCGAAGCGGATGCCGTGCAGGCCGAAGTTCTTGCCGAGGCTGCGCAGGACGACGACGTTGGGGCGCAGCATCGCCTCCTGCACGACGCTGGGTTCCGCTTCCGCGTCGGCGAACTCCAGGAAGGACTCGTCGATCACGACGAGGTCCCGGTCGGCCATCGCGTCCATGAACTGCACCAGCGCCTGCTTGTGCAGGTAACCGCCGTCGGGGTTGTTGGGGTTGCAGATCACCACCGCCCGCGTCCCCCGGGCCCGGACGAACTCGGCGTACCGCGCGAGGTCGAGGGCGAAGCCGCCGGCCTCCTGGAGCGGGAACATGTCGACCCGCTTGCCGGTCTCCATCGGCTGGTCGGTCCAGCGGCCGAAGGTGGGGACGGGCACGGCGAGGGACTCGCGGACCAGCAGGTGGTCGATCCAGGTGATCAGCTCGGTGGACCCGTTGCCCATCGCCACGCACTGCGGGGGCAGTTGGAGCAGGCCGCACAGCTCGGCGGTGATGGTGTCGGCGCCGCTCGGGTAGTACGTGATGATGTCGCGCAGCCGGCCGGCCATCTCGTCGAACATGGCCGGAGTGGGGAAGTACGGGTTGCAGGGGATGCAGAAGTCCACCGGGCCCGCCCCGCCGTCGCTCTCCCGCGTCAGCGCCGCCATCGACGGGCTGTGCGCCGCGGTGCTGCGGAACAACGAGGTGACGTTGCCGGACAAGTGGACCTCCGTCGGTGGGCGGCCCGCGCGGGGGAGCGCGGGCCGCCCTTACATACGGAGGAGCGTCACAGGGTGTTCAACGCGTGTGAAGAAAGTGTGCCCTCACGCCCTCACGCCCTCACGCCCTCACGCGTCGAACGAGTGGACCGTCGTCGTCCGGTAGGTCTGTCCGGGCCGCAGCACGGTCGACGGGAACGACGGCTGGTTCGGTGAGTCCGGGAAGTGCTGCGTCTCCAGGCACAGGGCGTCGCCCTGCCGGTAGAGCGAGCCGCCGGTGCCGGTCAGGGTGCCGTCGAGGAAGTTGCCCGAGTAGAACTGCAGACCGGGCTGGTCGGTGGCGATGCGCAGGGTGCGGCCCGAGGCGCCGTCGCGCAGGGTGGCGATGTGCTCGGGGCGCTCGGTGATGCCCTTGTCCAGCACCCAGTTGTGGTCGAAGCCCTTGGCGGTGACCAGCTGCGGGTGGGCGTCGCGGATGTCCCGGCCGATCGGCTTGGCCCGGCGGAAGTCGAAGGGCGTGCCGGACACCTTCGCCAGCTCGCCCGTCGGGATGAGGCCCGCGTCGGTGGGCGTGTAGCGGGACGCCGCGATCGACAGCTCGTGGTCCTCGATGGTGCCGCTGCCCTCGCCGGCCAGGTTCCAGTAGACGTGGCTGGTGAGGTTGACGACGGTGGCCTTGTCGGTGGTGGCCTCGTAGTCGATGCGCCACTCGCCGCGCCGGGTGAGGGTGTAGGTCACCTTCGCCTTCAGCGTGCCGGGGTAGCCCATCTCGCCGTCGACGCTGGTGTAGTGCAGGACCAGGCCGACGTCGGAGCCCTCGGTGAACGGCTCGACGTCCCACACCCGGTAGTCGAAGCCCAGGGCGCCGCCGTGCAGGGAGTTCTCGCCGTCGTTGACGGAGAGCTGGTACTCCTTGCCGTCCAGGGTGAAGCGGCCCTTGGCGATGCGGTTGCCGTACCGCCCGATCAGGGCGCCGAAGTGCGGGCTGCGGGCCACGTAGTCGTCGAGGTTGTCGAAGCCCAGCGAGACGTTCGCGTAGCGGCCCCGGCGGTCGGGGACCTCCAGGGACTGGACCACGCCGCCGTACGACAGCACCTTCATCCGCGTGCCGCCGTTCTCCAGCGACCAGCGGTACACCTTCGTGCCGTCGGCGAGCTTGCCGAAGAGCTCCTTCACCGGCTTCCTGCCTCCCGTGGCGTGTGCCGTGCCGCCGAGCGTGGTGGCGGCGATGCCCGCGGCCGCGGCGGATGCCATGACCGTGCGTCTGCTCAGTTCCATGTGCGGCTCCTGTACTTCCGTGAGAAGAAGCGGGCCCCGCCTCTCGATCAGGCGGGGCCCGGAGTGACCTACGAACCGACCCTGCGCTTGTTCCACACGTCGAACCCGACCGCCGCCAGCAGCACCGCGCCCTTGATGACCTGCTGCCAGTCGGTGCCGATGCCGACGAGGTTCATGCCGTTGTTCAGCACACCCAGGACCAGACCGCCGATGATCGCGCCGAGGACCGTGCCGACACCGCCGCTCATCGACGCGCCGCCGATGAACGAGGCGGCGATGGCCTCCAGCTCGAAGTTGAGGCCGGCCTTGGGGGAGGCCGCGTTGAAGCGGGCGGCGAAGACCAGACCCGCCAGGGCCGCGAGCATGCCCATGTTCAGGAAGACCAGGAAGGTGACCTTCTTGTCCTTCACGCCCGACAGCTTGGCCGCGGGCAGGTTGCCGCCGATGGCGTAGATGTGACGGCCGATGATCGCGTTGCGCATCAGGTAGCCGAACCCGACGACCAGCACGCCCAGGATGAGCAGCACGATCGGCGCGCCCTTGTAGCTGGCCAGCAGCAGCGTGACGACGAGGACGGCGGAGACCAGCGCGACCAGCTTGAGCAGGAACAGCTTGGCCGGCAGCACCTCCAGCGCGAACTCCTGCTGCCGCTTGCGGTCGCGGACCTCCTGGTAGACCACGAAGGCGATCAGCGCGAAGCCCAGCAGCAGGGTGAGGTTGTGGTAGTTGGTGTTGGGGCCGACCTCGGGCAGGAAGCCGTTGGCGATCTTCTGGAGGTCCTTGGGGAACGGGCCGAGGGTCTGGCCCTCCAGGAAGATCTCGGTCAGACCGCGGAAGAGCAGCATGCCCGCGAGGGTCACGATGAACGACGGTATGCCGAGATAGGCGATGAAGAACCCCTGCACCGCCCCCGCGGCGGCGCCGATGGCCAGGCACAGCACCACCGCGACCGGCCAGGGAAGATCGTTCTCCACCATCAGTACGGCGGCCATCGCGCCGATGAACGCGGTCAGCGAGCCCACCGACAGGTCGATGTGGCCCGCGATGATGACCAGCATCATGCCGATCGCGAGGATCAGGATGTAGCTGTTCTGCAGCACCAGGTTGGAGACGTTGCGCGGCAGCAGCAGGTCACCGTCCGACCAGACGGCGAACAGCGCCACGATCAGGCCGAGGGCGATCAGCATGCCGTACTGCCGCATGTTGCGGCGCATGCCGTCGAGCATCAGCTGCAACAGGCCGCCGCCGGGGGCCGAACCGCCCTTGCCGGGCGGCGCCGGGGCCGGGTTCTTGGCGGTCACGTCCGTGCTCATCGGGTTACCTCTTTGTCCTTCGTCATCTGACGCATCAGCGCTTCCTGCGAGGCCTCGGCCCGCGAGAACTCACCCGTCAGCCGCCCCGCGGCCATCGTGTAGATGCGGTCGCACATGCCGAGCAGCTCCGGCAGTTCGGAGGAGATGAAGACGACCGCCTTGCCCTGGGCGGCCAGCTGGTCGATGACCGTGTAGATCTCGTACTTGGCGCCCACGTCGATGCCGCGGGTGGGCTCGTCCAGGATCAGCACCTCGGGACCCGCGAAGATCCACTTGCTGAGGACGACCTTCTGCTGGTTGCCGCCGGACAGCTTGCCGACCGGCTCGAAGACGGTCGGCGCCTTGATGTTCATGGACTTGCGGAAGTCCTCGGCGACCTGCCGCTCCCCGTGCTCGTCGACCACACCCCGCTTGGCGACCTTGCCCAGGGCGGTCAGCGAGATGTTCCGGTTGATGGTGTCGATGAGGTTGAGGCCGTAGTGCTTTCGGTCCTCGGTGACGTAGGCGATGCCGTGCTTCACCGCCTCGGGGACGGTCTTGGTACGGATCTCCACCCCGTCCTTCAGGACGGTGCCCCCCGCGTACCGGCCGTAGGTGCGGCCGAAGACGCTCATCGCCAGTTCGGTGCGGCCGGCGCCCATGAGCCCGGCGATGCCGACGATCTCGCCGCGCCGGACCTCGATCGACACGTCGTCGACGACCTTGCGCTGCTGGTCGATGGGGTGGTGCACGGTCCAGCCGCGGATCTCCAGGGCGGGCGCCGCACCCTCCTCGGGGTGGTGCGGGGTCCGGTCCGGGAAGCGGTTCTCGAGGTCCCGGCCGACCATCCCGGAGATGATCCGGTCCTCGGTGGTCTCCGCGGCCTTCACGTCCAGCGTCTCGATGGACCGGCCGTCGCGGATGATCGTGACCGAGTCGGCCACCCGGCGGATCTCGTTCAGCTTGTGCGAGATGATGATCGAGGTCATGCCCTGTTCCTTCAGCTGAAGGATCAGGTCGAGGAGCTTGCCGCTGTCCTCGTCGTTGAGCGCCGCCGTCGGCTCGTCGAGGATGAGCAGCTTCACCTTCTTCGACAGCGCCTTGGCGATCTCCACCAACTGCTGCTTGCCCACGCCGATGTCCGCGACGCGGGTCTCCGGGTGCTCGTCGAGACCGACCCGGCGCAGCAGTTCGGTGGCGTGCCTGAGGGTGTCGTTCCAGTTGATCAGCCCGCGCTTGGCGTGCTCGTTGCCGAGGAAGATGTTCTCGGCGATGGAGAGATACGGCACCAGCGCCAGCTCCTGGTGGATGATCACGATGCCGTGCTGCTCGCTCGCCCGGATGTCCCTGAACCGGCAGGTCTCGCCCTCGAAGAGGATGTCCCCCTCGTAACTGCCGTGCGGATGGACGCCGGAGAGCACCTTCATCAGGGTCGACTTGCCGGCGCCGTTCTCCCCGCAGATGGCGTGGACCTCGCCCTGGCGGACGGTCAGCGTGACGTCCGACAGCGCTTTGACACCGGGAAAGGTCTTGACGATCGAGCGCATTTCCAGGACGGGTCCCGCCATGGTCGTGCCTTCCAATCCTTGTGGGGGCCCGGTTACTTGAGGTCGTCCGCGGTGTAGTAGCCGCCCTCGACGAGGACCTTCTCGTAGTTGGCCTTGTCGACGCTGACCGGCTGGAGCAGGTAGGCGGGCACGACCTTGGCACCGTTGTCATAGGACTTGGTGTCGTTGACCTCGGGCTTCTTGTCGTTCAGGACCGCGTCGACCATGTTCGAGGCGACCTTGGCGAGCTCACGCAGGTCCTTGTAGACGGTCTGGGTCTGCTGGCCCGCGATGATCGACTTCACCGAGGCGACCTCGGCGTCCTGGCCGGTGACGACCGGCATGGCCTTGTTGCCGGAGCCGTAGCCGTCCGACTTCAGGGCGGAGAGGATGCCGATGGAGATGCCGTCGTAGGGCGAGAGCACCGCGTCGACGCGTGCGCTGCGGTAGCTGGAGGTGAGCAGGTCGTCCATGCGCTTCTGCGCGGTGCCGCCGTCCCAGCGCAGGGTGGTGACCTGGTTGAGGTCGGTCTGCTTGGAGCGGACGACGAGCTGGCCCTTGTCCATGTACGGCTTCAGGACGTTCATCGCGCCGTTGAAGAAGTACTTGGTGTTGTTGTCGTCGTTGGAGCCGGCGAACAGCTCGATGTTGAAGGGGCCCTTCTTGCCCGCCTTCAGACCGAGCTTGTCCACGATGTACGAGCCCTGCAGCTCGCCGACCTTCTCGTTGTCGAACGAGGCGTAGTAGTCGACGTTCTCCGTGCCGAGGATCAGCCGGTCGTAGGAGATGACCGGGATGTCGGCGTCCTTGGCCTGCTGGAGGACGTTGCCCAGGGACTTGTTGTCGATCGCGGCGATGATCAGGGCGTCCACACCCTGCGTGATCATGTTCTCGATCTGCGAGACCTGCTGGTCCGGGTCGTCCTCGCCGTAGACGAGCTTGGTCTCGTAGCCCTTGGACTTCAGTTCCTTCTCGACGTTGGCGCCGTCGGCGATCCAGCGCTCGGAGGACTTGGTCGGCATCGCGATGCCGATGGTGGCGCCTTCGGCGCCGCCCTTGTCCTCCTCACTGCCGCCCTCGCTGTTCTGGCCGCAGGCGGTCAGCGTCAGGGCGAGGGAGGCGGCGGAGGCTATGGCAGCGAGTGCGGCTCTGCGGTTGCGCATGGTCATCATCCTTGATGTGGGTGCAGGGCTCGGTCTGGTGGTGCCAGAACGCAAAATCACTGAGGTAGAACGACCGAAAGAGATGTGTCGGATTGTGCGCGGTCGTGTCTTCTTTTGAGAAGGGAGTTTCCGGAACGTTATGACGAGATCTCGAACCGGTTGAGCGAGCCCGGCAGCCGCGAACCGAGCGGGGCCATGTCGCCGTCCGCCCCGTGCCGGGCGAGCAGGTCGAGGGCGAGCCGGCCGCGCCGCACCCGCTCCTTCGCGGTGGCCAGCGTCAGTTCCCGCAGGTGGTGGCCGTACGGATAGATCCCGGGCGCCTTGGAGAGGCCGAACTTCAGGTACAGCGGGGCGCCGCGCCGGATCAGCTCGGCGATCTCGTACATCCGGACGTAGCCGCCGAGGTCGTCGGGAGCCTCGATGTACATGTCCATCGGTGCGGCCGAAACCCGTCGGATTTCGGTCAGGTGATCCGGCGTCAGGTCGCTGGGCACGTTGATGGAGTCGGCGCCGAGGCGCTCGTACACCGCGTACGAGGCCGGGTTGACCGGCCCGACCAGCGCCGAGAGCTTCAGCGTGGTGTCGGCGGGGATGATGCCGGCCGTCCGCGCCCGGTGCAGCGTCCACAGCACGCCCTCGTCGGCGACGAGCAGGCACTTGACGCCCAGCTCCGTGGCGCGGACGGCGTCCTCGACGCACCCGGCGACCGCGTCGTGGCCGCGGGCGCGCAGACCCGCGCCGCCCGAGTCGGTCCGGGTGGAGCCGCCGATGTCCCAGGTGCCGCGCGGGCCGGTGAACAGGCACAGTTCGATGTCGCGTTCGGCGGTGGCCTCGACCATCTCGGTGATCTCGGCGTCGGTCAGCATCCACACGCCGCTGCCCTGGCTGATCCGGTGGATCGGCACGTCCAGTCGTGAGGACTCCTTCAGTACCACCCCCAGCGCTTCCGGCCCCTCGCAGGAGGGGATCTCGGTGCGCCAGCGGCCGCCGCCCGGGAAGGAGTGCGGGGAGGCGTCGGTGGGGTCGAGGGCGGGCGCGGCCAGGCCGAGCGCGGTGAGCGCCTGCTCACCGGGCCTGCGTGCGGCGGCCTTGGCGGAAGCGTCGGTCACAAGCGTTCCTTAGGTTCGGTACGCCGGAGTCCGTGTCCGGCACATGGTGTTCGACATGTCGGACAGGGTTCGCGGCGTGAGGTACGAAAAGCCTCGAAGTGGATGTACACCGGTACGGAGGCCGTCAGGTCGCCCCCGTACCGGCGTACGGCTCGGGGGCGGCGTCAGGGATGCAGCAGCACCTTGCCGACCTTCGGGTCGCCGGAGCCCACCAGCTCGATGGCCTCGGTGAACTCGGCGAGCGACAGTTCGTGCGTCACCAGTGGCCGCGGGTCGAGCAGACCGGCCGCGAAGACCCGCACCGTGTGCGCCCACGCGTCCGGCGGCGCCCCGAAGACGGTGTGCACCTCCAGCTGACGCACCACCAGTTCGGTGGGGTCGAGCCCGTCGGCGCCGGGCGCCGGGATGCCGGTCAGCACCAGCCGCCCGCCCCGGCGCAGCAACGAGGCGGCGGTCCGGGCGGCACCGGCCGAACCGGCGGTCTCGATGACGACGTCGAAGTCGTCCGGCAGGAGCTGGTCCTTGGTCCGGAAGTCGGTCGCGCCGTACTGCCGCGACAGCGCCTCCCGGTCCCCCCGCGTGCCGACGACCAGCAGCTCGCCGGGGGAGGCGGCGCGCAGGAACTGCACGGCGAACATGCCGAGCGTCCCGGTGCCGACGACGGCCACCCGCTCGCCGGGCCGGGCGTTCGCCTTGAGCGCGGCGGCGGCGATGCAGGCGGCGGGCTCCAGCAGGGCGGCGGCGGTGAGGTCGGCGTCGTCCGGCAGGACGTGCAGGAGACGGGCGGGCAGGGTCAGCGTGGGCGCCATGGCGCCGGGCTGGGTGAACCCCGTCTCCTCGTAGCCGGCCGTGCACAGCGTCGTCTCGCCCGCGTGACAGCGGTCGCACACCTGGCAGTTGCGGAAGCCCTCGCCGACCACCTTGCGCCCGGCGAGGGACTCCGGCACCCCGGCGCCCACCCGCTCCACGGTCCCGGACCACTCGTGCCCCGGGGTGAGCGGGTAACGCACGTACCCCTCGGGCCGGTTGCCCTGCCAGACCTCGCGGTCGCTGCCGCAGATCCCGGCCGCGTGCACGCGCACCAGCGCCTCGCCGGGGCCGGGTTCGCGCGGCTCGTGGGGGACGAGCCGGTGCTCGCCCGGCGCCTCGATGACGACCGCGCCGCTCACGCCCCGGTCCCCTTGGGCTTGCGCTGCTCCCAGCCCTCGGCCCACAGGTCGAACCGCGCCTGCTGCTGCGGGAACTCGGCCGCCGCGTCGGTGTCCAGCTCGACTCCGAGGCCGGGCGCGTCGGACAGGTGGAAGCACCCGTCCTCCGGGTCCACCTGCGGCGCGCCCTTCACGACCTTCTTGATCTCCGCGTCCGCGAAGTCGTTGAAGTGCTCCAGGATCTTGAAGTTGGGCGAGGTGAAGCCGACCTGGAGGGAGGCGGCGGTGAGGACGGAACCGCCCACGTTGTGGGGCGCGACGAGCGTGTAGTGCGTCTCGGCGGTGGCGGCGAGCTTCCGCGTCTCCCAGATGCCGCCGATGTGACCGACGTCGGGCTGGATGATGTCCACGGACTGGTCCTCGAACAGCTCGCGGAACTCGATCCGGTCGTGGATGCGCTCACCGGTGGCGACCGGGATGTCGACCTTCTCGGCGACCTTCCGCAGCGCCTTGAGGTTCTCCGGCGGGACCGGCTCCTCCAGCCAGGCCGGCTTGAACGGCGCGAGCTCGCGCGCGAGCCGGACGGCGGTGGAGGGCGAGAAGCGGCCGTGCATCTCCAGCATCAGCTCGGCGTCCGGCCCGATGGCGTCGCGCACGGCCTCGATGAGGGAGACGGCGTACAGGGTCTGCTCGTGGTCGAGCTCGAAGTGACCGGTGCCGAACGGGTCGATCTTCAACGCCCGGTACCCGCGCTCCATGACGCCCTGCGCGGCCTTGTGGTACGCCTCCGGGGTCCGCTCGGTGGTGTACCAGCCGTTGGCGTACGCCTTGACCTTGTCGGTGACCTTGCCGCCCAGCAGCTGCCAGACCGGGACGCCGAGGGCCTTGCCCTTGATGTCCCAGCACGCCATCTCGACGACCGCGATGCCGGACATCACGATCTCGCCGGCGCGGCCGTAGTCGCCGTACTTCATGCGGCGGACCAGGTCCTCGACAGCGAACGGGTCGGAACCGAGAATGTGGTTGGCCTCGGCCTCCTTCAGGTATCCGAGGAGCGCGTCGGTGTGCCCCAGCATCCGGGTCTCGCCGACTCCAGTGATCCCCTCGTCGGTGTGCACCTGGACGTACGTCAGGTTGCGCCACGGCGTCCCGACCACGTGTGTGCTGATTCCGGTGATGCGCACGGCAGTTGCCCTTCGCTGTGTTCGATATTTCGTCACTCGTTCGAAATGCTGGCGTGACAGTAAGGAGAGCGCGGTCGGAGTGTCAATGGGTCGGACACATAACGGTTTCGGCAGTTTCGAAAGCGCGGTGCGGAGTGCCTTCGGCCGCTTTCCCACACAACCTTCACAGCCACGCCTAGGAACGCGCCCGTCGCGGAACTTAATCTTCCCGCGTCATGGACTACTGCCACCCGTGCCGACGGCACCTCAACGGCGCCCTCGCCTGCCCGGGGTGCGGCACACCCGTCGAGGAACCCCGCGCCGCCGAGCCGCACTTGACGGAGGCCGAGGAGGCGCCGCCGTCGCGCGTCGAGGAGGTGCGGGCGGCCGACGGCCGCCCTTCCGGCGGGCGGGGCAGTCGCCGCGACCGCAAGGCCGCCGCACACCGCCGGCGCCGCCGCCGGGTCCTGTTCGTCACCGCCGGTTTCGTCCTGGCCGCCGGCGGACTCAGCCTCGCGGAACTCGGCCTGGACGCCCCGGGCTCCCCGCCGAGGCCGGCGGCGGCCGGCGGCGAGTCCACGGACGGCGAGGCGACGCGGGAGGTGGGGGAGACGTCCGCCGTACCGGCCGACGCGACCTCGGGTACGGTCACCGCGACCACTGCCTCGGGCACACCGTCACCGGACGCCTCGGCGTCGGGCTCGGCGTCGGCGTTGGCTTCGAAGTCTCCGTCGGCGACGGAGCCGGAGACGGCCGAGGAGACGGACGGCCCGTCGCAGCCCCCCGCCTCCGCACCCGACGCGCCCGGTACCCCGGACCGCCCGACAGCACCCCCGGACGACCCGCCCCCGACCACGACCCCCACCCCGTCGACCTCACCGGACCCGACCCCGACGGAAACCTGCGACCGCTTCCTGTGGTGGTGCACGTAACCCCGTCACCTGCGCCGCTCCACCGGCGCCCGGGGCTCACGACGCCGACGTCACTCCCCGAGCATCCTCCGCAGCGCGTCCCGCAGGGCGACCCGCTCCCCCTCCGACAGCCCCGCCAGCGGCTCCCGCGCGAACCGCAGTGACTCCCGCAGGCCCCGGGCCACCCGCCGCCCCTCGTCCGTCGCCGCCGCCACCTTCACCCGCCGGTCGCCGGGATCGGGCCGCCGCTCGACCAGGCCCCGCGCCTCCAGCCGGTCCACGATCCCGGTCACGTTCGACGGCTCGCACTTCAGCTTCTGCGCCAGCTTCCGCATCGGCAGCGGCTCCAGCGACAGCAGGCTGAGCAGCTTGGCCTGCGCCCCGGTCAGGGCGAGTTCCGCGGCGGCCTCCTCGTAGTCGGCGTGGAAACGGGCCACGACCTCGCCGATCAGCTCGACGACTTCGAGGGTGAGTGCGTCGGGTCGACGGGACGTGTCGCGTGGTGTGGCCATGGAATCCAGGGTACCCATTTGTTTGACAACCTGAAATGTTCAGTCGCATGGTTGTTTCAGGACCTGAAACAACTGCGTCGACCGCGAGACCCCCTTCCCGCCCCAGGAAAGGCGAACCCCATGACCGACTCCCCCTCCCTCCCCGCCGTCAACCGCGAATGGCACCTGGACAGCCGCCCGGTCGGCTGGCCCAAGCCCGAGGACTTCTCCCTCGTCGAGGCGGAGGTCCCCACCCCGGGCGAGGGCCAGGTCCTCGTGCGCAACCTGTACGTCTCCGTCGATCCCTACATGCGCGGCCGCATGAGCGCCGCCAAGTCCTACGTCGCCCCCTACGAGCTGGGCAAGCCCATGCAGGGCGGCGCGGTCGGCGAGGTCGTGGCCTCCAACGCCGAGAACATCGCCGTCGGCGACCACGTCCTGCACTTCTTCGGCTGGCGCGAGTACGCCGCCGTGGACGCCAAGAACGCCGTCAAGGTCGACCCGGACGCGGCGCCGCTGTCGACGTACCTGGGCGTGCTCGGCATGACGGGGCTGACCGCCTACGCCGGTCTGCTGCGCACCGCCGCCTTCAAGGAGGGCGACTCCGTCTTCGTCTCCGGCGCCGCGGGCGCCGTCGGCAGCCAGGTCGGGCAGATCGCGAAGCTCAAGGGCGCCTCCCGCGTCATCGGCTCGGCCGGCTCGGACGAGAAGGTCAAGCTGCTCGTGGACGAGTACGGCTTCGACGCCGCCTTCAACTACAAGAACGGCCCGGTGAGCGAGCAGCTGCGCGCCGCCGCCCCGGACGGCGTCGACGTCTACTTCGACAACGTGGGCGGCGACCACCTGGAGGCCGCCATCGGGTCCCTCAACCGGGACGGCCGCATCGCGATCTGCGGCGCGATCTCCGTCTACAACAACACCGAGCCCGCCCCCGGCCCGAAGAACCTGGCCCGCCTGATCCAGACCCGCGGCCGCATCGAGGGCTTCCTGGTCGGCGACCACTACGACCTCCAGCCGCAGTTCGTCCAGGAGGTCGGCCCCTGGGTCCGCACCGGCGAGCTGAAGTACCGCGAGACGGTCGTCGAGGGCATCGAGAACAACCTGGAGGCGTTCCTCGGGGTCCTGCGCGGCGACAACACCGGCAAGATGATCGTCAAGCTGTGAGGTCCCCGCGCGGGAAGAGCGGCCTTCACTGAATTTCCGGCATGCGGTAGCGTCTTTCCGAAATCCGTCGTGGTCGTGGGCGCGAGTCACGGCGGACCGAGGAGGAAGACAACCGCATGCCCATTCAGCAGTCCGAGGTCCTCTACACCGCCGTCGCCACCGCCGAGAACGGCCGCGACGGCCGGGTCGCCACCGATGACGGCAAGCTCGACGTCGTCGTGAACCCGCCCAAGGAGATGGGCGGCAGCGGCGCCGGCACCAACCCGGAGCAGCTGTTCGCCGCCGGGTACAGCGCCTGCTTCCAGGGCGCGCTCGCCGTCGTGGCCCGCCAGGAGGGCGCCGACGTCTCCGGCTCGACCGTCACCGCGAAGGTCGGCATCGGCAAGAACGACGACGGCTTCGGCATCATCGTCGAGATCTCCGCCGAGATCCCGACGGTGGACGCCGCCACCGCCCGGTCGCTGGTGGAGAAGGCGCACCAGGTGTGCCCGTACTCGAAGGCCACCCGCGGCAACATCACCGTGACGCTCGCCTGACCGCCGGCCCGTCGCGCAGGACTCACCGGAGGCCGCACCCGCAGACGCCGGGTGCGGCCTCCGGCGCGATCCTGCGGCCCCCGCCCGGCCCGGTAGAGTTCCGCCCATGCGCGATCTTGGGGCGGGATTCGGTCATCTCCTGAAGGGCCAGCGCTGGGTGGCCCGGCACGGCAAGAGCTACGGCTTCGGGCTGGTCCCCGGCCTGATCACCCTCGTCCTGTACGTGGCGGCGCTGGTGTCGCTGGCGCTGTGGGGCACGGACTTCGTCGCCTGGGTGACCCCCTTCGCCGACGACTGGTCGAGCCCCTGGTCCGGCCTCTTCCGCGGCTTCCTCACCGCCGTCCTGTTCGCCCTCGCCCTGCTCCTGGCCGTCCTCACCTTCACCGCGGTCACGCTGCTGATCGGCCAGCCCTTCTACGAGAGCCTCTCCGAGCGCGTCGACCGGGACGTCTCCCCGGACGGCACCGCCCCCGAGTCGGACCTGCCGCTCATGCGCGAGCTGTGGATCTCGGGCCGCGACAGTCTCCGCGTCCTCCTGCGCGCGGCGGTGTGGGGCGTACTGCTCTTCGCCCTCGGCTTCATCCCGGTCGTCGGCCAGACGGTCGTCCCGGTGATCGGCTTCTTCGTCACCGGCTTCTTCCTCACCGAGGAGCTGACCTCGGTCGCCCTCCAGCGCCGGGGGGTCGAAGTGCGCGACCGGCTCGCCCTCCTGCGCTCCCGCAAGCTCCTGGTCTGGGGCTACGGCACCCCGCTGGCCGTGGCCTTCCTCGTCCCCTTCGTCGCGGTGTTCCTGATGCCGGGCGCGGTCGCCGGCGCCACCCTCCTCGCCCGCGAGCTGCTGGGCGAGGAGACCCGGGACAGCGACGACGGCCGGCCCGACGGAGGCGCCGGCGACCCGGCGGTCAGCTCCGGCCCGGCCGGTCCGTATCCGACGCGCTGACCGCAACGGCCACGATCGACCGCACCTGAGCCACGATGTCGAGCCGGTTGCGCACGAACGCGGGGTCGGTGACCGTGCCCGCCGCCGGGTCGGTGTTCCCCGCCCCGAACTGAAGCACCGGCGTGTGCACGTGCCCGCCCGGCAGTGTGCCGTGGAGCCCGAGGCGGTCCCGCAGCAGGGTCGCCCGGTAGGCGATCTCGTTCGACAGGTAGTCCCCGCCGCCGCCCGCACGGGCAGTCGACCCCGGCGTCGGTCCCTGCGGCCGCACGACCGGCTCGGTGCCGCCCGCCGGGATCTCCGTCACGCTCGTGTTGTCGTACACGGGGAACCGGCCCGTGTCCGCGGCCGTGATCGCCTCGTACGGCAGGGTCGTGGTGGTCCACTGCGGCTGCGAGGCCGGGTCGGCCACCGGCACCGTCTCCGTACGGGAGACGTTCTCGTTGTCCGGGAAGCCGCCCCGCCAGGCCCCGTTGGTCCGCTCCACGTCGAACCGCCCGACCCGCCCCTGACTCACCGTCGTGAACAGGTCCACCCGCGGCAGATACGGCCTCAGCGCCTCCTCCACCGCCCCTCGCGTGAAGTCCCGCCAGCGCACCGGGAACACCGCCGTCTCCACCCGCGCGGGACCCGCCTCCGTCTGGATCACGGTGCCGTCCAGCGCGAGCGCGGCGGCGCCGGACGGGTTCGAGATCCGGACGTCGCGGTCCAGGGTGAACGGGTCGAAACCGGTGAGCAGGACCCGCTCGAGGCCCTTGCCCCGCTGCCCGTCGCCGGGCAGGTCGATGTCGCTGTGCCCGCGCGAGGTGCGCTCCAGCACCGCGAGCAGCGCGTCCCGCTGCCGCTCGGTCAGCCGGAACCCCGGCTCCCAGGTGCGCAGTTCCCGGGTCATCCCCAGCCGGGCCCAGTACAGCGGCCGGTCGTCGTCCCGGCTGAGGTCCCCGCCGGCGGGCCCGCGCCCCTGCACCCGGTCCACCGCCCGACGCCACAGCGCCGAGCCCTCGCGCGCGACGAGACGGCGGGCCTCCCGGTAGGAGTCGGCCCGCCCGAGTCCGCGGGCGAACGCCGGCGCCACCCCGGCGAATCCGGAGCGCCGCAGGATCTCCTGGGGCACCTCGCCGTCGAGCCGCCGCTCCTCGACGGTGGGAGCGGGGGCGGTGACGGCGGCCGGGGGAGCCGCCGTGGCCGTCGCGGGGGCCACGAGTCCCGCCACCAGGGCCAGTCCGAGTACGCCGGTTCGAACGCGTATGTCTGTCAAGGGAGTCCAGGCCTTCCGTCGCCGTGGGGTGCGCTGCGGACGGCGGCAGTATCGCGTGACGGAAGGGACGCGCGCTACGGCGACCGGCTCATGGGCGTTTGTGAAGGCTTCGTACGAACTCCGGTTCGGACGCTCGATCACCGGCCACCGGATCCCGGCGGCGATTAACGTCTGGGACGGGCCGCCGCGCGACGGCGTGCCCCCGCGAACAGCCCCGGCCCGGGACCTGACGGCCGGGCCGGGGCTCAGTACCTCTTCGCGGGCTCCACAGCGGCGGTTACCGCACCGAGAAGCCGTACACCGTCTCCGAGCGGAACACCTCGCCGGGCCGCAGCACCGTGCTGGGGAACTCCGGCCGGTTGGGGGAGTCCGGGAAGTGCTGCGTCTCCAGCGCGACGCCGTCGCCGGGGGCGAAGGGCTCGCCCAGGTGGTCGGCGGTGTACAGCTGGAGGCCGGGCTCGGTCGTCGCCACCGTCAGCACCCGCCCCGACGCCGGGTCGTACAGCTCGGCGACCTCCACGGCGGTGTCCGTCACGCCCTTGTCCAGGACGAAGTTGTGGTCGTAGCCCGAGCCGACCTTCCGTGCCCGCCGGAAGTCGAAGCGGGTGTCCGCCACGTCCTCCAGAGCGCCCGTCGGGATCAGGTCCGCGTCGACCGGCGTGATCCGGGAGGCGGCCAGCCGCAGCTCGTGCCCGCCCGCGTGCCCGGACCCGGGGCCGCCGAGGTTGAAGTAGCTGTGGTTGGTCGGGTTCAGCACCGTCGGCGCGTCGGTGACCGCCTCGTACACGATCCGCAGCGCGCCCGCCGCGTCCAGCGTGTACGTCGCCGACATCTCCACCCGGCCCGGGAAGCCCTCCTCGCCGTGCGGGCTGACCCGGCTCAGCCGGACGCCGTCCGCGACCGGCGCCACGTCCCACACCCGCTTGTCGAAGCCGCGCTCGCCGCCGTGCAGCGAGTTCGGCCCGTTGTTGAGCGCCAGCGCGTACGTCCGCCCGTCCAGCGGGAAGCGGCCGCCCGCGATGCGGTTGGCGTACCGTCCGACGAGCGCGCCGAGGTAGGGCTCCGGGTGCGTCACATAGCCGTCCAGCTCGGCGAACCCCAGCACCACGTCGGCGCTGTTCCCGTCCCGGTCCGGGACCTCGGCCGACTGCACGATCCCGCCGTACGACAGGACCCGCACCCGTACGCCGGCCCGCTGAAGGGTCCAGCGGTGGACGGGCGTGCCGTCGGAAAGTGTGCCGAAGAGTTCGTTCATGTGCGGAACTCTAGGACACCCGCCCAGGTCGGACCGGGTCAAGGCTTCTTGGCGGTCACCGCGCGGTAGGCGATCTCCGCCAGCCGGGCCTGGCCGTCCACACTCGGGTGGAACCAGTCCCAGTGGCTCAACTGGTCGGTGCCGAACCGGAACTCGTGCACCGCCCCGCCGTCGGTGCGGCACCGCCGGTCCTTCGCGCAGACGTCCCGCAGCACCGCGTTGTAGTCCTCGACCCGGTCCCGCACGGTGTTGCGCCGCAGGGTCGCCGCCGAGTCCAGCGCGTCCGCGTCGCCCAGCATCGACGGGCAGATGCCCAGCTTCCACACCTGCTTGCCCAGCGGATCGGTGCGCCCCTGGGACCACAGCCGCTTCAGGTCCGGGATGCTCGCCACGAACACCTGCGCCTTCGGCAGCTCCTCGCGCAGGGTGCCCATGGCCTCCTCGAACTGGGCCCGGAAGTCGGCCACCGACGTCATCGCCGAGGTCGTCGCCCGGCAGGCGTCGTTGGCCCCGACCATCACCGCGACCAGCTCCGGCTTCCGCGCCGCCGCCCGCTTCATCTGCCCCGTCAGATCGGCCATCCGGGCCCCGGTGACGGCGTAGTTCCAACTGCGCTCGGCCGCCTCCGCCTTCCCCAGGAGCCGTACGGCGAGGCTGTCGACCTCGGGGCTGCTGCCGGTGGCCCACGAGACCTCGGGGCAGTCCGACAGCACCGTGCACGCGTCGAAACCGCGCGTGATGGAGTCGCCCACGGCGGCGACCGACTCCGGGCTGGTGTCCCACACCGGAGCGGACTTCGTGCGCTTCGAAGCGGAGCCGGACGGGTCGGGGGAGCCGCCGCCCACCGCGTCGCAGCCGGTCACGCCCACGACGGCCGCGGTCAGAACGGCGGCGGCGCGCACGGCGAGTGCGGCGCGCGAACGGCGGCGGACGCGCCGCGCCCCCCGCTCCGGGCCCTGCCCCATGTCGGTCCCACCCCTCGCCTCGTGCCTCCAGTGTGCTCAACCCATGACACCGCGCGAGGGTTCCCGGGGACGGGGATGCAACGTCTCACACCCGCACAAGCGTCCTGCCGGGTGAATGGCGGAGGTTTGTCGGCACCGGGACCGACGGTACGTCACACTCCGCGCCCCGGCGCACGGTAGCCTCGCCATCAACGTGGCCCGCCCGGCCGCGGGCCGTTCTACCTGTTCCGAGATGTCCCGCTCAGCCCGGAGGTTCCGGTGACGACACGTGGAGTCCTGTACGTGCACTCCGCGCCGCGCGCGCTGTGCCCGCACGTCGAGTGGGCCGTCGCCGGGGTGCTCGGCACGCGCGTCAGCCTGGACTGGATCCGGCAGCCCGCCGCGCCCGGCACCTGGCGCTCGGAGTTCTCCTGGCAGGGCCAGGCCGGCACCGCCTCCAAGCTCGCCTCCGCGCTGCGCGGCTGGCAGCTGCTGCGCTTCGAGGTCACCTCGGAGCCGTCCGCGAACGCCGAGGGCGAACGCTACAGCTGCACCCCCGACCTCGGCATCTTCCACGCCGTCACCGGCATCCACGGCGACATCCTCGTCCCCGAGGACCGGCTGCGCGCCGCCCTGACCCGCTCCCGGCACGGCGAGAGCGACCTGGAGTCCGACATCGCCAAGCTCCTCGGCAAGCCCTGGGACGACGAGCTGGAGCCCTTCCGCTACGCCGGCGAGGGCGCCCCGGTGCGCTGGCTGCACCAGGTGGTCTGAGTCCCGGACGCCGTACGAGTCATGTGAAAGGGCCCCACCGGTCGGTGGGGCCCTTTCAGGTGCGTACGAGCGCGGCTCAGACCGTCCGGAACGCCAGCACCACGTTGTGGCCGCCGAAGCCGAACGAGTCGTTCAGCGCGGCGATCCGGCCCTCGACCGGCAGCTTCCGGGCCTCGCCGCGCACGATGTCGGCGTTGGCCTCGGCCTCCGGGTCGAGGTTCTCGACGTTGATGGTCGGCGGCGCCACCCGGTGGTACAGGGCGAGGACCGTCGCGACCGACTCCACGCCGCCCGCACCACCGAGGAGGTGGCCGGTCATCGACTTGGTGGCGGAGACCGCCATGTGGTCGACGTCGTCGCCGAGGACCTTGCGCAACGCCTTCAGCTCGGCGATGTCACCGGCCGGCGTCGAGGTGGCGTGCGCGTTGACGTGCACGATCTCGGCCGGGTCCAGGTCGGAGCGGTCCAGCAGGTTCTGCAGGGCGTGCGCGATGCCGCGGCCCTCCGGCTCCGGCTGCACGATGTCGTGGCTGTCGGCGGAGACGCCCTGACCGACCGCCTCAGCGTAGACGCGGGCACCGCGCGCGGCGGCGTGCTCGGCGGACTCCAGGACGAGGACGCCGGCGCCCTCACCGAGGACGAAGCCGTCACGGCCCGTGTCGAAGGGACGCGAGGCGCCCTGCGGGTCGTCGTTGTTCTTGGACATCGCCATCATGTTGCCGAACGCGGCGATGGGCAGCGGGTGGATCGCCGCCTCCGTGCCACCCGCGACGACGACGTCGGCGCGGCCGGTGCGGATCATCTCGATGGCGTAGCCGATGGCCTCGGCACCCGACGCGCACGCGGAGACCGGCGTGTGCACGCCCGCGCGGGCGCCCACGGCCAGACCCACGTTGGCGGAGGGGCCGTTCGGCATCAGCATGGGGACGGTGTGCGGGGAGACGCGGCGGACGCCCTTCTCCTTGAGCACGTCGTACTGGTCGAGCAGGGTCGTCACGCCGCCGATGCCGGAGGCGATGACGGCGCCGAGCCGGTCGGGGTCGACCGTGCCGCCCTCACCGGGCTCGCCGGCCTTGCCGGTGAAACCGGCGTCCTTCCAGGCCTCCTGCGCGGCGATCAGCGCGAACTGCGCCGAGCGGTCCAGTCGGCGGGCCTGCGGACGCGGGATGACCTCGGAAGGGTCGACGGCGGCCGGTGCGGCGATGCGGACGGCCTGGTCGGCGGCCCACTCCTGCTCCAGGGGCTTGGCGCCGGACTTGCCGGCGACCAGACCCTCCCAGGTCGAGGCTGCGTCGCCACCCAGCGGTGTGGTTGCGCCGATACCGGTGACGACCACGGTGCGCTTGGTCGAGCTCACGGGAATTCTTTCTCCAACGGGATACGGATTCGTACGGCGCCACCGCCGGGTGGCGGGGCAGTCAGCCCAGAGTCAGTGACCGCGGGTCACTTCTGGTTCTTCAGGATGTACTCGGTCGCGTCGCCGACCGTCTTGAGGTTCTTGACGTCGTCGTCCGGGATCTTGACGTCGAAGCGCTCTTCGGCGGCGACGACGACCTCGACCATGGACAGCGAGTCGACGTCCAGGTCGTCGGTGAAGGACTTGTCCAGCTGGACGTCCTCAACCGGGATGCCGGCGATCTCGTTCACGATCTCCGCGAGACCGGCGACGATCTCTTCCTGAGTGGCGGCCATGATGGCGCTCCTTCGTTGATGTTCCAGAGGGTGTGGCTGTTGTGTTCCGCTCCGGACCGCATGATCCGGCACGGAGTGCCTAGGGGAGGGTAACGACCGTCGCGGCGTAGACGAGACCCGCCCCGAAGCCGATGACGAGTGCGGTGTCGCCGCTCTTCGCCTCGCCGGTCGCCAGGAGCCGCTCCATCGCGAGCGGGATCGAGGCGGCCGAGGTGTTGCCGGTGGTGCGGATGTCACGGGCGACCATGACGTGCTCCGGCAGCTTCAGTGTCTTCACCATCGAGTCGATGATCCGCACATTGGCCTGGTGCGGGATGAAGACGTCCAGGTCGTCCGGGCTGATCCCGGCCGCGTCCAGCGCCTGCTGGGCGACCTTCGCCATCTCGAACACGGCCCAGCGGAACACCGCCTGGCCCTCCTGCGTGATCGCAGGAAACTTGACGTTGCCCTCCCTGTCGAGGGGCAGCTCGGAGACGTCGCCGATCCGGAAGCGGTCCCAGGGGACCGTCTGCTTGATCGTCTCGGACTTGTCGCCCTCGGAGCCCCAGACGGTCGGGCCGATCGCCGGCTCCTGGGAGGGTCCGACCACGACCGCGCCCGCGCCGTCACCGAAGAGGAAGGCGGTGGCCCGGTCCTCCAGGTCGGTCAGGTCGGAGAGCCGCTCCACGCCGATGACCAGGACGTACTCCGCCGAACCCTCGACGATCATGCCCTTGGCCAGCGTCAGACCGTAGCCGAAGCCCGCGCAGCCCGCCGAGATGTCGAAGGCGGCGGCCTTGTCCGTGCCGAGCTTGTCGGCGATCTCGGTGGCGACGGCCGGGGTCTGGCTGAAGTGCGACACGGTCGACACCACCACGGCGCCGATCTGCGAGGCGTCGATCCCGGCGTCCGCGATCGCCTTGCCGGACGCCTCGATCGACATCGCGGCGACGGTCTCCTCGGGACCCGCCCAGTGGCGCGTCTCGATGCCGGAGCGCGAGCGGATCCACTCGTCGGACGAGTCGATCGTCTCGAGGATCACCTCGTTCGGCACGACCCGGGTCGGGCGGTAGCCGCCGACACCGAGGATGCGCGCGTACGGGGCGCCCTTGCTGGGCTTGATCTTCGACATGCTCTCGCGCTCCTTGTCAGGCCTGCTGGGCGTGCTCGGCGACGAGCTCACGGGCCGCGTCCAGGTCGGCGGGGGTCTTCAGGGCCAGCGTCTTCACCCCGGGCAGCGCACGCTTGGCCAGGCCGGTCAGGGTGCCGCCGGGGCACACCTCGATCAGCGCGGTGACGCCGAGCTCCTGGAACGTCTCCATGCACCGGTCCCAGCGGACCGGGTTGGCGACCTGCCCGACCAGGCGCTCCAGCACCTCGGTGCCGGAGGCGACGGCCTGTCCGTCCTTGTTGGAGACGTACGTCACCTTCGGGTCGGCGGGCGTGAGCGCCTTCGCGGCCTCGGCGAGCTTGTCCACCGCCGGCGCCATGTGGTGCGTGTGGAACGCGCCGGCCACCTTCAGAGGCACGATCTTGCGCACGCCCTCGGGCTTGTCCTCGTTCAGCGCGGCCAGCTGCTCCATGGTGCCGGCGGCCACGATCTGACCGGCGCCGTTCACGTTGGCCGGGGTCAGGCCGAGCTTCTCCAGGTGGGCGACGCTCACCTCGGGGTCGCCGCCGAGCAGCGCCGACATGCCGGTCTCCGTGACCGCGGCGGCCTCCGCCATGGCCAGGCCCCGCTTGCGTACGAGGGCCAGCGCGGCGGTGTCGTCGAGGACACCGGCGAACGCGGCGGCGGTGATCTCGCCGACGCTGTGGCCGGCGACGGCTCCGGGCGCGATCTCGGAGATGTCACCGAGTGCCGCGGCGGACAGCAGGCCCGCGGCGACCAGCAGCGGCTGCGCGACGGACGTGTCACGGATCTCGTCCGCGTCGGCCTTGGTGCCGTAGTGGGCGAGGTCGAGTCCGATGGCGTCGGACCACGCGGCGACGCGGTCGGCGGCGCCGGGCAGGGCGAGCCAGTCAGTCAGGAAGCCGGGCGTCTGGGCGCCTTGGCCGGGAGCGACGAGTACGAGCACTCTCACACTCTCTCTTGAGGACGGGCGCGGCCGCCCGTGGGGACAGGGACGAAGAACACGAGGGGGTTTTGTAGGGGTCCGACAAGAGTTTAGAGTTGCGGATCTCCATCGGCCAGACGCCCCAGGATGAGCGCGATCCGCAGTGTGAACGCAGACCGTACATCAGAGGGTGACCATCCGGTGACGTCAGTCACACGTCGGAGCCGGTAGCGCACGGTGTTCGGGTGAACGAAGAGCATCCGGGCGGCCCCTTCGAGGCTGCTCGCCTGTTCGAGATAGACGCTGAGTGTCTCCAGCAGTGCCGCGCCGGCTTCCTCCAGCGGTCTGTAGATCTCCTCCACCAGCTGCACACGGGCCGAAGGGTCGGAGGCGATCGCGCGCTCCGGAAGCAAGTCGTCCGCCAGCACCGGGCGCGGGGCGTCCTGCCAGGCGGTGCAGGCCTTGAGGCCGGCGGCGGCGGCCTGCGCGGACCGGGTCGCGGCCAGCAGGTCGGGCACCACGGGACCGGCCACGACGGGCCCCTGCGCGAACGGCCCGATCAGCGACCTGGCCACGGCGAGCGGGTTGTCGCTGCCGCCCGCGATCACCACCAGCCGGTCCCCGAGCACCCCGGTCAGCACCTGGAGCTTGGCGTGCCGGGCCGCGCGCCGGATGGCCTCCACGGTCAGCTCGGAGTCCCCGTCGGGCGCGGTGCCCAGCACGACGCACACGTGCTCGGGCGAGTTCCAGCCCAGCGCGGCGGCCCGCGAGACCGCCCCCTCGTCGGCCTCCCCGCTGAGCACGGCGTTCACGACCAGCGACTCCAGCCGGGCGTCCCAGGCACCGCGTGCCTCGGCGGCCTGCGCGTACACCTGGGCGGTCGCGAAGGCGATCTCCCGGGCGTACACGAGCAGCGCCTCGCGCAGCACCGACTCGTCACCGGGCGCGGCGACCTCGTCGATGGCGGACTCCATCACCTCGATGGTCGTCCGCACCATCTCAACGGTCTGGCGCAGCGTGATCGCCCGGGTCAGCTCGCGCGGCGCGGTGCCGAAGACGTCGGTGGAGATGGCCTGCGGGGCGTCGGGGCGCCGGAACCACTCGGTGAAGGCGGCGATGCCCGCCTGGGCGACCAGCCCGATCCAGGAACGGTTCTCCGGTGGCATGGCCCGGTACCACGGCAGTGTCTCGTCCATGCGCGCGATGGCCTGCGCGGCGAGCGATCCGGAGGACTGCTCCAGCCGCTTGAGGGTCGCGGTGTGCGGATGGACGGCGCGCGCCGCGGGCTCTGGCTTGCTGGTTTCGGGTTCGGGCACGGGACAAGACTGCCTTATCGGGCCGGACGCGTGTCGCCGGGGCCGTGCTTGGCGGCTCGCCCGTCCTCGGGCACGCGGCACGCCGGGACTACGGTGGACGAGTGATGGACGTACGGCGCGCCGACGAGCGCTACCCCGGAGGTGACGCGGCGGCGGGCATCGAGTCGCGGCACGCCTTCTCCTTCGGCCCGCACTACGACCCCGACAACCTCCGGTTCGGGTCACTGATCGCCTGCAACGAGGAGCGCCTCGCGCCCGGCGCCGGCTTCGACGAACACCCGCACAGCCACACCGAGATCGTCACGTGGGTGGTGGAGGGCGAGCTGACCCACCGGGACACCGCGGGCCACGAGACGGTGGTCCGCGCCGGCGACGTCCAGCGCCTCAGCGCGGCGGGCGGCGTGCGCCACGTCGAGCGCAACGACGGCCCGCTGCCCCTGACCTTCGTCCAGATGTGGCTGGCCCCGCGCGAGCCCGGCGGCGACCCCGCCTACGAGATCGTCCGCGGCATCGCCGACTCCACCCCGTACGCCGTCCCGGAGGCCGGCGCGATGCTCCACGTACGGCGGCTGGGGGCGGGGGAGCGGGCGGCGGTGCCGGACGGGGCGTGCGTGTACGTGCACGTGGTGCGGGGCGAGGTGACGCTGGACGGGGAGGACCTGCGCCCCGGTGACGCCGCCCGCCTCACGGACGCCGAGGGCGTGGACGCGGTGGCGGGGGCGGCGTCCGGCGCGGAGCTGCTGGTGTGGGAGATGGCGGCTCGCTGACGCGGCGGGGGCCGCGCGTCAGGTCAGCGGGTGCGTGAACGGGCCCGCCGCCCTCTCGAAGGCCGAGTCGGCCGACTCGCCGTCGCGGAACCGGTAGCCCAGGGACCAGCCCACCTCAGCCCCGTGCCTGAGCCAGCACCGCGTCCGTGAAGGGCGGCCACACCTCGACCGCCCACGGCCCGAACGCGCGGTCGGTGAGGGCGACGCAGGCGAGCCCGGCGTCCGGGTCGATCCACAGGAACGTGCCGGACTGGCCGAAGTGACCGAAGGTGCGCGGCGAGGACGAGGCGCCCGTCCAGTGCGGGGACTTGCCGTCGCGGATCTCGAAGCCGAGGCCCCAGTCGTTGGGGTTCTGGTGGCCGTAGCCCGGCAGGACGCCCTTGGTGCCCGGGTACTGGACGGTCATCGCCTCGGCGACCGTGCGCGGGTCCAGCAGGCGCGGCGCCTGCACCTCGGCGGCGAAGCGCAGCAGGTCCTGGACCGTCGAGACCCCGTCCTTCGCCGGGGAGCCGTCGAGGGTGGTGTCCGTCATGCCCAGCGGCTCCAGCACCGCCTGCCGCGCGTACTCGGCGAACGGCATGTCCGCCGCCTTCGCGATGTGGTCGCCGAGCTGCTCGAAACCGGCGTTGGAGTACAGCCGGCGCTCCCCGGGCGGGGCGGTCACCCGGTGCTCGTCGAAGGCCAGGCCCGAGGTGTGGGCGAGCAGGTGACGGACCGTCGCCCCGGGCGGTCCCGCGGGCTCGTCCAGTTCGATCGCGCCCTCCTCGTACGCGACGAGGGCCGCGTACGCCGCGAGCGGCTTGGTGACCGAGGCGAGCGGGAAGCGCTGCCCGGCGGGGCCGTGGGTCCCCAGGACCGTGCCGTCGGCGCGTACGACGCCCGCCGCGGCGGTGGGGACCGGCCAGTTCTCGATGGACGCGAGGCTCTGCAAGGACATGGCGTCGAGCCTAAGCGCTCAGAGCGTCAGCTCCAGCAAGGGGTCGGGCTTGACCTCGAAGCCCATTGAGACGTACATGGGCTCGGCCTGCGCGGACGCGGTGAGGCGGACCCGCCGGGCGCCGCGCTCGCGGAACCACTCCAGCAGGGCCTCCATACAGGCGCGCGCGTACCCGCGGCGGCGCGCGTCCGGGTCGGTGGCGACGCTGAACACGTAGCCGTCGGTGCCCCGCGGGTTGCTCGCGCCGCCGATGCGGTAGTCGAGCGTGCCGGCCACCAGTGCCGCGAGCGCCCCCGGGCGCTCCGGGTTGTCCACGACGAACGCGGCGCAAGTCGCCGTCCGGCTGGGCCAGCCTGCCGCGCAGCACGGGCAGGGACTCGGCGTGCCAGTCGGTGGAGGGGTTGGACCTGGCCAGCGAATCGATCATCACCTGACGGAGTCGGAGTACTTCCTCCGCGTCCTCGGGCAGCGCACGACGTACGACGGTCATGCCGGGCATGCTAATCAGCCAGGGCCCCGGTCAGCCGCCGGCTTTCCGGCGCTCACGCTTGCTTGGAGTGCACTCCAAGGTCTTAGCGTGTGGCACATGACGGTGATGCAGACCACGGCCGGGACCCTCGCGCGGAACGCCACCAGCACGGACATCTGCTCCGCCCCGCCCCCGCGCCACCCGCGCCCCGACGGGCAGGACCGCTACACCATCAGCGAGGTCGTCGCCTTCACCGGGCTGACGGCCCACACCCTGCGCTGGTACGAGCGGATCGGTCTGATGTCCCACATCGACCGCTCGCACACCGGGCAGCGCCGCTACAGCAACCGCGACCTGGACTGGCTCGACTTCGTCGGCAAGCTCCGCATGACCGGCATGCCGGTCGCCGACATGGTGCGGTACGCCGAGCTGGTGCGCGAGGGCGAGAGCACCTACCCCGACCGGCGGGAACTGCTGGAGTCCACGCGCCGCGACGTGCTGACGCGGATCGCCGAACTCCAGGACACCCTCGCCGTACTCGACCGGAAGATCAGCTTCTACGGGGACGCCGGACGTGCCCGTGAAACGGAGAGCACCTGATGACCGACAGCACCATCCCGACGGCGCGGCTCGGCGACGGCGGCCCCGAGGTGGGCGTCCAGGGCCTGGGCTGCATGGGCATGAGCTTCGCCTACGGCCCCACGGACGCCGACGCCTCGCGAGCCACCCTGGAACGGGCACTCGAACTCGGCGTCACCCTCTACGACACCGCGGACGCCTACGGAGCGGGGGAGAACGAGCGGTTCCTGGCGCCGTTCGTCAAGGCCCACCGCGACGAGGTGGTCATCGCGACGAAGTTCGCCCTGTCCATCCCGCCGGACGACCCGACGAAGCGGATCATCCGCAACGACGAGCCGTACATCCGCCAGGCCGTCGAGGCGAGCCTGCGCCGCCTGGATGTCGACGTGATCGATCTCTACTACATGCACCGCCGCGACGTGAACGTGCCGATCGAGGAGACCGTCGCCGTCATGGCCGACCTCGTGCGCGAGGGCAAGGTCAAGCACCTCGGGCTGAGCGAGGTGACCGGCGACGAGCTGCGGGCCGCACAGGCGGTGCACCCGATCGCTGCCGTGCAGTCGGAGTGGTCGCTGTTCAGCCGGGACATCGAGGCGGGCGTGGTACCGGCGGCCCGCGAACTGGGCGCGGCCCTCGTCGCGTACTCGCCGCTCGGCCGGGGCTTCCTCACGGGATCCTTCGCCGACGCGGAGCAGGACCTGACGGCCGGCGACTTCCGCCGCCAGCAGCCCCGCTTCACCGGCGACAACGCGGCGGCCAACGCGGCGCTGCTCGCCCCGGTCCGCACGGTCGCCGAGGCCCACGGCGCCACCCCGGGCCAGATCGCCCTGGCCTGGGCCCAGCAGCGGGCGGAGGTGCACGGTCTGCCGGTGATCCCGATCCCGGGCACCCGGAAGCCGGCGCGGGTGGAGGAGAACACGGGGGCGACGCGGATCGTCCTGACCCAGGAAGAGCTGTCGTTGCTGGAACCGATCGCGGGGAAGGTCGCGGGCGACCGTTACGCGGACATGACGTTCACTTCCGCCGGACGGGAGTAGACGCGTCACAGTTCCGCCAACAACTCCGCCTTCTTCGAGGAGAACTCCTCGTCCGTCACCAGCCCCGCCTGATGCAGCTCCCCCAAGTGCCGTATCCGCTCGGCGATGTCCGCCGGATCACGCCGGGCGGCCGGCACCGGAACCGGCACCGGGGCGCCCGCGCCCTGCTCCCGCACCGCCGCCAGCACCGCGGCGGCGAACGGCAGCGACTCGTGCACCGGCCCGTACCCGAGCCCGAACACGACCGCCGCGGGATCCTGGTCGGCCTGCACGACAGCCGGTGCGAGCGAGGCGGACGCGTCCCGCGGCAGCAGCCGCAGGTACCCCTCGAACAGCTCGGGGGAGCGCCACTCCACCCCGCCGAGGTCGGCGACCGGGAAGCTCTGGTCGCCGGCCTTCCACTTCGCCGACGACGCGCCCGTCCAGGACCACCGGAAGGACACCGAGGTGCCGTCGAAGGACGCCTTCCCGTCGTACGCCTTGAAGTTCAGCGGCGCCTCGGGCGCGGCCACCAGGTACCGCTCGGTCTTGCCGGACTCGCTCAGCAGCCCCCGCAGCTCGTCGGCGTAGTACTCCGCGAGCGTCTCCCGCTCGGCGGGCAGCACCAGGCGGTACGGGTCGCCGCTCTCCTTGAGCTGCCCGGCCGCCGCCTCCATCAGCGGGTCGGCACCCGGGCGGGGCTCGACGCGCAGCACCACGGTGCCGCGTCTGCCCGGCGTGAGCGTCACGCCGGCGATCGCCTCCAGGGGCACGCGGCGTTCCCCCAGGGCCTGGAACAGCTTGGGTGTTCGAATCCCCCGTTCGTAGCGGATGAGCACGGAGTCGGACTCGAACTCCCAGGCGGCATGAAATCCGGCCAGTACGTCACCCATGCGGCTCATCGTATGCGGCACGAGCTCTTCCGTCCCCTCCCCGTGCAAACCGGAGTTTCTGCACCTCTACGCGCGTCAGGCGGCCGCCGCTTCGGACAAACCCACCCGGCATGTGCCGTTCTCGCCGGCGCAGGCGACCGTGCGGTACGCGCCAACGCCGATTTCCGCGAAGTTCCGCAGGCTCTCCGTGCCGGGCACGAAGTAGCCGCTGTGTCCCTGGGCGCCCCGCGCGGACAGCACGCGCGCCCCGAACCCCGCGGACACCGGGTCGGCGCCGTGCCCGAGGCCGCCGACCTCCAGGTACGGCACCTCCTGGATCCAGTCGTCGGCGTCCCGCATCGCCCACACGCGGGCGGAGGTGCCCAGGTGGGCGGCCTTCTCGACCCGCATGCCGGGGCTGCCGGCCACCGCTATGTCGGTCACCCGGCCGGGCAGGCCGCGGGCGGCGAGGCCGCAGACCACCGATCCGTAGCTGTGGCAGAAGAGGGAGACCGGGGCCCGGCCGGGGAGCGCCCGCAGCAGGGCGTTCAGCCGGACGGCCCCCTGTTCGGCGCGGGTCGCCGTGGCCGCCTCCATGCCGAGGCCGCTGGGGGAGGTGTAGTCGGCCCAGGCGATCACGGCCGTACGCGTGCCCGGGCTCGCCCTGTGCTCGGCCGCGTACAGGGACTCGCCCATGCCGGCGGGCGCCGAGTACTTGCGGACGGTGCGCTGGAAGGTGAGCAGCTCGGTGTCCACGCCGGGCACGACGACGGACACCCGGTCGGCGCGGTTCAGGTTCCCGAACACCTCGGCGACCTTGCCCGAGCCCGCCGGATCGAAGGCGAGGATGTGGCGGTCCGGGGCCAGCAGTGAGTCGTAGCGTTGGGCGCGCCGCCCCGCCTCGCGCTGCCCGGAGGGCGACAGGCGCTCGTCGTGCATCCGTAGTCGCTCCACCGCGCGCGCCTTGCGCAGCGCCGCGCGGTTGGCGAGGTAGCGCACTTCGACGGGGGCGCCGTTCATGTTGCCGACGGCGAGGGGGTAGCGGCGGGCCAGGCTGCGCCGCTGCCAGTCCGAGAGCGAGGCGAAGAAGCGGGCCAGCCGGGCCGGGGCCGCCTGCGCGTCGGGCAGCCGGCGGCCGTCGATCCGGCCGTGCTCCCAGGCCGTGACCGACGCTTCGAGCGCCGTGGGCCCCCGCTGGTTGCGCAGGGCGGTCCAGCCGGTGGTCGCCAGCATCACGAACACCACGGCCAGGGCGAGCAGTGCGCGCCAGACGTTGAGCTGCGGGGAGGTGTCGAAGGAAGTCACTGGGAGGACACACTAGGAGAACGAGACGGTCTCGCGTGAATCCAGTGACACGGATCACGTTTCGGTCTTCCGTTACGGGGCTGGGTCCGTCGAGCCGGAGCCGGAGCCGCAGCCGGGGGTGTCGCGCCAGTCGCCGGTGAGCGCGGGCACCACCTGATCGAGGTAGGCGGCGGTCAGTTCGCGCAGCGACGCGAGCCCGGCGTCGTCCCGGGTGGACCAGATCCGTTCGGTGACCCGCATGACCGCTCCGAAGGCGGCCACGACCACGCGCGGCCGGGGGTCGGCGTCGACGTCGACGTTCTCGCGGTGGGCGACGATGCGGGCGATCTCCTCCTCCAGCTCCGTCGCGCGCCGCAGGTGTGCGGCGAGCAGGGCCGGCGTCGACTCGATCACCCGGTAGAACCGCATGTGCAGCTCGAGCGGGACGAGCTGCTCGACGGCCTCCCCGATCGTGTCCCAGCACTCCACGAGGGCCTGCCGCATCGCGTCCAGCGGCGCCTCCTCGGGCGGCCGACGGCGTACGGCGTCGACGAAGTGCGACTCCGCGAGCCGGGACACGAAGAAGGCCGCCTCCTCCTTGCTGGCGAAGTAGCGGAAGAAGGTGCGCTGCGAGACCTCGGCCGCCTCCGCGATGTCGTCCACGGTCGTCGCCTCGTAGCCCCGCTCGGTGAACAGCACGAGGGCGGAGCGCAGCAGGGTGTCCCGGGTGCGCTGCTTCTTCCGCTCGCGCAGGCCCTGCGCGGGTGCCGTCTCCGCCGTCTTCAAAAGGTCGCTCCTCGGGCTCGCTCCGGCGTGTCGCCGTGCGGTCGTTTCCGCAGTTCAGGCTAGCCGCAGATGACGTGTCAGTTACCGACCGGTGAAACCGTTTGTCAACTGTCAGCGGCTGTCATTAGCCTCGCCGGTATGACTAGTCAGACCACCATCGACAAGGCGGGGCCGGGGGACGGACCGTCGGGCCCGGCGCCGGCCACAGGGCTGCGCGGCCACCCATGGGTCACCCTCGTCACCGTCGCGGTCGGGGTCATGATGGTGGCCCTCGACGGCACCATCGTGGCCATCGCCAACCCGGCCATCGGCAAGGACCTGGGCGCCAGTTGGTCCGAACTGCAGTGGATCACCAACGCCTACTTCCTCGCCCTCGCGGTCTCCCTGATCACCGCGGGCAAGCTCGGTGACCGCTTCGGCCACCGGCAGACCTTCCTCATCGGCGTGGCGGGCTTCGCCGCCTCCTCCGGTGCGATCGGGCTCTCCGACAGCATCGCCGCGGTCATCGTCTTCCGCGTCTTCCAGGGCCTCTTCGGCGCCCTGCTGATGCCGGCCGCGCTCGGCCTGCTGCGGGCCACCTTCCCGGCCGAGAAGCTCAACATGGCCATCGGCATCTGGGGCATGGTCATCGGCGCCTCCACCGCGGGCGGCCCGATCCTGGGCGGCGTGCTGGTCGAGCACGTCAACTGGCAGTCGGTGTTCTTCATCAACGTGCCGGTCGGCATCCTCGCCGTGGTGCTCGGCGTACTGATCCTGCTGGACCACCGGGCCGAGAACGCCCCGCGCTCCTTCGACGTCGTCGGCATCGCCCTGCTGTCCGCCTCGATGTTCTGCCTGGTGTGGGCGCTCATCAAGGCGCCCGAGTGGGGCTGGGGCTCCGGGCAGACCTGGCTGTTCATCGCCGTGTCGGTGGTGGGCTTCGCCGTCTTCTCCTTCTGGGAGACCAAGGTGAAGGAGCCGCTGATCCCGCTGGCGATGTTCCGTTCGGTGCCGCTGTCGGCGGGTGTCGTCCTGATGGTCCTGATGGCCATCGCCTTCATGGGCGGCCTGTTCTTCGTGACGTTCTACCTCCAGAACGTGCACGGCATGAGCCCGGTCGACGCCGGCCTGCACCTGCTGCCGCTCACGGCCATGATGATCGTCGCCTCGCCGCTGGCCGGTGCGATGATCACCAAGTTCGGCCCGCGCGTGCCGCTCGCGGGAGGCATGGTGTGCACCGCGATCGCCATGTACGGCATGTCCACGCTCGAGACGGACACCGGCAGCGTGGCGATGTCCGTCTGGTTCGCGCTGCTCGGTCTCGGTCTCGCACCGGTCATGGTGGGCGCCACCGAGGTCATCGTGGGCAACGCCCCGATGGAGCTGTCGGGCGTCGCGGGCGGCCTCCAGCAGGCGGCGATGCAGATCGGCGGCAGCCTCGGTACGGCGGTCCTGGGCGCCGTGATGGCCTCCAAGGTCGACAGCGACCTCGCCGGGAACTGGACGGACGCGGGTCTGCCCGCGCTCACGCCGGCCCAGGAGGAGCTGACGGCCCAGGCCGTGCAGCAGGGGATCGCGCCGGTGCCCGAGGGGACCCCGGAGCAGATCGCCGCGAAGATCACCGACGTCGCGCACGACACCTTCGTCTCCGGCATGAGCCTGGCGTCGCTCGTCGCCGCCGGTGTCGCGGCCGTGGCCGTACTGGTCGCCTTCCTCACCAAGCGCGGTGAGAACGCCGAGGCCGGTGCGGGCGTGGGCCACATCTGAGGAAGTTTCCGTTCCGTTCTCCGGCCCTGTTCGCCTATCCGGGTGACAGGGCCGGGGAACCCTCCCCTCCGACGGACCTCGCAGGTCACAGTGGGTCAAGTCCTCCGCAGGGCACGGGGGGCGAGATGCTGCGGCGCGCTGCTGGAGGGGGGCAGCGCGCAGGCAGCACGTTCGCGGCAGGCATGAGCTGCCGTGCGGGGGTACCCGAACTCCACGATGAGTTCAGGGAGTTGATGATGGCGACCTTCGGCACCGGATCGCGCAGGCACCCCCGCTCACGTGGCCGGACGTGGTCACGGACCGGGCCGGATCGCGCGACCCTCGCCGTCGTCGGACTCGTCTGCGCGATCGCCGGCTTCTTCGTGCTGGGGATCGTCCTCGGCCCCGCCGCGATCGTCTGCGGCCGGCTGGCCATGGGCCGCACCCGGGTGGGTTCCCGCCCGGTCCCGGCCGTGGTCGCCCTGGTCCTGGGCGTCATCGACACGGTCCTGGCCGTCCTGTGGCTCATCGGAGCGGCGCCCTCGGGCCACGGCATCCTCTGACCTCCGTCCCCTAGGGGAGTTCCCGCGCCTCCGCTACTCCGCAGTGGCGGAGGCGGAGGTTCGGGCAGGCGCAGGCGCAGGGGCAGAGCCGGGCGCGGACGCGGGAACGGGAGCGGGGACAGGGGCGGACGCCGCCGTCCCCCTCAGCTCCGCGACCTCCACCCGCAAGGCCCGGACCTCCTCCGCCAGTGCCACGATCGCCTCGGTCTGCCGCCGCTCCTCCACGTCGTCCTTCTCGAACCGCGCGACAGCATCAGCCCGACGGCCAGCAACCGCCCCACCCCGGTCGTCGGCGCGTGGTCCCCGTACCCCACGGTCGTCATCGTCGTGAACGACCACCAGACCGCGTCCCCCAGCGTGCGGATGTTCCCGCCGGGTGCGTCCCGCTCCACGGACAGCACCGCGAGCGAACCGAACATCAGCAGCCCCACCACAGCCCCGGCGACGTACGTCGTCAGCCGGATCTGCGTCGCCATCCGCGCGCGCCGCCCGACGAGCAGCAGGGTCGAGACCAGGCGCAGCAGCCGCAGCGGCTGGAGCAGCGGCAGCAGCACCGCGCACAGGTCCAGCCAGTGCGTGCGGACGAACCGCTTGCGGTCCCCGGTGAGCTTCAGCCGCATCAGATAGTCCACGGCGAACGCTCCCCACACCAGCCACTCCGCCACCGCGCACGCGCGGGTCAGGGGGCCGCTCGCGGAGCTGTTCACGATGGGCACCGCGTACGCCACGGCGAAGAGCACGGCCAGCGCCAGCAGCGGCCGCTGGGTGCGCCGCTCCCACCGCTCCTGTGCCGTCCGCCCCTCGACACCCTCGTCCGTGACGTCCTGCTCCGTACGCGTCATGGCCGCATCGTAAGGAGGCCGTGGAACGGCCGGGGCGGCGGAGCCGAAACCCCACCGCCCCGACCGCCGCCGTGTACGTGCCTACGCGTCGCCGCCCGCGACCCCCGGGTCGGCCGCCGCCACGTCGAGCAGCCGGTACCGGTCGATCGCCTGCTTCAGGACCGACCGGTCGACCTTCCCCTCCCGCGCCAGCTCGCTCAGCACCCCGACCACGATCGACTCCGCGTCGATGTGGAAGAAGCGCCGGGCGGCCCCGCGCGTGTCCGCGAAGCCCCAGCCGTCCGCGCCCAGCGACTGGTACGTCCCCGGCACCCAGCGCGCGATCTGGTCCGGCACCGACCGCATCCAGTCCGACACGGCCACGAACGGCCCCTGCGAGCCGGCCAGTTTCCGCGTCACGTAGGGCACCTGCTGCTCCTCCTCGGGATGCAGCAGGTTGTGCTCCTCGCACGCCACCGCGTCACGCCGCAGCTCGTTCCAGGAGGTCGCCGACCAGACGTGGGCGCGCACGTTCCACTCCTCGGCGAGGATCCGCTGCGCCTCGACCGCCCACGGCACCGCGACCCCGGACGCCATGATCTGCGCCGGGATCGAACCGTCCGTCGCCTCGCTGAAGAGGTAGATGCCCTTGAGGATGCCCTCGACGTCCACGTTCTCCGGCTCTGCCGGGTGCTGGATCGGCTCGTTGTAGACGGTGAGGTAGTAGAAGACGTCCTCGCCGTGCGGGTGCTGCTCGTCCGCGCCGTACATCCGGCGCAGGCCGTCCTTGACGATGTGCGCGATCTCGAAGCCGAAGGCCGGGTCGTACGCCACGCACGCCGGGTTGGTCGAGGCCAGCAGCTGCGAGTGGCCGTCCGCGTGCTGCAGGCCCTCACCGGTCAGCGTCGTACGCCCCGCGGTCGCGCCCAGCACGAAACCGCGCGCCAGCTGGTCGCCCATCTGCCAGAACTGGTCACCGGTGCGCTGGAAACCGAACATCGAGTAGAAGACGTAGACCGGGATGAGCGGCTCGCCGTGCGTGGCGTACGCCGAACCGGCCGCGATCAGCGAGGCGGTGCAGCCGGCCTCCGAGATGCCGTCGTGCAGCATCTGCCCGTTCGGCGCCTCCTTGTAGGCGAGCAGCAGGTCCCGGTCCACGGACTCGTACTGCTGCCCGAGCGGGTTGTAGATCTTCGCGCTCGGGAAGAACGAGTCCATGCCGAACGTCCGGTACTCGTCCGGCGCGATCAGCACGAACCGCTTGCCGATTTCCTTGTCCCGCAGGAGGTCCTTGAGCAGCCGCACGAACGCCATGGTCGTCGCGATGGACTGCTGACCCGACCCCTTCTTCACGGTCGCGTACGTCCGCTCCTCCGGCATCGGGAGCGGCTTGGAGCGCACGACCCGGGTCGGCACGTAGCCGCCGAGACCCAGCCGGCGGTCGTGCATGTACTGCATCTCCTCCGTGTCCCGGCCCGGGTGGTAGTACGGCGGCGGACCGGACTCCAGCTCCTTGTCGGAGATCGGCAGGTGCAGCCGGTCGCGGAAGCGCTTGAGGTCGTCGACCGTCAGCTTCTTCATCTGGTGCGTGGCGTTGCGGCCCTCGAAGTTCGGCCCGAGCGTCCAGCCCTTGATCGTCTTGGCGAGGATGACGGTCGGCTGGCCCTTGTGCTCCAGTGCCGCCTTGTACGCCGCGTAGATCTTCCGGTGGTCGTGACCGCCGCGCCCCAGGTGAAGGATCTGGTCGTCGGTCATGTTCTCGACCATCGCGCGCAGCCGGTGGTCGTCGCCGAAGAAGTGCTCGCGGATGTAGGCGCCGGACTCGGTGGCGTACGTCTGGAACTGGCCGTCCGGGGTGGTGTTCATGCGGTTGACCAGCACGCCGTCGCGGTCCTGGGCGAGCAGCGGGTCCCAGGTGCGGTCCCACACCAGCTTGATGACGTTCCAGCCGGCGCCCCGGAAGACCGACTCCAGCTCCTGGATGATCTTCCCGTTGCCGCGCACCGGGCCGTCGAGGCGCTGGAGGTTGCAGTTGACCACGAAGGTCAGGTTGTCCAGGCCCTCACGGGCGGCGATGGACAGCTGGCCCAGCGACTCGGGCTCGTCCATCTCGCCGTCGCCGAGGAACGCCCACACGTGCGACTTCGAGGTGTCCGCGATGCCGCGCGCCTGCATGTAGCGGTTCATCCGCGCCTGGTAGATCGCGCCGATCGGGCCGAGGCCCATCGACACCGTCGGGAACTCCCAGAAGTCCGGCATCGACCGCGGGTGCGGGTACGACGACAGCATGTACGGCGCCTTGGACTTCTCCTGCCGGAAGCCGTCCAGGTGCTGCTCGGTCAGCCGGTCCAGCAGGTAGGCGCGGGCGTAGATGCCCGGCGAGGCGTGCCCCTGGAAGAAGACCTGGTCACCGCCGTCGCCCTCGTCCTTGCCCCGGAAGAAGTGGTTGAAGCCCACGTCGTACAGGGACGCCGAGGAGGCGAAGGTCGCGATGTGGCCGCCGACGCCGATGCCGGGCCGCTGGGCGCGCGAGACCATCACGGCGGCGTTCCACCGGGTGGCGTTGAGGATCTTGCGCTCGATCTCCTCGTTGCCGGGGAAGAACGGCTCGCTCTTGGTCGGGATGGTGTTGACGTAGTCCGTGCTGCGCATCTCGGGCACGGCCACGCGCTTCTCGCGGGCCCGCTCGATCAGCCGCAGCATCAGGTAGCGGGCCCGCTCCCGGCCGCGCTCGTCGACGGCGGCGTCGAGGGAGTCGAGCCACTCCTGCGTCTCCTCGGGGTCGAAGTCAGGGACCTGACTCGGGAGGCCGCCAATGATGATCGGATTGCGATCACTGCGATCGGATGCGGAAGCCACGCTGTTCCTTCGCTGTCGGAGGGCCACTTTGCCGGATGCTGCCTGATGCCGGATGCTGCCTGTGTCTGCGCCGATTCCCCGCCGGAACCCCATCGTGTACCTCGAGGGGGCAAACGTCATCTGTACCGTGGGGTAACCGGTTCCCCCATGGGAGCCGGGGGCACGTTCATTCGAGTCTCGTACCCACACATGGTTCCCAATTACGCAAACGGGGCAGATAGGTGTGGTGTACGTCACCTTCGGTCTGGACGGCATGGCTGGAGTTGCGGCGACACAGCCGGGATCGTCACCGTTTCGGCGGTCCCAGTCGCCGGGTACTTGCGCGATCCGTCCCGCCCGTGTGGACTACGGCCAAGCTTCGCGCACGCGCGTGGCTGAAGACATCTACCGAAACATGATCAGGAGGCAACCCGTGAGCGCGACCGCGGACCACGCGGAGGAGCGGACTAACCCTGCCGCCAGGCTGGGTTTCCAGCCCGGGCAGGTGGTCCAGGAGATCGGCTACGACGACGACGTCGACCAGGAGCTCCGCGAGGCCATTGAGAGCGCCGTCGAGGGCGAGCTGGTGGACGAGGACTACGAGGACGTGGCCGACGCCGTCGTGCTGTGGTTCCGTGACGACGACGGCGACCTGACGGATGCGCTGGTGGATGCCACCACGTACATCGAAGAGGGCGGGTCGATCCTCCTTCTGACGCCGAAGACCGGCCGTCCGGGGTACGTCGAGGCCAGCGACATCTCGGAGGCTTCGACGACGGCCGGACTGACGGCGTCCAAGAGCGTCAGCGTCGGAAAGGACTGGAGCGGCAGCCGGCTGGCGACGCCCAAGGCGGCCAAGTCCAAGCGGTAGCCGACCGGGCTCCGCATCACCGGGCCCCGGACGGGCCGGCCGCCGTCGGCCCGTCCGCGGGTCCGCGATGATTCCTGCGTAGGGTGTTTCCAGCGAACCACCCTTCGAAGGGACGAACAGGACATGGCGATCCAGGTCGGCGACAAGGCCCCCGACTTCGAGCTCAAGGACAACCACGGCGCGACCGTCCGGCTGTCCGACTTCCGCGGCCGGCAGAACGTGGTGCTGCTCTTCTACCCGTTCGCCTTCACCGGCGTGTGCACCGGCGAGCTGTGCGAGGTGCGCGACAACCTGCCGCAGTTCTCCGACCGCGACACCCAGGTGCTCGCCGTCTCCAACGACTCCATCCACACCCTGCGCGTCTTCGCCGAGCAGGAGGGCCTGGAGTACCCCCTGCTGTCCGACTTCTGGCCGCACGGCAACGTCTCGCGCGCGTACGGCGTCTTCGACGAGGACAAGGGCTGCGCCGTCCGCGGCACCTTCATCATCGACCGCGAGGGCGTCGTCCGCTGGACCGTCGTCAACGGCCTGCCGGACGCCCGCGACCTGGGCGAGTACGTGAAGGCGCTCGACACCCTGTGACCGGCACGGTGTGAACCGACACCTTGCGATTTGTCGGCCGCAGGGCCTGCGGGGGGCGGGAACCCGTCACTAGGATCGAATCGTTGATCCGATATCCACGCACTACGGGGCTCCCCGCCCCTGGACACCAATGGAGGACTCGTGGGAGTCAGCCTCAGCAAGGGCGGCAACGTATCGCTGACCAAGGAGGCCCCCGGCCTCACCGCGGTCATCGTCGGTCTGGGGTGGGACATCCGCACCACGACCGGTACCGACTTCGACCTCGACGCCAGCGCCCTGCTGCTGAACAGCGGCGGCAAGGTCGCCAGCGACGCGCACTTCATCTTCTTCAACAACCTGAAGAGCCCGGACGGCTCGGTCGAGCACACCGGCGACAACCTCACCGGTGAGGGCGAGGGCGACGACGAGCAGATCAAGATCGACCTGGCCAACGTCCCCGCCGACATCGAGAAAATCGTCTTCCCGGTCTCGATCTACGACGCCGAGAACCGCCAGCAGTCCTTCGGCCAGGTCCGCAACGCGTTCATCCGCGTCGTCAACCAGGCCGGCGGCGCCGAGATCGCCCGCTACGACCTGAGCGAGGACGCCTCCACGGAGACCGCCATGGTCTTCGGCGAGCTGTACCGGCACGGCGCCGAGTGGAAGTTCCGCGCCATCGGCCAGGGCTACGCCTCCGGCCTGCGCGGCATCGCCCAGGACTTCGGCGTCAACGTCTGAGCGACCTGCACCGCCGGGGCGTGAGCCTCGACCGTCCGGCGCCACACGGTTTACGTGCGGCGCCGGACGTGCAGGAAACCCGAGAACCATCACCCGGGGAGGGATCACCATGGGCGTCACGCTTGCCAAGGGAGGCAACGTCTCCCTGTCCAAGGCCGCACCGAACCTCACGCAGGTACTGGTCGGACTCGGCTGGGACGCGCGTTCCACCACCGGAGCACCCTTCGACCTCGACGCCAGCGCCCTGGCGTGCGGCGGCGGCCGGGTGCTCGGCGACGAATGGTTCGTCTTCTACAACCAGCTCAAGAGCCCGGACGGCTCGATCGAGCACACCGGCGACAACCTCACCGGCGAGGGGGACGGTGACGACGAGTCGGTGCTGGTCGACCTCTCCGCAGTGCCCGACCGCTGCGACAAGATCGTCTTCCCGGTCTCCATCCACATGGCCGACGAGCGCGGCCAGACCTTCGGGCAGGTCAGCAATGCCTTCATCCGGGTCGTCAACCAGGCCGACGGCCAGGAACTCGCCCGCTACGACCTCAGCGAGGACGCCTCCACGGAGACCGCGATGATCTTCGGAGAGCTCTACCGCTACCAGGGGGAGTGGAAGTTCCGTGCGGTCGGGCAGGGGTACGCGTCGGGGCTGCGCGGCATCGCTCTAGACTTCGGAGTCAACGTTTCGTAAAGCCGCGTACGGCGCGGGGGAGCCCCGTACACACACGATTGGGTAGCCAGTGGTTCTGAAAACCTTCGGGTGGTCGTTCGCGGTCACCGCGCTCGGCCTGGTGGCCGCGATCTTCTACGGGGGGTGGGCCGCCTTCGGAGTGGTGGCGATCCTGTCCATTCTGGAGATCTCGCTGTCCTTCGACAACGCGGTGGTCAACGCCGGGATCCTGAAGAAGATGAATGCCTTCTGGCAGAAGATCTTCCTCACCATCGGCATCCTGATCGCCGTCTTCGGCATGCGCCTGGTCTTCCCGGTCGTCATCGTCGCCGTCAGCGCGTCCCTCGGGCCGATCGAGGCCGTCGACCTCGCCCTCACCGACAAGGACCGCTACCAGGAGCTGGTGACCGACGCCCACCCGTCGATCGCCGCCTTCGGTGGCATGTTCCTCCTGATGATCTTCCTGGACTTCATCTTCGAGGACCGGGACATCAAGTGGCTGGGCTGGCTGGAGCGCCCGCTGGCCAAGCTGGGCAAGGTCGACATGCTGTCGGTCTGCATCGCCCTGATCGTGCTGCTGATCTCCGCGATCACCTTCGGCGCCCACGCCCACCAGCACGGCGGCACCCACGCCGACAAGGCGGAGACGGTCCTGCTCTCCGGCATCGCCGGTCTGATCACCTACCTGGTCGTCGGCGGCCTCTCCGGCTTCTTCGAGGACAAGCTCGAGGAAGAGGAGGAGCGCGAGCACGAGGCCGAGGAGGCCGCCGAGCGGGCGGGCAAGCCCAAGTCGGCCGTCAAGCTGGCCGGCAAGGCCGCGTTCTTCATGTTCCTCTACCTCGAGGTCCTGGACGCGTCGTTCTCCTTCGACGGCGTCATCGGCGCCTTCGCCATCACCAACGACATCGTCCTGATGGCCCTCGGCCTGGGCATCGGCGCCATGTACGTCCGTTCGCTCACGGTCTACCTCGTCCGCGAGGGCACCCTCGACGACTACGTCTACCTGGAGCACGGCGCCCACTACGCCATCGGCGCCCTCGCGATCGTCCTCCTGGTGACGATCCAGTACGAGATCAACGAGTTCATCACCGGCATGATCGGTGTGGTCCTGATCGGTGCCTCCTTCTGGTCCTCGGTCCGGCGCAACAAGCGGCTCGCCGCGGCCGGGGGAGAAGGCGGCAAGGAGAAGGCGGAAGTCTCCTCCGGGGTGTGAAACCCTTCTGTACCCGGGCCGGGTTCGCCCCCGGTGCGCCCGCACCTCTGGTGTGAACACGGCCCGGGTGAGGGAACGCTCTGTGCGGGGCGGCCGACGAGGACGACTCCTCGGGGCCGCCCCGTCGGCGGTCCCTGGCCGGTCGTCGAGTGAACGTGGGGGGCGGGAATGGGCTTCTTGGACGGTCTGTGGCGCGGTCGCGAGTCGGAGTTCGACTCGGGCAGCGCGGCGACCAACTCCATCCAGCTGACCAAACGGCACAGCCAGGTCTCCCTGACCAAACAGGGCGCGGCGACCGGCAACCTCCGCATCAACCTCTCCTGGCGGATGCGGACCTCGGACATCATGGGCACCCAGCGCGAGAGCCTGCTGCGCCACCCGTTCAAAGCGCTCAAGCCGCCCGAGGTCGTGGGCCACAGCCAGAGCATGGTCAACGTCGACCTCGACCTCGGCTGCCTCTACGAACTCCAGGACGGCACCCGCGGGGTCGTCCAGCCGCTCGGCGGCTTCCTGGGCGACGTCAACGGCCCGCCGTACGTCAAGCTCAGCGGCGACGACCGGTTCGGCTCGGCATCCGGCGAGACGATATACGTCAACCTGGACCACAAGGACGCCATCAAGCGTCTGCTGCTGTTCGCCTACATCTACGACCAGACCCCGGCCTTCGACCGCACGCACGCCATCGTGACGCTCTACCCGAGCAACGGGCCCCGCATCGAGATAGGCCTCGACGAGCGTCATCCCCAAGCCCGGTCCTGTGCCGTCGTGATGATCGAGAACGTCAAGGACGAGATCCTCGTGCGCCGCGAGGTGAAGTTCGTGTACGGCTTCCAGGGAGAGCTGGACCGGCTCTACGGGTGGGGCCTGCAATGGGGCCGTGGGCACAAGAGCAAGGCGGAGCGGTAGGACTCCGGCCGTAGCCGCACGGGCACCGGGCGATGAACGCGCCGGTGCGGTGCCTACCGCCCGATGAACTGCGGCCCCTGGGGCGGCAGCCGGAAGTCCGGGTCGGGCACCCCGGAGACCGGTGGCGGATAACCGTAGCCGGACTGCGCCCCCGTGGCCCCCGCCGCGGCGGGAGCCTGCGGATACCCGTATGCGGGCCGGCCGGCCGGTTGCGGATACCCGTAGGCCGGCTGAGCCGCGGGCGGCTGCTGCGGGTAGCCGTACGCGGGCTGCGCCGGGACTCCCGCGGGCTGTTCCGGGGGCAGTGGGCGGGAGACCTCCGGGACGCGCTGGACCGTCGTCGGCTCCTCGGGACCGATCGTCGGGGCGGTGGACGGGGGAGGCGGGGCGGCAGCGGGCGGCGACGACTGGACGGGCGTGTGCGGGGGCGTCTCGGGCCGGGGCGCCGACATGGGGCCGTCCGCCCCTTCCGACTCGTCCACCGAGATGCCGAAGTCGGTTGCCAGACCCTTGAGCCCGTTCGAATAACCCTCACCCAGCGCCCGGAACTTCCAGCCCTCCCCGCGCCGGTACAGCTCGCCGCAGATCAGCGCCGTCTCCTGGCCCGTCTCCGGCTTGACGTCGAAATACGCCAACGGCTCCGCGTCGGCGGCCGTGGCGTCGTACAGCAGGATGCGCAGGGAGGTGACGCGGTCGAAGGAGACGCCGTCCGCCGAAGCGACCAGCAGGATCCGGCCCACCGAGGCCTCGACCCCGGTCAGGTCCGTCTGGATAGTGTCGGTCAGGCCCTCGGCGACCCGCTTCTTGCCGAGCCGCCAGACCTGGCCCGAGGGATGCCGGGGCTGGTTGTAGAAGACGAAGTCCTCGTCGGAACGCACGCGGTCGTCGGGCCCCAGCAGCAACGCGGAGGCATCGACGTCGGGGACCCCCTGCCCGGGAGTCCAGCGCAGCACGGCGCGTACCGTGGTGGCTTGGAGCGGGACGTTCGACCCCTTCAGCATCGCGTGCGTCATGCCGTCATCCTGCCCTCTCGGTCCTGGTCACGACAACGCGGGGGCGGGTACTCGGAGCGTGTCTCCCACACCCCGGGTCGCCGCCGTCGACACGGCCGGGTTACCTGGAATTCATGCCCGGTGGGAACCGTCGACATGGTCACGTACGTACTATTACCGGCCACCTTGGACAGTTCAGAGGTCGCCCAGAGAGCACGGGGGAGTATTCATGCGTCATTTCGGACAGATCGCCCCTGAAGTGCGCAAGCGCCTCTTCTACCAGGAGCCCTGCACCTTCACGGCGGACTCCCCGTCCCGGCTGCTGTCCACGGCCCTGGGCGCGACCCTCTACAGTCCGGCCACCCGGCCCAGGCTCGCCGACGACATCCTCAAGCAGGCCGCTCGCGGTGTGGTGTCCATGGTGCTGTGCCTGGAGGACTCGATCGACGACGCCGACGTGCCGGTCGGTGAGGAGAACCTCGTCCGCCAGCTGAACGACCTGGCGAAACGTTCCGACACCGACGTACCCCTGCTCTTCGTCCGGGTCCGCACCCCCGAGCAGATACCCGACCTCGTACGGCGCCTCGGCCCCGCGGTCCGCATGCTGTCCGGATTCGTACTGCCGAAGTTCACCGAGACCCGTGGAATGCCCTTCCTGGAGGCACTCTCCGCCGCCGAGTCCGCCACCGGGCAGAGGCTCTTCGCCATGCCCGTGCTGGAGTCGCCCGACCTGCTGTACCGCGAGTCCCGGGTGCAGACGCTGGAGGGCATCTTCCGCGCGGTCGACAAGTACCGCGACCGCGTGCTCGCCCTGCGCCTGGGCGTGACCGACTTCTGCTCCTCCTACGGGCTGCGCAGGGGCCCCGACATGACGGCGTACGACGTCCAGATCGTCGCCTCCGTGATCGCCGACGTGGTGAACATGCTCGCCCGGGCCGACGGCACCGGATTCACGGTGACCGGACCGGTGTGGGAGTACTTCCGCGTCCAGGAGAGGATGTTCAAGCCTCAACTTCGGCAGAGCCCCTTCCTCGAAGTGGAGGCCGTGGAACTGCGCTCGAAACTCATCGAGCACGCCATGGACGGCCTGCTGCGCGAGATCTCCCTGGACCGGGCCAACGGGCTGCTGGGCAAGACCTGCATCCACCCCTCGCACGTCCTCCCCGTGCACGCGCTGTCCGTGGTCAGCCACGAGGAGTTCACCGACGCCCAGGACATCCTGCGGCCGGAACGAGGCGGTGGGGGTGTACTGAGGTCGGCCTACACGAACAAGATGAACGAGGTGAAGCCCCACCGCGCCTGGGCCGAGCGGACGCTGCTGCGCGCCGAGGTCTTCGGGGTGGCCAACGAGGACATCGGCTTCGTGGAACTGCTCGCCGCCGGTCTGTCCGACGACTGAACACCCCGCCGGACCGAACTCAAGGAATCCATGACCGACGCAAGGGCCCACACACCGGTGGACAACGGGAGGCACGAGTACATGACCGAGAGGGCGCGCGCCGACGAGCGTGCCGGAGTCTGGTCCGGCAGCTGGGTCGCCGAGCGGCTCGGCGTCGAACTCGCCGGCGACGACACACTGCCCGGCCTGCTGGGACTCGCCCTGCGCCGCAACCCCAAGCGGGCGCACCTGCTCGTCTCGAACGTGCTCGGCAAGCACGTCCCGCAGTCGCCCTCCGTCGTCCACGGCCACGGCGTCGCCCTCGGCCGCCGCGTCCGCGACCTGCTCGGTGCCGAGACGGCCGCCCGCGCCGTCGTCCTCGGCTACGCGGAGACCGCCACCGGTCTCGGCCACTCGGTCGCCGACGGCCTCGGCCCCGCCCCGTACCTGCACTCCACCCGCCGCCCGGTCGCCGGGGTCGCCCGCGCGGGCGGCTTCGAGGAGTCCCACTCGCACGCGACCTCCCACCTGCTGCTGCCCGAGGACCCGGCGCTGCTGGCCGGCGACGGGCCGCTGGTCCTCGTCGACGACGAGTTCTCCACCGGCAACACGGTGCTCAACACCGTCCGCGCCCTGCACGAGCGCTATCCCCGCAAGCGGTACGTCGTCGTGGCCCTCGTCGACATGCGCTCGCCCGCCGACGCCGGTCGCCTGGAGGACTTCGCCCGGGAGATCGGCGCCCGCGTGGATCTGGTGACGGCCGCCTCCGGCACGGTCCGGCTGCCGGACGGTGTCCTGGAGAAGGGACAGGAACTGGTCGCCCGGTACGAGGCGCTCGCCGCCGAGCCGACCCGTGGCAGGGGGAGCGGCGAGGTGCCCGGGCCCGCGGAAACCTCCCGCGACGTCGCCGCCGGAGCCACCGGCGGTACCGGAGCCATCGGCGGTACCGGAGCCACCCCGCCCGTCCCGGGCCGCGGGGGAGGGCCCGCGCGGGGTGCCGTCGGGCTCGAGCCGTCCACCTCGTCCACCCCCGGCTCCGTCGCGCGCGTCGACCTGCACTGGCCCGCCGGAGTGCCGGACGGCGGACGACACGGGTTCACCGCGGACCATCGGCACCGGCTGGAGGCGGCCCTGCCCGGCATGGCCCGGCGGATCGCCGGGGCGCTGCCCGCGGAAGCCCGGCGCGTCCTCGTACTCGGCTTCGAGGAGCTGATGTACACCCCGCTGCGCCTGGCCCACACCCTGGAGCAGACGGTCGACGCCGAGGTGCGCTACTCCACCACGACCCGCTCTCCCGTCCTCGCGGTCGACGACCCCGGCTACGCGATACGCACCCGCCTGGTCTTCCCCGCGCACGACGATCCCGCCGACGGCCCCGGCGAGCGCTACGCGTACAACGTCGCGGGCGCCGGCTTCGACGCCGTCGTCGCCGTCGTCGACTCGGCCGCCGACACCCCCGCACTGCACGCGTCCGACGGACTGCTGGCCCGGCTCGCCGACCACACCCCGCACGTCCTGCTCGCGGTCGTCCCGTCGTACGTCCCGCAAGCCCCGCACGCCCCTGAAAGGCCCCTCATGCTGCCCGAGCCCCTGCGCGGCCCCGACTTCTCCTCGTACGCCCCCGACGAGGTGGGCTGGCTGCTCCAGGACCTCTCGGCCGTGACGCTGGAAGCTCCGACCGAGGAACGGGAGGAGGCCATCCAGAGCGGTGGCGCCCACTACGCGGAGTCGCTGCCCGTGGAGTACCAGCCCAGCGAGCAGTACCAGGAGCTGTTCCACGCGGCGCTGGAGACGTCCGCCGCCCGGCTGGCCCGAGCCGTCGGCGCCGTCACCGAGATCGTGCTCACCGAGCGGTCCCCCCGCCCCGTCCTCGTGTCCCTCGCCCGCGCGGGCACACCCGTCGGCATCCTGATGCGCCGCTGGGCGCAGTTCCGTCATGGTCTCGACCTCCCTCACTACGCGGTGTCGATCGTCCGGGGCCGCGGCATCGACGCCAACGCGCTGCGCTGGCTGGCCGACCGTCACGACCCCGCCGACGTCGTATTCGTCGACGGCTGGACCGGCAAGGGCGCCATCACCCGCGAACTCGCCGCCGCCCTGCGCGACTTCGAGACCACCGACGGCATCACCGGCTTCGACCCGGAGATCGCCGTTCTCGCCGATCCCGGCTCCTGCGTGCGCACCTACGGCACCCGCGACGACTTCCTCATCCCCTCCGCCTGCCTCAACTCGACCGCCTCCGGCCTGATATCCCGCACCGTGCTCCGCGCCGACCTGGTCGGCCAGCACGACTTCCACGGCGCGAAGTTCTACCGCGAACTCGCCGGCGCCGACCTGTCGACGGCCTTCCTCGACGCCGTCACCGCCCGCTTCCCGGACGTCGCCGACACGGTCGACGCCCAGGCCAAGGACCTCCTGTCCGCCGACCGCACCCCCACCTGGGAGGGCTGGGCCGCCGTCGAGCGCATCAGTGAGGAGTACGGCATCGACGACGTCAACCTCGTCAAGCCCGGTGTCGGCGAGACCACCCGCGTGATGCTGCGCCGCGTCCCGTGGAAGGTGCTGGCCAGGGCCGGCGCGGGCGCCGACCTGGATCACGTACGCCTGCTGGCCGAACAGCGGGGCGTACCCGTCGAGGAGGTCGCCGACCTCCCCTACACCTGCGTCGGGCTGATCCACCCCAAGTACACGCGGGGTGCGACCGGCGCCGACGGCAAGGCGGTGGCGCTCTGATGCCGGTGCTCGTCGCGAGCGACCTCGACCGCACGCTCATCTACTCCGCCGCCGCGCTCGGGCTGACGATGCCCGACTCGCGGGCACCCCGGTTGCTGTGCGTGGAGGTCTACGAGAGCAGGCCCCTCTCCTACATGACCGAGGCGGCCGCCGGGCTGCTGACCGACCTCGGCGACACGGCGGTCTTCGTACCGACGACCACCCGCACCCGCGAGCAGTACCAGCGCATCAACCTCCCCGGCCCGCCCGCGAAGTACGCGATCTGCGCGAACGGCGGCCACCTGCTGGTGGACGGCGTCTCCGATCCCGACTGGCACGCGCGGGTGACCGCACGGCTGGCCGACGAGTGCGCCTCGTTGCCCGAGATCCGCGACCACCTGATGAACACCGCGGACCCTCTGTGGGTGCGCAAGCACCGGGTCGCCGAGGATCTCTTCGCCTACCTCGTGGTCGAGCGCGAACTGCTGCCCGAGGACTGGGTGAAAGAACTCGCGGTGTGGGCCGAGAACCGTGGCTGGACCGTCTCCCTCCAGGGCCGCAAGCTCTACGCCGTCCCCAAGCCGCTCACCAAGAGCGCCGCCGTGCGCGAGGTCGCCCGCCGAACCGGCGCCGACCTCACCCTCGCCGCCGGTGACTCCCTCCTCGACGCGGACCTGCTGCTCGCCGCCGACCGGGGATGGCGCCCCGGTCACGGTGAGCTGGCCGACTCGGACTGGACGGCTCCGGCGATCAGCGCCTTGCCCGAGCGCGGTGTGCTGGCCGGTGAGCGGATCCTCCGGGAGTTCCTGCACGCGGCGAGACCGGCTCGCTGACGCCGCCGTCACGGCCCCCGGCACCGCCCCCGGTGCCGGGGCGGTCGTCGTCATCGGCCGGCGGCCGTATGTCCTGTCCGTTGCCGCCGCGTCCGTGGCCCCGCCTGCGCTGTCCGGCTCCCGGCCGCAGCAGACGCATGACGATGAAGACCAGCAGCGCCAGGGCGGCGAGTGCGAGGATCACCTTCGAGTACGTGGAGGCGATGCTCGAGACCTCGGACCAGTTGTCGCCGAGCGCGTAACCCGCGAGCACGAACACCGTGTTCCAGATCGCGCTGCCCAGCGTGGTCAGGGCGAGGAAGACGGGCAACCGCATCCTCTCCACGCCTGCCGGCACGGAGATCAGGCTCCGGAAGATGGGGATCATCCGGCCGAAGAAGACTGCCTTGGTCCCGTGCTTCTGGAACCACGCCTCCGTCTTCTCTATGTCGGACACCTTCACCAGCGGCAGCTTGCCCGCTATCGCCACCGTGCGGTCCCTGCCGAGCAGTGCGCCGATCCCGTACAGAGCGAGCGCACCGATGACCGAACCCGCCGTCGTCCACAGCAGGACGGCGATCAGGTTCATCCGGCCGGAACTCGCCGCGAACCCCGCGAGCGGCAGGATCACTTCGCTCGGCAGGGGAGGGAAGAGGTTCTCCAGAGCGATGGCCAGGCCGGCGCCCGGGGCGCCGAGCGCGTCCATGAGGTCGTTGATCCACTGCGGTGCCGCACCGCTGTCCGCGGCCGTCTGCGCTGCGATGGCTGTCATGCCGACCACGCTAGAAAATCGCAGCTGAAGGGACCCTGAGGAAGACCGCAAGATCGACTGCGGTGTACCGCAGGCGGGAATTGCGGTTTTCCGCAGTGTGCGCCGGGTCGGTGCCCGGCTAGCCTCGCGATCATGCGAGACATGGCGCGACGTGTAGTGCGGTGCGGGGTGGGCCTCATCATGGGGACCGCCACGGCCGCCGTCGAGCTGCTCTTCGCCCTGCTGGCCGGCGCGGTGCTCCTGCCGGTGGCGGCGTGGCCGGCCGCCCGCCGCGCCGTACTGCGCCCGGTCCTCGCGGGCGCGCGGACACTGTCGGGGATGGAGCGGGCCCGGCTGGCGATGTGGCTGGACCTCCGCATCACGCCCGCGCACGAGGACGTGCGGGCCCTGCGGTACGTGGCCTGCCGCTGGGCCCTGGGTGTCCTGGGCGGCGTGGTGATGCTGACGGCCGCGATCGGCCTCGGGTACGGCACCTTCGGGATATACGGCTGGCTCCTGCTGGACGGCATACGCGACCCCGGTTCGTTGGTCCTCGGCAGCGTGGGCGGCTTCTTCCTCGTGTTCCTCGCCGTGCAGGGAATATTCGGCGTGGTGGGACTGGAGGGCCAGCTGGCGCGCCACTTCCTCGGGCCGCGGCACCAGGAGGAACTGGAGCGGCGCATCGCCGAGCTGTCCGCCAGCCGCGCCGCCGTGGTCGACGCGGTGAACGACGAACGGCGCCGCATCGAGCGTGACCTGCACGACGGCGTGCAGCAGCGCCTCGTCGCCCTCGGCATGCTGCTCGGCCGCGCCCGCCGCAGCCAGGACGCCGACCGGCGGGACCGGCTCCTGGGCCAGGCCCACGACGAGAGCCGCCGCGCCCTGGACGAGCTGCGCGAGGTGGCCTGGCGGGTCTACCCGACCACGCTGGACGAGGCGGGTCTGCGCGCGGCCCTGGAGACGGTCGCCGAGCGGGCGTCCGTGCCGGTCGGGGTGGAGTACGACCTGGTGGAGGAACCTGACCAGGCTGTGGCGACCGTCGCCTACTTCGTCGTCTGCGAGGCTGTCACGAACGCGGTCAAGCACGCGGCGCCCACCCGGATAAGCGTCGCGGTCAGAGCTGAGGAGCAACGGATGTACGTGAGCGTGCGGGACGACGGCTGCGGTGGGGCGAACGCCGCCGGCAGCGGACTGTTCGGGCTCGCCCGGCGCGTCGCCGCTCTCGACGGAAGCCTCAGCGTGGTCAGCCCGCCCGGCGGGCCCACCCTCGTGGCCGCGGAGCTGCCATGCGGCTGATCCTCGCCGAGGACTCGACCCTGCTGAGGGAGGGTCTGTTGCGGCTGCTGACGGAGGAGGGACACGAGGTGCTCGCGGCCGTGGGCAACGCCGAGCTGCTGCTGAAGGCGGTCGCCGAGGATCCGCCGGACGTGGTCGTCGCCGATGTCCGGATGCCGCCCACACACACGGACGAGGGCCTGCGCGCCGCCCTGGAGATACGCGAGCGCTGGCCCGAGGTCGGGGTGCTGGTGCTCTCCCAGTACGTCGAGAAGCGTTACGCGACGGAGCTGCTGACCGGTGAGACGGAAGGAGTGGGATATCTGCTGAAGGACCGGGTGGTCCAGATCGACGAGTTCCTGGACGCGCTGGAGCGGGTGGCCGCCGGCCGTGCGGCCTTCGACCCGGAGGTCGTCCGGCAGCTGCTCGGCCGCACGACACACACCGACCTGCTCGCCCGGCTCACCGCACGGGAGCGGGACGTGCTGGCGGAAATGGCCCAGGGACACACCAACGCGGCGATCGCGCGGAGGCTGCACATCTCGCAGAGCGCGGTGGAGAAACACACCAACGCGATCTTCGACAAGCTGGAACTGACCGGAGGTGAGGGCTATTCACGCAGAGTGCTGGCCGTGCTGCGCTACCTCGGCAGCTGAAGGAGGGCGACGGGAGCCGTAGCAGGGCCTCGGGGAGCTGAAGCCGGGCCCCGGGAGCCGTCGCCGGGCCCCGGGAGCCGTGTCGAGGAGAGCCGACAGGTGCCGACGGGCGCGAAGGGGGACCGAGGGCGGTCGGGTGCCGGCCCAGCCGCGCCGGGGCGGGCGATCTGCCTCGGGTCAGCCGCAGCAACCTCCGCCGCAGCAGCCGCCACCGCCTCCGCCGCCCGGTGCGGGAGCGGGTGCGGATCCGGAGGACGAGCCGCCGACCGCGACCGTCGACAGCAGCTTCACCGTGTCGTCGTGGCCCGCCGGGCAGGCGGCGGGGGCGGAGGACTCGGCCATGGGGCGGCTCAGTTCGAAGGTGTCGCCGCAGCTCCGGCAGCGGTACTCGTAGCGAGGCATGGGCACAGGTTAACCGTCCGGACGGCCTGTTCCGCCGGGAAGAGCCGGAAAACCGGCCGGGCACGGACGCGTGACCGGCCACAGGCGGCAGACCGCTGGTCAGCGACCGGAAGCCGGCCGTCGATCAGTGACCGGCACTCGGCCTTGACCAGTGACCGGCCGCCGCGCGGTGATCAGTGACCGCCGCATGGTGGTCAGTGACGGGCAGCCACACGGTGATCAGCGACCGGCCGCCGCACGGTGATCAGTGACCGGCACCGCGCTCCTCGCGGATCTGGGAGACCACACGGGCCACCGTCTGCCGGACTTCCTCGGTCTCCGTGAGGAAGTGCCAGTAGTCGGGGTGCCGGCCCTCCAGCGTGGTGATCGCCCGTTCCAGCCGCGCCACGGCGTCGTCCAGCGGGCGCGCGTGACGGGGGTCCGGGGTGTTGCGGCCGGCCATGGCCAGGCGCTGGGCGTCCCGGATGGCGAAACGGGTGCGCTCGATCTCCTGCTGGGGGTCCTTCTGCACGGCGTTCAGCTGTCGCAGCCGGTCGCCGGCGGCGGAGACGGCCTCGTCGGTCGCGTTCAGCAGTGCCCGCACCGTCGACAGCAGGGCGGTGGCGTCCGGCCAGCGCTGTTCGTCGCGGGCGGTCTGGGCCTCGGCCAGCTTCCGTTCGGCCTGCCTGACCGACTCGGCGGCCTGGTCCGGCACCTGCTGGAGATCCTGCCAGCAGGCGACGGTGAACCGTCGTCGCAGCTCGCTCAGGACCGGTTCGACCTGCTCGGTTCGGGTGGTCAGGGCCTGGGCGCGGGTGCGCAGGGAGACCAGCCGGTGGTCGATCTCGGCGGCGCGTTCGGGCAGTCGCTCGGCCTCCGCGCGGACCGACTCGGCCTCCCGGGTGACCCGCTCGGCCCGCTCCAGGGTCTGCGGCACGCCGTGTGCTCCGGCGCCCTGGTTCAGCCGGGTCAGTTCCGGGCCGAGGGCGGCGAGCCGGGCGGCGAGGTCGTCCGCCTTGAGACGGGACTCGCGGGCTGCGTCCAGGGCGTTGGAGGCGGCGAGCAGAGCCTGTCGGGCGCGTTCGACGGCGGGAGCCAGGCGGGCCAGCTGGGTCTCGGCCTTGCCGAGCAGGGGGCCGAGCCCTTCGGCGAAGCGGTCCAGTTCCTGCTTGACGCGGCCGAGCTCGTTCTTGGCGGCGGTGAGTTCGGTGCGGGCGCGGGAGGCGGCCGACGCCTCCAGGTCGTCCCGGTCCAGGTCGTGGGCGTCGACGGCGTTGATGTACTGGTGGCTGACCTCGTCGATGCGCCGGCCGAGCGCCTCGAAGTCGCCGACCGCGCGCCGGGCGGCGGGGGAGGAGTCGACGGCCGCGATCGTCTCTATCGAGATCCGCAGGTCCCGCTGCGCGGTGTCCAGTTCGTAGAAGGCCGCCGCGGCGTCGTCCTTCGCGGCCTGTGCCTCGGCCCGCTGGCTCTCGGCCCGCCCGCCGAACCAGCGGCGCGTGCCCCCTCCGGCGAACGCGGCGGGGAGCGCGACAGCGGCGAGGAGCGGCAGACCCACGAGGGTGAGCACGTCACGGACCGCGCCCGGCTTGCGGCGACGGGCGGAACGGTGCGGCAGGCGCCGTGCGCACGGCACCATCGGCGAGTACGGCTGCGATGGTGTCGCCGTCACATCCCTCTCCCGTGTCGTCCGTCCTGCCCGGGTTCATTCTCCCACCCGTTAGGGACGAACACACGGGCCGGTCAGTTCGCGGTTCGGACCGTGACTTTCCCGTCCTGGGTCCGCGCGTTCACCACGTGGGAGCTGGTGTCGTCCCGGGGCACGGACACATCGACCGCACCGTCGTCGCTCTCGGCGGACACCTTGTAGGTCTCCCGGGGCAGGGCGACGCTCACGGAGCCGTCGTCGCTGCGGGTCTCCACCAGGTCCGGGACCACGCGCAGATCCAGGCGGACCGAACCGTCCTTGGTGGAGGCCTCGACCCGGCGGGAGGAGACGTCCGCACGCAGCGACCCGTCGTCGCTGTGCAGTTCGAGCGGCCCGGTGGAGTCGCTGACGCGCACGGACCCGTCCGCCGTACGGATCTCCAGCGCGTCCCGGAAGCCCTGCGCCCGCACGCTGCCGTCGTCGGACTTCACCTTGACGGCGATACCGCGCGGCACCTCCACGCGGTGCTTGCTGGCGCAGTCGGCGACCACGCCGGAGCAGTGCGTCCGCAGCTTCAGCCGGTCGCCGTCCATGTCCCAGGTGACCTCGGGGTCGGAGCCGATGGCGACCGAGCCCTGGAACCACCGGGTCACCTTGATCTTGCCGGACGCGTTGTCGTCGGCGGCGACGATCTCCAGCCCGGAGTCGTCGGCGTCGATGGTGAGGGTGTCGCCCCGGAAGGCGAAGGTCCGGTGGTCGGGGTCCTTGTCGTCCTCCGCGGAGGCACAGGCGCCGAGGCCCGCGACGAGGACGGCGACGGTACCGGCGGCGGCGAGCGCGCGGGCCGGAAGGATGCGGCGGGACATGACGGTTTCCCCCAAGGACGGACGACGAGGCGCCGCCGGGCGGATCCGCGGTGCGGGGCCCGGTGAGGCGAGGCTCTACGACCGTACGGAGCGGCGGGCCCAGGCGGGATCCGGGCCACTCCCGGATCGGGGGTGGGGTTAACCCCCCGCTCCTGTCCCGTCCTCGCCCTGCCCCGTCCCCCCTGCCCCGCGACCGCCCCCTGCCCCCACCCGTTCGCGCTCCCGCCGCGATGCGAGGCTCCCCGCCCGTTCGCGCTCCCTCCGCGACGCGCGGCCCCCTCACGCGTCGGCGCCCGCCGCCCGGCCCCCCCCACGCGTTGCCGCACACCGCCCGGGGCCATGTAGGCTGTCCACTCGTCCTGGGTGCGTAGCTCAGGGGTAGAGCGCCTGCCTTACAAGCAGGATGTCGGCGGTTCGAAACCGTCCGCGCCCACCAGGACCGGCGCCGCTGTCGTCGGTGCGAGGCCCTCGGAGCATCCTCCGGGGGCCTTTCGCGTGCGCCCGCTCGGTGCGGTCCTCGACGATCCGGTGATCCGTCCCCTGTCGGTGCGAGTCGTTCAGGCATCTCCGGGTGGGGTCTCGCGGTCCGGGGCGGCGTGTGCGCGTTTCAGTTCGGAGCGGGCGGTCACCCGGTCGGGGCCGGTGATCTGCGACCAGTAGCGGTGGGTGCTGACGAACACGGCCAGTTCGCGTTCGCGCTGCCGGAGCTTTTCCACCTCGGCCTGTTCGTCCGCCGACCAGCCGGGTGAGGCCGGGCGTTCGACCTTGCGCCAGCCGTTGTCGTCGCTGAAGCCGTCGAGTGGTTCGACGGACCAGGGGAGTCTCTTCAGCAGGGCCGACAGCTCGGCCCGGACCTGATGCAGTTCCTCCTGGCCGGCGAGGAGGTCACTGGGGAAGTCATAGGTCGTAGCCACAGGCCAATGATACGCCTGTTCGATTTTGAGGCGCGCGTTCCCTTCAGTGGTTCACGCGAACGGGTGGCCCGGAGCCGCTCGCGTCTTCTTCGCCGCCCGGCGCTCCCCGCCGCCGGGCCGACTGTCAGACCCCTGCCCTACCGTGAAGAACATGGACGGCGCGGAAGAGCGGGGCGGCGGGGAAGAGCGTGCCAGTGGGGACGGGGGCCGGGTGTGCCTGGTGCCCTGGGCGGAGGGGGGCCTGTGGCTGCTGCGCAGGACCAACGCCCCCGAGATGACCGCGCACCTGGGCGGCCCGGAGACCGAGGAGCAGCTCGCGGTGCGACACCGGCGGTACGTCGAGTTGGAGCCGGGACGGATGTACCGGATCACGCTGGCGGACGGTGGCGGGACCGTCGGCTCGATCGGGTACTGGCAGCGGACCTGGCAGGGCGCGGAGGTCTGGGAGACCGGTTGGGCGGTGTTGCCGGAGTTCCAGGGGCGGGGGCTGGCGGCGCGGGCGGCGCGCGCCGTGGCGCAGGCCGCCCGCGCCGCCGGTCCGCACCGGTATCTGCACGCGTTCCCGAGCGTCGGTCACGCCGCCTCCAACGCGGTCTGCCGCCGGGCCGGCTTCACCCTGCTCGGCCAGGCCGACTTCGAATATCCGAAGGGCCACCGGATCAGGTCGAACGACTGGCGGGTGGACCTGAAGAGGGGAGACTGAGGCCATGTGCCGCAGCATCAAGACACTGCGTCCGCCCGTGCTGGCCGAGGAGGCCACCGAGGACGAGATCAGGGCCGCGGCCCTGCAGTACGTCCGCAAGGTCTCCGGTTTCCGCGCGCCGGCCGCGCACAACCGGGAGGTCTTCGAACAGGCCGTGGAGGCAGTCGCGGGCGCCACAGCCGAACTGCTCGCTGGTCTGGAGATACGAGGAGGCGTCGGCGCGCGGCGTGCCTCATGACGCCTTGAGGCCCGCCCGGTCGCGCCCCGGCGTGTGCCGGTGCCCGGACGCGCCACGGCTCCCACGCGGCCGTCGCCGGGCGGGTGTCGCCGCGCGCCGCGCCGAGCGGCACGGTGCCGGACGCCACGGCCCCCGAAGGGCCCGCTGGGGGGGGTTAGGAGGCCTCCGTGGCCCGGGGCTGGCGGCGCATCAGGTACGCGGCCACCGCCCCCGCGCCGAACAGCGCGGCCAGGGACACCCCCGTGGCCAGCCAGGTCGCGCCCAGCCACTGGCTGCCGAAGTAGCCGAGGGCCACGCTGTAAAGGGCCCAGGCCAGTCCGGCGAGGGCGGACCAGGGGAGGAACTCGCGGATCCGGCGGTGTGCCGTACCGGCGACGAGGGAGACGACCGAGCGGCCGGCCGGGGCGAAACGGGCGAGTACGACGAGGGCGCCGCCGCCTCGGGCGAGTGCCCCGCCGAGACGTTCCTGCGCCGTGGTCAGCCGTCGGGAACGGGCGATCGCGCGGTCCAGACGCGGCCCGCCGCGCCACGCGAGACGGTAGACCGCCAGGTCGCCGACGACGGAGGCGGTCGCCGCGCAGAGGATCAGCACCAGGATGTCGGGGACGTCCTGCGGCACCCGTCCGGCGGCCGCCGCACCGGTACCCGCTGCCGCCGCCGCACCGGAGCCCGCTGCCGCCGCCGTGGCCGCGGCGATCACCAGCACGCCGCTCGGCAGCACCGGCAGGAAGATGTCGAGGAGCACGGAAGTGGCCACCAGCGCATAGATCCATGGGCTGCTGACCAGCGAACCGATACTTCCGAGACTCTCGACCACCACAACTCCCCGTTACTCCCCCGTGGGCCGGGCCATGCCGCGGAATGCGGGGACGGCAGGAGCGGCCGATGACAGCCATACAGCGTACGCCCGGGGTGTGACAGACGGTTCACAGGGGGCTTGGGTGTTCGGCACGGAACGTTCACCGGGAGGGGGTGTTCAGGTCCCCGTTCACGTCCCCGGGGGATGCCCGGGGACGTGGAGACGGTTCAGGCCGCGACCGGGGTCTGCCGCTCCGCGGCTGCCTGCTCCTGCTCGGACGTGCGCCGGGCGAACAGCCGGTCCAGGCCGAGGGCGCCGGAGCCGGTGAAGACCAGCAGCAGGAACGCCCAGCAGAACATGGCCGAGGCCTCGCCGCCGTTCTCCATCGGCCACAGGGCGCTCGGCTGGTGCACCTTGAAGTACGCGTAGGCCATGGAGCCCGAGGAGACGAGCGCGGCGGCGCGGGTGCCGAGGCCCAGCAGGACGAGGCCGCCGCCGACCAGCTGGATCACGGCGGCGTACCAGCCGGGCCAGGTGCCCGCGTCGACCGTGCCGCCGGTGCCCGACGTGCCGCCCAGAACCCCGAAGAGGGAGGCGGCGCCGTGGCAGGCGAAGAGCAGGCCGACGACGATGCGGAACAGGCCGAGGGCATAGGGCTGGGCACTGTCGATGCGTCCGGACATGTGGGGGGTGCTCCTTCGGTCGGACCGGCCGGGACGGGCCGGTGGGGACGGAACCGAGTGGGCTGCCCACGTTAGGTGAGCCTAACGAGTACTTGCAAGTTCAACATTTGGCCATGACATGGCAGGTGGTCACCGTCGCGCCCTGTTCGCCACAGCAGGTGGGAGCGCTCCCACAAGTGGACCGAGGCCCGTCGGCATGACTGAATCCATACCCGGCCCCGCCCTGGTCCTACGCCAGCTCCCTGTCCGTGATCAGGTGCAGGGCGGTCGTCCCGTCGCGTTCCGCCCGTGCCTGTTCCAGCCGCAGCCGGGCCGACCGCCCCCGCAGGGTCAGCGTCATGATCTGGTTGCCGAACCACGGCCCGCCGGTCCTGCGCCAGCTGACCGCCGACGCCGCGCAGCGTCCGTGCCGGGCGATGCGCCGCCCGAGGGCACGCGCCCAGGCGCTCCAGCCGAAGCGGAAGCCGAGGCGGATGGAGAGCGGCACCGAGTTGTGTACCGGTGAGCAGGTCAGCTGCGCGACGTGCGCGTCGGGTGTGCGCCCCGGCCAGGACGGCTCGGCCACGTACGCGTGGTGGACGTCACCCGACAGCACGCTCACCGTCGCGGGCGCCCCGGGCCCCGTACCGGCCTCGGCGATGAGGTCCGCGAGGGCGTCGAAGGAGGACGGGAAGGCCGCCCAGTGCTCCAGGTCGGCCCCACGCCGGATCCGCTCCCCGAGCCGTGCCCAGCGCGCACCCCGTTCGCCGGCGCACATCGCGGCGTTCCACGCCTCCACGTCGTGCACCAGATGAGGCAGCAACCAGGGCAGGGAGGTGCCGATCAGCAGGTGGTCGTACGGGCCTTCCCGATCGCCGGCGGGCGCACGCATCGTGTCGCCGACGGGCGCACCCATCGCATCGTCGGCGCGCGCACCCTCCGTGTCGCCGGCGGGCCTGCCCTCCCGCTCTCCCTCGCGCGCACCCTCCCTCTCGCCGTCGCCCGCGTCCACCCCCGTGCGGTCGCCCCGGCCGTCGAGGACCTGCTCGCGCAGCCAGGCGGCCTCGCCCGGGTCGAGCATGGCGCGGCGGTCCTCCTTCAGGACGCGGGCCGCGCGGGAGTCCACCATCAGCAGCCGTACGCGGCCGAAGTCGCGCCGGTAGCTCCAGCGGACGGAGGCCGGGTCGGCGTCGGCCCGCGCGGCGAACGTGCGCAGCACGTCGGTGCCGTCGTGGCTGTCGCGGACGGCGGCGTAGAGGGGATCGGTGGCCAGTTCCTTGGGGGAGAGGTTGCCCAGCTGCTGGTACACCCAGTAGGACATCAGCCCGCTGAGCAGCCGCTCCCGCCACCAGTCGGTGGCCCGCATGTCGGCGAGCCACGCCTCGGAGGTGTTCCAGTCGTCGATGACGTCGTGGTCGTCGAAGATCATGCAGCTGGGCACGGTGGACAGCAGCCAGCGCACCTCGGGGTCGAGCCACGACTCGTAGTAGAGGCGGGCGTACTCCTCGTAGTTCGCGACCTGGTCGCCCGGAGGTTCGGCCAGGTCGCGGCGGCCGGAGATCCATCGGCGCGTGGCGTCGGAGATCTCGTCCGCGTAGACCTGGTCGCCGAGCAGGAGCAGCACGTCCGGACGCGCCGCCTCCGGGTCGGCCGCGATGCGGGCGGAGAGGGTGTCCAGCGCGTCCGGCCCGACCGGGTCGTGACCGCCGGCCGGCGGCGCGGCCCAGCGGCAGGAACCGAAGGCGATGCGTGTGCCCTCGTCCGCCGGGGACGTGGCGATCACGGAGGGCGGGAAACGGGAGTCGGGCGGCGGCCACACGCGTGTGCCGTCGAGGAGCACCTCGTACTCCGTCGCCGTACCGGGCGTCAGGCCGCTCACCGGGACCAGCGCGTAGTGGTGGCCCGCGATCCGGAACGTACGGGTCGAACCCCGGGCGCCGTCGGCGCAGCGCACCTCGGCGGTGCAGGGCCGGTCGCTCTCGACCCAGACGGTCGCGGACGAGCCGTCGGTGTATCTCAGCAGTGGTCCCAGGCGCAGTCCGGCCATGGTGATGCCCTCCTCCGTCGCCCCGTACGGTACGGAACGACGGAGGGCGGCGGGGTGGTTCCGCGCCGAACACGCCGTGACCGGGCTCGCGGTGTCCGAGCACGTGACCGCCTGCGCGGTCACCGCGGCGTCAGCAGCTCGCGAGCTGGTTCTGCAGTGCCGACTTCTCCGCGGAGTCGACCGAGAGGTCGTAGTAGTACTTCACCTGGACCCAGGCGCGGACGTACGTGCAGCGGTAGGCGCTGCGCGAGGGCATCCACGTGGCGGGGTCCTGGTCGCCCTTGGACTGGTTGACGTTGTCGGTGACCGCGAGGAGCTGGGGGCGGGTCAGGTCGTTGGCGAAGGACTGGCGCCGGGAGGTGGTCCAGGAGCCGGCGCCGGAGTCCCAGGCCTCGGCGAGCGGGACGAGGTGGTCGATGTCGACGTCGGAGGCGGCGGACCAGGTGGCGCCGTCGTAGGGGGAGTACCAGCTTCCGCTGGTGGCGGCGCAGGAGGAGTCGGTGACGACGCCCGAGCCGTCGCGCTTGAGGACGGTCTCGCGGGTGTTGCAGGTGCCGGACTGCGTGATCCAGTGCGGGAAGAGGTCGCGGTCGTAGCCGGTGCGGCTCTCGGTCTCCACGGTGAGGGAGGAGAGGTAGGAGCGGGCGGTGGCGGCGCTGACCGGGGTGGGGAGGGCGGCGGAGGCGGCCGGGCCGTTGAGCAGCCCGGCCGAGGCTATGAGGCCGGTGAACGCGGCGAGGAAACCGAGCCGTCGACGCGCGTAGAACTTCGGCATGCGAACTCCCTTGGATTGTGGGGGTGTTGGGGCGCGAGCAGGGGAATGCTCGCGACGCCGCATGGCGCACAGGTGTGCGGCCGGTAAGAAGTTAGTGACGTGTGCATGGCACGTCTACAGGTGCGGCAGGACTCGTGACGGAATGTCCCGGGACTTTCGCCCCCTCGGCCCGCCCGCGGGGGTCGCGTACTATGGACGGCGCAGAAGGGGAGTAGCTCTTCGCCGGACCGTCGACACACTGCTCAGCTCGCCTGAGCCGGCGCCCGGAGGCAGGCCTCGTGCGCGGGGCCGGCCAGCGAGACCTTCGGCAAGCAGTGCACGCCCGTGCCGTACGGCGGGGGCGACCGTGTGCTGCCGTGCCGAGGTGTCCGCAAGCGCAGGATCAGCACTCTCGGTGGGGCGGCCCCGACCGATAGAGGATTCCTTGATCAGCCTGACCGTGACGGCGCTCGTCTTCGGCGTCGTCTTCCTCGCCGAACTGCCGGACAAGACCGCGCTCGCCGGTCTCGTCCTCGGCACCCGCTACCGGGCCTCGTACGTCTTCGCCGGCGTGGCCGCCGCCTTCCTGCTGCACGTCGTGCTCGCGGTCGCGGCCGGCAGCGTGCTGACCCTGCTGCCGCAGCAGATCGTGCACGCGCTGACCGGCGTGCTGTTCCTGGGTGGCGCCGCCGTGCTGCTGATGAAGAAGGACGAAGACGACGAGGAGATCCGCAAGCCCGAGGACCAGTCCTTCTGGAAGGTCTCCGGGGCCGGCTTCATGCTCATCCTGGTCGCGGAGTTCGGCGACCTCACGCAGATCATGACCGCGAACCTCGCGGCCCGCTACGACGACCCGCTCTCCGTCGGCCTCGGCGCGGTGCTCGCGCTGTGGGCGGTGGCCGGGCTCGGCATCGTCGGCGGGAAGGCCCTGATGAAGCGGGTGCCGCTGCGGCTGATCACCAAGGTCGCGGCGCTGCTGATGCTGGGTCTCGGCGTGTGGAGCCTGTGGGAGGCGATCGCCGGCTGAGCGGGGCGGCGGGCGGCGGGTGCGTTCCGGACGGCGGTCGGGAGTCCCGGTGGGTGAGCGGGCCGGTGGACGGGCTGGTCGGTGGGCGGGCTGGTCGGTGGGCGGGCGGGCCGGTGGCGCGCGGAGTCGGGTGACGTGCGAGCTGAACGGTTCGTGAACGTTCCGGCGGGGTGGTGGCGCGACCCCCGAACCGTTTTGTACCGTGGAGGAACAAAGTGGCTCCCGCCCGTTCACCCTGACCGGCGGGCGGGGCCGCCTTGTTTCCTCCTCGCGCCTTGGAGTCTGCCGATGACGGCCACCGCCACCACCGTTCTCACCGCCCGCGCCCTGCTGCTCGACATGGACGGCACCCTCGTCAACTCGGACGCCGCCGTCGAGCGCGTCTGGCGGCGCTGGGCCGACCGGCACGGTCTGGACGGCGACGAGGTCATGAAGGTCGTCCACGGGCGCCAGGGCTACGCCTCGATGGCGCTGCTGCTGCCGGACCGGCCGATGGAGCAGAACCACGCCGACAACGCGCGCATGCTCGCCGAGGAGACCGCCGACACCGAGGGCGTCGTCGCGATCCCGGGCGCGCCGGAGTTCCTGGCCTCGCTGCGCGGCCTGCCGCACGCCCTGGTGACCTCGGCTGACGTGCCGCTGTCCACCGCGCGGATGGCCGCCGCCGGGCTCGCCCAGCCGGACGTCAGGGTCACCGCCGAGTCGGTCGGCGCCAGCAAGCCCGACCCCGAGGGCTTCCTCAAGGGCGCCGCCGAGTTGGGCGTCGACCCCGCCGACTGCATCGCCTTCGAGGACTCCGGCGCGGGTATCGCCGCCGCCCGGGCCGCCGGGATGCGGGTCGTGGGCGTAGGTCCGCGCGCCGGTCTCCACGGGCCGGACGTGGTCGTGGAGGACCTGACGCGGGTACGGGTGGAGGCCGGCGCGGACGGCTCGCTGCGGCTGCACATCGGCTGACGGGCGGAGCATGGCTCGGGGCCGTTGCCCGGGCCCCGACGGGCGCCCGACCGGACGCCGGCTGCGGGTCGTGTGCGGGTGCGGTCGCGGTTTCCGTGTGACGGTGCCCACGGCGCTCACGGCCTGCGCGTGAATGCGTGAACGCGGGCTCACGGCCCTCGGGCAAGGCCGCCTACGGCTCCCGCGTCTCCGACTCCAGCATGCGCCGGGTGTCCTGCCCGTAGACGCCGAGCTCGTCGGAGCGGACGCCGCGGGCCCACTGGTAGGTGCGGACAGAGTCCTCGACCTGGTGGTCGTAGTCGCCGTCGATGTCGCCGTTGTAGAGATACAGCTGGGTCAGCCGCTGCTGGAGTTCGACCACCTCGGAGCCCCGGTCGCCGCGGTGCAGCGTGGGGCCGCCGTCACGGTCCCGGTCGCGGTCGTCGCCCTCGGACTCCTGGGCGGGCGCGCCGGGAGGGGTGGTCGCGGCGGACGGTGACGTCTCGGCCGACCGGGACGGCGACGGCGAAGCACTGGGCGCCGACTCCGACGTCGACGGCGAGGGCGACGGACTCGTGCTCGTGGACCGGGACGCGGACGGGGACGGGGGCGCGGAGGTCTCGGAGGCGGACGGCGAGTTCGATCCGGCAGCGGAGGACACCGCGCTGGTCGACGGGTCCGGCACGCTCGCCCTGACCTCCTCCGGCAGCGCACCGTCCCGCGAGGGCGCCTCGTAGGAGAACAGACCGCTCGCGAACCCGGCGGCGCCCACCACGACCACGACCGCGGCCGCGGCACTCAGCAGCACGCCCCTGCGCCGCCCGCGCGACGGACGCCCGTCGGTGCCGTCAGCGCCGGGCCCCACGGGCGTGGCGGGGGCGGCGGGCGAGGTGGCCGAGGTGGCCGAGGTCTCGAACAGGCTCAGGTCGTGCGCGCGGGGCGCGTCGGCCGAGGGCGCCAGCGGCGTGGGCAGTACGGGCGTGGGCAGTACGGAGGTCGCCTCCGTGGCCGGGACCGGCGGCTGCCCGGCACCGACGGCGCGCAGCGTCATGGTGGCGTCGGGGTCCGGCGTACTGGACGGGGCGGGCACGGACGGGGGTGTCGCCCCCTGCGGAGCCGTGGCCTCCGGCGATCCGCCCGCCGACGCGGCGGACGAGGGCGAGCCCGACCAGCCGGCACCCGGGGAAAGAGCCCCCGACGAGGGACCCCCCGGTGAGTGCGCTCCCGACGACGCCGCGCCGTTCGCGGCCGTTCCTGCCGAGGTGATCCCCGTGGAAGACCCCCCGTCCGCAGCCGTCCCACTCGGCGCCGCCCCGTCCGCAGTCGCCCCCGCCGAAGGTGCCCCGTCCGCAGTCGCCCCGCCGACAGCCGCCTCGCCCGAGCCCGGACGTGCCCCCTCCGACGACGCCCCGCCCGCAGCACCCGCTCCCGAAGGCACCCCGCCCGCAGCACCCGCTCCCGAAGGCACCCCGCCGGAGGCCCCCGCCCCCCGCACCCGTGCCCCCGCGTCCCCGGCGCCGTCCAGTTCGACGTACGGACGTATACGCAGCGGGTCGAAGTCCTCCGCCGCTGCCGCCTGTGCCGTACGCGCGTCGCGCAGGGCGTCGGAGGCTCGCGTTCCGCAGGCGCAGGCGGGCGTGTTGTCCGCCTCCCTGGGGGTGCCGCACTCCGGGCACGAGTGCCCCGAGGGCCGCTCACGCGACGTCTCTCCCCGCCGTTCCGGCTGTTCCCGCTGCTCCACGCGTTCGTCCCTCCCCTCGCGACTCCCCTCGCGAACTCCAGAGATTATGCAGATCTTCTCCATACTTCCGCGCGTACGCCCCCGGAATCCCGGCTTCCCCCAGGAGTGAACCGGCCATAACTGGTCACACCGACCAGGATGGAGGGTGCGCGATCGCACCCGTGAGTGATCCATGAGACACCCGTGGAGGTCTTCATGGCCCAGGACGTGCGCGAGGCGACGGACCCGATGCGGCCCGCGGGGAACGAGGAGGGGCGGGAGCAGGTCCCCGGCGGCGTGCTCGTCTCGATCGGAGCCCTGCTCCTCGGCATGCTGCTCGCCGCCCTCGACCAGACCATCGTGTCGACGGCGCTGCCCACCATCGTCAGCGACCTGGGCGGCATGGAGCACCTGTCCTGGGTGGTCACCGCGTACATGCTGGCCGCGACCGCCGCGACCCCGCTGTGGGGCAAGCTCGGCGACCAGTACGGGCGCAAGCGGCTGTTCCAGATCGCGATCGGCATCTTCCTGGTCGGTTCCGCACTGTGCGGCATCGCGCAGAGCATGCCCGAGCTGATCGCCTTCCGCGCCCTTCAGGGACTGGGCGGCGGCGGCCTGATGGTGCTGTCGATGGCGATCGTCGGAGACTTGGTGTCACCCCGCGAACGCGGCCGCTACCAGGGCCTGTTCGGCGCGGTCTTCGGCGCGACCAGCGTGCTCGGACCGCTGCTCGGCGGGGTCTTCACCGAGCACCTGAGCTGGCGCTGGGTCTTCTACATCAACCTGCCCGTCGGCATCGTCGCACTCGCCGTGATCGCGGCGGTCCTGCACATCCCCCGCCGCACCGCCCGGCACGTCATCGACTACCTCGGCACCCTCCTCATCGCCTCCGTCGCCACCTGCCTGGTGCTGGTGGCCTCGCTCGGCGGCACGACCTGGGCGTGGGGCTCGCCGCAGATCGTCGGACTGGCGGTGCTGGGAGTGGTCCTGGCGGCCGTCTTCGTGGCCGTGGAGCGCAGGGCGGCCGAGCCCGTCCTCCCGCTCAAGCTGTTCCGGGTCCGCACCTTCACGCTCTCCGCCGTGATCAGCTTCGTCGTCGGCTTCGCGATGTTCGGCGCGATGACCTACCTGCCGACGTTCCTCCAGGTCGTGCGGGGTGTCAGCCCGACCATGTCCGGCGTGCACATGCTCCCGATGGTGGTCGGTCTGCTGCTGTCCTCGACCGTCTCCGGGCAGATCGTCAGCCGCACCGGCCGCTGGAAGGTGTTCCCCGTCGCGGGCACCGCCGTCACCACCCTCGGCCTGCTCCTGCTGCACCAGCTCGACGAGAACAGCTCGACCGCGGAGATGAGCTCCTTCTTCTTCGTCTTCGGCCTCGGCCTCGGCCTGGTCATGCAGGTACTGGTCCTCATCGTGCAGAACGCCGTGCCGTACGAGGACCTGGGCGTCGCCACCTCCGGAGCGACGTTCTTCCGCTCCATCGGCGCGTCCTTCGGCGTCGCCGTCTTCGGCACGATCTTCGCGGCCCGCCTCGGCACCGCGCTCACGGATTCCTTCCGGGGCGCCGATCTCCCGCCCGGCGTCACCGTGGACTCCCTGAAGGCCGACCCGCGCGGCATCGGCGCCCTGCCGCCCGCCCTGCGCCCCGACGCCCTGCACGCCTACGCCTCGTCCATCACGGACGTCTTCCTCTACGCCGCCCCCGTCGCCCTCCTGGGCTTCCTGCTGGCCTGGTTCCTGAAGGAGGACCGGCTGCGCGGCGCGGTCAGGGCGCCGGACGGCACCCAGACCCTCGCCAGCAACCCGGTGGAACGGTCCTCGCGCGACGAGGTGTGCCGCGCGCTGTCGGTGCTCGGCACCCGTGAGGGCCGCCGGGAGGTCTACCGGCGGATCACCGCGCGGGCGGGCTACGACCTGCTGCCGGCGTCGAGCTGGCTGCTGCTGCGGGTCAGGCGGTACGGCAGGGTCGAGCCGGCCCTCCTGGCCGAGCGCAGCCCGGTCCCGCTGACCACCGTCATGGCCGCCGCCCGCCAGGTGGAGGAACGGCGCCTCGCCGTCCGAGAGGGCCCCGATCTGGTCCTCACCGACCGGGGGCGCGTGGCCGCGGAACGGCTGGCGCGGGCCCGCGAGGAATCCCTGGCCGAGCTGCTCGGCGACTGGTGGGGCCCGGACCGCCCCACCGACCTGACGCACCTCGTGAGGGAACTCACTGGCGAGCTGTGCGGATCGCGGCGGGAGCGCCCGCACGACGACCGGCGCACGCCGGCACCGGCCGGCTGACCGTACGCCGATACCGGCCGCGTACGCCGGTACCGGCCGCGTACGCCGGTACCGGCCCGCTGACCGCGGGACGGAGCGGAGGCCGTCCGGTCGGCGCGAGCGGAGGCCGATCGGCGCCGTCGGCCCGCCCCGCTTCCCGTCCCGCTCCCGTCAGGCGGCGTCCGGAAGCCGCTTGGCGAACCAGTGCTCGGCATACGGCTCTTCGTTGTGCGGCTCGGTCTCGGTGTAGCCGAGGCGCGCGTACAGGGCACGGGCCTCGACGAGGTCACCGCGCGTGTCGAGCACCATCCGCGAGGCCCCGAGCGCCCGTGCCGCGTCCTCGGCGGCCCGTACGAGCAGCGCGGCACCGCCCCGGCCGCGCATCCGCTCGTACAGGAACACCCGGGTCAACTCCGCGGTGCCGGCGTCCAGCAGCCGTACGCCCGCCGTGCCCGCCGCCTCACCGCCGTACCGGGCGACCAGCAAGCGGCCCCGGGGCGGGGCGAGGTCGGCGCCGGGCTGGGCGGCGATCTCCCGCTCCAGTTCTCCGGGGTCGGTGCGCCGTCCCTCGTGCAGCAGGTACCAGCGGTCGCTGACCTCCGTGTAGTACGCGCGCCACAGGGCGGCGGCTACGGGGGAGTCGTACGGTTCCGGGGCGACGGTCCAGGTCATGCCCGCATTCTCGGGACGGGTGGGCGTCCCGCGCGAGCGTATTTTCCCACCGATGCGCCGTTCCCGCTCCCCGTGCGCCGTTTGACCGGGAGCTGAGGGGCAACCCGAACCGCGAGCCGGCCCGCCAGGAGAGCCGGTCGGGCCGATTACCCGGAAGGCACTCATGTCCACAGGCGTGATCATCGCTTTGATCGTGATCGTGGCGGCCGTGCTCGTCGTGGCGGCCGTCCTGGCCCTGCGCGCACGGGGCCCCCAGCACGGCGGAAGCCTGAAGCGGCGCTTCGGGCCCGAGTACGACCGGGCCGTGGCCCGGCACGACGGAGACACCAAGGCGGCCGAGCGCGAGCTGGCCGACCGCGTGGAACGGCACGGGTCGCTGCGTGAACGGCAGTTGGAGCCGGCCGAGCGTGAGCGCTTCGAGGCGCGCTGGGCGGCGGCCCAGGAGCGCTTCGTCGACTCCCCGCGGGAGGCGGTCGGCGAGGCGGACCGGCTGCTCGCGGAGCTGGCCGGAGCCCGGGGCTTCCCGGACGGCGGACAGTACGAGGAACAGCTCGCGGCCCTGTCCGTGCACCACGCCCACCACGTCGACGGCTACCGGCGCGTGCACCGCGTGACGCACGCGCGCGTGGACGGCGCGCAGGACGCGGGCGCGGGCACGGAGGAGATGCGCGAGGCCATGGTCGCGGCCCGCGCGCTGTTCGAGGACCTGGTGCACCCGGCCCGCCACCACGACGGAGGCCGGCACCGGGCCGGAACGGACGGCGACGGAGCGGCGCCCGCCACCCGCGCGCACCACTCCTTCTCGTTCAGCAAGAGCCGGCCGAAGGAGAGTTGAGGCACATGTCCGACGTGACCCGGCAGCCCGGCGGCACCCCCGCCGAGCAGGAGACGCAGTATCCCGGCGCACGTGGTGCGGCCGTCCCGGACACCGGCCGGGCGGCCGAGACGCCCCCGGTTCCCGGAGCCCGGGCGGACCACGCCGCGGGCGCCCGCGCCGACACCACCCCCGGCCTGCGGACCGACGGGGCGGCACACCCCCGGCCCACCGGCGAACCCACCACCCCGACCGGTGCCCGGGCCGGCACCCCGGCCGGCGTCGCGGACGCGGCCCACGGTGGCGGCGCGCTCCTCCCGCACGAGGAGTGCGACAAGCTCGGGCAGCGGCTCCAGCACGCGGTGGCCGGCTTCGTCGACGCGCCGCGCGCCTCCGTGGAGGAGGCGGACCGCATCCTGGAGGAGCTCACCGCCCGCTTCACGGACGCCGTGGCGCACCGCCGGCGCACCCTGCGCACGTCCTGGCACGACACCGGCCCGGACGACCGCGCGACGAACACCGACACCGAACAACTCCGCCTCGCCCTGCGGGACTACCGCGAGCTGGCGGACCGCCTGATGCGCCTGTGACCGACGGGCGTCACCGCTCTGCCCGGCGCTCCCGCCACTGCCGTACGACCTCTTCGACGTCGTAGGGCTTGAGACCCAGCGGGGGGCCGGGCGGCGGCTTGAACATGACGTCGCGGATCTTGACGTTGATCTCCTCGACGATGCGGCGCACCACCCGTTCCGACGGGGCGTTCGCCGCCGCCTCCAGGGCGTCCTCCGCCTCCTTGCGCAGCGCGAGGGTCGGCGGCAGCACGGAGAAGCCCTCGCGGGCCATCTTCCGCTTGACCCACCAGAGTTCGTCGTAGGTACCGTCCATTTCGCCGGGCAGGGGCTTGCCCACGCCGGGCAGGTCGGCGAACTCGCCTCGCGCGTCCGCCTCACGGATCTGTTTGTCGACCCAGGACTCGAAGTCGACGCCAGGTGGCTTTCGCTCGGTCATGACCTCATTGTGCCGGACACGGCACCGGCGGCCGACTTATCATGCGGCGGCGATACGTCAACGAGGGACGTCTCTGGAGGAGCGCACGTGCTCGAACTCACCATGGCCGCCGTCACCGCGGCGGACGCGGGTGCCACGGCCGGCATGCAGATGGCCGAGGCGCCCAGCGAGCCGGGAGCGGTGCTGCGGGTGGGCAGGGACAAGTCCGTGTGCCGGCTGTCGACGCCGGACGACTGGCTGTTCGTCTCCCGGGTCCACCTGGAGTTCCGCTGCGGACCCGACGGCACGTGGCAGCTGACGTGGCTGCGCGGCTCCCAGCCCGACCCGTCCTGCGAGGTCCGGCTCACCGTCGACGGCCACGCGCGGCCCGTGTCCTACGGCGGCACCGTGCCGCTGCCGAGGGGCGGGAGCGGCGAGATCGTCGTCCAGGACCGCACGGAACCGCGCAGCGTCAACGTCGGCTTCTACCACGAGGCCTGAGCGCGCCCTTTCGCGAGGCCTGAGCGCGCGCCGCCCTCACTCCAGCACGCGGGCCAGCGCGAATCCGTCGTAGCCCTTGCTGCCGACCGTCTGGACCGCCGTACCGCTCAGCCGCGGGTGGCTGCCGATCATCTCGATCGCGGCGCGGGTGCCGCGCACGTCGTCGCCGGTGTCACCGGCGTCGGCCACGCGGCCGCCGCGGACCACGTTGTCGACGACGATCAGGCTGCCGGTGCTGGTGAGCCTCAGGGCCCACTCCAGGTAGTGCGGGTTGTTTCCCTTGTCCGCGTCGATGAAGACCAGGTCGAAGGGCGGCGGGTTGTCGTCGGCGAGCTTCGGCAGCGACTCCAGGGCCGGCCCCACGCGTACGTCGACGAGGGCGTCGAGGCCGGCGCGGGCGATGTTGCGGGTGGCGACCTCGGCGTGCCGGGCGCTGTACTCCAGCGTGACCAGGCGGCCGTCGGCGGGGAGGGCGCGGGCCAGCCAGATGGTGCTGTAGCCGCCGAGGGTGCCGATCTCCAGGATGGTGCGGGCGCCCTGGATCTGCGCCAGGAGCTGGAGGAGCTTGCCCTGAGCGGCGGTGACGTTCACCGGCGGCAGCCCGGCGGCGTCGCTTTCCCGCAGGGCGGCCTCCAGGGCGTCGTCGGCGGGGGAGAGCTGGGCGGTGAAGTAGGCGTCGACGTCGTCCCAGAGCTGCGAGTCGCTCATGCGGGGCCTCCCGTGTGCGTCGTTAGCTTTTCTAAGTAGGTGCGCTAACGAAGATAGCCGGGGGGCGGTGCGCGCAGGGGCGTTCCGGTGGGCGTGTTTCGGTCGAGCGGGAGGTGGGCGGGTGGTGGGCGCGCTGTCCGCACCACCCGTCGGTCTCGTCCGCACCGCCCGTCGGTCTCGTCCGTGCGCCGGTCCTACGCGCGCTCGCGCGCGTCCAGCGCCGGTGCCGAGCCCGGCAGCGGCCGTCCGGCCGACTCCGACATGAACCACACCGCCACACCGCCGACGACGGCCGCGGCCATCATGTAGTAGGCGGGCATCATCATGTTGCCCGTCGCCCCGATCAGCGCCGTCACCACCAGCGGCGTCGTCCCGCCGAACAGGGACACGGACACGTTGAAGCCGATCGACAGCGAGCCGTACCGCACCCGCGTCGGGAAGAGCGCCGGCAGCGCGGACGGCATCGACGCGGTGAAGCAGACCAGCAGCAGGCCCAGCGCGGCCATGCCCAGGCCCACCGCCCACAGGCTGCCGTCACGGATCAGCAGCAGCGCCGGCACGGACAGCAGCAGGAAGCCCGCGCAGCCCGCCGCGATCACCGGACGCCGCCCGACCCGGTCGGTCAGCGCGCCCGCGAAGGGCTGGACGACCATCATCAGCGCCATCACGGCCAGCACCACGAGCAGCCCGTGCGTCTCGTCGTACTTCAGCTCGCTCGTCAGATAGCTCGGCATGTACGACAGCAGCATGTAGTCCGTGACGTTGAAGACCAGCACCAGGCCGACGCAGAGCAGCAGTGCCCTCCACTGCCCGGTGACCATCTCCCGCAGCGGCACCTTGACCCGCTCCGCCTCCGCCTTCTCGACCTCGGCCGCGAACGCCGGCGTCTCCTCCAGCCGCATCCGCAGGTACAGCCCGATGATGCCCATCGGCCCCGCGATCAGGAACGGGATCCGCCAGCCCCACGATGTCAGGTCGCCGTCCGACAGCAGCGCCGTCATCAGCGTCACCAGGCCCGCGCCGCCGATGTACCCGGCCAGCGTGCCGAACTCCAGCCAGCTCCCCAGGAACCCGCGCCGCTTGTCCGGCGCGTACTCGGCGATGAAGGTGGACGCGCCCGCGTACTCACCCCCGGTGGAGAAGCCCTGCACCAGCCGCGCGACCAGCAGCAGCACCGGCGCCCAGACGCCGATCGTCGCGTACGAGGGGATCAGGCCGATGGCGAACGTACCCGCCGCCATCATGATCATCGTCAGGGCGAGGACCTTCTGCCGCCCGACCCGGTCCCCGAGCGGCCCGAAGACCATGCCGCCCAGCGGCCGGACCAGGAACGCCGCCGCGAAGGCGCCGAACGTCGACAGCAGCTGCGCCGTCGGGTTGCCCGACGGGAAGAAGACCTTGCCCAGCGTCACGGCGATGTAGCTGTAGACACCGAAGTCGAACCACTCCATCGCGTTGCCGAGCGCCGCCGCCTTGACGGCACGCCTGACCAGCGCGGGATCGGTGGCGGTGGGCGGGCCGTCGGCACGGGAGGAGGGTGGCACGGACGGTGCGGGGGTCGTGCGGGACGGATGAGCGACGACGGGGGCGGCCGACAAAACTTCGCTCGCCTACCTTTCGACGGGAACAGGGACGCCCCGACCCGCACGGCGGCACTGTCGCCGGGCCGGAAAGAACCCGCGGCCACTCGGCCACGGGCAGAAAGGCGACCATAGGCGCTGATGCGCCGCTTACGCCCGGTATGCTCTTCGTTGCACAATGCATCAAAAGGGTGTGCACGCAGGGACATCCGCGCGCCACGGAGCGCTCCTTTCCTCCGTGACCTGTGATCCTTCTCGCTCCCAGAAGAGGCAACCGGCCCTCTCCCGCACTATCGTCGTCCGAACAAACAGCCGGAAGGCGGCCGAAACCCGGGCAGGAGAAAAAACACGGCGAAAAGCGGGCGGCGGTCAGGTTGAGCGGGGGTTGCCTGCGTCTCCCCCCGGGGGGTGGTGCGAGCCTCATAGGGTTCGCAAGGACGACACATCGCGTGCACGGGCGCGATACGAACGGGGCGGGAGGCCGACGGGGCGTGGCGAATGCGGAGCACAGTGGGCGACCGGCGGAGGCTTTCGGAGCCCCGGCCGTCGATGCGACCAGGGCACGGATGCGCGTGGCCCGCCTCGGCCTGTGGCTGGTCGCCGCCATCCTCGCCGTCCGGCAGCTGGCCGCGGTCCTCAGCACTCCGAGCGGAGAACGGCTGACGGACCTGGAGACCTGGGTCGGGGAGCACGGCGTCCTGCACGTGGAGGGCTCGCTGTACGAGTCCACGCAGTTCACCGGCACACCCTTCGTCGGCCTGGTCCTCAAACCCTTCACCCGCGCCGCCGAGCAGGCCCTCGGCTGGGGCTGGACCTTCGGCTCACTGCTGCTGGTCGTCGCGCTCGGCCTGGTCGCCGCCCGAGCCCTGCCGCGGCCGGTGGGCCGCCGCACGGCGCTGCTGGCGGCGCCGGTCGCCGTGAGCCTGCTGATGCTGTCCCTGCCGGTGCGCAACGCCCTGTGGCTCGGCCAGACCAGCATCCTCCCCGTCCTGCTCGTGCTGCTGGGCTGCTTCGCCGTACGGGGGGAGCACGCCGACCGTGTCGGCGGGGTACTGATCGGCGTCGCCGCCGCCTTCCAGCCCACCGTGCTCCTCTTCGTGCCCCTGCTCTGGTTCACCGACCGCAGACGCGCCGCCGTGTCCACCGGCGTCACGTTCCTCGCCTGCACCGCCGTCGCCTGGGCGGCGATGGCGCAGGACTCGTACACCTACTGGGTCCACCACATGGCCGGCGTGGGCCTGGGCGGCGAGGCCGACGACCTCGCCAACCAGTCGCTGCACGGCGCCCTGCTGCGCCTCGGCCTGAACGGCCCGTTGGAGATCGCCCTCTTCCTCCTGCTCGGCGCGGCCGTCGCCGTCCTCGCCCTGCGCCGCGCCGTCCGCTACGCCCGCGACGGCCAGCTGCTGCTCGCCGTCGCCGTCACCGGCTGCGCGGCCGTCGTGGTGTCCCCGGCCACCTGGCAGCACCAGCTGCTGTGGGTGCTGCCCGCGCTCGTCGGCCGGGTCGGCAAGCGCGCCTCCGACCGCCTGGTGTGGCCGGTCGCCGTCGTCCTGGTGATGACGCTGCCCGCGAAGATGATGCTGCCGAACATGGCGGCCCTGTACCCGCTGCGCGACAACATCGTCCTGCTCGCGGCGCTGGCCGCCGCCGTCGCCGTGCCCTTCCTGCCGCGCACCTCGCCGTACTTCGACACCCCGGTCCCCACCAGCTACGCCCCGCCCGTCCCGGCCCGCTTCAAGCGCGTCCCCCTCCTCCCCTTCCTGCGCCGGGTCCTCACCCGCCCCAACCTCCTCCTGGAACTGCTCCTCATCCGGGTCACCTACGCCGCCTACTCCCAGGTCCGCCTCGCGGCGACCGGTGGCAGCAACTCGGCGGGCCGGGCCCGCGCGGAGGAGCACGGATGGCAGATCCTCGACATCGAGCGCTTCCTGCACCTCGACATCGAGCACGCGGTCAACCACGCCGTGGTGAAGATCGGCTGGCTGCGGGACTTCTTCGACTTCTACTACACGTCGTTCCACTTCGTCGTCCCGCTGGCCGTCCTCGGCGTCCTGTACTGGCGCCGCCCCGTCGACTACCGCTGGGCCCGCGCGTCCCTCGGCTTCACCACGCTGCTGGCCCTGGTCGGCTTCTGGCTGTACCCGCTGGCGCCGCCGCGCCTGATGCCGGGGCTCGGGATCATCGACACGGTGCACGGCGTGCAGGACTTCTCCAAGCCGGACTACGGCACGCTGACCCACCTCACCAACCAGTACGCCGCGATGCCGTCGCTGCACTTCGGCTGGTCGCTGTGGTGCGGGGTGGCGATCGCGGTCATCGCCCCGAAGCTGTGGATGAAGGCCCTCGGCCTCCTGCACCCCCTCTTCACCGTTGCGGCGATCGTGGCCACCGGCAACCACTGGGTGCTGGACGCGGTGGGCGGCGCGGCGGTCGTGGCGGCGGGCTTCGGCCTGGCGTACCTGTTCCAGGGCCCGAGGGCCCGGGTGACGACGGCGGCGGCCAAGGAGACGGCGGCGGCGAAAGACACGGCGGCGGCGAAAGACACGGCCGTCGTCACAGGCACGGCCGTCGTCACAGACACGGCCGCTGTCACGGACTCGGCCGCCGACAAGGAGACCGCCCCCGCCCCGTCCCCGGCCAGGGACACGGCGGACGCAGTGGACAGGGCGGACACGGCGGAGGACACCGAGGGCGCTTCCCCGCCCGCCGACGACCTCAGCAGCGGCCCCCCGTCCCAGGTGAAGGACCGTACCGGGAGCTGAGCCGGTACTCGCCGGGTGCCTCGACCGTCAGGCGGGTGAACTCGCCGTCCCGGGCGAGGCACCCGCCGTCGGCCCGCAGCCACGGCGACCAGGCGACCCGTACGGTCACCGAGCCGGGCCGGTCCACGCGCAGCACCAGGTCGGCACCGGAGGTGGCCACGACGGTGCCGGGCTCGGAGACGAGCGGTACGGCGTCCCGCACCCGGAACACCCGCCAGTGCTCGTCCTGCCAGACGGGCTCCAGCCAGTCGGGGCGCAGCTCCGGGTCCCGCACGAGGGCCGCCTCGGCCTTGGCGGGCCCGTCCGGTTTGGCCTGCGGAAGCACCACGAAGCCGACCGCCCAGCGGTCCAGCCAGTCCCGGTAGGTGGTCGCGGAGAAGGTCCCGTCGTAGAAGAGGCGGCCGCGTTCCACGTCGAGCTGCCGGTTCCAGCCGCGGGCCAGGTTGACGTGCGGGGCGAGCCCGGCGGCCTCGCGGTGGTCGCGGGCGGGCACCACCTCCACGCGACCGCGGTCCGCGCCGAGCCCGTCCAGCGCCCGTACGACACCGTCCGTCTCGACGGCCCAGGCGGGCACCGCGGTGTACTCCGTCAGGTCGTCGGCGGTCTTCTTCACCGTCCACCCCACGGAGAAGACGAGCGCGACGATCAGCAGACCGCGCGCGATCCGCCGCGCCCGGTCCGTGCCGAGCAGGGCCGCGAGCAGCACCGGGGGTGCGAAGTACTCCGCGAACCGCTCGACGTTCGTGCCGATGGGGGAGGCGACGACGTACGTCAGCACGATGCCGGCCGCGTACACGGCCCCGCTCCACCGGGCGACCCGCCAGGCACGCGGGGCCAGCACGGTGACGGCGAGGCCGAGCACGACCGGCGGCCATATTCGGCCCGCCGGCATCGGCTGCTCCCCGTCGAAGGGGAACAGCAGCGTGGTCAGCCCGACGACCGCGGCGGGCGGCACGAGGAGCACGAGGGCGCGGCCCCGGTCCCGTACGAACAGGAACCCGGCCCCGACGACGGCCAGGAACAGCCCGGCCACCGGCGACGCCATGGTGGCCAGCGCCGCGTACCCGGCGGCGAGCACGAGCCGTCGCTCCCGGACCAGGAACACACAGGCCGCCAGCCCGAAGGCCAGGCCGAGCGCGAAGGTGGTGCGCCCCGAGGCGACGTTGCACCACAGGGCGAGGGAGGCGAGCAGGGCGACCCACAGCGGCCTGCGCACGCCGGTCCGCATGATCAGCACGGCCGCCAGCCAGGCGGCGGCCAGTCCGGACAACGCGGTGACCGTGCGCACGCCGAGCGCGGCCATCAGGTACGGCGAGATGACGCTGTAGTTGGCGGTGTGCACCCCGCCGTACCAGAACAGTCCGTAGGCCGAGGAGCCGTGCCGCGAGACGAAGTCGGTCCAGGCCACCTGCGCGGCGAGGTCACCCCCGCCGGTGGCGAGAAACACCCACCACACCGCGTACAGCGGGATGGTGGGCAGCGTGACGAGCAGGGGCACGCGATGCCGGCGCCCGAAGGCGCGCAGGGCATCGCTCGGGCGTCTCTCCCGGCGCCGTTCGGGGCTCGGGAGGGTCGTCAGGGCGGCAGGGGCCACGGTCGGGTTTCCGTTCGGTGTCATCGAGGTGCACGGCGGGGGCACGTGCGAAGACGATAATTCGAACAGAAACGTTGATCGGGTCCCGGCCGGATCAGTGGGCGGCGGTGGAGGCCCAGTCGACGAAGGCGGCGAACGCGGCGGGGACCAGGGTGAGGACCGGCCCCGCCGGGGTCTTGGAGTCGCGGACGGCGACGGTGGTGCGGCGGGGGAGTTCGGCGACTTCGAGGCAGTTGCCTCCCTGGTCGCTGCTGTAGCTGGACTTACGCCACTGGATCCTCGTCGGCAGAGCCTTGTTCCCCATGGCGTTCCTCCATCAACCGGCGGATCAGCTGCGCCGAATCCCTGAAGGGAAGCGCGGCGGCCCGGGAATGATCGTAACGGAGTGAACACTCCTTGACGGTCTCCGGGTTGGCGGTCGGATGGCCGGTGCCGTACCCCTCCGTGTAGACGATGGCCGGGTATTTTCCCTCGGTCCTCGTGGGCCACCGCCCGGACCAGTACCGGATGAGCTTCACGGCCGGCGCTCACGCGGTGCGGCACGTCCGGCGCATCGTGCGTTCGTACCTGTGCGAGTGGGACCTCGTCGACCTGACCGACGCCGTGGAACTCGGCGTGACCGAACTGCTGGCCAACGTCGTGCGCCACGTACCGGACCGCCGCTGCACGCTGCTGTTGCTGCGGCGGGCGGACGGGGGCGGGGTCCGGGTGGAGGTGGCGGACGGCAGCCCCCGGCACCCCGTGGTGGCCGTCGCGGTGGACGACGACTCGGTGAGCGGCCGGGGGCTGGTCCTGCTGGAGGCGGTCGTGGACAAGTGGGGCGTGGGGCCGGGCCCCGGGGACGGCAAGACCGTGTGGTTCGAGTGCGGGGGCGCCGGTCAGCCTTAGGCCAGGGACTCCTGCGACGGGACGACCACGCCGTACATGTCGGCGATCGTGGCGAGGGCGCCCTGGTGCACCTGGCGGGCGTCCAGTTCGGTGTCCGCGACCGGCAGCGCGCGGGTGGCGCAGGCGTCGGCCACGACCGTGGGGCGGTTGCCGCGAAGGAAGGCGCCCTGGGCGGTGAAGGCCACGCACATGTGCGTCATGAAGCCGACGACGACGAGGTCGTTGTTGCCGACCGCGTCGACGTGCTCGCCCAGGTCGGTGCCGAAGAAGGAGTCCGGTGCCTGCTTGGTGACGACCGCTTCGCCGTCGACGGGAGCGACGCTCGGGTGGATCTGCCCGATCTCCGCCCGGATGTCGTACGGGGTGCCCTCGCCGCCGTCGTGGACGACGTGGATGACCTTGGCGCCCTCCTGGCGGGCCCGTGCCAGCAGGCGGGAGGCGGCGTCGAGCGCGGCCTGCCAGCCGTCCAGTTCCATCACGCCGGTCGTGTAGGTGTTCTGGTAGTCGACCAGGACGAGGGTGGAGTCGGCGAGCTTGGCGGGAGTGTCGTCGAGTCCGTTGAGGCGGCGCAGCGTGGTCCTGGGCATGGGGAACCCCCTGGTGGTCGGAGTGGGATGACGGGTGGCGACCCGCGCCTACGACGCTACGGCCGGCGCGGGATGTCGGCAATGTCGTCTAACCTGCAGATACCGACATGCCCGGTAGTCGCAAGACCGCAAGACCGCATGACCTGCGTGGCCACGCGCCCGCGGGAGATCGCCGAGGAGCCCGTGAACTCCGTGGAACGACTGATCGTCGTCGTCCTCTTCGAGGGTGTCGACCTGCTCGACGTCACCGGACCGCCGGAGGTGTTCGCCCTCGCCCGGCGCGAGGCGGCGGAGGCGGCGGGCTACGACGTCGTCCTCGCCGCCGAGACCCTGGACCCCGTCACCACCGGCGCCGGGGTGCGCGTCCTGCCCGACGCGACCTTCGACGAGCTGGCCACGAGGGCCGTCGACACCCTCATCGTGCCCGGCGCGGTCGAGGTCGACGAGCGGGGCCGTGTCCGCGCCCTCACCGACCCGGCCGTGGTGAAGCGGGTCGGGGAACTCGCCGGCCGGACCCGGCGGGTCACGTCCGTCTGCGTCGGCGCGCACGTACTGGCCGCCGCCGGACTGCTCGACGGCAGGCGCGCCACCACCCACTGGTCGACCGCGCGGCAGCTCGCCGAGGAGCATCCGGCGGTCGAGGTGGACGCCGACCCGATCTTCGTCCGGGAGGGCGACGTGTGGACGGGCGCGGGCATCAGCTCCTGCCTCGACCTCTCCCTCGCCCTCGTCGCCGACGACCTCGGCGAGGACGTCGCCCTGCGCGTCGCCCGGCAACTGGTGATGTACCTGAAGCGGCCGAGCGGCCAGAGCCAGTTCAGCGTCCCCCTGGAGCAGGTCTCCACGACCCGCCGCGTCGAGGACCTCCGCCACCACGTCCTGCGCAACCTCACCGAGCCGCTCACCGTGGCCGACCTCGCCGCGCACGTCCACGTCAGCGACCGGCAGCTCACCCGGATCTTCAAGAACGAACTCGGCACGACCCCGCACGCCTACATCGAGTCGGTCCGCGTCGAGGCGGCGCGCCGGCAGCTTGAATCCACGGACGCCACCTTGGAACGCGTCGCCTCGGCCTGCGGTTTCGGCACCGTCGACACCCTGGTCAGGGCCTTCCGCCGCAGACTCGACACCACTCCGACCGAGTACCGCCGCCGCTTCCGGACCGGCACGAGCGCCCACGGCTAGTGCCCTGACCGGGAAGGTCCGCCGGTCTGGGCAGGCGGAACTCCGCTGCCGCGCAACCCCACTCCACTGACCGAGCCGACGGGAGCCCCGGCCGGGCCGCGCCACCAGAAGAAGGTGGGAAGGGCGCTCAGCGTCATACCGGCCGCGCCGGTCCACGAGGTCCCGGTCGCACCGAACGCGGACCCGGACGCGCTCGGCCGCCTTCCGCCCACCGGCCCCCGTCGCTGACGTCGCACCGATGCCGGACACACGAAGGCGGCGGCCCCGGGGATCAGGGGGCCGCCGCCTTCGGTATGCGGGAGCGGGGAGGGCGGCCGGGTCAGTACCAGCCGTTGGACTGCCAGAAGCTCCAGGCGTCGCAGGCGCTGCCGTAGCGGTTTTTCATGTAGTCCAGGCCCCACTCGATCTGGGTGGCCGCGTTGGTCTTCCAGTCGGAGCCGGCCGAGGCCATCTTCGAGCCCGGCAGGGCCTGGACCAGGCCGTAGGCGCCGCTGGAGGAGTTGGTGGCGTTGACGTTCCAGTCGCTCTCGTGGTCGACGATCTTCGAGAAGCACTGGTACTCGGCCGAGTCGCCGATCATCTTCTTCGCGGTCGCCTGTGCCGAGGAGGCCGGCGTCGCGGCCTGCGCGGGCGCGGCGGCGATCAGGGACCCGCAGGTGGCCGCGGCCAGGGCGGCGCCCGCGAGGGCCTTCTTCGGGGTGGCGACGGTGCGGAGGAGGGAGACGGCGGTCAACGGAGGGCCTTTCGTCGGGGACGGGGGCGTCGGCGCACGCCGGCCCGCACGGGCCCCGCATGCGTCGGCGCCGCTGCCCGGGAGGGTGTCGGCGCCTGGCGACCGGTTCAGAGAAACAGGCGGGCCGGTCGTCCGCAATCGTCCCTTTTGCTAAGCGTGGTCGTAGGAGCGGGTGGAGGGTGCTCCGCGCCTGGCCCCATGACCCGCCCGCCGCCCGGCCTGCGGCTACGAAACTGCTTCGCAGGTGAACCACGTCACGTGGGGCGGCTCACCTCGTCGGCCTCCTCGAACGCGACCGGCGCCTCGAACGCCGCCCGGCGGGTGGCCCGGCGCAGCGCCTTCAGGAGCGGGGTGCCGAGGGCGAGGGTCAGGACCACCGTCACGGCGGCGCGGCCTCCGTCCCAGCCGAGGGACGTGGCCAGGCAGTACGCGAAGAAGCGGGCCAGGTTGTCGGGGATCGACGCGTCCGGGTCGAAGGCGATGTTCGAGGCGAGCGTGTTCATGAAGGTCCAGCCCGCGAGGTTCATGACCGTGCCGTAGGCGAAGGCGGCCAGGAAGCCGTACGCGGCCAGCATGAGCAGTTCCGCCCGGCCGCGCAGCCGGTCGGGGCCGGGCAACAGGCCCGCGCCCATCGTGAACCAGCCCATCGACAGCATCTGGAACGGCATCCACGGCCCCACCCCGCCGGTGAGCAGCGCGGACGCGAACATCGTGACCGAGCCGAGGACGAAGCCGAAGCCGGGGCCCAGCACCCGGCCGCTGAGGACCATCAGGAAGAACATCGGCTCCAGGCCGGCCGTCCCCGCGCCGATCGGGCGCAGTGCCGCGCCGGCCGCCGCCAGGACGCCCAGCATCGCCACCGCCTTGGGGCCGAGGCCCGACTCCGAGATCGTCGCCGCCACCACGGCCACCAGCAGCACCAGCAGGCCCGCGAACAGCCACGGCGCGTCCTGCGCGTGGGCGTTCAGGGAGGCGTCCGGCGGGGCCAGGAACGGCCAGCCGAAGCCCGCCACACCGACCGCGCTGACCAGCACGAGCGCGGCGACGGAGCGCGGGCCGAGGCGGACCGCGCGGGCCTGGCGGTCGCGCGGTGAGGACGGCACCTTCATGCCAACGCCTCCCGTACCTGCGCGACCGTGAGCCACTTCCGAGGCGCCAGCACCTTCGCCACCTGCGGCGCGAAGGACGGCGAGGCCACCACCACGTCCGCCGCCGGGCCGTCGGCGATCACCTCGCCCTCCGCGAGCAGCACCACGCGGTGGGCCAGCTCGGCGGTCAGCTCCACGTCGTGCGTGGCCAGTACGATCGCGTGGCCCTCGGCGGCCAGCGAGCGCAGGATGCCGGCCAGCCGGGCCTTCGCCGCGTAGTCCAGGCCGCGCGTCGGCTCGTCCAGGAGGAGGAGCGGAGGGCGGGCGGTCAGGACGACGGAGAGGGCGAGGGTGAGGCGCTGGCCCTCGGAGAGGTCGCGGGGGTGGGTGTCGTCGGTGACTCCCGGGAGCAGTTCGGTGAGCAGGGCGCGGCAGGTGCCGGGGGCCGCCTCCGCGTCCCGGTCGGCGGCCTGGCACTCGGCGGCGACCGTGTCGGCGTACAGCAGGTCGCGCGGCTCCTGCGGGACCAGGCCGACCCGGCGTACGAGGTCGCGGGGGGCCGTGCGGTGCGGTACCGCGTCACCGGTCCGGACGGAACCGGAGGACGGTTCGACGAGGCCGACTAGCGCGGAGAGGAGGGTCGACTTCCCGGCGCCGTTGCGGCCCATCAGGGCGACCGTCTCGCCGGGGGAGACGGTCAGGTCGACGTGGCGCAGCGCCTGGACGCGGTCGCGGCGGACGGCGAGGGCACGGACCTCGGCGGCGTACGGCGTGGAGGCGGCGGACGTTTCCACCCGCTTTCCGCGCCGCCACCGGCGGGAGGGGGCGGGGCGGAGCGCGGGGGGTGCCGGGAGCGAGGCGGCCGGTGCGGCCGGTGGGGTGCGGTCCGGGATCTCCCGGTCGGCCAGCCGGTCCCGCAGCGGGGCCGCACGGCGGCGGGCGTCCCGGATCGTCAGGGGCAGCGGGGACCAGCCCGCCAGCCTGCCCAGGTCCACCACCGGGGGGTACACCGGGGACACGGCCATCACCTCCGCCGGGGGACCCAGCAGCGGGGGCTCTCCCGGGGCCGGGAGCAGGACGACCTGGTCGGCGTACTGGATGACCCGCTCCAGGCGGTGCTCGGCCATCAGGACCGTCGTACCGAGGTCGTGGACCAGGCGCTGGAGGACCGCCAGGACCTCTTCCGCCGCCGCCGGGTCCAGGGCGGAGGTCGGCTCGTCCAGGACCAGCACCTGAGGGTGCGGGGTGAGGACCGAGCCGATGGCGACCCGCTGCTGCTGGCCGCCGGAGAGCGTGGCGATGGGGCGGGACCGCAGGTCGGAGAGGCCCAGCAGGTCCAGGGTCTCCTCGACGCGGCGGCGCATCACGTCCGGCGGCAGGCCCAGGGACTCCATGCCGTAGGCGAGTTCGTCCTCGACGGTGTCCGTCACGAAGTGGGACAGCGGGTCCTGGCCGACCGTGCCGACGACGTCGGCGAGTTCGCGCGGCTTGTGGGTGCGGGTGTCGCGGCCGGCGACCGTGACCCGGCCGCTCAGCGTGCCGCCGGTGAAGTGCGGGACGAGGCCGCTGACCGCGCCGAGGACGGTGGACTTGCCGACCCCCGAGGGGCCTGCGAGCAGGACCAGTTCGCCTTCCGGGACCTCGAAGTCGACGCCCCGGACGGTGGGTCCGGTCGCACCGTCGTACGTGACCGACACGTCCTCGAAGCGGATCACGACGGCTCCTTCACAGCTGTCTCGGGCGCGGGGGTGACGAACGCGGGGAGCAGGCCGATCAGTACGGCCGCCGCCGGCCACAGGGGGAGGGACGGCGCGACCAGCGGGACCACGCCCGGGTGCAGCGCCGCCGGGTCGCGGGCGGCGGCGAGGAACAGCAGGGCCGCGACGGCGGCGCCGGACGCGGTGACCAGCCAGGCGCGGGCGTCCCAGCGGTCCGGGCGGTAGCGGGTGCGCACGGTCCGGCGGCCACCGAGCCACAGGCCCCCGAGGGCGGCGGCGACCCCCGCCACGAGGACGGGGACGCCGTACGTGCCGCCCGCGGCGGTCAGCAGCCCGTACGTCCCGGCGCAGACGCCGAGCAGGCCCGCGAGGGTGAGCGCGGCGGTGGTGCGGCGTACGGCGGCCGGGACGTCGGCGGTACGGCCGTAGCCGCGGGCGTCCATCGCGGCGGCGAGGGCGACGGAGCGCTCCAGGGCGCCCTCCAGCACCGGGAGCCCGACCTGGAGCAGGCCGCGTACGCCCCTGTCCGGACGGCCCCTGAGGCGGCGGGCGGCGCGCAGCCGCTGGACGTCGGCGATGAGGTTCGGGGCGAAGGTGAGGGCGACGACGACGGCCACGCCCATCTCGTACAGGGCGCCGGGGAGGGACTTGAGGAGGCGGGAGGGGTTGGCGAGGGCGTTCGCGGCGCCGACGCAGATGAGGAGGGTGGCCAGCTTCATCGCGTCGTACAGGGCGAAGGTGAGGCCCTCGGCGGTGACCCGGCCGCCGAGGCGGATGCCCTGGGCCCAGTCGGGGAGGGGGACTTCGGGGAGCGTGACGAGGGTGTGGGTGCCGGGAATGGGGGAGCCGAGGACCGTGGTGAAGAGGAGGCGGATGAGGAGGACGGCGAGGGCGAGCTTGACGAAGGCGCCGTAGGAGCGGGACCACGGCGCGTGGGGGCGGCGGGTGACCACGACGTAGGCGGAGACAGCGATGAGGAGGGCGAGGAGGAGGGGGTTGGTGGTGCGGGTGGCGGCGGTGCCGAGGGCGAGCGCCCAGAGCCACCAGGCGCCGGGGTGGAGGGAGGTCGTGACAGGGCGTCGGGGGCCGGCGCCCGACGGCCTGCCGACCGAGGGCCTGGCCGCCGACGGTCCGGCGGTACGACCGCCCGCGGGCCGCGGCGCTGGTGCGGCGCCGCGGCCCGCGGACTGAGCGGGCTGCCCGTTACGGGGCATTCCTGCGCCGCCTCGCCTGCCAGGTCGCCGCTCCGGCCAGGACCGCCACGATCGCGACGCCCGCGTAGAGGCCGACCGATGGGCCGTCGGATTCGTCCTCCGCGGCCTTCCGGCCCGACGGCTCGGCGGGCGTCGGCTCCTTGTCCGCCGACACCTGCTCCCCGCACCCCGACTTCGGATACCCCGCGATCGCGCACAGCAGGGCGCTGTTGTCGTACCTGAGCGAGCCCGCAGCGGCGGCCAGGGCGTCGGCCGTCGTCGCGTCGGGGGAGACCCGGGCGCAGGCCGTGCGCGGGGCCGGCGGGGTCTCGCCCGAGGGGGCGTCGGAGGCCGTACCGAAGTCGAGGACCAGGGCGACGCGCTTGGTGCCGTCCTCGGCCGGTGTCTGGGCGCAGATCGACGTGAAGTCCGCCGTGCCGCGGGGCCGGGCCGCGTCGCCGGAGTTCACGCTCACCGCGAAGCGGAAGCCCTGGACGTCGCCGTCGGAGGGGCGGGCGAGGGACGGGCCCTGCGTGGCGTAGACCCACTTGTCGCCGTCGCGGTCCCAGAAGGACCAGTAGCGGTAACCGGCGGCCTGCGCCTGGCCCGCGCTCCCGATCAGCAGGAACGCGGCCAGGAAGAGGAGGACGGCGCGGCGGGTCACGGCTGCTGCTTCTTGCTGCGGCCGCTGAGCAGGAAGCCGATGCCGATGCCGAAGACCAGGCAGACACCGACGAACCACCAGACGCCGAAGCCGGAGTCGTCCTTCTTCTCGTCCTCGTCCGCGGCCTTGTCGCTCGTGGCGGCGGTGTCCTTCGCCGCCGCCCCCTGCGGAGCCGGCCCCGTCGCGTTCAGCTTCTCCACCAGGTCAGTGCCGCCGAAGGCGCGCGGGTCGGTGCCCGTGGCGTGCGCGGCGAGGATCAGCTGGGCGTAGGCGGCCGGGCCGCTCTGCTCGGCCCACTTCGCGGCGTTCTTCTCCAGCCAGGCCAGCGGCTTCGCCGCCTTGTCCGCGCCGCCCTGCGCGGCGAGCGCCACGACCGCGTCGGCGGTGTTGCCGTAGTCCGGCTGCTCGGTGGAGCCGCCGAGGGCCGACTTGAGGTGGCCGTCCTTCGCGAGGGTGTCGGCGAGGTAGGCGGCACCGTTCGCGGCGGCCTGCTCGCGGGTGGGCTCGTCCGCGTCGGTGCAGCCGGCGCCGCCGGCCTTCTCGGCGGCCTCGGTGACCAGGCCCTTGCCGAGCGCGCCGAGGACGCCGGCGGCCGTGGCGTCCGCGTTGGCGAGCAGCTTGCCGTCCTGGTCCGGGTACCCGAAGGCGCCGGCGTCCTCGGCGCAGGGCAGGGCGGAGGCGAGCAGCGCGTCGTACGGGGACTTGCCGGCCTTCCTGACCTTCTCCGGGTCGGTCTCCGTGGCGGTCAGGGCGCCGATGACGACGGAGGTGGAGTTGGCCTCGCTGGGCCCGCCGGGGGTGTAGCCCCAGCCGCCGTCCTCGTTCTGCACGGACTTCAGCCAGGCCAGGGCGGACTCGACGACGTCACCGTGGCCGCCCACGGCCCACAGCGCCTGGACGGCGGCGGCCGTGCTGTTGGTGTCGACCATGGTCTTGGCGTCGCAGGCCTTGGCCGGGTCGGCGCGGAAGGGGGCGAAGGCGCCGTTGTCGCACTGCTGGTCCGTGAGCCACTTCACGGCCTGGGACGACGGGACGACGCCCGCCGTGTCCTGCGCGAGCAGCGCGAGGGACTGGCGCCACACGCCGTCGAACTGCGGGTCGGCCGACCCGTACAGCCCGGACGGACTCGACGGCGCGGACGCCGACGTGGACGGTGACGGATCGGCGGCGACCGCGGGCGCGGCGACGCCGATCACGGCTATGGCGGCCAGAGCCGCGGCGCTGCTGCGACGGCGGACGTTCATGAGCGGCGGGTGCCTTTCCCTGTGCGGGGCCGGACAGCACGGGGCACCCCCGGCGGCTCGGCCCCGTATGCCTCGACGGTGCCCGTGCACGGCGGGCGCCGGGCACGTGAGCCGGTCACGTCCGCGCGGGGCAGTCCGGCTCACCGTCCCCGGAAGGCGGCCTCGACGGCCTCGGCGGGCGGCTCACGGTTGCGGGTCAGCGCCGGAATTGCACCGGCTTCCCCCCGTACGGGTGTGATGACGACGCCGCCACTTTACCCGGAGGCAACCGGACCGGACCCGTGCGCTCGCTCACGCTCCTCCGCCCCCGTCACACGGGGCTCCCCGGCCCCCGTCACGTCGAGCAGCCGGCACGCCGTCTCGATGTCCGCCCCCACCTGGGCGATCGACGCGCGTCCGGACAGCCAGGCGATCAGCGTCGAGTGCCAGGTGTGCTCGATGACGCGGACCGCCGAGAGCTGCTCGGCGGTGGGACGGTCCAGGCCGCCCATGGCGTCCAGGATGATCGCCGTGGTCCGGCGGGACACCTGGTCGACCTCGGGGGAGACGCTGCGGTCGGCGAAGGTCAGGGCGCGGGCCATCGCCTCGGCCAGCCGGGGTTCGCGCTGCAGGGCGCCGAAGGCCCGCATCAGGGTCTGCGCCACCCGGTCCGCGGCCGTCTCGCCGGCCGGCGGGCTCCTGCGCAGCGTCCCGTGCAACTGCTCCAACTGGTCCTGCATGGTCGCGACCAGCAGGTGGACCTTGGACGGGAAGTAGCGGTACAGCGTGCCGAGGGCGACCTCGGAGGACTCCGCGACCTCGCGCATCTGCACCGCCTCGAAGCCGCCCCGGCAGGCGAGCCGGGCGGTCGCGTGCAGGATCCGGCGGCGGCGCGCCCGCTGCCGCTCGGTGAGGGGCGGGGCGGGGGAGCGGTTCGCGGGGCCGGGCGCGGCCGCTTCCGGGTTGTCCACCTCGGTCACCTTCTCCCCGCCGTCAGGCCCGGCGCCGTGTCCGGCGCGGTCTCCGGCGCCGGGGGCGCGCCGTGGCGTGAATCACCTGATCCACTCGTCACAGCGCCCCTACCTGCCGGTAGATTCGGAGCCTCTGAACGATCAAGTCTGAAACTTGTTCTAGATTAACGTCCCGGCATAGTGTCGCGGGACAGCGCAGTGAGAAGGGGGCCCAGGGTGACCGCTGAGGCCAGTCGGACGGGTCCCCGTCCGGAGCCCGCCGCCGACGGCTTGCGACCGCTCCGCATCGCGCTCCTCACGTACAAGGGGAACCCGTTCTGCGGCGGCCAGGGCGTCTACGTCCGCCACCTCTCACGCGAACTGGTCCGCCTCGGCCACCGGGTCGAGGTGATCGGCGCACAGCCCTACCCGGTGCTCGACGACGGCCCGGACCACGGCCTCGGGGACCGGCTCTCCCTCACCGAGCTGCCCAGCCTCGACCTCTACCGCCAGCCCGACCCCTTCCGCACCCCGAAGCGCGACGAGTACCGGGACTGGGTCGACGCGCTGGAGGTCGGCACCATGTGGACCGGCGGCTTCCCGGAGCCGCTGACCTTCTCGCTGCGCGCCCGCCGCCACCTGCGCGCCCGCCGCGGCGACTTCGACGTCGTCCACGACAACCAGACGCTCGGCTACGGGCTGCTCGGTGACGTGGGCGCCCCCCTCGTCACCACCATCCACCACCCCATCACCGTCGACCGGCAGCTCGAACTGGACGCCGCCGAGGGCTGGAAGCGGCGGTACTCCGTGCGCCGCTGGTACGCCTTCACCCGCATGCAGAAGCGGGTGGCGCGCCGGCTGCCCTCCGTGCTCACCGTCTCCGGCACCTCGCGCCAGGAGATCGTCGACCACCTCGGCGTACGCGGGGACCGCATCCACGTCGTCCACATCGGCGCCGACACCGACCTCTTCTCGCCCGACCCGTCGGTGCCGAAGGTGCCGGGCCGGATCGTGACCACGTCCAGCGCGGACGTGCCGCTCAAGGGCCTGGTCTTCCTCGTCGAGGCGTTGGCGAAGGTGCGCACCGAGCAGCCCGCCGCCCACCTCGTCGTCGTCGGCAAACGGCCCGCCGAGGGACCCGTGGCCCAGGCGATCGAGCGGTACGGCCTGGAGGGCGCCGTCGAGTTCGTCAAGGGCATCTCCGACGCGGAACTCGTCGACCTGGTGCGTTCGGCCGAGGTCGCGTGCGTGCCCTCCCTGTACGAAGGGTTCTCGCTGCCCGCCGCCGAGGCCATGGCGACCGGCACGGCGCTGCTGGCCACCACCGGCGGGGCCGTCCCGGAGGTCGCCGGACCCGACGGGGAGACCTGCCTCGCGGTGCCGCCGGGCGACGCGGGCGCGCTGGCCGCCGGACTGAACCGGCTGCTCGGCGACCGGGAACTGAGGGCCCGGCTCGGCGCGGCCGGACGCGAGCGCGTGCTGCGGCACTTCACCTGGGCCCGCGCCGCCCAGGGCACGGCCGCCCGCTACCGCGAAGCCATCGGCCCCTCGGCCACCGTCCCGACGGCCGGCCCCGCCACCACCCCCACCAGTGACACCGGCGTCTACCCCGAAAGCAGGGCCACGTGCTGACCGTCGACTTCTCCCGGTTCCCGCTCGCCCCCGGCGACCGCGTCCTGGACCTCGGCTGCGGCGCCGGCCGGCACGCCTTCGAGTGCTACCGGCGCGGCGCCCGGGTCGTCGCCCTGGACCAGAACGCCGACGAGATCCGCGAGGTCGCCAAGTGGTTCGCCGCGATGGAGGAGGCCGGCGAGGCCCCGGCCGGCGCCACCGCCACCGCGATGGAGGGCGACGCGCTGGCCCTGCCCTTCCCGGACGAGTCCTTCGACGTCGTCATCATCTCCGAGGTGATGGAGCACATCCACGACGACAAGGGCGTCCTCGCCGAGATGGTCCGCGTCCTCAAGCCCGGCGGACGCATCGCGATCACCGTCCCGCGCTACGGTCCCGAGAAGGTCTGCTGGACGCTGTCCGACGCCTACCACGAGGTCGAGGGCGGGCACATCCGCATCTACAAGGCCGACCAGCTCCTCGCCCGCATCCGCGAGGCCGGCCTCAAGCCCTACGGCACCCACCACGCGCACGCGCTGCACTCGCCGTACTGGTGGCTGAAGTGCGCCTTCGGCGTCGACAACGACAAGGCGCTGCCGGTGCGGGCGTACCACAAGCTGCTGGTCTGGGACATCATGAAGAAGCCGCTGGCGACGCGCGTCGCCGAGCAGGCGCTGAACCCGCTGATCGGCAAGAGCTTCGTGGCGTACGCCACCAAGCCGCACCTGCCGCCGGTGGACGCCGCGTGACGACCTCGCGCACGCCCCGCACCGAACACCTCGTCCTGCCCGGCGTCCTCACCGAGGCCGAGGCCGCCGCGACCGTCCGCGGCATCCTCGCCGTACAGCGCGAGGACGGCGCGATCCCGTGGTTCCGCGGGCACCACCTCGACCCCTGGGACCACACCGAGGCGGCGATGGCCCTGGACGCGGCCGGTGAGCACGACGCCGCCGAGCGCGCCTACGAGTGGCTGGCCCGGCACCAGAACGCGGACGGCTCCTGGTACGCCGCCTACGCCGACGGCGCCCACGACGACGTCACCGACCGGGGCCGCGAGAGCAACTTCGTCGCCTACGTCGCCGTCGGCGTCTGGCACCACTACCTCGCCACCGGCGACGACACCTTCCTGGACCGGATGTGGCCCGTCGTCCACGCGGCGGTCGAGTTCGTGCTGCGCCTCCAGCAGCCCGGCGGACAGATCGGCTGGCGGCGCGACGACGACGGCACCGGCGCCACGGAGGCGCTGCTGACCGGCAGCTCCTCCGTCCACCACGCGCTGCGCTGCGCCCTCGCCATCGCCGAACAGCGTGAAGAGCCGCAGCCCGACTGGGAGTTGGCGACCGGAGCGCTCAGGCACGCGATCCGCCGCCACCCGGAGCGGTTCCTGGACAAGGACCGCTACTCGATGGACTGGTACTACCCGGTGCTGGGCGGCGCGCTGACCGGCACGGAGGCAAGGTCCCGCATCGCGGAGAGCTGGGACCGCTTCGTGGTCCCCGGCCTCGGCGTGCGCTGTGTCGTGCCCAACCCGTGGGTGACCGGCGGCGAGTCGGCCGAACTGGCCCTCGCCCTGTGGGCGGTCGGCGAGTCCGACCACGCCCTGGAGATCCTCCAGTCGATCCAGCACCTGCGGGACGCGGACAGCGGCCTGTACTGGACGGGCTACGTCTTCGACGACGACGCCATATGGCCGCGCGAACTCACCACCTGGACGGCCGGCTCGCTGCTCCTCGCCGTCGCCGCGCTGGGCGGGCACGAGGCCACCTGCCAGGTCTTCTCCGGCGACCGGCTGCCGAGGGGGCTGGACCCGGACTGCTGCGTCTGACCGACGCGTCGCCGGGCGCGGCTCAGTGGCGGTGCAGGCGGTTGGCGACGGCGTGTCCGACGAAGAGGTAGACCACCGCTGCCAGTCCGTAGCCCGCGACCACCCGGGCCCAGGCCTCGTCGAACGTGAACAGGTCGCGTGACCAGCCGGCCAGCCAGTTCGCGGCGTCGTGGACGAACCGCACCAGGTCGTTGGCCCGGTTCGCGTCCAACAGGTACATCAGGATCCACAGTCCGAGGATGACGGCCATGATGTCCGCGATCACCGCGACGGCCGTTCCGGCGGAGTTGGAGCCACTGCGACTTCGAGGGGACATGCCTTCCGTCTGACCCCGGATGTCCGTCCGAAACCAACGGCGACGGCCCCTCGCCCGGAAGCTCCGGTGGGCGAGGGGCCGTTGACGTCGAAACGCTGGGCGGGCGCGGTCAGCCGCGCTGGATGCCCGAGGTGTCCTGGAGCACGCCCCGGCGGCCGTCCTGCGTCTGCGCGACCAGATTGGCGCCGCGCTGCTCGACCGCCAGGTACCAGGTGCCCGGCGCGAGTTCGGCGATCGGCGTGGGGTTGCCGTCCTCCGCGAACAGCGGACGCGGCACCGGCACGGCGAACCAGAACGGCGAGAAGTCCCCGGCCGGCTGCGCCTGCTGCGGGGCCTGGGCCTGCTGCGGGGCGTGCGGCTGCGGCTGGCCCGGCTGCGGCTGGCCGCCACCGAAGGACTGACCGGGCTGTCCGGGCTGCCCCGGCTGGGCGCCGTACGGCTGCTGCTGCGCACCCGGGTAGCCGTAACCACCCTGCGGCTGGCCGCCGTAGGGCTGCGGCGCGGCCGGGCGGGCGGCGGGGATCAGGGAGCCCTTGAGGGCCGGGACCAGCGGCGTGGCGACGGCCGCGACGGCCATGATCAGGGTGGCGACGAGGGCGAGGATCAGGCCCGTGCCGAGGTCGGGGCCGTCGGAGCCGCCGCCCACGTTGTCGACACCGCTCGCCGGGTCGAAGACGTTGCCCAGCGCGCTCCAGGCAGCGAAGATCGTGAACGCGATGCCGAACTGGCCGAGGTCGAGGCCGGCGACCTTCCTGGGCTGCGGCAGCCCCCGGGCCACCACGATGAGCGCGGCGCCGATGATGCCCGCCAGGACGACGCTGAGTACGACCGGTCCGCTGCCCCACAGGTTGGGCAGTTCGAGACTGTCGGGAGCGTCTTCGACGGAGTAGAGGCCGAGGAACGACGCGATGAACAGCAACACCGCTGCTCCGATCACCACGCCGTCGCCTCGAGTGAGGGAGCGGATATTCACTTCAGGTCCTTCGTAGGTCGTCTCGTCGTCGGTAGAGGCGTCGCTGTCACCATGTCGCCGTCAGGGTCCGGAGTGAAGCGCGGGGGTGGCCCCTCATCGTACGGATGACACTATCGTCCAGGCGTCGGGCCTGTCCCCGGGGATCCGCGCGCTGATCGCTACCCGCGCAGGAAACTCACGATTCCCTCAGACATCCCTTGCGCCGCTTTCTGCCGCCAGTCGCCGCTGGTCAGCAGCGCCACATCTTCGCCGTCGCGCATGTTGCCGCACTCGATGAACACCTTGGGAACCGTTGACAGATTGAGACCGCCCAGGTCCGTGCGCGTGACCAGGCCGGTGCCGCCGCCGACGTAGTTGGAGGGCGCGCTGCCCGTGACGCGGACGAAGCCGCCCGCGATGCGCTGACCCAGTTCGGCGGAGGGGGCGACGATGGCCCGGGTGTCGGCCTCGCCGTCGTGCACGGAGCCCGGAAGGATCACGTGGAAGCCTCGGTTGCCGGCCCCCGACCCGTCGGCGTGGATCGAGACCGCGGCGTCGGCCTTCGCCTCGTTGCCGATCCGGGCCCGTTCGTCCACGCAGGGGCCGTACGGACGGTCGTCGTCCTGCGTCAGTCTCACGGTCGCGCCCTGCTCCTCCAGGAGAGTGCGCAGCCGGTGGGCGACGTCCAGGGTGAACTTCGCCTCGGGCCAGCCCGCGTCGGTGGCGGTGCCCGTCGTGTCGCACTCCTTCCAGTGGGTGCCGACGTTCACCTTGCGGTTGATCTCGGACGCGTGCCGGAAGTTGCCCGGGTTGTGGCCGGGGTCGATGACGACGACCTTCCCCTCGAGGGGGCCGTTCGCCCCGGCGGGCGCGGACTTCGAGGCGGAGGGCGACGGCTTCCTCGTGGAAGGCGAAGGGGAGGTGCCCGTGGGCGCCTTGGGGTCGGCGCTCGGGGAGGCCGGACCCTCCGAGGACGGTGCCGCCGACGTTCGCGCACCACTCGCGCGGTCCGCCCCGCCGCCGCCCCCGTCGTCCGGACCGGCGACCGCCGCGTACACCCCCCAGCCGAGCAGCGCGCCGGGGACGAGCGCGGCGATCGCCACCGTCAGCGGGCGGCGCAGCGGAGAGCGGCGGGGCTGGGGTGGTTCGAAGTCCGGGCCTGTGTACGACACGTCAGCGACTCTAACCGCGCCCTCAGATCCCCGTGCCCGTTCGCCGCAGGACGCGCAGCGAGTCGGTCACGGAGACCTCCGTGAACGCGCCGGACGCGAGGGCCCTGAGGTAGACGCGGTACGGGGCCTGGCCGGTGAACTCGTCGGCCGGGTCCGGGAAGACGTCGTGGATGACCAGGAGGCCGCCGTCGGCGACGTGCGGGGCCCAGCCCTCGTAGTCGGCGCCCGCGTGCTCGTCGGTGTGGCCGCCGTCGATGAACACGAGGCCGAGGGGTGAGTTCCAGACCGACGCCACCTGGGGCGAGCGGCCCACCAGGGCGACCACGTGCTCCTCCAGCCCGGCCCGGTGGAGGGTGCGGCGGAAGGTGGGCAGGGTGTCCATCACGCCCAGTTCGGGGTCGACCGTCTCCGGGTCGTGGTACTCCCAGCCCGGCTGCTGCTCCTCGCTGCCCCGGTGGTGGTCGACGGTGAGCGCGGTGACACCGGCCCGGCGGGCGGCGTCGGCGAGCAGGACGGTGGAGCGTCCGCAGTAGGTGCCGACCTCCAGCAGCGGCAGCCCGAGCCCGCCGGCCTCCACTGCCGCCGCGTACAGCGCGAGGCCCTCGTGCGCGGGCATGAACCCCTTCGCGGCCTCGAAGGCGTCCATGATCTCCGGCGTGGGTGCTGCCGCGGGCATGCGGGTCCTCTCGGTGGTACGTCCGGCGTGCGGCCCCATGCTGCCGCACCCCCCGCCGCGTGTTGCGGCAGGGGGTGCGGGTGGGCGGTGCGGTGGGGTGCGTGCGGTGCGGGTCAGGCGGAGACCGTCTCGCCCGGCAGGGACAGGTCCAGGTCGACCGGGCGGTGACCGGTGTGGGTCGCCGAGTGGGCGAGCGGGCCGTGGCCCGCGGCACGGGCGGCCAGGACGTACGGGCCCTCGGCGGGGACGGCGAGGGCGTAGCTGCCGTCACCGGCGGAGAGCGTCGCGCCTGCCTGGCGGCCGTGCCGGTCGATCAGCGTGACCTTGGCACGGGCGACGGGGACGCCGTCGGCGGTCAGCACCCGGCCGCGGAAGCCGGACAGCGCCGCGTCGGACGGGAACTCGCCGGCCAGCGCCTGCTCGGCGCGGGCCAGGTTGGCGTCCTCCTCGCTGCTCGCGCGCAGCTGCGTGGTGGACTCCGGGCGGCGGCGGGGGAGGAAGAAGGCCAGGGCCAGGCCCACGGCGACCGCGGCGGTGGCGATCAGGAACGAGACGCGGAAGCCGTGCATGGTGGGGACGGCGACGCCGCCCACGTCGTTCGCCGTGTTGGCGAGCACCATGCCGATGACGGCGCTCGACACCGACGTACCGATGGACCGCATCAGGGTGTTGAGGCCGTTGGCCGCGCCCGTCTCCGAGGCCGGGACCGCGCCGATGATCAGCGCGGGGAGGGAGGAGTAGGCGAGGCCGATGCCGGCGCCGATCAGCACCGAGGTGACGACGGTCTGCCAGGCGGCGTTCATCAGGCCGAGGCCGCCGCCGTAGCCGACCGCGATGATCAGCAGGCCGATGATCAGGGTGGTGCGGGGGCCGTAGCGGGCGGACAGGCGGGCGTAGACCGGCGCGGTGAACATCATCGTCAGGCCCAGCGGGGCCACGCACAGACCCGCGACGACCATCGACTGGCCGAGGCCGTAACCGGTCTCCGAGGGCAGCTGGAGGAGCTGGGGCAGGACGAGCGAGATGACGTAGAAGGAGACCCCGACCATGATCGAGGCCAGGTTGGTGAGCAGGACCTCGCGGCGGGCCGTGGTGCGCAGGTCGACCAGCGGGGCGGCGACGCGCAGCTCCATCAGGCCCCACAGGAGCAGGACCACGGCGGCGGCGGCGAACAGGCCGAGCGTGGTGGGCGAGGACCAGCCCCAGTCGCTGCCCTTGGTGATCGGCAGGAGGAAGAGGACCAGGCCGGCCGACAGACCGAGCGCGCCCGGCAGGTCGAAGGAGCCCTTCGCGCGCAGCGGGGACTCCGGCACGACGAGGAGGGTCAGGGCGATGGCGAGGACGCCGAGACCGGCGGCGCCGTAGAACAGGGCGTGCCAGTCGGTGTGCTGCGCGACCAGGGCGGCGGCGGGCAGCGCCAGACCGCCGCCGACGCCGATCGAGGAGCTCATCAGCGCCATCGCCGAGCCCAGCCGCTCGCGCGGCAGCATGTCGCGCATCAAGCCGATGCCGAGGGGTATCGCGCCCATCGCGAAGCCCTGGAGGGTACGGCCGACGATCATCGGGAGCAGGGCGTCGGTGAACGCGCTCACCAGCGCGCCCACCACCATCACCGACAGGCTGAGGATCAGCATGCGGCGCTTGCCGAACAGGTCGCCGAGCCGGCCCATGATCGGCGTGGCCACGGCTCCGGACAGGAGCGTGGAGGTCAGGACCCAGGTGGCGTTGCTGGACGAAGTGTCCAGGAGTCGGGGCAGATCCTTGATGACCGGGACGAGCAGGGTCTGCATCACCGCGACGACGATGCCCGCGAAGGCGAGCACCGGGACGGTGGCTCCGGTCGCTCGCCGGGCGGGTTCGTCGGTCGTCGTGGGGGACACGGACATTGAGTGGGGCCTCCAGGCCGGGAGTCGGCGAATGCGTCTGAATCGGGTCTGCGTCTGTGGTCAAGGTGCGTGCAAGCTGAACCTCGTGCGCCGGGGCAACTATTCCGTTGCTTCGAGTCCCTAACTAATTCTTGACCTTCTCTTGGCAACCCGCCTACGCGCGGTTCACCGGCCGGTCGCCCAGGACTCCGGTCCTAGGACCGGACGGGCACCAAATACCGATGCAAGGGGCGCACTCGGGTTGAGACCATGACACCCATGCTCGAAGCCACCGGCACCTCTGCCACCGCCCGGATATCCGCCCGCCGCAGCCCTCCTCCCACCTGGCTGGTCGTCGCGCTCGCCTGCGCCGGACAGTTCCTGGTCGTCCTCGACGTGTCCGTCGTCAACGTCGCCCTGCCGTCGATGCGGGCCGACCTCGGCCTGAGCGCGCAGGGCCTGCAATGGGTGGTCAACGCCTACGCCATCGCCTTCGCCGGCTTCATGCTGCTCGGCGGCCGGGCCGGCGACCTCTACGGACGCAAGCGGATGTTCCTGGTCGGGCTCGGCCTGTTCACGCTCGCCTCGCTCGGCGGCGGGCTCGCGCAGGAGGGCTGGCAGCTGCTGCTCGCACGGGCCGTGCAGGGGCTGGGCGCGGCGGTGCTGGCACCGTCGACGCTGACGATCCTGACCGCGGCGGTGCCGGAGGGCGCGGCGCGGGCGCGGGCGATCGCGACCTGGACCGCCGTGGGCGCGGGCGGCGGCGCGGCGGGCGGTCTGGTGGGCGGCGTCCTGGTGGACGGGCTGTCGTGGCGCTGGGTGCTGCTGATCAACGTCCCGGTGGGCGCGGTGGTGCTGGCCGGCGCCGTGCTCTGGCTCACCGAGAGCCGGGCCGGTGAGCGGCGGCGCCTCGACCTGCCGGGCGCGCTGCTGGTGACCGCCGGTCTGGCCACGCTGGCCTACGGCATCTCGCAGACCGAGTCCGCGGGGTGGGCGGCGACGGCGACGCTCGTGCCGCTGCTCGCCGGGCTGCTGCTGCTCGGGCTGTTCCTGCTCGTCGAGGCGCGGACGGCGGCGCCGCTGATGCCGCCGGGGCTGCTGCGGCTGCGGTCGGTGGCGTCGGCGAACGTGGCGATGCTGGTGTCCGGCTCGTCGATGTTCTCGATGTGGTTCTTCATGACCCTGTACGCGCAGAACGTGCTGGGCTACTCCCCGCTGGAGGCCGGTCTCGCCCTGGTGCCCAGCTCGCTGGCGGTGGTCCTCGGGTCGAAGCTCGCGCCGCGGTTCATGCGGGGGATCGGGGCGCGGAACGTGGCCGTGCTGGGCACCCTGGTGGCGGCGGCCGGCTTCGGCTGGCAGTCGACGATGACCGCGGACGGGGCGTACGTCACCGCGATCATGATCCCCGGGGTGCTGATGATGCTGGGCGCGGGCCTGGCGGCGACTCCGCTGGCCTCGCTGGCCATCTCCGGGGCGGCGGCCGGGGACGCGGGGCTGGTCTCCGGGCTGATCAACACCTCCCGGACGATGGGGGGTTCGCTGGGGCTCGCGGTGATGTCGACGATCGCGGCGGCCCGGGCCGGGGGAGAGGAAGCGGGGCCGGCCGCGCTGACGGACGGATACGCCCTGGTGTTCCGGACGGCGACGGTGGTGCTCCTCGCCGGGGCGGTGCTGATGTGGGCGTGGCTGCCGGCGGGGAAGCGGGAGGAGAAGGGGACGGACACGGGGGCGGCGTAGGCGGGGCGGCCGGTCAGACGGTCGACGGCGTCCCGTACGGTCGGGGCAGTCCGTGATCGTCCTCGTGAACGGGGTGACAGGAGAGCCATGCCCATCGACGCAGCCGAGGCGCTCGCCGCCGCACCGCGCGTGCGGGAGATCGCCTGGGACCACAAGGACGTCCAGCTCTACCACCTCGGCATCGGCGCCGGTCTGCCCGCCACCGACCCGGGCGAACTGCGCTACACCCTCGAGTCCCGGCTGCACGTGCTGCCCAGCTTCGCCACGGTCGCGGGCGGCGGCGCACCCGGCGTCACCGGCGCCCTGTCCGGGCCCGGCGTCGACGTCGACCTCGCCCGCGTCCTGCACGGCGGGCAGCGGCTGCGCCTGCACCGGACCGTTCCCGTGCGGGGCCGGGCGCGCGCGGCCTCACGCGTGGTCGCCGTGCACGACAAGGGCACGGCGGCCGTCCTCGTCCTGCGCACCGACGTCACCGACGCGGACGGGCCGCTGTGGACCGACGAGGCCGAGGTCTTCGTACGCGGGGAGGGCGGCTGGGGCGGTGAACGGGGACCGTCCGGCCGTCCGGGGCCGGTGCCGGACGGGGCGCCGGACCACGTGGCCGAGCGAGCCGTGCGCGAGGACCAGGCCCTGCTCTACCGGCTCTCCGGTGACTGGAACCCCCTGCACGCGGACCCGGAGTTCGCCGCGCGCGCCGGCTTCGAGCGGCCCGTCCTGCACGGGCTGTGCAGCTACGGAGCCACCCTCAAGTCGGTCGTGGACACGCTGCTGGACGGCGACGTGAGCCGGGTGCGGGAGTACCGGACGCGGTTCACCGGGATCGTGTACCCGGGGGAGACGCTGCGGGTGCGGATGTGGCGGGCGGCGGCGCCGGACGGGGGCGGGACGGTGCGGGCGGACGTGAGCGTGCGCGAGCGGGGCGACGCGGTGGTGCTCGCCGACACCGTGGTGCGGTACTCGCCGACCCCCTGACGCGGTGTGCGTGACGGCGAACGGCTCTGACGCGTTGTGCGTGACGGCGAACGGCTCCGGCCCGGCCCGTCGGAGGTGACGGACCGGGCCGGAGCCGCTCGCTGTACGTGTCCCGCGGCCGTCAGGCGGCCGCTTCGGACTCCTCGGCCGGCTTGCGGTGGCGGCCCCGCGGAACCTGGGCACCGTCCTGGCTGGACACCGGTCCCCGGTGCCTGCCGTGGCCGGTCCCGGTCTCGGATACGTCGGCGCCGTCGGCCTGCGTGGGCTGGGTCGTGCTGGCGTCGTTCATCGGAAGGAATTCACCCCGTCAACATGATCTTTCCTACAGCCGGGCGAGTCTAACCGGCACCCCGAGGGCCGGATCCAGGCGGCCGCGCCAACCGGCACTACTTCGTTACAAGCCGTGCCAGCGGGGCCTGTTGCAGCGGTACGGGGCGCGGTGGGGACGGAGCAGGGGCGTCCGGTTCCGCCCCCTCCGACGGGTCCTCCGCACCGGGCGCGGGTGACGGCCCGGGCGCCGGTGCGGGGGGCTCGGCAGGAGGCGACGACTCCGCCTCCCGCTCCCTCGTCCGCGCGCCGTCCGCGTCCGGTGGCGCGGGCAGCCGCGCCACCCCGCACGGCGACTGCGGCGTGGCGCACGGCAGCCGCAGCTCCCCGTCCGCGGTCCACAGCCCGGCGCCGGCCAGCCACCCCGCGGGCGCCGGAAGGTGACGCACCCGCCGTTCGTCGGGCCGCCACACCGCGACCCAGCTGCCGAGCGCGCCGTCCACGCGCAACGCCACCGCGCACCGTTCCGGCGTCAGCGCCTGACCCGGCTGGATCGCGAACGGCGTCACCACGCAGTCCGGCAGCCGCAGGCATTCCGGGAAGCGCACCGGCAGCGTGCTGCCCAGCACCCCCCAGCCGAGCCGGTCCTGCCCCGGCGAGGGCGCGTCCGAGCGGATCAATACCAGCCCGCTGTCCGGGTCGGCCAGCAGTATCCGGTCGTCGCTGTCCGCGGCGATCTGCAGCAGCGGCGACACCTCGCCGTCCCGCTCCAGGTCCAGTACGACCGCCTTGGTGCGCCCGCCCGTCTCCCGGTCCACGGCCAGTATCCGGCCCGTGCGGTCCAGCCAGACCCCGCCCGAGCAGCGCCCGGGGATCTCGGCCAGCCGCTCGGGCCCGAACGCGCCGCCCGCCACCTGCCACAGCACCGTCGAGCGGGGGCCGGTGGCGAGGGCGTACGCACGCTCCCCGCCCGGGGCCGGGGGCAGCAGCCGCAGCACGGTGGCGTCCGCCGGGCACTCGACCGCGCCGAGCGGCAGTTCGCCGGTGCCCGGCCCGGTCGGGTACAGCAGCGAGAAGAAGTGCCGTCCGGCCGCCACGCGGTGGACCAGGACCCGCCCGTCGCCCATCGGCTGCACCTCGGTGCCGGGCTCCTCCGGCTGGTTGCCGGGCAACGGCACCGCGTACGGCTCGGGACCGTCCAGGGTCCAGCGCTCCGGGTACCAGCAGTCCCCGCGACGGGCGAGGCGTGCGGCGTAGGCGCCCTCGGCGGTGATGCTGCAGCCCGCCGGTGGCGGGCCGTCGTTCCCGGGCGCCGCCGAAGGTTCGATAGCACAGGCTGTCATCGTTCGGTCACCTCCAGCGACGAAGCTAGTTTTCGTACGCGCGGGCGGGGACCGGCGAGAGCCCGCATCACACGTACGTGTGGCACAGGAACGATTCGCCTGAGGGGCGTGCGGGGTGTGTGCTGTGCCCGGCCGGACGGGGACCGGGGAGCCGCTGCGGGTACGACGGCGCAGTACAGGCAGGTAGCCTTGCACCCGTGCCCCGTCTGTCAGAAGTCATCGCCGCGCTGGAGAGCCTGTGGCCCGCCGAGCGGGCCGAGTCCTGGGACGCGGTCGGCACCGTCGTGGGCGTCCCCGACCAGCAGGTCTCCCGGGTCCTGTTCGCCGTCGACCCGGTCCAGGAGATCGCCGACGAGGCGGTGAAGCTGGGCGCCGACCTGCTCGTCACCCACCACCCGCTGTACCTGCGCGGGACGACGACCGTCGCGGCCTCCACCTTCAAGGGCCGCGTGGTGCACACGCTCATCAAGAACGACGTCGCACTGCACGTCGCCCACACCAACGCCGACATCGCCGACCCGGGCGTCTCCGACGCGCTGGCCGGCGCCCTCGACCTGCGCGTCGTGCGACCCCTGGTGCCGGACCCGGCCGACCCGCACGGGCGTCGGGGCCTCGGCCGCGTGTGCGAGCTCGAGCATCCGCTGACCGTGCGCGAGCTCGCCGCCCGCGCCGCGGAGCGGCTGCCCGCCACCGCGCAGGGCATCCGCGTTGCCGGCGACCCGGAGGCCGTCGTCCGCACGGTCGCCGTCAGCGGCGGCTCCGGCGACAGCCTCTTCGACCACGTGCGGGCGGCCGGCGTCGACGCGTTCCTCACCGCGGACCTGCGCCACCACCCGGTCTCGGAGGCCCGCGCCCACAGTCCCCTCGCGCTGCTCGACGCGGCGCACTGGGCCACCGAATGGCCCTGGTGCGAGCTGGCCGCGGCCCAGCTCGACGAGATCTCCGACCGTGAGGCATGGGACCTGAGGGTCCACGTCTCCAAGACGGTCACCGACCCCTGGACGGCCCACGCGGCGTCCGCCCCGACCTCCGACGCAATGGGAGCCCCCAACTGAAAGCCGAGTCCGCCGACCAGATCCGACTCCTGGACGTCCAGGCCCTCGACGTCCGCCTCCAGCAGCTCGCGCACAAGCGCAGGTCCCTGCCCGAGCACACCGAGATCGAGTCGCTGACCAAGGACCTCACGCAGCTGCGCGACCTGCTCGTGGCCGCCCAGACCGAGGAGAGCGACTGCGCCCGCGAGCAGACCAAGGCCGAGCAGGACGTGGACCAGGTGCGCCAGCGCGCCACCCGCGACCAGCAGCGCCTGGACTCGGGCGCCGTCACCTCCCCGAAGGACCTGGAGAACCTCCAGCGTGAGATCGCCTCCCTCGCCAAGCGGCAGGGCGACCTCGAGGACGTCGTCCTGGAGGTGATGGAGCGCCGCGAGTCCGCGCAGGAGCGGGTCGCCGAGCTGACCGAGCGGGTCGGTTCCGTGCAGGGCAAGCTCGACGACGCCGCCGGGCGCCGGGACACGGCCGTCGGGGAGCTGGACGCCGAGGCGGCCTCGGTGACCAAGGAACGCGAGGTCATCGCGGCCTCCGTCCCCGCCGACCTGCTGAAGCTCTACGACAAGCTGCGCGAGCAGCAGGGCGGCGTCGGCGCGGCCAAGCTGTACCAGCGCAGCTGCCAGGGCTGCCGCCAGGAGCTGGCGATCACCGAGCTGAGCGAGATCCGCTCGGCGGCGCCCGACACGGTCGTACGCTGCGAGAACTGCCGCCGCATCCTGGTGCGTACGGCGGACTCGGGCCTGTAGGGAGCCGGTTCGGTGGCAGTTCCGGTGACGGAGGCGGGTGCCGGTCCCGTGCGGGAGTTCGTGGTCGAGGCCGACGGCGGGTCGCGGGGCAACCCGGGGCCAGCGGGCTACGGCGCGGTGGTGCTGGACGCGGCGACGGGGCAGACCCTGGTCGAGGCGGCCGAGTACCTGGGCGTCGTCACGAACAACGTGGCCGAGTACCGGGGCCTGCTGGCCGGTCTGCGCGCGGCGCGGGAACTGGACCCGGACGCGACCGTGCACGTCCGGATGGACTCCAAGCTCGTCGTCGAGCAGATGTCGGGCCGCTGGAAGATCAAGCACCCCGACATGAAGCCGCTGGCGGCCGAGGCGGCGCGGATCTTCCCGCCCGGGCGGGTGACGTACGAGTGGATCCCGCGCGCCGGCAACAAGCACGCCGACCGCCTGGCCAACGAGGCGATGGACGCGGGAGCGCGCGGCGAGCAGTGGTCGCCGTCGGCGTCGACTGCGGAACTGGACGCCGGGCGCTCCGCCGGTGCCCCTGGCGCGGGGGACGCCGACGCACGGACGCGCACCGGCGCCGCGGATGCCGCCGGTACCGGCGGCGGGCTCACCGCGGCGGGCGCTGAGGGAGTCGCCGCCGAACCCGAGGCGGCGGATGCCGGGGGAGCCGTCGTCGAACCTACTGCGGCGGGCTCCGGGGAAGCCACCGCCGACGACCCCACCGCCGCGAGCACCGCGCCGGCCGCGAGCACCGCGCCGGCCGCGAGTACCGCCGCAGCCGCCGGCACCGCCACCGCTCCCACCGGCGCGGAAGCCGCCACGGCCGCCGACGTCCGGGCCGCGAAGACCGTGGCCTCACCCGGCTGGGGACCCCCCGACATGGGTGCCCCCGCCACCTTCGTCCTGCTCCGGCACGGGGAGACGCCCCTGACGCCGCAGAAGAGGTTCTCCGGGAGCGGCGGCAGCGACCCGTCCCTGTCGGCCGCCGGCCGCGAGCAGGCCGAGAAGGTCGCCGCGAGCCTCGCCCGGCGCGGCACGATCCAGGCGATCGTCACGTCCCCCCTGGCCCGCACCCGCGAGACCGCCGGCATCGTCGCCGCCCGCCTCGGCCTGGAGGTGACGGTCGAGGAGGGGCTGCGGGAGACCGACTTCGGCGCCTGGGAGGGGCTGACCTTCGGCGAGGTGCGCGAGCGCCACCCCGACGACCTGACCGCCTGGCTGTCCTCGCCGGACGCGGAGCCGACCGGCGGCGGCGAGAGCTTCGCGGCGACCGGCGCCCGTGTCGCCGCGGCCCGGGACAAGCTGGTCAGGGCGTACGCGGGCCGCACGGTCCTGCTGGTCTCCCACGTCACGCCGATCAAGACGTTCGTCCGCCTCGCCCTGGGCGCCCCGCCCGAGTCGCTGTTCCGCATGGAGCTGTCGGCGGCGTCGCTGTCGGCGGTGGCGTACTACGCGGACGGCGGCGCGAGCGTCCGCCTGTTCAACGACACGTCCCACCTGCGCTGAGCGAGGCCGCCGCACGGGCCAGCGCCTCGACGCGCCCCCAGTCCCGGCCGGCCACCGCGTCCTTGGGCAGCATCCAACTGCCCCCGACGCAGCCGACGTTGGGCAGCGCCAGGTAGTCCGGTGCGGAAGCCGGCCCGATGCCACCCGTCGGGCAGAAGCGGGCCTGCGGCAGCGGGGCGGCGAGCGCCTTGAGGTAGGCGGTGCCGCCCGCGGCCTCGGCCGGGAAGAACTTCATCTCCCGCACCCCGCGCTCCAGCAGCGCCACCACCTCCGACGTGGTCGACACCCCCGGCAGGAACGGCACCCCGGACGCCCGCATCGCCTCCAGCAGCGCATCGGTCCACCCCGGGCTCACCAGGAACCGCGCCCCGGCCGCCACGACCTCCCCCACCTGTCCCGGCGTGATGACCGTGCCCGCGCCGACCACCGCGCCCGGCACCTCGGCGGCGATCACCCGGATCGCGTCGAGCGCGACCGGCGTCCGCAGCGTCACCTCGATCGCGGGCAGCCCACCGGCGACGAGCGCCCGGGCGAGCGGCACCGCGTCCGCGAGATCGTCGACGACCACGACCGGGACGACCGGGGCGAGGTCCAGTACGGAGGCGGCGGGAGAGGAGGGCAGCGGTGAACTCATGCGCTCATCGTGCCGCCGGGGAGCACAAGGCGCAACGAGCGTTGCGTCATGTGCAACGAATGCGCCGGTCCCTTCGCATGCTCCAGTCCCTTCACATGCTCCGGTCCTTCAGTGGACCTCCGCCACCAGCACGTCCAGCTCCCACGGCTTCCCCGCCTTCACGGGCGCCTGAGCCTCCACCTCGTAGCCGAGATCACGCAGCGCCTCGACCAGCTCGGCGGGCCCGGCCGGAGCACTCCCGGACGTCAGCAGACTCCGCACGATGCGCCCCTTGGTCGCCTTGTTGAAGTGGCTGACCACCTTCCGGGTCGGCGCGTGCAGCACCCGCACGGTCGCCGTCCGCCCGGCGACCTCCCCCTTCGGCTTCCAGGCCGTCGCGTACGCCGCCGACCGCAGGTCCAGCACCAGCCCGTCACCGGCCGCCTCCGGCAGCACCTCGGCCATCGGCGCCCGCCAGTAGGCGCCCAGCGCACCGAGCGCGGGCAGCTTCACGCCCATCGAGCACCGGTAGGAGGGAATCCGGTCGGTCACCCGCACCGCGCCCCACAGCCCGGAGAACACCAGCAGCGAACGCGCGGCCCGCTTCCGCGCCGCCGCGTCGAGCGAGGCCAGGTCCAAGGCGTCGTACAGCACACCCGTGTAGATCTCGCCGGCCGGTCGCGCCCCGGCCGTGCGCAGCTCGGCGTTCTTGGCGACCTCGCCGCGCAGCCCCTCGCTCAGTCCGAGTACCTCGCGCGCCTTCTCCTCGTCCCCGGCGCACAGCTCGACCAGCTCACCGAGGACGGTCTCCCGGGCGGGGGTCAACCCGGGGAGCGACAGCGACTCCGGCTTCAGCGGTGCGCCCCGGCCGGACGCGGCCTTCCCCTCGGACGGCGGCAGCAGGACAAGCACACGTACTCCTTCACATCGAGTCTGGCCCTCGGTCAGGGTACGGCGTAGCCCTCCCGTGCCTGGTCGACGGCCCGTACGAGCGCCCCGGGATCGTCGGCGTGGAAGCGCACGACACGTACCTCGTGCCGCCGCCCGAAGAAGGCGGCGTGGGTGACGGGCTCGGTGAGTTCGAGGGTGACGGAGGTCTGCGCCCCCACGGCGAGATCCAGCTCACCCTCCGTCCGCTCCTGCGCCATCCGCAGCTCCCGGCGCACGGACGCGATCCGCTCCAGCGGTATCCGCAGGTCGACGTGGACGGCCCGGCGGATCCGCAGCGTGCCGCCGACGGGGTCCAGGACGTGCGGCCGGACCACGGAAGCGGCGTGCAGCCCGATCACGACGACGATGGTGTACACGTCCAGGACCAGCACCACGTGGTGCACGGTGGGCCAGTTCCGCAGCAGCACGGACATCATCACGGTCTCGATCACGCACACGAACGCGAACCCGAACATCATCGCGCCCTGCCCCCGGACGTACCCGAAGGCCGTCCCGCCGCCCACCGTCCCGTGGGTCCGCCGGCGCGCCCACAGCCACAGACTGGCCAGCAACCGCAGCTCGTGCCGGACCATGAGCCAGGGAATCCGCACGTAGCGCGGGCCGCTCATGACCGCCGCCCCCGCGCGACGATCTCCAGGGCCAGCCGGATCGCCTCCGCCTGCCCCGGCGCGAAGTCGGCGTACATGGCGCGCAGGAAGCTGTGATCGGAGTCGAGCGAGACGTCCTCCTCGGGCAGCATCTGGGCGGGCAGGCACTCGGCGAGCACCCGGGCCGCCTCCGCCACCCGCGGATCATCGACGCCGACGTCCGCCAGCTCGTCGAGCAGCGCGTACGCCCGATGCGCCTGTGCCACCGCCTCCGGTGAACCCAGGGCGCCACGCAGCGCCTTCAGCAGCCCCTCCCGGTCCTCCGGCGCCACCGTGCTCTCCAGAAGCGCCAGCATCTCGCGGTCCCGTACGGCCATGGGGGAGCCGGAGACGTCCCCCATCCCCGCGAACAGCTCGGCCAGCTCCGGCGAGACCGGCCCCTCGGCCGGCAGCCCGCCCTCCGCCGCCAGCAGCTCCCGCAGCCGCGCCCGGCGGTCCCGGATCGCCTCCTCCTGCCGCGCGAGGTCCGCGTCCAGTTCCTCCAGCACCTCGGTGAGATCCTTCCCGGCCTCGTCCGCGAGCACGTCCCGCACCTCCGCGAGCCCGAGCCCCAGCTCGGTCAGCCGCCGGATCCGGGCCAGCACGACGACGTGCCGCAGGGTGTACGTCCGATAGCCGTTGGCCAGCCGTTCCGGTTCGGGCAGCAGGCCCTGGTGGTGGTAGTGCCGCACGGTCCGCGTGGTGACGCCGACGACGTCGGCGAGTTCTCCGATCCGCATGGCTCCAGTAGAGACGTTGACGTTGCGGCAGGGTCAAGCGGGAAGCCGGGCCCGCTTCCGGACGGCGCCGCCGGTCCTGTGCCACGATCGAGGGAGCGGTTTCCGATCTCACGGACACCCCCTCCCCGCTCCCTCCTCCCTCGACCTGGACACCGCCGGCTTCCTCTGATCCAGTTGGACCGGGGGGTGGGAAGCGGTGGACGCACGCGGCGAACAGGCACGGTGGACCAGGGCCCGGCTGGGGACGGCCGGTCCGCCCCTCGATCTCCTCACCGCCCGCTTCGACCGTCACGTCTACGCCCCGCACGCCCACGACGAGTACACGGTCGGCGTCACCGTCGGCGGCCTGGAGGTCATCGCCTACCGGGGCGGACACATCCACTCGGGACCGGGATCCATCGTCGTCCTCGAACCCGGCGAGGTGCACACCGGCGGCCCGGCCGCCCCCGACGGCTACTCCTACCGCGCCCTGTACGCGGCCCCGAGCCTCCTCGCCGACGGCACACGCGCCCCCGCCGCCCTCCCGCACTTCCGCGAACCCGTCCTCGACGACCCCGAACTCGCCGCCGCCCTGCGCGCCGCGCACACGGACCTGGCCCACTGCCCCGACCCGCTGGAGGCCGAGTCCCGCCTCCCCTGGCTCCTCACCGCGCTGGCCCGCCGCCACTCCACCGCCCGCGCGACCGACGACACGGTCCCCGGCGCCGCCCGCGTCGCCCGCGCCGTACGCGACCGCCTCGCCGACGAACTCCTCGCCCCGCCGTCCCTGGCGGCCCTCGCCACCGACCTCGGCCTGTCCCGCTACCAGCTCCTGCGCGCCTTCCGCACGGCGACGGGGATACCGCCGTACGCCTGGCTCGCCCAGCACCGGGTGGCCAGGGCGCGGGGGCTCCTGGACGCGGGCCTGCGCCCCGCCGAGGCGGCGGCACTGGTGGGCTTCGCCGACCAGGCGCACCTGACCCGCTGGTTCCGCCGGGTCCTCGGGGTGACCCCGGCGGCGTACCGCAACAGCGTTCAAGACCACGCCCGCTGACCCTGCGGAGACTTACCGCATGACTGCACGCGGCTGGTTCCTGTTCTCCCTGATGGGAGTGGTCTGGGGCATCCCCTACCTCATGATCAAAGTGGCGGTGGACGAGGTGTCCCCGTCGGGGGTGGTGTTCGCCCGCTGCGCCCTCGGCGCGCTGCTCCTGCTCCCCTTCGCGCTGCGCCGGCCGGGCCTGACCCGGAACGTGCGGAAGCACTGGAAACCGATGCTCGCGTTCGCGGTCATCGAGATCATCGGCCCCTGGTACACCCTGACCGACGCCGAACGCCACCTCTCCAGCTCCACGGCGGGCCTGCTGATCGCGGGCGTACCGATCGTCGGCGTCCTGCTGTCCCGCTTCTTCCACGCAGCCGAGTCGCTGGGTGCCCGCCGCCTCACGGGCCTGGCCCTCGGCCTAGGCGGCGTCGGCGTCCTCACCGTCCCCCACCTGACCGGCGGCGACGCCCTCTCCCTGGCGGAGGTCCTGGTCACGGTCATCGGCTACGCCACGGCCCCCCTGATCGCCGACCGCCACCTCAAGGACGTCCCGACGCTGCACCTCATCACGCCCTGCCTGGCCCTGGCGGCCCTCGTCCACGCCCCCGCGGCCGTCGTGACCCGCCCGGCGGACCTTCCCTCGACCGGCGCCCTGGCCGCTCTGGCCGCCCTCGGCGTCGTCTGCACCGCGGTCGCCTTCGTGGCCTTCCTGGAGCTGATCAAGGAGGCCGGCCCGATCCGCGCCTCGGTGATCACGTACGTCAACCCGGCGATCGCGGTAGCGGCCGGTGCCCTCTTCCTGGCCGAACCCCTGACCGCGACCGTCCTGACCGCCTTCACCCTGATCCTCACCGGCTCGGTACTGGCCACGGCCGCCGCGCCGGAGCCCCGCTCGCGCCGGGTACGATGGTCGACACGGCAGACGAGCCGGGCGGGCGGCCGCGTGGAGTCCCTTGCGGGACTTCCCGAGGAACGTCCGGGCTCCACAGGGCAGGGTGATGGCTAACGGCCACCCGGGGTGACCCGCGGGACAGTGCCACAGAAAGCAGACCGCCGGAGGCTTCGGCCCCCGGTAAGGGTGAAACGGTGGTGTAAGAGACCACCAGTGCCCAGGGCGACCTGGGCAGCTAGGTAAACCCCACCCGGAGCAAGGTCAAGAGGGGCGCCGTGAAAAGCGCTCTGCGCGGACGATCGAGGGCTGCCCGCCCGAGTCCGCGGGTAGACCGCACGAGGCCGGTGGCAACGCCGGTCCTAGATGGATGGCCGTCGCCGGCGGGACCGCGAGGACCCGCCGGAACAGAACCCGGCGTACAGCCCGACTCGTCTGCCGGCTTGTACTGCTTCCGCCGGCAGCGGCCACGACCCCGAGGGGCGGAGGCCCGCCCGTCCTGGCGTCGCAGAACCGGCATCACGTTTCGCCGGCGCGGCCGCCAGGCTCGGTCCGGTGCGCAGGGCGTATCGAGACGGCGGGTGCCCCGGTCGACTCCGCCGCCACCGCGGCCCACACGCGCCACGCCGCCGAGCCGACGGCGGAGCGGCCGAGCGGGGCAGTGATCGCGACGACCGAGCCCGAGATCCGGCAGAGGCAGCCCGTACGCGTCATCGGCGTCGGGCCCTGACGCCCGGCCGCCGTCACCTCACCCGACCCCCGGCATCACCCGCTCCGCGATCAGCCGCAGCTGCGTGTCCACGTCCGCCGCCTCCGGCAGGTCGCGGCCCGTGAACGCCTTCACCAGGGTGCGGTCGGTGATCGCGCAGATCATGTGGTTCACGCCGCTGGGGGCGATGTCCCGTTCGATCTTCTCCCGGCACTCCTCGGGCGTGCCCGCGACCGAGAGGCGGTCGGCGATGTCCGGGGTGGTCAGTTCGATGCCGCGGGCCAGGTCGCCGGCGCCGATCGCGTCGATGACCGGCTTCAGCTCGGCCGGGTCCACGCCGTTGCGGAGCAGTTGCTCCTCCGGCATCGAGGAGGCGTAGATGCCGACCATGCTGCGTGCCGCCTCCTTGGCGACCGCCGAGTCGGGGCCGGTCGCGAAGACCACCCACGCCCCGATGTCCAGCGACCGCCAGTCCTTGCCCGCACGCTCGGCGCCCGCCCGGATGTGCCGCACCGCGTAGTCGTAGGCCTCGCGGGTGTAGCTCAGGGCGTGGTGGCAGCCGTCGGACAACTCACCGGCCGCCTCGAAGGACGTCGGCCCGCGCATCGCGCCGAGCTTCAGCGGCAGCCGGTCCTGCACGGGCCGGGCGAACGTGAACAGGCCGTCGTAGGAGAAGAACTCGCCGTCGTGCGTGATGGCGCCCTCGTCGAGGAACGTGCGCATCACGTGCAGGGCCTCCTTGACGCGGGAGAGCGGCCTGGTGCGGGCCCAGTCGATGCGGTACTGGGCGAGCAGGCCGAAGTTGCCGCTGGACAGGACGCCTTCGGCGCGTCCGCCGGAGAGTTCGTCGAGGGTGGCGAGGGCCTGGGCGATCAGGGTGGGCTCGCGCAGGGTCACCGGGGAGACGCTCGGGCCCAGGCGGATGCGGCTGGTGCGGCCCGCCGCCGCGGCGAAGAGGAGCCAGAGGTCCTTGTGCCAGGTCTCGTCGGCGGCGTAGCAGGCGTGGAAGCCGAGTTCGTCGGCGAGCCGGATGGACTCCAGGGACTCGGCCAGGGGGTAGTCGGGGAGCATGGCGTAGCTGAACTTCACGTGCGACACCTTTCGTTGGGTGAAGGGCGTGCGTGTGCGCGGCCGTGTCGTGCTCCGCCCGTCCCGAGGATCCGAGCCTCTTCCCGCAGTTGTCCAGAGGGTGGATGGTCGAAACTTTCGGTTGAGTGAGTGGGCATTTCTGGTCCACGAGTCTTCCCTCGTTCCGCAGGGCGGGCTTCACGGTCGTTGAACTGCGGCTGAGCAGTGGATTGAGCGGACGTGCGGACGGCGAGGGGTGGGCGAAGCTTTCGAAACATTTACCGAAACTGTTGACGCTTGACGGGTGCAGGCCAACACTGGCGCCGTTGTTCGAACCGTGCAGGACTCCAGGAGAGGAAGCACCCCCCATGAACCTGCTCGTACAACCGGGGCGCCGCAGAAGCGGCCCCCTCACGCTGCTCGTCAGGAGCGCCTGGGCCGTCGCGCTGGCCGCCCTCGCCGCCATGATGCTGCCGGGCACCGCCCACGCCGGCACGGTCGTCACGACCAACCAGGAGGGCACCAACAACGGCTACTACTACTCGTTCTGGACCGACAGCCAGGGCACCGTCTCCATGGACATGGGCTCCGGCGGCCAGTACAGCACCTCCTGGCGCAACACCGGCAACTTCGTCGCCGGCAAGGGCTGGAGCAACGGCGGACGCCGGACCGTGCAGTACTCGGGCACCTTCAATCCGTCAGGCAACGCGTACCTGGCCCTCTACGGATGGACGTCGAACCCGCTCGTCGAGTACTACATCGTCGACAACTGGGGCACCTACCGGCCCACGGGCGAGTTCAAGGGCACCGTGACCACCGACGGCGGCACCTACGACATCTACAAGACGACGCGTTACAACGCGCCCTCCGTCGAAGGGACCCGCACCTTCGACCAGTACTGGAGCGTGCGTCAGTCCAAGCGGACCGGTGGCACCATCACCACCGGCAACCACTTCGACGCCTGGTCGCGGGCCGGGATGCCGCTGGGCAGCTTCAGCTACTACATGATCATGGCCACCGAGGGCTACCAGAGCAGCGGCAGCTCCAACATCACGGTCGGGGGGACCAGCGGTGGCGGTGGCGGCGGTGGCGGTGGCGGCGGTGGGTGCACCGCGACGCTGTCCGCCGGGGAGAAGTGGGGGGACCGGTACAACCTCAACGTGTCCGTCAGCGGGTCCAGCGACTGGACCGTGACGATGAACGTGCCGTCCCCGGCCAAGGTCATGTCGACCTGGAACGCCAACGCCACGTACCCCAGTGCGCAGGTGCTCACCGCCCGTCCCAACGGCAACGGGAACAACTGGGGCGCCACGATCCAGGCCAACGGCAACTGGACCTGGCCGTCGGTCTCGTGCAGCGCGGGCTGACCGAGACACGGAGGAGAGAGGAGGAGCCGCTCCCATGAGAACGAGATCCCGTCCGTCCCTGCGGTCCCTGGTCACCGCCGTCTCCGTCGCCGCGCTGGCCGCCGCCGGCACCGTCGCCGCCGACGCCGCCCCCGCCCGGGCCGCCGCCTGCAACGGCTACGTCGGGCTCACCTTCGACGACGGCCCGTCCGGCAACACCCGGGCGCTGCTCGACGCGCTCAGGCAGAACGGGCTGCGGGCCACGATGTTCAACCAGGGCCAGTACGCGGCCCAGAACCCGTCCCTGGTCCGGGCCCAGGTCGACGCCGGCATGTGGGTCGCCAACCACAGCTACACCCATCCGCACATGACCCAGCTGAATCAGGCGCAGATGGATTCGGAGATCTCCCGGACGCAGCAGGCCATCGCGAACGCGGGCGGTGGCACGCCGAAGCTCTTCCGCCCGCCGTACGGCGAGACCAACGCCACGCTGCGTGCGGTCGAGGCCAAGTACGGGCTGACCGAGGTGATCTGGGACGTCGACTCGCAGGACTGGAACAACGCCAGTACCGACGCGATCGTGCAGGCCGTCTCCCGGCTGGGCGACGGCCAGGTCATCCTCATGCACGACTGGCCCGCCAACACCCTCGCGGCGATCCCGCGCATCGCGCAGACCCTGGCGGGCAAGGGCCTGTGCTCCGGCATGATCTCGCCGCAGACCGGGCGTGCCGTGGCCCCCGACGGGGGCGGCGGAGGTGGTGGCGGAGGTGGTTGTACCGCGACCTTGTCCGCCGGGCAGCGGTGGGGGGACCGGTACAACCTCAACGTCTCGGTGAGCGGGTCCGATGACTGGACCGTGACGATGAACGTGCCGTCCCCGGCCCGGGTCATGTCGACCTGGAACGTCAACGCCAGTTACCCCAGTGCCCAGGTGCTGACCGCCAAGTCCAACGGCAGCGGCAACAACTGGGGCGCCACCATCCAGGCCAACGGCAACTGGACCTGGCCGACGGTCTCCTGCCGGACGGGCTGACCGGCGCCGCGTGTGTCCGGGTCCGGGGCGCGCTCCCGGGCCCGGCACCCTCACGTACCGGGCGGCAGCGACCGGCCCGCCACCCGCGCCAGATGCCGCTCGAACACCTCCCGCGCCTCGGGCGTCAGCGTGCGCAGTGCCACCATGGCCGTGATCACGACGTCGCACAGCTCCGCCTCGACGTCGTCCCACGTGTGGGTGACTCCCTTGCGCGGGTTCTGGCCGGTCGCGCCGATCACCGCCTCGGCGACCTCGCCGACCTCCTCGGACAACTTCAGCATCCGCAGCAGCAGGCCCTCCCTGCCGCCGACGGGCTGGTCCGCCTCCAGCCACTTCCACAGGGCGTCGATGGTGTTCCACAGGTCGGTGCGGGTGGCGGGGGCGGTGCCGTGGTCGTCGTCGCTCATGGCGGGCAGCCTGCCACGGGAGGGAGGGCGGGCGGTACGTCAGTCGAACAGGGGCTCCTGCTGCCCCTCCGCCGCCTTCCGCACCCGCTTGTTCCGCGCCCCGACCACCACCGCCGTGGCCGCCGCGGTCACCGCCAGTGCGGCCGGGACCATCCAGTTCCGGTTGACGGCGTGACCGAGGGCGTGGTCGAGGGAGAGGCGGCCCGGGCCCGAGACCGCGAGGCCCGCCGCCGTCAGGCCGAGGGACACCGCGTACTCGTAGCCGCCGGCTTGGGCGAAGAAGCCGTTGGGGGCGTGGACCGCGGCTGCGCCCGCCATCGCGCCGGCCGCGGCGGCGCCCGCTGCCGGGGTGGCGAGGCCCAGCGCCAGCAATGCCCCGCCGCCCGCCTCGGCGAGGCCCGCCGCGGTGGCACTGGCCCGGCCGGGCGCGTAGCCCATGGCCTCCATGGCCTGACCGGTCCCCTCGATGCCGCCACCGCCGAACCAGCCGAGCAGTTTCTGCGCGCCGTGTGCGGCCAGGACACCGCCGGTGCCGAGCCGGAGCAGCAGCAGGCCCAGATCACGCCGGTCATAACAGTTCACGTCGACTCCCTCGCGGACGGCGGCTGATCACACCACTCACCACCGTCGCCCGCCGGTGCCGCGCGGGCCCCTCGCGGGCGCCATTGGAGTGAAGGGCGTCAGGGCGAGGCGCCCGCGGTCGGGTGGCGAGGAGCCCGCGGTCGGGTGGCGAGGGGTCGCGGGCGGTGTGACTCTGGCCGGCATGACGATTCAGACCACGCGACTGAGCGACCCGGCCGTCCGCGCCTTCGTCGCCGCCGTGAACGCGCACGACCGTGACGCCTTCCTGGCCACGCTCGCGCCGGACGCCACCATGGCCGACGACGGGGACGACCGGGACCTCGCCCAGTGGATCGACCAGGAGATCTTCTCCTCCAACGGGCACCTGGAGGTCGACAACGAGTCGAACGGCGGCCGTGCCCTCATCGCCCGCTACCGCAACGACACCTGGGGCGAGATGCGTACCCGGTGGAACTTCACCGTGGACGGCGACGGCCGGATCGCGCGGTTCGAGACCGGGCAGGCGTGAGGGGAGGAGGCGCAGGGGCGACAGCAGTAAGACACGGCAGCCGTTCCGCCCCCCCAACCGGCGCGTCTCCGCGCTCTCACGCGGGATTCCCCCCAGCCGGTGCCGCGGAACGGCTGCCGCCTCCCCCCTCGGGATGGCTCGCGGAGCCGCACGGGAGGCTTGGCCGCCAAGTGTGAAGCTCCTGTGAAGGAGAGTTGAGCATAAGTCCGCCACCGGCCGCAATAGTGCGGACTTCGATATTCCGATTGTGTGGATCGAGGGGCGGCTTCCCGCGCCCCCCTCAGCCGCGCCCCACGTACGGCATCGCCGTCGCCATGACCGTCGCGAACTGCACGTTCGCCTCCAACGGCAGCTCCGCCATGTGCCGCACCGTGCGCGCCACGTCGGCGACGTCCATCACGGGCTCGGGTGCCGTCTCCCCGTTGGCCTGGAGCGCGCCCGTCTGCATGCCGGCCGTCATGTCGGTCGCCGCGTTGCCGATGTCGATCTGGCCGACCGCGATGCCGTAGGGCCTGCCGTCCAGGGACAGTGACTTGGTCAGACCGGTCAGCGCGTGCTTGGTCGCCGTGTACGCCACCGAGTGCGGGCGGGGGGTGTGTGCCGAGATCGAGCCGTTGTTGATGATCCGGCCGCCCCGCGGGTCCTGCTCCTTCATCTGCCGGTACGCCGCCTGCGCGCACAGGAACGCCCCGTTGAGGTTGGTGTCCACCACGTGCCGCCACGCCTCGTAGGGCAGCTCCTCGACCGGCACCCCGCCCGGGCCGAACGTCCCGGCGTTGTTGAACAGCAGGTCCAGGCGTCCGAAGCGGTCGCGCACGGCGGCGAACAGGGCCTCGACGTCCTCGGGGCGTGACACGTCGGCGCGGACCGGGAGCGCCGTCGCGCCCTGCGGTGCCCGTGCCGCCGTCTCCTCCAGCCTCTCCGGGCGCCGGCCCGCCAGGGCCACCGACCAGCCGGCCGCGAGCAGTTCGACGGCGACCGCCCGGCCGATGCCGGAGCCGGCTCCCGTCACGAGGGCTACCTTCTGCGCGCCGGTGTTCTCCTCGGCGGCGGTTCTCACGGTGTTCATGAGTCGGCAGCGTACGCGTGGCCGAACATGCGGAACTCATGCGTCCGACATGGGATCGCCATGTCCGCGCCAAGCCAGGGTCGTCACCGGCCATTCGAATGCCCCCTGCAACCACCGCAAGGGGAGGAACGGATGACACCCGCGAACCACCAGGGCCACAACCGGCCCGGGACCACGCCCTCGCACGCGCCCGAACTCCGCGCCGCCGCCCGGCACCTGGGCCGCCGTCGCTTCCTGACCGTCACCGGCGCCGCCGCCGCGCTCGCCTTCTCCGTGAACCTGCCGTCCGCCGGCACCGCGAGCGCCGCCGAACTCGACCCGGCGCAGCTCACCGGCGACCCCTTCACCCTCGGCGTCGCCTCCGGCGACCCGCAGCCCGGCTCCGTCCTGCTGTGGACGCGCCTGGCCCCCGTGCCGTACCAGGCCGACAGCGGGCTGCCCGCCAAACGCGTCGACGTCTCCTGGGAGTTGGCGCTCGACGAGCGCTTCCGCCGCGTGGTCAGACGGGGCCGGGCCACCGCGCACCCCGAGTTCCACCACACCGTGCACGTCGAGGTCGACCACCTCGCGCCCGGCCACGTCTACTACTACCGCTTCCGCGCGGGCCGGTACGTCAGCCCGGCCGGCCGCACCCGCACCGCGCCCGCCCAGCGGAGCCGGGTCTCGGACCTCACCTTCGGCCTGGTCTCCTGCCAGCGCTACGACCAGGGGTACTACACCGCGTACAAGCACCTGGCGCAGGAGGACGTGGACGTCGTCTTCCACCTCGGCGACTACCTCTACGAGTACGCCGTGAACTCCAGCGGCGGATCCCGCGCCTACCCCGCGGGCACCCTGCCGGACCTCTTCGACCGGGAGACGGTGACGCTGGAGGACTACCGCCTGCGGTACGCCCTCTACAAGTCGGACCCCGACCTCAGGGCCGCGCACGCCGCGCACCCGTTCGTCGTCACCTGGGACGACCACGAGACCGAGAACAACTACGCCGACGAGACGCCCGAGAACAGCGTCCCGCCGGAGGAGTTCCTCATCCGCCGCGCCGCCGCCTACCGGGCCTACTGGGAGAACATGCCGCTGCGCCGGCCCCAACTGCCCGACGGCCCGGACCTCAAGCTCTACCGCCGCCTCCACTGGGGCAGGCTCGCCCAGTTCGACGTGCTCGACACCCGCCAGTACCGCTCCAACCAGGCCTACGGCGACGGCTGGCAGTTCCCCGGCCCCGAGTCCGAGGACCCGAGCCGCACCCTGACCGGCGACACCCAGGAACGCTGGCTGATCAACGGCTGGCACCGGTCCGACGCCCTGTGGAACGTGGTGCCCCAGCAGGTCACCTTCTCCCGCCGGTTCAACTCGACCAGCACCCCGTCCAAGGTCTCCATGGACTCCTGGGACGGCTACCCGGCCTCCCGCGAGCGGGTGCTGGCCGGCGCGCAGGCCGCCGGCGTCGAGAACCTGATGGTCCTCACCGGCGACGTGCACGTCCACTACGGCTTCGACGTCAAGCGGGACTTCGACGACCCCGGCTCCCGGACCCTGGGCACCGAGATCGTCACCACGTCCGTCACCAGCGGGCGCGACGGCTCCGAGAAGCCCTCCAACTGGGACACCCTCATGGCCGCCAACCCGCACCTGAAGTTCTTCAACGGGCTGCGCGGCTACACGACCGTCTCGCTCGGCCGGGAGCTGGCGCGGGCCGACTTCAAGACGGTCTCCCACGTGACCACCGGGGGCGCGCCGCTCACGACCGCCGCCTCCTTCGTGACCGAGGTGGGGGACCAGGGGCTCAAGCCGGCGTGACCGCGCGCTCCTCGCCGGGGTAGCGGACGCCGACGCGGTCCCGGATCGCGTCGAGCGTCCGCATCACGGCCAGTGTGCCGTCCAGCGGGACCAGCGGGGACTCGGTCTCACCGGCACGCAGGGCGCGCATCACCTCCCGGGCCTCGTGCTTGAGGCTGGCCCGGGGCCCGTCGGCCGGGTCCGCCCGGAACTCCTGCGGCTCCTTGCCGTCGCGGTGCAGCACGAAGTGGTCCGGGAAGAAGAAGCCGTACGGGACGTCGATGCGGCCCTCGGACCCGGTGACCGAGGCGGAGTTGGGCGTGCCGCCGGTGATGGAGCAGTGCACCGAGGCGAGAGCGCCGCCGTCGTAGGAGAGCAGCGCACCCGTCTGGAGGTCGACGCCCTCCTCCGAGAGCACCGCCCGCGCGACGACGTCCGACGGCTCGCCGAGCAGCAACTGTGCGAACGACACCGGGTACACGCCCAGGTCGAGCAGTGCGCCGCCGCCCTGCGCGGGGTCGCGCAGCCGGTGCGCGGGCGGGAAGGGGCCCGCCAGGCCGAAGTCCGCCTGGACGCTGCGGATCTCGCCGATCGCGCCGTCGTCGACCAGCGCCTTCAGGCGCCGGACCAGCGGGTTGCAGTACATCCACATCGCTTCCATCAGGAAGCTGCCGCCCGCGCGGGCGAGCGCGACGAGTTCCTCCGCCTCGCGCACGTTCAGCGTGAACGGCTTCTCGCACAGCACGTTGCGCCCCGCCTCCAGGCACAGGCCGGCGGCCGTGCGGTGCGCCGAGTGCGGGGTGGCGACGTACACCACGTCGACCTCCTCGTCCCGGGCGAGCGTCTCCCAGTCGCCGTACGCCCGGGATATCCCGAACCGCTCCGCGAACGCCTTCGCCGACGCCTCCGTCCGCGAGGCCACCGCCACGACCTCTGCGTCCGGCAGATCGACCAGATCCGCCGTGAACGTCGCCGCCATCCCACCGGTCGCCAGAATCCCCCAGCGCACCTTCTGCCCGGTCACCGCTGACACCCTGCCCCACCCTCGCTCAGGTCGTTCGAGTTTGTTCGTTCAAGACCGTACGAGCTGAGAGCATAGGTGCCGGATCTGCAGAAGAGGGAGGGGCACATGCCCGAGAGCGGGCCGTCCACACCGCACGCACCGCAACCGATCACCCCACAACCGAACACGACACACACGCCGCACACGGCCGGACCGGGAACGGGACCGGCCGTCGGCCCGCTGCCGGACGACCGCGGCAGCCGCGGCGCGCGCCGCACCGGACTGCTCGTCACCCTCCTCCTCGGCGGGCTGACCGCGACGCCGCCGCTGGCGATGGACATGTACCTCCCCGCACTCCCGGAGGTCACCCGGTCCCTGAGCGCGCCCGCCGCCACCGTGCAGCTCACGCTCACCGCCTGTCTGGCCGGCATGGCGCTCGGACAGCTCGTGGTCGGGCCGATGAGCGACAAGTGGGGCCGCCGGCGCCCGCTGCTGACCGGCCTCGCCGTGTACGTCGTCGCCACCGCGCTGTGCGCGCTCGCGCCCACCGTGGAACTGCTGGTCGCCTTCCGGCTGGCGCAGGGGCTCGCGGGGGCCGCCGCGATCGTCATAGCCCGGGCCGTCGTGCGCGACCTCTACGACGGTGTGGCCATGGCCCGCTTCTTCTCCACCCTCATGCTGATCTCCGGGGTCGCCCCCGTCGTCGCACCGCTCATCGGCGGACAGATCCTGCGGGCGACGGACTGGCGGGGCGTCTTCGTCGTGCTCACGGTCGTCGGGGTGGCGCTGGGCGCCGTCGTGTGGGCCAAGCTGCCGGAGACGCTGCCGGAGGAGGAACGGCACGAGGGCGGCGTCGGCGACACGCTGCGCGCCATGCGCGGGCTGCTCGCCGACCGCGCCTTCACCGGCTACATGCTCGCGGGCGGATTCGCCTTCGCCTCGCTGTTCGCCTACATCTCCGCGTCGCCGTTCGTCGTCCAGGAGATCTACGGGGCGTCGCCGCAGACGTTCAGCCTGCTGTTCGGGATCAACTCGATCGGGCTGGTCGCGGTCGGGCAGCTCAACGGCAAGATCCTGGTCGGGCGGGTGCGTCTGGACCGGGTGCTGGCCCTCGGCCTGCTGATCGTCATCGTCGCCGCCACCGCCCTGCTGCTGATGTCCCTCGGCGTCTTCGGCGAGGTCGGGCTCGTGCCGGTCGCCGCCGCGCTGTTCGTGCTGATGTCGGCGATGGGCATCAGCCTGCCCAACACGCAGACGCTCGCGCTGATGCGGGTGAAGAAGTCGGCCGGCTCCGCCTCCGCGCTGCTCGGCACCTCCTCCTTCCTCATCGGCGCCGTCGCCTCGCCGCTGGTCGGGATCGCGGGGGAGGACACCGCCCTGCCGATGGCCGTGGTGCAGCTCGTCGCGGCGGTGCTGGCGCTCGCCTTCTTCATGGGGATGTGCCGTCGTCCTTCGGAGGGAGAAGAGAGCTGAGCACACCGAGACTGCGCAGCGGCACCCCGGAGCGGGCCGGGCTCGACCCCGAGCAACTCCGCCGTGCCGTCGAGGAGGTGCACGGCCTCACCACCGGGGAGCGGCCCTGGGCGGCGGGGGCCGTCGTCGCCGTGGGGCGGGGGCCCGTGCTCGCCGTGGAGGAGGCGGCGGGCTGGGCGGTGCGCTACTCGGCCTACGACGCGCGCGCGGACGCGGGCGTGGAGCTGCCCGAGCGCTCCCGGGTGCCGATGAGCGTCGGTACGCCCTTCGACCTGGCGTCCCTGACGAAACTGTTCACGGCGGTCGCCGCCGTGCAGCAGATCGAACGGGGCACCCTCGGCATCGACGCGGAGGTCGGGGCGTACCTGCCGGACTTCCGGGCGGCGGCCGTGCACGGGATCACGGTGCGGCAGCTGCTCACGCACACCTCCGGGCTGCGGCCCGAGCTGCCCCTGTACGACTGTGCCGACGACGAGGAGCGGCTGCGGCGGCTGCGGGCGGAGCCGCCGGTGGGGGTGCCGGGGACGTACTGCTACTCGGACCTGAACATGCTGCTCCTCCAGCACGTGCTGGAGCGCATCACCGGCCGCACCCTCGACGTCCTCGTCCGCGACGGGATCACCCGGCCGCTGGGCATGACGGCGACGCGCTTCGGGCCGTGCCCGGGGGCGGCGGCGACGGAGGACCAGCGGCGGCCGTGGGCCAAGGCGGACCGGGGGATGCTGCGGGGGGTCGTGCACGACGAGAACGCGTGGGCGCTCGGCGGGGTGGCGGGTCACGCGGGGCTGTTCTCGACGGGGCGGGACCTGGCGGTCTTCTGCCGCGCGCTGCTGGCGGGCGGCTCGTACGGGCCGGCGCGGATCCTCGGCCCGGACTTCGTGGAACTGCTGCTGACCGGCCCGGGGCTCGGCTTCGCCCTCGACCAGCCGTGGTTCATGGGGGAGCTGGCGGGGCGGGGGGCGGCCGGGCACACCGGGTTCACGGGCACGATGCTGGTCCTCGACCGGGCGACGGACACGTTCGCCGTTCTCCTGGCCAACACGGTCCACCCACGCCGCCGGCCACCGGACAACGGACCGCGGGCGGGACTGGGGACACGGGTGGCGCGGGCCGTACGGGTCGCCTCCGGCGGTTGAGCGGGTGCCTCCGGTGGTGGGGCGGGTGCCTCCGGTGGTGGTGCGGGGTGTCTGCGGCGGTGGGGTGGCTGCCTCCGGTGGTGGTGCGGGGTGCCTGCGGCGGTTGGCCGGGGTGCCTGCGGCACAGCCGGGTCAGCCGCCTGCCGCCGTAGCCGCGTAGCTGCGGGCAGTCGTGCCGCTGGGGCGATGGGGGTCCCCCCGCTCGAGCGAAGCCGAGAGTGGGGGAGGGTGGGCGCAGCGGCACCCCGCAGCGCCGGGCCGCGCACCCACCCCGCGCCCACACCCACCCCGGGCGCCCTCCCTGGCCGCCGGCGCCGCAGGCACCCCGCGCCGCAGGCACCCCGCGCCCCCATACAATTCGCCGAGTGAACGACCCCGCCGAAACCCTGCGTGCCGCCCTCGCCGAGCTGGTCGACGGGCTCCCGCCCCGCCAGGCCGCGCAGGCCGTGGAGCGGCTGATCGCCAACTACCGCGGGGCCACCCCCACCGACGCCCCCATCCTGCGCGACCGCGCGGACGTCGTCGCCTACGCCGCCTACCGCATGCCCGCCACCTTCGCCGCCGTACGCTCCGCGCTCGCCGCGTTCGCGGACGCCGTGCCCGGGTGGGTACCCGGCGGCCACGTCGACGTCGGCGGCGGGACCGGCGCCGCGACCTGGGCCGTCAACGACACCTGGCCCGGTGCCCGCCCGGTGACCGTGCTCGACTGGGCCGAGCCCGCGCTCGCCCTCGGCCGGGAGATCGCCGACGCCCTCCCGGCGCTGCGCGACGTCCGCTGGCAGCGCGCCCGGATCGGAGCGGCGCTCACCGTGGAGAGCACCGACCTCGTCACCGTCTCCTACGTGCTCAACGAGCTGACCGGCCCCGACCGCGCCGCCCTCGTCGACGCCGCCGCCTCCGCCGCGCACGCTGTCGTGATCGTGGAGGCCGGGACGCCGGACGGGTACGCCCGGGTCATCGAGGCCCGCGACCGGCTGGTCGCCGCCGGGTTCCGGGTGGCCGCCCCCTGCCCGCACAGCGCCGCCTGCCCCATCGTCCCCGGCACGGACTGGTGCCACTTCGCGGCGCGGGTCAGCAGGTCCAGCCTGCACCGGCAGGTCAAGGGCGGCTCCCTCGCCTACGAGGACGAGAAGTTCAGCTACGTCGCCGCCACCCGGCTCCCCGTCGAACCCGCTCCCTCCCGGGTGGTCCGGCGTCCGCAGATCCGCAAGGGCCAGGTCCTGCTCGACCTGTGCGAACCCGACGAGCAGCTGCGCCGCCGGACGGTCACCAAGCGCCACGGCGACCTGTACAAGGCCGCCCGCGACGCCGACTGGGGCGACCCCTGGCCCCCACCGGAGGCCAACCAGCCCGCGCAGTAGGGTCGTTGACCGAAGGAGGGCGCATGGCAGCACCGCTCGCCGGGCGCGGGGAGACCGTCGCCCGTACCGTCTCCGCCGCGCTCGCGGCGACGCGGCAGCTCACCGGCGGTCTCGGTACGGCGCTGCTCGCGCTCCTGGTCCTGTGCGGGCTCGCCCTCACCGCCGTGGCCTGCCTGGTGGGCGTGGGCCTGCTGATGGCACCGGCCGCGCTGCGCGCACTGCACGCCCTGGCCGCGCGGGAACGGGAGCGGCTGGGGCGCTGGGGCGAGGAGGTCGTGGCCCCGGACCCGCCGCCGAACGGGCTGCGCCTCGCCCTCGCCGATCCGGTCACCCGGCGTGAGCTGCGCTGGGTGGTCCGGCACGCCACCCTGGGGCTCCTGCTGGGCCTGCTCGGCGTTCTCCTGCCGATCTGCGCCGTCCGGGACACCACCTTCCCGCTGTGGTGGCCGCTCCTGCCGGGGGACGCCACGACCACGTCCGTGGGGATCGGCACCGCCCACTCCTGGGCGGACGCCCTCGCGGCGGCGCTGCTGGGGGTGGGCTGGGTCGCGATCCTGCTGGGGCTGGGTCCGGGAATGGCGCGGCTCCAGTCCGGCCCGGGACGGCGGCTGCTGGCGGCGGGGCCGGGGGCGGACCTGTCGTTGCGGGTGGCGGAGCTGACGGCGACGCGGGCGGCGGCGCTGGACGCGCACGCGACGGAGCTGCGGCGGATCGAGCGGTCGTTGCACGACGGCGCGCAGAACCGGTTGGTGTCCGTGACCGTGTTGCTGGGGGCGGCGCGCCGGATGGCGCACCGGGACCCGGTGGGGGCGGAGGAGCTGCTGGAGCGGGCGCAGGTGGCGGCGGAGGAGGCGTTGGCGGAGTTGCGCGGGGTGGCGCGGGCGATCCTGCCGCCGGTGCTGGCGGACCGGGGTCTGGCGGGGGCGTTGTCGGGGCTGGCGGCGGACTGCGCGGTGCCGTGCCGGATCGAGGCGCAGGTGCCGGAGCGGTGTGCGGCCTCGGTGGAGGCGACGGCGTACTTCGTGGTGGCGGAGGCGTTGACGAACATCGCGAAGCACAGCGGGGCCCGGCGGGCGTCGGTGACGGTCCGCGGGCACGGGGGGCGGTTGCGGGTCGTGGTCGAGGACGACGGGCGCGGCGGCGCGGACGAGGGCGGCGGCACGGGGCTGACGGGCATCCGGCGCCGGGTCGCGGCCCATGACGGCTCTCTCCGCCTGGACAGTCCGCCGGGCGGACCTACGACCCTGGAAGTGGACCTGCCCTGTGGAACCTGACGTGGACCGCGCCCTGCGGATCGTGATCGCCGAGGACGACCCCCTGCTGCGCGAAGGGCTCGCCCTGCTGCTGCGCGCGGAGGGCCTGGACGTGGTGGCGACCGCGGACACCGCCGAGTCGGCGCTCGACGCCATCGACGCGCACGAGCCCGACGTCGCCGTCCTGGACGTACGCATGCCGCCCACCCACACCGACGAGGGAGTCCGCGCGGCCGTCGAGGCCAGACGCCGGCGGCCCGCGATGGCCGTCCTGGTGCTGTCCGCGTACGTCGAGCAGTCCTTCGCCACCGATCTGCTGACCGGCGGGGTGGGCGGCCTCGGTTACCTGCTCAAGGAACGGGTCGGGCGGGTCGAGGAGTTCATGGACGCGCTGCACCGGGTCGCGGCCGGGGGCACCGCCATCGACCCGGAGGTCGTCGCCCAGCTGTTCACCCGGACCCGGCAGGACACCCGCCTGGAACGCCTCAGCCCACGCGAGCGGGAAGTGCTCGCCCTGATGGCCGAGGGCCTGGGCAACGGCGCCATCGCCGCGCGGCTCGTGGTCACCGACGGCGCGGTCCACAAGCACATCCGCAGCATCTTCGCCAAGCTCGACCTTTCCCCGGCCGACCGGGTCGACCGGCGGGTGGCGGCCGTCCTGCACTACCTGGAGAACGCGCGCGCCCAGCCCCGCGGCTCGTCATGAGGATTTCTCGTCGGTGGCCTTCTCCTCCTGCCGGCGCTGTTCGCGCCGGCGCTCCTGGAGCCTCCGCAGCAGTTCCCGCTTCTCGGCCAGCGGGTCCGGACCACCGCCGTTCCGGCCGCCGCGGTCGCCGCCGCGCAGTGCGTCGCGGCCGAGCTTTCGGCGGGTGCCGCCGACGCCCAGCATGTTTCCGGCTCCACCTCGGGTCATGAGGTTCACTCTCCTCGGCAATCGAGTCAACGTGACGATACGTGCCGTCTCGTTCGCGTCCGGATTCACTGTCCGGCGAGACGAACCGTCTTGTCAACCTGATAAGTTCGAGCCATGGCCGCCGAGAAATCCATCCCCACCCCGACCGACAAGCCGCACCCCGACGTCAGCCGCCGCAGTCAGCGGTCCCGCCGGGCCATCTACGACGCGGCCCTCGCGCTGGTCTCCGAGGTCGGCTACCCGAGGACCACCATCGAGGGCATCGCCGCCCGTGCCGGCGTCGGCAAGCAGACGATCTACCGCTGGTGGACCTCCAAGGCGGACGTCCTGCTGGAGGCCTTCCTCGACCTCGCCGACCAGGCCGCGCGGGCCGCCGGTGACGAGCACGTCGGCGCCATCCCGGACACCGGTGACCTCGCCGCCGACCTGAAGAGCGTGCTGCGCGCCACCGTCGACGAGCTGCGCGACCCCAAGTTCGAGGCCCCCTCCCGTGCCCTCGCCGCGGAGGGCGTCGTCAACGAGAAGCTCGGCCGGGAGTTCGTCACCAAGCTCCTGGAGCCGTCGCTCCAGCTGTACGTCGACCGGCTGCGCTCCGCCCAGGAGGCCGGCGACCTGCGTCCGGAGATCGACCCGCGGATCGCGCTGGAGCTCTTCGTCTCCCCGCTCGCCCAGCGCTGGCTCCAGTACACGGGGCCGATCTCCCACGAGTACACCGACACGCTCGTCGACTACGCCCTGCACGGGCTCGCCCCGCGCTGACCGGAAACCGACCGGCGAAAACCGGCCGGACAACCCTGACCAGGGAAGTTTGTCCCTTCCCGGCCCCGAAGCGCGGAATGGTGCGACCATAGGGCATGCTGGTGCGCACGACGGCGAGGCGAGGGGATAGATGAGAGCGGAGTTCGGCGGTCGGAGCGGTCTGCAGGGCAAACTCTCCCAGTGGCTGCGCGGACGCCGCCCCAAGGAGGCCGCCGGTGACGGTGGCCGGGAGGATCTGCTGCTCGCCGCCGCCGACGCGGGACTGCCCTTGGCGCCCGCCGCGCACCCGGCCGGATACCGCTGCTCCTGCGAGCGCGTCGGCTGCCCCACCCCCGCCCGGCACCCGGTGTCGTTCGCCTGGCAGACCCAGTCGACGACGGACCGCGCGCAGATCGAGCGCTGGGCCCGCCATCAGCCCGAGGCCAACTTCATCACCGCGACCGGCATGGTGCACGACGTCCTGGACGTGCCCCTGGAGGCCGGTCGCGAGGCGCTCGGGCGGCTGCTCGACGCCGGAGTCGACGTCGGCCCGGTCGCCGAGAGCGACGACGGCCGCATGCTGCTGTTCACCCTCACCCGGGGCACCCCCGAGGACGAGGACGAGTGGTGGCCCTGCGAGCTGGACTGCCATCCCGAGACGATGGACGAGCACCCCGGCCTGCGCTGGCACTGCCGCGGTTCCTACGTGCTCGTACCGCCCGCCCGGCTGCCCGGCGAGGACCGCACGGTGCACTGGGTGCGCGGACCCGAGCACCCGCTGCCGGACCCGCTGACCCTGCTGGAGACCCTCACCGACGCCTGCGCCCGGCACGCCGGCGCGGAGGGCGACCACGCGGGCGCCGCCTGGCCCCTGCGCCGCTGAGCGGGGCCGGCCTACGCCGGGGCGGCTATTCGCCCTTCGCCGACGTCAGGCCCTGGACCCGGCCCAGTACGGACACCGGGCCGTCCGCCGGGTCCAGCGCGATCTGGTTGGAGACGAACTCCATCGTCAGCGACTGCTTGATCTCACCGTCCGTCAGCGCCAGCACGTCCTCGTTCGGCGTCGGCACGGACACGCCCTGTGCCGCCGTCTGCTTCTCGTAGTGGCGCGTGCTGAAGAACACCGCCGCTCCGCCGTCCTTCGTGCGCAGCGCCAGCGGCGCGTAGTCGCCGTTCGCCAACGGCTCGTCGATGTACTGGGTGACCAGGCCGGGGCGCTTCGACCGCTTCTGCCGCAACTCGCGCCAGGCACTGGTGTGGGCGCCGTCCGCGAAGGTCTGCCCGCCGTCCTTCAGGTACGCCGTGTAGTCCTTGCTCAGATCGCCGGGCGGGGCGGCCACGTCGGTGGCGTTCGCGGGTACGGCCTCGGCCCAGCCGTCCGCGTCGGTCTTGAACTCCGGCACCTTGCCAGGGGCGACCAGCGTCAGGTACGCCGCCTGCCAGGTCTCCTCCATGCCGTGCCGGGTGAACACCAGCAGCCAGCGCGTGTCGCCGCCCTTGTTGCCCTTGGCGTCCGCGACGAACCAGCGCGGCCAGCCCGCCTTCTTGGGGATCGTGAACTCGGCGTCCGTCAGCTCCAGCGGCGTGTGCGACGGATTGCCGTCCGGATGATTGGCCCGGCCCGCCTTCAGCCGTGCCGAGTCGATGGCGGCGAGGGCGCCGGTGGTGTGGTCGGCGTCCAGGGAGGTGTCGTACGCCTTGTCGGCCGCGTTGTACGCGGAGGTGAACTGCTCGAGCGCCTTCGCGGCCTCGGCCCGGGTGGCCGACGGGAGCACCTCGTGCTCACCGTGCACCACCACGCAGCCGCTCGCCGTCAACGACAGAGCGGTCGCCGAGGCGGCTATGAGCGCCTGCCTGCCAAACCTGCGGGGCCTACGAGGGCCACGGTCCCAGCTCATCAGGTTCCTTCACCTTCCCCTTCCCGGAGGCGAACCCTACCGGGGCGAAACGGAGCCCGGACGCCGGGACGGGGTACCGCGGCCTCTCCGTGACCTCGCGTCAGGGGTCTCGGTGCGGGAGGACCAGCACGGCCCCCGTGCGCGGGTGCGGCAGCACCTCCACCGGCTGGTCGTAGACGTCGGAGAGCAGTTCCTCGGAGAACACCCGGGCCGGCGGCCCGTCGGCCGCGATACGGCCGGCCCGCAGGACCGCGACCCGGTCCGCGTACGCCGCCGCCAGCGCGAGGTCGTGCAGGACGACGACCACCGCGTCCCCGGCCCGCGCCCGCTCCCGGCACAGCCGCAGCACCAGCTCCTGGTGGCGCAGGTCCAGGGCCGCGGTCGGCTCGTCCAGCAGCAGGAGGGGGGAACGCTGCGCGAGGACCCGGGCGAGCGCCACCCGCGCCCGCTCGCCGCCGCTGAGCGCCGAGAACGGACGCCCGGCGAAGCCGGTCACCTCGGTGCGCGCCATCGCCTCGGCCACGGCCGCGTCGTCCTCTTCCGCCAGGTCGGTGCCCGCCCAGGGCGCGCGGCCCATCCGGACCACCTCCTCCACCGGGAACGGGAACGACAGCGACGCCGACTGGGGCAGCACGGCCCGCCGCAGGGCGAGTTCGGGCGCCGTCCAGTCCGCCACCGGGCGGCCGTGGACCCGTACGCCCCCCTCGGCGGCCGGGACATCGGCGGCCAGGACACCCAACAGGGTCGACTTGCCCGCCCCGTTGGGGCCCACCAGGGCCAGCACCTCGCCCGCGCGGACGGTGACGTCGACGCCGTCCAGGACCGGCCGCCCGCCGAGGTGGACGCGCACACCCTCCGCCTCGGCGAGGACGTCGCCGGGCGCGGCCGGGGGCGGCGGCACCGGACGGGACGGTACGAGGCGCAGCAGCCCCCTGGCGTTCGCGGTCCTCGTGTTCGTGCCTCTCATGCCCAACCCCCTTGCCTGCGCCGGGTGCGGCGCAGCAGCCAGAAGAAGAACGGGCTGCCCAGCAGCGCCGTCAGCACCCCGAGCGGCAGCTCGGCGGGCTCGGCGACCGTGCGGGCCGCCAGGTCGGCGGCGAGCAGGACCAGCGCGCCGAGCAGCGCGCTGCCCGGGATCAGGAACCGGTGCCCCGGCCCGGCGATCATCCGCAACAGGTGCGGGACGACCAGGCCGACGAAGCCGATCACGCCCGCCACGCTCACCGCCGCCGCGGTCAGCAGCGCGATCACCAGGACCAGCACGATCCGCAGCCGCTCCACGTCCACGCCCAGGTGCCGGGCCGGGCGCTCGCCGAGGGCGAGGAGGTCGAGCCGGCGGGCGTACAGCGGGGCGATGCCGAGACCGAGCGCCGCGCACGGCAGCACCGCCAGCACCTTCGGCCAGGTCCCCTGGGCGAGCGAACCCAGCTGCCAGAAGGTGATCTGGTTGACCGCCGCCGTGTCCGCGAAGAACAGGAACAGCCCGATCAGCGCCCCCGCGAAGGCGTTCACCGCGATGCCCGTGAGGATCAGCGTCACGACCTCCGTACGGCCACCCGAGCGGGACATCGCGTACACCACCAGGACGGTGACGAGACCGGAGACGAAGGCGAAGACGGACACCGTCCAGTTGCCGAGGAAGCTCACGCCGAACGCGATGGCGGCGACCGCGCCGACCGCCGCGCCCGAGGAGACGCCGATGACGCCCGGCTCGGCGAGCGGGTTGCCGAACACGCCCTGCATCAGCGCGCCCGCGCAGCCCAGCGAGGCGCCGACCAGCAGCGCCAGCACGATCCTCGGGAACCGCACGTTCCACAGCACGGATTCGGCCACCCGGTCCAGCTCCGTGCCGCCGAGGCCGGTCCGGTGCAGCAGCGAGCCCAGCACGTCGCCGACCGGGATCGGGTAGGCGCCGGTACCGGCCGCGACCGGGACCAGGACGAGCAGACCGGCGGCCAGGGCGGCGGTCAGCAACCAGGGGGTGGTGCGGCGGGCGCGTGACTGGGTGGGGTCGGCGGGCGTCCGGGAGCCGACGGGCTTGTCCAGTACGGTCACCGGGCGCCGTCCTCGCCGTAGAGCTGGGCCACGACCGACTCGAGCACCTGGTCGGTGCGCGGGCCGTAGTTGAGGAGCACGCCGTCCTCGACGGAGACGATGCGGCGGTCCAGGCCGGCCGGGGTCTGGGCGACCCCGGGGATCTTCACCAGCCCGTCGACGCCGCCGACCGATTCCAGGCCCTTGCTCATCACGAGGATCGCGTCGGGCGCCGCCTTCACGAGCGCCTCGCTGGTGATCGCGGTGAAGTCCTTCTCCAGGCCCGAGGCCGCCCCGGCGTCCACCGCCCCGGCCGCCTCGATCAGCGAACCCGCGCCGGAGCCCTTGCCGCCGATGAGGTAGACGGAGGCCGAGCCGCGCAGGTACAGGAAGGCGACCCGGGGCCGCTCCCCGTGCGGGACGTCCTCGCGCACGGCCTCGATCCGCTGCTCCGAACGCCGGGTCAGCTCCTTGCCGGCCGCCGGGACGCCGAGGGCGTCGGCGACCGCCTGGATGCGCGGGCCCACGTCGTCCAGGCCGCCGGCCGCCTCCACGAACAACACCGGGACACCGGCGGCACGGATCTGGTCCACCGCCTCCTCCGGTCCGGTGGTGGTCTCCGCGATCACCAGATCGGGCTTCAGGGACAGCACGCTCTCGGCGGAGACGTCGTGCCCCCGGGTGACCACGGGGAGCTTCGCCGCCTGTTCGAAGGTGGCGGTGACGTCGCGGGCGACGACCCGGTCGCCGAGCCCGAGCGTGAAGACGATCTCGCTGAGGCTGCCGGAGAGGGGGACGATCCGCTCGGCCCGCTCGACCTCCACCTGCGCGCCGTCGGCGGAGCGGACGGTGACGGGCAGCTCGGGCTCGGGTCTCTTCGCCAGTGGTTCGACCCGGTTCGCCACGGGCTCCGCCGTCGCGGCGTCCCCCGGGCCGGCCCCGGCGCCTGACGAGGCGTCGGAGGAGCCTCCGCATCCGGTCGCGGTCAGGGTGAGGGCGAGCACGGACAGCAGTGCTCCCGCCAGTCGGTTCCGCAAGCGTCGCACGGTCGTGTCCGGTCCTTTCCGTCGACCTCGGTGTCAGTCGATCGAAGCTTAGGTTAGCCTTACCTTTGTTCGCTACCGGCCCCCCGATCCGGAGGACTTCACATGCCCGCCCGTCTGCGCGCCCTGGTCACCGTGTTGTGCGCGGCGGTCCTCGCAGCCCTGCTCCCGGCGACCACCGCACACGCCGAGAGCCGGACCGTGCAGGGCGGACGGCTCGACTGGGGCATCAAGTCGTCGTTCCAGAGCTACGTCACCGGGCCTATCGCGAAGGGCAGTTACTCCCTGACCCAGGGAGCGGCCACCGTCGGCGGCAGCACCTTCCGCTTCCACTCGGCGGCCGGCACCTACGACGGCGACACGGGCGCCTTCCGCGCCGCCTTCTCGGGCGGCGTGCGCTTCCTCGGTCACCGCACGAGCACGGGCGCCCACCAGCTCGACCTCACCCTCAGCCGTCCCACCGTGAGCATCTCCGGCTCCACCGGCACGCTCCACGTGGACGTCACCAGCAAGGCGAAGGACACCGGGGCGGTCACGACGTCCCGTCAGGTGCCCTTCGCCTCACTCTCCCTGGGCGGCATCGACATGCGGGGCGGCGGCGCCACCGTGGCGCTGAACAACCTGCCGGCCACCCTCACCGCCGAGGGCGCCCGCTCCTTCGCCGGGTACTACACCGCCGGCACCGCGCTGGACCCGGTGAGCCTGTCCGCCGACGTCCAGGAGGCGGCGCGGCAGCAGGAGAAGCAGCCGTCCGAGTCGCCGGAGCAGAAGCGGACGTCCGGCGCGGCCACGAAGGACGGCGCCATCGAGGACGGCGCCATCGAGGACGGCGCCGTCGACTGGGGCGTGCGCCGCACCTTCCGCGAGTACGTCACCGGCGACATCGCCGACGGCGAGTGGGCCCTCACCGCCGGCGCCCAGGACGGCGGCGCCCTCTTCCGCTTCCCCGGCGGCGAGGGGACGTACGCGGACGGCGACCTCACCGCGTCCTTCGACGGCGCCGTGCGCTTCACCGGCGCCCACGGCCTCGACCTGAGCCTGAGCGGCGTACGGGCCGAGATCCAGGACGGCAAGGGCACCCTCTACGCCGATGTGAAGAGCCCGGACCTGAGCGGCGAGAAGGTGCCCCTGGTCACCTTCACCGCCGAGGAACCGAAGTCCGCCGACGGCCTGGTGACGGTGACCGAGGCGCCCGCGAAGCTCACCGCGCGCGGCGCCGAGGCCTTCGGCGGCATGTACCGGGCGGGCACCGAGATGGACCCCGTCTCCCTGGCCGTCGCCCTCACCGCCGAGGCGAAGCTGCCCGCCCTGCCCGACCTGGGCAGCGCCCCCACGGCGAGCGCGAGCCCGCAGCCGAAGAAGACCACCGAGCCGGAGAACTCCGCCGAACCCGTCGCGAGCGCCGCCGACGACGGCGACTTCCCCGCCCTGCCCGTCTCCCTCACCGCCGGCGCCCTGCTGCTGGTGGCCGCGGCCCTCGTGGCCGTCGCCGTCCGCAGGCGCCGCGCCCGGCCCGCCGCGTCACCCTCGGCCGCGGACCAGGGCTGAACCGGCGACACCGCCCGCCCACCGGCGGCCCACCACCCAAGGAGAACCGAGCATGCCCGTCAGACGACGCCGCTCCACCGCACTCGCCGCTGCCGTGGCCACGGCCGCCGCGCTCGGCGCCACCGCCCTCGCCACGGTCGGCACGACCACCGCCTCGGCCGCCGAGATGCCCCTGAAGGACTACGAACTCACCTGGGGCATCAAGCAGTCGTACCGCACCTACGTCGGCATGTTCGGGGGCTTCACCACGGCGGACGGCGCCTCGCAGGCCACCGGCAACGGCGCCTTCACCTTCGTCGACGGCACCGGCACCTACGACACCACCGGCCACACCGTCGACCTCGCCTTCAAGGGCAGCCTGGTGAGCGCCTCCAGGACGCACGGCTTCGAGGTGACCCTCACCGACGTGCGCTTCGACAGCGAGGCCGGCGAGATCACCGCCGACGTGAAGAAGGTCGACAGCTCCCAGGGGACCCCGAAGACCACGGAGGGCGACGACGTCCCGCTCGCCACGGTCGCCGTGACCCGCGACATGAAGGACATGGCGACCACGCTCACCGCCGAGGCCGGGGACTTCCTCGGCAGCCCGGGTTACGCGGGCGCGGCGGGCGACCCGCTGACGGTGGTCAGGAAGACGCCGCCGACCACGCCGCCCGCCTCCCCGTCGCCCACCGAGGAGCCGGAGAGCCCGGAGCCGACCCCGTCGGCCACGGAGACCACGCCCACCGCACCGCCGAAGACCGAGACCCCCGACCCGGACCCGACGCCGACGAAGTCCACCGGCACCGGCCCGTCGCCGTCCGCCTCCGCCACGGCCACGCAGGCTGCCACCAAGGGCGAGATAGCCGACGGCACCCTCGGCTGGGGCGTGAAGCAGTCCTTCCGCTCCTACGTCACCGGCCCCTTGGCCAAGGGCCGGGTCACCGTCTCCGGCGGGGCCGCCCAGGCGGCCGGCAACGGCGCCTTCACCTTCAAGGGCGCCACCGGCACCTACGACACCGACGCCGACAAGCTCACCGCCGCCTTCCAGGGCGCCGTGAACTTCAAGGGCCACGAGACGAACGGCGCGTACGGCCTCGACCTGACCCTGAGCAACCTGAAGGCCACCCTCGACGACGGCACCGGCACCCTGACCGCCGACGTGAACAGCCTCGGCACGCGGACCGAGGGCGTCGTCCTGGCCGACCTGAAGGCGAAGTCCGCCGACCTGACCGCCCGGAACGACGTCATCACGGTCGACGACGTCGCCGCGACGCTCACCGAGGCGGGCGCGAAGGCCTTCGGCGACTTCTACACCGCCGGCACGGCCCTCGACGCCGTCGACCTGTCGGTGGCGCTGAGCGAGGACGCGCGGCTTCCCGGGGGCGGCGGCACGGGCGGCAGCGGCGGCACGGGCGGGTCCGGCGGCACGGGCAGCACGGGCGGCACCGGCGGCGCGTCCGGTTCGACGACCGGCGGCACCGGCTCCACCATCGGCGGCACCGGCTCGGCCACCGGCGGCGGAAGCCTCGCGTCCACCGGCTCGGACGTCCCGGGCCCGGCCCTGGCGGGCGCGGCCGGCGTCGCGGTCGCGATCGGCGCGGGCGCGGTGTTCGCGACGCGCAAGCGGCGGACGACGCAGGCGTAGCGACCGGCGACCGGCGACAGGTTGCAGGCGGCTGGTGACAGGTGGCAGGTGGCAGGCGGCCGGGGACAGGCGACCCGCGACACGCGACCGGCGGCGGGCGACCCGCGGCAGGCCACCGGCGGGACGGCACCCGCGGGAAAGCGCTACGGGCCGGGGCGGCCCACCCCGATACTGTCCGCATGAGGCGGGCGGCGAGGGAACGGACACCGGGACCACTGGTCCTGGACGTCCGAGGCCGCCCCGGCCCGCCCCCACTGCGCTTCGTACGGGCGGACGCCGGCCCGCCGGCCCTGCACCAGGGCGACCGCCCGCTGTTCCTGGCCCGGTCCGTCGGCGACGGCTGCTGCCGCGAGCTGCACCTGCGCCGCCTGCCCGGCCACCGCTCGCCCCTGCCGCCCCTGCGCGCCGCGTCGATGCGCGAGCCCGACGACTGGCGCCACCGGTACGCCCGTTGGCTCGAAGAAGCCCCGACGGCCCCTTGCACGCCGGGCGTTGGGGGCTGACCGCACGCGCCTCCTTCGCTCCCGGCATCTGGACGGAGGACTTCGTACGGGACTGGCCCGACTGCGTCCTCGAACTGCTCTGCGGCGGCGGCTGGCACGGCGTGCTGCCGCTGCGTCGCCTCTCCGCGCCCGACGCGCCGCGCGTGAAGGCGTACCGCAAGCACGCCCTGGACGGCACCCTCGCCCCCGTGTTGCTGTGGTGGGTGTCCTTCCTCGACGGCTGGCTGATCCTGGACGGGCACGACCGGGCCGTGGCGGCCCTGGCCGAGGGCCGCGAACCGGCCTGCGTGGTGCTGGCCCGCCTGCCGGACGAGGCGGAGTGGCGGCGGACCGCCGATGAGATCACCGAGGCACGCGCGGCCCGCCCCGCCGGCCCGGCCACCGGACCCGGACAGGCCGCACTCGCGCGGGCGTACGCGGACACACTCGCCGCCCTGCCGTACGACGAGGCCCCCACGCCGCTCTGGCCGCCCGACGACGATGCTTGAATGCCCCGGTGACTGACTACGACGTACTGCGCGTCTTCTGCGCGCCGAACGGCGGATACGGCAACGAGCTCGGCGTGGTCCGGGACGGCTCCGTACTGCCGGACCCCGCGGGGCGGCAGGAACTGGCCGCGAAACTCGGCTTCAGCGAGACCGTGTTCGTCGACGACCCCGAGCGCGGCGTCGTCGACATCTACACGCCCACCCTGCGCCTGCCGTTCGCCGGGCACCCCTGCGTCGGCACCGCCTGGCTGCTGGACGTGCCCGAACTCGTCACCCCGGCCGGGGTGGTGGGCGCCCGGCTGGACGGCGAGTTCAGCTGGATCGAGGCCCGCCCCGAGTGGGCCCCGCCGCGCACCCTGCGCCAGTACGCCACCGCCGCCGAGGTGGACGACCTGGCGGTGCCGCCGCCGGGGGAGTGGGTCTACGCCTGGGCGTGGGAGGACGAGCCGGCCGGGCGGGTGCGGGCCCGCGCCTTCCCGGGACGCGGCGACGGCATCGACGAGGACGAGGCGACCGGGGCGGCGGCACTGCTGCTCACCGAGCGGCTGGGCCGGGCCCTGAACATCACCCAGGGGGCCGGCTCGCAGATCCTGACCGCGCCGCAGCCCGAGGGCTGGGTCGAGATCGGCGGCCGGGTGCGCCTGGAACGGTGACGGGCGCCGCTCACGCGCAGAGCGCCGACCCGCCGCTCACGCCAAGAGCGCCGACCCGCCGCTCACGCGCAGAGCCCGGACCCGCCGCTCACGCGGAGAGCGGGAACTCCTCGCCCAGGGCCCGGAAGACCGCCGTGTTCAGGGCGAAGGCCCGCTTGCACTCGGCGACGACCCGCTGCTTCTCCAGGTCGTCCGCGCGGATCCCGTCCAGCAGCTCCCGGTACTCGCGCTTGAACGCGGCCGGGTTGGTAATCTCCTCGAAGACGTAGAACCGGACCCCGTCGCCCTTCCTGGTGAAGCCCCACGTCCGCTCCGCCTTGTCGCGGATGATCTGGCCGCCGGACAGGTCGCCGAGGTAGCGGGTGTAGTGGTGGGCGACGTACCCGGCCGGCCAGTCCTCGGCGCACTCGCGCACCCGGGCCGCGTACTCCTCGGTGGCGGGCAGGGCGGTCAGCCCCGCGCGCCAGTCCGCGCCGCGCAGGTGCGCCAGGTCCCGCTCCAGCGAGGCCAGCCGCATCAGCTCCGGCCGCACGAACGGCCCGGCCACCGGGTCCGACGCCAGCCGGCCGGCCCCGGCCTCCAGGGCCTCGTAGACGAACCACAGCTGCTCGGTGTAGCGCGCGTAGGCGTCGACGCCGAGCCGTCCGCCCAGCAGGTCGCTCATGAAGGTCGAGGTCTCCGCCTCCACGTGCTGCTCGTGGGAGGCGGTGCGGATGAGCGTCGAGAAGGAGTCCATGGGCCGATTTTCTATGGTTAGGCTTACCTAAGTCAATGGCTTGCCGACGGTCTGTCGGTAAAAGCCTACCCGGACGCGGAACGGCCCGCCCTCCGAGGAGAGCGGGCCGTTCCGGTGGCGCGTACGAGGGGCCGGTCAGGGAAGAGTCAGGATCTCGGCCCCGGAATCGGTGACCACCAGCGTGTGCTCGAACTGTGCAGTCCGCTTGCGGTCCTTCGTCACGACCGTCCAGCCGTCGTCCCACATGTCGTACTCGTGCGTCCCGAGCGTCAGCATCGGCTCGATCGTGAAGGTCATACCGGGCTGCATGACGGTGGTGGCGTGCGGGCTGTCGTAGTGCGGGACGATCAGCCCGGAGTGGAACGACGAGTTGATCCCGTGCCCGGTGAAGTCCCGCACCACCCCGTACCCGAACCGCTTCGCGTACGACTCGATGACCCGGCCGATGATGTTGATCTGCCGGCCCGGCTTGACCGCCTTGATCGCGCGCGCCAGCGACTCCCGGGTCCGCTCGACCAGCAGCCGGCTCTCCTCGTCCACGTCGCCGACCAGGTACGTCGCGTTGTTGTCGCCGTGCACGCCGCCGATGTACGCCGTCACGTCCAGGTTCACGATGTCGCCGTCGCGCAGCACCGTCGAGTCCGGGATGCCGTGGCAGATGACCTCGTTGACCGAGCTGCACAGGGACTTGGGGAAACCGCGGTAGCCGAGCGTCGACGGGTAGGCGCCGTGGTCGCACATGTACTCGTGCGCCACCCGGTCCAGCTCGTCCGTGGTCACGCCGGGCGCGATGAGCTTCGCGGCCTCCTCCATCGCCCGTGCCGCGATCCGCCCGGCGACGCGCATCGCCTCGATCGTCTCGGGCGTCTGCACCTCCGGTCCGGTGTACGGCGTCGGCGCGGGCTTGCCGACGTACTCGGGCCGCCGGATGTTTCCGGGCACGGAACGGGTGGGAGAGAGCTCCCCAGGTACGAGCAGCGACTGGCCAGAAGACATGACAGCGAGTCTAACCAGGGGGCATGCGAGACCATGTCCCTGGCGAAAGGAGCCGGTCATGGCCCTGTTCAAGAAGCGCACGGTCGGAAAACCGGGCGAGTGGTACTACTGCCTGGAGCACAAGAAGGTCGAGGAGGGCCCGGAGTGCCCGGCCAAGGACCGCTTCGGCCCGTACGCCTCCCGCACCGAGGCCGAGCAGGCGATGCGGACGGCCCGCGAGCGCAACCTCGAGTGGGAGAACGACCCCAAGTGGCACGACGCCCCGGCCGGACGGGCGGACGAGGACTGACGGTCAGCCCTCCACGGGCACGGTCGCGGACCCGGTCCCGCTCCCGGCGGCGGCTGCGCGCTCCTCGCGCAGCCGCACCGCGTGCTCGTTCGTCCGCACGTCGTACCGCATCATCGTCGGCAGGCACAGCGCCAGCAGCGCCACCGCGCCCGCGCACAGCAGCCCGCCCGACCACACCGACGCCCGCACCCCCGTGAGTGCGGCCATGCCGCCCGCGCGGACCTGGCCGAGCTGCGGGCCCACGGAGTACGACAGCAGCTCGATACCCGCGAGCCGGCCGCGCAGCTCGTCCGGGATGGTCTGGTTCCACATCGCCCCGCGGAAGACGCCGCTGACCATGTCGCAGGCACCGGCGAGGACGAAGCACAGCAGCACCAGCCACACGTTCCCCGCGACCCCCGCGGCGGCGATCGCGAGGCCCCACCCGACCGCCGCCAGCACCACCATCCGCCCGTGCCGGTGCACCCGAGACGTCCAGCCGCTGCTCACGCTCACCAGCAGCGACCCCGCCGGGATCGCCGCGTACATCAGCCCCAGCGACCACTCGGCGTCCAGCTCGTCCGCCAGGAACGGCAGCAGCGCGAGGGGCATCGCCAGGAACATCGCGGCCAGGTCGATCGCGTACGTGCCCAGCAGCTCCTTGCGGTGCCACGCGTACCGGGCGCCCTCCGCGATCGCCGCCCACGAGGGCCTGCGCGCCTCGTGCGAGGCGGGGGAGGCGGCGAGGCCGGCCACCAGGAGGACGGAGACGAGGAAGGTGAGCAGGTCGACCGCGTACGCCCACGCCAGTCCTGCGTACGCCACCACCACCCCGGCCAGCGCCGGGCCGGCGATCCCGCCCACCTGCCAGCGCAGCGCGTTCAGCGAGGCGGCGGCCGGCAGGTGCTCGTGGGCCACGATGCGCGGGATCAGCGAGTCCAGGGCCGGGCGCTGGACGGCCGCGAGCGCCGAGGTGAACGCGGCGATCACGTACAGCGGCCAGACGGCGGGGCTCGGCATCAGCGCGTTGACCAGCAGCGCCGCGGACAACAGGCCCTGACCGACCTCCGTCCGCACGATCAGCTTCCGCTTGTCCCAGGCGTCGGCCAGGGCACCCCCGTACAGCCCGAACACCACCAGCGGCACCAGCTCCACCGCGCCGATCGCGCCCACGGCCGCCGCCGAGCCCGTCAGCTCCTTGATCTGCACCGGCAGCGCGACCAGCGTCAGGAAACTCCCGAAGTTCGTGATCAGACCGGAGAGCCACAGCCGCCGGAAGTCCCGCGAGGCCCGCCAGGGCGAGAGGTCGGGCAGCAGGGCGCGCAGGCCGGTGGGCCCGGCATCGGGCGCGGGGGTGTCGTCGGTCACGAGGGGTCATCGTCGGTTGGTGCACGGGCGTGGGCAACCGGTTTTCCGGGCGCCCGCCTCCGTCACCAGCGCGACGGAGGCGGGGCCGTCAGGTGGTCGGCCAGGCGGGAGAGTCGGTCGCGGAAGCGGCGGGGGCCCCGCGGGGGCGGCACCGCGTTCTCGCCGGCCGCCGCGCTGACCAGGTGCTGCACCGTGTCCAGGTCCAGCTCGGCGCCCTCCGGCACGGACAGGGCCTCGTGCGCCATGGCCGTCAGCTCCCGCTCGCCGCTGCCCAGGGCCAGCACCGTGGCGCCGGCCCGGCGGGCGTCGTGCACCCGTTCCAGGAGCGGGGCCCCGGGGTCGTCGGGCGTCACCACGAGCAGCGTCTCGCCGCGCCGGGCCGCCGCCAGCCGTCCGAGGCCGACCGACAGGTGCGCCGGGTCCGACGGCCGCGCGTCGTGCCGTACGAGGGTGGGTGCCAGCTCCGGAGTCCCCGACCAGGCGGCCTCGTCCACCAGGTGCGCCGCCAGGTGCCAGGGCTCGTACCGGGGGGTGCCCACCACCAGCAGCCCGCCCCCGTGCGGCACCACCGACCCCCTGAGCGCCCCCGCGAACCTCCGGGTGGCCCCCAGCCACTCGGTCCCGGCGAGCACTTCCCGCAGCAGCGCGACCCGTACGGCGTCCATGCGCCCGCATCCTGCCGCAACCCGGCCCGCGCGGCCCGGCGTTCGCCCGGGATTCGCCCGACCCGGGGACGGCGGGGGACCACCGGGACCCGGTTCGGTGACGTCCGGCACCGGGCGGGACCTCGGCCCGTGCGGTGGCCGGGACGGACGTAGGGTCGGCCCATGACCTCTACCGACAGTGCTGCACAGAAGGCCCCCGCCAAGGACCCCTGGGACCTGCCCGACGTATCCGGGCTGGTCGTCGGCGTGCTCGGCGGCACCGGCCCCCAGGGCAAGGGCCTCGCCTACCGCCTCGCCAAGGCCGGCCAGAAGGTGATCGTCGGCTCGCGCGCCGCCGAGCGCGCCGAGGCCGCCGCCGAGGAGATCGGCCACGGCGTCGAGGGCGCCGACAACGCCGAGACCGCCCGTCGCAGCGACGTGGTGATCGTCGCCGTGCCGTGGGACGGCCACGGCAAGATCCTGGAGTCCCTGCGCGGGGAACTGGCCGGCAAGCTCGTCGTGGACTGCGTCAACCCGCTCGGCTTCGACAAGAAGGGCGCCTACGCGCTCAAGCCCGAGGAGGGCAGCGCCGCCGAGCAGGCCGCCGCCCTGCTGCCGGACAGCCGGGTCACCGCCGCCTTCCACCACCTCTCCGCCGTCCTCCTCCAGGACCCGGAGATCGACGAGATCGACACCGACGTGATGGTGCTGGGCGAGGAGCGGGCGGACGTGGAGATCGTCCAGGCCCTCGCGGGCCGCATCGCCGGCATGCGCGGCGTCTTCGCCGGACGGCTGCGCAACGCCCACCAGGTCGAGTCCCTGGTCGCCAACCTGATCTCCGTCAACCGCCGCTACAAGGCACACGCCGGGCTCCGCGTCACCGACGTGTGAGGCGATGGGGGACACTGGTGGGTGCCGGCCGCGCCGGCGCAGTACCCGCACGTGTCCCCCGACAGGAGCCCGCCCCATGCCCCGCCTCGCCCTCTACGCCCTGGCCGTCTGCGTCCTCGCGGTGGCCGCCGCCGTCGTCTCCTTCGTGCAGGGCAGCGTCGTGATCGGCGTCGTGTGGGTGCTGCTGTCCGGCGTGTCGTCCAACATGTGCTGGTACTACGTCAAGCGGGGCCGCGACGCCCGGCGCTCCGCGTCCGTCACGGGCTGACGGTGCACAGCTCGTCCGTCTGCCAGAAGCGGTACAGCTCGAAACCGCAGTAGGTGTCGATCTCGCCGATCCCGAGAGAACGCAGGATCGCGTCGATCGCGTCGAAGAACACGCCGTTGACCGCCGGGATCCACAGCAGCGCGAACACGATCAGCAGCCCGAACGGTGCCAGCGGTTCCACCTGCCGCCGCACGTTGTACGACAGCCAGGGCTCGAGCACCCCGTAGCCGTCCAGGCCCGGCACCGGCAGGAAGTTCAGGATCGCGGCCGTGACCTGGAGCAGCGCCAGGAAGGCCAGCGCCAGCCGGAAGTCGCGCGGTACGCCCTCCAGCGCGTCCAGCCAGAACGGCGCCGTGCAGACGATCGCGAACAGCACGTTCGTCAGGGGACCCGCGGCCGAGATCAGACTGTGCCGCCAACGCCCCCGGATGCGCCCGCGCTCGATGAAGACCGCACCGCCGGGCAGGCCGATCCCGCCCATGATCACGAACAGCACCGGGAGCACGATGCTCAGCAGGGCGTGCGTGTACTTCACCGGGTTCAGCGTGAGGTAGCCCTTCGCACCGACCGAGATGTCACCGCTGTGCAGGGCGGTGCGCGCGTGCGCGTACTCGTGCAGGCACAGCGACACGACCCAGGCGCCCGTCACGAACAGGAAGACGGCCACGCCCGGCTGCTCGGCGAACCCGCTCCAGGTGGCCCAGCCCGTGACCGCGGTGACGGCGACGATCCCGAGGAAGACGGGACTGATCCGCCGGTCGCTCCGGCGGACGGGGGCGGTGGTCATGGGGCTCCCTGGGCTTTTCGGCGTGCGGACCCGGCCGGCGGGACCCGCGGGGACTGCCCGACCGTACCGGGCGCACCGGGGGAACGTCTCGCGGTCGGCGGGAGGTTCCGGGGGAGGCCGGCCCCGCGTCCCGGCCGGCCGGCGGGCCCACGCGCCACACCGGCAAAACCTCGTGACCGGCCCCGACGGCAACGGGGACAATGGGCCCCGTGCGCTATCGCATCCTCGGCACCACGCAGGTACTCCGCTCCGACGGCACGGCCGTCCCGGTCGGCGGGGCGCGGCTGCGCGCGCTGCTGACCGTGCTCGCGCTCAGGGCCGGCCGCACCGTGCCCGCGGGGCTGCTGGTGGAGGAGGTGTGGGCCGGCGACCCGCCCGCCGACGCGCCGGGCGCGTTGCAGGCGCTGGTCGGGCGGCTGCGGCGGGCGCTCGGGGCGGACGCGGTCGCCTCGGCCGACGGCGGCTACCGGCTCACCGCCGGCCCCGAGGACATCGACCTGCACCGCTTCGACCGGCTCGCGGGCGAGGGCACCCGCGCCCTCGCCGACGGCGACCCCGCCAAGGCCGCCGCCGTGCTCGACGACGCCCTCGGCCTGTGGCGGGCCCCCGCCCTCGCCGACCTGCCCGACCGCACCGCCGAGGCGGCCCGCTGGGAGACCCGGCACCTGGACGTCCTGCGGGCCCGCCACACCGCCGCGCTGGAGCTCGGGCAGGCCGAGCACTCCCTGCCCGAGCTCACCGCGCTGTGCGACGGCCACCCGCTGGACGAACCGCTCCAGGCCCTGCGGCTGCGCGCCCTGCGCGACACCGGCCGCACCGCCGAGGCGCTGGCCGCCTACGAGGACGTACGACGGCTGCTCGCGGACCGGCTCGGCGCCGACCCCGGCCCGGAACTGCGGTCACTGCACGGCCGGTTGCTCAACCCCGGCCCGCCCGACGGCTCCACCGGACCCATGCCCTCCGCCGGACGGCCGGGGACGCCCGCCGCACCCACCGGGCCCACGGGGCCCGCCGCGCCCACCGGACCCGTGGGCTCCGCCGCGCCGGACGCCTCCGCCGGCCCCCCGCCGTCCGTCGAGGGCGCCGCCTCCCCGGCGTCCGCCGCCTCCGCCGGTGCCGCCACCACGCCGTTCCCCGGTACCGGCGTCTCCGCCGCCGACCCGTCGGCACAGGCCCACCCCGCGGCCCCCGCCCGCCCCACCACGCCCGCCCCCCAGGCATCCGCCGGCCCCACGGCGCCGCCGGGCCCCGAGGCCCAGGCACCCGCCACCGTGTCGGCGCCCCGCCCCCGCGGCAACCTGCGAGCCCGGCTCACCTCCTTCGTCGGCCGGGACACCGACCTGGCCGCCCTCCGCGCCGACCTGGCCGCCACCCGCCTCGTCACCCTCCTCGGACCCGGCGGAGCCGGCAAGACCCGGCTGTCGCAGGAGGCCGCCGAGGGCGCCGGCGACCCGGCACGGGACGGTGCCTGGCTGGCCGAACTCGCGCCCGTCGACGACCCCGACGCCGTACCGGAGGCCGTGCTGACCGCGCTGGGCGCCCGCGAGACCGTGCTGTACGGCGCCGGCGCCGAGGAGATGCGGGCCGTCGCCGCCACCGACCGGCAGGCCACCGCCGTCGAGCGCCTCGTCGAGCACTGCGGCCGCCGCCGCATGCTGATCGTCCTGGACAACTGCGAGCACGTCGTCGACGCCGCCGCACGCCTCGCCGAGGAACTGCTCGCCCGCTGTCCGAACCTCACCGTCCTCGCCACCAGCCGGGAACCCCTCGGCGTACCGGGGGAGCTGCTGCGCCCGGTGGAGCCGCTGCCCGAACCGGCCGCGCTGCGGCTGCTCGCCGACCGGGGCGCCGCCGCCCGCCCCGGCTTCCGCCCCGACGCCGACGAGGAGACCGCGGACGCCTGCGCCGAGATCTGCCGCCGCCTCGACGGCCTGCCGCTCGCCATCGAACTGGCCGCCGCCCGGCTGCGGATGCTGACCCCGCGCCAGATCGCCGACCGCCTCGACGACCGCTTCCGCCTGCTCACCTCCGGCAGCCGGACCGTCCTGCCCCGCCAGCAGACCCTGCGCGCCGTCGTCGACTGGTCCTGGGACCTGCTCGACGAGGAGGAGCGGGAGGTGCTGCGCCGCCTGTCCGTCTTCGCGGGCGGCTGCGACCTCGCCGCCGCCGAGGCCGTGTGCGGGCCCGCCGCCCTGGACGCGCTCGGTTCCCTCGTCGACAAGTCCCTGGTCGTGGCCGCGCCGTCCGGGAGCGACGGGATGCGCTACCGGCTCCTGGAGACCGTCGCCGAATACGCCGGCGAACGCCTCGACGAGTCCGGCGGCCGACCCGCCGCCGAGCGCGCGCACCTGACGTACTACCGGGAACTCGCCCGCACCACGGACCCGTTGCTGCGCGGCCCGCGACAGCTCGCCGCCATCGAGCGGCTGGAGCGCGAGTACGAGAACCTGCGCACCGCCCTGCGCCACGCCATCGCCGAGCGCGACGAGCAGGAGGCGCTCAGCCTGTCCCTGTCGCTGGTCTGGTACTGGCAGATGCGCGACCTGCGGGTGGAGGCGCGGAACTGGTTCAGCGAGGTTATGACCCTCGGCCCGGACCCGTTCGCCGAGCCGGTCCGCCGCGCCGAGCCGGTGTGGGAGCGGTGCACGGCGGCCCCGCCCCCGATGACCGGCGAAGTGCTCGCCGAGGCCCGCCGCGGCGTCCACCTGGCCCATCTCGCCTGCATGGACACCGAGCTGGACGCCTGGCAGAGCCCGGCGGCCAAGCGGAAGCTGCGCGCCATCGCCGACACGTACGAACCGGGCATGCCCCAGACCTGCTTCCCTCCCGGCCTGCTCTGGTTCTTCGCCGTGATGCTCTCCGGCGACATGGAGCGGCTGCGCCAGATCATGGACGGCGCCGTGCGCACCTGCCGCGAGACGCCGGGATACGACTGGGCGCTGGCCGGCAGCCTCCAGATGCGCGCCAACTTCCTCGCCAACCGCACCGAGTGGGCGGGCGACGCCGCCAGTGACGCCGACGAGGCGCTGGAGATCTACCGCCGCCTCGGCGACGCCTGGGGCACCGCCGAGGCCCTCGCCGCCCGCGCCGAGGCCCGGGAGCGCAAGGGCGACTTCCGGCTCGCCGCCGTCGACTACCGGGCCGCCGCGCGGCACGCCGAGCGGCTCGGCGCGCACGCCCAGGTGGACGTCCTGGAGGCCCGCCTGGGCAGTGTGCTGCTGGAGGCGGGCGAGGGCGAGGAGGGCGAGCGCATCCTGTGCGCCGTGATCGACCGCACCGACCGGGCCGGGCACAGCGGCGCCATGCCGGCCGCCCGGCTCTTCCTCGCCGGCTGGCTCGGCATGACGGACCGGACCGCCGAGGCACGGGTGCAGCTGCGGTTGCTGCGCGAGGACTTCGCCATCTCGCACTTCATCGTCTTCGACGCCTTCATCCTCGCCGCCGAGGCGTGGATCGCCACGTTGGAGGACCGGCACGAGGAGTGCCTGGACAAGGTCCGCAAGTCGTTGGAGATGGCGGAGGACCCGCTGTCCGCGGCCGTCGCCCCGCACATGCGCTCCGGTTACCTGACCATCGCCGCGATGGCGCTGGCCCGCGTGGACGGCGGGCGCCGGGCCGCCGACGCCGCACGCTGCATCGGCGCCGCCGACGCGATGCTGCCGCCGGAGCACGTCGCGATGGGCCTGGAGCGGGACGCACGCGCCCGCGCCACCGGGCGGGTCCGCGAGGTGCTCGGCGCCGAGGAGTACGAGGCCGCGTACGCGGAGGGCGCCGCCCTCTCCCCGCGGGAGGCCGTCGCCGTCGTCTGACCCGGACCCCGCGTCCGGGCGTCCGTCCGGCCGGGTCAGGTCTTCGTACGGAACTTGTGGATCGCGACCGGCGCCATCACCGCCGTGATCGCCACCGACCAGCCCAGCGTGATCCACAGGTCGTGCGCGACCGGGCCGCCCACCATCAGTCCGCGCGCCGCGTCGGCGAGCGTGGACAGCGGGTTGTAGTCGGTGAAGGCCTGCAGCCAGCCCGGCATCGACTGCGTCGGCGCGAAGATCGAGGAGCCGAACTGGAGCGGGAACAGCACCAGGAAGCCCATCGCCTGCACCGACTGGGCGTTCTTGAGGATCACGCCCAGGGTGATGAACACCCACATGATCGACGAGGCGAACACCGCCGACACTCCCACGGCGGCGAACAGACCGCCCCAGCGCTCGATGTCGAAACCGACCAGGACGGCGACGACCATAAGCACCGCCGTCGCGAACAGCATCCGCAGCATCTCCACCGCGATCTTCGCGAAGAGCACCGAGCCGCGCCCGATCGGCAGCGACCGGAAGCGGTCCATGACACCGGAGTTGAAGTCCTGGCTGAAGCCGGTGCCGACGCCCTGGGACAGCGTCATGCTCATCATCGCGATCATGCCGGGGATCACGTACTGCACGTAACCCTCCTGGCCGCCGCCCAGGGCCTGGCCGATCGACCCGCCGAAGACGTACACGAACAGCAGGGTGAAGACGACCGGCATCAGCACGGCGTCGAACATCGACTCCGGGTCCTGGCGGATCCACAGCAGGTTGCGGCGGACCAGGGCGCCGGTGTGCCGCACGTGCCCGCGCAGCGAGATCCGGGCGTCGGCGGTGGGAGCGGACGCGGGAGCGGGGGTCAGGGCGGTGGCGCTCATACGGCGACCTCCTCGCGGGTGTCGGCGGGCGCGGGGTCCTGCGGGGCACTGGCGCGGTGGCCGGTGAGGGACAGGAAGACCTCGTCCAGGCTGGGCAGTTCGGTGGTGACGGAGGAGACGGTGATGCCGCGCGCGGTGACCGCGCCGACCACCGCGGTCAGCTGCTCGTCGCTGAGGATCGGCACCAGCACGGCACCGCGCTCCGTGTCCACGGTGGAGCTGGCGAGCCCGGTGATGCCCAGCTCGTCCAGGTAGGAGGCGAGCGGGCGCAGCTGGAGCGGGTCGGCCGGGCGGACGCGCAGGGTGCGGCCGCCGACCTTGGCCTTCAGCTCCTCGATACCGCCGTTCGCGATGACCTTGCCGCGGTCCACGACGGTCAGCTCGGAGGCGAGCTGCTCGGCCTCCTCCATGTACTGGGTGGTGAGCAGCACGGTGACGCCGTCGCCGACCATGCGCTTGACCTCGTCCCACACCTCGTTGCGGGTGCGCGGGTCCAGGCCGGTCGTGGGTTCGTCCAGGTACAGCACCGCCGGGTGCCCGATCATGGAGGCGGCGAGGTCGAGGCGGCGCCGCATGCCGCCCGAGTAGGTGCTCGCGGGCCGCTTGGCGGCCTCGGTGAGCGAGAACCGCTCCAGCAGTTCGTCGGCCCGCCTGCGGGCGTCCTTGCGGGAAAGGTCGAGCAGGCGCCCGATCATGTAGAGGTTCTCCCAGCCCGGGAGCTTCTCGTCCACGGACGCGTACTGTCCGGTGAGACCTATCACGCGCCGCAGCTGCCGCGGCTGCCGTACGACGTCGTAGCCGGCGACGTGCGCCCGGCCGGCGTCGGGCGTGATGAGAGTGGACAGAATGCGGACGAGGGTGGTCTTGCCGGCCCCGTTCGGTCCGAGCACACCCATCACGGTGCCCTCGCGCACATCGAGGTCGACGCCGTCCAGTGCCTTGGTCTCGCCGTAGTGCTTGACCAGCCCCCGCACGGTGACCGCGCTGCCCGCGGTCCGGGGGTTGTCGTCGATTCGCTTCATGCCGACGACGTTGTCAGCCTCCGCCGACAAACCACCGACATCCCGCCGACAGGAGGGCGACGGCCCCGACATCCCACCGACACCACCGTGACGTGCACCGGCCCCGCCGACGGGGGAAGATCGGCGGGGCCGGTGTGTGGTGCCGCGATGGCTCAGTGGACGGAGTGCTCCTCCTGCGGGAACGTTCCGCCGACGACGTCCTCGGCGAAGGACTTCGCCGCGTCGCCGATGACCTGGCGCAGGTCGGCGTACTTCTTCACGAACTTCGGCACCCGGCCGCCGGTCAGCCCGAGCATGTCGGTCCACACCAGCACCTGGGCGTCGGTGTCGGGTCCGGCGCCGATGCCGACCGTCGGGATGTGCAGCGACCGCGTCACCTCGGCGGCCAGCTCGGCCGGCACCAGCTCGAGGACGACCGCGAAGGCGCCCGCGTCCTGCACGGCCTTGGCGTCGCGCAGCAGCTGCTGGGCCGCCTCCTCGCCCCGGCCCTGCACCCGGTAGCCCATGGCGTTGACGGACTGCGGGGTGAGGCCGATGTGCGCCATCACCGGGATGCCGGACTCGACCAGCAGCTCGATCTGCCGGTGCGAGCGCTCGCCGCCCTCCAGCTTGACCGCCCCGACCCCGGCCTCCTTCACCAGCCGGGTCGCCGAGCGCAGCGCCTGCACCGGGCCCTCCTGGTAGGAACCGAAGGGCAGGTCGCCGACGATCAGGGCGCGCGAGGTGCCGCGGACGACGGCCGCGGACAGCATGGTCATCTCGTCGAGGGTGACCGGCACGGTGGTGTCGTAGCCGAGGTGGCAGTTGCCCGCGGAGTCGCCGACGAGCATGACCGGGATGCCGGCCTCGTCGAAGACGGACGCGGTCATCGCGTCGTAGGCGGTGAGCATGGGCCACTTCTCGCCGCGCTCCTTGGCGGCGGCGATGTCCCGGACGGTGATACGACGGTTGCTCTTGCCCCCGTACAGCGCCTTGCTCCCGTCGGCGGGGCGGCTCTGTGGCGTCTGGGCAGCCGAAAGCTGCGTCATGGCAACGGCTCCTTCATGTCATCTCGAGGCGCCCTCACGGCGTCCCCGGATCCCTTCCATGGTGGCACTTACCGCGCCCCGGCGGCTAGGGGACCCTCCTCCCGGCCCGCGATCCGGTGTGCCGAGTGGGGCGAATGTGCTCGTTCTGTCACAGAGCGGCCCAGGAGGGCGGCGTTCGGAACTCCGGACGCAGACTCGTACGTCCTCGTGCCCGTACGGCCGTCGAGGGACGGCAGGAACGGAACCGATCATCCCCTAGGGTGCTGAGTCACGGGGGGCGACGGTGTGCACGGCAGGCAGTGAGGCGACGGTATGGCGCAGCAGGCGTACATCACGGAGACGGACGACGACGACTCGGGGCCCGAGCGCCGGACCACCCGGATCCGGCGCCTGTACGACCGGGCCGTCACCGGTTGGCGAGGCGACCGAAGGATCTGGCGCCGGGGTCTGATCACCGCGGCGGTGGCGGTCGTCCTGGCGATCGTCATGGCGGCCCATTCCCACATCCCGAACGCCATCGGCAACCTCGGCAGCCTCACGGAGACCTTCCTGCCGTGGTTCGGCCTGCTGATCCCCGTCCTGCTCGTGATCGCCCTCGCCCGCAAGTCGGCGACGGCGCTGATCGCGCTGGTATTGCCGGTGAGCGTGTGGCTCAATCTCTTCGGCGGTCTCCTCTTCGACAAGACCGGCTCGGGCGGCGACCTCACGGTGGCCACGCACAACGTCAACGCCGACAACGCCGATCCGGCCGGCACCGCCCGTGCCGTGGCCGCCGCCGGAGCGGACGTGATGGCCCTGGAGGAGCTGAAGGCGACCGCGGTGCCGACGTACGAGAAGGCGCTGGCGGCGAAGTACCCGCACCACGCGGTCGTCGGCACGGTCGGGCTGTGGAGCAAGTACCCGCTGAGCGACGTGAAGGCCGTCGACATCGAGCTGGGCTGGAAGCGCGCCATGCGCGCCACCGTCGCCACGCCCTCCGGGCCGGTCGCGGTGTACGTCGCCCACCTGCCCTCCGTACGGGTGAAGCTGGAGGCCGGCTTCACCGCCCGGCAGCGGGACAAGAGCGCCAACGCCCTCGGCGAGGCCATCGCCGACGAGAAGCTGGACCGCAAGATCCTGCTCGGCGACCTCAACGGCACCATGAACGACCGCGCCCTCACCGCCATCACCTCCCAGATGCGCTCCCCGCAGGGCGCCGTCGGCGACGGCTTCGGCTTCAGCTGGCCGGCGGCCTTCCCGATGGCCCGCATCGACCAGATCCTGGTCTCGGGGGTCGAGCCGACGACCAGCTGGACGCTCCCGGCCACCGGCAGCGACCACCTCCCGATCGCCGCGCGTGTGAGGGTCGACACAGGGGCGCAGTGAAAGTCCCTGCTCAGCCCCATATGGGCGGCTGCCGGAAACCCGCGCGTCACCTGACGGAATACTCGTCCTGAGAGACTTTGTTCCGTACGGGAACATAGCGAAGCGTCCCGTACGCACTCCTCCGCTCTCGAAAGGCGAGACCTTCATGCCCCTGGCCCTGCTCGCCCTTGCCGTGGGCGCCTTCGGCATCGGTACCACCGAGTTCGTGATGATGGGCCTGCTGCCCGACGTCGCGGACGACCTGAACATCTCGATCCCCAGCGCCGGCCACCTGGTCTCGGCGTACGCGCTCGGCGTCGTCATCGGCGCCCCGCTGCTCGCGGCGGCGACCGCGCGGATGTCCCGCCGCACGGTCCTGATCGCGCTGATGGCCCTCTTCGTGGCCGGCAACGCGCTGTCCGCGTTCGCCCCCGGAGAGGTCTCCCTCCTCGCCGCCCGCTTCGTCAGCGGCCTGCCGCACGGCGCCTTCTTCGGCGTCGGCGCGGTGGTCGCCACCGGCATGGTCGCGCCGGAACGCAAGGCCCGCTCCGTCTCCCTGATGTTCCTGGGCCTCACCGTCGCCAACATCGTCGGCGTCCCCGCCGCCACCGCCATGGGCCAGCAGCTCGGCTGGCGGGCGACCTTCATCGGCGTGAGCGCGATCGGCGTCGTGGCGATAGCGGCGCTGGTCGCGCTGATCCCGCGCGAGAAGGCCCCCGCCCCCACCACGGGCCTGCGCGGCGAACTGGCCGCCCTGCGCTCCGTCCCCGTCTGGCTCGCCCTCGGTACGACGGTCGCGGGCTTCGGCGCGCTCTTCGCGGCGTACAGCTACATCACGCCGATGCTCACGGACGCCGCCGGCTTCGCCGAGGCCAGCGTGACGCTGCTGCTGGCCCTGTTCGGCGTCGGCGCCACCGCGGGCAACCTGCTGGGCGGCCGCCTGGCCGACCACTCCCTGCGCGGCACCCTCTTCGGCGGCCTGGTCTCCCTGGTCCTGGTCCTGGCGCTCTTCCCGCTCCTGATGCGCACGGAGGTCACGGCGGCCGTCGCGGTGGCCCTGCTCGGCATGGCCGCCTTCATCACCGGCTCCCCGCTCCAGCTCATGGTCATGGAGAAGGCCGCGGCGGCCCCCTCCCTCGCCTCCTCGGCCAACCAGGCCGCCTTCAACCTCGCCAACGCCGGCGGCGCCTGGATCGGCGGCCTCGCCCTGGCCGCGGGCTTCGGCGTCACCTCCCCGGCCACGGCGGGTGCGGGGCTCGCGGTGCTCGGGCTGGCGGTCGCGGGCGCGGCGTGGGCGGTGGACCGCCGCCGGGGCGCCGACGCCGCGGTGTCCGGTCGGGAGCGTGTCGTCGCGGGGCACGTGCCGGCGGAGGCGGAGGCGGAGGCGGTACGGCGGTGACGGCGGGGGCGCCGAAGCCGGCGCCCCTGTTCCCCGTCCCGTCCCGTCCCTTCCCCTCCCGGTCTGGCCCGTCCCGTCCCGTTCTGTTTCGTCTCCGCCCCGGTCAGCAGCGGTCCTTCAGCACCTCGTAGAAGTCGTCGGCGAACTCCTCGTCCGCCTGGTCCGACCGATGCGCGGGGACGCTGATCCGGGGGCCGTGGAAATCCACGTGCGAAGCCCGCCCGCCCGGCACGAGGATGCGGAACATGACCGCCCTCGTCTCCGCCCCCGCCCGCCTCGGTGAGACCCGCCTGCCAAACGGACGTCTGCTCGGCTGGGCCGAGTGGGGCCCACCCGACGGCGCGCCGGTCCTGCTCTGCCCCGGCGCGGCCACGAGCCGCCGGCTCGGCTTCGGTGCCGGCGTCGTGGAGGCGCTCGGCGTCCGCCTGGTCTCCGTGGACCGCCCCGGACTGGGCGTGTCCACGCCCGCCCCCGGCCGGACCTTCGCCGACTTCGCGGCCGACATGCGGGCACTGTGCGGCCTGCGGGGCCTGGGCGTGCCCGCCGTGGTCGGCAACTCGCAGGGCGCCCCGTTCGCCCTGGCCTGCGCGGAGGCCGGTGTCGCCGCCGCGCTCTCCCTGGTCTCGGCCGCCGACGAGGTGGCGGCGCCCGAGTTCGCCACCGCCCTGCCGGCGGAGCTGCGCGCCCTGACGGCACGGGCCGTCCAGGACCCGTCCGGTGCCGAGGAGTTCTTCGCCCGCTTCGACGCGGACGCGATGTGGAGCCTGGTCATGGACGGCAGCCCGGACTGCGACCTCGCCGTGTACCGGGACCCCGCCTTCTCGGCCGCCTACCGCCGCGCCCTGGCCGAGGGATTCGCCCGGGGCGCGGCGGCCGGGTACGCCCGTGACACGGTCCTCGCGATGGGCCGGTGGCCGTTCGCCCTCGACCGGATCACCGTCCCGGTGGACATCTGGTACGGCGAACACGACACCGGTCACTCACCCGACCGGGGCGCCCTCCTCGCCACCCGCGTCCCCGGCGCCCGCCGCCGCGTCGTCCCCGGCATCGGCGGCGCCCTGCTGTGGACCCACGCGGAGGCCGTCCTGACCTCGTTGCTGGACCGTCACCCGTCGGCGTGACGGAGCCGCGTTCCGGGCCTCGGTCCCAACTCGCGGACGGAGCGGGGCCTTTCGTCGAGCTCGGCCTGTGAGCTGTGCGCGGTCTCCTTGCTCGCCGAGCTGATCCGGAGGCTCGGGGCCGGGGAGTCGAGCGCGTGCGCAGCCCTGTTCGCCTGCGAACGCCGCCCGTACGGTGGGGCGGCCGCAACTCGGCCGACTACCAACCGTACTGGGATCGTCACCCCATGAAGTCGCCGATCTCTCCTCGAACAAAAGCCGGGCAAAACGTGTCATAAGCCATCAAGTGGCCACCCGAAAGGGGACGGACGGTCACGTGACACGCCCGGTCCCGGCGCCCGCCGGGCCATCCGGGACACGAGGACCGCACGCAGGACATCCGACGAGGAGCACTGCCGATGAGTGAGTCCGTACAGACCGGAACCGGGGCCACCGGACAGAAGGTGAGGACAGAGACGTCCGCCACGGCCGACCAGGCCAAACAGGCCGCGAGCCAGGTGGCGGGAACGGCCGCGGAGCAGGCCCGCTCCGTGATGGGCGAAGCACGCCAGCAGGCGGGCACGGTCCTGGAGGACCTGCGGAGCCGCGCGATGGGCGAGGCCGAGGGGCAGACCAAGCGCGCCGCCGGCCAACTGCGTCAGTGGGCGAGCGACCTCTCGGGTCTGGCCGCGCACGCACGGGACGATTCCCCGGCCCGGAGCCTGGTGGCACACGCGGCGGACCGGGGCAGCCAGGCCGCCGACTACCTGGACGAGCGGGGCGTCGAGGGAATCGTCGGTGACCTGCGGCAATTCGCCCAGCGGCGGCCCGGCGCCTTCCTGGGCGCGGCACTGCTGGCCGGGCTGGCCGTCGGCCGGCTGCCGAAGGCGGCGGGAGCCGCCTCCCAGGCCGACGGGGCCGGGCCGGGCGGCCCCGCCACGACGGCCGACCGCGGTGCGACGGCCGACCGCGGTCCGGCGGAACCGCGGTCCGTGCCGACCGGCCCCCCGGCGATCTCCGCGGAGGAGACCCACGCGCCGCCGTCCGTGCCGCCCACCGTCGGGCACCTGCTCCCGGGCCGTGGACGTCCGGAGGTGTGAGATGGCGACCATCTCTCCCCTCCGAGGCACGGGAGCGCACCAGGAGCCCCGGGAGCAGGACCGGTCCATGAGCCACCTGCTGTCCGCGGTCACCGCGGATCTGCAGACCCTCTTCCGGCAGGAGGTCGAACTCGCCAAGGCGGAAGTGCGCGAGGAGGCGAGCCGGGCCGGAAAGGCCGCCGGGATGTTCGGCGGCGCCGGTTTCGCGGGCTACATGGTCCTGCTCTTCGTGTCACTGGCCGCGATGCTCGGCCTGGCCAACGTCATCGACGGCGGCTGGGCGGCCCTCGTCGTCGCCGTGCTCTGGGGCATCGCCGCCGCCGTGCTCTACCTGAAGGGCCGGGAGCGGATGAGGGCCGTGTCGCCGAAACCGGAGCGAACCGTCGAAACCATGAAGGAGAACGCGGAATGGGTACGTCACCCGACCAGATGAGGGCCGAGATCGAGGCCACCCGCGGCCGGCTGGCCACGGACGTGGACCGGCTCGCCGACCGGACCAGTCCCCGGCGCGTGGCCCGGCGCCGCAGCGCCCGGATGCGCGGCGCGGTGTCCGGCATGCGCGAGCGGGTCATGGGCACGGCCTCGTACGCGGCACACGGCGTACGGGACACCACGCAGTCGGCGGCCGGTTCGCTCCAGGAGGGAACCGGGCGGGCGGTCGAGTCGGCCCGGGACGCTGCGGGACAGGCAGCCGGTACCGCCCGGGACGCGGCGGGACAGGCCGCCGGGACCGCGCGCGACGTGGCCGAGCAGGCGGGACACGCCGTGCAGCAGACGCCCGACATGGCCCGCAGCCAGACCCAGGGCAACCCCCTGGCGGCCGGCCTGGTCGCTTTCGGGGTCGGGGTGCTGGCCTCGTCGCTGCTGCCCACTTCCCGCACCGAGCGGCAGAAGGCCTCCGAGCTGATGCAGAGCGAGGCCCTGGAACCGGTGAAGCAGGCCGCCGCCGAGTCCGCGCAGAACCTGAAGGAAGGCGCGAAGGAAGTGACCCAGGAGGCGGCCGCGGACATGAAGGACACCGCGACGCAGGCCGCCCGCACCACCCAGGAGGAGGCACGCGGGCAGGGCGGCAGGGTCACCGAGCAGGCCCGGGACTCCGGCCGGCAGCTCGCGGACGAGGCCCGGCACCGTGCCGGGCCCGGTTGAGGACCCCTCCCCACCGAGGAAGAACCCCCGCCCTGAGGGCGCTGCCGGGCCGAGGGCGGGGGTTCTCGCGTCCGGCACCACCCGGGCGGCTCGCGGGGCCGGCGCGGTGGTCAGCGGCCGAACAGGAGGACGGGGCCCCGAACCCGGCCGGTTCGGAACCCCGTCCTCCCGCAGTCAGCGCACGTCGGCCGTGCGACTCAGACCATGGTCGTGCGCGCCTGGCCCTGCGCCGCGGCACCGCCGAGGGCGGCCTCGGCGCCCAGGCCGGTGCTGACGGAGAGCGGGCCGACCTCCGCGTAGAGGCCGGCGCCGAAGCTGCCACCGGCCGTTATGACGGCCGCACCGGCGTCGACGCCGATGTTGCCGCCGGACACCTGGTCCAGGTCCGCGTCGGAGATCTCAGCCGTCTCGACCTGGGGGACGAAGTTCATGGCAGGTCTTTCCTTTCGTGCCAAAGACAATGGGAGCGGTGAGGCACGCACACCCGCTCTCCGGGTGGGGGATCCGGAGCCGGTCACCGGCGTGCCGCGCACTGATCAAAGCACGGTGGTGAACGGCCGACCATCCGCGCGCCGTTGACGGCTCGCTCCCGGCGCCGCCGCATTCATCAGTGTGCGAATGCGGTCAGGGAAAGGGCCCGCGTCTTCACGCTACCTGCCGGTTATGGGGGTCCCCCGGGTCGCGACGCACACCGTCGGCCCGGTCCGGCTCCGTCGTTGCCCGCCCGTGCGACCGTGCGATGAACGGTGTGCAGGTTCGAGGGATTTTTGGCGGCGGCTCCGGGCCGGATCCCGGCTCGGGAGGAGTGACACATCCGGAGTGGCACATCAGCGACACGTCAGGGGGCCGGCTGTCCGTCGACCGCCGGCCCCCTCCGTCACCGCGGCGGGACCCGCCCGCCGAGCCGCGCCCTACAGCACCGGCAACGACTTCCGCAGCTCGAACGCCGTCACCTGCGACCGGTACTCCTCCCACTCCTGCCGCTTGTTGCGCAGGAAGAAGTCGAAGACGTGCTCGCCGAGGGTCTCGGCGACCAGGTCGCTGCGCTCCATCAGGGCCAGCGCCTCGCCCAGGTTCTGGGGGAGGGGCTCGATGCCCAGCGCGCGGCGCTCCGAGTCGGACAGGGCCCACACGTCGTCCTCGGCGCCCGGCGGGAGTTCGTAGCCCTCCTCGATGCCCTTGAGGCCGGCGGCGAGCAGGACGGCGTAGGTCAGGTACGGGTTGGCGCCGGAGTCGATGGAGCGGACCTCGACGCGGGCCGAGCCGGTCTTGCCGGGCTTGTACATGGGGACGCGGACCAGGGCCGAGCGGTTGTTGTGGCCCCAGCAGATGTAGGAGGGGGCCTCGCCGCCGGCGCCGGCCGTGCGCTCGGTGCCGCCCCAGATGCGCTTGTAGGAGTTCACCCACTGGTTGGTGACCGCCGAGATCTCCGCCGCGTGCCGCAGCAGGCCCGCGATGAAGGAGCGGCCGACCTTGGAGAGCTGGTACTCGGCGCCCGATTCGTAGAACGCGTTGCGGTCGCCCTCGAACAACGACAGGTGCGAGTGCATACCCGAGCCGGGGAACTCCGAGAACGGCTTCGGCATGAAGGTGGCCTGGAGGCCCTGCTCCAGCGCGACCTGCTTCATGACCAGGCGGAACGTCATGATGTTGTCGGCCGTGGAGAGCGCGTCCGCGTAGCGCAGGTCGATCTCCTGCTGGCCGGGCGCGCCCTCGTGGTGGGAGAACTCCACCGAGATGCCCATCGACTCCAGCATGGTGATCGCCTGGCGGCGGAAGTCCATGCCGATGTTCTGCGGGGTGTGGTCGAAGTAGCCCGAGTTGTCGGCGGGGGTCGGCACCGAGCCGTCGACCGGCTTGTCCTTCAGCAGGAAGAACTCGATCTCCGGGTGGGTGTAGAAGGTGAAGCCCAGGTCGGAGGTCCGGGCCAGGGCGCGCTTGAGGACGTAGCGCGGGTCGGCGAAGGACGGGGAGCCGTCCGGCATCAGGATGTCGCAGAACATGCGGGCCGTGCCGGGGGCCTCCGCGCGCCAGGGCAGGACCTGGAAGGTGGAGGGGTCCGGCTTGGCGATCATGTCGGACTCGTAGACCCGGGCGAAGCCCTCGATCGCGGAGCCGTCGAAGCCGATGCCCTCGTCGAAGGCCTGCTCCAGCTCGGCCGGGGCCACGGCGACGGACTTGAGGAAGCCCAGTACGTCCGTGAACCACAGGCGTACGAACCGGATGTCGCGCTCCTCCAGCGTCCGGATCACGAACTCCTGCTGCTTGTCCATCTTCCGCTTCCCCATCCTCGCTGGTCAGGCCGCCTGTCTCCGGTACGGCGGGAGGCGGCCCCGCACCCGAGCATCACACCACAGCACGGTTTCGTACGCGTTGCGGACCTCGATCGGCCCACCGGCCCTCCCCGCAGCGTAGAGGCCACGTGTTCGATCGGGCCATTCCTGGGCTCCCACGGCGACGGATCCTGTGATCTCCCTACGATTCAGCCCTCCTCCGCCCTTACGATCAGCGGACTCCACCGTCACCCTGTTCCCAGAAGGGCACACCCCATGGGTTCCGCCAAGAAGAGCAGCAACCAGGCGCGACAGGCCCGCATAGCCGAGATGCGACGCGCCGAGGAGGCCCGCGAGCGCCGGAACCGGGTCCTCACGATCTCGGTCAGTGCCGTGGTCGTCGCAGGTCTCGTGGTCGGCGGGGTCTTCCTCGTCCGCTCGCAGTCCGACGACTCGTCCTCCGACACCGCCTCCGACGGCAAGACCTCCGGCAAGTTCGTCACCGGTGAGGACGGGGTGCGCACCTGGGAGGGGAACCTGGGCCGCAACCACGTCACCAAGAAGGTGTCCTACCCCGCGGAGCCCCCCGTCGGCGGCGACCACAACCAGGTCTGGATGAACTGCGACGGCGACGTCTACACCAAGCCGCTGAACAACGAGAACGCCGTGCACTCGCTGGAGCACGGCGCCGTGTGGGTGACGTACACCGACAAGGCCCCGAAGGCCGACGTGGGGAAGCTGGCGGAGAAGGTGAAGAAGACGCCGTACTCGCTGATGAGCCCCAACGACGAGCAGCAGGACCCGATCATGCTGACCGCCTGGGGTCACCAGCGCACCGTGACGGGCGCCGACGACCCGAACGTCGACAAGTTCTTCGAGAAGTTCGTCCAGGGCGAGCAGACCCCCGAGCCGGGGGCCGCGTGCACCAACGGGCTGTCGCAGTGACCCCGAGGCGGGCCGGCTGGATCGCGGGGGCCGCCGCGGCGGCCCTCGTCGCGGCCGGCGGCATCACCTACGCGGTCGCCGGGGACGACGGCGCGGGCCGGGTCCCGTCGGCCGACTCCGCGGACGCCGGGTTCGCGCGGGACATGGCCGTGCACCACCAGCAGGCCGTGGAGATGTCGTACATCGTGCGCGACCGCACCGACGACGAGGAGGTGCGGCGGCTCGCGTACGACATCGCGCAGACCCAGGCCAACCAGCGGGGCATGATGATCGGCTGGCTCGACCTGTGGGGGCTGCCGAAGGTCTCGTCCGACCCGCCGATGACCTGGATGGGGATGGGCGACATGCCCTCCGCGGGCGAGGGCTCGCTCATGCCGGGGATGGCCACCGACGCCGAGATGGAGAAGCTCGGCACCCTCAGCGGCCGGCAGGCCGAGGTCTACTACCTCCAGCTCATGACCGAGCATCACAAGGGCGGCGTCCACATGGCCGAGGGGTGCGCCGAGAAGTGCACCGTCGGAGTGGAGAAACGGCTGGCCCAGGGGATGGTGGAGTCGCAGGAGTCGGAGATCCGGCTGATGGCGGACCTGCTGGCCGAGCGGGGCGCGAAGCCACGGGCGTGAGGGCACGGGTACGGGGCCGAGGGCGTGGGATCACGCGTACGGGGTCGCGGGTGTGAGGCCGCGGACATGAGGCGGAAACCGGTACGTCACCCCATAGTGTCGTTCTGACGATTACACTGGGGCGCGTGCCCCGTCTACGCCTCGCCCTGAACCAGATCGACGCCACCGTCGGCGACATCGACGCGAACGCCGAGTCGGTCCTCCGCTGGACCCGGCACTCCGCCGGGCAGGGAGCGCACCTGGTGGCGTTCCCCGAGATGGTGCTGACCGGGTACCCCGTCGAGGACCTGGCCCTCAGGTCGTCCTTCGTGGAGGCATCCCGCGCCGCCCTGCGCTCCCTCGCCGCGCGCCTCGCCGACGAGGGCTTCGGCGGGCTGCCGGTGGTCGTCGGCCACCTCGACCGCTCCGCGACCGCCCGGCCGAAGTACGGCCAGCCGGCCGGCGCCCCGCAGAACGCGGCGGCCGTGCTGCACGGCGGCGAGGTGGCCCTGAGCTTCGCCAAGCACCACCTGCCGAACTACGGCGTCTTCGACGAGTTCCGCTACTTCGTGCCCGGCGACACCATGCCGGTGGTGCGGGTGCGCGGCGTCGACGTGGCCCTCGCCATCTGCGAGGACCTGTGGCAGGACGGCGGCCGGGTGCCGGCGGCGCGTTCGGCGCGGGCCGGGCTGCTGCTGTCCGTCAACGCCTCGCCGTACGAGCGCGACAAGGACGACACCCGGCTGGAGCTGGTCCGCAAGCGCGCCCAGGAGGCCGGCTGCACCACCGCCTACCTCGCGATGACCGGCGGGCAGGACGAGCTGGTCTTCGACGGGGACTCGATCGTGGTCGACCGGGACGGGGAGGTGCTGGCCCGGGCGCCGCAGTTCACCGAGGGGTGCGTGGTGCTGGACCTCGACCTGCCCGCCGCCGACGCGGACGCTCCCACGGGCGTGGTGGACGACGGGCTGCGCATCGACCGGGTCGTGCTGTCCGAGGAGCCGGCGCCCGCGACCGCCGCCGGTGAGCCGTGGCTGTCCGGCGGCCACGCGGAGCGGCTGGACGACGACGAGGAGGTCTACTCGGCCCTCGTCGTCGGCCTGCGCGCCTACGTCGCGAAGAACGGCTTCCGCTCGGTGCTCGTCGGCCTCTCCGGCGGCATCGACTCCGCCCTCGTCGCCGCCATCGCCTGCGACGCGGTCGGCGCGGAGAACGTGTACGGCGTCTCCATGCCGTCGAAGTACTCCTCCGAGCACTCCAAGGACGACGCGGCGGAGCTGGCCCGGCGCACCGGGCTCAACTACCGCACCGTGTCGATCGAGCCGATGTTCGACGCCTGCACGGGAGCGCTGGAGCTGACCGGACTGGCCGAGGAGAACCTCCAGTCGCGGCTGCGCGGCACGCTGCTGATGGCGATCTCCAACCAGGAGGGCCATCTGGTCCTCGCCCCCGGCAACAAGTCGGAGCTGGCGGTCGGGTACTCGACGCTGTACGGCGACTCGGTGGGCGCGTACGGCCCCATCAAGGACGTGTACAAGACGTCCGTCTTCCGCCTCGCCGAGTGGCGCAACCGCGCCGCCGCGGCCCGCGGCCAGGCCCCGCCCGTCCCCGAGAACTCGATCACCAAGCCGCCGAGCGCCGAACTGCGCCCGGGCCAGGTCGACACGGACTCGCTGCCGGACTACCCGGTGCTGGACGCGATCCTCGAGCTGTACGTCGACCGGGACCGGGGCGCGGACGAGATCGTCGTCGCCGGCTACGACCGCGAGCTGGTGACGAAGACCCTGCGCATGGTCGACACCGCCGAGTACAAGCGGCGCCAGTACCCGCCGGGCACCAAGATCTCGCCGAAGGGCTTCGGCAAGGACCGCAGGCTGCCGGTCACCAACCGCTGGCGGGAGCGGGGGTGACCGGCGCGCCGCCGGCTACCGCTGGCGCTTCAGGTCCGCCAGCACCTTGTGCAGCGGCTCCGTCTCCCGGCGGCGGTACTCCTGGACCGCCCAGCCGTTGCCGTCGGGGTCCTTGAAGTACATGAACGTGGCGCCGTCGTCCGGCGCGTACTGCACCGGCTCGGAGACCTCCAGTCCGCGCCCCACCAGCTCCGCGTGGGCCGCCTTGATGTCGGTGACGCAGAGCTGGAGGCCCTGGTACGAGCCCGGCTCCGGCTTGGTCTGCCCCTGGGCCATGTCCCAGATCGCGTCGCCGAGGGCGATCGAGCAGCCCGAGCCCGGGGGCGTGAGCTGGACGATGCGCATCCCCGGCATGACCTCCTGGTCGATGTCGACGTGGAAGCCGACCTTGTCCCGGTAGAAGTCCCGTGAACGGTCGATGTCGCTCACGGGCAGCGGGATCACTTCGAGGGTGAAGTCCATGACGTGACTCCTTCGACTTCCTTGTCGATGACGGTGTCTGTCGGCAGGTGGCGGTGCGTGTCAGCAGTGGGCGGTGCGTGTCAGCAGGTGTCAGTAGTGGTACCGGGCCTGGACGATGACCAGTACGTCGTCGCCCGGTTTGTACACCAGGCGGTGTGTGTCGTCGATGCGGCGTGACCAGTAGCCCGACAGGTCGCCCTTCAGCGGCTCCGGCTTGCCGATGCCCTTGAAGGGGTCGCGTGCGATGTCGGTGATCAGTTTGTTGATCCGTCTGGTCACCTTCCGGTCGCTCTCGGCCCAGTGGACGTAGTCCTCCCAGCCGTGCGACGTGAAAGCGATCCTCACGCCCGCTCCGCGTCCGGGTCGATCAGCTCGCGGTGCCGTGCCTCGCCGGCCTCGGCCTCCGCGATCGAGTCGAGCAGACGGCGGGCGTTCCTCGGCGACCGCAGCAGGTGCACGGTCTCCGTCCACGCCGTGAAGTCCTCCTCGGACATCAGCACGGCGTTCCCCTTGCGGGAGGTGATGTGCACCGGGGCATGGTCCTCGTTGACCTGCTCTATCAGCGGGAACAGGTTCTGACGGGCTTCGCTGGCGGTGATGGACATACCGGTGCCTCCCTTCGCGGCTTGTACAAGATATCGTACGAGTCCGGAGCGGGCCACCGGAAGCCCGGTTACGCTCAGGGCTGTACCACCCCCCCCCTTGATCCCACAGGTCCGACAGGAGGCCGAGATGACGGCGCCGGGGCGCAGGAGCAGTACCTTCACGCGACTGCTGCGGCACGGCTTCACCGACCCCTCGGCCGCCGAGCGGCTGCTGGACGGCATGGAACTGGCGCCGGTCCGCGACGACCCGGTCCTGCTGGAGGCCCTCGGCGCCACCGCCGACCCCGACCTCGCCCTGCACGGCCTGGTCCGGCTCCTGGAGGCGCAGCCCGACCCCACCGCCCGCCGGGAGCTGCTGGACACCCTGATAGCGGCCAAGCCCCTGCGCGACCGCCTCCTCGGCGTGCTCGGCGCCTCCGAGGCGCTCGCCGACCACCTCGCCCGGCACGCCGGCGACTGGCAGGCCCTCGTCACCTACGAACCCCGCGACCTGCACCGCGGTGTGGAGGACTTCGAACGCGGTCTCGCCGAGGCCGACGACCCGGTCTCGCTGCGCGTCGCCTACCGGCGCTGCCTGCTGTCCATCGCCGCCCGCGACGTGTGCGGCACCATCGACGTCGCCGAGACCGCCGCAGAACTGGCCGACCTCGCCACCGCCACCCTGCGGGCCGCCCTCGCCCTCGCCGAGGCCGCCGCGCCCGAGGACGCCGCGCTGTGCCGGCTGGCGGTGATCGCGATGGGCAAGTGCGGCGGACACGAGCTGAACTACGTCTCCGACGTCGACGTCATCTTCGTCGGCGAGGCGGCGGAGGGCGCGGACGAGCCCAAGGCGCTGCGGGCCGCGACCGCGCTCGCCTCGCACATGATGCGGATCTGCTCGGAGACCACCGTCGAGGGCTCCATCTGGCCCGTCGACGCCAACCTCCGCCCCGAGGGCCGCAACGGCCCGCTGGTGCGCACCCTCAGCAGCCACGTCGCCTACTACCAGCGCTGGGCCAAGACCTGGGAGTTCCAGGCGCTGCTCAAGGCCCGCCCGGTGGCCGGCGACCCCGGCCTCGGCGCCGAGTACGTCGCCGCCCTCCAGCCCCTGGTGTGGCAGGCCGCCGACCGCGAGAACTTCGTGCCGGACGTGCAGAAGATGCGCCGCCGGGTGGTGGAGAACATCCCCGCCGCCGAGGTCGACCGCCAGCTCAAGCTCGGCCCGGGAGGCCTGCGGGACGTCGAGTTCGCCGTGCAGCTGCTCCAGCTCGTGCACGGCCGCGCCGACACCTCCCTGCACAGCGGCACGACCCTGGACGCGCTGGAGGCCCTGGCCGCGGGCGGCTACGTCGGCCGGGCGGACGCCGCCCAGCTCGACGAGGCGTACCGCTTCCTGCGTTCCATGGAGCACCGCATCCAGCTGCACCGGCTGCGGCGCACCCACCTCGTGCCCGAGGACGAGGCCGACCTGCGCCGCCTCGGCCGCTCCCTGGGCCTGCGCACCGACCCGGTGCCCGGTCTGCTGCGCGCCTGGAAGCGGCACGCCTCCGTCGTACGGCGGCTGCACGAGAAGTTGTTCTACCGGCCGCTGCTCGACGCCGTCGCCCAGCTGGCGCCGGGGGAGGCCCGGCTCAGCGCGGAGGCGGCCCGCGAACGCATGGTCGCCCTCGGCTACGCCGACCCGGCCGCCGCGCTCCGGCACCTGGAGGCGCTGGCGTCCGGCGTCACCCGCAAGGCGGCCATCCAGCGCACCCTGCTGCCCGTGCTGCTCGGCTGGTTCGCGGACTCCGCCGACCCGGACGCCGGTCTGCTCAACTTCCGCAAGGTCTCCGACGCGCTCGGCAAGACGCCCTGGTACCTGAGGCTGCTGCGGGACGAGGGCGCGGCGGCCGAGAACCTCGCCCGCGTGCTCTCCGCCGGACGGCTCGCCCCCGACCTGCTGATGCGGGCCCCCGAGGCCGTCGCGCTGCTCGGCGACGGCAACGCCGGGGGACTGGCGCCACGGGGGCGGCTGCAACTGGAGCAGGAGACGCTCGCCGCGGTCCGCCGCGCCGACGGCGCCGTCCAGGCGGTCACGGCGGTGCGCGGAGTACGCCGCCGGGAGCTGTTCCGCACGGCCGCCGCGGACATCGTCGGCTCCTACGGCACCGAGGCGCAGCCCGTCGAGGCCGACCAGGGCGCCCTGGTGGACCGGGTCGGCGCGGCCGTGTCCGACCTGACGGCGGCGACCCTGGCGGGCACGCTGCGGGCGGTCGTGCGCGAGGGCTGGGGCGACACCCTGCCGACCCGGTTCGCGATCATCGGCATGGGCCGCTTCGGCGGTCACGAGCTGGGCTACGGCTCGGACGCGGACGTGCTCTTCGTGCACGAGCCGCGCGACGGGGTCGACGAGCGCGAGGCGACGGACGCGGCGAACAAGGTCGTCGCCGAGATGCGCCGCCTGCTCCAGGTGCCCAGCGCCGACCCGCCGCTGCTGATCGACGCCGACCTGCGGCCCGAGGGCAAGTCCGGGCCGCTGGTGCGCACGCTCAAGTCGTACGAGGCGTACTACCGGCGCTGGTCGCTGGTGTGGGAACGGCACGCGCTGCTGCGGGCCGAGTTCGTGGCCGGCGACGCGGACCTGGGGCGGCGCTTCACCGAGCTGGTCGACCCGCTGCGGTACCCGGCGGACGGGCTCGACGACGACGCGGTGCGTGAGATCCGGCGGCTCAAGGCCCGCATGGAGTCGGAGCGGCTGCCGCGCGGCGCCGATCCCAAGCTGCACGCCAAGCTGGGGCCGGGCGGACTGTCCGACGTCGAGTGGACGGTGCAGTTGATGCAGCTGCGGCACGGGCACGTGGAGGCCGGGCTGCGGACCACGCGGACCCGGGCGGCACTGGCGGCCGCGTGCCGGGCCGGCCTCGTCTCCGAGGAGCACGCCGAGACGCTCGACGAGGCGTGGGTGCTGGCGACGCGGGTGCGCAACGCGGTGATGCTGGTGAGGGGGAGGGCGGGGGACACCTTCCCGACCGATCCCCGGGAGCTGGCGGCGGTGGGGCGGTACCTGGGGCACGGCCCGGGGCACGCGGGGGACATGCTGGACGAGTACCGGCGCACGGCGCGCAGGGCCCGGACAGTGGTGGAGGAACTCTTCTACTCGTAGCCCCGCAACCCCGCAACCCCGCAACCCCGCAGCTGCGGGCAGTCGTGCCGCTGGGGCGGCACGGGTGGGCGCAGCGGCACCCCGCCACGCCGGGCCACGACACCCACCCCCGGCCCGCCCCCACGCCGGGCACCCCTAGGCCCGCGTAGGCAACCACACCCTCCGCCGCTCATCCCCCGGTACCACCTTGGGCAACGCATGCGGCAACGCCCCGTACCAGACGAAGGCCACCCCGTACCCGAACCCCAGGCACAGCACGCCCCCCACCGCGTCCAGCCAGAAGTGGTTGGCCGTCGCCACGATCACCACCAGCGTCAGCGCCGGATACACCAGCCCCAGCACCCGCACCCACGGCACCGACGCCAGCGCGAAGATCGTCAGCCCGCACCACACCGACCACCCGATGTGCATCGACGGCATCGCCGCGTACTGGTTGGACATGTTCTTCAGGTCGCCGGACGCCATCGAGCCCCAGGTCTCGTGGACCATCACGGTGTCGATGAAGTGCCCGCCGTTCATCAGCCGCGGCGGCGCGAGCGGATACAGGTAGTAACCGACCAGGGCGACGCCCGTCGTCGCGAAGAGGACCAGCCGGGTCGCCGCGTAGCGCCCGGGATGGCTGCGGTACAGCCACACCAGAACACCGAGCGTCACCACGAAGTGCAGCGTGGCGTAGTAGTAGTTCATGCCGACGACCAGCCAAGTCACCGAGTTCACGGCATGATTGACCGACTGCTCGACGGCGATGCCCAGTTGCTGCTCGACCTTCCAGATCCAGTCGGCGTTGCGCAGGGCCTGGCCCCGCTGCTCGGGCACCGCGTTGCGGATGAGCGAGTACGTCCAGTAACTGAGCGCGATCAGCAGGATCTCGAACCACAGCCGGGGCCGGCGCGGTGCGCGAAGACGGCGCAGCAGTCCCTGCCCCGTCTCCTCCGTGACGGGGTGCGGAACGCTCTCTTCCTGGCGTTCCGGAGTCCTCACGGTCACGTCACCCATAGGCATGAAGTCTGCCAGAAAAGCCCTGTCCCACCGATCATCCCCCGGGAGGATCCGGGCCGCATCCGGCCACTACGGGACCGGCACCACGGGTATCAGGACCGGCCTCGCTCACCCGGCGCCGACGCCGTCGAACCGCGCACCACCAGCTCCGGCATGAACACGAACTCACTGTGCGGCGCGGGCGTCCCGCCGATCTCCTCCAGCAGCGTGCGCACCGCCGCCTGCCCCATCGCCGGAACCGGCTTGCGGACGGTCGTCAGCGGCGGGTCGGTGAAGGCGATCAGCGGCGAGTCGTCGAAGCCGACGACCGAGATGTCCTTGGGCACGTCCAGGCCGTGCTGCCGGGCCGCCCGTATCGCGCCCAGCGCCATCATGTCGCTGGCGCAGACCACGGCCGTGCAGTCGCGCGCGATGAGCGCGGTGGCCGCCGCCTGGCCGCCCTCCAGGGTGTAGAGGGAGTGCTGGACGAGCTCCTTCTCCACGGTCTCGGCGCTCAGATCCAGTTGCTCCTGGACCGAGCGGACGAAACCCTCGATCTTGCGCTGCACCGGCACGAACCGCTTCGGCCCGAGGGCCAGTCCGATGCGCGTGTGGCCGAGCGAGACGAGGTGCGTGACCGCGAGGCTCATCGCGGCGCGGTCGTCGGGGGAGATGAACGGCGCCTGCACCTTCGACGAGAAGCCGTCGACCAGGACGAAGGGCACGCCCTGCGCGCGCAGCCGCTCGTAGCGCTGCGTGTCGGCGGTGGTGTCGGCGTGCAGACCGGAGACGTAGATGATGCCGGCGACGCCCCGGTCGACCAGCATCTCGGTCAGCTCGTCCTCGGTGGAGCCGCCCGGCGTCTGGGTGGCGAGCACCGGGGTGTATCCCTGCCGGGTCAGCGCCTGGCCGATGACCTGGGCCAGCGCCGGGAATATCGGGTTCTCCAGCTCCGGGGTGATCAGACCCACCAGGCCCTCGCTGCGCTGCCGCAGCCTGACGGGGCGCTCGTAGCCCAGCACGTCGAGGGCGGCCAGTACGGACTGGCGGGTGGTGGCGGCGACGCCCGGCTTCCCGTTGAGGACGCGGCTGACCGTCGCTTCGCTCACTCCCGCCTGGGCGGCGATGTCGGCAAGCCGTGTGGTCACAGGGGTGGACTGTACCTGTCGGCCGCGCCCTTGCACACCGATCGGGCGCCGTGGGCGGCCTGTTGGACGGCCCGTCGGACGGCCCGGCGCCGGCTGCTGCGTCATCGCGCTCCCTCGAGAAAGTGGCGGCAAGAGCTTGCAGAGTCTTGCACAACGGGCCCGATACCGCTCGTCCCCCCTGATCAAACCGCTCCGACCCGTTAAACAAGCGTCTCGTCACGGTCGCCGGGAGGTCACGCCCGGATAACTTCGGAGATCTCTTGCACTTTTTTGCTGCAAGACCTTTCGCGCCGCTTACAACGCTGTTACGTTCACGTCGCCCGACGGCGCCAACGACGCGGTCGGTGTCGGCAGGAGCGGCGGACGGGCCCGCACCCTGCACCACACGGGCATTCACCCTCAAGGAGAACTCATGCGGCGTGGCATAGCGGCCACCGCTCTGGTGGCGTCCCTCGCCCTCGCGGCGACGGCGTGCGGCGGGGACGGCGACAGCGACAGCGAGTCCGGCGGACCGGTCACCATCACCTACTGGGACACCTCCAACGCGACCAACGAGGCGCCGACCTACAAGGCCCTGGTCAAGGAGTTCGAGGCCGCCAACAAGGGCATCAAGGTCAACTTCGTCAACGTGCCGTTCGACCAGGCGCAGAACAAGTTCGACACCGCCGCCGGTGCCTCGGGCGCCCCGGACGTGCTGCGCACGGACGTCGGCTGGACCGCCGCCTTCGCCAAGAAGGGCTTCTTCCTGCCGCTGGACGGCACCGAGGCCCTCGCCGAGCAGGACAAGTTCCAGCCCAAGCTGATCGAGCAGGCCAAGTACGAGGGCAAGACCTACGGCGTCCCGCTGGTCACCGACACCCTCGCCTTCGTCTACAACAAGGCACTGTTCGAGAAGGCCGGCGTCGAGGTCCCCAAGACGTGGGACGACCTGAAGAAGGCCGCCGCCACCGTCAAGGACAAGACCGGCGTCGACGGCTACTGGGCCTCCACCGCCGGCTACTACGCGCAGCCGTTCCTCTACGGCGAGGGCACCGACACGGTCGACGTCGACGCCAAGAAGATCACCGTCAACTCGCCCGAGGCCAAGAAGGCGTACGGCACCTGGCTGAGCCTGTTCGACGGCAAGGGCCTGCACAAGGCCGACACCACCGCCGACGCCTACGCCCACATCCAGGAGGCGTTCGTCAGCGGCAAGGTCGCCTCGATCGTCCAGGGCCCGTGGGAGATCACCAACTTCTACAAGGGCTCCGCCTTCAAGGACAAGAACAACCTCGGCATCGCCACCGTCCCGGCCGGCTCCACCGGCAAGGCGGGCGCCCCGACCGGCGGCCACAACCTCTCGGTCTACGCCGGCTCGGACAAGGCCCACCAGGAGGCGTCGCTGAAGTTCGTGAAGTTCATGACCTCGGCGAAGTCCCAGGAGACCGTCGCCCTGAAGAACTCCACGCTGCCCACCCGCGACGACGCCTACACCGCCGAGGTCAAGGCCGACCCGGGCATCGCCGGCTTCCAGACGGTCCTGTCCGCCGCCCAGCCGCGCCCGGCGCTGCCGGAGTACAGCTCCCTGCTGACCCCGCTCGACGACGAGCTGCCGCAGATCGCCGGCGGCAAGAAGTCCCTCGACGAGGGCCTGGGCGACGTCGAGACCGCGATCGCCAAGCTGGTGCCGGACTTCAGCAAGTGAGTCCGCGTGGCCGCCGGGTCCCCACCGGAGGGGAGGGACCCGGCGGCCACCGGCCGTGCGCCGCACCCCCGGCCTTCTGACTTTCCGACCTTCCCGATGCTCCCGAAGGTGTCGAACCATGACAGTCGCCATCGACCGCGCGACCGGCAAGCGCCGCGGTGACCGCACCCCGCGGCCCGGCCTCGGCCGGCGTCTGAAAGACGGCTACCAGAAGCACTGGTACGCCTACGCCATGATCGCGCCGGTGGCCGTCGTGATCGGCGTTCTCGTGCTGTACCCGCTGGGGTACGGCCTGTACCTCACCCTCACCGACGCCAACAGCCTGAACACCGCGCGCACGATCGGCGTCAACGAGATCGAGGCCACCTACAAGTTCGTCGGCCTGGACAACTACGCCGACATCCTGTGGGGCCCGACGGCGTACGACCGCTTCTGGTCGCACTTCATCTGGACCATCGTGTGGACGGCGGTCTGCGTCGGCCTGCACTTCTTCATCGGACTCGGCCTCGCCCTGCTGCTCAACCAGAAGCTGCGCGGGCGCACCTTCTACCGGCTGATCCTGGTCCTGCCGTGGGCCGTGCCCACCTTCGTCACCGTCTTCGGCTGGCGCTTCATGCTCGCCGACCAGGGCATCATCAACTCCGCCCTGGACTGGCTGCACCTGCCCACGCCCGCGTGGCTGGAGGACACCCTCTGGCAGCGGTTCTCCGCGGTCATGGTGAACACCTGGTGCGGCGTGCCGTTCATGATGGTCTCGCTCCTCGGCGGCCTGCAGTCCATCGACAACAGCCTCTACGAGGCCGCCGAGATGGACGGCGCCAGCGCCTGGCAGCGCTTCCGCTACGTCACCCTGCCCGGTCTCAGGTCGGTCAGCTCCACGGTCGTCCTGCTCGGCATCATCTGGACCTTCAACCAGTTCGCCGTGATCTTCCTGCTGTTCGGCAACACCGCCCCCGAGGCGCAGATCCTGGTCACCTGGGCGTACCAGCTCGGCTTCGGACAGCAGCCGCGCGACTTCGCGCAGTCCGCGGCCTACGGCATCCTGCTGCTGGCCATCCTGATCGTCTTCACCTCCTTCTACCGCCGCTGGCTGAACCGCAATGAGCAGCAGCTCGCGATCTGAGGCAGGAGCCACCATGAGCACTACGACCGTCCCGGCGTCCGCTCCGGCCGAGCAGGCCGGCACCGCGCCCGCCGCCCCGCCGCGCAAGGTGCGCTCCCGCGGTGAGCGCAGCCGCGCCGCCTCCCTGGCCTCCCACGGCATCCTGACCGTCGCGAGCCTCATCGCGCTCTTCCCGGTCGCCTGGCTGGTGTACCTGTCGCTGGGCCCGGACAAGAACGACTACCTGCACCCCGAGCGCATCTGGTCGAAGATGACCTTCGACAACTACGTCTTCGTGCTCCAGGAGACGAACTTCTTCGACTGGCTGAAGAGCTCGCTGGTCGTCTCGCTGGGCACCACGGTCATCGGCGTCATGGTCGCCGCCACCACCGGCTACGCGGTCTCGCGGATGCGCTTCCCGGGCTACCGCAAGCTGATGTGGGTCCTCCTGGTCACCCAGATGTTCCCCATCGCGGTGCTGATCGTGCCGATGTACCAGATCCTGTCCGATCTCCAGCTCGTCGACAGCTACCTCGGCCTGATCCTCGTCTACTGCTCGACCGCGGTGCCGTACTGCGCCTGGCTGCTCAAGGGCTACTTCGACACCATCCCGTTCGAGATCGACGAGGCCGGACGCGTCGACGGACTGACCCCCTTCGGCACCTTCTTCCGGCTGATCCTGCCGCTGGCCCGGCCGGGCCTCGCGGTGGCCGGCTTCTACAGCTTCATCACGGCCTTCGGCGAGGTCGCCTTCGCCTCGACGTTCATGCTGAGCGACACGAAGTACACCTTCGCGGTCGGTCTGCAGAGCTTCATCAGCGAGCACGACGCGCAGCGTCACCTGATGGCGGCCACCGCCGTGCTCGTCGCGATACCCGTCTCCGCGTTCTTCTACCTCGTGCAGAAGAACCTGGTGACCGGCCTCACCGCCGGCGGCACCAAGGGCTGACGCCCGGCCGGGAAAACGTCCGGCCGCGGTGCCCATCCGACCCCGCAGCACCGCGGCCGGCCACCCCCCACCCATGCCTCCACGACCACAACCCCGTCTCATCCCAAGGACGACATGAGCCAGCAGCCTTCCGCCGCACCGGCCCCCACCTCCGCCACCGCCACCGTCGCGCGGCGCCGCGACTGGTGGCGGGAGGCGGTCATCTACCAGGTGTATCCGCGCAGCTTCGCCGACAGCAACGGCGACGGCATGGGCGACCTGGAAGGTGTCCGCACCCGTCTGCCGTACCTGCGCGACCTGGGCGTGGACGCCGTGTGGCTCAGCCCCTTCTACGCCTCCCCGCAGGCCGACGCCGGCTACGACGTCGCCGACTACCGGGCCGTCGACCCCATGTTCGGCAACCTGCTGGACGCCGACGCGCTGATCCGCGACGCGCACGCGCTGGGCCTGCGCATCATCGTCGACCTGGTCCCCAACCACTCCTCCGACCAGTACGAGTGGTTCAAGCGCGCCCTCGCCGAGGGCCCCGGCTCCCCGGCCCGCGAGCGCTACCACTTCCGTCCCGGCAAGGGCGAGAACGGCGAACTCCCGCCCAACGACTGGGAGTCCATCTTCGGCGGCCCGGCCTGGACCCGGGTGACGGAGCCCGACGGCACCCCCGGCGAGTGGTACCTGCATCTCTTCGCCCCCGAGCAGCCCGACTTCAACTGGGAGCACCCGGCCGTCGGCGACGAGTTCCGCTCCATCCTGCGCTTCTGGCTGGACATGGGCGTGGACGGCTTCCGCATCGACGTCGCGCACGGCATGGTGAAGGCCGAGGGCCTGCCCGACCTGGGAAACCACGAACAGCTGAAGCTGCTGGGCAACGATGTCATGCCGTTCTTCGACCAGGACGGCGTCCACGACATCTACCGCCAGTGGCGGCGCATCCTCGACGAGTACAGCGGTGAGCGCATCTTCGTCGCCGAGGCCTGGACCCCCACCGTCGAGCGCACCGCCAACTACGTCCGCCCCGACGAACTGCACCAGGCGTTCAACTTCCAGTACCTGGGCACCCACTGGGATGCCGAGGAGCTGCGCACGGTCATCGACCGCACCCTGGACGCCATGCGCCCGGTCGGCGCCCCCGCCACCTGGGTCCTGTCCAACCACGACGTCACGCGCCACGCCACCCGCTTCGCCAACCCGCCCGGCCTCGGCACCCAGATCCGCCTGGCCGGCGACCGCGAACTGGGCCTGCGCCGCGCCCGCGCCGCCACCCTGCTGATGCTGGCCCTGCCCGGCTCGGCCTACGTCTACCAGGGCGAGGAACTGGGCCTCCCGGACGTCGTCGACCTCCCGGACGAGGTGCGCCAGGACCCCGCGTACTTCCGGGGCGCCGGCCAGGACGGCTTCCGCGACGGCTGCCGGGTGCCGATCCCGTGGACCCGCGAGGGCTCCTCGTACGGCTTCGGCGACGGCGGCAGCTGGCTGCCGCAGCCGGCGGGCTGGGGCGAGCTGAGCGTCGAGGCGCAGACCGGCGAGCCCGGCTCCACCCTGGAGCTGTACCGCGCCGCGCTGGCGGTCCGCCGCGAGCAGCCCGACCTGGGCGCGGGCGACGCGGTGGAGTGGCTGCGCGCGCCCGAGGGCGTCCTCGCCTTCCGGCGGGGGGAGTTCGTGTGCGTCGCCAACACCACCGGCGAGTCGGTGGCGGTGCCCGCGTACGGGCGGGTGCTGCTGGCCAGCGGTGAGGTGACCGAGGCGGACGGCGAGGCGAAGGTGCCGGCCGACACGACGGTGTGGTGGTCGCGGGCCTGACCGCCCGCCGGGAGGGGCCCGCCGTCGCGGGCCCCTCACCGCGTCATCCGTCGCGACGGGCCCACCGGGCGGCCCGGACCGTCCCCTCCTCGATGGCCTTGCGGGGCAGGCCGAGACCCAGCGAGGTCTCCAGGGCGTGGAAGTACAGTGCGAACTCGTCGGTCACTTCGGGGTGGTCCAGCTCGGCGCGGCGTACGGCCCGGTTGAGGAAGTCGAGTCGCCCGCCCCGGACGTACGGGGTGCGGCCCCGGTCGTAGTAGATCAGCTCGATGATTCCGTCGTCGTCGACGCGGCGGCCGTCGCGCATGTAGTCGAAGGTGTAGATGGCCTTCGCCGAGCAGGCGCTCAGCCGCACGCTCTCCGTCACGGCGGGCGGGGCGAACGCTTCCCTGGCGGCCGGGGGGACGGGAGCCGTCTCGTGGTACATCAGGAACGCCCAGTCGCCCGCCTGCCCGAAACAGCAGCTGTCCCAGCCCGTGTCCCAGTAGCCACGGGTGGCGCCGGTCATGTCGGTCAGGTCGGCCAGGCGGGTCCCCGCGGCGACGTGCTCGGGGTCGGCTCCGTACAGCAGGGCGATCCGCTCGGCGCTGACGTTCTCGCCGCGGAAGAACTCGATGTTGGTGTAGGGGGCCTGCTCGCGCCACGAGCCGGCGATCCAGGCGAACCCCTCCAGCGGGTCGCGGCCGCAGGGGGGCGCCGGTTCCGTACCGTCCGGGCCGCCGCCGCGGAACCTGCGGCCCCAGTCGGCGTCTATCCGGTCCATCAGCGCGGCCTGGCCGGCCACGGTCCCGTCGAGCCCGCGGACGGCCTCCTCGGCGAGGCAGTACAGCGCCTCGTCGAGGCCCCGGGCGACGAAGACCTCGTCGTAGGGGCCGCTGGAGCCGCACACCGTGCCGTCCTCCTCGAGGACGAGGTAGAGACCGGCGCCGCCCCCGCCCTCCACGTGGGCCTCGTACTGCTCGTACGTGCCGGTGGGCGGGAACACGGCGTCGTCGAGCAGGTCGGATCCTGCTGCCAGCCGGTGCCATGCCTGCTTGAGCGCGTCCTCGGTGATCTGCATGGGTGCAGTATGCGACCGGGCACTGACAACGCCCCGGGGGCGGCGTCCCGATGAAACTTCTGGCCTCGACTTCGCACCGACCGCTGCCCTTTCGGTCGGTGAACCCTTAACATCTGCGTCACCGCAAGGTTTCTGAAGGTTTCAGCAAGAGTCTTCAAGCGGCCTTCAGGCACCTTCGGCTCCCCACAACGCCTTCGACGATGAAGGAAACCCCACATGGCACGCAGAGCCCTCACGGGGGCCGTCGCTCTGGCGGCGGCCACCCTTGTCATGACCCCGACGTCCGCGCAGGCCTCCCCGCCCGGCGGCAAGGACGTCACCGCCGTCCTCTTCGAGTGGAACTTCGCCTCCGTGGCCAGGGAGTGCACGAACACCCTCGGTCCCGCGGGCTACGGATACGTCCAGGTCTCCCCGCCCGCCGAGCACATACAGGGCGGGCAGTGGTGGACCTCGTACCAACCGGTCAGCTACAAGATCGCCGGGCGGCTCGGCGACCGCGCCGCCTTCAAGAACATGGTGGACACTTGCCACGCGGCCGGTGTGAAGGTCGTCGCCGACGCCGTGGTCAACCACATGTCGGCGGGCAGCGGCACCGGCACCGGCGGCTCCTCGTACGGCAAGTACGACTACCCGGGCCTCTACTCCTCGCCCGACTTCGACGACTGCCGCTCGGAGATCGACAACTACCGGGACCGGTACAACGTCCAGCACTGCGAACTGGTCGGCCTCGCCGACCTCGACACGGGCGAGGACTACGTCCGCGGGAAGATCGCCGGGTACCTCGACGACCTGCTCTCCCTCGGCGTCGACGGCTTCCGCATCGACGCCGCCAAGCACATCCCGGCGGCCGACCTCGCGAACATCAAGTCCCGGCTGAGCGATCCGGGCGTGTACTGGAAGCAGGAGGTCATCCACGGCGCCGGTGAGGCCGTCCAGCCGGGCGAGTACACCGGCAACGGCGACGTCCAGGAGTTCCGCTACGCCTACGACCTCAAGCGCGTCTTCAACAACGAGAACCTCGCCTACCTGAAGAACTACGGCGAGGGGTGGGGTTACCTGAGCAGCGGCGTCTCCGGTGTCTTCGTCGACAACCACGACACCGAGCGCAACGGCTCCACGCTCAGCTACAAGGACAACGCCGACTACACCCTGGCCAACGTCTTCATGCTGGCCTGGCCCTACGGCGCCCCTGACGTCAACTCCGGCTACGAGTGGTCGAACCACGACGCCGGACCGCCCAACGGCGGCCGGGTGGACGCCTGCTGGCAGGACGGCTGGAAGTGCCAGCACGCCTGGCCGGAGATCAAGTCGATGGTCGCCTTCCGCAACGCCACCCGCGGGCAGGCCGTCACGAACTGGTGGGACAACGGCAACGACGCCATCGCCTTCGGGCGCGGCAGCAAGGGCTACGTCGCCATCAACCACGAGTCGGGCGCGCTGACCCGCACCTACCAGACCTCGCTGCCGGCGGGGACGTACTGCGACGTCCAGAGCGGCAAGCCGGTGAGCGTGAACGGCTCCGGCCAGTTCACCGCGACGCTCGGCGCCAACACCGCGCTCGCGCTGTACGCGGGCAAGTCCGCCTGCTGAACGGGCTTACCGGGCGAGGGTCGTGAGAGTTCGTGAAAGTTCTTTCCGTTGCTTTCACGACCCTTGCCGCAACTCTTGCGGCAGCGTTACCGTCTCGCCGGGGTCGGACCCGATCGAGCCGTCATCGCAAGGAGCTCACGCCGTGATACCGAGAAGGCCGGTGCCTGTCGCGCGCCGTACCGCACGAGCGAGACGGGTCGCGGCCGTCACCGTGGCCGCGCTCGCCGCAGCCCTCCTCCCGCCCCTCGCCGCGCGGGCCGACGCCCCGCCCCCGCCCCCGTCGGACGCGAAGCTCGCCAAGGCCGAGGCCCGTCACGACCTCACCCGCGAGCAGTTCTACTTCGTCCTGCCGGACCGCTTCGCCAACGGCGACACCGGCAACGACAAGGGCGGTCTGACCGGCAGCCGCCTCAGCACCGGCTACGACCCCACCGACAAGGGCTTCTACCAGGGCGGCGACCTCAAGGGCATCACCCGGAAGCTCGACTACATCAAGGGCCTGGGCACCACCGCCATCTGGATGGCGCCCATCTTCAAGAACCAGCCCGTGCAGGGCACCGGCGAGAACGCCTCCGCCGGCTACCACGGCTACTGGATCACCGACTTCACCCAGGTCGACCCGCACTTCGGCACCAACCAGGACCTGAAGGACCTCATCTCCAAGGCGCACGCCAAGGGCATGAAGGTCTTCTTCGACGTCATCACCAACCACACCGCCGACGTCGTCGACTACGAGGAGAAGTCCTACGACTACCTCTCCAAGGGCGCCTTCCCGTACCTGACGAAGGACGGCGAGCCCTTCGACGACGCCGACTACGCGGACGGCGAGCGCCGCTTCCCCCGCGTGGACTCCGGCTCCTTCCCGCGCACGCCGACCGTCCCCGCCGACAAGCGCGGGCTCAAGGTCCCGTCCTGGCTCAACGACCCGGCGATGTACCACAACCGGGGCGACTCCACCTGGGCCGGCGAGTCGACCACGTACGGCGACTTCTCCGGCCTGGACGACCTGTGGACCGAGCGTCCCGAGGTCGTCAGCGGCATGGAGAAGATCTACCAGCGGTGGGTCAAGGACTTCGACATCGACGGCTTCCGCATCGACACCGTGAAGCACGTCAACATGGAGTTCTGGACCCAGTGGGCCACCGCGCTGGACGCCTACGCGGCCAAGAAGGGCCGGGACGACTTCTTCATGTTCGGCGAGGTCTACTCCGCCGACACCTCCGTCACCTCCCCGTACGTCACCCAGGGCCGCCTGGACTCCACGCTGGACTTCCCCTTCCAGGACGCGGCCCGCGCCTACGCCTCCCAGGGCGGCAGCGCCCAGAAGCTCGCCGCCGTCTACGGTGACGACTGGAAGTACACGACCGACAAGGCCAACGCCTACGAACAGGTCACCTTCCTCGGCAACCACGACATGGGCCGCTTCGGCACCTTCCTCAAGCAGGACGACCCCGAGGCCGGCGACGCCGAGCTGCTGAAGAAGGCCCGGCTCGCCAACGAGCTGATGTTCCTCGGCCGCGGCAACCCGGTCATCTACTACGGCGACGAGCAGGGCTTCACCGGCGCGGGCGGCGACAAGGACGCCCGCCAGACCATGTTCGCCTCCCGTACCGCCGACTATCTCGACGACGACCAGCTCGGCACCGACCGCACCCACGCCGAGGACGCCTACGACACGGGCGCGCCCCTGTACCGGCAGATCAGCGCCCTGGCGAAACTCCGCAAGGCCCACCCCGCCCTCGCCGACGGGGTCCAGACCGAGCGGTACGCGGCCGACGGCGCCGGCGTCTACGCCTTCTCCCGCACGGACGCCGAGCGCGGCACCGAGTACGTCGTCGCCTTCAACAACGCCGACGAGGCCAAGACGGCGACCTTCGCGACCGGCTCCGCCGACATGACCTTCCACGGCATCCACGGCACCGACCAGGACGTGAAGTCCGGCGCCGACAAAAAGGTCACGGTCACCGTCCCCGCCGGGTCGGCGATCGTCCTCAAGGCCGCCGGTCGCCTCGCCGAGCCCGCGACCGAGCCCGCCGTCACCCTCACGGCCCCCGAGCCCGGCGCCACCGGCACCGTCGAGCTGACCGCCGACGTCACCGGCGGGCAGCTCAACCGCGTCGTCTTCGCCGCCCAGACCGGCGACGGCAAGTGGCGCACCCTCGGCTCCGCCGACCACGCCCCCTACAAGGTCACCCACACCGTCGCCGGGGACACACCCGCGGGCACCGCCCTGCGCTACAAGGCGGTCGTCGTCGACTCGTCGGGCCGCACGGCGAGCGACACGGCAGCCTCGGCCACGGGCACCCCGCCCGCCGAACAGCCCCCCGCCGCCGCCTCCCGCGACTACGCGATCGTCCACTACAAGCGCGAGGACGGGAACTACGACGACTGGGGCCTGTACGCCTGGGGCGACCTGGCCGAGGGGGAGGCCACCGAGTGGCCCAAGAGCCACCCCTTCATCGGACGTGACGCCTACGGCGCCTTCGCCTACGTCAAGCTCGAGCCCGGCGCGTCGAACGTCGGCTTCCTCGTCATCGACAAGGACGGCGACAAGGACGTCGCCGCCGACCGCACCATCGACGTCACCCGGACGGGTGAGGTGTGGATCGAGCAGGGCAAGGAGCAGGTCGTCACGGAGCGGCCCGAGTACCCGGCCCAGGACACCACCAAGGCCGTCCTGCACTACCACCGCGCCGACGGGAACTACGACGGCTGGGGCCTGCACGTCTGGGGCGGTGCCGCGAACCCCACCGACTGGTCGAAGCCGCTGACGCCGGTCAAGACTGATTCCTATGGCGCGGTCTTCGAAGTACCCCTCACCGAGGGTGCCACCAGCCTCAGCTACATCGTCCACAAGGGCGACGAGAAGGACCTGCCCACCGACCAGGCCCTGGACCTCAAGGCCAAGGGACACGAGGTGTGGCTGGTGAGCGGGGAGAAGGAGTACCTGCTGCCGCAGCCGGCCGGTTCGGCGGCGGCCGTCGACCTCACCACCGCCGAGGCCGTCTGGATCGACCGGAACACCGTCGCCTGGAACGGCTCCGCAGGCGCCGCCTCCACCCAGCTGCTCGCCTCCCGCGACGGCTCGATCAAGGCCGAGGACGGCAGACTGACGACCGGCGGCGAGGAGACCACCTGGCTCCGCCTGACCAAGACCACCCTCACCGACGCCCAGAAGGCGAAGTTCCCGCACCTCAAGGAGTACACCGCCTGGTCCGTCGACCCGCGCGACCGCGACCGGGTCCGCGAGGCCCTGCGCGGTCAGGTCGTCGCCTCTCAGCGCGCCGCCAACGGTGCCGTCCTCGCGGCGACCGGCGTGCAGACCGCCGGCGTACTGGACGACCTCTACGCCGCCGACGCGACGAAGGCCGACCTCGGTCCGGTCTTCCGCCACGGCCGCCCCACCCTCTCCGTGTGGGCGCCGACCGCACAGGACGTGAAGCTGGAGATCGGCGACCGCACGGTCCGGATGCGCCGCGACGACGACACCGGCGTCTGGTCCGTCACCGGCCCCCGCTCCTGGAAGGGCCAGTCCTACCGCTACGCCGTCAAGGTGTGGGCCCCCGAAGCCGGGAAGGTCGTCACCAACAAGGTCACCGACCCCTACTCGCTCGCCCTGACCACCGACTCCGAGCGCAGCCTCGTCGTCGACCTGGACGACCGCTCGCTCGCCCCGCGCGGATGGGACAGCTACCGCAAGCCCGCGGCCGTGCCGCTCAGGGACGCCCAGATCCAGGAGCTGCACATCCGCGACTTCTCCGTCGCGGACCGCACGGCGGACCCGGACCACAAGGGCACCTACCTCGCCTTCACCGACAAGAAGAGCGACGGCTCGAAGCACCTGCGCGAGCTGGCCGAGGCCGGCACGTCGTACGTGCACCTGCTGCCGGCCTTCGACATCGCCACCATCCCCGAGCGCAAGTCCGACCAGGCCACCGTCGACTGCGACCTCGCCGCGCTCCCGGCCGACTCCGACAAGCAGCAGGAGTGCGTGGCGAAGGCGGCGGCGAAGGACGCCTACAACTGGGGCTACGACCCCTACCACTACACGGTCCCCGAGGGCTCCTACGCCACCGACCCGGACGGCACCGCCCGCACGGTCGAGTTCCGCGAGATGGTCAAGGCGCTGAACGACGACGGCCTGCGCGTCGTCATGGACGTCGTCTACAACCACACGGCGGCCAGCGGCCAGGCGAAGACCAGCGTCCTCGACCGGATCGTCCCCGGCTACTACCAGCGGCTCCTGCCCGACGGCTCGGTGGCGAACAGCACCTGCTGCGCCAACACCGCCACCGAGAACGCCATGATGGGCAAGCTCGTCGTCGACTCGGTCGTCACCTGGGCCAAGGAGTACAAGGTCGACGGCTTCCGCTTCGACCTCATGGGCCACCACCCGAAGGAGAACATCCTCGCGGTCCGCGAGGCGCTGGACGCGCTGACCCTGGAGAAGGACGGCGTCGACGGCAAGAAGATCATCCTGTACGGCGAGGGCTGGAACTTCGGCGAGGTCGCCGACGACGCCCGCTTCACGCAGGCCACCCAGAAGAACATGGCCGGCACCGGCATCGCGACCTTCTCCGACCGGGCCCGTGACGCCGTGCGCGGCGGCGGCCCCTTCGACGAGGACCCGGGCGTCCAGGGCTTCGCCTCCGGCCTCTACACCGAGCCCAACGGCTCGAAGGCCAACGGCAGCGAGGCCGAGCAGAAGGCCCGCCTCCTGCACTATCAGGACCTGATCAAGGTCGGCCTGACCGGCAACCTCGCCGGCTACACCTTCACGGACACCGACGGCAAGGAGGTCAAGGGCTCCGAGGTCGACTACAACGGCGCCCCCGCCGGATACGCGGCTGCACCGGGCGACGCCCTCGCCTACGCCGACGCGCACGACAACGAGACCCTGTTCGACGCCCTCGCCTTCAAGCTGCCCGCCTCGGCGACCGCGGACGACCGGGCCCGCATGCAGGTCCTCGCCATGGCCACCGCCGCCCTCTCCCAGGGGCCGGCGCTCTCCCAGGCCGGCACCGACCTGCTGCGCTCCAAGTCGCTGGACCGCAACTCCTACGACAGCGGCGACTGGTTCAACGCCGTCCACTGGAACTGCGCCGGCGGCAACGGCTTCGGCCGCGGCCTGCCCCCGGCCGCCGACAACCGGGACAAGTGGCCGTACGCCAAGCCCCTGCTCGGCACGGTCGAGGTCGGCTGCCCGCAGATCACCGGCGCCTCGGCGGCCTACCGGGACCTGCTGAAGATCCGCACGAGCGAGCGGGACTTCTCCCTCGCCACTGCCCAGCAGGTCCAGTCCCGCCTGTCCTTCCCGCTCTCCGGGAAGGACGAGACGCCCGGCGTGATCACCATGCGCCTCGGTGACCTGGTGGTCGTCTTCAACGCCACCCCCGAACCGCGGGAGCAGCGGATCGAGGCGGCGGCCGGGACCGGCTACCGGCTGCACCCGGTGCAGGCGGCGGGTGCGGACCCGGTGGTGAAGAAGTCCGCGTACGCGGCGAAGACCGGCACCTTCACCGTGCCGGGCCGTACGGTCGCCGTGTTCGAGCGGGCCGGCTGACGGTCGCGGTACTGCGGTTAGGGTGAGCCCTGCTGTTCACCGCAACGGGAGGGCTCATGCCGCAGATCACCGTCGACTACTCCGCCTCACTCGCGGACGACTTCGACCGGCCCGCCTTCGCGCGGGCCCTGCACGGCGCCGTCGTCGAGATCGCGGCCGCCAAGCCGCCGGCCTGCAAGACGCAGTTCCGCCGCACCGAGGACACCACGGTGGGCCCCGACACCGAGGGGCACGCCGTCGTGCACGTCATCCTGGGGCTGCTCGCGGGGCGCACGGACGAGACCAAGGCGCGGCTGACGGAGGCCGTCCTGGAACTGCTGCGGCAGCACGTGAAGCCCGGCGACGGCCTCGCCCTGCACGCCTCGGCAGAGGTCCGCGACCTGGACCCGTCCTACCGGAAGTTCGAGAGCTAGGCGGCCAGCGCGGACAGCCGGCCGACCAGGTCCACGAACGGTCCGTCGGCCGGCTCGTCCGCCACCACGCGGCGCAGCAGCGCGCCCATTTCCTCGTCCTGGGCGGCGCTCACCGCCGTCAGCGCGGCGAAGTCGTGCACGAGCTGGATCTCCAGCTCGGCCCGCGGGATACGGCGCCCGTCCAGCCAGATCAGGGCCGTCGACTCGGCCAGCGAGATCCAGGAACGGACGACCAGTTCCAGCCGGGCGGGCGGATCACTGACGCCCAGGTGCGCGAGGATCTGGTCGTACGCGGCCTGCCGTACGGAGGCCACGAGCGCGTTCGTCCGTGACGAGCCGACCGCCGGACCGCCGCGCATCAGCGCCGAGAAACCGGGGCCGTGCTCGTCCACGAAGTCGAAGTAGCGGCCCATCACGCGCAGCAGCCGCGCACCCAGCGGGCCCTGGGCCGGCTCCACGAACCGGGCGGCGAGATCGTCCGCCGCGCGCTGCAACGCGGCCTCGTACAGGCTGAGTTTGCCCGGGAAGTAGTGGTAGACCAGCGGGCGCGAGATGCCCGCGGCCGACGCTATCTCGTCGATGGAGACCTCGTCGGGCGAGCGGCGGCTGAACAGATCGAGGGCGACGCCGATCAACTGCTGCCGTCGTTCCTCGACGCCCATTCTGCGGCGTGCCCCGGTAGTCATACGAACACCTTACCGATCGAATTCGGCCCCCGAACGGGCCGGATCGGGCAAAGGTGTTCCGCGTCTCCCGGGCTACCGCAGGCCGCTGATCGACCGGCCGTTGTCCAGGGTGCCCTTCAGCTCGGCCTGCGCGCCCTGCTCGCCCTTCGCCGTCAGCAGGTTCCCGTCGGCGGAGCCGCTGATGCCGCCCGTCGCCTCGACCGACCGCGTGTCGCGGTCGCCGGCGGCGAGCAGGTACCAGTGTCCGCCCTCCGACTTCCACAGCACGCCGGCCAGCACGTGCGGGTCGCGCTCGCCGCACGCCGGCACGTCCTGCGCCTTCGCGGCCACGGCGCCCTGGGTCCCGCCCGGCGTGCGGAACTGGGCCAGTACCCGCGCCCCGCCCCCGCGCCAGGTCTCGGCCCGGGTGCACACCCAGGCCGCCGAGCCGCTGGAGTCGGGCAGCGGCTGCGTCGCGAACCGCCACGCGTTCACCGACCGCACGCCCTGCCCGCGCACTGCGCCGAGCGAGCAGGCGTACGGCGCCCAGTCGGCCCGCGCCCCGGCGCCGGAGACGTCCTTCGCCGAGCCGGGGCGGCCCGTGGTCAGGCGGGCCGGGACCAGCTCGCCGAGGTCGGTCGCCAGGCGGGTGTCCGAGCCGTCGGTCAGCTCCAGCACGTTCCAGGACGTGCACGCCCCGGACTGCTGCTGCACGGGGCTGGTCAGCGGCGAGGTCACACCGTCGGTCAGCGTCAGGGAGCGGGCGGCGGAGTCCGGGTCGGCGAGGTCCCGCACGGCCGCCTTCGTCACCCAGGGCGCCGTCAGGTAGCGGACGTTGCCGTCGGCCCGGCCCAGGACCACCGCACCGGCCTCGGAGCGGCCGGCACCGTCGGTGCGCGCGAAGTCCAGGGCGGCGCCCGCCGTGCCGTCCTGCGGCTCGGCGTACCGGGCCAGACGCAGACCGTCGTGCAGGATCACCACGCGGGCGTTGTCGACGGTCCCGGCGTACAGCAGCTGGGGCGGGCCGGACGGGCCGCCGGTCGGGGTGCCGGGCGTCGCCGAGACCCCCACGCTCCCGCCCGGCCGCGCCCACACGGCGAGGGCCCGGCGGAGCAGCTCCTCGTCACCGGTGAGGTCGCCGCGCGCCGGCCACACCGAGAAGTCGGTGCGGGCGGAGGTCTTCCAGGCGGCGGGCGCGACGCGCGTCAGCCCGGCGGGGTCCAGGGCAGCCTCGGCCGCCGGGTTCCGCGCGTACGACGGAGCGGCGGCGTTGTCCGGCCCCCAGCCGTCCCCGGGCACGCCCAGCAGCGCCCCGCACACCACCAGGGCCGCCCCGGCGACCAGCGCGGCCCTCGTGTGCTGGCGGCGACGCATCAGGTCGGTCGGCCGGGCCTGGAGGGAGCAGGGGTCGAACTCGGGGGAGGTGAGCAGCGCGTACTGCGCGGGCACCTCGTCGGCCTCCCGCAGGGCGGCGTCCGCGTCGGCGACTCCGGCGGCTTCGAGCAACTGCCGTACATCACCGTCGGGGAGCGTCTCCAGGCCCCGCAGCACGTAGGCCGCACGACCCGGTGCGGAGAGGGCGGACAGGCGCTGGTCCAGGGCGAGTTCGTCGGCGCCGCCCGAGCGCGGGAAGAGCTTGAGGCCCCGCACCTGGGGCAGCAGCGGCGGCAGCTGGGACCGCTTGGGCCACGCACGCCGCTTGAGCGGGCGGCCGGCCTCCAGCGCCGCACGGACGACGCGCAGGCGGACCAGCGCGTAGCCGGGGTCCACGTCGCGGCCGGTCGACTGGGCCGGGATCGCGGGAGTCGTCGTCCGGTTCCGGGGCAGGGCGCGCTGGGTGAGGGAGTGTGCGGTCAGGACGCGGCGGCCCCGGCCGAGACCGGGCGGCAGCACCAGGTAGGCGAGCCGGACCAGGCGCGGATAGTGCTCGACGAGCGCGGCCTCGGCCTGTTCGACATCGACGACCGGGTCGGTCGCGGAGGCGGAGGACGGTGCGGGGCGCGGGGCGACATCCTGTGACTGCACGTTCAGCTGAACGAGCGAATCGGTGGATGGTCACCATGCCCAGGTCAGTCCTCGGGTTCCACCAGCGCCCGCGCGTAGGCGGCCATCGAGCGCCGGTAGCGCGGCAGATGGGGCGCGAGCGCGCCGAGCACCAGCGCCAGGCCCTCACGGTCGCGGCCCATGCTCGACAGGCACAGGGCGAGCGTGGCGCGCACGGCGTCGTCCAACTCGTCCGACGGAGCCAGCAGTTCCGGCGACAGCAGCTTGACGCCCTCCTCCGGCTCGCCGATGTTCCGCAGCGAGCTGGAGAGCTGGATCTTCGCCCGGCGGCCCTTGTAGCGGCTGATCTCGCCCAGCCCGCGCTCCAGCGCCTCGCGGTACAGCGGCACGGCACGGTCGGAGTGGCCCGTGGAGTCCCAGGCGCAGGCCCGCTCGAACAGGCCGAGGGGGCTGTCCGCCGGCAACTCGTCGGCGAGGGCGTCGATCACCGCGCGGAAGTCGGCGGCGCCGTCCTCGGCGTAGTCGTCGATCGTCGCCCAAGCGGCGGTCACGCGGTCTTCCCAGTCCTGGTCCACGGCGCCACTCTCGCACGGGCGTACGCGCGACGGCACCGGGATTTCTGAATGGTTCGCGCCCCGCGGCCGTATCGATCGGTGAGAGCCCCTCGCCGGGGCTCCGTGCGGCATGTCGCCGGAACGGACCGGAGGAACACATGAGGCTGACCCGACCGATGCTCGCGCTGGCCGGAGCGGCGGCGGTACTGGCGCTGACGGGCTGCGGCTCCGACGGGAAGGGCGAGGCGGCCGTCCCGGAGACGGCGACCGGCAGCCTGGAGCACCTGGCCGCCGAGGTGAAGTGCGATCCCGACATGCAGACCGACGCCGACACCATCCGCCAGGCCATCTGCCGCAAGGGAGAGGAGAAGTACGTCCTCGTCACCTTCGCGACCGATCGCGGCCAGCGCGAATGGATCAACACGGCCAAGGACTACGGCGGTCACTACCTCGTCGGCCGCAAGTGGGTGGCCGTCGGCCACCAGGACGTCGTGGCCGGCCTGCGCGGCCGGCTCGGCGGCACCCTGGAGCAGGGCGCGCGGCACGGTGGCGGCACCCACTCGGCCGGTCGCGGGGAGCACGACGGGCACGCGGGGCACGGCGGATGACCACAGGTCCCAACGGCCCAAAGGGCCGGTGACGGTTCTCCGTCACCGGCCCTTCCCGTGGGGGTGTCGCGCGAACTACTGGCAGTCCTCCCCGCTGTTGATGCAGTCGACCACCTCGTTCATGAGGTCCTCGTCCATGACGTTGATGAAGTCGTTGTGATCGGTGATCGGCTTGTGCAGCTGCTCCGGGAAGCTGTCCACGGCGTACGGGTTGCGCACCTGGCCGTTCTCGACGGTCGGCGTGGGGATGTCGTACACCAGGCGGACCTGGAGCTGGGGGATGGCCTGGAACCCGTTCGGGCAGCCGCCGTCCTCCTGGACGAACGCCATGTGGTCCCGGTGGTTGGCGCTGTCGATGTTCTGGCCGTCCCAGCAGCTCTGGAAGTTGGACGTACGCACCACCTGGCTGCCCTCGGGGCAGAGCGGGTACTTGTCGGTGACCTGCCGGTCCTCGAAGCCGGTGCAGCTCCACGAACTGTTGGCGTTGGCGTCGCCGTTGGTGAAGGACTTGGCGTCACCGGTGATGATGCGCAGGAACTTCGGCATGGCGACCACGTCGCCCTGCTGGTTGCCGACGAACTTCAGCTCCGCCTGGGCCGGCTTCAGGATCCGGCCGACGTTGCCCTCGGCACCGCCGCCCAGCTCGTTCGCGTCGAACTCCTCGGTACCGTCCTGGAGGCGCAGCACCGGCCAGTAGTACGTGGACCTGTCACCCTGGTTCCGGCACGAGGTGTCCGCGTTCGCCAGGTCCTCGTCGCTGGAGAAGGCGTCGTTGTCCTGGTTGCCGACGTAGTCGTGCACGTGGTGCGCGCCGTTGTCGACACCGGGGGCGGCGATCAGGTTGTCGCTGTTGAACAGGTTGTTCTCGTTGACCCCGCAGTCCGTGGTGAAGGTGCCGGTGGAACCGCCGTCGCCGTTGGCGGCCAGACCGTTCTCGCTGTCGCGGGAGTTCGGCTCGACGTCGTTGATGTCGATGAAGTCGTCCGCCACCGGGCCCGCGGCGCCGTTGCCGTTGTCGTCCTGGTTCTGACCGCCGTCCTGGTTCTGACCGCCGTCCTGGCCGTCGCCGTTCTGGCCGTCCCCGTTCTGCGGCTGCTCCGCGGGCCGGCCCTGGCAGCCGGCCAGCTGGTCCAGGTTGTCGTCGGCCCGGCCGCCGGCCCGGTCGATCTCCAGCTGGATCCGGTCGATGATCGCCTTCCGCCGGTCCTTCAGCGGGCCGAGGATCGTGTTCTGGACGAACCGAGGATCACCCGCCTGCGCGCGCCGCGTGGTGGCGAGGCGCTGGTAGGCCTCCGTGATCTGGCTGTCCATCGTGGCCAGTTCGCCGTCGACCTCCCCGCGCGCGCGGTCCGGTACGCCGGACAGCTGCTGGCCGACGTCGGGACAGTCGATCGTCGCGACCTGCGCCGCGGCCGACCTCGTCCGATGGTGGGCCGGACCCTCCTCGTGCGCCGAGGCATGGAAATTGGCCCAGACCAGCCCGCCCCCGCCGACCGCCAGGGCCGCCGCCCCGGCTACGACCTTGGCGGCCAGCGGCGTACGGCGTTTTCTCGTGTTGCGTCCCATGGAACTCCTCTTTGACTTCCTTGCGGGGCATCGAGGGCGCCCGACAGGAGTGAAGCGGCTCCCTTCCATACGGAGGCCGTCCCAGGGGTGTTCAGCCGTCTGCGGAATTGACGGGTCCTGTGTGGCGGGTGAGGTCAGCGGCCGTGGTCCAGATACGCCAGAACCGCCAGCACACGGCGGTTGTCGTCGTCCGAGACCTCGAGGCCCAGCTTGGCGAAGATGTTCGCGGTGTGTTTCGCGATCGCCCGCTCCGTGACGACCAGTTTGCCCGCGATCGCCGCGTTGGTCCGGCCCTGCGCCATCAGCTCCAGCACCTCCAGCTCCCGGGGGGTGAGCCGCTCCAGTGGCCGGTCCGCCGCCGCACGCCGGCTGAGCAGCTGCTGGATGACCTGCGGGTCCATCGCCGTACCGCCCGCCGCCACCCGCCGTACGGCGTCCACGAACTGCTCCGCGTCGAAGACCCGGTCCTTGAGCAGGTACCCCACCCCGCCGTTGCCGTCGGCCAGCAGTTCGCGCGCGTACAGCTGCTCCACGTGCTGGGACAGGACCAGCACCGGCAGCCCCGGCCGCTCGCGGCGGGCCTGAAGCGCGCACTGAAGGCCCTCGTCGGTGAGCGTCGGCGGCAGGCGTACGTCGACGACGGCGACGTCCGGCTCCAGTTCGGCCAGCGCCCGGGACAGCTCGGGGCCGGTCTCGACGGCCGCGGCGATCTCGAAGTCGTGGGCCTGAAGGAGCCGGACCAGCCCGTCGCGGAGCAGGAACAGGTCTTCGGCTAGGACAACGCGCAAGGGATCTCCACGGTGACCATGGTGGGGCCGCCCGCGGGCGAGCTGACGGCCAGGACGCCGTCGAATGTACCCAGTCGCCGCTCCACCCCGGCCAGTCCGGACCCCGCGCCGATCACCGCGCCGCCCTTGCCGTTGTCGGTCACGGAGACGCGCAGCCGGCCCTCGGCGTGGTGCATGTCGATCCAGATCCGGTCGGCGCCGGAGTGCTTGACGGCGTTGGTGAGGATCTCGCTGACCGCGAAGTACGCGGCGGCCTCCACCGGCGCCTCCGCGCGGCCGGGCAGGTCCACGTCGGTCTCCACGGTGACGGGCAGCCGCAGCGCCAGGGCGCGCACGGCGTCTCCCAGGCCGCGTTCGGCGAGGACCGGGGGGTGGATGCCCCGCACCAGTTCCCGCAGCTCGGTCAGGGCGTCGGCGGAGGACCGGCGGGCCTGGGCGAGCAGCTCCCGGGCCTTCGCCGGGTCCTTCTCCAGCAGCGCCTCGATGGTGCCGAGGTCCATGCCCATGGCGACCAGCCGGGCCTGGGCCCCGTCGTGCAGGTCGCGCTCGATGCGGCGCAGTTCGGCCGCGGAGGTGTCGACGGCGTCCCGCCGGGTCTCGGTCAGCACCCGCACCCGCTCGGCGAGCTCGACCTGGTTGGAGCCGAGGACCGCGCCGGTGAGCCGGAAGTGCGCGGTCAGCAGGAGCGGGGTCAGCCAGTAGGCGGCGACGAGGAGGACGGCGCCCAGGGCGGCGGCGTACAGGCCCGAGGTCTGGTCGGTGACGTGCACGAAGCCGTACCAGTAACCGTCGGACCAGACCCGCCACAGACCCGCCGCGATCGCGAACCCCTCCAGCGGGTAGAGCGGGAGCGCGAAGGCCAGCAACGCGGTGACGAAGCCCGCGGTCATGTCGACCGGCAGCCACAGGAGGTCCCGCCAGGTCGCCGGGTCACCGAGCATCCCGAAGGTGCGCCCCCAGGGGTTGGCGTTCTCGGGCAGCGGCCGGTACGCCCGCTGGATGCGGACGCCTCCCCACTCGGCGGCGAGCACCCGTCGCCAGTCCGCGAACATCCGCACGCCGCTCAGCACGTACGGCGTGGTGACGATGCCGATCCCGATCGGGATGAGGGCGAGGGACACCAGGGTCAGGCAGAAGCAGAGCACCGCGCCGGGCAGGGTGATGAACGTCAGCGCCAGTCCCCGCACGGCCGACAGCGCCATGTTCCGCGTCCGCGGCGGGGTCCGTGTCTGTCGCGTGCCGCTCTTCGTCTCGATGCTCATGACAGCAGTCTCGCCGAGCCGACGGCACCGGTCACGGGGCCGAGCCCCCGGGCAGGAGGTGGTGCCAGGTACACCCCCGGCTGCGGCTGCGGCTGCGGCTGCGGGTGCGGCTGCGGGTGCGGTCGCGTCCGCGGTGCGGTGCGGTCGCGGCGCTCTACCGGTCGCCCGGGGCCCGGTCGACGGCGAGGGCCTTCGCCTCCGTCTCCGGGTCCAGGCCGACCGGCGGGCGGTCCGGGCGCCGGGGTGCCGTGCCGCCGATGCTCCGCAGCCAGGTCCAGGTGTCGGTGACCGTGTCGCCGACCGGGCGGCAGCTCAGGCCCGTGGCCAGGGCCCGGGAGACGTCGGCCTGGTGCAGCGCCTCGTGCAGGTCGCTGTCCGGCGGCGTCCACACCGGCAACTGGGTCCACGGCTCGATCCCGGCGGCGAGGACGGTTTCGGGGTCGGTCCAGCGCAGCTCCGCCGCGCCCGCGGTGACCCTCGCGCAGGCTTCGAGCAGGGCGCCCATGGTGGCGTGGCCCGACGGGGAGATCAGGTTGTACGGCCCGCTCAGCTCCCGCCGGACCGCCCCGAGGATCCAGTCGGCGAGGTCGCGGACGTCGATGTACTGGAGGGGCAGGTCCCGGGGGCCCGGGGCGAGCACCGGACCGCCGTCGGCGACGCGGTTCAGCCACCACGGCAGCCGCCCGACGTTCTCGTACGGGCCGAGGATCAGACCGGCCCGGACGAGCACCGAGCGGTCCGCGCCGAAGGCGTCCAGGACGGCCAGTTCGGCGCCCCGCTTGTCCCGGGCGTAGTCGCTCTGCCCGGCGTCCGCCGACGCGCCCTCGACCAGCGGGGCGTCCTCGGTGTACCCGGCGGGCGGCGCCCAGGCGTACACCGAGCAGCTCGACACGTACACGTACCGGCCGACGCGGCCCCGCAGCAGCCGCGCCGAGTCCCGCACCGCGCGGGGCGCCGCCGACCAGGTGTCGACGACGGCGTCCCACGTGCCGTCGGCCAGGGCGGCGAGCCCGTCGGGTGCGGTGCGGTCGCCGTGCAGTGCGCGCACCCCGGGCGGCGGGGCGTGCCGCCCGCGGTGGAGGACCGTCACCTCCCAGCCGCGTCCGAGGGCCGCCTCCACCACGGCCCGCCCCACGAACTCCGTACCGCCCAGCACCAGTAGCCTCATACCCGCCACTGTGCCCGCCCGGATGCGTCCGCGGAACGGCTGTCTGCCGACAGCAGAGGTCAGCGTCCCGCCGGCGGCGTGTACTTGTAGCCGACGCGGCGCACGGTCTGGATCGTCCGCCGGTGCTCGGCACCGAGCTTGCGGCGCAGCCTGGCCACGTGCACGTCGACGGTGCGTCCGTCGCCCACGTGGCCGTACCCCCACACGGTGGTGACCAGCTGGTCGCGGGTGTGCACCCGGTGGGGGTGCGCGACGAGGTGGGCGAGCAGCTCGAACTCCAGATAGGTCAGGTTGAGTTCACGTCCGGCCACGGCTGCGGTGCGGCGGGCCGTGTCGATCCGTACGAGCGGGTCGTCGCCGCCCGGGACGTGGGCGCCGTCCGCGTCGCCCCGGGTGCCGGCGGGGGACGGGCCGGGCCCGCCCAGTGGCGGGACGGGCGGCTGCTGGTCGGCCGGGACCAGCACCAGGTAACCGACCATCGGCGGACGTCCGGGCAGGGAGGGCAGGGCGTGCGGGGGAGCGGGCAGCCAGGTCGCGCCCGGCGGCAGGAGGCCGGCGACGTCCACCGCCTCGTCGCGGTCGACGGCACGCAGCCGGTGCCGGGGGCCGCCGCCCTCGCGGAGCGCGGCGGCGGAGGCGGGGGAGCCGAGGGTGACGGTGGACAGGGAACGGGTGGTCGCCATGAGACGTCAGCTCTTTCGCGCGAGAGTTCGTCGGGAAGGGCGACGGGCGCGAGTTCGTGGTCGTGCGCGTCGCGGGACGTACGTCGGACGCGCCGGCCGAAGGCCTGGGTGGGTACGGCTTTCTAGCGGGCCGGCGCGGTCGTCGCGCGGCAACACACCCGGTCGAAGTCGTCGTGCTGACGGGAGGGCCAGAAGGGCTCGAGGTCATGGCGACCCGTCGCTGCGTACTTCCGGAAGCCGACCATGTGCCCATTGAAGCAGACACCGGCCCGCGGCAGGAGCCTCTTCTCACTGCGTGGACGCCGCTCCTGGCGTGAACTCGACGCCCTGCCGGTCACCCCACCAGTCGTTTGCGCCAGTCCAGCGGCGTGACGGTGATGGCCGTGCCCGGATCGCCGTTCCACTGTGTGGGCAGTCCGGCCGCCGTGAACGCCGCCACGACCTCGTGCCCGACCGCGGTGGTCGTGGCCTCGGAGCCGTCGAAACCGCCGTAGTGCAGGGTCACTCCGTACCCCTCGGCCGCGGCCTCCGTGCTCTGCCGGTGGAAGAAGACGAAGCCCCGCGCCCCCTCGCGCTCCGCGCCTATCTCCGCCGTGCCGCAGCCGCGGCAACAGGTGAAGTTCTCCCGGGCGGTGACGCCGGCCGCGTTCAGCGTCTCGAAGACGCGGGTGAGCCGGTCGCAGTCGGTGGTCTCGTCTCCCCACGCCTCCTGCTCCGCCAGCCGCTCCAGCCACAGCCGGTCCACCAACCGCCGGGCCTGGGCCTTCGACACCGGCCGCTCGTCCTCGGCGTCCGCGACCCGGTACTCCTCGGCGATCTCGACCAGGACCTTCCGGCTGTCGTAACCGCAGCGCAGCCGCTCCCGCAGCCGCTGCTCGACGTCCTCGCGCACCTCGTCCGGCAGTTCGGGGACGTGCTGCTCCGGTCCGAGGTCGACCGGCTCCCAGTCGACGCCGGAGTCCCAGCCGGGCTCCTGGCGTGCCCAGCCGGTCAGGAGGTCCGCCACACGGTCGCACTCGTCGAGGTCGGTTCCGAAGAACAGGTCCTCGGCGGCCCGGTACTCCAGCCGGTAGTCCCCGCCGTCCTCGTGCCACACCTGCGCGAACACATCCGGGATGTCCGGTATCCGCTGGACGACCAGGAACCGGTCGCCGGTGCCGCCGATCCGCGCCACCAGTTCGCGCAGCCGGGTCGCCGGAATCCGCGCGTGCGTCTGCCAGTTCTCCGTCTCGACCTTGATGGCGAGGTCCCCGTCGATCTCCATGCCCCCACGATGCCAGGCACCACTGACAACGCGACCACGAGCCCGGTCACGGCGGCAGCGCTAAGGGGCGCCCACCGTCGTGGTGGACGCCCCTTCGCGCGAGTCGGGGCGGGATCAGACCTGGCCGGCCTTCTCCAGCGCGGTGCAGCAGGTGTCGACGAGCAGGCGGGTCACCACGTACGGGTCGACGTTGGCGTTCGGACGGCGGTCCTCGATGTAGCCCTTGCCGTCCTTCTCGACCTGCCACGGGATGCGGACCGAGGCGCCGCGGTCGGAGACGCCGTAGGAGTACTCGTTCCACGGGGCGGTCTCGTGCAGGCCGGTCAGGCGGTCGTCGATGCCGGCGCCGTAGTTCTTGACGTGGTCCATCGGCTTGGAGCCCTCACCGAGGGACTCGCAGGCGGTGATGATCGCGTCGTAGCCCTCGCGCATCGCCTTGGTGGAGAAGTTGGTGTGCGCGCCCGCGCCGTTCCAGTCGCCCTTGACCGGCTTGGGGTCGAGGGTGGCGGAGACCTCGAAGTCCTCGGCGGTGCGGTAGAGCAGCCAGCGGGCCACCCACAGCTGGTCGGAGACCTCCAGCGGGGACAGCGGGCCGACCTGGAACTCCCACTGGCCCGGCATGACCTCGGCGTTGATGCCGGAGATGCCGAGACCGGCCTTCAGGCAGTTCTCCAGGTGGGCCTCGACGACGTCGCGGCCGAAGATCTCGTCCGAGCCGACACCGCAGTAGTAGCCGCCCTGAGCCGCGGGGAAGCCGCCCTCGGGGAAGCCGAGCGGGCGGGCGCCCTTGAAGAAGGTGTACTCCTGCTCGATGCCGAAGATCGGCTCCTGCGCGGCGAACCGCTCGGAGAGCTCGGCCAGCGCGGCGCGGGTGTTGGTCGGGTGCGGGGTCATGTCCGTGTCGAGGACCTCGCACAGCACCAGGATGTCGTCGCCGCCGCGGATCGGGTCGGGGCAGGAGAAGACCGGCTTGAGCACGCAGTCCGAGGAGCTGCCCTCGGCCTGGTTGGTGGAGGAGCCGTCGAAGCCCCAGATCGGCAGCGCGTCCAGGCCGGCGGGGGCGTCCGTGATGATCTTCGTCTTGGAACGGAGCTTGGCCGTCGGCTCGGTGCCGTCGATCCAGATGTACTCGGCCTTGAAGGTCACGGGGACACATCCTTCGGGTGGGTCTGGGCGCACTGCGGGTGCTGCGGCGCTGCGGCATCGGGGCGCCGCTCTACTGCTGTGCAGCGTGCCAACCGGCGATTTCCCGTCCGTTGCCCGTTTGTGAACCCCGTGTTACCTGGGGGCGGTGTGGCGCGTCTCTCAAACCGGCTCCCGGTCCCGCCGCTCCCCCCCCGCGGGCAACAGCAGGACCATCGCGGGACCGGGACCGGGACCGGGCCTCAGCCGACCTTCTCGATCAGCGCCCGCCGGATCAGGAACTTGCCCTCCTCCCGGACCTGTTCGAACGCCGCGTTGTTGAGCAGCACGCAGCTTCCCGAGACGGAGGCGACCTCCACCGTGGTCGACTTGGCGTTGTCGAGATTGGTCACCTTGAGTGTGGTGCCGACCGGGAACTGGTTGCTGGAGGCGGCGGGTGCACCGCCTTCGCCGGAGAGGGTGACGGTGGAGCCGTTGCACACCTGCTCACCGGCCTGGGCGCCACCCCCTCCCGCCTGGTCGCCGGCCTGTTCGCCCGCCTGGTCACCGGCCCCTTGGCCCGCTTCCTGGCCGGGCTCCTGGCCACCCGCTTCCTGCCCCGCTTCCTGGCCTGCTTCCTGACCGGCGTCCTGGCCGTCCCCGGGCGGCTGCGCGGCCTGGGAGCCCTGAGCCGACTCCCCGACCGCGCAGCCGGACGCCTCCTGCTTGCGCTCGATCTCCGCGATGACAGCCTCGCGGTTGGCGATCCTGGCCTCCGACTGCGTGTCGGGATCGGCCCGCTGGCCCTCGATGAACCGCTGGTTGTTGCCGAGCGCGGTGGCCAGGCCCTGGCAGACCGACGAGTCCTGGGCGGCCTTGGTCCGCGCGCTCTGGTCGGTCTGCGCGGCGTTCGAGGCGTTCGCCATCACGAAGGCCCCACCGCCCGCCACCGTCGCGGCACTGACCAGGAGCGCGAGCTTCTTCTTCGTACCGAGAGTTCTCCTGCGCGACATGCGCGCCTCCTGAAGAGGTAGGGGAGCGTACGCCGCTATGTACGGGATACCGAACGGAGTTGCTCAGCCGCGACGCCGATACGCGCGAGTAACCCGCGTCACAACGCTCCCCGGCAGGGGGGCGCCCGGCGGTCTAACGGGACAAGGCGTCCCGTACCGCCTCGTCGGTGCGGCCCACGACGGCGGTTCCGTCGTCCGCCGTGATGATCGGGCGCTGGATCAGCTTCGGGTGCTCGGCGAGCGCCGCGACCCACCGGTCGCGTGACGCCTCGTCACGGGGCCAGTCCTTGACGCCCAGTTCCTTCGCCACCGCCTCCTGGGTGCGGGTGATGTCCCAGGGTTCGAGGCCGAGCCGGGTGAGCACCGCGCGGATCTCGTCCTCGCTCGGTACGTCCTCCAGGTAGCGGCGGACGGTGTAGTCGGCTCCCTCCGCGTCGAGCAGGCTGATCGCGCTGCGGCACTTCGAACAGGCCGGATTGATCCAGATCTCCATGCCGCACACGGTAGCCCGAGGGGTGCGGAAACCCGTTCGCCCCGTGCGCCACAGTCACCCCGAAAGCCCTTGTGGCCAGGGGCTTTTGTCAGTGGTGGGCAGTAAAATAGAAGCAGTGTTCGAGGGTGTCGCCGGGAGGTCCGGACGGCGCCCTGACCGCGACAGGAGGATGCCCGTGCCCGCTGCCGCACTGAAGCCGAAGCCCACCCAGTCCACCGCCAAGCGGCCCGTCCTGCTCGACCTGCCCTACGAGCCCGTGGAGAAGCGCCCGCTGCCGGCGGGCCGTCCCCGCGAGTGGTACATCACGCACAACCGCCGGCTCAAGGCGATGCGGCTCGCCATCGCCCTGCTCGACTCCGGCGTCTACCTGGCCGACCAGGCGCGCAACGAGAGGATACGCAGCGCCGCGCAGACCATCGGCGTCCACCCGCCGTCGGACACGACGTGCCACATGGTGCGGGCGTTGATGCGGTACTCGCGGTGAGCGGGGCGCCGGGCGCCGTTCCTTCTCGGCGCCCGGCGTCGCGGGGCCGGAGGGCCCGGTGGGCGACCTAGTAGGGCGCCCGGAAGTTGATGTACCCCAGCAGGACGATCACCGCGGCCACGCAGCCGAGCACCACCGCGGTGGAGACCCACGACGACCGGCGCCGGGACCCCACGTGCTCGGGATCGGCCCGGAAGGGGACCGGTCCGGGCGGGTTCTCCTTCCACCGGGCGGCGAGCATCCGGGCGCGCGCGGAGGGCTCCTTCTGTTCGGCGCCGTCCGCCCACTTCAGGTCGAACTCGCGTTCCTCGTCGTCCCGCTCGGACATGTCCGGTCTCTCTCCCCGTCCCCCGACTCGAACAACCGTGTCGGTACACATGATCCCGCCCCGGGGTCCCGGTGTGAAGTTTTCCGGCCGACGACAGCGCCCCCGCCCTCGCCGGACAGGCAGGGGACGGGGGCGCCGGACGGACCGGGCGTCGATCACACGTCGAAGAAGTGACGACCCGGCCCCGCTACGTCGAGGGACAGGAAGCGAAGTTCCACTGACCAGCTCAAACGTCGCTGTTGCATGTCGTCTGTGGTCGTTGGTGGCCGTCCTCGGACGGCCCAGAGACGGCCCCGTTGGGGACTCGCCAGCAGTGACGCCAGAAGGGAACCTTCCAGCTATCCAGACGACTACTTGGGCCCGCCGTTACGCTCGATCCTATGAGTCAGCGCACCTTCTTTCGTGACGACCCCGATCCAAGTATTGACGCCTTGGAGCGTCGACAGTTCGCAGAGCGGACCGTGCGCGCGCTGTCAGAAGTCAGGCGCCAGAGTACGAGCAGTGTGGCAGGTCTCATCGCGCCTTGGGGTGCCGGCAAGTCAACAACCTTGGCAATGATCGTAGAAGGGCTGAAAGAGCACGAAATAACACCGTGGACAGTGGTAGACCTCAACCCTTGGCTTTACAGCGACGTTGATTCACTTCAGCTTGGGTTCTTCGTCGCCTTGAGGGAAGCGCTTCCTTCCGACGCAAAATGGAATCGTACACGGGAGCGTATCGGCAACTTCTTCACGGCTATCTCGCCGGCAGGGAAGGTGAATGGACTGGCAGGGGTTGACGCCAGTTCAGCACTTGAAGCATTTGGTCAATGGGTAGCTGGTGATGTTAGCGCTAATGCACTTAAGGAGAAGGCAGAATCGAAGCTCAGTGAGCTAGAAAAGCCCATCCTCTTTGTGATGGACGATCTTGATCGATTGACGCCGGAAGAACTACTCATGGTGTTCAAGCTAGTGAGGCTAGTGGGGCGCCTTCCGAATATCTACTACCTGCTCTCCTATGATGAGAAGACGCTGCTCGATCTGATCCAGCAGACGAATATTGCTTCTGGCAACAGAGGGCGCGCGCGCGACTACATGGAAAAGATCATCCAGGTGCGATTCGACGTGCCTGCTATGAGGCCCGACCAGCAGGCCGCCCTAGTAAGTGATGCAATGGTGGACGTCATGACGCGGCACGGAGTCGAGTCCAATGCCGAGGACAACGAACTCTTCGGGCGCCACTTTAGGCATCATCTACAAAATATCCTTACGACTCCGCGAGCGATCAACCGGTACTTTGCTCAAGTAGATGCACTTTACGAGACTCTCCATGAGGAAGTGAACTTCACTGACTTCACCCTTATTACTTTTATCAGGACTTTTGAGCCGGATGTCTACAAGGCACTTGTGGGTCCTTGGCGAGGTGAGCTATTGGGGGAGTCATCGCTCTCCTCATCCAGGCGAGGAGAGAAGCCCGAGGAAAAGGAACAGCGCTGGCGCGAGATGCTATCGGATGCGCACGTCAATGCGGCCGATATTCAGGGCGTGTATGAACTACTAAGGTCCCTGTTTCCGAGACTAACCCCCAGTGACGGCTTCGGTGGCGGACGTCCTGACATGTCTAAACGGCGCGGTGTAGGACACCGTGACTATTTCGATCGCTACTTCAATTTTGGGGTGCCTGGCGACGATGTGCCTGACAGGACATTGCGGGAACAGGTGGTTGCCCTGAATGAAGGGCCCGATGAGCAGTCAATTGGTTTCATTCGCTCAGCGCTGCGTGTACGCACAGCACGTGTCTGTCGCAAGCTGCGTCGTGTTCTGCCGGGTAATGGAAACGCCTGCGCCGAGCTGCTCCCAGTGTTCGCTGAGGTATACGCAACTAGGGAACACGCTATATTCGCGGTAGATGGAAGTCCTTTGCTTAACCTGGAATCAGCAGCTGAAGATGCTGCTTATGAGTTGGCGACAGTCAGGGTGGAAGAGGTTATCCGTGCAATGAATATGTACTCGCACGGAGCCATACTGGCATCAAATATAGTGCAGCGTCTGCGGGAGAGAGGTTCGAGCAACTTCCCTAGCTTGCTCGCCAGCACGTCACGTGTCTTGGAAGAAAGGGTGGTAGCCCTACTAGGGCGCGAACTGGACTCGATTTCTACCCATGACTTTAGGCATGTCTACCATTGGCGAGTTACAGCAGGGAAAGAGACTGTCGATCCCAGGCTGAGGTCGACTCTGACGGACGGTAACTGGATTCCGCTAGATTTCGCTGCCCGAAATGTTTCCGTGGTTATCAGTGGAAATGTTGAATTCCTGTCTGAATTGGACTTCAACTTGCTTGAGGAGGTGATTGGGCTAGATTTCTTCTACAGTTCATTGGAGCGAGAAATTGATGCGAGCGACTCGCCAATCCGCCGCCACTTTTATGCCGACACTATGGATAATCGCCGCTCGTTGGCATTGGCTTTCCTGAGGGCGCGACGAGAAGGGCAAAGCTCCGCTGATAGGTAGACCGGCAAGCTCACCTTGAATGAAGATGTGTCTGAACGGAGATGGCTCTACGGTGGGACCGAAGACAACTAAGGTCTACGAGACGCTTCGCGCGCGACTCGCGGCAGGCGAGTATGCCCCCGGCGACAAGCTGCCCTCAGAGCGCACGCTCGTGGAGGAACTCGGCATCGGGCGAACTGCTCTACGGCAAGTGCTCGCCCGTCTCGTCTCAGAGGGGCAGTTGGAGGTCCGGGGACGGAGTTCCTATCGGGTGCCAGGGGCGGTGAGTGTTCAACGTCCGGAGGGTGTGGAACCGTGGCGTATCCACGGCGAGCGCGACGTGTACGACAACCGATGGGTCAGACTCCAGCTCTGGGACGTGGAGCCTCCTGGGGCGAAGCGGTTCGAACACCACGTCGTGAGGCTTCACCACGTAGCGATCACCGCCGTCCTGGATGATCAGGACCGCGTTCTGATGATGTGGCGGTACCGCTTTGTTCCGAAGCAATTCGGCTGGGAGCTCCCCGGCGGCATCGTCGACCAGGGGGAGGACCCGGCGGACACGGCGCTACGGGAGACCGTCGAAGAAACGGGGTGGCGACCCAAGTCGCTGGAACACGTTGTGACCTTTCAGCCTATGGTCGGCATGGTCGACTCGCCACATGCCATCTTCGTGGGGCACGGTGCTGAGAAGGTTGGAGAGCCAACAGACCTGGAGGAAGCCGGCCACATCGAGTGGGTGCCGCTGGCGGACGTTCCCGGACTCATGGCACGCGGTGAGCTGCTGGGCTCTGGCACCCTCGTTGCTCTGCTGCACATCTTGGCGGCAAGGCGTACTCAGGGACTCACAACCGCTCAGTAAGCAGGTCGACGCGACGGCGCTGCCGGACCGAGCCGGTACGGCTTGCCAATAGGCGAGCCTGCCGCAGGTGCGTGCTGGCGTCGTCGTACTCGGCTCGCGTGAGGTGAGCTTGCGCTAGGTCTGCGTGGAGACCTGCGCGGGCGCGCACGAACGTCGGGTCCATGACCTCAAGCGCACCATAAAGGCTGGTGACAGCCGATTCCTCACCGAGGAGCGCGAGCACGTTTCCTTGCCATCGCGCGAGATGGGCACCGTTCAGGAAGATGCTCAGCATGTCCGGGTCGCGATCCTCGGGGCCCGGCGGGATAGCCGCCATGGCTGCTTCCAGTGCACGCCGGCAGTCGTTCGGCATTCCGGCGTGGGCGCACATCTCGGCTTCCGCGGCGTATAGCCACGCTCGCAGCCGTGCGGAGCTGGAGGGACCGACCGTGCGCTGTGCGTCGCGCACGAGGTCGACGGCCAGCGCTGGCCGCCCCGCCTCGCAAAGCACGTATGCCTGTTCACCCATCGCGTGGGCTAGGTACATCGGCTCTTCAGCGTCGCGTGCCGCCCGCTTGGCGAGTTCGTAGTGTCGCCACGCTCGCTCAATTGCTCCCGCGTCGATTGCCTGCCATGCCGCGAGAGTTGACGCGCCCGCGAGCGCGAGTGCCACTGGGCGGCGCGCTGCGGGGAGCACAGCGAAGTTGAGCGCATCTTCGAGAGCGGAGAGATGGCCGGTCACCTGGTCGACCAGGGCCGCGGCACCCCTCTGCCGGTCCATGGTGCGTAGTAGCTCGGTCTGGTCATTAAAAGCCTTCACCATGGACTCACTGACACTGCTTGCCGTATCAATCCGGCTCAGCAGGTCGTCGTAACCGTCCGCAGTCGACACCGCCGGTACTGGGTCCATGTGCCGCAGCTCCCCGTCCGTAACGCCGAGGAGCTGTCGCAGGACTCGCGCGTACCGGTCTGAGATCGTGCGCTTGCCGTTCTCCCACTCGGAGACGTACACCCGCAGGCTCGCGGTCGAAGCAACGTCCGTGAGGTTACGGCGGGCGTACTGCTCGATTTCGCGAACCAGTCGTTCCTGCGACCATCCGCGCGCCGTCCGCGCGGTGCGAAGTCCCGTACTCACGGGCTACCTCCCGACGTTGGTTCCGCTCGCAGCACCTTGCCAGCATGGCCCACATCGCCGCAGGTCAACAGCTCTTAACAGGACGGATGTTAAGCCCTGTTGGCTACCGGAGGCCCTATCTGCAGAGGTCCCCTAGAGGTGCACCACGACGGGTCAACCGCCACTCAAGTCGGTGAACCACCTTGACACTGGTGCGCACCAGATGCAGTCTACTGGTGCGCACCAGATGTCGAGCTCGGGTTGGCTCACGGTGCACAGGGTGGACACGCTGCAAGACCGCCCGACAAGGCCAGGGGACAGGGCTTCGGCCCGACTGGCGAGGTGGCCCGGTGACCGCGAGCAACGGCCGGAGAGTGGGGACGCGGTCCCCCTTGCAGTGCTTCACCCCCTGTTGACCTCGCCTCTGAAGAGCCTCAGATGAACCGACGAAGACCTTGGGCGTTCGCCATGATGGGCCGGCCGGCGGCGCCTGAACATCACCCGGTCCACTTCGGCATCGCAGCGCTTGACGCTGCGGCCGGCTGCCTCTCCCGCCCGTCCGTCCGCGCGCTGCGTGCGGACGTACGGACGGGGGCGCGGGGAGCCGGAGGCGGCGGCCGTGTCGCCGTCCGCCCGCTAGCGCTCCACCGCCCCGATGGCCAGTGGCCCGGGGCGTTTCCCCGTTGCCGCTCTGCGGCTCGGGTTCCTCCTGGAGCAGGCGTCGTCTCACCACACGCCTGTGCCTGCTCCCGGTCGCCCGGTCCCTCCAACATCAGGAGCACCCTGTGCGTAGCTATGTCGGCGGTCATCAGGCCGTCTCCGTTGACGACTTTCTCGAACTCGCCCTGGGCACCCCGGTTGAGCTGTGGCTGGGTGTCGAGGGCGAGACCGAAGAGGAGCGTGCGGTCCGGCTGGACGCCGCCCGCGACATCCTCGCCGACCACCCCGAAATGCCCGACGACCTGACCCGCATCGCGGCCCGAATCGTCGAGACGCACCCCGAGCTGTTCGACATCGTCTCCCTGTCCCGCCCCGCCCGCCGCCGTACGCCCCGCAAGGGGGTGGCAGCATGACGGAGCAGACCATCGAGCGTCCGGCCGTGCCGCCGCTGACGCGCCCCGAAATGGGCCTGGCCGGGATCGGCGCCGCCGCGGCGGCCGGAGTCGGCGCGCTCGGCCTCATCTCCTCCTTCGACGCTGTGTCGGCCGCTGCCGCCCGCTGGGGGTTCGGCGAGCCGTGGATGCTGCCCGTCGGTATCGACGTGGCCATTCCGGTGTTCACGCTGGCCAACCTGCTCCTGATCCGGATGGACATGGCGCTGGCGTGGGTACGGTTCGTGCCCTGGATGCTCACACTGATCACATGCGGGCTGAACGTCGCCACCGGCCACTCGCTGTGGGCGAAGGTGGCGCACGGCACGATGCCGCTGCTGTGGGTGGTGTTTTCCGAGATCGGCGCGCACATCTACGCCGTCCGGATCGGCGCCGCGACCGGCCGCCGGATGGAGAAGGTGCGGTTCTCGCGCTGGCTGCTCGCCCCGGCCTCCACGTTCGCGCTGTGGCGGCGGATGACGCTGTGGGAGGTCACCTCCTACACCGATGCGCTCGTTCGTGAGCGGGATCGGTTGCTGGCCCGCGCAGACCTGCGCGAGCGCTACGGCCGCGCCTGGCGCCGCCGCACCCCGCGCCGCGAACGCGTCCTGCTGAAGCTGGGTGAGCTGAACCCGGCCGACTCGGTGCCCGACACCACCCCCGCCTCCGATGCCGCTCCGGATTCGGCCGCAGAAGAGGCCACCCCTCCGGCTCCGAAGGCGCCGCGGAAGCGTGCCGGGAAGAGCCGGGGCAAGGCGGCGCCGCGCTCGGTGGCGGACCTGTTGACCGAGGCGCGCACGGTCACGGCCGACTGGCCGGACTCCGGGATCAACGCCGAGGCGCTGCGCAAGGAGCTGCGGTGCGGTGCGGGTCCGGCCCGGCAGGTGCGTGACGTGCTGCTCGCCGAGCGGGCCGACGGCCGCGCCCTGCGCCCCGTCGACAGCCCTGAGACTGACACCGACACCGCCGATTCCGACGACACCGGTGAGGAGGCGGCGGCATGAACACGCTGGCCACGGTCCTGCTGTCCGCGCTGCCCCTGGCTGCCGGGTGGGCGGTGCACGTGCGCTGGCTGCACGGCGTCTTGAGCACCGCCCGCCGGGACCCGCTCACCGGCTTACGGACCCGCGAGGGCTTCACCCGTCGTGCCACGGCCCTGCTGAAGGACCCGCGCGCGGTCGTCGTCCTCGCCGACGTCGACAAGTTCAAGCACATCAACGACACCTACGGGCACGCCGCCGGAGACGCCCTGCTGAAGGCGACCGCTGACCGGCTCGCCCAGCACGTCGGCCGCACCGGGGTCGCGGGGCGGCTCGGGGGCGATGAGTTCGCCGCCGTCCTCCTCGACGACCACGGCACCGCCGGCGACCTGCTTGCCGTCCTGCACGGCGTGCTCGCCCGCCCTGCTGAGGGCCAGGACCCAGCCGTGCACACCACCGTCTCGCTCGGCTGGGTCCGCGCCGCGGACTTTCCCGCCGACGACCTGTCCGCCCTCCTGCGGCGGGCGGATGAGGCGATGTACACGGCCAAGCAGGCACGCGCCGGACTGCGCCGGGCCGGGCTGGGTCGGCTGGTCGCCACCCTCGCCGGACGCCGCGCCGGCCGTACCGGTGCCCGTGAGGGCGCCTCGGTTGTGGGGGTGGCGGCATGAGCGAGCCTCTTGCGGCCGTCGGCACCTGGCGACCGGTGATGGAAGCGGCCGGGCACCGCTGCCAGTGCAGCGGCCAGTGCGGCAACCCCCATGCCAAGACCGACGGGCGGTGCCCGCGCGAGCACGACGGCTACACCAGCAAGCACGGCCACCGCGTCCGACTGATGGCTGCCCCGGCCGACCCGCTCACCCCGCCTGTGAAGGCGGTCACCTTGCCGCCGGGGGACCTGCGGGCCTGGTGCCCGGAGTGCCACACCGCCGCCGCCCGCCGCGCCCGAACCACCGCGCCGGTAGACGACGCGCCGAGCCTGTTCGACCTCTGAGAAGGTACGCACTTCGCGTGCCCTCCTCCGGCCCGTCTGGGCTGACCCTTTTGTCACGAGCCCGGCCGCCCACCTCCTACAGCGTCGGCCGGGCCCACCCTCCCGTCATTCCGGAAGGAACCTTCAGTGAAGCACCCCGACGACGACAACGAACTCTTCAACCGGCTGGAAGCCGAGATGGCCGCCGACTCCGGCGGCGAGGTGGTCGACCTCGACAAGGCACGGTCGGCCCGTGCCGAGTCGGCCGACCGGTCGCCCGACTCCGACGCCGGACGGTCGGGTGCCGGGTCGGGCGACCCGTCGGCGCCCGTGATGGTCGACCGGTCGGCGCCGACCGCGACCGGCCCCGGCTACCTCGGTCGGCTGGCCGGAGCGCGGCGCCGGGCGGTCGTCCCGGTGTGGCTGCGGTCGACCGCCGAACTCAAGACGGCCGCCGGGTGGGTGGCCCGCCACTACGCCCACGCCGCCGGGTACCACGCGCTGCGCGCCCCGGTCTACGCCGCCCGCCTCACCCTCCAGGCACCGACGGGGGCAGCGAAGTTCGTCGGCGGCACCCTGCGGTGGGTGGCCGACCGCGAGGGCGAACCCATCCGCCTGGCGGCCGTCCGCCGCGAGGACGCCGCGGAGTACCTGAAGCTGTCGCGGCAGCGCGACGGCCGGGTCCGACTGCGCACCCTCGTCGCGGTGCTGGCCATGTTCACCGGTCTGGCCACCGCGCTGGCCATCTACGTGCTCGCCCCGACGTGGCTTCAGGCCGTGTCGGTGAGCGCGCTGGTGATGGCGCTCGGGTCGGCCGGCCGCAAGGCGGACGCCCCCGTCATCCACCGCGCCGTGGAACTGCCCAAGGCCGCCAAGCTCACCAGTGACATCGTGCTCCGCGCCCTCGGAGCGCTCGGTATCCCTGCGATCAATCAGGCGCAGGCCAAGGGGCGGGACGGGTTCGAGTTCACCGCCCCGATCACCCGCGACGGTCCGGGCTGGAGGGCGGAGGGCAACCTCCCCTTCGGGGTCACCGTGACCGACATCATCGAGCGCCGCGAACGCCTCGCCTCCGGCCTGCGCCGCCCGCTCGGGTGCGTGTGGCCCGAGGCGGTGGCCGACGAACACACCGGCCGCCTGGTGCTGTGGGTCGGCGACCAGGACCTGACGAAGGCGAAGAAGCCGCAGTGGCCGCTGGCCAAGGCGGGGGCGGTGGACCTGTTCAAGCCCGTCGCCTACGGCACCGACCAGCGCGGACGCTGGATCGACGTCACCCTGATGTACATCGCCGGGGTGATCGGCGCCATCCCCCGCATGGGCAAGACGTTCTTGCTGCGGCTGCTGCTGCTCATCGCAGCGCTCGACCCGCGCGCTGAGCTGCACACCTACGACATGAAGGGCACCGGCGACCTCGATCCGGTCGGCAACGCCGTCTCCCACCGGCACGCCGCCGGCGACGACGAGGCCATCTCCTACGCGCTCGCGGACTGGCGGGCGCTGCGCGAGGAACTGCGCCGCCGTACCAAGGTGATCCGCTCCCTGCCCCGGGACATCTGCCCCGAGTCCAAGGTCACGTCCGCTCTGGCGGACAAGCGCTCGCTCGGTCTGCATCCGATCGTGGTCGGGGTGGATGAGTGCCAGGTGCTGTTCGAACACCCCGAGCACGGCAAGGAGTTCGAGGAGATCGCCACCGACCTGGTCAAGCGTGGCCCGGCGACCGGCATCGTGATGCTGCTGGCGACGCAGCGACCGGACGCCAAGTCGCTGCCCACGGGCATTTCCGCGAACGCGTCCGCCCGCTGGTGCCTGAAGGTCATGGGCCAGACCGAGAACGACATGGTGCTCGGCACGTCCGCCTACAAGCGGGGTGTGCGGGCGACCATGTTCGCCTGGGGTGACAAGGGCATTCACTACTTCGTCGGCGAGGGCTCCGACGCCCGTATCGTCGCCTCCGTCTACGTCGACGCCCCCGGCGCCGAGACCATCGCCGCCCGGGCCCGCAAGGCCCGCGAGACGGCCGGACTGCTGTCCGGCCACGCGCTCGGGGAGGCACCCGAGACGGTCACGGGCCCCGCCTACGACCTGCTCGCCGACATCCTCGCCGTCATCCCGGCATCCGAGACCAAGGTGTGGTCGGAAACCGTCGCCGCCCGGCTCGCCGAGCTGCGCGAGGACGTCTACGCCGGCTGGGACCCCGAAGGACTGTCCGCGGCCCTGAAGCCGTACGGCGTCTCCACCATCCAGGTGGGCCGCCGGGTCAAGGGCAAGGTCGTCAACCGGCGCGGTATCGACCGCTCCCACATCACCACAGCGATTGCGGAGCGTGACGTAAGGCGGGACGCGGGCTGAGGGTCCGGGGCCGCTAGCGCTAGCGGCACGCGACGCTAACGTTAGCGGCCCTGCTAGCGCCCCAAACCTTGTTTGATCAGGTCGCTAGCGGATAGCGGCCCACCTGCGGAAACCCCTGGAAACCGCCCTGGAGGGCCCCTTCATGACGCCCATCCTCCTTGCTATCGCCTGCCTGCTCGCCATCACGCTCGGTTACGGCGGGCTGTGTGCCGCCTCGCCGTTCGGCGACTGCCGCAAGTGCCACGGCATGGGCCACGAACTCACCACCGACCGCAAGGGCAAGCCCAAGCGCGGCAAGGACTGCCGCCGCTGCAAGGCCACCGGCAAACGCATCCGCATCGGCCGCTGGCTCTACAACCGCTGGGCCCTCATCTACCGCGCCGGCACTGACACCCCCCGCCCGAAAGGCATCCGATGATCCTCAACATCTCCGCCGTGCTGCTCTTCGGCGCCGCCTCCGCGCTCGCCGTGCGCACAAAGTCCGCCGGGGGCGGCGCCGCCCTGGTGCTGTTCCTGTTCGGGTTCTTCGCCGCCGGAACCGGCGCGTATGAGCCCATCCACAACCTTGTGCAGGCGTCCGCCGACGCCATCGCCGGACTCGGCAACTAAGGAGAGCCGCCATGAACGAACCCCTCCGCCGCCCGCCCGCCGACACGGCGAGCGTGGCAGTCCACCGCCCCGTGCCCCTCGCCCCCGCACCCACGGCGTCGCTCGCGCCGGTGCAGCAGGGCGTCCCGTCGGTGGCGAGCGTCGTCCTTCCGGACGGCCGCGTCGTCACCGGCTACGCCGTCACCCCCGCCCGGCCCGAGCCAGTGGTCGCGAAGCCGGCCGTTTCCCGCGCGGCTGTGAACGTCGCCCTGGGAGGTGTCGGCTTCCTTGCGGTGTGCGGCGGGCTGTTCCTGCTGACCGCGTTCATCACCGCCCTGACCGCCCTGGTCACTCAGCTCGTCATCCTCGCCGCTGTTCTCTTCGGCGGATGGGTCGCCGTGCAGGTGTGCAGCGCACGCGGTCACCGGGGCGGGACCACGGTCAACATCCGCAAGGCCACGTTCAAGCGCAACCACTTCCACGGCTGACGCTCAGCCGTCACCGCGACCGGCCTTCCGCAGGATGAGCCGGGCTATCAACTGGCCGCCGATCGAAGTCAGCGTCACGGTCAGCGCGAACGACAGCGAGTCGTCCCACGACTTGCCCCGCACCCAGTGCCAGAACACGGCCGCAAGCCCGGCCACGGCAAGCGCGTAAGCCAGCAACGCCAGCCTCCGCGTCCCCCGGCGTCGCTGCCACGAAGGCGTTGCCTCATCGCCTGTCCGCTGACGCTCCGTCATTCCACCCAGCTACCCCATGAGGGAAAGGACCCACATGTTCGAGATCCGCGTCATCACCGACCCGGCCGACGCCGACCGCGTCACCGCCGCCCTGTCCGCCACCTTCGCCACCGGCCCGGCACGCCGGTACCCCACCCGCGACGGCCAGCGCACCCGCCTCTACGTGACCGCCGACTACCGCCCCGACCCCTTCCCGGCCCCGGAGGCGGCGTACGCCCTGGTTCCGAGCATCCTCAGCGAGATGCGGTGGGTGACGAACACCCTCGCCATTGCGGAGTGCTTCACCGCGCTGGAACGGGACTACTACCTGCGCAAGGCCGCTCTGCTCGACCGCATCGCGCTCATGGACGAACTGACCCCGCCCTTCGGCGACGCCACGAAGGCGGCTGAAGCGGCAGCTGTGCTCCTGCTCGGCACTGACCGCGACCATCTCGCCGGCCACGTCGTGGAACGGGCGGATAAGGACCCGCGCGGCTACGTCCGCCAGCAGTACGCCCTGCACGCCGGCTGCGTCTGCGACGACCTCGGTGAGGGCCCCTGCTACCTGCACCCGGAGCACTAGATGCGCCCGGGGCGGGGTGTCGTCTCACCACAAGCCTGCACCCCGCCCCGGTTCTCCAGGTCCCTCCAACGAGAACAAGGAGACCCCCAGCATGACCCATCAGCCCGCCCTTCGGCGAGTACGCGGCCACTGGCCGCCACTGCCCGCCAGAACCCCCCGCACCACGTCCATGCGGGGGGTGGGGGCATGAGCGAGACGCCCTACCCCCTGCACACCGCGCTGAGCCTCGCCGCGTCCGGCGTCCCGGTGCTGCCCCTGCGCCGTGGGAAGGTGCCGTTCGGCAACTGCCGCACCTGCGCGGGCAACGCGTGCGGCGGCCGACCGAACATGAAAGCCGCGGGCCCGTGCCGCTGCCCTGGCGTCTGCCACGCGTGGGCCGCCGCCACCACCGAGCCCGCCGTCATCGTCTCGCCCCCGTGGGCTGCCGCGTGGCGGCAGGCCGTGTGCGTCGGCTACCACCCCGGCGGCGCCGGGCTGACCGTGGTCGACCTCGACAACACGGAAGCCATCGCATGGGCCCGCACCTCGCTGCCCGCCACCAGGACCGTGCCCACGACACGCGGCCAGCACTGGATCTACGGCGGCGCCATGCCGTCGCACAACGCGGTCCGGACCGGTGTCGACATCAAGTCGGCCATGTCCTACGCCCGCTGGCTCGGGCCTGGCACCGGCACGATGACCGCCTTGCCGGACGCCGTCCGCGCCCTGGCGGTGAAGGAAGAGACCACCCCCGCCCCGGGGGAGGTGGCCTCTTCCATTCCTCGGGGCGCCACCTGGGACCGGAGCGTGGCCACCGGATGCCGCCACACCGACCGCTACGTCCGCACCGGTCTGGAACGCGGCCTGGCCCTGATCACTGCCCGGACCGAGACCGGCGCCGGCTCGCAGGCGTTCGGGGTGGCCCGGTTTCTGGCAGCCCAGCACCAGCGCTGCCCCGGGCCGTGCGGCTTGGACGTCATCGGCGCGCAGATCGTGGCCGCGGCCGTCGCGGTCGGCGTCCCCGAGCCCTACGCACAACGCGCCGTCGCCAACGGCTTCACCACCGGCAAGGAGCACGCCGCATGAGCCCCGCGGAAGAACTCCCCCCGCCCTCCCACCCGATGGCCGTCGCCCGCCGTGTCCTGCCCGGCTGGCAGGACACCGACGGACGCCTGCTGTGCCGCCGCTGGCGCGGCTCCTGGATGCGCTGGACCGGCACCGCCTGGCGAGAGCTGGACGAACAGCAGCTACGCGCCACCCTCTACAAGCGCCTCGAACACGCCGTCTTCATCAGCGGCACGGACAAGCAAGGGGCGCCGGAACTCCACGACTGGGCACCGACCAAGCAGAAAATCAGCAACCTGCTCGACGCGCTCGGGGCCGTCGTGCTGTTGCCCACCGAGGTGGACGCCCCCGCCTGGATCGACGGCACGGACAACGGCGAGCCGGACGCGAGCCCGATCGTGGCGTGTACGAACGGGCTGCTCCGTATCCGGGACCGGGAGCTGCTGCCGCACGGGCCCGGGTTCTTCAACCTCGTCTCCGTGCCGTTCCCCTACGACCCGGACGCCACCGCGCCCACCTGGGAACGGTTCCTGGCGCAGGTCTGGCCGGACAACCCCGAGGCCATCGCCGCCCTTCAGGAGTGGTTCGGTTACGTCCTGTCCGGCCGCACCGACCAGCAGAAGATCCTGCTCATGGTCGGCCCCTCCCGCTCCGGCAAGGGCACCATCGCCCGCGTGCTGAAGATGCTGGTCGGCAAAGAGAACCTGGCCGGCCCCACCCTCGCCGGGCTCGGCACCAACTTCGGACTGTCCACCCTGGTCGGCAAGCCCCTCGCCGTCATCTCGGACGCCCGGCTGTCCGGCAACGACAACAGCCAGGTCGTGGAACGGCTGCTCACCATCTCCGGTGAGGACACGATCGACATCGACCGCAAGTACCGGCAGCCCTGGACGGGTAAACTGCCCACCCGGCTGATGATCCTCTCCAACGAGCTGCCCTACTTCGGCGACTCCTCCGGAGTCATCGCCCGCCGCTTCATCGTCCTCAACATGACCGTGTCGTGGCTGGGCAAGGAAGACCCCACCCTCACCGACCGGCTCGCCGCAGAGATGCCCGGCATCATCAACTGGGCCCTCGACGGCCTCGCCCGCCTAGAAACCAGCGGACGGATCACGGAACCATCATCCAGCCGCGAAGCGGTCACCACCATGCAGGACACCGCCTCGCCTACATCCGCGTTCATCCGCGAGCGCTGCGCCACCGGACCGACGTGCAGCGTCCCCGTGGACACCCTCTGGGCCGTCTGGCGCGAGTGGGCCGAGGACAACGGCGTGAAGGCCGTCGGCACCAAGCAGATGTTCGGCCGCAACCTGCTCTCCGTCGTCCCCCAGCTCAGCCGGACCCGCCCCCGGGACGCCTACGGCCGGCAGGTCGCCACCTACAACGGGATCACGCTGAAGCAGTCCCAACCACATCAGCCTGAGTCGTGACTCATCGCGACTCAACCCCCACCGAGACGCGCTGAGTCGCGATGAGTCACGACTCAGCGCAATGTCACGCAACCTGTGGAGGACGCAGTGACGCCGTCCCACCTCGTTGAGGAAACCGATCCCCGAGCCATCCTCCGGGGTGGTCTCCCAGACCGGTACCTCAGTCCCGACGACATCGCCGAGATCTTCGACGTGCCCAAAGAGACTGTCTACCAGTGGCGTAGGCAGCGCATAGGCCCGCCGGGTTTCCGCGTCGGGAAGCACGTCCGCTATGACCCCGCCGACGTGCGCGCCTATGTAGTACAGCGTAAGAGCGCCGACCGAGACGCCTCCTAACTCAACACGTACCAGACAGCAGGGAGAGTCGTTCTTCGGCTCTCCCTGCTGTGCGTCAAGAAAGGAACGCCGCCCGATGGCAGGCCACATTCAAGACCGGTGGTTCAAGACCGTCACCGATTCCGACGGCAAGTCGCTCAAAGTGAAGACTGATCGCCACGGGACAGGGCTCCGGTACCGCGCGCGCTACGTGGGCCCGGACGGAACCGAGAAGTCGAAGAGTTTTCGGGACGGTCAGAAGCGCATCGCAGAGAAGTGGCTCTCCGGGGTCGAAGCAGACATGACGCGAGGCCTGTATGTCGATCCCTCCTCTGGCAGGGTGACCTTCAAGGACTTCGCCGTCCAATGGCTGGCCTCCCAGACGACGGACCCTTCAACCATCGTGAACATGGAGCTACGGTTCCGACTGCACGCCTTCCCCTACATTGGTGCGCGAGCCATGAACACGTTCCAGCCCGGCCATATCCGCGTGTGGGCACGGGCACTCAAGGATTCTGGGATGGCAGCCTCATACCAACGCACCGTGTTCGCGAACGTCTCGGCCGTGTTCGGTGCCGCTGTGGATGACGGCATCATCGCGCGAAACCCCTGCCGAGCTGGCTCCGTGAAGGCTCCGAGACTGGACCCCCGTAAGGTCAAGCCGTGGACACGTGACCGGGTGCTGGCTGTGCGGAATGGCCTGCCGGAGCAGTACGCCACTACAGTCGACGTCGGCGCAGGGTGCGGTCTACGGCAAGGGGAAATCTTCGGGCTTGCAGTTGATGAGGTGGACTTCGCCGGCGGGGTCGTACACGTGGTTCGTCAGGTCAAGCTCATCGGTCCGAACATGGTCTTTGCCCCGCCGAAGGGGAACAAGCTGCGGGACGTGCCCTTACCCGATGTGGTCTCGTACGCACTTGCCTCGCACATCACACGCCGACCGCCTCTCGACGTCACGCTGCCGTGGAAGACGCCGGACGGGCCGCCGGTCACTGCGAAGCTGCTCTTCTACTCGCGCGAGCGCAAGGCGGTGAATCGGAACTACTTCAACATGTTTCTGTGGAAGCCGGCCCTTGTATCCGCCGGCGTCATTCCGGAGCGCTCACCGGGGGAGCGGTTCAGGCAGTCGCGGGAGCATGGCATGCACGCCTTGCGGCACTACTACGCCTCTGTGCTGCTGGATGCAGGGGAAAACATCAAGGCGCTTGCCGAGTACCTGGGTCACTCCGATCCAGGCTTCACCCTGCGCACCTACACGCACTTGCTGCCAAACAGTCAGCAGCGGGCCCGGGACGCAATCGATCGGGTATTCCGTGCTGGGGAAGACGCTGATTGAGGGGTCGCCCGATGACGCTGGACGACCCCTCATAAGAGGGTTACTGCCGGTCTGCCTGCCTCCGTCGGCCCGTCCTTGCGGCGGGCACCGGGGCGACCTTCTGCATGTACATCAGGAACGGCGATACGAACACTGAAGCCTCAGTGATCGTCGACTGGCCCGACAGTACGAGGGTCACTCCGGCTCCGAGCGCGGCGGCATACATGCCGCTGTGCGCGAGCAGGGCTACGTGCCCCTCCGACTGCTCATCGGACATACTTGACTTGCTCCTGTCTCTACGTGGGGCTGTGAGCAAGGGCCACCCGCATCGTTTGGTAGGCGGGCGGGTGGCCTGCTCCATCTCTTGGCACCACTCTTCGGTGGTGTGCGGTCAAGCCGCGTCGGTGGACGTGTATCCGTCTCCTCCCGGCCATACGACGACGATCTGTAGCTGAGCGCACAGATCGAGCAGGTCTGGCTCTGGCTGCGACGGCACTAGCAGGGCCAATTCCGGCTGCGGTAGGAAGCGCGCGTAGTCGAGGAGCTGGCCGATCGCCATACGGACCGCCTCGCGGGACACCGAGCCCTTGGCCTCGTACAGCCGGTTAGCTGTCGCGTCGTAGAGATCTGTCAGAAGTTGCTTTGCAACGCCGGCAGGAGCGATTCGGTGACGGCCTACCGTGTGCCCCTGGAGCCGCAAGTGATCGGCGTAGGCACGCACCAACTTCGCCTCATTGCGTTCAGCCTCGTAGGGCTCTCGTGACGGGTCTACAAGCATCCGCTCGGTGTGCTGCGCCTCGACCGCTATGGGTTCTACTACGGGCACGTCGCTAGGCGTGTGGGGGAGCTGTGAACCCACTGGCGCAGCCGCTGCGACAGGTTCGAGTCGGAACATGATCACGCTGCGGATAGGGCCGCCGTTAGTTTCCGGCGCGTCCGTGCGATACCAGGGGCGCTCGTCCGGCAGCGTGAACTGACCCAGGTACTCGCACGTGCCAGAGGCGACACCCTTGAAGAGCCGCAGAGCGCGACCTTCCTTCTTGTGGTTCAGAATCGCCAGGTTGCCCTGGGTCATCTTCTGATCACCGACCTGGCCCTCACCCGCGTAGTGGTAGAAGCCGTCCTCGCCCCAGCCGTCGAAGTAGCCGTGCTTGTGCCCCTTGGCTGGGTCGGTGAAGAGAAGCACATTGGGTGAGACGCGAGATGGGCCGATGCCGCCCTGACGCCGTCCGCCGTACCGGTCGTGCAGATCGACACGCTTCAGGACCTCCCCAACGGCAACGTCCCACTCGGTCAGCTCTGGTGCGGCCTCGGCGTCCATCCCACCCCTCGTTTAGGTCTGTTCTGGTGCCAAAAAGTCTAGCCTACGAAGCCGCTCAACCACCAACCTGCTTCTCAATTAGACCGACCCGGGGTCGCACTAAATGCCGTCACTAATTGGGTGGGGAAGCAAAAAGCCGTCGGCCGGCTCTCCGAGGAAGGAGAGCCGGCCGACGGCCCAGAGGCGGCCCAGGGGAGCGGTTGCCCGCTCTGACCTGGGGCGATATCACACGTCGAAGTACATCTCGAACTCGTGCGGGTGCGGACGCAGCTGCAGCGGCGCGATCTCGTTCGCGCGCTTGAAGTCGATCCACGTCTCGATCAGGTCCGGCGTGAACACGTCGCCCTGGAGGAGGAACTCGTGGTCGGCCTCCAGGCGGTCCAGGACCGCGCCCAGGGAGGTCGGGACCTGCGCCACGTTGGCGTGCTCCTCGGGAGCCAGCTCGTAGAGGTCCTTGTCGATCGGCTCGGCCGGCTCGATCTTGTTCTTGATGCCGTCCAGGCCCGCCAGCAGCAGGGCCGAGAAGGCCAGGTACGGGTTGCCGGAGGCGTCCGGCGCGCGGAACTCGACGCGCTTGGCCTTCGGGTTCGAGCCCGTGATCGGGATACGCATCGCGGCCGAGCGGTTGCGCTGCGAGTACACCAGGTTCACCGGCGCCTCGAAGCCCGGCACCAGGCGGTGGTAGGAGTTCACCGTCGGGTTGGTGAAGGCCAGCAGCGACGGGGCGTGCTTGAGGATGCCGCCGATGTAGTAGCGGGCGGTGTCGGACAGGCCGGCGTAGCCCTGCTCGTCGTAGAAGAGCGGCTCGCCGCCCGACCACAGCGACTGGTGGACGTGCATGCCCGAGCCGTTGTCACCGAAGATCGGCTTCGGCATGAAGGTCGCGGTCTTGCCGTTCTTCCACGCCACGTTCTTCACGATGTACTTGAAGAGCTGGAGGTCGTCGGCGGCGGCGAGCAGCGTGTTGAACTTGTAGTTGATCTCGGCCTGGCCGGCGGTGCCCACCTCGTGGTGCTGGCGCTCGACCTTGAGGCCGGAGCGCTCCAGCTCCAGGGAGATCTCGGCGCGCAGGTCGGCGAAGTGGTCGACCGGCGGGACCGGGAAGTAGCCGCCCTTGTAGCGGACCTTGTAGCCGCGGTTGTCCTCCAGGGCGCCGGTGTTCCAGGCGCCGGCCTCGGAGTCGATGTGGTAGAACGACTCGTTCGCGCTGGTGGCGAAGCGCACGGAGTCGAAGACGTAGAACTCCGCCTCCGGACCGAAGAACGCCGTGTCGGCGATGCCGGTGGAGGCGAGGTAAGCCTCGGCCTTCTTCGCCACGTTGCGCGGGTCACGGGAGTACTGCTCGCCCGTGATCGGGTCGTGGATGAAGAAGTTGATGTTGAGCGTCTTGTCCCGGCGGAACGGGTCCACACGCGCGGTGGACAGGTCGGGGCGCAGGGACATGTCGGACTCGTGGATGGCCTGGAAGCCGCGGATCGAGGACCCGTCGAAGGCCTGCTCGTCGTCCGGGTCGAACGCCTCGGCGGGCAACGTGAAGTGCTGCATGACGCCCGGCAGGTCGCAGAACCGGACATCGACGAACTTGACGTCCTCGTCCGCGATGAACTTCTTGGCGTCGTCGGCGTTCTGGAACATCCAGCTCCTCCTACTCCCGACCGTCCCGCCGGGGTGGTAGATCGTTCGTGCGGCCAGTGCGGGTGGCACACGCTTCCTCGACCCTAGGGACGGGTGATTTCTCGGGCGTGACCCGTTTGTTTCGCAGAAGTTAACCGGCTCCATTCCAGCGTAGGCCTCATCCGGACCCGTCACACCCGGCCGTGCGCCCCTCTCGCCCCCTTTCGCGTACCCCCCGCCGCCGGCCGTTCACGGGCCCAGTACCGTGGACGGGTGGACAACAGGCGAGCAATCGGATCGTGGCTTTCCGGGCCGCGCGCGGCCATCGAAGAGTCCGGCGCGGACCTCGGGTACCGGGGCGAGCAGCTCGGCCTCCCCGAGGACGGACCGGGCTCGATCGCCCGCCCGGGCCGGCGGATCGGCGCCCTGGCCGTCGACTGGGCCCTGTGTCTGCTGATCGCATACGGCCTGATCACGGACGGCTATGGCCAGGCGACCAGCAACTGGGCCCTGCTGATCTTCTTCGTGCTGAGCGTGCTGACCGTCGGCACGATCGGCTTCACCCCGGGCAAGCGCCTCTTCGGCCTGCGCGTGGTGGACCTGGCCACGGGCCGCCCGAACCCGCTGCGCGCCCTGCTGCGCTCGGTCCTGCTGTGCGTCGCCCTCCCGGCCCTGATCTGGGACCGCGACGGACGCGGCCTGCACGACCGGCTGGCGCGCACCGTGGAAGTGCGGATCTGACGCGCGGATCTGACGGGGAGCGCGGTACGGGGCTCGGGGGCGGCACGCGACAGTGACGGCGGTACGCGGCCCGGGGGCGGCACGCGACAGCGGCGGCGGTACGCGACTGCGCAACCGCGCGAGTCCACGGCGGTCGTCCGCGCTCACGGCGATCGCCCGCACGTACGGCGATGGGGCGCCCGGATCATTCCGGGCGCCCCATCGCCGTACCGGCGTATCGAAGTCCTGCGGGTCAGCGCTGCCTGGGGTTGCCGCCCTTGGGCATGCGCATGCCCTTCGGCATCGGACCCTTGGGCAGCGGCATGTTGCTCATCAGGTCGCCGAGGGCGCGCAGCCGGTCGTTGGTCACGGTGACCTGCGGGCCGGACAGGACGCGGGGGAGCTTGAGCATGGTGGTGCGCAGCTTCTTCAGCTCCACCTGGCCCTCGCCGGTGCCCACGACCAGGTCGTGCACGGGCACGTCGGCGACGATGCGGTTCATCTTCTTCTTCTCGGCGGCGAGCAGGGACTTCACCCGGTTCGGGTTGCCCTCCGCGACCAGCACGATGCCGGCCTTGCCGACCGCGCGGTGCACGACGTCCTGGTTGCGGTTCATCGCCACCGCGGGCGTCGTCGTCCAGCCCCGGCCGATGTTGTCCAGTACGGCCGCGGCCGCGCCCGGCTGGCCCTCCATCTGGCCGAAGGCCGCCCGCTCGGCCCGGCGCCCGAAGACGATCGCCGTCGCGAGGAAGGCGAGCAGTACGCCCAGGATGCCGAGATAGATGGGGTGACCGACCAGGAAACCGATCGCGAGGAAGACACCGAAGACGACGATGCCGACACCCGCGAGTACAAGACCGATCTTCTTGTCGGCCTTGCGGGTCATCTTGTAGGTCAGAGCGATCTGCTTCAGTCGCCCGGGGTTCGCAGCGTCCGCTGCAGGTTCCTTCCTCGCCATGGCACGAAGTCTACGTGTCCCCGACAGCGCGGACGACGGCAGTGCCCGCCGGGGCCGGCGGAGGGGAGCGGCGGTGGGGCCGGGGCGCGTCTCAGGGGCGGCCGGCGACGGACTGCCGCAGCACGCGCTCCGTCTCGATCCGGTCCTTGGCACGGCGGCGGTCCTCCAGCACGGAGGTCCACGCGTTGCGCCGGGCGGTGCGCTGGCCGCCGCTCATCAGCAGCGACTCGACGGCCCGCAGGGCGGTGGTGAACGACGGGATGGCGGTGGCGCGAACGGGCGCGGCCTGCATCGTGGAGGTCCCCCCTCGGTACGGCTCCGGGTACGGAGACGGGTGTACGTGGCGTGATTCCAGGGTCACTGATTGGTGTTACCAGGGCGTGACCCGCCGGTCAAACGGACATGAAGCCGCGATGCCCAGGGCCGCAACGACACCGCGGCCCCGACCGGTGCCCTCATCTGCGAGGACGGTCGGGGCCGCGGAATACCGGCCACTACTGGCGAGTAGCGACTTGTGCGTGAATTCACACGGTCGCCGGGACGGTGCCTCGGGCGGAGGCTCAGACGGTGGCGGCGCGGCGCTGCTCCATGGCCATCCCGTACAGCCGTCCGGCGCGGTACGAGGACCGCACCAGCGGGCCCGACATCACGCCGGAGAAGCCGATCTGCTCGGCCTCCTCCTTCAGCTCCACGAACTCCTGCGGCTTGACCCAGCGCTCCACCGGGTGGTGGCGCACGGACGGGCGCAGGTACTGCGTGATGGTGATCAGTTCGCAGCCCGCCTCGTGCAGTTCCTTCAGCGCCTCGCTGATCTCCTCGCGGGTCTCACCCATGCCGAGGATCAGGTTGGACTTGGTGACCAGGCCGAAGTCACGGGCCTCGGTGATCACCTTCAGGGAGCGCTCGTAGCGGAAGCCGGGGCGGATGCGCTTGAAGATGCGGGGGACCGTCTCGACGTTGTGCGCGAAGACCTCGGGGCGGGACTCGAAGACCTCCTGGAGGAGTTCCGGCACCGCGTTGAAGTCCGGGGCGAGGAGCTCCACCTTGGTGCGGCCGGCCTCGCGGTCCGCCGTCTGCAGGTGGATCTGGCGCACCGTCTCGGCGTACAGCCACGCGCCGCCGTCCGGGAGGTCGTCGCGGGCGACGCCGGTGATGGTGGCGTAGTTCAGGTCCATGGTGACCACGGACTCGCCGACGCGGCGGGGCTCGTCGCGGTCGAGGGCCTCGGGCTTGCCGGTGTCGATCTGGCAGAAGTCACAGCGCCGGGTGCACTGGTCGCCGCCGATGAGGAAGGTCGCCTCGCGGTCCTCCCAGCACTCGTAGATGTTGGGACAGCCGGCTTCCTGGCAGACCGTGTGCAGGCCCTCGCTCTTCACGAGGTTCTGCATCTTGGTGTACTCGGGGCCCATTTTCGCCCGGGTCTTGATCCACTCGGGCTTGCGCTCGATGGGGGTCTGGCTGTTGCGGACCTCCAGGCGCAGCATCTTGCGTCCGTCGGGTGCGACTGCGGACACGACCGGCTCCCTAGCGATTGATTCTTCGGCGTTCTTCAGGGTACGCCCGTTGATTTGTTGGTCGGCGGTGGTGCCGGCCTTGCCGGGGGCTGCCGTCCCCAGGCCCCCGTTTCCGGCCTGAACGGCCTCGTCCTCAAACGCCGGACGGGCTGGGTTCATGCCGCCGGCGGCAAAGTCACGCGGGCGTCTTCTCGATCACCCGCGGCTTGAGTTCCGCGTTCTCCAGGACGTCCCGCAGGTGGCGTTCCGCCACCGGCAGGACCTCCTCGATGGTCACGTCGCGGCCGAGTTCGTTCGCCAGGGAGGCGACGCCCGCGTCGCGGATGCCGCACGGGATGATCCGGTCGAACCACTTGTTGTCCGGGTTCACGTTGAGGGCGAAGCCGTGCATGGTGACGCCCTTGGCGACCCGGATGCCGATCGCGGCGATCTTGCGGTCCTCGCGGCGCTGGCCGGCGTTGGAGGGCGCGTAGTCGGGGCCGTTCAGGCGGGGGTCGAACTCCTCGTCCGTCAGGCGCGGGTCGAAGTCCAGCGAGAGGCCGCCGAGCGCCGGGCGCCGCTCCACCGGGTCGCCCAGGACCCACACTCCGCTGCGGCCCTCCACCCGGCTGGTCTCCAGACCGAACTCCGCGCACGTGCGGATCAGGGCCTCCTCCAGCCGCCGTACGTGCGCCACCACGTCCACCGGGCGCGGGAGCTTCTGGATCGGGTAGCCCACCAGCTGGCCCGGCCCGTGCCAGGTGATCTTGCCGCCGCGGTCCACGTCGATCACCGGCGTGCCGTCCAGCGGACGCTCGCTGTCCTCGGTACGCCGGCCGGCGGTGTAGACCGGCGGGTGTTCGAGGAGCAGCACGGTGTCGGGGACCTCGTCGGCGAACCGCGCGGCGTGCACCCGGCGCTGCTCGTCCCACGCCTCCTGGTAGTCGACGCGATCGGCACCGAATCCCATTCGGACGAACCGCAGCTCACTCACGGCAAGTGCCTCCCTGGAAGGTCGTAAGGCACGAAGCGTGCCCACGCCACTGTACGACCGCCCGCTCGTCGTCAGCCGGGCGGGCAACCCTCACACGATCGGATGAATGCCGGTCGAAGTGTGCGATCGGGTGCTTACTCTCCGCTACATTCGCGCCGTTCACGAGGCCATAAGGGCTGCTCACAGGCGCTCCGGGCACATCGAACGGCCCGGAAGGCAGGAGACCGCACCGCACCATGACGGAACGACCCGCGCAGCGCACCCCCAACCGCCAGCTCGCCGCGCTCATCGCCGAAGCGGGGTTCTCGAACGCGGGTCTCGCGCGTCGCGTCGACCAGCTCGGACTCGAACACGGCCTGGACCTGAGATACGACAAGACGTCCGTCACCCGGTGGCTGCGCGGCCAGCAGCCCCGCGGCACCACACCGGCGCTGATCGCCGAGGTCTTCACCCGGCGCCTCGGCCGCCGCCTCAGCGCACAGGACCTCGGCCTGGACGCCTGCGCGCCCGTCTACGCGGGGCTGGAGTTCGCGGCCACCCCGGAGGAGGCCGTCGACATCGTCGGCGGGCTGTGGCGCAAGGACTCCGGCAGCCACGCCGAACTGCGCAAGATCGCCTTCACCCCGGCCGGCCTGGTCGTGCCCAGCCGGGACTGGCTGATCGGGCGGGCCGACGAGAAGGTGGCCCGCGCCGAGGTGCCCGTCCGCATCCCGGCCCAGGGCCGGCCCACCACCGCCAGGGTGCCGGTGCCGCTCGACCCGTCCCGCCGCCGGGCCCCGGCCGCCGAGCGCGGCCCCGGCCAGAAGGTCACCGGCGGCGACCTCGCCGCACTGCGCTCGGTCGGCGAGCTGTTCCGCAGCCTGGACGACCGGTACGGCGGCGGGCACGCGCGGCAGGCCCTGGTGCGCTATCTGGAGCACGAGCTGGAGCCGATGCTGCGCGGCACCTACGGCGAGCAGACCGGCCGCCGCCTGTTCGCCGCCGCCGCCGACCTGACCCGGCTCGCGGGCTGGACGTCGTACGACATCGCCGCGCACGGTCTCGCCCAGCGCTACTTCGTCCAGGCGCTGCGGCTCGCGCAGGCGGCGGGGGATCGGGCGTACGGCTCGTACGTGCTGGTCACCATGAGCCGCCAGGCCGTCTACCTGGGGCACGGGCGGGAGGCCGTGCAGCTCGCGCGGGTGGCGCAGCAGGGCGTGGGGACCTCCGCGCCGCCGGTCGTGCAGACGCTGCTGCACGCCGCGGAGGCGCGGGCGCACGGCATCCTCGGCGAGGTGCGGGCGTGCACCGCCTCGCTGGTCCGGGCCGAGCGCGCCCTGGAGGCCGCCCGGCCCGGCGACGAGGTGCCGCACTGGGCGCGCTTCTTCGACGAGGCGCAGCTCGCCGACGAGTTCGGGCACTGCCACCGCGACCTCCAGCAGTTCCGCGCCGCTGCCCAGTACGCGGAGCGCTCGCTGCTGCTGCGCGCCCCCGTGTACGCGCGCAGCCGGCTCTTCTGCCGGGTGGTCCTCGCCACCGCCCGCCTCGGCCTCGGCGAACTCGACCAGGCCTGCCAGCTGGCCGCCGAGGCGGCCGGGCAGGCGGCCGAGATGAGGTCGGCACGGGCGACGGAGTACGTCCGCGACTTCGAACGGCGGCTGGAGCCGTACAAGGACGCGGCACCGGTACGGGGGTACCGCGACAAGGTCGCGGCACTCGGGTAGCCGGGCCGCGCCCCGGCCGCACGGGTCGGCAGCCGGGCGGGGGCCCTGACCATGCGCGTCGGCAGCCGGGTGGGCCCCGACCGCGCGGGTCGGCAGCCGGGTGGGCCCCGACCGCGCGGGTCGGCAGCCGGGTGGGCCCCGACCGCGCGGGCCGGTACGGCTAGGCGGCGGCGCGGGCCGTCGGGGTCGGGTCCGCCGCGTGCATCGGCCGGGCCGCCCCCAGGTCGGTCAGGATCGCCGCCGAGGCCCGGTGGGCCGAGTGGAGGGCGCCCTGGACGCCGCTGGTGTCGCGGTGGTCGCCGCACACGTACAGGCCGGCCAGCAGCCGTACCGGCCTGCGCGGGTCGTGCGGCGGGCGCATCGCGGGCACCGCCTCGGGCGTGTGGTGCACGGCGAGGGTCTCCCAGCGGGTGGTCGGGGTGCCGTAGAGGCGGGACAGGTGGATGCGTACGGCCGTGTCGACGTCGGGCGGGGGAGCGCCGAGGACCGTGGACGAGACGAGGGTGCGCCCGGCCGGTGCGCGGGACGGGTCGACGTGGCTGACCACCGCCGTGTGGGCGACCGGCCCGCCGCGGTCCGCGTCGAGCAGCAGGGCGGCGCCGGTCGTGGGCGGTTCGTCCGTCGTGTGGTGCACCACCGTCACCGGATGGAAGTCCGGCACCCTGAGGCCCGGCAGCAACTCGGCCGCCGCCCGGGCGTCGGTCGCCACCAGGACGGCCCGGCAGCGGATGACACCGTGCTCGGCGGTGGTGACGGCGTTGGTGGCGACCGAGGTGACCCGGACGCCGGTGCGCACGGTGCCCGGCGGCAGCCCCCGCGCCAGCAGCTCCGGCAGCGCCTCCGCACCACCCTCGGGCAGCCCGAGCCGCCCGCAGGCGAATTCCCGCAGCGCCAGGTCGGCGCACCGGCTGGAGGTGGTCAGGTCCGGGTCGGAGAGCAGGGCGGCGAGCAGCGGACGCAGGAAACCGTCGATCGTGCGGGCCGGCAGCCCGCGGACCGCCAGCGCCTGGGCCGCGGACAGCTCCGGGCGGGCCAGCAGCCGTTCGACGGGGGTGCCCGCGAGACGGGTCAGTGCGGCACCCAGCCGGGCCTGGTCGACGGCCGTGCCGAGCGGGGCGCCCGCCCGCGCACGGGAAGCGGGGACGGGCCTTTTGGGAGTCCGGGCCACGGAGACCGGGCGCCGGGGCGCGGGAACCGAGCGGGGGGCGCTCGCCAGGGCGCGCACAGCGTGGAGTGCGCCCCTTGCGCCCCGCGCACCCGCCGGGACGCCCGCCCGGTGGTGGCGGCCCTCGCTGTGCAGCAGCACCCCGGGGGCGAACGGCAGCAGCGCGAGGCCGTCCAGCCCGGGGGTGAGGCGCAGTTCCGGGCACGCCGTCGACAGCGGTTGCCCGATTCTGTCGAGCCGGAAGCCGTCGACCTTCTCCGTCGCCAGCCTGCCGCCCACCGCGTGGGCGGCCTCCAGGACGGTGGTCGTCACTCCTTGGCTGGTCAGCCGATGCGCCGCGGCGAGTCCGGCGATCCCGGCCCCCACGACGACGACGTCCGCCTGGTACGCGGGCTCAAGCACGTGCCCCTCCTCGAGGTTGCGCGGCCGCTGGAGACGTCATGCCCCCAACCGGCTTGAGGGATACCCGAGTTCGATTCGAGGTTAGGGCCGGAAACGGTCAACGGGAATCGCACGGAGGCAGGGCACGGTCGCACGGTGGTCGCATAGGGAGGTCATCTGGTGCTCGAACGGGCTCACACGGTCCTGAGTGGTCACACGGCGCCGCGCCCCGCAGCGCCGCGGACCTCTCACAGCGCCGCCCGGATCGCCCCGTCGATCTCCGGGAACGCGAAGCGGAAACCCGACTCCTGCAAGCGGGCCGGGAGGACCCGTGCGCTGCCCAGGACATCGCCCGCCATCTCGCCCAGCACCGCGCGCAGGACCGGCGCGGGCACCGCGAACGGCGCCGGACGGCGCAGCACCCGCCCCATCGCCACGGTGATCTCACGGTTGGTCACCGGGCGCGGGGCCGTCAGGTTGAACGGGCCGGACAGGTCCTCGCGCTCCATGAGGTACCGGATCGCCGCCACCTCGTCGTGCAGGGACACGAAGGACCAGTACTGGGAGCCGTCGCCCAGCCGCCCGCCGAGCCCCGCCCGGAAGAGCGGGAACAGCCGGCCCCAGGCCCCGCCCCGGCGGGAGACGACCAGGCCCGTCCGGACGAACACCGTCCGTACGCCCGCGTGCCGGGCGGGCGCCGCGGCGGCCTCCCACTCCACGCACAGGGACGGCAGGAAACCCTCTCCCGCGGGGGCGCTCTCGTCCACGGGCCGGTCACCGGTCTCCCCGTAGAAGCCGATCGCGCTGCCGTTGACGAAGACCCGCGGCGGCTGCTCCATCGAGGCGACGGCCTCGGCGAGCGCCGTCGTGCCGTGCACCCGGCTGCTGCGGATCCGCGTCTTGTACGCGTCGGTCCAGCGGCGGTCGCCCACCCCCGCCCCGGCCAGGTTGACCACGGCGTCGCACCCGGCGAGCCCGGCCGCGTCCACGCGCCCGCCCTCCGGGTCCCACCGGACCTCGTCCGCGCCCCGGGGCGGACGCCGTACCAGACGCACGACCTCGTGGCCGTCCGCGGTCAGGGACCGCACCAGCGCCGCGCCGATGACGCCGGACGCGCCGGCCACCGCGACACGCGAACGCGCCCCGCCCATCCGTCCATCGTCCATGCGTCCATCCTGCCGCGCGGCCCCGGAATCCGCTGGACCGGGCCGCCCGACCGCGTCGTACAGTGACCGTCATGCCAGCCCCGCACATACGTCGCGCCAGGTCCGAGGACGAGCAGCCGCTGCGCCGGATCGACCTCGAGACCTGGTCCTACCTGCACGCCGTCTCGCCGCCGCCGGGACCGGACGACCCGTTCTTCCGCGACGTCTGCGGCCCGGACGCCCACCTGGTCGCCGAACTCGACGGCGCCGTCGTCGGCTACGTCCGCCTCGGCTTCCCCACCCCCCTGGCCTCCAACACCCACGTCCGCCAGATCCGCGGCCTCGCCGTCGCCGACGCGGCGCGCGGTCGCGGCGTGGGGCGCGCGCTGGTCCGGGCCGCCGTCGAGGAGGCCCGCGAGCAGGGCTTCCGCCGTATCACCCTGCGGGTCCTCGGCCACAACACCGCCGCCCGCAAGCTCTACGAGTCGGAGGGCTTCGTCGTCGAGGGCGTGCAGCCCGAGGAGTTCCACCTCGACGGCCGGTACGTCGACGACGTGCTGATGGGGCAGATGCTGACCACGCCCTGAGCGGGCGCACCGCGGACGCCGTCGCCGGCACCGACGCGGGCAGGCGCGCTCACGACGTGACCGGCTCGCCCGTGTCCACCGCCTCCGTCGCCTCCGCCGCGCGACGGGCGTCGTCGGCCACCTCGTCGGCCGTCAGCACGTATCCGGTCCGGGCGTCGGAGGTGGAGCGGGCGAAGACCACGCCGTACACCCGGCCGTCGGTGGTCAGCAGCGGGCCGCCCGAGTTGCCGGGGCGGACCGTGGAGCGGATCGAGTAGATCTCCCGGGTGACGCTCGCGTCGCTGTAGATGTTCTGGCCGGTGGCCCGGACCCGGTTCGCCACCGTCGCCGCCCGCAGGTCCAGGTCACCGTCCTGCGGGTACCCGGCGACCACCGCCGCGTCCCCGCGCTCCGCGTCGTCCTCGAACCGCAGGACCGGCGCGGACAGGTCCGGCACGTACAGCACGGCCACGTCCTTGCCCGGGTCGAAGAGCACCACCCGCGCCTCGTGGGCCGGCCCCACCCCGCCGACCCGGACGGTCGGGTCGTCGATGCCGGCCACCACGTGGGCGTTGGTCATCACGTGCTCCGGCGCGTAGACGAAGCCGCTGCCCTCCCGGCCCTGGTTGCCGGCGACGCCCTCCACCTTCACCGTGCTGAGCTTGGCCGCGTTGGTCGCCGCGGCCGTGACGCTGTCGCCGGACGGCTCGGCGACCTGGGCGGTCGACTCGTTCTCGAAGGGGTTGAAGACCTGCGGGAACCCCGCCTCGGTCAGCGCGGACGTCGCCCCGGAGAACCACGCCGGAGTGGTGTCCGGCATCGCCCGCTGCACCGCGCCCAGCACCGTCGAGTCCCGGATCGCCGAGGTCAACAGCGACGACGAGGAAGCCGCCAGGACGCTCGCCGCCACCCACGCCACGATCAGGGCGGCCGCCGCGTTGGCCATCGCGCCGCCGATGCCGTCGGCCACCCTCAGCGGACCCGCGTCCAGCTCCCGGCGCAGCCGCAGCGCCAGCCGTCCCGCCAGTTCGTGGCCCACCACCGCCGGCAGCAGCACCGCGACCACGGCGGTCACCGTCGCCGCCGTCGAGCCCGGCGCCACCAGGTCCATCACCCACGGCAGGAGCCACACGCCGATCACCGCGCCGCCCACGAAGCCGGCCAGCGAGACACAGCCGGCCACCAGCCCGCGCCGGTAGCCCGAGGCCGCGTAGGCCAGCACCACCAGTGCCAGCACGATGTCGAGCAGGTCCACGCGAGCCGCCTTTCTGCCGGACCCTCGGCCGGGCCCCGGAACCCTGAGTACGTGCCGGACGGGTCCCGCGATCAGAGCCCGGGTCAACCGGAAAACGTCGCGGACCGGGGCGATGGTTCCACCAGGTGGCACAGCACACGTCGCGGGCGGGGCCGATGCGCCGGACAGTGGGACCATGGGTGTCTTCCGAGGGCCGCGCGGGGCCCGGCGACGGCGTGCGGCACCCCTGCCCGGCGCGGCCCGCGGGCGTGACGGCGCGGCGCGGGCGTCCCGCACGGCGCGCGTGCCCGGCGGGGCGACGCGGGTGCCGGCCGCGGCCCGGGTGCCGGGCCCGGTGCGGGCGGTGCTCGGATGCCTCCCCGGCCTCGCCGCCGTCCTGGCGCTGGCGCTGTGCGCGAGCGGGGTGGAGAGGGCCGCCACCGCGGGCCCTCGGCAGGCCGCCGCCGACCGGTACACCGCGCCCCGGCCGACCGTCGTGCCCCGGTCGGTCTGGCTGGGCGGGGAGGCCCGCGAACAGCCGCCGCCGCGCTACGACGACGAGGTCCTCGCCGTCTTCGTCCACCACACGGACACGCCGAACGGCTACGACTGCGCCGACGTGCCGGCCATCCTCCGCGGCGTCTACTCGGGTCAGACGGGCGGGCGGGACTGGGACGACATCGGCTACAACTTCGTCGTCGACCGCTGCGGCACCATCTACGAGGGCCGTGCCGGGGGCATCGACCGCGCCGTCACCGGCGCCCACACCCAGGGCTTCAACCACCGCACCACCGGGATCGCCGCCCTCGGCACCTTCACCGCCGGCGTACCCGTGCCCGACGCGCTGACCGACGCGATCGCCGCGCTGGCCGCCTGGAAACTCGGCGGGGCCGGCACCGATCCGCGCGGGAAGGTCCGCCTGGTCTCCAGCAACGGCCTCAGCCGGTACGCCGCCGGCGCCACCGCCACCCTGCCCGCCGTCGCCGGCCACGACGAGGGCTACCAGACCAGCTGCCCGGGCGAGGCCCTGAGCGCCCGCCTCCCGGACATCCGGAACACGGCGGCCCGGCTCCAGGGCCGGCCCGGCTGACCGCCTGACGACAGGCCCGGTGTCCGACACCGGCCGCCGCCGTGCGCTCTGAGGCCGACGCGCGGGCGGCGGGCCTCACTCCCGCCCGAACCGCTCCCACAGGCGGGGGAACCGGGCGGCGAGGGCCCGGTCGTCCTCCAGGTCCACCGGGGTGCCCAGCGGCTCCGCCGGCGCCGGCGCGATGCCGAGGTCGGGGGCCACGGTGCCGGTGAGCTGCTCGTAGGCCTCGTCGGCCGCGTAGCCGAGTTCCTCGCCGTCGCCGTCCAGTTCCTCGTCGAAGTCGTCCAGCAGCTCGGCGAGCGCGTCGGGCTCGTGCACCGCGCCCTCGTACACCTCGCGGCCCTGGCCGATCAGCCAGCACCGGAAGAAGTCGAAGGCGTCGTCGCTCGCGCCGCCGAGCAGGATCCAGGCGGCACCCCACAGGTCCCAGGTGCAGGCCCGGTTGTAACGCGCCTCGAAGTGGCGGGCGAAGTCGAGCACCAGGTCCGGGTCCAGCCCGAGGAGCCGCTCCACGAGCAGGTCCGCCTGGTCCTCGGGATCGCCGTCGGCGCCCTGCCGGGTGGCGTCGATCAGCTCCCAGAACTCCGTCTCGTCCATCACGGGTCCAGCATCGGCCCTGGGCGGGTACGGCGCACGCGGAGGCGGCGGATCGTTATGCGCCGGCCTGGTCCCCGTCGGCGTACAGTCCCGCCAGCCGCCGCGCGTCCCGGGCGAACCGTTGCCGCAGCGCCGGTGGCGCCAGCACCTCCACCTCCGGTCCGAGCCCTCTGAGCTGCGTGTGCGCGACCTCCTCCGACTCCACCGGCAGCGTCACCGTCACCCACCCGTCCGCGTCCGGCGCCTCCGCGCCCGCCAGCGCCTCCCGGGCGGACAGCGCGTCGACGGCGTGCGGCAGCCCCCGCACGCCCCGGGCCGACAGCCGGACCACGACCTGGGCCCGCAGGATCGACCGCGCGAACTGCTCGGCCCGTTCCGCCCAGAACGCGGGCAGGTCGAAGCCGTCGTCCCGCGCGAAGCGCTCCTCGCCCGCCTCCACCGCCGTGAACCGGTCGATGCGGTACACGCGGAAGGGCCCGTCGCCCGCGGCCCGCGCTACCCGGGCGCACAGGTACCAGACGCCGGCCTTCAGCACGAGCCCGTACGGCTCCAGCTCCCGGACCACCTCCTCCGCCCCGCGCCGGTAGCGGGCGGCGACGCGCCGGTCGTCCCAGACCGCGTCCGCGACCGCCGGCAGCAGCTCCGGCGTCTCCGGCTCCCGGAACCAGTTCGGCGCGTCCAGGTGGAACCGCTGAGCCGCCGTGCGGGAGGCGTCCCGCAGGGAGGGGAGCAGCGCCGCCGACACCTTCAGGCGGGCCGCCGACGCCGCGTCCTCCAGGCCCATCTCGCGCAGCGCCCCCGGCACCCCGGACAGGAACAGCGCCTCTGCCTCGCCCCGGGCCAGCCCGGTCAGCCGGGTGCGGTACCCGCCGATGAGCCGGTAGCCGCCCGCCCGCCCCCGCTCGGCGTACACCGGCACCCCCGCCTCCGACAGCGCCTGCGCGTCCCGCGTCACGGTCCGCTCCGACACCTCCAGCTCGCGGGCCAGCTCGGCCGCGGTCATGGTGGGGCGGGACTGGAGGAGCAGCACCATCTTGATGAGCCGGGCAGCGCGCATCCCCACATCATGCAGGAGAACGCGGAAGGCCCCCGCCGCGGCGGGGGCCTCCTCTCACGTCGTGCCCGATCCCTACAGGCCGTAGCGCTCGCGCGCCTCCTTCACGGCCGTCGCCTTGACCTCGCCGCGCTTGGCGAGCTGGGCCAGGGCCGCGACCACGATGGACTCGGCGTCGACGCCGAAGTGGCGGCGGGCGGCCTCACGGGTGTCCGACAGACCGAAGCCGTCGGCGCCCAGCGAGGACCAGTCCTGCTCCACCCACTGCGCGATCTGGTCCGGGACCTGGCGCATGTAGTCGGAGACCGCCAGCACCGGGCCCTCGGCACCCTGGAGCGCCCGGCGCACGTACGGCACCCGCTCCTCGCCGCGCAGCAGCGCCGCGTCGGCCTCCATCGCGTCCCGGCGCAGCTCGGTCCAGGAGGTAGCGGACCACACGTCGGCGGCCACACCCCACTCCTCGGTGAGCAGCTTCTGCGCCTTCAGCGCCCAGTGGATCGCCGTGCCGGAGCCCAGCAGCTGGATGCGCGGGGCGTTCGCGGCCGGGGCCAGGCCCGCCGACTCCGCCGTGTTGAAGCGGTACAGGCCCTTGACGATGCCCTCGTCCACGCCGGCGACGGACGGCTTGGCCGGCTGCGGCAGCGGCTCGTTGTAGACCGTCAGGTAGTAGAAGACGTTCGGGTCCTCGCCCGGGGCGGCCTCGCCGTACATCCGGCGCAGACCGTCCTTGACGATCGCCGCGACCTCGTACGCGAACGCCGGGTCGTACGTCAGCGCCGCCGGGTTGGTCGCCGCGATGGCGGGGGAGTGGCCGTCCGCGTGCTGGAGGCCCTCACCGGTCAGCGTGGTGCGGCCCGCCGTGGCGCCGACCAGGAAGCCGCGGCCGAGCTGGTCGCCGAGCTGCCACATCTGGTCGGCCGTGCGCTGCCAGCCGAACATCGAGTAGAAGATGTAGAACGGGATCATCGCCTCGCCGTGCGTCGCGTACGCGGTGGACGCGGCGATGAAGTCGGCCATCGAGCCGGCCTCGGTGATGCCCTCGTTGAGGATCTGGCCGTTCTTGGCTTCCTTGTAGTACATCAGCTGGTCGCGGTCGACCGGCTCGTACGTCTGGCCCTTGGGCGAGTAGATGCCCAGGGACGGGAAGAGGCTCTCCATGCCGAAGGTGCGCGCCTCGTCGGGGACGATCGGCACCCAGCGCTTGCCGGTCTCCTTGTCGCGGACCAGGTCCTTGACCAGGCGGACGAAGGCCATGGTGGTGGCCACGCTCTGCGAGCCGGAGCCCTTGTCGAAGGAGGCGAACGCCTTGTCGGCGGGCGCGGGCAGCGGCGCCAGCGGGTGCACCCGGCGGGCCGGGGCCGGACCGCCGAGGGCGGCGCGGCGCTCCTGGAGGTAGCGCACCTCGGGGGAGTCGGCGCCCGGGTGGCCGTAGGGGACCACGCCGTCGACGAACGCGCTGTCCGCGATCGGCAGGCCGAGCAGGTCGCGCATGTCCTTGAACTCGTCCACCGAGAGCTTCTTCATCTGGTGGTTGGCGTTCTTGGACGCGAAGCCGCGGCCGAGGGTGTGGCCCTTGACCGTCTGGGCCAGGATCACGGTCGGCGCGCCCTTGTGGGCGAGCGCGGCCTTGTACGCGGCGTAGACCTTGCGGGACTCGTGGCCGCCGCGCGAGTAGTGGAAGCACTCGAGGATCTTGTCGTCGGACAGCAGCTTGCCCATCTCGGCGAGCTGCGGGTCCTTGCCGAAGAAGTCCTCGCGGATGTAGGCGGCGTCGCGCGTCTGGTACGTCTGCACCTGCGCGTCCGGTACCTCGCGCAGGCGGCGTACGAGCGCGCCCGTGGTGTCGAGCTGGAACAGCTCGTCCCAGGCCGTGCCCCACAGGGACTTGATCACGTTCCAGCCGGCGCCGCGGAACTGGGCCTCCAGCTCCTGGACGATCTTGAAGTTGGCGCGGACCGGACCGTCGAGGCGCTGCAGGTTGCAGTTGATGACGAAGGTCAGGTTGTCCAGGCCCTCGCGGGAGGCGAGGGTGAGCGCGGTGGTGGACTCGGGCTCGTCCATCTCGCCGTCGCCGAGGAACGCCCAGACGTGGGAGTTCGTCAGGTCCTTGATGCCGCGGCTGGTCAGGTAGCGGTTGAAACGCGCCTGGTAGATCGCGGAGATCGGGCCGAGGCCCATGGAGACGGTCGGGAACTCCCACAGCCAGGGCAGGCGGCGCGGGTGCGGGTAGGACGGCAGGCCGTTGCCGCCGGACTCGCGGCGGAAGTTGTCGAGCTGCTCCTCGTTCAGGCGGCCGTCGAGGAAGGCGCGGGCGTAGATGCCGGGGGAGGCGTGGCCCTGGACGTAGAGCTGGTCGCCGGAGCCGTCACCCTCCTTGCCCTTGAAGAAGTGGTTGAAGCCGGTCTCGTACAGCCAGGCCGCGGAGGCGAAGGTGGCGATGTGGCCGCCGACGCCGTACTTGCTGCCGCGGGTGACCATCGCCGCCGCGTTCCAGCGGTTCCAGGCGGTGATCCGCTGCTCCATCTCCTCGTCGCCGTCCACGGTGGGCTCGGCGGAGGTGGGGATGGTGTTGACGTAGTCCGTCTCGAGGAGCTTCGGCAGGGCGAGGCCGGCGCCCTCGGCGCGCTCCAGCGTGCGGCGCATCAGGTACGCGGCACGGTGCGGCCCGGCCGCCTTGGTGACGGCGTCCAGGGAGGCCTGCCATTCGGCGGTCTCCTCCGGGTCGCGGTCCGGGAGCTGGTCGAGCTCGCTCGGCTGGATGGCTTTGGGGTCGGTCATGTCGCCGCCTTCCTCAGTCGAAGGGGGTTCCCTCATCGTCAAGGGTTCGGGGGTGCCCTAGGTCTTTGGCAGGACAGGGCGGTGGGCTTCGGTGAAAGCCCGACGGTGACTGTAACTCCGTGATCGATGATCGATCAAAGGGTTGAGGGGCAAAACCTCTCGATACCGAGAAAGTCGGCACGGGGTGCCTTCGGCGATGGCACGGAGTGACCTGTGCTGGTGGGTGTTTGTGCAGGTGAGCGCCGTAGAGCTCGGGTGGTTCGGTGGTGTCGCGTCCGCGGGTGCGGGGTGGCTGATCGCGCCCCCGCGGCGGAGCCGCACATCGATACAGCCCCGCGCTCCTGTCAGGGGCGCGGGGAACCGCGCGGACGGCGGTCTGGGTACGTAGCCCCCAGGGGCGGAAGGGGAGGGGCGGCGGGGGCGAGGAACTACGCGCGGGGGGCGCAGCCCAGCACATGCGCCTTGACGATCTCCGGGATCCGCGGGTCCCGACGGCGGAAGGCGGCGACCAGCTCCTCGTGCTCCTCCGCGTACGACTGCTGCACCGTCCCCAGCCACCGTATCGACAGCGCCGTGAACACCTCGATGCCCAGCCCCTCCCAGGTGTGCAGCAGCACCGAGTTGCCCGCCGCCCGCACCAGCTCCCGGTGGAAGCCCACCGTGTGCCGGACCTGGGCCGTCCCGTCGGAGGCGCGGTCGGCCTCGTACAGCGCGGCGACGTGCGGTTCGAGGGCCGAGCAGTCCTCCGCCAGCCGCTCCGCCGCCAGCTCGGCGGCGATCGCCTCCAGGCCGGCCCGTACCGGGTAGCTCTCCTCCAGGTCGGCGGCGGTCAGGTTCCGCACCCGTACGCCCTTGTTCGGCGCCGACTCGATCAGCCGCAGCGACTCCAGCTCGCGCAGCGCCTCCCGCACCGGCGTCTGGCTGACCTCCAGCTCGGTGGCGATCCGCCGCTCCACGATCCGCTCGCCCGGCTGCCAGCGTCCGCTGATGATCCCTTCCAGGATGTGCTCGCGGATCTGTTCGCGCAGCGAGTGGACGACGGGCGCGGTCATGAGAGCTCCTTCGGAAGGGTCCCCTTCGGACCCCGGGGGCGTTTGACGGTTAGACAATACGGCCGTCGCGGCGGGCGGGAAGGGCGCACGGGGGCGCTTTTACGCAGGTGAGACGAGACTTACACAGCGTGCCCCGGACGAAACACGACGGTGCCCCCGCCCGGGAAGCTCCGGGCGGGGGCACCGTACAGGCCCATCGGCAGGGGAATTACAGGCCGAGCTCGACCTCGAACTCGCCCGCCTCCAGGATCGCCTTGACCGCCGTCAGGTAGCGGGCGGCGTCGGCGCCGTCCACCAGGCGGTGGTCGTAGGACAGGGTCAGGTACGTCATGTCGCGGACGCCGATGACCGGACCGTCCTCCGTCTCGATGACGGCCGGACGCTTGACCGTGGCACCGATGCCGAGGATGGCGACCTGGCCCGGCGGCACGATGATCGTGTCGAACAGCGCGCCGCGCGAACCGGTGTTGGAGATGGTGAAGGTGGCACCGGCCAGCTCGTCCGGGCTGATCTTGCTGGCCCGCACCTTGCCCGCCAGGTCGGCGGTCGCCTTGGCGATGCCGGCCAGGTTGAGGTCACCGGCGTTCTTGATGACCGGGGTCATCAGGCCCTTCTCGGAGTCCACCGCGATACCGATGTTCTCGGTGTCGAAGTAGGTGATGGTCCCCTCGGCCTCGTTGATCTTGGCGTTGATCGGCGCGTGCGCCTTCAGCGCCTGGGCCGCGGCCTTGACGAAGAACGGCATCGGCGAGAGCTTGACGCCCTCACGCGCCGCGAACGCGTCCTTGGCACGGGCGCGCAGCTTCATCAGACGGGTGACGTCGACCTCGACGACCGACGACAGCTGGGCCTGCTCGTGCAGCGCCTTGACCATGTTGTCGCCGATGACCTTGCGGATGCGCGGCATCTTCACGGTCTGGCCGCGCAGCGGGGAGGCCTCCAGGGTGGGGGCCTTCTTCGCGGGCGCGGCGGCAGCGGCGGCCGGAGCCGGAGCGGCGGCCTTCGCGGCCTCGGCGGCGGCGATGACGTCCTGCTTGCGGATGCGGCCGCCGACGCCGGTGCCCTTGACGGTGGACAGGTCGACGCCGTTCTCGGCGGCGAGCTTGCGCACCAGCGGGGTGACGTAGGCGCCGTCGTCCACCGGCTGGGCGGCGGCCGGGGCGGCCGGAGCGGCGGCCGGGGCCGGCGCGGGCGCCGGGGCGGCCGGGGTCGGCTCGGGCGCCGGGGTGGTCTGCTGCTGCGGAGCCGGGGCCGTGGGGGCCTGCGGCGCCGGAGCGGCGGGGGCGGCCGGGGCCGGAGCCGGGGTGGGCTCGGGCTGGGCCGGGGCGGCCGGGGCCTCCTGCGCGGGGGCGGCTTCGGAGGGCGCGGCGGCAGCGGCTCCAGTGGAGCCGGTGCTTGCACCGGGGGCACCCGCCTCGCCGATGACGGCGAGCTTGGCGCCGACCTCGGCGGTCTCGTCCTCGCCGACCACGATCTCCAGCAGGGTGCCGGAGGCGGGGGCCGGGATCTCGGTGTCGACCTTGTCGGTGGACACCTCCAGCAGCGGCTCGTCGGCCTCGACGCTGTCACCGACCGACTTCAGCCAGCGGGTGACGGTGCCCTCGGTGACGGACTCGCCGAGCGCGGGCAGGACGACGTCCGTGCCCTCGGCGGAGCCGCCGCCGGCGGACGCCTCGGCCGTGGGAGCGGGCGCCGGGGCGGCCTGCTCGGTGGAGGGGGCGGCCGGGGCGGGCTCGGGAGCCGGCTCGGCGACCTGCTGGGCCTGCGGGGCGGCCTCGGCGGCCGGGGCGCCGGAGCCGTCGTCGATCAGCGCCAGCTCGGCGCCGACCTCGACGGTCTCGTCCTCGGCGACCTTGATGGAGGACAGCACGCCGGAGGCGGGCGCCGGGATCTCGGTGTCGACCTTGTCGGTCGAGACCTCGAGCAGCGGCTCGTCGGCCTCGACACGCTCACCCTCGGCCTTCAGCCAACGGGTGACGGTGCCCTCGGTGACGCTCTCGCCGAGCGCCGGAAGGGTTACGGAAACCGCCATGGTTTCGGTTGCTCCTTACGAAATTGCGGAAGTCTGTGTCGTCGCGCCCAATGACCGAGGGAGGTCAGTCGTGGGAGTGCAGCGGCTTGCCGGCCAGCGCGAGGTGGGCCTCGCCCATCGCCTCGTTCTGCGTCGGGTGGGCGTGGACCAGCTGAGCGACCTCGGCCGGCAGCGCCTCCCAGTTGTAGATCAGCTGGGCCTCGCCGACCTGCTCGCCCATGCGGTCGCCGACCATGTGGACGCCGACCACGGCACCGTCCTTGACCTGGACGAGCTTGATCTCGCCCGTGGTCTTCAGGATCTTGCTCTTGCCGTTGCCCGCCAGGTTGTACTTCAGGGCGACGACCTTGTCCGCACCGTAGATCTCCTTGGCCTTGGCCTCGGTGATGCCCACGGAGGCGACCTCCGGGTGGCAGTACGTCACCCGCGGCACGCCGTCGTAGTCGACCGGGACGGTCTTCAGGCCGGCGAGCCGCTCCGCCACCAGCATGCCCTCGGCGAAGCCGACGTGCGCGAGCTGGAGGGTCGGGACGAGGTCACCGACGGCGGAGATGGTCGGGACGTTGGTCCGCATGTACTCGTCGACGAGGACGTAGCCGCGGTCCATGGCGACCCCGGCCTCCTCGTAGCCCAGGCCCTGCGAGACCGGGCCGCGGCCGATGGCGACGAGCAGGACCTCGGCCTCGAACTCCTTGCCGTCGGCGAGGGTGACCTTGACGCCGTCCTGGGTGTACTCGGCCTTCTCGAAGAAGGTGCCCAGGTTGAACTTGATGCCCCGCTTGCGGAAGGCGCGCTCCAGCAGCTTGGAGCTGTTCTCGTCCTCGACCGGCACGAGGTGCTTGAGGCCCTCGATGATCGTGACGTCCGTGCCGAAGGACTTCCACGCGGAGGCGAACTCGACGCCGATGACGCCGCCGCCCAGGACGATCGCGGACTTCGGCACGCGGTCGAGCTTGAGGGCGTGGTCGGAGGAGATGATCCGGTCGCCGTCGATGTTCAGGCCCGGCAGCGACTTCGGCACGGAGCCGGTCGCCAGCAGGACGTGGCGGCCCTGGACGCGCTGACCGTTCACATCGACGGAGGTCGGGGAGGACAGGCGGCCCTCGCCCTCGATGTACGTCACCTTGCGCGAGGCGATCAGACCCTGCAGGCCCTTGTACAGGCCCGCGATGACGTCGTCCTTGTACTTGTGGACGGCCGCCATGTCGATGCCCTCGAAGGTGGCCTTCACACCGAACTGCTCGCTCTCGCGGGCCTGGTCGGCGATCTCACCCGCGTGCAGCAGGGCCTTGGTGGGGATGCATCCGTTGTGCAGGCAGGTACCGCCGACCTTGCCCTTCTCGATCAGGGCGACGTCCAGGCCCAGCTGCGCCCCGCGCAGCGCCGCGGCGTAACCACCGCTGCCACCGCCGAGGATCACTAGGTCGAAAACGGTGCTGGCGTCGTTCGCCACGTCACGTCCTCCATGCATGTGCGCCACGCCGGTCTCCAGTGACCGGTCGGCGGCTGGTGTCCGGCCGCTCTTTGTTCTCGGCCCTTAGGTGGGGCCCTGTCCTGCCGAGCCCCATCTTCGCACTTGTAGGGGACCGACGAGACGTGGGGCCGGTGTGTGAGACGCCCCACGTTCACTTGTAGCGAAGGGAGTGGAGACACCCTCAGGGGCGCGGGCCGTATCTGATCTGCGGCTCCGCCGCGTGGGCGCGACAAGCCCCAACGACCCGCAGACGCCGGATCACCCGCACCCCCGAGCTCTCAGGCGAACGTCACCCGAGATCGCCGAGGGCGACCCGCTCGGCAACCCGCACCAGCGTCCGCACGGCCGTCCCCGTACCGCCCTTCGGCGTGTACCCGAACGGCCCGCCCTCGTTGAACGCCGGACCCGCGATGTCCAGGTGCGCCCAGGCGATGCCCTCGCCGACGAACTCGCGCAGGAACAGGCCGGCCACCAGGCCGCCGCCCATCCGCTCGCCCATGTTGGCGATGTCGGCGGTCGCCGAGTCCATGCCCTTGCGCAGGTGCTCCGGCAGCGGCATCGGCCACGCCGGCTCGCCGACCTCCTCCGACGCCTCGTGCACCGCGGCACGGAACGCGTCGTCGTTCGCCATGATCCCGTACGTCCGGCTGCCGAGCGCCAGCATCATCGCGCCGGTCAGGGTCGCCACGTCGATGATCGCGTCCGGCTTCTCCTGCGAGGCCGCCCACAGCGCGTCGGCGAGCACGAGCCGGCCCTCGGCGTCGGTGTTGAGCACCTCCACCGTCTTGCCGCTGTACATGCGCAGCACGTCACCCGGGCGGGTGGCGGAGCCCGACGGCATGTTCTCGGCCAGCGCCAGCCAGCCGGTCACGTTGACCTCCAGGCCCAGGCGCGCGGCGGCGACGACCGCGGCGAACACGGCGGCGGCACCGGCCATGTCGCACTTCATCGTCTCGTTGTGCCCGGCCGGCTTCAGCGAGATGCCGCCCGAGTCGTAGGTGATGCCCTTGCCGACGAAGGCGAGGGACTTCGTCGCCTTGGACGAGGTGTACGACAGCTTCACCAGCCGCGGACCCGCCGCCGAACCGGCGCCGACGCCCAGGATGCCGCCGTAACCGCCCTTGGTGAGCGCCTTCTCGTCGAGCACCTGCACCTTGATGCCGTGCTCCTTCGCGGCGGCCTGCGCCACCGCCGCGAACGCCTCGGGGTTGAGATCGTTCGGCGGGGTGTTGACCAGGTCGCGGGCGCGGTTCAGCTCCTCGGCGACGGCCGCGGCACGCTCGATCGCCGCCTTGTACGCCTTGTCCCGGGGCTTGCCGCCCAGCAGCGCGGCCTCGGCCAGCGGGGCCTTGCCGCTCTTCGCCTTGGCGTCCTTGCCGGTCTCCTTGTAGGCGTCGAAGGAGTACGCGCCGAGCAGCACGCCCTCGCCGACGGCGCCGGCGTCGGCGGCCTCGGCGAGCGGCAGGGCGAAGGCGGCCTTCTTGGAGCCGGCGAGCGCGCGGGCGGCCACGCCGGCGGCCCGGCGCAGCGCCTCGGCGTCGAAGCCGGCGTCCTTCTCGGGCTCGGCGCCCAGGCCCACCGCCACCACGACGGGTGCCTTGAAGCCGGACGGCGCGGGCAGCTTCGTCACCTCGCCCTCGGCGCCGGAGGCACCGAGGGTCTCCAGGACGCCGGCGAGCCGGCCGTCGTACGCCTTGTCCACGGCCTCGGCGCCCGGTGCGACGACCGGTCCCTTGGCGCCCTTGGCGACACCGATCACGATCGCGTCGGCCCGCAGGCCGGGCGCCGCGGCGGTGGAGAGAGTGAGAGCAGTCACGGTGGTGAAATCTCGCTTCCGTATGAAGTCCTGTGCGGCCGAATGCGGGTGGGTCGACCGGGCCCGACAACCGACCCTAGATCCCTCCTGCGATGCGGTCCTTACCTGGGCAGGCAAACACCCGGCACGAGCCTACGCTCGCGTCCCCGTCCGCTCCCGCCCGCGCCCCGCGGTTTCCGCGCCGCCGACGGCGTACGAGATCATTGCGGTACGCCGTCCCCGCCCCCTGGAGCACGCCCCGTGAGACGCCCGGTCCTGCTGACAGCCCTTCTCCTGCTGCTCGCGGGCTGCTCCACGGCATCCCCCGACGACGAGCCGGACGGCGCCGGCCACTGGCGGCCGCGCCCCGGCACCGCCTGGCAGTGGCAGCTCAGCGGCAAGCTGGACACCTCCGTCGACGTGCCGGTCTACGACATCGACGGCTTCGACCACACCGAGGCGACGGTGGCCGGGCTGCACCGCGACGGCCGCAAGGTCATCTGCTACGTCTCCACCGGCGCGTGGGAGGACTTCCGCCCCGACGCGGCCGAGTTCCCGAAGTCGGTGCTGGGCAAGGGCAACGGCTGGGAGGGGGAGCGCTGGCTGGACATCCGCGCGACGGACGTCCTCGAGCCGTTGATGGCCGAGCGGTTCGACATGTGCCGCGACAAGGGCTTCGACGCGGTGGAGCCGGACAACATGGACGGCTACCGGAACGACACCGGCTTCCCGCTCACCGCCGACGACCAGCTCCGCTACAACCGGCTGATCGCGAGGCTCGCCCACGACCGGGGCATGGCCGTCGGCCTGAAGAACGACCTGGACCAGATCCCGGAACTGGTCGACGACTTCGACTTCGCGGTCAACGAGCAGTGTGCCCAGTACGGCGAGTGCGCCGACAACAAGCCGTTCGTCGACGCCGGCAAGGCGGTCTTCCACGTCGAGTACGAGCTGCCGACCGAGCGGTTCTGCGCCGACTCCCGTGAGCTGGGGCTGAGTTCGATGCTGAAGAAGTACGAGCTGGGGGTGTGGCGACAGGCCTGCTGAGGCCGGGGCGGGTCTCGTGTCAGCCGAGGACGAGAACGACGAGGGCGGTGGTGGCCGCCGTCTCCGCGACCCCGCCGAAGACGTCGCCGGTGACCCCGCCGAAGCGGCGGACGCAGTGGCGCAGGAGGAGTTCGGCGACGGCGACGGCGCACAGCACGGCGAGCGCCGCACGGACCGCGTCGTACGGTCCGAGGAACGCGCCGGCCCCCGCCGCGGCCGCCATGACGACGGCGGTGACGGCCGTCGCGCCACCCGTCGGCACCACCCCGGCGACCGCCGCGCCCAGCCCCTCCGGGCGGGCGGCGGGCACCCCGCCGCGGGCGGCGAGGGTCAGCGCCAGCCGGGCGGCGGTCGCCGAGACCACGGCGGCGAGCGCGCCCCGCGCCCAGGAGTCGTCGTACGCCTGCGCGAGCGCGGCCACCTGGGCGAACAGCACGAACACGAGGGCGAGCACGCCGAACGGCCCGATGTCCGACTGCTTCATGATCCGCAGCGCGTCGTCGGCGGGCTTGCCGCTGCCCAGTCCGTCCGCGGTGTCGGCCAGCCCGTCCAGGTGCAGACCGCGGGTCAGCAGGGCCGGTACGGCGGCGGTGGCGACGGCGGCGAGCAGGCCGCCCGCGCCCAGGAGCAGCAGCAGGAGCCCGGCCGCCGCGGCCGTGACGCCGACGGCGAGGCCGGCCAGCGGCGCGCACAGCATGCCGCCGCGGGCTGCCTCGCGGTCCCAGCGGGTCACCTTGACCGGGAACACGGTGAGGGTGCCGAAGGCGAAGCGGAGGCCGTCGGGGGAGGGGGTCCTGAGCACCGGCGCAGACTACCCGGCGGTCACCGGGGCATCGGAGCGGCCCGGGGATAAAGTGCGCATATGGGAGATTGGTGGCAGCGCAACATCATGGAACCGGGGAAGCTGCCGCTGCTCCTCGCTCTGGGGGCGTTCGTGCTGACCTTCGTGGTCACGCGGGTGATCACCCGGCTCATCCGGGCGGGCAAGGGGCCCTTCGGCAATGTCAAGGCGGGCGGGGTGCACGTGCACCACGTCGTTCCTGGGATCGTCCTCACCGTCGTGGGCGGGTTCGCGGCCGTCGCCGGGGGCCGGCACGGGTTCGGCTCCGCGCTCGCCGCGGTGGTCTTCGGGATCGGGGCGGGCCTCGTGCTGGACGAGTTCGCGCTGATCCTGCACCTCGACGACGTGTACTGGAGCGAGGCGGGGCGCAAGAGCGTGGAGGTCGTGGTCGTCACGGCGGCGCTGGTGGGGCTGGTCCTCGCCGGGTTCACGCCGTTCGGCGTCGACGGCATGTCGCAGGACGAGTTGCAGGACCGGGCGAACGTCATCGCGACCGTCGCGGGGAACTTCGTCTTCTCCCTCCTCGCCCTGGCCAAGGGCAAGGCACGGCTCGCGGTCTTCGGCGTGATCGTGCCGCTCGTCGCCCTGGTCGGCGCGGTCCGCCTGGCACGGCCGGACTCCTTCTGGGCCCGCCGCTTCTACGCCCGCCGGCCGCACGCCCGCGCCAAGTCCCGCCTGCGGGCCTACCGCCACGACCGCCGCTGGTCCGGCCCGCGCCGGGCCTTCGAGGACTGGATCGGGGGGCGCCCGGACGCGTAGACCTCCGGTGGTCGGGCGGGTGCCTGCGGCGGCCTGTGCGGGGTGCCTCCGGCGGTGGGCGGGGGTGCCTGCGGCGGCCTGTGCGGGTTCGGTGGGGTGCCGGGGTGCCTGCGGCGCCGCTGAGGGTGGGTGGGGGTGCGGGTAGCGCGTTCGGTTGTGCGGTGGGTCGGGGCCGCGCCGGGGGGTGTCCGTCCTCGGAACGGCGCGGAATCGGTCGGCTACGGGGGTGAACGGCGCGGACGCGCCAACCGCTGCGGGCGGACACCCCCCGACACGTCCCCTTCCCGCCGTACGCGACTTTCCGTGCACGCGGGTGCCGCCATACTCACGTAGCTGCGGGCAGTCGTGCCGCTGGGGCGATGGGGTCCCCCCCGCTCGAGCGAAGCCGAGAGTGAGGGAGGGTGGGCGCAGCGGCACCCCGCAGCGCCGGGCCGCGACACCCCCCCCGCGCCCACACGCGTGCCGGGCCCCCGTAGCGCCGGGCCGCGACACCCGCCCCACGCCCACAGGCATGTCGGGTGCCGCGACACCCATCGGGCGCGCGTGTCGCCGAACCCCGTCACCCCTCCCCGTCGGAGACCTCCGGCAACTCCGCCGCCAACGCCGCCGCGGCCTGCACCAGCGGGAGCGCCAGCAGGCCCCCCGCCCCCTCGCCCACCGTCACGCCCTGGGACAGCAGCGGCTCCAGGGCCATCCGGTCCAGCGCCTTGGCCTGGCCCGGCTCCCCGCTGTCGTGCGAGGCCAGCCACCAGTCCGGCGCCCGGAAGGCGATCCGCTGCCCGACCAGCGCGCAGGCGGCCGTCACCACGCCGTCCAGGATCACCGGCACCTTCCGCACCGCGCTCTGCAGCAGGAAGCCCGTCATCGCGGCGAGGTCGGCTCCGCCCACCGTCGCGAGGAGCCGCAACTGGTCCCCGAGCACCGGCCGGGCACGGCGCAGCGCGTCGCGGATCGCCGCGCACTTGCGCATCCAGGCCAGGTCGTCGATCGCCAGTCCGCCCCGCCCCGTGACGACCGACGCGTCGGTGCCGCACAGCGCGGCGACCAGCACGCCGGCCGCGGTGGTGCCGCCCACGCTCACGTCGCCCAGGACCACCAGATCCGTACCGGAGTCGGCCTCCTCGTCGGCCACCGCCATGCCCGCCCGGAAGGCGGCCTCCGCCTCCTCCAGGGTCAGCGCGTCCTCGACGTCGATGCGGCCGCCGCCGCGCCGCACCCGGTGCCCCGCGACCTCGGCCGGCAGCGTCTGCGGGTCGCAGTCCAGGGCCATGTCGACCACTCGCACGGGTACGCCGAGACGCCGGGCGAGCACGGACACGGGCCGGCCGCCCTCCAGCACCTCGCGCACCAACTCGCCCGCACCGCCGGCGGGCCGTGCCGACACACCCAGTTCGGCGACCTTGTGGTCACCGGCGAAGAGCACCACCCGGGGGTGCTCGACCGGCCGCACCGGCACGGCGGACTGCGCCGCGGCCAGCCACTCGCCCAGGTCGTCCAGGCGGCCCAGCGATCCGGGCGGCACGACCTGACGCTCCCGGCGCGCCTCGGCGTCGCGGCGCACCCCGCCGTCGGGGCGCTCGATCAGATCGGTGAAGTCGTCGAGATTCAGCGAGCTCATTCGCCGAACAGTACCGGCCCTGGTCGAACACGACGGCGGGCCCGTCGGCACCGCGCCCGGGTGGCGTCGCTCCCCGCCGGACAGCGATCACCTACGTAACGTTTTGCCTGGTTTGTCGTTCGTTCTCCTCCTCGCACGTCGGGAGCCGCCCATGTCCGCACCCCCCGTCCCCTCGGCGCCGCCCCCCGTGCCCCCGGTTCCCCCCGTCCCCGGGTACGGGCCGCACCGCGCGGACTGCCCCTGGTGCGGCTCCCGGCGGCTGCGTCCCCGCCTGTTCGGCGAGGGACCGCGACGGGCCGCACCCGGTCGCTCCGTCCTCGAACGCTGCCTGGACTGCCGGTACGGCTTCCGCAACCCTCCGCTCACGCCCGGACCGGAACACCCGGTCGTCCGGGCCGGCGCCCGCCTCCGCCAGCGGTCGGCCGCCCGCGCGGTGTTCCGCCGCTGCCCCGAGCCCGAGAGCTGGCTGGACGTGGGAACCGGCGACGCCGACTTCCCCGACGCCGCCCGCGCGTACTTCCCGTACACCTCGTTCGACGGCCTGGACCCCACGCACCGGGTGCTGCGCGCCCGCGCCGTCGAACGGGTCGAGGAGGCGTTCGTCGGCCGGCTGACGGACCCGCACATCCGGGCCAGGCTGCGGGGCCGCTACGACGTGGTGAGCCTCCTGCGGCAACTGGAACGCGTCCCGGACCCGCGTGCCGAGCTGCGCGCCGCCCTCCACGTCCTGCGCCCCGGCGGTCACCTGCTCGTCGACGTCACGGACCCGCGCCGCCCGCTCGCCCTCCCGGCGGGCCTGCGCGCCGAACTGGCGGAGCTGGGCTGCACGGTGCTGACCGGCGCGCGGAGCGGACGCGTCATCGCGCGCAAGGACGCCTCAGCCGCGTAGCACCAGGGCCTGGCCCGCCACCACCAGCAGCACCTGCTCGCACTCGTCGGCGAACGCCGCGTTCAGACGGCCGAGTTCGTCCCGGTAGCGGCGGCCGGACGCCGTGGCCGGGACGATGCCCGAGCCCACCTCGTTCGACACGGCGACGACGGTGCGCCGGGTGGCGCGCACCGCCTCCGTCAGGTCCCGCACCCGGTCGCGCAGGGCCCGTTCCCCGCCGTCGGCCCACTCCGCGTCGTCCCACGCCCCCACGGCGTCCATCGCGTCCGTCAGCCACAGGGACAGGCAGTCGATCAGAAGGGGTGCCCCGTCGTCCTTGAGGAGCGGGACCAGGTCACAGGTCTCCACGGTGCGCCAGGAGCCCGGCCGCCGTTCCCGGTGCGCGCCGACCCGGGCCGCCCACTCGGTGTCCCCGCCCCGCAGGCCGCCGGTCGCGACGTACACCACCTCCGGGAAGGACTCCAGCCGGCGCTCGGCCTCCACCGACTTGCCCGAGCGGGCGCCGCCCAGCACCAGGGTGCGGCGCGGTACGTCGGGCACGTCCTCGTAGGCGCCCACCACCAGCGTCGTCCCGTCCGGGACCGCCCGTGCCCCGGCCGCCGCGAGGCGCCGGGCGAGTTCCCGGCCCGGCGGCACGTCGTGGCCCAGGTGGACGGCGACGACGTCCGTGGTGGCGCCCGCCGCGCCCACCGCGCGCAGCCTCGCCAGGGCGTCCGGGCGGCCCACGACGTCCGCGAGGACCATGTCGTACGGCTCGGCCGGCTCCTCCAGACCGGCCGGCGCGCACCCCGGCGGCAGGTAGAGGAGCCGCTGCCCGTCCGGGCCGGTCACCGCGTACCCGGTGCCCGGCGCGTCCATCGCGACCGCACGCACCCGGTGCCCGGTCAGCAGCGCCAGTTCCCGCCCGTCCGGCACCCGCCCCGGCTGCGGCAGCCCGGCCGGCACCTCCATCGCCGGCCCGTCGTGCGGGTGGGACAGCAGCACCTGCCGTACGCCGGTCAGGGAGCGACCGGCGCGTGCGGCGGCGAACGCGGCGCCGGGGGTGAGGTCCAGCAGCAGCGCCCCGTCCACCAGCAGCGCGGTCGCCGCGCGCGCGTTCTCGCCCTGGGCCGCGGCACAGGCCGCGCAGGGACAGTCGGGGCGGGGGAGTCCCGCGGGGGCACCGGTGCCGAGCAGAGTCACGTCCACGCACCGATTTTCCCCGGTGAGCCGGTGGTGTGCGCGCCCGAGGCCCCCAAGGGGCGCGGCCGGTCCGGGCGGCTGTCCTCCGGGCCTGCTACGACGCGACCGGCTCAGCGCATAGGCTGCGGGCGGAGGCCGGACCAAGATCCGGCTTCCGCTCTGCATGTGCTCACATCTTGGAGGCGTACATGGCGGCATGGACGTGGCGGTTCGAGACGGCCGACGGGACGGAGGTCCAGCCGGCGGTGCAGCCCGAGGAGTTCACCACGCAAGGGGACGCCGAGTCCTGGATCGGGGAGCACTGGAAGGACCTCCAGGAGGGCGGCACCGACCAGGTGCGGCTGTTCGAGGACTCCACGGAGATCTACGGTCCGATGAGCCTGCACGCCGAAGAGGCCCAGGAGCCGGCGGAGGGCTGAGCGGCGGGGCGGGGCCCGACCGGCCCCGCCCCCTCACTGCTCGCCCAGGGGCACCTCGGCGGTGCGCTCGTCGCCGTCGCGGGTGTACGTCACCTTCGTCCTCTCGCCCGGCTCCATCGACGCCAGCGCCTCGGCCAGCGAGGTGATCGTGGTGATGTCGGTGTCGCCCAGCCGGACGATGACGTCGCTGGGCCGCAGCCCCGCGTCGTCGGCGGCCCCGCCGTCGCTCACCTCGACGACGGCCGCGCCCGCGGGCCGGTAACCGTCGTCGACGACCGTGCGGACGGTGATGCCGAGCGCCGCCCGGCCCGAGTCGGTCACCCGTCCGTCCCTGACGATCTGGTCGGCCACCGTCCTCACCATCGACGCCGGGATGGCGAACCCGATCCCGGGCGCCGCGCTGTCGCCGAGGCCGGGGTCGGTCGCGGCCAGTGTGGGGATGCCGATCACCTGGCCGTCGAGGTTCACCAGGGCACCGCCGCTGTTGCCGGGGTTGATGGCCGCCGACGTCTGCACCATGTTGCCGATCGTCGCCCCCGTACCGCCGCCCTCACGGCCCTCGGTGACGGTCCGTCCGACCGCCGACACGATGCCCTGCGTCACGCTGGAGGACAGCCCGAGCGGCGAGCCCATCGCCAGCACGATCTGTCCGACCTCCGCCTTGGAGGAGTCACCGAACCGGGCCGCCTTCATGCCCTCGGGCAGCCGGTCCAGCTTGATGACGGCGAGGTCCTGCTCGGGGTAGGAGGAGACGAGTTCGGCGGCGAGGGACTCCTCGGTGCGGGCGGTCGTCACCCGGAAGGTCCTGCTGTCCCCGACGACGTGCGCGTTGGTGACGACGTGCCCCTTGTCGTCGTACACGACCCCGGAGCCCAGGGAGTCGCCGGCCTGGATCTGCACGACCGACGGGAGGACGTCCTCGATCACCCGCTGGTAGTCGGCCTGGAGGTCGTTGGCCGCGGCCGGTGCGGCCGCCTGGGCCGTCTCGGCCACCGGCGCGTCGGGGGAGGCGGGAGCGGAGCCGGAGCAGCCGGTGAGCAGCAGCAGCGCGCAGGCCGGCCCGGCGACGGCTCCGAGCAGCCCCGGCAGCCGGTTACGGTAAGCCGCGCGGGTGGGGGAAGCGTCCATGCCCCGAGTCTCACCGCGCCCGGGCGCCCCGGCTTGCGATGGGCACCCGAACGGGCGCCGAACCTCCTGGGGCCGGTCCTAGCCCCGCACTCCGCACAGGTGCAGCAGCGCCGCGATCCCTCGGTACGGGTCGGTCCGGCCGGCCCGTTCCTCGGCGGCGAGCAGGGTCTCCAGGTCGTCCGGCGGTGCGGCGCCGTCGGACGCCGTGTCCGTGAAGACGCGGACTCCGTACCAGGTGTGCAGCGGGGCGCCGATGCCCGCGAGCTTCGCCGTCAGCGTCGCCAGGCGGTCCGCGCGGATGCGGAGACCGAGGCGGTCGGTGTACTCGGTGGTGTCGAAGGCGGCCAGCGCGCCCGCCCAGTCGCCGGACAGACCGGGGCGCAGGGCGAGCGAGTCGCCGTTGCGCACCAGGAGCGACAGCAGCCCGCCCGGGGCGAGCATCCGGGCCAGCCCCGCGAGCAGCGGATCGGGCTCCTCGACGTACATGAGCACGCCGTGGCACAGCACCACGTCGAAGCTGCCCGGCAGGAAGTGCACGCCGGTGTCCCGGCCGTCGCCCTCGAGGATCCGCATCCGCTCCCGGATGCCTTCGGGCTGCCCGGCCAGCGCGTCCCGCGCCGCGGCGATCATCGTCGCGTCCCGCTCCACGCCGGTCACCTGGTGCCCGGCCCGTGCCAGCCGCAGCGCCTGGGTGCCCCGCCCCATGCCGACGTCGAGGACCCGCAGCCGCTTGCCCACCGGGAAGCGGCCGACTATCTGCTCGTCGAGCTGCCGGGCCACCAGCTCCTGCCGTACGACGTCACGCAGACCGCCCGGCTCGGCCGGCCGGGCATCCGCCGCGTCACCGGCGAACGGCGTCGTGCTCAGGGCCGCTCCCCGCGCTTGACCTGGGGCTTGGGCAGCCGGAGCCGGCGCATCTGGAGCGAGCGCATCAGCGCGTAGGCCACCGCGCCGCGCCTGCGGTCGTCGGGGAAGCGCTCGGCCAGGCGCTTCTTCAGCCGGAAGCCGGTGACGATCGAGTCCAGCACGATCAGCACGATCACGACCAGCCACAGCAGCAGCGCGACGTTCTGCAGCGAGGCCACCCGGATCATGCTCAGCACGAGGATGATCACGGCCATCGGCAGGAAGTACTCCGCGATGTTGAACCGCGAGTCGATGAAGTCGCGCGCGTACTTGCGGACCGGGCCCTTGTCGCGGGCCGGCAGGTACCGCTCGTCCCCGCTGGCCAGCGCCTCGCGCTGCTTGGCCAGCGCGGTCCGCCGCTCCTCGCGCTGGCGCTTGGCGGCCTCCTTGCGCGTCATCGGCGTATTGGCGACGCTGCGGCGCTGGGACTGGGCCGCACTGCGCTTGGGCGTCGGCCTTCCCTTGGGGGCCTGCGGGTCACGGGGCTGCTTGGAGTCGGTCACCTGCGCGCTGACGGCGCTCTGGGCCTTCTCATCCTTGGCACGGCTACGGAACACAAAACCCAAGGGTACGGGGTGCGGGGGTGTGGGCCCCAGTCCGGTGGGGAACGATCCGGCAACGCCGGTCGTCTGTAAGGGGACAGAGGGGACGTTGCGTACCGCCCCGGACACCGGGTCATTCCGGACAACCCCGGGGAGCACCTACTCCCTACGCCGGACCGGGAGAGTACGCAGTCGTCCTTGGGGATGAGCGCATCCGTCCCCGAACAGTGCGGTAATGGATGCAGGGCCCGTACTGTGGGTTCTGTCGCAGGTGCTGGAGCTGGAGTCGGTCAGAAGGGGGCGCGCGAAGCCCATGAGCGGTGTCATGAAGCGTATGGGGATGATCTTCCGCGCGAAGGCCAACAAGGCCCTGGACCGGGCCGAGGACCCGCGCGAGACCCTCGATTACTCGTACCAGAAACAGCTGGAGCTGCTGCAGAAGGTGCGCCGCGGCGTCGCCGACGTGGCGACCAGCCGCAAGCGCCTGGAGCTCCAGCTCAACCAGCTCCAGTCCCAGTCGTCGAAGCTGGAGGACCAGGGCCGCAAGGCGCTGGCGCTGGGCCGCGAGGACCTGGCCCGCGAGGCGCTGTCCCGCCGCGCGGCGCTCCAGCAGCAGGTGACCGACCTGGAGACGCAGCACGCCACCCTCCAGGGCGAGGAGGAGAAGCTCACCCTTGCGGCCCAGCGGCTCCAGGCCAAGGTGGACGCCTTCCGCACCAAGAAGGAGACCATCAAGGCCACCTACACCGCCGCCCAGGCGCAGACCCGCATCGGCGAGGCGTTCTCCGGCATCTCCGAGGAGATGGGCGACGTGGGCCTGGCCATCCAGCGCGCCGAGGACAAGACCGCCCAGCTCCAGGCCCGGGCCGGCGCCATCGACGAACTGCTCGCCTCCGGTGCCCTGGACGACCAGTCCGGCATGCACAAGGACGACATCCAGGCCGAGCTGGACCGGCTCTCCGGTGGTACGGATGTAGAGCTGGAACTGCAGCGGATGAAGGCCGAGCTGGCCGGCGGCACCACCGGTGACCGCCAGGCCATCGAGGGCGGCCAGGATCAGCAGCAGGCCCAGCAGCAGCCGCAGGACACCCCGCGCTTCGACAAGCAGTAGGCCACGCCTAGGAGGGCGACATGATCGTACGGATCATGGGGGAGGGACAGCTGACGCTGGCCGACGGCCGTCTCACCGAGCTGAACAAGCTGGACGACGAGCTCCAGGCCGAGATGGAGAACGGCGACGGCCCCGGTTTCCGGGGGACCCTCCAGGCCCTGCTGGCCAAGGTCCGCGAACTGGGCGAGCCCCTGCCGGACGACTCCCTGGAGCCGTCCGACCTCATCCTCCCGTCCCCGGACGCGACCCTGGAGGAAGTCCAGGAGCTGCTGAGCGACGACGGCCTGATCCCGGACGGCGCCTGAGGCGGTGTCCGGGGGGTGTCGGTCGGTACCTCTACCGATCGGGGGGTGTCCGGGGGATGCCGGTCGGTGTCTCCATCGATCGGGGAGTGGCTGGGGGATGCTGGTCGGCCTCTCCATCGATCGGGGGCCCGGGGGATGCCGGTCGGTCTCTCCATCGATCGGGCGGTGCCCGAGGAACGCCGGTCGATATCTTCAGCCCGTCCGGCGTTTGAGGACGAGGCCGTCCAGGCCGAAGCGGGGTCTGGGGGCGCAGCCCCCAGCAGACGCCCACTGCACGCGGGCTCACCCGAAAACAGACGCCCACTCCAGCTACCGTAAAAACCCGTGAGCACCCTCGCCCGCGCCCGCTGCACCCTCGGCGCCCACCCCTCCGCCCTGGACACGGCCCTCGCCGCGGCCGTCCTGGTGTGCATGGTCTGCGGCTCCTTCGTGGAGCCGCACGGGCCCGAAGGCGTCAGCTGGGGCCTGCGCACGCCCGACGCGCTCAGTCTCGCCCTCATGGCCTTCGGCGCCGCCGCGCTCGTCTTCCGCCGCCGCGCCCCGCTGGTGGTCCTCGCGGTCACCGGCTGCGTCTCCGTCGTCGAGAGCGTCACCGGCGACCCCCGCGCGCCCGTCGTCATGTCCGCCGTGGTCGCCCTCTTCACGGTCGCCGCCTCCACCGACCGCCCCACCACCTGGCGGGTCGGCCTGCTCACCATGACCGTCCTGACCGGGGCGGCCATGCTGGCCGGACCGCTGCCCTGGTACGCGCAGGAGAACCTCGCCGTCTTCGCCTGGACCGGTATCGGCGCCACCGCCGGGGACGCGGTCCGCAGCCGGCGCGCCTTCGTGCAGGCCATCCGCGACCGGGCCGAGAAGGCCGAGCGCACCAGGGAGGAGGAAGCCCGCCGCCGGGTCGCCGAGGAGCGGCTGCGCATCGCCCGCGACCTGCACGACGTGGTCGCCCACCACATCGCCCTGGTCAACGTCCAGGCCGGGGTCGCCGCGCACGTCATGGACAAGCGGCCCGACCAGGCCAAGGAGGCCCTGGCCCACGTACGGACGGCCAGCCGCTCCGCACTCGACGAACTCCGCGCCACCGTGGGCCTGCTGCGCCAGTCCGGCGACCCGGAGGCCCCGACGGAGCCGGCCCCCGGCCTGAACCGGCTCGACGAGCTCGTCGCCACCTTCCACCACGCCGGACTGCACGTCGAGGTGGCCCGCGCCGACCAGGGCGCCGAGCTGCCCACCGCCGTCGACCTGGCGGCGTACCGCATCATCCAGGAGGCGCTGACCAACGTGCAGAAGCACGCGGGGACGCGGGCGAAGGCCGAGGTCAGCGTCGTGCGGGTGGGGCCGGCCATCGAGGTCACCGTGCTCGACGACGGAGCCGGCGGCAGTACCGCCGAGACCGCCGCGCCGGCCGGCGGCGGGCACGGCCTGCTCGGCATGCGCGAGCGGGTCACCGCGGTGCGCGGCACCCTGACCACCGGTCCCCGCTACGGAGGCGGTTTCCGCGTCCATGCGATCCTTCCGGTCAGGAAGCGCACCGACGCCGCCACCGATGCAGCAAAGGACCCCGCATGACGATCCGTGTCCTGCTCGCCGACGACCAGGCACTGCTGCGCAGCGCCTTCCGGGTGCTGGTCGACTCCGAGCCCGACATGGAGGTGGTGGGGGAGGCGTCCGACGGCGCGGAGGCGGCCCGGCTGGCCGCCGAGCGGAGGGCCGACGTGGTGCTGATGGACATCCGGATGCCCGGCACCGACGGCCTCGCCGCCACCCGCATGATCAGCGCCGACCCGTCCCTCGCCCATGTCCGCGTGGTCATACTGACCACCTTCGAGGTCGACGACTACGTGGTTCAGTCGCTGCGCGCGGGCGCCTCCGGCTTCCTCGGCAAGGGCTCCGAGCCCGAGGAACTGCTCAGCGCCATCCGGGTCGCGGCCGGCGGCGAGGCGCTGCTGTCCCCGACCGCCACCAAGGGGCTGATCGCCCGCTTCCTCGCCCAGGAGGGCACGGCGGACGCCGCGGAGCGCGACCCGGCCCGCGCCGAGCGGCTGGAGTCGCTGACCGTGCGCGAGCGCGAGGTGCTGGTCCAGGTGGCCGGGGGCCACTCCAACGACGAGATCGCCGAGCGGTTGGAGGTCAGCCCGCTCACCGTGAAGACGCACGTGAACCGGGCGATGGCCAAGCTGGGCGCCCGCGACCGCGCCCAGCTGGTCGTCATCGCCTACGAAACCGGGCTGGTACGTCCAAGGGTGGAGTGACGTCCGTCCCGGTGTACTGCGGCCGGAGTATGCACCGCGTAAGGAAATGGACCTGGGAGCTAGGGAACCGGGGTCACTCATGGACCAGGGTGTTGGGGTGGGCGTACAGATGTGCCCCGTCCCCCTCCGCTCGGCCACAGAAGAGAGACCCTGTCCATGTCCTGGCTGTCGAGATTCAGCCTCGCGCAACGGGCCCTGATAGGCCTGATGTCGATCGTCGCGCTCGTCTTCGGCGCGATCGCCATCCCCCAGCTCAAGCAGCAGCTGATGCCCACCATCGAACTGCCCATGGTCTCCGTGCTGGCGCCGTACCAGGGCGCCTCGCCGGACGTGGTCGAGAAGCAGGTCGTCGAACCGATCGAGGACAGCCTCGAAGCGGTCGACGGAATCTCGGGCATCACCGCGACGGCCAGTGAGGGCAGCGCCGTCATCATGGCGTCCTTCGACTACGGCAACGGCACCCAGCAGCTCGTCGCCGATGTCCAGCAGGCCGTCAACCGGGCCCGCGCCCAGCTCCCGGACGACGTGGACCCGCAGGTCATCTCCGGCTCGACGGACGACATCCCGACCGTCGTCCTCGCCGTCACCTCGGACAAGGACCAGCAGGCCCTGGCCGACCAGCTCGACAAGACGGTCGTGACCGAGCTGAAGGACATCGACGGCGTCGCCCAGGTCGTGGTCGACGGCGTGCGGGACCTCCAGGTCACCGTCACCCCGGACCCGGCGAAGCTCGCGAAGGCCGGGGTGAGCCCGCAGGCGCTCGCCCAGTCCCTCCAGGCCGGCGGCGCGACCGTCCCCGCGGGCTCCTTCGACGAGGCCGGCGCCAACCGCACCGTCCAGGTCGGCGGCGGTTTCACCTCGCTGCGGCAGATCCAGGACCTGATGGTCACCGGCGAGGGCGTCGACAAGCCCGTCCGCCTCGGTGACGTCGCCACCGTCAAGGAGGAGGAGGCCAGGGCCGACTCCCTCACCCGCACCAACGGCGAGCCGAGCCTGGCCGTCGCCGTCACGATGGACCACGACGGCAGCGCGGTCGCGATCTCGAACGCCGTCGAGGACAAGCTCCCCGACCTGCGCGAGCAGCTCGGCTCCGGCGCGACGCTCACCGTCGTCAGCGACCAGGGCCCGGCGGTCTCCAAGGCCATCGAGGGCCTGACCACCGAAGGCGGCCTCGGTCTGCTCTTCGCCGTGGTGATCATCCTGGTCTTTCTGACGTCCGTCCGCTCCACCCTGGTCACCGCGGTCTCCATCCCGCTGTCCGTGGTGCTGGCGCTGATCGTGCTGTGGACGCGCGACCTGTCGCTGAACATGCTGACGCTGGGCGCGCTCACCATCGCCATCGGCCGGGTCGTCGACGACTCGATCGTGGTCCTGGAGAACATCAAGCGGCACCTCGGTTACGGCGAGGAGCGCCAGGAGGCCATCCTCAAGGCCGTCCGCGAGGTCGCCGGAGCGGTCACCTCCTCCACGCTCACGACGGTGGCCGTCTTCCTGCCGATCGGTCTGGTCGGCGGCATGGTCGGCGAGCTGTTCGGCTCCTTCAGCCTGACCGTGACCGCCGCGCTGCTGGCCTCCCTGCTGGTGTCGCTGACGGTCGTCCCGGTGCTGTCGTACTGGTTCCTGCGCCCGCCGAAGGGCACCCCCGAGGACGCGGCCGAGGCCCGCCGGCTGGCCGAGGAGAAGGAGGCCAAGAGCCGCCTCCAGCGCTTCTACGTCCCCGTCCTGCGCTTCGCCACCCGTCGCCGCCTCACCAGCGTGGCCATCGCGGTCGTCGTGCTGATCGGCACGTTCGCCATGGCGCCGCTGCTGAAGACCAACTTCTTCGACCAGGGCGAGCAGAAGGTCCTCAGCATCAAGCAGGAGCTGAAGCCCGGCACCAGCCTGAGCGCGACGAACGCCCAGGCCGAGAAGGTGGAGAAGCTGCTCGGCGACACCGAGGGCGTCAAGGACTTCCAGGTCACCATCGGCTCGTCCGGCTTCATGGCCGCCTTCGGCGGCGGCACGGACACCAACCAGGCCTCCTACCAGCTCATGCTGGAGGACTCGGCGAACGCCGAGGACGTCCAGGACCACATCGAGGACGGGCTCGCGAAGCTCGACGGCATCGGCACCACCACGGTCGCCGCCGGTGACGGCTTCGCCAGCCAGGACCTGAGCGTCGTCGTGAAGGCGGCCGACGCGAACGTGCTCCGCGAGGCCTCCGAGGAGGTCCGCAAGACGGTCGCCGGGCTCGACGACGTCACCGACGTCACCAGCGACCTGGCGCAGAGCGTGCCGCGCATCTCGGTCAAGGCCAACGCGAAGGCCGCCGAGGCCGGCTTCACCGACCAGACGCTCGGCGCGGCCGTCGCCCAGGCGGTGCGCGGCACCCCGGCCGCCAAGGCGACCCTGGACGACACCGAGCGCGACGTCGTCATCCGCTCCGCTCAGCCGGCCACGACGATGGCCGAGCTGAAGGCCCTGAACCTGGGCCCGGTCAAGCTGGGTGACATCGCCACCGTGCAGCTGGTGGACGGCCCGGTCTCGATGACCCGCATCGACGGGCAGCGCGCCGCGACCGTCACGGCCAAGCCGACCGGTGACAACACCGGCGCGGTGGGCACGGAACTCCAGTCGAGGATCAACGGGCTGGACCTGCCGGCCGGCGCCACGGCCGAGATCGGCGGCGTCACCGCCGACCAGGACGAGGCGTTCGTCAACCTGGGCCTGGCCATGCTCGCGGCGATCGCGATCGTGTTCATGCTGCTGGTCGGCACCTTCCGGTCGCTGGCCCAGCCGCTGATCCTGCTGGTGTCCATCCCGTTCGCGGCGACCGGCGCGATCGGCCTGCTGCTGGTGACGGGCACCCCGATGGGCGTTCCGGCGATGATCGGCATGCTGATGCTGATCGGCATCGTGGTCACCAACGCGATCGTGCTGATCGACCTGATCAACCAGTACCGCAGGCAGGGCTACGGTGTCGTGGAGGCCGTGATCGAGGGCGGCCGGCACCGACTGCGCCCGATCCTGATGACGGCCCTGGCGACGATCTTCGCCCTGCTCCCGATGGCGCTGGGCGTCACCGGCGAGGGCGGCTTCATCGCCCAGCCGCTGGCGGTGGTGGTGATCGGCGGCCTGATCACCTCGACGCTGCTGACGCTGCTCCTCGTCCCGACGCTCTACGCGATGCTGGAACTGCGCAAGGAGCGGCGCGCGAAGAAGCGGGCCGCGAAGAAGGGCGCCCTGCCCGAGCAGCAGAAGCCTTCGCAGGAGCCGGAGCCGGAGCCGGAACCGGCCCAGGTCTGACACCCGCCGGTACGGCGGAGGGGCGCTCCCGTGGAGTCATCACGGGGGCGCCCCTCCGCGTCCCGCCGCGCCCGTGCCCGGGGGCCGGCCCGGCGGTGGGTGACGTCCGCCTTGTCCGTGCGGTGCGCTTCACTGGCGGCCATGGAGCTCACACAATCGACCATCAGTGATCTGCTGACCCGGCTCGGCGGCCCGGGACCCAGACACCTCCGACTGCCCGGCGACCTCGACCCGCAGGACCTGATCGACCTGCTCGGCGACAGGTTCGGCGCCCCGCGCACCCTCGTCCTCGACGGCGTCACCGATCCGACCGTCGACGAGTCCGGCGGCGCCGCACTCCTCGTCCCCTTCGAGGGCCGGGCCGTGACGATACGGGCGTGGGCGTACGGCGATCAGTGGGTCGGCGCGGGCACGGCGCGGGACGCCGAGGGGGCCGAGCGGCCGGTGCTGGCGGTCGCTCACCGGAAGGTGCCCGAACCCTTGGCGGTCGCTCCGGGCGAGGATGCCGACCGGCTGGAGCGGCTGCGGCAGATCACCGGCTGGACCGGGCCCGCGCGGCGGCCGGACGCGGACTGGGCGGAGGTGGAGTCCCGTCTGGGCACCGCGCTGCCGAGTGACTACAAGCGCATGGTCGAGACCTTCGGCGACGGTGCCTTCGACGGGTATCTGGGCCTGTACCAGGAGCCGTGGGCGGACCGCGGGGAGGAGGGTCTGCTCGTCTGGGCGGGCACCGAGCACGAGGACCAGTACTGCTGGAGGGCCGACGGCGACGACCCCGACCGCTGGCCCGTCCTGGTCCGGTCCTTCGACGGTGACGACCTCGTGTTCGACTGCCGCACCGCGGAGTTCGTCTGCCGCGTCCTCGTCGACCCCCACCACCCGTACACGATGGCCCGCTATTTCGACACCCACTGGTTCATGAGCTACGGGACAGGGGACTGACCGGATCCCCTCAGTGCTCGCACAGGGAGAACTCCCGCTCGTAGACCTGCTCGTTGTGCTCGTCGACGAAGAACTTGCGCTCGCGCATGAGTTCTTCGCGGTAGCCCTTGGCCTGTTCGAGCGTCATGGTCGAGGTGTCGGCCCAGGGCTGCTGCGGCGGTATGTCGGACGTGGAGACGATCCGCTCCGACGGATCGACCAGGAAGAACGCGAGGATCTTGCGGTGGCCGGGGCGGGTGGGGTCCGCGAGGCGGAATTCGCCGACGCGGTGCTGCAGGACGTTCGGGAACGCCAGGCAGCGGCCCGCCGGGGTGGACGCCGACCCCAGCACCTGGTTCAGCGCGCCCTCGTTCTCCAGGCCGTAGACCTCGCGCAGGCCGTTGTCGTCGTTCTGCTCGTAGGACGGGTCGTCGAGCGCCGTCCGGAAGCTCAGCCGGCTCTCGGTGATGTTCTCGCTGTCCCAGTAGTAGATGCCGGTCGAGACGATCCGCTCGTTCAGCATGCCCTCGACGTGCCAGGAACCGCCCGCGTACTCGGGCTTGTCCGGGGTGAGGTGGATGGTGGCGAGCTTGACGATGACCTGGAGCCGGCGGCCGCGCAGGTCGACGCGGGCCGTGTCGCCGGGCTTCTCGGGCGCGGTGAACTCCGGGGCGTCCGGGACGGTCGGCCGGCGGTTCTCCCACCAGTCGTCGCTGGCCTCTTCCCAGGCCTGCATGGCCTCTTCGTAGGCCTCCTCGTCGTCGAAGTCGTCCTCGTCGGGTTCCTCCGGCTCCTGCGACTCGTCGTACCACCCGTAGGGATCGGCCTCGATCCGCAGGGGACGCGGATGGCGCAGGTCGGTGAGTACGTTCTCCAGCAGCGGGCGCATGCGCGCGAACAGGTCAGGCAGGACCGACGCCAGTTCGCGATGGTCCTCGGGGTGGACGTTGTTGACGTACGAACGGAAGGTGACGTCGCCGTCGGCGCTGACGTCCACGTCCGTGGGCAGCCACTGGAACCTCTCCGAGAACTCGTACTTCGAGTAGCGGTTCACCGGGCTGTGCCAAGCCCGTTCGGGCGCGCCGCTCGCCTCCCGCACCAGGCAGAACAGGGAAGGGTGCACCAGGTCCAGTACCTGGCCGTCGGACCCGGGGTGCCAGTCCCGCTCCTCCTCGGGGACCTCCTCCAGGACCCGGACCGCCTCGCGCAGCCGGGAGCGGAGCCGGTCGTCGATCAGCGTGTCCGACTGCCACACACCGTCGACGGCGGAGACCTCGGCGCCGGTCCGCGCGTCCCGCAGCGCGGCGTAGTGCGTGAGTTCGGCGAGCACGTAGCGGACCTGCGCCTCGGTGAAGCCCTGGGCGACCGCTTCCCGCGACCATCTGGCGACGATGTCGGGGTCGTTCATCTTGTCGGCCCACCCCGGCTTCGACCGGATGTGGGCGCTGCACCGCATCATCTCGAGTTCCCGCAGCGTCCGGGGTTTCACGGACGGTATGGAGTGGGTCGAGTTGAAGGGCAGAGGGAAGGCAGACAGGCCGGTCAATGCTCTGGATCCTCACAGTCGGTGTGCGGGCGGCGGGAAGCCTACGGCAGCGGACTGACACCGCGTCCGTGGGCTTCCCGCCGCCCGGACCGACCCGAGGGTTCCGGACCGACCCGACCGGGTTACGGCAGCGCCAGCATCCGCTCCAGGGCCAGCTTCGCGAACGCCTCCGTCTCCTTGTCGACCTCGATGCGGTTGACGAGGGTGCCCTCCGCCAGCGACTCCAGCGCCCAGACCAGGTGCGGGAGGTCGATGCGGTTCATGGTCGAGCAGAAGCAGACCGTCTTGTCGAGGAAGACGATCTCCTTGTCCTCGGCAGCGAAACGGTTCGCCAGCCGCCGGACGAGGTTCAGCTCGGTGCCGATGGCCCACTTGGAACCGGCCGGGGCGGCCTCCAGGGCCTTGATGATGTACTCGGTCGAGCCGACGTAGTCCGCCGCGGCCACGACCTCGTGCTTGCACTCCGGGTGCACCAGGACGTTCACCCCCGGGATGCGCGCACGCACGTCGTTGACCGAGTCGAGGCTGAAGCGGCCGTGCACCGAGCAGTGACCCCGCCACAGGATCATCTTCGCGCCGCGCAGCTCCTCGGCCGTCAGTCCGCCGTTCGGCCGGTGCGGGTTGTAGACGACGCAGTCCTCCAGCGACATGCCCATGTCCCGCACCGCCGTGTTGCGGCCCAGGTGCTGGTCGGGCAGGAACAGGACCTTCTCGCCCTGCTCGAAGGCCCAGTCCAGGGCCCGCTTGGCGTTGGACGAGGTGCAGATGGTGCCGCCGTGCTTGCCGGTGAACGCCTTGATGTCGGCGGAGGAGTTCATGTACGAGACGGGCACGACCTGCTCGGCGATCCCGGCCTCGGTCAGCACGTCCCAGCACTCGGCGACCTGCTCGGCGGTCGCCATGTCCGCCATGGAGCAGCCGGCGGCCAGGTCGGGCAGGACCACCTTCTGGTCGTCGGAGGTCAGGATGTCGGCCGACTCCGCCATGAAGTGCACACCGCAGAAGACGATGTACTCGGCCTCCGGGCGCGCGGCCGCGTCCCGGGCCAGCTTGAAGGAGTCACCCGTGACGTCGGCGAACTGGATGACCTCGTCGCGCTGGTAGTGGTGACCGAGCACGAAGACCTTGTCCCCGAGCTTCTCCTTGGCCGCGCGGGCGCGCGCGACCAGGTCCGGGTCGGAGGGCGAGGGCAGGTCGCCGGGGCAGTCCACGCCGCGCTCGCTCGTCGGGTCGGCCTCGCGGCCGAGCAGCAGCAGGGCGAGGGGCGTCGGCTGCACGTCGAGCTCCTGGGTTTGGGCGGTGGTCACGACACGCACCCTTTCTACTTTTCGTCGAACTGACGCTATATATCATAACTGGTTCACGTCACTTTGACGATGCCCATAGTGTCGGTGTGACGTGAATCCCGGTCCCCGAGCCACTGTCCGCTCCCCGGGGCGTGTGCGAGCATGAAGGGACGAGCCGAGGAGAAAGACACGGCCCCGGCCCGGAATGAATACGCGGCCCCGTCGGTTGGAACCGTCGGCAAGCAGTCTCCGTACAACCCGGGAGAGATGTAGATGTCCGTATCGGACGAGACCACCACCGTCACCGACGGCATCATCCTGACCGACGCCGCCGCGGCCAAGGTCAAGGCCCTGCTCGACCAGGAAGGCCGTGACGACCTGGCGCTGCGCGTCGCCGTCCAGCCCGGCGGCTGCTCCGGCCTGCGCTACCAGCTCTTCTTCGACGAGCGCTCGCTCGACGGCGACGTGGTGAAGGACTTCGACGGCGTCAAGGTCACCACCGACCGCATGAGCGCCCCGTACCTGGGCGGCGCCACCATCGACTTCGTGGACACGATCGAGAAGCAGGGCTTCACGATCGACAACCCGAACGCGACGGGCTCCTGCGCCTGCGGCGACTCCTTCAGCTGAGCCGCGCGGCGCCGGCGATCGGCGTACGAAGAGGGCGGCGGCCCGGGACACCCCGGGCCGCCGCCCTTTCTCGCGTCCGCGGCGTCACCGGCCCCCGGTGGGCCCCGGGAGCCGCGCGCCCGGCTTGTGCGCCGGGATCTCCTCGCCGCCCGAGCCCACGACCTTCCGGTCGCCCAGCGGCTCGTCGAGCGGCACCGTCCGCTCGTGCTCCTTCGCGATCAGGATGCAGACCTTCTCCGGGTGCGGGGTCTCGGTCACCGTGACCGTCACCTTCCCCGCGCTCTCCTTCGCCGTCGCCGCGTAGTCGGCGCAGACCCCGCCCGTGAAGTGCACGGTCAGCTCCCCGCCCGCGGCCGTGTAGCCCCGTACCTCCACGTCCCGCTGCTCGCCGCCCGGGGCCGAGGTCGGCTCCTGGGACGGAGCGGGCGCCGCGGTGGTCAGGTACTTCGGGTCGACCGCCGGGTAGGTGACCGTGACGGCGTCCTCCGCACCCGGCGTCCGCACCTCGAACAGCCAGGACGGCACCAGCGTCTGCCGCCCCTGGACCGGGTGCGCGGCCAGCCCGAACACCGCCTCCTCGACCGTCACCGTCTGCTTCTCCGGCTTCTTCGGCGCGCCCGTCGGCAGCTCGCAGGGCGTGTCCGCGCCGTCCCGGTGCGGTACGGGGCTCGCGCAGCCCCCGATCCCGGCGCCGGGGGCGCTGCCCGGTGAGTTCAGCAGCGCCAGCGTCTCCTCGGCGCCCAGGACGGGATACGTGTCCCCCTTGACCGGCGCCTTCACCTGCCCGCTGCCGCCGACCACGTCACCCTGCGCGCCGACCACCACACCGGTCGTCCAGCCGTACGTGGGCAGCCCGCCGACCTCGGGTTCGGCGTTCACGGCGCGCCGGGCGCCCATGACCTGGCCGGCGTCCAGCTTGGCGTCGTCCTGTCCCAGCGCCTTCAGCACGGGCGCCGCCGCCTTCTTCGCGGCCGCCTCGCTCACCGGGTCGCCCGTCCCGTCGGCGGACGGGGCCTTGCACGCGGCGCCCTTCCCGCAGTCGTCCGTGCCGGGCGTGTACCGGTGGAAGGTCCAGGTGCCCGGTGCCTGCTTGTTCACCGTGAGCAGCGGCCCGGAGCCGTCCTCGGCGTTTCCGGCCTTCCACGCCCCGCCCTGGACCCGCGGCGCCCCCTCGATGCCGAGCGCCTTCGCCAGGCGGGCCACCTCCTCCTCGGTGACCTCGCCCTTCGCCCGGTACACGGGCGCCGAGCCGGGCCCCTCGGGGAGTGTGCCGTCGGCGCGGTAGGTGACGCCGTAGGGGTCGGGCTCGCCGGGTGCGATGCCGTGCGTACCGTCCTGGCCGTCCTGGCCGCCCGGGGAAGGCGCCCCGTAGCCGTCCAGGGCGAGCGGCGGGGGAGTGCCGTCACCGGACGCGCCGGACGACGTACCGCCGCCGTCCTGGCCGCCACCGGAGGCGGACGTGGCCAGATACGCCCCGCCGGTCCCGACCAACAGCACGGCGGCGGCGACGGACGCGACGGCGAGCGCCGGGGGACGCCGCCGCGCGGGACGCCCGGTACCGGCCTCGTCGGCGGCGGTGGCGTCGTCGTTGTCGGGTCGCTCGGTGTTCACCGCATCGCTCCTTCGGCTGTTACTGGGGACAGCGATGGGACGCGGTGGGTAAGGATCCGGTTCCCGGCGGTGCCGGGCGTCGCCCGAACGGCCCCGGAGCCGTCGGCTGCGGCCCTCAGTCGCCGTAGTCCGACATCGCCTCCAGCAGCCTGGCCGACGTCTGCGGCACCCGCACGCCGTGGATCAGCGAGACGGGGACGGGACGGGTGGAGACCTTGACCGGAGCCTCCCAGCGCGGGGCCATCCGGGCGCAGTCACCACGCAGCGACGCCAGGTCGCCGTCCAGGTCGGCCGGGGCGGGGTCGGCGGTCCTCAGGTTCGTCATGACAGAACCGTAGGCACGTTGCGGACCGCGAAGAAAGTTGTACTACCGGGTAGTTTTGCCTGCTTCGGTCAGGCGGCGGTCCCGGGTAGCGTGAACTGTCAACCCGCCTCCCCTCAGGAGAGAGTCCACGCCGTGCGCATCGCAGTCACCGGCTCCATCGCCACCGACCACCTCATGACCTTCCCCGGCCGATTCTCCGACCAGCTCGTCGCGGACCAGTTGCACACGGTCTCGCTCTCCTTCCTGGTCGACCAGCTCGAGGTGCGCCGGGGCGGCGTCGCCGCGAACATCGCCTTCGGCATGGGCCAGCTGGGCACCCGCCCGATCCTGGTCGGCGCCGCCGGCCCGGACTTCGACGAGTACCGGGCCTGGCTGGACCGGCACGGCGTCGACACCGGGTCGGTGCGCATCTCCGAGACCCTGCACACCGCCCGCTTCGTCTGCACCACGGACGCCGACCACAACCAGATCGGCTCCTTCTACACGGGTGCGATGAGCGAGGCCCGCCTCATCGAGCTCAAGACCGTCGCCGACCGGGTGGGCGGCCTCGACCTGGTCTCCATCGGCGCCGACGACCCGGAGGCGATGCTCCGGCACACCGAGGAGTGCCGCACGCGGTCCATCCCCTTCGCCGCGGACTTCTCCCAGCAGATCGCCCGGATGAACGGCGACGAGATCCGCATACTGCTGGACGGGGCGACCTACCTCTTCTCCAACGAGTACGAGAAGGGGCTCATCGAGACCAAGACCGGTTGGACGGACGAGGAGATCCTCGGCCGCGTCGGCCACCGCGTCACCACCCTCGGCGCGCGGGGCGTGCGCATCGAGCGGGTCGGCGAGGCGACCATCGAGGTCGGCGTCCCCGACGAGGAGCGCAAGGCCGACCCCACGGGCGTCGGCGACGCCTTCCGCGCGGGGTTCCTGTCCGGACTGGCGTGGGGGGTCTCGCTGGAGCGGGCGGCGCAGGTGGGCTGCATGCTGGCGACCCTCGTCATCGAGACGGTGGGTACGCAGGAGTACCAGCTGCGGCGCGGGCACTTCATGGAGCGGTTCACCAAGGCGTACGGCGACGAGGCGGCCGAGGAGGTCCAGGCGCACCTGGCCTGATCCGGCCCGGCGGGCGGGGGGCTGGTCGCTCCCCCACTCTCGGCTTCGCTCGAGCGGGGGGACCCCACACCGCCCACCCGTGCCGCGGGGGGACCCCCATCGCGGCGGAGCCGCACATCGGCAACCAGCCCCGCGCCCGAGCGGTCAGCTCACCCGGCGGACCAGATAGGCCGTCCCGCTCTCCGCCGGCTCCTCGCCCACGTACTCCTGCCCCCGCATCTCGCACCACGCCGGGATGTCCAGGCGGGCCGCCTCGTCGTCGGAGAGGACGCGGACCGTGCCGCCGACGGGGACGTCGCCGATGACCTTGGCGAGTTCGATCACCGGGACGGGGCAGCGCCGGCCGATCGCGTCCACCACGAGGTCGCCCCCGGTCTCCGGGGCGGCCTCCGTCGCCGTCGGCGCGCCCAGCTTCTCCCGCACCGCGGCCACCGTGCCCGGCAGCACCTCCAGGAACCGTTCGACGTCCTCGGCCGGCGTCCCCGGCGGCAACGACACCCGGACGTTGCCCTCGCTGAGCACGCCCATCGCCCTCAGGACGTGGCTCGGCGTCAGGGTGCTGCTCGTGCAGGACGACCCGGAGGAGACCGAGAAGCCGGCACGGTCCAGCTCGTGCAGCAAGGTCTCCCCGTCGACATAGAGACACGAGAAGGTGACGACGCCGGGCAGCCGGCGCACCGGATCGCCGACCACCTCCACGTCCGGCACCAGGGCCGGCACCCGGGTCCGGATCCGCTCCGTGAGTTCCCGCAGCCGGGCCGCCTCCTCGGCCGCCTCGGCGCGCACCGCCCGCAGCGACGCCGCCGCGGCCACGATCGCCGGGAGGTTCTCGAAACCGGGCGCCCGGCCCGACTCCCGCTCGTCCCCGGGCCCTTGCGGCGCGAACCGCACCCCTTTGCGCACGACGAGCAGCCCGACCCCCGACGGCCCGCCCCACTTGTGGGCGCTGGCGGTGAGCAGCGACCAGTCACCCGTCACCCTGCCCCACCCCAGGGACTGGGCGGCGTCCACCAGCAGCGGCACGCCCGCCGCCCGGCAGGCCTCGGCCACCTCGGCCACCGGCTGCTCGGTGCCCACCTCGTGGTTGGCCGACTGGAGGCAGGCCAGCGCGGTGTCGTCGCGCAGGGCGTCCGCGCAGGCGTCCGGGTCCACCGCCCCCGTCCGGTCCACGGGCATCTGAGTGACCGTGCCGCCGCCGGCCTCGTGCGCCTCGGCGGCGTGCAGTACGGAGGAGTGTTCGACCGCTGACACGATCAGGTGGGACCCGGTCCGGCGACGCCCGGCCAGCGCCCCCGCGACCCCCGAATGGACCGCTCGCGTCCCCGAAGGAGTGAACACCAACTCGTCCGCCCGGCACCCCACGGCCTCCGCGGCCGCCTCCCGGGCGGCGTCGAGCAGCATCCGCGCCCGTCGCCCTTCCCGGTACAGCCGCGCGGGATCGGCCCACCCTTCGTCGAGGGAGGCCTGAAGGGCCTGCCGGGCGACGGGATGAAGAGGAACGGCGGAAGCAGCATCGAAGTAGGCCACACGCCAACGCTATGACGCCCGCCGGGGAAGTGCTTTCGAGGGGCGCGGGGCCGTGCTCGACATGCGGCTCGGCGCGCGTGGGCGCGAGCGGCCACGACGCACCGTCAGCCGCCGAACAACCCCAGCTCGCACCCCGCGTAGGCGCCCCGTCCCACCCTTTCAGGGTGCCCCCCGGCGCGTATGCCACCCTCCCCGCGACCCCTCGGAGAGCGTCGGCTAGGGTTTGGTCCGCATAAACATCAAACCCCTGCCCGACGCAGGGCGGCGACCGACCAGCGAGAAGGCCGCAGCCGAACAGCGCGGGCGAGACTCTCGGGAAGGCGCTACGTGAGTCCCAACGGCTCCGACCGCTCGCCGCGGCGCCCGATGCGGCGGAAGCTGCTGCAGGCACTGACCGCGGGCCTGGTCCTGGCGACCGCCACCGGTTGCACATACGAGGACTTCCCCCGCCTCGGCATGCCCACCCCAACCACGGAAGAGGCTCCGCGGATCCTCTCCCTGTGGCAGGGCTCCTGGGCAGCCGCGCTGGCCACCGGCGTGCTGGTGTGGGGCCTGATCCTGTGGAGTTGCTTCTTCCACCGGCGCACCCGCACCAAGGTCGAGGTTCCTCCGCAGAACAGGTACAACCTGCCCATCGAGGCGCTGTACACCATCGTTCCGCTCGTCATCGTCTCGGTGCTGTTCTACTTCACCGCCCGCGACGAGTCCGAGCTCATGAGCCTGAAGAAGAAGCCCGACGTCACGGTCAACGTGGTCGGCTTCCAGTGGAGCTGGTGCTTCAACCACGTCGAGAACGTCGAGGGTTCCACCGGCGACGCCAAGACCTCCAAGGAACTGGCCGCCATCCCGGACCGCTTCAAGGACGACTTCCCGGCGAACGCCGGCGGCGTCTACGACTGCGGTGTCCCGGGCACCAAGAACCCGCAGAACGGCAACCCCGGCCCGACCCTCTGGCTCCCCAAGGGCAAGACGGTCCGCTTCGTCCTGACCTCGCGTGACGTCATCCACTCCTTCTGGGTGGTGCCGTTCCTCATGAAGCAGGACGTCATCCCGGGCCACACCAACGCCTTCGAGGTGACCCCCAACAAGGAGGGCACCTTCATGGGCAAGTGCGCCGAGCTGTGCGGCGTGGACCACTCCCGGATGCTGTTCAACGTGAAGGTCGTCTCCCCGGAGCGCTACGAGCAGCACCTTCAGGACCTCGCTAAGAAGGGGCAGACCGGTTACGTTCCCGCCGGCATCGCGCAGACGAGCCACGAGAAGAACCGGGAGACGAACAACCTGTGAGCATCCTCAATGAACCCCAGGGTGCCGCGGCAGGGTCCCACTACCAGGACGAACTGCCGGTCCGGCGCCAGAGGCGTGGCGAGATCGTGGTCAAGTGGCTGACGACCACCGACCACAAGACGATCGGCACGCTGTACCTGGTGACGTCGTTCGCGTTCTTCGTGATCGGCGGCGTGATGGCGCTCTTCATGCGCGCCGAGCTGGCCCGTCCGGGCCTGCAGATCATGTCGAACGAGCAGTTCAACCAGGCGTTCACGATGCACGGCACGATCATGCTGCTGATGTTCGCGACGCCGCTGTTCGCGGGCTTCGCGAACTGGATCATGCCGCTGCAGATCGGCGCGCCCGACGTCGCCTTCCCGCGGCTGAACATGTTCGCCTACTGGCTGTACCTGTTCGGCTCGCTTATCGCGGTGGGCGGGTTCCTGACCCCGCAGGGCGCGGCCGACTTCGGCTGGTTCGCCTACTCGCCGCTGTCCGACGCGGTGCACTCGCCGGGCATCGGCGGTGACCTGTGGATCATGGGCCTGGCCTTCTCCGGCTTCGGCACGATCCTCGGCTCGGTCAACTTCATCACCACGATCATCTGCATGCGCGCGCCGGGCATGACCATGTTCCGCATGCCGATCTTCACCTGGAACGTGCTGCTGACCGGTGTGCTGGTCCTGCTGGCCTTCCCGGTCCTGGCCGCGGCCCTGTTCGCGCTGGAGGCGGACCGCAAGTTCGGTGCGCACATCTTCGACTCGGCCAACGGCGGAGCACTGCTGTGGCAACACCTCTTCTGGTTCTTCGGACACCCAGAGGTGTACATCATCGCGCTGCCGTTCTTCGGCATCGTCAGTGAGATCATCCCGGTCTTCTCCCGGAAGCCGATCTTCGGCTACATGGGCCTGATCGCCGCGACGATCGCCATCGCCGGTCTGTCGGTGACCGTGTGGGCGCACCACATGTACGTCACGGGCGGCGTGCTGTTGCCGTTCTTCTCCTTCATGACCTTCCTGATCGCGGTCCCGACCGGTGTGAAGTTCTTCAACTGGATCGGCACCATGTGGAAGGGCAGCCTGTCCTTCGAGACACCGATGCTGTGGTCGACCGGCTTCCTGATCACCTTCCTCTTCGGTGGTCTGACCGGTGTCATCCTGGCCTCGCCGCCGCTGGACTTCCACGTCTCGGACTCGTACTTCGTGGTGGCGCACTTCCACTACGTGGTGTTCGGCACCGTGGTGTTCGCGATGTTCGCGGGCTTCCACTTCTGGTGGCCGAAGTTCACCGGCAAGCTGCTGGACGAGCGCCTCGGCAAGATCACCTTCTGGACGCTGTTCATCGGCTTCCACGGCACCTTCCTGGTCCAGCACTGGCTGGGCGCCGAGGGCATGCCGCGCCGGTACGCCGACTACCTGGCGGCCGACGGCTTCACCGCGCTGAACACGATCTCGACGATCAGCTCGTTCCTGCTCGGCATGTCCCTGCTGCCGTTCTTCTACAACATCTGGAAGACGGCCAAGTACGGCAAGCCGGTCAACGTGGACGACCCGTGGGGCTACGGCCGTTCGCTGGAGTGGGCGACCTCCTGCCCGCCGCCGCGGCACAACTTCCTCACGCTGCCGCGCATCCGCAGTGAATCCCCCGCCTTCGACCTGCACCACCCGGAGGTCTCGGCGATCGACCAGCTCGAGAACGTCGGTCACGGCGAGAAGACCCTCGCCGGTGGCAAGGAGGCCGGCAAGTGAAGATCCAGGGCAAGCTCTTCATCTGGCTGAGCGTCTTCATCCTGGCCGTCGCGATCGTCTACGGCTACTGGTCGAAGGAGCCGGCCGGCACCACGGCCCTCTTCCTGGCCTTCGGCCTGGCCATCATGATCGGCTTCTACCTGGCCTTCACGGCCAGGCGGGTCGACGCCGGTGCCCAGGACAACAAGGAAGCGGACGTCGCGGACGACGCCGGCGAGATCGGGTTCTTCAGCCCGCACAGCTGGCAGCCGCTGGCGCTCGGCATCGGCGGGGCGTTCGCCTTCATGAGCATCGCGATCGGCTGGTGGCTGATGTACTTCTCGGCCCCGATCATCCTGATCGGCCTGTTCGGCTGGGTCTTCGAGTACTACCGCGGTGAGAACCGCACCCAGTAGCACGCGCCGTGCGCCGAGGGGCCCGGACACTCCGTCAGGAGCGTCCGGGCCCCTTCGTCTGCCGTAACCCTCATCACCCGTCCGGCTTACCCGCCGTGCCGCCGTTGACGTTGCTCCCTAGCGTGAGGACATGAGCAACCCGGTTCACTTCCAGGCGCGGGGGCGTACGGTCGTCGGCTGCACCCTGCTGGTGATCGCCCTCGGCGCGAGCGTCACCGCCTGCAGCGGCGACGCCGACCACCCCCTGTCCGCAGCGCCCTACGACGCGGCGGGCCAGATCTCCTTCAACGGCCCCACGGACGTCGGGAAGAAGGCCGACCCGGACAAGCCCCTGGAGGTCGTCGCCGAGGGCGCCGACGGGCGCATCACGGACGTCACGGCCATGGACGCCACAGGCCGCTACGTGGCGGGCGAACTCTCCGCCGACGGGGCCCGCTGGCACAGCACCTCACCGCTGGCCGCCAACGCCCGCTACACGGTCCGCGTGAGCACCGAGGACGGCGACGGCGCGCCCGGCCGCAAGGTCCTCACCTTCGAGACCGGCAGGCCCAGCGCCAAGAAGACTCTGGACGTCTCCTTCGGCCCGAAGGCGGGCGCGTACGGCGTCGGCCAGCCCGTCACCGCGGAACTGAGCCAGCCGGTCGCGGACCCGGCCCAGCGGGCCATAGTGGAACGCGCCCTGAAGGTGCGCTCCACGCCCGCCGTGGAGGGTGCCTGGCACTGGGTCGACGACAAGAAGCTCCACTACCGGCCCAAGGAGTACTGGCCCGCGCACGCCACCGTCCAGGTCAGCAGCACCCTCGACGGCATCAAGATCGGCGACCGGATGTGGGGCGGTACGGCCAAGCCGCTGACCATCACCACGGACGACCGCGTCGTGGCCGTCACCGACGCCGCCGCCCACACGCTGACGGTCTACCAGGACGGCGAGGCGATCAGGCAGATCCCCGTCACGACGGGCAAGCCCGGCTTCGAGACCCGCAACGGCGTCAAGGTCGTCCTGGGCAAGGAATCCTTCGTACGCATGCGCAGCAGCACCGTCGGCATCGCCGAGGGCTCCTCGGAGTCGTACGACCTGCCCGTCTACTTCGCCACCCGGGTCACCTGGAGCGGCGAGTACGTGCACGCCGCCCCCTGGTCCGTCGGCTCGCAGGGTTCCGCGAACGTCAGCCACGGCTGCGTCGGCATGAGCACCGCCAACGCGGAGTGGTTCTTCGGCGCCGTCCAGGAGGGCGACCTCGTCGAGGTCGTGAACTCCGACGGCGAGACGATGGAGCCCTTCGGTAACGGCTTCGGCGACTGGAACCTGGACTGGGACAAGTGGCGCACGGGAAGCGCCCTCACGGGCGGCACGGGCGGCACGGCGAACCAGGACACGGCGAGACTGCGCCCGACGGTTGTGTAGCGCCCTGAGGGGCGCGGGGCCGTATCGGTGCGCGGCTCCGCCGCGTGGGCGCGCCCGGCCGCAACCGAGCCGCACCCGCCACACGACGCGCAGCCCCGCCCGGTAGGCGCCCTACGCGCTCTGCAGCCTCTTCTGCCGCAGCAGAGAGGCCAGCGCACCCGCGAACTCCACCGGCTCCACCGGCAACGCCACAGCCGCCTCCGCCCGGCTCCACGTCGCCAGCCACGCGTCCTGCGGCCGCGCGATGAGCAGCAGCACCGGCGGGCACCGGAACACCTCGTCCTTGATCTGCCGGCACAGCCCCATGCCGCCCATGGGCACCGCCTCGCCGTCCAGCACGCAGACGTCGATGCCGCCCTTGTCCAGCTCCTTGATCACGGCGGCGGGGGTCGCGCACTCCACGAACTCGACCACGGGCACGTCCGGGGCGGGCCGGCGACCGGTCGCCAGCCGCACCTGCTCGCGGGTGTTGGAGTCGTCGCTGTAGACCAGCACCGTGGCGGTCGGCTGCATGCTTCCTCCGATACGCAGTGAAACAGTCGTAGCCCGTCGCGGCGGATGCTACTCCCTCCCACTGCCCGTCAACACTGGTTCGGACACGGCTTCGACGGTCCGTTCGATGGGCCATCCGGGCAGTACAGACGGGGGGAACACACCGAACGGCACCCCCCGGGGTGAGGGCGGGATAAGCGACCGACATAATGTCGGTCGTGGCGACAGCAACGACAGTAGAAACCGGGCACGCGCACCCGTCGGTCAACCGGCCGAACCTCACCAGCGTCGGAACCATCATCTGGTTGAGTTCCGAGCTGATGTTCTTCGCGGCCCTCTTCGCGATGTACTTCACCCTGCGATCGGTGACCGGCCCGGACTTCTGGTCCGAGAAGGCCGACGCGCTGAACTTCCCGTTCTCCGCGACGAACACCACGATCCTGGTGCTCTCCTCCCTCACCTGCCAGCTCGGCGTGTTCGCGGCCGAGCGCGGGGACGTGAAGAAGCTCCGGATGTGGTTCATCGTCACCTTCGTGATGGGTGCGATCTTCATCGGCGGCCAGGTGTTCGAGTACACCGAGCTGGTCAAGCACGAGGGCCTCTCGCTCTCGTCCGACCCGTACGGCTCGGTGTTCTACCTGACCACCGGCTTCCACGGACTGCACGTGACGGGCGGCCTCATCGCCTTCCTGCTGGTCCTCGGCCGCACCTACGCGGCCCGGAGGTTCACTCACGAGCAGGCGACCGCGGCCATCGTCGTGTCCTATTACTGGCACTTCGTCGATGTCGTCTGGATCGGCCTCTTCGCCACGATCTACATGATCAAGTAGTCGCGGCACGCACCCGCGCAATACCAGAAGCATCGACGCAGAAGATCCTGACACCGGGGTAATCCGTGAAAAAGCTCTCCGCACGACGACGCCACCCGCTGGCGGCGCTCGTCGTCCTACTCCTCGCGCTGGCATGCACAGGGGGGCTGTACGCCGCGTTCGCACCCGCGGACAAGGCGCAGGCCGATGAAACCGCCCAGTCCCTCGCCATCGACGAGGGCAAGAAGCTCTACGCCGTCGGCTGTGCCAGCTGCCACGGCACCGGAGGTCAGGGCACCACCGACGGTCCGAGCCTGGTCGGCGTGGGCGCCGCGGCCGTCGACTTCCAGGTGGGCACCGGCCGTATGCCGGCCCAGCAGCCGGGTCCGCAGGTCCCGCGCAAGAAGGTCATCTACTCCCAGGCGGAGATCGACCAGCTGGCGGCCTACGTCGCCTCGCTGGGTGCCGGTCCGGCCATCCCGTCCGAGGAGAAGTACGGCCCGGAGGGCGCGGACTCCGCCAAGGGCGGCGAGCTGTTCCGCACCAACTGCGCGCAGTGCCACAACTTCACCGGCAAGGGCGGCGCACTGACCCACGGCAAGTACGCGCCCACCCTCGAGGATGTCGACCCCAAGCACATCTACGAGGCCATGCAGACGGGCCCGCAGAACATGCCCTCCTTCCCCGACACCACGCTGTCGGAGCAGAACAAGAAGGACATCATCGCCTACCTGGACGCGGTCAACAGTGACGACACCGTGGACCCCGGCGGTCTCTCGCTGGGTGGCCTGGGGCCGGTCAGTGAAGGCCTCTTCGGCTGGATCTTCGGCCTCGGTGGCTGCATCGCCGTCGCCGTGTGGGTCGCCGCTCGGACCGCAAAGGCCAAGAAGTCATGAGTAGCCAAGACATTCCAGAAGAGAACCTGCCCGCTGAGCAGCGCGGCACCCACGCGCCGAAGCCCGCGGACGACAAGAACCCGTTCGCGGACCCCGGCCTGCCGCCCCACGAGCACCGGATCCAGGACATCGACGAGCGGGCCGCCAAGCGGTCCGAGCGCACGGTCGCCCTGCTGTTCACGGTCTCGATGCTGGCGACCATCGGCTTCATCGCCTCGTTCGTCGCGATCCCGCACGACAAGTCGATCTACGTCTTCCCGCTCGGGCACATCAACGCGATGAACCTCGCGCTCGGCCTGACGCTGGGCGTGGCGCTCTTCGCCATCGGCGCGGGCGCCGTCCACTGGGCGCGCACCCTGATGTCCGACGAGGAGGTCGCCGACGAGCGGCACCCCATCGAGGCCTCGCCCGAGATCCGTGCCAAGGTCCACGCGGACTTCAAGCAGGGTGCCAAGGAGTCGGCGATCGGCCGGCGCAAGCTGATCCGCAACACGATGCTGGGCGCGCTCACCCTGGTGCCGCTCTCCGGCGTCGTCCTGCTGCGCGACCTCGGCCCGCTGCCCGGGACCAAGCTGCGCCACACGCTGTGGAACAAGGGCAAGCTGCTCGTCAACATGAACACGAACGAGCCGATGCGTCCGTCGGACATCGCGGTCGGTTCGCTCACCTTCGCCAAGCCCGAGGGCCTGGACGAGCACGACCACGGCTTCCAGAACGAGATCGCCAAGGCTGCCCTGATGCTCATCCGGCTGGAGCCGGAGGCCATCAAGGACAAGCGGGAACTCGAGTGGTCCCACGAGGGCATCGTGGCGTACTCGAAGATCTGCACCCACGTCGGTTGCCCGATCTCCCTGTACGAGCAGCAGACGCACCACGCGCTGTGCCCCTGCCACCAGTCCACCTTCGACCTCGCCGACGGTGCCCGGGTGATCTTCGGTCCCGCCGGTCACGCCCTGCCGCAGCTGCGCATCGGCGTGAACGACGAGGGCTACCTCGAGGCCCTCAGTGACTTCGAGGAGCCCGTCGGTCCTGCATTCTGGGAGCGCGGATGAGTACTGCAGCCAACGAAGCACCCCGCTCTCGCGGGAAGGCCCCGGCCGGCGAACGTGTCGCCGACTGGGCCGACGGCCGGCTCGGGATCTACTCCCTGGCCAAGGCCAACATGCGCAAGATCTTCCCGGACCACTGGTCCTTCATGCTCGGTGAGATCTGCCTCTACAGCTTCATCATCATCATCCTCACGGGTGTGTACCTGACGCTGTTCTTCCACCCGTCGATGAACGAGGTGGAGTACCACGGCTCGTACGTCCCGATGCAGGGACAGCTGATGAGTGAGGCGTACAAGTCGACGCTCGACATCAGCTTCGACGTGCGCGGCGGTCTGCTGATCCGGCAGATCCACCACTGGGCGGCGATCATCTTCCTCGCCGGCATGTTCGTGCACATGATGCGCGTCTTCTTCACCGGCGCGTTCCGCAAGCCGCGTGAGATCAACTGGCTGTTCGGCTTCCTGCTGTTCGTCCTCGGCATGTTCACCGGCTTCACCGGTTACTCGCTCCCGGACGACCTGCTCTCCGGCACCGGTGTCCGCTTCACCCAGGGCGCGATCCTGTCCGTGCCGATCGTCGGCACGTACATCTCGATGTTCCTGTTCGGCGGGGAGTTCCCCGGGACCGACTTCGTCGCCCGGTTCTACTCGATCCACATCCTGCTGCTGCCGGGCATCATGCTCGGTCTCGTGGTCGGCCACCTGATCCTGGTCTTCTACCACAAGCACACGCAGTTCGCGGGTCCCGGCAAGACCAACAAGAACGTCGTCGGCATGCCGCTGCTGCCGGTGTACATGGCCAAGGCCGGAGGCTTCTTCTTCCTGGTCTTCGGTGTCATCGCGGCCATCGCCGGCATCGCCTCGGTCAACCCGATCTGGAGCATCGGCCCCTACCGGCCGGACCAGGTGTCCACGGGCGCCCAGCCCGACTGGTACATGGGCTTCGCCGAGGGTCTGGTCCGCGCCATGCCGGGCTGGGAGATCAACTTCTGGGGTCACACACTGGTCCTCGGTGTGTTCGTCCCGCTGGTGATCTTCGGTGTGTTCCTGGCGGTCATCGCCCTCTACCCGTTCATCGAGTCGTGGGTGACCGGGGACAAGCGCGAGCACCACATCCTGGACCGGCCGCGCAACGCCCCGACCCGTACGGCCTTCGGTGTCGCCTGGGTCACCGCGTACATGATCATGCTGATCGGTGGTGGCAACGACATCGTCGCCACGCACTTCCACCTGTCGATCAACGCGGTCACCTGGTTCGTGCGCATCGGGTTCTTCGTCGGCCCGGTCATCGCCTTCGTGGTCACCAAGCGGATCTGCCTCGGCCTCCAGCGCCGGGACAAGGAGAAGGTGCTGCACGGACGCGAGTCCGGCATCATCAAGCGCCTGCCGCACGGTGAGTTCATCGAGGTGCACGAGCCGCTCAGCCAGGAGCAGCTGCACACGCTCACGGCGCACGAGCAGTACAAGCCGGCCGAGATCGGCCCGACGGTCGACGAGAACGGCGTCCAGCGCAAGGTGAAGCGCACGGACAAGCTGCGCGCCAAGCTCAGCAAGTCGTACTACGGCCCGGAGTCGCAGATTCCGAAGCCGACCGTCGAGGAGTACAAGGAGATCACGAGCGGCCACGGCCACCACTGACCCTCCAGCGTCGCCACACCACGGTCGAAGGGCCCCGTCCGTTCCGCGGACGGGGCCCTTCGCCGTGCCCGGGGCTGGATAGGGTGGGAGCACACCTTCTCACCGTCATGCACACGATTCAGGAGCGGCTCATGAGCGCTTTGACCCCCGCTGGAGGCGACACCGCGGCGGGCCGCTCCTGGCCCGCCCTGCTGAACGGACTGGCGGACGGCCGTGACCTGACCGCCGACGAGACCGCCTGGGCACTGGACGTGATCATGCGCGGCGAGGCGACCGACGCGCAGATCGCCGGCTTCGCGGTCGGCCTCAGGTTCAAGGGCGAGACCGTCGAGGAGATCTCCGGTCTCGTCCGCACCATGTACGCGCACGCCAACGTCATCGAGGTGCCGGGGGAGACGGTCGACATCGTCGGCACCGGCGGCGACGGCGCCAAGACGGTCAACATCTCCACCATGTCGGCGATCGTGGTGGCCGGCACCGGCGCCAAGGTCGTCAAGCACGGCAACCGGGCCGCCTCCTCGGCGTCCGGGGCCTCCGACGTCCTGGAGAAGCTGGGCGTCAATCTGGAGCTGACGCCGAAGCGGGTGGCGGAGGTCGCCGAGGAGGCCGGCATCACCTTCTGCTTCGCGGTGAAGTTCCACCCGGCGCTGCGCCACGTGGCGGCGGCGCGCGGCCAGCTGGGCATCCGCACGGTGTTCAACTTCCTGGGTCCGCTGACCAACCCGGCGGGCGTCAAGGCCCAGGCGATCGGGGTCGCGCACGCCCGGATGGCGCCGATCATCGCCGGTGTCTTCGCCGAGCGCGGGCACTCCTCCCTGGTCTTCCGCGGCGACGACGGCCTCGACGAGCTGACCACGACGTCCACCTCCCGCGTCTGGATCGTGCGGGACGGCCGGGTGACCGAGCAGGCCTTCGACCCGCGGGACGTCGGTCTCGAACTGGTGCCGGTCGAGGCCCTGCGCGGTGCCGACGCCTCCTACAACGCCGACGTCGCCCGCCGCCTGCTGGCCGGCGAGAGGGGCCCGGTGCGGGACGCGGTGCTGCTGAACTCCGCGGCGGCCCTGGTCGCCCTGGAGCCCGGCGACGGGCCGCTGACCGAACAGATCCGGGCCGGCATGGACCGGGCCGCCGAGTCGATCGACTCGGGCGCCGCCGGGCGGGTCCTGGAGCGCTGGGTCGCGGCGAGCAACGCGTAGCCCACCCTCTCGTGTGACGTGCGTCCCGCGATCCGGACTCGGGTTGCGGGGCGCCGATCACTTCCCATAGGTTTTTCGACAGGTCATGAGTGACAGTCATGAGGCCCCGGCCGACTGTCCGGCAACCCTCCGTCCGTGGCGGGGTGCCCCGGGTGAAGACCAGGCCGTGGACAGCAAGGTCCACGGCAAGCGCGGACCCCTCGCGAAACCAGGGGTCCTGGGTCGTCCGAGGGAGTCTTCCGTGAACCAGCGAATGCGATAGGGCCGCAGAGCCCCGCCTCCGCACACCCCTTTTCCTCTTTCACAGCGTCCTTCTTCGCGCTGCTCTTTCACGGGAGTCCGCCATGTCCGTGCCCACCGCTGTCGCCACCCCGCTGCCCGTTCTCGGCCGGGACGTCACCGTCCCGCTCGTCACCGGCGGCGAGGTCACCTACGCCGCGCTCGACTACGCCGCCAGCGCGCCCGCGCTCCAGCGGGTCTGGGACGACGTGGCGGCCTACGCCCCTTACTACGGCAGCGTGCACCGCGGGGCCGGGTACCTGTCGCAGCTGTCGACCGACCTCTTCGAGAACTCCCGCAGGACCGTCGCCGAGTTCCTGGACTGCCGGGACGGCGACCAGGTGGTCTTCACCCGGTCCACCACCGACTCCCTGAACCTGCTCGCCGCCGCGCTGCCGGCCGGCTGCCGGGTCTTCGTGTTCGAGACCGAGCACCACGCCTCGCTGCTCCCCTGGCGCGACGCGGACGTGACCTACCTCGACGCCCCGCGCACCCCCGCCCAGGCCGTCGAGACCCTGGAGCGCGCCCTCGCCGCCCGCGAGCCGTACGGGCCCGCCCTGGTCTGCGTCACCGGCGCCTCCAACGTCACCGGCGAGCTGTGGCCGGTGCGGGAACTGGCCGCCGCCGCGCACGCGCACGGCGCCCGGATCGTGCTGGACGCCGCCCAGCTCGCCCCGCACCACCCCGTCTCGGTGACCGACCTGGACGTGGACTGGGTCGCCTTCTCCGGGCACAAGCTCTACGCCCCCTTCGGCTCCGGCGTGCTGGCCGGGCGGGCCGACTGGCTGCGCGCGGCCGAGCCCTACCTCGCGGGCGGCGGCGCCAGCCGCAGCGTCTCCCGGCGCGCGGACGGTGGCGTGGACGTCCAGTGGCACGACAGCGCCGCCCGGCACGAGGCCGGCTCGCCCAACGTCATCGGCGCCTACGCGATCGCCTCCGCCTGCAAGGCGCTCACCGAGGCCGGGTTCGACACGCTGGTCGCCCGCGAGGAGTACCTGATCGGGAAGGTGCGGGAGGGGCTCGCCGAGGTGCCCGAGGTGCGGGTCCTGTCCCTCTTCGGTGACGACGCTCCCCGGGTCGGGGTGCTCTCCTTCGTCGTCGACGGCTGGAACAGCTCCCACTTCGCCGCCGCGCTCTCCGCCGAGTACGGCATCGGAGTGCGCGACGGCCTCTTCTGCGCCCACCCGCTGGTGCGCACCCTGCTCGGCAGCGACCCCGAGACGCAGGGCGAATGCGGCGCTCTGGAGGCGGCGCCCGGCGAGAAGTCCCTCAACGCCATCCGCGTCAGCTTCGGCGCCGGCACCCCGGACGAGCACGTCGAGCGGTTCGTGGACGCCGTCAAGGAGCTGGTGCGCGACGGCGCCCGGTGGAACTACCGCACCGAGGACGGGCGTTGCGTGCCCGACACGTCCGCCGCCGCCGACACCTCCACCGTCTGAGCCGCCCGGCCCGGCAGTCGCGAGCCGAGCAGGATCATCCGCAGCGCCCGCTCGGTGGCGTCCGTGAGGAGTTCGGCCGCCCGCACCAGCGCGTCCGCCAGTGCCATCGGCGCCGGCATGATGCCGTGGAAGGCGTCCACCCCGGGCACCTCGTGCGCGCCCTCGCCGAGCGTGCCGGCCAGCGCGAGGACGGGACGGCCGTGCAGCTTGGCACGCCGGGCGACCTCGGCCGGGACCTTGCCGCGGGGCGTCTGGTGGTCCAGGGCGCCCTCGGCGGTGAGCACGAGGTCGGCGCGGGCCAGCCGGGCGTCCAGGTCCAGGTGATCGAGGAGGACGTCGAAGCGGGGCAGCAGCCGGGCTCCGACGGCGGCCAGACCCGCGCCCAGCCCGCCGGAGGCGCCGGTGCCGGGGCCCGTGCGCAGGTCGACGCCGACGGCCGCGAGGTCGCGGGTGAGGACCCGCGCCCAGTTCTCCAGCCCCTCCGACAACTCCTCGACCTGCGCGGGCGTCGCCCCCTTCTGCGGGCCGAACACCCGGGCCACGCCCCGCTGACCGCACAGCACGTTGAAGGGGTTGCAGGCGACCAGCAGTTCGGTGTCCTTCAGGCGCGGGTCGAGGCCGGACGGATCGATGCGGGCGAGGCGGATCAGCTCGCGTCCGCCGTGCGGGAGTTCGAAGCCGTCCGCGTCGAGCAGCCGCGCCCCGAGCGCCTGGAGCGCGCCCGCGCCCCCGTCGGACGTACCCGAGTCCCCGCAGCCGACCAGGACGCGCCGTACCCCGGTGTCGAGCGCGGCCCGGATCAGTTCGCCGACGCCGTACGTGGTCGTGGCGCCCGGGTCGCGCAGGGCGCGGGGGACCAGGGACAGCCCCGCGACGGCGGCCATCTCCACCACCGCCGTGTCCCGGCCGCCGAGCAGTGCGAAGTGGGTGCCGACGGGTTCGCCGACCGGGCCGGTGGCGGCCAGCGCGACCAGCCGCCCGCCCGTCGCGGCGGCCAGCGCGGTGGCGGTGCCCTCGCCGCCGTCCACCAGCGGGATGCGGTCGATCTCGGCGTCCGGCAGGACCCGGCGGACGCCCGCCGCGATGGCGTCGGCGGCGGCCTGGGCGGACAGGGACTCCTTGAAGCCGCTGGGGGCCACGGCGACCCGGTTGAGCAGGGAGGGCATCGAGGGCACGGAAGACATGGCGGGCTCCTTCAACGGGTCACGGGTACGCCGAGCAGCGGCCAGACGGCGGCGGCGAAGAACAGCACGAGCGCGGCGGTCAGCGGTGCCAGGACGGCGGACAGCCGCAGCAGGTCGCGCGGGGTGTAGGTGGGGGTGCCGGGGATGTCGGAGAAGAGCGTGACCGGCTTGGCGGAGGCCGGGAGCGTGTGACAGAAACCGGCCGCCGCCGTGGACGCGAGCGCGGCGGCGACCGGGTTGACCCCCGCGCCCACGGCCGCGGCGATCACCAGCGGCACCAGGACCGAGGAGCGGGCCGAGCGGGACTGGAGGACCAGGTGGGCCGCCGTGCTCACCGCGACCACGACGCCGAGGAAGACGGCCGGCGTGACGTCCGCGGGCAGCCCGGACACCAGCCACCTCGCCGCACCGGAGTCGGCGAGCGCCACGCCCATCGCCATGGTCGCCGCCATGAACAGCAGCAGCGACCACGGCACGGTCTTGAGCGCGTCCTTGAGGCGTACGGTGCCCAGCGCGGGGGAGGAGGCGACGACCGCGCCGATCAGCGCCACCACCGCGGGCGGGACGTGGTGCAGCGGCTCACTGCACCAGAGGGCCACCACCGTGGCCAGCAGCAGGGCGCAGCGCTTCTCCGCCTGGGTCCAGGGGCCGGTGACCGGGTCCTCGCTGTGCCGCTGTATCTCCTCGGCGGTGATGTGCACCGGGCCCCTGCGGTCCGCCCGCCGAGTGGTCGTCAACAGGACCGTCTCGGCGGCCAGGTGCGACGAGGCCACCGCCAGCGGCAGCCCGAGCAGCAGCCACTGGGTGAAGCCGATCCGGTCCCCGGTCGCCTCCCACAGCACCGACACGGTGATCAGGTGGGCGCCCGCGCCGATCAGCGTCGCCACCGCCGACAGCAGGATCACCGTCGGGAACAGCAGCGCCAGCATCACCACCAGCCGCTTGCGGTCCGCGAGGGCCTTGGCGAGGGCGAGGAACACCGGCAGCGCGAGCGCCGCCCGCCCCGACGTCGCCGGCACCGCGAACGCGGTGACGACCAGCGCGGCCGTCGTCAGGTGCACCAACTGCCGTACGCTGCGCGCCCCGCCGACCAGGAACGCCGCCGCCCGCCCGGCGAGCCCGGTCCGCGCCACCGCCGCGGCCAGCACGAAGGCGCAGATCAGCAGCCACACCGTGTCGTCACCGAGGGTGCCGAAGAGGGTGTCGCTGCTGATCACGCCGGTCGCGGTCAGCGCGAGTCCGGCGCCCAGCGCGATGTACGTGTCGTCGATCGGCGTACCGATCCAGGCACAGGTCGCCAGCGCGAACACGGCGAGGGTGAGGCGCGCGTCGCCGCCGAGGGCCGGGAAGTTGCCGGGCACCGCCAGCAGTGCGCACAGGGACAGGGCCACGCAGAGGGCCGCCGCGAGGCGGAGGTTCAACGTCACGTCATCGAGGATTCACGGGGGCGGTGAGCCATCGATGAGCGTCACATGAAGGAAACTTCACCAGGCAGGCAGCCGGTACCCCATCCCGCGCACCGTCTCGACCTGCTGCGCCCCGAGCTTCTTGCGCAGCGCCCGCACGTACACGTCCACGATGTTGGAGCCGGGGTCGAAGTCGTAGCCCCACACGTGCGACAGGATCTGCTCGCGGGACAGTACCTGCCCCGGGTGGCGCAGGAACAGTTCGAGCAGCACGAACTCACGGGCCGTCAGGTCGACGGTGCGCTCCCCGGCGCGGGCCCGGCGGGTGCGCAGGTCCAGGCTGAGCGCCCCCGACTTCAGCACCGTCACCTCGGGCGCCCTGGCCGCCGTACGCAGCCTGAGCCGTACCCGGGCGAGCAGTTCCTCGAAGCGGAACGGTTTGGTCATCCAGTCGTCGGCGCCGCCCTCCAGGCCGGCCACCGTGTCCCGTACGGAGTCCCTGGCGGTCAGCACGATCACCGGGGTCGTCACCCGGGACTCGCGCAGCTCGCGCAGGACCGTGAAGCCGTCCCGGCCGGGCAGCCCGATGTCCAGGACGACCAGGTCGAAGCCGCCGGTGAGGGCGTACTCGTAGGCGGCGTCGCCGTCGGCGACGGCGGTGGTGGTGAAGCCGTTGGCGCGCAGGCCCTTCTCGACGAAGGAGGCGATGCGCTCCTCGTCCTCGACGATGAGGATGCGGTTCATGGGCGTGCCTCTTCCGCGATCAGTCGGAATCAAGTGTCAGTACGAAGGTGGCGCCGCCACCCTCGGTGGTGCGCAGGCCGACCCGCCCGCCGTGGCCCTCCGCGATCGCCTTCACGATCGACAGCCCGAGACCGGCGCCGGTCCCGCGCACCCCGCGCCGGGCCGTGCCGCGCCGGAAGCGCTCGAAGATGACCTCGGCGTCCTGCGCCTGCACGCCGGGGCCGGAGTCGGCGACGTACAGCTCGACGCGGGCGCCGTCGGCGCGGGAGCCGATGCGGATGGTCTGGCCGGCGGTGGTGTGCTGCACGGCGTTCTGCGCGAGCTGCACCATGGCCTGCGTGATCCGCTGGGGGTCCAGCCGCACCTCGCGGTCGGCGACCTGGTCCAGTACCCAGTCGCGGTCGCCGAGGGTGCGGGCCTTGACGTAGACGTCGGCGGTGAGTTCGGCGAGCTGCACGGGCTCGGGGGTGACGAAGTCGGGGCGCTCGGTCTTGGCGAGCAGCAGCAGGTCCTCGACGATGCGGCTCATCCGGTCCAGTTCGTCGGTGACCAGGCGGACGGTCTCCTCCCGCTCCGCCGGGTCGTCGCCCATCAGTTCCAGGTGGCCGCGCACGATGGTGATCGGGGTGCGCAGCTCGTGGCCCGCGTCGTCGACGAACCGGCGCTGGGCGGCGAAGGCGCGCTCCAGCCGGTCGAGCATGGCGTTGAACGTCTCGGCGAGCGCGGCCACGTCGTCGTTGCCGTGCACCGGGATGCGCCGGGTCAGGTCCTGCTCGGTGAGCTGCGCGGCCGTCGTGCGCACCAGCCGCACCGGCTTGAGGATGCGGCCCGCGACCACCCAGGCGATGCCCGTCGTCATCAGCAGGGCGACGCCGGAGATGGCGAGCAGGACGCGGAACACCTCGTCGGCCCGCTCCTGTTCGCGCCCCGGGTGGAAGGCGACCACGAACGCCGCCGCCGGTTCGCCGCCGTACCGGGCGACGGTGACCTTGGCCCAGCGGACCTCGCCCTCGGGCCGGTGCAGGGTGCCGGTGGAGTCGGGCGAGGCGTAGATGGTGCGCAGGGCGTCGCCGTCCTCGTGCAGGGGCAGGGCGACCGGGATCTCGCGCTGCTGCACGAACTTGGTCGGTCGGTCGCCCACGTTGCCCACCAGGCCGAGCAGTTCCTCGTCCAGGTCGGCGTACTGCCGTTGCAGGAAGACCTTCAGCAGCCGTTCCGGGTCGGTGAACGGCAGGCCGGTCTCCGGGTCGAAGCCCTGCTCCTCGAAGTTGGCGAACTCCCCGGCCTCCTGCGCGAGCAGCCCGTTGATCCGCTGGTCGGTGTCGTGCAGCAGGATCGAGCGGGTGGTCGTGGCCACCGAGGCGAGGGCGACCGCCATCACGAGCAGCAGCCAGAGCAGGATGCGGACGCGGGCCGAGATCCGGCGGCGCTCACGGTCAGCCGTCGTCGCCGGGTCCGTCGTCGGCGGATCCTTCGGCGCCGGAGTCGTCCCCGGTTCCCTGGCCTCGGTCGTCGTCATCGTCGTCATCCGGAGGGCTGTCGGTCACCGGCGGCCGGGTCACCACCTGGTCGCTGGGCGTCGGCTCGGGTGAGGAGGAGGTGGGCGTCGGGGTGGGGGAGCCGCTCTCCAGCTCCACCTTGGACGGGACCTTGGGTTCCTGGGGGCTGTCGGTGAGGGCGAAGCTCGTCGCGGCGATGCCGAGCGGGATCAGGACGACGGCCGCCAGGGCCGCCATCCGGCGTGAGAAGACCATGCCCCTGATACTGCGCCCGGTACCCGGCTCTCCGGATGAGCCCGGGATGAAGAACTCTTCATCGGGCGCGCGGGCCGGGCGCCGGGATCAGTTGTCCAGCCCGATGGCGAAGGCCGCCTCCAGGTCGTGCTGCGAGTACGTCCGGAACGCCACGTGCGTGTCCGTGCCCTCCACGCCCGGGATCTTGCTGATCCGGCCGGGGATGACCTCGGCCAGGTCCTCGTGCCGGCTCACCCGCACCATCGCGATCAGGTCGTAGGTGCCGGTGACGGAGAAGACCTCGCTGACGTTCTCCAGCGCGGCGATCCGCTCCGCGATCTCGGGGATGCGGTCCACGCTGGTCTTGATGAGGACGATCGCGCTGATCACGGCTGGTTCTCTCCCTCGGGCGCCGCCACTGGAACGCTCTTCACTCTAGTCGTACGCCCGAACCGCACCCAGGCGAAGACGAAGCCCAGCCCGAAGCCCACCAGGTGCGCGAGGTACGCCACCCCCGGCCCGTCGCCCGCCCGCCCCGCCGCCGTCCACTGCAGGGCCACCCAGAACGGCAGCACGACCCAGGCGGGGAAGCGCAGCGGCAGGAAGAAGAGGAAGGGCAGGAGGCTGGTCACCCGGGCGCGCGGGAAGAGGAAGAGGAACGCGCCGAGGACCGCGGAGATCGCCCCGGAGGCGCCGACCAGGGACTGCTGGGAGTGGGCGTTGGCGCCCGCGTAGCCGAGCAGGGCCAGGTAGCCGCACCCGAGGTAGAACAGGGCGAACTGGAGTCGGCCCATCCGTTCCTCGGTCATCGCGCCGAAGACGTACAGGAAGAGCATGTTGCCCAGCAGGTGCACCCAGCTGCCGTGCACGAACAGCGCCGTGGCGGGCGTGAGGGCCGAACCCGGGGAGTCCTCGAACAGTTCTGCGGGGATCACGCCCCACCGTCGGAAGTACGCCCGCTGGGCGGCGAGCAGCTCCTCCCCGGTGCCGTACACCGGATTCAGGCCGGCCGCCGGACTGATCAGGAACAGCAGGCAGCACAGGGTGATCAGCGTGTACGTCACGGGCGCGGCCCGGCCCCGGGCGGTGCGGGCCGGGCCGAGTGCCCTGACCGCTGCGACCCTTCTGCGGACCGACGTGCTCCAGTTGCGGATCATGGATACAGAGCATGACGTAACGGGACGCAACCACCCAGGTCGCCTCGCCGCCGTGGACACGCGGGCGTCGGGTACCCGCCAGGCCGTAGGGTTACGAGCCACACGCACCGGGGGAGCCCGGCGCGTCACCGACACTGGAAGAGAGCGAACAGCCACGATGACGGTTCCCCTGCCGACCGAGACGACGCGGTGGCGCTGCATGCTCTGCGGCAACCTCACCCGCTTCGACGTCACCCGGGCCTCGAAGGTCGTCGAGTACGTGCACCTCGATCTGGCCGGCGAGCCGAAGGTCGAGGAGCGCGAGGTGCTCAGTGAGACCATCGAGTCGGTGCGGTGCCGCTGGTGCAACGCCGTGGACCAGGTGGAACTCGTCGACAGGCCGGGTGCCGCCTCCTGATCACGGGAGCGGCCCCGCACGAGGTGATCCCGTCCGGGATCACGCGGAGACATTGGGGTGACGGATGGTGGAGACACAGGGCGGTGGGCCGGGCGACGGCGCCGCCGAGGTGCTCGACCGGCCGCTGCCCGACGGCGTGCGCCGCAGGGTCGTGCAGATCGTCTCCGACGGCTTCGGCGGTCTCACGCCCGGCGAACTGCCGGCACAGCTGAGACAGTACGCCAGGTTCACCCCGAACCGCAGGGCCAAGTTCGCCGGCAACGCCATGGCCGCCGCCGTCGAGACCGACACGCTGTTCCGCCAGCGCATCGGCGAGAAGTTCCGCGACGCCCAGCCGGAACTGGCCGGGGCCCTGGACGCCGGCTCCCCGCCCCCGGCCGCCGACCCGCTGGACGTCGCGGCGGCGGCCTACGTGCTGCGGCCGCACGGCTGGGTGAAGCTGGTGACCGCCGCCGGCGAGGAGGCGCAGCGCGCGGACGCCGAGCGCGCCGACGAGGAGAGCCGCGCGGAGCTGGAGCGGCTGCACGAGGAGCTGGCCCGCGCCCGCGAGCACACCAGGGCCGAGACCGAGCGGCTGCGCGCCGAGCTGGACGCGTCGAAGCGGGAGGCCGAATCGCTGCACCGCAAGCTGCGCTCCGCCCTCAGCGACGTCAAGCGCGGCGAGGCGGCGCTGCGCAAGGTCCAGGCCGAGATCGACGCCGTACGCGCCGAGGGGCACGCCCAGGTCTCCGCCGCCGAGAGCGAGACCCGGCGGCTCAAGGCCCGGCTCACCGAGGCCGAGGCGGCCCTGGAGGCCACCCGCAAGGCGGCCCGCGAGGGGCGCAGCGTCGAGGACATGCGCGTACGGCTGCTCCTGGACACCCTGCTGGACGCCACGCAGGGGCTGCGCCGGGAGCTGGCCCTGCCGCCGGTGTCCGTGCGGCCCGCCGAGACGGTGGACGCGGTCGAGCCCGGCCGCATGACGCCGAAGGACATCGCCAACCGCGCCCTGTCCGAACACGACCCCGCCGTCCTCGACCAGTTGCTCGCGCTGCCCCAGGCCCACCTCGTCGTCGACGGCTACAACGTCACCAAGACCGGCTATCCGCAGATGCCGCTGGAGAAGCAGCGGCTGCGGCTGCTCGGCCAGCTCTCCCAGCTCGCCGCCCAGACCGGCGCGGAGACCACCTGCGTCTTCGACGGGGCCGAACTGGCGGCGCCGGTGCTGCTCGCGCCGCCGCGCGGGGTCCGGGTGCTGTTCTCCAAGCCCGGCGTCACCGCCGACGAGCTGATCCGCCAACTGGTGCGGGCCGAGCCGCCGGGACGGCCGGTCATCGTGGTCTCCACCGACCGCGAGGTCGCCGACGGCGTCGCGCGCGCCGGCGCACGCCCGGTGGCGTCCGCGGTGCTCCTCAAGCGGCTTTCCTGACCCCCTGCTCCACTTTCGTGCCAACCATAACGTCGGAGTTGTATGCCCGTATTGACGGAACCGTCACGCAACGTAGCGTCAAGAGGGCGTCACAGCAGGTGAGTTGTGGCAAAGAACGCGGTGAGTAACGGGGTTTTTCGGGCGGAGGATTTGAACTGATCACGAGTGGGTCACTAGGGTCAGCCCTCGAACCCTCGCACGGGTGATCCCTCTCAAGAAGGAGCTCGTCTCCGTGGCGTCCCACCGTCGTCCCAAGCAGCCGAGCCGCACGCGCGTGACCGTGCTCACCACCGCCGCTGCCGCCGCTGTCGCTCTCAGTTCCCAGGCCGCCAACGCCGCGCCGAGCGAGAAGCCGAGCAAGGACGAGGTCAAGGCCAAGGTCGACAAGCTCTACCAGGAGGCGGAGCAGGCCACCGAGAAGTACAACGGGGCCAAGGAGAAGCAGGAGAAGCTCCAGAAGGAGATCTCCACCATCCAGGACAACGTCGCCCGCGGCCAGGAGGAGCTCAACGAGCTGCGCGACGGCCTCGGTTCGATGGCCAGCTCCCAGTACCGCTCCGGCGGGATAGACCCGTCCCTCCAGCTGTTCCTGTCCGCCGACCCGGACAACTACCTGGACAAGGCCTCCACCCTCGACCAGCTCAGCGGCCAGCAGGTCGAGACGCTGAAGAAGGTCCAGGAGAAGCAGCGCGACCTCGCCCAGCAGCGAGCCGAGGCGTCCGAGAAGCTCAAGGACCTCTCCGCCACCCGGACCGAGCTGGGCAAGAAGAAGAAGGAAGTCCAGGGCAAGCTCTCCTCCGCGCAGAAGCTGCTCAACTCGCTCACCGCGCAGGAGAAGGCCGCCCTCCAGGCCGACGAGCAGCGCGCCACCCGCAGCAGCGAGCGCCAGGTCCTCACCGGCACCGGCACCCCCGCCTCCGGCCGGGCCGCCGCCGCCTTCGCCGCCGCCCAGAGCAAGCTCGGCACGCCCTACGTCTACGGCGCCACCGGGCCGTCCTCCTTCGACTGCTCGGGCCTGACCTCCTGGGCCTACGCCCAGGCCGGCGTCGGCATCCCGCGCACCTCCGAGGCGCAGACCGGCGCGGGCACGCGCATCTCCTCGATGAGCCAGCTCCAGGTCGGCGACCTCGTCTTCTTCTTCAACGACCTGCACCACGTCGGCCTCTACGCCGGCAACGGCCAGGTCCTGCACGCGCCGCGCACCGGAACGGTCGTCCGCTACGAGTCGATGAGCACCATCGGCGGTCCGTTCATGTTCGGCGTCCGGGTCTGACCCCAGCCCCTCCCGCCGCCCCGTACAACCCTCGAGGCCGCCTCGCCGTGCCGCCCGTTCGGGCGAATCGTGGCAGGCCCTCGGGACTCCCGCCCCGCCGGTGACCTGCGTCAGCGGCGGGGTCGCGCGTTGTGCGCTCCTCCGAGGTCGTTGGTGGGTGCCCCGCCGCGGGGTTACTGTCTGCCGCGTTTCCCTGTCCGCCAGCGGAAGGAGTGCGGCTTCCCGTGGGGTCCCATCGCCGCCTTGCACCAACCGGGTTCGACCGCGGGTCCACCGCCGCCGTCGGCCTGATCTCCGTCGCCGCCGCGCTCCTGGGCGCCGTACCGGCCACGGCCGCCCCGCAGGACGACCGGCGGGCGGAGGTGGACCGGCTCCACACGGAGGCGGAGCGGGCGACCGAGGCGTACAACAAGGCCGACGCGCGCACCGACGCCCTGCGCAAGGAGGTCAGCACGGCCCAGGACGCGATCGCCCGGCAGCAGGCGCGGATCAACTCCATGCGGGACGCGCTCGGTTCGCTGGCCGGCGCCCAGTACCGCTCCGGCGGCATCGACCCGTCGCTGGCGCTGCTGCTCTCCGCCGAGCCGGACGACTACCTGGACAAGGCCTCCGCGCTCGACCGGGTCACCACGCACCAGGCCGGTCAGCTCAAGGAGCTCCAGGAGGCCATGCGCGACCTCGCCCAGGACCGCGCCGAGGCCGGACGCAAGCTCGCCGAGCTGGAGAAGGGCCGCAAGGCCGTGGCCGCCCACAAGAAGACGGTGGAGCGCAAACTCGCCGAGGCCCGCAGGCTGCTCAACTCCCTCCCGGACGAGGAGCGCGCCGCCCACGACCGCGGCTCCCGCTCCGGCCGCACCGACCTGACCGCCCCCGGCGGCACCGCCCCCGCCTCGGGCCGCGCGGCCGCCGCCGTGGCCGCCGCCCGCTCCGCCCTCGGCAAGCCGTACGTCTGGGGAGCCAACGGCCCGAGCGGCTTCGACTGCTCCGGCCTGACCCAGTGGTCGTACGCCCAGGCCGGCGTCGGCCTGCCGCGCACCTCGCAGGCGCAGTCCGGGGCCGGACAGCGCGTCTCCCTGTCCGAGGCCCGCCCCGGCGACCTCGTCGCCTACCGGGACGACGCCAGCCACATCGGCATGTACGTCGGCAACGGCCAGGTCATCCACGCGCCCTACCCCGGCGCCCCCGTCCGCTACGACCCGGTGGGCATGATGCCGGTCTCGTCGGTGACCCGCGTCTGATGCGGGCGGGTGCCTGCCGGCGGGGCCGCGGCCGGGACGACGGCGCCGCGACCGGGGCCGGGTGCGCATCGCGGCGGGGGCGTCGGCCCGGGGCGCCGGGCGGGGGCGGCCCTTCCGGTTCTCCCGTCCCCTGACTCCCGCGGCCCGACGCCCGTACGATCGGGAAGGTGGCTGGTCGAAGGCGGGTGTCGGGTTCCTCGGTGGTGGCGCTGTGCCTGCTGCTCGTGTCCCTCGTGGCCTGCGGCGGCCGGACCACCACCGCGGACCCGGTCCGCACCGAGGTCCAGGGGGTGCTGGACCGGCGGGCCGCCGCAGTCCTCGGCCACGACCGCTCCGCCTACGCCCGCACCGGCGCCGCGGCCTCCTTCGACCACCTCGACGCGGTGCCGCTCGCCGCCTGGTCGTACCGCGTCACCGACGTGGACCGCGCCGGTGACACCGCCACCGCCGACGTCGAGCTGCGCTACCGGATCGACGGCTACGACCAGGGACCCGTCACCACCCGGCGCACCCTGCGGCTGAGCCGGGACGGCGCGGACGGCCGGTGGTCCGTCGACTCCGACCGGCCCGCCGAGAAGTCCGGCCAGCAGCCGTGGGACCAGGGCGACGTCAGGGTCGTCCGGGGCACCCACAGCCTCGTGCTGGGCGTGGGACAGTCCAGCGAGGCGCTGCGCGGCTTCGCGGACCTGGCCGACCGGGCGGTGCCGGCCGTGTCGGACGCCTGGGAGCGGGACTGGGCCCGGCGGGTCGTCGTCCTGGTCCCGAAGCCGCTGGAGGCGATGGCGGGCCTGCTCGGCTCGCCCGCGTCCTCGTACCGGGGCATCGCGGCGGTCACCACCGGCGAGACCGGCGGGCGGGAGCACGCCCCCGCCGACCGGATCATCGTCAACCCCGACGCGTACGGCCTCCTCGGCACCCTCGGCAAACAGGTCGTCCTCACCCACGAGACCACCCACGTCGCCACCCGCGCCGACACCACCGCCGCCACCCCGCTGTGGCTCTCCGAGGGCTACGCCGACTGGGTCGGCTACCGGGACAGCGGCCGCACCCCCGCCCAGGCCGCCCCCGAACTGGCCCGCGCGGTGTCCGAGGGCCGGACGCCCGCGGACCTGCCGACCGACGAGGACTTCGGGTTCACCGCCGACGCGGACCAGCTGGCCCGCGCCTACGAGGGCGGTTGGCTGGCCTGTCTGATGATCGCCGACCGGTGGGGCGAGGAACGGCTGGACGCCTTCTACCGCGCGGTGGGCGCGCACGACGAGCGGGCGGGCGCGGTGGAGGACGCGATGAACGGGGTGCTCGGGATCACGCCGGAGGAGTTCACGGCGCGGTGGCGGGAGTATCTGCGGACGGAGTTCGGCTGAGCCGGCCCTTCGCCTCGGCCCGTCCGCGCGGCACCGCGTCCCGCCACAGGACGCGGGCCGCGACCAGTGCCGCGGCCACCAGCAGGCCGTTGCGGACGAAGAGCAGCGCGACGCCGAACGGGTCGCTCGCGACGACCTGCGCGAAGTACAGCGGGAACTCCAGCACCGTCACCAGGCTCGCCACCAGTACCAGGGCGGCCGGCACGCGCATCCGGCTCGCCCGGAAGCACCCGCAGACCGCCGCCAGGCCGACCAGCCACACCAGATACTGCGGGCTGATCACCCGGCTCGTGACCGTGAACATCAGCACCGCCGTGAACGCCGCGTCCGCCGCCGTGTGCGTCGCGAACCGCGAGGCCGCGAGCCGCCACAGCAGCAGCCACGCGAACGCGAGGGCGGTCAGCGCCAGCGCCACCGTGCTCACCGTGCCCACGTGGGGGCCCAGGAACTCGACCGAGCCGTAGTTGAGCAGCACCTCGCCGTCCCAGCCGAAGTGCCGGGCCACGTGGAAGACCAGCGCGCCCAGCGACTCCACCTCGGTGCCCCGCTCCCGCTGGAACGTCAGGAACGCGAACGCCCCGGGCATCGTCACGGCGAACAGCCCCGCCAGTCCGGCCACGCCCAGCGCCGCGGCGGCCCACGGGGCGCGACCGCGCATCCCGAGGAGCACCAGCGCCGGCCACACCTTCAGCAGCGCCCCCAGACCCACCAGGGCCCCCGCCACCCGCGGATGCCGGCCCGCCGCCAGCAGCGCCGCCACCGCGACGGCGGTGACCATCACGTCGTAGCGGGCGTACACCGTCGGACCGAGCAGCGGTACGCCCACCACCCACACCCACGCCCCGCGCGGCGAACGCCCCGAGCCCCGGCCCGCGCGCCACAGCAGGGCGAGCACGGCCAGGTCCGCCAGGCAGGCCAGGACGAAGAAGGCCGTCGCGTACTCCAGGAAGGGCAGCAGCGCGGGGGAGAGGATCGCGAAGGCCGCGGCGGGCGGGTACTGCCAGGTGACGTCGCCCAGCGGAAACGTTCCGGTGCGCAGGACCTCGTACCAGCCCCGGTAGATGACGGACACGTCGCTGGTGACGTCCGGGCCCGGGAAGACCCACACCTTCAGCACGAACAGCAGGAGCACCAGCCGCGTGGCGCCCCAGGCCGTCAGCGGCCACACCGGTGACCGCCTCGCGTCCGTCGTCTCCACGTGCTCCCTGCCCGTCCGCGTGCCGTGCCGTGCGGCCATGATGACCCGGACACCTGTGCGCGTGCCACAGGACGCGGCCGGGCCCCGGGCCGTCCGGACGGTTCGGTAGGGTCGGCGGCGTGCGCAAGACCTTGATCGTGACGAACGACTTCCCGCCCCGCCCGGGCGGCATCCAGGCCTTCCTGCACAACATGGCGCTACGGCTGGACCCCGAGCGGCTCGTCGTCTACGCCTCCACCTGGAAGCGGAGCCGCGAGGGCGTCGAGGCCACCGCCGCCTTCGACGCCGAGCAGCCCTTCACCGTCGTACGCGACCGCACGACGATGCTGCTGCCGACGCCGGGTGCGACCCGTACGGCCGTCCGGCTGCTGCGCGAGCACGGGTGCACGTCGGTGTGGTTCGGGGCGGCGGCGCCCCTCGGCCTGATGGCCCCGGCACTGCGCAGGGCGGGCGCCGAGCGGATCGCCGCCACCACCCACGGCCACGAGGCGGGGTGGGCCCAGCTGCCCGCCGCCCGGCAGCTGCTGCGCCGGATCGGGGAGTCCACGGACACGATCACCTACCTCGGCGAGTACACGCGCTCCCGGATCGCGGGTGCGCTCACGCCCGAGGCGGCCGCGCGGATGGTGCAGTTGCCGCCCGGCGTCGACGAGAAGACCTTCCACCCCGGCAGCGGCGGCGACGAGGTGCGGGCCCGGCTGGGCCTGACCGACCGGCCGGTCGTCGTGTGCGTCTCACGGCTGGTCCCGCGCAAGGGCCAGGACACCCTGATCCGGGCGATGCCGCGCATCCTCGCCGCCGAGCCGGACGCCGTCCTGCTGATCGTCGGCGGCGGCCCCTACGAGAACGACCTGCGCCGCCTCGCCGAGGAGACCGGCGTCGCCGCCTCGGTCCACTTCACCGGGGCCGTCCCCTGGTCCGAGCTGCCCGCCCACTACGGCGCCGGCGACGTCTTCGCCATGCCGTGCCGCACCCGCCGGAACGGGCTCGACGTGGAGGGCCTCGGCATCGTCTACCTGGAGGCCTCCGCGACCGGCCTGCCCGTCGTCGCCGGCGACTCGGGCGGCGCCCCCGACGCGGTGCTCGACGGCGAGACGGGGTGGGTGGTGCGGGGCGGCGACCCCGACCAGGCCGCCGACCGTATCGTCACGCTCCTGGGCGACCCGGAGTTGCGCCGCAGGATGGGAGAGAGGGGCCGCGCCTGGGTGGAGGAGAAGTGGCGCTGGGACCTGCTGGCGGAGCACCTGAAGGCGCTGCTGTAGCGCAGGGCGCCCTCGGAACGCCGGTGAACGGCATGCCGGGAAGGGGCGCGGGGAACTGCGCGACAAGCCACAACGAACCCGCACTCGCTGACGAACCGCCCCGGCACCCCACAGGCGCCCTACTTCGCGTAAATCGCCTCGATCTCGTCCGCGTAATCCTTGGCCACAACGCTCCGCTTCAGTTTCAGCGACGGCGTCAGGTGCCCGGAGTCCTCCGTGAACTGCGCCCCCAGCACCCGGAACTTGCGCACCGACTCCGCCTTGGAGACGGCCGAGTTCCCGTCGTCGATCGCGTCCTGGATCGCCGCGAGCAGATCCGGGTCCTCCCGCAGCGACACCGCGGTCGAGCCGGCCGGCTTCCCGTGGTCCGCGCACCAGCGGCCGAGGAACTCCTCGTCGATGGTGACCAGCGCGCCCACGAAGGGCCGCCCGTCGCCGACCACCATGCACTCCGCGACCAGCGCGTGCGCGCGGATGCGGTCCTCGATCACGGCCGGGGCGACGTTCTTGCCGCCCGCGGTGACGATGATCTCCTTCTTGCGGCCGGTGATCCGCAGGTAGCCGTCCTCGTCCAGGGTGCCGATGTCCCCGGTGTGGAACCAGCCGTCGGCCAGCGCCTCGGCGGTCGCGCCCGGGTTGTTCCAGTACTCCTTGAACAGGTGCTCGCCGTGCAGCAGCACCTCCCCGTCGTCCGCGATGCGCACCACGGACCCGGGCAGCGGCTGCCCGACCGTGCCGATCTTCTGCCGGTCCCAGGGGTTGAAGGCGGTGGCCGCGCAGGACTCGGTCAGGCCGTAGCCCTCCAGGACCGTGAAGCCGATGCCGCGGAAGAAGTGGCCGAGCCGCTCGCCGAGCGGGGCGCCGCCGGAGATGGCGTACTCGCCGCGCCCGCCGAGGACCGTGCGGAGCTTGGAGTAGACGAGCTTGTCGAAGACCTTGTGCTTGATCTTCAGACCGAGGGACGGGCCGGACGGCGTGTCCAGCGCCTTGCTGTACGCGATCGCCGTGTCCGCGGCCTTGTCGAAGATCTTGCCCTTGCCGTCGGCCTGCGCCTTGGCGCGCGCCGAGTTGTAGACCTTCTCGAAGACGCGCGGCACACCGAGGATCAGCGTCGGCCGGAAGGCGGCCAGTTCGTCGGTGAGGTTCTTGATGTCCGGGACGCAGCCCAGCTTGATCGGCGCGATCATCGGCGCGACCTGGACGAGGCGGCCGAAGACGTGGGCGAGCGGGAGGAAGAGGAGCACCGAGCACTCACCGGTGCGGAAGAGCGGGCGCAGCCGCTCGACGACGTTGCCGCACTCGGCGAAGAAGCTGCGGTGGGTGAGCACGCAGCCCTTGGGGCGGCCGGTGGTGCCGGAGGTGTAGACGATGGTCGCCGGGTCGTCGGCCTTGGCGATCGAACCGCGCTCCTCGACGGCCTGGTCCGTCACGTCCTGACCCAGGCGCCCCAGCTCCTCCACGGCACCGGCGTCGATCTGCCAGACGTGCTTGAGGGCGGGCAGTTGCTCGCGCACCGACTCCACGGAGGCGGCGTGCCCGGCGGACTCCACGACGCACGCGGTGGCGCCGGAGTCACTGAGGATCCACTGCACCTGCTCGGGCGAGCTGGTCTCGTACACCGGCACGGTGATCGCGCCCGCGCTCCAGATCGCGAAGTCCAGCAGCGTCCACTCGTAGCGCGTACGGGACATCAGCCCGACCCGGTCGCCCGGCTGCACGCCGGACGCGATGAGGCCCTTGGCGGCGGCCTGCACCTCGGCGAGGAAGTCGCGGGCGGTCACGTCCTGCCAGGCGCCGCCCACCTTGCGGGCGATGACGGCGACGTCCGGGTGCTGCGCGGCGTTTCGGCGGACGATGTCGGTCAGGTTTCCGTCCGAAGGGACCTCGTACAAAGCCGGAAGGCTGAACTCGCGCAAGACTGCTGCTCCTCATAGGGCGCCGGCGCCACGACACTGTGTGATGCGACGGTGCGGTCCAAGGCTGGGCAAGCGCTCGGGACGACTCATGCGGAATTCACATGTTGAAATCCAGAGCACGACTGGACTGCCCGGACGTTACCCGCCGGTATGGCCTCTCCGACAGGGGGTCCCCGCGAGATGTTCGCTGCGTCACACGGATGGGGTTTCCTTCGCGCACAGTAGTCGACACACCGACCGACCAGCCAGTAACCGCAGGTCCGACCGCCACTGTTCACAAGAGGCACGCGCTGCTTACGCTTGATCGTCATGGCACCCACACCGCCCGGTAACACGAGGACCCGCGTCCACGTGGTCAGCGACGTCCACGGCAACGCCCGCGATCTGGCCGGGGCCGGCGACGGCGCCGACGCCCTGATCTGCCTCGGCGACCTCGTCCTCTTCCTCGACTACGCCGACCACTCGCGCGGCATCTTCCCCGACCTCTTCGGCGTCGCGAACGCCGACCGCATCGTCGAGCTGCGCACCGCCCGGCGCTTCGCCGAGGCACGGGAGTTCGGGGCGCGGCTGTGGGCGAGCGTCGACGGCGACCGGGCGGCGCTGATCGAGGGGGCGGTGCGCCGGCAGTACGCCGAGATGTTCGCCGCCTTCCCGACGCCGACGTACGCCACCTACGGCAACGTCGACATGCCGGCCCTGTGGCCCGAGTACGCCGGTCCCGGCACCACCGTGCTCGACGGGGAACGGGTGGAGATCGGCGGCCGGGTCTTCGGCTTCGTCGGCGGCGGACTGCGCACGCCGATGCGGACGCCGTACGAGATCGACGACGAGGAGTACGCCGCGAAGATCGAGGCCGTCGGCGAGGTCGACGTGCTGTGCACGCACATCCCGCCGGAGGTGCCGGAGCTGGTCTACGACACGGTGGCGCGGCGTTTCGAGCGGGGCAGCCGGGCGCTGCTGGACGCCATCCGCCGCACCAGGCCCCGGTACGCGCTGTTCGGGCACGTGCACCAGCCGCTGGCGCGGCGGATGCGGATCGGGGCGACCGAGTGCGTGAACGTCGGGCACTTCGCGTCGACGGGGAAGCCGTGGGCGCTGGAGTGGTGAAGGTCTGCGGACCGACCTGCGCAGGCAGGTGGTGACGGCGGCGGTGCCCGTGCGCGATAGCCTTCACGCGGCACACACGTGCGCGCCACGGGCGCACGACGACCCTCAGTACCGGCCCGCATCCGACAGGAGCCACGGCGATGGCGGAACACACCAGCTCGAGCATCACCATCGAGGCGGCACCGGCCGACGTCATGTCGGTGATCGCCGACTTCGCCCGCTACCCGGACTGGACCGGCGAGGTGAAGGAGGCCGAGGTGCTCGCCTCCGACGCGCAGGGGCGCGCCGAGCAGGTCCGGCTGGTCATGGACGCCGGGGCGATCAAGGACGACCAGACCCTCGCCTACACCTGGAACGGTGAGCACGAGGTCTCCTGGACCCTGGTCAAGTCCCAGATGCTGCGCTCCCTCGACGGCTCCTACCTGCTCAAGCCGGCGGGCACGGGCACGGAGGTCACCTACCGGCTCACGGTCGACGTCAAGATCCCGATGCTCGGCATGATCAAGCGCAAGGCGGAAAAGGTCATCATCGACCGGGCTCTGGCGGGCCTGAAGAAGCGCGTGGAGTCGGGCAACTGAGCTGCGGGCGGTCGCCGAACCGCCGCAGCCGCGGGCAGTCGGTCGCCATACCGCCGTAGCCGCGGGCAAGTCGTGCCTCCCCAGTGCCTGAACGGCCTGGGAGGTACCCCCAGGGCGGCACGGGTGGACGGTGGGGGTCCCCCCGCTCGAGCGAAGCCGAGAGTGGGGGAGGCACCCCGCACCGCCGGGCCGCGCACCCCACCCGCCCCGCGCCCCCACGCCGGTCGACGAGCCCAACCGGCGGAGCCCCCAGGTACCGTTCACCCCCATGCGCACCATCCTGATCACCGGCCCCGGCGGCAGTGGCCGTACCACCGTCGCCGCCGCCACCGCGCTCGCCGCCGCCCGGCAGGGCACCCGCACCCTCCTCCTCGGCGCCGACCGCGACGACACCCTCGGCGCCGCGCTCGGGGTGCGCACCGGCCCGGAACCGGTCACCGTCGAACCCGGCCTCACCGCCCGCCGCCCCGACCCCGCCCAGGGCTTCCGGGACGGCCTGGCCGCGCTGCAGGACCGCGCCGCCTCCGCCCTCGACCTGCTCGGCGCCTCCCGCCTGGACCCCGAGGAACTCACCCCCCTGCCCGGCGCCGACGAACTCGCCTTGCTGCGAGCCCTGCGCGACGCCGCCCTCGCCGAGGCGCACGACCTCCTCGTCGTCGACCTCCCGCCCGCCCCGCGCGCCCTCGCCCTGCTCGCCCTGCCCGAGGAACTGCGCCGCTACCTGCGCCGCCTCCTCCCGCCCGAGCGGCAGGCGGCCCGCGCCCTGCGCCCCGTGCTCGGCCGGCTGGCCGGCGTCCCCATGCCCGCCGAGGCGCTGTACGAGGCCGCCGCCCGCTGGGACCTGGAACTCGCCGCCACCGAGGCCGTCATCGCCGACCGGAACACCGTCGTACGGCTGGTCGCCGAACCCGGCCCGGCCGGTGCCGACGCCGTGCGCTCCACCGGCCTCGGCCTCGCCCTGCGCGGCCTGCGCACCGACCTGCTGGTCGCCAACCGCGTCCTGCCCGAGGAGGTCCCGGCCGACAGTTGGCTCGGCGGCCCCCTCGCCCAGCAGCGCAAGGCACTGGAGGAGTGGCAGGGCGCGTACGACGTCCGCACCGTCGCCCACCTGGGACGCGACCCGCGGGGCGCGGACGACCTCGCCGCGCTGGACGTCCCCGTCGTCGCCCCGGACGCCACCCCGGCCGAGTGGCCTGTCGCCGACCGGCTGGCCGAGGACGGCGTCCTGGTCTGGCACATCCCGCTGCCCGGCGCCGTACGGGAGGAACTCGACCTGGTCCGCCGCGGCGACGAACTGGTCGTCACCGCCGGGCCGTTCCGCCGGATCGTCCCGCTGCCGTCCGCGCTGCGCCGCTGCACGGTCGACGGAGCCGCCCTGCGGGAGGGCACCCTCGCCGTCCGGTTCACACCGGACCCCCGGCTGTGGCCGCGAGGACGCTGAACCCGCCGCGCCCGTTCGGGTAACGTCGTAAGGACGAACCGTAGTCAGGAGTCCGTCATGAGCGAAGAGCTCCCGTCCGAGGCCGACCGCCCCGACGAGGCCGACGCGGTCGACGAGGTGCGGGCCACCGACGCCGACGCCTGGGCGACGGCGTGTGCCGAGGACCTGGAGGCGGAGAAGGCCCGCCGTCGCGCCGAGTACGGCCCGCCCCCCGGCTCGGCGGCCGAGGAGCTGCGCCGGCTCGTCGACACCGTCGCGGACAAGCTGTCCGGCCTCCAGTCCCCCCTGTTCGGCCAGGTCGCCGGGCCGGCCGCCCAGCAGGTGGTCCGGCAGGTCGTCCAGCAGGCCAAGGCCGCCGTCGAACCGGTCATCGAGCGCAACCCGGACGTCTTCGACCACCTCGCGGCCGCCGGCGGTGAACTCCTCGCCGCCTACCGCTCCGCGGTCCAGAACCAGGAGCGCCGCTGGACCGCCGGGGACGACACCGCCTCCGAGGACCCGCGCGACCCCCGCGACCTGGACGGACGAGGCGACGACGGCAAGGACGACGGCGACGGGGGCACCGGCCCCGGGCAGCGCATCGACCTGGACTGAGCCCTGCCTCGGGTACGGTTGGCCATAGCGGGGCTCGACCGAACTGAGGGATTCATGGGACTCACCATCGGCGTCGACATCGGCGGCACGAAGATCGCGGCCGGCGTGGTCGACGAGGAAGGCAACATCCTCTCGACCCACAAGGTGCCGACCCCCACCACGCCCGAGGCCATCGTGGACGCCATCGCCTCGGCGGTGGAGGGCGCGCGCGTGGGGCACGAGATCGTCGGCGTGGGCATCGGCGCCGCCGGATACGTCAACCGCCAGCGCTCCACGGTCTACTTCGCGCCCAACATCGACTGGCGCCAGGAGCCGCTGAAGGAGAAGGTCGAGGCCCGCGTCGGCCTCCCGGTCGTCGTGGAGAACGACGCCAACGCCGCGGCCTGGGGCGAGTACAAGTTCGGCGGCGGCAAGGGCCACCGCAACGTCATCTGCATCACCCTCGGCACCGGCCTCGGCGGCGGCATCATCATCGGCAACAAGCTGCGCCGCGGCCACTTCGGCGTGGCCGCCGAGTTCGGTCACATCCGCATGGTGCCGGACGGCCTGCTGTGCGGCTGCGGCTCGCAGGGCTGCTGGGAGCAGTACGCGTCGGGCCGGGCGCTGGTGAGGTACGCCAAGCAGCGCGCCAACGCCACCCCGGAGCGCGCCGAGGTGCTGCTCGCGCTCGGCGACGGCACCCCTGACGGCATCGAGGGCAAGCACATCTCCGTCGCCGCCCGCCAGGGCTGCCCGGTCGCCGTCGACTCCTACCGCGAGCTGGCCCGCTGGGCCGGCGCCGGACTCGCCGACCTGGCCTCGCTCTTCGACCCGTCCGCCTTCATCGTCGGCGGCGGCCTCTCCGACGAGGGCGACCTGGTCCTGGACCCGATCCGCAAGTCCTACAAGCGGTGGCTGGTCGGCGGCAACTGGCGCCCGGTCGCCGACGTGATCGCCGCCCAGCTCGGCAACAAGGCCGGCCTGGTCGGCGCCGCCGACCTGGCCCGGGAGCCCGACCCGATCATGTGACGATCACTCCCTGGCAACGGGGACTGCGTCGACCTCAGGGGCGCGGGGCGGAGTCCATTCGGGGCTCCGGCCCCGTGGGCGCGACGAGCCACGCACCACCGGCAGTTGCCCACGCTCCCCGCGCCCCGAGCTCTTCGGCGTACATTGATCCACATGGAGCCGCTCCCCAACTCCCGCACCGAACCCGACGGTTCCGCCGTCATCCGGGTCCTCAGCTACAACATCCGTTCGATGCGCGACGACACCGCCGCCCTCGCCCGCGTCATCGCCGCCTGCGACCCCGACCTCGTCCTCCTCCAGGAAGCGCCCCGCTTCTTCCGCTGGCGCAAGAAGCTGGCCCGACTCGCGGCCGCCTCCGGGCTGGTGATCCTCTCCGGTGGCGCCACCGCCGCCGGCCCCGCGCTGCTGTGCTCCCTGCGCGCCACCGTCGAGCGCACGGAGGACGTGTTGCTCCCGCTCGCCCCCGGCCGGCACCGCCGCGGCCTCGCCACCGCCGTCGTACGCATCGGCGGGGCCCGCCTCGGCGTGCTGAGCTGCCACCTCTCCCTCGACGCGGAAGAACGGCACGAGCAGGCCGGCCTGCTCCTGGGCCGACTGGCCGGCATGGGCGTGACCCACGCCGTGGCGGGCGGCGACCTGAACGAGCGCCCGGGCGGACGCACCTTCCGGCGGCTCGGCGACGGACTGCGGGACTGCTGGACGGCGGCACCCTGGGGCAGCGAGTACACCTTCCCCGCCTCCGGCCCGGACCGGCGCATCGACGCGGTCTTCGTCACGGAGGGCATCGAGGTGCTGGGCTGCGGAGTCCCGCTCGGACTCCCCGGCGTCGCCGAGGACGACCTGAGGGCGGCCACGGACCACCTCCCAGTCCTGACCGCCCTCCGCCTGCCCGCGTCCGGCGACTGAGCCGCGTACCCGCGACCCGGTGCCGGACCCGGACCACTAGACCACCGCGCCCCGGCCCGGGTCGTCGTCCTCCTCGTCACCCGTGCGCATCCGCATGACCAGCGTGGCGAAACCGCCGAGGAAGCCGCCGACGCTCACCGTCGTCAGCCACCAGGTCATGTCCCAGTCCAGCACCACCGCCAGCAGGAGCAGGACCGGCCCGCCGAGCACACCCAGCCAGGCGAACTTCGCGGTGGTGTCGCCCTCGGGCAGCGGCGGCGGCTCGGGCGGTACGAAGTGGCCCTCGTCCTCCTCGCCGAGATCGTCCTCCGAGGGCTCGGCCAGGCTGTGGTCGCGCGGGCCGGCCACCCCGGGGGCGAAGGCGACGGAGCTGCCCAGCGGACGGGCCGAGGCGGGCTGGTCCGGCGTGGTCCGGTCGGCCTCGGGCCGGTCGTCGTTGGTCTCGGCCTCCAGCAGCGCCAGGTCGTCCACCGACTTGAACGGCTTCGCGCCCGGCGGGTCCGGCGGCTCGTCGCCGTAACCGGCCACGATCGCGGCCCAGGCGGCGTCCTCGTCCAAGGGCACGGCCGGGTCACCGGGGCCGCGGTCGGCCGCGTGCTCCCGTCCCTCCCGGTGCTCCGGCGTCCGCTCCAGGTCCCGGTCCTCGCGCTTCCCGCGCTCCTCGCGGTCCTCGCGGTCGGAGTCGTGCTCAGCCACCTGTGGTCGTCCCTTCCTTACCGAGACCGGGCTCCGGCTCCCCGACGGAACCAGGCGCGAGCCGGCCGATGAACGCGACGCTCTCAGCGAAGATCCGGTCCGCGTCGTGGTCCAACGTCGCCACGTGGTAGCTCTGTTCCAGCAGGACCTCCGTCACGTCCGTCGACGAGACCCGGCCGAGGATGCGGGCCGAGTCGGCCGGCGGCACCACGTGGTCCTGCGGACTGCGCAGCAACAGCAGCGGCTGGGTCACCTGCGGCAGATCGCGGTCGGCCAGCCGGAAGAACGCGCGCAGCGAGTGCGCCGCGTGCAGCGGCACCCTGTCGTACCCCAGCTCGGTGCTGAGCGGCTTGGCGATGTCGCTGGCGATGCCCTTCGTCGCGGGCACCAGATGGCGCAGGACCGGGAGGGCGTGCTGGGCCACCCCGTGCATCCGGTTCGCCGGGTTGACGACCATGACGCCCGAGACCGCGTCCCCGTGCTTGGCGGCCAGCCGCAGCGCCAGCGCGCCACCCATGGACAGGCCGGCCACGAAGACGAGCGCGCAGCGCTCCCGCAGGGCGCGCAGCTCGCGGTCCACCTCCGCGTACCAGTCCTGCCAGCCGGTGACCTGCATGTCCTGCCAGCGGGTGCCGTGCCCGGGCAGCAGCGGCAGGGCGACGGTCAGGCCGTGCGCGGCCAGGTGGCGGGCCCAGGGGCGCAGGGACTGCGGGGAACCGGTGAAGCCGTGGCAGAGGAGGACGCCGACCTCCCCGCCCTCATGGCGGAACGGCTCGGCTCCGGGCAGGACCGGCACGTCTCGGTCTCCTGTCGTCAGCGGGCCGGCACAGCCGGCACGTCGGGCGCGGTACGCGCGGGGGTGCGTACACGCGGATGCGGTACATGCGGGCGCGGTACTTGCGGGTACTTCACCGTACGCGACCGCACTGACACCGACCAGGGCCGTCGGGGCCATTGACGGTGCCCCGGGTTAAGGTCTGACCACAGACACAGGAGGCACTCGGTTGTTGTACGGCGCGATGAAGGTCACCGTCGGGGGTTCGCTGAAGCTCGCCTTCCGGCCCTGGGTGGAAGGCCTGGAGCACATCCCGGCCGACGGCCCGGCGATCCTGGCGAGCAATCACCTGTCGTTCTCCGACTCGTTCTTCCTGCCCGCCGTCCTCGACCGCAAGGTGACCTTCATCGCCAAGGCCGAGTACTTCAACACGCCCGGGGTCAAGGGCCGGCTGACCGCGGCCTTCTTCAAGGGCGTCGGCCAGCTCCCGGTGGACCGCTCCGGCGCCCGCGGCGCGGGCGAGGCCGCCATCAAGAGCGGCATAGAGGTCCTGGAGCGCGGTGAGCTGTTCGGCATCTACCCCGAGGGCACGCGCTCGCCGGACGGCCGCCTCTACCGCGGCAAGCCCGGCGGCCTCGCGCGCGTGGCGCTCGCCACCGGCGCTCCCGTCATCCCGGTCGCCATGATCGACACCGAGAAGATCCAGCCGCCCGGCAAGGTGATGCCGAAGCTGATGCGGCCCGGCATCCGCATCGGCGAGCCCCTCGACTTCACCCGCTACCAGGGCATGGAGCACGACCGCTTCGTGCTCCGCGCGGTGACCGACGAGGTCATGTACGAGATCATGAAGCTCTCCGGCCAGGAGTACGTCGACATGTACGCGACCGCCATGAAGCGGCAGCTCGCGGAGGCGGCGAAGGCGGAGAAGGAGGCGGGCAAGGCGGCGAAGGCCGCGCTCGCCCAGGCGGAGAAGGAACAGGCCGCCAAGGAGAAGGCGGCCGCCGGACAGGACCGGCCGGCGGACCGGTCCGACGAGCGGTCCGGCGACCGGTAACGCCCGGACATCGGGCAGCGGGACGTACGGGCCAGGGGGCGGGGGGACATGGCCAGGCGCGAGAAAGTCATGAGGATGTCGGTCGAGCAGCCGCTGTGGCGCGCGCTCGCCGGCTACCGCGTGCTCACCATGCTGTACGCGATCGGCTTCTTCGCCACCGCCCACTCCGGCTTCACCCGCCCCTGGCTCGCCGTCGCCTACTACGCCGTCCTCTTCGTCTGGACCCTGGCGACCCTGCCCAAGGTGGCGGGAGCGGCGAGCTGCACCAAGCGGTTCCTCACCGCCGACCTCACCATCGCGCTCACCGGCATCCTGATCACCCCGCTCGCCGACGCGCCCGAGCGGGTCGCGGACGGCGGCCCGACGCTGCCGTCGATATGGACCGCCGGCTCCGTCCTGGCCTTCGCGATCAAGGGCGGCTGGCGCTGGGCGGCCGTCGCCTCCACCCTGGTCGCCGTCGCCAACCTGATCGAACGCGGCTCCCCGGCCCGCGACACCGTCCACAACGTCATCCTGGTCTGGGTCGCCTCCATCGCCATCGGCTACGTCGTCGAGGTCGCCCGCGCCTCCGAGCGCACCCTCGCCCGCGCCCTGGAGATCGAGGCGGCGACCAGGGAGCGGGAGCGGCTCGCCCGCGACATCCACGACAGCGTGCTCCAGGTCCTCGCCATGGTGCAGCGGCGCGGCGCCGTGATCGGCGGTGAGGCGGCCGAACTGGGCCGGCTGGCCGGCGAGCAGGAGGTCGCCCTGCGCACCCTGGTCTCCGGCGGCCTGGTGCCCGTGTCCCGCGTGTCGGAGGACGCCGCCGAGGGCGCCGTCGTCCGCGCGGTGGACGAACCGGAGGGCACGGACACCGGCGGCCCCGTCGACCTGCGGACCCTGCTCGCCCCGTACGCGGGCTCCCTCGTCAACCTCGCCGAACCCGGCGCGCCGGTCCTCCTGGCACCCGGCGCGGCCCGGGAGCTCGCGGCCGCCGTGGGGGCCGCCCTGGACAACGTACGCAAGCACGTCGGCGCGGACGCCCGGGCGTGGATCCTCGTCGAGGACGAGCCCGACGAGGTGATCGTCACCGTCCGCGACGAGGGCCCCGGCATCCCCGAGGGCCGGCTCGCCGAGGCCGAGGGCGAGGGGCGGCTGGGCGTGGCCCTGTCGATCCGGGGCCGGCTGCGCGACCTCGGCGGCACGGCCGAACTGATCTCGGTGCCCGGGCAGGGCACGGAGGTCGAACTGAAGGCACCGAAGAAGACCGGCAGTACCACCGCACGGGGGAAGGCAGCGGACCGATGACCGAACGACAGGAACCGATCAGGGTCATGGTGGTCGACGACCACCCCATGTGGCGCGACGCCGTCGCCCGGGACCTCGCGGAATCCGGCTTCGACGTGGTCGCCACCGCCGGCGACGGCGACCAGGCCGTGCGGCGCGCCCGGGCCGCCGCGCCCGACGTCCTCGTCCTCGACCTCAACCTGCCCGGCAAGCCCGGCGTCCAGGTCTGCAAGGAGGTCGTCGGCGCCGACCCGAAGCTGCGCGTCCTCGTGCTCTCCGCGAGCGGGGAGCACGCCGACGTGCTGGAGGCGGTGAAGTCCGGCGCGACCGGCTACCTGCTGAAGTCGGCCTCCACCGAGGAGCTGCAGGACGCGGTGCGCCGCACGGCCGCCGGCGACCCGGTGTTCACCCCCGGGCTGGCCGGACTGGTCCTCGGCGAGTACCGCCGCCTCGCCTCCGAACCGGCCCCCGCCGCGGAGACCGGCGACCCCGGGGCGCCCCGGCTCACCGACCGCGAGACCGAGGTGCTGCGCCTGGTCGCCAAGGGCCTGAGCTACAAGCAGATCGCCGAACGCCTCGTCATCTCCCACCGCACCGTGCAGAACCACGTCCAGAACACCCTCGGCAAGCTCCAGCTGCACAACCGGGTGGAACTGGTGCGGTACGCGATAGAACGGGGTCTGGACGACGCGTGACCCCGCGCGGGACAGTGGCGGTGGCCTGAACCACCCGCTGTGGCAAGGGAGTTGCGCGATGAAGGTCGGAGTGCTGACCGGAGGCGGTGACTGCCCCGGGCTCAACGCCGTCATCCGGGCCGTCGTCCGCAAGGGCGTGCAGGAGTACGGCTACGAATTCGTCGGCTTCCGGGACGGCTGGCGCGGCCCCCTGGAGGGCGACACCGTCCGCCTCGACATCCCGGCCGTCCGCGGCATCCTGCCCCGCGGCGGCACCGTCCTCGGCTCCTCGCGCACCAACCCGCTCCGGCACGAGCACGGCATCCGGCGCATCGAGGAGAACCTCGCGAAGCTCGGCGTCGAGGCGCTCATCACCATCGGCGGCGAGGACACCCTCGGCGTCGCCACCCGCCTCGCCGACGAGTACGGCGTGCCCTGCGTCGGCGTGCCCAAGACCATCGACAACGACCTGTCCGCCACCGACTACACCTTCGGCTTCGACACGGCCGTGGGCATCGCCACCGAGGCCATCGACCGGCTCCACACCACCGCCGAGTCCCACATGCGGGTCCTGGTCGTGGAGGTCATGGGCCGGCACGCCGGCTGGATCGCGCTGCACTCGGGCCTGGCCGGCGGCGCCAACGTCATCCTCATCCCCGAGCAGCGCTTCGACACCGAGCAGGTGTGCGCCTGGGTGACCTCCCGGTTCCGGGCGTCGTACGCCCCGATCGTGGTCGTCGCCGAGGGGGCGATGCCGCGCGACGGCGACATGGTGCTCAAGGACGGGACGCTGGACTCCTACGGGCACGTCCGGCTGTCCGGGGTGGGCGAGTGGCTGGCGAAGGAGATCGAGAAGCGCACCGGGAAGGAGGCCAGGACCACGGTCCTCGGTCATGTCCAGCGCGGCGGCACGCCCAGCGCCTTCGACCGCTGGCTCGCCACCCGGTTCGGGCTGCACGCCATCGACTGCGTCCGCGACGGCGACTTCGGAAAGATGGTCGCCCTGCGCGGCACGGACATCGTCCGCGTCCCCATCGCCGAGGCCACGGCCCGGCTGAAGACGGTCGATCCGAAGCTGTACGAGGAGGTCGGGGTCTTCTTCGGCTGACCGGCGGCCGTGCGCCCCGCGCCGTATATTCGGCCCGGAGTCCGGCTACAGCCCGAGCGCGGCAGAACGGGAGCGGTCATGGAGATCCTGGCCTTCGGCGTACAGGCCGACGAGCGGCCCCTGATCGAGCGGGCCTTCCACGGCCACGACGAGATCCGCTGTCTGGACGTCTTCCTCAACGAGGACACCGCCCCCATCGCGGCCGGCCACGAGATCGTCTCCACGTCCGTCAACGCCGACCTCGGCGCGGCCGTCCTGGAGATCCTCGCGGCCGGCGGCACCCGGATGGTGGCCCAGCGTTCCACCGGCTTCAACAACATCGACCTCGACACGGCCGAGCGGCTCGGCATGACCGTCGCCCGGGTGTCGTACTACTCCCCGTACTCGGTCGCCGAGTTCGCCTGGACCCTCGCCATGGCCGTCAACCGGCGGATCGTGCGCGCCTCCACCCGCACCCGCGACTTCGACTTCCGCCTGCACGGCCTGATGGGCCGGGACATGCACGGCCGCACCGCCGGCGTCCTCGGCACCGGCAAGATCGGCGAGGCCTTCGCCCGCATCGCCCACGGCTTCGGCATGCGACTGCTGGGCTGGGACGTCGCCGAGAACCCCGCCTGCATGGAGCTGGGCATGCGCTACGTCCCCAAGGACGAGCTGCTCGCCCGCTCCGACCTGGTCTCCCTGCACCTGCCGCTGATGCCCGCGACCCAGCACCTGATCGACGCGCCCGCCCTGAAGGCGATGCGGGACGACGCCATCCTGGTCAACTCCAGCCGCGGCGGCCTGATCGACACCGCCGCCCTGGTCACGGAGCTGCGCGCGGGCCGCTTCACCGGCGTGGGCCTGGACGTCTACGAGGCGGAGGCGGGCCTGTTCTTCCTCGACAAGTCCCTGGAGGCCATCGCCGACGACACCCTGGCCCGCCTCGTCACCTTCCCGAACGTCCTGGTCACCTCGCACCAGGCGTACTACACCGAGGACGCGGTCGGGCAGATCGTCGACGCCACGGTGAAGAACGTCCTCGACTACCTGGAGGGCCGCCGTTCGGAGAACGTGCTCGTGCCGCGCAGCTGACCGGCCAGCTCCCGTACGATCGCCGCGCCGTTCAGCGTCAGCACGGACTCCGGGTGGAACTGCACCCCGGCGAAGCCCGGCCCGCGCAGGGCGTGCACCTCACCGCCCGCCGCACGGCTCACCTCCACCCCGTGCGCGGCCAGCTCCAGTGCCGCCCCGTCGTCGCAGCGCGCGGTGAAGCTGTTGTAGAAGCCCACGGTCTCGCGCCGCCCGAACAGGTCGATCTCCGTCTGCGCCCCCTGGTACGGCACCTCCCTGCGGACGATCTCCAGCCCCAGCTCCGCCGCGATCAGCTCGTGCCCGAGGCAGACCCCGAGGACGCCGTGCCGCCGCTGACGGAGGACGTCGGCGGTCAGCGCGCGCAGGAAGCGCATCTTCGGATCGGCGGGGTCGGACGGATCACCGGGACCGGGCCCCAGCACCACCGGGCCCTCGTGCCCGAGCACCGCCTCGCGCAGCCCCTCCTCGTCGTACCGGCGCACGCTCACCGCGAGCCCCGACGAGCGCAGCACGTGCGCGAGCATCGCCGTGAAGGTGTCCTCCCCGTCCACGACCAGGGCATGGCCCGTGAGCGCGTCCGACGGCTCCTGCATCCGCAGCCAGAACGGCGCCAGCGAGGCCCGGCGCCCGTCCAACGCCGCCCGCACCCGGGGGTCGTCGGCCAGCTTCGGCCGCCCCGACTCCGCACGCGGGCGGGACGGGCGCACGCCCAGCGCCGCCAGCACCCCGGCCGCCTTGGCGTGGGTCTCCGCGACCTCGCCCGCCGGGTCCGAGCCCCGCACCAGCGTCGCGCCGACCGGTACCCGGAGCCGTCCGCCCGCGTCGATGTCGGCGGTACGGATGAGGATGGGGGAGTCGAGGGTCTGGGCACCGCCGGAGTCCCTGCCGAGCAGCGCCAGCGCCCCCGCGTAGTACCCGCGCCCGCCGGCCTCGTGCCGCTCGATGACCCGGCAGGCGTTCTGCACCGGCGATCCGGTGACCGTCGCCGCGAACATGGTCTCCTTCAGCACCTCCCGCACGTCCAGCGAGGACTTTCCGCGCAGCTCGTACTCGGTGTGCGCGAGGTGCGCCATCTCCTTCAGCCGGGGCCCGACGACGACACCGCCCATGTCGCCGACGGTGCACATCATCTTGAGCTCCTCGTCGACCACCATCGACAGCTCCTCGATCTCCTTGCCGTCGGCGAGGAAGCCCAGCAGGTGCTCGGGGGTCGGCCCCTCGGCGGGATAGCGGTACGTCCCGCTGATCGGGTTCATCACCACCGTGCCGCCGGACATCCGCACGTGCACCTCGGGGCTCGCCCCGACCAGCGTCCGGTCCCCGGTGTGCACGACGAACGTCCAGTACGCGCCCCGCTCGCCCTCCAGCAGCCGCCGGAACAGCGCCAGCGCGTCGGCCCGCCCGAACCCGTCGATCCGGCCCTCGTACGTCCGCCGGATCACGAAGTTGGCCCCCTCGCCCGCCCCGATCTCCTCGTCCAGCACCCGCCCGACGATCTCCGCGTACTCCTCGTCGTCCACGTCGAAGCCGCCGCCCTCGACGCGGACGTCGTGCGCGGGCAGGGCGGCGAGGACGTCGGCGAGCGGGACGTCGTACCGCTCCTCGGGGGTCAGCACCAGCAGCGGCGTGCCGTCGTCGCGGACGTCGAAGCCGCGCTCACGGATCTGCCGGAAGGGGACGAGCGCCAGACCCTCGCCGGGCAGGTCGGCGAGCCGGTCGTGCTCGGTCACCGGGCCGAGCAGCAGTTCCACGGTGTCGTGATCGTGGCCCGGGGTGCGGCGGCGGAGCAGGGCGAACGGGCGGGGGTCGGCCAGGAGGCCGTCGAGCGGTGTCATGGGTCCGGTTCCTTCTCGGTTGTCGGGAGAGGAACGGACCCGGTCGCACGAACACCGAAGGCCGCCCCTCGGGCGGCCTTCGCGAAGTCCTACGTCACGCGCAGTCAGTGGGCCGCCGGGTGAGCGGTCCACCACCAGTTCTGGGTCAAGTGCGCGAACATACGGCGCAGCGTACCCCACCGCACGGGTGTCCACGGAGTATTCCGCGCGTCTCATTCCCTGGGCACGGGGCGGGAGCCCCCGTCCGACCCCGTAATGTTGAGGCCGTGACCGTGAACGCTAAGACCAGCGCGAGCGCTGGCAACACCTGGCGAGACCTGCCCGCGGCGCAGCAGCCCGAGTACCCCGACACCGAGGCTCTGCGCGCAGTGATCGCGGACCTCGAGTCGTATCCGCCGCTCGTCTTCGCGGGCGAGTGCGACCAGCTGCGCGCCCGGATGGCGGCCGTCGCCAAGGGAGAGGCGTTCCTCCTCCAGGGCGGCGACTGCGCCGAGGCCTTCGACGCGGTGTCCGCGGACCACATCCGCAACAAGCTCAAGACCCTCCTCCAGATGGGCGCCGTCCTCACGTACGCCGCCTCCGTGCCCGTGGTGAAGGTGGGCCGGATCGCCGGCCAGTACTCCAAGCCGCGCTCCAAGCCCACCGAGACCCGCGACGGCGTCACGCTGCCGACGTACCGGGGCGACTCGGTCAACGGCTTCGACTTCACCGAAGAGGCCCGGATCCCGGACCCCGAGCGGCTCAAGCGCATGTACCACGCCTCGGCCTCCACGCTGAACCTGGTGCGCGCCTTCACCACCGGTGGCTACGCCGACCTGCGCCAGGTGCACGCCTGGAACCAGGACTTCGTGAAGTCGTCCCCGTCCGGCCAGCGCTACGAGCAGCTGGCCCGCGAGATCGACAACGCGCTGAACTTCATGCGGGCCTGCGGCACCGACCCGGAGGAGTTCAAGACCGTCGAGTTCTTCTCCTCGCACGAGGCGCTGCTGCTCGACTACGAGTCGGCGCTCACCCGCGTGGACTCGCGCACGGGGCAGCTGTACGACGTCTCGGCGCACATGGTGTGGATCGGTGAGCGCACCCGGCAGCTGGACCACGCGCACATCGAGTTCGCCTCGCGCATCCGCAACCCGATCGGCATCAAGCTCGGCCCGACGACCACGGCCGAGGAGGCGCTGCAGTACATCGAGCGTCTCGACCCCGAGCGCGAGCCCGGCCGGCTGACCTTCATCGTCCGCATGGGCGCGGACAAGATCCGCGACAAGCTCCCGGAGCTGGTGGAGAAGGTCACCGCCTCCGGCGCCACCGTCGCCTGGATCACCGACCCGATGCACGGCAACACCTACGAGGCCGCCTCCGGCCACAAGACGCGCCGCTTCGACGACGTGCTCGACGAGGTCAAGGGATTCTTCGAGGTCCACAAGGCGCTGGGCACCCACCCGGGCGGCATCCACGTGGAGCTGACCGGTGACGACGTCACCGAGTGCGTGGGCGGCGGCGACGAGATCTTCGTCGACGACCTGCACCAGCGCTACGAGACGGCCTGCGACCCGCGGCTCAACCGCAGCCAGTCGCTCGACCTGGCGTTCCTGGTGGCGGAGATGTACCGGGACCAGTGACGGTCGGCCCCCGCCGGGGCCGGTGAATGGGGCGCGGGTCACACACGATCCGCGCCCCGTTCCCTTTTGTCGATCTTGCGTGATGGGTAAGGTTAGGTTTGCCTCACCGATCAGTCGGGCCCTCCGGTCGTCGGTACGGCACGACCTTGTACCCCGCTCGGGAGGTGAACCGCGTGTTCGTCTGCAGCTGCTTCGGTGTCACCGAGGAACAGGTGAAGAGCCACGCGGAAGCCGGCGCCTGCACGCCCCGGCAGATCGCCTCCGCCTGCAAGGCCGGCACCGACTGCGGCGGCTGCGTGCGCCGCATCCAGGCGCTGCTCGGCCGGGGTGCCTGCCCCCGCCGGCAGCTGGCCGACCAGGGCGAGCCGGTCCTCGCGGAGCTGCCCGAAGCCGCCTAGGGGCGGGTCTCAGAGCGAGCCGGGGCCGGACGCGTCCGGCTGGGACTGCTCGATGACCGTCGACAGGTACAGCGACTCGCCGAGCTTCTCGATCAGCTCCAGCTGCGTGTCCAGGTAGTCGATGTGGTGCTCCTCGTCGGCGAGGATCGCCTCGAAGACGTTGGCCGACGTGATGTCGTTCTTGGCCCGCATCACCTCGACGCCCCGGCGCAGCCGGTCGATCGCCTCGACCTCGATCTCCCGGTCGGCCTGGAACATCTCGGTCACGCTCTGGCCGACCCGCACGTGGAACAGTCGCTGGTAGTTCGGCAGGCCGTCCAGGAGCAGGATGCGGTCGGTGAGCACCTCGGCGTGGCGCATCTCGTCGAAGGACTCGGCGCGCGTGTACTTCGCGAGCTTGGTCCATCCCTTGTGGTCCTGCAGCTTCGCGTGCAGGAAGTACTGGTTGATCGCCGTGAGCTCGGCGGTCAGCTGCTCATTCAGGAACTCGATGACCTCGGGGTCGCCCTGCATCGCTTGACGCTCCTTCGAACGGGAACTGGCGTGTTGCGCCGCATGATTGCACCGGCTTCCAAGATCGTCCAGTAAGTCTAGACTTAGTAAGTAAGTACAGGCTTAGTCCATTTTGTTCCTGTTGCCCGAATGTAAGTGGGGCGGGTCGGGGGCATCGGTCCGGGTCTGTCAGGATGGAGGCATGGGTCAGCCGGTGGAACACGGATCGGGAGAAGGCGGTTCGGAAGGAGCGTCGCGGTTCGAGCTCCCACCGGGACAGCGACTGCAGCGCGGCTGGCCGGTCACCCATTACGGACCGGTTCCCAAGTTCCGCCCCGAGCGCTGGGAGTTCCGGGTCTTCGGCACCACCGCCGACGGTGAGAAGCACGGCTGGACCCACGACGAGTTCACCGCCCTGCCGTACACCACGGTCGTCGCCGACCTGCACTGCGTCACGAAGTTCAGCATGCTCGGCTCCGAGTGGGGCGGTGTCCCGGCCACCACGATCCTGGACCTGGCCCCGCCCGCGCCGGCCGTCACCCATGTGATGGTGTGGGCCGAGTACGGATTCAGCTCCAATCTCCGGCTGTCCGACTTCGCCGCCGAGCGCACCCTCTTCGCCACCCACAAGGACGGTGAGCTGCTCACCGCCGAGCACGGCTTCCCGCTGAGGCTGGTCGTGCCGCACCTGTACGCCTGGAAGGGCCCGAAGTGGGTGCGCGGCATCGAGTACATGACCGCCGACCGCCGGGGCTTCTGGGAGGAGCGCGGCTACCACAACATCGGCGACCCCTGGCGGGAGCAGCGCTACTCCTACCAGGAGGAGCCCGGGGACGGCCCCGAGCTCTGACCGGCCTTACGGCTCCGGCCCGGCGGGTCAGCCGTCCCGAAGCTTCTTCAGCCGCTCCACGTCCGCCGCGTGCCCCTCCTTGCCGCCGGGGGTCTCGATGACCAGCGGCACGCCCTCGGTCGCCGGGTGGGTCATCAGCGCGCGGAACGGGTCCTCCCCGATGTGTCCGACGCCGATGTTCTCGTGCCGGTCCTTGTGCGCGCCCGCCACGTCCTTGGAGTCATTGGCGTGGATCAGCTTCAGCCGGCCCTCGCCGACCGTGTCCACCAGCGCGTCCAGGGTCCGGTGCATGCCGGACGGCCCGGTCAGGTCGTGCCCGGCCGCGAAGATGTGGCAGGTGTCCAGGCAGACGCCCAGCTTCGGGTGGGCGTCCAGCGCCTCGAAGTACGGCCCGAAGTCCCAGGTCCGGGAGCACAGGGAGGCGCCCTGGCCCGCCGTCGACTCCAGCAACAGGTACGGGTCGTCCTCGTGGGTGAGCTCGTCGAGCAGCGGAAGCATGTGCTCCCGCACCTGCTTCAGGGCCACCGACCTGTCCCGCCCGCCGGTCGCGCTGCCGGTGTGCACGACCACCCCGAGCGCCCCGATCGCCCGCCCGCGCCGCAGCGAGTGCCGCAGCGACTCGACCGACCGCTCCACCGTCGCCTCGGTGTGCGAACCGAAGTTGATCAGATACGGGGCGTGCACGTACGCCGGGAGCGACCCGGCCGCGCAGGCCTCGCGGAACGCCTCGTCCTGCTTCGGGTTGCCCGCCGGCGTGGCCCAGCCGCGCGGGTTGGCGACGAAGACCTGCACGGCCTCCGCCCGCAGGTCACGGGCGTAGGACAGGCCCACGGAGTGCAGGCCGCCGGCCACGGGGACATGACCCCCGACGGGGTTGCGGGGAAGGCCGGGGGCGGGGGAGAGGGCGGGCCGTTGACTGTTCACCCATTCAGGGTGTCATGCGCTCCCACGCGTTCGGACCGTGAGAGCCGTCACCTGATGGTGATCTTGATGGTGGAGCCCTTGGGCGCCTCGTCCCCGCCCTCCACGGACTGCTCCTTCACGGTGTCGCCGAACAGCCCGAGCAGCCCGCGGTCCTCGTCGACGTCGAAGCCCGCGTCCTTCAGCGTCCGCTTGGCGTCGTCCACGCTGTCGCCGACCACGTCCGGGACCTCGATCATCTCGGGGCCCTTGGAGACGGTGAGGGTCACCGTGTCGCCCTCGGCGGCCCGGCTGCCCGAGCCCGGCGTCTGGCGGGCGACCTGACCCTTGTCGTACTCGGAGTTGACCTGCTTCTCGGCGACCTTCACCTTCAGCCCGGCCTCGGTCAGCTCGGCCCTCGCGTCGGCCAGGTCGTCGCCGGTGACGTCCGGGACGTCGATCGGGCTGCCCTTGCTGACGACCAGGGCGACCGCGGAGCCCGCGCGCACCGTGGTGCCCGTCTTCGGCTTCGTGGAGATCACGAAACCCTTCGGCACCTCCTCGCTGAACGCCCGGGTCACCATGCCCGGCTCCAGCCCCTCGTCCTTCAGCACGGTCCGCGCCCGGTCCAGCCTGTAGCCCTCGACGTCCGGCAGCTTCACGGTGTCGGGGCCGTCGGAGACCGTGAGCGACACCGAGTCGTTCTTGCGGATGCGGGTGCCCACCGAGGGGTCGGTGCTGATGACCTTGCCGCGCTCCACGGTGTCGCTGTAGGCGTGCTGGACCTTGCCGACGTCCAGGCCCGCCTCCTCCAGCCGGTCCCGGGCCTGCGCCTCGGTCTTGGAGAGCAGCGCGGGCACCTTGGTGAACTGGCCGGAGTTGATGTACCAGACGCCCGTGCCGACGCCGAGCACCAGCAGGACGGCCACGACGACCGCCAGCGGGCCGCGCCGCATCTGAGGCCCCCGGCGCCGGGGCGGGGCCGACGGGGGAGCGGTCAGGCGGCTGGTGCGGTTCACCCCGTCCGCGGGGTGGCCGCCGTCGCCCTCGTCCTCGTTGACCGGCAGCGGCCGGGGCATCGTGAGCGCGCGGGGGATCACGCTCGTGCGGTCCTCCGCGTTGTCGTGCTCCCCGGGGAGCGCCTGCGGCGGCACCGCGTCCAGCTGCTCCTCGGTGAGCGCTCCACGGGCCTCCCGTGTCAGCGCGAGCAGCGCCACGGCGTCGTGCGGACGGATCTCCGGGTTGCGCGCGGTCGCCGAGGCGACGAGCTCGTCCAGCTCGTACGCCATCCCGGGCACGGCGGCCGACGGCGGCGGCACGTCCTCGTGCAGGTGCTTGTAGAGGACCTGGGCCGGGGAGTCACCCTCGTGCGGCTTGCCGCCGGACAGCATCTCGTACAGCACGACGCCGCACGCGTACACGTCGACCCGGGGGTCGGCGGCACCCTGCTCGATCTGCTCGGGCGCCAGGTAGGAGACGGTGCCGAGGACGGCACCGGTGGTGTTCGTGACCGTGTCCACGGCCCGGACCAGGCCGAAGTCGGCGACCTTGACCCGGCCGTCGTCCCCTATCAGCACGTTCTCCGGCTTCATGTCCCGGTGCACGAACCCGGCCCGGTGCGCGGCGCCCAGCGCCGCCAGCACCGGCTCCAGGATGTCCAGCGCGGCCCGGGGGCGCAGCGCCCCGCGCTCGCGCAGCACGTCACGCAGGGTGCAGCCGGCGATGTACTCCATCGCCAGGTAGACGTACGCGCCCTCGGCACCCTGGTCGTACACCTGGACGACGTTGGGATGGTCGAGCCGCGCCACCGACTTCGCCTCGCGGATGAACCGCTCCACGAACGTGGCGTCGGCCGCGAGCGTCGGATGCATCACCTTCAGCGCGAGCACGCGGTCCAGACGGGTGTCCACGGCCCGGTAGACCGTGGCCATCCCGCCGACCGCGATCCGCGCCTCTACGCGGTACCGGCCGTCGAGCACCTGCCCGACGAGAGGGTCCTGGAGGGTCGTGTCCACGCAGCGAGTCTACGAGCCACCACGGACACCCGGCGCCGCCGCCGGTGACCGGCCCCCGTACTGCAGCGGACCTGTGACGCATCCCACGCAGGACCGTGGCCCCCGGGCGACGGACCACGAACGGTGAGCCGCCGACGGCGACGGACCTCCACGGGCGAGGCCCGCCTTGCCCGACCGGAAACGGGTAGTGCCTGGGTGGGAGACCAGGACGGCAGGACAGCGCAGGGCTACTGGAACGCGGGCCGCTCCGGATCGAGCACCGCCAAGCCCTCCGCGGGAGAGGACGCCTCGGCGAACCGCCGCCGCGGAATCCGCCCCGCCAGCCGAGCCGACCGCCCCGCCTCCACCGCGGAGCGCATCGCGGCGGCCATCAGCACCGGTTCCTGCGCCCGCGTCACCGCCGATGCCAGCATCACCCCGGCGCACCCCAGCTCCATCGCCAGCGCCACGTCCGACGCCGTACCCGCCCCCGCGTCCAGGATCACCGGCACGCGCGCGTGCTCCACGATCAGCTCGAAGTTGTGCGGATTGCGGATCCCCAGCCCCGACCCGATCGGCGACCCGAGCGGCATGACCGCCGCGCACCCGACGTCCTCCAGCTTCCGCGCGAGGACCGGGTCGTCGTTGGTGTACGGCAGCACCGTGAACCCGTCGTCGACCAGCGTCTCCGCCGCGTCGAGCAGCTCGATCGGGTCCGGCAGCAGCGTGCGCTCGTCGGCGATGACCTCCAGCTTCACCAGATCGGTGCCGAGCGCCTCACGCGCGAGCCGCGCGGTGAGCACGGCCTCTCCGGCGGTGAAGCAGCCGGCCGTGTTCGGCAGCACCCGGATGCCGAGCTTCTCCAGCACCGACAGCACCGACCCGTGCACCGAGGCGTTCACACGCCGCATCGCGACCGTCGTCAGTTCGGTCCCGGAGGCCACCAGGGCCCGTTCCAGCACGTCGAGGCTGGGCGCCCCGCCCGTACCCATGATCAGACGGGACCCGTACGACGTACCGCCGAGGACGAAGGGATCGTCGGCCATGGTCAGCCTCCTTGGACGGCGGTGAGAACTTCGACGCGGTCGCCGTCGGCCAGCGCGGTGGCGGACCATCGAGCGCGCGGGACGACGGTTTCGTTGAGGGCGGCGGCCACACCGGACGGCGCCGTGGTGAGCGTGCCCACCACGGTGTCCAGGACCGTGCCGGGAGCCACCTCGCGCGGCTCGCCGTTGACGGAGATGTTCATGCGGGCTGCTCCGAGAGTGCGGGGGCGGCGCTGAAGCGCCGGGGGGTGAAGGGGCGGGCCTCGGCCGGCAGCTCCCCCGTGGTCAGGGCGTGTGCCATGACGTCGCCGGTGACGGGGGTGAGCAGGACGCCGTTGCGGTAGTGCCCGGTGGCCAGCTGCAGGCCGTCCAGACCGGTCGGGCCGAGCAGCGGCGCGTTGTCCGGGGAGCCGGGGCGCAGACCCGCCCGCGTCTCCGTCAGGGGCAGCTCGGTGATGCCGGGGACCAGCTCGTGGGCGTCGCGCAGCAGCTCGTAGACGCCGCCCGCGGTGACCGTCGTGTCCCAGCCCTGCTCCTCGCTGGTGGCGCCGACGACCAGCTCGCCGCTCTCCCGGGGCACCAGGTAGAGCGGGTTGCCGCGCACCACGGCACGCACCGTCCGGTTCAGCAGGGGCCCGTGCGTTTTCGGCATCGTCAGCCGCAGCACCTGCCCCTTCACGGGCCGCACCGGCGGCAGCAGGTCCTCCGGCACGCCGCCCAGCCGTCCGCTCAGGCTGCCGCCGGCCAGGACCACCTGCCCGGCCTCCAGGGCCGTGCCGTCGGCCGTGACGACGCCGGTGGCCCGCTCTCCGCGTCCCACGGTGAGCCGGTCGGCCCGGACGCGGTGGAAGGCGACGCCCGCCCGTTCGCAGGCGGCCACGAGCGCGGCGGCCAGGCGCCGGGGGTCGATCTGGTGGTCGCCGTCCACCCGGAGCCCGCCGCGCACGCCCGGCGCCAGCATCGGCTCCAGGCGCCGGCACTCACGCCCCGACAGCCACTCCGACTCCAGGCCCGAACGCTGCTGGAGCGCGTGCAGCTCCCGCAGGTGGGCGCGGTCGTCGGCGTCCAGGGCGACGGCGAGGGTGCCGCACCGGCGGTAACCGAGGTCGTGGCCGGTGAGGTCGGCCAGCTCGGCCGCGAACCCGGGGTAGCGGCGGGCCGAGGCGAGGTTCAGCGCGAGCAGCGTCTGCTCGCCGTAGTGCAGTTCCGTGACGGCGGCCAGCATCCCGGCCGCCACCTGGGCGGCGCCACCGCCCGGTTCGGGGTCCACGAGGGCCGTGGCGAGCCCGCGCTGCGCGGCCCGCCACGCCGTGACCAGGCCGATGATGCCGCCCCCGACGACGAGGACGTCGGGTGCAGGGGACGACGTGTGCGGTGGTGACGACATGGGCGTCCAGCCCCTCCCTTCGCCGGCATGACCCGGATCAGGTTCGTACGGTCGGAGGCCGCCAGCCTCCCTCTCAGCCCGGTGCGTCCGGGCTCCCGCGAGTGCTTTACGTTGGCCACCCTAGCCCGCAGCACATCGCACTCGTAAGGGAGCCTCCACCCGTGGCACGTTCGCTCGACGGTCTCGTCCTCGCCCCCGTCGCCGACCAGGCGCCCGGCCAGGTGGGCACCCGCACCCGCTTCGCCTACCACGAGCAGGACGGCACCGTGTGGGCCGAGTACGCGGGCGGGGACGTCGTCCGCGGCCACCTGGTGGGCACCCGGGAGGGCGACCGCCTGGACTTCCGGTACGTGCAGCTCAAGACGGACGGCAGCACGTCGTCGGGGCACTGCGTGTCGACCGTCGTGGAGCTGCCGGACGGGCGGGTGCGCCTGGACGAGACCTGGGAGTGGGAGTCGCAGCGGGGCAGCGGGACGAGTGTTGTGGAGCAGGTCACTGCGCACGAGCGCTGACTGACATTCCGTCAGGTGTCTAAGGTGATCAGGTGAGCGAGCAGACGCAGGACCCGGAGCAGGTCCCGGAAGGGACGCGGGAGCGCGGAGCGGACGACCGGCGCGGGGTCGTCGTCGTCGGCGCGGGCATGGCGGGGGTGCAGACCGCGGTCGCCCTTCGGGAGCAGGGCTTCACCGGCCCCGTCACCCTGATCGGCGCCGAACCGCACCAGCCGTACGACCGTCCGCCGCTGTCCAAGGCCGTCCTGCTCGGCACGGCCGAGGGCTCCGCCTTCGACGTCGACTTCGAGGCGCTCGGCATCACGCTGCGGCTCGGCTGCGAGGCCCTGGGCGTCCGCCCCGGCGAGCACGTCCTCGACACGTCCGCGGGGCCCTTGCCGTACGACTTCCTGGTCCTCGCGACCGGCGCGGAACCGATGCGGCTGCCCGGAGCCGAGGGCGTGCCCGGGGTCCACCTGCTGCGCACCCTGGACGACGCCGAACGGCTGCGCCCGGTGCTCGCCCGGCAGCACGACATCGTGGTCGTCGGCGCGGGCTGGATCGGCGCCGAGTTCGCCACCGCCGCGCGGGAGGCGGGCTGCGCGGTGACCGTGGTGGAGGCCGCCGACCGGCCGCTGGCCGGAGCGCTGCCCGCGGAGGTCGCCGAGCCGATGGTGCGGTGGTACGCCGAAGCGGGCGCCGTACTGCGCACACGCGCGCGCGTGGCGGGCGTCGAGCCCGGCGGCGGCCCGGAGGAGCCCCACCACGTGGTCCTGGACGACGGCTCCCGGCTGCCCGCCGGCGCGGTCGTCGTCGGCATCGGTGCCCGGCCCGCCACCGCCTGGCTGGCCGGTTCCGGGATCGCCCTCGGCGCTCACGGCGAGGTCCTGGCCGACGACCGCCTGCGCGGCTCCGTCCCGGACGTGTACGCCGTCGGCGACTGCGCGTCCTTCCCCTCCGGCCGCTACGGGGAGCGGCTGCTCGTGCACCACTGGGACAACGCCCTCCAGGGCCCGCGCACGGTCGCGGCCGGCATCCTCGGCGCGGCCACCGGCGAGGTCCCCGAGCCTTACGATCCGGTGCCGTACTTCTGGTCCGAGCAGTTCGGCCGCTTCGTCCAGTACGCCGGTCACCACACGGCCGCCGACACCACCGTGTGGCGCGGCGATCCCGCGGGCCCCGCCTGGACCGTCTGCTGGCTGCGCGAGGACCGCCTGGTGGCTCTGCTGGCGGTGGGACGCCCCCGGGACCTGGCGCAGGGCAGGAAGCTGATCCAGGCGGGCACGGCGATGGACCCGAGGCTGCTGGCCGACCCGGCGAAGCCGCTGAAGGCGGCCACGGCGTAGTCCGGCTTCCGACTGTCAGTGGCAGATGGCAGGCTTGAGGCGTGACCGAGATTGACGCAAAGATCGATGCTCTCGTGCCTGCCTGGCTCACCGTCCCCGACATCGCCGAGATGCTCGGTGTCGAGGTGACCCGCGTGCGCCAGCTGATCAAGGAAGGCCAGCTCATCGCCGTACGCCGCGGTGAGAACCGCGCGCTGCACATCCCCGCGGCCTTCATCGACGAGGACAAGGTCGTCAAGGGCCTGGCCGGCACCCTGACGCTGCTGCGGGACGACGGCTTCACGGCCGAGGAGATGCTGGAGTGGCTCTTCACGCCCGACCCCTCCCTGCCCGGCACCCCCGCACAGGCGCTGAGCGAGAACCGCGGCACGGAGGTGAAGCGCCGCGCCCAGGCGCTCGCCGTCTGACCTGACCCCGCCGCCCCGGCCCGCGCGGGCCGGGGCCCACGGCCGGGAAGGCCGCCCAGGCTCCTCCGGGGGCCACCTCGGGGCTGCCACCGACGCGTCGTACCGTGGGCGGCGCCCCCGCGATCCTCCGTCCGAGGTCCTCGGGGCGCCGCAGCCCGTCAGCCGAGGCGTGCGGTCCACCGCGGGCCCACGCCGTACACCAGGGGGACACCCGCATGCCCGACACCGCCGCGACCGCACGCGCCCGGCTCGCCGACGCCCGGCTCTACCTGTGCACGGACGCCCGCCGCAGCCAGGGCGACCTGCCCGAGTTCCTGGACGCGGTGCTGGCCGGCGGCGTCGACATCGTGCAGCTGCGGGACAAGGGCATGGAGGCGGCCGAGGAACTGGAGCACCTGAAGGTCTTCGCCGACGCCTGTGCCCGCCACGGCAAGCTCCTCGCGGTCAACGACCGGGCGGACGTCGCCCACGCCGCCCGTGCCGACGTGCTGCACCTCGGGCAGGGCGACCTGCCGGTGCCGGCCGCCCGCGCGATCCTCGGCGACGACGTGCTCGTCGGCCGCTCCACGCACGCCGAGTCCGAGGCCGCCGCCGCGGCCGCCCAGGACGGCGTGGACTACTTCTGCACCGGCCCCTGCTGGCCGACGCCCACCAAGCCCGGCCGCCACGCACCCGGCCTCGACCTGGTCCGGTACACGGCGTCCCTGGGCACCGAGCGCCCGTGGTTCGCCATCGGCGGCATCGACCTCGGCAACCTCGACGAGGTCCTGGAGGCCGGCGCCCGGCGCGTCGTCGTCGTCCGGGCGATCACCGCGGCGGACGACCCCGGCGCGGCGGCGGCGGAGTTCGCGAAGCGGCTGCGACAGGCGTAGGGCCATGACGCCGGCCCGCCCGGCGGGGGACGATTCCCGCCCGGCCGGGGGCGATGCGCTCCGGGCCGGGGACCATTCCCGGCGCGTGCCTCGGGCATGTGTCCAAGGGGTGGACAACAACTCGACAATGCGGACAAATATCCCGCATCCGGTTGGGTGACCGCCACCCCGTGGCTAACCTGCCCGTATGGCCCTCGGAACCGCATCCACCAGGACTGATCGCGCACGCACCGTGCGTGACATCCTCGCCGCCGGCAAGACGACGTACTCGTTCGAGTTCTCGGCGCCGAAGACGCCCAAGGGCGAGAAGAACCTGTGGAGCGCGCTCAGGCGGGTCGAGGCGGTCGCACCGGACTTCGTCTCCGTGACCTACGGCGCCGGCGGTTCCACGCGCGCGGGCACGGTCAAGGAGACCCAGCAGATCGTCGCCGACACCACGCTGACGCCCGTCGCCCACCTCACCGCGGTCAACCACTCCGTCGCGGAGCTGCGCAACATCATCGGCCAGTACGCCGACGCCGGGATCCGCAACATGCTGGCCGTGCGCGGCGACCCGCCCGGCGACCCGATGGGCGACTGGGTCCCGCACCCCCAGGGGCTGACCTACGCGGCCGAACTCGTCGAACTCATCAAGGAGTCCGGCGACTTCTGCGTCGGCGTCGCGGCCTTCCCGGAGATGCACCCGCGCTCCGCCGACTGGGACACGGACGTGGCGCGCTTCGTCGACAAGTGCCGGGCCGGCGCCGACTACGCCATCACCCAGATGTTCTTCCAGCCCGAGTCGTACCTGCGCCTGCGCGACCGCGTCGGCGCGGCCGGCTGCGACACCCCGGTCATCCCGGAGATCATGCCGGTGACCAGTGTGAAGATGCTGGAGAGGTTGCCGAAGCTCAGCAACGCCTCCATCCCGGCCGAGCTGAAAGAGCGGATCCTCGCAGCCAAGGACGATCCGGCGGCTGTACGCTCGATCGGGATCGACTTCGCCACGGAGTTCTGCGCGCGGCTGCTGGACGAGGGTGTCCCCGGACTGCACTTCATCACGCTCAACAACTCCACGGCGACGCTGGAAATCTACGAGAACCTGGGCCTGCACCACCCACCGCGGGCCTAGACCGGCCGCACATACTTACGACACACTGCGTTGCGGCCACTGGGAGAGGGGCGTACATGGGCTGGACGGTCCTCTACATCGCGTTCGGCATCGTCGCGCTGTGGCTGCTCGGTGAGGTGCTGCTGCAGTACAAGGCACGGCTGCGCTGGCGGCTGCTGGCCTTCGGCGGCTTCGTCGGCGTCGTGGCCGGTGTGCTGCTGTCCAACGTGATCGTGATCGGGCTGGGCGCCGCCGCCTTCGCGGTCGGTCAGACCTACGTGACGCTGTCGTTCCGCCGCGGCTTCGAGGCCGGCTGGGCGGTCAACGCCCCGGCGAGCCTCGTCGGCAGGCGCGCCCGTCCCGAACGGGGCCGCCGGGAAGCGACGTTGGAGGTCTCCGGCCTCGAAGCGGCCGACACCGGCCACGAGGCGTACGACCGCGACGCGCACGACGCCTACGACGACCGCGCACAGGGCCACGGGCCGGGCCAGGGAGGCATCCCCTACGGCCACGACGACCCCGACCGCGACGACGTCTTCACCCCGGCCCGCCCCGTCGACCCCGGCGCGGCGGAGACCACGGCCGTCTACGAGCCGCTGCCCATGCCGGACGACACCGGTTCCTACGGCGTGTACGGCGACACCGGCTACGCACACGGCCAGCAGGCACCGGCCGCGGCGGCACACGGCGCCGACCCGTCCTACGCCTACGACTACCCGGGCCACACCCAGCAGGGATACGGCTACGACGCCGGGGGCCAGCAGTACGCCGCCTACTCCGACCCGTACATCGGCACCCACACCTACGGCGGCGCGGCGTACGACACCGGCGGCTACGACACGGCGGCCGGGCAGGGCTACGGCCAACAGCAGGGCTACGCGCAGGACCAGTACGCCACCGGCACGACCGGCGGCTACGGCGGCGAGACCCCGGCCGGCGGTGTCTGGGTGCCGCAGCAGCGCAGCACCGACGACCCCTACGGCGGCGAACTCCCGCCGGAGCAGACGTACCCGTACCAGGGCAACGGCCAAGCTCAGGGCCAGGGACAGGACTACGACGAGCAGTACCGCTTCTGACGGTGCCTCCGGCGGCCGGTGACCGGTCGCCGGGCGCTCACTGGGAGCCCCGGAACTCCGGCCCCTCCACGACGAGTCCGGCGACCAGCGCCCCCGACATGCCGGCGTGCGGCAGGCCTCCGCCGGGGTGGGACCAGCCGCCGACGGTGAACAGCCCTTCGACGCGCGTGCTGTTCGCCGCGTGCAGCAGGCGTCCGCCGGCTCCGGCCAGTGCCGGCACCGGCACCGCGCCGTCCGTCACCCCGGTCGCCGAGGCGATGTCGGCAGGGGTGCGCACCTCGTGCCACAGGAGACGGTCGCGCAGGTCCGGCACCGCACGCTCGGCGACGCCGATCAGGTGCTCCGCGTGGCGGGCGAGCGCTTCGCTCGCCGCCCGGTCCGGCTCGCCGCCCAGGGCGGGCACCACGGCGGTGAGCGTGACCGCCTCGTGGTCCGGGTCCGGAACCAGGCCCGGATCGTCGGGCCGCATGACCGTGACGGTCGGCCGCGCGGCCATGGCGGGCGCCGTGCCGAACAGGCCCTCCAGCTCCGCCTCCCGGTCCTCGGCGTGCACCACGGTCCGGTGCGCCGCCCCCTGCGGACGGCCGCCCCGCAGCGCCAGCAGCACCGTCAGCCGGCTCGCCCCGCCGCGCCGCGCCGGCACCTCCCCGTCTCCCCGCACCGTCGAACCCGCGCACAGGCGGTCCAGCACCCCGGGTGCCACCCCCGCGACCACGAACTCCGCCTCCGCGACGCCGCCTTCGGCCAGCTCCACGCCCGCCACCCGGCCGTCCTTCGCGACGATCCCCGTGACCTCGGTGCCGAAGCGGAACTCGACCCGGCGGGCCAGACACCGCTCGTACACCGCCCGCGCCAGCTCTCGCAGTCCGCCACCGCGCACGTACCACATGCCGAAGGCGTACTCCATGTACGGCAGCACGGCCGCGTTGGCCGGGGCGGTCCGGGGATCCAGGCCGTGGGCGAGCGCGTGGCTCTCCAGCAGGGCGGCGAGCCGGGTGTCCCGCAGCTCCCAGGCGCCCACCTCGGCGAGGGTGCCGGCCCGGCGGGTGCGCAGCAGCCGCTTGTGCGGGACCGCGGGATAGGGCTCGCGCTCGGCCAGCACCTCCCAGTTCGGCCACAGGGGCTCCTCGAGGAGCGGGCGGCGCGTCCGGTCCCAGGTCTCCCGGGCCCGCACCAGGAAGTCGCCCCACCGCCGCCCGGCGTCCGGACCGAGCGAGGCGTCCAGGGCCGCGAGGACGCCGGCCCGCGAGGCGTTCGGCAGCGCGACCTCCGTGCCGTCCGCGAAGACGTGCCGGGCGGACGGGTCGACCTGGACCAGCTCGACGCAGTCCTCCAGGGGCTCCTTGCCGGTCTTGACGAACAGATCCCGCCAGACCGCGGGCAGCGGCAGCAGTCCGGGGCCGGTGTCGAAGGAGAACCCGTCCCGCTCGAAACGGCGCAGCGCACCGCCGTACGTCGTCGTCCGCTCGTACACCGCCACCCGGTGGCCCGCGACGGCCAGCCGGGCGGCGGCCGCCATCGCGCCCATCCCGGCGCCGATCACCGCAATCCGTGCCATGCCGGCGACTTTATCGGCCGCCACCGACAGACCCCGGCCGAGGGTCCGGAGTCCCGGAGGGGCCGTCTTCGGGACGCCGGAGGGTCGGGGGCCGGGCGACGACCGGGCGGCCCGGGGAGGGGGAGGCACGAGTGGCGGAAGGGCCGCGGCCTGCGGTGACGGTCGGTGTCGGGCCGGAGCTGAGTACCGCGACGGGCGCGCCCGTGACCGGTCGGCGGACCGCCGCCGTGAGCCGGGGTGCGCACGCCTGAGTACGTGTACCTACCCGGCCGGATGAGTACCCGCGCGGATGGGACGCGACCTGCGAGAACGAGAGAGTGGAGGCACGGAGAGGGGCACGGCTCCGGCACCGGCGACACGGGGTGCCGGAACGGAGCCGGGCCCGCGATCCGCTCCTTCCGCCGGCCGCGGTCGGCGGGAGCGAGGCACGGGGGAACCCGGGGGAACGACCGAGGAACGGGGGTTCCGACGGGGGGACGTACGGGGGAACGAGAAGGCGCCGGTCCGACGGCGGCCCGCGGGGGACGCGGCCGCCACGGACCGGCGTTCTTCATGCGCGAGCGGCCCTCCCGGCCGCCCACGACGCGTCAGGGGCGGCCGCTCACGCGCCCCTGGAGCAGCCGGGAGAGGGCCGCGTGCACGTCGTCCAGGGAACGCTCGGGCTGGAACGACTTCCAGTCCAGCGCCGCCACCAGGACCATGCCGACCAGGGCGGCGGCGGTCAGCGGCACGTCGATCTCGTCGCTGAACTCCCCGCTCGCCACCCCGTCGCGCAGCACGCCCTCCACCACGGCCACGGCCTCCTGCCGGACCACCAGCAGGGTGGACTGCCAGGCCCGATTGGTGCGCCACAGCTCGGCCACGTACAGCTGGGTGAAGGCCGGGTAGCGGTCGATGAAGACGAGCCCCGCGCGGATCATCGCGTCCAGGGCGTCGACCCGGCCGCGTCCCTCGCGGGCCGTCCGCTCGGCGGCCTCCCGCAGCGACGCGGTCAGGAGGCCGACACCGTGCCGCAGCAGCTCCTCGAAGAGGACGGACTTGCTGGCGAAGTTGTAGTACACCGTGCCCTTCGCGACCCCGGCGCGTTCGGCGATCTCGTCCACGGTGGTGGCGGAGAAGCCCTGCTCGGCGATGAGGGTGACGGCCGCCTCGTAGAGCTTCTGCCGGGTGGCCTCGCGACGGCCGCTGCCGTGCGAGGCGGCGCTGCTGCTTTCCATGGTCCCGATTGTCACAGCACCCGCCACGGGCACGTCACCGCAGGGCCGGCGGGGGGTCACAGGCTCAGCTCCGGGTGCAGCCGGTCGAGGGTCCACACCTGCCGGCGGCGGGCCGACAGCGCGGTCAGCGCGAGGGCCGCCGCGGTGAACGCCGCGAGCACCACGCACGCGTGCCACACCGGTTCCAGGCCGCCGCCCGTGATGAGCCGCCTGAGGGCCTCGACGACGTGGCTCATCGGCAGGAAGGGGTGCAGCGCGTTGAAGAAGCCCGGACTGGTCTGCACGGGGTAGGTGCCACCCGCGGACGTCAGCTGGAGCATCAGCAGCGCGAGCACCAGGATGCGGCCCGCCGCCCCGAAGCGGGCGTTCAGCCACTGCACGATCGCCGCGAAGCAGGCCGTCACCAGGAACAGGAAGCCCACCGTCCCGGCCGCCCGGACCATCTCCAGGCCGACCGCCCAGTGCAGCACCGACATCAGGGCCGCCGTCTGCAGCACCCCGAGCGCCACCACCGGCAGCCAGCCCGCGAACGCGATCCGCCAGGCCGACGCCCCCGCGGCGAGCGCCCGCCGGTTCATCGGCGGGATCAGCATGTACGCCACCATGGCGCCGACCCACAGGGACAGCGGGATGAAGTACGGGGCGAAACCGGTGCCGTAGTTGGGCGCCTGGTGCAGGGACTCGGAGGCGAGCCGGACCGGGTCGGCCATCACCCCGGTGCGCTCGTCCCGCTCCCGTTCGTCGTAGTCGGGGATCTTCCCGGCCCCGTCGTGCAGACCGCCGGCGAGCTTCTCGGAGCCGTCGGCCAGCTTGAACATGCCGCCGTCCAGGTCGTCGGCACCGGTACGGAGCTTGCCGACGCCCTCGTCCAGGTCCTTCGCGCCCGTCTTGGCCGTGCCGATGCCCTTGTGGAGCTTCTCGGCACCGTCGGCGACCTTCCCGGCGCCGGTGTTGAGGTCGTTGACCTTCTTGACGGCGTCGTCGAGGTCCTCGGAGAGGTTCGGGGCGCGGTCGGCGAGGGCCTGGGCCTGCTTCTCGAGGGCCGCCAGGTTCTTGTCGAGCTTCTTCAGCTCCTCCGCGCGGTCGGTGACCAGGACACTGACGTCGTCGGCGACCGTCGCCACGGCGGCCGCCGCGTCCCTGGCCTTCTCCAGGTCGGGGCAGGCGGCGTCGGGCAGCGCCGGGTCCTCGCACCGCGTCCGGTACACCCCGGCCAGCGCGTCGGACTCCGCGTGGGCGTCCTTCGCGGCGGCAGGGGCTTTCTTCACCAGGGCGTCCAGGTCCTTGCGGAGCGCGCCGGAGGAGTCGGCGACGAACTGGGCCGTCTCGCCGATGGTCTTCTCGTTGTCCTCCAGGAAGGGCCCCACCCGGCCGGCCGCGGCGTTGACCTTGTCGGCGAGCTTCTCGGTGCCGTCCGCGACCTGCTTGGAGCCCTTCTCCAGCTCGCCCGCCTTGGTGTCGAGCTTCTTCAGCCCCTTGGACAGGTCGCCGCTGCCGTCCTCGGCGTCCTTGAGCCCGTCGGCGAGGTCCTTGGAGCCCTTCTTCGCCTTGCCGATGCCGCCCTTGAGCTCGTCCGCGCCCTTCGCCGCCTTCACGGTCTCGCCGTGGATGTCGGAGAAGGAGATGAAGATCCGGTCGAGGAACGACCGCGACGCCTTGCTGGAAGCCGCCTCGCGCACCTCGGCGAAGACCGTCCGCGAGATCTGCCCGACGATGTAGTTGTTGGCGTCGTTCGTACGGACCTGGAGGGCGCCGGTCTCCGGCGACTCGCCCGCGCTGGAGGCGATGCGGCGGCTGAAGTCCGCGGGCATGGTGAGCGACAGGTAGTAGGTGCCGTCCTCGACGCCGCGGCGGGCCTCGGCGGCGCTCACCTCGTGCCAGTCGAAGACCTCGCTCTCACGCAGCCCCTCGGTGATGTCGTCGCCCGCCGTGAGCTTCTCGCCGTCGGCGGTGGCTCCCCGGTCGTCGTTCACCAGCGCCACGGGGACGCGGTCGAGGCGCCCGTACGGGTCCCAGAACGACCACAGGTACAGGGCGCCGTAGAGCAGCGGCAGCAACAGCAGCGCGACCAGCGCGGCCCGCGGCAGCCGTCCGCGCCCGAAGCGCCGGAGCTCAAGCGCGGCCAGTTTCGGCGAGCGCATCGGCGGCCTCCTTCGTCGCGTCGTCGGTGTCGTCGTCGGTCTCGTCGTCCGTGACGGTGTCGCCGTCCGTCGTGGTGCCGTCCCCCGTGACGGTGTCGCGGTCCGTCCCGGTGTCCGGTCCGGGGACCGCGGGGACCTCGCCGGTCCCTCCGCCGTCTCCGGTCCCGTCCGGCTCGTCCGTCGCGCCCGGCCCCGTGGAGACGGCCACCGCGCCCTCGGGCGCCTCGCTGCACACCGCCACGACCGTCGTGCCGGACGCGGCGATCGAGGCCAGCAGGGACCAGACCGCGGCCCGCTCGGCGGCCGACAGCTTGAGATCGGTGTCGTCGACACCGAGCAACCGCGGGCGGCCGATCAGCGCCAGGGCGATCGACAGCCGCAGTGCCTCCGTGCGCTCCAGGTCCCGTACGGCGGTACGGGGTCCCTTGGGCAGCGTGTCCAGGTCGAGACCGGCCGCGTCCAGTGCCGCGTCGGTCCGGAGCCGTGCCCTCGCCGCCCGCTCCGCGCGGGGGAGCAGCAGGCCGCGCACCGAGTCGCCGAAGCGGCGCTGGAGCAGTGCCCGCTCGCGCAGGTGCTCGGCGACGGTCAGGGCCGGTTCGAGATCGGTGACACCCGGCACGTGCGCGAGCGCGCTGATCCGGCGCAGCGCGGACATCTGCCGGGGCAGCCGCAGGCCGCCCACGGTCGCCGTGCCGTCGGTCGGCCGCATCCGCCCGGTGAGCGCGAGCAGCAGGCAGGTGCGGCCCGACCCGGACGGCCCCTCGATCGCGATCAGCGCGCCTGGCTCCGCGTCGACGCGGACGCCGCGGAACGCCCAGCCGCGTGGCCCCCTCAGCCCGAAGTCCCGGGCCGTCACCGCGAGCCCGTGCGGACCGTCCACCTCGTCTCACCCCTCGCCATCTTTTGAACTGACTGGTCAGTGCAAAAGCTAACCCGAACCTACGATCGAGGCAAAAGTGCAGGTGTCCGGTCTCCGCGTACCTGGCGAGTGTCCGCTGTAATTGGCGAGCCGCGCGTCGCTCGTCTCGGTGAACGTGGCGAAGTTGGCGAGCGGAGCGGGACACCGCGCCCTGATGGGCCGTTAGGCGAGGCCAGGCAGGTCGCAACCGGCGAGGCCGGGCAAATTCGCAATTCCCCTGCGTCGCGCGCCTGGACGGGTGTATGTTCCTGCCCATCGCCGCCGCCGAGGGCGGCCTGCTGCGCAGCCGGTTGAGACCGCGGTCTTCACCGGCAAGGCCCGAGTACGCCGCCCGCACAATCACGGGGCGGGTACCCGGATTCCGCCTGCAGGCCACCGAAGCGACGCCGGGTCAGCCCAGCGACGGACCGCGGTCCTCACCAGGGCGGGCACGGGTGCGTTGCGCTCGATGGCGCTCTGCTCGCGTACGCCGATCACCGGCCGCGAGCTCACCTCGCGCCGGCCCATCCGATTGAGGCCATGTGAGCACCATCGAAACACCCGACGACCTCCCCGACATCCAGGTCATCGACATCCGCTCCGGCGACCGCTCCACGCCGTTCGAGCACCGCGTCGTACCGGTCAGCCAGACCGCCAAGGCGATCAAGGCCCTCGAAAAGGACCGGCCCGGCGTCCAGCTCACCGACGACGCCATTCACAGGATCGCGTACAGTGCGGTCGAGCCGGACCTCCTCGCCGATCTCCGCCCGGAGCTCCGCCGCGTCGAGACCGGCTGGCTGACCGTCATCAACTACCGCGCGTACACCCTGATGCTGTCCCCCGCGGTCGAGAACGACCGGCTCCTCGACGAGGTCCACTACGCGGCCGACCCGAACACCGTGGCCCGACAGCAGGTCCTGTCCATGCCCACCGCGCACGAGACCGACGCCGCCCTCATCTACACCGATCCCATGGACGCCCTCCTCGACTCTGTCGACCGGGCGTCCAAGAAGGTGAGGGACCAGAACAAGCAGGAAGTCGGCCGGCGCATCGTGGAGCGCCCCCTGACGGCCGTCCCCGTCGTCTTCCTCAATCCCGGGCGCCACCCCGCCGGAGACCTGGGTCTTGTCGACGGCAATAGCCGCTGGGGGTCCTGCACCGCCTGCATCCCGGCCCCGACCGGCCTGATCGGCCCGGCCAAGGACAAGGAGCGCTCCGTGCTGCTCCCGTCGTACCTCATGAGCCTCCCCCTCATCGACCGGCGCAACTTCGTCCGGGAAGTCATCAAGAAGGCATACCGCGACATCAAGGCCGCCACCGGCACGAGCAAGGCCGCCCGCGCTAAGCGCGACCAGGCCGCCGCGCTCCTCAACGCCATGACCGTCCCTGTGGAGGTCGTCATCGGCTACACCGATGACGACCCGAGCATGGGTATGCAGCGCTTCCCTGCAGCGGTGCGCTCGCTGCTGATGCGCATGAACGTCGGGGTGAAGGAGTTCGCGGACGCCTCGAAGAACGGCATCACCGCCGAGGAGACCGTCACCGCCCTGTTCGACGCCGGCGAGCTCGGCGACAACGCCCAGGCCGTCAAGGACGTCCTCCTCGGCCGCGTCGACATCACAGACCCCATGAAAACCCTCGGCCTCAGCGCCCTTCGCGACCTCCGGTTCGCATTCATTGCCCAGCAGCTCACCCGCAAGGAGCCCAGGCTGAACGCGATCACGGCCGCCAAGCTCGACAAGCGCAGCCTTCAGCTCGCTGGCCGAAGCGGCCTGGTCACCGAGCTCGGCCTGCGCTCGTACTCCACCTCCCTCGGAGAGGGCATCAGGCCCGTGCGCACCGCGCTGGAGAGCGGCTGCCTGTGGAAGGACCTCGTCGACCACGAGTGGGCCGTCGAGAACGTCGACAACGACCAGGCCGTGGACGACCTCCTCCAGCGCGCAGACAACCGCGACATCTCCGCCAAGTTGCTCCTCGGTGTGCTCGCCATGGTCACCCTCGTCACCAGCGGGAACCTCCTCGCCCCCGGCGGTACCGCCGAGCAGATCGTCAATCACACGGTCATGCGCGCTGGCGTCGGCGCGGTCGTCAAGGCTGTCCTCGAAAGGGAGGAAGGACCGAAGGTCCTCGCCGACGCGATCAAGCGAATCCGGAGCGGTGAGCGCCCGCGCTGGTGGGCCGACGGATGTCTGGTCGAGCACGACGACTGGAAGGGCAGCGATTTCAACGCCCACCTGCGTCTCGCCGCCCTCCACGGGTTCAACCCCGAGAGCGGGAGGAGCGGGCTCTCCAGCACCGCTCGCGAGGAGAAGGCCCTCACGGCGTTCCAGGTGTCCCTCACCGAGGCCGCCCACAGCCTCGATGACCTGATCAAGCTGCGCAAGAAGAACGGCACCAGCGACCAGCTTTCCTGGGAGACCGTCGAAGCCTCCGTCAAGCAGATCCGTCGCATGGACAGGGTTCTCATCCGCATCTCCGAGGAGGAGCCGCTCGGATGACCGACACCGTCTGGACCGGCGTTGTCGCCATCACCGACACCCGGTACGCCATGCTCGCCCAGCTCGCTGGCCAGTGGCTCCTCGAGGAACGGCCTGAGCCGATCCGCATTGGCGAGGATTCCGGGTACGAAGACAAGGCCATTTACGTCGTGGTCAACCGGGAGGGCCTCGCCTGCTACTGCGGAAGGACCGCTCCGACCCGGATGCTGCCCCGGGGAGCCGCCGCGATCAGGCTCCACCAGCACGTCAGCCACACCAGGTCGAAGAAAGAGGAGTGGGCCGAGTACTGGGTGATCCCGCTGAGCAGCGCCACCCCCGACCACGTCGTCTCCGACCTGGAGAGAACCGTGGCCGCCCGCCTCGGCATCCCCCTCGTGCACCGGGCGCGCATCCCACGCTGGCGCACCTGAGCTCCGGCCGACGCCCGAAGCACACCGGGGCCCCGCACCTTCCCCGTGCGGGGCCCACGCGCTGCGCCAGGTGGAGCCGGACTCGTGACGCGGCTGCTCCCTGGGGCGCCACGCGCCCGGCGGGTGCCAGCTTCGGTCAGTCCGACCTGGCGGAGCTGGACGAGACGTGCTGGTCGCGACACTCTCCGAGCTGCCGCACCTGCGGGTGACCGAGCTGGGCCAGGTCGTGGACCTGTTCGCGGAGGTCGGCCTGGTGGCGAGCAAGTCGGCGGCGCGGCGCACGGTGAAGGAGGGCGACGTCTGCGTGAACAATGTGAAGGTGACGGTCGAGGGCGCCGTGATCAGCGCCGGCAAGCTGCTGCACGGGCGGTGGCCGGTGCAGCGGCGCGGCATGAGGAACCTGGCAGCGAGCCGTGGGCCCTCTCGTCTCGCCGAACTTGGCGAAGGTGCGAACGGCGTCTGTAGTGGTCAGGGCGAGCACCCGCCTCGGGCTACTGGCCAGCAACTACTGCCAGATGTTTGGGCCTTGCCCGTACCTTTGTCGGCATGACAGACCCTGACGGACCCTCCGAGGCTGCGCGTCGGAAAGGGATCGAAGTCGAACTGAAGCGGCTCGAAGAGAGCGCCATGTACAGCGGGCAGATGCAGTTCGAGCTGACCAAACAGTGGCGGAGCGTCAACCTCTTGCTCGGCATACCGGCAAGTGTTCTGGCCGCCATCTCCGGTGCTGCCGCGCTCGTCTCTACCGCGGGGCGGATTCCTGCCGGCATCCTCGCCCTCATCGCTTCTGGCTGCGGTGTGATCCTCACCACGATCAACGCCGCGCAGCGGATGAATCAGGCAGCAGCCGCAGGTAACGCCTACTTGGAGATCCAGACTGCGGCTCGTCAGGCCAGGGAGATCGACTTGCCTTACTCGTCCATAGAGGACGCACGTCAAGCCCTGGCTGAACTCACGGCGCGTCGGGATGAGCAGAACAAGACTGCCGAGCCGCCGAACACGCGGGCCTACAGGCGAGCTCAGCGCAACATCGACAGCGGTGGGCAGACCTACGCCGTCGACGAAACGACCACGACGACGGAACGGTAAAGAAGCAATGGCACTGACAGTCTCTCAGGGCTTTGACATCTTTCTGGAGCGACTGACGCCCCTCCAGAGCGAGCGAGACGCCAAAGCTCGGCACCGGCTCCGCGTCGAGACCTCGTTGAAGGGGTCCACCCGTTTCGGCGTGCAACGCTTCCGTGAGACTGGCTCGTTTACTCACGGAACCGGTGTCAGGAACCACTGCGACGTCGATCTCCTGGTCAGCATGAGCGGCACCCAGCCCACTTCTGACACTGCTCTGAACTGGGTAAAAGAAGCCCTGAAGGTCAGCTTTCCGGCGACCACTGTCGAGATTCGCCGTCCTACTGTCGTCGTCAGGTTCGCGGGCGGAGCGGAGCAGTGGGAAATTCTTCCGGGCTTCCGTACGTCCCTTCAGGGTGAGACACCGATCTATGACATACCCGGACCAGCCAGTGGGTGGATGAGCTCGGCCCCCACGGCGCACCTGGACTACGTCAACAGGATCAACCAGCAGGCGGGCATCCTCGGCGGCACAAAAAAGCTGGCCCGACTGGCCAAGGCTTGGAAGTACTACAACCGAGTGCCGGTCTCCTCCTTCTATTTGGAGATGCGCGCTGCTCAGTACATGTCGGTGCAGACGTACTTCAGTCCCGCCTTGGATCTCTGCCGCTACCTGGAGTGGCTCGACGAGATCGAACTGGCGGACATGAACGACCCAATGGGGAAGGCGAGCCGGTTCTCTGCATGCTCCAGCCCGGCAACACGAACAACCGCACTTTCCAACCTTCGCACAGCTGCGACACGTGCTAGGAAGGCCATCACTGCCGAGCAGACCGGGAACACGCAGCTGGCCTTCGACTTCCTGGACCTGCTGTTCGGATACCAGTTCCCCAAACGTTGACTTTCGGGGAAGCCTGCGCGCTGAACGTTCAGGGCCCATACGGCTCCGCTCCATAGGAAAGGTCGTGGTCGACCACTCGTCCCAGTGAACATGGCGAGTATGGCGAGCGCTGCACCCGGCACCCTGTCACCGTTGCACGGTGGGAGCGCTTCGGGCAGTTACCGGCGGTCTCCCCGCTACGGGGACCGGTTACGAGGTTGCGTTTGTTGATGAGGTAGGTGGTGAACACCTCTTAGATCTCCATGACGCGCCACTCGTGCCGTTCGAGAGCTGCCGCCCCGTGAGGTCGTTCCCGTCGTGGAAGGGGCAGCGTAACTATCCGGGGCTGTGGTGGTCGGCGACGGTGGGTCGGCACGTCGGTTACGAGTCCTGGCTCGAGCGCGATCACGCGATGCTGCTGGACTTCGACCCCCGAGTCACGGCGTTCGCATCGCAGCCGATGTGGCTGTTCTGGATGTCGGGAGGCCGTCGCCGGTCGCATGCTCCGGACTGGTTCGCGCGGCGGTCAGACGGCACCGGGCTGGTGGTGGACTGCCGTCCGTTGGACCGGGTCAAGCCGCAGGACGCCGAGGTGTTCGCGGCGACCGAGCGGGCCTGCCGGGAGATCGGGTGGGAGTTCCGCCTCGTCGGGGCCCCGCACGCGGTCCAGTTGGCGAACGTCCGCTGGTTGGCGGGCTACCGGCACCCACGGCACCGGGTGGCCGCTGTCGTCGACCGGCTGTTGGACGTCTTCGACCGCGAGACGCCTCTGCGGGTCGGTGCTGAACGGGTCGGCGATCCGATCGCGGTACTGCCGGTGTTGTTCCATTTGCTGTGGTCGGGTGGGCTGGTGGCGGATCTGTCGGTGGTGCTGGGCGAGTGTTCGCTGATCCGGCGGGCCGAGGCAGCGTGATGACGGCGATGGTGTCCAGGCCGGGAGTGCTCCGCATCGGCGACCGAGTGTTCTTTGAGGACAGTGAGCACACCGTGGTCGCCATCGAGGGCGTCGCCGTGCGCTTGCACGGCGACGACGGTCGGGACCAGGCCCTGCTGCTGCCCTACCTGATGGCCTCGGACGGGTTCGCACTCGTCGGGACGGCCGGTGCGGAGGCGGAGTTCGCGTCGGCGGGCGTGCTGGAGTCGTTGCCGCCGGGGGCGGTGGCCGAGGCGCGGTTTTGGGAACAGCATGTTGCCGAGGTGGAGTGCGGGCTGCCTGCGGACGCATCGCCGGGAACCCGTCCCAAGCCGGAATACGATCCGGCCTGCACGATTCTGGCAGAGCGGGAGAGGGCGAAGGCCGCCGAACTGGCTGCGCTGGGGCGGCCGGTGGGCCGACGCACCTTGCAGCGGATGCGGGCCCGCTACCGAGCCCAGGGGCTGCTGGGGCTGGTGGATCACCGGGCGATGCGGCCCTCGTCGCCGACCGGACGGGCCGACCAGAGGGTGATCGACGCGATCGTCCGCGCGATCGGCGAGGAGACCCACACATCCACCGGCACACGCTCGCGGCTGATGCGGCGGGTCGAACGGCTCCTGGAGGCCGAGCACGGTCCCGGAACGGTGGCGATGCCGTCCAGGGCGGCCTTCTACCGCCTGGTCGATCAGCTTTCCACGGGGCGGCACACCTTCAGCGCGGCCACCACCCGGCGGCAGAACGCCAACCGGCCCGCCGGCCCGTTCACCCCGACTACGGCCAGCCGGCCGGGTGAGCAGGTTCAGATCGACACCACGAAACTCGATCTGCTGGCCGTCCTGGGCGACGGCACGGTCCGCAGGCCGGAGTTGACGATCGCGGTCGACATCGCCACCCGGACGATCTGCGCGGCGGTGCTGCGTCCGGAGAGCACGAAGGCGGTGGACGCCGCCCTGCTGCTGGCGAAGATGCTGGTGCCCGAACCGATGCGCCCGGCCTGGCCGCAGGCGCTGGCCGCCTCCGCGTCCCGGCTTCCGCATGCCCGGCTGCTGGCGATCGACGCCCGGTTCGAGCACGCTGCGGCGAAGCCGGTGATCGTCCCGGAGACCATCGTCACCGACCACGGCACCGTCTACCTCTCGCAGACGTTCACCGCCGCCTGCCAGCGCCTGGGCATCTCCGTCCAGCTCGCACATCCCGGCACCCCGACCGACAAGGGCGTCGTCGAGCGCACGTTCTCCTCGATCAACACCCTGTTCTGCCAGCACGTCGCCAGCTACACCGGACGGGACGTGAGCCGGCGCGGTGTCGACCCGGCCCGCAGAGCGGCCTTCAGCCTGCCCGAACTGGACGACCTGCTCCAGGAATGGGTCATCCATTGGCAGATGCGCCCGCACGACGGACTGGTACACCCCTTCCTGCCCGGCCGGTCTCTGTCGCCCAACGACTCTTACGCGCTCCAAGTCGCCGCCAGCGGCTACCTGCCGATGCCGCTGGGGCCGTCGGACTACATCGAGCTGCTGCCGGTGACCTGGCGGGTGATCAACGACTACGGCATCCGCATCGCCCATCGCACCTACGACGCACCGGAGCTGGCCGCCTACCGCAGGCAGTCCTCCGGTGTCGCGGTCCAGCGCGGGAAGTGGGAGGTCCACTACGACCCGCACGACCTCAGCCACGTGTTCGTACGCAACCACCGCGATGGCGGCTGGATCACCGCCGAATGGACGCTGCTGCCGCTGGTCGCCCGCCCCTTCTCCGACGCGCTCTGGCGCCAGGCCCGTCGTCAGGTTGTCGAGCGCGGCCAGGACGGCGACGACCAGACCGCCGTCGCCAGGGCCCTGGACGCACTGCTGCGGCGGGCCGAACGCGAAGCGTCAGAACCACCTGGTGACGTTCCGCCGCCCCGGGCGGCGATTCCGCTGCGGTCTGCCGCGGAACCCGACGACGGCGAAGACCCAGAAGGGACCGCCCCGACAGAGCTGGCCAAGGTCATCCCGTTCGGTGTCTTTGACCCCTTCAGCGAGGAGGACTACCGGTGACCGACAGTATCCCGGCCGACCGTCAGTTTCCCCTGACCACGAAGGAAGGGTGGAGTCGCTTCGTCCAGCACGTCCCGGTCACCGCACCCCTGCTCGACCGCCCCGCGCTGCTGGCGCTGAGCGGCATCGAGCGCGAGCTCTACGACGAGGCCAGAGCCGAGCACCACACCCAGCTGTTCGTCGCGAAGACCCCGACCATAATGGAAGTGATCCGCACCGGCCGGGAGCTGACCCTCCTCAACCGCCGCCAGGTCTCCGCCCGCCGCGGCCTGATCGTCTCCGGCGAGGCCGGCACCGGCAAGACCACCGCGATCACCCAGCTCGGCAAGGCCCACGAACAGCACGTCCGCCGCCGACTGCCCGCCGACAGGGGGCCACGGCTGCCCGTCGCCTACGTGACCGTCCCCCCGGCCGCCACCCCGAAGATGCTCGCGATCGAATTCGCTCGGTTCCTCGGCATCCCCCTGTTGCGCCGCATGAACCAGACCGAGATCACCAACGCGGTCTGCGAGGTCTTGGCCGAACTGCGCTGCGAACTGGTCCTGGTCGACGAGATCCACAACATTTCGCTCACCACCAGATCCGGCGCCGAGGTCTCCGACCAGCTCAAATACCTCTCCGAGCGGATCGCGGCCACGTTTGTGTACACGGGAATCGACGTCGAGTCCGCCGGACTGTTCGCCGGCACCCGCGGGAAGCAGATCGCGGGCCGGTTCGTCAGTATCCACGCCGAAGCCTTCACCATCGCCACCCCCGCCCACCGGCAGGAATGGCTCGCCCTGCTGGCCACCATGGAACAGTCCCTACGGCTCCACCGGCACACCCCTGGCATGCTGGCCGCTCACGCGGACTTCCTCTACCAGCGGACCTCCGGCATGATCGGCAGCCTCGCGCACCTGATCCGGGCCGCAGCCTTGCGGGCGATGACCTCCGGCACCGAGAAAATTACCAAGCAGCTGCTGGCGGAGATCCCCCTGGACACCGCAGCCGAGACGAGCGCACCGCTAACCGCGCGCTCGCGCCGAGCCCGCACCGCACAGCGACGCGCCGGATGAGCCGTGTTCAGCACGCTCCTGAAGCCCTGAGCGTCGCCCGGAGTCTGTGCATCCCCGTCCGCCCCTGGGGAGGGGAGTCGCTGCCCTCCTATGTCGCCCGCCTCGCCCAGGCCAACCGCATCCCGCACACCGCCCTCTGGAGATCCATCGGAGTGCCCCACAGGGCCGGAGCAAGCAGCACCACTCTGCCCTGGGAAGCCACCCTCAACCAGCCTGCCGCCGCGCGACTCGCCGTTATGTCCGGGATTCCCGTCGAACGGTTGCGGAAGGCGCTGCCCGGACTGTCCTGGTCGATCCGCGAGGCATTGGCCCTGCCCACGGACGTTCCCACGTTCTGGATGCGCCAGGCACACTCACCCAACGCGGTCATCTGCCGCCAGTGCACCCTCCGCCGCGGCATCAGCACCCAGGTCCGAGCGCACCTGTCTCTGCCGGACATTGTGTGTCACCGCCACCACACCTGGCAGACACCCGAACCCAAGGACATCTCGGCGGTCCCGGAGATCGCCCGAGCGCAACGAAGACTTCGCAAGCTCCGCAAAACCCACGGCAGCCACATCATGGCCTGCTGCGTCCGCGACGCCCGCTGGATCATCAGCGGCTGGGCCAGCATCCCGAGCCGGGAACCCATGCTCGAAGAACTCTGGCAACACCGCCGGATCAAGCTGGGTCTGCCCCACTGGTTCCGCAGCTGGGACCTGACCACCCACATCATGGCCCACCCAGAAGTCGTGACCCTCGCCTGCGCACTCGTGCCGATCTACCTCGACCCCCTCTTCTTCAAGCGCCCCGGCATCCGGGAGTGGAAGTTCAAAAGGCATCTGCGGCTCCGCCTCGGTCTTGACCCTCGGCGCCAGCCCACGGGCGACCCCATCAACAAGTTCTTTCTCGCGGTTCAGACGGACCGGGCCCGCTGGCGGAACCCCAAAAGCGCCATGATCACTGAGACGGCGACACCGCGAACCTCTCAATGATCATGGCGAACCGCAGCTCAGAAGATGCCCCTCTCGCCACCCTCGCTGAGAAAGAACAGCAGGTCAGAACGGATTGTCAGTGGCATACCTCACGATGGGCACATACGGCACCTCGTGACAGAGCGTGTCGTCACGGAGACGACAGGAGGATCGTCATGGCCCACTCGTCCGCAGCCGCCGCCCGGCGGCGCCGCGCAGCCGGCCCTGCACCCTCACTGAACGGCCCGGCGAGCGACGTGCACCCCGTGCTCCGCCGGACGACCGCCCCGCCCGCCGCCCTCGACCTGCTCGCCCAGGCACGGGCCGGCCTGGAGGAGGCCACCGTCCTCGAGACGCCGAACGAGCGTTACGCGACCGCCCATCTGGCCGCCCTGCGCACGGCCGCCGCCGTGCTCGCCGCCCGGGGCCGGCCCGAGACCACCCCGCGGGCCCGGGCCCGCATCCGGAGCGCCTGGGAAGTCCTCCCCGAGATCGCGCCCGAGCTCGCCGACTGGAGCGCGCTGTTCGCCTCGGGTGCCGGACGCCGGGCGCGGGCCGAGGCGGGCATCCGGGGGGCGGCGGGCAGCCGGGACGCCGACGACCTGATACGCGACGCGGCGATGTTCCTGCGCCTGGTGGAGCGGATGCTGGCCCTCCAGCCGGTACTGCCCCAGCCCCGCCCCGACACGGACGGCCCCGCTCCGGGCGCCCCCGGCCCGGACGCTCCGGGTCCCGGCGGTCCCGGCGGTCCCGGCGGTCCCGGCACGGGCCGGGCGGGGGACGGCCGACCGGACCGTCCGGGGGGCGGACCGGCGGGGGACGGGCCGGTGGGCAGGCAGCTCCCCGACGCCGGCTGAGCGAGGTCTGCCGCCCTGGCCCGCCCCGCCCCGCGCTCACCGCCGGCGGTGCGGCGCCTCGCCGCCCGGGGGCACCCTCCGGGCGGCGTGTCCGCGGGTGACCACGAGGTCGGAGGCGGTACGGGTGACCGGCTGTCCCACCGGAGGCAATAGGGTGGGAGAAGCCTGAAGCCTGCCCCGTTCCCGCTCCCGGGCCGGGGCGGCAGCCCGTTCGCTCCGCCCGTGCCCGAGGCGGTGCCGCGCCGAGGAGTCAACTGCCGTGTCGGACCCGATGCGCCCGCCCGTCTCCCCCCACCGCCCTCACACGGCGTCGCCGCGCTCCGAGCCCTCCCGTTCCCGCGCCGCCCTGAGGACCGCGGTGGTCTGGGACGTCCTCCAGGAGGCCCTCGACCGCAGGGTCAAGGCCACGGGCCGCCAGTCGCTGGACGTCCTGGACACCGGTGGCGGCAGCGGCAACTTCGCGGTGCCCGCGGCCCGCCTCGGCCACCGCGTCACCGTCGTCGACCCGAGCCCGAACGCCCTGTTCGCGCTGGAACGCCGCGCCGCCGAGGCCGACGTCGCCGACCGCGTGCGCGGCGTCCAGGGAGACGCCCGCGGCCTCTTCGACGTGGTCGAGCGCGGCGGCTACGACGTCGTGCTCTGCCACGGCGTCCTGGAGTACGTGGACGACCCCGCCGAAGGCGTCCGCAACGTGGTCGCGGCCCTGCGCCCCGAGGGCGTCCTCAGCCTGCTCGCCGCGGGCCTCGGCGGTGCCGTGCTCGCCCGTGCCCTCGCGGGGCACTTCACGGAGGCCCGGCACGCCCTCGACGACCCGGACGGCCGCTGGGGCGACGGCGACCCCGTGCCGCGCCGGTTCACCGCCGACCAGCTCACCGGTCTGGTCGAGTCCGCCGGCCTCCGGGTGGGTGCCGTGCACGGCGTCAGGGTCTTCGCCGACCTGGTGCCCGGAGTGCTGGTGGACACCGAGCCCGGTGCCATGGACGCGCTGCTGAAGCTGGAGGCCGCGGCGGCCGAACTCGCCGCGTTCCACTCCGTGGCCACACAGCTCCACGTGCTCGGAGAGACGCGAGGGGCCCAAGAGGAGTGAGTCACCCGGTGGGGTACGGCCCTGATCAGGGGCGCGACTGCAGATGGAGTACGCCACAGGCCCCCCGAACGGGGGCCAGTCGCCGTATGATCGAGGGAGACCGCCCGGCATGACGGGTCGGCCGCTGGGGAATGGAGACTTCAGCGAGCCGGCACGGCCATGACGGAGTCCGGTTGGCCAATTGGCGTAGAGGGGCGGGTTTCACGGGGGCGATTCCCTGCCTATCCTGAAGGGACCCCCCCGGGTCGCCCCGGCGACTGCACGATGAGGAGGACTCCGTGCCGCTCTCGGAGCACGAGCAGCGCATGCTCGAGCAGATGGAGCGAGCGCTGTACGCCGAAGATCCCAAGTTCGCGACAGCGCTCGAGGGAAGCGGGCTGCGTACGTACACCCGGCGACGGGTCTACCAGGCGGTCGCGGGCTTCCTCGTAGGTATTGCGCTCCTCATGGCCGGTATGGTCGCCCAGCAGGTCTGGCTCAGTGTGGTGGGCTTCCTGGTCATGCTGGGCTGCGCGGTCCTCGCCGTGACCGGCTGGCGCAAGGCCCCGAAGCCGGGCGAGCAGCCCGCGGCAGCCGCCGGGCCACAGGCGCGCCGCCAGGGAAAGCAGAAACGCTCCATGATGGATCGCATCGACGAGCGTTGGCAGCGGCGCCGGGACGAGCAACAGGGCGGCCAGTAGCCACGGGCAACCGTTCATCAGGACATCCGTGTGAGGGGTGACCACCGACCGGTGGTCACCCCTCACACGTACACCTGCGGGTCGGCGCCCGACCCTGCGCCAGGAGCGGCGCTCGCCTCGGGCCAGGCCGGGGCATCCGCGTCCGGCCAGAGATGCCAGCTCCCCCGTACGGGGGCATGGACCGGCACTTTCCTGGGGTCCCCGCAGCGCTGATCCCTGCTTCCCGCCGCGCGGAGCCCGGCAGTCCGGTGAGCCGGGCACCCGGCGGCCCGGACCGGAACCTTCGCTCCGGCCCGGGCTCCTCACCGGCTCAGCTCTGCTGCCCCGAGGCCTTCCGCAACGTCGGCCGGGCCGCCACGACCCGCCGCTTCGCGGCCGCCCACCGGGCGGACACCGCCCAGGCCACCCGTACGGTCGAACGCGGGGCGAACCGTGCGCGCAGCCGCGTGCCGCGCCCGACCCCGGCCCGCAGACCGGCGCTCGCCAGGTGGACGTCCTCCGTGAGGCCCGCGGTCGGACGCGGCCGGGGAGCGTAGAGGACCTGTTCCACGGCGTCCGCCACCCGGTGCACCGCCGCCGCGGCCCCGGCGTCGAGATGCCCGAGCCGCACGATCCGCGCCGCCGCCTTGCGCGGGGTCTGCGATTCCTCGGGCGGGATCCCGAGGTCCCACGCCGTGTCGGTCAGCTCCTGCCAGACCGCCAGGGTGTGCGGTCCCGCGTCCGCCTCGGTGCGGCCGTGCGCGCCCAGCCGCACCGACCGGGTGCGCAGCCGCCAGAGCATGGGGACGAGCGGGACCAGCAGTACCGCCAGACCGCCGAGGGCCCAGGCGAGGACCGCGTACCACTTCGTTCCGCTCCCGCCCGTCACCGGTGCGGCGGCGGCGGACTCGCTCGCGCAGCCCTCCACCTTCTTCAACTCGGCCGTGCAGCTCTCGCTCGCCGAAGGGGCGACCGACGGCTCCGCCTGCGGGTTCCGGGACGGCAGGGCGGGGTCGGGCACCGAGCTGCCCGGCGTGTCCGTCACGGTGTACGACGGCGTCGAGCCACGGGTCGGCGTCGGCTCGAAGCGGGTCCAGCCCACGCCCTCGAAGTACACCTCCGGCCAGGCGTGCGCGTCCCGCAGCCCCACCGACACCGAGCCGTCCGCCTGCGGGGAACCCGGGGCGAAGCCGACCGCCACCCTGGCCGGGATGTCCAGGGAGCGGGCCATCGCCGCCATGGCGAAGGAGAAGTGGACGCAGAAGCCCTCCTTGTCCTTCAGGAAGCGGGCGATCGCCTGCGAGCCGCTGCCGACCTTGACCTGGGTGTCGTACTCGAAGCCGCCGTTGACCGCGAAGTACTCCTGGAGCCTGACCGCCTGCTCGTAGGGGTTCGCCGCGCCGGCGGTGACGTCGCGGGCGGTCTGGGAGACCACCTCGGGCAGCGAGTCCGGCAGCTCGGTGTACTCCCGCTTCAGGGCCGGCGACGGCGGCGGTGCCGCGGCGAGCTGTTCCGCCGTCGGCTGCACGTCGAGGCTCCGCACCTCGTACGTGAGCCCGCGCGTGTTCTGGCCGTGATCGCCGACCAGGGTCATGCCCACGGGTTCGTAACGCCAGCTGCCCGGGACGCGGACGCCGCTCGGCGGGTACGGCATCGGCAGCCAGTCCTGGGCGTACCAGTCGGCGGCCGAGATCGTCGTCCGGGTCTCCGCCCGCTCGGTGTCCGGGCCGAGGCCCACGGGGGTGGGGAACGTGCCGTCCGGCACGGCCGTGATGTGCCGCTTGGACGGCTTCCAGGTGGTGCCGTCGAAGTCGTCCAGGGACACGATGCGCAGGTACAGGTTCGATAGGTCGCCCGAGTCGGTCTCGAGGGAGAGGACCTGCCGGTTCTCGTTGACGTTGAGGCTGTCGCGCAGGGAGACGAGGGGGTTCACGGCGGAGATCGTGCCGCCGTCCCCGGCGCCGGAGCCGACGCCCGTGGTGGAGCTGTCCAGCAGTCCGCCGTTCATCGCGGGCAGGGCGAGCGGCGCGACCAGCGCGACGCCCAGCGCGAACGCGCCGATGCGCCGCCCGGTGCGGACCGGGGCGACGGCGCCGCCCTGCTCGCCGCCCGGGCCGCGTGGAGTACCGCCGAAGACCCGGCCCCACTGGGAGAGCCGGTCGCGGCCCTCGGCGAGGAGCAGCATCAGATAGCCGGCCGCGGCGACCAGGAACCACAGCCAGTCGGTGCCGCCCTCGGACAGCCCCGCGGCCACCGAGTAGAGCGCGAGCAGCGGCAGCCCGGCCGGTGCGGCGCTGCGGAAGGTCACCGCCAGGGTGTCCACCAGCAGGCCGATCACGAGGACGCCGCCGACCAGCATCAGCCGGATGCCGTCGGACTCCAGCGGAGCCGGGATCGCGTACCGGGCGATGTCATCGCCGCCCTGTTGCAGCAGGTCGGCGAAGCGCTGGAAGGCCTGTGGACCGGGGATCAGCCCGGCGAGCGCCTGCTGCCGGGCGAAGACCAGGGTCAGGAGCACCAACGTGACCAGGGCCTGCACAGCGATGGTCAGCGCCCGGGCCAGCGGCACCCGGCGGGCGGCCGCGCCCACCCCGGACTGCACCGCCAGCAGGAACGCGGCCTGCAGGATCCAGGTGGCCGGGTCGACCAGGGGCAACAACGCGCACGCCGTCATCAGTGTGGCCGCCCACGCACACAGCGCCACCCGCGCCCGCCCGCTCATCGCGCCCCCTTCCCGCCGCTCGCCGTCGCCAGTCCGGTGCGCTCGCGGTCCGCCAGGCGCCACAGCTCCTCCAAGGAGGCGCCCCGGGGGACGTTCACGACGGTCCAGCCGGCCTCGCGGAGCATCCGCAGCCGTTCCTCGCTCCTGTCCAACGGGCCGGGTGCGCCGACCGGTTCCCCGGCCCAGATCTCGGCGTCCAGGACGAAGGCGACCGCTCCGCCGCTGCGCTGCCGCATCTTGGCGGCCACCGTCGCCTGCTCCTCGTCCAGGTCGCCGAAGAAGGCCACCAGCAGCCCCTCGTTCCCGCCGCGCAGCACGTCGTACGCCCGGGACAGACCCGTGCCGTCGGAGTGGTCGATCACTGCGAGGGTGTCCATCATCAGTCCGGCCGCGTCGGCCGTGCCCTGGCTCGCGCCCGCGAAACCGTCGGCGCCCTCGCCCGGCACCGACTTGCCGGTGTCCGTGAGCAACCGGACGGAGAAGCCCCGCTCCAGCATGTGCACCAGCACCGACGCCGCGCCCGACACCGCCCACTCGAAGGCCGAGTCCGGGCCCGCGCCCTCGAAGGCCCCGCCCCGGGTGTCCAGCAGCACCGTGCAGCGGGCGCGCTGCGGCTGCTCCTCGCGGCGCACCATCAGCTCGCCGTACCGCGCGGTGGAGCGCCAGTGCACGCGGCGCAGGTCGTCGCCGTAGCGGTAACCGCGCGGGATCACGTCGTCGTCGCCCGCCAGCGCGAGCGACCGCTGCCGCCCCTCGCCGTACCCCTTCGCCTCCCCGCTCAGCCGCACCGGAGGCAGCGCCTCCACGCGTGGCGTCACGGTCAGGGTGTCGTACGTCGAGAAGGAGCGGGTGAGTTCGCACAAGCCGAACGGGTCGGTCAGGCGCAGTTGCAGCGGGCCCAGCGGATAGCGACCGCGCAGGTCCGAGCGGACTCGGTAGGACACCTCTCGCCGGCCCCCCGGCTCCACCCGGTCGAGCACGAAACGAGGCCGCGGCCCGAGCACGTAGGGCACCCGGTCCTGGAGCATCAGCAGACCGGTGGGCAGCCGCGAGACGTTCTCGACACGCAGGTGGACCCGGGCCTCGCTGCCCGCGGGCACCCGCCCGGGGGAGAGCCGGCGGCTGCCCGCCACCCGGTAACGCGTGCGGTAGAGCACGGTCGCGCAGACCAGGGGCAGCACCCCCAGCAGCAGTCCGACGCGGAGCAGATCGCTCTGCCCGAGGACGTACGCGCAGACCGCGGCGGCGATGCCGGCGGCCAGGAAGGAACGCCCGCGGGTGGTCAGACCGGTCAAGGCGGTGCGGATGCCGCCCCGGTCGTCCTCCGACCGGTCCGTCCCCCCAGTGTCCATCACAGCCTCCGCGGCGGGTGCTGACCGTACGCCTGCGTGCCGTGGCCCATGCCGTAGGCCGTCTGTTGCTGGGGTGCCGCGGGCACCGGGGTGCGCTGCAGGATCTCCTGCACGACCTGTTCGGCGGTGCGACGGCCCAGCTGTGCCTGGGCGGTGGGCAGCAGGCGGTGGGCCAGGACGGCGACCGCGAGGGCCTGCACGTCGTCCGGCAGCGCGTACTCCCGGCCGCTCAGGGCGGCGGACGCCTTCGCCGCGCGCAGCAGATGCAGCGTGGCGCGCGGCGAGGCGCCGAGTCTGAGGTCCGGGTGGGTGCGGGTGGCGGCGACCAGGTCGACGGCGTACCGCCGGACCGGGTCCGCGACGTGCACGCCCCGGACCGCTTCGATCAGCTTGAGGATCTCGTCGGCGTGTGCCACCGGCTGGAGGTCGTCCAGCGGGTTCACCCCGCCGTGCACGTCGAGCATCTGCAGCTCGGCCTCCGGGCTCGGATAGCCGATGGAGACCCGGGCCATGAAGCGGTCGCGCTGGGCCTCCGGCAGCGGGTAGGTGCCCTCCATCTCGACCGGGTTCTGCGTCGCCACCACCATGAAGGGGCTGGGCAGCTCGTAGGTCTGCCCGTCGATGGTGACCTGGCGCTCCTCCATCGACTCCAGCAGCGCCGACTGCGTCTTCGGCGAGGCGCGGTTGATCTCGTCGCCGATCACCACCTGCGCGAAGATCGCGCCCGGCTTGAACTCGAAGTCCCGGCGCTGCTGGTCCCAGATGGACACCCCGGTGATGTCCGAGGGCAGCAGGTCCGGCGTGAACTGGATCCGGCGCACGGAACAGTCGATGGACCGCGCCAGCGCCTTGGCCAGCATGGTCTTGCCGACTCCGGGGACGTCCTCGATCAGCAGGTGTCCCTCGGCGAGCAGCACGGTCAGTGAGAGCCGTACGACCTCGGGCTTGCCCTCGATCACGTCCTCCACCGAACCGCGCACGCGCTCGACCACAGCGGTCAGATCAGTGAGGCTCGCTCGATCGTCATAGGTCGTCACCCGGCCCTCCTCGGCCTTTCCCCGCGCTTCCCGGGAAGCGGGGGTACCCCAACTTGCCGGGCCGGCCCCTACCGCCGGACCGGCCCACCCCGAATCACGGACGCCGCCCGGAAAAAGTTCCGCACGGCACCACTTCCCGCATTCTTGCTGCCGTTACCGATTCGTGTCACTCGCCTGTGGACAACTGGCCGCGATATGTCGTGCCTTACGGCCTTTGCGGGGCTTGCGCGGCACCGGTCCTCGGGGCGGGCGGCCGGATCAGGCGGGGGTGACCTCGCGCAGCCGGCCCGTCTTCACGTCGAAGACGAAGCCCCGCACGTCCTCGGTGTGCAGCAGGAAGGGCGAGGTGCGCACCCGCTCGATCGACTGCCGCACGTCCTGGTCGACGTCCCGGAAGGATTCGACCGCCCACGCGGGACGCTGGCCGACCTCCAGCTCCAGGTCGTGCCGAAACTCCTCGGTGAGGGACTCCATGCCGCAGTTGGTGTGGTGGATGAGGACCACGCTGCGCGTGCCGAGCGCCCGCTGGCTGATGGTGAGGGACCGGATCACGTCGTCCGTGACGACGCCACCCGCGTTGCGGATGGTGTGGCAGTCACCCAGGTTCAGGCCGAGCGCGGCGTGCAGGTCGAGGCGGGCGTCCATGCAGGCCACGACGGCGACGCGCTGGACGGGGCGGGCGTCCATCCCGGGGTCGGTGAACGCCGCGGCGTAGCGGCCGTTCGCCTCGACGAGGCGGTCGGTGACGGTGGAGCCGCCGGCGGTGGGGGACTGGGAATCTGCGGGAACCGATGCGGAAGTCGTCATAACCATGACGTTACTGGTCACCGTCGCCGCGGACCCCTCGGGAAGACGGACAAAGAACGTCATCGCGGCTTGTTGTGAGCCACTCCACAGACCGTACGGCTGCCTCCGTACGGGTGAAGTACCGTCCCGCGGCGATTCGTACGCGCCCGCGTCCGCGACGCGCAGGCCGGTTGATTGACCGGGCGACAGGGTGGACTAAAGTGACGCGAAGCGGGAGACGAGGCTCTCCCTGCTGGACTGAAAACCCCGGAGACCTGGGCGAAGTCCCGCCAGATCTCCCCACGTGCGCGGCGCGTACGTACGGCTCGGCCTCCTCCCGCTCCCGGCCGGCCGACGCTTCCGGCGCCGGCAGGCTTCCCCTTCACGAGCGAGCGGGAGGGGACCCGGCGGTGCGTGACGCCGTGCCGGACCTGAGAGGCCGTCCCAGTTGAGCCAGAGTCGACACGTCCCGGTGATGCTCCAGCGGTGCCTGGACCTGCTGGCGCCCGCCCTGAAGGAGCCGGGCGCCGTGGTCGTCGACTGCACGCTGGGGCTCGGTGGGCACAGCGAGGCGCTCCTCGCCCGCTTCCCCGAGGCCCGGCTGGTCGCCCTCGACCGGGACAAGGAGGCCCTGCGCCTGTCCGGTGAGCGGCTCGCCCCGTACGGGGAGCGCGCCACCCTGGTGCACGCCGTCTACGACGAGCTGCCCGATGTACTCGACCGGCTCGGCGTCCCCCGCGTCCGGGGCGTGCTGTTCGACCTGGGCGTCTCCTCCATGCAGCTCGACGAGGCCGACCGCGGCTTCGCCTACGCGCAGGACGCCCCGCTCGACATGCGCATGGACCAGACGACTGGCATGAGCGCGGCCGAGGTACTCAACACCTACCCGCCGGGCGAGCTCGTCCGCATCCTGCGGGCGTACGGCGAGGAGAAGCAGGCCAAACGGATCGTGTCCGCGATCGTCCGCGAACGCGAGAAGGAGCCGTTCGCCAACAGCGCCCGGCTCGTGGAGCTGATCCGCGCGGCGCTGCCGCAGGCCGCCAAGCGCACCGGCGGCAACCCGGCCAAGCGCACCTTCCAGGCCCTGCGGATCGAGGTCAACGGCGAGCTGTCCGTCCTGGAGCGGGCGATCCCGGCGGCCGTCGAGGCGCTCGCCGTGGGCGGCCGGATCGCGGTGCTGTCGTACCACTCCCTGGAGGACCGGCTGGTCAAGCAGGTGTTCGCGGCCGGCGCCGCCAACACCGCGCCGCCCGGACTCCCGGTCGTCCCCGAACGCTACGCGCCCCGGCTCAAGCTCCTCACGCGCGGTGCCGAACTTCCCACCGAGGAGGAGATCGCCGAGAACCGGCGCGCGGCGCCGGCCCGGCTGCGCGGAGCCGAGCGCATCAGGGAGTCCATCGGGTGAAACGAGTGAGGCAGGCCGGGCACCGGTGCGGCGGGCGAGTGGCCGCGGAGCCCGGTCCTCCGGACCGACGTCGGGACGCCGCGGGCGCCCGCGGGGCACGCCAGGGCCGAGGGGAGGGCCAGTGAGCAGGAAACCCGAACTGAAGGGGAGGGCGGCCCGGCTGGCCAAGCTCTTCCCGCCCGGCACCGGTCGTGGTCAGGCTGCCCGGGCCCCGTTCGTCCTCCTCGTCGTCGTGCTCCTCGGCGGTGGCCTCATCGGGCTCCTGGTCCTGAACTCCGCGCTCAGCGAGGGCTCGTTCCAGCTGGACGACCTGAAGGAGCAGACGAAGGAGCTCACCGACGAGGAGCAGGCCCTCCAGCGGGACATCGACGCCTACTCCGCCCCCCGCGCCCTCGAGCGCCGCGCCCGCGAGCTGGGCATGGTGCCCGGCGGAGACCCCGCCTTCCTCGCCCCCGACGGCACCGTCAAGGGCTCGCCCAGCCCCGCTCCCACCCCGGCCACTCCGCTGGTCCTCGCCCCCGAGGCGCTCACGGCACCGCCCACCACCGCGTCCCCCGGCACGCCCGGCCCCGCCGCCGCGGCGACGCCCACTTCGACCCCGACCCCCGGCAGGTGACGGAAGTGTCCGACAGGGAACCGCCGCGCCGCCGCGTGCCCGGACCCGCGAGGCCCGTCCGCCCCGACGGACGGCGGCAGCCCGGTCCCGGCGCCCGGCCCGCCCGCCGACCGGGACCGCCCCGGCCGGGCGCGCCCGGCACCATCCGGCTGGGCAGCCCCCGCCCGCGCCTGCGCATGATCGGCCTCGCGCTGACCCTCGTCATGACCGCCTTCGTCGTACGGCTGCTCCAGGTGCAGGCCGTCGACGCCGGCACGTACACCGCCAAGGCCGAGCAGAACCGCTACGTCGTCCACACCCTGCCCGCCGAGCGCGGCGGCATCACCGACCGCAACGGCGTCGCCCTCGCGTCCACCGTGGACTCCTACGACATCACCGCCGACCCCACGATGTTCACCCGTGAGCAGCTGAAGGTCGGCGACGGACCCGAGCAGGCCGCCGCGCTCCTCGCGCCGATCCTCGGCGAGGAACAGGAGGACCTGGTCGAGCAGCTCCGCCCCGAGAACAAGCAGCTCCGCTACGTCCGCCTCGCCCGCCGGCAGACCCCGCAGGTCTGGAACCAGATCAAGGACCTGAAGACCGCGCTCACCAAGAAGTCGGAGACGGACAAGTCCGTGGTCAACGTCCTCGCGGGCGTCTTCGCCGACCCCAGCAGCAAGCGTGTGTACCCGGGCGGCGACCTCGCCGCCGGCATCCTGGGCTGGGTCGGCGCCGACGGCAAGGGCGGCGGCGGCCTGGAGCGGCAGCTGGACAAGAAGCTGGCCGGCGAGGACGGCAAGATCCGCTACGCCCAGTCCGGAGGCCGCCAGGTGCCCACCGCGGGCTCCACCGAGACGCCCGCCGTGCCCGGCAGCGACGTCGAGCTCACCATCGACCGCGACATCCAGTGGGCCGCGCAGCACGCCATCAGCGAGCAGGTGGAGAAGTCCAAGGCGGACGGCGGCTACGTCATCGTCCAGGACACCGCCACCGGCGAGATCCTCGCCATGGCCAACTCGCCGGGCTTCGACCCGGGCGACCTCGCCCACGCCGACCCGGACGCGCTGGGCAACGCGGCCCTCCAGGACGCCTTCGAGCCCGGCTCCACCGCCAAGGTGATGTCGATGGCCGCCGTACTGGAGGAGAACGTCGCCACCCCGGGCACCCACATCACCGTCCCCAACCGGCTCAAGCGCGGCGACCGGCTCTTCAAGGACGACGTCGACCACCCGACCTGGTACCTCACGCTCAACGGCGTGCTCGCCAAGTCGAGCAACATCGGCACCATCATGGCCACCGGCGAGCTCGGCAGGACACAGGCCCAGGCCAACAAGGTGCTCTACGACTACCTGCGCAAGTTCGGCCTCGGCAGCTACAGCGGGCTCGGCTTCCCCGGCGAGACCAAGGGGATCCTCGCACCGCCGGACCAGTGGTCGACCTCGCAGCAGTACACGATTCCTTTCGGCCAGGGCGTCTCCATCAACGCGCTCCAGGCGGCCTCCGTGTACTCGACCATCGCCAACGGCGGCGTCCGCGTCGAACCCACACTCGTGCGCGGCACCAAGGAGGACGACGGGCGCTTCACCCCGGCCCCCGAGCCCAAGAAGACCCGCGTGATCAGCGAGAAGACCGCGAAGACCCTCTCGCGGATGCTGGAGTCCGTGGTCGACGACGAGGAGGGCACCGGCACCAAGGCGCGCATCCCCGGCTACCGCGTCGCGGGCAAGACCGGCACGGCCAACCGAGTGGATCCCGCCACCGGGCAGTACAAGGGGTACACCTCGTCCTTCGCCGGGTTCGCCCCCGCCGACAAGCCTCGCGTCACCGTCTACTGCGCCATCCAGAACGCGACGGAGGGCAGCTACTTCGGCGGCCAGATCTGCGGCCCCATCTACAAGCAGGTCATGGAGTTCGCCCTGAAGACCCTCCAGGTCCCGCCGACCGGGGCCGCCCCCGCGAACCTGCCGGTCACTTTCAAACCCTGATCCCGCCGAGCCGGTACCGACCCGGCCCCGACGCAGCACCGAGCCACCAGGAACCACCCGTGACTACGATCACCCCCGATCCCGGGAACCAGAGCAGCGGTCGCCCCTCGCTTCGCCGGGAGGCCACCGCGCCCGGTACGCTCACCGCCGTGCCACACGCTGATCAGTCCCAAACCACCCAGAAGGGCCACCCCGTGACCTACCCGGGACCGCCCCGGCCGGTGCGGATCTCCGCCACACCCCTCGCGGAACTCGCCGACCAGCTGGGTGTCACCGCACCGGACAGCACCACCGGAGTCACGGGCATCACCCACGACTCCCGCGCCGTCCGCCCCGGTGACCTGTACGCCGCCCTCCCCGGAGCCCGCGCCCACGGCGCCGACTTCGTCACCCAGGCCGCCGGGCTCGGCGCCGCCGCCGTGCTGACCGACCCGGCCGGCGCGGAGCGCGTCGCCGCCACCGGTCTGCCGGCGCTCGTCGTCGACGACCCGCGCGCGCGGATGGGCGAACTGGCGGCCACGATCTACGGCCACCCCGGCCGGGACCTGCTCCAGATCGGCATCACCGGCACCTCCGGCAAGACCACCACCGCGTACCTCGTCGAGGGCGGTCTGCGCACGGCGAAGTCCACCGGCCTGATCGGCACGGTCGAGATGCGCATCGGCGACGAGCGCATCAAGTCCGAGCGGACCACGCCCGAGGCCACCGACCTCCAGGCCCTGTTCGCGGTGATGCGCGAGCGCGGCACCGAGGCGGTCGCCATGGAGGTCTCCAGCCACGCCCTGGTGCTCGGCCGCGTCGACGCCTGCGTCTTCGACATCGCGGTCTTCACCAACCTCAGCCCGGAGCACATGGAGTTCCACTCCGGCATGGAGGACTACTTCCAGGCCAAGGCCCAGCTCTTCACTCCGGAACGCAGCAGGCTCGGCGTGGTCAACGTGGACGACGAGTACGGTCGCCGCCTCGCCAACGAGGCCACCGTCCCGGTCGTCACCTACTCCGCCGAGGGCCACCCGGACGCCGACTGGCGCGCCGACGAGGTCGAGGTCGGCCCGCTGGACTCGACGTTCACCGTGCTCGGCCCCAAGGGCGAGCGGATCGCCGCCAAGTCGCCGCTGGCCGGTCCCTTCAACGTGGCGAACACCCTCGCCGCGATCGTCGCCCTCGCCGCCGCCGGCCTCGATCCGCAGGCCGCCGCCGACGGCATCGCCGCCGTCCCGGGCGTGCCGGGCCGCCTGGAGCGCGTGGACGAGGGGCAGCCGTACCTCGCGGTGGTCGACTACGCCCACAAGACCGACGCCGTCGAGTCCGTCCTGCGCGCCCTGCGCAAGGTGACCGAGGGCAAGCTGCACGCCGTGCTCGGCTGCGGCGGCGACCGGGACACCACCAAGCGGGAGCCGATGGGCGCCGCCGTGGCCCGGTTCGCCGACACCGCCGTACTGACCTCCGACAACCCCCGCTCCGAGGACCCCCTCGCGATCCTCGCCACCATGCTCCAGGGCGCGGCCTCCGTGCCCGCCCACGAGCGCGGCGAGGTCCAGGTCTTCGAGGACCGGGCCGCAGCCATCGCCGCCGCCGTCGCCCGGGCCGAGCCCGGCGACACCGTGCTGGTCGCGGGCAAGGGCCACGAGCAGGGCCAGGACATCGCCGGAGTGGTCCGTCCCTTCGACGACCGCCAGGTGCTGCGCGAAGCCATCCAGAAGACCCAGGGATGAGATCCCGAATGATCCAGCTGATCCAGGGGACGAACTTGTGATCACCCTCTCTCTCGCCGAGATCGCAGAAGTCGTCGGCGGGCGGATGCACGACATACCGGACGCGACCGCGCAGGTCACCGGGCCCGTCGTCCGGGATTCCCGGGAAGCGGGACCCGGCAGCCTCTTCGTCGCCTTCGTCGGCGAGCGGGTGGACGGCCACGACTTCGCGTCGGCGGTCGTCGAGGCGGGCGCGGCGGCCGTGCTCGGCTCCCGCCCCGTCGGCGTGCCCGCGATCGTCGTGGACGACGTCCAGGCCGCCCTGGGCGCCCTCGCCCGTCACGTCGTACGCCGCCTCGGCACCACTCTCGTGGCCCTCACCGGGTCCGCGGGCAAGACCAGCACCAAGGACCTGATCGCCCAGGTACTGCGCCGCAAGGCGCCCACGGTCTTCACGCCCGGCTCCATGAACAACGAGGTCGGGCTGCCGCTCACCGCGCTGACCGCCACCGAGGAGACCAAGTTCCTCGTGCTGGAGATGGGCGCCCGCGGCATCGGCCACATCCGCTACCTCTGCGAGCTGACCCCGCCGAAGGTCGGCCTGGTCCTCAACGTCGGCTCCGCGCACATCGGGGAGTTCGGCGGCCGGGAGCAGATCGCCCAGGCCAAGGGCGAACTCGTCGAGGCGCTGCCGCCGGCCGAGGAGGGCGGCACCGCGATCCTCAACGCGGACGACGCCCTCGTACGCGCCATGGCCTCCCGAACGAAGGCGAAGGTGATCCTTTTCGGAGAGTCCGACGAAGCGGACGTTCGGGCCGAGAACGTGCGACTCACGGACAGCGGACAGCCTTCCTTCAGGCTTCACACACCCTCCGGTGCAAGCGATGTGACCATGCGCCTGTACGGTGAGCACCACGTGTCGAACGCGCTCGCCGCGGCCGCCGTCGCCCACGAGTTGGGCATGTCCGCAGACGAGATCGCCACCGCGCTCTCCGAGGCGGGCTCCCTCTCCCGCTGGCGGATGGAGGTCACCGAGCGCCCGGACGGCGTGACGGTCGTCAACGACGCCTACAACGCGAACCCCGAGTCCATGAAGGCCGCGCTGCGTGCGCTCGTCGCCATGGGAAAGGGGCGTCGTACGTGGGCGGTGCTCGGCAAGATGGCCGAGCTCGGGGACGAGGCGCTCGCCGAGCACGACGCGGTCGGACGGCTCGCCGTCCGGCTCAACGTCAGCAAGCTCGTCGCGGTCGGGGGCAGGGAAGCCCAATGGCTGCAACTGGGCGCATACAACGAGGGTTCGTGGGGTGAGGAGTCGGTGCACGTGTCCGACGCACAGGCGGCGGTCGACCTGTTGCGCAGCGAGTTGCGCCCGGGGGACGTCGTGCTCGTGAAGGCGTCCCGTTCGGTGGGTCTGGAGAGCGTCGCCTCGGCGCTGCTCGAGACCGGCGCCGAGGGTGAGGTTGCCGGCCGATGATGAAGCAGATCCTGTTCGCGGGAGTCATCGGCCTCTTCCTGACGCTGGTCGGCACGCCGCTGCTGATCAAGCTCCTGGCCCGCAAGGGCTACGGCCAGTACATCCGCGACGACGGCCCGCGCGAGCACGCCAGCAAGCGCGGTACGCCGACCATGGGTGGTATCGCGTTCATCCTGGCGACGGTCGCCGCCTACTTCCTCGCCAAGGTCATCACCAGCTACCTGGACCCGAAGGCGGACGCGGCGCCGACCTTCTCGGGTCTGCTGGTGCTCGGCCTGATGGTGGGCATGGGCCTCGTCGGCTTCCTCGACGACTACATCAAGATCGTCAAGAGGCGGTCGCTGGGCCTGCGGGCCAAGGCGAAGATGGCCGGCCAGCTCATCGTCGGCATCGCCTTCGCGGTGCTCTCGCTCCAGTTCGCGGACAACCGCGGCAACACCCCGGCCTCCACCAAGCTGTCGTTCATCACCGACTTCGGCTGGTCGATCGGCCCGGTGCTGTTCGTCATCTGGGCGCTGTTCATGATCCTCGCGATGTCGAACGGCGTGAACCTGACCGACGGTCTGGACGGCCTGGCCACCGGCGCCTCCGTCCTGGTCTTCGGTGCCTACACCTTCATCGGCGTCTGGCAGTTCCAGGAGTCCTGCGCCAACGCGCTGACCCTGACCAACCCGGGCGCCTGCTACGAGGTACGAGATCCCCTCGACCTCGCGGTGGTCTCCTCCGCGCTGATGGGCGCCTGCCTCGGCTTCCTGTGGTGGAACACCTCGCCGGCCAAGATCTTCATGGGCGACACCGGTTCGCTCGCGCTCGGCGGTGTCCTCGCGGGTCTGGCGATCTGCTCACGCACCGAGCTGCTGATGGCCATCCTCGGCGGTCTGTTCGTCCTGATCACCATGTCGGTGGTCATCCAGGTCGGATCCTTCCGCCTCACCGGCAAGCGCGTCTTCAGAATGGCGCCACTCCAGCACCACTTCGAACTCAAAGGCTGGTCCGAGGTCCTTGTCGTGGTCCGTTTCTGGATCATCCAGGGCATCTGTGTGATCGTCGGACTGGGCCTCTTCTACGCGGGATGGGCAGCGGACAAGTGACCGACTCCTCGGTGCCTTTCGAATTCCAGGGCAAACACGTCACCGTCGCCGGACTCGGCGTCTCCGGGGTCCCGGCGGCCAAGGTCCTGCACGGCCTCGGCGCGCGCGTGACCGTCGTCAACGACGGCGCGGACGAGCGCGCGCGGGCGCAGGCGGCCGAGTTGGAGGCGCTCGGCATCACCGTGCGCCTCGGCGACGGCGACACCCTGCCCGACGGCACCGAGCTGATCGTCACGGCGCCCGGCTGGAAGCCCACCAAGCCGCTGTTCACGGCGGCCGGGCAGGCCGGCGTCCCGGTCTGGGGCGATGTCGAACTGGCCTGGCGCCTGCGCCGCCCCGACTCCGCGCCCTGGCTCGCGGTCACCGGCACCAACGGCAAGACCACCACCGTCCAGATGCTCGCGTCGATCCTGAAGGCGGCGGGCCTGCGCACCGCCGCCGTCGGCAACATCGGCGTCTCGCTGCTGGACGCGGTCACCGGCGACGAGGAGTACGACGTCCTCGCGGTGGAGCTGTCCAGCTACCAGCTCCACTGGGCGCCCTCCCTGCGCGCCCACTCGGCCGCCGTCCTCAACCTCGCCCCGGACCACCTCGACTGGCACGGCTCCATGGAGGCGTACGCCGCCGACAAGGGCCGCATCTACGAGGGCAACCGCGTCGCCTGCGTCTACAACGTCGCCGACAAGGCCACCGAGGACCTGGTCCGCGAGGCCGACGTCGAGGAGGGCTGCCGGGCCATCGGCTTCACCCTCGGCTCCCCGGCGCCCTCCCAACTCGGCGTCGTGGACGGCATCCTGGTCGACCGAGCCTTCGTCGAGAACCGGCACAAGAACGCCCAGGAGCTCGCCGAGGTCTCCGACGTGAACCCGCCGGCCCCGCACAACATCGCCAACGCCCTGGCCGCCGCGGCCCTCGCCCGCGCCTTCGGCGTCCCCGCCGCGGCCGTACGGGACGGCCTGCGCGCCTTCACGCCCGACGCCCACCGCATCGCGCACGTCGCCGACGTCGACGGGGTGGCGTACGTGGACGACTCCAAGGCCACCAACACCCACGCCACCGAGGCATCCCTGGCCGCGTACGAGTCGATCGTGTGGATCGCCGGCGGGCTGGCCAAGGGCGCGACCTTCGACGAGCTGGTCGCGGGTGCGGCGAAGCGGCTGCGCGGCGCCGTCCTCATCGGCGCCGACCGCGCCCTGATCCGCGAAGCCCTGGCGCGACACGCCCCGGAAGTACCCGTGGTCGACCTCGAGCGGACCGACACTGGTGCGATGCTCCAGGCCGTCCAGGAGGCCCGGCGACTCGCCCGGCCCGGTGACACGGTGCTGCTGGCCCCGGCCTGTGCCTCCATGGACATGTTCACCAACTACAACCAGCGCGGCGACGCGTTCGCACAGGCCGTTCGCGAACTCGGCGCCTGACCCGGCCGCCTCCTGCGCCGGGTGACCTCGGGAGGACGCGTGGGACGGTCCATGCCGACGTACAGCGGGGGCAGCGATGCCCGGTAGTCCCCAGAGCCGTACCGGACGTCCGCCCGTACCGCGGGCCGTCAAGCGACCCACCGCGCCGGGGCCGGAGCACGAGAACTCCGTGCTCCGGCTGTACCACCGCCTGCGCCGCGCCTGGGACCGGCCGCTGACCGCCTACTACCTGATCTCCGGCGCCGGTGCGCTGATCACCGTGCTCGGCCTGATCATGGTCTACTCGGCCTCCCAGATCACCGCGCTCCAGCTCTCGCTGCCGGGGTCGTACTTCTTCCGCAAGCAGTTCCTGGCCGCGCTGATCGGCGTCGGGCTGCTGGTGGCCGCCATGAGGATGCCGGTGAAACTGCACCGCGCGCTCGCCTACCCGATCCTCGCCGGTGCCGTCTGCCTGATGATCCTGGTGCAGGTGCCCGGGATAGGAGTCGCGGTCAACGGCAACCAGAACTGGATCGCGCTCGGCGGCTCCTTCCAGATCCAGCCCAGCGAGTTCGGCAAGCTCGCCCTGGTGCTGTGGGGCGCGGACCTGCTGGCCCGCAAGCAGGACAAGAAGCTGCTGACGCAGTGGAAGCACATGCTGGTGCCGCTGGTGCCGGCCGCGTTCATGCTGCTCGGGCTGATCATGATCGGCGGCGACATGGGTACGGCGATCATCCTGACCGCGATCCTGTTCGGCCTGCTGTGGCTGGCCGGCGCGCCCACCCGGCTGTTCGCGGGCGTGCTGTCGATCGCCCTCCTGCTCGGCTTCATCCTCATCAAGACCAGCCCGAACCGCATGGCCCGGCTGAACTGCCTCGGCGCCACCGACCCCGGCCCCGGCGACGCCTGCTGGCAGGCCGTGCACGGCATCTACGCCCTCGCCTCGGGCGGACTGTTCGGTTCCGGACTCGGTGCAAGCGTGGAGAAATGGGGTCAACTCCCCGAAGCGCACACCGACTTCATCTTCGCCGTCACCGGTGAGGAACTGGGCCTGGCGGGGACACTGTCGGTGCTCGCCCTCTTCGCGGCTCTAGGCTATGCGGGTATCCGCGTGGCCGGACGCACGGAGGACCCGTTCGTGAGGTATGCCGCGGGAGGCGTGACCACCTGGATCACGGCCCAGGCCGTGATCAACATCGGTGCGGTCCTCGGACTGCTGCCGATCGCCGGTGTCCCCCTCCCGCTGTTCTCCTACGGAGGTTCCGCCCTGCTCCCGACCATGTTCGCCATCGGTCTGCTCATCGCCTTCGCGCGTGATGAACCCGGTGCGCGGGCGGCGCTTGCGCTGCGGCAACCTCGCTTTGGTAGAAAGCGGGGGGCCAGGGGACCCGTGGCCAAGCGGAGCCCCCGGAGTTGGAACACGATGCGACGGCGCGCCTCGAAGGCGCGCTCGTCCGGAGAGCGGTGAATTTCGGTGCATGTCGTACTCGCCGGCGGAGGAACCGCGGGCCACATCGAGCCCGCGCTCGCCCTCGCGGACGCCCTGCGCAGGCAGGATCCGACCGTGGGCATCACGGCCCTGGGCACGGAACGCGGCCTCGAGACCCGCCTCGTACCCGAGCGCGGGTACGAACTGGCGCTGATCCCGGCCGTACCGCTGCCACGCAAGCCCACCCCCGAGCTGATCACCGTCCCGGGCCGGCTGCGCGGCACCATCAAGGCGACCGAGCAGATCCTGGAACGCACCAAGGCGGACGCCGTGGTCGGCTTCGGCGGCTACGTCGCCCTGCCCGGCTACCTCGCGGCCAAGCGGCTCGGCGTGCCGATCGTCATCCACGAGGCCAACGCCCGCCCGGGCCTGGCCAACAAGATCGGTTCGCGGTACGCGGCCCAGGTCGCCGTCTCCACGCCCGACAGCAAGCTGCGCAACTCCCGCTACATCGGCATCCCGCTGCGCCGCTCCATCGCCACCCTCGACCGGGCCGCCGCCCGCCCCGAGGCCCGCGCGATGTTCGGGCTCGACCCCAACCTGCCCACGCTGCTGGTCACCGGCGGCTCGCAGGGTGCCCGCCGCCTCAACGAGGTGGTCCAGCAGGTCGCGCCCTGGCTCCAGCAGGCGGGCATCCAGATCCTGCACGCGGTCGGCCCGAAGAACGAACTGCCGCAGGTCCACCAGATGCCGGGAATGCCCCCGTACATCCCGGTAAGTTACCTGGACCGGATGGACCTTGCGTACGCCGCGGCCGACATGATGCTCTGCCGCGCGGGCGCGATGACCGTCGCCGAACTCTCCGCCGTCGGACTCCCGGCCGCCTACGTCCCGCTGCCCATCGGCAACGGCGAACAGCGGCTCAACGCCCAGCCGGTGGTCAAGGCCGGCGGCGGCCTGCTGGTCGACGACGCGGACCTCACCCCCGAGTGGGTGCAGCACAACGTCCTGCCCGTGCTCGCCGACCCGCACAAGCTGTACGAGATGTCCCGCGCCGCCGCCGAGTTCGGCCGCCGGGACGCCGACGACCTGCTCGTCGGCATGGTGTACGAGGCGATCGCCGCCCGTGCACACCGCTAGGGACGCATGACGGAGGGCAGGGAGCGTGGCCGGACCGACCACCGCCGAGCGCGGTGAACGCCAGCAGGAGTCGTCCGGCCCGCCCCGGACCCGGCGGGTGCGCCCGCCCCGCCTCCGTACGGTCGTCATCGTGGCCGCCGCCCTCGTGCTTCTCGCGGGGGGCACCGTCTGGCTGCTCTACGGCTCGAACTTCACGCGTGTGGAACGGGTGTCGGTCTCCGGGACGCGTGTCCTGACGCCGGCGCAGGTGCGCGAGGCGGCCGACGTGCCCGTCGGGGACCCGCTCGTCTCCGTGGACACCGGGGCGATCGAGGACCGGCTCGCCCGGAAATTGCTCCGCATCGACGAAGTTCGCGTAGAGCGTTCCTGGCCGCACGGAATCACCCTGAAAGTGACGGAGCGTACTCCGGTTCTCATTGTTCAAAAGGGCCGAAACTTCGTGGAAGTGGACGATGAAGGCGTCCGTTTCGCCACGGTTTCCCGCGCCCCCAAAGGCGTGCCCGAGCTTGAATTGGAGCCTGACCGTTCCGGTTCCGCCGCGGCGAGTCTGCGCCGCTTCGACGACGACCGCCTCGCACGGGAAGCGGTGCGGGTGGCCGACCGCCTCCCGCGCGCGGTCGCCGAGGACACACGGGTCGTCAAGGTCCGTTCGTACGACGACATCTCACTGGAGCTGAGCGGCGACCGGACCGTGGTCTGGGGGAGCGGTGAGCAGGGTGAGCGCAAGGCCCGGGCGCTGACCGCGCTGATGAAAGCGGCGCCGGACGCGCGGCACTTCGACGTGAGCGTTCCCACCGCGCCTGCGTCATCAGGGAGTTGACGGGTATACGTGCAGGCCAGCACCCTGGTTGGGCAGCGCTACGCCTGATCACATAGGGTGAAAAGAAAAACGGGAGGTTCGGCGTGTTCGTTGAACGTGCGCCACTTGTCGACTTAGTGTCCTGTTCAGAAGACTCCAAGGAACAGACACACTGGTAACCCTAAACTTCAGCGTTAGGGTTCGGGTCGGCGCTACGGACCGTCCCAATCGGCATCAGTCGTCGGTCGCGGGGCCACAGTGCTCCGGGGATTCGGCGACACGTAACTCGAGGCGAGAGGCCTTCGACGTGGCAGCACCGCAGAACTACCTCGCAGTCATCAAAGTCATCGGTGTCGGCGGCGGTGGTGTCAATGCCATCAACCGGATGATCGAGGTCGGTCTCAAGGGCGTCGAGTTCATCGCCATCAACACCGACGCGCAAGCTCTGTTGATGAGCGACGCCGACGTCAAGCTCGACGTCGGCCGCGAACTCACCCGCGGACTCGGCGCCGGAGCCAACCCGGCCGTCGGCCGCAAGGCCGCCGAGGACCACCGCGAGGAGATCGAGGAGGTCCTCAAGGGGGCCGACATGGTCTTCGTGACGGCCGGTGAAGGCGGCGGCACCGGCACCGGCGGCGCGCCCGTCGTGGCCAACATCGCACGCTCGCTGGGTGCCCTCACCATCGGCGTGGTCACCCGCCCGTTCACCTTCGAGGGACGGCGCCGGGCCAACCAGGCCGAGGACGGCATCGCCGAGCTCCGCGAAGAGGTCGACACCCTCATCGTCATCCCCAACGACCGGCTGCTGTCCATCTCGGACCGCCAGGTCAGCGTGCTCGACGCGTTCAAGTCCGCCGACCAGGTGCTGCTGTCCGGTGTGCAGGGCATCACCGACCTCATCACCACGCCCGGCCTGATCAACCTGGACTTCGCCGACGTGAAGTCGGTCATGTCCGAGGCCGGTTCGGCCCTCATGGGCATCGGCTCGGCCCGCGGCGACGACCGCGCGGTGGCCGCCGCCGAGATGGCGATCTCCTCGCCGCTGCTGGAGGCGTCCATCGACGGCGCCCGGGGCGTGCTCCTCTCCATCTCCGGCGGTTCCGACCTCGGCCTGTTCGAGATCAACGAGGCCGCCCAGCTGGTCAGCGAGGCCGCCCACCCCGAGGCCAACATCATCTTCGGCGCGGTCATCGACGACGCCCTCGGCGACGAGGTGCGGGTCACCGTGATCGCGGCCGGCTTCGACGGCGGCCAGCCGCCGTCCAAGCAGCGGGACAACGTCCTCGGCGCCTCCTCCTCGGCCAAGCGCGAGGAGCCCACCCCGGTACGGCAGCCCGAGAGCCGTCCCTCCTTCGGCTCGCTCGGCAGCGTCAAGCCGAAGGAGGAGCCGGAGCCCGCCCCCGCGCCGGAGCCGGTGAGCGACCTGCCGCAGGTCGCCCCGCCGCCGGTCCCGCCGTCCCGCACCTACTCGGACAGCGCGGCCGAGGAACTGGACGTGCCGGACTTCCTGAAGTGATAGGACAGCGCGACACCGTGAACGGCGCGCACTTCGGCTTCACCGACCGGTGGGGCGGAGTGAGCGCCGTTCCGTACGAGGAGCTCAATCTCGGCGGCGCGGTCGGCGACGACCCCGCCGCCGTCACGGCCAACCGGGACCTCGCGGCCAAGTCGCTGGGCGTCGACCCTGCCCGGGTGGTCTGGATGAACCAGGTGCACGGTGCCGGCGTCGCGGTGGTCGACGGCCCCTGGGGGGACGGTCCGGTCCCGCGCGTCGACGCGATCGTCACCACCGAACGCGGTCTCGCCCTCGCCGTCCTCACCGCCGACTGCGTGCCCGTCCTGCTGGCCGACCCGGACGCCGGTGTCGTCGCCGCGGCCCACGCGGGCCGGCCCGGCCTGGTCGCCGGGGTCGTCCCCGCCGCCGTACGGGCCATGACGGAACTCGGCGCCGACCCCGCCCGGATCACCGCCCGTACCGGACCCGCCGTGTGCGGCCGGTGCTACGAGGTGCCCGAGGACATGCGCGCCGAGGTGGCCGCCGTCGAACCGGCGGCGTACGCCGAGACGAGCTGGGGCACACCGGCGGTCGACGTGAGCGCCGGCGTGCACGCGCAGCTCGAACGCCTCGGGGTGCGCGACCGGGCGCAGTCGCCGGTGTGCACCCTGGAGTCGAAGGACCACTTCTCGTACCGACGCGACCGCACCACCGGGCGGCTCGCGGGCTATGTCTGGCTGGACTGATGGGGCATGACGGACCGTAAGAGCGAACTCGCCGGGAATCTGGCACGAGTGGAGGAGCGCATCGCCGCCGCCTGTGCGGCCGCGGGGCGCCGCCGCGACGAGGTGACCCTCATCGTGGTCACCAAGACCTACCCCGCGGACGATGTGCGCATTCTCTCGGACCTCGGCGTGCGCCATGTCGCCGAGAACCGCGACCAGGACGCCGCGCCGAAGGCGGCAGCATGCTCGGATCTGCCGCTTTCGTGGCATTTCGTGGGTCAGTTGCAGACCAACAAGGTGCGTTCGGTGGTCGGTTACGCCGATGTCGTGCAGTCCGTCGACCGTCCCAAGCTCGTCACAGCTCTGTCGAAGGAAGCCGTGCGGGTCGGACGGGAGGTGGGTTGCCTCATTCAGGTCGCGCTCGACGCGGGGGAGAGCGCCCGCGGTGAGCGCGGCGGCGTGTCGCCCGCGGGAATCGAAGAGTTGGCCGACCTCGTCGCCGGGGCGGAAGGGCTGCGGCTCGACGGGCTGATGACGGTGGCGCCGCTCACCGGCGAGTACGCCGGACGCCAACAGGCGGCGTTCGAGCGTCTCATGGATTTGTCGACCTACGTGCGCCGAACCCATCCGGCTGCGAACATGGTCTCCGCAGGAATGAGCGCGGACCTCGAACAGGCCGTGGCCGCCGGAGCGACACATGTACGCGTCGGCACCGCGGTACTCGGAGTCCGCCCCAGGCTCGGGTAACGTCGCCAAGAAGTCGGACCACAGCAGAAAATATGGTCATTACCGCCGAAAGGCGGACGAACGACCTCGTGGATCGCGGGCACTTGGCAGTCGTCAGCCGATCCACCACAGAGCGGAGGACTCAGAGCATGGCCGGCGCGATGCGCAAGATGGCGGTCTACCTCGGCCTCGTGGAGGACGATGGGTACGACGGCCGGGGGTTCGACCCCGACGACGACTTCGAACCCGAACTGGACCCGGAGCCCGAGCGGGACCACCGGCGGCACGAACCGGCACACCAGTCGCACGGTTCACATCAGCCCCAAAGGGACGAAGAGGTACGAGTCGTCCAGCCGCCCGCGCCGCGCGAACCGGTCTCCCGATCCGCTTCGCTCGCGGCGGAATCGGGCCGTCCGGCGCGTATCGCGCCCGTGGCATCCATCACACAAGAACGCGCAAGCCTGGAAAAGAGCGCACCGGTCATCATGCCCAAGGTCGTGTCCGAACGAGAGCCCTACCGGATCACCACGCTTCACCCCCGGACCTACAACGAGGCCCGTACCATCGGGGAACACTTCCGTGAGGGCACGCCGGTGATCATGAATCTCACTGAGATGGATGACACAGATGCGAAGCGACTTGTCGACTTTGCGGCCGGTTTGGTGTTTGGTCTTCACGGCAGTATCGAGCGGGTGACGCAGAAGGTGTTCCTGCTGTCTCCTGCTAACGTCGATGTCACGGCGGAGGACAAGGCCCGCATCGCAGAGGGCGGGTTCTTCAACCAGAGCTGAGACGCAACACCGGTAGAGAGCAAGACCACGGGTCCGACAACGGGCCCGAGAGATGGTTCAGGGGAGAGGGAAGCAAGGGTCATGAGCGTGGTCCTGGATGTCGTCTACATCGCGCTGATGTGCTTCCTCATCGTGCTCATCTTCCGGTTGGTCATGGACTACGTCTTCCAGTTCGCCCGCTCGTGGCAACCCGGCAAGGCGATGGTGGTCGTTCTTGAGGCCACCTACACTGTCACCGATCCACCGCTGAAGCTTCTGCGGCGGTTCATCCCGCCGCTGCGTCTCGGGGGCGTGGCGCTCGACCTGTCCTTCTTCGTATTGATGATCATCGTCTACATCCTGATCTCGATCGTGAGCCAGCTGTGATCGATGAGAGAGATACGGGCTTGCCGAATGCCGACGACAACGTTGAGGTGAAGAGATGCCGTTGACCCCCGAGGACGTGCGGAACAAGCAGTTCACGACCGTCCGCCTCCGAGAAGGCTATGACGAGGACGAGGTCGATGCCTTCCTCGATGAGGTCGAAGCCGAACTGACCCGACTGCTCCGCGAGAACGAGGACCTGCGCGCCAAGCTGGCCGCGGCGACGCGAGCGGCCGCGCAGAACCAGCAGAACATGCGCAAGCCCCCGGAACCGCCGCAGGATCAGCAGCAGCACCAGCAGCAGGGTCCGCCGCAGCAGGGCGGTATGCCGCAGCAGGGCATGCGAGGTCCCGGCGCTCCGGTGCCCGCCGGCATATCGGGCCCGCCGCAGCAGCAGATGGGTGGCCCCATGGGTGGTCCGCCCCAGCTGCCGAGCGGTGCCCCGCAGCTGCCCGCCGGCCCCGGCGGTCAGGGTGGCCCGCAGGGCCCCGGCCCGATGGGCCAGGGTCCGGGACCGATGGGCCAGGGCGGCCCCGGTCCGATGCAGGGCCAGATGGGCCCCGGCCCGATGGGCGGCCCCATGGGCGGTCCGCAGGGTCCCGGTGGTCCCGGCGGCATGCCCGGTCAGGGCGGCCCCGGCGGCGACAGCGCCGCCCGTGTCCTCTCGCTGGCCCAGCAGACCGCCGACCAGGCGATCGCCGAGGCCCGTTCCGAGGCCAACAAGATCGTCGGCGAGGCGCGTTCGCGTGCCGAGGGTCTGGAGCGGGACGCCCGTGCCAAGGCCGACGCCCTGGAGCGGGACGCGCAGGAGAAGCACCGCGTCGCGATGGGCTCCCTGGAGTCCGCGCGCGCCACGCTGGAGCGCAAGGTCGAGGACCTGCGCGGCTTCGAGCGCGAGTACCGGACGCGACTGAAGTCGTACCTGGAGTCGCAGCTGCGTCAGCTGGAGACCCAGGCGGACGACTCGCTCGCCCCGCCGCGTACGCCCGCGACGGCGTCCCTGCCGCCGTCCCCGGCGCCCTCGATGGCACCGGCCGGCGCCAGCGCCCCGTCCTACGGCGGCAACCAGTCGATGGGCAGCGGGCCGAGCCAGAACGGTCCGTCCTACGGCGGTCAGCAGCAGATGTCGCCGGCGATGACCCAGCCGATGGCACCGGTGCGGCCGCAGGGGCCGTCGCCGATGGGGCAGGCGCCCTCGCCGATGCGCGGGTTCCTGATCGACGAGGACGACAACTGATCTGTAGTACGGCGTAGTCGTCGGCAGCGTTCAGGGCGGGCCCCGGGTTTTCGACCCGGGGCCCGCCCTTTTGATGTGCGGGTTCAGGTGCGGAGTGTCGGGGTGGCGGGGTGTCGGGGTGGCGCGAGGTGGTCGCGTGGCCCGGCGCTGCCGGGGTGCCTCCCCCACTCTCGGCTTCGCTCGAGCGGGGGACCCCACACCGCCCACCCGTGCCGCCCTGGGGGTACCTCCCAGGCCGTCCAGGCACTGGGGGAGGCGCGACTGCCCGCAGCTACGCGTGAGGGGCCCGCATCCCCGTCCAGGGATGCGGGCCCCTCATCTGTTGTGGGCTACTGCTTGCGCAGGCGGAACGTCAGGGACAGCCCCTCGTCCGAGAACGGCTCTCCGTACGCGTCGTCCGCCTCGCCCCGCGCGAAGTCCGTCGCCAGGACCTCGTCCGAGATCAGACCCGCGTGCTCGGTCAGGGCGGCGACCGTCGCCTCGTCCGTGGCCGTCCACCGCAGCGCGATCCGGTCCGCGACGTCCAACCCGCTGTTCTTGCGGGCCTCCTGGATCAGCCGGATCGCGTCCCGGGCGAGGCCCGCGCGGCGCAGCTCCTCCGTGATCTCCAGGTCCAGCGCCACCGTCGCGCCGGAGTCGGAGGCGACGGACCAGCCCTCGCGCGGCGTCTCGGTGATGATCACCTCGTCCGGGGCGAGGGTGACCGTCTCACCGTCGACCTCCACCGACGCCGTGCCCTCGCGCAGCGCGAGGGAGAGCGCCGCGGCGTCCGCGTTCGCGACGGCCTTCGCGACGTCCTGGACGCGCTTGCCGAACCGCTTGCCCAGCGCCCGGAAGTTGGCCTTCGCGGTGGTGTCGACCAGCGAGCCGCCGACCTCGCTCAGCGACGCGAGGGACTCGACGTTCAGCTCCTCGGTGATCTGCGTGCGCAGCTCGGGGGAGAGGGTGTCGAAGCCGGTCACGCCGATCAGCGCGCGGCTGAGCGGCTGGCGGGTCTTGACGCCCGACTCCGCGCGCGTGGCGCGGCCCAGCTCGACCAGGCGGCGCACCAGCACCATCTGCTTCGACAGCTCCGGGTCGATCGCCGTGAGGTCGGCCTCCGGCCACGAGGACAGGTGCACGGACTCCGGCGCGCCCGGGGTGACCGGCACGATCAGGTCCTGCCAGACCCGCTCGGTGATGAACGGGGTCAGCGGGGCCATCAGCTTGGTGACCGTCTCGACCACCTCGTGCAGCGTGCGCAGCGCGGCCTTGTCGCCCTGCCAGAAGCGGCGGCGCGAGCGGCGGACGTACCAGTTGGACAGGTCGTCGACGAACGCGGACAGCAGCTTGCCGGCGCGCTGGGTGTCGTAGGCGTCCAGCGCCTGGGTGACCTGGTCGGTGAGCGCGTGCAGCTCGGACAGCAGCCAGCGGTCCAGCACCGGGCGGTCGGCCGGGGCCGGGTCGGCCTCGCTGGGCGCCCAGCCCGTGGTGCGGGCGTACAGGGCCTGGAAGGCGACCGTGTTCCAGTAGGTGAGGAGCGTCTTGCGGACGACCTCCTGGATGGTGCCGTGGCCGACGCGGCGGGCCGCCCACGGGGAGCCGCCGGCCGCCATGAACCAGCGGACGGCGTCCGCGCCGTGCTGGTCCATCAGCGGGATCGGCTGAAGGATGTTGCCCAGGTGCTTGGACATCTTGCGGCCGTCCTCGGCGAGGATGTGACCGAGGCAGACCACGTTCTCGTACGAGGACTTGTCGAAGACCAGGGTGCCGACCGCCATCAGCGTGTAGAACCAGCCGCGGGTCTGGTCGATGGCCTCGCAGATGAACTGCGCCGGGTACCGGGACTCGAACAGTTCCTTGTTCTTGTACGGGTAGCCCCACTGCGCGAACGGCATCGAGCCCGAGTCGTACCAGGCGTCGATGACCTCGGGCACGCGCACCGCTTCGAGGGAGCAGCCCTCGTGGGTGCAGGTGAAGGTGACGTCGTCGATGTACGGGCGGTGCGGGTCCAGTTCCGACTGGTCGGTGCCGGACAGCTCGGTGAGCTCCGCGCGGGAGCCGACGCAGGTGAGGTGGCCTTCCTCGCAGCGCCAGATGGGCAGCGGGGTGCCCCAGTAGCGGTTGCGGGAGAGAGCCCAGTCGATGTTGTTGTTCAGCCAGTCGCCGTAGCGGCCGTGCTTGACCGAGTCCGGGAACCAGTTGGTGCCCTCGTTCTCCTCGAGGAGACGGTCCTTGATGGCCGTGGTGCGGATGTACCAGGACGGCTGGGCGTAGTAGAGCAGCGCGGTGTGGCAGCGCCAGCAGTGCGGGTAGCTGTGCTCGTACGGGATGTGCTTGAAGAGCAGGCCCCGGGTGTCCAGGTCCTCGGTGAGCTGCTCGTCGGCCTTCTTGAAGAAGACGCCGCCGACCAGCGGGAGGTCCTCCTCGAAGGTGCCGTCCGGGCGGACCGGGTTGACCACGGGCAGGCCGTAGGAGCGGCAGACCTTGAGGTCGTCCTCACCGAAGGCGGGGGACTGGTGGACCAGACCGGTGCCGTCCTCGGTGGTGACGTAGTCGGCGTTCACCACGTAATGCGCGGGGGCCGGGAACTCCACCAGCTCGAAGGGGCGCTGGTAGGTCCAGCGCTCCATCTCGGCGCCGGTGAAGGACTGCCCGGTGGTCTCCCAGCCCTCGCCGAGAGCCTTCTCCACCAGCGGCTCGGCGACGACCAGCTTCTCCTCGCCGTTCGTCGCGACGACGTAGGTCACCTCGGGGTGGGCCGCCACCGCCGTGTTGGAGACCAGCGTCCACGGCGTGGTCGTCCAGATCAGGAGCGCGGCCTCGCCGGCCAGCGGGCCGGAGGTGAGCGGGAAGCGGACGTAGACGGACGGGTCGACGACCGTCTCGTAGCCCTGCGCCAGCTCGTGGTCGGACAGACCGGTGCCGCAGCGAGGGCACCAGGGGGCGACGCGGTGGTCCTGGACCAGCAGGCCCTTGTCGAAGATCGTCTTCAGCGACCACCAGACGGACTCGATGTACTCCGGGTCCATCGTGCGGTACGGGTTCTGGAGGTCGGCCCAGTAACCCATGCGGGTCGTGAGCTCTTCGAAGGCGTCCGTGTGGCGGGTCACCGACTCGCGGCACTTGGCGTTGAACTCGGCGATGCCGTACGCCTCGATGTCCTGCTTGCCGGAGAAGCCCAGCTCCTTCTCCACCGCCAGCTCGACCGGCAGGCCGTGGCAGTCCCAGCCGGCCTTGCGGCCCACGTGGTAGCCGCGCATGGTGCGGAAGCGGGGGAAGACGTCCTTGAAGACGCGCGCCTCGATGTGGTGGGCGCCGGGCATGCCGTTGGCGGTGGGCGGGCCCTCGTAGAACACCCACTCGGGGCGTCCCTCGGACTGCTCCAGGCTCTTGGCGAAGATCTTCTGCTCGCGCCAGAAGTCGAGCACCGCGTGTTCGAGCGCGGGCAGGTCGACCTGGGCGGGCACCTGGCGGTACTGCGGCTGCGTATTCAACGAGCTTCCTCCGGCGGACGTGCTGCCTTCCGTCGGAGGGACGAGAGCCGTGCTCCCGCGGTACCACCCTCCTTGGCTCCCCGGTGCGTCGTGTGCGCCGATGAGCCCCCTCATTGGGGTCGCGAGCCGGTTCTACTCGCCTCGGCCGTCCTGGCCAGGGCTTTCTTCCGGCGGCTCCGGGGTGATCTTCACGTCGCGCTCGCCCCCGGGCTCACACCGTCCCCGGGTCGCTCTGGGCTGCGTACGCCGCTACTCGTCCCCATCCAAGCTTTTCGCTGCGCCCAGTGTACGGCGCCCCGCGGACAGCGGCCGACCGGTTTTCGCACCGGGGGCACTGACCCGAATGCCACCGCGGGGCGTCCGGCTCCCGGCGGACCCGGCCGGCCCTCCGCCCGGCGGATTACCGGGCGGGGAGCTGGGCACAACGCATGCATGTTCGCCGCGCGGCGCGCGGTGGGCGGGCGAATCGGGCGGCGTGCCCCGTTGCCGCGGGACCCGAGTCGATTTATCGTCCCAGCACGATTCGCGAGCAAGATCACAATATGTGAAGGGGCCGCGGCCATGGTGGCGAAGAAGACCGCCGGAGAGCAGCCGGAGGCGGCTGCGGAGAAGACCGCCGCCAAGAGGACGACGGCCAAGAAGGCAGCCGCCAAGAAGACGACGGCCAAGAAGAGCGCGGCCAAGAAGGCCGCGGCCGAGAAGAGCACGACCGGCACGAAGAGCGCGGCGAAGAAGACCGCGGCGAAGAAGAGCACGTCCAAGAAGGTGGGCGCGGCGCAGGCCGCGGAGCAGACGGGAGCCACGACGGTGGTTGCGAAGAAGACTCCTGGCACGGCCACGGCGGCCAAGACCGCCGTTCCCAAGGCGCGCGGCGCCGCCGCCGAACCCGGCGACCTCGCGGTACGTCCCGGCGAGGAACCCTGGACCCCGGAAGAGGTCGAGGAGGCGCGCGGGGAACTCCAGTCCGAGGCCGACCGGCTGCGCACCGAGATCGACTCCTCCGAGCGGTCGCTCCAGGGCATGATGCGGGACTCCGGCGACGGAGCGGGCGACGACGAGGCGGACACCGGCAGCAAGAACATCACGCGCGAGCACGAACTGGCGCTGGCGGCCACCGCGCGCGAGGTGCTCACCCAGACCGAGCGCGCCCTGGAACGCCTGGACGCGGGCACCTACGGCCTGTGCGAGAACTGCGGCAACCCCATCGGCAAGGCGCGCATGCAGGCCTTCCCGAGGGCCACGCTGTGCGTCGAGTGCAAGCAGAAGCAGGAGCGCCGGTACTGATCCGGTACCGATCCGCGCCGTTCCGCCTCCGGATGGGTCCTGAGCACGTGCGGGACGGAAGGTGTGCCGTACCCTCGTCCTCAGTCAGGTACCTAGGCTGAGGGACTCACGTGGCAGAGGCGGAGCGCATCATCGGTACTCCGGACACCCCGGACGCGGCGGGGGACGGGCAGGAGCGGCCCGACGCCGATCAGGAGCAGGCGCCGCAGGAGCGTCCCCGGGGCAAGCGGCGGGTCGCCGTGCTGTTCGCGGTCGCCGCGTTCGCGTACCTCCTCGACCTGGTCAGCAAGATGATCGTGGTCGCCGAGCTGGAGCACCAGGAGCCCGTCGAGATCGTCGGCGACTGGCTGCGGTTCGTGGCGATCCGCAACGCGGGCGCGGCCTTCGGCTTCGGCGAGGCCTTCACCGTGATCTTCACCGTGATCGCGGCGGCGGTGATCGTCGTGATCGCCCGCCTCGCGCGCAAGCTCTACAGCGTGCCGTGGGCGATCGCCCTCGGCATGCTGCTCGGCGGCGCCCTCGGCAACCTCACCGACCGGATCTTCCGCTCGCCCGGCGTCTTCGAGGGCGCGGTGGTGGACTTCATCGCGCCCAAGCACTTCGCCGTCTTCAACCTCGCCGACTCGGCGATCGTGTGCGGCGGCATCCTGATCGTGATCCTCTCTTTCCGGGGCCTGGACCCGGACGGGACCGTCCACAAGGACTGACCGGCCACCGGGACCGACCGTCCGCGGGTCCCGGTCGTCCACAGGACTGAGAGCGCGTTCGGGAGTGTCCGAGCCGTCCGGCATACTCGACGGGGTGAGCACGCTTCCCGAGATCCGCACCCTGCCCGTGCCCGACGGCCTGGAGGGCGAGCGCGTCGACGCCGCCATCTCCCGCATGTTCGGCTTTTCCCGTACCAAGGCCGCGGAGCTCGCCGCGGCGGGCAAGGTGCAGGTCGACGGATCGGTGGTCGGCAAGTCCGAGCGCGTCCACGGCGGCGCCTGGCTCGAGGTCGAGATGCCGCAGGCGCCCGCGCCGGTGCAGGTGGTCGCCGAGCCCGTCGAGGGCATGGAGATCGTGCACGACGACGAGGACGTGGTCGTCATCGTCAAGCCGGTCGGCGTCGCCGCCCACCCGTCGCCGGGCTGGAGCGGCCCCACCGTCATCGGCGGACTGGCCGCCGCCGGCTACCGCATCTCCACCTCCGGCGCCGCGGAGCGGCAGGGCATCGTGCACCGCCTCGACGTGGGCACCTCCGGCCTGATGGCGGTCGCCAAGTCGGAGCGGGCGTACACCTCGCTCAAGCGCCAGTTCAAGGAGCGCACGGTCGACAAGCGCTACCACACGCTCGTGCAGGGCCACCCCGACCCGACCAGCGGCACCATCGACGCCCCCATCGGCCGCCACCCCCAGCACGACTACAAGTGGGCCGTCACCGCCGAGGGCAAGCCCTCCGTGACGCACTACGACCTCATCGAGGCCTTCCGTGCCGCCTCCCTGCTCGACGTGAAGCTGGAGACCGGCCGCACCCACCAGATCCGCGTCCACATGGCCGCCCACCGCCACCCCTGTGTCGGTGACCTGACCTACGGCGCCGACCCGACCCTCGCCAAGCGGCTGCGCCTGACCCGCCAGTGGCTGCACGCCGTGCGGCTCGGCTTCGAGCACCCCGGCGACGGCCAGTGGGTCGAGTACGCCAGCGACTACCCCGAGGACCTCCAGCAGGCCCTGGACCGGGTCCGTGAGGAGACCTACGCATGAGCGGCCCGTCGCGGCCGCCGTCCTACCGGGTGCGGGTCGCCGAGGACGCCGCCGACCGCGAGATGTGCTTCGCCGTGCGCAAGGAAGTCTTCGTCGCCGAGCAGCAGGTCCCCGAGGACATCGAGTACGACGCCTACGACGCGGTCGCCGTGCACGTCCTGGCGGTGCGGGAGGACGGCACACCTCTGGGCACCGGCCGGCTGCTGCACGGAGAGGCAGCCGCGGCGAAGACCGGCGGCGAGGCGGCCGTCGGCTCCCTGGGCCGGCTCGCGGTGACCCGGGAGGCCCGCGGACTGGGCGTCGGGGCCGCCCTGGTGCGGGCCGTCGAGGAGGCGGCACGCGCACGCGGACTCACCGCCGTCGACCTGCACGCGCAGACCCACGCCCTGGGTTTCTACGAGCGACTGGGGTACGAGGCGTACGGACCCGAGTTCCCCGACGCCGGGATACCCCACCGCGCGATGCGGCGCGCCCTGTAGCAGGAGGTGCCGTACGGGCTGGTGAGGCCGGTGACGTGACAGGCTTGAGGTCCGCCGTGTGACGCCGAGAGACCACCGGAGCGGTGACCGTGGATCAGTTGGGCCTGTTGTTCATGCTGCTGCTCGGGGCCCTGCTGAGCGTCCCGGTCGGCGCCCGCCTCGGGCTGCCGGCGCCGGTGCTGATGACGGTCCTCGGCATCGTCCTGGCGCTGCTCGACTTCGTGCCCAACGTCGACATCCCGCCCGAGCTCATCCTGCCCGCGCTGCTGCCGCCGCTGCTCTACGCGGCCGTACGGCGCACGTCCTGGCGGCAGTTCGCGGCCAACAAGCGGCCTATCTTCCTGCTCGCCGTGGCGCTGGTCTTCGTCACCATGGCCTGTGTCGCCGCGGTGGCCCACGCGATCGTGCCGGGCCTGCCCATCGCCGCCGCCTTCGCGCTGGGGGCGCTGGTGGCGCCGCCCGACCCGGTCGCGGCGACGGCCGTCGCCGGTCAGCTGGGGCTGCCGCGCCGCCTGGTGTCGATCCTGGAGGGCGAGGGGCTGTTCAACGACGTGACGGCCATCGTCCTCTACCACGTGGCCATCGCCGCCGCGGTCGGCGGCACCTTCTCGCCGTGGCGGGCGGGGCTCGACCTGGTGCTGTCCGCCGTCGTCGCCGTCGCGGTCGGCCTCGCACTGGGCTGGGCCACCAACAAGCTGATGAGCGTGCTGGGCGACGCCACACTGCAGATCGGCATGACGCTGCTCGTCCCGTACGTGGCCTACGTGCTGGCCGAGGAGCTGCACGGCTCCGGGGTGCTGGCGGTGCTCACCACCGCGATGTTCCTCGCCGAGTACGCCTTCGACGCCGACGACGTGATGACCCGGCTGGCCGGGCACACCGTGTGGGACGTCGTCGACACGCTCGTCACCGGCGTCGCCTTCGGACTGGTCGGCCTGGAACTGCACAACGCGATCCGGACGGCCTCCGGACGCTGGACCGAACTGCTCGGCTGGTCCGCGGTCGTCGTGGCCGTGGTGATCCTCGTACGGCTGCTGTGGCTGCTGCCGGCCACCTGGCTGACCCAGCGGCTGCACGCCAGACAGGACAAGGACGAGGACATCCCCACCTCCTGGCGGGAGACCGTCGTCATGTGGTGGTCGGGCATGCGGGGCGTCGCCTCGGTCGCGCTGGCGCTGGCGATCCCGCTGGAGACGGAGGACGGGTCCGCCTTCCCCCACCGCGAGGAGATCGTCTTCATCGCCTTCGGCGTCATCATGGTCACCCTGCTGCTCCAGGGCCTGACGCTGCCGTGGCTGGTGAGCCGGCTCGGGGTGCGCGCGGACACCGAACGGGAGAAGCAGTACGAGAAGGAGCTGGCCGTGCGGGCGGCCAGGGCGGCCAAGCAGCGCCTCAGGGAGATCGAGTCGGTCGAGGAACTGCCGGAGGAGCTGTCCGAGCAGATGCTGCGGCGGGCGTTCGACATCGGGCTGCGGATCAGTCCGGACGTCGGCGACGAGGAGCGGCGCGAGGCCCAGGAGCAGCGGGCCCGCCGGGTGAAGCGGATCCGTCGCATTCACGGCGAGATGCTGAGCGCCGCCCGCCACGAGGTGCTGGCCGCCCGCAGCGAACCCGGCGCGGACCCGGAGATCGTCGACCGCGTCCTGCGCCACCTGGACGTGCGCAGCATGCGGTGAGGCCGCCCTCACGCCCGGCCCGGCGTCGCGGGCGCCGGTCGGGGGCGTGACCCGTGCCGTCGGTCCGGGCGTGGCCCGTCGGTCCGGGCCGGCAGTCACAGGCTCTTCGCCGGCTGTTCCGGAAAGCGGCGCGGGCCGCCGTCGGGGGAGCGGCGAGGGCGGGTGACCCCGTCGGGGGACGGTCGCAGGGCGGCGTCGGCCGTGTTGACGCGGGGCAGGGCGTAGGGATGCTCGTCGGCGAGCCAGCGGAGCATCCCCTCGCGCACCGTGACCCGGACCGTCCAGATGTCGTCCGCGTCCTTCGCGGTCACCAGGGCCCGCACCTGCATGGTGTTCGGGGTGGTGTCGGTGACGGTCAGGTTGTAGTCGCGGCCGTCCCAGGCGGGGCACTCGCGCAGGATGTCGCGCAGCCGCTCGCGCATCAGGTCCAGCGGTGCCGTGTGGTCGAGGTGCCAGAAGACGGTGCCGGTCATCTGCGGGGTGCCGCGCGACCAGTTCTCGAACGGCTTGGACGTGAAGTACGACACCGGCATGGTGATCCGGCGCTCGTCCCAGGTGCGCACGGTCAGGAACGTGAGCGTGATCTCCTCGACGGTGCCCCACTCCCCGTCCACCACCACGGTGTCGCCCATGCGCACCATGTCGCCGAAGGCGATCTGGAACCCGGCGAACATGTTGCTGAGCGTGGACTGGGCGGCCACACCGGCGACGATGCCGAGGATTCCGGCCGAGGCCAGCAGCGAGGCCCCCGCCGCGCGCATCGCCGGGAACGTCAGCAGCATCGCCGACACGGCGACCACGACGACGACCGCCGTGACCACGCGCATGATCAGCGACACCTGGGTCCGCACCCGGCGCACCCGGGCGGGGTTGCGCTGGGCGTGGGCGTGGGCGTAGCGGGAGTACGACGTCTCGACGACCGCGGCGGCGATCCGGGTCACCAGCCAGGCCACCGAACCGATCAGCAGCAGCGTCAGCACCCGGCCGACCGCCGACCGGTGCTCCGGGAACACCTGTGCCTCGACGTACGACCCTCTCAGCAGCGCGGCGCACAGCATGACCTGGTACGGGATGCGGGCACGGCGCAGCAGCCCCCACAGGGGCGTCTCGGGATGCCGCGCGTCGGCCTTGCGCAGCAGCAGGTCGGTGGCCCATCCGATGACGAGGGTCAGCAGGATCGAGCCGCCGACCACGGTCAGCGGGCGGAGTATCGTCTCCATCCCTCGAACGTAACCGGACCCGCCGTGCGGTGAACCTGTGACTTCCGTCCCGCCCCGGGTATCGCCGCCGATCGCGTTGTCACACCCGGCTGGCACCATGGCCTCATGAACATCGTGCTCTTTCACTCGACCCTCGGCCCGAGGCCCGCGGTGCGGCAGGCCGCCGACCGGCTGCGCGACGCCGGGCACCAGGTGTGGACCCCGGACCTCTTCGAGGGGCGTACCTTCGACACGGTCGAGGAGGGCATGGCCCACCAGGACGGGATCGGCAGGGAGGAGCTGCTGAAGCGGGCGGTGCTGGCCGCCGCGCCCTATTCCGAACGGGGACTGGTGTACGCGGGCTTCTCGCTCGGCGCGTCCATCGCCCAGACACTCGCCCTCGGCGACCACCGGGCCCGCGGGCTGCTCCTCCTGCACGGCACCTCGGACATCGCGGCCAACGCCTCGGTCGACGACCTCCCGGTCCAGCTGCACGTGGCCGAACCGGACGCCTTCGAGACGGACGACTGGCTCAGCGCCTGGTACCTCCAGATGGGCCGCATCGGCGCCGACGTCGAGGTGCACCGGTACGCCGGGGCCGGTCACCTCTACACCGACCCCGACCTGCCGGACTACGACGCGGAGGCGGCCGAGGCCACCTGGCGGGTGGCGCTCGGCTTCCTCGACTCGCTTCAGGAGGCCCAGGCGGCCGACGAGCCTCAGACGGGCGAGTAGACCCGCTCCACCCGCTGCGTACCGCTGCGCGTGCGGTACGAACGGGCCCACTTCGAGGTGGCGTCCGGGTCGGTGCGGTCGGAGAGGACGTAGTAGTCCATCTGCGTCCGGTCGGCGGTGACGTCCAGCACGCCGTAGCCGTGCCGGTCGGTGTCGACCCAGTGGACGTGCCGGTTCGCGGCCCGGATGACCGGCGCCGCGATCGCCGAGACCGTGCCCTCGGGGACCTTCACGATGTCGTCGAGGTTGTCCGAGGTCACCGAGGTGACCACGAACTCCGTGGCGGCCGAGGCGGACAGCGGGTACGTGGCGGCGTTGTGCGGCACGTCGTTGGCCCAGGCCATGTGGATGTCGCCGGTCAGGAAGACCGTGTTGCGGACGGAGTTCGCGCGCAGGTGGGCGAGGAGTTCGCGGCGGTCGTCGGTGTAGCCGTCCCACTGGTCGGTGTTGAGGGCGAGTCCCTCCTTGGGCAGCCCGAGCAGCTCGGCCAGCGGCCTCAGCAGCTCGGCGGGGATGGAGCCGATGGCGAACGGCGAGATCATCACCGGGTTCCCCACCAGCCGCCACGTGGCGTCGGAGGAGGCCAGCCCGGACTTCAGCCAGTCCATCTGGGCCCGGCCGGTGAGGGTGCGGTCCGGGTCGTCGACGTCACCGTTGCCGAGCCCCACCTGCTGGGAGCGGAAGGTGCGCAGGTCCAGCAGCGACAGGTCGGCCAGCTTGCCGAAGCGCAGCCGGCGGTAGGTGGTCCCGGCGATCGCGGGACGGACCGGCATCCACTCGAAGTACGCCTGCTTGGCGGCGGCCTGACGCGCCGCCCAGGCGCCCTCGACGCCCTCGGTGTGGTTCTCGGCGCCTTGCGACCAGGTGTCGTTGGCTATCTCGTGGTCGTCCCATATCGCCACGACCGGCGCGGTGGCGTGCAGCGCCTGGAGGTCGGGGTCGGTCTTGTAACGCCCGTGCCGGACGCGGTAGTCGGCGAGCGTGAGGATCTCGTGGGCGGGCGCGTGCGGGCGTACGACGGTGCCGCGGGTGCCGTACTCGCCGGTGCCGTACTCGTAGATGTAGTCGCCCAGGTGCAGCCAGGCGTCCAGGTTGCCGCGGGCCGCGAGGTGCCGGTACGCGGAGAAGTGGCCGGCCTCCCAGTTGGCGCAGGAGACCACGCCGAAGCGCAGGCCCGCCACGGCGGCGTCGGGGGCGGGGGCCGTACGCGTGCGGGCGGCGGGGGAGTCGGTGGGACCGGCGGAGAAGCGGAACCAGTAGTCCGTGGCGGGCGCCAGGCCCCGGACGTCGGCCTTGACGGTGTGGTCGGAGGCGGCCGTCGCGGTGACGGACCCCTTGGCGACGATGTCCGTGAACTCCTTGTCCGTGGCGACGACCCAGCTCACCTCGGTGTCGGGTCCGGTTCCCGAGCCCGGCACGGCCTCGGGCGTCGGGGTCACCCTGGTCCACAACAGGACGCCGTCGGGCAGCGGATCACCGGAGGCGACTCCGTGCAGGAAGGCGGGGACGGCGCCGGCGGCGGCGGCCGGCAGCGCGGCGGCGAGCGGGGCGGCCAGAACGGCGCCGGCCGCCGCGGCCTTGACGACCGTACGGCGGCTCGGTGAACGGGTGTCCGTGAGTTCGGCGGACGACGGGGCGGGAGTCTCGGATGATCTGTGTCGACTGGTCACGGACGATCAGGTTACTGATCGGTATGGGCGCGAGCGGGCGAACTCGTGAAGTTCGCCCGCTCGTTCACCTGTGTACGGCTGGTGCGTACTACTTCGTGACGCCGGCGTCCTTGAGCGCCTTCTGCCAGTCGGCGTCCGTGCTCGGGGTCTCGATCACCTTGTCGTTGATCTTGACGGTCGGGGTCGACTGGACGTCCTCGGCCTTCTGGAAGGCGTCGCCCATCTTCATCGCCCAGGCGTCGTAGGTGCCCTTCTTCACGGCGTCCTGGAACTTCTTGTTGTCCTTCAGGGAGTCGACGCTGTTGGCGACCTTGATCAGGTAGTCGTCCTTGGCGAACTCGTCGGTCGACTCCGACGGGTGGTACTCGGAGGAGTACAGCGCGGTCTTGTAGTCGATGAAGGCCTCGGGGGAGACGTTCAGCGCGGCGCCGAGGGCGCTGAGGGCGTTCTTGGAGCCCTCGCCGCCGAGGTTGCCGTCGAGGAAGGTGCCGATGGTGAAGGAGAGCTTGTAGGTGCCGTCCTCCATGCCCTTGTTGACGGTCTCGCCGATGGTCTGCTCGAAGTTGGCGCAGCCCGGGCAGCGCGGGTCCTCGTAGAGGTGGACGACGTGGTCGCTCTTGGACTCGCCGAGGGTGACCGTGGTGCCGTTCTTGCCGGAGGTGTTGGCCGGGGCCACCACCTTGGCGTCGGCGGCCTCCTCCCACTTCGAGGGCTGGTTGCTCTGCACGACGGCGTAGCTGATGCCGCCGGCCACCGCCAGCACGCCGACGATCGAGCAGGCCACGATGACCTGCCGCTTGACCTTGTCACGCTTGGCCTGACGCTCGCGCTCCAGGCGCAGCCGCTCACGGGCCGCCGACTTGGCCGCCTGACTGTTCCGCTTGCTCATGGTGATGATCTCTCCGGGGACGCGCACACGGTCGGTGTGCGGGATACGTACGGGGGACTGCCGGTGCTCGGTCACGTGCCGCGCGAAGGCGCGCGGGTCACACGAGGGCGACCGGGCAGGGCGGTCCGCGCCGTCCCAGGGAGTGCGTGAGGATCGCCTCACGGGCGCCGGTGGTCCGGTGGGCCGAGACCGTCGGGCGGCGCACCGCCGGGGCCCGGCTCGCGCTCACCGCCGCGACGGCGAGCAGCAGCGGCCGGAAGGTGGTCGCGGCCACCGCGCTCAGCAGCTGGGCCAGCGCGCGCTCGCCGCGCCGCAGCCAGGCCGCCGCCAGCAGCCCGATGCCGACGTGCGCGCCGAGCAGCAGCCAGGCGGTCCGGGGGTCGGCGTCGGCGAGCACGGTCGCCAGCCGGTCGGTCTCGGCGCCGGTGACCCTGGTCAGCGGGGCGGTGACCCCGGCGTGGACGCCGGTCCCGTCGCCGCACAGCACGTCGAAGCCGACCGAACGCAGCGGGCCCGCGACGGGGCCGCCCGCCCTGCCGTAGCAGACGTGCTGGCCGGTGGTGAAGACCGTGTCGGCGGCCAGTTCCAGCGGGATCAGCAGGGCGGCGATACGGCCGAAGCCGCGCTCGCGTCGCCCGGCCAGGGCGTACGCGATCAGGAACACGGCGGCGGAGACGGCCGCCACCGTGGGCAGCGGCAGCGGAACCCCGGACAGCAGCACGTGCGACGCGGTGCTGAGCGTCACGACGAGTGCCGTGAACAGCGCCGCGCGTACGGCTCTGAGTGGGGTTCCGGATATGTCCATAGCGAGAGAAGAGTGTGTCACGGGGTCCGGTAAGGGACCCCTAAAGGATTCCTGTGAGAAGGCCGACGGTTATCGAACCGGAATGGTCACAGCCCCGGGATCCGGCCGTTGCGGAAGAGGTCCACGAAGGTCTGGTGGTCGGCGCGCGCGCGTGCGCCGTACCGGTGCGCGAAGTCGACCAGCAGGGGCGCGAAGCCCTCCTCGTCGGCCGCGATCGCCGCGTCGATGGCCCGCTCCGTGGAGAACGGCACCAGGGACTCACCGGACTGGTCGTCCGCCGCCGCGTGCATGGCGGCCGTGGCCCGGCCCAGGTCGGCGACGACCTCGGCGATCTCCTCCGGGTCGTCGATGTCGCCCCAGTCCAGGTCGACGGCGTACGGCGAGACCTCGGCGACCAGCTGGCCCGAGCCGTCCAGCTCGGTCCAGCCCAGCCACGGGTCGGCGTGCGCCTGGAGGGCGCGCTGGGAGATCACCGTGCGGTGGCCCTCGTGCTGGAAGTAGTCCCGGATCGCCTGGTCGGTGATGTGCCGGGAGACCGCCGGGGTCTGGGCCTGCTTGATGTAGATCACGACGTCGTTCTCCAGGGCGTCGCTGTTGCCCTCCAGGAGGATGTTGTACGAGGGCAGACCGGCCGATCCGATGCCGATGCCGCGGCGTCCGACGACGTCCTTGACGCGGTAGGAGTCGGGGCGGGCCAGGGACGACTCCGGGAGGGTCTCCAGGTAGCCGTCGAAGGCCGCCAGCACCTTGTAGCGGGTGGCGGCGTCCAGCTCGATGGAGCCGCCGCCCGGGGCGAAGCGGCGCTCGAAGTCGCGGATCTCGGTCATCGACTCCAGGAGACCGAACCGGGTCAGGGAGCGGGCGACGCGCAGGGCGCCCAGCAGCGGCCCGTCGGCGGTGTCCAGGGTGAAGGGCGGCACCTCGTCGCTCTTGGCGCCGGTGGCCAGGGCGTGGATGCGCTCGCGGTACGCGCCCGCGTACACCCGGACCAGCTCGGTGATCTGCTCGTCGCTGAGCGCCTTCGCGTACCCGATCAGCGCGACGGAGGCGGCGAAGCGCTTGAGGTCCCAGGTGAAGGGGCCGACGTAGGCCTCGTCGAAGTCGTTGACGTTGAAGATCAGCCGGCCGGTGGAGTCCATGTACGTGCCGAAGTTCTCCGCGTGCAGGTCGCCGTGGATCCACACCCGGGAGGTCCGGTCGTCCAGGTAGGGGCCGCCGGTCTTCGAGCCGAACTCCTGGTCCTCGGTCAAATCGTGGTAAAAGAGGCAGGCGGTGCCGCGGTAGAACGCGAAGGCCGACGCGGCCATCTTCCGGAACTTCACGCGGAACGCCGCCGGGTCCGCGGCCAGCAGCGTGCCGAAGGCGGCGTCGAAGACGGCGAGGATCTCCTCGCCGCGGTGCTCCTCGTTGAGCTGCGGGTCCGACATGCCTGGTGCCTCCTGGTGCGGATGGTGCTGTGACCGGTGGAGCGGATCTCCACCCGGGTCAACGTTCGAACGGGTGCGGGAGTGCCCGCGCCCGGGGACCGCGCCCGACGCGGGACCCGCCCCCCGAAGGTACGCGGGGAAGCCCTCGGAGTGTCAGTGGCGAGGCATAGACTTCGACGCTGACCCCCGGACTGTCCGCGACCCGCCGCCAGCCCGTCACCGAGAGTTCTCCCAGGAGGCCGAACGTGTCCAAGCCGCCGTTCACGCACCTGCACGTCCACACCCAGTACTCGCTGCTGGACGGTGCCGCGCGGCTGAAGGACATGTTCAACGCCTGCAACGAGATGGGCATGACGCACATCGCCATGTCCGACCACGGCAACCTGCACGGGGCGTACGACTTCTTCCACTCCGCGCAGAAGGCCGGGGTCACCCCGATCATCGGCATCGAGGCGTACGTCGCGCCCGAGTCCCGCCGCAACAAGCGCAAGATCCAGTGGGGACAGCCGCACCAGAAGCGGGACGACGTCTCGGGTTCCGGCGGCTACACCCACAAGACCATGTGGGCCGTGAACAGCACCGGTCTGCACAACCTCTTCCGGCTCTCCTCCGACGCCTACGCCGAGGGCTGGCTGCAGAAGTGGCCCCGGATGGACAAGGAGACCATCTCCCAGTGGTCCGAGGGCATCGTCGCCTCCACCGGCTGCCCCTCCGGCGAGGTGCAGACCCGGCTGCGCCTCGGCCACTTCGACGAGGCCCTGAAGGCGGCCGCGGACTACCAGGACATCTTCGGCAAGGACCGCTACTTCCTGGAGCTGATGGACCACGGCATCGAGATCGAGCACCGGGTCCGCGACGGCCTCCTGGAGATCGGCAAGAAGCTCGGCATCCCGCCGCTGGTGACCAACGACTCGCACTACACCTACGCGCACGAGGCGACCGCCCACGACGCCCTGCTGTGCATCCAGACCGGCAAGAACCTCTCCGACCCGGACCGCTTCCGCTTCGACGGCACCGGCTACTACCTGAAGTCGACGGACGAGATGTACGCCATCGACTCCTCCGACGCCTGGCAGGAGGGCTGCGCCAACACGCGCCTGATCGCCGAGATGGTCGACACCACGGGCATGTTCGTCAAGCGCGACCTCATGCCGAAGTTCGACATCCCCGAGGGGTACACCGAGGTCACCTGGTTCCAGGAGGAGGTCCGCCGCGGCATGGCCCGCCGCTTCCCCGGCGGCGTCCCGGAGGACCGCCAGAAGCAGGCCGAGTACGAGATGGACGTCATCATCCAGATGGGGTTCCCGGGCTACTTCCTCGTGGTCGCCGACTTCATCATGTGGGCGAAGAACCAGGGCATCGCGGTGGGCCCCGGCCGAGGCTCCGCGGCCGGTTCGATCGTGGCGTACGCCATGGGCATCACCGACCTCGACCCGATCCCGCACGGCCTGATCTTCGAGCGGTTCCTCAACCCCGAGCGCGTCTCCATGCCCGACGTCGACATCGACTTCGACGAGCGTCGGCGCGTCGAGGTGATCAGGTACGTGACGGAGAAGTACGGCGCCGACAAGGTCGCCATGATCGGCACGTACGGCAAGATCAAGGCGAAGAACGCCATCAAGGACTCCGCGCGCGTGCTGGGCTACCCGTACGCCATGGGCGACCGGCTCACCAAGGCCATGCCCGCCGACGTCCTCGGCAAGGGCATCGACCTCAACGGCATCACGGACCCGACCCACCCGCGCTACAGCGAGGCCGGCGAGATCCGCGCGATGTACGAGAACGAGCCGGACGTGAAGAAGGTCATCGACACCGCCAAGGGCGTCGAGGGCCTGGTGCGGCAGATGGGCGTGCACGCGGCCGGCGTGATCATGTCCAGCGAGCCGATCGTCGACCACGCCCCGATCTGGGTGCGGCACACCGACGGCGTGACCATCACGCAGTGGGACTACCCGCAGTGCGAGTCGCTCGGCCTGCTGAAGATGGACTTCCTCGGCCTGCGCAACCTCACGATCATGGACGACGCCGTCAAGATGGTGAAGTCCAACAAGGGCATCGACCTCGACCTGCTGTCCCTGCCCCTGGACGACCCGACGACCTTCGAACTGCTCCAGCGCGGCGACACCCTCGGCGTCTTCCAGTTCGACGGCGGCCCCATGCGCTCCCTGCTGCGGCTGATGAAGCCCGACAACTTCGAGGACATCTCCGCCGTCTCCGCGCTCTACCGTCCCGGCCCGATGGGCATGGACTCGCACACCAACTACGCGCTGCGCAAGAACGGCCTCCAGGAGATCACGCCGATCCACAAGGAGCTGGAGGAGCCCCTCCAGGAGGTCCTGGCGGTCACCTACGGCCTGATCGTCTACCAGGAGCAGGTGCAGAAGGCCGCCCAGATCATCGCCGGCTACTCGCTCGGCGAGGCCGACATCCTGCGCCGCGTGATGGGCAAGAAGAAGCCCGAGGAGTTGGAGAAGAACTTCGTCATCTTCCAGGCCGGCGCCCGGAAGAACGGCTACAGCGACGAGGCCATCCAGGCACTGTGGGACGTGCTGGTCCCGTTCGCCGGCTACGCCTTCAACAAGGCGCACTCGGCCGCGTACGGACTGGTCTCGTACTGGACGGCGTACCTCAAGGCGAACCACCCCGCCGAGTACATGGCCGCCCTGCTCACCTCGGTCAAGGACGACAAGGACAAGTCGGCCGTCTACCTGAACGAGTGCCGGCGCATGGGCATCAAGGTGCTGCCGCCCAACGTCAACGAGTCGATGTCGAACTTCGCCGCGCAGGGCGACGACGTGATCCTCTTCGGCCTCTCCGCGGTGCGCAACGTCGGCACCAACGTGGTCGAGTCGATCATCAGGTGCCGCAAGGCCAAGGGGAAGTACACCTCCTTCCCCGACTACCTGGACAAGGTGGAGGCGGTCGTCTGCAACAAGCGGACGACGGAGTCGCTGATCAAGGCCGGCGCCTTCGACGAGATGGGGCACACCCGCAAGGGCCTCACCGCCCAGTACGAACCGATGATCGACAACGTGGTCGCGGTCAAGCGCAAGGAGGCCGAGGGGCAGTTCGACCTCTTCGGCGGCATGGGCGACGAGCAGACCGACGAGCCGGGCTTCGGACTGGACGTGGTCTTCAGCGAGGAGGAGTGGGACAAGACCTATCTCCTCGCCCAGGAGCGGGAGATGCTCGGCCTCTACGTCTCCGACCACCCGCTCTTCGGTCTGGAGCACGTGCTGTCCGACAAGGCGGACGCGGGCATCTCCCAGCTCACCGGCGGTGACTTCGGCGACGGCGCGGTCGTCACCATCGGCGGCATCATCTCCGGCCTCCAGCGCAAGATGACCAAGCAGGGCAACGCCTGGGCCATCGCCACCGTCGAGGACCTGGCCGGTTCCATCGAGTGCATGTTCTTCCCGGCGACCTACCAGCTGGTGTCCACCCAACTCGTCGAGGACGCCGTGGTGTTCGTCAAGGGACGCCTGGACAAGCGCGAGGACGTGCCGCGCCTGGTCGCGATGGAGCTGATGGTCCCCGACCTGTCCAACGCGGGCACCAACGCGCCCGTGGTCCTCACCATCCCGGCGACCAGGGTCACACCGCCCATGGTCAGCCGCCTCGGCGAGATCCTCACCCACCACCGGGGCGACAGCGAGGTGCGGATCAGGCTCCAGGGGCCGACGAAGACGACCGTGCTGCGCCTGGACCGGCACCGGGTCAAGCCCGATCCGGCGTTGTTCGGCGACCTGAAGGTGCTGCTCGGCCCGTCCTGCCTGGCGGGCTGAGCGCGGAAACGAGCGAGGGGCGCGCCGGGCATCCGGGCGCGCCCCTCGTCCGCGCGGGGCCGCACGGCCCGTCGCGCGGCTGTCAGTTGTGGCCGAAGCGCTTCTGCCGCTTGCGGGAGGCGGCGTCGCCGGGCGTCGTCAGCGTCGGGGAGTGCTGCTCCTCGCGGTCCATGACGGCGGACTCGGCGGCCTGCGTGGCACGGGCGGACTGGGGCTGCTTACGGTCACTCTTGTTCTTGTTCTTGGCCATGGTGATCTACCTCCTGAGGGGGATCTAGGGGCCAGGGCCGATTTCAGATTCACACAGCCCAACAAAGAACGCATATCGGGCAATTACCGTGCGTGACGCGGGTCGTCGGGGCGCGGGGTGCGGAAACGCCACGCCGAAGATCGAGTTCGCGCCGTTAACCTCCGTGTGGTCGGGCAGACTCGAAGGAAGCCCGAAGCAAACCTCCCGGAAAGAGGGTGGATCGCGTGGACCGCTGCATCGTCCTGGTGGACGCCGGGTATCTGCTGGGGGCCGCCGCCAGTCTCCTCGCCGGTGAGCCCTCACGCTCCCGCATCACCGTCGATCACGCCGCCCTCATCCAGGGCCTGCGCGACCGCGCCGAGTCCGACACGCAGCAGCCGCTGCTGCGCATCTACTGGTTCGACGGCGCCCCCGACCGCGTCCCGCAGCCCGAGCACCGCCGACTGCGCGTGATGCCGCGCGTCACCGTCCGGCTCGGAGCTCTCACCCGCAGTGACGGGCGCTGGGCGCAGAAGGGCGTGGACGCCGCCATGCACGCCGAGCTGACCGAACTGGCCCGCAACCGCGCCTGCTCCGACGTCGTCCTCGTCACCGGCGACGGCGACCTCCTGCCCGGCATGATGGCCGCCAAGGAACACGGCGTCGCCGTCCACCTGTGGGCCGTGCAGGCCGCCGACGGCGACTACAACCAGTCCGAGGACCTGGTCGCCGAGGCCGACGAGCGACGCGTCCTGGACCGTACGTGGATCACCAAGGCGGTGCGCGCCAAGGAACTCGGCGGGATCTGCGCGCCGCCGCCCGTGCCCCGCCCCGAGATCGCCGCGATCCTCTCCGCCCCGCTGCCCGAGTCCGCCCTCTCCGGCACCGCGGAGCGGCCCGCCGAGGAACCCGAGCGCTCCGCGAGGACCGAGACCCCGCGCAACGGCAGCGAGGAGCGCGTACCGCCCCCCAAGGGCGTCCCCACCCCCAAGGACCTGGCCGCCCTGCGCGCCCCCGGTGCCCACCCCGCCCCGCACCCCCCGACGAGCGCCACCCTGCGCTGGTCCTCCGACAAGGGCTGGGTCGACCGGCCGGCCGCCGAACCGGCCGAGGCCGCCTCGATGCCGACGCTGGCCCAGCTCACCACGGCCGAGCAGCGCTGGGCCGACCGCGAGGAGGACATCACCACGGTCGGCGGCGATCCGTACGAGGTCGGGCAGGTCTTCGCCCGCCGTTGGCTGGAGCGCCTCGGCGACCACGGCCACCTGCAACGGCTCTCCGGGATGTATCCCCGCATCCCGCACCGCGTCGACGGCGAGCTGCTGCGCTACGCCGCCCGCTTCGGGCTGCTCGCCCACAAGGACGACCAGATCGACGAGCGCGACCGGTACGCGATCCGGGCCGGCTTCTGGCGGGAGGTCGACGTCCGCACGGCGACGGAGCGCACCCCCGCGGCGGAGTGAGGCCCGGCCCTCTCCGTGGCCTCCCCGTGCTTTCCCCGGCTGATTCGACACTTATGGGCGGACCCGAGGGCGGGGCGGAGGGACGGACCCCGTAGTCTCGTCCCTTGTGAGTACGCGCGCGGCACAGGCACTTCGACCCGGTGGCGGTGCGGTGTGCGCGGTGCGCGGACTGACCAAGACCTATCCCGCGGTACGCGGCCGGCGGGGCGTTCCCGCGACTCCCGAGGTCCGGGCCACCGACGACGTGTCCCTGGACATCCGCCGCGGTGAGATCTTCGGCCTGCTCGGGCCGAACGGAGCCGGCAAGTCCACCCTCGTGCGCCAGCTGACCGGCCTGATGCGCCCCGACCGGGGCAGCGTGGAGATCCTCGGCCACGACATCGTGCGCCACCCGGAGCGGGCCGCCCGCATCCTCGCCTACCTCGGGCAGGAGTCCAGCGCCCTGGACGAGCTGACCGTGTCGCTCGCCGCCGAGACCACCGGACGGCTGCGCGGCCTGGAGGTGCGGCGGGCCCGCGCCGAGCGGGACGCGGTCCTCGAGGAGCTGGGCCTGACCCCGATCGCCTCCCGTCCGATCAAGAAGCTCTCCGGCGGCCAGCGCCGCCTGGCCTGCTTCGCCGCCGTGCTGGTGGGGGAGCGTCCGCTGCTCGTCCTGGACGAGCCGACCACCGGCATGGACCCGGTGGCCCGGCGCGCGGTGTGGGCGGCGGTCGACCGGCGGCGCGCCGAGCTCGGCACCACCGTCCTGCTCGTCACCCACAACGTCATCGAGGCCGAGACCGTCCTCGACCGGGTCGCCGTCCTCGACCGGGGACGCGTGATCGCCTGCGACACGCCCTCCGGCCTCAAGGAGAAGGTCGCCGGCGAGGTCCGCGTCGACCTGGTGTGGCGCGAGACCGCGCCGCTGAACGTCCCCGAGGTCGCCGCCCTGCGTGACCGCGCCGCCGAGTCCGGGCGCCGCTGGACGCTGCGGCTCGCCCCGGAGGAGGCCCGCGCGGTCGTCGCCACCGTCACCGGCGGCGCCGCCTTCGCCGCCCTGGACGACTTCACCCTCGCCACACCCAGCCTGGAGGACGTGTACCTGGCACTGGGCGGCGCCGCGCGACAGGGGCTGGTGAGGGCTTGAACACCCCGACGGTGAGCGGCGGGGGCGCAGTGAGCACACCGGCCGCCGCATCCGTACCCATCAGGACGGCCGCCACGAACGACCCCCAGCGAGCTTCGAAGGACCCGACGAAGGGGAGCAGCGCGACGTGAGTGTCGTACCCGCCGATGTTCTGCCGGGCGGTGCCCTGGCCGTCGAGGAGCAGGGCGCCGTCGGCGCGGCCGAGCTCGGCCCCAAGGCGCGGCTGTGGCCCTCCCTGGTGGCCGTGTACCGGGCGCAGCTGTCCCGGGCTCGGGTCGCGCGCATCCCGCTGCTGTTCGTGGCCACCTTCCAGTCGATCGGCATCATGATCCTGATGCGCGGCGTCGTGGACGGCGGCGGTGAGGCGCGGGCCGTCGTCGCCGGGTCGGCGGTGCTCGTCGTGGCCTTCGTCGCGCTGAACCTCCTCGCCCAGTACTTCGGGCAGCTGCGCGCGAGCGGCGGCCTCGACCACTACGCGACACTGCCGGTGCCGCCCGCCGCGGTGGTCCTCGGCGCGGCGGGCGCGTACGCGTCCTTCACCGTGCCGGGGACCGTGGTGACCGCGGTGACCGGCTGTCTGCTGTTCGGGCTGCCGATGACCCACCTGTGGGTGCTGGTGGCAGTGATCCCGCTGGCGGGCGCCGCGCTCGCCGGACTGGGCGCGGCCCTCGGGCTGCTCGCGCCCCGGCCCGAGTTCGCCACCCTCCTCGGCCAGCTGGGCATGTCGGCGGCGCTGCTGCTGGGCGTACTGCCGGCCGAGCGGATGCCCGAGGTGGTACGCCTCGCGCGGGACCTGCTGCCCTCGACGTACGGCGTGGAGGCCTTCGCGCGTACGTTCGGGGACCGGCCCGACTGGGCCTTCGTCCTCGGCGACCTCGCGGTGTGCGCCGTGGTCGGGGTGATCTCGCTGGCCGTCGCCACCTGGGCGTACCGCCGGGCCGCCGTCCGGTGAAGCGCCGCACAGGTCGGTTTGGCACGATGGCGGGGTGACCGCACCTCTGACTCCGCCACCGCCACCGAACGAACGCTCGTCGTACCAGGGCGGCCCGGTGCCGCCGCCCGTCGGTGCGCACGCGCTGGGCACTCCGCCCGGCGCCCCGTACGGCACTCACGGCGAGCACGGAGGACAGGACGGCCCCGGAATGCTGACCGAAGTACGGCAGGCCGCCGTGACCGTGGCTGCGGTGACCCTCTCCGGGCTGCTGCTGGGCGTGCTCTGGTGGAAGCTCGCCCCGAGCGTGCCGCTGGTCGGTGAGGTCGTCGGCGACAGGTGGCTGGTCTACCTCAAGGAGTCCGAGGGCGAGCAGTCGGTCGGCGTCGACGGCACCTTCACCCTGCTCGCGCTCGCCTTCGGGGCGCTCAGCGCGGTGGTCGTCTTCCTGCTGCGGCGGCGCGGGGGCGTGCCGCTGGTGGTGGCGCTGGGCGCCGGCGGGCTGCTCGGGTCGCTGCTGGCCTGGCGGGTCGGGATCTGGCTCGGGCCGGCCCAGGACGTCATCGCCCACGCGAAGGAGGTCGGCAAGGGCGTGACCTTCTCCGCACCCCTGAAGCTGGGGGCGAAGGGCGCGTTGCTGGCGTGGCCGATCGCGGCGCTGGTGGTCCACCTCGGACTGACCGGCCTTTTCGGGCCCCGGGACCCGGAGCCCGACCCGTGGCCCGCGCCGTACGGGAAGACGTCCGCCTGAGGACTCCCGGCCGGCGCCGGCGAGCGACGACGACGCCGCGGACGGGCGTGGCAGGCCCCGCGTCCGCGGCATGATCCGCCGGGCAGGCCCTGACGGGACGATCCCGACCGGCAGGGCCCGGCGGCGACCGAGGTCACCCTTCCCGGTGAGCCAGCCGCGTCTGCGCGCCCGCCTCGGCGCGTTCCGTCCGATCGGCCGGGAACCGCGCGCTCGTCGAGGGGTTACGCGCGGCCGATCGGCGCCAGGGTCGCGTTCGTCAGCCGGGTCAGGTCGTCGGGGGAGAGCTCGACCTCCAGGCCCCGGCGGCCCGCCGAGACGCAGATCGTGTCGTGGTCCGACGCCGACGCGTCCAGGACCGTCGGCAGCCGCTTGCGCTGGCCCAGTGGTGAGATGCCGCCCCGCACGTAGCCCGTGGTCCGCTCGGCCAGGGCCGGGTCGGCCATCGCCGCGCGCTTGCCGCCCACCGCGGCCGCCAGCGCCTTCAGGTCCAGCTGGCCCGCCACCGGCACCACCGCGACCGTCAACGCACCGTCGACGTCGGCGACCAGGGTCTTGAACACCCGGTCGGGAGAGACGCCCATCGCCTCGGCGGCCTCCTCGCCGTAGGACGGGTGCGCGGGATCGTGGTCGTACGCGTGGACCGTGTAGGTCACCCCGGCGGCCGTCAGCGCCACCGTCGCGGGGGTGCCACCGGCCTGCTGCTTCTTGGACTTCTTCGCCATCCGGGCCAGTACCTCAGTTGAGACTCGTCGGGCCGCTCGTCAGGTCCGACGACGGCAACGACGGCAGCGTACGGATGATGGCCGTCTCGGAGCGAAGGAGTTTCAGCTCGTCGCGCAGGCGGGAGGCCGTGTCCGGCGCCTGGAGCAGACGCTGTTTCGTGGGGGTGTCCAGCATCATCGCGGCGGCGACCAGGTAGGAGACCACACCCGGTTCGTCCGGCAGCTCCGCGCCGGTCGCCAGCGACCGCTCCCGGGCCCCCGCCAGCCGCTTCTGGTACTGCCGGAAGGACCGCAGCACCCCCTCGGCCAGCGCCCCCGCCTCGTCACCGGGTTCCTCGTCCAGCGGCTCCAGCTCGGCCGTCAGGAACGGGCCCGAGGCGTCCACCGAGCGCAGCCGCACCCGGGTCGTCCCGGTGGCCAGCACCTCGAAGGTGCCGTCGGAGCGCTCGCGGATCGTCGCCGCGTCGGCGACGCAGCCCACCTTGTGGAACGCCTTGAGCGGGTCGGGTCCGAACCCGGCCGCCGGGCCCAGCTCGGGCAGCGCCGTCGGATCGGGCAGGCCGGGTGCGCTCCGGGCCACCTCGTGGCCGTCGCGGATCGCCACGACGGCGAACCGGCGCGGTTCGTCCTCGGGGGTCTTCAGCAACTCGCGCATCATGGCGCGATAGCGCTCCTCGAAGATGTTGAGCGGGAGCACCAGCCCCGGGAACAGAACCGAGTTCAGGGCGAAGAGCGGAAGCCGGACGGTGGTCACGACGCAGAAGCCTAATGGTCGTCCGGGCGGACGCGACCGCCGCGCCCACTTCGTGGATGACCCGAACCCGCCGTGTCCGGCGCGGAGCCCACCGCCGCACGGACGTCCGCGCGCACCTGGAGGAAGCGGCCGAGCGGGTCGTCCGCGCCCTGGTCCCAGGGGAAGGACGTGACGTACGGGCCGGTCAGACGCAGTTGTTCCTCCGCGTCCCGGGGGCGCTCCAGGCGGAGCAGGACGTACGTCAGGAGGTTGCGCAGCCCGGCGGACCACGGGTCGGACGCCGGGTGGGTGGCCGAAAGAGCGATGGCGCGGTCGGCCGCCGCGTGGAGGCGGTCCCGGTGCACGCTGGCCGGGTCGTCGCCGCCGTTCGCGGTGAGACAGGTGAAGGCCGCCCGCAGGGGCAGCGCCCGTACCGGGGAGTCCTCGGGCGCGTCCTGCGCGGCGGTCTCGGCGAAGTCCAGGCACTCCCGGTGGGCGCCGGGGGAGGCGGCGGCCAGGTACTCCAGAGCGGCCACGTGGCAGCCGTAGTGGTGCGGGGCGCGGCGCACCGCCTGCTCCCACAGCCGCTCGAACTCGGCGTGGCCGGCCCGGGCGCCCCGCGCGGCATCCAGAACGGTCCGCCACGGCACGGGGTCCCGTCCGGCGGCCTCCGCGGCGGCCGTGACCGCGGGGGCCACCTGACGCAGCAGCTCCGCGCGGGCCGGCGAGTCCCAGTGGCGGTCCACCGTCAGCCGGCCCTCGATCAGGAGGGCGTCGGGGTCGTCCGGGGCGGTGGCGCGCCAGTGGGCCAGCCACTCGGTGCGGGAGCGCGCGAAGGCGGCGAGCCCGGTCGCGTAGCGGTCCCGGTGCTCCCACTCGGCGTTCTCGCGGGTGGCGGTGAGGAGCGCGGCGGCGGGCGCGTGCTCGCCGCGGGCCGCCGCGACGAGGGCGGGGCCGAGGCGGTCGTCGGGGGCGTCGAGGAGCACGTCGTCGTCATGGGCGGGCCGGGACGCCCGCGAGCGGGCCCGGGCCGCCGTCCGGAGGAACGCGCGCAGCATGGCCAGTACGACGGCCGACGGTTCGCGATGGTTGTGCGGTCTCGGCTTCGCCTTCGGCCGTTCGGAGTACCCACCCGCGCCGTCCCCGGCCCCGTCGGACGGGGGACCCCGCGGCTTCGCCCGGTCAGTTGCGGCGCAGCAGCCGGGTGGCGCCCGCCGCGACGGTCGTCGCCAGTATCCAGCCCAGCAGGATCAGGACCGTCGCCAGCCACTGCCAGCCGTCGTGCAGCTGCCAGAAGCCGACCTGGCCCAGGTCGATGACCGGCAGGAGCAGATCGAGGGCGAAGAGGGCCGGGTTCCAGTCCGGATGCTCGCCGTTCTTCAGCGGCGGCGGGTCGGCGCGGGCGAAGGCGAGCGAGCCCGCCGCCCACAGCACCGCCATCCACACCGCCGCCCGTCCCGGCCGGTAGCCGTAGGCGACCGTCCAGTCCTGGGCGTACCCCACGAGCTTCGCGGCGACGGGCAGGCTCTCGCGGCGCCGGCGGTGCTTGGCGAGCAGCACCTCGCGGGCGTCCTCGTCCTCGCCGCCGGCCCGCAGCACGGCGGCGAGGCGCTCGTACGGCTCCGGGTTGTACTCGGCGGTGGCGGCGCCCACCCACCGCAGCCGCTTCTCCAGCGGGAACGGCCCCCGCGGCACCAGGTTCTCGTAGGCGAAGCCGCCCATGTGCAGCCGGCCGGGACCGGGCCAGCTGTCCGCCCGGTCCATCAGGTTGACCACCCGCGCCCCCGACAGCACCACCCGCCCGCGCGCCGGCCGCTCGCCGAGGAACCGCAGCTCGGGCGTCTGCACCCGGCGCAGCGACAGCTCCTGCTCGTCGGTGAAGGTGAACCGGGCGTGCTCGAAGTCGACGGCGTCGCCGAACCGCCCGTCGTCCAGCCGCACCCCGCCCTCGCACTCGAAGCGCTGGATCCGCGTGCCCTGGGCCGGGGTGGTGCCGCGCAGCAGGGGGCTGCCCAGGCCGGCCGGGGTCATGTACAGCGTGCGCTCCACGGTCAGCTGCGGGGCGTTCAGCGCGTGCCGCGTGTACGGGTTGAGGAGCCGGGCGCCGCGCAGGCTCAGCGAGACACCGACCTGTGCGCTGCGCAGGCTCACCTCGCCGTGCGACTCCAGCATCTCGGCCTGGAGGTCCTGCCCGACGGTCATGCCGTCCGCCGCTATGGAGCGGCCGCTGCGGTCCCGGTGCACGACCGCCTGGTTCAGCAGCAGGTCGGTGCCTATCTGCGCGTCGGTCAGCCGGATGCCGCTGCGGAACCGGCAGCGCGGCAGGTGCAGGTCGCCCTCGGTCTGCAACCGCGCCGCCTCCAGGCGCGGCACCGAGCAGTCCACCAGCCGCACCGTGGTGAACCGGGTCTCCGGCAGCAGGACCTCCCGGTCGAAACGGCAGGCCCGCAGCTCGACGTAGGGATCGACCGTGCCGCCCGCGAGGTCCATCGTGTCGCTGATCCGCACGCCCACGAGTTGCAGCGAGGAGACCCGGCCCGCGAGCGCGGGCGGACCGTCGAGGAGCAGCCAGCACACGATGCGGGCCCGCACGGTCCGCTCCGGCCCCCAGGCACGCCCGCCGTGCGGGTCGTCGACGAGCGCGTCGCCGCTGGACAGGTCGTAGACGCTGCCGTTGCGGAAGGCCTGCCACATGCCCGCCTCGGCGGCCGTCAGGTCGTCCGGCAGCTCTCCGTCACGGTGGCCTGCCCCCTCGGTCACGGCGCTTCACTCCCTCCCCAACTACTCGTCGGTCGCTCACCCTTCGTACAACCGTTCATGCCCACTGAGTGACCGGCTGAACACTCAAAGTGAGGATGATCTGCCGATTCCGGCCACGGTGCGCGAGTGGCCGTCGGGTTCTGTATCAGCCATTGATACGTGCGAACGGTGTCCGACGCGGGTCTGAGAGAATTGGTTCCGTGATCTCCCGAATCGATCTGCGCGGCGACGCCCTCCCCGAGGGCCCCGCCCTGCGCGACCTGCTGCCCCGAGCCGACTTCGACGTCGCGGCCGCCCTGGACAAGGTGCGCCCGATCTGCGAGGCCGTGCATCATCGTGGCGACGCGGCGCTGATCGACTTCGCCGAGCAGTTCGACGGGGTCGCGCTGGACCGGGTCCGGGTTCCGGCCGCCGCGCTCACGCGCGCGCTGGAGGAGCTGGACCCGGCCGTGCGCGCGGCCCTGGAGGAGTCCGTCCGCCGCGCCCGCCTCGTCCACCGCGAGCAGCGCCGCTCCACGCACACCACCCAGGTCGTCCCCGGCGGCTCGGTCACCGAGAAGTGGGTCCCGGTCGAGCGGGTCGGGCTGTACGCCCCGGCGGGCGTTCGGTCTACCCGTCGTCCGTGATCATGAACGTCGTGCCCGCGCAGGAGGCCGGCGTCGAGTCGATCGCGCTCGCCTCCCCGGCGCAGGCCGAGTTCGGCGGGCTTCCGCACCCCACGATCCTCGCCGCCTGCGCCCTTCTCGGCGTCGACGAGGTCTACGCGGCCGGCGGCGCCACCGCCGTCGCGATGTTCGCGTACGGCACCGAGTCCTGCCCGCCCGCCAACATGGTCACCGGCCCCGGCAACATCTGGGTCGCCGCCGCCAAGCGCTACTTCACCGGGAAGATCGGCATCGACGCCGAGGCCGGCCCGACCGAGATCGCGATCCTGGCCGACGCCACCGCCGACCCGGTGCACGTCGCCTCCGACCTGATCAGCCAGGCCGAGCACGACCCGCTGGCCGCCGCCGTCCTGGTCACCGACTCCGTCGAACTCGCCGACGCGGTCGAGAAGGAGCTCCAGCCGCAGGTCGAGGCCACCAAGCACGTCGACGACCGGATCGTGCCCGCGCTGAAGGGCCGGCAGTCCGCGATCGTCCTGGTCGACGGCCTGGACGAGGGCCTGCGCGTGGTCGACGCTTACGGCGCCGAGCACCTGGAGATCCAGACCGCCGACGCCGCCGCCCTCGCCGACCGCGTCAAGAACGCCGGCGCGATCTTCGTCGGCCCCTGGGCGCCCGTCTCGCTCGGCGACTACGCGGCCGGGTCCAACCACGTCCTGCCCACCGGCGGCTGCGCCTGCCACTCCTCGGGCCTGTCCGTGCAGTCCTTCCTGCGTGGCATCCACATCGTCGACTACACGCGTGACGCCCTCGCCGAGGTCGCGCACCACGTGGTGACGCTGGCGGAGGCGGAGGACCTGCCCGCGCACGGCGCGGCGATCAAGGCACGGTTCGACTGGAAGGTCCCGGACGGCAAGTGACAGGCATCGACGATCTCCCCGTACGGGACGAGCTGCGCGGCAAGTCCCCCTACGGCGCGCCCCAGCTGGACGTGCCGGTACGGCTGAACACCAACGAGAACCCCTACCCGCTCCCCGAGGCCCTGGTCGAGCGGATCACCGAGCGGGTCCGCGAGGCCGCCCGCGACCTCAACCGCTACCCGGACCGGGACGCGGTCGAACTGCGCACCAGGCTCGCCGAGTACCTGACCGACACCTCGGGCCACGCGCTGGGCGTCGAGAACGTCTGGGCGGCCAACGGCTCCAACGAGGTCATCCAGCAACTGCTGCAGACCTTCGGCGGGCCGGGCCGCACCGCGATCGGCTTCGAGCCGTCGTACTCGATGCACGGCCTCATCGCGCGCGGCACCGGCACGGGCTGGATCTCCGGCCCGCGCCACGAGGACTTCACCATCGACGTGCCCGCCGCCGAGAAGGCGATCGCCGAGCACCGCCCGGACGTCGTCTTCATCACCACCCCCAACAACCCCACCGGCAACGCCGTCCCGGCCGAGACGGTCCTCGCCCTGTACGAGGCGGCCCAGGCCGCCAAGCCCTCCATGGTCGTGGTCGACGAGGCCTACATCGAGTTCAGCCACGGCGCCTCCCTGCTGCCGCTGCTGGACGGCCGCCCGAACCTCGTCGTCTCCCGCACCATGTCGAAGGCGTTCGGCGCGGCGGGCCTGCGCCTCGGCTACCTCGCCGCGCACCCGGCCGTCGTCGACGCCGTCCAGCTCGTACGGCTGCCGTACCACCTGTCCGCCGTCACCCAGGCGACCGCGCTGGCCGCCCTGGAGCACACGGACACGCTGCTCAAGTACGTCGAGCAGCTGAAGGCCGAGCGGGACCGGCTGGTGGCCGAACTGCGCGCCATCGGCTACGAGGTGACGGAGTCCGACGCCAACTTCGTCCAGTTCGGACGGTTCGCGGACTCCCACGCCACCTGGCGGGAGATCCTCGACCGGGGCGTCCTGGTCCGGGACAACGGCGTACCGGGATGGCTGCGGGTCACCGCCGGCACCCCGGAGGAGAACGACGCGTTCCTCGACGCGGTCCGTGAAGTCAAGAAGGAGCAGAACACATGAGCCGCGTGGGACGCGTGGAGCGCACGACCAAGGAGACCTCGGTCCTCGTCGAGATCGACCTCGACGGCACCGGCAAGACCGACATCGCCACCGGCGTCGGCTTCTACGACCACATGCTCGACCAGCTCGGCCGGCACGGTCTGTTCGACCTGACCGTGAAGACCGACGGCGACCTGCACATCGACTCCCACCACACCATCGAGGACACCGCCCTCGCGCTCGGCGCCGCCTTCAAGCAGGCCCTCGGCGACAAGGTGGGCATCTACCGCTTCGGCAACTGCACGGTCCCGCTGGACGAGTCCCTCGCCCAGGTCACCGTCGACCTCTCCGGCCGCCCCTACCTCGTGCACACCGAGCCCGAGAAGATGGCGCCGATGATCGGCGAGTACGACACCACGATGACCCGGCACATCCTGGAGTCCTTCGTCGCCCAGGCGCAGATCGCCCTGCACGTGCACGTGCCGTACGGGCGCAACGCGCACCACATCGTGGAGTGCCAGTTCAAGGCGCTGGCCCGGGCCCTGCGCTACGCCTCCGAGCGCGACCCGCGCGCGGCCGGCATCCTGCCTTCCACGAAGGGCGCGCTGTAACCCATGAACGGTACGTCCACCGCGCTGATCGTCGTCGGCCTGTTCTTCATCGGCGGCATCATCTCCTTCGCCAAGCAGCAGATGCCCAAGGGCCTGATCGTGCTGCTCTCCATCGGCGCCGGCATGTGCCTCCTCGCCGGCGTCCTGAGGCTGGAGGTGTGGAGTTGACCGCCACCACCAAGAAGGTCGTCGTCTTCGACTACGGCTTCGGCAACGTCCGTTCCGCCGAGCGCGCCCTCGCGCGCGCGGGAGCCGACGTCGAGATCACCCGTGACTACGACAAGGCCATGAACGCCGACGGGCTGCTGGTCCCCGGCGTCGGCGCCTTCGCCGCCTGCATGGACGGCCTGAGGGCCGCCCGCGGCGACTGGGTCGTCGAACGCCGACTGGCCGGCGGGCGCCCGGTGATGGGTATCTGCGTCGGCATGCAGATCCTCTTCGCGCGCGGCATCGAGCACGGCGTGGAGGCCGACGGCCTGGACGAGTGGCCCGGCACGGTCGGCCCGCTCCAGGCCGACGTGGTGCCCCACATGGGCTGGAACACCGTCGAGGCACCGGCGGACTCCCAGCTCTTCGCGGGCCTGGACGCGGACGCACGATTCTACTTCGTGCACTCCTACGCCGTCCACGACTGGTCCCTGGAGACGCACAACCCGCTGATCGCCGCCCCCAAGGTCACCTGGTCGACGCACGGCAAGCCCTTCGTGGCCGCCGTGGAGAACGGTGCCCTGTGGGCCACGCAGTTCCACCCGGAGAAGTCCGGCGACGCCGGCGCCCAGCTCCTCACCAACTGGATCGAGACCCTGTAGAGATGAGACCGGTAGAGATGAGCAAGCTCGAACTCCTCCCCGCCGTCGACGTCCGCGACGGCCAGGCCGTCCGCCTCGTGCACGGCGAGTCCGGCACCGAGACCTCCTACGGCTCCCCGCTGGAGGCCGCCCTCGCCTGGCAGCGCTCCGGCGCCGAGTGGCTGCACCTGGTCGACCTGGACGCCGCCTTCGGCACCGGGGACAACCGCGAGCTGATCGCCGAGGTCGCCAAGGCGATGGACATCAAGGTGGAGCTGTCCGGCGGCATCCGCGACGACGACACCCTCGCCGCCGCCCTCGCCACCGGCTGCACCCGCGTCAACCTCGGCACGGCGGCCCTGGAGACCCCCGAGTGGGTCGCCAAGGTCATCGCCGAGCACGGCGACAAGATCGCGGTCGGTCTCGACGTACGGGGCACCACGCTCCGGGGCCGCGGCTGGACCCGTGACGGCGGCGACCTCTACGAGACGCTGGAGCGGCTCAACAAGGAGGGCTGCGCCCGCTACGTAGTCACCGACATCGCCAAGGACGGCACCCTCCAGGGCCCCAACCTGGAGCTCCTGAAGAACGTCTGCGCGGCGACGGACCGCCCGGTCGTGGCGTCCGGCGGCGTGTCGTCCCTGGACGACCTGCGCGCCATCGCCGGTCTGGTCCCGGCCGGTGTCGAGGGGGCCATCGTCGGGAAGGCCCTGTACGCGAAGGCGTTCACCCTGGAAGAAGCCTTGGAGGCTGTGTCGCCATGACATCCGAAGCCGTACGGCGCGTGCAGAGCGGAAGTCCCTGGGAAGAGTCCTTCGGTTTCGCACGGGCCGTCGCGGCGGGTGATCGTGTCGTCGTGGCGGGCACGACCGCCTTCAAGGACGACATGCTGTACGGCGAGGGCGACCCCTATGAACAGGCCAAGGTGGCCTTCGGCACCGCCGTCGACGCGATCGGCGAGTTCGGGCTCGGCATCGAGTCCGTGATCCGGACGCGGGTGTACCTGGCCCACGCGCGGGACGTCGACGAGGTGGGCCGCGCCCACAAGGAGCTGTTCGACGCCGTACGCCCGGTCACGACCCTGCTGGTCGTGGACGGCTTCATGGACTCGCGCGTGCTGGTGTCGGTGGAGCTGGAAGCATTCAGAGAGCAGTAGTCAGAGAGCAGCAAGAGGCCTTGCGAGCTAGAGGAGCCGTGGATTCATGACCCTGGCGGTCCGAGTCATCCCCTGCCTGGACGTGGACAACGGCCGGGTCGTCAAGGGCGTCAACTTCCAGAACCTGCGCGACGCGGGCGACCCCGTCGAGATGGCCAAGGTGTACGACGCCGAGGGCGCCGACGAGCTGACGTTCCTGGACATCACCGCCTCGTCGGGCGACCGCGAGACGACGTACGACGTGGTGCGCCGCACCGCCGAGCAGGTGTTCATCCCACTGACCGTCGGCGGTGGCGTGCGCACCGCCGACGACGTCGACAAGCTGCTGCGGGCCGGTGCGGACAAGGTGGGCGTCAACACGGCCGCCATCGCCCGCCCCGACCTGATCCGCGAGATCGCCGAGCGCTTCGGCCGCCAGGTCCTGGTCCTGTCGGTCGACGCCCGCCGCACCGAGGCCGGCACCTTCGAGGTCACCACCCACGGCGGCCGGCGCGGCACCGGCATCGACGCCGTGGAGTGGGCGCACCGCGCCGCCGAACTGGGCGCGGGGGAGATCCTGCTCAACTCGATGGACGCGGACGGCACGAAGGACGGCTACGACCTGGAGATGCTGGCGGCCGTCCGCAAGCACGTGTCGGTCCCGGTCATCGCCTCGGGCGGCGCGGGCAGCCTCGCCCACTTCGCCCCGGCGGTCGAGGCGGGCGCGGACGCGGTGCTGGCGGCGTCCGTCTTCCACTTCGGCGACCTGCGGATCGGCCAGGTGAAGGAGGCGCTGCGGGGGGCGGGGCATCCCGTTCGGTAGTTCGAGACATCCTCCTGGTAGTGAAGGCGGTAGTGGTCGCGGTTGTGGTCCCGCTAAGGTGCTCATATGCCTGGGATCACGATTGAGTTCACCGAGGAAGAGCTGGCCGAGCTGCGCGCGGAAGCCAAGGAGCAGGGCGTCGCGATCAAACGGCTCGCGCACGACATACTGACCGAGGACGTGGTGCGCCGGCGGCAGAAGCAGCGGTTCGTGGAGGGGGCGTCGAAGTACGCCCGCGAAATCATGGCCGACTTCGAGGAGCGCTTCCCGGCGGGACTGCGGTGACGCTCTACGTCGATGCCGGCTGGGTCCTCTGCGTTCAGGTCGAGGTCTCGCCGCCGAACACACCCGTCCGGGACTGGGGCGCTCTGCACTGCATGGCCGAGAGGCACAGATACGAGCGGGTCGCGGGGGAGCCCTACTACGAGGAGATCCCGACCCGAGCGGCCACGTTTCTGCACACTGCACTGAGGCTCCGGCCGTTCACGGACTACAACGCGTCGATCGGCATCGGCTGCGTCCGTGCGTACATGGAGGCGTCGGGAACACCGGTCGATCCAGGGCCCGGTGACTGGGCCAAACTGGTCTCCGACATCCGCAGCGACGAGGCCGACCTCAACGAGACCGCCCGTCTGCTCCGCGACTGGGCTGCATGACCCGGTGACCGACCTCACCGACATAGCCACCGGCCGGGCCCGCGCCGGCGTCGACCGCCCCGCCCACCGCGACCCCAACGTCCTGCGCTGGGTCGCCGCCTACACCGCGTCCATGCTCGGGGACACCGTCTTCTACCTCGCGCTGTCCTGGGCCGCGGTGCAGCACGGCAGCCCCGCCGAGGCCGGGATCGTCACCGCCGTCAGCGCGGTGCCGCGGGCGCTGCTCATGCTCGGCGGCGGAGTGGTCGCCGACCGGCTGGGGCCGCGCCGGGTCGTCATCGGCAGTGACGCCGTACGGTGCGTCACCGTCCTGGCGGTGGCCGCCGTGCTCTTCGCCACCGACCCCGGACTGTGGCTCCTCGCGCTGCTCGCCGTCGTCTTCGGCACCGTCGACGCCGTGTTCATGCCCGCCGTCGGGGCGCTCCCGGCGCGGATCACCGGCAAGGACCAGCTCGCCCGCGTCCAGGGCATGCGCGGCCTCGCCATCCGATTCGCCGCCGTCGTGGGCGCACCGCTGGGCGGGCTCGGCGTCGCGGCCGGCGGCGCGGCGGCCGCCTTCGCCTGCGCGGGGCTGCTGATCGCCGTGTCCGTGCCGCTGCTGGTCTCCGTACGGATGCGTGAACTGCCCGCCGACGACGCGACCGCCGCGCGGGACACCACCGCCTGGCGGGACCTGGTGGGCGGGCTCCGCTACGTCCGCCGCCACCGCGTCCTCGGCCCGCTGATGGTGGCCATCGCCCTCGGCGACCTCGGCTTCGTCGGCCCCCTCAACGTCGGCCTCACCCTGCTCGCCGACGAGCGGGGCTGGGGCGCGTCCGGTATGGGCTGGGTGCTCGCGGGATTCGGCACGGGCGCCGGAGTCGCCGCCCTGCTGCTGACCGTCCGGGGACGCGTACCGCGCGCCGGGTGCGTCGCCGCCGGTGCCATCATTCCCGGCGCGGCGGCGATCGCGGCCCTCGCGCACGCCCCGGGCCTCCCCGCGGCCGTCGGCACCGCCGTGGCCGTCGGGCTGCTCACGGGGCTCAGCGGAGCCATGTGCGGGGCGCTGCTGCAGACCCAGTCCGACCCCGCCTACCTGGGACGCGTCACCGCCGTCGCCGGGATCGTCAGCCTGGGCGTCGCACCGCTGAGCATGCCGCTGTCCGCCGCCGCCATCGGCGCCTGGGGCACCGGCCCCGTCTTCGCCGTCAGCGCGGCGGTATGCGCCCTCGGCGGAGTGGTCGCCCTGTGCGCACCGGGCGTACGGCGGGCCGAACTGCCGAAGTAGCGGCCCCGGCGCTCAGATCCCCAGCTGCTTCGTCTCGTGCAGCTTGGCGATCGCGTCCTTCTCGCCCTCCAGTTCCACCTTCGCCGCGCTCTGCCGCCCGTACGCGAACAGCAGCAGCTCGGACGGCTCGCCCGTCGCCGTGACCACCGGCGTGCCCCGGTGGGCGACGGTCGTCTGGCCGTTCGGGCGGCGCAGCACCAGCCCCGTCGGGATGCCCCGGCCCATCAGCCGCGCGGCGCGCTCCAGCCGGGACCACAGGGCGTCCTGGAAGACCGGGTCCAGCTCGCGCGGCGACCAGTCCGGCTGGGCACGGCGGACGTCCTCGGTGTGGACGTAGAACTCCACCGTGTTCGCGGCCTCGTCGACCTGCTTGAGCTGGAAGGGGGAGAAGCGGGGCGGACCCGTGCGGATCAGCTGGATCAGCTCCTCGTACGGCTTGGCGCCGTACTCCTCCATCACCCGGTCAAGCCGGGAGGCCAGCTGCTTGATCAGGGTGCCCCCGGCGGCGTCCGGCCGGCGCTCGCGCACCACCACGTGCGCGGCAAGGTCACGGGTGCGCCAGCCCTCGCAGAGCGTCGGGGCGTCCGGACCCGCCGTCTCCAACAGGTCCGCGAGCAGAAGTCGTTCACGCTTGGCGAAAGTCGACATGGAGTCAGCCTACGACCGTCCGCCGGGTCCGCCCAATGGACGGCGCGGGGGCGTGTCAGTCCCGCGCGGCACAATGGGCGTCATGACCAGCAGCTCCCCCCGGCGGCCCAGCCCGCTCGCCCCGGAGATCGCCGACCGCCTCAAGCGCAGCGCCGACGGCCTCCTGCCCGCCATCGCCCAGCAGTACGACACCGGGGAGGTGCTGATGCTCGGCTGGATGGACGACGAGGCACTGCACCGCACGCTGACCACCGGGCGCTGCACCTACTGGTCGCGCAGCCGCCGGGAGTACTGGGTCAAGGGCGACACCTCGGGGCACTTCCAGTGGGTGAAGTCCGTCGCCCTGGACTGCGACGCCGACACCGTCCTCGTCAAGGTCGACCAGGTCGGCGCCGCCTGCCACACCGGCGCCCGCACCTGCTTCGACGCGGACGTGCTGCTCGACGCCGGCACGGACGGCACGGACTCCGGCGCGCCCGGCACGGATCAGTAGGGTCTGCCCACATGGACGACATGGACGTCATGGACCTCGACACCTTCCGCAAGCTGGCCGCCGACCGCCGGGTGATCCCGGTCAGCCGCAAGCTCCTCGCCGACGGCGACACCCCGGTCGCGCTGTACCGCAAGCTCGCCGCCGAGCGCCCCGGCACCTTCCTCCTGGAGTCCGCGGAGAACGGCCGCTCCTGGTCCCGGTACTCCTTCGTCGGCGTCCGCAGCGCCGCCACCCTCACCGAGAAGGACGGGCAGGCACACTGGCAGGGCACCCCGCCCGTCGGCGTCCCCACCGACGGCGACCCGCTCGCCGCCCTGCGCGCCACCGTCGAGGCCCTGCACACCCCGCGCGACCTCGCCCACGACCTGGGGCTGCCGCCCTTCACCGGCGGCATGGTCGGCTACCTCGGCTACGACATCGTGCGCCGCCTGGAGAAGGTCGGCCCGGGGGAGCGCGACGACCTGAAGCTCCCCGAGCTGACCATGCTGCTCACCAGCGACCTCGCCGTCATGGACCACTGGGAGGGCTCGGTCCTGCTGATCGCCAACGCGATCAACCACAACGACCTGGAGACGGGTGTCGACGAGGCGTACGCCGACGCGATCGCCCGCCTGGACGCCATGGAGGCCGACCTCACGCGCGCCGTCGCCCAGCCGCCGGCCGCGCTGCCGCCCTCCGAGCTGCCCGAGTACACGGCGCTGTGGGGCGGCACCGACTTCCAGGAGGCCGTCGAGGACATCAAGGAGCGCATCCGCGCGGGCGAGGCCTTCCAGGTCGTCCCCTCACAGCGCTTCGAGACGCCGTGCACGGCGAGCGCGCTGGACGTGTACCGGGTGCTGCGGGCCACCAACCCGTCGCCGTACATGTACCTGCTGCGCCTCGACGGCTTCGACGTCGTCGGTTCCTCCCCCGAGGCACTGGTCAAGGTCGAGGACGGGCGGGCCATGGTCCACCCCATCGCCGGCACCCGCCCCCGGGGCGCCACCCCGCAGGAGGACCAGGCCCTCGCCGAGGAACTGCTAGCCGACCCCAAGGAGCGCGCCGAGCACCTGATGCTCGTCGACCTCGGCCGCAACGACCTCGGGCGGGTCTGCGAGCCCGGCTCGGTCGAGGTCGTCGACTTCATGTCCGTCGAGCGGTACTCGCACGTCATGCACATCGTCTCGACGGTCACCGGCCGCGTCGCCCCGGGCCGCACCGCCTTCGACGTCCTCACCGCCTGCTTCCCGGCCGGCACCCTCTCCGGCGCCCCCAAGCCGCGCGCCCTGCAGATCATCGACGAACTCGAACCGTCCCGGCGCGGCCTGTACGGCGGCTGCGTCGGCTACCTCGACTTCGCGGGCGACTCCGACACCGCCATCGCCATCCGCACCGCCCTGCTGCGCGACGGCACCGCCTACGTCCAGGCCGGCGCCGGCGTCGTCGCGGACTCCGACCCGGTCGCCGAGGACACCGAGTGCCGCAACAAGGCGGCGGCGGTGCTCCGCGCGGTGCACACGGCCAACCGGCTGGGGCGATAGGGCCATTCTCACGCCGCGGATTACGAACCCCGGGTGACGGTTCGCCCGGGGTTCGGGTGATAGTGGAGTACGTGACAGCTGTTCCTCACCCCCGTAACCCAGCCGCAGGCCCCGCCCGGTCCGGCCGCCGGAGCCTCGCCGCCGCTCTGCTGTGCGGCGCGCTCGGCGCGGCCGTCGCCCTGCTCGCCACCCGGCAGGAGTGGTCGGAGGGCACCGCGACGGTGGCCGGCGGCGCGTTCCCGCTGACCGCCAAGGGCAGCGACGTCACGGGCGTACCCGCGGCGCTCGCCATAGTGGGCCTCGCCGCGCTCGTCGCCGTCTTCGCCGTCCGCCGCGCGGGCCGGTTCGCGGTCGCCGCCCTGCTCACGCTGAGCGGCGCGGGCACCGTCGCCGCGGCCCTGGCCGGCGCCTCCGACAGTTCCGCCCTGGACGACAAGGCCGCCGAGGCCGCCGGCGACACCTCGGCCACCGTGGACGCCCTCACCCACACCGCCTGGCCGTACGTCGCGGCCGTCGGCGGTGCCCTGCTCCTGCTGGCCGGGCTGCTCGCCCTGCGCTACGGACGCCTGTGGCCCGCGATGTCCGGCCGCTACGAGCGCGACGGCACGCCGCGTCCGCGCCGCAAGCCGCAGACCGTCGACCCGGACCGCCCCGAGGACCTCTGGAAGGCCCTCGACCGCGGCGAGGACCCGACCGGCGCCTGACCGGCGGTTCATCCGCACCCTCCCGGGCACCCGGGAACGGGACCGGCTCCCGCCGGTCGCCACGCGCGCGTGGGGAGCACCCCCGCTCATGGCGCGCGCGCCCGTGCGGGACAATGAACCCGAGCGTCCTGCTCAGACTTGGCACACAGCAACGAGGAGCAAGCAATGGCGGGCAGCAGCCACGGTCACACCCCGGCCGCCTGGACGGGTGTCATCATCGCCTTCATCGGTTTCTGCATCGCGGGCGTGTTCATGGTGGCGGCCCAGCCGGTGGGCTTCTGGGCCGGCATGGCGATCGTCCTCCTCGGCGGTGCCGTGGGCGGCATCATGCGCATGATGGGCCTCGGCCAGCCGCGGCACACCCACCCCGTGCACCAGGTCGCCGGCGACAGCAAGCCGGTCGGCGCCAAGGGCTGACCGGGCGACGACACCTCCCGAGGGGCGGGCCGGCACACGCGTGCCGGCCCGCCCCTCGCGTGCGTGCGGGACCGCCCGGAGGCAGAATGCGCAAGGTGGACGCCGAGACCGGGAAACCGACGCCGAGCAGGACCCTCACCCGGGGCACGACGGTGCCCCCGGGAGCGACACGCGGACCGGCCCTGCTCGGCCGCCTCGCGGTCCCGGCCGGGGTCCTCGCGGCGGTGGCCGGCGCCTTCGCCTACGTCGGCAGCGTGGACCCCAACGAGCCCGGCCACTACCCCGTCTGCCCCCTGCTGCGCTTCACGGGCGTCCTCTGCCCCGGCTGCGGCGGCCTGCGCAGTGCCCACGCCTTCGTCCACGGGGACCTGCCGACCGCGCTGCAGGCCAACGCCCCGGCCGTCCTCGCCTACCTCGGCTTCGCCGTGCTCTGGACCGTCTGGGTGGTCCGCGTGGCGCGCGGCCGGCCCGTGCGCGTCGACCTCGGCCCGGTCCACCTGTGGGCGGCGGGCACCTTGATGCTGGCCTTCACGGTTGTCCGGAACCTGCCCTTCGGTGGCTGGCTCCGCCCTTGATCATCTGCTGGACGTCCAGGTAGTGGGACTGGCGTCAACCGGATGCGAGGCCGGTGCCCGGATCCGGATACCATCGCAGTGACCATACGTTCCGCCGCCTGGAAGGGGGCCGCTCGCGTGAGTGTGCTCGACGAGATCATCGACGGAGTCCGTGCCGACCTCGCGGAGCGGCAGGCGCGCGTCAGCCTCGACGAGCTCAAGGAGCGCGCGGCCAAGGCACGCCCCGCCAAGGACGGCGTCTCCGCCCTGCGCGGCGACGGCGTCAAGGTCATCTGCGAGGTCAAGCGCTCCAGCCCGTCCAAGGGCGCGCTGGCCGCCATCGCCGACCCGGCGGGCCTCGCCGCGGACTACGAGGCGGGCGGCGCCGCCGTCATCTCCGTCCTGACCGAGCAGCGCCGCTTCGGCGGCTCGCTGGCCGACCTGGAGGCCGTTCGGGCCCGCGTGGACATCCCGGTCCTGCGCAAGGACTTCATCGTCACCTCGTACCAGCTCTGGGAGGCCCGTGCGCACGGCGCCGACCTGGTGCTGCTGATCGTCGCGGCCCTCGAGCAGCCGGCGCTGGAGTCGCTGATCGAGCGCGCCGAGTCCATCGGACTCACCCCGCTCGTGGAGGTCCACGACGAGGACGAGGTCGAGCGCGCGGTGGACGCCGGCGCCAAGATCATCGGTGTCAACGCGCGCAACCTGAAGACGCTGGAGGTCGACCGCGGCACCTTCGAGCGGGTCGCCCCGGAGATCCCCGCCCACATCGTCAAGGTCGCCGAGTCCGGTGTCCGCGGCCCGCACGACCTCATCGCCTACGCCAACGAGGGCGCCGACGCCGTCCTGGTCGGCGAGTCCCTGGTCACCGGCCGCGACCCGAAGACCGCCGTCGCCGACCTGGTCGCCGCCGGCGAACATCCGGCACTGCGCCACGGCCGGGGCTGACATCCCGGTAGGCTGGCCCGCATGACGCTTCCGCTCACCCCGGCCCCCCGGGACCCGTACGCGCGCCTGGCGCGCGGCTGCCGCCCCCGCGGCTGCCGCGCCCCCGCCCGCCGGGTCCACGGCCGCCGGGTGCGGTACGTCATCGGAGACGAGCCGGGACAGGTGAACGGCATGCGATGGCCTCAGCGCCCCGTAAGGGGCGCGGGGCTCTCTTGAATCTGCGACTCCGTCGCGTGGGCGCGAGCGACCACGGACGGCCCGCAGCGGCCTGACCTCCCCCGCCCCCACGGCGAATCTGCCCGAACCGGACACTCACCGTGAGGTACCCGCATGCCCAGCAACTTCTTCATCCCCGACCCCGAGGGTCAAACCCCCAGCCCGGAAGGCTACTTCGGGGCGTACGGCGGCAAGTTCATCCCGGAGGCCCTCGTCGCCGCCGTGGACGAGGTCGCCGTCGAGTACGACAAGGCCAAGTCGGACCCCGAGTTCGCCCGGGAGCTGGACGACCTCCTCGTCCACTACACCGGCCGCCCCTCGGCGCTCACCGAGGTGCCCCGTTTCGCCGAGCACGCCGGCGGAGCCCGGGTCTTCCTCAAGCGCGAGGACCTGAACCACACCGGCTCGCACAAGATCAACAACGTGCTCGGCCAGGCCCTGCTCACCAAGCGCATGGGCAAGACCCGCGTCATCGCCGAGACCGGCGCCGGCCAGCACGGCGTGGCCACGGCCACCGCCTGCGCGCTCTTCGGCCTGGACTGCACGATCTACATGGGCGAGATCGACACCCGCCGCCAGGCGCTCAACGTGGCCCGCATGCGCATGCTCGGCGCCGAGGTCATCGCCGTGAAGTCCGGCAGCCGCACACTCAAGGACGCGATCAACGAGGCCTTCCGCGACTGGGTCGCCAACGTCGACCGCACCCACTACCTCTTCGGCACCGTCGCCGGCCCGCACCCCTTCCCGGCGATGGTGCGCGACTTCCACCGCGTCATCGGCGTCGAGGCCCGCCGCCAGCTCCTGGAGCAGGCCGGACGCCTCCCCGACGCCGCCATCGCCTGCGTCGGCGGCGGCTCCAACGCCATCGGCCTCTTCCACGCCTTCATCCCCGACGCGGACGTCCGCCTCATCGGCTGCGAGCCCGCCGGGCACGGCGTGGAGACCGGCGAGCACGCGGCCACCCTGACCGCGGGCGAGCCCGGCATCCTGCACGGCTCCCGGTCCTACGTCCTCCAGGACGAGGAGGGCCAGATCACCGAGCCGTACTCGATCTCGGCCGGCCTCGACTACCCGGGCATCGGCCCCGAGCACGCCTACCTCAAGGACTCCGGCCGCGGCGAGTACCGCGCGGTCACCGACGACGCCGCCATGCAGGCGCTGCGTCTGCTGTCGCGCACCGAGGGCATCATCCCGGCCATCGAGTCCGCGCACGCGCTGGCCGGCGCCCTGGAGGTCGGCAAGGAGCTGGGCAAGGACGGGCTGATCGTCGTCAACCTGTCCGGCCGCGGCGACAAGGACATGGACACCGCCGCCCGCTACTTCGGGCTGTACGACACCGACGCCGAGGTCACCGAGGACGCCTCCGGCACCGCCGAGATCGAGGGGGACGCCAAGTGAGCGGGAACGTGCAGCTGCTGAACGACACCCTCGCCGCGGCGAAGGCCGAGGGCCGCGCCGCCCTCATCGCCTACCTCCCGGCCGGCTTCCCGACCGTGGACGGCGGCATCGCGGCGGTCGAGGCCGCCCTCGACGGCGGTGCCGACGTCGTGGAGGTCGGGCTGCCGCACAGCGACCCGGTCCTGGACGGCCCGGTCATCCAGACCGCCGACGACATCGCCCTGCGCGGCGGCCTGAAGATCGCCGACGTGATGCGCACGGTCCGGGAGGCACACGCGGCCACCGGCAAGCCGATCCTCGTCATGACCTACTGGAACCCCATCGACCGTTACGGCGTGGAGCGCTTCACCGCCGAGCTGGCCGAGGCCGGCGGGGCCGGGTGCATCCTGCCCGACCTGCCCGTCCAGGAGTCGGCGCTGTGGCGGGAGCACGCGGACAAGCACGGGCTGGCCACCGTCTTCGTGGTCGCGCCCAGCAGCAAGGACGAGCGGCTCGCCGAGATCACCGCGGCCGGCAGCGGCTTCGTCTACGCCGCCTCCCTGATGGGCGTCACCGGCACCCGTGAGACGGTCGGCGCGCAGGCCGAGGACCTGGTGCGGCGCACCCGCGCCACCACCGACACCCCGGTCTGCGTCGGGCTCGGCGTCTCCAACGCCGCCCAGGCCGCCGAGGTCGCCCGCTTCGCCGACGGCGTGATCGTCGGCTCGGCCTTCGTCAAGCGCATGCTGGACGCCCCCGACGCCGCGGCCGGCGTGGAGGGCGTCCGCGCGCTCGCCGCCGACCTGGCGAAGGGCGTGCGCGGACAGGCCTGACCGCCGCCGTGACGGGACGCACGTGACAGGGGTCCCTCGTACGAGTGGACCTGGGACCGGGGAGGCGCGGTGCGCCTCCCCGGTTCGTTCTGCGGGGTGTGAGCGAGAAGAACCGAGAGGGTAGGCGCACCGCCCGCCAGAAGCTGGCGGCCGAGCGCGAGAAGCAGAAGTCCAGGGACAAGCGCCGGCGCGCGCTGATCGTCGGCGCGAGCGTGGTGGGCGTCCTCGGGCTCGCGGCGGTGATCGGCGTGATCGCCGCCAACGCGGGCAAGGACGACGGCAGCGAGTCGTCCGGCCCGGTCGTGGCGCCCTCGGGGGCACAGGGCAAGGACAGCCTCGCGATCCCGGTCGGCAAGGAGAGCGCCAAGTCGACGCTCGTCATCTGGGAGGACTTCCGCTGCCCGGCCTGCAAGGCCTTCGAGCTGGCGTACCGCGACACGATCCACGAGCTCACCGACGCCGGGCAGCTCAAGGTCGAGTACCACCTGGCGACCATCATCGACGGCAACATGGGCGGCACCGGCTCCCGCAAGGCCGCCAACGCGGCGGCCTGCGCCCAGGACGCCGGGAAGTTCCCGGCCTACCACGACGTGCTGTTCACCGACCAGCCCGCCGAGTCCGACGACGCGTACGCCGACGAGGACAAGCTGATCGACCTGGCGGGCAAGGTCGACGGACTGGACACCACCGCGTTCCAGGAGTGCGTGAAGAACGGCACGCACAACAGCTGGGTGGAGAAGTCCAACGAGGCCTTCCGCTCCGGCGGCTTCAGCGGCACACCCACCGTCCTGCTGGACGGCAAGAACGTCTACCAGGACCGCTCCATGACCCCGGCCAAGCTGAAGCAACTGGTCGAGGACGCCAACAAGTAGCGGACGGTGTTACGCACCCGTAGCCGGGCTGCCCGCCGCGGGCACCGCCCGACACGGTAGCGTCGACCCTGCCATGGAACTTGCCTTCATTCCCAGCCCGTCGCGCGGGGTGCTGAACCTCGGTCCCATCCCGCTGCGCGGCTACGCGTTCTGCATCATCATCGGCGTCTTCGTTGCCGTCTGGCTCGGCAACAAGCGCTGGATCGCCCGCGGCGGGCGGGCCGGCACGGTGGCCGACATCGCGGTCTGGGCCGTTCCCTTCGGCCTGATCGGCGGCCGGCTCTACCACGTGATCACGGACTACCAGCTGTACTTCAGCGAGGGCCGTGACTGGGTCGACGCCTTCAAGATCTGGGAGGGCGGGCTCGGCATCTGGGGCGCGATCGCGTTCGGCGCGGTCGGCGCCTGGATCGGCGCCCGCCGCCGGGGCGTCCCGATGCCCGCCTACGCCGACGCCGTCGCCCCCGGCATCGCCCTCGCGCAGGCCATCGGCCGCTGGGGCAACTGGTTCAACCAGGAGCTGTACGGCAAGGCCACCGACCTGCCCTGGGCCGTGGAGATCACCTCCTCGGCCGACGGACGGGTGCCCGGCACGTACCACCCGACCTTCCTGTACGAGTCGCTGTGGTGCATCGGCGTCGCCCTGCTCGTCATCTGGGCCGACCGCCGCTTCAAGCTGGGCCACGGGCGGGCGTTCGCCCTGTACGTCGCGGCCTACTGCGCGGGCCGCTTCTGGATCGAGTACATGCGCGTCGACGACGCCCACCACATCCTGGGCCTGCGGCTCAACAACTGGACCGCGCTGCTCGTCTTCCTGCTCGCCGTGGTGTACATCGTGCTGTCGGCGCGGATGCGGCCGGGCCGGGAGGCCGTGGTCGAGCCCGGCGCGGAGTCCGTCGACGGCGACGCCGGGGACGGCGCGACGCAGGACGCCGGCTCCGAGGACGCCGAGGGTGTCGTGGAGAACGAGGACGCCGACGACGCGGCCGTGAAGGACGCGAAGAAGGACGTGAAGGACGGGGCCGACTCGGCCAGGAAGTCCTGACCCGGCGGCCGGGATCTCATACGTCGCGCAGGGCGCCCGGATCCGTTCCGGGCGCCCTCCGCGTTCGTCGGGTCACCGGCGTCAGGACAGCGCGGGCCGCCGGGCCAGCGACAGGGTGCGCTGGGCCGTCGCGACCACCGCCGCGTCGACGAACCGCCCGTCCGGCAGGGCCAGCGCGCCCGGCTGCGCGGTGGCCGCCTTCACGATCGTCTCCGCCTCCTCCAGCTCCCGCTCGGTCGGCAGGTACGCCCGCTCGATGATCGGCAGCTGGCGGGGGTGGATCGCCGCGCGGCCGAGGAAGCCCAGGGCCCGGCCGTGCGCGCAGGACGCCGCCAGACCCTCCAGGTCCCGGGTGTCCGGATGCACCGTCTGCGACGGCGGCGCCAGACCCGCCGCCCGCGCGGCCACCACCACCCGCGAACGCGACCAGTCCAGTCCCGGGTCGCCGCGTACCCCCAGGTCGGCACGGAGGTCCGCCTCCCCGAGCGCGATGCCGCGCAGCGACGGATGGGCGGCCGCGATCGCGTACGCCCGCTCCACGCCCAGGGCGGTCTCCAGCAGCGCGTACAGGGGCGGTCCGCCGGTGGCCGTCGCGACACCGGCGACCTGTTCGGGAGAGGTCACCTTGGGCAGCCGCAGCCCGGACAGTCCCGGCAGCGCGGCCAGCGCCGCGAGGTCGGCCGCGGCCAGGGGCCCGTCCAGGGCGTTGACGCGGACGTGGACCGGCACCGGCTGCGGCTCGGAGAGCAGTTCGGCGGTGGCCTCGCGGGCGTAGTCCTTGCGGTCGGGGGCGACCGCGTCCTCCAGGTCGACCACCACCACGTCGGCACCCGCGGCCAGTGCCTTGGTCACCACCGGGGGCCGGTCTCCGGGGACGTACAACCAGGTCAGCACGGGTGCGGTCATACGACGCCCTCCTCACGCAGCTCCTTCACGTCCGCCGGGGCCAGGCCCAGCTCGGTCAGCACCTCCTCGGTGTCCGCACCGTGCCGGCGGCCCGCCCAGCGGATCGCGCCGGGCGTGGCGGAGAGCCGGAAGAGGACGTTCTGCATGCGCAGCGGGCCCAGCTCCGGATCGTCGACCGTGGTGACCGTGTCCAGGGCCCGGTACTGCGGGTCGGCCATCACGTCCCGGACGTCCTGCACCGGGGCGACGGCCGCCTCCGCCTTCTCGAAGGCGGCCAGCACGTCGGCGCGGCTGTGCCGGGCGATCCAGTCGCCGACCGCCGCGTCGAGCACGTCGGCGTGCCGGGCGCGGTCGGCACCCGACCCGAACCAGGGTTCCTCGATCAGCTCCGGCCGCCCCACCAGCCGCATCACCCGCTCGGCGACCGACTGGGCGGAGGTGGAGACGGCGACCCAGGTGCCGTCGGCGGTGCGGTAGGTGTTGCGGGGCGCGTTGTTCTGGGACCGGTTGCCGGTGCGGGGCTGGACGTGGCCGAGCTGGTCGTACCAGGTGGGCTGCGGGCCCAGCACGGTCAGGATCGGCTCGATGATCGCCATGTCGACGACCTGCCCCTCGCCGGTGCGGTCCCGGGCGGCCAGCGCCGTCATCACGGCGTACGCCGTCGCCAGGGCGGCGATGGAGTCGGCGAGCCCGAACGGGGGCAGCGTCGGGGGCGCGTCCGGCTCGCCGGTCATCGCGGCGAAACCGCTCATGGCCTCGGCCAGGGTGCCGAAACCGGGGCGGCGCGCGTACGGGCCGAACTGTCCGAAGCCGGTGACGCGGGTGAGGACCAGGCGCGGGTTGACGGCGGACAGCTCGTCCCAGCCCAGGTCCCACTTCTCCAGGGTGCCGGGGCGGAAGTTCTCGACGACGACGTCGGCGGTCGCGGCGAGACGGAGGAGGGTGGCGCGGCCGGCGGGCTTGGAGAGATCCAGGGTGATGGTGCGCTTGTTGCGGCCCAGCACCTTCCACCACAGGCCGATGCCGTCCTTGGACGGGCCGTGGCCCCGGGACGGGTCGGGCCGCCGGGGGTGTTCCACCTTGATCACCTCGGCGCCGAAGTCCCCGAGCATGGTGGCGGCGAGGGGGCCCGCGAAGAGGGTGGCCAGGTCGAGGACGCGCAGGCCGGTCAGCGGAGCGGGAGCGGGGACGGGGGGAGTCACGACGGGCCGGGGCATGGGCGGGTGGCCTCCGTGTGGGTGAGGTGGGCGAGGGTGTCGAAGCCGATGCCGTCGAAGTCGCCGACGGAGGTGGCCAGACGGTTCTTCAGCGGCGCCGTCCAGTGCTCGGGCAGGGCGGCGGGGGAGCCGGCGAGCAGACCGGCGACGCTGCCGGCGGTGGCGCCGTTGGAGTCGGTGTCCCAGCCGCCCGACACCGCACGGGAGACCGAGCCGGTGAAGTCACCGTCCGCGTGGGTGAGGGCGGCGGCGATCAGCGCGGTGTTGGGGACGGCGTGCACCCAGTGGTGGTCGGGCCAGTGGCGGGCGTGCAGGGCGTCCACGACCGTGTCGAAGTCGGAGTGCCGCCCGGCGAGGCGGACGGCGTGGCGGACGGCCTCGGCGAGGCGGGAACCGGGCGGTACGACCGTGAGGCCGGTGCGCAGACAGGCGTGGACGTCGTGCGCGCCGGTCGCGGCGGTGGCGAGGACGGCCGCGGCGAACATCGCCGCGTGGACCCCGACCCCGGTGTGGGTGAGGGTCGCGTCCCGGTGGGCCTGCTCGGCCGCGGCGGCCGGGTCGCCGGGGTTGGTCCAGCCGTGCACGTCGGCGCGGATCAGGGCGCCGATCCACTCGCGGAACGGATTGCGGTGGCGGGCGGTGTGCGGGGGTTCGAGGCCGCAGAGCAGGTTGCGGTAGGCGACGCGTTCGGCGGTGAAGGCGCGGCCGGCGGGGAGTTCGTCGAGCCAGAGGCGGGCCACGTCGGCGGTGGTGAAGGCCCTGCCGTGGCGTTGCAGGAGCCGCAGGCCGAGGAGGGGGTAGTTGAGGTCGTCGTCCTCCGGCATCCCGTCGATGTTCTCGGCGAGGGACGTGGGCGCCGAGCGGCGGTTCCAGGGGTGGGCGGCGAGGAGGTCGGCGGGGACTCCCCGGGCCGTGAAGTAGTCGGCGGGGGGCCAGTTGCCGACGGCCCGGCCGAGGAGACGGATGCCGGTCAGGGGGAGCTTCTCGACGGGCTTGCCCAGGAGGCAGCCGACGGCCCGGCCGAGCCAGGCGGCCTCCAGGCGGGCGGGGGACACGGTCGCGGGGCGGGGCGCGGGCCAGTCGGGGCACAGGGCCTTGATCCGGTCGAGGTCCGTCGGTTCCTTCTCCGCCAAGGGGCTGGGCAGATCGGCCAGTTCGTCCAAGAGATCTTCCGCCAGCAGGCGGAGGTACGGGGAGGGCGGCCGGGGGGACGCGCCTGCCCGGGGCGGGGCCTCGCAGCCGCCCGCGGCCCGCCAGCGGGCCGCGACCGCCGAGGGGTTGCGGCCGTCCAGCCGCGCCTGGCGCAGCTCGTGTCCGATCAGGTCCTCGGGCTGGACCCACGTCAGTCGGAGCATCCCGCGCCCCCGATCGCGGCGAACGCCTCCTCGTGCGCGCGGCGCCGCCGTACGTCACGCTCGAATACCTCCCGCGCGACCTCGGTGAGCGTCGCCGCCGGTGCCCACAGGTCCAGCCGGCTCGCCTCCGCGACCGTCTTCGCCCAGTCCTCGGGCACCGGTGAGCCCAGCGCCCCGGCCAGCGCGCCCGCCATCGTGGCGATGGAGTCGCAGTCGCGGCCGTAGTTCACCGCGCCGAGGACCGCGTGCCGGAAGTCTCCGCCGGAGACGAGCAGCATGCCGAGGGCGACGGGCAGTTCCTCGATCGCGTGCAGCCGGGACGGGCGCCGGGCACCGAGCGAGGGCGCGCGGTAGTCGGCGCCCACCGTGTCGTAGGGGGCGACCGCCTCCCGCAGCGGCGCGAGCGCCGACTCGAAGTCCGAGTACCGCGAGGCCGCTTCGCAGACCGCCTCGATCGCCGCCCGGGTGCCGTCCTTCGCCAGCGACAGACAGGCGGCCACCACCGACTCCGGCGTCGCCCCGGGTGCGCAGGCCGCGGCCACCGCCGCCGCGAGGACACCGGCCGCCTCACGGCCGTACGACGACTGGTGGGCGCCCGCGACGTCCAGCGCCTCGGCGTACGCCCCGGCCGGGTTGGCGGCGTTGACCAGGCCGACCGGGGCCATGTACATCGCGGCACCGCAGTTGACGATGTTCCCGGTGCCCGCCTCGCGCGGGTCGACGTGGCCGTAGTGGATCCTGGCCACCAGCCACTTCTCCGCCAGGAAGATCCGCTGGAGGGGCAGCGCCTCGGCCTCCAGTTCCGGGATCCAGCGCGGGTTCGACATCAGGTCCGGTACCAGGTGCTCGGCGACCGCGTGGGCGTCGAGGTGGTCGCGGACCGTGCCGTAGACCCGGACCAGCGCGTGGGTCATCAGGGTGTCGTCGGTGACGTGGCCGTCGCCCTTGTGGTACGGCGCGATGGGGCGGGCGGTGCGCCAGGCGTCGCCGTTCCAGGGGCCGACGATCCCGTTCACGCGGCCGCCGTGGCGTTCGAGGATCTGCTCGGGGGAGTAGCCCTCGACGGGGCCGCCGAGCGCGTCGCCGACGGCCGCGCCGACGAGGGCGCCGGTGATGCGTTCGTCCAGGGGCGTCGTCGTGCCGCCGCCACCGGTCGCGGTGGGTGTGCCGGGTGTGGTCATGCCGGGTGCGGTCCTTCCGGTCGGGGCCGGTGCGTGGCGTGCAGGAGTCCGGCGAGTTCGACCAGGTCGGTGCCGGTGAGCCGGGGCAGTGCGCAGCCGGACAGCGTCCGGCACGTCTCCCGCCAGGACGCGGGGATCGCCGCGCCGCCGCCCAGCGCGCCGGTGAGGGCGCCGGCCAGCGCGGGGGCGGAGTCCGCGACCCGGGAGAGGCAGGCCGCCGCCGGTACCGCCTCCGCGATGCGCCCCCCGGCGGCGGTGGCGAGGGCGAGGGCGACCGGGACGGTCTCGGCGGCGGCGATGCCGTAGCTGTAGACGTGGTCGACGATTCTGTGCTCCAGCAGCGGGACGAGCGCGAAGGTGCTCTCGGCGTCCGCCGCGAGGGCCAGTGCCTGGCGGGCGTTGCGGCCGATCTCCGTCTCCTCGGGGAGTTCGGCGAGCGCCGCCGTCACGCAGGCGTGTACGCCGGCGCCGTCGAGGGCGCAGGCCAGGGCCGCCGCCATCGCCCGGGCGCCGTGCACACCGTCGCCGTCCTGGGTGTAGCGGGCGTCGAACTCGGCGAGGTCGGCGGCGGGGCGCGGGGCGCCGGGGTGGGCGACGGCGAGGACGCAGGCGCGGACGCAGGCCGCGTCGTCGAAGTAGTGCGGGTTGTCGTGGCCGGTGGCGGGCGGGCGCAGACCGGTGGCGAGGTTGCCGAGCCCGGCCCGGACCGAGATGCGGGCCCGCAGCGGCAGCACCGCCGACTCGGCCTCCGGGGCGCGGTCCGTCGCCGCGGCCACCTCGCTGGCCATGGCGTTCCAGGTCAGGTCGATCGCGGCCCGCATCCGCCGCTCCCGGCTCAGGTCGCCGAGCGCCGCGTCGTCCCCGGCCCGCAGCACCGCCTCCGCCGCGAACGCCGCCCACTCGGCGTCGTCGGAGGGGCCGAGGCACAGCGGCTCCGGGGGCTGGTTCAGCGCGATGGGCACGGGGAGGGTGGTGGTGGCGTTCTGCTCGGCGAAGGTGTCCAGCTCGCGGGTGAGGCGGCGAGTCCACTCGGGCATCCGTGCGGCCCGGTGCCGGGCGGCGGGCCAGCCTGCGGCGTCTCCGGCGGCGAGCCCGAGGAGCAGGCCCTCGATGCGGTCGCCCGCGGGGTGGCCGGGCCGCGCGGCGGTGCGGTGCGTCGCGGCGGTCTCGGGCAGCGAGCGGTGCCCGCTCCCGGCGGGCGCGGGCGCCTCCGGCGCGTCGGGCGGGGCGACGTACGCGGTGGTGGCCGGCTCCTCGCCGGGCCGTCCCCTGGTCACGCCCCCGCCTTCGTCGCCGTGTCGCCCGGGCCGGTAGCGAGGGTGCCGTTCCGCGCGGGGGGCGGCTCGGACACGCCCGCGTGTACGGAGGTCTGCCCGGCCGTGCGCGGGGGCCGCCGTCCGCCGTCGGGTGCGGTCGCGTCCTCCGGTACGGCGTCCGCGCGGGGGCCGGGGGTGTGGTCCGGGGGCGGGGCTTCGTGGCGCACCTCGCCCGCGGCCCGCGTCAGCAGATCGGCCACCTCCAGCACATGGTGCCCCGCCATCGCCGGCAGGCAGCTGCCCCGGGCCGGGCCGATGGCCGACGCCCACTCGGCCGGGATCGCGGCGACCCCTCGGGCGGCGCCGGCCAGGGCGCCCGCCACCGCCGCCGTGGTGTCGGCGTCGCGTCCCATGTTGACGGCCGTCAGCACCGCGTCCGTGAAGTCGCCGTCGGCAGCCGCGTACGCACCGAACGCGAGGGCGACCGCCTCGGGGGCGAGGTCGGTCCAGGGGTAGCCGCCGATGACCACGGCCGAGCGGACGGCGCGTTCGCCGAGGTGGGCCGCCGTCATCGCCCGGCGCAGGCAGCGGGCCGTCCAGGAATCCTCCGGGACGACGGCCAGCGCCGAGGCCACCACCGCGTCGGTCGACGCCCCCGCCATCGCCGCCGCGACCCCCGCCGCCACCGCCTGGCCGCCGTGGATGCCCTCGCCGTCGTGGCTGACCGAGCCGTCGATCGCCACCAGCCGGGCCGCCTCGGCGGGACGGCCCGCCGCGAACACGCCGTGCGGCGCCGCCCGCATGGCCAGCCCGTCGCTCCAGGCGTGCCGGTGCTGCGCGGAGATGGGCGCCGCCAGCCCGCGGCGCAGGTTCTCCAGGGTGCCGCGCTCGCTGAAGCCCGCGCCCCGGAACGGGCCCTCCTCCCGGTCCGCGATCCACTCGTGCCAGGCCGTCTCCACGTGGGCCGGGGTGAGCGCGGAACCGTACCGGGCCAGCAGCAGCCCCGAGAAGATCGCGTACTCGGTGTCGTCGGTGCCGGCCGGTTTCTGGACCACGTAACCCGTGATGCGGCCCCAGCGCGCGCGGATCTCGGAAGGCTTCATGTTCTCGGCCGGCGCCCCGAGGGCGTCCCCGACGGCCAGACCGAGCAGCGCGCCCCGGGCCCGTTCGCGGAGTCCGACGGCGTCTCCCGGCGCGGGGGCCGGGGGGATGCAGGCGGTGGATGCCATGCGGCCTCTCCTCTCCCTTTGCGGATGTGTCCCCGGCGCGGCGCGCATCGCAGCCTCACGGGCCCCAGCGTCACCCGGACGACATCAGTGCAGGCATGATCACGGATGAGCGCTGAACGGTAAAACCGCAGGTAAGCCCAGCCTTTCCTTGCTGGCGAGACGGAAATGACCGGCGTACATTGGTTGTTGTTAAAAAGTAGACCCAGTCCAAACTGGGTGTCCGCAACCAACCTCCGGGGGGCCCGCATGGCCATCATCGAGACCGAGGCGGCGCTGCACGAGGCGCACCGCGACAACCACACCCACCGCGACGTCAACGGCGGCTGGCTGCGCCCCGCCGTCTTCGGCGCGATGGACGGCCTGGTCTCCAACCTCGCTCTGATGACCGGCGTCGCCGGCGGTACGGCGAGCCAGCAGACCGTGGTGATCAGCGGGTTCGCGGGTCTCGCCGCCGGCGCCTTCTCCATGGCCGCCGGCGAGTACACCTCCGTCGCCTCGCAGCGCGAACTCGTCGAGGCCGAGTTGGAGGTCGAGCGCCGCGAGCTGCGCAAGCACCCGGCGGACGAGGAGGCCGAGCTGGCCGCGCTCTACGAGGCGCGGGGCGTGGAGCGGGGGCTCGCGCGGGAGGTCGCCCGGCAGCTGTCCCGCGACCCGGAGCAGGCGCTGGAGATACACGCCCGCGAGGAACTGGGCATCGACCCCTCCGACCTGCCGTCCCCGCTGGTCGCGGCCGTGTCGTCGTTCGGTTCCTTCGCGCTCGGCGCGCTGCTTCCCGTGCTGCCGTTCCTGCTCGGCGCCGACGCCCTGTGGCCCGCCGTGCTGCTCGCGCTCGCGGGGCTGTTCCTGTGCGGTGCGGTGGTGGCCAAGGTGACGGCACGCAGCTGGTGGTACAGCGGCCTGCGGCAGCTCGCCCTCGGTGGCGCCGCGGCCGGTGTGACGTACGCCCTGGGCAGCCTGCTCGGAACGGCCGTAGGATAGCCCGGCTCGAACCTATGCGTCGGACCGCATAGGTAACCGTTACTCGCTGGTTTCGAGTGCGTGATCCCCGGGCATGAGCCGTAAGCGCTGTGAGCAATGAGGCCCGCCGCGCACCCGCGGAGTGGGCGACGAAGCCCTCTCCGCCCCCTCGGACCGACGGACATCGATCTGTCCGCCTCGGCCCTCGAAGCCTCCACCGCCGGGTACGGAACCCCCGCCCCGACCCCCCGGTGTCCGCATGGTGGAACGGATTATCCCGGTTCCCGAGAACCGCTCCATCATGTAACCTGCACGAAATTTTGATCTCACGCAGAGGGCCAACGTCGTCCCTCGGTACTTGCACATGCCAGATGACGACGACGGGAGAGCCGATGCGTACGCCGCGCCAGCCGTCCCAGCACTCCGCGAATGGCCAGAACTGGTCCTTCATGGATGCTCGCCCTGCCGCGCAGGGTATGTACGACCCCCGCAACGAGCACGACGCCTGCGGCGTCGGTTTCGTCGCCACTCTCACCGGCGAGGCATCGCACACCCTGGTCGACCAGGCACTCACCGTGCTGCGCAACCTGGAGCACCGCGGTGCCACCGGCTCCGAGCCCGACTCGGGCGACGGCGCGGGCATCCTCTCCCAGGTGCCCGACGCCTTCTTCCGCGAGGTGGCCGGATTCGACCTGCCCGAGGCCGGGGCGTACGCCGTCGGCATCGCCTTCCTGCCGGTCGACGGCACCGAGGACGCCGTCTCACGCATCGAGACGATCGCCGACGAGGAGGGCCTCACCGTCCTCGGCTGGCGCGAGGTCCCGGTCGCCCCGCAGATGCTCGGCGCCACCGCCCGCTCGACCATGCCGGTCTTCCGCCAGATCTTCGTGACCGACGGCGCCTCCCAGGGCATCGCCCTCGACCGCCGCGCCTTCGCGCTGCGCAAGCGCGCCGAGCGCGAGGCCGGCGTCTACTTCCCGTCGCTGTCCGCGCGGACCATCGTCTACAAGGGCATGCTGACCACCGGCCAGCTCGAGCCCTTCTTCCCGGACCTCTCCGACCGCCGTTTCGCCTCCGCGATCGCGCTCGTGCACTCCCGGTTCTCCACCAACACCTTCCCGAGCTGGCCGCTCGCCCACCCGTACCGCTTCGTCGCGCACAACGGCGAGATCAACACGGTCAAGGGCAACCGCAACTGGATGCGCGCCCGCGAGTCCCAGCTCGCCTCCGACGTCTTCGGCTCGTCCTCCGACCTGGACCGGCTCTTCCCCATCTGCACGCCGGACGCCTCGGACTCCGCCTCCTTCGACGAGGTCCTGGAGCTGCTCCACCTCGGCGGGCGCTCGCTGCCGCACTCCGTGCTGATGATGATCCCGGAGGCGTGGGAGAACCACGACTCCATGGACCCGTCGCGGCGCGCCTTCTACCAGTTCCACTCCACGATGATGGAGCCCTGGGACGGCCCCGCCTGCGTCACCTTCACCGACGGCACCCAGGTCGGCGCGGTCCTCGACCGCAACGGTCTGCGCCCCGGCCGCTACTGGGTCACCGACGACGGCCTCGTCGTCCTCGGCTCCGAGGTCGGCGTCCTCGACATCGACCCCGCGAAGGTCGTCCGCAAGGGCCGCCTTCAGCCCGGCCGCATGTTCCTGGTGGACACCGCCGAGCACCGCATCATCGAGGACGACGAGATCAAGGCCCAGCTCGCCGCCGAGCAGCCGTACGGCGAGTGGATGGAAGCCGGCGAGATCGAGCTGTCCGACCTGCCCGAGCGCGAGCACATCGTGCACACCCACGCCTCGGTCACCCGCCGCCAGCAGACCTTCGGGTACACCGAGGAGGAGCTGCGCGTCATCCTCGCGCCGATGGCCAAGGCCGGCGCCGAGCCGATCGGCTCCATGGGCACCGACTCGCCCATCGCCGCGCTCTCCGACCGGCCCCGGCTGCTCTTCGACTACTTCACCCAGCTGTTCGCCCAGGTCACCAACCCGCCGCTGGACGCCATCCGCGAGGAACTGGTCACCTCCCTGCGCTCCTCGCTGGGCCCGCAGGGCAACCTGCTGGAGCCGTCGGCCGCCTCCTGCCGCAGCGTCCTGCTGCCGTTCCCGGTGATCGACAACGACGAGCTGGCCAAGCTCATCCACATCAACGCCGACGGCGACATGCCCGGCTTCAAGGCCGCGACCCTCTCCGGCCTCTACCGGGTGCACGGCGGCGGCGACGCGCTGGCCGCCCGCATAGAGGAGATCTGCGCCGAGACCGACGCCGCCATCGAGAACGGCGCCCGGCTGATCGTCCTCTCCGACCGCCACTCGGACGCCGAGCACGCGCCGATCCCGTCGCTGCTGCTCACCGCCGCCGTCCACCACCACCTCATCCGCACCAAGCAGCGCACCGAGGTGGGCCTGCTGGTCGAGGCCGGCGACGTCCGCGAGGTCCACCACGTCGCCCTGCTCATCGGCTACGGCGCCGCCGCGGTCAACCCGTACCTGGCCATGGAGTCCGTCGAGGACCTGGTCCGCGCGGGCACCTTCCTGCCCGGCATCGAGTCCGAGCAGGCCATCCGGAACCTGATCTACGCCCTCGGCAAGGGCGTCCTCAAGGTCATGTCCAAGATGGGCATCTCCACCGTCGCCTCCTACCGCGGCGCCCAGGTCTTCGAGGCCGTCGGCCTGGACGAGGCCTTCGTCGATAAGTACTTCAACGGCACCGCCACCAAGATCGGCGGCGTCGGCATCGACGTCGTCGCCCAGGAGGTCGCCGCCCGCCACGCCAAGGCCTACCCGGCCAGCGGCATCGCGCCCGCCCACCGCGCCCTCGACATCGGCGGCGAGTACCAGTGGCGCCGCGAGGGCGAGCCCCACCTGTTCGACCCGGAGACGGTCTTCCGCCTCCAGCACTCCACGCGCTCCGGCAAGTACGACATCTTCAAGAAGTACACCGAGCGCGTGAACGAGCAGTCCGAGCGGCTGATGACGCTGCGCGGCCTGTTCGGCTTCAAGAGCGACCGGCAGCCGATCCCGATCGACGAGGTCGAGCCCGTCTCCGAGATCGTCAAGCGCTTCTCCACCGGCGCCATGTCGTACGGCTCCATCTCCCAGGAGGCGCACGAGACCCTCGCCATCGCCATGAACCAGCTGGGCGGCAAGTCCAACACCGGTGAGGGCGGCGAGGACCCGGAGCGCCTGTACGACCCGGCGCGCCGTTCGTCGATCAAGCAGGTGGCGTCGGGCCGCTTCGGCGTCACCTCCGAGTACCTGGTCAACGCCGACGACATCCAGATCAAGATGGCCCAGGGCGCCAAGCCCGGCGAGGGCGGCCAGCTGCCCGGCCACAAGGTCTACCCGTGGGTCGCCAAGACGCGTCACTCGACGCCCGGCGTGGGCCTGATCTCCCCGCCGCCGCACCACGACATCTACTCCATCGAGGACCTGGCCCAGCTGATCCACGACCTGAAGAACGCGAACCCGCAGGCGCGGATTCACGTCAAGCTGGTCTCCGAGGTCGGCGTCGGCACGGTCGCGGCGGGTGTGTCGAAGGCGCACGCGGACGTCGTCCTCATCTCCGGCCACGACGGCGGCACGGGCGCCTCCCCGCTCACGTCGCTCAAGCACGCGGGCGGTCCCTGGGAGCTCGGCCTCGCCGAGACCCAGCAGACCCTGCTGCTCAACGGCCTGCGCGACCGGATCGTCGTGCAGACCGACGGCCAGCTCAAGACCGGCCGGGACGTGGTCATCGCCGCGCTGCTCGGCGCCGAGGAGTTCGGTTTCGCGACCGCGCCGCTCGTCGTCTCCGGCTGCGTCATGATGCGCGTCTGCCACCTGGACACCTGCCCGGTCGGCATCGCCACCCAGAACCCGGTGCTGCGCGACCGGTTCTCCGGCAAGGCCGAGTACATCGTCAACTTCTTCAAGTTCATCGCCGAAGAGGTCCGCGAGATCCTCGCCGAGCTGGGCTTCCGCTCCATCGAGGAGGCCGTCGGTCACGCCGAGACCCTCGACGTCACCCGCGCCGTCGACCACTGGAAGGCGCAGGGCCTGGACCTGGAGCCGCTGTTCCACGTGCCGGAGCTGCCCGAGGGCGCGGTGCGCCACCAGGTGACCGTCCAGGACCACGGCCTGGAGAAGGCCCTCGACAACCAGCTGATCAAGCTCGCGGCGGACGCGCTCGGTGCCACGGACGCCACCGACGCCGCCCCGGTGCGCGCCCAGGTCGCCATCCGCAACATCAACCGCACGGTCGGCACCATGCTCGGCCACGAGGTGACCAAGAAGTTCGGCGGCGCGGGCCTGCCCGACGACACCGTCGACATCACCTTCACCGGCTCCGCGGGCCAGTCGTTCGGCGCCTTCGTCCCGCGCGGCATCACGCTGCGCCTGGAGGGCGACGCCAACGACTACGTCGGCAAGGGCCTCTCCGGCGGCCGGATCATCGTCCGCCCGGACCGGGGCGCCGACCACCTCGCCGAGTACTCCACCATCGCCGGCAACACCATCGGCTACGGCGCCACCGGCGGCGAGATGTTCCTGCGCGGCAAGGTCGGCGAGCGCTTCTGCGTCCGCAACTCCGGCGCGACGGTCGTCTCCGAGGGCGTCGGCGACCACGGCTGCGAGTACATGACCGGCGGCCACGCGGTGGTCCTCGGCGAGACCGGGCGCAACTTCGCGGCCGGCATGTCCGGCGGCATCGCCTACGTCATCGACCTGGACCGCGACAACGTCAACGCGGGCAACGTCGGCGCGATCGAGTCGCTGGACGACGCCGACCGCGCATGGCTGCACGACGTCGTGCGCCGGCACCAGGAGGAGACGGGCTCCACCGTCGCCGAGAAGCTGCTCGCCGAGTGGCCCGCCGCCGTCGAGCGGTTCAGCAAGATCATCCCCAGTACGTACAAGGCAGTGCTCGCCGCCAAGGACGCCGCCGAGCGAGCCGGTCTCTCCGAGACCGAGATCACCGAGAAGATGATGGAGGCGGCGACCAATGGCTGATCCCAAGGGCTTTCTGAACCACGGGCGCGAGGTCGCCAAGACCCGCCCCGTCGAGGAGCGCGTCAAGGACTGGAACGAGGTCTACGTCCCCGGCTCCCTGCTGCCGATCATCAGCAAGCAGGCCAGCCGGTGCATGGACTGCGGCATCCCGTTCTGCCACAACGGCTGCCCGCTCGGGAACCTGATCCCCGAGTGGAACGACTACGCCTACCGCGAGGACTGGCAGGCCGCGCAGGAGCGCCTGCACGCCACCAACAACTTCCCGGAGTTCACCGGCCGCCTGTGCCCGGCCCCGTGCGAGTCGGCGTGCGTGCTCGGCATCAACCAGCCGCCGGTCACCATCAAGAACGTCGAGGTCTCCATCATCGACAAGGCGTGGGAGACCGGGGACGTCGCCCCGCAGATCCCCGAGCGCCTGTCCGGCAAGACCGTCGCCGTCATCGGTTCGGGCCCGGCGGGCCTGGCCGCCGCCCAGCAGCTCACCCGGGCCGGCCACACCGTCGCCGTCTACGAGCGCGCCGACCGCATCGGCGGCCTGCTGCGCTACGGCATCCCCGAGTTCAAGATGGAGAAGCGGCACATCAACCGCCGCATCGAGCAGATGCGCGCGGAGGGCACCCGCTTCCGCACCGGCGTCGAGATCGGCCGCGACCTCAAGGCGACCGACCTGAAGAAGCGCTACGACGCCGTCGTCATCGCCGCCGGCGCCACCACCGCCCGCGACCTGCCGGTCCCCGGCCGCGAGTTGAACGGCATCCACCAGGCGATGGAGTACCTGCCCCTGGCCAACAAGGTCCAGGAGGGCGACTACGTGGCGCCCCCGATCACGGCCGAGGGCAAGCACGTCGTCGTCATCGGCGGCGGCGACACCGGCGCCGACTGCGTGGGCACCGCCCACCGCCAGGGCGCGGCCTCCGTCACCCAGCTGGAGATCATGCCCCGGCCCGGTGAGGAGCGGAACCCGGTCACCCAGCCGTGGCCGACCTTCCCGATGCTCTACAAGGTCACCAGCGCCCACGAGGAGGGCGGCGAGCGGGTCTACGCCGTCTCCACCACCCACTTCGAGGGCGACGAGGACGGCAACGTCCAGTGGCTGCACATGAGCGAGGTCGAGTTCGTCAAGGGCAAGCTCACCCCGAAGCCGGGCACCGAGCGCAAGATCCCGGCCCAGCTGGTCACCCTCGCCATGGGCTTCACCGGCACCGACCGGGAGAACGGCCTGGTCGACCAGTTCGGCCTGGAGCTCGACGAACGCGGTAACATCGCCCGGGACGCCGACTTCCAGACCAATGTGCCGGGTGTGTTCGTCGCCGGTGACGCCGGCCGCGGCCAGTCGCTCATCGTCTGGGCGATCGCCGAGGGCCGCTCCGCCGCCCGCGGCGCCGACCGCTTCCTGACCGGGGCCAGCGAACTGCCGGCCCCGATCCGCCCGACGGACCGCGCCCTCGCGGTCTGACGGACGGACAACCGTCCCGACGGACGGAACAACCGAAGAACGTCCCGTACAAAGGCGTACGGAACACTGATGGCGCCTGCCCTGTCCCCGACCGGACAATGGGGCAGGCGCCGTCGCATGCGCCCGCGGACGCCTACGGCAGCCGGTACGTGTCCCCGTACATCTCCCACACCAGCGGCACGTCCAGGTCCAGGTTCCCGTCCCGCAGCCACCGGCGCTGTGCGGTGTCGACGCGGGAGGTGTCGATGCCCGGACGCTTGGCCAGCATGGCCTCGCGGCGGACGTCCAGGAACGCCGTGAGGTAGGCCTTCTCGGAGCCTGCCCGGGCCGGCGTCTTCGCCTTCTCCATGGCCCGCTCGCGCAGCCCGTAGAAGCCCTCGGCGTCCGTGTCGGGACCGTGGAAGACCATCGCGTCGAAGTACACGAACTGGCCGAGCGTGCCGAGGCCGTCCAGCTTGGCGAGGCGGACCGCCGGCTCGAAGTAGACCCGGTCGCGCTCCTCCTCCTGCGCCTTGCGGAACTCCGGCCGCTCGGCCTCCGCCTGCCAGGCGGCCGTGAAGCCGGGGTCCAGACCCTCGTGGGAGTCGGTGCCGTCCACCTCGCGCAGGGCGGGCAGGTACGTCGCCAGGCCGTTGTCCGGATGCGCCTTCGTGTAGCGCTCGACCAGCGTGAGCAGGTCGTGGGTGGCCGTGCAGAAGCCGATGATGCCCGCCGTGTAGCCGCACCCGTCGCCGAGGTCCTCGATCGTCCCGTACGAGGTGCGCCACTCGGTCGTCGAGTTCTCGGCGCTGGACACCAACTGCTGGGCCAGCTCCTTCTTCGCGGGGTCGGCGAGCCCCGGCGGCAGGTCGGCGATCAGCGCGTCGTCCGCCTCCCGCTCCTGCTCCGCCCGGCTCTTGGCGTCCTGGCGGGACGACTGGGCGGAGGACACGGGAGGCGCCACCGGGGCGTCGGCCGAGTCCGTCGGCATCACGAAGTACACCCCCGTGGCGATCACGGGAACGGCCGCGAGGAGCAGCACACCGGCACGTTTCATCGGGGAATACCTCTCATAGGGAAATGCCTGAGCCTGTCAGTTCCGCCACCCTGCTCACCGTCGCGACCGCCAGCAGAGCCAGCAGCGCCGCGCACGCCCCCGTCTGCTCCGCCGCCCGGCGCCCGTCCCGGGGCGCGTACGCGAAGGCCAGCGCCACCGCGCCGCCGGCCAGCAGTCCGCCCAGGTGGCCCTGCCAGGAGGTGAACCCGGCGGACACCACCAGCCACAGCAACAAGAGCATCATGAAACGGTTGACCGCGGCCAGGTCCGCGCCCAGCCTGCGGTGCAGGACGTAGTACGCGGCACCCACGCCGAAGACCGCCCCCGAAGCGCCGACCGAAGACTGCCCGGGATCGGCCAGCAGCAGCTGCGCGACGGAACCGCCCAGCGCGGACAGCAGATACAGCACCACGAATCGGAGCCGGCCCAGCATCAGCTCCACCACCCGCCCCAGTTGCCACAGCGCCACCATGTTCAGGGTGATGTGCAGGATGCCGAAGGCGCCGTCGAACGGCGACACGTGGAGGAAGGAAGCGGTGAGCATCCGCTCCCACTCGCCACCGGCCACGCCCTCCGTCCGGAGCGAGCCGAAGACGAAGTACGCCCCATCGGCGGACAGGTGGCCGCCGTCCGGGCCGACCAGCCGCGCACCGACCATCGAGAAGCGGTCCACGATCTCCGGCCGCACCACCTCGGCCAGATACGCGACCACGTTCAGCGCGAACAGCGCGTACGTCACCTGGGGCGTCGCCGAGACCCGTCCGCCCGCGATGGTCCGCGCCTGCCGGACCGACCGCGCCCCCTCCTTCACGCACTCGGGACACCGGTGGCCGACGGGGGCCTCACGCATGCAGTCCGGGCAGATGAACCGCTCGCAGCGGGCGCAGCGGACGTGGCACTCCACCGCCGGATGGCGGTAGCAGGTCGTGACGGTGGACTCGGAATCCACGGCCGGCTCCTCGGGGCGGGACGGACGGTGAGCCGGTGGGGACGGCGGCGAACAAAATAGCGAATGCCTGTGGACGAGCTGAGAGGCGGGGTGCGCCGTGCCGTAACCTCGGCAGCCAGAAGCCGCAAGTCCAGGGGTGACGGGGGAGTCCGCATGTCCGCGATCAGTCTCACCAAGGTGCGGGAGACGGCGCCCGCGCTGGTCGATCTGTACGAGCGCGCCGGGGTGTCGCTGACGAAACACGGGCTGGAGGGGACCCGGGCCGCGGTCTACCTCGTCGTCGACTACTCCGGATCGATGAAGCCGTACTACAAGGACGGCAGCGTGCAGGCCCTCGCCGACCGGGTGCTGGGGCTGTCCGCCCACCTCGACGACGACGGCACCGTGCCGGTGGTGTTCTTCTCCACGGACGTCGACGCCGTCACCGAGATCGCCCTCGCCGACCACCGGGGACGCGTCGAGCGGATCGTGGCCGGCCTCGGACACATGGGCAAGACCAGCTACCACCTGGCCATGGACGCCGTCATCGACCACTACCTCGACAGCGGCGCCCGCCACCCCGCCCTCGTCGTCTTCCAGACCGACGGCGGCCCGATCAACCGGCTCGCCGCCGAGCGGTACCTGTGCAAGGCGGCGTCCCTGCCGCTGTTCTGGCAGTTCGTCGGATTCGGCGACCCGGGCAGCCGCCAGTTCGAGTACCTGCGCAAACTCGACGAACTGGCGGTGCCGGACAAGCGGGTCGTCGACAACGCCGGGTTCTTCCACGCCGGCCGCGACCCGCGGAAGGTCTCCGACGCCGAGCTGTACGACCGCCTGGTGGGCGAGTTCCCCAAGTGGCTCGTGGCCGCACGGGCGCAGGGCATCGTGCGGCCGTAGGGAAGCGTGCGGCCGTAGGGCATCGTGCGGGCCGTAGAGAAGCGTGCGTCCGGACACAGGCGCCGCCCCCGAACTCCCCGGCGACCCGTCAGGTGTCGCACTCCAGCACCGTCCGGCACAGCCCGCACCGCGCCCGGACCCGCCCCCGCACCGGCACCCTGATCCGCTGGTGACAGGTCGGGCACGGGAACGACACCCGCAGCGGGCCGTGCTCCCGCGAGGTGAACGCGTAAGGGCCGTCCTCCGGCGGGACGGACGAGGCGTGCGGACCCTGCGCTTGCCTGCGGTCCCGCGCGTACCGGCGGCGGCCCGCCCAGCCGGCCGCCGTCAGCGGCGGCTGCCGCTCGTCCCGGCGGGCCCGCGCCAGACCCTTGCCGTACGCCTCGTACGCCTGCGGACTGGTGAACCACACCGACGGGTCCTCCCCGAACACCAGCGCCCGCTTGGCCAGCACGTACCCGAACTCCTCCGGCGTCAGATACCCCAGCTTCTGCGACGACGCCCCGTCCTCCCGGTAGGCGTCCAGCAGCAGCCAGCCGGCACCCAGATACGTCGTCGCCGTGTCCGTGAGGATCTCGTTGTCCCGGGTGCCGGGGAAGGACAGGTCCAGGCGGTGCAGGTACACGTGCATCACCTCGTGCGCCAGCGCCGCGCCGATGTCCCGGCGATGAGTGCGGAAGCGGTCGTTCAACTCGATGAAGTACTCGGGGCCCGCCGTCAGCTCCACGTGCGCCGCGTGCGTCATCTCCCGGAAGGAGACGATCATCCGGGCGTCCGGGAGACGGTAGTGACGCACCAGCTCGTGAGCCACCCGCTGGGCGCCCAGATACAGGTCGTCGGTGTCGCAGAACGCCACGTCCGCCGGAGGCACACTCGCCGAGAACGTCCGCACGGTGTCGTACGACAACCGCCGGTACAGCGCGGTGACGGCGGCCCGCACCGTCTCCAGGTGCGGAAAACCGTGCTCGACCGGTCCGCCGTTCGCCACGCCCGACCCCCAAGACGCCTGAACCCTCCTCCCACTGTACGAGGAGCCCCGCACCACCGGCCGTCACCGCCCGGCCGAAACCGTTCGCCCCGCCCCGGGCCTCCGGGCAGAATCCGGACCGTGACCGGCGAACAGCACACCGCACCGGGCGCCACCCTGCACGTGGGCGGCGCCGACGACGACCTGGAAAAGCGGCTCGACGACGAACTGACCGCCTTCAACACCGCCGCCGCCCACGGCGCCCGCACCCGGCCCCTCACCGTGCGCGCCACCGACGCCGAGGGCGCCCTGATCGGCGGACTGACCGGCTGGACCTGGTCCACCCTCGCCTCGGTCGACATGCTGTGGGTGCGGGAGGACCAGCGGCAGGCCGGCTGGGGGAGCCGGTTCATGCGCGAGGCCGAGGACGAGGCCGCCCGGCGCGGCTGCACCGACATGATCGTGTCCACCTACACCTTCCAGGCACCCGGCTTCTACCCGAAGCTCGGCTTCCAGGAGCGGGGCCGCATCCAGGGCGTACCCGGCGGACACGAGGACGTGTACTTCCACAAGCGCATCGGACAGCGCACCACCGAATAGGTTCTCGGGCCCTGAGACGGTCTGCGACGCCCCGGCGCCCGCCCGTAGGGTGAGCCCCCATGACCACCAGCAACACCGGTACCGGTGCCGTCGACCCCGCCGTCCGCGAGGAGCTGGCCCGACTGAGGGACAGCATCGACAACATCGACGCGGCCGTCGTCCACATGCTCGCCGAGCGCTTCAAATGCACCCAGCAGGTCGGCCACCTCAAGGCCCGGCACCAGCTGCCGCCCGCCGACCCGGCCCGCGAGGCCAAGCAGATCGCCCGCCTGCGCGCCCTCGCCGAGAGCGCCAAGCTGGACCCGGCGTTCGCCGAGAAGTTCCTGAACTTCATCATCGCCGAGGTGATCCACCACCACGAGCGCATCGCGGAGAACAACGGCACCGGCCCCGCCTGACCCCCGAGCGGCGGCGCCCCCGCCCACGGGGGCGCGCGCCGGGGAGCGCGCCGCCCTCCGAAACCGACCGGACATACCCCGCGTACCGATCCGCCTCTGTGCCCTGCCGACGCCATCAGGCAGCATGGCGTCCATGTCCGTACTCACGCGCGACGAAGCGCAGACCCGTGCCAGGCTCCTCGACGTCCACCACTACGCGATCGACCTCGATCTCACCCGTGGGGACGACACCTTCGACTCCCGCACCGTCATCCGCTTCACCGTGCGCGGCGAGACGGACACCACGGACACCTTCGTCGAGGTCAAGCCCGCCGAGCTGCGCACCGTCACCCTGGACGGACACCCCCTCGACCCCGCCGCCCTCGACGAGAACCGGCTCGCACTGAAGAACCTCACCCCCGGCGAGCACGAACTGCGCGTCGACGCGGCCATGCGCTACTCCCGCACCGGCGAGGGCATGCACCGCTTCACCGACCCCGCCGACGGCGAGACCTACGTCTACACCCAGCTCTTCCTCGACGACGTCCAGCGCGTCTACGCCGCCTTCGACCAGCCCGACCTCAAGGCCGTCTTCGACCTCACCGTCACCGCCCCCGAAGGCTGGACCGTCCTCGCCAACGGCATCACCGAACACACCGGCGACGGCCACTGGAAGGCCGCCACCACCCCCCGCATCTCCACCTACCTCGTCGCCGTCGCCGCCGGCCCCTGGCACTCCGTACGCACCGAACACCGCGGCCTGCCCTTCGGCATCCACTGCCGCCGCTCCCTCGCCCGCCACCTCGACGCCGACGCCGACGAACTGTTCGAGATCACCCGCGGCTGCTTCGACCGCTACCACGAGAAGTTCACCGAGCCCTACCCCTTCGACTCCTACGACCAGGCGTTCGTCCCCGAGTTCAACGCCGGCGCCATGGAGAACCCCGGCCTCGTCACCTTCCGCGACGAGTACGTCTTCCGCTCCGCCGTCACCGACACCCAGCGCCAGACCCGCGCCGTGACCATCGCCCACGAGATGGCCCACATGTGGTTCGGCGACCTCGTCACCCTCAAGTGGTGGGACGACATCTGGCTCAACGAGTCCTTCGCCGAGTACATGGGCTACCAGACCACCGACGAAGCCACCCGCTTCACCGGCACCTGGACCGGCTTCGGCGTCACCCGCAAACCCTGGGGCTACGACGCCGACCAGCGCCCCTCCACCCACCCCGTCGCCCCCGAGAACGTCTCGGACACCGCCTCCGCCCTCCTCAACTTCGACGGCATCTCCTACGCCAAGGGCGCCTCCGCCCTGCGCCAGCTCGTCACCTGGCTCGGCGAGAAGGACTTCCTTGCCGGCATCAACACCCACTTCGAACGGCACAAGTTCGCCAACGCCACCCTCGCCGACTTCATCGACTCCCTCGCCGCCGCCACCGACCGCGACGTCCACGCCTGGGCCGACGCCTGGCTGCGCACCACCGGCGTCGACACCATCACCCCCCGCGTCACCGGCGACAACGGCGACCGCGCCCTCACCGTCGACCGCACCGGCAGCCGCCCCCACCGCGTCTGCGTCGGCCTCTACGACCCCGACCTCACCGACGAAGGCCGCCTCACCCTGCGCACCCGCCTCGACATCGACGTACCCCAGAGCGAACCGACGCCCATCGGCAAACGCCCCGCCCTCACCGTCCTCAACGACGGCGACGTCACCTACGCCAAGATCCGCTTCGACGCCGACTCCTTCCAGACCCTGCGCACCGGCCTGTCCGGCCTGCCCGACCCCCTCACCCGCGCCGTCGTCTGGAACGCCCTGCGCGACGCCGTCCGCGACGGCGCACTCGCCCCCACCGCCTACCTCGACATCGCCCGCACCCACCTCCCGCACGAAACCGACCTCGCCCTCGTCGACGGCGTCCTCACCTTCGCCGGCACCCAGGTCGCCGACCGCTACGTCACCCCCGAGCAGCGGCCCGCCGCCCTCACCACCCTCACCGACCTGTGCCGCGACCTCATCCGCCGCACCGAGGACGGCGACCACCCCGGACTGCGCCTGATCGCCGTCCGCCACCGCATCGCCACCGCCGCCCACCCCGACACCATCGCCGCCTGGCTCGCCGACGGCACCGTCCCCGGCGGCCCCGAACTCGACCCCGAACTGCGCTGGCGCATCCTCACCCGCCTCGCCGTCCTCGGCGCCACCGACGAGACCGCCATCACCGCCGAACTCGCCGCAGACCCCAGCGCCACCGGCCAGGAAGGCGCCGCCCGCTGCCGCGCCGCCCTGCCCGACGCCGAGGCCAAGAGCCGCGCCTGGGACGCCATGTTCGCCACCGACGACCTCTCCAACTACCTGTTCACCGCCACCGCCCAGGGCTTCTGGCAACCCGAACAGGCCGACCTCGTACGCGACTACGTCCCCCGCTACTACGCCGAATCCGTCGCCGTCGCCGCCCGCCGCGGCCCCGCCATCGCCGAAGCCGCCGGCCGCTGGGCCTTCCCCGCCCACGCCGTCGACACCGACACCCTGCGGCTCGGCCGGCAGTGCCTGAGCGACGCCGACCCCATCCCCGCCCTGCGCCGCAAACTCACCGACCAGCTCGACGACCTGGCCCGCGCCCTGCGCGTACGGGAGGCGGCCACCAACTGACCCGGAGGCGGCCGGCTCCCGCACACCGGGCCGGAACCGGCCGCACGGATACCCCTTTCGGGTAGTGATCATTGAGCTGTCCGGGCGTACGGACGCGACCGCGTCCAAGCTGGAACCCCAGTCCCCCCGCCCGGAGGCCAGCCCATGGGCCTGCCGCCCCTCGCCTCGGGCCCGCACGGCCCCGACACCCTGCGGCCCCTGCTCGACACCGTGCTCGACGCCCTGCGCACCGGCACCGCCGCCCGCGGCGGCCCCCTGCCCGCAGGCGGCCCCGACGCCGTCACCGCCAAGGTCACGAAGGCGGCCGGCGAACTCCTGCCCGACCACGGCGACCCCGACGCACTGCACACCCTCGTCACCGCACTCGCCGAAGGCGCCGCCGACCCCGCCCACCCCCTGTGCGCCGCCCACCTGCACGGCCCACCACTCGCCGTCGCCACCGCCGCCGACCTCGCCGCCAGCGCCCTCAACCCCTCCCTCGACTCCTGGGACCAGGCCCCCGCCGCCTCCGCCCTCGAAGCCCTCCTCACCCACACCCTCGCCCGGGAGACCGGCGCCACCGACGCCCTCGTCACCACCGGCGGCACCGAGTCCAACCACCTCGCCGTCCTGCTCGCCCGCGAGACCCACGGCGCCGGCCTACGACTCCTCCACGGCGCCAACGCCCACCACTCCGTACCCCGCGCCGCCTGGCTGACCGGCCTGCCCGAACCCGTCGCCGTCCCCGCACCCGCCGGCACCCTCGACCCCGCCGCACTCGACGAAGCCCTCACCCAGGTCCCCGGCCCCCACCTCGTCATCGCCACCGCCGGCACCACCGACGCCGGCCTCATCGACCCGCTCCCCGAGATCGCCGACCGCTGCGCCGCCCACGGCGCCCGCCTCCACATCGACGCCGCCTACGGCGGGGGCCTCCTCTTCAGCGACCGGCACCGCCACAGACTCGCCGGACTGGAAGCCGCCGACACCGTCGCCCTCGACCTGCACAAACTCGGCTGGCAACCGATCGCCGCCGGCCTCCTCACCGTCACCGACCCCGACGACCTCGCCGCCCTCCACCACCACGCCGACTACCTCAACGCCGACGACGACACCGACGCGGGCCTCCCCGACCTCCTCGGCCGCTCCCCACGCACCAGCCGCCGCCCCGACATCCTCAAGATCGCCGTCACCCTCAAGACCCTCGGCCGCGCCGGACTCGGCGCGCTCGTCGACGAGGTCTGCGCCCACGCCGAGCGGTTCGCCGCCCTCGTCGACACCCACCCCGCGTTCGAACTGCACGCCCCGCCCACCATCAGCACCGTCCTGTTCCGCCCCGCACACGCCACCGACACCACCGTCGCCGCCGTACGCCGCACCCTCCTCACCACCGGCACCGCCGTCCTCGGCCGCGCCCGCGCCGACGACCGCCTCTGGCTCAAGGCGACCCTCCTCAACCCCCACACGCGGCCCGGCGACCTCGCCGCCCTCCTGACCCACGTGGAAAACTCCCTGGAAGGACGCACCCCCCGATGAACACCCCCGCACACCCCACCCACGAAACCCCCCGCGACCTCGTCGGCATCGGCATCGGCCCCTTCAACCTGTCCCTCGCCGCCCTCGCCGACCCCCTCACCGACCTCGACACCGTCTTCTACGACCAGCGCCCCGCCTTCCACTGGCACCCCGGCCTCCTCATCGACGGCGCCCGCATCCAAGTCCCCTTCCTCGCCGACCTCGTCACCCTCGCCGACCCCGCCAGCCCGTGGACCTTCCTCAACCACCTCAGGGCCCGAGAACGCCTCTTCCCCTTCTACTTCGCCGAACGCTTCCACATCCAGCGCGCCGAATACGACGCCTACTGCCGCTGGGTCGCCGAGAACCTCACCACCCTCCGCTTCCACCACCAGGTCGACGCCGTCCGCTGGAACCCCGAACGAGACCTCTTCGAAGTCGACTACACCCGACTCGACCCCGACGGAGAAGCCGACGCCCTCGGCCGCACCTACACGAAGAACGTCGTCCTCGGCATCGGCACCGAACCGCACGTCCCCGACCCGCTCAAACCCCTCGTCGACACCCCCGACGTCCCCGTCGTCCACGCCGCCGACTACCTCCGGCACCGCGAGACCCTGCTCACCGCCGGACACATCACCGTCATCGGCACCGGCCAGTCAGGCGCCGAGATCTTCCTCGACCTGCTCCGCCACCGCCCCGCCGGACACGAGAAACTCCACTGGCTCGGCCGCACCGAAGCCTTCGCCCCCATGGAGTACTCCAAACTCGGCCTCGAGCACTTCACCCCCGACTACACCCGCTACTTCCACGCCCTGAGCGAACCCGTCCGCGACCGCCTCGTCGCCGCCCAGTGGCAACTCCACAAGGGCATCGACGCCGACACCACCGCCGCCATCCACGACGAGCTCTACCGCCGCACCCTCGACGGCGGCTGGCCCGACACCGTCCTCACCCCCGGCGTCCACGTCCGCACCGCCGGCCGCGTCTCCACCACCAGGATCGAACTCCACCTCGAACACGCCCAGCAGAAGACCCGCTCCCGCCTCACCACCGACGCCGTCGTCCTCGCCACCGGCTACCGCGAACGCCCCCTCGGCCGCGTCCTCGCCGGCCTCGACCCCTACATGCGACGCGACAGCCACGAACGCCCCCGCGTCGACGAACGCTTCCGCCTCCTCCTCGACCCCTCCGTCACCGGACACGTCTACGTCCAGAACGCCGAGACCCACACCCACGGCGTCGGCACACCCGACCTCGGCCTCGCCGCCTGGCGCAGCGCCACAATCCTCAACGACGTCACCGGACGGAACCCCTACCCGCTCCCCAGCCGCACCGCCTTCACCACCTTCGGCCTGGAACGCGCACAGCCCCAGATCCCCTCCGCACGCGACCACCGGGCTCTCACCCCGCTGGTGGAAGGAATCTGAGGCCGCCCCTCGAAAACTCCGGGCTCAGAACACCGGCACACCGTCCCGCGTCAGCTTCCAGTCCACCGACGCGAAGTCCTTCGGGTCCAGCACACCCTTCGCCGTGACCCACTCGGCGATCCGCGTACGGATCTCGGTCGACTCCGACCACAACTCCTGGGCCGACGCCACATGCGGGAACGCACCACCACCGTTGGCCCGGTAGTTGTTCACCGCGAGTACGAACCGCGCGTCGTCCGCCAACGGGGCGCCCTCGTACGCCAGCTTCTTGATCCGCGAACCGGGCGCCTGCGCGATGTCGACCTCGTACGTCAGCCCCGACACGTAGTCGTAGTTGTAGTCCGGACGGCCGTTCGCGTTGGTCAGCTTCGCCACGTCCACCGGCGCACCGGCCGCCGTCCGCACGTAGTACTCCGCCGAGTACTCCAGGTACGCCCGCAACTGGGCGCCCGTCATCAACTTCGCCACCAGCGTGTTGTCGTACACGTACAGACTCGACAGATCCCGGATCGTCACGTCACCGGCCGGAATCTCGGACGTCCGCGAGAAGGGTGAAGCCTGGGCCAGAACCGGCAGCGAAGCGTACTCCGTACCCGCCAGCGCCTCCCTGACCACGTCCTCCTGCACCTTCGTGATCAGGTCGATGATCGGCGCGTCCTTGTAACGCGCCTCCACCGTCGTCAACGTCTCGGTCGCCGTACCGACCACCTGATTGACGTACGCCACGACCTTCGCGTGCTCGTCCGAGAGCAACCCGGTGATCTCCGGGTCGTCCTCGACCGTGCTGGAGTCACGCAGCGACGCCTTCACCGACTCCACGTGCCACCGGCCCCGCTCGAAGACCAGCTCGAAATCGAACAGGGTCAGCCGCTCCGCGTAACACAGCGGCTCCGACAGCACGACCGTCCTGCCGGTCTCCTCGTTCACGACCTTCAGCTCCGCGATCTCCTGGTGCGCGTGCCCCACCAGGATCGCGTCGATGCCCGGCACCAGCCTCGCCACGTTCGCCGCCGCGTTCTCCACGTACGGAAGCTGGTCACCGTACGACGACGTGCCCGACGACCCCGAGTGCGCCGACACCACCACCACGTCCGCGCCCATCGAACGCAGCTTCGGCACCCACTTGGCCGCCTGCTCCTCAAGACCCGGGAACGCCAGCTTCCCCTGCACGTACGCCTTGTCCCAGATCGCGATACCCGGATTCGTCAGCCCCAGCACCGCCACCTTCACCGGCGGCGCGCCCTTCACCCGGAACGTCTTCATGAAGTACGGCGGGAAGGCGGGCTTCAGCGTCTTCGCGTCCACCGCGTTCGCACCCAGCAGCGGGAAATCGCACTGCTCCTCGAACTTGCGCAGCGTCTCGATGCCGTAATTGAACTCGTGATTCCCGAGCGCCACCGCGTCGTACCCGATCGCGTTCATCGCCTGCGCCATCGGGTGCACCGGACCACCCTCGGCGGTGATCGGGTCGACCTTGGCGTAGTAGTACGTCAGCGGGGTGCCCTGGATCGTGTCACCCGCGTCCAGCAGCAGCGTGTTGCCGCGGCCCTTCTCCTCGCGGACCTGCTTCACCAGCGTGGAGACGCGGGCCAGGCCTTGGGCGTTGCCCGCCGCGTCGGAGTACTCGGCGTCCTTGAAGTAGTCCCAGTTGAAGACGTGCCCGTGCAGATCGGTGGTGCCGAGGACGGTCAGCGCGTACCGCTTGGGCTTCCGGCCACCCCGGTGGCCCTCGTGGGCCGGGGCCGCCTCGGCCGCCGGAGCCGCCACCGCGCCGGCCAGCGCGACACCCGCCCCCGTCACTGCGGACCTGCTCAGGAACTTCCGGCGGTTCAACGGCATGGCTGGCTCTCCTCGGTTCAGTGACCCGTGCACGACATCGGCAACGCGCGTAGATTCTGTCCTGAACATGCCCTCTGTCAAGGGGTGACGGCCGACTCGAATGCTCATCGGAGCGGACGGGCGCACAATTCAACACTTGTCAATAACCCTTTACTCAAAGGTTGTTGAGTGGACATGCGCGCCCAATTCGCTACCCGGCAGTAAGTCATAGGCTCGACCCATGCGCCGAGCAAAGATCGTCTGTACCCTGGGGCCCGCCACCGACTCGTACGACCAGATCAAAGCCCTGGTCGACGCCGGAATGGACATCGCCCGCTTCAATTTCAGCCACGGCACCCACGCCGAACACGAAGAGCGCTACCGCCGAGTCCGCAAAGCAGCCGACGAAACCGGCCGCAGCGTCGGCGCCCTCGCCGACCTTCAGGGCCCGAAGATCAGGCTCGGCCACTTCGCCGAAGGACCCGTACTCCTTGAACGCGGCGACACCTTCACCATCACCGTCGAAGAGGGCGTGGAGGGCGACCGCCACACCTGCGGCACCACCTACGCCGGCCTCGCCGCCGACGTCACCCCCGGCGAACGCGTCCTCGTCGACGACGGCAAGGTCTGCCTGGAGGTCACCGACGTCGACGGACCCCGGGTCCGCACCAGGGTGATCGAAGGCGGCATGGTCTCCGACCACAAGGGCCTCAACCTCCCCGGCGTCGCCGTCTCCGTCCCCGCCCTCTCCAAGAAGGACGAGGACGACCTGCGCTGGGCACTGCGGGCCGGCTTCGACGTCGTCGCCCTCTCCTTCGTCCGCAGCGGCCGCGACGTCCTCGACGTCCACCGCATCATGGACGACGAAGGCCGCCGCCTCCCCGTCATCGCCAAGGTCGAGAAGCCCCAGGCCGTCGAGAACATCGAGGACATCGTCGCCGCCTTCGACGGCATCATGGTCGCCCGCGGCGACCTCGGCGTCGAGATGCCCCTCGAACAGGTGCCGATCGTCCAGAAGCGCGCGATCAAGCTGGCGAAGCGCAACGCCAAGCCGGTCATCGTCGCCACCCAGATGCTCGACTCCATGATCGACAACGCCCGGCCCACCCGCGCCGAAGCCTCCGACGTCGCCAACGCCGTCATCGACGGCACCGACGCGGTGATGCTCTCCGGCGAGACCAGCGTCGGCAAACACGCCGTCGACACCGTGCGCACCATGGCCAAGATCGTCGCGGCGGCCGAGGAGGACATCCTCGCCAAGGGCCTCCCCCCGCTCACCGAACGCAACAAGCCCCGCACCCAGGGCGGCGCGGTCGCCCGCGCGGCGGCCGAGATCGGCGACTTCCTCGGAGCCAAGTACCTCGTCGCCTTCACCCAGTCCGGCGACACCGTCCGCCGCCTCTCCCGCTACCGCTCACCCATCCCCCTGCTCGCCTTCACCCCCGAACCGGCGACACGCTCACAGCTCAGCCTGACCTGGGGCGTGGAGACCTTCCTCGGCCCCCACGTCGACTCCACGGACGCGATGGTCGACCAGGTGGACGAACTCCTGACCCGCTACGGCCGCTGCGAGAAGGGCGACGTCGTGGTCATCACGGCGGGCTCGCCGCCGGGGGTGTCGGGCACGACCAATCTGGTGCGGGTGCACCACATCGGGGAGGACGACGGTCCTGCTTGACCTCAGTACTTGGGGCCGACGTGGGTGTCCATGAGGGCTACGGAGGCTTTGCGGGCCACGGAGACGTTGAAGGGGTCACTGCCGCGCGCGAGGATGGTCCACCGGACGCCGACTTTGTCGAGGGTGTCCGTGAAGAGCTTCCGGATGTCGTCCGACTTGTTGGTGAAAAGGTACCGCGGGTATTCGTAGCGCTTGGGCACGCCACCGACGAGCCTGGTCGTCCAATTGGTGATACGGCATCCGTCGGAGTGGATCAGTCCGCGGATGAACTCCCATGGATGGGTGTCGACGATCGTCTGTTGCCAGGGGGCGAGAGAGATCCGGCGGTCGTGCTTCTTGCCGGGGCCGTGTTGCGGGAAGAGGCAGGACAGGTGCTTCGAGTAGACCTTGACGTATTGGCAGCCGGTCTTTCGGACCCGGCAGACCGAGTTGTCGGGGAAGACAGTGCGCACAGCCCGTTCGCAGTCATCGACAAGACCGGGCCACGAGTCGGCACAGGCGACCATGAGGTTGGGTACACGGTGCCCGGAATAGCGGCTGATGTGGCCGTCGCCGAGGTAGAGACCCAAGAGGTAGCTGTAGGCGGACGCGTCCAGATGCCGACCGTGGCACCTCGGGCAACTCGGATCATGTTTGCCCGGGCATTCGCCGCGCGCGGCGCGGTCCAAGTGCTTCCAGTAGCCGATCGTGCCCATCGGGACGTTCAGTCTCCGGGACACGTCCGCATTCTTGGCGCCGCCGCGCAGCAGGGTGAGCGCCTTCTGTCGTACATCAGTGCTGTGGAAGTTCACACGAACACTGTCTGTCACGGAGAGGTGCCCGAAGCGGCAAAAAGCGGAGGTTCACAAGAACGTGAGCCTCCGCTTTGCGGGAGTGCCGGGTGCGGGATTCGAACCCGCACGCCCTTTCGGACAGATGTGTTTGAGACATCAGCGTCTGCCATTCCGCCAACCCGGCCGGACAGCCCCGTAGGAGTGTACCGGTTCACCCGATGCAGCCGCAGCTAGGTACGCTGCCTACCAGCAGTACCGCCTGCCCCGGAACAAGGAGCGCCCACGTGACCGCCCCCGAGTCGCCCCAGCCCGCCGACGTGAACGATGACGACAAGTCGCACGTGCCTCCGCTGACGACCCGTGTCGTCATCGCCGAGGACGAGGCGCTCATCCGGCTGGATCTCAAAGAGATGCTGGAGGAGGAGGGGTACTCCGTCGTCGGTGAGGCCGGTGACGGGGAGCAGGCCGTGGAGCTGGCCCGGGAGCACAAGCCGGACCTCGTGATCCTCGACGTGAAGATGCCCAAGCTGGACGGCATCTCGGCGGCGGAGAAGATCGCGGAGGAGAGCATCGCGCCGGTGCTGATGCTGACGGCGTTCTCGCAGCGCGACCTGGTGGAGCGGGCGCGGGACGCCGGGGCGATGGCGTACCTGGTGAAGCCGTTCAGCAAGAGTGACGTCGTTCCGGCGATCGAGATGGCCGTCTCGCGCTTCACGGAGCTGAAGACGCTGGAGAAGGAGGTCGCCGACCTCAGCCAGCGGCTGGAGACGCGGAAGCTGGTGGACCGGGCGAAGTCGGTGCTCCAGACGGAGTACGGGCTGACGGAGCCGGCGGCGTTCCGGTGGATCCAGAAGACGTCGATGGACCGGCGGATGTCGATGCAGCAGGTGGCCGAGGCGGTCATTCAGGACGCCGAGGAGAAGAAGGCGTCGAAGGGCTGATCGAGAGAGTGTGGGTGAGGCCCGCGTCCCCGGTGGGGGGCGCGGGCCTCAGTCGTGTCCGGGGCGGTTCAGTCCTCGCCGAGGTAGGCCTTGCGGACGGATTCGTCGTGGAGGAGGTCCTGGCCGCTGCCGGAGAGGACGATGTTGCCGACCTCCATGACGTGGCCCTGGTCGGCCAGGGAGAGGGCGGCCTGGGCGTTCTGTTCGACGAGCAGGATGGTGGTGCCCTGGGACTTGAGTTCGGCGATGGTCTGCATGATCTTCTGCATCATGATCGGCGAGAGGCCCATGGAGGGTTCGTCGAGCATGAGCAGTTTGGGCTGGGACATGAGGGCGCGGCCCATGGCGAGCATCTGCTGTTCGCCGCCGGAGAGGGTGCCCGCGGCTTGCTTGCGGCGTTCGCCGAGGATGGGGAAGAGGTCGTAGGCGCGCTGGATGTCCTTCTCGATGCCTGGTTTGTCGTTGCGGAGGAAGGCGCCGAGGCGGAGGTTGTCCTCGATCGTCATGCGGGGGAAGATGTGCCGCCCCTCGGGGGAGTGGGCGAGCCCGAGGGAGACGATCTGGTGGGCGGGGACCTTCTTGAGCGACTTGCCGCCGAACTTGATCTGTCCGCCGACCGGCTTGAGGAGGCCGGAGAGGGTGCGCAGGGTGGTGGTCTTGCCGGCTCCGTTGGTGCCGATGAGGGTGACGACCTGGCCGGCGTCGACCTTGAACGAGATGCCTTTGACGGCTTCGATCTTGCCGTAGGCGACGCGGAGGTCTTCGACCTCGAGGAGTGCGGTCATCGGTCGTTCTCCTTGCCGGCCGCGATGTCCGTGGTGGTGTCGTCGGCCTGGGGGGCCTCGGATGCCTGGGCGGCCTCGGCGGCTTCGACTTCGGCGGCTTCGGCGGCGCCGGGGTCGTTGTCGAGGGGTTCGCCGAGGTAGGCGGCTACGACGCGTTCGTCGCCCTGGACGGTGGCGCTGTCGCCTTCGACGAGTTTTTCGCCCTGGACGAGGACGGCGACGCGGTCGCAGAGGTTGAAGATGAAGCGCATGTCGTGCTCGATGACGAGGACGGCGATGCCCTTGTCGCGGATGGCGAAGACGAGTTCTTCGGTGGCCCGCGTCTCCTGGGGGTTCATGCCGGCGGTCGGTTCGTCGAGGAGGAGCAGGCCGGGTTCGCTGGCAAGGGCGCGGGCGATCTCGAGCTTGCGCTGTTCGCCGTAGGGCAGGTTCCGTGCGAGATGCTCGGCCTTGTCGGCGAGGCCGACGAACTCGAGGAGTTCCATGGCGCGTTCGCGTGAGGTGGCTTCGGCCTTGTGGAAGCCGGGGCCGCGCAGGACGGCGGACCAGAAGCCTTCTTTGGTGCGGGTGTGGCGGCCGACGAGGACGTTCTCGAGGACCGTCATGTTGGCGAAGAGGCGGATGTTCTGGAAGGTGCGGGCGATGCCGGCGGCGGTGACCTTGAAGGACTTGGCCGGCAGGACCTTGCCCTTGTAGCGGACTTCGCCTTCGGTGGGGATGTAGAGGCCGGTCAGGCAGTTGAAGAAGGTGGTCTTGCCTGCGCCGTTGGGGCCGATGAGGCCGACGATCTCGCCGCTGTTGACGGTGAGGTCGACGCCGTTGACGGCGGTGAGGCCGCCGAAGCGCATGGTGACGCCGCGTGCGTCGAGGACGGTGGTGCCGGGGGCGGGGGCGCCCGGGGTGGTGTCCTTGGTGGTGGTGTCGGTGGTCATGTGGTCAGGCCCCTGTCTTGCTCAGGGTGGTGGGCGCTTCGGCCTCTTCGTGGAATTCGAGTTTGCGGCGCCGGTTGGCGACCAGGCCTTCGGGGCGGAAGCGCATGAGCAGGACGAGTGCGAGTCCGAAGGCGAAGAGCTGGTAGTCGTCGAGGAACTGCAGCTTGTTGGGGATGAGGAAGAGCAGTGCGGCACCGATGAGGGGGCCGGCGATGGTGCCCATGCCGCCGAGGACGACCGCGGCGAGGAGGAAGGCGGAGTTGGGCGGGGTGGTGCCGGCGAAGAGGTACTGCTCGGGGGTGACGGTGTAGGTCACGTGGGCCTGGACGGTGCCGGCGAGTCCGGCGAGGGAGGCGCCGACGGCGAAGGCGATGAGTTTGACGCGGAAGCCGTTGATGCCCATGGCGAGGGCGGCGGTCTCGTCCTCGCGGATGGCGACCCAGGCGCGTCCGATGCGGGAGTCGCCGCTGCGTCGGAAGACGAGGACGACGACGGCCGTGATGAGGAGCATCAGGAAGAAGTAGTTGGCGAACCGGCCGATGGTGAAGCCGCCGATGTCGTGTGCGATCCCCATGTCGAAGCCGAGGATGTTGAGGTCGGGGATGGAGGAGATGCCGTTGGAGCCGTTGGTGACGTCCGGGCCGGAGGTGCCGTCGAGGTTGTTGGCGGTGATGCGGAAGATCTCGCCGAAGCCGAGGGTGACGATGGCGAGGTAGTCGCCGCGCAGTCGCAGGGTGGGTGCGCCGATGAGGACGCCGAAGACGAGTGAGGCGGCGGCGCCGACGAGGACGGCGGCCCAGAAGGGGAGGTGCAGGTCGAAGGGTGAGCTGGGGGAGCCGGAGACCATGGAGGCGGCGTAGGCGCCGACGCCGAGGAAGGCCACGTAGCCGAGGTCGAGGAGGCCGGCGAGGCCGACGACGATGTTCAGGCCGAGGGCGACGGTGGCGAAGATCAGGATGTAGACGCCGAGGGTGGCGTACTGGTCGTCGGACTGGGTGAAGGGGAAGCAGGCCGCGGCGATGAAGGCGCCGCAGACGGTGATGTTCTGGTGCCGGGCGGTGATCTCGGTGGCCTGGGCGATGAGGCCGGCCCGGTGGAGGGCGGTGAAGCCGAGGCCGGCGACGATGAGGAAGCCGACGAAGAGTTCGTCGTACTCGGTGCCGATGCCGTAGGTGAAGACGAGGAGGGCGACGGCGAGGATGCCGACGATGATGAGGATCTCGGCGTAGGAGGGCAGGGCGCGGACGGGGCGGGGGGTGCCGGAGGCGAAGGCCGCCTTGATGGTCTGCCAGTTCTGGGAGCTGGTGTGCTTGAACTGTTCCCAGCCGGTGTCGTCGGGGTCGAAGGGGTCGGGCGCGGGTCGTTCGAAGGGGAGGGCGAGTGCGCCGAGGAGTGCGATGAGGGTGGCGGCCGCGGCGATGTAGCCGCCGGGTTCGAGGTTGACGAGGCCGCCGAGCTTGGCGCTGATCGCGATCATCGTGTACCAGGTGGTCGCGAAGGCGGCGAGGGCGGCGAATTTGAGGGCGGCGTCGCCGCCGGCGGGGATCAGCCAGCGCAGTCCTTTGACGCCGTACGAGGCGAGGCCGAGGAGGGTGGTGAGGGCGCCGGCGATGAGGACCAGGACCTGGAGTCCGCCGGGGTAGCCGTAGACGGTGAGGTCGCCCGGGAATTCGGCGGTCCAGGTCCAGGCGAGGAAGGTGGAGGCGACGGTGAGGGCGCCGCCGCCGGTGGCGAGGGCCCGTCCGATGTGCGGGGGCATGCCGATGAGGCCGGAGGTGTCGCCCGCGGTGGGGGTGCCGGCGGTCTTCGGTGTGGTGGTCTGTGTGGTCATCGGTGTCACGCCCTGTCCGCAACGCGTTCGCCGAGCAGGCCCTGTGGCCTGAACAGCAGCACGAGGATGAGGAGGATGAAGGCCCAGACGTCGGCCCAGGACTGGCTGCCGAACTGGTCGAGGCCGGGGATGTCGGCGATGTAGGCGGTGGCCAGGGTCTCGGCGATGCCGAGGACGACGCCGCCGATCATGGCGCCGTAGATGTTGCCGATGCCGCCGAGGACGGCTGCGGTGAAGGCCTTGAGTCCGAGGATGAAGCCCATCTTGAACTCGATCTGGCCGTATTTGAGGCCGTAGGCGACGGCTCCGACGGCGGCGAAGACGGCGCCGAGGGCGAAGGCGACGACGATGATGCGGTCGGTGTTGACGCCCATCAGTTTGGCGGTGTCCGGGTCTTGGGCGGTGGCCTGCATGCCGCGTCCGGTGCGGGTGCGCATCACGAAGTAGGCGAGGATGGCCATGCTGACGGGGGCCGCGATGAGCAGGAAGATGTCGCCGGTCTGGAGGGTGACGTCGCCGATGTGGAAGGGGCCGCCGTCGATCTGGGGGAAGGTGCGCGCGGATTTGGCGTCGGGGTACCAGGCCCACACTGCCTGCTGGAGAGCGAGGGAGAGGCCGATGGCGGTGATGAGGGGCGCGAGTCGGGGTGCGCCGCGCAGGGGGCGGTAGGCGAACCGTTCCGCCCCGACGGCGACGGTGACGGAGACCACCACGGCGCCGAGCAGCATGAGGGGCAGGGCGAGCAGCATGGAGGTGCCGTCGGGCAGGACGTATATGTAGACCGTGAGTGCGCCGAAGGCGCCGGTCATGAAGATCTCGCCGTGGGCGAAGTTGATGAGCTGGACGATGCCGTAGACCATTGTGTAGCCGATGGCGATCAACCCGTACATGGATCCCAGTAGCAGGCCGTTGACCAGCTGCTGCGGCAGTTCGTTCACCGCATGTCCTCCGAGACTTTCGGAACGTTCGACGGATGTGGCCGGATGCGAGTCCGCGCGGGGCGCCTGTGGACAGCGCCCCGCGCGGCTCGTGGTTCGGTGGTGCGGGTGGTGGGTCAGCCGGTGTAGGTGCCGGACTTCACCGACTTCCAGGCACCGTTCTCGACGGCGTACACGGTGAGCTGCTTGTTGGTGGCGTCACCGAATTCGTCGAAGGAGACCTTTCCGGTCACCCCGTCGAAGGAGACGTTCTGCATGGCGTCCACGACCTTGGCGCGGGCGTCGTCGGGGAGCTTGCCGTCGTTGGCCTCGACGACGGCCTTGACGGCTTCGATGATCGCCCAGGCGGAGTCGTAGGAGTAGCCGCCGTAGGCCTCGTAGGCCTCCTTGTATCCGGCGGCCTTGTAGTTGGCGACGAATTCCTTGGCGGAGGGGAGTTCCTCGACGGGGGCGCCGACGGAGGTCGCGAGGTCGCCGGTGCCGCTGGCGCCGGCGAGCTTGATGAAGTCGGCGCTGTAGATGCCGTCGCCGCCGACCACGGGGATCTTGGCTCCGGCGGCCTTGATCTGCTTGCTGAGCGGGCCGGCCTGCGGGTATTCGCCGCCGTAGTAGACGACGTCGGCGCCGGAGTTCTTGACCTTGGTGGCGACCGCGTTGAAGTCCTTGGTGTCGGGGTTGATGTGCTCGGTGCCGACGACCTGGCCGCCGAGCTTCTTGAACTCCTCGGTGAAGGTGGCGGCGAGGCCGGCGCCGTAGGTCTTCTTGTCGTCGATGACGAAGACCTTGCGCTTCTTGGAGTCGTTGTAGACGTACTGGGCGGCGAACGGGCCCTGGATGGCGTCCGTGGTCGCGGTGCGGAAGTACGACTTGTAGGGGCGGACCTTCTTGGTCTGCCAGTCGACGCCCTGGGTGAGGGAGGGGTTGGTGTTGGCCGGGGAGACCTCGACCAGCTTGGCGGTGTCGAAGACCTTCTGCATGGACTCGCCGACCGAGGAGTTCAGCGGGCCGACGACGCCGAGGACGTCGTCGTTGGCGACGAGTTTGGTGGCGTTCTGCTGGCCGACGGAGGGCTGGCCCTGGTCGTCGAGGGCTTCTATCTCGAACTTGATGCCGTCGACGTAGTTGTCCTTGTTGGCGGTCTTGGCCGCGAGGTCCACCGAGTTCTTGATGCCGAGGCCCAGCGCGGACAGGTCGCCGGTCAGCGGGGCGTCGACGCCGATGACGACGGTGGTGCCACCGCCGCCGCCGTTGCCGGAGTCCGAGCCGCCGTCGTCGTCGCGCGAGCCGCAGGCGGTGAGGGTGAGTGCTCCCGCCGCCAGAGCGGCGGTGATGGCGATGAGCGAACGTTGACGCACGATCAGTCCTTTCCCTGGCACAGCCGCGTCCCCCTGGAGGCGGCCGAGTCGAGCGCTGGGCCGAAGTGACAATCGGACTGCGCGGTGACTGGCCGTGACTCTAAGCGTGTGTGGGGAACGTGGAGGAGGGTCTGACTCAGGCTGTGACGCTCTTGTTATGACACGGGGTAATGCAGAGCGGTACTGGCTGGGAAGAAGGGCGGAATTCCGGCCGATTCGCCCGGTCCACATGCTGAGAACCCGCAGGACCGGAGCGCGGAGTTCAGGCGTCTGGAGCGTTTTGGTGATTACCCGGAATCCTGGTCGCAGGCGGCTTGAAGGGCCTGGGAGAGGTCCTGTGCATAGCGTGATCCGAGGATGAAACTGTGGGCCTGTATTGCGCGCGCATTACGTAGCGTTACATCCAAGAAAGGGAGTCCGAGGTTCCGGGGTGCTTTTTCGCATTCCGTCACCCTCAGCGTGACAATGATCTTGCGGGCCGAATGCGACTTTGTCTGGAAAGGTGCCGCGGGTGACGAGGTCATCGCGAGGCCGTCGTAGGGCTGGGCCAGGCGCGTCACGGTGACGGGCCGACCGGAGCGCACGCTCAGCAGTACCGCGAAGCTGAAGTCGCCGGGCGCGGCCCCGCCGGGGCCGGGTACCGCGTCCAGGTAGACGAGGTCCACCACCTGGACGGGGTACGGCGGCGGGGGAGGCGTCGGCTGCCGCGGCCGGCCGGCGTACAGGTAGCCGCTGCCCGCCAGTACGGCGAGGGCCGTGGCGCAGCCGAGGACTGCCCTGCGGTGGCGGTGGTAGCGCCGGGCGAGCCGGCCTCGCGGGCGGCCGGGCGGCCGGGGCATGTCCGTCTCGTCCCAGGCGCGGGTGTCCGTGTCGTCCCAGGCGTGGGTGCCCTCGCCCGGCTCGACGGGGCCGGCGCCGCTCATCGCCACGGGCCTTCGGTGGGGCCGCCGCCGTGGTACGGATCGGCGCACCCGGCGCGCGCCTGATGGTCGATCAGCATCCGTGCGGCGCGCGGTCCTCGGTCGCGTTCCGCGGTCCTCGCGGCGCTCACCACTTCGCGGAGGATGTCGTACTGCCGGTTGGAGAGGCCCATCGACTGGTAGTCGCCGTAGGGGGTGGCGCCGTCGAGCAGTTCGCGTGCCCAGTGGCGGACGGCGGTCGTACACAACTCTTCGGGGGAGAGGGCGGGTCGGGCCGATGCGGACGTGGACGCGGATGCCGGGGTCGGCGCGGTCGCTTCCGTGGCGTTGTCGGAAGCGGCCCTGTCGGCGGGGGAGTTGCCGCAGGCGGCGGCGGGCAGGGTCAGCGCGAGCGCCATCAGGACCGGGACGATCCGGTCGCGTGCGCCGCGCCGGTGCGTCGCGCGTTCGCGTGCGGGGGCTTCCCGCGCGGTGTGCTCGGGCGTGTGCCGCTCCAACCCTTGGCGGGCGGCGCGTTGGCGGGCGGCGCGTTCGGGTGCGGGGTGTGCGTACGCGGGCGGCGGCGGTCCGGGCCGTGGCGGTCCGGACGGTGCCGGCCCGGGTGGTGCGGTCGCGGGCCGGGCGGGATCACGCCGGGCGGGATCACGCCGTGCGGAGGCGAAGCGGAACCGCCGAGCCGTCGCCCCCGGCCAGGGGGCCTCTCCCCGTCCCATGCCCCGAAGCTAGGGCGCCGGGTGGCCGGGAGCAATGCCGTGCGCGCGATATGCCCTCCGGGGCTGTGTGCCGACGGGAGCCGAGAGTCGACGGGAGCCGTGCGCCGACGGGAGCGGTGAGTCCACGGCGGCCGTGCGCCGACGCGGGCGGTGTGGCGACGGGGGCGTGTCGATCGGCTCGGTCGCGCCGCCGCTCAGGCGGTCGCGCCCGCCTGCGCCCCGTCGCCCGGCTTCACGTCCCGCAGCAGACAGGTCAGCCGGGCGGTGCACACGCGGCGGTCCTGCTCGTCGCTGATCACGATCTCGTACGTCGCCGTCGACCGCCCCCGGTGCACCGGCGTGGCCACCCCGGTGACCAGACCGGAGCGGACGCCGCGGTGGTGGGTGCAGTTCAGGTCGACGCCGACGGCGATCTTGGAGGTGCCGCCGTGCAGCATCGAGCCGACCGACCCGAGCGTCTCGGCCAGCACCGCCGAGGCGCCCCCGTGCAGCAGCCCGTACGGCTGGGTGTTGCCCTCGACCGGCATGGTGCCGACGACCCGGTCGGCCGACGCCTCGCGGATCTGGACCCCCATGCGCGTCCCGAGGTGCCCGGCGGAGAAGAGTGCGGGCAGGTCGACGCCGAGCGTGGCGTACTCGTCGATGACCTCCTGCGGGAACTGCACCTGCTGCTGCTCGCCCATGGGCCCGGCTCCGTTTCGTCGCTCCGTCTGTCGGATCCGCCGGCCGGCCCGGTGGGACGGGCCGTCGGCGCCGCTGAGCAAACGCTCAGTCGGTCGTCGATTGTTCCAGACGGACCACGACGGACTTGCTGGCCGGGGTGTTGCTGGTGTCCGCGGTGGCGTCCAGCGGCACCAGGACGTTGGTCTCCGGGTAGTACGCCGCCGCGCAGCCCCGGGCCGTGGGGTAGTGCACGACGCGGAAGCCGGGGGCCCGCCGCTCCACACCGTCCTTCCACTCACCGACCAGGTCGACGTACGCGCCGTCCCGGACGCCGAGCTCCCGGGCGTCCTGAGGATTGACCAGGACCACCCGGCGGCCGTTCTTGATGCCCCGGTAGCGGTCGTCCAGACCGTAGATCGTGGTGTTGTACTGGTCGTGCGAGCGCAGCGTCTGCAGCAGCAGCCGGCCCTCGGGCAGCTCGGGGTACTCGACCGGCGCCGCGGTGAAGTTGGCCTTGCCGGTGGCCGTCGGGAAGCGGCGTTCGTCGCGCGGGGCGTGCGGCAGGGCGAAGCCCCCGGGGCGGGCCACGCGCGCGTTGAAGTCCTCGAACCCGGGGATCACGCGCCCGATGCGGTCGCGGATCGTCGCGTAGTCCTTCTCGAACTCCTCCCAGGGCGTGGCGCTGCGCTCGCCCAGCACCCGGCGGGCCAGCCGGCACACGATGGCCGGCTCGGACAGCAGGTGGGCGCTCGCGGGCTCCAGCCGGCCGCGGGAGGCGTGCACCATGCCCATGGAGTCCTCGACGGTGACGAACTGCTCGCCGCCGCCCTGGAGGTCCCGCTCGGTGCGGCCGAGCGTCGGCAGGATCAGGGCGCGTGCGCCCGTGACGGCGTGCGAGCGGTTCAGCTTCGTCGACACGTGCACGGTGAGCCGGGCGCGGCGCATCGCCGCCTCGGTGACCTCCGTGTCGGGGGAGGCGGAGACGAAGTTGCCGCCCATGGCGAAGAACACCTTCGCCTCACCGTCACGCATCGCGCGGATGGCCCGTACGACGTCGTAACCGTGCTCGCGCGGCGGGGCGAAGCCGAACTCCTTCTCCAGGGCGTCCAGGAAGGCGGGCGCGGGCCGCTCGAAGATGCCCATGGTGCGGTCGCCCTGCACGTTGGAGTGGCCGCGGACCGGGCAGACGCCCGCGCCCGGACGGCCGATGTTGCCGCGCAGCAGGAGGAAGTTGACGACCTCGCGGATCGTGGGCACGGAGTGCTTGTGCTGGGTCAGGCCCATCGCCCAGCACACGATGGTGCGCTTCGAGGCGAGCACCATGCGCAGGGCTTCCTCGATCTCCGCGCGGGTGAGGCCGGTCGCCGCGAGGGTCGCCTCCCAGTCGGCGGCGCGGGCCGCCTCGGCGAACTCCTCGTACCCGTGGGTGTGCTGCTCGACGAACGCCTCGTCGACCGCCCCGTCGGTCTCCAGGATCAGCTTGTTGAGGAGCCGGAACAGGGCCTGGTCACCGCCGATGCGGATCTGCAGGAACAGGTCGGTGAGCGCGGCGCCCGCGGTGAGCCCCTTCGGGGTCTGCGGGTTCTTGAAGCGCTCCAGGCCCGCCTCGGGCAGCGGGTTGACGCTGATGATCTTCGCCCCGTTGGCCTTGGCCTTCTCCAGGGCGGAGAGCATGCGCGGGTGGTTGGTGCCCGGGTTCTGGCCGGCCACGATGATCAGGTCGGACTTGTACAGGTCCTCCAGCAGGACGCTGCCCTTGCCGATGCCGATGGTCTCGGACAGGGCCGAGCCGGACGACTCGTGGCACATGTTGGAGCAGTCCGGCAGGTTGTTGGTGCCCAGCTCCCGCGCGAAGAGCTGGTAGAGGAACGCCGCCTCGTTGCTGGTGCGCCCGGAGGTGTAGAAGACCGCCTCGTCGGGCGAGCCCAGGGCGGCGATCTCCTCCGCCACGATGTCGAAGGCGCGCTCCCAGGTGACCGGCTCGTAGTGCTCGCCGCCCTCCGGGAGGTACACCGGGTGCGTGAGCCGTCCCTGCTGGCCCAGCCAGTAGCCGCTGCGGTTGACGAGGTCGGCCACGGAGTGCTCGGCGAAGAACTCCGGGGTGACCCGGCGCAGGGTGGCCTCCTCGGCCACGGCCTTCGCGCCGTTCTCGCAGAACTCCGCCTTGTGCCGGTGGTCCGGCTCGGGCCAGGCGCAGCCCGGACAGTCGAAGCCGTCCTTCTGGTTGACGCTCAGCAGCGTCAGCGCGGTCCGCTTCACGCCCATCTGCCGCTGCGCGATCCGCAGGGTGTGCCCGATGGCCGGAATCCCCGCCGCCGCATGCTGTGGTTCCGTGATCTGCGGCGCGTCCTGAACCGGATCACCCTTGGGCGGCTTGGTGGCCATCGCGCGCTCCTTCGCTTACGCGTGTGAGGTACGTCTCCGATCCTCGCACGTCCCTGTGACAGCGAAGGAGGCCGGGCGGGCCGGAATCCGGAACGGTGGTCGCGGCGGACGCAGGCCGGTCCGTGCCGACGGCGAGGGCGGGGCCGAGTGTCAGTGGTCCGTGGCAGGATCGGGGGCGTGGCAGAGACAGCATCGAAGAAGACCGACAACACCTCCGGCGGCGACCGTCCGCGCCTGATGCTCATGGACGGGCACTCGCTGGCCTACCGCGCGTTCTTCGCGCTGCCCGCGGAGAACTTCACGACCGCGACGGGCCAGCCGACCAACGCGATCTACGGCTTCGCGTCGATGCTGGCCAACACGTTGCGTGACGAGGCGCCCACCCACTTCGCGGTGGCGTTCGACGTCTCCCGCAAGACCTGGCGGTCCCAGGAGTTCACCGAGTACAAGGCGAACCGCTCCAAGACGCCCGACGAGTTCAAGGGGCAGGTCGAGCTGATCGGCGAGCTGCTCGACGCCATGCGCGTGCAGCGCTTCGCCGTCGAGGGCTTCGAGGCCGACGACGTCATCGCCACGCTCGCCACGCAGGCCGAGGCCGAGGGCTTCGACGTGCTGATCGTCACCGGCGACCGGGACTCCTTCCAGCTGGTCAGCGAGCACACCACGGTGCTGTACCCGACCAAGGGCGTCTCCGAGCTGACCCGTTTCACGCCGGAGAAGGTCTTCGAGAAGTACGGGCTGACCCCCGCCCAGTACCCCGACTTCGCGGCGCTGCGCGGCGACCCGTCCGACAACCTGCCGGGCATCCCGGGCGTCGGCGAGAAGACGGCCGCGAAGTGGATCAACCAGTTCGGGTCCTTCGCGGAGCTGGTGGAGCGCGTCGACGAGGTCAAGGGCAAGGCCGGGCAGAACCTCCGCGACCACCTGGAGTCCGTCAAGCTCAACCGCCGCCTCACCGAGCTGGAGCGGCGGGTCGAGCTGCCGAAGACGGTCACCGACCTGGAGCGGACGGCGTACGACCGCAAGGGCGTCGCCATGATCCTGGACACCCTGGAGATCCGCAACCCGTCCCTGCGGGAGCGGCTGTACGCCGTCGACCCGGGCGCCGAGGAGGCCGAGGCGACCCCGGTCGTGGCGGACGGGGTGGAGCTGGACGGCGCCGTGCTGGGCACCGGCGAGGTGGCCGGCTGGCTCGCCGAGCACGGCACGCAGCCCCTCGGTGTGGCCACGGTCGACACCTGGGCGCTGGGCACCGGCTCGGTCGCCGAGGTCGCGCTCGCCGCGGCCGACGGCAAGGCCGCCTGGTTCGACCCGACGGAGCTCGACGAGGCCGACGAGGCGGCGTTCGCGGCCTGGCTGTCCGACCCGGACCGGCCCAAGGTCCTGCACAACGCCAAGGGCGCGATGCGCGTCTTCGCCGAGCACGGCTGGAGCGTCGCCGGTGTCGGCATGGACACCGCGCTCGCCGCCTACCTGGTCAAGCCGGGCCGCCGCTCCTTCGACCTGGACGCGCTCTCCCTGGAGTACCTGCACCGCGAGCTGGCCCCCGCCGCCGCGGCCGACGGCCAGCTCGCCTTCGGTGCCGACGACGGCGCCGAGGCCGAGGCGCTGATGGTGCAGGCCCGCGCCATCCTCGACCTGGGCGAGGCCTTCGAGGGCCGCCTTCAGGACGTCGGCGCCGGCGACCTGCTGCGCGACGTGGAGCTGCCCACGTCCGCGCTGCTGGCCCGCATGGAGCGGCACGGCATCGCGGCCGACCGGGAGCACCTCCAGGCCATGGAGCAGATGTTCGCCGGTGCCGTGCAGCAGGCGGTGAAGGAGGCGCACGCGGCGGCCGGGCACGAGTTCAACCTCGGCTCGCCCAAGCAGCTCCAGGAAGTCCTCTTCGGCGAGCTGAACCTGCCGAAGACCAAGAAGACCAAGACCGGTTACACCACCGACGCCGACGCCCTGGCCTGGCTCGCGGCCCAGACGGAGAACGAGCTGCCGGTCATCATGCTCCGCCACCGCGAGCAGGCCAAGCTGCGGGTCACGGTCGAGGGCCTGATCAAGACGATCGCCTCCGACGGCCGCATCCACACCACGTTCAACCAGACGGTCGCCGCGACCGGCCGCCTCTCCTCCACGGACCCGAACCTGCAGAACATCCCGGTCCGCACCGACGAGGGCCGGGCGATCCGCCGCGGGTTCGTCGTCGGCGAGGGCTTCGAGTCGCTGATGACGGCCGACTACAGCCAGATCGAGCTGCGCGTCATGGCCCACCTCTCCGAGGACGCGGGCCTGATCGAGGCCTTCACCTCCGGCGAGGACCTGCACACCACCGCCGCCGCGCAGGTGTTCTCCGTCGAGCAGTCCGCGGTCGACGCGGAGATGCGCCGCAAGATCAAGGCCATGTCCTACGGCCTGGCGTACGGACTGTCCGCCTTCGGCCTCTCCCAGCAGCTGAACATCGAGGCGGCCGAGGCCCGCGGCCTGATGGACGCCTACTTCGAGCGGTTCGGCGGAGTACGGGACTACCTGCGCCGGGTCGTCGACGAGGCCCGGGCGACGGGCTACACGGCGACGCTCTTCGGCCGCCGCCGGTACCTGCCCGACCTCAACAGCGACAACCGCCAGCGCCGCGAGGCGGCCGAGCGCATGGCGCTGAACGCCCCGATCCAGGGCACGGCGGCCGACATCGTCAAGATCGCCATGCTCAACGTCGACAAGGCGCTGCGCGAGGCCGGCCTCTCCTCCCGCATGCTGCTCCAGGTCCACGACGAAATCGTCCTGGAGATCGCCCCCGGCGAGCGGGCGGCGGCGGAGGAACTGGTCCGCCGCGAGATGGCGGACGCCGTGCGGCTCAGGGTCCCCCTGGGCGTCTCGGTGGGCGCGGGACCGGACTGGGAGTCGGCGGCGCACTAGCCTGCGGCGGTCGGCGGTACGGGATGTGATGGGGGAGCGCCGCGGGGTCGCGTGTGTCGCGTGCTCGCGGCGTCCTCCTCCTCCGCGCGCCCGGCGGCCCCGTCACTCAGGTGGCCCCCGCGAAAGCGCCCCCCGCCCCCGACTCCCCTGAGGATGCGGGCATGGGTATACGCATGCTCCACCACCGGACGACACCGGCACGGGCAAGCACCGACCGACCCGCCCGCGTGCCACTCCTACCGGTCCCGGTCTTCGCGCCGGGCGCAAGTACCGGCCGCACCCCCACCACCCTCGCGACGGCCCTGCGCCGCACCACGACAGACCTCCGCCGCAGACTCGTCCGCCGGGACCGGACCGCCCCGATGCCGCGCGAGACGCCCGCCTGGCGGCTGTGGGCCGACCTCGCCCGCGGCTACCTGGCGCTCGCCCTCACGCTGCTGCCGCGGACCCGGCCCGCGCACACCTTCACCGTGTTCGTCGCCGGCACCGACGCGCTCAGCGCGCGACCCGGCGGTCCGGCTCCGTACCGGCGCCTTCCGGGCGGGCGGGGACCGGGGCCGGACGCCACACCCTGACCGCCACGGCGTACAGCAGCAGTCCCGGGACGAGCCCCGCGCCCGCCCCGAAGCACACCGTCGGGATCAGCTCCCAGGGTTTCGCCACGTCACCCCAGTAGTCCCACCACCGGGTGGCCCGCCGCACCGCCCCGGCCACCGCACAACCGCCCACCACCGCCCCGGCCCACCACCGGTCCCGCACCAGGAGTACCGGAACGCCCAGCGGCTCGGTCCGGGGCGCCCGGTGCAGCGCCCGCGCCAGGAACACGGCGAGCACGACGGCGGCCACGGCGGAACCGCCGTACTGGAGGTACCAGTACAGAGGAGAGCCCGCGATCTCCCGGCCGAGGACGGGGAACACCCGCATCCCCCACCGGTCGAGATGCGTGAACGCGTCCCACACCACGTGCGTCGACGCCCCCAGCACCGCGGACACGTACCACCACAGCAGGAGCGAGGGCGTCACGCGCGCGCGGGTCGCCCCGCAGCGCAGCAGCGCGGCGACCCGCCCCTGCCGGGCCCTCGGCAGCAGGGCCACCAGCGGCTCGCGCACGAGCAGCCACAGACCCACCAGAGCCCAGGCGATGACCACATCGACGGTGAAGACACCAGGGAAGGCGTGCGTGACGTCCCCGAACTCCATCGCCCCGGACAGGAAACTCGCCGCGTAATAGGTCATGTCGGGCGAGAAGGAGCCCGCCACCAGCGCAGCCGGTACCAGCCGCCCCCGTCCGGTCCCGTCACCCCTCAAAGCGGGCAGGACGGCGGCGGCATGACTGAGGGTGAACGGCAACGGAACTCCTCGTATGGCCAACTGGTGAATATCGGGCGCGAACGGGTCCCCGCGCACAGCAAGTTGCCGTAGGGTCGCGTGCGGCACCGTACTGATCGAACAGACGAACATCGCGCGGGAAAGTTGCGGCGCAACCTCCGGCGCGCACCGATCGTCGCAACAGGACGGGTACGACGGGCGAGTACGACAGCCGGGAACGAACGGACGGACGCGCGGGCGTCCATGGGAGGGGTTCACTCTATGGCGGCGCAATTCGACAGGAGGCTCCGCAAGGCGGCGGTCACCACCACCGTGGCAGCGGTCGCGGTCGCGGCCCTGTCCGCGTCCCAGGCTCCCAACGTGACGGCCGACGCCAACGGCAGACAGACCACCTCCGACAACGTGCCGACCTTCGACACGCCCGCCGAGGAGAGCGCGACCGGCAACTCTCCCTACTACACGGACCTGCCGCCGCTGAACAGCCCGAGCCCCGCGCCGACCATCGGCACCCCCGCGTCCCGGACACCGTCCGAGGCGGGCATCCCCGCCACGGTCCTCGACGCCTACAAGAAGGCCGAGTCGGAGCTGCGCCGGTCCAAGCCAGGCTGCAACCTCCCCTGGCAACTCCTCGCCGCCATCGGCAAGGTGGAGTCGGGTCAGGCCCGCGGCGGCCGCGTCACCGCCGACGGCACCACGACCAGTCCGATCATCGGCCCGCAGCTCGACGGCAACGGCTTCGCGCTCATCAAGGACACCGACAACGGCGTCTACGACGGCAACAGCGCCTACGACAACGCCGTCGGCCCCATGCAGTTCATCCCCTCCACCTGGGCGTGGGCGGGCCGCGACGGCAACGGTGACGGCAAGGAAGACCCCAACAACATCTACGACGCCGCGCTCTCCGCCGGCCACTACCTGTGCCGCAACGGCTGGGACCTGTCCGACCAGGCCGACCTCAAGCGCGCGATCCTCAGCTACAACAACTCCCAGGACTACCTGTACACGGTCCTGTCGTGGCTGGAGCACTACCGCAAGGGCACCCACGAGATCCCGGACGGCACCGGCACCCTGCCCGTGGGCCGCAGCGACGACGGCGCCGCGAGCGGACGCCAGACGTCCCCCGGCGGTACGGGCGCGACCACGCGCCCCACGTCCCCCGGCACGCCGTCGCCCAGCCCGGTCAAGCCGGGCGGTTCCACCGCACCCGGCACACCCACTGCCCCGCCGGACTCCGGCACCGGCTCCCCGAGCCCCAAGCCGCCGACCGACCCGGAGACCCCGTCCGGCACCCCGACCCCCACCGACACGGTGCACCACCTGGAGAACGCCGGGACCACGGGGCTCACCGCGGTCGCGGGCGACACCTTCACCAGGAAGATCAGCACCCGCGCCGAGACCGAGGCCGGAAAGGCCGTCGGCAAGGTGCGGATCCGCTTCACCGTGCTGGGCGACACGGACGCCACCTTCGCCGGCGGCGAGAAGGTCGCCGTGGCCACCACCGACGCCTCCGGCGTGGCGGTCGCGCCCGCACTGGTCGCGGGCGAGAAGACCGGCGCCTTCACCGTGCGCGCCGCCGTCGCCGGCCGCACCGTCCCCGGCATCGACTACAGGGCGACCGTCACCGAGCGGGTCGCCGACGCCCTCGCGCGCACCGGCGCGACCGAGCTGACGTGCACGCCCGGCGGCGAGTTCGCGGACCGGGTCGCGGTCAAGGCCACGTACCGGGGCGCCGCCGCGGACAAGGTCGCCGTCACCGCCACGCTCGCCAAGTCGGTTCTCGACCCGGCCGAGAACGACAAGGGCCCCTACTTCAAGGACGCCGACGGCAAGCCCGTCCGCACCCTGACCGGCCTGAAGACCGACGCCAAGGGCCTGCTGACGCTGCCGAAGCTGTACGCGGACGACACCAGCGGCACGTTCGTGCTGCGTCTCACCACCGCGGGCGGCGCCGCCCTCAACGTCCAGCTGAAGGTGGCCGAGGCGGAGCCGACGCCGAGCCCGTCCCCCGAATCGCCCGACGCCTCGCCCAGCCCCTCGACCGAGCCGTCGACGGAGCCGGAAGCGTAGGCGCGGCACCCGCGCGAACGACCGAGGGGCGCCCTCCGCTTCGGCGGGGGCGCCCCTCGGCGCGTCGTCACCCGCTCACTTCGCGAGCCGGGCCTTGGTGTGCCGGGTGGGCTCCGCGGTGGCCGGGTCCTCGGGCCACGGATGCTTCGGGTAGCGGCCGCGCAGCTCCGCCCGTACGCCGAAGTAGCCGTCCTTCCAGAAGGAGGCCAGGTCGGCGGTGACCGCGGCCGGGCGGCCGGCGGGGGAGAGGAGATGGACGAGGAGCGGCACCCCGGCGACCTCGGGCGAGCGGTGCAGTCCGAACATCTCCTGCAACTTCACCGCGAGCACCGGCTGCGCGGGGTCGTCGTAGTCGATCCGGACCCTGGACCCGCTGGGGACGGTGATCCGCTCCGGCGCGAGTTCGTCGAGCCGTGCCGCTTCCCCCGAGGCCCAGGGCAGCAGCCGTGCCAGTGCCTGTCCGGCGTCGATCCGTGCCACGTCGGCCCGCCGACGGGCCCGGCTCAGCTCGGGCTCCAGCCACTCGTCCACGCGCGCGTGCAGCGCGTCGTCCGAGACGTCGGGCCAGGGCTCGCCGAGCCGCCGCCGCAGAAAGGCGAGCCGTTGCCGCAGTACCACCGCGTCGGCCGGCCAACGCAGCAACCCGAACCCCTCTCGCCGCAGTCCCTCCAGGAGCGCGTTCCGCACGAGAGAGGGGTCGGCGGCGGTGAGCGGCCGTGCCGTGAGCTCCACCGCCCCGAGCCGTTCGACGTGCCGGGCCACGACGTCGCCGTCGGCCCAGTGGACCTCGTCCGTCTCCTCCAGCAGCGCCCCCGCCGCCAGCCGGGCCGTCGCCTCGTCCACGACCGCGCCGAGCCGCACGCGCGCGTGCCCCTTCCCCACGGGCCGGTCGGCCACCGCCACGGCGATCCACGGTGCCCCGCGCAGCGCCGACGCCTCCGGGAGTTCGGCCCGGGTGCCGGACACCATGAGGTACGAACCGCCGTCCTTCCGGGCCACCCGCTCGGGGAACGCGAGCGCGGTCACCAGCCCGGCGACACCGTCGTCGGTGACCTCCCGCCCCACGCCGGGGCCGGAGTCCTGCCCGGCGGCCTGCAGCCGTCGGACCTCGGTCCGCCACCGGGCCCCGTAGGCATCGGCCCCGCGCCGAGCGGTGCGCAGCGCGGCCACCAGATCGTCCCCGTACTCCCGGGGCGGCTCCTCACTGAGCAGGGCCACCACCTCGGCCACCGCCGCCGGGCCACCGACGTCGGGGCCTGCGGCGTCGGAGGGCCGGCTGCCCGGGGCGCGGGTACCCGGGCCCCGGTCGTCGCGGGCCCCCTCGCCCGGGAGGCGCGCGTGGGGAGCGTCCGCGTCCCCGACGCCGGTGTCCGTGCGTGTGCCGGAGCCCCGCGGGTGAGAAGACCCCCGTGCCCCCGTCACCGTGCCCCGCGCGTCGAGCAACGCCCGCCCGAGGCGGGGATGCAGCCCGAGGCGGGCCAGCCGTGCGCCCCGTTCGGTGGCACGACCGGCACGGTCCACCGCGCCCACCGCCGTCAGCACCGACCGGGCCGCCGCCATCGCCCCGCCCGGCGGCGGATCGAGCAGCGCCAGCCCGGAGGCGTCAGGATCGCCCCAGCAGGCCGCCTGGAGCGCGAACGCCGTCAGGTCGGCCACCTTGATCTCCGGTGCCGGGAAGCGCGGCAGACGGGCGTCCTCGGCCTCCGCCCAGCAGCGGTACACCGCGCCCGGCGCCTCACGTCCGGCCCGCCCCGCCCGCTGCCGGCCCGCGGCACGCGAGGCCCGAACCGTCGTCAGCGCGCTCAGCCCCCGCGCGTGGTCCACCCGGGGCTCCCGGGCCAGACCCGCGTCCACGACCACCCGCACGCCCGGGACCGTCAGCGACGACTCGGCCACCGCGGTCGCCAGCACCACCCGGCGCCGTGCGCCCGGCGCCAGCACCGCGTCCTGCACGGCCGCCGGCGCCCGCCCGTGCACCTGGAGCACCTCGACGTCCCCGATGCCCGTCAACTGCCCGGCGACCCGGGCGATCTCACCGACCCCCGGCAGGAAACACAGCACGTCCCCGTCCCGCTCGGCCAGCGCCCGGCGCACCACCGACGCCACGTGCGCGAGCAGCGCCGGGTCCACCCGCATGCCGTGCGGCGGCCGCACCGGGCGCGCAGGCGGCGCCCACACCACCTCCACGGGGTACGACACCCCCTGCGCCTCGACGACCGGCGCGTCGCCCAGCAGGCGGGCCCAGCCCTCGGCGTCGGTCGTCGCCGACGCGGCCACCAGCCGCAGCTCCGGCCGCAGCGCCTGCCGCACGTCCCACAGGAACGCCGCCGTGGTGTCCGCGTCCAGATGCCGCTCGTGACACTCGTCGAGCACCACCACGTCGACGCCCGTCAGCTCCTGGTCCCGCTGGAGCCGCTGCAGCAGCACACCGGTCGTGACGACCTCCACGCGCCCGTGCCGCCCGACGACCCGCTCGCCGCGCACGGTGTACCCGACGCTCCCGCCGGGCTTCTCGCCCAGCAGCCACGCCATTCGCCGGGCCGCCGCCCGCGCGGCGATCCGCCGCGGCTCGGCCACGACCACGCGCCGCGCGGGACCCTCACCCAGCAGCCCCGCCAGCGCGAGCGGCACCAGCGTCGTCTTGCCGGTGCCGGGCGGCGCGACCAGCACCGCGGTGCCGTGCCCCTCCAGGGCGTCGTGCAGGGCGGGCAGGGCACCGCGTACGGGCAGGGCGTCCAGGGCGTCGTAACGGATCACGCCCCCAGTGTCGTACGCCCGCGAAACCGTCCTCCACGCGCGCGTACGTACCGGGCCGAGCGGGCGCGTGCCTCAGTCGCGCTCGCAGACGAAGATCGCCGTCCCGGGGATCAGACGACCGCGCAGCGGCGACCAGCCGCCCCACTCGGAGGTGTTCCAGTCCGGCCACTCCGGTTCGACGAGGTCCACCAGCCGGAACCCGGAAGTCACCACGTCCCGCACCCGGTCGCCGAGCGTGCTGTGGTGCTCGACGTACACCGCGCGGCCCTCGTCGTCCTGCTCGACGTACGGCGTGCGGTCGAAGTAGGAGCCGGACACCGACAGGCCCTCGGGGCCCGGCTCGTCCGGGAACGCCCAGCGCAGCGGGTGCGTCACGGAGAAGACGAAACGGCCCCCGGGCCGCAGCACCCGGCGCACCTCCCGCAGCACCAGCCGCGGATCGGCGACGAAGGGCAGCGCCCCGTACGCCGAGCACGCCAGGTCGAAGGAGCCGTCCGCGAAGGGCAGCACGGCCGCGTCCGCGCAGACCAGGGGGAAGGAGGAGCCGATGCGCAGCGCGTGCTGGAGCTGGCGGTGGGAGAGGTCCAGCGCCACCGGACGCGCTCCCTGGGCGGTCAGCCAGCGCGAGCACTGGGCGGCGCCGGCGCCGATCTCCAGGACGTCCTTGCCCTTCAGGTCCTCCGGCGGGCCGAGCAGCTCGGCCTCCACCTCGTCCAGGCCTTCGGGGCACCACACGAAGCGGTCGTCGCCGAGGAAGGTGCCGTGCTCGATCTGGTACTCGTCCGCGTTTCGGTCCCACCAGCCGCGGTTGGCGCGGGAGCTCTCCGTGACACCGGCGGCACGCCGGGTGGCCTCGGGCTCGGCGGGTCCGCCGGCTTCGGCCTCGGACGCTACGAACTCTTGGATGACCGGCTCCCTCGTACTAGTCTGCGGGCTCTTCCGTGCCGCCGGCCCCGCGTGTCGCAAGGGACGTCCGAGGGGTCCATGTGGCCTCGGTGGACGGCACTTGTGCCGGGAATGCGGCGATCCGCCCCGGGTGTGCGGCTTCGCGCATTGACCCCGCCCGGCTGCCCCCGTATGCTACAAGTTGCGCTGCGGGCCTGCGCACCTCAGACGTAGCAGGTCGCGCTCGCATCTGTTGTATGTCCCCTCGGTTCTCGAGGCGTCACCAGCGGTTTTCGGTGACGCTTACTTGGCTGTCCGGCTTCTGCAGAGCGAAACGGGCTCCCGGCGTAAGCAGTACCTACGACTCAATGTCCGTACCGGAGCCCTTTCCCACATGACGAGCAGCACCGAGACCACCGCCACCACCCCGCAGGTAGCGGTCAACGACATCGGTAACGAGGAAGCCTTCCTCGCCGCGATCGACGAGACGATCAAGTACTTCAACGACGGCGACATCGTCGACGGCGTCATCGTGAAGGTCGACCGGGACGAGGTCCTGCTCGACATCGGTTACAAGACCGAAGGCGTTATCCCGAGCCGCGAGCTCTCGATCAAGCACGACGTCGACCCCAACGAGGTCGTCGCCGTCGGTGACGAGATCGAAGCCCTTGTTCTCCAGAAGGAGGACAAGGAAGGCCGCCTGATCCTCTCGAAGAAGCGCGCCCAGTACGAGCGTGCCTGGGGCACCATCGAGAAGATCAAGGAAGAGGACGGGATCGTCACCGGTACCGTCATCGAGGTCGTCAAGGGTGGTCTCATCCTCGACATCGGCCTCCGTGGCTTCCTCCCGGCCTCCCTGGTCGAGATGCGCCGCGTCCGCGACCTCCAGCCCTACGTGGGCAAGGAGCTCGAGGCCAAGATCATCGAGCTGGACAAGAACCGCAACAACGTGGTCCTGTCCCGCCGTGCCTGGCTGGAGCAGACCCAGTCCGAGGTCCGCCAGACCTTCCTCACCACCCTCCAGAAGGGTCAGGTGCGGTCCGGCGTCGTCTCCTCGATCGTCAACTTCGGTGCCTTCGTGGACCTGGGTGGCGTCGACGGTCTGGTCCACGTCTCCGAGCTGTCCTGGAAGCACATCGACCACCCCTCCGAGGTCGTCGAGGTCGGTCAGGAAGTCACCGTCGAGGTCCTCGACGTGGACATGGACCGCGAGCGCGTCTCCCTGTCGCTGAAGGCGACCCAGGAAGACCCGTGGCAGCAGTTCGCCCGCACCCACCAGATCGGCCAGGTCGTGCCCGGCAAGGTCACGAAGCTGGTGCCGTTCGGTGCGTTCGTCCGCGTGGACGAGGGCATCGAGGGTCTGGTCCACATCTCCGAGCTGGCCGAGCGCCACGTGGAGATCCCGGAGCAGGTCGTCCAGGTCAACGACGAGATCTTCGTCAAGGTCATCGACATCGACCTCGAGCGCCGTCGCATCAGCCTCTCGCTGAAGCAGGCCAACGAGGCCTTCGGTGCCGACCCGTCGGCGGTCGAGTTCGACCCGACCCTGTACGGCATGGCCGCGTCCTACGACGACCAGGGCAACTACATCTACCCCGAGGGCTTCGACCCCGAGACCAACGACTGGCTCGAGGGCTACGAGACCCAGCGCGAGGCGTGGGAGACCCAGTACGCCGAGGCGCAGCAGCGCTTCGAGCAGCACCAGGCGCAGGTCATCAAGTCCCGCGAGGCGGACGAGAAGGCCGCTGCCGAGGGTGGCGACACCGCGGGTGCGGCTCCGGCCGCGTCCGGTGGCGGCTCGTACTCCTCCGAGGGTGGCGACCAGTCGGGCGCCCTGGCGTCGGACGAGGCGCTGGCCGCGCTGCGCGAGAAGCTGGCCGGCGGCCAGAGCTGACCGCGGGCCGCTGAGGCTCAGCCGTTGACCGAGGGGCCGTACCTTTCGAGGTGCGGCCCCTCAGCCGTGCCCGCGACACGGACAAGATCACAGCCCTGCCGGCCGGGAATGCCGGCCCCCGTGCGGACGTTGTGACGTACGGACACGAGGAGGGGAGCGGACACTGTGCTTGATCCGCAGGGTTTGTACGCATGGGAGCCGAAGGGCCTGGCCGTCGTCGACATGGCACTCGCCCAGGAGTCGGCCGGACTGGTCATGCTCTACCACTTCGACGGATACATCGACGCCGGCGAGACCGGCGACCAGATCGTCGACCAGGTGCTCGACTCTCTGCCGCACCAGGTCGTCGCCCGCTTCGACCACGACCGCCTCGTGGACTACCGGGCCCGCCGCCCGCTGCTGACCTTCAAGCGGGACACCTGGACGGCCTACGAGGAGCCCACCATCGAGGTGCGGCTCGTCCAGGACGCCACCGGAGCGCCCTTCCTGCTGCTGTCGGGCCCAGAACCGGACGTGGAGTGGGAGCGCTTCGCCGCCGCCGTGCGGCAGATCGTGGAGCGGCTCGGTGTCCGCCTGTCGGTCAACTTCCACGGCATCCCCATGGGCGTCCCGCACACCCGCCCCGTCGGCATCACCCCGCACGGCACCCGCACCGACCTGGTCCCGGGCCACGCCAGCCCCTTCGAGGAGGCGCAGGTCCCCGGCAGCGCCGAGGCACTCGTCGAGTACCGCCTCATGCAGGCCGGCCACGAGGTGCTGGGCGTCGCCGCGCACGTCCCGCACTACATCGCCCGCTCGCCGTACCCGGACGCGGCGCTGACCGTGCTGGAGGCGATCACCGGGGCGACCGGACTGGTCCTGCCGGGCATCGCGCACTCGCTGCGCACCGAGGCCCACCGCACCCAGACCGAGATCGACCGGCAGATCCAGGAGGGCGACGAGGAGCTCACCGCCCTCGTGCAGGGCCTGGAGCACCAGTACGACGCCGCCGCCGGCGCCGAGACGCGCGGCAACATGCTCGCCGAGCCCCTCGAGATCCCCTCGGCGGACGAGATCGGCCGCGAGTTCGAACGGTTCCTGGCGGAGCGGGAGGGCGACGGCTGATCCGCTAGTCTGGCGGACGATCATGCCCCGTCTCTCCCCGCCGTGGCGGGGCCGTTCCGGGGGGTCTGACCGGCGGTATCGGAGTCGGCAAGTTGCTCCCCGCACTCGCGGGGACCGGTGATGTGGAGGCGCGGTCGTGCTGTCCGTGGGCCTGACCGGCGGGATCGGCGCCGGCAAGAGCGAGGTGTCGCGGCTGCTCGTCGAGCACGGTGCCGTACTGATCGACGCGGACCGGATCGCGCGCGAGGTCGTCGCGCCGGGGACCCCGGGGCTCGCGGCGGTCGTGGCGGCCTTCGGCGAGGAGGTCCTGGCCGAGGACGGCAGTCTGGACCGGCCGAAGCTCGGCTCGATCGTGTTCGCCGACCCGGAGAAGCTGGCCGCGCTGAACTCGATCGTCCACCCCTTGGTCGGTGACCGTTCCCGGGCCCTGGAGGAGGCCGCCGCCGAGGACGCCGTCGTCGTGCACGACGTGCCCCTGCTCACGGAGAACGGCCTGGCCCCGCTCTACGACGTCGTGGTCGTCGTCGACGCCGACCCCGCCACCCAGCTCGACCGGCTGGTACGGCTGCGGGGCATGACCGAGCAGGACGCGCGGGCCCGCATGGCCGCCCAGGCGACGCGCGAGCAGCGCCGGGAGATCGCCGACGTGATCATCGACAACGACGTACCGCTGGACCGCCTGCGGAGCCGCGTGGCCGAGGTGTGGGCCGAGCTGGCCCGCAGGGCGCACCAGCCGCGCTGAGCGGGCCGGCGGTGCCCGCCGCCGCGGGCGTCGATCAGTACGGCCTCGGCCGCGGTCCTGGCCGTGATGGCGCAAGGAATAGTCGCATCCGCGCGGGCGTTGATCCGTCCCAGCGAGGGAAGGACTCAGCCGTGCCCGACACCAGCGGATCGACCGGACGTACGCCGGAGACGGATGTGATCGACTTCCGCGCGGCCGAGCAACTGCTCGCGGCGCGGGACCCGCGGGGCGCGGTGAAACTGCTCGACGGGGTCATCGGCGCCCACCCCGAGAACACGGCCGCGCGGCTGCTGCGCGCGCGTGCCTTCTTCGCGGCGGCCCAACTGCGACCGGCCGAGCTGGAGTTCACCATCGTCCTGGAGCGTGAACCGGACAACGCCTTCGCGCACTTCGCGCTCGCCCGCACCTACGAACGCCGGGGGTGCGGCGAGCAGGCCCGCCGCCACTTCCGCCTGGCCGCGGCGCTGGACCCGAACCCGGAGTACCTGCGACAGGCACGCTTCGAGGCCTGACGGGCACGGAGGAAGCCCGGCCCGCCCCGGACCGGTGCCCGGCGGACTCGACGGACCGCGCGGGGCCTCAGCCGCTCGGCGGACGGTACGGCGGGATGTCGCGGCCGGGCTGGTAGTGCGGCCCCTGGCGGATGTGCCGGAGGACGACGACGAGGTCGACGGTGGCGACGAGCCACAGCACCCCGCACGCGAGCGCCCACCCGAACCGTCCGACGAGCGCGAAGGCGGCCGTGCCGAAGATCGCCCAGGTCAGCCCCCACAGGCTCAGCCAGAAGCGCGCCCGCAGCGCACTGCGCGCGGTGACCGGTTCACTGCCCGTACGCATCGGATCACCGTCCTGTGGCCCTCCTGTGGCCAACGTACTCCGGCCGGCCACGCGGCGGAAACGGGCGCTGCCACGGGACCGGTCGGGCCACGAGACCGCACGCGGCCACGGGCGGGTGAATCGACCGGGCGCGGGGACGGGTGTGCGGGAGCGGGTCGTCGGTCGGGCACGGAGCCGAGAATGCGTGAGGGGCACCAGGGGGACGGGGCCGGGGGCCGCTCAGGGCTTGGCCTTGGCGTCCCTCCGGGCCCGGCTCAGGTTCTCCAGCCCGCGCAGGCGTTCCAGCTCGCGGCGGTCGCGCTTGGTCGGACGGCCGGCGCCGCGGTCACGGATGCCGGCCGGGGCGACGGCCTCACGGGGCGGGGGCGGCGGCGAGTTGTCGACGTAGCACTGGACGGCGACCGGGGCACCGACACGCTTGCGGATCAGCCGCTTGACGACGACCACGCGTTCCCTGCCCTCGTGCCGCAGGCGCACCTCGTCGCCGACGCGCAGCGAGTACGCGGGCTTCACACGCTCGCCGTTCACCCGGACATGGCCGCCCCGGCAGGCGGTCGCGCCGAGGGAGCGGGTCTTGATGAGGCGGACGGCCCAGATCCAGCTGTCCACCCGCACGCTCTCGCCGCTCTGCGGCCCGGCCGCCTCGGCGGCGGCGATCGCGGCTGCGGTCTTCGGGTCCGGGGTCTGTGAAGCGGCTGCGGTCGCCGGGTCCGGGGTGCGTGACGCGGTCGCCCCCGCAGGGTCCGCGGTGTGTGACGCGGCGGTACTGCCGTCGCCCGTGCCGGGCCCGGCCGTTCCGCCGTTGCCGCCCTCGTCGTGCTCGGAAGCCATGCCTCGACCTTAACCGCCCGGCCCGCCGGCGGGGGGCGCCATTTTTTCGGCGGGCGGTGCGGCACCGTCATGGCGTCGCACCGGCATGGCGTCATGGCGTCCCGCGGCAAGTCGTTCAGGGACGGACCGGTCTTACGGTGGAGGCATGGACACCAGCGGCCTCTCCGTTCTCGACCAGCGGATCGCGGGATGCCGTGCCTGCCCGAGACTGGTCGACTGGCGGGAGGAGGTGGCCCGCACCAAACGGGCCGCCTTCGCCGACTGGACGTACTGGGGCCGGCCGGTACCGGGCTTCGGCCCGCCGGACGCGCGGCTGCTGATCGTCGGCCTCGCCCCCGCGGCCCACGGCGGCAACCGCACCGGCCGGATGTTCACCGGTGACCGCTCCGGAGACGTGCTGTACCAGGCGTTGTACGACGTGGGCCTCGCCTCGCAGCCCACCGCGGTCGCCGCCGACGACGGCCTGGAGCTCCACGGAGTGCGCATCACCTCTCCGGTGCACTGCGCCCCGCCCGCCAACAAGCCCACGCCCGCCGAACGCGACACCTGTCGTTCCTGGCTCGTCCAGGAGTTGGGGCTGCTGCGGCCGACGCTGCGGGCCGTGGTCGTACTGGGTGCCTTCGGCTGGCAGGCGGCGCTGCCGGCGTTCGCCGAGGCCGGCTGGACCGTGCCCCGGCCCCGCCCCGCCTTCGCACACGGCGGACACGTCGCGCTGGACGACCCCGAGGGCCCCGCCCTGCACCTCTTCGGCTGCTTCCACGTCAGCCAGCGCAACACGTTCACCGGCCGGCTCACCCCCGAGATGCTCCGGGAGGTGCTGCGCACGGCGGCCGGGCAGGCAGGGCTGACCGCACGGTAATTGAGGATGAGCGGACTAGGGCGGGAGGGCTAGGCTGCGCCGATGGGCCTCTATCCGATGATCGAACCGTACGACCAGGGCATGCTCGACGTCGGCGACGGCAACCACGTCTACTGGGAGACCTCCGGAAATCCGCACGGCAAGCCCGCGGTGGTCCTGCACGGAGGGCCCGGGAGCCGGACGAGCCCCAACCTCCGGCGGTACTTCGACCCCGCCGCCTACCGGATCGTCCTGCTCGACCAGCGCGGCGCCGGACGGTCGCTGCCCCGCGCGAGCGACCACGCCACCGACATGAGCGTCAACACGACCGCTCACCTCATGGCCGACCTGGAGCGGCTCCGCGTCCACCTCGGCATCGAGCGTTGGCTGGTGTGGGGCGTGTCATGGGGCTCGGTCCTGGGCCTGCGGTACGCGCAGACCCACCCGGGCGTGGTCTCCGAGCTGGTGCTGACCGGGGTCGCGACGGGCTCCGACGCCGAGGTGGCCCTCATGACCCGGGGGCTGGGAAAGATCTTCCCCGAGGCCCACGAGCGGTTCCTCGCCGAGCTCCCGGCGGGCGAACGCGACGGCAATCCGGCCGCCGCGTACAACCGGCTGCTCGAGTCGCCCGACGCGGAAGTCCGGGAACGGGCCGCCCGTGCATGGACCGACTGGGAGACGGCGACCATCCCCGCGCCGCCCGGCTCGGTCGCCCGGTTCGAGGACCCGGAGTTCCGCATGGGTTTCGCGCGCACTGTCACGCACTACTGGGGCAACGGCCACTTCCTCGGCGACGGCAACGACGAAGGCGTGGTCCTGCGGGAGGCGCCCCGGCTGAAGGGCATCCCGGGCACCCTGGTGCAGGGCAGCCTCGACTTCGGCAACCTGCTCGGCATCGTCTGGCGGCTCCACCACGCCTGGCCGGACAGCGAGCTGGTGATCGTGGACGAGGCCGGACACGACGCCGGAGAGGTCGGTGACGAGGCCCTGCTGGCGGCGACCGACAAGTACGCCCGCGCCGAAGCCCGTAGGGAGGACTGACCCGGCGGCAGCGCGGCCCCGCGCCGGTCCCTGAGGCCGCCACACGTACCGTACGTCCGGCTCCCGCTCCTCGTTCCCGGCACCGTCCGTCCGCTGGACGGCGGTGAAACCGTGCCGTTCGTAGAAGCGGTGCGCGGGCGTGTTGACCTGGAAGGTCCACAGCGAGAGCCCCGTCGGCCGCAGTTCCTTGGCCAGCGCGACGAACCGGTCCCCGATCCCGCACCCGCGCCGGTCCGGGGCCAGGTACAGCTGCGCCAGCTCGTCCTCGTCCAGCACCATCACTCCGACGACCTCACCACCGGCCGCCTCCGCCACCCACGTCTCGTACCGGCCCGCCACCACCAGGTGCCGGAAGTAGTCCCGGACCTCGTCGTCGGTGCGGGGCCGGACCACGGTCGGCAGCGCGGCGGCGAAGGACCGCAGCCAGACGCCGGCCGCCGCGAGGGCGTCGCCCGCCGACGCGCGCCGCAGGACGACCCGCTCGCCGCCCTCCCGGCTCACGGACGGGTCTCCTCGGGCACGACCGCCGTCGCCGTGATCTCCACCAGCTGTCCCGGGTACCCGAGGCAGCTCACCCCGAGCAACGTCGAGGAATGCGGTCCGGTGCTGAGGCCGGACGCCTCGACGACGTCCCAGACGGCGGACAGCGCGGCGGTCTCGGTGCTCACGACGTACACGTCGGTCGACAGGACGTGGGCCGGCTCGCTGCCGACGGCGCGCAACTGCTCGGTGAGATTCGCGATCACCTGCTCCGCCTGCCTGACCGGGTCGCCCGCACCGACCAGCTTCCCCTCCGCGTCGAGCGGGACGGCCCCGGCCAGGAAGGCGAGCTTGGTCCCGGCCTCGACGACGGAGGCGTGGGAGTAGACGGGCGGCGGGAACAGACCGGGCACGGTGACGCGCTGAATCACGGGGGCTCCAGGAAGGCGTGTACGGGCAGTCAGTCCCACGATCGTCCGGACTCACGGTCCCCGCCGCACCCGAATTTCGCTCGTGCCCCGCCGCCGGGCCGCCTAGGCTGCCCGCGTCCGCCCCCGCCCCCACCCACTGGAGCCCGCGACAGTGCCCTCGCTCACGGACCAGGCCTTCCTCGACACGACCGCCGACCGGCTCGCCGCGCTGCCCACCGTCCGGGCCGTCACGCTGGGCGGCTCCCGCGCCCAGGGCACCCACGGGCCCGACAGCGACTGGGACCTGGCGGTCTACTACCGGGGCGCCTTCGACCCCGACGACGTCCGCGCCCTCGGCTGGGCCGGGGAGGTCTGCGAGGTCGGCGCCTGGGGCGGCGGCGTCTTCAACGGCGGCGCCTGGCTGACGGTCGACGACCGGCGCGTCGACCTGCATTACCGAGACCTCGACGTGGTCGAGCACGAGACGGCGGAGGCGGAGGCGGGACGCTTCGGCATCGAGCCGCTGATGTTCCACCTCGCGGGCATCCCGACGTACCTGGTGGTCGCCGAACTCGCGATCAACGAGGTGCTGCGCGGCGAACTGCCCCGCCCCGCCTACCCCGAGGCCCTCCGGACCACCGCCCCCGACCGCTGGCACGGCGCTGCCGCCGCGACTCTCGCCTACGCCGAGGCGGGCCACGCCCCCAAGGGCGCCCTCGCCCAGGTCGCCGGCGCGATCGCCCTCGCCACGGCCCAGACGGCACACGCGGTGCTGGCGGCACGGGGGGAGTGGGTCACCAACGAGAAGGGGATGGTCCGGCGGGCGGGGCTGGACGGCCCGGACGGGATCGACGGGATCCTCGGGAACCTGACACCGGATCCTCAGGCCCTGGGACGGTCGGTCACGGACGCCGAGGAAGTCCTGCGCGCCGCCGTCGAGTCGGCCCGGAGGGGCTAGCGACAGGCGACGGGCGGGCACGACCCGGTCGCGGTCTTGAAGAACCCGCGGTTCCGGCAGGTCGTCACATCCCCGAAACACGCCCGTCCCCTCTCCTCCAAGAACACCCCTTAGCGTGGAAGCCGCACCGCCCGACACACCCCGGCCCGGCCACCGTCGCCCGAAGGCTCACCCCCGCCCTCGCCCCGACGACAGGAGCCCCGCGCCCCGTGTCCCCCACCGCCCGCACCGCCCGCACCGCCCCCACCGTTCGGCGGACTCCGCCGTCCACCCCCGGCACCAGCCACAGGCCCGCCCTCCCGCCCTGGCTCGCCCACGCCCTGCGCGCCCAGCGCGGACCCGTTCCCTGGGCCGCGGTGGCCCGCGGAGCACTGGCCGGCGGGCCCCTGCTGCTCGCCGCGGTGCTCGCCGGCCGGGCCTCCCTCGGCGTCGTCGCCGCGATCGCCGCCATGCTGGCCGGGATCAACGACCGGCCGGGCAGCCGACGCACCTCCGTCCGGCGCATCGGGGTACCCGCACTCGCGGGAGCCGTCGGGCTGCTCGTCGGGACGTACGCCGGCCAGTACCTGGGAGCGGTCGCGCTGACCCTGGTACTGACCGGGCTCGGACTGGTCGGCGGAGGCATCAGCGCGGTCGGGCCGGTGGCGTCCGCGACCGGGACGCAGCTGCTGGTCACCAGTGCGGTGGGTGCCGGGATGCCGCTGCCCGACCCCGGGTGGCGGAGCGTGCTGGCGTTCCTGGCCGGTGCCGGGTGGCTGCTCACGCTGCGGCTGGTCCTGCCCACGCCCGGGGCGCTCACCGGCGACTCCCGCCTCGATTCCCGCCTCGACTTCCGCTTCGACGGTGAGCGGGCCGCCGTCGCCGACGTGTACGACGCCGTCGCCGCGCTCCTGGAAGCGGCCGGCACCGCACACGCCGTCGCCCGCCGGGCCGCGCTCACCGCCGCGCTCGACCACGCGCAGGACGCGCTCGCCGGGCCCCGGCTGCGGCGCTACGCCTCGTCCGCGGCCGAACGGCGCCTGCACGCCCAGTACGCCGCCGCGCTGCCGCTGGGCGAGGCGGCGACCGCGCTCGCCTGGGCGGGGCGCACCGTGCCGGAGCGGGCGGTCGAGGGGCCCCGGCGGCTCGCGGCGGCCGTCCGCGGCAACACCCTCGCCGGACCGCTGCCCGCCCCCGCCCGGACCGACCCCGCCCTGCGCGCCCTCGACGACGCCCTCCTGCACGCCGCCGAGGCCTTCGACCGGGGCCGGGGCCGTGACCTGCACACCCGCAGGCGGTCGGTGGCCTCGCTGGTGCGCACCGTCCTCGGCGCGGGCGGACGGGAGTACGCCCTGCGCGCCGGTCTGTGCTTCGGGGTCAGTGCCGCCGTCGCCCAGGCCCTGCACCACGGCCAGTGGTACGGGGCGCACCAGCACTGGTACTGGCTGCCCGCCACGGCCGTCTTCCTCGTCAAACCCGACCTCGGCCCCCTCGTGTCCCGGGTGCTGTGCCGGGCTGCCGGGACCGTCGTCGGGGCGCTCCTCTTCGCCGGGTCCGCGGCCGTGCTGCCCCGGCCGGGCGGGCTCGTCGCGCTCGTCGCCGTCTGCGGTGCCCTGGTGCCCGTGGCCGCGCGTCACTTCGCCGCCCAGACCACGGTCGTCACCGTCCTCGTCCTCGCCCTGGTCATGGCGGGCGGCGAACCCCAGGCCTCCGTCGGCCGCATCGGGGAGACGCTGCTGGCCTGCGCGATCGTGCTGGTCGTCGGGCATCTCCCCGTGCCCGGGCAGCGGGGCGGCGGAATCCGCGCCCGGATCGAGGCCGCCGACGCCGCCGCGCACGCCTACCTCGCCCACGTACTCGGAGAGTCCGACGACCGGGCCACCCGGTGGACGCTGCGCCGCGAGGCCTACCGCACGCTCGCCGAGGCCCGCGCCGCGATCGCGCTCGCCGCCGCCGAACTGCCCGCCCTCGCCCGGCACTCCGCGGGCGCGGACGAGGTGGCCGCCGTACTCGAACGGCTCGTCGACACCACCACCGCGTGCGCCGTGCACCTCGACGACACCGGCCGTCTCACGCCCCGCCACGCCGGACGGCTCGCCGGGCTGCGGGACGAACTCGCCATGCGGCGCGGACGGGTGGGCCGTTCCCGTACGTTGGCGTGATGACGCCTTCTTCCCATGAGAAGCCCGCCCGGCTTCCTGAGGAGCGCCCCCGCGAGACGCCCGCCGACCTGATCGTCAGCGGATGTACCGTCCTCGTCCACGACGAACGGGAGCGGATCGGCTTCGAGGAGGACGCGGCCGTCGTCGTACGGGAGGGAGTGATCCATTCCGTGACGACCGCCGCCGCGGTGGACGGCCTTCCCGCGGCCGACCGCATCGACGCCCGCGGGCAGGTCGCCCTCCCCGGCCTGATCAACTGCCACACGCACGCGCCGATGGTCGCCCTGCGCGGCCTCGCCGAGGACCTGCCCACCGAGGAGTGGTTCAACGACGTCGTCTGGCCCGTCGAGTCCAACCTCACCGAGCGGGACGTGGAGCTGGGCACCCGGCTCGCCTGCGCCGAGATGATCCGCGCGGGCGTGACCTGTTTCGCCGACCACTACTTCGCCATGGACGCCGTCGCCGCGGTGGTCGCCGAGTGCGGGATGCGGGCGCTGCTGGGACAGGCGTACTTCTCCTCGCAGGGGCCCCAGGGGCGGGAGAGGTCGCTGGAGTTCGCGCTGCGGCACCGGGGCACCGCCGACGGCCGGATCACGACGGCCCTCGCCCCGCACGCCCCTTACACCGTGACCGACGCCGACCTCGCCACCACCGCGGGCCTCGCCCGCGACCACGGCCTGCCCGTGCACCTGCACGCGGCCGAGAACCGCGACCAGACCGAAACCAGCCTCGCCCGGCACGGAGCCACCCCGATCGGGGTCCTGGAGCGCACCGGCGTCCTCGACACCGACGTGCTCATCGCCCACGGCACCGGCATCACCGAGGACGACCTTCCGCTCCTCGCGCGCGCGAGCGGCCGTACGGCCGTGGCCACCGCGCCCCGCGGCTACCTGAAGTTCGCCTGGCCCACCACCACACCCGTACGCGCCCTGCGCGACATCGGCGTCCCCGTGGGGCTCGCCACCGACGGCGCCGCCTCCAACAACTCCCTGGACGTGTGGGAGTCGATGGCACTGACGGCCCTCGTCCAGAAGTTCACCGAGGGCGATCCCCGCCGGCTCACCTCCCGCCAGGCCCTGCACCACGCCACGGTGCAGAGCGCCGAAGCGGTCGGGCTCGGCGGCACCGTAGGCCGCATCGCGCCGGGGCGGCGGGCCGACCTCGTTCTCGTCGACCTCACCGGCCCGCACACCCAGCCCGTGCACGATCTCGCCGCCACCCTCGTGCACAGCGCGCGCTCCGCCGACGTGCGCACGACGATCGTCGACGGGCGCGTCCTCATGCGGGACCGCGAGCTGCTGACCCTGGACGTCTCGGCGGTGGTGCGCGAACTCGGGGAGCGGCTGCCCGCGCTGACCGACCGCGGCCACGGCCGTCGTATCCAGGAGTACGACACCTGAAAGGCGAGGTCAGCGGCTTACGGGTGCCACCGCGAAAAAAACCTCGCCGGGCCGCGATGAGTTCCGCTCCGCGCGACGGTCACCACCCCGACGGACCGTCGCTTGCCGCACAGGAGGAGCTGGAGCCCATGTCGCTGCCCGAGATCGTCAGCCGCGCGGACTGGCGCGCGGCGCGCGAGGCCTTACTGGCCAAGGAGAAGGCGGCCACACGCGCGCGTGACGCGCTCAACGCCGAGCGGCGCGGGCTGCCGATGGTGGAGGTGGACAAGGAGTACGTGTTCGAGGGCGGCGACGGCAAGGCCACGCTGCTCGACCTCTTCGAGGGCCTCGACCAGCTCGTCGTCTACCACTTCATGTTCGCGCCGGAATGGGACGCCGGCTGCCGCAGCTGCTCCGCCTTCCTGGACCAGATCGGGCACCTCGCGCACCTGCGGGCCCGCGGCACGTCGTTCGCGGCCGTCTCCCGGGCCCCCTACCCGAAGATCCTGCCGTTCAAGGCCCGGATGGGCTGGACCCTGCCCTGGTACTCGTCGTACGTCTGCGACTTCAACACCGACTTCGAGGTGACCCTCGAGCACGAGGGCGAGCTCGTCGAGCGGCCGGGGCTCAGCTGCTTCCTGCGAGACCGGGATCGGGTCTTCCACACCTACTCGACGTACGAGCGCGGCCTCGACGGGCTCGGCTCGACCACCAGCCTGCTCGACCTGACCGCGCTCGGCCGGCGGGAGCAGTGGGAGAAGCCCGCGGGGCGTGCGTCGGCTCTCGGGGCGCCTGCGGGAAGCGAGGGAGTCCGGTACCACGACGAGTACGAGGACTGACACGCACGGTAGCGGTTCGTGTCAAATGGATGAGGCGCCGCTCACACTTTGCGGTGAACGAGTGTCAACTATGTCTCAGTACCATCACCGCACGAGGCATCCGCTCCATGGTTGGCGTTTAACTCTACGAGTACAGCGCTACATGGAGGTGCAGGGTGGTGAACGGGCGAACGGTGCTCGAACGCTTTCCCGCCGGCGGACCGCGAGGATCATGGCCGGCGGAGGAGTTCGCGCAGGCGCGGCGTCTGGAGGGCCTGCCCGCCGAGGTCGTCATGGATCTCGCCACGGACATGTTCCTGGTCATCGTCCGCGGCGGCGACGCCGCGGCCGCCTGACGCGCGGACACCCCGGGGACGGCGTCCGGACACGGACGCCCGGCTCCCGTCAGCCGGACCTCGGGGCGGGCACCGGCCGGCTGGTGAACTGCTCCGCCTGAAGTGAGTACAGCTCCGCGTAGACCCCGCCGGCGGCCAGCAGCTCGTCCGGTGTCCCGGACTCCACGAGGCGGCCCTGGTCGAGGACGTGCACGAGGTCGGCGTGGCGCACGGACGCCAGCCGATGGGTGATGAGTACGACCGTCTGTCCGCTGCCGGCCAGGGCGCGGATCTTCTCGAAGACCTCCAGCTCGGCCCGTGCGTCCAGGGCGGCCGTCGGCTCGTCCACGATGAGGATGCTGCCCTGCCGGTACGCCGCGCGGGCGATGCCGACCCGCTGCCACTGGCCGCCGGACAGCTCGTGGCCGCCGCTGAAGTTCCGGGCGAGCAGGGTGTCCAGCCCGCGCGGCAGGTCCGCGACCACCTCCTCGGCCCCGGCCTCGGCGACCGCCGCGGTCACGCGTTCGTCGCCGAGCGGTACGGAGGAGCGGCCCACCGCGACGTTGACCCGCGCGGTGAACGGCCACCGCTTGAAGTCCTGCGCCACCATCGCGACCCGCTCGGCGAGCGCGTGCCGGTCCACCGCAGCCACGTCGACGCCGTCCCACGTGATCCGGCCCGCGTCCGGTGTGTACAGCCCGGCGAGCAGTTTGACCAGCGTCGTCTTGCCCGAGCCGTTCTCCCCGACGAGCGCCACGATGCGGCCCAGCGGCAGGGAGAGCGTCACGTCGTCGAGGGCCGGGCGGGCCGCGTCGCCCGGATAGCGGAACGTGACGTTCTCGAAGCGGATCTCCTTCGGGTCCTCGGGCAGTGCGGCGCCGCCCACCGGGATGGCCCGGTCGGCGGCCTCCACGTGCAGTCGTTCCAGGTCGCCGACGAAGAGAGCCTCCTCGTGGAGCGCGTTGACCTCCACGACCAGGGTGCCGAGGCTCTGCGAGCCGGTACGGATCGCGATCACCGCCGTACCCGCCACCGACAGGGCCATCGCGCCGCCCAGCAGCAGTCCGCCGAGCGTCGCGTACGTCGCCGCCGTCGCCAGCCCCGTCCACGCGGCCGCGATCAGCCCCGTACGGGCCGCCAGCCGGGCCAGTCGCGCCTGCTCCGCCTCGGCGGTCTCCGACATCGCGCGGAAGTGGCGCAGCAGGAAGGGGCCGACTCCGTGCACCCGGATCTCGGGGGCGGCGGCCGGTTCGATGAGGAGACTCGCCAGCAGCCGCCCCGCCCGCTCGTGCTGCACCCAGGCGTGGAAGGACTCGTACCGGCGACGAGCGAGGGTCAGGGCGCTCCAGGCGCTCGGCAGCGTCATCGTGACCAGCAGCGGCAGCAGGACCGGGTGCAGCACGGTCAGCACGCCGGCCGCCGCGATCAGCGAGATCATCGCGTTCACCACGCGGGTGCCGTACGAGATCATGCGCCGTGCGGAGGCGGCACCGTACTGGGCGGTGTCCAGCAGCTTGTGGAAGGCGTGGTCCTCGATCGCGGACAGTTCCACGGCCGCCGCCCGCTCCAGGTACCGCTCGGTGGCCACCCGTTCCACCTTGGGTTCGAGCCGTCCGGTCGCGTAGGTCGACGCGGCCCGCAGCAGCGCCGCGACCAGCATCATCACGGCCACCGTGATCAGTGCCGGGGCAGCCCCGCGCAGCCGCTCCTCGATCGGGCCGTCGGCCATCAGCCCGGCCAGCACGCTGTTGACCGCCAGCAGGCTGACCGCCTGCGCCATGCCCCGGACCACCTCGGCCGCCAGTACCGTCCGCGCGGCCTGCGGGTCCGCCTGCCGGGCGAGCCGCAGGCTGGACGCCAGCAGGGACGGCAGCCGGGTCAGCATCGCCCGGAAACCCAGCTCCAGGAACGCGTCCGCGTGTTGGTTCCAGCCCATGTCGTAGCGCAGCGGGCCACCGAAGAGGAGCCGCTCGGACTCCGACACACCGGCTGGTTCCGTGTCGCCCTTCCTGCGCACCGTCTGCCTCCCCCGATCGTGGACGGACGGCCACTATCGCGGGGGCGGGGCGCCCGCGGGCAGGGCGCGGACGGGGGGAGCCCGGAGCACGCGGGCGCGCGCCCGGCCGTGGGGCGCCGGGAGGGGGCGTGCGGGGCCGGCGGGGGGAGTGCCGGCGGGCGGCGGGCACGTGCGAGGCGTGAGGTGGTGGCCGGGCCCGGGTGGCGCGGCGGGGTCCACGCGCGTGAGGGGGTGCGGCGGTGGCGCCGGTCTGCCGTCACGCGACGGCGTCCACGCGCGTGCCGCGCGTCGTGACCACGGTGGTCCGTGGGTGCCCAGCCCGCGGCGGCGCTACGCGCTCACCGGCCGCGACCAGGTCGGCGTCGTGTCCGTCAGTCGGCACAGTGCCAGGTACAGCGGGATGGGCGGGGTGTACGGAACCGTGCCGTCCGGCCGGTGGATGAGCCCGGGGACATCCGGGGTGTCGGGGACGACCGCGCCGGTGGCGTACCGCGCGGGGGCGGGCCACTCCAGGGCGTAGTCGGAGTCGGACGGGACGATCCACCACCAGTGCGCGTCGTCGGCGTAGACACATCCCACGCGCGGCAGCCGCGGCATGACCAGGGGACCGAAGCGGGCGGGCACCGCCACCGCGTCGCAACCCAGCGGGGCCGTCATTCCGTCCGGTACGGGCAGCCGCCGCGGCGTCCCCGGGGCGTCCATCCGCCGCTGGAGGCGGAGCAGAGTGTCGAGGCCGAGGGGTCGGATGCCGGACGCAGTCCTCACAGCCATGCGGTCCCCGTTCCGCGGCGCGCCTGAAGGTGGCGTCCCTCCGCCTCGCCGTCGTCGCCCGTGCCGTCGGCAGGGCCGGGCTTGGGGCGGGCGCCCCAGCCCAGGTCGTTGTGGGGCTCCGCCGGGTCGCGCGGGCCGTCGGCCTTGCGCGGCAGTTCCGCCCAGACCAGCAGGCCGGGCCCGTGCTCGTGGGCGCCCCACGCGTCGCACAGGGCGTCGACGAGGAGCAGACCCCGGCCGTGCTCGTCCTCGGGCTGCTGATCGGCCGGCGCATGGGGCTGACCGGGGGCGCAGCCCTCGTCGCGTACGGCTATGCGGACCAGGTCGGCACCGTCGTGCAGCTCGCACACTATGTGTCGGCTCGCGGTGTGCACGATCGCGTTGGTCACCAGCTCGGAGACCACGAGGGCCGCGGTGTCGCAGGTGTCCTCGCACACCGACCAGCCGTTCAGCCGGGCCCGTGTCAGGCGTCTGGCCTGTGCGGGCGAGCCCGGATGTGCGGCCAGCTCGAAACGGAACCGGCGCTCTGCGGCGGCGGACCCCGAAGGGCCGGCTCCCACGGCGGCAGCGAGGCCCAGGGAGCCCGCGGTGGCCTCTGTTCCTAAGGGCGCGGACGGAATCACGCTTGCCACTATCGCCCCGTCGTGAACACTTGGCAAGTGTCACTCTGAAAAATGCAGAGTGCGGTGTGACGGTCTGCAAGGCCGTGGCACACTGCTCGCAACAGCACGTCGAGCGGCGCCACTTCAGATCAGCGAAGGTCTGCACGGGCTTTCGAAAAGGTCTTCGAATGGCGCCGTCGGGCTGTGCGCACAAGCTGTTGGTGCGCACCGGTCGTGCGCACGAGGACGCAACGGGCTCTTCGGGACTCTTCAGGAGGTGGGCGGTGAGCGAGCCGCGGTCGGCGCCGACGGTCGGCCAGGTCGTCCTCGGCCGGCGCCTGCTGGACCTGCGCGAACGTGCCGGTCTCAAGCGCGAGGAGGCCGCCCGCATCCTGCGGGTCGCCCCTGCCACGGTACGCCGTATGGAGATGGCCGAGGTGGCCCTCAAGATCCCGTACCTCCAGCTGCTGCTGAAGGCCTACGGCATCGGCGACGAGGAGGCCGAAGCCTTCGTCAAGCTGGCCGAGGACGCCAACAAGCCCGGATGGTGGCAGCGCTTCCACGACATCCTGCCGGGCTGGTTCTCGATGTACGTCAGCCTGGAGGGCGCGGCCTCCCTGATCCGCTCCTACGAGCCCCACTTCGTCCCCGGGGTACTGCAGACCGAGGACTACGCGCGCGGTGTGCTCCGCTCCGGAGCGATCGGGCAGACCCGGCCCGACGACATCGAGCGCCACGTCGACCTGCGCATGCGGCGCCAGGAGCTGCTGACCCGCAAGGACGCGCCCAGGCTGTGGGTCGTGATGGACGAGACCGCGCTGCGCCGCCCCGTGGGAGGGCCGGAGGTGATGCGGGCCCAGATCGACAGGCTGCTCGAGGCCACCGAACTGCCCAATGTGACGCTCCAGGTCGCCCCGTTCTCCAACGGGCCGCACCCGGGCACGTACGGGCCCTTCGTACTGTTCCGATTCGCCATGCCGGAACTGCCGGACATGGTCTACAGCGAGTACCTGACCGGCGCCGTCTACCTCGACGCGCGCGCGGAGGTGGCGACCCACCTCGAGGTCATGGACCGCATGGCGGCCCAGGCCGCCACGGCACATCGCACGAAGGAGATCCTCCGGGATCTCCGCAAGGAGCTTGAATGAGTCACATCAAACCCCAGCGCTCGCCACGCAATCGCGGTGAGCGGATCTACAACGGCATGCCCGCCCGTGAGCTGGGCAGCGAGGGCTGGCACAAGCCGTGGAGCGGCGGCAACGGGGGGAACTGCCTGGAGGCCATGAAACTCGCCGACGGCCGGATCGCGGTGCGGCAGTCCACCGACCCCGACGGTCCCGCGCTGATCTACACCTCCGCCGAGATAACGGCCTTCATCGAGGGCGCGAAGGCGGGAGAGGCGGACTTCCTGCTGTCCTGAAACATGCTCTGTTGATGCTTGTTCTTAAGCCTGTTTGGTACGGATGTTCGGAACCGGGCTGACGGCCCGTCATCAGTAGGACTCGAGGAAAACTCAACACCTTGGAGCTCGTCATGACCGGGCAGCACCGCGTCGAGATCGACACCGGCAAGCCGCATCCCGCGCGGATGTACGACTGGTATCTCGGGGGCAAGGACAACTACCCGGTCGACGAGGCCATGGGCGGGCAGATGCTCACCCTCGACCCGAGGGTGCCGGTGATGGCGCGGGTCAACCGCGCCTTCATGCACCGTGCCACGCGCTGGCTGGCCCGCAACGGCACACGGCAGTTCCTGGACGTCGGCACCGGCATCCCGACCGAGCCCAACCTCCACCAGGTCGCCCAGGAGGTCGCGCCCGACGCCCGCGTCGTCTACTGCGACAACGACCCGATCGTGCTGGCCCACGCGGCGGCCCTGCTGCGGGGCGCGCCCGAGGGGGCGACGGACTACCTCCAGGCCGACGTCCGCGATCCGGACGCCATCCTGGAGGGCGCCAGGAAGATCCTCGACTTCGACCGGCCCGTCGCGCTCTCACTGGTCGCGCTGCTGCACTTCGTGTCCGACGAGGACGGTGCCCACGATCTGGTCGGCCGGCTGCTGGCCGAACTGCCCTCCGGCAGCCACCTGGTGATGACCCATGCGACCGCCGACTTCACGCCGGAGGAGTCACGGGCGGCCACCGAGAAGCTCAAGGCCGCCGGTGTCACCCTCGCCCTGCGCTCGCGCGAGGAGTTCACCCGGTTCTTCGACGGCCTCGACCTGATCGAGCCCGGCGTCGTGGTGCCCCACCTGTGGCATCCCGAGCTGGGCGAGCCGGTCGCCGGGCAGGACGACGGAGTCGTCCCGGGGTACGGGGCGGTGGCCCGCAAGCCGTGAACCGCTGACCGGAGTTCTCCGGGGGACGCACGCGCTCAGGGCGTCATCGGCCGGTCGTACGGGCCGACCGGTGCCGGCAGCCGAGTACTGCCGCCCGACAGGTGACGGTCGACGGCCGCCGCCACCGCCCGCCCCTCCGCGATCGCCCACACGACGAGCGACTGCCCGCGTGCCGCGTCCCCGGCGGCGAACACGCCCGGGACGTTCGTCGCGAACCCCCGGTCCCGTGCGATCGTGCCCCGGGGCTCCAGCTTCAGCCCCAACCCGCCGACGAGCCCGTCCTTCCGGTCCGGCCCCGAGAAGCCGAGCGCGAGGAGGACGAGATCGGCCGGGAGCGAGCGACCGGTGCCGGGCAGCGGCCGGCGACCGGCGTCCACGGCGACCAGGTGCAGCGACCGCACACGGCCCTCCGCGTCGCCGGTGAGACGGAGCGTGGACGCCGCGAACAGCCGCGCGTCCGCGTCCGCCGCGGGGGCGGACCGCAGGTCACGTGCCTCCTCGTGAGCGGCCGACAACCGGTACAACCGTGGATAGGTCGGCCACGGCTCGGCCTCCTCGTCGCGCTCCGCGCCCGGCCGGGCGTAGATGTCCAGCTGGGTCACGGACGCGGCCCCCTCCCGCACCGCCGTACCGAGACAGTCCGCGCCCGTGTCGCCGCCGCCGACGATGACGACGTGCTTCCCGGCGGCGGACAGCGGGGAGCGTTCCAGGTCGCCCTCGCACACGCGGTTGGCCAGGGGCAGGTACTCCATCGCCTGGTGCACACCGGCCAGCTCCCGGCCGGGCACGGCCAGGTCGCGCCACGCGGTCGCTCCGGTGGCGATCACCACCGCGTCGTAACGGGCCCGCAGTCCGGCGGCGTCCACGTCCCGCCCGACCGCCGTCGACGTGCGGAACTTCGTCCCCTCGGCCCGCATCTGCGCGATGCGCCGCTCCAGATGGCGCTTCTCCATCTTGAACGCGGGGATGCCGTACCGCATCAGCCCGCCGATCCTGTCGTCCCGCTCGAAGACGGCGACCGTGTGCCCGGCCCGGGTCAGCTGCTGCGCCGCGGCGAGCCCGGTCGGCCCCGACCCGATCACCGCCACCGTCCTGCCGGACAGCCGGTCCGGCGGACGCGGCGGGGTGAAACCCTCCTCCCACGCCTTGTCGGCGATCGCGCACTCGACGTTCTTGATGGTGACGGCCGGCTGGTTGATGGCGAGCACACAGCCCGCCTCGCACGGTGCCGGGCAGAGCCTTCCGGTGAACTCGGGGAAGTTGTTCGTGGCGTGCAGCCGGTCGCTCGCCGCCCGCCAGTCCGAACGGGCGACCAGGTCGTTCCACTCCGGGATCACGTTGCCGAGCGGGCACGCCTCGTGACAGAAGGGGACTCCGCAGTCCATGCAGCGGTCGGCCTGCGGGCCGACGATCGGCAGCAGGGCCCCGGGGACGTACACCTCGTCCCAGTCCCTGACCCGCTCTCCGACCGGCCTGCGGGGCCACTCCTGGCGAGGCGTGGTCAGAAAACCCTTGGGATCGGCCATGACCGTCTTCCTTGCCTGCGGGGCCGGCCGTGCGCGGTCGGGACGGTGTTCGCTCCTGCGGCCACGATACGGCCCACCCGCTCCGCACGGCGCGCCGAACGGGACGGTGCCTCGGACGGCGGGGCCCGCTCCCTCAGGCGAGCGCGAGCACGTAGGCCAGTGCCGCCGCGGCCGAGGCGACCGTACGGACGTGGTTCCACGCCGTCCACTCCCGGACGTACGCGGGCCACCGGCCGGCCGCCTCCGCGGTGCCCGGCTCCAGACGGAGCAGCGCGGTGTTGCGCGGCACGTTGGCGGCCGCGGTCACTCCGAACGACCCGAAGAGATGGAGCGCGCTGCCCAGCAGCAACTCCACCGCGGCCCCGTCCGGCCACAGCACGAACGTCACCACGGCGATCACCGCGGTCAGCACCGTCGTCCCGAGGAACAGGAGCATGAAGGCCGGCCGTACCGCTGCCGTGTTGATCGCGTTCATCGCGGCGACCCCCTGCGCGGGCGGCAGCGCGGCCAGCCCTCGCATCACGAACGTCGAGAAGGCGCAGAAGGCGCCTGCCGTCAGTCCGGTGCCGAGCACGCCCAGCACCGTCAGTGCGAAGTACGGTCCGTCGATCATGTCCTGTCAGCTCCCACCCGTCGATCCGATGCCCGCACGGCACCGTCGGCCGTCGACCACCCCGAGTCAACTCCCGTGCGGACGCGGTGACCATGGCCGGGCGGCGCGGGCGCATGTGCGAGCGTCCACGCGGGCGGACGGGTGGTCGGCGCATCATGGTCGGGTGCGACTGGAAGCGATCACCTGGGACAGACTCGGCGACCTGCTCGCCGAGCGCCTGCTCGACCTCGAGCCCGCCGACGGCGGCGACCGGCCGCGCGTCGCCTTCGACGGCGCCCCGGCCGCCCGCCCCGGCGAACTCGCCCAGCGGGTCTCCGAAGCGCTGCGCGTCCGAGGCCGTCCCTCCCTCGTCGTCGGGACGGAGGACTTCCTGCGCCCCGCCTCGCTCCGCCTGGAGTACGGGCGCCAGGACGTGGAGTCCTACTACAGCGGCTGGTACGACACCGGCGCCCTGTGGCGGGAGGTCTTCGACCCGCTCGGGCCCGGCGGCGACGGACGCGTGCTGCCGGACCTGTGGGACCCGGCCACCGACCGCGCCACCCGCAGCCCTTACGTCCGTCTCCCGCCCGGCGGTGCGCTGCTGCTGCACGGTCCCTTCCTGCTGCGCCACTGGTTCCCCCTCGATCTCAGCGTGCACCTCTTTCTCACCCCCGGAGCCCTGCGCCGCCGCACCCCCGACTCCGAGCACTGGACCCTCCCCGCCTTCGAGCGCTACGAGGAGGAGACCGACCCCTCGGCCACCGCCGACGTCCTGGTGCGCACGGACGATCCACGGCACCCCGCGTGGAGCGGCTGAGCCGTCGGACCGGGCTCAGAGCCAGCCGTTGCGCCGGAACCCCCGGTGCAGCGTCAGACAGGCGACGGCTATGACACCGATGACCAGGCCGTAGCCGTACCGCCAGCGAAGCTCCGGCATGTGGTCGAAGTTCATGCCGTACACCCCGCAGACCATCGTGGGCACGGCGATGATCGCGGCCCAGGCGGTGATCTTCCGCATGTCCTCGTTCTGCGCGACCGTCACCCGGGCCAGGTGCGCCTGGAGGATGGAGTTGAGCAGTTCGTCGAAGGCCGCGATCTGCTCCGTGGCCCGCAGCAGATGATCGGCGACGTCCCGGAAGTACGCCTGTATCTCCGGCTCCACCACCCGGACCGGCCGCGTGGCCAGTTCCTCCAGTGGCCGGCCGAGCGGTACCACGGCCCGCCGCAGCTCCAGGAGCTCTCGCTTGAGCTGGTAGATCCGCCCCGGATCGACCCGCGCCCCGTGCTCCGCGAACACCTCCGTCTCGACATGGTCGATGTCCGCCTGGAACGCCTCGATGACGCTCAGGAATTCGTCCACCACGTGGTCCGCGATCGCGTGCAGCACCGCCGACGGTCCCTTGGCGAGCTGCACGGGGTCGGCTTCCAGCCCTTCCCGCAGGGGGCCCAGCGAGCCGTGCCGCCCGTGCCGGACGGTGATCACGAAGTCCTGGCCGACGAACACCATGATCTCGCCGGTGCTCACCACCTCGCTCGTGGCCGTGAGCTGCTCGTGCTCCACGTAGCAGACGGTCTTGAACACGGCGAAGAGCGTCTCGCCGTACCGCTCCACCTTCGGGCGCTGGTGGGCCTCGATCGCGTCCTCGACCGCCAGCGGGTGCAGGTCGAACAGCTCAGCCACACCCGCGAACTCCTGGTCCGTCGGTTCGTGCAGACCCAGCCAGACGAAACCGTCTCCCCGCCTGCGCATCCGCTCAACGACCTGGACCGGATCACCGCCCTCGGGTGTGCGGACACCGTCCCGGTAGGTCACGCAGTTCACCACCGAGGAACCGAGCGGCGAGCGGGCCGGGTGGCTCAGGTCCACCCGCGGGCGCCGTCGGGCCAGCCGTGCCACCTTGCGCAGGCCGCCGGTCCTTCCCAGGCCCGTGACCTTCCGCAGATTCCCTGCCATCGTCATCCGTGTCTCCCCGCGTGGGTCCCCTCGCGCCGTGCTTCCCGCGCCTTGGCGCGCCAGTCTGCCAGGCCGGCGCGAGAGGCGTTCGAGCCTGTGGAAACGGATCGTTCCGCTTTGTTCCCGGCTGTGGACGGGCGGTTGGGAGCCGCGTCCGGGCCCCTTTCCGCTCCGCCTCCGGGCCGCCTCCAGGCCGCGTCCGGTCCGAGTCCGGCCCGGTTCCCGGAGTGGGCCGGGCTCGGTCAGGCCCCGCTGCGGCGGGTGCCGCACCGGAGCGTCGCCCGCTTCGGGTAAGCAGGACAACTGGGATGATCGGCGCATGACGCGAACCGACGGATACCTCCTCGACAACCGGCAGACCGAGGCGGCCGAGCGTTTCGACGCCTTCGCCGCTCTCTTCGACCCCACGACCTTCCGGCACCTCCAAGCGCTCGGCGTCGGACCCGGCTGGCGCTGCTGGGAGGTCGGGGCCGGAGGTACCTCAGTGGTGTCCTGGCTGGCCAAGAGGGTGGGGCCGACCGGCAGGGTCCTGGCGACCGACATCGACACCTCGCGGGTGGCGCCGGCCGGCCGCCCTCCCGTCGAGGTGCGCGTGCACGACGTGGGCGCGGAGGAACCGCCGGGTGAGGGCTTCGACCTGGTGCACGCCCGACTCGTACTCGTCCATGTGCCGGACCGCGAGCGGGCGATGCGGTCCATGATCAAGGCCCTGCGCCCGGGGGGCCGCCTCCTCGTCGAGGACGCCGATCCCGCCCTGCAGCCCTTGCTGTGCCCCGACGAGCACGGTCCCGAGCAGCAGCTGGCGAACCGGCTGCGGCACGGCTTCCGCCAGTTGCTGGCCCGCCGCGGCGCCGACCTCTCCTACGGCCGCCGGCTCCCGCGGCTGCTCCGGGAGGCGGGGCTGCGCGACGTGGAGGCCGACGCCTACTTCCCGGTCACCTCAGCCGCGTGCGCCGCTCTGGAGTCCGCGACGGTCCGACAGGTCCGTGACCAACTGGTCGCCGCCGGCGTGGCCACCCACGACGACATCGACCGGCACCTCGCTCACGTGGCGTCCGGCGGCATGGACCTGGCGACGGCGCCGATGATCTCCGCGTGGGGGCGCAAGGCGTAGGGGAGCGGATTGCGGGCCGGTCCGGCGGTCGCCGTCGGTCGCCGTCGGTCGCGCAGGACGGACGCCGCGAGTCGGGAACTTCCCCGACAGCCCACCTGAGCGGGCCGCGAGCAGGGCTCCTCCGAGCGGTCCGAGCGGTCCGAGCGGTCCAAGCGGTCCAAGCGATACGAGTGGGTCCGAGCAGGTCACCCGAACACCTCGTACACACCCTGCCCAGCCCCCGTCGGCTTCCCGCTCGCCCCCCCGGAGCACACCGCCGCCCCTCAGCCGACCGCCCGCGGAGGCCTCGCGCCCACTCGCTCGACCGACCTCGCCCCCGCCCGGCACCCCGCGGCGGCAGCCTCCTCGGGAGCCGCGCCCGCGAGGAGTGCGGCGAGGAACGCTCCGGTGAAGGCGTCACCGGCGCCGGTGCTGTCCCGCGGTGACGCCGGTACGGCGGGGACCCGCGCGCACACGGTGCCGGACCGGGCCACCAGGGCCCCCTCCGCACCCTGCTTGGCGATCACCAAGGGAACATGCCGGCTCAGTTTCGCCGCGGCGTCCGCCGGATCGGGCAGCCCGGTCAGCAGAGACGCCTCGTCGCGGCTGGGGAGCAGGATGTCCACTCCCTGCACCAGGTCCAGGAAGCGGTCGACACCCAGCTCGGTGAGGAATCCCGCCGACGCCGGGTCCAGACTCACCGGCACCCCGCGCGCGCGTGCCGCGGCCAGGGCGACCGGCACCAGGGCACGGCTCGGCTCCGAGAACAGCAGGTAGCCCGACAGGTGCAGCCGGGCGGCGCCGTCGAGCAGTGCGTCCGACCAGTCACCGGGCGCCAGCCGCAGTGACGCCCCGCTGTCCGTCAGGAACGTCCGCTCGGCCGAGGCGCCCGTGTCGACCAGACAGATCACCGTCCCCGTCGGTGCGCTCGCGTCGACGACCAGGTGGGGACGCACGCCGAGGGCGGTCAGCTCCCGCCGGTGCCAGTCCGCCGCGTCCGAACCGACCCGCCCCAGCAGCCGTACGTCCCGGCACCCGCCGTACGCCGCCCAGCAGGCCACGTTGGCGCCGGCCCCGCCGGGCAGCCGGCGGATCGAGGCGGCCGTGTCCGTGCCGGCGGCCAGCGGCCCCCGGTGCCGGGCGACGACGTCCGTCACGACGTCCCCGACGACCAGCAGCGCGTCGCCCGGCCCCGCGGTCATGCCCCGGTCCAGGCCGCCGCGATGCGCGCCGCCAGCCGTACGTTTCCGCGGACCGCCGCCAGATTGGCCTCCAGTGAGGCGCCGTCGGTGTGCCGTACCAGGTGGGCGAGGAGGAAGGGCGTGACCGCCTGGCCGGTGATCCCCTCGGCCTCGCACGCGCGCAGTGCGTCGGCGAGCACGCGCGCGTGGAGCGCGGGGTCGAGCTGCTCCTCCTCGGGGACGGGGTTGGCGACCACGAGCGCGGACCGGGGCCCACGGAGCGTGTCCTGGGCCCGCATGACGGCTGCCACCTGCTCGGGGGTGTCCAGCGTCCAGTCCACCGGATGCCCCGAGTCGGACAGGTAGAAGCCGGGGAAGCGGTCCGTGCCGTAACCGGCCACCGCGACGCCCAGCGTCTCCAGCCGCTGCAGGGTCGCCGGCACGTCCAGGATGGACTTCACCCCCGCGCAGACCACCGTGATCCGGGTACGGGCCAGCAGACCCAGGTCGGCCGACTCGTCCTGCGTCGCCGTCCACTCCCGGTGCACACCACCGAGGCCGCCGGTCGCGAAGACCCGCACCCCCGCCAGTTCCGCCAGCAGGGCGGTCGCCGACACGGTGGTCGCCCCGCTCGCCCCGGTGGCCACCGCGAGCGGCAGGTCCCGGTGACCCAACTTGCGGATGCCGTCCTCGTTCGCGACCCGCTCCAGCTGCTGCTTGTCCAGGCCGACATGCGGCCGTCCGTCCAGCACGGCGATCGTCGCCGGTATGGCGCCCTCCCGCCGGACCGCCTCCTCGAGCTCCCGTGCCACCTGCAGATTGCGCGGACGTGGCAATCCGTGCGCGATGATCGTGGACTCCAGGGCCACCACGGGACGGCGCGAGCCGATCGCCGCCCGTACCTCTTCCGACACCACCAGCGTCACGCGCCTGCCTCCTGTCGTCGGTCCCTCCCTCATCTCTGGCGGGCGGGGGAGCGGGCCAAACCCGCACGGCCCCGAGGAGGACTTTCGCGGCTTCCGGCGGAGGGCGGGGCCAGGGGCATGACGGACTCCACGGCGCCACTGAGACTCACCGAGCACGCCGCGGGAACCGTGAGCTTCCCCTCCGTGCGCCTCGACGGGGAGACGCGACACCATCGAGACACGCAAGACACGGCCCTACGAGCAGCCCCGCCCGCCGCCTCCCCCGGCCGGGCAGCGATCCCTCAGAAGAGCGGTGCGGGCAGGACCCCCTCCAGCGCGAGCAATTGCCGCTTGGTCTCGACCCCGCCCCCGAATCCGCCGATGCCGCCGTCACTGCCGACGACCCGGTGGCACGGCACCACGACGGGCAGCGGATTGGCCCCCATCGCCGCACCCACCGCCTGAGCGGCGCCCGGCTGGCCGACCCGGCCGGCGAGGTCGCCGTAACCGACGACCGAGCCGTACGGGACGCCGGACGCCAGCTCGCGCAGCACCTCCCGGTTGAAGCCCGAGATCAGCGACCAGTCCAGCGACAGGTCGAAGTCACGCCGCCGACCCGCGAAATACGCCTCCACCTGGCGTATCGCCTCGGTCAGCAGCGGGGAACCGGGCGCCTCGACCGGCTCCGTGCCCAGCCGGGCCGCCAGCTTGTCGAGCGCCCGGCCGCGCGTGGCGCCGCTCGCGTGGAACACGACATTGACCAGTCCGTCGGGGGTGGCGGCCAGCAGCAGTGGACCGATGCCGGTGTCGACGACGGTCCACACGACTCGCTGCTCATAGCGCCCATGGCTGTCCATGCGCCCACCGTACGGCCGGCCACTGACAACGGGTCACCAGCCGGTGGAGGCCCCGTTCCGGTCCTCTTCCTCGCCCACGGCCTCGCGCACGACGTCGGGCTTGTTGGTGATGATGCCGTCGACGTCGTACCCGGCGATCCGCCTGGCGGTGGCCGCGTCGTCGACCGTCCAGGCGAAGACCTCCATCGGACGGCCGTGCGGCCCCGTGAACGCGTGGACCGAGGAGACGTAGCTCATGGAGAGCGAGCCGTGCGAGGGGTTGATCTGGTCGGTGAACCCCGCGTACTCGGGCAGGTCCGACACGGGCGGCGTGCCGAGGAAACCGGTCTTCACGGCCGGCTTGATCTCGTGCACGGTCCGGATGCTGTCCGCGCTGAAGCTCTGCACGACCAGCCGGCCGGCCACGTGCCGCCGGTCGAGCCATCCCTCGTTGGCGAGAACCTTGAGGGTCTGCTGCTCGATGCCCGGGTACAGCTGGGGGTTCTTCAGCTCCAGCAGCAGCTTCTGGTGGTTGTGCTCGACCCGCTCCACGTACTGCTTCAGCGTCGGCACGCGCGCACCCGCGTACTCGGACCCGAACCAGCTACCCGCGTCCAGCCTGGCGATCTCCGCGGCGGTGAAGTCCTTCACCTTCCACGGCGAGCGGTCGGGGAACACCTCCTCCACGTCGGTCGTGCGCCGCAGACTGTCGTCGTGGAGGACCACGAGCTCGCCGTCCCTGGTGCGCTGGACGTCGTTCTCGACCCAGCGGATGCCCAGCTCGGCGGCCTTGTCGACAGCGGCCAGCGTGTTCTCCGGCGCGTAAGCGGATGCGCCCCGGTGGGCGACGACCGTGGGCCCCTCGTCCTCGCCGCTCTGCGCGGTCCGGGCGTGGGAGAGGGGGGTCAGCAGGGCCACCCCCAGGAACGCGGTGGTCGTCACGGCAACTGCGCGTGCGTGCATGCGCACTCCTCGCGTCGAGTGATCACGGACAGCACCACTGTGACACCGGACAGTCAACGGGAGAGGAGTGCGGAGTGGCCACGGGCTGAATGGAGTTGCTCAACTCCGCTCACCGGGACGGCACAAGTGGGGCAAGGCCGTGATTCTTTGCCGGAGAATCGTTCGACCATTCCGGTGGGCGTCATACTCTCTGCCTCGACCCTGGCCGTTCACGCGGGCCCGGGAGGGGGTGCACATCAGGAAAATCCGGGCGTATCCGGGCAGCAAGAACGCGGAAGGGCGGCCGCATATGCAAGGCACGGTCGACGGATTCAGTTACGGACTGGTCACACCGCTGGTGGCCTATCTCATGGCCTGCCTCGGCGGTGCCCTCGGACTGCGCTGCACCACCAGATCCCTGCGTGTCACCGGCTCCTGGCGCCCCGGCTGGCTCGCTCTCGGCGCGGCGGCGATCGGCTCCGGGATCTGGACCATGCACTTCATCGCGATGATGGGGTTCACGATCGAACACACGCCGGTCCGCTACGACTGGCTCATGACCTTCGCCAGCCTGGCCGTCGCCATCGTCATGGTGGGCGTGGGAATCTTCATCGTCGGCTACCGGGGAGCGCGGGGAACGGCCCTGTTCACCGGCGGCACCATCACCGGCCTCGGCATCGCCTCGATGCACTACCTGGGCATGGCGGGCATGCGCCTGGACGGCCGGCTGACCTACAACACCCTCACCGTGGCCGTGTCCGTCGTCATAGCCATGGCCGCCGCCACCGCCGCCCTGTGGGCGGCCGGCCAGGTCCGGGGCTTCCTGTGGAGCGTCGGAGCCAGCCTCGTCATGGGCCTGGCCGTCACCGGCATGCACTACACGGGCATGGCCGCCCTCGAAGTCCACGTCCACGGCACGACCGACCCGGCCTCCGGCGGGTCCCCGGCCGAGCTGCTCGCCCCCATGTTGATCGGCCCCCTCGCCTTCCTGCTCCTCGCCGCCGTAGTGGTGATGTTCGATCCACTGATGGTCATGGGTGAGCCCGCCGGGGCCCCGGCCGAGCGCAAGCCCGGCATCCCCGCCCACACCGTGACCCCGCGCACGGTCCACCACTCGGCACACCACCCCGCGCGCCGCACCCGCCGCGCCCTCGTGCACCGGCGGTCCCGCACCCCGCAGAACCGCTGATCCGGACCGGTTGTCAGTGCGGGGTCGTACGGTGGAACCCATGCGGCCCGTTTCCCAGATCGAACGCACGGTGGCGCCCTTCGAGGTCGTCAGCCCCTACCAGCCCAGCGGCGACCAGCCGGCGGCCATCGCCGAGCTGGCCCGGCGTGTCGAAGCAGGCGAGAAGGACGTCGTCCTGCTCGGCGCGACCGGCACCGGCAAGTCCGCCACCACCGCGTGGATGATCGAGAAGCTCCAGCGCCCCACCCTCGTGATGGCGCCCAACAAGACCCTGGCCGCCCAGCTGGCGAACGAATTCCGCGAGCTCCTGCCGAACAACGCCGTCGAGTACTTCGTCTCGTACTACGACTACTACCAGCCCGAGGCGTACGTCCCGCAGTCGGACACCTACATCGAGAAGGACTCCTCGATCAACGAGGAGGTCGAGCGACTGCGCCACTCCGCGACCAACTCGCTGCTCACCCGCCGCGACGTCGTCGTGGTCGCCTCCGTCTCCTGCATCTACGGCCTCGGCACCCCGCAGGAGTACGTGGACCGCATGGTCCCTCTCCGGGTCGGCGAGGAGTACGACCGGGACGAACTGCTGCGCCGCTTCGTGGACATCCAGTACACGCGCAACGACATGGCCTTCACGCGCGGCACCTTCCGGGTGCGCGGCGACACCATCGAGATCTTCCCGGTCTACGAGGAGCTCGCCGTCCGCATCGAGATGTTCGGCGACGAGATCGAGGCCCTGTCCACCCTCCACCCGGTCACCGGCGAGATCATCAGCGACGACCAGCAGCTGTACGTCTTCCCGGCCTCCCACTACGTCGCGGGCCCCGAGCGCCTGGAGCGGGCCGTCAACGACATCGAGAAGGAGCTGACCGAGCGCCTGGCCGAGCTGGAGAAGCAGGGCAAGCTCCTCGAGGCGCAGCGGCTGCGGATGCGCACCACGTACGACATCGAGATGCTCCGCCAGATCGGCTCCTGCTCCGGCGTGGAGAACTACTCGATGCACTTCGACGGCCGCTCGCCCGGCTCCCCGCCGAACACCCTGCTGGACTACTTCCCGGACGACTTCCTGCTCGTCATCGACGAGTCGCACGTCACCGTGCCGCAGATCGGCGCCATGTACGAGGGTGACGCCTCCCGCAAGCGGACCCTGGTCGACCACGGCTTCCGGCTGCCCTCCGCCCTCGACAACCGCCCGCTGAAGTGGGAGGAGTTCCAGGAACGCATCGGGCAGACCGTGTACCTGTCGGCCACCCCGGGCGCCTACGAGCTCTCCCGCTCGGACGGCGCCGTGGAGCAGATCATCCGCCCCACGGGACTCGTCGACCCCGAGGTCGTCGTCAAGCCCACCGAGGGGCAGATCGACGACCTGGTGCACGAGATCCGCACGCGCACCGAGAAGGACGAGCGCGTCCTGGTCACCACGCTCACCAAGAAGATGGCCGAGGACCTCACCGACTACTTCCTGGAGCTCGGCATCCAGGTCCGCTACCTGCACAGCGACGTCGACACCCTGCGCCGCGTCGAACTGCTGCGTGAGCTGCGGGCCGGCGAGTACGACGTCCTGGTCGGCATCAACCTGCTCAGGGAGGGCCTCGACCTGCCCGAGGTCTCCCTGGTGGCGATCCTCGACGCGGACAAGGAGGGCTTCCTGCGCTCCGGCACCTCGCTGATCCAGACCATCGGCCGCGCGGCGCGCAACGTCTCCGGCCAGGTCCACATGTACGCCGACAAGATCACGCCGGCGATGGCGAAGGCGATCGACGAGACCAATCGCCGCCGCGAGAAGCAGATCGCGTTCAACAAGGCGAACGGCATCGACCCGCAGCCCCTCCGCAAGAAGATCAACGACATCGTCGCGCAGATCGCCCGCGAGGACATCGACACCGAGCAACTGCTCGGCTCGGGCTACCGCCAGTCCAAGGACGGCAAGGCCGCCAAGGCTCCCGTGCCCTCCCTCGGCGGCCAGGCGACAGCCGACGGCAAGGCGGCCAAGGGCAGGCGGAAGGCCAAGGAGACGGCGGTGACCGACCGCCCGGCGGCGGAGCTGGCCGCACAGATCGAGGACCTGACCACCCGTATGCGGGCCGCCGCCGCGGACCTCCAGTTCGAGATCGCGGCCCGTCTGCGCGACGAGGTCTCCGAGATGAAGAAGGAACTGCGCCAGATGAAGGAGGCAGGCCTGGCCTGACGGCCCGCCCGGGTTCGCGCTGTGTTGCAAGACCGACACAAAGTGCGGTCCTGGGTGGGGCGCTGTCAGTGCTCCTGCGTAGGGTTCTGGTCAACCGCGGGCACCGCGGCAACAGGGGACTGCTCGAGAGGGGATCAGCGCGTGACCGTCAATATGACCAAGGGTCAGGCCATCAGTCTGCAGAAGAACGACGGCGGCAGCCTGACGTCGGTGCGCATGGGTCTCGGCTGGCAGGCGGCTCCCCGGCGCGGCCTGTTCGGATCGCGCACCCGGGAGATCGACCTGGACGCCTCCGCCGTCCTGTTCGCGGACAAGCAGCCGGTCGACGTCGTCTTCTTCCGCCACCTGGTGAGCGACGACGGCTCGGTGCGCCACACCGGGGACAACCTCGTCGGCGGTGTCGGCCAGGGCGGCGACGACGAGGCGATCCTCGTCGACCTGCAGCGCGTCCCGGTCCACATCGACCAGATCGTCTTCACCGTGAACTCCTTCACGGGCCAGACCTTCCAGGAAGTGCAGAACGCGTTCTGCCGGCTGGTCGACGAGACCAACGGCGAGGAGCTCGCCCGCTACACGCTCGCCGGGGGTGGCGCGTTCACCGCCCAGATCATGGCGAAGGTGCACCGGGTGGGACAGGGCTGGTCGATGACCGCCATCGGCTCCCCGGCCAACGGCCGCACCTTCCAGGACCTGATGCCGACGATCCTGCCCGTCCTGTAGCGGGCGACCGAGCGGAACCGCCCGCCGGCCGCGGGACCGGGGCGGGCCGACGCCGCACGGCAAGCACGGGCGACGAGAGCCAGTGACGCAGACGCACGAGTGACACAGGGGGAAGGCGATGACGGCCGAGCTGACGCGGGGACAGAACCACCCGCTTCCCCGGGCCCGCCTGGAGATCCGGGTCTCGGCCGGCACGCCGGTCGTGGCCGGGGCCACGCTCGGCGACGAGAACGGCAAGGTCCACGGCGTCGAACGGGTGGCCCACCCGGGCACACCCACCCTGCCGGGGCTGGAGGTCTCCCGGCAGGCCGCCGCCGACCACCGCCTCGCGGTGGACCTGGACGCCGTACCGGACGCCGTGCACCGCGTCAGCGTGTTGCTCGCCCTGCCCGCCGGAGGGCCCGGCCCGGCCCGCTTCGGCTCCGTGGCCGCACCCTTCGTCGCCGTCACGGGCCTCGACGGCGACGAGGTCGCCAGCTACACCCTCACCGGCCTGGAGGCAGAGTCCGCCGTCGTCGCGCTGGAGCTCTACCGACGCCAGGGCGCCTGGAAGGTGCGCGCCGTCGGCCAAGGCTACGCGGGCGGCCTCGCCGAGCTCTTCACCGACCAGGACCTGCCCGAGGCCCACCGGCTCGCCGGGGACATCCAGGACGCCGTGGCCCGCGGCCTGGCCCGTTCGGTGCCGGCGCCTCCTGCCCGGACCGCCGACGGCGACCGTTCCCGGCCCGCCACCGCCCCGGCGCACGACTCCGGCACAGCCGCACCCCAGGGCGCCGGCGGAGGCGTGCCGTCCACGGCGCCGTACGACACCCAGGGCACGCAAGGACGGCAGACACCCGCAGCCCCGGGACAGCAGACCGGCCCGCAGCCCCCGCAGCCGTACCCGAACGCCTCGGGAACACCGGGGGACTCCTCCGCAACCGGCCGGCCGTCCACGGCCACCGGCGACGGCCCGATCGACTACAGCCACCCCCGCCGGCAGCACGGCGCCCCGCCCCCGCCCCCGCCGGCCGCGCCCCCGGCCGCACCCGGGCAGCCCGCACCGCCCGTCGCCGGTGACGCCACCGGCTGGTCCATGGAGGAGCGGCTCTACAACCAGGTCTGGGGCATGTTCGAGGACCTTGCCCGCACCGCCGCCGCCTACCGCAGTGCCGTCGACTTCGCGGACTCGCGCATGGAGAAGGAGCTCGACCAGGTCCTGTCCGACCCGCGCAACCGGATCGGCGGGCAGGGCGAGGCCGCCCGGGAGCAGGCCCGGGCCCGGCACGGTCAGCTCGTGGCACAGGCCAGGGAAGCCCTGGACCGGGACGTGGCCCAGCTCGAGGCCGAGGCCGAGGTCGTCGAACCGGCCCTGCCGGCCGCCTACGCGCGCTGGGACAACCCCGTCTGGCACGCCTACCGCGTGCCCATGGAGATCCCCATGGCCCTCAGGCTGGGCGACCTCCATCTGTCCGAGGCGGACCGCATACGCATCCCGATGCTGGTCCGGCTGCCGCTGGAGCGCGGCCTGTGGATCGACAGCGGACGTGCGGCCTCGCTCGACGGTTCGTTCACCGACTCGCACGAGATGCGGCGCCTCGGCCTGGAGACGGCGGTCGCGCACGCGGCCCGGCTGCTCGCCGTCTACCCGGCGGGCGAGTTCACCGTGCACGTCATCGACCCGGCCGGGTCGGGGACCCAGGCGCTGGCGCCCCTGGTCGAGACCGGCGTGCTGGCCGCCCCGCCCGCCCTGGGCGCCGCCGGGACCGCGGACGTGCTCGCGCGCCTCACCCAGCGCGTCGACCTGGTGCAGATGGCCTTGCGCGGCGGTGCTCCCGATGCGCTCCCGCCCGGTCTCGACACTTCCCAGCAACTCCTGATCGTCAACGAGTTCCCGCACGGCTTCGACGACCGTGCGGTGAACCAACTGCGCTATCTCGCCGACGAGGGGCCGGCCGTCGGCGTCCACCTGCTGCTGGTCGCCGACCGCGAGGATTCCGCCGGGTACGGGCCGCTGCTCGACCCGCTGTGGCGCTCGCTGCTCCGGCTGACACCCGTGGCCGACGATCACCTCGCCGACCCGTGGGTGGGCCATGCCTGGACGTACGAGCCCCCGCTCGTCCCGCCCGGCAGCCAAGTGCTCCGACAGGTACTCACCCAGGTCGCCGCCGCACGCCGTTCATGGATCCGGTAAAGGCGCCTGAACTGGCGTTTTGAGCTTTATTTGCAATTCTCTTTACCTTCCCTTGGGGAATGGGGTACTGTCGTCCGTACGGAGGGGAGTACTCCCTGCCAACTACTGCGGCGTACCCGTCAATACGGATCAGGCCAGATCCCGGGGCGTCGGCCCGCGGGTTCCGGACGCGTCACGCGTCCCGGACACCCGGGGTGGAAGAGACCTCCGGCAGCGACGACGCTGACATCTGCCGTGTGACGTACTGCCGGAGGCGTAGTGGAAGTTTCCGTGACCCTGTGGGTCCTGACCATCGTGGGCCTCGCAGCCCTCATCGCCGTCGATTTCTTCATCGGCCGCAAGCCGCACGACGTATCGATCAAGGAAGCCGGGATCTGGACGGTCGTCTGGATCGCCCTCGCGGGACTCTTCGGAGTCGGTCTGCTCGTCTTCGGCGGCGGCCAGCCCGCCGGTGAGTTCTTCGCGGGCTTCATCACCGAGAAGTCCTTGAGCGTGGACAACCTCTTCGTCTTCGTCCTGATCATGGCGAAGTTCGCGGTGCCCTCGCAGTACCAGCAGCGAGTGCTCCTCATCGGTGTTCTCATAGCCCTGGTCCTGCGGGCCATCTTCATCGCGGCCGGCGCCGCGATCCTCGCCAGCTTCTCGTGGGTCTTCTACCTCTTCGGCGCCTTCCTGATCTGGACCGCCTGGAAGCTCATCCAGGAGGCCCGGGCCGACGAGGAGGACGAGGAGTTCGAGGAGAACAAGCTCCTCAAGGCCGCCGAGCGCCGCTTCGGTGTCGCCGACCGGTACCACGGCACCAAGCTGTGGATCGAGGAGAACGGCAAGCGCATCATGACCCCGATGCTGGTCGTGATGCTCGCGATCGGCACCACCGACGTGCTCTTCGCGCTCGACTCCATCCCGGCGATCTTCGGCCTGACCCAGGACCCGTACATCGTCTTCACGGCCAACGCGTTCGCCCTGATGGGCCTGCGTCAGCTGTACTTCCTCATCGGCGGCCTGCTGAAGAAGCTGGTCCACCTCTCCTACGGACTGTCGATCATCCTGGGCTTCATCGGCGTCAAGTTGGTGCTGCACGCCCTGCACGAGTCCGGGGTCCACGTGCCCGAGATCAGCATCCCGGTCTCGCTCGGCGTGATCTGCTCCGTCCTGATCGTCACCACGATCACCAGCCTCCGGGCCTCCAAGAAGAAGGCCGAGGCGGACGCCGCGGAGACCCGGAGCGACGACGCCCCGAAGGACAGCATCGAGGCCTGACCGGCCGGCACCTGCTCCGGCGGGGTGCTGGAGCGACCAACCACCGGGAGCGGCGGGCGGCAAGGAGCCGCCCGCCGCTCTCCGTGCGGGCCGTGGGCGGAGGCCGGGACCGGGTGCTGTCCCAGGAACCGGTCGATCGCCGGACGGGCGGAGCGTCAGTACGTGACGATGACGCGTCGGGCGGGCCCGTCGACCCGCACGGTCCCCCCGTACGGGATGACGACCTGCGGATCGGTGTGGCCGAAGTCCACGTCGAAGACGATCGTGGCCTCGGGGGCGTAGTCCCGCATCGCACGCAGCACCGCCTCGCGCTGCTCCGCCGCGTACCGGGCGCTCTCCTCGGGGCCGTTGGGGTGCCCGAAGGACCAGGTCTTCGGGCGGGCCATCAGCAGGGCGGAGAAGCGGCCGAGCAGCCCGCGCTCGCCCATGTTGCGCAGGGTACGGAAGACCTCCGCCGCGCTCGGCATCTCCTCGGAGGTCTCCAGGAGAAGCACGCCCCCGTCGTACTCCGCCGGGTCCCGTGCGATCTCCCGGTCGGCCATCAGCAGTGAGCCGAGGATCTCCAGGCAGCCGCCCCAGGTGCGTCCCTCGACCACCCGGTCGGCGTTCACCCAGGACCAGCCCGAGCCGGGCCGCGTCGAGGGCTCCGAGTCGAAGGTGGCCGGGTCGGCCCAGTCTCGGTCGATGTCGTTGAAGCGTTCGGCGGGCCGCAGCTCGTACGGACCGGAGGTGAACAGTGCCGCGCGCAGCGAGTCGGCGGTCTGCGGGTGCATGGCGCCGGGCCGGCCCAACTCCACCATGACGCTCGCGCCGTGGTAGCCGACGATTCCCGTGTTGCGCAGGTAGGCGAGCAGGTTGGTGTTGTCGCTCAAGCCGAAGAACGGCTTCGGATCGGCCCGGATCAGTTCCCGGTCCAGCAGCGGCAGCACGGTGATCTGGTCGTCGCCGCCGATCGACGCGATGACGGCCTTGATCGTGGGGTCGGCGAAGGCCGCGTGGATGTCGGCGGCCCGCTCACCGGGCGTCGCGCCCATCTTCCGGGTCGCCGGATACTCGACCGGCTCCAGGCCGAACTCGTTGCGCAGCCGTTCCAGGCCCAGCTCGAAGGGGAGCGGGAAGAGTCCCGGCAGTCCGGAGGAGGGGGATATCACCGCGACGCGGTCGCCGGGCGAGGGCTTGGGCGGATAAGCGATCATCGTCATGGACGGAGGGTAGGGGCGGCCGGGCGGCCGGCGCACCGTGATAAACCGGGGACCGAGCGGCGGCCGCGCAAGGACCACCGCGCCCCGAACGGACCGGAGGAACCGTGCCCCGCACCCTGGCCAACGCCCCGATCATGATCCTGAACGGCCCCAACCTGAACCTGCTGGGCCAGCGCCAGCCGGAGATCTACGGCTCCGACACCCTCGCCGACGTCGAGGCGCGGTGCGTGAAGGCGGCGGAGGCACACGGCGGCACGGTGGACTTCCGCCAGTCCAACCACGAGGGCGAACTGGTCGACTGGATCCACGAGGCCCGGCTGAACCACTGCGGGATCGTGATCAACCCCGCCGCCTACTCGCACACGTCCGTCGCGATCCTGGATGCGCTCAACACCTGCGACGGCCTGCCGGTGGTGGAGGTCCACATCTCCAACATCCACCAGCGTGAGTCGTTCCGGCACCACTCCTACGTCTCGCAGCGCGCCGACGGCGTGATCGCGGGGTGCGGTGTGCAGGGCTACGTGTTCGGCGTGGAGCGGATCGCGGTGCTGGCCCGCACGGGGCTGGCCCAGGCCTGAGGATCCGGGCGGGGCGGCCCAGGCCCCCAGGCGCCGGGGCCGCCGGTCGAGGGCGGGATCGGAGGACCGGCGGCCCGTGCCGCGCGGGACCCGGCGTCCTGCGCGGGGCGTTCTCCAGTTGACCGTGCCGTCCCCGCGGGCCGGGAGCGCGCGCAGCCCCTCGGTGTGCGCGAAAGCCTCACACGGGGTGCGTACGGGGGCCGGGCGCCGGGCACTTGCCCTCCGCGCCGGGGCACGGCGGCCCGAGCGCCGGGGTCCTGCACTGCGCGCCGGGAGCCGGTCGGCCCCGTCGCGCCGACGGGCTCACCAGCCCCGCGCGCGCCACTCCGGCAGGTGCGGCCGTTCCGCGCCGAGCGTGGTGTCCTTGCCGTGCCCGGGGTAGACCCAGGTCTCGTCCGGGAGCACGTCGAAGACCTTGGTCTCCACGTCGTGGATCAGGCTCGCGAACGCCTTCGGATCGTCATGGGTGTTGCCCACACCGCCCGGGAAGAGACAGTCCCCGGTGAACACATGGGGATGTCCGTGCGGGTCGTCGTACACCAGGACGATGGAGCCCGGCGTGTGCCCCACCAGGTGGCGTGCGGTGAGTTCAACCTGTCCGACGCGGATGGTGTCGCCGTCGTCGACCGGGACGTCGGTCGGCACGGGAATGCCCTCGGCATCGTGCCGTCCGGCGTGCGTGCGGGCCCCGGTCGCCGCGACGACCTCGGCGAGCGCCTGCCAGTGGTCGCCGTGCCGGTGGGTGGTGACGACCGAGGCGATGCCGTCGTCGCCGATCGTGCCGAGCAGCGTGTGCGCGTCGTTGGCGGCGTCGATCAGCAGCTGCTCGTCGGTGGCCCGGCAGCGCAGCAGATAGGCGTTGTTGTCCATCGGGCCGACCGCGACCTTGGTGATCATCAGGTCCTTGAGTTCGTGCACGTCGGCGGGTCCGCCGACCCTGACCTCTCCGCTGTACGTCATGGCCGCCAGCCTAGCGCCGGGAGGCGGCCCGCAGGCCGCCTCCCGAGGGGCTACAGCGGAGGCAGCGAGGGCAGGGGGCCGCCCTCCACCGTCAGCGCGGAGCCCGCACGGCGTCCGGCGAGCCAGCCGAGCAGGTCGGCCGGGCGTCCGGTGACGGTCACCTCGGGACCGCCGGCCTCCCGGCCCGTGCGCCACGCGCGCGTGCCGTCCGTGAGCCGGGTGGGCGCCACGTCCCGGTGCCCGGCGAACCGCGCGGCGAGGAAGTCGGTCTCCCGCTCCGTGAACTCCGCCGGAAGATCCTCCAGCTCGTACCCGATGCCCAGGTCGACGTGGTGCAGCTCGACCTCGACCCACCGCCGGAACGGCACCCGGGAGGCGGTGTCGGTGACCCCGTTGCGCAGCTCCACCGTGCGGGACCAGTCCGCGGGGGCGGCGCAGACGTCCTGGAACCGCGCAGCACTCTCGCGCACGTCGGCGAGCTGGACGTCGAGGGGCCGCGGGGCGTCCCGCTCGATGTCGGCGTCCCGGACTTCGCCGGAGACGTACATGGGACGTCCTTCGAGGACGTTCACGAGGGCGTCCGCGTTGCGGGCGAGGTGGGCGAGGACGTGGCCGCGGGTCCAGCCGGGAAGCCGTGACGACTCCGTCACGGACGCGTTGTCCAGTTTCCCGACCTCGGTGAGCAGCCGCTCGGTAGCGTCACGTACAGACTCCAGGTCATGAGCGTGATCAATCATGGTGCTGACCTTAGACCGCGCCACACCTTCGGGTGAAGGTTGTGGACGCCCCCCGCAATTCGAATGCACGTGCTATATGGTCGGAGGCGGCGTCGGGCATGCTGGGAAGTCGGGGTTTGTTGACAACCGGTGAATCCGACCGGCGTTGTCAGTGGCTCCCCCTAGTCTGAGAAAGACGGGGGCCTCGCCCCTGTCACTTCTCTCAAGAAAGGTGCGGACCGGCGTGGCCGACCGTCTCATCGTCCGTGGCGCGCGCGAGCACAACCTGAAGAACGTCTCGCTCGACCTGCCTCGTGACTCGCTCATCGTCTTCACGGGTCTGTCCGGGTCGGGCAAGTCCTCCCTGGCCTTCGACACCATCTTCGCCGAGGGTCAGCGGCGCTACGTGGAGTCGCTCTCCTCCTACGCCCGGCAGTTCCTCGGCCAGATGGACAAGCCGGACGTCGACTTCATCGAGGGACTCTCCCCGGCGGTCTCCATCGACCAGAAGTCGACCTCCCGCAACCCGCGCTCCACGGTCGGCACCATCACCGAGGTCTACGATTACCTGCGCCTGCTCTTCGCGCGGATCGGCAAGCCGCACTGCCCTCAGTGCTCCCGGCCGATCTCGCGCCAGTCGCCGCAGGCCATCGTCGACAAGGTCCTGGAGCTGCCGGAGGGCAGCCGCTTCCAGGTGCTGTCGCCGCTGGTGCGCGAGCGCAAGGGCGAGTTCGTCGACCTCTTCTCGGACCTCCAGACCAAGGGCTACTCCCGAGCACGGGTCGACGGCGAGACGATCCAGCTCTCGAACCCGCCCACGCTCAAGAAGCAGGAGAAGCACACCATCGAGGTGGTCGTCGACCGCCTCACGGTGAAGGACTCCGCCAAGCGCCGCCTCACCGACTCCGTGGAGACCGCCCTCGGCCTCTCCGGAGGCATGGTCGTCCTCGACTTCGTCGACCTCCCGGAGGACGACCCCGAGCGCGAGCGCATGTACTCCGAGCACCTGTACTGCCCGTACGACGACCTGTCCTTCGAGGAGCTGGAGCCCCGCTCCTTCTCCTTCAACTCGCCCTTCGGCGCCTGCCCCGACTGCTCCGGCATCGGCACGCGCATGGAGGTCGACCCCGAGCTGATCGTCCCCGACGAGGAGAAGTCCCTCGACGAGGGCGCCATCCACCCCTGGTCGCACGGGCACACCAAGGACTACTTCGGCCGCCTGATCGGCGCCCTCGCCGACGCGCTCGGCTTCCGGACGGACATCCCCTTCGCCGGCCTCCCGCTGCGCGCCCGCAAGGCCCTGCTGAACGGGCACAAGACCCAGGTCGAGGTCCGCTACCGCAACCGGTACGGGCGTGAGCGCCGCTACACCACGGCCTTCGAGGGCGCGATCCCGTTCGTCAAGCGCCGGCACAGCGAGGCCGAGAGCGACGCCAGCCGCGAGCGCTTCGAGGGCTACATGCGCGAGGTGCCCTGCCCGACCTGTGACGGCACGCGCCTGAAGCCCCTCGTCCTCGCGGTCACGGTCATGGGCAAGTCGATCGCCGAGGTCTCGGCGATGTCCATCAGCGACTGCGCGGACTTCCTGGGCGAGCTGAAGCTCAACGCCCGCGACAAGAAGATCGCCGAGCGCGTGCTGAAGGAGGTCAACGAGCGGCTGCGCTTCCTGGTCGACGTCGGCCTGGACTACCTCTCACTGAACCGCGCGGCCGGCACCCTCTCCGGCGGCGAGGCCCAGCGCATCCGCCTGGCCACCCAGATCGGCTCCGGGCTCGTGGGCGTGCTCTACGTCCTCGACGAGCCGTCCATCGGCCTGCACCAGCGCGACAACCACCGGCTGATCGAGACCCTCGTCCGGCTGCGCGACATGGGTAACACCCTCATCGTCGTCGAGCACGACGAGGACACCATCAAGGTCGCCGACTGGATCGTCGACATCGGCCCCGGCGCCGGCGAGCACGGCGGCAAGGTGGTGCACAGCGGCTCCCTGAAGGAGCTGCTCGACAACGCCGAATCGCAGACCGGTCTGTACCTGTCCGGCAAGAAGGCCATCCCGCTGCCCGACATCCGGCGCCCCCGCGACCCGGCCCGGCAGCTCACGGTGCACGGCGCCCGGGAGAACAACCTCCAGGACATCGACGTCTCCTTCCCGCTCGGCGTCTTCACGGCGGTCACGGGCGTCTCCGGCTCCGGCAAGTCGACCCTGGTCAACGACATCCTGTACACCCACCTGGCCCGCGAGCTGAACGGCGCGCGCAACGTGCCCGGCCGACACACGCGCGTGGACGGCGACGACCTCGTCGACAAGGTCGTCCACGTCGACCAGTCGCCCATCGGCCGCACCCCGCGGTCCAACCCGGCGACGTACACCGGCGTCTTCGACCACATCCGCAAGCTCTTCGCCGAGACCACCGAGGCGAAGGTCCGCGGCTACCTGCCCGGCCGCTTCTCCTTCAACGTCAAGGGCGGCCGCTGCGAGAACTGCGCGGGCGACGGCACCATCAAGATCGAGATGAACTTCCTCCCGGACGTCTACGTCCCGTGCGAGGTCTGCCACGGCGCCCGGTACAACCGGGAGACCCTGGAGGTCCACTACAAGGGCAAGTCCATCGCCGACGTCCTGAACATGCCGATCGAGGAGGCCACGGACTTCTTCGAGGCGGTCCCCGCGATCTCCCGGCACATGAAGACGCTCAAGGACGTCGGCCTCGGCTACGTCCGGCTCGGCCAGTCCGCGACCACCCTCTCCGGCGGTGAGGCGCAGCGCGTCAAGCTCGCCAGCGAGCTGCAGCGCCGCTCCACCGGTCGCACGGTCTACGTCCTGGACGAGCCGACCACCGGCCTTCACTTCGAGGACATCAGCAAGCTGCTGACCGTCCTGTCCGGCCTGGTCGACAAGGGCAACTCGGTCATCGTCATCGAGCACAACCTCGACGTGATCAAGACCGCCGACTGGGTCGTCGACATGGGCCCCGAGGGCGGCGCCGGAGGTGGCCTGGTGGTCGCCGAGGGCACGCCCGAGCAGGTCGCCGCCGTGCCCGCCAGCCACACCGGCAAGTTCCTGCGGGACATTCTCGGCGCCGACCGCATCAGCGACGCGGCCCCGGTGAAGGCCCCGCGCAAGGCGGCGGCGAAGACGGTCGCGGCGAAGGCGTCCGCCAAGAAGACCACCACCAAGGCGGTCACCGGCACAACGGCGAAGAAGGCCGCCACCAAGGCCGCCAAGCCCGCCGCGAAGAGGACCACGCGGACGACCAAGGCCTGAGCCGAGCCGGTACCTCACCGGACGCACCGACCCGCCGGGCCCCACGGACGATCCCGTGAGGCCCGGCGGGTCGTTCACGCGGTCCGGGACCCGCGTCGTTCACGAGGCCGACACGCACCACGACCGCTCAGGCCCGCACCGCCGGGCGTCAGGCGGCGATCTCGTGCGCGTACGGCGGCTCCGCGCCCGCCCGCGAGCAGGTGACCGCCGCCGCGCGGGCGGCGAAGCCCAGCAGCCCCGCCCAGCCTTCCGCCCCCAGCCCGGACACCGCCTCCTCACTGAGCGCGTCCCGCACCGCGAGGCCGTGCAGCAGCGCCGCGTTCACCGTGTCGCCCGCGCCGATCGTGTCGACCACGGCGACCCGCTCGCCCGCCACCGCGTGCTCGCCCCCGTCACGGGTGTACGCCGTCATCCCGGCGCCGCCGCGGGTGACGACGACCGCCGCCGGACCCGCCGCCAGCCACTCGCGGGGGCTGCCGCCGAGCCACTCGGCGTCCTCGGCGGACAGCTTCAGCAGCGACACCGACGGCAGCCAGCTCTTGAACCGGGCCCGGTAGGCGTCCGGGTCCGGGATCAGCCCGGCCCGGATGTTCGGGTCCAGTGCCGTGAACACGCCCCGCGCGGCCGTCTCGCGCAGCAGCTCCTCGTAGGCGCTCGCCCCGGGCTCCAGCACCAGCGAGCAGGTCCCGAAGGAGACCGCCCGGGTACCGGACGGCAGCGCGGCGGGCACCGAGAACAGCCGGTCCGCCGTCCCTTCCACGTAGAAGGAGTACGCGGCCGAGCCGTCCGCGTCGACCGAGGCGACGGCGAGCGTTGTCGGCTCGGCCCCGCGCTGCACGGGCGACACGTCCACGCCGGTCTCGCGCAGCCGGTCCAGCAGGGCCGTGCCGAAGGCGTCGTACGACACCCGGGAGCAGAAGGCGGCGGGGGAGCCGAGCCGGCCCAGCGCGACGGCCGTGTTGTACGGCCCGCCACCGAGCGCCGGCCGCAGCGCGGCGAGGGCGCCCGTGCCCTGCGGTACCAGGTCGATCAGGGCCTCACCGGCGACGACGATCACGGGAGTGTCCTTTCGTGAGCCAATTCGGGGGCTTGCTCGGGCTGCTCGGGGCAGCCGCACGAGGTGCGGTGGACGAAGGCGCTCGGCAGCCGCACGGTCCGGGCGGGCCGGTCCGGCGCGGCGAGGCGTTCCAGCAGCATCTCGACGGCCCGGGCGCCGAGCTCCCTGCTGGGCTGCGCCACGGCCGTGAGCCGGGGGGAGAAGAGGTCCGCCCAGGGGAAGTCGTCGAAGCAGCACAGGGCGAGGTCGCCGGGCACGGACAGACCGCGGTCCCGCAGGGCGCGCAGCGCTCCGATGGTCATCGCGTTGTTGGCGGTGACCAACGCGGTGGGCGGCACCGCCAGGGACAGCAGGGCGGCCGTGGCCCGTTCCCCGCCGGCCGCCTCGGAGTCGCCGTGGACCAGGAGCCGTTCGTCGTGGGGCAGCCCGGCGGCGGCGAGGCCGTGCCGGTACCCGGTGATCCGCTCGCGCGTCGTGCTGAGCCCCGGGCGACCGGCGACCAGGCCGATCCGGCGGTGACCGAGCCCGGCGAGATGGGTGACCAGCCGGGCCGTCGGCTCGGTGCCCTCGGCACAGACCTGGTCGAAGTGCGGAGCGCCGTCGCCGACCGGGGCGTCCACGACCCGGTCCAGGAACACGGCGGGAACGCGGTGGCGGCCGAGGTAGGCGACCAGAGCGCTCGGGTCGGCGGAAGGCGCGACGATCATGCCGTCCACGCGCCGCTCGTGCAGCAGCCGGACGACCTCGCGCTCGTGTCCGGGGTCGTCGTGCGGGTCGGCGATGAGCAGACCGTAGCCCTGTTCCAGGGCGGCTGCCTCCACGCCCTGGAGGATCTCCGTGAAGTACGGGTTGCTGATCGCAGACACCGCGAGCCCGATGGAACGGGTACGGGAGGTCACCAGGGAGCGGGCGAGGGTGTTCGGGGTGTAGCCGAGTTCCTCGACGGCGTCGAGCACCGCCTGACGGGTGTGGGGGAGAACCGGACGGGTGTCGTTGAGCACGTGCGAGACGGTCGCCACGGAGACCCCGGCGCTCCGCGCGACATCGGCCATGGTGGGCATCGACGGGCTCCCCTCTCCGCGTACGGCCGCGTGGGCCGCCCCATTCCGCGTACGGCCGCACCGGCCGCCGCACCGCACCGCACTGTGCGTACTGGCCGGGACCGTACCTCATCCGCAGCGGGCGCGTAAGCGCTTGCGCAATCGTTTGCGCGACCCGCTCCGCGGGCCGCCTCGGGCCACCGGATCCGCCCGGCCCGCCCCGCGACCCACCCCGCGGGACGGCTCCGGCCGCCGGATATCGTCGCCCTGCACACCCCCTGACCAGTGGAGCCCGCATGCCCGGCCGTCCCGCCCCGAGCCGCCGTACCGTCCTGCGTACGGCGGCCCTCACGCCCGTCGCCGGACTCGGCGCGGCCGCCTGTTCACCGGGCGACGACGGCGCCGCGCCCGCCCGGCCCACCGCACCCGTGGACCTCGGCGCCGACGGCTCGGTCGCCAAGGGGGCGACCGAGCTGCACCGGGATCACAACGTGGTGGTCAGCCGGGCCGAGGACGGCACCTTGAAGGCGTTCAGCACGGTCTGCACGCACGCGGGGTGCCCCATCAAGAAGCTGGACGGAACGAAACTCGTCTGCCCCTGTCACGGCAGCGAGTTCGACGCCCGGACCGGCGAGGTGCTGCACGCCCCGGCGACCGTGCCGCTCATCGAACTGCCGGTCGAGGTGAAGCAGGGCCGGATCGTCGCGAGCCCGGGAACCTGACCGGTCGGCGCCGGAGCGGCCCGCTCACTCCCAGTCCCACCCGATCCCCAGCATCCCCGACCGCACCCGTGGCTCCACGAGGTGCACCGAGTGGTGCTGCCCGCTGAGGACGAGTTCCTGACGGCCGCCGCGCGGAGCCGCCGGCGAGTGCTGAGTGAACCGGTGGCAGCGCACCGGCAGGGCCGCTGCGTCGAACCGCACCTGGAGGGCGTACTGCCCGCCCGCGCCGCCGAACCCGCGGACGTACTCGCGGCTCACCCCGGCCGTGCCGTCCTCGACGCCGTAGCGGAAGAGGTAGGTGTCCCCGGCCCGCAGACGCGTGTCGAAGAGCAGCTCGGTCACGAGCACGCCGGTGTCGTGGTGGGTGCGGACACGCCCCGTGCGGCAGTTCTCCAGCGCGTGGACGGTCATCCGCGCGGGAGCGCAGCCCGGGTCGCCGTGGTGGACGGCGACGAAGCGGTCGACGCCTTCGCGGTGGGCGCGGACGATGTGGTGCGACTCACGGCCGGCGAGCTCGCGGCGGGCTCCGATCCGGATCCGTTCGTGGTGCCCGAGGGTGTGCATCCCGCCGTCCGACGACGGATGGTCCAGCTCGGCCAGCAGCCGTTCCAGGACGCCGGAGGCCTCTACGTGGGCGCGGTAGGAGCGGGCGGCGGGCCGCTGGTCCGCGGGGTGCTCCTCGGCCTCGGCGAGCAGGCGTATCAGCGACTCCTCGGGCAGCTGGAGTATCTCCTCCAGGGCCCGCACGGCTCGCAGCGACTCCGGACGCTGCGGGCGCCGGGCGCCCTGCTGCCAGTAGCTGAGACTCGTGACGCCCACCTTCACGCCGTAGCGCGACAGGTGGTGCTGCACACGCTGCAGCGGCAGTCCGCGAGCGGCGATCGCGGCGCGCAGTGCCACGTGGAAGGGGCCACCGCGCAGGGCCGAGTCGAGTTCCGCGGTGGCGACGTCCATGTGCTGGGTGGCGTGCGGCATGCAGGGGCCTTTCTGTGAAGGACACGACGGCTGGTCAGACCGTTCGACGCGGATCGACCGGGGCCGCCCCCGGGTCGCGGCGCAGCGGTCTTCACATCCGTACGCCGTGCTTCTGGGCCCCGATTCCCCCCGCATTGAAGCGTGTTGACCCAGTCGCGACAACACCTGAAGCGCGACCGTGACACGCTCCTGGCCGAGAACGCACCGGCCCGTCACCCCAGGGGCACCCGGCGTGACCGACGGGCCCCGGACCGTCTCTCCCCGGCCGCGCGACGCGCCGTGCACGCGTCCCTCGGACCGTCGTCCACGCGCCCCCGTGGGGCCCCGCCGCAGGGCTCCCACAGGCCCGGACAAGAGTTGTCCACAGGACCCCTCGCCCGTCGTCCACAGCCCCGCCGCGGTGTCGGTCCCCGCCAGTAGGGTGTGAGTCATGGCCGACCCCTCCAGCTACCGCCCCAGGCCGGGAGAGATCCCGGACACCCCGGGGGTGTACAGGTTCCGCGACGAGCACCGCCGGGTGATCTACGTCGGAAAGGCGAAGAGCCTGCGCCAGCGCCTGGCCAACTACTTCCAGGACCTGGCGAACCTGCACCCCCGCACGCGCTCCATGGTCACCACCGCCGCGTCCGTGGAGTGGACGGTGGTGTCCACGGAGGTCGAGGCGCTGCAGCTGGAGTACTCCTGGATCAAGGAGTACGACCCCCGGTTCAACGTCAAGTACCGCGACGACAAGAGCTACCCGTACCTCGCGGTGACGATGAACGAGGAGTTCCCGCGCGTGCAGGTGATGCGCGGCCACAAGAAGAAGGGCGTGCGCTACTTCGGACCGTACGGACACGCCTGGGCGATCCGCGACACGGTCGACCTCCTCCTCCGCGTCTTCCCGGTCCGCACCTGCTCCGCCGGCGTCTTCAAGAACGCTGCCCGCACCGGCCGCCCCTGCCTGCTCGGCTACATCGGCAAGTGCTCGGCGCCCTGCGTGGAGCGGATCTCCGCCGAGGACCACCAGGAGCTCGCCGAGGAGTTCTGCGACTTCATGGCCGGCCGCACGGGCACCTACCTGCGCCGCCTGGAGCGGCAGATGGCCGAGGCGGCCGAGGAGATGGAGTACGAGCGGGCGGCGCGCCTGCGCGACGACATCGGTGCCCTGAAGAAGGCCATGGAGAAGAGCGCGGTCGTCCTCGCCGACGCCACCGACGCCGACCTGATCGCGGTCGCCGAGGACGAGCTGGAGGCGGCCGTCCAGATCTTCCACGTGCGCGGCGGACGCGTGCGCGGTCAGCGCGGCTGGGTCACGGACAAGGTGGAGGAGATCACCACCGGCGCCCTGGTCGAGCACGCCCTCCAGCAGCTGTACGGCGAGGAGAGGGGGGACGCCGTCCCCAAGGAAGTCCTGGTCCCGGCCCTGCCCGACCCGGTGGAGCCGGTCCAGCAGTGGCTGACCGAACGGCGGGGGTCGGGCGTGTCGCTGCGCATCCCGCAGCGCGGCGACAAGAAGGCGCTGATGGAGACCGTCCAGCGCAATGCCCAGCAGGCGCTGGTCCTGCACAAGACCAAGCGCGCCTCCGACCTGACCACCCGCTCGCGCGCGCTGGAGGAGATCGCCGAAGCGCTGGACCTGGACAGCGCCCCGCTGCGGATCGAGTGCTACGACATCTCCCACCTCCAGGGCGACGACGTGGTGGCCTCCATGGTCGTCTTCGAGGACGGACTGGCCCGGAAGAGCGAATACCGCCGGTTCCAGATCAAGGGCTTCCGCGGTCAGGACGACGTCCGTTCCATGCACGAGGTCATCACACGCCGCTTCCGCCGCTACCTCGCCGAGAAGGAGAGGACCGGCGAGTGGGCGGACGGTCCGAACGGGACGGAGGCGGGCGGCGACGAGCAGCGCCCGAACGGGCGGGACCTCACGGACGGCCCGGTCACCCCGGACGACGGCGACGTCCTCACCGACGGCCCGGCCCTGAAGGACGACGACGGCCGTCCCAAGCGCTTCGCCTACCCGCCCCAGCTCGTCGTCGTCGACGGCGGGCAGCCGCAGGTCGCGGCGGCCCAGCGGGCGCTGGACGAGCTCGGCATCGACGACATCGCCGTCTGCGGTCTCGCCAAGCGGCTGGAGGAGGTGTGGGTGCCCGGTGAGGACGACCCGGTCGTCCTGCCCCGCACCAGCGAGGGCCTTTACCTGCTCCAGCGGGTCCGCGACGAGGCCCACCGTTTCGCGATCACCTACCAGCGCACCAAGCGGGCCAAGCGCTTCCGGTCGAGTCCGCTGGACGATGTGCCGGGCCTCGGGGAGACCCGCAAGCAGGCGCTGATCAAGCACTTCGGTTCGGTGAAGAAGCTCAGGTCGGCGACGATCGACCAGATCTGCGAGGTGCCCGGCATAGGCCGCAAGACGGCGGAGACCGTCGCCGTGGCCCTCGCCCGCGCCACCCCGGCCGCACCCGCCGTGAACACGGCGACCGGAGAGATCATGGATGACGAGGACGGGGCACCCGAGACGACGGCGGATGCCCCGGGGGAGCCCGTGTCCGCGGGCACCCCGGACGAACGACGGGGGCAGGAGAGATGACCGAGCACGAGGCACAGCCCACAGCGGGACGAGAACAGGCCCACGGCACGGCCGGCGAGGACGCGGACCCGCGGACGGCCGGACCGGACCCGCGCCAGGACGACGGAGCACAGGTGAGTACGGGCAAGGAAACAGCCGGGGCGCACGAAGCGGCCATCCCCGAGCTGGTGATCATCTCCGGCATGTCCGGAGCCGGCCGCTCGACGGCCGCCAAGTGTCTGGAGGACCTCGGCTGGTTCGTCGTGGACAACCTCCCGCCCGCGCTGATCCCCACCATGGTGGAGCTCGGCGCCCGCTCGCAGGGCAACGTGGCGCGGATCGCGGTCGTCGTCGACGTCCGCGGCCGGCGCTTCTTCGACAACCTGCGCGAATCCCTCGCCGACCTCGACGCCCGCGGCGTCACCCGGCGGATCGTCTTCCTGGAGTCCTCCGACGAGGCGCTGGTGCGCCGCTTCGAGTCGGTGCGCCGACCGCACCCCCTCCAGGGCGACGGCCGCATCGTGGACGGCATCGCCGCCGAGCGGGAGCTGCTGCGCGAGCTGCGCGGCGACGCCGACCTGGTGATCGACACCTCCAGCCTCAACGTGCACGAGCTGCGCGCCAAGATGGACGCCCAGTTCGCGGGCGATGAGGAGCCCGAGCTGCGGGCCACCGTCATGTCCTTCGGCTTCAAGTACGGCCTCCCGGTCGACGCCGACCTGGTCGTGGACATGCGCTTCCTGCCCAACCCGCACTGGGTCCCGGAGCTGCGCCCGTTCACCGGCCTGAACGAGGAGGTGTCCTCGTACGTCCTCAATCAGCCGGGGGCCAAGGAGTTCCTCGACCGCTACACCGAGCTGCTCCAGATGATCGCCGCGGGTTACCGTCGGGAGGGCAAGCGCTATGTGACCGTCGCCGTCGGCTGCACCGGCGGCAAGCACCGGTCCGTGGCCATGTCGGAGAAGCTCGCCGCCCGGCTCGCCGCCGAGGGCGTGGAGACGGTGGTCGTCCACCGGGACATGGGACGGGAATGACAAGACGTACTCCGCGGCTGAGCAGGCTGCGCCGGGTGGTGCCCGAAGGGCGCGGCGGCAGACCCGCCGAGGCCCGCGCCGCCCGGCCCGAGCAGGCGCGCGGCGGCAAGCCGCGCCGCCGGGGCGCCCAGCCCAAGGTCGTCGCGCTCGGCGGCGGCATGGGTCTGTCCGCCTCGCTCGCCGCGCTGCGCCGGATCACCGGCGACCTCACCGCCGTCGTCACCGTGGCCGACGACGGCGGCTCCAGCGGGCGCCTCCGCGACGAGCTGGGCGTCCTGCCGCCCGGCGACCTGCGCAAGGCGCTGGCCGCGCTGTGCGGGGACGACGACTGGGGCCAGACCTGGGCCCGCGTGATCCAGCACCGCTTCCAGTCCCAGGGCGACCTGCACGAGCACGCGGTCGGCAATCTGCTGATCGTCGCCCTGTGGGAGCAGCTCGGCGACCATGTCCAGGCCCTGGACCTGGTCGGCAAGCTGCTCGGCGCGCACGGGCGCGTGCTGCCCATGTCCGCGGTGCCGCTGGAGCTCCAGGCCCTGGTCAAGGGGCACGACCCGGGCCGGCCCGACGAGGTGGACACCGTGCGCGGGCAGGCGACCGTGGCGCTCACCCCCGGCGAGGTCCAGTCCGTGCACCTGGTGCCGAACGACCCGCCGGCCGTCCCCGAGGCGGTCGATGCCGTCCTGGACGCGGACTGGGTGGTGCTCGGCCCCGGCTCCTGGTTCTCCTCCGTCATCCCGCACCTGCTCGTGCCCGACCTGCTCGACGCCCTCGTCGAGACCAAGGCCCGCCGGGTGCTCTCCCTGAACCTCGCTCCGCAGCCCGGAGAAACCGAGGGCTTCTCCCCGCAGCGTCATTTGGAGGTTTTGGGACGACACGCCCCTAAACTCGCCCTGGACGTGGTGCTGGCCGACGAGGCCGCCGTGCCCGACCGTGACTCGCTCACCGACGCCGCGAAACGGTTCGGCGCCGCGGTCGAACTGGCTCCGGTCGCCCGGACCGACGGGACCCCGAGGCACGACCCGGAGCTGCTGGCCGCCGCGTACGACCGTATTTTTCGGATGCATGGAAGGATCGGCCCATGGCGATGACGGCAGCGGTGAAGGACGAGATCTCCCGGCTCCCCGTCACCCGGACCTGCTGCAGAAAGGCGGAGGTCTCCGCCGTCCTGCGGTTCGCCGGCGGCCTTCACCTGGTGAGCGGGCGCATCGTGATCGAGGCGGAGCTGGACACCGCGAACGCGGCGCGGCGGCTCAAGCGGGACATCCTGGAGATCTTCGGGCACAGTTCCGAGCTGATCGTGATGGCGCCCGGCGGGCTGCGCCGCGGTTCGCGTTACGTCGTTCGGGTGGTCGCGGGCGGTGACCAGCTCGCCCGGCAGACCGGCCTGGTCGACGGGCGGGGCCGGCCGATCCGCGGTCTGCCGCCGCAGGTGGTCTCGGGGGCCACGTGCGACGCCGAGGCCGCCTGGCGCGGCGCGTTCCTGGCGCACGGTTCGCTCACCGAGCCCGGCCGGTCCTCCTCCCTGGAGGTCACCTGCCCGGGTCCCGAGGCCGCGCTCGCCCTGGTCGGCGCCGCCCGCCGGCTGTCGATCGCCGCGAAGGCCCGCGAGGTGCGCGGGGTGGACCGGGTCGTCGTCCGCGACGGCGACGCGATCGGCGCCCTGCTCACCCGGCTCGGCGCGCACGACTCCGTGCTGGCCTGGGAGGAGCGGCGGATGCGCCGCGAGGTCCGGGCCACCGCCAACCGCCTCGCCAACTTCGACGACGCCAACCTGCGCCGCTCGGCCCGCGCGGCCGTCGCCGCGGGTGCCCGGGTCCAGCGGGCCCTGGAGATCCTCGCCGACGACGTGCCGGAGCACCTCGCCGCCGCGGGCCGGCTGCGCATGGAGCACAAGCAGGCCTCCCTGGAGGAGCTGGGCGCCCTCGCCGACCCGCCGCTGACCAAGGACGCGGTCGCCGGCCGCATCCGCCGCCTGCTGGCCATGGCCGACAAGCGGGCCTCCGACCTCGGCATTCCCGGCACGGACGCCAACCTCGGCGAGGAGGAGCTGGCGGACAACCTCGTCGGCTGACCGAACGCGCGCCGGCCCGCCGCACACGCCGGCCCCCACGGCACACGGGTCGACAACCAGCCGGTGCGAGCGCCCACTTGGGTGACCCGCACCGGCTTTCGCGTGTCCTTGCCGTGCTCTTGACTCGATCATGAGCTGTCATGAGCCTGGCATCTGTTCGCTGCTGTGGCGAACCCAGGCCTGTCGGACAGGCCCCATCTAGGGGGGTTCATGAGACGAAGAGCGAGATCGATCCTCGCCGTCGGCGCGCTCCTGATCGGCGGAGCGAGCTTCGCACCCATCGCCCAGGCACAACCCTCGGGCCCCGCGGACACGGACGCGGACGAGGTGAAGGTCTTCCGGGCCGACGTCACCCAGGAGCAGGTACCCCTGCTGCTGGCCGCCGGCCAGGACGGCCACGAACTCGGTGAGCAGGTCCCCGACCAGGGCACCGCCACCGTCGAGGTCTACCTCACCGACCAGCAGGCCGGGAAACTGGAGAAGCAGGGCGTCGACCTCAAGGAGCACACCCTCTCCACCCGGGCCGCCGAGCGGGTCGAGGACGCCGCCGAAGGCGTCTTCCGCCCGTACAGCGGCAGCGGCGGCCTCAGGGAGGAGATCCTGCGCACCGCGCAGGAGCACCCCCGCCTCACCAAGGTCGTCTCCATCGGCAAGACGGTGAACGGCAAGGACATCCTCGCCCTCAAGCTCACCAAGCACGCGGACCGGACCCGGGACGGCTCCAAGCCCGCCGTCCTCTACATGTCCAACCAGCACGCGCGTGAGTGGATCACCCCGGAGATGACCCGGCGGCTGATGCACCACTACCTGGACAACTACGAGAAGGACCGGCGGATCAGGAAGCTGGTCGACTCCACCGAACTGTGGTTCCTGCTGTCGGCCAACCCCGACGGCTACGACTACACCTTCGAGGACACCGACAACCGTCTGTGGCGCAAGAACCTGCGGGACGTCAACGGCGACGGCACCATCGGCACCGGCGACGGCGTCGACCTCAACCGCAACTTCGCCTACAAGTGGGGCTACGACGACGAGGGCTCGTCCCCGAACCCCACCAGCCAGACCTATCGCGGCGCAGGCCCGAACTCCGAGCCCGAGACCAAGGCCCTGGACGCCTTCCAGAAGCGGGTCGGCTTCGCGTACGGCATCAACTACCACTCCGCCGCCGAACTCCTCCTCTACGGCGTCGGCTGGCAGGTCGCCACGCACACCCCGGACGACGTCCTCTACGAGGCGCTCGCCGGCACGCCCGAGAACTCCGCGATTCCCGGCTACCGCCCGCAGGTCTCCTCGGAGCTGTACACCACCAACGGCGAGGCGGACGGCCACGCCGCGAACGTCAACGGCATGGCGATGTTCACCCCGGAGATGTCCACCTGCCAGACCATCTCCGACCAGTACCCCGACGACGAGTGGAAGGCGAGCGACTGCCAGTCCGGCTTCAACTTCCCCGACGACGAGAAGCTGATCCAGGAGGAGTTCGAGAAGAACATCCCCTTCGCGCTCTCCGTCGCGGAGTCCGCCGCGCACCCCGACCGGCCGTCCTCCTCCGTCGGCATCGAGGCCGCCGACTTCACCCCGGCCCCCTTCACCACGTCCTACTCGCGCGGCGCCGACCAGGAGGTCTCCGTCGTCGTGCGCAAGTCGGTGCGCGACAAGGAGCTGAAGTACCGCGTCAACGGCGGACGCGTCCACGACATGGCCCTGAAGCCCTGGCGGGGCGGCGAGACGTACGGCGGCGAGGACAACCTCTACTTCGACGAGTACCGGGCCGAGGTCAAGGACGGTGACCGCGGCGACGAGGTCGAGGTCTGGTTCACCGGCGAGACCAAGCAGGGCAAGCGGACCGAGAGCGAGCACTTCACCTACACGATCGCCGAGCGGCCCCGCGCGGACGTCCTCGTCGTCGCCGAGGAGGGAGCCAGGGCCACGCAGACCAAGACCTACGTGGACGCGCTCAAGGCCAACGGCAAGCGGGCGGCCGTCTGGGACGTCGCCACCCAGGGCGCGCCCGACGCGCTCGGCGTCCTCGGCCACTTCGACACCGTCGTCCACTACACCGGCGCGGCGACCCCGGGCAACGCCACCCAGCTCCAGCTGCGCGCCTACCTCAACGAGGGCGGCCGGCTGATCGAGGCCGGCGAGCGGGCCGGCGGCAGCGTCGACCTCGGTGACGGCACACCGTCCGACGACTTCAGCCAGTACTACCTGGGCGCCTACACCCGCACCGCCACCCCCGGAGCCACCGGATTCACCGGCTCCGGCAAGCTCGGCGGCACCACCGGACAGCTCGGCGACGCCCCCGGCAATCCGCTGGACGCCGCCGGGACCTTCAGCGTCACCTCGGACCAGCTGCCCGCCGACACCTACCCCCAGTTCGCGAGCGAGGGGGCCGGGAAGTTCGCCGGGACCGTCAACCCGTACGGGCCCTACGCGGGCGAGTGGATGGCCGCCGCCGTCCACACCGACGACGCCTACAAGCGCCTCACCCGCACCGTCGACCTCACCGGCGTCACCGCCGCCGACCGTCCCACCCTGCGCACCCAGCTCCTGTGGGACACCGAACGCGGCTACGACCACGCCCTGGTCGAGGCGCACACCACCGGCGCCGACGACTGGACCACGCTCCCCGAGGCCGGCGGCGCGACCGGCACCGCCGTGCCGTCCGAGTGCGGAGCCGGCTTCTACATGGGCGAGCACCCCTGGCTGGAGCACTACCTCACCCTGTCCGACGACGGCTGCACCGCCACCGGCACCACCGGGCAGTGGAACAGCCTCACCGGCTCCTCGGGCGGCTGGCGGCAGGTCGAGTTCGACCTGAGCGCCTACGCCGGGAAGTCCGTCGAGGTGTCGATCGCCTACGTCACCGACCCCGGCAGCGGCGGACGCGGCGTCCTCGCCGACGACGCCTCGCTCGTGGTCGGCGGCACGGCGACGCAGACCGAGGGTTTCGAGACCTCGCTCGGCGCCTGGCAGGTGGCAGGACCGCCCGCCGGCAGCCCCGCCGTCCTGAAGGACTGGACCCGCACCGGGACCCTGTTCCAGACCTACGGCGCGGTTACCACGGACGACACCGTGCTGCTCGGCTTCGGCCTGGAACACCTCACCGAGCCGGCCGCCCGGACCGCGCTGGTCCGGCAGGCGCTGCGTGCCCTGGACGAGTGAAATCCGTGACGCGGGGGACTGGCACGGTGTAGCGAAATCGGGTGATCGGTCCCCGTGACCCCGGGCGGTCCGTACCCCTACTGGCGGGTACGGGCCGCCCTGCCGGGAATGGGCCGTCTCGATGTCACCCCCGAGGCCCCGGAGAGGTAGGGTCGGAGGTGGTCGGGGACATCCCAAATACAGCTCGCCGGCACATCGGGCCGGCGTACCAACGAGGAGATCGGTTCGTGACGATCCGCGTAGGCATCAACGGCTTTGGCCGCATCGGTCGTAACTACTTCCGCGCGCTGCTGGAGCAGGGTGCAGACATCGAGATCGTGGCTGTCAACGACCTGGGTGACACCGCGACCACCGCGCATCTGCTGAAGTACGACACCATCCTCGGGCGCCTCCCGTACGAGGTCTCGCACACCGAGGACACCATCACGGTCGGCGACAAGACCATCAAGGTCCTCGCCGAGCGCAACCCCGCCGACATCCCGTGGGGCGAGCTGGGTGTCGACATCGTCATCGAGTCGACCGGCATCTTCACCAAGAAGGCCGACGCCGAGAAGCACATCGCGGGCGGCGCGAAGAAGGTCCTCATCTCGGCCCCGGCCAAGGACGAGGACGTCACCATCGTGATGGGCGTCAACCAGGACAAGTACGACCCGGCGAACCACCACGTCATCTCCAACGCCTCCTGCACCACCAACTGTGTGGCGCCGATGGCCAAGGTCCTCGACGAGAACTTCGGCATCGTCAAGGGCCTGATGACGACGGTCCACGCGTACACGAACGACCAGCGCATCCTGGACTTCCCGCACAAGGACCTGCGCCGCGCCCGTGCCGCCGCGGAGAACATCATCCCGACCACCACGGGTGCCGCCAAGGCCACCGCGCTGGTCCTCCCGCAGCTCAAGGGCAAGCTGGACGGCATCGCCATGCGCGTCCCGGTCCCGACCGGCTCGGTCACCGACCTCGTCCTGGAGCTCGGCCGCGAGGTCACCAAGGAAGAGGTCAACGCCGCCTTCCAGAAGGCCGCCGAGGGCGAGCTCAAGGGCATCCTGGAGTACACCGAGGACCCGATCGTCTCCTCGGACATCGTCAACGCCCCGGCGTCCTGCACCTTCGACTCGTCCCTGACCATGGTCCAGGACGGCAAGAACGTGAAGGTCATCGGCTGGTACGACAACGAGTGGGGCTACTCCAACCGCCTCGTCGACCTCACGGTCTTCGTCGGCAACCAGCTCTGATCCAGCCGGACTCAGCAGGCACCTCGCATGTGACAGCAGGGCTCGGGCAGCGCAAGGCCGCGCTGTCCGGGCCCTGCGTCGCGTCCGCAGCGACCAGCCCTCGTAGGATCACGAGCGATCCGAGAACCCAGGAGCCCACTGCATGAAGACGATCGACGAACTGCTCTCCGAAGGCGTCACCGGCAAGCGCGTCTTCGTCCGCGCCGACCTCAACGTGCCGCTGGACGGCACCACCATCACCGACGACGGCCGCATCCGCGCCGTGGTGCCCACCGTCAAGGCCCTGGCCGACGCGGGCGCGCGCGTGATCGTCGCCTCGCACCTGGGCCGCCCCAAGGGCGCCCCGGACCCCGCCTTCTCCCTGGCCCCGGCCGCCGCCCGCCTCGGTGAGCTGCTCGGCACCGACGTCGCCTTCGCCGAGGACACGGTCGGCACCTCCGCCGAGGCCACCGTCTCCGGCCTCTCCGACGGCCGGGTCGCGGTCATCGAGAACCTGCGCTTCAACGCCGGCGAGACCAGCAAGGACGAGAGCGAGCGCGCCGCCTTCGCCGACAGGCTGGCCGGCCTCGCGGACGTCTACGTCGGCGACGGCTTCGGAGCCGTGCACCGCAAGCACGCCTCCGTCTTCGACCTGCCGAAGCGGCTGCCGCACTACGCCGGCTACCTCATCGCCACCGAGGTCGGCGTCCTGAAGAAGCTCACCGACGACGTCCAGCGCCCCTACGTGGTCGCCCTCGGCGGCGCCAAGGTCTCCGACAAACTCGCCGTCATCGACCAGCTGCTCGGCAAGGCCGACCGCCTCCTGATCGGCGGCGGCATGGCGTACACCTTCCTCAAGGCCAAGGGCCACGAGGTCGGCATCTCCCTCCTCCAGGAGGACCAGATCCCGGCCGTCAAGGAGTACATCGAGCGCGCGGAGAAGAACGGCGTCGAGCTGGTCCTCCCCGTCGACGTGCTGGTCTCCTCCGAGTTCCCGGACCTGAAGACCAAGGCCCCCGCCAACCCCACCACCGTCGCCGCGGACGCCATCCCCGCCGACCAGGAGGGTCTGGACATCGGTCCCGAGACCCGCAAGCTGTACGCCTCGAAGCTCGCCGACGCCGCCACCGTCTTCTGGAACGGCCCCATGGGCGTCTTCGAGCACCCCGACTACGCCGAGGGCACCAAGGCGGTCGCCCAGGCCCTCGTCGACGCCCCGGGCTTCACCGTGGTCGGCGGCGGCGACTCCGCCGCTGCCGTCCGCACGCTCGGCTTCGACGAGAACGCATTCGGCCACATCTCGACCGGCGGCGGCGCCTCCCTCGAATACCTCGAGGGCAAGACGCTCCCCGGCCTCGCCGCACTGGAGGACTGACCCCGATGACCACCCGCACGCCGCTGATGGCGGGCAACTGGAAGATGAACCTCAACCACCTCGAGGCCATCGCCCACGTTCAGAAGCTCGCCTTCGCCCTCGCGGACAAGGACTACGACGCCGTCGAGGTCGCCGTCCTCGTCCCCTTCACCGACCTGCGCTCGGTGCAGACCCTGGTCGAGCACGACAAGCTGAAGATCAAGTACGGCGCCCAGGACGTCTCCGCCCACGACGGCGGCGCCTACACCGGCGAGATCTCCGGCCCGATGCTGGCCAAGCTCCGCTGCACCTACGTCGCGATCGGCCACTCCGAGCGCCGGCAGTACCACGCCGAGACCGACGAGCTGGTGAACGCCAAGGTCAAGGCCGCCTACAAGCACGGTCTGACCCCGATCCTGTGCGTCGGCGAGGAGCTGGACGTCCGCGAGGCGGGCAACCACGTCGCCCACACCCTCGCCCAGGTCGAGGGCGGCCTGAAGGACCTCTCGGCCGAGCAGGCCGAGACGATCGTGATCGCCTACGAGCCCGTGTGGGCGATCGGCACCGGCAAGGTCTGCGGCGCCGAGGACGCCCAGGAGGTCTGCGCGGCCGTCCGGGGCAAGCTCGCCGAGCTGTACTCCCAGGAGCTGGCCGACAAGGTCCGCATCCAGTACGGCGGCTCCGTCAAGTCCGGCAACGTCGCCGAGATCATGGCGCAGGCCGACATCGACGGCGCCCTGGTCGGCGGTGCCTCGCTGGACTCGGACGAGTTCGTCAAGATCGTCCGCTTCCGCGACCAGTGAGCCGACCGGCGGGTCGACCGGTGAGTATGCGGTAGCGGCGATACGTCGTACCCTTGCGGGGGCATGGTGGCCTGTTGCACCGTGCCCCCGTCGTTCATCCGAATCCGAGGAAGTTGGTCCAGCCGTGGTTTTGGGGTTCTCGATCGCCCTGATCGTCTTCAGCGCGCTGCTGATGCTGCTGGTGCTGATGCACAAGGGGAAGGGCGGCGGCCTCTCCGACATGTTCGGTGGCGGCATGCAGTCCTCCGTCGGCGGCTCCTCGGTCGCCGAGCGCAACCTCGACCGGATCACCGTGGTGGTCGGTCTGCTGTGGTTCGCGTGCATCATGGTGCTCGGCCTGCTGATGAAGGCGAACAACTGACACGTGGCGAACTTCTGACACGTCACGCACTTCCACACGTAAAGCCCCATGTTCGGTACGCGCCGCACGGCGCCGCCTATCATGGGGCTTGCGTCTGGGCGCTTGGGCTTGTAACTCCAACCACTGGACGCGCGTTGGGCCTTACGTAGACTGAGGCGCCTCGCAGCGAAGCGAAACGCCGACTCGCTTCGCGGCACCATCACGCAGGGAGTTACACCGTGGCAAGTGGCAACGCGATCCGGGGGAGCCGGGTCGGGGCGGGGCCGATGGGTGAGGCCGAGCGCGGCGAGTCCGCGCCGCGTCTGCGCATCTCCTTCTGGTGCTCCAACGGACACGAGACACAGCCGAGCTTCGCGAGCGACGCACAGGTGCCGGACACCTGGGACTGCCCGCGCTGCGGCTTCCCCGCCGGACAGGACCGGGACAACCCGCCGGACCCGCCGCGCACCGAGCCCTACAAGACGCATCTGGCGTACGTGCGCGAGCGGCGCAGCGACGCGGACGGCGAGGCGATCCTCGCCGAGGCGCTCGCCAAGCTGCGGGGCGAGCTCTAGTTCCCGCACGGTCGGTCTTCTTCCGTACAGATCAATTAGGTTGGACCAGCCGGGACAGCTGGGACACCCAAGGAAGAAGGCTGACGTCCGACATGAACGCAGACGGCCGTACCAGGCTCAACCAGACGCCCGAATGGACCGCGCTGGCCAAGCACCGCGAGGAACTCGGCGAGTTGCGGCTGCGCGAGCTGTTCGCCGCCGACCCGGATCGCGGTACCGGCTGCACGCTCCGGGTGGGAGACCTGTACGTCGACTACTCCAAGCACCTCGTCACCGACGAGACCCTGCGGCTGCTGCGCGAGCTGGCCGCCGCCACCGGCGTCTTCGGCCTGCGTGACGCCATGTTCCGCGGCGAGAAGATCAACACCACCGAGGACCGGGCGGTCCTGCACACCGCGCTGCGCGCCCCGCGGGACGCGGTGATCGAGGTCGACGGCGAGAACGTCGTGCCCAAGGTGCACGCCGTGCTGGACAAGATGGCCGGCTTCGCCGACCGGGTCCGCTCCGGGGAGTGGAAGGGCCACACCGGCAAGCGCATCAGGAACGTCGTGAACGTCGGCATCGGCGGCTCCGACCTGGGCCCCGCCATGGCCCACGAGGTGCTGCGCAGCTTCACCGACCGGGACCTGACGGTCCGTTTCGTCTCCAACGTCGACGGCGCCGACCTGCACGAGGCGACCCGTGACCTGGACCCCGCCGAGACGCTGTTCATCATCGCCTCCAAGACCTTCACCACCATCGAGACGGTCACCAACGCCACCTCCGCCCGGACCTGGCTGCTGAACGCGCTCGGTGACGAGAAGGCGGTCGCCAAGCACTTCGTCGCCCTGTCGACGAACGCCGAGAAGGTCGCCGACTTCGGCATCGACACGGCCAACATGTTCGAGTTCTGGGACTGGGTCGGCGGCCGCTACTCCTACGACTCGGCGATCGGACTGTCCCTGATGATCGCCATCGGCCCGGACCGCTTCCGGGAAATGCTCGACGGCTTCCGCATCGTCGACGAACACTTCCGCACCGCCCCCGCCGAGTCCAACGTGCCCCTGCTGATGGGCCTGCTGGGCATCTGGTACGGCAACTTCATGGGCGCCCAGTCGCACGCGGTCCTGCCGTACAGCCACTACCTGTCGAAGTTCACGGCCTACCTCCAGCAGCTGGACATGGAGTCCAACGGCAAGTACGTCGGCCGCGACGGGCGCGAGGTGGAGTGGCAGACCGGGCCGGTGGTGTGGGGCACGCCGGGCACCAACGGGCAGCACGCCTACTACCAGTTGATCCACCAGGGCACGAAGCTGATCCCGGCGGACTTCATCGGCTTCGCCGAGCCGGTCGCCGAGCTGAGCGACGAGCTGAAGGCCCAGCACGACCTGCTGATGGCCAACTTCTTCGCCCAGACCCAGGCCCTCGCCTTCGGCAAGACGCCCGACGAGGTACGCGCCGAGGGCGTCCCGGAGGAGCTGGTCCCGCACAAGACGTTCAAGGGCGACCACCCGACGACCACGATCCTCGCCCGCGAGTTGACCCCGTCGGTGCTCGGCCAGCTCGTCGCCCTCTACGAGCACAAGGTGTTCGTGCAGGGCGCCGTCTGGAACATCGACTCCTTCGACCAGTGGGGCGTCGAACTGGGCAAGGTGCTCGCCAAGCGCGTCGAACCCGCCCTCACCGAAGGCGCCGAGGTCCCCGGCCTGGACGCCTCCACCGAGGCACTGGTCGCCGCCTACCGGGAGCTGCGCGGCCGGCGGTGAGCCGGGGCGCGGTGGCCCGGCCGGTCCCGGTCAGGCCACCGCGCTCAGCGTGTCCGCGAGGCGGCGCCGGGCCGCCCGCGCCGCGGGCACCGCGGCCAGCGCCGCCGCGCCGAGCACGGCCGCCGCGCCCACGAGCACGAGGAGAACGGGGGAGGGGGCCTGGGCGATGCCCGCGCCGATGCCGCTGGAGGCGCCCTGGGCGTCGATCAGCCAGTGCGCGAGCGGCAGCCCGAGGACGGCGGCGAGGAGCACGGCCGCCAGGGCGGTGAAGCCGGTGGCCGTGACCGTGATGCCGGTGATCTGGCGCGGTGACAGCCCGATCGCCTTGAGTGCGAGCAGGTCGCGTTCGCTCTCCCGGACGGTGCCGCCGATCGCGGTGAGCAGTTCGATCAGCCCGACGAGGGCGAGGACGGCGATCAGCCCGACGACGACTCCGCGCAGCGGGGAGAGCCCGTCGGCCGGGTTCGCCACGGCGTGCACGTCGAGCCGTCCGTGCCCGGCCTCGGCGAGGCGCCCGGCCACCTCGTCCGGGTCGGCGCCCGCGCGCAGGCGCAGCTGGTGGAGGGTCGGCTCGAGCCGAGGGTCGTTCTCCCGGAGGGTGTCCAGCGAGGTGGAGATGACCCGGCCCGCGTTCTCCGGCTCGATGCTGCGGCCCACGATGTGCAGGACCTGCGGCTGGTCGCCGACGGTCATCCGCACCCAGTCGCCGACCTCCACCTCCAGCAGGTCCAGCAGCCCCTGCCCGGCCACCGCCTCGTCGGGTCCGTGTGCGCGGCGGCCCTCGGCCAGGGCGTACGGGTACGGGTCCTCCCGGGTGCCGAGCCCGCGCAGGGCGATCGTCGCGGTCTGCCCCGGCACCAGGGCGGCCACCTCGACACCCGGGTAGGCGGCGGCGACCTCGGGGTCGCGTTCCAGCAGGGCCCTGGTGCCGGCCGTATCCGCACCGGCCTCGGCGCGGACGGTGAGGGCGGTCGGCAGACCGATCCGCTCGGGGTGGTCGTGGAAGCGGTCGATCGTGGTCCACGCGCTCATCGCGACCACGATCAGCAGCAGCGGCAGCGTCAGGCGCGCGACCGCGGCGAACGAGCGCGGGCGGCGGGCGAAGGCCTTGTGCCAGCCGAGGACGAGCGCGGGCGGCACGCGCAGCTCCAGTCGGCGCGTGCCGGGTGCCTGTTCACCGGCCGCTCCGCGGCGGCCGGTGCCGGCCCCGCGGCTGCCCGGGTCCCCGGGCTCGGCAGGGCTCGGGACGTCGATCTCTCCAGTGCCTGGGCTGTCGCTGCCTCCGCTGCCCGAGAGGTCGGCGTCCCCGGGGCCCGGGGTGCCGGGCTTCGCCGGGGCGGGCGTGCCGGAGACCGTGGCGGTCCGGACGCCGGGCTCCCCGGCGCCCCGGTCACCACGCCCCGGCGCCCGCACCCGCACCCGCACCCCCAGCACCCTCCGGGCCGCCCCGGACAGCCCGCCGCCCTGTGCCGCCGCCGGACGCGGCAGCGGAACCGGCGGCACCCGGCCCGCCCGCCACGCCGCGAGGCCGGTGGTGGCGCCGATGAACAGGACCGCGCACGCCGGCACGGCGAACAGCGCGACGGTGTGTCCGGGCAGCCCCTGCCACACGCCGACCGCGTCCCCGAGCCGCCCCGGCACCCGGCTGCCGAGGGCCTGCGTGAGCCCGGCGGCGGCCACCGCGCCGAGCAGCGCGTAGGCGAGGTGCTGGAGCAGGAAGACCCGCGTCACCTGCCCCGGCGTGAAGCCGATCGCTTTCAGCACCGAGATGTCCCGCAGATGACCGCGGATACGGGTGCCGATCGCCCCGTGCACCGCCAACCCCGCGGCGAGCAGCGCGCCCAGCCCGAACAGGCCGAGGACCTGACCGAGCAGCCGGTTGTCGCCCTGCACCTCCGCACGGGCCTGCTCCCAGGTGGAGACCTGCCCGATCGCACCGGCGCCCAGCACGGTCACCGCTCGCTGCACGGCGTAGTCCGTCTCCCCGGGATCGGTCAGCCGCAGCCCGATCACCTGCCCGCCGGGCTCGGACACCGCGGCCGACGGCGCCCACACCAGGCCCGGCTGCTCGCCCGGCCGGTAGCGGCGTTCGGGGCTGTCGGCGATGCCGAGCACCGTGAGGGTGCGCGGGGTGCCGGGCAGGGTGAGGGTGTCGCCGGGCTGGGCGAGCAGCGCGCGGGCGAGCCGGCTCTCCAGCACCACCCCGTCGGGCTCGTCGGCGTCGAGCCAGTGCCCGGCGGTGATCAGCGGACGCCCCACCTCGGGCACCTCGGAGGTGCCGCGCAGCTCGACCGAGGCCCGGGTGCCGCGTACGGCGACGGTGGCGGAGGCGGTCGGATAGGGGCCGGCGACGTCCTGGACGCCGTCCAGCGCGGCCAGCTCACCGGTGTCGGCGGCGCGGTCGGTGTGCAGCCAGACGTGCGCGCCGCGGGCCTGCGTGAAGACCCGCTGCCAGGGGTTGGTCGCGTACCCGAACAGGGCCGTGGCCAGCAGCAGCGACGCGACGATCCCGGCGGTGGCGAGGACGAGGAACAGCGCCTCGCCCCGGTGCGTGCGCAGATCGGAGTGGGCCCAGCGCAGAGTGGCTCGCACGGGCCTCAGCCCTCCGGTGCGCGGTGCGCGCGGTGGTCGTACGCCCGCATGTCAGTCCTTGAGCTCCAGTACGGCGGACGCCCCCGGGCGGCGCGGTGGCGCACCGGCGTCGAGTTCGGCGTCGTCGGCTATCCGTCCGTCGAAGAAGCTGATCACCCGGTCGGCGGCGCTCGCGAGCCGCGCGTCGTGGGTGACCAGCAGGATCGTCTGGCCGCGCCGGTGGAAGCGGGACAGCAGCCGCATCACCTCGCGGGTGCCCTTGCTGTCCAGGCTGCCCGCGGGCTCGTCCGCGAGCAGCACCGGCGGATGGTTGACCAGGGCCCGGGCGAGCGCCACCCGCTGCTGCTCGCCGCCGGACAGCTCTCCGGGCATGCTGCGCTCCTTGCCCACCAGCCCCAGCTCGGCCAGCAGCTCCTCCCGCTCGGCGCGCGCCCGCTTCGGCGGCACCCCGGCGAGCAGGGCGGGCAGCTCGACGTTGTCCGCGACGGACAGGTCGGAGACCAGGTTGAAGAACTGGAAGACGATCCCGATGTGCTTCCTGCGCGCGACGGCCCAGCGCGCCTCGCTGTACGCGTCGGTGCACTTCCCGTCCAGCCAGACGCTGCCGGCGTCCGGCCGCTGGAGCCCGCCGAGCAGATGCAGCAGCGTCGACTTGCCCGCGCCGGACGGCCCGGTGATCGCCACGAACTCGCCCCGCCGCACGCACAGGTCGACCCCGCGCACGGCGTGCGCCGGTGCGCCCTCGCCGTGGTGCGTCTTGACCAGGCCCTCGGCGCGCAGCACCGGAGCGGGGTCCGCACTCGCCCCAGCGCTCACTCCAGCTCCTCCAGCTCTTCCTGGCACCGTTCCAGCCAGTCGAGGTCGGCCTGGAGGTGCAGCATCGCGCCCTCGATGAGGAGGTGGGCGATGCGGTTGTCGCGGTCTTCGGCGGCGGCCAGCTTCGACAGCTGACGCATCGTGTTCAGGTACTGGCGCCGCTGCTTGTTGATCAGGGCGATCTGGTCGGCGAGCCCGGTCTGCGGAGCCAGGGCGAGCTTCATGAAGAACTCGTCCCGCACCCGCGGCTCGTCCGCCGTCTCCTCGTACCAGGCCCGCAGCTCCTCGCGCCCGGCGTCGGTGAGGTGGTAGACCTTCTTGTTGGGCCGGCTCGACTGCTCGATGTCCTCGCCCTCGATCAGCCCCGTCTTCTCGAGACGGCCGAGGGTGACGTAGATCTGGCCGACGTTCGGCTGAGGGTACGCGGAGCCCAGCAGTTGCTCAAGGTCCTGCTTCAGCTCGTAGCCGTGGGCCGGACCGCGGGCCAGGAGAGCCAGGAGGTGCAGGCGCACTCAGCCGTCCTCCCGCTTCTGTTCGAGTCCCCGGATGTGCTCCAGGCCCTAGTATCGCGCATACCTAACAGGTATACATGGCCTCTGACCCGGGACGAGGACGCCCGGTGCCGGTGCGGACGAACGGGCCCGGTGTACGAGGGTGTACAGGGAGGAACCTATGCGGTGGATCCACGCCGCCGGTAGGGGCCTCCTCGTCCTCGTCGTCGTCCTGACCGGGTACGCCGCCTCCGGTGCCCGCGCCGATGAGGGTGCCGCGAGCGGCCATGGGCCGCTCACCCTGGCCACCGCGGGCGACCTCACCGGCTACCTCGGCCCGCTGCTGGAGGGCTGGAACCGCGCCCACCCCGACGAGTGGGTCACCCTCGTCGAACTGCCCGACTCCGCCGACGAGACCCGCGCACAGATGGCCACCGACCTGCGCGACGGCGGACGGCACCGCTTCGACGTCCTCAACATCGACGTCAACTGGACCTCCGAGTTCGCCGCCGCCGACTGGATACGCCCGCTGCCCCGCGACCGCTTCCCGCTCGGTGCCTTCCTGCCGCCGGTCGTCGACACGGCGACCTACGACGGGCGGCTGTACGCCGTCCCCTACGTCACCAACGCCGGCCTGCTCCTGTACCGCAAGGACGTCCTGGCCGCCGAGGGCGTCCCGCCGCCGCGCACCTGGGCGGAGCTGGAGCGGTACGCCGAGACCATCGCCCCGAAGCACGGACTGGACGGCTACGCCGGACAGTTCCTGCCCTACGAGGGCCTGACCGTGAACGCCGCCGAGGCCGTCTACTCGGCCGGCGGCAGCATCCTCGGCGACGAGGGCGCACGCGTCACCGTGGACTCGGCGGCGGCCCGCGAGGGAATCGGATTCCTGGCGCGCGGGGTGCGCGAGGGCTGGATACCGGAGAACGCGCTGACCTACAAGGAGGAGGAGTCCAAGCGGGCCTTCCAGGACGGCCGCCTGCTCTTCCTGCGCAACTGGCCCTACGCCTACGTCAGTGCCTCGGCCCCGGACTCCGAGGTCGCCGGGAAGGTCGGCGCCGTACCGCTGCCGGGCCCCCACGGACCCGGGACCAGTGTCCTCGGCGGTTCCAACCTGGCCGTGGGTGCCCACGCCCGGCACCCCGACTCCGCCGCGCGCCTCATCGCGTACCTCACCAGCGAGCGCGTCCAGCGCCAGGTCCTCACGCGCGGGGCGCTGCCGCCCGTACGGGCCGACCTGTACGAGGACCCCGCGCTCGTCGAGGCGTTCCCCTACCTGCCGACCCTGCGCGAGAGCGTGCTCGCCGCCGCCCCGCGGCCCAAGAGCCCGCGCTACGACCAGGTCAGCCTGGCCGTGCAGGCGGTCGTGCGCGACGCGATGACCGGACGGCAGACGCCCGAGGCGGCGGTGCGGCGGCTGGCGCGCGAGCTGGACGCGATCTCCTAGCACGTCTCCTGGTTACGCGTTAGGTAACGCCGACGTCTCATCTGCGCCCGTGGTGCGGTGAAAAGTCAGGACATGAACCCCCAACTGCTCAGTAGTCTTCGTTCCATTCGTTGACACCCGCGCGTCACCGCTACCTAACATGCATGCATAACAGCGACCCCCTCTAGAGACAGGTTCCCGGGGTGAACAGGCACCACTGGTGGCGTGACGCGGTGATCTACCAGGTCTACGTCCGCAGCTTCCTCGACAGCACCGGCGACGGAGTCGGCGACCTCGCCGGCGTCCGGGCCGGACTGCCGTACCTGCGCAAACTCGGCGTGGACGGGATCTGGCTGAGCCCCTTCTACCCGTCACCGCAGCACGACCACGGCTACGACGTCGCCGACTACCGCGGTGTCGACCCGCTCTTCGGCGACCTCGACGAGTTCGACGCGCTGGTCGCCGCGGCCCGGCGCCTCGGCATCCGAATCCTGCTGGACATCGTCCCCAACCACTGCTCCAGCGAGCACCCGTGGTTCCGCGAGGCCCTGGCCTCCCCGCCCGGCAGCCCGGCCCGCGCCCGCTTCCACTTCGCCGACGGCCGCGGACCGGACGGGGACGAGCCGCCCAACAACTGGCACGCCATGTTCGGCGGCCCCGCCTGGACCCGTGTGACGGAGCCCGACGGCCGCCCCGGCCAGTGGTACCTGCACATGTTCACGCCCGAGCAGCCGGACTGGAACTGGCGCACCCCCGAGGTCGCCGCCGAGTTCGACGGGATACTCCGCTTCTGGCTGGACCGGGGCGTCGACGGCTTCCGCATCGACGTCGCCGCCGGCCTCTACAAGCACCCCGACCTGCCCGACTCCCCGGACCCGGAGGCCGACGCCCGCACCCGCGACTCGGTCAACCCGCTCGCCTGGAACCAGCCCGAGGTGCACGACGTGTGGCGGCACTGGCGCGCGGTCTGCGAGGAGTACACCGCCCGCGACGGCCGCGAACGCCTCCTCGTCGGCGAGGTCTCGGTCCCCAGCGCCCGTGAACACGCCCGCTACGTCCGCCCCGACGAACTCCACCAGGCCTTCTTCTTCGACCTGCTCGGCGCACCCTGGGACCCCGACGCCTTCCGCAAGGTCATCTCCGAGGCGATGCAGGACATCGCCGGCACCGGCTCCACGGTCACCTGGGTCCTCAACAACCACGACCAGGTCCGCACCGTCACCCGCTACGGCGAACCCGCCACCGACGGCAGCGGCCTCGGCACCGCCCGCGCCCGCGCCGCCGCGCTGCTGATGCTGGCGCTGCCCGGTGCCGCGTACATCTACCAGGGCGAGGAACTGGGCCTGCCCGAGGTCGTCGACCTGCCCGACGACGTGCTCACCGACCCGATCTTCCACCGCACCGGCAGCCGCGCCCGCGTCCGCGACGGCTGCCGGGTGCCGCTGCCCTGGTCGGGCCAGGCGTCCCCGTTCGGCTTCACCTCCGGCGACGGGACCGCCAAACCCTGGCTGCCGCAGCCGGAGTACTTCGCCGAGTACGCCACCGACCGCGCCCTCGCCGACACCCGCTCCTTCTGGCACCTGTACCGCGACGGCCTGCAACTGCGCTCCGAACTGCCTCAGTTGGGCGAAGGCACCCTGCGCTGGCTGGACACCCCGCCCGGCGTCCTGGCCTTCGTCCGTGGCGACGGCCTGGTCTGCGCCGTCAACTTCGGCACCGCCCCCACGCCCGCGCCGGTACCCGGCACCCCGCTCCTGACCAGCGGCCCCTGCCCGCCCGGCGTCCTGCCCGGCTCCACCGCCGCCTGGTGGATCGCCGGACTCTGACCTCGCTCCACCCGACCCATCGAAGGGACATCAACGATGATGCGACGACGTACCTCCCTGCTCACCGGCTGCACCGCCCTCGTCCTCGCCCTCGGCGCCACCGCCTGCGGCGGCTCGGGACCCGTCACGGCCGGCGGCGGCGACAAGGCGCTCAGCGGACAGTCGGTCACCGTGGCCGGCGTCTGGTCCGGCACCGAGCAGGAGAACTTCCAGAAGGTGCTCGACGCCTTCACCGAGAAGACCGGCGCCGAGACCTCCTTCGTCTCCACCGGCGACAACGTCTCCACCGTCGTCGGCAGCAAGATCGAGGGCGGCAACGCCCCCGACGTCGTGATGGTCCCGCAGGTCGGCGTCCTCAAGCAGTTCGCCGGCAACGGCTGGCTGAAGCCGCTGTCCAAGACGGCCCAGAAGTCCGTCGACACCAACTTCGCGGACGTCTGGAAGACGTACGGGACCGTCGACGACACCCTCTACGGCCTCTACTTCAAGGCCGCCCACAAGTCGACCGTCTGGTACAGCCCCGACGCCCTCGCCCAGGCCGGGGTCGAGCCGCCGAAGACGTACGACGAGATGCTGGAGGCCGGGCGGACCGTCTCCGACTCCGGGCTCGCCGCCTTCTCGGTCGCCGGGCAGGACGGCTGGACGCTGACCGACTGGTTCGAGAACGTCTACCTCTCCCAGGCCGGACCCGAGAAGTACGACGCGCTCGCCGCCCACGAACTGAAGTGGACCGACGCCAGCGTGGTCGACGCGCTCACCACCCTCGGCAAGCTCTTCAAGGACGAGCAGCTCGTCGAGGGCGGCCGGAAGGGCGCCCTGAACACCGACTTCCCGGGCTCCGTGGAGAAGGTCTTCGGCCCGAAGCCCGAGGCCGGCATGGTCTACGAGGGCGACTTCGTCGCCGGGGTCGCCAAGGACCAGTTCGGCAAGGAGATCGGCAAGGACGCGAACTTCTTCCCGTTCCCCGCGGTCGACGGCGGTGAGGCACCGGTGGTCAGCGGCGGTGACGCGGCCGTCGTCCTCGAGGACGGCAAGAACTCCGAGGCCGGCATGGCGCTCCTGGAGTACCTCGCGACGCCCGAGGCCGCGGCCGTGTGGGCCGAGGCGGGCGGTTTCCTCTCCCCGAACAAGAACCTCGACCCCGCCTCCTACGGCGACGACGTCACCCGGGCCACCGCCGAGTCCCTCGTCGGCGCCGGGAACTCGGTCCGCTTCGACATGTCCGACCAGGCACCCGCGGCGTTCGGCGGCACCAAGGGCACGGGCGAGTGGAAGATCCTCCAGGACTTCCTGCGCGACCCCTCCGACCCGAAGGCGACCGCCGCCGAGCTGGAGGCCGCGGCGGCCAAGGCATACAAGGGCTGACCGGCCATGACCTCCACCCTGGTGAAAGAGGCGAGCCCGCCCACGGCCCCCGGCCCGGCGCCCGTACGGCGCCCCCGGCGGCGCCGGGCGGCCGTCGCGCTGCTCTTCGTCCTGCCCGCGCTGCTCCTGCTGGGCGCCCTCGTCGTCTACCCCGTGCTGTTCTCCGTGGGCCGCAGCTTCTTCGACGCCTCCGGGACGCGCTTCGTGGGCGGCGACAACTACACCGAGATGTTCCGCGACCCGGCCACCCTCAAGGCCATCCGCAACACGGCGATCTGGGTCGTCGTCGCGCCCACCCTGCTCACCGGCCTCGGCCTGATCCTCGCCGTCCTGGTCGAGAAGGTCCGCTGGGCCACCGCCTTCAAGCTGCTCCTCTTCATGCCGATGGCGGTCTCCTTCCTCGCCGCCGGCATCATCTTCCGGCTCGCCTACGACCACGACCCGGACAAGGGCGTCCTCAACGCCGCCGTGACCGGGGTGCACGACGCCTTCACCGGCACGTCGTCCTACCCGACCGCCCGGGCCCGGGAGGGCCAGGACGGCGGCCTGGTCAAGGGGGCCGACGGCTCGTACCGGACCGGTGCGGCCGTGTCACCCGGCGACACGGTGGCGCTCGGACTGGTCGGGGTCGGGCCCGACGACCTCCCGTCCGGCGCGAGGACCGCGTACGGGGCGGCGGGACGGGACGCCGCCGCCGACGAGGTGCGCGGCGTCGTCTACCTGGACTTCACGCCCGGCGGAGGAGGGGAGCAGGGCCGGGTCGACCGGAGCGAGCGCGGGCTGCCCGAGATGACCGTCGAGGCGGTGCGCGACGGCCGTACGGTCGCGACCACGACCACCGGGGACGACGGCTCCTTCGGCTTCGAGGAGCTGGCGGAAGGGTCGTACACCGTCCGGCTCCCCGCCTCGAACTTCGCCCCGCCCTACGAGGGCGTCTCCTGGCTCGGACCCGCGCTGGTCACGCCCGCGATCATCGGCGCGTACCTGTGGATCTGGACCGGGTTCGCGATGGTGCTGATCGGCGCCGGGCTGTCCTCGCTGCCGCGCGACGCGCTGGAGGCGGCGCGGATGGACGGCGCGAACGAGTGGCAGATCTTCCGGCGGATCACCGTGCCGCTGCTGGCCCCGGTGCTCACGGTCGTGTTCATCACCCTCGTGATCAACGTGATGAAGGTCTTCGACCTCGTCTACATCATCGCGCCCGGCCCCGTGCAGGAGGACGCGACGGTGCTCGCGACGCAGATGTGGCTGGTGTCGTTCGGCGGCGGCAACAACCAGGGGCTCGGCAGCGCGCTGGGTGTGCTGCTCCTGCTGCTCGTCGTCCCGGCCATGGTCTTCAACGTCCGCCGCTTCAAGAGGAGTCAGCGATGAGGAGTCAGCGATGAACGCCGTCCGGCGGTATCTGGGCAACGGGATCGTCCAGGCCTTCCTCGTGCTCGTCGGGCTGGTGTGGATGACGCCGCTGGCCGGGCTGTTCCTGTCCTCGCTGCGGTCCTCCGAGGACACGGCGAAGGGCGGCTGGTGGACGGCGCTGGCCAGCCCGGGGCAGCTCTCCCTCGACAACTACTCGGCGCTGCTCGGCAACTCGGGCATCACCCAGGCCTTCTGGAACACGGTGCTGATCTCCGTGCCGACGACCGTGCTCGTCGTGGTCGTCGGGGCGCTCGCCGGGTACGCCTTCGCCTGGCTGGACTTCCCGGGGCGCGAGGCCGTCTTCCTGGTGGTAGTCGCGCTGCTGGTGGTGCCCGTGCAGATCGGACTGCTGCCGGTCGCCAAGCTCTTCGGGCAGCTGGGGCTGTTCGGGACCATCCCGGGTGTCGTGCTCTTCCACGTCGCGTACGGGCTGCCGTTCGCCGTGTTCCTGCTGCGGAACTACTTCGCCGAGATGCCCAAGGAGATGCTGGAGGCCGCGCGGATGGACGGCGGCAACGAGTGGCGGATCTTCACGCGGCTGGTGCTGCCGGTGGGGAAACCGGCCATCGCCAGCCTCGCCATCTTCCAGTTCCTGTGGGTGTGGAACGACATGCTGGTCGCGCTGCTGTTCGCGGACAGCTCGTCACAGCCGCTGACGGTGGAGCTCCAGTCGCAGATCCGGCAGTTCGGCAGCAACATCGACGTGCTGGCGCCGGGGGCGTTCCTGTCGCTGGTGGTGCCGGTGGTGGTGTTCTTCGCGTTCCAGCGGCACTTTGTGCAGGGGGTCATGGCGGGGTCCGTGAAGTGACGGCTGGGGGTGGGGCGGCGGGGAGGGTTTCGCCCCCGCCGCCCCTTCCCGTTCCCGTCCCTGGGGGCTGCGCCCCCAGACCCCCGCTTTCGGCCTTGACGGCCTCGTCCTCGAACGCCGGACGGGCTGGGTCAGGCCGACGCCGGTGGGTAGAGGGATCTCGGCAACTGTGATGCCGCCGCCGTGTCCAGGAGCCACAGGGTGCGGGACCGTCCCCGCGCCCCCGCCGCCGGGGCCTGGATCTCGCCCGCGCCCGAGAGGGCCATCGCGACCGCGTTCGCCTTGTCCTCGCCCGCCGCCAGCAGCCACACCTCGCGGGCGGTGCGGATGGCGGGGAGGGTGAGGGAGACGCGGGTGGGCGGGGGCTTGGGGGAGCCGTGGACGCCGATGACCGTGCGGTCCGTCTCCCGTACGCCCGGGTGCTCCGGGAAAAGGGACGCCACGTGGGTGTCCGGGCCGACGCCCAGGAGGAGGACGTCGAAGGACGGGACCGACGCGTGGTTCTCGGGCACCGAGGCCTCGGCCAGTTCCCGCGCGTACGCGGCGGCCGCCGCCTCCACGTCGGAGCCGTGCGGGCCGTCCGACGCCGGCATCGCGTGCACCCGCTTCGGGTCCAGCGGCACCGAGTCCAGCAGGGCTTCCCGCGCCTGGGTGACGTTGCGCTCCGGGTCGCCCTCCGGCAGGTAGCGCTCGTCGCCCCACCACAGGTCGATGCGGCTCCAGTCGATGGCATCCCGGGCCGGGGAGCCCGCGATCGCGGTCAGCAGGCCGTTGCCGTTGCGGCCGCCGGTGAGGACCACCGACGCCGAGCCCCGGGATGCCTGCGCGTCCACGATCCTCGTGATCAGCCGTGCCGCCGCGGCCTCGGCCATCAGCTCCTTGTCGCGGTGCACGACCAGTTGGGGAGTACTCACTTCGCCGCCGCCTTCTTCACCGGTGCCTTCTCCCGCGCCGCTTCCTTCGCGGGAGCTTTCGCGGCCGTCTCGACGGGAGCGGGGACGGCGACCGCCCCGTCACCGTCGCCGGAGTCCCCTTTGGTCGGGGTGCCCGGCGCGTTCAACCGGTTCACCCCGTACCGCAGCGCCGACGCGTACGTGTCGTCCGGGTCCAGGCGCCGCAGCTCCTCCGCGATCAGCTCGGCCGTCTCGCGCCGCTTCAGCGCCACCGCCCGAGACGGCTGCCCCTTGATGGACAGCGTCGCGAGCGAACCGTCGGCCCGGTCCAGGACCACCGGGCCGCAGTCCGTGTCCATGCGCACGGCGGTCAGACCGGGCCCCTCGGACGCGGTGCGCTGCACCGGCACGTCCAGCCGGTCCGCAAGCCACATCGCCAGCAGCTCGCAACTCGGGTTGTACTCCTCGCCCTCCACCTCGACCGACTGCACCTGGCAGTCGACCTGGTCCAAGGCCGCCGCCAGCATCGAGCGCCACGGCGTGATGCGGGTCCAGGACAGGTCCGTGTCGCCCGGCGCGTACGCCTCCGCGCGGGCCGCCAGCTCCCGGATCGGCTCCTCGCAGGCGTACGTGTCGGTGACCCTGCGCTGGGCCAGGGCACCCAGCGGGTCCCCGGCCGGGTCCAGCGGCGCGTTCACCGGCCACCACACCACGACCGGCGCGTCCGGCAGCAGCAGCGGCAGGACGACCGACTGGGCGTGGTCGACCACGTCGCCGTACAGCCGCAGCACGATCGTCTCGCCGGTGCCCGCGTCGGCGCCGAGGCGGACCTCCGCGTCCAGGCGGGACTTCGTGCGGTCCCGGGGGGAGCGGGAGACGCGCTTGATGACGACGAGCGTGCGCGAGGGGTGCTCGTGCGCGGCGTCGCTCGCGGCCTTCAACGCGTCGTAGGCGTTCTCCTCGTCGGTGACGATGACCAGCGTGAGCACCATGCCGATGGCCGGCGTGCCGATCGCCCGGCGGCCCAGCACCAGCGCCTTGTTGATCTTGCTGGCCGTGGTGTCCGTGAGGTCTGTCTTCATGGCCGGCGCCAGCTCCGTCCGTCTCGCTCGAGCATTTCGTCCGCCTCGACGGGGCCCCAGGTGCCGGCCGGGTACTGGGCCGGGACGCAGTGCTTGTCCCAGTACTCCTCGATCGGGTCGAGGATCTTCCAGGACAGCTCGACCTCCTCGGTGCGCGGGAAGAGGTTCGCGTCGCCCAGGAGGACGTCCAGGATCAGGCGCTCGTACGCCTCCGGGCTGGACTCCGTGAAGGACTCGCCGTACGCGAAGTCCATGGACACGTCCCGGATCTCCATCGACGTGCCCGGCACCTTGGAGCCGAAGCGGACGGTGACGCCCTCGTCGGGCTGGACGCGGATGACGATCGCGTTCGAGCCCAGCTCCTCGGTGGCCGTCGTGTCGAAGGGGGAGTGCGGGGCCCGCTGGAACACGACCGCGATCTCGGTGACGCGGCGGCCCAGGCGCTTGCCGGTGCGCAGGTAGAAGGGGACGCCCGCCCAGCGGCGGTTGTCGATGCCGACCTTGATCGCGGCGTAGGTGTCGGTCTTCGACTTCGCGTCGATGCCGTCCTCTTCGAGGTAGCCGATGACCTTCGCGCCGCCCTGCCAGCCCGCCGCGTACTGGGCGTGCACGGTGTCGCGACCCAGGTCCTTCGGCAGGCGGACCGCGCCGAGCACCTTGGTCTTCTCGGCGGCCAGCGCGTCCGCGTCGAAGGAGGCCGGCTCCTCCATCGCGGTCAGCGCCAGGAGCTGGAGCAGGTGGTTCTGGATGACGTCGCGGGCGGCGCCGATGCCGTCGTAGTAGCCGGCCCGGCCGCCGATACCGATGTCCTCGGCCATGGTGATCTGCACGTGGTCCACGTAGGACCGGTTCCAGATCGGCTCGAACATCGTGTTGGCGAAGCGCAGCGCCAGGATGTTCTGGACGGTCTCCTTGCCCAGGTAGTGGTCGATGCGGAAGACCTGGTCCGGGGCGAAGACCTCGTGGACGATCGCGTTCAGTTCCTCGGCCGACTTCAGGTCGTGGCCGAACGGCTTCTCGATCACCGCGCGGCGCCAGGAACCGCTCGACTGGTCGGCCAGCCGGTGCTTCTTCAGCTGCTGGATGACCACCGGGAAGGACTTCGGCGGCACCGACAGGTAGAAGGCGAAGTTGCCGCCCGTGCCCTGCGCCTTGTCCAGGTCGTCGATGGTGGCGCGCAGCCGCTCGAACGCGTCGTCGTCGTCGAAGGTGCCCTGGACGAAGCGCATCCCCTGGATGAGCTGCTGCCAGACCTCCTCGCGGAACGGCGTGCGCGAGTGCTCCTTGACGGCGTCGTGCACGACCTGGGCGAAGTCCTCGTGCTCCCAGTCGCGGCGGGCGAAGCCGACAAGAGAGAAGCCCGGCGGCAGCAGACCACGGTTGGCGAGGTCGTACACGGCGGGCATGAGCTTCTTGCGGGAGAGGTCGCCGGTGACGCCGAAAATGACCAGACCCGACGGCCCCGCGATGCGCGGGAGCCGTCGGTCTGCGGGGTCACGCAGCGGATTGCTGCTTGACAATTTCTAGCCCTCCGAGGGAGCGAGGCGCTTGAGTTCGGCCTCCGTCGACTTCAGCAGGTCGTTCCAGGAGTCCTCGAACTTCTCGACGCCCTCCTTCTCGAGGAGCTGGACCACCTCGTCGTAGGAGATCCCCAGCTTCTCGACCGCGTCGAGGTCGGCGCGCGCCTGCTCGTAGGTGCCCGCGACGGTGTCGCCGGTGATCTCGCCGTGGTCCTCGGTGGCGAACAGCGTCGCCTCCGGCATCGTGTTCACCGTGTTGGGCGCGACCAGGTCGGTGACGTACATGGTGTCGCTGTACGCCTTGTCCTTGACGCCGGTCGACGCCCACAGCGGACGCTGCTTGTTGGCGCCGGCCTTCTCCAGGGCGGCCCAGCGGTCGGAGGAGAAGACCTCCTCGTACGCCTGGTAGGCGAGCCGGGCGTTGGCGACGGCGGCCTTGCCGCGCAGCGCCTTGGCCTCGTCGGTGCCGAGCGCGTCGATCCGCTTGTCGATCTCGGTGTCCACGCGGGACACGAAGAAGGACGCCACCGAGTGGATCTGGGAGAGGTCCAGGCCGCGCTCCTTGGCCTTCTCCAGGCCGGTCAGGAAGGCGTCCATGACCTTGCGGTAGCGCTCCAGCGAGAAGATCAGCGTGACGTTGACGCTGATGCCCAGGCCGATGGTCTCGGCGATCGCCGGGATGCCGGCCTCGGTCGCCGGGATCTTGATCAGCGTGTTGGGCCGGTCCACCAGCCAGGCGAGCTGCTTGGCCTCGGCGACCGTCGCCTTGGTGTTGTGCGCCAGGCGCGGGTCGACCTCGATGGAGACCCGGCCGTCCTTGCCGCCGGTGTTGTCGAACACCGGGCGCAGGATGTCGGCGGCGTCGCGGACGTCCGCCGTGGTGATCATCCGGATGGCCTCTTCGACCGTGACCTTGCGGAAGGCCAGGTCGGAGAGCTGCTGGTCGTAGCCGTCGCCCTGGGAGATCGCCTTCTGGAAGATCGACGGGTTGGTGGTGACGCCCACGACGTGCTGCTGGTCGATCAGCTCGGCGAGGTTGCCGGACGTGATCCGCTTGCGCGACAGGTCGTCCAGCCAGATCGCGACGCCTTCATCCGAGAGGCGCTTGAGTGCGTCTGTCATGGAAAATGCATCTCCTACGTGTCGTGTGTGAGCGTCAGCGCTGGGCTGCGGCGATCGATTCCCGGGCTGCGGCGGCCACGTTCTCGGCAGTGAAGCCGTACTCCTGGAAGAGCACCTTGCCGTCCGCCGAAGCACCGAAGTGCTCCAGGGAAACGATGCGGCCGGCGTCCCCCACGTACTTGTGCCAGGTCAGACCGATCCCGGCCTCCACCGCGACGCGGGCCTTCACGGACGGGGGCAGGACGCTGTCCCGGTACCCCTGGTCCTGCTGCTCGAACCACTCGACGGACGGCATCGACACGACACGCGTCGGCACACCGTCGGCCTGGAGCGCCTCGCGGGCCTCGACGGCCACGTGCACCTCGGAACCGGTGGCGATCAGCACCACCTGCGGCTCGCCGCCCTCGGCCTCGAACAGGACGTAGCCGCCCTTGGCCGCGTCCTCGTTCGGCTCGTACGTCGGCACGCCCTGGCGGGTCAGCGCCAGACCGTGCGGCTGGCCCTTGCCGTACTCCTTCGTCCAGCGCTTGAGGATCTCGCGCCAGGCGATGGCCGTCTCGTTGGCGTCGGCCGGGCGGACCACGTTCAGGCCCGGGATGGCGCGCAGCGAGGCCAGGTGCTCGACCGGCTGGTGGGTCGGGCCGTCCTCGCCGAGGCCGATGGAGTCGTGCGTCCACACGTACGTCACCGGCAGGTGCATCAGCGCAGACAGACGGACGGCGTTGCGCATGTAGTCGGAGAAGACCAGGAACGTTCCGCCGTAGATGCGGGTGTTCCCGTGCAGGGCGATGCCGTTCATCTCCGCGGCCATCGCGTGCTCGCGGATGCCGAAGTGGATGGTGCGGCCGTACGGGTCGGCCTCCGGCAGCGGGTTGCCCGCCGGGAGGAAGGACGACGTCTTGTCGATCGTCGTGTTGTTCGAGCCCGCCAGGTCGGCCGAGCCGCCCCACAGCTCGGGGATGACCGCGCCGAGCGCCTGGAGCACCTTGCCGGACGCGGCGCGGGTGGCGACACCCTTGCCGGTCTCGAAGACCGGGATCTTCTCCTCCCAGCCCCCCGGCAGCTCACCCTTCGCGACGCGGTCGTACTCGGCGGCGCGCTCCGGGTTGTTGTCCCGCCACTGCTGGAAGGACTTCTCCCACACCGCGCGGGCCGCCTGGCCCTTCTCCAGCGCCTTGCGGGTGTGCCCGATGACCTCGTCGGAGACCTCGAAGGTCTTCTCCGGGTCGAAGCCCATGACCCGCTTGGTCGCGGCGACCTCTTCGTCGCCGAGCGCCGAGCCGTGGGCGGCCTCGGTGTTCTGCGCGTTCGGGGCGGGCCAGGCGATGATCGAGCGCATCGCGATGAAGGAGGGGCGGTCGGTGACCTTCTTCGCCGCCTCGATCGCGTCGTAGAGCGCGTTCGGGTCCAGGTCGCCGTCCGGCTTCGGGGCGACGCGCTGCACGTGCCAGCCGTACGCCTCGTACCGCTTGCAGGTGTCCTCGGAGACGGCGGTCTCGGTGTCGCCCTCGATCGAGATGTGGTTGTCGTCCCACAGCAGGACCAGGTTGCCCAGCTTCTGGTGGCCCGCCATGGAGGACGCCTCGGCGGAGATGCCCTCCTGGAGGCAGCCGTCACCGGCGATGCAGTAGACGTAGTGGTCGAACGGCGACTCGCCCTCGGGAGCCTCCGGGTCGAACAGGCCGCGCTCGTAGCGGGCGGCCATCGCCATGCCCACCGCGTTGGCGACGCCCTGGCCCAGGGGGCCGGTCGTGGTCTCCACGCCGGTGGTGTGCCCGTACTCCGGGTGACCGGGGGTCTTAGAGCCCCACGTCCTGAAGGACTTCAGGTCGTCCAGCTCCAGGCCGAAGCCGGCCAGGTACAGCTGGGTGTAGAGGGTCAGGGACGAGTGGCCGGCGGACAGCACGAAACGGTCGCGTCCGACCCAGTTCGCGTCGGCGGGGTCGTGCCGCATCACCTTCTGGAAGAGGGTGTAGGCGGCGGGCGCCAGGCTCATCGCCGTACCCGGATGGCCGTTGCCAACCTTCTGTACGGCATCGGCGGCCAGGACGCGGGCGGTGTCCACGGCCCGCTGGTCCAGTTCGGTCCACTCGAGGTCTGTGGTGGTCGGCTTGGTGCTCACCCTGAGTCAGGGCTCCTCTCCACATGTCGGATGCCGGTGCACGTGGGCGCCCACCGGCTGCCGGCGCGTCCTGAGTCGGCCGGCCGTTGTTGAGCCTACCCCCGTAAGTACGTGCGTTTTTCCGCTGGAAACCAGACTGCCGGGAGTCTTCTGCATCCGCCTGTCGACCGGGCGAAACCGCATTCGGCAAGTGAATACGGAGCCGCTCATCTGACCGCTCAATCGACTCCCCGAACGCACGTCGGAGCGCCCTTCTCAACACGACCCCACCCCCGCGAAGGCCGAAGTAAGGGCAACGTCTAAAGTGGCGTGGTACGCGCGAGCCTTTACCGCCACTTCACACGGGGAGGCTTGCTGGGATGTCTCTGTCAGGGGTGTGCGTGACGGCCGTTGAATCCCGTCCTGCGGGGGTAATCGGGACGAGCCAGAGCCCGAGTCACCGGCCGTTCGGGGCCCGTGTCAAGGCGTTCGTGGCGCTGACCAAGCCGCGGATCATCGAGCTTCTGCTGATCACCACCGTTCCGGTGATGTTCCTCGCCGAGCAGGGTGTGCCCGATCTGAAGCTGGTGCTGCTGACCTGCGTCGGCGGCTACCTCTCCGCGGGCGGCGCCAATGCGCTGAACATGTACATCGACCGCGACATCGACGCGCTGATGGACCGGACCTCGCAGCGCCCGCTGGTCACCGGCATGGTCAGCCCGCGCGAATGCCTCGCCTTCGGCATCACCCTGGCGATCGTCTCGACGCTGCTGTTCGGCCTCACCGTCAACTGGCTGTCGGCCTGGCTCTCGCTCGGCGCGCTCCTCTTCTACGTCGTCTACACGATGATCCTCAAGCGGCGCACCTCGCAGAACATCGTCTGGGGCGGCATCGCCGGCTGCCTGCCGGTGCTCATCGGCTGGTCGGCCGTGACGAACTCGATGTCCTGGGCGCCGATCATCCTCTTCGGGGTGATGTTCTTCTGGACGCCGCCGCACTACTGGCCGCTGTCCATGAAGGTGAAGGAGGACTACGCGCGCGTCGGCGTGCCGATGCTCCCGGTCATCGCCTCCAACAAGGTCGTCGCCCGGCAGATCGTCATCTACAGCTGGGTGATGGTCGCCGTGTCCCTGCTGCTGACGCCGCTCGGCTACACCGGCTGGTTCTACACGGCGGTCGCCCTCCTGGCCGGCGGCATGTGGCTGTGGGAGGCACACGGTCTCCAGAACCGGGCCAAGGCCGAGGTGACGGGCGTCAAGCTCAAGGAGATGCGGCTCTTCCACTGGTCGATCACCTATGTGTCGGTGCTCTTCCTGGCGATCGCGGTGGATCCCTTCCTGCGCTGAGGTCTCGACGGACGGGCGGGGTGCGTGGCCAAGGCCACGCCCCCCCCGTCGCCGTTCGATCTACCCGTCGGTAGCATCCTGTGCATGGCAGACACGCAGCAGGTTGAGACGAAGCCCGACCGCTGGGCCGAGCGCCGGGTGGCCCGGCTGGCCGGGCGCATCGACGCCTTCTCCAAGGCGCACGGCGGCGCCGAGGGCCAGGTGGCCTACCTCGGCGAACGCGGCGCCCGCATCGTGCTGGTCGGCGCGGACGGCGCCTGGGGCGATCTGGTCGCACGCACCTACGACAGCGCGCTGAAGGCCGTGGAGAAGTCCGGGATCACCGTCCACGAGGACTTCGACGGCGAGTTCGCCGCCAAGGTGACGACGGGGCGCTACGAGTGGTCGCGCATGGCCGGTATCCAGGTCGGCGGCCCGAGCAACACCTGAGACCGGGTTCACCCGTTAGGACCGTAGAAGCCGCACGGCGTACGAGCCGTGCGGCGCACGGTCCGACCGCGGGGAGTCCGGATGATCGAAACGCCGTCCCTGGTGGACCAGTACTGCCACGGCGTCCTGAGAACGGAGCTGGGCCTCGGCACCTTCGAGGCCCAGCTGGCCCGCACCGAGGGCCCGCCCGCCCCGGGCACCACCCTCTTCGACACGCAGACCGGCTTCGCGGTACGCCGCTGGTGCCCGCCCCTGCTCGGTCTGGAGCCGCACTGCCCGCCCGCCCGCTACCTGGCCCGGCGCCGCGAGCTGGGCGTGATGGAGGCCGACCGCCGACTGCTGCGCGGCAGCGGCATCACGACGTACCTGGTCGACGCGGGCCTGCCCGGTGACCTGACCGGCCCCGAGGAGCTGGCCTCCGCCGCGGCCGCCGACGCCCACGAGATCGTCCGCCTGGAGCTGCTGGCCGAGCAGGTCGCCGACACCTCCGGCACCGTCGAGTCCTTCCTCGCCAACCTCGCCGAGGCCGTGCACGGCGCAGCCGCCCACGCGGTCGCCTTCACCTCGGTCGCGGGCGTACGGCACGGTCTGGCGCTGGCGCCCGAGCCACCGGGGCCGGGGGAGGTGCGCGGTGCCGCCGCCCGCTGGCTGAGCGGACGCGAGGTCGGCGGGGAGCTGAGCGACCCGGTGCTGCTGAGGCACCTGCTGTGGATCGCCGTCGCCTCCGGACTGCCGCTCCAGCTGCACGCCGGCCTCGGCGAGCCCGGCCTGCGGATCGACCGTACCGACCCGGTCCTGCTCACCGACTTCGTGCGGGCCACCGCCGGCCTCGGCACCGATCTGGTCCTGCTGCACGGCTACCCGTACCACCGCCACGCCGCCCACCTCGCCGGCGTCTTCCCGCACGTCTACGCCGACTCGGGCGCCGCCCTGGTGCGCACCGGCGCCCGCGCGGCGACGGTCCTCGCGGAGATCCTGGAGCTGGCCCCCTTCGGCAAGATCCTTTTCTCCAGCGGCGCCCAGGGCCTGCCCGAGCTGCACGTGGTCGCCGCCCGCCTGTTCCGCGAGGCCCTGGGGCGGGTGCTGGGCACCTGGGTGGCCGAGGGGGCGTGGTCCCTGGGGGACGCGCAGCGGGTGGCGGGGATGATCGCGGCGGGGAACGCGGGGCGGGTGTACGGGTTGGAGCAGGCCCCGGCGGGCCTCGCGGGGAACGTGACCCCGCTCAGACCCGGGTGAACCGCTCAGGCCTTGGCGAGCGTCGTCTCCACCGCGGGACCGGGCACGTCGGCCGTCTCCTGCGGTCGCTCACGCAGCGCCAGCAGCACTCGTAGGGTCGCGATCCACACCAGGCACGAACCGAGCATGTGCAGCCCGACCAGGACCTCGGGGAGGTCGGTGAAGTACTGCACGTAGCCGATGACGCCCTGCGCCAGCAGCACCAGGAACAGGTCGCGGGTACGGGCCAGCGGACCCTTCGGCGCGTCGACCGCCTTCAGCACGAACCACAGCGCGAACGTCAGCGTCACCACGACCCACGCCAGCACGGCGTGCGCCTTGCTCACCGTCTCCCAGTCGACCGGCATCCGCTCGACCTCGCTGGAGTCGCCCGCGTGCGGGCCCGCCCCGGTCACCACGGTGCCGACGGCGATCAGCAGCACGGAGACGACGACCAGCACCCACACCAGCTGCTGGATCGCCTTGCCGACCAGGGGGCGTGACGCCGCGTCGCCCTCCCCGGTGCGCCGCCACATCACGGTGGCGACCGCGATCAGAGCGGTGGAGAGCAGGAAGTGCGCCGCGACCGTGTACGGGTTGAGGCCGACGAGGACCACGATGCCGCCGAGGATCGCGTTGCCCATCACGATCCAGAACTGTGCCCAGCCCAACCGCGTCAGGCTGCGCCGGAACGGCTTCTGCGAGCGCGCGGCGATGATCGCCCAGCCGACCGCCGCGCACAGCACGTAGGTCAGCATGCGGTTGCCGAACTCGATGACGCCGTGGATGCCCATCTCGCTGGTGTTGGTCAGCGAGTCGTCGGTGCACTTGGGCCAGGTCGGGCAGCCGAGGCCCGAGCCGGTCAGGCGTACCGCGCCGCCGGTGACCACGATGACCACCGACATGACGAGTGCGACGAGGGCCGCCCGCCGGACCGTCCGGGGATCCGGGGTCCAGCGTGCGGCGATGAAGGCGAGCGGGTTGCGCACGGCGGCTGCGGCGTCGGCGCGGGTCACGTTTGGCACGCCGTCCATCGTAGGCGCCTGCTTGTGCACGCTTTCACGAGGGTCGGTTCCAGGCATCGCGTCCCTACTCCCAGCGGAAGAACTTCCCGGCGGCCGCGATTCCCACGACACCCCACGCGGCGAGGATGCCCAGGTCGCCCCAGGGCATCGCGGCGCCGTGCTGGAGGACGTCCCGCAGGCCGTCCGACAGGGCGGAGATCGGCAGCAGCCCCAGCACGCTCTGTGCCGCGTCCGGGAACCTGTCCAGCGGCACGATCACCCCGCCGCCGACGAGCAGCAGCAGGAAGACCAGGTTGGCGGCGGCCAGCGTCGCCTCGGCCTTCAGCGTGCCCGCCATGAGCAGCCCGAGCCCGGAGAACGCGGCCGTGCCGAGGATCAGGAGCAGCAGCACGGCGAACGGGTTGCCCTGCGGCGACCAGCCCAGCGCGAAGGCGATCACGGTCAGCAGGACGATCTGGAGCACCTCGGTGACCAGCACGGACACCGTCTTCGCGGTCATCAGGCCCCAGCGCGGCAGCGGGGACGCCGCCAGCCGCTTCAGCACCCCGTACCGGCGCTCGAAGCCGGTGGCGATGGCCTGCCCGGTGAAGGCCGTCGAGAGCACCGCGAGCGCGAGGACGCCGGGGGCGAGGAAGTCGACGGCCTCGCCGTCCCCGGTGTCGACGATGTCGACGATGTCGACGGTGCTGAACAGCACCAGCAGCAGCGTCGGGATGATCACCGTGAGCAGCAGCTGCTCGCCGTTGCGCAGCAGCATCTTCGTCTCGAGCGCGGCCTGGGCGGCGATCATGCGGCCGAGCGGCGCGGCCCCGGGCTTCGGCGTGTACGTACCGGTGCTCGTCGTCATGAGCGCAGTTCCTTGCCCGTGAGTTCCAGGAAGACGTCCTCCAGGGTGTGCCGCTCCACCGAGATCCGGTCCGGCATCACCCCGTGCTGGGCGCACCAGGACGTGACGGTCGCCAGGAGCTGCGGGTCGACCTTGCCGTTGACCCGGTAGGAGCCCGGCGTCAGCTCGGCGGCCGAGGAGTCGGCGGGCAGGGCCTTGAGCAGCGAGGCGACGTCCAGTCCGGGGCGGCCGGTGAAGCGCAGCGTGTTCTCGGCGCCGCCGCGGCACAGCTCCTCGGGGGAGCCCTGCGCGATGACCCGGCCGGCGTCGATGACGGCGACGTCGTCGGCGAGCTGCTCGGCCTCGTCCATGTGGTGGGTGGTGAGGATGACGGACACACCGTCGGTGCGCAGGTCCCGCACGAGGTCCCAGGTCGCGCGGCGGGCCTGCGGGTCCAGGCCGGCGGTCGGCTCGTCCAGGAAGACCAGCTCCGGGCGTCCGACCACGGCCATCGCGAGGGCGAGCCGCTGCTGCTGCCCGCCGGAGAGCCTGCGGTACGTGGTCCGGCCGCACGAGCCGAGCCCGAGCCGTTCGATCAGCGCGTCGACGTCCAGCGGGTGGGCGTGCAGCTTCGCGACGTGGCGCAGCATCTCGTCCGCGCGGGCGCCGGAGTAGACGCCGCCGGACTGGAGCATCACGCCGATCCGGGGCCGCAGCTCGCCTGCCTGCCGTACCGGGTCGAGGCCCAGGACGCGCACCGTGCCGGAGTCCGGCCTCCGGTACCCCTCGCAGGTCTCGACCGTGGTCGTCTTGCCGGCTCCGTTGGGGCCGAGTACGGCGGTGACACCCGCCCAGGCCACCAGGTCGAGGCCGTCCACCGCGGTCTTCGTGCCGTACCGCTTCACCAGGGCCTGGACCTGGACCACGGGCTCGCTTCGCATGGGTCACGAGTCTAGGTAGGCGGGGAAGTGCCCGGGCGCGGGGGTGGCGGGAAGTCCCTCCCACGGGGACGCGGGCCGTGACGGCCGGGGGACGTGCTCACTCCCGGGGCCGGTGCAGCGGCAGCCAGCGCTCCGCGTAGGCCACCGCGTCCGCGAGCGGGAACAACCGGACCACCGCCGCGCCGACCCGCCCGCGCACCACGGGCCGGTCCCGTTCGAAGTCGTGCCCCAATTCGTCGAACCGGTCCGAGGTGATAGACACCTCCGTCACCCGCTCCCACCCCACCGGCCCCGGCCGCCCCACCTCCACCAGCGGGGAGGGAATCCGGTACTCGGCGAGGTGGAAGCCGGTGCACGCCTCGAAGCCGGCGCCGAGCAGCAGCACCCGGGCGCCCATCCGCTCCAGCGCCGCCAGCGGGCTCCGTTCGCCCAGCCGGCAGTCCGTCGCGTGCCCGGCGACGACCTCGGCGGCGCGCGGGCCGACGGCGGCGAAGGACGTCTGGGGGTGCGCGCTGCGCAGGGCGCCCGGCCAGGTGCGCACGGTCTCGGGGATCACGCCGACCCCGCGCGAGGGCGTGATCAGGGGGTCGTAGGCGGGCATCGCGGCGCGGACGGTGTCCCACCACTCCCGCGGCACCGGCGGGTTCTGCCACAACGCCGGGTCCGACAGGTCACCGGTCTGGGTGGGCACCACCAGGGTGCCGTCCGGACCGAGGGCATCGAGCAGTCCCTGGACGACCGCGACGGGCCCTCCGCAGACCCATCCGAGGGAGCTGAGGGAGGAGTGCACGAGGAGCGTGTCGTCGCTGCGCACGCCCAGCTCGCGCAGCCCGGCGGCGATGGTGCCGCGGGTGACGAGTGGGCCGGTGGGAGGGGGTGCGGGCATGCCGGGGAGTGTCCCGCAGCCCGGTCCCGGACGCCACCGGATTGATCGATCAATGATCGTTTCCGCAGGTCAGATTAGGTATACCTAAGTGACGCAGGGCACCGTCCGGCGGTCCGGACGCGGCTTGCCCGGCTCCGAGGAATTACGCAACAATGGCGTTGTGAAAAACGTTGGCGAGGCTCCGCAGGAGGAACTCGCGACCGGTGAGCGGTCCACCCGCAACCGCGTCGCGCGCTCCATCCTGGACCACGGGCCGTCGACCGTCGCCGAGCTCGCCGGGCGTCTGGGCCTGACCCAGGCCGCCGTCCGGCGCCACCTAGACGCGCTGGTCGCCGACGACGTGGTCGAAGCCCGTGAGCAGCGGGTCTACGGCACGCGCACGCGCGGGCGGCCGGCCAAGGTCTTCGCGCTCACCGACTGCGGCCGGGACGCCTTCGACCAGTCCTACGACAAGCTGGCCGCGGACGCCCTGCGCTGGATCGCCGAGCGGGAGGGCGGGGAGAAGGCGATCGCCGCCTTCGCCCGCGCCAGGATCGCCGGGCAGGCGGGCACGTACCGCAAGGCGGTCGAGTCGGCGCCCCCGCACATGCGCACGGAAGCGCTGGCCAAGGCCCTGAGCGCGGACGGGTACGCTGCTACCGCGCGGAGCGCACCCCGGCCCCAGCAGGGCGAGCAGCTGTGTCAGCACCACTGCCCGGTCGCCCATGTCGCCGAGCAGTTCCCGCAGCTGTGCGAGGCGGAGACGGAATTTTTCGCCGAGCTGCTCGGTACGCATGTGCAGCGGCTCGCGACCATCGCGCACGGCGACGGGGTCTGCACCACCTTCATCCCCAAGACTTCGCACGCGGCGGACACGTCGCGCGCGGCCACGAACACCGATAACGCATCTGCCAGCACGGCCGGGAGGAACCCCGCATGACTCTCCCCACGGAGACTGCTCACCCTGAGCTCGAGGGCCTGGGCAAGTACGAGTACGGCTGGGCCGACTCCGACACGGCCGGCGCCTCTGCCAGGCGCGGCATCGACGAGGACGTGGTCCGGGACATCTCCGACAAGAAGTCCGAGCCGGAGTGGATGACCAAGCTCCGCCTCAAGGGCCTCAAGCTCTTCGAGAAGAAGCCCATGCCCAACTGGGGCTCGGACCTGTCGGGCATCGACTTCGACAACATCAAGTACTTCGTGCGCTCCACGGAGAAGCAGGCGGAGTCCTGGGAGGACCTGCCCGAGGACATCAAGAACACCTACGACAAGCTGGGCATCCCGGAGGCCGAGAAGCAGCGCCTCGTCGCCGGTGTCGCCGCCCAGTACGAGTCCGAGGTCGTCTACCACCAGATCCGCGAGGACCTGGAGGAGCAGGGCGTCATCTTCCTCGACACCGACACGGCGCTGAAGGAGCACCCGGAGCTCTTCAAGGAGTACTTCGGCACCGTCATCCCGGCCGGTGACAACAAGTTCGCCGCGCTGAACACCGCCGTGTGGTCCGGCGGCTCCTTCATCTACGTGCCGAAGGGCGTGCACGTCGAGATCCCGCTCCAGGCCTACTTCCGCATCAACACGGAGAACATGGGCCAGTTCGAGCGGACCCTGATCATCGTCGACGAGGGTGCCTACGTGCACTACGTCGAGGGCTGCACGGCGCCGATCTACAAGTCGGACTCGCTCCACTCCGCGGTGGTCGAGATCATCGTCAAGAAGAACGCCCGCTGCCGCTACACGACCATCCAGAACTGGTCGAACAACGTCTACAACCTGGTCACCAAGCGCGCCGTGGCGTACGAGGGCGCGACCATGGAGTGGATCGACGGCAACATCGGCTCCAAGGTGACGATGAAGTACCCGGCCGTCTACCTGATGGGCGAGCACGCCAAGGGCGAGACCCTGTCCATCGCCTTCGCGGGCGAGGGCCAGCACCAGGACGCCGGCGCCAAGATGGTCCACATGGCCCCGAACACGTCCTCCAACATCGTCTCCAAGTCGGTGGCGCGAGGCGGCGGCCGTACGTCGTACCGCGGCCTGATCGAGATCGGCGAGGGCGCCCCGGGCGCCAAGTCCAACGTGCTGTGCGACGCGCTGCTCGTGGACACCATCTCCCGCTCGGACACCTACCCCTACGTGGACGTCCGCGAGGACGACGTGTCCATGGGCCACGAGGCGACCGTCTCCAAGGTCTCCGAGGACCAGCTCTTCTACCTGATGAGCCGCGGCCTCTCCGAGGACGAGGCGATGGCGATGATCGTGCGCGGCTTCGTCGAGCCGATCGCCAAGGAGCTGCCGATGGAGTACGCGCTCGAACTCAACCGGCTGATCGAGCTCCAGATGGAAGGCGCGGTCGGCTAGTCACCGGCCGCGGGGCGGCCCGCAGGCCGCCCCGCCTTCCCATCCAGCCCCATACGTAACGGAAAGCGAGCACTACGACAGCCATGGCTGAGGCTCAGAACATCCCGGTCGGTTCCACGACCGCCGGTGCGATCGCGGTGGCCGCCGAGGCCGACTCGACCGTCGCCACGCGCATGAGCGCGCCCCCGTCCTTCGACGTGGCGGACTTCCCGGTCCCGCACGGCCGCGAGGAGGAGTGGCGCTTCACCCCGCTGGAGCGGCTGCGCGGCCTGCACGACGGCACCGCCACCGCCACCGGCGAGGGCGTCAAGGTCGCCGTCGAGGCCCCCGAGGGCGTCACCGTCGAGACCGTCGGCCGCGACGACGCACGGCTCGGCCGCACCGGCAAGCCCGTGGACCGCGTCGCCGCCCAGGCGTACTCCGCCTTCGAGCAGGCCGGCGTGATCACCGTCCCCAAGGAGACGGTCCTCACCGAGCCCGTCCGCATCGCCGTGCACGGCGAGGGCGGCACGGCCTACGCCCACCAGGTCATCGAGCTCGGCGCCTTCGCCGAGGCCGTCGTGGTCATCGACCACACCGGTGACGCGGTGCTCGCCGCCAACGTCGAGTACGTCCTCGGCGACGGCGCCAAGCTCACCGTCGTCTCCGTCCAGGACTGGGACGCCAAGGCCGTCCACGTGGGCCAGCACAACGCCCTCGTCGGCCGTGACGCGAGCTTCAAGTCGGTCGTCGTCACCTTCGGCGGCGACGTGGTCCGCCTGCACCCGCGCGTGCAGTACGCCGGTCCCGGCGGCGAGGCCGAGCTGTTCGGCCTCTACTTCACCGACCGGGGCCAGCACCAGGAGCACCGCCTCCTGGTCGACCACAACGTCCCGCACTGCAAGTCCAACGTCGTCTACAAGGGCGCGCTCCAGGGCGACGACGCGCACGCGGTCTGGATCGGCGACGTGCTCATCGAGGCCAAGGCCGAGGGCACCGACACCTACGAGATGAACCGCAACCTCGTCCTCACGGACGGCGCGCGGGTCGACTCCGTGCCGAACCTGGAGATCGAGACCGGCGAGATCGTCGGCGCCGGCCACGCCTCCGCGACCGGCCGCTTCGACGACGAGCAGCTCTTCTACCTGATGGCGCGCGGCATCCCCGAGATCGACGCCCGCCGCCTGGTGGTCCGCGGCTTCTTCGCCGAGCTGGTCCAGCAGATCGGCGTCCCGGACATCGAGGAGCGCCTGCTCGCCAAGATCGAAGAGGAGCTGGAGGCGTCGGTCGCATGACCTTCGTACGCGTCTGTGGAGCGGGCGAGCTGGAGGAGGACACCCCGAAGCGGGTGGAACTCGACGGCACGCCGATCTCCGTCGTGCGCACCGAGGGCGAGGTCTTCGCGATCCACGACATCTGCTCGCACGCGAACGTCTCCCTCGCCGAGGGCGAGGTCGACGACTGCCACATCGAGTGCTGGCTGCACGGCTCGCGCTTCGACCTCCGCTCGGGCAAGCCCGACAGTCTGCCGGCGACGCGCCCCGTCCCCGTATACCCCGTAAAGATCGAAGGGGACGACGTGCTCGTCTCCCTCACCCAGGAGTCCTGAGGCACCCATGGCAACGCTTGAAATCCGAGACCTGCACGTCACCGTCGAGGCCGACAACGCCACGAAGGAGATCCTCAAGGGCGTCGACCTCACCGTGAAGCAGGGCGAGACGCACGCCATCATGGGCCCCAACGGCTCCGGCAAGTCGACTCTCGCCTACTCCCTCGCGGGTCACCCCAAGTACACGATCACCAGCGGCACCGTCACCCTCGACGGCGAGGACGTCCTGGAGATGTCCGTCGACGAGCGCGCCCGCGCCGGCCTCTTCCTCGCCATGCAGTACCCGGTCGAGGTCCCCGGCGTCTCCGTCTCCAACTTCCTGCGCACCTCCGCCACCGCCGTGCGCGGCGAGGCCCCCAAGCTGCGCACCTGGGTGAAGGAGGTCAAGGAGGCCATGCAGCGCCTCAACATGGACCCCGCCTTCGCCGAGCGCAACGTCAACGAGGGCTTCTCCGGCGGTGAGAAGAAGCGCCACGAGATCCTCCAGCTGGAGCTGCTCAAGCCGAAGATGGCGATCCTCGACGAGACCGACTCCGGCCTCGACGTCGACGCCCTGCGCGTCGTCTCCGAGGGCGTCAACCGGGTCCGCGAGACCGGTGAGGTCGGCACCCTGCTGATCACGCACTACACGCGCATCCTGCGCTACATCAAGCCCGACCACGTCCACGTCTTCGCGGCCGGCCGCATCGCCGAGTCCGGCGGCCCCGAGCTGGCCGACAAGCTGGAGGCCGAGGGCTACGAGGCATACACGAAGGGTGGCGTATCCGCGTGACACAGCTGCCGGGCCTCCTCGACACCGAGGCGATCCGCAAGGACTTCCCGATCCTGGACCGCGTGATCCACGACGGCAAGAAGCTCGTCTACCTCGACAACGCCGCGACCTCGCAGACCCCGCGCCAGGTCATCGACGTGCTCGACGAGTACTACGAGCAGCACAACGCCAACGTCCACCGTGGCGTGCACGTCCTCGCCGAGGAGGCCACGGCGCTGTACGAGGGAGCGCGGGACAAGGTCGCGGAGTTCATCAACGCGCCCTCCCGTGACGAGGTGATCTTCACCAAGAACGCCTCGGAGTCCCTCAACCTCGTGGCCAACATGCTGGGCTGGGCCGACGAGCCCTACCGCGTGGACCACGAGACCGAGATCGTCATCACGGAGATGGAGCACCACTCCAACATCGTGCCGTGGCAGCTGCTCGCGCAGCGCACCGGCGCGAAGCTCCGCTGGTTCGGCCTGACCGACGACGGCCGCCTGGACCTGTCCAACATCGACGAGGTCATCACCGAGAAGACGAAGATCGTCTCCTTCGTGCTGGTCTCCAACATCCTGGGCACCCAGAACCCGGTCGAGGCGATCGTGCGCCGCGCCCAGGAGGTCGGCGCGCTCGTGTGCATCGACGCCTCCCAGGCCGCGCCGCACATGCCGCTGGACGTACAGGCCCTCCAGGCCGACTTCGTGGCCTTCACCGGCCACAAGATGTGCGGTCCGACCGGCATCGGCGTCCTGTGGGGCCGCCAGGAGCTGCTGGAGGACCTGCCCCCGTTCCTCGGTGGCGGCGAGATGATCGAGACCGTCTCGATGCACTCCTCCACGTACGCCCCGGCGCCCCACAAGTTCGAGGCGGGTACGCCGCCGATCGCCCAGGCCGTGGGTCTGGGCGCGGCGATCGACTACCTCAACTCGATCGGCATGGACAAGATCCTCGCCCACGAGCACGCGCTGACCGAGTACGCGGTCAAGCGGCTGCTGGAGGTGCCGGACCTGCGCATCATCGGCCCCACCACGGCCGAGGAGCGCGGCGCGGCGATCAGCTTCGCGCTCGGCGACATCCACCCGCACGACGTGGGCCAGGTCCTCGACGAGGAGGGCATCGCGGTCCGGGTCGGCCACCACTGCGCCCGCCCCGTCTGCCTGCGCTACGGAATTCCTGCGACCACGCGAGCGTCGTTCTATCTGTACTCCACGCCGGCCGAGATCGACGCACTGGTCGACGGCCTGGAGCACGTACGGAACTTCTTCGGCTGACGGGACGAGCGAAGAGCATGAAGCTGGACTCCATGTACCAGGAAGTCATCCTGGACCACTACAAGAACCCGCACGGGCGGGGCTTGCGGGATGGCGACGCCGAGGTCCACCACGTCAACCCGACATGCGGTGACGAGATCACGCTCCGCGTGAAGTACGACGGCACGACGATCAGCGACGTCAGCTACGAGGGCCAGGGCTGCTCGATCAGCCAGGCGAGCGCCTCCGTGCTGAACGAGCTGCTGGTCGGCAAGGACCTGGCCCGGGCACAGCAGATCCAGGAGACCTTCCTGGAGCTGATGCAGTCCAAGGGCAGGATCGAGCCCGACGACGCGATGGAGGAGGTCCTGGAGGACGCGGTCGCGTTCGCCGGGGTCTCGAAGTACCCGGCCCGGGTCAAGTGCGCCCTGCTGAGCTGGATGGCCTGGAAGGACGCGACGGCCCAGGCGCTGGACGGCGCCGACGCCGAGAAGGAGACGACGGCATGAGCGAGACCGTGGAAATGAAGCCGGCCTCGGAGGAGGAGCTCCGCGAGGCCCTGATGGACGTCGTGGACCCCGAGCTGGGCATCGACGTCGTCAACCTCGGCCTGATCTACGGCATCCACGTCGACGACGCGAACATCGCGACCGTCGACATGACCCTGACGTCGGCGGCCTGTCCGCTGACCGACGTGATCGAGGACCAGGCCAAGTCCGCCACGGACGGCCTCGTCAACGAGCTGCGCATCAACTGGGTCTGGATGCCGCCGTGGGGCCCGGACAAGATCACGGACGACGGCCGCGAGCAGCTGCGCGCGCTCGGGTTCAACGTCTGAGACACCCGCTTGCGAGAACGGCGACGCCCATCGGGCGTCGCCGTTCTCGTGTGTGCGGGACCCTCGTTATGTACGCTCGTACACATGGGATATCTGCTCCTGGCCGGAGCCATCGCCGCCGAGGTCGCCGGGACCACCGCCATGAAGTACAGCGAGGGTTTCAGCAAGCTGGGCCCCTCCCTGCTCACGGCACTCGCCTACGTGCTCTCGTTCGCACTGCTCGCCCAGACCCTGAAGGTCCTCGCCGTCGGCACGGCGTACGCCATCTGGGCCGGCGTGGGCACCGCGGCCATCGCCGCGATCGGCGTGCTGTTCATGGGCGAGGGCATGACCGTCACCAAGGCCGCCGGCATCGCGCTGATCATCGTCGGTGTCGTCGTCCTCAACCTGGGCGGCGCGCACTGATGCCGCGCCGGCACGACCCCGAGCGACGGCAGCGCATCATCGACGCGGCGATCCGGGTCGTCGGACGGCAGGGCATCGCGGGCCTCAGCCACCGCACGGTCGCCGCCGAGGCGGACGTCCCGCTCGGCTCGACGACGTACCACTTCGCCACCCTGGACGAACTGCTCGTCGCCGCCCTGCGGCAGGCCAACGAGGGCTTCGCCGAGGTGGTCGCCGGGCACCCGGCGCTGGCCGATCCCGACGCGGATCTCGCGGGCGAACTGGCCCGGGTCCTCGGCGAGTGGCTGGGCGGCGACCGCACGGGGGTGGAGCTGGAGTACGAGCTGTATCTGGCTGCCCTGCGACGGCCCGCGCTGCGGCCGGTGGCCGCGGAATGGGCGGAGGGCGTGGGTGCGCTCCTTGCCGCTCGGACGGATCCGGTGACGGCGCGGGCACTGGTGGCGGTGCTGGACGGGATCTGTCTGCAGGTGCTGCTGACGGACTCGGTGTACGACGAGGGGTATGCGCGGGAGGTGTTGGCTCGGGTGCTGGGCGGGGCGACCGGCACGTGAGATGCCCGGTGGTCGGTTCGCACCGGGGCGCCCCCGCCGGTTAGGTTGCCCTCATGACCGACACGACTGCTTCCCGCACCACCGGCGCCGTGGCCGCCGGGCTTGCCACGATCGCCGCCGACGGCACCGTTCTCGACACCTGGTTCCCCGCCCCCGAACTCGTCGCCGAGCCGGGCCCGTCCGGCACCGAGCGCCTCACCGCCGAGCAGGCCGCCGAACTCCTCGGCGGCGGCGCCACCGCGGCGGTCGGTCCCGACGCCCGCCGCGGCGTCGAGGTGGTCGCGGTCCGCACGGTCATCTCCTCGCTCGACGAGAAGCCGGTCGACACGCACGACGTCTACCTGCGCCTGCACCTGCTCTCCCACCGCCTGGTCAAGCCACACGGCCAGAGCCTGGACGGCATCTTCGCCCACCTCGCCAACGTCGCCTGGACCTCGCTGGGTCCGGTCGCCGTCGACGACATCGAGAAGGTCCGCCTCAACGCCCGCGCCGAGGGCCTGCACCTCCAGGTGACCTCCATCGACAAGTTCCCGCGCATGACGGACTACGTCGCCCCCAAGGGCGTGCGCATCGCCGACGCCGACCGCGTCCGCCTCGGCGCGCACCTGGCCGAGGGCACCACCGTCATGCACGAGGGCTTCGTCAACTTCAACGCCGGCACGCTCGGCACCTCGATGGTCGAGGGCCGCATCTCCGCGGGTGTCGTCGTCGGCGACGGCTCCGACATCGGCGGCGGCGCCTCCACCATGGGCACCCTCTCCGGTGGCGGCAACGTCCGCATCACCATCGGCGAGCGCTGCCTGGTCGGCGCCGAGGCGGGCGTCGGCATCGCGCTGGGCGACGAGTGCGTGGTCGAGGCCGGCCTCTACGTCACCGCCGGCACCCGCGTGACCATGCCCGACGGCCAGGTCGTCAAGGCCCGCGAGCTCTCCGGCGCCTCCAACATCCTCTTCCGCCGCAACTCGGTCACGGGCACCGTCGAGGCCCGCCCGAACAACGCGGTGTGGGGCGGCCTGAACGAGGTCCTGCACAGCCACAACTGATCGACCGGGGCCCCGCTGCGCCGACCCGCCCTCCCGACGCGTCCGTACGCGGTGCGCCGGGAGGGCGTTCAGCGTTTCAGGGCCCGGTAGCGCTTCAGCAGCGCGGTGATCCGGTCCCGGTCGGCCGCGCCGTTGAGCTCGGTCAGGAGGTCGTCGGGGCACAGCTCGTAGAGGTCGCCCCAGAAACGGTGACCCCGGTTGTCCCAGATCCGGTATCCGCCCGGGACGCCCCGGGCCACGTAGCGTCGTCTGCCCACCGGGTGACCGTAGGCGTCCGGGTGGTGTCCCGCCAACGCCTTTACCGCCCCGTGCCTCGCGCGCCCCCCGCACGTACGGATGACGCCCCGTGACCTTGTGGTGGTCTTGGCGGATGAACGGGTGGACGCAGAGTCCGATCAGACGCCGATCCGACGAAACGAGGACCTGGTATGACGAACGAGCGGGCGAGGACCGTGGCGCGTTGGCTGGCCGGGGCGGGGGCCGCAGCGCTGGTGTGCTGGGCCCCGGCCGGGGCGGCGCACGCCGACGAGACCACCACCGGATCGCACAACGGCCCCCGCGTCGGTCTCCTCAACGTCCACGTCGGGCAGATCGACGACCCGATGGAGGACGTCCTGGAGCACACCCTGCTCTTCGGCGACGGCTACACCTGGAGCTGACCGGGACCGGCGGCCAACTCCTCGTACGCCGTCAGCAGGGCGTCGGTCGTCGCGCGGTCCGCGGCCCGCAGCGGGGCGCGGACCGGGCCCGCGGGCAGGTCCAGGGCGCCCAGCAGCGCCTTCGCGGTGACCGCGCCGGGCAGGCCCGCCGTCATCATCGGTTCGATGAGCGGGAGTGCCCGGCGTTGCAGCAGGGCGGCCCGTCCGGTGTCGCCCGCGTCGAAGGCGTCGAGGACGGCGCGGAACAGTTCCGGCACGACGTTCGCGACCGTGCTGACGTAGCCCGCCGCGCCGACCGCGTACAGGGCGAGGACCTGCTCGTCGCAGCCCGCGTAGTACGCCAGATCCGTGCGGGAGAGCACCCGCTGGGTGCCGAGCAGGTCGTAGGAGCAGTCCTTGACGGCGACGATCCGCGGGTGGTCGGCGAGCCGGGCGAGGGTGTCGGGTTCGACGCGGGTGCCCGTGCGGCCGGGGATGTCGTAGACGACGAGGGGCAGACCGGAGGCGTCCGCGACCTCCCGGAAGTGCGCCTCCACCGCGTCCTGCGGAGGCCTGCTGTAGTACGGCGCGACCACCAGCAGCCCGTCCGCGCCGGCCTTCTCCGCGGCCAGCGCCAGCTCCACCGTGTGCCGCGTGTCCGCGGTGCCCACCCCGGCGACCAGCGTCACCCGGTCGCCGACGGCCTCACGCACCGCCGTGACCAGTGCCGCCTTCTCGGCGTCCGTGGTGGTCGGCGACTCGCCCGTGGTGCCGGACAGCACCAGGCCGTCGCAGCCGCCCGACACCAGCCGGCCGGCGAGCCGCTGGGCGCCCTCGAGATCGAGGGCGCCGGACTCGGTGAAGGGCGTGACCATGGCGCACAGGGCGCGGCCGAAAGGGGCGGGGGAGCGGTGGTCCGTCGTCATGGAAGTAGTGTCGGCACGTCAACCGTGCAGCTCTACTTAAATTTGCTACGAGATACCGGTAAGGGAAGCTGAGAGGTCGCTGTGCCGACACCGGCGGGGGTAGCGCCGCTCCGCCGGGGGTACCCGGGGTGCTCCGAACCGAGAGGAGGCGGAACCGTGACCGGGACCATGCACACCAGGCCGGTGCGCGACGAGCAGCACTCCGTGGGCGAACTCGTCGGTCAGGCCACCGAACAGCTCTCCCGGCTCGTGCGCCAGGAAGTGGCCCTCGCCAAGATGGAACTGGCGGAGAAGGGCAAGCGCGCCGGGCGCGGCGGCGGGATGCTGGGCGCCGCGGGCGCCATCGCGTACGTCGGTCTGTTCGCCCTGGCCGGCACGGCCATCGCCGCGCTCTCGCTGGCGCTGCCCGTCTGGGCCGCGGCGCTCATCGTGACGGCGGTGCTCTTCGTGATCGCGGGCGTGCTGGCCATGATGGGCCGCGCCCAGCTCCGTCGCGCCGTGCCCCCGAAGCCCGAGGCGACCCTCGGCAGCGTCAGGACCGACGTGGACGTGATCAGGGAAAGGGCGCATCGATGACCGACGCGACGAGCGGGGACGGCACGAGGGCCGGCTCCACCGCGCAGCCGGCGGGCGGGGCCAAGGGCCCCGACGAGCTGCGGCAGCAGATCGAGCAGACCCGCAGCCAGCTCGGCGACACCGTGGAGGAGCTGGCGGGCAAGGCGGACGTGAAGGGCCGTGCCAAGGCCCGGGCCGCCGACCTCAGGGACAAGGCCGGCGCCATGACCGTGCAGCTGCGCAGTTCCGCCGCGCACGCCGGCCACGCGGTGCAGGGCAAGGCGCACCGGGCCGGTCACGCCGTCCAGGACAAGGCGGGCCAGGCCGGTCACGCCGTCCAGGAGAAGACCGGGCAGGCCGGCCACGCGGTGCAGGGCAAGGCGGGCAGGGCCGGGCACACCGTCGAGCGGCGCGTGCCGGGGCGGGCGCGCGGCGTGGTCCGGGTGGGACTCGACCATCCCCGTGCGGCCCTGGTCGCCGGTGCGGCGGCGGGCGCGCTCGTGGCGGCGGGCGTGTTGCGGCGCCGTCACCACGGGCGCTGCTGACGGCGCCGGACACACGGTTCGAGGAGGGGCCCGCACGGGGCGGGTCCCTCCTCGAACCGTGAACTGCCGCAGGGCACTTGACCTCAACCTTGGTCGAGGTCGGAGAGTGGTGCGTGCACCGGACGCCGCAGAGGCGTCCGACGAACCACCGATCGATGGAGGCCGGCATGACCCGCCGCACCGACACCCACCCCGAACTGGCCCGCCCCGACGTCCAGGCACCCTTCTTCAGCACCTGGCGGGTGGGCACCCCCGAGCGGCAGCGGCAGACCGTCGACGCCATCGCCCGTACCTGGGAGAGCCGGCCCTGGCCCGCCGACGACCTGCTGGGTTACCACGTCTACACCGGCCACGACGGCAGCACGCTGCTGCACCACTCGCAGTGGGCGAGCGAGCAGGCCTACGAGGCCTTCTTCAAGACCCACCGCCAGGAACGCGTCGACGAGATCGACACCGCCGTGCCGGGCATCGAGCGGCTGTGGCTCGGCCGGTACCGGCACTACCGCAGCCTCACCCGCGAGGACGGCGGCACGGCACCCGTCCCGGGCTGCGTCGTCATCGTCGACATCGAGTTCGAGGGCCCGGACCCCGACCGGCAGCGCGCCTGGGTGGACGCCGTGTTCGAGGCCCTGGAGAGCGAGCCGGAGCCGCACCCCGGAGGCATCTCCGCCCACTTCCACCTCAGCACGGACGGCACCCGCGTCCTCAACTACGCCGAGTGGGACAGCGCCCAGGCCCACATCGACGCCCTCGCCGCACCGGGCGACGGCATCGGCTCCGGATCGGACCTGTGGAAGCGGGTGCAGAACTGGCCGGGCATGACCGGCGGGGGGGTCAGCCGCTACGACCACGCCCTCGGCCTCGTGCCCCGCTGAACCCGCCCCCACCGAGCGCCGGTCACGGACGGAACCGCAGCACCTGCGGGTCGTGGTCGCTGATCTGGTCGTGGAACTCGGCGTTGACGTGCACGCTGTCGTACGACAGGCGCCCGCCCCACCGGATCGACGGGCTGACCAGGATCTGGTCCAGGACCTGGCTGTTGCCCTGGTAGACGTACGAGTAACGCTCGCTCTCCGGCAGCGACTTGACCGCCGACCACAGGACGCCGTCGTCCTCCAGGAGGCGGGTGGTCGTCGAGAACTCGAAGTCGTTGATGTCGCCGAGGACGACGACGTCCGCGTTCTTCTGGGTCGCCAGTACGTCCTTGACGAAGGTGTTGACGACCTTCGCCTGCGCGTGGCGCTGGGTCTCCGAGCCGCGCGCCGGCGGCTGGTACTGCGCCGTCAGGCCCTGGTCGCCGCCCTTGGAGTTGAAGTGGTTGGCGACGACCACGACCGTCCGGCCGCGGAAGGCGAACTCGCCGGCCAGCGGCTTGCGGCTGTCCTCCCAGGCGGCGTTCGCCGGGTCCACGCGGCCGGGGGAGTGGGTGAGCGCCGCCTTGCCGCGCACCTTCGTCACGCCGGTCGCGGTGGTCGCGTCGCCCGCACCGCGGTCGGTGAAGGAGACCCGCTCCGGGTCGAACAGGAACGCCTGGCGGATGTTGCCGCCGGGCTGGCCGCCGTCCTCGCCGTCGGCCGGGTCGATGCCCCGCCAGTCGTAGCGCGGGCCGCCGGCCGCGACGATCGCGTCGATCAGCTTGCCGACCGTCGCGTCGGCGGCCACCGTACCGTCGTCCGTGGCGCCGTTGTTGTCCTGGATCTCCTCCAGGGACACGATGTCGGGCGACGCGAGGTTGTGCACGATCGCCTCGGCGTGCGCGGCGAACGTGCCGTCGGACGGGTCGAGGTTCTCGACGTTGTACGTCGCCACCGCCAGCTCGCGGCCGCTCTGCCGGCGCGTCGACTCCCGCTCCAGGCCCCCGCTCTCCAGCGTGCCGATCTCGCTCGCGACCATCGTGTAGCCGCCGTACTGGTTGTAGTCCAGCGGGCCCGAGGTGGTGCCGGCGAGGGTGTCGCCCACGTTGGCGTCGGGGAAGTCGGCCGGCTTGCCCAGGGACTGGATCTGGAGGCGGCCGGTGTTCTGGGAGTCGTACGAGCCGTACACCGTGCCGCCGCGGCGGTTGGCGTTCTCCCAGGGCTTCACCGTGACCCACAGCTCGGTGTACGGGTCCGAGGCGCCGACGACGCGGGCGTCGGCGACGCGGACGTTCATGCCCTCCAGGGACTCGTAGAGGTCCAGGGCGTACTTCTCCGGCCGCAGCGTCAGGCCGTTGACCGAGCCGTTCGCGGCCTCGTCGCCCTCGGGGGCGTACGCGCGCGGCACGGACCGGGCGGAGACCGTCGTCGCGGCCGGGACCTCGTTGCCGCTGGAGACGACCGTGAAGGTCGGGCGGGTGATCTCGGTCAGCGACTGGTTCCCGGAGGAGGTGCCGCCCGGGACGTACTCCGAGACCGTGCCGGACACGGTGACCGCGTCACCGACGGCGACGCCCTTCGGGGTGGAGCCGGTGAAGACGAAGACGCCCTCGCTGGTGGCCGGGTCGGCGTCCGGCCTCGGATCCTGGATCCAGAAGCCTCTGGAGGAGCCGTAGCCGCGGACCCCGGTGACGATTCCGGCCACGTCGGTGACCTGCTTGCCCGCGTACGGCGACAGCCGGGTGCTGCCCTGGATGTCGTGGACGCGCACGGAGTCGGCGTGCGCGGGGGAGGTGAGGACGACGGTGGACGTCACCGAGCAGACGGCGGCGACGGTGAGCGCGGCGAGGCGCGCGGAGGACTTGCTGGCCAACGGGATCCCTCCGGGGACGTGACAGAGCGCCGGGACGAGGGTGGGGCATGGGACGCGAGGGGTCGCAGGGCACCCGCGGACCTGAGTGAAGCAGACCTGGGTGAACACTTGTCCCCCCGCTTTCTACGCGCGTCAATCTCCTGCCTGCTCGGGCCGGTTGTCAAGGTTTCGGCCATGTACGCCACCCGTCGGGGAGATGAACCGGGCGGCATGCTGCCAAACCCGTCTAGGCTGAGCGGCTGAGCCGTACGGCGTCCGGATGGCCGTGCGGCCGTCGAGACGCGGCCGAGAACGGCCGCCCGGACGCGGCCCCACGGCCGTCAAGGCGCGCGAGGAGAAAACAGCCGATGTCAGACCGCTCCACCCTGCCGCCCGCACGGTTGCGCCCCGAAGCGGAGCTGGCTCGCGACGCGCTGTCCACGCCGCTGCTCGCCCGGGCGGCCCGGCTGGCCCGCTGGGCCGGCCCGGAGACCCGCGTGGACGCCGGCGGCGGGCTCGTCGAGGAGCAGTTGCCCGCGGCGGCCGGTGAACTCGGGCTGACCGGCGACGACGCCGCGGCCCACGCGAGCGAGGCCTGGCGGATCGCCGTGGACACCGGGCTCGTCGAGATCACCGACGAGGAGGCGGGCACCGTCGCGGCGGGCGACGACCTCGCCCTGCTCACCGGCGGCTCCCCGCAGGACGTGCTCGGGGTGTGGCTCACCGCGCTGGAGACGGTGCTCGCGGACGCGAGCGTGCCCGACCTCGACGACCTGGTCGACGCGATGGCCGAGGGCGGCACGGTCGACCTGTCGTCCCTGGACTGGGACCCGGAGGCCGAGGCGGAGTTCCTGGACGGGGTGCTCGGCAACCTCTACCTGCTCACCGTCGGCGAGGACGGGGCCGGCGACACCCCCGTGCCGCTGCCCGCGCTGGCCGCGTCCGTGATCGTGCCCGGCGACATGGGCGAGCCCACCAACGACGTGCTGGAGCAGGTCTCCGACGCGATGATGCGGCTGGACGACCAGTTCCGGATGCTGGAGCCCGTCGGGCTCGTCGCCTACCGGCCGGTGGACGAGGCCCTGATGGCCGACGCGGACGAGGAGCCGGCCGCGCCCGTCGACGAGGCCGACGTCGCCCGCTACGGCATGGTGCGCCTGACCCCCCTCGGGCTGTACGGGCTGCGTTCGCGGCTCCTGGAGGCCGGCTTCGACGTACCCGCCGTCGGCGACCTCGCCGACAAGGGCGCCGACGCGCTGCTCGACGGCACGGCCCCCTTCCCGCCGGCCGCGGCCCACGCCGAGACCGAGCTGTGGCTGGCCGGACGTGGCGCGCTCGACGCCGCCCGCGAGCTCCTGGCGGCGGCCCGCGGCTCGGACACCGGCGCGCCCCTGCGCCGGCTGCGCTGCCAGCAGGCGCTGTCCCTGGTCGGCGCCGAGGCGGAGCCCGCGCTGCGGGAGGTCCTGGACGACCCCGAACTGGGCGGCCTCGCCCGGGTCTGGCTGACCGAGCACGGTGCGCCGGACGTACCGGTACCGCCGCAGGAGATGGTCTTCTGGCTGACCATCGACACCGTGGCCGCGCAGCTCGCGGCCGAGGGCAACTCCGAGGAACTGCGCGCCCTGGTGGAGGGGCTGGCCCGGCAGCACGGCGGGTTCTTCGACACGGCCTGGCGGGTCGACCACCCGGCCACGCCGGACGTCCTGGAGGCGATGGGCCGGCTGCACCCCGACAAGAAGGTCGCCAAGGAAGCGCGGAAGGCGGCGTTCAAGGCGCGGTCGCAGCACGGGGGCTGACAGCGGCATCGGGACGCTCGGGCCGGGTCCGGCGGATCCGGCACGGCACCCGGCCGGGACGGGTGGTGCGACCGGCACCGCGGGGTGTCTCCCCGCCCACCCGTGCCGCCCTCGGGGGTGCCGTCGTTCAAGCGACGGGGGAGGCGCGTGCCCGCGCCGGCGTGCGGAGTCACGCAACCCGGCAGGGAAAGGTCGCGCCCAGTTCAACCGCCGTTCAGACGTGGGCGCGACCGTGACGCCGAACGAGGTCCGCCACCCTCCACGGCACGTCCACCGTCACAGGAGACACCATGTCGCTCACCCGCAGGGACTTCGCCGGCCGATCCGCGCTCACCGGCGCCGGAATCGCGCTGGCGGGCAGCGTCGGCGCCCTCGCCACCGCCCCGAACGCCCTCGCGTCCACGGACACCGAGAGCGCGGGGGAGGAGCACGGCAGAGGCCACGGACACGGGCACGACCACGGCGGGGTCGGCTACGGTCCCCTGCTCCCCGACCCGGACGGCATCCTCGCGCTGCCCGCCGGCTTCCGGTACGAGATCCTCACCTACAGCGGCCGGACCAGGCTGGAGTCGGGCGAGTACACCCCCTCCAACCACGACGGCACCGCCACCTTCGACGGCCCCCGCGGCACCACCCTCCTGGTCAACAACCACGAACTCGGCGGCCACCGCGACGGCTGGGAGCACCCCGTCCCCCTCACCGAGGGCCTCGTCTACGACCCGGCCGCGGCCGGCGGCTGCACGGTCGTCGAGGTCCGCCGCGGCGGCCACGTCGCCGAATGGGTCGGCATCGCCGGCACCGCCCAGAACTGCGCGGGCGGCAGCACCCCGTGGGGCACCTGGCTGACCTGCGAGGAGACCGAGGACAAGGCCGGCGAGGAGGGGATGACCAAGGACCACGGCTACGTCTTCGAGGTCGACCCCGCCGACCGCCGCGCCAACCGGGACCCCGAGCCGATCAAGGCGCTGGGCCGCTACGCCCACGAGGCCGTCGTCGTCGACCCCAAGCGCGGCCACCTCTACCTCACCGAGGACGCCTCCGGCCCCAACGGCCTCTTCTACCGCTGGGTCCCGCCGCAGGGCTTCCGCCACGGCCGCGGCCGGCTGCGCACCCTCGCGGACGACGCCGGTGTCCTCCAGGCCTTCAAGTGCTTCGACTCCGGTGGCAAGTTCGTCGACGACCTCTCCCGCGCGACGAAGACCGGCACGGTCTACGGCGTCGACTGGGTCGACGTCCCCGACCGCGACGCGCGGAACACCTCCGTGCGCAAGCAGTTCACCGACGCCCGGATCACCCGGGCCCGCAAGCTGGAGGGCATGTGGTGGGCCGACGGCGGCGCCTACATCGTCTCCTCCTTCGCCCGTGACGAGAGCCCCGGCCGCCCGCACGACGGCCAGGTCTGGTTCTACGACCCGAGCCGCCGCACCCTCACCCTCAAGGTCCTCCTCGGTGTCAACCCCGATCCGTCGGCGGACGGCGCCTTCGACGGCCCCGACAACATCACCGTCTCCCCGTACGGCGGCATCGTCATCGCCGAGGACGGCGACGGCGTCCAGCACCTGTTCGGCGCCACCGACAGCGGGCGCACGTACCCCATCGCGCGCAACGACCTGAACGTCGGCTCCGAAGAGGAGCCCGAGTACAGCGAGTTCGCCGGCGTCACCTTCTCGCCCGACGGGAAGACCCTTTACGCCAATATCCAGAACCCCGGCATCCTGCTCGCCATCACCGGCCCCTGGAAGCGGCAGAAGCGCCGGTGATTTAATTCGCTCGCCCGAGCGGCGGCCGCCCTTTTAGAGTGATGAACGTCCAGGTGCGAAGGCAGGACCTACTTCCACTCATAATGGGGCGGCCACGGGTTCGAGTCCCGTCACCGGCACACGCGCCGGTGTAGCTCAGGGGTCAGAGCACCTTGTCGGTTCCGCCGACCTGAACTCTGGACACCGAACTTCGCACCTCCCGGTGCGCGGGCTGCGGCTACTTCGTTGCAATCGAATCCAAGGCCGCCGCCGATCTGATCTCGGGAGGCGCAGCAGATGGCGGGTGCCCGGTGCGCAGGCAGCGGATACTTCCTTTGACCGGACGGTTGCGGGTTCGAATCCCGTCACCGACCTCGGGTCGGTGTAGCTCAACGGCAGAGCATCCGAATGTTCCGTCGCCGATCCCGACCTCGGGCGCCCTCCTTCTGCCGTGCCTCCCACCGAAACGAATTCGGGGGAATTCACCATGGCGCGATTCAACACCAAGGCGGCGAAGGCGCAGCCCACCTCGCGCGTGACGTCGACGGGCCGCGTACTGCGCACCTACGAGGGCGGCCGGGGCCGCGAGCGTGACGCACGCTCCGAGCTCTTCCTGCTGGCGGTCGCCAACTTCGTCTCGCAGCAGACCTTCTACGAGACCGGCGCCGCCCGCGACGACCGGTTCGCCACGCTCGTGCGTGAACTCGCCGTCACCGACCCGTCGTGGACGGCCGGCCTGCTCGGCTGGCTGCGCGGCGAAGGCAACCTGCGCACCGCCTCGATCGTCGGCGCCGCCGAGTACGTCAAGGCCCGCTTCGACGCGGGTGCCACCGACGGCCCGGCCAACCGGCAGGTCGTCGCCTCCGTCCTCCAGCGGCCCGACGAGCCGGGCGAACTGCTCGCGTACTGGACGTCGACGTACGGGCGTGCCGTTCCCAAGCCGGTCAAGCGCGGGATCGCCGACGCCGTACGGCGGCTCTACCACGGCAAGTCGCTGCTGAAGTACGACACCGCGTCCAAGGGGTACCGCTTCGGCGACATCCTCAACCTGGTCCACGCGGCGCCGGACCCGGACAAGCCGTGGCAGGGAGAGCTGTTCCAGTTCGCCCTCGACCGCCGGCACAACCCGGACACCGCGATGCCGCCCGCCTCGAACCGCGTCCTGACCGCGCACCGCGAACTGATGGCGCTCCCCGTCGACCAGCGGCGGGCGGTCGTCACCGCACCCGACGGTGCCGAGCGGCTCGCGGCGGCGGGCATCACCTGGGAGATGCTGGCCGGCTGGCTCCAGGGCCCGATGGACAAGGCGGCCTGGGAGGCCGTGATCCCGTCCATGGGCGCCATGGCGCTCGTCCGCAACCTGCGCAACTTCGACGAGGCCGGCGTGTCCGACGAGGTCGCGGAGCGGGTGGCGGCGCGGATCAGCGACCCGGCCGAGGTGGCGCGCTCGCGGCAGTTCCCCTTCCGCTATCTCGCCGCGTACCGGCACGCCCCGTCGCTGCGCTGGTCGTACGCGCTGGAGCGGGCGCTCGGCCACTCGCTGGCCAACGTGCCCGCGCTGCCCGGGCGGACGCTGGTCCTCGTGGACCGTTCCGGCTCGATGTTCTACTCGCGGATGTCGGACCGTTCGGAGCTCAACCGGGCCGACGCGGCTGCGGTCTTCGGGGCGGCGCTCGCGCTGCGGGCGGCGGACGCGGACCTCGTCGAGTTCGGCACGTTCAGCAATCGTGTGGAGTACCGCCGGGGCGAGTCGGTACTGAAGATCCTCGACCGCTTCGGCGACCTGGGCGGCACGGACACGACCGAGGCGGTCCGCCGGCACTACCGGGAGCACGACCGCGTTCTGATCGTCACCGACGAGCAGTACGCGTACCACCGGCACGGCGACCCGACCGAGCAGGTCCCGGCACACGTTCCGGTCTACACCTGGAACCTCGCCGGGTACCGCGCGGGCCACGGCCCGTCGGGCACGGGCAACCGGCACACCTTCGGCGGCCTCTCGGACGCGGCCTTCCGGATGGTGCCGCTGCTGGAGTCGGCCCGGGACGCCGACTGGCCCTGGGCGGCCTGAGGCGGCCCCGGCGGTCCACCGCGGCCCGCACCCGTGCGTGGGTGCGGGCCGCGCCCTTGTCGGCCGACACGCTGACATCTAACATTTCAGCTGTGGAGGCCATCCGACCCGTACCCCGCACCCTGCTGCGCGACCGCGCCCACGCGGCGATCCGCGACGCCATCGTCGCCGGAGAGCTCGAGCCGGGCGCGATCGTCCGCGACGCCGACCTGGCCGAGCGGCTGGGGCTGTCCCGGGCGCCGGTGCGCGAGGCGTTCTCCCGGCTCGTGGACGAGGGCCTGCTGGAGAGCAAGCCGCAGAGCTACACCCGGGTCACCCCGGTCCTGGCCGAGGACGTGCGGGACGCCGCGGCCGTCGTCGGCGCCATGCACGAACTGGTGACGCGGGTCGCCGTCGCCCGGCTGACGCAGGCGGACCTCGACACGATGCGCGCGGCCAACGAGCGCTTCGCCGCGGCCGTCCGCGCGGGCGACGTCGACGGCGCCCTGCGCGCCGACGACGACCTGCACCACGTCCTGGTCCGCGCCGCCGGCAACCGGGCCGCCGCCGCCACCGTCGCCCGCTACACCCCGCTCATCCGCCGCCTGGAGCGCCGCCGTTTCGGCGAGGGCGGCAGCTGCCGCTCGGCCGGACTGCACGACCGTCTCATCGACGCCTGCGCGACCGGCGACACGGAGACGGCGCTGCGGGTCACGGCGGACATCTGGCGTGGCCTCGAAGACCTCGCCGACCCCGACTGATCCGGACCGAACCCGACCGGTCCGGACCTGTCCGGCCCCGTCCGGACCGAACCGACGCAACCGGACCCCCCTGGAGGGCACATGTCCCTTTCCTCGTACGAGCGTTACCCGCTGCTCCTCGGCCCTTCGCCCGTGCACCGGCTCGACCGGCTCACCGAACACCTCGGCGGGGCCGCGCTCTGGGCCAAGCGGGAGGACCTGAACTCCGGCATCGCCTACGGCGGGAACAAGACCCGCAAGCTGGAGTACCTGGTCGCCGACGCCCTCGCCCAGGGCTGCGACACGCTCGTCTCCATCGGCGGGGTGCAGTCCAACCACACGCGCCAGGTCGCGGCCGTCGCCGCGCGGGCCGGGCTGAAGTGCGTGCTGGTGCAGGAGAGCTGGGTGGACTGGCCCGACGCCGTCTACGACAAGGTCGGCAACATCCTGATCTCCCGGCTGGCCGGGGCCGATGTGCGGCTGGTGCGGGCCGGGTTCGGGATCGGCTTCAAGGAGAGCTGGGAACAGGCGCTCAAGGAGGTCGAGGACGCGGGCGGCAAGCCCTACGCCATCCCCGCCGGTGCCTCCGACCACCCGCTCGGCGGGCTGGGCTTCGCCGGCTGGGCGTACGAGGTCGCCGAGCAGGAACGGGAACTGGGCGTCTTCTTCGACACCGTCGTCGTCTGCTCGGTGACCGGCTCGACCCAGGCCGGCATGGTCGCCGGCTTCCGTGCGCTGGAGGAGGCGGGCGGCCGGACCCGGCGGGTGATCGGCGTCGACGCGTCCGCCGAACCCGCCCGCACCCGGGAGCAGATCGCCCGGATCGCGCACCGCACGGGACAGCTCATCGGCGTGACGGCGGAACTGACCCAGGCGGACGTCGAACTGGACGAGCGGTACCACGCGGGCACCTACGGCGTCCCCGACGACACCACGCTCGCGGCGATGCGGCTCGCCGCCCGGACCGAGGGCATGGTCACCGACCCGGTCTACGAGGGGAAGTCGATGGCGGCGCTGGTCGACCTGGTGGGCCGCGGCGAGATCGGCCGCGACGCCACCGTCCTCTACGCCCACCTGGGCGGGCAGCCGGCGCTGAACGCGTACAGCGCGCTGTTCTAGTCCGCGGGGCACCGTGCCGCTCCCGTACGTCTCGGAGGGGGCCGTCCACCGGATCGCGGCGTCCGCGCGGGCCGGGCGGCGGCGCGCGGGCGCGCGGTAGGGTTCGGCGTAAGACCCCGGTGTTCAGGAGTAGTGGGATGGCGCAGGTCAGGCCCATGCGTGCGGATGCCCGCCGCAACCGTGAGCGGCTGCTGGAGGTCGCGGCGGCGGCCTTCGCCGAGCACGGGGAAGGCGCCTCCCTGGACGACATCGCCAAGCGCGCGGGGGTCGGGACCGGCACGCTGTACCGGCATTTCCCGACGCGGCAGGCGCTGCTGGAGGCCGCCTACCTCGACCGGATCGAGGCGATCGCGGCCCGTGCGGACGTCATCGCGGCCGAGCGGGCGCCGGGTGAGGCGTTGCCGGCGTGGCTGAACGAGCTCGCCGCCGGAATGATCGAGGTGCGCGGGATGAAGGCGTTGCTGGGCACCGCCGTCACGGCCGGCGGCTCGGCGGTGGACACGGCGTGCGGCGACTGCCTGCGGGGCGCGGCGGAGCGTCTGGTGCGGGCGGCGCGGGAGGCCGGGGCACTGCGGCGGGACGTCGAGCCGATCGAGGTGCTGCGGCTGGTGCACGGGGTGGCGACGGCGGCCGGTGCGACGCACGAGGAGGGCGGGGACGTCGGGAGGTCCGTCCGCCGGTACCTGTCGCTGGTGTGGGACGGGTTGCGCGGATAGGCCGTGCCGGTGGGGCGCTCCCGGCACCCTCTGCCGGGAGCGCCCCACCGGGCCCGTTGCCTACAGCGCCTTCGCCGCCGGCTTCACCATGCCCCGCACCGTGCGGGACTTGACGAACTCGCCCATGGCGGTCATCTCCCACTCGCCGGAGAACTGGCGGATCAGCTTCGCCATCATCACGCCGGTCTGCGGCTCGGCGCTGGTGAGGTCGAAGCGGACCAGCTCCTCACCGGACGCGGCGTCGATGAGGCGGCAATACGCCTTGGCGACCTCCGTGAACTTCTGCCCGGAGAACGAGTTGACCGTGAAGACCAGTCCGCTGACCTCCTGGGGGAGCCGGCCGAGGTCCACGGTGATCACCTCGTCGTCGCCGCCGCCCTCACCGGTGAGGTTGTCCCCGGAGTGCTTGATCGCGCCGCCGACGATGGACAGCTTGCCGAAGTAGCAGCTGTCGATGTGGTTGCGCTGCGGGCCGTAGGCGATGACCGACGCGTCCAGGTCGATGTCCTTGCCGCGGTACGCGGGCTCCCAGCCGAGACCCATCTTGACCTGCGACAGCACCGGACGGCCGCCCTTGACGAGGGAGACGGTCTGGTTCTTCTGGAGGCTGACCCGGCCCTTGTCGAGGTTGATCTTCCCGGCGCCCGGGGCGGGGGCCGGCGGGGCGGCCGGCGCCGCGGGGGGAGCGGCGGGCATAGTCGGCGCTGCGGCGGGCGGGGGCGGGGGAGTGGCCGCCTGCGACCGCGCCGGGGGTGCGGACTGGGCGGGGGCGGCGGGCTGGGCCGGGGCGGCCGGCTCCTCCACCGTGACGCCGAAGTCGGTGGCGATGCCGGCCAGGCCGTTCGCATAGCCCTGGCCGACCGCGCGGGCCTTCCAGGCGCCGTTGCGCAGGTAGACCTCCACGATCACCAGGGCGGTCTCGGTGCCCAGCTGCGGCGGGGTGAAGGTGGCGAGGACGGAGTTGTCGTCCGCGTTGCGGATGGTGGCGGTGGGTTCGATGCCCTGGAAGGTCTGCCCAGCCGCGTCCGGGCTGGCGGTGACGACGATCTTCTCGATGCCCGGCGGGACGGCGGCCGTGTCGACCACGATCGCGTCCGGGGCGGTGCCGCCGCCGGAGCGGTAGGTCACGCCCTGGCCGGTGGGCTGGTTGTAGAAGATGAAGTCGTCGTCGGAGCGCACCTTGCCGTCGGCGGTGAGCAGCAGGCCCGATACGTCGAGCCGCACGGGCGCGGCGACGTCCACCGTCACGCGGGCGGCGGAGAGGGGGATGTTCGAGCCGGGGGTCATAGCTGTCATGCCGGGTGAACGAGCGAGGGCGTTTTACCGTTCCCTTACCCGGGGGCCAATCGGGTCGGCGGTGCGGTCGGCACACGCGCACCGCGGCACGGGTCCGGTCCCGGCGGTTGCGTTCCCGGTGCGCTGTGCGCCGGTCGGCGCCCCCCTACCCCGTGTGCCGGGTCCTGGTGGCCCGCCTCCCCGGTGCGCCGGCCGTGCCGGGCAGGTCAGAGGGCGTGTGCCGTCCGTTCGCCTCCCCACGCCGCCCCCCTCGGTTCCGGCGGGGGCCACCGACGGGGGCGCGTGCCGTCCGGAACAAGCCGTTCGGGGTCTGGTGATACGACTTATCCCCGGTGTCTTGCCTGTGCCGCGTGCCGCCCCGCTATCTGGTGTCCCCGCCGACGGCCGCACGGATGGCCGACGGCACCGCTCACATCGAGGTGATGGCATGAAGAAGGCGTACGAGGCTCCGACGCTCGTCCGGCTCGGGTCGTTCCGCGAGAAGACCGGGCTGCTGCAGCGCAACGGCAACGACCGACTGATCCTCAGCAAGAACTGACGGCCGGCACGTAGCGCGACTAGATGTCCGACATGCACGAGAGTGCGGAACCGGGTCGCGGCGACGCCCACTTCGCGGTCCTCCCCGACTGCGAGGAGGCGGCCGTCGCGGCCCGCTTCTTCCGCCGCCCCGGAACCCGCGTCCTGCCCCACGCCTCGGGCCGGCCCTGGCTCGTCGGCCGGTGGTCCGGCACGGAGATCACCACGGCTCGGGCGGGCACCACGGCCCTCGCCGTCCTCGGCTGGTGCCCGGCCGACGAGCAGCGGCTCGAACGCCGGGCCGCACGCCTGCGCGACCTCACCGAACTCGACACCCTGGCCCGCTCCCTGCCCGGCAGCTTCCACCTGGTGGCCACCCACCGCGGACGGCTCCGGGTGCAGGGCACCGCCTCCGGGCTGCGCCTGGTCTTCCACGCGCGGATCGGCGGCGTCCACGTCGCCGCGACGAGCGCGGACCTGCTCGCCGAGGCCCTGGGGAGCAGCCCGGACACCGGCCGGCTGGCGGTCCGGCTCCTGTGGCCGGTGCCGCATCCCCTGTACGAGACCTCCGTCTGGCGGGGAGTGGACGCGGTCTCCCCGGAGGACGCCCTGCTCGTCTCCGCGGACGGACAGAAGGTCAGCACCGCACGCTGGTGGCGGCCCCCGGAGCCCACCCGTACCCTCGCGCAGGGCGCCCCGGCCGTCCGCGAGGCACTGGCCGAGGCCGTCGACGTCCGGACCCGGGCGGGCGGCGTGGTCAGCTGCGACCTGTCCGGCGGACTGGACTCCACCTCCGTCTGCTTCCTGGCCGCCCGCTCCACCGCGTCCGTGGTGGCGGCGACCTGGCCCGGACGGGACCCCGCGGACACCGACCTGGCCTGGGCCGCAAAGGCGGCGGAGCACCTCCCCGAGGTCGATCACGTCGTCTGGGACGCGGACGCCTCGGCCCTGGTCTACTCGGACCTGCTCGGCATCGACGACCTGCTAGACGAGCCGACCATCGGCGTGATGGACCGCTCACGCGTCCTGCAACACCTGCCGTGGCTCGCCGAGCGCGGCAGCCGGGTGCACCTCACCGGCATCGGCGGCGACCACGTCGCCTGGTGCTCGGAGGCGTACTACCACCGACTGCTGCGGACCCGCCCGCTGTTCGCACTGCGCCAGTTGCGGGGTTTCAGGGCCCTGTGGAACTGGCCCCTCGGCGGCACGGCGAGCGCCCTCGCCGACTCCCGCGCCTACCCGCGCTGGCTGGCGGACTCCGTCCGGCACCTGCGCGATCCGATGCCGGAGTCCTCGGTGACCGGCAGCCTCGGCTGGGGGATGTCCCCCCGCCTGTTCCCCTGGATGACCGCCGAAACGGAACGGCCGGCCCGCCGGGCCCTGCTGGACTCCGCCGCCCGGGCCGAGCCACTGCACCCGGACCGCGGCCTGCACACCGACCTGGAGCTGATCCGCACCTGCACGCGCATCGTCCGGCAGTGGGAGCGGATGGCGGCCCGGGCGGGACTCCCGATGGCGTCGCCGTACCTGGACGACCGCGTCATCGAGGCGTGCCTCGCGGTGCGGCCCGACGAACGCGTCACGCCGTGGCGGTACAAACCGCTGCTCACCGAGGCGATGCGCGGAGTCGTCCCCAAGGAGTGCCTGCGGCGGGCCAACAAGGCCGAGGCGTCGATGGACGCGTCCGACGGGCTGCGCCGCCACCGGGGAGACCTGCTGGCCCTGTGGACCGGCTCCCGGCTGGAGGACCTCGGCCTGGTGGACGGCGGGGAACTGCGCCGGCTCGCGCAGCGGCCCTCCGCGCCGGGCCTGCGCGACGCGATCCTCTACTCGACCATCGCGTGCGAGGTGTGGCTGCGCTCCCGCGACCGCGCCCCACTCCCCGGATCCACCGTCGGATGACGCGAGACAGCAGAAAGGCGCCGCTCCCATGACGCTCCGATTCGACACCGACGTCTCCACCGCGCAGACCCAGTACGGAACCGTGCTCCTCGACCAACGCACCGGTGAGTACTGGGAACTCAACCCCACGGGTGAGCTGGTGGTGCGCACCCTCATGGACGGCGGGGACGAGGCGGCCGCCGTCGCGGCGCTGGTCGCGCGGTTCGAGATCGACCGGGACCGCGCCGAGCAGGACGTGAGGGCGCTGCTGCGCGACCTCCGGGCCGCCGGGCTGGCCTCATGACCACGCCCAGTGCCCTGGACCGGCCCACCGGAGTCCCCCTCGCCCGGCGACTGGCCGCCCGTCTCGTCCTCGTCCCCGCGCTGGCCCTGTCCTTCCTGCCCCCCGGCGCATCCGCGCCGTACTGGAGCGGGTGCGCCGCGGTGCGCGGCCCGCCACCGCCGCACAGGCCGCGGCGGCCCGGGACGCGCTCTGCGCGGTGAGCCTGCGCTGCGCCGGGCCGCGCGGCTGCCTGCCGCGCTCGCTGGGGGCAGCCCTGCTCTGCCGCCTCCACGGGACCTGGCCCACGTGGTGCACGGGGGTGCGCAAGGTACCGCCGTTCTCCGCCCACGCCTGGATCGAGGCCGACGGCCGTCCGGTGGGGGAAGGCGCCCCGGACGACTACTTCGCGCGGCTGGTGACGGTGGCCCCGGCGCGGCGGACGCGGACGTGAGCGAAACGGCCGTCGCGGACGACGCCCCACCCGGCACCGGACCCGGCGACCGCGGACCGGCCCCCCGCGCGGCGCCTGCGGGGGGCCGGACGGCGCGGGGCTCGGTCGCCTCCCTGTTCCGCCTGACGTCCGGCCACCGGCGCAGCATCACGGTGGCGACCGCCCTGACCCTGGTCGCGTCGGCGCTCGGACTCGCCCAGCCGCTCGTCGCCAAGCACGTCGTGGACTCCAGCGCCCACGGTGAGCTGCTGTGGCCGCTCCTGCTGCTGCTGTGCGGACTCTTCGCCGCGGAGGCCGCCGCGGGAGCGACGGGCCGGTTCCTGCTGGACCGCATGGGCGAGGGCGTGATCCGCGTGGTGCGTCACGGGCTCGTCTCGCGGCTGCTGCGGCTGGAGATGCGCGAGGCGGACCGGCGTCGCGGCGGCGACCTGGTCTCCCGGGTCACCGCCGACACGACCCTGCTGCGGGACGTCGTGTCCCAGGCACTGGTCGACCTGCTCACCGGCTGCCTCGTCTCGGCCGGGGCGCTGCTGCTGATGCTGTGGCTGGACCCCTTGCTGCTGCTCCTCGTCGTGGCGACGGTCGCCCTCGCCGCGGCCGTCGTCACCACGCTCCTGAAGGGCATGCGGGTGGCGTCGCAGCACATGCAGGCCTCCGTGGGCGCCGTCGCCGCCGAACTGGAACGCGCCCTCGGCGCCCTGCCGGTGGTCCGGGTGTACCGGGCCGAGGAACGCGAGGCGCGCCGCATCGGCGAACGGGTGGACTCGGCCTACCGGTCGGGCGTGCGGGCGGCGAAGCTGGCCGCGGTCATGAGCAGCGCCGTCGAACTCGCGGTCCAGGGTTCCTTCCTGCTCGTCCTGGTCGTCGGCGGCATGCGGGTCGGCAGCGGGGGCGCCGACTCCCTCGGCGATCTGGTCGCCTTCCTGCTGTACGCGTCGTACCTGGTCATGCCGCTGTCCTCGGTGTTCCGCGCCATCGGCCTGATCCAGCGCGGCACGGGCGCCTGTCTGAGGATCGACGAAGCTCTGGCCCTTCCCCAGGAACCGCCGGAAGCCCCGCAGCCCCAGGAACCCCCGGCGCAGTCCGGCCGCACGGCCGCCGGCACACCGCCGGCCGCCCCGCGCTCCCCGGCCCCCGCGCTGGAGCTGACCGACGTCCGCTTCGGCTACGTCCCGGACCGGGCGGTGCTGCGCGGGGCGAACCTCACCGTGCCGCGGCGCGGACTGGTGGCACTCGTCGGCCGTTCCGGAGCCGGCAAGAGCACGCTCTTCGCCCTGGTCGCGCGCCTGTACGAACCCGACGCCGGGACCATCCGGTTCGAGGGCCGCCCGACCGCTGAGCTGAGCCGCCGGGAGTGCCGCGCGGGCATCGCCCTCGTGGACCAGAACACACACGTCCTGGAGGGCACGCTGCGGGAGAACATCACCTACGCGTCCCCCGGAGCCCCCGACGACGAGATCCTCCGCGTCGTACGCCTGACCCGGCTGGACCACGTGGTGCGGCGGCTGCCGGGGGGCCTGGACGGCAGACTGGGCGACCGCGGCGGCACCCTGTCCGCCGGGGAACGCCAGCGCGTAGCCCTGGCCCGGGCCCTGCTCGCCCGTCCGCGGCTGCTCCTCCTCGACGAGCACACCTCGCACCTCGACGCAGTCAACGAGGCGGCGCTGATCCGGACACTGAGCGCCGTCAGCCGGGACTGCGCGGTGCTCGTCATCGCGCACCGCCTCGCCACCGTGCGGCACGCCGACCGGATCGTCGTCCTCGAGGACGGCCGCACGGTGGCCTGCGGCCGGCACGACGAACTCCTCGCCACCAGCCCGGCCTACCGGGAACTGGCCACCGCCCACGTCCTGAACGGTGACCCGGCCCCGGACGACGGCGAGTGCTGAGCCGGCCCGCCGTCCGCCAGGCGGGCGTGACGGCTAGGAGAGCGTGACGGCTAGGAGGGCGTGACGACGATCTTCCTGCCGACACCCGAGGCGAACTGCTCCAGCGCCTCGGGGTAGCGGTCCAGCGGGATGCGGTCGCTGATGAAGACGCCCGGGTCCAGGACGCCGTTCGCGAACAGCTCCGCCGCGCGCTCGTAGCTGTGCAGGACCGCCATCGAACCGGTGATGGTGATCTCCTGGTTGTAGATGCGGTAGGGGTCGATCTGCACCCGGGTCGCGTAGTCGGCCACCCCGAACTGGAGGAACGTACCGGCCTTGGCGACGCGGTCCAGTCCGTCCTGGATGGCCGCCGCGTTGCCGGTCGCGTCGATGACGAGGTCCCAGCCCTGGGGGCGGTCCAGCTCGTCGGGTGTCGCGGCCGAGGCCGAGACGCCGAGGCCGCGGGCGGTCTCCAGGCGGGCCGGGTTGAGGTCCACCACGTCCACGCTGGCGGCGCCGGTGCGCTTGGCCAGCTCCAGCATCATCAGGCCCATGGTGCCGGAGCCGTAGATCAGGACGTGGGCGCCGAGGCGGGACTGGAGGACGTCGTAGCCGCGGACGGCGCAGGACAGGGGCTCGATGAGGGCCGCGTCCTGGGTGCGGACGTGCTCCGGGAGCTTCACGCAGTTCGCGACCGGCGCCACGGCGTACCGCGCCGCGCCGCCCGCCGTGGTGACGCCGATGGCGGCCCAGCGTTCGCAGAGGTTGTTGTGTCCGGTGCGGCAGTAGCGGCACTCGTAGCAGTAGAGGGACGGGTCGACGGCGACCTGGTCGCCGACCGCCACCTCGGTGACCTGGGCTCCGACGCCGACCACCTCGCCGGCGAACTCGTGGCCCGGCACGATCGGGAGCTTGGGCGCGAACTCGCCCTGGAGGATGTGCAGGTCGGTACCGCACAGGCCGCAGGCGGCGACCTCGACGACGACCTCGCGCGGCCCTGGCGTCGGGTCCGGGACCTCGGTGACGACGGCGCGGCCCACGGACTCGATGACGGCGGCCTTCATTTCACGGCTCCCAACGACAGGCCCTGGACCAGTTTGTCCTGGGCGGCGAACCCCGCGGCGAGCACCGGCAGGGAGATGACGAGCGACGCGGCGCACACCTTGGCCAGGAAGAGGCCCTGGCTGGTGATGAAGCCGGTCAGGAAGACGGGGGCGGTCTCGGCGACCACGCCCGTCAGCACCCGGGCGAAGAGCAGTTCGTTCCAGCTGAAGATGAAGCAGATCAGGGAGGTGGCGGCGATGCCGGGCAGGGCGATCGGGGCGACCACGCGGGTCAGGATCGTCGGCAGCTTCGCGCCGTCCACCCGGGCGGCCTCGATGATCGCGACCGGCACCTCGGCCAGGAAGGACTGCATCATCCAGACCGCGATCGGCAGGTTCATCGAGGTGTAGAGGATGACGAGCAGCCAGATGTTGTCCAGCATGTCCGTGTTCTTGGCGAACAGGTAGATCGGCAGCAGGCCCGCCACCACCGGCAGCATCTTGGTGGAGAGGAAGAAGAACAGGACGTCCGTCCACTTCTTCACCGGGCGGATGGAGAGGGCGTACGCGGCGGGCAGGGCCAGCACCAGGACGAAGAGGGTCGAGGCGACCGACGCGACCGCCGAGTTGATCAGCGCCGGCCAGGGGCTCGCGCCGCCGTCCGCGCCGAAGAACTCGCGGTAGCCGTCCAGGGTGAGGGAGGCCGCGAAGGACGGCGGGTTGGTGGCGGCGTCCTCCTCCGAGTGGAAGGAGGTCAGGGCCATCCAGGCGATGGGCAGGAAGAAGACGATCCCGGCCAGCCAGGCCACCAGGCCCAGTCCGGCGCCCGCCTTGCGGCGGACTCGCACGGGCTTGTCACCGGTGGTGCCGGTGGTGGCGGGTCGTACGGCGGTGGCGCTCATGCGCGGCCGACCTCCTCGCGGAACAGGGACGACACCACGCGCAGGGCGAAGGTGGCGATGATGATCGAGCCGATGACGACCAGGACGCCCGCGGCCGAGGCGAGGCCGTTCTCGTGGGCCTGGTAGAAGCTCTGGTAGACGGTGTAGGGCAGGTTGGCCGTGCCCAGGCCGCCGGACGTGATCGTGAAGACCGCGTCGAAGTTCTGCACGATGTAGATCGAGCCGAGCAGGGCGCCGAGTTCGAGGTAGCGGCGCAGGTGGGGCAGGGTCAGGTGGACGAAGATCTGCCAGTCGCTCGCGCCGTCCACCCGGGCGGCCTCGATCTGCTGCTGGTCCCGGCTCTGCAGTCCGGCCAGCAGGATCAACATCATGAACGGCGTCCACTGCCACACCAGCGCCGCCTCGACCGCGAGCAGCGGGGTGTTCGAGATCCAGTCCGGTTGCGGGCCGCCGACGTAGTGCAGCAGGCCGTTGAACAGGCCGTACTCCGGGTTGTAGAGGACGTGCTTCCAGAGCAGGGCCGCCGCGACCGGGACCACCAGGAACGGGGCGATCAGCAGGGTGCGGACCACGCCCCGGCCCTTGAACTTCCGGTCCAGCAGCAGGGCGAGGGCCAGGCCCAGGACCAGACTGGCCAGGACCACCGCCACCGTCAGCAGGATCGTCGTCCACACCGACTTGCGCAGGGCCGGGTCGGACAGGACGTCGCCGTAGTTGCCGAAGCCGGCGAAGGAACGGGCGTCGGGGTAGAGGGAGTTCCAGTCGAAGAAGGAGATCACCAAGGTCGCCACGAAGGGCAGTTGGGTGACCGCGATCATGAAGATCAGGGCGGGGAGGAGCGGGGCCCGGGTGGCCCATGCCCTCAGCCGGGGGGACGGCCGGCGGACGGGGGCGGGTACGCGGTCGGGTGCGGCCGAGGGGGCCGTTGCGGTGGCGGTCATCGTCCCTCGTACTCCTCGGAGATCTGCTCGGCGAGCTGCTGGGACTTCTTCAGGGCCTGTTCGACGGACTGGCGTCCGGCGACGGCCGCGCTGATCTCCTGGGAGACCTTGGTGCCGAGGTCGGTGAACTCGGGGATGCCGACGAACTGGATGCCGGGCGCCGGGCGCGGCTGCACGCCGGGGTCGTTCGGCTTGGCGCCCTCGATGGCCTCCCGGGTCATCTCCTGGAAGGCGGCGGCCTCCTTGACGTAGTCCGGGTTCTCGTACGTCGAGGCGCGCTTGCCGGCCGGGACGTCGGACCAGCCGACCTCGTCGCCGACCAGCTGCTCGTACTCCTTGCTGGACGCCCAGGAGACGAACTTCCACGCCTTGTCGGCGTTGCGGGAGGCCTTCTGGATGCCCCAGGCCCAGGTGTAGAGCCAGCCGGCGGAGTCGGTCTTCTCCACGGGGGCGGGCGCGTAGCCCATCTTGCCCTTGACGGGGGAGTTCGCGGACTCCAGGGAGCCGGCCGCGGAGGTGGCGTCGTACCACATGGCGACGTTGCCCTGGGTCATGTTGTTCAGGCACTCGGCGAAGCCGGACTGGGCGGCGCCGGACTGGCCGTGCTCGCGGACGAGGTCGACATAGAACTTCGTCGCCTTCTCCCACTCGGGGGAGTCGAGCCGGGCGTTCCAGTCCTCGTCGAACCAGGTGCCGCCGAAGGTGTTCACGACCGTCGTCAGGGGCGCCATCAGCTCGCCCCAGCCGGGCAGGCCGCGCAGGCAGATGCCCTTCATGTCCGGCTCGGCGCCGTCGAGTTCGGCGGCGAACTCCGCCACCTGGGTCCAGGTGGGGTGCTCGGGCATGGTCAGGCCCTCCTTCTCGAAGATGTCCTTGCGGTACATCAGGAAGGACGACTCGCCGTAGAAGGGCTGGCCGTAGAGCTTGCCGTCGTCGCCGGTGAGGGACTCGCGCATCGGCTTCAGGATGTCCTGCTGGTCGTACGCCGGGTCCTTCGCGACGTAGGAGTTCATCTCGTGCAGCCAGTCGTTGCGGGCGTAGATCGGTATCTCGTAGTTGGAGAGGGTGGCGACGTCGTACTGCCCGGCCTGGTTGGCGAAGTCCTGACTGATCTTGTCGCGGACGTCGTTCTCCGGCAGGACGGTGAAGTTCACCTTGATGCCGGTGTCCTTGGTGAAGTGGTCCGCCGTGAGCTTCTGCAGCTCGACCATCTGCGGGTTGTTGACCATCAGGACGTTGATGGCGTCGCCGCCGGAGCCGGCCCCGCCCGCCCCGACCCAGCAGCCGGAGAGCAGCGGGGCGAGCAGCGTCCCTGCGGCGGCCATGGCGAGCGTGGCTCGCGGCCTCCGTCGGCTCTGGGTTCGCATGGATCGCTCCTGAACATATGGGGAGGTATGGGGCATCGGAGGGTGTGGAGGTGCCCTCCGGGGACGTGAGTCGGTGGGTCAGACGCGGATGACCTGCGGGCCGAGCAGTGAGTAGCGGTGGGCCTCGGCCGTGGGGAGCAGCGTGCTGGTGACGATCGCCTCAAGGGCGCCGACCTCCGCGAACCGGCAGAAGCTGACCGCCCCGAACTTGGTGTGCGTGCCCGCGAAGACGGTGCGGCGGGCGGCGCGGATGGCCTGGGCCTTGACCTCGCTGACGGCCGGGTCGGGGGTGGTGAGGCCGTGTTCGCGGGAGATGCCGTTGGCGCCGATGTACGCCAGGTCGATGACGAAGCCGGCCAGCATCTTCGTCGTCCAGTGGTCGACGGTGGCGAGCGTGCCCGAGCGGACCCGGCCGCCGAGCAGCAGGACGGAGGTGTCACCGGCCTCGGCGAGCGCGCCGGCGACCGGCAGGGACGCGGTGACCACGGTCAGCGGCCGGTCCCGGGGCAGTGCCTCGGCGATGAGCTGGGGGGTGAAGCCCTCGTCGACGAAGACCGTCTCGGCGTCGCCTAGCAGTTCGGCCGCCGCCGCGGCGATCCGGCGCTTCTCGGGCACGTGACTGGTGGCGCGGAAGGCGAGCGTCGTCTCGAACCCGGCGCTCTCCACGGGGTAGGCGCCGCCGTGGGTGCGGCGGACCAGGCCGTGGTCCTCCAGGGCGCGCAGGTCCCGGCGCACGGTCTCCTTGGCGACGCCCAGGTCGGCGGCGAGCGCGGTGACGTCGACGGAGCCGGTGTCGCGGGCGATCCGCACGATCTCCCGCTGACGTTCCTCCGCCGTCCTCGTGGCCATGCCGAACACCTGCCTCACCGCCTCGTCGTGCGTCCTTGCCCGTTCGGGCCCGTGGGACCCATGGGGGAAGTTGTACAGCGGCCGTGCGGCACTGACCAGGTCTGTTGTGGAGCCGATGTTGCCCGATTGTGCCCGTTCGGCTCGCCGGGTGCCCGTCTCGGACCTGGCAGGCAGTGATCCGGGGGGTGGGAACGGGCAGCGCGGATGCCCGCATGCCGAGGCGGGCGGGCCCGTTCGGTGCCCGCCCGCCCCGTCGGCCGACCGGTTCCGGTCAGTACGGCCAGATCGGGGGGTCGGTCACGAAGTGGCCGCCCAGGCAGGCGTGCGCCGGGTTGTCCGGGTCGAGTTCGCCCTGTTCGGCGATCAGCTTGGCGGCGTACGGCTCGGAGTCGTCCTGCGGTTCGTAGCCGAGCGCACGCGCGGAGGTGAGGTCCCACCACAGGCGTGTGTTGGCGGACGAGCCGTGCACGACGGTGTGCCCGACGTTCTCGGCGGTCAGGGCGGCGTCGAGGAGGCGGGCGCCGTCGGCGGGGCTCATCCACACCGAGAGCATGCGCACGCTGGTCGGCTCGGGGAAGCAGGAGCCGATGCGGACGGAGACGGTCTCGATGCCGTGCTTGTCCCAGTAGAGCTGGGCGAGGTCCTCGCCGAAGGACTTGGACAGGCCGTAGAAGGTGTCCGGGCGGCGCGGGGTGTCGATCGGGATGAGCGGGTCGTCGCCCCGGGGGCGCGGGGTGTAGCCGACGGCGTGGTTGGAGGAGGCGAAGACGATGCGCCGGATGCCCTCCTCGCGGGCGGCCTCGTAGACGTTGTAGGTGCCCTCGATGTTGGCCTTGAGGATCTTCTCGAAGGGGGCTTCCAGGGAGATGCCCGCGAGGTGGATGATCGCGTCGACGCCCCGTACGGCCTCGCGCACGGCCGCCCGGTCGGCGAGGTCGGCGACGATCGCGTCCGGCTCGCCCTCGATCGGGCGCAGGTCGAGCAGGCGCAGCGTGTAGCCGTGCGCGGGAAGCAGCTCCCGCATCAGGGTGCCGAGGCCGCCGGCGGCGCCGGTGAGCAGGACGGTGCGGGGAGCGGGCATCCTCGGGACTCCTAGGTCTCCTGTTGGTCTCCTGAACCGGCAGCCGTACGCATGGGCGCCTGGCGTTCATATGCGTGGACACGCTAAGGAACCGGTGGTCAGCCGTCAAGAGGTCGCCTGCTTGACGGTGTCGGTGAGTCGGCTTAGCGTGGTCGCGTTCAGAAATATGGACGCGGATCACGAATATGATGCCGACCTTGAATCAGGAATGGGGAGCGCCCGTGACCTCAGCCCCTCTCGCCGCCCGGCTCACCGTCCCCAGCGGGCCGCTGTTCTTCCCCGTCACGGCCTGCGCCCCCGGTGGCGAGGTCGACCTCGACGTCTACCGCACGCATGTGCGCCGAGGGGTGGACGCCGGCGCCGCCGCCGTGTTCGCCTGCTGCGGCACCGGTGAGTTCCACGCGCTGACGCCCGAGGAGTTCGAGGCCTGTGTCCGGACGGCCGTGGAGGAGACCGCGGGGCGGGTGCCGGTCCTCGCGGGCGCGGGCTACGGCACCGCCCTCGCCGTGCGCTACGCCCGCGTCGCCGAGGAAGCCGGGGCCGACGGGCTGCTCGCCATGCCGCCGTACCTGGTCGTCGCCGGGCAGGAGGGGCTGCTGCGGCACTACCGGGAGGTGGCCGCCGCGACCGCCCTGCCCGTCGTCGTCTACCAGCGCGACAACGCCGTGTTCACTCCGGAGACGGTGGTCGAACTGGCCCGCACGGACGGGATCGTCGGCCTCAAGGACGGCCTGGGCGACCTCGACCTGATGCAGCGGATCGTCAGCGCCGTGCGCACCGAGGTGCCGGACGGCGACTTCCTCTACTTCAACGGGCTGCCGACCGCCGAGCAGACCCAGCTCGCCTACCGCGCCCTCGGCGTCACCCTCTACTCGTCCGCCGTGTTCTGCTTCGCCCCCGAGATCGCCCTCGCCTTCCACCGGGCGTTGCGAGAGGACGACACGGCCACCGTGCACCGTCTGCTGGACGGCTTCTACCGGCCGTTCGTCGAACTGCGCGCCCAGGGCCGCGGGTACGCCGTCGCCCTGGTCAAGGCGGGCGTACGGCTGCGCGGCCTGGACGTGGGGGAGGTGCGGACGCCGTTGCAGGAGCCGGCCGAGGAGCACGTGAAACAGCTCGCCCAGCTGATCGAGCGGGGGCAGGCGCTGCTGGACGAGGAGGGTGACAAGTGAGGGCGTCGGCATTCGTCTACCCCTGGGACGTCAACGGCGACCCGGAAGCCGCCGCGTTCGTCGCGGGCCTCGGCGTGGAGCAGGTGACGCTCGCCGCCGCCTACCACTCCACCCGCGCCCTCACTCCCCGCCACCCCCGCCACCGCGTCGTCACCGCCGAGCACGCCGCCGTCCTCTACCCGCCGGACCCCGCCCGCTGGGAGGGCCGGGACCTGCGCCCGTACGAGGCCGGCGACTGGGCGCCCGGCGACGCCTACGGCGAGGCCGCCGCCGCGCTCGCGGACGCGGGCCTGGAGGTGCACACCTGGGTCGTCCTCGCCCACAACTCCCGCCTGGGCGCCGAGCACCCGCACACCTCCGTCGTCAACGCCTACGGCGACCGCTACCCCTGGGCGCCCTGCATCGCGCAGCCCGCCACCCGCGCGTACCTCGTCGGCCTCGCGGCCGAGGCCGCGGTACGGCCCGGAGCGCGCGGCACGGAACTGGAGTCCCTCGGCTGGTACGGACTCGCCCACCTGCACGCCCACGACAAGACCGGCGGGGTCGCCCTCGGGGACGCGGGGCAGTACCTGATGTCGCTGTGCTTCTGCCCGCACTGCCGGGAGGGCTACGGCGCCGAGGGGCTCGACCCCGACGAGCTGGCCGCCGCCGTGCGCGCCGCGCTGGAGCCGGTGTGGCGGGGGACGGCGCCGTCGGACGGGGGCTGGGCGGGCGTGGGGAAACTGCTCGGCGAGGCGCCCGCCAACGCCACCCGTGCCTGGCGGGACGAGCGGGCCCGCACCCTCCAGGAGGCGGCGGTCGAGGCCGTGCGCGCCGCCGCCCCCGAGGGCTTCCAGGTCCTGCTGCACGCCGACCCGGTGTCGTACCACTGCGGCGCCAACGCCGGCGTCGACCCCGCGCACGTCCTCTCCGTCGCGGACGGCGTGGTCGTGCCCTGCACGGGCGGCGCGGGCCTGCTGACACCGTTCGCCGAGCAGGCGCGCGACGGGGCCGTCCTCGCCGCCAACCTCACCGTGGTCTCGGGCATGGGCGGCCACCCGGACACGCTCGCCGCGGACGCCGCGCGGGCGCGGGAACTGGGCGCCACGGAGCTGCGGCTGTATCACGCCGGGCTGGCGTCGGACGGGGATCTGGAGGCGGTGCGGGCGGGGCTGCGGGTGGGGTGAGCGGCGGGACCCTGTTCCGGTGCGGGGCGGCGGGGGCCGGTCGCGCGGTTCTCCGCGCCCCCTCCAGGGGCGTTCGGCGAACGTTCCTGGGAAGGGGGGCGTCGGCGAGGCTGAGGGTCGTGTTTCGGGTGGGGGCCGGTAGCGGCATTCCCCGCCGCCCTTTCAGGGGCGTTCGGCGCACGTGTCCGAGGCGGCTTCGGCCACCGGGTGCCGGGCCAGTGCCGCCGCCGTCGCCAGCAGGACCGCGCCCAGCGCCGGCAGCAGCAGCCACAGGGCGACCGTCTCGACGAGGGCCGCGCCGACGGCCAGGCCGAGGACGTTCGGCGCGAAGACCAGGGTGTTGGCGGTGGCGCTCACCCGCCCCAGCAGCGGCCCCGGCGTCTCGCGCTGCACGGCGGTCAGGGCGGCGATCAGGACCGTCGGCAGTCCCAGGCCGATCGCCGCTCCGGACACCCAGGCGAGCACGTCGGAAGGGACCGCCCGAGCCGCCACCGCCACCGCGAACAGGGCGATCCCGGCCGCCCCGAACCGTCGTGCGCCCAGGCGGCGCAGGGCGGGGCCGGACACGACCCCGACCACCACCGAACCGGCACCCTGGACGGCGTAGAGCACACCGGCGTAGGCGGGGGAGCGGCCGAGGGCGTCGACCACGGCGTACAGCGTGGCGCCGCCGGCGCCCGCGCACAGCATCGTCACCCCGCCCGCGAGGACCAGCGGGCGCAGCCGCGGGTGCCCGCACAGGTACCGGACGCCCTCGGCCGTCTGCCGCCGCCGGTTCGGCGCGGGCCGCTCCGGCGGTGCCTCCCGCACCCGCAGGGCCGCGTACAACCCCGTGGCCAGCACGAACGTCGCCGCGTCCAGCGCCGCCACGCTCGGCCCGCCGTACGCCGCGTACAGACCCGCCCCGGCGAGGGGAGCCACGAGCTTCATGCCCTCGTTGGCGGTCATGCGCAGTCCGTTGAAGTCGCCGAGCAGGCGCGGATCGACGGCGGCGGCGACAAGCGCCGACTCGGCCGCGTCCTGCACGACACCGGCCGCGCCGTACACGAACAGCACCGCGAACAGCAGCCACAGCGCGTCCGGTGAGTCGACGGCGAAGAGGGCGGGCAGGAGCGCGGCCGGCAGCAGGTTCGCGGCGATCAGCAGCGGCTTGCGGCGGACGCGGTCGGCGATCGTGCCCAGCGCCGGGCCCACCAGCGTCGGCGCCCACATCGCGAGCATGCACAGCGCCGCGAGTCCGTCCGAGCCGCTGAGGTCCTTCACCCAGACACCGGCCGCCAGCCACAGCGCCGAGGTGCCGAAACCGGACACCACCACCCCGGCGAGATACAGGCCCGCGTTGCGGTCGCGCAGGACGCGGGCCAGGGGCCAGGTTCCGCGTCCCGTCTTCCTCGTGTTCGTCCTTCTTGGCGTCATGCCAGGTCATCGTGGTCCTGAGGCAGGGCGGCCGACATCGGGCAGGTGCCCAGTGCGCGGGCTCGGGGGCCGATGAGTTTCGCGGCCGTGATCGGTCTACCTCCCGACAGAGCGGCCCTGCCTCCCGAGGAGCGATCGATGACCCACGACACCCCCACCCCCACGCTCGACCTCGGACCGCAGGCCCGGGTCCTGGCGCACCTCGCCGAGGGCGTGAGCGACGCCCGGCTCGCGGACCCGACCCCGTGCCCGGACCTGGCCGTCCGCAACCTGCTCGGCCACCTCGCCGGCCTCGCCGTCGCCTTCCGCGACGCCGCGCGCAAGGACCTGGGCGTCACCACCGACACCAGTCCCGAGGCGAGCGTGCCCGACATCGGACCCGGCTGGCGCCAGGAGCTGCCGAAGGTGCTCGGCGAACTCGCCGAGGCCTGGCGCGACCCGGGCGCCTGGACCGGCATGACCCGCGCGGGCGGCATCGACCTGCCCGGCGAGGTGGCCGGCGCCGTGGTCGCCGACGAACTGGTCATCCACGGCTGGGACCTGGCCCGCGCCACCGGTCAGGAGTACGACCCCGACCCGGCCGCCCTCCAGGCGTCGTACGGGCTGCTCGCCGCCTCCGCGGAGGAAACCGACCGGGACGAGGGCATGTTCGGCCCCGTCGTCCCCGTGCCCGCCGATGCCCCGCTGCTGGACCGGGCGGTCGGACTCAGCGGTCGCGACCCGCGCTGGACGCGGCCCGCGTAACGGCCCGGTCCGACGGGCGCGGCGACCTCCGCGCCCGGCCTTCGAGCCCCGGCAACCTCAACTTCCTTTGTCAGAAGCATTGACGTGGCCCCGCGCCCCTCTTACCTTCAACGCGTCGTACTCCGTACGTCATATATGAGACGCGATACGCGAGATCAGGTACGCGAGATCAGATACATGTGACCGTTGCATGTGATCAGCGGCGTGAGATCCGCGCATCCGACGCGAGATTCCGAGAGGCGCGCATGACCTCTGTGCCCACGCCGATCCCCTCCCGCACGCAGTACGTGCTGGAGGAGATCAAACGCCGCATCCTCACCGGTCGGCTCACCCCCGGCCAGGCCCTGGTCGAGACCGACCTCGCCGCACAGTTCGGGGTGTCCAAGACACCGGTGCGCGAGGCGCTCAAGACGCTGGCCGGTACCGGACTGGTGGTGATGAGCCAGTACAAGGGCGCGACGGTGCGCATGGTGGACGCGGACATGGCGCGCGAGGTCTACGACGTGCGGCTGCTCCTGGAGCCCGAGGCCCTCAAGCGCGCCGTGCGCCGCGGAGCCTCCCTGGACGCCGCCAGCGACGCGCTGACCCGGGCCGACCAGGCCACGGACACCGCCGAACGGTCGCTCGCCAACCGGGAGTTCCACCGCGCCCTGTACGTGCCGTGCGGCAACCCGCTGCTCGGCCAGATGCTGGACGAGGTCCGCGACCAGGCGGCCCTCGTCTCCGCCGTCGCCTGGGCCGCCGACCCCTCCTGGGAACGGGAGGCCGGCGAGCACCAGGAGATCCTGCGCCTCGCCCTCGCCGGTGACGCGGACGGCGCCGCCCGCGCCCTGCACGCGCACATCGCGTCCTTCGTCGAGCGGGCCTTCCCCGAAACGGGAGCCCAGGCCCAGGAAGAGGACGGTCAGGCATGACAGCGACGTTCGAGACCCAGCGGGCGGCCCTGGCCGACGTGGTCGCGATCCCGGTGACCCCGTTCGCCGAGGACGGCTCCGTCGACCCCGCCACCTACCGGGCCCTGCTGCGTCGTCTCCTCGACGGTGGCATCACGACCCTCACCCCCAACGGCAACACCGGCGAGTTCTACGCCCTCTCCCCGGCCGAGCGCACCCTCGTCACCGAGCTGACGGCCGAGGAGGCCGGCGACCGCGCCGCGATCCTCGTCGGCGTCGGCCACGACGTGCCGACCGCCGTCGCCTCCGCCCGGCACGCCCGTGACCTCGGCGCCTCCATGGTGATGGTCCACCAGCCGGTCCACCCCTACGTCTCCCAGGGCGGCTGGGTCGACTACCACCGCGCCATCGCCGAGGCCGTGCCCGAGCTGGGCGTCGTGCCCTACCTGCGCAACCCCCAGCTGCCAGGCGCCCGCCTCGCCCAGCTCGCCGACGCCTGCCCCAACGTCATCGGCGTCAAGTACGCCGTCCCGGACGCCGCCCGCTTCGCCGCCTTCGCCCGCGACGCCGGCCTCGACCGCTTCGTGTGGGTCGCCGGCCTGGCCGAGCCGTACGCGCCGTCGTACTTCTCCGCGGGCGCCACCGGCTTCACCTCGGGCCTGGTCAACGTCGCCCCGGCCGTCTCCCTCAACATGATCGAGGCGCTCCGGGCGGGTGACTTCCCGGCCGCGATGAAGGTCTGGGAGCAGATCCGCCGCTTCGAGGAACTGCGCGCCGCCAACGGCTCCGCCAACAACGTCACCGTGGTCAAGGAGGCCCTTGCCTCGCTGGGCCTGTGCCGCCGCGAGGTCCGCCCGCCGAGCAAGCCGCTGCCCGAGGACGAGCGCGCCGAGGTCGCCGCCATCGCCGCGGGGTGGTCGATATGACGGCCCCGACCGGCCGGAAGTCCCCGGAGCAGCTCCGCAGCCACCAGTGGTACGGCACCGACGGGCTGCGCTCCTTCAGCCACCGCGCCCGCACCCGCCAGCTCGGCTACCTGCCCGAGGAGCACCTCGGCAAGCCCGTCATCGCCATCCTCAACACCTGGTCCGACATCAACCCCTGCCACGTCCACCTGCGCGACCGCGCCCAGGCCGTCAAGCGGGGCGTCTGGCAGGCGGGCGGCTTCCCCCTCGAATTCCCGGTCTCCACGCTCAGCGAGACCTTCCAGAAGCCGACCCCGATGCTCTACCGCAACCTGCTCGCCATGGAGACCGAGGAACTGCTGCGCTCCTACCCGGTCGACGGCGCGGTGCTGATGGGCGGCTGCGACAAGTCCACCCCCGCCCTGCTCATGGGCGCCGCCAGCGTCGACCTGCCCGCCGTCTTCGTGCCCGCCGGCCCCATGCTCCCCGGCCACTGGCGCGGCGAGACCCTCGGCTCCGGCACCGACATGTGGAAGTACTGGGACGACAAGCGGGCCGGCCTCATCGGCGACTGCGAGATGCAGGAACTGGAGAGCGGCCTGGCCCGCTCGCCCGGCCACTGCATGACGATGGGCACCGCCTCCACGCTGACCGCCGCCGCCGAAGCCCTCGGCGTCACCGTCCCGGGCGCCTCCAGCATCCCGGCCGTCGACTCCGGCCACGACCGGATGGCCGCCGCCGCCGGACTGCGCATCGTCGAACTCGTCCACCGGGACCGGAAGCTGAGCGACATCCTCACGGCCGACGCCTTCGAGGACGCCGTCACCACCGTGCTCGGCCTCGGCGGCTCCACCAACGCGGTGATCCACCTGATCGCCATGGCGGGCCGCGCGGGCGTCACCCTCACCCTCGACGACTTCGACAGCATCGCCCGCACCGTCCCGGTACTGGCCAACGTCCGCCCCGGCGGACAGACCTACCTGATGGAGGACTTCCACTTCGCCGGCGGCCTGCCCGGCTTCCTCTCCCGCATCCCCGACCTGCTCCACCTGGACCGGCCCACCGTCGCGCACGACACGATGCGCGAGCAGATCGCGGGCGCCCAGGTGCACCACGACGACGTCATCCGGCCCCGCGACAACCCGGTCGCGGCCGAGGGCGGGGTCGCCGTCCTGCGCGGCAACCTCTGCCCCGACGGCGCCGTCATCAAGCACATCGCCGCCGAGCCGCACCTGCTCAAGCACACCGGGCCCGCGGTCGTCTTCGACGACTACCGGACCATGCAGCGCACCATCAACGACCCGTCCCTCGGCATCACCGCCGACAGCGTGCTCGTGCTGCGGGGCTCCGGCCCCAAGGGCGGACCGGGCATGCCCGAGTACGGCATGCTGCCCATCCCCGACCACCTGCTCAAGCAGGGCGTGCGCGACATGGTCCGCATCTCCGACGCCCGCATGAGCGGCACGAGTTACGGCGCGTGCGTGCTGCACGTGGCGCCCGAGTCGTACGTCGGCGGACCGCTCGCCCTCGTCCGCACCGGCGACTCGATCACCCTGGACGTGGAGGCGCGCTCCCTCCAGCTCAACGTGGACGACGAGGAGCTGGAGCGCCGCAGGGCCGCGTGGACGCCGCCGCCCGCCCGCTACGAACGCGGCTACGGCGCCCTCTACAACGAACAGATCACCCAGGCCGACACCGGCTGCGACTTCGAGTTCCTGGCCCGCCCCGGCAAGGTGCAGGACCCGTACGCCGGCTGAACCCCCGTACGACACGAACACCGCCGCACACCCCTGCACGCCGAGAAAGCGCTTCCTGCACGACCCACGCACGACGTACCAGAACGGAGAACTGTCATGGCCCAAGCCGCAGCCGTGGCGAAACCGCCCGCGCCACCCCGGCGGCGCCGTGCCTCCGCCACACCGCGCAGGCTCCCCTACCTGCTGATCGCACCGGCCGCCCTGCTGATGCTGGGCTTCATCGCCTACCCGGTGCTCAGCGTCTTCTACTACAGCCTGCAGGACTACAACCCCACCAAGCCCTGGCGGAACGGCTTCGCGGGCCTCGACAACTTCACCAGGATCTTCACCGAGGACCCGATCTTCTGGGACACCCTCGTCTTCAGCGCCAAGTGGGTCTTCGTCGAGGTCGGACTCCAACTGCTCTTCGGCCTGGCACTGGCCCTCATCGTCAACCAGACCTTCGTCGGCCGGGGCATCGGGCGCGCCCTGGTCTTCTCCCCCTGGGCCGTCTCCGGCGTGCTGACCTCCGCGATCTGGGTGCTGCTCTACAACTCCCAGACCGGCATCACCCGTTACCTCGCCGACCTGGGCATCGGCGACTACGGCACCAGCTGGCTCTCGGACACCTCGACCGTGTTCTCCGCGGCCGTCGTCGCGGACCTGTGGCGCGGCGTGCCCTTCTTCGCGATCCTCATCCTCGCCGACCTCCAGTCCGTCTCGAAGGACCTGTACGAGGCGGCCGAGGTCGACGGGGCGAGCCGCTTCAAGCAGTTCTGGCACATCACGCTGCCGCACCTGAAGGACGCCATCATCCTGTCCACGCTGCTGCGCGCGGTGTGGGAGTTCAACAACGTGGACCTGCTCTACACCCTGACCGGCGGCGGACCCGCGGGCGTCACCACGACCCTGCCCCTCTACATCGCCAACACCAGCGTCGACGCCCACGACTTCGGCTACGCGTCGGCCCTCACCACGGTCGCGTTCGTGATCCTGCTCTTCTGCTCGATCGTCTACCTGCGACTGAGCAAGTTCGGAGGCGAGAACAAGTGATCACCAAGGAGGCCACCGCGCCCGCCCCCGCGCCCGCGCGGGCCGACCACGAACCGCCGCGGCCGGCGAAGAAGCGCCGCCCGGCCTGGGACGAGGTCCCGCGCTGGCAGATCTACCTGCCGCTCGGCGTCTACCTCGTCTTCACCCTGGTCCCGTTCTACTGGATCCTGCTCTTCGCGCTCCGCCCGTCCGGCTCGACCTCGCTCGTGCCCTGGCCGATCACCTTCGACCACTTCGAGAAGGTCTGGACGGACCGCAGCTTCGGCACCTTCTTCCAGAACAGCGTGTACGTCGGTCTCGCGACGCTGGTGATGACCACCCTCGTCGCCCTGGCCGGCGGCTACGCCCTCGCCCGGTTCGACTTCAAGGTCAAGCGGGCCTTCATGCTGGCCCTGCTCTGCTCCCAGTTCGTGCCCGGCGCGCTGCTGCTGGTCCCGCTGTTCGAGATCTTCGCCGAACTCCAGATGATCAACTCACTCGGCAGCGTCATCATCGCCGAGACGGTCTTCCAGCTGCCGCTGTCGATGATCCTGATCAGCAACTTCATCAAGAACGTGCCGTACTCCCTGGAGGAGGCCGCCTGGGTCGACGGCTGCGGCCGGATGCGGGCCTTCCTGGTCGTCGTCCTGCCGCTGCTGCGGCCCGGCCTGATCGCCGTCGGCTCCTTCGCCTTCGTGCACTCCTGGAACCACTTCCTGTTCGCCCTGATGTTCCTCAACAACCAGGACAAGCAGACCATCCCGGTCGGCCTCAACACCCTGATGAGCGCGGACAGCGTCGACCTCGGAGCCCTCGCCGCCGGCGGCATCATCGCCGCCGTGCCCGTCGTCCTCGTCTTCGCCTTCATCCAGAAGTGGCTGATCACCGGCTTCAGCGCGGGGGCGGTGAAGGGATGAACCCGGTTTCCGTCGTCCTCGCCGGCGCCCGCGGCCACGGCCGCTGGCACGTCGCCAACATCCGCCGCCTGGAACGGGCGGGACTGGTCAGGCTGGCCGGCGTCTGCGAGCTGACCCCGCTGACCGAGGAAGAGGCCGGCGGCCAGGTCCCCGAGCAGTCCGCCGACTTCGGCGCCCTGCTCGACTCCACCGGCGCCCGGATCGCCGTGATCTGCACGCCGATCCCCACCCACACCGACCTCGCGCTGACCGCCGCCCGCAAAGGCGTGCACCTGCTGCTGGAGAAGCCCCCGGCGCCGTCGTACGCGGAGTTCCGGCGCATGGCCGACGGGGTCGCCGAGGCCGGCGTCGCCTGCCAGGTCGGGTTCCAGTCGCTGGGCTCGCACGCCGTGCCGGCGATCCGCGCGCTGCTCGCCGAGGGCGCGATCGGCGAGGTCGTCGGCATCGGCGGGGCCGGGGCGTGGGTGCGCGACGAGGCGTACTTCCGCCGGTCGCCCTGGGCGGGCCGGCGGCGGATGGACGGCGCCGACGTGATCGACGGCGCGCTCACCAATCCGCTCGCGCACGCCGTCGCCACCGCGCTCGCCCTCGGCGACAGTTCCCGCGCCGAGGACGTCACCGGCATCGAGACCGAGCTGTGCCACGCCAACGACATCGAGGCCGACGACACCTCCTGCGTACGGGTCGGCACCGCGCGCGGCCACCGCGTCACCGTCGCCGCGACCCTGTGCGCGGAGCGGGCGCACGAGCCGTACGTGCTGGTGCACGGCAGCGGAGGCCGCGTCACCTTCTGGTACAAGCAGGACCGCGTCCTGCTCCAGCGCGGCGGCCACGGCCCCGAGGAGTTCGAGTACGGCCGCACCGACCTGCTGGAGAACCTGGTCGACCACCTCACCACCGGCGCCGCCCTCCTGGTGCCGCCGGACGAGACGGGCGCCTTCATGCGGGTCGTGGAGGCGATCCGCCGGGCCCCCGACCCGGAGCCGCTGCCCGACGCCGCCTGGCGCCGCGTCCCCGGCGAGAACCGCCGGGTGGTCCCGGGCGTCGACGGACTCGTGGCCGCCGCCGCCGACACCCTCTCCCTCTACTCCGAGCTGGGTGCCCCCTGGGCGCCGCGCACCGAGCACCCGCTGAGCGAGGTGAGCACCCGATGACCGGCCACGACTCCCTGGTGCTGCGCGTGGCGGGCCGCCCCGTCGGCCGTTACGTCACCCGGCCCGAACTGCCCGCCCGGCTCTCCCCGCGCCCCTGCCTGCACCCCGTCACCACCCTGGCCGGCACGGCCGTGACCGAGTTCAGCCCCGCCGACCACCTCCATCACCTCGGCGTCGGTGTCGCCGTTCCCGACGTCGAGGGGCACAACTTCTGGGGCGGGCGCACCTACGTGCGCGACCGGGGACCGACCGAGCTCGACAACCACGGCGCCCAGCGGCACACCGGCTTCCAGCTCCGCGACCCCGACGGCTTCGTCGAGGAGCTGCGCTGGGTCGCGGCCGGCACCGAGCTGCTGCGCGAGCGCCGCACCGTCGCCGCCACCGGACTCACCGACGCCGCCTGGGCGCTGGACTTCACCTTCTCCCTCACCAACGTCACCCCGGACCCCCTCACCATCGGCAGCCCCGCCACCAACGGACGCCCCGGCGCGGCCTACGGCGGCTTCTTCTGGCGCGCCCGCAAGGGGAGCGAGGCACCCAGGGTCTTCACCGCCGACCGCGAGGGCGAGCGGGAGGTGCACGGCACTCGCGCCGACTGGCTCGCCCTGACCGGCGACACCTGGTCGCTGGTCTTCGCCGGGGCCACGGACCGGACCCGGCGCGACCCGTGGTTCGTGCGCACCGAGGAGTACCCGGGCGTCGGCTCGTCCCTGGCGTACGACGAACGGCCGGCGATCGCCCCCGGCGACACCCTCGTCCGCCGGATCGTCACCGTCGTCGCCGACGGCCGCCTCGGCCCCGACGACGCCGCGACCCTCGTACGAAAGGCGGTGAGCCCGTGACCCCCGAGACCGCGGACACGTACACCAACCCCGTCCTGAACGCCGACTGGTCCGACCCGGACGTCGTCCGCGTCGGCGACGACTTCTACCTGACCGCCTCCAGCTTCGGCCGCGTCCCCGGCCTGCCGCTCCTGCACTCCCGCGACCTGGTCAACTGGTCGCTGGTCGGGCACGCCCTGCCCCGCCTGGAACCGGCGGAGGCGTTCGCCGCGCCCCGCCACGACTGCGGCGTCTGGGCCCCGTCCCTGCGCCACCACGCGGGCCGCTTCTGGATCTTCTGGGGCGACCCCGACCACGGGATCTTCCAGGTCAACGCCCCCGAGATCCGCGGCCCGTGGACCGCGCCGCACCTGGTGAAGGCGGGCAAGGGCCTGATCGACGCCTGCCCGCTCTGGGACGAGGAGAGCGGGGAGGCCTACCTCGTGCACGCCTGGGCCCGCTCCCGCTCGGGCATCAAGAACCGCCTCACCGGCCACCGCATGCACCCCGACGGCACCGGCCTCCTCGACGAGGGCAAGGTGATCGTCGACGCCGACCGCATCCCCGGCTGGTTCACCCTGGAGGGCCCCAAGCTCTACCGGCACGACGGCTGGTTCTGGATCCTGGCGCCCGCCGGGGGAGTGGAGACCGGCTGGCAGGGCGCCTTCCGCTCCCGCGACTTCTTCGGACCGTACGAGGAGAGGGTCGTCCTGGAGCAGAAGGACACCGACGTCAACGGCCCCCACCAGGGCGGCTGGGTGCGCACGCCGTCCGGCGAGGACTGGTTCCTGCACTTCCAGCAGCGCGGCGCGTACGGCAGGGTGGTCCACCTCCAGCCGATGAGGTGGGGGACGGACGGCTGGCCGGTCCTGGGCGACGACGGCGCCCCGGTCGCCGAGCACGCGCGTCCCGCCCTGCCCCCGCAGCCGCCGGCCGCGCCCGCGACCGACGACGACTTCCCCGGCGGACGGTTCGGCCGCCAGTGGTCCTGGACGGCCAACCCCCGCGACGGCTGGGCCACCCAGCACTCCGGGGACGGGCTGCGCCTGGCCTGCGTCCGCTCGGCCGACGCGCACGACCTGCGCAGGCTGCCGAACGTGCTCACCCAGCGGCTGCCCGGCATCCCCTCCGTCGTCGAGGTCGACCTGCGCCTGGACAGCGAGGAGCCGGGCGCGCGGGCCGGGCTGGCGGTGCTCGGCGACGCCTACCGCTGGATCGGGCTCCAGCGGGGAGCGGACGGGACCGTGCACCTGGTGCACCGGTTCGCCGAGACGGTGGCCGAGACCGAGCGGGACGCGGACCACCCGCGCGTCGCACCCGGGGGGCAGGTACGGCTGCGGATCGAGACCGCGCCCGGCGCCCGCTGCCGGTTCTCCTACGACCTCGGCGACGGCCCCCGCCCCACCGGCCAGGTCTTCGCCGCCACCCCCTGGCGCTGGGTCGGCGCCCTGCTCGGCCTGTTCGCGCTCGCGCCCGCCGGCGAGGGACACGCCGGCGCCGCCACGTTCACCCGGTTCCGGAACGGACCCCGGTAACCACCGACCTCATCCGTACGCCTGTTGGGAGAGCCGCAATGACGCACCTCCGTAGCAAGCGCTTGCCGGGGACCGGCAGGGCGTTGGCCGCCGTACTCGGCCTGGTGGCCGCCCTGACCCTCGGGGCGGTCGGGGAGGCCCAGGCCGCCCCGGCCGAGGAGGCGGGAGCGCCGCCCCGCCACACCGACCGGGCCCACGGCTTCGCCTCCCTCGCCGGCGGCACCACGGGCGGTGCGGGCGGCCGGGTCGTCACCGTCACCGACCAGGCGGCGCTGGCGAAGTACGCGGCGGCGAAGGAGCCGTACGTCATCCGGGTGGCGGGCTCGATCACCGTGGCTCCCTTCGGCTCGGACATCGTGGTCGCCTCCGACAAGACGATCATCGGCGTCGGCGACACCGGCGAGATCGTCCACGGCGAACTGCACCTGAACCCCGGCACGCACAACGTGATCATCCGCAACCTGACCATCAGGGACAGCTACGTCGAGGGTGACTGGGACGGCAAGACCAGCGACTTCGACGCCATCCAGATGGACTCCGTCCACCACGTCTGGATCGACCACAACCGCCTCACGCACATGGGCGACGGCCTGCTCGACATCCGCAAGGACAGCGAGTACGTCACCGTCTCCTACAACCGGTTCGAGAACCACAACAAGGCCCTCGGCATCGGCTGGACGGACAACGTCCGCACCCAGATCACCATCGACCACAACTGGTTCACCGGCACCAAGCAGCGCAACCCGTCCGCCGACAACTGCGCCTACGCCCACCTGTACAACAACTACCTCTCCGCCCAGGTCGACGACGGCGACCCGCAGTGGACGTACGGGAACTGGGCGCGCGGCGCGACGCGGATGGTCATCGAGAACAGCTACTACGACGGTGTCCAGCACCCCTACCAGGCGGACGCCGGCGCGGAACTGGTGCAGCGCGGATCGATCCTGAAGGGCACGACCGGCCGGCACGACGCGTGGGGCGACGCCTTCGAGCCGGACGACTTCTACGACTACCGGCTCGACCCGGCGGCCGCCGTCCCGGCACTGGTCAAGCGCTTCTCCGGGCCGCAGAAGCAACTCGGCGCCCGCTGAAGCCAGTACGGAACCACCCACGGAACCACCCTCTGCACCACCCACTGCACCACCCACTGCACCACCCACTGCACCACCCATTGACCCCCCCCACGTGTTCAGCCCGTTCACCGCTCCGTTCCACCGCTTGTTGGATCCAGAAGAAGAGAGCCGACCAATGAAGATCAGCAATCGCAGCAGCAGAAGCACAGGCAGGCGCCGGACCTCCGCCGCCGTCGCCCTGGGGGCCGTGCTCGCGCTGACCGCCACCGCCTGCGGTGACGACGGCAGCGGAGCGGGCGGCGACAAGGGCGCCGAAGGCAGCGGCACGGGCAAGATCGTCTTCTGGGACAACAACGGCGGTATCCGTACGGCCGTCTGGAAGGAGATCATCGCCGACTTCGAGAAGGCGAACCCGGAGATCGACGTCGAGTACGTCGGGATCGCCGCCACCGAGTACCAGTCGAAGGTCGACACCGCCATCCAGGGCGGCGGCCTGCCGGACGTCGGCGGTGTCGGCGCGGCGATGCTGGCCGGCTTCTCGGCCCAGGGCGCCCTGGAGCCGCTGGACGACCGGCTCACCAAGTCCTCCCTGAGCGGCAAGCTCAACAAGGACATGGTCGAGTCCCTGAAGGCGGCCGGCGGTGGCGACGGCACCCTGTACTCGGTGCCGACCTCCGCCAACAACGGCGTCCTGTACTACCGCACCGACCTGTTCGACAAGGCGGGGCTGGACGCGCCGACGACGTGGGACAAGTTCTACGAAGCCGCCGAGAAGCTGACGAACAGGGGCAAGAACGAGTTCGGCTACACCATCCGCGGCGGGTCGGGATCGATCGCGCAGGCGCTCGACGCCATGTACGGGCAGTCCGGCATCACCTCGTTCTGGAGCGAGGACAAGAAGACGACGACCGTCAACGACCCGAAGAACGTCGAGGCGCTGGAGAAGTACGCGGCCCTCTACAAGAAGGTCACGCCCGCGGCGGACGTCAACAACGACTTCGCCAAGATGGTCGCCCAGTACGACTCGGGAACCATCGGCATGCTCAACCACAACCTCGGCTCCTACCAGGACCACGTGAAGGCGCTCGGCGTCGACAAGTTCCGCGGCATCCCGCAGCCGGTCGGCGCCACCGGCAAGCGGGTCCAGGTGTCCAACCCGGTCGACGGGCTCGGCATCTTCAAGAGCTCCAAGAACAAGGAGGCCGCCTGGAAGTTCATCGAGTTCGCCACGTCGCACGAGCAGAACTCGAAGTTCAACGAGTCGGCCGGGCAGGTGCCGTCGAACACGGAGGCCGCCAAGGACGCGTGGATCCAGAAGGCCGAGCCGACGAAGCTGGCGGCGGAGGCGCTGAACGACGGGTCCACGACCATCGTCCAGCTGCCGTACTACCTGCCGGACTGGAACACGCTGTCCAAGTCGGAGAGCGAGGCGGGGTTCCAGAAGGTGCTGCTCGGTGAGATGAGCGCGAAGGACTTCCTGGACGGGCTGGCCGAGAAGCTGAACGAGGCGCAGACCGAGTGGACGGAGCAGATGGGCTAGTCGGCTGCGAATCCCGCCGTGGGACGGCCCGTGGTCTGCGGGCTGCGGGCCGTCCTCGGCAGGTCGCCCGGTTCCCCGCCCCTCCGGGGGCTGTCCATCCCCTCCCGAAAGGCACAGATGTGTCACTGAGCCGAAGACAAGTCACTGCGGCCGCCGTCTCCGCCGTCCCTCTGGCGCTCGCCGCCACCGGCACCGCCCGAGCCGGCGGGCGCCGCTCCCGCACCCTCTTCATCGCCGGTGATTCCACCGCCGCGCAGAAGTACGCCGACGCCGCGCCCGAGACCGGGTGGGGCATGGCGCTGCCCTTCTTCCTCCGCAAGGACCTCCAGGTCGCCAACCACGCCGTGAACGGGCGGAGTTCCAAGAGCTTCGTCGACGAGGGGCGGCTGGACGTCGTCCTCGACGCGATCCGGCCCGGCGACTTCCTGCTCGTCCAGTTCGCGCACAACGACGAGAAGGAGGCGGACCCCACCCGCTACACCGAGCCCTGGACGACGTACCAGGACCATCTGCGGCTGTACGCCGAGGGCGCGCGGGCCCGCGGGGCGCGGCCGGTGCTGGCCACGCCCGTCGAGCGGCGGCGGTTCGACGCGGCGGGCGACGCGCGGCCCAGCCACGGGGAGTACCCGGCGGCGATGCGGGCGCTCGCCCGGGAGGAGGGCGTGGCGCTGCTCGACGTACAGGCGCTGTCGCTCGCGCTGTGGCAGCGGCTCGGTGCCGAGGGCACCAAGGCGTACTTCAACTGGACCGCCACCGAGCAGGACAACACCCACTTCAACCCGCCCGGCGCGATCGCGGTCGCCCGGCTCGTCGCGCGGGAACTGCTGCGCACGCGGGTGCTGGCGCACCGGGACGTGCGGCGGCTGGACGAGGAGATCCCCGAGTCCTGGATCGAGTGGCCCGCGCCGGCCACCGCGTAGCACCCCGACACTTCCGGAAAAGGAGAGCCGCACCATGAGCACATCGAGATGGCATGGGCATGCCACCAAGAGAACCGCCGCGCTCGTCGGCTGCACCGCCCTCGTACTGAGCCTGACCGCCGCCACCGCGCAGGCCCGCCCCGGCCACCACCACCCCCGCGACACCGCCCGGCAGACCCTGCCGGCCGGCGACGGCTGGGCCTCCCACGGCACCGGCACCACCGGCGGGGCGGACGCCGTCAAGGAGCGCGTGTTCACCGTCTCCACCTGGGACGACTTCAAGGCCGCCCTCGCGGTGGAGGGCACCGCGCCGAGGATCGTCAAGGTGCGGGGCACGATCGACGCCGTCTCCCAGGGCTGCGAGGCCTTCGCCGTGCCCGGCTACGACTTCGACGCGTACCTGGAGAAGTACTCCCCGGAGAGCTGGGGCACCGAGACCGACCTGAGCGACGAGCCCGACGACAGCCCCGAGGGCCTGCGCCGCGCCTCCGCCGCACAGCAGGACGAGGCGATCAAGGCGAACGTCCCCGCCAACACCACCATCATCGGCGTCGGCCGGAACGCCGGGCTCAAGGGCGCAAGCCTCCAGATCAAGGGCGTGGACAACGTCATCGTCCGCAACCTGACCTTCGAGAGCCCCGTCGACTGCTTCCCGCAGTGGGACCCCACCGACGGCGACAAGGGCAACTGGAACTCCGAGTACGACAGCGCCGTCGTGCACGGCTCCACCCACGTGTGGCTGGACCACAACACCTTCACCGACGGCGAGCACCCCGACAGCGAGGCGCCCGCCTACTTCGGCATGCTGTACCAGCAGCACGACGGCCAGCTCGACATCGTCAAGGGCGCCGACTACGTCACCGCCTCCTGGAACGTCTTCACCGAGCACGACAAGACGATCCTGATCGGCAACAGCGACAGCGAGTCGACGGCCGTCGTCGACCGCGGCCACCTGAAGACGACCTTCCACCACAACCTCTTCAAGGACCTCGTCGAGCGCGCGCCCCGGGTGCGGTTCGGCCAGGTCGACGTCTACAACAACCACTTCGTGGCCGGCGAGGACTACGCCTACAGCTTCGGCGTCGGCAAGGAGTCCCAGCTCGTCGCCGAGCACAACGCCTTCACCCTGCCGGACGGCGTCAGCCCCGCGAAGGTGCTCAAGAAGTGGAGCGAGGCGCCGGTCACCGCCGCGCACAACCGGGTCAACGGCCGCGCGGTCGACCTGATCGCCGTGCACAACGCCGAGATCCCGGACGAGACCCTCCAGTCGGGCGCGGGCTGGACGCCCACCCTGCGCACCAAGGTCCTCCCCGCCCGGGCCGTCCCCGGCGTCGTCGACCACGGCGCGGGCGCCGGCCGCCTGCGCTGACGCCCGTCCACGAACCGGGCCGGGGCGCCCGCACCGCCCCGGCCCTCCCTCCCGGACCCCGAAGGAGAGCACCCGCATGCACCGACCCGCCCTGTCCCGCAGAGGTTTCCTCCTGACCACCGCCGGCGCGGGCGCCGCCCTCGGCCTCGCGGCCGGCCCCGCCACCGCCGGCACCCGTCCCCGCCCCCGCCCGTTCGGCCGGTACGGCTCACCCGCCGACCGCCGCACCCCGAAGACCCTGTACGTCGACCCCCACGGCCGCGGCGACTTCACGTCCGTCCAGGCCGCTGTGACCGCCGCCGAGGGCAGCGGCTGGACGCTGGTCCTCGCGCCCGGCACCTACCGCGAGACGGTGTCCGTGGACGCCGACCGCACCGACGCGACCTGGATCGGCGCCTCCCAGGACCCGCGCGACGTCGTCATCGTGTACGACAACGCGGCCGGCACCCCCAAACCGGACGGCTCCGGCACCTACGGCACCAGTGGGTCGGCCACCACCACCGTGCGGGCCGACGGCTTCACCGCCCACCGGATCACCTTCGCCAACGACTGGCTGCGCGCCGACCACCCCGGCTGGACCGGCACCCAGGCCGTCGCCATCAAGGTCCAGGGCGACCGCAGCGCCTTCCACCACTGCCGGTTCCTCGGCCACCAGGACACCCTCTACGCCGACACCCGCGACCTCGGCCACTTCGCCCGCCAGTACTACGCGCACTGCTACGTCGAGGGCGACGTCGACTTCGTCTTCGGCCGGGCCACCGCCGTGTACGAGGACTGCCACTTCCGCACCCTGGTCCGCACCGACCTGTCCGGTGCCCCCTACGGCTTCGTCTTCGCGCCGTCCACCGCGGGCGCCAACCCGCGCGGCTACCTGGTGACGCGCGGCCGGGTCAGCAGCGAGGCCCCCGACGGCTACTACAAGCTGGCCCGCCCCTGGGTGCCCAGCTCCGACACCACCGCCCGCCCCATGCTCACCGTGCGCGAGAGCCACCTCGGCGCGGGCATCGACGCCGTCGCGCCGTACGCCGACATGAGGGACGCTCACCCGTGGCAGGACCAGCGCTTCCGGGAGTACCGCAACACCGGCCCCGGCGCGGCGGTCACCGTGCCGGAGAACCGGCCGCAGCTCACCCGCGCCGAGGCCGCCGCGCACACCCGGGAGGCGTACCTCGGCGACTGGCGGCCGTATGCCCGCCGCCGGTGACCCGCCCGACGCCCTGCCCGGCTTCCACCCGGCGCTCAAGGACGAGCTGACCTTCCCGCTCGCCTGGGGCACCTCGCCGGTCCGGGACTTCGAGGCGTGGCGGCGCACCGCCCGCGCCACCGTGGAGGCACATCTCCTCGTCGACCGGCAGGACGACACCCCGTACGCCCCGCAGTTCACCGCCCGCTCGGACGGCGACGGGTACACGCGGGAGCTGGTCACCCTCTCCCTCACCCGCTACGGACGGGTCCGCGGCGCCCTGCTCACCCCGCACGGCACCGGGCCCTTCCCGGCCGTGCTGCTCCTGCACGACCACGGCTCCCGCTTCGACATCGGCAAGGAGAAACTGGTCCGGCCCTGGTACGACGACACCCGGCTCGCCGCCGCCGTCGACTGGGCGGACCGGCACTTCGACGGGCGCTTCCCCGGCGACGAACTGGCCCGGCGCGGCTACGTGGTGTTCTGCGCCGACGCGCTGGGCTGGGGCGACCGCGAACCGCTCACCTACGAGCGGCAGCAGGCCCTCGCGAGCAACCTCTTCCACCTCGGCAGTTCGCTGGCCGGGCTGCTGGCCCGCGAGGACCAGCGCGCCGCCGGCTTCCTGGCCGGTCTCGACCGCGTGGACGCCCGCCGGGTCGCGGCGGCGGGCTTCTCCATGGGCGGCTACCGCGCCTGGCAGACCGCCGCCCTCAGCGACGACGTCGCCGCCGCGGTGAGCGTGTGCTGGATGACCGGCCTGAAGGGGATGCTGGTGCCCGGCAACAACACCCTGCGCGGACAGTCCGCCTTCCACATGCTGCACCCCGGGCTCGCCCGCCACCTCGACCTGCCCGACGTGGCGAGCATCGCCGCACCCAAGCCGATGCTGTTCCTCGGCGGTGAACAGGACCCGCTGTTCACCGCCGAGGGCGTCCGCACCGCCTACGCCCGGCTGCGCGCCGTCTGGCACTCCCGCGGCGCCGCCGACCGGCTGCGCACGGAGACCCGGCCGGACATGGGGCACGCCTTCCCTCGGCGCGTGCAGGACGAGGTCTTCGCCTGGCTGGAGTCGGTCACCGCCGCACCGGACTGACCGACCCGAGGGTCGGCACCACCGGCTCGATCGAGCCGTCCGCCGCGAAGCGCAGCCGGTCGATCGTGGTCTCCCGGTGCGTGCCGTCCCCGCCGGGCCTGCCCGGGCCGTTCAGGGCGAACCGGTGGTAGACGATGTACCAGTCGTCGGTGCCGGGGGCGTTGACCACGGAGTGGTGGCCGGTGCCGAGGATGCCGTACTCCGGGCGCTTGGACAGGATCGTGCCCCGCTTCGTCCACGGGCCGAGCGGGCTCGGGCCGGTCGCGTAGGCCACGTGGTAGTTCTCGCTGCGGGTGTCGTCCTCGGACCACATGAAGTAGTAGGTCCCGTCGCGCTTCACCACGAACGAGCCCTCACGGAAGTTCTCCGGGGTGATGTCCTTCATCCGCGACGCGTCGAACGACACCATGCCGTCGTCGAGCGGGGCGACGTAGCCGTGCCCGTTGCCCCAGTACAGGTACGAGGTGCCGTCGTCGTCCGTGAAGACGGCCGGGTCGATCATCTGGCCTTCGAACCGCCCCTTCGGGACCAGCGGTTCGCCGAGCGCGTCCTCGAAGGGGCCGGCCGGGGAGTCGGCCACCGCGACGCCGATCTGCTGCTCCGCGCTGAAGTAGAAGTAGTACTTCCCGTCGCGCTCTGCGATCGCCGGCGCCCAGGCGTTCTTGTCGGCCCAGCTCACGTCCGGCCCCAGGTCGAGGACGACGCCGTGGTCCTTCCAGTGGACCAGGTCCTTGGAGGAGAACGCCTTGAACCGCGTGCCGCTCCAGCCGGGGAAGCCGTCCGTCGTCGGGTAGATCCAGTACCGGCCGTCCATGTACCGCACGTCCGGGTCCGCGTAGAGGCCGGGCAGGACCGGGCTGCGGGTGGGCACCGCCTCCACCGTCCAGGTGCGCTTCGTGCCGTCGGCGGCCGTCACCGTGTACGTCTGCGGCGTGCGGAAGTCGCGGCGCGTGCCCGACCTCGGGCTGAGCGTCGCCTCCTCGCCGACCCACAGCTTCGGGGCGAGGTCGCGCAGGTTCGTGCGCGGCTCCATCGGCAGGACGACCTTGCCGGTCTCCTCGCTGACGACCGCGTACCCCTTCTGCCCGCGTGCCGTGGCGTCCACGATCGAGGCGGGGCTCGCGGGGTAGGCGGCCAGCAGCCGGTCGTACTCCGCCTGCGTCACCGGGATCACCGTGCCGTGCCGGGGACTGGCGGGCAACTGGTAGTCGGTCGACGGCGTCCACTCGCCGGAGTCGAGGTCGGTGGTCTCGAAGGGGAGGTAGCCCCGGCCGCCGTACTCGTCGACGAACAGGTACCACTTCTCCTCGGTGTTGGACTTGAAGACCGTCGGCCCCTCGCCGCGCTCCATCGCGCCCCGGCCGATGCAGTCGGAGACGAAGTCGTACGAGGTGTCGGTCAGCGAAGCCGACTTCTCGCCGGTGATGAACTTCGAGCACGGCGAGCCGGAGGACGGGTCGCGCTCGTCCTTGGTGTAGCGGTAGTACGTGCCCTCGTGCTCGACGACCGTGGAGTCGATGACCGAGTAGCCCGGGTCGTTCCAGACCTTCGGCTCGCTGAAGGTGCGGAAGTCCTTCGTGGTCGCGTACAGCATCTTGTTGTACGTCGAGCCGGTGTGGTCCGGGTCGTCGTCGGCGTAGAGCTTCGACGCCCAGAAGACCACGTACGCGTCGAGCTCGTCGTCCCAGTAGGCCTCGGGCGCCCAGGTGTTGCCCGCGTTGTCCGGGGCGACCTTCACCAGGCGCTGGTCGGTCCAGTGGACCAGGTCGGTGGACTCCCACACCATGATCGACTTGCTGCCGTGCCGCTGGACCTCGTCCCAGCTGCCGCTGCTGTTGCGGTACATGCGCAGGTCGGTGGCGATCATGTAGAACCTGTCGCCCTCGGGGGAGCGGATCACGAACGGGTCGCGCAGACCCTGCTCGCCGATCGTGGACGTCAGGACCGGTTTGCCCGCGTTGAGTTCGCGCCAGTGCAGGGCGTCGTCGCCCCGGCTGAGGGCGTAGCGGATCTGTTCGCCGTCGGCGGTGCCCTCGCCGGTGAAGTAGGCGAAGAGGTATCCGGCGTACGGGGACTTCGGCACGGGCGGTGCTCCCGGGTGTGCGGTGCCCGGCGGGGCGGCGAGCAGGGCGAGGAGGAGGGCGAGGAAGGGGACCAGGAGCGTGCGACGGGCGGTGGGACGGCGCATGACACTTCCTGTGGGAGTCTGGGGGATTCTGTTGGGTGGCGTGCTCTCGGAGTGTCACCAGCGGGGAGTGAGGCGTCAACGGGACGGCAGAGCCCGAAAGTTTCGGTTCCGCACAGGGGAACGCCCCCGCCGGTCGTCACCGGGCGGGGGCGTTCGAAGGGCCGGCCGAGTGGGGGCTCGGGCGGCGCGCACCGGCCCGGGGGGCGGGCCGGTGGTCCTGAAGGCTCGGACGGGCTACCGGTAGATCGGGCTACTTGTAGGTGATGTCCGAAGCGGTGAAGTCGCAGGTCTTGCCGTACGGGCCGACCGGGGAGAGCTTCTTCGGCTCCTTGCCGCTGCTGTTGCCCGCGTAGCGGGCGCAGGTCTCGATCTTCTTCTTGCCGTCACCGTGGATGCGGACGTTGCGCAGGGCCGCCGTGTCGCCGTAGTTCTGGTTGACGCCGACGATCGACTTGCCGGGCGCGGTGATGTCCACGTCGTTGATGATGACGGTGCGCTTGTACTGCTTCTTGCAGTTGCCGCAGGAGCGCACCAGCTTGCCGAAGTTCTCGACCTGGAACTTCGAGACGACGAGCTTGCCCGCGCCGTTGAACTGGAGCACCTTGTCGTCGGCGTTCTTCGCGCCGCCGCCCTGCACCGTGTAGACCGCGGAGGCCGAGGTGCCCTTGAAGCTGGCGGCGTCCTCGCCGACGTCCAGCCACCACACGTTCTGCAGCGTGCAGGAGCCCTTGCAGTGGACGCCGTCGGCGGCCGGGGTGCCGATGATGACGTTCTTCAGCGTGGCGCCGTCCGCCAGCTCGAAGACCGGGTCCTGGCCCTCGTCCTGGCCGTCGCCGCCCAGTTCGCCGGTGCCGTAGAACTTCTTCATCCCGCCGTCGTAGGTCCCCTTGACCGGGATCGTCGACGAGACGGGCTTGCTGCCGGTGTCCTCGGGCCAGGACGACGCGGCACCCGCGGTGGACAGCATCGTCGTGGTGACGATCGCGGCCCCGGTGAGGCCGAAGGCAGCGGTCCCGGCGATCACCGCCCGGCGCTTGGTGACCCGGCGGCGGTGGCGGACGCGCTGTTCAGCTCGTGCAGTCATGCCCATTTCCTTGCGTGGGGAGAGGAACTTTGCGCTTCCTGGTCGCCACCGGTGGAGAAAGGGTTGCCGTGACTTCAGATCTTTTTCACGACCGCCGTCAGGGCCGCCGTCACGAACCGCCGTCGCGGGGTGCGAAGTCGCCCCCCACCGAGAGCTTCCCGGACCCGGCGGTCGCCGTCGCGGTGTAGCGGTCGCCGTGCGCGTCCCGGCCGCCGCTCTCGTGGTCGTACTGGCCGGCGAACATCCACTCGCCCGCCGGTACCGTGCGGCCCTCCTTCAGCGTCCACCGGTACACCAGGAAGCCGTCCCGCTCGTCGACGGTGAAGGTGAAGTCCTCCTCGGGCAGCGAGCGCCAGGCGCCGGTCGAGGCGACCCCGCCGGTCTGCGCCACCCGCAGTTCGACGGTGAGCGCGGTGAGGGGCTCACCGGTCTTGAGGGTGACGTTGCTCTGCGCCCAGAAGTCGTTGCTGTGCGGGTCCACCGAACCGTCGGACCAGAGCGGGCCGTCCTCCACGGAGGTCGCGGGCGGAGGGGCGGTCCCGGTCGCCGTCGAGGTCGCGGCCGGCGGCCGGGTGGACGCGGGGGCGTCCGGGGCCTTCGACCCGGGCGCGGTGGCGCTCGGGGTCGGGTCGGCCGGAGGGACCGGCGCCCGGCTCGTCGTGTCCCGCGGCGACGGTGTGGGGGTCGGCGAGGTGGCCACCGAACGCTGCGGGGGAGCGTCGTCCTTGACCGCGGACGCGACCGCGTACCCGCCGACCGCGAGGACCCCCGCCACCGCGGCCGTCGCCCCGGCCACCCGCGCCCAGCCGAACACGGGCGGACGCGTCGCCCGGTGCTGGTGCGGGCGCTCCTCGCCCGCCATGCCGCGCTCCACCCGGGCCAGGATGCGCGCCCGGTCGGGCTGGTGCGCACCGGCAGCCTCGTGCAGCCGGACCCGCAGCTCCTCGTCCACGTCCCGCCGGCCGGTCATCGGTTCCTTCCCGCGGCCTCGCCACTGCGCGCGACCGCCGCGTGCACCTGTCGCACGGCCGTCTGCGTGCCGAGCAACCGCTGCAGTTCGGCCATTCCCTTCGACGTCTGGCTCTTCACCGTACCCACCGAGACGCCCAGGGCGAGCGCCGTGTCCTTCTCCGACAGGTCGAACGCGTGCCGCAGCACCACGCACGCCCGCTTGCGGAACGGCAGTCGGCGCAGCGCCTCCTGCACGTCCACCACGCCCGCGACGTCCGGGTTCTCCGTCCGCTCCTCGCGCTGCGACCAGAACAGGGCGATCCGTCTGCGCTCGCGCACGGCGGTGCGGATGCGGGTGCGGGCGAGGTTGGCGACGACCCCGCGCGCGTAGGCCGCCGGACGGTCGGCCGCGCGGACCCGGTCCCAGCGGTGCCACAGGGCCAGCAGGGCGTCCGCCGCGAGGTCGTCGGCGGCGTCCGGCTCGCCCGTCAGCAGGTGGGCCAGCCGCGCGAGTTCCGCGTAGTGGCGCTCGAAGAAGGCGTGGAACTCCACGGAGGCGGCGTCGTCGACGACTGTCCCCACGGGCGGACTCTCCTCGCAGCGGCTTCCCCGGCGTCGAACAGCCGTGCGCCGGGCCGGAATCCGGAACTGTAGCAGCGTTCGACGCACCACCTGTACGGTGCGTCGAACGCTGTGTGAAGAGCCGAACCGGCCGAAGTGTCCCGCTCGTTGGACTAACCCTTGAGCGCCGCCTCCATCATCGCCTTGGCGACCGGGGCCGCCAGGCCGTTGCCGCTGACCTCGGAGCGGGCCGCGTCGGACTGCTCGATGATGACGGCCACCGCGACCTCCCGGTCCGACGAGTCGGACTCGGCGTACGAGGTGAACCAGGCGTACGGGGTCTTGCTGTTGTTCTCGCCGTGCTGGGCCGTGCCCGTCTTGCCGCCCACGGTCGCGCCGGGGATCTGCGCGTTCGAACCGGTGCCGTCCTCGACGACGGTCCGCATCGCCGACTGGAGCTGCTCGGCCGTGGTGGAGGAGACGATCCGCTTCGAGTCGGGGTCGGTGTGGTCCTCCAGGACGTCGCCGCCGCTGTCCGTGATCTGCGACACCATGTGCGGCGAGACCAGCTCACCGCCGTTGGCCAGCGCCGCCGACACCATGGCCATCTGGAGCGGGGTCGCCGTCACGTCGAACTGGCCGATGCCCGTCAGGGCCGTCGACGACTCGTTCATGTCCTTCGGGTACCCGCTCGTGTACGCCCGCACCGGCACGTCCTGCGTCTCGTCGTTGAACCCGAACTTCTCGGCCATCGCCCGCAGCTTGTCCTGGCCGAGGTCGACGGCCATCTTCGCGAAGACGTTGTTGCACGAGTACTGGAGCGCGGTGCGGATCGTGGCGTTCTCGCAGGGGGCGTTCGGGTTCTCGTTGGTCAGGTCGGTCACGGTGCCCGGCAGCGTGTACGGGTCCGGGCTGTCGGTCTTCTCGTCCACCGACCCGTACAGCCCGTCCTCCAGCGCGGCGGCCGCCACGACCAGCTTGAACGTGGAGCCCGGCGGCAGCGGCTGGCGCAGCGCGCGGTTGGTCAGCGGCTTGTCCGGGTCGCTGGTCAGCTGCTCCCACGCCTCACCGGCGGTGTTGGCGTCGGTCAGCGACGTCGGGTCGTACGACGGGGTCGACACGACCGCCAGGATCTCGCCGGTCCTCGGGTCGATCGCGACGGCGGCGCCCTTGGTCTCGCCCAGCGCCTCGAACCCGGCCTTCTGCACGTCCGGGTCGATCGTCGTGACCACGTTGCCCGGCTCGGCCCGCGTGCCGGTGATCGTGTCCATCACCGTCTTCAGCCGCGGGTCGGTGCCGTTGAGGACGTCCTGGTAGATGCCCTCCAGCTGCGTCGGCGCGTACGCCTGCGAGGCGTAGCCCGTCACCGCCGCGTACAGCTTGCCGTTCTCGTACGTCCGCTTGTACGCCAGGTCACCCCCTTCCGTGGGCGCCGAGCCGGTGACCGACCGGCCGGCCACGATGATGTTGCCCAGCGGCTCCGCGTACGTCTCGATCGCGTTGCGCCGGTTGTTCTTGTCGTCCGCGAGCGCCTGGCCTTCGTAGAACTGCACCCAGGTCGCCCTGACCAGCAGAGCGAACACCAGGAGCAGCGTGAAGACCGATGCGCGCCTGATCGTCTTGTTCATCCCGCTTGCAGGACGAGCGGGCCGGAGCGAATCGTTCCCCCGCGCCCGTTTTCTCATCCTCCGTTCATGTAACCGGCCTCGTAGGCGCGGATGACCGCCTGGGTGCGGTCGCGGCTGCCGGTCTTCGCCAGCACCGACGCCACATGGGTCTTCACCGTGGCCGGCCCCACCCGCATGTGCCGGGCGATCTCGGCGTTGGTCAGCCCGGTCGCCATCAGGCGCAGTACCTCGCCCTCGCGGCCGGTCAGCCGCGCCGCCCAGGGCGGCGGGGCGGGGTTCGCGCGCGCGTGCTCGGCCGCCAGCTCGCGTACCGCCGACGGGAACAGCAGCGTGTCGCTGTGCGCGACCAGCCGTACGGCCTGGACGAGCGTGTCCGCGTCGGCGCGCTTGAGCAGGAAACCGGCGGCCCCGGCACGCAGGGCGTCGTAGACGTAGGAGTCGTTCTCGAAGGTGGTGACGACCACGACGCGGGGTGGTTCGGCGAGCGTGGCGAGGATCTGCTCGGTGGCACGGATGCCGTCGGTCCCGGGCATGCGGACGTCCATCAGGACCACGTCCGGCAGGGTCTCCCGTACGACGGAGACGGCCTCGGCGCCGGTGGCGGCCTCGCCCGCGACCTCCAGGTCCGGCTCGGCGGAGAGGATGGCGCGCAGGGCGGTGCGCACCATGCGCTCGTCGTCGGCGAGGACGATCCGGATCGGCGGGCGGGTCACGCGGTCTCCTTCGGCTTCGGGGGCTCTTCTCGGACTCGGGTGGTGGTCATGGGGCCCGGCTGTCTGCGGTGGCCGGTCATGGGGGTGCCCCCGGCTTCCTGCCGTGGTCACGGGGCCGCTCCCTGCCTCCGGCGGTGGTGCCACGGGCCCGGCCCCGGTCTGCGGCGGTGGGTCACGCGCCCCTCCCGAGCGGCAGCCGTACGTGCAGCCGCCACGTCCGCCCGACGGGGCCCGCCTCCGCCGTGCCGCCCAGCAGCCGGGCCCGGTCGGCGACGCCGCGCAGGCCGTGGCCGCCGCCGGGACGCGGGGCGGCGCCGGAGCGGGCGGCCTCGCCCGCTTCCGCGATCGGGTTCTCGACGGTGATCCGCAGATGACCGTCCCGTACGTCGACGCGCAGCGTCACGGTGACCCGTCCGCCCGCGTGCCGCAGCGCGTTGCTCAGCCCTTCCTGCACGATGCGGTACGCCTCCCGGGACACCGGCCCGGGCAGCGCCCGGGGGTCGGCGGTGACGGTGGCCGACACCCGCAGTCCGCCCGCGCGGGTGCGGTCCAGCAGGCCGTCGAGGTCGGCGGCGAGCGTGGGGGCGGGGGCGGTGCCGGGCGCGTCCCCGTCGCGCAGGACGCCCAGGATGGCGTCGAGTTCGCCCACCGTGCGCCGCGTGGTGTCCTCGATCGCGGCGAGGGCCTCGCGGACGAACTCCGGGTCGCAATCCAGGAGCCGGCGGGCCGCGCTCGCCTGGAGGGTGACCGCGCTCAGGGCGTGGCCCACGGAGTCGTGCAGTTCGCGCGCGAGCCGGTTGCGGACGGCGAGGTCGGCGGCGCGCGCCTCGGCCGCCGCCACCCGGTCCTCGGCCGACGGTCCGAGCAGGGCGGGCGCCCAGCGCGCCAGCAGCGCTCCGCACCCGGCGGCGCACCCGGCGAGCGCGACCAGCAGCGCCCCACCCGCGACCGGCGCCAGCGCGAGCGCCCAGGCGTGGTCGAGGACGCCGGGCAGCCCCGCCCCGTCGTCGCGCAGCGCCGGCACGAAGGGCAGCACGATCAGCGCCGCCGCGAAGGGCGGCACCGCGAGCGACATCCCCGCGACGATCCCGCCGACGCCCAGGTGCAGCGTGAACCAGGCAGCCGTGCGCCCCTTCTCGCCCTTCGTCCGGGCCGGCCCGTACGCCAGCAGGTCGGCCTCGACGCCGCACAGCGACCGCACGACACCGGACTCCAGCGGGCGGGTGAGCGGGAACAGCGAGGTGACGGCGGCCAGGGGCAACCCGACGGCGAACGAGGCGAGTTGCAGCGTGAGGGACCCGAAGACGTTGTCCACGCCGGTGATCGGGCCGACGACGACCGAGCCGACGAGGACGTACGGCATGGCGAGCGCGCCGCCGAGGATCAGATGGATCCACCGCAGGCGCGCCCGCCGGCCGAACAGGAACCGGGCGACGGCGCTCACGGCCGGGTACGGGCCGTGGCCGACCGCCGGGCGAGGAAGTGGGCGCCGACTGAGGCGAGAAGGAGACCGGCGGTCATCTGGCCAGCGTAGGTGACCGCCAGCAGCTGTGTCGGGCGGTCGGCGGGATCGTCGGACGGCAGCAGCGCGGCGAGCAGCATCCAGCCGCCCCAGCAGGCGACTGCGCCGGAGCAGACCCAGGCCGAGGCGAGGGGTACGGTGACCGGCAGGACGCGGGCGCGGTGGAAGGCGAGCAGCAGGGTGCCGGTGACGGCCGCCACGAGGAAGCCGGCGTGCATGCCCTCCAGCACCTGAAGGTCGGCGGTGCGGTCGGCGTCCTTCAGCCCGGCGGTGCCGCCGCACACCCAGTACAGCCGGACGGCGAGCGGGAACGCGGCGAGGACCGCCCCGGCGAGGGCGACGGCCCGGTACGGCCTCGCGACGACGCCGACCGGCAGCTCCCGCACCCGCCCGCGCCACAGGCGTCCCCAGCGGTCACGGGCGTAGAGCGCGAAGAGCGCCCCGAGGGCCAGGCCCTGAACGATGAACCCGGTGTACACGACCCCGAACACCCACGGGTCGAGGAAGAGTTCGCGCCCCGGGCCGGGCTCCGTGGCGGTGTCACCGCCGAGCGCCCGCGTCAGGAGCTGCAGCGGGAACCCCGCCATGATCGGCGCGAGCAGCCCGCCGGCGACCCACACCGGGAACGCCAGCGCCCAGGCGGGCACGCGCAGGCCCCACGGCCGGGTCAGGATCAGGGCCAGCACGATCACACAGCTGTCCAGCAGCAGGGTGACCCCGTTGGCCGCGATCATGGTGGCACGATGGTCCAGCAGGGCGCTGCCCTCCGGGATCCCGGCCCGACTCCCGGCGATCCAGGCGACCTTGAGACCGAGGTACGGCAGGCAGGCGAGGACGGCGACCGCGCGCAGCGACCTGCGGGTTCGGGTGGTGCCGACCGGTGCGGCGGCCGGGGCGGGGACGAGAGTCGGTGTCATGCCTCCACGCTGCCGCGCGGACACCCTCAAAGGCGTCCTGCGCACCGACGATCCGTCTCCGCCGCGCGGCGGAGGGGATCAGCCCGCGAGGTGGAGCACGACCTCGTCGATCACCTCGCCCCGGGCCGGGGCGAACCCCCGCGCGTGGGCGCTCATCTCGAAGCCGCACTTCTCCAGGACGCGCAGCGACCCCGTGTTGTCCGCCGCCGCACGCGCGTACAGCGGGCGGTCGGTCACCTCCGAGAGCAGCGCCCGCAGCGCCGCAGTGGCCGCGCCCTTGCCCCAGTACGCCCGGTCGACCCAGTACGTCACCTCGCGCTCGCCCGGATCCCCGTACACCGCCGCGCTGCCGATGACGTCACCGTCGCCGAGGATGGTGCGCACGACGTCGCGCGACGTCCGTATCGTGTGCCAGTGCGTCGTGAACGCGTCCCAGTCGGCGGGCTCCGGCGGGGTGAAGGCAGCCATGCGCAGGGCCTCCGGGTCGTTCATCTGCCGGAAGAAGACGGGCAGATCGCTGTCGTGGACCTCGCGCAGTGCGATGTGCATGGATCAGAGCCTACGCGTGGCCAGCGTCAGCCGGTCCCGCGCGTCGAACAGCGCGTCCTTCACCATCTGCTCGTGCGCGGGCGTCAGCCGCGCCACCGGCACCGAGCAGCTGATCGCGTCCCGCGCGGGGGTGCGGTAGGGCACCGCCACGCCGAAGCAGCGCAGGCCCAGCGTGTTCTCCTCGCGGTCCACGGCGAAACCCTGCTCCCGCACCTGGTGCAGCTCCTCGATGAGCTTCTCCCGGTCGGTGATGGTGTGCTCGGTCAGCGCGGGCAGCGTCTCCGGCAGCAGCTTGCGGACCTGTTCGTCGCTGTACGTGCTCAGCAGCGCCTTGCCCAGCGAGGTCGAGTGGGCGGGCAGCCGGCGGCCGACCCGGGTGAAGGGCCGCAGGTAGTGCTGCGACTGGCGGGTGGCCAGGTACACGACGTTGGTGCCGTCCAGGCGCGCCAGGTGGATGGTCTCCGTGGTGTCGTCGGAGAGCCGGTCCAGCGTCGGCCGCGCCGCCGCGACCACCTCGTCGCCGTCGATGTACGACGTGCCGACCAGCAGCGCCCGCACCCCGATGCCGTACCGCGTGCCGGTCGCGTCGGTCTCCACCCAGCCCAGCTCGACCAGCGTGCGCAGCAGCATGTAGAGGCTGGACTTGGGATAGCCGACGGCCTCCTGGACCGACGCGAGGGAGTGCATACCGGGTCGTCCGGCGAAGTACTCGAGCAGTTCAACCGTCCGCACGGCGGACTTGACCTGCGCTCCGCCCCCCGTCTCGCCAGCCGACATCGCCCTTGACCCCTTCGTTCGACGGGAAATAGTCTCCAACAGCATATTCATCATGAGAGACGGCGTTCAGTATATCGAACGAGCTTGATGTCGAGCACGTTCGGTGCCGAGCACGTTCCGATGCAGAGCACGTGGAGGGACCGCGGTGGCAGCAGCACCAGTCTGGAGTGTCGACCCCCGTACCGGGAAGCAGCGTGAACAGGTCGCGGTGGAAGCCACGGCCCAGGAGGTGGACGCCGCCGTACGCGCCGCGGACGCCGCCCGGGACGCGCTGGCCGACCGCACCGTCCGCGCGGCCTTCCTGCGCACCGCCGCCGACGAGCTGAAGGCCGCCGAGAGCACCCTGGTCGAGGTGGCCGACGCGGAGACCGCGCTCGGCCCGGTCCGGCTCACCGGCGAACTCGCCCGCACCTGCTACCAGCTGCGCGCCTTCGCCGACATCGTCGACGAGGGCGAGTTCCTCGGCGTCGTCGTCAACCACCCCGACGACACCGCGACCCCGCCCGTCCCCGACCTGCGCCGCTACAAGGTGCCGCTCGGCGTCGTAGCCGTCTACTCGGCCTCCAACTTCCCCTTCGCCTTCTCCGTCCCCGGCGGCGACACCGCCAGCGCCCTCGCGGCAGGCTGCCCGGTCGTGGTCAAGGCCCACCCGGACCACCCGGGCCTGTCCGAGCTGGTCGCCAAGGTGCTGCGCCGGGCCGCCGCCCGGCACGACATCCCCGAGGGGGTCGTCGGCCTCGTGCACGGTTTCGAGGCGGGCGTCGAACTGGTCAAGCACCCGCTGATCGCCGCGGCGGGCTTCACGGGGTCCGTCCGGGGCGGGCGCGCGCTGTTCGACGCGGCGGCGGCACGGCCGGTCCCGATCCCCTTCCACGGCGAGCTGGGTTCGCTGAACCCGGTCGTGGTCACGGAGGCGGCGGCCACCGAGCGGGCGGAGGCGATCGGCGCCGGGCTGGCCGGTTCGATGACGCTGGGCGTCGGGCAGTTCTGCGTGAAGCCCGGCCTGGTCCTGGTGCCTGCGGGCGCAGCCGGTGACGGCCTGGTCAAGTCCCTCACCGACGCGGTCAGCGACACGGACGCCGGGGTGCTGCTCGACCACCGCATGCGGGACAACTTCGTCGCCGGGGTCGCCGAGCGCGCGGCCCTGCCCGACGTGGAGTCCCCGGTGACGCCGGGACCGGGCGGCGAGCACACCGTCAGCGCCGGGTTCCTGACCGTGCCGGCCGCGCGGCTGGCGACGGAGGGCGAGCACGACCTGCTGCTGGAGGAGTGCTTCGGGCCGGTCACCGTGGTGGCCCGCTACGAGGACGAGGCCGAGGTGCGGGGGGTGCTGTCGCGGCTGCCGGGGAACCTCACGGCGACGGTGCAGCTCTCCGCCGAGGAGGCGGCGGGGGAGGGCGCCGGGGCGGCTCTCCTCGCCGCGGTGACGCCGCTCGCGGGGCGGGTGCTGGTCAACGGCTGGCCCACGGGGGTCGCCGTGGCGGCGGCCCAGCATCACGGGGGGCCGTACCCGGCCACGACGTCGACGTCCACGTCGGTGGGCGGTACGGCGATCGAGCGGTGGCTGCGGCCGGTCGCGTACCAGGGGGTGCCCGAGGCCTTGCTGCCGGCTGAGCTGCGGGACGGGAACCCGCTGGGGTTGCCTCGGCGGTTCAACGGGGTGCTCGAGCGGTAGCGCCGTGGGGGAGGGCGGCGCAGCGGGTGCTGCGCCGCCCCTGAGTTTCCGCAGTGACCCGGAGATGATCAGTACATGAATGTCGTACTTCCCGAACTGCCCTTCCCCGTCCGCCCCTACGGGCCCGAGGGGAACTGGTCCTACGACGACGGTGTGCTCACCGGAACCGCCGGGCCCCGGCAGGACCGCTTCGTGCCGCCCACCGGTGAATCGCTGGAGTCCGTCTCCGACGCGCCCCGGCTGCTGGGGGCGCCCGAGGGGGACTTCCAGCTGATCGCCCGCGTCACCGTCGGGTTCAACGCGGCCTTCGACGCCGGGGTCCTCTACGTCCACGTCGGCGAGCGGGCCTGGGCCAAGCTGTGTCTGGAGTACTCCCCGGACGCGGCCACCGTCTGCACGGTGGTCACCCGGGGGCACTCCGACGACTGCAACTCCTTCACCGTGGACGGGGACTCGGTGTGGCTGCGCGTCAGCCGTACCGGGCGGGCCTTCGCCTTCCACGCCTCCCTCGACGGCGAGCGCTGGACCTTCGTCCGGCTGTTCACGCTGGGGGAGGAGAAGGAGACCGGGGCCGCCCTGGTCGGCTTCCTCGTGCAGGCGCCGACGGGCGACGGGTGCACGGTGACGTACGACCGGCTGGAGTACCGGTCGGCATGGCCCGCCGACCTGCGCGACGGCAGCTGACGGGACCGGGGGGGCGAGGCGGGAATGAGGACCGCTGCTTGAACGTTCACGTACGGGTGCGGAGAGGGCCTCCGCACCCGTACGACCTGGAGAAGAGCCGAGACATGCGCGTCGAGATCTGGAGCGACATCGCCTGCCCGTGGTGCTACGTGGGCAAGGCCCGCTTCGAGAAGGCGCTCGCGGCCTTCCCCCACCGGGACGGGGTCGAGGTGGTCCACCGGTCGTTCGAGCTGGACCCCGGGCGGGCCAAGGACGACGTCCAGCCCGTGCTGACGATGCTCACCGCCAAGTACGGCATGAGCGAGGCACAGGCGCAGGCGGGTGAGGACAACCTCGGCGCGCAGGCCGCCGCCGAGGGCCTGGACTACCGCACCCGGGGCCGCGACCACGGCAGCACCTTCGACATGCACCGGCTGCTGCACCTCGCCAAGGACAAGGGCCGGCAGGAGGCGCTGCTGGACGCGCTGTACCGGGCCAACTTCGCCGAGGAGCGTTCCGTCTTCGACGACGACGAGCGCCTGGTCGGCCTGGCCGTCGCCGCCGGCCTCGACGCGGACGCGGCCCGCGCCGTGCTCGCCGACCCCACCGCCTACGCCGACGAGGTCCGCGCCGACGAGCGCGAGGCCGCGCAGCTCGGGGCGACCGGTGTGCCGTTCTTCGTGCTCGACCGGAAGTACGGCGTCTCCGGCGCCCAGCCCGCCGAGGTCTTCGCGCAGGCGCTGACCCAGGCGTGGGGCGAGCGCACGCCCCTGAAGCTGATCGACGACGGCGGCGCGGAGGCGTGCGGCCCGGACGGGTGCGCCGTTCCCGGCAAGTGAAGCGGCAGGTCGGGGCGCTCGCACAAGCGTCTCCTGGAGACACCGCGCAGAAATACGCGATGGACGGGGAGGTCCAGGGGCCGCACAGTGGTCCCATGGAGAGCTTCGAGAACCTCGTCCGTACCGAGTTCGCCCCGAAGACCACGTACCTCAACACCGCCAGCACCGGTCTGCTGCCCGCCCGGACCCTCGTCGCCATGCGGGACGCGGCGGCCTCGGCGGCGGCCGGGCTGCCGTCCGACATGTTCGCCGACGTCGAGGCGTCCCGGTCCGCCTTCGCCCGGATCGTGGGAGTGCCCGCCACCCGGGTCGCGGCCGGCGCGTCGGTCGCCACGTACACCGGGCTCGTCGCCGCCTCGCTGCCCGAGGGCGCCGAAGTGCTCACCGCCGAGGCCGACTTCAGCTCCCTGGTGAACCCGCTGCACATGCGGGGCGACCTGAAGGTGCGCAGTGTGCCGCTGGAGCGGATCGCCGAGTCGGTGGGGCCTCAGACCGCGCTCGTCGCGGTCAGCGCGGTCCAGTCCGCCGACGGCCGGATCGCCGACCTCGCGGCGCTGCGGGACGCCGCCCGGGCCCACGGCGCGCGGACGCTGATCGACGCCTCCCAGTCGAACGGGTGGCTGCCGCTGGCCGCGGACGACTTCGACTACGTGGCCGCCGTCGCCTACAAGTGGGCGCTCTGCCCGCGCGGCGTCGCCTTCCTCGTCGTACCGGAGGACCTGGGCGAGTCGGCCGGGCTGACGCCCCTGTTCGCGGGGTGGGCGTCGGGGGAGCACCCCTGGGACAGCTGCTACGGCAGGGTCGAGGAACTGGCGCACTCCGCACGGCGCTTCGACGAGAGCCCTGCCCTGTTCTCGTACACCGGCGCCCGGCACTCCTTGGCCCTGATCGAGGAACTGGGCGTGGAGGCGGTACACGCCCACGACACCGCGCTCGCCGACCGGTTCCGCGCGGGGCTCGGCTCCCTGGGCCACGAGCCGGTGCCCGCGCCGGGCTCCGCGATCGTGTCCGTGCCCGGACTCGGGCACCGCCAGGAGGAGCTCGGCCGGGCCGGGGTCCAGGTCTCCGACCGGGCGGGCAACCTGCGGGCCGCCTTCCACCTGTACAACACGGCGGCGGACGTGGACCGGCTGCTGGACGTGCTGGCGGGCTGAGGCACCGGGGCCGAAAATATCGGGCAGGGGCCTCCCGTCCCACACGAAAAGGCCCCTGCCCGAGTCTCAGACGCGGTTCACTTCACCGGCGTGAAGTCCCGCGCCCCGATACTGTGATCTCCGGGGGACGACCCCCGGACCCCCGGCCGAGCCGGGTCACCGTACGGGAGTGAAGTCCCGCGCCCCGATGAACTCCGGCCGCCGGATCGGTGCCGCGAAGGGCTCGACCGCCGTGTTCTCCACGCTGTTGAACACGATGAACACGTTGCTGCGCGGGAACGGCGTGATGTTGTCGCCGGAACCGTGCATGCAGTTGCAGTCGAACCACGTCGCCGAGCCGGCCTTGCCGGTGAACAGCTTGATGCCGTACTCGGAGGCCATCTTCGTCAGCGCCTCGTCGGACGGCGTCCCCGCGTCCTGCATCTGCAGGGACTTCTTGTAGTTGTCCTTCGGCGTGGCCCCCGCGCACCCGAGGAACGTCTTGTGCGACCCCGGCATGATCATGAGACCGCCGTTGGTGTCGTAGTTCTCGGTGAGCGCGATCGAGACCGAGATCGTGCGCATGTTGGGCAGGCCGTCCTCGGCGTGCCAGGTCTCGAAGTCCGAGTGCCAGTAGAAGCCGCTCGCACCGAAGCCCGGCTTCACGTTGATCCGCGACTGGTGGACGTAGACGTCCGAGCCGAGGATCTGCCGGGCCCGCCCGACCACGCGCTCGTCGCGCACCAGCTCCGCGAAGACCTCGCTGATCTTGTGCACCTCGAAGACCGACCGGATCTCCTTGGACTGCGGCTCCACGATGGAGCGCTCGTCCGCGCGGATGGCCGGGTCGGTGGTGAGCCGCTCCAGCTCGCGGCGGTAGACCTCGACCTCGTCCGGCCCGATGAGCTGGTCGATGGCGAGGAAGCCGTCGCGGTCCAGGGCCTGCAGGTCACCGGCCGAGACGGGACCGGGCGTGTCCGGGGAGCCCCAGACGACCGGGTCCTGCCGAGGCGTCGCCACCTCGGTGGCGCCGCGGGTGGGATAGAGGTCGGTGACGTTCGTGGTCGTGGTGGTCACGGTGACTCACACCTCCTCGGTGAGCAGCGGGTAGACGCCGTTCTCGTCGTGGTCCTCCCGTCCGGTCACGGGCGGGTTGAAGACACAGATGCAGTGGAAGTCCTCCTTGACCTTGAGCGTGTGCCGCTCGTGGCCGTTCAGGAGGTACATGGTCCCCGGCGTGATGTGGTACGTCTTCCCCGTCTCGCGGTCGGTCAACTCGGCGTCGCCCTTGGTGCAGACGACCGCCTCGATGTGGTTCGCGTACCACATCGACGTCTCCGTACCCGCGTACAGGATCGTCTCGTGGACGGAGAAGCCGACCTTCTCCTTCGCGAGGACGATGCGCTTGCTCTCCCAGGTGCCGGACGCCGATTTCACGTGCCGGTCGGTGCCTTCGATCTCCTTGAACGAACGGACGATCACGGTGTTGCGATGCCTCCTAGGTGAAGGGTGTGCAAGGGTCTCCGGCGCCTTCGGCCCACGGACGCGCGGGCCGAAGGCGCCGGAAGCGGTGGGGGTGTCAGGCGGTCTCGCGCACGGCCCGGGCGAGGGTCTTCATGCCCTCGTCCAGCTCGTCGGGCGTGATGGTGAGCGCCGGAAGCAGCTTGACGACCTCGCTCTCGGGGCCGGACGTCTCGATGAGCAGCCCGAGCTCGAAGGCGCGCTTGGCGACCCGGCCCGCGCGGCCCTTGTCGTGGAACTCCAGGCCCCAGACCAGACCGCGGCCGCGGTACTCCTTGACGTCGGCGAGGTTCTCCTCGGTGATGGCGATCATGTGCTGCTCGACCTGCTCACCGCGGGTGCGGGTCTGCTTCTCCATCGCCGACCCGTCCGCCCAGTACGCCTCCAGCGTGGCGGTCGCCGTGACGAAGGCCGGGTTGTTGCCGCGGAAGGTGCCGTTGTGCTCGCCCGGCTCCCAGACGTCCAGCTCCGGCTTGAACAGGGTCAGTGCCATCGGCAGGCCGTAGCCGCTGATCGACTTGGAGACGGTGACGATGTCCGGCGTGATGCCCGCCTCCTCGAAGGAGAAGAAGGCGCCGGTACGGCCGCAGCCCATCTGGATGTCGTCGACGATGAGCAGCATGTCCTGGCGCTCGCACAGGTCGGCCAGGGCGCGCAGCCACTCGGGCCGGGCGACGTTGATGCCGCCCTCGCCCTGCACCGTCTCGACGATCACGGCGGCCGGCTTGTTGAGGCCCGAGCCCTGGTCCTCGAGCAGCCGCTCGAACCAGAGGAAGTCCTCGACGGTGCCGTCGAAGTAGTTGTCGAACGGCATCGGCGTGCCGTGCACCAGCGGGATGCCGGCGCCGGCCCGCTTGAAGGCGTTGCCGGTCACGGCGAGCGAGCCCAGCGACATGCCGTGGAAGGCGTTGGTGAACGACACGATCGACTCGCGCCCCTTCACCTTCCGCGCCAGCTTCAGCGCGGACTCCACGGCGTTGGTGCCCGTCGGGCCCGGGAACATGACCTTGTACGGCAGGTCACGCTTGCGCAGGATGGTGTTCTGGAACGTCTCCAGGAAGCGGCGCTTGGCGGTGGTCGACATGTCGAGCCCGTGGGTGACGCCGTCCCGCTCCAGGTAGTCGATGAGCGCGCGTTTCAGGACGGCGTTGTTGTGCCCGTAGTTGAGCGAGCCCGCTCCGGCGAAGAAGTCGAGGTACTCGTGGCCGTCCTCGTCGTACATGCGGCTGCCGACCGCACGGTCGAAGACGGTGGGCCAGCCGCGGCAGTAGCTGCGCACCTCGGACTCGACGGTCTCGAAGACGCTGAGGTCGGGCTGGGTGATGGTCACGACGAATCGCTCCTCGTTGGGTGAGGGTGGGAGAGGAAGGTCGTACGGATCCGGGGGACCGGTGCGGTCCCGGCCGGGAAGTCTGAGGGGCCGGACTGGCACGGGGTGCCGGGCTGTCCGGGGAACCGGTCGGTCAGCGGGCGGTGGCCGGCAGGGGGCCGATGCGGTACAGGACCTCGGGCTCGTGCGGCCCGTCGGGGAACAGGCCGGTGTCGAACAGCACCTCACGCTCCAGCCGGGCGCCGTGGCGCTCGGCGAACGAGGTGAACAGCCGCTGGGAAGCGGTGTTGTCCGGGGAGATCGTGGTTTCCAGGGTGGTCAGTCCGCGCTCCGCGACGGTGCGGGCGGCCAGTCCGTCGAGCAGGGCCGCGGCGAGTCGGCGTCCGCGGTACGCCTCGTCGACCGCGACCTGCCACACGAGCAGGGTGTCCGGCCGGTCCGGCCGCACGTACCCGGTGACGAAGCCGACCGGCTCACCGCGCTCGTCGCGGGCGACGGCCGACGTGGCGGCGAAGTCCCGGCACCAGAGCAGATAGCTGTAGGACGAGTTCAGGTCGAGGACCTTCGAATCCCTCGCTATCCGCCACAGGGCGGCCCCGTCGGCCACTCTCGGACGGTCGATTTGCAGGTCTGCTTGCGCGGCAGTCATGCAAATTGAATTTACCCAGCGAAATTCAAAAATGCATCGCCGGACGGGGTTACGGATGGGCGCGTGCTGTGTTATCACGCGGGCGCGTGCCGACGCGCGAGGGGTCGACGCTATGTCCTGATTTCCGCCGGACGAAGGTTGCAAACCGGACAGCATGTGTATCGGGTCACAATCACGTAACTCGCGCGAGACGTGCCCGAAATGCGAAGCTTGGCCTTCGCGGAATCTTTGTGTTTAGGTCCCCGGAAAGCGGGCAGAAGAATACGGGAAGCTGTGCTGAGCGTAATTCCTTAATTCTGTTTGTGTGAGCTTTGGGAATTGCCCTGAATTCAGGCTTCCGTTACCGCTTCCGAATGGCCGGCGCCGGCCGGGCGGTCCCAGGCGTCCTCGACGGCCCGCCGGGCGGCCTCCAGGTCGGCCTTCAGCCCCTTCTCGGCCAGCGCGGCACCCAGTGCCGCCAGGGAGCCCTGCACCGCCCCGCGCGTCGCGTCCGGCCCGTAGTGGTTGATCCGGATCATCTCCCCGGCCAGCGCGCCCCCGCCCGCCGCCAGCGGCAGCCCCGGGTCGGACGCCAGGGCACGGGCCACCAGCTCCGACGCGTCCACGTCCGACGGGACCCGCAGGGTCGTCGCGACCGGCGCCGCGTCCCGCGCCTCGCGCACGTACGGCTCCAGACCGCCGCCCAGCGCGAGCGCGCCGGCCCGGGTGGCCGCCGCGGCCGAGGCGTGCCGCGCCATCACCGTCCGCGGGCCCTCCGCCTCGATGCGCTCCACGCACGCCTCCAGCGCGAGCATCTCCAGCTGCGCCGGCGCGTGCAGCAGCGCCTTGCGACCGCCGTCGATCCAGCGCTCCTTCCAGTCCAGCAGGGACAGGTACGAACGCCGCGGGGCGTTCGGGTTCGCCGCCATCCGCGCCCACGCCCGCTCGCTCACCGACACCGCCGACACCCCGGCCGGACCGCCCATCGCCTTCTGCGCGCCGATGACGCACAGGTCCACGCCCCACGCGTCCGGCAGCACCGGCTCGGCGCCCACGGAGGCCACGGCGTCCAGGTAGAACAGCGCTTCGTGCGCCCGCACCGCCTCGCCGATCTCCGCGACCGGATTGGTGTTCCCGGTCGCCGCCTCCGCGTGCACCAGGGACACGAAGTCGATCTCCGGGTGCTCGGTGAGGGCCCCGCGGATCTGCTCGGCGGTCACCGCCGTGTGGAACGGCACGGCGAGGTCGTGCACGGTCGCGCCGCAGTCCCGCAGCCAGTTCCCGAACGTCTGCCCGTACGGCCCCGTGATCACGTTCAGCGCGACGGTGCCCGGCCCGGCGGCGGCGCGGATCGCGCCCTCCAGCGGCAGCAGTGCCTCGCCCTGCATGACCACGACGTCCTGCCGGGTGCCGAGCAGGCGCGCGACCCGGTCCTCGATCGCGGCGAAACGGCCGGCGCTCAGCGGGGCGAGGTCCAGGAAGGGGTGGGTCACGGCGGTGCTCTCTTCAGTAACGGTCAGGTGTACGGCGCGTACGGAGTCGAGAGTAACCATGGCCCCGGGCACCACTCGCGCCGGAGGGCTTCCGTTGCGACACCCCCACGCCCGGAATTGTGGCTTCCGCCACAGTCACGGCGGTCGCCGGCTGATGGACTCGGGCCCGTGATCCTCCTGCTGCTCGTCCTCGTCGCGGTCGTGACGGCCGTCCTCCTCGGCCGGGGCACCGGCACGTACCCCCGCGCGCGGACGGCACCGGCGGCCCCCGTTCCCGCACCGCGCAAGCCGGGCGCGCCCTTCCGCGTCGCCGCCGGAGCGGCGGGCTGGGCCGCCGCCCTGCTTTACCTCTGGGGTCTGGTGTGCGTGGGGTTCGCGGCCATGGAGGCGGAGGACGGCGGCACGGACTCCTCGCCACTGCGGCCGTGCCGAGCCGGCGTGCCCCCGGAGCTGTCCGGGCGCGTCATCGACTACGAGGTCTCCTACCTGCCCCTGCGCTTCAGCTGCGAGACCGTCGACGGCGAGGCCTACGACTCCGCCGACGTCCCCGGCTACGTCAACCCCGGCGTCGCCGTCCTCGCCCTGACCGCCGTCGCGAGCGCCGTCGCGGCCGGATACGCCACCGAGCCGCGCGCCCGCGCGGCAGCGCGAGCGGACGGCCGGTGACCGGGCCTTCGAACGGCCCCGGGGCCCGGTCTAAGGTGCGGGGCATGAGCGATCACACGGTGCTGCACGTGAAGGGTCGGGTGCTCGTCGGGCCGGAAGAGGTCCGCGACGAGTTGTGGGTGATCGACGGCAGGATCTCGTACGACCGTCCCGCCGGCGCCGCCGACATCCGCACCGTCCGCGGCTGGGCCGTGCCCGGCCTGGTCGACGCGCACTGCCACGTCGGGCTCGACCAGCACGGTGCCGTCCCCGAGGACGTCGCCGAGAAGCAGGCGCTGACCGACCGCGAGGCCGGCACCCTCCTCATCCGCGACGCGGGCTCGCCCTCCGACACCCGCTGGATCGACGACCGCGACGACCTCCCGAAGATCATCCGGGCCGGCCGGCACATCGCCCGCACCCGCCGCTACATCCGCAACTACGCCTGGGAGGTCGAGCCCGACGACCTCGTCGCCTACGTCGCCCAGGAGGCCCGGCGCGGCGACGGCTGGGTGAAACTGGTCGGCGACTGGATCGACCGCGACCTCGGCGACCTGTCCGCCTGCTGGCCGCGCGGCGCCGTGGAGGCGGCCATCGCCGAGGCCCACCGCCTGGGCGCCCGCGTCACCGCGCACTGCTTCGCCGAGGACTCCCTGCGCGACCTCGTGGAGGCCGGCATCGACTGCGTCGAGCACGCCACGGGCCTCACCGACGACACCATCCCGCTCTTCGCCGAGCGGGGCGTCGCCATCGTGCCGACCCTGGTCAACATCGCCACCTTCCCCGCCCTCGCCGACGGCGGCGAGTCGAAGTTCCCCCGCTGGTCGGCCCACATGCGCCGGCTCCACGAACGCCGCTACGACACCGTACGGAGCGCCTACGACGCCGGGATCCCGGTCTTCGTCGGCACCGACGCGGGCGGATCGCTGGCGCACGGTCTGGCGGCGGCGGAGGTCGGGGAGCTGGTCACCGCCGGCATCCCGCCCGTCGAGGCGCTGGCCGCGACGACCTGGGCCGCCCGGCGCTGGCTGGGGCGTCCCGGCCTGGACGAGGGCGCGCCGGCCGACCTGGTGGTGTTCGACGAGGACCCGCGCGCGGACGTGCGCGTGCTCGGCGCTCCGCGCCGGGTGGTGCTGAACGGGCGCGTCGTCGGTTAGCCGACCGGAGTGACGCCGGGGAACGCCCGTGCCAGGAGATTCGAAAAGACGGGCGGAAACCCCACGAAGGGGTGAAGTGCCCCGCTATCGCTGACGGTTCGGCGCGTGCGGGGACATCCTTTCCGGGTCCCAAGCATGTCGCTCATGCGTGTCCCGCACGCATGTCTCACTGGGGGTCCCACCACCTTGAACGGCAACACCTTCCGCATGCCCGCACGCCGCCTCGTCACCGTCGCGGCGGCCACGGCCCTCGCCGCCGGTCCCGCGGCACTGGCCGGCGCGGGCACCGCTCACGCGACCGGTGACCACGGCCGCGCGAGCGCCACCGTCCTGCGCACCGGGCTCGACGTGTCCCTGCTCAACAAGACCGTGAACGTCCCGCTCACGGTCACCCTCAACGAGGTGCGGGCGCCCGAGAGCGCCGAGAAGACCGCGCTGACCGCCCGCCTCGACGGCGTCGACGGAGGCAAGCCCTTCAGCGTGCTGCGCGCCGACGTGGCGCAGGCGAAGGCGACGGCGACGGCGACGAAGAGCGAGGGCCGCACCGAGCTGGCCCACGCCCGGGTCCACGTCCCCGGCCTGCCCCTGCTGTCCCTGATCGAGCTCGAGAAGGTCACCTCCACGGCGACCTGCGAGGCCGGCAAGGCGCCGGTCGCCGACGCCAACCTGCTGGGCGCGGTGACCGTCCTCGGCAAGAAGGTCACGCTGACCACCGGCGGGCCGACGGAGGTGAAGGTGCCCGGCGTCGGCGAGGTGCGGCTCGACCTCTCCAGGACGCAGACCACCTCGCGGACGGCCGCCGCCACCGCGCTCGAACTCGACGTGTCCGTCAACCCCCTCGACCTGAACGTCGCCGAGGTCGACGGCACCCTGACCCTGGCCGAGGCGACCTGCGAGTCCCCGGCCGCCCCGGAGTCCGAGGCCGCCCAGCCCCCGGCGAAGGGCGAGGAGCCCGCCGCCGAGCCGGAGGCCGAACCCGCCGCCGACGTCCGGCCCCAGGGCGCCCGCGCCGAGGCAGACCTGGCCGAGACCGGCGGCAGCTCGGCGACCCCGTACATCGCCGCGGGCGCCGCCGCCCTGGTCGTGGCGGGCGGCGGCGCCCTGGTCCTGGCCCGGCGCAGGCGCGGCTGACGAGCGGGGGTGACGGGAGTGTGCGGGGCGGGGACCGGCCGGGGAGGGACCGTCCTGGCCGTACGCCTCAGGCCGGTCCCGTCACCGCCCGTCCCAGCGCCTCCAGGAAGCCGTCCGTGGTCGCCCGGTCCCGTACCGCCAGCCGCAGCCACTCCTCGCCCAGCCCCGGGAAGGTGTCGCCGCGCCGCACCGCGTACCCGAGGCCGCGCAGCCGGTGGCGCACGGCGGCGGCGTGCGGGAGGCGGAGGAGGACGAAGGGGCCCTCGGCGGGAGCGACGACCCGCAGGCCGGCGTCGGTGAACCCGGCGAGCCCGGCGACCAGGTGGGCCCGGTCCGCGGCGGTGCGATGGGCCGCGTGTGCGGCCTCCGCCAGAGCACGCGGCGCCACGCACGCCTCCGCCGCCGCCAGCGCGGGCGTGGACACGGGCCACAGGGGCTGGGCGCGTTCCAGGGCCGCGATCGTCTCCGGCGCCGCGAGGACGTAGCCGATGCGCAGCCCCGCCAGCCCCCACGTCTTGGTGAGGCTGCGCAGGACCACCAGCCCGGGGACGTCCGTCCGCCCGGCCAGCGCCTCCCGCTCGCCCGGCACCGCGTCCAGGAACGCCTCGTCCACGACCAGCGTCCGCCCGGGACGGGCCAGCCCCGTGACCACGGCCGCCGGATGCAGTACCGACGTCGGGTTCGTCGGGTTGCCGATCACCACCAGGTCGGCGTCCTCCGGGACGCACTCCGGGTCCAGCCGGAAACCGTCCGCCTCCCGCAGCAGCACCCGGTCGACCGTGTGCCCCGCGTCCCGCAGCGCCGCCTCCGGCTCCGTGAACTGGGGGTGCACCACGACCGGCCTGCGCACCTTCAGCGCCCGCGCCAGCAGCACGAACGCCTCCGCCGCGCCCGCCGTCAGCAGCACCCGCTCCACCGGCAGCCCGTGCCGCGCCGCCACCGCCGCCCGCGCCGCCCGCCCGTCCGGGTAGGTGGCGAGGGAGCCGAGCGAGGCGGCGATGTGCTCGCGCAGCCAGGCCGGCGGCGTGTCCGCGCGGACGTTCACCGCGAGGTCCACCAGCGCCGAGCCGTCGTCGCGCACCTCGGCGTCCCCGTGGTGCCGCAGGTCAGGGCCACCGGGCCCCGCCGCTGCTCCGGGCCCGGTCTCAGTGTGCGTGGGAGTGTGCGTGTCCATGCCCGTGATGGTGCCCGTGGTGGTGGTGGCCGTCGTCGTCGGGGTGGAAGTGCGGCTGCTGCGGCAGTCCCACCTTGTCCTCGAAGCCGGGCAGCGCGATCCGGTACACACAGGAGTCGCAGTTCATCCGCAGATCGCCCTTGACGGCCTCCTCGTACCGCTCCCACACCAGGTCCAGCAGCTCCGGCTCCGGTCCGATGACGTCGGCAGAGCGCACCTCGGTCTCCGGGTGTGCCGCCGCCCACTCCTCGGTCTGGTGCCGGACCCGGTCCGGGAGGATGCCGGTGAACAGGAAGTACGGCAGCACCACGACCCGCCGCGCCCCCAGCCGCGCGCACCGCTCCAGGCCGCCCGGCACGTCCGGCTCGGCCAGCGACACGAACGCCGTCTCCACGGCCCCGTATCCGCGCCCCTCCCACAGCAGCCGCGCCGCCTTGAACACCTCGGCGTTGGCGTCCGGGTCCGTCGACCCGCGCCCGACCAGCAGCACGGTCACCTCGGCCGGGTCCCAGGACGGGTCGACCGCCTGAGCCAGCCGCCGCTCCAGCACCCGCAGCAGCGCCGGGTGCGGGCCCAGCGGACGCCCGTAGGTGTAGGTGATGCCGGGGTGGCGCTCCTTCTCGCGGGACAGCGCCGCCGGGATGTCGCCCTTGGCGTGCCCGGCCGACACCAGCATCAGCGGCACCGCGGCGAAGCGGCGCACCCCGCGCTCCACCAGCTCGGCGACGGCCTCGCCCAGCGGCGGCGGGGACAGCTCGATGAAGCCGCCCGCGACGGGCAGTTCGGGGTGGCGGCGGCCCAGCTCGCGCACGAAGTCGCGGAAGGCCTCGGCTCCGGCCTCGTCCCGGGTGCCGTGTCCGGCGATGAGCAGGGCGGGCGGCGGGGTGGTCACGATTTCTCCTCGAAATGCGAATCGGAGTACGAAGTGGGGTGGTACAGCAGGGCGTTGAGCGCGGCGGCGGCGACCGCCGAACCGCCCTTCTCGGACACGTTGCTGACGGCGGGCAGCCCGCTCTCGCGCAACGCGGCCTTGGACTCGGCCGCGCCGACGAAACCGACGGGCAGACCGATGACGAGCGCCGGGTCGGCGTCCAGGGTGAGCAGCTCCTCCAGGGCGGTCGGCGCGTTGCCGATCACCCAGAGGGCACCGGGACCGACCTGCTCGTACGCAAGCCGGATCGCGTGTGCCGAACGGGTCAGGCCCGGCCCGGCCACGGCCTCCTTCAGCCGGCAGACGGTCTCCCGCCGGGTGATCCCGGCCGCGACCATCTCGACGTCCACGACGACGGGCGCCCCGGCGTGCAGCGCGGCGTACGCCCGCTCCAGCGCGGCCTCGTCGGTCACGAGGTCGGTGGCGTACTCCAGGTCGGCGGCGGAGTGGATGACCCGCTCCACCACCGCGCGGGTCAGCGGCGGGAAGTGCGAGGTGTCCAGGCGGGTGCGCAGCCGCCGGTAGGACTCCTCCTCGATGGGATGGACGACGCGGTTCACTTCGGCTCCTCCTGCCAGCGGTAGCCGCGCGGCGTCACCATGCGCCCGGCGATCTCGCGGGTCGCGGTGTTGCCGACCGTCACGACCGTCATCATGTCGACCGTCGCCGGGTCGAGCGCGGCGAGCGTGGTCAGCCGGCTCGACTCGTCGGCCCGCGACGCGTTGCGCACGACACCCACCGGCGTGGCCGGCGCCCGGTGCTCCGCGAGGATCGCCAGCGCCTTGGGCAACTGCCAGTCCCGGCCCCGGCTGCGCGGGTTGTAGAACGTCACGACGATGTCCGCCTCGGCCGCCGCCCGCACCCGCCGTTCGATGACCTCCCACGGCGTGTGCAGGTCGGACAGGCTGATCGACACGTGGTCGTGGCCGAGCGGCGCGCCCAGGATCGCCCCGGCCGCCAGCGCCGCCGTCACCCCGGGCACCCCGATCACGTCGATGTCGTCGGACGCCTCCGCGAGCGCGGGCGAGGCCATGGCGTACACCCCGGCGTCCCCGCTCCCGATCAGCGCCACGGCGTGCCCGCGCCGGGCCTCCTCCACCGCGGTCCGGGCCCGCTCCTCCTCGGCGCCGAGCCCCGACTCCAGGACCCGCGTGCCGGGCCGCAGCAGGTCGCGGATCTGGTCGACGTACTGGTCGAGCCCGACCAGCACCGACGCCCGCCGCAACTCCGCCTGCGCGCGCGGCGTGACCAGGTCCCGGGCGCCCGGCCCGAGCCCGACCACCGCGAGCCGCCCGCGCCCCGGCCGCCGTACGACCGCGCAGGTCGCCATCGCCGGAACGGCCGCCGACTTGCGCTTGGGAACCAGGAGTTCGCCGCCGCGCACCAGCGCCGCCGCCTCCGCGACCGACGGGGTGCCGACGGCCGCGAGCGGGGCGTCGGACGGGTTGGGCACCTCGATGCCCGCCAGTTCGTCGGCGGCGTACGTCACCAGGGGCACGCCCAGCCGCTCGGCGGCGCCCACGATCCCCGGCTCCTCGGCCTTGGCGTCCACGGTGGCCAGCTCGGCGACCGACGCGGCGGACAGCCCGGCCTCCCGCAGGGCCGTCTCCACCAGCCCGTGGACCTCGTCCACCGGAGCGCCCTTCGAGGCGCCCACGCCGACGACCAGGGACGGCGGACGCAGGACGGCCTCCCGCTCGGCCGGCTCCACCAGGCGGTCGGTCACCCGGACCGCGTACGCCCCGTCCTCGGTGACCGGCAGCGGCGGCAGCGGCCAGCTCACCTCCGCCCGCAGCGCCACCGGCTCGCCGTCCAGCAGGGCCCGCGAGACCCCGGCGACATCGCCCTCCACGGGCAGCCCGAGCGTGTCCAGACCGGCCAGGCCCACGGCGTCCGTCGCCGTCGTCACCACCGGCTCGGCGCCCAGCACCTCGCCGACCGCGCGGGCCAGTTCGTTGGCGCCGCCGCCGTGGCCGCCGACCAGCGACACGGCGAACCGCCCGCCCTCGTCGACGCACACCACCCCCGGGTCGGTCCGCTTGCCGTCCAGCAACGGAGCCACGAGGCGGACCACGGCCCCGGTCGCCAGGAAGCACACGAGCTGCTCGCACTCGACGAACGCGGTCCGCACGGCGTCCGCGACGGGACCCCCGTACACGCGCGTGCGGTCCGGCCACGCCGCGGCCAGCCGGTCCCGCGCCGCAGCTCCCGCCGCGGTGGCGGAAATGAGGCCGATCAAGGGGAAACTCCTTCGGTACGGCTGTGCGGCCTCACGCCCCACAGCAGGAACACGGGATTGGTGGCCGCCAGCCGGGTCACGTCACCCGGCAGCGGCGCCAGCCGGGACGACTGCAACAGCACCCCGTCACACTCCAGTCCGGCGCCGAGCAGCGCCTCGCGGGCCGCCGGCACCCGGTCCAGCGCGGCCATCGCGACGACCACGGCCCGCCGGGCGCGCCGCGCGCAGGCGGCGACGATGGCGGGCAGCTCGCGCCCGCCGCCCCCGACGAACACGGCGTCCGGGTCGTCCAGGCCGGACAGGGCCGTGGGCGCCGCCCCGTGCACCACCCGCACGTCCACCCCGTGCGCGGCGGCGTTGGCGCGCACCCGCTCCACGCCGTCCGGCGTCTTCTCGACGGCGGTGACGGCCGCGCCGAGCCGCGCGCACTCCACGGCCACGGACCCCGAGCCCGCCCCGACGTCCCACACCAGATCCCCGGGCCGGGGCCCGAGCCGGGCCAGCGCCAGCGCCCGCACCTCGAACTTGGTGATCATCGAGTCGCGGTGGGCGAACTCCGTCTCGTCCAGTGCCCACCCGGCGGGCCCCGGCCGAGGCCCGGCGACCGAGCGGACCGGACCCAGCGCCCGCGCCTCGTCCAGGCACAGCACCACACTCACCGCCGCTCCCCAGTCCCGGCCCGCGGCCTCGACGGGCGTCACCCGCTCCACGCGCTCGTCGCCGGTGCCCAGCGCGGAGGCGACGACCAGGACCCGCGGGTCGGTCCGCAGCGCGGCGCCCAGCTCCGCCGGTCCGGCACCGGGCCCGGTCAGCACGGCGACCTTCGGGTGCGCCCGGCACAGGTTCACCGCCGTCCGCAGGTCCCGCCCGTGCGCGCTGGCCACCACGGCGTCGTCCCACGGCAGCCCCGCCCGCGCGAAGGCGGCGGCGACGGACGAGACCCCGGGCCGCACGTCCAGCCGCTGAGCCCCGAACCGCTCGGCCAGCACCCGCACGATCCCGAAGAACCCCGGGTCGCCGGAGGCCAGCACGACCACCGGCCGCTCCTTCGCCACGTACTCCGCGACCGTGTCCAGGGCGGGCGCCAGCGCCCCGAGGACGACCCGCTCGGCCCCCTCCGGCAGCCGTACGGCCTCCAGGTGCCGCCGCCCGCCGACGACCAGCTCCGCACCCGCGACGACGTCCCCGGCGGGCGCCGCGCCGGCGGCCCCCATCCCCACGACGGTGATCACGTGCTCGCACCCCGCGCGCGCAGCTCACGCCGCGCCTCCGGATCGGCCTTCCGGTAGCCGTGGAAGTGCCCCGGGTGGTACAGGTGCGAGCGCGTGCCGTGCGCGTCGAGGGCCGGGCCGACCAGGAACAGGGTGTGCTTCCAGAGCTTGTGCTCCTTGACCGTCTCCTCCAGCGTGCCGATCGTGCACTTCACGACCAGCTCCTCCGGCCAGGTGGCCTGGTACGCGACGACCACCGGGGTGTCGGTCGGGTAGCCGCCCTCCAGCAGCTCCCGCACCAGCTGCCCGCTGCGCGCCGCCGACAGGAACACCGCCATGGTCGTCCCGTGCTTCGCGAACTCGCGGACCTCCTCCCCGGGCGGCATCGGCGTCTTCCCGCCGCCGAGCCGCGTGAGGACGACGGACTGCGCCACCTCCGGAATCGTCAGCTCCCGCTGCGCCAGCGCGGCCACGGCGGAGAAGGCGGAGACACCGGGCACGACCTCGGTCGCGATGCCGATCTCCGCGCACCGGTCCAGCTGCTCCTGCGTACCGCCCCACAGCGCCGGATCGCCGGAGTGGATACGGGCCACCCGCAGCCCCTCCTGCGCCGCCCGCCGGTAGACGGCCACGACGTCCTCCAGCGACATCGTCGCCGAGTCCAGGACCTCCGCGCCCTCCCGCGCGTGGTGCAGCACCTCCGCCTGCACCAGGCTCGCCGCCCAGATCACGACATCGGCCTCCGCGATGGCGCGCGCCGCGCGGAACGTCAGCAGGTCGGCGGCGCCGGGGCCGGCCCCGACGAAGGTCACCTTGCCGGTACGGGCAGCGGCATCACGGGCCACGGAATCCATGGGTCTGGGTCCTTTCCTACGCATATTTACTGCCGTTGCTGCTGTCGTGCGCACGGATCCGCGCTCCGATCGGATAGCAAGGGCCCATGGCGGTCTTCGTCGCGCTCGGCGCGTTCCTGATGACGCTGGCCGGCGGCTGGACGGCACAGCGGGTGACCGACCGGCGCCACCTCGTCCTGGGTCTGGCCGGCGGCCTGATGCTGGGTGTGGTCGGCCTCGACCTGCTGCCGGAGGCGCTGGAGGCGGCCGGTGACGAGGTGTTCGGCGTGCCGGAGGCGCTGCTGCTCTTCGTCGCCGGATTCCTGCTCGCGCACCTGGTGGAACGCCTGCTGGCCGCCCGCCGCGCCGCGCACGGAGGCGAGGAGGACGGGCACCGCTCGCCCGAGGTGGGCCTGACGGCCGCCGCCGCGATGGTCGGGCACAGCGCGATGGACGGCGTGGCGATCGGCGCGGCCTTCCAGATCGGCGGCGGCATGGGCGTGGCGGTCGCGATGGCGGTGATCGCCCACGACTTCGCGGACGGCTTCAACACCTACACGCTCACCAGCCTGTACGGGAACGCCCGCCGCCGCGCGATCGCGATGCTGTTCGCCGACGCCGTGGCCCCGGTGGCCGGCGCGGCCTCCACGCTCCTGTTCACCATCCCGGAGGGCGTACTCGGCGCGTATCTCGGCCTCTTCGGCGGCGCGCTGCTCTACCTCGCCGCCGCCGAGATCCTTCCCGAGGCCCACCACGAGCACCCGGCCCGCTCGACGCTGCTGTGCACGGTCGCGGGAGCGGCGTTCATCTGGCTGGTGGTGGGCGTGGCCGAATGAGCCGCCGCCCCTGGCGGAGTTCACAGCTTCCCGCCCCGCCCGCCCTCGCGCCGGGCGGGCGCGATGAGCGTCGAGAGATACGGCAGCGGCCCGTCGTCCAGCTCCGCCGCGGCCCGCACCGACTCCTCCGGCAGCCCCAGCGCCGACCCCCACACGGCGTCGTCCAGCCGCCCGGTCTCCCGCAGCGCCTCGGCGACCTCGGCCGCCTGCCGGCCGAACTTGTAGGCGACGACCGTGCCCGGCCCGTTCAACGCGTCCTTGAGCACGGCGGTCCCCGCGGTCACCGGCACCAGCGTCAACGGCTCGGTGCCCTCGGTCAGCACCGCGCCCGACCGCGCCGCGAGGTCCTGCATGGCGGTGATCCCCGGCACGGTCTCCACGGCGGTGCCCGGCACCAGCTCGCCGACCGTCTGCGCGAGATAGGTGAAGGTGGAGTACACGTTGGGGTCGCCGATGGTCGCGAAGGCCACGCTGCCGTGCTCCCTGAGCAGCGCGGCCACCCGCTCCCCGGCCGCGTCCCATGCCGCCTCACGGCGTGCCCGGTCGGTGCGCTCGTTCAGCGCGAACACGACCCGTACGACCTTCTCGGCGGGGACGTAGTGCAGCACGGTGGCCTCCGCCCGCCCCCGCTCCCCGCCGTCCTTTCCATCGGGTGCAGCCATCACGGGTACGACGACGACCTCGGCGGCCCGCAGCGCGTTGACCCCCTTGACGGTCACCAGCTCCGGGTCCCCGGGCCCGACTCCGACCCCGACCAGCCTGCTGCTCATGACGTCCGGCACCTCTCCACGAACCGACGGGCGACACCGGGCTCGGACGCCCAGTGCGTGTGCAGATAGCTCGCGTGCACACCGCGCTCCACAAATCCCTCGACGCGCCGCTCGGGCGCACGCATCCCCCACGCGGGCGCCGCCCCGGCCCCCGGCTCCACGACCGTCCGGTGGAACTCGTGCCCCCGCATCCGCGTCCCCGCCGTGGCCAGCGCACTGTCGGACACGGCCACGGCGTCCCGGTACCCCAGGGTCAACCGCTCCGACATCCGCGCGGCGGCGTCCAGCACCCCGCACATCGGCAGCCCGTCCAGCTCCCGGCACAGGTACAGCAGCCCCGCACACTCGGCGGCGACCGGGGCGCCGCTCAGCGCCAGCTCGGAGACGGCCTTGCGCAGCGGCTCGTTGGCGGACAGCTCGGAGGCGTACACCTCGGGGAACCCGCCCCCGACGACCAGCCCGGCGGTCCCGTCGGGGAGTTCCTCGTCCCGCAGCGGGTCGAAGACGACGACCTCGGCCCCGGCGGCGGCGAGCAGCTCGGCGTGCTCGGCGTAGGAGAACGTGAAGGCCGGCCCACCGGCAACGGCGACGCGTTTCAGCCCGTCCGGCGTTCGAGGACGAGGCCCGTCCAGGGCCGAAAGCGGGCGCCCGGGGACGGCAGCCCCCGGGGTCGGGACGGGAAGGGGCGGCGGGGGCGAAGAACGCAGAACCTCACCCGCGTCCCAAGCCGCACACTCCAACGCCCCCGCACTCCGCGCCAGCCCGACCAACGCCTCCAGGTCACAACCGTCGGAGACCTGCGCCGCCATCGCCGCGACGGCATCCACCGCCGCACCCCGCCGCTCGGCGACCGGCACCAGTCCCAGGTGCCGGGACGGCACATCGACCTGCCGCGCCCGCCGCAGCACCCCCAGCACCGGCACCCCGACGGAGTCCAACGACTCCCGCAGAAGCGCCTCGTGCCGGTCGGAGCCCACCTTGTTGAGGATCACGCCCCCGACCCGCACCTCCGGGTCCCAGGACACGAACCCGTGCACCAGTGCCGCCACCGACCGGGACTGCGACGACGCGTCCACGACCAGCACCACCGGCGCCCGCAGCAGCTTGGCGACCTGCGCGGTGGACGCCAGCTCACCCTCCCCGGCGGCCCCGTCGTACAGCCCCATCACGCCCTCGACCACGGCGATGTCGCACCCGCGCGCCCCGTGCAGGAACAGCGGCCCGACCAGCTCGGGCCCGCACAGGTACGCGTCGAGGTTCCGCCCCACCCGCCCGGTGGCGAGCGCGTGGTACCCGGGGTCGATGTAGTCGGGCCCGACCTTGTGCGGCGACACGGCGAGCCCGCGCCCGGCGAGCGCGGCCATCAGACCCGTGGCGACGGTGGTCTTGCCGCTGCCCGAGGAGGGCGCGGCGACGACCAGCCGGGGAACGGCGGAGGTCACCACTCGATGCCCCTCTGCCCCTTCTGCCCCGCGTCCATCGGGTGCTTGACCTTGGACATGTCGGTGACGAGGTCGGCGAACTCCACCAGCTTCTCCGGCGCGTTCCGCCCGGTGATCACGACGTGCTGGGTCCCGGGCCGCTCCCGCAGCACGGACACGACCTCGTCGGTGTCGACCCACCCCCAGTGCATCGGGTAGGCGAACTCGTCCAGCACGTACAGCTTGTACGTCTCGGCGGCCAGGTCCCGCTTGACCTGCTCCCAGCCCTCCCGGGCCTTCTCCTCGTTGTCCATCTGGGCGTCCCGCTGGACCCAGGACCAGCCCTCGCCCATCTTGTGCCAGTCGACGGACCCGCCCTCACCGCTGGCGCCCAGCACCCGCAGCGCGTTCTCCTCGCCGACCTTCCACTTCGCCGACTTGACGAACTGGAACACCCCGATCGGCCACCCCTGGTTCCAGGCCCGCAGCGCCAGCCCGAAGGCGGCGGTGGACTTGCCCTTCCCGATGCCCGTGTGCACGACGACCAGCGGACGATTGCGCCGCTGACGGGTCGTCAGTCCGTCGTCCGGTACGACGCTCGGCTGCCCCTTCGGCATTACGCGGCCCTCCTGTTCCCCTGCACGTCCTTCACCAGCCCGGCGATGGAGTCCGCCCGCAGCTCGTCCAGCGTCACCGCCGTACCGCCCAGCTCACCCGCGAGCCGCCCGGCCAGCCCCAGCCGCACCGGCCCCGACTCGCAGTCCACGACCACCGAGGCGACGCCCTCGGCCGCGAACAGCCGCGCCGCGCGCCCCGCGAGCGCCACCGGTTCGGGGCCACCGGTGGCCCGCCCGTCCGTCACCACCACGACCAGCGCCCGCCGCGCCGGGTCCCGCAGCCGCTCCACCCGGAGCACCTCGTGGGCACGCAGCAGCCCCGCCGCCAACGGCGTCCGCCCACCCGTCGGCAGTGACTCCAGCCGTGCCGCGGCGGCGTCCACCGACGAGGTCGGCGGCAGCGCCACATCGGCCGCCGACCCGCGGAAGGTCACCAGCCCCACCTTGTCCCGCCGCTGGTAGGCGTCCAGCAGCAGCGACAGCACGGCACCCTTGACGGCGCTCATCCGCTGCCGCGCGGCCATCGACCCGGAGGCGTCGACCACGAACAGCACGAGATTGCCCTCACGCCCCTCACGGGTCGCCTGCCGCAGATCGTCCCGCCGCACCACCAGCCCCGGGCCGCTGCGCCCCCGCGCCCGCTGGTGCGGGGCGGCGGCCTGCACGGTCGCCGCCAGGTGCAGCTTGGTCAGCGCCCCCTGCGGCCGGCGGGCCCCGGTCGTCCGCCCGTGCTCGGTCCGCGCCCGCGACCGCCGCCCGGCGGCCCCCTCGCCCAGCCCCGGCACGCTCAGCACCTTGGCCCGGAACGGCTCCGCGGCCCGCGCGGGGGACTGCTCACCGGCACCGCCGGAAGGCTGCGGCTCCCCGCTCTCCCCGGCCTCGGGGCGGGCGGCGGCGTCACCGTCGCCCTGCGGGGCGTCGTCGGGCTCCGGCTGCCCACCGGGGCCACCGGGACCGTCGGGGTCCGGGTTGGGGTCGTCGTCCCCGCCACCGTCCCCGTCCGGCCCGCCGAACTCCTCCAGCGTCTCGTCGAGCTTGTCCTCGTCGAGGCCCGGCGCGTCGAACGGGTTGCGCCGCCGCCGGTGCGGCAGCGCCAGCAGCGCGGCCTGCCGCACGTCCTCCGCCAGTACGTCGGTCCGCCCGGCCCAGGCCGCCAGCGCGGTCGCCGTGCGGGCCATCACGATGTCGGCGCGCATGCCGTCCACCTCGAACGCGGCACAGGTCGCCGCGATCTGCCGCAGCGCCCCGTCCCCGAGCCGGACCGAGGGCAGCAGCTCCCGCGCCGCCACGATCCGCGCCCGTACGGCGGCCTCCTCGTCGGCCCAGCGCGCGGCGAAACCGGCCGGGTCGTCGTCGTGGGCCAGCCGGCGCCGCACGACCTCCACGCGCTGGTCGGGCTCGCGCGAGGCCGAGACCTCCACGGTCAGCCCGAACCGGTCGAGGAGCTGCGGCCGCAGCTCGCCCTCCTCGGGGTTCATGGTGCCGACGAGCAGGAACTTCGAGGCGTGCCGCACCGACACACCCTCGCGCTCGACGTACGAGGCGCCCATCGCCGCCGCGTCCAGCAGCAGGTCCACCAGGTGGTCGTGGAGGAGGTTCACCTCGTCGACGTACAGGATGCCCCGGTGCGCGTCGGCCAGGAGGCCCGGCTCGAAGGCCTTCACGCCCTCCGCGAGGGCCCGCTCGATGTCGAGGGCGCCCACCAGCCGGTCCTCGGAGGCACCGACGGGCAGCTCGACCATCCGGGCCGGCCGGGAGCCCGAGGCCCCCGGCTCGTGCGGTCCGTCCGGGCAGCCGGGGTCGGGGGAGTGCGGGTCGCAGGAGAAGCGGCACCCGGAGACGACGTCCACCTCCGGCATCAGCGCCGACAGCGCGCGCACGGCCGTGGACTTGGCGGTGCCCTTCTCGCCGCGCACCAGCACGCCACCCACCGCCGGGGAGACGGCGTTCAGCAGCAGCGCGAGCCGCAGGTCGTCCTGACCCACGACGGCCGTGAACGGGAACGGGGTACTCACTTCTCGTCGCCCTCCAAGTCGCCCTCGAGCTCCAGATAGGTGGCGCGCAGCCGCTCCAGGGTCTCCGCGTCCGGTTCGGCCCACAGGCCGCGGTCGGCCGCTTCCAGCAGCCGCTCCGTGATGCCCCGCAGCGCCCACGGGTTGGACTTCTTCATGAAGTCCCGGTTCTCCGCGTCGAAGACGTACTCGGCGCTGAGCTTCTCGTACATCCAGTCGTCCACGACCCCGGCCGTGGCGTCGTACCCGAAGAGGTAGTCGACGGTCGCCGCCATCTCGAAGGCGCCCTTGTAGCCGTGCCGGCGCATCGCCGCCATCCAGCGCGGGTTGACCACGCGGGCCCGGAAGACCCGGTGCGTCTCCTCGCCCAGCGTCCGCGTCTTCACCTGGTCCGGGGTGGCCGAGTCACCGACGTACGCCTCCGGACTCGTCCCCGTCAGGTGCCGCACCATGGCGACCATGCCGCCGTGGTACTGGAAGTAGTCGTCGGCGTCGACGAGGTCGTGCTCGCGGGTGTCCACGTTCTTCGCCGCCACCGCGATCCGCCGGAACGCCGTCTCCATGTCCCCGCGCGCCGCCCGCCCGTCGAGCCCGCGCCCGTAGGCGTAGCCGCCCCACACCGCGTACACCTCGGCGAGGTCGGCGTCGGAGCGCCAGTTGCGGGCGTCGATCAGCGGCAGCAGACCGGCGCCGTACGCGCCCGGCTTGGAGCCGAAGATGCGGGCGGTGGCCCGGCGCCGGTCGCCGTGCTCGGCGGTGTCGGCGTCGGCGTGGGCGCGCACGTAGTTCTGCTCGGCCGGCTCGTCCAGCTCCGCCACCGCCCGCACCGCGTCGTCGATCAGCCCCACGACGTGCGGGAACGCGTCCCGGAAGAAGCCCGAGATGCGCACCGTGACGTCCACGCGCGGCCGTCCCAGCTCCGCCGGGGGCACGATCTCGAAGCCGGTCACCCGGCGCGAGGCGTCGTCCCAGACCGGACGGCAGCCCAGCAGCGCCAGGATCTCGGCGATGTCGTCGCCCTGGGTGCGCATCGCCGACGTGCCCCAGACCGTGAGGCCGACGGACTTCGGGTACTCGCCGGTGTCGCTCAGGTACCGCTGGATCAGCGAGTCCGCGAGCGACTGCCCGACCTCCCAGCTCAGCCGGGACGGGATCGCCTTCGGGTCGACGGAGTAGAAGTTGCGGCCGGTCGGCAGCACGTTGACCAGTCCGCGGGTCGGGGAGCCCGACGGGCCCGCCGGGACGTAACCACCGTCCAGGGCCCGCAGGATGTGCCCGATCTCGTCCGTGGTCCGGGCCAGCCGCGGCACGACCTCGGCGCAGGCGAACTCCAGCACCGCGACCGCGTCGGGCAGTTCGGTGCCCAGCACCTCGCGCACCAGCGCCGGCACGGCCGCGGTCTCCCACGCCCGCGCCTCCATGCCCTCCGCGAACCGCCGGCACAGCTGCTCCAGCAGGTCGATCGCGTCGGCGGCCGAACGCGCCGGGCCGTCCACCAGGTCCGTCAGCTCCACCGGCACCTTCACCGGCGCGCCCGGCTCGGCCAGCAGCTCCTTCTCCACCAGCCCGAAGTGCTCGGCCAGGGACGCCCGCAGGCCCGGCAGCGCGTTCGCCTGACCGCCCCACACCTGCGAGGCGCGCAGCACCGCCAGCACGAGGTTGACGCGCGGCTCGCCGACCGGGCCGCCGCCCAGGATGTGCAGCCCGTCGCGGATCTGCACGTCCTTGATCTCGCACAGATAGCCGTCGATGTGCATGACGAACTCGTCGAACTCGTCGTCGTCCGGCTGGTCGTCCACGTGCAGGTCGTGGTGCAGCTCCGCGGCCTTGACCAGCGTCCAGATCTGCGCGCGGACCGCCGGCGCCTTCACCGGGTCCAGGTCGGAGACGAGCGCGTACTCGTCGAGCAGCTGCTCCAGCTTGGCCAGGTCGCCGTAGGTGTCGGCGCGCGCCATCGGCGGCACGAGGTGGTCGACGACCGTGGCGTGGCCGCGCCGCTTGGCCTGGGTGCCCTCGCCGGGGTCGTTGACGATGAACGGGTAGATCAGCGGCAGGTCGCCCAGGACCGCGTCGGGCGCGCACCCGGCGCTCAGCCCGAGGCCCTTGCCGGGCAGCCACTCCATCGTGCCGTGCTTGCCCATGTGCACGATCGCGTCGGCGCCGAAGCTGTTCTCCAGCCACCGGTAGGCGGCCATGTAGTGGTGCGACGGCGGCATGTCGGGGTCGTGGTAGATCGCGATCGGGTTCTCCCCGAAGCCGCGCGGCGGCTGGATCATGACGACGACGTTCCCGAACTGGAGCGAGGCGAGCACGATGTCGTCCCCGTCCACGTACAGCGAGCCCGGCGGCTCGCCCCACGCCTCCCGCATGGCTCCCTTGAGGTCCGGGTCGAGCTTCTCGAACCACGCCCGGTAGTCGGCCAGCGGCACCCGCGCGGGCGCGGCGGCCAGCTGGTCCTCCGTCAGCCACTCGACGTCGTGGCCGCCGGCCTCGATGAGCCGGTGGATCAACTCGTCGCCGCCGGACGGGTACTCGGTCAGCGCGTACCCGGCGTCCCGCAGCGCGTCCAGCACCCGCACCGCCGAGGCCGGGGTGTCCAGTCCCACCGCGTTGCCGACGCGGGAGTGCTTGGTCGGGTACGCCGTGAAGACCAGCGCGAGCCTCTTCTCGGCGTTCGGCTTGTGCTTGAGCGCCGCGTGCCGTACGGCGATCCCGGCGACCCGCGAGGCCCGCTCGGGGTCGGCCACGTACACCGGCACCTCGTCGGGGCCCTGCTCCTTGAAGGAGAACGGCACGGTGACCAGGCGCCCGTCGAACTCCGGGATCGCGACCTGCATCGCCGCGTCCATGGGGGAGAGGGCGGCGTCCGACTCCTCCCAGGCGGCCCGGGACGAGGTCAGGCAGAGCCCTTGCAGCACCGGGACGTTCAGGTCGGCCAGCGCGCCGATGTCCCACGCCTCCTCGTCGCCGCCCGCCGACGCCTGCGAGGCGTGCGTGCCGCCCGCCGCGAGGACGGTGGCGACCAGGGCGTCCGCCCGGCCCAGCAGCTCGTACAGCCCGGCGTCCGCGCCGCGCAGCGAACCGCAGTACACGGGCAGCGCGTTGGCGCCGCGCGCCTCGATCGCGTCGCACAGGGTGTCGACGAAGGCGGTGTTGCCGCTGAGCTGGTGGGCGCGGTAGAAGAGCACGCCGACCGTCGGGCGGCCCTCGGTGAACGCCCGCTCGCCGTGGAGGCCGTACTCCGGCATCTTCCGCGGCTCGTCGAAGCCCTCGCCGGTCAGCAGCACGGTGTCGGACAGGAACCGGGCGAGCTGGGTCAGGTTGTCCGGACCGCCCTCGACCAGATAGCGCAGCGCCTCCGCCACCACCCCGGCCGGCACCGAGGACTCGGCCATCAGCTCGGCGTCCGGCACGCTCTCGCCGCCCAGCAGGACGGTCGGGACGCCGGCGGCCTTCAGCGCGGCGAGCCCGTCCTCCCAGGCGCGCTTGCCGCCCAGCAGGCGCACGACGGCGACGTCCGCGCCCTCGACGAGCCCCGGCAACTCCTCGCGTACGTCGACCCGGGTCGGGTTGCCGATCCGGTAGGCGGCGTCCGACGCGCGGGCCGCCAGCAGGTCCGTGTCGGCGGTCGACAACAACAACACTGTGCTCATGCGGGCGCTCCCGGTGGAATGAAGGGCAGTCCTTGCGGCGCGCCGGACTCGATGAGCCGCCACAGCGCGTCCGTGTCCGCGTGGTGTTCGATCAGGTCGCCGAGCAGGTCGAGCTGCTCCTCGCGCAGCGCGGCGAACGAGGTGTCGGGGGCCGGCACGAAGCGGCGGCCCGCGGCGGCGGCCACCTCGCGCAGGAACGCCCGCCGGAAGCCGTCCGACTCCAGCGAGCCGTGCCAGTGCGTGCCCCAGGTCTGGCCGACCCGGCAGCCGTCCAGGAAGGGGTCGCCGCCCGTCACGTCGGCGACCCCGTGATGGATCTCGTACCCCTCGACGTGCTCGCCGAGGGCCTCGCCCACCGGCCGGGTGAGGGTCTTCTCGCGGGCGAACCGCACCCGCACGGGCAGCAGTCCGAGCCCGTCCACGTGCCCGGCACGGGACTCCACGTCGTCCTCGATGTGCTCGCCGAGCAGCTGGAACCCGCCGCAGATGCCGAGCACGGGCCGCCGCTCGGCCACCCTGCGCGCGATGGCGTCCGCGAGCCCCCGCTCCCGCAGCCACTCCAGCGCCCGGACCGTCCCCCGCGTGCCCGGCACGATCACGAGGTCCGCGTCGGCCAGCTCCTCCGGCCGGTCCACGAACCGCACCACGACGCCCGGCTCGGCCGCGAGCGCGTCCACGTCCGTGAAGTTGGACATGAGCGGGACCGCGCAGACGGCCACCCGGAGCACGTCCTCGCCGACGGGCGGCGCGACGACCGACTCCCGCACGGTCCCGCGCAGGGAGACCCGCAGTCCGTCCTCCTCGTCGATGCCGAGCCCGTGCCGGAAGGGCAGGACGCCGTACGTCCGCCGCCCGGTGAGCCCGTGGAGCATGTCGAGGCCCGGCTCCAGCAGCGAGACGTCGCCGCGGAACTTGTTGACCAGGAACCCGGCGACCAGCGCCTGGTCCTCGGGGGCCAGCAGCGCCACCGTGCCGAAGAACGAGGCGAAGACGCCCCCGCGGTCGATGTCGCCGACGACGAGGACGGGGAACCCGGCGCCCCGGGCGATCCCCATGTTCACGATGTCGGTCCGGCGCAGGTTGATCTCGGCCGGACTGCCCGCCCCCTCGCAGATCACCGCGTCATACGTGCCCCGAAGCTCGGCCAGACAGTCCAGCACGGTGCCGAGCAGCCGCTGCTGCCGTCCGCCGTGGTAGCCGCGGGCGCTCATCTCGCCGACCGGCTTGCCGAGCAGCACGACCTGGCTGCTCTGCTCGCCCCCCGGCTTCAGCAGCACCGGGTTCATCTGCGCGGTCGGCTCCACGCGGCACGCCTGGGCCTGCATGGCCTGCGCCCGCCCGATCTCGGCGCCCTCGCGGGTGACGAAGGAGTTCAGCGACATGTTCTGCGCCTTGAAGGGCGCGACCTTCACGCCCTGACGCACCAGCCAGCGGCAGATCCCGGCGGTGACGACGCTCTTGCCGGCGTCGGAGGTGGTGCCGGCGACGAGGAGGCCACCGCTCATGACGTACGTCCCTTCGTGAGTGACCGGCGGGCGATCAGCCGCGCGCCCGCGCACACGCCCAGCGCCAGCCAGCCCACGCGCCGGGAGAGCCGTACGGCCCGGTCGATGTCGCCGGAACCGGCCCGGACGGCGCGCCCCGCCGCCCCGTTGAGGACGGGCCGGTGCTCGATGCGCCCGCCGTAGGAGAGCGTCCCGCCCAGCCGCACGCCCAGGGCGCCAGCGAAGGAGGCCTCCACGGGACCGGCGTTGGGGCTCGGATGCTGTGCTGCGTCGGCGCGCCAGGCCCGTACGGCGCCCCGCGGATCGCCGCCGGCCACGGTGGCCAGGACGGCGGTCAGCCGGGCGCCGGGCCAGCCCGCGAGGTCGTCGAGCCGGGCCGAGGCCCAGCCGTAGCGGCGGTACCTGGGCGACTTGTGGCCGACCATCGCGTCCAGGGTGTTCACGGCCCGGAAGCCGAGCAGTCCGGGCACCCCGCCCAACGCGCCCCAGACCAGGGCGCCCACCACCGCGTCCGAGGTGTTCTCGGCGACGGACTCCACGACCGCCCGCGCGATCCCGTCGGCGTCCAGCGCCTGCGGGTCCCGCCCGCACAGGTGCGGCAGCCGCGCGCGGGCCGCCTCGACGTCGCCGGCCTCCAGGGCACGGCCGACGGCGACCGCCTCGCGGGCGAGCGAGGTGCCGCCGACGACCGACCAGGTGGCGGCGGCGGTCAGCGCGACGGAGGCGGCGGGGGAGCGGTGTACGGCGCGGGTGGCGGCCAGCCCGAGGGCGGCGGCGCCACCGGCGCACACGGCGGTGTGCAGCGCGCCCCACCCACGGTGGTCACGCCACAGCACCCGTTCCACGGCACCGGCGGCACGGCCGAACGCGGCGACCGGGTGTCCGCGGCGCGGGTCGCCGAGGAGGAGGTCACCGAGGAGGCCGGCGGCGGCGCCGTACGCGAAGACGCGTTCGGCGCGCACGGCTCAACCGGCCGCGGGGAGGGGGAGGCGAAGAGTGTCGCTGGTGAGCCTGGAACGGCAGCCGCGCATGGCGATATGTCCTCACTCAGGGTGTCCGCGCCCTGGTTAGAAGAGAACGGCGATGAGAGTTCCTGGCTCCCGGGGATCGCTCCCCGGTCACAGTGGCGGGACCGCGCCGGATTCGCACCGGCTTCCTCTCCTGTCGCCGTATTGGCTCCGGCAGTCCACCACGGCCCGCGAACACCCGTCAACTTGCTGTTGACCTGCGATGGGGGAGTGTGCGAAGGCCCACACGCGGGCGGTGTGCGCGGGCGCGCGGAAGAGGTGCGCGGGCCACAGGGAAAGGCGGGGCGCAGGACGGACACCGAGTCCGTCCTGCGCCCCGCCTCACGAGAGTGCGCGACGTGCGCGTCGCTCAGGCGACGATCAGATAGATGCCGTACGCCACCGCCGCCGCGCAGGCGGCGAAGCACGCGTACGCGCCGGTGACCGCGAGGCCCGCGGAGCCGCCCTCGGCGGCGGCCCGCTCCTGGCGGGAGAGACCGGCGATGCCGAGGGTGAACAGGCCCACCAGGGCCACGGTGGCCACGAGGCTGACCCCGAAGACGGAGCCGAGCGCTGCCCAGTCGATGCTCATGGAGGTTCGTTTCCTTCGTACCCGGAGCGCGGGTTCAGACGGTGGTGGTGGCCGACGGGGCCTTGGACTCGGACGCGGCGGCGACGGCGGCCGCAGGCTCCTCGGTCACGCCCGCCGGGGGCGGGGTGACGGCGGCCATCGCCTGGGTCACCACACCGGACTGCTCGGGCTCGTCGGTGTCGATGACGTTGGTGTGGTCGACGACCTCGCGCCGGGAGATCTTCCAGATGGCGGCGCTGGAGGCGATCAGGAAGACCGCGACGAGGGCGGTGCCCCAGTCGCCCAGGCCGCACACCCACTCGGCGATCGCGGCGACCAGGGCCGCGGCCGGCAGGGTCAGACCCCAGGCGACGAACATCCGGGTGGCCGTGGACCAGCGGACCACACCGCCCTTGCGGCCGAGACCCGCGCCCATCACCGCGCCGGAGACCGAGTGCGTGGTGGAGAGGGAGAAGCCGAGGTGGGAGGAGGCCAGGATGACCGTCGCGGCGCTGGTCTGGGCGGCGAAGCCCTGCTGCGGCTGGAGGTCGGTCAGGCCCTTGCCCATGGTGCGGATGATGCGCCAGCCGCCGAGGTAGGTGCCGAGCGCGATGGCGATGCCCGCGGAGAGGATGACCCACAGGGGCGGGTCGGAGTCGGGGGCGAGCGAGCCGCCGGCGACCAGGGCCAGGGTGATGATGCCCATCGTCTTCTGGGCGTCGTTGGTGCCGTGGGCCAGCGAGACCAGACCGGCGGAGGCGATCTGCCCGGTGCGGTAGCCCTTGGCGGCGGCCTTGCCGTCGGCCTTGCGGCCGAGCCGGTACGTCAGCCGCGCGCCGAGCATCGCCGCGATGCCCGCGACCAGCGGGGCGGCGATCGCCGGGAGGAGCACCTTGGTGACGAGCACGTCGCCGTGGACCGCGCCGACGCCCGCCGAAGCGATCGCGGCACCGATCAGACCGCCCATCAGGGCGTGCGAGGAGCTGGACGGGAGACCGACCAGCCAGGTCAGCAGGTTCCAGAGGATCGCGCCGACCAGGGCGGCGAAGATGACCTCGGGACGGATGCCGGTCTCGTCCACGAGACCCTTGGAGATCGTGTTGGCGACCTCCACCGAGAGGAAAGCGCCGACAAGGTTGAGGACGGCGGACATGGCCACCGCCACCTTGGGCTTGAGCGCACCGGTCGAAATGGTCGTTGCCATCGCGTTGGCGGTGTCGTGGAAACCGTTCGTGAAATCGAACGCGAGAGCGGTCACCACCACAATCGCGAGGATCAGCGAGAAGCTTTCCATTTACCCAGGCAATCGTTCGAGGTCATTGGCTGGACGAACGTAGGTAACCATGGTGAACGGAAGATGAACTGGACCGGGCGTCGCGGTGACCGGAACCGGGGGTGCCGCCTCCCTCCCCGTGTTCGCCCCGATGCTCTCCGGAGACGTGCCTGGCAGGATCGCCGTGAAGCCGGTCGGCGGCGGTGGGCGAGGGCCGGGAGCGGCCGGGGAGGAGAGGGTGACTGTGACGTATTCGCGGGCCGGGGAGGCGGCGGAACGGGTGTCCGGACGGACGGGCGCGGACGGGGGTAGCGCCCCGGAGACGGCCCGGGAGGCGGCCTGGGAGGCGCTCGTCGCCACGGCCCGGCGGACGGTGACGGACGGCCTGGTGGTCGGCACCTCGGGCAACGTCTCCGTGCGCGTCGGCGACACGGTGCTCGTCACCCCTTCGGGCGTGCCCTACGACCGTCTGGCCCCCGAGGACATCACCGGCGTCGACCTCGACGGCCGGCAGGTGCTCGGGACGCTGGTCCCCACCAGCGAACTGCCCATGCACCTCGCCGTCTACCGCGCCACCGACGCCGGGGCCGTCGTCCACACCCACGCCGTGCACGCCACGGCCGTCTCGCTCCTCGTCCCCGAACTCCCGCCGGTGCACTACATGACCGCGGCACTCGGCGGCCCGGTCCGCGTCGCCCCCTACGCGACCTACGGCACCGACGAACTGGCCCGCGCCATGCTCGACGCCCTCACCGGCCGCACCGGCTGCCTCCTGAAGAACCACGGCACCATCACCTACGGCACCTCCCTCGACCAGGCCTACGACCGCACCGCCCAGCTGGAGTGGATGTGCCGCCTGTGGCTGACGGCCTCCTCGGTGCCGGGCCGGTCGCCGTCCCTGCTGACCGAGGAGCAGTTGGCCGAGGTGGCCGACCGGCTGCGGGAGTACGGGCAGCGGTCCTGACCCGGCACCGGTTGATCCGAACGGCCCGCCCGTCCGCCGTCCCGGTGGCTTACTCCGGAGCCCCCCGGGAAACTGAAAGGCGTGCGCATCCTCCCCGCGACGGCCGCCGCCGTCACCGCAGCCCTGGCCGCAGGGGCGGCGAGCGTCGCCGCCGGACGGCTCGCCAGCGACGCCGCGCTCAAGGCGCCGCCCGGACGGCCCCTGCCCACCGAACCCCGGCTCACCGTGCACGGCACCGCCGCCGGCCAGATCACCCTCACCCGGGACCTGGCCGCGCTGCGCCCCGGCCGCTACGGTCTCGCCGGTGACGGCTCCCACGCGGTCGTCGGCCCGGTCCTCGGCACGGCCGACCACGGCGCCGACACGGTCGTACGCCGCCTCGAACGCGTCACGCACGGCACCCTCACGGCCGGCGACCGGGTGTGGTTCACCCCGAACCTGTACGTCGGCGACCCGGGCACCGCCCTCGACCTCGAGTTCGCCGACGTCGAGGTCCCCGGCGAGCCGGGCCCGCTCCCGGCCTGGTTCCTGCCCGGCTCCCGCCCGACCTGGGTCATCGCCGTGCACGGCCTGGCCGCCACCCGCGAACACGCGCTGAACATCATCGCGCCCCTGCACCGCCGCGACGTCCCGGTGCTCGCCCTCGCCTACCGAGGCGACGTCGGCGCCCCGCCCTCACCGGACGGCCTGCACCACTTCGGCGAGACCGAGTGGCGCGACGTGGACGCGGCGATCCGCTACGCCGTCGACCACGGCGCCCGCCAGGTCGTGCTGCTCGGCTGGTCCACCGGCGCCACCATGGCCCTGCGCACCGCTGCGCTCTCCGGCGTACGCGAGCGCATCGCGGGGCTCGTGCTGGACTCCCCGGTCCTGAGCTGGGAGGCCACCCTGCGCGCCCTGGCCGCCGCCCGCCGCACCCCGGGCGCGCTCCTGCCGCTCGCCGTCCGCGCCGCCCAGGGCCGCGCCGGACTGCACGCCGACCACGACGCCGGGACCGCCGGCCTGTACCGCCCGGCCGTCCCGACCCTGGTCTTCCACGGCCCCGACGACGCGGTGGCCCCCTGGCGGCTGTCCCGCCGCCTCGCCGACACCCACCCGCGCCTGGTCGCCCTGCACACCGTCAAGGGGGCCCCGCACGGAGCCATGTGGAACGCCGACCCCGAGCACTACGAGGAGACCCTCCGCCGCTTCATGACCCCGCTGGTGTGACCCCGCAGCCCCTCCGGCGCCGCACCCTGTGCGCACGCCGGGCCTCCCACCCGAGCGCGGCGCGCTTCCGGCGGCGCGCGCCGCGTGGGCCGTGCCCGTGCGCGCCCGGTGGGGCGCGTGTCGGAAGTCCCGGCGGCGTGTGCCGCGGCCACGGCACACGCCGCCGGGACCTGTGCCGCGGCCTGCTCGGCGGGCCGGGCCGCGTTGCCCGCGGCACGTGCCGGGCGACCGTGGCGGAGTCGCGGCGCAGGGGCGCCGTCCGGGTTCCGCTTAGCGTCGTACCGGTGGCTTGATCCAGCTCCCGGAGGGTGTTCCGGGCCGATGCGTCCCCCGTCCTGGACGGGGGTCGTCGCATTCCGTTTGGGTTTTCGGACCGTCAACCGGAAGACTGCACCCGTGACGTCCCGTATCCCGCGCGACTCCAGGCTCCGACTCGTCCGCCCGCGACCCCTGGCCGCCGCCCCCCAAGCGATGACCCAGCGGCGTCCGCGCCGCGCCGCGCCACGGCCCCCGGAGGGCACACCCGCCCGGTCGGAGCTGGCCAGAATGGCACGCGCCGGTCTTGCCGACGCGGCCCGCGTCGCCCGCTGGGCCGACAGTGCCCTCGGCCGCGGCAGCGCGACCGCCGACGGCAAGGCCACCCTCTCCGACGCGACCGCCGAACGCGCGGCCCGGGAACTGGGCCTGACCCCGGCCGAGGTCCGCGCCGACTGGGACACCGCCCGCCTCGCGGGACTCGTCGAGGTGCACGGCGACAGCGCCCGCCCCGGCTGGCGGCTGCGCGCCTGGAACCGCGACGACAGCGCCGTGCTGCGCGGCTGGGTCGCCCTCTTCGACGCCTGGTCGCTCGCCTATCCCGAGCCCGCCGGGCAGGAGCCCGCCGCCGTGGCCGAGGTCATCTCCGCCATGCCCCAGGTGCTCTCCTTCCTCCAGCTGTCCGCCGGACCCGTGCCCGTGGCGCAGCTCCTGGACCTGCTGGAGCAGCGCGTCACCGAACTGCGCACCGAGCGCTGCGAGGTGCCCTACGGCCCCCGCCTCGAGCCCGGGACCCCGCAGCCCCCCGAGGCCGCACCGGTGCCGGACGCCGCCGCCGACACCCCGCTCGCCCCCCTGCTCGACTGGGCCCTGCACGCCCTCGCCTCCGTCGGCGCCCTGACCTGCGGCGACGGTCACGCCACGCTCACCCCGCTCGGCAGTTGGGCGGTCTGGGTCAAGCTGGAGCAGATCTGCGTCGCCGCGCAGAGCCCGGCCGGCAACATCGAGCAGCCGGCCGAGGACATGCTCCGCGGCTGCGCCCGGCTCCGCCCGAACGCCGCCCGCGCCGAGTACCGAGCCTGGCTCGCCGCCCGCCCCGTCGGCAGCGCCGTCACGGAGCTGATCGACGCCGCCCGCGGCGAGGACGCCCTGCTGCGCGGCCTCGCCTTCGACGCGCTGCGGGTCGTCGGCGCCCCCGCCGAGCCGGACGTCCGCGCCGTCGTCGACGAGCCGACGCTGCGGCCCTACGCCCTGCTGTGGCTCGCCGAGCACGACGGCGCCGACCCCGAGGACGCCCACCACGTCCTCACCCGTCGGGAGGCCACCTGGCTGTGGGTCGACACCGCCGCCGCCGTCGCCGACCACGGAGAGGCCCCGTTGCTCGTGCGGCACCTGGAGTCCGCGGTGCAGCCCACCGTCCCGGCCCTGCTCGACGAGGTCCGGGCGGTAGGGCACCCGCGCACCGTGCAGGTCCTGGTCGCGCTCGCCGCGGCCCACCCCGACCCCGCCCTGGCCAAGGCGGTGCGCAGGGCGGCGTTCCAGGTGCACACCGGGGGCTGAGGGCGGGAGGAGGGCGTCGGGCCCGGTGTCAGGCGCGGATCTCGGGAGCGTAGGTGCCGAAGCTCCAGATGTTCCCCTCCAGGTCCCGGGCCATGTAGTCCCGCGACCCGTAGTCCTGGTCGGTCGGGGGCATGAGGATCTCCGCGCCGTGCTCCACGGCCCTGCGGTGATGGGCGTCCACGTCGTCGACCACGACGTAGACCCCCGTCGTGCCCGCGTTCCTCATCGCCTCGTCGAAGCGGCTGCCCGTGCCCTTCGAGCCGAGCATGACCGCGCCGTTGCCCTGGGCGAGCTCGGCGTGGGCCACCGAGCCGTCCTCGCCCTCGTACAGGGCGAGTTCCGTGAAGCCGAAGGCCTGGGTGAGCTGGCGGACCGCCGCCTTGGCATCCGCGTACAGCAGCGTCGGGAAGACGCTGGGACGGCCGCCGTCCATGCCTGCCATGCCGATCACTCCCTTGTGAGCCGGTGTCGGGGACCGGACGCCGCGAAGCTCCCGATGGTCCGGGAAGTCCCGGAATCCAGCGCTGTGGCCAGTCTTGCACCGCCCACCGACAACGTCCCGGACCAGCACGTCCGAACACGGGAGCCCCGAACAGGGGGCCGTGGACGGCCGGACCCGGAAAAGCCCTTGCACGGCCCCGTTAGACTGGCCCCATGGCCATTCTCCTCGCGCATTAGACGGCGGGAATCCACCAGCCGACCATCCCGCCACCCACCCGCCCAGGAGTCTGACCGTGATCTCCGCCTCCGGCATCGAGCTGCGCGCCGGTGCCCGCGTCCTCATCGAAAGCGCCACCTTCCGCATCGCCAAGGGCGACCGCATCGGCCTGGTCGGCCGCAACGGCGCCGGCAAGACCACCCTCACCAAGGTCCTCGCCGGCGAGGGCCAGCCCGCCGCGGGCAACGTCACCCGCTCCGGAGAGGTCGGCTACCTCCCGCAGGACCCGCGCACCGGTGACCTAGACGTGCTCGCCCGCGACCGCATCCTCTCCGCGCGCGGCCTCGACGTACTGATCCGCAAGATGCGGGAGAACGAGCAGCGCATCGCCAACGGCCAGGGGGCCACCCGCGACAAGGCCCTGCGGCAGTACGAGCGCCAGGAGACCGAGTTCCTCACCAAGGGCGGTTACGCCGCCGAGGCCGAGGCCGCCACCATCGCCGCCGCGCTGAACCTGCCCGACCGGGTGCTCGGCCAGCCCCTGCACACGCTCTCCGGTGGTCAGCGCCGCCGTATCGAGCTGGCCCGCATCCTGTTCTCGGACGCGGACACCCTGCTGCTCGACGAGCCGACCAACCACCTCGACGCCGACTCGATCGTCTGGCTGCGGGACTACCTGAAGACCTACCGCGGCGGCTTCATCGTGATCTCCCACGACGTCGACCTGGTCGAGACGGTCGTCAACAAGGTCTTCTACCTGGACGCCAACCGCTCCCAGATCGACGTCTACAACATGGGCTGGAAGCTCTACCAGCAGCAGCGCGAGGCCGACGAGAAGCGCCGCAAGCGCGAGCGCGCCAACGCCGAGAAGAAGGCCGCCGCCCTGCACTCGCAGGCCGACAAGATGCGCGCCAAGGCCACCAAGACGGTCGCCGCGCAGAACATGGCCCGCCGCGCGGACAAGCTGCTCTCCGGCCTGGAGGCGGTCCGCCAGTCCGACAAGGTCGCCAAGCTCCGCTTCCCGGAGCCCGCGCCGTGCGGCAAGACCCCGCTGATGGCCGAGGGCCTGTCCAAGTCGTACGGCTCCCTGGAGATCTTCACCGACGTCGACCTGGCCATCGACAAGGGCTCCCGGGTCGTCATCCTCGGTCTCAACGGCGCGGGCAAGACCACCCTGCTCCGCCTCCTCGGCGGCGTCGAGAAGCCCGACACCGGCCGGGTGATCGAGGGCCACGGCCTCAAGCTCGGCTACTACGCGCAGGAGCACGAGACGCTCGACCCCGAGCGCACCGTCCTGGAGAACATGCGCTCGGCCAACCCCGACCTCGACCTCGTCGAGGTCCGCAAGACGCTGGGCTCGTTCCTGTTCTCGGGCGACGATGTCGACAAGCCGGCCGGTGTCCTGTCCGGCGGCGAGAAGACCCGCCTGGCGCTGGCCACCCTCGTGGTGTCGTCGGCCAACGTGCTGCTGCTCGACGAGCCCACCAACAACCTCGACCCGGCCAGCCGCGAGGAGATCCTGGGCGCGCTGCGCACCTACAAGGGCGCGGTCGTCCTGGTCACCCACGACGAGGGCGCCGTCGAGGCACTCCAACCGGAGCGGATCATTCTGCTTCCGGACGGCGTCGAGGACCTCTGGGGCGCCGACTACGCGGATCTCGTCGCCCTCGCTTGATCGAGTGCTCGTCGCCCTCGCTTGATCGAATGGATGATCCACTGGGTATGGATCATTCAGCCGATCCGTGATCCACCATCTGTGTGAGTTCTCCTCATCACGAGGTGTGTCCTACACGGATTTCGCGGCCGGACCCCCCATCGCCGGGGGCCGGCCGCTTCTCCTTTCTGACCTGGCACTTCGCCGGGAAACCCGTTCGGGTGTACGGACCCGATTCGCTGGAATCCCGCATTCCGTATGTGGGGACCCGCTCCTGTCGTCACAACCTTGTCTCATCGACCTTGCCGAATGGGTGGCCATGTGGCCCGGGAGGGGTGATCATGAGGAGACCAGAGCGCACTTCCCATGAGGAGGCACGGGTGGCCGAGACTCTGAAGAAGGGCAGCCGGGTGACCGGCGCCGCGCGCGACAAGCTCGCGGCAGACCTGAAGAAGAAGTACGACGCCGGTGCAAGCATCCGGGCGTTGGCCGAGGAAACCGGCCGCTCGTATGGCTTCGTGCACCGCATGCTCAGTGAGTCGGGCGTCACGCTCCGAGGGCGTGGCGGGGCTACCCGGGGCAAGAAGGCCACATCGGCCTGACGCTCCGGGCGACCCCTCGGCTTTCGAAAGTGAAGGTGGTCACCCGGTCGGTCGTCGGACCGTCCGGGTGGTTACTGTGCAGTCACTTAGCCCTGTCGTCGTAGGCGAGCCAGCCGGCGTACGACGGGGACGACGACCGCACCTTTCGGAGGCGCCCCATGGCTTCGCCCGCCCACGACCCCGGTCCCGCACTCGACAAGGACGGCGTGCGGCTCACCGTCGACGACGCGATCGCGACGGTGACACTGACCAACCCGGCCAAGCGCAACGCGCAGAGCCCCGCTCTGTGGCGGGCGCTCACCGAGGCCGGCCGGCTCCTGCCGGGTTCCGTCCGGGTCGTGGTGCTGCGCGCCGAGGGCAAGTCCTTCTCGGCCGGGCTCGACCGGCAGGCGTTCACGCCCGAGGGCTTCGACGGCGAGCCGTCGTTCATCGACCTCGCACGGGGCGGCGACGCCGAGCTGGACGCGACCATCGCCGAGTACCAGGAGGCGTTCACCTGGTGGCGGCGCAGCGACATCCTGTCCGTCGCCGCCGTGCGGGGGCACGCCATCGGGGCGGGTTTCCAGCTTGCCCTCGCCTGTGACCTGCGCGTTGTCGCGGACGACGTGCAGTTCGCCATGCGCGAGACCAGTCTGGGCCTGGTGCCGGACCTGACGGGCACGCATCCCCTGGTGTCCCTCGTCGGCTACGCACGGGCGCTGGAGATCTGCGCGACGGGCCGCTTCGTCATGGCCGAGGAGGCCGTGAACACCGGGCTGGCCAACCTCGCCGTGCCCGCGGACCAGCTCGACGGCGCCGTCCACGACCTGGCCTCCGCCGTGCTGGCCGCGCCCCGCGACGCCGTCATCGAGACCAAGGCGCTCCTCCAGGGCGCCCTCGGCCGCGACTACGAGGCCCAGCGCGCCGCCGAACGCGCCGCCCAGGCCCGCCGTCTGCGCGACCTGGCCGGTCTCGGGGAGTGACCGGGCCCAGCGACGCACCGCGGTAGCCGGGCCGGTCAGTCGACCGCCGTCACCAGTACCGCCACCGACGGCCGGTCCGGCAGGGCATCGGTCACCGCCGTGCGGACCCGCCGGGCCACCTCCACGGCGCGGTGGTCCGCACGCGCCGCCAGTTCCACCCGGACGTGCCGGCGCGGCAGGGCGGACTCCTGCGGCAGCTCCGTGACGTCCACCGGACGGCCCAGCGTCGCCGTCAGCCGGGACACGCCCGGAACGGCCAGCGCCGCGCCGGCCGCACGGCCCGCGTCGCCCTCGTCCCGGTCGGTCCCCGGGCGCGGCCGGGGACCGGGCCCGGGATCCGATGCCGGCTCCGGAGCAGGCTCCCGCGGTTCCGGAGCCGGTTCAGGCTCGGTGTCCAGGAGGGCCGTCGCCCGCAGGTCCACGTCCGTCACCGTCAGGCCCAGCCCGTGCGCCGCCGCCGCCAGAGCGGACCGCAGGCGGTCGGCCGCCACCGGCAGCGGCTCCGCCGTCCTCGCCGCGAAGTCGGCGGTCACCCGCAGCGGACCGGGCGGCAGGGCACTCGGCGGTGACGGCACGGCCGGTTCCCACGCGTCCCCCGGATCGGCGGGCGCCACGCGCAGACCTTCCGTGCGTACGCCCGCCACGGCCCCGGCGGCGGCCATCAGTACCTCGCGGACCGCGCGCTCGGCGATCCACGCGCCGTCCCGCGGCCCGCCCAGCGGCAGCAGCCTGCCTAGCCCCAACTGTTCCCGCACCGCCCGTGTCCACCGGTCCGCCGTCGTCATTCCTCCAGCCTGCCGCATCCCTGGCGCGCGATCGCGCAACCTTGCTTACGGTGGTCGAAGAAGGACGGACCGGGAAAGGACTGCGGCGATGAGTGACCTGACGGAGAAGGACACGCCCGAGACCGGGGCCCAGCGAACGCAGGGAGTCCGGCGCGGCGGGGGAGCCCCCGGTGAGCGGGGCCGCACCACCATCGCCGACGGCGTCGTGGAGAAGATCACCGGAATGGCGGCACGCGACGTCGCCGGTGTGCACGCCATGGGCAGCGGCATGTCCCGCACCTTCGGCGCCATGCGCGACCGGGTGCCCGGCGGGACCAAGTCCGGGGTGACCCGCGGCGTCAAGGCCGAGGTCGGCGAGAAGCAGACCGCGCTCGATCTCGAGATCGTCGTGGAGTACGGCGTGTCGATCTCGGACGTCGCCCGGGACGTGCGGGAGAACGTGGTGGCGGCGGTGGAGCGGATGACCGGCCTCGAGGTCGTCGAGGTCAACATCGCGGTCAGTGACGTGAAGCTGCCCGACGAGGAGGACGAGGAGCCGGAGCCTCGGATCAAGTGACGCGGACGCGGACTGAGGGGAGCGCACCATGAGCATGGCCGTGGTCGGCCTGATCGCCGGCATGGCGCTGGGTTTCGCGGGGTATTTCGGCGGTTTCGGCGCCTTCCTGCTGGTGGCGGCCCTGGGAGCCGTCGGGTTCGTCGTGGGTCGCCTGCTGGAGGGCGACATGGACCTCGGTGACTTCTTCCGCTCCCGCGACGACCGGCGGCGGTGACCGGCGTGAGCGGTGGGGCCGGTGAGCTCCTCGAACCCCTGACCGTCGTGCCGCCGGGCGAGCGCGGAGCCACGCGGATCGCCGACCGGGTCGTCGCCAAGGTCGCCGCGCGGGCGGCGCGCGAGGCGGTCGGCCCGCTCCACCCGGACGCGGCACGCCCGTACGCCACCGTCGTCGTCCACCACGACACCGCCCACGTCCGGGTCCATCTCGAACTGGACTATCCGTGCGACATCGGCGCCCGCTGCGGGCAGGTGCGTCACCAAGTCGTCCAGCGGGTACGCGCGTTGGTGGGCATGGCGGTGCCGGAGGTCGTCGTCCAGGTGGAGCGGCTGCACCTGGCGGCGGAGTACGGCGCGAGGCAGGGGAGGACGCGATGAGCGAACCCCAGGGCACGGAGGGCAGCACCCGGCGGCTGCCCGTCATGGAGCCCGGCACCGAGCAGGAGGCACCCGGCGGCGGCTCCGCGCGACCGCCCGGCCCCGACACCGCAGGCGGACCGGCTGGCCGCTTCTGGTCCGCGCGCCGCGTGCCCGCGGGCATCGTCGCCCTGCTGGTCCTGCTCCTCGCGGGAGCCTTCCTCTACGACATCGCCGCCGTGCGCACCGGTCGCTCCGCCCTCGCCCCGCGCCGCGAACTGGCCCGGCAGCTCGCCGAGCGGCCCCTCGACGACACGTGGGTCCTGGTCGGCGCGGGAGTCGCCGCGGCCCTCGGGCTCTGGCTGCTCGTCCTCGCCCTCACCCCCGGCCTGCGCAAGGTGCTGCCGATGCGACGCACCCTCCCGGACGTCCGCGCCGGCCTCCACCGGGACGCCGCCGCCACGGTGCTGCGCGACCGGGCCATGGAGGTCGCCGGGGTGCAGTCGGCACGCGTGCGGATGCGCCGGCGCAAGGCCCGCGTGCGCGCGCTGTCCCACTTCCGGGAGCTGGACGACGTACGGACCGACCTGGACGGCGTGCTCGACGACGCGGTGCGCGGGCTGGGGCTGGCCCGGCCGCCCGCCGTGTCCGTCAGGGTGGCGCGTCCCGGAAGGAAGGGGTGAGGGCGGTGCTCAGGACCGTCGACCGTGTGCTGCTGGGACTGGTGGGCCTCATCCTGCTCGCCCTCGGCGGCTCGGTGCTGGCCATCGGTTTCGGCGCCCCCGCGCCCTCCTGGTGGCTGCACCAGGGGCCGCACGACGTGCTGCTCAGCACCGTCGAGCGGACCCGGTGGCGGGAGGCGGGCTGGTGGTGGCCGGTCGTCATCGCCGTGCTCGCCGTGGTACTGCTGCTCGCCCTGTGGTGGGTGATGGCCGTGCTGCGTCGCCGCCGGCTCACCGAGGTGCTCGTGGACACCGGTGACGGCGAGGGAGCGGTGCTGCGCGGCCGGGCCCTGGAGGCTGTCATCGCCCAGGAGGCGGACCGCGTGGACGGCGTCGAGCGGGCCAAGGTCCGGCTCACCGGCCGCCGCGCCTCACCGGCGGCCCGCGTCCGTCTTCTCCTGGCCCCCCACGTGGACCCCGGCACCGCCCTGGGCGACCTCACCGCCCACGCCCTGACCCATGCCCGCACCTCGGCGAACCTCGCGGCCCTCCCGGCCGAGGTCCAGCTGCGGGGCGTCAAGCACGGGGCCGAGCGGGTCAGCTGACCGCCCGCGGAGGCGGCGGCCCCGTCCTCGCCGCCGGGCGGGCGGTGTCGTTCGGATCCGGCCGGGCCGGGCGGGGCCGGCCGGATCCGAACGGTGCCGTCCAGCTAGAACCCGTGCCGTACCCCGCCGTCCACCGGCAGCATCACGCCCGTGACGTAGGAAGCCGCGGGGGACAGCAGGAACGCCGCCGCCCGGCCGAACTCCTCCGGGGCGCCGTAGCGGCGCAGCGGGACGCGGGACTCGGCCGCCGCCCTGGTCGCCTCCGGGTCGGCGGACATGCCGTCCAGCTCGCGCACCCGGTCGGTGTCGATGCGACCGGGCAGCAGGCCGACGACGCGGATGCCGCGCGGGCCCAGTTCGTCGGCGAGGGACTTGGCGAAGCCCGCCAGGCCGGGCCGCAGGCCGTTGGAGATGGTCAGGCCGGGGATCGGCTCGTGCACCGAGCCCGACAGCACGAAGCCGATGACACCGCCGTCCTCCAGTTCGGCCGCCGCCGTCCGGGCCAGCCGCACCGCGCCCAGGAACACCGACTCGAAAGCCGCCTGCCACTGGTCGTCGGTGTTGTCGGCGACGAACCCGGGCGGCGGCCCGCCCACGCTGATCAGTACGCCGTCGAAGCGGCCGAAGCGCTCACGGGCGGTGGCGATCAGCCGGTCGGCGGCCTGGGGATCGGCGTTGTCGGCGGCCACTCCCACCGCGTGGGGGCCCAGTGCCGAGGCCGCCTCCGCGGCCGTCTTCTCGTCCCGCCCCGTGAGGACCACCTTCGCACCGTCGGCGACCAGCTCGCGCGCGGCGGCGTTGCCCAGCCCCCGGGTGGCTCCCGTGACGACGTACACCCGGTCCTTCAGTCCAAGATCCATGGTCCCTATCCTGCCCGCTCGTCCCCGAACAGCGCGAGGGCGGTGTTCACCAGGCCGATGTGGCTGAACGCCTGCGGGAAGTTGCCGAGCTGGCGGCCGGAGACCGGGTCGTACTCCTCGGCCAGCAGTCCCACGTCGTTGGCGAGCCCCACCAGCCGTTCGAACAGCTCCCGGGCCTCCTTCGCGCGACCGGTGGCGTGCAGCGCGTCCGCGTACCAGAACGAGCACACCAGGAAGGTCCCCTCGCCGCCCGGCAGCCCGTCGACGGGGTCCCCCTCGGTGCTGTACCGGCGCACGAGGCCGTCCCGGGTCAGCTCCGCGCCGATCGCGTCGACCGTCCCGACGACCCGGGGGTCGTCCGGCGGCAGGAACCCCACGCGCGGGATCAGCAGCAGCGAGGCGTCCAGCTCACGCGAGCCGTAGGACTGGGTGAAGGTGTTGCGCTCCGGGTCGTAGCCCTTCTCGCACACCTCCCGGTGCACCTCGTCGCGCAGCTCGCGCCAGCCGTCCGGATCACCGCCGCTCAGTTCCGGGTGCTCCTCCAGCGTGCGCACGGCCCGGTCCAGCGCCACCCACGTCATCACCTTCGAGTGCACGAACTGCCGGCGCCCGCCGCGCACCTCCCACAGCCCCTCGTCGGGCTCGCGCCACGCCGTGGCCAGGAAGTCCATCAGGGCGCACTGCAGCTCCCACATCTGCGGCTGCGGGTGCATGCCCGCCAGCCGGGCCAGCGAAAGGGAGTCCATGACCTCGCCGTACACGTCCAGCTGGAGCTGGTTCACGGCGTCGTTGCCGACCCGTACGGGCGTGGACCCGGCGAAGCCGGAGAGCCACGGCAGCTCGAACTCCGGCAGCCGCCGCTCACCCGCCAGGCCGTACATGATCTGCAGGTCGGCGGGATTCCCCGCGACCGCGCGCAGCAGCCAGTCGCGCCAGGCCTCGGCCTCCTCCAGGTACCCGGCCGACAGCAGGGCGCCCAGGGTGAGGGTGGAGTCCCGCAGCCAGCAGAAGCGGTAGTCCCAGTTGCGTACGCCGCCCGGCTCCTCGGGCAGCGACGTGGTCGGCGCCGCCACGATGCCGCCGGTGGGCTTGTAGGTGAGCGCCTTGAGGGTGATCAGCGAGCGGACCACGGCGTCCCGGTGCGGACCGTCGTAGCGGCAGTGCGCGGCCCAGGCCCGCCAGTCCTCGATGCTGTGCTCCAGGGCGATGAACGGGTCGACCAGTGCGGGGCGGGGTTCGTGCGAGGGGTGCCAGGTGAGGACGAACGCGACCTTCTCGCCCTCGGCGACGGTGAACTCCGCGTGCGTCCCGAAGTCCTTGCCCCAGCTGCGCACCTCCGGTTCGCTGCGCAGCCACGCCGAGTCCGGCCCGGCGACCGCGATCCGGTGGCCGTCGGCCCGGCGCACCCAGGGCACGACCGAGCCGTAGTCGAAGCGCAGCCGCAGCACGCTGTGCACGGTGACCTCGCCGCGCAGGCCCTCCACGACGCGTACGAGGTCGGGGGCGCGGTCGCGCTGGGGCATGAAGTCGGTGACCCGTACCGCGCCGTCCTCGGTCTCCCACTCGGTGTCCAGGACCAGGGTGTCCGGCCGGTAGGCGCGCCGGGTGCAGCGCTCCGCCCCCTCGGGGGCGATACGCCAGTGGCCGTTGTCCTCGTCGCCGAGCAGCCTGGCGAAGCAGGCGGCGGAGTCGAAGCGGGGCAGACAGAGCCAGTCCACGGAGCCGTCCGTGCCGACCAGGGCCGCGGTCTGCTCGTCGCCGATGAGCGCGTAGTCCTCGATACGGGGGTGCACGGGATTCCGTCTTCCCGACGAGGAGCGGAGCAATCGGCTCCGTTCGCGCGCTCCGCCGGGCGGCTACACCGCCGCGGGCTCCGGCTGCGCCGGCTCCACGTCCTCGGCGGCCTCACGATCGCGCTTCTCGCGGCGGACCAGGAACCACCAGCCGACCGGTACGGCGGCGGCGAACAGCCACCACTGGATGGCGTACGCGAAGTTCAGCGCGGCGTCCTCGTTGCCGGGCCTGCCGATCCGCTCCGGGGTGTCGCCCTTCGGCTCCGGCTCGATCAGGACGACGTATCCGCCGAGGACCGGGGCGTCCAGGCGCTCGGCCTGCTGCTCACTGTTGATGAGCATGATCTGCCGGTCCGGCAGGCCCTCGAGGTCCTTGATGCCGCTCGCTTCGGTCGTCTCGTCGGGCATGAGCCGCCCGGTGACGGTGATCTCTCCCCGGGGCGGCGCGGGAACCTCGGGGAACGCGGTCTGGCTCGGGCCGTCCGCGGGGATCCAGCCCCGGTTGACCAGCAGGATCCTGCCGTCGTTCAGCACGAACGGGGTCAGCACGTGGTAGCCGATGTTGTCGTCGGAGTCGGTGCGGCGGCGGACGACGACCTCGCGGTCCGCGTCGAAGTGCCCCTTCGCGGTGACGGTGCGGTACCGCTCACGCGACGTGATCTTCTTGCCGGGGGCGGTCAGCGACTCGGCGGGCACCGGCGCCGCGTCGAGCGCCTGCGCGACCAGGTCGTTGCGGGCGGTGCGTTCCTCGTAGCGGCCCATCTGCCAGAAGCCCAGCCAGATCATCGTGGGGATGAGCAGCACGGCGACCAGCGTGAGGATCACCCACTGGCGGGAAAGGAGGAAGCGGTACACGCATCGACGGTACCTCGACCGCGATCGGCCCTCGCGGGGAGGTCCCCGCGAGGGCCGTGGCCCCGCGTCGGCGGGGAGCACGTTCGACATTCACGGCGCGGCGCAGACGTCAGAGAGCCGTTCGCCAGGCGGTCACGCGAACCGCTCAGACCTTGTCGACGATCCCCGCCCTCCCCTCCGCGCGGGCGCAGTGGGCGCCGCAGTACCAGTGGCCCTCGACCTCGACGCCCTGGCCGATGATCTGCACCCGGCAGTGCTCGCAGATGGGGGCCATCCGGTGGATCGCGCAGGAGAAGCAGTCGAAGACGTGCACCGCTCCCTGGGCGTGGACCTCGAAGGTCATTCCGTAGTTGTTGCCGCAGACTTCACATGTCGCCATGCGCCACAGGGTGAGCCGTCACCGCGACGCGGGCGAGCGGGTGCCGGGCGAGTCGCCCGGAATCACCCGTCCGTACGGCTCGACCGCGGTTCCCGCACGGCTCGGTTCACGGCTCGGCGTCCGCGGGCTCGACGTCCCGCAGGAGCTGCCCGAAGGCCGCCTCGTCCACCACCGGCGTGCCGTACTGGCGTGCCTTGACCACCTTGGACGTGCCCGAGTCCGGGTCGTTGGTGACCAGGAGGCTGGTCAGCCGGGACAGGCTGGTGGCCACGTGCAGGCCGGCCTCGGTCGCGCGGTCCTCCAGCAGGTCCCGCTCGACCGAGGTATCACCCGAGAAGGCGACCCGCATGCCCTGCTTGAGCCTTTTGCCCTCTTCGTACCGGCCCGGGTTGGGATACGGGCATGCGGGCCTTTTGCGGGAGGGGCGCCAACTGGTCGGCCGGTAGCCGCCGTAACCGGCCTGCCGTCCGATCCGGGGTGCGGGCGCGTCCGACCACTCGGTCAGCGGCCGGCACTCGTGCAGCGGCAGCCGCAGACCGCCCGCCGCCGCGGCGAGCAGGCTCGGCCGGAACGCCTCCGCCAGCACCCGCGCGTCGTCCAGCGCGTGGTGCGCCCGCTGCTGCACGACCCCGAAGTGGGCGGCCAGCGACTCCAGCTTGTGGTTGGGCAGCGGGAGGTCCAGCGCCTTGGAGAGCGCGATGGTGCACAGCCGCTGCCGCACCGGCGCCGCACGCTCGGCGCGGGCGTACTCGCGGGCGATCATCTGCCAGTCGAAGACGGCGTTGTGCGCCACGAGCACCCGTCCGTCGAGGCGGGCCGCGAACTCCTCGGCGACGTCCGGGAAGAGGGGCGCGTCCCGGAGCACCTCGCTCGTCAGACCGTGTATCCACACCGGGCCCGGGTCCCGCTCCGGATTGACCAGGGTGTACCAGTGGTCCTCGACCTCGCCGCGGGCGTCCAGGCGGTAGACGGCCGCGGAGATGATGCGGTCGTCGCGGGCCAGGCCGGTGGTCTCCACGTCGACGACCGCGTATCCCTGCGGATACGCGGTCGGCCACGCCGTGGCGGACGGCGCTGCGGTCGTGCGGTCTTCGAGCATGGTCCATGAGGATACGGGCCGCGACCGACACTCGGGTCAGGCAGGTGCCGCGCGGCGCCGCGGCAAAACGGTTCCTCCGTCAAGCGACCGGCCGGGAGCGGAAGTTGCGGGGCTCACCACCGGATCGGTACCGGAAGGGCCGTCAGCAGTCCGGACACCGCGACCACGACACCGAGGACGGCGACCTCCGCGCGCGCGGGGGAGCAGGCGGTCAGCGGGTCGGCCGCACGGCTCAGCCGGACCCTGGCCCACAGGGCGAGAGCGGCCACGGCGACCATGAGGATCACCTTGGCGAGCAGGACCCGTCCGTACGCCGTGTCCGTCAGCTGGTCCACGATCGTGCCCGGCGGCATCCGGCGCAGCGAACTGCACACGCCGGTCGCCGTGATGGCGGCGAGCAGAACCACCGCCACGCGCGCGTAGAGCCCCAGCAGGGCCGGGCCGGCCCCGGTGTCCCGCCATGCGCGCAGGGTCCGCAGCGCGTACAGCAGGCCGCCCACCCACAGCGAGGCGCACGTCAGGTGGACGAGGGTCAGGCCCGACCCGAGCAGCGGGCTGTACTCGGTCGTCGGGTGCGCGCGCAGCGCCTCCGCGACGATCACCGCGGCCAGCGGCCAGACCTGGAGGCCCGGCCGGCGGGAGGTGGCGCACAGGCCGGCCGCGAGGAACCCGTTGACCTCCAGGAGCGCGAGTTTGCCGTCGCGGGACGAGTAGAGGCCGCCCACGTCGATGTCGGCGACGCTGTCCGGCACCAGATTGCCCGTGGCCACGACCGACGCCAGGCCCAGAGCGGCGACGAAGCCGGCGGCGCTCGCGTACGCGGACCAGGTGCGGGGGCGTTCCGGGGGAGCGCCGGGGAGCGACTTGGCGAGCCGGTTCACGAAGAGTTCGCCGAGCGAGACGCTCAGCGCGGCGAAGAGCACCGTGCGCAGCAGGGCTATGCCGCCGGTGCCGGGTGCCTCGGCCTCCCCGGTGCCGTGCAGGGCGGGGGACGGGCCGAGGACGGGTATCAGCGCGGCCAGCACCACCAGCACGAGCACGGCCACGGCCCGGCCGGTGCCGGAGGGCCGCGCGTGCCGTCCGGTGCCGGTGGTCCGGGACGGGGGTCTTGTCAAGGTCACCTCGAGATCTTCACCAGCTCCCCCAGATCCGGGCAAGTTCCGGAAAACAACTGGCGGTCCGGCATTCCGCACATGAGGACGTTTTCGGCCGCCGTACGGTTCGGGGATCGCCGGAAGCGGGTGAGTGACGCGTCACACTCACCGCGCGGCGTCCGTCACCTGCCGGTCGGATGCTCAGGGGTGCGGGAACCTCGCCGCACGCACGAGGCGGGCCGGGAGAGAACCCCCGGCCCGCCTCACGAGCGCGTGGTGACCGTCGCGGCCACCGGAGCGCCGGTTACCAGGTCACCGCGTCCAGCGCGTCGGCCATGCCCCAGCCGTAGAAGCCGTTGCGGTTCTTCGAGCCCTCGCACACCGCGTCGACCTTGCCGTCGCCGTCGATGTCGTACGGCTTGGTGCACGCGGTGGCGTCGGCCTGGGCGTACAGCAGGGCCTTGACCATGGCCGGGGAGGCGTGCGGGTGCGTCGACTTGATCAGGGCGGCCACGCCCGCGACGTGCGGGGACGCCATCGACGTGCCGGCCATGTAGCCCCACTTGCCGCCGGGCAGCGTGCCCAGGATCAGACCGCTGGTGGCGGGCGGTTCGGGCTTCTGGTAGGCCGTCGAGTCGCCGCCGGGCGCGGCGATGTCGACGACGCCCAGACCGTGGTTGGAGAAGGACGACTTGAGGCCCTTGGCGCCGGTCGAGGCGACGGTCACGACGCCGGGCAGCTGGGTCGGGATGTCCAGGCACTCGGACGGGTCGACGACCCGGTCGCCGGGCGTGGTGTCGTTCGGGGAGGACGGGTCGGTGATCTCGTCGGAGGAGAGGTCGTAGTTCTCGTTGCCGGCCGCGGCGACGTTGACCGCGCCCTTCTTCTCCGCGTACCGCGACGCCCGGGTGACGGCCTCGACCAGCGCCTTCTGGTCCGGGTCGTTCTTGCAGTTGAAGTACCAGGGGTCGGTGTAATAGCTGTTGTTGGTCACGTCCACGTCGTGCTCGGCCGCCCACATGAAGCCGCAGACCACGGCCTCGGTGTAGAAGAAGCCGTCGGGGTTGGACACCTTGATGCCGGAGACCTTCACCCCGGGCGCCACGCCGGTCATGCCGACGCCGTTCTTGGCGGCCGCGATCTCACCGGCCACGTGCGTGCCGTGCGGGCTCTCGGCCGCGCTCGGCCGCCAGGCGCCGTCGGTGGTGTCCGGCTTGCCGGAGACGCAGTTGACGGAGGCGTCCCGGTCGAAGTTCGGGGCGATGTCCGGGTGGGTGTCGTCCACGCCCGTGTCGATGACCGCGACGGTCACCTTCTCGCTGCCCAGCGACTTCTCGTGCGCCTTGTCCGCCTTGATGGCGGGCAGGTCCCACTGGAGGCCCTGCAGCGGGTCCTGGCCCTCGGCGGCCTCGGCGGCGGCGATCTCCTCGCCGCTGAGGACCTTCGGCGCGCCGGTGTCGGTGGTGGCGGCCGACGGCAGCGGCGCGGTGCGGGTGGCGCCGGCCGACTGCACGCCGCGCACCTTGCGGACGGTCTCGGCGAAGTCCGGGTTCGCGGAGTGGACGACGACCACGCCGATCCGGTCGTACGACGTCACGATCGTGCCGCCGGCCTTGGCTATCTCCCGCTTCACGTGTGCCGAAGGGCCGTGCCCGGCGCGGACGTTGACGACGTAGCTCATCGAGGACGACGAGTCCGCCGGGAGCGTGGGAGCGGCCTCGGCGGCGGAGGCCGGGACGCCCGGCAGGAACGCCAGCGAAGCGGCCACGGCCATACCGGCCGGGATCGCGAGGGCGCGGCGGTGACGCGGGTGGGGAGCGGTCATGTGCGGTGTCTCCAGTTCGTTCGTGCGACCGGTGCGTGACGGAGGAAGGGAGGTGTGCGGCCCGGGACGAGCGGCGTGCGGGCGGGTCACTTCACCGCGCGCAGCGCGTCGACGATGCCGTAGCCGTAGAAGCCGTTGACCCGCTCGCCGCCCTCGCAGCCGGCGTCCTCGGCGCCGTCGCCGTCCTGGTCGTAGGAGGCCGGGCAGCCGGGGTTGTCCGCCTGCGCCTTCAGCAGCCGCTGGAGCTGCGCCGGGGACGCCCAGGGGTGCTCCGACTTCAGCAGCGCGGCGACGCCCGAGGCGTGCGGGGAGGCCATCGAGGTGCCCTGGAGCCAGCCGTACTCGTTGTTCGGCATGGTCGACAGGATGCGGCCGTTCTTCGAGGGCGTGTCCGGGATCTGGTAGCGCCCGTCGCCGCCCGGCGCCGCGACGTCCACGACACCCTCGCCGTACGAGGAGTAGTAGGACTTCTCCTTGTCGACGCCCGTGGCGCTGACCGTGACGATGCCGGGCAGCTGGGTCGGCACGTCGAAGCACTCGTGCGGGTCGATGGTCCGCGTCACCGGCGTGGAGTCGTCGGGGCTGGAGTCGTCGACGATGGCGTCGGAGTCCAGGTCGTGGTTGGAGTTGCCGGCGGAGGCCAGGTGCAGGGTGCCCTTGCGCTGGGCGTACAGCTGGGCCCGGTTGACCGCGTCGACGATCGCGCGCTGGTCCGGGTCGTCCATGCAGTTGTACAGCCAGGGGTCCACGTAGTAGCTGTTGTTGGTGATCTCCACGCCGTGGTCGGCGGCGAACATGAAGGCGCAGACGACGTTCTCGGGGTAGAAGAGGCCGTTGTCCGGGTCGCTCACCTTGATGCTGGAGACCTTCACGCCCGGTGCGACACCGGCGACGCCGATGCCGTTGCGGGCGGCGGCTATCTCACCGGCCACGTGGGTGCCGTGGTAGTCGTCGGCGGTGTACGGCCGCCAGGCGCCCTCGCTGGTGTCGGCCTTGCCGCCCACGCAGTTTGCGGACTGGGCGGCGGAGAAGTTCGGGGCGAGGTCGGGGTGGGTGTCGTCGACGCCGGTGTCGATCACGGCGACGGTGACCCGGGAGCTGCCCGGGTTGATCTCCGCGGCCTTGTCGGCGCCTATCGCGCGCAGGTCCCACTGGTCCGCTTCCAGGGGCTCGCTCGCCCCGGCGGCCTTCGACGCCTCCGCGGTCCGCGCGGCCTGCGCGTCGGTGAGCGTCTCGGCGGTGCCCTGGTCGGTCGTCCCGGCGGCGGTCAGCGGCGCGGTGCGGGTCGCGCCCGCGGACTGCACCCCGCGGACCCTGCGTATCTCCTTGCCGAAGTCCGGGTCGGCCGAGTGGACGACGATCACGCCTATCTTCCGGTACGTGGCGACGACGCGGCCGTCGGCCTCGGCTATCGCCCGCTGCACCGACGCGATCGTGCGGTGGTCCGTCCGCGTGTTGACCACGTACGCGAGGTCGGGGGCGTCCGTGGCCCCGGCGGTCCGGGCGGCCTCCTGGGCGGTGTCCGCACCCGGGGCGGCCGAGGCGGCCGCCGGCAGGAAGCCCAGCGACGCGGTGAGCGACAGCACGACCGGCACGGCGAGGGCGAGCCGCCGTCTGGAACGCGACGACCGCGAAGGACGCGGGGAACGCAGATGATCCATGGGGTCTCCACATCATCCGGAAACGAGACCGGCCCGAGACACGGGTGGTGCTCGGGCAGGTACATGACGGAGTGGTGCAGGGTGAAGCTATCCCTCGCGGTCGCCGGCCAGCAATGACCCGCAACAGGTGACTTCGAAAAGTGCGGCGCGGGTTGAACCGGTGCCGGTGGGGCGTCGTGTCGTTGGACAGGGAGCCCGAGCACGATCAGGCCCCCGTGAGAACACCGAGGTCCAAGCCGTCATGTCCGTCGTACGAGGAGACTCCGTGGCCACCGACGCACCGCCCCCCTCGAAAGAGGAACGCCATCTTCCGTCACCCGAGGAGTTCTCCGAAGTGCAGCAGAGCGCTGAGTTCGGCGAACTGCGCCGCTCCTTCCGCTCCTTCGCCTTCCCGCTGACGATCGCGTTCGTCGCCTGGTACCTGCTGTACGTGCTGCTGTCGAACTACGCCGGCGGCTTCATGGGCACCAAGCTCTTCGGCAACATCAACGTCGCCTTCGTCTTCGGCATCGCCCAGTTCGTCACCACGTTCCTCATCGCCTGGTGGTACTCGCGGCACGCCGCCGCGAAGCTCGACCCCAAGGCCGAGGCCATCAAGTCCCGGATGGAGGGCGGCGCATGAGCCCCGCACAGACCGTTCTCGCCGCCGAGCTCGCCGCCAACGAGGCCAGCGAGCACCGGCCGCTCATCATCACCCTCTTCGCCCTCTTCGTCCTCGCCACGCTCGGCATCACCGTCTGGGCCGGCCGCCAGACCAAGGACGCCGCCGACTTCTACGCGGGCGGCCGGTCCTTCAGCGCCTTCCAGAACGGACTCGCCGTCTCCGGCGACTACATGTCGGCCGCGTCCTTCCTCGGCATCGCGGGTGCCATCGCCCTCTTCGGATACGACGGCTTCCTCTACTCCATCGGCTTCCTGGTCGCCTGGCTGGTCGCCCTGCTCCTGGTCGCCGAGCCGCTCAGGAACTCCGGCCGCTACACGATGGGCGACGTCCTCGCCTACCGCATGCGCCAGCGCCCCGTGCGCACCGCCGCCGGCACGTCCACCATCGTCGTGTCGATCTTCTACCTGCTGGCCCAGATGGCGGGCGCGGGCATCCTCGTCTCCCTGCTGCTCGGCATCACCTCCGACGCCGGCAAGATCCTCATCGTCGCCCTCGTCGGCATCCTGATGATCGTGTACGTCTCCATCGGCGGCATGAAGGGCACCACCTGGGTCCAGATGGTCAAGGCCGTCCTGCTGATCGGCGGCACCATCCTGATCACGTTCCTGGTGCTGCTGAAGTTCGACTTCAACATCTCCGACCTGCTGGGCACCGCCGCCGAGAAGAGCGGCCACGGCGCCGCCTTCCTGGAGCCCGGGCTCCAGTACGGCGCCAACGGCACCACCAAGCTGGACTTCATCTCCCTCGGCATCGCCCTGGTGCTCGGCACGGCCGGCCTGCCGCACATCCTGATCCGCTTCTACACGGTGCCCAACGCCAAGGCCGCCCGTAAGTCCGTGAACTGGGCGATCGGCATCATCGGCGCCTTCTACCTGATGACCATCGCGCTCGGCTTCGGTGCCGCCGCACTCGTCGGACCGAAGGAGATCACCGAGTCCAACGCGTCCGGCAACACCGCCGCGCCGCTGCTCGCCCTGCACGTGGGCGGCGTCGACTCGGCCTGGGGCGCGATCCTGCTGGCGACGATCTCGGCGGTGGCCTTCGCGACCATCCTCGCCGTGGTCGCCGGTCTCACCCTCGCCTCGTCCTCGTCCTTCGCGCACGACATCTACGCCAACGTCATCCGCAAGGGCCAGGCCACCGAGAAGGAGGAGATGCGGGCGGCCCGCTGGGCGACCGTCTTCATCGGCGTGGTCTCCATCGCGCTCGGCGCCCTCGCCCGCGACCTGAACGTGGCCGGCCTGGTCGCCCTGGCCTTCGCGGTCGCCGCGTCCGCGAACCTGCCGACCATCCTCTACAGCCTCTTCTGGAAGCGGTTCACCACCCAGGGAGCCCTGTGGTCGATCTACGGCGGTCTGATCGTCGCCGTCGGCCTGGTGCTGTTCTCGCCCGTGGTCTCCGGCGACCCGAAGGCGATGTTCCCCGACGTGGACTTCGCCTGGTTCCCGCTGAAGAACCCGGGCATCATCTCCATCCCGTTCGGCTTCTTCATGGGCTGGCTCGGCACGGTCCTGTCGAAGGAGGAGCCCGACAAGGCGAAGTACGCGGAGCTGGAGGTCCGGTCCCTGACCGGCACCGGCGCCCACTGATCCCACCCCGCGCGCGGCCCCGTCGTAGATCCCTACGACGGGGCCGCGCCGTACGTCGTAGGGATCGGCCCGCTGTCGATGTCGGACCCGTCACGTAGGCTCGCAGTGTCGGAGGAGATAAGTGCTCCGCCGATCCGCGTCGAGGGAGGGGGCCCACGTGCTCATCGACACCTACGGCCGAGTGGCCACCGACCTGAGGGTCTCGCTGACCGACCGCTGCAATCTGCGCTGCACCTACTGCATGCCCGAAGAGGGCCTCCAGTGGCTGGCCAAGCCCGACCTGCTCACGGACGACGAGATCGTCCGCCTCATCGACATCGCGGTCGCCTCCCTCGGCATCGAGGAGGTCCGCTTCACCGGCGGCGAGCCCCTGCTGCGCCCCGGTCTCGTCGGCATCGTGGAGCGTGTCGCCGCCCTGGAGCCGCGCCCCCAGATGTCCCTCACCACCAACGGCATCGGCCTCAGGCGCACGGCGACGGCCCTGAAGACCGCGGGCCTGGACCGGGTCAACGTCTCGCTGGACACCCTGCGCCCGGACGTCTTCAAGACCCTCACCCGCCGGGACCGCCACAAGGACGTCCTGGAGGGCCTGGAGGCGGCCCGCGAGGCCGGTCTGACCCCGGTCAAGGTCAACTCGGTCCTGATGCCGGGGTTCAACGACGACGAGGCCCCCGACCTGCTCGCCTGGGCCGTCGAGCACGACTACGAGCTGCGCTTCATCGAGCAGATGCCCCTGGACGCCCAGCACGGCTGGAAGCGCGAGGGCATGGTCACCGCGGGTGACATCCTGGCCTCCCTGCGCACCCGCTTCGAGCTGACCGCGGAGGGTTCCGAGGAGCGTGGCTCGGCCCCCGCCGAGCGCTGGCTCGTCGACGGCGGCCCGCACCGGGTCGGCGTCATCGCCTCCGTCACCCGCCCGTTCTGCTCGGCCTGCGACCGCACCCGCCTGACCGCCGACGGACAGGTGCGCACCTGTCTGTTCGCCACCGAGGAGACCGACCTGCGGGCCGCGCTGCGCTCCGGCGCCGCCGACGAGGAGATCGCCCGCATCTGGCGGCTGGCCATGTGGGGCAAGAAGGCCGGCGCCGGCCTCGACGACCCGACCTTCGTACAGCCCGACCGGCCGATGTCGGCGATCGGGGGATAGGGCACGCCTAGGAGTCGGCGGGGGCTTCCCACTCGTCCAGCGGGACCACGTCCTTCAGGAAGCCCCGCACTCCGAGGAACTGCGACAGGTGCTCCCGGTGCTCGTCGCACGCGATCCACGTCTTGCGCCGCTGAGGCGTGTGGATCTTCGGGTTGTTCCATGCCAGCACCCACACGGCGGCGGTGCGGCAGCCCTTGGCGGAGCAGATGGGGGCGGTCTCGTCACTCACAGGTTCGTCTCACAGGTCCACACACAAGGCGACGCCGAGCAGCCACGGGGGGAGCTGCCCGGCGTCGGTCCGTCGCTCCGACGGGGGATGCGGAGCGCGTACGAAGTATGTCACGGGTCACCCGCCACCCGGCACCGGAACCACATGATTCATCTGAGCATTTCTTCGGCCTGGCGAGGAATCGACGTCCGCCCCGCCGAGCGCCCTGGGTCACGACCGGGCGTGCGGCTCACCGGCCCGGTCCCGCGCCGGTCCGGACGCGGTGCCCTCCGGGTCGGATTCCGCCGGGCCGTCGTCGGCGCGCGGCGGCGTGATCATCGGAGCCGTCGGCATCGTCACGAACGTCGAGGGCAACGATGGCGCGTTCTCGCGCCCGGCGTTGGCGATCACCACGGCGATGTACGGCAGGACGGCACCGAGGACCAGGGCCACGATCGCCACGTGCCGTTCCACGTTCCACAGGCAGGCCGCGAGGACCACCGACAGGGTACGGATCGACATCGAGATGATGTAGCGGCGCTGCCGGCCGCGCACATCCTCCTGGAGGCCCGTCCGGGCCCCGGTGATCCGGAAAACCTCGGCCTTGCCGCCGGCACTCTGCTTCCGCATCTGGTTCCACCATCCGCCCGCATCGGACTCTCCCCGCCCCGTTCCCGTCCGTGGCCGCACGGGGACTCCGGTCCCGGACAACTCTCCACGTTACGCCGCGCCTGCGCCGTCCACGAGACCGGGGCACCCTCCGGTCCGCCCGCAGGGCCTGCGCCGCACCGCGTGGGGCGGTACCCCATTCGGCCGTACCCGCCATGCGTCGTACGCGGTACGGCCGAAGACTGGCGGTACTGCTCGCTTGGAGCCGAATGAGGAGGCAGCCATGGGCTGGTTGTGGGCGATCATCGTCGGATTCGTGCTCGGTCTGATCGCCAAGGCGATCATTCCCGGGAAGCAGCACAGTCCCCTGTGGCTGACCACCATCTTCGGCATGCTGGGCGCCATCGCCGGCAACGCGATCGCCCGGGCGGCCGGCGTGGACGCGACCTCCGGCATCGACTGGTGGCGGCACGTGTTCCAGCTGGTGGCCGCGATCGTCATCGTCGCCGTCGGCGACGCGATCTACATGGCGGTGCGGGGCAACAGGCGACGCGAACGGGCCTGACCCGCGCGGACCCCGTACGACGGGACCCGCGCGGCGACCTGCACGGCGAGGGGCGGTCTCCGGCAGCCGCACGGCACCGGAGACCGCCCCTGTCGCGTGCGCTCAGGCGCCGGTGACCTCGACCGCGGCCAGGTTCTTCTTGCCGCGGCGCAGCACCAGCCAGCGCCCGTGCAGCAGGTCCTCCCGGGCGGGGACGGCGTCCTCGCCGGCGACCTTGACGTTGTTCACGTAGGCGCCGCCCTCCTTCACCGTGCGGCGCGCGGCGGACTTGCTGGCGACCAGGCCGACCTCGGCGAACAGGTCGACGACCGGAGCCGGCTCGGCGACCCGGACGTGCGGCAGCTCGGAGAGGGCCGCGGCCAGCGTCCGCTCGTCGAGCTCCGCCAGGTCGCCCTGGCCGAAGAGGGCCTTGGACGCGGCGATCACGGCGGCCGTCTGGTCGGCGCCGTGCACCAGCGTCGTCAGCTCCTCGGCCAGCGCGCGTTGCGCGGCCCGGGCCTGCGGACGCTCCTCGGTCTGCCGCTCCAGCTCCTCCAGCTCCTCGCGGGAGCGGAAGGACAGGATGCGCATGTACTTCGAGATGTCCCGGTCGTCCGCGTTCAGCCAGAACTGGTAGAACGCGTACGGCGTGGTCATCTCCGGGTCGAGCCAGACGGCGCCGCCCTCGGTCTTGCCGAACTTGGTGCCGTCCGCCTTGGTCATCAGCGGCGTCGCGTAGGCGTGGACGGTGGCGTCCGGCTCCAGGCGGTGCAGCAGGTCGAGGCCGGCCGTCAGGTTGCCCCACTGGTCGCTGCCGCCGCCCTGGAGCGTGCAGCCGTACCTCCGGTAGAGCTGGAGAAAGTCCATGGCCTGGAGCAGCTGGTAGCTGAACTCCGTGTAGCTGATCCCCTCGGAGGACTCCAGGCGGCGGGCGACGGAGTCCTTGGTCAGCATCTTGTTGACCCGGAAGTGCTTGCCGATGTCCCGCAGGAACTCGATCGCGGACAGGCCCTCGGTCCAGTCGAGGTTGTTGACCATCAGGGCCGCGTTCTCGCCCTCGAAGGACAGGAACGGCTCGATCTGGCCGCGCAGCCGCTCGACCCAGCCCGCGACGGTCTCCGGCGAGTTCAGCGTGCGCTCGGCGGTGGGACGCGGGTCGCCGATCTGGCCCGTCGCGCCGCCGACCAGCGCCAGCGGCCGGTGACCGGCCTGCTGGAGCCGGCGCACGGTGAGCACCTGCACCAGGTGCCCGACGTGCAGGGACGGCGCGGTCGGGTCGAAACCGCAATAGAACGTGACGGGACCGTCCGCGAGCGCCTTGCGCAAAGCATCCTCATCGGTGGACTGGGCGAACAGCCCACGCCACTTCAGCTCGTCGACGATGTCCGTCACGGTTCTCGTGTCTCCTACATGATCATGATCTTCGGCAGTCGGGTGACAGCCGCCTACGAGGTTATACGCCCTGACTGACAGAGCTCATATTGAAATCGGGGACCCGCAGCGCCGGCATCGCGGCCCTGGTGAACCAGTCGCCCCACTCCCTGGGCAGCGTCTTCTCCGTACGCCCCGCCTCCGTGGCCCGGCCCAGCAGACTCACCGGCGACTCGTTGAACCGGAAGTTGTTCACCTCGCCGACCACCTCGCCGTCCTCGACGAGGTAGACGCCGTCCCGGGTGAGCCCGGTCAGCAGCAGCGTCGCCGGGTCGACCTCGCGGATGTACCAGAGGCAGGTGAGCAGCAGCCCGCGCGAGGTGCCGGCGACCATCTCCTCCAGGGACCGGTCGGGGTCGCCGCCGTCCAGGACCAGGTTGCCGATCGCCGGGGCAACCGGCAGCCCGGTCAGCCCGGCGCTGTGCCGGGTGGTCGCCAGCCGGTGCAGCTCACCCGCGCGGATCCAGTCGGTCGCCGCCACCGGCAGCCCGTTGTCGAACACCGACTGGTCGCCGCCGGACGAGTGCGCGACGACGAAGGGCGCGCACTCCAGACCCGGCTCGTGCGGATCGCTGCGCATCGTCAGCGGCAGCTCGCCGAGCCGCTCGCCCACGCGCGTGCCGCCGCCCGGCTTCGAGAACACCGTGCGGCCCTCGGCCGCGTCCCGTCCCGACGCCGACCAGAACTGGTAGATCAGCAGGTCGGCGACCGCGGTCGGCGGCAGCAGCGTCTCGTACCGTCCGGCGGGCAGCTCCACGCGCCGCTCGGCCCAGCCCAGCCGCACGGCCAGCTCGGCGTCGAGCGCCGCCGGGTCGACGTCCTTGAAGTCCCGCGTCGCCCGGCCCGCCCACGCCGACCGGGTGCGGTCCGGCGATTTCGCGTTCAGCTCCAGCGTCCCGTTGGGCTGGTCGTGGCGGAGCCTGAGCCCGGTGGACGTCCCCACGTACGTCGACGTCATCTCGTGGTTGGCGAACCCGTACAGCTCCCGGCCGCCCGCACGCGCGCGGGCGAAGGCCTCCCCGAGGGCCGGCGCGAAGTCCGCGAACACGGCCGACGACGTCTCCGCGGGCCCGTCGGTGAAGTCGGGCGAGGCGGGCACGCCCGCGACCAGCGGCTGCGCGTCCTCGGCCGGCCCGGCGCCGCGCGCGGCGGCCTCCGCGGCCCGCACCAGGGGCTCCAGCTCGTCCACGGTCACGGCCGAGCGCGACACGACCCCCGAGGCCGTGCCCTCCCGGCCGTCCACGGTGGCGACGACGGTGAGCGTGCGCCCGCGCGTGACGCCGTTGGTGGTGAGCGCGTTGCCCGCCCAGCGCAGGTTGGCGGTGGACTCCTCGTCGGCGATCACGACGCAGCCGTCGGCGCGGGACAGTTCCAGCGCCCGGTCGACGATCTCGTGCGGCCTGCTCGTGCGCGCGCTCATCGACCCGCCTCCTGCGTGGTGTTCAGAATGTTGACTCCCTTGAAGAGGGCCGACGGGCAGCCGTGCGAGACGGCTGCGACCTGCCCCGGCTGGGCCTTGCCGCAGTTGAAGGCGCCGCCCAGGACGTACGTCTGCGGCCCGCCGACGGCCGCCATGGACCCCCAGAAGTCGGTGGTCGTCGCCTGGTACGCCACGTCCCGCAGCTGACCGGCGAGCCGCCCGTTCTCGATCCGGAAGAACCGCTGACCGGTGAACTGGAAGTTGTAGCGCTGCATGTCGATCGACCAGGACCGGTCCCCGACGACGTAGATCCCGCGCTCCACGCCCCCGATCAGGTCCTCCGTGGACAGCCCGCCGGGATCCGGCCGCAGCGAAACGTTGGCCATGCGCTGCACCGGCACGTGGGCGGGGGAGTCGGCGTAGGCGCACCCGTTGGACCGCTCGAACCCGGTGAGCCGCGCGATCCGCCGGTCCAGCTGGTAGCCCACCAGCGTCCCGTTCTTCACCAGGTCCCAGGACTGGCCCGCGACGCCCTCGTCGTCGTACCCGATGGTCGCCAGCCCGTGCTCGGCGGTGCGGTCGCCGGTGACGTTCATCAGCTCCGAGCCGTAGCGCAGCTTGCCCAGCTGGTCGAAGGTGGCGAAGGAGGTGCCGGCGTAGGCGGCCTCGTAGCCGAGGGCGCGGTCCAGCTCGGTGGCGTGCCCGATGGACTCGTGGATGGTCAGCCACAGGTTGGACGGGTCCACGACCAGGTCGTACAGACCCGCCTCGACACTCGGCGCCCGCATCTTCTCGGCCAGCAGCTCCGGGATCCGGGCCAGCTCGGCGTCCCAGTCCCAGCCGGTGCCGGTCAGGTACTCCCAGCCCCGCCCGGCGGGCGGCGCCAGGGTGCGCATGGAGTCGAACTCGCCGCTGGAGTCGTCCACGGACACGGCGGTCAGCACCGGGTGCAGCCGCACCCGCTGCTGCGTGGTCACGGTCCCGGCGGTGTCGGCGTAGAACTTGTTCTCGTGCACGGTGAGCAGCGAGGCGTCGACGTGATCGACCCCGTCCGCCGCCAGCAGCCGCGCGCTCCAGTCGGCCAGCAGGGCCGACTTCTGAGCGTCGGGCACGGTGAAGGGGTCGATCTCGTACGCCGAGATCCAGGTCTTGTCGGCGTGCACGGGCTCGTCGGCCAGCTCCACCCTCTCGTCCGACCCGGCCGCCTTGATCACCTGTGCGGACAGCTTCGCCATCGCCACCGCCTGCGAGGCGACCCGGGCGGCGGCGTCCATGGTGAGGTCCACGCCGGACGCGAAGCCCCAGGTGCCGCCGTGCACCACGCGCACCGCGTACCCGAGGTCGGTGGTGTCCGAGGACCCGGCGGGCTTGGCGTCCCTCAGGCGCCAGGAGGCGTTGCGCACCCGTTCCAGCCGGAAGTCGGCGTGCTCGGCGCCGAGGGCACGCGCGCGGGCGAGGGCGGCGTCGGCGAGGGCGCGTAGGGGGAGTGCCGTGAAGGCTTCGTCGATGCTATGAGGCACCTGCGTCTCTTTCTGTCGACGTGGAGGCGGTTCGGGGCGGACCGGGCCGTGGAGGCCCGTGGTCGCTCCGATCATGTCGCCCATCCCGCCCCCGGACCAGAGGTTTCCCTCCGGCCCGCGCACGGTTCTGTAGGGATCCGACAGTCACTCCCGTGAGCCACTGTCGGTGCCCGAATGTCCCCGGCCGCTCCCCGACCGATAGGTTTCCGAGGAAGCCGCCTGCTCTCCACGGGTCCGGGCGGGTGTGTCAGACCGCTACTGAAAGGGTGATCCGTTGAGCCGCTCGGTTCTCGTCACCGGAGGCAACCGGGGCATCGGCCTCGCCATCGCCCGCGCATTCGCCGACGCCGGCGACAAGGTCGCGATCACGTACCGCTCGGGTGAGCCGCCCGCCGGTTTCCTGGCCGTCAAGTGCGACATCACCGACAGCGAGCAGGTGGAGCAGGCCTACAAGGAGATCGAGGAGACGCACGGTCCCGTCGAGGTCCTCATCGCCAACGCCGGCGTCACCAAGGACCAGCTCCTGATGCGCATGACGGAGGAGGACTTCACCTCCGTCGTCGACACCAACCTCACCGGCACCTTCCGCGTCGTCAAGCGCGCCAACCGCGGCATGCTGCGGGCCAAGAAGGGCCGCGTCGTGCTGATCTCGTCGGTGGTGGGGCTCCTCGGCTCCGCGGGGCAGGCGAACTACGCCGCCTCCAAGGCCGCCCTGGTCGGCTTCGCGCGCTCCCTCGCCCGTGAGCTGGGGTCGCGCAACATCACCTTCAACGTCGTCGCGCCCGGTTTCGTCGACACCGACATGACCCGGGAGCTCACCGAGGAGCAGCAGACGAAGATCCTCGCGCAGGTGCCGCTGGCGCGGTACGCGCGGCCGGAGGAGATCGCCGCGGCGGTGCGGTTCCTCACCTCGGACGACGCCTCGTACATCACTGGAGCCGTCATCCCCGTTGACGGCGGACTGGGAATGGGTCACTGATCACCATGAGCGGAATTCTCGAGGGCAAGCGCGTCCTGATCACCGGTGTGCTGATGGAGTCCTCCATCGCCTTCCACGCCGCCAAGCTGGCCCAGGAGCAGGGCGCCGAGATCATCCTGACCGCGTTCCCGCGGCCCACGCTGACCGAGCGCATCGCCAAGAAGCTGCCCAAGCCCACCAAGGTCATCGAGCTCGACGTCACCAACGACGAGCACCTCGGGCGGCTGGCCGACGTCGTGGGCGAGGAGCTGGGCGGCCTCGACGGCGTCGTCCACTCCATCGGCTTCGCACCGCAGGACGCCCTCGGCGGCAACTTCCTCAACACCCCGTTCGAGTCGGTCGCCACGGCCATGCACGTCTCGGCGTACTCCCTGAAGTCGCTGACCATGGCCTGCCTGCCGCTGATGCAGAACGGCGGCTCGGTCGTCGGCCTCACCTTCGACGCGCAGTACGCCTGGCCGCAGTACGACTGGATGGGCCCGGCCAAGGCCGCGCTGGAGGCGACCAGCCGCTACATGGCCCGTGACCTGGGCAAGCAGAACATCCGCTGCAACCTGGTCTCGGCGGGCCCGATCGGTTCCATGGCCGCCAAGTCCATCCCGGGTTTCTCGGACCTCGCCGCGGTGTGGGACAGCCGGTCCCCGCTGGAGTGGGACCTCAAGGACCCCGAGCCGGCCGGTCGCGGCATCGTCGCGCTGCTCAGCGACTGGTTCCCGAAGACCACGGGCGAGATCGTCCACGTGGACGGCGGTCTGCACGCCATCGGCGCCTGACCGGACGCCCCCGCGGGGCCCGCATCCACCCGGGTGCGGGCCCTCGGCGTGTGACCGTGGGCGCGTCACCCGTTCGGCTCAGTCGGCCGGGCGTCCGGGCCGGCCGCGACGCACGCTGAAGTACGAGTTCACCACGCGCTTTCCCCTCCCCAGCCGGCCGAGGAGGTCCCTTGTGCGTCCACTCCACCGTCTGGCCTCAGCGGCCCTCGCCGTCGCCTGCGTGCTGATCCTTCCGTACGAAGCGGTGTCCCACGCGCGCGTGCCGGTCACGAAGGCCGGCGAGGCCGGGGACGCCGCCTCGGCCGAGCCGTTCGGCTCAGCGTGCCGGGTCCGCGTCGACGAGTCCGACGTGACCGCCTACTGCCACAACCCCTACCCGGGGCCCGACCACGTGCGCCTGCACGTCGAGTGCGAGCACTGGTGGGACCTCGACAGCGACACCTCCCCGGTGGTGGCCGGTCCCGCGCAGACCGTGCGCCTGGACGGCCGGTGCTGGAAGGAGGTCCGGGCGGCCTGGGTCAGCCACGCGCGGGGGAGCTGATCAGCTGATCCGGCCCGTGCGGCACTGGAACGGGTAGCCCGCGGCCTCCGCGTGCGCCGTCTCGGCGTCCCCCGCGCGGATCGCGTCGACCAGCCGGGTGTGGTCCATGCGCGTCTCCGGCGTCAGCTCGCTGCCGACGTCCACGCGCAGCCAGTCCCGCATCACCTCCCCGAGGTCCGCGTACATGGCGGTCATCACGTCGTTGTGCGAGGCCGCCACGACGGCCAGGTGGAAGGTCGAGTCCGCCGTCACGTACGCCTCCGCGTCGCCCGTCTGCCAGGCGTCCTCACGGCGCGCGAGGAGCGCGTCGAGCTGCTTGAGGTCCTTCTCCGTGCGCCGCTCGGCGGCGAGCCGTGCGGCGGCGGACTCCAGGGTGGAGCGCAGCTCGGCGATGTGCCGCGGGTCGGCCTCGGCGAACCGGCGCTGCATCACGCCGGCCAGCTCGCTGGTCGCCACGACGTACGTGCCCGAGCCCTGGCGGATGTCCAGCAGGCCGTTGTGGGCCAGCGCGCGGACCGCCTCGCGGACCGTGTTACGGGCGACCCCGAGCTGGTCGACCAGCTCGGGCTCGGTCGGGATACGGGAGCCCACCGGCCACTCGCCCGAGGCGATCTGCTGCCGCAAGGCCGCGATGACCTGCTCGGACAGCGCCGAGCGACGGGGATGGCTCAGGGGCATGGCTCACCTTCACGCGGGAGTCGACAAGCGAGTGGACAATCAATCATCCCATGATTCTATGATGGGTCTCATGGCTAGTGACGAAACCCGGACCGAGACACGGACGGAGACGCCGACGAAGACGCCGACGGAGACACGGACCGGGACCACGCGGCCCGCGACCACCGGTGAACCGGCGGGGCCCGGCGCCCGGGTACCCGGTGAGGCGTCCCAGGCGTCCGGCACGCGCGCGTGGACGCCGTGGATGACCCGTCTGCTCGTCCTCGGGATCGTGCTGGCCGCGGTCAACCTGCGGCCGGCCATCACGAGCCTGGGCGCGCTCCTGGAAGAGGTCCGCGACGGACTCGGCATGAGCGGCAGCGTGGCCGGACTGCTCACCTCGGTGCCCCCGCTCTGCTTCGCCGTCTTCGGGGTCGCCGCCCCGCGGCTGGCCCGCCGCTTCGGCCCCGGCGCGGTGGTCTTCGGCGGCATGGTCGCCATCACCGCCGGTCTGCTGATACGCCCGTACGCCGGTGGTACGGCGGGCTTCCTGGCCGCCACCGCCCTCGCCCTGATGGGCATCGCGCTCAGCAACGTACTGATGCCGGTCATCGTCAAGCGCTTCTTCCCCGACCGGGTCGGCTCCATGACCGGCCTCTACTCCATGGCCCTCGCCTTCGGCACCTCGATCGCCGCCGCGGCGACCGTGCCGGTGACGAACGCGCTGGGCGGGCACTGGCAGCCCGGCCTCGCGGTGTGGGCCGTGCTGGGTGCGGCGGCCGCCCTGTCCTGGATCCCGTTCGTACGGGCCCGGAAGGCGCCGTCGTCCGCCGACTCCGCCGGGACCGACGCTCCGCGTGATGACGCCGACGGCCGCCCGGTCGAGCAACCCGCGCTGCGCATCACCCGCAGCCGTACGGCCTGGGCGCTCGCGGTCTTCTTCGGCCTCCAGGCCACCGCCGCCTACATCACCATGGGCTGGATGGCGCAGATCTTCCGGGACGCGGGCGTGTCCGCCGGCACCGCCGGTCTGCTGCTCGCCGTCATCATGGTGATGGGCGTGCCGCTCGCCTTCGTCATCCCCCGCGTGGCCACCCGCCTGCCCCACCAGGGCCCGATCGTGCTCGTACTGGGCGTGTGCGGACTCGCCGGATACGCCGGCCTGTACTTCGCCCCGGCCGGCGGCGCCTGGGCCTGGGCGCTGCTCCTCGGCGTCTCCAACTGCGCCTTCCCGCTCGCGCTGACCATGGTCGGGATGCGGGCCAGGACCGGTGCGGGCGTCGCCCAGCTGTCCGCCTTCGCGCAGAGCACCGGCTACCTGATCTCCATCCCGGGCCCGCTGCTGGTGGGCGTGCTCTATCAGCACAGCGGGGGCTGGGGCCTGCCGATCGCGCTGATGAGCGCCTTGATGGTGCCGCAGATCATCGTGGGCGTCCTCGCGGGGCGCGACCGCACGGTGGAGGAGGAGGCGGCCCGCTGACCCGGGCCGCCGGTCCGGGTGCGGGTGGCGGATGCGAGACTTGCCGTATGCCAGTCCTCGACCCGAACCCGCAGCACGGCCAGAAGAAGATGCTGATCGTCTTCGGCTCCTTCCTCGCGATCTTCGTGATCATCGGCATCGTGGCCACGATCGCCTCGCCGTGACACGGCCCGAGGGTGGGGTTAACCCCCCGTCCCCTAGGGGGTGAGGGTCAGGGTCAAGTGGGTGGACTTCCGGATGGGTTGGGGCCCGCGGATTCCGTAGCTTCGAGATGTGCCCGCTCCAGGCGGGCCGCGCAGCACGGACCAGGGACGCCCGAAGACCAGCGGAGGCACTCATGTCGGCCCCAACCCACACCCCGCCTCCCCGGGCGACCCGGCGCGGCGTCGACATCCGGCTGCCCTGGTGGGCCCTCGCCCTGCCCGTGCTCGCCTTCGTGACCCTGTTCCTGCTGATACTCAATCCCTCCGACGCCCACGCCGCCGCGGGCGAACCCGCGATCGCCCACCTCATGGAGTGGCTGCGGCAGCTGATCGCACGCTGAGGCCGCACCGCGCCCCGCACGCGCGCCGACGGAGGGTGAATCCGCATGTCAACTCCCTGCGCCCCGTGGCCTGTTTCATGCGAAGCTGGATGCCATGAGCGTCGCAGAATCCCGCAGGATCGTCCTCTTCCGGCATGCGAAAGCCGACTGGCCACAGGTGGCCGACCACGAGCGGCCACTCGCCGAGCGGGGCCGCAAGGACGCCGCAGAGGCCGGACGCCGGCTCGCGGACACCGGAGTCCCCTTCGACCAGGCACTGTGCTCCACCTCGACCCGGACCCGCGAGACCTGGAAGCTCGCCGTCGCGGAGTTCCCGCAGCGGCCGAAAACCGTCTACGAGGAGCGGATCTACGAGGCCTCGCCCGGCGAGCTGATCGCCGTGCTCAACGAGACCCCCGACGACCTGCGGAACGTACTGGTGATCGGCCACAACCCGGGTATGGAGGGACTCGCCGAGATCCTGGCGGGCTCGGCCGAGGGCGACGCCCGCGAGCGGATGGGCCGCCGCGGCTTTCCGACCGCCGCCTTCGCCGTGCTGACCTTCGACGGTTCCTGGAAGGACGTGGAGCCGGGCGTGGCCTCCCTGGTCGACTACTGGGCGCCGACCGACTGATCCGACCCCGCGCGACCGGCCCGGGCAGCAGGTGTTCCGGGCCCTCGCCGCGGCGGCTGCCCGCCCGCCGACCGGATACGGCCGGGGCAGCCCGGTCGGCCCCGGCCGACGAAGCCCGGCCGATCCGGCCGGGAGGTGCCGATGGGCGGTGCCGGTCGCCCCGCTCGGGGCGCCGGTCAGATTCCGTCGAGGGGCCGGCCCAGGCTGTCGCCGAGGCCCTCGTCCAGCGTGTCCGCCGCCTCGACCTCCTCGCGGGTGATGCCCAGCAGGTACAGGACCGTGTCCAGGAAGGGCACGTTCACCGCGGTGTGCGCCGCCTCGCGCACCACCGGCTTGGCGTTGAAGGCCACGCCGAGCCCGGCCGCGTTCAGCATGTCCAGGTCGTTGGCTCCGTCACCGATCGCCACCGTCTGCGACAGCGGAACGCCCGCCTCGGCGGCGAACCGCCGCAGCAGCCGCGCCTTGCCCGCGCGGTCCACGATCTCCCCGGTGACCCGCCCGGTCAGCTTCCCGTCGACGATCTCCAGCGTGTTGGCCTGGGCGAAGTCCAGCCCCAGCTTCTCCCGCAGATCGTCGGTGACCTGGGTGAAGCCACCGGAGACGACCCCCACCTGGTAACCGAGCCGCTTCAAGGTGCGGATCAGCGTGCGGGCACCCGGCGTCAGCCGCACCTCGCCGCGGACCTTCTCCACCACCGACGCGTCCAGCCCGGCCAGCAGCGCCACGCGTGCGTGCAGCGACTGCTCGAAGTCCAGCTCCCCGCGCATGGCGGCCGCCGTGACCTCGGCGACCTTGTCCTCACAGCCGGCGTGCGCGGCGAACAGCTCGATGACCTCGTCCTGGATCAGCGTGGAGTCCACGTCCATCACCACCAGGCGCTGAGCCCGCCGGTGCAGGCCGGCCGAGACCACCGCGACGTCCACACCGAGCGCCGCGGCCTCGGTCGCCAGCGCGGTGCGCAGCGGCTCGGTCTCCACGCCGGACACCGCGAACTCGACGGCGGTCACGGGGTACTTGGCGAGCCGGAAGATACGGTCGATGTTGCTGCCGGACTCGGTGATCCGGGCCGCTATGGCGGCCGTCGCCTCGGCGGTGAGCGGGTGGCCCAGCACCGTGACCAGGGAGCGGCCGAGACCGCGCGGCCGGTTGTCGCCGATGCCGGAGATGATCTCCGCCTGCAGCCTCAGCGACTCCGCCCAGCTGTGGACGGTCGCGCGCAGATCGCCCTCCAGTCCCCGGGGTGGCTCGGTGACCAGTGCGCACAGCACGATCCGGCCACGGGTGACGACCTGCTCGATGTCGACCACGTCGACGGAGTAGGCGGCGAGGGTGTCGAACAGGCCGGCCGTGATGCCCGGTCGGTCCTTGCCGAAGATCTTGACGAGAAGCGTGGGAACGTCAGAGGTCTGCGAAGCGCTCATGGTGCTCCAACCGTATCCGGCACCCGGTGCCTCCCGCCCCCGAGGTCCGCCTGACGGACACGGCACCCACGGCGGGCCCGGCCCGCGTCCGCGCCTCCCATTGTCCGCCGCGTGCGCCCCCTCGGCGGCCTGGGCCGGGAACGGGTCGGGGGGATACAGGCCGGGGCGGCACGAGCGGGGCGTCTGGCTCCCGCTTGTGCGGCGGTGACCGCCGTCCCGGTGGCTTTTCGGCCCGTGGCGGGCGGTGAGGCGGGGGCGCGTCGGCGTACCTGTGGTCCGTCACGGTCGGCGCGGTGGTGCACAGACGTGGAGGCGGAACGGCGGGCCCCGGCTCAGCAGGGCTGTCGGCAGCGGCGGCCGGTCACCGCGGGGGCGGCGTGCGGGGGACGGCCCGGCCCCGTTCCCTCGGCGTCCTTCGCTCATCGGCCGTCACCCCCCGGACGGCGCGGTGGTGCCGGAGGCGGTGGCGGGGGAGGGGGCGGGCCCTCGCCCCAGCGGGACGGTGGCCTGCCGCCCGGCCGCTCCCCGGGACGTGGAGGCCGCCGTGGCGTCCCCGGCGGCGGTGCCGGCGGCCCGGCGACCGTGGGGGCGCCGGACACGTCCTCGTCGTCGGATCCGTGCTCGCCGCTGCGGGACCGCAGGTCGCCGCCGGACCACCCGTCTCCCTGGCCGCCCGGCCGCTCGGCGCTGCCGGGCTGATCGACGCCGGGGCCGGGACGGCCGCTCCCCGCCGCGCCGCCCGCACCGGACTGCGGCGGGGTGCGCGCCCATTCCGGGCGTGCGTCCTCGGGCTCCCCGCCCCCGCCCCGCGGACGCAGATACGGATTCGCGCCGGGGTCCGCCGGCCGGTGCGGAGGATCCGGCCGATACGGCCCCGGGGGCGGTCCCGGCGGCGCCCCCGAGTACGCGGTACCGCCCGCACCCCCAGCACCCGCGCCACCGCTCCAACCTTCGCGTGCCCCTGAGCCGCCGCCACCCCCACCGTCGTCCCCCGCACCCGCGCCAACAGCACCACCCCCGACAGCACCACCTCCGACAACCCCAGCACGCCCGACAGCCCCACCACTCCCGACCACCCCAGTACGGCCCCCCACCCCGGCACTCCGTGCCACCACCGTCGCCCGAGCCCCCGCCGCCCTGCTCACCCGCGTCAACAGCGCTCCGGCCGCCCCTGCCCCCGCGCCCCACACCGCACCCAGCAGCAGCGCCGTGCCGATCCGTCCGCGCAGGTCGATGCCCGCGCCGAACGCGTCGATGCCGAGTACGGACAGCGAGGCGTCCACGGACACCTCCGTCAGCCGGGCCAGCAGCGGCAGCGTCAACGCGGTCACCACGCCCAGTCGCACGGCACACCGCACGGCGAACGCCGGGGAACGCGCCTCGCCGGGCGCCACAGGTGTCCGCGCCGCCGTCAGCACCCCGGCCAGCAGCATCGTCAGCGCCGCCGCCGCCCCCAGCACCCACACCCGCCCGTCCAGCTCCGCCAGCCGCCCGAGGGTGACCGTCTCCCGCGCCCCGGAGCCCAGCAGCCGGTCCAGCGGATCGGGGAGCACCCGCACCAGCTCGCCCGTGGCCCGGCCCTCCCACGGCACGAACAGGCCGAGCGGAACACCGAGCCACACGCCGTTCGGCGCGCCCAGCAACGCGGCACCGACGATCCGCCGGGGATGGTCGTCGCCGATCGCCGCCCAGCCGGCAGCCGCCCAGCCGGCCGCGACCGCCGCCAGCGCCACCGTGACCACGGCGGACACGGCCGGCCGCACCACCCGGTGCACCGCCTCGCACCCGCGCGGCAGGGGGGTGCGGCGCGAGGACAGCAGCGCGATCAGCAGGACCCCGACGGACCAGACCAGCCCGCCCAGCAGCGTCGGACCGGTGTCGACGGTGAAGCCGACGGCCGCCTCGGCGTCGACCAGATCGTCGATGCGGTCGGGGAGCAGCCCACCGATGTCCCCGATGCCGCCCACGTCCCCGAGCCCGGGAATCTCGATGCCCCCGCCCCCGCCGTCACTCCCGGGCAGGTCGTCCAGCCCCAGCGAACCGCCGTCGATCGTGATGACGTCGTGACCCACCCAGGCCAGCCCGCCCAGCATCGCCACGAACAGGGCGACCACCGCGCCCGCGCGCACCAGCAGTTCCGCGGGCGGGACCACAACTCCGGCCGCCCGCAGGGACCGTAGGAAGAAGAAGGACAGGAAGAGCGCACCGACCAGCCCCACACCCAGTGGCGTGATCTCGATGGCCGTGTGCGCCTGTGCCCCTTCCAGCCCGAACGCGGACACATCACCGGCCGGCGACACCGAACCACCCGCACCGAGCGCCACGACCGCCGCGGTCATCGGGCCCAGCGAGCCCGCCGCGTCCGCGCCCAGCAGGTGCAGACCGAGCGCCGCCGTGCCCGCCATCCCGATCAACGCCCAGCTCACGGAGGCGATCGCGGACATCAGGACGTCACCCCAGGGCACCCTCGTGCCGTATCCGTCGGTTCCGACGCTCGTGGACGCGCTCATGGCAGACCCCCCGATCCGCGGCGCGGCCCAGTTGCCGCGCATGTCCCCCTCGCGTGGAATACCACTCTCCGGGCAGGTTTCAACCCCGTCAACGGGATCGGCCGATGGCCGCCTGCGCAAGTTTCACAAGGCCCGACTTTCGGTCAGGGGGCCGAGCCTGAAATAGTTCCCCCCGATGTTCGACATCCCTAGACTCCCCGCGACGGGGGTACATCGGGGGACAACTCAGTGGGGCTTGGAGTGCCGGAACTCGTACTGGAATCCAATGGACAGACCTGGACGCTCGATCCGTCCCGGTCATATGCGCTCGGACGCGATCCGCAGGGGGAACTTGTCTTCGACGACGCCAGGGTGTCCTGGCGTCACGCCACGATCAGCTTCAACGGCCGCAGTTGGGTCGTCGAGGACCACGGCAGCACCAACGGCACCTTCGTACACGGACAGCGCGTCCAGCACATGGAGCTCGGCGCCGGCACGGTGCTGAACCTGGGCAACGCCACCGACGGACCGCGCGTCAGCCTGACCGGCGCGCAGGCCCCGGTCGGCACGCCGCAGGGGCAGCAGCAGCCGTACGCCGCGCAGGGTGCGAACGCGGGCTGGGCCCAGCAGGTGCCTGTCCAGGAGCCGCAGAAGCAGCAGGCGCCACCGCAGCACGGGCAGCAGCAGGCGGGCTGGCAGCACCAGCAGTCGCAGCAGGCCGCTCCGCAGCAGCCCGCGCCGCAGCAGGGCGCACCGCACTTCCCCCAGCAGCAGGGCTCCGGTGGCGCGGCGGGGGCGCCGCCGGCGTACGGCGACCGCAGCCCGACCACGTTCCACCAGTTCTCGCTCGGCCGCGTCATGCGCATCGGCCGTGCCCTGGAGAACGACCTGGTCGTCTCAGACCTCCAGGTCAGCCGCAACCACGCGGAGTTCCACTCGACGCCCGACGGGCGCATGGAGATCCGCGACCTCGGCTCGCACAACGGCACGTACGTCAACGGTCTGCCGATCGCCAAGGGCGGCTCCCAGCTGCTCGGCCCGACCGACATCGTGGGCGTCGGCCACTCGACGTTCCGGATCGTCGGGGACCGGCTCGAGGAGTTCGTCGACACCGGTGAGGTGTCCTTCTCCGCCCGCCACCTGACCGTCACGGTCGACGGCGGCAAGCAGATCCTCAAGGACGTCTCCTTCGGCGTGCCCGAGAAGTCGCTGATCGCGGTCATCGGCCCCTCCGGCTCCGGCAAGTCCACCCTGCTCAAGGCGCTGACCGGCTACCGGCCCGCCGACCAGGGCGAGGTCCTCTACGACAACCGGAACCTGTACAAGCAGTTCGCCGAGCTGCGCCAGCGCATCGGTCTGGTCCCGCAGGACGACATCCTGCACAAGGAGCTGACCGTCAAGCGGGCCCTGAAGTACGCGGCCAAGCTCCGTTTCCCGGCCGACACCACGGCCGCCGAGCGCGACGCCCGCATCGACGAGGTGCTGCGCGAGCTGAAGCTGGACATCCACAAGGACAAGAAGGTCACGTCCCTGTCCGGCGGCCAGCGCAAGCGCGTCTCCGTCGCCCTGGAGCTGCTGACCAAGCCGTCGCTGATCTTCCTGGACGAGCCGACCTCCGGCCTCGACCCGGGCATGGACCGCGACGTCATGCAGCTGCTGCGCGGCCTCGCCGACGACGGCCGGACCGTCCTCGTCGTCACCCACTCGGTGGCCGAGCTGGCGATCTGCGACAAGCTGCTGGTGATGGCGCCGGGCGGCTCGGTGGCGTACTTCGGTCCGCCCGAGGAGGCGCTGAACTTCTTCGGCTACGACACCTGGGCCGACGTCTTCTCCGCCTTCGAGAACTACCGCGACTACGACTGGGCGGGCCGCTGGAAGGGCTCGCAGCACTACCAGATGTACGCCGCGGACATCGACGCCGTCGCCCCGCAGGCCGTACAGATGCCGGCCATGCAGGGGATGAAGCCGCCGAAGCCGCAGGGCTGGATGTCGCAGTTCGTCACGCTGGTGCGGCGCTACGTGTCGGTGATCGTCTCCGACAAGGGCTTCCTCGCCCTGATGGTGATCCTCCCGGCGGTGCTCGGCGCGGTCAGCCTGCTCATCGACGCCGACAAGGGCCTGCTGCCCAACCCGCCCAACGCGGCGGGCCGCATCATCCCGAACGGCACGGCGACCACGGTCCTGCTGATCCTCGCGGTCGGCGCCTGCTTCGCCGGCGCCGCGAACTCGGTCCGCGAGCTGATCAAGGAACGGGTGATCTACGAGCGGGAGCGGGCGACCGGCCTGTCCCGGTCGGCGTACCTGATGTCCAAGGTCTTCGTGCTCGGTGTGATCACCGTGCTCCAGGGCCTGATGGTCGGCGTCATCGGCTTCGCCTCCCGCGAGATCCCCGAGGAGGGCCTCGTCCTCGGCGGCCTCACCCTCGTCGAGCTGTCGCTGCCGATCATGGCGCTGGGCTTCACCTCGATGATGTTCGGCCTGATCATCTCCTCGCTGGTGAAGACCGCCGAGAAGACCATGCCGCTGCTGGTCATGTTCGCGATCATCCAGGTCGTCTTCACCGGCTGCCTCTTCGCCCTGAACGGCGCGGTCGGCGTCAACCAGTTCTCGTACCTGATGCCGTCGCGCTGGGCGGTGGCCGCGGCCGGCGCCACGCTGGACTTCAACAAGATCAGCCCGCCCGAGGAGGGCGCCGAGGCCGATCCGCTGTGGGAGCACACCGTCGGCGCCTGGGGCATGGACATGGCCGCCCTGATCGCGCTCGGCGTGATCTGCGGCTTCTTCGTGGCGCGCTTCCTGCGCCGCCACGAGCCCGAGGTCATGCGGAAGTGACCGCAGGGGCCCCGGTCGGCCCCTGTGTACGCCCCGAAGGGCGGCACCCCATCAGGAGGGTGCCGCCCTTCGGCGTACGGTGCGGCGTCGGCGACGTCGTGAAGAGGTCCGCGCCGACCTCAGTACGCGCTGTCGACGTTGTCCATGGTGCCGTACTTGTCCGCGGCGTAGTTGCACGCGGCGACGATGTTGGCGACCGGGTCCCAGATGTTCTTCGGGGTGCCGGGCACGTGGTAGGCCTCGAACGTCGGCGGGATGACCTGGAGCAGGCCCTTCGACGGGATGCCGTTGATGGCGTTGATGTCCCAGTCGTTGATGGCCTTCGGGTTACCGGAGGACTCCCGCATGATGTTGCGGTGGATGCCCTCGTAGGAGCCGGGGATGCCGTGCTTCTTCATGATGGCCCGGGCCTCGCGGATCCAGCCGTCGAGGTTGTTCGGGTAGGACTTCTTGACCTCGGTGCGCTCGGCGGACCGGCTGGCGGACTGCTTCGCCTCACGCTTGGCGGCGGCCTTCTTCGCCGCGGCCTTCTTGGCGGCGGTCTCCTTCTTCGCGGCCGCCTCCTGCTTCGCCTCGATGGCGGCGACCTTCTGGCTCGCGCCGGCGAGCTGGCCGGTGACGCCGGCGTGCACGTCCTGGATCTGCTTGGTGCTGTACGCCACCTTGGCCGTCGGAGCGGCCTCGCTCGTGGTCGTCTGACCGCTGGCCGGGACCGCGGTGAGCGCGACGGCGGCGGCGCCGAGCGTGCCGACACCGGCGGCCACGATCTTGTGCTTGCGGTTCAGGGAAATACTGCGACCACGGGTGAAGATGTTCTTGGGCATGGCGGGATAGACCTCTTCGAATAGCGCGGAGGTCGCTCTCGTCCGGTGGGGACAGTTGGTGTTTCCGGTGCGAACGCCGCGGGGAAACGACCCACGGCGCTGAGCGACGAAAGCAATTCTTAGCGGCCGCAAAATTCGGAGGCAAAGGTGTGACGTACGATCCGAGGTAGTGGATCAGGGATGGGAGAAACGGGGCAGATTGGACCATCTGCCCCGCTCAAAACGGACGAGTCGTTCTCCTACTCCCCTTCGTACGTGACGCGCGCCCTATGCGCGGGCTCACACGCACCCCCCGCCGTTCTCACTTTTGGTTGCTCAAGCAATGCAGTGTGTAAGGGGCTGCGCAGGCCTCTCCTACGGCAGGAGGAGATGGACGTCGCCGAACTCGTGCCACAGGTACCCCCCGCGTACCGCCGCCTCGTACCCGCGGTCGATCGCCGCCCGCCCCGCCACCGCCTCCAGCATCAGCAGATGCGAGGCCTCCGGCTCGTGCAGCCCCGTCAGCAGCCCGTCCACCACCCGCACCCCGCGCTCCGGCGTCACGACCAGATCGGTCCACCCCGCCCGAGCCCGTACGACGCCGTCGGCACCCGCCGCCGACTCCGCCGCCCGCACGGCGGTGGTCCCCACGGCCAGCACACGCCCGTCGCCCGCTCGGGCCGCGTTGATCAGCCGTGCCGACGCCTCGGGCACCGAGAACCGTTCCGGATACGGCGGCTCGTGCGACTCCGCCGACGCCACCCCCGTGTCCAGCCGCACCGGCGCGAACTGCACCCCCCGGCTCACCAGCTCCGCCACCAGCCGAGCCGTGAAGGGCCGCGCCGCGCTCGGCATCTCCGCACTGCCCGTTCCGTCCTCGGACGGCAGCGCGAACACCGTCTGGTACGCCGACAACGGCTGGTCCCGCTCCGTATAGGAGTAGCGAATGGGCCGCCCGTGCTCCCGCAGCAGCGCCGGCACCCGGGCGCCGGACACCCGTGCCCACCACAACCGCTCCGCACCCGGACTCAGCGGCCGCTCCAGCACCAGCCGCCCGCCGCCCGGCAGCCGCACCCCCAGTCCCTCCCTGCTGTCCGCACGCGCGCGCGTGGTGCCGCGCCCGTCGGGTTCCCGCAGCTCCACGGCCCACCGGCCGTCGTCCCCACGCGTGGAGAAATGCACCACCACGCGCGCGTGCCCCACCCTCCCGTCCACGGCGGCGGCCAGCGTCGACGACGTGTTGACGACGAGCAGGTCCCCCGCCCGCAGCAGCCGCGGCAGCTCCCGGAACCCGTGGTGCGACACCTCGGTGCCCCGCGACACCAGCAGCCGTACGTCGTCCCGCTCCAGCCCGGGACCCCGCTGCTCGGCCGGCACCCGAGCCGACAGCTCCTCCGGGACGCGCACCGCCAGCGTCATCGCCGTCCCTCCAGCAGCGCCGACGCCCCGTAGCGGCCGCCGGCCGGCCGCTCGTCCAACAGCCGCAGCAGCGCCGGTACGACACTCGCCGGATCGGGCCGGGGATCGTCATCATCCGGCACGGCCGCCGCGTACAGGTCGGTGGCCATGTCCCCCGGATCGACCGCCCAGACCCGCAGCCCCGGCTCCTCCACGCCCAGCACCGCCACCAGCTGGTCCAGGGCCGCCTTGGACGCCCCGTAGCCGCCCCACGTCTCGTACGCCTCCGACGCGGCATCCGAGCTGACCGCGAGCACCGCGCCCTCACGGGCGGCCCGCAGCAACGGCAGCGCCTCCTGCACCAGGCCCAGCGCCGCCACGACGTTCACCTCTAGCGCCCGCCGCAGCCCGTCGAGCGGCAGCTCCTCCAGCCGCACCAGAGGCTCGACTCCCAGCGCGCTCGCGTTGCTGACCAGCAGATCCACCCCGCCCAGCCGCCGGGCCGCCGCGACCAGACCGGCCCGGTGCCCGGCGTCCGTGACGTCACCGGGCAGCGCCGCCACGCGCGCGCCGTACGCCTCCAGCGCCACCGCCGTCTCCTTGAGCGGGTCCGGCGTCCTGGCGTCCAGCACCAGGTCCCAGCTCCGCGCCGCCAGGGCCTCGGCGAGCGCCCTCCCCAGTCCCTTCGAAGCTCCCGTGATGATCGCAACCGGCATGACACACGTCCCCTCGTCGTCCACGCCTCCGGATCGGAACGGCGTGGCCTCAACGTAGGAACCGGGCGCCTCAGGCCGCCTCGGGCACGGGCCGCAACCGCGCGGGGTCCTTCGGCCTAGGACAGGCGGACGGGACCGCGGTCCTAGGCCCACCGCCCTAGGCGACGGCGTCCACAGGGCCGATCCCGCCGCCGCACCCCGCCGGTACCGTGAGGACATGAGTCACGGCCCCCGGTCCGGCCTCGCGGCGGTCAGTTCCGCGCTGCTGGCCATGAGCAGGCACCTCGAGGTGCGCGACGTCCTCAAGACGATCGTCGCCTCGGCCCGCGAGCTGCTCGACGCGCAGTACGCCGCCCTCGGCGTCCCCGACGACCACGGCGGCTTCGCCCAGTTCGTCGTCGACGGCGTCAGCGACGAGCAGTGGAAGGCCATCGGCCCCCTGCCCCGCCAGCACGGCATCCTCGCCGCGATGCTGCACGAGGCCACCCCCGAGCGCCTCGCCGACGTCCGAGAGGACCCCCGCTTCGAGGGCTGGCCCTCCGCCCATCCCGACCTGGTCGACTTCCTGGGCCTGCCGATCCGGGACGGCGACGAGGTCATGGGCGCGCTGTTCCTGGCCAACAAGAACTGTCCGAAGCCGGCCGGCGGCTGCGGCTTCACGGCGGACGACGAGGAACTGCTGGGCATCCTCGCCCAGCACGCCGCCATCGCCCTCACCAACGCCCGGCTGTACGAACGCAGCCGCGAGCTGACCATCGCCGAGGAACGCTCCCGCCTCGCCCACGAACTGCACGACGCGGTCAGCCAGAAGCTGTTCTCCCTGCGCCTGACCGCCCAGGCCGCCGCCACCCTGGTCGACCGCGACCCCGCGCGGGCCAAGGGAGAGCTCCAACAGGTCGCGGCGCTCGCCGCCGAGGCCGCCGACGAACTGCGCGCCGCCGTCGTCGAGCTGCGCCCCGCCGCCCTGGACGAGGACGGCCTCGTCGCCACCCTCCGTACCCAGGTCCAGGTCCTCGACCGCGCCCACACCGCGCGCGTGACCTTCGCCGGCCACGGGGTCAAGGCACTGCCCGCCGCCCAGGAGGAAGCGCTGCTGCGCGTGGCCCAGGAAGCGCTTCACAACGCCCTGCGCCACGCCGCCGCGGACCACGTAGACGTGACGCTGCTCCGGCGCGGCACCGGAGCGGTGCTGCGGGTCACCGACGACGGCAGGGGCTTCGACCCGCGCACGGTGCGCCGCGCGGGACGCCACCTGGGCCTGGTCTCGATGCGGGACCGGGCGAACGGCGTCGGCGGCACGCTGACCGTGGAATCGGCGCCCGGCAAGGGCACCACGATCGAGATGGAGGTCCCCGGTGGCTGACGCAATCAAGGTGCTGCTCGTCGACGACCACCAGGTGGTCCGCCGGGGTCTGCGCACCTTCCTGGAGGTGCAGGACGACATCGAGGTGGTGGGGGAGGCCGCGGACGGCGCCGAGGGAGTCGACCGCGCCGAGGAGCTGAAACCCGACGTGATCCTCATGGACGTCAAGATGCCGGGCATGGACGGCGTGGACGCGCTGCGCAGGCTCCGCGAGCTGGAGAACCACGCGCGCGTGCTGATCGTCACCAGCTTCACCGAGCAGCGCACCGTGGTCCCGGCCCTGCGTGCGGGAGCCGCCGGTTACGTCTACAAGGACGTCGACCCCGACGCGCTGGCGGGCGCCATCCGCTCCGTCCACGCCGGTCACGTCCTGCTACAGCCAGAGGTCGCGGGCGCCCTGCTGTCCCAGGAGGAGAGCACCCCCGGCCAGGGCAGAGGGGGCTCCCTCACGGAGCGGGAGCGGGAGGTGCTGGGCCTGATAGCGGACGGCCGCTCCAACCGCGAGATCGCGCGCGCCCTCGTCCTGTCCGAGAAGACCGTGAAGACCCACGTTTCGAACATCCTGATGAAGCTCGACCTCGCGGACCGCACCCAGGCCGCGCTGTGGGCCGTGCGCCACGGAGCCGCCGGCTGAGCCCGCTTACGCGGCGGCAACCCGGAGGGTTCCCCTCCGGTGCGAGATTCATACCGTCGTGGGAATGTCCCCCGGATGGCGCATCCTCTCCGGCGCCCGGCCGTTCTCCAGTGCGTGCCGCGGCGACTGCCGCGGCGATCGCGAGGAGGGCTTGTAAGTGAAGAACCTGAAGAAGGCAGCGGCCGTGACGATGGTGGCCGGCGGGCTGATCGCCGCCGGCGCGGGCATGGCCTCCGCCACCGACGGCTCCGTCGCCCACGGCGAGGCCATCGGTTCCCCGGGCGTCGCCTCCGGCAACGTCGTCCAGGCGCCGGTCCACATCCCGGTGAACGCCGTCGGCAACAGCGTCAACGTCATCGGCGTCCTGAACCCGGCCTTCGGCAACCTGGGCGTCAACCACTGACCCAGGTCACCAGGACCCACGGACCTCCGGCCTCCCGGCCCCACCCGGGAGGCCGGTCGCCGTCATGGGCGCAAACCGCATGACGGCGGTCGGTCAATACAGCCCGTCCGGCGTTTGAGGACGAGGCCGTTCAGGCCGAAAGCGGGGGTCTGGGGGCGCAGGCCCCAAGACGCTCACACGAACGTGGGGCACGGGTCAGGCAGCCAGTCACCGCACCCCCTTCTCCCGCTCCTCCACAACGGAGTTGTACGCGGCCACCTGCGCCCGCCGAGCCGTCCGCTCCACCGGCCGCAACACCTCCCCGCGCGCCGCCATCTCGGACGCACTCACCGCACCCCCGTGCCCGTTCTCGTACGCCAGCGAAATCAGCATCCCCACCCGCTGAGCCAACTCCAGCACCCGCACTGCCCGCGGCGGATACCCCGGCGCCAGCACCTCCCGCCCCCGCTCGGCCCGCGCCCGGTACGCCGCGACCGCCGCCTCCGCCACCGGCCCCGACCCGGCGACGTCCAGCCGCGTCAGCATCTCCGTCGCGTCCCGCAACGCCTCCGCCAGCTCCCGCTCGGCCTCCCCGAGCGACGGCACGTCCGCCGGCGGCGCCTCCCGCACCGCCAGACAGTGCCAGACCACTTCGACGTGCACGTCACCCTCGGGCCCGGCCTCGTACACCTCCGGCACCAGCCCGAGCGCCGCCCCGTGACAGACCACCGCCTCCTCCGCCTCCAGCGCACGCGCGTTGAACTCCGGCGGCCCGCTCAGCCCCAGCGGATGTCCCGGCGCGGGCAGCGCGACCCGCAGCCCCCTCGCCCCGAGCGCGCGCAGCCGCCCCAGCGCCAGCGTGAGACCGACCGGAGCCGATTCCCCCGGCAGCCCCGCCACCCGGTGCACCGCGTCCTCGCCCACGATCGCGATCGCGGCTTCGTCCGGTGAGACCATTCCGGCAATAAGGGCATTTCCCCAGGCGGCAAGGCGCCCTGCGCGTGGTTCCGAGAGCATGCCCCCACCCTAAGGACCGGACCGATGGAACGGCGAAGCCGACCGGTGGCGTAGATTTCCTGGAGGGGCCTGCGCCCACCGGCGCGGCGACCCGAGCCCACAGGCGTACGCGACAGCCGGAACCGGCCACACTGCAAGGGGAGACAACGCGCTCATGAGCGATGTTCTGGAGCTTCAGGACGTATCCGTGGTCCGCGAGGGCCGGGCTCTGGTGGACCAGGTCTCCTGGTCGGTGAAGGAGGGTGAGCGCTGGGTCATCCTCGGCCCCAACGGCGCCGGCAAGACCACCCTCCTCAACGTCGCCTCCAGCTACCTCTACCCCAGCAAGGGCACCGCCACCGTCCTCGGTGAGACCCTCGGCAAGCCCGGCACCGACGTCTTCGAGCTGCGCCCGCGCATCGGCATGGCCGGCATCGCGATGGCCGACAAGCTGCCCAAGCGCCAGACCGTCCTGCAGACCGTCCTCACCGCCGCCTACGGCATGACCGCCGGCTGGCAGGAGCAGTACGAGGACATCGACGAGCAGCGCGCCCGCGCCTTCCTCGACCGCCTCGGCATGACCGAGTACCTGGACCGGAAGTTCGGCACGCTCTCCGAGGGCGAGCGCAAGCGCACCCTGATCGCCCGCGCCCTGATGACCGACCCCGAGCTGCTGCTCCTGGACGAGCCGGCCGCCGGCCTCGACCTCGGCGGGCGCGAGGACCTCGTCCGCCGCCTCGGCCGCCTCGCCCGCGACCCGATCGCCCCGTCGATGATCATGGTCACCCACCACGTCGAGGAGATCGCCCCGGGCTTCACCCACGTCCTGATGATCCGTCAGGGCAAGGTCCTGGCCGCGGGCCCGCTGGAGCTCGAACTGACCTCCCGCAACCTCTCCCTCTGCTTCGGGCTCCCGCTCGTCGTCGAGCAGGTCGGCGACCGCTGGACCGCGCAGGGGCTCCCGCTGTCCTGACCGCCCCCCGTGCGCCCTGTCCCCGGCACGTCACCCGGACCTACCATGACCATGTGAACGACATCGACGCATGGGTGTGGTGGCTCGTTGCCGCGGCCGGGCTCGGAATCCCGCTCGTCGTGACGGCGATGCCGGAGTTCGGGATGCTCGCCGTCGGCGCGGTCGCCGCCGCCGTCGCCTCCGGCTTCGGCGCGGACCTCGTCGTCCAGGTACTCGTCTTCGTCATCGTCTCGGTCGCCCTCATCGCCGTCGTACGGCCCGTCGCCGCCCGGCACCGCGCCCAACGGCCCCAACTGGCCACGGGCGTCGACGCCCTGAAGGGCAGACAGGCCGTCGTGGTGGAACGGATCGACGGCTCCGAGGGCGGCCGGATCAAGCTCGCCGGGGAGATCTGGTCGGCGCGCGCCCTCGACCCCGCACGCGCCTACGAGGCGGGCGAGGAAGTGGACGTCGTGGACATCGAGGGGGCTACGGCGATCATCATGTGACCTCGCCGGACACAAGTGGACCGAACGCCCACCGAGGCACGCGACGGTCTGTCAGACTCGACGAACAAGATCCTCAACAGCCGTAAGATGCACAACAGTCAGGGTCAATAGGATCTGCCAGAGCGCCGAGGCGGAGAAGGGGACGGACAGCCACTATGGGACCGGTCGTCATCGTTCTGATCATCCTGGTGGTGTTGGTCTTCATCGCCCTGATCAAGACCATCCAGGTCATTCCACAGGCCAGCGCCGCCATCGTCGAGCGCTTCGGCCGCTACACGCGGACACTCAACGCGGGGCTCAACATCGTCGTCCCGTTCATCGACACCATCCGCAACCGCATCGACCTGCGTGAACAGGTCGTCCCCTTCCCGCCGCAGCCGGTCATCACCCAGGACAACCTGGTCGTCAACATCGACACCGTCATCTACTACCAGGTGACCGACGCCCGCGCCGCGACCTACGAGGTCGCCAGCTACATCCAGGCCATCGAGCAGCTCACCGTCACCACACTCCGCAACATCATCGGCGGCATGGACCTGGAACGCACCCTCACCTCGCGCGAGGAGATCAACGCGGCCCTGCGCGGCGTCCTCGACGAGGCCACCGGCAAGTGGGGCATCCGCGTCAACCGCGTCGAGCTCAAGGCCATCGAACCGCCCACCTCCATCCAGGACTCGATGGAGAAGCAGATGCGCGCCGACCGCGACAAGCGCGCCGCGATCCTCCAGGCCGAAGGTGTCCGTCAGTCCGAGATCCTGCGCGCCGAGGGCGAGAAGCAGTCCCAGATCCTGCGCGCCGAGGGTGAGGCCAAGGCCGCCGCCCTGCGCGCCGAGGGCGAGGCCCAGGCCGTCCGCACGGTCTTCGAGGCCATCCACGCCGGCGACCCGGACCAGAAGCTGCTCTCCTACCAGTACCTCCAGATGCTCCCGAAGATCGCGGAGGGCGACGCCAACAAGCTCTGGATCGTCCCGAGCGAGATCGGCGACGCCCTCAAGGGCCTCTCCGGCGCCATGGGCAACATCGGCGGCCTGGGCGGCGGTTCGGGCAGCGGCACCGGCAACGGCGGCGCGAGCGTCCCCGCCCAGGAACGCCGCGAGAAGCCGTCCATCGACTAGAGCCACCACGAACCAGCAGTCAGCGACGAACATCAGCTCCTACGGCGCATCCTCACGCCGCGTCCAGTACCAACCAATCCGGCAGCGCCTCAAGGTCGTCCCTGGCCAGCGCCAGCAACATCGCATCGGCGGGAGTCGGCTCGAACGGCTCCCGCAGCAACGGCATCCCCGCCTGCTCAGGCGTCCGATTCGCCTTGCGGTGATTGTCCTCCGCGCACGAGGCCACCGTGTTCAGCCACGTGTCCTGCCCACCGTGCGACCGCGGCACCACGTGGTCCACGGTCGTCGCCCGCCTTCCGCAGTACGCGCACCGGTGCCGGTCCCGGACCAGCACACCCCGCCGCGACCACGGAGCGCGTCTTCGAAAGGGCACCCGTACGTATTGGCACAGCCTGATCACCCGGGGCGCCGGCATGTCGAGCGCGGCTCCGCGCATCCGCAGGGAGGGGTGGGCCTGTTCGACGACGGCCTTGTCCTGGAGCACCAGAACGACGGCTCGATTCAGCGTCACCGTCGACAACGGCTCGAAGCTCGCGTTCAGTACCAGCGTGTCCCGCATACCAGCCCACCTCCCGTGTGCACCGGCCCACCCCCTGGCGGGCTGGGATCAACTCTGGCCGGGCACGCCGAGATGGACAACGCAATATCTGCTGCTCCGAGGGGGGTATCTCCCCCCACCACCCCCGCAACAAAAATGCCCGCCCCTGATCCATTCCAAGACCAGGGGCGGGCAAACGTTCCGTGAACGCTCGGAACACTCAGCCTTCGGCAGGCACCTCGTACTCACCGATCAACTGCGCCCGGCCGATCGTGTGGAACCGCAGGTTGAAGCCGACGAAGGCAGGCGTCGCCTCGGCGTCCGGACCCAGCTTCTCCTGGTCCACGGCGTACACCGTGAACACGTACCGGTGCGGCCCGTCGCCGGCCGGCGGCGCGGCACCGCCGAACTCCTTCGTCCCGTAGTCGTTGCGCGCCTGTACGGCACCCTCCGGCAGGCCCTCGAACTTGCCGCTGCCCGCGCCCACCGGCAGCTCGGTCACCGATGCCGGGATGTCGAACACCACCCAGTGCCAGAAACCGCTCCCCGTCGGGGCGTCCGGGTCGTAGCACGTCACGGCGAAGCTCTTGGTCTCGGCCGGGAAGCCCTCCCACCGCAGATGCGGCGAGGTGTTACCGGCCGCGTAGACCTGAGCGTCCTTGAGCGTCGCCCCCTCCTGGACGTCCTCACTCGTGACCGTGAACGACGCCACGGGCGGGTGGAAGTCATGGGGAAGCGGACGCCGCTTGAGCTCGGTCACCTCGGTACCTCCTGATCGTCTGGTGCAGTGGTGTCCGAGCCTAGAACCCTCAGAACCAGTTCCGCTTGCTGCCGACCTCGGACAGCCACTGGTTGAGGTACGCGGTCCAGTCGGTCCCCTGGTAGTCGTCCAGCCCCACCTTGAAGGAACGGAACGTGTCGCTGCCCTCGCTGAACAGGCCCGGCTTCTTGTCCATCTCCAGCACGACGTCCATGGCCTGGGCGTCGGCCACGAAGCTCAGCTCGACCTGGTTCAGCCCCCGGTACTGCTGCGGCGGGAAGAACTCGATCTCCTGGTAGAAGGGCAGCTTCTGCCGCGTACCCCGGATGTGGCCGCGTTCCATGTCCGCGTTCTTGAAGCGGAAGCCCAGCCCGATGAACGCGTCCAGGATCGCCTTCTGCGCGGGGAGCGGGTGCACGTTGATCGGGTCCAGGTCGCCGGAGTCCACCGCGCGGGCGATCTCCAGCTCCGTGGTGACGCCGATGTTCATACCGCGCAGCGCCTGCCCGTCGATCATGGTGATCGGCGTCTCCCACGGGATCTCGAGTCCGAACTGCACGGCGTGCACCGCGTTCGCCTTCAGCTCGAAGGCACCGCCGAGCCGGCTCTTCGTGAACTCGATGTCCTGCTTGTACTCCTGGTCGCCGCTCTCCACCTCGACCTTGGCCTGGAGCCCCACCGACAG
>NZ_CP176874.1:1340000-1787500 GCF_046628145.1 Streptomyces mutabilis | reverse complement strand
TAAATCCGGATGACATGAGGGTGAGACCTGATGCCGAGCCGATTGTGGTGAAGTGGATGATCCTATGCTGTCGAGAAAAGCCTCTAGCGAGTTTCATGGCGGCCCGTACCCTAAACCGACTCAGGTGGTCAGGTAGAGAATACCGAGGCGTTCGGGTGAACTATGGTTAAGGAACTCGGCAAAATGCCCCCGTAACTTCGGGAGAAGGGGGGCCACGCTTGGTGATCGGATTTACTCCGTGAGCTGGGGGTGGCCGCAGAGACCAGCGAGAAGCGACTGTTTACTAAAAACACAGGTCCGTGCGAAGCCGTAAGGCGATGTATACGGACTGACGCCTGCCCGGTGCTGGAACGTTAAGGGGACCGGTTAGCTTGGATTCGTCCAGGCGAAGCTGAGAACTTAAGCGCCAGTAAACGGCGGTGGTAACTATAACCATCCTAAGGTAGCGAAATTCCTTGTCGGGTAAGTTCCGACCTGCACGAATGGCGTAACGACTTCTCGACTGTCTCAACCATAGGCCCGGTGAAATTGCACTACGAGTAAAGATGCTCGTTTCGCGCAGCAGGACGGAAAGACCCCGGGACCTTTACTACAGTTTGATATTGGTGTTCGGTTCGGCTTGTGTAGGATAGCTGGGAGACTTTGAAGCTCGCACGCCAGTGTGGGTGGAGTCGTCGTTGAAATACCAGTCTGGTCGTGCTGGATGTCTAACCTGGGTCCGTGATCCGGATCAGGGACAGTGTCTGATGGGTAGTTTAACTGGGGCGGTTGCCTCCTAAAGAGTAACGGAGGCGCCCAAAGGTTCCCTCAGCCTGGTTGGCAATCAGGTGTTGAGTGTAAGTGCACAAGGGAGCTTGACTGTGAGACCGACGGGTCGAGCAGGGACGAAAGTCGGGACTAGTGATCCGGCGGTGGCTTGTGGAAGCGCCGTCGCTCAACGGATAAAAGGTACCCCGGGGATAACAGGCTGATCTTCCCCAAGAGTCCATATCGACGGGATGGTTTGGCACCTCGATGTCGGCTCGTCGCATCCTGGGGCTGGAGTCGGTCCCAAGGGTTGGGCTGTTCGCCCATTAAAGCGGTACGCGAGCTGGGTTTAGAACGTCGTGAGACAGTTCGGTCCCTATCCGCTGTGCGCGTAGGAGTCTTGAGAAGGGCTGTCCCTAGTACGAGAGGACCGGGACGGACGAACCTCTGGTGTGCCAGTTGTTCTGCCAAGGGCATGGCTGGTTGGCTACGTTCGGGAGGGATAACCGCTGAAAGCATCTAAGCGGGAAGCCTGCTTCGAGATGAGGACTCCCACCCACTTGATGGGGTAAGGCTCCCAGTAGACGACTGGGTTGATAGGCCAGATATGGAAGCCGGGTAACCGGTGGAGTTGACTGGTACTAATAGGCCGAGGGCTTGTCCTCAGTTGCTCGCGTCCACTGTGTTAGTTCTGAGGCAACGAACAGTTGCCGGCTTTCGAGCTGAACAGAACAATTGAAGAGTGTGCTTGTTCGCTCGAAACCATTAGGGTTTCGGTGGTCATAGCGTAGGGGAAACGCCCGGTTACATTCCGAACCCGGAAGCTAAGCCTTACAGCGCCGATGGTACTGCAGGGGGGACCCTGTGGGAGAGTAGGACGCCGCCGAACAATCTTTGGGAAGGACCCCTGGTCCCCAGCGTTCAGCTGGGACCAGGGGTCCTTTCGTTTTTCCAGGGCGCACCGGGTACCCGGCTGCGCGAGAATGACTTGCGGTACCGAAGACAGGAGTCACCCATGTCCACCAACTCTCCCGACGACCGACCGGAGCGCGATCAGCGACGACGGGACAGTGGTGGCCGTGGTGACCGGAACGGCCAGCGCGGGGACCGTGGCGGATTCCGTCGCGACAACGACCGTGATCGCGGTGTGTTCCGTCGTGACGACCGTGGTGGGGACCGTCCCTCGTTCCGCCGTGACGACCGCCGCGATGACCGGCGTGACGATCGTCGGGATGACCGTGGCGACCGTGGTGGTTTCCGTCGGGACGACCGTCGGGATGATCGGCGTGACGACAACCGTGGTGGTGGGTACGGGCGTCGTGACGACCGTGATCGTGGGCCGCGTCGTGATGACCGGGATCGTGGCGGGGACCGTGGGTTCCGTCGTGACGACCGTGGTGGGGACCGTCCGTCGTTCCGTCGTGACGACCGTGGTGGGGACCGTCCGTCGTTCCGCCGTGACGACCGTGGCGACCGTCCGTCCTTCCGTCGTGACGACCGTGGTGGGGACCGTCCCTCGTTCCGCCGTGACGACCGCCGCGATGACCGGCGTGACGATCGTCGGGATGACCGTGGCGACCGTGGTGGTTTCCGTCGGGACGACCGTCGGGATGATCGGCGTGACGACAACCGTGGTGGTGGGTACGGGCGTCGTGACGACCGTGATCGTGGGCCGCGTCGTGATGACCGGGATCGTGGCGGGGACCGTGGGTTCCGGCGCGACGACCGTGGTGGCGACCGTCCCCCGTACCGCCGCGATGACCGCCGTGACGACCGTGGCGACCGCCCGTCCTTCCGCCGTGACGACCGTGGTGGCGACCGTCCCTCGTTCCGCCGTGACGACCGCCGCGATGACCGGCGTGACGATCGTCGGGATGACCGCGGCGACCGTGGTGGCTTCCGTCGGGACGACCGCGAGAACCGCGGTGACCGGGGCGGCTTCGGCCGGCGTGACGACAGCCGCGGTGGCGATCGTGGCGGCTTCCGGGGGCGGGACGACCGCGGTGGGTTCCGTGGCCGCGACGACCGAGGAGGCCGTGGTCCCCGGCGCGACGACCGGGGCGGGCGGCCCGGTGGCTTCCGTGGGCGGGACGACCGGCAAGGCGGCGGTGGGCGCTTCCGTGAGGAGCGGGACCGTGATCGCGACCGTGAGCCGATCAAGCGCCTGCCGATCCCCGAGGAGGTCACGGGCGACGAGATCGACAAGGACGTACGTCAGGAACTGCAGAGCCTGCCCAAGACGCTCGCGGAGGACGTCGCCAGGAACCTGGTGATGGTCGCCCGGCTCCTCGACGAGGACCCGGAAGCTGCTTACGGCTACTCCAGGGTGGCCCTGCGTCTGGCGTCCCGTGTCGCCGCCGTACGGGAGGCCGCCGGATTCGCCGCGTACGCCAACCAGAAGTACAGCGAGGCCCTGGCGGAGTTCCGGGCCGCGCGGCGGATGACCGGGTCCGTGGAGCTGTGGCCGGTCATGGCGGACTGCGAGCGTGGGCTCGGGCGGCCGGAGAAGGCGCTGGACATGGCCGGCGCACCCGAGGTGCACAAGCTCGACAAGGCCGGCCAGGTCGAGATGCGGCTCGTGGCGGCCGGCGCCCGGCGTGACATGGGTCAGCTGGACGCGGCCATCGTGACGCTGCAGAGCCCGGAGCTGGCCTCCAACTCCGTGCAGCCCTGGACCGCGCGGCTGAGGTACGCCTACGCCGACGCGCTGCTGGCCGCCGGTCGTGAGCAGGAGGCGCGGGAGTGGTTCGCGAAGGCCGTGGAGTCCGACCGGGACGGCAGCACGGACGCCTCCGACCGGCTCGCCGAGCTCGACGGTGTGGAGTTCATGGACGCCCTCGACGAGCGCGAGGGCGAGGACGGCCCGGTGAGCCCCGCCGCCGAGGACGACACCGAGGACGGCGCGAAGGACTGACGTCCGCGACCTGATGATGAAGGGGGCGGGACCGGCACACGGTCCCGCCCCCTTCGTCGTGCGGTCTCGAGCCGCGTCACAGGTCCAGCGCGCGCAACACCAGGCCCGAGGCCGGTTTGGGGCCGAAGGACGTCGACTTCCGGGGCATCGTGACGCCCTGCTGGGCCAGTTCGCGGACGACCTCCTCGCGGACGGGGTGCATCAGTACCGCCGTACCGCCGTCGCGTTCCGCCTTCTCCACGGTGGCCGCCGTGTCGTGGATGTAGGAGATGTGGGCCGCGGAGTCGTCCGGGACTCGCCAGACGTGCGCCAGGAGCGTGGCGTGCAGGACGGTGGCGTCCAGCGTGCGCCAGGCCCGGGGGCGGTCGGCGGGGACCGTGCGGTCCAGCAGGGCCGGGTCCGGGCGGTCGACGAGGTGGAAGGCGCCGTCGCCGGCGAGCAGGAAGGCGTTGCCCGATGCGGACGCTTCCGCCAGGTCCTCCATGGCCCGGGGCAGAGGGCCGCCGAGCCGGCGGACGCGGAAGTGGCCGTCCAGGGCGGCCACGGCATCGTGCAGCGGGAAGCCGTGCAGCAGGCGGTGGATGGCGCGGACGCGGAGCGGGTAGCGGGCCGTGTCGACCAGGAGGACGAGGCCGTGGTCCCAGGGGCTGGGAGAGGGGTGCTCCGCGCGGAGTGTGCGGTAGGTGGCCCAGCGGTGGTGGCCGTCGGCGATCAGGGCCTGGTGCCCGGCCAGCTCGGACCGGACGCGGGCCAGGTCGTCGGGGTCGGTGACCGACCACAGGCGGTGGCAGTAGCCGTCCTCCGTGGTCGTCGACAGCAGTGGCGGCTGTTCGGCGGTGCGTTCCACGACGGTCGTCGTGGCCGCCGTGGCACCGTTGCCGCGGTAGGTGAGAAGCAGGGGTTCGAGGTTGGCCCAGGTGGCCCGCATGAGGGCCGCGCGGTCGGCGACGACGTGGGGCATGACGTCCTCGTGCGGCAGCACGACCTGCTCGGAAGGGTCCGAGACGCGCAGGGCGCCGATGATGCCGCGTTGCAGCATGCCGTCGCCGTCGCGCTGTTCGTAGACGTACAGGCCCGGTTCGGAGTCGGCGGTCAGCACACCCTCCGCCCTCCAGCGCCGGAGGGTGTCGGCGGCCTGTTCGTTGCGGGCCTCGGGGGAAGCGGCCTGCGGCAGGATCAGGCGGACGATGTTGTGCGGGTCGGCGGATTCGAGGTGGAGCAGGCCGTCGGGGCGGACCACGACGTCGTAGGGCGGGGACGTCACGGCGGCCAGGCTGCCGACCCGGTCGGGGTCGTAGCGGAGGCCTCGGAACGGGGTGAGTTCCAGGCCCCGGCGCGCCGTTGCTTCCGGGTGACCTGCTGTGTTCATCCCGGCATCGTACGTGTGTCAGTGGCATGGGGGATGATCGGGGGAAAGGCGTCGAACGAGGAGCGATGTGCAATGAGCCGGAGCGTCAGGACGAGGCCCGAGGGCAGTGGGCGGAGCCTGGGCGAGGCGTACGACACGGCGCTGCTCGACCTGGACGGGGTGGTGTACGCCGGGGGGAACGCGATCGACCACGCAGTCGAGTCGCTCGCCGCGGCCCGCGCGGGCGGCATGCACCTGGCGTACGTCACCAACAACGCGCTGCGGACCCCGGACGCGGTGGCCGCGCACCTGACCGAGCTGGGCATACCGACGGGCGCGGACGACGTCATCACGTCGGCGCAGGCGGTGGCCCGGCTGATCGCCGAGCAGGTGCCGTCGGGCTCGCGGGTGCTGGTGATCGGCGGTGAGGGGCTGCGGGTCGCCCTGCGGGAGCGAGGGCTGGAGCCGGTCGAGTCCGCGGAGGACGATCCGGCGGCCGTCGTGCAGGGGTTCGGCGGGCCGGAGCTGCCGTGGGGGCGGTTCGCGGAGGCCTGCTACGCCATCGCGCGCGGGGTGCCGTGGTACGCCTCCAACACCGACCTGACGATTCCGGGCGCCCGGGGCATCGCACCGGGCAACGGCGCGGCGGTGGAGGTCGTCCGGATCGCCACCGGGGCCGAGCCGCAGGTCGCGGGGAAGCCGCTGCCGCCCATGCACCGGGAGACGATCCTGCGGACCGGCGCGCAGCGTCCGCTGGTGGTGGGGGACCGGCTGGACACGGACATCGAGGGCGCGTTCAACGGTGAGGTCGACTCACTGCTCGTCCTGACCGGAGTGACCGACGGGGCACAGCTGCTGGCGGCGCCGCCGCGGCACCGGCCGACGTATGTCGACGCCGATCTGCGTGGGCTGCTGTCCGGGCAGCCCGAGGTCACCGGAGACGCGGGTGGCGGCTTCCGCTGCGGTGGCTGGACGGCTTCGGCCGGCGCCGAGCGGCTGGAGTTGGAGGGCGACGGCGCGGCGCTGGACGGGCTGCGTGCGCTGTGTGCGGCGGCCTGGACGGCGGGCGGGGAGGAAGGGTGTGAGCTGGATTCGGGGAAGGCGCTGGCGCGACTGGGGTTGTGAGCCGCCGTGCGGGGAAGGAGCCGGGCTGCGGCGGGCCTGAGGAGAGTGGCCGCGAGCCGGTCCGGGGGATTCTCGGGATCGTGATCGGATGGCAGGGTAGGCTAACCTAACCGCGTGTTGGTCGACAGTCCCCCCGAACAGCGCGCGGAGACCGCCCCCGCGCCGCCCCCGAAACGTCGTGTCCTACGTGCCGTCGGGCTGCCCGTCTCGGCAGCGGTCCTGGTGTTCATCGCGTTGGTGAGCCTCGCGGTCGGCGCGAAGGACCTGACCCTGGCGCAGGTCTGGCACGGCCTCTTCCACGACTCGGGCTCGTACAGCGACGTAGTGGTGGGCGAGCGGTTGTCGCGGACCGTGCTCGGTCTGCTCGCGGGTGCCGCGCTCGGCCTCGCCGGAGCCGTCCTGCAGGCGCTCACCCGCAATCCGCTGGCCGACCCCGGCCTGCTCGGCATCAACGCGGGCGCCTCGGCGGCGGTCGTCACGGCCATCACCTTCTTCGGCGTCACCTCGCTGACCGGGTACGTGTGGTTCGCGTTCGCGGGCGCGGCGGGCGTGGGCGCGCTGGTCTGGTTCCTGGGCGGCAGCCGGGGAGCAACGCCGGTGCGGCTGGTGCTGGCCGGCACGGCGATCAGCGCCGCGCTCTTCGGCTACCTCCAAGCCGTGATGATCATGGACGACGCCGCGCTGGGCCGGATGCGGTTCTGGACGGTCGGATCGCTGTCCTCGGCGACCGACGACACCATCATGGAGGTGCTGCCGTTCTTCGTGGTGGGCACGATCCTCGCCCTCGCGCTCTCCCGACCGCTCAACGCCATGGAGATGGGCGACGACACCGCCAAGGCCCTCGGCGCCAACCTGAACCGCACCCGGGCGCTGTCCATGCTCGCCGCGACCGTGCTGTGCGGGGCGGCGACCGCGGCCTGCGGGCCGATCGTGTTCGTCGGACTGATGGTCCCGCACATCGTCCGCTCCTTCACCGGGCCCGACATGCGCTGGATCCTGCCCTACGCCGCGATCCTGTCGCCCGTGCTGCTGTTGGGCGCGGACGTCCTCGGCAGGATCGTCGCGCGGCCCTCCGAGCTCCAGGTCGGCATCGTCACCGCCGTCCTGGGTGGGCCGGTCTTCATCTATCTCGTACGACGGCGGAGGACGGCCCAGCTGTGAAGACCGGGAAGACCGTGAAGAGCGGCAAGAGCGGGAAGACCGTGAAGACCAACCGCGCCGTGCGCAGCCCGGGCGGGCTGTCCTTCCGCCTGGACGTGCGGGCCACCGTCGTCGTCGCCCTGCTGCTGGTCCTCGCGCTCGCCGCGAGCGTCCTGCTGATCGGCACCGGCGACTTCGAGATACCGGCCGCCGACGTGCTCCGGACCCTGGCCGGCCAGGGCAACGCGAGCCAGGAGTTCATCGTCAACGAACTGCGGCTGCCGCGGGTCCTGGTGGGGCTGCTGGTCGGCGCCGCGCTGGGACTGGGCGGCGCGCTGTTCCAGGCCATCTCCCGCAACCCGCTCGGCAGCCCCGACGTGCTCGGCCTCGGGCAGGGCGCGACGGCCGGCGCCCTCACCATGATCGTGCTGTTCTCCGGTACCTCGGCGCAGGTCACGATCGGCGCGCTCGTCGGCGGACTGGTGACCGGCCTCGCCATCTATCTGCTCGCCTGGAAGCGGGGCGTGCACGGTTACCGGCTGGTCCTGGTCGGTATCGGCGTCTCCGCGATCGTCACCGCCGTCAACGGCTATCTGCTCACCCGTGCCGACATCGTCGACGCCTCCCGCGCGGTCGTGTGGATGACGGGGTCCCTCGACGGCCGTGACTGGGCTCAGGTCTGGCCGCTGCTCATCCTGTGCGCCGTGCTCGTTCCGCTGGTTCTCACCAACGGGCGCGCGCTGCGCATGATGGAGATGGGCGACGACATCTCCTACGCCCTCGGAGTGCGCGTCGAGCGGGTGCGTGCCCTGCTGATGGTGGCCGCCGTGCTGCTCACCGCCGCCGCCACCGCCGCCGCGGGGCCGGTCAGCTTCGTCGCGCTCACCGCGCCGCAGCTCGCCCGCCGCCTGACCCGTTCGCCGGGCCCCAACCTGCTGCCGTCCCTGTGCATGGGTGCCGCCCTGCTGGTCAGTGCCGACTTCATCTCGCAGCGGGCCTTCGGCGCCGACCAGCTTCCCGTCGGTGTGATCACCGGCGTACTCGGCGGGGTCTACCTGCTGTGGCTGCTGGTCACCGAGCGCAAGGCGGGCCGGATATGAGCGCCGGCGCCGGCACCCGCAGCGGGCTGAACAACCAAAGGAGCAACGTGAACCGCCTGACCGCCGAGAACGTCACCCTCGCCTACGACCAGCGGGTCATCGCGGAGAAGCTGTCGGTGGAGATACCCGACAACTCCTTCACCGTGATCGTCGGCCCGAACGCGTGCGGCAAGTCCACCCTGCTGCGGGCCCTGTCGCGGATGCTCAAGCCCACCCGGGGCCGGGTGCTCCTCGACGGCTCGGTCATCCAGTCGATGCCCGCCAAGCAGGTCGCGCGGACCCTCGGCCTGCTGCCCCAGTCGTCCATCGCGCCCGACGGCATCACCGTCGGGGACCTCGTCGGCCGGGGCCGGTACCCGCACCAGGGCATCCTGCGCCAGTGGTCGACCGAGGACGAGCGCGTCGTCCAGGAGTCGATGGCCCAGACCGGCATCTCGGAGCTGGCCGACCGCTACGTCGACGAACTCTCCGGCGGGCAGCGCCAGCGCGTGTGGATCGCCATGGCGCTCGCCCAGCAGACCCCGCTGCTGCTGCTCGACGAGCCGACGACGTACCTGGACATCCAGCACCAGATCGACGTGCTCGACCTGTGCGCGGAGCTGCACGAGGAGCAGGGCCGCACGCTCGTGGCCGTCCTCCACGACCTCAACCACGCCGCCCGGTACGCCACCCACCTCATCGCCCTGCGCGGCGGGGAGGTCATCGCCGAGGGCGCGCCGAAGGACATCGTCACCGCCGACCTGGTCGAGCGGGTCTTCGGGCTGCGCTGCCAGGTCATCGAAGACCCGGAGACGGGCACGCCACTGGTGGTGCCGGCCGCGCGCAAGGCACGCGGCGGTGGTGCCGCCGAGCGCGAGAAGGTGGCGGCTACAGAAGCTTCCTGAGGCGGAACAGGTCGCGCAGGCCCGCCTCCAGCTTCACCCGGCCCGAACCCCAGGCCTTGGCGAAGTTCAGCTCGCCGTCGACCAGGGCCACCAGGTCGTCGCCGGTCATCGCCAGCCTGATCTCGGCCTTCTCGCGCGGCGGCCCCTCCAGGGTCTCGCGCACGTCGATCCGGCCGTCCGCCATGCGTCCGGCGAAGGTGACGTCCAGGTCGGTGATGTGGCAGCTCACCGAGCGGTCCAGCTCGGCGGCGGCCCGCACGTCCCCTTCGGCGTCGCCCATGTTGTCCGAGAGCTTCTCGAGTGCGGCGCGGCACTCCTCAGTCGTCGCCATCGGGACCGACCGTACCCCAGCGGTACGCGGTAGCGTCGGGGCATGAGCGACGCAGTACCGGAGCCGGAGGCACAGGAGACCGGCGGGGAAGCGGTCGAGGCGCACGCGCCGGAGCACGACCCCGCCGCCCCCGCCCCCCTCGACGTCCCGCGCACCCCCACCGGGAACGCCGAGGTGGACGCCCGGCTGGCCCGGCTGGCCGACGCCGACCACCTGACCACGGACGGACATGTCGAGGTGTACGAGGATGTACACCGGGGGCTGCGCGACGCGCTGACCGCGCTCGACGCCCGCCCGGGACCTCCGGTCCCGCCATCGCCGTACGAAAACAGGAGCTGAACCGAACGTGGCAGGAGTCGCACGCCGCCGTCTCGACGCGGAGCTGGTCCGCCGGAAGCTGGCGCGCTCGCGCGAGCACGCCAGCCAGCTGATCGCCGCCGGGCGGGTCTCCGTCGGCAAGACCGTGGCGACCAAGCCGGCCACGCAGGTGGAGACCGCCGCCGCGATCGTGGTCACGGCCGACGACAGCGACCCCGACTACGTCTCGCGCGGCGGCCACAAGCTGGCCGGTGCCCTCGCGGCGTTCGGGCCGCAGGGCCTCGTCGTCGAGGGGCGGCGCGCACTGGACGCCGGCGCGTCCACCGGGGGCTTCACCGACGTGCTGCTGCGGGCGGGCGCCGCGCACGTCGTCGCCGTCGACGTCGGGTACGGACAGCTCGCCTGGTCGCTCCGGCAGGATGAACGCGTCACCGTCAAGGACCGTACGAACGTACGCGAGTTGACGCCGGAAGCGATCGATGGGGAGCCCGTGGACCTTGTGGTGGGGGATCTGTCCTTCATCCCGCTCGGACTGGTACTGCCCGCCCTGGTGCGGTGCACCCGTCCGGACGCTGACCTGGTGATGATGGTGAAGCCGCAGTTCGAGGTGGGCAAGGAGCGGCTGGGCAGCGGGGGAGTGGTACGCAGTGCGCAGCTGCGGGCCGAGGCCGTGCGGGGGGTCGCCCACAAGGCCTGGGACCTGGGACTCGGGGTGAAGGGGGTCACCGCCAGTCCGCTGCCCGGTCCCTCCGGGAACGTCGAGTACTTTCTGTGGCTGCGGGCCGGGGCCGGTGAACTGGACCCGGCCGACGTTGACCGTGCAGTGGCGGAGGGGCCGAGTTGACACAGAACCGAGCGCGTACTGTTTTCCTGCTCGCCCACACCGGGCGTCCCGCGGCGATCCGCAGCGCGGAGCTGGTGGTCAAGGGGTTGCTGCACGCCGGGCTCGGCGTGCGCGTCCTGGAGGCCGAGGCGCGCGACCTGCCGCTGCCGGCCGAGGTGGACCTGGTCGGGGAGGCCACCCCGCAGTGCCTCGACGGGTGCGAGCTGCTCATCGTGCTCGGCGGTGACGGGACGCTGCTGCGCGGCGCCGAGTTCGCCCGCGCGTCCGGGGTGCCGATGCTCGGCGTCAACCTGGGCCGGGTCGGGTTCCTCGCGGAGGCCGAGCGCGACGACCTGGACAAGGTCGTCGACCGGGTGGTGAACCGGGCGTACGAGGTCGAGGAGCGGATGACCGTCGACGTCGTCGTGCACCGCAACGGTGACATCGTGCACACCGACTGGGCGCTGAACGAGGCGGCCGTGCAGAAGGCCGGTGCCGAGAAGCTGCTGGAAGTCGTGCTGGAGATCGACGGGCGGCCGGTGACCGGGTTCGGCTGCGACGGCATCGTGCTGTCGACGCCGACCGGCTCGACGGCGTACGCCTTCTCTGCCGGGGGGCCGGTGGTGTGGCCCGAGGTGGAGGCGCTGCTGATGGTGCCGATCAGCGCGCACGCGCTGTTCGCGAAGCCCTTGGTGACCTCGCCGGACTCGGTGCTGGCGGTGGAGGTGCTGCCGCACATTCCGCCGGGGGTTCTGTGGTGCGACGGTCGGCGGACGGTGGAGCTGCCGCCGGGGGCGCGGGTGGAGGTGCGGCGGGGTGCGGTGCCGGTGCGGTTGGCCCGGCTGCACCACGCGTCGTTCACCGACCGGCTGGTGGCGAAGTTCGCTCTGCCTGTGTCCGGGTGGCGCGGGGCGCCGCACTAGGCCTGACCCGGTGCCGCGCCCGGATCCACGCGTTTGCGGGGAGCAACGTGTCCGGAACTCGTCGAGTGCGGATACGGCCGGACCATCCCCGCGGCAGCGGGGAGCGATACTCGCGCAACGAGCGACCCGCCCGCAGGTGACGGCCTGTGGCTGCCACGGTCGGGTGGGGTGGCGTCGCACACCGCGGGCGAAACCTCGTATGGTCGGTGCGTGCTTGAGGAGATGCGGATACGGTCGCTGGGAGTCATCGACGACGCCGTGGTCGAGCTGTCGCCCGGCTTCACCGCTGTCACCGGTGAGACGGGTGCGGGCAAGACCATGGTGGTCACCAGCCTCGGGCTGCTCCTGGGCGGACGCGCGGACGCGGCGCTGGTGCGGATCGGGGCCAAGAACGCCGTCGTCGAGGGACGGATCGCCGTGCCCGAGGACGCGGCGGTGGCCGTGCGGGCCGAGGAGGCCGGGGCCGAGCTGGACGACGGGGCGCTGTTGATCAGCCGTACCGTTTCCGCCGAGGGCCGCTCGCGCGCCCACCTGGGCGGCCGGTCGGTGCCGGTGGGGATGCTCGCCGAGCTGGCCGACGACCTGGTGGCGGTGCACGGGCAGACCGACCAGCAGGGGCTGCTCAAACTGACCCGCCAGCGGCAGGCCCTGGACCGGTACGCGGGTGACGCGGTCGCCGGGCCGCTCGCCAAGTACGCCGAGGCCTACCGGCGGCTGCGGGCCGTCGTCCGTGAGCTGGAGGAGATCACCACCCGCGCCCGCGAGCGTGCCCAGGAGGCCGACCTGCTGCGCTACGGCCTCGACGAGGTCGCCGCGGTCGAGCCGCGCGCCGGCGAGGACGTGGAGCTGGCGGAGGAGGCGGAGCGGCTGGGCCACGCCGAGGCGCTCGCGTCGGCCGCCACGGCCGCGCACGCCGCGCTGGCGGGCAACCCGGAGGATCCCGAGGGCGTCGACGCGTCCACGCTCGTCGCGGGGGCGCAGCGCGCCCTGGACGCCGTACGGTCGCACGACCCGGCGCTGGCGGCGCTCGCCGAGCGGATCGGCGAGGTCGGCATCCTGCTGCGGGACGTGGCCGGGGAGCTGGCCGGGTACGCCGACGACCTGGACGCCGACCCGCTGCGGCTGGCGGCGGTGGAGGAGCGGCGGGCCGCGCTCACCGCGCTGACCCGGAAGTACGGCGAGGACGTCGCTGCCGTGCTGGCCTGGGCCGAGCAGAGCGCCGCGCGGCTGACGGAGCTGGACGGCGACGACGAGCGGATCGGCGAGCTGACCGCCGAGCGGGACGCGCTCAGGTCGGAGCTGGGCGGGCTGGCGCAGGCGCTGACGGACGCGCGGACGGAGGCCGCCGAGCGGTTCGCCGCCGCCGTGACCGCCGAACTGGCCTCGCTGGCCATGCCCCACGCGCGCGTGTCGTTCGCGATCCGGCAGACCGAGGACCCCGAGGGTGTGGAGGTCGGCGGGCGCACGGTCGCGTACGGGCCGTCGGGCGTCGACGAGGTCGAGCTGCTGCTCGCCCCGCACCCGGGGGCGCCGCCGCGGCCGATCGCCAAGGGCGCGTCCGGCGGTGAGCTGTCGCGCGTGATGCTGGCGGTGGAGGTCGTCTTCGCGGGCACCGACCCGGTCCCGACGTACCTCTTCGACGAGGTCGACGCCGGGGTCGGCGGCAAGGCGGCGGTGGAGATCGGGCGGCGTCTGGCGCGGCTCGCGAAGAGCGCGCAGGTCGTGGTCGTCACGCATCTGCCGCAGGTGGCCGCGTTCGCCGACCGGCAGCTGCTGGTGGAGAAGACGAACGACGGTTCGGTGACCCGGTCCGGCGTGAAGGTGCTGGAGGGCGAGGAGCGGATCCGGGAGCTGTCCCGGATGCTGGCAGGTCAGGAGGACTCGGAGACGGCCCGGGCCCACGCCGAGGAACTGCTCGAGACGGCGCGGTCGGACGCGTAGGCCGGCCCGGCGGCGTCCGGCGGCGTCCGGCGGCGTCCGGCGGCGTCCGGCGGCGTCCGGCGAGTCGGTGGGCGCGGTGGCCGCAGGGTCGCCGTTGTCCGGGCATCGCCACTGCTGGGGCGTCGGGGTGCGGGGTCGCGGAAGGCCCCGGATCGTCGTCGGGGGTCGAGGTCAGGGGCGCTGCCCCGGACGTCGCGGTTCCCGTCCGGGCAGGCTCGGACGCCCGGTGGCGCGTGGACGTCCGGGGCAGGACGGCGGTCGGGGTCCCGTAGGGTGGCCCGATGATCAAGCGTGTCCGCCGGACCGGCTCCTGCTCCTCCATGGTCCTCGCCGCCGTCCTCGCGCGAGGCGGCGTCACCGCGCTGCGTGCCGTGGCGCCGGGCGGCCGGGAACGCTGGGAGCGGAAGAACCACGCCGGGCGGACCGTGGATCTCTGCGCCGGGCCCGCGTCCGCCCTGGCGGCCGCCGTGGGGACGGCGCGGGTGCGGCCCGCCGTCGGCCTCGCGGTGCTCGCCGCGGGGGCCTGTGGCGCCTACGACGACGTGGTGGGCGCCGGGGACTCCCGGCGCGGGTTCCGGGCGCATCTGGCGGCGCTGCGGAACGGTGAGGTCACCAGCGGGGCGGTGAAGTTGTTCGGCATCTCCGCGGCCGGGCTCGCCGCCGGCGCCGTACTGAAGGAACGACCGCTGGACAAGGTGCTCGCGGGCGCTGTCATCGCCGGGGCCGCGCACTTCGTCAACCTCGTGGACGTGCGCCCCGGACGGGCCGGGGCCGCCGTCCTCGCGCTCGGCGCGCCGGGGCTGCTGCGCGAGGGGCCCGGAGCGGAAACGGCCGCCGTCGCCATGGGCGCCGCCGCGGCCGTACTGCCGGACGACCTCGCCGAGCGCACCATGCTCGGTGACACGGGAGCGCACGCGCTGGGCGCGGCCCTGGGCGCCGCGGTGGTGGCCGGGAACGGCCGGGCGGGGCTCGCCGCGCACGCCGTCGCGCTGGTGGCCGCGGCCGTGTGCGGCGAGCGGGTGAGCGAAGCGGCACGTTCACTCGGGTGAGTGAACCGGACCCGTCCCGTTGCCCGGACGGTCGCCCACTCGCGACGGCCGTCGTTCCCGGAACACCCGTACGGCCTGGCATCCTTGACGGAGTGACGCCCGGGCAAGCGCGCGGCGCACCCTGCCCGCACCATCGTTCTGTACGTTCTTCGTGACCGTCCCCGCCGAACCAGGAGCCCCGGCCAGGTGACCCCCGTGAGCAGCCCCGCACCGCACGGTCAGTCGCAGCTGCGCACCGTGCAGGTGCTGGGCGGCGGCAACGCCGTCAGTGGCGCGCACGTGCGCTCCCTGGCCGCGGGGCTCGTCGCACGGGGCGTGAAAGTGACGGTGTGCGCCCCCGACGATGCGGAACGCACCTACGACTTCACCGGCACCGGAGCCGACCACGTGCAGGTACCGCGCAGCAGCGACCCGGTCTCCGTGGCCGCGCTGCGGGCGGTGTGCGCGGACGCCGATCTGGTGCACGCGCACGGCCTGCACGCCTCCTTCCGCGCCGCGCTCGCCCTCGGCGGGCGGCGGGTCCGCACGCCGCTCGTCGTGACCTGGCACGACCGGGTTCATGCCGAAGGAGCCCGTGCCCACTTGCTGCGCGTGCTGGAGCGGCGGGTGATGAAGGCCGCCACCGTCGTCCTCGGAGCCACCTCGGAGCTGGTCGACGGCGCGCGCCGGACGGGCGCACGCGACGCCCGGCTCGGACCCGTCGCGCTCCCCGCCCGGCCCTGCCGACCGGGCGAGTCCGACGACCCGGAGGGGAAACGTCCGAAGGTCCGGGCCGAACTCGGCGCCGTCGGCCGCCCGTTGCTCATCGCCGTCGGCTCCCTGGAGCAGCACCGGGGCTACGACGTCCTGCTGGACGCCGCGCGCGCGTGGTGCCGCCTCGACCCGGTCCCACTGGTCGTCGTCGCCGGGGAGGGCCCGCTGCGCGCGGAGTTGCTGCGGCGGATCGAGGACGAGGGACTGCCGGTGGTGCTCATCGGCAGCCGTGACGACGTCACCGATCTGTTGGCGGCGGCCGACCTCGTGCTGCTGCCGAGCCGCCGGGAGGCCCGTTCCGTCCTTGCCCAGGAGGCCCTGCACGCGCGCGTGCCGCTCGTCGCGAGCGACGTGGGCGGCATCCCCGAACTCGTCGGCGAGGCCGCCGAACTCGTCCCGGACGGGGACGCGGAGGCCCTCGCGGACGCCGTGGTGCAGTTGCTCGCCGATCCCGGACGGTGCGAGGAACTGCGGGACGAGGGCGCACGGCAGGCGGCCACCTGGCCGACGGAGGACGAGACCGTCGCCCAGGTGCTCAGTGTCTACGACGAGTTGACGCAGCCCACGCCGCTGCTCTGAGGGAACCGGTCACGGCACGTGCCGGCGGGCGCGCAGGGCCAGGCTCAACGCCAGGACCGTCTGCGGGTCGTCGAGGTCCGTGCCGAGCAACTCCCCGATCCGCGCCAGCCGGTTGTAGAGGGTCTGCCGGTTGAGGTGCAGCTCGCGCGCCGTCTCCGCCTTGCGGCCCGCGTGGGCCAGGTACGTCTGGAGCGTGGGCAGCAGGGGCGGCTTGGAGCGGTCGTCGTGGTCGCGCAGCGGCCCGATGGCCCGGTCCACGAACGCCGCGAGGTCCGGGTGGTCGCGCAGCCGCCACAGCAGCAGGTCGATGTCGAGGCGCCGGGCGTCGTACCAGGGCCGGTCGGTGAGCCCCTGTGCGGCGGTCGCCGTCTCCGCCGCGTGCCTGAGGCCCGCCGACGCCGCCGCCCAGCCTCCGGCCACCCCGACGACCACCACGGGCGGCTGCGCTCCCGGCCGCTGCATCCCGGCCCGCTCCACGCCCGCCCGCAGCGCCGCCGCGACCCGGTCCGCGACCGCCGCCCGCTCCGACTCCGAGCGCAGGCACAGCAGCAGCGGCACCCGGCCCTCCACCGGACGTACGCCCAGCAGGACCGGCACCCCGACCGACGCCAGCTCCTCGGCGACCGCCCGCGCCAGCACCGCCCAGCCGCCCCCCGCGGGGGACAGGGCGTCGCCGAGGCGCATCACCACGGGGAGCAGGGGGCCGGCGCCGGGCTTGAAGCCGAGGACGCGGGCCTGCGCCGGGGCGTCCTCCGCCGTGATCCGGCCCTCGGCGAGGTCGGTGAGGAAGTCGCCGCGCCCGCGAGCCGCGAGCTCCTCCTCCTGCCGCGCCTGCATCAGCACCACGGCGAGGATGCCGGCCGCCCGCTCCGCGGCCATCCGGTGCACCTGCGCCAAGGGGGACCGCACGGGGAGCAGGACGAGCCGGGCGCGTACGGAGCCGGTGCCGGGGCCCGTGCCCGTGCCGCCGCCGGGCACGTCCACCAGCACCGAGCCCGCCGGGGGCGGGGCGTCCTTGTGCGGGCCGCGCAGGCCCTCCCACACCTGGAGCGGATCGGCGCCCTCGGGGCCGGAGCCGGCGGCGTACAGCAGGCGGCCGTCGGTGGTCTCCAGGAAGACCGGGTTGTCGCCGAAGTCGGCGAGGATGCCGAGCACCTGGGGGACTCCACCGCCGCCCAGCAGGGCGTCCGTGCAGCGGCGGTGCACCTCCTCGGCGCGCTGGAGGAGGGCGTAGTGGCCGTTGACGATCTCGGTGTGGATCTCCTCGGTGACCGTCACGAACGGCACCTCGCGGTGCAGCTGCACCAGCGGCAGACCGGCCGTGCGGGCGGTGTCCACGAGGGCGGAGGGCAGGCGTGCGAAACGCGGGCCGAGTTCCACGACCAGGGCCGCGATGCCGCGTTCCGCGAGGGTGCGGACGAAGGCGCGCTGCTCGGCGGGGCGGGTGCCGAGGCCGTATCCGGTGGTGAGGAGGAGCTCGCCGCCCTTGAGGAGGGAAGCGATGTTGGGCACCTCGCCGGCGTGCACCCAGCGGACGGTGCGGTGCAGGCGGTCGGCGCCGGCGAGGATCTCCGGGAGGCCGCTGCGGAGGCCGGGGAGTTCCAGGGCGCGCTGCACGGTGATGCCCGTGGGCGGGGGTGCGGCGGTGTTCATGGAGCGGACGGTACCTCTTGGGCGGGCGGTGCATCGTGGGTGCCCGGTGCGTGCCCGGTGCGTGCTCGGTGCCCGGCGCCCGGTGCCCGGCGTCCGGTGCCCAGCGTCCGTGTGGGCGCAGGGCGGGTGTCGCGGCCCGGCGTTGCGGGGTGCCGCTGCGCCCACCCGTGCCGCCCCAGCGGCACGACTGCCTGCGGCTGCGGCGGGTAGGGCGACTGCCCGCGGCCGCGGCAGGTACGGCGACTGCCCGCGGCCAAGGGGGCGCGGGCAGTCGTTCGTCAGTCTCCGTACGGTCCGCTAGCCCCCGTACGCCCCGCTCGCCGTCAGCCGCAGGGCCGTGTCGATCAGCGGCACGTGGCTGAAGGCCTGGGGGAAGTTGCCCACCTGGCGCTGGAGGCGGGGGTCCCATTCCTCGGCCAGCAGGCCCAGGTCGTTGCGCAGGGAGAGGAGCTTCTCGAAGAGCTTGCGCGCCTCGTCCACGCGGCCGATCATCGCCAGGTCGTCGGCCATCCAGAACGAGCAGGCCAGGAAGGCGCCCTCGTCACCCGGCAGGCCGTCCACGCCCTCGTCGCCGCCCTCCGTCGGGTAGCGCAGGATGAAGCCGTCCGACGTGGACAGCTCACGCTGGATGGCCTCGATGGTGCCGATGACCCGCTTGTCGTCCGGCGGCAGGAAGCCCATCTGCGGGATCAGCAGCAGCGACGCGTCCAGCTCCTGGGAGCCGTAGGACTGCGTGAAGGTGTTGCGTTCCTTGTCGTAGCCCTTCTCGCACACGTCCCGGTGGATGTCGTCGCGCAGCTGCTTCCAGCGCTCCAGGGGGCCGTCGGCGTCGCCGGACTCGATCAGCTTGATGGTGCGGTCGACGGCGACCCAGGCCATCACCTTGGAGTGCACGAAGTGGCGGCGCGGGCCGCGCACCTCCCAGATGCCCTCGTCCGGCTCCTGCCAGTGGTCCTCCAGGTAGCGGATCAGCTTGAGCTGGAGCACGGAGGCGTAGTCGTTGCGGGCCAGGCCGGTCATGTGGCCCAGGTGGAGGGCCTCGGTGACCTCGCCGTAGACGTCGAGCTGGAGCTGGTGGGCGGCGCCGTTGCCGACCCGGACCGGGGTGGAGCCCTCGTAGCCGGGCAGCCAGTCCAGCTCCGCCTCGCCCAGCTCGCGCTCGCCGGCGATGCCGTACATGATCTGCAGGTTCTCCGGGTCGCCGGCGACCGCCCGCAGCAGCCACTCGCGCCAGGCGCGGGCCTCCTCGCGGTAGCCGGTGCGCAGCAGCGAGGACAGGGTGATCGCCGCGTCGCGCAGCCAGGTGTAGCGGTAGTCCCAGTTGCGGACGCCGCCGATGTCCTCCGGCAGGGAGGTGGTGGGCGCCGCGACGATGCCGCCGGTGGGGGCGTACGTCAGGGCCTTCAGCGTGATCAGGGAGCGGACCACGGCCTCCCGGTAGGGCCCGTGGTACGTGCAGTGCTCGACCCAGTCGCGCCAGAAGTCCTCGGTGGCCTCCAGGGACTGCTCGGGCTCGGGCAGCGGCGGGGGCTCCTTGTGCGAGGGCTCCCACGAGATGGTGAACGCGATCCGGTCACCCGGCGCGACCGTGAAGTCCGCGTACGTGGTGAGCGCCTTGCCGTAGGTCTCCGCCTCTGTGTCGAACCACACGGAGTCGGGGCCCGCGACGGCCACCGTGCGGCCCTCGTGCTTGTGCACCCACGGGACCACCCGGCCGTAGCTGAACCGCATCCTGAGCTCCGAGCGCATCGGCACCCGGCCGGAGACGCCCTCCACGATGCGGATCAGCTGGGGCGCGCCGTCGCGGGGCGGCATGAAATCGGTCACCCTCACCGTGCCGCGCGGGGTGTCCCACTCGGACTCCAGGATCAGCGAGTCGCCGCGGTAGCTCCGGCGGGCCGCGGTCGGGGGCTCCGCGCCGGGGGCGTAGGCCGGGCCCATCCGCCAGAATCCGTGCTCCCCGGTTCCCAGCAGACCGGCGAAGATGGCATGCGAGTCGAAGCGGGGCAGGCACAGCCAGTCGACTGTGCCGTCCCGGCAGACCAGTGCGGCGGTCTGCATGTCTCCGATGAGTGCGTAGTCTTCGATGCGCCCGGCCACGTGCAACTCCAGTCGAACGGCCACGTCACCCCGCATGGGGGCGGTCGCTAGTGCGGTCAAGGGGGGTCAGGGGTGAGTCATGTGTCGTTGAGCCATGAAGCAAAGCAGCCGTCCGGCCGTGAAGCCAAACGCTGTGCCACGAACGACAATTGTTGCTCAACGAACTGACGAGCTCTCGTTGTTCCGGTGCTGACGGGCGAGGGGTGGTGCCGTGTCGCCGGGCGGGCTCGGCAGCGAACGTCCGAGCAGGATACGACGCACGTAGATGATCTGTGTGCCGCTCCGGACAACGCGGGTCCGCCGAACGGGTGACCACCGGGTGAGGAATCGGTGAGCCGCGCTCCTGGGTGACGGGATGTGCGCGGAGGGTGGCCGGAAGCCATCGCCCCGCGGCGCTGATACGCTGGTAGCCCGTGGACCGGTGGGAGAAGAACCCCGGAACCGCAGCGACGGCGCCGCCGACGACAACCCGGTTCGACCGGGTCGGACGACGAACGCACCGCACCCCAGACCGCGACCACGGGAGCCCCCTCTTGGCCATGCCGCCCAAATCTTCGACGACCAAGCACATCTTCGTCACCGGGGGTGTCGCCTCCTCGCTCGGCAAGGGGCTGACCGCCTCCAGCCTCGGCATGCTGCTCAAGGCACGGGGTCTGCGCGTCGTGATGCAGAAGCTCGACCCGTACCTCAATGTCGACCCTGGCACGATGAACCCCTTCCAGCACGGTGAGGTGTTCGTCACCAACGACGGCGCCGAGACCGACCTGGACATCGGACACTACGAGCGCTTCCTCGACCGCGACCTGGACGGCTCCGCCAATGTCACTACAGGCCAGGTCTACTCCACGGTGATCGCCAAGGAGCGGCGCGGCGAGTACCTCGGCGACACCGTGCAGGTCATCCCGCACATCACCAACGAGATCAAGCACCGCATCCGCCGCATGGCGACGGACGAGGTCGACGTCGTGATCACCGAGGTCGGCGGCACCGTCGGCGACATCGAGTCGCTGCCGTTCCTCGAGACCGTCCGCCAGGTCCGGCACGAGGTCGGCCGGGACAACGTCTTCGTGGTGCACATCTCGCTCCTGCCCTACATCGGTCCCTCGGGCGAGCTGAAGACCAAGCCCACCCAGCACAGCGTCGCCGCGCTGCGCAACATCGGCATCCAGCCGGACGCCATCGTCCTGCGCTGCGACCGTGAGGTACCCACGGCGATCAAGCGCAAGATCTCCCTGATGTGCGACGTCGACGAGGCCGCCGTGGTGGCCTGCCCCGACGCCCGCTCGATCTACGACATCCCGAAGGTCGTGCACGCCGAGGGCCTGGACGCCTACGTCGTCCGCAAGCTGGACCTGCCGTTCCGCGACGTGGACTGGACGACCTGGGACGACCTGCTCGACCGCGTCCACAAGCCCGCGCACGAGATCACCATGGCTCTGGTCGGCAAGTACATCGACCTGCCCGACGCCTACCTCTCGGTCACCGAGGCCCTGCGGGCCGGCGGCTTCGCCAACCGGGCCCGCGTGAAGATCAAGTGGGTCACGTCCGACGACTGCAAGACCCCGGCCGGCGCCAAGGCGCAGCTCGGTGACGTCGACGCGATCTGCATCCCGGGCGGCTTCGGCGAGCGCGGGGTGACCGGCAAGGTCGGCGCGATCAAGTACGCCCGCGAGAACAAGATCCCGCTGCTGGGCCTGTGCCTGGGCCTGCAGTGCATCGTGGTCGAGGCCGCGCGCAACCTGGCCGGCATCGAGGACGCCAACTCCACCGAGTTCGACCCCGCCACCGCCCACCCCGTCGTCTCCACCATGGCCGAGCAGCTGGACATCGTGGCCGGCGAGGGCGACATGGGCGGCACCATGCGCCTGGGCATGTACCCGGCCAAGCTGGCCGAGGGCTCGATCGTGCGCGAGGTGTACGACGGCAAGGAGTACGTCGAGGAGCGGCACCGCCACCGCTACGAGGTGAACAACGCCTACCGCGCGGAGCTGGAGAAGAAGGCCGGCATCCTCTTCTCGGGCACCTCCCCGGACGGCAAGCTCGTCGAGTACGTCGAGTACCCGCGCGACGTCCACCCCTACCTGGTCGCCACGCAGGCGCACCCGGAGCTGCGCTCGCGCCCGACCCGCCCGCACCCGCTCTTCGCCGGGCTGGTCAAGGCCGCGGTCGAGCGGAAGACGTCGAAGTAACACACCGGTTGTACGGTGGCCGGGGCACGCGCACTCGACGGCGCGGGCCCCGGCTTTTCGCGTACGTCTGGAAGGGCAGGTCAGCATGGCGGGCAGCACGATCAAGGACAGCCACGAGGAGTGGGAGGTCCGGCGGACCGAGACCCCCTTCCGGGGCAAGAAGACCTCCGTGCGCACGGACGAGGTCGTCATGCCCGACGGCTCCGTCGCCTCCCGCGACTACCAGGTCCACCCGGGCTCCGTGGCCGTCCTCGCCCTGGACGACGAGGGACGGGTCATCGTCCTCCGGCAGTACCGGCACCCGGTGCGAGAGAAGCTGTGGGAGATCCCGGCCGGCCTGCTCGACGTCCCCGGCGAGAACCCGCTGCACGCCGCCCAGCGGGAGCTGTACGAGGAGGCGCACGTCAAGGCCGAGGACTGGCGGGTGCTGACCGACGTCTACACCACCCCCGGCGGCTGCGACGAGGCCGTGCGGATCTTCCTCGCCCGAGGCCTCTCCGAGGCCGAGGGCGAGCGCTTCGAGGTCGAGGACGAAGAGGCCGACATGGAGCTGGCGCGGGTGCCCGTCGCGGACCTGGTCCGGGGCGTGCTCGCCGGCGACCTGCACAACAACTGCCTGGTCGTGGGCGTCCTCTCGCTGGTGGCCGCGGAGCAGGGCGACGGTCTCGACACGCTCCGTCCGGCCGAGGCACCGTGGCCGGCGCGCCCGTTCGAGGCCTGAGAACTCCGGGGGCTGCACTGGTGTGACCATCGGTTGATCCGATCGGGGGACGTGCCCGCCCTGCTCCGCCGGGAACGCCGCAACGCGTGAACTAGGCTCGGGAAACGCCCGAACCGGGGTTCCGGCGGGCGCCGGTGTGCGGTGGATCGGGAGTGTGGCCCGTGACGGATCAGGCGGTGGACACGGACGGCGTACGGCTGTCGGAGGACCCTGCTGAGGAGAATCGGTTCCTGGGCCGCACCCGGGAGTTGAAGGAGCTGCGCGCCGACATCGAGCGCGCCGGTCTGGACACCCTCTCCGGCCGCAAGGCCCCCCGCGCGCGCGTGCTGCTCATCGCGGGCCGGCCCGGCTCCGGCCGCACCGCCCTCGCCGAGGAACTGGCCGCCCAGGTCGCGGACGCCTACCCCGACGGCGTGCTGCGCGCCCGGCTGAGCGAGCCGGACGGCACCCGCGTGCCGGTGGCACGGATCGCCCGGGAACTGCTCACCGATCTGGAGTGCGCCACCCCGCCCGGAGCCGACGAGGACGACCTCACCGAGGCCCTGCGCACCGCCCTCGCCGACCGCAGGGTCCTGCTCCTGCTCGACGACGCGGCCGACGCCGAGCAGGTCGACGCCCTGCTGCCGGACACCCCGGAATGCCTGGCCGTCGTCGTCGCCCAGGGCCCGCTGACCGGCATCGCGGACGTCCGCCCGTGCACGCTGGGCGGCCTGGACACCAAGTCGGCGGTGGAGCTGCTGTCCCGGTACACCGGGTCGGTGCGCATCACCGTCGACCCCCGGGCCGCCGAGCAACTGGTCGAGGCGTGCCAGTCCCAGCCGGCCGCACTGACGCTGGCCGGCGGCTGGCTCGCCGCCCGGCCCCAGGCGGCCGTCGCCGACCTCGCCAAGCACGTCCGCGCGGAGGACGGTGAGGGCACGCCGCTGAGCCGGGTCTTCCGGGTCGCCTACGCGGCGCTGCCGAGCCCCGCCGCCCGGATACTGCGACTGCTCTCCCTCGCCCCCGCCGGGATGGTCGACCCGCACACCGCCTCCGCGCTCGCCGGCTGCTCGGTGAACGGCGCCCGCACCACCCTGGACGACTTCGTGGCCCTCGGCATGCTGCGCGCGGTCGACTCGCCGCTGCCCGAGTACGAGGTGCCGGGGTGCCTGCACGACCGGCTGCGCGCCCTCGCCGAGACGCACGACCGGCCCGCCGAGCTCCAGCTCGCCCGCGCCCGGATGCTGGAGCGGACGGTGCGCCTGCTCCAGTCCTGCCGGGCGGTCACCGAGACCGACAGCCCGCAGGCCCGCGAGAAGCTCCTGGACATGCCGCGCGCCCTGCGCTTCCCCACCCCGAGGGCCGCCGCCGACTGGCTGCGCGCCCGCCGGCCCGCCCTCCTGGCCGCGGCCCGGCTGGCGGTCGCCGACGGGGAGCTGGACACTCTCGCCCGCCGGCTGATGTCCCAGCTGGTGCGGGCCATGGTCGCCCACTTCGGCACCCAGGCCGCCGCACCCGACCTGTACGGCATCCACCGCCTCGTCCTCGATGTGGCCGAGCGCCGCGAACTGCCCCGTGAGCAGGCTGCGGCCCTGCTCAACCTCGCCGACCTGGACGCCCGCACCGGCCGCACCACCGAGGCCCTGGTGCGCTACCGGGCCGCGCTCGACGCCGGACGCGAGGCGGACGACCCGTACGCGACCGCCCGCGCGATGGAATCCGTAGGCGGAGCCCATCTCGAGCTGGGGGACTACGACCGGGCCGCCGACTGGTTCGGCCGCGCCCTCGCCCAGCGCCTGGCCCGCGACGAGCGCGCCGACGCCGCCCGGGTGTACGGCCGCCTCGCCACCGCCCACACCTACGCGGGCCGCTACGGCGAGGCGCTGCGGGGCTGGCGAGCCGCGGTCGCCGGGTACCGCAGGACCGGCGATGTGGCCGCCCACGCGCGGGCATTGAGCGAGCTGGCCCGCGTCCAGGAGTACGCCGGACGCCCCGAGGAGTCGCTGCGCACCTGCCAGGAGGCCGTCGAGTGGGCCCGCCGGGCCGAGGACGTCCGGCTCCAGGCGGCACTGCACCTGCGGCTGGCCGACACGCTCGACCGGCTCGGCGACCCGACGGCTGCCGGGCTGCAGCGGGGCGCAGCAGATCGCATGTTGAGGGAAGATCCCGCCGAAGCCTGCGAAATCCGCAGCGTCGGGTCTGAAGATTGATGCTTTGAAAGGCTAGACAGCGGGAACACCTTCATTAGACTGGCTCTGCCGCACGTTCTTGCGGTGTCTCCCGTTGTGCCCATGTGTGCGCGGGTATGTGTAGCTATAGCCCCATCCTCTGAGCCAAGGACCGTGATCGACGTGAAGGTCGGTATCCCCCGCGAGGTCAAGAACAACGAGTTCCGGGTGGCCATCACCCCCGCCGGCGTGCACGAGCTGGTGCGCCACGGTCACCAGGTCGTCATCGAGCGTGACGCCGGTGTGGGCTCCTCGATCCCCAACGACGAGTACGTCGCCGCCGGCGCGCGGATACTCGACACCGCCGACGAGGTCTGGGCCACCGCCGACCTGGTGCTGAAGGTCAAGGAGCCCGTCGCGGAGGAGTACCACCGCCTCCGCAAGGACCAGACGCTCTTCACCTACCTGCACCTGGCCGCCTCCAAGGAGTGCACGGACGCGCTGATCGAGTCCGGCACCACCGCCATCGCCTACGAGACGGTCGAGCTGCCGAACCGCGCGCTGCCGCTGCTCGCCCCGATGTCCGAGGTCGCGGGCCGTATCGCCCCGCAGGTCGGCGCCTACCACCTGATGGCCCCCAACGGCGGCCGCGGCGTGCTGCCCGGCGGCGTGCCGGGTGTGACCCCCGCCAAGGCCGTCGTCATCGGCGGCGGTGTCTCCGGCTGGAACGCCACCCAGATCGCCGTCGGCATGGGCTTCGACGTGACCCTGCTCGACCGCGACATCAACAAGCTGCGCGAGGCCGACAAGATCTTCGGCACCAAGGTCAAGGCCGTCATGTCCAACTCCTTCGAGCTGGAGAAGGCCGTCGTCGACGCCGACCTGGTCATCGGCGCGGTGCTCATCCCGGGCGCCAAGGCTCCGAAGCTGGTCACCAACGAGCTGGTCTCCCGCATGAAGCCGGGAAGTGTTCTTGTCGACATCGCGATCGACCAGGGCGGCTGCTTCGAGGACTCCCACCCGACCACGCACGCCGAGCCGACCTTCAAGGTCCACAACTCGGTCTTCTACTGCGTCGCCAACATGCCGGGCGCGGTGCCGAACACCTCCACCAACGCGCTCACCAACGCCACGCTGCCCTACATCGTCGAGCTGGCCGACCGCGGCTGGGTCGAGGCGCTGCGCCGCGACCCCGCGCTGGCCAAGGGCCTCAACACGCACGACGGCAAGGTGACTTACCGCGAGGTCGCCGAGGCGCACGGCATGGAGTTTGTCGACCCGGCCACCCTGCTCGCCTAAGTCACCAAACGGTAAAGGCGATACGTCAACAGTCGCCGTCAACCCCGCACGCCCGGCCGGACCTTGCCCGACAAGGTCCGGCCAGGTGTGTGTATGGTCACTTTGCGATTCTCGGCCAACTCGCCTCGAACGTAACGCTTCAACCGATTCGCGCACCGGTGAAACCTGCTGTGCGACGGCCGTACGCCCTTGACAGAGGGATGTTTCATTGCCGACACATCGGGCCGGGTCCGGCGGATTGTGTTGCTGCGGACGGCCGACACGCCATAGAGTCGCCGAACGTCGGCATGGTGCCACGCTGACCTGTCTAGAAGTTCCCTGGTCACCAAGGAGGTAAGACGACTTGTGAATGAGTCGACATTTACTCCCGGGGGTGGTCAACCAGGAATGCCTGCACGGGCCCACGGCCCCGGGCGTCTCGAGGCTGTCGGCTCCGTTGCTGTACGTACCTTCGCAGCCGCCCACCCGAGTCCGCAGGCAACTCAGACAGCACACATGAGTATGGATGGCCAACACGTGAACGCCATGGCCGGCGACGGAAGTGGCGCGCCCCGCAACCACTTCGCCGACTACGACGAACTGCCCGAGGGGCACTTCTACGATCCGGACGCGGAGTACGAGCCCGATCCCGAGTACGCGGCGACGCTCGCGCCCGACGCGGCCCGTCAGCGCCGTGAGCGCATCGGTCCCACCGGACGCCCGCTGCCGTACTTCCCGATCCCGGGCCCGCTGACCGATCACGGCCCCGCCAAGATCATCGCGATGTGCAACCAGAAGGGCGGCGTCGGCAAGACCACGTCGACCATCAATCTGGGTGCCGCGCTCGCCGAGTACGGGCGCCGGGTGCTGCTCGTCGACTTCGACCCGCAGGGCGCGCTGTCGGTCGGTCTCGGCGTCAACCCGATGGAGCTCGACCTCACCGTCTACAACCTGCTCATGGAGCGGGGCATGGCGGCCGACGAGGTGCTGCTGAAGACGGCGGTCCCCAACATGGACCTGCTGCCCAGCAACATCGACCTGTCGGCGGCCGAGGTCCAGCTGGTGAGCGAGGTCGCGCGCGAGTCCACCCTCCAGCGGGCGCTGAAGCCGCTGATGGACGACTACGACTTCATCGTGATCGACTGCCAGCCCTCGCTCGGCCTGCTGACGGTGAACGCCCTGACGGCCGCGCACAAGGTGATCGTGCCGCTGGAGTGCGAGTTCTTCGCGCTGCGCGGTGTGGCGCTGCTGACCGAGACCATCGAGAAGGTCCAGGAGCGGCTCAACCCCGACCTGGAGCTCGACGGCATCCTCGCCACGATGTACGACTCGCGCACGGTGCACAGCCGTGAGGTGCTCGCACGTGTGGTCGAGGCGTTCGACGACCACGTCTACCACACGGTCATCGGGCGCACGGTCCGCTTCCCGGAGACCACGGTCGCCGGTGAGCCGATCACCACGTACGCCTCCAACTCCGTCGGTGCCGCCGCCTACCGCCAGCTCGCCAGGGAGGTGCTCGCCCGGTGTCACGCCGAGTGAGTCTGCCGGGGGCCGACGAACTCTTCCGTACGACAGGGGGAACGGCGCTCCAGGCGTCCTCCCCGCGGCGACCGGCCAACGGGGAAGCCCGGGTACCGGCACCGGCGGGGGAGAGCGACCAGGCCGCCGCCGAGGACGCACCGCAGTCGGTGCCCGCGCAGGGCGGTGACGGCGAGGGCGCCGAGCACGCCGCGGCGGACGCGGAACAGGGCTCGGCGGGCGAGTCGCGCAGCCGTGGCGCGGAGCGCTCCGCGCGGGGCGCCGGAGCGGGCGGGGGCGCGCAGGAAGGTTCTGCCGCCGCCCAGCCCCAGTCCCGCAAGCGCGGCCGGGCCGCCGCACGCCGGCCCAGCGGCCGTGAGCGCCACGACGAGAAGATCACCGTCTACGTCTCCGCCGAGGAGCTGATGGACCTCGAGCACGCCCGCCTGGTGCTCCGGGGCGAGCACGGACTGGCCGTCGACCGCGGCCGCATCGTCCGCGAGGCCGTCGCCGTCGTCCTCGCCGACCTGGAGACCCGGGGGGACGCCAGCATCCTCGTACGACGGCTGCGGGGACGGTAGCGGTAGCCTGCGGGGGCCATGACCTCGTACGACGCCTCCCGCCCCGGCGCCCGCGCCGGCCGTCGGCGTGCGCTGGGCCGGGGGCCGGGCGAGCGGCCGGCCGGGCCGGTGCCGCCGGTCCCGGACGCGTCCGGTGCGACCGCGGGGGCCGAGCCGCCCGGAGAGGCGCCCGTCGGAACGGGGCCGTCCGGCCCCGGGACGGACCCCGGGACCACCGTCGCGACCGAGGCGGAGACCGCTCCTGAAGGCCGCCTCGGCTCCCCGCGGGGCGCTGGAGCGCCCGTGGACGCACAGACACCGGACGGTCCGCCTCCGGGGCACACAGGGCTTCCCCGCACCCCGCCGGGCGAGGACACCCGGCCGTCGGCGGACGCGGAGGCGCCGCACGCCCTCCCCGAGGCCGCGCCCGGCGAGGGCGACGGCGTCTTCAAGGTGCGGCTCGCCAACTTCGAGGGGCCGTTCGACCTGCTCCTCCAGTTGATCTCCAAGCACAAGCTGGACGTCACCGAGGTCGCCCTGTCCAAGGTGACCGACGAGTTCATGGCGCACATCCGCGCGCTGGGCCCGGACTGGGACCTCGACGAGACGACCGAGTTCCTGGTGGTCGCGGCCACGCTGCTCGACCTCAAGGCGGCCCGGCTGCTGCCCGCCGCCGAGGTGGAGGACGAGGCCGACCTCGCGCTCCTGGAAGCCCGCGACCTGCTCTTCGCGCGGCTGCTCCAGTACCGCGCTTACAAGCAGATCGCGGAGATCTTCAACGAACGGCTGGACGCCGAGGCCCGCCGCTACCCGCGCACCGTCGGCCTGGAGCCCCACCACGCCGAGCTGCTGCCCGAGGTCGTGATCAGCATCGGTCCGGAGGGCTTCGCCAAGCTCGCCGTGAAGGCGATGCAGCCCAAGCCCAAGCCGCAGGTGTACGTGGAGCACATCCACGCGCCGCTGGTCAGCGTGCAGGAGCAGGCCGGGATCGTCGTCGCGCGGCTGAAGGAGCTGGGCGAGGCCAGCTTCCGGGTCCTGGTCGAGGACACCGAGGACACGCTGACCGTCGTGGCCCGCTTCCTGGCGCTGCTGGAGCTGTACCGGGAGAAGGCCGTCGCCTTGGACCAGGAGACCGCGCTCGGCGACCTGCTGGTGCGCTGGACCGGCGGGGACGGGGACACCGAACCGGTGGTGACCGACGAGTTCGACCGGCCGCCCGAGGCGCCGAAGGAGGAGCAGAAGGCGTGAGTGAAGAGACCACCGAGACCACCGGGGCCCCGGGCGGGCCGGCCGCGGTCGCCGCCCTCGCCCTCAAGCCCGCGCTCGAAGCCGTTCTCATGGTCGTGGACGAGCCCGCGACCGAGGAGCACCTCGCGAAGATACTCCAGCGGCCCCGGCGGCAGGTCGCGGACGCCCTGCGCGAGCTGGCCGACGAGTACACCGTGCAGGGGCGCGGCTTCGAGCTGCGCCTGATCGCGGGCGGCTGGCGCTTCTACAGCCGCCCCGAGTACGCGGCCGCCGTCGAGGGCTTCGTCCTGGACGGTCAGCACGCCCGCCTCACCCAGGCCGCCCTGGAGACCCTCGCCGTCGTCGCCTACCGCCAGCCGGTCAGCCGCAGCCGCGTCTCCGCGGTGCGCGGTGTGAACTGCGACGGTGTGATGCGCACCCTCCTCCAGCGGGGTCTGGTCGAGGAGGCGGGCACGGAACCCGAAACAGGTGCGATCCTGTACGTGACGACGAACTACTTCCTGGAGCGGATGGGCCTGCGCGGCCTGGACGAGCTCCCGGAGCTCGCGCCCTTCCTCCCGGAGGCGGCGGCGATCGAGTCCGAGACGCTGGAAGGGGTCCCGTCGTTCGATCCGGACGCCCCGGATTCCGAGGACGCAGACGACAAGACGGAACTTTGATGCGAAGCAGCAGCGGCAGGAACAGCAGCGGAAACAACGGCGGGAGCCGTGGTGGCAACAGCGGCGGCCGCGGCGGGAGCGGCGGTGGCCGCGGTAACTACCGCGGCGCCGGGAACAACCGCGACGACAAGCAGGGCGGTCGTCCGAGGAAGCCGCGCCCGGAGGAGCGGCGCTACGACGTGGGGCCCGGCGCCACGAAGGACGGTCCGAAGTCGGGCCGCGGCCCCGCGGCCCGGGGCGGTGCCAAGGGCGGGCCGAAGAAGCCCCTGCAGCGGGGGCGCTCGGTGCCGGCCACGTCCCGCGAGTACGAGGCGCGGGCCGAGGAGCGCAACCGGGAGCGGTACGCGGGCAAGAAGGACGTCAAGCTGCCCAAGACCTTCCCGGGCGCCGAGCAGGAGGGCGAGCGGCTGCAGAAGGTCCTCGCGCGCGCGGGCTACGGCTCCCGGCGGGCCTGCGAGGAGCTGATCGAGCAGGCGCGCGTCGAGGTCAACGGCGAGATCGTCCTCGAGCAGGGCAAGCGGGTCGACCCGGAGAAGGACGAGGTCAAGGTCGACGGCCTGACCGTCGCCACGCAGTCGTACCAGTTCTTCTCGCTCAACAAGCCCGCCGGTGTCGTCTCCACCATGGAGGACCCGGACGGCCGCCAGTGCCTGGGCGACTACGTCACGAACCGCGAGACCCGCCTCTTCCACGTCGGCCGCCTCGACACCGAGACCGAGGGCGTCATCCTGCTCACCAACCACGGCGAGCTGGCACACCGCCTGACCCATCCCCGGTACGGCGTGAAGAAGACCTATCTCGCGCACATCGTGGGCCCGATCCCGCGCGACCTCGGCAAGCGCCTCAAGGACGGCATCCAGCTGGAGGACGGGTACGCGCGCGCGGACCACTTCCGCGTCGTCGAGCAGACCGGCAAGAACTACCTGGTCGAGGTCACCCTCCACGAGGGCCGCAAGCACATCGTCCGCCGGATGCTGGCCGAGGCCGGCTTCCCGGTCGACAAGCTGGTGCGCACCGCCTTCGGCCCGATCACGCTGGGCGACCAGAAGTCGGGCTGGCTGCGCCGGCTGTCCAACACGGAGGTCGGGATGCTGATGCAGGAGGTCGACCTCTAGACCGCCTGGACCGCCGTACGGGCTTGTGCGCCTGAGCCACCCTCTTTATAGTCGTAGTGACTATTAAGGGGGTGGCCGGTCATGCGCGGCTACGACAGGCACGCTTTCGAGCCCTTCGCGGTCACCGTCGACCTCGCCGTCCTCACGCTCCGCGCGGACGCGCTGCACGTGCTGCTCGTCGAACGCGGACAGGAGCCGTACGCCGGCCGCTGGGCGCTGCCCGGCGGCTTCCTGCTGCCCGAGGAGTCGGCGGAGACGGCGGCCCGGCGCGAGCTGGCCGAGGAGACCGGCCTCGCGGACGTGACCGGGCTGCACCTGGAGCAGCTGCGCACCTACAGCGAGCCCGACCGCGACCCCCGCATGCGGGTGGTGTCCGTCGCGTTCGCCGCGCTGCTGCCCGACCCACCCGAACCGCACGGCGGCGGTGACGCCTCGCAGGCCCGCTGGGTGCCGTACGACGCCGCGGTGGACCTCGCCTTCGACCACGACCGGATCCTGGCCGACGCCCGGCAGCGCGTCGGCGCCAAGCTGGAGTACACCTGCCTGGCCACCGCCTTCTGCCCGGCCGAGTTCACGCTCGGCGAGCTGCAACAGGTCTACGAGACGGTGTGGGGCACGGCCCTGGACCGGCCCAACTTCCGCCGCAAGGTGCTCGCGACCCCGGGCTTCGTCGAAGCGGTCCCCGGCGCCGCCCGCCTCACCGGGGGCCGCGGCAAACCGGCCGCGCTCTACCGCGCGGGCCCCGCCACCACCCTGCACCCGCCCCTGCTCCGCGCCCCTCGGGAAGGACGCCCCGCATGACCACGACCACCGTCACCAAGCGCGCCGCCACCGGAGCGCTCACCGGGCTCGCCCTCGGCGACGCGCTGGGCTTCCCCACCGAGTTCAACGACGTCCCGTCGATCCTCGCCAAGTTCGGCCCCTGGCGGGAGATGCAGCTGCCCCGGCCCGCGATCGTCACCGACGACACGCAGATGACGCTGGCGCTGGGGAAGGGGCTGCGGACGGCGATGGACCGGGGGCCGCTCGGGCCCAAGCGCATGGAACGGCCGGTGCGCGAGGAGTTCGTCGACTGGTACCAGTCACCGGAGAACAACCGGGCGCCGGGCAACACCTGCCTGCGCGCCTGCGACCTCCTCAAGACGCCGGACCGCCCCTGGCAGGACGCCAGCCAGGTCCACTCCAAGGGCTGCGGCGCCAACATGCGCGTTGCCCCCGTCGGACTCGCCCCCGGTCTCAGCGACGAACAGCGCGCGGGAGCCGCCCAGTTCCAGTCAGCGCTCACCCACGGGCACCCGACCGCGCTCGCCGCCTCCGACCTCACCGCGCACGCCGTACGGCTGCTCGCCGAGGGCGCCGAACCGACCGGACTGGTCGGGCTGCTGCGGTCGTACGCCTACGACAACCGCACCCGCTACCACGAGCGCTGGCTCGGCGACCTGTGGACCCGCACCCAGGACCCGACCCCCGAGCACTTCATCGCCCGCGGCTGGGACGAGTGCCTGGCGATACTCGACCGGCTCCGGGAGGCGGTGCGCACGGTCTCGCCGGAGACCGACCCGTGCCTGGTGGTCGGCGAGGGCTGGATCGCCGAGGAGGCCATGGCGGCCGGGCTGCTCTGCTTCCTGCTCTTCGTCGACGAGCCGCTGACCGCCCTGCGCCGCGCCGCCTGCACCTCCGGCGACTCCGACTCCATCGCCTGCCTCGCGGGCGCCTTCGCCGGCGCGTACCTGGGCGCCGACGCCTGGCCCGCCGAGTGGGCCGACCGCATCGAGTACCGGGCCGACCTGCTGTCCCTCGGAGCGCTCTGGGACGCTTGATCACAAGATCGACGCCCTCGACATCGACCTGGCCCCGGTCGTGGCCGACCAGCCCTTTCCGGTGCTGTTCGCCACCGTCTCCGGCGCCCACCTCTACGGCTTCCCCTCTGATCGCCGCCAAGGCCGAGCGTGGGCACGGGGACACGGGCGTCGACCACGCGCGCGTGCGGGCCGACATGGAGCGGCTGCACGGCGTGCTGGACGCGGCGCAGGCGGCGTCAGCGCTGCCCGACGCCCCCGCCGCGTACGACGCCCTGCACGACTTCGTCGTACGGACGCGGCTGGAGAGCTGAGGCCCGGCGGACGCGGACGAGGAAGTCCTCGACGCGGCGCCGGTCCGGTTCGGCGGGCAGCGGGCTGCCGGGAGCGGCCCGCTCGGCCTCCTCCGCCAGGCGGGTCATCCGGGCCTCGACCTCCGGCCAGGGCACCTCGCCGCGCTTCACGGCGAGCAGCGAATCGCGCCGGTCGCCGACGTCGACGGTGAGGGTGCCCGTGCGCAGCAGGTCGCGGGCGGACGTCGCAGCCGCAGCAGGTGCATCGCGTGCTTCCAGCGCGGGGCGCCGTGGGTGCGCACGTCGGCGTCGAGCTTGCGGCGCTGGCCGTGCGCGTACCGCGTGAACGTCTCGTGGACCCGGCGGGAGAGGAACGCGCCGCGCAGGGCGAGGAGTTCGCGGCCGGTCTCGTCGGCGTACTCGACGAGCGGGGAGTGCAGGCACTCCAGGATGTTCGGGTTCGCGCGCAGGGCCAGCTCGCAGAAGCGCTCCAGCTCCCAGCTGAACTGCTCCTCGGCCGGGCCCTCCACGTGCGTCGGCGGCTTCTCGAAGCGCCAGAACAGGGGCGTCGGGGCGAGGAACACACCCCGGCGGTCCGTGTCGCTGTCCTCCGTCGCCAGACCGAAGGCGCGGGAGCCCATGACACAGGCGTAGATCGTGTGGTCGCGCACCAGGGTCTCGGGGTCCATGCCGGGAGCGTACGCGGGCGGATCACGCCAGCCGGACCGAATTTCCCTCCACCGCGATCCGCTCCTCGGGCAGGGGCCGCGTCGCCGGTCCCTGCTCCACCGAGCCGTCGGTGATGCTGAACCGGCTGCCGTGGCAGGCGCAGTCGATGGTGCCGTCCCGCACCTGGGACACCAGGCAGTTCTGGTGCGTGCAGACCGCCGAGAACGCCTTGAACGTGCCCTGCTCCGGCTGGGTCACCACGATCTTCTCGTCCGTGAGGATCCGGCCGCCGCCGACCGGGATGTCGCTCGTCGGTGCCAGCTCCTGCCCCGGCGAGGCGGCCGAGGAGCCGCCGTCGCCGCCCGAGTCGCCGCAGCCCGCGGCGAGCGCCGCCGCGCCCGTGCAGAGGAGGACCGTACGGCGGGTGGGGGTGTGGGGCATCTCGCACCTCCGGGGGAGAGGGTTCCGGCCGGGACAGCGTCTCAGGAGACGGGCGCCCGGAGCCGGTACGCGGCGGGCTGACTAGGCTGGACGGACCAAGAACCGATACGCACGTCAGCAAGGAGCATCGCCGTGGCGGTACGAGCGGTCCGGGGCGCCGTCCAACTGGAGCGGGACGAGGCCGGGCACATGGGCGAGCAGGTCGCGGCCCTGCTGACGGCGATCCTCGAACGCAACGGGCTGACCGGCGACGACCTGATCAGCATCTGGTTCACGGCCACCCCCGACCTGCACAGCGACTTCCCGGCCGCCGCCGCCCGGGGGCTCGGCATCACCGACGTCCCGCTGATCTGCGCCCAGGAGCTGGACATCGAGGGCGCCATGCCGCGCGTCGTCCGGATCCTCGCGCACATCGAGTCCGACCGGCCCCGCGCCGAGATCTCCCACGTCTACCTCGGCGCCGCCGCGGCCCTGCGCAAGGACATCGCCCAGTGAGAACCGCACTCGTCATCGGCACCGGCCTCATCGGCACCTCCGCCGCCCTCGCCCTGACCCAGCGGGGCGTCACCGTCCACCTCGCCGACCACGACCCCGAGCAGGCCCGGACGGCCGCCGCGCTGGGCGCCGGCACCGACGAGGCGCCGGACGGGCCCGTCGACCTCGCGATCGTCGCCGCCCCGCCCGCACTCGTCGCCGACGTGCTCGCGGACGCCATGGGGCGCGGCGCCGCCCGCGGCTACATCGACGTCGCCAGCGTCAAGGGCGGCCCCCGGCGCGAGCTGGAGGCGCGCGGCCTCGACCTCTCCGCCTACATCGGCACGCACCCCATGTCCGGCCGGGAGAAGTCCGGGCCGCTGGCCGCCACCGGCGACCTCTTCGAGGGCCGGCCCTGGGTGCTCACCCCGACCCGGGACACCGACACCGAGGTGCTGAACCTCGCCCTGGAACTCGTCTCGCACTGCCGCGCGGTACCGGTGGTGATGGACGCGGACGCCCACGACCGTGCCGTGGCCCTCGTCTCCCACATGCCGCACCTGGTCTCCAGCATGGTCGCGGCCCGCCTGGAGCACGCCGAGGAGGCCGCCGTACGGCTGTGCGGGCAGGGCATCCGCGACGTGACGCGGATCGCCGCCTCCGACCCCCGGATGTGGATCGACATCCTCTCGGCGAACCCGGGGCCGGTCGCCGACCTGCTCGGGGACGTCGCCGCCGACCTGGAGGAGACCGTGCGGGCCCTGCGCGCCCTCCAGTCCTCCGACGACGTCAAGCGCCGCGAGGGCAGCGCCGGCATCGAGGCGGTGCTGCGGCGCGGCAACGCCGGACAGGTGCGGGTCCCCGGCAAGCACGGCAGCGCGCCCCGCGTCTACGAGACCGTGGCCGTCCTCATCGACGACCAGCCCGGCCAGCTGGCCAACATCTTCGCCGACGCGGGACGGGCCGGGGTCAACATCGAGGACGTGCGGATCGAGCACGCGACCGGGCAGCAGGCCGGTCTGGTGCAGCTGATGGTCGAGCCGAGGGCCGCCGCCGTGCTGACGGCGGCCCTCAAGGAGCGGGGCTGGGCGATCCGGCAGTGACCGCGGGCGCCGTACGGCTGCAAGAGGGGTCCTGCGAGCCCGGTAACCTAGGTCCTGTCCGATGATTCCCGCCTGCCCGGCGATGCCTGGCACGCACGCTCGCCGCGTTGCCGAAACGTCCGCGTGGCTCCGCCACGAGGGCGCTCCGGCGCCTTGCGATCGCACGCACCGGACGCCGCCGGGCCCGCCCTCCGGGCGGACGACGGGAATCATCGGACAGGCCCTGTGCGGGACGCGTTCGCGTCCCGCACACCACCCACCGCACCGCACCAGGAAGGTGTCCCCTCGTGGAAAACGGCGCCGCCCCGACCGCCCCGGCCGTGATTGTCGCCATCGACGGCCCCTCCGGCACGGGCAAGTCGAGCACGTCGAAGGCCGTCGCCGCCCAGCTCGGCCTGAGCTACCTGGACACCGGCGCCCAGTACCGGGCGATCACCTGGTGGATGGTGACCAACGGCATCGACACCGACGACCCGCACGCGGTCGCCGCCGCGGCCGGCAAGCCCGAGATCGTCTCCGGCACCGACCCGGCCGCCCCGACCATCACGGTCGACGGCACGGACGTGGCCGGCCCGATCCGCACCCAGGAGGTCACCGCCAAGGTCAGCGCGGTCAGCGCCGTCCCCGAGGTGCGGGCCCGGATCACCGAGCTGCAGCGGAGCATCGCCGCCGGCGCCCCGCTCGGCATCGTCGTCGAGGGCCGCGACATCGGCACGACCGTGCTGCCGGACGCCGACCTGAAGATCTTCCTCACCGCCTCGGCCGAGGCCCGCGCCGCCCGCCGCAGCGGCGAGCTGAAGGGCGCCGACGTCAACGTCACCCGCGAGGCCCTGATCAAGCGGGACGCGGCCGACTCCAGCCGCAAGACCTCGCCGCTGGCCAAGGCCGACGACGCGGTCGAGGTGGACACCACCGACCTCACCCTCCAGCAGGTCATCGAGTGCGTCGTCACCCTCGTCGAGGAGAAGCGGGCGGGGAAGTGACCGAGGTCCCGTCGGCGCGGGGCGCCGAGGTCGGGCGGCGCATCGGCGTCGGCCTGATGTACGGGTTGTGGAAGCCGCGCGTGCTGGGCGCCTGGCGGGTGCCGGCCGACGGCCCGGTGATCTACGCCGTCAACCACTCGCACAACATCGACGGCCCGATGGTCATGGGCGTCGCCCCCCGGCCGACGCACTTCCTGATCAAGAAGGAGGCGTTCGTCGGACCGCTCGGACGCTTCCTGACCGGCATCGGCCAGCTCGAGGTGGACCGGCACTCCACCGACCGCACGGCCATCGCCCGCGCCCTGGGCGTGCTGGAGAACGGCGGCGTGCTGGGCATCTTCCCGGAGGGCACCCGGGGCGAGGGCGACTTCGCGTCGCTGCGCGCCGGGCTCGCCTACTTCGCGGTGCGCAGCGGCGCCCCGATCGTCCCGGTCGCGGTGCTGGGAAGCACCGACCGGCCCGGACGGTTGATAAAGGCGCTGCCCCCGCTGCGCTCCCGGGTCGACGTCGTCTTCGGCGACCCCTTCGACGCGGGCGACGGCAGCGGACGGCGCACCCGCAAGGCCTTGGACGAGGCAACCGAACGCATCCAGAAGCAGCTCACCGCGCACCTGGAAAACGCCAGGCGGCTCACGAGCCGCTAGGCGACACTTGAGTAGTGGATCACCCGGAACTGGGGGTTTTCCACCGATCACCACGATGAACGAGGTACGGACTTCATGAACGACCACATCCACTCCGAGGGCTCGGGCGAGGAGCACGACCACGGGGCGCTCGGCGACGCCGAGTACGCGCAGTTCATGGAGCTGGCCGCCGAAGAGGGCTTCGACATCGAGGAGGTCGAGGGCGCGATCGAGGAGGCCGGGCACGGCCCGCTGCCCGTCCTCGCCGTCGTCGGCCGCCCCAATGTCGGCAAGTCGACCCTGGTGAACCGGATCATCGGCCGCCGCGAGGCCGTCGTCGAGGACAAGCCCGGCGTCACCCGCGACCGCGTCACCTACGAGGCCGAGTGGGCGGGCCGCCGCTTCAAGGTCGTCGACACCGGCGGCTGGGAGCAGGACGTCCTCGGCATCGACGCCTCCGTGGCCGCGCAGGCCGAGTACGCCATCGAGGCCGCCGACGCCGTCGTCTTCGTCGTGGACGCCAAGGTCGGCGCCACCGACACCGACGAGGCCGTCGTACGGCTGCTGCGCAAGGCGGGCAAGCCCGTCGTGCTGTGCGCCAACAAGGTCGACGGCCCGAGCGGCGAGGCCGACGCCTCCTACCTGTGGTCGCTGGGCCTGGGCGAGCCGCACCCGGTCTCCGCGCTGCACGGCCGGGGCACCGGCGACATGCTGGACAAGGTCCTGGAGGCGCTGCCCGAGGCCCCGGCGCAGACCTTCGGCACCGCCGTCGGCGGCCCGCGCCGCATCGCCCTGATCGGCCGCCCCAACGTCGGCAAGTCCTCGCTGCTCAACAAGGTGGCAGGCGAGGAGCGCGTCGTCGTCAACGAGCTGGCCGGCACCACCCGCGACCCGGTCGACGAGCTGATCGAACTGGGCGGCGTCACCTGGAAGTTCGTCGACACGGCGGGCATCCGCAAGCGCGTCCACCTCCAGCAGGGCGCCGACTACTACGCCTCGCTGCGGACCGCCGCCGCCGTCGAGAAGGCGGAGGTGGCCGTCATCCTCATCGACGCCTCCGAGTCGATCTCGGTCCAGGATCAGCGGATCGTCACCATGGCCGTCGAGGCGGGACGCGCGATCGTCGTCGCCTACAACAAGTGGGACACCCTCGACGAGGAGCGCCGCTACTACCTGGAGCGGGAGATCGAGACCGAGCTCGGTCAGGTGGCCTGGGCCCCGCGGGTCAACGTCTCGGCGCAGACCGGCCGGCACATGGAGAAGCTGGTCCCGGCGATCGAGACGGCCCTGGCCGGCTGGGAGACCCGCGTCCCGACGGGCCGTCTGAACGCCTTCCTCGGCGAACTGGTCGCCGCCCACCCGCACCCCGTGCGGGGCGGCAAGCAGCCGCGCATCCTGTTCGGCACCCAGGCGGGCACCAAGCCCCCGCGGTTCGTGCTCTTCGCCTCCGGCTTCATCGAGGCGGGCTACCGGCGCTTCATCGAGCGGCGGCTGCGTGAGGAGTTCGGCTTCGAGGGGACGCCGATCCACATCTCCGTGCGAGTGCGCGAGAAGCGCGGCGCGAAGAAGAAGTAGCGGCGACGACGCGACGAGAGAGGGCGCCCCCGGCCGGGGGCGCCCTCTCTCGTCGCTGGGTGTCCGTCAGCCGCCCGAGCGAGGGGCGGGCGGCAGCGCGGCCGGGACGTGGTGCGTGCCGACGCGCTGCCACACCGACTGCTGGCCCACGCGGGCGCTCTGGGCCCCGGCGCTGTAGGCGCTGTAGGAGCCCCTGCCGCGGGGGAGGCTCCTGAAGGACGTGAATCCCAGCTCCTCCTCGCCGCTGCGATCACCCGGGAGCGATCGGAAGGACCTGACGTACTCGGCGTAGAGCGCGTCGTAGATCGGCGTGGCCGAGGGACCGCACTGGCGGTGGAAGGCGTCGTATGCGTACACGTATGTCCAAACGACACCGGGCTGGAAGGGATGCGGCCGGACGGTGACCGCCTGGCGCCGTACGCGCGGACGGTGCTCAGGTTCCCGCCAGCGGCAGGGCCGCCGCGACCAGCTGACCGTTGGCCGCCGCCTTGTCGAGGGCGTCCCGCAGCAGGTCCTCGCGCGGCTGCCGTCCGATCGAGCCGACGGGCGCCGCGAACATCAGCACCTGCTGGTGCTTGTTGGCCGCCGTGCGCCAGCCCTCGGTGACCTGGAGGGGCTGGTGCGCCTGCCACCAGGCCACCGGCCGGCCGCCGTTCGTGCCGGGCTGGAGCACCGCGTGCAGCTGGCCCATCGCGAGCAGCACCGACCAGCCGTGCAGCACGGTCGGCGTGGTGGTCAGCTCGGTGACCGGCAGGAAGCCCTGTTCGATGAGGAGCGGCAGGAAGTCGTCGCCGGAACCGACGGTGCCGGGGCGGGCGATGGGGGCGGTGGGCTCCACCACGAGGGCCGGGTGCAGCTCCCCGGCGATCAGGATCAGCCCGCTGGTGACGCCGAGCACCGCCTGCTCGGGCGCCACGTTGCCGGGAGCGGCCTGCTCGGGCCGGGGCTGGGCCTGGTCCGGCTGGGGGCGGGCCTGGTCGGCGTTGATGGACCGCACGGCCCCCTGGAGTTGCTCCTCGGTGACCTTGACGACCTGCGAGGGCAGGCAGCCGGCGTGGGCGAAGGCGAGGACGGCCGTCTCCTCGCCGATGAAGAGGACGGTGCTGGTGCGTTCCTGTTCGCAGTCGCCCGGGGTGCGGCAGGACGTGCAGTCGTAGCTGCCCGGGGCCGACTCCCCGGAGAGCAGGCGGTCGGCTTCTTCGTCGCCGATCTCGGCGCGTACGTCGTCGCTGACGTCGAGCATGCGCGGCACGGGTGGCTCCCTCGGGATGCGGTGCGTGGCCGGACCGGGTGGCTCCCGGGCCGTGGTCCGGGCGGTCCCCGGCTCATGCAGAAGACAACGGGCGATCTGTGGCGGGAGTAACGCCCCATGGCCAACGGAATCGAACCATGCGGCACGCGTGGCCGCCTGTCGGCCCGCAGCACCCGGGGGTGGCCAAGTGGCGTGAGCAGCAAGGGCGTTGGGGCGGTCGGACGGGTGCCGGTCACGGTGCTCCGTGGTCGACAAATCGGGAAATCAGCGAATGAACCGGGTGATCGAAAAGCACCCCGGTCGTGACCACATCGCAATCGGACACGGACAACCAGAAGGCAGGGTTCCGGGTCTAACCGGACGACGGGACACCCAGGGAGGAACCGCACCGCATGACGCCGCCGACCCCACCGGCCGCCCCGCTGCGCGCCGACTGCATCGGCGACTCCGCGGGCGGTCTGACCTTCGACGTCGCCGCACACGGGGACTTCGGGACGCCTCTTCTGATCCTGCGCCGCCGCGACTGCGAGGCCACCGAGGACACGGTGAGCCTCCCGCTCGCCCCGGCCGCCGAGGGCCGGCTGCGCGCCGCGCTGCCCAGCAGCGTCGCCCTGCCCGAGGGCCGCTGGGATGCCTACGCGCGGGTGTCCGACCGCGAGCAGCCGCGCCGCCTGGTGCCCGGCGTCACCGACCTGCGCTCCCTCGCCGACCGCACCCCCAGCGGACTGCTCGGCCACGTTGCCGTCCGCATCCCGTACGCCACCCGGCAGGGCAACCTCACCGTCCGCAGCTGGCTGCGCGCCCCGCACGCGGAGACCGGGGAGCTGCGCCTCGCGGACGACGGACTGACCGTGCACGGGCGGGTGTACGGCACTCAGCTCGCCCACGGAGCCCACGCCGAGCTGCGCGCCCGGCCCGGCACCACCGGCACCGGCGAGGGCGGTGTGCGCCGGCTGGAGCTCACGGCCGGCCGGACGGAGTTCGGCTTCACCGTGCCCTACGGCACGCTCGTGCCGGGCGTCTGGGACCTGTGGCTGCGGCCCACCGGCGACTCGGGCCCCGCCGTCCGCGTCGCGCGACTGCTGGACGATGTCGCCGACAAGCACCCCGTCTTCACCTATCCACGCGCGCGCGTACGGACGCGGTACGGCCCCGCGGAAGCCGGGCCGTACTACACCCGGGACAACGACCTGTCGGTGTCCGTCACCGCTCTGGAGCCCTGACGGACGCGGACAGAACCTGTCCGCGACCCCTGGCGGACTCGTCGCCGTGCCGCCGCCCGCCGCGCACCGACGCCGGAAGTCCGGACGGCATGGTGATCCACGTGCTGCTGCGCGGGCCCGGCTTCGGGGCCCTGGAGCCGGGCCGGGCCGACGGAGGAGATCAGGACGGCACGCGACCGGCTCACCAGCGCCTTGGACCGGGCCGACGGATCGGGCGGGAGCCGGGGGACCTGTGAGCGGGCGATGCGTTCCCTGTGCCGGTACCCGATATCCGCAAGCCCGTTCGGAGCTGCTCGAACGCGGAATACGGCGAGCCTCCCCGGGCGCATTGCGCGCCTTTTCCGGCCCTCTATTCGAAGGGTCGGTGCGACACGCGGGAATTTACCTGGCATGCCCACGAAAGGTGCCGGAAGCCCTCCGTCCGGGTATGGAGTTCGGTCAAAACGCTGCCCGTGATCCTGTGACAGAAATGTGACCGGACAGGTGTCCGTGAGCCCGGTTACCGACCTGGGCTTCCCCGCTCGGGGAGCAGGGCATAGCGTGACGGCATGGCACCGATTCCGACACCCCCGACCGAACCCCCGGACAGTCCGGACACCTATGTGGGCCTCGAATCCGAGGCGGCCGAACGGCTCGCCCGGGAGCGGGGCTGGTCGACGGTGCGGTCACTGGCACCGGGGACGGTCATCACGATGGAGTACCGCGTGGGACGCCTCAACTTCGAGGTGAAGGACGGCCGCGTGGCCCGCGCCTGGAAGGGCTGACGCCGGGGGAGGGGCTGTGCGTACCGGCTCCCGCGGCGTCGTGTGCGGGGTCAGCTCCCCGACAGGGGGCGGGCGGCCGGGGCCGCGTTGCGCGGGTGGCGGTCGGCGTGCGGCGGCCGGCGGCTGCCGGCCGGGGTCACCGGCGTACGGTCCGAGCGGGCGGTGTGCGGGCCCGGGGCCAGGTGCACGGATGTCCGGGCGCGCGGCGCGGTGACCGGCTCGCGCACCGGGGTCTCCTCCCGCCCGGGGCCGAGCGGCACGGGAGCCACGGGCGTATTGACCGGCTCCTTCGCCGGTCGCGGGCGGCTGAGGCGGGCGAACCAGCGGTCGCGCAGGTCGAGGATCCAGGTCTCCGCGCGGGTGATCGTCGGCTCGAACCACGGCAGCGCCAGCAGGATGAGCAGGCCCGCGGCCCAGCCGAGCAGCACGTCGCTGAGCCAGTGCGTACCGAGGTAGACGGTGGACATGCCCACCCCGAGCGAGACGACCGCGGACAGTGCCGACAGCCAGCGCCGCGCCCTCGGCGTCGAGGCCAGATAGGCCAGGATGCCCCAGGTCACGACGGCGTTCGCGGTGTGACCGCTCGGAAATATATCGCCGCCGAGCCACATCTCGTTCGAGCCGATCGTGGTCGCGTAGTGCGGTCCGAGCCGGCCCATGCCGATCTTCGCGGCGCCGACCGTGACGTTCAGCAGGAGCAGGGACGCCCCGAGCGCGAGCAGGGGGCGCAGCGTGTGCTGCCGCCAGGAGCGCCAGCCGAGCCAGGCCGCGACCATCACCGCGGTGGGGCCGCGCTGGCCGAGGACCACGTAGTAGTCGACGAAGGCGTGGATCTCCGGCCACTGCTGGTAGGGCCGGAAGAACATGACCTGCCAGTCGAGGCGGACCAGCCACGAGGTGATGAGCACCGCCCACACGATCGCGATGTAGAACGCGAGGGTTCCGGCGAACAGCGCGATCCGGTGCCGGCTCATCTCCGGCACATCAAGGTGGACCGGCCGTTCCGGCTCCCGGTCGAGTCTCGCGAACACCCGATCCAGACGGGTGAGGCTACGTTCGGTACGCACCCAATCGACGTTACAGCGAGTGAGGAGTGATCCCCTCCGAAACAACGGCTTTGTGATGACGATGTGATGTGGGATTCCTCTCAGGCGGTGACCCAATTCCGAGGAATCCGCAATCCGGTCCGGCGGTGGACTTCAATTCCTTTGATCGGCCCGGTCGGCGGTTTTATCGTGCTTATGAATTCGTTCACCGAATGCTGGTGCGGAATTATCCCGGTGGTCACCGGTGGTCACCGGCGGGCCCGGCCGGTCAGGGCGGGCCCGAGCCGTTGAGCCAGAATGCCCCGTACACCGCGGACGCGACCGCCACACCGCCCACGACCAGCGCTGGCCTGGAGGTCCGCAGCCGGGCCAGGGCCAGGGCGAGCGGCAGCAGCAGCGGGAAGGCGGGCATCAGCAGACGTGGCTTCGAGCCGAAGTAGCTCGACGCGCACAGGGCGAGGGCGACGACGATCCCCGTGTACACCAGCAGCGGGAGCGGCTGGCGCTGCCGTACGCCGACGACGTACAGCCCGATCAGCAGTACGACCCCGATCACCAGGGCGACGCCCGCCAGGGCCGACGGGAACGACGTGAACCTCCCGGCGACGAAGCGGGCGAAGGCCACTCCTCCGTCGAAGCCGTTGCGCCAGCCGGCCTGGACGTCGAGATAACCGAACGGGCCCTTGCCGGTGCGGTGGCCGACCCACAGGACGTAACCGGCGGCGCCCAGGGGCGCGAGGACCGCGCCGAGCACGCGCCGCGCGCCGTCGCCGGGGGCGCGTCCCGCGTCGCGGGCGCCGTCCGGGGCGGTGACGCTCCGGGTTCGCACGAATGCCACGACCGCGGCCGTCCACACCGCCGCCGCCACCGCGAGCCCCACCGGCCGGGTCAGCCCGGCAAGCGCGGCCAGCAGCCCCGCCGTCACCCAGCGTCCGGTCAGCACCGCGTACAGCGCCCAGGCGGCCAGCGCCGTGAACAGGGACTCGCTGTAGGCCATCGACTGCACGATCCCGACCGGCAGCACGGCCCACAGCAGCACCGCGCACACGCCGGCGCGGCGGCCGTACAGATGCTCCGCCACCGCGAAGATCCCCCAGGCCGCGGCGAGCGAGGCCAGGAGGCTCACGACGAAGCCCGCGTCCGCGTACGACAGCGGCGAGACCGCCGCGCCCAGCCGCTCGAGCCAGGGCAGCAGCGGGAAGAAGGCCAGGTTGGAGTGCACGTCGCCGTTCGGCAGCCGCACCTCGTACCCGTAGCCCAGCTCGGCGACCCTGGTGTACCAGAGCGAGTCCCAGCGGGCGGTCAGCAGTGTGTACGCGCTCTTGTCGCGCGCGGCGCTCCACAGGGCCAGCACGAGCAGGCCCAGGGCGCGTACGGCCGCGTAGCCGAGGAGCGCCGGGGCGGCCCGGCGCAGGGCACCCGGGCGGCCCGCCGTGCGCGTTTCAAGATCGGTCACGGGCTCGATTATCCGCCGGGGCGGGTGCCGGCCGACCGGCCGGGGCGAGCGGGCCGCGGCCGCAGTGGCGCATGCCACACGGGTCACGCGGGATGTGTGAGGCCCACCACGTGTGCGGTGCTCGGTCTCGCGTACCCTGACGAGTCACTCGCGTTCCGTTGCACGGCCCGGAGACCCCGCTCCTCTCCGGCCGAGCCGCCGGGGAGTCCCCACCCCGCAGCCCGCCGGACGCGAGGGAACATCTTGGAGGTACGTACATGTCCGGGACGACCACGGCTGCCGCCGCGCTGCGCCGCCGGGCGGCCGGGGCCGGTGCCAACCGCTGGGTGGTTCTGGTCGTCCTCTGCGTCAGCCTGCTGCTGGTCGCGGTCGACGCCACCGTGCTGCACGTGGCGGTCCCCGCCGTCACCGAGGACCTCAGGCCCGGCGCGATCGAACTGCTCTGGATCGTCGACGTCTACCCACTCGTCTGCGCCTCGCTGCTGATCCTCTTCGGCACCCTGGGCGACCGGGTGGGCCGCAGACGGGTCCTCCTGCTCGGCTATGCCCTGTTCGGCGTCGCCTCCGCACTCGCGGCCGTGGCCGACAGCGCCCAGGTGCTGATCGGGGCCCGCGCGCTGCTCGGTGTCGGCGGCGCGATGATCATGCCGGCGACGCTGTCGATCCTGCGGCAGGTCTTCCCCGACCGGCGGGAACGGGCGCTCGCCATCGGCATCTGGAGCGCCGTGGCCGCGGTCGGCGCGGCGGTCGGGCCACTGCTCGGCGGCTTCCTGCTCGAGCACTTCTGGTGGGGCTCGGTCTTCCTCGTCAACATCCCGCTGATGCTGGTCAGCCTGCCGGTGGGGCGGCTGCTGCTGCCCGAGTCGAAGGGCGCCGGCGCCGGCCCCTGGGACGTGGTCGGCGCGCTGATGGCGGCGGCCGGGCTCTTCGGGGTGGTCCTGGGGGTGAAGCGGCTGGGCGGCGGCGAGCCGGTGGCGAGCGTGTTCACCGTGCTGCCGCTGGTGGCGGGCGCGGCCCTGCTGGTCGCCTTCGTACGGCGGCAGCGGCGGCGTGCGCATCCGCTGGTGGACCTGGAGATGTTCCGGCGGCCGGCGTTCAGCACGTCGGTGGGGTGCATCGTGCTGGCGATGCTGGCGCTGGTGGGCCTGGAACTGATCGCGGCGCAGTACCTGCAACTGGTGCTCGGGCTGTCCCCGCTCCAGACCGGGCTGCGGCTGCTGCCGCTGACCTTCGCGGCGATGGCGGCGGGGCTGGCCGGCGCGCGGATGCTGCGGCGGTTCGGGCCGCGGCGGATGGTGTGCGCCGGGTTCTGCCTGACGGCCTTCGCGGTGCTGCTGCTGACCGCGATGGGCCGGGCCGACAACTGCGCGCTGCTGGTCTCCGGGTTCGTGCTGCTCGGCTTCGGTCTGGAGACGACGCTGTTCGGGGCGTACGAGTCGATGCTGAGCGAGTCGCCGCAGGAGCAGGCCGGCGGGGCGGCGGCGATCGGCGAGACGTCGTACCAGCTGGGCGCCGGAATCGGGATCGCGCTGCTGGGCAGCGTGATGAACGCGGCGTACGCGCCGGGGGTGACGGGGGGTGTGCCCGGCGTGCCGGCGTCGGCGTCGGTGGCGGCGGGGCATTCGCTGGGGGAGGCGTACGAGGTCGCCGCGCAGCTCGGTGGGCCTGCGGGGGTGGCGCTGCGGCGGGCCGCGGGGGACGCGTTCGTGCACGGGCTGCATGTGACGTTGGTGGTGAGTGCGGGGTTGTTGCTGCTGGGGGCGCTGATGGCGTTGCGGTTGCCTCGGGTGATGCAGTGCGAGGCGGTTTCCGTGCCGACACCCCGGGACGCGGTGGAGTCACGCGTGTCGGTGTGACCGCCGGGGGTGCGCGCGTGGGAGACGGGCATGGTGGACGTGCGGCACCGCGCGTCGTAACGTCGGCACGAGAACCGCGACTAGCAGCGCTAGTTTTGAAGAGCCCCGGAGGGTGTTCCATGGCCGCGTCCCCCAAGTTGCCCGCCTTCGACCCCGCCGACCCCCTCGGCGTCGACGACCTCCTGGAGCCGGAGGACCTGGCCGTCCGGGACACGGTGCGGGACTGGGCCGCCGACCGCGTGCTGCCGCACATCGCGGACTGGTACGAGAAGGGCGAGCTGCCCGGGATCAGGGAGCTGGCGCGCGAACTCGGCTCCATCGGCGCGCTCGGCATGTCGCTCGACGGCTACGGCTGCGCCGGCGCGAGCGCCGTCCAGTACGGGCTGGCCTGCCTGGAGCTGGAGGCGGCCGACTCCGGCATCCGCTCGCTGGTCTCCGTGCAGGGCTCCCTCGCCATGTACGCCATCCACCGCTTCGGCAGCGAGGAGCAGAAGCGGACCTGGCTGCCGCGCATGGCCGCCGGCGAGGTCATCGGCTGCTTCGGCCTCACCGAGCCCGACCACGGCTCCGACCCCGCCAACATGCGCACCCGCGCCAAGCGCGACGCCGGCGGGGACTGGGTGCTCAACGGGCGCAAGATGTGGATCACCAACGGTTCGGTGGCCGGTGTCGCCGTCGTCTGGGCGCAGACCGAGGAGGGGATCCGCGGGTTCGTCGTGCCGGCCGACAGCCCCGGCTTCTCCGCGCCCGAGATCAAGCACAAGTGGTCGCTGCGGGCCAGCGTCACCAGTGAGCTGGTCCTGGACGACGTACGGCTGCCCGCCGACGCCGTACTGCCGGAGGTCACCGGACTGCGCGGACCGCTCAGCTGCCTCACCCACGCCCGTTACGGCATCGTGTGGGGGTCCATGGGCGCGGCCCGCAGCTCCTTCGAGGCGGCCGTCGAGTACGCGAAGTCGCGGGAGCAGTTCGGGCGGCCGATCGGCGGCTTCCAGCTCACCCAGGCCAAGCTCGCCGACATGGCGGTCGAACTGCACAAGGGGATTCTGCTCGCCCACCACCTGGGGCGGCGCATGGACGCCGGCCGCCTGCGTCCCGAGCAGGTCAGCTTCGGCAAGCTCAACAACGTGCGCGAGGCCATCGACATCTGCCGGACGGCGCGGACGATCCTCGGCGCCAACGGGATCTCCCTGGAGTACCCCGTGATGCGGCACGCGACGAACCTGGAATCGGTGCTCACCTACGAGGGCACCGTCGAGATGCACCAGCTGGTGCTCGGCAAGGCGCTCACCGGACTCGACGCCTTCCGCTGAGAGTCCGGCCGGGAGGGCGGGGCCGTGGTGCGCGGCCCCGCCTCAGCTCTGGTTGAAGAAACCGTCGGAACGGTGCGCGGCGGGCTCGCCGCTGATGACCTGGGTGTCGGCCGGGCTCAGCAGGAACACCCGGGTGGAGACCCGCTCGATCGAACCGCGCAGGCCGAAGATCAGCCCGGCCGCGAAGTCGACCACGCGCTTGGCGTCGGCCCCCTCCATGGCCGTCAGGTTCATGATGACCGGGACCCCGTCCCGGAACAGCTCGCCGATCGACCGTGCGTCCCGGAAGCTGTCCGGGGTGACCGTCGCGATGCGGCGGCCCCTCTCCTCGGCCACGTCCGAGGCCACCTTGACGCGCGGGTCGGTGACCCAGGCGTCGCCGGACTCGTTGCCCTCGGAGTAGTCGTCGTCGTAGTAGCGCTCGTCATCGTTGTCGTCGACGAGGCCGAGCCACGCACTCGCCTTGCGTACCGATCCCATGGACGCCTCCTCTCACAGCGGTCTTTCGTGCTTCCGCATCCCTATGGTCATCCATGATGCGGACGTCGCGCCAAGTGGATAGACGCCGCGCGGGGGGTTTGTGACGGTACTGGTGCACAGCGATTCCGTCGAGAGTCCTTGTGTCCCAAGGGTCGTTTCCCAAACGGAGGCTGACTGTGAGTGAAATATGATTCTTCTCGGCGGACGGGTGAGAGGGGGTGCGTACGGGTGAACGCGGCGGTCGGTACGATGCCGCAGCTCAACGTCGTACGGACCACGGGGGAAAGTCGTGTTCGGAATCGTCAGGCCGTGCAGGCACCGGCTCGGGGAGAGCCTCACGAGTCAGTGGATGGCGCATTTGTGCGGACTGTGTCTCGCGCTGCGCAAGGACCACGGACAGTTCGCGCGGATCGTGACGAACTATGACGGGCTGCTCATATCGGTTTTGACGGAGGCTCAGGCCGAGCGGGGCGGCGCGGGCGCCGGGCGGCGTACGGCGGGGCCCTGCCCGTTGCGCGGGATGCGGACCGCTTCCGTCGCGCACGGCGAGGGCGCCCGGCTCGCGGCGGCTGTCTCGCTGGTGCTGGCCTCGGCCAAGGTCCGCGACCATGTCGCCGACCGGGACGGGATGCTGGCCCGGCGTCCGGTGGCCCTCGCCGCCCGCCGGATCGCCACCGGCTGGGACGCGGCCGGTGCGCGCGGCGGCAGCGCCGTCGGCTTCGACACCGCCGTACTGGTCGACGCGGTGGACCGGCAGGGCGGCATCGAGGCGCTCGCCGGGCCCGGCACGCCGCTGCTCACCGTCACCGAGCCGACCGAGACCGCGACCGCCGCCGCGTTCGCGCACACCGCGCACCTCGCCTCTCGCCCGTACAACGCCGAACCGCTCGCCGAGGCCGGGCGCCTGTTCGGCCGGCTCGCCCACCTCCTCGACGCCGTGGAGGACAAGGACGCTGACGCCGCGTCGGGTGCCTGGAACCCGCTCACCGCCACCGGGACCCCGCTCACCGAGGCCCGTCGGCTCGCGGACGACGCCCTGCACGGCGTGCGGCTCGCGCTGCGCGAGGTGGAGTTCACCGACGGGCGGCTGGTGCACCGGCTGCTCGTGCACGAGCTGGCCAACTCCGTCGACCGCGCCTTCGGCACCGTCTCCTGCGCGCACGGCAGCCACCACCCGTACGCCCCGCCCGGCACTCCGGGCGCCCCCGGCGGCCCCGGTGCGCCGATGCCGCCGGAGCCGCCGCGAGGCAACCGGCGCGGACTGCTCGCGGGGTGCGCGGTGTGGGTGGGGCTGGCCTGTACGTGCCAGCTGTGCTGCGGCACGTACCACGACCCGTGGAGCGGAGAGCGCAAGGAGGGGACGTGCGCCAACTGCGACTGCAGCGGGTGCGGTGACTGCTGCAGTTGCTGCGAGTGCTGCGGCAACTGCTGCGGCGACGACGGGTGCGGCTGCGACGGCTGCGACTGCGGCTGCAGTTGCTGAGGCGTCCGGCGTCCGGCGTGCGGCGTGCGGGCTCGTCCCATGGCGATCCCCGGCCCGGCGGGGGCGGCGGAGGTCGCTCAGGGGTGGTTCAAAGGTTGACGGCCGAAAGTGCACTCTTGCGCCGACCGGCCGTTCGGCCGAATACTCCAACATCAGCGCTTGTCAGGGGCACGACGCATTCGGAACCCGAACGTCCGTCCCTGGCTGCGCCTCACGGGCCCAACCCCACAAGAGGGCCCCCGACTTCCTTTATGGAGGAACGAAAAGTGAGGATCAAGCGCACCACCCCCCGCAGCGGCATCACGAGACGGACTCGGCTGATCGCCGTATCCACCGGCATCGTGGCCGCAGCCGCGATCGCGATCCCCAGCGCGAACGCCTCGGAAGCCCCCGCCACCTTCAGCGCCGCCGAGCTGAACAGCGCCAGCGGCGCGGTGCTCGAGGCCGACGTCCCGGGCACCGCCTGGGCCGTCGACAGCAAGTCCGGCCAGGTACTCCTCACGGTCGACAGCACGGTCTCCCAGGCCGAGATCGCGAAGATCAAGAAGGAGGCCGGCGACAAGGCCGGCGCCCTCAAGATCGAGCGCACTCCCGGCACGTTCAACAAGCTCATCCAGGGCGGCGACGCCATCTACGCGAGCAGCTGGCGCTGCTCCCTCGGCTTCAACGTCCGCAGCAGCAGCGGCGCCGAGTACTTCCTGACCGCCGGTCACTGCACCGACGGCGCCGGCACCTGGTACTCCAACTCCGGGCGCACCTCGGTCATCGGCTCGACGGCCGGGTCCAGCTTCCCGGGCAACGACTACGGCATCGTCCGGTACAGCGGGTCCGTCAGCCGGCCCGGTACCGCGAACGGCGTGGACATCACCCGCGCGGCCACCCCGAGCGTGGGCACCACCGTCATCCGCGACGGCTCCACCACGGGCACCCACAGCGGCCGGGTCACCGCCCTGAACGCCACCGTCAACTACGGCGGCGGCGACATCGTCTCCGGGCTGATCCAGACCACGGTCTGCGCCGAGCCCGGCGACTCCGGCGGCCCGCTCTACGGCAGCAACGGCACCGCGTACGGTCTGACCTCCGGCGGCAGCGGCAACTGCTCCTCCGGCGGTACGACGTTCTTCCAGCCCGTCACGGAGGCCCTGAGCGCCTACGGCGTCAGCGTCTACTAGACCGTCGGGCAGTCCGTCGGGCCGCGCGGTCCGCGGTCCGTCGAACCGAGCGCAGCCAGCAGCGCGACGAGCCCCCGCACACCGGCCGGTGTGCGGGGGCTCTGCCTTGTCCGGACGTCCGGGAGCCGCCACCGCGTGTAGACGCACGATCGAGGACCGTCGCGCAAGAGGTGAATTTCAGACAGGGGTCGGCCTGTGCCGCCGGTCGCCGGTTACTGACTCGTAGCGTTTGCTGGAGCGTTCGTCACACGAATCCTGCTGGAAGGGACATGAATGGTGAAGGTCGTGTGTGCACGCTGAAGTTGTCGTGCGCACGTCCTGAAGTCGACCTTGTGTGCCCACTGTGAGGTTGGAAGAGTTAGCGCTCGTCAACCAGCCTTCCGGCCCGCGAGGTCCCCACAACCTCTCGGGTCGACCCCCCACAGGAGGACGTGAGTTGAAGCACCGACGCATACCCAGGCGGCGGGCCGCCGTGGTTGGTGCGGGTATCACCGCACTGGTCGCCGCGGGAGTCACCTTCCAGAGTGCGAACGCCAGCGAGGCCCCGAAGGCCTCCGCCCCCGAGACCCTGTCGGTCACGGCGGCCGGAAAGCTCGCCTCCACGCTGCTCGGCGACCTCGGCGCCGACGCGGCGGGCACGTACTACGACGCACAGGCGAAGAGCCTCGTCGTCAACGTGCTCGACGAGGGCGCCGCGCAGACCGTCGAGGAGGCCGGCGCCAAGGCGAGAATCGTCGAGAACTCGCTCGCCGACCTGAAGAGCGCGCGCACCACCCTCACCGAGGACGCCACCATCCCGGGCACCTCCTGGGCGACCGACCCGACCACCAACAAGGTCGTCGTCACCGCCGACCGCACGGTCTCGAAGGCCGAGTGGGCCAAGCTGGCCAAGGTCGTCGACGGGCTGGGCGCCAAGGCCGAGCTCAAGCGGACCAAGGGCGAGTACAAGCCCTTCGTCGCGGGTGGCGACGCCATCACCGGCAACGGCGGGCGCTGCTCCCTCGGCTTCAACGTGACCAAGGGCGGGGAGCCGTACTTCCTCACCGCCGGTCACTGCACCGAGGGCATCACCACCTGGTCGGACTCCTCCGGGAACGTCATCGGCGAGAACGCGGCGTCCAGCTTCCCGGACGACGACTACGGTCTGGTCAAGTACACCGCCGACGTGGACCACCCGAGCGAGGTGAACCTCTACGACGGCTCCTCCCAGGCCATCTCGGGCGCCGCCGAGGCCACCGTCGGCATGGAGGTGACCCGCAGCGGCTCCACCACCCAGGTGCACTCGGGCACGGTCACCGGCCTGGACGCCACCGTGAACTACGGCAACGGCGACATCGTCAACGGCCTGATCCAGACCGACGTCTGCGCCGAGCCCGGCGACAGCGGTGGCTCGCTCTTCTCGGGCGACCAGGCCATCGGCCTCACCTCCGGCGGCAGCGGCGACTGCACCTCGGGCGGCGAGACCTTCTTCCAGCCGGTGACGGAGGCCCTGTCGGCCACCGGTACGCAGATCGGCTGAGCTGCGCCCGCACCTGTGAAGTACCTCTGAGGTGCCGCTGAAGTCCCGTCCCGCGCGCGAGGGGCGGGACTTCCGCGCGTCCGCGGCGGGTCAGCCGGCCTGCGTGGGCAGTTCCGTCTCCTGCCGCCGGCCGCGCAGCACCGCCGCCAGCAGCGTGATCACCGTCCCCGCGACCGCCCACGCCCACAGCACCAGCAGGGACACGGTCTCGGCGCTGCCCTTGAAGTAGGCGATCGAGCGGGCCGCCCAGGTGCCCGCGCCCGGCGGCAGCCACGGGCCGATCTCCTTCCAGAACGGCGGCAGCATCGGCAGCGGGAAGGCGCCGCCCGCGCTCGGGTTGCCGGCGATCACCACCAGCAGGATCGCCAGCCCGATGCCGACGACCCCGAAGACGCCCTGGAGGGCGAGTGTGGCGGCGCCCACCGCGAAGGTGATCAGCGCGCCGAGCCCCCACAGGTCCACCACGCTGCCGGGCAGCGCGCCCAGGATCGGCCCGATGATCACCGCGCCGCCCAGTCCGCCGACGATCGACACCAGCGCCATGGCGATGATCCGGATCGCCGCGCGGACCGGGTTGGCCGGCCGGGCCCCGGTGCTGATCGCCAGGATCGAGGCGCACAGGTAGCCGCCGACGCACCACCCCACGACCAGGTAGAAGGACGACAGCCCGTCGAAGTCCCGGGCCGAGGCGGGGGCCACGTCGACGGTCCGCACCGTGCGGTCCTCGGCCCGCTCCACCTCGGAGACGAGCCCTTCCAGGGTGGTGGCGAGGACGGTGCCGCCGCCGGAGGCGACCAGCAGGGTGTCCCTGGTGCCGTCCGGGTCCACGATCAGGGCGCCGTCGATCTCCCGGTCCGTGATCTGCCGCCGGGCGCTCTCCTCGTCGGCCACCTTGCGCGGGTCCAGCGGCGACCCGGGCAGTCGCTCCAGCCTGTCCACCGTCTGCCCGGCGGCCGCCGCCGGAGCTACCACCCCGAAGGGGACGTCCCTCGGCTTCGGGTCGTGCAGTGCGCCCACGTAGGAGGCGATGAACAGCAGCTGGAGCGCGATCACGCCGAGCACGAGCAGGGTGGCCCGCGGGGTGACGGCGTCCTTCACCTCACCGAGGAAGGAGCTTTTCCGGGGGCCGGCGACAGGGGTGTGCGACATGTCCCCACGGTCCGGGCCGACCGGCGTTTGCGCAGGTGGGGCGGGGCCGAACGGATGTCGCACACACATTCGAAAATTGGTCTATGGTGGGGGTGAGGCTGTTGGGAACAGACGTTCGATAGGGCGTCGGTTCATGAGATCGGGAGGTGCGTGTGCCGGGTTTCACGCATCTGCACACCGTCTCCGGGTTCTCCGCCCGCTACGGCGCCTCCCACCCGGAGCGGCTGGCCGAGCGCGCCTTCGAGCGGGGCATGGACGCCCTCGCGCTCACCGACCGCGACACCCTCGCGGGCACGGTCCGCTTCGCCAAGGCCTGCGCGAAGGCGGGCGTCCGTCCGCTGTTCGGCGCGGAGCTGGCGGTGGCCGCCCCCGAGCCGGAGGCGGAACGCACGGAGACCTCCGTGCGCCGGGACCGGCGCCGCGCCCCCGTGCGCGGAGGTGCCTTCGTCGACGAGTCGGCCCCGCGGGTGACCTTCCTCGCCCGCGACGGCGCCCGCGGCTGGGCCGGCCTGTGCCGCCTGGTCTCCGCCGCCCACACGGCCGAGGACACCCCGCTGCTGTCCTGGTCCGACAACCACGCCGACGGCCTGACCGTCCTGCTCGGTCCGGACTCCGACGTCGGCCGCGCGCTCGCCGCCGGCCGTCCCGACCGCGCGGCCCGCCTCCTCGCCCCCTGGCGGGAGGTCTACGGCGACGCCCTGCGCCTGGAGGCCGTCTGGCACGGCCGCACGGGCACCGGCCCCGGCTCCCTGCGCCTGGCCGCCCGCACCGTCGGCTTCGCCGCCGAACAGGGCATCCGGCCGGTGCTCTCCAACGCCGTCCGCTACGCCGACCCCGGCCAGGGCCAGGTCGCCGACGTCCTGGACGCCGCCCGCCGCCTCGTCCCGATCGACGCCACCAAGGAGCTGGACTCCGGCGAGGCCTGGCTCAAGGACGCCGGCGCCATGCGGCACGCCGCCGAGCGGATCGTCGAGGCCGCCGGCTTCCGGCGCGACACTGCCCACCGCCTGCTGGAGCAGACGCAGGCGACCGCCGCCGAGTGCCTGGTCGACCCCGAGGACGACCTCGGCATGGGCGCCGTCCACTTCCCCGAGCCGCACCTCGTCGGAGCCGGCCGCCGCACCGCCCAGCGCGCGCTCGCCTCCCGGGCGGCGGCGGGCATGGTGCTGCGCGGCTACGACCGGCGGCGCCACTACTGGGAGCGGATGCACCACGAGCTGGACATCATCGCCCACCACGGCTTCGCCTCGTACTTCCTCACCGTCGCCCAGGTCGTGGACGACGTACGGCACATGGGCATCCGGGTCGCCGCGCGCGGCTCCGGCGCGGGCTCGCTCGTCAACCACCTCCTCGGCATCGCGCACGCCGACCCGGTCGAGCACGGGCTGCTGATGGAGCGCTTCCTGTCCAAGGAACGGGTCGTGCTGCCCGACATCGACATCGACGTGGAGTCCGCGCGCCGCCTGGAGGTCTACCGCGCGATCATCGGCCGGTTCGGCACAGAGCGGGTCGCCGCGGTCGCCATGCCGGAGACGTACCGGGTGCGCCACGCCATCCGCGATGTCGGCGCCGCCCTGTCCATGGACCCGGCCGAGATCGACCGCGTCGCCAAGTCCTTCCCGCACATCCGCGCCCGCGACGCCCGCGCGGCGCTGGAGGAACTGCCCGAGCTGAAGGAGCTGGCGGGGGAGCGGGAGAGGTACGGCAGGCTCTGGGAGCTGGTCGAGGGCCTCGACGCCCTCCCGCGCGGTGTCGCCATGCACCCCTGCGGCGTCCTCCTGTCCGACGCCTCCCTGCTCTCCCGCACGCCGGTCATGCCGACCAGCGGCGAGGGCTTCCCGATGGCCCAGTTCGACAAGGACGACGTGGAGGACCTGGGGCTGCTCAAGCTGGACGTGCTCGGCGTGCGGATGCAGTCGGCGATGGCGCACGCGGTCGCCGAGGTGAAGCGGGCGTCGGGCGCCGAGGTCGACCTGGACGCCGTACCGGAGGGCGATCCGGCGACGTACCGGATGATCCGGTCCGCCGAGACGCTGGGCTGCTTCCAGATCGAGTCGCCGGGCCAGCGGGACCTGGTCGGACGGCTCCAGCCGTCGACCTTCCACGACCTCGTGGTCGACATCTCGCTCTTCCGGCCGGGGCCGGTCGCCGCCGACATGGTGCGGCCGTTCATCGAGGCCCGGCACGGGCGGGCGCCGGTGCGCTACCCGCACGAGGACCTGGCGGAGCCGCTGGCGGGGACGTACGGGGTCGTCGTCTTCCACGAGCAGATCATCGACATCGTGGCCATCATGACCGGCTGCGGGCGCGGCGAGGCCGACCGGGTGCGGCGCGGGCTGTCCGACCCGGAGTCGCAGGGGCGGATCAAGGTGTGGTTCGCCCAGCACGCGACGGCGAACGGGTACGACGCGGAAACGATCCAGCGGACCTGGGAGATCGTCGAGGCCTTCGGCAGCTACGGCTTCTGCAAGGCACACGCGGTCGCCTTCGCCGTGCCGACCTACCAGTCGGCGTGGTTGAAGGCCCATCACCCGGCCGCCTTCTACGCGGGGTTGCTCACGCACGACCCCGGCATGTACCCGAAGCGGCTGCTGCTGGCGGACGCGCGGCGGCGCGGGGTGCCGATCCTGCCGTTGGACGTCAACAAGTCGGGGGTCGCACACAGGATCGAACTGGTGTCTGAATCACGGAGGGAGAAGGTGTGGGGCCTGCGCCTCGCCCTCTCGGACGTGCACGGCATCAGCGAGGCCGAGGCGGAACGCATCGCCGAGGGGCAGCCCTACGCCTCCCTGCTCGACTTCTGGGAACGGGCCCGCCCCAGCAGGCCGCTGGCCGGACGGCTCGCCCAGGTCGGCGCGCTGGACGCGTTCGGCGCCAACCGCCGCGACCTGCAACTGCATCTGACCGAGCTGCACCGCGGCGCCCGGGGCGGACGCGGCGACCAGCTCCCCCTGTCCGGCGGCCGCAGGACCGCCTCCGCCGGACTGCCCGACCTCACCTCCGCGGAGAAGCTCAGCGCCGAACTGGGCGTGCTCTCCATGGACGCCTCGCGCAACCTGATGGACGACCACCGCACCTTCCTGCGCGAACTGGGCGTGGTGTCGGCCAAGCGGCTGCGCGAGGCCCGGCACGGGGAGACGGTGCTGGTCGCGGGCGCCAAGGCGGCCACCCAGACCCCGCCGGTCCGCTCCGGCCGCCGGGTCATCTTCTCCACCCTCGACGACGGCTCCGGCCTGGTCGACCTCGCCTTCTTCGACGACTCGCACGACGCCTGCGCGCACACCGTCTTCCACTCCTGGCTGCTGCTGGTGCGCGGGGTGGTGCAGCGGCGCGGCCCGCGCAGCCTCAGCGTGGTCGGCTCCGCCGCCTGGAACCTCGCCGACCTGCTGGAGGTGCGCCGGGAGGAGGGGCTGGAGGGCGTCGCCGCCCGGCTGGCGGGAACGGGCGGGAAAGGACAGGACGACGCCCCCGAGGGCGGCCCGGCACGCCGCCGTCTCGCCGGTTCGGACGGACGACCCGCGCCGGCCGGCTCCGCGGCCCAGGACCCGATGGAGCGGCGGAAGATCCGCATGTCCACCGGGTACGAGATGCACCCCTGGGCCGATCTGCGCCCCGCGGGCGAAGGGCCCGCGGTCGGAAGGAAGTTGTGGCACCAGAGCCCGGGGAGTGCGGGATGACCATCCTCTGCGTACGTTTCCAGCTGCCGCCGATGTACGAGGCGGCCCTGCCCCAGCTGCTCGGGTTGCTGGAGGAGTTCACGCCGGTCGTCGAGGCGCTGCCGCCCGACGGCGCGCTGGCCGACCTGCGCGGCGCCGAGCGCTACTTCGGGCGCGACGCCGTGGAACTGGCCTCCGTGATCCGCGTCCGCGCCCTCGCGCTGTACGGCGTCGACTGCGTGATCGGCGCCGGTCCGGGCCCGATGCTCGCCCGCATGGCCCTGCGGGACGCCCGGCCGGGACTGACCTGCGCGGTGCCGGAGGGCGAGGAGCGGGACTTCCTCGCCGGCAAGCCCGTCGCCGCGCTGCCCGGCGTCGGCACCGCGACAGCCCGCACCCTGTGCGAGTACGGCCTGGACACCCTCGGCCGCCTCGCCGCCGCGCCCCCTTCCACGCTCCAGCGCCTGGTCGGCGCGAAGGCCGGCCGCGAGCTGCACGAGAAGGCGCAGGGCGTCGACCGGGGCCGGGTGGTCCCCAACGGCGTCTCCCGGTCGCTGGCCGCGGACCGCCCCTTCGACCGGGACGAACTCGACCCCGGCCGCCACCGCCGCGCCCTGCTGTCGGCCGCCGAGGAGCTGGGCGCCCGGCTGCGCGCCGTGGACAAGGTCTGCCGCACCCTCACCCTCACCGTGCGCTATGCCGACAGGTCGGCGACCACCCGCAGCCGCACCCTGCCCGAACCGACCGCGCACTCGGCGGCGCTGACGCGGACCGCGTACGACATGTACCAGGCGCTCGGTCTCCAGCGCGCCCGGGTCCGCTCGATCGCCCTGCGCGCCGAGGGGCTGGCCCCCGCCGAGCAGGCCTCCCACCAGCTCACCTTCGACCCCGTGGACGAGAAGGTCCGCCGGATCGAGGAGGTCGCGGACCGCGCGCGGGCGAAGTTCGGGCCGCGGGCGGTGATGCCGGGGTCCCTGGCGGCGTGACCCCTGCGCGGGTCAGTTGGCCCACGGGGGAGTGAGCAGGGTGCCGTCGGCCAGCTCCGCCTCCAGGCCGACGGAGGTGGTGACCCAGGAGGTCGCGGTCCGGTCGGTGGGGTTCTCGACGGCGAGGGTCGCCCCCCGGTTGATGATCACGGTGTCGCCCGCGGTGACGTGCTCGGTGCGGCCGTCGAGGGTGATCAGGAGTTCGCCGGTGAGGAGGTGGAAGATCTCCTCCCGGCTGACGGTGTGCGCGGGTGCCTTCGTGCCCGCCGGTATCTCGCCCCGCCAGGCGCACAGCTCCTTGCTGCCGGTGCGGGGGGTGGCGTACGAGACGAAACGGGCGCCGTGGATCTCGTGGGTCACGGCCTCGGACGAGCGGACGATGGGCATGACTGTCTCCCCGGTCGATTATGGTCAAGCAGCTTGACCAAGCTGCACGGAGATATGGTCAATCTCCTTGACCGATTCGTCAAGGATGTTTCAATGCCCCCGTGCAGAACTCCGACGCCATGGCCCTGTCCGCCGCTCTGCTGGCCGCCGCCGGCGGGCTCACACAGCGGATTCACGAGGGTGTCGTCGCCCGGGGTTTCGAAGGGCTGCGGCCCGCGCACGGTTTCGCGTTCGCCCGGCTGGCCCCGGACGGCGCGACGGTCACCGACCTCGCCGTCCACCTCGGAATGACCAAGCAGGCCGCGAGTCAGCTCGTCGACGAGCTGGTCCGCAAGGGGTACGTCGAGCGCCGGCCGCATCCCGCCGACGCGCGGGCCCGGCTGGTCGTGCTGACCGAGACGGGGTGGGCCTGCACGCGGGCCGCGGAGGAGGCGGCGGCGGAGGCCGTGGGTGCGTGGGCCGACGTGCTCGGCGAGGGCGGGGCCGCGGAGCTGCGGGAGCGTCTGCTGCGGATCGCGCCGGGCGGGCCGATCCGGCCCGCTTGGTGAACCGCGCCGTCTGGTCCGCGTGGTGAACCGCGCTCGCGTGGCGACCGGACCCCGCATGCCGAGCGGGGCTCGTCCGGCCTGAGCCGCCGGACGAGCCCCGCGTTCCCCCCGCGTTCCCCCCGCGTTCTCCCGCGTTCCGGGTCAGCGGCCGTGCCGGCCACCCGTCAGCGCCCGCCGGCGCACGGACGCGAACAGCACGGCCGCGCCGAGGGCCAGGGCGGCGGCGCCACCGACCGCGAGGTAGGGCGTGCTGCTGTCCCCGCCGGTCTCGGCGAGGTTCCCGGTACCCGCGCCGGCGGCCCTGACCTCGTTGGGCTCACCGGCCGCGGCGGCTTCGGGGGCCGCGTCGGACGCCTCGTCCGGTGCCGCCGGGTCGGTCGGGTCCGTCGTCGTCGCCGCGTCCTGGTCGCCGTGGCCGTTGTGCTCGATCGTCGACCTGTCGGCCGCGGCCGCGATCTGCTCCTCGGAGGGAGCGGAGGCCTCGGGGGCCGGTGCGGCGGCGTCCGAGGAGTCACCGCCGGCGGAGTCGCCGGCCGCCGTGCCGTCGCCGCCACCGCTTCCGCCGGCGCCGCCGCCGAAGGAGACGTCGGAGCAGGAGTAGAACGCCTCCGGGCTGTCCGAGCGCTGCCACACCGCGTACAGCAGGTGCTTGCCGGAACGCTCGGGCAGCGTGCCGGAGAAGGTGTAGAAGCCGCCCGAGGCCGCCGGGTCGGTGGCCGTCGCCACCGGGGCGGACAGATCCAGGTCGCCCCAGCCCAGCGGTTTCGCCGGGTCGTAGCCGGGCTTGGTGATGTACACCTTGAAGGTGCCCTTGTGCGGGGCCGTCACGCGGTACTTGAAGGTGTACGAGCCGCTGCTCACGCCGGTCGCGGGCCAGTCGGCGCGCGCCAGGTCCATGCCCTTGAAGGCCGGGTCGTTCGCGCTGCACAGCTTGCCGTCCGGGATCAGCTCCTGGTGCTTGCCGGCGGCGTTGCCGATGCGGATGCCGTTCCAGTCGTACAGCGCCTGGGTGCCGCCGGCCGCGACGGCCGCCTTGCACGCGTCCGACTTCGGGTTCTCGGGGCCCTCGGCGTGGCACTGCGACACCCGGCTGACCGGGTCGCCCATCGAACCGTGCGCGGACGCGGGCGCGGCGGCCAGGGTGGTCAGGGCGAGCGGGGCGAGGCCGGCGACGGCGACGGCTGCGACCCTGCGGGGCGCGGAGGGTGCGGGCATGGGGAACTCCTCGAAACGGTCACTGGGGAAGCGCGGGGATGCGCGAACTCGGGCCGGAACCCGTGGGGTTGACCAGCAAGCTAGCCCCGGGAAACCGTGAAATCGCCTGTCGGAGGCGGGTGACGGAGATCCTTATGGTCGCGTTAAGGGAGTGCTCAGGCTGGGCTGAGGTAGCTACCGTTCGCGGCATGGAACGAGAGCAGATCCGGCAGGCGGTCACCGCGGACGTACCCGCGGTGAAGGCCGTCACCGACGCCGCCTACCGCCCGTACATCGAGCGCATCGGCGTGGTGCCGCAGCCGATGGAGGCGGATCACGCGGCGAACGTGGCCGCGGAGAAGGTGTTCGTCACGGGCGGGCCCGGTACGGAGGTCGCGGGCCTCGTCGTCGTGGAGGCGTACGCGGACCACCTGTTCCTCGACAGCATCGCCGTCCACCCCGACGCGCACGGCAGGGGCGTGGGGCGGCGGCTGCTGCGGTTCGTGGACGCGCACGCGCGTGCGCTGGGCCTGTCCGAGGTCAGGCTCTACACGAACGCCATGATGTGGGAGAACCAGGAGATCTACCCGAAGTACGGGTACGAGGCCGTGGAGCGCCGGGTGGACGGACCCTACGACCGTGTCCACTACCGCAAGCGGCTGCTCTGACGCGTCTCATGACGTGACCGGCCCGGTCAGCTGTCCGGCCACCACGTGCGTGCGATGTCCTTGCGGACCTCCGGGCGCCCCGAGGGGCGCTCGTCGGCCTCCTCGCGGACACGGCGGGCGTCGGTCTTCTTCAGGGGCTTGTGCACGGTCAGACGGCGCATGGCTGCCTCCTTACGGATCCACCGGGTTCCGCGTTCTCACGGAGGTAGACCCATTCCCCGAGACTTGCTCATCGAAGCGTCCCTGTCAGTGGCGGTTGTCACGTTCCCGCGCCCCGACCGCGTTGTCAGTGCCGGGTGTCACCCTGGGCGCATGGGCAATGACAGTGACGGCGCGAGCACGTTGAGCAGCGCACCGGACGTCGACTGGGACGCGCGGGCCGCCGGTTTCGACGACGAGCCGGACCACGGCCTGCGGGACCCCGAGGTGCGCCGGGCCTGGGCCGCGCGGTTGAGGTCCTGGCTGCCGGAGCGGCCCGGCGACCTCCTCGACCTGGGCTGCGGCACCGGCAGCCTGTCGCTCCTCGCGTCCGAGCAGGGACACCGCGTCACCGGTGTCGACCTGTCCCCGGCCATGCTGAGGCAGGCCAGGGCCAAACTGGCCGGGCGTGACGCGGTGTTCCTCACCGGTGACGCCGCGGCGCCCCCGGTGGGCGGGCAGCGTTTCGACGCCGTGCTCGTCCGGCACGTGCTGTGGGCGCTGCCCGACCCCGCCCGGGCCCTGCGGCACTGGCGGGAGTTGCTGCGTCCGGGAGGGCGGCTGGTCCTGGTCGAGGGCGTGTGGGGGGCCGTCGCCCCGGTCGGCATACCCGCCGCCCGGCTCACCTCCCTCCTCGCACCCCTCGCCGGACGGGTGCGCGTGGAGCGGCTGTCGGACGACCCGGTGCTGTGGGGGAGGGAGGTGGCGGACGAGCGGTACGCGGTGGTGGCGACACCCGGGTGAGCCGGGCCGCCGCTATGCCAGCAGGTCCTCGAAGTGCTCCCCGCGTGCCAGGCGTTCCAGTTCGTCCAGCGCGGCCACGGCGGCGGCAGCGGACTCCGGGTCGCGTTCCGCCAGGCCGCTCTCGGCGAACTCGTCCTCGTCCAGGCGCCGTACGTCCGTGCCGTCCGCCGAGCGCCACAGGTCCAGGTCGAGGTCCTCGACGGCCAGTTCGGTGCCCGTGAGCACGGCGGGGCGGGTGATGTCGCAGTACCAGCCCTTGAGCGCACCGGCCGCCGTCCGGACCTCCTTCACCGAGTACCACCGGTCGCGCCAGTAGTACTCGGTGAAGACGTCGCCGGCCTCGAAGCGCACGAAGCCGAAGTCGCGGACGCCGGCACCGGCCCAGGGGGCGCGGACGGCGAGGCGGGTGCCGTCGTCGTGCAGCAGCTCGCCCGCGTACCGGATCTTCGTGGCGCCCGCCTTGACCAGGACGACGTCCACCGACGCCGGTGCCTCAGCCGAGTTCGCGGACATGGCGCACCTCCGTCCCGCAGATCTCGTACCCGAGCCACTTGTTGACGGCGAGCATCGGGCCGTTGTCCGTGTCGTTGCCGGTGAGGGCCTCCGTGTACCCGGCGGCGCGGGCCCGGCGCAGGGAGTCGGTCTTGGTGAGCTTGGCCAGGCCCCGGCCGCGGTGGGCGCGGACGGTACCGGTCATCGCGGTGGAGTAGCGGGTGCCGTCCGTGTAGGCCACGCTGAAGGCGACGGGGCGGCCGTCGGCCACCGCGACCGAGGTCAGCTCACGGTTGAGCAGCGGGTGCCGCCAGGTCTCCGCGAGCCAGGCCTCGTAGTCCGTGAACTCGATGTCGACGTCGCTCGGTTCGTCCGCCAGCGTCTCCGCGTCCAGTTCGAACATCGGGCGGGGATCGTCCGCGAAGTCGGCGGCGGTGCGGAGTTCGACGCCCGGGGGAGGGGGCGGCGGGTCCGGCAGCGTCGCGTTCGCCAGGTCCAGCCGGAGGAAGTGGGCGGAGCGCCGCCGCGCATAGCCGTGCCGCTCGGCGAAGGCGAGGTCGGCGGGCTTGTCCAGCACCCACGCGAAGAGCTTCGTCGCGCCCTCGGCGGCGAGGTACTCCTCGGACGTGCGCACCAGCAGCCCGCCGGCACCGTGCCGGACCCTGTCCGGGCGGACGTAGACGTTGAGGTACGCCTGGCCGGGCTCCGGACTGTCGTGGACCAGCCCGATCTGGGCCGTGCCGATCGTCTCCCCGTCCTCCTCCGCGACCAGGGACCGGCTGCGGGCGTCCGGGTGCGTGTGGACGAGGCGGTGGACGACGGCCTCCGGCGTCCACAGGATGTACGGCAGGGCCAGGTGCCGGACATGTGCGAAGGCCGCGACATCGGCCGGATCGTCGGGACGCAGATCGCGTACGAGTACGGTCATGTGGGCGCACGCTACGGCGGACGGGCGGTCGGGTGCCTCTCATTTTTCCGGGGATACGGGACAATCGCCGGGTGACCTTGCAGATCCACATCGATGACGGCACCCCGCCCTACGAGCAGGTGCGGGCGCAGATCTCCGAACAGGCGCGGTCGGGGGCCCTGCCGGTCGGCTACCGGCTGCCGACCGTGCGCGGACTGGCCGAGTCCCTCGGGCTCGCAGCGAACACGGTCGCCAAGGCGTACCGGGCGCTGGAGGGGGACGGGGTGATCGAGACGCGGGGGCGCAACGGAACGTTCGTCGCCGCCGCGGGCTCGGCTGCGGAGCGGGAGTTGGCCTCCGCGGCCCAGGGCTATGCCGAGCGGGCCCGGCGGCTCGGGGTGGCGGAGGGGGACGCGGTGGCCGCGGTGCGGGATGCCCTGCGGGCGGCTTACGGGGACTGAGCGCCGGTTCGGCGGGGGCCGGTGGGCGGCCGCGGGTTCGTTGCGGCCGGTCGCGCCCGCGCGGCGGAGCCGCGAATGTCTCAGCCCCGCGCCCCCAGCGGTGTTCGGGTGACCGTGAGACCAGAGGTACGCGCCAGTCGGGCGAAAGTGCGTGCGTCGCTCACCGCCGCACCGTTCGGGTCGTTGTTGAAGTACGCGTAGACGTCCTGCCGGGGCCAGGTGTCCCGGATGCGCTGGACCCACGTCGCCAGCGACCGGCGGCCGTAGTGCGGCCAGGCGGCAGCCCTTCCCCGGTGGAAGCGGACGTATCCCCAGTCGGTGGTGCGCCACAGCGGGGTGACCGGGCGGGCCAGGACGTCCGCCCAGCACAGGGCCGCGCCCCGGGACACCAGGACCTCCCGCACCTCGGGTGTCCACCAGGACTCGTGCCGGGGCTCCACCGCCACCCGGGTGCCGGGCGGGAAGCAGGCGAGGCAGGTGTCCAGGAGGGCCGGGTCGCCCCGCAGCGTCGGGGGCAGTTGCAGCAGGACCGGGCCGAGACGGTCGCCGAGGCCCGCCGCGTGGGTCATCAGGCGGTCGACGGGCTCTTCGGGGTCCCGCAGGCGTTTGATGTGCGTGAGGTAGCGGCTGGCCTTGACCGCGACCGTGAAGTCCGCCGGCACCCGCTCGCGCCACGCCTCGAACGTCTCCCGGGACGGAAGCCGGTAGAAGGCGTTGTTGATCTCGACCGTGGCGAAGGCCTCCGCGTACCGCTCCAGCCACAGCCGTACGGGCAGGCCGGGCGGGTAGAGAACCTCCCGCCAGTCCCGGTACTGCCAGCCCGAGGTGCCGACGAACAGGGTCATACCCCCATCAAAGCAGCTACAGGTAGAGCCCGGCCTCCGCGCCGTCCCGCGGCTCCGGCAGCGTGGTCGGCGAGGTGCCCCGGCGCAGCGCGTACAGCTCCGCCAGCGTCGCGCCCTCGCGGCCGATCCCCTCCTCGGTGCCGAGCCACTCCACCGCCTCCCGACGGGTCAGCGGGCCGACCTCGATGCGGGCCAGGCAGCGGCCGGGACGGACGACCGCGGGGTGGAGGCGTTCCAGGTCCTCGTTGGTGGTGACGCCGACCAGCACGTTGCGGCCCTGCCCGAGCAGCCCGTCGGTCAGGTTCAGCAGCCGGGAGAGGGCCTGGCCCGCCGTGTGCTTGGCCTCGCCGCGGATCAGCTCGTCGCAGTCCTCCAGCAGCAGCAGCCGCCAGCGGCCCTTGCCCGCCGCGTCCTCCTCGCCGATGGCGATGTCCATCAGATAGCCCACGTCGGAGAAGAGCCGCTCCGGGTCCAGTACGCAGTCCACCTGGCACCAGTCCCGCCACGAGCGGGCGAGGGTGCGCAGCGCCGAGGTCTTGCCGGTGCCCGGCGGACCGTGCAGGAGCAGCAGCCGGCCCGCGATGTCCTCGGGCGTCGTCTTCATCAGGGTGTCCATCGCGTCCGCGACCGGGGCCGTGTAGTTGGTCCGGACCTCGTCCCAGGTGCCCGCGGAGATCTGCCGGGTGGTGCGGTGCGGTCCGCGGCGCGGGGAGACGTACCAGAAGCCCATCGTCACGTTCTCCGGCTGCGGCTCGGGTTCGTCCGCCGCGCCGTCCGTCGCGTCGGCGAGCACCTTCTCGGCCAGGTCGGCGGTGGTCGCCGTCACCGTGACGTCGGCGCCGCGGTTCCAACGCGAGACCAGCAGGGTCCAGCCGTCGCCCTCCGCCAGCGTCGCGCTGCGGTCGTCGTCGCGGGCGATCCGCAGCACGCGCGCGCCGGGCGGCAGCAGCGTCGCCCCGGACCGCACGCGGTCGATGTTCGCCGCGTGCGCGAAGGGCTGCTCGCCCGTCGCGAAGCGGCCGAGGAACAGCGCGTCGACGACATCGGACGGGGAGTCGCTGTCGTCGACGTTGAGCCGGATCGGCAGGGCGTCGTGCGGGTTCACGGACATGCCGCCATGATCCGGCACCCGGCCGCCGCGTGCACCCGGTTTCCCGGGCACACGCGGCACGCGGAGCGCGAACGGCGCAGGGCGAGGGGTGCCGGCGCCGGTGGTTCAGCCACCGGCACCCGGCATCCGCTCCCGCAGCCGTCCCCGTGCCCGCCGGGTCCCGCGCAGTACGGCGTACCCCTTGGTGAGGACCCGGTCCCGGGCGAAGGTGCGGGCGATCGCGCGGCCCTCGATCAGCCGGGCGAACTCGTCCGGCCCCGTGCTCCTGCGCACGGTGACCCGCCGCAGGGCGTACGGCCCCTGGGCCCGGCGGGCCAGGCCGTTGCCGACGGCGAGCGCCTGCGCGTACCCCGTCTCGCGCACGGCCCGCCGCACCCGGCGGTCGGAGTAGCCGTACGGGTAGGCGAAGGAGGCCGGTACGGCGCCCAGTTGGTCGGCGACGATCTCCTTGCAGTGGATCAGCTCGAAGCGCAGCCGCTCCTCGTCGAGCTGGTCGAGCTGCGGGTGGGTGTGGCTGTGCCCGCCGATCTCCACGCCGGCGGCGGCCAGTTCGCGGACCTGGTCCCAGTCGAGCATGGTGTCCAGGCCGCCCCCGGTGTCGTACGGGCCGCGCAGCCAGCCGGTGGAGACGAACAGGGTGGCCGGGAAGCCGTGCTTGGCGAGGGCGGGCAGGGCGTGCCGGTGCACGCCCTCGTAGCCGTCGTCGAAGGTGATGAGGACCGGCCGCTTCGGCAGCGGGCGGCCGGAGCGCCAGGCGGCGGCCAGTTCCGCCGTGCCGACCGGGGTCAGGCCCCGGTCGGCGATCGCCGCCATCTGCTCGGCGAAGGCGTCCGGGGCCACCGACAGCGCGCGGGTGGCGTCGCCCGGGTCGGCCGCGACCGCGTGGTACATCAGGATCGGCACGCGGGTGTCGGCCTCGTGGACATCCTCAGCCATGCGCGCCCCCCTCGACGGGCGCCACGGAGAACGAGTCCCCGCCCCGCCGCGCCCGCACGCTCCCCACCACGTAGCCGCCCGCCGCCGTGAGCACCCCGGCGACGATCGCGCCCGCCCGTCCCGCGCCGCCCGGCCGGGCCAGCACGGCGTCGCGCAGCCCGCGCGCCACACCGGCCGGCAGGACACGGGTGGCGTACCGGCGTTCGGACTCCAGGCCCTTGTCCGCGCCGACGCTGCGCGCCACCAGGGCCTTGGACAGGCCCTCGGCGTAGGTGCGGGTGCGGAAGTAGGCGAAGTGCTCGCGCGCCTCGGGCACCCGGTGGTGGATCACCGCGCGGTCGTCGATCAGCAGTACGGCGTCGGGCCGGGCGCGGGAGAGCCGGATGCACAGCTCGGTCTCCTCGCAGCCCAGCGGGCGCTTGTCGCCGTCGCGCCCGATGCCGGTGGCGAAGCCGCCCGCCGCCTCGAACGCCTCGCGCCGGAAGGAGGCGTTGCCGCCGAGCACGTTGCGCACCCGGACCCGGCCGGGCGGCAGGCCCCGGTACGTGCAGCCCACCACCCAGTCGAACTCCTCCGGGAACCAGACCGGCCGGCGCCCCGACGCCCAGATCGGCACCGTGCGCCCGCCGACGGCGATCACCGCCGGGTCGGCGTACCCCTCGGCGAAGTGCCGCAGCCAGTCGCGTTCGGCCACGGCGTCGTCGTCGAGGAAGGCGATCACCTCCCCGCGCGAGGCGGCGATGCCGGTGTTGCGGCCGGCGGACAGGCCGCGGGGGCCCGCGTTGGCGAGCACCCGCACGTCCTGCCGCTCCTTGTACTCCTTCAGCAGCCGTTCCCGCAGCGCCTCGTTGTGGTCGACGACCAGCAGCGTCTCCCGCGCCGGGTGGGACTGCGCCCGCACCGAGGCGACCGCCGCGAGGATGTCCTCCCAGCGGTCCTCGGTGTAGACGCAGATCACGACGGAGATCGTGAGGGAGGCGTCCGTACCGCTCAAGACGCCTTCCTCCGGACCGGGACGACCGGGGCGGCCGGGCCGACCGAGGCGAGCGTCGGCGCGTGCGTACGGCTGCGCAGCGCACGCCGGTTGGAACGCTCGTCGAGGATCACTCTGAGCACCCGCAGCCCGTCCCGCACGGCGCGCAGGTTGCTGACGCCGTGGATGCGCAGGTACTCGTGGCTGGGGATCTCCTGCACCTTCAGGCCGGCCTTGACGACCCGGATGTTCATCAGGGTCTCCACCTCGAATCCGGTGCAGTCGAGGTCGATCTTGTCCAGGCAGTGCCGCCAGAACGCGTTGTAGCCGTAGCACAGGTCGGTGTAGCGGGCGCCGAACTTCCGGTTGACGACCGCGCACAGGGCGCGGTTGCCGAGCTTGCGGATGAAGGTCATGTCGTCGGTGCCGCCGCCGTTGGCGAAGCGCGACCCCTTGGCGAAGTCCGCGCCCGAGACCAGCGCGGAGACGTAGGAGACGATCTCCTGGCCGTCGGCCGAGCCGTCGGCGTCGACCATCACGATGATGTCGCCGGTGCACGCCTTGAAGCCGGTGATCAGCGCGTCCCCCTTGCCCTTGCCGCGCTGTTCGACCACCTTGACGTCCGGCCACAGCTCCCGGGCGACCCGCACGGTGTCGTCCGTCGAGTTGCCGTCCACGAGGACGACCTCGTGGATCCAGTCGGGCAGCGTCTTGAAGACGTAGGGAAGGTTCTCCGCCTCGTTCATGGCGGGTATCACCACGCTCACCGGCGGCGCTATCGCCAGGTGCGAGGAGACGGGCCGGTACTTCTCGGCGGGAGACGGATCGGACGACGGTTCGTTGCCCGTCGACGCCGGCTGCAGAACTGAGCTCATGAGTCTGGTCCCTCTCGTCCGGCGGACCGCCCGCCCCAGGGGCGGTCCGGCTCTGTATCCGGTTCGAAAGGGGGGTTCTCACCCACGGCGCGACGGGACGGATCTCCGTGCGTGCCAGGTGAGCAGGCAAAGCCTGTCGGCGCCGCGAGAAAAACGGCGGCCGACCGCGCGGCGCGGCCCGGCCACCGAAACGGTCACCGGGCACGGCACCCCCCTACCGCGCGTCCCGCGCCGGTCCGCCGCGGCCTCGAGCCCTCCCCTGGGCCGCTTGCCGACGTACCGATGCGGGAGATGTATGACGGTATTGACGATTGAACCCCTATGGCAAGACCTGGAACCAAGTCTCACGTTTTTGTTGGTTTGCCGTCATCCGTTCTTCTTGAAGGGCGATTCCGTGCGGCGCGGGTCTCCCGGACCGTTCCGCTTTGCCCCCCGAAGCCCAAGATGCCGGGCCTCAATGTGGCCCAGTGCTCGGGGCACCGTCAAGACGGCACTGGCGTTCCCACCGGTTTTCGTCCGATTTTGAACGACCATCAGCCATTTATTGGCATGGACACTTCCTGTCAACACGCGTAGCTGCTACCACGGTTGACGGCAGAGATCCTGCTAAAGGAGGTTCCATGAGACGTTCCCGACTTGTCGGCTTCCTGAGTTCACTCCTCCTCGCCGCCGGCACCGCCCTCACCGGGGCCGCGACCGCGCAGGCCGCCCAACCCGCCGCCGCCGACGGCTATGTGGCGCTCGGCGACTCCTACTCCTCCGGAGTCGGAGCGGGCAGCTACATCAGCTCCAGCGGCGACTGCAAGCGCAGCACGAAGGCCCACCCCTACCTGTGGGCCGCCGCCAACTCACCCTCCAGCTTCGACTTCACCGCCTGCTCCGGCGCCCGTACGGGTGATGTTCTCGCCGGACAGCTCGGCCCGCTCGGCTCCGCCACCGGCCTGGTGTCGATCAGCGTCGGCGGCAACGACGCCGGCTTCGCCGACGTCATGATGACCTGCGTCCTCCAGTCCGACAGCTCCTGTCTGTCCCGGATCGCCACGGCGAAGGCGTACGTCGACTCGACGCTGCCCGGCAACCTCGACAACGTCTACTCCGCGATCCGCGACAGGGCCCCCAACGCCCATGTCGTCGTCCTCGGTTACCCGCGCTTCTACAAGCTCGGCACCTCCTGCGTCGGCCTCTCCGAGACCAAGCGGAAGGCGATCAACGACGCCGCCGACCACCTCAACACCGCGATCGCCAAGCGCGCCGCCGACCACGGCTTCACCTTCGGCGACGTACGTCCCACCTTCACCGGCCACGAGATCTGCTCCGGCAGCTCCTGGCTGCACAGCGTGAACTGGCTGAACATCGGCGATTCGTACCACCCGACGGCGGCCGGTCAGTCCGGCGGCTACCTGCCGGTCCTCAACGGCGCCGCCTGATCCGGCAGTCGTCACGGACCCGGACCGGAAGGAGACGGAGAAGAAGAGGAGGAGGCCCCGCCCGTCGGGGTCTCCGTCCCGGGCTCCGTCTCCGTCTCCGTCCCGCACGTCACGGAGAACGCCACCGCGTTCGACGTCGCCTCCACCGGCTCCCGCACCTCCACGCGGACCGCCCCCTCGAACGCGCCGCTCTCCTCGTCCGTCGTCACGACGACCGTGTCCCGGCGTGAACGGTCACCGCCCGCGGGGAAGGACAGCGTCCGCCACCCGGGATCGGACACCGACCCGTCCTCGGTCACCCAGCGGTAGCCGACCTGCGCCGGCAGCCGCCCCACCGTGATCGTCGCCGTGAAGGCAGGCGCCCGGTCGTGCGGCGGCGGGCAGGTCCCCTCGTACTCGGTGTGCGCGCCGGCCACGGACACCCGTACCGACTGGGGCGGCGGACTGCCGCGCCGGCTGTGACTCGCGGAGGAGGCCGGCGGGCTCGGCTCCGTACCGCTCCCGGTCGGGCTCGGCGCGGCCGTGCTCGTCCCCGGGCCCGGACTCCCGCCCGCCCCCTCGGTGCCGCCAGCGCCGTCCGAACGGTCGAGCAGCGCGTACGTCAGTCCGGCCAGCGCCAGCACGAGCACGGCCAGCCCCAGGACCAGCACGGCCCGCGCCCGCCGCTCCCGGCCGCCGGACCCGGTGGATGCGGCCCCCGTCGTGTCCGGTGCCGTCGAGGCCACGGGCACCGGGGGAGCCGGTGCGGCCCCCGGCTCGGGGAAGGCCGCGACCGTAGGGGCGTGGGCGCCGGCCGGCACCGTGTCCGCCCGGGACGTGCCCTCCCCGGCGACGGCGCCCCCGGCGGCCACGAGGCGCAGGTCCCGTTCGGCCCGCTCGGCGGGGAGCCGCTCGGCCGGGGCCTTGCGCAGCAGGCCCTCGATGACGGGCGCGAGCGCGCCGGCCCGGTGGGGCGGCGGCAACTCCTCGTCGACGATGGCCCGCAGGGTGCTCAGCGGGGTGTCCTGGCGGAAGGGCGAGGCCCCCTCGACGGCCGCGTACAGCAGTACGCCCAGGGACCAGAGGTCGGACTCGGGGCCGGGCGTGCGGCCCAGTGCCCGTTCGGGTGCCAGGAACTCGGGTGAGCCGACGACCTCGCCGGTCATGGTCAGCGCCGAGCTGCCCTCGACCATGGCGATCCCGAAGTCGGTGAGCACCACCCGGCCGTCGTTCGCCAGCAGCACGTTGGCCGGCTTCACGTCCCGGTGCAGCACCCCCGCCGCGTGCGCGGCCCGCAGCGCGGCCAGCACCTCGGCACCGACGTGCGCGGCGTGCCGCGGCTCCAGCGGGCCCTCGGCCTCCAGCCGGTCGGCCAGGGAGAGCCCGCGCACCAGCTCCATCACGATCCAGGGCCGACCGCCGTCGGTGGCCACGTCGTACACCGTCACCACGTTGTGGTGGGCGACCCGGGCGGCGGCCCACGCCTCCCGCTCCAGCCGCGCGTACATCCGCCGCACGTCGGCCTCCGGCAGTCCGGCGGGCGCGCGCACCTCCTTGACGGCGACCTCGCGGTGCAGCACCTCGTCGCGGGAACGCCACACCGTGCCCATGCCGCCCTCGCCGAGGGGTGACAGGAGACGGTAGCGACCGGCGATCACGCGCTCACTGCCGGGTTCCTGGGACACCGGCGCCCCCTCGAAGTCTCGCGCGGACATTCCCGGGAACGGGCCCGTAATTCTCCCGTGTTCACCCCAAAAGTAGCTCAGCCGAGTGCGGATGCGGCCCCCCTGAACACCAATCCGGCTCCGAGCGCCACCACCAGGCACGCCGACCCGAGGGGAGCGACCCGGCGCACCGTCCGGGCGGGCCGGCCCGAGGCCCACCGGGGGCGCCGCCGGAGCAGGCGGCTCGCGCCACCGCCCACGCGGACGACCGCGACACCGGCCGCGGTGAGGGTGAGGGCGAGACCGGCCCCGTAGGCGACCACGAGGAGCAGGCCGAACCAGGCCCGGCCGAGGGCCGCGGCACCGACGAGGACGACCACGGCGGACGGGCTGGGCACGAGCCCGCCGGCGAATCCGAGGAGCACCGTGCCGCGGAGGGTGGAGGCGGCGGGGTGGGTGTGGCGGCCGTGCGCGTCGTGGCTGTGCTCGTGCTCGGGCTCGCCATGTCCGTGCTCGCCGTGCCCGTGGCCGTGCTTGTGGCTGAGGCGGCCCTCGTGTTCGTGGTGGTGTACGTGTGCGTGCGCGTGCCCCCGGTTGCGCAGTGCGCGGCGGACGAGGCTCGCGCCCGCCAGGGTGACGAGGCCGCCGGAGGCGATGCCCAGCCACGCGACGACCGAGGGCGCCGCCGCCGAACCCGCGGTGACGAGCAGGCCGAGGGCGACCACGCCCAGGGTGTGCGTGACCGTCACCGAGGCGGCCATCGGCAGGACGTCCCGCAGCCGGGCCCCGCCGCCCCGGGCGGCCGCCGTCGCGGCCATCAGCGTCTTGCCGTGGCCCGGTGCGAGCGCGTGCGCCGCGCCCAGCACGACCGCGACGACGAGGGCGAGGCCCGCGAAGCCCAGGGTGAGGTCGCGGCGGGCGACCAGGGAGTCCAGCGCGCGGGTCCAGCGGTCGGCGCCGCGGGGCAGGACGGAGGCGGCGGGCGCGTCCTGCCCTTCCCGGCCGAGGGCGGGGCCGCCCGGCCGGACGCGCAGGGACGCGCTCGCGACGTCGGCCGGGGAGGTGAGCGACTCCTGCGGGTAGCGCGTGAGTTCGCGCGAGACCGATGTCTCCGGCACGTCCGACGCGGTGAGCGTCGTACGGTCGCCGCGTGCGGTGATCTCCCGCCAGCCGGGTCCGGACGAGGCACCGGCGGCCCGGAAGCCGACGGTCGCCCCGGCCGATTCCGGCAGCGGGGCGGTGAACCGGCACTCCAGGCGCAGGGTGTCGAGTCCGGCCTGACCGGGCCGCACGCGCGCGTGGCCGTCTCGCGCGGTGAGGGCGGCCGTACGGCCGTCCACGGTGAGCCGGCTGTCCCGCGCGGCCTTCGCGCAGCGCTGCCGGGCCCACTCGGCCAGGCCGAGCCGTTCGACGTCCGGGCCGGCCTGGGTCGCCGGGATCTCCGCGAGGTCCTCGACGTGGTCGACGCGCAGTTCACCCGGTGCCACGACCAGACCGTCGTACCGATTGACGGTGAAGTCGCCCAGCGGATGCGCGTCCGCCGCGGTCGGGGGCAGGAGGACGACGGCACAGGCGGCGGTGACGGCGGCGGCGCCGCGCATGACGGTACGGCGGGGGCTCAACGCGCGCCCTCCAGGTCCTTCAGCGCCGCCCGGGCCTCGCGGGCGCCCAGGGGGGAGAAGCCGGGGTTCAGGTCCAGCGCCGCGGTCAGGTGGCGGCGGGCGTCCCGCTCCCGGCCCACCGCGCGCTCGATCATGCCCAGATGGTGGAGGAACGACGCGTCGCGGTACCCCGTCGCCGTGGCCCGGCGGGCGTACGGCAGGGCCTCGTCGTCGCGGCCCGCCACGTGCAGTGCCCAGGCGAGGGCGTCCGCGGTGTGCACGGTGCGGCGGCGGTCCCACTCGGCGCGGGCCGCGCGCAGGGCCGCCTCGCCGTCGCCGTGGTCGGCGGTGGCGAGCGCGGTGTCCAGGTCGACGTTGACGCCGCCGGCCCGGGCGAGCGCCGTCCAGGCGTCGACGAGGGCGTACTGCTCGCGGGCCTTCACCTCCTCGCCGCGCGCCTCGTGGAGCTCGCCGAGTGCGACGAGCGGCCCGGGGAGCGGGGCCCGGGCGACGACGGCCTCCAGGTCCCGTGCCGCACCGTCCGGGTCGCCGCTCGCCGCCCTGGCCCGGGCGCGGCCCTCCAGGGCGGGCAGGTGGGTGTCGTCGGCGGCGAGCGCACGGGCGTAGTGGTGCAGGGCGGCCCGGTACTCGCCCTGGTTCCAGGCGAGCCGGCCGAGCTGGGTGGCGACGTGGGCCACGTCCGCGGGGGAGGAGGCGCCGGCGAGCGCCTGCTCCAGCACCCGGCGCGCGGTGCCCGCCTCCCCGCGCAGCTCCCGGACGTACGCGTAGCGCGTGAAGACCGGGATGCCCGGCCGCCGGGTGTCGGCGGTGTCGGCGGCGTGCGCGGCCTCGTCGTAGCGGCCGAGTTCGACCAGGGCGTCGATGCGGGAGCACAGGGCGTGTTCGTTGTACGGGTTCGCCCTCAGGGCCCGGTCGGCGGACGTCAGCGCGTCCGTGAAGTCGTGCCTGGCGGCGGCGAGCGCGGCTCGGCCGGCGAGCGCGTGGTCGTTGCCGGGTGCCAGCTCGAGGGAGCGCTCGAGAGCCCGCTCGGCCCGCGGGTAGCGCGAGGGGGCGCCGTCGGTGCGGGCCCGCTCGACGTGGGCAAGGCCCAGGGCGGCCCAGCCGACGAAGTCCCGGGGCTGGGACCGGAGTCGGGCCTCCAGCGCCGGGACGTCCGCGTCCGGGCCGATGCCGTTCAGCCGGCCCGGCCCGCCCCCGGGCGCGCCCGCCGCCGCGACGCCGTGGCCTTCCCGCGCCCCGTCGACCGCCACGGACCCCGCGGTCAGCGCCACGGCCAGCAGTACGGCGCACCCGGCGGCGTGCGCGCCCCGCCGACGCCGGGCGGACGAGGCGGGCCGCCGCACGGCGGCCACCGGCTGACCGGCGCCTTCAGGTGAGGACGTCCCGGTGCCCTCCGGGCCGGAGCCGTCGGTTCCGGGCGGGGTTCCGGGCTCCCCGGCCGGTTCAGGGGCCGGTGCGTTGTCGTGGTGCGGGGCCATGCCTCTCCTCGAAGGGGTCGAGCGACGGGGGACGGCGAGGCGGCGCGACCCGCCGTGGGGGAGGGGAAGGGAGCGGGCCGCGCCGGTCGGTGGGGCCGGGTCAGTGGGCCCGGCCTCGCATGCGGCGCCACCGGACCAGGGCGCCGCCGATCAGCAGGATGCCGACGGCCCCGGCGCCCGCGGAGGCGGCGATGAGGGCCGTGTCGTCGGAGCCGGCCGGCCGCAGCGCGTCGCCCAGCTGGTTGCGCACGTCGTTGCCCTCGCCCGTGCCGTCGGCGAGCGGGCCGCGCGAACCCTCCGTCGGATGCGCCACGTACGGGAACGCCTTCCCGAACTCCTTGTCGTTGGCGTCGACCGCGTCGCCCAGGTCGTTCGGGGAACCGGCCAGTTCGCCCTCGACCACCTGGAGCGCGGCGTCGATCACGTCGTCGGTGAGCCGGCGTCCGTTGGGGAACCCGGCGTTGTCGCCGTCGAGGACGCCGAGTCGCTCGGGGGCGGCGGCCGGTGCCACCGAGGTGTTGAGGCGCAGTTGCTCCGAGGGCGTGACGTGGGGCGGCCGGTTGAGGTCCTTGACGCCCTTGAGGAACACGTCGACGAGGTCGTCGCGCGGCTCGGCGGGCGCCTCGATCCCGTAGGTCGCCTCGATGAGCCTCGGCAGCTCGGGGGCGGTGACGTTCGGGAGGAACCGCGCGTCGTCGGCCGGTGCGGAGGCGTTGAACGCGTCCTTGTCCTTCAGCGGGTTGACGACCTCGTTCACCAGTGGGTTGCCGAGCCGCGAGACCTGAGTGAACCCGCCCTGGGCGTTCTTGCGCCGGGTCGTCGACCAGACGCCCACGACCGGCTGCTCCGCCGACTCCACGATCATGTCGTTCGGGACCTGGAGGGCGATCGAGTTGACGTTGTAGCCCTTGAGGGTGTCGTTGCCGACCTCGGACAGGTCGCCGCCGTACAGCAGGTCGAAGACGCGCAGGTCCAGGAAGAACGGGTCGTCGGCCTGCCCGGCGAACGTCCGGGCCCCGCCGGCCAGCTCGTGGACGGCCTGGTCGCGCAGCGCGCCGTAGTCCGGCATCGACGCCTTGCCGACGTTCGACGGGGCCACCGGCACGTCGTGGGCGATCGCCGTCCGGGAGGTCTCCTTGCCGCCGTGCAGCTTGATCAGCTCGAGGTCGTAGGTCTGCGTGATGTTGAGGTCCGGGTCGTCGAGGCTGCTGACCGGTCCGGTGTTGTAGAGGAACGTCCTGTCGTTCTTCGTGTGGGTGGTGAACGTGTACCGGAAGACCAGGTCGCCGAGCGCGTCGCCGTCGTTGTCGACGTTCAGGTCGTACTGGGCGTCCTCGGCGAACGTGAAGAAGTTCGGTCCGCCGGCCGGTTCCTCGAAGGGGATCCAGTTCGCGACGAGGGTCGTGGTGTCCGGCCGGTCCGGGCTCACGAAGGCGTACAGGTCCGTGTTGTCGTACTGCGGGGTGCCCGATGTCAGCGGGGCCTCCCGGTGGCTGGAGGCGGACGCCGCCCCCGGTCGCAGCGCGGTCACGCCGGCCGCCGCGAGCCCCCCTGCGGCCAGCGCGCCGCAGACCAGCGTGGCCAGGCCCCGGCGCCCCGCGCCGACGCCTGCGGAGTTACGTGTCATGCCGTCCGTCCTCTGTGCCGATGTGCCGACTTCCCTGACGCACCGGCATTCGGAGCGGCGTCCGGGCCGGATTGGCCGGACCTTGAGAACGCCGGAATCCGGCCGCGCCGGCACCGAGTACTCGGCCGACCCGCGTTTTCGGCCCGCCGATCCGTAACTCCAGCCGGAGGGCGCGCCGTCGCGCGCGCCCGGCGGTGACGTCGGCGGGCCGGTACGGCCCGCGGAGAGGGGGGACGGGGTGGAGGCGGACGAGCTGCTGATGCTTGTGGCGGACGGCGACCAGAAGGCCTTCGAGGAGCTGTACGGGCTGATCTCCGGCCCGGTGTTCGGACTCGTCCGGCGCGTGGTGCGCGACCCCGCCCAGTCCGAGGAGGTGGCGCAGGAGGTACTGCTCGAACTCTGGCGGTCCGCCGCGCGGTTCGACCCGCGCCGGGGAAGCGCCCTGTCCTGGATCCTCACCGTCGCCCACCGCCGCGCCGTCGACCGGGTGCGCAGCGCCCGCGCGGCCGGCGAACGCGAGCGGCGCGAGGCCCGGCGCGCCCACCACCCCGCCTTCGACCAGGTCTCCGAGGAGGTCGAGGCGGGTCTCGAACGGGAGTGGGTGCGCCGGTGCCTGGACCGCCTGACCGCCTTGCAGCGCCAGTCGGTCACCCTCGCCTACTACGACGGCTACACGTACCGGGAGGTCGCCGAGCGCCTCTCCCTCCCCCTGGGCACGGTGAAGACACGGATGAGAGACGGACTGGGCCGCCTGCGCGACTGCCTGGGAGGTGCCGCGTGAGCCTCTTCGGCCGGCTGCCGCGCCGCGGCGGTCTCCACTCGCTCGCCGCCCCCTACGCCCTGGACGCCCTGGAAGGCGCCGAACGGGTCCGCTTCGAGCGGCACCTGGAGGGCTGCGACCGCTGCGCCGCCGACGTGCGGGCGCTGTCCGAGGACGCCGTCCGGCTGGCCTGGTCCACGGCCGCACCTGCCCCGGACGCCCTGCGCGACCGCGTCCTGGCCGCCGTACGCACCACCGCGCAGGAACCCGCGCCCGGGCGGGGGCCCGCCCGCCGGCTGCCACCCCACGTGTGGGGCGGCCGGCCGGCGCCGGAACGTTCCCGCCCGTTCCGGCCGCGCGCCTTGCCGGTGCCCTTCGCCACGGTGACGGCCGCCGCGGCGCTCGTGATCGCCTCGCTCTTCGCCGTGCAGGCGCACCGGACGCAGGGCGAACTGGACACCGCGCGGGACCGGGCACGTGAGATCGCCCACGTTCTCGCCGCTCCCGACACCCGCGCGACCAGCGGGGAGGACGGCCGGGGCGGGAGTATCGGAGTGGTCGCTTCCGCATCCGAGGGGCGCGCGGTCGTCACCCTGAGCGGATACGGCGAGCCGCCCGACGGCCGCGTGCACCAGCTCTGGCTCGTGCGCCCCGGCGCCGGAACGCGCTCCCTGGGCCTCTTTGACGCCGACACGCCCCTGATCGCCTCCGGCCTGGACCGGTCGGCCACCTCACTCGCGGTGACGGTCGAACCCGGCGGGGGCTCGGACCGGCCGACGAGCAGGCCGGTCGTTCAACTCACCCTGGAATCTGTCGGATTCGGAGAGTAATCGTCAACCCCCTTACGGGGAAGGTGAATCCTGCGACCGCGATACACGCATGCCGTACCGGGGCGATAGGGTTACCCTGCCCGGGCCGGGTGGACTCGTACGGGTGGGGAGTGACATGGAACAGATAACAGTGCGCAGCAGGGCCAGGGTCCCTGCGATCACCTGCGGCAGCAGCGCGACCAGCTCGCGCCTCGACCGCCATCTCGCGGTGCTCGGAGGGCCTGCCCTCCCGCAGCGGGAGACGGTGGAGGCGACGTCGCTGATGCGTGAGCTGACCGCGCGTGAGCCCGCGCACAAGCGCAGCGGCAGGGGCGCCAGGGTGCGCCGGGTCTCGCTGTTCGCGCCACTGCGCCGACTGCGCCGCTCGCTGTTCGGCGGCAACTGAGGCCCGCGCTCCGGGGGTCACACCGTCCCGGCGCGGCGCCGCGCACTCGTCCGTCATCCCCACGGCACGCAGCGGCGCCCCGGTGTGGTCCCGAGCGCGGGTGTCACCCGTAGGTCCGGCTCCGCGGACGTCCGCTCCGTGCGCCTGTCTCTCGCGTACGTCCGTCCTGTCCGTACGTCTGTCCCGTCCGTACGTCCGCGTTCTCACGGCGTCCCACGCCCGCCGCTCCCGCATGCCGGTCCCGCCGACTCCCCGCCCGGCGGTGACGCCCACCGGCCCGCTCAGTCCTCCCCGCGCGCGTACCGGCGGACGGCGAGCGGGACGAACACCGCCAGCAGGACCGCACACCAGGCCAGCGACCCGGCGACGGGGTGTGCCACCGGCCAGGCGGCCCCCTCCGGCACCGGCGCGTTGCCGAACAGGTCCCGCAGCGCCGTGGTCACCGCGCTGATCGGATTCCACTCGGCGACCGTGCGCAGCCAGCCCGGCAGCCCCTCGGTCGGGATGTACGCGTTGGACAGCAGCGGCAGGATGAAGGTCGCGCCGCCCAGTTGACCGGCGGCCTCCTCGTTGCGGGTGAGCAGCCCCAGGAAGACGCCGATCCACGTCGTGGCGAACCGGAACAGCAGCAACAGCCCCACGGCGCCCGCCGCGCCCAGCGCGCTGCCCTCCATCCGCCAGCCCACCGCCAGCCCGACCAGCAGGAAGGGCACCATGCCGGCGGCCGTGACGAGCAGGTCCGCGACCGCCTGTCCCAGCGGCACCGCCGCCCGGCTCACCGGCAGTGTCCGAAGCCGGTCCGTGACGCCCCGGTGGGTGTCCTGGGCGGCCTGGAACATGCCCGTCATCAGCCCGTTCGCGGCCGTCGCGACCAGCAGGCCCGGGACCAGGAAGGCGCGGTACTCCTCACCCGGCATCGCCAGCGCGCTGCCGAAGACGTAGCCGAAGAACAGCAGCATCGTCACCGGCATGGTCTGGGTGAGGATCAGCAGCCCCGGATTGTTCCGCAGCCGCTGAAGCTGCCGGCCCAGCATCGCGGTGCCGTCGTGGGCCAGGTCGTGTGCCACGGCGCTCATGCCGCAAACTCCTTGTTCTCGCCGGTGAGGCGGAGGAAGACATCGTCGAGGGTCGGCGGCCGCAGGCTCGCGTCCAGCAGGGGGACGCCCGCCGCGTCGAGTTCGCGCACCAGGCGCGGCAGGGTCAGCGTCGGGTCGGTGCTGGCCGCGCCCACGGTCCGCCGGTCGGGGTCCAGCACGGGTTCGGTTCCCGTGAGCCGGTCGAGGACCGCCGCCGCCGGCCCCATGGCCTCCGGGTCCGCGACGACGGCCTCCGCGTACGCCCCCACCAGTGCCTTGAGTTCGGCGGGCGACCCGGTGTGCGCGACCCGTCCCCGGTCCACCAGGGCGATGTCGTCGGCGAGGCGGTCGGCCTCCTCCAGGTACTGCGTGGTGAGGAGCACGGTCGTGCCCTCCTCCTTGAGGGCGCGCACGGCGTCCCAGATCCGGTTCCGGCTGGCCGGGTCGAGTCCCGTCGTCGGCTCGTCCAGGAACAGCACCTCCGGGCGGCGGACCAGGCTCGCGGCCAGGTCGAGGCGGCGTCGCATGCCGCCGGAGAAGGTGGAGGCGGGACGGTCCGCGGCCTCCGTCAGGCCGAAGCGGTCGAGGAGTTCGTCGGCCCGCGCCGAGGCGTCCCGCAGCCGGTGCAGCCGGGCGAACAAGCGCAGGTTCTGGCGGCCGGTGAGGTCCCCGTCGACCGACGCGTACTGCCCGGTGACGCCGATCCGGCGCCGGACGGCGGCGGCCTCGCGGACCAGGTCGTGCCCGGCGACCCGCGCGGACCCCGCGTCCGGCCGCAACAGCGTGGTCAGCAGGCGTACGGCCGTGGTCTTGCCCGCCCCGTTCGGCCCGAGCAGCCCGCACACGGTGCCCTCGGCCACCGCCAGATCCAGGCCCCGGAGCGCGCGCACCTCGCCGAAGCGCTTCTCCAGACCTTCACTAAGTACAGCGTACGTAGTAGTCATGGGTCGACCATAGCGCACTACGTACGCTGTACGTAACTAGGATGGTGGCCGAGGTGATGACGATGGCGGGCCGAGCGGCCGTACCCGAAGTGATCTGGGCGCGCCCCGAGCGCACCGGCCGGGGGCCGAGACCGGCGTACACCCGCGCCGACATCGCCGCCGCCGCGGTGCGGATCGCCGACGCGGAGGGGCTCGACGCGGTCTCGATGCGCCGCGTCGCCGCCGAGCTGGGCTGCGGCACCATGTCGCTCTACAACTACGTCCCCCGCAAGGAGGACCTGTACGAGCTGATGATGGACGCCGTCAGCGGCGAGCACGAGCTGTGGGAGCCGAGCGGCGACTGGCGCGCGGACATGATGCGAGTGGCCCACCAGACCCGTGCGCTGATGCACCGCCACACCTGGCTGCCGCGCCTGATGTCCCCCGTCTACGGCTTCAGCCCCAACGCACTGCGCTTCCTGGAGCACTGCCTCGCCTGCCTCGACCCCTTCGACGAGCCCTACGGCACGAAGATGGAGCTGGTGGCGATGGTGAACGGCGTCGTGACGACGTACGTCACCAACGAGATCTCCACGGCCGAGCGCACCCGTTCGCTGCCCTGGTCCGAGGAGCAGGAGAACGCGACACGCATCGCCTACCTGGGCGCGCAGCTGGCGAGCGGCGCCTATCCGCGGCTGGCGGCGTCCTTCGGGGCGGACGCCGGGCCCATCGACATGGAGGCGGTCTTCGAGCGGGCGCTGACGCGGGTGCTGGACGGGTTCGGCTGATCCGGGGAGAGCGGGGGTGCAAGAGGGCGCAAGGTGCCCGACGCGCTACAGCAGCGCCAACTGTCCCTCCGGCCCCTCCTCCTGCCCGTCCAGCACGGACGCCGGCCTGCGGGCCGCCGCGGGAACCGGCAGTACGCCCGCCGCGCGCAGCTCGGCGGCGGTGACCTCCTCCGTCACCTCCAGTTCCCCGCACCGCGGGCGCGCTTCGGCGAGCAGCGCGAGGACCGTGACGGTCTCCAGCAGTTCCGACGTCCAGGTCTGCGGCCAGGTCGCCGGGCGGACGGCCGACAGTGTCCCGGGCTCGCCCTCCGCGGTGCGGGCCGCGAACCACTGCTCCAGCACCCGGGCCCCGCTCACCTCGAAGTCCCAGGCGCCGGGCGGCACGGGGGAGACGCGGCCCTCGTCCAGGTACAGGGCCTCCTCGTCCCGGTCGTAGCGCAGCGTCAGCGGGCGCGCGGGCAGCGGGGCGCGGACGTAGGGGCGACGGCCGCCGGGCAGCTTGGGGCGTTCACCGTCGCGGCGCATCAGCCACAGGACGCGCCGGCCCAGCTCCACCCCGCGCTCCCACAGCGCCGGGTCCGCGGTGAGCGGGACGCGTGAGCCCTCCCGTACGGTCACCACCGCCCAGGCCAGGACGTCGAGCGGCTCGGGACGCCGGCCGAGGCGGGCGCCGAGGTGGTCGAGGAGGCCCGGTGCGAGATTCGGCTCCGTTCCGCCGGGACGGCGGTACAGCGGGCGGACGCGGGCGGGACCGAACAGGGGTGGCCGGGAGGTCGCGAGGAGCAGGGGAGGGCCGGCGGCGCCGGGTGTTTCCACGGCGAACACCTGCCGCTCGTCCGCCACCCGCCACAGCTCCGGACGGGCCGCGTCGATCAGCCGCTGGTCCGGGATCAGCCACTGCTCGTCGAAGGGCGCGCGCAGGACACGGACCGGTTCCGGGCACGGTCCCGAGGCGCGCACGAGCTTCTCCGTGCCGCCGGACGTGCCCGGCAGCCGCCCGACCGCCGTGTGCAGCGTGCGGGATCGCGTCGGTTCCAGCAGGGCCTCGCGGTCGGCTCCCTCGGCCTTCATCAGGGCGTCCCAGCGGGCCTTCAAGGATGCCGCGTCGGGGGCCGCCGGCCACCCCCGGCCGAGCCGCGGCGGTGCGACGGACCACGGCATGAGGTCCGCCAGGTGCGGAGCGTCGTCGTGCGTCACGCCGGGCATCGTACGACGGAGCGGCACGGCCTCACGTGGCATCCAGGGTGACCGTGAAGGAGAAGCGGTCGCCCCGGTAGTGGATGACCGCCACGTCCAGCACCCGGCCCGCGGTGTCGTAGGTGATGCCGGTGTAGTGCAGGATCGGGCTGAGCAGCGGCACTTCGAGCAGCCGCGCCGTCTCCGGGTCGGCGAGCCGTGCCTCCACGGTGTCCGTGATCCGGCTGATGTCCACGCCCACCACGTCCCGCAGCACCTTGGTCATCGGCGCGCGGACCAGGTCGTCGGGGTCGATACGGGCGGCCACTTCGGGACGGACGTAGTTGCGGGCGTGGTTGGTGGGCTCGCCCGTCTGCTCGTCGCAGCGCAGCCGGTGGTACGTCCCCACCTCGGACGACTGCGGGAAGTACTCGGCGACTTCGGGCGGCACCGGGCCCGTGCCGTGGTCCAGCAGCTCGGCCTTCATGCCGGACTGCTGGGCCACGATCGCGTCCACCGAGCCCAGCAGCCGCACCGGGGCGCCCCGCCGGGCGTCCGGCTCGATGAACGTGCCGCGCCGCCGGTGCCGGGTGATCAGGCCCTCGTCCTCCAGCTCCTTGAGCGCCTGCCGCATGGTCAGCACGCTCACCCCGTAGTGCCCCGCCAACTGCTCCTCCGTGGGCAGGCGCAGCGGGTCCCGGGGCGAGCGGCCCAGTATCGACGCGCGCAGCGACTGCGACACCTGATACCAGAGCGGCAGCTTGCGGTTCAGGACGATGGAGTCCGGGGCGAAGGAGGTCACGGGCCATCCGTACCGGTAGCGAATCCTCAGTGCAAGGGGCGGAAGTGACGCTCCATGCCCTGCCAGACGTCGTCGTAGCGCGCTTGCAGGTGCTCGGCGCGGGCCGCCTGGGGCGTGAGCGTCACCGGCCAGCGGGTCTCGAACATGAACGCCAGCCCGTCGTCGATGCGCTGCGGCTTCAGCTCGGCGGCGCTCGCCCGGTCGAAGGTCTCCCGGTCCGGGCCGTGCGCCGACATCATGTTGTGCAGCGAGCCGCCGCCCGGCACGAAGCCCTCCGCCTTCGCGTCGTAGGCGCCCTCGATCAGGCCCATGTACTCGCTCATCACGTTCCGGTGGAAGTACGGCGGCCGGAAGGTGTCCTCGCCCACCAGCCAGCGCGGCGCGAACACCACGAAGTCGACGCCCGCGAGGCCCGGGGTGTCGGAGGGGGAGGTGAGCACCGTGAAGATCGACGGGTCCGGGTGGTCGTACGAGATGGTGCCGATGACGTTGAAGCGGCGCAGGTCGTAGACGTACGGCACGTGGTTGCCGTGCCAGGCGACCACGTCGAGCGGGGAGTGGTCGTAGGTCGCCGTCCAGAGGTTGCCGCAGAACTTGTTGACCACCTCGACCGGCCCCTCGACGTCCTCGTACGCGGCGACCGGCGCACGGAAGTCCCGGGCGTTGGCGAGCCCGTTGGCGCCGATCGGGCCGAGGTCGGGGAGCTGGAAGGGGGTGCCGTAGTTCTCGCAGACGTAGCCGCGCGCGTCGGCGTCCAGCAGCTCCACGCGGAAGCGGACCCCGCGCGGGATCAGCGCCACGTGGCCCGGCTCGGCGTGCAGCAGCCCGAACTCGGTGCGCAGCAGCAGGCCGCCGCGCTCCGGCACGATCAGCAGCTCGCCGTCGGCGTCGCTGAAGACGCGCTCCATGGACGACGTGGCGTGGTACAGGTGCACGGCCATGCCCGTGCGCTGCGTGGCGTCGCCGTTGCCGCCCAGCGTCCACAGTCCCGCCAGGAAGTCGGTGCCGGCCCCGGGCTCGGGCAGCGGGTTCCACCGGAGGCGGTTCGGGTCCGGGACCGCCTGGGTGAAGGGCGCCGTGCGGATCGCCCCGTTGCCCGTGCGGGTGAAGGGCGGGTGCGCGGCCGACGGGCGGACCCGGTACAGCCAGGAGCGGCGGTTGTGCGCCCTCGGCTCGGTGAACGCCGTACCGCTCAGCTGCTCCGCGTACAGCCCCAGCGGGGCCCGCTGCGGCGAGTTCCGGCCCTCGGGCAGCGCGCCCGGAACCGCCTCCGAGCTGTGCTCGTTGCCGAAGCCGGACAGGTAGGCCAGCCCCTCCGCGGTCTTCCGCGCGTCCCCGCTCATCGATCGCTCCCTCGCAACCCGTGTCCCACCCGATTCCTATGGGACACCGTAGGATTGCGGTTTCCCGGGCGCAAGAGGTCGTGCGTGCCTCGGCTCTCATACTGGTCCCTCCGGAGGAGGATGGCGGGAACCAGACCCCCGGGGGATCCGCACCGTCGGACCGGTGTTCTAGTCTCCCGTCATGTCGTGGACGCGGGGAGTGCTCGCCGTGCTCGCGGTCTGTGTCCTGCTGGTGACCGGATCCGCGGGCTGCGGCTCCAGTGATACGGGCGAACCGGAGACCCGGGATTCGGTCACGCCGGTGGGCAGGCTGCTCGACGCCACCGACGAGGAGGGCCGGCGCTACCGGGAGGTGGACGCCGAGCAGGCGCCGGAGGTCGGCATCGAGGTGCAGCCGGCCGGCGACGACAGCTGGGACGTACGTCTGACCGTGCGCGACTTCAGGTTCTCGCCGGCGGGCACGGCGGCCGGGGCGGTGGCCGGCCGCGGCCTCGCCCACCTCTTCCTCGACGGCGACCTGATCACCCGCCTGCGCGGCCCCTACCACCGCCTGGACGCGGCCCTCGTCCCGCGCGGCACCCACCAGCTCACGGTCCGTCTGTACGCCGACGACGGCACCGTCTGGGCCGTCGACGGCAAGCCCGTCGAGAGCACGGCCGACATCACGGCGTCGGACGCGGAGCCGACCGAGGCGACGCAGCCGGAGGAGATACCGCAGGGCGCGGGGAGCCGGACGCCGCCCGGCCCCGCGGCGGCCCGATGAGTACGGTCAGCCCTTCCCCGCGTACCGGAGGGCGCAGTTCACCGGAGCGCGGCAGGAGGGCATCATGAGGACCGTGTCCCAAGCGACCCCGCTCCGCCGCGCCCCCGTGCAGCGGCGCAGCGCCGAACGGCTGACCAGGATCCTCGACGCCTGCGCCGACCTCCTCGACGAGGTCGGCTACGACGCGCTGAGCACCCGGGCCGTGGCGCTGCGCGCGGACGTCCCCATCGGCTCGGTGTACCGCTTCTTCGGCAACAAACGGCAGATGGCCGACGCACTGGCCCAGCGCAACCTGGAGCGCTACGCGGAGCGCGTCACCGAGCGGCTGACCGAGTCGGCCGACGACGGCTGGCGCGGGGCGCTGGACGCGGTGCTCGACGAGTACCTGGCGATGAAGCGCACCGCGCCGGGCTTCTCCCTGATCGACTTCGGCAACCAGATCCCGGTGGGGGACCGCCACGCCGTCCCCAACCACCGCGTCGCCGACCGGCTCACCGAGCTGCTCTCCGGCTACCTGGGCCGCCGCCCCGACGACGACCTGCGCCGCACCTTCCTCGTCGCCGTGGAGACCGCCGACACCCTCGTGCAACTCGCCTTCCGGGTCGCGCCCGACGGCGACGAGAAGATCATCGAAGAGGCCCGTGAGTTGCTGCGGGCGTATCTGGGCCGGGTCCTGGACTGACGGGCCGCTGGCGTCCGGCTGTTCACACAGCCGTCGGCGCAAGGTCTCCCCAACATGCCTACCGGTCGGTATGCTCGCGGCGAAGAGCGCCACCGCCGCCGCCCTCCCGGGAGGACCCCGTGTCCCGCACCGCCCTGCGTATCTGCCCCCTGTGCGAGGCCACCTGCGGCCTGACGCTCACCGTCGACGGCACCACCGTCACCGCCGCCCGCGGCGACCGCGAGGACGTCTTCAGCCGCGGTTTCATCTGCCCCAAGGGAGCCTCCTTCGGGGCCGTCGACTCCGACCCCGACCGGCTGCGCACGCCCCTGGTGCGCAGGGACGGCGAGCTGCGCGAGGCCACCTGGGAGGAGGCGTTCGACGCGGTCGCCGCCGGTGTCCGGCCCGTCGTCGAGCGGTACGGGCCGCACTCCGTCGGCGTGGTCCTCGGCAACCCCAACGTGCACACCATGGCCGGCGCCCTCTACCCGAACCTCCTGCTCGGCGCCCTCGGCACCCGCAGCCTCTTCACCGCCTCCACGCTGGACCAGATGCCCAAGCACGTCTCCAGCGGCCTGCTCTTCGGCGACGCGAACGCCATCCCGGTCCCCGACCTCGACCGCACCGACCACCTGCTGCTCATCGGCGCCAACCCGATGGAGTCCAACGGCAGCCTGTGCACGGCGCCCGACTTCCCCGGCCGGCTCAAGGCCCTCAAGGCCCGCGGCGGCACCCTCACCGTCATCGACCCGCGCCGCACCCGCACCGCGAAGCTCGCCGACCGGCACGTGGCGATCCGGCCCGGCACCGACGCCCTGCTCCTGGCCGCCATGGCGCACGTGCTCTTCGAAGAGGACCTGGTGGACCTCGGCGCCCTCGCCCCGCACGTCGAGGGCGTCGGTGAAGTCGGGGAGGCCCTGCGCGACTTCACCCCCGAGGCCGTCGTCGCCGCCTGCGACGTGGACGCCGGCGTGACCCGCGCGCTCGCCCGCGAACTCGCCGCCGCCCCCACCGCCGCCGTCTACGGCCGCATCGGCAGCTGCACCGTCCCGCACGGCACGCTCGCCAGCTGGCTCGTGGACGTCCTCAACATCCTCACCGGCAACCTCGACCGGCCCGGCGGTGCCCTCTTCCCGCAGGCCGCCACCGACAGGACCCCGCGCCCCGCCGGGCCCGGCCGCGGTTTCGCGCTCGGCCGCTGGCACTCCCGGGTGAGCCGCCACCCCGAGGCCAAGGGCGAACTGCCCCTGTCCGCCCTGGCCGAGGAGATCGACACCGCCACCGACGAGGGCGAACCGGTCCGCGCGCTGCTCACGATCGCCGCCAACCCGGTCCTCTCCGCCCCCGACGGCGACCGCCTCGACAAGGCGCTGGCCTCGCTCGACTTCATGGTGAGCGTCGACCCGTACCTCAACGAGACCTCCCGCCACGCGCACGTCGTCCTGCCGCCGCCCCCGCCGGCCCAGAGCCCGCACCACGACTTCGCCTTCAACACCCTGGCGGTGCGCAACCAGGTCCGCTACACCCGCCCCGCCGTCCCGCTGGAGCCGGGCCGGATGGCCGAGACCGAGATCCTGGCCCGCCTCACCCTGGCCGTCACCGGCGGGCACGGCACCGACCCGGCGGCCGTCGACGCCATGGTCGTCCGGCAGACCCTCGACAAGGCCGTACGGGACCCGCACTCACCCGTCCACGGACGCGACCCCGGCGAACTGGCGGCGCAGCTCACCGGCGAGAGCGGCCCCGAACGGCGCCTCGACCTGATGCTGCGCCTCGGCCCCTACGGCGACGGCTTCGGCGCACGACCCGACGGGCTGACCCTCCAGCGGCTGCTCGCCCACCCGCACGGCATCGACCTCGGCCCGCTGCGCCCGCGCCTCCCGCAGCCGCTGAAGACCCGCAGCGGCAAGGTGGAGCTGCTGCCTGGACCGATCGCGGGCGACCTGCCGCGTCTGGGGCGCGCCCTGGCCGAGCGCCCCGCAGGGCTCGTCCTCGTCGGCCGCCGGCACCTGAGGTCCAACAACAGCTGGATGCACAACGTCCCGGCCCTCACCGGCGGCTCCAACCGCTGCACCCTGCACCTCCACCCCGACGACGCCGAACGGCTCGGGGTGCGCGACGGGCAGCCCGTGCGCGTGAAGGGCGCCGGGGGACAGGTGACCGCACCCGCCGAGGTCACCGACACCGTCCGCCCCGGCGTGGTGAGCCTGCCGCACGGCTGGGGCCACGACCGCCCCGGTACGCGCCTGACCCACGCCGCCACCGTCCCCGGCGTCAACGTCAACCAGCTCCTCGACGGCAGCCTGCTCGACCCGCTCTCCGGCAACGCGGTCCTCAACGGCGTACCCGTAACGCTCACGCCGCTGACCGACGCACAGCTGTGACCTGGAGTTTTGCGCTTATTGCTCGCGTGTCAACATCTTGTTAACGCCGCTTCACGGCACCTAACGTCGCTCGCACCGCCTGCCCCGGTGGGATGTTCAAGGGCGAACGTTAGGTACTCACTCATGCTGACCATCCTCGGCTTCGCCATGATCGCGACCTTCCTGGTCCTGATCATGATGAAGAAGATGTCGCCGATCGCGGCGCTCGTGCTGATTCCCGCGCTGTTCTGCGTGTTCGTCGGCAAGGGCGCCCACCTCGGTGACTACGTCATCGACGGCGTGTCCAGTCTCGCCCCCACCGCGGCGATGCTCATGTTCGCGATCGTCTACTTCGGGGTGATGATCGACGTCGGGCTCTTCGACCCGATCGTCCGGGCCATCCTGAGGTTCTGCAAGGCCGACCCGATGCGGATCGTCGTCGGTACCGCCCTGCTCGCCGCCATCGTCTCCCTGGACGGCGACGGCTCCACCACCTTCATGATCACGGTCTCGGCGATGTATCCGCTGTACAAGCGGCTGAAGATGAGCCTGGTCGTGATGACCGGTGTCGCCGCGATGGCCAACGGCGTGATGAACACCCTCCCGTGGGGCGGCCCGACCGCCCGCGCGGCCACCGCGCTGAAGGTCGACGCCACCGACATCTTCGTCCCGATGATCCCGGCCCTGGCCGTCGGCCTCCTCGCGGTCGTGGTCCTGGCGTACGTGCTCGGTCTGCGCGAGCGCAGGCGGCTGGGCACGCTGACGCTGGACGAGGCGCTGGTGCGCGAGGCGGAGAGCGAGACGGTGCTGGTCGGGGCGGGCTCGGGCGCGAAGTCCGGTGCGAAGTCCGGTGCGAAGTCCGGTGCGAAGTCCGGTGCGAAGTCCGGTGCCGAGTCCGGGTCCGGCACGGGTCCGGGCGCGGGTACCGGCGCGGCTTCCGGCAGCGACGGCTCCGATGGCGACGCCGCCCGGGGCGCCGGGTCCGACGACGACTTCCAGGGCCTCGACCCCAACCGCGCCACCCTGCGCCCCAAGCTGTACTGGTTCAACGCGCTGCTCACGGTCGCGCTGCTCACCGCCATGATCATGGAACTGCTGCCGATCCCGGTGCTGTTCCTGCTCGGCGCCGCGCTCGCGCTCACCGTCAACTTCCCGCACATCCCCGACCAGAAGGCCCGGATCGCGGCCCACGCCGACAACGTCCTCAACGTCTCCGGCATGGTCTTCGCCGCCGCCGTCTTCACCGGCGTCCTCACCGGCACCGGCATGGTCGACCACATGGCCAACTGGCTCGTGGACACCATCCCCGACGGCATGGGCCCGCACATGGGCCTGGTCACGGGTCTGCTGAGCCTGCCGCTGACCTACTTCATGTCCAACGACGGCTTCTACTTCGGCGTCCTGCCGGTGCTCGCCGAGGCCGGCCAGGCGCACGGCGTGTCGACGCTGGAGATCGCCCGCGCCTCGATCGTCGGCCAGCCGCTGCACATGTCCAGCCCGCTCGTCCCGGCCGTCTACGTCCTGGTCGGCATGGCCAAGGTCGAGTTCGGCGACCACACGAAATTCGTCGTGAAGTGGGCGGTCCTGACATGCCTGGTCATCCTCGCGGCGGGCATCCTGTTCGGCATCATCTGATCATCGGTCCGGTTCCGGCTCCCTGGGGCCTCCGTGGAGGAGGCGCCCGGGGCTTCGGCGGTCCGGACACCGGCATCGCGGGAAGGGAACGATCATGGCGCCCGGTGGGAACCGCGGCTGGCTGCTCCGCCTCGTCATCGCCTTCGGCTTCGCCCAGGGGGCGGTGTCGATGGCCCGGCCCGCCGTCTCCTACCGCGCCCTCGCACTGGGCGCGGACGAGCGGGCGGTCGGCGTCATCGCCGGTGTCTACGCGCTGCTGCCGCTGTTCGCCGCCGTCCCGCTCGGCCGCCGCACCGACCACGGCCGCTGCGCGCCGCTGCTGCCCGTCGGCGTGGTGCTCATCGCCGGCGGCTGCGCGCTGAGCGGCGTCGCCGGTTCCCTGTGGGCGATGGCCCTGTGGAGCGGCGTCATGGGCCTCGGCCACCTCTGCTTCGTCATCGGCGCCCAGTCGCTGGTCGCCCGCCAGTCCGCGCCGCACGAACAGGACCGCAACTTCGGCCACTTCACCATCGGCGCCTCGCTCGGCCAGCTGATCGGCCCGATCGCCGCCGGCGCCCTGATCGGCGGCCACGACATGGCGGGCAGCAGCGCGCTTGCCCTGGTGGTGGCGGGCGCGGGCGCGGCGGTCGCGTTCACCTCGCTGTGGCGCATAGAGCACCCGGGCGCCGCCAAGTCCCGTACGGAGGCGGGCGCGCGCGTGCCCGTGGGCAGCATCCTGCGCGCCCGGGGCGTACCCGCGGGCATCCTGATCAGCCTGTCCGTGCTGTCCGCCACCGACATCCTCACCGCCTACCTGCCGGTGGTCGGCGAGCACCGGGGGATCTCCCCGGCCGTGATCGGCGTCCTGCTCAGCCTCCGGGCGGCGGCCACCATCGCCTGCCGGCTGGTGCTGACGCCCCTGCTGCGGCTGCTCGGCCGCACCGCGCTGCTCACCGTCACCTGCCTGCTGGCCGCCCTGCTGTGCGCGGGTGTCGCGCTGCCGGTGCCGGTGTGGGCACTCGCCCTGATGCTGGTCGTCCTCGGCTTCTGCCTCGGCGTCGGCCAGCCGCTGTCCATGACGACCGTCGTCCAGGCGGCCCCCGAAGGAGCCCGCTCCACCGCCCTCGCCCTGCGCCTGACCGGCAACCGCCTCGGCCAGGTCGCCGCACCCGCCGCCGCCGGCCTGATCGCCGGCGTCGCGGGCGTCGCCGCGCCGTTCGTGATGCTCGGCGCGCTGCTGCTCCTGTCCTCGGGCGTCGCCCTGCGCTCCCCGTCCGCCGAGGCGGACGCCGATGGTGGGAACCGGCGACGGACCGGCAGGATGGCGCGGACCGCCTCGGAAAGCAGGGAACGAGCATGATCCTCATCCTCTTGTCCGCAGTCCTCCTCCTGGTCGTGGGCGGCTGCGTCTGCGTGGTGTGGGCGGCCCGGGGCGGCCCCCGCTGGACGCGGGCGGTGGCCAAGGGGACGCTCCTGGCGGGCGAACTGGTGCGCGCGCCGGGCCGCGGCAAGGGTGGCGGCTCGGACGACTGAGGCGCGGTCGCTCACCGCCCCTGAATCCAGCCGTCCGCTTTCTCACCAGATGGACACCCGCACCGAGATTGAGTCCGGCGTCTTCCCCCGGCCGCGCACATTCCGTTAACTTCCGTGACTCACACGCCCCGTACGACCCGCACGAGGGCGTCCGACCGCGGAGCACCAGCGCTCAGTGAGCCCCCGGGGGACCTCTCATGACACGCGCCATCTCCCTGCACGACGTGAGCAAGACCTACGCGCGAGGCGTCCGCGTGGTGGACCGGCTGTCGCTGGACATCGCGCCCGGCGAGTTCCTCGTCCTGCTCGGGCCCTCCGGCTGCGGCAAGTCCACCGTGCTGCGCATGATCGCCGGCCTGGAGGAGATCACCGAGGGCCGGCTGCTGCTGGACGGGGCCTACGCCAACGACCTGCTCCCCTCCGAGCGGAGCATGGCGATGGTCTTCCAGAACTTCGCCCTCTACCCCAACATGACGACCCGCGGGAACATCGGCTTCCCGCTGCGCGTCGAGGACCCGCAGGGCGACCACGGCCCCCGCGTGGACGCCACCGCCCGCCTGCTGGGCATCGAGGACCTCCTCGACCGCTTCCCCGCCCAGCTCTCCGGCGGCGAACGCCAGCGTGTCGCCATGGGCCGGGCCATCTCCCGCCACCCCAGCGTCTTCCTGATGGACGAGCCCCTGTCCAACCTCGACGCCAAGCTCCGCAACCACCTGCGCGCCGAGATCACCAAGCTCACCCGCGAACTGGGCGTCACCACCGTCTACGTCACCCACGACCAGTCCGAGGCCATGTCCCTCGGCGACCGCGTCGCCGTCCTGCGCGGGGGCGTGCTGCAACAGGTCGACAGCCCCCGCGCCGTGTACGCCCTGCCGCGCAACGTCTTCGTCGCCGCCTTCATCGGCACCCCGCGCATCAACCTGCTGCGCGGCCTGGTCCGGGCCCCGCTGGACGGCGCGATGACCATCAGTCTGGGCAAGCAGTACCTGCGCCTGCCCGAACCGCTCTCGCTGGACCACCAGTTGCTCCGGGTCCAGCAGGGCCGCGAGGTCATCGTCGGCCTGCGCTCGGAAGCCGTGCGGATCGCCAAGCCCTCCTCCGCCCGCCCCGGTGAGGTGCTGCTCACCGGTCTGGTGGAGCACGTCGAGTTCCAGGGCCACGAGGTCCTCGTCCACTTCAACACCGGTTCGCGGCCGGCCGTCGTCCCCGAACTGGAGGCTCCCCGCCCCGCCGCCCGCCGCCCGGCCCGCCGCCGTCGCGACGGCACCGTCCTGGACCGGCTGAGGGAACGCGCGGGCGCCCTGCGCGCCGGTCCGGTGGTGGTCATGGACGAGCCCGTGTCCGGCCCCGACGCCGAGCCCGCGGTCGCCGCCCCCGACGGCCGCCTCCCCGGCGACCTGATCGTCCGGACCACCCCCGACATCGACCTGCGCCACGGCATGCAGGTCCCCCTCCTGGTCGACCTCGCCCACCTGTTCGTCTTCGACCAGCACGGCGACCGGATCTGCCCCGCCCCGGCACGGCTGCCGGACCTGGAGGAGTGAGACCGCCGGGATTCCCGCCCGCCGGGAGGGTGAGCCGCGCCACCATGGCGGCCGCCCCTGGTGCCGTAAAACTATCGGCGCTAGTTTGGGCTCGGACGACGAGGCCCGCCCGGAAGGAACCCGATGAAGGCACACGACGGCATGTACATCGACGGCGCCTGGCGAGAAGCCGACGGACGGGACACGATCGACGTCGTGAACCCGGCCGACGAGCAGGTCATCGGCCGGGTCCCCGCCGGCACCGCCCTGGACGTCGACACCGCCGTACGGGCCGCCCGCGCCGCCCTGCCGGGCTGGGCCGCCACCCCGCCCGCCGAGCGTGCCGCACGCCTGGCCGCCCTGCGGGACGTGCTGGTGGCCCGCAAGGACGAGATCGCCGGGACCGTCACCGCCGAGCTGGGCTCACCGCTGAAGTTCTCGCAGGCCGTGCACGCCGGCGCCCCCATCGCGGTGGCCGGTTCCTACGCCGAGCTGGCGGCGACGTACGCGTTCGAGGAGAAGGTCGGCAACTCCGTCGTCCACCACGAGCCGATCGGCGTCGTCGGCGCCATCACCCCCTGGAACTACCCGCTCCACCAGATCGTCGCCAAGGTCGCCCCGGCCCTCGCGGCCGGCTGCACCGTCGTACTGAAGCCCGCCGAGGACACCCCGCTCACCGCCCAGCTCTTCGCCGAGGTGGTGCACGAGGCCGGCGTCCCCGCCGGCGTCTTCAACCTGGTGACCGGCCTCGGACCGGTCGCCGGACAGGCACTCGCCGAGCACCCGGGCGTCGACCTGGTCTCCTTCACCGGCTCCACCGCCGTGGGCCGCCGGATCGGCGCGGCCGCCGGCGCCGCCGTCAAGAGGGTCGCCCTCGAACTCGGCGGCAAGTCCGCCAACGTCATCCTCCCGAGCGCCGACCTCGCCAAGGCCGTGAACGTCGGCGTCGCCAACGTCATGTCCAACTCCGGCCAGACGTGCAGCGCCTGGACCCGCATGCTGGTCCACCGGGATCAGTACGACGAGGCCGTGGAGCTGGCCGCCGAGGCCGCCGCCAAGTACGGCGACCGGATCGGCCCCCTCGTCAACGCCAAGCAGCAGGAGCGGGTGCGCGGTTACATCGACAAGGGCGTCGCCGAGGGCGCCCGCCTCGTCGCCGGCGGCCCCGAGGCACCGCGCGAGCGGGGCTACTACGTCAGCCCGACCGTCTTCGCCGACGTCACCGAGGGGATGACGATCGCCCAGGAGGAGATCTTCGGGCCCGTCCTGTCCGTCCTCCGCTACGACGACGAGGACGACGCCCTGCGGATCGCCAACGGCACTGTCTACGGCCTCGCCGGCGCGGTCTGGGCCGGCGACGAGGCCGAGGCGGTCGCCTTCGCCCGCCGCATGGACACCGGCCAGGTCGACATCAACGGCGGCCGCTTCAACCCGCTGGCCCCCTTCGGCGGCTACAAGCAGTCCGGCGTGGGCCGCGAGCTGGGCCTGCACGGCCTCACCGAGTACCTCCAGACCAAGTCCCTCCAGTTCTAGCCAGGGGAGCAGCCCACGTCATGGCCGTCCGCACCGCTGTCCGCGCCGCCGTCGTACCCGCCACAGGTGCCCCGCTGGAGGTCACCGGGATCGAGTTGCCGGAGCCCGGCCCGGGCCAGGCCCGGGTGAAGCTCGTCGCCGCAGGGGTCTGCCACTCCGACCTCTCCCTGTCCAACGGCACCATGCGCGTGCCGCTCCCCGCCGTCCTCGGTCACGAGGGCGCCGGCACGGTCCTCTCCGTCGGCGAGGGCGTCACCCACGTCGCCCCCGGTGACGACGTCGTCCTCAACTGGGCCCCCTCCTGCGGCGCCTGCCACGCCTGCTCGCTCGGCGAGGTCTGGCTCTGCGCCGACGCCCTGGCCGGCGCCGCGAACACGCACGCCCGCCGCGCCGACGACGGCACCGACCTGCACCCCGGCCTCAACGTCGCCGCGTTCGCCGAGGAGACCGTGGTGGACGCCCGGTGCGTGCTGCCGTGCCCCGACGGCATCCCGCTCACCGACGCCGCGCTGCTGGGCTGCGCCGTCCTCACCGGCTACGGCGCCGTCCACCACTCGGCGCGGGTCCGCGAGGGCGAGACGGTCGCGGTGTTCGGCGTCGGGGGAGTGGGCCTCGCCACCCTCCAGGCGGCCCGGATCGCGGGCGCCTCGAAGATCGTCGCCGTCGACGTGTCCCCGGAGAAGGAGGACTTGGCCCGCGCCGCCGGCGCCACCGACTACCTGATCGCCTCCGACACCACCGCCCGCGAGATCCGCGCCCTCACCGGCAAGCAGGGCGTGGACGTCGCCGTCGAGTGCGTCGGCCGCGCGGTCACCATCCGCACCGCCTGGGAGTCCACCCGGCGCGGCGGACGCACCACGGTCGTCGGCATCGGCGGCAAGGACCAGCAGGTCACCTTCAACGCCCTGGAGATCTTCCACTGGGGCCGCACCCTGTCCGGCTGCGTCTACGGCAACGCCGACCCGGCCCGCGACCTCCCGGTGCTGGCCGAGCACGTCCGCGCCGGCCGCCTGGACCTCGGCGCCCTGGTGACCGAACGCATCGCCCTGGAGGGCATCCCGGCCGCCTTCGAGAACATGCTGGCGGGCAAGGGCGGGCGGGCGCTGGTCGTCTTCTAGCGCCGGTCCTCCGCGTCCTCGCGGCGCGGTTCCGGGGCTTTCGCCGGCCCCGGAACCGCCGCGCGCCGACGGGAGCGCGACACCGCCACGCCGGCCAGGCACAGCGCGCCGCCCGCCAGCGTGAGCAGCCCCGGCACCTCGCCCAGCGCCAGCCACGACATCAGGACGACGAGGGCGGGCACGGCGTACGTGGTCGCCCCCATGCGGCCCGCGGTCGTACGGGCCAGGGCGTACGCCCACGTCGTGAACGCCAAAGCGGTCGGGAACACGCCCAGGTACACCATGTTGAGCGTCGCCGTGACCGGCGCGTCGGCCGCCTCGTGCACCAGCTGCCCCAGGAACGGCAGGCAGAGCACCGCCCCGACCAGACATCCGAACGTCGTCACCTGGAGCGCGCTCGCGTGGCCCAGCGCGGGCTTCTGCGCCACGACGCCACCCGCGTACGCCACGGCCGCCAGCAGGCACAGCACCACCCCGAACAGCGAGGAACCGCCCTCGCCGGACATCGACAGGCCCACGGTCACCGCACCGGCGAACGACACCGCCATCCCCGCCAGCAGCCTCGGTGGCAGCGCGTCCCCGAGCAGCCGGGCGCCGAGCAGGGCGATGAGGATCGGCCCGACGTTCACCACCAGGGCGGCCGTACCGGCGTCCACCTGCTGCTCGCCCCAGTTCAGGACGACCATGTAGAAGCCGAACCACAGCAGCCCCGATACCGCGATGCCCCGCCAGGCGGAGCGCGGCGGCAGCCCTTCCCGGCGCACCGCACAGATCACCCCGAGCGTCAGGACCCCCGACAGCAGCCGCCCGAGCGCCAGCGCGCCGGGCGAGTACGCCTCGCCGGCGCTGCGGATCGAGACGAAGGCGGAGGCCCACAGGACGACGGTGACCGTGGCGGCGCCGGCCGCGAGGAGGTCCGGGCGGCGGGACGGGGCGGTGCTCATCATGCTCCCGAGGCTAGGAAGGAAGGGACGGGACGACCGGCGGATTCCGGACGGGGGACCGGCGCCGCTCAGCGCAGCACCACGGGATCGATGCCCAGCAGCCCGGACAGCGCCTCCTCGCCCGCCGCCGTCACCTTCACCGCCCGCTCGGACCCGATGCGCACGCACCAGCCCGAGTCCAGGGCGTGCCGGCACAGCGCCGCGCCCGCGACGCCCGCGAGATGGGGGCGGCGTTCGGTCCAGTCGAGGCAGGCGCGGGCCAGGGGCCGGCGACCGGTGGGCTTCAGGGCGATCCCGGCGCCGTCGAACCAGTCGAGCCCCGCGTCCGTGAGCGCGAAGCCGGTGTCCTGGCGCAGCAGTCCGCGCCCGGTCAGCGCGTCGGTCACCGCGATCCCGAGGCGCCCGGCGAGATGGTCGTAGCAGGTGCGGCCCCGGGCCATCGCCGAACCGGCGCTCGACGCCCGCAAGGTGCGCGGACGCCGTGCCTCGGGCGCCACCTGCGCGGCCAGGTCCTCCACGAGCTGTGCGACCCGCTCGTCGGCCAGCCGCACGTACCGGTGCCGTCCCTGGCGCTCCTCGGCGAGCAGCCCGCCCGCGACGAGCTTGCCCAGGTGCTCGCTCAGCGTCGACGCGGCCACCCCCGCGTGCCGGGCCAGCTCACCGGCGGTCCACGCCCGCCCGTCGAGCAGGGCCAGCAGGCAGGCGGCCCTGGTCTCGTCGGCGATCAGCCCGGCCAGCCGCGCGAGTCCCGGCGCTTCGGCGTCCTTGTCGGTCATGCCCCCAGGATGCGCTACGCACGGTTCGGCCGGCGCCGAAGTGTCCTCAGGCGTCCCGCGCCACCTGCGCGTACTGCTGCGCCAGCCCGTCCAGCAGCGCCGTCAGACCGGTCTCGAACGCCCGCTCGTCGATCTTCTCCTGCTGCTCGGCCAGCAGGTGCGCCTTGCCGAGGTGCGGGTAGTCGGCGGGGTCGTACGCGCTCGCGTCGTCGGGGAAGCCCCGGGCGAAGGAGCCGAGCGCCGAGCCCATGACGAAGTACCGCATCAGGGCGCCGATGGAGGTGGCCTGGGCCGGCGGCCAGCCCGCCTCGACCATCGCCCCGTAGACGGCGTCAGCCAGGTGCAGCGCGGCCGGCCGGCGGCCGGGGCCGTGGGCCAGTACCGGGACGATGTTCGGGTGGTCGCGCAGGGCCGCCCGGTAGGAGACCGCCCAGTCGTGCAGCGCGGTCCGCCAGTCCCGGCCGTCCTCGAACATCGACAGGTCGACCTGCGCGCTCACCGAGTCGGCGACCGCCTCCAGGATCTCGTCCTTGGTGCGGAAGTGGTTGTAGAGCGAGGGGCCGCTGACCCCTAGCTCCGCCGCGAGCCGACGGGTGGAGACGGCCGCGAGGCCCTCCGCGTCCACCAGCGCGCGGGCCGTCTCGACGATCCGGTCGGTGCTCAGCAGGGGCTTGCGCGGTCGGGCCATGGCGCACATAGTAGGGCTGCGGACAGAAACTAGCAGTGCTAATTTAAATGTACGGCTTTCAAGATCCTGAAGTCTGCCGAGATTTCGGCATTCAAGATTCCTTTCCTGTGGGGTGACTCGGCATGAACCTGGAGCTCAGCGAGGAGCAGACCGCCGTGCGGCAGCTCGCCCGGGACTTCGTGGAGCGCGAGATCGCCCCGAACGTCGTCGCCTGGGACCGTGCGGAGGAGGTCGACCGGGCCCTCGTGAAGAAGCTCGGCGAGGTCGGCTTCCTGGGGCTGACGATCGACGAGGAGTACGGCGGCTCCGGCGGTGACCACCTCGCCTACTGCCTGGTCACGGAGGAGCTGGGCCGGGGCGACAGCTCCGTGCGCGGCATCGTCTCCGTCTCCCTCGGCCTGGTCGCCAAGACCATCGCCGCCTGGGGCGACGAGGAGCAGAAGCGGCGCTGGCTGCCCGGCCTCACCTCCGGCCAGTACGTCGGCTGCTTCGGCCTGACCGAGCCCGGCACGGGGTCGGACGCCGGGAACCTGTCCACCCGCGCGGTGCGCGACGGCGACCACTACGTCATCAACGGCACGAAGATGTTCATCACCAACGGCACCTGGGCCGACGTGGTGCTGCTCTTCGCCCGCTCCACGGACGCCCCCGGCCACAAGGGCGTCTCCGCCTTCCTGGTCCCCACCGACACTCCCGGCCTGACCCGCCGCACCGTCCACGGCAAGCTCGGGCTGCGCGGCCAGGCCACCGCCGAACTGGTCCTGGAGGACGTCCGCGTCCCCGCCTCCGCGATGCTCGCCCCCGAGGGCAAGGGCTTCTCGGTCGCCATGTCGGCCCTCGCCAAGGGCCGGATGTCGGTCGCGGCGGGCTGCGTCGGCATAGCCCAGGCCGCGCTGGACGCGGCCGTGCGGTACGCGGGGGAGCGCGAGCAGTTCGGGAAGACCATCGCCCACCACCAGCTGGTGCAGGAGCTGATCAGCGACATCGCCCTCGACGTGGACGCGGCCCGGCTGCTGACCTGGCGGGTCGCCGACCTGATCGACCGGGGGCAGCCCTTCACCGTCGAGTCCTCCAAGGCCAAGCTCTTCGCCTCGGAGGCCGCGGTGCGCGCCGCGAACAACGCCCTCCAGGTCTTCGGCGGCTACGGGTACATCGACGAGTACCCGGCCGGCAAGCTGCTGCGCGACGCCCGCGTCATGACCCTCTACGAGGGCACCAGCCAGATCCAGAAGCTGGTCATCGGCCGTGCGCTGACCGGGGTCTCGGCCTTCTGAGGCATGCGCGGCGGCTCTCTGAGTACGGGAACTGAGTACGCCGACGGATGTGGCCCGTGCCACATCCGCCGATCCTTGTCCCCATGAGTGACACACCGGTCAAGCAGCAGAGCACGGCCGCCTTCTACGGGCAGGCCGTGGCCTCGTTCGCGGTCGCGATGATCGCCACCGCCGTCGGCATCTACAACCTCCAGGCCGACGCCTGGGTGCGTGCCTTCCTCGCCATCGCCGTCCTCTACCTGGTCACCTCGGCCTTCACGCTGGCCAAGATCATCCGCGACCGCCAGGAGGCCGGCCAGATCATCAGCCGCGTCGACCAGGCCCGGCTGGACAAGCTCCTCGCCGAGCACGACCCCTTCGAGAAGCTGGGCTGACGTGCCCGCCGGGCGTCGCCGCTAAGCGACCGCTCATACTCGACGGTATGGTGGTGCTCCTGTCACCGAGAGGGGCGAACGAGCGATGAGTACGGCGGCCGAGACGACGGGCGGCGACATCGAGCCGTGGGAAGAGGTCACCCCGGACGCGGCCCGGCGGCTCCTGGTCGCAGCCGTGGAGGCCTTCGCGGAGCGCGGTTACCACGCGACCACGACCCGCGACATCGCCGGGCGGGCCGGCATGAGCCCGGCCGCGCTCTACATCCACTACAAGACCAAGGAAGAGCTGCTGCATCGGATCAGCCGCATCGGTCACGACCGGGCGGTCGGCATCCTGCGCACCGCGGCCCAGGGTGAGGGCGGCGCCACCGAGCGGCTCGCCGACGCCGTGAGCTCCTTCGTGCGCTGGCACGCCGGGCGGCGCACGACCGCGCGGGTGGTCCAGTACGAGCTGGACGCGCTCGGCCCCGAGGCCCGCGACGAGATCCTCACGCTTCGCCGACAGTGCGATGCCGCCGTGCGCGGCATCATCGAGGACGGTGTGGCGACGGGCGAGTTCGACGTGCCGGACGTCAAGGGAACCACCCTGGCCGTGCTGTCGCTCTGCATCGACGTCGCCCGCTGGTTCAACGTCAACGGCCCCCGCACGCCCGACGAGGTCGGCGCGCTCTACGCCGACCTCGTGCTGCGGATGGTGGGAGCCGAACCGGCCGGCTCCGCTCAGAGGTAGTAGCGGGAGACCGACTCGGCGACGCAGACCGGCTTGTCGCCGCCCTCGCGCTCCACGGTGAAGGCGACGGCCACCTGGATGCCGCCCTTGACGTCCTCGACGCCGGTGATCGTCGCCGTGGCGCGCAGGCGCGAGCCGACGGGGACGGGGGAGGGGAAACGGACCTTGTTGGTGCCGTAGTTGACGCCCATCTTCACGCCCTCCACCTTGATCAGCTGCGGCCCGAAGAGCGGGAGCAGCGACAGGGTCAGGTAACCGTGCGCGATGGTGGTGCCGAACGGCCCGGCGGCGGCCTTCTCCGGGTCCACGTGGATCCACTGGTGGTCGCCGGTCGCCTCGGCGAACAGGTCGATCCGCTTCTGGTCGACGTCCAGCCAGTCGGTGTACCCCAGTTGCTCGCCGACCGCCGCCTTCACCTCGTCGGCGGATGTGAAGATCCTCGGCTCTGCCATGTCCCGGCCTCTCTGCTCTCGCACGACTGCGAACGTCTTCCTAAGCGACTGCTTAGCATGGTCGCCGGCGGGGCCGCTGTCAACGGACCGGAGCCGCCCACGCGGGTGACGGGGTCGGTAGGGTTCGGGGAGTGCCTCAGATTCCCGAGAAGATTCACGAGCTCACGGTCGGCCAGCTCGCCGCGCGCAGCGGCGCCGCCGTCTCCGCCCTGCACTTCTACGAGTCCAAGGGCCTGATCAGCAGCCGCCGCACCTCGGGCAACCAGCGCCGCTTCAGCCGTGACGCGCTGCGCCGGGTCGCCTTCGTGCGCGCGGCCCAGCGCGTCGGCATCCCGCTCGCCACGATCCGCGAGGCGCTCGCCGAGCTGCCGGAGGAGCGCACGCCCACCGAGGAGGACTGGGCCCGCCTCTCCGCGTCCTGGCGCTCCGAACTGGACGAGCGCATCAAGCAGCTGAACCGGCTGCGCGACCACCTCACCGACTGCATCGGCTGCGGCTGCCTGTCCCTGGAGACCTGCGTCCTGTCCAACCCCGACGACGCCTTCGGCGAACGCCTCACCGGCTCCCGCCTGCTGGTGGAACGCCGCGACAACCCGGCCCCCGAGCCCGCGAGTCGCGCCCGCGAACGGGAGAAGGAGTGCTGCGACTGACGCGCGGGCCGGAAGCGGGCGGGAGCGACCGGCCGGCCTGACGACGAGCACGCCCCGACGCCCGGCCGACCTGCCCGCCGCTACCGCGCGCCCCCGCACCCGTACCGCCGCGCCGACGCCCATTCCGCCGACGCGGCGGCGACCAGCTCGGCGTTGGACGCGGCCCGGCGGCCGTCGGGCAGGCGCAGGGTGTCCTCCAGGCCGATGCGGGTCGGCAGGCCCAGCCGGCCCGCCAGGCGCAGTACCGGCCAGGTGCCGTCCTCCTCGCCGTGGAGCAGGACGGGGCGGCCGTGGGCCGCGCCGATGCCGCTCAGCAGGGCGCGCGCGGAGTCCCGCGCCGTCGCCGGGTCGGTGTCGGTGACCTCCGCCAGTACGCGCAGCACCCTCGGCGCGAGGGGCGAGCGCAGGAACCGGGCCGTCCCGTCCGTGCCGGACCACAGGCCGGCCTCCACGCCCACCCCGCGCTCGATCAGCGCGGCGGCGACCTCCTCGGCGCCCGGCTCGTGCCAGTTGACCGAGGCGTGGTCGGGCAGGACCGTCCAACCGCGGATCCGCGCGGCCCGGGCGGCCGGATCGGGCTCGGCCCACGCTCCGGTCGTGACACCGACCGGCACCGGTGCCGGCACCCGTGCCCGTATCGCCTCGAGCGTCACCGCCAGCACGCGCGGCGACAACGTGTCCTGCCCGCACGGCGTCTTGGGATGGACGTGGACATCCGTGGCCCCGGCGGCGACCGCTTCGGCCGCCGAGTCCGCGACGGCCCGCGGCGAGAGCGGCACGGCGGCACCGTCCGCGCTCCCGCGGGCTCCGTTCACACAGACCTGCACCATTCCCCCATGGTGCCGGTCACCACTGACAACACTCGTCGGCCGCGACCCCGTCCGGGCCGTCGGGGGTGCGGCATCCCCTGCACACCCCCGGGCCGGCTACGCCGACATCAGCAACCGTCCCCGCCGGGCGTCCGCCAGCGCGTCGGGGGTGAGGACGGGCCGCGGAACGAGGATTCCGCAGTCCGTGCAGACGGGGCCCGCCGAGGGCTCGCGGTCGAGGTCGTACTTCCAGACGAGGCGCTCCCCCTCGCAGACCGGGCACACCGACCCCGGCTCACGCTCCAGCGCGGAGATCAGGCGGCGCAGCACCTCGGCCAGCGGCCCGTCCGGGTGGACCCGGGGATCGTCGCACCAGGCGACCCCGAAACCGCCCCAGGTCAGCCGGTGCCAGTCGTCCACACTGCCCGGCCTGCGCAGGCCGTCGTGCTTCTCCTTCCTGCGCCGCTCGGCGAACTCGACCTCGTAGGCCAGCCACACCGAACGCGCCGCCTCCAGCTCCTCCAGTGCGGCCACGAGCCGCACTGGGTCCGGGGAGCGGTCCTCGGGGCCGAACCCGGCCCGGGCACACAGGTGGTCCCAGGTCGCCCTGTGCCCGTAAGGGGCGAACCGTTCAAGGCACTTGCGCAGCGAATAGCGCCGCAGTGCCAGGTCACACCGTGGATCGCGGACCTGTCTCGCGAGACTCCGGAAACCGGCCATCGCCCTGCACCTCCGTCACACCTGCACCTGCACTTCGGTCACTTCGGCGTCGTCCAGCGGACGTCGCCGAATAGACGTATCGACAGGCGATTCGGCTCCATCCGATTTCCGATGCCCCTCATAAGCCGATCCACCCGCTCCGAAAAGTGACGCATGTTCATCTTCCAACTCGGGGATACCGGCGGTAACGTCCGGCCCACCCCCGTCGGGAGGAGCTGCCATGCCACGGCGCACCCCACGCAACGCCCTCGACAGACTGAGAACTCCCCGCGGCTTCCACGGGTTCCTGAAGCGCGCATCCGTATGCGCTCTCGTTGCCGGCCTTTTGTCACCGCTTTCCCCGGCGACGGCCGCCGACACGAGCACACCCGCCGCAACCACCGCGCAGGCGGCGGCGGACGACCACTGCGGCGGCCGGTGTTCCGACATCCTGCCGCCCGGCCAGAACGGCAACGCCACCCTCGCCCAGATCCTCCTCAACCAGGCGTTCGGCACCCAGCCCGCCCACGCCGACGACCAGCTCGGGCCCTACGCGAACCTCGCCACCGGCTACTCCGGCCTCACCGACGACAAAATCAACACCTTCTTCAACGACGCCTCCTTCGGCGTCCCCGAGGACCAGGTCGCCTCCACCGTCCGCCCGGCCGGCCGCACCGACGTCACCATCGTCCGCGACAAGAAGACCGGCGTGCCGCACATCACCGGCACCACCCGCTACGGCACCGAGTTCGGCGCCGGCTACGCGGCCGCCCAGGACCGGCTGTGGCTGATGGACCTCTTCCGGCACGTCGGACGCGGCCAGTTGACCCCCTTCGCCGGCGGCGCCCCCGCGAACCAGGGCCTGGAGCAGCAGTTCTGGCGCAGCGCCCCCTACACGGAGGCCGAGCTGGAGGCCCAGATCGTCAGCGCCGCCGCCAAGGCCGGCGAGCGCGGCGAGCTGGCCCTGGCCGACGTGGACGCCTACGTCGCCGGCGTCAACGCCTACATCGACGCCTCCGACAAGGGCCGTTACTTCCCCGGCGAGTACGTCCTGACCGGCCACAAGGACGCCATCACCAACGCCGGCACCATCGAGCACTTCAAGCGCACCGACCTGATCGCGCTGGCCTCCGTCATCGGCTCCCTCTTCGGCGCGGGCGGCGGAGGCGAGGTCGGCAACGCCCTCTCCCTGCTCGCCGCCCAGGAGAAGTACGGCGTCGCCGAGGGCACGAAGGTCTGGGAGTCCTTCCGCCAGCGCAACGACCCCGAGGCGGTCCTCACCCAGCAGACCGGCAGCTTCCCGTACCTGACCAGGCCCGAGGACCCGCAGGGCCGTGCCCTGCCCGACGCCGGCTCGGTCGAGGCGGAACCGCTGGTGCACGACCGCACGGGCAGCGCCGCCGCGCCGGGCGCGACCGGTGCCTCCGCCACTGCCGCCGACGCGGCCCTCTCCTCGGCCCGGCGCGGCATGTCCAACGCCCTCGTGGTCAGCGGCGACCACACCGCGAGCGGCCACCCGGTCGCCGTCTTCGGCCCGCAGACCGGCTACTTCGCGCCCCAGCTCCTCATGCTCCAGGAGATCCAGGGCCCCGGCATCAGCGCCCGCGGCGCCTCCTTCGCGGGCCTGAGCATGTACGTCGAACTCGGCCGAGGCCAGGACTACGCGTGGAGCGCGACCACGTCGGGCCAGGACATCATCGACACCTACGCCGTGGAGCTGTGCCAGGACGACTACCACTACCTCTTCCGCGGCACCTGCACGCCGATGGAGAAGGTCGAGCGCAAGAACGCCTGGACGCCCACCGTCGCCGACGGCACGAAGGCCGGCTCCTACACGATGCGCGTCTGGCGCACCAAGTACGGCCCGGTCGAGTACCGCGCCACGGTCGGCGGCAAGAAGGTCGCGTACACCTCCCTGCGCTCCTCGTTCCTGCACGAGGCCGACTCGATCATCGGCTTCCAGATGCTCAACGACCCGGAGTACCTGAACGGTCCCGAGCGCTTCCGGAGCGCGGTGCAGCACATCAACTACACCTTCAACTGGTTCTACGCCGACTCCGAGCACACCGCGTACTACAACAGCGGCGACAACCCGGTACGGGCGGACGGCGTCGACGCCGACTTCCCGGTCCGGGCGCAAGCGGCGTACGAGTGGCGCGACTGGGACCCGGCCGCCAACACGGCCCGGTACACCCCCGCGGCGGCCCACCCGCAGTCACTGGACCAGGATTACTACGTCTCCTGGAACAACAAGCAGGCCAGGGACTACACCACCGCGCCCTGGGGCAACGGCTCCGTCCACCGCGGCAACCTGCTCGACGACCGCGTGAAGGAACTGGTCGCCGAGGGCGGTGTCACCCGGGCCGCGCTGGTGAAGGCGATGGCCGAGGCGGGCCTCGCCGACCTGCGGGCCGAGGACGTCGTGCCCGACCTGCTGAAGGTGATCGAGTCGGCGCCGGTCACCGACCCCGCGGTGAGGACGGCCGTGGACCGGCTCAAGGCGTGGCGGGCGGCGGGCGGCCTGCGCACGGAGGCGTCGGCAGGGTCGAAGGAGTACGCCCACTCCGAGGCCGTCCGCACTCTGGACGCCTGGTGGCCGCTGCTGGTGAAGGCCGAGTTCGAACCCGGCCTCGGCAGCGACCTGTACACCGCCTTCACCCGCAACCTGCCCGTCGACGAGTCCCCGTCCGCCGCCCACGGCCCGACCGGCGCCCACGCCGGCAGTGCCTTCCAGTACGGCTGGTGGAGCTATGTCGACAAGGACATCCGGTCCGTGCTCGGCGAGCCCGTCAAGGGGCCGCTGGCACGCGAGTACTGCGGCGGAGGTGACCTCGCCGCCTGCCGGGACACCCTGGCAGCCACCCTGAAGGAGGCGGCGGGCCGGACGGCCGCCCAGGTCTATCCCGGCGACGACAACTGCGCGGCCGGCGACCAGTGGTGCGCCGACTCGGTGATCCACCGTACCCTCGGCGGCATCGAGCACGGCGGCATCAGCTGGCAGAACCGGCCGACCTACCAGCAGGTCGTGGAGTTCACGTCCCACCGGTGACCGGCCGTTCTCACGGTCACCGGTAGAGGAGGTACTGGCGGCGTGTCCCGCGGAACGCCGCCAGTTCCCCCTGCCAGGCGCCCACCACCTCGTCGGTGTCCGCGCCGGCGTCGATCATCGTGCGCACCTGGGTGGAACCGGTCAGCTTGTCGATCCAGTTGTCCGGCCGCCAGGCGAAGCCGTCCCACGACCGCTTCGCGGTCACCAGGAGCGCGATCCCCGTGCGCACCGGGTCGAAGGCGGCCCGGTCGTGCACGTGGAGCTGCACGCCCCCGACGGTCTTCCCCTGGAACTTGGAGAACGTGGGCGCGAAGTACGCCTCCCTGAAGCGCACGCCCGGCAGGCCGAGCGCGTTGGCGGCGGCGGCCCAGCTCCCGTCGACGCCCTCGGCGCCGATCAGTTCGAACGGGCGGGTGGTGCCGCGCCCCTCCGACAGGTTCGTGCCCTCGAACAGACACGTCCCCGAGTACACCAGCGCGCACTCCGGCGTCGGCATGTTCGGGCTCGGCGGCACCCAGGGCAGCCCGGAGGCGTCGTAGAACTCCGAGCGCTTCCAGCCCGACATCGCCACCGTCTCCAGCGGCACCGGCTCCGTCAGGAACTCGCCGTTGAAGAGCCGGGCCAGCTCGGCGACCGTCATGCCGTGGGCCTGCGCGATGGGCTTGCGGCCGACGAAGGTCGCGAACTCCTCGTGCAGGACCGGGCCGAGGGCCGCCCGCCCCGTCACCGGGTTGGGCCGGTCCAGGACCACGAACCGCTTCCCGGCGAGCCGGGCCGCCTCCATGCAGTCGAACAGCGTCCAGATGTAGGTGTAGAAGCGCGCGCCCACGTCCTGGATGTCGAAGACGACCGTGTCCACACCCGACGCCGTGAAGATGTCCGCGAGCGGCTGCCCGCTCTTCAGGTACGTGTCGTAGACCGGAAGCCCGGTCGCGGGGTCGTCGTAGCGGCCCTCGGAGCCGCCGGCCTGCGCGGTGCCGCGGAAGCCGTGCTCGGGGCCGAAGACGGCGATCAGGTCCACGCGGTCGTCGGCGTGCATCACGTCCACGATGTGGCGCACGTCCCGGGTGATGCCGGTCGGGTTGGTCACGACGCCGACCCGCTGCCCGTCGAGCGGGGCGTAGCCGTCGTCGGCGAGGCGCTCGAAGCCGGTGCGCAGCCGGCGGCCGCCGTGGCCCTCCGGTGCCGCCTGCGCCGTGCCGGTCGCGGCGGCCGTGGTGGTGGCCGCCACCGCGGCCGTGGTGGCGAGCAGGGACCGTCTGGACAGCGTCATGCGGTGACCTCCGTGATCGCGGCGGGTGTCATGCGCACGCACGCTAACCCGCGCCCCGGGCCGTACGGAATGGAGTAGACCGCGGTTCGCCTCTTCCGTCCTACATACCGACTGGTTAGTCTGGCACTGCAGCAGAGCCCTCTGTGGTGTCGCAGCCGTGTCGAAGGAGACCGATGGTGGAAGCCGTGCAGGATGCCGGGGTCGTGGTCACCGGGGCGGGAGGCGGCATCGGCGCCGCGCTGGCCCGCCGCTTCGCCGCGGAGGGGGCCCGGGTCGTCGTCAACGACCTGGACGCCGACCGGGCGAAGGCCGTCGCCGACGAGATCGGCGCCGTCGCGGTCCCCGGCGACGCCTCCGCTATCGTCACCGAGGCCCGCGAGGCGCTGGGCGGCACGGTCGACGTGTACTGCGCCAACGCGGGCGTCGGCTCCGGCGGTTCGGAGGCGGCGGACGAGGCCGTCTGGGCGCTCGCCTGGGACGTCAACGTCATGGCCCACGTACGGGCGGCGCACGAGCTGATCCCCGACTGGCTGGAGCGCGGCAGCGGCCGCTTCGTCTCCACCGTCTCCGCCGCCGGTCTGCTCACCATGATCGGCGCCGCCCCCTACAGCGTCACCAAGCACGGCGCCTACGCCTTCGCCGAGTGGCTGTCCCTGACGTACCGCCACCGCGGGATCAAGGTGCACGCCATCTGTCCGCAGGGCGTGCGCACCGACATGCTCACCGCGAGCGGCAGTGCCGGGGAACTGGTGCTTCAGCCCACCGCGATCGAGCCGCCAGACGTGGCGGACGCCCTCTTCAAGGGCATCGAGGAGGACCGTTTCCTGATCCTGCCCCACCCCGAGGTCGCCGAGTACTACCGGGCCCGCGCCGCCGAGCCCGACCGCTGGCTGCACGGCATGAACCGCCTCCAGCGGCAGTGGGAGGAGGCGACGGCCCGATGACAGCCTCCCGTTACGCGGCCAAGCCCTGGCTGGACCTGCTGACCGACGCCCAGAAGGCGCCGCTGGACCCGGACGTCTCCCTGGTGCACGCGCTGCGCCGGGCCGCCGCCGAGGCACCCGACCGCGCCTTCCTCGCCTACTTCGACGGGCGCCTCACCTACCGCGAGGTGGACGAGCTGAGCGACTCCGTCGCCGGGCACCTCGCCGCGCGCGGCCTGGAGCGCGGCGAGCGGGTCGCGGTCCTGCTGCAGAACTCCCCGCACTTCGTGCTCGCGGTGCTGGGCGCCTGGAAGGCGGGGGCGGTGGTCGTGCCCGTCAACCCCATGTACAAGTCGGGGGAGGTGGGCCACGTCCTGCGGGACGGCGAGGTGGCCGCGCTGATCTGCTCCGACCGGGCCTGGGAGTCGTACCTGCGCGAAACGGCGGCGGACTCGCCGGTGCGGATCGTGCTCACCGGGTGCGAGCTGGACTTCCAGAGCCGCCGGGACGCGCGCGTGCTCACCTTCGAACGGCTGCCGGTCGCTCCCGGCACCGATGACCTCACGGAGGCGGCCCGCGCCGGGCACGAGGCCCCGGCCGGGCGCGACCCGGAGCCCGGCGACACCGCCCTCATCAGCTACACCTCCGGCACCAGCGGCACGCCCAAGGGCGCCACCAACACGCACCGCAACATCATGTACAACGCCGAGCGCCAGCGCACCGGCCTCGGCCTGCCCGAGGCGCCGGTCTACTTCGCGCTGGCGCCGCTGTTCCACATCACCGGCATGGTCTGCGAGTTCGGTGCGTGTCTGAACAGCGTGGGCACGCTGGTCCTCGCGTACCGCTTCGAGGCCGGCGTCGTGCTCGACGCGTTCGCCGAGCACCGGCCGCACTACACGGTCGGCCCCTCCACCGCCTTCATGGCGCTGGCCGCCCACCCGTCCGTCACCCGCGAGCACTTCGCGTCCTTCGCGAACATCTCCTCCGGCGGCGCGCCGCTGCCGCCCGCCCTGGTGGAGAAGTTCCGCGCCGGCTTCGGCCCGTACATTCGCAACGGCTACGGCCTCACCGAGTGCACCGCGCCCTGCGCCTCGGTCCCGCCGCACCTGGAGGCGCCCGTCGACCCGGTCTCCGGGACCCTCGCCGTCGGGGTGCCCGGCCCGGAGACGGTGGTGCGGATCGTCGACGAGCAGGGAGCCGAGGTCCCCTTCGGGGAGCAGGGCGAGATCGTCGTCAGCGGCCCGCAGGTCGTCCCCGGCTACTGGCGCCGCCCCGACGCCACCGCCGAGACCTTCCCCGGCGGCGAACTGCGCACCGGCGACATCGGCTTCATGGACGCCGACGGCTGGCTCTACGTCGTCGACCGCAAGAAGGACATGATCAACGCCTCCGGCTTCAAGGTCTGGCCGCGCGAGGTGGAGGACGTGCTCTACACCCACCCGGCGGTGCGCGAGGCGGCCGTCGTCGGGGTGCCCGACGGGTACCGCGGCGAGACCGTCAAGGCGTACATCAGCCTCCGTCCGGGCGCCGGGACGGACCCGGAGGCCCTCGCCGCGTACTGCGCGGAGAGACTGGCCGCCTACAAATACCCGCGTCAGGTGGAGATCCTGCCCGACCTGCCGAAGACGGCGAGTGGGAAGATCCTCCGTCGGGAACTGCGTTCCCGTACGCAACAGGACGAACACTGAACGGACACTGAAAAGGAAAGGCAGGTGACGGCAGTGCCCAGGACCACGGACGGGGACGGCACTCCGGTGCCGCAGCGGCTCCTGGCCGCCGCCACCCGGCTCTTCGCGGAGCAGGGCTACGACCGCACCTCGGTACAGGAGATCGTGGAGGCGGCCGGCGTCACCAAGGGCGCCCTCTACCACTACTTCGGTTCCAAGGACGACCTCCTGCACGAGGTGTACGCGCGCGTGCTGCGCCTCCAGCAGGAACGCCTGGACGCCTACGCGGACTCCGACGAGCCGGTCGAGAAGCGGGTGCGCGAGGCGGCGGCCGACGTCGTCGTCACCACCATCGACAACCTCGACGACGCGTCGATCTTCTTCCGCTCCATGCACCAGCTGAGCCCGGAGAAGAACAAGCAGGTACGTGCCGAGCGCCGGCGCTACCACGAACGCTTCCGCGCGCTCATCGAGGAGGGCCAGCGGGCCGGCGTCTTCACCAAGGAGACCCCGGCCGACCTGGTGGTGGACTACCACTTCGGCTCCGTCCACCACCTCTCGACCTGGTACCGCCCCGACGGCCCGCTCAGCCCGCAGGAGGTCGCCGACCACCTGGCCGACCTGCTGCTGCGGGCCCTGCGCCCGTGAGGTGATCGGCGAGGGCCGCCGCCGCCGGATTGCGCGGCCGCGGCCCGCGACCGGCCAGGACGACGGTCCGGCCCGGCTCCGGCTGCCGGATCTCCACGCACGGCAGCCCGGCGCGCTCGCCGATCCGGCGGGGCACGAACGCCACCCCGATCCCGGCCCGCACCAGGTCGACCAGCAGCCCGATCTGGGTCACGTCACAGGTGATCCGGCGCTCCAGCCCGCAGTGGGCCGCCAGCCGCCGTACGGCCGTCTCCAGGCCCGTGCCCGCGCGGAAGTCGACGAACGGTTCGTCGGCGAGGTCCTTGACGAGGGTTCGCCCGGCGACGGCGAGCGGATGGCCCGGCGCCGTGATCAGCACCAGCTCCTCCCGCCAGGTCGCGTACGCGGTCAGACCCTCGGGGAGGTCCCCCGCGTCCGGCACCAGATACGCCAGGTCCAGCTCCCCGGCGCGCAGCGCCTCGGTCAGCTCGGCGACCGGCGCGTCCCGCACCGACACCTGGACGCCCGGGAACCGGCGGTGGAACGTGGCCAGTTCGGCGGGCAGGTCCACGCAGGTCAGCGTCTGGATCGTGCCGATCGCCACCCGGCCGGCGGCGAGCCCCGTGACGGCCGCGACCGCGTGCCGCGCCTCTTCCGCGCCGGCCAGCAGCGCGCGGGCCTGCGGCACCAGGGCGCGGCCGGCCTCGGTGAGGACGACCCGGCGGCCGGTGCGGTCGAACAGGTCGGCGCCCAGTTCCCGTTCCAGGTTGCGGACGGACGCGCTGAGCGCCGACTGCACGATCAGCTCGCTGCGGGCCGCGGCCGTGAAGCCGCCCTCGGTGACGACGGCCATGAAGTGGCGGAGCTGACGGATCTCCATCCATCTATTCTAGAGATGGACGCCAGCGAAACGATCTGTTGGACCGTCTGCCGGTCCGCGAGCCAGCCTGGAGGCATGACTCGCAGACCGTCCCTCTGGCTCCGTCTCGTCTCCTTCGCCCGCGCGCTCGCGCGCGCGGACCACCACCCCTCCGGCGGCTACTAGCCACCGCGGGGGGCCTACAGGTACTTCTTGATCTCCCGCCGTGCCAGCGAGCGCTGGTGCACCTCGTCCGGGCCGTCGGCGATCATCAGCGTCCGGGCGCCCGCGTACAGCTCGGCGAGCGGGAAGTCCTGGCTCACGCCGCCCGCGCCGTGCAGCTGGATCGCCCGGTCGATGATGTCGACCACCGCGCGGGGCGTGGCGATCTTGATGGCCTGGATCTCGGTGTGGGCGCCCTTGTTGCCGACGGTGTCCATCAGCCAGGCCGTCTTCAGCACGAGGAGCCGCAGCTGCTCGACGGTGACCCGGGCGTCCGCGATCCAGTTGTGCACGACGCCCTGCTGGGCCAGCGCCTTGCCGAAGGCCTCGCGGGACACCGCGCGGCGGCACATCAGCTCGATCGCGCGCTCGGCCATGCCGATCAGCCGCATGCAGTGGTGGATGCGGCCCGGACCGAGGCGGGCCTGGGCGATCGCGAAGCCGCCGCCCTCCTCGCCGATCAGGTTCGACACCGGCACGCGCGCGTGGTCGAAGGTCACCTCGGCGTGGCCGCCGTGGTAGTGGTCCTCGTAGCCGAAGACCTGCATCGCGCGGTCGACGGTGACGCCGGGCGTGTCGCGCGGCACCAGCACCATGGACTGCTGGCGTCGGATGTCCGCGCCGTCCGGGTCGGTCTTGCCCATCACGATGAAGATCTTGCAGTCCGGGTTCATCGCCCCGGAGATGTACCACTTGCGGCCGGTGATGACGTACTCGTCGCCGTCCCGCTCGATGTGCGTGGTGATGTTCGTGGCGTCCGAGGAGGCCACGTCCGGCTCGGTCATGGCGAACGCCGAGCGGATCTCACCGGCGAGCAGCGGCTCGAGCCACTGCTTCTTCTGCCCCTCGTCGGCGAACTGGGCCAGCACCTCCATGTTCCCGGTGTCCGGCGCCGCGCAGTTCGTCGCCGTCGGCGCCAGCTGCGGGCTGCGGCCGGTGATCTCGGCGAGCGGGGCGTACTGGAGGTTGGTGAGGCCGGCACCGTGCTCGGCGTCGGGCAGGAAGAGGTTCCACAGGCCCTGGCGGCGGGCCTCGGCCTTCAGGTCCTCCACGACCTGCGGCGTGTCCCAGGGGGAGGCGAGGCGGGCGCGCTGCTCGTGGGCGACCTGCTCGGCGGGGTAGACGTACTCGTCCATGAAGGCGAGCAGCTTGGCGCGGAGTTCCTCGGTGCGTGCGTCGAACGCGAAGTCCATGGTGGGTCAGCCCTCCTGAAGGGTGGTCAGGCCGTGCTCGATGAAGACGGGGACGAGGTCGCCGATGCGGTCGAAGCCGCGGCCGACCGTCTGGCCCAGCGTGTAGCGGTAGTGGATGCCCTCCAGGATCACGGCGAGCTTGAACCAGGCGAACGCCGTGTACCAGGCGACGGCGGACACGTCGCGCCCCGAGCGCGCGGCGTACCGCTCGATCAGCTCGGCGGGGGCGGGGTGCCCGGGGGCCTGGGCCGTGGTGGAGACGGGGGAGTCGGGCATGCCGAGCGGGCTGCTGTACATCACCAGCAGGCCGAGGTCGGTGAGCGGGTCGCCGAGGGTCGACATCTCCCAGTCGAGGACCGCACGGATCTCGTCGGTCTCCCCGCCGATCAGGACGTTGTCGAGGCGGTAGTCGCCGTGCACGACGGTGGGGGAGGGGGAATTGGGCAGCTCCCGGCCGAGGGTGGCGTGCAGCTCGTCGATGCCGGCCAGGTCGCGGTTGCGGGAGGCGTCCAACTGCTTGGCCCAGCGGCGGAGCTGGCGGTCGAGGAAGCCGTCGGGGCGGCCGAAGTCGCCGAGGCCGGCCTCGGCGGGGTCCACCGCGTGCAGGCCGACGAGCGTGTCGACCAGGTTCAGCACGGCGGCCCGGGTGCGTTCGGGGCCGAGCGGGGCGAGCTGTTCGGCGGTGCGGTACGGGGTGCCCTCCACGAACTCCATGACGTAGAAGGGCGACCCGAGGACGTCCTCGTCCTCGCAGAGCAGGACCGGGCGCGGCACCGGTACGTCGGTGGGGTGCAGGGCGCTGATCACGCGGTGCTCGCGCTTCATGTCGTGGGCGGTGGCCAGGACATGGCCCAAGGGGGGTCGTCTCACGACCCAGCGCGCGGTACCGTCCGAGACCGCGTACGTGAGGTTCGACCGTCCGCCCTCGATCAGCCGGCCGGACAGCGGGCCGGTCACCAGACCGGGCCGCTCGCGGTCGAGCAGGCCGCGCAACCGGTCGAGATCGAGTCCGGGCGGGTGGTCGGGGCTCATTCGTCGCTCCTAGGGGCAGATGAACAGTACCCGACTCATGATGCCGACCGGTCGGTATGGCGTCCAGAGGAGGGGCGGAACGTGATCGGGGCCACGGTGGGCCCCGACGGGTGAGATGCCGGTGCCTCATGCCCGCGGGCGTGCCGGCAGGTTCAGGCGTACTGGGCCGCTGGACTGTCCTGCGCCGCCGTTCGGCGGGTGTTGTGACGGTGGTGGGTGAGCAGGAAGACGATCAGTCCCAGCAGTGTCATGAAGGCCCCGGCCAGAGCCAGCCCCGGGTAGTGCGAGGTGTGGTTCAGAACCAGACCGCCGACCGCGGAGCCGAGTGCGACACCTCCGTTGAACGAGGCGGCCGCGAGCGCGGAGACCAGGGCGGACGCGGTGCCGGCGACGTGCAGGACGTAGGACTGCAGCGGGGGCACCATCCCGAAGCCCGCGCCGCCGAGCAGGACCAGGAGCGCAAGCACGGCGGGCAGGACCGATCCCAGCGCCCACAGGGCCAGCAGCCCGACCACCAGGATGCCGAGGATGACGATGACCGTACGGGTGACCGAGCGGTCGGCGTAGTGGCCGCCGAGGGCGTTGCCGGTGATCAGGCCCGCGCCGAACAGGAGCAGCAGCCAAGTGACGGAGCCGGCGGACACCCCGGTGACGGTGGTCAGGTACGGGGCGATGTAGGTGTATACGACGAACAGGCCGCCGTAGCCGAGCGCGATGGCGAGGAAGGCGGCCCACAGCGCTCCGCTGCGCAGGACGGTGAAGCCGCGGTCCTCCGATTCGCCGTCTGCGGGTGTGCCGGGCAGCAGAAGCCACATGGCGAAGGCGCCGATGGCGGCAAGGCCCGAGACGACCCAGAAGGCCGATTCCCACCCGGCCGCGCGCCCGACGATGTTGCCGATGGGGACGCCGATCACGTTGGAGACGGTGAATCCGGTGAAGACCACGGCGATGGCCATGGCACGCCGGGTGGGGGCGACCATGCTCCCGGCCATGGTGATCGCGACGCCGAGGAATCCGCCCAGCGTCGCTCCGGCGAGGGCGCGGGAGAGGGACACCAGGAGCAGGCTGCCGGTGAGGGCGGTCGTCGCGTTGGCGATGAGGAAGACGAGGGTCAGACCGGTCACGAGGGGCTTGCGGGGGAGGCGGAGTGTGGCGGCGGCGACGAGCGGGCCGCCGAACATCGCGCCGAGCGCGAAGCCGGTGGTGACCCAGCCCGCCTGCGACACCGAGACCCCGAGATCGTCACTGATGAGGGGAAGCAGACCGTTGGGGACGAGTTCGGCCGTTCCCAGGGCGAAGGCCGTCAGGGCGAGAGCGAGGATGGGTAGAGGCATGCCCTCGATCGTGAAAGGTGTACCAGCCATCTACCAGGACCCGATCTTTGCCTGCCCCGAGGATGGTGGTACTGACAGGGATATGGTCGCCCCCGGGCACGCCCTCTACGGTTGATATATGAACGATCCGGGCGATCTGGCTGTCTTCCTCCGCGCGAAGCGTGCCGCCCTCCCGCCGGAGGCGACCCCCATGAACGGATTCGGGGTCCGCCGACGGGTGCCCGGCCTGCGGCGGGAAGAGGTGGCGCAGCTGGCCGGGGTCAGCGTCACGTACTACACGCGTCTGGAACAGGGGCCACAGCCGACGCGCCTCCGACGAGGTCCTGCTGGCCTTGGCCGGGGCGCTGCAGTTGTCCGTGACCGAGACCGAGCACTTGCTGGACCTGGCGCGGACTCCACGTACCCCCGCCGTGAGTGCGGCCACCGGCCCCGAAACCGTCAGCCCGAACGCACGGACCTTGCTGTCCCTGGTCGCTGAGCGGCCTGCCGTCGTCCTCGGCCGACGCAACGACGTTCTGGCCTGGAACAAGCTCGGGCACGCACTGATCGCGCCTCATCTGCGCGCCGACGCCCCCGACCACCCGGACATCCGGCCCTCCCTGCCTCGCCTGCTCTTCCTCGACCCCCAGGCCCGCGCCCTGTACCGGGACTGGGACCAGGAGGCCGCTGACTACGTCGCCTACCTGCGGTTGATCAGCGGAAAGTACCCGGACGACGAGACCCTGACCCGCATGATCGGTGAGCTGTGCGTCCGGGACGACGCCTTCGCCGCTCTGTGGGCCTCAGGGCGCGTCGGCGAATGCGTTGCCGGCACCAAACGCATGATCCATCCCCGTACCGGCGAGATCACCGTCGACTTCCAGCTCTGGGCCCAGGCAGACCGTCCCGACCAGCGCGTAGAGATCTACGAACTGCGCGACGACCCCGACGGGACGCTCACCCGCGCGCTGCTGGACACTCCCGCGGCGCATGTGGGCCGGCAGTGATCCGGAACGGCTCCGGAGCGATGGGTGATCGAGCCGTCCCTCGGCCGGTCGATGGGTCACGCCACCCGGCTGCTGCTCGCGCCCCTCACCTGCGCCCCGGACGTCCCGGTCGCCCTGGCCGCAGCGCCCTCTCCCTTCCTGGAAGGAACCGGGCCCGGCCCTAGTGGTCGTCCCAGTGGCCTTCGTGGGACGCGTGGCGGTGGCCGTCGTGCAGGTAGTCGACGTGGTCGCCGTGCGGTACGCGCGTGTGCCCGCAGCCCTCGCCGTGCCGGTGGTCGTGGCTCTCGTGCGCGGTGTGCCGCGCGGGCTCGCACTCGTCCCAGTGGCCGCCGTGCGCGCGGTGCAGATGGCCGTCGTGCGCGTAGTCGACGTGGTCGCCGTGGGGTACCTCGGTGTGCCCGCACTCCGGGCCGTGGACGTGCTCGTGGGCGGTGTGTTCCTGGTGGAGAGTGGTCATGGCGCTCACCTTAAGGGTTGATATCAGGACATTCGGCTTGCGTGGTGTCCAGGTACCCCGGAGGGTCGAAGCCATGAAGGCGATCAGTTACGCACGGTACGGCGGTCCCGAGGTGCTGGAGTACGGCGAGGTCCGCGATCCGCGGGTCGGGCCCGACTCGGTGCTCGTGAAGGTGCGGGCCGCCGCCGTCAACCCCGTCGACTGGAAGTGCCGGGACGGTCATCTCGACGCGATCCTCCAGCCCGTCTTCCCGGTGGTCCCCGGGTGGGACGTGTCGGGGGTCGTGGTGCAGCCCGGGGCCTCCGTCACGGAGTTCACGGTCGGGGACGAGGTCGTCGGGTACGTCCGCGAGGACTTCCTCTCCCGGGGCACCTTCGCGGAGTACGTGGCGGCGCCCGTGCGTACCCTCGCGCGCAAGCCGCGCAACCTCTCCTTCGAGGAGGCGGCCGGACTGCCGCTGACCGGGCTGACCGCGTACCAGGTGCTGACCAAGGCGCTGCGGGTGAAGCGGGGCGAGACCGTCCTCGTGCACGCCGCGGCGGGCGGGGTCGGCTCGGTCGCCGTCCAGCTGGGGCGGCATCTGGGGGCGCGGATGATCGGTACGGCGAGTGAGCGCAACCACGACTTCGTGCGAGGGCTGGGCGGAGAGCCGGTGACGTACGGGGAGGGGCTGGCCGAGCGGGTGCGGGGGCTGGCGCCCGAGGGGGTGGACGCGGTGTTCGACACGGTCGGCGGCGAGACGCTGAAGGTCTCGGCGAACCTGCTCGCTCCCGGCGGCCGGCTCGTGTCGATCGCCGACGCGGACGCCGTCGACTACGGCGGGCGGTACTTCTTCGTGCGCCCCGACGCGGAGGATCTGCTGCGGCTGACCGAGTTGGCGGAGCAGGACGTGGTGACCGTGCACGTGTCGGAGACGTTTCCGCTGGAGCGGGCGGCGGACGCGCACCGGCGGAACCAGGAGGGGCGGACGCGGGGGAAGATCGTGGTGACGGTGGACTGGTCCTGACCGCTCCTCACCGGTGCGGTCGGCGGCCTGCGGGGCCGGCCGGCGCTAGAGGACGAGCAGCGCGCCGCACAGGGCGAGCACCACCGTGCACAGGGCTGCCGCCGTGGCGTACGGCGGGGTCAGGGTGCGAGGCCTGGGCGTCGCGGAGAGGGTGCGGATGCGCTCGTGGGCGATGCGCAGGAAGGCCAGCCACAGGGCGCAGCACAGGGCGGCGGCGACGACCGAGGCGGGGGTCGCGCCGCCGTGCAGCGCGGCCTTCGCGGCGAGTACGGCGACGACGGTGCCGGAGAGGGTGGTGCGGCGCCAGGCGAGGCGGGTGCGCTCGGGCTGGAGGCCGGGGTCGCGGTCGGGGGCGGTTGCGGGGTCGGGCGTACCGGCGGTCACCGTCAGCCCTCCCACCCGACGAGGACCACGACGACCATCGCCACGGCGACCACGGCGACGACCATGCTGAGCAGGGCCGGGAAGCGGGAGACGGGGAGGTCCTCGCCCCGGCGCATGGCGCGTTCGCAGCGCACCCAGTGGTTCACCGCGCGCAGCGAGCACAGGACGCCGGCCGCGAGCAGCGCGAGGGCCAGGCCGACCCGCCAGCCCCAGCGCAGGTCGGGCAGGAACTGGTCCACCGCGAAACCGCCGCCGATCAGGGCGAGGGCGGTGCGCAACCAGGCCAGGAAGGTGCGCTCGTTGGCGAGCGAGAACCGGTAGTCGGGGGTGTCGCCCTCCTGCCGGATCTCTTCGGGCGCGAACCAGAGCCGGACGTTCCGCACGAATTGGATCACGCGGGGACCCTATCGGGAGTGGCGCCTCCGGCGGTGGGGCGGGGTGCCTCCGGCGGCTGAGCGGATGCCCGCGGGTTGCCTCCGGCGCCCGGGAGGGGTTCCCGCGGCGGTCCGGGCGTGCGGGGAGGCGCCCGTCCGTGTCGCCCCCGCGTTCACCCGGTCCGCCGAGCCCGCAGCCGCGAGTACGCCGCCAACCCGTCCGGCACCCACTCCCACTCCCCGAGCCTGTCCTCCACCTCCGCCTCCGTGAGGAACCCGTGCCACGCCACCTCCTCCACCTGCGGAGCGACCGGTCCCTCGCAGCGCACCGCGTACACCGCCGACCACCAGGTCCGCCCGGCACCGTCGTCGTACAGGAACTTGAACAGGTACTCCGGGCGCGGCAGCCCGGTCACCCCCAGTTCCTCCTCCGCCTCCCGCAGTGCCGCGTCGTCGTAGGACTCGCCCGCGCCCACCACCCCGCCGACGAACATGTCGTAGAGGGACGGGAAGACCAGCTTCGTCGGCGTGCGGCGGTGGACGAAGACACGGCCCCGGGCGTCCCGGACCCACACGAAGACGCAGCGGTGGCGCAGCCCCCGCGCGTACACGTCACCCCTGCGGGCCTGCCCCACGACGCGGTCGTTCTCGTCGACGACGTCCAGGATCTCGTCAGCAGCGCTCATGCCGTCCATCCAAGCAGCGGACGTTCCGCCGGGGCCGCTCCGGGACCCGCTCGCGGGCAGGTGGCGGCCTGCGCAGGGGGCCGTGTCCGCGAACGCCCTGCGGACAAGTTGCCTTTTCTACAAGTGAGTTGACGCGTGTAACGCTTGGTCGGGCCTTGACGCCAAGCCTTGGCGGCCGGTTTGCTGTGAGTGATCAGTGCATGGCAAACCGGCTACGACGACCCAGCGCGTCGCGTGAGGAAGATCCCGCGGTGTCCCCACCTCCGCCTCCCCTCGGCCGCGGACGCAGACGCGCCGCCCAGGCCTTCGACGAGGCCCTCGACGACGCCGAACTCGTCGCCGCCCGCGCGGCCCTGGCCCAGGGGCGGTGGCAGTCCGCCCGGTCACTGCTGGTCCACACGGGCGACGACTGGGACCGCCGGGGACACCGGGCGACCGTCCTCGCCAAGGAGACCTACTGCGCCGCCTGGGCCCGCGAGTGGCTGCTCGCCGAACCCGACTCCGCCGACGCCTCGGTCCTGCTCGCCCTGGCCCTGGTGCACCGCGCCCTGCGCGGCAAGGAGAAGCCGGACAAGGCGAGGGAAGCCTGCCGGAGCGCCGCCGAGCTGCTGCCGTACGACCCCACCCCCTGGCTCGGGATCCTCCTGCTGGAGCGCTCGCTCGGTGCCGACGACGAGGCGGTACGGGCCTTCGAGGCGGTGCGCGGGCGGTACGCGGACCACCACCACGCCCACCACCTCATGGTGGCCCGGCTCGCCGAGTGCGGCGCCGACCGGGGCCCCGATCCACTGCACGAGGTGTACGACTTCGCCTCCTGGGCCGCCGAGCAGGCCCCCGCCGACTCCCCGCTCGCCATCCTCCCGGTCGTCGCGCACGCCGAGCGCTACCGCGTGCTGGCCGCGGCCGGGCACCAGCCCGCCGATCCGAACGCCTCCGGGCACTGGGCCGACCGCCGCGCCCGGCTGGTGATGAAGGCGGCCTTCGACTGGTGGCTGGAGTGGGAGCAGGACGGTCACCCGCGGCGCCTGATCGACCTCAACTTCCTCGCCCACGCCAAGTCCTGCGAGGGCCGCGGGGCCGAGGCCGCCGCCCTGTTCCACCGCATCGGCGAGCACCCCACGCCCGCGCCGTGGTCGTACCCGGACCGCGATCCGTACCCCGCCTTCCGGGCCGCCCGCGCCGGCGCGCTCGGCACGGCCTGACATCCGCCACGAACACGAGAGAAGGTCGGTCCCCCGATGACCACGGGCAGTTCGAGCACGAGCAGAACCGCGAGCGGTGGCACGATCAGTACCTTCAAGGGCCGGGAGCGGGCGCTGCGCGCCGACCGGCTGGGCACGGGGGGACTGCTGCTCTCCGTGCTGGCCGCCACCGCGCCGCTCATGGTGGTCGCCGGGGTCATGCCCACCACGTTCGCGGTGATGGGCATCGTCGGGCAGCCGCTGCTCTTCGTGGTGCTGGGCGTGGTGCTCATCCTCTTCAGCGTCGGGTACGCCGAGATGAGCCGGCACGTGCACAACGCCGGGGCCTTCTACGCGTACATCTCCCGCGGGCTCGGCGGCACCGCCGGCGCGAGTGCCGCCCTGGTCGCCCTGGTCGCCTACAACGCCCTCCAGGTCGGCATCTACGGCATCTTCGGCTTCGAGGTCTCCGGGCTCCTGGCCACCTACGCCGACCTGGAGGTGGCCTGGTGGATTCCGGCGCTGCTGGCCGTGCTCGCGGTCGGCACGCTGGGCCGGCTGAAGATCGACGTCAACGCGCGCGTCCTGGGTGTGCTGCTGCTGATCGAGGTCGTACTGGTCGTCGTGTTCGACATCGCCGCCGTCGCCGATCCGGGGGCGCAGGGGCTGTCGTTGCGGGCCTTCGACCCGGAGACCCTGACGGGGGCGGGGGTGGGGACCGCGCTGTGCTTCTGCATCGCCGCCTTCCTCGGCTTCGAGCAGGCACCCGTGTACGCGGAGGAGACCAGCCGGCCGCACGTGCTGGTTCCGCGTGTCATGTTCCTGGCGGTTTGCGGGGTCGCGGTGTTCTTCGCGCTGAGCAGCTGGGCCCTGACCGTCGCGACCGGGCCGGACGAGATCGTCGGGACCGCGCGGGAGCAGAGTGCCGGACTGCTGTTCTTCCTGACCGAGTCCCGGCTCGGCGGGGCCTTCACCGACGTACTGCACGTCCTGTTCGTGACCGGCATGTTCGCCGCCCTGCTCAGCTTCCACAACGTCGTCGCCCGGTACGCCTTCGCCATGGGGCGTGAAGGGCTGCTGCCCGCCGCCTTCGGGCGGGCCGGCGGTTCCAGCGGCGCCCCGGGCACCGGATCGCTGCTCCAGACCGCCGTGGCCGCCGTCGTCGTCATCGGCTTCGCCGTCGCCGACGACAAGCCGAACGGCGACCCGACCCAGCCCGTGCTGCACCTGTTCACCTGGGGCGGCAACATCGGTGCCCTCGGCGTGATCGTGCTGATGGCCGCCGCGTCGTTCTCCGTCGTCGCCTTCTTCGTACGGCGCGGCGCCGCCGGCACCCAGGGCGTACGGCTTGCGACCTCCACCGTCGCGGGCGTCGCCCTCCTGGTGATCGCCGGTTACACGGTCAAGGACTTCGACGTCCTCGTCGGCGCCGGCCCCGGCTCCTCGCTGAGCTGGGTGCTGCCGGGCATCATCGGCCTCGCCGCGGCCGGCGGTCTGGCGCAGGGCCTGGTGCTGCGGACACGGGCGCCCGAACGGCACGCCCGGATCGGCCAGGGCAACGAGGCGTTCCAGCTGGACAAGGAGGCGTCCTCCTGAAACTCAGGGGGACGCGGAGGGCGTGAGCGGGTCCGGGGCGGCGAGCACGAAGGCGTCCTCCCGGACCACTTCCGTACCGCCGTACCGGACGCGCACGTCGAGCGCCGTTCCCGGGACGGCGGGCACGGCCGGGACCGTCACGGCCAGGCGCAGCCGGTCGCCGCTCCCGGCGGACGGCGCGGTGAGCGGGGCCGGCACGCTCACCCCGCCCACCGACACCTCGCCGTCGCGCAGCAGTTCGGCGTGGTCGAAGTAGGTGCCGCTCAGCTCGACGGAGAGCGTTCCGCCGGGGCCGGCGGTCCCGTCGGTCCCGGCGTCCACCGCGGCGATGGCGTAGGCGCAGGCCGGGGCAGCCGTGGGCGCGGTCTCGAGCCGTACGGTGGCTTCGGGGTGCCGGCGGTGGAACTCCAGCAGGCCGGTCAGTACGTCGTGGGCCGCCCGGCTCTTGCAGTCGTCCGGGCGCTCCGCCGACGCCCCGTGGCCCAGAGCCGCCGCCTCCCAGCTGCCGCCCCGGCCCTGGACCGCCAGGCAGGCGTTGGCCAGGCCGTGCAGCAGTCGCCGGTCGTCGGACGGCGGGAGGGCGGGGAGGGCGCGCAGGACGTCCGCGCACCCGGTGCCGGGCGTGCGGAGCCGGTCGTAGAGGCTCTCCGGGTCCGGTACGGCGTCCGTGTCCGGGGAGACGGGGCCGGGCGGGAGCCAGGCGGGCGCGGTGAGGGGCGGCGGGCCGCCGTCCTTCGCCGGGCGGTCGGCGCGGGGTGCGGCAGGCGCGGTGGGTGTGGTGACACGGGTCGGTGATGCGGGTGGGCCGGCGGCGGGCGGGGCGCCCACCGGGCCGCCGCCGCTGCCGTCCGGGGCCCACGAAGGGGCGGGCGCGGAGGACTCCGCCGCCGGGTGCGGGGTGCCGGCCCGGCCGCCGTTCGCGAAACCACCGGCCACGTTCGCGTCCTGGGCCCTGTCCGGCGGCCCGACCTCACCGGCGGCGCAGGAAGCGGCGATCACCGCCACGGTCCCGGCCAGGCACAGCCCCGCGATCCGCGTGCCGAGCGAAATCCCCATGCCGCCCCCCGACGTGACCGCCCCGGAAGCGCGCCGGGGGTCTCCCATCATCCGGGCGCACGCCCCGCCGGGGAAGTGGCTCAGGCGGCGGAGTCGGTGCCGCGGTTGGGCAGCACCTTTCGGGACCGGCAGCGCTCCGCCCCGGCGGAATCCGACCGCCGGGGCGGAGCGCCCGCCGATGCCGAGGAGAGGGCTGGTCCCCGTACCTAAATGACCAGTGACAGGAGCAGGACCAGGGCGCCCGCGACCACCGAGATGATGGTCTCCATGACGGACCAGGTCTTGATGGTCTGGCCGACGTTCAGGCCGAAGTACTCCTTCACCAGCCAGAAGCCGGCGTCGTTGACGTGGCTGAAGAACAGCGAGCCGGCGCCGATCGCCAGGACCAGCAGGGCCGCGTGGGTCGTCGACATGTCGGCCGCCAGCGGCGCGACCAGACCGGCCGCCGAGACGGTCGCCACGGTCGCCGAACCGGTCGCCAGCCGGATCGCCACCGCGATCAGCCAGGCCAGCAGCAGGGCCGGGATCGACCAGTCCTCGGAGATCTCCAGGATCATCTGGCCCACGCCGGAATCGATCAGCGTCTGCTTGAAGCCGCCGCCCGCGCCGACGATCAGCAGGATGCCCGCGATGGGCGCGAGGCCCTTCTCGACCAGGCCCGAGAGGCGGTCCTTGCCGAAGCCGGCCGGACGCAGCAGTGTGAAGATGCCGACGATCACGGCGGCGAGCAGGGCGATCAGCGGGTTGCCGATGACGTCGAAGGTGCGCTGCACCACGTTGTCCGGGTCGTCGACGACGATGTCGACGAGCGCCTTGGCCAGCATCAGCACGACCGGCAGCAGGATCGTCGCCAGGGTGGCGCCGAAGCCGGGACGCTTCTCCAGCTCCTCGGAGGCGCGCTGCGGGATCATGCGGTCGGGAGCGGGGACGTCCACCCAGCGGGCCGCGTACTTGGAGAACACCGGACCGGCGATGATCACTGTCGGGATGGCGATCAGGACGCCCAGCGCGAGCGTCACACCGAGGTTGGCGCCGAGCGCGTCGATCGCGACCAGCGGGCCGGGGTGCGGCGGGACCAGGCCGTGCATCACGGACAGACCGGCCAGCGCCGGGATGCCGATGCGCATCAGGGAGTAGTTGCCGCGCTTGGCGACCATCAGGACGACCGGGATCAGCAGCACGATGCCGACCTCGAAGAACAGCGGCAGTCCGATCACGGAGGCGATCAGCACCATCGTCCACGGCATCGACCGGGGGGTCGCCTTGGCGAGGATGGTGTCCACGATCTGGTCGGCGCCGCCGGAGTCGGCGAGCATCTTGCCGAGGATCGCGCCGAGGGCGATCAGGACGCCGACGCCCGCGACGGTGGAGCCGAGTCCGCCGGTGAAGCTGGTGATGACCTTGTCCAGCGGCGCCCCGGCGAACGCGCCGAGCGCCAGTGACCCGATGGTCAGCGACAGGAAGGCGTGCAGCTTGAACTTGGTGATGAGCAGAACGATGACGGCGATGCCCAGGAGCACGGCGATGCCCAGCTGGGCGTGGCCGGCCGAGGTGATGGGCTCGACGGTGTCCGCTGCCAGCATCTCGACGCTGAGTCTGGTCACGGTGGTTCCCTTGCGGTGATGGGGATTCGGGGGAGGGGTCGGGGCCGTGTCCGCGGGTGGCGGCACGACCCCGGGGGAGGGCGTGGGGGTTACCGGATCACCGGATTACCGGGTCGGTTCGGGGAGATCCTCGAGGGCATGCACCGCCCGTTCGGTGATCTCCTCCGGAGTGCCGGCGACGTCCACCGCGACTCCCGCCTCGTCGGGCTCCAGGGGCTGGAGCGTGGCGAACTGAGAGTCGAGCAGGGCCGTCGGCATGAAGTGCCCCTGCCGGTGCGACATCCGGTCCTCGATCAGCTCGCGGCTGCCCGTGAGGTGCACGAAGACGACACCGGGAGCGGCCGCGCGCAGCCGGTCGCGGTACGACCGCTTGAGCGCCGAACTGCTCACCACCCCGCCGAGCCCCGCCCGCCCGTGAGCCCAGCCGCCGATGGCGTCCAGCCACGGCCAGCGGTCCTCGTCGGTGAGCGGGGTGCCGGCCGTCATCTTGGCGATGTTGGCCGGCGGGTGGAAGTCGTCGCCCTCGGCGTAGGGAACGCCGAGCCGGGCCGCGAGCAGGGGACCGATGGTGGTCTTCCCGGTGCCCGCTACGCCCATGACCACGACGACGTGGGGGGTATGCAGTCGCTGCATCGCACTCTCGCTGTCTGCTGTCTTCGTCGACACGTGATGTCGACGCAACTGAAACCCATTAGGTACGACGAATTCAAGAGGCTGTGACATATAAGTCTGACTTTTTGTTCCCGTGACCTGCCCCGTACTCTGAGTGCATGAGCACACCGGGCCGGGGGCTGCACGGCCGCGTACTGGACACCCTCGGCCCCGCGATCACAGCGGGCGAGTACCCTGCGGGCAGCGTTCTGCGCACGGACGAACTCGCCCAGCGTTTCGAGGTGTCGCGCTCGGTGATGCGCGAGGCGGTGCGGGTGCTGGAGTCCATGCACCTGGTCGAGTCGCGCCGCCGCGTGGGCGTGACCGTCCTGCCCGAGTGCGAGTGGAACGTCTACGACCCGCAGGTCATCCGCTGGCGCCTGGCCGGCTCCGAGCGCCCGCGCCAGCTGCGCTCCCTGACGGTGCTGAGGTCGGCGGTCGAACCGGTGGCCGCGGGCCTGGCGGCGCGGCTCGCGACGCCGGAGCAGTGCGCCGAACTGACCGAGTGCGCGCTCGGCATGGTCGCCAACTCACGCGGCCACCAACTGGAGCAGTACCTCTTCCACGACGTGGCCTTCCACCGCGTCATCCTGACCGCCTCCGGCAACGAGATGTTCGCCCGCCTCGGCGGCGTCGTCGCCGAGGTCCTGGCCGGCCGCACGCACCACGACGTGATGTTCGAGGACCCCGACCCGGCCGCCGTCACCCTGCACGTCCAGGTCGCCGAGGCGGTGCGCGCCCGGGACGCCGAGCGCGCCGAGCGGCTGACGCGGGAGATCACGGTGGGGGCGCTCCAGGAGCTGGACATCCTGGCACCCTGACAGGACCGTGCGCTACGGGAGGAACTCCCCGTCGACGTACACCCACGCCCCGTCGACGCGCTCGAAGCGGCTCCGCTCGTGCAGCGAGCCGCCGCGGTAGGAGGCGCGGAAGGTGACCGTTCCGGTGGCGTGGAAGGCGGAGCCGTCGGTGGTCTCCTGGATCTCCAGCCCGGTCCAGCGCATGCCCGGGTCCAGGTCCAGGCGGGCGGGCCGGGTCCTCGGGTGCCAGGTGCGCAGCAGGTATCCCGCGTCGGCCTTGACGAAGGCGCTGTAACGGGAACGCATCAGCGCCTCGGCGGTCGGCGCGGAGGCGGGCCCCGCGTGGAAGCGACCGCAGCACTTCTCGTAGGGCTCGGGCAGTCCGCAGGGGCAGGAAGGCGTGGTCATGACGGCCATTGTGCCCGTCGCGCGCATCGCCGGGAAAAGCAGAAGACCCCTGCTCGGCAGGGGTCTTCACTGGTGTCCGAGGGGGGACTTGAACCCCCACGCCCGATAAAGGGCACTAGCACCTCAAGCTAGCGCGTCTGCCATTCCGCCACCCGGACAAGGTGTCTGTCGTGCGGGCTGCTGCCCGCGGCGACGACGTAAACATTACCAGGCTTTCCGGGGTGGCCGATCACCCCCTCCTTGGGCGCGGACGGCCGGAGGGGGAGGATGAGAGGGGCCCACCAGCGGGGACACCGCAGGGCACCAGCAGGGACACCAGCAGCGACAGCGGGAGGAAGCACGTGAGCGACTCGGGCACGGCCAGGAGCGTCACCGGCGAGGACGAGGTCGTCGACCTCTGCCGCGAGCTGATCCGGATCGACACCAGCAACTACGGCGACCACTCGGGTCCGGGCGAGCGCAAGGCGGCCGAGTACGTCGCCGAGAAGCTCGCCGAGGTGGGACTCGAACCGCAGATCTTCGAGTCCCACCCCGGACGCGCCTCCACGGTGGCCCGGATCGAGGGCGAGGACCCGTCCCGGCCCGCGCTCCTCATTCACGGCCACACCGACGTCGTCCCGGCCAACGCGGACGACTGGACCCACCACCCCTTCTCCGGCGAGATCGCCGACGGGTGCGTGTGGGGACGCGGCGCGGTCGACATGAAGGACATGGACGCGATGACCCTCGCGGTCGTCCGCGACCGCCTGCGTACCGGCCGCAAGCCCCCGCGCGACATCGTGCTCGCGTTCCTCGCGGACGAGGAGGCCGGCGGGACGTACGGCGCCAAGCACCTGGTGCACAAGCACCCGGAGCTGTTCGAGGGCGTCAGCGAGGCGATCGGCGAGGTCGGCGGGTTCTCGTTCACCGTGAACGAGAAGCTGCGGCTCTACCTCGTCGAGACCGCCGAGAAGGGCATGCACTGGATGCGGCTCACCGTCGACGGCACGGCCGGCCACGGCTCGATGACCAACGACGACAACGCGATCACCGAGCTGTGCGAGGCCGTGGCGCGGCTCGGCCGGCACAAGTGGCCGGTCAGGGTCACCAAGACCGTACGGGCCTTCCTCGACGAGCTCTCCGACGCGCTCGGCACCGAACTCGACCCCGAGAACATGGAGGAGACCCTCGCCAAGCTCGGCGGCATCGCCCGGATGATCGGCACCACCCTGCGCAACTCGGCGGCGCCCACCCAGCTCGGCGCCGGCTACAAGGTCAACGTCATCCCCGGGCAGGCCACCGCGCACGTCGACGGCCGCTTCCTGCCCGGCTACGAGGAGGAGTTCCTCGCCGACCTCGACCGCATCCTGGGCCCGCGCGTGCGGCGCGAGGACGTGCACGCCGACAAGGCGCTGGAGACCGACTTCGACGGCCGGCTCGTCGACGCCATGCAGACCGCCCTGCGCGCCGAGGACCCGATCGCACGCGCGGTGCCGTACATGCTCTCCGGCGGCACCGACGCCAAGTCCTTCGACGACCTCGGCATCCGCTGCTTCGGCTTCGCGCCTCTCAAGCTGCCGCCGGAGCTGGACTTCGCGGGCATGTTCCACGGGGTGGACGAGCGGGTGCCGGTGGAGGGACTGCAGTTCGGCGTGCGGGTGCTCGACCGCTTCATCGACGCGTCCTGACCTCCATGACGTATTCGGTCACGCGTGCGGGGTGCGACCAGGAAGGATGAATGCGCTCATAGGCTCGTAGCCTCATTACTCCCTCCTCGTTACAGGTGATGCGATCAGCAACCTGGATCGCTTTTGCCAACTAGGAGGAATAATGCTCAAGAAGGTCGTCGCCGTCGCGGCTGCCACCGGTGGTCTGGTTCTCGCGGGCGCGGGCATGGCCGCCGCCGACTCCGGTGCCCAGGGTGCCGCCGTGCACTCGCCCGGCGTCCTCTCCGGCAACGTCGTTCAGGTGCCCGTTCACGTGCCGGTGAACCTCTGCGGCAACACGGTCTCCGTGATCGGCCTGCTGAACCCCGCCTTCGGCAACGTCTGCATCAACAAGTGACGTTGTGCCTCGCCCCGTGAGGGTCTGAGTCCGCCGGCCCCGGAGCGCGCGCCATGCGCTCCGGGGCCGACGGCCTTCACGGGCCTTCGGGGGGAGGGAAACGACGGCAACGCCGGAATTCCCGGTAGCCACGGGATTTCACGGCCTACTGGCCTCGGTACTTACGGGCCTGAGGACTACGGGACTAGGGCAAGGCAGGGATTCAGGAAATGCGACAGGTCACCCGCAAGGGCCTGATGACTATGGCGGCGGCCACCGGCGTGATCGCCGCCGCGGGCGGCACCGCCCACGCGGACTCGGGGGCGCACGGCTCCAGTTCGGGTTCGCCCGGCGTGCTGTCCGGCAACACCGTGCAGGCGCCGGTGCACGTGCCGGTGAACGTGTGCGGCAACACGGTCGACGTCGTCGGCATCCTCAACCCGGCGATGGGCAACTCGTGCGCCAACCAGGGCGGCGGTGCCTCCAGCGGACACGGCGACTCCGAGGACCGGTCAGGCGCGCACGGGGGCTCGCACGCCGACGGACACGCCGGCGACTCGCCGGGCGTCGGCTCCGGCAACACGGTGCAGGTGCCCGTGCACGTGCCGGTGAACGTGTGCGGCAACAGCGTCGACGTCGTCGGCGCCCTCAACCCGACCACCGGCAACGACTGCGGCAACGGGAGTGGCGGAGATCACTCCACGCCGCCCGACGGCGGGCACGAGACGCCGCCCGGAGAGCCGGGCGACCCCGGCGACCCGGGTGACCCCGGCGATCCCGGTGACCCCGGTGACCCGGGCGAGGACACTCCGGGCGGTTCCTCGGACGGCAACCGGCCGGACACCCAGACCGTCGCCCAGCCCCAGGGCAACGCGCAGCTCGCCGAGACCGGCAGCGACCTGCCGCTGGGCCTGGCCCTCCCGGTGGGCGCGGGTGCGCTGCTCGCGGGCACGGTGCTCTACCGCAAGGCACGCGCCTCGGCGTGACGCGGGCCGTGCGCGCGGGGCGGGTGGCCCGCACGCACAGCGGGCCCCGCACGGCGGGGCCCGCTCCGTCTCCGTCACCCGTGCCCGGTCGAGCCCGGTCACCGGGCTCACCAGGTGGCGCGTACCTGGCGGATGATCCGCCGCCGCAGCCGCACCCTGCGGCTGCCGTCGCGCAGCAGGCTCAGGCGGTACAACTCCCAGTGTCCGTACTCGGCGTGGTCGGTCAGCAGACGCGTCGTCTCCTTGCGGGAAACCCCGCGCGGCACGTACACGTCGACAAATTCGTATTCCGGCATCGAATCTATTGTGCGGGCTGGGGCCCGGTACGGATAGCGTCTGCACTATGTCTGATGCTGCGCAGCCCACCGCTGCCGAGGTACGCGCCGCCGCCGAGGCGGTCAAGACCGCGCTCGACCGCCACCTGGCCGCGGTCGAACGCCGGTCGGGGGAGGACGACCCGGCCGTCTACGACGCGTTCAACCAGCTGGCCGCGGCCGCGGAGGCGTACGACGAACTGCTCTACGACCGCTACGACGAGGTGACCCCCTTCGAGATTCCCGGCGCGGACGACTCCCTGCCGCCGTACACGGGACCCGAGGAACCGAGCGCGCTGAGCGTACTGATCCGCCGTGACTACGCCGTGGCCGAGCCACAGCGGCTGATGGCCCAGGCACGGCGGGTCGAGGCCGCGGACGAGGAGGGGGCGGCGGCCTCCGGCACGGTGCACGGTGCGCTCGGTCTCCTGTTCGGCGAGTTCGAGCCCGACGAGATCGCGTCCCGGCACAAGGAGTTCGGCCTGGAGGAGGGTGACTCCACGCTGTGGGTGACGGCCGCGGAGGAGACGGCCGAACCGGGGGAGTGGCTGGAAGCCCCGTTCGAACAGGTCGACCCGCAGCGAGTGGTCTGCCGATTCGACGTCAGCGCGGTCTTCGACGACGAGTTCGACGACGACCTCGACGCGGACGAGGAGGACCTGGACGCGGACGAGGAAGATCTCGACGCGGAGGAGGAGGACCTCGACACGGATCTGGAGACGGACCCGGAGGGGGACCTCGACGGGGAACCGGATCCGGACGAGGACGGCGAGCCGGCGCGGCTGGGGGCGGACCGCCGGGGGCCGTGAGCGACGACGCACCGGAACGTGCGGCGGCGGTGGTCGACAGGAAGCCCTGTCGACCACCGCCGCCGTCGTCGTGTCGGCCGGGGTCAGTCGGCCACCGGAACCTGCGGCGCGAGCAGCACCGGCAGCCGGGTCGTGCGCGGCTTGGCCGGTACCTCGGCCACGGCCCGGGGCAGCGCCTGTTCCACACCCTGCACCACGGACAGATGACGGACGGCCCGGCCGAACGCCGTGTAGATCCAGGGGCGGCTGAGAGCCTGCGCGGCGTCGCCGGGCAGGACCACGACCACCGCCGGCCACCGGCCGCCCACCGCCTGGTGCGCGGTCAGCGCCCATCCGTGCCGCACGGACCGCTCCACCCGCTCCTGCGGCACGACGACGGTCTCGCCCGCGCAGGACAGGTGCAGTCCGTCGGCGTCGGCCTTCACGACCCGGCCCGGCAGCGTACGACCCGGCACGGGGGAGTAGGCGACACGGTCGCCCGGGTCGAAGCCGCCGAAACGGCCGGGGCCCGGGTTCAGCCGCTGCTTCAGTGCCGCGTTCAGCGCCCGGGTGCCCGCCGCGCCGCCGTGGCCCGGTGTGATCACCTGGGTGTCCTCGGCAGGGACGCCGATCGCGCGCGGCACGGAGTCCGCGACGAGCTGGACGGTGCGGTGCACGGCCTCGCCCGCGTCCCGCACCGGCACGATCACGACCTCCTTGCCGGGCGCGTCCACCTGGGCGAGTTCGCCGATGCCGATGCCGGAGACCAGTTCGCCGAGTGGACCGGGATCCGGACGCCTGGAGGCGACCTGTGGGCAGACCCGCGCCGCCAGCAGGTCCGCGAAGACCCGTCCCGGGCCCGCGGACCACAGCACCGCCGGGTCGCCGGCCAGTACCAGCCGTGCCCCGTCCGGCAGGGACTCCACCAGCAGGGCGCCCGCCTCGACGTCCAGCTGCGGTGCGTCGAGCACCACGAGGAGATCGAGGTCCAGCGCACCGTCGGCGTCCCGGCCCGGCCCCTCGGTGCCGGCCAGCAGCCCGGCCAGCGTGACGGCGGCGGGACCGACGGGGGCGGAAGCCTCCGGGGCGGGGGCGGTCGGGTCGGAGCCGGGGGCAGCGGGCGGGGTGCCGCCGCCCATCTGGGCGGCGAAGCGGTCACGGCCGAGCGGGCCGGGCGCCGCGGCCCAGGCGCGCAGGCCGAGCTCCCGCGCGGCGCGCAGCAGGGCGGCCGGTTCGGCCAGGGAGGCCTCGCCGCCGGTGTGCAGGACCAGCCCGTGCCCCGCGACCGCGCGGATCAGGTCGGCGGCGGCACCCTGCGCGGAGTCGGCGGCCCGCTCCCAGTCCGCGGCGGAACCGTCCTGCTTGGGAGCGGAGTTGACCAGCCGAGCCAGGCCGTCCGCGAGGCTCTCCTCGGCGAGCGCGAACCGCTCCAGGCCGATCAGCACCCGGACCGGGCGCTCCTCGTCCTCGTCCGGAGCGTCCGTCCCACCGGCCCCGCCCGACGCGAGCCCCGGACGGGCCCCGGGCTCCTCCACGGCGTCCTGGAAGGCCAGCGCCTCACCTTCGGCGAGCGTGCTCTGTACGGCGGCGTCGGGGTCCGGCACGCCGCGCTGGGCCAGCGTGGCCGTCAGCCGCGGCAGCTCCAGGGCAGTGTGCCCGGCGAGGGCCGCCTGCTCCAGCAGCCACACGGTGACCGCACGGCCGCGGCGCTCGTCGTCCGGGCCGCACGCCGCGCCGAGCAGGGCCCTGGCGAACCCGTCGGCCTGCTCCGGCCGTACTCCGCCGACCCGCAGCAGCTGCCAGGGGTCCGCGCGCAGCGCCTCCTCCGCCCCCTCGCCGAGCAGCGCGGCGGTCTGCGGTGCGAGCGCCTCGGGGGCGCCGCCCTCGGCCAGTACCCGGCGGACGGCCTGAACGGTCTCCGGCGCGGGTCCCGCGGGGCCGGCGGCCTGCTCGGCCCGCACCGGCCGGGGAGGTGGAGCCGTCTCGGGGGCGGGGCGGCGCGGCGCGGGGGTGGGGTCACCGAAGACCGTGGCCGCGGGCTTCTCGCCGCTCTCCACGGCCCGTACGGCGGCGAGCAGGTCGGCCGCCGTGCCGCTGAGCTTGCCCCCGGCGTCGATCGGCCGCTGCTTCTCGGCCTTCCGCCGCGCGATCCGCTCCCGCTCGACCTGTTGGGCCGCCAGCTCCGCCTCGGCCTCGGAGACCTGGGCGGCTTCACCGCCGCCCTCCACGGAACCGGCCGGCGACCCCGAGGCGCCCTCGCCACCGGAGTCGCCGGGCCCCGACGACTCCACGTCCGACCCGGCCGATCCGGCGTCCCCGACGACCCCGCCGTCCGCCGGTCCGGTGGCGCCTTCGCCGTCCGCCGGGCCCGCCCCGGCGGCCGGCACACCGGCGGAGGCCGCGCCCCGGTCCCCCGTACCGGCGTCGCCCGCGCCCTCGCCGACCGGCCGCCCGGCGTCCGCGTCGCCCGCATGGGCGTCGCTCACGGGGACGTCGGCGGTCCGCCCGGCCTCGTCCGCCGTGCCCGGCGTCTCCGGCCCGGCGTCCACGGTGGCCGTGGGGTCCTCGGAGGTGGGCTCGGGCTCCGTGCTCACAGCGTGCTCCAGTCGTGATCGGGGTAGCGGTGCACGGGCGCCGACACATCGTCGAGCGCCCGGCAGATCTCGTCAGGAAGACTAAGGGTCTCCACTGACAACGCCGCCGTGAGCTGCTGCGCGTTGCGCGCGCCGACGATCGGCGCGACCACGCCGGGCCGGTCCCGGACCCACGCCAGCGCCACCTGGAGTGGCGTCACCGCGAGCCCGTCGGCGGCCGTCGCCACCGCGTCCACGATGTGACCGGCCGTGTCGTCGAGGTAGGGGGCGACGAAGGGGGCCAGGTGGTCCGAGGCGCCCCGCGAGTCCGGTGGCGTCGCGTCCTTGCGGTACTTGCCGGTGAGGACCCCGCGGCCCAGCGGGGAGGAGGGCAGCAGGCCGATGCCCAGGTCCAGCGCGGCCGGCAGCACCTCCCGCTCGATGCCCCGCTGGAGCAGCGAGTACTCCATCTGCGTGCTCGCCAGCCGGTTCCGCACGCCCGGCGCCGCCAGCTGCCAGGTCGCCGCCTTGGCCAGCTGCCAGCCGCAGAAGTTCGACACGCCCGCGTAGCGGGCCCGGCCGCTGCTCACCGCCACGTCGAGGGCGTGCAGCGTCTCCTCCAGCGGCGTGTGCGGGTCGAAGGCGTGCAGATGCCACACGTCGACGTGGTCCGTGCCCAGGCGGGCCAGCGAGGCGTCCAGCGCGGAGAGCAGGTGGGCGCGCGAACCGTCGAAGCGGCGGTCGGGATCGGGCACGCTGCCGGCCTTGGTCGAGATCACCAGGTCGCGGCGCGGCACCAGCCCTTCCATGAGCCGTCCGAGCAGGTACTCGGCCTCCCCGTCGCCGTACACGTCCGCGGTGTCGACGAGGGTCCCGCCCGCTTCCCAGAAGGTCTTCAAGAGGTCGGCGGCGTCATGCTCGTCGGTGTCCCGGCCCCAGGTCAGGGTGCCGAGACCGATGCGGGACACGCGCAGGCCGGTGCGGCCGAGATGCCTCTGCTCCATGAACGCCGACATTACTGGCCACGGCTTGCGCTGTGGGGGCCTGTGGACAACCGAATTGCCGCGCTAAGGTCGGGGCACAGAACACGTTACTGATCGGTAAGGGGAATCGGCCATGCAGCTCGGGATCAACCTCGGCTACTGGGGTGCCGGAATGGACGCGGACAACCTGGCCGTCGCCCAGGAGGCCGACCGGCTCGGCTACGCCGTCTGCTGGGCCGCCGAGGCCTACGGCTCCGACGCGGCCACCGTGCTCACCTGGGTCGCCGCCCAGACCGAGCGTATCGACGTGGGTTCGGCCATCTTCCAGATCCCGGCCCGCCAGCCCGCGATGACCGCGATGACGGCCGCCACCCTGGACTCCCTCTCCAAGGGCCGCTTCCGCCTCGGCCTCGGCGTCTCCGGTCCGCAGGTCTCCGAGGGCTGGTACGGCGTCAAGTTCGACAAGCCGCTCGCCCGCACCCGCGAGTACGTCGAGATCGTGCGCAAGGCGATGACCAGGGAACGGCTCTCCTACGAGGGGCAGCACTGGACGCTTCCGCTGCCCGGCGGCCCCGGCAAGCCGATCAAGCTGACCGTGCACCCGCAGCGCGAGCACATCCCGCTGTACATCGCCGCGATCGGCCCGAAAAACCTGGAGCAGACCGGCGAGATCGCCGACGGCGCCCTGCTGATCTTCCCCTCCGCGGACCACCTGGAGGAGACCGCGGTCAAGCACCTGCGGGCCGGGCGCGAGAAGGCCGGCAAGACCCTCGACGGCTTCGACGTCTGCCCGACCCTGCCGCTCGCCCTGGGCGACGACAAGGACGTCGCCGCGCTCGCCGACACCTTCCGCCCCTACACCGCGCTCTACGTCGGCGGCATGGGCAGCCGCAAGCAGAACTTCTACAACCAGCTCGCCCAGCGCATGGGCTACGAGGCCGAGGCCGCCGAGATCCAGGACAAGTACCTGTCCGGTGACAAGGAGGGCGCCGCCGCGGCCGTACCGCACGAGTTGATCGACCAGACCACCCTGCTCGGTTCCGTCGACCGCATCGCGGACCGGATGAAGGCCTACGCCGCCGCCGGCGTCACCACCCTGACGCTCGCCCCCGCCGGCTTCACCCTGGACGAGCGGATCGCCGCGCTCCGCGCCGGTACCGAGGCCCTGGAGCGCGCGGGGCTGGCGTAGCCAATCGGGAGCGATCCAGGAAAGTTCTGCGGCCGTGGTGGGGGCTCGGGGGGTCTTCCCCGCCACGGCCGTCACGAGGAACAACGCGCCCACGCGCGCGGGGTTACGCCTCCTCCTGTTCCCGGCCGTCCTTCTTTTGGCTGAGTTGTCCGCCGTACCTGTTGCCGCGCCTCATTTCCCGCACTTGACTCGTTCTTTGCGGAGTCTGCGGAACCTGCCCAACCCTGCAGCGGCAGAGAGGTGCCAGCGATGCTTTCGGCCAAGAGTCTGTTCCAGGAGATCCTCGACAACGACGAGTCGTTCCGTCTCTTCTGCTCCATCGCGGCCAGCGGCGAGTCCCAGGGCGGCTGGGAGAACGCGCGCATCGCGGCGCTGGTACCGGAGAGCGAGCGCGCCCTCGCCCCCAAGATCACCCGGCACGGCGCGGACGAGGACAAGCACGGGCGGATCTTCAACGCCCTGCTGAAGAAGCGCGGCCTCGAACCCGTCGAAGTACCGCCCGAGACCGACTACACCATGCTCCTGGAGCGGCACGGCATCGGCCTCGCCCACGACAAGCTCAAGGCCGACCAGCCCCTCACGGTGCGGGACATCATCACCTACCTGGCGCACAGCAGGGTCACCGAACAGCGTGCGGCCGAGCAGATGGCGATGCTCCTCAAGCACTTCGGGGACCACCCGGACCTCGGCCGGGCCGTCCGCATGATCTCCGCCGACGAGGACAACCACCTCGCCTACTCCCACGAGGAACTGCTGCGCTACGCCGCCGCCGGGCACGGCCGCTACATCCAGGCGACCCTGCGCGAGTGCGCGCTCGCCGAGATCCGCGTCCACCGGGACGTGAGCCTCGGCGTGATGGCCCGCATGGGCCGCATCCTCGGCTGGTCCCGCGCCAGGTCCGCGCTGCTCGCCGCGGGCATCCACGCGACGTACGCCTACGAGCGCCTGGCCGGCTGGCGCCGCATGGTGACCCTGCGCACACCCGCACGGCGCGACGCGCTCGGCGGACCCGCCACCGCGGCGCCCGAGGTCGCCTGACCGGCACGACCCCCGCTCAGAGCCAGCCCCGCCGCTTGAACAGCCGGAACAACAGCACCTCCAGCCCGGCCATCAGCACGATCACCGCCGGATACCCCCATACCCAGCGCAGTTCCGGCATGTGCTCGAAGTTCATGCCGTAGACCCCCGCGACCATCGTGGGGACCGCGGCCATGGCCGCCCACGCGGAGATCTTCCGCATGTCGTCGTTCTGCCGGACGCTCGTCTGCGCCAGGTGCGCCGACAGGATGTCCGAGACCAGCCGGTCCAGGCCCTCCACCGACTCGTTGACGCGGGAGAGGTGGTCGCTGACGTCCCGGAAGAACGGCCGCGCCCTGTCGTTCACGAACGGCACCGCGGTGCCGAACGCGCCCGTCCCGGCCAGCCGGGCCAGCGGCGGCGCCAGGGGGCCGGTCGCCCGGCGGAACTCCAGGATCTGCCGCTTGAAGTTGTAGATCCGGGACGCGGTGTGCCGCGAGCCGCCGCCGTCCGGAGAGAAGACCTCCGCCTCCAGCTCCTCCAGGTCGTTCTGCAGCTCCACCGCGACGTCCAGGTAATGGTCGACGGCGGCGTCCGCTATCGCGTACAGCACCGAGGTCGGCCCCTTGCCGAGCAGCTCGGGCTCGTGCTCCAGACGCTGCCGGACGGCCTTCAACGGAGAGCCCTCGCCGTGCCGGACGACGACCACGAAGGCGTCACCCAGGAAGATCATGAGCTCGCCGGTGGACACGGTGTCGCTCTCCGGCTCGTACACCACCGGCTTCAGGACGGCGAAGAGCGAGTCCTCGTAGACCTCCAGCTTCGGCCGCTGGTGCGCCTTGAGGGCGTCCTCAACCGCCAGCGGATGCAGCGCGAACTCCTCGGTGACCAGGTCGAACTCCTCCTGGGACGGCTCGTGCAGCCCGATCCAGACGAAGCCGCCCGCGGACCGCGCCTCGCCGAGCGCGTCGGAGAAGTCCTCGGGCCCGTCCGTGCGGTGCCCGTCCCGGTAGATGGCACAGTCGACGATCACCGAACGCATTCTCCCTTCGCCCCGGCGCCCTCGCGCCGCGCCGTACGCCTACCCTGTCCGCATGCCCACGCTGATCCTGGTCAGGCACGGACGATCCACCGCCAACACCGAGGGGCTGCTCGCCGGCTGGACGCCCGGCGTCGCCCTCGACGAACGCGGGGCCGCCCAGGCCGCCGCGCTGCCCGGCCGCCTCGACGGCCTGCCGCTGTCCGAGGTCGTCTCCAGCCCCCTGCAACGCTGTCAGGAGACGATCCGGCCGCTGCTCGACGCCCGGCCCGGGCTGCGGGCACACACCGACGAGCGGATCGGGGAGTGCCACTACGGCGACTGGTCCGGCCGCAAGCTCGCCGAGCTCAAGGACGAGCCCCTGATGGAGGTGGTGCAGGCGCACCCCTCCGCCGCCGCGTTCCCCGGCGGCGAGTCGATGCGCGCGATGCAGACCCGCGCCGCCGAGGCGGTCCGCGAGTGGAACGCGCGCGTGGAGCGCGACCACGGTGCCGACGCCGTCTACCTCATGTGCTCGCACGGCGACATCATCAAGTCCCTCGTCGCGGAGGCGCTGGGCCTCCACCTCGACCTCTTCCAGCGGATCTCCGTCGAGCCCTGCTCCGTCACCGCGATCCGCTACACCCGGCTGCGCCCGTTCCTCGTCCGCCTCGGCGACACCGGCGACTTCGCCTCCCTCGCCCCGCGCGAGGAGCCGCCGGGCGACGAGGCCACCGTCGGTGGCGGTGCGGGCGCACCGTGATCGTCGGCCGCAGTAGGGTGAAGCGATCGCAGCAGTGACCGACCCCGCCCACCCGCTTCTTACGACTTCTCATGGAGACAGGACGTGTCCCGTCAGGTGTTCCTCTACGACCAACCGGAACGTTTCGTGGCCGGCACGGTCGGACTGCCCGGGCGCCGTACGTTCTTCCTCCAGGCCTCCGCCGGCTCCCGGGTGACCAGCGTGGCCCTGGAGAAGACCCAGGTGGCCGCACTCGCCGAGCGCATGGACGAACTCCTCGACGAGGTCGTACGGCGCAGCGGCGGCAGCACCGCCGTCCCCGCCATGGCCCCCACCGGGCCCGCCGACACGGCTCCTCTGGAGACGCCCGTCGAGGAGGAGTTCCGGGTCGGCACCATGGCGCTGGCCTGGGACGGCGAGGAGCAGCGCATGATCGTCGAGGCGCAGGCCCTCGTGGAGCTGGACGCCGAGTCCGAGGAGGACCTGGCCGAGGCCGAGGAGCGGCTCCTCCAGGACGAGGAGAACGGCCCCCCGATGCTCCGGGTCCGCCTCACCGGCGCGCAGGCCAGGGCCTTCGCCAAGCGTGCCCTCGACGTCGTCAACGCCGGGCGGCCGCCGTGCCCGCTGTGCAGCCTCCCGCTCGACCCGGAAGGACACGTATGTCCGCGCCAGAACGGATACCGCCGCGGAGCGTGACCACCGACACGGCGGCCGCCGACCTGCTCGCCCAGGGCGAACTGACCGTGCGCGGACGCATCCGTGACGCCTCCAACGCGGCCCTGTACTGCACGGTGACCCACGAGGGCCGCGAGGCCGCCTGCGTCTACAAGCCGGTCGCGGGAGAGCGGCCCCTGTGGGACTTCCCCGACGGCACCCTCGCCCAGCGCGAGGTCGCCGCCTACGAGGTCTCCGAGGCGACCGGCTGGGGCCTGGTCCCGCCCACGGTGCTGCGCGACGGGCCCTACGGCGAGGGCATGGTCCAGCTGTGGATCGAGGCCGTCCCGGAGACGGAACTGCTCGCCCTGGTGGACGCCGAGGAACCCGGCCCCGGCTGGAAGGCGGTCGCCCTGGCCGAGGTCGGCGAGGGCCGCACCGCGCTGCTCGTGCACGCCGACGACGAGCGGTTGCGACGGCTCGCCGTCCTGGACGCCGTGATCAACAACGCCGACCGCAAGGGCGGTCACCTCCTGCCCGCCGCCGGTGAGCGGCTGTACGGCATCGACCACGGCGTCACCTTCCACGCCGAGGACAAGCTGCGCACCCTGCTGTGGGGCTGGGCTGGCGAGCCGCTCACCGGGGAGGCCCTGGCCGTGCTCGACGGCCTCAAGGAGGCCCTGAAGGACGGTGGGGCCCTGGCCGCCCGGCTCGGCGCCCTCATCACCTCCGCCGAGCTGGACGCCACACGCGCGCGGGTCGACGCCCTGCTCGCGTCCGGCAAGCACCCGGCACCGGGCGGGGAGTGGCCGGCCATCCCGTGGCCACCGGTGTAGGCGCCCCGCCCGTCGGCGGCGTGTGCGGGCCGAACGCACAACGGCCGGTCGGGCGCAAGACCGCCTTACCGGCCATCCGGCCCGGTCCGGTTCGTGTACGGAACACCCGTCCGGTTAGGCTCATGACATGCATGCCTGGCCCGCTTCCGAGGTCCCCGCCCTGCCTGGTCAGGGTCGCGACCTGAGGATCCACGACACCGCGACCGGCGGCCTGGTCACCCTCGACCCCGGTCCCGTCGCCCGTATCTACGTCTGCGGCATCACGCCGTACGACGCCACCCACATGGGGCACGCGGCGACCTACAACGCGTTCGACCTCGTGCAGCGCGTGTGGCTCGACAACAAGCGGCAGGTCCACTACGTCCAGAACGTCACCGACGTCGACGACCCCCTGCTGGAGCGGGCCGTGCGCGACGGCGTCGACTGGACCGCCCTCGCCGAGAAGGAGACCGCCCTCTTCCGCGAGGACATGACGGCGCTGCGGATGCTGCCGCCCCGGCACTACATAGGCGCCGTCGAGGCCATACCCGGCATCGTCCCGCTCGTCGAGCGGCTGCGTGACGCGGGCGCGGCCTACGAGCTCGAGGGCGACATCTACTTCTCGGTCGAGTCCGACCCGCACTTCGGCCAGGTGTCGCACCTGGACGCCGCCGCCATGCGGCTGCTCTCCGCCGAGCGGGGCGGCGACCCGGACCGGCCCGGCAAGAAGAACCCGCTCGACCCGATGCTGTGGATGGCGGCCCGCGAGGGCGAGCCCAGCTGGGACGGCGGCTCGCTCGGCCGCGGACGTCCCGGCTGGCACATCGAGTGCGTGGCCATCGCCCTCGACCACCTCGGGATGGGCTTCGACGTCCAGGGCGGCGGCTCCGACCTCGCCTTCCCGCACCACGAGATGGGCGCCTCGCACGCCCAGGCGCTCACCGGCGAGTTCCCCATGGCCAAGGCGTACGTCCACGCCGGCATGGTCGGGCTGGACGGCGAGAAGATGTCCAAGTCCAAGGGCAACCTGGTCTTCGTGTCGCAGCTGCGCCGCGAGGGCGTCGACCCCGCCGCCATCCGGCTCACGCTGCTCGCCCACCACTACCGCTCCGACTGGGAGTGGACGGACCAGGTGCTACAGGACGCCCTCGCCCGGGTGGACCGCTGGCGCGCCGCCGTCTCCCGGCCCGACGGTCCGCCCGCCGAGGCGCTGGTCGAGGAGATCCGCGAGGCCCTCGCGAACGACCTGGACTCCCCGGCCGCGCTGGACGCCGTCGACCGCTGGGCCGCGCTCCAGCAGGAGACCGGCGGCACCGACACCGGCGCGCCCGGCGTGGTGTCCCGAGCCGTGGACGCACTGCTCGGCGTCGCTCTGTAGGCACGACCCGCACATGACGGGGGGCGCTTCCCGATGGGAAGCGCCCCCCGTCACGTTGGTTCAGTCCTCCGACGACTCCTCGTCGTCCCCGCCGGTCCTGGGCGGCTTCGGCGGGCGGGTGCGCCCGCTCGGGTTGTCCCGCAGATACGGCGTCCCGGGCGTCGTGTCCCCGTCCGCCGTGGCATGGCCGCCCGGCTGGCCCGGTCCGGAGCCGTCCCGGCGCCGCAGGTACCGCTCGAATTCGCGGGCGATCGCCTCGCCCGACGCCTCCGGCAGCTCCGCGGTGTCCCGGGCCTCCTCCAGCGACTGGACGTACTCGGCGACCTCGCTGTCCTCGGCCGCCAGCTGGTCCACGCCCACCTGCCAGGCGCGCGCGTCCTCGGGCAGTTCGCCCAGGGGGATGCGCACGTCGATCAGGTCCTCCAGCCGGTTCAGCAGGGCCAGCGTGGCCTTCGGGTTCGGCGGCTGCGACACGTAGTGCGGCACCGCCGCCCACAGCGACACGGCCGGTACGCCCGCGTGCGTGCACGCCTCCTGGAGGATGCCGACGATGCCCGTGGGCCCCTCGTACTTGGTCTCCTCCAGGTCCATGCGCCGGGCCAGGTCGGCGTCCGACGTGGTCCCGCTGATCGGCACCGGACGGGTGTGCGGGGTGTCGCCCAGCAGGGCGCCCAGGACGACCACCAGCTCGACGCCCAGCTCGTGGGCGAAGCCGAGCAGTTCGTTGCAGAACGAGCGCCAGCGCATGGACGGTTCGATGCCGCGGACCAGGACCAGGTCGCGCGGTTTGTCCCCGCCGACCCGGACCACCGACAGTCTGGTCGTCGGCCAGGTGATCTTGCGGACGCCGTCCTCCAGGAACACCGTGGGCCGGTTGACCTGGAAGTCGTAGTAGTCCTCGGCGTCCAGCGCCGCGAACACCTCGCCCTTCCACTCCCGGTCGAGATGCGCGACCGCGGTGGAGGCGGCGTCGCCGGCGTCGTTCCAGCCCTCGAACGCGGCCACCATGACCGGGTCGACCAGCTCGGGAACCCCCTCGAGCTCGATCACCCAGCGCCTCCTTCCGACGTGCCCTCGCGTACCCCCCAACCTTACGGCGTGCCGAGGGGCCGCCCGCAGCCCCCGTGCACGGGGGAGTGAACGGATCACTGCCCCGTTCCGGCGGCGCGGACACCCCGCCGGGGCCGGGTTCAGCGGCCGGCGCGCAGCCACTGCTCCACGGACGCGATGTGCACCGTCGCCCAGGAACGTGCCGCCTCCGCGTCCCGGTCCCGCAGGGCGTCCAGGATCGCGCGGTGTTCGCGCAGGGTGCGGGCGACCGCGTCCTCCTGCGTCAGTCCGCGCCAGACCCTGGCCCTGGTGGTCGGCCCGGACAGGCCGTCCAGCAGCGAGCACAGCACCGAGTTGCCCGAGCCCCGCACGACGGCACGGTGGAACTCGAGATCGGCGGCGATCAGGTCCTCCACCGACGGTTCGGCGCCCAGCGCGTCCAAGGCGGCGCCCAGCGCGTCCAGTTCCGCCTCGGTGATCCGGGAGGCCGCCATCGCGGTGGCGGCCGGCTCCAGGATGCGGCGTACGGCTAGGAACTCCAGCACCGTGTCGTCGCGGTGGAAGTCGACGACGAACCCGATGGCCTCCAGGAGGAGTTGCGGGTCCAGGCTGCTGACGTAGGTGCCGTCGCCCTGCCGCACGTCCAGGATGCGGATCAGCGACAGGGCGCGAACGGCCTCCCGCAGGGAGTTGCGGGACAGCCCGAGGCCGGCCGCGAGTTCGCTCTCCTTGGGCAGCCGGTCGCCGGGCGCCAGCCTGCCGGAGACGATCATGTCCTTGATCTTCTCGATCGCCTCGTCGGTGACCGCCACGGCCGACCTCCCCGCGTTCCCGGGATGCCCCTAGGACAGACATCCGATGTCTCACGACATTATGAGACCGTGCCCGGCACGATGTGACCGTGCCCGGTCCCGGGACTGCCGGGGCCGGGCACGGGTCGCTCCGTCGGTCCTACTTCTTGTCGAGCAGGTCCTGGACCTTCGCGCGGACGTCGTCCGTGGCCAGGCCGCGGATCGTCAGGGTGGTGCGGCGGCGCAGCACGTCGTCGGGCGTCTCGGCCCACTCGTGGTCGCGGGCCCACACGACCTGCGCCCAGATCTCCGGGGCGTCCGGGTGGACGCGCTCCGCCAGCTCGGGGCTCTCGTTCGCGAGGCGGGCGATGTCGAAGGCCAGCGAACCGTAGTGGGTGGCCAGGTGCCTGGCGGTGTCCGCAGCCATGCGCGGGCCGGGCGCCGGGCCGTCCACCAGCAGCCGGTGCGCGACCGCGCGCGGGTTGGCGACGCCGGGCAGCGGCAACTTCTTCGGCAGCGAGGAGATCGGCTCGAAGTCGTCACCGAGCGGGTGGCCCGGCAGTGCCTCCAGCTTCTTCATCACCGTACGGCCGATGTGCCGGAAGGTGGTCCACTTGCCGCCCGCGACGGACAGCATGCCGCCCCGGCCCTCGCTGACCACCGTCTCGCGCTTGGCCTTCGCGGTGTCGCCGGGGCCGCCCGGCAGCACGCGCAGACCCGCGAAGGAGTACGTGATCAGGTCCCGGTCGAGCTGCTGGTCGCGGATGGAGAAGGCGGCCTCGTCGAGGATCTGCGCTATGTCCTTCTCGTTGACCGCGACGTCCGCCGGGTCGCCCTCGAACTCCTCGTCGGTCGTGCCGAGCAGCAGCATGTCCTCCCAGGGGAGGGCGAAGGTGATGCGGTACTTGTCGATCGGGGTCGCCAGCGCGGCCTTCCACGGCGCGGTGCGCTTGAGCACCAGGTGCGCGCCCTTGGACAGGCGGATGGACGGGGCCGCGTTCGGGTCCTCCATGCGGCGCAGGTGGTCGACCCAGGGGCCGGTGGCGTTGAGCACCAGGCGGGCGTTCACCCCGAACTCGTCGCCGGTCAGGCGGTCCTTCAGCTCGGCGCCGGTCACCCGGCCCTTGGTGAAGCGCAGACCGGTGACCTCGGCGTGGTTGAGGACGACCGCGCCGGAGTCGACCGCCGCGCGGACCGTCATCAGCGCCATGCGGGCGTCGTTCATCTGGTCGTCGCCGTACACGGCCACGGCCTTGAGGTTGTCGGTGCGCAGCTCCGGCACGTCCTGCGCGGCCTTGGCCGGCGAGAGCAGGTGGCCGACGCCGTCACCGAAGGCGGACAGCGCCGAGTACGCGAAGACGCCCGCGCCGAGCTTCGCCGCGCCGTGCGGCCCGCCCTTGTACACGGGGAGGTAGAAGGTGAGCGGGTTCGCCAGGTGGGGGGCCACCTGGCGGGAGACCGCGCGGCGCTCGAAGTGGTTCTCCGCCACCAGCTTCACCGCGCCGGTCTGCAGGTAGCGCAGACCGCCGTGGAGCAGCTTGGAGGAGGCGGAGGAGGTGGCGCCGGCGAAGTCGCCGGCGTCGACCACGGCCACCCTGAGGCCGGACTGCGCGGCGTGCCAGGCGGTGGAGATGCCGAGGATGCCGCCGCCGATCACGAGAAGGTCGTACGACGCCTTGGAGAGCTGCTCCCGGGTCTCGGCCCGGCTCGGGTTCGAGCCGGAGGCCGGGTGCGTCCCCAGGGCAGGCACGGACTGCAGGGTGGACTGAGTGGTCATTGCGGTTCTTACTCCTCGTCCTCGAGCCAGCCCATGGTCCGCTCGACGGCCTTGAGCCAGCTCTTGTACTCACGGTCGCGGATCTCCGCGTCCATGCGGGGGGTCCACTCGGCGGCCCGCCGCCAGTTGGCGCGCAGGTCGTCGGTGCTGTTCCAGAAGCCCACGGCCAGGCCGGCGGCGTAGGCGGCGCCGAGGCAGGTGGTCTCGGCGACCATCGGGCGCACCACGGGGGCGTCCACGAAGTCGGCGAGGGTCTGCATCAGCAGGTTGTTGGAGGTCATGCCGCCGTCGACCTTGAGGGCGGTCAGCTCCACACCGGAGTCCTTCGTCATGGCGTCCGCGATCTCCCGCGTCTGCCAGGCGGTGGCCTCCAGCACGGCGCGCGCGAGGTGCGCCTTGGTGACGTACCGGGTCAGGCCGGCGATCACACCGCGGGCGTCGGAGCGCCAGTACGGGGCGAACAGGCCGGAGAAGGCCGGTACGAAGTAGGCGCCGCCGTTGTCCTCGACCGTGAGGGCGAGGGTCTCGATCTCGGCGGCCGTGGAGATCAGGCCCATCTGGTCGCGCATCCACTGCACCAGCGAACCGGTGACGGCGATCGAGCCCTCCAGGGCGTACACCGTGTCCTGGTCGCCGATCTTGTAACCGACCGTGGTCAGCAGGCCCGAGTAGGAGTTGATGATCTTGTCACCGGTGTTCATCACCATGAAGGTGCCGGTGCCGTACGTCGACTTGGTCTCGCCCTCGGAGAAACAGGTCTGGCCGAACAGGGCCGCCTGCTGGTCGCCGAGCGCGGAGGCGACGGGGATGCCGCCGAGCAGCTCGCCGAGCCTGCCGCCCTTGATCTCGCCGTACACCTCGGCGGAGGAGCGGATCTCCGGGAGCATCTGGGCCGGCACGCCGATCGACTCGGCGATCCGCTCGTCCCACTGCATGGTGTGCAGGTTCATCAGCATCGTGCGCGAGGCGTTGGTGACGTCGGTGACGTGCTTGCCGCCGTTCACCCCGCCCGTCAGGTTCCAGATGACCCAGGAGTCCATGGTGCCGAAGAGCAGGTCGCCCGCCTCGGCGCGCTCGCGCAGGCCCTCGACGTTGTCGAGCAGCCAGCGCGCTTTGGGACCGGCGAAGTAGGAGGCCAGGGGAAGGCCGGTCTCGCGGCGGAAGCGGTCCTGGCCGACGTTGCGGCCGAGCTCGCGGCACAGGGCGTCGGTGCGGGTGTCCTGCCAGACGATGGCGTTGTGGACGGGCTCACCGGTGTTCTTGTCCCAGATCAGCGTGGTCTCGCGCTGGTTGGTGATGCCGATGGCCTTGATGTCGTCGCGGGTGATGCCGGCCTTCTCGACGGCCCCGGCGACGACCTCCTGGACGTTGGTCCAGATCTCGGTGGCGTTGTGCTCGACCCAGCCGGGCTTGGGGAAGATCTGCTCGTGCTCCTTCTGGTCGACGGAGACGATGCGCCCGTCGCGGTCGAAGACGATGCAGCGCGAGGAGGTCGTGCCCTGGTCGATGGCGGCGATGAAGGGGCCTGCGGTGTGAGCGTCGGTCACAGTGTGCTCCTGGTTTCCGTGGTGTGGCGGCCGGTGCGTACGGCGCGTGTTCTGCGGCTCGATGATGGCCGAGCGGAGGTCCGCTCAGGCGAACGCGACGTTGTAGACACCTCCGGCGAGCGCACCGCCGATCAGCGGACCGACGACGGGGATCCAGGCGTAGGCCCAGTCGGAACCGCCCTTGTTGGGCAGGGGCAGCAGGGCGTGCACGATGCGCGGGCCGAGGTCGCGGACCGGGTTGATCGCGTAGCCCGTCGGGCCACCGAGGGACAGGCCGATCGACACCACGACGAACGCGGTGATCAGGGCGCCCAGGACGCCGAGGCCGTTGCCCGCGTCGTTCAGACCCTGGGTCAGGATGGCGAGCAGCAGGACGAAGGTGCCGATGATCTCGGTGGCGAGGTTCTGGACCGTGTGCCGGATCTCCGGGCCGGTGGAGAAGATGCCCAGCACGGGGCCGGCGCCCTTCTCCTGGGCCTCGACCGACTTGGCCGTCGTGTCCTGCGCGCCGGGGCCGCCGACGATCTCGCGGTCGGTGAGGTGGGCCTGGAACTGGCCGTAATAAGCGATCCAGACCAGGACCGCGCCGATCATGGCGCCGAGGAGCTGACCCGCGAGGTAGGTCGGCGTGTTGCTCCAGTCGCCGTCCTTGATCGCGATGCCGACCGTCACGGCGGGGTTGAGGTGGGCGCCGGAGAGCGGACCCGATATGTACGCCGCCGTCATGACCGCGAAGCCCCACCCGAAGGCGATGGCGAGCCAGCCGGCGTTGCGGGCCTTGGAGGCCTTGAGCGTCACGGCGGCACACACGCCGCCGCCGAGCAGGATGAGTATGGCGGTACCGATGGTCTCGCCGATGAAGATGTCGGAGCTGGACACCCGCGACTCCTTTGTCCTTCGTCCAGGGGAAGCCGAACCCCCGGGTCCCTCCGGGTGTTCTGGCGCCCTCGGTGTGAGAGCGATGGCGGCCCTTGGCGTTGTCACACTCTAACGCGTATTGCCGGTAGGTGTTCGACAATGCCGACCGATGGACGCGAGTCTCGCCGCGGCGTCACGCATGCGTCAAGAGCTGTGTTATCGAAAGCACGATCGTTATTGATCGTCGCGAGTTATCGGTCGCGGGGGCGGGGCGGCGGTGCTTGGCCTCCCCGGGAAACGCCGAAGGACCGGAACGCCGTACGACGTCCCGGCCCCTGTCCGTGCCCTGCTAGAACCGTCCGGCGCCCAGGTCCCGCGACACCGCGCGGGCGCAGTCCCGTACCGCCGCGACCAGCTCGGGACGCAGCTCGCCCTCCCGGCACAGCCGCTCCACGGCGCCCGTGATGCCGACCGCGCCCACCGGCATGCGCCTGCGGTCGTGGATGGGGGCGGCGATGGACGCGACGCCCTCCCAGGTCTCCTCGACGTCGGCGGCGTAGCCACGCGCGCGCGTGATGTCCAGGATGTGCTCGAACCCGTCCGGCTCGCAGACGGTCCGGTCGGTGTACGCCTTGCGGTCGGCCTCCAGCGCCTCGCTGTGCGCGACCGGGTCGTACGCCGACAGCACCTTGCCCAGCGCGGTGGAGTGCAGCGGCTGCATGGCGCCGATCTCCAGCACCTGCCGGCTGTCGTCGGGGCGGAAGACGTGGTGCACGATCAGGACGCCCTGCTGGTGCAGGACCCCGAGGTGGACGCTCTCGCCGCTGGAGCGCGCCAGGTCGTCCGTCCACACCAGGGCGCGCGCCCGCAGCTCGTGCACGTCGAGGTAGGTCGTGCCCAGGCGCAGCAGCTCGGCGCCCAGCTGATAGCGCCCGGAGGCCTCGTCCTGCTCCACGAAGCCCTCCTGCTGGAGGGTGCGCAGGATGCCGTGCGCGGTGCCTTTGGCCAGACCCAGCGACGAGGCGATGTCCGACAGGCCGAGCCGCCGCTCGCCGCCCGCGAGCAGGCGCAGCATCGCGGCCGCCCGTTCGAGCGACTGGATGTTCCGTGCCATCGACGTACTGCCTCCGTCCCCTTCGACTGCCGACCTCGGCGTCGCTGACGTCGTTCGGCAATGCCGAACACTACCGGTCGATGCCGACCTCCCGCTAACGGTTGGCGGGCAACTGTTGCACCCCGGCCGGTTCCCATCGCCCCGGACCCCGCGTCCGGGAGCGGCTCCCTGACGGCATCCGGGCCGTGGCCCGGCGGAACCCCGGGTCGTCCACCGCTGGATCGCCGGGTCCTCCACCGGCGGATCACCGGGCCGGAAAGTCACCCCTTCGGCGGGCCTGTGACCCGCCATCCTCGTCCGTCTCGTGGACGCCTCGACCACCGGCCTCCGGTCCCGGCTACCCTGGCGGCGTGCGTTCTCCCCCGGGACGTCCCCCGTGGACGGCACCGGGCAGCGCAAAGCCGACAGCCGTCGCATCCTAGGGAGCCCTTTCATGGCCTCGTCGCCAGCCACCCCGCCCGCCGACACCCGGACCCGCGTGTCCGCCCTCCGAGAGGCCCTCGCCACCCGCGTGGTGGTCGCCGACGGCGCGATGGGCACCATGCTCCAGGCGCAGAACCCCTCGCTGGACGACTTCCAGCAGCTGGAGGGGTGCAACGAGGTCCTGAACGTGACCCGCCCGGACATCGTGCGCTCGGTGCACGAGGAGTACTTCGCGGCCGGCGTGGACTGCGTGGGGACCAACACCTTCGGCGCGAACCACTCGGCGCTGGGCGAGTACGACATCCCCGAGCGCGTCCACGAGCTGTCCGAGGCCGGCGCGCGGGTGGCCCGCGAGGTCGCCGACGAGTTCGCCGCCCGGGACGGCCGCCAGCGCTGGGTCCTGGGCTCCATCGGCCCCGGCACCAAGCTGCCCACGCTGGGCCATGCCCCGTACACCGTCCTGCGCGACGCCTACCAGCGCAACGCCGAGGGCCTGGTCGCGGGCGGCGCGGACGCGCTGCTGGTGGAGACCACGCAGGACCTGCTGCAGACCAAGGCGTCCGTGCTGGGCGCCCGGCGTGCCCTGGAGGCCCTCGGTCTCGACCTGCCCGTCATCGTGTCCGTGACCGTCGAGACCACCGGCACGATGCTGCTGGGCTCGGAGATCGGTGCGGCGCTGACCGCGCTGGAGCCGCTGGGCATCGACATGATCGGCATGAACTGCGCGACCGGTCCGGCGGAGATGAGCGAGCACCTGCGCTACCTCGCCCGCCACTCCCGCGTGCCGCTGACCTGTATGCCGAACGCCGGTCTGCCGGTCCTGGGCAAGGACGGCGCGCACTATCCGCTGACCGCGCCGGAGCTGGCCGACGCCCACGAGACGTTCGTGCGCGAGTACGGGCTGTCCCTGGTGGGCGGCTGCTGCGGCACCACGCCCGAGCACCTGCGCCAGGTCGTGGAGCGGGTCCGGGGTGCCGCGCCGACCGCCCGTGACCCGCGTCCGGAGCCGGGCGCGGCCTCGCTCTACCAGACGGTGCCGTTCCGCCAGGACACCTCCTACCTGGCGATCGGCGAGCGGACCAACGCCAACGGGTCGAAGAAGTTCCGTGAGGCGATGCTGGAGGGCCGCTGGGACGACTGTGTGGAGATGGCCCGGGACCAGATTCGTGAGGGCGCGCACATGCTCGACCTGTGCGTGGACTACGTGGGCCGGGACGGCGTGGCGGACATGGAGGAGCTGGCCGGCCGGTTCGCGACCGCCTCGACGCTGCCGATCGTGCTGGACTCCACCGAGGTCGACGTCATCCGCGCGGGCCTGGAGAAGCTGGGCGGCCGCGCGGTGATCAACTCGGTGAACTACGAGGACGGCGACGGCCCCGAGTCCCGGTTCGCGAAGGTCACCCGGCTCGCGCAGGAACACGGCGCCGCGCTGATCGCGCTCACCATCGACGAGGAGGGCCAGGCCCGCACCGCCGAGAAGAAGGTCGAGATCGCCGAACGGCTGATCGCCGACCTCACCGGCAACTGGGGCATCCACGAGTCGGACATCCTCGTCGACTGCCTGACCTTCACCATCTGCACCGGCCAGGAGGAGTCCCGCAAGGACGGGATCGCCACCATCGAGGGCATCCGCGAACTCAAGCGCCGCCATCCGGATGTGCAGACCACGCTGGGTCTGTCGAACATCTCCTTCGGCCTCAACCCGGCCGCCCGCATCCTGCTCAACTCCGTCTTCCTCGACGAATGCGTGAAGGCCGGCCTGGACTCGGCCATCGTGCACGCCTCGAAGATCCTGCCGATCGCCCGGTTCGACGAGGAGCAGGTGCAGACCGCCCTCGACCTGATCTACGACCGCCGCGCCGAGGGCTACGACCCGCTGCAGAAGCTCATGCAGCTCTTCGAGGGCGCCACCGCCAAGTCGCTGAAGGCGTCCAAGGCCGAGGAGCTGGCGGCGCTGCCGCTGGAGGAGCGGCTCAAGCGCCGCATCATCGACGGCGAGCGCAACGGCCTGGAGGCCGACCTGGACGAGGCGCTGACGGAGCGTCCGGCCCTGGACATCGTCAACGAGACGCTGCTGGACGGCATGAAGGTCGTCGGCGAACTGTTCGGCTCGGGCCAGATGCAGCTGCCGTTCGTGCTCCAGTCCGCCGAGGTCATGAAGAGCGCGGTGGCCCACCTGGAACCGCACATGGAGAAGACCGACGACGAGGGCAAGGGCACGATCGTGCTGGCCACCGTGCGCGGCGACGTGCACGACATCGGCAAGAACCTCGTCGACATCATCCTGTCCAACAACGGCTACAACGTCGTCAACCTCGGCATCAAGCAGCCGGTCTCCGCGATCCTGGAGGCGGCCGACGAGCACCGGGCCGACGTGATCGGCATGTCCGGGCTCCTGGTCAAGTCCACGGTGATCATGAAGGAGAACCTGGAGGAGCTCAACCAGCGGGGGCTGGCCGCCGACTACCCCGTCATCCTCGGCGGCGCCGCCCTCACCCGCGCCTACGTCGAGCAGGACCTCCACGAGGTCTACGACGGCGAGGTCCGCTACGCCCGCGACGCCTTCGAGGGCCTGCGCCTGATGGACGCCCTGATCGGCATCAAGCGGGGCGTGCCCGGCGCCAAGCTGCCCGAGCTGAAGCAGCGCCGCGTGCGGGCCGCCACCGTCGAGGTCGAGGAGCGCCCCGAGGAAGGGCACGTGCGCTCGGACGTGGCCACCGACAACCCGGTCCCCGAGCCGCCGTTTTGGGGCACGCGCGTGGTCAAGGGCATCCAGCTCAAGGAGTACGCGTCCTGGCTCGACGAGGGCGCCCTGTTCAAGGGCCAGTGGGGGCTGAAGCAGGCCCGTACCGGCGAGGGACCCTCGTACGAGGAACTGGTCGAGACCGAGGGCAGGCCGCGGCTGCGCGGCCTGCTGGACCGGCTGCAGACGGAGAACCTGCTGGAGGCGGCCGTGGTCTACGGCTACTTCCCGTGCGTGTCCAAGGACGACGACCTGATCGTCCTCGACGACGACGGCAACGAGCGCACTCGGTTCACCTTCCCCCGTCAGCGGCGCGGCCGGCGGCTGTGCCTGGCCGACTTCTTCCGCCCGGAGGAGTCCGGCGAGAGGGACGTCGTCGGCTTCCAGGTCGTCACCGTCGGCTCCCGCATCGGCGAGGAGACCGCCCGGATGTTCCAGGCCAACGCCTACCGGGACTACCTCGAACTGCACGGCCTGTCCGTCCAGCTCGCCGAGGCCCTCGCCGAGTACTGGCACGCACGCGTGCGCGCCGAACTCGGCTTCGGCGGGGAGGACCCGGCCCAGATGGAGGACATGTTCGCCCTGAAGTACCGGGGCGCCCGCTTCTCCCTCGGCTACGGCGCCTGCCCGGACCTGGAGGACCGCGCCAAGATCGCCGAGCTGCTCCAGCCGGAGCGCATCGGCGTCCACCTGTCGGAGGAGTTCCAGCTCCACCCCGAGCAGTCCACCGACGCCATCGTGATCCACCACCCGGAGGCCAAGTACTTCAACGCCCGCTAGAGGGCCCGTACAGGTTCACGGGCCACATCGGGCGTTCCCGCCCCGCACGACGTACACTGGTCGGTCCACTGCAGGCCGGTTCCCCACGTGGGAACCGGCCTGATCGTCCCTTCAAGGAGGTACGTGGATGACCAGTACGGTCCCCGCGCTCGGAACCCGTACGGCCGAAGGCTCCGCCCTGCAGGCCGTGCTCCTCGACATGGACGGCACCCTGGTGGACACCGAGGGCTTCTGGTGGGACGTCGAGGTCGAGGTCTTCGCCTCCCTCGGCCACACCCTCGACGACTCCTGGCGTCACGTGGTCGTCGGCGGCCCCATGAGCCGCAGCGCCGGATTCCTGATCGAGGCCACCGGGGCCGACATCACACTCGCCGAACTCAGCGTGCTGCTCAACGACGGCTTCGAGGAGCGCATCGGCCGCACCCTGCCCCTCATGCCGGGAGCCGCCCGGCTGCTCGCGGAGCTGTCCGCCCACGAGATCCCCACCGCCCTGGTCTCCGCCTCCCACCGGCGCATCATCGACCGCGTGCTGGCCTCGCTGGGCCCCCAGCACTTCGGCCTGACCGTGGCCGGCGACGAGGTACCGCGGACCAAGCCCCACCCGGACCCGTACCTGGCCGCCGCGGCCGGCCTCGGTGTGGACCCGGCCCGGTGCGCCGTCGTCGAGGACACCACCACCGGCGTCGCCGCCGCGGAGGCCGCGGGCTGCCACGTCGTGGCCGTGCCCTCCGTCGCACCCATCACCCCGGCCGCCCGGCGTACGGTGGTCCGCTCGCTGGAAGACGTCGACCTGACATTTCTCCGCGGTCTGATGACACAAATGCGCTAGACGTTCACCCAGCGTGCGGCGGCGTTAACGCGGCAATTCCCGGAACATCCCGGCGTGAGAACCCGACAGACAACACGAGGGCCCGCGCGGCGAATTACGGCCACCGCGACGGGCCGAATTACGACCCGCGCCCACCACTACGCGCGTGTGACGTTCGCCACGTTGCCAGGGGTCGACAGGAGGGCGTACGTGTGCAGCCTCGCCCTTGGCGAACGTTGTCGAGGTGCCCTTGTGTCCCGATTGGTGAAACCCTGCACTAATCCTTCCACTGTCGGGTTTTCGGTGTGTCCACACCCGGTTTCGCTCCGTGATGAGCGCCCAACTCCGGTGGCTGCGAACCCCCGTGCGGGCGCGGACTAATCTCGTCGCGAGAACATCGGCCACTACCCCCGTGATCCGCCGCGACACCCCTGCATGCCGGATACACGGACCGACAGCTCTGGAGAAACTCGAGCATGAACCGCAAGACTTTGGTGCTGCCGGCCGTCGTCGGCCTGCTCGCGCCGGTGCTCGCCGCCTGTGGCGGGTCCGACAGCGGCAGCGGCGGCGGGGACGCGATCGTCGTCGGCACCACGGACCGGTTCACCGCCTCGGAGAAGGCGCCCGCGCCCCTCGACCCGGCGTTCGCCTACGACGTCGGCCTCTGGAACATCCTGCGTCAGACCACGCAGACCCTGATGATCCAGCCCCGCGGCGACGGTGAACCCGTACCCGAGGCAGCCGAGAAGTGCGGATTCACCGACACCGGAAACGAGCGCTACGCCTGCACCCTGCGTGACGGCCTGAAGTTCGCCAACGGCGACGCCATCACGGCGGAGGACGTGAAGTACTCCATCGAGCGCGCCCTGTCCATCAAGGCCGACAGCCAGGTGTACGCCCTGCTGTCGACCGTCGACACCGTCGAGACGCAGGGCGACCGCGAGGTCATCTTCCACCTCAACACCGCCGACGCCACCTTCCCGTACAAGCTGTCGACCCCGGTCGCCGGCATCGTCAACAAGGACGACTACGAGAAGGGCAAGCTGCGTGAGGGCTTCGAACTGGACGGCTCCGGGCCGTACACCATGAAGGCCGAGACCGACGGCGACGAGATGACCAAGGCCGTGTTCACCAAGAACCCCAATTACAAGGGGAGCCTCGAGGTGAACAACGACAAGGTCGAGGTCGTGTCGTTCGACGACGCCGAGGCCATGGGCGCCGCGCTCGACAAGGGTGACATCGACGTGATGACCCGCGCCATGACGCCCGACCAGATCAAGAAGCTCTCCAACTCCACGGACAGCAAGGTCGACCTCATCGAGGTGGCCGGCCTGGAGATCCGCTACCTGGGCTTCAACACGGACGCGCCGACCGTGAAGGACAAGGCCGTCCGCCAGGCGATGGCCCAGCTCATCGACCGCAGCGCACTCGTCTCCGAGGTCTACGGCTCCCAGGCCGAGCCGCTGTACTCGATGGTCCCCGCCACCATCACGGGTCACTCCAACTCGTTCTTCAACAAGTACGGCGACCCCAGCGTGCCCAAGGCCAAGGCGTTGCTCGAGGACGCGGGCGTCGACACGCCGGTGAAGCTGACGATGCACTACACGACGGACCACTACGGTGCCGCCACCAAGCAGGAGTTCGAGCAGCTCCAGAAGCAGCTGAACGACAGCGGTCTCTTCGACATCGACATCGAGGGCCAGCCCTGGGACAAGTTCCGGCCGGCGGAGCTGGACGGCGAGTACGACGTCTTCGGCATGGGCTGGTTCCCCGACTTCCCGGACGCCGACAGCTTCATCGCGCCGTTCCTCGACAAGGACAACACCCTCAACTCGCCGTACGCGAACCAGGAGATCCGCAACACCCTGATCCCCGAGTCCCGTCGCGAGGCCGACCGGCTCTCCGCCGTGGACAGCCTCAACCGGATCCAGGAGATCACCGCGATCGACGCCCCGGTGATCCCGCTCTGGCAGGGCAAGCAGTACGTCGCGGCCAGGGACGACATCACGGGCACGGCCTACCTCCTCAACTCCTCCTCCACCCTCCAGGTGTGGGAGCTGGGCCGGGGCGTGAGCGGCTGACCCCGCCGGACGAAATCCGAAGGGCGCCCCTCCTCCTGGGAGGGGCGCCCTTCGGGTTTCGTCGCGTGCTCGTGCTCGTGCTCGTGCTCGTGCTCGTGCGTCGCGAGCGCGGCTACTGTGCGCCGGGGCGCACCAGGCCGCTCTCGTACGCGTACACCGCGGCCTGCACCCGGTCGCGCAGGCCCAGCTTGGTCAGCACATGACCCACATGCGTCTTGACCGTGGTCTCGCTGACGAACAGGTCGGCGGCGATCTCCGCGTTGGACAGACCGCGCGCCACCAGCTTCAGCACCTCCACCTCACGCTCGGTCAGCGTGTGCAGGGTGTCCGGCACCGGCTCCTCACCGGAGGGCAGGTGCGTGGCGTACTTGTCCAGCAGCCGCCTGGTGATGCTCGGCGCGAGCATCGCCTCGCCGTTCGCCACCACGCGGATCGCCTGCACCAGTTCGCCCGCCGGGGCGTCCTTCAGCAGGAACCCGCTGGCGCCCGCCTTCAGCGCCTCCACCACGTACTCGTCGAGGTCGAACGTGGTCAGCACCAGCACCTTCGCCGGACCGTCCCGCTCGGGCCCGGTGATCTGCCTGGTCGCCTCCACACCGTCCATCCGCGGCATGCGGATGTCCATCAGCACTACGTCGGGCTGCAGCGCCCGCACCTGGTCGAGTGCCTGGAGGCCGTCTCCGGCCTCGCCGACGACCGCGAGGTCCTGCTCCGCCTCCAGAATCATGCGGAAGCCCGTGCGCAGCAGCGGCTGGTCGTCGACCAGTAGGACGCGGATGGCCACGTAAGTCTCCTTCGCTAGTCCGGCCCCATTCTGCCCTGCTCGGTGCCGCCGGCCTCGGCCGCCCTCACCGGCAGCGGGTAGGGCGGGGGAGTACCGCCGAACTCCGGGCAGTGCGCCTGGTGGTCGCACCAGCCGCACAGCTTGGTGGGACGCGGCCGCCAGTCACCGGTTTCCGTCGCAAGCCGGATGGCCTCCCACAGCGCCAGCAGCTTGCGCTCGACCCGCTCCAGGTCGGCGAGGACCGGGTCGTAGGTGAGCACGTCACCACTGCCGAGGTAGACGAGCTGCAGACGCCGCGGCACGACCTTCTTCAACCGCCAGACGACCAGTGCGTAGAACTTCATCTGGAACAGCGCACCCTCGGCGTACTGGGGCCGGGGCGCCTTGCCCGTCTTGTAGTCGACGATGCGCACCTCACCGGTGGGGGCGACGTCGACCCGGTCGATGATGCCGCGCAGCCGCAGCCCGGAGTCCAGCTCGGCCTCGACGAACAGCTCCCGCTCGGCGGGCTCCAGCCGGCTCGGATCCTCGAGGGTGAACCAGCGCTCGACGAGCCGCTCCGCCTCGCTCAGCCACCGCGCCAGACGCTCGCCCTCCGGATCGTCCGCGAACAGCTCACCGAGCTCCGGCCGGCTCTCCCGCAGCCGGTCCCACTGGCCCGGGATCAGCGACTTCGCCCGCGGCGCGGTCCGCTCGGCCGCCGGCGCGTCGAAGAGCCGCTCCAGCACCGCGTGCACCAGCGTGCCCCGCGTCGCCGCCTCGCTCGGCTTCTCCGGGAGGCGGTCGATGACCCGGAACCGGTACAACAGCGGGCACTGCATGAAATCGCCGGCCCGGGAGGGCGAGAGCGAGGCGGGCGCCGTGGCCCCGGGCGCGGGGGCCGCGGCCGGGGCCGCCGTGTCCGTCACCGCGTCCGCGTGGTCCGCCGCCGTCACCGTCGGCCCGGCGGGTGCGCCGACGCCCTCGGCGACATCCTCGATGCTCGTCTCCATGTCCACAGACCTTACGGCCCGCCACTGACAGTCACCCAGCCCGCGGTCGTGACCCGTGCGACGGAAGGGAACCAGAGGGGTGCCGGGGCGGAACGGGCCGCGGCGGACGCATACCATCGACACGAGTACCCTCCCGCCCGGCAGGCGCGGGAGACGCTTCGAACGAGGGGACACCGTGGACGTGAGCGGCGGGAGCGGGCGGCCGCGGCCCGGCAACGACGAGTCGGCCGAGCCCCGGGCAGAACCCACTGCCCCGGCCTCCGGCTCCGCCCGGCCGGAGCCCGCGGACACCGGCCCGCCCGGGGAACGACCCGCGGACGGGCCCGGGCCGGCGGACGAGCACCACGGACAGCCCGCCCCGACGGCGCCCGAGCCCACCGGAGCCCGTCCGCCGACGGACGACTCCGGAACCCGAGCCCCGAAGCCGGACACCCCTGGAACGCCGGACACCGAGGCCCCCGGCTCCGAGCCGCAGGGTTCCCGGACGCCCGCCCCGGGGGCGGGGGCTTCCGCGACACCGGGCCCCGGGAAGCCGGAACCCGAGACACCTGAGACCAAGACGCCCGGGACCGTGACGCCCGGGACCGTGACGCCCGAGACCGGGACGCGGGGACCGAGGGTGCCCGGTGCCGCCCGCCCCGACCCCCACACCGACGGCGGATCCGGGCCGGGGAAGCCTCCGCAGCGCAAGCCCGAACCCGGGGGCGGGCTGCTGATGGGCCGGCCCTTCGGCGTACCCGTGTACGTCGCGCCCAGCTGGTTCCTGGTCGCCGCCCTGATCACCTGGGTCTTCGGCGGACAGCTCGACCGCGTGCTGCCCGAGCTCGGCGCCGCCCGCTACCTGGTCTCCCTCTTCTTCGCCGTCGCCTTCTACGCCTCCGTCCTCGTCCACGAGCTGGCCCACACCGTGGCCGCCCTCCGCTTCAAGCTCCCGGTGCGCCGCATCCAGCTCCAGTTCTTCGGCGGCGTCTCCGAGATCGAGAAGGAGGCCGAAACCCCCGGCCGGGAGTTCGTGCTGGCCTTCGTGGGCCCCCTGCTCTCCCTGGTCCTCGCCGGCGTCTTCTACGCCGCCCTGCTCCCCGTGGAACCCGACTCGGTCCCCGGCGTCCTGCTGGCCGGCCTGATGATCTCCAACCTCCTCGTGGCCGCCTTCAACCTGCTGCCCGGCCTCCCCCTCGACGGCGGACGGATGCTCCGCGCCGTCGTCTGGAAGATCACCGGCAAGCCGATGAGCGGCACCATCGCCGCCGCCTGGATCGGCCGCGCCCTCGCCATCGCCGTCCTGATCGGCCTGCCCCTGCTCACCCAGTCCCTCGGCTCCGACGCCGCGGACGACGTCGGCATGGACACCGTCATGGACGCCCTGCTCGCCGCCATCCTCGCCGCGATCATCTGGACCGGCGCCGGGAACAGCCTCCGCATGGCCCGCCTGCGCGAACACCTCCCCGAACTGCGCGCCCGCGCCCTCACCCGGCGCGCCGTCCCCGTCCCGGCCGACACACCCCTCTCCGAAGCGCTGCGCCGCGCCAACGCCTCCGGGGCCCGCGCCCTGGTCGTCGTCGACGCCGACGGCGCCCCCGTCTCACTGGTCCGCGAGGCCGCCATCGTCGGCGTACCCGAGCACCGCCGCCCCTGGGTCCCGGTGAGCACCCTCGCCCAGGACCTCACCGACGGCATGCGCGTCTCCGCCGAGCTGTCCGGCGAGGAACTCCTGGACGCCCTGCGCGCCAACCCGGCCACCGAGTACCTGGTCGTCGAGGAGACCGGCGAGATTTACGGCGTCCTCTCCGCGGCCGACGTCGAGCGCGCCTTCGTCAAGGCCATGGCCCGCCCCTCCTGACCACCGGCCCCGGCCACCGGAGCGGCCCACCGGCCCCGACCACCGGCCCGGTCACCGGCGTGGTCGGCGGCCCCGCCCGGGACCGGTAGGCTGGTCACATGTCCGAACCGACCGGTGCCGCCCGCAGGCGCGGGCCCTTCAAGGTCGGGGACCAGGTTCAGCTGACCGACCCCAAGGGCCGCCACTACACGTTCACGCTCGAGGCCGGGAAGAATTTCCACACCCACAAGGGTTCCTTCCCCCACGACGAACTGATCGGCGCTCCCGAGGGCAGCGTTGTCCGCACCACCGGGAACGTCGCCTACCTCGCGCTGCGCCCCCTGCTCCCCGACTACGTCCTTTCCATGCCCCGCGGGGCAGCCGTCGTCTACCCGAAGGACGCGGGACAGATCCTCGCCTTCGCCGACATCTTCCCCGGCGCACGCGTCGTGGAGGCCGGCGTCGGCTCCGGCTCCCTCAGCAGCTTCCTGCTGCGCGCCATCGGCGACCAGGGCATGCTGCACTCCTACGAGCGCCGCGAGGACTTCGCCGACATCGCGAAGCAGAACGTGGAGCGCTACTTCGGCGGCCCGCACCCCGCCTGGCAGCTCACCGTCGGCGACCTCCAGGACAACCTGTCCGACAGCGACGTCGACCGCGTCATCCTCGACATGCTCGCCCCCTGGGAGTGCCTGGACGTCGTCAAGAAGGCACTCGTGCCCGGCGGCATCCTCTGCTGCTACGTGGCCACCACCACCCAGCTCGCCCGGACCGTCGAGTCCATCCGCGAGATCGGCTGCTTCAACGAGCCGACCTCCTGGGAGACCATGATCCGCAACTGGCACGTCGAGGGACTCGCCGTCCGCCCGGACCACCGGATGATCGGCCACACCGGCTTCCTGCTCACCGCCCGCCGTCTCGCCGACGGCGTCGAGCCGCCCATGCGCCGCCGCCGCCCCGCCAAGGGCGCCTACGGCGAGGACTACGACGGTCCCAACGCCGGCGGAGGCTCCGGCCGCTGAGACGGCCCGGTGCCGCGTACAACGTACTGACGCCGTGGTGGAGTTCCCGGGCCCGTCCGGGAACTCCACCACGGCGTCGTCATGTTGCCGCACCCCGACGACGGGACGACAGGACGACAGGGGCGCCGGAACGCCAGGGGCGCCGGGACCAAGAGGGCGACGGGAGCACCACCGGACCCGACCGGACCCGGAAAACGCCCCCGATACCCACCCCGCCGTTCCCCCGCACTGTGACGTGTGGCACGATGCTGGCCACCCCCACCGGCACAGCCCTCACAGGAGACACTCCTCGTGCAGCACCCCGCCGTTCCGGACCTGTCCCACACGCACACCCGCCCGATCCACTGGGTCGCCACCGCCACGGCCCTAGCCGCGGTGGTCGCCCTCTCCTCGGTCCTGCAGCCGGACGCCGCGACGGCGGCACAGCCCCCCGGCACCGAGCAGAAGAACACCCCCGCGCACACCGTGCCGCCCGACCCGGCCTCCGTGGCGTTCCCCCTGGAGTGCGGTCCGGTCGAGGCCGTGGTGCAGAAGAAGGCCTCCGGCGACCTCGACGGCGACGGCCGCCCCGAAACGGTGGCCGTGGTGCACTGCGACGCGCCCATGGGTACCCCGCCCGACGGCGTGTACGTCCTCACGCGAGACGCCGAGGGCGGCGAGCCCCGCGTCGTGGCCACCCTCGTGGACCCGGCCGACCGCCGCACGGTCACCGACTTCGCGGTGCGCGGCGGCGGCGTCCACGCCACACTGCTCGGCTACTCCTCGGCCGACGTGCCCAGTTGCTGCCCCGACGTCACCGACGACGTGAAGTGGCATTGGGAGAACGGCGCGTTCGTCCGCGACACGCCGTCCCAGGCCCGCGCCGTATGACCGGAGACCCCTGAGCAGAGGGCGTGACCCAGCACACAACAGTCACTCAGCGTGCGGATCGAGTTACATTTCGGTCACTCTGCGTCCGGACCGTAGACCTCGGCCCTGTCCGAAACGCGACGCACATGGATGCACTCGCCCGGACACTCCTTCGCCGAGTCGACCACGTCCGTGAGGAGCGGCAACGGCACGGGCGTTGCCGCCCCCGGACTCTGCAAGAGCTCGTCGTCCGCGCCCTTCACATAGGCCAGACCGTCGATGTCCAGCTCGAACACCTCAGGCGCGTACTGGGCGCAGATGCCGTCACCGGTACACAGGTCCTGGTCGATCCAGACCTCCAGAGCCTCGCCGCCGACTCCGGCCTCCTGCTGCACGCTCATATCTCCTGCCGTTTCCTGCGCCGAGCCGACCGGGAATCCGGCCAGCTCTGACGGGTGTTGAACACTTCGACCCTACCCCCGCCTGGATTCCATCCACGTTCCGTGGGTATTCCCCTGGCGTGAGGGAGAGCGCAAGGGTGAAGATCGGACACACCCCGACAGTCTTTGTGATCTAGGGGTTTCAATCGACACCCACCCAGGTAGGGTCTGGAAGCGTCCAGCTCCCCTTGGAGGAGGTGAGGACCGTGGCAGCCCACGACGACGACATGAACCGCGGCATCCGCCCGGGACGCGGGTCCGACGACCCGGCCGGGCAGGTGGCCTACCTTGAGCAGGAGATCGCCGTCCTGCGACGCAAGCTCGCCGAATCTCCGCGACACACGAGAATCCTCGAAGAGCGGATCGTCGAACTGCAGACCAACCTGGCCGGCGTGTCCGCCCAGAACGAGCGACTCGCCAGCACCCTCCGCGAGGCCCGCGACCAGATCGTGGCCCTCAAGGAGGAAGTCGACCGGCTGGCCCAGCCACCGGCAGGCTTCGGCGTCTTCCTGCAGGCCAACGAGGACGGCACCGCCGACATCTTCACCGGCGGCCGCAAACTCCGGGTGAACGTCAGCCCGAGCGTCGAGCTCGACGAGCTACGACGCGGCCAGGAAGTGATGCTCAACGAAGCACTCAACGTGGTCGAGGCCATGGAGTACGAGAGCGTCGGCGACATCGTCACCCTCAAGGAGATCCTCGAGGACGGCGAACGCGCCCTGGTACTCGGGCACACCGACGAGGAAAGGGTCGTGCGGCTCGCCGAGCCGCTGCGGGGCGTCACCATCCGCCCCGGCGACGCCCTCCTGCTCGAACCCCGATCCGGCTACGTCTACGAGGTCGTCCCCAAGAGCGAGGTCGAAGAACTCGTCCTCGAAGAGGTCCCCGACATCGGCTACGAGCAGATCGGTGGCCTCGGCGGACAGATCGAGATGATCCGAGACGCGGTCGAGCTCCCCTATCTCTACCCCGACCTGTTCAAGGAGCACGAGCTGCGTCCCCCCAAGGGCGTCCTGCTCTACGGGCCCCCCGGATGCGGCAAGACGCTCATCGCCAAGGCGGTCGCCAACTCACTGGCCAAGAAGGTCGCCGAAGTGACCGGCCAAGCCGCCGGCAAGAGCTTCTTCCTCAACATCAAGGGACCCGAGCTCCTCAACAAGTACGTCGGCGAGACCGAACGGCAGATCCGCCTCGTCTTCCAGCGAGCCCGCGAGAAGGCCAGCGAGGGCACCCCCGTCATCGTCTTCTTCGACGAGATGGAATCCCTCTTCCGCACCCGCGGCTCCGGCGTCAGCTCCGACGTGGAGAACACCATCGTCCCGCAGCTGCTCGCCGAGATCGACGGCGTGGAAGGCCTGCAGAACGTGGTGGTCATCGGCGCCTCCAACCGCGAGGACATGATCGACCCCGCCATCCTGCGGCCCGGCCGACTCGACGTGAAGATCAAGATCGAACGTCCCGACGCCGAAGCGGCCAAGGACATCTTCGGCAAGTACCTCACCGAGCGCCTCCCGCTCCACGTCGACGACCTCGCCGAACACGACAAGGACAAGGCGGCCACCGTCCAGAGCATGATCCAGACGGCGGTGGAACAGATGTACGCCGAATCCGAGGAGAACCGCTTCCTGGAAGTCACCTACGCCAACGGCGACAAGGAAGTCCTCTACTTCAAGGACTTCAACTCCGGCGCCATGATCGAGAACATCGTGGGCCGCGCCAAGAAAATGGCGATCAAGGACTTCCTGGAAAAGAACCAGAAGGGCCTTCGCGTCTCCCACCTCCTCCAAGCCTGCGTGGACGAGTTCAAGGAGAACGAGGACCTCCCCAACACCACCAACCCGGACGACTGGGCCCGCATCTCCGGAAAGAAGGGCGAACGGATCGTGTACATCCGTACGCTCGTCACCGGAAAGCAGGGCGCGGACACCGGACGCTCCATCGACACGGTGGCCAACACAGGTCAGTACCTGTAAAAGGCAGGGCGGCTGCGGGTCCCCTCAGCGGGTACCCGCAGCCGACTGCTTTCCGGAGCCCCGACTGGAGCAAGGCAATGCCGCAAATGATCTCCCCACCAGCGCAAAGGCGTTCTAGGCTCTTCCATACCGCCGAGTCGCGCAGTGCGGGGACGGGCACCGCACACGCATCGGAGCGCCAGCGGTACGCGAGCGGCGCCCACCACGGGCACCGCCGGGCAAGGAGGGCCGCATGACCGTACGGCGAGTAATGGGCATCGAGACGGAGTACGGCATCTCCGTCCCCGGCCACCCCAACGCCAATGCCATGCTCACCTCATCCCAGATCGTCAACGCCTACGCGGCGGCGATGCACCGGGCCCGCCGGGCCCGCTGGGACTTCGAGGAGGAGAACCCGCTGCGGGACGCGCGAGGCTTCGACCTCGCCCGGGAGGCCGCCGACTCCAGCCAGCTCACCGACGAGGACATCGGCCTCGCCAACGTCATCCTCACCAACGGAGCACGGCTCTACGTCGACCACGCCCACCCCGAATACAGCGCTCCGGAAGTCACCAACCCGCGCGACGCCGTGCTCTGGGACAAGGCCGGCGAACGCATCATGGCCGAAGCCGCCGAGCGGGCCGCCCAGCTGCCCGGCGCCCAGCCCATCCACCTCTACAAGAACAACACCGACAACAAGGGCGCCTCCTACGGCACGCACGAGAACTACCTGATGAAGCGGGAAACCGCCTTCTCCGACATCGTGCGCCACCTGACGCCCTTCTTCGTCTCCCGCCAGGTCTTCACCGGCGCCGGCCGCGTCGGCATCGGCCAGGACGGCCACGAACACGGCTTCCAGCTCAGCCAGCGCGCCGACTACTTCGAGGTCGAGGTCGGCCTGGAGACGACGCTGAAGCGCCCCATCATCAACACCCGGGACGAACCCCACGCCGACGCCGAGAAGTACCGGCGCCTCCACGTGATCATCGGCGACGCGAACCTGTCGGAGATCTCGACCTACCTGAAACTGGGCACGACCGCCCTGGTCCTCTCCATGATCGAGGACGGCTTCATCGCCGTCGACCTCGCCGTCGACCAGCCCGTACGCACCCTCCACCAGGTCTCGCACGACCCGACGCTCAAGCGCCTGGTCACCCTCCGTAGCGGCCGCACACTCACCGCGGTCCAGCTCCAGATGGAGTACTACGAGCTGGCCCGCAAATACGTGGAGGAACGCTACGGCGCCGACGCCGACGACCAGACCAAGGACGTCCTCGGCCGCTGGGAGGACACCCTCAACCGGCTCGAGAACGACCCGATGAGCCTCGCCGGCGAACTCGACTGGGTCGCCAAGCGCGAGCTCATGGAGGGCTACCGACGCCGCGACGACCTCGACTGGGACGCCGCCCGGCTCCACCTCGTCGACCTCCAGTACGCCGACGTACGGCCCGACAAGGGCCTCTACAACCGACTGGTGGACCGCGGCCGCATCAAGCGGCTGCTGGACGAGAACGAGGTCGAGCGGGCCCGCACGAAGCCGCCGGAGGACACCCGCGCCTACTTCCGCGGACGCTGCCTGGAGCAGTACGCGGACGACGTCGCGGCGGCCTCCTGGGACTCGGTGATCTTCGATCTTCCGGGCCGGGACTCCCTCCAGCGGGTCCCAACCCTGGAACCGCTTCGCGGAACGCGTAATCACGTCAAGGAGCTGCTGGACCGTTGCCGTACCGCGGAAGACCTGGTCAGGGTCCTGACCGGCGGGTGAGCGGACGGAACGGTACACGAACGAGACCGCCGGACGGGGTGGAAACCCACCCCGTCCGGGAACCATCGAGATGGCCCCCGTTCGTTGGAGAAACGCGGGGCCGATGTCGGACCCGGCTTGTAGGGTCTGATCTTGACCGAGCAACTGTGTCGGGCGAACCGAGCGGGGTGAGGGTTATGGCGACCAAGGACACCGGCGGCGGACAGCAGAAGGCCACGCGGTCCACCGAGGAGGTCGAGGAGCAGGCGCAGGACGCGCAGGCTTCCGAGGACCTCAAGGAACGCCAGGAGAAGCTGAACGACGACGTGGACTCCGTCCTCGACGAAATCGACGACGTACTCGAGGAGAATGCCGAGGATTTCGTGCGCTCCTTCGTCCAGAAGGGTGGCCAGTAGGCCGCATTCGCCTTCGAAATGAAGGTGTGCTGTGGGGGTTCGCAGGTGCGGGAGGGGCACGTGAGAAGCGCTGCTCGCGGTGCGGAGAGGTCACACCGCGGGCGGCCTTCGCCGCAGACCGAGCCAGGGTGAAGACTCCCGAGCGGACAAGGTCTTGCGGCTCCCGCCGCGCATGTGGATCACTGCCACGAGACGGGTAGGGTCCGTGGCGTACTGTGCTTCAGCTGCAACGCAGCCCTGGGGCAGTTCAAGGATCGGCCCGATGCCATAAGGCGGGCTGCAGCTTACGTGGAAGGAATCGCGTGGAAGCCAACACTCGTAGCACCGGGCGTCTACCAGCTGCCTTCCTGACGCCTGGGTCCTCCTCCTTCATGGACTTCCTCGGCGAGCACCAGCCGGAGCTGCTCCCGGGCAACCGGCAGCTGCCCCCGGTGCAGGGTGTCGTCGAGGCGCCGCACGGGACGACGATCGTGGCGGTGACGTTCCCCGGTGGTGTGGTCCTCGCCGGTGACCGGCGGGCCACGATGGGCAACATGATCGCCCAGCGGGACATCGAGAAGGTCTTCCCGGCCGACGAGTACTCGGCGGTGGGCATCGCGGGTACGGCGGGTCTGGCCGTGGAGATGGTGAAGCTGTTCCAGCTGGAGCTGGAGCACTTCGAGAAGGTCGAGGGCGCGCAGCTGTCCCTGGAGGGCAAGGCGAACCGTCTGTCGACGATGATCCGCTCGAATCTGGGCATGGCGATGCAGGGGCTGGCCGTGGTGCCGCTGTTCGCGGGGTACGACGTGGACCGTGGCCGGGGGCGGATCTTCTCGTACGACGTGACGGGCGGGCGGTCGGAGGAGCAGAGCTACGCGACCACCGGGTCGGGGTCGATCTTCGCCCGTGGTGCGATGAAGAAGCTCTACCGGGAGGACCTGACCGAGGAGCAGGCCACGACGCTCGTGGTGCAGGCGCTGTACGACGCGGCGGACGACGACTCGGCGACCGGTGGTCCCGACGTCGCGCGCCGGATCTACCCGATCATCACTGTGATCACCGAGGACGGCTTCCGCCGGCTGAGTGAGGACGAGGCTTCGGGGCTCGCCCGTTCGGTGCTGGAGCGGCGGCTGGAGCAGCCGGACGGTCCGCGGGCCGCGTTGCTGTAGCGGGCGCGGTCGGTCGTGTTGTCAGGTGGTTCAGTGACTTCTCCAGAAAGGGACGGATAACCGGTGTCGACGCCGTTCTATGTCTCACCCCAGCAGGCGATGGCGGACCGGGCGGAGTACGCCCGCAAGGGCATCGCCCGTGGCCGCAGCCTGGTCGTGCTGCAGTACGCCGACGGCATCGTGTTCGTCGGTGAGAACCCGTCCCGTGCGCTGCACAAGTTCAGCGAGATCTACGACCGGATCGGTTTCGCGGCCGCCGGTAAGTACAACGAGTACGAGAATCTGCGGATCGGTGGTGTGCGCTACGCCGACCTGCGTGGTTACACCTATGACCGGGATGATGTGACGGCCCGCGGTCTGGCGAACGTCTATGCCCAGACGCTGGGCACGATCTTCTCCAGCCAGGCCGAGAAGCCGTACGAGGTGGAGCTGGTCGTCGCCGAGGTCGGTGACAGTGCCGACGGGGATCAGATCTACCGGTTGCCGCACGACGGTTCGATCGTGGACGAGCACGGTTCGGTCGCGGTCGGGGGCAACGCCGAGCAGATCAGCGGGTACCTGGATCAGCGGCACCGTGACGACATGACGCTGGCCGAGGCGCTGAAGCTGGCGGTGCAGGCGTTGTCGCGGGACACGAACGGCAGTGAGCGGGAGATTCCGGCGGAGCGGCTGGAGGTCGCGGTGCTGGATCGTACGCGGCCGCAGAAGCGGAAGTTCAAGCGGATCGTGGGGGCTCAGCTGTCGCGGCTGCTGGCTTCTGGTGCCGGTGCCGGAGCTGCCGAAGACCTGTCTCTGCCGGACGAGGACGAGGGCGGGGACAAGGGCGAGGAGTAGCGGGCGGCCGCTGCGCGAGAGCCTTGGAGCGGCGTCGGGCCTTGTGCCCGGCGCCGTTCAGTCTTGCGGTGGCGGTGCCGTGGAGCCTCGTACGACCAGGTGTACCGGGATGTCGCCCTCCTGGGGCGTCCGTCCTTCCATGACCGCCAGCAGGGCGTGCATCCCGCGTTCGCCGAATAGTTCCGCGTCGAGGCGCACGGTGGTCAGCTCGGGGTCGATGGCGGTGGCGAGGCCGAGGTCGTCGAGGCCGGTGACGGACAGGTCGTCGGGGATGCGGAGCCCGGCGCGGCGGGCTGCTTTGTAGGCGCCTGCCGCCAGTTTGTCGTCGTCGCAGACGAGTGCCGTGGGTCGGGGTCCGGGGGCCGCGAGGGCGGTCTCCGTGGCGGCCCGGGCGCCTTCGATGGAGATGGGGGCGTGGGCCGTGCGCAGGGTGGTGCCGGGGGTGTCGGCGAGGCGTGCGGCCAGTTCGCGGGCGCGGATGTCGAAGGTCCAGGACGGGACGTCGGCGGCGAGGTGGAGGAAGCGGCGGTGGCCGAGGGTGAGCAGGTGTTCCGCGACCTGGCGGATGCCGTCAGTGATGTCGAGGTTGACCGTGGCGGCGCCCAGGCTGCCTTCCGGGTCGCTGTCGAGCATGACGAGGGGGAGTTGGTCGCCGCGGATGGCGGTGAGTGCGTCGGCGGCCATGGAGGAGGCGATCACGCCGTCGAGGGCGGCTTGGGCGGAGGCGAAGGGGTCTCTGGCGGGGCCGACGCCTTCGGGGGAGGGGTAGAGGACTACTCCGAAGCCGTGTTCGGCGGCGACGCGTGCGGCGCCGGTGTAGACCTCCGCGAAGAACTCGGTGGTGAGTGCGGGGACGACCAGGAGGACGGTGCGGGTGCGGCCGAGGCGGAGGTTGCGGGCGGCGAGGTTGGGCCGGTAGCCGAGCCGGTGGGCTGCGTCGCGGACCCGTTGGGCGGTGGGTTCCGAGACGCGGCCGCGCCATTTGTCGCCGAGGACGAGGGAGACGGCGGCCTGGGAGACGCCGGCGGCTTGGGCGACGTCCCGGCTTGTGGGGCGGGTGCTGCCTCGTGCCACCGTTCGCCTGCGCTTTCGTCTGGACTCGTGAACAGCCGCCATGGTACGTATGACGGGACACGTTATACGTAAAACTTCGCGGGGTCCGTTCGGAAGGGGCTGGTCGTGGTCGCCGGGTACCTGGACATTCTTCGGGCGCGGCACGCCGTCCGGCTGCTCGCCGGGACGCTCGTGGGGCGGCTGCCGAACGCGACGGCGGCGATCGCGATCGTGCTGTTCGTGCGGGCGGAGGGCGGTTCGTACAGCCTCGCGGGTGCGCTTGCCGCGGTGTACGGCGTCGCCAACGCCGTGGGCCAGCCCGTGCTGGGGCGGCTCGTGGACCTGTACGGGCAGCCGCGGGTGCAGTTGCCGGCCGCGGTGCTGTCCGCGCTGGCCATGGGCGGCTTCGCGTTCGCCGGGACCGGTCAGGTCGCCGTCGCGTACCTCGCCGTGGGTGCCGCGGGGCTGTTCACGCCGCCGTTGGAGGGCGGTCTGCGCGCGCTGTGGCCCAGCGTCCTGCGCAAGGAGGACCAGGTGCACACGGCGTACGCGATGGACGCGGTGGCGCAGGAGGTCATGTTCACCGTCGGCCCGCTGCTCGTGACGGTGTGCGTGTCGCTGTGGTCGCCGCAGGTGGCGCTGCTGGTGCTGAACGTGGTGGGCGTCCTCGGGGCGCTGTCCGTGGTGGCGTCGCCCCCTTCGCGTGCGTGGCGGTCGGCGCCGCGCGAGGCGCACTGGCTGGGTGCGCTGCGTTCGTCGGGGCTGCTGGCGTTGCTGGGTGCTTTCCTGTTCATCGGGATGGCGCTCGGTTCCATCACGGTCGCCTCCGTGCCGTATGCCGACGAGCACGGTGGCGACGCCGTGTACGGCTGGCTGATGGCGGCCCTGGGGCTCGGTGCGCTGATCGGGGGAGCGGTGTACGGGGCCCGGCAGTGGTCGGGTGACCCGGCGCGGCGGCTGCGGCTGCTGGTGGGTCTGCTGGCGGTGTGCTACCTGCCGTTGACGCTGACGCCGGGCGTGGTGGCCATGGTGCTGCTCACCGTGGTCGCGGGTGTCTTTCTGGCGCCGTGCATCGCCTGTGCGTTCGTCCTCGTCGACCTGCACGCGCCGCGGGGCACGGTGACGGAGGCGTTCTCGTGGCTGGTGACGACCTTCACGGTGGGCGCCTCGGTGGGGACGGGCCTGGCGGGGCCGGTCGTGGAGCACGGCGGGGCGCTGTGGGGGTTCGCCGTGCCCGCCGCGGCCGGCGGCGTGTCGCTGCTCGTCCTCCTGTGCACCGGACGGGTCCTCGCAGCTCCCGCGCGGCGGGCGGTGGTTGCGGCTTCATCGGAAAATGATCCGAACCGTGCCGTCGAACCCCGTTTCAGTTCGGGTCATCAGGCGTAATGTTCAGTCATGGACCGCCGCATTTTCGGGCTGGAGAACGAGTACGGCGTCACGTGCACGTTCAGGGGACAGCGCCGCCTGTCGCCTGACGAGGTGGCGCGGTACCTCTTCCGCCGTGTCGTGTCATGGGGCCGCAGCAGCAATGTCTTTCTGCGCAACGGGGCCCGCCTCTATCTCGACGTGGGATCGCATCCGGAATACGCCACACCCGAATGTGACAACGTGATCGAACTCGTCACCCACGACAAGGCGGGCGAGCGCATTCTCGAAGGACTCCTGGTGGACGCCGAACGACGCCTGCACGAGGAGGGAATCGCGGGCGACGTCTACCTCTTCAAGAACAACACCGACTCCGCGGGCAACTCCTACGGCTGTCACGAGAATTACCTCGTGGCCCGGCACGGGGAGTTCTCGCGGCTCGCGGACATCCTCATCCCGTTCCTGGTGACGAGGCAGTTGCTGTGCGGTGCGGGCAAGGTGCTGCAGACGCCGCGGGGCGCCGTGTACTGCGTCAGTCAGCGGGCCGAGCACATCTGGGAGGGCGTCTCCTCGGCGACGACCCGTTCCCGGCCCATCATCAACACGCGCGACGAGCCGCACGCGGACGCCGAGCGGTACCGGCGTCTGCACGTCATCGTGGGCGACTCGAACATGTCCGAGACGACGATGCTGCTCAAGGTCGGTGCCACCGACCTGGTGCTGCGGATGATCGAGGCGGGCACCGTGATGCGTGACCTCACGCTGGAGAACCCGATCCGGGCGATCCGTGAGGTCAGCCATGACATCACCGGGCGGCGGAAGGTGCGCCTGGCGAGCGGCCGGGAGGCTTCCGCGCTGGAGGTGCAGCGGGAGTACTACGAGAAGGCCGTGGACTTCTGCGAGCGTCGCGGTATCCGCACCGGCACCGTCGAGCGCGTGCTGGAGCTGTGGGGCCGGACGCTGGACGCGATCGAGACCGAGGACCTCGACCGCATCGACACCGAGATCGACTGGGTCATGAAGTACAAGCTGCTCGAGCGGTACCGGGCCAAGCACAACATGACCATGTCGCATCCGCGGGTCGCGCAGATAGACCTCGCGTACCACGACATCCACCGCCGTCGTGGTCTCTACTACCTGCTGGAGAAGAAGGGGCAGGCCGCCCGGGTCGCCAACGACCTGAAGATCTTCGAGGGCAAGTCCGTGCCGCCGCAGACCACTCGGGCCCGGCTGCGCGGTGACTTCATCCGGCGTGCTCAGGAGCAGCGTCGGGACTTCACCGTCGACTGGGTCCATCTCAAGCTCAACGACCAGGCGCAGCGCACCGTGTTGTGCAAGGACCCGTTCCGTTCGGTGGACGACCGGGTGGAGAAGCTGATCGCCGGGATGTGAGCCGGGCGGGCCGGGCGAAAGGGTGAGACGCCCGTTTCCCTCGTGAAGGGGCGGAACGTCACAGGGGCACCGTACGTTAGCCGTACGGTGCCCTTCTCACGCCGTAGAGTTGCGCGCACGCCGTCCATGACATGAACACCGATCGATACCGATACGAGGCCCCCACCGTGCGCCGACGCTCCCTCCTCATCGCCGTTCCCGCCGGACTGGTCACGCTCGCCGCCTGCGGCGACGAAGACTCCGGCTCGAGCAACGCCGGCGACAGCGCGACGCCCGAGGCGTCGGCCACCTCGGCGGCTCCGGCTCCGAAGATCGTCGACGGTCCGCTGCCGGCGATCACCGCGGGGACGAAGTTCGGTGAGAAGCCGACCGTCGCCAAGGGCAGCGGGGAGCCCTCCAAGGACCTCGCGGTGAAGACGGTCATCGCCGGCGGCGGCAAGGCCGTCGCGGAGAACGACTTCGTGTCGGCGGACTACCTGGGCCAGGTCTGGCAGAGCGCGAAGGTCTTCGACAACTCCTACGACCGCAAGACGCCTCTGATCATCCAGCTCTCCAAGGGCAGCATCATCGACGGCTGGCGGTACGCGCTCACCGGCAAGAAGACCGGCAGCCGCGTCCAGTTCTCCGTGCCGCCCACCTGGGGGTACGGGGAGCAGGGCAACGAGCAGGCGGGCATCAAGGGCGACGACACGCTGGTCTTCGTGGTCGACGTGCAGGACACCTTCAACGCCAAGAGCTCGGCCAAGGGCAAGAAGGTCCCCCAGGACGACGCCGCGCTGCCCGAGGTCGGCACCGATACCGACGGCAAGGCCCCCTCCATCGAGGTGCCGAAGGCCGACGCGCCGAAGAAGCTCGTCGCCGAGTACGTGCTGGAGGGCGACGGCGCGGAGGTCGGCGCCCAGGACACCGTGCTCGTGCAGTACAAGGGCGTGGTCTGGGACGGCGGCAAGGAGTTCGACTCGACGTACGGCAGGAAGCAGCTGACGTCGTTCTCGCTCCAGCAGGTCGTCAAGGGCTGGGCGCAGGGGCTGACCGGCAAGAAGGTCGGCAGCCGCGTCCTCATCGTCATCCCGCCGGACCTGGGGTACGGAGACAACCCGCCGCAGGGCAGCGGCATCGAGAAGGACTCCACGCTGGTGTTCTCCGTGGACATCCTCGCGAAGATGTGACGCCCCGGAGATGTAAGACTTGGGGACGTTGCCTTTCCGCAGACAAGCAGGAGCTGAACACGTGAGCATCGACAAGCCCGAGGTCGACTTCCCGGGCGGCGAGCCCCCGGCGGACCTCGAGATCAAGGACATCTGGGAGGGCGACGGCCCGGTTGCCGAGGCCGGTCAGACCGTGACCGTCCACTACGTGGGCGTGACCTTCAGCACGGGCGAGGAGTTCGACGCCAGCTGGAACCGCGGTACGCCGTTCCGCTTCCCGCTCGGTGGCGGCCGCGTCATCGCGGGCTGGGACCAGGGCGTGCAGGGCATGAAGGTCGGTGGCCGTCGTCAGCTGACCATCCCGCCCCACCTCGCCTACGGCGACCAGAGCCCGACCCCGGCGATCCCGCCCGGCTCGACGCTGATCTTCGTGGTCGATCTGCTCGGAGTCTGACCGGAGTCCGAAGTCCGACGTCCGATCGAAGTCCGAGGGACAGCGATCAGAGCCGGTCACCTGGGGTCCATGCCTGTCCGGGCATGGGCCCTCGGCTTTTGCCGGGCCACCGCGGGGCGGTACGGTCATCCGTCGTAAGCACCATAGGGAGAAGGGCGTCGATGGCCATTGCCAAGGCCGAGCGGCTGATGAACCTGGCGCTGTGCCTGCTGGGGACGCGGCGGCCACTGAGCAAGCGTGAGCTGCGCCAGTCCATTGAGGCCTACCTGGAGGCGGGCTCCGACGACTCCTTCAACCGGATGTTCGAGCGGGACAAGGACGACCTGCGGGAGCTCGGGCTGGTCATCGAGACCGTCGAGAGCCTCGAGGGCGAGGTGGGCTATCTGGCCCGCCGCGACAGCAACCGCCTGCCGCCGATCACCCTGGACGCCGAGGAGGCCGCCGCGCTGGGGCTCGCCGCCAAGGTGTGGCAGCAGGCCCGGCTGGCCGGTGCCGCCAGCGGCGCCCTCCAGAAGCTGCGGGCGGCCGGGCTGCCCGAGGACGTCGACCCGTACGAGGCGCACAGCGCGCTGGAGCCCCGTATCCCGGTGCACGAGGCGGCCTTCGAGCCGCTGATGCTGGCCTGCCGCGACCGCCGTCCGGTCGTCTTCGACTACCGCAAGGCCAACGCCGCCCAGCCGGAGCCCCGGCATGTGGAGCCGTGGGCGCTGGAGTGCTGGCGCGGCCACTGGTACCTGGCCGGGTTCGACCGCGACCGCGGTGCGGAGCGGGTGTTCCGGCTGTCGCGGATCACCGGCAGGGTGCGTTCGCGCGGCGCGCGGTTCACCGCGCCCGTGCCCGACGTCGTCACCGTCCGCGAGACGGTCGCGAGCTGGGCGGGGGAGACCGCCGACCGTTCCGCGCTGATCCGGCTGCGCACGGGCGCCGGCTACCCCCTTCGGGCGAAGGCCACCGCGGTGCGGGAACTGGGTGACGGCTGGGACGAGTTGGAGATTCCGTACGGGCACGGCCTGGACGCCTGGCTGGTGGAGTTCGGGCCGGACGTGGTGGTGCTGGAGCCGGCGGAGTTGCGCGCGGACGTGGTGGACCGGCTGCGTGCCGTGGCCAAGGGCTGAGGGGGAGCGGACAACACTGTGGCAGGCAAACCGGTCAGGCCCGTGAACGCCATCGACCAGACCCGACGGATGCTGTCCCTGGTGACGTATCTGCGTGAGCGTCCCGGCGCCCGCGTCGAGGACGTGGCGCGCGCCTTCGGCATCACCGAGGACGAGCTGGTCTCCGACCTCGACGTGCTGCCCATGTGCGGCACCAGCTTCCGCGGCGGCGATCTGCTCGACATCGACACCGACGGCGAGCGCATCTGGTGGCACAATCCGGCCGCCCTCGGCGCGGACGCCGCCGAGCCGCTGAGGCTGGCCGCCGACGAGGCGACCGCGCTGCTGGTGGCCGCCCGGGCGGTAGCGACTCTGCCCGGCCTGCGGGAGAGCGACCGGCAGGCGCTGCTGCGGGCGACGGCCAAGGTGGAGACCTCGGCCGGCGAGGCCGCGGGCGCCAGTTCCCGCCTGTCCGTCACCTTCGAGTCCGAGGGCGGCGTCTTCGCCGACGTCGACCGGGCGATCTCCGAGCGCCGCCGGCTGTGGATCCGCTACTACTCACCTGCCCGCGACGAGGTCACCGAGCGGGAGATCGACCCCATCCGGCTGGTCAGCGTGGGCCACACCTACGTCGAGGCATGGTGTCGCCGCTCCGAGGCGCGGCGCACCTTCCGGCTCGACCGGGTCGCCGAGATCCGCATCCTGGACGAGCCGTCCGCGCCGCCCGAGGTGGAGCTGCGGGACCTGTCGGAGGGGCTGGTGCAGCCGGCCGCCGAGGACCCCGAGGTCGTCGTCGAGGTCGGTCCCGGCGGACGCTGGGTGGCCGAGTACTACCCGCACGACAGCGCCGATGAACTCCCCGACGGCGGCCTGCGCATCACGCTGCGCACCCCCGACCCGGCCTCCCTGCGGCGGCTGGCGCTGCGGCTGGGGCGCGACGGCCGGATCGTCTCCCCGCCCGAGCTCGCCGACAGCGCACGGCAGGCGGCCCGCGAGGCGCTGGCGGCGTACGACGGGATCGAGGCGGTCGGGGCGCCGCGCGGGCCGGGCGAGGGGCAGCACGACAGGCAGGAGCGAGGACTGTGAGCGAGTCCGTGGGGCCGGGGATGCCGGGCATGACGGCGGCGACCGCGTTCGCCGGCATGAGACGCGTCTCGCCGGTCGTGTTCAAGGCCGGCTGCCCGGACTGCCGCGGCCGGTTCGAACTCGCCGCGAGCGCCCTGCGCCTGGCCATCGGCGCCACGAGCCGCACCACGTTCTACTCGTTCACGTGCCCCGAGTGCGGCTCCGCCGTCCGCAAGCCGGCGGGGGAGCGGGTCGTGGAGCTGCTCACCGGCGGCGGGGTCAGGACCCTGCGGCTGCACTCCACCGTCTAGGGTCGGCGTCATGTTCTGGCCGATGTTCGCCGTTGCCGTGGGTTTTCTTGGTCTCGCCGTCCTCGCGGTGCTCGCCGTGAAGGTGTTCGTGGAGGCGCAGCGTCTGGGGAGGCAGGTGACGGACTCGGCTCGGCGGATCGGCCGGGCCGCGGAGGACCTGGAACGGGCCACCGAGAGCGCCGCCCGCGCTGTGGACGCGCTGTGAGTCGCGAATCGGGGCACTTCGCCCTGTCACCTCGCAGAGGGCGCCAGGTACGCTGCTGGTCGCGGTCCGGAAAACGAGGCCCGGCCGCGGACGGGAGTATGCACAGGGATTGCCTCACGTTCACCCCTGAGCGTTACGATCGCTGCACAAGACGATCGATCGGGCACATGTCCGACCGGTCGGACAGCACCCCCACCCAGCCGCCTCGGTGAGAAGGTAAAGACTTATGTTCGGAAGGCTCGGCGCCCCCGAGATCATTCTCATCCTCGTCGTCATCATCCTGCTGTTCGGCGCGAAGAAGCTTCCGGACATGGCGCGCTCGCTGGGCAAGTCCGCCCGCATCCTGAAGAGCGAGGCCAAGGCGATGAAGAGCGAGAGCAAGTCCGACGACTCCGCTCCCGCCGACCCGCCGAACCCCGAGCAGACCGCGGCGAAGCGCACTATTCAGGCCGCCCCCGGCGACGTGACCAGCTCCCGGCCGGTCACCGAGCCGACGGACACGACCAAGCGCTGACGCAGGGCCGGTGACCTCCGGCCCGCCGCACGAGATGGGAACGTGGGTTGCTGAAGTCTGCCCGCAACAAGGAGAGGGACCCCGAAGGGCGGATGCCCCTCGCGGAGCACCTTCGTGAGCTCCGCAACCGGCTCGCGAAGGCGCTGCTGGCCATCGTCGTCGTCACCGTGGCCGCCGCCTTCTTCTACCAGGAGATCATCAACGTCCTCACCGAGCCGATCCTCGAGTCGATCGGCTGTGAGAAGTCGTTCGCGGAGCTGGCCCAGTCGCAGGCCGGCGCGGAGCCGTGTGCGCAGATCACCATCAACGGTCTGCTCGGCCCCTTCACCCTGGCTCTGAAGGTGTCCCTGACGGCCGGCATCGTGCTGGCCTCTCCGGTCTGGCTCTACCAGCTGTGGGCGTTCGTCGCCCCGGGCCTGCACAAGAGCGAGAAGAAGTACGCCTACGCGTTCGTCGGCACCGGCGCCCCGCTCTTCCTCGTCGGCGCCTACTTCGCCTACGCGGTGCTGCCGACCTCGGCGAAGGTGCTGATCGAGTTCACGCCGAGCGACGTCGACAACCTGCTGCCGCTGGACGAGCTGCTCGACCTCGTCACACGCATGGTCGTCGTCTTCGGCCTCTCCTTCGAGCTGCCCCTGCTGCTGGTCATGCTCAACCTCACCGGAGTGCTGACCGGCAAGCGGATGCTCGGCTGGTGGCGCGCCATGATCATGGGCATCACTCTCTTCGCGGCCATCGCCACGCCGAGCACCGACCCCCTGACGATGGTCATGCTGGCGGGACCGATCTGGGTGCTGTACTTCGCCGCGGTCACCATCTCCCTGCTGAACGACCGTCGCCGGGCCCGTCGCGAGGCCCTGGAGCCCGACGACGACGAGGCGTCCGAGCTGGACCTCACCCCCGACGACATCGGCGAGATCGAACCGGTGACGACCGCCCGCGCCCTGCCCGAGCAGGCCACGAAGGACCGGGTCAACGGCTACGACGACGTGACCTGAGGCACACCGGGGCGGTGGCGACGCGGGTCGCCGCCCCGCCGGAGCGCTCACGCAGCCTCCATGGAGCCCCCACGGGGCCGATCCGGATAATGATCGTCCTGTTGTCAGTGCGGCCCGGTACGCTCGAAAGCACGATGACAGAGGATCTCTCTCCGGCCGAGCGGTATGCGGCAGCGCGGCGACGCGCTGTCGAGCAGGCCACCGCGCTCGCTTCGTTCCGCGAGATGTACGACTTCGGCCTCGACCCCTTCCAGATCGAGGCCTGCCAGGCACTCGAGACCGGCAAGGGCGTGCTGGTCGCCGCGCCCACCGGCTCCGGCAAGACGATCGTCGGCGAGTTCGCCGTCCACCTCGCCCTCGAGCAGGGCAAGAAGTGCTTCTACACGACCCCCATCAAGGCGCTGTCGAACCAGAAGTACGCCGACCTGTGCCGCCGCTACGGCACGGACAAGGTGGGCCTGCTCACCGGCGACAACAGCGTGAACTCCGACGCCCCGGTCGTCGTGATGACCACCGAGGTCCTGCGGAACATGCTGTACGCGGGCTCGCAGACCCTCCTCGGTCTCGGGTACGTGGTCATGGACGAGGTGCACTACCTCTCCGACCGCTTCCGCGGCGCCGTCTGGGAGGAAGTGATCATCCACCTCCCCGAGTCCGTGACCTTGGTGTCGCTCTCGGCCACCGTGTCGAACGCGGAGGAGTTCGGCGACTGGCTGGACACCGTGCGCGGCGACACCCAGGTGATCGTCTCCGAGCACCGGCCCGTGCCGCTGTTCCAGCACGTGCTGGCCGGACGCCGGATGTACGACCTGTTCGAGGAGGGAGAGGGGCACAAGAAGGCCGTCAACCCCGACCTCATGCGCATGGCGCGCCTGGAGGCCAGCCGCCCCTCCTACCAGGACCGGCGGCGCGGCCGGCACATGCGCGAGGCCGACCGCGAGCGGGAGCGCAGGCAGCGCTCGCGCATGTGGACGCCCGGCCGGCCCGAGGTCATAGAGCGGCTCGACGCCGAGGGGCTGCTGCCCGCGATCACCTTCATCTTCAGCCGGGCCGCGTGCGAGGCCGCCGTGCAGCAGTGTCTGTACGCCGGGCTCCGGCTCAACGACGAGGAGGCGCGGCACAGGGTCCGCGCCCTCGTCGAGGAGCGCACCTCCTCCATCCCCACCGAGGACCTGCACGTCCTGGGCTACTACGAGTGGCTGGAGGGTCTGGAGCGGGGCATCGCCGCCCACCACGCGGGCATGCTGCCGACCTTCAAGGAGGTCGTCGAGGAGCTGTTCGTCCGCGGTCTGGTCAAGGCCGTCTTCGCGACCGAGACCCTCGCCCTCGGCATCAACATGCCCGCCCGCTCGGTGGTGCTGGAGAAGCTCGTCAAGTGGAACGGCGAGCAGCACGCCGACATCACCCCGGGCGAGTACACCCAGCTCACCGGCCGGGCGGGACGGCGCGGCATCGACGTGGAGGGCCACGCCGTCGTGCTGTGGCAGCGCGGCATGAACCCCGAGCACCTCGCGGGACTGGCCGGCACGCGCACGTACCCGCTGCGCTCCAGCTTCAGGCCGTCGTACAACATGGCGGTCAACCTGGTCGAGCAGTTCGGCCGGCACCGTTCGCGGGAGCTGCTGGAGACGTCCTTCGCGCAGTTCCAGGCGGACAAGTCGGTCGTCGGCATCTCCCGGCAGGTGCAGCGCAACGAGGAGGGACTGGAGGGCTACAAGGCCTCCATGACCTGCCACCTCGGGGACTTCGAGGAGTACGCGCGGCTGCGCCGCGAGCTGAAGGACCGCGAGAACGAGCTGGCCCGGCAGGGCGTCAACCAGCGGCGCGCCGAGGCGGCCGTGGCGCTGGAGAAGCTGAAGCCGGGTGACGTCATCCACGTGCCGACGGGCAAGTACGCGGGTCTCGCGCTGGTGCTGGACCCGGGCCTGCCCGCCGGGCGGTCCAACGGCCACCGCGGCTTCGAGCACCACGACGGGCCCCGCCCGCTGGTGCTGACCGCCGAGCGCCAGGTCAAGCGGCTGGCGTCGATGGACTTCCCGGTGCCGGTCGAGGCGCTGGAGCGGATGCGCATCCCGAAGTCCTTCAACCCGCGCTCGCCCCAGTCCCGCCGCGACCTCGCCTCCGCGCTGCGGACCAAGGCCGGGCACATCCCGCCGGAGCGGGCCCGCAAGAAGCGCTCCCAGGCCGCCGACGACCGGGAGGTCGCCCGGCTGCGCAAGGCCATCCGCGCCCACCCCTGCCACGGCTGCGACGACCGCGAGGACCACGCCCGCTGGGCCGAGCGCTACCACCGGCTGCTGCGCGACACCTCGCAGCTGGAGCGCCGTATCGAGGGCCGGACGAACACCATCGCCCGCACCTTCGACCGGATCGTGGCGCTGCTGACCGAGATGGACTACCTGCGCGGCGACGAGGTCACCGAGCACGGCAAGCGCCTCGCGCGGCTCTACGGCGAGCTGGACCTGCTCGCCAGCGAGTGCCTGCGCGAGGGCGTCTGGGAGGGCCTGTCCCCGGCCGAGCTCGCCGCGTGCGTCTCGGCGCTGGTCTACGAATCCCGGGTCGCCGACGACGCGATGGCCCCGAAGGTGCCCTCGGGCAAGGCCAAGGCCGCCCTCGGCGAGACCGTCCGCATCTGGGGCCGGCTCGACGCGCTGGAGGAGGAGTTCCGGATCAGCCAGACCGAGGGCGTCGGCCAGCGGGAGCCGGACCTGGGCTTCGCCTGGGCCGCGTACATGTGGGCGTCCGGCAAGGGCCTGGACGAGGTGCTGCGCGAGGCGGAGATGCCCGCGGGTGACTTCGTGCGCTGGTGCAAGCAGGTCATCGACGTCCTCGGCCAGATCGCGGCCGCCGCCCCCGGCGAGGGGTCGACGGTCCCGAAGAACGCGCGCAAGGCGGTCGACGGGCTGCTGCGCGGGGTGGTCGCCTACTCGTCGGTGGGCTAGTCACCGTCGCTTCCGGAGGCCCGGCGGTTCCACCGCCGGGCCTCCGCGCATAGCGGCGCCGCCGGACGCACGCACGCCTCTCTTTCCCTCATCACGGTGAGTGATTTTCGTATGGTCATTGACCATCACGCCGTGTGTTCGAATGATCTCTCACCGTGCAAATGGGTCCGAGGCTACTCCAGTCCCCACGCCCGTTTCAGGTGCTTGCTGAATATGACACGGCGATGATCCGCTCGGACTAAGCTCGCCCGCAGCGCACCGAGTTGGGGTGAAATCGCGCGCTTGTTCCCAATGGCGCCGAAGATCCCGACAACTCCCAGAGATACCCCGCTGCAAGCTTCCCCATCCCCGCCGATTCGTTTTCAGAGGGCCTACATGGTGAGTGTTGATTCCCCTCCAGGGCGCCGCGAACTTCCCTACGCGCGCACGCTGTTGCTGCCGGCCATACTGATGGCCGCGGCCACCGGGGCCGCCGTCGCCCTCGTGACGGAACCGGCCCGGCTCGCCGTCGGCCTGTGCGGCGCCCTCGCCACGCTGCTGGTGGTCCTCGCGGGCGTCGAAGTGGTGCGCCGCGGCCGTGCGATGCGGGTGATGCGCGAGGAGCACGCCCGTCACAACGCGTACTTGGAACGCCGGGCCGCGAGCCACTACGACGAGATGGTCCGGCTGGGGAGCGAAGTCATCCCCAACGTACTGGACTTCATGCGTTCGGGCAGCACCCCCCATGAGGTGATGCGCCGCCTCGGCGAGGTCGACCCCACCTACACCGAACTCGGCGAGCCCCAGCGCAAGCTGATCCGCATGGTGTGCGACATCGTCGACCACCAGGACTCCATGCGCGAGTCCGCCGAGCGTTCCTTCGTCGACATCGCCCGCCGGGTCCAGGCGATCGTCCACCAGCAGAACAAGGAACTCCGCGAGATGGAGGAGGACCACGGGCGCAACCCCGAGGTCTTCGACGACCTGCTGCGCATCGACCACGGCACCGCGCTGATCGGCCGCCTCGCCGACTCGATCTCCGTCATCGGCGGCGGCCGGCCCGGCCGCCAGTGGCCCGAACCGGTCGCCCTCTACAGCGTGCTGCGCGGCGCCATGTCCCGGATCCTGCAGTACGGCCGGATCAACCTCGCCTCCATCGCCAAGGTCAACATCAAGGGCACCGCGGTCGAGCCGGTCATCCACGCCGCCGCCGAACTCCTCGACAACGCCACCCGCTACTCGCCGCCCGGCGCCAAGGTGCACGTCACCGCGACCGAGGTGCAGAGCGGCGTCTGCATCGAGATCGAGGACGCGGGCGTCAGCCTCAGCGAGGAGTCCCGGGCCCGCATCGAGGGACTGCTGGAGGACGCCAAGCGCGGCACCGACGTACAGGACCTCGCCCAGCACCCGCGCCTGGGCCTGTCCGTCGTCGGCCGGCTGTGCACGCAGTTCGGCATGGACGTCTCGCTGCGCGCCTCCGCGTACGGCGGCGTCCGGGCCATCCTCATCGTGCCCAGCAAGATGATGACCACCGAGCCCGGCGTCGGCCTCGCCCACGGCATCGGCGCCACCTCCATCCCCACCCCCGGCCCGGACGCCCTCCCCGGCCCCGAGCGCCGGCCCAAGAAGCGCCGCCCCACCAGCCCCCGCATCCCGGCGGGCGTCCTGCTGGAGGACGACGTCCCGGAGGTCACCGAGTGGACGGCGGGCGGACTTCCGCAGCGCCGCAGCCGGGTCAAGATGCCGCTCAGCCAGCGCCTCGCCGAACAGGCCAAGTGGGAGCGCGAGGACGCCGAGCGCGAGGCCCGCCTGGTCGCCGAGCGGGCCCGCAACGGATTCCCGGCGCCCGCCCCGGAACCCGAACCCGAGAAGACCGAGGAACTCCCGCCGGGGCACTGGATCGGCGCCTTCTGGGAGGGCCTCAAGCAGCACCCGGGCATCACCCAGGCCCACCAGCAGTCCAGCAGCAGTGAGCCGGCCCACGCCCCGGCCGACGACGAGGGGAACCTCAAGTGATCGAGCAGCAAGGCAAGTTCGACTGGATGCTCAAGGATCTCTACGACGGGGTCCCGGGCATCGAGATGATCGTGGTGCTGTCCGCCGACGGCCTGCGCATCGCCCGCTACTCCGGTGATCCGGACGCCGCCGACCGGGTCGCCGCCGCCTGCGCGGGCCTGCAGAGCCTCGCGGGTGCGGTCGCCCAGGAGATCCCGACCAGCGACGGCGACATGAAGATGGTCCTGATCGAGATGAACGGCGGCTACTTCTACCTGATGGCCGCCGGCCCCAACGCCTACCTCGCGGTCCTCTCCGACGTCCGCTGCGAGCCCGGCCGGATGGGGCTCAGCATGGCTGACCTGGTCGCCCGGATCGGACCGCACCTGACCAGTCCCGCCAGGCGCAACGGGCAGACCGTATGACGCCTCCCCAGCGCCAGCGGCGATCCCCCGGGCAGGGGAACCCGGCCCCGTTACCCGCCTCCGGCACGGCCAAGGAAGGCGAGAACCGCAACCCCGAGCGGCTGTTCGTCATCGGCGGGGAAGGAGCCGGCGATCGCGCCGACATCGACCTGGTGACGCTGATCGTGGCCCGCACCGAGCCGCCGGTGTCCGCCACGCCGGAAGAGGCGGCCCTGCTGCGGCTGTGCGTGGCGCCCCTGTCCGCGGCCGAGCTGTCGGCCTACCTGAGCCTGCCGTTCAGCGTGGTGACCGTGCTGCTCACCGACCTGCTGGTGAGGGAACTGGTGCAGGCCCGCGCCCCGATCGTCCGCAAGACGGTCGCCGACCGAAACCTCCTCGAAGCGGTGATGCATGGACTTCAAAAACTCTGACACGATCCCGGGCCCGCGCACCGAGGACCGGCTGCCGCACACGGCCGAGGCCGCCGTGAAGATCGTCATCGTGGGCGGCTTCGGGGTCGGCAAGACCACCATGGTCGGTTCGGTCAGCGAGATCAGGCCGCTGACCACCGAGGAGACGATGACCCAGGCCGGCATCGGGGTCGACGACAACTACGGCTCCGCCTCCAAGACCGCCACCACGGTGGCCATGGACTTCGGCCGCATCAGCATCACCGACGAACTGGTCCTCTACCTCTTCGGCACGCCCGGTCAGGAACGGTTCTGGTTCCTGTGGAACGGGCTGTTCGAGGGCGCCCTCGGCGCGGTCGTCCTCGTCGACACCCGCCGCCTCGAGGTCAGCTTCGACGTCATGGGACGGCTGGAGGAGCGCGGCGTGCCCTTCGTCGTCGCCGTCAACTCCTTCCCCGACGCACCCCGTTACCCCATGGCGGAGCTCCGGACCGCGCTCGACCTGCCCGAGGAGATCCCCATCCTCGACTGCGACGTACGGCGCCGCGCCTCCAGCCGGGACGTCCTGCTGACCCTGATGCGCTTCCTGCACTCCCTCGCCTTGAAGGGCGCGCTCACCTGACCCGGCGAGGCCCGCCGACCCTCCTGACCCACACCTCTGTTGCGGAGCGACACTGTGACGCCTGAACGCCACGCCCCCACCGGAACGGGCGACCCCCTGCTCGAACCACCACCCGGCTGCCCCGCGCACGGCCTCGGGCCGGGCGGACTGCACCGGCTGCACGAGGCCGACGACCTGGACGAGCTGTACGAGAAGCTGCGCGAGCAGCACGGGCCGGTGGCACCGGCGCTGCTCCACGACGACGTACCGATGTGGGTGGTCCTCGGCCACGCCGAGAACCTGCACATGGTGAGCACACCCGCCCAGTTCTGCCGCGACAGCAGGATCTGGACCCCGCTCAACGAGGGCATGGTCAAGCCCGACCACCCGCTGATGCCCCACATCGCCTGGCAGCCCATCTGCTCCCACGCCGAGGGCGAGGAGCACAAGCGGCTGCGCGGCGCCGTCACCAGCGCCATGGCCGACATCGACTACCGGGAGCTGCGCCGCCACATCAAGCGGTACACCCAGCGCCTCGTCAACCGGTTCTGCGAGGAGGGCCGCGCCGACCTCGTCGGCCAGTTCGCCGAGCACCTGCCGATGGGCGTGATGTGCCACCTCCTCGGCATGCCGGACGCGTACAGCGACCGGATGGTGGAGGCGGCGCGGGACACGCTCAAGGGCACCGACACCGCGATCGCCAGCCACGCCTACCTCATGGAGTCCCTGGGCCGGCTCGCCGCCGAGCGCCGGGCCCGCCCCGAGGACGACATCGCCGGCCGGCTCGTCACCCACCCGGCCGGACTCACCGACGACGAGGTCAGGGAACACCTGCGGGTGGTGCTCCTGGCCGCCTACGAGGCGACCGTCAACCTCATCTCCAACGTACTGCGCGTGGTGCTCACCCACCCGGGCTTCCGAGCCCAGCTCAACGGTGGCCAGATGCCCGTGTACGAGGCGGTCGAGCAGTCCCTGTGGGACGAGCCGCCGTTCAGCACCGTCTTCGCCTACTTCGCCAAGCAGGACACCGAACTGGGCGGTCAGCGCATCCGCGCGGGCGACGGGCTGCTGCTCGGCATCGCGCCCGGCAACGTCGACCCGCGCATCCGCCCCGACCTGGAGGCGAGCATGCAGGGCAACCGCGCCCACCTCGCCTTCGGCGGCGGCCCGCACGAGTGCCCGGGCCAGGACATCGGGCGGGCCATCGCCGACGCGGGCATCGACGCCCTGCTGATGCGGCTGCCCGACGTGCAGCTCGCCTGCGACGAGGACGAGCTGAGGTGGCGCTCGTCGATCGCGTCCCGGCATCTGGTGGAGCTGCCCGTGCGGTTCGAGCCCAAGGCGCAGCAGGACATCAGGCAGCAGCCGAGCCACGCCCCGGCCCCGGCCCAGCGCACGGCCTGGCACGTCGGCATCCCGCGCCCGGAGGAGCGCCCGGAACCGAAGGCCCCCGCGCACCCGCCGGAGCCCGTGTCGTTCACGGCCGCGCAGCCCCAGCCGGGGTCCGAACCGCAACAGCCCCGTCCGCGCGGCGCCTGGCAGCGCTTCCTGCTCTGGTGGCGCGGCTACTGACGGTCCGGCACGTCGGCGTGCGCCGCCCAGTCGGCGTACGCCGTCCAGGCGCCCAGGGACCGGGTGCTGCGGAACAGGTGATCGCGCCCCGTGACCGGATCGGTGAACGCGAGCTCCCGCGCCAGCAGTTGCAGCGGGCGCCGGAAGTCGCCGGGCGGCACGGGCGGGGCGACCACGGGGTAGAGGGGGTCGCCGAGGATCGGCAGGCCGAGCGCGTTCATGTGGACGCGCAGTTGGTGGGTCTGTCCGGTGCGGGGCACGAGCCGGTACCGGCCCAGCGCGGGCCCGGGGCCGGTGCGGTGCTCGATCAGCTCCACGCGGCTGACCGCGTTCGGCTCACCCTCGACCTCGCGGGCGGCCAGGACGCCGCGTTCCTTCAGGATCCGGCTGCGTACGGTCCGGGGCAGGGCGAGCGCGGGGTCGTACGGGGCGACGGCCTCGTACGCCTTGCGCACCAGCCGGTCGCGGAACAGGCCCTGGTACGCGCCCCGCTCCTCGGGGCGCACCGTGAACAGCAGCAGTCCCGCGGTGAGCCGGTCCAGGCGGTGCGCGGCGCCGAGCGACGGGATGCCCAGCTCGCGGCGGAGCCGGGCGAGCGCGGTCTCGGTGACGTGCCCGCCGCGCGGGGTGGTCGCCAGGAAGTGCGGCTTGTCGACGACGACGATGTGCTCGTCGCGGTACACCGTCTCCAACGGGAAGGGCACCGGCACCTCGGCGGGCAGCTCCCGGTGGAACCAGAGGAACATCCCGGGTTCGAACGGAGCGTCCCCCGGCACCGGCCGCCCGTCCGCCCTCACGAACGACCCCGCCTCGAACATGCCGTCGACGACGCCGGGGCCCGCGCCGGACAGGCGCTCCGTCAGGTGGTCCCGCACCGTGGCCCACGGCCCGTCCGCGGGCAGCCGCACCCGCACCGCGTCGATCCCGTCGCGCTGGGGGAGGGGTGAGGGCGGGGGAGAGGTGCGGCGTCTCATCGCCTGCCAGCGTACGAGGCGGCGGGCCGGGGCCGGGAACCGGCGGGCCGAGGCCCGGGGGGAAACCGGTGGACGGTGCCGGGGATCCGGTGTGCCCGTCCGGGAGCCCGCTGGATCTGCCCCGGAAATCCACTGGGCCGTCGGCCGGCCCCGTTGGCAGGATGCGCCCATGCCCTACTTGACGAGTCCCGTCCTCCCCGCCGGCACCCTGTCCCGTACCCCGCAGCCCACACTCCCCACCGGCGACGGCTTGCTGCTGCGCCCGTGGCGGGCCGAGGACGCGCCCGCCGTCCACGCCGCCTTCCAGGACCCGGTGATGCACCAGTGGCACGTCCGGGCCGCCCACTCCGAGGAGGAGGTGCGCGGCTGGATCGCCGAGTGGCAGCGGTGCTGGCAGCAGGAGCGGAACGCCCAGTGGGCCGTCGCCGACGCGGCCGACGACCGGCTGCTCGGCCGGGTCGCGCTGCGGCAGGTGCTGCTGGAGGACGGGGTGGCCGAGGTCGCCTACTGGACCACTGCGGCGGCCCGCGGCCGGGGCGTCGCCGCCCGCGCCACCGAGGCGCTGGCCCGCTGGGCGCTGGACGACATCGGCTTCCAGCGCCTGGAACTGACCCACGCCGTCGGCAACGAGGCCTCCTGCCGGGTCGCCGCCAAGGCGCGCTTCACCCTGGAGGGCACCAAGCGCAGCGCCGGGCTGCACGCCGACGGCTGGCACGACATGCACCTGCACGCGCGGGTGCGCGGCGACTGACAGGCGCGGGTGCGCGGCGCCCGAGCGAGGGAGGCGGGCGCCGGTGTCACCGGGGCGGCACCCGGAGCGCTACGCAGCCGAGGCCGTGCCCTCCTGCTCCGCCTCGATGCGGGCGTTCCACTCCGGCTTCGACGCCTGCCAGCCGTCCTCGTTGTGGCCGAGGCGCCAGTAGCCGGAGATGGAGAGGTCCTCGCGCGGGATTTCCCGCTCCACCCGCAGGAGCCTGCGCAGCTCCTTCACGCAGGCCGCCTCGCCGTGCACGAAGGCGTGCACCCGGCCCTCGGGGAAGTCCAGGCCGCGCACGGCCTCGACCAGGGCCTGGCCCACCGGACGGTCGCCGCGGTGCAGCCAGACCACCTCCACGTCGGAGTCGATCTTCTGCTCCTCCTGCTCCCCCTCCACCTCGACGAAGGCGAAGGCGCGGGCGCCGTCCGGCAGTGCCTCCAGGGACCGGGCGATCGCCGGCAGCGCGCTCTCGTCACCGGCGAGCAGGTGCCAGTCGGCGGCGGGGTCGGGGGCGTAGGCGCCACCGGGGCCCAGGAAACGAACGGTCTCGCCCGGCCGGACGCGCTTCGCCCAGGGCCCGGCCAGCCCCTCGTCGCCGTGGATCACGAAGTCCAGCGTCATCTCGCGGTGCTCGGCGTCCCACTGGCGCACCGTGTACGTCCGGGTCACCGGCCACTGCTCGCGCGGGAACTCCTCACGGACGCGTTCCATGTCGAAGGGCTCCGGATAGGTCACGCCCTTGGGCGGGAACAGCAGCTTCACGTAGTGATCGGTGCAGGTGTCCGCCGAGAAGGCGGAGAGCTCCTCGCCGCCGAGCACCACACGCTGCATGTGCGGGGTGAGCCGCTCGGTGCGCACGACCTGCGCGGTGTGCGGCTTGCGCGGCTTGCGTCCCGGACGGTCTGCCATGACGGCCTCCCTGCTCCCTGCGTGAGGGCTCCCTGAGTTAGGTTTACCTAAGTTAGCATCCCCGTCCCGGTTGTCGCGTCATGTGCGAGGGGCTCAAAGCCCCCACCCGCACGCAAGGTACGGCTTCCCCTCCTCGGGACTCCGATTCACCGCGTCCGGCACCGCCCGCCCCGTACGGCACCGCTCAGGCGGCGAGTGTCGCCAGCAGCCGCTGGAGGGAGCCGCCCAGTCCCCAGCGCGCCGCCAGCCCGTCCAGCGCCGCTGCGTCGCGCGGCGCGCGCGGCAGCGCGGTGTCGACGTCCGGCAGCGGGACGTCGTCGGCGACCCGGACCACCTTCGGGGCGACCGCGAGGTACGGCTCGGCCTCGGTCAGCCGCTTGCGCTGCGAGGGCGTGAGCTTCGCCCGGGGGTCGTGGACGGCGGCCTGGATCCCGGCCAGGTCCCCGAACTCGGCGAGCAGTTTGGCCGCCGTCTTCTCGCCGATGCCCGCCACGCCCGGCAGGCCGTCGCTGGGGTCGCCCCGCAGCAGCGCCAGGTCGGCGTACCCGCGCCCGTCGACGCCGTACTTCTCCCGCAGTGCGGCCTCGTCGGTGAGGGCGAGGGTGCCGACGCCCTTGAGGGGGTACAGCACGCGCACGCCCCGCGCGTCGTCCACGAGCTGGTAGAGGTCCCGGTCGCCGGTGACGATGTCGACCGGGCCCGCGGCCCGCGCGGTGTAGGTGCCGATCACGTCGTCCGCCTCGTACTCCGGGACGCCGACGCGGGCGATGCCGAGCGCGTCGAGGACGGCCTCGATGACCGGGACCTGCGGCGAGAGGGTGTCGGGGACCTCCTCGGTGTCGGGGCCCGACGCCTGCTCCTCGGCGACGCGGTGCGCCTTGTAGGTGGGGATCAGCTCCACCCGCCACCGCGGTCGCCAGTCGGCGTCCATGCAGGCGACCAGGTGGTCGGGCCGGTGGTCCTTCACCAGGCGGTCGATGAAGTCGAGGAGTCCGCGCACGGCGTTCACGGGCGTGCCGTCGGGTGCCTTCACGGAGTCCGGCACGCCGAAGTAGGCGCGGAAGTAGAGGGAGGCGGTGTCGAGAAGCATCAGTCGTCCGGTCACGCCTCGCATCATGCCGCAGTGAGTGTGGGCGAGTGATGGAGGGTGTGTGAACTGGATCACTTAAATGTTTGCCCCATAAGGATCGGGGCAGGCGCGCAGCCGGGCCGAAGCTGGTTGATGCATTCAACTGTTAGCGAGTCTTCGTATCGACGATCCCTCGCTCGACGAGTCTGCGCATGAGCGAGTTTTCACGCCCCTGTCCCTGCCCCCGATCCAAGAGGTAAGCGTGTCAGCGAGGCTAGAGGCCGAGAACCTGTACAAGGTCTTCGGCAGAAAACCGGACCAGGCAGTCGAACGACTGCGCCAGGGAACCGACCGGAAGGAACTGCACGCCGGCGGCACCACGGCCGCCGTCATCGACGCGTCCTTCACCGTGGAGCCCGGCGAGATCTTCGTGGTCATGGGGCTGTCCGGGTCCGGCAAGTCCACGCTGCTGCGCATGCTCAACGGTCTGCTGGAGCCGACCGCCGGGCACGTCCGTTTCGGTGGTGAGGACCTCACCGAGATCAGCGGACGCCGGCTGCGCGAGGTCCGCTCCCGGAAGATCAGCATGGTCTTCCAGCACTTCGCCCTCTTCCCGCACCGCAGCGTCCGTGACAACGCTGCCTACGGTCTTGAAGTGCAGGGCGTGCCCCGCGCCGAGCGCGAACGCCGCGCCGACGAGGCGCTCGCCCTGTGCGGCCTGGCCGGCTGGGAGAAGTCCTGGCCGGACGAGCTGTCCGGCGGCATGCAGCAGCGCGTGGGCCTGGCCCGCGCGCTCGCCACCGACGCCGACCTGCTGCTGATGGACGAGTCCTTCAGCGCCCTCGACCCGCTGATCCGCCGCGACATGCAGGACCAGCTGATCGAGCTGCAGAAGACCCTGAAGAAGACCATCGTCTTCATCACCCACGACCTCAACGAGGCCATGCGCCTGGGCGACCGCATCGCCGTCATGCGGGACGGCCGGATCGTGCAGATAGGCACCGCGCAGGACATCCTCATACGTCCCGCCAACGAGTACGTCGCCTCCTTCACCCAGGACGTCGACCGCTCCCGCGTGCTCACCGCCGGTGCCGTCATGGACACGGAACTGCGCGGCGACGAGGCCGACTGCGCCTGCGAGACGGCGACGCCCGCCACCCCGTTCACCGAGCTGTGCGCGATCAGCACCCGCGTGCCCCACCCCGTCGCGGTGCTCGACGGCGACGGCGACCTCGTGGGCGTGGTTCCCTCCCGCCGCCTCATCGGCTTCCTGGGCGACGAGCAGGGCGAGGCCGGTACCTGCGACTCCCCGCGCGACAAGGGCGGCGAGAAGGTGATGACCCGTGCCTAGGATTCCGCTCGGCGACTGGGTCAACGAGGCCGTCGACTGGCTGCTCGAACACGTCGCGTGGCTCTTCGACTTCCTCAAGACCGTCTTCACCGGCACCTACGACGGCATCAACGCCGTTCTCCAGGCGCCCGAACCGCTCCTCCTCGTCGGCATCTTCGCGGTCATCGCCTTCTGGCTGCGCGGCACGCTCGCCGGTGTTCTCACCTTCCTCGGATTCGCGTTCATCGTCTCCATGGAGCTGTGGGAGAACGCGATGATCACCCTGGCGCTGGTGCTCGTCGCGACCATCATCGCGCTGGTCGTCGCGGTGCCCGTCGGCATCTGGGCGGCCCGCTCCGACCGGGTCAGCGGCATCGTCCGGCCCGTGCTGGACTTCATGCAGACGCTGCCCGCGATGATCTACCTCATCCCGGCGATCCTGTTCTTCGGCACCGGTGCCTCCGCGGGCATCGTCGCCACCCTGATCTTCGCGCTCGCCCCGGGCGTGCGCATGACCGAGCTGGGCATCCGCCAGGTCGACAAGGAACTGGTCGAGGCCGCCGAGGCCTTCGGCACCTCCCCCCGCAACACCCTGCTGCGCGTCCAGCTGCCGCTGGCTCTGCCCACGGTGATGGCGGGCGTCAACCAGGTCATCATGCTCGGCCTGTCCATGGCCGCGATCGCCGGCATGGTCGGCACGGGCGGCCTGGGCGGCGACGTCAACGAGGCCATCGGCCAGCTCAACGTCGGCCTCGGCTCCGAGTCCGGTGTCGCCATCGTGATCCTCGCGATCTACCTGGACCGCATGACCAGCGCCCTGGGCACCCAGGTCTCGCCGCTCGGCCGCCGCGCCGCCGCCAAGGCCCGCAGCATGGGCGGCATGAAGATCTGGTCCTACCGGCCCCGCCCGCAGGTCGCCGTCATCGGCGTCGTCATCCTCGGCCTCGTGGCCGGCGGCATGGGCATGTTCGGCGGCTCCGGCGACACCGAGACCGTCGCGAACGGCAAGAACGTCGGCCAGGGCAAGAAGATCACCCTCGGCTACGTCCCGTGGGACGAGGGCGTCGCCTCCACGTTCCTGTGGAAGGAGATCCTCGAACAGCGCGGCTACGAGGCGGAGGCCAAGCAGTTCGACGCCGGGCCGCTCTACACCTCCCTGGCCCAGGGCGACATCGACATCGTCACCAACGCCTGGCTGCCGACCACCCACGAGCAGTACTGGAAGAAGTACGGCGACCGGCTCGACGACCTCGGCTCCTGGTACGACGAGACGTCGCTGGAGCTGACCGTCCCCGCCTACATGAAGGACGTCAACACGCTGGCGGACCTCAAGGGCAAGGCCGACCTGTTCAAGGGCAAGATCACCGGCATCGAGTCCAGCGCCGGTGAGATGGCCCTGCTGAAGAGCAAGGTCATGGGCGCCTACGGCCTGGAGGACGAGTACAAGGTCGTCGACAGCTCCACCCCGGCGATGCTGGCCGAGCTGAAGAGGGCGATGAGCAAGAAGGAGCCCATCGTCGTCACGCTCTGGTCCCCGCACTGGGCGTACAACGACTACGACCTGAAGAAGCTGAAGGACCCCGAGGGCGCCTGGGGCAAGGGCGACGGCGTGCACACGCTCTCCCGCAAGGGCTTCGCCGCCGACGATCCCACCGCCGCCCGGTGGATGAAGGACTTCAAGCTCACCGAGAAGCAGCTCACCAGCCTCGAGGCCGAGATCAACAAGTCCGGCAAGGGCAAGCAGCAGGAGGCCGTGCGCACCTGGCTGAAGGCCAACCCGGGCCTCGTCGACAAGCTCGCCCCGGTCGAGGGCGGCTCCGGCGCCACCCCGGCCGAGGCCAAGCGTCCGCTGGACGTCGCCTGGTTCCCGTGGGAGGAGGACGTCGCCGTCACCTACCTGTGGAAGAACGTCCTGGAGCGGCGCGGCTACAAGCTGAACCTGAAGCAGATGGACGTCGGACCGGTCTACACCGGCCTGGCCACCGGCGACCTGGACCTCAACTTCGACGCCTGGCTGCCGCACGCCCAGAAGAACTACTGGGACAAGCACAAGAACAACCTCACCGACCTGGGCACCTGGTACGAGCCGACGTCCTTGGAGATCGCCGTCCCCTCGTACGTGAAGGACGTCAAGTCCCTCGAGGACCTCAAGGGCAAGGCCGACCTCTTCGACGGCAAGATCATCGGCATCGAGCCCGGCACCGGTCAGATGCAGCTGGTCAAGAACGACGTCATGCCGGCCTACGGCCTCCAGGACGAGTACGAGGTCGTCGACGGCTCCACGCCGGCGATGCTGGCCGAGCTCAAGCGCGCGCTGGCCAAGAAGGAGCCGGTCGCGGTCACGCTCTGGTCCCCGCACTGGGCGTACAGCGAGTACGAGCTGACCAAGCTGAAGGACCCGAAGAAGTCCTTCGGCGCGAACAACACGATCCACACCATCTCCAGCAAGGCGTTCCCCGAGCAGTACCCGCAGCTCACCGAGTGGATCAAGAACTTCCGCATGAGCGAGGACGAGCTCGGCACCCTGGAGGCGGAGATCAAGGACCGCGGCCAGGGTCACGAGGAGGAAGCCGTGGCCGCCTGGCTCGAGGAGCACCCGGACATGGTCGGCCGGATGACCCCTCAGTAGTACGACCGTGACGGCACCGGTACGGCCTCGCCGTACCGGCCGCCACGGGGGTGGGGCCCGCCCGCCACGGGGGTGGGCCCGGGACACGCTTCGCTTCGAAGACGCGTTCCGGGCCCACCCCTTTGACGTGCGGCCGGGACACGGTAAGGATTCGGTCAACCACGGAGCGCCAACCGACCGCCCGAGCCTCGCTCCACCGGGGCGGGAGAGGCTGGCGGGAACATGCGGGACCGTCCGGGCCTTGAACCGGTAAGGCGTCCGGCAGGGCGGACGGGAGGCCCGAGGGATGGCGAGAAACGTGAGGTCGCGGCCACCGCACCGTGACATCGATGTGACGGCCGCATGAAACGGTTTGCCGAACATGCGTAGGGTGCAGAGAACTCATCAGGGAGACGGCGCCCGCACCGGGGCACCGCGACGGTGCGACGACGGGTGAAGGAGGGAGCCGGAGCGATGGGCGACCACAAAGATCAGCAGCTGCGGGTGGGCGCGGCCGTACGGCGGCGGCGCCGGTCCCTGGAACTCACCCTCGCCGTCGTCTCCGAGCGCAGCGGCCTGTCCGTGCCCTTCCTGAGCCAGATCGAGAACGACCGGGCGCGGCCCAGCCAGAGCTCCCTGGAGAAGGTGGCCGACGCGCTGCGCACCACCGCCGTCGAACTGCTCGCCGCCGCCGACCCCGCGTGCAGCGTGGACGTGGTCCGGGCCGAGGATCCCGACCCGGAGCTGGCGCCCAGGGTGCGCTCGCTGGTGCGCGGACACCACCAGATGCACGCCTCGGAGTTCACCGGCGACCACGACGCGGGCCGTGAACTGCAGTACCGCAACGACCAGTTGATGTTCGTCGCCGAGGGCGCCGTGGAGATCGAGGCCGAGGGCCGCGCCTACCGGCTCGGACGCGGCGACACGCTGTACCTGACCGGCGGGGTGCGGCACCGCTGGCGGGCCACGGTGCCCGACACCCGGCTGATCGTGGTCGCCGTCGCCGAGCACATCGAGGCGGTACGGGGAGGACCCCGCCGGTGAACGCCACGCCGGAAAGGACGCGCGGGTGAGGGTCGTCTCCCTCGTGCCGTCGCTGACCGAGGCCGTGGCCCGCACGGTCCCGGGCGCCCTGGCCGGAGCCACCGACTGGTGCACGCACCCGGCGGACCTGGACGTCGTGCGCGTCGGCGGCACGAAGAACCCGAAGACCGACCGCGTCCTCGCCCTCGCACCCGACCTGGTGGTCGCCAACGAGGAGGAGAACCGCGCCCCCGACCTGGACGCCCTGCGCGCGGCGGGCGTCGAGGTGCTGGTGACCGAGGTGCGCACGGTGGCGCAGGCCTTCACCGAACTGGACCGGGTGCTCACCGCCTGCGGGGCACCGGCCCGACCGCGGTGGCTGGACGAGGCGGAGGCCGCCTGGTCCGCCCTGCCCCGCCCCGGGCGGCGCACCACGGCCGTCGTACCCATCTGGCGCCGGCCCTGGATGGTCCTGGGCCGCGACACCTTCGCCGGCGACGTACTGGCCCGCCTCGGCGTCGACCACCTGTACGCCGCTCACACCGAGCGTTACCCGAAAATCCCCGTCGAGGAAATGCGGGCGGCCCGCCCGGACCTCGTGGTCCTGCCGGACGAGCCGTACCGCTTCACCGCCGACGACGGCCCGGAGGCGTTCCCCGGCCTGCCCTGCGCCCTCGTCGACGGGCGGAGCCTCACGTGGTACGGGCCGTCGCTGGCCGAGGCGCCCCGGGTGCTGGGCGCGGCCCTGCGAGCAGCGCGCCGCTGAACAGGCCGCGCGCGGTGTGCACGGCGGCGACGGCCCAGGCGGCGACGAGGACGGCGTACAGGACGACGGTGAGCGCGTCGTAGGCGGCGAGCCCCGTGTGCCGGGCCAGTGCCTCGGCGCCGGTGACACAGGTGCCCACCGGGAAGGTGAACGACCACCAGGTCATCGAGAAGCCCATGCCCTCCCGCCGCGCCCGCACGACGTGCGCGACGGCGAGGCACAGCCACATCAGCGCGAAGCCCATCACCGGCACGCCGTACAGGACGGCGAGCACCCCGAAACCCTCCGCGTACGGGCCCGGCACGACCCCCGGGGCGACATCCGCGAACTTCCCGACGGCCGTCGTCGACTGCCCGAGCGGGCCCAGCACCAGGAACAGCGACGGGGTGAGCGCGAGCGGCAGCGGGCCGCCGGTGAGCAGCCGGCCGAAGATCACCGGCAGGGTCACCAGGGTCGCGAGCAGGCTCACCCCGAACATCGCGACACAGGCGAGCAGCAGCGTCTCGCGGGGCTGCCCCGGCGGGAGGTGCGGCACCAGCAGCGGCCCCACGGCCGCGGACACCATCGGCGCGACCAGCGGCAGCAGCCAGACGGGACTGGCCTGTCCCGGCTCGATCCGGTGCCGTACGGCCATCAGGTACGGCACGGCGACCGCCGCCGCCAGTCCGACGGCCGTACCGGCGGTGAACAGCACGGTGTCCAGCGCCACCGCGGCCGAGGTGCCGATCCAGTCCCGGCCGACGGTCACGGCGCCGCCGCCGACCGCCAGCAGGGCCATCGACAGACAGCCGTAGAACGGGGCCGCCGCCGGGTCGAGCAGATGGGCGCGGGCCTGGTCGCGGTGGTGGACCCAGTGCAGCGAGCGGGCCACCAGGAGGGCCGCCAGCAGGACCAGGGACAGTGCCCATACGGTGGTGCACGCGGTCCGCAGCCCGGGTACGTGCCGGGGGAGCGCGGCTCCCGCGGTGCCGACGATTGCGGTGCCCATGACGCAGGCGTACCAGTTGGGCCCGAGGTGACGGACCGCCGGGACGCGCCGGGCCGGGACGGAGGCGGACGACAGGGGCTGGGCTGCGGTGACCATGCGTCCACCGTCCCGGGGGCCGAAGCCTCTGACCAGGGACCATGTCCCTATGAGGGCATAAGCTGGGGTTATGAGCAGCAGTGCGGGCGGTACGAACGGTACGGGCGACACGGAGGGCGCGCAGGACGCACGGGGGCGGCATGTGACGGGCTCACTGGCCCACCGGGTACCGGATCTCGGGGCCCTGGAGCTGCTGCTGGCGGTGGCTCGCCTGGGCAGCCTCGGCGGGGCGGCACGCGAGCTGGGCATCACCCAGCCGGCCGCCAGCAGCCGCGTCCGCTCGATGGAACGTCAGCTGGGGGTCGCCCTGGTCGACCGCTCGCCGCGCGGTTCCCGGCTCACCGACGCCGGCGCGCTCGTCACGGACTGGGCGCGCCGGATCGTGGAGGCGGCCGAGGCGTTCGACGCGGGCGCGCAGGCGCTGCGGGACCGGCGGGACTCGCGGCTGCGGGTGGCGGCGAGCATGACGATCGCCGAGTACCTGCTGCCGGGCTGGCTGGTCGCGCTGCGCGCCCAACTGCCGGACACCGCGGTGTCGCTGCTCGCCGGCAACTCGACGGCGGTGGCGGAGCGCCTGCTGGCCGGCGAGGCCGACCTGGGCTTCGTGGAGGGGGTGAGCGTCCCGACGGGCCTCGACTCCGCGGTCATCGCCCACGACCGGCTCATCGTCGTGGCGGCACCGGGCCACCCGTGGACCCGGCGCCGGCGTCCGCTCGAGGCGGCGGAGCTGGCGGCGACCCCGCTGATCCTGCGGGAGAAGGGCTCGGGCACCCGGCAGGTCCTGGACGCGGCCCTGGGCGGCCTGGCCCGCCCCCTGATCGAACTCTCGTCGACCACCGCCGTGAAGGCCGCCGCCGTGAGCGGCGCCGGTCCCTCCGTCCTCAGCGAACTCGCCGTCGGCGAGGAGCTGAGCACCCGGCGCCTGGTCAGCGTGCCGGTCGCGGACGTCGCCCTGGCCCGCGACCTGCGCGCGGTGTGGCCCACGGGCCACCGCCCGACGGGCCCGGCCCGCCGGCTCCTGTCCCTGACCCGGGCGTAGGGCCGCGGGGCCCGTCCTCGACCCGGGCGCATGGCTGCCGGGCTGCGGGGCGCACGCCGGTGCCGGGCACCCGCGCGAGTCTCCGTCGGCCGCGGAGCGGGGGCGGTGCCGGCCCCACCTCGCCGCCTCCCGCCGGCAGCGGAGGCGGCTCAGGCCCCGCCCGCCGCCTCCACCAGCGCCCGCATCACCCGTACGTCCTCGCCCATCTCCGGGTGCCACTGCACCCCGAGGACCCAACCGGGGCCGGACGGCAGCTCCAGGGCCTCCACCGTGCCGTCCGCCGCGTGGGCCGAGGGGACCAGCCCCGCCCCGAGCCGGTCCACCGCCTGGTGGTGGTACGTGGGCACGAACACCTCCTCCGGCACGACACCGGCGTACAGCGTCCCGGGCACCGGAGCGACCGGGTGACCGCCGAAGACGCCCACCACCTCGGCGTGCCCGTCGATGTGCTGGACGAGGGTGCCGCCGAGCGCGACGTTGAGCAGCTGCATGCCCCGGCAGACGCCCAGCAGGGGGACGCGCGCGGCCAGGGCCGCCTCGATGAGCGCCAGTTCCCAGGTGTCCCGGGCCCGGGCGGGCGGGCCGGTGCGCGGATCGGGTTCGGCGCCGTAGCGGACCGGTTCCACGTCCGGGCCGCCCGCGATCACCAGCCCGTCGAGGCGGGCGACCGTGGCGGCGGCGTGCTCCGGCGCGTCCGGCGGGAGCATCGCGGCCAGTCCGCCCGCCCGCTGCACGAGCCGCGGATACCCGGCGGGCAGCAGCGCCGCCTCCAGCTCCCACACGCCCCAGCGCGCCCCGGACTCCAGATACGTACTGACGCCGATCAGCGGCCTGTCCGCCATCGTCCGACCTCCCGCGCCCTACCCGCAATGGACCGTAGGCATACCTTTGCCGGGGCAGGCTTCCGAGGCAAGACGCCCGCCCGCCTCACGCCAGGAACCCGCGCAGCAGCGCCGCCGTCCCCGCGCAGTGCTCCCGCGTGATCTCCCGCGCCCCGTCCGCGTCCCCGTCCAGCACCGCCTCCACCAGCGCCGCGTGCTGGCGCTGGGAGTGCTCCAGGTTGCGCACCAGCAGCGGGATGCAGTCCAGCAGGTCGTTCAGGGTGGCCCGGACCGCCGCGTACTGGGCGGCCAGCGCGGGCGAACCGCACAGCTCCGCCAGGGTGAGGTGCAGCATCGTGTCCAGCCGCCGGTACTCCGCCAGCGGCGCCTCCCGCGTGCCGGCCAGCGCCGCCCGCAGCCGCGCCGCCTGAGCACCGGTCAGCCCGTGCGCCGCGCACAGCCCGGCCGCGCCCACCTCCAGCACCTCCCGGAAGCGCAGTACGTCCTCGAGGTCGACCCCGGCGACCCGGCGCCGCAGTTCGTCCTCGCCGCCCGCGTCGGCCCGCGCCAGCACGAACGTCCCGCCGTACCGCCCCCGCCGCGCCTCCACCAACCCCTGGTCCTGGAGCACCCGCAGCACCTCGCGCAGCGTCACCCGGCTGATCCCCAGCCGCTCCGCGAGCTCCCGCTCGGCGGGCAGCCGCTCACCACCGGACACCAGGCCCAGCCTGACGACCTGGAGGATCTGCTCCAGCGCCTCCTCGAACCCGTTGCCGGCCCGCACCGGCCGCAGCACCGGCGCGAGCCGGTCCGTCACGCTCCCCGGGCTTTCCTCCGGCATGCGGCCGCGCCCCCTTTCCAAGCAATGGTCCCCGGCAATACCTTATGGCTCCCGGCCGAAGGAGGCTCCCCCCGTGGCAGCAGACCGCACACCCCCGCTCGCGGTCGAGGAACTGCACGCGCTCGTCGCCGCCGGTGACATCGACACCGTCGTCCTGGCCTTCCCGGACATGCAGGGCCGCCTCCAGGGCAAACGGTTCGCCGCGCGCTTCTTCCTCGACGAGGTCCTCCGGCACGGCACCGAGGGCTGCAACTACCTCCTCGCCGTCGACGCCGACATGAACACCGTCGACGGCTACGCGATGTCCTCCTGGGACCGCGGCTACGGCGACTTCGCCATGCACGCCGACCTGGCCACCCTGCGCCGCCTGCCGTGGCACGAGGGCACCGCGCTGGCCGTCGCCGACCTGGCCTGGGAGGACGGCTCCCCGGTGCTCGCCGCGCCCCGCCGGATCCTGCGCCGCCAGCTGGAGCGCCTCGCCGAACACGGCCTCACCGCGCAGGCCGGCACCGAGCTGGAGTTCATCGTCTTCCGGGACACCTACGAACAGGCCTGGGACGCGAACTACCGCGGTCTGACCCCGGCCAACCAGTACAACGTCGACTACTCCGTCCTCGGCACCGGCCGCGTCGAACCCCTGCTGCGCCGCATCCGCAACGAGATGGCCGGCGCCGGTCTCACCGTCGAGTCCGCCAAGGGCGAGTGCAACCCCGGCCAGCACGAGATCGCCTTCCGCTACGACGAGGCCCTGGTCACCTGCGACCAGCACGCGGTCTACAAGACCGGCGCCAAGGAGATCGCCGCCCAGGAGGGCATGTCCCTCACCTTCATGGCCAAGTACAACGAACGCGAGGGCAACTCCTGCCACATCCACCTCTCCCTCGCCGACGCCGACGGACGCAGCGTCATGGCCGACGGCCCCGGCATGTCCGAGGTCATGCGGCACTTCCTCGCCGGACAACTCGTGGCGCTGCGCGAGTTCTCCCTCCTCTACGCCCCGCACATCAACTCCTACAAGCGCTTCCAGCCCGGCTCCTTCGCCCCGACCGCCGTCGCCTGGGGCCACGACAACCGCACCTGCGCCCTGCGGGTCGTCGGCCACGGCCGCTCGCTGCGCTTCGAGAACCGGCTCCCCGGCGGCGACGTCAACCCGTACCTCGCGGTGGCCGGCATGGTGGCGGCCGGCCTGCACGGCCTCGAACAGCGGCTGGAGCTGCCCGAGCCCTGCCCCGGCAACGCCTACGCCGCCGGCTTCGAACACGTCCCCACCACGCTGCGCGAGGCCGCCGAGCTGTGGGAGAACAGCACCCTCGCCAAGGCCGCCTTCGGCGACGAGGTGGTCGCCCACTACCGCAACATGGCCCACGTCGAACTCGACGCCTACGACGCCGCCGTCACCGACTGGGAACTGCGCCGCTCCTTCGAACGCATGTGAGGCCCCCTTGTCCCACTCGCCCCACTCGCCCCACGAGCCGCATGAACTACGGGTACTGAACCCCGCCACCGAAGAGGTCGTCGCCACCGTCCCCGCCGCCTCCGCGGCCGACGTGGACGCCGCCGTCGTACGGGCCGCGCGGGCGCAGACCGCCTGGGCCGCCCTCGCCCCCGGCGACCGGGCCCGGCTGCTGCGCCGCTTCGCCGCCGCCGTCGACGACCACCTGGAGGAACTGGCCCGGCTGGAGGTCACGGAGGCCGGGCACACCCTCGGCAACGCCCGCTGGGAGGCCGGCAACGTCCGCGACCTGCTCGACTACGCCGCCGGGGGAGTGGAGCGGCTCACCGGCCGGCAGATCCCGGTCGCCGGCGGCCTGGACGTGACGTTCCTGGAACCGCTCGGCGTGGTCGGTGTCATCGCCCCCTGGAACTTCCCGATGCCGATCGCGGCCTGGGGCACGGCACCGGCGCTGGCGGCGGGCAACGCGGTCCTCCTCAAGCCCGCCGAGACGACCCCGCTGACCGCGCTCCGCCTGGCCTCACTCGCCCTGGATGCGGGTCTTCCCGAAGGACTGTTCCAGGTGCTGCCGGGACTGGGGCCGGTCGCGGGCGACGCGCTGGTCGAGCACCGGGGCGTCGCGAAGGTCGTCTTCACCGGGTCGACGGCCGTGGGCCGGCAGGTCGCCGCCAAGGGCGCGGCCCTCCTCAAGCCCGTCACCCTCGAACTCGGCGGCAAGAGCCCCAACATCGTCTTCGCCGACGCCGACCTGGAGGCCGCCGCGGCCGCCACCCCCATGTCCTTCCTGGACAACTCCGGCCAGGACTGCTGCGCCCGCACCCGCATCCTCGTCCAGCGCACGGTGTACGACCGCTTCCTCACCCTCCTGGCCCCCGCGATCGAGTCGGTCCGCGTCGGCGACCCGGCCGACGAGAGCACCGACATGGGCCCGCTCATCTCCCGCGCCCAGCTGGACCGCGTCCGCTCCTACGTCCCCGACGACGCCGACGGCATCCGCGGCAAGGCACCCGAGGGCGGGCCCGGATTCTGGTTCCCGCCCACCGTCCTCACCGGCGTCGACGCGCACGCGCCCGTGTCCGTCGAGGAGGTCTTCGGGCCCGTCGCCGTCGTTCTGCCCTTCGACGACGAGGCCGACGCGGTGCGCCTGGCCAACGCCACCGACTACGGCCTCTCCGGCTCGCTGTGGACCCGGGACGTCGGCCGCGCCCTGCGCGTGTCGAGCGCGGTGCGTGCCGGGAACCTGTCGGTCAACTCCCACTCCAGCGTGCGCTACTGGACGCCGTTCGGCGGCTTCAAGCAGTCGGGCCTCGGCCGGGAACTGGGGCCGGACGCGCTGACCGCCTTCACCGAGACCAAGAACGTCTTCATCAGTGACATCCCGTCGAGCACGGAGGACCCCGCACAGTGAGCGAAGACATCGTCTGCCGCAGGCTCGTGGACCGCACCGCCGTCGTCACCGGAGCGGGCAGCGGCATCGGCCTCGCGACCGCCCGCCGGCTCGCCTCCGAGGGCGCCCACGTCGTGTGCGGCGACGTGGACGAGACCCGGGGCAAGGCGGCGGCCGAGGAGACCGGCGGCACCTTCGTCAAGGCCGACGTCACCGACCCGGAGCAGGTGGAGGCGCTGTTCAGGACGGCGTACGACACCTACGGCAGCGTCGACGTCGCGTTCAACAACGCGGGCATCTCGCCGCCGGACGACGACTCCATCCTGGAGACCGGCCTGGAGGCGTGGAAGCGCGTCCAGGAGGTCAACCTCACCTCCGTCTACCTGTGCTGCAAGGCCGCCATCCCCTACATGCGGCGCCAGGGCCGGGGCTCGATCATCAACACCGCGTCCTTCGTCGCGCGGATGGGCGCCGCCACCAGCCAGATCTCTTACACCGCCTCCAAGGGCGGCGTCCTCGCCATGTCCCGGGAGCTGGGCGTGCAGTTCGCGCGGGAGGGCATCCGCGTCAACGCCCTGTGCCCCGGCCCGGTCAACACCCCCCTGCTGCAGGAGCTGTTCGCCAAGGACCCGGAGCGGGCCGCGCGCCGCCTGGTGCACATCCCGCTCGGCCGGTTCGCCGAGGCGGAGGAGATCGCCGCCGCCGTCGCCTTCCTGGCCAGCGACGACTCCTCGTTCGTGAACGCCACCGACTTCCTGGTGGACGGCGGCATCTCCGGGGCGTACGTCACACCGCTGTAGCCGGGCGCGGGCGGCGTCCTACAGTGCCGGGATGAGCATGTCGCCGCCGCCCGGCTGGTACCCCGATCCGTCGGCCCCGCACCAGGAACGCTGGTGGGACGGATCGGCCTGGACGGAGCACCGGCGCGTGCCCGGCGCCGCCGGGTACGCGGCCCCTCAAGCGCCGCCGCCGTCGCCCCTGCCGCCCTACGCGGGCGGCCCCGGGCAGCGTCGCCCCGCCGGCGGTACCGGCCGTGCGAAGGCGGTCGCCCTCACCACCGCCGCGGCCGTGCTGGTCGCGGCAATCGTCGGCGGAGTCCTCCTCCTCGGCGAGGACGACGGCGGCGCACCCGAGGCGCAGACGCCGCCGGTCTCGTCCCCGGCCACCGACCCGGCGCCGGTCAGCACCGCACCGACTCCCTCGCCGCCCCCTTCGGGGCCCTCCGCGGACGACCCGGCCGTGGTCGAGGACCCGCTCAACGGCATCACGTTCCCGCTCCCCGACGGCTGGGTGCGGCCCCGGTACGTCGCCGAGGACGACGTCATGATGACCACCGACGGCACCTACGACTGCCCCGGCGACGGCGGCGTCTGCCGGCACGGCCTGGTCATCTCCCGCACCGTCACGGGCAAGGCCGAGTCCTCCCCGAAGGCCCTCGCGGAGCAGGACATCGAGGACGCGGCCGACGACGCCTACGACCGCGACCCGGCCGGCGGCAAACCCTTCGGCGGCATCGAGTCCCACGAGCGGGTCGGCGCCGGGCCGGTCGCGGTCGCCGGACGCGCCGGGTACTACGTGCGCTGGCGGGTGACGACGGCGAAGGGCCCCGGCGGCTACGTGCAGTCGCTGGTCTTCCCCTCCACCGTCGGCACCGAGTCCCCGATCCTCGTCCGCTACGTCTTCGACGCGGGCGAGGAGGGACCGCCGCTCGCCACGATGGACGAGATCACCGACGGCATCCGCCCCGTCGGCGACGCGGACACGGGCGGCGGCGTGGGCAGCGGCATCGGCCCGACGGACTGAGCCGCCGGGCCGCGCTACAGGAAGGCGTGGCCCTCGCCCCGGTACGTCGGCACCGTCGCCGTCACCGCGTCCCCCTCCACCAGGTGCAGGGTGTCGAACCGCTCGCACAGCTCACCGGCCTTGGCGTGCCGGAACCACACCTTGTCGCCGATGAGCAGGTCGTCGGCGGGCGTGCCGAGCAGCGGCGTCTGCACCTCGCCGGCGCCCTCCTGGGGGTCGTAGCGCAGCCCCTCGGGGAGGTAGGGCACCGGCAGCCGGTCCCTCCCGGCCGCACCGGAGGCCGGGTAGCCCCCGCCGAGCACGGTCACGACCCCGACCCCGGGGCGCCGTACGACGGGCTCGGCGAACAGGGCCGCCGGACGGCCCCGGAACGACGTGTAGTTGTCGAACAGCCGCGGCACGTACAGTCCCGATCCGGCGGCGATCTCCGTGACCGCCTCCTCCGCGGCGGTGTGCTGCACGCTGCCCGTGCCACCGCCGTTGACGAACTCCAGGCCGGGCACCACGGCCCGGACCGCACGCACCACCGCGGCGCGCCGCTCGGCCAGCTCCCGGCGGGCCGCGGCCTGCATCAGCCGCACGGCACGCGAGCGCAGCGGCCGGCCCGCCACCGCGTCCCCGACACCGGCCACATGCCCCTCGTACGCCATGATGCCGACGACCTCGAACCCGGGCCTGCGGGCCACCGCACGGGCCAGGTCGGCGACCTGGGCGGGGGAGTGCAGCGGGGAGCGCCGGGCCCCGACCCGCACCCGCCCGCCGAACAGCTTCAGCGAGGTGTCCAATTCCAGGCAGACCCGCACGACTTCCCGGCCGCCGTCGCGCGCCGCGTCGATCAGGTCGAGCTGGGCCGGGTCGTCGATCATCACGGTGACGGCCGCGGCGAGCTTGGGGTCGGCGGTCAGCTCGGCGTACCGGGCGCGGTCGGCCGACGGATAGGCGAGCAGCACGTCCTCGAAACCGGAGCGCGCCAGCCACAGGGACTCGGCCAGCGTGAACGACATGAGTCCCGCGAAGCCGTCCCGCGCCAGGGCCCGTTCGAGCAGCGCACGGCAGCGCACGGACTTGCTGGCGATCCGGATCGGCTTCCCGCCGGCCCGGCGGAGCAGGTCGTCGGCGTTCGCGTCGAAGGCCTCCAGGTCCACGATCGCCACGGGGGCGTCCAGATGGGCGGTGGCCCGGTCGTAACGGGCCCGGTCAGCGGCGCGCGCAGTCATGACCGCAGCCTGCCAGACAGGATTACCGCGGGGTAGGGGGACGTTCCGGGCCAATGCCACGGGCGCGCGGACTGGTTCCCCGCCGAGCGGGGTCACGCCGTAGAGTGACGCGCACGCACGGTGGGACTACCCCGGCGGCCGGGGCTCCGGGCTCCGCGCCGGATGGGGCTCCTCCCGTGCGGGTATGCGTGCCCGGGACGGATCGTTCCGCGCCGGGCCGGGGCAGGAGACCACATCACCGGCCCGCGCCGGAGAAGCGGCCCGGGCTCGAGGAAACGGGGGGTGCATGAGCACGGAAGCGCGCCGCGCCTCCCAGCCCCCACGCCCCGCCGTACCCCCCGGACCCACGGCACCGTCCGCCCCCGCGACCCCGCCCGGCCCCGCGACTCCGCCCCGCCCCGCGACCCCGCCGCACGCGGACCTCCCGCCTCGCCAGGACGCTCCGCCGCACGCGAGCACCCCGCCGCGCCCGAGCACCCCGTCTCGCCCCGCGACCCCGCCGCACGCGGACCTCCCGCCTCGCCAGGACGCTCCGCCGCACGCGAGCACCCCGCCGCGCCCCGGGACGCCGCCCTCCGCGGAGGCGGTCCCGTCTCGCGCGGACGAAGGCCGGCACCCTGGGGACCGCGCGGGCGATCCGACCGCACCGCGTCCGGAGAGCGGTCCGGTCGCACCGCGTCGGCAGGGCGGCCCGGACACCGACGGGAGCGCCCGGCCCCGCTACCCGCGCTTCCGACTCGGCGACTGGCGGAGCGCCGCCGACGCGCCCCCGCCGCCCCGGGCATCCGCCCGCTTCCCGGACGTCCCGCCGACCGCCGGCCGCGAGACCCCCGGCGGGAGCGGCACGCCGCCGGTCCGCCGGTCAGCGACGCCCTCGTCAGGCCGTGCCGGCGACTCCTCGCCCGCCGGCTCCGGAGCGCCTGCCCAGCACCCGCGAGCAGGCACCGCGCCCACGACGCCACCCCACCGTCCGACCTTGCCCGCGGAGAACGCGTCCGAGACGACCAGGCGCCTCCGCCCGATCCCGGCGGAACCGGACCCGGAACCGGAACCGACACCCGCACCGGACTCCGCGCCGGGACCGCACAGCGCGTCCCGCCCGGCGGACAGCGTCACCGCCCCCGACCCCGCGCTGTCCTGGGCGGCCCCGAACGCCCCCACCGCCTCGGGCGACGCCCGCCCCCGGGTGACGTTCGGGGAGCCCGAGGGGTACGACGGACTCGCCCGGCCGCGTTCGCTCGGCGGGCGCGGGCGGGCACAGGCCATGGCCGCGGCGGTCTGCCTCGTGCTCGGGCTGGGACTGGTCACCGGTGCCGTCACCGGCAGCTGGCTCGCCGGGGACTCCGGGGACGACGGTGCGCACAGCGCGTTCACCGCGGCCGGGGACCTGTGGCACAGCGTGCCGGTCGACCAGCTCTTCCCGCCCACCGTCCGGGGACAGGGCGCCGGACCCGGTGGCGCCGACCGCACCTGGACCCGGGTCGCCGTCGCCCCGGACAGCGACTGCGCGGGTGCGTTCGACCCGCTGCTGGCCAAGGTCCTCGACCCGGTCGGCTGTGCGCGCCTGGTGCGCGCCACCTACGCCGACGCCACCAGGAGCCACGTCACGACCGTCGGCCTGCTCTTCGCCAAGGCCGACGCCGCCGCCATGACCGCGCTGGCCGGCCGGTTCGAGAAGGAGGACCTGGGCCGCCGCACGGACCTCATGCCCCTGCCGTACGCCGCCGAGGACACCGTCGCCGCCGGATTCGGCGCGCCGCAGCGGGCCTCGTGGACCGTCTCCGTCCTCACCGACGCCCCCGTCGTCGTCTACGCCGTCTCCGGCTGGGCCGACGGCCGCACCGTCGACGAACCCGAGCCCGCCGAGGAGGCCATGGAGACCGGCGCCACCTCGGCCCCCGCCCAGGCCGGCCTCGGCCACGAGGCGCAGGGCCTCGCCGACTGCGTCGAACGCGCCCTGCGCAAGAACGTCGGCACGCCCACGGAGCACCCCTCGTGAACACCAACGCGACCCGTACGACGGGAGCCCTGAGCCTCCTCCTCGCCGCCGCCCTCGTCCTGATCCCGGCACCGGCCGCGCACGCCGACGGCATCCGCGCCCAGCAGTGGGCCCTGGACGCCATGCACACCCAGGAGGCGTGGCGGACCACCAAGGGCGCCGGCGTCACCGTCGCCGTCCTCGACACCGGCGTCGAGGCCGACCACCCCGACCTGGCCGGCAACGTCCTCACCGGCAAGGACCTGGTCGGCTTCGGCGCGAGCGAGGGCGACCGCGCCTGGGCCCGGCACGGCACCGCCATGGCCGGGATCATCGCCGGCCACGGACACGGGCCGGGTAACGCCGAGGGCGTCATGGGCATCGCCCCGGAGGCGAAGATCCTTCCCCTTCGGGTGATCCTGGAGGACGGCGACTCCTCCCGCACCAAGGCCCGCAAGACCCGCGGCAACGCGCTGGCCGAGGGTATCCGCTGGGCCGCCGACCACGGCGCCGACATCATCAATCTCTCCCTCGGCGACGACTCCGCCTCCGCCCACCCCGAACCCGCCGAGGACGAGGCCATCCAGTACGCCCTGAAGAAGGGCGTGGTCGTCGTCGCCTCGGCCGGCAACGGCGGCGAGAAGGGCGACCACATCTCCTACCCCGCCGCCTACCCGGGCGTCATCGCCGCGACCGCCGTCGACCGCTACGGCACCCGCGCCTCCTTCTCCACCCGCCGCTGGTACGCCACGGTCAGCGCCCCCGGCGTCGACGTGATCATCGCCGACCCCGACCACCGCTACTACGAGGGCTGGGGCACCAGCGCCGCCTCCGCCTTCGTCTCCGGCGCCGCCGCCCTGGTGAAGTCGGCCCACCCGGACCTCACCCCGGCCCAGGTCAAGGACCTCCTGGAGGACACGGCCCGCAACGCTCCCGCCGGTGGCCGCGACGACTCCCGCGGCTACGGCTTCGTCGACCCCGCCGCCGCCATCGAGGCGGCCGGACGGCTGAAGCCGGAGGGCCTGAAGTCGGCGGCGTACGGCGAGAAGTACTTCGGCCCGGGCCCGGACGCCCCCGCCTCCGACGACGACCCCTCGGCCTGGGCGGGCCCGCTCGCCGGCAGCGCGGGCGGGGTCATGATCGTCGCGGCCGTCGTCCTGTGGCGCGGCCGCCGCGAACGCTACGACGACTTCTGACCGGCGCCGGCCCCACCGGCCTCCGCGAACACCGACACCGCCGCCCTCGCCGCCGCCTCCGTCAGCGCGATCCCCTCCGCCTGCGCAGCGCTGCCGCGAGAGACCACCGCCACCAGACGGTCCCGGCCGCCGGCCGTGACCCGCCCGATGCTGTTCACCACCCACAGCCCCGTGGTGCTGCGCCGCAGCCAGCCGTTCTTCAGCGCCCACGCCGAACCGTCCGCGCCACCGTCGGCCGCCGCCGACACACCCCACCGCTGACCGTCGACGACCGCCCCCATCAGCCCCCGCGCATACGCCCGTGAGGCCTCGCCCAGCTCCGAACCGTCCGCCACGAACACCTGCCGCAGCAGCGTGACCTGGTCGGCGGCCGTGGTCTGTGTCAGCCCCCACAGCGGTCCGTCGCCGCCCGCGGTGCCCGTGAGCCCGAAGCGCTCGTTCGCCGCGTCCAGCCCGTCCGCCTCGCCGATCGTCCGCCACAGCGCCGAGGCCGAGTCGTTGTCGCTCTTCTCGATCATGGCGGCGGCGTACGACTTCTCCGCGGCGGTCAGCGTCCGGCCCGCGTCCTCGGCCCGCAGCAGCAGCGCCGCCAGGATGTCGACCTTGACGATGCTCGCCGTGTCGAAGACCCCCGTGCCGTACGCGGCGCCCACGCCGGAGGCCGGGTCGAGCACCGCCACCGACACCTCGGCGCCGTCCGGCACGGTCACCGACGCCATGGCGGCGGCCAGCACCGCGTCCCGGTCCACGTCCGGCTCGACCGTCTCCACCGATGCCTCCCCGTCCGCACGCGCCGAGGCCGACGACGATACGGCGCCGCCGGCACCGGGGCGTGCGTGCCCCTGCCGGTACACGGCCCCGGCGGCCGTACCGCCCACGACGACGCACGCGACCAGGGCGGCACACACCCGCGCGCGCCGCCGCCGGACACGTCGGGCACGCCGGGAACGCCGGGTTACGGAAGGGGACATGCCCGCGATGCTGCAGGCGGTGGCTGTGCGTTCCTCGGGACGGACGTGAAAGGGCGGTCAGAGTTCCCTCAGAGGCCCGTGAGGAGTGTCCTGCGCTCCCCGATAGGCTCAGGGACCGTGGCGAACAAGAACATCCCCGACTCCGCCTTCTCCGACGACGACGGCTCCGCCGACCCCCGGCTGAGCACGGCGCTCGCCGCGTGGGCCGAGGACCGCACCGCCCTGGCACCCGTGCTGGAGGCGCTCAAGGGCGCTCGCCTGCTCGTGCCCGTGGTGGCCGTCCTGGGCGAGGTGGAGGAGGACGAGAACGGGCTGCGCCGCGAGAAGACCAGCGACATGGCCGTACCGACGCTGAAGGCCGGTGGCCGGACCGCGCTGCCCGCCTTCACGTCCACCGACTCGCTCGCCCGCTGGGACCCGAAGGCCCGCCCCGTCGCCGTACCCGTGCACCAGGCGCTCCAGGCCGCCGCGCACGAGAAGGCGGACACGGTCGTCCTCGACCTCGCCGGACCGGTGCCGTTCGAGCTGACCGGGCCGGTGCTGCTGGCGTTGGCGGAGGGCCGTACGACGACCGACCCGCTCGCCGACCCGGCCGTCACCGAGGCCGTGCGCGCCGCCCTCGCCGCCGAGCCCGCCGTGCTGCGGGCGCACCTCGGTCCGGGCCGGGCCGACGGCATCCTCGCGCTGCTCCTGGACCCCGGTGCCGAGCCGGCGCGGGCCGCCCGCGCCGTCGCCGAGCGGCTGGCCGCCGACGAGACACTGAGGGCCCGCCTGGTGCGCGGCCTCGACCTGGCACTGCTGCCGGCCGGGGCGACGCCGCCGGGCGAGCCCTTGTACGTGCGGGGATAGCTCCGGGTCGACCGGAGTCGTTCAGCTGTAGACCGGGCCGGTGTACTTCTCGCCCGGGCCCTGGCCCGGCTCGTCCGGGACCAGCGACGCCTCGCGGAAGGCCAGCTGGAGCGACTTCAGGCCGTCGCGCAGCGGCGCCGCGTGGAACGAGCTGATCTCGGTCGCCGTGGCGTCCAGTAGACCGGCCAGCGCGTGCACCAGCTTGCGGGCCTCGTCCAGGTCCTTGTGCGCCTCGCCCTCCTCGGTCAGTCCGAGCTTCACGGCGGCGGCGCTCATCAGGTTGACGGCGACCGTCACGATCACCTCGACCGCCGGCACCTCGGCGATGTCGCGGGTCATGGCGTCGAAGTCGGGATTCGCCGAGGATTCGGCAGGGGTCTCACTCATGCCGCTCACGATAGGCGCAGGACGGCCGGCCGCCCCACTCGGTCTCGGTTAGCCGTTCCCCCGCCGAGCTGCTAACCTTGTGTAACGACCGGTCGGACACGCACGCCCCACGGCAGCGGGCCCGGCCCACAAGTGGAGGCTCCGAACTCCCACCTGGCCGTCCTCAGGGCGGCGGGTCACCGGTCAGGCGGTCCCGTCCCGAGCGGCGGTGACCAGCCCGAAATCGCGCCCCGCGATCACACCGCGGCGGTGCTCCGGTAGTAATGAGGAGCCCCGCCTGTGATCGTCCGGGGCATTTTTGTTGCACCGGCGCGGTTAGGTCTATCGAACACAGACGTTACGCGGCTGTCCGCCAGACCGTCGCGTGGTGCTACCGAGGAGGATCCATCAGCGCCGAGCCCCGCATCAACGACCGGATTCGCGTTCCCGAGGTGCGACTTGTCGGTCCCAGCGGCGAGCAGGTCGGGATTGTCCCGCTTGCCAAGGCCCTGGAGCTTGCGCAGGAGTACGACCTCGATCTCGTCGAGGTCGCGGCGAACGCCCGTCCGCCCGTGTGCAAGCTCATGGACTACGGGAAGTTCAAGTACGAGTCGGCCATGAAGGCCCGTGAGGCGCGCAAGAACCAGGCGCACACGGTCATCAAGGAGATGAAGCTCCGGCCGAAGATCGACCCGCACGACTATGACACCAAGAAGGGTCACGTCGTCCGGTTCCTCAAGCAGGGCGACAAGGTCAAGATCACGATCATGTTCCGTGGTCGCGAGCAGTCCCGGCCGGAGCTCGGCTACCGACTGCTGCAGCGTCTCGCGGAGGACGTGGCCGACCTCGGGTTCGTGGAGTCGAACCCGAAGCAGGACGGCCGAAACATGATCATGGTCCTCGGTCCGCACAAGAAGAAGACCGAGGCGATGGCCGAGGCTCGCCAGGCGCAGGAAGCCCGCAAGGCGGAGGCGAAGGCCAACCCCGGCCGCTCGCAGAACGCCGCGGACGACGACGCCGTGAACGCCGAGGCTCCGGCCGAGGCTTCCGCCGAGGCGTGACTCCGGGGGACTCCGGTCCCCAGGACGTAACCGATACAAGAGCGACGCTCCACCGTGCCCGGTTTCACGACCGGGCATCGGAGCGCCACCGACGAGGAGATAACGGCGCTATGCCGAAGAACAAGTCGCACAGCGGTGCCAGCAAGCGCTTCAAGATCACCGGCTCCGGCAAGGTGCTCCGTGAGCGCGCCGGCAAGCGCCACCTGCTCGAGCACAAGTCGTCCCGCGTGACGCGTCGCCTCACCGGCAACGCCGAGATGGCCCCGGGCGACGCCGCGAAGATCAAGAAGCTTCTCGGCAAGTGACGTACGGGCGCCACTGAGCGCCGTACGGCAGGACCGGGACCCATTCGACACCGGGCCGCGTGAGGACAACCGCGGCCCCGCTACAAGGAGTTAAAAAGTGGCACGCGTCAAGCGGGCAGTCAACGCCCACAAGAAGCGCCGGGCGATCCTCGAGCAGGCCTCCGGCTACCGCGGTCAGCGTTCGCGCCTGTACCGCAAGGCCAAGGAGCAGGTCACCCACTCGCTGGTCTACAACTACAACGACCGCAAGAAGCGCAAGGGTGACTTCCGCCAGCTGTGGATCCAGCGCATCAACGCCGCTGCCCGCGCCAACGGCATCACGTACAACCGCTTCATCCAGGGTCTGAAGGCCGCCAACGTCGAGGTGGACCGCAAGATCCTGGCCGAGCTGGCCGTCAACGACGCGGGCGCGTTCGCCGCGCTGGTCGAGGTCGCGCAGAAGGCGCTGCCGAGCGACGTCAACGCGCCGAAGGCCGCGTGACGCCGCGCCGGCTCTAGCCGACGTCGAAGGGACCCGCAGGCTTGAGCCTGCGGGTCCCTTCGATTGCCGTTGTTCGGTCCGTTGTCTGCCGCGGGTGCGTTGTGGCTGGGCCGCAGTTCCCCGCGCCCCTGTGGGGCGCGTCGCAGCCAGCGTCTACATCAAATGTGAAGGTGAGCAAAGTGCCTCCCGTCAGCCCCGAGCTGATCTCCCCCCGTTCCCCCCGGGTCCTCGCCGCGCGGCGGCTGGCCAAGCGGAACTTCCGGGGGAAGGAGCGGCTGTTCCTGGCGGAGGGGCCGCAGGCCGTGCGGGAGGCCGCGGGGTACGGGGAGACGCTGGTCGAGCTGTTCGCCACCGTCGAGGCCGCCGAGCGGTACGCCGACATCATCGGGGCCGCCCGGGACGCCGGCGCCCGGGTCCACCTCGCCGCCGAGACGGTGATCGAGGACATCTCCACCACCGTCACGCCGCAGGGGCTCGTCGGGGTCTGCCGGTTCCTGGACACCCCCTTCGACGAGATCCTCGCCGCTCGCCCCAAGCTCGTCGCCGTCCTCGCCCACGTCCGCGACCCCGGCAACGCCGGCACCGTGCTGCGCTGCGCCGACGCCGCCGGCGCCGAGGCCGTCGTGCTCACCGACGCCTCCGTCGACCTCTACAACCCCAAGGCGGTGCGCGCCTCCGTCGGCTCGCTGTTCCACCTGCCCGTCGCCGTCGGCGTGCCCGTCGAGCAGGCCGTGGCGGGGCTCAGGGACGCCGGGGTGCGGGTCCTCGCCGCCGACGGGGCCGGCGAACACGACCTCGACGCCGAACTGGACGCGGGCACCATGGGCGGACCCACCGCCTGGGTCTTCGGCAACGAGGCCTGGGGGCTCCCGGAGGAGACCCGCGCCCTCGCCGACGCCGTCCTGCGCGTCCCGATCCACGGCAAGGCCGAGAGCCTGAACCTCGCCACCGCCGCGGCCGTATGTCTCTACGCGTCGGCGCGTGCACAGCGCGCCGCCGGAGGGTGCCGCTCCGTCACCGAGAGCTAGTAGGGTGACCAGCTCAGGGCCCCCGCACGGCTGAGAGGTGGGGTACGGGGATGAGCGTCGGCACGAGCAGCGCACCGGGAGCACGTCACGCGCCGCGTCCGCCCGCGCCCCGCACGCCCGGCGATCCCGTCGGCCTGGGCATCGACCCCGACCAGCTGCCCGACGGCCTCGTCGTCGCCGACGAGCACGGCCGCGTCATCTGCTTCAACGCCGCCGCCGCGCGCATCACCGCCGTCCCCGCGGCCGAAGCCCTCGGGCAGCCGCTGGAGAAGGCGCTGCCCCTGGAGGACCTGGAGGGCGGACGCTGGTGGCAGCTGACCGACCCCTACGGCGGCCTCGCCATCCGTGTCCGCCAGCCCGAGCGGAACCTGCTCCTGCCCGGAGGCCGCGAAGTCCTCGTCTCCGCGCGCTACGTCCGCACCGAACGCCTCGGCCCCGTCCACCGCGTCGTCGTCACCCTCCGCGACACCGAGGCCCGGCGCCGTACCGAGCGCAGCCACGCCGAGCTGATCGCCACCGTCGCCCACGAGCTGCGCTCCCCCCTCACCTCCGTCAAGGGCTTCACGGCCACGCTGCTGGCCAAGTGGGAGCGGTTCACCGACGACCAGAAGCGGCTGATGCTGGAGACCGTCGACGCCGACGCCGACCGGGTCACCCGCCTCATCGCCGAACTGCTCGACATCTCCCGCATCGACTCCGGCCGGCTCGAGGTGCGCCGCCAGCCCGTCGACATCGGCGCCGCCGTCGGCCGCCACATCCAGGCGTACGTCGCCGCCGGCCAGGAGGCCGACCGCTTCCTGCTCCGCATCGCCCAGCCGCTGCCCGACCTGTGGGCCGACCCCGACAAGATCGACCAGGTGCTCAGCAACCTGCTCGAAAATGCCGTGCGACACGGCGAGGGAACCGTCACCATTGACGTCACGCCCACGGCGTCCCCCCGCGAAGGGGAGGAAACCGGCACGTCGGTCACGGTGAGCGACGAAGGGGCGGGCATCCCGGAGGAATCCATGAACCGCGTCTTCACCCGCTTCTGGCGGGGCAGCAAGCGCGGCGGCACCGGCCTCGGGCTGTACATCGTCAAGGGCATCGTCGAGGCCCACGGCGGCACCATCACGGTCGGCCGCGCCCCCGGCGGCGGCGCCGAGTTCCGATTTACCCTGCCCGTGGCGGCACCGGCGTACCTCACCTGAGAAGCACCAGAGGCGGCCGACGACCCCCACGGGCGTAATCAGCGTTCCACAGCCCCGTTAGACTCGGTCTTTGGCACCTTTGCGTCCAGTTCCGAAGACGAAGCGTCTCCCGTTCCGTCTCCGGACCGTAGACGGGGCGTTCCAGCCAGCCAATCGGAAGCACGGGAAGAGATGTCGGCACCGAATAAGTCGTACGACCCTGTCGAGGTCGAGGCGTTGAAACCGGAAGAGATCGAGCGCATGCGGGACGAGGCGCTCGCCGCCTTCGCCGCCGCGGACTCCCTCGACGCGCTCCAGGAGGCCAAGGTCGCCCACACCGGCGGCACCTCCCCGCTGTCGCTGGCCAACCGCGAGATCGGCGCCCTGCCCCCGCACGCCAAGGCCGAGGCCGGCAAGCGCGTCGGCATGGCCCGCGGCGCCGTGAACAAGGCGCTGGCCGCCCGCCAGGAGGAGCTGGAGGCCGAGCGCGACGCGCGCGTCCTGGTCGAGGAGGCGGTGGACGTCACGCTGCCCCACGACCGCGTCCCGGCCGGCGCCCGGCACCCGCTCACCACGCTCTCCGAGCGCATCGAGGACGTCTTCGTCGCCATGGGCTACGAGGTCGCCGAGGGCCCCGAGGTCGAGGCCGAGTGGTTCAACTTCGACGCGCTCAACATCGGCCCGGACCACCCCGCCCGCGGCGAGGCCGACACGTTCTTCGTGCAGGGCCCGAAGGGCGGCACCGAGGCCGGCGTGGTGCTGCGCACCCACACCTCGCCCGTGCAGATCCGCTCCCTGCTCGACCGTGAGCTGCCGGTCTACGTGATCTGCCCCGGCCGCGTGTACCGCACCGACGAGCTGGACGCCACGCACACCCCCGTCTTCCACCAGGTCGAGCTGCTCGCCATCGACGAGGGCCTGACCATGGCGGACCTCAAGGGCACCCTGGACCACATGGTCCAGTCGCTGTTCGGCGCGGAGATGAAGACCCGGCTCAGGCCGAACTTCTTCCCGTTCACCGAGCCGTCCGCCGAGATGGACATGCTCTGCTACGTCTGCAAGGGCGCGTCCGTCGGCAACCCCGACCGGCCCTGCCGCACCTGCTCCAGCGAGGGCTGGATCGAGCTGGGCGGCTGCGGCATGGTCAACCCGCGGGTGCTCACCGCCTGCGGCGTCGACCCGGAGAAGTACAGCGGCTTCGCCTTCGGGTTCGGCATCGAGCGGATGCTGATGTTCCGCCACAACGTCGAGGACATGCGAGACATGGTCGAGGGTGACGTCCGGTTCACCCGGCCGTTCGGGATGGAGATCTGATGCGGATCCCGCTTTCTTGGCTGCGGGAGTACGTCGACCTGCCGGCGACGGAGACCGGCCGTGACGTACAGGCCAAGCTCATTTCGGCCGGGCTGGAGGTCGAGACCGTCGAGCACCTCGGCGCCGACCTCAAGGGCCCCCTCGTCGTCGGCCAGGTGCTGACCATCGAGGAGCTGGAGGGCTTCAAGAAGCCGATCCGCTTCTGCACGGTCGACGTCGGCCGGGCCAACGGCACCGGTGAGCCCCAGGAGATCGTCTGCGGCGCCCGCAACTTCGCCGTCGGCGACAAGGTCGTCGTGGTCCTGCCCGGCGCCACCCTGCCCGGCGGCTTCTCGATCAGCGCCCGCAAGACCTATGGCAAGACTTCCCACGGCATGATCTGCTCCAGCGACGAGCTGGGCATGGGCGACGACGGCACCCACGGCATCATCGTGCTGCCGCCGGAGACCGAGGTCGGCAAGGACGCCATCGAGCTGCTGGAGCTGGTCGACGAGGTCCTGGACATCGCCGTCACCGCCAACCGCGGCGACTGCCTGTCCATCCGCGGTGTCGCCCGCGAGACCGCCATCGCCTACGGCCTGCCGCTGCGCGACCCGGCCCTGCTGGACGTGCCCGCGCCGAACGCCTACGGCTACCCGGTGAAGATCGCCGACCCGAGCGGCTGCGACCGCTTCACCGCCCGCACGGTGACCGGCCTCAGCGCCGAGGCGCGCTCCCCGATCTGGCTCCAGCGCCGGCTCCAGAAGGTCGGCATGCGCCCGATCTCCCTCGCCGTCGACGTCACGAACTACGTGATGATGGAGCTGGGCCAGCCCCTGCACGCCTACGACCGCTCCCTGGTCCAGGGCACCATCGGCGTGCGCCGGGCCGAGGAGGGCGAGAAGATCGTCACCCTCGACGGCGTCGAGCGGAAGCTGCACGCCGAGGACCTGGTCATCACCGACGACCGCGGGCCCATCGGCCTGGCCGGCGTCATGGGCGGCGCCAACACGGAGATCGCGGACCACGACGCCGCCGAGAACGGCGGGAACGCGACGAGTGACGTGGTCATCGAGGCCGCCCACTTCGACCAGGTGTCCGTCGCGCGCACCGCCCGCCGGCACAAGCTGTCCTCCGAGGCGTCCCGGCGCTTCGAGCGCGGTGTCGACCCGCAGGCCGCCGCCGCTGCCGCGCAGCGCACCGTCGACCTGCTGGTGCTGCTCGCGGGCGGCACCGCCGAGGCCGGCGTCACCGAGATCAGCGCCCCGCCCGTGCCGCACACCATCAGCGTCCCGGCCGACCACCCGGACAGGGTCGCGGGCGTGGAGTACGGCCGCGAGACCGTCGTACGCCGCCTCCAGGAGGTCGGCTGCGACGTGTACGGGCAGGACGAGCTGATCGTCACCGTCCCGTCCTGGCGGCCCGACCTCACCGACCCCAACGACCTCGCCGAAGAGGTCATCCGCCTGGAGGGCTACGAGAACCTGCCCTCCACGCTGCCCAGGCCCCCGGCGGGCCGCGGGCTGACCGCCCGCCAGCGCCTGCACCGCCGCGTCGGGCGCGCCCTGGCCGGCGCCGGTTACGTCGAGGCGCTGAACTACCCGTTCGTCAGCGAGCAGGTCTTCGACCAGCTCGGGCTGGACGCCGACGACCCGGCCCGCCGCGTCGTCAAGCTGGTCAACCCGCTCAGCGACGAGGAGCCCGCGCTGCGGACCTCGCTGCTGCCGGGCCTGCTCGGCGCGCTGCGCCGCAACGACGGCCGGGGCTCGCACGACCTGGCGCTCTTCGAGACGGGCCTGGTCTTCCACCCCCGCGACGAGCAGCGCATCGCCGCGAACCTGCCTGTCGACCGGCGCCCCGGCGAGGACGACCTCGCCGCGCTGGACGCCGCGCTGCCCGACCAGCCGCGGCACGTCGCCGTCGTCCTGGCCGGCGCCCGCGAGCAGGCCGGCTGGTGGGGCAAGGGCCGTCCGGCCGACTGGGCCGACGCGGTCGAGTCCGCCCGCACCGTCGCCCGCGAGGCCCGCGCCGAGCTGGGCGTCCGCAAGGGCCAGTACGGGCCGTGGCACCCGGGCCGCTGCGCCGAGCTGTTCGTCACCGTGGACGGCGAGGACCGCGTCGTCGGGCACGCCGGTGAGCTGCACCCGCGTGTCGTGAAGGCGCTCGGCCTGCCCGCGCGCACCTGTGCGATGGAACTCGACCTCGACGCGGTGGCGGGGGTCGGCGACGACACCCCGCAGGCGCCGGGCATCTCCACGTTCCCGGTCGCGACGCAGGATGTCGCCCTGGTGGTCGACGAGTTCGTCCCGGCCGACGAGGTCGAGGCCGCGCTGCGCGAGGGCGCGGGCGAACTGCTGGAGTCCATCCGGCTGTTCGACGTCTACGGCAACGCGGAGCAGCTGGGTGAGGGGCGCAAGTCCCTGGCGTACGCGCTGCGCTTCCGGGCGGGCGACCGGACGCTGACCGTCGACGAGGCGTCGGCCGCCCGCGACGCGGCGGTCGCCCTCGCGGGGGAGCGGGTCGGAGCGGTGCTGCGCAGTTAGGGGTTGGCCCGAGGGGCGTGGGGTTTCCGCCGGTTCGGCGGCTGCGGGCGGTCGGTGGCCGGTCGCGCAGTTCCCCGCGCCCCTGGAGGGACGCCGCCCCGACGCCGACAAGGGGCGCGAGCACCACGACGTGCCCGCACCCGACATCGCGTCCGTCGCGCAAGGGCGTCGATCCGCCCCGCACGGCCGGCGGAGCCGTCCGCCCCGCCACGGAGTGTCGGGCAGGCAGCTGGGCGGACGGCGTGGAAACGGACCGCCGCACTGTACGAGGGGGAGCCGGCGGCCCGGCCGGCCTCTTTCGAGGCCCTTCAGTCAACCGGCCCGGGACTCTCCGCGACAGCGCGCGCACGCTGCGGATGCGCGTACTCCGTTCACACCCCGTGTGAAGACCGACGCACTACGCTGTCGGGCACCGAGTCACCGGGGGGCGCCCATGCAACCCAACACCCTGCTCGACGCGATCCTGGACGAGGCCGGGATCTCGCACGCGGGACTGGCCGCGCACGTCAACCAGGCCGGGCGGGCCCGTGGGCTCGCCCTGAGATACGAACACACCGCCGTCGCGCGGTGGTTGAAGGGGCAGCGGCCCCGCGGGCAGGTGCCCGACCTGATCTGCGAGGTCCTCGCGGCCCGGCTGCACCGGCCCGTCACCCTCGACGACATCGGCCTCGGCGTGCCCGGCGAACCCGCCGCCGCGCACACCGGCTCGCTGTCCGGCTTCGTGGAGCGGGCGACCGCCCTGTGGCGCTCCGACCAGCAAGAGCGCCCGCACATCCTCGGCGCCCCCGCGCTCACCGGCACGCCCGCCGTGATGCCGGTGTGGGAGTGGGAGAACCCGCCCGAGGACGTGGACGTCTCCCGCGGCGGGCGGCACCGGGTCACCCCGGCCGACCTGGAGATGCTGCGCTGTGCCCGCGCCCACTACGAGCAGATGTACCGCAAGGCCGGCGGCATGGCGACCCGCGCCCGCATCGTCGGGTTCCTCAACTGCGAGGCCGCCCCGCTGCTGCGCGGCGGCTACACCGACGCCACCGGCCGCCAGCTCCACCGGGCCACCGGAGGTCTCGTCGCGGTCGCCGGCATCTGCGCGTACGACTCCGACGCGCACGGACTCGCGCAGCGCTACTTCCACCAGGCCCTGCGCCTGGCGAAGGCCAGCGGGGACCGGGGCCTGGGCGCCTACGTCATCGCGCTGCTGGTCAACCAGGCACTGTTCATGCGGGAGCACCGGCAGGCCGTCGCCTTCGCCGAGGCCGCCCTGCGCACCGCCGGCCGGCACATCACCCCGGCGCTCGCCTCCGACCTGTACGCGATGCAGGCGAAGGCGTACGCCCACCTCGGCGACGGCACCAGCGCCCTGTCCTGCATCCGGCGCGCCGAGCAGGCCGCCGAGCGGATCCGGCGCGGGTACGAACCCGACGAGACCGGCTATGTCCAGCCCGGTCTGGTCAACGTCCAGGTGGCGGAGGCGCTGCTCAGCCTCGGCGAAGTGACGGCGGCGGCCGAACACGCCGCGGCGGCCGTCGACAACCCGGCGCACGACCGCGGCCGGGTGCACCGGCTCGCGATGCTCAGCACCGTCGAACTGCGCCAGGGCAACGCCGACAAGGCGGTGGCGACCGCCGTGCAGATGGCCGAACAGGCCCGGGGAATGGAGTCCCAGCGTCTGCGCGACAGACTCCGCGCGGTGCGCGAGCACCTGGTGCGCAGCGGTTGCGCGGGCACCGCGGAGGCGGCCGAACTCATCGACGGGGCCCTGCGCGTACCGCTCTGACGTCCCGGCCGGGGACCCGCTGCGCCACTGCTGCGCCCTGAGCGGCCACCGTGCGCCTGCTGCCGGCCCGCTCCTGCTGCGATATTGCCACCTACTCCAGGAAAGGTGGCAGAACCGTGCAGTGGACGAAACAGAACGAACAAACTGTGTATGCAAATCGCTGGTTCAGCGTCAATCTGGCCGATGTCGGGCTACCGGACGGCCGGCACCTCGACCACTTCCTGATACGGATGCGCCCCGTGGCCGTGGCCACCGTCGTCAACGAGGCCGACGAGGTTCTCCTGCTGTGGCGGCACCGCTTCATCACCGACAGCTGGGGCTGGGAACTCGCGGCCGGCGTCGTCGAGGACGGCGAGGACGTCGCGGTCGCGGCGGCCAGGGAACTGGAGGAGGAGACCGGCTGGCGGCCGGGACCCCTGCACCACCTCATGAGCGTGGAGCCGTCCAACGGGCTCACCGACGCCCGGCACCACATCTACTGGGCCGACGAAGGCACGTACGTCGGACACCCCGTGGACGCCTTCGAGTCGGACCGCAGGGAGTGGATTCCGCTGAAGGTCGTGCCCGACCTGGTCGCCCGAGGGGAGGTCCCGGCCGCCAACATGGCGGCCGCGTTACTCCTGCTGCACCACCTCAGGGCCCGGGACCGGGGCTAGTGTCCGAGGGCCTGCCACACGGCCACGGCCAGCGCGCCCAGTGCCGTGAGGACCGCGACCGAGGGCAGTGGCCAGCGGGCGTGTTCCAGGGCGGTCAGCCGGGTGCTCAGGTCCTCCAGCTCCTTGGCGCCCTCCTCGGTGCGGTGCGAGAGCAGGGCCAGTCCGCCCTCGACGCGGGCATGGGCCACATCGAGCCGGCGCCGTAACTCTGCGAGTTCTCCCAGATGGGCGGAACGCTCGGGATCGGCGGTCACGAAACCGCTCCTTTCCGTTGTCGTCTCACGTCCCTTGCATGTGCATGGTGAGTCAACCCGCCTGGTCGGCGCATGGGGAGAGTGTGCGATAGGCATATGCGAGCCCGGCATTCACACGCCGTGCGAACGCCACGGGCCCGGCACCCCGAAAGGTGCCGGGCCCGCAGGACGGTCACTGTGCGTGTCGACCGCGGTCGGTCAGCCGTAGGTGTAGAAGCCCGACCCGGTCTTCCGGCCCAGCCGGCCCGCGTCGACCATGCGCTGGAGCAGCGGGGGAGCGGCGTACAGCGGCTCCTTGTACTCCTCGTACATCGAGTACGCGACCGAGGCGACCGTGTCCAGGCCGATCAGGTCGGACAGCTTGAGCGGGCCCATCGGGTGGGCGCAGCCCATCTCCATCCCGTTGTCGATGTCCTCGCGGCTGGCGATGCCCGACTCGAACATCCGGATCGCGGAGAGGAGGTACGGGATCAGCAGCGCGTTGACCACGAAGCCGGAGCGGTCCTGGGCGCGGATGGAGTGCTTGCCGAGCACCTTCTCGGTGAACAGCTGCGCCCGGCTCAGCGTGCCCTCGGAGGTGGTGAGCGCCGGGATCAGCTCGACCAGCTGCTGCACGGGGGCCGGGTTGAAGAAGTGGATGCCGATGACGTGGTCGGGGCGCGAAGTGGCGACGGCCAGCTTCACCAGCGGGATCGAGGAGGTGTTGGAGGCCAGGATGGCGTCCGGCCGGGTCACGACCTGGTCCAGCACCTGGAAGATCTCGGTCTTGACCTGCTCGTTCTCGACGACGGCCTCGATCACCAGGTCTCGGTCGGCGAACTCGCCGAGGTCGGTGGTGAAGCTCAGCCGCGCCTGTGTCGCGTCCCGCTCCTCCTCGGTGATCTTCCCGCGCTCGGCGGCCTTGGTGAGCGAGTTGTACAGCCGGGTCCGGCCGATCTCCAGCGCCTCACCGGTGGTCTCGGCGACCATCACGTCCAGACCGGAGCGGGCGCACACCTCGGCGATGCCCGCTCCCATCTGACCGCAGCCCACCACGCCGACGCGTGCGATATCTCCCGAGATGCCGGTCACATCGTCCCTTTCGCTGACTTCACGGCTGTGGCAGCAGGCACGCCGGGGTCCCCGGTGCCTGCTCCGATCGAGCACGTTACCTCCGAATGGCCACGGATCCGTCCCCCGGGTCGGGCATGCTGAGGGCCCGTACACGATCCGTGACCGCGCGGATCCGCAGCGTTCAGGAGGTCTCCCCATGGGCGGTGTCTCGCGTCGTGCCTTCGCGGTGGCGGCGTTGTCGGCGTTCACGATGGCGCCCCGGGCGTCGGCCGCCCCGGTCCCCTCGGCCGCCCCGGCTCCGCCGGCCGCACCGGGCCCCGCCGCGGGAGCCCGCGCGGGCGGTGCCGTCACCGCCGGGATGCGAGGCATGTGGCTGGCCACGGTGGCGGGCCGGGACTGGCCCACCCGCGCGGGGCTGCGCGCGGCCGAGCAGCGCGCGGAGCTGATCGAGCACCTCGATGCGGCGGTGCGGCACGGCCTCAACACGGTGATCTTCCAGGTGCGGCCCACGGCCGACGCGCTGTGGCCCTCGGCACACGAGCCGTGGTCCGAGTACCTGTCCGGCAGCCAGGGCCGTGACCCGGGCTGGGACCCGCTGGGCACGGCCGTCACCGAGGCGCACGCCCGCGGACTGGAGCTGCACGCCTGGTTCAACCCGTACCGCGTCGCCACGCACGACGACCCGAGCCGGCTGGTGCCGTCCCACCCCGCGCGCGAGCACCCCGAGTGGGTGGTGCCGTACGGCGGGAAGCTCTACTACAACCCGGGGCTGCCCGAGGTCAGGGCCTTCGTCCAGGACGCGATGATGGACGCCGTCGAGAAGTACGCCGTGGACGGCGTCCACTTCGACGACTACTTCTACCCCTATCCGGTGGCGGGGCGGAGCTTCGGCGACGGCGGGACCTTCGGCACGTACGGCAGCGGCTTCACGACCAAGGCGGCCTGGCGGCGGAACAACATCGACCTGCTGGTGCGCGAGACCGCGGCCCGGGTGAAGAAGATCCGGCCCTCCGCCCGCTTCGGTGTCAGCCCCTTCGGCGTGTGGCGCAACGCGGCCACCGACGCCGAGGGCTCGGACACGAAGGCCGGCGTGCAGACCTACGACGACCTGCACGCGGACACCCGCAAGTGGGTGCGCGAGGGCTGGATCGACTACATCGTCCCGCAGCTGTACTGGAACATCGGCCTTCAGGCCGCCGACTACGCCAAGCTCCTCCCGTGGTGGGCCGAGGTCGCCAGGGGCAGCCGGACCGAGCTGTACGTCGGCGAGGCGCTGTACAAGGCCGGCGATCCGGCGCAGGGCGCCGCCTGGCAGGACCCGGCCGAACTCTCCCGGCACCTCACGCTCGCCCAGCGGTACCCCGAGGTCCGCGGGCACGTCTTCTTCTCCGCGAAGGACGTGGCGGACGACCGGATCGGCGCGATGGCACGGGTCGGCGCCGACCACTACGCGCGGCCCGCCCGTACCTCGCGCCGATAGGCGCTTCGGCTACAGCTGGATCTCCCTGTGCCGGATCTCCGAGTCGGGACCGGGCGAGCACACCGCCTCGTGCCCGTCCTCGAACCGGACCCGGTACGGGGGAGCGCCTTCCTTGCCCATGACTTCGACGATCTCCGCGACCTTGTCGTGCTCACCCACCACCCGGCCGTGCTGGATCAGCTGGTCGCCCTTGGTTGCGTGCATCTGTGAGGCCTCCTCACGCGTGTGCCGCGGGTGTGTGCCGCTCAGCCCCGGGCCCGCTGGGTGACCGCGATGCACACCAGCACCGCCGCGGCGGTCAGCGGAGCGGCCACCGTCAGGTGCTCGCCCAGGAGAAGTACCGACCACACCAGTGTGAGCAGCGGCTGGGCCAGCTGCAACTGGCTGGCCTTCGGGATACCGATGGCCGCCATGCCCCGGTACCAGACGACCAGCCCGAGGAACTGCGAGCCCACCGACACCCACAGCAGCCCGGCCACACCGTGCGCCGTCAGGTGCACCGGCTCGAACGACAGGGCCACGGCCGCCATCGGCACGGTCACCGGCAGGCACAGCACCAGCGCCCAGCCGATGACCTGCCAGCCCGGCATCACCCGGGCCAGACGCCCGCCCTCGGTGTAGCCGGCCGCGCACACCAGCAGCGCCCCGAAGAGATAGGCGTCGGCCGCGGTCAGCGCCCCGCCGCTCTGCTGCACCGTGAAGGCGATCACGGCCGCCGCGCCCGCCAGCGCCGCGATCCAGAAGGTGCGCGAGGGGCGGGTGCCGATGCGCAGGGCGGACAGCAGCGCGGTGGTCAGCGGAAGCAGGCCGACCACGACGGCGGCGTGCGCGGTGGTCGAGGTCTGCAGGGCGAGCGTGGTCAGCAGCGGGAAGCCGAGGACGACGCCCGCGCCCACCACCGCCAGCCCGAACCAGTGGCGCCGCTCGGGCACGGGTACGCGCAGGGCCAGCAGGCAGCCTCCGGCGATCACCGCCGCGAGGATGCTGCGCACGGCGATCAGGGACCAGGGGCCGAAGCCCTCCAGGCCCCAGGCGGTGGCGGGGAAGGTGAGGGAGAAGGCGACGACACCGAGGGCCGCCTGGAGGGTACCGAGGGAGCGGGCGCCGGACTCGGTGCCCGGGCCGTCCACTGCTATCGCCGTCGGGCCGGTAGCGCTACTCTGTGCTCTCATGCAAGAGCGTAGCAGTGTCGCTGACCTGGCGAACCAGCTGAGGAACGAGCTCGACCGCTACTCTCCCGGCGGAAAGCTCCCGTCCAGCCGGGCCCTCGTCGACCGCTTCCGGGTCAGCCCCGTGACCGTCTCCCGCGCCCTGGCGCAACTGGCCGCCGAGGGGCTGGTGGTCACCCGGCCCGGCGCCGGGGCCTTCCGGGCCCGGCCGCGCTCCTCCGCGACACCCGGCGGGGACACCTCCTGGCAGGAGGTCGCGCTCAGTGCCGACGGCGCCGCCGACCTCGTACCGCGCTCGGTGGACGCCTCCGGGGTCCTGGTCTCGCTGGCCGCCCCGCCGCCCGGCGTCGTCGAGTTCAACGGCGGCTACCTGCACCCCTCGCTGCAGCCGGAACGGGCGATGGCGGCGGCGCTGTCCCGGGCCGGGCGGCGGCCGGGAGCGTGGGGCAGGCCGCCGATGGAGGGGCTGCCGGAACTGCGGGAGTGGTTCGCGCGCGGCATCGGCGGCGCCATCACGGCGGCCGAGGTGCTGGTCACCTCGGGCGGCCAGTCAGCGCTGACCACCGCCCTGCGCGCCCTCGCCCCGCCCGGCACCCCCGTCCTCGTCGAGTCCCCGACGTACCCCGGCATGCTGGCCATCGCGCGGGCGGCCGGTCTGCGCCCCGTGCCGGTCCCCGTGGACGCCGACGGCGTGCGCCCGGCCCTGCTCGCCGACGCCTTCCGGGCGACCGGCGCCCGCGTCTTCGTCTGCCAGCCCCTGTTCCAGAACCCGACCGGCGCCGTGCTCGCCCCCGAGCGGCGCGGCGAGGTGCTGCGCATCGCCCGTGCGGCCGGAGCCTTCGTGGTCGAGGACGACTTCGTACGGCGGCTGGTGCACGAGGACGCGGGGCCGCTGCCCGCCCCGCTCGCCGCCGACGACCCGGACGGCGTCGTCGTGCACGTCGGCTCGCTGACCAAGGCGACCTCGCCGAGCTTCCGGGTGAGCGCTCTGGCCGCGCGCGGGCCGGTGCTGGAGCGGCTGCGGGCCATCCAGGTCGTCGACACCTTCTTCGTGCCCCGCCCCCTCCAGGAGGCGGCGCTGGAGCTGGTCGGCTCGCCCGCCTGGCCCCGTCATCTGCGCGCCGTCTCGGCGGAGTTGAAGGCCCGGAGGGACGCGATGACGTCCGCCCTGCGCCTGCACCTCCCCGAGATCTCCCTGGCCCACATCCCCTCCGGCGGCTACCACCTGTGGCCCCGGCTGCCCGAGGGCACGGACGAGGCCGCCCTCACCGCGGCCGCCCTGCGCGCCGGTGTGGCCGTCACCCCGGGCCGCCCGTACTTCAGTGCCGAGCCCCCGGCCCCCCACCTGCGGCTGAGCTTCGCGGCGGTGGCGGGCGCGGGGGAGATCGCGGAAGGGGTGCGGCGCCTGCGCGCGGCCTGCGCGGAGGTGTGGGGGCGGCACCCGTGAGCCGGCACCCGTGGGCCGGCACCCGTGCGTCGGCGCTCGTGAGCCGGCACCCGTGCGTCGGCGCTCGTCGGTCGGGCATCCATGGCCGCCGCCCCTTAATGGGTCGACGCCGTCCCACCGCCCCTGCGAGCATCCCCGCATGACCGCCACGCCGAGCCTCCCCGAGGGCTACGAGATCTCCACCGACCCGCAGCGGATCGACGCCGAGCGCGTGCACCGCTGGCTGTCCACCGACGCGTACTGGGCGCTCGGACGGCCCCGGGAGAAGCAGGCGCGCGCGATCGAGGGTTCGCTCAACTTCGGGATCTACGAGGGGCTGTCGGGCGAGCAGGTGGCGTACGCCCGGGTGGTCACCGACCGGGCGACCTTCGCCTGGCTGTGCGACGTGTACGTCGACCCCTCGGTGCGGGGAAAGGGTCTCGGCACGGCGCTGGTCGCGGCGGTGCGCGAGCACCTGCGGCCGTACGGGCTGCGGCGCGTCCTGCTGGCGACGCACGACGCGCACGGGGTGTACGAGAAGCTCGGGTTCAGGGGCCTGGACCGGCCGGACGAGTGGATGGCGTACACCTTCGGTCCGTGAGCCGGAGCGCACCCACGGTGACCCACAGGTAACACCCCTTGACCTGCGTACCCCTGCGCAGCACCATCACCGCATGGCGCTTCGGGTCACGTTCGTCGCGGCCGCGCGCAGCTCACCGCTGCTCGCGGAGCGCTTCGACGACGACCGGCCGCTGGACCGGGCCGGCTGGGACGAGGTACTGCGCGTGACGGGCGCCCTGCTGCCGCTCGCGGCGGCCGAGCTGCGCTACTGCTCGCCCACGCCCCGCAGCCGGGCCACCGGCGACGCCATCGGCGTCTCCCCGCTGGCCCAACTCGCCCTCAGGGAGTGCGACATGGGGCGCTGGCGCGGGCTGACCCTCGGCGAGGCCATGGCCCGTGAGCCGGCCGCCGTGGACGCCTGGCTCGCCGATCCGCGCACGGCACCGCACGGCGGGGAGTCGCTGTCGGCCTTCATCACCCGGGTCGGCGGCTGGCTCGACACGCGCCCCGGCGAGGACGGCGATCGCATCGTGGCCGTGGCCGAGCCGTCCGTGATCCGGGCCGCGCTGGTCCACGCCCTGAATGCGTCGCCGTCGACGTACTGGAACCTGGACGTCCGCCCCTTGTCGACCACTACGGTCACGGGCCGCGCGGGCCGCTGGAACCTCCGCTTCGAAAGCGCGGCGGCCTAGCTGGGCCGCGGCCTCCTCGCGCGTGTAGTCCGTGACCAGCAGCAGGTCCTTCGCCGGGCCGCCCACCCGCCACACGGTCCGCCAGCGGTCCGCGTCCCGGACGGTGAACTCGCCGCGGTACAGGTCGGCGGCGCACGGGTGGTCGGCGACGTGGTGGCCCGACGTCAGGTCCAGCCCGTGGAAGGGGCGGCCGTCCGCGAAGCGCACGTCGGCGGTGCCCGGCCCCGCTCCCGGTTCGTAGCGCAGCGTCCGCTCGGCGGGGCGGGTCACGCCCTGCCAGGTGAAGGCCCCGGCCTCCCGGCTCAGCAGCCCCCCGCCCGCGAGCGCCTCGAACGCCGTCGACCCCACGAAGCGCCCCTGGGCCCCGCTCGTCAGGTCCCGCACCGTCCGCTCGGTACGCCACCGGCCCGCGAGATACGCCAGCACGTCCGGCACCGGCCACAACTCGCCCATTTCCACCAGCTTTCCGCCTCCGGCCCCCTGGTTGCCGCGCGACCCATTGACGCGCCTCCACCCCCTACCTATCTTGCCGTTCGAAGTGCTGACCAGTGTCCGATATTTCGAACGACCTAGTGAGAGCCGCGGAGTATCCATGTCATCCATGTCAGGCACCCGCTGGAGACTCGGTCTCGGTGTCACCGCCCTCCTGACGGCATCGGCCCTGCTGCCGTCCCCCGCGCACGCGGAGGCCGCCGCCGACTACACGATCACCGTCGACCCGTCCGCCCGGGGCGCCGCGATCGACGACACGATGTACGGCGTCTTCTACGAGGACATCAACCGGGCCGCCGACGGCGGCCTGTACGCCGAGCTCGTGCAGAACCGGTCCTTCGAGTACTCGACCGCCGACAACGCCTCGTACACACCGCTCACCTCCTGGACGGCCGACGGCACCGCCGAGGTGCTGAACGACGCCGGCCGCCTCAACGAGCGCAACCGCAACTACCTCTCCCTGGGCGCCGGTTCCTCCGTCGCCAACAGCGGCTACAACACCGGCATCCACGTGGAGAAGGGCGAGAAGTACGACTTCTCGGTGTGGGCCCGCGCCGAGAGCGGCACGACCCTCACCGTCACGCTCAGGGACGCGGCGGGCGCGCTCGCGAAGGTGCGCGAGGTCGCCGTCGAGGGCAAGTGGCGCAAGTACACCGCCACCTTCACCGCCACCCGCACCAGCAACCGAGGCCGCCTCGCCGTCGCCACCACCGCCCCGGCCTCCCTCGACATGGTGTCCCTCTTCCCCCGCGACACCTACAAGGGCCAGCCCAACGGCCTGCGCAAGGACCTCGCCGAGAAGATCGAGGCCCTCAGCCCCGGCTTCCTGCGCTTCCCCGGCGGTTGCCTGGTCAACACCGGCTCCATGGAGGACTACAGCGAGGCGAGCGGCTGGGAGCGCGAGCGCAGCTACCAGTGGAAGGACACCATCGGCCCCGTCGAGGAGCGCGCCACCAACGCCAACTTCTGGGGCTACAACCAGAGCTACGGCCTCGGCTACTACGAGTACTTCCGCTTCGCCGAGGACATCGGCGCCATGCCGCTGCCCGTGGTCCCCGCCCTGGTCACCGGCTGCGGCCAGAACAGGGCCACCGACGACGACGCGCTGCTGAAGCGGCACATCCAGGACACCCTGGACCTCATCGAGTTCGCCAACGGCCCGCGCACCAGCGAGTGGGGCGCCAAGCGCGCCGAGATGGGCCACCCCAAGCCCTTCGGCCTCACCCACATCGGCGTCGGCAACGAGGAGAACCTGCCCCAGGAGTTCATGGCCCGCTTCAAGGAGTTCCGCGCCGCCATCGAGGCCGAGTACCCGGACATCACCGTCGTCTCCAACTCCGGCCCGGACGACTCCGGAGCGACCTTCGACACCGCCTGGCAGCTCAACCGCGAGGCCGGCGTCGACATGGTCGACGAGCACTACTACAACAGCCCGCAGTGGTTCCTGCAGAACAACGACCGCTACGACTCCTACGACAGGAACGGCCCCGAGGTCTTCCTCGGCGAGTACGCCTCCCAGGGCAACGCCTGGAAGAACGCGCTGTCCGAAGCCGCCTTCATGACCGGTCTGGAGCGCAACGCGGACATCGTCAAGCTCGCCTCCTACGCCCCGCTGCTCGCCAACGAGGACTACGTGCAGTGGAGCCCGGACATGATCTGGTTCAACAACCACGCGTCCTGGGGCTCGGCCAACTACGAGGTCCAGAAGCTCTTCATGAACAACACCGGCGACCGGGTCGTCCCGTCCACGGCGACCGGCACCCCGGCCGTCAGCGGCCCCATCACCGGAGCGGTCGGCCTGTCGACGTGGGCGACCAGCGCGGCGTACGACGACGTGCGGGTGACGTCGGCGGACGGTGAGACCCTGCTGTCCGACGACTTCTCCGGCGACGCCTCGCGGTGGACCCACACCGGCGCCGGCTCCTGGGCCGTCCAGGACGGCGCGTACGTCCAGACCGACACCGCCGCCGAGAACACCATGGTCACGGCGGGCGACCCGGCCTGGAAGGACTACGACCTGCACGTCAAGGCCACCAAGAAGTCCGGCAACGAGGGCTTCCTGATCGCCTTCGGCGTCAAGGACACCGGCAACTACTACTGGTGGAACCTGGGCGGCTGGAACAACACCCAGTCCGCCGTCGAACAGGCCTCGGACGGCGGCAAGTCGACGCTCCTGACGAAGGCCGGCTCGATCGAGACGGGCCGCGCCTACGACATCGACATCAAGGTGCGGGGCCGCCAGGTCACCCTCTACCTCGACGGGAAGGAGTGGGGCAGCTTCACCGACGACAAGCCGGCCGAGCCGTTCCGCCAGATCGTCACGGAAGACGAGCGCACCGGCGAGCTGATCGTCAAGGTCGTCAACGCCCAGGACACGCCGGCCCGTACGGCGGTCGACCTCGGCGGCGCGAAGGTCGCCCCCAAGGCCCGCGTCACCACGCTGGCCGCCGACCAGGACGCGGTCAACACGGAGACGGACACCCCGGTCACGCCGGTGAAGTCCACCTTCTCGGGCGTGGCGAGCGAGTTCAGCTACACCTTCCCGGCGAACTCGGTGACGTTCCTGCGGATCAGGCAGCGGTAGCCGACCGGGCGGGCCTGGGGCGGCCTCACCAGTACGCGCGGTCGTCCCAGGCCTCGAACCCGGCGAACTCCAGCGGGTCGTCCTCCTCGTCCGGGCCGGCCAGCCCGTGGGTGACGAGACGGCCGCGCTGCCAGGCGACGAGGGTGTCGACCAGGCCGCCCTCCAGCGGCGCCCCCTGCGGGGCGTGGCGCGGCCAGACGACCAAGGGCCACCCGTCGGGGTCGTCGCCCTCGGTGAGCCAGCCGAGGTGGTCGGCGTCGATGGAGTTGGCGAAGGGCAGGAAGCCGCCGGGCTCGGGCCAGAGGGCGAGCGGGTACTCCTCCGGGTACCCGTCCTGGAGGGAGCGGTACGCCCCCAGCACCTTCTCCACATGGGTGACGAAGCGCCGCTCGCCGGTCCGCAGGGGCGTCAGGAAGCGCAGCCACTGGCTCCAGCAGCCGGCGCCGTAGACGTCCATCAGCCGCGTGTACTCGCCCGGCAGCCGCGTACCCAGCTCCGCGAACAGTCCGTCCCAGGTGCCGCCGCCGAGATACGGGTGCTCGGGCGGCGGCGACAGCAGACGCAGGGCGGCCTGCCCGGTGCCGGTCTCCAGGGCGGCCCGCAGCTCCTCGGCGGTGAGCCGGGGCGCGGCGGGCTCGGGCGGCGTCCAGGGGGCGGCCGTGGGCAGGAAGGCGGTCCGGGCGACGCTGCCGGGGAGCGGGCCCATCAGCGGGCCGGGCGGCGAGGGCAGCTCCCAGCCGTCGCGGACGGCGTGCCGCAGGTACTCGGTGAGGGTGAGGTCGTACGCGTGCCAGTCCCGCAGTCCACTGCCCGGCACCGGGCCCTGGTGCCGCACGACGACGGTCCACTCGTCCGGGTCGGCGGAGACGGACGTGTCCCAGAAGAGCGTGTCGGAGCCACGGGTGACCCCCCAGGCCAGGAGCCCGCCCGGCTCGGGGTGGATCGCGTGGCGCTCCGCCTCCGGGAGGTCCCGCGCCTCGATCCGCGCCCCGCGGTGCGTCTCCCGCAGCCACTGTCCGTAGTCGAACCGGCCTTCCTGCACGCAGGGCACGTGGATCCAGAAGAACTCGCCGAAGTCCAGCGGCCCGTACCGGTCGGCGAGCCGCTTGTACTCACCCGGCAGCCGGACCCCGAGCCACTCCTCGACGGCTGCCCAGTCCACGGCCACGGGAGCGGGCGGCCGCTCGCCGTCGGGTTCGGTGAAGTCGGCGAGATCGACGGTCACACGGTCCTCCGGTGCACTGTGGTGATCGGCTGCGAAGCCCGCCGATCATCTCCCACGGTCACCGGTGGCAGGGGAAGCACCCCGCCAATTGCATAAACGTGCAGCGATACGTATAGTCATGCCATCAAGGATGGAGGATGTCATGGCGGTACGTGCGGCGGTGGCCGGAGCGAGTGGGTACGCGGGCGGTGAGCTGCTGCGTCTGCTGCTCGCACACCCCGAGGTCGAGATCGGCGCCCTGACCGGCAACTCCAACGCGGGACAGAAGCTCGGCGCGCTGCAGCCGCACCTGCTGCCGCTGGCCGACCGGGTGCTGGAGCCGACGACGCCCGAGGTGCTCGCCGGGCACGATGTCGTGTTCCTCGCGCTGCCGCACGGGCAGTCCGCCGCCGTCGCCGAGCAGCTCGGCCCGGACGTGCTGGTGATCGACATGGGCGCCGACTTCCGGCTGAAGGACGCCGGCGACTGGGAGAGGTTCTACGGCTCCCCGCACGCCGGCACCTGGCCCTACGGCCTCCCCGAACTGCCGGGTGCCCGCGCCGCGCTGGAGGGGTCCAAGCGTGTCGCGGTTCCCGGTTGCTACCCGACCGCCGTCTCCCTGGCGCTCTTCCCGGCGTACGCCGCCGCGCTCGCCGAGCCCGAGGCCGTGATCGTCGCCGCCTCCGGCACCTCCGGCGCGGGCAAGGCGGCCAAGCCGCACCTGCTGGGCAGCGAGGTCATGGGCTCCATGTCGCCGTACGGCGTCGGGGGCCTGCACCGGCACACCCCCGAGATGATGCAGAACCTCGGCGCGGTGGCGGGGGAGCCGGTCAGCGTCTCGTTCACGCCGACCCTCGCGCCGATGCCCCGGGGCATCCTCGCCACCTGCACCGCCAAGGCGAAGCCCGGCGTCACCGCCGAGACCGTCCGCGCCGCCTACGAGAAGGCCTTCGCCGACGAGCCCTTCGTGCACCTGCTGCCCGAGGGCCAGTGGCCCGCGACCGCGTCCGTCCACGGTTCCAACGCCGTATCGGTGCAGGTCGCGTACGACGACGCCGCCGGCCGCATCATCGCCATCAGCGCCATCGACAACCTGACCAAGGGCACCGCGGGCGGTGCCGTCCAGAGCATGAACCTCGCCCTCGGTCTCGACGAGACCACCGGACTGACGACGATCGGAGTCGCGCCGTGAGTGTGACGGCAGCAAAGGGATTCACGGCGGCGGGCATCGCCGCCGGGATCAAGGACAGCGGGAACCCCGACCTGGCCCTCGTGGTCAACAACGGCCCCCGACGCGCCGCCGCCGGTGTCTTCACCTCCAACCGCGTCAAGGCCGCGCCGGTCCTGTGGTCCGAGCAGGTGCTCAGGAGCGGGCATCTGTCCGCCGTCGTCCTCAACTCCGGCGGTGCCAACGCCTGCACCGGCCCCAAGGGCTTCCAGGACACCCACGCCACCGCCGAGAAGGCCGCCGAGGTGCTCGGCGTGGGCGCGGGCGAGGTCGCCGTCTGCTCGACGGGACTGATCGGCGTACTGCTCCCCATGGACAAACTGCTGCCGGGCGTCGAGACCGCCGCCGGTCAGCTCTCCGAGCACGGCGGCGAGAAAGCCGCGATCGCCATCAAGACCACCGACACCGTGCACAAGACCTCCGTCGTCACCAAGGACGGCTGGACCGTCGGCGGCATGGCCAAGGGCGCCGGCATGCTCGCGCCGGGCCTCGCCACCATGCTCGTCGTCCTGACCACCGACGCCGACCTGGAGGCCGACGCCCTGGACAGCGCGCTGCGCGCCGCCACCCGGGTCACCTTCGACCGGGTCGACTCCGACGGCTGCATGTCGACCAACGACACGGTGCTGCTGCTCGCCTCCGGCGCCTCCGGCGTCACCCCGGCCCACGACGACTTCGCCGAGGCCGTCCGCACCGTCTGCGACGACCTCGGGCAGCAGCTCATCCGGGACGCCGAGGGCGCCAGCAAGGACATCAAGGTCGAGGTCGTGAACGCCGCGACCGAGGACGACGCCGTCCAGGTGGGCCGCACCATCGCCCGCAACAACCTCCTCAAGTGCGCCATCCACGGCGAGGACCCCAACTGGGGCCGCGTGCTCTCCGCGATCGGCACCACCTCCGCCGCCTTCGAGCCGGACCGCCTCAACGTCGCCATCAACGGCGTCTGGGTCTGCAAGAACGGCGGCGTCGGCGAGGACCGCGAACTGGTCGACATGCGCTACCGCGAGGTCCACATCGTCGCCGACCTCGCCGCCGGCGACGCCACGGCCACCATCTGGACCAACGACCTCACCGCCGACTACGTCCACGAGAACAGCGCGTACAGCTCATGAGTACGACGAGGAAGCACACCGCGCTCCCCAAGGCCCAGATCCTCATCGAGGCGCTGCCCTGGCTGACCCGCCACCACGGCAAGACCGTCGTCATCAAGTTCGGCGGCAACGCCATGATCGACGAGGACCTGAAGGCCGCCTTCGCCCAGGACGTCGTCTTCCTGCGCCACGCCGGCCTCAAGCCCGTCGTCGTGCACGGCGGCGGCCCGCAGATCAGCAAGGCGCTCGACAAGGCCGGCATCGTCAGCGAGTTCAAGGCCGGGCTGCGGGTCACCACCGAGGACGCCATGGACGTCGTACGGATGGTGCTGGCCGGGCAGGTCCAGCGCGAGCTGGTCGGACTGCTCAACCAGCACGGACCGCTCGCCGTCGGCCTCACCGGCGAGGACGCGCACACCATCACCGCCACCAAGCACCGGCCCGAGATCGACGGCGAGTCCGTCGACATCGGACGGGTCGGCGAGATCACCGAGATCGACACCGGCGCCATCGAGGCGCTGCTCGCCGACGGCCGCATCCCGGTCGTCTCCTCGATCGCCCGTTCCCAGGACGACGGACATGTCTACAACGTCAATGCTGATACGGCGGCTGCGGCACTCGCTGCGGCACTCGGCGCCGAGACTCTCATGGTCCTCACCGACGTCGAGGGCCTGTACGAGGACTGGCCGAACTCGGACGAGGTGATCAGCCGTCTCACCGCCGCCCAGCTGGAGAAGCTCCTGCCCGAGCTGTCCAGCGGCATGGTGCCGAAGATGGAGGGCTGCCTGCACGCCGTACGCAACGGCGTGACCACCGCCCGCGTCATCGACGGCCGGGTCCAGCACTCGATCCTGCTGGAGATCTTCACCGACGAGGGCATCGGCACGATGGTCGTGCCGGACGGACAGGGGGAGTCGTGAGCAACACCGGGGGACCGAACACAGGGGAAGCCGTGGGCAACGAAGAGCTGACCGGGCGCTGGCAGGGCGCGCTGATGAACAACTACGGCACGCCACGCCTGCCCCTGGTGCGCGGCGAGGGCTCGCGGGTCCGGGACGCCGACGGCAAGGAGTACCTGGACTTCGTCGGCGGCATCGCGGTCAACGCGCTCGGCCACGCCCACCCGGCGGTGGTCGACGCGGTGAGCCGCCAGATCGCCTCCCTCGGCCACGTCTCCAACCTCTTCATCGCCGAGCCGCCCGTCGCGCTCGCCGAACGGCTGCTCCAGTGCTTCGGCCGCGACGGCAAGGTCTTCTTCTGCAACTCCGGCGCCGAGGCCAACGAGGGCGCCTTCAAGATCGGCCGGCTGACCGGGCGGCCGCACATGGTCGCCACCGACGGCGGCTTCCACGGCCGGACCATGGGCGCCCTGGCGCTGACCGGCCAGCCCGGCAAGCAGGCGCCCTTCCTGCCGCTGCCCGGCGACGTCACGCACGTCCCGTACGGCGACCCGCAGGCGCTGGCCGCCGCGGTCACCGAGGAGACAGCCCTGGTGATCATCGAGCCGATCCAGGGCGAGAACGGCGTCGTCGTCCCGCCCCCCGGCTACCTGAAGGCCGCCCGCGCCATCACCGCCGCCACCGGCGCGCTGCTCGTCCTGGACGAGGTGCAGACCGGCGTCGGCCGGACCGGGCACTGGTTCGAGTACCAGGCGCACGAGGGCGTCCTGCCGGACGTCGTCACCTTGGCCAAGGGCCTCGGCGGCGGGCTGCCGCTCGGCGCGACCGTCGCCTTCGGCCGTGCCGCCGAACTCCTCCAGCCCGGTCAGCACGGCACGACCTTCGGCGGCAACCCGGTCGCCTGCGCCGCCGGCCTCGCCGTCCTCGACACCATCGCGGACGAGGGGCTGCTGGACAACGTCAAGCGGCAGAGCGAGAAGATCCGCGGCGCGGTCGAGGCGCTGGGCCACCCGTTGATCGCCCACGTCCGGGGCGCCGGACTCCTCCTGGGTATCGTGCTCACCGAGCCGCTCGCGCCCCAGGTGCAGCAGACGGCTCAGGACGCCGGAATCCTGGTGAACGCGCCCGCCCCCGATGTCGTACGGCTGATGCCGCCGCTGAACCTCGGCGACGACGTGGTGGACGCGTTCCTCCGGGCACTGCCCGGCATCCTTGACCAAGCCGCCGACGCGGCCCACGGGGACGGACGATCCGGAGAATGAGACGACGATGAGCCAGGCGCAGGAGCACGAGCAGACCGCTGGGCCTGCCGTACCGCAGACCCGCACCGCACGCCACCGCCGGATCGTGGACATCCTCAACCGGCAGGCGGTGCGCTCGCAGAGCCAGCTCGCGAAGCTGCTCGCCGACGACGGGCTGACCGTCACGCAGGCGACGCTCTCCCGGGACCTGGACGAGCTGAACGCGGTCAAGATCCGCAACAACGACGGCGACCTCATCTACGCGGTGCCCAGCGAGGGCGGTTTCCGCACCCCGCGGGCGCCGCTCGGGGAGTCGGCGAAGGAGGAGCGGATGCGGCGGCTCTCCGCGGAGCTGCTGATCTCCGCCGAGGCGTCGGCGAACCTCGTGGTCCTGCGCACCCCTCCGGGGGCGGCGCAGTTCCTCGCCTCGGCGATCGACCAGGCGGAGCTGCACGACATCCTGGGGACGATCGCGGGTGACGACACGTTGCTGCTGATCAGCAGGGAGCCGACGGGTGGGCAGGCGTTGGCGGATCATTTGCTGAGGCTGGCTCAGAACGGGGGCTGAGCGCTGCGCGGCTTGCACCGGCGCGGTCGGGTGCGGGTGGTCGGTGGCTGGTCGCGCGGTTGCCCGCGCCCCTGGGGATCGCGGCGAGGCCGGCCACAGCGCCGGCGCCCCCCAGCTGCGGGCAGTCGTGCCTCCCCCAGTGCCTGAACGGCCTGGGAGGTGCCCCCATGGGCGGCACGGGTGGGCGCAGCGGCACCCGCCGACGCGGCGAGTGACAACGCCGGTACCTCAGCCCAAACGAGCCGCCAGCCCACCCGTGCACCGCACCTCGCCCCCCGCCGTCACCAGCAGCCCCTCCACCCCGTCCAGCGACTCCAGCCACCGCAACCCCTCCCGCACCCCCCTCGCGAACGCCGCCGTGGCCCAGCAGTCCGCCCACGTCAGCCGGGCCGCCACCACCGTCACCGACACCAGGTCGGTCACCGCGGGCCGCCCCGTGCGCGGATCGACGATGTGCGCGCCCCGCTCCGCCGAGCCGGACGTCGCCACGGCCAGCTCCCGCGCCCCCGCCGCCGACACGACCGCCGCGAGCCCACCCGGACGCAGCGGGTCCGACACACCGACCCGCCACGGCCGCCCCGTCCCCGGCGTACCGAGCAACTGAACGTCCCCGCCCCCGTTGACGCTGACGCCCGTCGCACCGGCCGCCGCGACCCGCCGGGCGGCGCACTCCACGGCCCAGCCCTTGACGATCCCGGTCGGATCCAGCCGCCCCCGGTACGCCGTGCTGAACCAGCCGTCGCTCACCCGCTCCGCCTCCGCGGCCAGCTCAAGCACCTCGGCGACCTCGGGCACGCACCGGGCGAGTGTCGTCTCACCGCGCGCCAGCCGGGAGACCTCGCTGTCCTCCCGGTAGGTGCTGAACACCTCGTCGACCCGGCGCAGTTCCGCCGCCGCCTCGTCCAGTGCGGCCCGTACGGCCGCGGGTTCCCCGCCGCGGACGTCGAAGGAGAAGACGGTCCCCATCGTCTCCTCCACCCGGCGCACCGCGGCGGGAGCCTGTGCGGACCCGGCCACGGGGTCAGCCACCGGCCTTGTCCAGCGCGGACTGCAAGGACTGCTTGTAGCCGGCGCTGGTGTAGGTGGCGCCGGAGACGGCGTCGATGTCGGCGCTGCCCGCGGCGACGGCGGCCCGGTTGAGTTCGGGTACGGCGTCGGCGGTGACCTGGTCGCTCTGCCCGCCCCTGGGCGCCCGCACCGCCTCCGCGCCCGTGATCTTCCCGCCGCTGACGGTGACACGGACCTGCACGGGCCCGTACTGGGTCTGCGCGACGGAACCGGTGAGCGTCCGCGTGCCCTGGCCGCCCCCTCCGCCCGCACCCGCGCCCGCGCCCTGCCCGTCGGACCCCGCCGCCTCCGCCACCTTGTCCAGCGCGGACTGCAAGGACTGCTTGTAGCCGGCGCTGGTGTAGGTGGCGCCGGAGACGGCGTCGATGTCGGCGCTGCCGGCGGCGACGGCGGCCCGGTTGAGTTTGGGTACGGCGTCGGCGGTGACCTGGTCGCTCTGTCCGCCCTCGGGCGCCCGCACCGCCTCCGCGCCCGTGATCTTCCCGCCGTTCACCGTGAGCCGGACCTGCACGGGCCCGTACTGGGTGTCGGCCGCGTCACCGGTGACCGTGCCGGCGCCCGCGCCCCGGCCGCCCTGCGGCGACTGCGCGGCCACCGGCGGGGCCGCGCCGCCCGCCGCCGAGGCGGAGCCCGGGTCGGACGCCGGTTTCAGCGACAGCAGCAGCACGATCCCGGACACGGTCGCGGCGCCGGCGAGCACGGCACGCCGAACGGGGTGGCTTTTCCTCATCTGTCCTGGACTCCTGATGTCCGTCGCTCACATCTCGAACGACTCGTGATGGATACGGCGGGCGGGGACTCCCGCGCCGCGCAGTGCCTCGTACACCGACTGGGCGAAGCCGGGTGGCCCGCACAGGAAGACGTCGTGGCGCTCGACGTCCGGGATCTTGCGGCTCAGCGTTTCCGCGGAGATGTCGGGGCGTTCCCCGTCCGGGCTGTTGACCGCGTACATCAGCCGGGCCCCGCGCTCGTCGGCGATCCCGGCGAGCTCGTCCCACAGCGCCAGGTCCTGGGTGCTGTTGGCCCGGTAGAGCAGGGTGATGTCGCCGGACGCGCCGGGCAGCGTCTCGAAGAGCGCCCGCATCGGCGTGATCCCCACCCCGCCCGCCACCAGCAGCACCTTGCCGCGGCTGCGGCGCTGCGCGGTCAGGGCGCCGTACGGGCCCTCCGCCCACACCCGGGTGCCGGGCTCCAGCTCGCGCAGCCGGGCGCTGTGGTCGCCGATCGCCTTCACGGTGATCCGCAGCATGTCCGGTCGCGGCGCTGCCGACAGCGAGTACGGGTGGGAGCTGAACCGCATCCCCGGTGCCAGGAACCGCCAGCGGAAGAACTGCCCCGCCTCCGCGCCCATCCGGTGCAGTCTGCGTCCGCCGATCAGCACCGACACGATGCCGGGCGTCTCCTCGATCACCGCCTCGACCCGCATCCGGTGCCGCAGGTTGAGGCGGAGGGGGGTCAGGACGCGGTACCAGAGCACGAGCGCGGTCACCGACCCGTACAGGGCGTACCAGACGGTCGCGGCGACCGGCTCGACGGCGAAGTCGTTCCCGGTGGTCAGCTGGTGCCAGAAGGTCAGGAACACCGCCACGTAGGTGAGCAGGTGCACGTGGTACCAGGCGTCGTACGGGATGCGGCGGCGGACCGGGCCGGCGGACAGCAGGCCGATGAGGACCAGCAGCCCGGTGCCGACGGCGGCCTTGCCCATGTCCGGCAGCTGGTTCACGGAGCTGATCGTCTGCTGCACGACGTCGCCCAGACCCTTGCCGGCCTGGGCGGCGTACCCCCACATGATGAGGAAGACGTGGGCGAGGACCAGGCAGAGGGTGTAGCGGCCCGTCATGGCGTGCCAGCGGGCGACCCGGTCGGAGCCCACCCGCCGCTCGAGCGCCGGCACGCGTGCCATCTGGAGCACCACCAGCGCCATCAGGTACCCGGCGAGCAGGCCCGTGATCCGGCCCGCGTTCAGGATCATGCCGCTCCGGTCGGAGATGGCGGGCGTGTTGCGCCACCACAGCCACAACACGCCCGCCGCGCCCGCCCACACGGCGAGCAGCAGGGGGACGGCGGGGGAGCGGCGCGGACGGATGCGCCGCATCGTCTGACGGCGGGCGGCACGGCCGCCGGCGAGCGTGGTGGTCACGGTTCCTCCGTGGGACTTGACCCTTGGCCCACAGATACGCGCCGTGCCGGCCGAGCGTTCAGCGTCCCCCGGCAGCGCCGTCGCCGTTGAAGGGCGTCCGACCGCCGTCGTCGTCGTTCAGTACCGCGTGATCGCCGTCGCCCCGCCCGAGGTGCCGATGGCGATGTGCGGACGTCGCGACGGCTCAGCCCACCGCAGGATGCGCCGCATCGCCTCCGCGGGCACCGACACGCAGCCCGCCGTCGCCCCGCGCCCGTCCACGTGCAGGAAGATGCCCGCGCCGCGGCCGCGCACCGGGCGGTGGTAGTTGAAGCCGACGACCAGCGCGTGGGCGTACTGCTCCGTGTAGGTGATCAGGTGCTCGGCCTCGGTGGCGCGGCAGTCGGCGGGGCGGGGTTCGGTCCAGCGGTTGTAGGCGCGGGAGGCGTTGTCCTGGCACCACCAGGAGTTCTCGCGGACCGGGCGGTACCGGTAGGCCGTCCCGCGCGGCGCGGGCTCGATGCCGAAGGCGTACGGCAGGTCGTACAGGCCGGTCGGGGTGGTGTTCGTGCCCTGTTCGCGCGTCGCTCCGTCGGTCAGCCCGCCCGCGCCGAAGCGGGCCGGCGCGGAACCGGCCTTCACCCACCGACCGCCGCCCCCGCGCTCCCACCAGGTCACCCGGCCGCCGGTCGAGCCGGTGCCCGGCGCGACCGCGGTGATCAGCTGGGTGCCGCCGCCGGTGTCCGCCATCCGGGCCGGCAGCGGCCGTGGACCGGACTCGCCGGCGGGCGCGGCACCGGGCACGAGCAGGGACGCGGAGAGGAGGGCGGCGACGACACCGGGGCGCATGGCTCAGACGGTAGAGGGGGGCAGCGGCAACGGCAGCCCGGGAAGGCCGTCCAGGCTCGTCGCGATGTGCTCCTTCTTGGTGAAGTAAGCGCTGAGCGAGGCGTCGTCCTCGCGGGCGAAACGCTTGCCGTGCAGGTCCCGGTCCGACTCGTACGCCATGAAGGGGACCGCGTAGCCGCAGGAGTCCCGGACGAGGTCGGCGGTCACGACGATGACGGCGCGCAGCCCGTGCGCGCTCGGGTCGATGTCCGGGAAGTGGGTGAGCAGTTCCGGGAAACGGGGGTCGTCGCGGAAGACCGGCTCGCCGCGGCCGTGCACCCGGACGATGTTCGGCGGCCCCTGGAAGGCGCACCACATCAGGGTGATCCGCCCGTTCTCACGCAGGTGGGCGATGGTCTCGGCGGTGGATCCGGCGAAGTCGAGGTAGGCCACGGTGAGTTCGTCGAGGACGGCGAAGCTGCCCGTGAGGCCCTTGGGGGACAGGTTGACCGTGCCGTCGCCGGACAGCGGCGCGGTGGCGGTGAAGAAGAGGGGCTGTGCCTCTATGAAGGTGCGGAGCCTGCCGTCTATGCGTTCGTAAGTCTTTCCCATGTCTAACGATTATGGGTGGCGGTCGTACGCCTGTCCGGGAATCCGGTCGGCGGTCCCGCCATCCGGACGCGAACCCTGGCAGGCTGTGCCCGCACCCGCACCCGCGCCCCCACCCGCACCGGGCGAAGCCGTGGCCGTCCCGGCCGGCGTTCCACGGGGCGGCCACGGCGACTGCGCCCGGCCAGGGGTACGGGCGTACGGCCCCGCGCATTCAACCGGTCACCGAATTGACGAATCATGCAGTGCTCTGCATACTCATGCATACCACCGGAGGCAACCGTGCGGAAGCGGTGGCACATCGACGGCCTTGAGGAGCGACCCAAGTGAGCAGCAACAGCGGTGACGTCCGGCTCTGGGGCGGCCGTTTCGCCGACGGTCCCGCCGAGGCGCTGGCGAAGCTGTCCGCGTCCGTCCACTTCGACTGGCGGCTCGCGCCCTACGACATCGCCGGCTCGCGTGCCCACGCGCGCGTGCTGCACAAGGCGGGGCTGCTCACCGAGGACGAGCTGACCCGGATGATCGCCGGACTCGACCGGCTGGAGTCCGATGTCGCCGACGGTTCCTTCACCGGCACCATCGCCGACGAGGACGTCCACACCGCCCTGGAGCGGGGGCTGCTGGAACGCCTCGGCCCCGACCTCGGCGGCAAGCTGCGCGCCGGCCGGTCCCGCAACGACCAGGTGGCGACCCTCTTCCGGATGTACCTGCGGGACCACGCCCGGATCGTCGGCGGCCTGATCGCCGACCTCCAGGACGCGCTGATCGGCCTCGCCGAGGCCCACCCGGACGTGGCGATGCCCGGCCGCACCCACCTCCAGCACGCCCAGCCGGTGCTCTTCGCCCACCACGTCCTCGCCCACGTCCAGGCGCTCGGCCGGGACGCGGAGCGGCTGCGCCAGTGGGACGAGCGCACGGCCGTGTCGCCGTACGGCTCGGGAGCGCTCGCGGGCAGCAGCCTCGGCCTGGACCCGGAGGCGGTCGCCGCGGACCTCGGCTTCGAGCGCGGCAGCGCCGGCAACTCCATCGACGGCACGGCCTCCCGCGACTTCGTCGCCGAGTTCGCCTTCATCACCGCGATGATCGGCGTCAACGTCTCCCGGATCGCCGAGGAGATCATCATCTGGAACACGAAGGAGTTCTCCTTCGTCACGCTGCACGACGCGTTCTCCACCGGCTCGTCGATCATGCCGCAGAAGAAGAATCCGGACATCGCCGAGCTGGCCCGCGGCAAGTCCGGCCGCCTCATCGGCAACCTGACCGGCCTGATGGCCACCCTCAAGGCCCTCCCGCTCGCGTACAACCGCGACCTCCAGGAGGACAAGGAGCCGGTCTTCGACTCCATCGACCAGCTGGAGATCCTGCTCCCCGCCTTCACCGGCATGATGGCCACCCTCACCGTGCACCGCGAGCGGATGGAGGAGCTGGCCCCGGCCGGGTTCTCGCTCGCCACCGACATCGCCGAGTGGCTGGTGCGGCAGGGCGTGCCGTTCCGCGTCGCGCACGAGGTGGCCGGCGAGTGCGTGAAGGTCGCCGAGGCCGAGGGCAAGGAGTTGGACGAGCTGACCGACGAGCAGTTCGCCAAGATCTCCGCCCACCTCACCCCCGAGGTCCGCGGCGTCCTGAACGTTCCCGGCGCCCTCGCCTCCCGCAACGGCCGCGGCGGTACGGCGCCCAGTGCCGTCGCCGTCCAGCTCGCCGAGGTGAAGGAAGACGTGGCCGCCCAGCACGCGTGGGCGAACGCCAAGAAGTAGCACCCTGTGTGCCCGAGGGGCATCGCGGTTACGTTGGTCAACAGCTTCAGCAGCTCAGCAGCCGACCGAACGGAGCCCCCGCGATGCCCTTCGCCCGCCTGGCCGCGGCGACCACCCCCACCTGCCACATCGGACTGGGTCTCGCCGCCGTCGGCCGCCCCGGCTACATCAACCTCGGCCGCGACCGGGACCTGCCGGCCGACCGCACCGTCGAGGCGATGCGCGAACGCACCCACGACCTCCTCGACGCCGCCTACGCCCAGGGCGTGCGCTACTTCGACGCCGCCCGCTCCTACGGCCGCTCGGAGGAGTTCCTGGCCGGCTGGCTCCGGGAACGCCCCGACGTCGACGACGTCGTCGTCGGCAGCAAGTGGGGCTACACCTACACGGCCGACTGGTCCGCCGACGCCGAGCAGCACGAGGTCAAGGACCACGGTGTCGCCACGTACGAGCGCCAGCGCGCCGAGAGCGACGCCCTGCTCGGCGACCGGCTGGACCTGTACCAGATCCACTCGCTCACCCCCGACAGTCCGGCCCTTACCGACAAGGACCTGCACGCGAAGCTGGCCGAGGCCGCCGCGCGCGGCGTCAGCGTCGGCTTCTCCACCAGCGGCCCCGCCCAGGCCGACGCCATTCGCGCGGCGCTCGCCGTGACCGTCGACGGCGAACCCCTCTTCCGCACCGTGCAGTCGACGTACAACATGCTGGAGACCTCCGCCGGGCCCGCGCTCGCCGAGGCGCACGACGCCGGACTCACCGTGATCGTCAAGGAGGGCATGGCCAACGGCCGCCTCGCGGAGCCGCACGCGCCCGAGGCGCTGAAGGCGGTGGCGGAGGAGACGAGCCTGGGCTGCGACGCGGTCGCCCTGGCCCTGATCCTGCGGCAGCCCTGGACCGGCGTGGTCCTCTCCGGCGCGGCGACCGTCAACCAGCTCGGCTCGAATCTGCACGCCGCCGTGGTCGACCTCGACGACGACCAGGTGGCGCGCCTCGGCGCACTCGTCGAGGACCCGCAGGCGTACTGGGAGCGGCGCGGGCAGCTGCGCTGGCACTGAACCTCGCCTCGTCGAGGCCGTGACTGACCCTGAGAGGTGAGTCACTCATGCCCAGCGTGAGACAAGAATGTCTCATGTGCGTTATCGTTGTCTCATGGCCGTCGATCGAGAACAGGTACTGCGCAGCGCCGCGGCCCTGCTGACCCGGAAATCCACCGCGACCATGGACGAGGTCGCCAGGGCCGCCGGGATCAGCCGGGCCACGCTCCACCGGCACTTCGCCGGACGCGACGCCCTCGTCCGGGCGCTGGAAGAACTCGGCATCGCCGAATGCGAGGCCGCCCTGGAGGCGGCCCGCACGGACGACGGACCGGCGGCCGACGCGGTGCGCCGGCTCGTGCGCGAGATCGAACCCGCCGCCGCGCTGCTCGCCTTCCTCTACACCGAGAACCAGCTGTTCGAGGGCGAGGAGCAGAACGCGGGCTGGGCCCGCATCGACGCCGCGCTCACCGACCTGTTCCGCCGGGGCCAGGAGAGCGGGGAGTTCCGCATCGACCTCACCCCGGCCTGGCTCACCGAGGCCCTCTACGGCCTGCTGGGCGCCGGCGCCTGGGCCGTGGCCGAGGGCCGCGTGGCCCGCAACGACTTCAACCACATGATCGTCGAGCTGCTGCTCGGCGGCGCACTTCGGAGAGAGTGAACCATGACCCGCACCCTGCAGTCGGCGCAGTCCACCGAGGCGGTGAAGCGCCCCGGCCGCTGGCTGGCGCTGTCCGTCCTCGTGCTGGCCGTACTGCTGGTGGCCGTCGACGCGACCGTGCTCGGTCTCGCGACCCCCTACATCAGTGAGGACCTCGCCCCCTCCGGCACCCAGCTGCTGTGGATCGGCGACGTCTACTCCTTCGTCATCGCCGGTCTGCTCGTCTCCATGGGCAGCCTCGGCGACCGCATCGGCCGCAAGCGGATCCTGCTCATCGGCGCCACGGCGTTCGGCGCGATCTCCGTCCTCAACGCCTACGCGCACACCCCCGAGCTGATGATCGTCGCCCGGGCCCTGCTCGGCGTCGCGGGCGCCACCCTGATGCCCGCCACCCTCGCCCTGATCCGCAACCTCTTCCACGACCCGCGCGAGCGCAGTCTCGCCGTCGGCATCTGGGGCGCCGCGGCCTCGGCCGGCGCGGCGGTCGGCCCGGTCGTCGGAGGCTTCCTGCTGGAGCACTTCTGGTGGGGCTCGGTCTTCCTCATCAACCTGCCCGTGATGGCCGTCCTGGTCGTCGTCGGCGTCAAGCTGCTGCCGGAGTCGCGCAACCCGAACCCGGGTCCGTGGGACCTGCTCAGCGTCGTGCTCTCGCTGGTCGGCATGGTCGGTGTCGTGTACGCCGTCAAGGAGGCCGCCGCGCACGGGTTCGCGTGGGCCACGCTCGCCGCGGGCCTGCTGGGCGCCGCCGCGCTCTACGGCTTCGTCCGCCGCCAGCTGACCATGCCGACCCCGCTGCTCGACATGCGGCTGTTCCGCAGCCGCGGCTTCAGCGGCGCGGTCCTGGCCGACCTGCTGACCATCCTCGGCCTGTCCGGGCTGGTGTTCTTCCTCTCCCAGTACCTGCAACTGGTGCAGGGCAGGAGGCCGTTCGAGGCGGGCCTGGCCGAACTGCCCGCCGCGATCGGCGCGGTGGTGGCGGGCCTGATCGCCGGTCGCGCCGCCCGGCGCTACTCGGTCCGCGCGGTCGTCTCCGGCGGACTGGCCGCCGTGGGCCTCGCGCTGGCCGCGCTGACCGTCATCGGCCAGCACACCGGGTACCCGCTGCTCGGCGCCGCCCTGCTGGTCGTCGGCGTCGGCGCCGGACTCTCCTTCACCGTCACCGCCGACGTGATCCTCTCCAGCGTGCCCAAGGAGCAGGCGGGCGCGGCCTCCGCGGTCTCGGAGACGGCCTACGAACTCGGCGCCGCCCTCGGCATCGCCGTGCTCGGCTCCATCGTGACCGGCGTCTACCGCGACTTCACCGGCCCGGCCGACACCCCGGCCGCGGCCCACGAGTCACTGGGCGGCGCGGTGGAGGCCGCCGCGCACCTGCCGGACCGGTCGGCCGGGGCCCTGCTGGACGCCGCCCGCCAGGCCTTCGTCGACGGCCTGACCCTCGCGGCGGGCGTCGGCGCGACGGTCCTGCTGGCGGCTGCGGTGGCCGCCTGGTTCCTGCTGCGGGGGCAGCGCCTGGAGGACGGGGTGGAACACCCGTAGCCGTACGGCGGCCGAAGGGCCGGACACGTGGACGGCGGGCCGCTCACCGAGCGGCCCGCCGTCCGTATGCGTCAGTTCCGCGGCCCTACGCCGCCTTCGCCTTGCTCGCGTACATGTCCACGTACTCCTGGCCGGACAGCCGCATGACCTCGGTCATCACGGAGTCGGTCACGGCCCGCAGGACGTAGCGGTCGCGGTCCATGCCCTCGTAGCGGGAGAACTCCATCGCCTCGCCGAAGCGGACGGTGACCTTGCCCGGCCGGGGCAGGCCCGCGCCGCCCGGCTGGAGCTTGTCGGTGCCGATCATGGCGAAGGGTACGACGGGAGCGCCGGTCATCAGCGTGAGCCGCGCGATGCCGGTGCGGCCCCGGTAGAGGCGGCCGTCGGGGGAGCGGGTGCCCTCCGGGTAGATGCCGAAGATTCTTCCCTCGTCCAGCACCCGGCGGCCGGTCATCAGCGCCGCGACCCCGCCCCGGCCGCCGTCGCGGTCGACGGGGATCATGCCGACGCCGGTGAAGAACCAGGCCATCAGCCGGCCCTTGAGGCCCTTGCCGGTGACGTACTCGTCCTTGCCGATGAAGAAGACCTGCCGGTCGCAGACGAGCGGCAGGATCATCGAGTCGATGAAGGTGAGGTGGTTGCCGGCCAGGATCACCGGGCCGTCGCCCGGAATGTTCTCCACACCCTCCACCCGTGGGCGGAACATCAGGCGCATGATCGGACCGAGCACTGCCTTGATGAGCGCGAAGCGGGACAACGGGTCCTCCGGTGTCGGGGATGCGGTATGAGTCTGTGCAGGTGAGGACATTACTCGCGGCCCAGGGGGTCGCGCACGTCGGGTCACCCGGGCGTCACGCCGTGTTGACATGCGTTCACCTGCGGTGCAGGGGCGTTGCGCGGAGGTGACGGCTGCCCGGGATGTGAGGCAGCTCGCTTCCACGGGCTCGCGAACCACCGTCACGACGGGACTCGCGGCCACCGACCGAGTACCCCGGACCGTCGCTCCGAAGCCGACGGCACGTCACCCGTCCCGCCCCACCGGCCACTCCACGCCCGTACGACATCCCGACGCACCCGCGTGTTCCCGCCGCGGTCTCCCACCCGTCATGTACGCGCCCCTACGATCGGCCCGCACCGACGGTCAAAACGACAGGGAGGCCCTGATGGGAACGCAGGAGTCGGACGAGCAGACGGGCGGCACCGGACGGCGGGCGCTCCTCGGGGCGGCGGTACTCGGCGCGGGCGGAGCCGTACTGGGCCTGTCCGGCACGGCGAGAGCCGCCGACCCCCGGCACGGCGGCGGTCGCGGCGGCGGTGTGAAGGGCCTGCCCGTGCCGACGGTCATCGGCCACCGCGGCGCCAGCGGCCACCGCCCCGAGCACACCTTCGGCGCCTACGAACTCGCCCTCGACATGGGCGCCGACATCGTCGAGGCCGGCGACCTGGTCCCCACCAAGGACGGTCACCTGGTCTGCCGGCACGAGCCGGAGATCGGCGGCACGACGGACGTCGCCGACCACCCGGAATTCGCCGACCGCAAGCGCACCAAGCTGCTCGACGGGGTCTCCACCACCGGCTGGTTCACCGAGGACTTCACGCTCGCCGAACTCAAGACGCTCCGCGCCACCGAGCGCATCCCGGCCAACCGCCCGCACAACACCCTCTACGACGGCCGCTGGGAGATCCCCACCTTCGAAGAGGTGCTCCGCTGGCAGAACGAGCAGACCCGCAAGCGCGGCAAGCAGGTCTGGATCTACCCCGAACTCAAGCACCCCACCTACTTCCGCAAGCTGGGCCTCGGTACGGAGGAACGCCTCGCGCGGCTCCTGCGCAAGTACGGCAAGGACCGGAAGAACTCGCCCGTCATCATCCAGTCCTTCGAGCCCACCAGCATCCAGCGGATGAACAGGCTCGTCGGCAACCCGCTGGCCGTCCTGCTCTCCGGCGCCAAGAGCCGCCCCTGGGACTTCGTGGAGAACGGCGACCCGCGCACGACCGCCGACCTCATCACGCCCGAGGGCCTGAAGGAGATCGCCTCCTACGCGCAGGGCATCGGCCCGACCCTGGACCTGATCATCCCGAAGGACTCCGCCGGGCGGCTCACCGAGCCGACCACGCTGGTCCGCGACGCGCACCGCGCGGGCCTGATCCTGCACCCGTACACGATGCGCAACGAGAACCCGTTCCTGCCCGCGGACTTCCGCAAGGGCAGCGACCCCGACGCCTACGGCGACGTGTTCGGCGCGTTCCGGGCCTACTTCGCCACCGGCATCGACGGTGTCTTCACCGACCACCCCGACACCGGCGTGCTGGCCCGCGAGGACTTCGTCAACAGCTGAGCGCACAACCCCGGTTGGGGTGACCTTCGGCCGCCCGGGCAACCCGCCGCCCGGGCGGCCGCGTCGATCCGCATATGACACCCGACCTGGTCGCCTCCCTGCGCCCCCTGCTCACCGCCGAGGCCTCGGCCGAGGCATATGCGTCCGGAACCGAGCCCGGCGACCTGGAACAGGCCGTCTGGCTGCGCCTCCTCGAACGGCTGGAGGCCGAAGGGCCTCCCCGCGACCCCCACGGCTGGCTGCGCAGCGCGGTCCGCCACGAGGCCCGCCGCAGCCGCCGAACCAGCCGCGACGAGCGGCCGTACGAGACCGAACCCGCCTGCGCCGCCGAGCAGGAGCCGGAACAGCTCGCCCTGGCCGCCGCCCGCCGCCGTGCCCTGCGCGACGCCGTGCGCCGGCTCCCCGGCCGCTGCCCCCGGCTGATCGAGGCCCTGCTGTCACCGAAAGACCTCACATACCGGGAGATCGCGGGGGAGTTGGGTATCTCACAGGGCAGTCTTGGACCGGAACGTTCCCGATGTCTGGGATGTCTGCGTCGATTGCTGACGCCGGAGGTTGCGGCCCGCTGAGGACGGGGATAGGAGTGGGGGACCACAGCGGATCAGGTGAGCGGGAGGCATGCACACATGGGCATGAGCGTGACCATCTCGGCGGCGACCGAGCAGGATGCCGAGCAGATCTTCCGGCTGCAGTACCTCTGCTTCCAGAGCGAGGCGGCGCTGTACGGCAACTACCGCATCGACCCGCTCGTCCAGACCCTCGACTCCGTGCGCGAGGAGGTCGCCGGCGACTGCGTCTTCGTCGCGCGGCTCGGCGACGAGGTCGTCGGCTCGGTGCGCGGGCGGGTGACCGAGGACGGGGCCGCGTCCATCGGCAAGCTCTGCGTCCACCCCCGGCTCCAGGGGCACGGCATCGGCGCGCGGCTGCTGCGGGCCGCGGAGTCGGCGCTCGCCGAGGAGCGCGGCGCCAAGCGCTTCCGCCTGCACACCGGGCACCGCAGCGAGAGCAACCTGCGGCTGTACCGGCGGGTCGGCTACGAGACGGTGGGGACCGCGCAGGGCGCGGACGGCGTACCCATGATCGTCCTGGAGAAGGCGGCCGGGGCCTACGCGACCACCGCCTGAGCGGCCCGCGCCACCGGGCCCGCCGTTACGCGGCGCGGGCCCGGCGCAGCCAGTACAGGGCCGACAGCGGCAGCAGCACCGGGATGAACAGGTAGCCCATCCCGAAGTCCGACCACACGGTCGCGTCGGGGAAGGCGGACGGCTCCACCAGCGTCCAGGTGCCCACCGCGAGGACGCCCACCAGCTCGGCGGCGCAGCACACCAGCGCCGCCTTGCGGGCCGTCTCGCCACCGCGCACCAGGGTGTAGGTGATGAAGCCGTAGACGACACCCGCGAGCGCCGAGAGCGTGTAGGCGAGCGGCGCCCGGTCGAACTCGGTCGCGATCTGGTACACCGAGCGCGACACCGCGCCGACGACCATCACCCCGTACAGCCACACCAGCAGGATGCCCGGGCCGCTGATCAGCCGCTGCCGGCCAGCCCGCTCTTCCGCCGCCGCCATCTCAGCCTCCCCAGATGTCAAAGAGCCGCACCTCGAGGACGGCGAGGACGACGCCGCCGGCCGCCACCGTCACCGAACCCCAGCGGGTGCGCTCCGCCAGCGACATGAAGCCCGCCGCCGGGACGCAGGCGAAGGCGCCCAGGAGATACGCCACGAAGATCGTGGTGCCCTGCTCCGGCTCCTCGCCCCGCGCCAGCAGCACGATCCCCGCGACCAGCTGGATCAGTGCCAGCACCGAGACCACGGCCATGCCGATGAAGTGCCAGTCCTTCGTCGGCTGGTCACGGTAGGCCGCCCAGCCGCACCAGGCGGCGAGCAGCAGCGCGGCGACGCCGGTCACCAGCATCAGGACGTCAAGCATGGCGCCGACCCTATTACGCCCCGGGAACCCCGCCGCCTCCGGCCCCGCCCGCACCGCCCCGCCCCGTACGCGTCCACCGTGGCGTTGGCCACAGACCGCCGGCCGCCGGACCCGCACCCCGCACGGCGGTCACCGACGCGCACGCCTTGTCGGCACTGGTCCTTCGCACCGGAGACCGGGGCCGGTGCCCCGTCCCGGCAGCGGCCCCGGCGTCCGGTCACCGCCCACGGCTGTCCAGCATCCGGACAGCCGTCTCCGGTCAGGACCGTCCGTCTGCTTTACTGATCGCATGAGCACGACGAGCGACCGCACCCCTGCGACCGAGGCGACGATGACGCCCGGTGCTCGTTGTATGTGTCGAATGTGCGCCTTCTAGAGGGCCCCTGCACCACCTGAGCCTCGCGCCCCGAAGCGAGCGCCCGCTCGAGTCCGTCCCCGCGCCCCGCGCCCGCGGCCGGGCCACGCCCCGCGCACACGTTTCTCCCCGGTTCACCGCCACCGCGCATCGCCACCGCGAGAACCGTGCCGCGTTCCGAAGGTCCCCAGAACCCCGAAGAACAACGCCCCCGTGCCCGGCGCACACCAGCGCGCCGCGCACTCGACAGTGACGGAAACCCACGTGATCACCACATCGGGCCTGACCAAGGTCTACCGCTCCCGCGGCCGCGAGGTCACCGCCCTGGACGGCGTCGACCTGCACGTCCGCGAGGGCGAGGTGTACGGCGTCATCGGCCAGTCCGGCGCCGGCAAGTCCTCGCTCATCCGCTGCGTCAACCTCCTGGAGCGCCCCACCGCCGGCACGGTCACCGTCGCCGGTCAGGACCTCACCGCGCTGGCGGGCCGCGGCCCCCGCGCCGGCAAGGAACTGCGGCAGGCGCGCAGCCGTATCGGCATGGTCTTCCAGCACTTCAACCTGCTCTCCTCCCGGACCGTGCAGGACAACATCGAGCTGCCGCTGGAAATCCTCGGCAAGACGGGGAAGGAACGTTCCCGCAAGGCGCTCGAACTGCTCGACCTGGTAGGACTCGCCGACAAGGCCAAGTCCTACCCCGCCCAGCTCTCCGGGGGACAGAAGCAGCGGGTCGGCATCGCCCGCGCCCTGGCCGGCGACCCCAAGGTGCTCCTCTCCGACGAGGCCACCAGCGCCCTGGACCCGGAGACCACCCGCTCCATCCTCCAGCTGCTGCGCGACCTGAACCGGCAGCTCGGACTGACCGTCCTGCTCATCACCCACGAGATGGACGTCGTCAAGAGCATCTGCGACTCGGCCGCCCTCATGGAGAAGGGGCGCATCGTCGAGTCCGGCACCGTGAGCGACCTGCTCGCGACGCCCGGCTCCGAACTGGCCGCCGCCCTCTTCCCGGTCGGCGGCGACCCGTCCGGGGACGACCGCACCGTCCTCGACGTCACCTTCCACGGCGAGGCCGCCACCCAGCCGGTCATCTCCCAGCTCTCCCGTACCTACAACATCGACATATCGATCCTGGGTGCCGCCATCGACACCGTCGGCGGACTCCAGGTCGGCCGCATGCGCATCGAACTGCCCGGCCGCTACGAGGACAACGTCGTACCCGTCGGCTTCCTGCGCGAGCAGGGCCTCCAGATCGACGTGGTGAACCACGACGCGGTCGGCGACGACCAGCCGCAGCTGGTGAAGGAAGGTGCCAAGTGACCTGGTCCGAGATGCAGCCCCTGCTCGAGCAGGCCGGTCAGGAGACCCTGATCATGGTCGGCTGGTCCACCCTGATCGCGGTCGTCGGCGGACTCCCGCTCGGCATCCTGCTGGTCCTCACCGACAAGGGCGGCCTGCTGCAGAACACCGTGGTGAACAAGGTCATCGGGCAGGTCGTGAACATCGGCCGCTCGCTGCCGTTCATCATCCTCATGGTCGCGCTGATGAGCTTCACCCGCTGGGTCACCGGCACCACCATCGGCAGCGAGGCCGCGATCGTGCCGCTCGCCATCGGCGGCATCCCCTTCTTCGCGCGCCTGGTCGAGACGGCCGTCCGCGAGGTCGACGGCGGACTCGTCGAGGCCGTCCAGGCCATGGGCGGCAACACCTGGACCGTGGTCCGCAAGGTCCTGGTCCCCGAGGCGCTCCCGTCGCTGATCGCGAGCACCACGACCACGATCATCGCCCTCATCGGCTACTCCGCCATGGCCGGCACCGTCGGCGGCGGCGGCCTCGGCGACCTCGCCGTCCGCTACGGATACAACCGCTTCGAGTCCGGCCTGATGTGGGTCACCGTCGCGATCCTCGCCGTCGCCATCTCGCTCATCCAGTTCGCCGGCGACGCCACCGCCCGCGCCCTGCACCGCCGCGGCGGACGCTCAGGAGCCGCCCCCCGGCTGCGGCTGCTGAAGGCCGAGGAGCCCGCCACGGCCGAGGTGAGCAAGGTCGCCTGAACGACCGCCCCCAAGACTCCCCGTATTACCCGAGACGGGGTCGCACCACCAAGGAAAGGCACTTTTCGTGCGTAACACCGCCAAGATCACCACCGCCGTCCTCGCCGTCGGAGCCCTCACCCTCGGGCTGTCCGCCTGCGGCTCGGACAAGGACGCCGCCTCCGACACCTCCGGACCGCTGGTCGTCGCCGCCAGCCCCGTCCCGCACGCCGAGATCCTCAACTACGTCAAGGACAACCTGGCGCAGAAGGCGGGCCTCGACCTGGAGGTCAAGGAGGTCACGGACTACGTCACGCCGAACACCTCCACGGAGGACGGCTCGGTGGACGCCAACTTCTTCCAGACCACCCCGTACCTCGACGACTTCAACAAGAAGCGCGGCACCCACATCGTGTCCGTCGTCGACGTGCACCTGGAGCCCCTCGGCCTGTACTCGAACAAGGTCGACAAGGCCGCGGACCTGAAGAACGGTGCGACCGTCGCCGTCCCGAACGACACCGTCAACGAGGGCCGCGCCCTCCAGCTGCTCGCCGCGAACGGCCTCATCACCCTCAAGGACGGCGTCGGCACCACGGCGACCCCCGCGGACATCACGAAGAACCCGAAGAACCTCGAGTTCAAGGAGCTGGAGGCGGCCACCACGCCGCGCTCCCTGGACGACGTCGACGCCGCGGTCGTCAACGGCAACTACGCCATCGAGGCCGACCTCAAGCCGGCCGAGGACGCTCTGGTCCTGGAGTCCGCCAAGGACAACCCGAACAACAACCTCCTCGCCGTCAAGGAGGGCAAGGAGGACGACCCGCGGGTGAAGAAGCTCGCGAAGCTCCTCACCTCGCCCGAGGTGAAGAAGTTCATCGAGGACAAGTACGACGGCGCCGTGCTGCCCTCGTTCTGACCCCCTCCACCCGCACACGGGGTCCGCTCCACCGGAGTGGACCCCGTGGTGCGGTTGAGTGCTTTCATGCTGCATGCTGGGCAGTTCGAGCAGGCCCTGACGGTTACACAGGTTACGGAGCGGCGCATGACGAGCACCTTCCCCAACATCTCCATCAGCACGGAGCGGTTGGTGCTGCGCCCCCTCGACGTGGACGACGTCGCCGCTCTCGCCGCCATGATGAACGACGAGCAGGTCGCCGCCTGGACCCACGTCCCGCAGCCCTTCACCGAGCAGCACGCCCGCACCTGGATCGGCGACCGCGCCCCCGCCGAGCGCACGGCGGGACGGGGACTCGACCTCGCCGTCACCGAGTTCCTCACCCAGCGCCTGGTCGGCGTCATCCAGCTCACCAAGACCAACTGGCACGTGAGGTCCACCGAGATGTCGTACATCGTCGCCCCCTGGGCGCGCGGCGAGGGTTATGCGTCCGAGGCGGCGCTCGCCACCGCCCAGTGGCTCTTCGGCGACCAGAAGTTCGAGCGCGTCGAGCTGCGCACCGCCGCCGACAACACCGCCTCCCAGCAGGTCGCCCAGAAGATCGGCTGCATCAGCGAGGGCGTCCTGCGCAACGCCTGCATAGCCCGCGTCCGCACCGACGACGAGGTGTGGACGGACGTACGCACCGACTTCATCGTGTGGAGCCTCCTGCCGGAGGACCTCGAAGGAGCGGCCGGGTCGCTGTCCGAGGACGGCGGTTTCGGCACCTTCCCCGACTGGAACTGATCCATGGGGCCGGCGGCGCCGACGCCCCGCCCCGAGTCCGCAGCGGGTACCCTCACGGGGCGCACCCGCGAACGGTTCCGCGACACGATCCGCAAGACCTCTGGAGACTGACGACGATGGCCGACCGGGTCACGGTGATCGGCTGGGACGGTTCGCCGCTGACCGACGCGGCGCGCTCCGCGCTGGGCGCGGCCAGCCTGGTGGCGGGCGCCGCCCACCACCTGGCACTTCCCGAGGTACCGCCCGCCGCGGAACGCATCCGTCTCGGCAGCGTCGCCCTCGCCGCCCGCCGCATCGCCGCCCACCGCGGCACCGCGGTCGTGCTCGCCGACGGCGACCCCGGCTTCTTCGGCGTCGTACGCACCCTGCGGGCCCCCGAGTTCGGCCTGGAGGTGGAAGTCGTCCCGGCCGTCTCCTCCGTCGCCACCGCCTTCGCCCGCGCGGGCATGCCCTGGGACGACGCCCACGTGGTCGTCGCCCACCCCCGCACCCTGCGGCGCGCGGTGAACGTATGCCGGGCCCACACCAAGGTCGCCGTCCTCACCTCCCCGGGCGCCGGTCCCGCCGAACTCGGTCTGCTCCTGGAGGGCATCCACCGCACCTTCGTGATCTGCGAGGAACTCGGCACCACTCGCGAACAGGTCACCGTCGTCACCTCGGAGAAGGCGGCCGACCACACGTGGCGCGACCCGAACGTGGTCATCGTCGTCGGCGGGAGCACCGGCCCGGGCGCGGCGGGCGACGGCACCGGCTGGATCGCCGGCCGGGGGCCCGCCGCCGGACCGCGCGGCTGGTCGCTGCCCGCCGAGGCGTACGGCGGTGACCTCGGCGAGGGAGAGACCGAGCTGCTCCGCACGGCCCAACTCGCCCGGCTCGGGCCCCGCCTCGGCGACCTCGTGTGGGACATCGGCTGCGGCGGCGGCGCCTTCGCCACCGAGGCCGCCCGCGGCGGCGCCGCCGTCATCGCCGTCGACCGGGACCCGGACGCCTGCGCCCGCACCGAGGCCACGGCCCGTCACTTCGGCGTCCAGCTCCAGATCGTGCACGGCACCGCCCCGCACGTCCTGGAGAACCTCCCCGAACCCGACGTCGTGCGTGTCGGCGGCGGGGGAGCGGCCGTGGTCTCCGCGGTCGCCGACCGCCGTCCGCAGCGCATCGTCGCGCACGCCGCGACCCGCGACGCGGCCGAACTCGTCGGCAGGGACCTGACGGAGCACGGCTACCGGGTCGAGTGCGCCCTGCTGCAGTCCGTCGGACTCGACACCCGGGCCTGGACGGAGACGGAGCGGAGCGTTGTGTTCCTGCTCAGCGGGGTACTCCCGGACCGCGCCCCGTGATCGGTTAGTCGTACCGCGCGGGGTAGGCTGGCGGATCGTTGTGCCGCACCCGGACACCCGGCCATTCATCGGTCGATGTCCGTAAAAGCCCGCCTGTTGCGGGGTTCGGTGTGGTACGGCAGAACCGGAGGACGCGCAACGTGGCGCAGTCCACAGCGGGCCGTCGCGGATCAAGCTGTCGTGACGGGGCAACGACCGCGACAATGCCACTCAATGGCTTTGTCGTCATTTCCGACGGGTCGTTCGTGCCGCTGGGCACGCACGCTCGTTCTCACTACGGGGCGGTCGGTGCGCCGTCCCGGGCGAGCTGGTCGTAGAAGCACTAACCGATGGGCGAGGGGTTACGCATGACCGACACCGGCCAGATCCCGGGCGAGGGGCTGCCGGAGAACGCAGGCATGGTGGAGCAGCCGGGCGTCCCCGCACCCGGCGCGTACACCTACCTCTCCGAGACCACCGCCGAGGACGAGGACCTGTTGTTGCTGCCGGGAGCCCAGAGCGCCTGGGGCAACGAGGTCGCGCCGCCCGCGCCGGAGCCGGTCGTCGAGACCGTGCACCAGCCGGGCCCGCACGAGATGTCCGGCCGCGACAGCGGCTCGGTCGACCTCGGCGGTGTCCGTCTGCCCGAGCCGGCGCACGAGCCCGTGTCCGCCCCCGCCCCGCCGCGCAGGCCCCTGCACCTCGGTCCGCCGATCCCCGACACCTCCGCCAGCCCGGTCCGCTCGCTCGCCGACCGCGGCCCCGCCGACGCGCCGGTGCGCCACGCCGGCCCGGCGACCTCCGGCCCCGAGTACCTCGACGTCCCTCAGACAGCCGCGACGCCTCCCCAGGGGGCGGCGCCCTGGGGCGCGCAGGCGTCCGCGCAGGCCCAGCAGCCGGCGGAGGTGCCGGTGGGCACCGGGACAGTGCGTGCGGAAACGGTTATTCCGGCAGCGGAACAGGCCCCCGAGCCGGTGGGCGCCGCCCAGGCCCTCGTGGCCCGCGTGGCGACGGAGGCCGTGGCGGCGACGGGCGGGGAGACCGGCGAGGCCGGGGCTCCGGCCGCGGACGCCCACGCCGAGGTCTCGGACCGGACCGGGGGTGCGCCGGGGGACGCGGACGGTGCCGACGTCGTGCCGGGTGACGGGGCGACGTACGGCCGGGAGACGCCGGCCGGCGGTGACGAGGCGCGGTCGGTCGTGGCCGAGCCCGTGGTGGGTGAGGCGCCCGTACCCGAGGCCGTGGCCGAGCCCGTCGCGGAAGAGGCCCCCGCGTCCGAAGCCGTGGCCGACGCCGGTGCGGGAGAGGCTCCCGCACCGGACGCCGTGCCGGGGCCCGAGGCCGAGCAGGCGAACGCGGCGACCCTCCCGGAGACGGGAGCGGAGAAGACCGCCGCGCCGGACCAGGCTTTCGACCCGGCTCCGGCTGACGAGGCGGGCCCCGTGGAGCCCGCGGTCGATGCCGTACAGCCGGTGGCCGATGCCGTCCAGCCCGTGGCCGAGGCCCCCGGGCCGTCGGCACCGGAAGCGGCCCAGGCCGCCGAGTCCGCCGAGTCCGCCGAGCCCGCCGAGGAGACCGCGCCTGAGCCCGTGCCGGCGGAGGAGCCGACCGAGGTCGACCAGGCCGTGCAGCAGGGTGCGCCGTCGCGGGACTCCGGCCCCGCGCAGCCGGTGGAGCCGGCCGGCGCTCCGGAGTCGGGGCAGGCGGTGCAGCGGGCCGAGACTCCCGAGGCCGTGCAGGATGCCGAGCCGACGCAGGTCTCCGGCCCTGCGCAGGCGGTCGAGGGGTCCCAGGCACAAGACGCCGCGGAGACGGCGGCCCAGTCTCCCGAGCCCGTACAGACGGGCGCCGAGCCGGCCGATGTTCCCCAGCCCGCACAGACGGCCGAGCCCACCGAGGCCCCCGAGCCGCAGGAAGCCCCGGCCGCCGAGGCGCCCGTGACCGGACCCGACCATGCCGTCTCCGTCGTCGCGGCCGGTCAGGCACCCGGCGAGTCCGCCGCCGAACCCGCCGGACACGAGCCGTCCCCGCAGACCGCGACCGCCACCGGGCAGTCCGCGACCGCCACTGGGCAGCCCGTAACCGCCAACGGGCAGCCCGCGACGGCGCCGGAGGCCACCGCACAGCCGACGGACACCGCACAGCCCGTCCAGGCAGTGGAGGACCACTCGCACGCGGACGTGCAGGCCGCACCCGAGCAGGACGCACCCCAGCCCACCGCACCCCAGGACGCCGTCGCGCACTCCGTCGCACACCAGCCGGGCTTCCCGCCCGCCGCCGATGTCCAGCCGGACGCCCAGGCGGACGCCCGGCCCGCCCCGGACAGCCAGTCCGCCGCGGGTGTCGCGCAGCCCGTTCAGGGCCCCCAGTCCCTCGCCGGCACCGACGTACCGCCGGAAGCGGACGCTTCGCACCCCGCGCCCGAACCGCCGGTGGCCGACGCGGGGTCGGCGGACGGTGTCCGGTCCGAGCCGCACCCGGACCAGCCCGCGCAGCAGGGTTCCGAGCAGCCCGTGGGCCAGTTCGTGCCGGTCGACGGCGGGCAGGTCCCGACCACCCCGCACCTCGCGCCGACGCCCCCCGAAGCGCTCGTCGTACCGCCGCAGACGTGGGAGAACCAGGCGGTTCAGGCACCTCTAGAGGCCCGGGGCACCCAGGACGCCCCGCAGGCCCCGGAGCCCGTGGCCCCGGTCCCCGCCCCGCGCGAGGCCGACCCCGAAGTCGCGCAGAACGCCGACGACCTGGACACCCGAGCCGCCGACCAGGAAGACGCGCACGACGTGAGCACGACCGCGGAGGCGGAAGCACGACAGCCCACCGGCCCGGCGGCCCCCGCCTACGCCGACGCCGAACGCGAGGCCGTCCTGAAGGTCATGCGCGAACGCCGCGACATCCGCAACGGCTTCCGCAGCGACCCCATCCCGCACGAGGTGCTGCTCCGCGTCCTGGAGGCCGCCCACACCGCGCCCTCCGTCGGCCACTCGCAGCCCTGGGACTTCGTCGTCATCCGCTCCGCCGACACCCGCCGCGCGATGCACGAACTGGCGATGCGTCAGCGCGACGCGTACGCGAAGTCGCTGCCCAAGGGCCGGGCCAAGCAGTTCAAGGAACTGAAGATCGAGGCCATCCTCGACACCCCGGTGAACATCGTCGTCACCGCCGACCCGACCCGCGGCGGCCGCCACACCCTGGGGCGGCACACCCAGCCCCAGATGGCGCCGTACTCCTCCGCGCTCGCCGTCGAGAACCTGTGGCTCGCCGCCCGCGCAGAGGGCCTCGGCGTCGGCTGGGTCAGCTTCTTCGACGAGCGGGAGATGGTGCGCGCCCTGGGCCTGCCCGAACACCTGGACATCGTCGCCTACCTGTGCGTCGGTTACGTCGACGAGTTCCCGGACGAGCCCGAGCTGATGCAGGCCGGCTGGTCCAAGCGCCGCCCGCTGTCCTGGGTGGTCCACGAGGAGACGTACGGCCGCCGCGCCCTGCCCGGAGAGGAACCGCACGACCTGCTCGCCGAGACCGTCGCACAGATCCGCCCGCTCGACGCCAAGGCGCTCGGTGAGGCCTGGGAGCGTCAGAAGCGCATGACCAAGCCGGCCGGGGCGCTCGGCATGCTGGAGATCATCTCCGCGCAGCTGTCCGGCCTGTCCCGCCAGTGCCCGCCGCCGATCCCGGAGCCCGCGGCCGTCGCGGTCTTCGCCGGCGACCACGGGGTGCACGCCCAGGGCGTCACCCCCTGGCCGCAGGAGGTCACCGCCCAGATGGTGGCCAACTTCCTGGGCGGGGGAGCCGTCTGCAACGCCTTCGCCACCCAGGTCGGCGCCGAGGTGTGCGTCGTGGACGTCGGGGTCGCCGCCGACCTGCCCGCGACGCCCGGCCTGCTGCCCCGCAAGGTCCGCGCGGGCACGTCCGACATGACGGCCGGCCCCGCGATGACCCGCGAGGAGGCCAAGCAGGCCATCGAGGTCGGCATCGAGACCGCCCGCGACCTGGTGGCGGCCGGTAACAAGGCGCTGCTCACCGGCGAGATGGGCATCGCGAACACCACCGCGTCCGCCGCGCTCATCTCCGTCTTCACCGGCGCCGACCCGGCCGAGGTCACCGGCCGGGGCACCGGCATCAACGACGAGACCCTGGTCCGCAAGACCGAGGTCGTGCGCCGGGCGATCGAGGTGCACCAGCCCGACCCGGCCGACCCGATCGGCGTCCTCGCCGCGGTCGGCGGCTTCGAGCACGCGGCCATGGTCGGCCTGCTGCTCGGCGGCGCCTCCCTGCGTACGCCGGTGATCCTGGACGGCGTCAGCGCCGGTGCCGCCGCACTGGTGGCCCGCGCGATCGCCCCCGAGGTGCTGGCGGCCTGCATCGCGGGTCACCGCAGCGCCGAGCCCGGGCACGTCGCCGCGCTCAACAAGCTCGGTCTGCGCCCCCTGGTCGACCTGGACCTCCGCCTCGGCGAGGGCACGGGCGCGCTGCTCGCGCTGCCGATGGTGCAGAGCACGGCGCGGGCGATGCACGAGGTCGCGACCTTCGACTCGGCGGGCGTCACGGAGAAGTAGCCACGGCGGGGGGGGGGGGGGCGCGCGACCGGCTGTCGCGCGCCGCCCGTCCCCCGGGCCCCGCCGTGCACCTGACCGGCCTCGTGCCGCCCGCGCCCGTCTCCTAGAATCCGCACGTATCCCACGTGTCCCCACGTATCCCCACGTCAGGGCCGCTCCGATGCCGCAGCGCCGCCCACCGCACCGCCAGGACGAGGAGCGCTCCCTCATGGCCGAACACCCCGCCTACCCCGTAGGCCTCCGCCTGACCGGCCGCCGCGTGGTGGTCCTCGGCGGCGGTCAGGTCGCCCAGCGCCGCCTCCCGGCCCTCATCGCCGCCGGCGCGGACATCCGCCTCGTGTCCCCCGACGCCACCCCCTCGGTCGAGGCCATGGCCGACGCGGGCGAGATCACCTGGGAGCGGCGCCCGTACGAGGAAGGCGACCTCGCGGACGCCTGGTACGCCCTGATCGCCACCAGCGACACCGCGGCCAACGCCGCCGCCTCCGCCGAGGCCGAACGGCACCGCGTGTGGTGCGTCCGCTCCGACGACGCCGACCGGGCCACCGCCTGGACCCCGGCGACCGGCCACAGCGAGGGCGTCACCGTCGCCGTGCTCACCACGAACGCCCGCGGCCGGGACCCCCGCCACACCGCCGCCATCCGGGACGCGGTCGTCGAGGGCCTGCGCGACGGCACCCTCGTCGCCCCGCACCACCGCACCCGCACCGCCGGAGTCGCCCTGGTCGGCGGCGGACCCGGCGACCCGGACCTGATCACCGTCCGGGGCCGCCGCCTGCTCGCCGAGGCGGACGTCGTCATCGCCGACCGGCTCGGTCCGCGCGACCTGCTCGCCGAGCTGCCGCCGCACGTGGAGATCATCGACGCGGCGAAGATCCCGTACGGCCGGTTCATGGCCCAGGAGGCCATCAACAACGCGCTGATCGAGCACGCCAAGCAGGGCAAGGCGGTCGTACGGCTCAAGGGCGGCGACCCGTTCGTCTTCGGCCGGGGCATGGAGGAGGCGCAGGCGCTCGCCGAGGCGGGCATCCCCTGCACGGTCGTCCCCGGGATCTCCAGCTCCATCTCGGTCCCCGGCGCCGCCGGCATCCCGGTCACCCACCGGGGCGTCGCCCACGAGTTCACCGTGGTCAGCGGCCACGTCGCCCCCGACGACGAGCGCTCCCTGGTCGACTGGCCGTCCCTCGCCAAGCTCACCGGCACGCTCGTGATCCTCATGGGCGTGGACAAGATCGGCAAGATCGCCGAGACCCTCGTCGCGCACGGCAGGTCCCCCGAGACCCCGGTCGCCCTCGTCCAGGAGGGCACGACGGCCGCCCAGCGCCGGGTCGACGCCACCCTCGGCACGGTCGCCGAGACGGTCGTCGCGCAGGAGGTCAAGCCCCCCGCCGTCATCGTCGTCGGCGAGGTCGTCGGCGTCGGCGCGCACGGGACGGCGTGACATGGCCGACCTCATCACGATCCACGACCCCGACGATCCGCGCCTGCACGACTACACCGGCCTGACCGACGTCGAGCTGCGCCGCCGCCGCGAACCCGCCGAGGGCCTGTTCATCGCCGAGGGCGAGAAGGTCATCCGGCGGGCCGGCGAAGCGGGCTACGCCATGCGCTCGATGCTGCTCTCCGCCAAGTGGGTCGACACCATGCGCGATGTCATCGACGAGGCCCCCGCACCGGTGTACGTCGTCGACCCGCAGCTGGCCGAACGCGTCACCGGCTACCACGTGCACCGCGGCGCGCTGGCCTCGATGGCGCGCAAACCGCTGCCCGCGGCGGCCGACATCCTGACCACCGCCCGGCGCGTGGTCGTCATGGAGTCGGTCAACGACCACACCAACATCGGCGCGATCTTCCGCTCCGCCGCCGCCCTCGGCATGGACGCGGTACTTCTCTCCCCGGACTGCGCGGACCCCCTCTACCGGCGCAGCGTTAAGGTCTCGATGGGCGCGGTCTTCTCCGTTCCCTACGCCCGCCTCGACACCTGGCCCGCAGGGCTGGCGACGGTGGGCGAGTCGGGCTTCACGCTCCTCGCCCTCACCCCCGACGAGCGGGCGAAGTCCCTCGACGAGGTCGCCCCGCACCGCATGGACAGGGTGGCCCTGATGCTGGGCGCCGAGGGCGACGGCCTGTCCCGGCGGGCCCTGGGGGCATCCGACGAACGGGTCCGCATCCCGATGTCCCACGGCGTCGACTCACTGAACGTGGGCGCGGCGGCGGCGGTCGCCTTCTACGCGGTGACGACGGGCCGGCCCACGGCGTAGCGTCGGCTGCGGGGTTCGTCCGGCGGCCCCACCGTCCGGCGTCGACCTGGGCGGAGGGACCCCGCCGGGCGGGGCGAGGCGCGCGTCCGAGGACGGCCTTTACCAGGGGACCGTCGACCAGGCCGACGGGGTGACGCGCCTACGGGCCGACGCGCAGACGGGCCGACGATCCGGCCCACGCGTCGCCCCCTGCACGGGGCCGCGTCATCCGACCCCCGGCCACCGGGCACATCCGGAGCCTCAGAGACCGGGCATCCGGCCCTGACCGGGCGTGTCGTCCCGTACGTCCACCCGCACCTGTGCCGTCCGCACCCTGTCCCGCTCGTCGCCGAGTCCCCGGGACGGCCCCTGACAGCCCTGCGCGGCGGCGATGCCGAGCGCGACCAGCAGCGTCACGACCACGAACACGAACAGGCGCTGCCGCAGCAGCCGCGGGTTCGCGGGCCGTCGCCAGCCGGTCCCCGTGGTCCGCGGCGCCGTACGGCCGGCCCCGCTGCGCGGCGCGGATCGGCCCTCGCTGTCGTGACGGGAGGCGCTCCCGTTCCGTCCCGTGTTGCTGCGGGAGGCGGGCGTGGGCCGCGAGCCGCCCCGGGAGCCCGTACCACCACCGCGCGAGGTGTTGCCGCCCCGGGCGGATGCCCCGCCCCGCGAGGGTGCGCCACCGCGCGAAGGCGTGCCGCCGCGCGACGCGTCGGCCCCGCGGGCGGCGGGGCCCCGGGACCCGGACGTGTTCCTCGGGGCGGGGGTGCCCTGCGCACCCGGTCGGCCCTGTGGACGCCGCTGCGCACGCTCCGGGTAGGTGTCGGCGAGCCGCCCCGTCGGCAGGTCCGCCTCCGCGCTGCGCGGCGCCGGCGGCCGTACGTCGGCCAGACCCTGGGCCTCCCGGGCGGCGATCTCCTTGAGCCGCAGCGACAGCTGCAGCGTGCTCGGGCGCTCCTCGGGGTCCTTGGCCAGGCACGCCCGCACCAGCGGGGCGAGGGCGTCCGGGACGCCGTCCAGATGCGCCTCCTCGTGCACCACGCGGTACAGCATCACCTCGGAACTGCCGTGCCCGAAGGGCGAGTCGCCCATGGAGGCGTACGCCAGTGTGGCACCGAGCGAGAACACGTCCGTGGCCGGTGTGACCGCCGCCCCGCGCACCTGCTCCGGCGCGAGGAACCCGGGGGAGCCGACCGCGGTGCCGACGTGCGTGAGCGTGGAGGCACCCGTGGCCCAGGCGATGCCGAAGTCGATGATCCGGGGCCCCTTCGGGGACAGCAGGATGTTGGACGGCTTCAGGTCCCGGTGGACCACCCCGGCCTCGTGCACCGCGACCAGCCCCTCGGACAGGGCGGCGCCCACAGCGGCCACGTCGGCCGCACCGAGCGGGCCTCCGTCGACGACCTTGTCGTGCAGGGAGGGGCCGGGCACGTACTGCGTCGCGAACCAGGGGCGGTCCGCCTCCAGGTCCGCGGCGACCAGCCGCGCGGTGCAGCCGCCCCGGATGCGCCGGGCCGCCGAGACCTCGCGGGCGAACCGCGACCGGAACTCCTGGTCCTCGGCCAGATCCGGCCGGATGACCTTCAGCGCGACCCGCTGCCCCTTCTTGTCGGAGCCCAGGTAGACCACGCCCATTCCACCCGCGCCGAGCCGCCTGTGAAGCCTGAACGAGCCGACGACGCGCGGGTCCTCGCGCCTCAGGCGCATCATCGCCATGTTCATCCCCGCTGCCCGGTCCCTGTGACGTGCCACAGCTTACGTTTCCATGGCCGCCCGCGCGCAGAGGCCGCGCCCTCTCGGGGCGAGGGATTGTCAGTACCGGGCGGGAGAGTTGAGGAGCGGTCAGGGAACGCGAGGTCCGACCGGCCGGGGTGCGCCGGTGTCCCCAACCGGCCGCCGCGGTGCGGGTATTGGGCCGGGCGCGGGTGAGCGGGCGGAAGCGGCGGGGGACCCCGTGGCGACGTCACGCGTCCGCGTCGTGGTGGCGGACGGGGACGTGCGGTGGAGGGAGGCGGGCGTACGCCGGGGCGTGACCGGAGTGAGCGATGTCACCGGACAGTACGGAGGAACCGGGACACACCGGGCGCCCCCTCCGGGAAGACCCCGAGGCCCGGGACCCGGTCTCCACCCAGGGGAGTACGTACCGGGGCATGGCTCATCCTCCGGGAGGCCCGGCAATCGGTACGAGGGCATGACGTCCGGTGGCCGCCGGACGCCTAGATTTGAGGTCAAGCGGCGGGTGCAGCACTCGTCCCCCGAGGTCAGACGCCCGCCGCTGCCAAGACAACGGAAACGGTCAGGAGAGGGACCATGGCCCAGACGGTACCGCGGACGCTGGTCCGCACACGCGGGAGCCGCCGTCAGGGACGCCGTCACCCCTTGGTGGCGACGGTCATGGCCCTGCCCCTGGCGGCCCTGCTCCTCCTCGTCTTCGACGGGTGGGAGACGGTGGCCACACAAGCGTCGTCCGTGGGTGTGATGCTGGGGCGCTGAGCGGCGACCCCAGGCCCGGAAGAGCGGTCCGGGTGGGGACATCCATCCATGAAACCCCGTGGGGACGGGGGTGCGGCGGACGGCAAAATGCCGGCGCAGCTGGGGAGCTGCGCCGGCATTGCTTTTCCCGCCCGGGAGTTCCGCGGCCCGTCGCCCGGTCCTCCCGGCGCCGCGAGCCGAGTGCGACGCGGCATCGGGGCTCTCCCTCGCCGCGCGGTCCCACTGTCCCCTGGCACGTCGTCCCCGAGGCCCCGCGCTCAGTCCGCGAGCCCGCTCTCCCTCCCCGGCAGCGCCCGGCGACGCGGACCAGCCCCTCACCAGCAGCGCCCGCGCCTCAGGCCCCCCGGTGGCCACGGGACCTGCCCGCGCGACACCTGCGTACGCTCACTCCGTGACAACAGACGCCCTCCTCTCCGCCCTGACGGCCCGCGTCAGGGAAGCGGCCCACGCCGGCACCCCGGCCTGTCCCTGCGGCGCGGCCGTCCCGGGCGACGCCACACTCTCCGACCGCCCCGACGGCAGCGTCGTCCGGCACGCCGGTACCGTCGCCAAGGCCCATGCCGCGGACACCGACGCCGCCGAGCTGGCCCCCCGTGTCACCGCCGCGGCCCGGCTTCCCGGCATCCTGCTGCCCCCGCTCCGACCGGCGCCGGTCGCCCTGCACGGGAGACTCGTCACCTACTGGCCGTACGGCACCCCAGTGGACCCGGAGGACCCGGACGCCGCCCCGTGGGAGGCCGCGGCCACTCTCCTCGCCCGCCTCCACCGGACCCCCGCCCCCACCGCCGTACCTCCCATGCGCGGCCCCGCGAAGGCGGCCCACGCCGTCGCCCGCCTCCGGAGCACCGCCCCGCACCACCCCGCGACCGCCCCCGTCCTGCGCGCCTGGGCCGCCCTCCCCGCGTGGGCCCGCGGTGAGGCCGCCGCGCCGGACGCGACCACCCTCTGCCACGGCGACTTCCACCTCGGCCAGCTCGTGCGCCACCCCTCGCCCACCGGTCCCTGGCTGCTGATAGACGTGGACGATCTGGGCACCGGTGTCCCGGCCTGGGACCTGGCCCGCCCGGCGGCCTGGTACGCGTGCGGACTTCTCCCGCCCGAGGAATGGGACCGCTTCCTGGCCGCGTATCGCGCGGCCGGCGGCCCGGCCGTTCCGCCCCGCGAGGACCCCTGGCCCGCACTGGACGTTCCGGCCCGCGCCCTCACCGCGCAGACCGCGGCCCGGGCCGTCACCAAGGCCGTCGCGGCGGGCCGCCTCCTGGACGAGGTGGAGCAGTCACTGGTCGACGCCTGCTCCCGCATGGCCGCCGTCCGCCCGGTCGCCCCGCCCGGTTGAACCGAATTTCCGCGACGTAGGGTGCAACCGACCCGCAGCCGGACAGAGTCTGTCCTGGCGATACGCGAAGCAGGACCGACCGGCGAGGAGCTGAGCCGACGATGCAGTGCCCCAAGTGCCGTGCACCGATGCACACCTACAACCGCAACGGCGTTCAGATCGAGCAGTGCAGCGGCTGCCGAGGGATCTTCCTCGACTACGGCGAGCTGGAGTCGCTGACTCGCCTGGAGGCTCAGTGGGCCCAGCCCGCGCCGCCGGCTCCGCCCGCCGCCCCGCAGGCCTACCCGGCCGCTCCGGCGCCCGCCTGGGGTGCCCCGCACGCCGGACATGGCCACCACGGTCACCACGGTCACCCCCGCCACAAGAGCTTCGGCCACATGCTCTTCTCCAGCTGAGCCGGCTGATCAGCGGATACCGCCGATACCGCGGATACAGCGGACCCGGCTGATCCCGCTGATCCCAGCGAAACCACGACGAAGCCCCCGGCCGTACGAGACGGCCGGGGGCTTCGGTGAGTGTGGACGATACTGGGATTGAACCAGTGACCTCTTCCGTGTCAGGGAAGCGCTCTCCCGCTGAGCTAATCGTCCTGGGAGCACCAGGTGCGGTACTGCGTGCGCGATACTGGGATTGAACCAGTGACCTCTTCCGTGTCAGGGAAGCGCTCTCCCGCTGAGCTAATCGCGCTGGGGATCCGAAGATCCAGTGGACGATACTGGGATTGAACCAGTGACCTCTTCCGTGTCAGGGAAGCGCTCTCCCGCTGAGCTAATCGTCCTTGGAGGTGGAGACGGGATTTGAACCCGTGTAGACGGCTTTGCAGGCCGTTGCCTCGCCTCTCGGCCACTCCACCAGGAGTGTAGGGGGCCCGGGAGGCCCCCAGTTCCTGCGAGCGGACGACGAGGCTCGAACTCGCGACCTCAACCTTGGCAAGGTTGCGCTCTACCAACTGAGCTACGTCCGCCTGTCGGTTCGGTCCGCTTGCGCGTCCCGGCGACGTGTTGAACTCTAGCGGATTCCGGGGCCAGTACAAAAACGCGTTTGTGCAGCGTGCTGCGGTGCCTGCGCTCGCGGGCCTGGTCAGGGCACCCGGAAGGACACGTTCGGGTCACCTCGGGGCCACCGTCCTAGACTCGGTCACGTGCTCGACCTCCCTCCCCTCGCCCGCTTCGGCGACCGTCTCGCCACCGGTCTCCTCGATGTCACGAGCGATCCCGCCGCCCTCGAATCCGAGGGCTTCTGGGCCGTCTGCGCGGACTTCGAGGGCCGCCTGACCTGCGCACGCTTCGCGGACGTACGGACACAGCCGGTACCGGCTCCGGTACCCGGCCGGTGGCGGGGGCCGGCCGTGGACGACTGGACCTCCTCCCTCGACCGTGCCGCGTACACGGCGGCCGTACGGCGCATACGCGAGCACATCGCCACCGGCGAGGTGTACCAGGCCAACCTCTGCCGGGTGCTCTCGGCGCCCGTCCGCCCCGGCGCCGACGTGGACGCCCTCACCGCCCTGCTGGCCCGCGGCAACCCGGCACCGTACGCCGGAACGATCCGGCTGCCCGGCCACGGCGTCGAGATCGCCACCGCCTCGCCCGAGCTGTTCCTGCGGCGGGACGGCCTGACCGTCGAGTCCGGACCGATCAAGGGAACCGGGCGCACCGAGGCCGACCTGCTGGAGAAGGACCACGCCGAGAACGTGATGATCGTGGACCTCGTCCGCAACGACCTCGGACGGGTCTGCGCCACGGGCAGTGTGACCGTGCCCGACCTGTGCGCCGTGGAGAAGCACCCGGGCCTGGTGCACCTGGTCTCGACCGTCCGGTGCGAACTGCGCCCGGACACCGGATGGCCGGAACTGCTCGCGGCGGCCTTCCCGCCCGGGTCCGTCACGGGCGCCCCCAAGTCCAGCGCCCTGCGGATCATCGACACCCTGGAGACCTCGCCCCGGGGCCCGTACTGCGGTGGCATCGGCTGGGTCGACGCCGACCGGGGCACCGGCGAGCTCGCCGTCGGCATCCGCACCTTCTGGATCGACCGCGCCGCGGGGCTGCTGCGCTTCGGCACCGGCGCCGGCATCACCTGGGGGTCCGACCCGGAAGGGGAGTGGCGGGAGACCGAACTGAAGGCGTCCCGGCTTCTCGCGGTAGCGTCGGGGACGTACGAGGTGAGTGGAGAGGGAATACAGGCGTGAAGATCTGGCTCGACGGCGGGCTGCAGGACATCGAGTCCGCCCGCGTCTCCGTCCTCGACCACGGGCTGACCGTGGGCGACGGCATCTTCGAGACGGTGAAGGCGGTGGACGGCAGGCCGTTCGCCCTGACCCGGCACCTCGACCGGCTGACCCGCTCGGCACGCGGCCTCGGCCTGCCCGACCCCGACCTCGACGAGGTCCGCCGCGCCTGCGCCGCCGTCCTGGACGCCAATCCCATGCCGTTGGGCCGGCTGCGCATCACGTACACCGGCGGCCACGGCCCGCTCGGCTCCGACCGCGGCGAGCACGGCACGACCCTCGTCGTCGCCCTCGGCGAGACGGGCCGGCGCCCCGACTCCACGGCCGTGATCACGGTGCCGTGGACCCGCAACGAGCGCGGCGCGCTCACCGGACTGAAGACCACCTCCTACGCCGAGAACGTCGTCGCCCTGGCCCGCGCCCGCGAACGGGGCGCCACCGAGGCGCTGTTCGGCAACACCGTGGGACAGCTGTGCGAGGGCACCGGGTCGAACGTGTTCGTCGTCCTCGACGGCGAGATCCACACCCCGCCGGTCGCCTCCGGCTGCCTCGCCGGAATCACCCGCGCCCTGGTCGTCGAGTGGACCGGCGCCCGGGAGACCGACCTCCCGATGGACGTCCTGGACCGCGCCGACGAGGTCTTCCTGACCTCCACGCTCCGGGACGTGCAGGCCGTGCACCGCGTCGACGACCGCGAACTCCCCGGCGCCCCCGGGCCGGTGACCGCCAAGGCCATGCGGATCTTCGAGGAGCGGTCCGGGGACGACCTGGACCCGTAAGCGCGCCGAAGATCCGGGAAGGCCTCGAAAATGAGGCTGACTCGCGGCCCTTCGCCGGGTAGAACACCCGTGATGACCACCACCCTGCGGCCGACCGAGCCGCTCCAGCGCGCCGCCGACGGGACGCGTTCGCGCCACTACCAGGTGTGCGTGAACAGCCGGCCCGTCGGCGCGATACACCTCGGCACCTCGCAAGCCTTCGGCGACTCGGTGGCCGTGATCCATCAACTGCGCATCGACGAACCGGACCGCCGGCGCGGCCGGGGCACGGTGGCGGCCCTCGCGGCCGAGGAGATCGTGCGGGGCTGGGGCTGCCGGCGGATCGAGACCAGCCTGGCCGCCGAGGCGGAGGCGGGCCTGCGGCTCACGGAGGCGCTCGGCTACGTCCTGCGCAACCGGGTCATGGTCAAGCCGCTCGGCGACACCGCGCCCGCACTGCCCGAGGGAAGCCGCGCGCGGCCGATGACGGCGGACGAGTTCGCCACCTGGCAGGCCCACGAGTCCGAGCAGTACGTCCGTACCTGGACCGAGCGGGGAGTCCCCGAGGCCGAGGCGCGCGCGAAGGCGCGCAGAGATCACGAACTGCTGCTGCCACAGGGGCCGGACACCGAGAACATGCTGTTCAGCGTGCTGGAGCACGAGGGCGTACAGGTCGGCGTCCTGTGGCTGGCGCTGCGCGAGGACCGTGCCTTCGTCTTCGACGTCGAGGCCGACGCGGCGCACCGGGGCCGGGGGCACGGCCGCACGCTCATGCTGCTCGCCGAGGCGCAGGCGGTCGCCGCCGGCCGGCGACTGATCGGCCTCAACGTCTTCGCGGGCAACACCGCGGCCGAACGGCTCTACGAGTCGCTCGGCTACGCGACCACGCGCTGCTACTACAGCAAACCGCTGCTGTAGGCGTGCGGGAAACCGCTGACCTCGGCGTGCGGTGAACCGCTGACCTCGGCGTACGCGAACGGCTGCCCCCCGGGGGGGGGGGGGGGGCGGGCCGCTGCCTTCGGGGTGAAGCCCTGCCTTCCAGGCCAACGGGCCAACACTGCCCCCGGTGCGGACCGGCCGCGCCGGACCGGCCCCGTGCCCGGCCGCCGGTCGGTCAGTCCTGCCGCTCGGCCAGCAGCCGGTCCGCGACCTGCTCGACGCGCTCGCGCAGCCCTTCCTGGCTCTTGCCGCCGTCGAGGCGCTCGCCACCGATCACGTACGTGGGGGTGCCGGTCACGCCGATCGCCTTGCCCTCGGCCTGGTCGGCGTCGACGATCAGGATGTGCCGGCCATCGATCAGGGCCGTGTCGAACTCCTCGGCATCCAGTCCCAGTTCACGGGCGACCTCGACCAGGAAGGGTTCCCCCTTGCGGTCCAGCTCCGCGACCCGGCTCAGCACGGCCTCGGCGTAGGGCCATCCCTGCCCCTGGGCCACGGCCTCCTCGGCGGCCTGCGCGGCGGCGAAGGAGTGCTTGTGCTTCTCCAGCGGGAAATGCCGCAGCCGCAGCTCCAGGCGGTCGCCGTAGCGGGCGCGCAGGGCGCGGAGGTCGTCCAGGGCGGTGCGGCAGTCCGGGCACTGGAGCTCGCACCAGACGTCGAGGACGGGTGCGGCGGGACGGGCGGGGGAGGAGTCGCTCATGGCGCCATTCTCCCAGCCCGGGCGGCGGCGTCCCGCACCACGTCGTACGGCGGCCTCCGGCACCTGGGGAGGAGCCGACCCGGAGATCTCCCTGATCTCCGGGTCGCGGCATGGCCCGAGGGCGTCCGGACGGTGCAGGATGGAAGGGACGAAGTACTCATGCCCGACCGACCTGCCCTGGAGGACCGGATGATTGCCGAGACCGTCTGCTCCGCGGTGTCCGCGGCCGGCCTGGGCATCGCGGCGGTCACCGCGTACCGCAGGCGCTTCCTCACCGCGGCCCGCATCGCCGCCTACTCGCTGATCCCCGTCGGCCTGGTGATGACCGGGATCGTCGAGTGGCTGGCGGACACGGCCTTCAGTCCCGTGGCCTGGGCCGGCTTCGGGGTGCTGGGCGTGGCGTGGGTGCTGTTCATGACCACCCGGGCCGTGGAGCGCCGCCGCGGCGGCACCCGCAAGGAGCGCAAGGAGGCACGGGCCGCGGCACGGCGCGACGCGGTGGCTCCGGCGTCCTCGGGGCCCTCCCTCGGTCCCGGTTCCCGCCCGGCCGCCCGGCCCGCGTCCCGACCGGCCAAGGCGTCCGGCGGCGAGGACGACTTCAGCGACATCGAGGCCATCCTCAAGAAGCACGGCATATGACCGCCGGCGCCGACGCCTACGTCGGGACCTGAAACGACACAGCGGTCCCAGGCCGTCAGAGCATGCTCCGTAATGATCAAGAACCGAACGGACATTGCGGAATTCAACGAACACCCGGTCCTTGCGGGCGTGTTGATCGCGTAGGTCCTGGTCACTGCGTCATCATCACGGCGAGATGCCGGACACCACTCAGCTGGATACCCAGCTGGACACGAGACAGAGCGAAACCACGCGGGTGCAGGACGAACCGCGCGGCTGCCTCTTCGCCCTTTCCCAGCCACCGCTCATGATCTTCCTTGCGGTGATCGGGTGTCTGCTGCTCATGGCTTCGTTGCACGATCTGCTGTTGCTGTGAGCCGTACCCGCGCTCCCCGGCGCCACCCGCCGGGGGCCGCGTCGCCACGACGGTGTGTCCCGGGGTGTGGCGGGCGGACCTCAGCCGGCCGCCTCCTTGCGACGTGCGCGGTACGCGGCCACGTGCAAGCGGTTTCCGCACGTGCGGCTGTCGCAGTACCGCCGTGAGCGGTTGCGGGAGAGGTCGACGAAGGCGCGCCGGCAGTCGGGTGCCTCGCACCGCCGCAGTCGTTCCTGCTCCCCGGCGACCACGAAGAAGGCCAGAGCCATCCCGCAGTCGGCGGCGAGGTGGTCGGCGACCGAGGCGCCGGGCGCGAAGTAGTGGATGTGCCAGTCGTAGCCGTCGTGGTCGGTGAGCCGTGGTGTGGTGCCGGCGGCGGCGACCAGGTCGTTGATCAGACCGGCGGCGGCACGCGCGTCGGGGGCGGCGAAGACGGCCGCGAACCGACCGCGGATCTTGCGCACCGCCGAGAGGTCGAGTTCCGAGAGCACGCCGACGTCGCTGATCTCGTGCGTTCCCACGAATTCCTCGAGGGCGGTGACGTCGGGCAGCCCGTCCAGCGCCGATTCGTCCTCCGGCACGGTGTTCACCAGATCCACCACGGTGTCGAGGGCACACCGGGTGTCGTGGGTGATCAGCACATCTCGCTCCCTGGCCTGGGGTCGGGCGGGCGCCCGCCGATGCTGGCCGATGGTAGTGGCTTCCAGCGCGGGCGGACCGGCTCCGAAGCCGCTCCCCGCCGCCGGATGTCCGTAGAACGACGGCTGTCCGGCTTCCGTTCCCGACGCGGGTGACAGCCGGTTGACAACGGGTGACAGCGCGAGCGAGCGGGCGGTGACGGAGCTGCGGTGAAGCGGCGGGCGCCGCGCACGCACCGGCGCCGCCCCCGCGGAGGACCGCGGCGACGACGCCGGTGTGTGCCGTTATGCGGTTGTCCGGGCCCGTGCCGTCACCCCGAGTCGACGGCGACGGGCGGCTTCACGGAGCGTCGCCCTAGCTTTCCGCCAGGATGTGCGACAGCTCCTGATCGAGATCGAAGTGCCGGTGTTCCGTGCCGGGCGGCACGGCGGCGTCTGTGCGCTTCAGGAAGGACTCCAGAGCCCGCGCCGGGGCCTCGAGCAGTGCCTCGCCCTCCGGGGAGCTCAGGGCGATGCACACGACCCCCTGGCCATGACTGCGGGACGGCCAGACACGGACGTCGCCGGTGCCGGTGGGGCGGTGGAGGCCTTCGGCGAGGAGGTCACGGGCGAACACCCACTCGACGGTCTCCTCGGCTCCGGTGTGGAAGGTGGCGTGCACGGCGTAGGGGTCGGCCGTGTCGTACCGCAGGCCTGCGGGGACAGGCAGGGAGGACTCGCTCGACACAACGAGGCGCAGGTGCAGCTCGCAGCTGACCGTGGTGTTCATAAGCGCCAGGGCCTTTCGCTCAGTGTGCGCTCGGGGATTCGCACGTCGGCGAAATCGACATGCCACCTACGGTGCCGTTGTAAACCCCTCTGAGTGTTTTGCGTGTGTTTAGGTAACTCTTCCGGCCGAGTGGTCGTTCGGGTCCTGCGCCCATTCCGGTGACAGGATTCGCTCCGGTAGTGTTTGGCCGTATGAACACGGGGAGTAACAAGCCCGGCGAGGCGGCCGTGGCGGAAGACCGTACGGGGACGGACGACGAGGCGGCGCCCGCGCAGGCGCTCGGTTCGCGTGCACCGGAATTCATCAAGGCGCGCCGCGCCCTGCACCTGAGCTGGCAGGTCGGCGTCTTCATCGTCGGCCTGGCGGTCGTCGCGGCCGGTGCCGCCATGCTCGTCCTGCCCGGACCGGGGTGGGTCGTGATCTTCGGCGGCATGGCGATCTGGGCGACCGAGTTCGTCTGGGCCCAGCTCGTCCTGCGCTGGACCAAGCGCAAGGTCACCGAGGCGGCCCAGCGAGCCCTCGATCCCAAGGTGCGGCGGCGGAACATCATCCTGACCTCGGTGGGGCTGGTGATCGTGGCCGCGCTGGCCGGGGTCTACCTGTGGAAGTTCGGCCTCCAGCTGCCCTGGAAGATCGAGGACCAGTGATCCGCGGCGGGGGTGCGGCCACCCGGCCCCCGCTGGTCACGGGCACCCCCTGACATGGGGTAATGTTCTTCCTGCGTCCGGGCGATTAGCTCAGTGGGAGAGCGCTTCGTTCACACCGAAGAGGTCACTGGTTCGAACCCAGTATCGCCCACCGGATCATCAGGCGGCCCGGCTCACGATCGTGAGCCGGGCCGCCTTCGTGTGCGGGGGCGTCCGGGTGGCCGGGCATTCCGCTTCCGCCCGCCTTCACTCAACCGTGACCTTCCGCGCCGCCCGCTCCGGCGGGCCCGCCCGTGTTCGGCCCGTCGGCCGCGCAGCGTCGACCTGGGTGTTCTCCTCGGCTGCCGGCCGGTGGGCCCGCATCGGGCGCCACCGCCGTCGCGGGCCGGTGTCCGGCAATTCCTGTCCGAATCATTGACGCGCCCCCGGGCCCTCCGTACCTTGTGCCAGCAAGCGCTTACTTGAAACGATTCATGAGGCGGACGCAACGTCGCGGGGAGGCTCATATGCAGCAGGGCAGGAATGTGGAGAGGCGGACGATCCTCAAAGCGGCGGGGGCCTCGCTGGCCGTCGCCGGGCTGGGGGCGACGGCCACCGCGTGCGGCGGCGGCAGCGGATCCGGGGACGGGACCGTGACGATCCGTTACTCGTGGTGGGGTGCCGAGGACCGGGCGGAACGCATCAACAAGACCATCGCGCTCTTCGAGAAGAAGTACCCGAAGATCAAGGTGAAGACCGACTTCCAGCCGTACACCGACTTCTGGAAGAAGTTCAACACCCAGGCCTCCGGCGGGAATCCGCCGGACGTCTTCCAGAATGCCATCGGATTTCTCCGGAAATACGACGCCAAGAATGTCCTGCTCGACCTGAGCGAGCAGGTGAAGGCGGGCAATCTCTCCATGGACGGCTTCCGCGCGGGCCTGGAGAAGTTCGGCGAGATCGACGGCAAGCTCCTCGGTGTGCCCGTCGGTTCGAACTCGATGGCACTCGTCATCGACAAGCCCGTCTACACCCGGGCCGGCGTCAAGCCCGAGCAGGGCTGGACCTGGGACGACTTCGACGACGCGATGACGAGCATCCGCGACAGGACGGGCCGGGCCGGCGACAGCGGCATGTACGGCGTCATGTACCTCTACGACCTGTACCTGCGTCAGAACGGCAAGGCCTTCTTCACCGAGGACGGACTCGGCTTCTCCGAGGCCGATCTGACCGCGTGGTGGACGAAGGCGGAGAAGGGCGTGAAGTCCGGCCTGTTCGCCGACCCGAAGAAGGTCGCCCAGATCAAACCGAAGTCGGCGCTCTCCGCCGAACTCGCCGGAAGCGAGTTCACCTGGGACAACTTCACCGTCCGCTACACCTCCGAAGGCAAGAGCGAGTACGGCCTCGCGCCCATTCCCACCACGGACGGCAAGAAGACCGGCCAGTACCTCGGTTCGCTGATGCTGAGTGGCTACAAGCGCACCCAGCACCCCAAGGAAGTCGCCCAGTTCATCGACTTCATGGTGCACGACCCCGAGGTCGCCAAGATCATGGGTTACGACCGCGGCGTGCCGACGACGCAGGCGCAGTACGACGCGTACCGGCCCACCGACCCGGTCAACAAGGCGATCGCCGCCTACGAGCAGTCCCTCGTCGACGCGGGTGTCCTGGAGACCATCACCCCGCACCCGAACGGCGCCGACATCTGCGAGGCCGCGTTCCTCCGCATCGCCGAGGAGATGGCCCTGGGCGAACGGTCCGTCGACGACGCCGTCAAGCAGTTCTTCACCGAGTCGAAGACGGCTCTCGCCGGCTGATGGGAAGCGCCGTGACACACGCCCCCGCGATGGAGGACCTGACCAAGGACTCCGAGCCGAGGCACGGTCCGGTGAAGTCCCCGCGCCCCGCCGAGCTGAAGCGGCGGGGCCGCCGGGAGAACCTGGCCGGCTACCTCTTCATGTCCCCCTGGATCGCCGGATTCCTGCTGCTGACGGCGGGACCGATGGTCGCCTCGCTCTACTTCGCGTTCACCGACTACAACCTCTTCGACGCGCCCAAGTGGATCGGCCTGGACAACTTCTCCGAGATGTTCGGCGACCCGCGCTGGCGCCACTCGGTCGAGGTCACCCTCTGGTACGTCGTCGTCGGCACGCCGATCAAGCTGCTGGCCGCGCTCGGTGTGGCCCTGCTGCTCGCGCAGAAGCGGCGCGGGCAGGCCTTCTACCGGGCCGCCTTCTACGCCCCGTCGCTGATCGGCGCGAGCGTGTCGGTCGCCATCGTGTGGAAGGCGATCTTCTCGGACGACGCGGTCGTCGACCGTACGCAGCAGTTCTTCGGGATCGACGTCGGCGGCTGGACCGGCGACCCGGACCTGATCATCTACAGCCTGGTGGCGCTGACCGTCTGGCAGTTCGGTGCTCCGATGGTCATCTTCCTGGCCGGCCTCAAGCAGGTGCCGCGCGAACTGTACGAGGCGGCCGACGTGGACGGCGCGAGCAAGCTGCGGCAGTTCTGGAACATCACGCTGCCGATGATCTCCCCGGTCCTCTTCTTCAACGTCCTGCTGGAGACCATCCACTCCTTCCAGATCTTCAGCTCCGCCTACATCGTCGGCGGTGGCGCCGGAGGCAACTCCTGCGGCCCGGCCGACGGAACCATGGTCTACACCTGTTATCTGTACGTCCAGGGCTTCGAGAACAGCCGCATGGGCCTGGCCTCCGCCATGGCGTGGATGCTGCTGGTCGCGGTCGCCATGGTCACCGCGGTGCTGTTCTGGTCGCAGAAGCGCTGGGTGCACTACGAGGAGGGCGGCCGATGAGCGCACAGGCCACCGACATCACGCCGGCCCCGCCCGCGAAGGGGGCCCTGAGGCGCAGGCTGCCGGGCTCGCTCGCCTGGCACATCGGGTCGCTGGCGATCCTGGCGGTCATCCTCTACCCGGTGATCTGGGTCATCGGCGGCTCGTTCAAGGAGAGCGGGGACATCGTCGGCAGCCTGGACCTGTTCCCGGCCGACCCGATCGTCTCGAACTACACCGGCCTCGCCGACGGCATCGCCGACATCTCGATCTCCACCTTCTTCGTCAACTCGCTCTTCCTCGCGGTGGGTTCGGTGATCGGGATCGTGGTGTCCTGCTCGCTGACCGCGTACGCCTTCGCGAAGATCCGGTTCGCCGGCCGCAACCTGCTCTTCACGCTGATGATCGGCACCCTCCTGCTGCCGTACCACGTGCTGCTGATCCCGCAGTACGTGCTCTTCCGCAACATGGACATGATCAACACGTACACCCCGCTGCTGCTGGGGAAGTACCTGGCGACGGAGGCGTTCTTCGTCTTCCTGATGGTGCAGTTCATGCGGAACCTGCCCAAGGAGCTGGACGAGGCGGCGCGCCTCGACGGCTGCGGACACTTCCGCATCTACTGGTCGATCGTGCTGCCGCTGTGCCGCCCGGCCCTGATCACCAGCGCGATCTTCACCTTCATCAACTCCTGGAACGACTTCATGGGCCCGCTGATCTACCTCAACGAGCCGAGCAAGTACACCGTCTCCCTCGGCCTGAAGATGTTCGTGGACCAGGAAGGGCTGGCCAACTACGGCGGCATGATCGCCATGTCGCTCGTCGCCCTGCTGCCCGTCCTCGCCTTCTTCCTGGCCTTCCAGCGCTATCTGATCGACGGCATGGCGACGTCGGGCCTGAAGGGCTGAGGTGAACCGATCATGACCGAGGTGCGTGCGAAGGCCCGTGCGGAGCGGGCGGGGGAGCGGGGCGAGTCGCGGTTCGCCGAGGGGTTCGCGCTGTTCGCCGAGTGCCTGCTCACCGGCGTGTGGATCGCGGTGGCCTCGCTGCCGCTGGTCACCTACCCGGCGGCGTTCGCGGCCGGGTCGCGGCACCTCGGGCGCCGGCTGGCCCATGAGCGCGGCGGCTGGCGGGAGTTCACCGCCGACTTCCGGTCGGCGGTGCGCCGCGGGTGGCTCGTCGGGGTCGCCGGGTGGGCCGCCCTGGCCGCGGTGTGGGTGGACGTGCAGGCCGTACGGAACGGGCTGCCGGGCGGCCCGTTCGTCGGGGCCGTCGGGGTGCTGGCCCTGATCGGTGCCGCCGTGGCCGGGCTGCGCGCGGCCGCGACCTGGCGGCCGGGCGACTCCTGGCGGTCGCTGCTCGCGCGGGCCGGGCGCCGCACCGTGCTGGACCCGGCCGGTTCCTTCCTGATCGTCGGCGGGCTGGCCGTGGTGGTCTGCTCCGCCTGGTTCAGCGCTCCGCTGGCGGTCGCCGTCCTGGGCGCCGTCGCGGCGGCGGCCGTCGCCGTGGAGGAGCGCTACCGGCGCCGCTGACGGCGGCGCCCCCCCGCACTCGGGCCGGGGGCCAAGCGCCCGGCCCGACGGCCGGGCGTCCCAGGAACCCCGCCCGCCATCAGGGCCGGCGCCCCGGCGCCACGCCTCGGTCTGTCATGCCCTTGACACTCCCCACCCCCCTGCATCCGCACGGAACGGAAAGGAAAGGCCATGTCCCCCATCCCCCGCAGGTCCCTCCTCAAGGCGGCCGCGGTCGCCGGAGCCGCCGCCCAGTTCAGCTGGGCCCTCGGCGCGAAGCCCGCCCAGGCCGCCCCCACCGCCGAGGCGGCCGACGACAGTCCCGTGACCCTGACCTGGCTGGAGGACGGCGGCCTCGGTGCCGCGCCCGGCTCCACCGTCGGCGTCCCCTGGCCCAAGGGCACCTACCAGGAGGACCAGTCCTTCGCCGTCACGGACGCGGACGGCAAGTCCGTACCCACCCAGTCCTGGCCCCTCGCCTATTGGCCGGACGGCTCCCTGAAGTGGACGGCCCACGCCGTCGGCTCCGGCAACGGGGAACTCACCCTCACCGCCGGCACCCCCGCCGCCCCCGCCGAGAAGGTCACCGTCCACCGGCGGGGCGGCACCATCGACGTATCGACCGGCGTCATCACCGCCAGAATCGGCACGTCCGGATCGACGCTGATCAAGTCGGTCACCAGAGGCGCCACCGAGATCGCCAAGAACGGCCGTCTCGTCCTGCTGCGCCAGCCCGAGATCGAGGACGGCGACCAGGGCGCGGTGAAGTACGAGCGCTTCGACGGCGCCGTCGACGAGGTGAAGGTCGAACAGGAGGGCCCGGTCCGCGCCGTCGTCCGCATCGACGGCAAGCACCGCAAGGGCAACCGCGGCTGGCTCCCCTTCTCCATCCGCCTCTACTTCTACGCGGGTGCCGACTCCTTCCGCATGGTGCACACCATCACCTTCGACGGGAAGCAGGAGCCCGGAAAGGCGAGCGGCGACTTCATCCGGGGCCTCGGCGTCCGCTTCACCGTCCCGATGCGCGACGAGTCCTACGACCGCCACGTCCGCATCGGCGGTGAGGGCACCGGCCTGCTCCGCGAGGCCGTCAAGGGCATCACCGGACTGCGCCGCGACCCCGGCGCGGCCGTACAGGCGGCGCAGTTCGCGGGGGAGAAACTGCCCGACCCGTCCACGTGGGACCAGCGCGTCACCACCCGCCTGCAGTACATCCCGGAGTGGGGCGACTACACCCTCTCCCAGCTCTCCGCCGACGGCTTCACCCTGCGCAAGCGCACCGAGAAGGGCCACGGCTGGATCGGCGCCGGCGGCGGACGCCGCGCCTCCGGCTTCGGCTACGTCGGCGGCGTGAGCGGCGGCCTCTCCTTCGGCCTGCGCGACTTCTGGGAGAAGTACCCCGCCCAGCTCGACATCCGCGACGCCCAGACCGACGAGGCCGAGGTCACCCTCTGGCTCTGGTCGCCCGAGGCCCAGCCCATGGACCTGCGCTTCTACCACGACGGCATGGGCCAGGACACCTTCCCCGAGCAGATCGAGGGCCTCAACATCACCTACGAGGACTACGAGCCCGGCTTCGGCACCCCCTACGGCATCGCGCGCACCTCCGAGCTGCTCTTCTGGGCCAACGCCGCGACCCCGAGCGCCGAAAGGCTCGCCGAACAGGTCGAGGCCGTACGCGTCCTGCCCCAGCTGGCCGCCCCGCCGAAGCAGCTCATCAAGGCCAAGGTCTTCGGCCCCGGCCTCTACTCCGAACCCGACCGCTCCACACCCGCCAAGGCGAGGATCGAGGACCACCTCGACTTCCTCTTCACCTACTACAAGGACCAGGTGGAGCAGCGCCGCTGGTACGGCTTCTGGGACTACGGCGACATCATGCACACCTACGACGCCGCCCGGCACCAGTGGCGCTACGACATCGGCGGCTACGCCTGGGACAACTCCGAACTCTCCCCGGACCTCTGGCTCTGGTACGCCTACCTGCGCTCCGGCCGCGCCGACATCTTCCGCTTCGCCGAGGCCATGACCCGGCACACCGGCGAGGTCGACGTCTACCACCTCGGCGAATGGGCCGGCCTCGGCACCCGCCACGGCGTCCAGCACTACGCCGACAGCGCCAAGCAGCAGCGCATCGCCAACACCACCTACCGGCGCTTCTACTACTTCCTCACCGCCGACGAACGCGTCGGCGACCTCATGCACGCCAACGTCGACTCCGACGAGACCTTCCTCGCCCTCGACCCGCTCCGCAAGATCCGCACCGAGCCGTACACCCCCGACCGCAACGCCCTGTCGGTCGGCTTCGGCACCGACTGGAGCGGCCTGGTCTCGGCGTGGCTGACCGAGTGGGAACGCAAGGGCCCCAAGTGGGAGAAGGCCAAGGCGCGCGTCCTGTCCACGATGGAGACCATCGCCGCCCAGCCCAACGGCTTCGTCCAGGGCAGCGGCCTGTACGACCTGGACACCGGCCGGTTCGCGATCGCCGGGACCCCGAAGGTCGAGGTCTCCCACCTGTCGGCCGTCTTCGGCCTGAACGAACTGTGCGCCGAACTCATCGACCTCGTCGACATGCCGCAGTTCAACGAGGCCTACTACGACTACTGCCGCTACTTCAACGCCACCAAGGCCGAACAAGCGGCGCGGTACGGCAGCAACTTCGGCAGCCTCATCCTCTTCCAGGGCCACTCGCGCCTCGACGCCTACGCCGCCGTACAGACCGGGGACGACAAGCTCGCCGCGCGTGCCTGGCAGAAGTTCTACGGATCCGACGGCTACAAGGAGTCGGCGCCGTGGAAGACGGAGAAGCTGAGCGGGCCCGTGGCCCTCGTGCCCGGCAGTGAGGCGACCTGGGTGTCCACCAACGACACCGCCCTCTACGGCCTCGCCGCCATCGAGAACCTGGCACTTCTGGGCGACCGGATGCCGTAGTCGGCCCCCGCGGGGAGCGGGTGCGGGCACACTCCACAGGGTGGACTGGAACCATTACCGATTCCTCAGCCTGTGGACCCTGCCCGCGCCCGTCCCGGCGGTCTACCGGGAACTGGAGCGGATCGAGGACTACCCCCGCTGGTGGCCCCAGGTGCGCGAGGCCACCCGGCTCGACGACACCAGCGTCGTGCTCCGCTTCCGCTCACTCCTCCCGTACGACCTGACCGCGACGCTGCGCGAGGGCCGGCGTGACCCGGCGGCGGGAGTACTGGAGGTCGCGATGAGCGGCGACCTGGAGGGCTGGGCGCGCTGGACGGTCACCGCACACGGCTCCGGCACCCTCGCCCGCTACGACCAGGAGGTCGTCGTACGCAAGCCGCTGCTGCGGCGGCTGGCCGTGCCGGGGCGCCCTCTCTTCCGGGCCAACCACCGGCTGATGATGCGGGCGGGGCGGCGCGGACTGGCCGCCCGCCTGGACGGCGGTCGGCAAGCGGTTTGAAGGAAGCGTGCCGGGACCTGTATTGTTCAGTGCGTTCCCGGGCGATTAGCTCAGTGGGAGAGCGCTTCGTTCACACCGAAGAGGTCACTGGTTCGAACCCAGTATCGCCCACCGGGAAGAGCCGGTCCGCCGCAAGCGGGCCGGCTTTCTCACGTGCTCACGCCGCCGCCGGCAGGTCCGGTCGCAGTGGCCAGGCCGGGTCCACCGCCTCCTCCGTCCCGTTGAGCGCGAACCACGCCTGCAATCCCCGCGCCTGCCCCGCGTGCCACACCGCCTGCAGCGTGTGCAGCTCCGCGGCGGACAGACGCTCGAGCCGAGACGGGAAGCGGCGCCCCACCGCCCGTACGACCTCCAGCGCGGCCAGCGCGTCCGCCGCCGCCTCGTGCGCCCCGGTCAACTCCACGCCGTAGTGCGCGCACAGGTCGGTGAGGGTACGGCGCCCCTTGCGGTAGCGGTCGAGGTGCTTGTCGAGCACGCGCGGGTCCAGCACGTGCAGCGACGTCCGCTCCAGCCAGCGGCCCAGCGACGAGGCGCGGTGCCGGCGCAACTCCCGGTCCAGCAGCGTCAGATCGAACGGCGCGTTCATCACCACCAGCGGTCGTCCGGCGCGCGCCTGTTCGCCCAGCGCCTCGGCTATCTCCCACATCACCGGCGCCGGCCACCGGCCGTGCCGCTGCAGATGCTCCTCGGTCAGCCCGTGCACCGCCGTCGCCGCCTCCGGCACCGGCACACCCGGGTTCACCAGCCACCGGGTGACCCGCGGGCGCAGGCCCGGGGCGTCCTGGACGACGAGCGCCGCCGACACGATCCGGTCGGTCTCGACGTCCACACCCGTCGTCTCCGTGTCGAAGGCGGCCAGCGGCCCCTCGAACCAGCACGTCATAGGGCACTCAACTCCTCGTCCAGGAACGGCAGCTGACGCGCCGTCTTCTGTCCCGGTTCGGTGATACCCGGGCTGTTTGCGCCGTACGCCGGAAGGACACAACAGGAGTGAGGGTCTTTGCAGTTCACGGGCCCGCAGCGGGGATACACCAGTTCTGGAAGGCTGTTGGTCATGGCCATAGCGCAGCCCGAACGGGGCGGGCTGCTGCCCGAGCGCACCGCGCCCACTCGCGGCTCCCTCGCCACCACCGCCTGCATGGAGACCTTGCAGGTCGGCTACCTCCACGCGGTCGCGGCGGCGGCGGGCTGCTCGCTCTCGCAGCCGTTCCCGGACAACGGCATCGACTGGCACGTCAGCCACAGCGCCCCCGGGCACACCGTCGACGACGAGGTCACCATCAAGGTGCAGCTCAAGGCGACGTACCAGATACCGCCGAGCCCGCCGGGCCGCTTCTTCTCCTTCACCCTCGACAACGACCACCTGGCGAAACTCGCCCGCACCCCGGTCTCGGTGCACAAGATCCTCGTCGTGATGATCGTCCCCCGGTCCCGGGACCAGTGGCTGCGCGCCGGCCACGACCGGCTCGACCTCAGGCACTGCTGCTACTGGACCAACCTCGCCGGCCACCCGGTCACCGGCCGGCGACGCACCACCGTGCGGATACCGACCGCGCGGATCTTCGACGACCGGGCGCTGTGCGAGATCATGACCCGGGTCGGGACGGGAGGGAAACCATGACGCACCGCCCGGCCGGAGAACCCCTGCGCGCCGTGCGGCCCCATCCCGTCGACGAAGCGGCCTGGGGTGACGGCCACCCGCCCGAGTCCGGCACCGTCGACCCGGCCGTGCTGACCGCCCTGCTCCACCGGCACGGCTGGCGTCGGCGCGGCGGCGCGCCGGGCCGCTACAGCCGCTGGACCCCGCCCGGACCGGGCGCGGGCGGCACCAGCCTGCTGGTGCCGGTCAGCCGCGCCTTCCCCGACAGCGACGACCTACTCGCCGAAGCCCTGCTCGCCCTGTCCCGCAGCGGCATCCCCGCCGCCCGCGAGATCCTGGTCTCCCTCGCCGTACCCAGCGACGAGATCCGTTGGGGGCGCGACGTCCCCGCCGGACCCGGCGACGCCGCGTCCTGGACCGCCGAGGAGCAGCTGCGCTCCGCCGCCCGCCGGATGCTGCTCGCCGGAGCGCTCGCCACGCGCGCGCGTGCGGGCTACTACGGTGCCCGGCACCGGCGTTCCGCCGCCGAGGCCCTGGAGAACGTCCTGGTCGGCGCGGCGCCCGGCGGCCGCCGGCTCACGGCGTTCGTGCCCGTCACCACCGGCCGCCCCCTCGCCGTACGCCTCCACCACGCGCTGTACGCCGCTCGCGAGGCCGTCGACTACCGGCGGGCCACCGGCGGCATGGAGGCCTTCGACACGGCCGTGGCGGCAGGCGTCAGCCAGGAACTCACCGACGCGCTCGTCGCCCTGGTCCGCGGCACCCAGGGCGCCCGCGTCGGCATCGACTGGGCGCCGGCCGCCGGCGTCCCCGAGGGCTGCGCCGATCTCGCCGAACCCGTCGAGTTCTCGCCCGGCGACCTGCCCGCCCTGCGTGAGGCCGCCGCCCGCTACCTGCGCGCCGAGCCCTCCGTGCCGGTGCGGCTCACCGGCACCGTCGTCCGCATGCGCCGGCCCGGGCCGCGCGGCGCGGGCACCGTACGGCTGCGGGTGCTGGCCGGAGCCGACGTGCCGCACGTGCGGATCACGCTGGACGAGGAGGCCTACCGGATCGCCGGGCACGCCCACCTCCTCGGGCTGCCCGTGCGGGTACTGGGCCGGCTGGAGAGCCGGGGCGGCTTCCGCCGGCTCACCGGGGCCTGCGAGCTGGCCCCCGTGCCGGTCGACGACGCGGAACGGGACCGGCTGCTGAAGGCGGTCCAGGAGCACGTGGAGGTGGCGGCCTTCTTCGAGGAGACCTGCGGAGGAGACGGCGAGGACGACGGCGACCGCGGGGACTGATTTCGCGGTGGGCGGTCCCCGGTCGGTACGATCGCCCTCATGCGTGCGCTCCGGTATGGCGCCGCAGCCCCACTTCAGTCAGGAGAGACCGGTGTCAGACGTCCGTGTGATCATCCAACGCGATTCGGAGCAGGAAGAACGCGTGGTGACGACGGGCACTACGGCCGCCGAGCTCTTCGCCGGCCAGCGCTCGATCATCGCGGCGCGCGTGGCCGGTGAGCTCAAGGACCTCGCCTACGAGGTCAAGGACGGCGAGACCGTCGAGGGCGTCGAGATCTCCTCCGAGGACGGCCTGGCCATCCTGCGCCACTCCACCGCGCACGTCATGGCCCAGGCCGTGCAGGAGCTGTTCCCCGAGGCCAAGCTGGGCATCGGCCCGCCCGTCAAGGACGGCTTCTACTACGACTTCGACGTCGAGAAGCCCTTCCACCCCGATGACCTCAAGGCCATCGAGAAGAAGATGCAGGAGATCCAGAAGCGCGGCCAGCGTTTCTCCCGCCGCGTCGTCACCGACGACGAGGCCCGCGAGGAGCTCGCCGACGAGCCGTACAAGCTGGAGCTGATCGGCCTCAAGGGCTCCGCGTCGCACGACGACGGCGCGGACGTCGAGGTCGGCGCCGGCGAGCTGACGATCTACGACAACCTGGACGCCAAGACCGGCGAGCTGTGCTGGAAGGACCTCTGCCGCGGTCCCCACCTGCCCACCACCCGCAACATCCCGGCGTTCAAGCTGATGCGCAACGCCGCCGCCTACTGGCGCGGCAGCGAGAAGAACCCGATGCTCCAGCGCATCTACGGCACCGCCTGGCCCACCAAGGACGAGCTGAAGGCGCACCTGGAGTTCCTCGCCGAGGCCGAGAAGCGCGACCACCGCAAGCTCGGCAGCGAGCTGGACCTGTTCTCCATCCCGGAGCAGATCGGCTCGGGCCTCGCCGTCTTCCACCCCAAGGGCGGCATCGTCCGCCGGGTCATGGAGGACTACTCGCGCCGCCGCCACGAGGAGGAGGGCTACGAGTTCGTCTACACCCCGCACGCGACGAAGGGGAAGCTCTTCGAGACCTCGGGCCACCTGGACTGGTACGCCGACGGCATGTACCCGCCCATGCAGCTCGACGAGGGCGTGGACTACTACCTCAAGCCCATGAACTGCCCGATGCACAACCTGATCTTCGACGCGCGCGGGCGGTCCTACCGTGAACTGCCGCTGCGCCTGTTCGAGTTCGGCACCGTGTACCGGTACGAGAAGTCGGGCGTCGTGCACGGCCTGACCCGGGCCCGCGGCTTCACCCAGGACGACGCGCACATCTACTGCACCCGCGAGCAGATGTCGGAGGAGCTCGACAAGACGCTCACCTTCGTCCTGAACCTGCTGCGCGACTACGGCCTGACCGACTTCTACCTGGAGCTGTCCACCAAGGACCCGGAGAAGTTCGTCGGCTCGGACGAGGCCTGGGAAGAGGCCACCGAGACGCTGCGCCAGGTCGCCGAGAAGCAGAACCTGGAGCTCGTGGCGGACCCGGGCGGCGCCGCGTTCTACGGCCCGAAGATCTCCGTCCAGGCCAAGGACGCCATCGGCCGCACCTGGCAGATGTCGACCATCCAGCTCGACTTCAACCTGCCCGAGCGGTTCGACCTGGAGTACACCGGCGCCGACGGCTCCAAGACCCGCCCGGTCATGATCCACCGCGCGCTGTTCGGCTCCATCGAGCGGTTCTTCGCGGTGCTCCTGGAGCACTACGCGGGCGCCTTCCCGGCGTGGCTGGCGCCGGTGCAGGCGGTGGGCATCCCGATCGGCGACGCGCACGTCGAGTACCTGGAGAAGTTCACGTCGGCGGCTCGCAAGCAGGGCCTGCGCGTCGAGGTGGACTCCTCCTCCGACCGCATGCAGAAGAAGATCCGCAACGCCCAGAAGCAGAAGGTGCCCTTCATGGTCATCGCGGGCGACGAGGACATGGCGAACGGCGCGGTCTCCTTCCGCTACCGCGACGGTTCCCAGGAGAACGGCATCCCCGTCGACGAGGCCATCGCGAAGATCGCGAAGGTCGTCGAGGAGCGGGCGCAGGTCTGACCGGCCACCGCGGAGGGCCCTCGGGAGTTCCCGGGGGCCTTTCCCTGTCAGCGCACGCGACGCCATATGCTGCACGCATGACGAGTGAGCCGGAGCAGCAGATCGGAGTCGGGACGCAGGACGCGTTCCAGCGCTTGTGGACGCCCCACCGGATGGCCTACATCCAGGGCGAGAACAAGCCGAGTGGCCCCGGAGCCGACGACGGCTGCCCCTTCTGCTCGATCCCGGCCAAGTCCGACGAGGACGGGCTGGTCGTCCGGCGCGGCGAGCACGTGTACGCGGTGCTCAACCTGTACCCGTACAACGGCGGCCACCTGATGACCGTGCCGTACCGCCACGTCGCCGACTACACCGAGCTGACCGAGGTGGAGACGGCGGAGCTCGCCGAGCTGACCAAGCAGGCGATGACGGCGCTGCGCACGGCCTCCGGCGCCCACGGCTTCAACATCGGCATGAACCAGGGCGCGGTGGCCGGCGCGGGCATCGCCGCCCACCTCCACCAGCACATCGTGCCCCGCTGGGGCGGCGACACGAACTTCATGCCGGTCGTCGGCCACACGAAGGTGCTGCCGCAGCTGCTGGGGGACACCCGCAAGATGCTGGCGGAGGCGTGGCCCTCCGCCTAGGGCCTGCCTGACGATTCCCGCCGTCGCCCGGAGGCGGGCGGGAATCGTCGGACTGGCCCTGGCCCCCGGGGCCCGGCGACGGGCCCTACGCGTTGTACAGGTCGGCCTTGCCAGGCGTCGGATCCTGCACAGCCGTGCTCAGGAACGCCGACCGCGTGCCGAACTTCTCGGTGTCCACGCCGTTCTCCTCCAGCACCCGGATCGCCGCCGAGTGCACCACCCGCAGCACCGGCGCCGCCGCCCGCAGCGCGTCGTCGGCCATGAAGCGGTGCCGCCACGGCTGGTCCGCCCACGCGTGCCGCAGCCCGAACGGCTCCGGCAGCGCGATCGTGCCGCCCAGCCAGTTCAGCAGCGGGGGATACCAGGTGAGCGGCGCGCGGACGGCGAGCCGTACCACCTCGTTGGCGGTGACCAGCGGGAGCATCACCTTGCGGGTCTCCCACGGCTTGAACGACTTGGCGACCTCCTTGGAGGGTGCCTCCGGCTTGGTGGTGAACAGCGGGTTCACCGGGCCGAGAGCGTGTCCGGTGACCTCAATGCGCAGCGTCTCGTGCAGCACGGTCACGGTGATCAGCATGGTGATCACCAACTGGCCGTCCCACAGCGTCCACTGGACGCCCAGGTAGTGCCGGTCACCGGCGCCGAACTGCTGCTTGTTGCAGATGTCCTGTATCGCGTGCGACTTGACCTGGTACGCCTCTACGTCGGTGCCCTCCGGACGGGACACCGCCTTGGCGTTCTCCCCGATCGGGGTGACGATCCAGTGCCGTATGGAGGGCTTGGTGAAACCGCCCGTGTTCAGCGGGCCGCGCTCCAGCATGCGCAGCTGGTCGTGGATGGACTTCACCACGTCCCAGCTGCGGAAGGGGTGGATCTCCCGGGTGGGGTCGGCGGGCACCAGGTTCTCGGCGAGCTGCCAGCTGCCCCAGCGGGTGCCCATCCCGAGTATGCCCTTGGGGCCGGCGTAGAAGACGGAGTTGGACTGCTGCTCGGCGCCGAGCTTGGCCAGGGACTGGCGCAGCTGCTCGGCCGCGGTCTCGCCCGGGTTGGTGGGCACGGCCTCCGGGACCTTGGCGCCCACGCCGCTGCCCGACAGCAGGCCGTCCCAGCGCTCCCGGAGGTCCTTCGCCGTGCTCTCGCAGATCCGCTTGGCCCAGAACCAGCCGACGACCGGCATCAAGACCGCCGCACGCGCGTACCAGGCCCAGAAGCCGGAGAAGGGCATCTTGACGAGGAACAGCACGGCCAGCGCGGCGATCGCCACCAGCACCGCGGTGCCCAGCGCGCCGGCCTGCTTGTTCTCCGTCCTGGCGACGGTGGTGCGGATCTGGAAGCCGAGCAGCCAGATCAGCATGCCCGGCAGGAACAGCAGTCCGCAGACCACGCTGATCATGGTCAGCCGGTTGTCGCGGGCCTTGCGGATGCCGTTGGCCGCGAGGCAGTGCTCGACGACGACCTGCGGCTCGGCGCCGAAGGACTGGATGAGGGGCTTGCGGCCGCTGCCCAGCATGCGGTCGGCCACCGCACGGGAGAACGCCTCGCCGAGGTTGGGCCGGAAGATCGTGGCCCAGGACCGGCCGGCGTTGACGGTCGTCTGGTGCCACTCGTTGTCGGCCTTCTTGATCTCCTCCACCGGATTGTCCCGGTAGGCGGCCGAGGCCAGCGCGAACGTGGCCGTCTGCCCGCCGTCGTCCGTACGCGGCACCTGCGGTCCGAAGAAGTCCGCGTAACCGCCGTCAACGGTCATTCCCGCCCCCGATCGCCACCACTGTCGCTCCTGCGGCCTTCCCGACTTCCCTGCCCCGCACACCTGTTGATCAGGTCATCAGCGTATCCGCAGCCACCGACATGCGTCACCGGACGGCCAAAGGCGCCCCCGCACGCGCGGGTCGGCCCCGGGACGCGCCCTCGTGCGCCGGGGGGAGCGCGTCCGCTGCGGGAGCCGGCGCCGGACTCCCGCGCCGACTCCCGCCGTTCCTCCCGGGGCGTCACGAAGCGGCCCGCAGCTCCTCCCTCAGGCGCTCCGCGACCTGCTGCGGCATCGGTTCGTGCCGGGCGTAGCGGCGGTCGAAGCGCGCGGTGCCGTGGGAGAGGGAGCGCAGGTCCACCGCGTACCGGCCGATCTCCATCTCGGGCACCTCGGCCCGGATCAGGGTCCGCCCGCCGCTGGTCTGCTCGGTGCCGAGCACCTTGCCGCGCCGGCCGGACAGGTCGCTCATCACCGCGCCCACGTAGTCGTCGCCGACCAGGACGCTCACCTCGGCGACCGGCTCCAGCAGGTGGATCCTCGCCTCGGCGGCGGCCTCCCGCAGCGCCAGCGCGCCGGCCGTCTGGAAGGCGGCGTCGGAGGAGTCCACGGAGTGCGCCTTGCCGTCCAGCAGCGTCACGCGCACGTCGATCAGCGGATGGCCCGCGGCGACGCCCTTGGCGGCCTGTGCGCGCACCCCCTTCTCGACGGACGGGATGAACTGCCGGGGCACCGCGCCGCCGACCACCTTGTCCACGAACTCGATGCCCGAGCCGCCCGGCAGCGGCTCCACCTCGATCTCGCAGATGGCGTACTGCCCGTGCCCGCCGGACTGCTTGACGTGCCGTCCGCGCCCGGCGGCCCTGGTCCCGAACGTCTCCCGCAGCGAGACCCGGTGGGGCACGACGTCGACCTGGACGCCGTAGCGGCTGCGCAGCCGTTCGAGGGCCACGTCGGCGTGGGCCTCGCCCAGGCACCACAGGACCACCTGGTGCGTGTCCTGGTTCTGCTCCAGGCGCATCGTCGGGTCCTCGGCGACCAGCCGCGCCAGGCCCTGGGAGAGCTTGTCCTCGTCCGGTTTGCTGTGCGCCTGGATGGCGAGCGGCAGCAGCGGGTCGGGCATCTCCCAGGGGGCCATCAAGAGCGGGTCGTCCTTGGACGACAGCGTGTCCCCGGTCTCCGCGCGGCTCAGCTTGGCCACGCACGCCAGGTCGCCCGCGATCACGTGCGACACCGGCCGCTGCTGCTTGCCGAACGGGGTCGACAGGGCACCGATGCGCTCGTCGACGTCGTGGTCCTCGTGGCCGCGGTCGGCCAGTCCGTGCCCGGAGACGTGCACCGTCTGGTCGGCGCGCAGGGTGCCGGAGAACACGCGGACCAGCGAGATCCGGCCGACGTAGGGGTCGGAGGACGTCTTGACGACCTCCGCGACCAGCGACTCGTCGGGGTCGCACATCCGCAGCTCGCGCGGCACACCGTCGGGAGTGGTGACCCGCGGCGCCTCGCGCTCCAGGGGCGTCGGGAAGCCCCGCGTGATCAACTCCAGCAGTTCCACCGTGCCGAGACCCTGCCGGGCGCCCTCGGCCGCGGGGGCGGCGGCCAGGACGGGGAAGAACACCCCGCGCGCCACGGCCCGCTCCAGGTCCTCGATGAGTGTCTTGACGTCGACCTGCTCGCCGCCGAGATAGCGCTCCATGAGGGTCTCGTCCTCGCTCTCCGAGATGATCCCCTCGATCAGCATGGAGCGCGCCTCGTCGAGCCGCGGCAGCTGGTCCCCGTCCGGTTCGGACTCCACGCGCTCGCCCGAGGCGTAGTCGAACAGCTTCCGCGACAGCAGCCCCACGAGCCCCGTCACGGGCGCGTGCCCGTCGGGCGCCGGCGGGCCGTGCAACGGCAGGTACAGCGGCAGCACGGCGTCGGGATCGTCCCCGCCGAAGGCCTCCGCGCAGATCCGCGTCATCTCCTCGAAGTCCGCGCGGGCGGCCTCCAGGTGCGTGATCACGATGGCGCGGGGCATGCCGACGGCGGCGCACTCCTCCCACAGCATCCGGGTCGATCCGTCCACCCCGTCGGCGGCCGAGACGACGAAGAGGGCCGCGTCCGCCGCGCGCAGACCGGCCCTCAGCTCGCCGACGAAGTCGGCGTACCCGGGGGTGTCCAGGAGGTTGACCTTGATGCCGTCCCATTCGACCGGCACCAGGGAGAGCTGCACGGAGCGCTGCTGCCGGTGCTCCATCTCGTCGTAGTCCGAGACGCAGCCGCCGTCCTCCACGCGGCCCGCCCGGTTCAGTGCCCCCGCCGTCAGCGCGAGAGCCTCCACCAGAGTCGTCTTGCCCGATCCGGAGTGGCCGACCAGCACCACATTCCGTACGGACGTGGGTCGGTCGGCCGCCGACGCCCTTCCGGCGGCTCCGGGGTGGGTGTGTGTCTTGTCGCCCATGTCCTTGCCTCCCGTGCACGGTGAGGTCACTGTGGGCGCGGACACGCGGGACCGCGTGCACTGGCGGCTCCGGCGACGCCCGCGGTTCTTCGAGCTTTCCACTCCCGCCACGCCGCGTCCATACGAACGACGGGACCCCGCCGCCCACCCGTCGCTCACGAGCGGGTACGGGTGCCCGTCCGCCGCCCACGCGCGCGCGTGACTACGATGGGCCAGCCGGTGGCCAGCAGGGGCCGCGCGGCCACACCGACCGTCGGGAAGGCCATGCTGAACAAGTACGCGCGTGCATTTTTTACGCGTGTCCTCACACCGTTCGCCGCGTTTCTCATCCGCCGGGGCGTCAGCCCGGACACGGTCACGCTGATCGGCACCGCGGGTGTGGTCGCGGGAGCGCTGGTCTTCTACCCCATGGGCGAGTTCTTCTGGGGCACGGTCGTGATCACGCTCTTCGTCTTCTCCGACCTGGTCGACGGCAACATGGCCCGCCAGCTGGGCCGCTCCAGCCGCTGGGGCGCGTTCCTGGACTCCACGCTGGACCGGGTCGCCGACGGCGCGATCTTCGGCGGCTTCGCCCTCTGGTACGCGGGCGCCGGCGACGACAACATCCTGTGCGCCGTGTCGATCTTCTGCCTGGCCAGCGGTCAGGTGGTGTCGTACACCAAGGCGCGCGGCGAGTCGATCGGACTGCCCGTCGCGGTCAACGGCCTGGTCGAGCGCGCCGAGCGCCTGGTCGTCTCGCTGGTCGCCGCCGGTCTGGCGGGCCTGCACACGTTCGGCGTGCCCGGCATCCAGTACCTGCTGCCGGTCGCCCTGTGGATCGTCGCCGTCGGCAGCCTGGTCACGCTGGTGCAGCGCGTCGTCACGGTCCGCCGCGAGGCCGCCGAGGCGGACGCCGCCGCGCAGGAGAACCACGGCACCGAGGCGGCCAAGTGAGCGCTCAGGAGCGACTGACCGACGCCCTGTACGGGGCCGGCTGGGGCACGGTGAAGAAGCTCCCCGAGCCGGTCGCGGCGCGCCTCGGCCGCACCGTCGCGGACGTCGCCTGGAAGCGGCGCGGTACGGGCGTGCGGCGGCTGGAGAGCAACTACGCGCGCGTGGTGCCCGGCGCGAGCCCCGAGCGGCTCGCCGCGCTCTCCCGCGCGGGCATGCGGTCCTACCTGCGCTACTGGATGGAGTCCTTCCGCCTCCCCGCGTGGAGCGCGGAGCGCGTGCGGGAGGGCTTCACCCCCAAGGACCTGCACCACCTCACCGACGGCATGGACGCGGGCAAGGGCGTCGTCCTCGCCCTCCCGCACCTGGCCAACTGGGACCTGGCCGGCGCCTGGGTCACCACCCAGCTCGGCATCCCCTTCACGACGGTCGCCGAGCGCCTCAAGCCGGAGACCCTCTACGACCGGTTCGTCGCCTACCGCGAAGGACTCGGCATGGAGGTCCTGCCGCACAGCGGCGGCTCGGCGTTCGGGACGCTGGCCCGGCGGCTGCGCGACGGCGGTCTCGTGTGCCTGGTGGCCGACCGCGACCTGTCCGCCTCCGGCGTGGAGGTCGACTTCTTCGGCGAGACGGCCCGCATGCCCGCCGGCCCCGCCCTCCTCGCCCAGCAGACCGGTGCCCGGCTGCTGCCGGTGACGCTCTGGTACGACGACTCGCCCGTGATGCGGGGCCGGGTGCATCCGCCGGTCGAGGTCCCCGAGTCAGGCACCCGGGCCGAGAAGACGTCTGCCATGACACAGGCGCTGGCCGACGCCTTCGCCACGGGAATCGCCGACCACCCGGAGGACTGGCACATGCTGCAGCGCTTGTGGCTCAAGGACCTCGACCCGGCCAAGGCCCCCGGGAACCGCGAGCGGGGCGCCTCGTGAGGATCGGCATCGTCTGCCCGTACTCCTGGGACGTACCCGGCGGCGTCCAGTTCCACATCCGGGACCTGGCCGAGTACTTCACCCGGCTCGGCCACGAGGTGTCCGTCCTCGCCCCCGCCGACGACGACACCCCCCTGCCCCCCTACGTCGTCTCGGCAGGCCGCGCGGTGCCGGTGCCGTACAACGGCTCGGTGGCCCGCCTGAACTTCGGTTTCCTGTCGGCGGCCCGGGTGCGCCGCTGGCTGCACGACGGCGCCTTCGACGTCATCCACATCCACGAACCGACCTCGCCCTCGCTCGGCCTGCTCACCTGCTGGGCGGCGCAGGGCCCGATCGTGGCCACCTTCCACACGTCCAATCCGCGCTCCCGCGCGATGATCGCCGCGTACTCGATCCTCCAGGCCGCCCTGGAGAAGATCAGCGCCCGGATCGCGGTGAGCGAGTACGCCCGCCGCACGCTCGTCGAGCACCTCGGCGGGGACGCGGTCGTCATCCCCAACGGCGTCGACGTCGGCTTCTTCGCCGACGCGGAGCCGAAGCCCGAGTGGCAGGGGGACACGATCGGCTTCATAGGGCGCATCGACGAGCCCCGCAAGGGTCTGCCGGTCCTGATGCGGGCCCTGCCGAAGATCCTCGCCGTCCGCCCGGAGGCCCGGCTGCTGGTCGCCGGACGCGGCGACGAGAAGGAGGCGGTGGCGTCCCTGCCCGCCGAGCTGCGCTCCCGGGTGGAGTTCCTCGGCATGGTCAGCGACGAGGACAAGGCCCGCTTCCTGCGCAGCGTCGACCTGTACGTGGCCCCCAACACCGGCGGCGAGAGCTTCGGGATCATCCTGGTCGAGGCCATGTCGGCAGGCGCTCCCGTGCTCGCCTCCGACCTCGACGCCTTCGCCCAGGTCCTCGACCAGGGGGCGGCCGGCGAGCTGTTCCCCAACGAGGACGCCGACGCGCTGGCCGACGCGGCCGTACGGCTGCTGGCGGACCCGGAACGCCGGGCGGCGCTGCGGGAGCGGGGCAGCGCACACGTACGGCGCTTCGACTGGTCCACCGTCGGCGCGGACATCCTCTCCGTCTACGAGACGGTGACGGCCGGCGCGGCGGCGGTGGCCACGGACGACCGGGCGACGGGCCTGCGGGCCCGCTTCGGGCTGGCGAGGGACTGAGCGCCGAGCCTCCCGACGGGCATCGGGGGACCGAGCGCCGATCCCCATGAGGGGCATCGGGGGACCGAGCGCCGAGCCCTCTGAGGGGCATCGGAATACTCGGCCCGCCCGGGGTTGACTAGGGTTGCGGCCCGTGACCGCAACTCTCATCTGGATCCTGGCCGTCCTCGTGGCCGTCGGCCTCTACCTCAGCTGGACGGCCGGCCGCCTGGACCGCCTGCACGCCCGGATCGACGCCGCCCGCGCGGCACTCGACGCGCAACTGCTGCGCAGGGCGTCCGTGGCCCAGGAACTGGCCACCTCGGGCGTACTCGACCCGGCCGCCTCCATCGTGCTGTACGAGGCCGCGCACGCCGCCCGGCAGGCGGAGGACGAACAGCGCGAGGTCGCCGAGAGCGAGCTGAGCCAGGCGCTGCGGGCGGTGTTCGCCGAGCCGCAGCAGGTGGACGCCCTACGCGAGGCCCCCGGGGGAGACGAAGCGGCCCACGAGCTGGCCGAGGCCGTGCGCCGGGTGCCGATGGCCCGGCGGTTCCACAACGACGCGGTGGGGGCCGCGCGCAGGCTGCGTGAGCACCGCAAGGTCCGCTGGTTCCGCCTCGCCGGGCACGCGCCCTTCCCGCTCGCCTTCGAGATGGACGACGAGTCGCCGGCCGCGCTGGTCGAGCGGGCCGCCTAGCGCACGGCGGGCCGCGGCAGCGGTCCCGGGCCGGAAAACGATCCACCGGCTTCCCATTGGCCCTTGCTGTGGCCTGGTCCCCTCACGTTTCCTCGTTGCTGCACAAACCCCTTCCCCTCAGCGAGGTACCCGTGTCCAGCACGCTCTCCGAAAACCAGGCCCCCGAGACCGGCACCGCGCGCGTGAAGCGCGGCATGGCCGAGCAGCTCAAGGGCGGCGTGATCATGGACGTCGTCACGCCCGAGCAGGCGAAGATCGCCGAGGACGCGGGCGCCGTCGCCGTCATGGCCCTGGAGCGCGTCCCCGCCGACATCCGCAAGGACGGCGGCGTGGCCCGGATGTCCGACCCGGACATGATCGAGGGCATCATCGGCGCCGTCTCCATCCCCGTGATGGCCAAGTCCCGCATCGGCCACTTCGTCGAGGCCCAGGTGCTGCAGTCCCTCGGCGTCGACTACATCGACGAGTCCGAGGTCCTCACCCCGGCCGACGAGGTCAACCACTCCGACAAGTGGGCCTTCACCACCCCCTTCGTCTGCGGTGCCACCAACCTCGGCGAGGCCCTGCGCCGCATCGCCGAGGGCGCCGCGATGATCCGCTCCAAGGGCGAGGCCGGCACCGGCAACGTCGTCGAGGCCGTCCGCCACCTGCGCCAGATCAAGAACGAGATCGCCCGCCTGCGCGGCTACGACAACAACGAGCTGTACGCCGCCGCCAAGGAGCTGCGCGCCCCGTACGAGCTGGTCAAGGAGGTCTCCGAGCTGGGCAAGCTGCCGGTGGTCCTCTTCTCCGCCGGCGGTGTCGCCACCCCGGCCGACGCCGCGCTGATGCGCCAGCTCGGCGCCGAGGGCGTCTTCGTGGGCTCCGGCATCTTCAAGTCCGGCGACCCGGCCAAGCGCGCCGCCGCCATCGTGAAGGCGACCACCTTCTACGACGACCCGAAGATCGTCGCGGACGCGTCCCGCAACCTCGGCGAGGCCATGGTCGGCATCAACTGCGACACCCTGCCCGAGACCGAGCGCTACGCCAACCGCGGCTGGTAAGGCACCGATCCCATGAGTGACACCCCCGTCATCGGCGTCCTGGCCCTCCAGGGCGACGTACGGGAGCACCTCGTCGCCCTGGCCGCGGCCGACGCCGTGGCCAGGCCGGTGAGGCGCCCCGAAGAACTCGCCGAGGTCGACGGCCTGGTCATCCCCGGCGGCGAGTCCACCACCATCTCGAAACTGGCCGTCCTCTTCGGAGTGATGGAGCCCCTCCGCGCGCGCGTGCGCGACGGCATGCCCGTGTACGGCACCTGCGCCGGCATGATCATGCTGGCCGACAAGATCCTCGACCCGCGCTCCGGGCAGGAGACGGTCGGCGGCATCGACATGATCGTGCGCCGCAACGCCTTCGGACGGCAGAACGAGTCCTTCGAGGCGGCCGTCGACGTCAAGGGCGTGGAGGGTGTCCCCGTGGAGGGCGTCTTCATCCGCGCCCCCTGGGTCGAGTCCGTGGGCGCCGCCGCCGAGGTGCTCGCCGAACACGACGGCCACATCGTCGCGGTCCGCCAGGGCAACGCGCTGGCCACGTCGTTCCACCCGGAGCTGACCGGCGACCACCGGGTGCACCGCCTCTTCGCCGACATGGTGCGCGCGAACGGGGCCGCGGAGTCCTTGTAGGATTCCTCCGTTCGTACAAAGACGGGTTACGCGAAGGAGACAGGCAGATGTCCGGCCACTCTAAATGGGCCACGACGAAGCACAAGAAGGCCGTCATCGATGCCAAGCGCGGCAAGCTCTTCGCGAAGCTGATCAAGAACATCGAGGTCGCGGCCCGCATGGGCGGTGCCGACATCGACGGCAACCCGACGCTGTACGACGCCATCCAGAAGGCGAAGAAGCAGTCGGTCCCGAACAAGAACATCGACTCCGCGGTCAAGCGCGGCGCCGGCCTGGAGGCCGGTGGCGCCGACTACGAGACGATCATGTACGAGGGCTACGGCCCGAACGGCGTCGCGGTGCTCATCGAGTGCCTCACCGACAACCGCAACCGCGCCGCCTCCGACGTCCGCGTCGCCATGACCCGCAACGGCGGCTCCATGGCCGACCCGGGCTCGGTGTCGTACCTGTTCAACCGCAAGGGCGTCGTGATCGTGCCCAAGGGCGAGCTGGGCGAGGACGACGTTCTCGGCGCCGTCCTCGACGCGGGCGCCGAGGAGGTCAACGACCTCGGCGAGTCCTTCGAGGTGCTCAGCGAGGCCACCGACCTGGTCGCCGTCCGCACGGCCCTGCAGGACGCCGGCATCGACTACGAGTCCGCCGACGCCAACTTCGTCCCGACCATGCAGGTCGAGCTGGACGAGGAGGGCGCCCGGAAGATCTTCAAGCTGATCGACGCCCTGGAGGACAGCGACGACGTGCAGAACGTCTTCGCCAACTTCGACGTGAGCGACGAGATCATGGAGAAGGTCGACGCGTAACGCGTCCACTGGCTCAGCGGGCCGACGGGACACAACCCGTCGGCCCGCCGCTTTGTCAGTGCCACCCGATAGCCTGCACAAACAGGTGATCGACGAGAGGGGGCCGGGTGCGCGTACTGGGGGTGGACCCCGGACTGACCCGCTGCGGCGTCGGGGTCGTCGAGGGAGTCGCGGGCAGACCGCTGACCATGGTCGGCGTGGGCGTCGTCCGCACGCCGGCGGACGCCGACCTCGGCCACCGCCTCGTCGCCGTCGAGCAGGGCATCGAACAGTGGCTCGACGAGCACCGACCGCAGTACGTCGCCGTGGAGCGCGTCTTCAGCCAGCACAACGTCCGCACGGTCATGGGCACCGCCCAGGCCAGCGCCGTGGCCATCCTGTGCGCCTCCCGCCGCGGCATCCCCGTAGCCCTGCACACCCCGAGCGAGGTCAAGGCCGCCGTCACCGGCAGCGGCCGCGCGGACAAAGCGCAGGTCGGCGCCATGGTCACCCGCCTGCTGCGGCTCGCCTCGCCCCCCAAGCCCGCCGACGCGGCGGACGCCCTCGCCCTCGCGATCTGCCACATCTGGCGCGCCCCCGCGCAGAACCGGCTCCAGCAGGCCGTGGCCCTGCACGCGTCCCGCGCCCCCCGCACCCCGCACGCCTCGAAAGGCCGTACGACATGATCGCCTTCGTCAGCGGCACCGTCGCCGCCCTCGCCCCCGACACCGCGGTGGTCGAGGTCGGCGGCGTCGGCATGGCCGTTCAGTGCACGCCGAACACGCTCTCCACACTCCGCCTCGGCAAGCCCGCCAAGCTCGCCACCTCCCTCGTCGTGCGCGAGGACTCGCTCACCCTGTACGGCTTCGCCGACGACGACGAGCGCCAGGTCTTCGAGCTCCTTCAGACCGCGAGCGGCGTGGGGCCCCGCCTGGCGCAGGCGATGCTGGCCGTGCACAGCCCGGACGCCCTGCGCAGGGCGGTGTCGACCGGTGACGAGAAGGCGCTGACCGCCGTCCCCGGCATCGGCAAGAAGGGCGCCCAGAAGCTGCTGCTGGAACTGAAGGACCGCCTCGGCGAACCGGTCGGCGCCCCCGCCGTGGGCGCCCCGGTCAGCACCGGCTGGCGCGACCAGCTGCACGCCGCCCTGATCGGCCTCGGGTACGCGACCCGCGAGGCCGACGAGGCCGTCACCGCCGTGACGCCCCAGGCGGAGGCCGCCGGGGGCACGCCCCAGGTGGGACAGCTGCTGAAGGCGGCCCTCCAGACGCTCAACCGCGCCCGATAGCCGGCTAGGAGACTCACACCGTGAACTGGGACGACGACACGACCGGCACCGAAGCCGCCGACCGGCTGGTGGGCCCGGCCGCCGACGGTGAGGACCAGGCCGTCGAGGCCGCCCTGCGCCCCAAGGACCTGGGCGAGTTCATCGGCCAGGAGAAGGTCCGCGAGCAGCTCGACCTCGTCCTGCGCGCCGCCCGCGCGCGCGGGGCGACCGCCGACCACGTCCTGCTCTCGGGAGCCCCGGGCCTCGGCAAGACCACCCTCTCGATGATCATCGCGGCCGAGATGGGCGCCCCCATCCGCATCACCTCCGGCCCCGCCATCCAGCACGCCGGCGACCTCGCGGCGATCCTCTCCTCCCTCCAGGAGGGCGAGGTGCTCTTCCTCGACGAGATCCACCGCATGTCGCGGCCCGCCGAGGAGATGCTCTACATGGCGATGGAGGACTTCCGCGTCGACGTCATCGTCGGCAAGGGACCCGGCGCCACCGCCATCCCCCTGGAACTGCCCCCCTTCACCCTCGTCGGCGCCACCACGCGCGCCGGGCTGCTGCCGCCCCCGCTGCGCGACCGCTTCGGCTTCACCGCGCACATGGAGTTCTACGGCCCGGCGGAACTGGAGCGCGTCGTCCACCGCTCCGCCGGCCTGCTCGACGTCGAGATCGACCCGGCCGGCGCCGCCGAGATCGCCGGCCGATCCCGCGGCACCCCCCGCATCGCCAACCGCCTGCTGCGCCGGGTCCGCGACTACGCCCAGGTCAAGGCCGACGGCCTGATCACCAAGGAGATCGCCGCCGCCGCCCTCGCGGTCTACGAGGTGGACGCCCGGGGCCTGGACCGGCTGGACCGGGGCGTGCTGGAGGCGCTGCTCAAGCTGTTCGGCGGCGGCCCGGTCGGCCTGTCCACGCTCGCCGTCGCCGTGGGGGAGGAGCGTGAGACAGTGGAAGAGGTCGCCGAACCGTTCCTCGTACGGGAGGGCCTGCTGGCCCGCACCCCGCGCGGACGGGTGGCGACCCCGGCAGCATGGGCGCATCTCGGCCTCACCCCGCCGCGTGCGCAGAGTTCCGGAAACGGACAACAGGACTTGTTCGGGACGTGACGGCACCGTCACGAAGAGGACATTCGCCGGAGCAGGAACCCCGGTGCCATGCTGAGCGTTGTTCCATGCGCGCGGACTCGCTTAGACTCCGCCGATGCCGCCCTTGTCGGCGGCGCACACACCCCCAACCATCAGGCCGCTCACCATCTGCGGTCGTGTGAAGGAAGTACCGACCCGTGAGTCTCGTGACCCTCCTCCCGTTCATCGTGCTCATCGGGGCCATGTTCCTGATGACCCGGTCGGCGAAGAAGAAGCAGCAGCAGGCCGTCGACATGCGGAACCAGATGCAGCCCGGTTCCGGTGTCCGCACCATCGGGGGCATGTACGCCACGGTCAAGGAGGTCAACGACGACACGGTCCTCCTTGACGCCGGCCCGGGTGTGGAACTGCTCTTCGCCAAGAACTCCATCGGTGCCGTCCTGACGGACGACGAGTACAACCGCATCGTCCACGGCATCGAGCACGACCTGAAGTCCGACTCCGACATCGTCCCGGACGATGCCTCCTCCCTCACCGGGACCGACGCCTCCGCCGACGACGCTGCCGCCTCCGGCGACAAGTCCGTCGACCTCGGCAAGAAGGACGCCGACGACACGCCGGCCGACGAGCCGACGGCCGACGCCGCGTCCGCCGAGGCCAAGACGGACGAGCAGGCGAAGAAGTCCGACGGCGGTTCCGAGGCGAAGTAAGCCGTGCTCCGGGGTGCGCGGACCGTTCCCGCGCACCCCGTGCGACGCGCGGCTCGCACGGATTCCGACACCATGTGATGGCCGCCGGTGACGCCTACCCGGCGCGACGCGGCCCGAGAGGGAGTACGCAAAGGTGGTAGCACCTAAAAAGGGAAAGAATGCGAGCGCTCAGAGTAAGCCCGGGCGCTCGCTGGCCCTGATTCTGATCGCCATCGTGGCGCTCACCGGAGGCATGTTCGCCACCGGACACACGACTCCGCGTCTCGGTATCGACCTGGCCGGCGGCACGAGCATCACGCTCCGCGCGGTTCCGGAGGCGGGCCAGGAGTCCGCGATCAACAAGACCAACATGGACACGGCCGTCGAGATCATGGAGCGCCGCGTCAACGGTCTGGGTGTTTCCGAAGCCGAGGTCCAGACCCAGGGCGACCGGAACATCATCGTCAACATCCCCAAGGGGACGAACTCGAAGGAAGCCCGGGAGCAGGTCGGCACCACCGCGAAGCTCTACTTCCGCCCGGTCGTGGCCACGGAGCTGTCCGGCGCCGGCGCGACCGGCAGCCCCTCGCCGAGCGCCACCGGCAACGCCTCCGGCGAGCCGACGGACAAGGCGACGGACGGCGCGGCCGACAAGGACAAGGCCACCGACGGCGACAAGGCGAGCGGCTCCCCGTCCGACTCCGCCTCGGCGAGCGCGACCACCCAGGGCCGTGCCGCGAGCGACGCCCTCAAGGCCGACCCCAGCCCCTCCGCCACGGCGTCCGACGGCGCCTCCCCGTCCCCGAGCGCCAGCGCCTCCGGTGACGAGGCGACCGCCAAGCTGCAGGAGCAGTACGCCGCCCTGGACTGTACCGACGAAGCGGCCCGCACCAAGGCCGGCGCCGGTTCCAAGCCCGGCGACTCGATGATCGCCTGCGGTCAGAACGCGCAGGGCCAGTGGCAGAAGTACATCCTCGGCCCCGCCGCGGTCGACGGCACGGACGTCGACCAGTCCGAGGCCGTCTTCAACACCCAGACCGCCGCCGGCTGGACCGTGACGATGAAGTTCACGGACGACGGCGCCAAGAAGTTCGCCGACATCACCGGCAAGCTGGCCCAGAACCAGTCCCCGCAGAACCAGTTCGCCATCGTCCTGGACAACGAGGTCGTCTCCGACCCCTACGTCAGCCAGGCACTCACCGGCGGCAGCGCGGAGATCTCCGGAAACTTCAACCAGGAAGAGGCCCAGGGCCTCGCCAACATGCTGTCCTACGGTGCCCTGCCGCTGACCTTCAAGGAGGACAGCGTCACCACCGTCACCGCCGCGCTCGGCGGTGAGCAGCTCAAGGCCGGTCTGATCGCCGGCGCGATCGGCCTCGCCCTGGTCGTCATCTACCTGCTGGTCTACTACCGCGGGCTGTCGTTCATCGCCGTCGCCTCGCTGCTGGTCTCCGCGGGTCTCACGTACGTGATCATGTCGCTGCTCGGCCCGACGATCGGCTTCGCGCTGAACCTGCCGGCCGTGTGCGGTGCCATCGTCGCGATCGGCATCACGGCGGACTCGTTCATCGTGTACTTCGAACGCGTCCGCGACGAGATCCGGGAGGGCCGCACGCTGCGCCCCGCCGTCGAGCGGGCCTGGCCGCGCGCCCGGCGCACCATCCTGGTCTCCGACTTCGTGTCCTTCCTCGCCGCCGCGGTGCTCTTCGTGGTCACCGTCGGCAAGGTGCAGGGCTTCGCGTTCACGCTCGGCCTGACCACCCTGCTCGACGTGGTGGTGGTGTTCCTCTTCACCAAGCCGCTGCTGACGCTGATGGCCCGCCGCAAGTTCTTCGCGAGCGGTCACAAGTGGTCCGGCCTCGACCCGAAGAGCCTGGGCGCCAAGCCGCCGCTGCGCCGCACCCGCCGTCCCGCGCGCCCCGTCGCCGGCCCCGTCGACCCGAAGGAGGCGTGAGATGGGAAAGCTCGGCAACCTCGGCGCCCGACTGCACCACGGCGAGATCGGCTACGACTTCGTCAAGAACCGCAAGCTCTGGTACGGCATCTCGATCCTGATCACCATCACGGCCATCGTCGGCCTGGCGGTGCGCGGCCTGCACATGGGCATCGAGTTCCAGGGCGGCGCGGTCTTCACCACTCCGAAGAACATGAGCGCCTCGGTCTCCCAGGCCGAGACGTACGCGGAGGAGGCGTCGGGCCACGACGCGATCGTCCAGAAGCTCGGTGACGGCAGCCTCCGCATCCAGATCTCGGGCACCGACACCGCGGCCTCGGACCAGATCAAGGAAGAACTCTCCAAGGACCTCGACGTCCCGGCGGAGAAGATCAACGCCGATCTGGTCGGCCCCAGTTGGGGCGACCAGATCGCGAACAAGGCGTGGCAGGGCCTCGGGATCTTCATGGTCCTCGTGGTCATCTACCTGGCCATCGCCTTCGAGTGGCGCATGGCGCTGGCCGCGTTCGTCGCGCTGGTCCACGACATCACCATCACCGTCGGCATCTACGCCCTCGTCGGCTTCGAGGTCACGCCCGGCACGGTGATCGGTCTGCTCACGATCCTCGGTTACTCGCTCTACGACACGGTCGTGGTCTTCGACAGTCTCAAGGAACAGACGAGAGACATCACCAAACAGACCCGCTGGACGTACGGCGAGATCGCCAACCGCTCGATCAACAGCACCCTGGTCCGCTCCGTCAACACCACGGTGGTCGCGCTGCTGCCGGTGGGCGGCCTGCTGTTCATCGGTGGCGGCGTCCTCGGCGCCGGCATGCTCAACGACATCTCCCTGTCGCTGTTCGTGGGCCTCGCGGCCGGAGCGTACTCGTCGATCTTCATCGCCACTCCGCTCGTCGCCGACCTCAAGGAGGCCGAGCCGCAGATGAAGTCCCTCAAGAAGCGCGTCCTCGCCAGGCGCGCCCAGGCCGCCGCCAAGGGAGAGCCGGTGGAGTCCGACGCCGACGAGCGGTACGCCGACGACGAGCCCGACGAGCCCGACGACGCGGCCCCCGCGGTCGTCGGTCCGCGCAACCAGCCCGCGTCCCGCACCCGCGGTCGCGGCCGACCCTCGGGGAAGCGCCGATGACCGAGACGACCGACATCACGGAGCTGCTGCTCAGCCGCATCCGGGATGTGGCCGACTACCCGGAGCCGGGTGTGATGTTCAAGGACATCACCCCGCTCCTGGCGGACCCGGCGGCCTTCGCCGCGCTCACCGACGCCCTCGCCGAGGTGGCGCGGGACACCGGTGCGACCAAGGTCGTGGGCCTGGAAGCCCGCGGGTTCATCCTGGGCGCCCCGGTGGCCCTGCGGGCCGGCCTCGGCTTCATCCCCGTACGCAAGGCCGGCAAGCTCCCCGGAGCCACCCTCAGCCAGTCGTACGACCTGGAGTACGGCTCCGCCGAGATCGAGGTGCACGCCGAGGACCTGAGCGCGGGCGACCGCGTCCTGGTCGTCGACGACGTCCTCGCCACCGGCGGCACCGCCGAGGCCTCGCTGGAGCTCATCCGCCGGGCCGGCGCCGAGGTCGCGGGCCTCGCCGTCCTGATGGAGCTGGGCTTCCTCGGCGGCCGGGCCCGACTGGAGCCCGCCCTGGCCGGGGCGCCGCTGAAGGCGCTGCTCACGGTCTGAGCGTCATGAACCGCACCCCTGGGGCGGGCCCGGAGGAATCCGGCGCCCGCCCCAGGCGTTTCACGGGCTGACGGCCCTCACATTGGCCTGAAGGCGGTCCTCGGGTGCAGGATCGCTACCATGGGGACTCCGGAGCCTGACCGGGGGACCCGGATCGCGCACGAGGAGTCCTCTTGCCAGACGAGGCCCAGCCACTGACCGCCGCAAAGCCCGAGTCCGCCTCGGCGCCCGCGGCGAAGCCCGCGCCGAGCGCGCCCCAGGCGAAGAACGACACCCGCGGGCCGATCCAGCACGCCCCGTCCGCGCCCGTCGACAAGCCGGCCGAGCAGCAGCCGCGTCCCAAGCCGATGCCGCCCGAGCGCGAGCGCAACGCGCCCGTGGTCCGCACCCCCGCCGGGCAGCCCGCCCGCTCCGGCTCCTCCAACCGTGTACGCGCCCGCCTCGCCCGCCTCGGCGTGCAGCGCGCCAACCCGTACAACCCGGTCCTGGAGCCCCTGCTGCGGATAGTGCGCAGCAACGACCCCAAGATCGAGACGGCGACGCTGCGCCAGATCGAGCGCGCCTATCAGGTCGCCGAACGCTGGCACCGCGGCCAGAAGCGCAAGAGCGGCGACCCGTACATCACGCACCCGCTCGCCGTCACCACCATCCTCGCCGAGCTGGGCATGGACCCGGCCACCCTCATGGCGGGCCTGCTGCACGACACCGTCGAGGACACCGAGTACGGCCTGGAGGACCTGCGCCGCGACTTCGGTGACGTGGTCACCCTCCTCGTCGACGGCGTCACCAAGCTCGACAAGGTCAAGTTCGGCGAGGCCGCGCAGGCCGAGACCGTGCGCAAGATGGTCGTCGCCATGGCGAAGGACCCGCGCGTCCTGGTCATCAAGCTCGCCGACCGCCTGCACAACATGCGGACCATGCGCTACCTCAAGCGCGAGAAGCAGGAGAAGAAGGCGCGCGAGACCCTCGAGATCTACGCGCCGCTGGCCCACCGCCTGGGCATGAACACCATCAAGTGGGAGCTGGAGGACCTCGCCTTCGCGATCCTCTACCCCAAGATGTACGACGAGATCGTCCGCCTGGTCGCCGAGCGCGCCCCCAAGCGCGACGAGTACCTCGCGATCGTCACCGACGAGGTCCAGCAGGACCTGCGCGCGGCCCGCATCAAGGCGACCGTCACCGGCCGCCCCAAGCACTACTACAGCGTCTACCAGAAGATGATCGTCCGCGGCCGTGACTTCGCGGAGATTTACGATCTGGTGGGCATCCGCGTCCTGGTGGACACCGTTCGCGACTGCTACGCGGCGCTCGGTACGGTCCACGCCCGCTGGAACCCGGTTCCCGGGCGGTTCAAGGACTACATCGCGATGCCCAAGTTCAACATGTACCAGTCGTTGCACACGACGGTCATCGGACCCAACGGCAAGCCGGTCGAGCTGCAGATCCGCACCTTCGACATGCACCGCCGCGCGGAGTACGGCATCGCCGCGCACTGGAAGTACAAGCAGGAGGCCGTCGCCGGCGCCTCCAAGGTCCGCTCCGACGCGCCCAAGTCGTCCGGCAAGGGCAAGGACGACCACCTCAACGACATGGCGTGGCTGCGCCAGCTCCTCGACTGGCAGAAGGAGACCGAGGACCCCGGCGAGTTCCTGGAGTCCCTGCGCTTCGACCTCTCCCGCAACGAGGTCTTCGTCTTCACGCCCAAGGGCGACGTCATAGCGCTCCCGGCCGGGGCCACGCCCGTGGACTTCGCCTACGCGGTCCACACCGAGGTCGGCCACCGGACCATAGGGGCACGGGTCAACGGGCGCCTGGTCCCGCTGGAGTCCACCCTGGACAACGGCGACCTGGTGGAGGTCTTCACCTCCAAGGCGGCCGGCGCGGGCCCGTCCCGCGACTGGCTGGGCTTCGTCAAGTCGCCGCGCGCCCGCAACAAGATCCGCGCCTGGTTCTCCAAGGAGCGCCGTGACGAGGCGATCGAGCAGGGCAAGGACTCCATCGTCCGCGCCATGCGCAAGCAGAACCTGCCGATCCAGCGGATCCTGACCGGCGACTCCCTGGTCACCCTCGCGCACGAGATGCGCTACTCGGACATCTCCGCGCTGTACGCGGCGATCGGCGAGGGCCACGTCTCCGCGCAGAACATCGTGCAGAAACTGGTCCAGGCGCTCGGTGGCGAGGAGGCGGCCACCGAGGAGATCGACGAATCGGTCCCGCCCGCCCGTGGTCGCGGCCGCAAACGCCGCACCAGTGCCGACCCGGGCGTCGTCGTCAAGGGCGTCGAGGACGTGTGGGTCAAGCTGGCCCGCTGCTGCACGCCTGTCCCCGGCGACCCGATCATCGGCTTCGTCACCCGGGGCAGCGGCGTCTCCGTCCACCGCAGCGACTGCGTGAACGTGGACTCGCTCTCCCGCGAACCGGAGCGCATCCTCGAGGTCGAGTGGGCGCCCACCCAGTCCTCCGTCTTCCTGGTCGCCATCCAGGTGGAGGCACTGGACCGCTCCCGGCTCCTCTCGGACGTCACCCGGGTACTGTCCGACCAGCACGTCAACATCCTCTCCGCGGCCGTCCAGACCTCCCGGGACCGCGTCGCCACCTCCCGCTTCACCTTCGAGATGGGCGACCCCAAGCACCTGGGCCACGTCCTGAAGGCCGTACGAGGTGTCGAGGGCGTGTACGACGTGTACCGCGTGACGTCCGCGCGCAGACCGTCGTAGCGCGGTCCGGGGAGCGGGGGAGCAGATGGAGGAGCACGTCGAACAGCCCGGCTTAGCCGACCCCTCGGCCGAGCCTCCCGCGCTCGTCGCGGGACGCTACCGCCCGGTGCGGCTGCTGGGGCGCGGCGGCATGGGAGTGGTCTACGAGGCGGAGGACACCCGGCTCGGCCGCCGCGTCGCGGTGAAGATGCTGACCGCCGTCGAGGGGCTGACGGCGCAGGACGCGGCCTGGGAGAGGTTCCAGCGGGAGGCCCGCGCGCTCGCGCGGATCGAGCATCCCGGTGTCGTCACGCTGTACGACAACGGCGTGCACGACGGCACTCCCTACCTCGTGATGCAGGTGCTCGACGGCACCAGTCTGGCCGAGCTGGTGCTGCACTCGGGACCGCTGCCGGTACCGGCCGCCTGCACCGTGGCCCTGGGGATCGCGGAAGCCCTGGAGGCCGGCCACCACAAGGGCGTGGTCCACCGCGACGTCAAGCCGTCCAACGTGGGCACCACCCGCGGCGGCCGGGTCGTGCTGCAGGACTTCGGACTGGCCCGGCTGGCGGGCGAGGCGGCGATCACTCGCACCGGCGCACTGATCGGCACCCCGCAGTTCATGGCGCCGGAGGCGATGCGGGGCGTCCTGCCCGGACCGGCGGCGGACTGGTACGGCCTCGGGGCCTGCGTGTTCCTCATGCTGACCGGTGAGCTGCCCTTCGGGCAGACCGCCGACGTCGGGGCCATCATGGAGCGGGCACTCGGCGACGGCATCCGGCCGCTGACCGGCACCGGCGACCTCCCCCAGCCGCTGGCCGGGCTCGTCGACGAACTGTGCCGGCAGGACCCCGAGCGGCGTCTCGGCGACCCCCGCGTGGTGCGCGACACCCTCGTCCCCCTGACGTACGGCGGTACCCAGATGCTCGCCGACCTGGTGAAGCGGCACGTCCGGGACGAAGCCGTGGACGCCGTCCACGAGGCGGCCGGGCCGCCCGCCGACTCGCCCGACGACGCCGACGATGAGGCGCCCGAGTACGTCTGGGCGGAGGCCCACCTGCCCGAGCAGCGCCACCACGACGCCCTGGACCCCGCCACGCTCAGCGACGCCACCCGGCGCATCGTCCTCGGCAGCATGACCCCCCGGGCCGCCCTGTCCCGGCAGCGCGAGGCGGTCGGCCTGGTACTGCGCGGACAGCTGCGGGAGGCGGCACAGACGCTGTCGGTGGTCGTACCGGTCTGTCTGTCCAAGCTCGGCCCCGACCACCCCACCACCCTCACCAGCCAGTACTGGCAGGCGGTCTGCCTGGCCCGGCTGGGCGCCGGGGGAGAGGCACTGGACCTGCTCTCCCGCGTGAACCGACGTGTCAGCCCACGACTGGACGGGACGAACGGAGACGATGACCGACTTCCGCGTTGAGATCTCGGGACCACAGGACGGCACGGACGCCGAGGACCACCTCCGCTCCCTGCTGAGCTGGCTGCGCGAGGACGGGACACCCACCCTCCGGGCCCGGGCCGCCGGCAGCGCGCCGGCCGCCCCCGGCAGCATGGGCACCGGCCTCGACATCCTCCAACTGGCCATCGGCAGCGGGCTGTCCGCGGCCTCCCTCGTCTTCTCCGTCCTCCAGTGGCAGACATCCCGGCGCCGGGCCCCGGACGTCATCCTGCGCCGCGGCGACGTGGAGGTCGTGCTCACGGCGCAGGCGGCGGGGGACGAGGAGACCGTCCGCGGCATCATCGACCTGCTCGACCGGCGGGTGCCGCCCGCGCCCGCACACAGCGAGGAGAGCGGAGGAGATGACAGGACTGCCTGACCCCACGCGCTCCCGGGCCGTCCTCGTGGGCACCGCCTCCTACCGGCACCTGCCCCAGCTGTCCGCCGTCGAGGCCAACGTGGTCGACCTGGCCGCCGAACTGTGCGACGCGACCGTCTGGGGGCTTCCGGTACGGCACTGCACCGTCGTCACCGACCCGCTCACCACCCCGGCGATCCTGGACCCGGTGTACCAGGCCGCCGAGGAGGCCACCGACACCCTCCTGGTGTACTTCGCGGGGCACGGCATGCGGGACGCCGACTCGGCCGACCTGTACCTGGCCCTCGGCGACTCCCGCGAACACCTCGGCTACACGGCCGTCGCCTATCAGCACCTGCGCGCCGCGCTGCGTACCGCCCGCGCCCGGCGCAAGATCGTGGTCCTCGACTGCTGCTTCAGCGGACGCGCCGCCCGCGCCCTGTCCGGCGGGGACCAGCTGGCCGCCCAGGCCGCGGTGGACGGGGCGTACGTCCTGGCCGCCTCACCGCGGGACCGCATTGCGCTGGCGCCGGACGGCGAACGGTACACGGCGTTCACCGGCGAACTGCTCGGCGTCCTGCGGGACGGCGTCGAGGACGGCCCCGAACTGCTCGACCTGGACACCCTCCACCGGGTCCTGGAGGAACGCCTGCGCGCCAAGAACCGGCCGCTGCCGCAGCGCTCCCAGGAGAACGGCGTCGGACGCCTCCCCCTGGCCCGCAACAAGGCGAGGACCGGCCGCCGCCGCGGCCCCGCCGGCCCGGTGCTGGCCGCCGACGTCCGCGCCGCCCTGGTCGCCACCGGGCTCTCCCTGGCCAGGGTGCTGCGCGCCGAGGGCAACACCCGTGACGCGCTGCCCGTACTGCGCCTGGCGTTGCAGGAGCAGCGCACCGGCGACCCGCACGGCGACCTGGTCGAGGTACAGCTGGAGCTGTCGGAGCTGCTCGCCGAGACCGGGCAGGTGCGGGAGGCGATCGAGGTCCTCGAGCTCGCCTTCCAGCGGGTGCACGAGGTGTACGGGCCCGAGGCCGTGCTGGTCTGCCGCCGCCTGGCCGACCTGCTGCAGGAGTCCGGCAACCACCTCCAGGCCTGTGAGGTGCTCAAGCACGCCCTCGACATCAGCGAGCACGCCGGACGGCGCTGAAACGGCGCAGCGGCCCGGCGGTGACTCGCACCGCCGGGCCGCCGCACACCCTGTGACCGAGGTCAACCGCCGAACTCGTGCAGCCCCTTCAGCGCCTGGTCCAGCAGCGCCTGCCGGCCCTCCAGCTCACGCTCCAGCTTGTCGGCCTTCGCGTTGTTGCCCTGGGCGCGGGCCTGCTCGATCTGGCCCTTGAGCTTGTCGACGGCCGCCTGGAGCTGGCCGGTCAGACCCTCGGCACGCGCGCGTGCCTCCGGGTTCGTCCGGCGCCACTCGGCCTCCTCGGCCTCCTGGAGCGCCCGCTCCACGGCGTGCATCCGGCCCTCGACCTTGGGCCGGGCGTCGCGCGGCACGTGGCCGATGGCCTCCCAGCGCTCGTTCACCGAGCGGAACGCGGCGCGGGCCGCCTTCAGGTCGGTGACCGGCAGGAGCTTCTCGGCCTCCTCGGCCAGCTCCTCCTTGAGCTTGAGGTTCTCCGCCTGCTCGGCGTCCCGCTCGGCGAAGACCGAGCTGCGGGCCGCGAAGAACACGTCCTGGGCGCCGCGGAAGCGGTTCCACAGGTCGTCCTCGTGCTCGCGCTGGGCGCGGCCCGCGGCCTTCCACTCGGACATCAGGTCGCGGTAGCGCGCGGCCGTCGGTCCCCAGTCCGTCGAGTTCGACAGCGCCTCGGCCTCGGCGACCAGCCGTTCCTTGGTCCGGCGGGCCTCCTCGCGCTGGGCGTCCAGCTGGGCGAAGTGCTGCTTGCGCCGCTTGGAGAACGCCGACCGCGCGTGCGAGAAGCGGTGCCACAGCTCGTCGTCGGACTTGCGGTCCAGCCGCGGCAGACCCTTCCAGGTGTCCACCAGGGACCGCAGCCGCTCACCGGCCGACCGCCACTGGTCGGACTGCGCCAGCTCCTCGGCCTCGGCGACCAGCGCCTCCTTGGCGGCGCGCGCCTCGTCGGACTGCTTGGCCCGCTGGACCTTGCGCTCCTCGCGGCGCTTCTCCACCAGCGACACGAGCTTGTCCAACCGGGCCCGCAGGGCGTCCAGGTCGCCCACCGCGTGGTGCGCGTCGACCTGCTCCCGCAGGTGGTCGATGGCGGTCTGGGCGTCCTTCGCCGACAGGTCGGTCGTCTTCACGCGCTTCTCGAGGAGGCCGATCTCGACAACCAGGCCTTCGTACTTGCGCTCGAAATAGGCCAGCGCCTCCTCGGGGGAGCCCGCCTGCCAGGAACCGACGACCTTCTCGCCGTCGGCCGTACGCACGTACACGGTCCCCGTCTCGTCGACGCGGCCCCACGGGTCGCTGCTCACAGCGCCTCCTCCACATGATGCCTGCGGAGGGCTTCGCTACCCCCGGGCATCGTCCACAGTTTCGTCACGGCCAACATAGGCGACCGGCGGGGGGCCTGTCCGCATCCCGCACGACCGAAATTTCGCTGATGAGGGTCAGGATTTCGTGACGGTGGCCTTGTCGATCACGACCGTCGCGTTGGGCGCGGTGTTGCCGGTCGCGGGGTCCGCGGGCTGGGATCCCGCGGAGGCGATCTTCTTCAGCACCGTCATGCCCTCTTCCGAGACGGTGCCGAACGGGGTGTAGCTGGGCGGCAGCGGGCTGTTCTGGTACACGAGGAAGAACTGGCTGCCGCCGGAGTCCGGCTGGCCGGTGTTCGCCATCGCCACGGTGCCCGCCGGGTACATGTTGTCCTTCAGGCTCTTGTCCTTCAGGTTCTCGTCCGGGATGTTGTAGCCGGGGCCGCCGTTGCCCTGCGCCGTGGGGTCGCCGCACTGGAGCACGAAGATGCCCTCAGTGGTGAGCCGGTGGCACTTGGTGTGGTCGAAGTAGCCCTTTCCGGCCAGGAAGTCGAACGAGTTGACGGTGTGCGGCGCGGCATCCGCCTTCAGTGCGATGTCGATGTCGCCGCAGGTCGTCTCCAGCTTCATCGAGTACTTCGCCGACTTGTCGATGGTCATCGCAGGTTCCTTCTTCCAGGTCTGCGTCTTGACCTTGCCCTCGGCCGGCTTGTCGCACGGGTCCGGCGCCTTGCTGGACGCCGAGGCGCTCGGCGTGACCTCCGCGCTCGCGTTCGTCTTGCTGTCGTCGTCCCCCAGGACCACGCCGGTCGTGTACAGCGCGAGGCTGCCGATCAGGATCACGCCGAGCACCGACGCGATCGCAGCGTTGCGCATGCGCGCCTTGCGTCGCGCGGACGTACGTCGCTGCTGCTGCCGCAAGAACTTCTCCCGGGCGAGCTGACGCCGCCGCTGCTCCTGGCTGACCACCGGGTTCTCTCCTCATGCGTCTTCGTGTGCCGACCGGTACGCGTGGGTGCGATGAGCCGACCGTGGGCGTGTAGCCCCGTACCGTATATGGGTTCGCTGAGGAATCGGCACCGCCGGTAGGCTCTGACCATGGGCGCGGCCGGTCCGCAAGCCCACCCGAACCGACACAAACGAAGGACGATCGTGCTCATTGCCGGGTTCCCCGCCGGAGCCTGGGGGACGAACTGTTATCTCGTCGCCCCGGCCGCCGGTGAGGAGTGCGTGATCATCGACCCGGGCCACCAGGCGGCCCCCGGAGTCGAGGAAGCGATCCAGAAGCATCGGCTCAAGCCCGTCGCCGTCGTCCTCACCCACGGCCACATCGACCACGTGGCCTCGGTCGTCCCGGTGTGCGGCGCGCACGACGTGCCCGCCTGGATCCACCCCGAGGACCGTTTCATGATGAGCGACCCCGAGAAGGGGATCGGCCGCACCATCGGCATGCCCCTCATGGGCGAGCTGACCGTCGGGGAGCCGGACGACGTCAAGGAGCTGACCGACGGCGCGAAGCTGGAGCTGGCCGGCCTGAACCTGTCGGTCGCCCACGCGCCGGGCCATACCAAGGGGTCGGTGACCTTCGGCCTGCCCGAGGCGGCGGACATCCCGCCGATCATGTTCTCGGGCGACCTGCTGTTCGCCGGCTCCATCGGACGCACCGACTTCCCCGGTGGCTCCATGGACGACATGCTCGAGTCCCTGGCACGCGTGTGCCTGCCGCTCGACGACTCGACCGTGGTGCTGTCCGGACACGGCCCCCAGACGACCATCGGCCAGGAACGCGCCACCAACCCCTACCTGCGGCAGGTGGCGGCCGGCCAGGGAGCCCCCGGGGCTCCCCGACGAGGAATGTGACGAGAGACCTTCCGTGAGCACCTTCAAGGCCCCCAAGGGCACGTACGACCTGCTGCCGCCCGACTCCGCCAAGTTCCTGGCGGTCCGCGAGGCGATCGCCGCCCCGCTGCGCAACTCCGGCTACGGCTACATCGAGACGCCCGGCTTCGAGAACGTCGAGCTGTTCGCGCGCGGTGTCGGTGAGTCGACCGACATCGTGACCAAGGAGATGTACGTCTTCGAGACCAAGGGCGGCGACCGCCTCGCCCTGCGCCCGGAGACCACGGCCCCCGTGCTGCGCGCGGTCCTGGAGGCCAACCTGCACAAGGCGGGCAACCTGCCGGTCAAGGTCTGGTACTCCGGCTCGCAGTACCGCTACGAGCGCCCCCAGAAGGGCCGTTACCGCCACTTCTCCCAGGTCGGCGCCGAGGCGATCGGCGCGGAGGACCCGGCGCTGGACGCCGAACTGATCATCCTCGCCGACCAGTCGTACCGCGCGCTCGGCCTGCGGAACTTCCGCATCCTCCTCAACTCCCTGGGCGACAAGGAGTGCCGTCCGGTCTACCGCGCCGCGCTCCAGGACTTCCTGCGCGGCCTGGACCTGGACGAGGAGACGCTGCGCCGGGCGGAGATCAACCCGCTGCGCGTCCTGGACGACAAGCGCCCCGAGGTGCAGAAGCAGCTCACCGACGCCCCGCTGCTGCGCGACTACCTGTGCGACGCCTGCAAGACGTACCACGAGGAGGTCCGCGAGCTGATCACGGCGGCCGGCGTCGTCTTCGAGGACGACCCGAAGCTGGTGCGCGGCCTGGACTACTACACCCGCACGACCTTCGAGTTCGTCCACGACGGCCTCGGCTCCCAGTCCGCGGTGGGCGGCGGCGGCCGCTACGACGGACTGTCCGAGATGATCGGCGGCCCCTCCCTCCCGTCCGTCGGCTGGGCCCTCGGCGTCGACCGCACCGTCCTCGCCCTGGAGGCCGAGGGCATCGAACTGGACATCCCCTCCGCCACCTCCGTCTTCGCGGTGCCGCTCGGCGAAGAGGCCCGCCGGGTCCTCTTCTCGAAGGTCACCGAGCTGCGCAAGAACGGCGTCGCCGCCGACTTCTCCTACGGCGGCAAGGGCCTGAAGGCGGCGATGAAGGCCGCCAACCGCTCCGGCGCCCGCTACGCCCTGGTGCTCGGGGAGCGCGACCTCGCGGAGGGCGTCGTCCAGCTCAAGGACATGGAGTCCGGCGAGCAGACCGCGATCGGGGTCAACGAGATCGTCGCGGAGCTGGAGTCGCGGCTCGGCTAGCAAGTCTGTGCGTCCTGTCGCCCTCGGGGGTGCGCGCGTTCGCTCGCGCGTGCCCCCGGGGAACGGGAATCGGCCGGAAGGCAACTCTCCGGTGCGATCACCGGTGCGTTCTTATGTTCATCGAACGGTTGCCACACAGGACGGTGCGGCACAATGGCCCTGCCCGAAGCAGGTCCGACTCTCGAGTGACGGAATCGGCGTGATGAGCAAGACGACAGTGAAGGACGTCTCCACCGTGGCGGAGCCCGCGCCGGACCCCAGCACCCGCACCCCGCGCACCGAGGGCGGCAGTCGCGCTCTCGCGCTGCTGCTGGTGATCACGGGCGCGGCCGGTCTGCTCGCCGCCTGGGTCATCACGATCGACAAGCAGAAGATCCTCGAGGCCAAGGTCGCCGGCACCACGTTCACGCCCGGCTGCAGCCTCAACCCGGTCGTCTCCTGCGGCAACATCATGGAGAGCGACCAGGCATCCGTCTTCGGCTTCCCCAACCCGATGCTCGGCCTCGTCGCCTACGGCATGGTCATCTGCGTCGGCATGAGCCTGCTCGGCCGCGCCCGCTTCCCGCGCTGGTACTGGCTCACCTTCAACGCCGGCACCCTCTTCGGTGTGGGCTTCTGCACATGGCTGCAGTTCCAGTCCCTGTACCGGATCAACTCGCTGTGCCTGTGGTGCTGCCTGGCCTGGGTCGCGACCATCATCATGTTCTGGTACGTGACGTCCTTCAACGTCCGCAAGGGCTTCCTGCCCGCGCCGGGCTGGCTCAAGAGCTTCTTCGGCGAGTTCACCTGGGTCCTGCCGGTGCTGCACATCGGCATCATCGGCATGATGGTCCTGACCCGCTGGTGGGACTTCTGGATCAGCTGACCGCTCCGGTGAGCCGGGTCCACCGGGCGCGTCGGGTTGTCAGTGCGGTGATTTAGGGTTCAGAACGTGGAGCCCGACCTGTTCACCGCCGCAGCAGAAGAACGCCAGGAGAAGGACCCGACCGGCAGCCCCCTCGCCGTGCGGATGCGTCCGCGCACCCTCGACGAGGTCGTCGGTCAGCAGCACCTGCTCAAGCCGGGGTCCCCCCTGCGCCGACTGGTGGGCGAGGGCGGCTCCGGCCCCGCCGGGCCCTCCTCGGTCATCCTCTGGGGGCCGCCCGGCACCGGCAAGACCACGCTGGCGTACGTCGTCTCCAAGGCCACCAACAAGCGCTTCGTGGAGCTGTCGGCGATCACCGCGGGCGTCAAGGAGGTCCGCGCGGTCATCGACGGCGCCCGCCGCGCGGTCGGCGGGTACGGCAAGGAGACCGTCCTCTTCCTCGACGAGATCCACCGCTTCAGCAAGGCCCAGCAGGACAGCCTCCTCCCGGCCGTGGAGAACCGCTGGGTCACCCTCATCGCCGCCACCACGGAGAACCCGTACTTCTCGGTCATCTCCCCGCTGCTCTCCCGCTCCCTCCTCCTCACGCTCGAACCGCTCACCGACGACGACGTCCGCGGCCTTCTCCGCCGCGCCCTCACCGACGAGCGGGGCCTGGGGGAAGCCGTCACGCTCCCCGAGGACACCGAGGACCACCTGCTGCGCATCGCCGGCGGCGACGCCCGCCGCGCGCTGACCGCGCTGGAGGCCGCCGCCGGGGCCGCGCTCGACAAGGGCGAGGCCGAGGTCACCCTGGCGACGCTGGAGGAGACGGTCGACCGGGCCGCGGTGAAGTACGACCGCGACGGCGACCAGCACTACGACGTCGCCAGCGCCCTGATCAAGTCCATCCGCGGCTCCGACGTGGACGCCGCCCTGCACTACCTGGCCCGGATGATCGAGGCCGGCGAGGACCCCCGGTTCATCGCCCGCCGCCTGATGATCTCCGCCAGCGAGGACATCGGCCTCGCCGACCCGAACGCCCTGCCGATCGCCGTCGCCGCCGCCCAGGCCGTCGCCATGATCGGCTTCCCCGAGGCCGCCCTCACCCTCAGCCACGCCACCATCGCCCTGGCCCTCGCCCCCAAGTCCAACGCCGCGACCACGGCCATCGGCGCCGCCCTGGACGACGTGCGCAAGGGGCACACGGGGCCGGTCCCGGCTCACCTGCGCGACAGCCACTACAAGGGCGCCGGAAAGCTCGGACACGGGCAGGGGTACGTGTACCCGCACGACCTGCCGGAGGGCATCGCCGCCCAGCAGTACGCCCCGGACGAGCTGAAGGACCGCACCTACTACACACCGACCCGGCACGGCGCCGAGGCCAGATACGCGGACGCGGTGGAGTGGACCCGCGGGCACCTCGGTCGCAAGCGGTCCTGAGCAGCCTGTAGACTCGGTCGGAGTGCCGAGTCCCGTGCAGTCAGAACGGGACAACCGGCCGGAGCCCCTCGGGGTTCCAGGAGCGTCGCGCACCGTCGATGGTGTCGCGGGCAGCCCACCACCACCCGGAGCTCCGGGAGAGGTCGGTGGGCCACTCGCGTGCTGCACGTATGTGCCCAGACCAGGGGAGCGGCTGCCCGGCGGGTCCCACGCGGACCAGGCGGGTTTCCCCGGCTGCGGATTGCGACCTCCCACAACCCTGACAAGCCGGAAACCAGGAAAGAGACACAGACAGTGGCGAACCAGTCCCGCCCCAAGGTCAAGAAGTCGCGTGCCCTCGGCATCGCGCTGACGCCGAAGGCCGTCAAGTACTTCGAGGCCCGCCCCTACCCGCCGGGTGAGCACGGCCGCGGCCGCAAGCAGAACTCGGACTACAAGGTCCGTCTGCTCGAGAAGCAGCGTCTGCGCGCGCAGTACGACCTCAGCGAGCGCCAGCTCGTCCGCGCCTACGAGCGTGCCTCCAAGACCAACATGAAGACCGGCGAGGCCCTGGTCATCGAGCTCGAGCGCCGTCTCGACGCGCTGGTCCTGCGTTCGGGCATCGCCCGCACGATCTACCAGGCCCGCCAGATGGTCGTCCACGGCCACATCCAGGTCAACGGCCAGAAGGTCGACAAGCCGTCCTTCCGCGTCCGCCCGGACGACGTCGTGCAGGTGCGCGAGCGCTCCAAGGAGAAGACGCTCTTCACGATCGCCCGTGAGGGTGGCTTCGCCCCCGACGGCGAGACCCCGCGCTACCTCCAGGTGAACCTCAAGGCCCTGGCGTTCCGCCTGGACCGTGAGCCGAACCGCAAGGAGATCCCGGTGATCTGCGACGAGCAGCTCGTCGTCGAGTACTACGCCCGCTGATACCGGCCCCGGCGCAGTACACCCGCGGTACCTCAGCCCGCCGTCTCCCCGCCCTTCCGGGTGGGTGAGGCGGCGGGCTTCGCCGTCCGCGCCCCCGCCGTGGCACGCCGCCCGGCTCCGCGCGGCAGGGGCAGCGTGGCCGGCGGGCCGGGCCGCCGCAGCGCCCGCGTCATCACCTCCCGGCGGCCGAGCAGCGCACCGTGCCGCACGAACTCCTCGTAGCGCTCGTCGCCCAACTGCTCGCGCGCGGCCGCCTCGCACAGCTCGTGCGGCATGTTGTAGTGCGCCGAGCCGAACAGCCGCAGACCCACCGATGGCCACATCCGCCCCGCGGCGCCCTGCAGCACCGCCGCCTCCGCCGCGTCGCCCTCCGCCACCGTGACCAGGGCAAGCAGCTCAACGGCCAGCACCGAGCCCAGCTGGTCCCGGAAGCGGTGCGCACCGCGCAGACAGTCGGCGAGCAGCTCGCGCGCCCGCCGCGGCTCGCCGTCGCTCCAGGCCGCGTAGGCCAGCACGTACAGGGCGTACCCCCGGGCCCAGCGCTCGCCGTGGTCCTCGCACACCTGGCGTACGTCCTCGCACAGGCGCACCGCGTCCGGCAGGTCGCCCTGGAACGCCCGGGCCATCGCCAGCTCCACCTGACCCATCAGGACGTTGCTGTTGAGCTCACCGATCTCCCGGTAGCGGAGCAGCGCCGAGCGCAACAGCGTCTCCGCGCGCGGCATGTCGTCCGTGACCAGTGCCAGACAGCCGGTGCGGTGCTCCGCGTACGCCACCGCCGTCGGGTTGGCCGACCGCTCGGCCTCCTCCCGGCACTCCTGGAGCGCCGCCAGCGCCTGCACGGTGTCGCCCTGCAGGATCGCCACGTAGCCGAGCACCCACAGCGCCTTCAGCCGGGACTGCTCGCCCGCCGTCCCCTCCGCGTCCAGCCGCACCGCCTGCTCCAGCCACCGCCGCCCCTCCGACAGCCGTCCGCAGCCGACCCAGTGGAACCACAGGGCGCCGGCCAGGTACTGCCCCAGGTGCGCCTCGTCCGGCTCGGTCAGGGAGTGCTCCAGGGCGGCGCGCAGATTCGGCAGCTCCGCGTCCACGCGCGTGGCGACCTCCCGCTGGCGCGGCGAGAACCACTCCAGCTCGCACCAGGTCGCCAGGCCCAGGTACCAGTCCCGGTGCCGGCGCCGCAGCCGCGCCGTGTCCCCGGTCGCCTCCAGCCAGTCGGCGCCGTAGGCCCGGACCGTGTCGAGCATCCGGTAGCGCACCCCGGCCGGTGTCTCCTCGCGGGTCAGTACGGACTGGGCGAGCAGCGCGGACAGCACGTCCAGCACCTCTTCGGCGGGCAGTCCGTCGCCGCTGCACACGTACTCGGCCGCCTCGAGGTCGAACGAGCCCGCGAACACCGACAGCCGTGCCCACAGGAGCCGCTCCCCGGGCGTGCACAGCTCGTGACTCCAGCCGATCGCCGTGCGCAGCGCCCGGTGCCGCGGCAGCGCGGTGCGGTCGCCGCCGGTCAGCAGGCGGAACCGGTCGTCCAGCCGTTGCAGCATCTGCCGCGGGGAGAGGGCACCCAGCCGGCCCGCCGCCAGCTCGATCGCCAGCGGAATCCCGTCCAGGCGCCGGCACAGCTCGCGCATCTCCCCGTAGCCCTCGTCCGGGGAGGCGTCGTACCCGTGGCCCGCGTGCCGCTGCCCCGCGCGGACCGTCAGCAGCTCCACGGACTCCTCCGGACTCAGCGGTGCCAGCGGGACGACCCGTTCCCCCGCCACGGCCAGCGGCCTGCGGCCCACCGCCAGCACCCGCAGCCCGGGGGCGCGGCCCAGCAGGTCGGCCGCCAGCGAGGCGCACGCGTCCACCAGGTGCTCGACCCCGTCGAGGACCAGCAGCAGCTCCCGGTCGGCGAGGTGCGCGAGCAGCGTCTCGCGCGGCAGCCGGGTGGTGTGGTCGACCAGGCCCAGGGCCTCCACGACCGCGTAGTCGACGAACTCCTCGTCGCGCACCGGCGCCAGCTCCACGCGCCACACCCCGTCCCGGGGCGTGCACCGCGCGGCCGTCCGCACCGCCAGACGAGACTTCCCGACCCCGCCCGCCCCGGTCACCGTCACCAGCCGCTCCGACTCCAGCGTCCGGACCAGCTCCGCGAGTTCCGCGGCTCTGCCCACGAAGGTGTCCAGTTCCAGCGGGAGGTTGCCGTGCGGGATGCGGTCGCGCCGAAGGTCTCGCATGAAACACGGAGCGTACTGAACCGTATTCACTCCGTACAATCGCTTCGCCCGACTCCGTCGTACTCCACGGGAACGCGGACGCGAATCCGGTACGGAGCCCCGCGCCCGGCGCGATAGGCTCGGTGCACGACTTTTTTGATGTTCAGGCACGTCTTTCAGGGAGCGGGTGCGACAGTGTCCGGTGGCGAGGTGGCCGGAATCCTGGTGGCCGTCTTCTGGGCGATCCTGGTCTCCTTCCTCGCCGTGGCACTGGCGAGGCTGGCCCAGACGCTCAGGGCGACCACCAAGCTGGTGGCGGACGTGACCGACCAGGCCGTCCCGCTGCTGGCCGACGCCTCGTCGGCGGTGCGTTCCGCGCAGACCCAGATCGACCGCGTCGACGCCATCGCCTCCGACGTCCAGGAGGTCACGTCCAACGCCTCCGCGCTGTCCACCACCGTGGCCTCCACCTTCGGTGGCCCGCTGGTCAAGGTCGCCGCGTTCGGGTACGGCGTGCGCCGGGCACTCGGCGGTCGCAAGGAGGACGTGCCCGCGGGCGCGGCCAAGCAGCCGCGGCGCACCGTGATCGTCGGCCGTACGATCCCGGCCGCGCGGCGGACGAAGCGGAAGAAGGACTGATCCAGCGATGTTCCGCCGTACGTTCTGGTTCGGCACCGGCGTCGCCGCCGGTGTGTGGGCCACCACCAAGGTCAACCGGAAGCTCAAGCAGCTGACCCCGGAGAGCCTCGCCGCGACCGCGGCCAACAAGGCGCTGGACGCGGGCACCCGGCTCAAGGACCGCGCGGTGGGCTTCGCCCTCGACGTCCGCGAGAACATGGCCCAGCGGGAGGCCGAACTGGACGACGCGCTCGGGCTGAACGCCCCCGTCGACCGCGACGAACTCCCCGCACTGCGGCACCACGCCGCCATCGAGAACCACAACACCGAACACCGCAGCAACCCGAAGTCCGTCGTCGACGTCAGGACGACGTACTCGTACAACCGGAATGAGGACCACTGATGGAGTCGGCCGAGATTCGTCGCCGCTGGTTGAGCTTCTTCGAGGAGCGCGGGCACACCGTCGTCCCTTCGGCGTCGCTCATCGCGGACGACCCGACTCTGCTGCTGGTCCCGGCCGGCATGGTGCCGTTCAAGCCCTACTTCCTGGGTGAGGTCAAGCCGCCCTTCGACCGCGCCACCAGCGTGCAGAAGTGCGTGCGCACGCCGGACATCGAAGAGGTCGGCAAGACTACGCGCCACGGCACGTTCTTCCAGATGTGCGGCAACTTCTCCTTCGGCGACTACTTCAAGGAAGGCGCCATCAAGCTCGCCTGGGAGCTGCTCACCAGCCCCCAGGACAAGGGCGGTTACGGCCTCGACCCCGAGCGCCTGTGGATCACCGTCTACAAGGACGACGACGAGGCCGAGCGCATCTGGCACGACGTCGTGGGTGTCCCGTCCGAGCGCATCCAGCGGCTCGGCAAGAAGGACAACTACTGGTCCATGGGCGTCCCCGGCCCCTGCGGCCCCTGCTCCGAGATCAACTACGACCGCGGCCCCGAGTTCGGCGCCGAGGGCGGCCCCGCCGTCAACGACGAGCGGTACGTGGAGATCTGGAACCTCGTCTTCATGCAGTACGAGCGGGGCGAGGGCATCGGCAAGGAGGAGTTCGAGATCCTCGGCGAGCTGCCGAGCAAGAACATCGACACCGGGCTCGGCCTGGAGCGGCTCGCCATGATTCTGCAGGGCGTGCAGAACATGTACGAGATCGACACCTCCATGGCCGTGATCAAGAAGGCCACCGAGCTGACCGGCGTGGCCTACGGCGACGCCCAGGCCTCGGACGTCTCCCTGCGCGTGGTCACCGACCACATGCGCACCTCCGTGATGCTCATCGGTGACGGCGTCACCCCGGGCAACGAGGGCCGCGGCTACGTGCTGCGCCGCATCATGCGCCGCGCCATCCGCAACATGCGCCTGCTCGGCGCCACCGGTCCGGTCGTCAAGGACCTGATCGACGTCGTGATCGGCATGATGGGGCAGCAGTACCCCGAGCTGATCACCGACCGCGAGCGGATCGAGAAGGTCGCCCTCGCCGAGGAGAACGCCTTCCTCAAGACGCTGAAGGCCGGCACCAACATCCTCGACACCGCCGTGAGCGACACCAAGGCCGCCGGCGGCAGCGTCCTCTCCGGCGACAAGGCGTTCCTGCTCCACGACACCTGGGGCTTCCCGATCGACCTCACCCTGGAGATGGCCGCCGAGCAGGGGCTCTCCGTGGACGAGGACGGCTTCCGCCGCCTGATGAAGGAGCAGCGGGAGCGCGCCAAGGCCGACGCCCAGGCCAAGAAGACCGGTCACGCCGGCGCCGGCGCGTACCGCGAGATCGCCGACCAGGCCGGTGCCACCGACTTCGTCGGCTACACGGACACCGAGAGCGAGTCCACGATCGTCGGCATCCTCGTCGACGGCGTCTCCTCGCCGGCCGCCACCGAGGGCGACGAGGTCGAGATCGTCCTCGACCGCACCCCGTTCTACGCCGAGGGCGGCGGCCAGATCGGCGACACCGGCCGGATCAAGGTCGACACCGGCGCCGTCATCGAGGTCCGCGACTGCCAGAAGCCCGTCCCGGGGGTGTACGTCCACAAGGGCGTCGTCCAGGTCGGCGAGATCACCGTCGGCGCCAAGGCCCACGCCGCCATCGACGACCGGCGCCGCAAGGCCATCGCCCGCGCCCACTCGGCCACCCACCTCACCCACCAGGCCCTGCGCGACGCCCTCGGCCCGACGGCCGCCCAGGCCGGTTCCGAGAACCAGCCCGGCCGCTTCCGCTTCGACTTCGGTTCGCCGTCCGCCGTGCCGACGGCCGTGATGACCGACGTCGAGCAGAAGATCAACGAGGTGCTCGCCCGCGACCTCGACGTGCGTGCCGACGTCATGGGCATCGACGAGGCCAAGAAGCAGGGCGCCATCGCCGAGTTCGGCGAGAAGTACGGCGAGCGCGTGCGCGTCGTGACCATCGGCGACTTCTCCAAGGAGCTGTGCGGCGGCACCCACGTGCACAACACCGCCCAGCTGGGTCTGGTCAAGCTGCTCGGCGAGTCCTCCATCGGCTCGGGCGTCCGTCGTATCGAGGCCCTGGTCGGCGTGGACGCCTACAACTTCCTCGCCCGCGAGCACACGGTCGTCGCCCAGCTCCAGGAGCTGATCAAGGGCCGCCCGGAGGAGCTCCCGGAGAAGGTCTCCGCCATGCTCGGCAAGCTGAAGGATGCCGAGAAGGAGATCGAGAAGTTCCGCGCCGAGAAGGTCCTCCAGGCCGCCGGCTCGCTCGCCGACTCCGCCAAGGACGTACGCGGCGTCGCCCTGGTCACGGGCCAGGTCCCGGACGGCACCACCGCCGACGACCTGCGCAAGCTGGTCCTCGACGTGCGCGGCCGCATCCAGGGCGGACGGGCCGCCGTGGTCGCCCTGTTCACCACCGTCAACGGCAAGCCCCTGACGGTCATCGCCACCAACGACGCCGCCCGCGAGCGTGGTCTCAAGGCCGGTGACCTGGTGCGAGCCGCCGCCAAGACCCTCGGCGGCGGCGGTGGCGGCAAGCCGGACGTCGCCCAGGGCGGCGGCCAGAACCCGGCCGCCATCGGTGACGCCGTGGACGCCGTCGAGCGCCTCGTGGCGGACACCGCCAAGTGAGCGCCGACCAGCGGGACACCCCGGCGCTGCGCCGGGGCCGCCGCCTCGCCGTCGACGTCGGGGACGCACGCATCGGGGTCGCTTCGTGCGATCCCGACGGGATCCTCGCCACCCCGGTGGAGACGGTCCCCGGCCGGGACGTCCCGGCGGCGCACCGCCGTCTGAGGCAGCTCGTCGAGGAGTACGAGCCGATCGAGGTCGTCGTCGGCCTCCCTCGCTCCCTCAAGGGGGGCGAGGGCCCGGCGGCGGTCAAGGTCCGTGGTTTCGCGCAGGAACTGGCGAGGGGCATCGCGCCCGTCCCGGTGCGTCTCGTCGACGAGCGGATGACGACGGTGACCGCGAGTCAGGGACTGCGTGCCTCCGGAGTGAAGTCCAAGAAGGGCCGGTCCGTCATCGACCAGGCCGCGGCGGTGATCATCCTCCAGCAGGCGCTGGAATCCGAACGGGTGTCAGGCAAGCCACCCGGCGAGGGCGTCGAAGTGGTCATCTGATCGCGATACGGTAACGTTCCGCGCGATGCGGAGGCATTCGAACAGCCACCGCACAGCAAGAGGCGGAACGGAAGCCGGCCCCCCATGACAGGCCGCGCGTATCGCCCGTCTCGCGGCTCTAGGGGATCGATGACTGAGTATGGCCGGGGCCAAGGCTCCGAACCGTGGCATCCGGAGGACCCGTTGTACGGGGACGGCGGATGGGGCGGGCAGCAGACCCACACGGGTCAGCAGCCCCCCTACGGCGGCCAGCCGCAGCAGTATCCGGAGCAGCCGCAGTCGCAGCAGCAGTACGGCGACTGGGGCGACGGCGGCCCGGCCGCGTACGGTCACCAGTCGCAGTACGACCAGTACGGGCAGCAGCACCCCGAGCCGCAGTACGACCAGTACGGCAGGCCCCAGTACGACCAGCAGCAGTACGACCAGCAGTACGGCGGCCAGCCGCAGCCCCAGCACCAGCAGGGCTACGACAACGGCGGCTGGGGCTCCGGCGCCGATCCCCAGGCGCAGTACCCCGCCGACCCGTCGGACCCCTACGGCCGGCAGGCCGCCTACGGCACGGACCAGCCGGACTACTACGGCACCCCGGAGGCATACCCGCCGCCGGAACCTCCCACGCGCCGGCGCGCCGAGCCCGAACCGCAGCGCACCGACTGGGACCCGGGCCCCGATGAGGGCGAACACGCCTTCTTCGCGGGCGGGGGCCCTGAGGGCGACGATGAGGCCGCCGACGAAGGCCGGGGCGAGCGCAGGCCCCGGGGCGGAAAGCCCAAGAAGCGACGCAACGGATGCGCGTGCCTGGTGGTCTGCCTGGTGCTGGGCGGCGGCGTCGCGGGCATCGGGTACTTCGGCTACCAGTTCTACCAGGAACGTTTCGGCGCGGCCCCGAACTACGCGGGCGACGGCAACGGCGAGCAGGTCACCGTCACCATCCCCAAGGGCGCCGGCGGCTCGACGATCGGCCAGGAACTCAAACGCCAGGGCGTGGTGAAGAGCGTCGACGCCTTCATCGCCGCCCAGCAGAGCAACCCCCGCGGCAAGAGCATCCAGGACGGCGTGTACACGCTGCAGAAGGAGATGTCGGCCGAGAGCGCCGTCGAACTCCTGCTCAACCCCAAGAGCCGCAGCAACCTGATCGTCGCCGAGGGCAGGCGCAACGTCGACGTCTACAAGTCGATCGACAAGCAGCTCGGCGTGGACGAGGGCACCACCGCCAAGGTCGCCGAGACCGAGTGGAAGAACCTCGGTCTGCCCGAGTGGGCGATGAACCACAAGGACGTGAAGGACCCGCTGGAAGGGTTCCTCTACCCGTCGAGCTACTCGGCGGCCAAGGGCCAGAAGCCCGAGGACGTTTTGAAGCAGATGGTGGCGCGGGCCAACGAGCAGTACGAGGAGATCGGGCTCGAGGAGAAGGCGGAGGGCCTGGGCCTCAAGAGCCCCTGGGAGCTGCTCACCGTGGCGAGCCTCGTGCAGGCCGAGGGCAAGACCCACGAGGACTTCCGCAAGATGTCCGAGGTCATCTACAACCGCCTCAAGCCCACCAACACCGAGACCAACCAGGAGCTCCAGTTCGACTCGACCTTCAACTATCTGAAGGGCCAGAGCGAGATCCGTATCAGCGAGTCCGAGATCAACAGCAACCCGGACCCGTACAACACCTACACCAACAAGGGCCTGCCGCCCGGCCCCATCGGCAACCCCGGCGAAGAGGCGCTGAAGGCGGCGCTCTCCCCGACGAGCGACGGCTGGATGTACTTCGTGGCCACCGACGGCGTGAGCAAGACCGAGTTCGCCAAGACACACGACGACTTCCTGAAGCTGAAGGACAAGTTCGATGCCGTCTCCGGCAACTGACCGCCGCAGGGCCGCCGTCCTCGGCTCCCCGATCGCGCACTCGCTCTCCCGGTGCTGCACCGCGCCGCCTATGCGGAGCTGGGCCTGGAGGGCTGGACGTACGACCGCTTCGACATCGACGAGGCGGCGCTGCCGGGCTTCTTCGCCGAGCTCGGTCCCGAGTGGGCGGGGTTGTCGCTGACCATGCCGCTCAAGCGGGCGGTCATCCCGCTGCTCGACGAGATCAGCGAGACCGCCGCATCCGTGGACGCGGTGAACACCGTCGTCCTCACCGAAGACGGCCGCAAGACCGGCGACAACACGGACATCCCCGGCATGGTCGCCGCCCTGCGCGAGCACGGCATCGAGAAGACCGAGACCGCCGCGATCCTCGGCGCCGGCGCCACCGCCTCCTCCGCCCTGGCCGCCCTGGCCCGGATCTGCACCGGCGAGATCGCCGTCTACGTCCGCAGCGAGGCGCGCGCCGCCGAGATGCGGGGCTGGGCCGAGCGGCTGGACGCCGACGTGCGCATCGCCGACTGGGCGGACGCCGAGGAGGCGCTGCGCGCCCCGCTGGTCGTGGCCACCACCCCGGCCGGCACCACCGACGCCCTCGCCGCCGCCGTCCCGGAGATGCCCGCGACCCTCTTCGACGTGCTCTACGACCCCTGGCCCACCGCGCTCGCCGCCCGCTGGTCGGCGCACGGCGGCGCCGTCGTCGGCGGCCTCGACCTGCTGCTGCACCAGGCGGTGCTCCAGGTGGAGCAGATGACCGGCCGGTCGCCCGCCCCGCTGGCGGCGATGCGGGCCGCGGGGGAGCGAGCGCTGGCCGGCTGACCCGCCGTGCGGTGCTCCGGGCCCGCTCCCGCCCTGTCCGTCCAGCGGACCGATTCCGGTCCGTACCCGTGGACGTGGGAGGATCGGAGGTGGCGGGCCGGGGCCGCGCACCCGGTCGGGCCGTTGCCGTACGCGGTCAGGACGCGTACGCAAGGCATAACCGGGGCGCGAGCACTGAGGAGCACCGTTGAGCAGGTTGCGCTGGCTGACCGCGGGGGAGTCCCACGGTCCCGCACTCGTCGCGACGCTGGAGGGTCTGCCCGCCGGCGTGCCGATCACCACGGACATGGTGGCGGACCACCTGGCGAGGCGGCGGCTCGGCTATGGTCGCGGCGCGCGGATGAAGTTCGAGCGTGACGAGGTCACCTTCCTCGGCGGTGTCCGGCACGGGCTCACCCTCGGTTCCCCGGTCGCGGTCATGGTGGGCAACACCGAGTGGCCCAAGTGGGAGCAGGTCATGGCGGCCGACCCGGTCGACCCGGAGGTCCTGGCCGGTCTCGCCCGCAACGCGCCGCTGACCCGGCCGCGTCCCGGTCACGCGGACCTCGCGGGCATGCAGAAGTACGGCTTCGACGAGGCCCGGCCGATCCTGGAGCGCGCCTCCGCGCGGGAGACGGCCGCCCGGGTGGCGCTGGGGGCGGTGGCGCGGTCGTACCTCAAGGAGACGACCGGCGTCGAGATCGTCAGCCACGTGGTCGAACTGGCCTCGGCGAAGGCGCCCCAGGGCGTGTACCCGACGCCGGCCGACGTCGAGAAGCTGGACGCCGACCCCGTGCGCTGCCTGGACGCCGACGCCTCGAAGGCGATGGTCGCCGAGATCGACCAGGCCCACAAGGACGGCGACACCCTCGGCGGCGTCGTCGAGATCCTCGCCTACGGCGTGCCGGTGGGCCTCGGCTCGCACGTCCACTGGGACCGCAAGCTCGACGCACGGCTCGCGGGCGCCCTCATGGGGATCCAGGCGATCAAGGGCGTCGAGATCGGCGACGGCTTCGAGCTGGCCCGCGTGCCCGGTTCCCAGGCCCACGACGAGATCGTGAACACGCCCGAGGGCATCCGCCGGGTCTCCGGCCGTTCCGGCGGCACCGAGGGCGGCCTCACCACCGGTGAGCTGCTGCGGGTGCGTGCCGCGATGAAGCCGATCGCCACCGTCCCGCGCGCCCTGAAGACCGTGGACGTCACCACCGGCGAGGCCACACAGGCCCACCACCAGCGCTCCGACGTGTCCGCCGTGCCGGCCGCCGGCATCGTCGCCGAGGCGATGGTCGCGCTGGTCCTGGCGGACGCGGTGGCGGAGAAGTTCGGCGGCGACAGCGTGCCGGAGACCCGCCGCAACGTCGCTTCGTACCTCGACAGCCTGGCCATCCGATGAGCGCTCCCCTCATCGTGCTGGTCGGCCCGATGGGCGTCGGCAAGTCCACGGTCGGGCAGCTGCTGGCCGAGCGCCTGGGCGCCGGCTACCGGGACACGGACGCGGACATCGTCTCCGCGCAGGGCCGGGCCATCGCCGAGATCTTCGTGGACGAGGGCGAGGCCGCCTTCCGGGCACTGGAGAAGGAGGCCGTGCGGACCGCGCTCGCCGAGCACGACGGCGTCCTCGCCCTCGGCGGCGGCGCGATCCTGGACGCCGACACCCGCGCGCTCCTCGCCGGGCAGCGCGTCGTCTACCTCTCGATGGACGTCGAGGAGGCCGTCAAGCGCACCGGCCTGAACGCCGCGCGTCCGCTGCTCGCGGTCAACCCGCGCAAACAGTGGCGCGAGCTGATGGAGGCCCGTCGGCACCTCTACGAGGAGGTGGCGACGGTCGTCGTGGCCACCGACGGCCGCACGCCGGAAGAAGTCACCCGAGCCGCCCTGGACGCACTGGAGTTGAAAGAAGCATGAGCGAGGCAGTCACCCGGATCCAGATCGGCGGCACTGCGGGATCCGACCCCTACGAGGTCCTGGTGGGCCGTCAGCTCCTGGGCGAGCTCGGCGGCCTGATCGGCACCAAGGCCAAGCGGGTCGCGGTGATCCACCCCGAGGCCCTCGCCGAGACCGGTGACGCCCTGCGCGCCGACCTCGCCGAGCAGGGATACGAGGCGATCGCCATCCAGGTGCCCAACGCCGAGGAGGCCAAGACCGCCGAGGTCGCCGCCTACTGCTGGAAGGCGCTCGGCCAGTCCGGCTTCACCCGCACCGACGTCATCGTCGGTGTCGGCGGCGGCGCCAGCACCGACCTGGCCGGGTTCGTGGCCGCGACCTGGCTGCGCGGCGTGCGCTGGATCGCCGTCCCCACCACCGTGCTGGCCATGGTGGACGCGGCCGTCGGCGGCAAGACCGGCATCAACACCGCCGAGGGCAAGAACCTCGTCGGCTCCTTCCACCCGCCCGCCGGTGTCCTGTGCGACCTGGCCGCGCTGGACTCGCTGCCGGTCAACGACTACGTCTCGGGCCTCGCCGAGGTCATCAAGGCCGGCTTCATCGCCGACCCGGTGATCCTGGACCTGATCGAGTCCGACCCGCAGGCCGCGCGCACCCCGGCCGGATTGCACACCGCCGAGCTGATCGTGCGCTCCATCGAGGTCAAGGCTCAGGTCGTCTCCTCCGACCTGAAGGAGGCGGGCCTCAGGGAGATCCTCAACTACGGTCACACGCTCGGCCACGCCATCGAGAAGAACGAGCGCTACAAGTGGCGTCACGGCGCCGCCGTGGCGGTGGGCATGCACTTCGCCGCCGAGCTGGGCCGCCTCGCGGGCCGCCTGGACGACGCCACCGCCGACCGGCATCGCACCATCCTCGAAGCGGTCGGCCTGCCGCTGCACTACCGCTACGACCAGTGGCCCAAGCTCGTCGAGAACATGAAGGTCGACAAGAAGTCCCGCGGCGACCTGCTGCGCTTCATCGTCCTGGACGGCCTCGCCAAGCCCACCGTGCTGGAGGGACCCGACCCGGCCGTGCTCCTCGCCGCCTACGGCGAGGTGGGCGAGTAGTACCCCGGCGCACCTTCCGCCCGATTCGCCCTGCGCGACGGGCACTTCGGACCGCCCCCGGCCGTTCACCAAACGACGGCCGGGGGCGGTACCGTTCGGTAGCAGCGGGCGGTCACCCCCCCGCTGTCAGCGCCCATCGCCTGTACGAGACGGAGTGGCACCGGATGCAGCACGCAGTGGGTTCTCCGCTGCCGCCGCCCCCTCAGCCGGGGCACGGACCGGCCGTCGGCTGGTCCCCGGCCGCACACCACCCGGGCCCGCACCAGGGGCCTGTCCCGGTATCGCCGCGCGTGGCGCCGGGGCGCCCCGTGCAGGTGCCGCCCCCGCCCCCCGTGGCCCCTCAGCACGCCCAGGGCCCGCAGCAAGTTCCGGGCCCCCAGCAAGTTCCGGGCCCGCAGCACGCTCCAGGCCCCCAGCACGCTCCGGGTCCGCACCAGGCGCAAGGGCCGCACGCCTCCACCGCCCCCGTACCGCCCCCTGCGGACACCACCGGCCACGTTCCGCTGCCGCCCGGGGCTCCCGTGGCCGTGCCCAGCGTGCCGCCGGCCGCGACGGCCCTGCCCGACCCCACCACGGCCACCCTCGCGGTACTGCTCATCGGCCCCGCGGGCGCGGGCAAGACCAGCGTCGCCAAGTACTGGGCGGACCACCGGCGGGTGCCCACCGCGCACATCAGCCTCGACGACGTACGCGAATGGGTCCGCTCCGGCTTCGCCGACCCGCAGACCGGGTGGAACGAAAACAGCGAGGCGCAGTACCGCCTCGCCCGCCGCACCTGCGGCTTCTCCGCACGCAACTTCCTCGCCAACGGCATCTCCTGCATCCTCGACGACGCGGTCTTCCCGGACCGCCCGGTCGTCGGCCTCGGCGGCTGGAAGCGGCACGTCGGACCCGGCCTGCTCCCGGTGGTCCTCCTGCCGGGCCTGGACATCGTCCTGGAGCGCAACGCCGAACGCAGCGGCAACCGGCGCCTCACCGACGAGGAGGTCGCCCGCATCCACGGCCGCATGGCGGGCTGGTACGGATCCGGCCTCCCGATCATCGACAACTCCCAGCTCGACGTACCGGAAACGGCCAGGGTCCTGGACGAGGTCCTGTCCCGCTCGATAGCCAGCCCGCCTGCCTGGTAAGCGCGGGAAGGCATCCGGGCCAGGGGGCGCGGGGCAGTTTCGGTCCGCGGATCCGCCGCGGGGCGCGAGACGCCCCACCGGCGGCCGGACGCCACTCGGCACCGGCCCCAACCCGGTTGGCGCACCGGGCGTGCTCACTCGGCCCTCCCGAGCGGCGCCCCCCGAGCGCAGCTCATACGCTCGGTTCATGTCACAGGTGTACGCGGCCCGCCGGACGCGCCTACGAGAACGCTGCAACGCGGGCGGCAGCGCGGCGGCGCTCGTCTCCCGGCCCGCCAACGTGCGCTATCTCGCGGGGGCCGCCCCGCACGGCGCGGTACTGCTCCTGGGCAAGACCGAGGACCTGCTGGTCTGCTCCGCCCCGCCGGACGACCGGCCGACTGAGGGAAGGCCCGACGACTCGCTGCCGGTGCGCGCCTTGCCCGGTCCCGGCGGCGACCCGGCCGTCGCGGCCACCGGGCTCGCGGCCGCCCAGGGCGCCGAGTCCCTCGCCACCGAGGACCACCACCTCACCGTGGTCCGGCACCGCGCCATGCGCTCGGTCGCCCCACGACTGCGGCTGACCGACCTCGGCCAGGCGGTCGAACAGCTCCGGGTGGTCAAGGACGAGGAGGAGATCTCCTGCCTGCGCATCGGCGCCGAGATCGCCGACCAGGCCCTCGGTGAGCTGCTGGAGTCCATCCTGGTGGGCCGCACCGAGCGGCACCTCGCCCTGGAGCTGGAGCGCCGCCTGGTGGACCACGGCGCCGACGGCCCCGCCTTCCCCACGTCCGTCGGCACCGGCCCGAACTCGGGGCGCCGCGGCCACCGTCCCACCGACCGGCGCGTGGAGGAGGGCGACTTCCTCTCCGTCTGCCTGGGCGCCACCTACCGCGGCTACCGCTGCGAGATCGGCCGCACGTTCGTCATCGGGACCTCGCCGGCCGACTGGCAGATCGAGCTGTACGACCTCGTCTTCTCCGCCCAGCGGGCCGGTCGGGAGGCCCTCGCACCCGGTGCGGCCTGCCGGGACGTGGACCGCGCCGCCCGCCAGGCACTGGACTCGGCCGGGTACGCTGAGCACCTTCCCGCCCTCACCGGTCACGGGGTCGGACTCGAAATCGACGAGGACCCGCAGTTGGCCCCCGCGGCCATGGGTAAACTGGACGCTTGTGTGCCGGTCACCGTCGAACCGGGGGTCCACCTCCCGGGCCGGGGCGGGGTCCGGATCGATGACACGCTCGTCGTGCGCCCCGAGGCGGACGGCGGACCCGAGCTACTCACCATCACGACCAAGGAGCTGCTCGCGCTCTAGCCTTCGCGCTGGGCGCATGCCTGCACCGGGGTCGTCCACGTCAGTCCAGTCCAGGAGATTCCGCAACCGTGGCTTCCACGAACGACCTCAAGAACGGCATGGTGCTCAAGCTCGAAGGCGGCCAGCTCTGGTCCGTCGTCGAGTTCCAGCACGTCAAGCCCGGCAAGGGCCCGGCCTTCGTGCGCACCAAGCTCAAGAACGTGCTTTCCGGCAAGGTCGTCGACAAGACCTTCAACGCCGGCGTCAAGGTCGAGACGGCCACTGTCGACAAGCGTGACATGCAGTTCTCGTACATGGACGGCGACTACTTCGTCTTCATGGACATGGAGACCTACGACCAGCTGCACATCGACCGCAAGGTCGTCGGCGACGCCGCCAACTTCCTGATCGAGGGCTTCGAGGCCACCGTCGCGCAGCACGAGGGCGAGGTGCTCTTCGTCGAGCTGCCCGCCGCCGTCGAACTGACCATCCAGGAGACCGAGCCGGGCGTCCAGGGCGACCGCTCCACCGGCGGCACCAAGCCCGCCATCCTGGAGACCGGTCACCAGATCAACGTCCCGCTCTTCATCACCACCGGTGAGAAGATCAAGGTCGACACCCGCACGAGCGACTACCTCGGCCGGGTGAACAGCTAACCGTGGCTGCCCGCAACACGGCCCGCAAGCGCGCCTTCCAGATCCTCTTCGAGGGCGATCAGCGCGGCGCCGACGTCCTGACGGTCCTCGCCGACTGGGTCCGGCACTCCCGGTCCGACACCCGGCAGCCGCCGGTGAGCGAGTACACGATGGAGCTGGTCGAGGGCTACGCCGAGCGCGCCGAGCGCGTCGACGAGCTCATCGCCCAGTACTCGGTCGGCTGGACGCTCGACCGGATGCCGGTCGTCGACCGCAACATCCTGCGCCTGGGCGCGTACGAGCTGATCTGGGTCGACGAGACCCCGGACGCCGTCGTCCTGGACGAGATGGTGCAGCTGGCGAAGGAGTTCTCCACGGACGAGTCGCCCGCCTTCGTCAACGGTCTGCTCGGCCGGCTCAAGGAGCTCAAGCCTTCGCTGCGCCGCGACTAGCTCCGCAAGCGCCGCAGGACGCGGCGCCCCAGGGGTGCGGTGGGGGAGCGGCCGCGGCTTGTCCGCGGCCGGTCGCGCCCGAGCGGCGGCAGCCGCGGAGCCGACCGAGCCCCGCGCCCCTGGCGGCGCTGAGCCCCACGACGTGACAAAACCGCCGGGGGGGGGAACCGATCGGTTCCCACCACCCCGGCGGCACGTTTCTGCTGAGACTCCTGCGGCTCAGATGTCCTCGTGGGACGCCACCGCGCGGCGCGCGTCCGCGTCCAGGACGCCCCAGCTGATCAGCTGCTCGGTCAGGACCGAGGGCGACTGGTCGTAGATGACGGCGAGTGTGCGCAGGTCGTCCTGGCGGATCGAGAGCACCTTGCCGTTGTAGTCACCGCGCTGCGACTGGATCGTGGCCGCGTAGCGCTGGAGCGGGCCCGCCTTCTCGGCCGGCACCGTGGCCAGCCGCTCCAGGTCCAGGACCAGCTTCGGCGGCGGCTCGGCGGCACCGCCCGGGGTGGTGCCCGGGAGCAGCTCCTGCACGGGAACGCCGTAGAAATCCGCCAGCTCGGCGAGGCGCTGCACGGTCACGGCGCGGTCGCCGCGCTCGTACGAACCGACCACGACGGCCTTCCAGCGGCCCTGGGACTTCTCCTCGACACCGTGGAGGGAAAGGCCCTGCTGGGTGCGGATGGCCCGGAGCTTGGCCCCGAGCTGTTTGGCGTATTCGCTGGACATATGGCTCCCCGGACAAGGTGTCGACGCGGTCTGCACAGGTGCGCACCCGCGCGGCTGGTAACTCACTGTGAGGTTACGCAGCGTTACTCTCCTGCGTCAAGCCGAATGGTCCGCACCGACTCTTCCGTGGTATTCGCCTTCCATTGCTCCGACCGGGTGATACCGGGGTGTCGGAAGGGTGACGCGGGAGCATTGAGGGGGTCGCGTCGGCCGCTCTGTGAGCCTGATACCGTGGGTGACGCACATCCCGACGTCCTTTAAGGTCCGTCCCGTGAGGCGGAGAAGGAGGTCCGTTTCGTATGGACAAGCAGCAGGACGCGCCCTCGGGCGCGCAAACCGATGCGCGGCCCGTTCTCGAGGGTCCCGACATCGCCCGGGTCCTGACCCGCATCGCCCACGAGATCGTCGAACGCGCCAAGGGCGCCGACGACGTGGTGCTCCTCGGCATCCCGACCCGGGGCGTCTTCCTCGCCCGGCGGCTCGCCGACAAGCTCGAGCAGATCACCGAGCGCAAGATCCCGGTCGGCTCGCTCGACATCACCATGTACCGCGACGATCTGCGCATGCACCCGCCGCGTGCCCTGGCCCGCACCGAGATCCCCGGTGACGGCATCGACGGCCGCCTGGTCGTCCTCGTCGACGACGTGCTCTTCTCCGGCCGCACCATCCGCGCCGCCCTCGACGCGCTGAACGACATCGGCCGCCCGCGCGCGGTGCAGCTCGCCGTCCTCGTCGACCGCGGCCACCGCGAACTGCCCATCCGCGCCGACTACGTCGGCAAGAACCTCCCGACGTCGCTGCGGGAGACGGTCAAGGTCCAGCTCGCCGAGGAGGACGGTCGCGACACCGTGCTGCTCGGTGCCAAGCCGGCCTCCCCGGGCGCCCACCCGTAGCACCCCGCGTACGCGCCCAGCCGTGCCGTACGCCTGCTCGGTGTGCCCGCACGCACGCCCGGCCGCCCGAATTATCCCGCTCTTCCGCATGAATCGCCCTACGGAGCCTGACAGATGCAGCGTCATCTCATCTCGGCCGCCGACCTCACCCGCGACGACGCCGTCCTGATCCTCGACACCGCCGAGGAGATGGCCCGGGTCGCCGACCGGCCGATCAAGAAACTGCCGACCCTGCGCGGCCGGACCGTCGTCAACCTCTTCTTCGAGGACTCGACGAGGACCCGGATCTCCTTCGAGGCCGCCGAGAAGCGCCTGTCGGCGGACGTCATCAACTTCACCGCCAAGGGCTCCAGCGTCTCCAAGGGCGAGTCCCTCAAGGACACCGCCCAGACCCTGGAGGCCATGGGGGTCGACGCCGTCGTGATCCGGCACGGCGCCTCCGGCGCCCCCTACCGCCTGGCCACCTCCGGCTGGATCGACGCCCACGTCATCAACGCCGGTGACGGCACCCACCAGCACCCCACCCAGGCCCTGCTGGACGCCTTCACCATGCGCCGCCGCCTGGTCGGCCGCGACGCCGGCCTCGGCAAGGACCTGGACGGACGCCGGATCACCCTCGTCGGCGACATCCTGCACAGCCGTGTCGCCCGCTCCAACGTCGACCTGCTGCACACCCTGGGCGCCGAGGTCACCCTCGTCGCCCCGCCCACCCTGCTGCCGGTCGGCGTCGAGACCTGGCCCTGCGAGGTCTCCTACGACCTCGACTCCACGCTGACCAAGTCCGACGCGGTGATGCTGCTGCGCGTGCAGCGCGAGCGCATGAACGCCGCGTTCTTCCCCACCGAGCGCGAGTACTCCCGCCGCTACGGCCTCGACGGCGACCGCATGGCGAAGATGCCCGACCACGCCATCGTGATGCACCCCGGCCCGATGGTCCGCGGCATGGAGATCACCGCCGAGGTCGCCGACTCCGACCGCTGCACCGTCGTCGAGCAGGTCACGAACGGCGTCTCCGTCCGCATGGCCGTCCTCTACCTGCTGCTCGGCGGCAACGAACCCGCCGTGACCCACGCCCGCCCCACCGAGGAGAAGTAAGAAGATGAGCAAGACCCTGATCCGCGGTGCGAAGGTGCTCGGCGGCGAGCCGCAGGACGTGCTGATCGACGGCGCGACGATCGCCGAGGTCGGCACCGGGCTGTCCGCCGAGGGCGCCGAGGTGGTCGAGGCCGACGGCAAGGTGCTGCTGCCCGGCCTGGTCGACCTCCACACCCACCTGCGCGAGCCCGGCCGCGAGGACTCCGAGACCGTGCTGACCGGCACCCGGGCTGCGGCGAGCGGCGGCTACACCAACGTCTTCGCCATGGCCAACACCTTCCCGGTCGCCGACACCGCCGGCGTCGTCGAGCAGGTCTGGCGGCTCGGCCAGGAGTCCGGCTACTGCGACGTGCAGCCCATCGGCGCCGTCACCGTCGGTCTGGAGGGCGCCAAGCTCGCCGAGCTGGGCGCCATGCACGAGTCCGCGGCCGGCGTCACCGTCTTCTCCGACGACGGCAAGTGCGTCCACGACGCCGTGATCATGCGCCGCGCCCTGGAGTACGTGAAGGCCTTCGGCGGCGTCGTCGCCCAGCACGCCCAGGAGCCCCGGCTCACCGAGGGCGCCCAGATGAACGAGGGCGTCGTCTCCGCCGAGCTGGGCCTCGGGGGCTGGCCGGCCGTCGCCGAGGAGTCGATCATCGCGCGGGACGTGCTGCTCGCCGAGCACGTCGGCTCCCGCGTCCACATCTGCCACCTGTCCACCGCGGGCAGCGTCGAGATCGTCCGCTGGGCCAAGTCCCGCGGCATCGACGTCACCGCCGAGGTCACGCCGCACCACCTGCTCCTCACCGACGAGCTGGTCCGCTCCTACAACCCGGTCTACAAGGTGAACCCGCCGCTGCGCACCGAGCGTGACGTGCTGGCCCTGCGCGAGGCGCTCGCCGACGGCACGATCGACATCGTCGCCACCGACCACGCCCCGCACCCGCACGAGGACAAGGACTGCGAGTGGGCCGCCGCCGCCATGGGCATGGTCGGCCTGGAGACCGCGCTGTCGGTGGTCCAGGAGACCATGGTGGACACGGGCCTGCTGGACTGGGCCGGCGTCGCCGACCGCATGTCCTTCAAGCCCGCCAAGATCGGACAGGCCACCGGACACGGCCGTCCCGTCTCGGCTGGTGAGCCCGCCAACCTCACCCTCGTCGACACGGCATACCGTGGCCAGGTGGACCCCGCGGGCTTCGCCTCGCGCAGCCGCAACACCCCCTACGAGGGGCGTGAGCTGCCGGGCCGTGTGACGCACACGTGGCTGCGGGGCAAGGCCACGCTCGTCGACGGGAAGCTCACGTGACACCTGTAATCCTGCTGGCCGCCGAGAAGGAATCGGCGGAAGTGACCGACTGGGCCGCCCGCATCGGCTGGGTCGTCGGCCTCGGCCTGTTCGTCGCGCTCGTCTACTGGCTGATGCGCGAGGGCTGGAAGTGGCGCAGCACCCTCCAGGGCGACCTGCCCGAGCTGCCCAGCGCGCCGGACGCCCCCGGCCCGGTGAAACTGAGCCTGAGCGGTCGCTACCACGGCTCCACCAGCGCCGGGCAGTGGCTGGACCGCATCGTGGCGCACGGCCTGGGCACCCGCAGCCGGGTCGAGCTCACGCTGACGGACGCGGGCCTGGACGTCGTACGCCCCGGCGCGAACGACTTCTTCGTCCCCGTCGCCGCGCTGCGCGAGGCCCGGCTCGACAAGGGCATCGCCGGCAAGGTGCTCACCGAGGGCGGCCTGCTGGTCGTCACCTGGGAGCACGGCGACAAGCTGATCGACTCCGGCTTCCGCTCCGACCACGCGGCCGAGCACAACGAGTGGGGCGAAACACTGAACGACATGATCAACAAGACGGAAACGGAAGGCGCACGATGACGACCTCCACCCGGGGAGCCGGCAAGGCTCCCGCCGTACTCGTCCTGGAGGACGGCCGGATCTTCCGCGGCCGAGCCTACGGGGCCGTGGGGGCCACGTTCGGCGAAGCCGTGTTCTCCACCGGCATGACCGGTTACCAGGAGACCCTCACCGACCCGTCGTACCACCGCCAGGTGGTCGTGATGACCGCCCCGCACGTGGGCAACACCGGCGTCAACGACGAGGACATGGAGTCCAAGAAGATCTGGGTCTCCGGCTACGTCGTCCGCGACCCCGCCCGCGTGCCCTCCAGCTGGCGCTCCCGCCGCACGCTGGACGACGAGCTGGACGCCCAGGGCGTCGTCGGCATCTCCGGCATCGACACCCGCGCCCTCACCCGCCACCTGCGCGAGCGCGGCGCCATGCGCGTCGGCATCTTCAGCGGGGAGGCCATCCAGGACGACGCCGCGCTGCTGGCCCGCGTCCAGGAGGCCCCGGAGATGAAGGGCGCCGACCTCTCCGCCGAGGTCGCCACCACCGAGGCGTACGTCGTCCCGGCGATCGGCGAGAAGAAGTTCACCGTCGCCGCCGTCGACCTCGGCATCAAGGGCATGACCCCGCACCGCATGGCCGAGCGCGGCATCGAGGTGCACGTGCTGCCCGCCACGGCGACCGTCGAGGACGTCTACGCCGTCAACCCCGACGGTGTCTTCTTCTCCAACGGCCCCGGCGACCCGTCCACCGCCGACCACCCCGTCTCCGTCATGCGGGGCGTCCTGGAGCGCGGCACCCCGCTCTTCGGCATCTGCTTCGGCAACCAGATCCTCGGCCGCGCCCTCGGCTTCGGCACCTTCAAGCTGAAGTACGGCCACCGCGGCATCAACCAGCCCGTGCAGGACCGTACGACCGGCAAGGTCGAGGTCACCGCGCACAACCACGGATTCGCCGTCGACGCCCCGCTCGACAAGGTCTCCGACACCCCCTACGGCCGCGCCGAGGTCTCCCACGTCTGCCTCAACGACAACGTGGTGGAGGGCCTCCAGCTCCTCGACAAGCCGGCCTTCAGCGTCCAGTACCACCCCGAAGCGGCGGCCGGCCCGCACGACGCCGCCTACCTGTTCGACCGCTTCGTTTCCCTGATGGAGGGCCAGCGTGCCTAAGCGCACCGATATCCAGTCCGTCCTGGTCATCGGCTCCGGCCCGATCGTCATCGGCCAGGCCGCCGAGTTCGACTACTCCGGCACCCAGGCGTGCCGGGTCCTGAAGGCCGAGGGCCTTCGGGTCATCCTCGTGAACTCCAACCCGGCGACGATCATGACCGACCCGGAGATCGCCGACGCCACCTACGTCGAGCCGATCACTCCCGAGTTCGTCGAGAAGATCATCGCCAAGGAGCAGCCCGACGCCCTGCTGCCCACCCTGGGCGGCCAGACGGCGCTCAACACGGCCATCTCGCTGCACGAGAACGGCGTCCTGGAGAAGTACGGCGTCGAGCTGATCGGCGCCAACGTCCAGGCGATCCACAAGGGCGAGGACCGCGACCTGTTCAAGGAGGTCGTCGAGGAGGTCCGCAAGAAGATCGGCCACGGCGAGTCCGCCCGGTCCTACATCTGCCACTCCATGGACGACGTCCTCAAGGGCGTCGAGGAGCTGGGCGGCTATCCGGTCGTCGTCCGCCCGTCCTTCACCATGGGCGGCGCCGGCTCCGGCTTCGCCCACGACGAGGAGGAGCTGCGCCGCATCGCCGGACAGGGCCTCACCCTCTCGCCGACCACCGAGGTCCTCCTGGAGGAGTCCATCCTCGGCTGGAAGGAGTACGAGCTGGAGCTGATGCGCGACAAGAACGACAACGTCGTGGTCGTCTGCTCCATCGAGAACTTCGACCCCATGGGCGTCCACACCGGCGACTCGATCACCGTCGCGCCCGCGATGACGCTCACCGACCGCGAGTACCAGGTGCTGCGCGACGTCGGCATCGCGATCATCCGCGAGGTCGGCGTCGACACCGGCGGCTGCAACATCCAGTTCGCGGTGAACCCCGAGGACGGTCGCGTGATCGTCATCGAGATGAACCCGCGCGTCTCGCGCTCCTCGGCGCTCGCCTCCAAGGCGACCGGCTTCCCGATCGCCAAGATCGCCGCGAAGCTCGCCGTCGGCTACACGCTGGACGAGATCCCGAACGACATCACGCAGGAGACCCCGGCCTCCTTCGAGCCCACGCTCGACTACGTGGTCGTCAAGGCCCCGCGCTTCGCCTTCGAGAAGTTCCCGAGCGCCGACTCCACCCTCACGACCACCATGAAGTCGGTCGGCGAGGCCATGGCCATCGGCCGCAACTTCACCGAGGCCTTCCAGAAGGCGCTGCGCTCGCTGGAGAAGAAGGGCAGCCAGTTCACCTTCGTCGGCGAGCCGGGCGACAAGAAGGCGCTGCTGGAGGAGGCCGTCCGGCCCACCGACGGCCGCATCAACGCCGTCATGCAGGCCATCCGCGCGGGCGCCACGCCCGAGGAGGTCTTCGAGTACACGAAGATCGACCCCTGGTTCGTCGACCAGCTCTTCCTGATCAAGGAGACCGCCGACGAGCTGGCCGCCGCGCCCGAGCTGACCGCCGACCTGCTCGCCGAGGCCAAGCGGCACGGCTTCTCCGACCAGCAGATCGGCGAGATCCGCGGCCTGCGCGAGGACGTCGTCCGCGAGGTGCGGCACGCGCTCGGTATCCGCCCGGTCTACAAGACGGTCGACACCTGCGCCGCCGAGTTCGCCGCGAAGACGCCGTACTTCTACTCCTCCTACGACGAGGAGACCGAGGTCGCGCCCCGCGAGAAGCCGGCCGTCATCATCCTGGGCTCCGGCCCCAACCGCATCGGCCAGGGCATCGAGTTCGACTACTCCTGCGTCCACGCCTCCTTCGCGCTGAGCGACGCCGGGTACGAGACCGTGATGGTCAACTGCAACCCGGAGACCGTCTCCACCGACTACGACACCTCCGACCGGCTGTACTTCGAGCCGCTCACGCTGGAGGACGTCCTGGAGATCGTCCACGCCGAGCAGCAGGCCGGCCCGGTCGCGGGCGTGGTCGTGCAGCTCGGCGGCCAGACCCCGCTGGGCCTGTCCCAGGCGCTCAAGGACAACGGCGTGCCGATCGTCGGCACCTCGCCCGAGGCCATCCACGCCGCCGAGGACCGCGGCGCCTTCGGCCAGGTCCTCAAGGAGGCGGGCCTGCCCGCCCCCAAGCACGGCACCGCCACCACCTTCGCCGAGGCCAAGGCCATCGCCGACGAGATCGGCTACCCGGTCCTCGTCCGCCCCTCCTACGTCCTCGGCGGACGCGGCATGGAGATCGTCTACGACGAGACCCGGCTGGAGGCGTACATCGCCGAGTCGACCGAGATCAGCCCGTCCCGGCCGGTCTTGGTCGACCGCTTCCTGGACGACGCGATCGAGATCGACGTCGACGCCCTCTACGACGGCGAGGAGCTGTACCTCGGCGGCGTCATGGAGCACATCGAGGAGGCCGGCATCCACTCCGGCGACTCGGCGTGCGCCCTGCCCCCGATCACGCTCGGCGGCTTCGACATCAAGCGGCTGCGCGCCTCCACCGAGGGCATCGCCGCGGGCGTCGGCGTGCGCGGCCTGATCAACATCCAGTTCGCGCTGGCCGGGGACATCCTCTACGTCCTGGAGGCCAACCCGCGCGCCTCGCGCACCGTGCCCTTCACCTCGAAGGCGACCGCGGTGCCGCTCGCGAAGGCCGCCGCCCGCATCTCGCTGGGCGCGACCATCGCCGAGCTGCGCGCCGAGGGCCTGCTCCCGGCCAACGGCGACGGCGGCACGCTCCCGATGGACGCGCCGATCTCCGTCAAGGAGGCCGTGATGCCGTGGTCCCGCTTCCGGGACATCCACGGCCGCGGCGTCGACACGGTCCTCGGCCCGGAGATGCGCTCCACCGGCGAGGTCATGGGCATCGACTCCGTCTTCGGCACGGCGTACGCCAAGTCGCAGGCGGGTGCGTACGGCCCGCTGCCGACCAAGGGACGGGCGTTCATCTCGGTCGCCAACCGCGACAAGCGTTCGATGATCTTCCCGGCCCGCGAGCTGGTCGCCCACGGCTTCGAGCTGCTCGCCACCTCCGGCACCGCCGAGGTCCTCAAGCGCAACGGCATCAACGCCACGGTCGTGCGCAAGCAGTCCGAGGGCACCGGCCCGAACGGCGAGAAGACCATCGTCCAGCTCATCCACGACGGCGAGGTCGACCTCATCGTCAACACCCCGTACGGCACCGGCGGCCGCCTCGACGGCTACGACATCCGTACGGCGGCCGTGGCCCGCTCCGTGCCGTGCCTGACGACGGTCCAGGCGCTGGCGGCGGCGGTCCAGGGCATCGACGCCCTCAACCACGGCGACGTGGGAGTGCGCTCGCTCCAGGAACACGCGGAATTCCTGACCGCGGCCCGCGACTAGCAGCCCCGAGGGGGACACCGGAAACGGTGTCCCCCTCTTCATGAGGCTTCATGAGGACACCCATGTACAAAACCTTCTTCTTGCTCGTCTTCAAGCGGATGGACCCGGAGCGGGCGCACCACCTCGCCTTCCGCTGGATCCGCCTCGCCGTGCGCGTGCCCGTCCTGCGCACCTTCGTCGCGGCCGTGCTCGCGCCCCGCCACAAGGAGCTGCGCACCGAGGCGTTCGGCCTGCGCATGCACGGCCCCTTCGGACTGGCCGCCGGCTTCGACAAGAACGCCGTCGCCATCGACGGCATGGCCATGCTCGGCTTCGACCACGTCGAGATCGGGACCGTGACGGGGGAGCCGCAGCCCGGCAACCCCAAGAAGCGGCTGTTCCGGCTGGTGAGCGACCGTGCGCTGATCAACCGCATGGGCTTCAACAACGACGGCTCCCTGGCCGTCGCCGCCCGCCTGGCCTCCCGCACGCCCGTGTTCAAGACGGTCGTCGGCGTCAACATCGGCAAGACCAAGGTCGTCCCGGAGGAGGAGGCCGTCGGCGACTACGTGAAGTCCGCCGAGCGCCTCGCCCCGCACGCCGACTACCTCGTGGTCAACGTCTCTTCCCCGAACACACCCGGCCTGCGCAACCTCCAGGCGACCGAGGCGCTGCGCCCGCTGCTGACCGCCGTGCGCGAGGCCGCCGACCGCGCGGTCACCGCGCGGCGCGTCCCGCTCCTGGTCAAGATCGCCCCGGACCTCGCCGACGAGGACGTCGACGCGGTCGCCGACCTGGCCGTGGAGCTGGGCCTGGACGGCATCATCGCCACCAACACCACCATCGCCCGCGAAGGACTCGGCCTGACGTCCTCGCCGGCCCTGGTCCAGGAGACCGGCGGTCTGTCCGGCGCTCCCCTCAAGGCACGTTCCCTGGAGGTGCTGCGCCGCCTCTACGCGCGCGTGGGCGACCGGATCACCCTGGTGGGCGTCGGCGGCGTCGAGACCGCCGAGGACGCCTGGCAGCGCATCCTGGCCGGGGCCACGCTGGTCCAGGGCTACAGCGCGTTCATCTACGAGGGGCCCTTCTGGGGACGGGCCGTCCACAAGGGGCTCGCCGCGCGCCTGCGGCAGAGCCCGTACGCCACCCTCGCCGACGCGGTCGGCGCCGACGTGAGGAAGAACGCATGACGGTACTCGAGCCCTTCGGTGCGCGCCTGCGCCGTGCCATGGACGAACGCGGGCCGCTGTGCGTCGGTATCGACCCCCACGCCTCCCTGCTCTCCGAGTGGGGCCTGAACGACGACGTGGCCGGTCTGGAGCGCTTCAGCCGCACCGTCGTGGAGGCCGTGGCCGACCGGGTGGCGGTCCTCAAGCCGCAGAGCGCCTTCTTCGAACGTTTCGGCTCGCGCGGCGTCGCCGTCCTGGAGAAGTCGGTGGAGGAGGCGCGGGCGGCCGGCGCGCTGGTCGTCATGGACGCCAAGCGCGGCGACATCGGCTCCACCATGGCCGCGTACGCCGAGTCCTTCCTGCACAAGGGCGCGCCGCTGTTCTCGGACGCGCTGACCGTCTCCCCGTACCTCGGCTACGGCTCCCTGAAGCCGGCCGTCGACCTGGCCCGCGAGAACGGCGCGGGACTGTTCGTGCTGGCGCTCACCTCCAACCCGGAGGGCGCCGAGGTCCAGCACGCGGTGCGGGCCGACGGGCGGAGCGTCGGGGCGACGATGCTGGCGCACCTGGCCGCGGAGAACGCGGGGGAGACCCCCCTGGGCTCCTTCGGCGCGGTCGTCGGCGCCACACTCGGCGACCTCTCGTCGTACGACCTGGACGTCAACGGGCCGCTCCTCGCGCCCGGCATCGGTGCCCAGGGTGCGACGCCGGCGGACCTGCCGGGGGTGTTCGGGGCGGCGGTGCGCAACGTCGTGCCGAACGTCAGCCGGGGTGTTCTTCGTCACGGCCCGGACGTGACCGCGCTGCGGAACGCGGCGGACCGCTTCTCCGACGAGGTCAGGACCGCGGTGACGGCCGCCTAGGCTTCCAGACCTTGGATACATCCTCAAATCCGAGGCAATATGTCTGAAATGTCTAGCCTGACGGAGGCTGACCAGGACTTTTCCGCCGTTCTCGCTGACTCTGGCGGAGTTGACCGCTAGTCTCCGTCGAGAGTCCTCGGGCAAGCGTGTTGCCCGCGACTCCCCAGGTGTGGGGCGACTAGGTTCCTCACCGGTCCGTATCCGACAGTTCGACATCCGAGGTGACGTAGGCGTGGCTCTTCCGCCCCTTACCCCTGAACAGCGCGCAGCCGCGCTCGAAAAGGCCGCCGCGGCTCGCCGGGAGCGGGCCGAGGTCAAGAATCGACTCAAGCACTCCGGCGCCTCCCTCCACGAGGTCATCAAGCAGGGCCAGGAGAACGACGTCATCGGCAAGATGAAGGTCTCCGCCCTCCTCGAGTCCCTGCCGGGCGTGGGCAAGGTCCGCGCCAAGCAGATCATGGAGCGGCTCGGCATCTCCGAGAGCCGCCGTGTGCGGGGCCTCGGTTCCAACCAGATCGCCTCCCTGGAGCGCGAGTTCGGCAGCACCGGCAGCTGAGTCCGGACCACTCCGGAACAACTGGAATAATCGCCGCATGGCTGCAACATCCCGGGGGACGACCCCCGTGCCCCCGGAATCACGTCCGCGGCTGACCGTGCTCTCCGGCCCCTCGGGGGTCGGCAAGAGCACGGTCGTCGCCCATATGCGCAAGGAACACCCCGAGGTCTGGCTCTCGGTGTCGGCGACGACCCGCAAACCTCGTCCCGGTGAGCGGCACGGAGTCCACTACTTCTTCGTCACCGACGAGGAGATGGACAAGCTGATCGCCAACGGCGAGCTGCTGGAGTGGGCCGAGTTCGCCGGCAACCGCTACGGCACGCCGCGTGCGGCCGTACTGGAGCGCCTGGAGGCCGGTGAGCCGGTGCTCCTGGAGATCGACCTCCAGGGCGCGCGGCAGGTCCGGGAGTCCATGCCGGAGGCCCAGCTCGTGTTCCTGGCCCCGCCCTCCTGGGAGGAGCTGGTGCGCAGGCTCACCGGCCGGGGTACCGAGCCGCCGGAGGTCATCGAGCGCCGCCTCGCCGCCGCCAGGGTCGAACTGGCGGCCGAGCGGGAGTTCGACCGGACCCTGGTCAACACCTCCGTCGAGGACGTGGCGCGCGAGCTGCTAGCCTTGACGAACGTCGTGTGATCGTTACCGGTCACTGTGACTGAATCTTTCCCATCCATCGGAAGGTAGAGCGTGTCCTCTTCCATCTCCGCGCCCGAGGGCATCATCAACCCGCCGATCGACGAGCTCCTCGAGGCCACGGACTCGAAGTACAGCCTCGTGATCTACGCGGCCAAGCGGGCCCGCCAGATCAACGCGTACTACTCGCAGCTCGGCGAGGGTCTCCTCGAGTACGTCGGTCCGCTCGTCGACACCCACGTCCACGAGAAGCCGCTCTCGATCGCCCTGCGCGAGATCAACGCGGGTCTGCTGACCTCCGAGGCCATCGAGGGTCCGGCGCAGTAACACCGGCGGTAGTATTTTCAGCCTGAAGCTGACTTATCCACAGGCCCGGCAGCCCGACTGTCGGGCCTGTGGTGTGTGATGGGTCGTACGCGCTGCCCGAGCGCGTCATCCGAGCCGGGGAGAGACGGTGGAAAAGCCCAAGGTCGTTCTGGGGGTCAGCGGCGGGATCGCCGCGTACAAGGCCTGTGAGCTGCTGCGCAGGCTCACGGAGTCGGGGCACGAGGTCCGTGTCGTCCCCACCGCCTCCGCGCTGCACTTCGTCGGCGCCGCCACCTGGTCCGCCCTGTCCGGCAACCCGGTGTCGACCGAGGTGTGGGACGACGTCCACCAGGTCCCGCACGTGCGCATCGGCCAGCACGCCGACCTCGTCGTCGTCGCCCCGGCCACCGCCGACATGCTGGCCAAGGCCGCCCACGGCCTCGCCGACGACCTCCTCACCAACACCCTGCTCACGGCCCGCTGCCCGGTCGTCTTCGCCCCCGCCATGCACACCGAGATGTGGGAGCACCCGGCCACCCAGGAGAACGTGGCGACGCTCCGCCGCCGGGGCGCGGTCGTGATCGAGCCGGCCGTCGGCCGCCTCACCGGCGTCGACACCGGCAAGGGCCGGCTGCCCGACCCGGGGGAGATCTTCGAGGTATGCCGCAGGGTCCTCGCCCGCGGTGTGCGCGAGCCCGACCTCGTCGGCCGGCACGTCGTGGTCAGCGCCGGCGGCACCCGGGAGCCCCTCGACCCGGTCCGCTTCCTCGGCAACCGCTCCTCCGGCAAGCAGGGCTACGCCCTGGCCCGCAGCGCCGCCGCGCGGGGTGCCCGGGTCACCCTCGTCTCGGCGAACGCGTCGCTCCCGGACCCGGCCGGCGTGGACGTCGTCCCGGTCGGCACCGCCGTGGAGCTGCGGGAGGCCGTGCTGCGCGCCGCGACGGACGCAGACGCCGTCGTCATGGCCGCGGCGGTCGCGGACTTCCGCCCGGCGACGTACGCCGCCGGGAAGATCAAGAAGAAGGACGACCAGGAGCCCGCGCCGATCACCCTGGTGCGTAATCCGGACATCCTCGCGGAGATCGCCGGCGACCGCGCGCGCTCCGGGCAGGTGATCGTGGGCTTCGCCGCCGAGACCGACGACGTCCTCGCCAACGGCCGCGCCAAGCTGAAGCGCAAGGGCTGCGACCTGCTCGTGGTGAACGAGGTGGGGGAGCACAAGACCTTCGGTTCCGAGGAGAACGAGGCGGTCGTCCTCGGTGCCGACGGCAGCGAGACCCCGGTGGCACACGGCCCGAAGGAAGCGCTGGCCGAAACCGTGTGGGACCTCGTGGCGGAACGGCTGGGCTGAATGACTCATTCACTCCACGGACCTCGCCGACCCCGCGTATTCGAGCGTGGCGACCCTGGCCAAGGGCGCTCCGTTCTGGGCAGAATGCCCGTGCCGCAGGTCACAGCCCTTCCGAGAGGCGAGACGGGTGGGCCCGTGGCGGAGTGCGACCGATAAACTGTTCTCGGACGTCGCCGGGTGCAGCTCCCCGCGCCGTCCACCAATGATCAGCCAGCAGCCGCTGCAACCCCAGGGAGCGTTGTGTCCCGTCGCCTGTTCACCTCGGAGTCCGTGACCGAAGGTCACCCCGACAAGATCGCTGACCAGATCAGCGACACCATTCTCGACGCGCTTCTGCGTGAGGACCCGACCTCCCGGGTCGCCGTCGAAACCCTGATCACCACCGGACTGGTGCACGTGGCCGGCGAGGTCACCACCAAGGCCTACGCGGACATCGCCAACCTGGTCCGCGGCAAGATCCTGGAGATCGGCTACGACTCCTCGAAGAAGGGCTTCGACGGCGCCTCCTGCGGCGTCTCCGTCTCGATCGGCGCGCAGTCCCCGGACATCGCGCAGGGTGTCGACACGGCCTACGAGAACCGGGTCGAGGGCGACGAGGACGAGCTGGACCGCCAGGGCGCCGGCGACCAGGGCCTGATGTTCGGCTACGCGTCCGACGAGACGCCCACGCTGATGCCGCTCCCGGTCTTCCTGGCGCACCGCCTGTCCAAGCGCCTGTCCGAGGTCCGCAAGAACGGGACCATCCCCTACCTGCGCCCGGACGGCAAGACGCAGGTCACCATCGAGTACGACGGCGACAAGGCCGTCCGGCTCGACACGGTCGTCGTCTCCTCGCAGCACGCCAGCGACATCGACCTGGAGTCGCTGCTCGCCCCCGACATCAAGGAATTCGTCGTCGAGCCCGAGCTCAAGGCGCTGCTGGACGACGGCATCAAGCTCGACACGGAGAACTACCGCCTCCTGGTCAACCCGACCGGCCGCTTCGAGATCGGCGGCCCGATGGGCGACGCCGGTCTGACCGGCCGGAAGATCATCATCGACACCTACGGCGGCATGGCCCGCCACGGCGGCGGCGCCTTCTCCGGCAAGGACCCGTCCAAGGTCGACCGCTCCGCCGCGTACGCGATGCGCTGGGTGGCGAAGAACGTCGTCGCCGCGGGCCTCGCCTCCCGCTGCGAGGTCCAGGTCGCCTACGCGATCGGCAAGGCCGAGCCGGTCGGTCTCTTCGTGGAGACCTTCGGCACCGCCAAGATCGACGCCGAGAAGATCGAGAAGGCGATCGACGAGGTCTTCGACCTCCGCCCGGCCGCCATCATCCGCGACCTCGACCTGCTCCGCCCGATCTACGCCCAGACCGCGGCCTACGGTCACTTCGGCCGTGAGCTGCCCGACTTCACCTGGGAGCGCACCGACCGCGTGGAGGCGCTGCGGCAGGCGGCGGGGCTGTAGCACCCCGGGGCGCCACCGCAGTCCGCGCCGGACGGCACGTCGACGAAGCCCGGTGATCCCGATGGGGACGCCGGGCCTCGGCGTGTCCGGGGACCCGCGCCGCAAATCGTTCGCGGGGCCCCGACGCACCCGTCTACGCTGATCACCCTCCCGGTGCGCAGGCCGCGGGTACTTCCGATGGAGCGCGCCTCGTCGCGCGCGGTGAAATGGGAAACACGTGACCGCTGCCACCCTGATCTCGGGAGGACGACACGACGCGCGTCCGGTGCGGAGGCGACGGGTACTTCGGGGCGCTGAGCCCCCGCGGGTTCGAATCCCGTCGCCGGTCGGCCGAGGCCGGCCGGCGTGGCCGAGTGGTCCAAGGCGCAGTCGCACCGTCGCCGGTGAGACGGTGAGAACTCGGGCGCCGTCGGTTGTCAGTGGTCTTTGGTAAGAATGCAGGCGTGAGCAGCGAGAACGAACCGACGGGCGGTGGCGCGGGGGACGCGCCGCCCGAGCAGCTCGCGCTCATCCGGGAGAGCGTGCGCCGGGCGAAGGCGCCACGGGCCAAGCCGCGGACCTGGCGCGGAGCGGCCCTCGCCAAGGAGCTGCCCGTCGCCCGGGTCCTCGTCGACAAGGGCGTGCTCCACCTCGACCGGTACTTCGACTACGCCGTGCCCGAGGAGCTCGACGCCGACGCCCAGCCCGGCGTGCGGGTGCGGGTGCGGTTCGGGGCGGGCCGGCACCGGGTGCGGGACGGGCGGCGCGAGGGCGGGGGACTCGTCGACGGGTTCCTGATCGAGCGGCTCGCCGAGTCCGACTACTCGGGTCCCCTGGCCGCGCTGGCCCAGGTCGTCTCGCCCGAGCCGGTGCTCGACGGGGAGTTGCTGGGACTCGCGCGGGCGGTCGCGGACCGTTACGCGGGCAGCCTCGCCGACGTCCTGCAACTCGCCGTACCGCCGCGCAGCGCGCGCGCCGAGAAGCGGACGTCACCGGACCCGCTGCCCCCGCCACCGGTGCCGGATCCGGGGTCCTGGGCGCGGTACGAACAAGGGGCGGCGTTCGTGGCGGCCCTCGCCTCGGGGGGCGCGCCGCGCGCGGTGTGGAACGCGCTGCCCGGCCCGCAGTGGGCCGAAGAGCTGGCGCGGGCCGTCGCGGCGACGCTGGCCTCCGGACGGGGCGCGCTCGTCGTCCTGCCCGACGGACGGGCGGTAGCCCGCGCCGACACCGCGCTGACCGCCGTGCTCGGCGAGGGACGGCACGCGGTGCTCACCGCCGACGCGGGACCCGAGAAGCGGTACGCGCAGTGGCTCGCGGTGCGCAGGGGGTCCGTACGGGCGGTGGTGGGAACCCGGGCCGCCATGTTCGCGCCGGTGCGGGACCTCGGGCTGGTCGCCCTCTGGGACGACGGCGACGACAGCCACAGCGAGCCGCACGCCCCGCAGCCGCACGCGCGCGAGGTGCTGCTGCTGCGCGCCGCCCAGGACCGGTGCGCCTTCCTGCTGGGCGGCTGGAGCTGCACCGTGGAGGCCGCCCAGCTCGTGGAGACCGGCTGGGCCCGGCCGCTGGTCGCCGCACGCGAGCAGGTGCGGGCCGCCGCCCCGCTGGTGCGGACCGTGGGGGACCAGGACCTCGCCCGGGACGAGGCCGCACGGGCCGCGCGGCTGCCGACCCTCGCCTGGCAGGCCGTCAGGGACGGGCTGCGGCACGGCCCGGTGCTCGTGCAGGTGCCCCGGCGGGGCTACGTGCCGCGGATGGCGTGCGCCTCCTGCCGGACGCCCGCGCGGTGCCGGCACTGCTCGGGGCCGCTGGAGGGCCAGGAGTCCGGGTCCGCCCTGCGGTGCGGATGGTGCGGGCGCGAGGAGGGTGCCTGGCACTGCCCGGAGTGCGGGGCCTTCCGGCTGCGCGCACAGGTCGTCGGGGCGCGGCGCACCGCCGAGGAACTGGGACGGGCCTTCCCGGCCGTGCCCGTGCGCACCTCCGGGCGCGAGCACGTGCTGGACACCGTGTCCGAGGCTCCCGCGCTGATCGTGAGCACGCCGGGCGCCGAACCCGTCGCCGAGGGCGGATACGCGGCGGCCCTGCTGCTCGACGGCTGGGCGATGCTCGGGCGGCCCGACCTCCACGCCGGTGAGGACGCGCTGCGGCGCTGGCTGGCCGCCGCCGCGCTGGTGCGTCCGCAGAGCGCCGGGGGCACCGTCGTCGCGGTCGCCGAGCCGACGCTGCGGCCGGTGCAGGCGCTGGTGCGCTGGGATCCCGTCGGCCACGCGCTGCGGGAGCTGGCCGAGCGGGCCGAGCTCGGATTCCCGCCGGTCTCCAGGATGGCGGCCGTGGCGGGTCCGCCTCAGGCGGTGGCCGACTTCCTGGGCGCCGTCGAACTGCCCGGCGAGGCCGAGGTGCTCGGTCCCGTGCCGCTGCCGGTCACGGCCGCGGGGCGTCCGCGCCGGGTTGGCGCGCCGCCGCCGGGCGAGCACTGGGAGCGTGCGCTGGTCCGGGTGCCGCCGGGGCGCGGGGCGGCGCTGGCCGGTGCGCTGAAGGCCGCCCAGGCGGCGCGGATGGCGCGGGGGAGCGACGCGGCGGTGTGGGTGCGGATCGATCCGCCCGACATCGGGTGAGGCGTGGGCAGGCCGTGGTGAGCGGTGTGCGCGTGCTGTGAGGCGTGCGTGCGACGGCCCTCCGGTTCCCGGGGCGGGAGACGGAGGGCCGGTGAGTCGTCGCGGACCGGTCGGTGCGGCTCAGCCGTTGCGCGGGCCGGGGAAGGCCGTGGGCCGGACGTCGTCGCGCAGGGCCGGGCTGCCCGCCGTCGGCTGGGTCGGCATCGAACGGGCCGCGGGGACGGTGGGCACGGCGGGCAGGACCGAGCCCACGTTGACCGGGCGGGTGGCCGCCGGCTCCGGTGCGTGCTCGGTGGTCTCGGCGGCGGGCGCCGTCTGGGCGGCCGCGCGGCGGGAGCCGTAGCGGCGGTGAACGGCCTGCTTGGTGACGCCGAGCGCGGAGCCCACCGCGTCCCACGAGAAGCCGAGCGAGCGGTCGAAGTCCACGGCGGCCGTGACCAGGGTCTCGACACTGTCCCGCAGCTCCTGGGCGAGACGGACCGTCGGGGCGGGGGCGCGCCCGTAGACGACGAAGCCCGTGGAGGGGCCGGAGCGCCGCGGGCGGTAGACGTTGCCCAACTGGGCGGTGAGGGTGCGCAGTGCGTCCACCTGCCGGCGGACCCGCTCGATGTCCCGCACCAGCAAGTGCAGGCTGGCCCGAGCCTGGGCGTCGTGGGTTGCGTGGTCGGCCATGAACAAGCCTCTCGAACCGGCGTTGAAAGGAATCGGGCCGCGCGGGCGGCCCGGTGGTCAACTCTTTCTTGACCAACGCGTGGGCGCTCCGCTGGTCACGGGGTGGGGGCGCGGTGGCATATGCGTGCGCCTGGTCGGGCGGGGTGTGCGCCTCGACCTTCGGCCGTCGGCGCTCTTCCTTCTCCCACTCGCGCACCGCCCGTTTCCAGCCGGTCGAGAGGCCGGGGTCTGCCGTGGGGGTGCTTCGTCGTCGGCGGCTGCCCGTGGTCTCCGGGCTCGTAGACTGGTGCGTCGCCCGCATCCGCCCCCGCCCGAGAGGCCCGTCCCACCCATGAAGCTCGTCTTCGCCGGTACCCCCGAGGTCGCCGTTCCCGCCCTGGACGCTCTGATCGCCTCCGGGCGCCACGAGGTGGCCGCCGTCGTCACGCGGCCCGACGCTCCGGCCGGGCGTGGTCGTCGGCTGGTCGCCTCTCCCGTGGCCGAGCGGGCGGAGGAGGCCGGGATCGAGGTGCTCAAGCCCGCCAAACCGCGTGACCCGGAGTTCCTGGAGCGGCTGCGCGAGATCGCGCCGGACTGCTGCCCCGTCGTCGCCTACGGGGCGCTGCTGCCCCGCGTCGCCCTCGACGTGCCCGCCCAGGGCTGGGTCAACCTGCACTTCTCGCTGCTGCCCGCCTGGCGCGGGGCCGCGCCCGTGCAGCACGCGCTGATGGCGGGCGACGAGATCACCGGGGCGTCCACCTTCCTGATCGAGGAGGGCCTGGACTCCGGCCCCGTGTACGGCACGGTCACCGAGACCGTCCGCCCCACCGACACCAGTGGCGACCTGCTGACCCGGCTCGCCTTCGCCGGTGCCGGGCTGCTGGCGGCCACCATGGACGGCATCGAGGACGGCAGCCTGAAGGCGGTGCCGCAGCCGTCCGAGGGTGTCACCCTCGCCCCGAAGATCACCGTCGAGGACGCCCGGATCGACTGGTCCGCCCCGGCGCTGCGCGTGGACCGGGTGGTGCGCGGCTGCACCCCCGCCCCCGGCGCCTGGACCACCTTCCGGGGCGAGCGGCTCAAGCTCGTCCAGGCCGTGCCGGTCCCCGACCGCGCGGACCTCGCCCCCGGGCAGCTCGCCGCCGGCAAGAACAACGTGTACGTCGGCACCGGCTCGCACGCCGTCGAGCTGCTGTGGGTGCAGGCCCAGGGCAAGAAGCCGATGCGCGCCGCCGACTGGGCGCGCGGCGTGCGGATCGCCGAGGGCGAGCAGCTCGGCGGCTGACCTGCGCCTCCGCGTCACCGCTCACCGGCCCGGCGTACGCTGGTGAGCGCACTTCACCCCACACCCGGAGCACCTTTTTCGTGAGCGAGCAGCCCCGCCGTCCCCGCAAGCCGTACCGCAGGCCCCAGAAGGACCCCGTCCGCATCCTCGCCTTCGAGGCGCTCAGGGCCGTGGACGAGCGGGACGCGTACGCCAACCTCGTGCTGCCGCCGCTGCTGCGCAAGGCCCGGGAGAAGGGGGACTTCGACGCGCGGGACGCGGCGCTCGCCACCGAGCTGGTGTACGGGACGCTGCGCAGGCAGGGGACGTACGACGCGATCGTCGCCGACTGCGTCGACCGGCCGCTGCGCGAGGTCGACCCGCCGGTGCTGGATGTGCTCGGCCTCGGCGTGCACCAGCTGCTCGGGACGCGTATCCCGAGCCATGCCGCCGTGTCCGCCACCGTCGAGCTGGCGCGGGTCGTGCTCGGTGACGGGCGGGCCAAGTTCGTCAACGCCGTGCTGCGCAAGGTCGCGCGGGACGATCTCGACGGGTGGCTGGAGCGGGTCGCCCCGCCCTACGACGAGGACCCCGAGGATCACCTCGCCGTGGTGCACTCGCACCCCCGCTGGGTCGTCTCGGCGCTGTGGGACTCGCTCGGCGGCGGCCGGGCCGGCATGGAGGAGCTGCTGGCCGCGGACAACGAGCGCCCCGAGGTCACCCTGGTCGCCCGCCCCGGCCGGGCCACCCGCGACGAGCTGCTCGCCGAGGAGGCCGCCGTGCCGGGCCGCTGGTCCCCGTACGCCGTGCGCCTGAGCGAGGGCGGCGAGCCCGGCGCCGTCGACGCGGTACGCGAGAACCGGGCCGGCGTGCAGGACGAGGGCAGCCAGCTCGTCGCCCTGGCCCTGGCCAACGCGCCCCTGGACGGCCCGGACCGGCGCTGGCTGGACGGGTGCGCCGGGCCCGGCGGGAAGGCCGCGCTGCTCGGCGCCCTGGCCGCCGAACGAGGTGCCTTCCTGCTCGCCTCCGAGAAGCAGCCGCACCGGGCCGGGCTGGTGGCCAAGGCTCTGGACGGCAACCCGGGTCCGTACCAGGTGATCACCGCCGACGGCACGCGCCCGGCATGGCGCCCGGGCAGCTTCGACCGCGTCCTGGTCGACGTGCCGTGCACCGGCCTCGGTGCCCTGCGCCGCCGCCCCGAGGCCCGCTGGCGCCGCCGCCCGGAGGACCTGGACGGATTCGCTCCGCTCCAGAGGGCCCTGCTGCGCAGCGCCCTCGAGGCCGTCCGGGTCGGCGGTGTCGTCGCCTACGCGACCTGCTCGCCGCACCTCGCCGAGACCCGCGCGGTCGTCGCCGACGTACTGAAGCAGTTCCCCGACACCGACCTCATCGACGCCCGTCCCCTCCTCCCCGACGTTCCCGACCTGGGCGAGGGCCCCGACATCCAGCTCTGGCCCCACCTCCACGGCACCGACGCGATGTACCTCGCCCTGATCCGCCGCACCGCGTAGACGCGGGCCCACACCGTCACCGCCAGGGGCGCGGGAAACCGCGCGCCCAGCCCCCACTCACCCGCGCCCGGCGAACAACCGCACTCCCCGGGGCCCGCTGCGACCGACCCCCCACCGGGACCGATGCCGCCCACCCCCGGAGGGCATGGCAGTCTTGGGGGCATGGCCGCGCAGATCAACCCCAGCATCCTGTCCGCCGACTTCGCCCGCCTCGCGGACGAGGCCAAGGCGGTCCAGGGAGCCGACTGGCTCCACGTCGACGTCATGGACAACCACTTCGTCCCCAACCTCACCCTCGGCGTGCCGGTAGTGGAGTCGCTGGCCCGGGCGACGGACACCCCGCTGGACTGCCACCTGATGATCGAGGCCCCCGACCGCTGGGCCCCCCAGTACGTGGAGGCGGGCGCCGGTTCCGTCACCTTCCACGTCGAGGCGGCCACCGCCCCCGTGCGGCTCGCCCGCGAGATCCGCGCCAAGGGGGCACGCGCCTCCATGGCGCTGCGCCCGGCGACGCCGATCGAGCCGTACGAGGATCTGCTCCCCGAGCTCGACATGCTGCTGATCATGACGGTTGAACCGGGCTTCGGCGGGCAGGCGTTCCTCGACATCATGCTGCCGAAGATCCGCCGCACCCGTGAGCTGATCAAGAAGCACGGTCTGGAGCTCTGGCTCCAGGTCGACGGCGGTGTGTCGGCATCGACGATCGAGCGGTGCGCCGACGCCGGCGCCGACGTCTTCGTCGCGGGTTCCGCCGTGTACGGGGCGTCCGACCCGGCCGAGGCGGTACGTGCACTGCGCAACCGGGCCGACGCGGCCACCGCCAAGGCGTCCTGGGCGTGCGACCACTGAGGAACAGAACGTGAACGGCTCCCATCAGGGCTGATCAAGCGCGCCGAATCTGCAAGGATGAACGGCGAATCCAGAGTGTGAACAGCAGTGAGGAGAACGCCGTGTCGGGTATGTCGGCGGGCCGTTCAGCCATGCGGATGGGACCCGCTGAGCTGGTCCAGGCGGCGGCCATGGCCCGCCGCTTCTACCTCGAGGGCAAGTCCAAGATCCAGATCGCGGAGGAGTTCGGCGTCAGCCGCTTCAAGGTGGCCCGGGTTCTGGAGACCGCCCTCGAGCGAGACCTAGTACGAATCGAGATCCGGGTACCTGCCGAACTGGACGCCGAACGCTCGGACGCCCTGCGAGCGCGCTACGGCCTCAGGCACGCCGTGGTCGTGGAGTCCCCGGCCGACGCCGAGGAGACGCCCGACCCGGAGAACCTGGGCGAAGTGGCCGCCGACCTGCTCGGCGAGCTGGTCAACGAGGGCGACGTGCTGGGCCTGGCCTGGGGCCGGTCCACGATCCACATGGCGGCCGCGCTCGACCGGCTGCCGCCGTGCACGGTGGTGCAGCTGACGGGCGTGTACGACGCCGGGACCGCCGAGCGCGGCTCGGTCGAGGCCGTCCGCCGCGCCGCCCAGGTGTCGGGCGGCGACGCCCACCCCATCTACGCGCCGATGCTGCTGCCGGACGCGGCCACCGCGGAGGCACTGCGCCACCAGACCGGTATCGCCCGGGCCTTCGAGTACTTCGACAAGGTCACGGTCGCCTGCGTCTCCATCGGCTCCTGGGAGCCGGGCATCTCGACGGTGCACGACATGCTCAGCGACGAGGAGCGCGCGCACTACGCCTCGCTCGGTGTCGCCGCCGAGATGTCCGCGCACCTCTTCGACGCCGAGGGGCGCCGGGTCGGACGGGACCTGGGGGAGCGGTGCATCACGGTCAAGGCCGACCAGCTCCGCCGCATCCCCGAGGTCGTGGCGATCGCGGGCGGGCAGCGCAAGGCGGCGGCGATCGACGCGGTGCTGCGCTCCGGGCTGGTCACCAGCCTGGTGACGGACACGTCGGCCGCCGACTACCTGATGACGGCCGGCCCGGCACCGAAGTCGACGCTCAACCGGGCCGATCCGGACGGCGTCTGACGGGTATTCAGGAACGGGAGTAAGGGGCAGGACGATGACCGAGGACCCCGCGGGGCGGCTCGTGGTCACGCTGGACCTCGACGGGGTCACGGACAAGGCGGGCCTGATGGACCGCTGCGCCCGTGACCTCGCGCTGCCCGACTGGTTCGGGCGGAACTGGGACGCGCTCGCCGACTCCCTCGCCGACCCGTCCGTCTGGCCCGAGGGCGCGCGGGACCGGGGGCTGGTCCTCGTCGTCCGGGGCTGGCGGGCGTACGCCGAGGAGCGGCCGGACGAGTGGGCCGTCGCCGAGGAGGTCTTCGCCGAGGCGACGGACCGTGGCCCGGGGCTCTTCGTGACCCTCGGCCCTGGAGGATCCTCCAGTAAGGCCGCTGACCAGCCTGGATGATCTGCCCGGGGATTATCGGCCACCGGTCATGGGAGAATGAAGTACGTGCTCTTTCCCCCTGGCTGACCTGTCCGGGGGCCACCTCTGATCGACTGGGATGTGCAGCACGTGCGTTTCCTCAATGACATCCAGCCCTCGTACGACCTGACGTACGACGACGTCTTCATGGTGCCGAGCCGCAGCGCCGTCGGCTCCCGGCAGGGCGTGGACCTCGGTTCCCCGGACGGCACGGGCACCACCATTCCGCTGGTCGTCGCCAACATGACCGCCATCGCCGGACGCCGCATGGCCGAGACGGTGGCCCGGCGCGGCGGCCTCGTGGTCATCCCGCAGGACATCCCGATCGAGGTCGTCACCGAGGTCGTCTCCTGGGTGAAGAGCCGCCACCTCGTCCTGGACACCCCCATCGTGCTGGCCCCGCACCAGACCGTCGCCGACGCGCTGTCCCTGCTGCCCAAGCGGGCGCACAACGCCGGTGTCGTCGTCGACGAGGACCACAAGCCGATCGGCGTGGTCACCGACACCGACCTGACCGGCGTGGACCGCTTCACGCAGCTCGAAGAGGTCATGTCCAAGGACCTGATCCTGATCGACGCGGACATGGACCCGCGCGAGGCCTTCAACACCCTCGACGCCGCCAACCGCCGCTACGCGCCCGCCGTGGACGCGGACGGCCGGCTGGCCGGGATCCTCACCCGCAAGGGCGCCCTGCGCGCCACCCTCTACACCCCGGCCGTCGACGCGAACGGCAAGCTCCGCATCGCCGCCGCCGTCGGCATCAACGGTGACGTGGCGGGCAAGGCCCAGCAGCTGCTGGACGCGGGTGTGGACACCCTCGTCATCGACACCGCGCACGGCCACCAGGAGTCGATGATCAGCGCCGTCAAGCTGGTGCGCGACCTCGACCCGCGGGTACCGATCGTCGCCGGCAACATCGTCTCCGCCGAGGGCGTGCGCGATCTGATCGAGGCCGGCGCCGACATCATCAAGGTCGGCGTGGGCCCCGGCGCCATGTGCACCACCCGCATGATGACCGGCGTCGGCCGGCCGCAGTTCTCCGCCGTCCTGGAGTGCGCCGCCGAGGCCAAGAAGTACGGCAAGCACGTGTGGGCCGACGGCGGCATCCGCCACCCCCGTGACGTGGCGATGGCCCTCGCGGCCGGCGCGTCCAACGTGATGGTCGGCTCCTGGTTCGCCGGCACCTACGAGTCCCCGGGCGACCTCCAGCACGACGCCGACGGCCGCGCCTACAAGGAGTCCTTCGGCATGGCCTCCGCCCGTGCGGTGCGCAACCGCACCTCGGAGGAGTCCGCGTACGACCGGGCTCGCAAGGCGCTGTTCGAGGAGGGCATCTCCACCTCCCGCATGTTCCTCGACCCGACCCGGCCCGGCGTCGAGGACCTGATCGACTCGATCATCGCGGGCGTCCGCTCCTCCTGCACCTACGCCGGTGCCGCCTCCCTGGAGGAGTTCGCCGAGAAGGCCATCGTCGGCATCCAGAGCGCCGCCGGCTACGCCGAGGGCAAGCCGCTGCACGCCAGCTGGAGCTGACCGCGTCCGCCCGCTCCGCACGGCCCCCGTTCCTCCCGTCCGCCGGGCAGGGACGGGGGCCGTTCCCTCGCTCGGCGGCGGAACGGGCCGGCGGCTGGACGGGCCCGGCCGACCGCCTGTGACCAGGCCCGATCCGTCATCCGCCGGGCCCGTGCGCAACGCCTTGCACCCTCCGCGCAACGAACGTCCGTCCCGCCCCGGTGAACGCAACGATCGTGCGGAGATGCGCAAGGTTGCTGCATTACCGGCGCGGCGCCCCCCTCGTAGTGTTCTGCGCTGTACGTGGCGTGGCGGGGACCCCGCTCGGTGGGTCTCCGTGCTTCTCACGGGTGCCCGCCGCGTTCCCGCCGCTCCAGAGCCCGCCGCGAGCCCGTCCGCTCACACCGACGGGCCCGACCGGCAGCGACAAAGGAGTCAACGCGTGCTCGACCAAGGCGCACCCCCGCACCACGACACATCGGCCGGCCCCGCGTCCCCGGGCCTGGCCGCGCGCCTCATGCGCCGCAAGCCCGTGGAAACGCTGGTCGCCGAGGGCGGCCAGGGCGAGGGCGGCACGCTGCGCCGCTCCCTCGGCCTGTGGCAGCTCACGATGATCAGCATCGGCGCCACCCTCGGCACCGGCATCTTCGTCGTCCTCGGCGAGGCCGTCCCCAAGGCCGGCCCGGCCGTCACGCTCTCCTTCGTCATCGCCGGCCTCACCGCGCTCTTCTCGGCCCTGTCCTACGCCGAACTGGCCGGCACCATCCCGGTCTCCGGCTCCTCCTACTCGTACGCCTACGCCACCATGGGCGAGCTGGTCGCCTGGGTCTGCGGCTGGTGCCTGGTCCTGGAGTACGGCGTGTCCGTCGCCGCGGTCGCCGTCGGCTGGGGCGAGTACCTCAACGAACTCCTCGACGGCACCATCGGCGTCACCATCCCGGCCGCGCTGTCCGCCCCGCCCGGCGACGGCGGCGTCTTCAACCTGCCCGCCCTGATCGTCGTGCTCCTCGCCATGACCTTCCTGCTCGGCGGTGCCCGCGAGTCCGCCCGCGCCAACACCGTCATGGTCGTCGTGAAGATCGCCGCGCTGGTGCTGTTCTGCGCGATCGGCGTGCAGGGCTTCCGCTCCGGCAACTACGAGAACTTCATGCCGCTCGGCATGGCCGGCGTCAGCGCGGCCGGCGCGACGCTCTTCTTCTCGTACATCGGCTTCGACGCCGCCTCCACCGCCGGCGAGGAGGCCAAGAACGCCCAGCGCGACCTGCCCCGGGCGATCATGCTCTCCCTGGTCATCGTGACGGTGCTGTACGTCCTCGTCGCCGCCGTCGCCGTAGGCGCCCGCCCCTGGCGCACCTTCACCGACTCCGAGGCCTCCCTCGCCCAGATCATGAGCGACGTCACCGGCCAGACCTTCTGGGGGACCCTGCTCGCGTTCTGCGCGGTCGTCGCCATCGCCAGCGTCGTCCTGACCGTGCTCTACGGCCAGACCCGCGTCCTGTTCGCCATGTCCCGCGACGGGCTCGTGCCGAAGGTGTTCTCCCGCGTCCACCCGAAGACCGGCGCACCCCGCGCCAACACGCTGATCGTCTCCCTGTTCTGCGGAGTCCTGGCCGCCGCCATCCCGCTCGGGCAGCTCGCCGACGCCACCAGCATCGGCACCCTCTTCGCCTTCGCCCTGGTCAACGTGGCCGTCGTGGTGCTGCGCCGGACCCGCCCCGACATGCGCCGCACCTTCCGCGTGCCCCTGTCGCCCGTCCTGCCGGCGCTGGGCTTCGCCTTCTGCGTCTGGATGATGGGCAGCCTGTCCACCGTCACCTGGGTCGTGTTCGGTGTCTGGATGGCGGTCGGGCTCGTGTTCTACTTCGTGTACGGCCACCGCCGCTCCCGGCTGGCCACGCCGGACACCGTGACACCAGAAGCGAAGTGAACCACCCGCAGTGCTGAACGATCTCGACGAACGCATCGTGCACGCCCTCGCCGAGGACGCCCGCCGCTCCTACGCGGACATCGGCCAGTCGGTCGGCCTGTCCGCGCCCGCCGTGAAACGGCGCGTGGACCGGCTGCGCGCCACCGGGGCCATCACCGGATTCACCGTACGGGTCGACCCCGCGGCGCTCGGCTGGGAGACCGAGGGGTTCGTCGAGATCTTCTGCCGCCGCAACACCTCGCCGGAGACCATCCAGCGGGGCCTGGAGCGCTACCAGGAGGTCGTGGCCGCGTCCACCGTCACCGGGGACGCGGACGCGGTCGCCCAGGTCTTCGCCTCCGACATGCGGCACTTCGAACGGGTCCTGGAGCGGATCGCCGGGGAGCCGTTCGTCGAGCGGACCAAGTCCGTTCTGGTCCTGTCGCCGCTGCTGCGGCGCTACTCGTCGGGCTCGCCCACGTAATCGCGGGACCGGAGCCGGGTCGCCCGACTACCATCGGTGCCATGACCTGGCGACATTGATCCCACCGCCGCGCCTCCTCCCGAGGGCCGCCCCGGACGCCGTACCCCCGGTGTCCGATCCGCCCCCTCGGGAAGGCCTCATGACTCTCTCACCCGAGCGTGCCCCCAAGACCGCCGGTACCCGGCGGCTGACGCGCACGCTGTACGCCTCGGCGTTCTGCGACGAGTTCGTCCTGCTCTACCCGGTGTACGCGCTGTTGTTCAGCGACACCGGTCTGTCCGTCTGGCAGATGTCGTCCCTGTTCGCCCTGTGGTCGCTGACCGGCGTCCTGCTGGAGGTGCCCTCCGGCGTCTGGGCCGACGCGTTCTCCCGGCGACTGCTGCTGGTGCTCGGTCCGCTGCTGACCGCCGCCGGCTTCGCCCTGTGGGTCCTCGTGCCCTCCTACGGCGCCTTCGCGGTCGGCTTCGTGCTGTGGGGCGCCGGCGGGGCGCTCGGTTCGGGCGCGCTGGAGGCACTGGTCTACGACGAGCTGGACCGGGCCGGTGCCGCCGACCGGTACGCCCGGGTCATGGGCCGGGCACGCGCCGTCGGGATCACCGCCACGATGGCCGCCATGGGTCTGGCCGGCCCGGTGTTCGCCTGGGGCGGGTACGACGCGGTGGGCGCGGCGAGCGTCCTGGTCTGCCTGGCCGGGGCGGCCGTGGCGACCCGGTTCCCCGAACACCGCGCACCGTCCGCGGCCGGCGACCGCTGGACCACGACCCTGCGGGCCGGGCTCACCGAGGCCCGCACCGACCGCTCGGTGCGGGGCGCGCTGCTGCTGGTACCGGCTGTGACCGCGGTGTGGGGCGCGCTCGACGAGTACACCCCGCTGCTGGCGGCCGACACCGGTGTGGCGCAGGAGACCGTCCCCTGGCTGCTGCTGGTGATCTGGGCCGGCGCCACGGCGGGGGGCCTGCTGGCGGGCGCCGCCGAACGCCTGACCACGACCGGGTTCGCCGTCCTGCTCGCCGGTTCCGCGCTCGCCCTTTCGGCGGGCGCCGCACTGGGCACCGCGCCCGCACTGGTGCTCGTCGCCCTGGCCTTCGGCGGATTCCAGCTGGCGACCGTGCTGGCCGACGCCCGCCTCCAGCGGCGCATCGACGACACCGGGCGGGCCACCCTGACCTCGGTCGCGGGCCTCGGCACCGAGCTGGGCACCCTCGCCACCTACGGCGCCTACGCCGCCACGGCCACGGTGACGGGGCACGGCACCGCGTTCGTCTGGTCCGCGGTGCCGTACCTGCTGACGGCGGTGCTGCTGGCCGCCGCCGCCCGGACTACAGCCGCGGCTGCCAGGGCACGACCTCGAAGTCGCCGGTCCCCTTCTTGACCTTCTCGAAGGGCGCCGACGACACGCACGGGGGCAGCTCCCCGCCCTCGGCGGGGCTCCCCGTCACGGCCCAGCTGTATCCGAGCCGGTCGTGGCGCCCGAGGTCGTGGACCGTGACGCCGACCCGCTTGCCCTTCGCGCCGGGCAGGTCGGAGTCGGTGATGACGCCGGAGACGACGGCCACGTCACCGCCGGTCAGGAGACAGTCGACGTCGACCTCGGCCCGGGCGCCCTTGCCGTTCAGGTAGTGGCTGAACTCGAAGGTCCCGGTGGCCTTGAGGGGGTCGTCGTGGTGCTCGGCCGCCAGATGGGCGTCGAAGGTGAAGGTGATGTCGTCCCCGGCCGACCGGTACAGCTCGGCCGTGCCGGTGAGCGCGGCGGCCTCCCTCGGGGACTGTTCCCCGTGGGGGCCGGAGGCGACGGCCGCGCCCGTGGTGACGGCGGCGATCAGCAGGGCGACACAGAGCGAGACGGTTGTCGTACGGCGTTTCATGGAGGACCTCTCCCAAGGATCGAAGCCGGTGAACCGAACGGTCACCACTGTCCCGGCGCCGCGCCCGCGTCACATCGCGCCGAGGGCGGGAGAGCCCTCCGCCGCGCGGCGGGGGAGGACGGACGCGATCTGGTTCTCGGGGAGGACGGGGGCCGCGCAACGAATCACCGCCAGGCGCCGGACGCACGCAACGATCCGCTCACCGGCGCGCAACGGCTCCTTCTTGTCCGGCCGAGTCCGCCGACCGTACCGTCTATCTGGCCCCCCGACCCCCTTCCCTCCGGTGAGGAACACGCATGCGCACCGCCCTGCTCCAGAGCTCCGGACGGCCCGGATCCGTCGCCGAGAACCTCAAGGTCCTCGACGAGGCCGCCGCCCGTGCCTCGGCCGGTGGTGCGGGACTGCTCGTGACCTCGGAGCTGTTCCTGACCGGGTACGCGATCGGCGACGACATCGCCGTCCTCGCCGAGCCGGCCGACGGCGACTCGGCCGACGCCGTCGCGGAGATCGCCGGGCGCCACGGTCTGGCCGTCGCCTACGGCTACCCCGAGCGGGACGGCGAGCGCGTCTTCAACTCCGTCCAGCTCGTCGCCGCCGACGGCACCCGCCTCGCGAACTACCGCAAGACCCACCTCTTCGGCTGCTTCGAGCGCGACCACTTCACCCCCGGCGAGCAGCCCGTCGTGCAGGCCGAGCTGAACGGCCTCACCGTCGGCCTGATGATCTGCTACGACGTCGAGTTCCCGGAGAACGTCCGCGCCCACGCCCTGGCCGGCACCGACCTGCTGCTGGTCCCCACCGCTCAGATGCACCCGTTCCAGTTCGTCGCCGAGTCCGTCGTGCCGGTGCGGGCCTTCGAGAACCAGATGTACGTCGCGTACGTCAACCGCGTCGGACCGGAGGGCGAGTTCGAGTTCGTCGGGCTCTCCGTGCTCGCCGGGCCCGACGGCACGTCCCGCGCCCGCGCCGGACGCTCCGAGGAGCTGGTCCTCGCCGACGCCGACCCGGCCTTCCTCGCCGCGTCCCGCGAGGCCAACCCGTACCTGAAGGACCGTCTCCCCGGCCTGTACGGGTCCCTGGCCCGCAACCTCTGAACAGCTCAGCCGCTTTCCCCGCTTCACCGTGCAAGGAGTCCGTACCCCATGACGTCCACCGTGCCCAACGCGATCGAGCACGCAGACGAGCAGCAGCCGCCGATCACCATGTTCGGGCCGGACTTCCCGTACGCGTACGACGACTTCCTGGCCCACCCGGCGGGCCTCGGCCAGATACCGGCCACCGAGCACGGCACCGAGGTCGCCGTCATCGGCGGTGGCCTGTCCGGCATCGTCGCCGCCTACGAGCTGATGAAGATGGGCCTCAAGCCGGTCGTCTACGAGGCCGACAAGATCGGCGGCCGGCTGCGGACCGTCGGCTTCGACGGCTGCGACGAGTCCCTGACCGCCGAGATGGGCGCGATGCGCTTCCCGCCCTCCTCGACCGCCCTCCAGCACTACATCGACCTGGTCGGCCTGGAGACCCGCCCCTTCCCCAACCCGCTCGCCGAGGCCACGCCCTCCACCGTCGTCGACCTCAAGGGCGAGTCGCACTACGCCGAGACGCTGGACGACCTGCCGCAGGTCTACCGGGACGTCGCCGACGCCTGGGCGAAGTGCCTGGAGGAAGGCGCCGACTTCTCCGACATGAACCGCGCCCTGCGCGAGCGCGACGTCCCGCGCATCCGCGAGATCTGGGCGAAGCTGGTCGAGAAGCTCGACAACCAGACCTTCTACGGCTTCCTCTGCGACTCCGAGGCCTTCAAGTCCTTCCGGCACCGCGAGATCTTCGGCCAGGTCGGCTTCGGCACCGGCGGCTGGGACACCGACTTCCCCAACTCCATCCTGGAGATCCTCCGCGTCGTCTACACCGAGGCCGACGACCACCACCGCGGCATCGTCGGCGGCTCCCAGCAGCTGCCGCTCCGGCTCTGGGCGCGCGAGCCGGAGAAGATCGTCCACTGGCCGTACGGCACCTCGCTGAAGTCCCTGCACACGGACGGCGAGCCGCGCCCGGCGGTGACCCGCCTGAACCGCACGGCCGGCAACCGGATCACCGTCACCGACGCCGACGGCGACATCCGCACGTACCGGGCGGCGATCTTCACGGCCCAGTCCTGGATGCTGCTCTCCAAGATCGCCTGCGACGACTCGCTCTTCCCGATCGACCACTGGACCGCGATCGAGCGCACCCACTACATGGAGAGCTCCAAGCTCTTCGTCCCCGTGGACCGGCCCTTCTGGCTGGACAAGGACGAGGAGACCGGCCGGGACGTCATGTCGATGACGCTCACCGACCGCATGACCCGCGGCACCTACCTCCTGGACGACGGCCCCGACAGGCCCGCCGTCATCTGCCTTTCCTACACCTGGTGCGACGACAGCCTGAAGTGGCTGCCGCTGTCCGCGAACGAGCGGATGGAGGTCATGCTGAAGTCGCTCGGCGAGATCTACCCGAAGGTCGACATCAGGAAGCACATCATCGGCAACCCGGTGACCGTCTCCTGGGAGAACGAGCCCTACTTCATGGGCGCGTTCAAGGCCAACCTCCCCGGCCACTACCGCTACCAGCGGCGCCTGTTCACCCACTTCATGCAGGAGGAGCTGCCCGAGGACAAGCGGGGCATCTTCCTCGCCGGCGACGACATCTCCTGGACGGCCGGCTGGGCCGAGGGAGCCGTCCAGACGGCGCTCAACGCCGTCTGGGGCGTCATGCACCACTTCGGCGGGCAGACCGACGCGACCAACCCCGGACCGGGTGACGTGTACGACGAGATCGCGCCGGTGGAACTCCCCGAGGACTGACCGACGGGATTCCTAGACCCCGGCCGCCCGGGCCTTCTCGTACACCTGGGCGGCCAGGTCCTTCAGCTCCTCGGCGTCCCGCGCCGAGCCCTGGAGGTCGATCAGGATCTCGTCGAGGCCGATCTCGGCGTGGGCGGCGAGGTCCTCGACGATCTGGTCGACGCTGCCGTGGAAGGGGCGGCGATCGGCGCCTTCCTGGCCCGGCGCGCTGTAGCGGGCGTTGACCCGCAGCACCGTCCGGATCGGCTCCGTACGGCCGCGTTCCTCGGCCAGCTCGCGCAGTTGCCGCCACTGGCCGGCCACGGCCTCGACGCCCAGGCCGTTGGGCAGCCAGCCGTCGGCGTGGTCCACGAGCCGGCGCCGGGCCTTGTCGCTGCCCGCCGCCAGGAGGACCGGGATCGGCCGGGCGGGCTTGGGGCCCACCACGGCGGACGCGATCTTCGTGACGTGCCCGTCGTACACCACCGGGTCCGGGCCCCAGACCGCGCGGCACACCTCGATCAGCTCGTCCAGGGCCCGCCCGCGCTCGGCGAACGGCCGCACCGAGGCCGCCGCGTACTCGTCGTGCGACCAGCCGGTGCCGAAACCGGCGACCACCCGGCCGCCGCTCGCCGCGTCCAGCGAGGCCAGCGCCTTGGCCAGCTGGAACGGCCCGTGCAGCGGGGCGACCAGCACGCTGCTGCCCAGCTCGGCCCGTTCGGTGGCCGCGGCGGCGAGGGTCAGGGTGATCAGCGGGTCCGCCACGTTCCGGTACGAGTCCGGCCAGGGCAGGCCCTCGATGCCGTACAGCCCCTGGGTGGCGGGCTCGGGGAACAGCGCGCGCTCGAAGACCCACAGACTCTCGTAGCCCAGCCCTTCCGCCGCGCGTGCCACGTCGGGGACGTCCTTGCCGAGGTCGTACTGCCGCATCTGGGGAAGGCCGAGTCCGAGCCGGGTCGTCATGTCCGGTGCTCCTTCGCTGTGGGGACGCGAGTCGCTCAAGGGTGCAACGTACAGCGGTGGTACGGGTGTTCCGGGGGCGCTCGCCGGGGAACGGCCGGATCAGTCCGGCAGCGGGGTGAGCAGCATGCGGCCGGCGAAGCCCACCGCCGCGTCCAGTCGCTCGGTGAACTCCCCGGCGACATCCGGCAGTCGGCGCAGCGCCCACAGCGCGCGGGCCGCCGCCCAGGTGGCGTCGCGGGCGCGCTCCAGGCTCCAGGAGCCGAGCAGATGGGTCAGCGGGTCGGCGATCTGGAGGAGGTCGGGACCCGGCATCAGCTCTTCGCGGACGCGCTCCTCCAGCGACACGAGGAGTTCGCCCACCCGGTCGAACTCGTCCTCCAGGTCGACGGGTTCGCAGCCGAGCGTACGACAGGCGTCCACCACGGCCAGCGCGAGATCGTGGCCGATGTGCGCGTTGATGCCCGACAGCGCGAACTGCAACGGACGTACGCCGGGGTGGCGGCGGAACTGGAACAGGGGACGCCAGCAGGCGGGCGGCCGACGGCCGTTCTCCAGTGCGTCGACGGCCGCCAGATAGCGCTCGGCGAACCGCACGTCCAGCGCGATCGCCGAGCGGGCGTCCGGGAAACGGCCGCCGTCGATGTGCCGGTCCACCGCCTCGGTGACGGCCAGGTAGACGCGGTTGAAGACCGCCACCCCGTCCCGTGGAGGCAGCGTCGTGTCGAGGGCGCGCATCCGGGTCAGGACCGTGTCCACCGTCGAGGCGGCCGTCGGGAGTTGCTCGCAGTGCGCCATGGCGGCAGGGTCGCAGCTTTAGGCTGACGGGAGTGCCGGCGGGCCCGACGCTTCCCCAGAACGGGGGAACGCGCCCGCCGTGCGGGGGAGGGGGAACCGTAGTGTCAGGCCTTCGTGCCCGGCGCCTGGCCGCTCGCAGGGCCGAGCGCAGGCGTGCCGCCCGACGCGCAGCGATGGTCGCGGCGGCGTCCGTCGTCGTCGCGGTCGGCACCGCGACCGGCATGCTGACCGCGTTCGGCGACGACGACGGCGGCAAGGACGAGGCCCGACCGCAGGCGACCCGGCCAGCTCGGCTGCAGTCCCTGCCCCTGGTGCCGTCCCCGTCCCCGTCCCCGTCGGTGACGCCGTCGGTCTCCGCCCCGCCCTCGCCCTCGGCCCCGGCGAAGAAGGCGAGCCCCGAGCCGTCGCCGGAGAAGACCGCCGAGAGGGAGCCCCGGGCGACCCAGGCCGCCACCCGGCTCTACCGGCACCCGCAGTCGCAGATCCTCTCCTGGGTCCGGGCCCACCCCGACGACCCGCGCCAGGACGTCATCCGCTCGCGGATAGCCGACCACCCGGCCGCCGTGTGGTTCGCCGACTACACGCCCTCGACCATCACCTCACGGGTCCGGGCCGTGACGTCGGGCGGCGCCGCCGAGGGCCGGGTGCCCGTGCTGGTGCCGTACGCGATACCCGACCGCGACTGCGGCGGCCACTCCCAGGGCGGCGCGCCCGGCCTCGACGCCTACGACGACTGGATCGGCCTCTTCGCCGCGGGGCTCGGCTCCGGCGAGGTCGTCGTCATCCTGGAGCCCGACTCGGTGGCCCAGGCCGATTGCCTGGCCGCCGGGGAACGCGCCGACCGCTTCGCCTCCCTGGCCCGCGCCGGACGCGTGCTCAAGGAGGCGAACCCCAACGCCCGCGTGTACTACGACGCGGGCCACTCCGGCTGGCACGCGCCCGCCAAGCAGGCGGGCTGGCTGAAGGAGGCCGGCGCCGCCTCGCCCGCCTCCTCCGACGGCATCTTCAGCAACGTCTCCAACTTCCACAGCACCGCCGACGAGATCGCCTACGACCGCGCGGTCCTCGACGCCCTCGGCGGCCCGGCGAGCCTCGGCGCCGTCATCGACACCAGCCGCAACGGCAACGGCGCCCCGGCCGACGGCGAGTGGTGCGACCCGGCCGGCCGCAAGGTCGGCCGCACCCCGACCCTGAGCACCGGCATGGGGCGCATCGACGCCTACCTGTGGGTGAAGCTGCCGGGGGAGTCGGACGGCTGCAAGGGCAAGCCGGGCACCTTCACGCCGTCCTACGCCTACGACTTGGCGCGCTGAGACCCGTCGCCGTTCCCGGACTGCCCGTCCCGCGAGGCCGCCCCGGTCTTCTCGTCGTACGACGACGTGCCCTCGTCGAGCAGCGGCTGCTGCGTCTTGAGGTGGGCCGGGGCGAAGGCGCGCAGCGCGTGGTAGCCGGTGATGACCACGAGGGTGCCGAGCGCGATGCCGCTGAGCGAGAAGTTGTCGGTGATCTCCATGCTGACGTTGCCGACGCCGATGATGATGCCCGCGGCGGCCGGCACCAGGTTCAGCGGGTTGCGCAGGTCCACCTTGGCGTTGATCCAGATCTGCGCGCCGAGCAGGCCGATCATGCCGTAGAGGATGACGGTGATGCCGCCCAGCACGCCGCCGGGGATCGCGGCGACGACCGCGCCGAACTTCGGGCAGACGCCGAAGAGGAGGGCGAAGCAGGCGGCGGCCCAGTACGCGGCCGTCGAGTAGACCCGGGTCGCCGCCATCACTCCGATGTTCTCGGAGTACGTGGTGTTGGGCGGGCCGCCGACCGCGGTCGACAGCATCGAGCCGACGCCGTCCGCGGAGATCGCCGTGCCGAGCTTGTCGTCGAGCGGGTCCCCGGTCATCTCGCCGACGGCCTTGACGTGACCGGCGTTCTCGGCGACCAGTGCGATGACGACCGGCAGGGCGACCAGGATCGCCGACCACTCGAAACTCGGTCCGTGGAAGGACGGCAGCCCGATCCAGTCGGCCTGCCCCACGGCCGAGAAGTCCAGCCGCCAGTGGTCGGTCAGCTTGCCGCTGCCGTCCACCGAGTGGATCTTGCCGAAGATCCGGTCCAGGGCCCAGGACAGGACATATCCGAAGACCAGTCCCAGGAAGATCGCGATCCGGGACCAGAAGCCCCGCAGGCAGACCACGGCCAGACCGGTGAACAGCATCACCAGCAGGGCCGTCCACTGGTCCTGCGGCCAGTAGGTGGAGGCGGTGACCGGGGCCAGGTTGAAGCCGATCAGCATCACCACCGCGCCGGTGACGATCGGCGGCATCGCGGCGTGGATGATCCGCGCCCCGAACCGCTGCACGGCGAGCCCCACCAGGAACAGCGCGGCGCCGACGACCAGGACCGCGCCGGTCACCGTGGCGCTCGTACCGCCCTGGGTCCGGATCACCGCGGCGACGCCGACGAAGGAGAGGGAACAGCCGAGGTAGCTGGGGACCCGGCCGCGGGTGGCGAGCAGGAAGATGGCCGTGGCCACGCCGGACATCATGATCGCGAGGTTGGGGTCCAGGCCCATCAGGACCGGAGCCACGAAGGACGCCCCGAACATGGCCACCACGTGCTGGGCGCCGAGCCCGACCGTGCGGGGCCACGAGAGCCGTTCGTCGGGGCGGACCACCGCTCCGGGGGCGGGGACCTTCCCGTCCCCGTGCAGCTTCCAGCGCACGCCGAGGTCCATGGTGAGGTTTCGCTTTCTGTACGTGATGACTGTCCGGACCATTGTCAGGGGTGCCCGGCCGTGCGGCTGACCTGCACCCTTCTCCGACGGGCATGCTGAGCGTCCGCTTAGGATGGTGGTGATCGTCCGTACGTCAGTACCGCCGCGTACCACCACGCACCACCCAGGAGCCCGTCGTGACCGCCGAAGCGCCCGCCGCCCCCGCCCTGCCCGCCGTGCCGTACGGCCGCCTCGTCCCCGTCACCGTCCACTTCGACGACCTCGACGCGCTCGGCCTGCTGCACAACGCCCGCTACCCCGTGATGGTCGAGCGTGCCTGGGCCGAGCTGTGGACGGAGCACGGATTCCGGTTCGAGGGCGACTGGGCGGCGGCCGGCGACGCCTGCAACGCGGTCAAGGAACTGACGATCACCTACGACGCGCCGGTCACCCGGCCGGGCGCCTACGCCGTCCACCTCTGGCTGGACCGGCTCGGCACGACCGGGCTGACCTACGGCTTCCGCTTCTGCTCGGCGGACGGCGCCACCACGTACGCCCGCGGCACCCGGGTGCTGGTCCGGCTGGACTCGGAAACCCTGCGCCCGGCGCCGTGGAGCGACACGTTCAGGACTGCCGGTCGGGCACTCCTGCGTTCGACGGACTGATCTTCGGCCGGTCCCGGTCCCCGGCGCGCAGCACCTTCGCGAACACCACGAGGCAGCAGGCCAGCACCGTCACCAGGCCGAACGACACCACCAGGCTGGTCGCCTGGGCGAGGCCGCCGATCGCGCTCGGGGCGACCAGGCCTGAGGTGTACGTGATGGTGGCGACACCCGCGATGGCCAGGCTCGGGTTGGAACCGGCGCGGCCGGCCGCCGCGAAGCACAGCGGGACGACCACGGCGATACCGAGCCCCATCAGCGCGAAGCCGGTCATCGCCACCGCCGGGTGGCCGCCGACGACGACGAGCAGGCCGCCGAGGGAGGCCAGCACTCCGCTCACCCGCACCGTGCGTACCGCGCCGAAACGGTCCACCACCTTGTCGCCGGCGAGCCGGGCCACGGCCATGGTGAGCGTGAAGCCCGTCGTGCACGCCGCCGCCAGTCCCGCCGACGTCTCCAGCTCGTCCCGCAGGTAGACCGCCGACCAGTCCAGGCTCGCGCCCTCCGCGAACACCGCGCAGAACCCGACCGCGCCGATCAGCACCGCCGACCGGGGCGGCAGCGCGAACCTCGGCGGCGGGTCCTCGTCCTCGGCGGGCTGGAGGTCCAGCACCCAGGTGCAGGCGACCAGGCCCGCGACGGTCAGCACCGCGGCGGCCAGGACGTGGTGCAGGCGGGCGTCCGAGCCCAGGTGGGCGGCGAGCGTGCCGGCCGCCGAACCGATCAGGGCTCCCGCGCTCCACATGCCGTGCAGGCTGGACATGATCGACTTGTCCAGGCGGTTCTCGATCTCGACGCCGAGCGCGTTCATCGCCACGTCCGACATGCCCGCCGTGGCGCCGTAGACGAAGAGGGCGAGGCAGAGTGTGAGCAGGTTCGGGGCCAGTGAGGGCAGGACCAGCGCCAGTGTCCACAGGGCCAGCAGGCCGCGCAGGGCGGTGCGGGCGCCGAAGCGGTGACTGACGCTGCCGGCCAGCGGCATGGCGAGGGACGCGCCGAGTGCCGGGAAGGCGAGCGCCAGGCCCAACTGGCCCGCGCTGACCCCGGCATGGTCCTGGATCCACGGCACCCGGGTCGCGAACGAGCCGGTGACGGCGCCGTGCACGGCGAACACGGCCGCCACGGCGTACCGGGCGCGCCTCACCTGGCCCTGCTCGTAGACCACTGCGCTCATTCTCGGCCCCTCCGTCCGGTCCGCACCGGCTCGTCTCCCTGCCGCACCGCTCGCTGCCGTACTGCGCCGCGTAAACTATCAGGGACCCTTCCTGATGGATAGGGGATTATCGGCGCGGGCCGCCGCGCCGCCGATCTGGAAGGATCCCGGCATGCCCGCATCACCGAGCACCGCCCGGGCCATCAACGACCGGTTCGCCCTGCGCCTGCTGCAGCGCGAGGGCCCGTTGACGGCGGGGCAGTTGAAGCAGCTGACCGGCCTGTCCCGGCCCACCGTGGCCGACCTCGTCGAACGCCTCATCGCCTCCGGCCTCATCGAGGTGGCCGGCGAATCGGGGGAGCAGCGCCGCGGTCCCAACGCCAAGCTGTACGGCATCGTCGCCGACCGCGCGCACCTCGCCGCCCTCGACGTGCGCACCGAGGGCGTCGCCGTGCTCGTGTCCGACCTGCTCGGCCGGGTCCTCGCCGAGGCGTCCGTGCCGATCGGCGACGACACCGGGACGGGACCCGCCGTGGAGCAGGCGGTGAGCCTGGTCGAGCGCGCGGCGAAGGAGGCCGGCGCCGACCGGCTGCACACCGTCGGCATCGGCGCGCCCGGCCTGATCGACCCGGCGAGCGGTGAACTCCGCGACTCCACCGGCCTGCCCGCCTGGCACCGCCGGCTGATGGCCGCGCTGCAGGAGAAGTTCCCCGAGGCGCGGGTCGGCGTGGAGAACGAGACCAACCTCGCGGCCCTGGCCGAGCAGCGCGACGGGGCGGCCCGGGACCGGGAGACGTTCGTCCTGCTCTGGCTCGGCCTCGGCATCGGCGCCGCGGTCGTCCTCGACGGCACGCTGCGCCGGGGTGTCTCCGGCGGCGCGGGCGAGATCGGCTTCATGCCGGTGCCGGGCACCGCGGGCCTGCCGTCGGCCACCGACTGCGACGGCGGGTTCCACTCCGTGGCCGGGGCGGCGGCGGTGAGCGCGCTGGCGGCGGAGCACGGTGTGACGGCCGTGCCCGAGGGGCCCGAGCCGCGAGCCGCCGCGCTGGTGCGGGAGGCGGTACGCCGGTCGGCCACGGCCCCGGAGGCCGCCCGCTTCCTGGACGCCCTCGCCGACCGGGTCGCCCTCGGCGCGGCCGCCGTCGTCTCCGTCCTCGACCCCGGATGCCTGGTGCTGGCCGGCGAGGTCGGCCGGGCCGGCGCCGACGCCCTCGCCGCCCGGGTACAGCACCGCCTCGACCGCATGTCGCCGCTGGCCACCGAGGTACGGGCCAGCACGCTGGGCGGCGGCGCCGTACTGCGCGGGGCACTGCTGACCGCCCGGGACCGCGCGCAGGACGAGCTGTTCTCGCCGTCGGAGGCGTAGGGGTCTGCCGCGGGTTCAGCCCCTTCGGACTCCAGGGGGCGCTCCCGGGCGGAACGCCCCGTCGTCGCCCGGGACGTTCCGGCAGCCGCGGAATGTGGCATGCGGACGCGCTGGAGAGGCCCGGCGGCGGGCAAGGGCCGTCGTCACCGCCGCCGGGCCGGTATCGCCGGGGGTCAGCAGGTGCCGAGGTCCTGCCAGACGCCCCACTCGCCGGTGGTGCCGGGCTCCTCGCCCTTCGTCCACCACTTGGACTTCCACGAGTGCCCCTCGTGTGACACGGTGATGCCACCTCCGTACGGCGTCGCCGCGTCCCAGGCCGGTGCCGTGCACTGCCCGGTGCCGTCCGTGGGGCTCGGACTCGGGCTCGGTGCCCCGGTGCCCGTGGGTGTCGGGGTCGGGTTCGGCGTCTCCGTCCCCGGTTCGACGACGGTCGTGCCCCGGGCCAGGTCGCCCGCGAGGGCGTACGTCTTCCCGGCGAACGTCACCGTCCAGTTCGACGGCGTCGACACCGGCAGGTAGTAGACGAAGTCCACCGTTGTCGACGCGCCCGGCGCCAGCGACTGCCAGGCCGGCAGCTTCAGGGAGACGCGGTGGTAATCGCCCTTCAGACCGCCGACGTTGCCGCCCGTGTGGTCGCTGCGGATCACCGAAGTGCCCCAGCCGGACTGGTCCTTGGCGTTGCCGGGCGCCGAGGTGGAGTAGTCGAACCGGAACTCGGTGCCGCCGGGCAGGGTGGTCCTCGTGTTGTTGGTGATCTTCAGCTTGGGGCTGATCGGGTAGTTGGAGTCACCGAGCGGGAACTCCCCGAACTCCACGTCGACGTCCAGCGCCTCGGCCGGCAGGTCGATCGTGGCGCGCTCGGCACCGTAGGGCGACGCGTCCTTGAACGTCTCGTACATCGTGTCGGTCAGCGTCGAGCCCGGCACGTACTGCCCCTTGCCGGCGTCCCAGGCGTAGTCGCCCGCGAGCTCCCACACCATCGTCCCGCCGATGCCGCGGTCGACCACGTAGTCCGCCTTGGCCCGGACCGACTGCTCGTCCTCGGTGGACAGGAAGACCTTCTTCTCGGCGTTCCACAGCCAGGGCGCGACCAGCGTCGCGTCGTACTTGCGGGCGTACGTCCCGGTCAGTGTCGTGTCGGCCGGGAAGCCGTAGTCGGTGACGTAGTCGCCGACGATGCCCTTCTCCAGGTTCTTGGCGTGCCACATCGGGTTGGAGCCCGCGGGTGACTCCTCGCCGTCGGTGTCCAGGTCGTGCCAGAGGTTGTCGATGCCGACCGCGCCGTCACCGCACTTGGTCAGGCCGGAGCCCGCCGGGCAGTCCGTGGCGGGCGCCTTGCCCCAGAGCCCGTCGGTGCCGCCGGTGACGTTCTTGAAGCCGCGCGTGTAGTACGGCAGCCCGATGTTGATGCGTCCGGCCGGCATCGAACCGCGGAAGTAGTGGTAGGCCCAGTCGGTGTTGAGGTAGCCGATGCCGCCGTACTGGGAGGTGGTGTACACGCCCGCGGCGGCGAGTTCGGAGTCCTTGCCGTCGTCGAAGAGGGAGGCGTTCGGGCCGACGTGCTCGTTCCAGGCGCCGTGCAGGTCGTACGACATGATGTTGACGTAGTCCAGGTACTTCTGGACCTGGAAGGTCTCCATGCCGCGCAGCAGGTAACCGGAGGACGGCGCGGCGACGGAGAGCAGGTAGTGCTTCCCGTCCGCGGCGCCCGCGCGGTCGAGCTTCTCGCGCAGCGTCTGCATCAGGGCCGCGTAGCCCTTGACCAGCCCGGCCCGGCGGCCGTTCGCGAAGGACCAGTCGAGCGGGTTGCCCGCGTCCTTCATCGTCGTCGGGTACTCGTAGTCGATGTCGACGCCGTTGAAGCCGTACTTCCGCACGAAGTCGACCGCGGAGTCGGCGAAGGTGTCGATGCCGGCCTGGTTGACCGAGCCGTCGGCGTTGGTGGCCATCGAGTAGAAGCCGCCCGAGTCCACGCGCTTGCCGTCGGCCGCGAAGTAGCCGCCCGTCTCCGCCCAGCCGCCCACCGAGATCATCGTCTTGACGTCCGGGTGCTGCTTCTTGAACTTGTTCAGCTGATTGAAGTGGCCCTTGTAGGGGAGGCCCGGGTCCATCTCGGCACCCTCGACCCCCGGCCACGTCATGCCGGTCGCCGGGTTCGTCGCGCTGTCCGGGCCGACGGAGAGCTTGTTGCCGCCGTCCACGTGCGCGAAGGCGTAGTTGATGTGGGTGATCTTGTCCCACGGGATGTCGGAGGCGAGGTAGGCGGGCTTGCCGTCCTTGCCGGTGCGCCAGCCCGTGAAGTAGCCGATCACCCGGCGCGGGTGGTCCGCGCCCATCCTCTCCCGGCCCTCGGTGTCGTAGACCGAGCAGTAGGGGACGTCGACGCCAGGGGTCTGGTAGAGCCCGTCGGGACGGCAGCTTTCCTGGTCGGCGGCCTGCGACGCGGTCGCCGGGAGGCCGGCGAGGACCAGGCCCGCGACGGCGGTGGCCGCCGCGAACAGGGCCGGTCTCGCTCCGCGGCCGGTTCTGGAGCGTGAGGGGGAAGGCACAGTCGGTTCCTCTCCACGGAAGTTGCGCAGACCCTAGAGAGGACTAGACCAGTGAGTCAATAGGTATGGACCAATCTCAAGTCGGGGGTCCGGCGGGCGGGTTGGTGCGGTCGAGGCCGGGACGGGTTCCGGTGGAGGGGTTGTCCTGTGAGCCACTCCACACACTCCGGCCGCATGGAGGGCGATCGGGCGTGGCACACTGAGCCTGTACCAGAAGCAGCGCACTCCGGGGTCGGTGAAAGTCCGAACCGGCGGTTACAGTCCGCGACCCGGTCGCCTCCAGCGACCGGTTGACCAGGTGAAATTCCTGGACCGACGGTTAAAGTCCGGATGGGAGGCAGTGCGCGGCGGGCGGGCATACGTGCGCGCCGCCGATCTCTGGGACCGCCCCTCACGGGTGGGTCCCGTCCGGCGTCGCTCCCGGTGTCCTCGCTCGCGATCTCTGTCGTCCTCGACAGCCCCGGAGTCCGTGCCCGAAGAGGCAGGAGGACCCGGGAAGTGTTCACCGGAATCGTCGAAGAGCTGGGCGAGATCACCGCCGTCGAGACCCTCGACGACGCCTGTCGCTTCCGCCTGCGAGGCCCCGTGGTCACCGAAGGGGCACGGCACGGCGACTCCATCGCCGTCAACGGCGTCTGCCTCACCGTCGTCGACCACGAGGGCGACGAGTTCACCGCCGACGTGATGGCGGAGACCCTGAACCGCTCCAGCCTGGGCGTCCTCACCACCGGCTCCCGCGTCAACCTGGAGCGCCCCACCGCCGTCGGCGCCCGCCTCGGCGGGCACATCGTGCAGGGCCACGTCGACGGCACCGGCGAGATCCTGGAGCGCAAGCCCTCCGAGCACTGGGAGATCGTCAAGATCTCCCTCCCCGCCGACCTCGCCCGCTACGTCGTGGAGAAGGGCTCCATCACCGTCGACGGCATCAGCCTCACCGTCGTCGACGCGGGACCTGACTTCTTCACCGTCAGCCTCATCCCCACCACCCTCGCCCTGACCACGCTCGGCCTCAAGCAGCCCGGCGACCCGGTCAACCTCGAGGTGGACGTCATCGCCAAGTACGTCGAGCGGCTGCTCGGCACCCAGGGGGGCACCCGGTGAACTGGCTCAACTCCGAGGCGTTCACGCTCTTCGACCAGCACATCAAGTGGTCGGACATGATCGGCAACGTGATCGGTCTGCTCGGTCTCGCGCTCGGCTGGCGGCGTTCGATCTGGACCTGGCCCGTGCAGTTCGTCTCCGGGCTCATCCTCTTCACCGCCTTCGCCACCGCCCACCTCTCCGGCAGCGCGGGCAAGCAGATCGTCGTCATGATCGTCGCCGCCTGGGGCTTCTGGCAGTGGAACCGCGGCCGGCAGCAGACGCAGGACGGCTCGATCGCCGTCCGGTTCGCCACCTGGCGCGAGCGCGGCGTCCTGCTCGCCGCGGCCGCCGTCGGCACCCTCGCGGTCGGCGGCCTGTTCACCGCCTTCCCCACCCTGTCCTGGGACCCCTGGCCGGACGCGTACATCTTCGTCGGCACCGTCGTCGCCATGTACGCCCAGGCGCGCGGCATGGTCGAGTTCTGGTTCGCCTGGCTGCTGGTCGACCTGGTCGGCGTCCCGCTGAACTTCGCCAACGGCTTCGCCTTCTCCGGCTTCGTCTACGTCATCTACGGCGCGCTCGTCCTGTGGGGCCTGCGCGACTGGTGGCTGCGCTCCCGCACCGCGGCGCGGCCCGTCCCGGAAGGAGCGCCCGCATGAGCACGGCAACCGTCCTCTACACGCCCGACGGCCCCGAGGACCTGCTCCTCGACCCCGTCGAACAGGCCATCGCCGACATCGCCGCCGGCCGCCCGGTCGTCGTCGTCGACGACGAGAACCGCGAGAACGAGGGCGACCTCGTCATCGCCGCCGAGAAGGCGACCGAGGAGATCGTCGCCTTCATGATGAGCGAGTGCCGCGGCCTGATCTGCGCCCCCATGGAGGGCGACGAACTCGACCGGCTGCGCCTGCCGCAGATGGTCGACGACAACACCGAGTCGATGAAGACCGCCTTCACCGTCTCCGTCGACGCCACCGCCGCGCACGGCGTGAGCACCGGCATCTCGGCCTCCGACCGCGCCACGACCCTCCAGCTCCTGGCGAGCGGCACCGCCGAGCCGACCGACCTGGTCCGTCCCGGCCACATCTTCCCGCTGCGCGCCCGCTCCGGAGGCGTCCTGGTGCGCAACGGCCACACCGAGGCCGCCGTCGACCTCGCCCGCCTCGCGGGCCTGCGCCCGGCCGGCGCCATCGTCGAGATCGCCGGCGAGGACGGGCGCATGCTGCGCCTGCCCGAGCTGATCCCGTTCGCCCGCAAGCACGGCCTGACGATCATCTCCATCGAGGACCTGATCGCCTACCGCCGCAGCGCCGAGCCCACCGTCCGCCGCGAGGCCGAGGTCCACCTGCCCACCCGGCACGGCGAGTTCACCGCGTACGGCTACCGCTCCACCGTCGACGGCGTCGAGCACGTCGCCCTGGTCCACGGCGAGATCGGCGACGGCAAGGACGTCCTCGTCCGCATCCACTCCGAATGCCTCACCGGCGACGTCTTCGGCTCCCAGCGCTGCGACTGCGGCCCCCAGCTCGACGCCTCCCTGGAACGCATCCAGGCCGAGGGCAGGGGAGTGGTCGTCTACCTGCGCGGTCACGAGGGGCGCGGCATCGGCCTGATGTCCAAGCTGCGCGCCTACGAACTCCAGGAGCGCGGCCGGGACACCCTCGACGCCAACCTGGAACTCGGCCTGCCCGCCGACGCCCGCGACTACGGCGCCGGCGCCCAGATCCTCCAGGACCTCGGTGTGCGCGCCGTCCGCCTGATGACCAACAACCCGGACAAGAGCGACGCCCTCGAACGGCACGGCATCGACGTCACCGGCCGCGAGCCGATGCCCGTCCAGGCCGGCGAGCACAACCTCCGCTACCTGCGCACCAAGCGGGACCGGATGGGCCACGACCTGCCCTGGCTGGACACGACGCCCGTGTCCACCTGCGGCAACCAGTAAGCAAGCAACACGAGGAGAGACGTGAGCGGCAAGGGTGCACCGGAACTGTCCGTACGCAACGTGGGGGACCTGCGGGTCGCCGTCGTCGCGGCACAGTGGCACGACAAGGTGATGGACGGACTGGTGGACGGCGCCCTGCGCGCCCTGCACGAGCTGGGCATCGACGAGCCGACCCTGCTCAGGGTCCCCGGCAGCTTCGAGCTCCCGGTCGTCGCCAAGGTCCTCGCCGGCCGCGGCTACGACGCGATCGTCGCCCTCGGCGTCGTCATCCGCGGCGGCACCCCCCACTTCGACTACGTGTGCCAGGGCGTCACCCAGGGCCTGGTCCAGGTCTCCGTGGAGACCGGCGTCCCCGTCGGCTTCGGCGTCCTCACCTGCGACACCGAGGAGCAGGCCCTCGACCGGGCCGGCATCGAGGGCTCCAGCGAGGACAAGGGGCACGAGGCGGTGACCGCGGCCGTCGCCACGGCGGCCACGCTCCGCTCAGTATCCGAACCGTGGCGCTAGGCCGCCCGGCACTACGCGTAAAGTGGGCGGCACCATGTCCAAGAAGACTTTCGAGGAGCTCTTCACCGAGCTCCAGCACAAGGCCGCAGGCGGCGACCCCGCCACCTCCCGCACCGCCGAACTGGTGGACAAGGGGGTCCATGCCATCGGCAAGAAGGTCGTAGAGGAGGCCGCCGAGGTCTGGATGGCCGCCGAGTACGAGGGCAAGGACGCGACGGCCGAGGAGATCTCCCAGCTGCTGTACCACGTCCAGGTGATGATGGTCGCCCGCGGCATCTCCCTGGACGACGTCTACGCCCACCTGTAAAGCCGGACCCCCTTCTTCTCCACCCCTCCACACAAAGGAAGCCGACCTCATGCTGCGCATCGCCGTCCCCAACAAGGGTTCCCTGTCAGGCCCCGCGGGGGAGATGCTGCATGAGGCCGGCTACCAGCAGCGCCGCGAGTCCAAGGAACTGCGGATCGTCGACCCGACGAACGAGGTCGAGTTCTTCTACCTGCGCCCCCGGGACATCGCGATCTACGTCTCCTCCGGCAAGCTCGACATCGGCATCACCGGCCGCGACCTGCTGATCGACTCCGGTGCCGACGCGGAGGAGATCCTGCCGCTCGGCTTCGCCCGCTCCACCTTCCGCTTCGCCGGCAAGCCGGGCACCGCGAACGGCGTCACCGACCTCAAGGGCCGCACCGTCGCCACCTCCTACGAGGGCATCGTCGCCGCCCACCTGGCCGAGCAGGGCGTCGACGCCTCCGTCGTCCACCTCGACGGCGCCGTCGAGACCGCCATCGAGCTCGGTGTCGCCGAGGTCATCGCGGACGTGGTCGAGACCGGCACCTCCCTGCGCAACGCGGGGCTGGAGGTCTTCGGCGAGCCCATCATGAAGTCCGAGGCCGTCGTGATCCGCCGCTCCGGCGCGGACGCCGAGGAGCCCAAGGTGCAGCAGTTCCTGCGCCGCCTCCAGGGCGTCCTGGTGGCCCGGACGTACGTGATGATGGACTACGACTGCCGGGTGGAGCAGCTCGAGAAGGCCGTCGCCCTCACTCCCGGCCTGGAGTCCCCGACCGTCTCCCCGCTGCACAACGAGGGCTGGGTCGCCGTCCGCGCCATGGTCCCCGCCAAGGAGGCCCAGCGGATCATGGACGACCTCTACGAGATCGGCGCCCGGGCCATCCTGACCACGGCCATCCACGCCTGCCGTCTCTGACCACGGCCTCCACGCCTGCCGCCTGACCACGGCCCTCACGTCCGCCGTCTCTGAGCGCGACCCGGAGCACCTCATGCCCGACACCCCGCCGGACCTGCCGGCCCTGCCCGTCACCTTCCGGCCGGGCCGTACCCGCGCCGTCCTGACCGTCCTCGCCGTGCTCACGTTCGCGGCCATCACGGCGGTCGGCATGCTGCTGGACGGCCTCGGCACCGGGGAGCGCCTCAGCTTCGCACTGACCGCCCTCCTCCTCGCCGGGGTCCTGCTCCTGCTGGCCAGGCCCCACGTCACCGCCGACGAGACGGGCGTCACCGTCGTCAACCTCACCACCAAGCGGCGCCTGGCCTGGGCCGAGATCCTCCGGGTCAACCTCCGGCAGGGCGACCCCTGGGCCTTCCTCGACCTCAGCGACGGCAGCAGCCTGCCCGCGCTCGGCATCCAGCCGGGCATCGCCCGTCAACGCGCCATCCAGGACGCGCGCGCCCTGCGCGCCCTCGTCGAGGCCCGCTCCACCGCCACCCCCGAGGCACCGCGCGGCTGACGCGGAGGCGCCGACCCTGCCGCGGGCACCCTTTTCGTGATTAATCTGGGAACGAGGACGCGGCCGTCGCGTCCTCGCCCCTGTCGCTCCGCCCGGTGCGCGGGGGTTCCTGCTACCCGAGGAGTGACTCCCTCCGGCGATGGACGGATCGTCCTGCAGTACCTGCGCCGCCCCCTGCTGTGAACCTCCGCAGGCGGCGGCCTCATGACCACCCCCCTGCTGCTCCTGGCAGCCGCGTTCCTGCTGATCCTCGCCAACGGCTTCTTCGTCGCCGCCGAGTTCGGCCTGGTGACCGTCGAACGCGCGGACGCCGAGCAGGCCGCCGCCGACGGCGACCGGCGCGCCCACCGTGTCGTGGAGTCCCTGAAGGAGCTGTCCTTCCAGCTCTCCGGCACCCAGCTCGGCATCACCGTCACCTCCCTCGTCGTCGGCATGCTCGCCGAACCGGCGCTCGCCCGGCTCCTGGACGGCCCGCTCACGGCGATCGCCGTCCCCGACGGCGCCGTCCCCGGCGTGTCCGTCGTCGTCGGCATGCTGCTGGCCTCCGCGGTGCAGATGGTGATCGGCGAGCTGGTGCCCAAGAACTGGGCGGTGTCCAGGCCCCTCCAGGTCGCACGCTTCGTCGCGGGCCCGCAGCACGCCTTCGCCCGGCTGTTCCACCCGGTGATCGCCGCGCTGAACGCCGTGGCCAACCGCCTGGTCCGCACGCTCGGCATCGAACCCGCCGAAGAGCTGGCCTCCGCCCGCACCCCCGACGAACTGGTCTCCCTGGCCCGGCACTCCGCCCGGGCCGGCGCCCTGGAACAGGACACCGCCGACCTCTTCGTACGGACCCTGTCGCTGGGCGAACTGACCGCGCAGCACGTCATGACCCCGCGCGTGAAGGTCAGCGCCCTGCACTCCTCGGCCACCGCCGAGGACGTGGTCAACCTGACCCGCGCCACCGGCCTGTCCCGCTTCCCCGTCTACCGGGAGAAGATCGACGAGATCGTCGGCATGGTCCACCTCAAGGACGCCCTGGCGGTCCCCGCGCGGGACCGGCTGCGCACCCCCGTCGGCCGGATCGCCCGCCCGGCGCTCCTCGTCCCCGAGACCCTGCCCGTACGGCCGCTGCTCACCCGCCTGCGCAGCGAGCAGCCCATCGCGGTCGTCGTCGACGAGTACGGCGGCACGGCCGGTGTCGTCACCCTGGAGGACATCGTCGAGGAGCTCGTCGGCGAGGTCCGTGACGAGCACGACGGCCAGGACGTCCCCGAACTCGCCGCCGCGCCGCCCGAGGACGGCCGGCCCGCCTGGGACGTCGACGGCAGCTGCCGTGTCGACGCCCTGCGCCGCATCGGCCTCGACGCTCCCGAGGGACCGTACGAGACCGTGGCCGGCCTCGTCGCCGACCTGCTGGGCCGCATCCCGGCCGTCGGTGACCGCGCGGAGCTGCCCGGCTGGCGGCTCTCCGTCCGCCAGGTCGGTCACTACCGCGCCGAGCGCATACGGCTGGTGCGGACGGCACCGGTCTCCGTGCTGGAGGCCGCCCGATGAGCGTCCTGCAACTCCTCCTCGCCGCCCTGCTCGTGCTCGCCAACGGCTTCTTCGTCGGCGCCGAGTTCGCCCTCGTCTCGGTCCGCCGCAGCCAGATCGAACCGCTCGGCACCGCCCGCGCCCGCCAGGTGCTGTACGGCCTGGAGCGGCTGCCGCAGATGATGGCGGCCGCCCAGTTCGGCATCACGGTCTGCTCACTCACCCTCGGCGCGGTCGCCGAACCGACCGTCGCGCACCTCCTGGAGCCGGTCTTCGAGTGGATGCGCCTTCCGCACGGAGTCATCCACCCGCTCGGCTACGTCATCGCACTGGCCGCCGTGGTCTTCTGCCACCTCGTCATCGGCGAGATGGTCCCGAAGAACCTCGCGATGGCCGCTCCCGAGAAGACCGCGTTGTGGCTGAGTCCCGGCCTGGTCGCCTTCGCCCGTCTCTGCAAGCCGATCACCTTCGCGCTGGGTGCCTGCTCCCGGGCGATCCTGCGGCTCTTCCGCGTCGAGCCCAGGGACGAGGTGGAGGCGGTCTTCACCAGTGAGCAGCTCAACCGGCTGGTGGAGGACGCCGGTCAGGCGGGCCTGCTCGACCCCGAGGAGCAGGAGCGCCTGGAGGACGCCCTGGAACTGGGCTCCCGCCCGGTGACGGACGTGCTGCTCGGCCGCGAGTCCCTGGTGACGGTCGGCCCTTCGGTCACCCCGGGAGAGATCGTCGGGCTCACCGCCCGCACCGGGTACTCACGCTTCCCGGTCGCGGCCGAGCAGGGTGCCTTCATGGGATACCTCCACGTCAAGGACGTCCTCGACGCGGAGGAGTCGGACCGGGCCGTCCCGCAGCACCTGTGGCGCCCCATGACGACCCTCCGCCCCGACCTCCCCCTCGACGACGCCCTCACCGTGATGCGCCGCGCGGCCACCCACCTGGCCCAGGTCACGGACGCGTCGGGGAGGGTCCTGGGCCTGGTCGCCCTGGAGGACGTGCTGGAACTCCTGGTCGGCGAGGTACGGGACCCGGCCCACCGGGAGGTGACGCTGGCGACGTAGCTCCTACAACGCCGACGGATCCTGCGGCCCCCGCCCCGACAGCACCTCCCCGTAGGCCTGCATCAGGTCCGGCAACCGCAGCGTCGCCAGGTCGTCCCGGCTCAGCACCCCCGGGTACACCGACAACCGCAGATCCCGGTACGCACAGCTCTTCTCGTACAGCGTCCGCAGGAACCGCCCGTTCCCCAACTCGTCGATCCATCCCTGGTCCACCACGTGCCCGGCGATCGACCGCAGTTCGTCCAGCGCCTCCTCGTCCCACACGTCCCCGTTCTCGGCCGCGAGGACCTCACCGATCGAGGTGAGCTCCAGCGGCCGGTACGACGGGAAGTCGACCCGCGTGGTGAAGCGGGAGGACAGCCCCGGGTTGGCGGTCAGCAGCCGGTCCATGCCCTCCGGGTAGCCGGCCAGGATCACCACCAGATGGTCGCGGTTGTCCTCGGCACGCTTCAGCAGCACCTGCAGCGCCTCGTCGCCGTACGCGTCCCCCTTGCCGTACCCGGAGTTGGACAGGGAGTACGCCTCGTCCACGAAGAGGACGCCGCCGAGCGCGGAGTCGATCAGTTCGTTGGCCTTCACGGCGGTCTGGCCGAGGTACTCGCCGACCAGATCGGCCCGTTGCGCCTCCACGAGGTGGTCGCCGCCGAGCAGGCCGAGGGCGTAGAAGACGCGGCCCAGGATGCGGGCCACGGTGGTCTTGCCGGTGCCCGAGGGGCCGGAGAAGACGAAGTGACGTTTGGGCGGCTGGACCGGCAGGCCCTGCCCGGCCCGCAGGCGTGCCATGTTCAGCTGCGCGGACAGGGCCTTGACCTGCCGCTTCACCGGTTCCAGGCCCACCATGCGCTCCAGTTCGGCGAGCGCCTCCTCCAGGAGTGCCGGGTCGGTGGGGCCGGTGGGCAGCGAAGGGTCCGGCCCGTCGGTCTTCTCCCGTACCTGCGGTCCCGTCAGCGAGGGCAGCGGGGCGGACAGTCCGGGATCGGGGACGGACAGTTTCAGGTCGCGCTCCTCGGCGTCCGAGAGGGGATCGAGCCCGTCGGGCCCGTCCAGGCCGTCCGGGCCCAGGACGGCCTGCGCCTGCCCCGAGAGGTCGGCGGCGTCGTCGTAGCCGTCGCCCTCGGAGATCGCGGCCAGCCGGGCCGAGGTGTCCATGAAGGCCGGGTCGACCCGGTGCACGGCCCGGTACAGCGGCAGCGCGGCGGCGCTGCGGCCCGTGCCCTCGTGCGCCCGCGCCAGCCAGTACCGCAGTTCCTTGCGCTGCGGCTGCTCGCTGCGGCACCTCATCAGGGCCGCCGACAACAGCGGTTCGGCCTGCCCGTACATCTCCAGCCGGACCCGGGCCATGCCGCTGAACAGACCGGCCTCGATGCCCAGCAGGGGATCACCGAGCAGCGGGTCGGTGTGCCGGACTAGCTGCTCCCAGTCCTTGACCAGGTACGCCCGGCAGGCGTGCAGGAAGCGGACCTGGGGGTCGGTGTCCACGGGCGGCAGCCCGGCCAGGGCCCGGTCCAGCTCCGGGACATGGCGGCCGTCCAGCCAGTGGGAGGCGTGCGCGAGCAGCAGGTCGCGGGGACTCTCCAGCACGGGCTGCACCCACCAGCCCAACCAGTACCAGGAGTTGAGGGTACGGCGATGACGGGCGCGCTGCTCGCCGAAGCGCTCGCGGTGCCGGAACATCCTGAGCAGGGCGTTGGTGGTGTCGACGCGCAGCGCGTGCAGGCCCAGCCAGCCGTCGGCCATCGCGGGATCGATGCGTACCGCGGTCCGGAACTCCTCCTCCGCCTGCGGATAGGCCCCCATGGTGTAGGCGTCCACGCCGCGCAGCCAGGCGAGGTCGGCCGGGGCCTGCGGCCCCTGCGTGCCGAAGTCCATCCCGTCCCCCACGTACCGTGCCCCCGTCGGTATGCCGCCGAGCCGTCGCCCGCCGGCCGCCTCGGCCAACGGCTCTGCCGCGGGCCGGAGTTGCAAGGTGCGCGTGGCAGCCGCGCCCCGGGTCGCACCGAGGGCATCGTACCCGCGGGGGTCTTCCCTCCGAAGGGTGCCGGGGCCCCTCGTTCCACGAGGTGGGAGCGCGCGGGGCGCACGAGGAAGCGTCACAGAGGGTGAGCGGACAGCGTCACGGAGCAGCCGCGAAACGCGCTCAGGGCAGAACGAAGCCCCCGGTCACGGGGGAACAACCGGGGGCTTCGTGTCTGCGGGCGGCTTCGAACGGCCGCACATTCAGAACGTAAGACCTGTACGGGCCCTGGGTCAAGCGCAGTTGGGGCACTCCGGCCCGTTGCGGCTCGGCGATCTTCACGAGTTCAGCACATTGCGGACGGTCCGTCACCCTGAGTGAGGAACCAGGGTGGGGAGGCGCATCCCGCAGGCCCCGGCAGTACCTCGTACCCCTCCTCACCCTGCCGCACCAGAAGGTGCGCGAAGGGGCGCGACGGGTCGGCGGCGAAGTGCCGGCGCTCCGCCGGGATCCACCCGTCCCAGAACGTCCGCTGCTCCGCTCCGTCGCGCTCCCGCCCGCGCGCCCACGCTTCCTGGCGGGGCAACTCCATCCAGAACAGCCGGGCCAGATGCGGGCGCAGCGCCTCCCGCCCCGCGCCCACCCCCTCGACGAGGACCACCGGGGCCGGCGGCAGGGGGCGGGGCGCGGTGAAGCGCCGGGCCCGCCAGTCGTAGGGGGCGTAGCGCGCCGTCTCGCCGCGCCGCAAGGGCTCGATCACCTGGCTCAGCAGCCGTCCGGTCCAGTCGAAGAGCTCGTCGTGACTGGCGATGTCGTCGAGATGCAGCACCGGCGCACTGTCCAGCTCGGCGGCCAGCCGGCCGGCGAAGGTGGACTTCCCGGAACCGGCGTGCCCGTCGACGCCGATCAGGCGCACGGGACCGCAGGAAGGGGGGAGTCCGCGGAGCAGGGCTGCGAGGTCGTGGATGGGGGCTCCCGGGCGGCGCGAAGGGGTGGACGGCGTTCGCCCGCACTCTAACCGCGTCCGATCGGGCCGCGTCGTCCCGGCCGGTCCCGATTCCTGTCCGGCCGGTCCCGACTCCTGTCCGGCCGGTCCCGGCTCTTCTCCGGCCGGTCCGGTCCGCGGGTCCGTCCGGTCCGCGCCACTGGTCGACACCAATGTTCATGGCGTGGCGAGCGCACAAGTGCTGGCAGGAGCGGGCGCCTGCGGCCATAGTTGGCCCACGACCGTGCAACGGACCCGCCCGACTCGGACACCTGGGGGTCTTCCACCCATGAGCAGAGCCGAACAGCCGTCCCGCAGAACCGTCCTGGCCGCCGCGGTGGCCGCCGCCGTGGCCGGCGGCGCGGTCCCGGCCACCGCCGAAGCCGCGCCCGGCACGGGCGGTGGCCCGGCGGGCTCCGACCCCGCCCCCGGCCGGCAGGCCGACTACCGCGCCTGGACCACCTTCCGCGACTGGCGCCGCGGGACCGCGCGAGGCGTCCGCCCCGTCGCGGGCGACCGGGCCGGCGTCGTGATCGGCGCCCCGGCGGGCACCGCGGACTACACCGACCCGCACACCGGCAGGACCGCCAGCTGGGAGTACGCCACCTGGACCTCGCCGGTCCACCGGCTCGCCGTGCCCGCGACCGAGGTCATCGCCTCCTGGAACGCGCACACCCCGGCCGGCACCTGGATCCAGGTCGAGCTCGAGGGGACCTACTCCGACGGCACGGAGACGCCCCGGTACGTGATGGGCCGCTGGGCTGCGGGCGACGGCGACCAGGACATCCGGCGCACCTCGGTCGACGACCAGGGCGACGGCCGGAGCAGCGTCTGGACGGACACCTTCTCCATCGACGACGCCTCCACCGGCCTGCGCCTGGCCTCCTACCGGCTCCGGCTCACCCTGTACCGCCGTCCCGGCACGAAGGCCACGCCCACCGTGTGGCGGCTCGGCGCGATGGGCTCGGACGTCCCCGACCGCTTCACCGTCCCGGCCTCCACCCCGGGGCTCGCCCGGGAACTGCGCGTCCCGCGCTACTCCCAGGAGATCCACAAGGGCCAGTACCCCGAGTACGACAACGGCGGCGAGGCCTGGTGCAGCCCCACCTCCTCGCAGATGATCATCGAGTACTGGGGCGGCCGGCTCACCGAGGAGCAACTCGCCTGGGTCGACCCCTCCTACGCCGACCCGCAGGTCTGCCACGCGGCCCGGTACACCTACGACTACCAGTACGCCGGCTGCGGCAACTGGCCCTTCAACGCCGCCTACGCGGCCACGTTCAAGGACCTCCAGGGCGTGGTCACCCGCCTCGGTTCCCTCACCGACCTGGAGACGCTGATCGCGGCCGGGATCCCCGCCATAACGTCCCAGTCCTTCCTGGCGGAGGAGCTGACCGGGGCCGGCTACGGCACCTCGGGCCACCTGATGACCGTGATCGGCTTCACGGCCGAGGGCGACGTGATCGCCAACGACCCGGCGTCGGACGACAACGAGGCCGTGCGCCGGGTCTACAAGCGGCGCGAGTGGGAGAACATCTGGCTCAGGACCAAGCGGTACAACGCCAATGGCAAGGTCGTCTCCGGGACCGGCGGCGTCTGCTACCTGTACTTCCCCGCGCACCCCGGCCCGCGCCAGCGCAAGGCGCTCGCGGCGGTGGGCGTGCGCTGATCGCCGCCCTGACGACGGCCCCCGGCACGGCTGCCGGGGGCCTCGCTGTGACCAACGTCTCCGCCGCGAAAGCCGCTCACGGTGGCAAGGTGGACAGGGTTCCCGGGGGAGCGGGCCGCCAGAGGCCCGACGGGGGAGCCGGGGGAGTCCACCGCACGCCCGAGATCAGCGAGAAGCCATGACCGCACACAGCGCCACCGCCGCCCGCGTCCGTACCGGCGGCCCCAAGGACGACGGTCCGAAGATCCTCGAGCACGTCATGGGCTGGACCCTCGTCGTGGTGCTCGCGATGTTCGTGGTCCAGTTGGGCCTGCTGTGACGTGACCCTCGTGTGACCTGCCCCACCATCCGACCTGCCATACTGCGGGTGTCCTGCCCCCCGTAGGAGACCAGGGTCGAAATTGAATATCAGTCAACAGCGCGCCGACGTCCGTCCCCGGGCGCGCGGCACCGAGCGCTCGCTGGCACGTCGCGCCGAACTGATCGCCATCGGGCGGAAGTTGTTCGCCGACACGTCGTACGACGCGTTGTCGATGGACGACATCGCCCGTCAGGCGCATGTCGCCAAGGGGCTGATCTACTACTACTTCCAGTCCAAGCGCGGCTACTACCTGGCGATCATCCAGGACTCCGTCGCGGACCTGGTCACCACGGCCGCGGGCGGCACCGAACTGCCGCAGGTGGACCGCGTTCACCGCACCATCGACGGCTACCTGCGCTACGCCGAGCACCATCAGGCCGCCTACCGCACGATCGTCAGCGGCGGCGTCGGCTTCGACGCCGAGGTGCACGCCGTCCGGGACGGGGTGCGCGAGGCGATCGTCGTCACCATCGCCGAGGGCGCGTACGGGCGCTCGGACATCGGTGCGCTGGCCCGGATGGGTCTGCTCGCCTGGGTATGCGGCGTCGAGGGCGCCACCCTGGACTGGATCGGCCGCCCCGAACTGCCCCGCGACACCATGCGCGATCTCCTGGTGAAGTCGCTCGGCGGCACGCTGCGCGCCATCGAGGAACTGGACCCCGCCTACCCGGCCCCGGCCGCCGCCCGCCGGGACTGACGAAAGGCCCGCCGGGACAGACGGAAGGGCGGGGACCCGAGCCGGCCTCCGCCCTTCCGCCCCCCGTGGCGCAGGGTCAGTCGATCGCCTTGATCAACTCACCGTTCGCGGTGTCACCACTCAACTCCCAGAAGAACGTGCCGCCCAGCCCCTGCTCGTTCTTGTACGCCATCTTGGTCGCGATGGTCTCCGGGGTGTCGTAGCTCCACCAGTCGCCGCCGCACTTGGCGTAGGCGGTGCCGGCCACCGTGCCGGTCGCCGGGCAGCTGGTCTTCAGCACCTTGTAGTCCTCGATGCCGTTCTCGTAGGTGCCCTTCGCCGGGCCGGTCGCGGTGCCGCCCGGCTCCGCCCGGGTGACACCGGTCCAGCCGCGGCCGTAGAAGCCGAGTCCCAGCAGGAGCTTGGAGGGCGGAATGCCGAGACCCTTGAGCTTCGCGATCGTCGCCGAGGTGTGGAAGCCCTCCTTCGGAATGCCGGCGTACGAGGTCAGCGCCGAGTGCGGGGCGGTCGGGCCGGCGGCGTCCCAGGCGCCGAAGAAGTCGTACGTCATCGGGTTGTACCAGTCGACGTACTGCGCCGCCCCCGCGTAGTCGGCCGCGTCGATCTTGCCGCCGGTGGTCGCGTCGGCCGTGATCGCCGCGGTGACCAGGTAGTCCGGGCCGAATTCGGCGCGCAGGGCCTTCATCAGCTCCGGGAAGGCATCCCGGCCGCTGGTGTCGCAGGTCAGCCCACAGGCGTTCGGGTACTCCCAGTCGATGTCGATGCCGTCGAAGACGTCGGCCCACTCGGAGTTCTCGACCAGGTCGTGGCAGGACCGGGCGAAGGCGGCCGGGTTCTTCGCGGCCTCCGCGAAGCCGCCGGACCAGGTCCAGCCACCGAAGGACCAGAGGACCTTGAGGCCGGGGTGCTGCTTCTTCAGCTTGAGCAGCTGGTTGAAGTTGCCGCGCAGGGGCTGGTCCCAGGTGTCGGCGGCCCCGTCGACGGACTCGGCGGCGGTGTACGCCCGGTCGGTGGCCGCGTACGCGTCGCCCATCGCGCACTTGCCGCCGGTGACGTTGCCGAAGGCGTAGTTGATGTGGGTCAGCTCGGCTCCGGAGCCGGACGTCTCGATGTTCTTGACGTGGTACTCGCGGTCGTAGGTGCCCCATTCGGTGAAGTAGCCGACGACCTTCGAGCCGGCCGCGGCCTGTGAGGTCCGCGCGGCCTGTGTGTCGGGCGCCGCCGGTGCCGCGGTGGCCGCGGTCGGGCCGGCGCCGGCCAGCAGCCCCGCGCCGAGGGCGGCGGCACACAGCGCGGAGAGGAGCGTCCGGAGGGAGTGGGCGCGGGGGAGGTGCGGGACGTGCATCGGGTGTCTCCTCGTGGGGGGGGAAGAGGGAACGCGCTCCGATTGGCATGAACGCGGTAAGGGCGTTCGGGCCGTCACCGTAGAAGGACTAGACCAGTCGGGTCAATGGTGCGGACCAACTTCGTGTCCGGGTGGCGGAACACGGCCTTCCGGGAGTCGCCGGGCACCTTCTTGAAGTAAGCGGTCGTTAACTGGTGACGCCATGCCTCCGATCGGGCATACTCACAGCGCACAGCCGCTGGTCAGCCGCTCCTGCGACCCGGGAGTGCGAGCATCGGCCAGGCCGAACAGAGCCGGCGGAACCGCCTCCACCCAAGGCGCACGTCCGCCGATGTGCCCGACAGGGAGGAGAGCGTCGCCATGCCCGACCGCGCCCCGCAGCCGGTGGACCGGCAACTGCCCACGGACGAGGCACGGGACCTGATCTCACTCGTCCGCGACATCGCGCAGCGTGAGATCGTCCCGAGCGCGGCCGAGGAGGAGGACGCGGGACGCTTCCCGCGCGAGGTCTTCGCCCTGCTCTCCGAATCCGGCCTGCTCGGCCTGCCGTACGACGCCGAGCACGGCGGCGGTGACCAGCCGTACGAGGTGTACCTCCAGGTCCTCGAAGAGCTCGCCGCGGCCCGCCTCACCGTCGGCCTCGGCGTCAGCGTCCACACCCTCGCCTCCTACGCGCTCGCCGCCTACGGCACCAAGGAGCAGCAGGCCGAGCACCTGCCCGCGATGCTCGGCGGCGGCCTGCTCGGCGCCTACTGCCTCTCCGAGCCCGCCTCGGGCTCGGACGCCGCCTCCCTGCGCACCAAGGCGGTGCGGGAGGGCGACGACTGGGTGATCGACGGCACCAAGGCGTGGATCACGCACGGCGGCATCGCCGACTTCTACACGGTCATGGCCCGTACGGGGGAGGACGGCCCGCGCGGCATCACCGCCTTCCTGGTCCCCGGTGACGCCGAGGGGCTGAGCGCGGCGGTGCCGGAGAAGAAGATGGGGCTCAAGGGCTCGCCCACCGCGCAGGTCCACCTCGACGGCGTGCGGGTGCCCGACGCCCGGCGCATCGGCGACGAGGGCCAGGGCTTCGCGATCGCCCTGTCCGCGCTCGACTCCGGGCGACTCGGTATCGCGGCCTGCGCCGTCGGCGTGGCCCAGGCGGCCCTCGACGAAGCCCTGTCGTACGCGGGGCAGCGGCGGCAGTTCGGCAGGCCGATCGCCGACTTCCAGGGGCTGCGCTTCATGCTCGCCGACATGGCGACCCAGATCGAGGCCGGCCGCGCCCTGTACCTGACGGCGGCACGGCTGCGCGACGCCGGGCTGCCGTTCGCCAAACAGGCGGCCATGGCCAAGCTGCACTGCACCGACACGGCGATGCGGGTCACCACCGACGCCGTGCAGATCCTCGGCGGTTACGGCTACACGGCGGACTTCCCGGCCGAGCGCTACATGCGCGAGGCCAAAGTGCTGCAGATCGTCGAGGGCACCAACCAGATCCAGCGGATGGTCATCGCCCGTCATCTCGCGGGTCCCGAGGGACGCTGAGGTCACCGGTGACACGGAAGTCACCGGTGGTGAAGAACCCCCCGAGACCGCGCGGGGGTGCCGCGAGCCTCACCCACTCGGGGTCGTCGCGACCCGGCAGGGTGCGGCCGCGGTCGGCCCAGGTGCGCATCAGCTCACGGTAGATCGGCGGGTCCGGGAGCTGCGGAGCCGGCGGAACCGGACCGGCGGGCACCGGGACGAACACGCGGCGCCGAGGCCCGGTCGCCGAGTACGTGGGGGTCATACCAGGGCAACGCGGCAATGCGGGTACAGGTCACCGGCCCGCGAAATCGAGAGTGAGTTCGCGGGCGTCCGGCACCGATCCGCCCTTGCCGCGCCCTGTCCGACGTGTGGCCGGCCGCCGCCCGCCCGACTGCTGCGGGCGACGCGCCGAAACCCCTGTCCTGGATCCGCCCGTGTCCCGGGCCGAACCGTGTTCCGGCCGGAACCGAGTCCTAGGCCGCCTCGCGGCGCATCGTCGGCACCCGCATCGGGCGCGAGCCCGGGCCGCCGACGTGGGAAAAGGGCTGCGTCCGCCAGTCGAGGCCCTGGGGGAGCGTCAACAGCAGGGCGGTGTCCTGCTCGTGGGGCCGGAAGGACTCGTCCGCCGGACGGGCCTCGGTGGCCCGGCGGCCGGTGCCGGCGCAGACCGTGAGCCCGAACGGGTTCCACGGCGAGGCGCACAGCGCGTGCTCCGGCAGCTCCTCCTCGTCCGCCAGCAGCGCGATCGGCTGCGCGCAGTCCGGGCAGATCACCCGGTACATCTCGAAGGTGTCGTAGGTGTCGAGCTCCTCGTCGTCGAAGGCGTCGGGTTCGACGCCCTCCGATACGGGCTCGACGACCGGCTGCTGCCGCTTGGGCGCGGTGCGACCAGGGCGCTTAAGACTCTGCATGGGATTCTCCCCCTCGGGCTGGGCCGTGACGGCACTGCGGCCTCGACCACAGCAAGCACTTCCCGTCCCCCCTTCGGGGTAATCACGAGAACATCACGGAGACCGCCCGAGAGGTGTGGTCTTCGTCACATGCCGCTCGCAGGTGCCCCGGACGGTGTGTTACCGCCCCGCCGCCGGCCGGCTCCCCGTCACATCACGAACCGGGCATGACCTGGAGTGCTCGGGTATCCGAGGAGATCAACCGCACTGTAGGTTCTTGCGCCATGGAGGAGCTGGATCGACAGATCGTGCAGCTGCTCGTCAAGGACGGGCGGATGAGCTACACGGACCTGGGCAAGGCCACGGGCCTGTCCACGTCGGCCGTGCACCAGCGGGTGCGGCGGCTGGAGCAGCGCGGTGTCATCCGCGGTTACGCCGCGGTGGTCGACCCGGAGGCGGTCGGGCTGCCGATGACCGCCTTCATCTCCGTGAAACCGTTCGACCCCAGCGCTCCCGACGACATCGCGGACCGCCTGGCAGGCGTCCCGGAGATCGAGGCCTGCCACAGCGTGGCGGGCGACGAGAACTACATCCTCAAGGTGCGCGTGTCGACCCCGCACGAGCTGGAGAACCTCCTCGCCCGGGTGCGCTCCCTGGCCGGTGTCTCGACCCGGACCACCGTGGTGCTGTCCACGCCGTACGAGGCCCGGCCGCCTCGGGTCTGACGGCCCCCGGTCCCACGGGGCCCGGGTCCGACGGGCGTCGTGCCGGTCGGGTCCCGCGTCGGCGCCGGCCGGGCCGGGTGCCCCTGCCCCGTACCGGGGTGACCTGCGTGCCGGGCGCGCCCCGCGAGGGGCGAGACTGGTGACCATGAGTGAGACCACCACCCCGTCCACGACCGTCCTGCTGCGCCGCGGCGAGGTCCACAGTCCCGCCGATCCCTTCGCGACGGCGATGGTCGTCGAACGCGGCCAGGTCGCCTGGGTCGGCTCCGAGGGCGCCGCCGACGCCTTCGCGGACGGCGTGGACGAGGTGATCGACCTGGACGGTGCCCTGGTCACCCCGGCGTTCACCGACGCACACGTGCACACCACCTCCACCGGCCTCGCCCTCACCGGCCTGGACCTGTCCGGTGCCCCCACCCGGGAGGCCGCCCTCGCCCTCGTACGGGACTTCGCGGCGGCCCGCCCCGACGACCGGGTGCTCCTCGGCCACGGCTGGGACGCCTCCCGCTGGCCCGACGGGCAGCCCCCGACCCGCGCCGAGCTGGACGCGGCCACCGGTGGCCGTCCCCTCTACCTCAGCCGTATCGACGTCCACTCGGCCGTCGTCACCACCGCCCTGCTCGACCTGGTCCCCGGTGACGTCACCCGCGCGGACGGCCCCCTCACCGCCGAAGCCCACCACGCCGTGCGCGCCGCAGCCCTCGGTGCGGTCGCCCCCGCGCAGCGCACCGAGGCCCAGCGCGCCGCCCTCGCGCACGCCGCCTCCCTCGGCATCGGCACCGTTCACGAGTGCGCGGGCCCGGAGATCTCCTCCGAGGACGACCTCACCGGACTGCTGCGACTGGCGGCCGAGGGGACCGGCCCGCGCGTGATCGGCTACTGGGCCGAACAGGACGTCGACAAGGCGCGGGAGCTGGGCGCGGTCGGCGCCGCCGGCGACCTCTTCCTCGACGGCGCCCTCGGCTCGCACACCGCCTGCCTCCACCAGCCGTACGCCGACGCCGGCCACACAGGCACCGCCTACCTGGACGCCGCCGCCGTCGCGGCACACGTCGTCGCCTGCACGGAGGCCGGTCTCCAGGCGGGCTTCCACGCCATCGGCGACGCCGCCGTCACCGCCGTGGTCCAGGGCGTGCGCGCCGCCGCCGACAAGGTCGGCCTCGCCCGGGTCCGCGCCGCCCGCCACCGCGTCGAGCACGCGGAGATGATGACCCCCGAGTCCGTCGCGGCCTTCGCCGAGCTGGGCCTGACCGCCTCCGTCCAGCCCGCCTTCGACGCCCTGTGGGGTGGCGAGGACGGCATGTACGCGCAGCGCCTGGGCGCCGAACGGGCCCGTACCCTCAATCCCTTCGCGGCCCTGCTGCGCGCCGGGGTCCCGCTCGCCTTCGGCTCCGACAGCCCGGTCACGCCCCTCGACCCGTGGGGCACCGTCCGGGCCGCCGCCTTCCACCGCACGCCCGAGCACCGGATCTCCGTCCGCGCGGCCTTCACCGCGCACACGCGCGGCGGCTGGCGGGCGGTCGGACGCGACGACGCGGGCGTCCTGGTGCCGGGCGCACCCGCCGACTACGCCGTGTGGCGCACCGGCGAGCTCGTGGTCCAGGCCCCCGACGACCGGGTGGCCCGCTGGTCGACCGACCCCCGCTCCGGCACCCCGGGCCTGCCCGACCTGTCCCCGGGCGGTGACCTGCCCGTCTGTCTGCGCACCGTGGTGGGCGGCCGGACGGTGTTCGTACGGCCGGGCGAGTGATCCACGCGGCCGACGGGGCGATGATCTTCTCCCGTCCGCGACCTGCGCATCCTCCGCCCTGACCTGCGCATTGGCGGGGAAGCCGCAGGTAGAACGACTGTTGACAGGCGACGGCGGGGGGCCGGTAGGTTCGGCGGAGTCCACCACCGGACGCCCGACCGGGGAATCCTCCGCGCGCGCGTCGCGGCGCCGCTGGGTCAGGGACGGTGTGCCGCACCGGGGCACCGTCACTGGGAGCCAGGCTCAGCGCTCGCGCCGCGACGACGGAACGTTCCGGCCGGTCGGGAGGTGTGACCCGGGTGGGGCCCGGGCGCTCAGTAGACAACGGCCTAGGTCGACCCGCAGCCGGCGGGTCCCAGGTCGGCCCGAAGGGCGCCGGGCCCCCATCCGCCGCGCAAACGGTCCCGAATCGCCTATCCCTACCCCGCTTCCGGGAAAACGACACCCCTTGCGGACGTCCTGTCACGTCACCGCAGGCCGCGGCCATTATGGTGGTCCTCTGCGTACGGACACGAAGGGACAGCGGTGAACGACGGCGACGGGACGCCCGCAGCGGCGGGGCAGGGGAGGCGGTTCGGTCCCCTGGGTACGGCTTTGGTGATCATCCCGACCTACAACGAGGCGGAGAACATCAAGGCGATCGTCGCGCGCGTGCGCGAGGCGGTCCCCGAGGCGCACGTGCTCGTGGCCGACGACAACAGCCCCGACGGCACCGGCAAGCTCGCCGACGAGCTGGCCGCCGGGGACGACCACGTCCAGGTCCTGCACCGCAAGGGCAAGGAAGGGCTGGGTGCCGCCTACCTCGCGGGCTTCCGCTGGGGCCTGGAGCACGGCTACGGCGTGCTGATCGAGATGGACGCCGACGGTTCCCACCAGCCCGAGGAACTGCCCCGCCTGCTGACCGCGCTCAAGGGGGCCGACCTGGTGCTCGGCTCCCGCTGGGTGCCCGGCGGCCGGGTGGTGAACTGGCCCAAGTCCCGCGAGTTCATCTCCCGCGGCGGCAGCATGTACTCGCGCCTCGCACTCGACCTGCCGCTGCGGGACATCACCGGCGGCTACCGGGCCTTCCGGCGCGAGACGCTGGAAGGACTCGGCCTGGAGGAGGTCGCCTCCCAGGGCTACTGCTTCCAGGTCGACCTCGCCCGCCGGGCGATCAAGGCCGGCTACCACGTCGTCGAGGTGCCGATCACGTTCGTCGAGCGCGAGCACGGCGACTCCAAGATGAGCCGTGACATCCTCGTGGAGGCGCTCTGGCGGGTCACCACATGGGGCGTGGGGGAGCGGGTCGGCAAGGTCCTGGGCCGCGACCGGCAGCCCGACCGGGCGGCGGACGCGCCTGCGGCCGGACCGCCGGTCGTCGAGCCGGGCGACAAGTCGACACCGGCGACCGACGAGAAGGCCTGACCGGCGAGAGGGTCTGATCGAAGAGAGGGCCTGACCGACGGGGCGGCCTGATCGTCCCCTTATGCCGCTCTGAGCCGCGACCAGGCACACTGGGAGCATGACGACTGGCGCTCAGACCCCCAGGTCCCCCGCCCGGCCCCCGCGCTCCAAGCTGCGTACGTACCTGCCGCTGGGCATCGCCGCGTGGCTCGTGCTGGAGATCTGGCTGCTGACCGTGGTCGCGGGCGCCTCCAGCGGGTTCGTGGTCTTCCTGCTGCTGGTGGCGGGCGTCGTCCTCGGCTCCGTAGTGATCAAGGCGGCGGGCCGCCGGGCCTTCCGCAATCTCCAGGAGACCGTGCAACAGCAGCAGTCCGGCGTCATGCCCGGAGCCCGGCCGGGCGGCAACAGCGAGGGCAACGGCCTGATGATGCTGGGCGGACTGCTCCTCATCATCCCCGGCCTGATCTCGGACGCGCTGGGCCTGCTCATGCTGCTGCCGCCGGTCCAGAAGGCCGTGAGCCGGTACGCGGAGCGGACGTTCGAGCGCAAGCTCCGCGAGGCGGGCCCGGGCACGCTGGGCGACGCCTTCCGCCAGGCGCGCATGCACCAGCCGGACGGCAAGGTCGTCCACGGTGAGGTCGTACGGGACGAGCCGGGCGACGCCCCGCGGGACCCCCGCCCGCCGCTGACGCACTGAGCTGCTCCGCGCGCCGGCCGCCGCGCTGCTGCGGACACGGCGAAAAGGGGCACACCGAAAACGGACACACCGAAACCGCGGGTGCCGCACGTGAGATCCACGTACGGCACCCGCGGTGTTCGATCTGTGTCGCCTACGGTTTCCCGTAACGCACCATTGTCAGGCGCTCTTGCGGCTGTCTCGCGGATGCACCGCGATGTTCATCGCGCCGGAGCGCAGAACGGCCAGCCGCTCCTCGAGGACCTCTTCGAGCTCCTCGCGGGTGCGCCGCTCCATCAGCATGTCCCAGTGCGTACGCGCGGGCTTGGCCTTCTTCTCCTCAGGGCCGTCGCCGTCCACCAGGAGTGCCTGGGCCCCGCAGACCTTGCACTCCCACTCCGGCGGGATCTCCGCCTCGACCGAGAAGGGCATCTCGAATCGATGCCCCTTCTCGCATGCGTACTCCACGGCCTGGCGCGGGGCCAGGTCGATGCCGCGGTCCGTCTCGTAGCTGGTCACCACGAGGCGCGTGCCGCGAAGAGCTCGCTCACTCATGAATCGTGCCTCCCGGGCTTGTCGCCCACAGGACAGGTGTCGCTGTCGTCGTCATCCGGTCAACGTCCGGGCGGCGGTAAAGATTCCCGTCCCGACTCCCGATCCGGGCGTCTGCGTCGCCGTCGCAGTCGCAGCCTTGCAACCAGTGCAGTACCCGCCGACGTCCGGTTTGTCACCTCTGCTAGCAGATGCGACATAGCGTTTCGGCACCTTTGACGCGCAGTAACGGTACGCCTGGCAGGCCAAACGCGTACACTACAGCCCTTTCGCGCCGAGTGCTAAATCCTTTCGGGTACCGGATTGCCCGCGTCGCCGATCGCCCGCCGCACCGGCACCCGCGCGAGGAGCACGAAACCGATGACGAAGAAGGCCACCAGCGAGATGATCGCGTCGCGGTAGCTTCCGGTCAGCTGGTAGGTGAGCCCGAACAGCAGCGGCCCCAGCCAGCTCATCCCGCGGTCGCTCAGCTCGTACGCGGCGAAGTACTCGGCCTCCTTGCCGGGCGGGACCAGATGGGAGAACAGGGAGCGGGACAGCGCCTGACTGCCGCCGAGGACCAGCCCGATGCCGGCGGCCAGCACGAAGAACCACACCGGCGCCCCGGCCGGCAGGAAGTACCCGGCCGCGAGGGTGACGGTCCAGGCGACCAGCGATCCGAGGATCGTGCGCTTGGCCCCGTACGTCCGGGCGAGCCGGCCCAGCGCCAGCGCGCCCGCCACCGCGAGCACCTGGACCAGCAGTACCGCCACGATGAGCGTGGACTGACCGAGCCCCAGTTCCTCGGAGCCGTAGACGGACGCCTGGGAGATCACCGTCTGGATGCCGTCGTTGTAGACGAGGTACGCCAGCAGGAAGGCCAGGGTGAGCGGGTGGCGCCGCATGTCGCGGACGGTCGCGGCGAGCTGCCGGAACCCGGGCAGGGCGGAGCCCTCCTCGGCCGGAGCGCGGCGGTCGCGCAGCCGCCGCAGCGGGATGAGCGCGAAGGCGCCCCACCACAGTCCGGCGGAGGCCAGGCAGATGCGGACCGCCGCGCTCTCGGACAGTCCGAAGGAGTCGTGGGCGGTGTACAGGACCAGGTTCGCGACCAGGACCAGCGCACCGGCCGCGTAGCCGAAGGCCCAGCCGCGCGAGGAGACAGCGTCGCGTTCCTCGGGCGGGGCGATCTGGGGGAGGTAGGAGTTGTAGAGCATCATCGCCACGGACTGGGCGGCGTTGGCGACCACCAGGAGCAGACCGCCCAGGAGGTAGCGGTCGCCGTCGAGGAAGAACATGGCGGTCGTCGCCGCCGCCCCGGTGTACGCGGCGGCGGCCAGCAGCGGCTTCTTGCGGCCCGTGCGGTCGGCGGCGGCGCCCACCAGGGGCATCACCAGCACCGCCACGATCACCGACAGGGACACCGAGTAGGCGAAGAACGACCCGGCGCGCACGGGTATGCCCAGCGGGTGCACGTATCCGTCCGCGTCCGCCGCCGACTCCGCCACCGAGGTCAGATAGGGCCCCAGGAACACGGTGAGCACGCTCGTCGAGTAGACCGAGCACGCCCAGTCGTAGAAGTACCAGCCGCGCTGTTCGCGACGGCGGCCGTCGGCCCCGTCGGCCGCGTCCGTCCGCAGGGTGTCGGTGCCCACCCGTGCCCTCGCTTCCCCGTGCACGCGCACCGCCCCCGGGGCCGCGCCGGGGTCCTCAGACCCAGACGCCGCGGTCCTCCATGACCTTGCGCAGTGTGTCGATGTGATCGGTCATGATGCCATCCACTCCCAGGTCCAGGAGCCGGTGCATGCGTTCGGGCTCGTTCACCGTCCAGACGTGCACCTGCAGCCCGCGCGCGTGGGCGGCGCGCACGAAGCGCCGGTCCACCACCTGGATGCCCGACTGGGTCTCGGGCACCTGCGCGGCCACCGCCGAGCGGCGCAGCGCCGCCGGGACGCCCCAGGAGCGCAGCCTCAGGTTGAGGACGCCCCTGGTGCCGTACGAGGTGGCCAGGCGCGGACCGGCCAGGCGCTGGGCACGCACCACCCGCGCCTCCGAGAAGGAGCCGACGCAGATCCGGTCCCAGGAGTCCGTCCGCCCGATCAGGTCCAGCAGGGGCAGCAGCGCGGGCTCCGCCTTCACGTCGATGTTCCAGCGCACGTCGGGGAACGCCTCCAGGAGTTCCTCGAACAGCGGCACCGGCTCCTCGCCCGCCACGCGCGCGCGGCGCACCCTTTCCCACGTCAGGTCGGCGATCCGTCCGGCCCCGTCCGTCACCCGGTCCAGGGTCGCGTCGTGGAAGGCCACCAGCTTCCCGTCCCGCGTGGCGTGTACGTCGGTCTCGATGTACCGGTAACCCGCCTCGACCGCGCGGCGGAACTGCCGCAGCGTGTTCTCCAGGCCGTCCGCCGCACCGCCCCGGTGGGCGAAGGGAATCGGTCCGGGGTGGTCCAGATAGGGGTGGCGGGGGTGGCGCGTCGGGGTGGTCACCGACGCAGTATCGCGCGCCCGGGTTGACCGGCGGCAACCACCGTGCTGCCGTCGGATGCCGCCGGGACGGCGAACGCGCGCAGGAACACCTGGGCGAGCGGGCCGATCGACACGGCGTAGAGGATCGTGCCGATGCCGACCGTGCCGCCCAGCGCGAAGCCCGTGACCACGACGGTGATCTCGACGGCCGTGCGCACCAGGCGCACCGACAGCCCCGTGCGCCGGTTCAGCCCGGTCATCAGTCCGTCGCGCGGACCGGGACCGAAGCGTGCGGCGATGTACAGCCCGGTGGCCGCTCCGTTCAGGACGATGCCCGCCGCCATCGCGGCGATCCGCAGCGCCCAGCCGTGGGCGTCGGGCACGACGGCCAGTGTCGCGTCCATCGCGGCGCCGATCACCAGCACGTTCGAGACCGTGCCGAGGCCCGGCCGCTGGCGCAGCGGAATCCACAGCAGCAGCACCACCGCGCCCACGATCGTCAGCACCACGCCCATCGACAGGCCCGTGCGCTCGGCGAGGCCCTGGTGCAGCACGTTCCACGGCTCCAGGCCCAGCCCGGACCTGACGAGCAGCGCGGAACTGGCGCCGTAGAGCACGAGCCCGCCGTAGAGCTGGGTCAGTCGCCGGGCGAGATGCCGCCGGCCGGGTTGCCTGGACAAGACGTGCCCCCCATGTGGTGGTAGTGGACTGCTCATGACACCCTGTGGCTTGAGAGGCAGGGCCAACCATGGCCAATCCGGGGAAGGTGGACTGATTTCCGTGGCGCAGTGGACTTCGGCCGTGGGGGCGGGGCAGCTCGCGCGGCTGCTCGGCTCCCAGCAGGACCGCCCCGCCGGGCCCGGCACCCGCCGACCGCCCGCCTACCGGGCGCTCGCCGACGGCATCCGGCTGCTGGTGCTCGAGGGGCGGGTACCGGTCGCCGCCCGGCTCCCCGCCGAGCGGGAGCTGGCCCTGGCCCTGACCGTCAGCCGTACCACCGTCGCCGCCGCGTACGAGGCTCTGCGCGCCGAGGGGTTCCTGGAGTCGCGGCGCGGCGCGGGCAGCTGGACGGCCGTGCCGGCCGGGAACCCGTTGCCCGCGCGGGGGCTCGAGCCGCTGCCGCCCGAGGCCCTCGGCTCGATGATCGACCTGGGGTGCGCGGCGCTCCCCGCACCCGAGCCCTGGCTCACCCGCGCCGTACAGGGGGCCTTGGAGGAACTTCCCCCCTACGCGCACACCCACGGCGACTACCCGGCCGGGCTGCCCGCCCTGCGCGCGATGATCGCGGAGCGTTACACGGCGCGCGGCATCCCGACCATGCCCGAGCAGATCATGGTGACCACGGGGGCGATGGGTGCGATCGACGCCATCTGCCACCTCTTCGGGGGACGCGGCGAGCGCATCGCCGTGGAGTCGCCCTCGTACGCCAACATCCTCCAGCTGATGCGCGAGGCGGGGGCCCGCCTGGTCCCCGTCGCGATGGCCGAGGGGCTCACCGGCTGGGACGTGGACCGCTGGCGCCAGGTGCTGCGCGACGCGGCGCCGCGCATCGCGTACGTCGTCGCGGACTTCCACAACCCCACCGGCGCGCTCGCCGACGAGGACCAGCGCAGGCGACTGGTGGACGCGGCCCGCTCGGCGGGGACGGTGCTCGTCGCCGACGAGACGATGAGCGAGCTGTGGCTGGACGACGAGGTCGAGATGCCGCGCCCCGTGTGCGCCTTCGATCCGGCCGGGTCCACGGTCGTCACCGTCGGCTCGGCCAGCAAGGCCTTCTGGGCCGGCATGCGGATCGGCTGGGTCCGCGCCGCGCCCGACGTCATCCGCAGCCTGGTCGCCGCGCGCGCGTACGCCGACCTGGGCACGCCCGTCCTGGAGCAGCTGGCCGTGAACTGGCTCTTCAGCACCGGCGGCTGGGAGCAGGCCGTCCAGGTGCGGCGCGAGCAGGCCCGGCAGAACCGGGACGAGCTGGTGGCCGCCGTACGCCGCGAGCTGCCCGACTGGGACTTCGAGGTACCGCGCGGCGGACTCACCCTGTGGGTGCGGACCGGGGGCCTCTCGGGCTCCCGGCTCGCCGAGGCGGGGGAGCGGGTCGGGGTGCGTGTCCCGTCGGGGCCGCGGTTCGGGGTCGACGGGGCCTTCGAGGGCTATGTGCGGCTGCCGTTCACCGTCGGCGGTGCGGTGGCCGAGGAGGCGGCGGTACGGCTGGCCGCCGCGGCCCGGGTGGTGGAGAACGGCGGTGCCGGGGGCGGGGAGCCGCCGCGGACGTTCGTGGCGTGAGCTGGGCGGGGCGGGGTGTGCGGGTGCTGGGGCGGAGGGGCGACGGAGGACTCCTTTCCTCCGGTCCGGTCCGCCTCTTTTCCGGTCCGTCCCGTCCCGCCTCGCTCTTCGTCCGGGCCCGTGCGGGGGAGGACGCCGGTGCCCGAGGACGCCGGCGCTGCGGTCGGGTGGTGAGGTAGGCACTGGTGGCTCGGCCGGCCCCCGGCACGGCCCGGTGTCCGGTGCGGTGGCGCGGACCGGACGGGGCGACGTTCGCCGGTCGATCCAGGCCCGGACCGGACGAGGTCCGGCCCGGTGGTCGTTCGTCAGGTGGTCTCCGCCGCGACCGCTTTGGCAGGGACCGTCTCCGGCTCCGGCGGTGCCGTTTCCCTCGTGGTCGCCTCCTGCGCCGCCGGCCCCACCGCGACCGGCGTCGGCTCGGCGTCCGCCCCGTGCGCCTCCGGCTCGGGCTCGGCAGGCCCGGTCTTCTTCTCGGTGGAAATCTTCTCCTCCGCCTCGGCCTCCACAGGCAACGGGGCCCGCTCGCCGTCCGCCGGTGTCGTGCGCGGCGGAAGCAGGTCGAGCACCGCGCGGCGGTGCGCTTCGCTCGTCGCGTCGTCGTAGGGGTCCGGTGTGGCCGGCACCTGGAGGCGGTGCACCGGTCCCGTGCCCAGGCGGGCGTACCCCCGGCCCGGTGGGACCTGATCGACGGGCGTGGTGTGCGGGGGAGCCCCGAGCGAGGCCGTCAGCTCGTCGGTCGTGGCCGGGCCGAGGACGACACGCGCGCGCGTGTGCTGGCGTACGGCGTCGCTGAGGCCCTCCAGGGCGTCCAGCTGGTCGGCGACGACCACCGTCACGTTCGCGGCGCGGCCGTGCCGCAGCGGAACCTGGAGCAGGGACTGCGGGTCCCTGCGGCCGTCGGTGGCGGCCAGGTGGGAGAAGGCGCTGGGCCGGTCCAGGAAGACCCAGAGGGGCCTCCTGGTGTCGTCGGGCGGCGCCTCGCCCTCCTGCCGGGCACGGTTGACGGCGATCAGCCGGCGCTCCGTCTCGGCGGCGGCCCACTCCAGGCTGGTCAGTGCCCCGGTGAGGCCGCACTCGACGGCCAGCACCCCGTCCCGGCCGACCAGGCAGGCGTACTCGCCGGTGCCGCCGCCGTCGACGATCAGCAGGTCGCCGTGGTGCAGGGCCTGGAGGGCGACCGAGCGCAGCAGGGTGGACGTGCCGGTGCCGGGCTGTCCGAGGACCAGCAGGTGGGGCTCGGTGGAGCGGATGCCGGTGCGCCAGACCACCGGCGGTACGTCCCGCTGCTCCTCGCCGTGGGTGAGCGGGAGGGTGCGCTGGACCCGGGTCGGGTCGGTGAAGCCGAGGACGGTCTCGCCGGGCGCCGTAACGAAGCGCTGCGCGGCGATGTCGGTGGGCAGCGCCGCGAGCACGTCGACGGTGAGGTGGTTGGCCTCCTCGTTCCAGGCGAAGTGGTACTCCCGGCCCCGGCCCGCCTTGGCGGTGAGCAGGTGCTCGATGCGGGCCCGGGACTCCGCCTCCCCGTCGGTGAAGTACGCGGGGTAGCGGATCACCAGGTGGGCGAAACGCCCGCCGTCGTCGAAGTCGTACGCCGGGAAGGCCTTCTCCCAGGCGCCGCCGTGGGCGTACAGGGGGTCGGGGTCCTCGGCGAGGGAGAAGTACGGGACCAGGGCCTCGTACAGGGACCGCAGGCGCTGGGTCTGGGAGGCGTCGGGGCCCTCCGGTGCCGGCGGGGTGCGGTCCCTGCCCTGCCAGGCTGCCGCCGCCATCAGGGTGATGACGGCGAGCAGCGGGCCGTACGGCACGAGCGCCACGACCAGGACCACCGAGGCCGCCAGGAAGAGCAGCGCGCCGCGCCGGTCCTTGGGGGTCTCGGTCCACCGGCGCCGCGCGGCCGCGGCCAGTCGGCGCAGACCGCGGCCGATCGTGATCAGCGGCTGGAGGACGTCGGTGGCGCTGTCGGCCGCCGTCCGGGCCAGCTCCCGGCTCCGGGCGAGCTGTGCGCCGCCGTTGCTCAGAATGCGGGGGAGGGGCCGCCGGGCCACTGCTGCCTCCTGGGAGTGCGTACGTGCGGATGTGGGGCGGGTCGCGGGGGGCGTCAGAACTTGATTCCGCCGAGGAGGCCCGCCAGGCTCTCGCCGCCCGCCTTGATGCTCGGGGCGATGGCGGTGGACGCGAGGTAGAAGCCGAACAGGACCGCGACCAGCGCGTGCGAGGCCTTGAGGCCGTCCTTGCGGAAGAAGATGAAGACGACGATGCCGAGCAGGACCACGCCTGAGATCGAGAGGATCATGTGAGTTCTCCTGGTTCGCGGGGACAGTCACCATGAGTACTTCCAGGCTCACAGGATGTATCCGTACGATAAAAGGTGCAAATGGGGGAATTTCGCCGAAGTTGCCCCGGGTGGGGTAGGGGGGAATGGGCCGGTTGAGCAGTGCTGTTGCGCGCGGCCGGGTCCTTGCCGATCTTTACCCCCGGCACTTCGGCTCAGGTGTCGTGCCAGCCAGTACCCTGGCGATTCACTCGCACGGCCGCACCGCTCGCGGTCGTGCGCACCCGCAGTCCCCGACGTCCGCACCGTGCGACGTCCGTAGTGAGAGGTGGTCCGGCCGATGAGTGAAGCCCCCGACCCCGAGGTCGTGGAGCTGGCGACCAAGATCTTCGATCTGGCCCGGCAGGGGCGGACCGAGGAACTGGTCGCGTACGTGGACGCCGGTGTCCCAGCCAACCTCACCAACGACCGCGGCGACTCCCTCGTCATGCTGGCCGCCTACCACGGCCACGCCGACGCGGTGCGCGCCCTGCTGGCGCGTGGCGCCGAGGCCGACCGCGTCAACGACCGGGGTCAGACACCGCTCGCCGGGGCCGCCTTCAAGGGTGAGACGGAAGTGACCAAGGCGCTTCTGGAGGCCGGCGCGGACCCGTCCGCCGGTACTCCGTCGGCCGTGGACACGGCGCGCATGTTCGCCCGGACCGAGCTCCTGGAGCTGTTCGGCGCCCAGTGACCGGACGCGGGACCGGACCTGATCCGGGCTCGCTCCGCCCATTCTGACCAGGCGAAACACGAAAAACGGGGGAGGCGGTACGGGGCCGCCGAAATTTCGGTCGCGGCAGATGTGACCGCCGGGCCATCATGACGACGTGGTTCACGGACGTGATGGCTGGGCAGGTGTTGCCGCACCGCGCGGGCCGTGACACGGCCCGCAAGGGCCACCGACGAGAGGCAGAGGAACATGGTCTTCAGCAAGCAAGAGACGGCGGGCGCTTCGACGTGTTGGCGCACGGCCAGGTAACGCGTGCTCCCCGGTTGCGTCGACGCTTGATGTGAGGCTGTTTCCCATGTTCGATCCGGTCATAGCGCCCAGCGGTACGCTGCTCGGCCTGCTTCAGCGGGGTCGCGGCGACGGCACGCTGCATGCGCTCACCGCTCCGCGCGCCGAAGCGCTCGCGGCACTGAACCACTGTGTGCTCCACGACCCCCGCCACGACTGGCAGGTCGAGAACCGCTCCCTCTACTACGCCCGCCTCTACCTCGACCTGAACGGCGAGCTGGACGCGATCGAGGCCCACCTCTTCGACCCCGAGGACGTGCTGGACTCCGACGAGTCACGCACCGGGCTGGCCCTCGCGGTCCTCGGCCACCTCGCCTCCTACGGCAGGCTGGACGCGCTCCAGCTGCTGCGCAGGTACGCCGCCCACGGCGTCAACTGGGCGTGGGCCCTGGACGAGCTGGCGCTGCGCGACGACGACGCCGGCCTGCGGGCCCTGGCCGCGCCCGTCCTCGCCCGTTTCCCCCGTGATGCCGAGGGCGACGCCGAGCTGGCCGTCGCCGTCCGTGACGCCTTCGAACCCCGGCCCTGGCGCCTGTGGGCCGACGATCCGCGCGAGTCGATCGCCACGCGCGTGCGTGCCGCCCAGGAGACGGGCTGTTTCGACCGATGGCAGCGGCAGATGAGCCCCACCGGACCGCGTCCGGGCTGGAGCGTGCGGGCCGTGTTCGACTGGGCCGAGCAGGGCGTCGAGCGTGGCGCGGCGCTCCATGTGCCCGCCGCCCGCTGCCTCACGGCCGTCGCCGGTCCGGAGGACCGGCCCGAGATCGTCGAGGCCGCCCGGTCCGGTGGCGAGGGCGCCCGCTGCACGGCCCTTCGCTATCTCGCCGACCGCAATGATCCGGACGCCCTCGACCTGATCGAGGGTGCCGTGGCCACCGGCACGACACCGGTCGTGGAGGGCGCGGTCGCCGCCTTCGAGCGTATGCGCAGCCTCGCCGCCGTCGACCGCGCGCGCGGCTGGGTCCACCGGCCCGACGCCCTGGGCGCCGCCGCCGGGCGCGTACTGGCCTGCCGGGGCGGAGCGCAGGACCGCGACCTCGTCCTCGCCGCCCTGCGGGAGGCGATCCGCGGTGAGGGCCCCGACGCGCCCACCCTGTGGACCCTCGTCGACGGCACCGGCCGGCTCGGCATCGCCTGCGCCGCCCCCGTACTGCGCCACATCTACCGCGAGACCGCCTCCTCCCACCTGCGCGGCCGTGCCGCCCGGGCGCTGGCCGCCACCGACCCCTCCTTCGCCGCCGGCTTCGCCATCGAATGCCTGTGGGACTGCGAGGAGACCACCCGGGAACTCGCCGCCCGTCACGCCGAGACCGGTGACAACCGCGTCGTCGAACGCCTGCGCAGGCTGGCCGCCGACCCGGCCGAGGAGGACGAGGTCCAGACGGCCGTGCGCAGCCGCTTCGGCCCGGACGCGCCCGCGGTGTGAGCGGACCGGGAGAGCCACGGGGGCCGGTCCCGGCGGCGCGGTGAGGGGGCGGCCGGACTGTTGCGGGCGGGACGCCGAGGGCCCGGCTGTCGCGTCGTGCAGGCGGGCCGGTATCCGGCCCGTCGGTGTGGGTGCGGGCCCGCGAGGGGCTGGGGAAGTGGCGCGGTCCCGTCGAGTGCGCGGCCGGCGGGACGGTGGCCGCGGCCGTCCGGGCGGGAGTGGGGCGCGTACGCCCGTACCGCCGTCGGCGCGAGAGCCCCGGTGCGAGTCGGTTCCTGCCCGTCGCCCGGGGGCGAGGCGGCCGGGCCGGGTGAGCGGAGGCCACCCCTCCCGTGATGCCGGGCGGCAGCCCTCCCGTATGAACGACGGATGGCCCGCGGGTACGGCGGACGTGGCCGCGGGTCGGCCCGCCCGGGTGGGCAGGGCAACGCTCATGGGACGTTCCCCGCCCCGAAAGATCGACGTTGACGCGAGCACGTCCAGCCCGGCGACAACACCGGTATGCGTGTCGTCATCGTGACCGAATCCTTTCCCCCCGATGTGAACGGCGTGGCCCACTGCACGCTCCAGACCGCCCGGCACCTCGTCGACCGCGGTCACGACTGCGTGGTCGTCGCTCCGGCCACCGCCCCCGGCAACGGCGCGGACACCTCCGCGCCGTGCCCCCTCGTCCGGATCCCCTCCCTCCCGCTCCCCGGCTACCCCCAGGTCCGCGTCGCCCTCCCCAGCCGGCGCGTGGCCGCGGCGATCGCCGAGCACCGTGCCGACCTCGTCCACCTGGCCAGCCCGTTCGTCCTCGGCGTACGGGGCATGGCCGCCGCCGCCCGCCTCGGCGTCCCCGCGGTGGCCGTCTACCAGACCGACCTCGCCGGTTACGCCCGCACGTACATGGGAGCGGGCGAGGCGGCGGCCTGGCGGCGCATCCGCTCGGTGCACTCCGCCGCCGACGTCACCCTCGCCCCGTCCGGCGCTGCCCTGCGCGACCTGCGGGCGCACGGCGTGCCCCGGGTCACCCTGTGGCCGCGGGGCGTGGACACCGTCCGCTTCCGGCCCGACCGGCGCGACGAGGCACTGCGCCGCGAACTCGCCCCGGACGGCGAGCTGATCGTCGGCTACGTCGGGCGGCTGGCTCCCGAGAAGCAGGTGGAGCTGCTGTCCGGCGTCTGCGGCCTGGACGGCGTGCGCGTGGTGATCGTCGGGGACGGCCCCAGCCGCCCCGGCCTGGAGCAGGTGCTGCCGGGCGCGGTCTTCCTCGGCCGTCGTACGGGGGACGAACTCGCCCGCGTCTTCGCCTCCCTGGACGTCTTCGCGCACACCGGTCCCTTCGAGACGTTCTGCCAGACCGTGCAGGAGGCCATGGCGAGCGGCGTCCCCGTCGTCGCGCCCGCCGCCGGCGGCCCCCTGGACCTGGTCGCCCACGGGCGCACCGGCCTGCTGGTGCCGCCGCGCGACGCCGCCGCCGTACGGGACGCGGTGTGGTCCCTGTCCGCAGACCCCGCGCTGCGGGCCGCGTACGGCGCCGCCGGGCGGGCGGCCGTCGAGGGCCGCACCTGGGCGGCCGTGGGCGACCGGCTGATCGGGCACTACACGGACGTCCTCGCCACCCGGAAGGCGGTGCTGGCGGCATGAGCGGCGCGCTGCGGATCGTCCGGCTCGCGAACTTCGTCGCACCCGCCTCCGGCGGCCTGCGCACCGCGCTGCGCGAGCTCGGCAAGGGCTACCGGTCCGCCGGGCACGACCCCGTCCTCATCGTCCCCGGCGAGCACGCCGACGACCGGGAGACCGAACAGGGCCGGATCATCACCCTCCCGGGGCCGGTGCTGCCCGGCACCGGTGGCTACCGCGTGCTGACCGACAGGCGGCGCACGGCCGCTCTGCTGGAGGAACTGGCCCCCGACCGCCTCGAGGTCTCCGACCGCACCACCCTGCGCTGGACCGGGAAGTGGGCCCGGCGGGCCAGGGTCCCCGCCGTGATGGTCTCCCACGAGACCGCCGACGGGGTGCTGCGCACCTGGGGGCTGCCCGAGGGTGCGGCCCGGCGGACCGCCGACGCACTCAACATCCGTACGGCGCACACGTACGCGCGCGTGGTGTGCACCACGGAGTTCGCCGAACGGGAGTTCGTCCGCATCGGGGCCCGCAACGTCGTACGCGCTCCCTTGGGCGTCGATCTGACGGCGCGGCACCCCGCGCTGCGTGACCCCGGGCTGCGCGCCCGGCACGCGCGCGTGGACGAGACCCTGCTGGTGATGTGCTCCCGACTGTCCGTGGAGAAGCGGCCCGGCACGGCGCTCGACGCGCTGGCGGCGCTGCGGCGGCGGGGCGAGCGGGTGGTGCTGGTGGTGGCCGGGGACGGTCCGCTGCGCCCGCGGCTGGAACAGCGGGCGCGGGAGCGCGGGCTGCCGGTGACCTTCCTCGGCCACGTCGCCGACCGCGGGCTGCTCGGTGCCCTCCAGGCGTCCGCCGACGTGTGTCTGGCGCCCGGACCGGCCGAGACCTTCGGGCTGGCCGCGCTGGAGGCGATGGCGTGCGGTACGCCCGTGGTGGCGAGCGCGTCGTCGGCGCTGCCGGAGGTCATCGGCTCCGCCGGTGCCGTCGCCGCCGACCACGGGGACGCCTTCGCCGACGCCGTGTCCCTCCTCCTCGGACGCCGGGAGGCGGAGCGGCGAGAGGCGGCACGCGCGCGTGCGGAGTGCTTCGGCTGGGACGCGGCGGTCGAGGCGTTCCTGGCCGCGCACGACGCGCCGCTGCCCACGCACCCCGTGCTGCCGGAGACCGTGTCATGACATGTGTCCGGTTCGTGGCCCTCGGCGACTCGCTGACCGAGGGTGTGGGCGATCCGGTCGGCACCGGGTGGCGCGGGTGGGCCGCGCTGCTGGCCGCCGGACTCGCCGATGAGCCCGTGGAGTTCACCAACCTCGCCGTCAGCGGGGCGCTGACCCGTGACGTGGTGGAACGGCAGCTGCCCGCCGGCCTCGCCCTGCGGCCCGACGTCGTGTCCGTCGTCGTCGGCGTCAACGACACCCTGCGCTGCACCTTCGACGTCGGCGCGGTCGCCGCGCGGCTGGACACGGTGTACGCCGCGTTCACCGCTCAGGGCGCGCTGCTGCTCACCGCGTGCCTGCCGGACCCCGGGACGATGCTCGGGCTGCCGGGGGCGCTGGCCCGCCCGCTGGCCCGGCGGCAGCGGGCGGTCAACGCCGTGGTGCACGCTCTCTCGGACCGGTACGGGGCCGTGCACCTGCACGCGTGCGAGGGCGACTGGATCACGGACCGTGCGATGTGGAGCGCGGACCGGCTGCACCCCGGTGAGGGCGGCCACCGGCAGCTGGCCCTGCGCTTCCACGCCCTGCTCGCCGAGCGCGGCGCGGCGACCGGTCCGGCGCCGTCACCGGAGAACGAGTTCCCGGCGCCCACCAGGTCGGCGAGCCTGTGGTGGCTGGCCACCGCCGGTACCGGCTGGGTGGCCCGGCGCTGCACCGACCTCCTGCCCCAACTGCTGACCCTGGCCGCCGACGAACTGCGCCACCACGCGCGCGGCACGAGCGCCCGCCTCGACCTGCGCACGTCCGCAGCGGTCTCCGCCGCCCTCGCCGCCCTGTCGACGACGGAGCGGACGGGAGCGGCTTGACCGGCGGCGCCGGTGCGAGCGAGCCCTCCGCGCGGCGCCGCAGCAGCTCCGCGCGGAGGGCCTCGGCCTCGTCGCCCGAGGAGACCTCCACGAGCAGGGCACTCGTCACCGACCCGCAGGACGTTCACGCGAAGGCCTCCACCCGGACACCGGACGCCTCCAGTCGCCGCCGGACGCGCCGCGCCAGTTCCACCGCGCCGGGCGTCTCGCCGTGCACGTACAGGGAACGCGAGCGGACCTCGACACGCGCCCCCGACCGGGCGGTGACCGTGCCGGAGACGGCCAGCCCCCCCCCGAGCGCTGCACCACGGCGTCCGGGTCGGAGATCACCGCACCCTGACGTCCGCGCGGGACGAGCGTGCCCGCGTCGGTGTACGCGCGGTCGGCGAAGGCCTCCGGGACGACGGGCAGCCCGGCCCGGCCGGCCGACTCCAGGAGGCGCGAGCCCGGCAGCCCGAGCACCGGCGGCGCGCCGCCCGCGAGGAGCACGCCGTCGACCACGGCCGCGGCCTGCGCCTCGTCCCGCACGACCCGGTTGTACAGGGCGCCGTGCGGCTTGACGCACGCCACGCGCGTGCCGGCGGCCCGGGCGAAGACAGCCAGGGCACCGATCTGGTAGGCCACCTCGGCCGCCAGCTCGTCGGACGGGACGTCCATGGAACGCCGTCCGAAGCCCGCCAGATCCCGATAGGAGACCTGGGCGCCGATCACCACGCCCCGCTCGGCCGCCGGCTCGCACACCCGCCGCATGGTGACCGGGTCCCCCGCGTGGAAGCCGCACGCCACGTCGGCGCTGATGACGACCGTGAGCAGGCCCTCGTCATCGGTGAGCCGCCAGCGGCCGAAGCCCTCGCCGAGATCGGCGTTGAGGTCGATCGAGGTGATGTCTCCAGTGTCTCCGCCCTCCGCCGGGGCATCCGGGCCGTCAGCCCACGCGGTACTGCTCGTCCCGCGCATCGGTGAGGAACATCTGCCCCGGCGCGTGGGTGAGGGCGAAGGGCGGGCGCGAGGCCATGACCGCGGCCTGCGGGGTCACACCACAGGCCCAGAACACCGGGATGTCGTCCGGCTCGGCCCGCACCGCGTCGCCGAAGTCGGGCCGGTCCAGGTCCACGATGCCCAGCGCCGACGGGTCACCGCAGTGCACCGGGCTGCCGTGGACCGCCGGGAGCAGACCGGTCTCGCGGATCGCCGCGTCCAGGTGCGCGGGCGGCACCGGGCGCATCGACACGACCATCGGCCCCCGCAACCGCCCGGCCGGACGGCACTGACGGGTGGTGACGAACATCGGCACGTTGCGGCCCTGCTCGACGTGGCGGACGGGGACCCCGGCCGCCGTCAGCGCCCACTCGAAGGTGAAGCTGCAGCCGATCAGGAAGGACACCAGGTCGTCCCGCCAGTGCTCCCGTACATCCGTCGGCTCGTCCACCAGCTCGCCGTCCCGCCACACCCGGTAGCGCGGCAGATCGGTGCGCAGGTCGGCGCCCTCGGCGAGCGCGGTGGTCCACGACCCGGCGTCCGTGACGTCGAGCACGGGGCAGGGCTGCGGATTGCGGGTGCAGAAGAGCAGCATGTCGTACGCCCAGTCGGCGGGCACCGCGATCAGGTTGGCCTGGGTGTGGCCGGCCGAGACCCCGGCCGTGGGACCGGTCAGCCCCTTCCGGAAGCGGGAGCGGGCCGTTTTCGGGCTCCACGCGTGCGCGTGCTCGTCGACGAGGACGACCGGCCGGTCCTCGGCCACGGGGTGCGAGTGGTGGTTCACGCCAGTTCCCTTCCGCGTGTCTCCGGCAGCCCCAGCAGAGCCAGCGCCGCGATGCCGTAGCCGATGGCGCCGAAGGCCAGCGCGCCGCCCACACCCCAGCTGTCGGCCAGGAAGCCGACCGTGGTCGGGAAGACGGCGCCCACGGCGCGCCCGGTGTTGTAGGTGAACCCCTGGCCCGCGCCCCGCACCGCCGTCGGGTACAGCTCGCTCAGGTACGAACCGAAGCCGCTGAAGATCGCCGACATGCAGAAGCCGAGCGGGAAACCGAGCACGAGGAGGAGGGTGTCGGCGCCGCTCGGGATGTTCGCGTACGCCAGGATGCAGATCGCCGACAGCAGGGCGAAGAGCCAGATGTTGCGCCTGCGGCCCAGCCGGTCGGTGAGGTAGCCGCCGGTGAGGTAACCGGTGAAGGCGCCCGAGATCAGGAACGTCAGGTAGCCTCCGGTGCCCACCACGGACAGGTCGCGCTCGTCCTTGAGGTACGTCGGCACCCAGGTGGCGAGGGTGTAGTAGCCGCCCTGGACGCCGGTGGACAGCAGGCTCGCGAAGAGCGTCACGCGCAGCAGGCCCGGTACGCCGGCGCTGCCCCGCCGGAAGATCGCCGCGAACGATCCCTTGCCCCCGCCCTTCTCACGGACCTCGGCGGCCCTCGGCGCGTCCTGGACACTGCGCCGCACCCAGACCACGAGCAGCGCGGGCAGCGCGCCCGTCCAGAACATCACGCGCCAGGCCAGGTCGTCGCCGGCCAGCGAGAACACCAGCGTGTAGACGACCACCGCGAGTCCCCAGCCCACGGCCCAGGAACTCTGGATCGCGCCGAGCGTGCGCCCCCGGTGCCTGGCGCTCGCGTACTCGGCGACCAGGATCGCGCCGACCGCCCACTCGCCGCCGAAACCGAGGCCCTGGAGGGCGCGGAAGACCAGCAGCGTCTCGTAGTTGGGCGCGAAGCCGCAGGCCACCGTGAACACCGCGTAGGTGATCACGGTGAGCAGCAGCGCCTTGACCCGGCCGACGCGGTCCGCCAGGACGCCCGCGAGGGCGCCGCCGACGGCGGAGACGACCAGCGTGACGGTCGTGAGCAGCCCCGTTCGGCCGCTGTCCAGACCGAAGTACGCGGACAGCGCGACCATGGTGAGCGGCAGGGTGAAGTAGTCGTAGGAGTCGAGCGCGTAGCCGCCGAAAGCGCCGCCGAAGGCGCGGCGGCCCCGGGGGCCGAGGGCCCGCAGCCAGCCGAACGGGCCTCCGTCCGAGGGGCGTTGACCCTCAGAGGTACCGGCTTCGGCTGACAACGCCTGCGGGGGAGGAGGGGATGTGCTCATGGGCACCTCGCAGTGGGAGGACGGAGGGTGCTTCCTGTTTGAGCGGGTACGTCGCTGCGGCGGCGCGGTGGGCGGAGCGGGCGCCGTGCGCCACTGGACGGCACCGTAGAAGATCGTTCAACGATCCCTCAATACCCCTGTTGTTTCGTTCTCGTATCCGCGATTGAATTCCGGGCATGGCAGAGCAGTTGACGGGGCTGGCGGACGACCGTGCCCTCCTCGGGCGGACCAGCACCGCGGAGCGGGTCTCGGACATCCTCAGGAGCCGGATCGCCGAAGGCTACTTCCCGCCCGGGACCCGGCTGTCGGAGGACAGCATCGGCGGTGCGCTCGGGGTCTCGCGCAACACCCTGCGCGAGTCGTTCCGGCTGCTCACGCACGAACGCCTGCTCGTCCACGAGCTGAACCGGGGCGTCTTCGTCCGGGTCCTGACCGTCGAGGACGTCGAGGACATCTACCGCACCCGCACCCTCGTCGAGTGCGCCGTCGTCCGCGGGCTGGGAGAACCGCCCTACACCCTGGACGGTCTCGCCGAGGCGGTGGAGGAGGGGCGGCGGTCGGCCCGCGAAGGTGACTGGAAAGGTGTGGGTACGGCCAACATCCACTTCCACCGGGAACTGGTCGCCCTCGCCGGCAGCGAGCGCACCGACGAGCTGATGCGCAGCGTCTTCGCCGAACTGCGCCTCGCCTTCCACGTGGTGGACGACCCGCGGCGCCTGCACGAGCCCTACATCGCGCGCAACGCGGAGATCCTCGACACCCTGCGGACCGGCGAGCGCGAGACGGCGGCGCGTCTGCTCGCCGTCTACCTAGAGGACTCTTTGAACCGGGTCGTGGAGGTCTATCTGCGGCGGGTCGGGGACGAGGCCTAGCTTCTCCTGGGGTCCGTCGTCCGTCGGGCGGGGCTCCTGTCCGTCGGGCGGGGCCCGCTGTCCGTCGGGGGCGCGGGGCTCGCCGACCGTCTGCGTGCGGGGCCCGCCGTCCGTCGGGCCCGGGCCGTCCGCGACGCCTGTCGCGTCGGGGGCCATCTGCGTCGTTTGGGTCGTTGTCAGACCGAGGACCTAGTCTGTGCACCGTGACTTCGCCAGCATCGACGGACAGTGTTCCGCCCCAGCTCAGCGCGGGGCCGCGCCCTGCCCCGGGCCCGGCCGCCGACGAGGGACTGGCGCGGCGGCTGCGCGCGCTCGCCTGCACGGCGCCGCTGCACGACCTCGACGCGCGCAAGGCCAACCTCGCGGGTGAGTACTCGGTGTACGGCATGGCGGAGGTCGCCCTCGCCGCCATCGACCTCGTGACGCTCAACATGGACTTCGACACCGGCGCCGACCACGACCAGATCGTCGCCCGGCTCATCCCGCGCGTCGCCGCACAGGCCCCGGCGCGGCCCGCCACCGAGCACGAGCGCGTGGCCCGATGGGTCCTGGAGAACCTGATCAACGTCGGCAGCGTCGACCGCGGCTTCCGCGCGGTGTACGGCACTTTCGACCCGGACGGCACCTATGTGCGCCGCGACTACGACTTCAAGCTGCTGGAGGAGGTCCCCGGCCCCGGCGGCACCGTCTACCTGCGCACCACCGACGAGGCGGTCAACGTCCTCGTCGGCGCCCTGGACACCGACGTCACCAGTGCCCAGATCGCCGCCGAGGTCAAGCTGGAGGTGCTGATCAGCCGCGGCCGGCTCGCCGACGCCCAGCTCGCCGCCGAACAGGCCCGGTACCGGACCGTGCAGTACTCGGAGACCCTCCGCAAGGCCCTGGACGCCACCCGGCGCAACGTCCGCGCGGTGGACTGGCTGAGCGCCGTCCCCGACATGATCGCCGAGGCCCTGGAGCACGTCGCCGACCGGTACCGCCACGAGAACGCGATCCTCACCAACATCCGCAAGGCACGGGACGAGTCCGAGGACCCCGAGCACAAGCGCCGCGCCGCCGAGCTCGTCGACATCGTCAAGGACTGCATCCGCCGCCACACCCAGCTCCAGTCCCGCCTCCTGGAGGCCGGCCCGCTCTTCCGCGCCGAGCAGGACCGGCAGGCCTTCGCCACCCCGCTGACAACCTCGGGCCTGGACCTGTACGGCCACCTCGTCGCCCCCGTCCTGCCGCTCCCCCTGGAACAGGCGCTCCGCGCCACCGACGCCTTCTTCGCCCACGGCACCGGCCTGCGCACGCCCGTCTCCGTCCGGGTCGGCGACCTCGTCGACATCCTGCTGACCCCGCCCGTGGAGCGGGAGCACCTCGGCGCGGAGATGCCGGAACCCGACCTGATCGCCACCCCGGACGACAGCCGCTTCAGCGAGGAGCAGCTCGCGACGGCGATGGAACTCCTCGACCTGCCGCACGACGCCCCGCGCCGGCTTTCCGGGCTGCTGGCCGACGCCCGCGCCCAGGACCCCGACCTGCCCTACCTCGTCGCCCTGCTGGCCGTCCACGCGGCGAGCCCGCCGGTCGGCACCGCATACCGGCAGGGCGAGCCGAAACTGCTGTTCGCCGTGGACGACGGCACCGAGCTGGACGATCCCGAGTTCGGCGGCGCCGACCTCATCGTCGGCACGGCACTGCTGGACGCGGCCGGAATGGCCGCCGACCGCACGGAGGCGGCATGAGAACCCGGCGACGGCACCAGTGCCCCGAGCAACACCAGGCCCCTGAGCAACACCAGCACCAGCACAGCGAGGAGAACCGACCGTGACCGAGCACGTCGACCGGAGCGAACCGGAAGCGGGCGCCGCACCGGCCACCGCGGCCGTCACGCCCGCCGACGCCGCCGACGCGGCGCGACTCGTCGCCTTCGGGCTCCAGCCCAAGCTGCTCCCGGCCCGCGACCAGGAGTACGCCGACCTGCTGCGCCGCTACCGCGAGGACCCGCCCTTCGCCCGCCTCGCCGACGCCGTGGCCGCCGGCCTCGGGCTGGTCGTCCTGGAGGTGTCGCCGCGCGCGGGCATGGCCGTCACCGCCGCCGAGGACTCGGTCTTCGCCGTCCGCATGGGCGACTACGCGCGTCGCGCCGCCACCGACTCCGGCGACCGCTTCCTGCACGGCCTCGCCCACCTCGCCGTCGCCGCCATGGCCTACCCGCGCCCCGAGGACCTCGCCGACGACGGCTACATCGGCCGGGTCACGGTCAACGGAGTGGACGCCTTCGTCCGCCAGGCCTGCCGGCGTCTGGAGGAGCGGGCCGCGGAGCAGGGCGAGAACACCGACCCGGCCACCGACGCGCCCGGTCTGGAGGCCGCCTGGCGGATCTGGGCCCGTCGCAGCTCCACCGGCGCCACCAAGGACGCGCGCAGACTCCCCGGCTCCACCACCGGCATCGTCGGCAAGGCCGCCGCCTTCCTCACCGAGTCCGGCTTCCTCCAGCGCACCGGCGACGACAACGGCGGCACGTACCGCACCACGGCCCGCTACCAGCTCCAGGTCCGCGACATGGCGGGCAGCGCCGCCATGACCGAGCTGCTGGACCTGGGCATCGTCCCCGTCACCGACGGCACGGCGACACTGCTGCCCGCCGACGAGACGGACGACCTGGAGCTGGTGGCCGACGCCGGGCTCCCCTTCCACGGCTCCTGACCACCTGCCCGCCGCCGAACGCCGCCCGCCCCCCGACTACCCGAAGACTTACGAGAGTCCGCCATGTACGAGCTGTCCCGGGTCCGCCTCTACTCCATCGGACCCGCCGGTGCGCGCTACGCCGACACCGTGCTTGACCTGCGCGGTGTCGGCGAGCCCGTGCCCGACCCCGCCCCCACCCAGGCGGAGTTCTTCGAGGAGGAGCCCGTCGGCCCGCCGCGCCGGCCCGCGCCCGCCGGCGTGCTGTTCCTGGAGAACGGCGGCGGCAAGTCCGTACTGCTCAAGCTGATCTTCTCGGTGATGCTGCCGGGCCACCGCAACACCCTGGGCGGCGCCAGCTCCGGCGTGCTGCGCAAGTTCCTGCTCGCCGACGACTGCGGACACGTGGCGCTGGAATGGCAGCACGTGCAGACCGGCGAGTGCGTCGTCGTCGGCAAGGTCAGCGAGTGGCGCGGGCGCCAGGTCTCCAACGACCCGCGGAAGTTCGCCGAGGCCTGGTACTCCTTCCGTCCCGGCCCCGGACTGACCCTGGACAACCTGCCCGTCGCCGAGGCCACCGCCGTCCGCCCGCCCGTCGAGGGCGTCTCCGGGGCCCAGGGCAGGCGGCGCACCATGAAGGGCTTCCGGGACGCCATCACCGAGGCCGGGAAGGCCTACCCGCACCTGGAGGTGCACTGGGAGGAGATCCACGACCGCTGGATCGAGCACCTCGGCGACCTCGGCCTCGACCCCGAACTCTTCCGCTACCAGCGCGAGATGAACGCCGACGAGGGCGAGGCGGCCGGCCTCTTCGCGGTCAAGAAGGACTCCGACTTCACCGACCTCCTCCTGCGCGCCGTCACCGACACCCGCGACACCGACGGACTCGCCGACCTGGTGGGCGGCTTCGGCAACAAGCTCGGCCGCCGCGCCGAACTCATCGCCGAACGCGACTTCACCGCCGGCTCCGTCGACCTCCTCGGCCGCATCGTCGAGGCCACCGACGCCCGCGCCCGCGCCCGCGACATCCACACCGCCGCCGAACGCCGGACCAGGACCCTGGCGCGCCGGCTCTCCGCGCGCGGCGCCCAGGAGCGGGTCCGGGCGGGCGACCTCGCCCAGCGGGTCACCGCCGCCGCCTACGCCGTCACCCACGCCGAGTCCGCCCGGGACCGCAGCGCCCTCATCGCCGCCGAACTCGCCTACCGGCACGCCTCACTGGCCCTGACCGCAGCCGAGAAGTCCGCCGCCGCGCAGAAGCGCGAACTCGCCGACGCCCGCACCCTGCACTCCGCCTGGCAGGCCGCCGAGGCCGTCCTGCGCCACCGCGCCGCCGCCGACCGCGTCGCCCGCGTCTCCGCCGCCATCCAGGAGGCCGAGCGGGACGCGGCCCCCGCGCTCGCCGCCCGCGCCGAGGCGGCCGTCGACCTCGTCCGCGCCCTGCACGCCGCGGCCGGCAAGGCCGAGCACCACGCCAACGAGGAGGAGGAGCGCTCCGCCGCCCTCCAAGAGGTCAGCGACGCCGCCCACCGGGACTCCACCGCCGCCGCCACCGAGGCCCAGCGCGCCCGCAGCGAGGCCGGACACCTGCGCCAGCGCCTCACCGAGGTCGAGCAGGAGACCGCCGAGGCGGTCCGCGCCGGCTGGCTCGACGACAGCGCACCCGACGCCGACCCCGCCCGGGCCGCCCTCGCCGCCAGCGACGCCGAGAAGACGACCGTCGAGGCGTGGGACACCGCCCGGGAGACGGCACGCAGGGCCACGGAGCACGCGCGCGAGGCCGCCGCCGCCGAGAGCCGCGCCGAACTGACGGCCGCCCGCGCCGCGGACGCGGCCACCGCGGCCCGGCGCGCCCACGAGGCCGAACTCCGCACCGCCGAGGCACTGGCGGCCGAGGAACGGCTCGCCGAACTGCTCGGCCTGGCCACCGGATCCCGCCCCGGCATCCCGCAGCCCCGCCAGGACACGGACGCCGGCGACCCGTCCGCCGCGCACCGGGCGGGCGACGGCGCGCTGACCGCCGAAGAGCTCGACCGCTTCGCCGATGAACTGCGCGAACTGCTCGACGACACCGTCTCCTCCGCCGAACGCCAGCTGTTCGACCTCCGCACCGCGGCGGCCGACGACTCCCGCATCCTCGGCGCGCTCGGCGACGGCGGGCTGCTGCCGCCCGGCCCGGACGTGCTGGCCACCGTCGAGTTCCTCGGCGAGCACGGCATTCCGGCCCTGCCCGGCTGGCGCTACCTCGCCCAGGCCGTCGACCCCGCCGACCACGCCCGCGTCCTGGCCGCCCGGCCCGAGCTGGTCGACGGCGTGATCATCACCGACCCCGACTCGCACACCCGCGCCCGCGACGTCCTCGGCGACGCCGCGCTGCTGCCGCGCTCCGCGGTCGCCGTCGGCACGGCCGCCGCCCTGCTCGCGCCCACCCCGGCCCCCGACTCCGGCTCCGGGGACGTCTTCCTCGTACCGCCGAACCCCGCCATGCACGACGAGCACGCCGCCGACGAGGAGCGGCACGCGCTGCGCGCCCGGGCGGCGGAGCGGGACGAGGAGATCCGCACCCTCGCCGCCCGGCTCGGCAAGGACCGGGAACTGGCGGCCCGGCTCGCCTCCTGGCGCACCGGCTGCCCCGCCGGCCGCCTCGCCGAACTGGCCCGGACCGCCGAGGAGGCGCAGGCCTTCGCCGAGGAGACCGAGGCCGAGCTGACCGAGGCGCGCACCGCGCGGGCCGAGGCCGAGGAGAGCGCTGCCGAGGCCGTACGGGTGCGGGACGAGCGGCAGGAGGCCGCGCAGAAGGCCCGCCGCGCCGCCGACGCGCTCGCCGGGCTCGCCTTCCGGCTGCGCGAACGCGCCGGCTGGCAGGCCAGGCTCCGCGAGCTGGCCGACGAGGGCGCCGAGGCCGAGGCCCGCGCCCAGGCCTGCCTGGAGCGCGCCCGCGCCGCCGACGAGGACCGCCGCGCCGCCCAGCGGGCCGCCGACGACGCCCGTCGCACCGCCCGCGCGCTGCGCGCCGAGCGCTCCGAGATCGCCGGCGCCCCCGACGACGTACCGGAAGAGGCACCCGGGGACGGCACGGACGCGCCGAAGGCGAAGGCGTCCCTGCCGGACCTCCGCGAGGCCTACCGGGCCGCGTCCCAGGTGTACGAGAAGGTCGGCGTCGGCGCCGACCTGCGGGCCGAGCAGGCCCGCGCGGAGAGCGACGAGAGCGCCGCCCGCGCCGAACTGGACCGGCTCAGCAACAAGGTCCGCACCCGGGCCGCCCAGCTGCTGGAGTCCCCCGACGGCTCCGACGGACCCTCCCGGCAGGCCGCCGCCGCCCGCGCGGAGGAACTGGTCCAGCTCCTGGAGACCCGCATGTCCACCGCGAGCGAGCAGCTCGGCCGGCTGCGTGGCGAGGCCGAACGCCACGCGCCCGAGGACGGCGACGCCCACACCGAACTCCCCGAAGAGCTCGTCCCGAGCGACGCCGAACACGCCCAGACGCTCCTGCGCACCGCGACCGCCGAACTCTCCGCCCACACCGAGGCGCTGGCCCAGGCGCGCGAGGCCCACGCCGCACTGCTGGACGCCCATCGCGCCGCCGAGGACGCGGCCGGCGGCTTCGACGAGATCGCCGCCATGCTCCGCGACCTGCTGCGCGAGCACGCGTCCGAGGAAGAGCAGGAGGAGCCCGAGCCCTACCCGGACGCCTTGGAGGACGCCCGCCGGTCCGCCGCCGAGGCCCGCCGCTCGCTGCGCGGCTGCGCCGCCGACCTCTCCGCAGCCGAGGCCGCCGTGCGCGAGGCGAGCGACGTCCTCGTCCGGCACGCCAACTCCACCCGCTACGAGCAGGTCCGCACCCCCGCCCGCCAGCAGATCCGCGAACTGCCCGCCTCCGCGCTGCCCGAGCACGCCGCCAAGTGGGCCGAGGCCTTCGCGCCCCGGCTCCGCGTCCTCACCGACGAACTGGCCCAGCTGGAGCGCAACCGCGACTCGATCGTGGACCGGCTGCGCGGCCTGGTCGAGTCGGCCCTCGCCACCCTCCGGTCCGCCCAGCGACTGTCCCGGCTGCCGGAAGGGCTCGGCGAGTGGTCCGGGCAGGAGTTCCTGCGCATCCGCTTCGAGGAACCCGACCAGGCCACCCTCACCGAGCGCCTGGGCGAGGTCGTCGACGAGGCCACCCGCGCGGCCGTCAAGAAGAACTCCGACCTGCGCCGCGACGGTATGTCCCTGCTGCTGCGCGGCGTCGCCGCCGCCCTGCAGCCCAAGGGCGTCGCCGTCGAGATCCTCAAGCCGGACGCCGTACTGCGCGCCGAGCGCGTCCCCGTCGGCCAGATGGGGGACGTCTTCTCCGGCGGCCAGCTGCTCACCGCGGCCATCGCCCTGTACTGCACGATGGCCGCGCTCCGCAGCAACGACCGGGGCCGCGACCGGCACCGGCACGCCGGCACCCTCTTCCTCGACAACCCCATCGGCCGCGCCAACGCCACCTACCTGCTGGAGCTCCAGCGGGCCGTCTCCGACGCGCTCGGCGTGCAGCTGCTCTACACCACGGGTCTGTTCGACACGACCGCGCTGGCCGAGTTCCCGCTGGTCATCCGGTTGCGCAACGACGCCGACCTCAGGGCCGGACTGAAGTACATCAGCGTGGAGGAACACCTGAGGCCGGGACTGCCCCAGCCGACCCCGGCCGGTGACGGCGAGGGCGAGACGGTGCACAGCGAGATCACGGCCACGCGGATGTTCAAGCGCCCCGCGCAGTCACCGGCCTGAGCCGCCTAAGGACAGGTGCCGGGGCGGTCCGGGCCCTCGGTGACGCCGAGCCGTCCCAGCAGCCACTCGTGGAACAACCCGATGTGGTGCTCGGTCGGCACCAGCACGCCGCCCGCGCGGTAGGCCCGGGACGACATGGCCGGCTGGGTCCGCTCGCAGGCCGCGAAGTCCTGCGTGTTGACCCGGTGGAACAGTTCCACCGACCGCGACAGGTCCGCCCCCGACGCCACGACGTCCGGTGCGTACAGCCAGTCGCACTCGACGACCGTGCGGTCCTCGGCGAGCGGGAACATGCGGTGCAGGATCACGTGGTCCGGTACGAGGTTGACGAAGACCGTCGGCCGGACGGTGACGGCGTAGTAGCGGCGGTCCTGGTCCTCGGACACCTCGGGCAGCCGGCCGAAGCCCTCGCCGCCGTCGACGGTGAAGCCCCGCACCTCCTCGCCGAACTCGGCACCGTGGCCCACGTAGTACTGGGCCGCGTAGCCGTCGGCGAACTCGGGCAGCACCTCGGTGAGTTCCGGATGGATGGTCGCGCAGTGGTAGCACTCCATGAAGTTCTCGACGATCAGCTTCCAGTTGGCCCGCACGTCGTAGGTCACGCGCCGGCCCAGCGCCAGCCGTTCCGTGCCGTACCGCTCGATCGCGGCGGGATCGCCGAGCCGTTCGACGACCGCGCCCCGCACCGTCTCCTCGAAGGAGGGCGGTTCGTCGGACAGGCACACCCAGGCGTAGCCGAGCCATTCGCGCAGGGCGACCTCGATGAGGCCGTACGCGGAGCGGTCGACGTCGGGCATCTTCGTCAGGTTCGGCGCGGCGACCAGCCGGCCGTCCAGGTCGTACGTCCACGCGTGGTACGGGCACTGGAGGTTGCGGCGCACCTCGCCGGACTCCTCCTGGCACAGCCGGGCGCCACGGTGGCGGCAGACGTTGAGGAAGGCGCGCAGTCCGCCCGCGCGGTTGCGGACGACGACGACGCTCTCGCGGCCGACCCGCACGGTGCGGAAGGAACCGGGCCGCTCCAGGTCGGCGCCGCGCACGGCGCAGAACCACATCGACTCGAAGACGTGCCGCTGTTCCTGGCGGAAGATCTCCGGATCGGTGTAGTAGTGGCCCGGCAGGGTCGCGATGAGGCTGGGGGAGCCGGTGGAGGCGGGGGGCAGGGGAGTCGTCGTCACGTGCGTGCTCCTGAGGCGATCGCGGTGGCGAGGCGAGCGGGGTCGAAGAGGCCGATGGGGTGCGCGGTGGTGCCGGTCAGCGCCAGGTCGGCCAGGATCTCGCCGACGACGGGCACGAACTTGAAACCGTGCCCGGAGAAGCCGCAGGCCACGGTCACCGAACCGGGGTGTGCCGGATGGCGGGCGATGACGAAGTGCTCGTCGGCGGTGGTGGTGTACATGCAGGTCGCGGCCTTGAGGAAGGTGCCGGGCAGGTCCGGGATGCGAGCGGCCATGTGGTCCGCCATCGCCTCGACCTCGTGGTCGTGCACGGTGCGGTCGATGGTCTCCGGGGTGGTGGCCGACCCCTTGCGGAAGAAGGCGACCTTGGCGCCGTGGCTCGGTCCGTCGATGGCCGGGAAGCCGTAGACCTGGACGCCGGCCACGTCCTCCCAGACGTAGATCGGATGCTGGTCGGGGAGGAAGGGGCGGACGCCGCCCTTCGGCTGGAACCAGTACATGACCTGGCGTTCGACCGTGAACGGCACCTCCAGGTCGGTCAGCAGCCGGGGTGCCCAGGCGCCCGGGCAGATCACCAACTGCGAGGCGGTGTAGGTGTTCTCGGCGGTGTGCACCCGAACGCCGTCCCGGTACGGCTCCCAGCGCGTCATCGGTTCGTCGAAGTGCAGGTCGGCGCCCTGCCGGGTGGCGAGCTGGAGATGGGCGGCGACCGTGTTCTCCGGGCGCAGCAGGCCCGCCTTGGCCTCGTACAGGGCGACCTCGTCGTCCGCCGGGGTGAGGGTGGGGAAGCGGCGGCGGATCTCGCGGGCGTCCAGCATCTCGTGCGGCAGGTCCCACTCGCGGGCCGAGCGCAGCGAGCCGGAGACGGTCCACGAGTCGGGCCGGCCGACCATCACGCCGCCGCACAGCAGGGCGATGTCCCGGCCGGTGTCCCGCTCCAGCTCCTCGTACAGTTCGTAGGCGCGCAGGAGCAGCGGCACGTACGCCGGGTCCTCGAAGTACGACTGCCGGGTGATGCGGGAACCGCCGTGGCTGGAGCCGCGGTTGTGCACCGGGCCGAACTTCTCCAGGCCGAGCACGCGCACGCCCCGCGCGGACAGGTGGTGCGCGGCGGCGCTGCCCATGCCGCCGAGGCCGATGACGATCACGTCGTAGGTGGGGGACAACAGAGGGCCTCCTAGCGTTCCGGGTGTCCGGGTGTCCGGGTGTCGAGGTGTCCTGGCGGGCCGGCGGGCTAGCGGCGGATCCGGGTCATCTTCGGGTCGAACAGCGGCTCGTCGGCGACCGTGGCGGGCACCTTCTCGCCGAAGTACTCGATGTGCACGCCGGTGCCGGTGGCCAGAGAGGCGGGCAGCCAGGCGTAGGCGACGCAGCGGCCGAGGGTGTAGCCGTACGAGGCGCTGGTCACGTAGCCGACGGGGGCACCGTCCACGTGTACGGGCTCCTTGCCGAGGACCAGGGCCGCCGGGTCGTCGAGCAGGAGGGGCGTGAGGCGCCGGGCCGGCTCGCCCGCCCGCTCCAGCGCCGCCTTGCCGACGAAGTCCGCCTTGTCGCGGCGGACCGCGAAGCCGACACCCGCCTCGTACGGATCGTGCTCGTCGGTCATGTCGGTGCCCCAGGCCCGGTACCCCTTCTCCAGGCGCAGGGAGTTGAAGGCGGAACGCCCCGCCGCGATCACCCCGAGCTCCCGGCCGGCCTCCCACAGCGTGTCCCAGAGCCTGAGCCCGAGGTCTGCGGTGGTGTACAGCTCCCAGCCCAGCTCGCCGACGTAGCTCAGGCGCAGGGCCGTGACCGGGACGTGGCCGATGTACGTCTCCTTGGCGCGGAAGTAGCCGAACCCCTGGTGCGAGAAGTCGTCCGGGGTGAGCGGCTGGACGAGGTCGCGGGCGAGCGGGCCCCAGACGCCGATGCAGCAGGTGCCGGAGGTGATGTCCCTGATGCGGACGTCGGCGGGCGCGTGCCGGAGCAGGTGGTCGAGGTCGGCGGGGGAGTTGGCGCCGATCTGGAAGCGGTCGGGGGCGAGTCGGGCGACGGTGAGGTCGGAGCGGATGCCTCCGGTCTCGTCGAGGAGGAGCGTGTAGGTGACCGCTCCCGGCTTCCTGCGGAGGTTGTTGGTGGTCATGCGGTCGAGGAAGTCGAGGGCCGAGGGGCCGGTGACCTCCAGGCGGCGCAGGGGGGTCATGTCGTACAGGGCGACCTTCTGGCGGGTGGTCAGCGCCTCGGCCGCCGCGACGGGGGACCAGTGCCGGGCCGACCAGTCGTCGCGGGCGGGGAGCCGCAGTCCCTCGGCCAGGCAGGCGTTGGCCTCGTACCAGTGCGGGCGTTCCCAACCGCCGCCCTCCAGGAAGTACGCGCCCAGTTGCTGCTGCCGGGCGTGGAAGGGGCTGACCCTCAGCGGCCGTGGCCGGTCCATCGGCTGGAGCGGGTGGACGACGTCGTACACCTCGACGAACTGCTGTGAACCGCGTTCACGGATGTACGCCGGTGAACGCTGCGCCTCCTCGAAACGCGTGAGGTCGCACTCGTGCACGTCGATCGCCGGCCGCCCGTTCACCATCCACTCGGCTACGGCCTTGGCGACTCCGGCCGAGTGGGTCACCCAGACGGCCTCCGCCAGCCAGAAGCCCCGCAGCGTACGGGACTCGCCGAGGACGGGCATGCCGTCCGGGGTGAAGGAGAAGACACCGTTGAAGCCGGACTCGATCCCGGCCCCGCGCAGGGCGGGCATCAGCCTGCGGCAGTCCTCCCAGCTCGGCGCCCAGTCGTCCGGGGTGAAGGGGTACGACGAGGGCATGTCCATGCTCCGGGCCCGGGCCTCGTCGTAGGCGGGGACGGCGAACGGGTCGACGGGCAGCGGTCGGTGGGCGTAGGAGCCGATGCCGAGCCGGTCGAGGTGCTCACGGAAGTACAGGTCGCGGTCCTGGAAGCGGAGGATCGGCTTCGAAGCCTCCGCCGTGGCGCCGCTCAGCTCGGGCAGCGGACCCGTCCTCGCGTACTGGTGGGCGAGCGGTTGCAGGGGGACGTCGACCCCGGCCATGCGGCCGATGACCGGCCCCCAGAAACCGGCCGCGGAGACGACGTGGTCGGCGGGGAAGGTGCCCCGGTCGGTGACGACCGCGGTGACCCTGCCGTCCTGCCGCTCGATGCCGGTGACCGTGTGCCGGTCCAGGAAGCGGGCGCCCCGTGCGGTGGCGCGGTCCAGCTGGGCGCGGCACGCGTGCAGGGCGCGGGCCAGACCGTCCCCGGGGGTGTGGAAGCCGCCGAGGATCGTCGACTCGTCGAGGAGCGGCCAGAGTTCCTTGCAGCGGGCGGGTCCGACGACCTCACCGGTCACACCCCAGGCGGCGGCGTGACCGGCCCGGCGGTGCAGGTCGGCGAGGCGCTGCGGGGTGGTGGCCAGTTCCAGGCCGCCGACCTGCTGGAAGCACGGCACGCCGTCCGCTTCGAGGGTGGTGAACTTCTCGACGGTGTACTGGGCGAACGCGGTGAGGGTCTTGGACGGGCTGGTCCGGAACACCAGGCCGGGGGCGTGGGAGGTGGAGCCGCCGGGGGCGGGGAGCGGCCCCTGTTCGAGCACGGTGACGTCGGTCCAGCCGCGGGCGGTCAGTTCGTCGGCGAGGGAGCAGCCGACGATGCCGGCGCCGATGACCACCACGCGGGGAGCGGGCCGGGCGGCGCGGGTGCTCACAGGACCACCACCGAGCGCAGTACCTCGCCGCGGTGCATCTTGGCGAACGCCTCCTCCACCCGCTCCAGCGAGGTGGTCTCCGAGACGAAGGCGCCGAGGTCCAGCTGCCCGTGCAGGTACTGGTCGACGAGGAACGGGAAGTCGCGGCTCGGCAGACAGTCGCCGTACCAGGACGACTTGACGGCGCCGCCGCGGGAGAACACGTCGATGAGCGGGAGTTCGACCGTCGCGTCCGGGGTGGGCACGCCGACCTGGACCAGTACGCCCGCGTGGTCGCGCATGTAGAAGGCCTGGCGGAACGTCTCCGGGTGACCCACCGCGTCGATCGCGAGGTCCACGCCGTGGCCGTCGGTGAGAGCGCGGACCGCCTCGACGGGGTCGGTGCCGCGGGAGTTGACGGTGTGTGTGGCGCCGAACCGTTCGGCCCGGTCCAGTTTCCCGCCGTCGACGTCGATGGCGATGATCTTCATGGCGCCGTTCAGGGCGGCCCCGGCGATCGCCGCGTCGCCGACGCCGCCGCAGCCGATGACGGCGACCGAGTCGCCGCGGCCGACCTTGCCGGTGTTGACGGCGGCCCCGTAACCCGCCATCACGCCGCAGCCGATCAGGCCCGCCGCCTCGGGCCGGGCGGCCGGGTCGACCTTCACGGCCTGGCCCGCCGCGACCAGCGTCTTCTCGGCGAAGGCCCCGATGCCGAGGGCCGCGGTCAGCGGGGTGCCGTCGAGCAGCGTCATGGGCCGGGCGGCGTTGCGGGAGTCGAAGCAGTACCAGGGGCGGCCACGGCGGCAGGAGCGGCATGCGCCGCAGGGGGCGCGCCAGGCCAGGACCACGTAGTCGCCCGGCCGCAGGCCGGTGACGCCCTCCCCGACCGCCTCGATCGTGCCGGCCGCCTCATGGCCCAGCAGGAACGGGAAGTCGTCCGTGATCGCGCCCTCCCGGTAGTGCAGGTCGGTGTGGCAGACCCCGCAGGCCTGTACGGCGACGAGGACCTCGCCGGGCCCCGGGTCCGGGACGACGATCGTCTGCACCTCGACCGGTGCGCCCTTCTTGGCAGCGACTACGGCACGGACCTCGTGTGTCACGACAAGCTCCTCTGCTGTTGCGCAGTGCACGATGGGTTGCGCTATGAGGAACATAGTGGGAAGGGCGGAGAGCGGCCGTCAAGGGGTTCGGGCCAACCCCTCGCCGGACGTGCCGCGCCACACGGGCGTGTGCCGGGTCAGCTGCCGTACCCCATGCGGCGGGACAGCTCTACCCCCGCCGCCAGGGCGCGCTCGGCCAGCTCCGGCAGCCGCTGTGGCGTCAGCCGGTACACCGGGCCCGAGACGCTGATCGAGGCGATCACCTTGCCGTCGTGGGAGCGCACGGGCGCCGCCACCGCGGCCAGCCCGATCTCCAGTTCCTCCTGCGTGATGGCGTAGCCCTGCTCCGCCACGGTCGCCAGCTCGCCGCGCAGCACCGCCGCGCCGGTGACGGTGTGCTCGGTGAACCGGTGCAGGGGGCGGGCCAGCAGGCCCTCGCGCAGGGTGGTCGGCAGATGGGCCAGGAGCACCTTGCCGCTGGCGGTGGCGTGCAGCGGGGTGCGCCGGCCGAGCCAGTTCTGCGCTGTCACCGAAGCGGTGCCTCGGGCCTGCATGATGTTGACCGCCGCGTCGTCGTCCAGCACCGCGATGTTCGACGTCTCGCCCAGTTCGTCGGCGAGTTCGCGGCAGACGGGCACGCCCTCCTGCGAGATGTCCAGCCGCACCGCCGCCGCCCCCGCGAGGCGCAGCACGCCCGCCCCCAGGTAGTACTTGCCGCGCTCCTTCTCCTGGGCGACCAGGCCGCGGTTCTCCAGGACGCCGAGCAGCCGGAACGCGGTGGACTTGTGCACCTCCAGTTCGTCGGCGATCTCGGTGACGCCCGCCTCGCCGAGGCGGGCGAGGATCTCCAGCACGCTCACGGCACGGTCCACCGACTGCACGCCGCCGGCCGCGCCTCTGCCGGCCTGCTTGTTCTCCACGTGATCCTCATCTTGGTCGGGCTGATTCTTTGTGCGGGGCATGGCTCGACTCCCACCACCCGGCGGACCCTTTCGGGCCGCGTCTGCGGGAAGCCCTTGACGTCACGGGCGCCCGCCCGGATTCTGTTGCGCATAGCGCTCTCCAGTGCGCCATGTGAAACATCATGTTACCGAAGCGTCCGGATCGCGGAAGGGTACGCGCGCCGTCCCCTTCCCACCGCGGTCCGTACTGAGAGGGGAGCCCATGATTCCCGTCTGCCGTCTCGAAGACCTCCCCAAGGGCGAGTCCGTCCGTGTCGCCACCACTCCGCCGATCGCCGTCTTCCACACCGACGACGGCGACCTCTACGCCATGGACGACACGTGCAGCCACCAGGACGCCTCCCTCTCCGAGGGCTGGCTGGAGGGCTGCCTGATCGAGTGCCCGCTGCACGCCGCCTCGTTCGACCTGCGCACGGGCATGCCGACCTGCCTCCCGGCCCGCAGGCCCGTGCGCACCCACCGCGTCACCGTCGAGGGCGGCGTGATCCACATCGGTGTCGCCGCGGAGGAGGGCAGCGCCGCATGAGGACCGTCGCCGTCGTCGGCGCCTCCCTGTCCGGTCTTTACGCCGCCCGGGAACTGCGGGCCCAGGGCTTCGACGGCCGCCTGGTGATCGTCGGCGACGAGCCCCATCGCCCCTACGACCGCCCTCCGCTCTCCAAGGACTTCCTCACCGGCCGGGCCGACGAGGACCAGTTGGCACTCACCGACGCCGAGGAGACGGCCGGCCTGGACGCGGAGTGGCTGCTCGGCGTGCGCGCCCGCGGCCTCGACGCCCGCGGCCGTACGGTGCTGCTCGACGACGGCCGCACCGTGCCCGCCGACGGTGTCGTCGTCGCCACCGGAGCGTCGGCCCGGCGCCTCACCGGCCCCGACCTCGTCGGCGTCCACACCCTGCGGACCCTGGACGACGCCCGCGCGCTGCGCGCGGAGCTCACCCGCGGCCCCCGCCGGGTCGTCGTCGTCGGAGGCGGCTTCATCGGCGCGGAGACCGCTTCCTCGTGCGCCGCCCTCGGCCACGCCGTCACCGTGGTCGAGGCCGCCCCCTTGCCACTCGTCCCCCAACTCGGCCCCGAAATGGCCGCCGTGTGCGCCGGGCTGCACCGGCGCGGCGGCACGGAACTGGTGACCGGCGCGTCCGTGGCCGCGCTGCACGGCACGGTCGCCGTCACCGCCGTGGAACTCTCCGACGGCCGCACCCTGCCGGCGGACGTGGTGGTCGTCGGCATCGGCGCCGCGCCCAACACAGCCTGGCTGGCCGGTTCGCCACTGGTGCTGAACGACGGGGTCGTGTGCGACGACGGTTGCGTGACGTGCCTCCCTCAGGTGGTCGCCGTCGGTGACGTGGCCCGCGTCGGCGGAGCCCGCGCCGAGCACTGGACCTCCGCGACACAGCAGCCCCGCGCCGCCGTGGCCAACCTGCTCGCCGGGCGCACCGCACGGAGCGCCAGGACGGTGCCGTACTTCTGGTCCGACCAGTACGGCGCCCGCATCCAGTTCGCCGGCCGGCGCCTGGCCGGGGACACCGTCCGCGTCGCCGAGGGCGGGCTCACCGACGGCGCACCGGACGGGGACGGTCTCCTCGCCCGTTACGAACGGGACGGCCGCACGACCGCGGTGCTCGCCGTGGACCGTCCGCGCCCCTTCATGCGCGCCCGGCGCGAACTCGCCCGCGAGGCCGAACTCGCCCGCGAAGCCGAACTCGTACGGCCCGCCACGCCATGAACCGGCCCTGCACAGGGGACCGGCCGGCTCACGGGTGTGACAACTGCCCCGTGCCGCCCTGCCGGCGTATCCGCTCCTGGGCGCGCTCCGCGGACCGAGCCCGCCGCCTCGCCCGCCGTCGCTCACGTCGCACGGCCCGCGCGGTGCTGCTCGGTACCGACACCACACCGTGCCGCTGGTTCCAGACCTGGCGGGTCACCCACACGTCCAGCACGCCCCACGTCGCCACCACCGTCCCCGCCACGCTGCCGATCACCATGGGGAACGCCAGCCATGACCCCGCCATCGTGCACAGGAAGGCCACCATCGCCGATATCAGCGTCACGGCCACGACCAGCACCGCCCGCACGGCCGCCGTACGCACTGGATCCGGCAGCCGACGCCGCCGGGCCGGCTCCTCCGTCCACAACGGCCGGTAGGCCGACTGCTCTTCCCGCTCTTCGGACCGGTCCGCCCGGGCCGGCAGCTCCCGCGCCGACGCGTCAGGCCCGGCCGCCGGAATGTCGCCATCCGGCGCCTCGCGGACCGAGCGGGCCGTCGACCCGGCCGCACCACCGTCCTCGGGCGCCCTGCGCCGCTCCGCCGTGCCCATCGACATGTCACTCCCCACCGCCTGCAGACAGCTCGCCCGTGTCCGAGGACACGGCTCCCCTCTGGCTGCCCGGCTTGCGCTGCTTTACGCCGCCCGGGGGCGGGATGCGGCTCCTGTGGCCGATTCCGCCTCCATTTCCCGTAGTGAAGGACGAACGACGGCTGCTCAAGATTCCCGGAAATCACGGCCGGTCGAAAAAATCCGGCCAACCCACCCGCTCCGCCCGAAGAGGGTTCCTCGCCACCCACCGACAGGGCCCGGGAGGCAATCTCCCGCAATGACCGGACAACTGGCCATCGCCGCAAGCAGGTGCGGAGGCTCGAATTCCGGACGTGTCTTCGAGTTACCTGTGCGGCAGTAGTAGGCTCGCGCCGTTTGTTGACGCACACGTGTACCCCCTGCCGGTGGGGGACGAGCTGGGGGAGGCCATGCGCTTTCGCGGGAAGTCGATCCGCCGGAAGATCGTGGCGCTGCTTCTCGTGCCGCTGGTGTCCCTGACCGCGATCTGGGGCTTCGCAACGGTGCTCACGGGACGCGAGGCGAGCCGCCTGTTCGACGTCACCACCGTCGTAGAGGAGATCGGCTACCCGGTCGAGGACACCATCCGCGTCCTCCAGCAGGAACGCCGCCAGACCCTCGTCCACCTCGCCGACCCGCGTGCCTCCGACGGCCTGGCCGCCCTGGAGCGCAGTCGCACCGCCACCGACGAGGCCTTCGCCGAGATCCGCCGGGGCGCCGCGAACGCCGACGTCCGCGACGCGATGGGCCAGGCCGAGGAGGAGCGGCTCACCGCCGTGCTGGACGCCTTCGACGGCATCGGTTCGCTGCGCCGCAGCGTCGAGGACGGCACCGTCGACCGCGCGCAGGCCCTCGGCCTCTACAACCGGCTCGTCGACCCCTGCCACGAACTGCTCGCCAACCTCCACGTCGTCGACGACGTCAACCTGGACAAGCAGTACCGCGCACTCGTCAACGTCTCCCGCGCGCGCGAACTGCTCTCCCGCGAGGACGCCCTCCTCGGCTCCGCCCTGGTCACCGGCCGGCTCACCCGCGCCGAGACGCGGGACGTCTCCGACCTCGTGGCCCAGCGGACGGTGATGTACGACATCAACCTCCCGCTGCTGCCCGCCGCCGAACGCGGTCGCTACCAGCGCTTCTGGCAGAACGCCTCCTCCGCCCCCCTGCGGGCCGCCGAGGAGGCGGCCGTCGCCACCGAGGCCGGCGCGCCCCGCGGCGTCACCGCCAAGAGCTGGGACACCGCCGCGGGCAGCGTCCTCGACGAACTGGGCGACCTCGACGACCAAGCCGCCGAGCGCTACCAGGACCGCGTCGACCCGGTCGCGACGAACACCATCGCCAAGGTGGTCATCGCCGGCGCACTCGGCCTGATCGCCCTGCTGTTCTCCCTCTTCCTCTCCGTGCGCGTCGGCCGTTCCCTCATCCGCGACCTCAGGCAGCTGCGCCTGGAGGCCCTCGAGGCGTCCGGCGTCCGCCTGCCCAGCGTGATGCGCCGCCTCTCGGCGGGCGAGGAGGTGGACGTCGAGACCGAGGTGCCCCGCCTGGAATACGACAAGAACGAGATCGGCGAGGTCGGCCAGGCCCTCAACACCCTCCAGCGCGCCGCCGTGGAGGCCGCCGTCAAGCAGGCCGGCCTGCGGGCCGGCGTCTCCGAGGTCTTCGTCAACCTCGCCCGCCGCAGCCAGGTGCTGCTGCACAAGCAGCTCACCCTGCTGGACACCATGGAGCGCCGCACCGAGGACGCCGAGGAACTCGCCGACCTCTTCCGCCTCGACCACCTGACCACCCGTATGCGCCGGCACGCCGAGGGTCTGGTCATCCTCTCCGGCGCCGCCCCCTCCAGGCAGTGGCGCAAGCCCGTCCAGCTCATGGACGTGGTGCGGGCCGCCGTCGCCGAGGTCGAGGACTACGAGCGCATCGAGGTACGCCGGCTGCCCCGTATCGCCGTCACCGGCCCGGCCGTCGCCGACCTCACCCACCTCGTGGCCGAACTCCTGGAGAACGCCACGGTGTTCTCCCCGCCGCACACCGCGGTGCAGGTCCTGGGTGAGCGCGTCGCCAACGGCTTCACCCTGGAGATTCACGACCGGGGCCTCGGCATGGCGGCCGACGCGCTCCTCGACGCCAACCTCCGGCTCGCCGAGACCCCGGAGTTCGAGCTGTCCGACACCGACCGGCTCGGCCTGTTCGTGGTCAGCCGGCTCGCCCAGCGGCAGAACGTCCGGGTGTCCCTGCAACCCTCCCCCTACGGCGGCACCACGGCGGTCGTCTTCGTCCCCGACGCGCTCCTGACGGACGACGCCCCCGACACCAACGGCGTCGGCTTCCGGCTCGACCGCCCCCAGCACGCGGCCGGGAAGGAGCGGGAGGAGAGCCGCCGTTCCGCCCTCGCCCACGTCCCGGCACGGCTGCCCGGACGGACGTCGCCGTTGCTGGACGGGCCGGTGGAACTGGAGGCGCCCGTCGACCTGGACGCCCTCGACGACCTGCCGGGCGGGCTCGGCGACCAGGACAGCGAACGGGGCGGCCTGTTCCGCCCGCGCCGTTCCCTCGTCACGGCGGACGACGACGCGTCGGCCCGCCGCACGGAACGGGGACGTCAGGACCGGGACCACGACGGCGCGTCGCCCGCGCGCGAGGACGAGGGCGCGGACGGGCCGGTCGCGCTGCCCCGCCGCAGGACTCCGAAGCTGGTCAGTTCGCACGGGCGGCCGGTCCCCGAACGGACGGCCCGCGACGACGCGGACGAGACGCCCGTGGAGGACTCGGGCCGGAGGGCGGCCCGGACCTCGACGAGGGAGGGCCGGGCAACGACGCAGGGACGACCGGGCGAACCCCCCGCGCTGCCGGCCCGCCGCCGGCGCGAGGACCGCACCGAGAACCGCGCCGGCGTCCGGGACGGCCGGGACGCGGACCGGACGGATCCCGAAGCGCTGCCGTCCCTCCCGGCCCGACGCCGCGGCGCGTCACCCGAGCGTGCTGGATCGTCGACCGACGACGGCGAGCACCGTAACCGGGGCGCCCGTCACGCGCCCGGCCTCCCGGGCACGTCGCCCGACGCCGAACCCGGCGCGGGTGCCCTGCCCCGGCGCGTACGGCAGGCCAGTCTGGCCCCGCAGCTCAGGCAGAGCGCCCGAACACCGGCCGACGACCGCCCCGACCCCACCGACCGGGACGCCGAGGAGGTACGCAGCCGCATGGCCTCGCTCCAGCGCGGCTGGCAGCGCGGCCGCAGGGAGAACGCCACGGGTGACGACGTCCCCGGCGGCACAGCACCACAAGCACCACGAGGAACGACAAAGGGGGACGGTCGATGACCGCACCGAAGGCGACCGGCCAGACCACGACCAAGTCCGGCGAGCTCAACTGGCTCCTCGACGACCTGGTGGACCGTGTCGCGAGCGTCCGCAAGGCCGTCGTCCTGTCCGGAGACGGACTGGCGACCGGCGCGTCCAAGGACCTGACCAGGGAGGACAGCGAGCACCTGGCCGCCGTGGCGTCCGGCTTCCACAGCCTCGCCAAGGGCGTGGGCCGCCACTTCGAGGCGGGCAGCGTCCGGCAGACGGTCGTAGAACTCGACGACGCGTTCCTGTTCGTCACCGCCGCCGGCGACGGCAGCTGCCTCGCCGTCCTCTCGGACGCCGACTCCGACGTCGGCCTGGTCGCCTACGAGATGACCCTCCTCGTCAAGCGGGTCGGCGCGCACCTGGGCACCGCCCCGCGCACCGATCTGCCCTCGGGTGGGTAAGTGGGATGACATGAGCGCAGACGGTCAGGGAAGAAACCACTGGTTCGACGACGAGGCCGGCCCCGTCGTCCGCCCGTACGCCATGACGCGCGGCCGCACCACCAGCGTGGGCCAGCACCGCCTCGACCTGATCGCGGTCGTCGTCACGGAACCCCACGTGGACGACCCGGAGGCGGACGTCACGCTCTCCCCGGAGCACGTGGACATCGTCGGACTGTGCCGGCAGGCCCCCCAGTCGGTCGCCGAACTCGCCGCCGAACTGGACCTGCCCGTCGGGGTCGTGCGGGTCCTGGTCGGCGACCTCGTGGACAGTGAACTGGTCCACGTGAACCGGCCCGTGCCGCCGGCCGAACTGCCGGACGAGGGCATCCTGCGCGACGTGATCAATGGGCTGAGGGCACTGTGAACGGGCCCGGGGCCGCGGCAAGTGGCACGTTAAGGAGAAGAAAGCGATGATCTTCGGGCGTTCTCAGCGCGGCAAGCCGCCGGTCGAGCCCGTCACGCTCAAGATCCTGGTGGCAGGCGGCTTCGGCGTCGGCAAGACCACCCTCGTCGGCGCGGTCAGTGAGATCCGGCCGCTGCGCACCGAGGAACTGCTCACCGAGGCGGGCCGGCCCGTCGACGACGTCAGCGGGGTGGAGGGCAAGCACACCACCACCGTCGCCATGGACTTCGGGCGGATCACCCTCCGCGAGGACCTCGTCCTCTACCTCTTCGGCACGCCCGGCCAGGAACGGTTCTGGTTCATGTGGGACGAGCTCTCCGAGGGCGCCCTCGGCGCCGTCGTCCTGGCCGACACCCGCCGCCTGGAGGACTGCTTCGCCGCCATCGACTACTTCGAACGCCGCTCCATCCCGTTCCTGGTCGGCGTCAACTGCTTCGAGGGAGCGGCCCGCTACCCGGCCGAGACCGTCCGCCGGGCCCTGGACCTGGACGCCGACGTGCCCCTGGTGATGTGCGACGCCCGCGACCGGGAGTCGGTCAAGGAGACCCTCATCGGCGTGGTGCAGCACGCCATGGCCCAGGCCGCGGACCGCCGCCGGGCCGTCACGACCTGACGGCCCCGGGGCACGGAAACGTGCCGCACGCGCGCGTGCCCCGAGCCCGCACGCCGGCTAGGCGTCGCCGTCCTCCATCCACCCGAGACTCTTCTCCACCGCCTTGCGCCAGTTCCGGTACTCCCGGTCCCGCGCCGACGCCTCCATGGCGGGCGTCCACTCGACGTCCGGGCGCCAGTGTGCCTTTAGCTCGTCGAGGCCGTTCCACACACCGGTGGCCAGCCCGGCCGCGTACGCGGCGCCCAGGCAGGTCGTCTCGGACACCCGGGGCCGGATCACCGGCACGCCCAGGACGTCCGCCTGGTGCTGCATCAGCAGACCGTTCCCCGTCATGCCGCCGTCGACCTTCAGGGTCGTGATGCGCACCCCGGAGTCCTGGTACATGGCGTCCACGACCTCGCGCGTCTGCCAGCTCGTGGCCTCCAGCACCGCCCGCGCGAGGTGCGCCTTGGTGACGTACCGGGTGAGCCCGGTGACGACCCCGCGCGCGTCCGAGCGCCAGTAGGGGGCGAACAGTCCAGAGAAGGCGGGCACGATGTACGCGCCTCCGTTGTCCGCCACGCTCGCCGCCAGCGGTTCGATCTCGTCGGCGCTGCGGATGATGCCGAGTTGGTCGCGGAACCACTGGACCAGGGCGCCGGTGATGGCGATCGACCCCTCCAGGCAGTAGACGGGAGGCTCGTCGCCGATCTTGTAGCCCATCGTGGTCAGCAGCCCGTTCTTCGACGGCACCGGCCGCTCACCGGTGTTGAGCAGCAGGAAGCTGCCGGTGCCGTACGTGTTCTTCGCCGTGCCCACGTCGTAGCAGGCCTGCCCGAACACGGCCGCCTGCTGGTCGCCCAGGGCGGAGGCCACCGGTACGCCGGCCGGCTGCCCGACGGCCGTGCCGTACACCTCGGCGGAGGACCTGATCTCGGGGAGTACGGCCTCGGGGATGTCCATGGCCGACAGGATGGCCGGGTCCCACTCCAGGGTACGGAGGTTCATCAGCATGGTGCGTCCGGCGTTGGTCACGTCCGTGACGTGCCTACCGCCGTCGGTGCCGCCGGTCAGGTTCCAGATCAGCCAGGAGTCGATGGTGCCGAAGGCGATCTCACCCCGCTCGGCGCGAGCCCTGAGACCGGGCACGTTGTCGAGCAGCCAGGCCGCCTTCGGCCCGGAGAAGTAGCTGGCCAGCGGCAACCCGGTCTGCTCGCGGAAACGGTCCGGCCCGTCCGTCCCGCCCAACTGGCGGCACAGCCCGGACGTACGCGTGTCCTGCCACACGATGGCGTTGTGCACGGGCTTGCCGGTCGCGCGGTCCCACAGCACCGTCGTCTCGCGCTGGTTGGTGATGCCCAGCGCGCTGAGCTGATCGGCACGCAGCCCGGCCTTGGCGAGTGCTCCCGCGACCACCGCCTGCACCTTGGCCCAGATCTCGGTGGCGTCGTGCTCCACCCAGCCGGGCTTGGGAAAGATCTGGCGGTGCTCGCGCTGGTCCACGGCGACGATCGCGCCGTTCCGGTCGAAGACGATGCAGCGGCTCGAGGTGGTGCCCTGGTCGATCGCGGCGACGTACTTGGCGGAGTGGTCCGTCATGGCTACCCCTTGGGCTTGGCCGGTGAGGGAGGAGTGCTGCGGCGGCCGGTCAGAAGGCCGCGTTGTAGATGAGCCCGGCGAGGGCCCCGCCGATCAACGGGCCTGCCACCGGAATCCACGCGTAACTCCAGTCGGAGGTGCCCTTGTTCGGGATCGGCAGGAACGTGTGCACGATGCGCGGGCCTAGGTCGCGCGCCGGGTTGATGGCGTAACCGGTCGGTCCGCCGAGGGAGAGGCCGATGCCGACGACGAGCAGGGCGACGATCAGCACCAGCGTCCCGGACTCGCCGAGCCCCTCCGTCAGCCCGAAGGCGAGGATCGGCAGGACGAGCCCCACGGTCGCGATGATCTCCGTCATCAGGTTGGCGACGGGATTCCGGATCTCCGGGACGGTCGAGAAGACACCGAGCGTCGGAACGGGCTCGTCCGCCGTGCCCTCGGTGGTGCCGGTCTTGCGTACGTTGGCCTGGAACTGGGCGAAGTACGTGAGGTAGCACAGCACGGCCCCGAGCATCGCGCCGACGAACTGCCCCAGCACGTACACCCAGACCTTGCCCCACTCACCCGTGTCGACGGCGATCCCGAGGGTGACGGCGGGGTTGAGGTGCCCGCCCGAGAGAGGGGCCGCGGTGTACGCGCCCGCCAGCACGCCGAACCCCCAGCCGAACGCGATCACCACCCACCCCGACGCCCGGGCCTTGCTGTACCTGAGGGTGACGGCGGCGCAGACTCCGGCGCCGAAGAGTATGAGGATCGCCGTACCGATGATCTCGCCGACGAAGATGTCTCCGTTGCTCATGGCGGCTCCTAGGCCCCGGCCCGGGACGATCGGCCCCGGTCCGCACGGGTGCGTTTCCCATGGCGTCCTGCGCCGAGGGGGCGTGAGTGACGAGCGTGCCGTAGCAGCCGAACCGCCCGTGGGGGAGTGGGCCTCGAAGCACAGAGGAGCCCGCGCGACGCAGTACCGGAATACGCCGAGATGTACGGCGATGTCGACTGACACCGGAAGTGTTCACCGGCGCCCGCGGAGCGTCAAGGTGGCCGACCGAAACGTTTCGTGAGCCGTACCGCGGCCGTCCCGGACGCACGCCACCGGCGGGGCGCCGGCCTCAGCCGGTCTGCGTCGGCCTCGGCCCGTCTGCGCCGGCCTCAGCCCGTGTCTGCGCCGGCCTCAGCCCGTCTGCGCCGCCGCCCGGCTCGAGCCGCGCCGGACCTCGTGCCCCGGCGCACCCGCCCGGCCCAGCACCCAACTCGCCCCGCCCAACGCCTTCGCGGCCTCCTTCAGCGGGGCCAGGCAGGCCGCCGCCTGCCGATGGTCCGGCACACTCCCGGGCAGACACAGGACCGTCGCCAGGGACAGCGTCACGGGCCGCCCGTCGGCCGACCACGGCACGTCCAGCACGGCGGCGGCCAGCGGATCCAGCTCCTCCGGGTCGGTGAGCACCAGGAAGTCGTCGCCCCCGATGTGCCCCACGCGCGTGGCCCCCGACGCCGTCTGCAGCAGCGCCCGGCCGACCGCGCGGATCAGCTCGTCGCCCGCCGCGAACCCGGCCCGGTCGTTCACCTGCTTGAAGTGGTCCACGTCGAGCCAGCTCAGCGCGAACGCCCGCCCCTCGGCGATCCGCCGGTCCGCCTCACCCGTGATCGCGTCCGAGCCGGGCAGCCGGGTCAGCGGATTCAGTCCGGCCGCCTCCTCCACCCGGCTCTCCGCCAGCGCCCGCACGAGATCCGCGAGCCGTACGACGCCCACGCACCGTCCGTGCGCGTCGACCACGGCGACGTCGTCCGACGTACGGCCGGGGCCGCCGACCGCCACGACGTCCAGCACCTCCCAGGCCGTCGCGTCGACGCCCACCGTCCGCGGCACGTCGCCGAGCTTCGCCGCGGGCCGGTCGGCGTACAGGGCGTGCCCGTATCGCCCCGACATCGACAGCAGGAAACGGGACCGGTGCACCGACCGCACCGGAACCCCCTTCCGGTCCACGAGCAGCACCCCGGACACGTCCGGTGCCCCGGTCAGCAGCGCCCGTACCTGCCCCGCCGACGCGGTCGCGGGCAACAGCGCGGCCGGCCGCACGAACTGCCGGACCGACGGACCGGAACGCGGCACCGGCAGGACGCCGGGGGAACCGGGCGGAACATACACGTCCGCCGCCGGCAGCCGCGCGGGCGGCGCGAACAGCTCCCCTTGCGCCCACTGCGCGCCGGCCGACCGCGCGGCAGCGTACTGCGACTCGGTCTCCACGCCCTCGACGGCCAGCAGCGCCCCCAGTTCGTCGCAGAGCACCCGCATCGCCCGCACCGCCGCGGGCCGCGCCAGCAACGAGGCGTCGAGCTTCACCAGTTCCGGCGCCAGGTCCGCCAGCATCCGCAGCGGTGCGTCACCGTCACCGACCCCGTCCGCACAGATGCGGAATCCCTGGCCCCGCACCGCGGCAACCGCCTCCAGCAGTGCCCGCCGGGGCACGTGCGCGTACGGCGGACAGACGTCCAGCGTCACCTCCCAGGGCATCCGCCCCGCCTCGCGCACGGCGTCGTGCAGGGGCTGGAGGCCACCCAGGTCGGCCAGCGTTCCCGCGAACACGTTGACGTGCAGCGGCAGCAACGTCTCCTGGCGCACCGCCGCGCGGAACGCCGACACCGCCAGCCGCCCGTCGAGTCCGGGATCGCGGCGCGCCTCGGCCAGGATGTCGCCGCCCTCCGGCCGGGCCAGTATCTCCAGCGCCGCGACCCCGCCGGTCATCAGGTTGACCACCGGTTGGAAGGCGAAGCGGAGAGTATCCGTCCAGGAGCGCACGGGAGCAGGATGGCGCCACCGGCGACCGGCCGGGCCCAGTTCATGAGACGTTCACGCACGATTCCCCATCGCTCACGGAGCGTACGCGGGGCGTGTCGGGAGACCGCCCACTTCCCCCGCGCCACCTCCGCCTGATAGATGCAGGGAACATGACACGAATCTCCACCGCGTTCCGCGGCCTGGTCACCGCCCTCGCCGCCCTGGTCGCCGTGACCGCCGCCCCCGCCACCGCGCAGGCGAAGCAAGAGCCCAAGGCTCCCGAGGACTTCGTGGCCCTGAGAAGCGTCGACCCCACGATCATCCAGGAGATGCGCTACGTCACCCGGCACAACTTCGTCGGCGAACCCGTCGACGGCTACCGGCAGCCCCTGTGCATCCTCACCCGCCCCGCCGCCGAAGCCCTCCACCGGGCCCAGACCCGCCTGCTGCGCCAGGGCTACTCCCTCAAGGTGTACGACTGCTACCGGCCGCAGCGCGCCGTCGACCACTTCGTCCGCTGGGCCGAGGACCTCGACGACCAGAGGATGAAGGCCGAGTTCTACCCGGAGGTCGACAAGACCCGCCTGTTCGCGGACGGCTACATCGCCGAGAAGTCCGGCCACAGCCGCGGCTCCACCGTCGACCTCACCCTCGTACGGCTCCCGGCGAAGCCCACCCGGCCCTACCACCCCGGACAGCCCCTGGTGCCCTGCTACGCGCCCCAGGACGAGCGCTTCCCCGACAACTCCGTCGACATGGGCACCGGTTACGACTGCTTCGACACCCGCTCCCACACCCTCGACCCGCGCATCCAGGGCACCCAGCGCGCCAACCGGCTGCTGCTGAAGGACACCCTGGAGGACGTCGGCCTGGTGAACCTCCCCGAGGAGTGGTGGCACTTCACGTACAAGCCCGAGCCGTACACGGACACCTACTTCGACTTCCCGGTCTCCGCCAAGTCCCTCGCCGGACGCCACTGAGCCGCCTGCCGGAGCCGCCCGCCGAGCCATCGGATACAGTCCGCCGCGTGTCCGAAACTCATACCTCCGTTCCCAACTCCGCGCTCGGCTCCCACTGTTCGAGCTGCGGATCGCCCTACGGAGAGGGCGTCTCCGGCTGGCCCCGCACCTGCCCGGCGTGCGGCACCGCGGCCTACCGCAACCCACTGCCGGTCGCGGTCGCCCTCCAGCCCGTGTACGACACGCAGGGCACCGCCCTGGTCGTCATCACCCGAACCGTGTCCCCCGCGCGCGGAGGCGTCGCACTGCCCGGCGGCTACATCGACGACCGGGAGGACTGGCGGCAGGCCGTCGTGCGCGAACTGAAGGAGGAGACGGGCATCGACGCGGCGAGCCGCGACGTACGGCTGATCGACGCCATGAGCTCGCCCGACGGCCACCTGCTGCTCTTCGGCCTCCTCCCCGAACGGTCGGCCGAGGGTCTCCCGCCGTCCGCCCCCACGGACGAGACCGAGGGATGGCACCTGCTGCGCAGGGCGGAGGAGCTGGCCTTCCCCCTCCACACCCGGGCCGTGCGGGCCTGGTTCGAGGGCCGCTACATCTGATCCGTACCTTCGGATCCGATCCGGGCCGCAGTTACGTCCGCGCCGAGCGCTCCGCCTCGAGCCCGCGGACACGGACCGGGCGGGACGGCTCGCACACGCCGTCCTCGCCCTGCCGCTCCACGACCACCCGCCGCCCCTCCCAACGCGAGCCGTACCGCTCGATCTCCGGTTCCTCCCAGCCGTCGCCCGCGTCCGGCACGACCAGGCCGCCGCCGGTCCGCCCCCGCGCGGGCGCCCAGACCTCGAGTACCGTCCCCCCGTCCTCCCCGCGCACCGGGATCACGGCACCCGCGCGCGCGAACACCGGAATCCGCGCCACGGGCGCCTCGACGAGAACCTGGGCGGGCCCCTCGTACGCCCGTTCCGTCGCCGTGTCGTACCAGCGCCCCCGGGGCAGCTGCACCGCCCGCCGGTCCGCCCCCGGGTCCAGCACCGGCGCGACCAGCAGACAGTCGCCCAGCAGGAAGGCGTCCTCGCAGTCCCGCAAGGCCCGCTCCTCCGGATTCGACCACCACAGGGGACGCACATAGGGCGCGCCCGTACGCCGGGCCAGGTGCGCCAGCGTCACGAAGTACGGCAGCAGCCGCCGCCGTCCGTCGAGCACCACGCGCGCGTGCTCCAGCACCTCGGCACCGAACCCCCACGGCTCACCGCCACCCGCCTCCCGCCGGCCCCGCGTGCGGAACAACGGCAGGTGAGCGGCGAGTTGCAGCCACCGCAGATACAACTCCGGCGACGGGCGCCCGCCGGCCCCGCCCACGTCCGGCCCCGCGTACGGCACCCCGCACAGCCCGAGCCCCGTCACCAGCGCCAGCGAGGCCCGCAGCCCGGGCCAGCCGCCGCCCACGTCCCCTGCCCACACACCGCCGTAACGCTGCATGCCCGCCCACCCGGATCGGGACAGGACGAACGGCCGCTCCCCGGGCGCCAGAGCCCGCAGCCCCTCGAACCCGGCGCGGGCCATGCACAGCGCGTACACGTTGTGAGCCTCCCGGTGGTCGCCACCCCGGCCCTCCAGCGAGTGCCGGGCCGAACGCGGCAACGTCGGCTCCCCGAACGCGGCGAACGACGTGGGCTCGTCCAGGTCGTGCCAGAACCCGGCGAACCCCCGACCGAGCCTCTCCTCGTACCACCCGCCCCACCACTCGCGCACCCGCGCGCGCGTGAAGTCCGGAAACACGACCTCCCCGGGCCGCGCCACCCCGCGCACGACCGGCCCCGAGGCGTCCCGCACGAAGACGTCCTCACCCGCCCCGCCGTCGTACACGGCGTTGCCGGGCACCGCCGGGACCGCCGGATCGACGACCGACACCAGCCGTACACCGTCCCGCCGCAGCTCCTCCGCGAGGACGGCCGACTTGGGGAACCGCTCCTCGTCCACGGTGAAGACCTGACCTCCATCGAGATGCCCGGCGCCCAGGTGCACGGCGTCCAACGGCAGATCACGCTCCAGGAAACCGGCCACGACCCGCCGGACCCCCTGCTCGTCACCGGAACCCGACCGAACGTGCTGGTGACCGAGCGCCCACGCCGGCGGCAGGGCCGGCGCCCCGGTGAGCGAGGCCCACGCGAGCAGCACACGCGCGGGAGTGCCCACCGCGACCCAGCACCGCAGCGGACCACCCTCCATCCGCAGCACACTGCGCCCCGGCCGGTCGTGCCCCGACCCGGCCCCCTCCTCGCCCTCCCGCAACGCCACCGTCCCGTCCCACGGACTGTCGTGGAACACCAGATGCGTCCCCGCGTCCGCCACCACCAACTGCACCGGCATCGTCACCGACGACCGGTCCTCACCCGCATCGGTTCCCGGAGCGGCGGCGCCGTTCCACAGCCGGTACGTGCCCTCGCGCAGCCGCGGACCCGAGGACCGTCCACCGAGCCCGAAGAACCGGGCGTCCGCCGGCACCTCCGACCGCTGCGTCCAGCGCGCCCGACCGCCACCGACCGGCTCCCACCAGCGCGGCGGCAGCTCCCGCCGCAGCACCACGCCCCCCGGCGTACGGACCTCGATCGCTCCGTGCCGGGAGACGGCCACCGTCGCCCGCTCGGCCACCACCCGCCAGCCGCCGTCCTTGTCCGGCTACAGCACCGCCCGCGGATCGGGCTCCGGACAGCGGCCCGCGAGCGCGTACGACGGCTCCGGCCCGGCCCCGTCCCACCCCCAGAACACCGCCCCGTTCACGGCCACGAGGATGCGCAGCTCCGAACGATCGAACCGGACGACCCCGCCACCGGGCCCGGGCTCCACCTCCCGCATCGGCCCCGGCACCCGGGCACGCTCCGCGCCCCGCGGCGGCAGCCCCGCCGCATCCGCCCGCCGCCTGCGCCACGCCGCCCGTACGGTACGCAACCCGTGCGCAGCCCCCGCAGAACCGACCGCCTTCATCGAACGCACCAGGTCACGACCGTCCATGCTGCTCACCCTGCCACCGACCGGCCCCCGCGCGGGTCTCGTTCAACTGCCGTTCACCCGTGACAGCACCACATCTTCATGAGGCCGACTATGTGGGCCGCGCCCTGGTGCGGAAGACGATCACATGGCATCGTCCGTGGCAGCCGTGTCACGCGCACACCCAGCCCGTGCGCGGAGGACGCACACGACGCGTACAGTCCGGGAGCCGCCCATGTCGACCGAGAACCCCCAGCCGCTCTGGCAGCCGGATCCGCAACGCATCGCGCGAGCCCGGATCACCGCCTTCCAGGACTGGGCAGCCGCACACCACGGCGCGCCCGCCGAAGGCGGCTACGCGGCCCTGCACCGCTGGTCCGTGGACGAGCCCGACACCTTCTGGCAATCCGTCACCGAATGGTTCGACGTCTGCTTCTCGACCCCCTACGCGCGCGTGCTGGGCGACCGCTCCATGCCCGGCGCCCAGTGGTTCCCCGGCGGCACGCTCAACTACGCCGAACATGCCCTGCGCGCGGCGGCCACCCGCGCGGACGAACCGGCCCTCCTGCACGTCGACGAGACCCACGAACCCACCCCCGTCACCTGGACCGAACTGCGCCGACAGGTCGGCTCGCTCGCCGCCGAACTGCGCACCCTCGGGGTACGCCCCGGCGACCGCGTCAGCGGCTACCTCCCGAACATCCCCCAGGCCGTGGTCGCCCTCCTCGCCACCGCCGCCGTGGGCGGCGTCTGGACCTCCTGCGCCCCCGACTTCGGCGCCCGCAGCGTCCTCGACCGCTTCCAGCAGGTCGAACCCGTCGTCCTGTTCACCGTCGACGGCTACCGGTACGGCGGCAAGGAACACGACCGCCGCGACACCGTCGCCGAACTCCGCCGCGAACTGCCCACCCTGCGCGCCGTGGTCCACATCCCGCTCCTCGGCAGCGAGGCACCCGAGGGCGCCCTGGAATGGGAAACACTGACGGCCGCGGACACGGACCCCGTCTTCGAGGAGCTGCCGTTCGACCACCCCCTGTGGGTGCTCTACTCGTCCGGCACCACCGGTCTGCCCAAGGCCATCGTCCAGTCGCAGGGCGGCATCCTCGTCGAGCACCTGAAGCAGCTCGGCCTGCACTGCGACCTCGGCCCCGAGGACCGCTTCTTCTGGTACACCTCGACCGGCTGGATGATGTGGAACTTCCTCGTCTCCGGCCTCCTCACCGGCACCACGATCGTCCTCTACGACGGCAGCCCCGGCTTCCCGCACACGGACGCCCAGTGGCGCATCGCCGAACGCACCGGCGCCACTCTCTTCGGCACCTCCGCCGCCTACGTCATGGCCTGCCGCAAGGCCGGCGTCCACCCCGCCCGCGACCACGACCTCTCCAAGGTCCAGTGCGTCGCCACCACCGGCTCCCCGCTCCCGCCCGACGGCTTCCGCTGGCTGCACGACGAATTCGCCGCGAGCGGCGCCGACCTGTGGATCGCCTCCGTCAGCGGCGGCACCGACGTCTGCTCCTGCTTCGCGGGCGCCGTCCCCACCCTCCCCGTCTACATCGGCGAACTCCAGGCCCCCGGCCTCGGCACCGACCTCCAGTCCTGGGACCCCGTCGGCAAGCCCCTGACCGACGAGGTCGGCGAGCTCGTCGTCACCAACCCCATGCCGTCCATGCCGATCCGCTTCTGGAACGACCCCGACGGCAGCCGCTACCGCGACAGCTACTTCGACACCTACCCCGGCGTCTGGCGGCACGGCGACTGGATCACCGTCACCTCACGAGGATCGGTCGTCATCCACGGCCGCTCCGACTCCACCCTGAACCGGCAGGGCGTCCGCATGGGATCGGCGGACATCTACGAGGCCGTCGAGCGACTGCCCGAGATCAAGGAGTCCCTCGTCATCGGCGTCGAACAGCCCGACGGCGGCTACTGGATGCCACTCTTCGTGCACCTCGCCCCCGGCGCCGCCCTCGACGAGCCCCTGCTGACCCGAATCAAGCGGACCATCCGCGAACAACTCTCCCCCCGCCACGTCCCCGACGAGATCATCGAGGTCCCCGGCATCCCGCACACCCTGACGGGCAAGCGCATCGAGGTACCGGTCAAGCGCCTCCTCCAGGGCACCCCACTGGAGAAGGCGGTCAACCCCGGCTCCATCGACAACCTCGACCTGCTCCACTTCTACGAGGACCTCGCCCGAAAGCGCACCTGACCAGGCCCTTGCCCGACCGGCCGCCGCGACCGGCGGCCGGTCCGCGACGCCCGCCCCGACGCCGTTGTCAGTGCCGCCGGTTACTGTGAGTGAGCATTGATCGACTGCGCACAGGGGGAAACATGGCGCACACCGACCAGACCACGCGACGCGACCTGCGCCGGGAAATCGCCGGCACCATCGGACTGCTCACCGACGAACACGACTTCCGCACCATGCGGCGCTACCGAAGTTTCACCTTCGACGACCACGCCGCCTACCTCCACCAGGTGGAAGCCCTGCTCAAAACACGAGCAGCACAGGGCACCCACACCACGATCGCCCTCTTCGACCCCGAGGAGTACGCCGAATTCTGCACGGCGGCGGGCCTCGACCCCGACGCCCCCGCCAGCCGCAGCCGATTCACCGCCGAACTCGCGGCCAACGGCCCCACCGTCCCGTACGAGGGCCAGCCACTCGCCGACCTCCTCCCCGTCCTGGTCGACGAAGCCGTCCGCCAGGCCACCTGGGAGTACGCGTCCCACCTGCTCGCCCACCTCGGAAGCTGCGCCACCTGCGGCGAGGACCTCGGCCGAGCCGCGTTCACCCGAGCCTCGCGCCTCCTCCTGCGCGTCCTCGAGACCGCCCCACCGGGCAACCGGCACCTGGTCTGCAGCGTCTCGGGCTCTCCGGAAACGCTCGTCTCCGTCCTCCACGCCGACGACGAACTCGACGGCACCCCGTTCATCGACGAGGCCGAGGCCCTCGAATTCACCAGCGTCCTCGCCCTCGGCCTGGCCACCCACAGCCCCGGCGGGCTCGTCATGCGCATCAGCACGCCTGACGGCCCCGACCGCATCCACGGCTGGCGCCTGCGCGGCTACGGCCTCGAACCACTCACCGCCGGCGAGGTCTTCGACGCCTACTGCACCGACGTGGAATCCGGCGACCTCATCGCCCCGGAGTCCAACGTCGACTACTGCGCACCGCCCGACCTGGGAGACGACCACAGGTCACCGGGACACCACCACTGAACGCGGCGCGGGGCGCTCCACCCGAAGGTGGAACGCCCCGCACCGGCGGCCACGACAACGGCCTCACCCGGTCCTACTCGCCGGACAGCACCGCCTGAGCGGCGTTGCGCGCCTCCTCGGCACTGTCCGCGGCCCGGGCCGCCGCCGCGGCCCGCTCACACTGGGCCAGCGTGAACTTCGCCAGCGTCGCCCGGACGTAGGGGAGGGACGCGGCACCCATGGACAGGGAGGTGACACCCAGACCGGTCAGCACACACGCCAGCAGCGGGTCCGACGCCGCCTCACCGCAGACACCGCAGCTCTTGCCCTCGGCCTTCGCCGCCTCGGCGGACAGCGCGACGAGGTCGAGCAGCGCCGGCTGCCACGGGTCCTGCAGCCGGGACACCGCGCCCACCTGACGGTCGGCCGCGAAGGTGTACTGCGCGAGGTCGTTCGTCCCCAGCGACAGGAACTCGACCTCCTGCAGCACCGACCGGGCGCGCAGCGCGGCCGACGGGATCTCCACCATGGCGCCGAACTTCGCCCGCAGCCCGGCATCGCGGCAAGCGTCCGCGAACGCCTTGGCGTCGGCGCGGTCCGCCACCATCGGGGCCATGACCTCGAGGTAGACCGGGAGACCCTCCGCCGCCTTCGCCAGCGCGGTCAGCTGCGTGCGCAGCACCTCCGGGTGGTCGAGCAGCGTCCGCAGCCCGCGCACGCCCAGCGCCGGGTTCGGCTCGTCGCCCGGCGTCAGGAAGTCCAGCGGCTTGTCCGCA
>NZ_CP176874.1:0-1335000 GCF_046628145.1 Streptomyces mutabilis | reverse complement strand
ATCGACTAAGGCCCCTAAGCGTACGCTAAGTGGGAAAGGATGTGGAGTCGCACAGACAACCAGGAGGTTGGCTTAGAAGCAGCCACCCTTGAAAGAGTGCGTAATAGCTCACTGGTCTAGTGATTCCGCGCCGACAATGTAGCGGGGCTCAAGCGTACCGCCGAAGTCGTGTCATTGCAGCAATACGGCCAACGCCGGCTGTGATGGGTAGGGGAGCGTCGTGTGCCGGGTGAAGCAGCGCCGGAAGGCAGTTGTGGACGGTTCACGAGTGAGAATGCAGGCATGAGTAGCGATACAAACGTGAGAAACGTTTGCGCCGATTGACTAAGGGTTCCTGGGTCAAGCTGATCTGCCCAGGGTAAGTCGGGACCTAAGGCGAGGCCGACAGGCGTAGTCGATGGATAACCGGTTGATATTCCGGTACCCGCTGTGAAGCGTCAAACATCGAGCATCGTGATGCTAAGGCCGTGAAGCCGCCCTGATCTCTTCGGAGTTGAGGGGAGTGGTGGAGCCGCTGAACCAAGCGGTTAGTAGGTGAGTGATGGGGTGACGCAGGAAGGTAGTCCATCCCGGGCGGTGGTTGTCCCGGGGTAAGGGTGTAGGACGTCAGGTAGGTAAATCCGCCTGGCAATAGTCTGAGACCTGATGCCGAGCCGATTGTGGTGAAGTGGATGATCCTATGCTGTCGAGAAAAGCCTCTAGCGAGTTTCATGGCGGCCCGTACCCTAAACCGACTCAGGTGGTCAGGTAGAGAATACCGAGGCGTTCGGGTGAACTATGGTTAAGGAACTCGGCAAAATGCCCCCGTAACTTCGGGAGAAGGGGGGCCACGCTTGGTGATCGGATTTACTCCGTGAGCTGGGGGTGGCCGCAGAGACCAGCGAGAAGCGACTGTTTACTAAAAACACAGGTCCGTGCGAAGCCGTAAGGCGATGTATACGGACTGACGCCTGCCCGGTGCTGGAACGTTAAGGGGACCGGTTAGCTTGGATTCGTCCAGGCGAAGCTGAGAACTTAAGCGCCAGTAAACGGCGGTGGTAACTATAACCATCCTAAGGTAGCGAAATTCCTTGTCGGGTAAGTTCCGACCTGCACGAATGGCGTAACGACTTCTCGACTGTCTCAACCATAGGCCCGGTGAAATTGCACTACGAGTAAAGATGCTCGTTTCGCGCAGCAGGACGGAAAGACCCCGGGACCTTTACTACAGTTTGATATTGGTGTTCGGTTCGGCTTGTGTAGGATAGCTGGGAGACTTTGAAGCTCGCACGCCAGTGTGGGTGGAGTCGTCGTTGAAATACCAGTCTGGTCGTGCTGGATGTCTAACCTGGGTCCGTGATCCGGATCAGGGACAGTGTCTGATGGGTAGTTTAACTGGGGCGGTTGCCTCCTAAAGAGTAACGGAGGCGCCCAAAGGTTCCCTCAGCCTGGTTGGCAATCAGGTGTTGAGTGTAAGTGCACAAGGGAGCTTGACTGTGAGACCGACGGGTCGAGCAGGGACGAAAGTCGGGACTAGTGATCCGGCGGTGGCTTGTGGAAGCGCCGTCGCTCAACGGATAAAAGGTACCCCGGGGATAACAGGCTGATCTTCCCCAAGAGTCCATATCGACGGGATGGTTTGGCACCTCGATGTCGGCTCGTCGCATCCTGGGGCTGGAGTCGGTCCCAAGGGTTGGGCTGTTCGCCCATTAAAGCGGTACGCGAGCTGGGTTTAGAACGTCGTGAGACAGTTCGGTCCCTATCCGCTGTGCGCGTAGGAGTCTTGAGAAGGGCTGTCCCTAGTACGAGAGGACCGGGACGGACGAACCTCTGGTGTGCCAGTTGTTCTGCCAAGGGCATGGCTGGTTGGCTACGTTCGGGAGGGATAACCGCTGAAAGCATCTAAGCGGGAAGCCTGCTTCGAGATGAGGACTCCCACCCACTTGATGGGGTAAGGCTCCCAGTAGACGACTGGGTTGATAGGCCAGATATGGAAGCCGGGTAACCGGTGGAGTTGACTGGTACTAATAGGCCGAGGGCTTGTCCTCAGTTGCTCGCGTCCACTGTGTTGGTTCTGAAACCACGAACAACCCCACACTTGTCACAGGGTGTGGTGCGGTTGTCAGTTTCATAGTGTTTCGGTGGTCATAGCGTAGGGGAAACGCCCGGTTACATTCCGAACCCGGAAGCTAAGCCTTACAGCGCCGATGGTACTGCAGGGGGGACCCTGTGGGAGAGTAGGACGCCGCCGAACTCCTCTTAGAGCTCTGGCTCTTGGGCACACAGCCCGAGGGCCAGAGCTTTTTTGCGTTGAGGTAAGGTCAGGGAGCATCATTGGCTCGTTTCATCCCAGGAGGCCCCCGCGTGGAGGTCCAGGAGACCCGCGTGCAGACCGACCGGGTCCTCACCATCCCGAACATCCTCAGCATGGCGCGTCTCGCCGGCGTGCCGCTGTTCCTGTGGCTGATCCTCCGGCCCGAGTTCGGGGGCCCGCAGAGCGACGGCTGGGCTCTGCTGGTGCTGGCCCTCAGCGGCGTCAGCGACTACCTGGACGGGAAGCTCGCCCGGCGCTGGAACCAGATCAGCAGTCTCGGCCGGCTCCTGGACCCCGCGGCCGACCGGCTCTACATTCTGTCGACCCTGGTGGGCCTTACCTGGCGGGAGATTCTGCCGCTTTGGTTGACCCTTGTCCTGCTGGCCCGCGAAGCGGTCCTGCTCGTCATGGTCGGCATCCTGCGGCGGCACGGCTATCCGCCGCCGCAGGTGAACTTCCTGGGGAAGGCCGCCACCTTCAACCTCATGTACGCCTTCCCCCTGCTTCTGCTCAGTGACGGAAGCGGGTGGATCGCGTCACTCGCTGCTGTTTTCGGATGGGCGTTCGCCGGATGGGGTACAACCCTGTATTGGTGGGCAGGTGTTCTCTACGTGGTGCAGGTCCGCCGCTTGGTCCGTGCGGACGCCACGGCCGATTGAACTCGTTCGCCGATTGTGCGGCACTGACGCCGGATGGCCCGCGCTGCAAAAGTGCGGGACCCTGGACGGGTGAAGTCGGTCAATCCGTCGTCTCTTAGAGGAGGACGCTTCCGACATGAAGGCCGTCGTGATGGCCGGAGGCGAAGGCACGCGCCTTCGCCCGATGACCTCGAGCATGCCCAAGCCGCTCCTGCCGGTGGCCAACCGGCCGATCATGGAGCACGTTCTGCGGTTGCTCAAAAGGCATGGGCTCAACGAGACCGTCGTCACCGTGCAGTTCCTGGCCTCGCTGGTCAAGAACTACTTCGGGGACGGCGAGGAGCTCGGAATGGAGCTCACCTATGCCAATGAGGAGAAGCCACTCGGTACCGCCGGAAGCGTCAAGAACGCCGAAGAGGCGTTGAAGGACGACGCTTTCCTTGTTATTTCCGGCGATGCCCTGACCGACTTCGACCTCACCGACCTGATCAATTTCCACAAGGAAAAGGGTGCGCTGGTCACCGTGTGTCTGACACGCGTGCCCAACCCGCTGGAATTTGGTATCACCATCGTCGATGACGAGGGCAAGGTCGAGCGGTTCCTGGAGAAGCCGACCTGGGGCCAGGTCTTCTCGGACACCGTGAACACCGGCATCTACGTCATGGAGCCGGAGGTGTTCGACTACGTCGATCCCGACGTGCCCGTGGACTGGTCCGGTGACGTCTTCCCGCAGCTGATGAAGGAGGGCAAGCCCGTCTACGGCTATGTCGCCGAGGGCTACTGGGAGGACGTCGGCACGCACGAGAGCTATGTGAAGGCCCAGGCCGACGTTCTGGAGCGCAAGGTCGACGTCGATATCGACGGCTTCGAGATCTCGCCCGGAGTATGGGTGGCCGAAGGTGCGGAGGTGCACCCCGACGCCGTGCTCCGAGGGCCCCTCTACATCGGCGACTACGCCAAGGTGGAGGCCGGCGCCGAAATCCGGGAGCACACCGTCGTCGGCTCGAACGTCGTCGTCAAGAGCGGTGCCTTCCTGCACAAGGCCGTCGTGCACGACAACGTGTACGTCGGCCCGCACAGCAATCTGCGCGGCTGCGTCGTCGGCAAGAACACCGACATCATGCGCGCCGCGCGGATCGAGGACGGCGCGGTCATCGGAGACGAGTGCCTGGTCGGTGAGGAATCGATCATCCAGGGCAATGTGCGGGTCTACCCGTTCAAGACCATCGAGGCCGGCGCCTTCGTCAACACGTCGGTCATCTGGGAGTCGCGGGGACAGGCGCATCTCTTCGGGGCTCGCGGAGTCTCCGGCATCCTGAACGTGGAGATCACACCGGAGCTGGCCGTGCGGCTGGCAGGCGCCTACGCGACGACCCTCAAGAAGGGTTCCACCGTCACCACGGCCCGCGACCACTCACGCGGTGCGCGGGCCCTGAAGCGGGCGGTGATCTCCGCGCTCCAGGCCAGCGCCATCGACGTACGGGACCTGGAGAACGTACCGCTGCCCGTCGCGAGGCAGCAGACCGCGCGGGGCAGTGCGGGCGGCATCATGATCCGGACCACGCCCGGGGTACCGGACTCCGTGGACATCATGTTCTTCGACGGACAGGGCGCCGACCTGTCGCAGGGCAGCCAGCGGAAGCTGGACCGGGTGTTCGCGCGGCAGGAGTACCGGCGGGCGTTCCCCGGCGAGATCGGTGACCTGCACTTCCCGTCCAGCGTCTTCGACTCGTACACCGGGTCGCTGCTGCGCAACGTCGACATCACCGGGATCGCCGATTCCGGGCTCAAGGTGGTCGTCGACGCCTCCAACGGCAGTGCCGGGCTGGTCCTGCCCAGCCTGCTCGGGAAGCTGGGCGTCGACTCGCTGACCATCAACCCCGGGCTCGACGAGTCCCGGCCCACCGAGTCCGCCGACATGCGGCGCTCGGGGCTGGTGCGACTCGGGGAGATCGTGGCTTCCTCGCGGGCGGCGTTCGGCGTGCGGTTCGACCCGGTCGGTGAGCGGCTGTCGCTCGTCGACGAGAAGGGCCGCATCATCGAGGACGACCGGGCGCTGCTGGTGATGCTCGACCTGATCGCCGCCGAGCGGCGCAGCGGACGCGTGGCGCTGCCGGTGACCACGACCAGGATCGCCGAGCAGGTGGCCGCTTACCACGGCACCCAGGTCGAGTGGACGACCACCTCTCCCGACGACCTGACGCGGGTCGGGGGCGAGGAAGGGGCGATCTTCGGCGGTGACGGCAAGGGCGGCTTCATCGTCCCGGAGTTCAGCAGCGTCTACGACGGTACGGCGGCCTTCGTGCGGCTGATCGGGCTGGTGGCGCGGACGCAGCTCACGCTGAGCCAGATCGACGCGCGGATTCCGCGGGCACACGTCCTCAAGCGCGACCTGGCGACCCCGTGGGCCGTCAAGGGGCTGGTGATGCGCCGGGTCGTCGAGGCGGCCGGAGACCGCTTCGTGGACACCACCGACGGCGTGCGCGTGGTGGAGGCGGACGGCCGCTGGGTGATGGTGTTGCCCGACCCGGCCGAGGCGGTCACCCACCTGTGGGCCGAGGGTCCCGACGACGCCTCCGCGCAGGCGCTGCTCGACGAGTGGTCCGCCGTGGTGGACAGCGCGGGCCGCTGAGACACGCCGTACGCGTGCGTGCCGGACAAGTGTCCCCAAGGGGGCCTGTCCGGCACGCCGGTGGGGCCGTTCGGAGGTAGTGGCCGGGGCGTGCGACGATGTGCGGCATGCCGCAGCAACCCCCCGTTCGGAGCACATCCACGCGGCCCGCGCGTCCGGACGCGTCCATGTCCCTGCTCACCAACGTCATGGACCACAGCCTCGACGACGGATACGCCGAGGCCGCCGAGCGGAAGAAGGCCGAGGGCGGCGGCGGACTGCCCAAGACCCTCCGGGCCAAGCTCGGCCTCGCCGCCGGCCTCGTGCTGGCGGCGCTGGTCGTGACCGTCGGCGCGGCCCAGGCGCGGGTCGCCGCTCCCGCCGTCGCCAAGGAGCGCGAAGAGCTCATCGACCGCATCGAGGAGGAGACCTCCGCGGCCGACAGGCTCGAGGAGAGCATCGAGAAGTTGCGCGGCGACGTGAGCGCCCGGCAGCGCGAGGCGCTCGAGAAGAACGGTGACAGCGACCGGTCGGACCTGGTCGGCGTCCTGTCGGGCGCGGTCGGGGTGCACGGCCCCGGTGTGAAGCTCGTGGTGGACGACGCGAAGGACGCCGGCGCGGGCGGTGACGGGCAGCCGCGCGGCACCTCCGGGTTCTCCGACACGGGCCGGGTGCGCGACCGGGACATGCAGCGCGTGGTGAACGGGCTCTGGGAGTCGGGGGCCGAGGCGGTCTCCATCAACGGGCAGCGTCTGACGGCGCTGTCTGCGATCAGGGCCGCCGGTGACGCGATCCTGGTCGACAACAGGCCGCTGGTACCGCCGTACACGGTGCTCGCGGTGGGGGACGGCGAAGGGCTCAGCAGCCGGTTCCAGGACAGTGCCGACGGGTTCTACCTGCATGCCCTGCAGGAGAACTACGGCATCCGGACCGCCATCTCCGTCGCGGACGACCTCGAGCTGCCGGCCGCACCGAGTGTGATCGTACGTACAGCACAGCCGATAACCGAGAAGGAAACATCGTGATCGCCGTACTGGGCCTCGTCGTGGGAGTCGTGGCCGGACTGTTGGTCCGGCCGGAGGTCCCGGCGGCCGTGGAGCCGTATCTGCCGATCGCCGTCGTGGCGGCGCTCGACGCCGTCTTCGGTGGTCTGCGGGCCATGCTCGACGGCATCTTCGACGACAAGGTCTTCGTGGTGTCGTTCCTGTCGAACGTGGTCGTCGCCGCGCTGATCGTGTTCCTGGGCGACAAGCTGGGCGTCGGGGCCCAGCTGTCCACCGGTGTCGTGGTCGTCCTCGGCATTCGCATCTTCTCCAACGCCGCGGCGATCCGTCGCCACGTCTTCCGGGCGTGAGGCCGATGAGTGACCAGGACGAGCAGAGCGCGAGCAGCCTGCGCAAGGAACTGCCCGACGAGGTGCCGCCGTCGCCGTCCCCGGCGGGCCAGGCCGCGTCCGGCGGTGCCCCGGAGGCCGGTCGACCGGAGCCGCGGGCCGGACTGACCGGCAGGCAGCGGCTCGTCAAGGGCCTGTGGCCACCGCGTCTGACCCGGGCCCAACTCATCGTGGCCCTCCTCCTGTTCGGCCTCGGGTTCGGCCTTGCGGTCCAGGTGGCCTCGAACAGTGAGGGCGACAGCGCGCTGCGCGGCGCGCGCCAGGAGGATCTGGTCCGCATTCTCGATGAACTGGACGACCGTACCCAGCGTCTAGAAGACGAGAAGCAGGGCCTCGAGAAACAGCGCGACGAGCTGGAGAACAGCTCCGACCAGGCGGAGGAGGCCCGCAAGCAGACGCTCGAGAAGGAGCGGCAACTCGGCGTCCTCGCGGGCACCGTGGCCGCGCAGGGACCCGGGATCACAGTGACGGTCGAGGACGCGAAGGGTGCGGTCGAGGCGAACATGCTGCTCGACGCGATCCAGGAGCTGCGCGCGGCGGGGGCGGAGGCGATCCAGGTGAACGGTGTCCGGGTCGTCGCCGACACGTACCTGACGGACTCCGACAAGTCCGTGAGTGTCGACGGGAACAAGATCAACGCGCCCTATCGTTTCAAGGTCATCGGCAAGCCGCAGGACCTCGAACCGGCTCTCAACATTCCTGGAGGCGTGGTGCAGACTCTGGAGAAGGAACAGGCCACCGTTACTGTTGAGCGGTCGAGCAAGATCGTCGTGGACGCCTTGCGAGCGGCGAAGCGGCCTGACTACGCTCGGTCGTCCTCCCAGTGAACCGGCGGTGCATGGGGGGCGTCCGGCGAGGGCATGAGGTTGCGGGGGGTCGGCGCACCGATTGGGTGGTGCGTGGTGGAAACTGTCTGGTGGAGACGGACGTTGTGAAGGTGTCCGGGTCGGCCAGTACGTTCAGTCAGGGTTCGTCCTGCCCCACGGGCGGGTCTGTTTCGGTCAAGGGGAATCGCCCGTGAAGTTGTTTGCGAAGTTGTTCGGCAAGAGCGCGCGAGAGGGTCGCGAGAACGCGACCGCTCGCCATCGGGCACAGCCTGACGCGGAGGGCGGGCGCCCGATGTTCCGGGACCAGGTGGCTGGTCCGGGCGGTGACATTTCCGGTGGTCAGGGCGCGTCGTCCGTTGACCCTGCGCAGTCCGGCGGCATAGGTTTCGGCCAACCGTCAGCCTCAGGTACGGGTGGGTTCGCCGCCGGTCCGTACGCGTCGAACGCCCCGGCGGGGCAGCCGCGGCAGGAGGAACCGTCCATGTCGGCCCTGGTGTGTACGAGGTGCGGTAACCGCAACGCGGAGAACAGCCGCTTCTGCTCCAACTGCGGAGCGCCACTGCGGCCGGGGGCCGTTCCGGAGCGTGCGTCCGAGACGACCTCCACGATCTCCATCTCGGGCCTGGAGGCCTACGACGCCGAGGTGACCGGTCAGACCGCGATCCCGGCGCTCTCGCCCGAGGCGCAGGCCGCGGTGGACGCGCTGCCGCTCGGGTCCGCGCTCCTGGTCGTGCGCCGTGGCCCGAACTCGGGCAGCCGCTTCCTGCTGGACAGCGAGCTGACCACCGCCGGACGTCACCCGCAGAGCGACATCTTCCTGGACGACGTGACGGTCTCGCGCCGGCACGTGGAGTTCCGCCGCAGCCACGACGGCTCGTTCACGGTCGCCGACGTCGGCAGCCTGAACGGCACGTACGTCAACCGCGAGCGCATCGACCAGGTCGCCCTGTCGAACGGTGACGAGGTGCAGATCGGCAAGTACCGGCTGGTCTTCTACGCGAGCCAGCGGGGTTACTGACCGCCCCCGGGCAGCCGCCCGGGGAACCTCCAGGGAAGGTCCATGCTTCAAACACCGAGCGGTGGTGCCGGGCACGGCACCACCGCCGCGGACAGTGGGCTGATGAGCATCGGCGCGGTACTGAACGCACTGCGCGACGAGTTCCCCGACATCACCATCTCCAAGATCCGTTTCCTGGAGTCGGAAGGGCTCGTCGAGCCGCGGCGGACCCCGGCCGGGTACCGCAAGTTCAGCGCGCACGACGTCGAGCGTCTCGGCCAGGTGCTGCGCATGCAGCGGGACCACTACCTGCCGCTGAAGGTGATCCGCGAGCATCTGGACGCCATGGAGCGCGGTGAGGCCGTGCCGCTGCCGACGCTGGGCCGGCAGCGGGACGGAGCGCCCGCGCCGGAGCCGGCCGAAGGGCCCGCGGCGGCCCGGATCGGGCGCGAGGAGCTGCTTGCCGCGGCCGGCATCGACGAGCAGGAACTGAAGGAGTGGGAGTCGTACGGACTCGTCACTCCGCTCTCCGACGGCGCGTACGACGCCGAGACGGTGACGGTGGCGTCGCTGGTGGTGCAGCTGGGCCGGTTCGGCATCGAGCCGAGGCACCTGCGGGTGATGAAGGCCGCCGCCGACCGGGAGGCCGGTCTCGTGGACCAGGTGGTGGCGCCGCTGAAGCGCCACCGCAACCCACAGACCAGGGCCCACGCCGAGGCCCGCACCAAGGAGCTGGCGGGGCTTGCGGTGAAGCTGCACGCCGCGCTGGTGCAGACCGCCCTGGGCGTGCGGCTGCCCTGACCGAGGCCGGCCGCTGCCCGGCCGAGCCCCGGCGGCAGCCTGTCCGAGGGGTGTCCGAGGGTCCGGTCCTGCACCCGGATCGCCCACCCGATCCCGGCCCGACTACCCAAATGTCCCGGGCACGGCCTAGGGTTGCTGTGTGAACGAGCTCGATGTCGTAGGTGTCCGGGTCGAGATGCCCTCCAACCAACCGATCGTGCTGCTGCGCGAGGTGGGAGGCGACCGCTTCCTCCCCATCTGGATCGGGCCGGGGGAGGCGACGGCGATCGCCTTCGCCCAGCAGGGCATGGCCCCGGCGCGCCCGCTGACCCACGACCTGTTCAAGGACGTGCTGGAAGCCGTCGGCCAGGAGCTCACGGAAGTGCGCATCACAGACCTGCGGGACGGGGTCTTCTACGCCGAGCTGGTCTTCGCGAGCGGGGTCGAGGTCAGTGCCAGGCCGTCCGACGCCATAGCGCTGGCATTGCGCACCGGAACGCCGATCTACGGCAGCGACACGGTCCTCGACGACGCCGGCATCGCCATCCCGGACGAGCAGGAGGACGAGGTGGAGAAGTTCCGCGAGTTCCTCGACCAGATCTCGCCGGAGGACTTCGGAACCAGCAATCAGTGAGCCGCGGACGAGGCGCTCCCCGAGGCGGCGAACGGCCCTTTTGGGCACATTCGGCTAGCCTTTCCCCGCGATGGGGCACGGGAAACCACTCGTAGGGTGATTATCACTCGGCGTGCCGAGTGTGGCGATCGTTGACGCACCCTTGGTGACTGCCTACCGTCGAGGAGGCAGGTCAAGGACGGAGGTCGGCGTGAGAATCAGCGGCGACGGTACGGCTGGGGGTGGCTCCGGGCACAGCCTCGGGGCAAGCGGTCCGTACCCTCCCCCGGGCTCTCGGCTCCGTGCGGGCGGGGGCTACCCGCAGCACGGTGGCGCGGCCGATCCGGCTCAGCAGCGACCGGCTGCGGTGCCGAGCAGCGGAGGGGCGACGTCCATGGCGTCCGACCAGATCGGCTACCGCGGGCCGACGGCCTGCGCGGCCGCCGGTATCACCTACCGGCAGCTCGACTACTGGGCCCGCACCGGCCTCGTCGAGCCCAGCGTGCGACCCGCGCACGGCTCCGGGACGCAGCGCCTGTACAGCTTCCGCGACGTGGTCGTGCTGAAGATCGTCAAGCGCTTCCTCGACACCGGCGTGTCCCTGCAGAACATCCGCACCGCCGTCCAGCACCTCAGGGAGCGCGGCTTCCGGGACCTGGAGCGGATGACGCTGATGAGCGACGGCGCCACCGTCCACGAGTGCACCTCGCCCGACGAGGTGCACGCCTTGCTCCAGGGCGGTCAGGGCGTCTTCGGCATCGCCGTCGGCGTGGTCTGGCGGGACGTGGAGAGCGCGCTGTCCCAGTTGCACGGCGAGCGGATCGACACGGGCGAGACCCTGGTCGGGCACAATCCCGCCGACGAGCTGGCGCGGCGGCGCAACCGGGCGGTCTGAGCACCGCGGCTCGCGGGCAGGGCGTTGTCAGTGGCGTAGGGCACCATCGGACATGTGAGAACCGCGCCCACGATCCTGCATCTCGACATGGATGCCTTCTTCGCCTCGGTGGAGCAGGCGTCCAAGCCGAGTCTGCGCGGGAAGGCCGTGGTCGTGGGCGGCCTGGGGCCGCGCGGGGTGGTGGCCACCGCGTCGTACGAGGCCCGGGTCTTCGGCGTCCACTCGGCCATGCCCATGGGGCAGGCCCGGCGCCTGGCCCCCAACGCCGCCTACCTCGTCCCGCGCTTCGAGCTGTACCGGACGATCAGCGAGCAGGTGATGCGGCTCCTGCGGGCGCTGTCGCCGTTGGTGGAGCCGCTGAGCCTGGACGAGGCGTTCGTGGACCTGGAGGCCGGTGGCACGGCCTGGGACGCGGATTCGGCCCGGCTGGCGGGGGCGAAGCTGCGCGCGGACATCCGCAGCGTCACCGGTCTCACCGGGTCGGTGGGGCTGGCCGCCTCCAAGATGCTCGCCAAGATCGCCTCCGAGGAGGCCAAGCCCGACGGGCTGGTGCTGATCCCGCCGGGCACGGAGCGGGCCATGCTGGAGCCGATGTCCGTGCGGACGCTGCCCGGCGTGGGGCCGGCGACCGGCGACCATCTGCGGCGGGCCGGTATCACCACGGTCGGCGAACTCGCCGAGGCCGGCGAGGACGAGCTCGTACGGCTGCTGGGCAAGGCGCACGGGCACGCCCTGTACGCCATGGCCCTGGCCCGCGACGAGCGGCCCGTGGTGGCGGAGCGGGAGACCAAGTCGGTGTCGGTCGAGGACACCTACGACGTCGACATCCACGACCGGACGCGGGTCGGCATGGAGGTGCAGCGGCTGGCGGACCGGTGCGTGCGCCGGCTGCGCGGTTCGGGGTTGTCGGGGCGGACCATCGTGCTCAAGGTGCGCAGGTACGACTTCTCCACCCTGACGCGCTCCGAGACCCTGCGCGGGCCGACGGACGACCCGGCGGTGGTGCGGGAGGCGGCGGCGCGGCTGCTGGACCTGGTGGACACCACGGGCGGTGTGCGGCTGCTCGGGGTGGGCGTGAGCGGGCTCGCCGACTACACACAGGAGGACCTCTTCGCCCAGGCGGCGGGGGACCGGACCGACGAGGACGTGGAGGAGCCCGAGGCCGAGCCCGCCGAGGAGCACCGTCCCGCGCCCGGTGAGCGCCGGTGGCCGGCGGGGCACGACGTGCGGCACACGGAGTACGGGCACGGCTGGGTACAGGGCAGCGGGCTGGGGCGGGTCACCGTGCGCTTCGAGACGCCGTACTCGGAGACCGGCAGGGTGCGGACCTTCCCGGTGGACGACCCGGACCTGGCACCGGCGGATCCGCTGCCGCTGGTCCCGCCGGTCGCGACGGTCGCGACGGTCGCGCGAAGACCGGGGACGGCAGGGGCGGGGCACATGGACGCCGATGTGGAGACGGGCCCGGGGTCCGATGCGGAGGCCTGCCCGGTGTCCGACTCGGCGGCTCGACCGGGTGTGGACGCGGAGAGGGGCCTGAGCCGAGACGCGGAGACCGGCCCGACGATTCCCGACGCGGGGACGGCCCCGCGTCGAGACGCGGAGAACGGCCCGGATTTCGGCGCCGATACCGCCCCGATCCCTGACGCCGATGTTGTCCGCCCGGCGCCCGACGCCAAGACCGGCTCGACGCACCCGACGCACCCGACGCACCCGACGCACCCGACGCATCCGGCACCCGGTTGACGGCGCGTGCCGCAGGACGGTGGGCCGGGCCGGACCGTCAGGCGTCCTCCTTGCCCTGGCCTGCCAGCTTGCCGAAGTCATGGTCGGGCGGCGGGGGAGGGGCGGCCACGTCGAGGCCGTAGTGGTGGTAGAGCTGGAGCTCCTGCTCCGGGGAGAGGTGGCGGCCGACGCCGAAGTCGGGGGCTTCCTTGATCAGAGCGCGGTCGAAGGGCACGCGCAGCGTGCCGTCCACCAGCTCGCTCGGCTCCAGGGGGACGAAGGCGTCCCTGCTGAACAGTCCGGTGCGGATGGCCGCCCATTCGGGGACGCCGGTGGCGTCGTCGAGGTAGACCTCGTCGACGGTGCCGATCCGGGTGCCGTCGCGGTCGAACGCCTTGCGGCCGATCAGGTTGCGCGGGTCTATCTCGGTACGCACGGGCCCTCCACTTGGTCGCACTGGGGTCGTGCACCAGCCGACCCGCCAGCCGCCGAAATCATCCGTAGTACTACAAAAGAGCACATAGAGCCGGTCGGCCACTCGAAGGTCCGTGCGGCGACCTCGCTGGTACGCTGGCAACGGCTGCTGACCCCGTGCGGGAGAGTCCTCCGGACATCACCGGAGGCGCCGAAGGAGCAAATCCTCCCCGGAATCTCTCAGGCCCACGTACCGCACGGACGAGGTCACTCTGGAAAGCAGGGCGGGTGTCGACGGCGTCCGCTCTCACCGACGGTGAAAGCCGGGAGCGCCCTCGGGTCGCCCGGTGAAGCTCTCAGGTTGAGATGACAGAGGGGGAGGCCGTCCGGGTACCCGCGCCGTGGTGCCCCTCGCAGGTCGTCAGACCAGGAGGCCTCCGCAATGACCGCCCATCGCACCCCGCTCACCGAACTCGAACAGGCCATGCCGTTCGAGCAGCGCCACATCGGCCCCGACCACGAGGCCCGGGCCAAGATGCTCGCGCAGGTCGGTTACGGCTCGCTCGACGAGCTGACGGCCGCCGCGGTGCCGGATGTGATCAAGAACTCCGACGCGTTGGACCTGCCCGGTGCGCGCTCCGAGGCCGAGGTGCTGGCCGAGCTGCGCTCCCTGGCCGACCGCAACCAGGTCCTCGACTCCATGATCGGCCTCGGCTACTACGGCACCTTCACCCCGCCGGTCATCCTGCGCAACGTCATGGAGAACCCGGCCTGGTACACCGCGTACACGCCGTACCAGCCGGAGATCTCCCAGGGCCGCCTGGAGGCCCTGCTGAACTTCCAGACGATGGTCGCCGAGCTCACCGGCCTGCCCACCTCCGGCGCCTCGCTGCTGGACGAGGGCACCGCCGCCGCCGAGGCGATGGCGCTGTCGAGGCGCATGGGCAAGAACAAGAAGGGCCTCTTCCTGGTCGACGCGGACGCGCTGCCGCAGACCATCGCCGTCATCCAGACCCGTGCCGAGCCGACCGGTGTCGAGGTCGTCGTCGCCGACCTGAGCGAGGGCATCCCCGCCGAGGTCGCCGAGCGGGAGATCAACGGCGTTCTGATCCAGTACCCGGGCGCCTCCGGTGCCGTACGCGACATCAAGCCGGTGATCGACCGGGCGCACGAGCTCGGCGCCCTCGTCACCGTCGCCGCCGACCTGCTCGCCCTCACGCTGCTGACCTCGCCCGGTGAGCTGGGCGCGGACATCGCGGTCGGCACGACGCAGCGCTTCGGCGTGCCGATGGGCTTCGGCGGGCCGCACGCCGGCTACATGGCGGTGCACGAGAAGTTCGCCCGCAGCCTGCCCGGCCGCCTGGTCGGCGTCTCCGTGGACGCGGACGGCAACAAGGCCTACCGCCTCGCCCTGCAGACCCGCGAGCAGCACATCCGCCGCGAGAAGGCCACCAGCAACATCTGCACGGCGCAGGTGCTGCTCGCCGTCATGGCCGGCATGTACGCCGTCTACCACGGGCCGGAGGGACTGCGGGCCATCGCGCGGCGCACCCACCGGTACGCCTCGATCACCGCCGCGGGCCTCGCGGCCGGTGGCGTCGAGATCGTGCACGGCGCCTACTTCGACACGGTCACCGCACGGGTCCCCGGCCGCGCCGGCGCGATCGTCCACGCCGCCCGCGAGAACGGCATCAACCTGCGCCTCGTCGACGCCGACCACGTGTCGTTCGCCTGCGACGAGACCACCACGCGCGCCCAGGTCGGCGGCGTGTGGAACGCCTTCGGCGTCGAGGGCGACATCGAGGCGCTGGACGCGGCGACCGAGGAGACGCTGCCCGAGGCGCTGCTGCGCACGGACGACTTCCTGACCCACCCGGTCTTCCACCAGCACCGCTCCGAGACGGCGATGCTGCGCTACCTGCGCCGCCTGGCCGACCGTGACTACGCGCTGGACCGCGGCATGATCCCGCTGGGCTCCTGCACCATGAAGCTCAACGCGACCACCGAGATGGAGCCGGTCACCTGGTCCGAGTTCGGGCAGCTGCACCCCTTCGCGCCCGCCGAGCAGGCGCAGGGCTACCTCACGCTCATCCGTGAGCTGGAGGAGCGGCTCGCCGAGGTCACCGGGTACGACAAGGTCTCGCTCCAGCCCAACGCCGGATCGCAGGGCGAGTTCGCGGGCCTGCTCGCCGTACGCGGCTACCACCGTGCCAACGGCGACGACCAGCGCACCGTCTGCCTCATCCCGTCCTCCGCGCACGGCACCAACGCCGCCAGCGCCGTGATGGCCGGCATGAAGGTCGTCGTCGTCAAGACCGCCGAGGACGGCGAGATCGATGTCGAGGACCTGCGCGCCAAGATCGAGAAGCACCGCGACGAGCTGGCCGTGCTGATGATCACGTACCCCTCCACGCACGGCGTCTTCGAGGAGCACGTCGCCGACATCTGCGCCCGGGTGCACGACGCCGGCGGCCAGGTCTACGTGGACGGCGCCAACCTCAACGCCCTGGTCGGCCTCGCCAAGCCCGGTCACTTCGGCGGCGACGTCTCCCACCTGAACCTGCACAAGACGTTCTGCATCCCGCACGGCGGCGGCGGTCCCGGCGTCGGCCCCGTGGCCGTACGGTCGCACCTGGCGCCGTACCTGCCCAACCACCCGCTGCAGCCCGCGGCCGGTCCGCAGACGGGCGTCGGCCCGATCTCGGCGGCGCCGTGGGGCTCGGCCGGCATCCTGCCGATCTCGTGGTCGTACGTCCGGCTGATGGGCGGCGAGGGGCTCAAGCGGGCCACGCAGGTGGCCGTGCTGTCCGCCAACTACATCGCCAAGCGACTGGAGCCGCACTTCCCGGTGCTGTACACCGGTCCGGGCGGGCTGGTGGCGCACGAGTGCATCATCGACCTGCGTCCGCTGACCAAGGCGACCGGAGTGAGTGTCGACGACGTCGCCAAGCGCCTGATCGACTACGGCTTCCACGCGCCGACGATGTCCTTCCCGGTGGCCGGCACGCTGATGATCGAGCCGACCGAGTCCGAGGACCTGGCCGAGCTGGACCGTTTCTGCGACGCGATGATCGCCATCCGCGCGGAGATCGAGAAGGTCGGCTCCGGTGCCTGGTCCGCAGACGACAACCCGCTGCGGGGCGCACCGCACACCGCCGGCGCGCTGGGCGGAGACTGGGACCACGCGTACACGCGCGAGGAGGCCGTCTTCCCGGCAGGGGTGTCCGCCGCCGACAAGTACTGGCCGCCGGTGCGCCGCATCGACCAGGCCTACGGCGACCGGAACCTCGTCTGCTCCTGCCCGCCGCTGGACGCGTACGAGGACTGAGCCGACAGGCACAGGCCCCGTCCGGCCCCGCTGGGGGACCGGGCGGGGCCCTTCCCGTCGTACGGTCACACCGTCGCCAGGGACACCTCCGTCGATTTGACCAGCGCGACGACGGGGGTGCCGACGGTGAGGCCGAGGTCGTCGGCGGCTTCCGTGGTGATCGCCGCGGTGATTTCGGCGCCCTCGACGGCGACGTGGACGGACGCCATCGCCGCGTCGGTGCTGCGGGCGGTGACCGTGCCCGGGAGCCGGTTGCGGATGGACAGGCCCTCGACGCGGCCGGTGGCCAAGGAGACCTCCGTCGACTTCACGAGGGCGTGGACGGCGGTTCCGGTGGCCAGCGCGAGGTCGTCGGCGGCGTCCCGGGTGATCGCCGCGGTGAGGTCCTGGCCGCCCGAGAGGCGGACCCTGACCGTCGCCATGGCCTCGCCCGGGGTGACGGCGGTGACGGTGCCGGGGAGCTGGTTGCGGATACTCAGGCTCATGGAGGGCACCGTAGCCCGGTGAGGGTGCTATGCCGGGTATGCGTGTGTCTGCGTCGCCTTGACCGTCGCCCACACCGGCGCTCCCGGGTGGAGGCCGAGTTCCGCCGCGGCGACCGTGGTGAGGTCGGCGGCGAGCGGGAGTTCGCCGGTGAGGTCCACGCGGATCTGGTCGCCGTGGGTCTCCAGGCCCGCGACCTCGCAGCGCCACAGGTTACGGGCGCTGGAGCCGCCGGGGCGTTCGCCGTACAGGGTCACGGCGCTCGGCGGGAAGGCCACGAAGACCGGGCCGAAGAGGTCCTCGGTGGTGGTGATGGCCGGACCGGCGTCCAGCCGGACCGTGTGGCCGTCGGCCTGCCCGCGGTACAGGTTCAGGCCGACCAGCTGCGCGATGTAGTCGGTGCGCGGCCTGCGGGCGATGTCGGCGGGGCCGCCTTCCTGCACGACCCGGCCGTCTTCGACCACGACCAGCCGGTCGGCCAGCACCATGGCGTCCAGCGGGTCGTGGGTGACCAGCACGGCGACGGCCTCGAACTCGGCCAGGTGGCGGCGGAGCTGGGCCCGCACCTCCAGCCGTGTACGGGCGTCCAGTGCCGCGAGGGGCTCGTCGAGGAGGAGCAGCCGGGGGTTGGTGGCGAGGGCGCGGGCGAGGGCGACGCGCTGGGCCTGACCGCCGGAGAGGCGGCGCGGCCTGGCGCCCGCGTGGTCGGCCAGGCCCATCCGGTCCAGCCAGGCGGCGGCCCGCGCACGGGCCTGCGCCTTGCTCGCTCCCCGGCAGCGCGGTCCGAACGCGACGTTGTCGAGTGCGGACAGGTGCGGGAAGAGCAGGTAGTCCTGGAAGACCACGCCGACCGGCCGGGACTCGGGCGGCATGCGGTCCAGCGCGGTCCCGTCGAGGCGCAGGTGGCCGTCGGTGAGCGGGGCCAGGCCCGCGAGTGCGCGCAGGGCGGTGGTCTTGCCGGCGCCGTTGGGGCCGAGCAGAGCGACCACGTCGCCCGGTGCGGCGGTCAGCGTGACGTCCAGGCGGAAGGTGCCGCGGTCCACGACGAGCCGGGCGTCGAGGCCGCTGCCGGTGGCGTGGGCGGCGGTGGGTTCCGTGGTGGTGGTCGGTGCGTCTGGATCGGTCATGTCGTCCTCGTCCGGTCCGCTGGAGGACTTCTTGCGGGCTGCCATGTTGTTCTTGTCCGGTCCGCTGGAGGATTCGGTACGGGCTGTCAGGTCGCCCTCGTCCGGTCCGCTGGAGGATTTGGTACGGGCTGTCATGTCGCCCTCGGCCGGTCCGTCGGAGGACTTCGTCCGAGCCGTCATGTCGCCCTCATCCAGCGGTCCCGCAGACCGGCCAGTACGGCGATGGAGACGGCCAGCAGGACCAGGCTGAGGGCGATCGCCGCCGCGGGGTCGTTCTGCAGGGCGAGGTAGACCGCGAGCGGCATGGTCTGGGTCCGCCCCGGGAAGTTGCCGGCGAACGTGATCGTCGCCCCGAACTCGCCCAGCGCCCGGGCCCACGCCAGGACGGCACCCGCCGCGATGCCCGGCGCGATCAGCGGCAGCGTGACCCGGCGGAACGCGGTGAAGCGGGACGCGCCCAGGGTCGTGGCCGCCTCCTCGAAGCGGGGGTCGGCGGCACGCAGGGTGCCCTCCACGCTGATGACGAGGAACGGCATGGCCACGAACGTCTCCGCGAGGATCACACCCGTCGTCGTGAACGGCAGCGTGATCCCGAACCAGGCGTCCAGCCACTGCCCGACGACGCCGTTGCGGCCGAACGCCAGCAGGAGCGCCACGCCGCCCACCACCGGGGGAAGCACCAGTGGCAGCGTCACCAGTGCCCGCACGAAGCCGCGGCCGGGAAACTCCGTGCGGGCCAGCAGCCAGGCCAGGGGCACGCCCACGACCAGGCTCAGCAGGGTCGCCGACGTGGCGCACAGCAGCGACAGTCGCAGTGCCTGCCACACCTCCGGACTGGTCAGCTGGTCGGGCAGGTCCCTCCACGGGGCCCGCACCAGCAGGGCGATCAGCGGCAGCAGCAGGAACGCCAGGCCGACCAGGGCGGGCACCAGCAGGGGGACCGGCACCGTGCGGGCGCCGGTCCTCGGGGCGTCGGACTTCCTCACGGCGTGCTGAACCCGGCGGCCGTCAGCACCCGCTGCCCCTCGCCGGACCTCACCAGTTCGACGAAGGCCTTCGCCGCGCCGGCGTTGGGGGCGTCCTCGAGGACGGCGATCGGGTAGTCGTTGACGGCCTCGGCCGCCTCGGGGAAGTCCACGCCCGTCACCTTGTCACCGGCCGCCTTCACGTCGGTCCGGTAGACGACGGCGGCGTCGGCCTCCTTCAGCTCGACCTTCGTCAGGGCCGCCTTGACGTCCTGCTCGTAGGAGGCCGGGGTGAGTTCGACCCCGCCGGCCTCCAGCGCCTTCCGCGCCGCGGCACCGCACGGCACGGCCTCGTCGCACAGCACGACCTTGAGACCGGAGGCGGTGAGGTCCTTCAGGGCGGAGATCCCCTCGGGGTTGCCCGGCAGCGTGGCGATCTCCAGCCGGTTGCGGACGAAGGTGGACGGCTCGCCGGCCGTCGCCCCGGCGTCGGTGACGGTGGCCATCGTCTTCGGGCTGGCGGAAGCGAAGACGTCCGCCGGGGCGCCGCTGGTGATGCCCGCGGCGAGGGCGTCGCTGCCGCCGAAGTTGAAGGTGACCTCGGTGCCCGGGTGCTGCTTCTCGAACCTCTCGCCGAGCGTCGTGAAGCTCTCCTCGAGCGAGGCGGCGGCGAAGACGGTGACCTGGCCGGAGACCTCCGCGGAACCGGCCGAGTCCGAGCCCTCCTCCGAGCCGGTGGAGGACGAGCAGGCGCTCAGGGCCAGCAGCACGGCGGCCCCCGCGCCGCTCGCCCGCAGACTCCGGCGGAGGCGGCGGGTCCTGCACACGGAACGGGTCATCACGGGCCACTCCCTCTGCGTCCTCTGCCAGGAGTCCGGCAGCCCGGTGACCGGGCGCACCGCGGACTCCCCGTTACGCCGATCATACTTCCGCATCTGCCAGCCATAAGTCTGCTGTCACATCGCATGAGCGAGCTGGATTCCGTGGAAGGCTGGTATGTGCGTTCGTACGGGGTGCGGGGAGGCGGTCAGAGGCGGTCAGACCCTGTCGACATGTACGTTCGTCGACTTCACGCGAGCGGTGGCCTCCATGCCGACCTCCAGGCCGAGTTCCTCCACCGCCTCGCGGGTCAGCAGGGAGACCAGACGGTGGGGACCGGCCTGGATCTCGACCTGCGCGGCGACGTCGCCGAGCTTGATCGCCGTCACGATGCCCGGGAAGGCGTTCCGGACCGAGGTGTGCGGGGGCTCCTCGTCGGCGCCCTCGGAGCGGGCGAGTTCGACCGAGAAGGCGGCCAGGTCCCGTCCGTCGACGAGTCGCCGCCCGCCCTCGTCGCGGTGGGTGGTGATCCGGCCCGCGTCGGCCCAGCGGCGTGCGGTGTCCGGGCTGACGCCGAGCAGCCGCGCCGCCTGGCCGATCGTGTAGGACTGCATGCCGGTCACGATAGGGCGCGGCCGGGGAACGGTGGACGCGGGGTTGGCCGTTGGGTATAACGCGATATAGCGTTAGTCTTCGGTGGGATGAGAGGGCGTTCGCCCGGACGTCCGGGAGATCGGGGTGGAGCATGGCGGTGCAGCACTCGGGAAGCGGCGAAGTGTCGTCCGTGATCAGGGCGTCGCACGAGGACCGCGACCGGGTCGTGGACGTACTCAGCGCCGCCACCGCCGACGGCCGGCTCACCGCCGGCGAACTCGACGAGCGGGTCGGCGCGGCTCTCTCCGCCCGCACCCTGGGCGAGTTGGCCGTCCTCACGGCGGACCTCCCGGCGCTGCCGGACGCGACCGCCGCCGTCGCGGCCAAGGACGTCGTCCGCATCGAGCAGGAAGGCGCGTCCACCAGGCGGGGTGACGGCTGGGTGGTGCCGCGGCGGATGGAGATCAGGTCGGCCTGGGGCGAGGTGACACTCGACCTCACCCGTGCCGTGATCACCCACGACACCCTCCACATCGACCTCGACATGCGGGCCGGGTCGCTCAAGCTGGTGACCCGGCCCGGGATCGTGGTGGACACCGACGCCCTGGCGGCGAGCTACGCCGAGGTGAAAGTGGGGCGGGCCGTCGACAGCGGGGCGCCCGTCGTGCTGCGCGTGCAGATCACGGGCGAGATCAGCTGGGGGCAGGTCGTGGTGCGTGCGCCGCGGCGCCGGTTCCGCAGGAAGGCGTAGGGGTACGTCACCGCGGCACCGAGCCCTTCCTCCGGCCCCGAGGCCCTGAAGGCCGCCGGTGCGCTCTCGCGCTCGACGCGGTCGGACAGGCGGCGCGGCCCCGTCGCCTCACACAGCGGTGAGCCTGACGTGCACGCCGTCGTTCCCGACGTCTCCGGCAGCGAATCCGCGAACCGCGAATCAGCGAACCGCGAATCCGTGCGCCCGCGCGCCCGTGCGTCGGACGTGCGAGGCCGGGGCCGGACGCCGGCTCCAGACGCCGTAAGAGATCCGTCAAAGGCGTACAGACCACCGTATGGGACCCGTCAACAGCGGGCGCAACCGGTCGGTTCCGGGGTTTTGCTCGAAGCGTCCTAGTCGCAACCGAACTTCACTCCAGGAGCTCACGATGGCCGATCTGGCCTTCGTCGTCGCCACGATCGCGGTGTTCGCGCTGGTGGCTCTCGTCGCCAAGGGGGTGACGAAGCTGTGACCGCCGAGAACGTCGTCGGCCTGGTCGTGGCCGTCGCCCTGCTGGGCTATCTCGTCCTCGCCCTGATCTTCCCGGAGAGGTTCTGAGAACTGACATGGGTCCCGTAACCGCGGGCGTGCTCCAGGTGCTCGCCCTCGTCGGCGCACTGGCGATCGTGCACGTCCCCCTGGGCGACCACATGGCCCGGGTCTACTCCTCCTCCCGGCACCTGCGGGTCGAGAAGTGGATCTACAAGGGCATCGGTGCCAACCCCGACGCGGAGATGCGCTGGACCGCGTACCTGCGCGGCGTGCTCGCCTTCTCCTTCGCCGGCGTCCTCTTCCTCTACCTGCTCCAGCGCGTCCAGGGCATCCTGCCGGGCTCCCTCGGCTTCGATCCGGTGGAGCCGGCGCAGGCCTTCAACACGGCCGCGTCCTTCGTGGCCAACACCAACTGGCAGTCGTACTACGGCGAGCAGACGATGGGGCACGTCGTGCAGACCGCCGGTCTGGCCGTGCAGAACTTCGTCTCCGCGGCCGTCGGCATGGCGGTCGCCGTCGCCCTCGTCCGGGGCTTCGCGCGCGCCCGCACCGGCGAGCTGGGCAACTTCTGGTCCGACCTGGTGCGCGGGGTCACCCGGGTGCTGCTGCCGCTGGCCGTCGTCGGCGCGCTCGTGCTGGTCGCCTGCGGGGTGATCCAGAACTTCTCCGGCATTCACGAGGTCGGGCAGTTCATGGGCGGCTCGCAGCAGTGGAACGGCGGCGCGGTCGCCTCCCAGGAGGCCATCAAGGAGCTGGGCACCAACGGGGGTGGCTACTTCAACGCCAACAGCGCCCACCCCTTCGAGAACCCGACGCCCTTCACGAACCTGTTCGAGATCTTCCTGATCCTGCTGATACCGGTCTCCCTGACCCGGACCTTCGGCCTCATGGTCGGCTCGGTGCGCCAGGGTTACGCGATCCTCGCGACCATGGCCACCATCTGGGTCGGCTTCGTCGCCCTGATGATGTGGACCGAGTTCGCCCACCACGAGGGCGCGCTGCGGATCGCGGGCGGCGCCATGGAGGGCAAGGAGCTGCGCTTCGGGATCGGCGGCTCGTCGATCTTCGCGGTGACCACGACGCTCACCTCCACCGGTGCCGTCGACTCCTTCCACTCGTCGTACACCGGCTTCGGCGGGGGCATCACGATGCTCGGCATGATGCTGGGCGAGATCGCACCCGGCGGTGTCGGCTCCGGGCTCTACGGCATGCTGATCATGGCGGTCATCGCGGTCTTCATCGCGGGGCTCATGGTCGGGCGCACGCCGGAGTACCTGGGCAAGAAGATCGGCCCCCGCGAGATCAAGCTGGCGGCCGTCTACATCCTGATCACCCCGACGCTGGTGCTCGTCTTCACCTCGCTGTCCATGGCCCTGCCGACGCCGCCCGACTCGATGCTCAACCCCGGGGCCCACGGCTTCTCCGAAATCCTGTACGCGTTCACCTCCGCCGCGAACAACAACGGTTCGGCCTTCGCCGGCCTGAACGCCAACACCGACTGGTTCAACACCACTACCGGGCTCGCGATGCTGCTCGGCCGCTTCCTGCCCATGGTGTTCGTCCTGGCCCTGGCCGGTTCACTGGCCGCACAGCAGCCGGTGCCGGCCACCGCGGGCACCCTGCGCACCGAGAAGCCGATGTTCACCGGACTGCTGGTGGGCGCGATTCTGATCATCGTCGGTCTCACCTACTTCCCCGCGCTGGCCCTGGGCCCGCTGGCCGAAGGGCTGGCGTGATGGCCACCCGCATACGGAAGCCCCGGACACAGCAACCGCGCACACAGCAACCCCGCACACAGCAACCCCGCACACAGCGACCCCACATACAGCGCCCCCGTATCCGGAAGCACGAGGACTCCATGTCCGCAGCCACGTCCACACCCCCCGAGTCGCGGGCGCCGCACGGCGACGTACCCGCGGGCCGTCCGTCCACCGAGGGCCGGGTCGGCGCCGGGCTGTTCAGTCCCGCGCAGCTGATCGCGTCGCTGCCCGAGGCCTTCCGCAAGCTCGATCCCAGGGTGATGGTCAAGTCGCCCGTGATGTTCGTGGTGTGGATCGGCTCGGTGCTGACCACCGTCTTCTCCTGCACGGACCCCGGGGACCGGTTCGGCTGGACCATCAGCGCCTGGCTCTGGCTGACCGTGCTCTTCGCCAACCTGGCGGAGGCCGTCGCCGAGGGCCGGGGCAAGGCGCAGGCCGACACGCTGCGCAAGGCCAAGACCGACACGGTCGCCCGCCGGGTCGACGGGACCACCGTCCCCGGCACCGAGCTCGGCGTCGGCGATCTGGTGGTCTGCGAGGCGGGGGACGTCATCCCCGGTGACGGCGACGTCGTCGAGGGTGTCGCCTCGGTCGACGAGTCGGCGATCACCGGTGAGTCGGCCCCCGTCATCCGCGAGTCCGGTGGCGACCGCAGCGCCGTCACCGGTGGGACCAAGGTGCTCTCCGACCGCATCGTCGTCCGGATCACCACGAAACCGGGCGAGACCTTCATCGACCGGATGATCAACCTTGTCGAGGGCGCGGCACGGCAGAAGACGCCGAACGAGATTGCGCTGAACGTCCTGCTGGCCTCGCTGACCGTCGTCTTCCTGCTGGCCTGTGCCACCCTGCCGCCCTTCGCCGATCACGCGGGGACCAGCCTGACGCTGGTGGTACTGGTGGCGCTGCTGGTGTGCCTGATCCCGACCACGATCGGCGCCCTGCTCTCCGCGATCGGCATCGCGGGCATGGACCGCCTGGTCCAGCGCAACGTGCTGGCCATGTCGGGCCGCGCGGTGGAGGCCGCCGGTGACGTCTCCACGCTGCTGCTGGACAAGACCGGCACCATCACCCTCGGCAACCGGCAGGCGGCCGCGTTCGTGCCGGTGCGCGGCACCACCGAGGCCGAGGTGGCGGACGCGGCCCAGCTCTCCTCGCTGGCCGACGAGACGCCCGAGGGCCGCTCGGTCGTCGTACTCGCCAAGGAGAGGTACGGGCTGCGCGAGCGGCACCAGGGCGAGCTGTCCGGCGCCGAGTGGATCTCCTTCACCGCCCAGACCCGGATGTCCGGTGTCGACGTCGACGGCCGGCGCATCCGCAAGGGCGCCGCCGGTTCGGTGACCGCCTGGGTGCGCGAGCGCGGCGGCGAGGTCGCCGAGGACACGGAGCGGCTGGCCGACGGCATCTCCGAGGCGGGAGGCACGCCGCTGCTGGTCGCGGTGGAGGACGGCGACGGGGCGCGTGTGCTCGGAGTCGTCCATCTCAAGGACGTCGTCAAGCACGGCATGCGGGAGCGGTTCGAGGAACTGCGGCGCATGGGCATCAAGACCGTCATGATCACGGGCGACAACCCGCTGACGGCCAAGGCGATCGCCGACGAGGCGGGCGTCGACGACTTCCTCGCGGAGGCGACACCCGAGGACAAGATGGCCCTGATCAAGCGGGAGCAGGCGGGCGGCAAGCTGGTCGCGATGACCGGCGACGGCACCAACGACGCGCCCGCCCTCGCACAGGCCGACGTGGGCGTCGCCATGAACACCGGCACGTCGGCCGCCAAGGAGGCCGGCAACATGGTCGACCTCGACTCCAACCCGACCAAACTCATCGAGATCGTCGAGATCGGCAAGCAGCTCCTCATCACCCGGGGCGCGCTCACCACGTTCTCCATCGCCAACGACGTCGCCAAGTACTTCGCGATCATCCCGGCGCTGTTCGCCGCCGTCTACCCGGGCCTCGACAAGCTCAACATCATGCGCCTGTCCTCGCCGGACTCCGCGATCCTGTCGGCGGTGATCTTCAACGCGCTGATCATCGTGGTGCTGGTGCCGCTGGCCCTGCGCGGGGTGCGCTACCGGCCGATGAGCGCGGACCGGATGCTGCGGCGCAACCTCGCGGTCTACGGCCTCGGCGGGCTGGTCGCCCCCTTCGTCGGCATCAAGGCCATCGACCTGCTCCTGTCCCTCATTCCCGGAATCGGTTGACCGCCATGAACAACTCGGTATCGAACACCGCCCGTCTGCTCGGCGCCGGCCTGCGAGCCCTGCTCGTGCTGACCGTGGTGACGGGCGTCCTCTACCCGCTGGCCGTCACGGGCGTCGCCCAGGCCCTGTTCCACGACGAGGCCAACGGCTCCCGGGTCGAGGCCGACGGCCGCGTCGTCGGCTCCTCGCTGATCGGACAGTCGTACAACCTGCCGCTGAAGCCGGGCCAGGAGACCCCGGAACCGGACCTGAAGTGGTTCCAGGGCCGGCCGGCCAACGGACTCGGGGAGAACACCCTCAACACCCAGTACCGGCTGATCCTTTCCGGCGCCACCAACCTGGCCGCCGACAACCCCGAACTCGTCGAGCAGGTCCGGGCCGCGCAGGCCGCCGTCATCGAGGACAACTCGGTGCCGGGCCACACCGTCGAGCGGTCCGACATCCCCGCCGACGCGGTGACCTCCTCCGGCTCGGGACTGGACCCGGACATCTCCCCGAGCTACGCCGAACTGCAGGTTCCCCGGGTCGCCCGGAACAACGGCCTGCCCGTCGACCGGGTCGAGGAACTGGTCGACGAGCACACCGAGGGCCGGACCCTCGGCTTCGTCGGCGAGCCGCGGGTGAACGTCCTGGAGCTGAACATCGCCCTCAAGGGGCTGACCGCGAAGAGCTGAGGCAACGGGACGGTCGGCTCACTTCGGCGGGGGAGCACGTCCGTCTTGCCGTTCAGGACCCGGGACAGGGTGTTCGCCGACGGCAGCACGGGGGACTACGAGGAGTGACCAGCTCCGGACACACGTCGGGGCCGGTTCGCGGACGAGCGCCCACGGGCCGGCCCCATGATCACCGGGCGGCGCGGTGCCGTACCGCCCGGCCGGGTGCTCAGGCGGCGGTCGTCAGTCCCGCACCGACGGGGCGGTGCGGGGCGATGGCCCGGCCGTCCGGCAGGAGCTCACCGGTGTCCTCGAACAGGACGACGCCGTTGCACAGCAGGCTCCAACCCTGCTCCGGGTGGTGCGCCACGAGGCGGGCGGATTCCCGGTCGGCGGAGTCGGCTGACGGGCACGGCGGCTGGTGCTGACACATGAGTGGGGTCTCTCGGTCTGTCGTGATGGGTGAGTGCGCTGTCTGGTCTGTCCCGCGGCGTGAAACGTCGTTCATGGCCGCCCCCCGTTGTTTCGGTCGGTCCGAACCCAGTGTTGCCCCGCGGGCGTCGATCCGCAGGGATTTCGCGGTACCGCTTCTCACAGGTTGATGACGCGTCACCCGCGCGGACGGTTCATCTCAACGGCACTGTCCCTTCGGGTGGTTCGACATGACCGAATGGGGCTAGTCCGCGCGGGTGGGGGCGGTCGGTCAGGCGGGGGAGCGCAGCAGCCGCGTCGGCGTCACCCGGTGCGAGAGGACCGGCAGGAGGTCGGCGACCCGGTGCGGCCGGTGGGCCGCGATGCCGGGAGGCGCCGGCGCCAGCGGCACCAGCAGGTCGGTGGCCGCGGGGTGCCCGGCGGCGGCGTCCGCCGCCGTGTCGCCGTGCAGCCACAGGGTCAGCATGTAGAGCCCGGGAAGCGACAGCAGGCGCGGCTGGTAGGCCTGGGGCACCGACTCGGCCTGGCGCAGCGCGCGCTCGGTCGAGGTGACGTAGGGGCCTTCGAAGAAGTGCGAGAAAGCCCAGCCGTCGGGCGTCAGCATGGTCTCCGCCGCTGCCACCGCCCGGTCGCCGCAGCGGATGAGGAACCGCCACCCGGTCAGCCGCGTCTCCGTCACACCCTCCGCGGTGATCCGGTCCAGGACGTGCACGGGCAACGGCAGTTCGGGTGTGGTGGGACCCTGCGCGCCGAGCAGGGAGGGAGTCCGGGCCTCACGGACCGCGGTGGGAGAGGAGAGGGCGGTGAGAACGGAACGCAGGGCGGGCGCGGGGGCCGGGGAGACATGCAGGGGCATGACGGTTCGCCTCTCATTCGAAGGCACGGTGGCGCGAGGGCGGGGGCGGACGACGCTGTCGGCTCACGGGGCTGGGGAGGCAGGGGCCGGGGTCCGGGAACCGAGAAGTGGGTGGGACCTGCCGCGCCTCAACTCGGCGGCAGGATCCATCGACCGTGGGCGCCGGTCATCTGCCTTGTCCGCGGAGTTTATACGACATGTGTTCAGACTGTGTTTCCGCTAGCCGATTCCGGCAACCCGTTCAAGACTGCATTCGGCCGTCGATATGCGGGAATCCTCCGCATTTCGAACCGGGTGTACGGCGGTGACCTCGGGGAATGTTCACCGAGCGGTCGGCCAATTGTCGTCGGCGTTTTTCACGAGTTGCCGCCCCGGGAAACTGCTCGATCGTCATGCCCGATGAATGTGCCAGCGGTCACATCGGGACAGCGTAGCGGGTGCCGGACCGGCGCGGGGACGTTATCGATCGCTTCGGCTGGGCATCATCCCACCTGACCGGCCACCGGCGGCCGGATCTTCGACGCACCGCTCCGAGAAGGGACGCTTCCATGGGGGAGAAGGTCGTGGCAGGTCAGTTCGACCTGTCCGATCGCCAGCGCTACCGCGAGAAGCTCCAGCGGTGCCTGACCGGCCTGGAGCGACTCCTGGCGGAGAAGCGGTTCGACCGCCCGAAGAACCTGATGGGGCTGGAGATCGAATTGAATCTCGTCGGTACCGACGGGATGCCGAAAATGTTGAATGCGCAAGTCCTGGAACGCATCGCCAGCCGGGACTTCCAAACAGAACTCGCCATGTTCAACCTGGAAGTCAACATCGCTCCACACCGGCTGGGCGGCCGGGTATTCGACCGTCTCGCCGAGGAGATCCGTACGTCGCTGGCATATGCGGACCGGAAGGCAGGCGAGGTCGACGCGGGAATCGCGATGATCGGTATCCTGCCGACGCTGGACCGTGACGACCTGGTCTCGTCGAATCTCTCCGCCGTCGATCGCTACGCCCTGCTCAACGAGCAGATCGTGGCCGCCCGCGGCGAGGACTTCACCCTCGACATCGAAGGCGTGGAGCGCCTCACCTGCACGTCCAAGTCCATCGCCCCCGAGGCCGCCTGCACCTCGGTGCAGCTGCACCTCCAGGTCACCCCGGACCGCTTCGCGGCCGTGTGGAACGCCGCCCAGGCGGTCACCGCCGCGCAGATCGCCCTCGGTGCCAACGCGCCCTTCCTCTTCGGCCGCGAGCTGTGGCGCGAGTCGCGGCCCCCGCTGTTCCAGCAGTCCACGGACACCCGTCCGCCCGAGCTCCAGGCCCAGGGCGTCCGCCCGCGCACCTGGTTCGGCGAGCGGTGGGTGACCTCGGCGTACGACCTGTTCGAGGAGAACCGGCGCTACTTCCCGGCCCTGCTGCCGATCTGCGACGACGAGGACCCGCTGGAGGTCCTGGACGCGGGCGGTGTGCCCTCCCTCTCCGAACTGGTCCTGCACAACGGCACCGTCTACCGCTGGAACCGCCCCGTCTACGACATCGCCGACGGCGTCCCGCACCTGCGCGTGGAGAACCGCGTCCTGCCCGCGGGCCCCACCGTCACCGACGTCATCGCCAACGCGGCCTTCTACTACGGTGTCGTGCGCGCGCTCGCCGAGGAGCCCCGGCCGCTGTGGCACCGGCTGCCGTTCGAGGCCGCGGCCGCCAACTTCGAGGCCGCGTGCCGGCACGGCATCGACGCCCGCTTCGAGTGGCCCCGGCGCGGCCGGCTGGGCGGCACCACCGAGGTCGACGCCGCCGTCCTCGTCCGCGACGAACTGCTGCCGCTCGCCGAAGCCGGTCTCGACGCGTGGGGCGTGGAGCCCGCCGACCGCGACTTCTACCTCGGCGTCATCGACGAGCGGTGCCGGCGCCGGGTCAACGGCGCGTCCTGGCAGGCGGCCACCTTCCACCGGGCACTGGAGGCGGGCCTGTCCCGGGAGGCGGCACTGGCCGCCACGACCCGCCGCTACGTCGAGCTGATGCGCGAGGGCGACCCCGTGCACCTGTGGCCGGTGGGGCTGCCGGAGCCGGCGCCCACGGGCTGACGCAGCCGGTCGTCACCCCGCCGCGCAGAACCCCGGGGTCGCGGGGCGGGGAGCCCGCACCCCGCCGTACGCCGCCTCATACTGATCGGGCAAGCTGTGACGTCCCAGCTGGAGGCAGGTGTGCATGGCGGAGGCGGGCCCGGTGGACGATTCGATCCCTCAGAAGCCAGTTCCCGGGGAGTCCGCTCCCCAGGAGGGGCTCTCGCGACGCACGCTGCGTGACGAGACGCTGCTCGTCCTGGCGCTCTCGCTGGGTGCCAGCGGGGTCTCCGCCCTGATCAGCTTCGTCGGGTCGGTCACCCGCCCCGGCGGGCTCAAGGACCAGGCGGCCACCCTCAACGCCTCCGCCGCGCCCGGCCGTCCATGGCTGGATCTGGCCTGGCAGCTCTTCGGGATCACCACCGCGCTCGTCCCGGTCGCCCTCGTCGCGCACTTCCTGCTGCGCGAGGGGCGCGGTCTGCGCACCCTGGGCTTCGACCGCACCCGTCCGTGGCCGGACCTGGGCCGGGGGGCCGCGATCGCCGCCGTCATCGGCAGCACCGGCATCGCCTTCTACCTGGCCGCCCGGGGCCTCGGTTTCAATCTCACGGTGGTCCCCGAGGCGCTGCCGGACGTCTGGTGGAAGTTCCCCGTACTGATCCTCTCGGCGGTGCAGAACTCCGTACTGGAGGAGGTCATCGTCGTCGGTTACCTGCTGCGCCGGCTCGACCAGCTCGGCTGGAGCCCGGGCGCGTCACTGGCGGCCAGTTCGGTGCTGCGCGGGTCGTACCACCTCTACCAGGGCATCGGCGGCTTCATCGGCAACATGGTGATGGGCGTGGTGTTCGTCTACCTGTACCGGCGGTGGGGGCGCGTGGGGCCGCTGGTGGTGGCGCACTCGCTGCTCGACATCGGGGCCTTCGTGGGCTACGCGCTGCTGGCCGGGAAGGTGGACTGGCTGCCCACGGCCTGAAGGGGCGCGGGTCGCCGTTCCCTTCCGCGCCGTCGTGGGGTGCGGGTCGCCGCTCGCCTCCCACGGCCATGGGGGTGCGGCTCGCCGCTTCCGTGCCCCGGCCGTGGGGCGCGGGCGCCCGTCGCCGCGCCCCTCCGCCCGGTCACGCCAGCAGTTCGCCCTCGATCACCGTCACCGCGCGGCCGCTCAGCAGCGTGCGCTCGCCGCGCAGTTGCGTGCGGACACGGCCGGAGCGGGGCGAGGCCTGGAGGCCGGTGAGGTCCTGGCTGCCGAGGCGTTCGGACCAGTAGGGGGCGAGGGCCGTGTGGGCGCTGCCGGTGACCGGGTCCTCGTCGATGCCGACGTTCGGGAAGAAGCAGCGCGAGACGTAGTCGTAACCACGGGCGGGGTCCTCCGCACGGGCGGTGGCGATGATGCCCCGCTCGGAGTGCGCGGCCAGGGCCTTGTGGTCCGGGGTCAGACCCCGGACGGTCTTCTCGTCGGCGACCTCGACCAGCAGGTCCCCGAGGTCCGGCCCGGTGTCGAGGACCGCGCGGGGCTCCGCGCCCAGGGCCTCGGCGACCCCCGCCGGGGGCTCGACCGGCGTGAGCGGTGCGGTCGGGAAGTCCAGGGTGATCGAGCCGTCCTCGCCCGGTGACGCGACCAGGACACCGCTGCGGGTCGCGAACCGCACCCGCCCTTCGTGGGCGCCGGTGGTGTGCAGGACGTGGGCCGTGGCGAGCGTCGCGTGGCCGCACATCGCGACCTCGGTGGCCGGGGTGAACCAGCGCAGCGCCCAGTCGGCGTCGCCGCCCTCGGGCAGCCGGTGGGCGAACGCGGTCTCGGCGTGATTGACCTCCAGCGCGACCTTCTGGAGCCGGTCGTCGTCCGGGAAGGCGTCGAGGAGCAGGACTCCGGCGGGGTTGCCGGCGAAGGGCCGGTCGGTGAAGGCGTCGACGATTCGGATGCGCATGCCCCGACGCTAGACGCCCGCCGACACCGCGGACCAAGGCCAATTCCGGAGTACTGGACCGGGGGCTTGCCGGTCGATACGTTCCGATATATCGTTGAGGCATCGCGAACAGTTCGCGACAGATCAACGACTGAATGGGAGTGATCGCAATGCGTACCCACGGACATGAGCGCGGACACGGTGGACACGGCCACGCGCAGGGTGGTTTCGGCGGCCGCGGCGGTTTCGGTGACTTCGAGGGGTTCGACGGGCGGCGTGCCGCCTTCGGCCCGTTCGGTCCGGGCGGCGGTCCCGGCGGTCCCGGCGGCCCCTTCGGACCCGGGTTCGGCCACGGCGGCCCCTGGGGTGGCCGAGGACGCGGCGGCCCCAGGGGCAGGGCCCGGCGCGGAGACGTACGGGCGTCGATCCTGGCCCTGCTGAAGGACCGGCCGATGCACGGCTACGAGATGATCCAGGAGATCGCCGAGCGCAGTGGCGGGGCCTGGAAGCCCAGTCCCGGCTCGGTGTACCCGACCCTCCAGCTGCTGGAGGACGAGGGCCTGATCGCCAGCGAGAGCGAGGGCGGCAAGAAGCTCTTCGCGCTCACCGAGGCCGGCCGCGCCGCCGCGGAGGAGGGCCCCGAGGCGCCCTGGGAGGAGGCTTCGCGGGGCGTCGACTGGGAGGCCCTGAGCGAGATCCGGCAGGCCGGCTTCGGCCTCATGGAAGCCTTCGGGCAGGTCTGGAAGACCGGCAGCAAGGAGCAGCGGGAGAAGGCCCTCGCCGTCATCGGTGACGCCCGCAAGAAGCTGTACCTGATCCTCGCCGACGAGGACTGACCGCCGAAGGTCCCGTGCCCCGCGGAGCGATCCGCGGGGCACGCTTCCGTGCGGGCGGTTCGGCCGGCCCGTGCCGGCGGTTCAGTCGACCCGCCGTATCACCGCCGTGTCGAAGACGTCCCACGCGCGCGGGAAGGCGCTCTCGTCGTGGCAGTGCCACGCCTCCCAGAACAGGTCGGCGTGCAGCGCCTCCTCGGGGGCGTACACCCGGTACACGTACTGCCGGCCGTCGACGGCGGGCAGGGCCACGAGCCAGCAGCTGCTCCTCATACCCCGGTTGGACCCGCGACGGTACCCTTCGGTTGCCCAGGAGGGCGCGCGGCGAAGCGGCGCCCGCTCGGCGGGGCGAAACGGCCTGATCTCATCCGTAAGGAGGAGATTCCGGCCGGGCGGGTCCACTCTGCGTGGGACGCCGAAATGCTTCCTTTCGGGGATGACCCGGCCCTCCGGGGCTGATGAGGTGGGGGATGTGCAACCCCGTATCCCCCGGCAGTCGGCCGGCGAGCAAGGCGTCCGGCCCTCGGACGGTACCGATGCCGATGCCCGGTTCAGTCCGGAACTCGCCTCGGTGGTCTCGGGCGCCCGCCGCAGAGCGGTGCGGGACGGCGACCGGCAGATCGACACCGCCCACCTGCTGCACTCCCTCCTGGAGTACGACCCGGAGGCCCGTGCCCTCCTCGGCGACGGTCCGCAGATCGCCCGGCTGCTCGGCTACCTCGTGCAGCGCAGCATCGGCTACGGCCTGCGCTGGCAGAGCAGCGTGGAGGATTCCGGCGCCGTGCCCGTGGTGACCCGGGGCGCCGGCTTCTCGCCCCTGGCCGCCGCGGCCATGGAGGAGGCCTGTGCGCGCGCAGCCCGGCGCGGGCTGACCCGGGCCTGCGGCGTCGATCTGCTCGCCGCCCTGGTCGCCGACCCGCAGGCGCGCGCCGTCGAGGTGCTCGGCCGGGCCGCCGTCGAACCGCGCACGGTGCTGGCCCGGGTGGCGGACCATCTGGGCACGTCCAGTCGGTGAGACAGGTGTCATCGGGGGTGACGCTCATGTCGGCCCCTGTCATCATGTGCCGGTGCATACGTCTGACAGTGCCCGCGGCAGCAGCGGGAAGGGTGCCGGGCTCGGCCTGGCGCTCGTGTCCGCGGTCGCCTTCGGCGGGTCCGGGGTCGCGGCCAAGCCGCTGATCGAGGCGGGACTCGACCCGCTCCACGTGGTCTGGCTGCGCGTGGCCGGCGCGGCCCTGGTGATGCTGCCGCTCGCCGTGCGCCACCGTGCTCTGCTGCGCCGCAGGCCCGCGCTGCTCGCCGGGTTCGGGCTCTTCGCCGTGGCCGGTGTCCAGGCCTGCTACTTCGCGGCGATCTCCCGCATCCCCGTGGGGGTCGCGCTGCTCGTCGAGTACCTGGCACCGGCCCTGGTGCTCGGCTGGGTGCGGTTCGTGCAGCGGCGGCCGGTGACGCGGGCCGCGGCGGTCGGGGTGGTCCTCGCGGTCGGCGGGCTCGCCTGTGTGGTGGAGGTCTGGTCGGGTCTCGGATTCGACGCCCTCGGTCTGCTGCTCGCGCTCGGTGCCGCCTGCTGCCAGGTCGGCTACTTCGTCCTGTCGGACCAGGGCAGCGACGCCGGCGACGAGGCCCCCGACCCGCTCGGTGTCATCGCCTACGGCCTGCTCGTCGGGGCCGCCGTGCTCACCGTCGTCGCCCGTCCCTGGTCGATGGACTGGTCCGTCCTCGCGCACGACGCCCCCATGGACGGCACCCCCGTCGCCGCGGCCCTGCTGCTGGCCTGGATCGTGCTCATCGCCACCGTCCTCGCCTACGTCACCGGTGTGGTCGCCGTGCGCCGGCTGTCGCCGCAGGTCGCCGGAGTCGTGGCCTGCCTCGAAGCGGTCGTCGCGACCGTCCTGGCCTGGGTGCTGCTCGGCGAGCACCTCTCCGCCCCGCAGATCGTCGGCGGTGTCGTGGTGCTGGTGGGCGCCTTCATCGCCCAGTCGTCGACGCCGGCCAAGGGTTCCCCCGACCCGGTGGCGAGCGGCGGACCGGAGCGGGAGTTGTCCGGCCGGGGCCGGTCGGCCTAAGGTGCGGATCATGCATTCCGACGCACTCGTCCTGCCGCCTCCGGCCGCCTGAGGCGGGCCCTGTGATCAGCCCGGCGCGCTGTCGCCGGGCCGGACGGTGCTGCCCGCAGACGCAGTCCCCGCGCCCCCGGTCGTCCCGGGGCCGTTCCGAACTCCCGCGCCCTGTGCGCGTCTGCGGAGAGAACTCGTGTCGAATGCCGTTACCGGCCTGCCCGTCGGGCGTGGCCTCCTCTATCTGATCGTCGCCGGTGTCGCCTGGGGTACCGCCGGTGCCGCCGCCTCGCTGGTCTACCGGGCCAGCGACATGGGGCCCGTCGCCCTGTCGTTCTGGCGCTGTGCCATCGGGCTCCTGCTGCTGCTCGCCGCCCGCCCGCTGAGCGCCCGCCGCGCACGCACCGCCGTGCGCGAGTCGTTCGCCCGCAAGACGCTGCGGGCCTTGGTCACCGGGCTCGGCCTGGCGGTGTTCCAGACCGCCTACTTCGCCGCGGTGCAATCCACCGGCCTCGCCGTGGCCACCGTCGTCACGCTCGGCGCCGGCCCGGTGCTGATCGCGCTCGGCGCGCGCCTCGCCCTCGGGGAGCGACTGGGACGGGGCGGAGCGGCGGCCGTGGCCGGGGCCCTCGCCGGGCTGACGGTGCTCGTCCTCGGCGGGGGAAGCACCACCGTGCGCCTGTCCGGGGTGCTCCTCGCGCTGCTGTCCGCGGCCGGGTACTCGGTGATGACCCTGCTCACCCGCTGGTGGGGGCGCGACGGCGGGGCGGACGCGGCCAGTACGTCCGTCGGGGCGTTCGCCGTGACCAGCCTGTGCCTGCTGCCGCTCGCCCTGGCGGAGGGGCTGGTGCCGCACACCGCGGACCCGGTCCGGCTCCTGTGGCTCCTGGCGTACGTCGCGGCCGTGCCGACCGCCCTCGCCTACGGGCTCTACTTCGCCGGCGCGGCCGTCGTCCGGTCCGCCACCGTCTCGGTGATCATGCTCCTCGAGCCGGTCAGCGCGGCGGTGCTCGCAGTCCTGCTGCTCGGTGAGCACCTCACCGCGGCGACACTGGCCGGCACGCTGCTGATGCTCGGCTCGGTGGCGGGGCTCGCGGTGGCGGAGACCCGTGAGGCGAGGGCGCGGCCGGCCGCGGCGTGACGTCGGAGGCCTCCCGTCCGGGAGGCCTCCCCCTTATCCGGCCGTTGCCGTCAGATAGCCGGGCAGCTCGGTGCCGGCGTCCAGGCCGGGGTCGGCGACCGGGGCGTCGTAGCCTTTGCGCAGCGGCAGGAGGCCGGCCCAGTGCGGGAGGGCGAGGTCCTCGGGTTCGTCGTTGACACCGCCGGTGCGGAGCTTGGCGGAGACCTCGTTCAGATCGAGGCGGATCACGGCGGTGGCGGCCAGCTCCTTCTTGTTGGCCGGCCGGGAGTCCCGGGAACGGCCGGGCACGACGTGGTCGACCAGGGCGTCCAGGGCCGTGCGCTTCTCCTGAGGGTCCGTCACGTCGTACGCGGTGCCGTGCACCACCACCGACCGGTAGTTGATCGAGTGGTGGAAGGCCGAGCGGGCCAGCACCAGCGCGTCCACGTGCGTCACCGTCAGGCAGACCGGCAGCCCCGGGTCGGCGGCGCCCGTCATGCGCAGCGGGCGCGATCCCGTCGAACCGTGCACGTAGAGCCGCTCGCCGACCCGGCCGTAGAGCGTCGGAAGCACCACCGGCGCGCCGTCGCGGACGAAGCCGAGATGGCAGACGTAGCCCTCGTCGAGTATCGAGTGCACCAGCTCCTTGTCGTACGAGGCCCGCTCGGCGGAGCGGGTGGGGACGGTGCGGTCGGTGGGCCGGTAGGTGGTGCCGGGCTGCGTCGGCGGGTGCGTCTCCGTGGTCCCCTGCATGGTGTTCTCCATTGTACTAGTGCATAATTGGCTTTGTGCTAGGAGAGTATCGGATCACAGGGCGGGGCGCAGCGGAGATTTCCGCGAGCGTCGAGCGTGCGGTGGGCTCCGGGGAGCTGGAGCCGGGGCAACCGCTGCCGCCGATGCGGGAGTTGGCCGAGCGGCTGGGCGTGAACCCGAACACCGTCGCCGCCGCCTACCGCACCCTGCGCGAGCGCGGGGTCATCGAGACGGCCGGCCGCCGGGGCAGCAGAGTGCGCGCGAAGCCGGCCACCACCGGACGCGAGTTCATCCGGGTCGACGTGCCGGAGGGCGTGCGGGACGTCTCCGACGGCAACCCGGACCCGGCGCTGCTGCCCGCGCTGGGCCCGGCGTTCGCCGCGGCGGCCGAGCAGGGCGACCGGGAGCCGGTGCTGTACGGGAGCGCGCCCGTGGAGGCGGACCTGGTGCGCCTCGCGCGCGCTGAACTCGACGCCGACGGGGTGCCGGACGGGCCCGTGGCCGTCACGTCCGGGTCGCTGGACGCCATGGAGCGGGTCCTGGCGGCCCACCTGAGGCCGGGTGACGCCGTCGCCGTCGAGGACCCGGGCTGGGGCAGCCTCCTCGACCTCGTCCCCGCGCTCGGCCTGCGCACGGTCGCCGTCGGCGTCGACGACGAGGGGCCGCTGACCGACGACGTGCACCGGGCCCTGACGGCCGGCGCCCGCGCCCTGGTCGTCACGGACCGCGCGCAGAACCCGACGGGCGCCGCGGTGAGCGCCGCACGCGCCCGCGCCCTGCGTGCGGTGCTCCGCGAGCACCCGCGGACCCTGCTGATCGAGGACGACCACGGCCACCGCATCGTCGACCTCCCCCTGCACCCCCTCGCCGGCACGACGCACCACTGGGCCCTCGTCCGCTCCGCCGCCAAGGCCTACGGGCCCGACCTGCGTCTCGCGGTGCTCACCGGGGACGCCGTCACGCTCGACCGGGTGCGCGGGCGGCAGGGCCTGGGCCCCGGCTGGGTCAGCCGCATCACCCAGCGTGCCGTGGCCCGGCTGTGGGCCGACGGCTCGGTGGACACGCCCGCCGTGGCGGCGGCGTACGGACGACGCCGGGACGCGCTGCTCGGCGCGCTCGCCGACCGGGACATCGCCGCGTACGGGCGCAGCGGCATGAACGTGTGGATCCCGGTGCCGGACGAGACCGGCGCCGTCGCCCGGCTGCTGCAGGCCGGCTGGGCCGTCGCCCCCGGCGCGCGCTTCCGCGTGAGCGCGCCGCCCGGTGTCCGGATCACCGTATCGACGCTCGGGGAGGGGGACGTCGAGCCGCTGGCGGACGCGGTCGCGTCGGCGCTGGGGCCGGGCGCGGGGTGGCTGCGCAACCGGGCCTGACGCGTGGGGCGGCTCGTTCCGTCCCGGGCAGGTCGCCGTGTCCGGCCCGTCTACGTCAACGCCTTCCGACGCTCCCGCGTCCGCCCGGCCCGCTCCCCGGTGTCCGTCGCCCGCCTCGGCCGCGCCTGGGTCAGCGCGGCGCCCGCCAGGACGATCACCGCGCCGACCGGCGTCGACCAGGACAGGGACTCGCCGAGGAGCACGACGCCCGCGGCCGTGGCGATGACGGGCGTGAAGTACGTGACCATCTGGGCCGTCGTCGGACCGATCTCGGCGACCAGGTCGTACTGGATCAGGAAGGCGAGCCCGGTGCCCAGGGTGCCCAGCGCCGCGACCGCCAGCAGGGGCATGACCGGGAACCGGGTCGGCATGGTCGTGAACAGCGGTGTCACGACCGCCAGTTGGAGCGTGGCGAGTCCCAGTTGGGCGCCGGTCAGGGAAAGGTGGGAGTGGCTGGAGCCGGCCAGCGTGCGGCGCACGTAGATCCAGCCGACCGGATAGCTGAGCGAGGCCAGCAGCGCCAGCGCCGTGCCCGTGACGTCCAGCCCGTGGAAGCCCTGCCAGACACCCAGCACCGTGAGGACGCCGAGGAAGCCGATGCCCAGGCCCGCCACCCGGCGCCGGGTCGGCCGGTCCTCCGACAGGGCGACCAGCGAGAGGGCCATGCCCCACAGCGGCGACGTCGCGTTGCAGATGCCCGCGAGGGACGACGGGATGGTCAGCTCGGAGAAGGCGAACAGGGAGAACGGCAGCGCGTTCAACAGGAACCCGGCGACCGCCAGATGCGCCCAGGTCCACACCCCGCGCGGCAGTCGCTCCCGTTTCACCGCCATCGCCACGGCCACCACCGCCGTACCGGACACCAGTCGCCCCAGCGTGACCTGGAACGGGGCGAACGCCTCGGTACCCACCTTCATGAAGAGGAAGCTGAAGCCCCAGACGAGGGAGAGGAGCCCGAAACGCAGCCGCCAGTCGACGGCGCGCCGGACTGCGGGGGAGGAGGTGACACCGCTGCTCATGCGGTCAACGATGGTGCAGCCGTCCTCGTAGCACAATCGAGATTTCCCACCGGATATCTCGTAGCATCGCTTACATGTTGAACCTGGAGCGCCTGCGCACCCTCGACGCCCTGGCCCGGCACGGATCGGTCAGCGGCGCCGCGGCGGGACTGCACATCACCACCTCCGCCGTCTCCCAGCAGTTGGCCAAACTGGAGCGCGAGGCCGGACAGCGGCTGCTCGCCAAGAACGGGCGCGGCGTACGGCTCACGGACGCGGGCCGGCTGCTCGCCGAGCACGCGGCGCGCATCCTCTCCCAGGTCGAGCTGGCCCAGGCCGACCTGGAGGCGCAGCGGGGCCAGGTGGCGGGCGAGCTACGGCTGTCGGCGTTCCCGACGGCCGCCCGGGGACTGTTCCCCACGGCGCTGGCCGCCCTGCGGGCCGAGCATTCCGCGCTGCGCATCCGCTCGTGCGAGCTGGAACCGGAACGCGGCGTCAGCGGCGTGGTGCGCGGCGACCTCGACCTGGCCGTCGTGCTCGACTGGTACAACAAGCCGATGCCGCTGCCCGACGGTCTGGTCAAGGCACCGCTCCTGGACGACCCCGCCGACGTGGCCATGCCGGTCGGCCACCCGCTCGCGGGCCGGGACGAGGTGGACCTCGCAGAGTTCGCCGAGGACGAGTGGATCACGTGGGGAGAGGGCGAGTTCTGCCACGAGTGGCTCATGTTCACCCTGCGCTCGAAGGGCATCGAGCCGATCATCGGCCACCGGGCCGCCGAGACCCACACCCAGCTCGGCCTGGTCGCCGCGGGGCTCGGCGTGTGCATCGCCCCGCTGCTCGGCCGCCATCCGATGCCCGAGGGAGTCCTCACCGTGCCGCTCAGGCAGCGGGTGCGCCGGCACGTGTACGTCGTCTGGCGCGCGGACGCCGACCGCCGCCCGTCGATCAGGGCGGCGGTTCAGGCGCTGCGGACGGCGGCGGAAGGGCTCGGCTGAGGGGCGCCGCGCGGGAACTGCCGGGCCCTACCGTGACGCCAGTTTGCGGAAGTCCCAGGAGACGACCTTCTCCGGCGTCAGCCGCAGCCAGGCGTGACGGCCGTCGTGCGGCATCTCCTCCAGGCGGAAGTTCTTGCGGGCGAACAGCGTCTCCGGGAAGTCGAGTTCGGCGCACAGCCCGCCCGTGCGCGGCGCCTCGCCCACGAACGTCACCCGGCCGGACAGCTCCGCGCCCCGCAACTCGTCGTACTCCTCGCCGGTGTCGACCACGATCGCCACCCGGGGATCGCGGCGCAGGTCCGCCCAGCGCCGGCTGCGCACGACCGAGTACAGCCACATGGAGGAGCCGTCCCAGGCGAACCAGAGCGTGCTCACGTGCGGGGTGCCGTCGGCCGAGACCGTGGCGACGCGGCAGGTGCGCTGGGTGGTGAGGAAGGCGTCCAGCTCACCGGGCGTCATCATGATCTTCCGGCCCCGGCGCTGAGCGGCGGTCATCCGGTCAGCCGGATAGAGTCCCCGCTGACCGTGATCCGCACGGCCGGCAGCGGCTTGGTCGCCGGACCGCCCTGCACGCTGCCGTCGGTGATCGAGAAGTTGCTGTTGTGACAGGGGCAGTTGATGACGCCGTCGGCCACGCTCTTCACGGCGCACCCCTGGTGCGTGCATGTGGCGGAGAACGCCTTGAACTCGCCCGCCGTCGGCTGGGTGACCACCACCTTGCGGTCGGCGAAGACCTTCCCGCCGCCCTCGGGGATGTCGGCGGTCGCCGCGAGCGCGGCCCCGGCCTCCTCCCCGCCGCCCGACTCCCCACCGCCCGCGTCCTGGGAGGCGGGCGGCGAGCCGGCGCTACCGGTGTCGCCCGACGCGTCGTCGTCCGAGCCCGAGCACGCCGTCAGCGCGACGGCGAGCCCCGCCGCTCCGGCCGCCGCCACGACGGTACGACGGGCCGGTCCCGCGGGGTGAAACGGTGCGCTGGTCATGCTGGGGTTCCTTCCGGGTGGATGCGTGATGATCTGCCGAGAGGTACGGCCCAGGGGCACATGCTGTTCAGACCGTGCCGAGATGCTGTCGCGTCGGCGGTCGGACGGGCGTAAAACACGGCTGTCGATTCGCTGTCGGCCCTTTGCCCGGCATGGTCAGGTCATGCCCGCGCGGCGTCGGCGACGCTCGCGATCACTGCGGTGCGCCGTCACCCGACGGACGGGTGTCCGTCCCTCCGGCGCGGGCCCACGCGCGCCCCTCCAACTGCTCGATGCCGTGGTTGAACTCGATCATCAGGGTGAGGAACAGCTGGGTCCGTTCGGCACTCCGCCCCGCGGCCTCGATCAGCTGGGCGGTCCCAGATCGGCGGCACCATCACGCGGCTGTTCGTCGCCCGTGGCGCCCGGGTCGTCGTCGACCTCCAGGAGGAGGCCGGGCAGGCGATCGCCGAGGAGCTGGGCGACGCCGTCGTCTTCCTGCGGGGCGACGTGGCCGACCGGAAGGTCGCCGACACCGCCGTGGCCACCGCCGTCGAGCGGTTCGGCTCCCTGGACGTACTGGTGAACAACGCGAGCGTGTCGCGGCAGAAGCCGTTCGAGGAGCAGACGGACGACGACTGGGCCCTCGCGATGGACACCGGCCTGTACGCGACCCGCAACTTCATGCTGGCCGCCCTGCCGGAGCTGAAGAAGACCGGCAACGCCTCCGTCATCAACTTCGGCTCCGGCGCGGGTCTGAACGGGCAGCCGAACCAGGCGTCGTACGCGGCGGCGAAGGAAGCGATCCGAGGTCTGAGCCGGGTGGCCGCCAACGAATGGGCCCCCTTCAACATCCGGGTCAACGTGGTCTGCCCGATGGCCCTGACGCCCGGCGTCGCCCAGTGGGCCGAGGCCCGCCCCGAGCAGTACGCCCAGTCCGCGGCCATGGTGCCGCTGGGCCGTTTCGGCGACCCCGACCGGGACGTCGCCCCCGTCGTCGCCTTCCTCGCCGGCGACGACGCGCGGTACATGACCGGGCGGACGGTGATGGCCGACGGCGGGTCCGTCAAGCTGCGCTGAACGGCGTGCACGGTCACCGGTGCGCGCCGGCCCGATTCCCGTCGCGGACGTCAGGCGGGGACGGCGCGTCCGTCCCGCATCTCGACCACCCGGTCCGCGAAGTGCCGTACCACCGCACGGTCGTGGCAGATGAACAGGTAGCCGAGGCCCAGGTCGTCCTGCAGGTCGGAGAGCAGGTTCAGCACGCCGGCCCGCACGGACGCGTCGAGCGCCGACACCGGCTCGTCGAGGACGAGCAGTCGCGGCCGGGAGGCCAGGGCGCGGGCGATTCCGGCCCGTTGGCACTGGCCTCCGGAGAGTTCGTGCGGGCGCCGGTCTCCGTACGACGGGTCGAGGCCGACCCGGTCGAGCAGTTCGGCCACGCGGGCGGGACCGTCGGTTCGGTTCCAGGTGCCCTGGACCTTGAGCGGCTCGGCCACCGCGTCGCGGATGCGGTGGCGAGGGCTCAGGGAGCCGTAGGGGTCCTGGAAGACCGGCTGCATGCGCGGGCGCAGCGGGCGCAGTTCCCGTTCCGTCAGGGTCGTCAGCTCCCGGCCCTCGAAACGGACCTTCCCGCCGTCGGGCCGGCGCAGCCGGAGCACCGCGAGGGCCGTGGAGGACTTGCCGCAGCCCGAGGGGCCGTTGAGGGCGAGGGTCTCACCCGCGTCCAGCGTGAACGAGAGACGGTCCACGGCGGTCACCGGGCCGTAGCGGACGACGAGGTCGCGGACGTCCAGCAAGGGGCTGTTCACACGAACTCCCTGAGAGGGTCGGACAGGTCATCGGCGTGATGGCAGGCGACCAGGCGTCCGTCCACGGCCCGCGCCTCGGGCTCGTGGTCGCGGCACGCGGCCGTCGCCAGGGGGCAGCGCGGTGCGAAGGCGCAGCCCGGACCGAGGGCGTCCGGCGCGGGCGGGGTGCCGGGGAGCGCCGGCAACCGGTGGCGCCGGGGGCCGTCCTGCGGGAGCGAGGCCAGCAGGCCCGCCGTGTAGGGGGCGCGCGGGCGACCGAGGACCTGCCCGGCCGGGCCGACCTCGGCCGCCCGGCCCGCGTACATCACCAGGACGCGGTCCGCGTGTTCCCGTACGACCTCCAGGTCATGCGTGACGAGCACCAGCGCGGCGCCGACCGCCTCCCGCTGCTCCGCGAGCACCCGCAGCACCTGCTCGCGGCGCTCCTCGTCCAGCGCGGTGGTCGGTTCGTCGGCGACGACGACGTCGGGCTCGTTGACCGTCGCCATGGCGATCACCGCGCGCTGCCGCATGCCGCCCGAGTACTCGTGCGGGTAGGCCCGCGCCCGGCGCGCGGCGTCCGGGATGCCGACCCGGTCCAGCGCCGCCACGGCCACGGCGCGCGCCCGACCGCGGGACAGGCGCCGCACCGACCGTACGGCGGCGGCGAGCTGGTCGCCCACCGGGTGGACGGGGGAGAGCGCGGACAGGGCGTCCTGCGGAACGAGGGTGATCCCGCGCCCGCGTTCGGCGGCGAGATCGGCGGAGCCCCGCAACCGTACGCTGCCGGCGGTCGTCGCGCCCCGCGGCACCATGCCGAGCAGCGCCCGCGCGGTGAGGGACTTGCCCGCGCCCGACTCCCCGACGAGGGCGAACACCTCGCGTGCCCGGACGTCGAAGGACAGTCTGCGGACCGCCTCCACGGGGCCGAACGCGACCCGCAGGTCACGCACCGACAGCAGTGCCTCGGACGACATGGGCGGTCTCCTTCCGTACGGTGCGGCCGGTCGCGCGCCGGGCTGACCGGCCCTGCGCGTACGCCGCCCCCGACACGGCGAGACCTGCCAGCAGGGCCAGTGCCACGGCCGGGGCGAGGGCGGCCCAGGGGGCGCGTTCGATGTAGGCGCGGGACTCGTCGAGGAGCAGCCCCCACTCGGGGGTGGGCGGCTGGGCGCCCAGGCCCAGGAAGCCCAGGGAGGCGAGGGCGAGGGCGATGCCGGGCAGGCGCAGCAGGGCATGGCGTGCGACCGGGGCCGCGACGGACGGCAGGACGTGCCGGGTGAGGATCCACAGCGGCGGTGCCCCGATGGCGCGTTGGGCGGTCAGGAACGCCGACGCCCGCACCTCCTGCACCAGCGCCGCCGCGTGCGCCGCCAGGGGCGGCCAGGAGATCAGCGCGACGGCGAGGGCGGCGCCGCCGGTTCCGGGGCCGGCCGCCGCCGCGACCAGGATGCCGACGATCACGGGCGGCAGCGCGTTGGCGATGTCCGCCGCGCCCGCCGCGACGCCGGGCAGGAAGCCGAGCGCCAGCCCGGCCAGCAGGCTCAGCAGGCAGACGGCCGCCGCCGTACCGACCGTGGAGGCGGCCCCGTGCCCGAGCCGGGCCAGTACGTCCCGGCCGAGCCCGTCGGTGCCCAGCGGGTACGCCCACGAGGGCGACGCCAGCCGGGCCGTGGTGTCCACCGCGTACGGGTCGCGCAGCAGGCCCCAGCCGATCGCCGTCAGCAGTACGGCGGCGAGGACGGCCGGAATCGCCGGGTGTGCCCGGACCGGACGGGCCGGGGGCAGCGCGAGCCCGGCGTCGCGCAGGGCGGGGCCCAGCAGTCGGCGCCGTACGAGGGCGGCCAGCGCGCCGGTGACCAGGCCCAGGGCGAGGAGGGCGAGGACCGCGCCCTGGAGCAGCGGCAGGTCCTGCGACTTGGCCGCGCCCAGCGCGGTACGCCCGATGCCGGGCACCGCGAACACGGCCTCCACCGCGACCGCGCCGCCCGTCAGGCCGACGGCGACCATCCCGAACTGCGGGACCAGCGGCGGAAGCACGCGGCGCAGGGCGGCGGCCGAGATCCGGGCACGGCTCACTCCCGCGCCCCGCCACAGCTCCACCCACCGTTCGTCCAGCACGGCGGGCAGCGCGTCCGCGACGAGCCGGCCGAGCAGGCCGCCCGCCGGGACGCCGAGCGCGAGGGCCGGCAGGACCATGTACTCGGGCCCCTGCCAGCCGGACGTCGGCAGCCACCCCAGCCACACTCCGCACACCAGCAGCGCCACGGTGGCCAGGAGGAACTCGGGCACGGCGGCGGCCATGGCGGCGAACGCCCCGGCCGACTCCCGCCCCCGCACCAGTACGGGTGTCACCAACGCCACGGCCAGCAGCACCGCCACGGTCAGCGCGGCGGCCATCAGGCCCAGCGACACCTGGAGCCCGGAGACGACCGACGGCAGGATGTCCGTCCCCGACACCCACGACGTGCCGAGGTCGCCACGGACCAGCCCGGCCGCCCAGTCGCCGAGCAGGGAGAGCGGTCCGGCGTCCAGTCCCAGGTCCCGGCGGATCGCGGACAGCGCCTCCTCGGTCGGCTCCTGCTCGGCGGACCGGGCGCGCAGCACGGTCAGGGCCGGGTCCCGGCCGGAGAGCCAGGGCAGCAGGCCGACGGCGGCCAGCACGGCGAGCAGGGAGACGGCGCGGGTCGCCCCCGCTGCGAACCGCCTCACTTGACGTGCGTGTCGAGCGTGACCAGCTCCCGCTCGCGCGGGTCGTGGGCCGCGCCGACGACGTCGGCGGCGTCGCCCTGGATCACGCGCTCGTGGAGCATGGGCACGGCCGCGTCGGTGGCGAGCACGGCGGCCTCGGCCTCGACGACCGCCTGTCGGCGGGCGTCACCCGTCGGCGTGGCGCCCGCCTTGTGCAGGGCCTTGTCCACAGCCGGGTCGGCGAGCTGGGAGATGTTGAAGGAGCCGTCGGAGGCGAAGTCGCTGTAGAGGTACGCGGCCGGGTCGCCGGAGTCGAGCACGGTGGCCCGGGAGAGGATGAACGCGTCGAACGCGCCCGCCAGGGCGTCGGACTCGATGTTGGCGTACTCGCGGACCTCCAGCTTCACCCGGAACCCGGCCTTCTCCAGCTGCTGTTGCAGCGCGGCGGCCACCTCGGGCAGCTCGGCCCGGTCGGTGAACGTGCCGATGGTGACGGCCCGGCCCGCCGGATCGCCCGCCTCCGCGCGCCGCACCGGCTCGCGCAGGCCGGCCGCCCACGGCAGCGCGGGCCCGAGCAGCCCCTCGGCCACGTCCGCCCTGCCCTCGTACACGCCCTTCACGATCGACTCGGCGTCGATCGCCTCCCGGGCCGCGGCCCGCAGCGCCGGGTCCTTGAAGGCGCCCTTCTCCGTGTTGAGGTACAGGGTGTTGGTGCGCGGCATCGGGACTTCGGTGATCAGCTCCTCGTCCAGCAGCGCGGCCTGCGAGACGGGCACCGCCTCGACTATGTCGGCCTCGCCGCTGCGCAGGGCGGCGGCGCGGGCGGTGCCGTCCGGCACGAACGTCACGTCGATGCCGGGAGCCTTGGCCGTACCGCCCCAGTAGTCGTCGTAGCGGTCGAGGGCGGCGGAGGACGTGCCGTTGACCTCGGTCAGCTCGAAGGGGCCGGTGCCGGCGCCGACCGGGTTCACCGTCTTCCCCCGGTACGCCTTCGCCGCGAGGATCGACAGCTGCGGGGAGCTGAGCCGCTGCGGGACCAGGGGGTCCTCCTCGGCGGTGGTGACGACCACGGTGCCGGCCTGGCCCGCCTTCACGGTCAGCTCGACGCCGTCGAGGATGCGGGGCTTGGGGGAGGCGCCCGCGGCCCGGGTGAGGGAACGGACCACGGCCTCGGCGGTCAGCTCGGTGCCGTCGTGGAAGGTGACACCTTCGCGGAGGGTGAAGGTCCAGCTCCGGCCGGACTGCTTCCACCCGGTGGCGAGCGCGGGCTCGGCGTCGCCGTCCGCGTCCAGCTTCACGAGCGTCTCCGCCGTCGACCAGCGCGACAGCTTGAAGGCGTCGTCGGAGAGCGGGGACAGGCCCGAACGCGGCGGCTGCATCATCGCCACACGGATGCGCTCGCCCGCGTCGGCGCCGGTGGCCTCCGTGGACGCGAAGCAGCCGGTGAGCAGGGCGGAGGCGGCGAGTGCCGCCGGGAGAGGCAGGAGACGGGCAGGGACGCGCACGGGTCACTCCGGGTAAAGGGCCGGTCAATGGTTGAGCGTGCGACGACCGTAGCACGATGACAATCGTTTTCATCGCCCTGCTCGCCGCGCGGACCGTGCGACCGGGGTGCTCAGGCGGTGGCGCGGCAGTGGTGGCAGACGCCGGTCAGTTCCACGGTGTGCTCGACCTCGGCGAATCCCGTGCTCCGGGCGACGTCTTCCGCCCAGCGCTCCACCGCGTCCGCCTCCACGGCGGCGCTGTGGCCGCAGTCGCGGCAGACGAGATAGTGGCGGTGTCCGTCTGTGGGCCGGGGGCGGTACAGCCGTTCCCCGGTCCTCTCCCGTACGACGTCGACCTGTCCCAGGCGGTCGAGGGTGTGAAGGGTCCGGTACACCGTGGTCAGGCCGATCGTGACGCCCTCGGCCTCGAGCGCCTCGTGCAGTTCCTGGGCCGAGGTGAAGCCGGCGCGGTCGTGCAGGGCGCTCAGCACCGCCTTCCGTTGCCGCGTCGGACGCCATGGCGCTGGTGACTGTGTTGTCGGTGCGTCGCGCAGGACGCCCACCTCCCGTGGAGTGGGGCCGGTTGGCTGCGTGTCGGGCGCCGGCCGAAGGTCTCTCCCTGCCGGCGGACCGTCATCTCGTGGGCGGGACGCCGCACTTGGTGTGCCGAGATGACGCACATGGTAATCATTTCCATACAACCTTCAAGGAGGGCTCGCCGGCGGGCGCATGTCGTGGCCGCCGGTGCCGATGTGCGGCGCCAGGCTAGTTGAATATGGAAGTCGTTTCCTATTACCGTCTGACTGCCGCATTGTCGGCCGCGTGTGCGGCCGCAGGGGAGGGGCCCTCATGACCTCGGCAGACCAAGCTTTCGCAACAGGGGGAGTCGACGTCGATCGGGACCGGTGCGTCGGGGCGGGGCAGTGTGTGCTCGCCGCGCCGGCCGTCTTCGACCAGGACGAGGACGACGGGCTCGTGCGCGTCCTCACCGTGACTCCGTCGGCGTCCCGGTCGGACGCCGTACGCGACGCCGTACGGGCCTGCCCGTCCGGAGCCATCACCCTTCGGTAGCCCGCAGTGGCGCCGCGAACCTCTTCCGGTGCCCGGTACCGCTCAGCAGAACGTCAAGGAGAAGCATGTCCAGACAGATCGATCGCCGTGCCTTCCTCCGTCGCGGCGCGGCGGGCGCCGCGGCTCTGGCGGTGGGACCCGGCCTGCTGGCGGCGTGCTCCACCGACGAGCCCGGCTCCGACAGCAAGGCGGGATCCGGTTCCTCGCCCCGCTCGGGCGGCACGCTGCGGGCCGCCTTCGTCGGCGGCGGAGCCTCCGAGACGCTCGACTTCTTCAACGGCCCTTCCGCACTGGACCTCGTGCGTGCCCGGGCATGGCACGGGACCCTGGGCAACCTCGACCCCGGCGGTCCCGACGGGGTGCGCTACGGCGTGCTCAAGGGGATCGACGTCTCCGACGACCTGTCGGCCTACACGCTGCACGTGCGCCCCGGCGTCCGGTTCACCGACGGCTCCGAGCTGACCTCCGCCGACATCCTGCACTCGCTCAGCGCCCTCGCGGCCAAGAGCAAACTGCCCGTGTACCGGCTCGCCGCCGCCAACTTCGACCTCGCGCGCGCCAGGGCCGACGGGGACCTGAAGGTCGTACTGCCCACCCTGCGGCCCATCGCCGACGGCCGGCTGATCCTGTGCCAGGGCAACTTCCTGGTCGTCAAGGACGGCACCAGGGACTTCCGCGAGGGCATGCCCAGCTGCGGCCCCTTCCGGCTCACCGAGTTCACGGCCGGCCAGGGTTCGGCGTTCGAGCGCTACGACGACCACTACGGCCACGTGCCCCACCTCGACGGGCTGGAGCTGCGGTCGATCGCGGACTCGACGGCCAGGGCGGGGGCGCTCACCGGCGGCGAGATCGACTTCGCCCACGACCTCTCGCCGGTCACCGCGCGCACGCTCGCGGACAGCGCGAAGGTCGAACTCGCCCCCACGCGGAGCCCTTACCTGGTCGGTCTCTCCTTCCAGATGAACATGAGCGCCAAGCCCTTCGACGACCCCCGGGTGAGGGAGGCGTTCAAACTCGCGGTCGACCGCGAGGCCATGGTGAGGACCGTGTTCTACGGCAACGCCGAGACCGGCAACGACCTGCCCTCCGTCGGTTTTCCCGACTACGCCGACGGCGTCCCCCAGCGCGCCCACGATCCGGAGCGGGCCCGCGCACTCCTCGAGGAGGCCGGCGCCGACGGGATGAAGGTCGAGCTGACCACCGGGCCCGAGACGCCGGGCATGGTGGAGATGGCCGCCCTCTACGTCGAGGACCTGAAGAAGATCGGTGTGCGGGCGTCGGTCCGGGAACTGCCCGCGGGCCAGCTCTACGCCGACTTCCCCGCGTACACGGCGTTGCCCCTGGCCGGTTCGTACCAGATGCCCATCCCCGCGCTGTCGGCCTACCAGATGAACACGGCGGGCGGATCGCCCTCGGCGTTCGGCTGGAAGAAGCCCGAGACCGACGCCCTCGTGGCGAAGGCCCGCGCCGAGAGCGACCGGGCGCGGGCGAAGAAGCTGGGTACGCAGGCCCAGCGAACGCGTTGGGAAGAGGGCAACCAGGTGCTGCCGGTGTTCAAGCCGAACCTGAACGCCCAGGCCAAGGGCGTCGACGGGATACGGGAAGACCTCTTCGAACAGTTCCCCGGCTTCTCCCGGGCGTCGCTGGCGTGAACCTGCTCGCCTTCGCCGCCCGTCGCGTCGCGGGGGCCGCCGTCCTGCTCGTGCTGCTGTCGGCCGCGGTCTTCGCGGCCACGGCGGTCCTGCCCGGAGACGCCGTCAGCGCGGTCGCCGGCGTGGACGCGTCCGAGGCCCGACGTGCCGCGGTCCGGACCGAACTGGGGCTGGACCGGCCCGCCGCCGAGCGGTACGCGGACTGGGCGGCGAGCGCGGTCCGGGGGGATCTGGGCCGTGGTTTCGTGGGGGAGAGGCAGGTTGCCGAGGTCATCGCCACCCGCCTGCCCAACAGCCTGCTCCTGGCCGGACTCACCCTCGCGGTCACGGCGCCGCTCGCCGCGCTGCTGGGCCTGTGGACGGGTCTGCGCGGCGGCGGAGCCGACCGCGTCGTGTCGACGACCGCCCAGATACTGGCCGCCGTACCGGAGTTCGTCATCGCCGCACTGCTCGTCGCGGTACTGGCGGTATGGCTGGAGGTCCTCCCACGCGTCTCCCTCATCCCCCTGGGAGGTACGCCGCTCGACGTCCCGCACGCGCTGGTCCTGCCCGTACTGACGCTCAGCGCGGTCGGGCTCGCGGTGGCCACCAGGCTGTTGCGGGCCTCCGTCGCGGACACCGCGGCCACACCGTACTGCGAAGCCGCACGGCTCAACGGCGTGCGCGGCGTGCGGCTCGCGGTGCGGCACATCCTGCCCAACGCCGCCGGACCGGCCGTCCAGGCGCTCACCCTCACCACGGGGGCGCTGGTCGGCTCCGCGGTGGTGGTGGAGAACGTCTTCGACTACCCGGGCATCGGCCGGGAGCTGCAACTGGCCGTCGCGGCACGGGACGTACCGATGGTTCAGGGCATCGCCACCGCCCTGGTCGCGGTGATGCTCGTGGTGCTGCTGCTGGGTGACATCTGCGCGCGTCTGCTGGGGGCACGGGAGGGGCACGGCCGATGACGACGGTTCTGACACCACCGCGGAGGCGGGCAGGCCCGGGCCGTCCCGGCACGCCCGGGCGCCGCCGGCCGCCGCTGCTGACCGGGACGGCCACCCTGCTCGTGCTCCTCCTCGCCCTGCTGGGTCCGCTGGCCGCGCCGCACAGCCCCACCGCGCAGCTCGCGGCCCCCTTCCAGCAGCCCGACGGACAGTTCCTCCTCGGCACCGACGTGCTGGGCAGGGACGTGGCGAGCCGGGTGCTCAGCGGCGGCCGGACCATCGTCCTCACCGCGCTGGCGGGAACGGCGGCGGCCGGAACCGTCGGGCTGACCGCCGGCGTCCTGGCGGCCATGGTCTCCCGTCGGCTGGGCGACCTGCTGGTCCGTTGCGTGGACGCCCTGGCCGTCCTCCCCGCCCTCCTGGTGGTCCTCGTCCTGGCCGCCGGATTCCCCGGCAGCGACGCGGCACTCGTGACGGCCGTCGGGCTGGCCACCGCCCCCTTCTCCACGCGGGTGCTGCGTGCCGCGGCGGACACGGTCCTGAACAGCGGCTACGTCGAGGCCGCCCTGGCCCGGGGCGACACCCGGCGGGCCGTGCTGCGCCACGACGTGCTGCCCAACATCGCCGGGCCCGCCCTCATGGACACCGCGCTGCGCCTGGTCGCCTCGTTGCACCTCACCGCCACCGCGGGCTTCCTCGGCCTGGGGCAGGCGGGAGCGGAGCCCGACTGGGGGCGCATGGTGAGCGAGAACGTCCCCGGGGCGACTCTGGCCGCCACGCCGTTCCTCGCCCCGGCCCTGCTGCTCGTACTGCTGTCCGTCTGCGTCGGCCTGCTGGCCGGACGACTGGCGGACACGGTGGGAAGGGGAGCCGCATGACCGGCCACGTGCCCGCCCGCCCGGCGGGGGCGAACCCGCTCGCCGAGATCGGCGGGCTGACCCTCGGCCCGGTGGCCGGCGGCCCGCCCGTCCTGCACGACGCCTCCCTCTCGGTGCCGCGCGGGCGGGTGCTGGGGATCGTGGGCAGGTCGGGATCCGGCAAGAGCAGCCTGGCGTACAGCCTGCTCGGCCATGTCCGCCCCGGCCTGGAGGTCCGTGCCGGGACCGTCCGGGTGGCCGGCCTCGACCCGTTCGACCGCGCCGACGCCCGCAGGCTGCGGGGGCGAGTGGTGTCGTACCTGGGGCAGGACCCCGCCTCCTCGCTCAACCCGGTGCTCCGGATCGGCACGCAGATCGCCGAGGCGGTGCGCCTGCGCTCGTCCGCGAAGCGTGCGCACGAGGTCCGTGCGCGCGTCGAGGAACTGCTGCTGTCCGTGCGGCTGCCGGCCGACCGGGAGTTCCGGCGACGGCTGCCGCGGCAGGTGTCGGGAGGGCAGGCCCAACGTGTCGCCCTCGCCCTCGCGCTGGCGGGTACGCCCGGCCTGCTGGTCCTCGACGAGCCCACCAGCGGCCTGGACACGGTCCTGGCGGAAGGCATGCGCGGCCTGCTGGCCGACGTCCTGTCCGACGGGGACCGCGCCGCGGTGCTGGTCAGCCACGACCCGGCGTGGATCAGGTCCGTGGCGGACGAAGTGATCCGCCTGGAGGAAGGCCGGATCGTCGGCGCCGGGCCGCCGCAGGCGCGGGTGCCCGCCCCGTCCCGGTCCGTGGGTTCCCCGGCCGGCGGCCCCGGCTCGGAGAGCGCGCGGCGTACCGGTTCCGACGGAGGGCTGTCCGTGCGCGGGCTGGCCGCGGCCCACGGCCGTGCCCCCGTGCTGCACGGCATCTCCCTCACCGTCCCGGCAGGCTCCTGCACCGCCGTCGTGGGCCCCTCGGGCTCGGGGAAGACAACCCTCGCCCGGTGCCTGGCGGGGCTTCACCGGCCCGTGCGGGGGAGCGTCGAGTGGCGGGAGGACGGCGCGGACCGAGGGCGCGGGGCAGCGGTGCAGCTCGTCGCACAGGACGCCCGCGGCGCCCTCAACCCCCGGGAGTCCGTGAGCGCCGCGCTCACGCGCCCCCTCAGGGGGGTGGGGCGCCGCTCCGCCGAGGACGCCTCCCGCGAAGCCCTGCGGCTGCTCGGCCTGGTCGGGCTGGACGCGGCGGTGCTGGCACGCCGGCCGGGCGAGCTGTCCGGAGGTCAGCGCCAGCGCGTCGCGCTGGCACGGACGTTGGCCGCGGAGCCACGCGTCCTGGTCTGCGACGAGATCACCTCCGCGCTGGACCCGGAGACGGCGAGCGGGGTCCTGGACCTGCTGCACTCGCTGCGGCGGACGCTCGGAGTGACGGTCGTGATGGTGACGCACGACCTGACGGCCGTCGCGCGGTGTGCGGAGCGGATCGTCGTCCTGGACGCGGGGGGTGTGGTCGAGGCCGGTCCCGTGGACCGGGTGCTGACGGCCCCGGTGCACCCCGTCACCAGGGGCCTGCTCGCCCACGCCGGCGGTGCCGTCCTCGCCGTACCGGACCAGCGGCGGTGAAGGGCTTCTTACGGCCGGCAGGAGGAGCGCCCCGGTCACCGGGCGCTCCTCCGCGCCCCGTCCTACGGCCGGAGCAGCTGCTGCGCCAGTGCCGCCTTGTCGACCTTCCCGACCGCGGTCAGCGGAAGACCGGGAACCCGCACGACCTCGTCGGGGGCCTTGTACCCGGCCAGCCCGCACTCCCTCAGATGGGCGGCGATCTCCCGGGCGCCGGGCGCCGCGCCCGCGCAGACGACGAAGGCGACCGACCGCTCGCCCCGCCGCTCGTCCGGCACACCGACCAGCGCCGCCGCCGTGATCGCCGGATGCGTCAGCAGCTGCTCCTCCACCTCGACCGCGGCGACCTTCTCGCCGCCACGGTTGATCTGGTCCTTGATCCGCCCCGCCACCACGAGGTGACCGGACGGCAGGCGCCGTACCACGTCTCCTGTCCGGTAGTAGCCGTCCGCAGTGAAGGACGTGCGGTTGTGCTCCTCGGCGCGGTAGTAGCCGCGCAGCGTGTACGGGCCCCGGGTGAGCAGTTCACCCGCCGTACCGTCCGGCACGGGCCTGCCGTCGGCGTCCACCACGAGAACCTCGTCGTCCGGGGAGACGGGCCGGCCCTGGGTGGCGCAGACGAGGTCCTCGGGGTCGTCGAGGCGGGTGAGGTTGATCAGACCCTCTGCCATGCCGAACACCTGTTGCACGGTCACCCCGAGTGCCGGTCCGAGCTTGCGGGCGTGGTCCTCGGGCAGCCGCGCCCCGCCGACCTGCACCACCGACAGGCTCCCGAGGTCCCAGGAGCCGGACGCGGCCTCGTCCGTCCAGTGGGGGACGAGCGGCGGGGTCAGCGAGGTCAGGGTGACGCCCTCCCGCTCGACGAGGGCGAACGCGGTCTGCGGGCTGGGGTCGGGCGCGACGACGACGGTCCCCCCGGACATGAGGGTGCCCAGCACACCGGGGCAGGCGAAGGTGAAGTTGAACCCGAGGGGCAGCACCGCCAGGTACACGGTCCGGGTGTCGAGCGCGCAGACCTCCGCGCAGGCGCGCGCGTTGTAGGAGTAGTCGTCGTGGGTGCGCGGGATGAGTTTCGGAAGTCCCGTGGTACCGCCGGACAGCAGCAGGAGGGCGATGTCGGCGGAGTCCGCTCCGCCGTCGTCGGAGCCGGGGGCGGACGCCGACGGCGGATCCGTCCGCAACGCCTCGAAGGAGACGAAGTCCTCGTCGGTGCCGGGGTCGCCGACCACGACGACGTGCCGCAGCGAACCGCCCGCCCCCTGCTCCGCCCGTACCTCGCGCATCAGTTCCCGGTGGTCGAACCGGGCGTGGCGGTCGGGCACCACACAGGCCACGGCGCCCGCAACGCGCACCAGATGGCCGATCTCCCGGCGCCGGTGGCCGGGCATGGCGTGCACCGGAACCGCACCGAGCCGTTGCAGACCGAACCAGACGAAGAGGAACTCCGCGCGGTTGGGGAGCTGGACGACGACGCGGTCGCCCCGCCCGATCCCGAGTCCGCGCAGACCGCGGGCGACCCGGTCCGCCTCGGCGTCCAGCTCCGCGTAGGTCCACCGCCGGTCGCCGTCGACCAGGGCGACGCGCCCTCCATGGCCGGCCGCACCTTCCCGCAGACGGGCCCCGAAGGTCACCCCCTGCCAGTGTCCGGCGGCCCGGTAGCGCGCCGACTCGGCCTCGGGCCAGGTCCGTTGGGTCTCGGTCATGGGGCTCCGCCTCTCATCGCCGGGCCTCCGGCTCTGGCGCCGAGTCCCGTCATGTGATTACGATGTGAATTATAGAAATGATAATCATTTCTATCTACCGGGGCGTCAGCCCTGCCTCGGGGAGATCCCGGCGTCGGCCGCCTTCGACGCGGCCCCCACCCCATCCGACCGGAAGGCAGCACCAGTGAGCGATGAAGCAGTCGTCCAGGCGCGGACAGCGGAAGGAGACCTCGACGGTCGTGATCGCCACGCGCCCGTGACGGTGCGCGAAGCGGTGGCGCGCGCGCTGGAGATCGCGCCGGAGGAGCTGGACGACGACCGCGACCTCTTCGAGCTCGGCCTCGACTCACTGGTGTTGATGTCCCTGGTCGGTGCCTGGCGGCGCGAAGGCAGCACCGTCACCTTCCAGGACCTCACGAGCAGCCCGACCCTGCGGGACTGGACGGCCCTGCTCGCGCGGGCGAGGGGCGACGGGGCGACCACCACCGCCCCGCCCGCCCCCACCGCGCCGCACGACACGGCGGCGACCGAGGCGGAGTCGGACTCCTTCCCCCTGGCCACGATGCAGCACGCCTACTGGATCGGACGCCAGGACGGACAGCCCCTCGGCGGCGTCGCCGCGCACTTCTACGTCGAACTCGACGGCCACGGCGTCGATCCGGCCCGGCTCGCCACCGCCCTCCGGGCGCTCGTGCTGCGCCACGGCATGCTCAGAGCGGTCTTCGACGAGGAGGGCCGTCAGCGCTTCGGCGACCCGGGTCTGCCGCTCACCGTCCACGACCTGCGGGAACGCGACCCCGACGAGGCCGAGACCGAGCTGGCACTGCTGCGTGAGCGCAACACCCACGCCCGTCCGGACGGCACCGCCGGTGACGTCTTCCGCGCGGCCCTGTGCCTGCTCCCCGACGACAGGACCCGTCTGCAGATCGACCTGGACATGATGGCCGGTGACGCGCTGAGCCTGCGCGTCCTCCTGTCCGACCTGCGCCGCTTCTACGAGTGTCCCGACGACCCGCCGCGCGAACTCGGCCTCGACTACCGGCGCTACCTCGCGGAGCACGACGTACGGAGACGGGCGGAACGCCGGCAGCACGCCGCCTGGTGGCGCGAGCGCCTGCCGGATCTGCCGCGGGCCCCACGGCTGCCGACGACCGTCGACCCCCTCACCCCGGTCAGCGCGGACGACAGCGCGCTGACCCACTCCCGCCGCCTGCACCACTGGCTCGGCCCCGCCGAGAAGGCCGCACTCGTCAGCGCCGCCCGGCGGCACGGTCTCACCCCCGCCGCCGCCCTCGCCACCGCCTTCGCCGAGGTGATCGCCGCGTGGAGCGACGACCGGCGCTTCCTGCTCAACCTGCCGCTGTTCGACCGGGAGATGTTCGTCCCCGAAGTCGCCGGGCTGGTGGGGGACTTCAGCAGCTCGGTCCTGCTCGACGCCGACCTGAGCGCGTCACTTCCGTTCTCCCGGCAGGCCCGCGGGCTCCAGGAGCGACTGCGGGAGGGCATCTCCCACGGCGCGTACGGCGGTGTCGAGGTACTGCGCGACCTCTCCCGCGCCGAGGGGGCGCCGGTGCTGGCTCCCGTCGTGTACACCAGCGCCATCGGACTGGGTGAGATCTTCGAGCAGGACGTCCAGAAGTCCTTCGGCCGCCCTTCCTGGATCATCTCCCAGGGCCCGCAGGTGTACCTGGACGCCCAGGTCACCGAACTCGACGGCGGCCTCCTCCTCAACTGGGACGTGCGCGACGGCGTGATCGAGGCCGGCGTGCCCGACGCCGCGTTCGACGCCTACCGCCGCCTCGTCACACGCCTGGTGACGGACCCCGACGCCTGGTCCCGGCCGGTGGACGGCCTGCTCGCCCCCGACGTCCTGGCCCGACGCGCGGTGGCGGCCCTGCCCCCCGGGCCCGTCCCGGACCGCGCCCTGCACACCCGCTTCTTCCGGCTCGCCGAGGCCGAGCCGGACCGCGCCGCGGTCGTCCGCACCACCGGCGACACGCTCACCTACGGCGAACTCGCCCACGCGGCCCGGCGGATCACCGCGATGCTGCGCGACCACGGTGTGCGGGAGGGCGACACCGTCGCCGTGACCCTGCCCAAGGGCGCCGACCAGATCACCGCGGTCCTCGGCATCCTGGCCGCGGGCGCGGCCTACGCCCCCGTCGGCGTGGAACAGCCCGCCGTGCGACGGCGGCGCATCCACACCGTGGCCGGCGCGGCCGCCGTGCTCACCGACCGGGACCACGCCCGCCTGTGCGCGGAGGTCTCCCCGGCCCCGGTGCTGCTCCTGGAGGACGCGTCGAGGGCTCAGCCCGCAGAGGTCGTCCGGCCGGACCCCGCCCTTCCCGCCTACGTGCTGTTCACGTCCGGCTCGACGGGGCTGCCCAAGGGAGTCGAGGTGTCGCACCGGGCGGTCGTCAACACCATCGAGGCGATGGAGGAGCAGCTCGGCCTCGGCCCCGAGGACCGCACGCTCGCGATCTCCGCCCTGGACTTCGACCTCGCCACCTGGGACATCTTCACCCCGCTGTCCCTCGGCGGGCAGGTGGTCGCCGTGGGCCAGGAGCACCGACGGGACGCCCACCACTGGGCGCGGCTGGTGCGCGCCCACGGGGTGACGCTGGTGCAGTGCGTCCCCGCCCTGCTGGACCTGCTGATGGCCGCGGGGGAGGACGAGGGCCTCGGGGACTCCCTGCGCATGGTGCTGCTGGGCGGCGACTGGGTCGGGCTCGACCAGCCCCGCAGACTGCGGGCGCTCGTACCCGGCTGCCGATTCGTGGCGCTCGGCGGCATGACGGAGGCGGCGGTCCACTCCACGGTGTTCGAGGTGGAGGAGACCGACCCGGCCTGGAAGTCCGTCCCCTACGGCGTTCCCCTGCGCAACATGCGGGCCCGGGTCGTCGACGGGCGGGGACGCGACTGCCCCGACCTCGTCCCCGGCGAGCTGTGGATCGGCGGCCCCGGTGTGGCGAACGGCTACCGGGCGGACCCCGAACGCACGGCGGAACGCTTCGTCGAGCACGACGGAACACGCTGGTACCGCAGCGGCGACCTGGCCCGCTACCGGCCCGACGGCGTGCTGGAGTTCCTCGGCCGCGCCGACCACCAGGTGAAGATCGGCGGCCACCGCATCGAACTGGGCGAGGTCGAGTCCGCGCTGGAGGACGACCCCGCCGTCCTGCACGCGGTCGCCACCGTCCTGGACACACCGGTACGTCACCTCGCCGCGGCCGTGTCCGCCCCCGGCGGGGCACCCGACCCGGACGAGGTCCGTCTGCGGGCGGCGGAACGCCTCCCGGCCCACATGCTTCCCGAGCGCGTCCTCGTCCTGCGCGACCTGCCGCTGACCGCCAACGGCAAGCTCGACCGGGCGGCCGTCCGCCAGGCGCTGACCGAGGCCGCCGGCCAGGACGGCCCCCGCACCTCGGCGCCGGCCGGCCCCGTGGAGAGCGCCGTGGCGGCCGAGTGGGCCGACCTGCTCGGCGTGGCCGACGTGGGACGCGAGAGCAGCTTCTTCCTGCTGGGCGGCGACTCGCTCGTCGCGACGCGCATGATCGGCCGGCTGCGGGCCGCGGGCTTCCCCGGCGCCCGCGTGGCCGACCTCTTCGCCCGCCCCGTCCTCCAGCACTTCTGCGAGACGCTGCACCCCACGGCGACCGCCGACGAGGCGCCGGCACCGGCCCCCGCCGTCGCCCTCGTGCCCGACCCGGACCACGCGCACGAACCCTTCCCGCTGACGGACGTCCAGGCCGCCTACCACACCGGCCGCGACCCCCGGTTCACCCTCGGCGGTGTCGGCACCTGGCACTACACGGAGTTCGACGGCACGGACGTCGACCTCGACCGGCTCGAACGCGCCTGGAACACCCTCGTCCGGCGGCACGGCATGCTCCGCGCCGTCGTCGAGGACGGACACCAGCGCGTCCTGCCCGACGTACCGCCGGTGCGCATTCCGGTGGAGGTGGCCGCCTCCGCCGAAGGCGCGGCCGAGGCCCTGGCCGGCCTGCGCGCCCGCCTGTCCCAGCAGGTCCGCGACCCCGCCGAGTGGCCCCTCTTCGCGGTCGAGGCGGTGCGTTACCGCGAGGACGAAGGCGCCGCGGAGAACGCCGGCGAAGTACGCACCCGTATCGGCATCGGGCTGGACTACCTCGTGCTGGACGCGCTCTCCATCACCACGCTCTACGCGGAACTGAACGCGCTCTACGCCGACCCGCAGGTCGAACTGCCGCCCGTGGACGTGTCGTTCCGCGACTACCTGACCCGCCGCCCGGCCGACCCCGAGGCGACCGCGCGGGCCCGCGCCCACTGGCAGGCCCGGCTGTCCGAACTGCCGCCGCCTCCCGCCCTGCCCTTCGACCGCGACCCGGCCTCGCTCGACGCGCCCGTCTTCACCCGGCGCCGGCTGAGCCTGCCCGCCGAGGACTGGCAGGCCGTCAAGCGCGACGCGGCACGGCACGGCCTGACCCCCTCCACCGTCCTGCTGGCCCTGTACGCCGAGGTCCTGGAGGCCTGGAGCGGAACGGACGCCCTGACCGTCACGCTCACCCTCTTCAACCGGCGTGACGTCCACCCCCACATCCATCGGGTGCTGGGCGACTTCACCTCCCTGTCCCTCGCCGGCCACCGGCGCGAGGCGACATCCTGGCTCCCGGCAGCCGTCGCGCTGCAACGCCGGCAGGCGGAGGACCTCGACCACGCCGACGTGCCGATCGACTGGCTGCTGCGGGAGTTCGGCCGGCGCACGGGCACGGTGGACGCCGCCGCTCCCGTGGTGTTCACCAGCGCCATCGGCGTCGGTGACGCGACGCTGGCCGGACCCGGGACCGGCTTCCCCGCGAAGGTCTGGGGCATCTCCCAGTCCCCGCAGGTCTGCCTGGACAACCAGGTCACCGAGGAGTCCGGGAACCTGGTCGTCACCTGGGACGCCGTCGAGGAACTGTTCGCCGAGGGCGTGCTGGACGCCATGTTCGCCGCGTACGAACTGCTGCTGCGGCGCCTCGTGTCCGGTGACTGGGAGGCGCCACTTCCCGACCTCCTGCCCGCCTCGCAGTACGAACGGCGGGCCGCCGCCGCCCGGGAGGCGGCCCTGGAACCGGTGGCGCCGCGCCCGCTGCACCGGACGTTCTTCACTCACGCGACGGCAACCCCCGACCGCACCGCCCTCGTCACGACGGCGGGGGAGGAGGTGACCTACGGAGCCCTGGCCGAGCAGGCGCTGCGCACCGCCGCCGCGCTCGGCGACGCGGGCGTGCGGCCGGGCGACCTGGTCGCGGTCACCCTGCCCAAGGGCCCGGAACAGATCGCGGCGGTCCTCGGCGTCCACGCGGCCGGCGCCGCCTACGTCCCACTCGGCCTCGAACAGCCCGCCGCCCGGCTGGAGCGGGTGCACGCCACCGCCGGTTTCGACGTCGTCCTGGGGAGCTGGCACGCCCCTGAGGGCACCGGCCCCCGCACCCTGTCCTTCGCGGACACGCAGAGCCGCGAGCCACTGCCCGCGCCGGGCGGGACGTCGGCCCGGTCGCTCGCCTACGTGATCTTCACGTCGGGTTCCACGGGCGAGCCCAAGGGAGTCGAGATCACCCACGCGGCCGCCTGGAACACGATCGCGGACATCAACGCCCGGCACGGCGTCACCGAGGACGACCGCGTCTTCGCCCTGTCGGCACTGGACTTCGACCTGTCCGTGTACGACGTCTTCGGCCTGCTCGCCGCCGGCGGCTCCCTCCTGCTGCCCACCGAGGAGCAGCGCCGCGAACCGGCCCGCTGGCCGAGTCTGCTGGACCAGTACGGCGTGACCGTCTGGAACACCGTCCCCGCCCTGCTCGACCTGCTCCTGGACGCCGACGAACAGGGCGGACGGGAAGGCGGCATCGGAGGGCTGCGGACCGCCCTGGTCTCCGGCGACTGGATAGGTCTCGACCTGCCCGCCCGGCTGCGGGCCCGGACCGCGCGGCCCTGCGCCTTCGTCGCCATGGGCGGAGCCACGGAGGCCGCCATCTGGTCCAACACCCTCACCGTCACCGAACCGGACCCCCGGTGGGTGTCCATCCCCTACGGACGTCCCCTGACCGGGCAGCACTACCGCGTGGTCGACCGGGACGGCCGGGACTGTCCCGACTGGACGCCCGGCGAACTGTGGATCGGCGGCGCGGGACTGGCCCGCGGCTACCTGGGCGATCCGGTCCGCACCGCCGAGAAGTTCGTCGAGCAAGGCGGGCGGCGCTGGTACCGGACGGGCGACCTGGGCCGGTTCCGGGGCGACGGGCTGCTGGAGTTCCTCGGCCGGCTCGACAGCCAGCTCAAGATCGCCGGTCACCGCGTCGAGGCGGGCGAGATCGAGGCCGCGCTGGAGGCGCATCCGGCCGTCGCGCGGGCCGCCGTCGTGGCCGTGGGGGAACGCACCGCCCGGCGTCTGGTCGCCTTCGCCGTACCCCAGGACCCCACCGCGGGCGGCACGACCGGCGACGAGCCGGCTCCCGCCGAACCCGCCACGCCCGTCGAGGACCCCGCACTCACCGAGGGCCTCTTCGGCCTGCTGGCCGAGCGGGTGCCGGTCCACGCCGTCCCGTCCCGCATCCTCCTGCTGTCCGCCCTGCCCCTCACCGCGAACGGCAAGGTCGACCGGGCCGCCCTGGCCGGCCTCGCGGGTCCGGAGCCGGCCTCCGCCGCTGCCGAGCCACCACGGGGCGAGACCGAGACGGCCCTCGCCGCGCTCTGGCACGAGCACCTGCCGCACGGGACCCCCGACCGCAACGCCAACTTCTTCACCGCCGGCGGCGACAGCCTCACCGCGCTGCGGCTGCTCACGGCGATCGAACGCCGCTTCGGGGCCACCGTGCCCGCCCGCCGCTTCTTCGCCGCACCGACCGTCGCCGCGCTCGCCGCGGACGTCACCCGAACGCTCGCGGCCCACGGGACCGCCTACGAGACCGGAGAGCTGTGAACATCGCTGAACTGCTGGCCCGATACGCCGACGACGGCGTGGTGCTGTGGGCCCAGGACGGACAACTGCGTTTCCGGGCCCCGCAGGGCCGGCTCACCGACACGCACCGAGCCGAACTGCGCACGCACAAGGAAGCCATCCTGCGCCACCTGGAGGCCGGGGAGCCCGCGCTGCGCGGCGACCGCGACAACCGCCACGAACCGTTCCCGCTGACGGACGTCCAGGCCGCCTACCTCATCGGCCGCACCGACGCGTACGCCTACGGAGGCGTCGGCTGCCACGCCTACGTGGAGCTGGAGTACCCCGATCTGGACGTCGACCGCGTCACCTCGGTCTGGCGGGAGCTGGTCCAGCGGCACGACATGCTCCGCGCCGTCGTCCACCACGACGGCTACCAGCGGGTCCTGCCGGACGTGCCCGCCCTCCCCGTCGGATCCGACGACCTGACCGCGCTGCCGGCCGCCACCGCCGAGACACAGGTGGAGCGCACCCGAGCCCGTCTGGCCAACCGCGAGTCGCCCACCGACCGGTGGCCCCTCTTCGACGTGCACGTCACCCGGACCGCCGAGCGGGCCGTGCTCCACCTCGCCTTCGACATGCTCGTCGTCGACCACGCCGGCCTGCGCGTCCTGCTCGCCGAGTTCCAGCGGAGCTACAACGGCGACGCCCTTGCCGAGGCGCCCCGGATCACCTTCCGCGACTACGTCCTGGCCCGCCGGGCCCTCGCCGACACCGAGGCCCACGCCCGCGACCGCGCCTACTGGACCGAACGGCTCGACACCCTGCCGCCCGCTCCCGAACTGCCCCTCGCCGAGGCGTGGGAGGCCGCCGTGAGCGACCCGGGGGAAGCGAGCCGCCCCCCGGCTCCCGGCGACGCGGTGACGTTCCGCCGCCTTGAGGTGCTGCTGCCCGCGGCCGACCGGGACCGGCTCACCGAACGGGCGTCGCGGCGCGGGCTGACCGTGTCCACGGTCCTCCTCGCGGCGTACGCCGAGACCGTCGGCGCCTGGTCGCGGACCAGCCGGTTCACGCTCAACGTGCCCACGGTCGACCGGCCCGCCCTGCACGAGGACGTCGGCCGCCTCATCGGGGACTTCACCTCGCTCGAACTGCTCGCCGTGGACCTCGACGCCCCGGTCTCCTTCGCCGAGCGGACCAGGGCCGTGGGGCAGCAGCTCCTCGAAGACCTGGCGCACCCGCTGTTCACCGGCTCGGACGTACTCGCCGAACTCTCCCGCAGGGCCGGCGCACCGGTGCTGATGCCGGTCGTCTTCACCAGCGCCCTCGGTGCCGGAGCCACCTCCGAAGGCGTACCCCCCGAGGTGACGTACGCCGTGACCCGGACGCCCCAGGTGTGGCTCGACTGCCAGGTCATGCACCGCGGGGACACGCTCAGCCTGTCCTGGGACATCCGGGAGGGCGCCCTCGCCCACGGGGTGGCCGACGCCATGTTCGAGGCGTACACGGCACTCGTGCGGTCCCTGTCGGCCGAGGGCGAGGCCGCGGAGGCCGCCTGGGACGCACCGGCCCGCATCGCCCTGCCCGAGGCGCAGGCGGCGCGCCGGAACGCGGTCAACGCGACCGAGGGACCGCTGCCGGACGCCCTGCTCCATGAACCCGTACTCGCCCGGGCACGGGTCACACCGGACGCGATCGCGGTCCGCACCCCCGAACTGGCCCTCTCCTACCGGCAGCTCGTCACCCGGGCGAGCGGCCTCGCCGAAGCGCTCACGGCCTCCGGACTGCGCCCCGGGGAACCGGTGGCGATCTGGATGGACAAGGGCTGGGAGCAGGTCGTCGCCGTCTTCGGCACCCTCATGGCGGGCGGCGCCTACCTGCCCGTCGACACGGCCCAGCCGCCGGCCCGCCGGGACACGATCATCGCGGACGCGGGCGTCCGCACCGTCCTCACCCAGTCCTGGCTCGCCGAGCTCGAAGACCTCCCGGCGACGGTGACGCCCCTCGTCGTGGACCAGGTCGAGGAAGCCACCGGGGACGGCACTGCCGTCGTCGCCCACCGGGATCCGGACGACCTCGCCTACGTCATCTACACCTCGGGTTCCACCGGCACGCCCAAGGGCGTGATGATCAGCCACCGGGCCGCCCTCAACACTGTCGAGGACATCAACCGCCGCTTCAACGTCACCGAACGCGACCGCGTCCTCGGCATCGCGGGACTCGGCTTCGACCTGTCCGTCTACGACCTGTTCGGACCGCTCGCCGTGGGCGCCACCCTGGTCCTGCCCCAGGCCGACCGGCGCGGCGACCCCTCCCACTGGGCCGAACTCGTCCGCGACTTCGGCGTCACGGTGTGGAACTCCGTGCCGGGCCAGCTCCACATGCTCTGCGACTGGCTCCGCTCCGAGCCCCCCGCCGACGACGGCTCACTGCGGCTCGCGCTGATATCCGGCGACTGGATACCGGTCGCCCTGCCCGACCAGGCCCGGGAACTCCTGCCGGGCCTGGAGGTCGTCTCCCTCGGCGGAGCCACCGAGGGCTCCATCTGGTCCATCGCCCACCCGATCGGCGAGGTGGACACCGCCCGCCCGAGCATCCCGTACGGCACGCCCCTGACCAACCAGACGTTCGCCGTGCTCGACCGGCACCTTCGGCCACGGCCCGAATGGGTGCCCGGCGAGCTGTACATCGGCGGCGCCGGCGTCGCACTGGGCTACCTCGGCGACGAGGAGCGCACGGCACAGCGGTTCCTCACCGACCCCGCCACCGGAGAGCGGCTCTACCGCACGGGCGACCTCGGCCGGTACCTCCCCGACGGGACCATCGAATTCCTCGGCCGGGAGGACGCCCAGATCAAGATCCGCGGCTACCGGGTCGAACTCGCCGAGGTGGAAGCCGCTGTACAGGCCCACCCGGCGGTCGCGGCGGGCGCGGTGGTCGTCGACGACTCGGCGGCGGGCGGGCGACGCCTGGCCGCGTTCGTGGAGACGGCGCGCAAGGACGGCGAGACGGAACACGCAGCGGGCGAAGCGGCACGCCAGGACGGCGACGGGCCCGCCGTGACGAGCCGGGAACAGGCGCGCGCGGCGGCCGCCGACGCGGTACGCGAAGCCTCCGCCGCCGTCGACGCCGAACGGCTCACCGACTTCCTGACCGCCCTCGACGAGGTGGCGCTCGCGGAGATGACCCGCGTCCTCGCCGCCTCCGGCGTGTTCGACGGCGGTGCGGAACGCACCGCGGAGGAGGTGGGCACGGCACTGCGCGCCACGCCCCGTCACCGGCACATCGTGGGGCGCTGGCTGCACGCCCTGGCCGCCCGGGACCGGCTCACCCACCGGGGCGCCGACGGCACGTACACCGGCCTCGTCCCCGTCCCCGCGCCCGAGGCGGAGCGCCGATGGCGACTGGCCGCCGGCCTGGAGCACGAGATCGGGTGGAGCACCGAGCTGCTCACCGTCATGCGCACCTGCGCCGAACGGCTGCCCGAGCTGGTCTCCGGGGAGACGGGCATCCGCGAGCTGCTCTTCCCGGGCGCGGCGACCGAGGCCGCGGACGCCGCCTACCGCGACAACCTCGCCATTCGGCACCTCAACCGCGCGGTGGTCACCGCGCTGCGCGAGATCGCCGCGAGCCACACGGGCGAGGAGCGGCTGCGGGTGCTGGAGGTGGGCGGCGGCGTCGGTGGCACCACCGGGGAACTGGTGCCGGTGCTCGCCGAGTACGGCGTCGACTACCTGTTCACGGACTCCTCGGCGTTCTTCCTGAACGAAGCCCGCGAGCGCTTCGCCGACCACGCCTGGGTCCGCTACCAGCGCTTCGACGTCGACGAGGACCCGCGAGCCCAGCAGCTGCTGCCCAACACCTTCGACGTCGTGGTCTGCGCCAACACGCTGCACGCCGCCGCCGACGCGGACGCCGCCGTGGCCAGGCTCCGGGAACTGCTCGTACCGGGCGGACAGCTCGTCTTCGTGGAGAACACCCGCGACGAGAACCTTCCGCTGCTGGTCTCCATGGAGTTCCTGGAGGTCGCCGGCCGGGCGTGGACCGACGTGCGCGAGCACACCGGCCAGTCCTTCCTCACCCACACCCAGTGGCGTGAACTCCTCGACCGGTACGCCGCGTCCGAAGTCGTCTCGCTGCCCGATGCCCAGGACTCCCTGGCGCTCACCGGGCAGGAGCTGTTCATCGCCACGATGAAGGACGACCGGCACCACGTACCGGTGGGGGAGCTGGCGCGTACGGCGGCCACCCGGCTCCCGGAGTACATGCTCCCCTCGGTGTGGCAGGTCGTCGACACCCTGCCCCGCACGGCCAACGGCAAGACCGACCGCGCACGCCTGCGGTCCTGGCTGCCCCGCGAGAGCGCACCGGTCGTCGTGGACGAGCAGCCGAGGGACGAGCTGGAGAACGACCTGGCCGAGCTGTGGACGGAACTCCTCGCGGTCGAACGCGTCACCCGCAACGACGACTTCTTCGACCTCGGCGGCGACTCGCTCCTGGTGGCCCGCATGGTGGGCCGGCTCCGCGAGCGCGTGCCGCAGGCCGCGGACCTGGAGTGGGAGGTCGTCCTGCGCCACATGCTGCGCCGCCCCACGGTCGCGGGCCTCGCCGGGTTCCTGCGGGGCCTGGCCGGACCCGAGGACGCGCCCGTGCCCGGTGCCGTGCGCACGGACCCGGTGATCCACCTGCACGGTGCCCGTTCGGAGGACGAGCCGACCACCGTGCTGGTGCACGCGGGAACCGCGACGATCATGCCGTACCGGGCGCTGATCACCGAGATCAGGCGCCGCTCGCCGGGCCTCGCCGAGGTCGTCGGCGTGGAGGTCCCGGACCTGAGCGGGTTCCTCGCCGCCCCGCCCGAAGGACTCATCGAGCAGATGGCGGCCGACTACGCGCGGGCGCTGACGGCCGACGGGCGGAGCCGCTTCCACGTCGTCGGCTACTGCCTGGGCGGACTGATCGCCACCGAGGTGGCCCGCAATCTGGCCGAGTCCGGGGCGGAGGTGGAGAGCCTCACCGTCATCAGCAGCCACAGCCCCCGTTTCCGGCTGGACGACGAACTGCTCGCCGAGTACTCCTTCGCCGTCATGATGGGCATCGACCCGGCCGAACTCGGTTTCCCGGACGACCAGTACCGGGTGGCCGCGGCGGCCGACGCCGTCCTGGCCGCCAGTCCCGGGGTCCTGCCGGACGGCGGACTCGCCGCACTGCCCACGGAGTTCGAGGACGTGGCGAGCCGCTTCCGGCGGCTCGCCGACGTGCCCCGCGCCACCCGGATCGCCCGGATGTGCGAGGCGGTGCCCGCATCGGCCGGCACCTACGAACCCGACCACATGACGCGGCTCTTCCTCGCCTTCCGCCAGAGCGTCTTCGCCATCACCCGCTACGACGCCGAACCCTACGCGGGTGACATCACCTTCCTGCGGCACGACGGCGCCTATCCCTTCCCCGGCAGCAAGGACGCCGTCACCGCCTACTGGGAGGAACTCACCCTCGGCGACCTCGACATCGTCGACATCGGTGGCGACCACTACAGCTGCCTGTCCGTCGAGCACGCGCCCGGCATCCTCAAGGTCCTCGGTGAGCTGACCCAGGGGGCGATCACCCGATGACCAAGCCTGTGATCGGCATCCTGGGTGCCTCCGGCGCGGTCGGCCGGGCCGCCGTGCGGGAGTTGCGCGCGCTCGGCCGCACCGGGCTCCGCCTGGGCGGTCGCACCGAGGCGGCCCTCCGCGCGGTCGCCGAGGAGGACTCCGCCGGCCGTGACGAGACCGTACGGGTAGACGCGGGCGCCCCGGGCGGTCTGCGTGCCTTCACCGAGGGCTGCGACATCGTCCTCAACTGCGTCGGCCCCACCTACCGGCTCCGCGCCACGGTGGCCTCCGCCGCTCTCGCCGCCGGAGCGCACTGCGTCGACGTGGCCGGGGACGACCCCGCCGCCGAGGACCTGCTGGCGGCCGGCGACCCGGCCCGCGACGGCCGCACGGTCGTCCTGTCGGCCGGAGCCCTGCCCGGCCTGTCCAGCCTCCTGCCCCGCTGGCTGGCCGGACAGGGCCTGGACGGCGCCTCGGCGCTGACCGCGCACTGCGGCGGCCTGGAGACCTGCTCGCCGACGGTGGCGCACGACCTCATGCTCTCCCTCACCTCCGGAGGCGCGGAAGGAGCCGCCTACGGTGAACCCCTCGCCGCCGTCCGCGGCGGCCGGCGCGTCCCGCGCGCGCTGCGCACGGCCGAGGACACCGGACACCGGGCCTTCCCCGGCAGGGTGGCCCTCCAGCCCTACCTCAGCGGGGAGAGCGAACGCCTCGCCACCGGCCTCGGCCTCGACCGGCTCGACTGGTACAACGTCCACCCCGGTCCCGCCGTCCGCGCGCTGCTCAACCTGCTGCCGGGCCGCCTCGCCGCCGGGGACGACCCGGCGGAGCTGGCGGACCGGCTGATCCTCGCCGCCGACCTCGACCTGGCCGGACGGCGGCCCTACTACGTCATGGACTTCGAGCTGTCGGGCACCGCGGCCGGAAGGCCGGCCACCGCGGGACTGACCCTGCGCGCGGCCAGCAGCTACCGGCTCACCGCGACCGTGGGCGCCCTCGCGGTGGACGCGGTGCTGCGGGACGGGGTACCGCCGGGGGTGCACTTCGCCTGCGACGTGCTGGACCCCGACACGGTGGTGCGGCACCTGCGCGCCCGGGGAGCCGCGGACCTCCGGCTCACCGGAGCTGCGGCCGGCGCCGATCAGGTGGAAGAGGGCGTGCTGTGAACACCTCGACGCCCTTCCGGGTGCTGGTCTGCGGCACCAACTTCGGCCGCTTCTACGCCGAGGCGGCACGCCGCCGCCCCGGCTACGCACTGGCCGGCATCCTGAGCCGGGGCTCGGCCGCCTCCCGTGCGTACGCGGAGCGACTCGGCGTCCCCCACTACACGGACGCCGACGATCTCCCGGCCGACATCGACGCGGCCTGCGTGGCGGTCAGCTCGTCCATCTCCGGCGGCCGGGGCACCGAACTGGCCAGGACGCTCATGGACCGGGGCATCCACGTCCTCCAGGAGCACCCCGTCCACCTCACCGAGCTGACGGACAACCTCAGACACGCACGCCGCCGGGGAGTGCAGTACCGCCTCAACACCCACTACCCGCACGTCGCCCCGGTCCGAGACTTCATCGACGCGGCCCGCAGGCTGGTCGCACGACAGCGACCGCTCTTCGTGGACGCCGCCACCCCGGTCCACCTGATGCACCCCCTGGTGGACATCCTCGGCCAGGCGATGGGCACGCTGCGGCCCTGGCGATTCGCGGACCCGGCACCACTGCCGGCCGACATCGGGCCGCAGCCGTTCCGCTCCCTGCACGGTGTGATCGCCGGCGCGCCCCTCACCCTGCGGGTGCACCACCAGCTGGACCCCGCCGACCGGGACAACCACGCCCTCCACTGGCACCGCGTCTCGCTCGGCACGGAAGGCGGAGTGCTCACCCTGGCCGACACCCACGGGCCCGTGCTGTGGAGCCCCCGTCTGCACATCGGACGCGACGCCGACCGGCGTTTCGTCCTCGACGGACCCGGCACCGGCCGCCTGGGGCTGGGCACCACGGCCGTGGTCGGGAACACGGGTACCTTCCGGACCGTCTTCTCCGACCTGTGGCCACAAGCGATCGGCAGCGCCCTCGACGGGCTCCGCGAGGCCGTCGGACAGGGAGGCGACGCGCTGCGCACGGGCCAGTACGACCTGGCCGTGTGCCGCATCTGGACCGACCTCGCCGCACGGCTCGGACCGCCCGAGATCGTCCGGCCGGACACCCCGCGGCCACTGGCGGTCAGCGACGTCTTCCCCGCTCCGGAGCGGACCCGCCCGGAAACGGACCGTCTCGACACGGACCGCACCGGCACGGACCGCACCGGCACGGATCACGTCAGGGCCGACCCGCCCCCCGCCGGCGCGGACTCGCCCACCGCTCCCGCGGACACCTCGCCCTACACCCCGTCGGCGGAGTTCTTCGACCTCGTCGCCGCCGAGCACACCGCGACCGCGAGCGTGCCCGCGATCGCCGCACTCCTCGCCGACGCCGACCTGAGCACCGGTCCGGTGGTCGACATCGGCGCCGGCACCGGCCTGGTGACCGAGGCCGTCGCCCGGGCCCGGCCGGACGCCGAGATCCTCGCCTGCGAACCGGCGGTCGGCATGCGCGCCGTCCTCACCAGCCGGGTCTTCAGCGACCCGGGCCTGCGCTCCCGGGTCACCGTCACCGCGGACGCCGCTCCCGACCTGGACCTCCCGGACCGGATCAGCGTCGTCCTGCTCTGCGGGGTCCTCGGCCACCTGGACGCGGAGGGACGAGCCAGGCTGTGGCGCCGGGTGACCGGGCGGCTGGCACCCGGCGGATTCGTGATCGTCGAACTCATGCAGTTCGAGCGGCCGTTGACGCTCCCCGAGACCCGGCTCGCCACGGCCACCGCCGGACGGAACCGCTACGAGTGGTCGTTCGGCGGAGCACCGGACGAGACGGAGGGCGGAGTGATGCGGCTGCGCTCCACCTGGCGCGTCTACCGGGACGGCGCGACGGACGCGGAGCGCGAGGTGCACGACTCCTACCGCTGGGCGCCCTTCGGCCTGAAGGACGTGGTGGCCGAGTCCGGCATGACCGCACGCGCCCTCCCCACCCGGCCCGGCGCACCCCCGCTGGCCGTGCTCACCCGGGCGACGGACGCGCCGGACACGGCGAGGGGCCCCGCCCTCCCGAAGGCGCGGACCGCACCCGACGGCCCCGGCGCACCGAACACCACCACACCACTCGTCTCCACCACCGACGGCTGAGGACCACCCATGACAACCCCCGTGTCCCCGACGGCGCCCGGCGCCCCCGACGAACCCGTCACCGGCGCTACCGCGCCCCGTGACTTCCCGATCCGGCGCGGCTGCCCCTTCGCCGCACCCGCCGAGTACGCGGCGATGCGCACCGACGACCCGGTCGCCCGCGTCACCCTGCCGACCAAGCGCGAGGCCTGGGTGGTGACCCGCTACGACGACGTACGCGAACTGCTCTCCGACCCGCGCGTCAGCGCCGACATCCGCCGCCCCGGCTTCCCCGCTCTCGGCGAGGGCGAGCAGGAGGCCGGGGCCAGGTTCCGTCCCTTCATCCGCACCGACGCCCCCGAGCACACCCGCTACCGGCGCATGCTCCTGCCGGCGTTCACGGTGCGCCGGGTCCGGGCGATGCGGCCCGCCGTACAGGCGCAGGTGGACGAGATCCTGGACGGCATGCTGGACACCGGCGGCCCGGTGGACTTCGTGACCGCGTACGCCAACGCCGTCTCCACGTCGGTGATCTGCGAACTGCTCGGCATCCCGCCGCACAACCTGGAGTTCTTCCGGGACGTCACCCGGATCTCCGGCTCCCGCAACAGCACCGCGGAACAGGTCTCCGAAGCCCTCGGCGGCCTCTTCGGCCTGCTCGCCGAGCTGATCGCCGAGCGACGGGAGGAACCCCGCGACGACCTGATCTCCAAGCTGGTCACCGACCACCTGGTCCCCGGCAACGTGACGATGGACCAGCTGCTGTCCACTCTCGGCATCACGATCAACGCAGGCCGCGAGACCACCACCAGCATGATCGCCCTGAGCACCCTGCTCCTCCTGGAGCGGCCGGAGCTGAGGGAGGAACTGCGCCGGGACCCCTCCCTGATGCCCGCGGCCGTCGACGAACTCCTGCGCGTCCTGTCCGTCGCCGACTCCATCCCGCTGCGCGTCGCCGCCGAGGACATCGAGCTGTCCGGTCGGACCGTCCCCGCCGACGACGGCGTCATCGCGCTCCTGGCCGGTGCCAACCACGACCCCGAGCAGTTCGACGACCCCGAGCGGGTCGACTTCCACCGCACGGACAACCACCACGTGGCGTTCGGCTACGGCGTGCACCAGTGCATAGGCCAGCACCTGGCGCGGCTGGAGCTGGAGGTCGCCCTGGAAACCCTCGTCCGCCGTGTCCCCACGCTGCGCCTCGCGGGGGACCGGGACCGGGTCGCCGTCAAGCACGACTCGGCCACCTTCGGCCTCGAAGAACTGATGGTGACCTGGTGACCCCGTCCTCCTCGCCGAACGCGTCGGCCCGCGCCGCGCGCGCCGACAGCCCGTGGATCAGGCAGTGGAACGGGGGTTCCGCCGCCCGGCTCACCCTGATCTGCCTGCCGCACGCCGGCGGCAGCGCGGGCTTCTACCGGCCCTGGGCGGCGCTGATGCCCCCCGAGGTCGAAATCGTCGGCATCCAGTACCCGGCCCGCGAGGACCGCTTCGACGACCCGGCGAGCGCCGACATGGGCGAGCTGGTGACCGCAGTCGCGGACGCCGTCCTGCCGCTGCTCGACCGGCCGTACGCCCTCTTCGGACACAGCATGGGATCCGCCGTGGCCTGGGAACTCGCCCATGAACTGGACCGCCGCGAAGCCCCCGGCCCGCGCCGGCTCTTCGCCTCGGGCCGGGCCGCCCCCGGCACGGCGGTGACCGGACAGCTCCACCGCCAGGACGACGACGTCCTGTGCGCGGAACTGGGGCGGCTCGGCGGCACCAGCCGCGAGGTCCTGGACGACCCCGGGCTGCGCTCCCTGATCCTGGCGGCCGTACGCCACGACTACCGGATCATCGAGACCCACCGGCCCCAGGACCGGCCGCCGCTGTCCTGCCCGATCCACGTGCTGACCGGCGCCGCCGACCCGGAACTCGGCGAGGAGCGCAGCCGCGACCGGGCCGGTGGCTGGGCAGACCTCACCACCGCCCGCACCGAGGTCCGCGTCTTCCCCGGCGACCACTTCTACCTCACCCCGCGACGCCGTGAGGTGGTCGCCACCGTCCTGCGCAGGATGGACCCCTCGCTGACCACGGACGGCCGGCGCACCTGGCCGAGCACCCCGTGAGCCCCCACCACCCGGCCGTGTCGGCCCATCCGGCCGTGTCGGCCCGTCCGGCCACGTCCGCCCCCGCCTGGAGACTGTCGTGATCGACTACTACTCGACCTCGGCCGAGTTCTACGAGCTGGTCGCCACCCGGCACACCGCCAGCAGCGGCCCCCCGCTGACCCGCGTCCTCGCGGGCCTGGACGTGTCGCACGGCCCCGTCCTGGAGATCGGCGCGGGCACCGGACGCGTGACCGAGGTCATCGCCGCCGCACTCCCCGAGGCCGAGATCCTCGCCGCCGAGCCGTCGGCCACCATGCGGGCCATGCTCACCTCCCGGGTCGCCCGCGACCCGGACCTGCGGCGCCGGGTCACGGTGGTCGATGGCGCCGCACAGGACCTCGCCCTGCCCGAACGGCTCTCGGCCGTCGTCATCTTCGGCGTGGCCGGTCACCTCACCGTCCCCGAACGCGTAGCGCTGTGGAAGCGGCTCGCGGCCCGCCTGCCGGACGGTGCGCCCATCATCGTGGAACTGATGGGGGTCTCCTCGCCCCGCGTCATCCCCCCGGTGATGTCACTGAGGGAGACCATCGGGCGCCAGACGTACGAGTGGTGGATCGGCGGCGAGCCCACCGAGGGCGACGCCATGCGGTTCACCACGACCTGGAAGGTCCTGCGCGACGGCCGCACCGTCCGCGAGGTCGCCGACAGCTACGACTGGCACACCTTCGACGTCGCCCGACTGGCCCGCGAGGCAGGCATGACCAGCCGCCGCATCACCGAGGCGGGCGGCCGGCCCATCCCCGAAATCGGAGTACTCGTCAAGTGAAGTCACAACCTCCCGGGTCGGGCACGGACCCGGTGTCCCCGGCCCCGGCAGCCTCCGGCGCGGGCACCCAGGCACCCCCGCGCCCGCTCCGCTCGCTGACCGAGCCCGTCCGGGGCCGACTCGCCGCCGCCGTCGGCCTCCAGGCCGTCGCGGCCCTCGCCGGAGTGGTGCCGTTCATCGCCGTCTCCGAGATCGCCGGCCGTCTCACCGGAGGGGCCCCCGCCGACGGCGACACCCTGTGGCCGCTGGTCGTGCAGGCCTGCGCGGCGGGGCTGCTCGCCCTGGTGTGCGGCACGGCGGCCGGCGCCCTCGCCCACGTCGCCGACAACGACCTCCAACTCGCCCTCCGCCGTCGCCTGGCCCGGCACATCGGGCGGCTGCCGCTCGGCCGGCTCACCGACCGGGGCACCGGTGAGGTCAAGCAGGCGGTGCAGGACGACGTGAGCGCGCTGCACACGCTGTTCGCCCACACCCTGCTCGACGTCGTCGCCGTGCTCACCGCGCCCGTTCTGGCCCTGGCCTACCTGTTCACCGTCGACTGGCGCCTCGCCCTGCTCAGCGTCGTGCCCCTGGCGCTCGGCGTGTTCCTGTTCAGCCGGGCCATGGCGGGCGCGGCGGCGCAGATGGCCGAGTTCGGCGCCGCGTCGGGGCGCATCTCCGCCGCCGCCGTGGAGTTCGCGTCCGGCATCGCCGTCTTCAAGAGCTTCGGGCGCGGAGGCAAGGCCCACGAGCGTTTCGTCGCCGCGACCGAGGGCTTCGCCGACTTCTTCTCCCGATGGGTCCGCACCACCCTGGTCAGCTCCACCGCCGCCGTGCTGGTGGTCGCCCCGGCCGTGGTCCTGCTCCTCCTGACCGTGGTGGGCGCGGTGTTCGTCACCCAGGGCTGGACGACCGGCGCGGAGCTCGTCCCCTTCCTGCTGCTCGGCCCCGCCGTGGCCGCCCCCATGGGCGTCGTCGGCCCCCGCATCCAGCAGATCCGGGCCGGCCAGGCCGCCGCCGTACGCGTCACGGAGCTGCTGCACGCCCCCACGCTCCCCGAGCCCGCCGACCCCGCCCTCCCCGACGGCCACCACATCTCCCTGCGCGGGGTGTCCTTCTCCTACGACGGGCAGACCGACGTCCTCAGCGGCGTCGACCTCGACCTCGCACCCGGCACGGTCACCGCGCTGGTCGGCCCCTCCGGCTCCGGCAAGTCGACCCTGGCCTCGCTGCTGCCCCGCTTCCACGACGTCACGGCCGGCACGGTGACCCTCGGCGGCGTCGATCTCCGCGACATCCCCGCGACCGAGCTGTACCGCCGGGTCGGCTTCGTCCTCCAGGACGTACGGCTGCTGCGGGCGAGTGTCGCCGACAACATCCGCCTGGGCCGCCCCGAGGCCACCGACGAGGAAGTCGAGCGGTGCGCCCGCGCCGCCCGCATCCACGACCGCGTCATGGCCCTGCCCGACGGTTACGCGACCGAACTCGGCACGGCCGTCACCCTCTCCGGCGGTGAGGCGCAACGCCTCTCCATCGCGCGGGCCTTGCTCGCCGACGCCCCGGTCCTCGTGCTCGACGAGGCGACCGCGTACGCCGACCCGCACTCCGAAGCACTGATCCAGGACGCGCTGTCCGCGCTCGCGTCCGGCCGCACCCTGCTCGTCATCGCCCACCGGCTGGCGACCGTTCGCTCCGCCGACCGCATCGTGGTCCTCGAGGACGGACGCGTCACCGAACAGGGCCGCCACGACGACCTGATCGCCGCCCGGGGCCGTTACGCCTCGCTGTGGGAGGCCCAGAGGAGCGCGGACGACATCCGAGAAGGAAGTGCACGATGATCCGTCAGCTCTACCGTGTCCTGGGCCCGGAAGGCTCCCGCCCGCTCAACCGGCTGCTCCTCCTCCAGAGCGGCGCGGCCGTCCTCCAGGGCGTGGCCTTCGCCCTCCTGGTGCCCGTCCTGCGGGCCCTGCTCGGCCCCGAGCCCGACGACGTGTGGCCCTGGCTGACGGCGTTCGGCGCCTGCGCGCTAGCGCACGCCGTGCTCCAGGGGTCGGCCATAGGCGGCGGGTTCACGGTCGGTTCCCAGCTGTCCCGGGTGCTCCACCGTCGCATGGCGGACCAGGCCCTGCGCCTGCCGCTGGGCTGGTTCACCGCCGGTCGCACGGCGGAGTTCAGCAGGCTCGCCGGACAGAACGTCATCCAGGTGATGAGCACGCCGGCCCACCTGCTGCGCCCGTTCATCAGCTCCGTGCTCACCCCTGCGACGCTGGTGATCGCCACCTTCTTCTTCGACATCCGCACCGCCCTGGTGCTGCTGGTCTGCGCGCCCGTGCTGTTCGCCGTCCAGACGGCGAGCACCGCCGTGATGCGCCGGCTCGACCTCGGCCGTGACGCCGCGATCGGCGAGTCCGCCGACCGGGTCCTGGAGTACGCGCGCAACCAGCCGGTGCTGCGGGCTTTCGGCCGGACCGCCGAGGGGTACGGAGCGCTGGACGACGCCCTGGTGGCCGAGGCGCGCGCGGACCGGCGGCTCATCGCGCGGGGGCTGCCCGGCCTGGTCTCGTTCTCGTTCGCCACCCGGCTCGTCTTCGCGCTGCTGCTCGCCCTGGGCGTCTCCTGGCAGCTCGACGGATCGCTCGACGTGCCCACCCTGCTGGCGCTCCTCGTCCTGCTGGTCCGCCTGATCGACAGCGTGTCGTCCGCCGCCGAGGCCGGAGCCGGCATGCGCATCGCCCGCAACACCCTGGAACGCCTCGGCGCGGTCCTCGACGAACCGCCCTTCCCCCAGCCCGCCGAGCCGAAGACGCCTCGCGACGCGAGCGTGGAGTTCACCGGGGTCGGCTTCCGCTACGACGGCGGCGGCGATCCGGCCGACGGGGCGGCCGCACGACCGGTCCTGAACGATGTGACCTTCCGCCTGCCCGAGCGCAGCATGACGGCGCTGGTCGGCCCCTCCGGCGCCGGCAAGACGACGATCGCCGGGCTGCTCGCCCGATTCCGGGACACCACCGAGGGCACCGTGCGCATCGGCGGCGTCGACGTCCGCGAGATCGACGCCGACGCCCTCGCGGCCCACGTCTCCCTCGTCTTCCAGGACGTCTACCTCTTCGACGGCACCATCGAGGAGAACGTCCGCATCGCCGCCCCCGGCGCGGGCGCCGGCGAACTGGCGGAGGCCGCGGCTCTGTCCGGGCTGGACCGCGTGATCGAGGAGCTGCCCGAGGGGTGGGCCACCGAGGTGGGGGAGGGCGGCGCGCGACTGTCCGGCGGACAGCGGCAGCGCGTCTCCATCGCCCGCGCACTCCTCAAGGACGCCCCGATCCTCGTCCTCGACGAGGCCACCGCCGCCCTCGACCAGGAGAACGAGGCGCTGTTCGCCGAGGCCGTGCGGAGCCTGGCCGACCGCAAGACCCTCCTGGTCATCGCGCACCGGCTGAGCACCGTCGTGAGCGCCGACCAGATCCTCGTCCTGGAGGACGGCGAGATCACCGAACGGGGCACGCACGACGACCTGGTGACGGCGGGAGGCACGTACGCCTCCTTCTGGGAACGGCGGGCCCGGGCCCACGGCTGGCGACTGGAGGCGACACCGTCATGACCCCCCACCCGGCACCGGCGACCGACCCGGCCCCAGCGGCAGAGAGAAGGCACGACACCATGAGCACCGGATCCAGGAACGCCTGGGAGGCATGGGCGAGGTCCGTCCCTCCGCTCGCGTGCGCGAGCGCCCGGCCACCCCGCCCCGACCCGGCGGCCACCGCCACCCGCCTCGCACAGGCGGGACTCGCCGACCAGTACGCGGTGTACGAAGGGGAGGGCGGCGTCTGGCACTTCGCGGCGGGCTCCGCCGTCAGCGTCACCGCCGACGCGACCGGCATCACCGCGCGGGCCGCCGGGCGGTCCTGGACCTCGCGCACCGACGGGAAACCCCTGACGGCGTTCGCCGACGCCCTGGCCGCCCTGCGCGACGCGGGCGGCGGGAATCGCCGCTTCTACGGCTGGGCGGCCTTCGAACTCGCCCACCTGCTCCACGCGGACCCCGGGCCGGCGGGAGACCGGCCCTTGCTGCACGCGCTGGTCCCCGAGGTCGAGGTGACCCTGACCGGTGAGGAGACCGTGGTCCGCGCGGTGGACGAGGCGTGGGTACGCAAGGTCGCCGACCTGCTGGCGGAGCCCGGAGCGGAACGCACCGTCCCGGACGAGCCGACGCCGGAGAGGACCGAGGGCGTCATCGCGGACGGCGCCACCGCCTACGGCCGGGCGGTGTCCCGCACGGTCGAGGACATCCGTGCCGGACTGCTGGAGAAGGCCGTGGTCTCCCGGAAGGTCCCGCTGCCCGCCGGACTCCGCCCGGACTTCCCCGCGACCTATCTCGCGGGCCGCCGGGCCAACACACCGGCACGCTCCTACCTGCTGGACCTCGGCGGCTACCGGGCGGCCGGCTTCAGCCCCGAGACCGTGCTGGAGGTCGGGGAGGACGGGCGCGTCAGCACGCAGCCGCTCGCGGGTACCCGCGCACTGGGAGCCGATCCGGCGGAGAACGAGCGCCTGCGCACGGAACTGCTCAGCGACCCCAAGGAGATACACGAACACGCCGTGTCCGTGCGTCTGGCCTGGGAGGAGATGGCGGCCGTGTGCCGCCCGGACTCCGTCGTGGCCGAGGAGTTCATGGCGGTACGCCGGCGAGGGTCGGTGCAGCACCTGGCCTCGCGGGTGACCGGCAGTCTGCGGCCGGGTGCCGGACCGTGGGACGCCTTCGCCGCACTCTTCCCCGCGATCACCGCCACCGGCGTCTCCAAACGAGCCGCACTCCGGGCCCTGGCCCGCCACGAGGAGGGGCCACGTGGCCTGTACGGCGGCGCGGTGTTCCGGGGGGACACTGCCGGCGCTCTTGACGCCGCCCTCGTCCTGCGCACCCTCATCGGCGCGGGGAACGAGGCCTGGCTGAGGGCGGGCGCCGGCGTCACCGCACAGTCCAGCCCCGAGCGGGAGATCGAGGAGACCTGCGAGAAACTCCGCAGCGTCGCCCCGTATCTGCGGCTGTCCGAGAGCTGAACCGGCAGTCCCAGTGCTGAACCGGCAGTCCGAGGGCTGACCCGGCAGTCCGGGGGCTGACCCGGCAGGACGGCCGAAGACCGTCGCCATGGGGCGGACCCCACCGCCACCCGCCCGTCGCCCGTGCGGCGGCGGGGCGGGGGCGAGTGCGGCGGGTCCGAGGCCGTCACGGTGTCAAGGCAGGCGCAGGAGGTTGAGCCGGTAGCCCTCGGCCCGGGGGAGCCGCCGCGCGGCGAGCACGGCCGGCATCTCCTGGTAGGGCATGGGGAGTTCGCCGACCAGCGGTCGAAGAGTACGGATCGGGTACCGGGCCGGACGGTGCCGTGGCTGCGACCACCGTCCGGCCCGGAGTCTCGGCTGCGGGTCAGCCCTCGGGCCGGAGCAGGCCGCGCTCGTACGCCTTGGCCAGCCGCTGGGGGACGCGGTACGGGACCCCGTCCACCGTGACCGTCACCAACTGCGGTGTCTCCGCTTTCCATTGAGCGCGGCGGTGCCGGGTGTTGCTGCGCGACATCTTGCGTTTGGGTACGGCCATGAGGACCTCCGGTACGAACGGTGAGCGAGGCCGACAGTACATGAAAATGGATGTCATTACGATCGGTCGGCCGAGGCGGGAAAGATCGCGGGGGAGTCCGTGGTCACCGCGCCCGGTGGTCCGGGGCGTTCCTCACGGACGATCACACTCGGTTACTATGCACGCGGCTCATCCGTGCGATTCCGTCCGACGGACACCCCGGGAGGCGGCCAGGGAAAGCAAGGCCACTAGGACAGGTTGGCTTCGGGAATGCTGAGAGATGTCACCGCCACCCGCTACATCACCCCCCTGCGTGAAGGCGGCTCGCTGCCCGGACTGATCGAGGCCGACGACCTCAACACCTATGTCCTGAAGTTCACCGGCGCCGGGCAGGGGCGCAAGACGCTCGTCGCCGAGGTGGTCTGCGGGGAACTCGCCCGCAGGCTGGGCTTCCGGGTGCCGCGGCTGGTGACGGTCGACCTCGATCCGGTGCTCGGGCTCGGCGAACCCGAGCAGCAGGTGCAGGAACTGCTCAAGTCGAGCGGCGGCACCAATCTCGGCATGGACTTCCTCTCCGGTGCCCTCGGCTTCGACCCGCTCGCCTTCGAGGTGAGCTCCGAGGAGGCCGGGCGGATCGTGTGGTTCGACGCGCTGGTCAACAACGTCGACCGGTCCTGGCGCAACCCCAACCTGCTGCGGTGGCAGGGCGAGGTGTGGCTCGTCGACCACGGGGCGACCATGATCTGGCACCACAACTGGCCCGGCGCCGAGACCTCCGCGGCCCGGCCCTACGACGCCTCGGACCACGCCCTCGCGCGCTTCGCCCCGGACATCCGCTCGGCCGCCGCCGCGCTCGCGCCCCTGGTCACCGAGGAACTCCTCGCCGAGGTCACCGCTGAGATCCCGGACGTCTGGCTGCTGGACGAACCCGGCTTCGCGACCCCCGACGACCTGCGCCGTGCCTATGCGCGGCCCCTGTGCGAGCGGGCCGCCACCATCCACGAGCGCGTCAGGACCGAGGGGGACCGGTGAGCGACCGCCACGTCTACGAGTACGCCCTGCTGCGCGTCGTGCCCCGCGTCGAGCGCGGGGAGTGCGTCAACGCCGGAGTGCTCGTGTACTGCCGGGCCAAGTCCTTCGTCGGAGTCCGCACCCACCTCGACGAGAACCGGCTGCTCGCCCTCGACCCGCACGTGGACCTGCCCGGCGTCCGCGCCGCGCTGCGTGCCGTCGAGGGTGTGTGCGCCGGCGGGGACGCGGCGGGACAGGCGGCCGGCGACGACCCGGGCCGCCGCTTCCGCTGGCTGATCGCGCCCCGCTCCACGATCGTCCAGCCGGGCCCCGTCCACACCGGCCTCACGACCGACCCGGCGGCGGAGACGGAACGGCTCCTCGACCTGCTGGTGCGGTAGGTGGCCCCGCCTGCCGGGGGTCAGGCGCGCCGACGGCGCCGGAGTACGTAGGCGGCGGCGATCGCGGCGCTCGCCACGCAGGTCAGGCCGATGCCGACGTCCCGGCCGCTCGGCCCGATTCCCGAGGCCCCGCCCAGTCCGCCCTGGGTACCGAGCGTCGGCGCGACGGTCGGGGAGGTGGTGGGGCCCGGCACGGCCGTGGTCGGCGTGGGGCGTGGCTTGGAGGTCGCGGAGATCGTCGGGGACGAGTCCCGCCGCGGCGGTGCGCCGTCGGCCGCGCCACCGACCGCCTCCCGGGCGGCGTCGAACCCGACCTGATCGATCCGGCCCTGGTCGTTCCGGCCCTCCTCGGGACGGAGCCGGCCGGACCCTCCGTCGGCGGGTCGGCCCTCGTCGAACCCGTCCTGGCCGTTGCCGCCCTGACCGTTGCCGTCCTGGCCGTTCCCGCCTTGGCCGTTGCCGTCCTGGCCCTTCCCGCCTTGGCCGTCGCCGTCCTGGTCCGGGCGGTGCTCGTCGAGTCCGTTCTCGTCGGGGTCGTACTCCTCGAGTCCGCCCTCGTCCTGCCGGCCCGTGCCGGCTCCGGCTCCGTCGGCCGGTCCCTCGCCGGACCAGCCGTCGCCGAGCGCGTCCGGTGAGAGCGCGTCGGGTGAGAGCGCGTCGGGCGCGTACGGGTCAGGGGCGAACGCGGCCGCGTCGCCCGGGTCGTCGTCGGAGACGGACCGGGCCGCCTTCTGATGGATGTGGGTCCAGGAATCCGGCTCCTGGGCGTGTGCGGGGTCGGCCAGCGGCACGATCGCGGCGATCGCGACGGCTATGCCTGCGGCACCGGTACGACGGCGCATGGACGCCTCCTTTCCGGCCACGAGGGGCTCGGCCTCCGACGCTAGGGCTCCGGCGGCGCGGGGGCCCGCAGCGCTGGTCCGATCGGGTTGGGCCCACGTGGTGCCGGGGTGGTGGGGCCCAGGTAATGGATCACACCGGAGCGGTGTCCCGTTGACACCGGGTGCCAGGGCTTCTAGCGTCACGTCTGCGGAAGGTACTAAGCGGTCGCTCACCCAAGGTGGCAGGCCGTGGAATCCCGCACGGGCCGCATCCCCAGGACGAGGAGAAGCAGCAATGTCCACCAATGAGCAGCGGGTCGCCGTCGTCACCGGAGCCGCGCGCGGTATCGGTGCCGCCACGGCCGTACGACTGGCCGCCGAAGGCCGCGCCGTCGCCGTCATCGACCTCGACGAGGCCGCCTGCAAGGACACCGTGGAGAAGATCACCGCGGCCGGCGGCAAGGCGATCGCGGTCGGCTGCGACGTCTCCGACGAGGCGCAGGTGGAGTCGGCCGTCGCGCGGATCGCCGAGGAGCTGGGCGCGCCGACCATCCTCGTCAACAACGCGGGCGTGCTGCGCGACAACCTCCTGTTCAAGATGAGCGTCTCCGACTGGGACACCGTCATGAACGTGCACCTGCGCGGTGCCTTCCTGATGTCGAAGGCGTGCCAGAAGCACATGGTGGACGCCGGCTTCGGCCGCATCGTCAACCTGTCCTCCTCCTCCGCGCTCGGCAACCGCGGCCAGGTCAACTACTCCGCCGCCAAGGCCGGTCTGCAGGGCTTCACCAAGACCCTCGCCAAGGAGCTCGGCAAGTTCGGCGTCACCGCCAACGCCGTCGCCCCCGGCTTCATCGCCACCGAGATGACCAAGGCCACCGCCGACCGCGTCGGCATGGGCTTCGACGACTTCAAGGCCGCGGCCGCCACCCAGATCCCGGTGGCGCGCGTCGGCGAGCCCGACGACATCGCCAACGCCATCGCCTTCTTCACCGGCGAGGCGGCCGGATTCGTCTCCGGCCAGGTGCTGTACGTCGCCGGCGGACCGCTCGACTAGGGCACACGGAGACCAGGGAACACGGAGACTAGGTAACGACTGACATGACTGAACTGCCCGCACTCTCCGGCAAGGTCGCCCTCGTCACGGGCGCCAGCCGCGGCATCGGCTACGGCGTGGCCGAGGCGCTCGTCGCGCGCGGCGACCGCGTCTGCATCACCGGCCGCACCGAGGAGACCCTCAAGGAGGCCGTCGACAAGCTCGGTGCCGACCGGGTCATCGGCGTCGCCGGGAAGGCGCACGACGAGGCCCACCAGGCCGTCGCCGTCGAGCGCACGATGGAGGCCTTCGGCCGCGTCGACTTCCTGGTCAACAACGCCGGAACCAACCCGGTGTTCGGGCCGATCGCCGACCTCGACCTGAACGTCGCGCGCAAGGTCTTCGAGACCAACGTGATCTCGGCACTCGGCTTCGCCCAGCGCACCTGGCACGCCTGGCAGAAGGACAACGGCGGCGCGATCGTCAACATCGCCTCCGTCGCGGGCCTGTCGCCCTCGCCCTTCATCGCCGCCTACGGCGTCAGCAAGGCCGCGCTGATCAACCTCACCGCCCAGCTCGCGCACGAGTTCGCGCCCGGGGTGCGGGTCAACGCGATCGCCCCGGCCGTGGTGAAGACCAAGTTCGCCGCCGCCCTGTACGAGGGCCGCGAGGAGGAGGCCGCCGCGGGCTACCCGCTCGGCCGGCTCGGCGTCCCCTCCGACATCGGCGGCGCCGCCGCGTTCCTCACCTCGGAGCAGTCCGCCTGGGTCACCGGGCAGACGCTCGTGGTCGACGGCGGGATCTTCCTCAACGCCGGCGTGGCCTGATCTCGCCCACCTGCTGCCCACGGGCACGCATCCCGGACACGGGCGCCGTCGACGACGACGGCGCCCGTGTCCGCGTTCCGAGACGTTTCGGGACCACCGGGGGCATGACAACGTAGTCATCGCCAAATGATCAAAACCCCTGTTCAGAAGGGGGTTCAGGTGGCGTGGGGCTGCGGTATGGTCTGCCGACCCTTGGTACGGCGGATCGAGGAGCGTGCGCGTGTTCAACCGGAACCGAGGCCTGCGGCGGATCGCGGCCATCGTGTCCATATCGACGCTGGTCACCGGCTGCGGCATCCTGTCGTCCGACAGCTCGGAGGACGAGGGGCCGATCGTGGTCGGCACGACCAGCGCGCCCAGCACCCTCGACCCGGCGGCCTCCTGGGACGGCTCCTGGGAGCTGTTCCGCAACGTCTACCAGACGCTCCTCAGCTACCCCAACGGCGCGACCGCGCCCGAGCCCGACGCCGCCGAGAACTGCGCGTTCACCGACTCCACGAACCAGGTGTACCGCTGCGAGCTGCGCAAGGGACTCACCTTCTCCAACGGGGAACCGCTGGACGCCCAGGCGGTCAAGCACTCGATCGACCGGATCAAGAACATCGACGTCAACGGTGGTCCAGCCGGCCTGCTGGGCACCCTCGAACGGGTCCAGGCACCGAGCGAGCGGGAGGTGGTCTTCCACCTCGACAAGCCCGACGCCACCTTCCCGTTCGTGCTCGCCACGCCCGCCATGTCGATCGTCGAACCGGGCAGCTACCCGGCCGACGCCCTGCGCGAGGACGGCGGGATCGTCGGCTCCGGCCCGTACACGCTCCAGTCGTACGAGGACGGGGAGCGGGCCGAACTCGTCCGAAACGACCGCTACAAGGGCTTCGCCGAGCGCCACAACGAGGCGGTGACCATCCGGTACTTCAAGGACTCCGCCGGGATGGTGAAGGCGCTGCGGGGCGGGGAGATCCAGGTCACCTACCGCGGTCTCGCGGCCGACGACGTCATCACGCTGCAGGGCGCGACCAGCAAGGACGAGGACCTTCAGCTGGTCGAGGGCAGCGGCACGGAGATCCGCTACCTCGTCTTCAACCCCGAGGACCCGTGGGCGGGCCGCAAGGAAGTGCGCCAGGCCGTCGCCCAGGTGATCGACCGGAACGCGATCGCCCACAAGATCTACCAGGACACCGTCGACCCCCTGTACTCGATGGTCCCCAAGGGCCTGACCGGTCACACCACGGGCTTCTTCGACGACTACGGCGACCCGGATGTCGGCAAGGCCCGCGAGATCCTCACCGACGCCGGCATCACCGAGCCCGTCCCGCTCACCCTCTGGTACACGAGCGACCGCTACGGTTCCGAGACCGCGCAGGAGTTCAAGGAGATCAAGCGCCAGCTCGACGCCTCGGGCCTGTTCGAGATCACGCTCGAGAGCCGTCCCTGGAAGACGTACGTCACCGGCTACCAGAAGGGCGAGTACCCGGTGTTCGGGCGTGGCTGGTCCCCCGACTTCCCGGACGCGGAGAACTTCATCGCGCCCTTCGTCGGCGAGCAGAACGCGCTCGGCACGCCCTACCCGGCACCCGAGATCACCGGCGAGCTGCTGCCGCGCTCACGCCGGGAGAGCGACCGTGCCAACGTGGAGAAGGACTTCGAGCGGGCGCAGCAGATCCTCGTGGACGACGCGCGGCTGCTGCCGCTGTGGCAGGGCAAGCAGTACGTGGCGACCAGCACGGACATCTCGGGCGCGGAGCGGGCCATGGACCCGTCGACGATCATGATGATGTGGCAGCTGTACCGCAAGACCAGCTGGTAGGCGCGGGCGGCGGGGGCGATTGTCAGTGGTCACCGGTAGGTTTTGAAGACCGGAAGCGACCGCACAGCGTAAGGAAGTTGACGTGACCGACATCGCCATCCTGCCCGAGTCCTGGCGCGAGGTGCTGGGGGGCGAGCTGCAGCAGCCCTACTTCAAGGAGCTGATGGAGTTCGTCGAGGAGGAGCGGGCGAACGGCCCTGTCTATCCCCCGCGCGAGGAGGTCTTCGCCGCGCTGGAGGCCACGCCCTACGACCGGGTGAAGGTGCTGGTCCTCGGGCAGGACCCGTACCACGGCGAGGGCCAGGGTCACGGGCTGTGCTTCTCGGTCCGGCCGGGCGTGAAGGTCCCGCCGTCCCTGCGGAACATCTACAAGGAGATGCACGCGGAGCTGGGCACCCCGATCCCGGACAACGGCTTTCTGATGCCGTGGGCGGAGCAGGGCGTCCTGCTGCTCAACGCGGTGCTCACGGTCCGGGCCGGCGAGGCGAACTCGCACAAGGGCCGCGGCTGGGAGCTGTTCACCGATGCGGTGATCCGCGCGGTGGCGAACCGGCCCGACCCCGCGGTGTTCGTCCTGTGGGGCAACTACGCGCAGAAGAAGCTGCCACTGATCGACGAGGCCCGGCACGTCGTGGTGAAGGGCGCGCACCCCTCGCCGCTGTCGGCGAAGAAGTTCTTCGGTTCCCGCCCGTTCACGCAGATCAACGAGGCGGTCGCGAAGCAGGGCCACGAGGCGATCGACTGGACCCTGCCGAACCTCGGCTGACCCGTCGGGCGGGCCGGCCGGCCACCGACCGGCCCGCGCGCGTCACGGGCCGCCTGACCGGGATTACCGGTATGTGCCGTTAGCGTCGTCGGGGACAGCCGACGACGGGCACGGAGGACGCGGTGGCCAAGGGACAGGAGCAGGCGGCGCCGGACGCCGTCCTGACGCGGATCGGGCAGGTCGTCATGTTGCACCACGCGGGCGACCGTGAGGAGGCCCGGCATCGGTTCCTGGGCCTGTGGGCGGAGGTCGGGGAGGACGGCGACCCGTTGCACCGCTGCACCCTGGCCCACTACCTGGCCGACACCCAGGACGACCCGGGGGACGAACTGGCCTGGGACCTGCGGGCCTTGTCCGCCGCCGAGGAACTGGCTCAGGGCGGATCCGCAGGCCCGGACGGGGGCGATGGCGAACTCGCCGCGCGGGCCCTCTACCCCTCGCTGCACCTGAACCTGGCCGCCGACTACGACCGGCTCGGGCACCGGGAGGCGGCCCGCCTGCACCTGCGGCGAGCCCGCGGCGCGGCCGGTTCACTGGCCCCCGACCGCTACGGCGAGGGGGTGCGCGCGGCGATCGACCGGCTGGCCCGGCGCCTGGCGGACGCCGGGCCGACCGGCGACGCCGATCCCCCCGCGGACGGCCCCGACCGCCCCGACGGGTGGTGGGGGCCACCACGGCAGCGGCCGTAGCCCGGCCGCGGTCGCGGGGTGCGCCCCGGGCTCAACGCCCGTACGCCTGGTCGCAGATGACCACCTCGGGGCTGCCCGGACGCCATCCGCCGTACTCCTTGCCGAGGGAGCAGACGTCCGCTCTCCCGCCGCCGCCCGTGCCGGGTGACCGCGTGAGGCCGGGAACCTCGGCACGGGGCCGCTCGGGCGCGTGGGTTCGCTTCGGTGCCTCGGGGCGGGCCGACGGCTGTTGTCCGGGGCGGGCCGGGGCGGCCGGCGGCTCGTGCGCCGGCGGGGCCGCCGGGGGCGTCGTGCGGCGCGGCCCGTCGGTCGCGTGGTCGGGGGGGCGGGAGGGACCGATCATCTCCAGTGCCTCACGGGCCGGCGCCTGCACGACCCGTGGTTCGGCCGGACCGTCCGGACGCGGCGCGGACGAGCGGGCTCCGGTCGCGGGCTGGTCGGCCGCGGGCGGGCCCTGAACCGTCGTACAGCCGGTCAGGGCCGCGGCCACGGACACCAGGAGAGCTGCGGTGGTCGTCGTTCGATGCACCGCGCCACTCTGGCGGTTCGGGCCGCCCCCGCGATGCCGGACAGGCGCAGGTTGCCCCGCACGGGTGATCTCCGGCCCCGTACGGAGGCCCGTGGCCGGACCTGGGTGACGTCAGTCGCCGGTGGCGCCGTCGAGGCGTTCGCGGAGCAGGTCCGCGTGCCCGTTGTGGCGCGCGTACTCCTCGATCATGTGGGTGTGGATCCAGCGCAGGGTGTAGCGCTCACCGGTGCGCCGGTGCTTGCCCCGGGTCGGCGCGTCGAGCGGGACGCCGGCCGCGTTGCGCCGGGCCGCCTCGATCTCGGCCTGCCAGGTGGCGTGGACCTCCGCGAAGGTGTCCGACTCGGTCACCCGGAAGTCGCCGTCCGGGTCCTCGTCCGTGTAGAAGAGCGGGTCGGCCTCTTCGTCCGCCAGCACCCTGCGGTACCAGCTGCGCTCCACCTCGGCCATGTGCCGCACCAGCCCCATCAGGGACAACGTGGAGGGTGCGACGGCGGCGGTCCTGAGCTGGGCGTCGGTGAGGCCCTCGCACTTCCACGCGAGGGTCTGCCGGTGGTACTCCAGCCAGCCCTCCAGCATGGTGCGTTCGTCGGATTCGGGGGCGGGTTCGCGGCGATCGGTCGTCATGGCGGCATCCTCGCTCACCCGGTGCCGCGCCCACCAGCGGGTTTCATCCGCCCAGCAGCCCGTCCAGCACCTCGCGCAGCCCGGCCCGCACCTCGGCCTGATCCGGAACCTCGGCGTGGAAGGACCCGGCCACACAGCTGAACATCAGCCCGTCCGCCCAGGCGACCAGCGACAGCACGTGCCGGGCGGGGTGGGCCGAGCCCATGCCGGTGACGAGGGCGTTCAGTTGTTCCCGGAAGCGGGCCCCCGCCGCGTCGAAGTGGGCCCGCAGCTCCGGGCGGCGCGTGGCCTCCAGCGCCAGTTCGTAGCGTGCCAGGGTCAGCTCGCGGTTGAGGGTCAGCGCCCGGTGCGTGGCCAGCGCCAGCGCGTCCACCAGGGCCTCGAGGCCGGCCCGCGGGTCCGGCATCTCGTGCAGCGCCAGCACCCGTGCCTCCCGGTCGGCCAGGCGGCGCACCGCCAGTTCCAGCAGCGCCTGCCGGGTCCGCGCGACGTTGGAGGTGGAGCCCTGGGGGAGTCCGGCCGCCTCGTCGACCGCGCGATGTGTGAGTCCGCGCATTCCGCGCTCGGCGAGCAGGGCGAGAGCGGCGTCGGCGACGAGGTCGGCGCGGGAGGCGCCCGTGGGGGGCACGGGGGATGCGGTGCTTGCGGACATGAAGGCAAACCTACCGTCCTCACTACGGCTGTAGTACAGTCGAGGCGAGGATGCACTACAGGTGTAGTGCCCGTGGCGGGTCGGAGGAGGGACGGAGCCATGACCGGTACCGGACGGGTGGTCGTGATCGGCGGCGGAATCGGGGGTCTGACCGCGGCGGCGGCCCTGCACCAGCGCGGACTGCGCGTCACCGTCCTGGAGCGGGCCCCGTCGCTCCAGCCGATCGGCGCGGCCATCTCCCTGTCGCCCAACGCGCTGCGTGCCCTCGACGTCATCGGGCTCGGCGACGAGATCCGCGGCCTCGCCGCCTGGCAGGGCGACGGGGGACTGCGCACACCGGGCGGACGCTGGCTGTCCCGCTCGGACGCCGAGGCCGCGGCGGCACGCTTCGGCGGTCCGCTGGTGCTGCTGCACCGGGCCACGCTCATCGACCGCCTCGCCGCGCTGCTGCCGGCGGACGCCGTCCGCACCGCCGCCGACGCGCGGCTCGCCGACCCCGGCGACCGCGACCGGCCGGCCAGGGTGCGTACTCCCGAGGGCGAGCTGGAGGCCGATCTGGTCGTCGCGGCCGACGGCATCCACTCCGCGGTGCGCGGCACGCTGTTCCCGTGCCATCCGGGGCCCGTCTACTCCGGCTTCACCACCTGGCGGGTGGTGATCCCGCTCCCCGGCGCCGACTTCGCCTCGCACGAGACCTGGGGCCGTGGCCGCATCTGGGGCACGCACCCGCTCAAGGACGGCCGGGTCTACGCCTACGCCGCCGCCGTCGCACCGGCGGGCGGGCACGCGGCCGACGAGCGGGCGGAACTGCTGCACCGGTACGGCGACTGGCACGACCCCGTCCCCGCCGTCCTCGCCGCCGCCCGCCCCGAGGACGTCCTGCGCCACGACGTGCACCACATCGCCGAGCCGCTGCCCGCCTACCACGGCGGCAGGGTCGCCCTCGTCGGCGACGCCGCGCACGCCATGCCGCCGACCCTCGGCCAGGGCGGGAACCAGGCGATCGAGGACGCGATCGTCCTCGCCCACCACCACGACGACCTGGCCGCCTATACCGCCGCGCGCCTGCCCCGAACGACCGCCGTCGCCCGCCGGGCCGTGAAGGTGGCGCGCCTCAACCTGATGACCGGCCGGGCCGGTGTCGCCGTACGCGACGCCGCGATCGCCGTGCTCTCCAAGGCCGGGCCCGCACTGTTCCTGCGGAGCTTCGACGACATCGCCGACTGGCGGCCCCCGCGGTCACCGTATGCTTCCCGGCAGACCCAGGTCGGCGAGCGTTAGAGGAGCACCCCCGTGAAGGTCGGCGTCATCGGACTCGGCGACATCGCGCAGAAGGCCTACCTGCCGGTGCTCGCCGTCCTGCCCGGGGTCGAACTGCACCTGCACACCCGCACCCCGGCCACGCTCACCCGGGTCGGCGGGAAACTGCGCGTCCCGCCGGCACAGCTCCACGCCGACCTCGACGCGCTCCTCGCCGCGGGCCTCGACGCCGCCTTCGTGCACGCCCCGACGGCCGTCCACCCGCAGATCGTGACCCGGCTGCTCGAAGCCGGCGTCCCGACCTACGTCGACAAGCCGCTGGCCTACGAACTGGCCGACTCCGAGCGCCTGGTGGCCCTCGCCGAGCAGCGGGACACCAGCCTCGCCGTCGGCTTCAACCGGCGCCACGCACCCGGATACGCGCAGTGCGCCGAGCACCCGCGCGAGCTGATCCTCATGCAGAAGAACCGCACCGGGCTGCCCGAGGATCCGCGCACCATGATCCTCGACGACTTCATCCACGTCGTCGACACGCTCCGCTTCCTGGTGCCGGGCCCGGTCGACGACGTCACCGTGCGCGCCCGCGTCCAAGACGGCCTGCTCCACCACGTCGTCCTCCAGCTCGCCGGGGACGGTTTCACCGCCCTCGGCGTCATGAACCGGCTCAGCGGCTCGGCGGAGGAGATCCTCGAGGTCTCCGGCCAGGACACCAAACGCCAGGTGGTCAACCTCGCCGAGGTGATCGACCACAAGGGCCAGCCGACCGTGCGGCGGCGCGGCGACTGGGTCCCGGTGGCCCGCCAGCGCGGCATCGAACAGGCGGTGCTCGCCTTCCTCGACGCCGTGCGCGCGGGCAAGGTGCTCAGTGCCCGGGACGCGCTGGAGACCCATGAGCTGTGCGAGCGGGTGGTGCGGGCGGTGGCGGAGCGTTCCGCCTGAGCCGCACCGTCCGCACCCCCTCACCGATCCCCCAGGCCGCCAGGATCAGCAGCGACGCGTGCAGGGTCCAGTCGCCGAAGCGGACGTACGGGGTGGTGCCGTGCGTGAGCGGGATCTCGTACACCCGCGACTCGCTCGCGTCCGTGCCGAGCCACGACCCGATCCGCGCGCCGTTCGCGTCGTAGACCGCCGAGACGCCGGTGAGCGTGGAGTGGACCATCGGCCGGCCGGTCTCGGCGGCGCGCAGCGCGGCGAGCGAGGCGTGCTGCTCCGGCGCCCAGGTGTGCTGGAAGGTCGACGTCGACGACTGGGCGAGCAGCACCTCGGCACCGTCGGCGGCGAGCCGGCGGCTCATGTCGGGGAACGCGCTCTCGAAGCACACCATCGGCCCGACCCGCAGCCCGTCCGCGACGTCCATCACCACCTGTTCGCTGCCCCGCCTGCGGTCCTCGCCCGCCGCCTCGCCCACGGACGTGGCCCAGCCCAGCAGGGAACGCGCCGGGACGTACTCGCCGAAGGGGACGAGCCGCATCTTGTCGTACCGGTCGCCGGTGGGGCCGTCGGGACCGACGAGCACCGAGCTCTTGTAGATGCCGGGCTTGTCCGAGCGCCGTGCGTCCACGTTGACCAGGATGTCCGCGCCGGTCTCCCGCGACAGCGCCGCGAGCCGGCCGGCCAGGTCGGGCCGGTCGTCCAGGTCGAAGCCGACGCTGCTCTCGCCCCAGACGATCAGGTCCAGGTCCCGGTCGGCGAGCCGGCGGGTCAGCTGCTCCTCGCGGTCGAAGCGCCGCTCGGCACTGTCCGCGCCGGCGACGACACCCGGCTGCACCAAGCCGATCGCCACCCGCTCACCGGCGTCGGGGCGCGGGGACCACACCCAGGCGGCGGAGGTGGCGGCGGCGGTGGCCAGGAGCCCCACGAGGGCGGGCACCCGGGCCCGGCGAACGGCGACGAGCACCGCTACGGCGACGTTGACGCCCACGACCAGGAAGCTCAGCAGCCAGACCCCGCCCACCGAGGCGAGGCGCAGCGCCGGCGCCACCTGCCACTGACTCGCGCCGAGCACGCCCCAGGGGCCGCCGAGCCCCTCCCAGGAGCGGACCAGTTCCACCGCCAGCCAGCCCGACGGCACCACCGCGAGCGCCGCCGCCACCCGGCCGGCCGAGGGCGCCCCGCCGAGCATCCGGCGCACCAGCCAGCCCCACGGCGCCCACAGCGCACCGAGCAGCGCGGCGATGACGAACGTGAACACGTGCAGGTTGGGCAGCAGCCAGTGGTGCATGGCCAGCATGAATCCGAAGCCGCCGCACCACCCGTCGTAAGCCGCGCGCTTCCCGCCCGGCGCGGTCCGGGCCAGCAGCAGCCAGGGCACCAGCGCGACCCAGGCCCACCACCACAGGGCCGGCCCCGGAAAGGCGAGCACGGGCAGCGCTCCGGCGAGGACGGCGGCGGCCGAGCGGCGCCACGGGGAGGTGAACCAGTGACCGAGCGTCTTCATGGGCGCCTCCCTACCCCGTGGTCTCTTCAGTGTGCGCTCTCGACGAGGGCGGATTCAGTTGATCACATCGGGTGGTCACCGCTCGGTGCGGCGGGACCTCGCCTAGGATGATCGATGATCGATCAAACCCGTTCCTCGTGCCGCGCTCTCGCTGGAGGTAGCTCATGACTCGTCCCATCACGGTGGTCACCGGTGGCAGCCGGGGTATCGGCGCCGCGACCTGTCTGCGGCTGGCGGCGGACGGACACGACGTCGTCGTGGGCTACGTACGGGACTCCCGGGCCGCGGAGACGGTCGTGTCGGGAGTGCGCGAGGCGGGCGGCCGTGGTCTCGCGGTGCGGGTGGACACCTCGGTCGAGGCCGACGTCGAGCGGCTCTTCGAGGTCGCGGAGGAACAGCTCGGTCCGGTGACGGGGCTGGTGAACAACGCGGCGGTGACCGGTCCGCTCGGGCGGCTCGCCGACAGCGACACCGCGACCCTGCGCCGGGTCCTCGACGTCAACCTGCTGGGCGTGCTGCTGTGCGCCCGGCGCGCCGCGCAGCTGATGACCCCGCGGGGCGCCGGAGTGATCGTGAACGTGTCGTCGGGCGCCGCGACCATCGGCAGCCCGGGGGAGTACGTCCACTACGCCGCGACCAAGGCGGGCGTCGACGCCCTCACCCTGGGCCTGGCCAAGGAGCTCGGCCCGGACGGGATCCGTGTCAACGCCGTCGCCCCCGGGGTCACCGACACCGAGATGCACGCGGCCATGGGCGACCCGGAACGCGCCCGGCGGATGGGCGCGGCCGTCCCGATGGGCCGCCCAGGCCGGGCCGAGGAGATCGCCGCGGCGATCGCCTGGCTGATGTCGCCGGACGCCTCCTACACGACCGGGACCGTACTGCGCGTGGCCGGCGGACGCTGATCCCCGGCCCACGGCCGCTCAGGCCGCCTCGATGACCTCGCCGCGGATCGCGGTGGCCCACTCGACCACCAGCAGCTCGTACTCCACACGCTCCTGCGCCGACAGGGTCCCGCCCGCTCGCCGCCACAGGGCACGGATCTGATCGTTCAGCTCCGCCGCGGACCGCACGGAACCAGGAGTCACGGAATCGGGGGACATGCGGACAAGCCTAGGGGCAAGCACTGACAGTGCGCTACCGGACGGCTACACAGGCGATCCGGTTCAGTGCGCCGACTCCGCGGCGTGCGGGCTCAGGACGCCCGCGAAGACCAGGACGATGATGACGACGCCCAGCGCGATGCGGTACCAGACGAACGGCATGAAGCTCTTGGTCGAGATGAACTTCATGAACCACGCGATCACCGCGTACCCGGTGGCGAAGGCGATGACCGTCGCGAAGAGCGTCGGACCCCAGGAGACGTGGTCGCTCTCCATCGCGTCGCTGAGCTCGAACAGACCGGACGCCAGCACCGCCGGGATGGCGAGCAGGAACGAGTACCGGGCCGCCGCCTCGCGCCGGTAGCCCATGAAGAGGCCGCCGCTGATGGTCGCCCCGGAGCGGGAGACGCCGGGGATGAGGGCCATGGCCTGGCAGAGGCCGTAGATCAGACCGTCCCGGACGGTCAGGTCCGTCAGTTCCTTGCGCTGCTGCGGCGCGCGGTGCCGGCCGCCCTTCTCGTCCCGCGCGGCCATGCGGTCCGCGACGCCGATGATCACGCCGACGACGATCAGCATGGTCGCCGTGATCCGCAGGTCGCGGAACGGCCCCTCGATCTGGTCCTTCAGCGTGAGCCCCAGCACACCGATCGGGATGGAGCCGACGATCACCAGCCAGCCCATGCGGGCGTCGGGGTCGTGGCGCATCTCCTTGTCGGTCAGCGACCGGGTCCAGGCGGCGAGGATCCGCCCGATGTCCTTGCGGAAGTAGATGAGCACCGCGGCCTCGGTGCCGATCTGCGTGATCGCGGTGAACGCCGCGCCCGGGTCGTGCCAGCCGGAGAACGCCGCGGTCAGGCGCAGGTGCGCGCTGGAGGACACGGGAAGGAACTCGGTCAGCCCCTGGACGAGTCCGAGGATGAGTGATTCGAACCAAGACATGAAGTTACGGAGTCCAAGTGCCGGGCGAAAACGGGCATGGGCACACCGAACCGGCGTGCGGTGATCAGGATCAGGCGTGTCGAGGGGCAGCGTAGCGCCCCAAAGTGAAGATCAGCCCACAGGGGTGGAAGCCCTCCCGGCAGGCTCCCGGGCCCGTCGACCGCGCCCCGCGACCGCCTCGCGCGACGCTCCGTCAGTGCCCCCGCAGCCGGTGCCGCTTGCGCCAGGCCACCACCGCGCCCGCCAGCCCGGGCAGCGCGATGCAGGCCAGCGCGATCAGGAAGGCCGGCGAAGTCGGGGTCGAGGCACGGGCGCCGGCCACGACGTAGGCGGCGGTGTTGGGAATCGAACCGAGCGCCGTCGCCAGCAGGAAGGGCAGCAGCCCCATGCGGGAGACGGCCGCGCAGTAGTTGGCGGCGGCGAACGGCACTCCGGGGAACAGCCGTGCCGCCAGCATCGAGCGGAAACCGTGCCGGCTGAGCTGCCCGTCCGCCGCCTTCAGCCACTTGCCCCGCAGCAGCGGACGCAGCGCGTCCTGGCCCAGCATCCGGCCCAGGCAGAAGGCGATCCCCGCGCCGAGCACCGTCCCCGCCAGCGCCGAGGCGAGGCCCAGCTGGGAGCCGAACAGGGCGCCGGCGGCCAGGTTCAGCAGCGGACGCGGCACGAACGCGACGGTGCACACGCCGTACGCCACCGCGTACGCGACGGCCGCCGCGACCCCGCCGAGCTGCGGAGGCCAGCCGTCGGTCAGCAACTGCTGCGGCTGGAACAGCAGGACCGCCGTGGCGGCGGAGGCCAGCAGCAGGACGAGCAGGGAGAGCCGGGACCACGGAGAGAGCAGGACTCTCGTCACGCGCGCGGCGAAACCGGCCGGTGGGACCGGCCCGCCCGCCGTGGCGACGGCGAGCTCGGCTGCGGCGGACCGGGGAGAGACCGTGGCGGTGCCCCCAGAGCGGGTGGTGGCATCGAACATCCGGTGACACTAACCGACAAATGTGTGTGATCGCCGTACGGTGCGTCTCATGAGCGTCACAGCCGAGGAAATTCCGGAGGTGCCGCACAGCCCTTGAGCCGACACCGCAGGGGAGCGGCTGTCCGCCGTGCACGCCGCCGCGGCCGATCCCGAACGCGCCGCGAGCACGCGGGCGTACATGAGGGACGTCGCTCCCTTCCTGGGCCTGACCACGCCCGTTCGCCGCGCACTGTCCCGCACCGTCCTGGAAGGCGCACCGTGGTCGGCGGAGCCGGACCGGCGTTCCGCTGCCGGCGGCTGTCCGAGCGGGGGCCCGTACACCGCTGTCGATCTCCTGCGCCGTCATGTGACGCATTGCTCCTCCGGATCCCCGTCCGTGGCCCGGCATCCGCGCTCCACCACCTGTGCCGCGAGGAACGCACCGACACCGACCGGCTCTTCGGCGGCTGCCTGCGCCGGTGCGGCCGCGGCGACTTCTTCGTCGCGTGCGGGAGGCGCCGCGGGACACCGGCCGTGCGGTGACGGCCCGGACCACCCCGCCCGCAAAAACCGTTCGACCCCGGACCCGGCGTCGGCGATGATCGGCGTCATGTTCCGGCACGCCTTCCACCTCGCAGCATCCGCGGTCGCGGATGCCCCGAAGGCTGCCGTCATCCACTTCCCGGCAGCCGTCGACGGCGCCCGAAGCTGACCCTCCCCGGATCGTCCGGCGGACCCCGCAGGGGGAGGGTCGGCCAGTCCCCCCTGGGGTCCCACCACCGCCACGAGGCTTCGAGGAACCGCCATGTCCAAGACGGCGTACGTCCGCACCAAACCGCACCTGAACATCGGCACGATGGGTCACGTCGACCACGGCAAGACCACCCTGACCGCCGCCATCACCAAGGTCCTCGCCGAGCGCGGCGCCGGCACCTTCGTGCCGTTCGACCGCATCGACCGCGCCCCCGAGGAGGCGGCGCGCGGCATCACCATCAACATCGCGCACGTCGAGTACGAGACCGACACCCGGCACTACGCCCACGTCGACATGCCGGGCCACGCCGACTACGTCAAGAACATGGTCACCGGCGCCGCCCAGCTCGACGGGGCGATCCTGGTGGTCTCCGCGCTGGACGGGATCATGCCGCAGACCGCCGAACACGTCCTGCTGGCCCGGCAGGTGGGCGTCGACCACATCGTGGTCGCGCTCAACAAGGCCGACGCCGGCGACGAGGAGCTCACCGACCTCGTGGAGCTGGAGGTGCGCGAGCTGCTCACCGCGCACGGTTACGGCGGCGACGCCGTGCCCGTCGTACGGGTCTCGGGACTGAAGGCCCTGGAGGGCGACCCCCGGTGGACGGCCTCCGTGGAGGCGCTGCTCGACGCCGTGGACACGTACGTGCCCATGCCCGAGCGGTACCTGGACGCGCCGTTCCTGCTGCCGGTGGAGAACGTGCTCACCATCACCGGCCGCGGCACGGTCGTCACCGGCGCCGTCGAGCGCGGCACCGTCCGCGTCGGCGACCGGGTCGAGGTGCTGGGCGCGTCGGTCGAGACGGTCGTCACCGGCCTGGAGACCTTCGGCAAGCCGATGCAGGAGGCGCAGGCCGGGGACAACGTGGCGCTCCTGCTGCGCGGCGTCGCCCGCGACACGGTGCGCCGGGGGCACGTGGTCGCCGCGCCCGGCAGTGTCGTCCCGGCACGGCGCTTCCGGGCCCAGGTGTACGTGCTGTCGGCGCGCGAGGGCGGGCGTTCGACGCCGGTCGCCACCGGGTACCGGCCGCAGTTCTACATCCGGACCGCCGACGTGGTCGGGAACGTGGACCTCGGCGAGGCCGGCGTCGCCCGGCCCGGGGAGACGGTCACGATGACGGTCGAGCTGGGGCGGGACGTGCCGCTCGAGACGGGACTCGGGTTCGCCGTCCGCGAGGGCGGCCGGACCGTGGGGGCGGGGACCGTGACCGCCGTCGGCTGAGGCCGGTCCTTGACACAATGGGCGGGTGAACGAAGCCATACCCGTCATGCGTGTCACCGACCACGGCACCGCCAAGCTCATGCCCGACGTCGACCGGGAACGGGCCTGGCTGCTCACCGTCGACGGGGCTCCGCAGTCCTACGTCGACCTGGACGAGCCGGCGCACCTGGAGTTCGAGTACACGCGCCGGCTCGGCCACGTCCTGGACACGGTCGCCGAGCCGGGGCGTGCGCTGGACGTGCTGCACCTGGGCGGGGGCGCGTTCACCCTGCCCCGGTACCTGGCCGCGACCCGGCCCGGATCCCGGCAGGACGTCGTGGAGGCCGACCGGGGGCTGCTGGATCTGGTCGCCGAGCACCTGCCGCTGCCGGACGGCTCGGGCATCACCGCGCACGGCGCCGATGCCCGGGCCTGGCTGGAGGCCGCCCCCGGGGACTCGGCCGACGTCCTGGTCGCCGACGTCTTCGGGGGCTCGCGGGTGCCCGCGCACCTGACCTCCGTCGGCTACGCCCGCCAGGCGGCACGGGTGCTGCGCGCCGACGGCGTGTACGTGGCCAACCTGGCCGACGGGGCGCCGTTCGGCTTCCTGCGGAGCCAACTGGCCACGTACGCCGCGTTCTTCGCGGAGTCGGCGATCATCGCCGAACCGGCGGTGCTGCGCGGGCGCCGGTTCGGCAACGTCGTCCTCGTCGCCGCGCAGCGGCCCCTCGACACGGCCGCGCTGGCCCGGCGTACCGCCGCCGACGCCTTCCCGGCCAGGGTCGAGCACGGGCCCGCGCTGCGGGACTTCACCGGCGACGCGCGACCGGTGGGGGACCAGGAGGCCGTGCCGTCGCCCGTGCCTCCCGCGGGGGCGTTCGGCATCGGCTGAGCGCCGGGACGGCGTCGCGCGTCGGGTCCCTACGATTCGGTCGGCGGTTCCTCGGTGAGGCGGACGGTGCTCAGGATCTTCTGGATCGTGGCCTCCGGCAGCTCCTCGTCGACGCCCTTGGCGCCGTACAGGTTCCAGGTGACGAAGTCGCCCGCGCCGTTCTTGAAGGCGAAGGTGATCGCCTTGCCCTCGGTGTCGCACTTGCCCTTCTGGGGCGTGCCCTGGGAGTACGCCGAGATGACGCTGCCCGCGAGGCCGGAGGCGGTGGTGTACGCCTTCGGCTTGCCGTACTTGACGCTCTTCTTGTCCGGCTGGGTGTAACCGCCGAAGATCCACCACGGCACTCGCGTCTCGGCCGCCATGTCCGCGTCCTTGGCGCCGTTCTCGCCGCGGGTACCGGCGGTGGCGAGGGCGGTGCTCTCCTTGCGGCCGTCCTTGTTCTCGTCGGTCGTGCACCACTCGGACTTGAGGTACGCCGGCGCGGTGACGGTGGTCCGGTCGGTCTTGCCGTCCTCTTCCCACTCGAAGCCGACGCTGGTGTCGGTGCTGTCGAGCTCCCAGTCGGCGGGCACGTCGAACATGGTGCCGAAGCGCGGGTTGGCGACGACCTGCCAGCCGTCGATGGTCGCCTTCAGCTCGCCGCCGCCGCGCGGGTTGTCCCCGGAGCCGGAAGCGCTCGGATCCGCCGACGGGGATTCCGACTTGCCGGCGGTCGCGGTGGGCGAGGGCTTCTTGTCCTTGCCGTCGTCGGCCTGGTCGTCCTTGTCACCGCCCAGCACCAGGAAGCCGGTGACTCCGGCGGCCACCACGACCGCGAGCGCCGCGACGATCGCGACCAGCTTCGTCCGGTTGCCACCACCGCCACCACCGCCGCCGGTGGCCGGCAGCGGAGCGGTGACGGGCTGCGGCGTGCTCCACTGCTGCTGCCCGTACGCGCCGGGCTGCTGCTGGTAGCCGGGCTGCTGATACGGATTCGGCTGCTGGTACCCCGGCTGCTGGTACGGATTGTTCTGCGGGTTCTGCTCGCCCCCGGGCGGCTGCTGTCCTGGCCACATGAGCAGTCACCCTAATGCCGCCCAGACACGATTCGGTCACTGCCCTTTGTCAGGGACGTACCGAACCGTGGCGAGGATCTTCCGGACGGTGCCGTCCGGCACCTCGTCCTCCACGTCCGCGGCGCCGTAGAACGACCAGGAGACGAGATCGCCGTCGGCGGTCTCGAAGGCGAACGTCGTCGCCTTGCCGTCCACGTCGCACTTGTCCGTCTTCTCGACCCCGGACGACCGGGAGGTGGCGACGCTGCCCGCGATGCCGGACGTCGTGGTGAACGAGGTCACCGGTCCCGTCGTCACCTTGTCGCGCGCCGGCTGGGCGAAGGCCCCGTACACCCAGGCCGCCGAGTCCTCGCGGGCGATCTCCTCGGTGCCGCGCGCACCGTCGTCGCCGCGGGTGCCCGCGCTCGCCAGGGGGGTGTGGTCGACCCGGCCGTCCCGGTCGCTGTCCGCCGCGCACCACTTCTCCTGGAGGACGGCCGGGGCCTTCATGGCGACCAGGGGCGTGTCCTCGGGGTCGTCGTTCTCCGACACATAGGTGACCCAGGTGGGTGCCTGCGGCGCCCAGGAGGCCGGTACGTCGAAGGCGATGCCCAGGTCGGGGTTGGTGACGACCTGCCAGCCCGCGACGGTCGGCCGTGGCCCGTCCGCCCCGTTCGCCGGGTCGTCGACGGCGGACGCGGACGGCGAGGAGGCGGTGGGGCCGGGTTCGGCCCGGTCCTCCCCGCCGACCAGGAGGACCGTCCCGGTGACGGCGGCGACCACGACGACCGCGGCGGCCACGATCGCCACCGTCTTCGTACGGCCGCCGCCCGATCGCCCGCCGGACGGCGGTCCGCCCGTGAACGCGGGGGTCTGCCACGGAGCGGCGGGCTGCTGCCCGGGGTGCGGGGCCGCTCCGGCGTACGGGTTCGGGCCGCCGTGGGGCTGGTGCGCCTGGTGGCCGGACTGCCGGTAGGGGCCGGGCTGCTGGGGGTCGGGTCCGCCGGCGGGCGGCTGCTGTCCTGGCCACATGATCGGCAAGCATACGGCGATCGCTCCGCAAGCCTGGCCCTCGGATGCTACTCGCGGGTAACCTGCCGTCCATGAGCGCAGACCAGATGTCGATAGGCGAGTTGCTCGCCGCCACGGTGCCGATGGTCCGGACCCTGAACCTCGAGTACCTGGAGACCACCCCGGAGAAGGCCGTACTGGCCCTCCCGGACCAGAGCGAGTACCGCAACCACGTCGGCGGACCGCACGCCGGAGCCATGTTCACGCTGGGCGAGTCGGCCAGCGGCGCGATCGTGCTGGCCGCCTTCGGCGACCAGCTCTCCCGGGCGGTACCGCTGCCGGTCACCGCGGAGATCGCCTTCAAGAAGATCGCGCTCGGCCCGGTCACGGCCACCGCGACGCTCGGCCGTCCCGCCGCCGAGGTCGTGGCGGAACTGGACGCGGGAAGCCGCCCAGAGTTCCCGGTCACCGTCGCCATCCAGCGGGAGGACGGCGCCGTCACCGGTGAGATGACCGTCACCTGGACCCTGCGTCCCAACGGCTGACGCCCCGCGAACCGGTAGGCTTCCCGGGTCGCCTCGGTCGAGGCGACCCGGGAAGCGGCGAGGCCCACCCGGAACCCATCAGCGGGGGCGCGAACCGGAGGGTGTGGCGTTGCACGTCCAGGAGTGGCTCGACACGGTGCCGGCGGTGGCCGTGTACGCCGTCGTGAGTCTCGTCATCGGTCTGGAGAGCCTGGGCATCCCGTTGCCGGGCGAGATCATCCTGGTCTCGGCGGCCCTGCTGTCCTCCCAGCACGGCGGCATCGACCCGCTCCTCCTCGGCGCCTGCGCCAGTGCCGGCGCGGTGGTCGGCGACTCCATCGGGTACGCCATCGGCCGCAAGGGCGGCCGGCCGTTGCTGGCCCGGCTGGGCAGGAAGTTCCCCAAGCACTTCAGCGAGGGGCACATCGCCACCGCCGAACGGTCCTTCCAGAAGTGGGGCATGTGGGCCGTCTTCTTCGGCCGCTTCGTCGCCCTGCTGCGCATCTTCGCGGGGCCGCTCGCCGGTGTGCTGCGGATGCCGTACTGGAAGTTCCTGATCGCCAACGTCCTCGGCGGCATCGTCTGGGCGGGCGGCACCACCGCCGTCATCTACTACGTCGGCGTCGTCGCCGAGTCCTGGCTGAAGCGCTTCTCGTGGCTGGGCCTGGTGCTGGCGGTCGTCATCGGCGTGACCTCGATGCTCGTCCTGAAGCGCAAGGCGGGCAAGGCCCAGCCGGTGACCGCCGGGGAGTGAGGCGGCCCGAAGGGGGCGCGGAGGCTGTGCCGATCTGCGGCTGCGCCGCGCGGGCGCGGGCGGCCACAGGCAACCCGCGGGCGGCGTCCTACCGACCGCCTCCCACCGCTCCCCGGTGCTCCACAGCCAGCGCCGCGTACATCGTGCCGTTCAGCGTGACCCCCTGACGCTCCTCCTCCGTCAGCTCCCGCTTCACCTTCGCGGGCACCCCCGCGACCAGCGAGCCCGGCGGCACCCGCATCCCCTGCGGGACCAGCGCCTGCGCCGCGACCAGCGAGCCCGCGCCGATCACCGCGCCGTTCAGGACCGTGGCGCCCATGCCGATCAGGCAGTCGTCCTCGACCGTCGCGCCGTGCACCACGGCGTTGTGCCCGATGGAGACCCGCTCGCCGACGGTGACGGGGAAGCCCGGGTCGGCGTGGAGCGTGCAGTTGTCCTGGACGTTGCTGTCCGCGCCGACGGAGATCCGCTCGACGTCGCCGCGCAGCACCGCCCCGTACCAGACGCTCGCGCCGGCCTGCAGCGTCACATCCCCGATGACCGAGGACGTCGGCGCCACGAAGGCCTCCGTGTCCACCTTCGGGTCCTTGCCGCCGATGCCCGTGATCAGCGCCTGCTGCGTCATCTTCGCCTCCTGCTCGGGTGATGTACGGCACCGTACGCCACCCGGTGGGGTGAAGATCACAGGCCTCGGCAGTCATGGCCGTACCGCACGCCGACTACCGTGAGCGGGTGCCGAAGCGCAAGAACACGTTCTCGTCCTGGACCGGCCGGCTCGCGCAGCGGGCCGTCCACGCGGGCTGGGCCTGGGTGCAGCGCACCGGCTCGGTCACCGCCGCCCGCCCCGGACGCTTCCGCTTCGGCGCGCTGGGCACGGGCACCCGGCTCGCCTTCCCCCTCGGCACGGTCTTCGGCGAGCCCTGGATCCACGTCGGCGCCCACTGCATCATCGGCGAGCAGGTCACCCTGACCGCCGGCCTCATGCCTGACCTCGACCTCGGCCCCGAACCGATCCTGCGCATCGGCGACGGCGTCGTCCTGGGCCGCGGCAGCCACGTCATCGCGGACACCGCGGTCACCATCGGCAGCGACTGCTACTTCGGCCCGTACGTCTACGTCACCTCCACCAACCACTCCTACGACGACCCGCACCAGCCCATCGGCAAGCAATGGCCCCGGATGGACCCGGTGGAGATCGGCCCCGGCTGCTGGATCGGCACCGGCGCGGTGATCCTGCCCGGCGCGCGCGTCGGCCGGAACGTGGTGGTGGCCGCCGGCGCCGTGGTCCGGGGCACGGTCCCCGACCACGCCGTGGTGGCGGGCGCCCCCGCCCGCGTCGTACGGCGCTGGACGCCCGACGACGGCTGGCAGCCGCCACTGCGGACCCCGGCCCCCGTGCCGATCCCGGACGGAATCACGCCGGGACAGCTGAGGGCGCTGTCGGCGCTGGACGACGAGGCGGTGGCCCGGCTCGCCGAGCTGGACGACCGGTCGGCGACGGTGGGGAAGCCGGCGGAACCGGCGGGCGAGGGCTGAACGTCGGGCGCCTCGCAGTACAGTTCGGTGAACGTTCGGGTGCGGCCCGGCCGACGGTGGTCCGGGGCACGGCACCGCGTCGTCCGAACCAGTGAACCAACGCATGGACGGAATGTGGCGGACCTCGACCTGCTGACCCAGTCCCTGGCGCGCAACGTCAGGCGCTGGCGCTCCGAGCGCGGCTTCACCCTGGAGGCGCTCGCCGCGCGGGCCGGTGTCAGCCGCGGCATGCTCATCCAGATCGAGCAGGCCCGCACCAACCCCAGCCTCGGCACGGTCGTGAAGATCGGCGACGCGCTCGGCGTCAGCATCACCACCCTCCTCGACTACGAGCAGGGGCCCACGGTCCGCGTCGTCCCCGCCGAGCAGGCGGTACGGCTCTGGCACACGGACGCCGGCAGTTTCAGCCGGCTGCTCGCCGGGGTGGAGGCGCCCGGGCCGCTGGAGATGTGGGAGTGGCGGCTGATGCCGGGCGAGAGCAGCCCGTCCGACCCGCACCCCACCGGCACGGTCGAGCTGGTGCACGTCACCGCCGGGGAACTCATGCTCACCGTCGACGGTGTGGCGCACCGCGTCCCAGCGGGCGCGAGCGCCTCCTTCGAGTCCGACACCCCTCACACCTACGGCAACGAGGGCGACGCACCGATGGAAATGATCATGGCGGTCTCGGTGCCGCCCGTCCGCTGAGACGACCGTCCGTCGTGGCGCCCGCCGTTGCTAGCGTGCGGCCATGCACGCACCCATCGGAAACTTCGACAGTGCCGAGCCCGCCCCGGACGCCCTCGACGAACTGACCCGCCCGGTCGCCGACGCCGTACGCCACTGGCGCGGCAGCGTCCCCGCCGACCAGATCGTCTACGTCGACACCGAGCCGGAGTGGGCCGACACCGCCACCTTCGTCGAGCACTACGGCCGCGAGCTGCTCGAACAGTCCGCCAACTGCGTCGTGGTCACCGGCAAGCGGGGCGGCGGCACGACGCTCGCGGCCTGCGTGGTCCTCTCCACCACCCGGGTCGACGTCAACGGCGTCGTGCGCCGCCACCTCGGCGCCCGCAAGGCGTCGTTCGCGCCGATGGACACGGCGACCGGCGAGACCGGCATGGAGTACGGCGGCATCACCCCCGTCGGCCTGCCCGCCGACTGGCCCGTGCTGGTGGACTCCGCCGTCGTCGACCTGCCGTACGTCCTCGTCGGCAGCGGACGCCGGCGGGGCAAGCTGCTGGTGCCGGGCAAGGCATTCGCCGAGCTGCCGGGGGCCGTGGTGCTGGAAGGGCTCGGCGTCGCCTGACCGCTCACGCGCCGGCGTGGTGGGCGAGCGCCAGATGCGGGTCCGTCTCGCCCGGGGTGGGTGCCGGATCGGCGTGGACCAGGGCCGCCGTCAGCCGCGGCACGGCGTGCAGCAGGGCGTGCTCGGCCTCCACGGCGATGCGGTGGGCCCGGCGGACCGTCACCTCGCCGTCCACCACGAGAGCGACCTCGGCGCGCAGCCGGTGCCCGATCCAGCGCAGCCGCAGCTCACCCACCCCGCGCACGCCGGGGACCTCACCCAGTACCCGCTCGGCACGGTCCACCAGCGCCGGATCGACGGCGTCCATCAGGCGCCGGAACACCTCGCGGGCCGCGTCGCGCAGGACCAGCGTGATCGCGGCCGTGATCGCCAGCCCCACGACCGGGTCGGCGAGGCGCCACCCGAGCGCCGCGCCGCCGGCGCTCAGCAGCACGGCCAGTGACGTGAAGCCGTCCGTGCGGGCGTGCAGCCCGTCGGCGACCAGCGCGGCGGAGCCGATCTCGCGGCCCACGCGGATCCGGTACCGGGCCACCCACTCGTTGCCGGCGAAACCGGCGAGGGCGGCCACGGCCACCGCCGGCAGGTGCGCCACCGGGCGCGGATCGAACAGCCGGTCCACGGCCGTCCACGCCGCGAGGACCGCGGACGCGGCGATCGTCAGGACGATGACGACGCCCGCCAGGTCCTCCGCACGCCCGTAGCCGTAGGTGAACCGCCGGGTGGCCGCGCGCCGTCCCAGGACGAAGGCGACGCCCAGCGGCACGGCGGTCAGCGCGTCCGCCGTGTTGTGCACCGTGTCGCCCAGCAGCGCGACCGATCCGGAGGCCGCCACCACGGCCGCCTGCGCCATGGCCGTCGCGCCGAGCACCGCAAGCGACACCCACAGCGCGCGCAGCCCGCGGGCCGAGGACTCCAGCGCGGGGTCCAGTTTGTCGGCGCTCTCGTGGGAGTGCGGGGTGAGGCGGTGCGCGAGACGGTGCCACCGGCCGTGGGACGGAGTCGGTTCGTCGTGGCGGGGGTGACGGTGGTGACGGTCGTGCCGGTGCGGGTCGCTCACGGGGTGCCCCTTCCGGTTTCCGGTGCGGTGGGTGGACGCCGGGCGCCCACGACGCCATTATGTGCGTATGAGCGCACGCATGCACCTGTCACCTGCGGACGATGCGCACCCGCGCACACCGGGCGAGGAGCAGTTCGCGCTCGCCGCCGAGGTGCTCGCCCTGCTCGGGGACCGCACCCGCCTCACGCTGCTGCACGCCCTGACGGACGGTGAGGCCGACGTCACGACCCTCACCGAGGTGTGCGGGGCGGCGCGGCCCGCGGTCAGTCAGCACCTGGCCCGGCTGCGCCTCGCGGGGCTCGTGAGCACCCGCAAGGAGGGCCGCCGGGTGGTGTACGCGCTGCGGGACGGGCACCTGCGCCGCCTGCTCGACGAGGCGCTGAACGTGGCCGACCACCGGCTCCGCGACCGGCCGCTGCACGATTGACCCCGGGCACGGGCCGCTCCACGACTGATCCCGGGCGCAGGCCGCCGCGCGGATGTCTCAGCCCGACGTGCGGGTGCCGAGGTACTGCTCGGCGAACGCGGTCGCCGCGACCGGTGAGGTGAACAGGCGGCGCATCCGGGCGACCGCGGCACCCGCCCGGTACGGGTCGCCCGACGCCGTGCCGTGGTACAGCTCCGCCAGCCACTGGGAGAACTCCTGGTAGTCCCACGCCTGGGCGACGCACGCGGCCGAGTAACCGGACAGCCCGGTGTCGTCGCCCCTGGTGAGGTGGGCGACCAGTGCGTCCCCGAGCAGGAAGGCGTCGTGCAGGGCGAGGTTCAGGCCCTTGGCGGCGATGGGCGCGGTGAGGTGGGCCGCGTCCCCGGCCAGGAAGAGCCGCCCGAAGACCATGGGCTCCACGACGTAACCGTGCATGTCCAGGACGCGCTTCTCGATCAGCCGCCCCTCCTCGAGCGGCCGCGCGCCCGACGCGGCGAGCCGCCGGCGCAGCTGGGTCCAGACCCGGTCGTGGGACCAGTTCTCCGGGTCGTCGCCCGGCGGGCACTGGAGGTAGTACCGGGTCACCTCGGGGCTGCGCGCCATGTGGCCGGCGAAGCCGCTCGGGTGCATGCCGAACACGACGCAGTCGGAGGAGGGCGGGGCCTCGGCGAGGAGCGCCAGCCAGCCGACGCCGTAGTCGTGGCGAGCCGTGCGGACCCGCCCGGACGGCAGCATCGCACGCGTCACCCCGCGCGCACCGTCGCAACCCGCCACGAACGCGGCCTCCACGACCCGCCGTTCACCGGAGTCGGGGCACACGTACGACACCGAGGGCCGGTCCGACTCCAGCCCGTGCAGGCGGACGCCGCGGACACCGAAGCGGATCCGCCCGCCCCGCACGTCCGCGTACTCGCGCACCAGATCCGTCACCAGGAACTGCTGCGGGTAGATGTAATGGTGGGAACCGGTCAGCGCGGTGTACTCGAACCGGTGCCGCTCCCCGGCGAACCGGAACTCGAACGCGGTGTGCCGCTGCGCCCGCTCCAGCAGGACCCGAGCGAGCCCGCGCCGCTCCAGACCCCGCACGGCCCACTCCTCGATGACCCCGGCCCGGGGCCGCCGCTCGATGAACGCACGGGTCTCGGTCTCCAGGACCAGGCAGTCGATTCCGGCGGCCCGCAGGATGTTGCCGACGGTGAGCCCGGCGGGTCCGGCGCCGACCACGACGACCGGAAAGCGTTGTGAGGCACCCGAGTCGGTGTCGGGGGTGGCTGCGGTCACCCGGACATTATGTCGGCGGCGCGCGGCTCAGGGGGAGAGCCGGGCGGCGGATCGGGCCGGGCTCAGCCGAGCCGGGGGATCTCGATGGCGGGGCAGCGGTCCATCACCATCTCCAGGCCCGCCCCCCGGGTCCGCTCGTAGGCGGGCTCGTCGATCACGCCGAGCTGGAACCAGACGGCCGCGGCGCCCTTCGCGACCGCCTCGTCGGCGACCGCTCCGGCCAGCTCGCTGTTGACGAAGACGTCCACGACGTCCACGTCGAAGGGGATGTCCGCGAGGGAGGCGTAACCCTGCTCGCCGTGCACCGTCTCCGCCTTGGGGTGCACGGGTACGACACGCTTGCCGAACCGCTGCAGCACCTCGGCGACGCCGTACGCCGCGCGCTGCCGGTTGGACGACAGGCCGACCACGGCCCAGGTGTCGCCGAGCTCGGTGAGGATCTTGCGGACGGTTGCCTCGTCGCCGTGCACCGGCGGCCTCCTTGGACTCGTGGACGACTCGCGTGTCGGGCCTTCCGGTGGGACAACGGACGGCGCCGCCACGGGATTCCCGCGCGGCGGGGAGGGGCGGGAGTGATCGGCGGGGAGGGGCGGGAGTCAGGATCGCCTGGGAGGGGCGGGGTTCGCGAGCGGCGGGGAGGAGCGGGAGTCAGGATCGGCGGGAAGAGGCGGAATTCGCGAGCGGCGGGGGAGGGCCGGTGAGCGCGTCCCGCTGCGGCCCGGCCCCGTCCCGCCTACGCTCGCCCCGTGCTGCGCATCATCGACGCCCGAACCGGACAGCCCGTCCCCGCCGCCCCCGCCCGGCGGAGCCCGACCCGGGTCCAGGCCCACGCGCCGGGCCCCGGGGCGGCCGGCCTGCGCGTACTGCTCGTCGCCGACCTGCTGATCCGCGCCCTGGAACTCGACGGCACCCCCGCATGGGCGCTGCTGTCCCACGCGGACGACGTGGACCGGCTGCGCGACGAGGCGACCGCCCTCGGCATCCGCCCCTTCGAGGACGCCGGTGCCTCCGGCCCGGGCGTCGGCCGGACCGTGCACGTGGTGCACGAGGGCGGTGCCGCTGCGGAGGGGACGACGGTCGCGGTGGCCCCCGCGGACCCGGCCGCACCCGACCTCTCCGATCCCGACGCCCTGCGTCTCGCCCTGCTGGAGCGGCACCACCACGCGCGCGTGCGGCTCGATCCGGCCGCGCTGGACGAAGCCCGGGCCACCCTCGCCCGCTGGCGCCGGGCGGTCGCCGCCTGGGCGCGGCAGCCGTCGCGCCCCGTCCCCGGCGAGGTGCGCGACCGGCTGCGGGCCGCCTGGGAGGACGACGTGGACGCGCCCGGGGTGCTGCGGGTCCTGCGCCGGGTGGAGACCGACCCCGGCCTGCCCGACGGAGCCCGGTTCGAGACGTACGCCTACGCCGACCGGTTCCTCGGCCTCCACCTCGCCCGGGACGTCGGGGCCCCGGAGTGACCGCGGTCACCGCCCCCGGCCGGGACGACCGCGCCGGAGGGCGGGACCCGGCGAGCGCATAGGCTGGCCGGATGCAGGACGAGTACCGCACGGTCGCCCGCGCGGGTGTGCACGAAACCGAGATCAACCGCTCCCGTTTCCTGTGCGCCCTCGCCCCGGCCGCCACCGAGCAGGAGGCCCAGGAGTTCATCGCGGGCGTACGCAAGGAGCACGCCGACGCCACCCACAACTGCTGGGCGTACGTCATCGGCGCCGACGCCGCCGTGCAGAAGGCGAGCGACGACGGCGAACCGGGAGGCACCGCGGGCGTCCCGATGCTCCAGATGCTGCTGCGCCGCGACATGCGGTACGTCGTCGCCGTCGTCACCCGGTACTACGGCGGCGTCAAGCTCGGTGCGGGCGGCCTCATCCGCGCCTACGGCGGCGCGGTCGGCGAGGCCCTGGACGACCTCGGCACGCTCACCCGCCGCCGGTTCCGCCTGGCCACGGTGACCGTCGACCACCAGCGGGCCGGGAAGCTCCAGAACGACCTGCGCACGGCGGGACGCGCGGTGCGCGACGTCCGGTACGCCGAGTCCGTCACCATCGAGATCGGCCTCCCCGAGGGCGACGTGGACGCCTTCCGGGCATGGCTCGCGGACGCCACCGCGGGATCGGCCGGCTTCGAACTGGGCGGAGAGGCGTACGGGGACGCCTGACGGAGGACCGGGCGAAGACCCCCGCGCGGGCTGGTCGAGAACGCCGGCCCCCTCCCGGTCTCCGCGCCCCGACGGACCGCTGCCCCGTGCCGTGCCCCCGGCGCTCAGCCGAAGCCGTGTCCCCGGCGCTCAGCCGAAGAGGTCCAGGGCATCCGCCCAGGAGCCGTCGGAGGAGGAGCGGGCGCGCATCGGTCGCGGCTCCGGGTAGGCCGCCGTCGCGGCCCTCGCGCGGACGATCTCCGGCCCGCCGCACGCCGCGACGGCGAAGGCGCCGAAAACCTCGGCGAACGCGCCCGGGTCGCGGAACTCCACGCCGAACGCCCGGCCGTCCAGAAGCGGCACCCACACCACCCGGTCGAACCGTCTCCACTCCAGAACGGGCTGGTCGTCCCCGGTCGACCGCCCCTCCAGCCAGAGCCGTGCCACGTGCAGCAGGTTCACCTCCTCCATCGGCAGCCGCTTGCGCCGCACACGCAGTTCACGCGTCGTCAGGGTGACCCGCTGGTCCTTCTTCGCGTACCAGACGACACCGACCCCGAACGGCACCCACAGCAGGATCCCGATCAGCGGCCAGACCAGAGCGTCGCCCCACGACCGGAGCAGTCCGCCGTCCAACAGGTACAGGACCCCGAAGACCAGCACCCACTTCGCCGTCATGCGCCAGAACCCGGTGCCCTGCCGGTACAGGACTCGCCGCTTACTCGTCATCGTCATGCCCGCACGCTATCCACCGCCGTGTGAGTCGGCGCCGGGGTGGCGGGGTGATCCGAGGCGAGTGGGGGATCAGGGGGCGGCATGCGTTAGCGTGGCATGCGTTGATGGCGAGCCTCGTGCTGGTTCGTGCTGGTCCTGGAAGTGCAGTGGGGGTAAACGTGCAGCTCAGAGCGATTTCATGAGATTGCTGCACACTTCCGACTGGCATCTCGGCCGGGCGTTCCACCGGGTGAGCATGCTCGGTGCCCAGGCCGGGTTCATCGATCACCTCGTCGGGACCGTGCGCGAGCGCGGCGTCGACGCCGTGGTCGTGTCGGGAGACGTGTACGACCGTGCGGTGCCGCCGCTGGCCGCGGTCGAGCTGTTCGACGACGCGCTGCACCGCCTCGCCGGCCTCGGCGTGCCCACGGTGATGATCTCCGGGAACCACGACTCGGCCCGCCGCCTCGGCGTCGGAGCCGGGCTCATCGGCCGCGCCGGCATCCACCTGCGCACCGACCCGGCGGGGTGCGGGACCCCGGTGGTGCTCCACGACGCGCACGGCGACGTGGCCCTCTACGGCCTGCCCTACCTCGAACCGGCCCTTGTGAAAGCCGAGTTCGGCGTGGAGAAGGCGGGCCACGAGGCCGTGCTCGCGGCCGCCATGGACCGGGTCCGCGCCGACCTCGCCACGCGCCCGGCGGGCACCCGTTCCGTCGTCCTCGCGCACGCCTTCGTCACCGGCGGCGAGCAGAGCGACAGCGAGCGGGACATCACCGTCGGCGGAGTGGCCGCCGTGCCCTCCGGTGTCTTCGACGGCGTCGACTACGTGGCGCTCGGCCACCTCCACGGCTGCCAGACCCTCACCGAGCGCGTCCGCTACTCCGGCTCCCCGCTGCCGTACTCCTTCTCGGAGGCCGCGCACCGCAAGAGCATGTGGCTCGTCGACCTGGACGCCGACGGCTCGGTCACCGCCGAACGCGTCGACTGCCCCGTGCCCCGCCCGCTGGCCCGGCTGCGCGGCACCCTGGAGGACCTGCTCGCCGACCCCGGGCTCGCCGCGCACGAGGACGCGTGGGTCGAGGCGACCCTCACCGACCCGGTCCGCCCGGCCGACCCCATGGCCCGGCTGGCCGAACGCTTCCCGCACACCCTGAGTCTCGTCTTCGACCCCGAGCGCGCCCCGGACGACCCCGCGGTGTCCTACGCGCGGCGTCTCGCGGGCCGCGGCGACCAGGAGATCGCCGAGGACTTCGTGACCCACGTCCGCGGCGCCGGACCCGACCGACACGAACGGACCGTACTGCGGGACGCCTTCGACGCGGTGCGCGCCGACGACACCCTGCGGGAGGCCCGGTGAGGCTCCACCGGCTCGACATCACGGCCTTCGGGCCCTTCGGCGGATCGCAGAGCGTCGACTTCGACGACCTGTCGGCGGCCGGGCTCTTCCTGCTCCACGGACCCACCGGCGCCGGCAAGACGTCCGTCCTGGACGCCGTCTGCTACGCGCTGTACGGCTCGGTGCCCGGCGCGCGCCAGAGCGGTCAGGGCTCGGCCCTGCGCAGCGACCACGCCGACGTCCGTACGCGCACCGAGGTGCGCCTCGAACTCACCGTCGCCGGACGGCGGCTGGAGGTCACCCGGCAGCCGCCCTGGGAGCGTCCCAAGCTGCGCGGCAAGGGCACGACCGTGGACAAGGCCCAGACCTGGCTGCGCGAGTACGACGCGGGCGCCGGCACCTGGAAGGACCTCAGCCGCTCCCACCAGGAGATCGGCGAGGAGATCACGCAGCTGCTCGGCATGAGCCGCGAGCAGTTCTGCCAGGTCGTGCTCTTGCCGCAGGGCGACTTCGCACGCTTCCTGCGCGCCGACGCGGAGGCCCGCGGCAAGCTGCTCGGCCGGCTCTTCGACACCCGGCGCTTCGCCGAGGTCGAGAAGCGCCTCGCGGAGCGGCGCCGCGCGACCGAGACGCAGGTGCGCGAGGGGGACGCCGCCCTGCTGGCCGACGCCCACCGGATGCAGCAGGCCGCCGGTGACGCCATGGAGTTGCCGGAGCTGGCCCCGGGCGAGCCGGGACTGGCCGAGGCCGTGCTCACCGCCGCCGCCGTCGCCCGCTGCACGGCCCGGGAGCTGCTGGACATCGCCGACCGACGGCTCACCGCCGCCGAGTCCGCCCAGGCCGCCGCCGAGCGCGACCTGGCCGGCGTACGGGAACTGGACCGGTTGCAGCGGCGCTTCGCGGAGGCGAGGGAGCGGGCGGCGCGGCTGGCCGAGCGGGCCGACGCCCACCGCGCGGCGCAGGAACGCATGGAGCGGGGGCGGAAGGCCGAAGCGGTGGCCCCGGCCCTGGAGCTGCGGGACGCCGCCGATGCCGAACACCGGCGGGCGGCGGACGCGGAGGCACGCGCGCGTGCCCGGCTGCCGCAGGAGCTCGCGGACGCCGGCGCGGCGGGCCTCGCCGCCGCCGCGCGCCGGGCCGCGCAGGAACTGGGCGGCCTCGAATCGGCCCGGCGGGCCGAACAGCGCCTCGTCGAGCTGACCGAGGAGCGGGCCGAACTGGACCGCCGGGAACGCGCCGACGAGGACACCCTGCACGAGGCGGAGGCCTGGCTGGCCGGGTGGGAGACGGCCCGTGAGCGGCTCCAGGCACGCGTCAAGGACGCCCAGGAGGCCGCGACCCGCGCCGAACAGCTCGCCGTACAGCGCGACCCGGCCCAGCGCCGGCTGAAGGCCGCCCGGCAGCGGGACCGGTTCGCCCTGGACGCGGAGGAGACCGGGCGGCAGGCGCTCGTCTCGGCCGAGCGAGCCGTCGAGGCCCGCGCCCACTGGCTCGACCTCAAGGAACAGCGGCTGAACGGCATCGCCGCCGAACTCGCCGCCGACCTCACCGACGGCGCACCGTGCGCGGTGTGCGGGGCCACCGAGCATCCGGCCCCCGCCCGGAAGATCGCCGGGCACGTCGACCGCGAGGCGGAGGAGCGCGCGCTCGCCGCGTACCAGGAGGCCGAGCAGTGCCGCGCGGAGGCCGAACAGCGCCTGGGCACCGTACGGGAGGCACTGGCCGCAGCCACCGCGGAGGCCGGGGACGCGCCCACCGCGCGACTGGCCGAGCAGGCCGAGGAACTGGAGCGGCTGTACGCGGTTGCACGGGCCACGGCCTCCGGACTGCACGCCGCGCAGGAGGAGCTGCGCCGGGCGGAGCAGGAGCGCGAACGGCGCGTCGCCGCCCAGCAGCAGGCCGCCGTCCGAGCCGCGTCCCGGGTCGCCAACCGGGAACGGCTGGAGACGGAACGGGCGGCGCTGGAGGAGGAACTGGTGCGTGCCCGCGGCACCGCCGGCAGCGTGGCGGCCCGGGCCACGCAGCTCGAGCGCCGGGCCGCGTCCCTCACCGAGGCCGCCGACACCTCCCGCGTCGCCGAGGACACGGCACAGCGGCTCAAGGACGCCGACGCCCGCCTGGCCGACGCCGCCTTCCGCGCGGGCTTCGACACCCCGCGCGAAGCCGCCGCCGCCCGGCTCGACGACGCCGCCCACCGCGAACTGCAACGCCGGCTCGACGCCTGGGACACGGAGGAGGCCGCCGTCCGCGCGGTCCTCACCGAGGCCGACACCGCCGCGGCGGCCCAGCGCCCGCCCGCCGACCCGGCCGCGGCGGAACGCACCGCCGCCGAAGCCGGCCGGCGGCTGCGCGAGGCCGCCTCGGCCCGTGACGCCGCCGCCCGGCGCTGCGCCGAGCTGGAACGGCTGTCCGCCCGCGCCACCGCGGCCGTACGCCGGATCGCCCCGCTGCGCCGGGAGCACGAGCGCGTCGCCCGCCTCGCCACCCTCACCGCGGGCACCTCGGCGGAGAACGAACGCCGGATGCGCCTGGAGTCCTACGTGCTGGCGGCCCGCCTCGAACAGGTCGCCGCCGCCGCGACCGCGCGCCTTCAGCGCATGTCCTCCGGCCGCTACACCCTCGTCCACTCCGACGACCGCACCGGACGCGGTCGCAGCGGCCTCGGGCTGCACGTCGTCGACGCCTGGACCGGCCGCGAGCGCGACACGGCCACGCTGTCCGGCGGCGAGACGTTCTTCGCCTCGCTCGCCCTCGCGCTCGGTCTCGCCGACGTCGTCACGGACGAGGCCGGCGGCGTCCGCCTGGACACCCTCTTCATCGACGAGGGCTTCGGCAGCCTCGACGACCAGACCCTCGACGAGGTCCTCGACGTCCTCGACGCACTGCGCGAGCGGGACCGCAGCGTCGGCATCGTCAGCCATGTCGCCGACCTGCGCCGCCGCATCCACGCCCAACTGGAGGTCGTGAAGGGGAGGTCGGGGTCGGTGCTGCGGCAGCGGGGCACCGGCTGAAGGCCGGCGTCCGCGAAAGGGCGCAGCGGGCCCAGCGGCTCAGCGGCTCAGCGGCCGGCGGGGGAGCGGTGACGAGTAGACGACGCTCGTGGTGACCGATCCCAGCGCGCTGATCCGGCCGGACACCTCCTCCAGATGCCGCATGGAACGGGCCGCGACCTTGATGACGAAGCAGTCGTCCCCCGTCACGTGGTGCGCCTCGAGGATCTCGGGAGTGACCGCCACCAGGTCGTGGAACGGCTTGTAGTTGCCGGTCGGATACCTCAGCCGCACGAAGGCCAGGATCGGGAGCCCCAGCCGCTCCGGGTCGACGACCGCCGAGTACCCCTGGATGATCCCCGCCTCCTCCATCCGCCGCACCCGCTCGGTCACCGCGCTCGCGGACATGGAGACGGCACGGGCCAACTCCGCGTAACCGGCCCGCCCGTTGCGCTGGAGGGCGTCGAGGATGAGCCAGTCGGTGGCGTCCGGGAAATCCGTGGCCATCCGGAAAAATTAGCAGGGAATCCCCGGCGGATGCGCGAGATGAACCGGTGGATCTCCCTTCTGGGACGCGCTCGCCGACCATAGGTTTGCGGTCAGGAGAGCCACCGAGGAAAGGCCGGACCTTGAGCGCTACCACCACGAACCCCGTCCTGCGCATCGCCCCGCCGTCCCCCGCCGAGACCGCCGCGTACTTCCGCGCGAGCCTCGCCTTCCACGCCGACGTCTCCGACGTCGCCGGCGCCCTCGCGGCCGACGGCGACCCGGGGTTCGTCCTCGTGGACACCCGCTCCACCGAGTCCTGGGACCAGGGCCACATCCCCGGCGCCGTCCACCTGCCCACCGCGCTCGTCCCCGAACGGGCCGGCCGACTCCTCGACCGGGCCGTGCCGGTGGTGACGTACTGCTGGGGCCCCGGCTGCAACGGCGCGACCCGCGCCGCCCTCGCACTCGCCGAACTCGGCTACCAGGTCAAGGAGATGCTCGGCGGCTTCGAGTACTGGGCGCGCGAGGGCTTCGCGCACGAGACCCGGCGGGGTACCGCGCGCCGCTCCGCCGACCCCCTGACCGCCCCGGTGGACGCGGCCGACTGCGGCTGCTGACAGGCGTGTAGGTTCTGCCGCATGGTGCGATACGCGGAGCCTGGCGCGGTGCAATGGGTGGAGTCGGGCGGCGGTCCGCTCATAGCGGTCCCGGAGACGGTCCTGCCGTTCTGGACCGGCGCCGACGGCGGGGACGCCGCCTCCGACTACGACCGGGCGTGCGAGGTCGACGGCCACGTCGGGCTCCTCCCGGTCGGCGACCGCACCGCCCTCGTCCTCGGCGACGAACCCGCCTCCACCGCCTATCTCGCCGCTCACGGAACCTTCGTCCGCTGGTGCGCCGCGGACTCAGAGGAGGAGGCGCTGGCCGGCGTCCCCGCCGCTCTCGACACGGCCGACTGGGAGCCGGAGGTGTCCTGGCACGTGCCCGGGCCGGTCCTCCTCTTCGACGCGGCCTGGCCCGGCGCCGCCTGCGACCGGGCGGATCACGTGCGGGTCGCCCTCGACCCCGGCCGGTACGCGGTGCGGGCGGCGGAGGTCCGCCCCGGACCGGAGACCTGGCTGAACGTCGTACAACTGCGGCGCCTCGCCGACCGGTAGCCGAGGCAGCCGACCGCGCGCCGCGCAGCGCCGCGGGAATATTGCCATGCGTACCGGCGGTGCGCCGCCCATCATGGGTGCCCATGCCACGACTTCCGCACCCCACCCCCGAAGAGCTGCGCCGCGACCCCCTGCCCCTGCGCGGCCGCACCGCCCTCGTCACCGGAGCCAGCCGACGCGGCGGCATCGGCCACGCCGTGGCCCGGCGGCTCGCCGCCTACGGGGCCAGTGTCTACCTGCACCACCACGTCCCGCACGACGCCGCCATGCCCTGGGGCGCCGACCGGACGGAGGACGTCGTCGCCTCCGTGCGCGCCGCGCTCGGCGACCCGGACGCCACCGTGGTGGCCGGCCCCGGTGACCTCGCCGACCCCGCCGCACCGGGCGAACTCCTCGCCACGGCCGCCGAAGCGCTCGGCGGGCGGCTGGACGTCCTGGTCGCCAACCACGCCCTCAGCGGCTCCGACGGCACCCTCGACACGATCGACGCCGCGATGCTCGACGCCCACTGGCAGGTCGACACCCGCTCGGTGCTGCTGCTCGTCCAGGCCTTCGCCCGGCACCGCGCCGCGCTGCCGCCCCGCACGCCCGGCGGACGCGTCGTGATGATGACCTCCGGCCAGGACATCGCGTCGGGCATGCCCGGCGAGGTCGCCTACGCGCTGCAGAAGGGAGCGCTCGCCTCCATCACGCGGACCCTGTCGACGGCCCTCGCCGAGCACGCGGTGACCGTGAACGCGGTCAACCCCGGGCCGGTGGACACCGACTACATGACCGGTGAGGACTACGACGCCATCGCCGCCCTCTTCCCCGCCGGGCGGTGGGGCATGCCCGACGACCCGGCCCGCCTCGTCGCGTGGCTCGCCACGGACGAGGCGGAGTGGGTCACCGGGCAGGTCGTCGACTCGGAGGGCGGTTTCCGGCGGTGAGCGGCCCGGCTCAGAGCCGCGACAGCTCGTCCACCAGGTCGTCCAGGCCCAGCGACCCCTGGGACAGCGCCGCCATGTGCCAGGCCTTCGGGTCGAAGGCGTCACCGTGCCGCTTGCGGGCGTTCTCCCGGCCCAGCAGCCACGCCCGCTCGCCGAGCTTGTAGCCGATCGCCTGGCCCGGGATCGTCAGGTACCGGGTCAGTTCGCTCTCCACGAAGTCCGCCGGACGGCTGCTGTGCGCGCCGAAGAACTCCTGCGCCAGCTCCGGTGTCCAGCGCTCACCCGGGTGGAACGGCGAGTCCGCCGGGATCTCCAGCTCCAGGTGCATGCCGATGTCCACGATGACCCGGGCGGCCCGCATCATCTGCGCGTCCAGGTAACCGAGCCGCTGCTCCGCGTCCGTGAGGAAGCCCAGCTCGTCCATCAGCCGCTCCGCGTACAGCGCCCAGCCCTCGGCGTTGGCGCTGACCATGCCGACCGAGGCCTGGTAGCGGGACAGGTCCTCGGCGACGTGCGTCCACTGGGCGAGCTGGAGGTGGTGACCGGGGACGCCCTCGTGATACCAGGTCGAGACCAGGTCGTAGACCGGGAAGCGGGTCTGTCCCATCGTCGGCAGCCAGGTGCGGCCGGGGCGGGAGAAGTCCTCCGACGGCTGCGTGTAGTACGGGGCCGCCGCACTGCCGGGCGGGGCGATCCGCGACTCCACCTTCCGCACCCGCTCGGCGAGTTCGAAGTGGGTGCCGTCCAGCGCGTCGATCGCCTGGTCCATCAGGCCCTGCAGCCAGTCGCGGACCTCGTCGACGCCCTCGATGTGCTTGCCGTGCTCGTCCAGGTGCGCCAGCGCCACCCAGGGCGTCTCGGCGCCCGGAAGGATCTTCTCGGCCTCCTGCTTCATCTCGGCGAGCAGACGGTGGTACTCCGACCAGCCGTACGCGTAGGCCTCGTCCAGGTCCAGGTCCGTGCCGTTGTAGTAGCGCGACCAACGGGCGTAGCGCTCGCGGCCCACCGTGTCCGGGGCACCCTCGATGGTCGGCGCGTACACGTCGCGCATCCAGTCCCGCAGCTCCACCACGGCGGCGGTCGCCTCCCGGGCCGCCTCGTCCAGCTCCGCGCGCAGCGCGTCGGGGCCGGCGGACGCGAAGTCCTCGAACCAGCCCCGGCCCTCGCCCGTGTCCGCCCACTCGCCGAGCTGCTCGACGAAGGTGGCGGTCGGGCGTGGCGACGCGTACAGCTTGCGCTCCAGGCCCAGGGCCAGGGACTCGCGGTAGCCCCCGAGCGCCGCCGGCACCGCGCGCAGCCGCTCGGCGATCCGCGCCCAGTCCTCGTCCGTCTGCGTCGGCGTCACCGTGAAGACCTCACGCACCGAATGCGCGACGGTGCCCAGATTGCCGACCGAACGCAGGCCCTCGTCCGCCTCGTGCACGGCGAGTTCGGCGGTCAGCCGCTCCCGGAGCAGCCGGGCGCAGCGCCGCTCCACGTCGCTGTCCCCGCCGGGTCGGCGCTCCGCCTCGTCCAGCCGGGCGAGCGTGGCCCGCGCCAGCTCCGCGAGGGCCTCCTGACCCGCGGGGGAGAGGTCGGGCAGGCGGCTGGAACACTCCTCCACGCCGAGGAACGTACCGGTGACCGGGTCGAGGGCGATGAGCTCGTCGACGTAGGCGTCGGCGACCTCGCGGGGCAGCGGGCTCTTGGTCTCTGACATGCGGACATCCTCATACGGATACCGGTGCCGCGTCAGCCCGCTCTGCCCGGTCGCCGCGGTGGGCGGCCGGATTTCGCTCAGGGCGTGGTGGCGGGCGCGGGGGGCGGCAGCAGGGGGCCGCACTCCCACTGCTGGAAGATCAGCCGCGTCTCGACGCGGGCCACCTCCCGCCGGGAGGTGAACTCGTCCAGGACCAGCCGCTGCAGATCCGTCATGTCCGCGACCGCCACGTGGACCAGGTAGTCGTCCGGGCCGGTGAGGTGGAAGACGGTGCGCGACTCCGGGAGCGCCCGGATCCGTTCCACGAACGGTCCGACCAGCTCACGCCGGTGCGGGCGCACCTGTACCGACAGCAGTGCCTGGAGCCCGCGCCCGAGCCTCGCCGGGTCGAGTTCGAGCCGGTGCCCGAGGATCACCCCCGCCCGCCGCAGCCGGGTCACCCGGTCCAGGCAGGTCGACGGGGCGACCCCGACCTGGGCGGCGAGATCGCGGTAAGTGGTCCGGGCGTCGTTCTGCAACAGCCGCAGCAGATGCAGATCCACCGGGTCCAGTACGACAGATTCCGCCATTGGCCGAACGTAGCACGGTCCTCGGACCCTGTGACCCGTTCGGTGTTCACTCTTCGGTCCATGGACTCCGCGCGCACGCACAGGTCACCGTCCGACGACGTACGCTCCACCGCACCCACGGGCAGGGCACTGGCCACCGAGGCCGTGCACGCCGGTCGCGACGATCTCGCGGCCCTGGGACTGCACGCCCCGCCCATCGACCTGTCCACGACCTATCCGTCGTACGACAGCCGCGGCGAGGCCGCCCGTATCGACGCGTTCGCCACCACCGGCGCCGACCCGGACGGCCCGCCGGTCTACGGCCGCCTCGGCAACCCGACCGTCGCCCGCTTCGAGACGGCGCTGGCCCGGCTGGAGGGCACTGAGGCCGCGGTCGCCTTCGCCAGCGGCATGGCCGCGCTGAGCGCCGTGCTGCTGGTGAGGGCCTCGATGGGGCTGCGGCACGTCGTCGCCGTGCGGCCCCTGTACGGCTGCAGCGACCACCTGCTGACCGCCGGCCTGCTGGGGTCCGAGGTCACCTGGACCGACCCGGCGGGCATCGCGGACGCCCTGCGTCCGGACACCGGCCTGGTGCTCGTGGAGTCGCCGGCCAATCCCACGCTGGCCGAGGTCGACCTGCGGGCCGTCGCCCACGCCTGCGGCTCGGTGCCGCTGCTCGTGGACAACACCTTCGCCACCCCCGTGCTCCAGCGGCCGGCCGAGCACGGCGCACGGCTGGTGCTGCACAGCGCCACCAAGTACCTCGGCGGACACGGGGACGTGCTGGCCGGTGTGGTGGCCTGCGACGAGGAGCTCGCCGGCCGGCTGCGGCAGGTCCGTTTCGCCACCGGCGGCGTACTGCACCCGCTCGCCGGCTACCTGCTGCTGCGCGGACTGTCCACCCTGCCCGTGCGGGTGCGGGCCGCCGCCGCGAACGCCGCCGCGCTCGTCGAGCGTCTCGCCGCCGATCCGCGCGTGGCCCGCGTGCACTATCCGCGCGTCGGCGGGGCGATGGTCTCCTTCGAGGTCCACGGCGACCCGCACGAGGTCATCGGCCGCGTCCGCCTCATCACCCCTGCCGTCAGTCTCGGCAGCGTCGACACGCTCATCCAGCACCCGGCTTCCATCAGCCACCGCATCGTGGACGCCGACGACCGCCGGGACGCCGGGGTCGGTGACCGGCTGCTGCGGCTGTCGGTCGGCCTGGAGGACGTCGACGACCTCTGGGCCGACCTGGACCAGGCCCTCGGGGAGCGGGCCGCCGAGGCGGTCCCGCTGCGGGAGGCGCTGGCGCGGACCGACTGAGGGCGCCGGCTCAGTCCTTGCCGATCCGCTCTCCGCGCGGCGGCCGCGCCGCCGCCCGGGCCGCCGGGTCCAGGCGTGCCGTGATGACCAGGGTCCCCTCCTCGATCTGGTAGTCGAGGGGGAGGCCCAGGCCGCGCATCGCGGCGACCATGCCGGTGTTCGACGCCTGCGTCACCGCGTACACGTGCTCGCAGTCCGTCTCGGCCGCCATGGCCACGAGCCGGCCGAGGAGTTCGCCACCGATGCCCCGGTGCTGCCACGCGTCCTCGACCAGCAGCGCGACCTCCGTCTCGTCGCCGTCCCACAGCAGGTGACCGAGCCCGACGATCCGTCCCGACGCCGTCTGCGCGGCGAGGGTACGGCCGAAACGCGGGCTGAGCAGATGGTCGAGATACCGGTCGACGTCCCCGACCGGGCCGTGGTACCGCATCCCGAGCGTCCGAGCCGAGCACCGCTCGTGCATAGCCTTCGCCGCTGCGACGTCACGTGTGTCGGCCCGGCGGACGGTGATGTCGCTCCCCTCGGGCAACGTCAGCACGTCCCGGCTGCGCGGGATGCGCGGACCGAGCCGGGCGTCCAGCTCGACCAGTGCCCGCGCCCGGGCGAACTCGGCCGGGGTGAAGGGCAGGTACGGCCGCTCCACACTGATCAGCCCGCCCTCCGGGGCCCGCAGCCGCAGCACGGTGTCCTCCAGCGAACCTTCCGGCGGTACGTCACCGGCCGTACCCGCGCCGACCGTCGCGGGAAGCGACCGGATGGTGCAGCGGCCGAGCAACTGCCGCAGTGCCAGAGGCAGTTCCGCCGCGTCCTGGGCCGTCCGGGCGGCCAGACCGAGCACTCGGGTCGGTGCGTCCACCAGGTCGTGGGCGTCCGCCCGCTCGGTCCACGTGTCGGCACCGCCCGCCGCCGACACCACGCCCGCCAGCTCCGAGGCCGTCAGCCCGCCAGGGGCACGGAGCAGGAACTCGTCCACCGTGCCCTCGGCCAACGGGTGTGTCTGAAGGCTCAGGATGTCGACCTGCCGTTCGGCGAGGGCCGCGCACAGCACGGCCAGCGAGCCGGGCGTGTCGCGCACCGTCGTCCGCATCCGCCACAGCGCGCTCTCCGCGACGTCGGAACCGGCACCGGAGCCGGCGTCGGTGCCGGTCGCGGCGGAGGCCTCGACGATGCCGGCACCGTTCCCGGGCGCCGCTGACGCCGGCGGCCGGGCGCCGGTATCGTCCACCGGCGGGGCGTGCCCGTGGCGGCGTGACCACCAGGCGTGGAAGCCCGCCGTGATGATCAGGGCGGCCACCGAGGCCAGCACCATGACGGGCACCGCGGGGCCGTGCTCGACGAGGCGGGCAACGGCGTTCGTCACATCAGACATGTCTCGAGCCATGCGGCCACTGTGAAGGAACGGTGTTGCGTGATCACGAACCCTCTGTGTCCGATGAGTAAAGAAGGCTTCCCGGACTTTCGTTGCATTTTCCGGCGGTGTGGCGTCAGGCGGCGGCGACCTCCCCCGTCAGCGTGCTCCGCAGCCGCCTGGCCCGGGACACCAGCCGGGACGCACCGCGCCGGTCCGCCGCCTCCGCCAGGTGCGGCAGGTCGCCCCGGGCCCCCGTCCGTTCGGCGCACTCGGCCGCCACGGTCAGCCGCTCCAGTGGCGTCCGTCGAGCCGCCCGCCGTCGGCCCACCAACGGCGGGCGATCACCGGTTCGAGAGCCTTCAGCAGGGCGTCGCGGTCCCGGTGGGCGTGCCGGACGTCTCCAGCCCCAGGCGTCGTCCGCCCGCCGAGGACTCCAGCACGGAGGGTCGTCGGTAGGCCACGGCCTGCAAAGATCGCGTCACGCGACAAACCGTAGAGGCGACCACTGACAATCGGTACGACCTGTGGAAACGGCCCCGCCGCCAGAGAAGTTGGGCGGCGCGGGCCACATGCGGAAGCGGGCCGCGCACCGGGGGATGACGCCGGCGCGCGGCACACTCGACAGGCTACGGGACTACTGGCCGACCCGGCCCGGCTGGAGCACCTTCGTGAACAGCACCGTGCCGTCCTGCTCGCGCAGCCGCACCGTCATCTCGGCGCTGTCACCGTCGATGTCGACCTCGCCGAAGAACTGGTAGCCGCCCGCGGGGGAGACGTTCGAGGCGGTCGGCGCCTTTACGAACACCCGCTCCGGGCCGAAGGTGCCGTCCAGGGCGCTGGCCGGGAAGGCTCCCGCGTTGAGGGGCCCGGACACGAACTCCCAGAACGGCTCGAAGTCGGTGAAGGCGGCGCGCGAGGGCTGGTAGTGCTGGGCGGACGTGTGGTGCACGTCGGCCGTCAGCCACACCGTGCCGGTGATACGACGGTGCTTGACGAACCGCAGCAGCTCGGCGATCTGCAGCTCGCGTCCGAGCGGCGCGCCGGGGTCGCCCTGCGCGATCGCCTCGATGTTCGCCTTCCCCTCGCCGCCGTCGGGCACGACCAGGCCGATCGGCATGTCGGCGGCGATGACCTTCCACACCGCACGCGACCGCGACAGCTCACGCTTGAGCCACTCCAGCTGCTCGCGGCCCAGGATTCCCTGCGGATCCACCGTCTCGTCGCCGGGGGAGTTGGCGTTGCGGTACGTGCGCATGTCGAGCACGAACACGTCCAGCAGCGGGCCCTGGCGCAGCACCCGGTGCACGCGGCCCTCCCGCGCGCCGGGGCGCAGGGTGGAGATCGGGAAGTACTCGGCGAACGCGCGCCGGGCCCGGGCGGCCAGGACGTCCACGCTCTTCTCCGTGTAGCGGCTGTCGGTCTCCGCGATGGTCTGACCCGGGTACCAGTTGTTGCGTACCTCGTGGTCGTCCCACTGGATGATCGACGGCACCTGCGCGTTGAAGCGCCGCAGGTTCTCGTCGAGCAGGTTGTAGCGGAAGTTGCCGCGGAACTCGGCGAGGGTCTCGGCGACCTTGGACTTCTCCTCGGTGGTGATGTTCCGCCAGGTGCTGCCGTCGGGCAGCTCGGCCGTCGCGGCGATGGGGCCGTCGGCGTAGATGTTGTCGCCGCTGCACAGGAAGAAGTCCGGGTCCAGGGCGCCCATGGCGTCGTAGATGCGGTAGCCGCCGAGGTCCGGGTTGATGCCCCAGCCCTGGCCCGCCAGGTCGCCGGACCACACGAAGCGCACCGACTCGCGCCGGCGGACCGGCACCGTGCGGAAGGTGCCGGGCACCGGTTCGCCGGTGCGGCGCGGGTCGTCAGGGTCGGCGAGCAGCACGCGGTAGTGGATCTGCTCGCCGGGCGGCAGGCCGCGCAGCCGGGTCGTGCCGGTGAAGTCCGTGTCCGCCCCCAGCAGCGGGCCGTGCCATCTGCGCGGTTTGCGGAACGACTCGGTGGCGGACGTCTCGACGATCATCCGGGCCGGCCGGTCGGAGCGTACCCACACCAGACCCGAGTGGGAGGTCACGTCCCCCGTCTGCACGCCCCAGCCCGCACCCGGCCGCCCGGAGCGCGCGAACGCAGGCGCGGCGCCGAGGGCGGTGGGCAGGGTCAGGGCCGCCGACGCGGCGAGGGAGCCGCGCAGCACGCTGCGGCGACCGGGCAACGGACGGTGTGACATGGATGCGCCTCCAGGGACGGGATCCGGCCAGTGTGGGGGCCGGTGTGCAGAGCCAGACCTACTGGTGCGGCGCGGCGACCACGGAAACTCCGCGTGAACAACCGGCCGTCCGCGCGCGTGTGCGCGCGCCGCTCTGACCTGTTCCTCGCCGGTGACGGTCCCGGCCGTCCGCGCGTGTGTGTGCGTGGCGCTCACCGCGCGGTCTCCCGGGCGGCCACGCGACCACCCGCCCGCGTGTGTGGCATCTGGTGAGCCCGGTCACATCGCCTTCGCCATCCACTCCACCCCGGTCCGGATCCGTCCCGGCGTCAGATGCGCGTACCCCAGCACCAGGCGCACGGCCTTCCCCGCCCCATCGCTCGCTCCGTGCCCGTACTGGGCCAGCGAGCGCACCGCGACGCCGGCTTCCGCCACGCGCGCGAGGAAGCGCTCCTCGGGGCCGTACCGCTCGGGGAGCGTGGCGATGGCGTGGAGCCCCGCGGCGATGCCGGAGACACGGGAGCCGGGGAAATGCTCCGCCAGGGCGGCGACCAGCACGTCGCGCCGCTCCCGGTAGGCACGTTGGCACAGGCGCAGCTGGCGGTCGTACTCGCCGCGCTCCACGAAGCGGGCGAAGAGCGCCTGGTCGAGGGCCGGATGCCCGAGGTCGGTGGTGCGTTTGCGTTCGACCACGTCGTCCGCCAGCCACTCCGGCACCAGCAGCCATCCCAGCCGCAGCCCCGGGGCGAGGGACTTGCTGACCGAACCCGTATAGGCGACGCGTTCGGGATCGAGCCCCTGGAGCGCGCCCACGGGAGCCCGGTCGTAGCGGAAGTCGCCGTCGTAGTCGTCCTCCAGGACGAGACCGTCCACGGACCGGGCCCAGTCCAGCAGTCCGGCGCGCCGCCGCGCGGAGTAGGCGATGCCGGTGGGGAACTGGTGGGCCGGCGTCGTCACGACGGCCCGGACGCCCGACTCGTGCAGCGGGCCGAGGGCGAGTCCCTCGTCGTCGAGGGGCAACGGCACGGTGGCGACGCCGGCCGCCGCGTACAGGGCCTCGTGCTGCGGGCTGCCGGGGGACTCGACGCCGGCGGTGCGCACCCCGCGCGCGTGGAGCACGCTCGCGAGCAGCGCCGTCGCCTGCGCCACGCCGGAGACGACCACGAGCCGCTCCGGGTCCGCCACCACGCCCCGGCGCCGGGTCAGCAGCTCGGCCAGCGCGGTCCGCAGCCGGGGAAGCCCGCGCGGGTCCGGGTAGCCGAGGGCCTCGTGCGGCAACTCCGCCAGCACGCTCCGCTGCGCGGCGCCCCACGCCGCGCGGGGGAACAGCGACAGGTCCGGTGTCCCCGGCACGAAGCCGGCACGGTCGCCTCCGGAGCGCGGGGCGAGATCACGCGCGCGGGGGAGTGCGGCCCGTACCGCGTCACCGACCCAGGTTCCCGCGCCCCGCCCGCTGCGCAGGTACCCCTCGGCCGTCAGCTGTTCGTACACCTCCGTGATCAGTCCCCGCGACACCCCGAGGTCGGTCGCGAGGTCGCGGCTCGACGGCAGGCGGGTGCCCGGCGTGAGCCTGCCCGAGCGGACCGCCTCCCGCAGCGCGGCCTGCAGGGCCCGGCCGCGCGTACGTGCCGGTGCGGAAGCGGCGGGCAGCAGCAACTCCCAGGCCGCGGTGCCGTCCACCGCGGTGACGGTGGTGGCGTCGGAACCGATGGCGTCGCCGGTGTGGCCGGCGGAGTCCGGACGGCCGTCCGGACCGGTCGGTACTGGCGTCATGAAAGCAGTCCCCCGGGCATCGCTCTTCGCGAACGCCGCCACTTTACGAGGGCTTGGCCCCGAGGGGGCGCGGCCCCGGTGCGTGGGACGGGGTGACCGACGAGGCGCTCGCCGCCCGGGCGCGGCTGCCGTCCAGGACGACGCGGGCGACCAGCGCCGGGTCGTCGTTCATCGGGACGTGGCCGCAGCCGGGCAGCCGGACCAGCCGGGCCCGCGGAATGATGTGCTTGGCCCGGATGCCCTGGCGGGGCAGGAGCAGCCGGTCCCGGTTGCCCCACGCCACGGTGACGGGGACACCGGGGAGGTCGTCGGTGAACTGCACCGTCCGTCCGGCCCGCAGGGTCTCGGCGAAGCCCTCGGCGTGCGCGAGCGCGAGCGTCTCGGCGACCACGGCCTCGGGGGAGCGGCGGGCGGGGCGGGCGTAGATCGTGCTGGTCAGCGCGGTGCGGCCGACCGCCGTGCGGGACAGACGCTCGACCAGGGGGAGGGGCAGGCTCCGGGCGGCGCGGCGCATCCCCGTCAGCACCCCGAAGGCGTAGCGCCGCTCGGCCTGGTTCCAGAATCCCGCCGGGGACAGGGCCGTCACCGACCGCACCAGACTCTCCCGGCCCATCTCCAGGGCCAGCAGGCCGCCCAGCGAGTTGCCCGCCGCGTGCGGCCGGTCCAGTCCCAGCGCCGCGCAGAACGCGGCGAGCACCGCGGTGGTCGTCGGCAGGTCGTGCGGCAGTGACGGCGGCAGCGCGGACGACTCCCCGAACCCGGGCAGGTCCACGGCTATCACCTCCCGCTCGGTCGCGAGGATGTCGATCACCGGGTCCCAGGCCTGCCGGTGGTGACCTATCCCGTGCAGCAGGAGCAGCGGTTCACCGGTGCCCACACGCGCGTAGGAGAGGGTGATGTCCTGCGGACCGTACTGGGTGGGGGCCGTGAAGGAGACTGTTGCGGACATGGGGCTCCTTGTCGGGAACGTGAGTGCGATGGCGGCGTTGCGTAGACAGCCTGTCAGCAAGAGCTACCGACGGGTAGCCCCCGGTGCGGCCGTTCTGCGGAGGACGCCGGGTGTGGGCGATTCCGCCTGGACACCGCCGCACGCGTCCGCTGGGATGGACCCGTGACCACCGAAACCGCGACCGACATCTTCGAAGAGCACCGTCCCGTCCTCGTGGGAGTCGCCTACCGCATGCTGGGCCGCCTGGCCGACGCGGAGGACGTGGTCCAGGAGGCATGGTTGCGCTGGTCCGGCGCCGACCGGTCCGCCGTCCGGGAGCCGCGCGGTTACCTGGTGCGGACCACCACCCGCCTCGCCATCGACCGGCTGCGGCAGATCAAGTCGCGCGGCGAGACGTACGTCGGACCGTGGCTGCCCGAGCCCTACGCCACGGACTTCGGCGACGCCGTCCCGGACACCGCCGAGCGCGCCGTCCTCGCCGACTCCGTGTCCCTCGCCGTCCTCGTGGTGCTGGAGTCGCTGTCCCCGCTGGAGCGGGCGGTGTTCGTCCTCCGGGAGGCCTTCGGCTACCCGTACGCCGAGATCGCGGCCATGCTGGAACGCGGGGAGGCCGCGGTCCGCCAGCTCGCCGGGCGGGCCCGCAAGCACGTCGACGAACGGCGGCCCCGCTACGACGTCGACCCGGCGCAGCGCCGGGACCTCACCGAGCGCTTCCTCGCCGCCGCCACCGACGGCGACCTCGAAGGGCTGCTGGCGATGCTCGCGCCGGACGTCCGGCTGGTCGGCGACAGCGGAGGCAAGTCCAGGGCGCCGCTGCGCGTGCTGCACAGCGCCGACAAGGTGGGCCGCTTCCTGCTCGGTGCCGCGCGGAAGGGGATACCCGACCCCTCCTTCCGCTTCCTGGAACTCAACGGCGGCCCGGCCCTGCTGGTCCTGTCCGGGGGCAAGCCGGACTCCGTCCTCCAGCTGGACGTCGCCGACGGCCGCGCACAGTCGATCTACATCGTCCGCAACCCCGACAAGCTGCACCACCTCGCCGGCATCGCATAGCGCCCGGGTCCGCGGCAGACCCCGGACCCGCCCGCCCCGCCGGCCACGCAAGGCACAGAGCCCCCGTCCCGTGACGGGGGCTCTCGCCGTCCAGTCACCGGATTGGTCTTGACCAAGGGTGTGGGCCGTTTTATCGTCGCAGAGAACTGCAACAACCTTTAATAAACAAGGGCGTCAAAACGCCGCCGGACCACGGCGATTGCGGAGGACAGGGTGGGGACCACGCAGTTGGAATCGGTGCCGGAACCGAAGTACTGGCACCTCAGGACCGTACTGAGCGAGGCCCTGGACTCGGAGTTCTCGGTGGGCGAGATCCTGCCCAACGAGCGGGACCTCGCCGCCCGCTTCGGCGTCGCCCGCGCGACGCTCCGCCAGGCCCTGGAACAGCTCGAACTGGAAGGCCGCCTCCAGCGCCGCCGCGGCGTCGGCACGACCGTCGCCCCGCCGCGCGTCGGCGTGGCCGTGGGCACCGCGCAGCACACCTGGCCGGGTGCGGCCGACGACGCCTGGGAACCCACCGACTGCGAGTTCGCGGCGCCGCCCGCGGCGGTCGCCGACGCCCTGGGCACCGCCCGGGACGAGCCGGTGCACACCGTCCGCCGCTCCCGCGTGACGCACGGCCAGCCCGTCGCCGCCGAGCTGCTCTACGTCCCGCCGTCCTCGGTGCCCGACCTCACCGCCATCGACACGCCCTCCGGCACCGCACGCGCGCGTGCGGTGCTGCGCGAACTCCAGCGCGGCGAACTGGAGGGCAGGGACAGCGCCGTGGAGCTGGGATCGGTCGGCGCCGAGGACGCCAAGGAGCTGGACCGCCTCCCCGGAGCGCCCGTCCTCGTCGTCACCACCCGTTACCTGGCGCAGGGCCGCACCGCGGCGCTCTCCGTCGCCACCTACCGCGCGGACACCTGCCGGCTGACCTTCGGGGACTCCGGCGACGTCGAGATCCACCACGGCCCCCAGAGCCGCGCCTCCTGACCTCCCGGGCCGGCGCCCCGCAGGTCAGCGGCGGGCCGTCGCGCCCTCCACGGCGAACAACTGCTCCTCCACGTGGTCGAGGGCCAGCCGCAGCGCGCCCGTCGCCACGGCTGCCTCGCCGAGGAGCGAGAGGGCGACCTTCGGCGGGCGCAGGCAGTAGCGGGCCAGCTCACGGCGGAGCGGCTCCAGCACGCCGTCCAGCCCGGCCGCCCAGCCGCCGACGACGACGAGCTCCGGGTCGAGGGCCAGCACCAGCGCGGCCACATCGTGCACCAGCCGCTGGATGAAGCGCTCGACGGCCGCGCGGGCCCGCTGGTCGCCGTCACGGGCCTCGGCGAAGACCTTGGCGACCGCCTGCTCGTCCAGCGGGTGCAGCGGCTGGTCCGTGGTGGACAGCAGCGTCTCCGGCGTCACGTCCCGGCCCAGCAGATGCAGCGCGCCGATCTCGCCCGCGGCCCCTCCGTACCCACGGTGCAGCCGGCCGCCGATCAGTGAACCGGCCCCCGGGCTGAGGCCGGCCAGCACGAAGACGACGTCGTCGGACTCCGTGGCGGCGCCCTTCCAGTGCTCGGCGACCGCCGCCGCGTTCGCGTCGTTCTCCACCAGCACCGGGCACTTGAAGGAACGGCTCAGCCGCTCGCCGAGGCGCAGCCCCGTCCACTCCGGCAGCGCGGTGCTCAGCCGCACCGTGCCGTCCGCCTCGACGATCCCGGGCGAGGCGGCGCCCACGGCCCGCAGCGAGCCACGCGCGACCCCGGCCCGGCGCAGCAATTCGGCGACCGCGGTACGCAGCCGCTCCAGCCGCTCGTCGGCCGGGGCGCTCTCGTCGACGTCCTTGGCCTGCGCGCCGATCACCCGGCCGTCCAGGTCGGACAGGAGCGCGGCCACGCGGTGCGGACCGATCTCCAGACCCAGCAGGTGTCCGGCCTCCGCCCGGAACCGGAACCGCCGCGCGGGCCGCCCCTGCCTACGGGCCGTCCCCTCGTCGGCGGCCGCCTCGACGACCAGACCCGCCTCTATCAGCCCCTCGACGACGCCCTCGACGGTGGGCCGGGACAGTCCCGTCACCCGGGTGATCTCGGTCAGCGTCGCGCAGTCCGTGGCCCGCAACGCGTGCAGCACGACAGCGGAGTTGATTCTCCGCAGCAGCGACGGATCCCCACCGGTCAGCCCGCCCAACGTCCGTCCTCCCAGCTCGTGCGCGTGTTGGGCGGATCGTACTCGGCCCGCTCCGCCCCGGCGAGTGCCGGTCCGCCCGGACCCCGCCGGCCCGGACGCCTCACCCGGGTGCCACGAACCCCGACTCGTACGCCGTGATCACCGCCTGGGTGCGGTCCCGCGCCCCCAACTTCCCCAGTACCGCGCTCACGTGCGACTTCACCGTCTCGGTGCCGACGACCAGTCGGGCGGCGATCTCCGCGTTCGACAGCCCGCGCGCCATCAGCCGCAGCACCTCGCCCTCCCGCTCGGTCAGCCGCGCCCGCTCCAGCCGCGCGCGGGCGGCGCGGTTCCCCCCGCCGTCGCCGTACTCGGCGGCGAGCTGCCGCACCGACGCCGGGAACAGCAGGGACTCGCCCTCGGCGATCAGCCGCACCGCGTGCACGATCTCGGCCGGCCGGGCGCGCTTCAGCAGGAACCCGTCGGCGCCGGCGCGCAGGGCCTCGTACACGTACTCGTCGTTCTCGAAGGTCGTCACCACGAGGATCTTCGGCGGGTCGGTCATCGTCCGCAGCAGCGCCCGCGTGGCCTCGATCCCGTCCAGCAGCGGCATCCGTACGTCCATGGCGACCACGTCCGGCCGCACCTGCCGCACCAGCGGAATCACCGCCGCTCCGTCGGCCGCCTCACCGACCACCTCGATGTCCGGCTGCGCCTCCAGAACCGCCCGCAGACCCGCGCGTACGAGGGGTTCGTCGTCGACGATGAGCACTCTGACCGGCATCCGGCCAGCGTAGATCAGCGCGGTGGCAGCTCGACGCGCACCTCCCAGTCACCGGCGCCGTCGGGGCCGGTGTGCGCCCGGCCGCCCAGCAGCGCGGCCCGCTCGCGTATGCCGCGCAGTCCGCTGCCGCGGCCGGGGGCTGCTCTGCCGTCCGGCAGTGGATTGCGCACCTCCAGGGTGAGCGCGCCGTCCGCCACCTCGACGCGCACCCGGGTCGGTACGGCGCCCGCGTGCCGGAGCACGTTGGTCAGCGCCTCCTGCAGAATGCGGTAGCCCTCGCGCGACACCGGGCCCGGCAGGGTCTCCAGCGGACCGGTGACCTCGGCGTCGACCTTGGCGCCCGAGGCGCGGGCGGACTCCAGGAGCCGGTCGGCGTCCGCGAGCGTCGGCCGGGCGCTCAGGGGCTGCTCCGCCTCCCGCAGGACGCCCAGCACACGCTCGAGATCCTCCAGTGCCGCCCGGCCCGTCTCCTCGATCGCCGTCAGAGCGCGGTCGGTGAACTCGGGGCTGTTCGCCGCGCGGGCGGCTCCCGCCTGGACGACGGCGACGGTCAGCGCGTGGCCGATGGAGTCGTGCAGCTCGCGGGCGATGCGGTTGCGCTCCAGGAGCTGTTCGGTGCGTTCCTCCAGAGCGCTGAGCCGCTCGACGGAGGAGGGGCCGAGCAGCGCCCGGGCCCCCGCCGTCGCCAGGAACCCGAGGCCGACCACGGCGCCGTACAGCGCGAGGAGGGGAAGCGGCGCGAGGAGCGCGTACGCCCAGTGCGGCGCGGCGTCCTTCAGGAGCGGGATGTCGTCGATCCGGTGCCCCAGGGAGAGCCGGACCAGCTCCACGGAGACGATCGGCAGCCAGACACAGGCACCCGCGGTCAACAGGCCCAGCAGCAGGCGGCCTTGCAGCCACACCACCGTGCGCAGCCGGTCCCGCCAGTTCGCCGAGGGGGCCATGGAGAAGCCGTCGTCCTGGTGACCGGGCGTGAGGAGCCACCGTGCCTGCACGCCCTCGCCGGTCCGCACCGCCGGAATGAGACCGACCGGGATCATCAGGGCCGCCGGCACCCACATGTTGGTGTCGTCGACGAGTGCCCACACGCTCACGATCAGCATGGGCACCCACAGGTACAGCAGCCGTGTGTAGGTGGCTCCTCGCAGGAGCGGGCGGAGAAAGCGGACCATTGCCTCATCGTGCCAGGCGCCACTGACAGCGGCCCTCCCCCGCACGGGGGAGACGATCTCCACCGCCGGGGGAGGACCCGCCCCCGCACGGACCGCCACGCTGGTGCCATGACCAGCATCGACGTCCAGAACCTCACCAAGGAGTACGGCACCCGACGAGCCGTCGACGACCTCACCTTCACCGTCCGCCCCGGCCGCGTCACGGGCTTCCTCGGTCCCAACGGCGCCGGGAAGTCCACCACCATGCGGCTGGTCCTGGGTCTGGACCGGCCGACCTCCGGCACGGCGGCCGTCGGCGGGCGTCCCTACTCCGCCCTCCACGAGCCGCTGCGACACGTCGGTGCCCTGCTCGACGCGCACGCCGCCCACGGCTCGCGCACCGCCCGGGACCACCTGCGCGTCCTGGCGGCGAGCAACCGCATTCCCGCGCGCCGGGTCGACGAGGTGCTGGAGGAGACCGGGATCGCGTCGGTGGCACGCCGCCGGGTGAGGACGTACTCACTGGGGATGCGCCAGCGGCTCGGCATCGCCGCCGCGCTGCTGGGCGACCCCGAGGTGGTGATGCTGGACGAGCCCTCCAACGGACTGGACCCCGAGGGCATCATCTGGATCCGTGAACTGCTGCGCCGGCTCGCGGCCGAGGGACGCACCGTCCTGGTCTCCAGCCACCTGATGAACGAGACCGCGTCCTTCGCCGACCACCTGATCGTCCTCGGCCGGGGCCGGCTGCTCGCCGACACACCGATGCGGGAGTTCATCGACGCGCGCGTGCAGCCGAGTGTCCGCATCCGGACCTCGGACGCGACCGCGCTCAAGGCAGCTCTCGCCCGGCACGGGCACGACGCGGTGGAAGACGACGACGGGTACTGGACCGTGCCGCACGCACGCGTGGACGACGTCGGCCGCGCCGTGTCCGGTGCCGGCGTCCCGATCCTCGAACTGAGCTCGGCGGAGGGCACCTTGGAGCAGGCCTACCTCGACCTGACGGCCGCCGAGACCGAGTTCACCGCACCGCACCAGGAGGCCTGACCATGCACTTCGCACCCGTACTCCGCTCCGAGGCGCTCAAGGTCCTCACCCTGCGCTCGCTGTGCGGCACGCTGCTGGCCGTGTTCGCGGTCACCACCGCCTTCTCCGCGCTGGCGGGAGTCTCCGACACCTCCGATGCGGACTTCGACCCGCTGTTCATGGCCCTCTCCGGCGTCATGCCCGGTCAGATCGCCGCCATCGCGTTCGGCGCCATGGTCGTGTCGTCCGAGTACCAGGGCAACGGGATCCGCCTCTCCCTGGCCGCCGTTCCGCAGCGTGGGCGGTGGTTCGCGGCGAAACTGGTCGTCGTCGCCGTGTCGGCCCTCGTCGTCGGCCTGCTGACCTCGTTCGCCGCCCTCCTCGCGGCCCGGGCGGGCCTCGGCGCGGCGGCGGACGGGCTCACCGCGGGCGAGCAGGTGCGCGGCGCGGTGGGCTGCGGGATCTACTTCATGCTGATGGCCCTGCTCGCGGCGGGCCTGACCACCCTGTTCCGCAGTGGCGTGGCCACGCTGTCCACCCTGATCCCGTTCATCCTCGTCATCGCTTTCGTGATCGGGGACGCGGCGGGCGGTGTCACCGAGTTCCTGCCGGACCAGGCCGGGCAGGTGGTGATCCATCAGACGCACGACGGAACGCTGGGCCCCTGGACGGGACTGGCGGTGACGGCCGGTTGGTCGGTGGCCGCCCTTCTCGTCGGCGCCTGGCGGCTGCGCGGCCGGGACGCCTGACCCCGGCCGGCCGGCTGACGCCCCGCCAATTGTCAGTGGCGGCCGGTTTACTGGACGGCATGGACATCGCGCGGCACATCGCCCTCATCGACGAGCTGTGCTTCCGGCCCTTCCCGGCGGAGCACGGCCCGTCGGACGGGGGCACGGCGGGGCCCGGTCACTTCGTGGCGGTGCTGGAGAGCAGCCACGGCCTGCGCGACGGCGACCAGGGGGAGCGGGCGGTGACCGTGGAGCAGTACGAGAAGTACCGCGACGCCCTCCACGAGCGCCTCGCCCCGCGCTGGGGGGAGACGGATCCTTGGAATCTCCAGACGGTCCTCCTGCGGACCGAACGGGAGGAGATACCCGAGCCGTGGGCCGCCCTCAGCGCCCGCGCGCGCCTGGCCCACCTGTGGGAGGCGGAGGGGACCGGCCGCTGGGTCGCGGTCGCCGTCGCCGACCGGGACGAGACGGACGAGGTGCAGTTGCTGGCCGTCGTCACCCAGGAGGCGCCCCCGTGAACGCCCCCTACGCGTCCGCGTCCGCCGCGGCCCGCAGCCGCGCGAACTCCTCCGCCATCGTCCGCGCGGTCCAGTGGGCGTTGAGTCCGCTCGGATTGGGCAGTACCCACACGCGCGTGTCCCCGATCGTCCGCTCCTGCGGACCCACCTGGGCCTTCCGGTCGTCGAACGCGGCGCGGTACGCGGTGACACCGACGACGGCCAGCCAGCGGGGACGCAGCCTCGCCACCTTCAGTGCCAGCAGTCGGCCGCCCTCCCGGTACTCCTCGGCGGTCAGCTCGTCCGCCCGCGCACTGGCCCGCGCGACGACGTTCGTGATCCCGAGCCCGTACGACAGCAGCTCGCCCTGCTCCGACGGCTTGAGCAGCCGCGGGGTGAAACCGGACAGGTGCAGCACCGGCCAGAAGCGGTTGCCGGGGCGGGCGAAGTGGTGGCCGGTCGCCGCCGTCATCAGGCCGGGGTTGATGCCGCAGAACAGCACGCGCAGGCCGTCCGCGACGACGTCCGGTACGAGACGGTCGCGGGCGGCCTCCAGCTCAGCCGGGGTGAAGCGCGTCAGAGGATCGCTCCGGGGGTGTAGCCCGCGGCCTCCGGGCGCTGCTTGACGATCTCCTCGATCCGGCCGACGACGACGCCGACCTGGTCGGCCGCCGCGCCGGTGAACGACAGCTTGTCGGCCATCAGCGCCTCCAGCCCGGCGCGGTCCAGGGGGATGCGCTCGTCGGCGGCCAGCTTGTCGAGGAGTTCGTTGCGCTCGGCGCCCTGCTCACGCATCGCCAGCGCGGAGGCCACGGCGTTCTCCTTGATCGCCTCGTGCGCGACCTCGCGGCCGACGCCCGCCCGCACCGCGCCCATCAGCACCTTGGTGGTGGCGAGGAACGGCAGGTAGCGGTCCAGCTCCCGGGCCACGACGGCCGGGAAGGCACCGAACTCGTCCAGCACGGTCAGGAACGTCTCCAGCAGCCCGTCCAGGGCGAAGAAGGCGTCGGGGAGGGCCACCCGGCGCACCACCGAGCAGGACACGTCGCCCTCGTTCCACTGGTCGCCCGCCAGCTCGCCGGTCATCGACGCGTAGCCGCGCAGGATCACCATCAGGCCGTTGACGCGCTCGCAGGAGCGGGTGTTCATTTTGTGCGGCATCGCGGAGGAGCCGACCTGGCCGGGCTTGAAGCCCTCGGTGACCAGCTCGTGCCCGGCCATCAGCCGGATCGTCTTCGCCATCGACGACGGCGCCGCCGCCAGCTGCACCAGCGCGGTGACGACCTCGTAGTCCAGGGAGCGCGGGTAGACCTGGCCGACCGAGGTGAAGGCCTGCGAGAAGCCCAGGTGCTCCGCGATCCGCTGCTCCAGCTCCGCGAGCTTGCCGGCGTCCCCGCCGAGCAGGTCCAGCATGTCCTGGGCGGTGCCGACCGGGCCCTTGATGCCGCGCAGCGGGTAGCGGCCCAGCAGCTCCTCGACCCGGCCGTACGCCACCAGCAGCTCGTCGGCGGCGGTGGCGAACCGCTTGCCCAGCGTCGTGGCCTGCGCGGCGACGTTGTGGGAGCGGCCGGCCATGACCAGCTCGGCGTACTCGCCGGCCAGCTTGCCGAGGCGGGCCAGCACGGCCACCGAGCGGTCGCGGATCAGCTCCAGCGACAGCCGGATCTGGAGCTGCTCGACGTTCTCCGTCAGGTCCCGGGAGGTCATGCCCTTGTGGACGTGCTCGTGCCCGGCGAGGTCGTTGAACTCCTCGATCCGCGCCTTCACGTCGTGCCGCGTGACCTTCTCGCGCTCGGCGATCGAGGCGAGGTCGACCTGGTCGAGGACGCGCTCGTAGTCGGCGATCGCGGCGTCGGGCACCTCGATGCCGAGGTCCTTCTGTGCCCGCAGCACGGCGAGCCAGAGCTGCCGCTCCAGCTTCACCTTCTGCTCGGGCGACCAGAGCGTGGCGAGCTCGGCGGAGGCGTAGCGTCCGGCGAGGACGTTCGGGATGCGGGGCTTGGCGGGAGCGGAAGTCACGTGTACGGATTCTACTGGCGATTCCTGCAGGCCAGCGCCACGGGGTTCCTCGTCGGAACCTACGAAGGCGGCGTGCCCCGGACGATCATGGCGTCAGTTCCCCGTAAGGCAGCAGCTCCGGTCGCTTCGGGGGGCGCCCGTCCCCGGACGACCGGCCCGTCAGCCTGCGGCCGATCCAGGGCAGCAGGTGCTGCCGGGCGAACCGGACGTCCGCGGTCCGGCGCATGACCCAGCCGGGCGGCGGCGTCGGCGGGACGGGCGCGTGCCACTCGGGGTCCTCCGGCTCGTAGCCGAGTGACTGCCACACGGCCTCCGCGACCCGGCGGTGCCCCTCGGCGGTCAGGTGCAGCCGGTCCACGTCCCACAGCCGCGGGTCGGCGAGCGACTGTGCGCCGTAGAGGTCGACGACGACGGCGCCGTGCTGCCGGGCCAGGTCGTCGATGATGGCGAACAGCGCCTCCATGCGCGGCCGGAACCGCTCCAGTACCGGACCCTGGCGGCCCGGGCTGCGCATCAGCACCAGCTGCTTGCAGTTCGGGGCGAGCCGCTCCACGGCCTGCGTCAGCAGATCCCGCACCCGGGCCATGTCGCACTTGGGACGCAGGGTGTCGTTGAGGCCGCCGACCAGCGTGATCACGTCGGCTCCCATGGCCGCAGCCACGTCGACCTGTTCGTCGACGATCTGCCCGATCAGCTTGCCGCGCACGGCGAGGTTCGCGTACCGGAAGCCGGGGGAGCGGGCCGCCATCCGGGCGGCGAGGAGGTCGGCCCAGCCCCGGTAGGAGCCGTCGGGCAGCAGGTCCGACATGCCCTCGGTGAAGGAGTCACCGACGGCGACGAGACTGGTGTGGGTGGGGTTCGTCTGCATGGCGACAGAAATGGTAGCCCCACGCACATACCCGACGGTCGGTCGCCCTCCCGATCGACCGGTCCTCCGCCGCCTTGGAGGGCTGACCCTCGTCGCCTTGGGAACGATCGGCCCCCCGTCGCCTCGGAACCGCCGGTCCCGTCGCCTTCCGTCACCTCGGAACCGACGCTCCCGTCTCCTGGAACGGCGGTGGTCGTCACCGTCCGGACGCCCGGTCCCGCCGCGAGCCCGTCCCACCGGTTCACGCCCGCTGCCCGAACAGCTCCCTCAGCACGTCCTCCATGGTCACCAGCCCCGCCAGCCGCCCGTCGGACCCGAGGACGGCCGCCAGATGGGTGCGGCTGCGGCGCATCGCGGTGAGCACGTCGTCCAGCGGGGTGCTCTCCCGCACCCGCGCGATGGGCCGCATGTCCCGCAGCCGGAACGGCAGGTCCCGCGGCGAGGTGTCCAGGGCGTCCTTCACGTGTAGGTAGCCGACGATGCGCCGCCCGTCGTCCACGACGGGGAAGCGGGAGAAGCCGGACTGCGCCGAAAGCCGCTCCAACTGCTCCGGAGTGATGCCCACGCGCGCGTGGACGACGCGTTCCAGCGGCAGGACCACGTCCCGCACCGGCCGCCTGCCCAGTTCCAGCGCGTCGTGCAGCCGCTCCTGGGCCCGGTCGTCGATCAGCCCGGCCTCGCTGGCGTCTTTGACGATCTCGGCCAGCTCCGCGTCCGTGAAGGTCGCCGATACCTCGTCCTTCGTCTCCACCCTGAGCAGCTTGAGCAGTGCGTTCGCGAAGGCGTTGACCGTGAAGATCACGGGGCGCAGCGCCCGGGACAGCGCCACCAGCGGGGGCCCGAGCAGCAGCGCGCTGCGCACCGGCTCGGCCAGGGCGATGTTCTTCGGGACCATCTCGCCGAGCAGCATGTGCAGGTACGTCGCCAGCGCGAGGGCGATCACGAACGACACCGCGTGCCCCGCGCCGGACGGCACGCCCACCGCGTGGAACACCGGCTCCAGCAGGTGCGCGATCGCCGGCTCGGCGACCACGCCGAGCACCAGCGTGCACAGGGTGATGCCGAGCTGGGCCGCCGCCATCAGCGCCGACACGTGCTCCAGGCCCCACAGCACGCTCTTCGCCCGCCGGTCGCCCTCCTCGGCGTACGGTTCCACCTGGCTGCGGCGCACGGAGATCAGCGCGAACTCGGCTCCCACGAAGAACGCGTTGACGACGAGCGTCGCCAGGCCGATCAGGAGCTGTACCGCGGTCACCGCCCCGTCCCCCCTTCGCCCTCGTCACGCGCGTCGTCGAGCGGCGCGTGCAGCAGCACCCGGGCCGCCCTGCGTCCCGTGGCGTCCACGACGTCCAGCCGCCAGCCCGCGACCTCCAGGACGTCGCCGACGGCGGGGATGCGTCCCAGCCCGGCCGCGACGAGCCCGGCGACCGTCTCGTACGGCCCCTCGGGCACCTTGAGCCCCAGACGCGCCAGCCGGTCCACGCGTGCCGCGCCGTCGGCCCAGTACAGCGCGTGGCCCTGCTCGTCGGTGCCGGCCGGATCCAGCTCGGGCGTCTCGTGCGGATCGTGCTCGTCCCGCACCTCGCCGACGACCTCCTCGACGATGTCCTCCAGCGTCGCCACGCCCGCCGTCCCGCCGTACTCGTCGATCACGACGGCCATCGTGCGCCGCCCGGAGAGCCGGTCCAGCAGCCGGTCGACGGTCAGCGACTCCGGGACCAGCAGCGGTTCGCGCATCAGCTCGGCGACCGGCATCCCCGCCCGCCGCTCGGCCGGCACCGCCAGTACGTCCTTGACATGCGCGGTGCCCACCACGGCGTCGAGCGTGTCCCGGTACACGGGAAACCGGGACAGCCCGGTCGCCCGCGTCGCGTTCGCCACGTCCTCGCAGGTGGCCCGGGCGTCGAGGGCGATGACCTGGACGCGCGGGGTCATCACGTTCTGCGCGGTCAGGTCGGCCAGGTTCAGCGTCCGTACGAACAACTCGGCGGTGTCGGCCTCCAGTGCCCCTTCCTTGGCCGAGTGCCGGGCGAGAGCCGCCAGTTCCTGCGGACCGCGGGCGGACGCCAGCTCCTCGGCGGGCTCGACGCCGAAGCGGCGCACGAGCCGGTTGGCCGTGTTGTTCAGGTGGGTGATGAAGGGCCGGAAGGCGGCGCTGAACCAGCGCTGCGGACCGCCCACCCGCTTGGCGACGGCCAGCGGCGAGGAGATCGCCCAGTTCTTGGGCACAAGCTCGCCGACGATCATCAGGAAGACCGTCGAAAGCGCCGTGCCCAGCACCAGCGCCAGCGAGGAGGCGGCCGAACCCGACATCCCCGCGCTCTCCAGCGGGCCCGAGATCAGCGCCGCGACCGAGGGCTCGGCCAGCATGCCGACCACCAGGTTGGTGACCGTGATGCCGAGTTGCGCCCCCGAGAGCTGGAACGTCAGGTTCCGTACGGCCTTCAGCGCGCTCGTCGCGCCCCGCTCGCCGCGCTGAGCGGCCCGCTCCAGTTCACCGCGCTCGACGGTGGTCAGCGAGAACTCGGCCGCGACGAAGGCGCCGCACGCGAGCGAGAGCAGGACCGCCACCAGCAGCAGGAGCACTTCGGTCATCGGGTCACCTCGGATCCATGATCGGCCAGGACGCGGAGGCGCGCGCGGTGTCGTGCTCCGGTGGAGGCACCGACGGAGGTACCGAGGGAGGCACCGAGGGAGGCACCGGTGGAGGCGTCGGCGCGGACGCCGAGGAGCAGCGCCGGGTCCGGCACCCTGAAATCGCCGATGCAGGCTCGCTCATGCGCCGGTGGTCACAGCCTTTCAGTCGGTGAGGGGCTTCACCCAGCGTCGCCACTGTTCCTCGGGCGCGTACCCGGCGGCCCGCCAGGCATGCTGGGCCCGCTCGTTGCGCAGCAGCACCATCGCGTCCCCGCGACGTCCGCCGAGCCGTACGAACCGCTCCTCCGCGGCGGTCAGCAGGGCCGATGCGATGCCCTGGCGCCGGTGGTCGGGATGCACGGCCAGCCGGTACAGGTGGCAGCGCCAGCCGTCGAAGCCGGCGATCACCGTGCCCACCAGGTCCCCGCCCCGCTCGGCGAGGATCAGCGACTCGGGGTCGCGGGCGACGAGCCGCTCCACGCCCTCCCGGTCGTCGCTGATGCTCGTCCCCTCGGCGGCCGTCTTCCAGAAGGCCAGTACGGAGTCCAGGTCCTCGGGCCCGGCGGCCCGTATGCGCAGATCGGTCATGCCGCGATCCCACCACGAGCGGCGCGCGCCGATCCGCGAATTCCGGCATGCGGACTGCCGAGACCATGGGGGCCGTCAGGCCCGCCGGAACCGTGCGGCCCTCAGGCGCCGCGCAGCGCCCGCATCACCGGGGCGAAGGCCTCCATGTACGGCTCCAGCACGGTCAGGTACGTGAACCCGTACCGCTCACGCTGCGCCCGCACCTGCGCGGTGATCTGCTCCAGGGTCCCGGCCAGGAAGATGGGCAGCTCCAGCAGCCGGTCCGCGGTCAGATGCGGCACGTGTTCCAGGAGGGGGCGGACGGCGGCCGCACGGTCCTCGGTCACGACGACCATCTGGATGAGCAGGTTCAGCTCCGCCGGTTCCTCGCGGCCCGCCGCGAACTCCCGGTACCGGGCGACGCGCTCGTCGAGCTCCTCGGCGGTGATGGGCGCCAGCTGTCCCGTCGTGCTGCCCCGCACCGTACGCCCACCCGTGAACGCGGCGATGTCGGCGTGCCGGGCCGTCAGCTCCAGCATCCGGTCGCCATTGCCGCCGATCAGCAGCGGCACCCCGGACTTCTGCGCCGGGCGCGGCAGGTACTCCTCGTCGCCGAGCAGCCGCTCCAGCTCCTCGACGGTGCGCCGCAGATGGCCGACCCGCTCGCCCGGCGAGCCGAACGGCAGCCCCGCCGCGTCGTGCTCCGCCTGTACGTAGCCGGTGCCCAGCCCCAGTTCCAGGCGTCCGCCCGTCAAGGCGTCCGTCGTGGCCACCTCCCGCGCCAGCAGGGCAGGGTTCCAGAAGCCGGCGTTGAGCACGAAGGTCCCCAGCCGGGGGCGCTCGGTGGCCCGGGCCGCGGCGACCAGCGCCGGGAACGGCGCCACCATGCCGAGGTGGTCCGGTACCTGGATGACGTCGTACCCGAGCTCCTCGGCCCGTCGGCACTTCGCGTTCCACTCGTCGGCCGATGCGGAGATCGTCAGGTTGACACCGAAGCGGTACGGGCGAGACATCAACTCTCCTGTCAGGGACGGGAATTCCGGTCGCCCGGAGTCAATCACCCGGGTGCCTCGGCCGCCAGTGCGTTCATGCGCCGCCCTTGCCGCTGCTAGCGTTCCGGCGCTAGCTTCAAGGTATGGCGAAGACCAGGAAGGCCCAGCTGAACGTGCGGGTGGACGAGGGCACCGCCCGGGCCGCCCGGGAACGGGCCGTGGCGCGGGGGATGAGCGTCAACCGCTACATCGAGGAACTGGTCCGGCAGGACACCGGCGAGGCCGGCCGCACCTTCGTGGACGCGGCCGCCGACTTCATGCGGCGGTACGAGAAGGTGTTCGCCGAGGAGGTCGGCGAGGGACAGGGCCGCCGCTGAGCCGTCGTACGCCACCCGGATGAACGACCTCACGATCGATCTCGCCTGGCTGCTGATGCTGGCCGAACAGCGCACCCCCGGAGACCCCCAGGTCACCGACTGGGGAGCCCTCGTCGCGGCCGTCGCCCGCCACCGGGCCGAGATATTCGACACCCCCGTCTATGACGGTCCGCACGCCCGCGCGGCCGCACTTCTCCAGCTGCTGATCCACGTCCCCGCCCTGGAGCGCTCCAACGCCCTGTTCGCCTCGGCGGTCGCCTACGCCTACCTGGTCGCCAGCGGGGTCCGGATCGTCACCACGGCCGAGCACGTGCGGGACCTGGCCCTGCTGGTCAAGAACGGCGACGCGTCGGTCGACGACATCGCGGACGAGCTGCGCCGGTGGAGCGCGTGACTACGCTCCGTCGCCGGGCGGGCGCCACGCCGTGCCGAGCACGCAGTACGAACTCGGCAGGGCCGGTCCGTCCTCCGGCATCATCGTCCGCCGGTAGGGGCCCAGCGTGAACCCGGCCTCCCGCAGCGCGGCGACCGGCTCCCGGGACAGGTGACAGCCGCCGCTCAGCCGGGGCCACAGCGACCGGTCCAGTGCGCGCTGGGTGAAGGTCATCACCCGGCCGCCGCCCCGGCCGTGCTCGAAGAACCGCACTTCGCCGCCGGGCCGCAGCACCCGCCTCAGCTCGCCCAGCGCCCGTGGCACGTCGCGGACACTGCACAGCACCAGCGACACCACGGCCGCGTCGAAGGCCTCACTCTTGACCGGCAGCGCCTCCGCCGCGCCCGGTGCCACGTCCACCGGCACCTGGGCGCGCAGCGCCGCTTCCACGGCCAACTGCCGCAGCACGCGCTCCGGTTCGATCGCGACCACCTCGGAGACGGTGCCCGGGTAGTGGGAGAAGTTCAGCCCGTTGCCCGCGCCGACCTCGATCACCCGCCCGGACAGCCCGTCGAGCAGCCGCTCGCGCACGCGGCCCATGCCCATCCGGGTCTCGGCGCTCACACTGAACCGGGCGTAGCAGCGGGCGAACAGCGGGTGGTGCACGGCATCCCGCGGCACCGCGCGGGAACGGGCGGGTCGCACCGGCATGGGGCCTCCCTCACGAGGTGGTGCCTCACCGCGATTGTCCCCCGCGCACACGCCCCGCACCCACCGCGCGGCGGCCGTTTTCCCGGCGCCCGGGCGCCGCCCCGGACGCCCGCCCCGGTTCAGGGCGCCTCGCGTCTCCCGAACGCCTCCGCGTCCCACGTGCCTTCCAGCCGGGGCGCGAGCCAGTGCGGTGCCGCCGAGCGGAAGGCGGGCGGCGGGAGGGCCGCCGCTTCGGCGGGGACGGCGCCGAGGAGCGGTGCGCCGGCCACGTCGGGGAGGTCCGCCAGGTTGCAGCGCGCGGCGAGGTCGGGGGCGCCGGGCCAGCTGCCGATCACCACGCCCGGCAGCTCCAGGCCGCGGCGGCGCAGCTCACGCGCGGTCAGCTCGGTGGTGTTGAGCGTGCCCAGCCCGGCCGGAGCCACCAGCAGCACCGGCGCGCCCAGCAGACCGGCGACGTCCGCCAGCGTCCCGCCTTCGGCGTCGAAGCGCACGAGGAGCCCGCCCGCGCCCTCGACCAGCACCAGGTCGTGCTCGGTGGCCAGTTTCCCCGCGGCCTCCGCCACCTCGTGCGGGCGCACGGGCGCCCGGCCGGCCCGGCGCGCCGCCGTGGCCGGAGCCAGCGGCTCCGGGAAGCGGGCGACCTCCGCGGTCGTCACCGCGCCCGCGAGGCGCGCCACCTCCCGCGCGTCCCCGGGCTCGTCCGGCCCTACGCCCGTCTGTGCGGCCTTCAGCACGGCCACCGACCGGCCGGCCGCCAGCGCCGTCGCGGCTACGGCGGCGGTCACGACCGTCTTGCCGATCTCCGTGCCCGTTCCCGTGATCACCAGTACCGGCATGTCATCCCTCCCGTGCCGCCGCGCACACCGCGCGGGCGATCCGTGCCACGTCCGCGTCGCCCGTGACGTACGGCGGCATCGTGTAGACCAGGTCGCGGAACGGCCGCAGCCACACGCCCTCGCGCACCGCCGCGGCCGTCGCCGCCCTCATGTCGACGGCGTGGTCCAGCTGCACCACCCCGATCGCCCCGAGGACGCGTACGTCCGTCACGCCCGGCAGTCCGGCGGCCGGCGCCAGACCGTCGCGCAGTCCCGCCTCGATCCGCTTGACCTCCGCGAGCCAGTCCTGCCCGAGCAGCAGCCCGATCGACGCGCACGCCACGGCCGCCGCCAGCGGATTGCCCATGAACGTCGGTCCGTGGGCCAGCACCGGCACCTCGCCCCGGGAGATCCCGTCGGCCACCTCGGACGTGCACAGCGTGGCCGCCATCGTCAGATAGCCGCCGGTCAGCGCCTTGCCCACGCACATCACGTCAGGCGTCACCGCCGCGTGATCCGCCGCGAAGAGGGCGCCCGTACGCCCGAAACCGGTCGCGATCTCGTCGAACACCAGCAGCACGTCGTGCGCGTCGCACGCCTCCCGCAGCACCCGCAGATACGCGGGGGAGTGGAAGCGCATCCCGCCCGCGCCCTGCACCACCGGCTCGACGATCACCGCGGCCAGGTCGTCGGCGTGCCGTTCGATCAGTGACCGCAGACGGTCCGCGTACGTCTCCTCGAACTCGACCGGCGGCGCGTCCGCGAAGACCTGGCGCGGCAGGACGCCCGCCCACAGTTCGTGCATCCCGCCCTCGGGGTCGCACACCGACATGGGCTGCCAGGTGTCGCCGTGGTAGCCACCGCGCCAGGTGAGCAGGCGGCGCTTGTCCGGGCGGCCCAGCGAGCGCCAGTACTGCAGGCACATCTTGACGGCGACCTCGACCGACACCGAACCGGAGTCGGCGAGGAAGACGTGCTCCAGCCCTTCGGGCGACATGTCGACAAGGAGTTTCGCCAGCCGCACGGCGGGCTCGTGGGTGAGCCCGCCGAACATCACGTGACTCATCCGCTCCAGCTGCTCGCGCGCGGCCTCGTTGAGCACCGGGTGGTTGTAGCCGTGGATCGCCGACCACCAGGACGACATGCCGTCGACCAGTTCGCCCGAGCCGTCGGCCGGCCGCAGCCGCACCCCGCTCGCCGACTCCACGACGAGCGGGTCCTGCCGACCTGGCATCGGGCCGTACGGATGCCACACGTGCCGCCGGTCGAGCGCCAGCAACTCGTCCACGGTCAGTCCGGGCTCAGGCATTGGGCGCGAGATCCGTTCCGGCTCCACGGCGGCGTACGGCGACCAGATCCGTACGGGGCTCGCCGGCCACCGCCGGTCCGGCGGGCGCGGCGGAGCCGCGGCCCCCTTCGGCCGGGACGGAACCGCAGACGCTCCCGCCCTCGTGCGACGACCCGCAGCCCCCGCTCTCCCCGTGCGACCCGCAGCCGCCGCCTTCCCCGTGCGACCCGCACCCGCCCCGGCCCGCGACCCGGTGCTCCGGCAGCGTCACCTCTCCGGCGCCCTCCACCTCGAACCCCGCGTCCGCGATCATCTCCAGGTCCGCCCGGCCCGCCTGCCCCTCGCTGGTGAGGTAGTCGCCGAGGAAGATGGAGTTGGCCAGGTGCAGGGCGAGCGGCTGCATCGTGCGCAGGTGGACCTCGCGCCCGCCCGCGATGCGCACCTCGACGTCCGGGCAGACGAACCGCGTCATCGCCAGGATGCGCAGGCAACGCTGCGGGGTGAGGTGCCACTCCTTGGCGAGCGGCGTGCCCTCCATCGGGATCAGGAAGTTGACCGGCACCGAGTCCGGGTCCAGTTCGCGCAGCGAGAAGACCACGTCGACCAGGTCCTCGTCGCTCTCGCCCATGCCCGCGATCAGCCCGGAGCAGGCGGACAGCCCGGCGGCGTGCGCCTTGTTGACCGTGTCCACCCGGTCGGCGTACGTGTGCGTGGTCGTGATGTCCCCGTACGTCGCCTCGGACGTGTTGAGGTTGTGGTTGTAGGCGTCGGCGCCGGCCTCGCGCAGCCGCTCCGCCTGGCCGTCGGAGAGCAGGCCCAGGCAGGCGCACACCTCGACGGCCTCGTTCTGCTCCTTGATGGCCTTGATGGTGTCCGAGACCCGGTCCACGTCCCGGTCGGTCGGCCCGCGCCCGCTGGCCACCAGGCACACCCGCTTGGCGCCCCCGGCCACGCCCGCCGCGGCGGCCTGCGAGGCCTGGTCGGGCTTGAGCCAGGTGTACTTCAGGATCTCGGCCTTGGAGCCGAGCCGCTGCGAGCAGTAGGAGCAGTCCTCGGGACACAGGCCCGACTTGAGGTTGACGAGGTAGTTGAGCTTCACCCGTCGGCCGAACCAGTGCCGGCGCACCTTGCCGGCCGCGGCCACCACATCGAGCAGGTCGTCGTCGGAAGTGGCGAGGACGGCAAGGGCCTCCTCGCGGGTCGGCGACTCGCGCCGAAGCCCCTTGTCCACCAGCGTGTTCAGCAGGTCCATGAGAGCCGATCCTGTCCTAAGGGGCCACCCGGGGCCAAGGAGAGTTTGCACAACACTGACAGATCACCGTGTGGGTATTGCCACACCTCGCGGGGGTGGCGGTACCGCTATCGTCTGTCCACTGCCTACAAAACCGACGGAGGACCGATCCATGGCGTTCGGCTGGATCGACGAGCAGGCCCTGGCGCGCCGCCGGGCGGGCCTCGTACGGACTCTGCGCCCCCGGCCGGCCGACTCGCCGCTGCTGGACCTGGCGAGCAACGACTACCTCGGACTGGCCCGGCACCCGGAGGTCACCGAGGGCGCGGCGCGGGCCGCGCGGGGCTGGGGCGCCGGGGCGACCGGCTCCCGGCTGGTGACCGGGACGACCGAACTGCACACCGAGCTCGAACGCGAACTCGCCGACTTCTGCGGCTTCGAGGCCGCGCTCGTCTTCTCCTCCGGCTACGCGGCCAACCTCGCCGCGGTCACCGCGCTGGCCCCGCACGGCTCCCTCGTCGTCTCCGACGCGGGCAACCACGCCTCGCTGATCGACGGCTGCCGGCTGGCGCGCGGAACGACCCAGGTCGTCGCGCACGCCGACCCGGACGCCGTGCGAAAGGCGCTGGCGACGCACGACGGTGACGCCGTCACCGTGTCCGACACGGTCTTCTCGGTCGACGGAGACGCGGCGCCGCTGGCCGGACTCGCGGAGGTGTGCCGGGAGTTCGGGGCCGGTCTGGTCGTCGACGACGCCCACGGTCTCGGGGTGCTCGGCGAGGGCGGGCGCGGGGCCGCGCAGGCGGTGGGTCTCGCGGGCGCCGACGACGTCGTGGTGACGGTGACGCTGTCCAAGTCGCTCGGCAGTCAGGGCGGTGCCGTGCTCGGTCCCGCCCGGGTGATCGACCACTTGGTCAACGCGGCCCGGACGTTCATCTTCGACACCGGACTGGCTCCCGCGGCGGCGGGCGGGGCGCTGGCGGCGCTCGGACTGCTGCGCCGCGAGCCCGAACGGGCGGCGCGGGCGCGGGCGGTGGCGGCGGAACTGCACGCCCGGCTGACCGCCATCGGGCTCCAGGCGGTACGGCCGGACGCCGCCGTCGTCTCGGTGCGCGCCCCCTCCCCGGAGGGGGCCGTACGGTGGGCGGCCGACTGCCGTGCGGCCGGCCTGGCCGTGGGCTGCTTCCGACCTCCTTCCGTGCCCGACGGCATCTCACGGCTCAGGCTGACCGCTCGTGCGGACCTCTCCGGGGAACAGATCGAACGCGCGGTACGGGTCATCGGCGAAACGCGACCATGAGTCGGCGTGACACGGCCGTGCGCCGCCCGATGCCCGGCCGGATCAGTCGCGGTGGACCGCGGCGGTGAACGACGCCCAGCTCCCGGGGGAGAAGAGCAGCGCGGGTCCCGCCGGGACCTTGGAGTCGCGCACGGCGAGCAGTCCGGTCCAGGGACCGGACGACGGCCGGGCCGTCTCCACACAGTTGTTCGCTCCGGTGCTGTAGCTGCTGCGCAGCCACCGCAGACCGGACAGCTCGGTACTGACGGGGACGCTCCGCACACGTTCCGTCGCGGAGCCTGACGTGGTGCCTGACATGGTGCCTCCTTACGCGCCTGCCGCGGTCGCGGCGATGAAGTCCAACGAGTCCTCGGGCGAAAGGGCATGAACCAGAAGGGCGTTGAAGGCCTCGGTATAGGCCTCTAGGTCTTCTTTCCGTTCGAGATGCAGGCTACTCGTCAAGTGGTCGAGAACAACCACGTCGAGATCAGAAGTGTTCGAAAATGAGAAGATTACGAAAGGGCCGGTGACGCCGATGTGCGCCCCGGCGGCGAACGGGAGTACCCGGAGCCGGACATGGGGCAGGCGCGCGGCCTCGACCAGTCGGTCCAGCTGACGGGCCATGACCTCCGGACCGCCCACCTCGCGGCGCAGTACCGCCTCGTCCAGGACCGCGCTCAGCTCCAGGGGCGGCTCGGCCCGCAGCACGTCCTGCCGGGCCAGCCGGACCTCCACCAACGTGTCCAGCCGCTCCTCGGGCAGTCCGTCCACCGCGGCGCGCGTCACCGCGCGGGCGTACTCCGGCGTCTGCAGCAGGCCGGGGACCACCGTGGTCTCCCGGCGTCTGCAGCAGGCCGGGGACCACCGTGGTCTCCAGTGTGCGCATCGCGCTCGCCTGGGACTCCAGGCTGATGAAGTCGCGGTAGGTCGGCGGGAGCACCCCGCGATAGGCGTGCCACCAGTGGTTGCGGCCGCCCGGCTCGTCGGTGCCGGCCAGCACCACCAGCAACTCCCGCAACTGGGCGTCGTCCACACCGTAGGCGTCCAGCAGTAACCGCACGTCGGCGGGTTTCGCCCCGCTCGTGCCGGTCTCGATCCGGCTGACCTTCGACTGGTGCCAGCCCACCAGCCGGGCCGCCTCACCGCTGGTGATCCCCGCCGACGTCCGCAGGGCGCGCAGTTCGGCGCCCAGCTTCCGGCGGCGCACCACGGGACCGTGCTGCATGGACCACTCCTTACTCCTTATGAGCCGCCCGAATACGCTCTGCCGTCGCAGAGTTCACCGCTTCGAGCGACAGATATATGCATATGTTGGTGGATCGCCACCCTCCATCGCCCCGGTGATGGCACTCTGGCGGCGAAGCACCAGTCCGGGACCGTACTCGAACCATCCGCTCCGTGTCGGACTGCGGTCCCGTGGGAAAGGGACGACGTCGCCATGGCAGACCATCTGGAAGCATCCGTCACTCTGCCGAGCGATCCGGCCTCGGTGGCCGCCGCGCGGACCTACGTGGTCGGCACGCTGGAGGAGTGGGGCCTGCCGGCGGAGGCGGAGGTGTCCGAGACCGTCCGGCTCGTCGTCTCCGAGCTGGCGACCAACGCGGTCCAGCACACCTTCGGCCAGTCGCCCACCTTCACGGTGGACCTCGTGCTCGACCACGACGAGTGGCTGCGCGTCGGCGTCACCGACAGCCATCCGCGTTTCCCCAAACGCCTGCCGGCCGCCGTCCAGCAGGACAACGGCCGGGGCATGGTGATCATTCGCTGGCTGGCGGCGGAGTGCGGCGGCAGGCTGAGAGTGCGCCCCACGCGCGAGGGGGGCAAGACCGTCTCCATCGAACTTCCCTGGACGCCGCCGGATCGTCCGGTGACTCCCGAACCGGCCGCGGCCGTGGGGCGGAGCGCGGGACGTCAGGAGCCCCGGCGGTGACCGCGGGCACCGGGCGCGCGCGTACCCGGCACCCGGGAAGGGCGACGGCGCGTCAGGACACCGTCGCCCTTCCCGGGCGGGCTACTTGACCCGGCCGTACCAGACGCTGCCGGTCCAGATCTTCTGCAGGCGCACCACGTCCCCGGTCTTCGGGGCGTGCCAGATCTTTCCCTTCCCGGCGTAGATGCCGACGTGGTAGACACTGCGGCCCGAGTGGAAGAAGACCAGGTCGCCGACCTTGCGGTTCTTGGCCGAGATGTGCCGGGTCTTGTTGTACTGCTGGGCCGCGGTGCGCGGCAGCTTCTTGCCGGCCTTCTTGAACGAGTACAGCGTCAGCCCGGAGCAGTCGAACCTGCTTGGTCCGGTGGCGCCCCATTTGTAGGGTGAACCCTTCTTGGAGGCCGCGATCTGGAGCGCCTTCGTCGCGTGGCTCGCGGCGGCCGCCTCGGAGGCGACACCGGGAACCACGACGGAGCCGCCCACTGCGGCGAGGGTGAGAGCGGAGGCCGTACCGGCACGGACCATCAGCGACGGGACTCGATTGAGCGCAGACATGCGCAACCCTTCGTCAGCCGCCTGTGAAGGATGACCTGTCGGATTCGGGCTGGCGAAGTTGCCCGGCCGCACGGGTGCGGCTTCACCCCAAGGGCTGCTCGGCCCGGTGCCTGCCTCACGGAGGCGACCGTTCCGGCGACCCGTCGTGCTCGGGTCCTCCACTCCTGCCGATCCACTCCTGTCGACCGGTCGTCCGGGCGGCGGCAGGACTCGGCGTCCGCCCGGACCGCCCCGCCGCTGCGGCGGGGGCTTGTCGTCAGTCACGGATCTTGTCCCGCCCGGGGGGAAATTCCCAACGGAACGTGCCCTTTGTGTTGTTACTCACCACTCACCCGTTCGGGTGGACGGTTCTCTGTTCGACCCCCCGTCGGGTGCGGTGGCGATGCCGGGACCAGCGGCGGAGTGAATCGTTCCGGCTTCTGGGCACGAGGTTTGCGCAAGCCCGGGCAGCCGGAAATCGGAGGTGTTCCTACGCCGAAAGGGGGTACGCCGTTTGGTCCGTTTCGGCGCCGCGCCGCTCAAGTGCCGGGACCCGGCGGGAGGCTGACCCGCGCCGTGCGCCGCTCGCCGTCCAGGGTCGGGTTGATGCGTCCGAGCAGGTCGACGACCTCCAGGTAGCGGTCGATCAGTTCGGCCTCGGCGCGGGTGAGGGCGGGCAGCGGAGGCGGTTCCGGGGGCAGCATCGGCGGCTCACCTCGCGCCGGGCGTGCCGGGCGCGACCCCGCGGCCGGGCACGATCCGGTCCACCAGGCCGTACTCCAGGGCCTGCCGCGCGTCCAGGATCGTGTCCCGCCCGATGTCCGCGCTCACCTGCTCCGGGGTGCGGCCGGTGTGCCGAACGAGGATCTCCTCCAGGAGGCCACGGACGCGGGTCAACTCGTCGGCCTGGATGGCCAGGTCGCTGGCCTGCCCCTGAACGGGTCCGGTCAGGGCCGGCCCGGCACCGGTGCGCTCGGTGAACTCGGGCAGGGCGTGGCGGGCGGACGGGCGGGTCATGACGAACCCCTCCTCGTGGCAGGCGTGACAGAACCGTCGCCGGCTGCGTTGTCTCTGTAAAAAATGTACAGGACGTACGTCGAGTGAGGAGAGTGCCGAGAGGGAACGGGTTCGCCGGCAGCGGGGCGTCGGGCCGACGGCGGGCGGTGTTCGCCGCCGCTCGGTGGCGCGGCCGGTCGCCGGGGCCCGAACCGTAAGCTGGGGCCATGGCCTACGAGATTCCGGTGACGCAAGCCAGGGCTGAGCTCGCCGACCTGATCAACCGGGTGGTGTACGGCGGTGAGCGGGTCGTCGTGACCAGACACGGCAAGCCTCTCGTCGCCCTGGTCTCCGCCGCCGACCTCGAGCGACTGGAGGCCCCGCAGGATCCCCCCGGGGACCGGGTGGCCACCTCGGTCTCGCGCGTCGGCGACACCGCCGCCTCCGCGCCCCGGGAGGGCCATCGCTTCGGCATCGCGGCGGAACGCCGGGGGCCGAACCCGTCCTAGGAGTCGTGGCCCGCCCGCCGGGACGGGCCGACGGGGCCGGTGCGTGCGTCGACGAGCCGTGCCCCCGGCCCGGTGGCCGAGGGTCACGGCGTATGAGTCGGGCTCAGGCGACCGGGGCCGGAGCCGGTGCCCCGTCCGGTGCCGGTGCGTCACCGCGCGTGCGGCGCCCCAGGGCCCCGCCCACCACGACCGCACCCAGGCCCAGCAGCGTCCACCAGGTGAGTGTCAGTGCGGGGCCGGTGGCGGCGGCACCGTCGAAGAACGACACCGATCGCAGCAGTGAGGCGCCCGCGCCCGGCGGCAGCCACTGGCCGATCGCCCCGGCCGGCTGGGGCAGGAGCTCCGGCGCCGAGGAGGCTCCCGAGAAGGGGTTCCCCAGCAGCATCATCACCGCTCCGCTCAGCGCGAGACCCGCGCGGCCGAGCAGTGCCGCCAGCCCGGCGGTGCCCGCGCCCACGGCCAGGACCGACAGTCCGAACACGCCGGCCACGGTCCACCAGTCCCCGGTGACCGCCCCGAGCCAGCTGTGCGCGATCGCCGCCGCGACCAGGCCGGTCAGCGCGGCGGCGCCGACCAGGGCGACGGCCGCGCGGGCGCCGCGCAGCCCCAGCAGGGTCACCACCGCGCCCGTCGCGATTCCGGCCAGCGCCAGCGGCAGCACGCTCGCGCTCAGGGCCGCGCCGCGCGGATCCGCGCCGGGTGCGGGCACCACGTCGACGACCTGGACCGGGGCCCCCGCGGCGGACGCCTGCCCGGTCACCGCCTGCCGCAACAGCTGGGCGACGGTGGGGCTCGCCGCGGAGGCCGTGAGGAGCTTCGGGTCCTTGCCGCCGGCCACCACCGCGCCGTAGACGGTCCGGTCCTCGACGGCGTCGCGGGCCGCGGCCTCGTCGGCGTAGCGGTGGATCTCGAAGGCGCCCTCGCGCTGGGTGAGCCGCTGTTCCACCTGGGCGACCGCGGCGGGCGGACCCGCCACCCCGAGCGGCAGGTCGCGGGGTGCGGTACGGGAGGCCGGCCAGGCGAAGGCCCACAGGGCCAGCGCCACCAGGACCGGGACCAGGACGATCACACCGATCACGCGACGAGTGTCCATGAGGACTCCTCAAAAAGAAGGATCGTTCGTTTTGGTTATGTCACCACCGTGCGACCGTCCGCGGCGCCTTGTCAAGAAGGAACGTTCGTTTTAGGTTGGGCTTCATGGCCCGCGTATCCCAGGAACACCTCGACGCCCGCCGCCGGCAGATCCTCGACGGCGCCGCGCTCTGCTTCGCCCGCAACGGCTTCCACGCCACGTCGATGCAGGACGTGCTGAAAGAGGTCGACCTCTCGGCGGGAGCCGTCTACCGCTACTTCGGCGGCAAGGAGGAGCTGATCGAGGCCATCGTCGCCGAGGTCCTGGGCGCCATCCGGGACGTGTACGAGCGTGCCGCGCAGGAGGACCCGCCGGCCATGCCCGACGAACTCATCGCCCGCACGCTGGAGCACATGGCGCGGGAGCGGCCGGCGCTGACGGACGACGACCAGTGGCTGTTCCCGCGCCTCATGATCCAGGCCTGGACCGAGACGCTGCGCAACGAGACGCTCTCCGCCCTGCTGGACGAGGGCTTCGCCAAGGTCCTGGCGTCCTGGGCCAAGGTCGTCGCCCGCTACCAGGAAGCGGGCATGATGCGCGACGACGTCGACCCGGACGCCGTGGCCCGGACGCTGATGGCGACGGTGCAGGGCTTCGGGGCCCAGTACGCGCTGTTCGGCAGCTTCTCCCCGGAGGCGCTCCAGGAGGGCGTGCGAGGGCTGTTGAGCATGCGGGAGGCCGCCGACGGCACCGGTAATCAGTCGGTCAAGAAAGGGTGACGTGACGGAAACACTGTAGCCCTACTCTCCACCCCTATCCACCTGCGGTTTTTGAACACCGGCGTGTGCATTGCGGCGCATTCATGTGTGTTACATCTAGAGCCGTCGCGGTGGACGCGGCAGCCGGACGCCCGGTCCTGGCGTCATGCCCTGTGAGGTGGTAAATGCAACTGACCCCGCACGAGCAGGAACGACTGCTCATCCATGTGGCCGCGGACGTGGCCGAGAAGCGCCGCGCTCGCGGTGTGAAGCTCAACCATCCCGAGGTGGTCGCCCTGATCACCTCACACATCCTCGAAGGTGCCCGGGACGGCCGTACGGTCGGTGAACTCATGGCCTCCGGGCGCAAGTTGATCCAGCGCGACGAGGTCATGGAGGGGATCCCCGAGATGATCCACGACGTGCAGGTCGAGGCCACCTTCCCCGACGGCACCAAGCTGGTCACCGTCCACGATCCGATCATCTGACGGGGACGGCAGCCATGATTCCCGGAGAGATCCTCTTCGCCGACGAGCCGGTCGCCTTCAACGAGGGACGCCCGAGCGTCCGTCTGACCGTGCTCAACACCGCCGACCGGCCCGTCCAGGTCGGCTCCCACTACCACTTCGCCGAGGCCAACCCCGGTCTCGACTTCGACCGCGGCGCGGCCCGCGGCAGGCGGCTGCACATCGCCGCCGGCACCGCCGTCCGGTTCGAGCCGGGCATCCCGGTCGACGTGGAACTCGTCCCCCTCGCGGGCGCCCGCGTCGTCGTGGGTCTGCGCGGCGAGACCGGAGGTGCCCTCGATGCCTGAACTGACCCGTACCGCCTACGCCGACCTGTTCGGCCCGACCACCGGTGACCGCGTCCGCCTCGCCGACACCGACCTCCTCGTGGAGATCGAGGAGGACCGCTCGGGCGGCCCCGGCCGCTCCGGCGACGAAGCCGTCTTCGGTGGCGGCAAGGTGCTGCGCGAGTCCATGGGCCAGTCCCGTGCCACCCGCGCCGACGGAGCCCCCGACACCGTTGTCACCGGTGCCCTGATCATCGACCACTGGGGCATCGTCAAGGCGGACATCGGCATCCGCGACGGCCGCATCACCGGCATCGGCAAGTCCGGCAACCCGGAGACCATGAACGGTGTCCACCCCGACCTCGTCATCGGTCCCGAGACGGAGGTCATCGCGGGCAACGGCAAGATCATCACCGCGGGCGGCATCGACACCCACGTCCACTTCATCTCGCCGGTCGCCGTCGACGAGGCGCTCGCCTCCGGCATCACCACCCTCATCGGCGGCGGCACGGGTCCCGCCGAGGGCAGCAAGGCGACGACCGTCACGCCCGGCTCCTGGCACCTCGCGCGGATGTTCGCCGCCCTGGAGGCCAGCCCCGTCAACATCGGCTTCCTGGGCAAGGGCAGCACGATGTCCAAGGAGTCCATGCGCGACCAACTGCGCGCCGGCATCCTCGGCTTCAAGATCCACGAGGACTGGGGCGCGACGCCCGCGGTGATCTCCGCCTGCCTGGACGTGTGCGAGGAGTCCGGCGTCCAGCTCGCCGTCCACACCGACACCCTCAACGAGGCCGGATTCGTCGGCGACACCTTCGACGCCGTCGCCGGCCGCACCCTGCACGCCTTCCACGTCGAGGGCGCCGGCGGCGGCCACGCACCTGACATGATCACGGCCGTCTCGCTGCCCAACATGCTGCCGGCGTCCACCAATCCGACCAGGCCGCACACCGTCAACACCGTCGAGGAACACCTCGACATGCTGATGGTCTGCCACCACCTGAACCCGGCGGTCCCCGAGGACCTGGCCTTCGCCGAGTCCCGCATCCGGCCGAGCACCATCGCGGCCGAGGACATCCTCCACGACATGGGGGCGATCTCCATCATGTCGTCGGACGCCCAGGCCATGGGCCGCATCGGCGAGGTGATCCTGCGCACCTGGCAGACCGCGCACGTGATGAAGCGGCGGCGCGGATTCCTCCCCGGTGACCACCGGGCCGACAACCTGCGCGCCCGTCGCTATGTCGCCAAGTACACCATCAACCCCGCCGTCGCCCAGGGCATCGAGCACGAGGTCGGCTCCGTGGAGACCGGCAAGCTGGCCGACCTGGTGCTGTGGGACCCGAAGTTCTTCGGCGTGAAGCCGCAACTGGTCCTCAAGGGCGGACAGATCGCGTACGCGCAGATGGGCGACGCCAACGCCTCCATCCCTACCCCGCAGCCGGTCCTGCCGCGCCCCATGTTCGGCGCCCTGGGCAGTGCTCCGGCCGCCAACTCGGTGGCCTTCGTGGCCGAGGCGGCCATCGAGGACGGGCTGCCGCAGCGCCTGGGCATCGGACGGGAGTTGGTGCCCATCCGGTCGACCCGGGGCCGTACCAAGGCGGACATGCGGCAGAACGACGCCCTGCCGCGCGTCGAGGTCGCCGCGGACTCCTTCGCTGTGACCATCGACGGCGAGCTCGTCGATCCCGCGCCCGTCGCCGAACTGCCGCTCGCGCAGCGGTACTTCCTCTTCTGAGCGGCGTCATGAGCCGCGCAGCACTGCTCGTCCTCGCGGACGGCCGCTTCCCCGCCGGAGGGCACGCCCACTCCGGCGGGGCGGAGGCCGCCGTCCGGGCGGGACACATCACCGACGCCGCGAGCCTGGAGGAGTTCTGCCGGGGGCGGCTGCACACGAGCGGGGCCGTGGCGGCATCGCTCGCGGCGGCGGCGTCCCTCGGCGCCGACCCCGGGGAACTCGACCTCGCCGCGGACGCACGTACGCCCTCGCCCGCCCTGCGGGTGGCGGCGCGCAGACTCGGCCGGCAGCTCATGCGGGCGGCCCGGGCGACCTGGCCGCATCCCGAACTCGACGCGCTGGCGCGGCGGTTCCCGAAGGGCGCCCACCAGCCGGTCGTCATGGGGCTGACCGCCCGCGCGGCCGGGCTCGGGCCGCTGGACGCGGCGTACTGCTCCGCCTACGAGGGCGTGAGCGGGCCGGCCACAGCCGTGGTGCGGCTGCTCTCGCTCGACCCGTTCGACGCGACCGGCGTACTCGCGCGGCTCGCGCCCGACCTGGACCGGGTGGCGCGGGACGCCGTGGACGCGGGGCGGGCGGCCGTGACCGAGGGGGTCGACGTGCTGCCCGCGCGGTCCGCGCCGTTGCTGGAGATCGGGGCGGAGGCGCATGCCGCCTGGGCTGTGCGGTTGTTCGCCTCGTAGAGGGGTTCTTCCGCCCCCGCCGCCCTTTCCCGTTCCCGAATCCAGGGCTCTGCCCCTTCGACCCCGCCAGGGGGCTCCGCCCCCCTGGCCCCCCCTTCGGCCCTGAACGGCCTCGTCCTCGAACGCCGGACGGGCTGCGTCAGCCGGCCTCAGCTTTCATAGGAGCCGTATCGTGCATCTTGGTGATCACCACACCACCACCCCCGCCGTCTCCGCCGACGCCCACCGGCCCGACGGCACCCGCCGTGCCCTGCGTATCGGGCTCGGCGGGCCCGTCGGGTCGGGCAAGACCGCGACCGTCGCCGCGCTCTGCCGGGCGCTGCGCGCGGAGCTGTCCCTCGCCGTAGTCACCAACGACATCTACACCCGCGAGGACGCCGAGTTCCTGCTCCGCGAGGCGGTACTGCCGCCGGAGCGGATCAGCGCCGTGGAGACGGGCGCCTGCCCGCACACCGCGATCCGGGACGACATCTCCGCCAACCTCGAAGCGGTCGAGGACCTGGAGGAGGAGGTCGGGCCGCTGGACCTCGTCCTGGTGGAGTCCGGGGGCGACAACCTGACCGCCACCTTCTCCAAGGGCCTCGTCGACGCCCAGATCTTCGTGATCGACGTGGCGGGCGGCGACGACATCCCGCGCAAGGGCGGGCCCGGCGTCAGCACCGCCGACCTGCTGATCGTCAACAAGACCGACCTCGCCCCGTACGTCGGCTCGGACCTCGCGCGGATGGCGGCCGACGCGAAGGCGCAGCGCGGTGAACTGCCCGTGGTGCTGCAGTCGCTGCGGAGTGAGGACGGGGTGCGGGACGTGGCCGACTGGGTGCGCGCCCGGATCGCCGCGTGGACCGCGTGACGACCCCGGCCGGCGTACGGGCCAGGGCGCGCGTCCTCGCCCGCGGTGACGGGCGGGGCGGCACCGCCCTGCCCGTGCTGGAGGGCGAGGGCCCGCTCGCGGTGCGGCGGACCCGGGGGAGCGGTGCCGAGGCCCACGTCATGCTCGTCGGTGCGATGAGCGGGCCGCTGGGCGGTGACCACTTCACGGTGACCGCCGAGGCGGCCGAGGGTGCCCGGCTGCGGGTCGGCTCGGCCGCCGCCACGCTCGCCCTGCCGGGCCAGGACAAGGCCGGGGCCCGCTACGACGTGCGGCTCACCGTCGGAGACGACGCGGAACTGCGCTGGCTGCCGGAGCAGTTGATCTCCGCGTACGGCAGCGACCTCTCCGTCGCCACCCGCGTCGACCTCGCCGCCACGGGGCGGCTGCTGCTGCGCGAGGAGCAGATGCTCGGGCGGTCCGGTGAGGAACCCGGACGGCTCAGCAGCCGTCTGACCGTACGGGTCGCCGGCCGGTGCGTCCTCGACCAGGAGCTGGCCTGCGGTTCGGGCGCGCCGGGTGGCTGGGACGGCCCCGCCGGGCTGGCGGGACACCGTGCCGTGGGCCAGCTGGTCGTCGTACGGCCGGAGTTCGCTGCCGAGCCGCCGCGGGCGAGCGCCTTCGCGGAGGGCGCGGCCGTGCTGCCGCTCGCCGGGCCCGCCGCGCTGGTGACGGCCGTGGCGCCGGACGGGCTGCGGCTCAGGCGGCTGCTGGAGGCGGGGCTGGCCACGCTGGGCTGAGGCCCGCCGACCGAACGCCCATATCCGTTTATCGGATTGGCAAAGAAGTAGTACTGCCTCTGTTCTCAGGGAACGCACAGCCGCGAAGATCCCCGTACTTGTCGCGAACACGTACGGGGAGGGCCACTTGAGGAAGAGCAGACTGGGGCGGAGGACGGCGGCGCTCGGCACGGCCGGCGCGCTCGTCACCGCCACCCTGATAGCCGGCGCCGTCACGGCGCCCGCCGCGAGCGCCGCTCCGTCGACCGGCCAGGGGAACGCCAAGGGCGGGGACCGGGAGGCCAGGGGAGCCGCCATCGCCGCGGCCCGCGCCGCGAAGGCCGGCGTCGACTGGCAGGACTGCCCCGCCGACTGGAACCTGCCCAAGCCCATCCAGTGCGGCTACGTCACGGTGCCGCTCGACTACGCCGAGCCGTTCGGCAAGCAGATCGAGATCGCCGTGGACCGCATCGGCAACACCGGCACGAAGGCCGAGCGCCAGGGCGCGCTCATCTACAACCCCGGCGGCCCCGGCGGCTCCGGCCTGCGCTTCCCGGCCCGCGTGACGAGCAAGAGCGCCGTATGGGCGAAGGCGGCGAAGGCGTACGACTTCGTCGGCTTCGACCCGCGCGGCGTCGGCAAGTCCACGCCCATCTCCTGCGTCGACCCGCAGGAGTTCGTCAAGGCACCCAAGATGGACCCCGTGCCCGACTCCGAGGCCGACAAGCGCGCCCAGCGCAAGCTGGCCCGCGAGTACGCCGAGGGCTGCCACGAGCGCAGCGGCTGGATGCTGCCGCACATGACGACGCCGAACACCGCGCGCGACCTCGACGTCATCCGTGCCGCCCTCGGCGAGAAGAAGCTCAACTACCTCGGCGTCTCCTACGGCACCTACCTCGGCGCGGTCTACGGCACCCTCTTCCCGGACCACGTGCGCCGGATGGTCGTCGACAGCGTCGTCAACCCGTCCCGCGAGAAGATCTGGTACCAGGCCAACCTGGACCAGGACGTCGCCTTCGAGCAACGCTGGAAGGACTGGCAGGACTGGGTCGCGGAGAACGACGCGACCTTCCACCTCGGCGACACCCGCGCCGAGGTCCAGGAGCAGTGGCTGAAGCTGCGCGCCACCGCCAAGGAGGAGCCCCTCGGCGGGGTCGTCGGCCCGGCGGAGCTGATCTCCTTCTTCCAGAGCGCCCCGTACTACGACTCGGCGTGGGTGCCGGTCGCGACGGTCTTCAGCAAGTACGTCGCCGGTGACACCCAGGCCCTCGTCGACGCCGCCGCCCCCGACCTCACCGACACCGCGGGCAACGCCTCCGCGGAGAACGGCAACGCCGTCTACACCGCCGTCGAGTGCGCCGACGCCAAGTGGCCCACGAACTGGCGCAAGTGGGACCGGGACAACACCCGGCTGCACCGCGACCACCCGTTCATGACCTGGGCCAACGCCTGGATGAACCTGCCGTGCGCCACCTGGCCGGTCAAGCAGCACACCCCGGTGGACGTCAAGACCGGCAAGGGACTTCCCCCGGTGCTGATCGTCCAGTCCGAGCGGGACGCGGCCACCCCGTACGAAGGCGCCGTCGAACTGCACCAGCGGTTCGAGGGATCGCGCCTGATCACCGAACGGGACGCCGGTTCGCACGGTGTGACCGGCCTGGTCAACCCGTGCGTCAACGACCGGGTCGACACCTACCTGCTCACCGGGAAGGTGGACGCCAGGGACGTGACCTGCGCCCCGCACGCCACGCCCAAGCCGTAACGCCTGCGAGGCACCACGGGGGGGGGGAGGGGCGGCCGGACCGATCCGGCCGCCCCTCCCTCGTCCTCACGCCCGCCGTGCCGCCAGCCAGGCGTCCTCCGCCGCGTAGTCGAAGAGGTCGCCGTAGTTCGCGGACATCTTCGGGTACGCCTCCCGCCAGTCCCGCCCGGCCAGCCGCTCCTCGATGAACGCGACCGTCTCCGGCAGGGTCTCGGCGTACTCCACCACCGGGCGGTAGCCCAGCTCCCGCCGCGCCGCCGTCATGTCGCACACGACCGGTACGGGCACCGACCACGGAGTGTCGCCCACGCCGCCCGCCGGCGGACCGTCCAGCAGCACGTCCTCGGTCTCCACGCCCATCACCGCGTCGATCGCCGCCCCGATCTCCGCGACTGTCGGCGCCTCTTCGTCGACCGCGTTCAGGACGCGCGTGCCCGGCCGCGGCGCCGCCAGCCGGATCAGCTCGGCGATGTTGTGCACGCTCGCCGGGTGGAAGCGGCTCGCACCGCCGTACGCGAGGACGCGCCGTCGCCGGCCGTCCAGGTTGCGCTTGACGAAGTACAGCTCGCGCGGGGTGCGGCAGTACGGCCCGTGGACCGCGCCCGCGCGCAGCAGCGTGACCGGCAGCCGGTCGCCCGCCGCGAGAAGTTCCCGCTCCAGTGCCGTCTTGCGGGTGATGTACGACGTGTCGCCCGGAGGAACCGTCCGCTGCTCCTCGGTGACCGGTACCGGGTACTCCGGGAAGCCGTCCGGTTCGGCCTGCGTGTCGAAGTTGCGGCCCTTGTCGTCCTCGTAGACCGACATGCTGGAGATCACCACCGCCGAGCCGACCCGTCCGGCGAGCGAGACCAGCTGCCGCGCGTGGCCCTCCCCGAACGCCACCATGTCCACGAGGACGTCGCAACCGTCGCCGACCGCCGCGGACAGGGCCGCGTCGTCCTCCCGGTCGCACGTCTCCGCGCGCACCTCCTCGGGCCAGCCCGCGTCCCGGCCGCCGCTCCGCGAGAGGGCCGTCACCTCCCAGCCGTCCCGGGCCAGCGCCCCCACGGCCACCCGTCCGATCTGTCCGCTCGCTCCGAGTACCACAGCACGTGTCATGGCGGCGACCGTAGGCGCAGGTCCGGCCGTCGGGCACGTTCTTCTGCCGACGGCAGACGCGGTACCGGGCGCCCTACCGGTGCGGTCGCCGGGGGAACCTCGGCCCCTTCGCCGTCTTCTCGGCCTCCTCGGCCTTCACGTCGGCCGCGTACCGGTCCACGTACTCCTGCCCGGACAGCGACAGGATCGCGTACATGATCTCGTCGGTGACGGCGCGCAGCACGGCCTTCTCGCCCTCCAGCCCTTCGTAGCGGGAGAAGTCCAGCGGTTCGCCGAACCGGATCACCACGGGGTGCAGTCTGGGGATCTTCCGGCCCGGGGGCTGCGCCTCGAAGGTGCCGATCATCGCGCAGGGCACCACCGGCACCCCGGCCCGCAGCGCCATCACCGCGACCCCGACCTTGCCCTTGTAGAGCCGCCCGTCGTGCGAGCGGGTGCCCTCCGGATAGATGCCGAGCAGCTCGTCCCCGGACAGGACGCCCAGGCCCTCGCGGATCGCGGCCCGGCCCGCCTCCTTGCCGGAGCGGTCCACGGGGATCTGCCCGGCGCTGCGGAAGAAGAACGCGGTCAGCCGGCCCTTGAGGCCCGGGCCGGTGAAGTACTCGGCCTTGGCGAGGAAGGTGATGCGGCGCCGGAGCACGGCGGGCATCAGGAAGTGGTCCGAGAAGGAGAGGTGGTTTCCCGCGACGATGGCCGCCCCCGACGCCGGGACGTGGTCCAGGCCCTCGATCCGGGGACGGAAGAGCAGCCGCAGCAGAGGGCCCAGCAGCACGTATTTGAGGACGTAGTAGAACAAGGCGTCGCTCCTCACCCCGGCGGGACGGCTCGTCGCCGTGTTCTCACTGGTCAACCGGCGTCTGCCGGGCTGCCAGTGTAGGTGCGGGCCGGGCCGTCCGGAACCGGACGTGCCCGGCCCGCGGCCGCGTCGTGGGGTCGGGACCCCGGCACCTCGGTGCGGTCAGAACTTCGGCGTCGGCGCCTGCGCCTCGACGATCTCCGCAGCCTCCTCGTCGGTCTGCACCGACGGCGGCGACCCCTCCAGGGGCTGCTGCGCCGTCTCCTTCATGCAGGCCACGGCCACGACACCGACGAGGGCGGCGGCCATGGCGTAGTACGCGGGCATCATGTCGGAACCGGTCACGCTGATCAGGGCGGTGATGACCAGCGGCGTGGTGCCGCCGAACAGGGAGGCCGACAGGTTGTAACCGACCGACAGGGACCCGTACCGGACATTGGTCGGGAACATCGCCGGAAGCGCCGCCGACATTGTGCCGAGCAGGCAGACCAGGGACAGGCCGAGCATCAGCATGCCGGCCGAGACGGCGAGCAGGCTGCCCTCCTGCACCAGGACGAAGGCCGGGGCGGACAGCACGAAGAAGCCGATCATGCCGGTCATGAGCAGCGGCTTGCGGCCGAAGCGGTCGGAGAGCCGGCCCACCTGGTTGATGATCAGCATCAGCAGCACCATCGTCGCGACCAGGATCATCAGCCCGTGGCTCTCGCTGTAGTGCAGCTCGTCCGACAGGTACGTCGGCATGTACGACAGCAGCATGTAGTCGGTGATGTTGTACGCGCCGACCAGCGCGATGCACAGGATCAGCATGCGCCAGTGCGTGCGGAAGATCTTCGCGAGGTCGCCCCGGGCGGTGGTCTCCACCGCGGTCGCCGCCTCCGAGATGTGGACGTTGGATTCCTGCAGCTGGAGGAAGGCGGGCGTGTCGTCCAGCTTCAGCCGCAGGTAGATACCGACGATGCCGAGCGGCGCCGCGACGAGGAACGGGATGCGCCAGCCCCAGGCGTCCATGGTGTCGCTGCCCAGCCAGGCCGTCAGCGCGGTCACGAGGCTCGCGGCACCGGTGTACCCGGCCAGCGTGCCCAGCTCCAGGAAGCTGCCGAAGAACCCGCGCCGCTTGTCGGGCGCGTACTCGGCGATGAAGGTGGAGGCGCCGCCGTACTCGCCGCCGGTCGAGAAGCCCTGCAGCAGGCGGAACAGGATCAGCAGCACCGGGGCCCAGAAGCCGATGGAGTCGTAGCTGGGGATGAGCCCGATGGCGGCGGTGCCGATCGCCATGAGGATCATCGTCAGGGCCAGCACCTTCTTGCGGCCGATCTTGTCGCCCATGGGCCCGAAGACCATGCCGCCGAGCGGACGCACCAGGAACGCCACGGCGAACGTGGCGAACGAGGAGAGCAGCTGCGCCGTGTCACTCCCGGACGGGAAGAAGACGCGGCCGATGGTGCCCGCCAGATAGGCGTAGATGCCGAAGTCGAACCACTCCATGGCATTGCCGAGCGAGGCCGCCTTCACGGCCCTCTTGACCGCGGCCTCGTCCGTGACCGTGATGTCCGACCGGCGCAGTCGGGGGTTCTGCCGGCGCCTGATGGCCCGGAACAGGGCCGGGTGGCGGCGGATCGCCGCGGCGTCGGATTCCTGGCCGTTCTCGTTGGGGGACGTGGCGGCCTCCCTTTCCACGTGCAGACACCCGGGCGGGGCACTGCTCGGTCGTACGATTCTCAGCTCGTACCCGTTCCCCCGATCATGCTGGGTATGGCCGTGACGTCGGTCATGTGGTTGGGCCGATGAGGTGAGCGGGCGGGCCGACTAGGCTTCGCACATGCGGATCGCCGTCTCTTCCGACATGGACGAACCCGTCGCCCGCCTCCTCGTCGAGGAGCTGCGCGCACGCGGACACGAGGTGCTGGCGCACGGAGCCCTGAGCCCCGGGGCGGACCCCCAGTGGGCGGTGTGCTCCGAGCGGGCGGCGCGCGAGGTCGCCGACGGCACCGCCGACCAGGCGGTGGTGTGCTGCTGGACCGGCACCGGCGCGTCCATCGCCGCGAACAAGGTGCCCGGCGTACGGGCGGCCCTGTGCACCGACGCGTACTCGGCGGACGGCGCCCGCCGCTGGAACGACGCCAACGTCCTCGCGCTCAGTCTGCGGCTGACCTCGGGGCCGCTGCTGGGGGAGATCCTCGACGCCTGGTTCGCGGGTGCGCCCAGCGAGGAGGCGGAGGACCGGGGCAACGTGACGTACGTGGAGCGGCTCGACCGGGGCCGAGCCGCTCCGTAGCCGCGCTCAGGACGCGGTGAGGACCTTCTCCAGCGTCCCGAGCGCCCCGCGCAGTTCCTCGGCGGTGACGGTCAGCGGCGGGGCCAGGCGGATCGTGGAGCCGTGGGTGTCCTTGACGAGGACGCCCTCGCGCATCAGGCGCTCGCTGACCTCGCGGCCGGTGCCGAGCGCCGGGTCGACGTCGACGCCCGCCCACAGCCCGCGCGCCCGGAAGCGGACCACGCCCTTGCCGACCAGGGCGTCCAGACCCTCGCGCAGCACCTCGCCCAGTTCGGTCGCCCGGCGCTGGAACTCGCCGGTCTCCAGCAGCTCCACCACCGCCGTGCCCACCGCGGCCGCCAGCGGATTGCCGCCGAACGTCGAGCCGTGCTCGCCCGGATGCAGCACCCCCAGCACCTCCCGGCTGCCGACCACCGCCGACACCGGCACGATCCCGCCGCCCAGCGCCTTGCCGAGCAGCACCACGTCCGGCACCACCGACTCGTGCCCGACGGCGAGGGTGTGCCCGGTGCGGCCCAGCCCCGACTGGATCTCGTCGGCGACGAACAGGCAGCCGGCCCGGCGGGTCAGCTCCCGCACGCCCGCCAGATAGCCGTCGTCCGGGATGTTGACGCCCGCCTCGCCCTGGATCGGCTCGATCAGCACGGCCGCCGTCGTCTCGTCGACCGCAGCCTCCAGCGCCGCCAGGTCGTTGTACGGGACGATCTTGAAGCCGGGTGTGAAGGGGCCGAAGCCCGAACGGGCGGTCTCGTCCGTCGAGAAGCTGACGATCGTCGTCGTACGCCCGTGGAAGTTGTCCGCCGCGACCACGATCGTCGCCCGGTCGGCCGGGACGCCCTTGACGTCGTAGGCCCACTTGCGGGCCACCTTGATGCCGCTCTCCACCGCCTCCGCGCCGGTGTTCATCGGCAGCACCATGTCCGTGCCGGTCAGCGCGGACAGCCGCTCGGCGAACTCCGCGAGCCGGTCGTTGTGGAAGGCGCGGGAGGTGAGGGTCAGCCGGTCCAGCTGGCGGTGGGCGGCGTCGATCAGCGCCGGGTGGCGGTGGCCGAAGTTGAGCGCCGAGTAACCGGCCAGCATGTCCAGATAGCGGCGGCCCTCCACGTCCTCGACCCAGGCGCCCTCGGCACGGGCCACCACGACGGGCAGCGGGTGGTAGTTGTGCGCGAGGACGGGCTCCTCGGCGCGGATCAGCTCCTCGGAGCCGCGGTCCGTGCGGACGGGTGCGGTCATGAGCGGGTCTCCCGGATCTCCTGGGTGCAGCACTTGATGCCGCCACCGGCCTTGTGGAACTCGGACAGGTCGACGGGGACGGGGACGTAGCCGCGGTCGCTGAGCCGGTCCGCGAGTTCCCCGGCCCCGGGGGCGATGAACACGTTGCGTCCGTCACTGACGGAGTTCAGCCCGAACGCCATGGCGTCCTCGCGGGTCGCGATCACCGCGTCCGGGTACAGCCGCTCCAGCACCTCACGGCTGCCGGGCGAGAAGGCCCCCGGGTAGTACGCCACGTTCTCCTCGTCGAGCACGAACAGCGCCGTGTCCAGGTGGTAGAAGTACGGGTCCACCAGCGTCAGCGAGATCACCGGCACCCCGAAGAACTCCTGCGCCTCCCGGTGCGCCTCGGGCGTCGTGCGGAACCCCGTGCCGGCCAGGATCCACCGCCCGGCCGGGACCAGGTCGCCCTCGCCCTCGCAGACCGCCTCGGGGTGCTGGACCTCGAAGCCCTCCGTCTTGAACCACGCCTCGTAGGCCACGGACTCGCCCCGGCGCTCGGGCGCGTGGAAGTGCGAGCCGAAGACCCGGCCCTCGACCACCACCGCGCAGTTCGCGGCGAAGACCATGTCGGGCAGGCCCGGCACCGGCGCGACGGTGTCCACGGTGTGGCCGTGCGCGCGGTAGGCGTCGACCAGTGCCTGCCACTGGTCCAGGGCGCGGATGACGTCGACCGGTCGGCCGGTGCTCATCCACGGGTTGATCGCGTACTGCACGGCGAAGTGTCTGGGTTCGCAGACCAAGAAGCGCCGCCGGCGCGGCACACGGTTCTCGGGCACAGAGGGGTACCTCCGCTTCCTCACGGTGTGTGACTGGGGGTTGACACCACGGTAGGAAGCGGCGACCACGCCCGACAAGCGACAAAGGCTGCGTGTCCACGCACCATCGCTGCGTTGTGCACCGGGTCAGCGCACGTCTGCTGCGCCCTCCGGGGCGAGAAGGCCGGCTCCCGCCTCCGGACTGTCCGGGATCAGGTGGGACAGCACCATCACACTGATCGTCTTGCGGATGAACGGCTCCGCACGGATGCGCTCCAGCACCTCCTCGAAGTGCTCCACGTCCCGCGCCCGCACGTGCAGCAGCGCGTCCGCGCCGCCCGTCACCGTCATTGCCGCCGTGATCTCCGGATAACCGCGCACCACCTCCGCCAGCCGCCTGGGCGGCGCCGCCCCCTCGCAGTACACCTCCACGTACGCCTCGGTGCGCCAGCCCAGCGCCGAGGGCCGTACCGTCGCCGTGAACCCGGTGATCACGCCGGTCTCGCGCAACCGGTCCACCCGGCGCTTGACCGCCGTCGAGGACAGCCCGATCTCCGCGCCGATCTCGGCGAAGGACGTCCTGGCGTTCGCCATCAGGGCGGTGACGATCTTCCGGTCGAGTTCGTCGAACGGGCTGGGCCTGCTGTTCATGCGGGCACTGTATCCAGCGGATACGTCCACCTCGGGGGCGTGTTCAGGCGTACGGATTACTCCTACACTCCACCTTCATGCTGCGCGCCCTGGCTGTCGACGACGAACGCCCCACGCTCGAGGAACTCGTGTACCTGCTGAACGCCGATCCCCGCATCGGCACGGCGGAGGGCGCGGGCGACGCGACCGAGGCGCTGCGCCGCATCAACCGGGCCCTGGAATCGGGCCCCGACGGGCCGGACGCCATCGACGTCGTCTTCCTCGACATCCAGATGCCCGGCCTCGACGGGCTGGACCTCGCCCGGCTGCTGACCGGCTTCGCCCGGCCGCCGCTGGTCGTCTTCGTCACCGCGCACGAGGACTTCGCCGTCCAGGCCTTCGACCTCAAGGCCGTCGACTACGTGCTCAAACCCGTCCGCAGGGAACGGCTGGCGGAAGCGGTCCGCCGGGCCGCCGAACGCCGCGGCACCGCGACGTCCCCGGCCCCGCGCATCCCCGTGCACGAACCCGACCCCGACCACATCACCGTGGAGCTGGGCGGCGTCACCCGTTTCGTCCCCGTCGACGACATCACCCACGTCGAGGCCCAGGGCGACTACGCCCGCCTGCACACCGACAAGGGCAGCCACCTCGTCCGCATCCCCCTGTCCACCCTGGAGGAGCGCTGGCGCGCCCGCGGCTTCGTCCGCATCCACCGCCGCCACCTCGTCGCCCTGCGCCACATCGGCGAACTCCGCCTGGACGCCGGCAGCGTCAGCGTCCTGGTCGGCACCGAGGAACTCCAGGTCAGCCGCCGCCACACCCGCGAACTGCGGGACCTGCTCATGCGGAGGCCGTGAACCGTGCCCCAGGACCCCACCGAACGCCGCGTCACCGTCACGGGCCCGCCCAGGCGCACCAAACGCGCCTCGGGCTACTACCGCCCGCGCACCGAGATCGACGAGCAGACCACCCTCGGCCACACCTACGTCCGCTCCCTCATGCGCAGCCAGCTGCGCGCCGGCCTCGCCGCCCTCGCGGTCCTCGGGCTGCTGGTCGGACCGCTGCCGCTGCTGTTCGCGGCGATGCCCGACGCCCGCCGCCTGGAATGGGCGGTGCTCGGCTTCGGCCTGTACGCCCCGCTCGTCCTCCTCGCCCGCTGGTACGTGCGCCGCGCCGAACGCAACGAACGCGACTTCGTGCGCCTGGTCGAGGACCGATGATCTCGTCGGACGAGCCCGTGAAGGCGCCATGAACTCCAGCTACGCCATACCCGCCGTCGCCCTCGTCGTCGTGGCCACCGTCCTCGTCGGCGCCTTCGGCCTGCGCATCTCCCGCACCACCTCGGACTTCTACGTCGCCTCCCGCACCGTCGGCCCGCGTCTGAACGCCGCCGCCATCAGCGGCGAGTACCTCTCCGCCGCGTCCTTCCTCGGCATCGCCGGCCTGGTCCTGGTCCAGGGCCCCGACATGCTCTGGTACCCGGTCGGCTACACCGCCGGCTACCTCGTCCTGCTCCTCTTCGTCGCCGCCCCGCTGCGCCGCTCCGGCGCCTACACGCTGCCCGACTTCGCCGAGGCCCGGCTCGCCTCCCAGGGGGTACGGCGGCTGGCGGGCGCGTTCGTCGTCGGGGTCGGCTGGCTCTACCTGCTGCCCCAGCTCCAGGGCGCCGGACTGACCCTGACCGTGCTCAGCGGGGCCCCCGACTGGCTCGGCGGGGTGATCGTCGCCGTCGTCGTCACCGCCATCGTCGCGGCCGGCGGCATGCGCAGCATCACCTTCGTCCAGGCCTTCCAGTACTGGCTGAAACTCACCGCGCTGCTCGTCCCCGCGCTCTTCCTGGTCCTGGCCTGGCAGGGCGACGGCGCCCCCGGCCGCGCCTTCGAGGAACCGGCCACCTTCCGCGAGCAGCGCTCCGTGCGGGTCGACGACACGCTCACCCTCAAGCTGGAGAAGCCGCTGACCGTCACCGCCGACGGCACCGTGGACGGCCGCGCCCACGACGGCACCCGGCTCGACCTGCCCACCGGCACCCATCGCATCGAGGCCGGCACCCGTCTCACCTTCGCGAAGGACACCGCCGTCCCGGCCGCCGGACGCGGCGCCGACGACGCCCTGTCGCCCTCCCGGGCGGAGAGCCGCACCGAACGCCCGCTGTACGCCACGTACGGCCTGATCCTCGCCACCTTCCTGGGCACCATGGGCCTGCCGCACGTCGTGGTCCGCTTCTACACCAGTCCGCACGGCGTCGCCGCCCGCCGCACCACCGTCGCGGTCCTCGGGCTGATCGGCGCCTTCTACCTGCTGCCGCCCGTCTACGGAGCCCTCGGCCGCCTCTACGCCCCCGAGCTGACCCTCACCGGGGACGCCGACGCCGCCGTCCTGCTGCTGCCCGACCGGGTGATCGGGGGAGTGGGCGGCGACCTGCTGGGCGCGCTGGTGGCGGGCGGTGCCTTCGCCGCGTTCCTGTCCACGGCGTCCGGGCTGACCATGGCGGTCGCGGGCGTCCTCACCCAGGACGTGCTGCCGTCCCGGGGCGTGCCGCACTTCCGGCTCGGCACGGTCCTCGCCATGGCGGTGCCGCTGGCTGCGAGCGCGCTGGTCGGCGGGCTGCCGGTCGCCGACGCGGTGGGTCTCGCCTTCGCGGTCTCCGCCTCCTCCTTCTGCCCGCTGCTGGTCCTCGGCATCTGGTGGCGGCGGCTGACCCCGCCCGGTGCGGCGGCCGGGATGCTGGTGGGCGGCGGCTCGGCGCTGCTCGCCGTCGCCGCCACCATGGGCGGTTTCCCGGGCGGCGGCGGTGCGCTGCACGCGCTGCTGGCCTGGCCGGCGCTGTGGTCGGTGCCGCTGGGCTTCCTCACCATGGTGCTGGTCTCGCTGGCCACCCCGGCACGGGTACCGGCCGGGACGGCCGCGATCCTGGCCCGCTTCCACCTGCCGGAGGAACTGCGCGCGGAGGAGCTGCGCGCGGAGGAACTGCGTGCGGAGGAGCTGCGCAAGGAGGTGACGCCGTGAGCGGCTCCGTGAGCGGCTTCCTGGCCGGTCTCGCCGTCGCCCTGCTGCCCCTGCTGGCCGCGGGCTTCTGGCTGGGCCGGCGCACGGCCCGCCCGCAGCACCTCGGCGGGCTCGGCACCCCGGTCGAGCACGCCACCTTCCAGACCCTGCACACCGCATCCCTGGCCACACCTCCGCTGCGGGCCGGGCTGACCGAGGAGACGGCCGGCAAGTCCGCCCGCAAGCTGCGCTCCCTGCTGGGCACGGACGCGCTGTGCCTGACCGACCTCAAGGAGGTCCTGGCCTGGGACGGGGCGGGCGCCCACCACCGCACCGAGATCATGGAACGTCTGGCCGGCCCGCTGGAGACCGGCCGCGGCGAGGCGTTCCCCCTCACCTGCGACAGCCCCGACTGCGCGGTGCGCTGGGCGGTCGTCGCCCCGCTCACCGTCGACGACCGCGTGCACGGCGCCCTGGTCGCCTGCGCGCCCCGCGAGTCCGCCGTCCTGGTCCGGGCCGCCGGGGAGGTCGCCCGCTGGGTCTCCGTCCAGCTGGAACTGGCCGACCTCGACCAGTCACGCACCCGGCTCATCGAGGCCGAGATCAGGGCCCTGCGCGCGCAGATCTCCCCGCACTTCATCTTCAACTCGCTCGCGGTGATCGCGTCCTTCGTGCGCACCGACCCCGAGCGCGCCCGGGAGCTGCTGCTGGAGTTCGCCGACTTCACCCGCTACTCGTTCCGCCGGCACGGCGACTTCACCACCCTCGCCGACGAGCTGCACGCCATCGACCACTACCTGGCCCTCGTACGCGCCCGCTTCGGCGACCGTCTCTCCGTCACCCTCCAGGTCGCCCCGGAGGTGCTGCCGGTCGCCCTGCCCTTCCTCTGTCTCCAGCCCTTGGTCGAGAACGCCGTCAAGCACGGGCTGGAGGGCAAGTCCGACCGCTGCCGCATCCAGATCACCGCGCAGGACGCGGGCGCCGAGGCACTGGTCGTCATCGAGGACGACGGCGCGGGCATGGACCCCGACCTGCTGCGCCGCATCCTGGCGCGCGAGGTCAGCCCGTCGGGCGGCATCGGGCTGTCCAACGTCCACGACCGCCTCCGCCAGGTCTACGGGGACGATCACGGCCTCGTGATCGAGACGGCCGTCGGCGCGGGCATGAAGATCACCGTCCGGCTGCCGAAGTACCAGCCGGGCGTGCACTCGGCGGGCCGCGTCGGCCGCGAGTGAGTGTGTGCGAGCGCCCCCGCGCGGGGCTCAGGCGCTGCGCGTGGCGACCATCCCCACGGTGATCAGTCCCAGTACGACCCAGCCGAACCACAGCCAGCCGTTGCTCCCGAGCGCCACCGTGTAGGCCGTCACCGCGACCAGGCCTCCGATGGTGAGCGCCCCCATCGTCTTCGTCGAACTGTCCGTGGAACCGGGCATCGCAACACCCTCCTCATGGTCCGTTCCCCTCCATGGTGCCCCCGTTCTGCCTCCGTACGGTGCAGACGACGAGATGTGCCCCGGATTTCCAGGCGCCGGCGGCCGTCCGGGAGCCGGCCTCGTACAGGGAGGGATCGAATCCGTAGTCGCGGGGCGGGACCTCCCGCGCGCACGCCTCGTCCGCCGCCGAGGGCGCCTCGGCGAGGGTGACGTCCTCGGCCAGCCGGGTGAAACCCAGCACCTGGGCGTCGTACCGGCCGCCGCAGGACACCAGCCGGACCTCCCGCGCGGAACGCACGTCCAGGCAGTCCCGGCGCTGCATGGTGGCGGTGTCCGCGAACACCGAGCCGACCTCACGGTGCCGGCCCAGCGGCCCGTGCACCGGCCCGTGCGCCCCCAGCACCAGACAGGCGGTGCGCCGCCGGGCGGTCTCGAACCCGTCCTCGGCCGGCACGACCGCCACGCTGCGCACGCCGGCCAGCCGGGCCCGGACCTCCCGCGTCCGCTCCTCGCACCGGGCCGGCCCCAGCTCACGGGCCTCCGCGGCGGAGGACGCGGGCACGAACGCCATCACCTGGCCGTCGGGTGCCTCGCCGCGACAGTCCGCGTCCACGGTGAGGCGCGGCGTCCCCGCGAACCGGGTGCCGCCCGGCCAGTGGGCGCGCACGCAGTCCCCGTCCTCCAGCGGCGCCACGAGCCCCACGGCACCGCCGTACGGCGCCCCCGTCCCGGCGGGCCCACGGTCGGCCAGGGCGTACCAGACGCCGCTCAGGGCGAGCACCGCGCCGAGCCCGCCGGCCAGGGCGGCCCGCAGGGCCCGCGGGCGACGACGCCGGTGGGCGCCGGCGGCCGGGGAGGCGGTGGGGCGCCCGTCGGCCCGGTCCGCCCCTCCGGGCGCGGGTGCGGGCGGTCCGGGCACGGCCGCCGCGGACCAGGGCGGCTGCGATCCGGGGTCGGTCCGCGGCCGGGCGTACGTCTCGGTCTGCGGGGTGACGATCCAGGACAGTTCCGCTTCCGCCTCGGCCACCGTGACCCGGGGCGCCGGATCGGCGAGCAGCCTCTCCAGCAGCGGGCCGAGCGCACCGGCCCGAACCGGCGGAACGGGTACGCCGAGGCCGGAGGGCTCGCGGCCCTCGACGGCGTAGTGGAGCGTGCGGCCCAGCGAGCGCAGAGCGTCGCCGTGCCCGGGGCCGTCCGTGCCTCGGTCCGTCAACAGGATCCGCCCGTACGGCGCGCCCGTGCGGTCCGGCGCCAGCAGGATGCCGGCCGGTTCCACGCCGAGTTCCCACCCGGTGGCCGACGCGTCGAGTACGGCGAGCCCGATCCGGGCGCACTCGGCCGGGGCCAGCGGACCACGCCTGGCCACCGCCTCCGTCAGGCTGACGGCGCCGGGGACGTACTCCATGACGATCCACGGGGCGCCCTCGTGCTCCACCACGTCATGGACGGTGACCACGTGCGGATGGGTATGCCCACCTGGCAGGTTCCGGACGCCGGCGCGGGCGGCCCGCAGCGCGACCTCGCCGCCCAGCCGCTGATCGTGGGCGAGCCACACGTGGCCCGCCCCGCCATGGCCGAGCGGACGCAGCAGCAGATAGCGGCCGGCCACGCCCCGGCCCGAAAAGAGGTGACGCGTCATACCGCTCCCCCCGGGCGGTTCCCCCGACGCGCCACATGCTACTGAACGAGGACGCCGTTCAGCCGCCGCGTGTGTTCAGTGAGGCCAGATAGGCGTTGTACGCCTCGAGTTCCTTGTCACCGTCGCGGTCGGCGGCCCGGTCCTTGCGCCGCGCCTGCCGCTCCTCGGAGGCGTACCACTGGAACAGCAGGGCGAGCAGCACCAGCACGGACGGGACCTCGCTGAAGGCCCAGGCGATGCCGCCGGCCGCGTTCTGGTCGGACAGGGCGTCGATGCCGAGCGAGGCGGGCGGGTTCTTGAACGTCTCGACCATGGGCCCGGACGCCATCATCAGCGCGATGCCGAAGAACGCGTGGAACGGCATGCCCGCGAACAGCTCCAGCATCCGCATCACGTAGCCCGGCCGGTGCGGGCCAGGGTCCACGCCCATGATCGGCCAGAAGAACACCAGCCCGACGGCGAGGAAGTGCACCATCATCCCGATGTGCCCGACCTTGGAGCCCATCAGGAAGTCGAAGAGGGGGGTGAAGTACAGCGCGTACAGGCTCGCGATGAACAGCGGGATGGTGAACGCGGGGTGCGTGATGATCCGCATGTACCGGCTGTGCAGCAGCATCAGCAGCAGCTCGCGGGGGCCCTTGCGGCCGCGGCCCGCCGTGGGCAGCGCGCGCAGGGCCAGGGTGATCGGCGCGCCGAGCAGCAGCAGGATCGGCGACACCATGCTGATGATCATGTGCTGGACCATGTGCACGCTGAACATGACCATGCCGTAGTCGTTGAGCTTGGTGCACATCATCAGCAGGACGCTCAGCACACCGACGACGAAGGACGCGGTCCGGCCCACCGGCCACTTGTCCCCGCGCCGGGTCAGCCGGACGACACCCCAGCCGTACAGCGCCAGTCCCAGGAGACAGGCGATGAGGAAGAAGGGGTCCGCCGACCACGCGAGACCTCGCCCCAGCGTGAACGGCGGCAGATCCATCATCATGCCGTGCCCGCTGTGATCCATCCGCCGGCTCCTGTTTCGTGGGGGTTGAGCGCGGTTGAGCGCCGTCTGTCCGAAGCAAGACTAGAACCGCCCCCGGCCACTGTTGTGACCGGGGGCGGTGAAGCGCCCCGTCAGGGGCGCGGGGAACTGCGCGAGCAACCACGTACCAGCTGCGGACGGCGTGTCACGGCAACCTCAGAGAACACACTCCGCCTCCGCGTACCGCGCGTCCGGCACCGTCTTGAGAGACTCCACCGCCTCGGCCAAGGGCACCATCCTGATGTCCGTGCCCCGCAGGGCCGTCATCATCCCGAACTCACCACGGTGCACCGCCTCCACCGCGTGCCACCCGAACCGCGTCGCCAGCACCCGGTCGTACGCCGTGGGCGTCCCGCCCCGCTGCACGTGCCCCAGGATCACCGGCCGCGCCTCCTTGCCGAGCCGCTCCTCCAGCTCGACCGAGAGCTGGCGGGCGATGCCGGCGAAGCGCTCGTGGCCGTAGACGTCCTTGCCGCCCTCGTCGAAGTCCATCGTGCCGGGCTTCGGCTTGGCACCCTCCGCGGCGACCACGATCGCGAACCGCTTGCCCGCCGAGAACCGCTCGCCGACCTTCGCGGTCAGCTCCTCGATGTCGAACGGCCGCTCCGGGACGACCACGGCGTGGGCGCCGGCCGCCATGCCCGAGTGCAGCGCGATCCAGCCGGTGTGACGGCCCATGACCTCGACGATGAGCACCCGCTGGTGGGACTCGGCGGTGGTCTTCAGGCGGTCCAGGGCCTCGGTGGCGACGGTGACGGCCGTGTCGAAGCCGAAGGTGACGTCGGTGACCGCTATGTCGTTGTCGATGGTCTTCGGCACGCCGACGATCGGCAGCCCGTTGTCGGACAGCAGGCGGGCCGCCTTGAGCGTGCCCTCGCCGCCGATCGGGATGATCGCGTCCAGGCCCAGCTCCTCGACGTGGCCGCGGGCGCGTTCCACGCCGTCCCGAAGGTGCTCGGGGCGGACCCGGGAGGAGCCGAGGATGGTGCCGCCGCGGGCGAGTATGCCGCCGACCGCGTCGAGGTCGAGCTTGAGGTAGTCGCACTCCAGGAGGCCCTTCCAGCCGTCCCGGAAGCCGATGACCTCGTCGCCGTGGTCGACGACGGCACGGTGCACGACGGACCGGATGACGGCGTTCAGGCCGGGGCAGTCGCCGCCGGACGTGAGGACACCAATGCGCATAGCCCGAAATACCTTCTCAAGTGGCACGGGTCCGGACCGCGCTGTCCGGCTCGATCCCCGCCACCCTAGCGGCATCGGGGGGCGGGACCGAACCGTGCGTCCGCCTACTGGACGTGCCCGCTCACCTGTGCGGATGACGCATCAGACGGGCCGTCCCGGTGGGTGTCGGGCAGGCGTCTGGCAGCCGTCAGGCGGGCTGCTGCGCGGCCGCGATCCGCTCGTTGCGGAGCGCCTCGTACCACCGGTCGTCGGTCGGCGGCAGCGCGTTCACGTCCAGGGCCAGCTTCAGCAGCAGGTCCGCGATCTGCGGGTTGCGCGCCAGCACCGGGCCGTGCATGTACGTGCCGAAGACCGTGTCGTTGTACGCGCCCTCCGTGCCGTCCCCGGTGCCGTTGCCGTTGCCGAAGCGGACCTGGGCGAGCGGACGGGCGCTGGGCCCGACGTGGGTGACGCCCTGGTGGTTCTCGAAGCCGGTCAGCGGGGGCAGGCCAAGGCGCGGGTCGATGTCGCCGAGGACGTCGCCGACGCACCGCGCGCCCTCGCCGCGGGTGGAGACCACGTCGAGCAGGCCGAGGCCCGGCTCGCGCTGGCCGAGGTCGTTGATGAACTCGTGGCCCAGGATCTGGTAGCCGGCGCAGACGGAGAAGACGATCGCGCCGTTCTCCACCGCCCGGTACAGGCCGCCGTCGCGGCGCAGCCGCTCGGCCGCGAGCCGCTGCGGGCGGTCCTCGCCGCCGCCGATGAGGTAGATGTCGCCGGAGGTCGGGATCGGCTGGTCGCTGCGCACGTCGAGCCGGGCCACGTCGAGGCCGCGCTGCCGCGCCCGGCGCTCCACGACCAGGGCGTTGCCCTGGTCGCCGTACGTGCTGAGCAGGTCCGGGTAGATCCAGACGATGCGCAGTTGGTTGTCGCTCACGAGAGTCCCCTGAAGTTACGCGGTCAGTTGCCGACGCGGCGGCGCAGGTCCTGGAAGGCGGTGTAGTTCGCGATGACCTCGATCCGGCCGGGCGGGCACAGCGACACCGCCTGGTCGAGGTCCTCGCACACCTGGAACTGCTGGTTCGCGACCTCCAGGCGCACCGCGAGGTCCAGCTTCCGGTCGCCGATCACGCAGATCGGGTGGCCGCTCAGCCGGGTGTAGTCGACGTCCCACAGCCAGGACGTGTCGGTGCCGTCGGCGCCGCGCGCGTTCACCGAGAGGATCACCGGGGCGGGCGGCGGGTCGATCAGGGAGAAGGTCTCCAGCCAGCCCGCCGGGTTCTTGGCGAGCAGCAGGCGCAGGTCGCGCCCCTGGAACTGGACGACGTCGTAGCGTCCGGCGACCGCCTGGACCTGGTACATGCGCTCCAGGGCGACCTGGGGCGGTACCCCGAAGACGGCGGCGACGGCGGCCGACGAGGCGGCGTTGGCCTTGTTGGCGCGGCCCGGCAGCTGGAGGTGGATCGGCCAGGCGGAGCCGTGCGGGTCCAGGACGTGGTCGCCGGACAGCGCCCAGCTCGGCGTCGGACGGCGGAAGCCGCACTCGCCGCAGAACCAGTCGTCGCCCGGACGCTGCATCACGCCGCCGCAGGACGGGCAGGACCAGGCGTCGTCCTTCCACATCTGCCCGGCGGCGACCCAGATCACGTTGGGGGAGGAGGACGCGGCCCACACCACCAGCGGGTCGTCGGCGTTGGCGACGATCACGGCCTTCGAACCCGCCAGGCCCTCGCGCCAGTTCTCGGCGAGCATCCGGGTCTCGGCGGCGCGGTCGAGCTGGTCGCGGGAGAGGTTGAGCAGCGCGATGCACTTCGGCTCGGTGGCCTGGGCGACGCCGACGAGGTACTTCTCGTCGACCTCGATGACTCCGTACCGGGCGTCCGAACCGGCCGCGAGGGCCGAGGTGATGCCGGCCGGCATGTTGGCGCCGAGCGCGTTGGACACCACCGGGCCGGCCGCCTTGAGCGCCTCGGCGATGAGCCGGGTGGTGGTGGTCTTGCCGTTGGTCGCCGAGACGAGGGTCACGTCCAGGTGCTGGGCGAGCCGGGCCAGGAGGTCGGGGTCGAGTTTGAGCGCGACCCGGCCGCCGATCACCGAACCGCTGCCGCGCCCGGCGGCGCGAGACGCCGCCGCGACCGCCTTGCCCGCGGTCACGGCGATCTTGGCCCGCGGCGTGAGCGGGTCCGAGTTGCCTGCCATCAGTTCTCGATCCTCCTTGCGTACGCGCCGCGCCTGAAGCCTGTGAAGCCTGACGGCCACGTGGTGGGACCTCAGCCTATCGAGATCCATTCGCACTCCCGAATCGCGGCACCGGCCACGGGGTTCCGACGGTGGCGCGAGCCGCCGGGGAACACAGGGACCTTACTCTTGCCGCCATGCGACACGGCTCCATCCCGGGCTCCCACGGGCGCGTCCGGCCCCTCAGTCTCCTCGGCGACCCCGTCCTGCACGCTCCCTGCGAGGAGGTGACGGACTTCGGTCCGGAACTCGCGGCGCTCGTGGAGGACTTGTTCGCCACGATGTACGCAGCTCGCGGTGTGGGTCTGGCCGCCAACCAGATCGGCGAACCGGTCCGGGTCTTCGTGTACGACTGCCCGGACGACGAGGACGAGCGCCACCTCGGGCACGTGGTGAACCCGCGGCTGGTGGAGAGCGGCGGGCCGGTGGTGCGCGGGCCCGAGGGGTGTCTGTCGCTGCCGGGGCTGGAGGCCGGGACCGAGCGCCACGACGAGGCGGTCGTGGCGGGTCTCACAGTGACTGGGGAGCCGGTCACCGTGCGCGGTACGGGATTCTTCGCGCGCTGTCTCCAGCACGAGTGCGACCATCTGGAGGGCGGTCTCTACGTCGACCGCCTCACGGGGTGGCGCAGGCGCCGGGTGCTGCGGCAGGCGGCCAGGGCGTCCTGGAGCCGTACCGGGACGCCGGAGCGGGCGAGGGACCGGGGCTAGAACCCGGGGCCGCCCGCCTTGTCCCCGGCCTCGGCGAGCCGGCCCCACAGCAGGTCGGCCAGGCTGCGCACCAGCTCCTCCCGGGAACACGGGCGTTCGCCCAGCCACCAGTCCCCGGCGGCGTGCATCATGCCGACGATCCCGTGGCCCCAGACCCGGGCGAGCTGCTGGGTACCCGGCCCCACGTCCAGGCGCTCCTCGATGACCTGGGCCAGCTCCTCGCCCATGCGGCGCAGCAGCGGTGCCGAGTGCTTGCCGACGTCGAAGCCGGACTCGGCCTGGTCGCCCGGAGCGGTGCTGCCCTCGGCCGGATGCATCAGGAAGCGGTACACCTGCGGGCGTGCCTCGATGGCCGCCAGATAGGTGTCCAGGGTGGACTCGACGCGCCTGCGCCGCTCCGCCGGGGCGTCCAGGGCGGCCCGCAGCGAGGACAGGAGCGCGTCGGTGTGCCGTTGCGCGAGGGCGGCGTAGAGTCCGCCCTTGTCGCCGAAGTGGCGGTAGAGGATGGGCTTGGTGATGCCGGCCTCGGCGGCGATGGCGTTCATCGAGGCCTGTGGGCCGTCGCGCAGCACCACCCGGTCGGCGGCCTCCAGAAGCTCGCGCCGTCTGCGGTCGGCGGACCGCTGCTGATCGGTCCGCTGTGTGGTGTCCATGTGCTCTCCCCACCCGTGCTCGTTCGGTGACGCCTGCGCAAACTAACACCCACGGGACGTGGGGCATCGAACGGGAGGGCGACGGGTTCTCGGGAGTTGACTTTTACTACCCGTCGGTAACAGACTCGGGTTACCGCAAGTAACATGCACGTGCGTCACTGGAGGGGACATGGCCGAATTCACCATGGAGCTGAGCGACGAACAGAAGGAGGTCCGGGACTGGCTGCACGGCTTCGCGGCCGACGTCATCCGCCCCGCGGCCGCCGAATGGGACGAGCGTGAGGAGACTCCCTGGCCGGTCATCCAGGAGGCCGCCAAGGTCGGCATCTACTCCCTCGACTTCTACGCCCAGCAGTACTTCGACCCCACCGGCCTCGGCATCCCCATGGCGATGGAGGAGCTGTTCTGGGGCGACGCCGGCATCGCCCTGTCCATCGTCGGTACCGGCCTCGCCGCCGTCGGCGTCCTCGCCAACGGCACCGAGGAGCAGATCGGCACCTGGATCCCCCAGATGTACGGCGACGCGAACGACGTGAAGGTCGCCGCCTTCTGCTCCTCCGAGCCCGACGCCGGCTCGGACGTGGCCTCCATGCGCACGCGTGCCGTGTACGACGAGGCCAAGGACGAGTGGGTCCTCAACGGAACGAAGACGTGGGCGACGAACGGCGGCATCGCCAACGTCCACGTCGTCGTCGCGGTCGTCGACGCGGAGCTGGGCTCCAAGGGCCACGCGTCCTTCATCGTCCCGCCGAACACCCCGGGCCTGTCCCAGGGACAGAAGTTCAAGAAGCACGGCATCCGCGCCTCGCACACCGCCGAGGTGATCCTCGACAACGTGCGCGTCCCCGGCTCCTGCCTGCTCGGCGGCAAGGAGAAGCTGGACGCGCGTCTGGCCCGCGCCCGGGAGAAGGCCAAGAAGGGCGGCGAGCGCGTCAAGAACGCCGCGATGGCCACGTTCGAGGCGTCCCGTCCGGCAGTCGGCGCCATGGCGGTGGGTACGGCCCGGGCCGCGTACGAGGTGGCGCTGGATTACGCCCGGACGCGTGAGCAGTTCGGCCGCCCGATCATCGACAACCAGGGCGTGGCCTTCCAGCTCGCCGACATGCGCACCTCCATCGACGCCGCGCGGCTGCTGGTGTGGCGGGCCTCCTGGATGGCGATCAACGGCAAGCCGTTCACGGCGGCCGAGGGGTCGATGTCCAAGCTCTTCGCGAGCGAGACGGCGAAGAAGGTGACCGCCCAGGCGGTCCAGATCCTGGGCGGCAATGGCTACACGCGGGAGTACCCGGTCGAGCGCATGCACCGGGACTCCGCGATCTACACGATCTTCGAGGGGACGAGCGAGATCCAGCGGCTCGTCATCGCGCGGACGCTGGCGGGGATGCCGATCCGCTGACGTGCCTGAGCGGCGTCAGCTGCTCGATGGCGTACTTCGCGCGCAGCGCCTCGATCGCCGCGTGGTCCGGCGGGCCCCCGTCCCCGAGGATCTCCAGCAGCTCCTCGAAGTAGCGCTCGTGGTCCGGGGGCGGGCCGGCGTGGAAGAACATCTGGCCGGCTCGCCCGGGCCCGCTCACCAGGTCACCGGCAGGGCCTCGGGCCCGCGGATCAGCGCGCCCTTCTTGAAGGAGACCTCCTCGGGCGGCACCGCGAGCTTCATGCCGGGCACCCGGTCCAGGAGGGTGTCGACCAGCAGCTCCGACTCCAGGCGGGCCAGCATGCCGCCGGGGCAGTAGTGCGGGCCGAAGCCGAAGGACACGTGCGGGTTGGGGCTGCGGGAGAAGTCGATCGTGTCCGGGTCCGGGAAGACCTCCGGGTCGCGGTTGGCCGCCAGGTAGGACACGTAGACCGCGTCGCCCGCCCGGATGCGCACACCGTGGACCTCCACGTCCTCCAGCGCGATCCGGGACAGCCCGACCGCGTTGCGGTGGGGAATCCAGCGCAGCAGCTCGTCGATGGCCCGGGGACGGATCCCCGGCTCGGAGCGCAGGCGTTCGGCGAGTTCCCGGCGGGTCAGCAGCAGGTAGAACATCTGCCCGCTGTTGTTGGTGACCGCCTCGCCGCCGATCTGCAGCAGGACGGCGAGCCCGACCGCCTCCGTCAGGGTGATCTCCTCCCTGGCCACGGCGGCACCGAGGAGCGAGGCGACGTCCTCGCCGGTGCTGTCGGACCGCAGCCCGATGAGGTCGGCGAAGTAGTCGTTCATCTCCTGTTCGGCACGCTCGCTGACCTCCGCGCCGTGCGACGAGGAGAGGATCAGCCGCGTCCAGGTGTGCATGCTGTGCCGGTCGGCCGCCGGGACGCCCATCAGCTCGCAGATCACCGCGATGGGGAAGGGGCTGAGGACCGCCTCGGTGAGGTCGGCGGGCGGGCCGGCCTTCAGCATGGCGTCGACGAGTTCGTCGAGCATGGAGCGGGACCGGGAGCGCACCCGCTCGACACCCCGGGCCGTGAACGCGGCGGCGACCGAGCGGCGCAGCCGGGTGTGGTCGGGCGGGTCGAGGAAACCGACCGCGCCGCGCGCCGGGACGAAGTGCGGGGCGAGCCGGGTGACCTGCCGGTCCATGACCGCCTCACGGCCGAACCGGGGGTCGTCGGTGACCAGCCGGACGTCCTCGTGCCGGGTCACCAGCCACGCCCAGCCCTCGCCGTCGGGCAGCGAGACGCGGGTGACGGGCCCTTCCCGCATCAACTCGGTCAGGACGGGGTCGAAGTCGGTGCCCGGCAGGTCGACGGCCGGCCAGTCCCGGACCGGCGGAGCGGCCCGGTCGATCGCTTCTTCAGTCACGCTTGCCTCACGCCTCGCAACTCGTCGGAGGTCCGCTCGTCGGCGGTCTGTCAGCGACCGAGTCCAGGTCCGAGGCGTCCCAGCCGTGGGTGCCCGCGAGATCCATCAGGGCGGGCGCCAGCGGTTCCATGGTGGCCGGCACCCGCTTGTCGAGCAGGAATTGGAAGCCGGTCGCCTTGACGTCGTACATGATCCACTCTTCGGTCTCGGGGATCAGGTACGAGCCGTTGCGCTCCAGCCGGACGCCGGTGCCGCCCCGCCCGCGGACCACCGCCGGGACCCGGGCCTTCGCCTCCCGCTCGTAGGTCTGCACGAAGTCGCCATCAACCGTGCCTGCTTTCGCCTCGCGGAAGGCTCGCGCCCCCCGGCCGGAAAGTGCCGCACCCGTTTCGGGGTGTGTTCACTCACGATCACTCACGCGGGCGGCGATCTCTCGCCGGGCTACTCCGTCCCGGGGACCGGACCCCGGACCGGTCGTGACCGGGGGCGGGCACGGCGCAGGCGGACGGCGGTGCGTCAGGTGGACTGGCCGCTGCTGTGGGCGATGCAGGCCACGTCGATCCGGTCGGCCAGCTTGGCCAGCTCGATGGTCAGCGCCGCGACCGTGTCCTCGTCGAGACTCTCCTCGCCCGCCTCCACCAGCCGCAGCCAGCGCCCGCCCACCGTGCGCAGCAGCTTGCTCACGTCGGACGCGGCGACCTGGAGCGTGCCGCGGTCGTCGACGATCAGAGGCAGGGTCACTTCGCGGTTCACAAAGGGGATCGTAGTCGCGGAAGGCTCACGCTCCGTGCCACACGGTGGTGATGTTGCAGAACTCCCGGATTCCGTGCCCGGACAGCTCACGCCCGTAGCCCGACCGCTTGACCCCGCCGAACGGGAACGCCGGATGGGACGCCGTCATCCCGTTGACGTACACGCCGCCCGCCTCCAGGTCCCGCACGAAGCGCTCGACGTCGGCGTCGTCGCGGGTCCAGACATTGGAACTGAGCCCGAAGTCCGTGTCGTTGGCGATCAGCACCGCCTCGTCCAGGTCGGCCGCGCGGTACAGCGTGGCGACCGGGCCGAAGGCCTCCTCGCGGTGGATGCGCATGTCGCGGGTGACGCCGGCCAGCACGGTCGGCGGGTAGTACCAGCCGGGTCCGTCGGGGCGTTCGCCTCCGCACAGCACCTCGGCGCCGCCGCGCACCGCGTCGTCGACCAGCTCCACCAGGTCCTCGACGCCCCGCTCGCTGGAGAGCGGGCCCACCTCGGTCTCCTCGTCCATGGGGTCGCCCACCCTCAGCGCCTTCATGCCCTCGGTGAAGCGGGCGACGAAGGCGTCGTAGACGTCGGTGTGCACGATGAACCGCTTGGCGGCGATGCAGGACTGCCCGGCGTTCTGCGTGCGCGCGGTCACGGCGACCTCGGCGGCCCGGTCGACGTCGGCGGACGGCATGACGACGAACGGGTCGCTGCCGCCCAGCTCCAGCACCGTCTTCTTGATCATCTCGCCGGCGGTGGAGGCGACCGCGCGGCCGGCCGGCTCGCTGCCGGTCAGGGTCGCGGCCCGCACGCGCTCGTCGCGCAGGACGTCGTCCACGGCCGCCGAGCCGATCAGCAGGGTCTGGAAGCAGCCCTCGGGGAACCCGGCCCGGTGGAACAGGTCCTCCAGGTACAGGGCCGTCTGCGGGACGTTCGAGGCGTGCTTGAGCAGTCCGACGTTGCCGGCCATCAGCGCGGGGGCGGCGAACCGGATCACCTGCCAGAGCGGGAAGTTCCACGGCATCACCGCGAGCACCGGGCCGAGCGGCCGGTAGCGGACCAGGGCACGGGAGGCGCCGGAGTCCTTCACGTCGGCCTCGGCCGGCTCCTCGTCGGCGAGCAGCTCCGCCGCGTGGTCGGCGTACCAGCGCATCGCCTTGGCACACTTCGCGGCCTCCGCGCGGGCCTGCTTGACCGGCTTGCCCATCTCGGTGGTGATGACCTTGCCGATCTCCTCCCGGTCCGCCTCCAGGAGGTCGGCGGCACGGTGCATGAGCCGGGAGCGCTCGTCGAACGCCGTCGTGCGGTACGTGCGGAAAGTGGCCTCCGCGAGCTGGAGCCGGCGCTCGATCTCCTCCTCGCCCATGGCCTCGTACGTCCTGAGCGTCTCGCCGTTCGCCGGGTTCACCGTCGCGATGGGCATGGCCGACCTCCCTGGGTGCGCGTTCGTGCTTCGACCTTGGCGCGCGGTGGGGGGTGCCGCAACGCGTACGGGTCCCGTCGCCGCCGGTCGACTCTCGTCAGTGCGAGTGCTCAGCCAGCCGGTCGAGAAACGCGGCCTGCGCCTTGACGATCACCTCGCGCGCCCGGTCCACCGCGAACCACGCCACCCGGTCCAGCTCCGGGAACTCCTCGATCCGTCCCGACCGCGGCGGCCACTCCATGCGGAAGGTGCCGGGGACGACCGTCGCCGGGTCGAGGTCCGCCTCGACGGCCCACGCCGTGACCACCTTGCCGCCCGCCTGCCGCACCTCGCCGAGCGGTACGGCCCCACCCTCGGGCGGCGGCAGCCCCAGCTCCTCCTCGAACTCGCGCCGGGCCGCCTCCCACGCGGGCTCCGCCGGGTCGTACTCGCCCTTCGGGATCGTCCACGCCCCCGCGTCGCGCCGGGCGTAGAAGGGGCCGCCCATGTGACCGAGCAGCACCTCGGTGCCCTCGGCGCCGGGCCGGTGCAGCAGCAGACCCGCGCTGCGCCTCACGGGGCCACTCCGGGGTGGGTGGCGAGCAGCGCGTCCACCGTGTCCGCGTCCTCGGGGCGCTTGTCCTCGCGGTAGCGGAGCACGCGGGCGAAGCGGAGGGTGACGCCGGCCGGGTAGCGGGTGGAGCGCTGGAGGCCGTCGTAGGCGATCTCGACGACGAGTTCGGGGCGTACGGTCACGCCCCAGGGGTGCTCCTGGACGGCCAGTTCCTGGAGCCGTTCGGTCTGCCAGGCCAGCAGCGCGTCGGTCATGCCCTTGAAGGTCTTGCCGAGCATGGCGAAGGAGCCGTCGGCGGTGCGGGCGCCCAGGTGGAGGTTGGAGAGCTTGCCGGTGCGGCGGCCGTGGCCCCACTCGGCGGCCAGGACGACCAGGTCGAGGGTGTGGACGGGCTTCACCTTCAGCCAGGACGCGCCGCGCCGGCCCGCGCTGTAGGCGGCGTCGAGCCCCTTGACCACGACGCCCTCGTGGCCGCGAGCCAGCGTCTCGGCCTGGAACTCCTCGGCGGCCCGCACCCCCTCCGGCCCCTCCACCACGGTGCGCCGCACCCGCGTCGGCTCGGGCACCAGCCGGGCCAGCTCCGCGTGCCGCTCGGTCAGCGGCAGGTCGAGCAGGTCGCGGCCGTCGACGGAGAGCGCGTCGAAGAACACGACGGAGACGGGCACCGTCCGCGCCGCAGTGGCGACGTCCGTGCGGGAGCCGACCCGCCCGGCGGTCTCCTGGAAGGACCGGGGGCGTCCGTCCGCGTCGAAGGAGATCACCTCGCCGTCGAGGACGAATCGCTCGCCCGGCAGTTCGAGGGCCGCCGCTCTCACCTCGGGCAGCCGGTCGGTGATGTCGTCGAGCGTCCGGGTGTAGAGCCGCACCGAGTCGCCGTCCCGGTGCACCTGGACGCGGATGCCGTCCAGCTTCTCCTCGACCGCGCAGGCGCCCAGCTTGCCGACCGCCTCGGCGACCGACGACGCGCTGTGCGCCAGCATCGGCAGGACCGGGCGGCCCACGGTGAGCCGGAACCGGTCCAGGGCGCCGGGCCCTTCGGCGAGCAGGGCCTCGGCCACCGTCTGCAGCGAACCGGCCAGCATCACCGCGCGCCGTACGTCGGCGGGCGGCGCTCCGGTCGCCGCGGCCAGGCCCTCGACGGCCGCCGCGTCCAGGGCGCCCTGCCGGGTCTCACCGGTGAGCAGACCGATCAGGAACCGCTGCTCCTCCTCGGTGGCCGCGCCCATCAGCTCGCCGACCAGCCGTGTCCGCTCGGCCTGCGAACCGGCGCCGGACACCGCGCCGAGCCGGGTGAGCCGGGCGTCCACGTCGCGCACCGTCAGGGTCGGCCCGGCGGCCGGGGGGACCGGGCGGCTCAGCACCTTCCAGCCGACGCCGATCCGGCCCTGGGGGAGCCGTCCCGCGAGGTAGGGGATGACGACCGGCACGTCCTCCGGTTCCGTGTGCCGGAACAGTTCCGCGAGCAGGGCCGTCTTCCGGGACCGCGCCGAGGTGGCGGCGACCTCCCGGGACACCTGGGCCAACCGGGCGAGCAGCATGCAGTCAGAGTGCACCGGGGAGGGCCGTAACACACCTGCGGACGGGCCCGGGCCGCCCCACCGGGCGGCTGTGCGAAGCAGGCCCGTCGGGCCCTCCGTACACGGATGCTCCCCCTCGACGCCCCTACTCCGCGACGGCCGCGTCCAGGTCCGACATGATCAGGTCGCCGACGACGGCCGATGCCGCGCGGTAGCCGCCGCTCGCCGCGTGGACGACCTGCTCGGCGAAGCCCATCGCGTTGCCGGCGGTCCACACGCCGGGCACAGAGGTCCGGCCCGTCGGGTCCACCACGGGGTAGGCCCCGACCGGGGTCTCCCGCAGCTCGGCGCCGAGCCGCTCCATCAGGCCGGTCTGCGGTACGGCCTTCGGCGCGACGAACACCACCGAGCGGTCGTGGACCGTGCCGTCCGCCAGCCGCACTCCGGTGAGCCGGTCGTTCTCGGTACGCAGGCCGGAGACCTCGCCGGGCACCACCTTGACTCCGGCCGCGGCGAGTCGGCGCAGGTCGTCGTCGGACAGTTCCTCCTCGGCGACGGTGTGCAGGAAGAGGGTCACGTCGTCGGACCAGCCGGACACCATCAGCGCCTGGTGCACGCTCATCGGGCTCGTGGCGAGGACGCCGAAGCGCTCGTCGCGCACCTCCCAGCCGTGGCAGAACGGGCAGTGCAGCACGTCCCGGCCGAACCGCTCGGCGACGCCGGGGACCTGAGGCAGCTCGTCCTTCAGCCCGGTGGTGACGATCAGCCGACGTGCGCGCACGGTCCGCCCGCCGGCCAGCGACACGGTGAAGTCGTCGTCCCGCGTCACGTCCACCGCCCGGTCGCGGACGAGCTCGACGCCGTACCGCGCGATCTCCTCCCGGCCCAGCGCCAGGAACTCCGCCGGTGCCATCCCGTCCCGGGTCAGGAAACCCTGCATGTGGTCCGAGGGCGCGTTGCGCGGCTCACCGGCGTCGACGACCAGGGTCCGCATCCGCGAGCGGCCCAGGACGAGCGCGGCGGACAGGCCGGCCGCGCCGCCGCCCACGACGACCACGTCGTACCGGTCGTTGTCGGTGAACTCATTGTTGCGGTCCTTGTTACGGGTCACGGTGACCACCTCCACGGACAAGGTCGCTCGATATCGCGGGATTGACAAATGAACTTGCTGGTTCTGCAATAAGTGCATGACCGCAGACGATGTTCTCGCCGGTGTCGGACCCAGGCTCCGGCAGGTGCGCAAGGAACGGGAGGTGACCCTGGCGGCGCTGTCCGAGGCGACCGGCATCTCGGTGAGCACCCTGTCGCGGCTGGAGTCGGGACTGCGCAAGCCGAGCCTCGAACTGCTGCTGCCGATCGCCCAGGCCCACCAGGTGCCGCTGGACGAGCTGGTCGGCGCCCCGCCGGTCGGCGACCCGAGGGTGCGGGCCAAGCCGATCGTCCGCCACGGCCGCACCCACTGGCCCCTCACCCGTCAGCCGGGCGGACTGCAGGCGTTCAAGGTGCTGGAGCCGCAGCGCAAGGAGGAGCCGGACCCGCGGACCCACGAAGGCTACGAGTGGTTGTACGTCCTCTCCGGCCGGCTGCGGCTGGTGCTGGGCGACCACGACGTGGTGCTGTCGGCGGGGGAGGCCGCCGAGTTCGACACCCGCGTCCCGCACTGGTTCGGGTCGACGGGGGAGGGGCCGGTGGAGTTCCTGAGCCTGTTCGGTCCGCAGGGGGAGCGGATGCACGTACGGGCGCGGCCCGCGCAGGTGTGACCCGCGAGGGCGCGATGCGGGCGGACGCCACCCGCGAGGCCGTGGCATGCGACTCCTCGCGAGCTGTTCCCTGATCGGCAAGCGACCGCTTAGTATGCGGAGGATCCGGTCGGACGACGCAGTCGGTGGAGGCCCCGCATGCAGGCATGGCAGGTGCACGAGAACGGCGAGCCGGGCGAGGTGATGCGCCTCGCGGACGTGGCGCCGCCGACCCCCGGCGAGGGCCAGGTCCTGCTGAGGGTCCGCGCCGCGAACATCAACTTCCCGGACGCGCTGCTGTGCCGGGGCCAGTACCAGGTCAGGCCGCCGCTGCCGTTCACGCCGGGCGTGGAGATCTGCGGCGAGACCGAGGACGGCCGGCGCGTGATCGCCAACCCGGCGCTGCCGCACGGCGGCTTCGCCGAGTACGCCCTCGCGGACGTCCGCGCCCTGCTGCCCGCGCCGGACGCCCTGGACGACGCCGAGGCCGCCGCCCTGCACATCGGCTACCAGACCGGCTGGTTCGGCCTGCACCGCCGGGCCCGGCTGGAGGCCGGCGAGACGCTGCTCGTCCACGCCGCCGCCGGAGGGGTCGGCAGCGCGGCCGTGCAGCTCGGCAAGGCCGCCGGCGCCACCGTCATCGGCGTCGTCGGCGGCTCAGACAAGGCGGCCGTCGCCCGCGAGCTGGGCTGCGACGTGGTCGTCGACCGGCACGCCGAGGACGTCATCGCGGCCGTCAAGGAGGCGACCGGCGGCCGGGGTGCCGACGTGATCTACGACCCGGTGGGCGGCCAGGCCTACGCCCAGTCCGCCAAGGTCGTCGCCTTCGAGGGCCGGATCGTCGTCGTCGGCTTCGCGAGCGGCACGATCCCCAGCCCCGCGCTGAACCACGCCCTGGTGAAGAACTACGCGATCCTCGGCCTGCACTGGGGCCTGTACAACACCAAGAACCCGAAGCTGGTCCAGCACTGCCACGAGCAGCTCACCGAACTGGCCGCGCGGGGCGCGATCAAGCCGCTGGTGAGCGAGCGGGTGCCGCTCTCCGGCGCCGCCGACGCCGTGCAGCGCGTCGCCGACGGCAGGACGACCGGCCGCGTGGCCGTCGTACCGGAGAACCTGGAGAAGGGAGCCGCCGCATGACCGACGCAGCGGAACTGCGCCGCCTCACCGAGGAACTGCTGGCCGCCCATCCGCCGGCCACCACCGACCGCCTCGACTTCCTGAGGGCCCGGTTCGACGCCGGCCTCGCCTGGGTGCACTACCCGCAGGGCCTCGGCGGGCTCGGCGCCCCACGCTCGCTCCAGGCCGTCGTCGACGCCGAACTGGACGCCGCCGGCGCCCCCGACAACGACCCGCGGCGCATTGGCATCGGCCTCGGCATGGCCGCCCCGACCGTCCTCCAGTACGGCACCGAGGAGCAGAAGCGCCGCCTGCTGCGCCCGCTGTGGACCGGCGAGGAGGTCTGGTGCCAGCTGTTCAGCGAGCCCGGCGCCGGGTCCGACCTGGCCGCGCTCGGCACGCGGGCGGTCCGGGACGGCGAGGAGTGGGTGGTCAACGGGCAGAAGGTGTGGACGTCCAGCGCGCACCTCGCCCGCTGGGCCATCCTCATCGCCCGCACCGACCCGGACCTGCCCAAGCACAAGGGCATCACCTACTTCGTGTGCGACATGACCGATCCCGGCGTCGAGGTCCGGCCGCTGCGCCAGGTCACCGGCGAGGCCGAGTTCAACGAGGTCTTCCTCACCGACGTACGCATCCCCGACACCATGCGCCTGGGCGAGGTCGGGGACGGCTGGCGGGTCGCGCAGACCACGCTGAACAACGAGCGCGTCGCCATCGGCGGTTCCGCGATCCCCCGCGAGGGCGGCATGATCGGCAAGATCGCCGCGACCTGGCGCGAACGCCCCGAACTGCGCACCCACGACCTGCACCAGCGGCTGCTCGGCCTGTGGGTCGAGGCCGAGGTGGCCCGGCTCACCGGCGTGCGGCTGCGCCAGCAACTGGTGGCAGGCCAGCCGGGCCCGGAGGGCGCCGGCATGAAGCTGAACTTCGCCCGGCTCAACCAGGAGATCAGCGGCCTGGAGGTCGAACTCCTCGGCGAGGAGGGCCTGCTCTACGACGACTGGACCATGCGCCGCCCCGAACTGGTGGACTTCACCGGCCGCGACGCCGGATACCGCTACCTCCGGTCCAAGGGCAACAGCATCGAGGGCGGGACCAGCGAGGTCCTGCTGAACATCGTCGCCGAGCGCGTACTGGGCCTGCCCGCCGAGCCGCGCACCGACAAGGACGTCGCATGGAAGGACCTCGCCCGATGAGCGCACAGCCGGATCTTCTCTACTCGGAGGAGGAAGAGGCGCTGCGCGCCGCCGTCCGGGACCTGCTCACCGACCACTGCGACCCGGCCGGCGTCATCGCCCGCACCGAGTCGGAGACCCCGCACGACGTACCCCTGTGGAAGACGCTCGCCGGCTCGATGGGCCTGGCCGGCCTGCTGATCCCCGAGTCGCTGGGCGGCCAGGGCGCCACCCACCGGGAAGCGGCCGTCGTACTGGAGGAACTGGGCCGCTCGGTCGCCCCGGTGCCCTACCTGACCAGCGCGGTCGTCGCCACCGAGGCGCTGCTGGCCTGCGGGGCCGACGACCTGCTCACCGAGTCGGCCTCCGCCACGACCGTCGCCGCACTGGCCGTCGGGCTGCACGTCGCCCCGGGCGGCACCGTCCCGCACGTCCGGCTCGAGGACGGCGCGCTGCACGGCGAGTTGACCGGGATCGCGGACGCCGCGGTCGCCGACGTACTGCTGGTACCGGCGGACGACGGGGGCCTGTACGCGGTCCGCGCCGCCGACGCGACCGTCACCCCGCAGGTGTCCCTGGACCTGACCCGGCCGGTGGCCCGCGTGTCCCTCGCCGGCGCGACCGGGCACCGGCTGGGCGAGAGCGGCCCCGCCGTGCGACGCGCCCTGCGGGCCGGTGCCGGCCTGCTCGCCTCGGAGCAACTGGGGCTCGCCGACTGGCTGCTGACCGAGACGGTCCGCTACCTCAAGGAACGCAAGCAGTTCAACCGGCAGGTCGGCGGATTCCAGGCCCTCAAGCACCGGCTCGCCCGGCTGTGGCTGGAGGTCGCGGGTCTGCGCGCCGCCGCCCGCAACGCCGCCGACGCCCTGGCGACCGGCACGGACACCGACGTGGCGGTCGCCGTGGCCCAGGCGTACGCGGCCCGGGTCGCCGTGCACGCCGCCGAGGAGGCCCTGCAACTGCACGGCGGCATCGGCATGACGTGGGAGCACCCGGTCCACCTGTACCTGAAGCGGGCCAAGGCCGACTCGATCGCCTACGGGACGGCGGGCGCCCACCAGGAGGCGCTGGCCGAGTCGGTGGACCTGCGAGCACCCTGACGTCCGGCCGTCCCGCCCGGTCCATGCCCGTCCCGTCAGGGGCGGGCATGCTCCGTGCCCGTCGCCCCGCTTCCGTGTCCGTCCCCTCGCGCACATGAACGACCGGTGGCGGTCCGGCCAACTCCCCGCACGGCTCTGCTCCCTATGGGCATCGGGACCCCATACTCACAGGCGTCCCGTACGGCACCTCCAGGGAGGCAGAGCATGGCCCTCACCACCCGACGCAGAGCCCTCACCACCCTCGGCGCCGCCCTCGCGGGCGCGGTCGCCCTGCCCGCCGGCACCGCGCTGGCGAGTGAAGGCAGGCACGGGCCGCGCCCGTTGTGGCGTGCCCACGCCCACAACGACTACGAACACCCCCGCCCCCTCCTCGACGCCCTCGACCACCGCTTCGGCAGCGTCGAGGCCGACATCTACCTGATCGAAGGTCAACTCCTCGTCGCCCACGACCCCGAGGACCTCGACCCCTCCCGCACCCTGGAATCCCTGTACCTCGACCCCCTGGCCGCCCGCGTCCGGGCCAACCACGGCCGGGTCTACCGGCGGGACCGCCGCGCCCTGCAGCTCCTGATCGACATCAAGACCGAGGGCGCGTCCACCTACCTCGAACTCGACCGCCACCTGCGCCGCTACAAGCACCTGTTCACCACCTGTGCGCACGGCCGGGTGTTCCCGGGTGCCGTCACCGCGGTGATCTCCGGCGACCGGGCCGCCCGCGCCCCCATGGAGGCCCAGCGCACCCGCCGCGCCTTCTACGACGGCCGGCTCGCCGACCTCGGCAGCTCCGCACCGGCCTCCTTCGTCCCGCTGATCAGCGACAACTGGACGCTCAACTTCACCTGGCGCGGCGTCGGCGCCTTCCCGGAGCCCGAGCGGCGCAAACTGCGGGACATCGTCGGCGCGGCGCACGCCCGCGGGCAGCGGGTGCGGTTCTGGGCCACGCCCGACCTGGCGGGCCCCGCCCGGGACGCCGTGTGGACCGAACTGCTCGCCGCCGGGGTCGACCACCTCAACACCGACGACCTCGCCGGCCTCGAGGCGTTCCTCGACGCCCACCGCGACGCCTAGGCGGCCGGGACTCCGACCGGACACCACTCGTTCGGAGGACAGGTCAGCCGCCCGGACGAACCCTCCGCTACGCCACACTTGCGGCCGAACGCCGCGAAGTGGACGTGGCGGAGGAGGTTGACGATGGCCGTTTCCATCTCTGTGGTGCTGTTGCTGTCCGTCCTGGCGGTGATCTTCCTGCGTAACGGCGGGCTGAAGGTCTCGCACGCCCTGGTGTGCCTGCTGCTCGGCTTCTACCTGGCCGGCACCAGCGTCGCGCCGACCATCAGCAGCGGTCTGACCGCGACGGCGGACATCGTGGGCAGCCTCAGGCCGTGACCCGGGCGCACCGGTGGCCGGGTGAGCTACGGGCCCGCTACGCGCCGACGACGCGCGAGCGGATCAGGAAGCGCACCCCCTCGGGCGCCTCCAGCGAGAAGCCGCTGCCCCGGCCCGGCACGACGTCCACGATCAGCCTGGTGTGGCTCCACACCTCGTACTGGCTGCGCGACATCCAGAAGGGCACGGACTCCTCGACGTCCTCGACCGTCAGCTCGGCGAGCAGGACGTCCGCGGCGCCGGTGCGGAACTCGCCGGCCGGATAGCACATGGGGGCGCTGCCGTCGCAGCACCCGCCGGACTGGTGGAACATCAGCGGGCCGTGCGCCTCACGGAGCCGCCGCAGCAGTGCGGCCGCCTCCGGGGTGAGCTCGACGCGGGGGGTCTCCTCGTATGTGTCGCACATGCCGCCCATGCCAGCACGGAGGAGGTTGCGGAAGGGTTGCGCGCGCCACTCGGCGGCGCGCCGGCGGACGGCCGTGGTCCACGACCCTTCGATTACCTCTTTTGACATACCTATCCAGTCATATCTATTGTGTCCGGGTGACCGACTCCAGCACCCCTCGCCGGGACATCGACCGTGTGGCCTCCGGCCTCGCGGCGTGCCTCCCCGCGCTGCACCGGGCGCTGGACCGACAGGTCACCGCGCGGTACCCGCACCCCAAGCCCCCGGAGGGGCAGATCGCCCTGCTGCGGTTCGTCGCCCAACGCGAGGGCGCCACGGTGGGCGAGGCCGCCGAGGCCCTGCTGATGAAGCCGAACAACGTCAGCGCCCTGGTCTCCCAGCTCACCGAGCAGGGAGACCTGGAGCGCCGGCAGGACAGCGCCGACAAGCGGGTCGCCCACCTCCACCTCACGGCCGTCGCCCGTGAGCGGCTCGCCGAGGTCCGGGCACTGGAGACCGCGTTCATCCGTCAGGCCCTGGCGTCCCTCACCGAGGGTCAGCAAGGCGCGCTCGGCTCCGCCCTGGACGCCCTCGACGCGCTGACGCGGCACCTCCACCCCGCCGCCCGCTGAGCGGGCCCGGTCCAGGCATTCCCGCCGGCCGCGGGCACACCGTCGTGCCCGCGGCCGGCCCGCCGTGCTCCAGGGGGCCGCCCCACGCGTCCCCGCAACACCCCCTGAACCTGGAAGAGAAGGCTCATCCATGTCGTCCACATCCGTGGATCGCCCCACCACGCCCGCGGCCGAGACCGCCCCACCGGCCTCCGGCCGACTGCGGTCCAACCCCTGGCTGACCCTCCTCGCCGTCGCCTTCGGACTGTTCATGGTCCAGCTCGACGGTTCCGTCGTCGCCATCGCCAATCCCGAGATCGGCAGCGACCTGCACGCGTCGACCGCCGAACTTCAGTGGGTGACCAACGCCTACCTGCTCGCGCTCGCCGCCACCCTCATCCTGGGCGGCAAGCTCGGCGACCGGTTCGGCCGCCGCACCTACTACCTGGTGGGCGTCGCCGGCTTCACCCTCGCGTCGATAGCCATCGGCCTGTCCGGTTCGATCGAGGGCGTCGTCGCCTTCCGCGCCCTCCAGGGCCTCTTCGGCGGACTGCTGATGCCCAACACCCTCGGCCTGCTCCGCTCCGTGTTCCCGCCGAAGAAGTTCGGCATGGCCGTGGGCATCTGGGCCATGGTCTCCGCCGTGGCGACGGCCCTCGGCCCCATCGTCGGCGGCCTCCTCGTGGAGCACGTCGACTGGGAGTCGGTCTTCTACATCAACGCCCCCATCGGCGTCATCGCCATCGTCTTCGGCATCCTCGTCCTGCCGGAGAGCCGCAGCGCCACCGGACGGGAACGCTTCGACATCCCCGGTCTTGTCCTGCTCGCCCTCGGTCTGCTGGCCGTGGTCTTCGGCGTGGTCAAGGGCGAGACCTGGGGCTGGACCTCCGCCGGCACCCTCGGCTGCGTCGCGGCCGGCCTCGTGCTCCTGCTCGTCTTCGGCTGGTACGAGACCCGCGTGGCGCACCCCCTGCTGCCGATGCGCCTGTTCCGCAGCCGTGCGCTGACCGTCGGCGCGATCATCACCGCGCTGAACTTCTTCGTCATGCTCGGCGTGATCTTCTTCGTCATGCTCTACCTGCAGAACGTGCGCGGCTTCACGCCGGTCGAGGCGGGTGTGCGGACGCTCCCGCTCAGCCTCGCCTCGCTGGTCGCCTCGCCGCTCGGCGCCGCCCTGACCCAGCGCTTCGGGCCCCGCCTGACCATGCCGCTGGGCATGCTCCTCCAGGCGGCCTCCTGCTTCGGCATGCTCACCTGGCAGACCGACTCCTCCTACGCCACCATGTGGCCGCCGTTCATCGCGCTCGGCCTCGGCGTCGGCATGGTGATGTCCGCGTCCTCCGACGCCATCGTCGGCAACGCACCCGTCCGGGACGGTGGTGTCGCCGGCGGCCTGCAGGCCACGACCCTGCAGATCGGCGGCGCGCTCGGTACGTCCGTGCTGGTCTCCCTGATCAGCGGCAAGGTCGGTGCCACGCTCACCGGCGAGCTGACCGGCGCGGGCGTGCCGCCGGCCGTGGCCCACGGCATGCGGGAGGCCAAGGACGCCGTGGCGATGGGCGTGGCGCCCGTCTCCGGCGACATGCCGGCCGGCCTGCGGGCCGCCGTGGTGGAGGGCAGTGGACAGGCCTTCATGAACGGCGTCCACGCGGCGGTGGTCGTCACCGGCGTCCTCTGCGTGCTCGGCGCGGTCATCGCCGCGGCCGGCATCGGGCGCCGGGTGGAACGGTCCGCTGACCACTGAGACCGTGCACGGCGGTGCCCGCTTCGAGGCGGGCACCGCCGCCGGTGTCTGTCAGACCTCCCCGGCCGTGGCGCGGGGGAGCACCGTCACGCGGTGGAAGTTGCACTCCGAGGCCGGATCCGCCGGAGGCCGGGACTGATGTGCCTTCAGTGCGATGCTCACCAGGCTCAGCAGCAGGTCGACGTCCGCGTCGCAGTCCAGGTGCACCGTCACCCAACGGGAGCCGGGGACCAGGCGGATGGCGCTGGAACCACCGAGGTCGTACTGGAAACGCTGGATGGCCCGGTGGGTCAGATGGAGGTCGACGTCCCGGTCCGAGTGGAAGTGGACGATCTCGTCGCGGACGGAGCGCACGGCCCGTCCGGTTCCGCAGCTGGCCGGACCCGTGGTGAGGTCGGGCCAGGCTTGCAGCCGCTCGAGGGCGCGCTGGGCCAGAGTCATGCCCCCATCGTCGCCCGATCACCGCGCCGCAACCAGAGGTTGAGCGATTTGTAACCGGCACGTGAGGTCGCAGGCGCGGTGACAGCCGGGGGGGAGGCGCCCCGCGAGCGGGCGCGGCGCCTCCCCGGGCCGCACTACGGCATCACGCAGCCGATCGTCCCCACGGGGAAGTCGTTGCCCGTGGACGTGGCGGTGAAGCCGAAGGTCACGCTGCCGTCCGGTGGGATCACGCGGTTGTGGTCCACGTTGCGCACCGTGACCGTACCGTCGGTGCCTTTGGACAGCGAACCGTTCCAGGCCCCGCCGAGCGTGGTCCCGTCGCCGGGCCGCCACCGCACGGCCCAGCCGTTCAGCGGCTCCGTGCCGTGGTTCATCACCTCGACGGAACCCTGGAAACCGCCGTTCCAGGAGTTCTCCACGTTGTACACGGCCATGCAGTCGCCGGAGTGGGTGGGCGGCGGGGTCGTCGGGTCCGTCGGGGTGGGTGTCGGTCCGGGGGTGCCCTCAGAGCCGCGGATGCCGGTCACCTCACCGTTGCCGCCGTCGAAGACGACGTCGGAGCAGGAGAAGAAGTTCTCCTGGCTGTCCGAGCGCACCCACTGCATGAAGATCAGCGCGTCACCCGAGCGGCCCGAGGGCAGCGCCAGGTCCCAGTAGTAGTGGCCGCCGTCGGTGCCGGGCGACCCCTGCTGGGGCGGGTCGGTCACCGTGTCGATCAGCTCCAGGTCGTCCCAGCCCAGCTCGGACGTGGGCGACCAGCCCGGCTTGGTGAGGTAGACCCGGAAGTCACCGGGGTGGGCGGCCCAGTTGCTGTACTGCACCTTGATCGTCGAGCCGGACGTCAGATGCGTGCGGGGCCAGTCGCCGCGAGCGGCGTTGTAGGCGGAGAAATCGTACGGGGAACGGTCGCCGGCACTGCACAGCGTGCCGTCCGGCACGTAACCGGCGCCGCGTCCGCCGGCGTTGGAGTCGAGCACGGCGAACCAGTTGTACAGCGCCGTCGCACCGCTCTGGTCGAGCGCCGCCTGGCAGGCCGGGTTGGTCGGATCGAGGGCGCCGGTGCCGGTCTTGGCGTCCAGCTGGCAGAGGTAGGTCCGGGAGCCGGGCATCATCGCCACCCCGTGCGCCTCGGCCCGTCCCTGTCCGAGCAGGAAGGTCACGCCGAGCGCGCTGAGCAAGGTGGCCAGTACCGCCGCGAGGGTGAGGGATCTGCTGCGTCGAGCCATGGGGTCTCCTGTTCCGGATGCTTCGGGGTACTTCGTCCTTCTGTCGTCGATGATTCGCCTTGATGATCAAGACATGACAAATGCGGGGCGGTGTTGGAGCCCCCGCCCGTCCGGGGAAGGCGTGTCGGCCGGACGGGCGGGGGAGCAGGGGGCCGGGCGGTTACGCCGTGGTGCAGGGGGTGCCGTTCAGGCTGAAGCCGTCCGGTTCCGTGAACGCGCCGCCGTACGTGCCCTGGAAGCCGAACGTCGCGCTGCCGCCGGGTGCGATCCGGGCGTTGTGCCCCACGCCGGTCGCCGTGACGGTGCCGGCGGACGGGGTGACGGTGGCGTTCCAGGCGTTGGTGATCCGCTGGCCGGAGGGGAGGGTGAAGGCGAGCCGCCAGTCGTCGACGGCGGCCGTTCCGTTGTTGCCGACCGTGACGTCCGCGGTGAAACCGCCCTGCCAGACGTTCGTGCCGTACGTCACCTCGCACGCCACCGGGTCGCCGGGACCGGGATCGGGGCCGCCCGGAGTGCCGCCTGTCTCGACGGTGGAGGAGAAGGACTTCACGGTGAGCCCGGTGCCGTTCTGCCACGGCTCGAACCCGGCCTGAACGCTCGTCAGGTACCAGTCGTCCTCCGCGAGTCCGCGCGCGACGGTCGCCCGGACGAAGTCCATGACGTCGAAGCTCCAGTCGGTGATCGCCGACGGGGCCACGAAGGACAGTACGTCGTTGGCGCCGTTGCTGCCCGTCCACACCTCCCAGCTCCGCCCGCCCACGGAGGCCGTGCCGACCCGGGAGCCGATGGGCTGGATCGGGCCCACCCGGTTGAACCAGATCATGATCTCGGTCCGGTTCACCCCGTCCGTCCGGGGGGTCGGGTCGAGCCAGATGTCGTACGAGGCGTTGTAGACGGCGTCGCCGACGTAGCCGTACGAGATGCTCGAGGGTGCCTCGGAGACGGTGTCGAGCCGGGCGGGGAGCTCGGTGCCCGGCGAACAGGTCGTGTAGTGGCAGCCGTTGAAGACCGACGGGTACGACTTCGGCGCCCCGTCGGTCGGCACCGAGCCGTCCGCCTGGCTCACCCGGAAGCCGGTGTCGGTGGCGGTGACGCACTGGGTCGCGCTGGTGCCCCAGCGGTTGTTCTGGACGACGTACCGTCCCTGGATCGTCGTCGTCCCGAACGGCTCGCAGACGGTGGTGTCCGCCTGGGCCGGCGCCGCCGCGGTCACGAGCGACGCGATCACCGCCAGGGTGGCGAGCAGCGCGCCCGATATGCCGCGCAGGGTGCGGACTTGGGGCCGTAACGGTCGCATGGGGGCCTCTCCGGAAGGGTGCGGGGGGAAAGAGGGGCCGGTGCGGGAGCGCTCCCGACTCCCCACTGATGGGAGCGCTCCCACTTACCGGTTGCAGGGGACTGTAGAAGCGGTTCATGTTCCTGACAAGACTGTGCGCGCGAGCGTTGTCGAAGAGAATTCGAAGTGCCAGGTGAGAGCGGTGCGGCCGGGAGCGACCCCGGGAGCGCTCCCGGAAGCCCCTCCGGAGCGGGCGGGTCAGGCGGACTCGCGGAGGACCAGTTCCGTACGGAGGATGACGTGCCGCCAGGCGACGGGCGAGTCCTCCATCTCCTCGAGCAGGAGCCGCACCATGGTCCGGCCGATCTCCTCCAGCGGCTGCCGGACCGTCGTCAGGGGTGGCTCCGCGGGACGCGCGGGATGGAAGTCGTCGAACCCGATCACCGCCACGTCCTGCGGCACCCGCCTGCCCGTCGCGCGCAGCGTGCTCAGCGCCCCCGCGGCCAGGGTGTCCGAGGCGGCGAAGACCGCGTCGATACCGGGGTGACGGGCGATCAGTTCGGTCATCGCCCGGCGACCGCTGTCCTCCGTGAAGTCGTCGCCCTCGACGACCAGCGAGTCCCTGACCGCCCTGCCCGCCTGCTCCAGGGCCTCCCGGTACCCGCGCAGCCGGCACTGGGCGACGTACATGTCGAGCGGTCCGGTGATCGCCCCGATCGTGCCCCGGCCGCAGTTCAGCAGGTGCGTGACCGCGCCCCGCGCGCCGCCGGCGTTGTCCGCGTCGACATAGGTGACGCTCTCGTCACCGGAGCGCCGGCCCAGCATGACGGTCGGCAGTCCCGCCTTGGCGAGCATGTCCGGCAGCGGGTCCTCGGCGTGCACGGACATCAGCAGTACGCCGTCGACCCGGCCGCCTCGCGCGTACTCCACGAAGCGCTGCCTCTCGGTGTCCGTGCGGACCAGGGTGAGCAGCAACTGCACCGGGGTGTCGGTGAGGGCGTCACCGACGGCATGCACGATCTCGGTGAAGAACGGCTCCCCGAACAGCCGCCAGTCCGGCTCCGTCATGACCAGTGCGACGGCGTCCGCGCGGTGCCCGGCCAGGGAACGGGCCGCCAGGTTCGGGACGTACCCCAGTTCGGCGATGGCCCGCTGCACGGCGTGGCGTGTCGAATCCCGTACGCCTGCCGCGTTGTTGATGACCCTGGAGACGGTGCCCCGGCCGACACCGGCGAGGGCGGCCACCTCCTCCAACGTGGGCGTACCGGGATTCCGCCTGCCCATGCGCGCCTCCCCCCCGACGAGATCGTCCGATACTACGGTCACTTCCCCGGCCGGGCCGACCGATCGGGGAGGGAGCCGGGAACTCCGGGCGGCCCGGTGGCGGTGCCGTGAGCGCCGTGGGCCGCCCGTGGAGGACCGGCGGTCCGAGGCGGTCGCCCGGCCGTCAGTCGTCCAGCCGGACCGGCATGAGCAGCGCGAACGTCGTCTCGTCGTCCGTCCGGCGGATCGCCACGGGCGCCGTGGGGGCACCGAACTCCAGCACCAGCCGGTCCCGGTCCGCGGCGGCGATCGCGTCCAGCAGGAACCCCCGGTCGACGGCGACGTCGCCCCCGTCGTCGTCGCCGTCCCCGCACACGGCGACCGTGCCGTCGTCCGTCACCCTGAGCACACTGACGTCGCGGGCCGCGTCACCCGGCTCGCGCGCCGTGACCGAGCGGACGGGACCGGTCCCCAGCTCCTCACGGAAGGCGCCCGCCTCGACGACGGCCCGCCGGCCGGACGGCAGGTGGACGAGCCTGCGGTAGTCCGGGAAGTCATGGGCGAGGCACTGCCCGGCGGTCTGACGGTCCCCGGCCTCCAGCGTCACCCGGTCACCCTCCACGGCGAGACCGACGGGCTCGTCCCCGCCCAGCAGCGCGCGCATCGCCTCGGCGAGCGGGACGGGCACGGTCACCTGCACGCGCGGCCCGCCGTGACCGGAGGTCCCGATCCGTGCGACGGCCATCCGGTACCGGTCGGTGGCCACGAGGTGGAGCGTGTCGCCCTCCACGTCGAACAGGACACCGCCGAGCATCGGCAGAGCGGGGTCGGCGCTCGCCGCGTAGCGGACCGCGTCCAGCGCGGCGGCCAGTTCGGGCGCGGGGGCGGACAGCCGGGCGGTGGTGGTGCGCGGTGCGGTGGTCATGGGATTCTCCCTCTGGTCGAGCAGTGTCCGGAGCGCGGAGAACTCGCCGCGGGCATCGGTCAGCCCTTGTTCGAGGCGGCGCAGGTGCGCCTGGAGGAGCCCGCGTACCAGGTCGGTGTCCGTACCGGACCAGCCGGCCAGCACCAGCCGGATGTCCGCCAACGGCATGCCGGCCCGTCGCAGCCGCGCCAGCAGCCGGGCCTCGTCCAGCTGTTGCGGCGCGTACCAGCGGTAGCCGCTCACCGGATCCACCCAGGCGGGCACCAGCACGCCGGCACGGTCGTAGAACCGCAGGGCGCTCGCGCCCAGTCCGCTGTCGCGGGCCATCTCCCCAATGCTGCGCATCTCGCTCTCCACGTCCACGACACTGAGCCCTTGACCAGGTCGAGGGTCAATCCCGGCCGCCGCCGGGCCCGCGACCGTCCCGGCCGTCTGCCATTCTTGCGCCGTGCACAAGCCCATCCCCGTGACTCCCGACGCCCCCGCGGCCACAGGGGCACCGCTCCTCACCCAGGAGTGGCTCGACCTGGCCTTCGTCCACTGGGCCGTCGAGCCCGCCGCCGTGGCGGGTCTCATGCCGCGCGGCACCGTCCCCGACACCCACGACGGGCTGACGTACGTCGGGCTCGTCGCCTTCCGGATGCACCGGGTCGGCTGGTTCCGGCTGCCCGGGCTGCCGTACTTCGGTTCGTTCCCGGAGACCAACGTGCGCCTGTATTCGGTGGATGCCCACGGCCGGCGCGGTGTGGTCTTCCGGTCGATGGACGCCTCACGGCTGGTGCCGGTGATGATGGGCCGCTTCGTGTTCCGGCTGCCCTACCTGTGGTCCCGGATGAGCGTCCGCTCCGCCGGTGACACCGTGACCTACACCAGCTCCCGCCGTTGGCCCGGTCCGCGCCGCGCGTACAGCCGGATCACCGTACGCACCGGTGAACGCGTCCCCGAGCCCACCGCGCTCGAGTACTTCCTCACCGCCCGCTGGGGCATGCACAACGCGTTCTTCGGCGGGACGGCGTACCTGCCCAACCACCACCCCCGCTGGCCCCTGTACCGCGCCGAACTCGTCACCTGCGACGAGAACCTCGTGGCGGCCGCCGGCGTCCCCGCCCCCACCGGCGCCCCCGTCAGCGTCCTCTACTCGCCGGGCGTCCGGGTCCGCCTCGGCCGGCCCGCACGGCCGGCGGCCCTCTCACCGCTCGGCCCTTGACCTCAACCCGACTCGAGGTACCACGCTGGCCCTCATGAACACAGACACCGCGGACAGCGCCACCACGGCGGACATCGAGGCCGTCCACGAGGTGGTGGCCACCGTCGAGCGCACCCAGCGCGCCAAGGACGCCGAGGGGTTCCTCGCCCTCTTCCACCCGGACGCCCTCTGGACGACAGCCCACGGCAAGGTCCTCCTCGGCTTCGACGCGATCGCCGACTTCACCCGCGTCGTGCTGCCCGGCGCGGAGTGGGACGGCGACGTCACCTACGAGGCCGTCCACGTGCAGTTCCTGCGTCCCGACGTGGCGGCCGTGAAGGTCCGGCAGGTCTACCACTCGGCCGAGGGCGACACGGAGGGCGCGCCCCTGTACGTCATGACCAGGCGGGACGACGGACGCTGGCTGCTGCACGCCTGCCAGAACACCCCGGTGCGGACGGCCTGAGACGGCGCGCCGGCATCATGCCGACGCTCCGCGGCATCATGCCGACGCGCCGGGACCGGTACGGAGGCCCACCCCTGCCGGCGATCGATCCGTACTCGGCGGCGACGTGGGCGCCCTCCCGGGTGAGCGACTCGGCCTCGGCGGCGCCCTGCCCGAGGGCCGCGCCGGTGACGACGACCTTGCCGAGCAGCCTCCCGGGGTGCGGGCCGCTCACGGCCGCTCCCGGGTCCGGCGCCGGCCGGCCGGCAGTGGGACGGGCCCGACACCGGGGACGACGGTGTTGGTGAGGGTGCCGAGCCCCTCGACGGTGAGCGTGACGGTGTCGCCGGGCCGCAGCGGCGGTGGGGTCTGCTCGCCGCGCCGGCCCCAGAGTTCGGCGAGGCAGCCGCCGTTGCCGCAGGTACCCGAGCCGAGGACGTCGCCGGGGACGACGCGGGTGCCGCGGGAGGCGTACGCGGTCATCTCCTCGAACGTCCAGCTCATGTTGGACAGCAGGTCCCTGCCGACGACATCGCCGTTGACCTCGGCGGTGAGCGCCAGGCGCAGGAATCCGTCCGCGTCACGGTGGGGCTCGAGTTCGTCGGCGGTGACGAGGTGAGGGCCCAGGGTGGTGGCGGTGTCCTTGCCCTTGCAGGGGCCGAGCCCCACCTTCATCTCGGCCGACTGGAGATCGCGCGCGGACCAGTCGTTGAAGACGGTGTAGCCGACGATGTGGTCGCGGGCCTGCTCCGGGGTGAGATCGCGGCCCTCCCCGCCGATCACGGCGCCCACCTCCAGCTCGAAGTCCAGCGCGGCCGAGCCGGGCGGCATCGGGATGTCGTCGTGGGGACCGTAGATCGCGTGCGGGTTGGTGAAGTAGAAGGTCGGGGCCGCGTACCACTGCTCGGGCACGCCCGCAGCACCGTCCACGGACCGGCGCACCCCCTCCACGTGCTCCTCGAAGGTCACGAAGTCCCGCACCGACACCGGCTGGAGCGGGGGCAGCAGCCGGACCCGGGAGACGTGCGGGCCGGGGGTCGCGCCGAGGGCGGCCGAGCCGGCGGCGAGCAGTCCGGGAAGCCCGCGGGTCTCCTGGATCAGCGCGGTCAGCGAGGTGACACCGGTCAGGGGGAAGAGGGTGCCGTCCTCTTCCAGTACCGCCACCCCTCGGTGGTCTTGGTGTTGGTAAGCGGCGAAACGCATGGTTGCGGCTCCAGCGGAGTGCGATCAGTGGTGCGGTGCCGGGGACGCGGCGGCGCGCGTCAGGGCAGGGGTCGTGCCGCCGCGTCCCCGGAGTCCGGGTCTAGACCGGCGGGGCGATGAAGACGCCGCGGTCGGGGTCGTTGAAGGACTCCTTGGCGACCAGTTCGTTCATGGGGTTGGCGGTGCCCCACTGGTCGGTGACCTCGGGCCGCGAGAAGTCGTAGACGTGCGGGTGCCAGGTGTCCTCGTCCAGGCACTCCAGCTCGGTGGTGTACTCGATGGTGTTGCCGTGCGGGTCGAGGAAGTACGTGAAGGTGTTGTCACCCGCCATGTGCCGTCCGGGGCCCCAGATCTTCCTGAACCCGGCCCGCATGACGCGCCCGGAGCCGCGCATGTACTCGTCGATGCCGCGCATCTCGAAGGAGATGTGGTGCAGGGCGGTGTGCGGGCCCTGGGCGATGGCCATCGAGTGGTGCTGGCTGCTGATCCGCATGAAGTGCATGACCTCGCCCATGTGCGGCGAGCTGAGCGTGTCGGAGAGGGCGAAGCCGAGGTGGCGCTCGTACCACTCGCGGGTCCTGTTGAGGTCGGGGGAGTTGAGCACGACGTGCGAGAGCTTGACCGGGATGGACTCCTTCTCCTCGATCTTGCGGTGCTGCCGCACCTCCACGTCGGCGGAGACCTCGATGGTGCGTCCGTCGACGTCGAAGAACCGGAAGCCGTACCCGCCGCCCGGCGTGTCGATCCTGCCCGGCCGGGAGATCAGCTGCACGCCCCCCGCGAGCAGTCGCTCGGCGAGCGTGTCGACGTCGGCGGCGGACGCGGCGCCGTAGGAGACGAGGTCGAGGCGCTTCTCCTCGGCCCGGCGCAGCCGCACGACGTACTGCTCCGGGGAGCCTTCGGCGGCGAGGAAGGAGATGCCCGAATCCTCGGTGACCTTGGTCAGGCCCCAGACGCCGGCGTAGAAGTCGAGCTGCTTGGCGTAGTCGGGCACGGCGAGGTCGACGTGCCGCAGGTGGGTGAGCAGGCGTGGGCTCATGGTGTCAGTCCTTCCTCAGGAGGGCGGCGGCGTTGCCGCCCCGGACGGCTCGGAAGTCGGCCTCGGACAGCCGCGCGGCGCGCAGGGCGCCGACCGGGTCCTCGGTGCCCATGTCGAAGGGGAAGTCGGAGCCGAGCAGCACCCGGTCGGCCCCCGCGACCCGGACCAACTCGCGCAGGACGCACGGGTCGTGGACGAGGGAGTCGAAGTAGAGCCGTTTCAGGTAGCTGCTGGGCGGGTGGGCGCAGCCGGCGCCCGCGTCGGAGCGGACCGACCAGGCGTGGTCGCTGCGGCCGATGTGGGTGGGCAGGTAGCCGCCGCCGTGCGCGGCGATCAGCTTCAGGTTCGGGTGCCGGTCGAGGACACCGGAGAAGATCAGGTGAGAGAGGGCGACGGCGTTCTCGGTGGGCTGGCCGACGGTGTTGGACAGGTACCACTGGTCGAGGCGCTCGTCGAGGGTGCAGCCGAAGGGGTGCAGGAAGAGCAGCGCGCCCGTCTCCTCGGCCCGGGTCCACAGGGGCTCGTAGGCCGGGTCGGAGAGTTCGCGACCGGGGGCGTGGCTGGAGATCTCCACGCCGAGCAGTCCCTGGGCGAGGGCGTGGTCGAGCGCGTCGACCGCGAGCGCCGGGTGCTGGAGAGGTACCAGGCCCAGTCCGCTCAGCCGGTCGGGGGCCGCCGAACAGTGCGCGGCGGTCGCCTCGTTGGCCAGCAGGCAGACCTTCACGGCGGTCGGCTCGTCGGCCCAGTAGTGGTAGTGCGAGGGGGAGGGGCTGACCAGTTGTACGTCCACGCCCTGGGCGTCCATCGCCGCCAGCCGCACGGTCACGTCCGTCAGGCGGGGGAAGCGCTCGCGGACCATGGGGCCGCTGACGGCGAGTGCGGCCGGGCCGTTGCGGCGGGCGTCCAGGTCCCGGGCCGCGGCGAGGCCTCGCTCCCCCTCCACGAGAGCCTCGACCTCCGGCAGCAGGACGTGCGCGTGCACGTCGACGGTGGGGGCGGGCGTCCCGGGCTCCGGCGCGGTCACGGCAGCTCCCGGAGCATCGTCATGGTGCGGGCCATCAGGCCGGGCACGTCGGCGTCCCGTACGCCGTCGAGCTGCCACTGACCGATCTGCACGGACGCCTCCACGACCGGGCGGACCCGGGCGATCCGCCGCTCGTAGTACGCCTGGAACAGCGCGTCGTCCCACTCGTCGGTCCCGGTCAGCATCTGGGCGAGCACCCACGCGTCCTCCAGCGACAGGGCGGCGCCCTGGGCGAGGGTGGGCGGGCAGCAGTGCGCGGCGTCACCGATCAGCACGACCCGGCCGCGGTGCCAGGAACCCTCGACCAGCATCCGGTCGAACCAGGTGTAGTTGACCTTCGCCGGATCGGTGATGTGCTCGGTGATCTCCGGCCAGTGGCCGCCGTAGGCGGAGGACAGGCGCCGCATCTCCTCGGCGTACGACTCGGGTGGTATGGAGGCTCTGTCGCGGTTGGCCTCGACGACGTAGGCGTAGAGCGTCGTCTCACTGGTGGGGCAGTACCCGGCGATGTACGCCGGGCCGCCGTAGGCGAGGTCGGTGCGGACGACTCCCGCAGGGCGCGGGGCGGCGATCCGCCAGATGGCCATGCCCGTGGGCTCGGGCTTGTCGGTGATGCCGATCGCGGCACGGGTGGTGGAGCCGAGGCCGTCGGCGGCGACGATCAGGTCGTAGCGGGCCTCGGTGCCGTCGCTGAGGCGTACGGAGACTCCGTCGGCGTCCTGGTCCAGGATCTCGGCGGTGGTGCCCAGGCGGACGGTGGCGCCACTGGCGCGCACGGCTTCGATGAGGATCCGCTGGAGCCGCGGACGTTGCATGCCGACGGTGGCGGGCAGGTCCTCGCCGCCGGTGCGCAGGTCGTCCTGGGCGTGCAGGACGGTGCCGTCGGGGGCGGTGATGCCGACCGAGCCGAATCCGAATCCGGACGCCTCCACCTGCTCCCACACGCCGAGTTCGCGCAGTACCCGCAGGGCGTTGCCCTGGAGGGTGATGCCCGAGCCGGCGGTGGCGTTCCAGTCGTCCTTGGCCTCGATCAGGTCCACGGCGATTCCGGCGCGGCGCAGCAGGATCGTCACGGCGTTGCCGGCCGCGCCGCCACCGACGACGAGAACCGTGCGGGGCTGGGTCATGAAGAACTCCTTCGTTCCTCGGTCTACTTGACCGCGATCGGGTTGACGGGCGAGCCGACCGCACCGGTGATGGGCAGGGGCGCCGCGGCGAGCCAGAAGGCGTACCGGCCGTCTCTCGCGCAGTCCTCGGCGAGGGCGTCCAGATCCCACATCTCGCCGATCAGCAGCCCGATGTGGGGGATGGCGACCTGGTGCAGCGGCTGGAAGGCGTGCTCGAATTCGTTCGGGCGGACCTCGCAGCCCCAGGTGTCGGTGGCGATCGCGGCGATCTCGGTGCCGTGCAGCCAACCCGCCGAGGTGAACGACAGACCGGGCGCGGGGCCGCCTGCGTAGTCGCCCCAGCCGTCGCCGCGGCGCACGCGGGTGAGCTGCCCGGTGCGCACCAGCACGATGTCGCCGCGCCCCACGGTCACTTGCTGGGCCTCGGCGGTGGCCGTCAGGTGCTCACCGGTGATCGCGAAGCCGTCGGGCAGCTCACCGTTCTCGCCGATCACCCGGCCGACGTCGAGGAGCACCCCGCGTCCGGCGACATGCGGGGCCATGTGCTCGATGCCGGTGACCAGGTCGCCGTCGGAGGTGACGACCTTCTCGGCCGGGCGGCCGTTCCACGCCTTGCCGTGGTCGAAGATGTGCCCGAGGCCGTCCCACTGGGTTGAGCACTGCAGCGGCATGGCGATGACGTCGTCGGCACCGCCGATGCCGTGCGGGAAGCCCTGGTTGCCGAGGGCCGCGTCGGTGCCGGTGTCGAGCATGGTGTGCACCGGGTTGGTGCGGCGCCGCCAGCCCTTCTGCGGGCCGTTCATGTCGAACCGCTGGGACAGGGAGAAGCTGACGCCCCGTCGGACGAGTGCGGCACCCTCGCGCCGCTTGGCCTCGTCGAGGAAGTTCAGGGTGCCGAGGACGTCGTCCTCGCCCCACCGGCCCCAGTTGGAGCACGCCTTCGCGGCGCGGGCTATCGACCCCTCGGGGTCGGTGCGGTCCAGGGTCATCGGGCCGCCTCCGCCACGCAGCGCGTGCGCTGGACACCGAGCCCGGTGATGGAACCGTCCATGACGTCACCGTCGCGCAGCAGCCGGCCCCAGTGCATGCCGTTGCCCGCCGGGGAGCCGGTGAGTACCAGGTCACCGGGCAGGAGGCGGGCGGTCTGCGAGGCGTAGGAGACCATCCGCGCCACGTCGAAGATCATGTCCTTGGTCGACTCGTCCTGCATCGTCTCGCCGTTCAGCTTCAGCGTCAGGCGCAGGTCGCCCGTGTCCGAGACCGAGGCGGCGGGCACGATCCACGGGCCCAGCGGTGTGAAACCGGGCGCGTTCTTGCTGCGCAGCCAGTCGGTCCCGATCTGCGGCATGTCCCGGCGGAAGACGGTGGCGCGGTCGGTCAGGTCGTTGGCGATCGTGTAGCCGGCGACGTGGCCCAGGGCCTCCTTGACGGACACCCGGTGGGCCGGGCGGCCGATCACCGCGGCCAGTTCCAGCTCCCAGTCGGGCTTCTTCGCCCAGGACGGCAGCACGACGTCGTCGTAGGGACCGGTGATCGCGCTCGGCAGCCCGATGAACACGTACGGCAGGTCCTCGGCCGCCCGCCGGTCCATGATGGCCGCCGCCTCCGCGCGCCGCTCCTCCTCGGGCCGGTCGTCCCCCGGGGCGCGGTGCGCGACGTGCAGATCGATGACGTGCTGCCGGTAGTTGGCGCCGGACTGGAACACCTGGCGCGGCTCGACCGGTGCGTGCACCCGGAAGTCCGCCAGCGGCGCGCGCCGCGGAGCGCCGTCGCCGGCCAGCGCCGTCAGCCGCGGCATCACCGAGTCCCAGTCGTCCAGCACCCCTCGCATGGTCAGGCCGGCGTCGCCCAGGGCGAGTCGCAGGTCGATCACCTGGGCGTCAGGGGTGACGAGAGCGGGGAAGGCGGCCCCCTCGGGGGCGGAAAGGGTGGCGAGGGCGAAGGGTCCGGCGAAGAGGGCGGACGCGGCTTCAGGTTTCACGGACATGTCCTCCTGATTGCGGTGCCACTAATCTGGACCCGCCACCAGCGATCAGGGAAATAGATTCCGTGGATGACAGTCATCCAGCACACGAATTTCCGCAGGTCGCCGCCGGACAGCTAGGGAAATCGCCGTGAATCTCAGTCGCCTGGACCTCAACCTCGTCGTCGCCCTGCGCGCTCTGCTGGAAGAGCGCAACGTGACCCGTGCCGGGCAGCGCGTCGGCCTCAGCCAGCCGGCGATGAGCGCGGCGCTCTCGCGGCTGCGCAGGCACTTCGACGACGACCTGCTGGCCCGTGTCGGCGGCCACTACGAACTCACCGCCCTCGGACAGGTTCTCCTCGACCGCGCCAACACCGCGTACGACCTGCTGGAACGCCTCTTCGCCAGCCAGGCGGACTTCGACCCGGCCAAGGAGAGCCGTGAGTTCAAGCTCGTGGCGTCCGACTACGCGGTCGCCGTCTTCGGTGCCGAACTCGCCCGGATGGTGCACCGGGAGGCCCCCGGCATCCGACTGCGCTTCGCGCAGACGCCGAACACCGTGGTGGACGCGACGGACACCCTGCTGAGCACCACCGACGGCCTGCTCATGCCGCACGGCGTCATCAGCGACTTCCCGGCCACCGACCTCTACCAGGACCGGTGGGTCTTCCTCGTCGCCGAGGACCACCCGAGCGTCGACGACCGGCTGACCCAGGAGGACCTGGCCCGGCTGCCCTGGGTCACCTACCAGCGCACCTATGACGCCCCGGCCGTCCGCCAGCTCGGCATGCTGGGCATCGAGCCGCGCGTCGAGGTCTCCGTCGACAGCTTCCAGATCATGCCGCTGCTGGTCAGCGGAACCCGGCGCATCGCCCTGATCCAGGCCCGTCTCGCCCGGCTCCTCGCCCCGCTCGCCGCCGTACGCGTGGTCGAGCCTCCCTACGAGGCGGTACCTCTGCGGGAGGCGCTGTGGTGGCACCCGGTGCACACCCACGACGCGGCCCACATCTGGCTGAGGGAGACGGCGGCCCGGGTCGGCGGCCGCATGACCGACGCGGTGGGGACATGAGCCACACGTGGCTCTCGCGCACCCGCGCCCCGGAGTTCAAGGGGCGGCAGGCATCCGGACGACGACCCGCTCGAAGCGGCGTGCGACTTCGGCGACGACGACTTCGCCGCACTCACGGCGTGGACGACCGGTCCGGAGGCTCGAGGTGAGCCTCGGCCGGGTGGAACCGGGCGCTCGGGCCGAACGTCCCCCCGTACATGCTGGTCACCCTGGGGATACTCTTCGCCGTCGCGCCTGCCGTCGTCTGGATGACGATCGCCCGCACCCGCCCCGTCGGGCTCGCGATCGGCGGCACGCTGCTCGCCGGAGCCTGTCTGCTGATCAGTGTCCAGCAGGGCTGGATCGACGCCCCCGGGCCCGACGCCCATCTCGTGTTCACGGCTCTCGCGCCCCTGCTCATCGCCTGCGGCGCGGGACTGGAAGGACGGCACGAGAACTCTCCTCCCCCGCGATGGAGGTCCCGCCGCGACCGAGCGATCGGCTTTCTGGGGACGCAGTTCGCCCTCACTCTCGTGGTCGGCCTCCTGTACGCGTTGATGCTCAGCGAAGGCTCGGACGCCCCGCCGTCCAAGGCCCTCCCCTCATTGCCGCCGGGCATCAGCATGGTTGACGAAGGCACCAGCTGCGGTTCCGGCGGCTGCTGGCGTGCCGCAACGGTCACCAGCGAGGACGGCCTGTCCCGCCCGGAGATCATCCGCGAACTGGGCCTCCAGCAGGAGAGCTGCCGCTCCAGCGGCTGGCTGCTCGACTGGCGTGACGTGTGCGTGGGAGCCAGGGACAACGGCAAGAACGTCACCGTTTACGCCAGCTGGGGATACTGAGCTGTTGCGGCCTCAGGTCGAGGCGTGGGGGAAGACGTGAACGGACTTCACGAGGCCGTACCGGGCGGACCGACCATGACCGGTGGGACAGGTCAGGAGCAAGGTCGAATGCCGCTTCGCGGCCCAGGGCCAGTGTGACAGGGGCGCCTGCCGGGCGACTTGCCTGGTCAGGCGCCCTTGCCTGGGTCCTAGAAGAAGCCCAGCTTCTTCGGCGAGTACGACACCAGCAGGTTCTTCGTCTGCTGGTAGTGCTCCAGCATCATCTTGTGGTTCTCCCGGCCGATCCCCGACTGCTTGTAGCCGCCGAAGGCGGCATGCGCCGGGTAGGCGTGGTAGCAGTTGGTCCAGACGCGGCCGGCCTGGATCGCGCGGCCCGCGCGGTAGGCGGTGTTCATGTCGCGGGTCCACACACCGGCGCCGAGACCGTACAGGGTGTCGTTGGCGATCTTCATCGCGTCGTCGAAGTCGTCGAAGGACGTGACCGACACGACCGGGCCGAAGATCTCCTCCTGGAAGATCCGCATGCGGTTGTTGCCCTCGAAGACCGTCGGCTGGACGTAGTAGCCGCCCTTCAGTTCTCCCTCGTGCTCGATGCGTTCGCCGCCGGTGAGTACCCTGGCGCCCTCCTGACGGCCGATGTCGAGGTAGGAGAGGATCTTCTCCAGCTGGTCGTTGGACGCCTGCGCGCCGATCATGGTGTCGGTGTCCAGGGGGTGTCCCGGCTTGATCAGCTCGGTGCGGGCGACGGCGGCCTCCATGAAGTCGGCGTAGTTGCCGCGCTGGATCAGCGCCCGGGACGGGCAGGTGCACACCTCGCCCTGGTTGAGGGCGAACATCGTGAAGCCCTCCAGCGCCTTGTCCCGGAAGTCGTCGTCCCGGGCCCAGACGTCGTCGAAGAAGATGTTGGGCGACTTGCCGCCGAGCTCCAGCGTGACCGGCTTGATGTTCTCCGAGGCGTACTGCATGATCAGCCGCCCGGTGGTGGTCTCCCCGGTGAAGGCCACCTTCGCCACCCGAGGGCTGGAGGCCAGCGGTTTGCCCGCCTCCACGCCGAAGCCGTTGACGACGTTCAGGACGCCGGGCGGCAGCAGGTCCGAGACCAGGCTCAGCCAGTAGTGGATCGAGGCCGGAGTCTGCTCGGCGGGCTTCAGGACCACCGCGTTGCCGGCGGCCAGCGCGGGAGCGAGCTTCCAGGTCGCCATCAGGATCGGGAAGTTCCACGGAATGATCTGTGCGACCACACCCAGCGGCTCGTGGAAGTGGTACGCCACGGTGTCGTCGTCGACCTCACCGAGCGAGCCCTCCTGCGCACGGATCGCGCCCGCGAAGTAGCGGAAGTGGTCGATGGCGAGCGGGATGTCGGCCGCCAGCGTCTCGCGTACCGGCTTGCCGTTCTCCCAGCTCTCGGCGACCGCCAGGCGTTCCAGGTTCGCCTCCATGCGGTCGGCGATCTTCAGCAGGATGTCGGAGCGCTCCGTCACCGAGGTCCGGGCCCAGCCCGGGGCGGCCTCGTGCGCCGCGTCGAGCGCCCGCTCCACGTCCTCCGCCGTACCGCGCGCGACCTCGGTGAACGGCTGACCGTTCACCGGCGACGGGTTCTCGAAGTACTGCCCGCGCATCGGCGGCACGTACTCGCCACCGATGAAGTGGTCGTAACGCGACTGGTAGGAGACGATCGCGCCCTCGGTGCCGGGCGCCGCGTAACGGGTCATCCTGTCTGCCTCCCTCGTCGAGTGCTGCCCGCCGTTGGACAGCTCTGCGCGCGAGGCTAGGCACCGCGACGTTGCACAGAGGTTGCGTGGGCGGTGGCCGCCGATCCGTTCCGGACCGCCATGTGCCGCCGGGCGGTCACCACCCTCCCGGCGCCGCCAGTTCGGACTCCAGCGCGGCGAGCCGGGACCGAGCCGCAGCCGTCGGCCGGACCGCGGCCAGGGCGCGCCAGACGTCGAGGTCGTCCTCGCCCCACGGCGCGTGTGCCCAGTCGGCCAGCAGGTCGGGATCGCCGCAGGCGATGAGGGCGGCACGCAGCCCGTCGGCGAGCCGGCGTCTGAGCCGTGCGACCGCCGGGGCCCGGGAGCCGGGCAGCAGCGGACCGGCGTACGCCGTCGCGGCCGCCGCGACGGCACCGGCCCGCAGACGACGCTCGACCACCGCTGCGTCGGACTCGACGGGCATCGTCAGCCGGTAGGGCCGCGACACCAGCCGACCGGGGCCCAGGATGCCGCGCAGCCGGGCCAGCTCGGCGCGCAAGGTCACCGGGGGCACCGCCTCGTCCTCGTACAGCGCGCACAGCAGCTCGTCGCCCGTCAGGCCTTCCGGGTGGTGGGCCAGGAGCACGACGATCTCGCTGTGTCGCCGGCTCAGCCGTACACCGCGACCGTCCGCGCTCAGCAGGGCCTCGTCACGGCCCAACGCGGTCAGCTCGGCCGCCTCGGCGGCGGACGACCGGGGGGCGAGCAGCGCCAGTTGCGACTCGGCGGCACGCGCGACCGCCTGGACGAAGCCCAGACTGTGCGGATGCGCCAGGCCGTCCCCGCCGGTGATGTCCACCGCGCCGAGTACCCGACCGGTGCGGGGATCGTGCACCGGAGCCGCCGCGCACGTCCACGGCTGGACCCGCCGGATGAAGTGCTCGGCCGTGAAGACCTGGACCGGCCGGCCGACGGCCACCGCCGTGCCCGGGGCGTTCGTCCCCACCGCGGACTCCGCCCACCGGGCGCCCGGCACGAAGTTCATCCGGTCCGCGCGGCGCCGGGTGGCCGGGTGCCCCTCGACCCACAGCAGTCTGCCGTGCGCGTCGCAGACGGCGAGCAAGTGCTCGCCGTCGGCGGCGAAGGTGCCGAGAAGCTCCCGGATCAGTGGCATCACCCGCGCCAGCGGGTGTTCGGCCCGGTAGGCGCCCAGATCGTCGTCCATGAGCTCCACGCTCGCCGTACCGTCCGGGCCGACGCCCGCCCGGACCGAGCGTCGCCAGGACTCCGCCACCACGGGGCGCACGGGCTGCGGCACCGTACCCGCCTCGGTGAAGGCATCGTGCGCGCGCCGCAGTGTCCGCGCGCGCTCGACGGGGTCGGCCCCCGGTTCCAGAGCCAGCCATGAATCAGTCAACTCGGCCTCCCCGGACGGTGTTGAGACGGGGCCATCGTCACTCCGCGGATACGCGCGGACAACCTCTTCGACCGGTCGGATCACCCGAATGTGGCCTTCCGGCGTCAGTCGGCCGCGGATCAGGCGAAGTTGACCAGTCTGATGTAGCGGGTCCAGTCCCACAGCGGACCCGGGTCCGTGTGGTCGCTGCCCGGTACCTCGTGATGCGCGATGATGTGCTCGCGGTCCTTGGGGATGCCGTACGTGGTGCAGATCGCCGCGGTGAGCCGGGCCGACTGCTGGTACATGGCGTCCGTGAAGTACTCGGGCCGGTCCACCCACCCCTCGTGCTCGATGCCGATGCTGCGGGTGTTGTAGTCCCAGTTCCCCGCGTGCCAGGCGATGTCCGTCTCACGGACGCACTGGGCCACGTGCCCGTCCGACGACCGGACGACGTAGTGCGCCGAGACCTGCTTGGCCGGGTCGCGGAAGATGGAGAGGGTGTCGGCGTACGTCTCCTGCGTGACGTGGACGACGACGTAGTCGACGGGGTAGGACGTGGGGCGGTTCGACCGGGAGTAGTTGGAGGCGCTCGCCGGCTGCCATTCGACGGTGGGGTAGTCGACGGCACGGCGCCCTGCGCCGGGTCCGAGCCGTGGGCCGGACCCGGACCCCGCGCCGGCGCCCGCGCCGGGCCGTGCACCGGTGCGGGACTGCGCGGCGGCGCTGGTGCCGGGGAGCAGGGCGAACGGGACGGCGGCGAGCGCGGCGCCCTGAAGCAGCCGCCGCCTGGTCGTTACGGGTGCTGTCCTGTCCCTTTCCATGGACTGCCCTTTCGTCAGTGGGCCCCTGGGGCCCGGTGGGGGGTGTTCGACGCGCGACGTCCGCTGAGACGGAGAGGAGGTCGGTGCGGACGTCCGCCGCCCGCTGGGCCGGGTGCGTCCGCGCGAATCACCGTACGGGGAGCGGGGGTTGCGCAGAAGGGCGCCGCGCCGTTCCGTGGACAGCCACGGCCTTGTGGACATCGTGCTCACTCGATCGAGTGACGAGAGGGTGGGAGCGAGAGGGCGGGGTGTGGCCTGGCAGGGGGTCAGGAGTGCTCCGCGATCGGGGGCGGGAGTGCTTCTCCGCTCGGGCTCAGGCCCGCTCCGCCACCACCGCCGGATCGTCCAGGACGGCCCGCACCACCGAGTGGGCGGCACCCAGCAGCGGTCCCCGCGAGCCGAGCTCCGACACGGAGACCGGGCAGGCCGGGCCGGCCGTGCGACGGGTCAGTTCGTCCCGCAACGACGGCAGCAGCCAGGGGGCCAGCCCGGCCAGCGCTCCGCCCAGCACCACGCTCTCGGGATCCAGCAGGTTGACCGCACCGGTCAGCGCGATGCCGAGTGCCGTGCCCGCCTCGCGCAGGGCACGACGGACGGCCTCGTCCCCCTCCGCCGCACGTCCCGCGAGCATTCCCACACGATCCTCGCCCGGCTCCAGGCCGGCCGCGCGCAGGACCGCCTTCTCACCGGCGTACTGCTCCAGACACCCCCGTCCGCCGCAGGCGCACGCCGGCCCGTCGGGCCGGACGGGCACGTGGCCCAACTCGCCGGCGAAGCCGCGGGTGCCGCGCAGCAGCCGCCCGTCGACGACGACGGCGGCACCGATACCGATCTCGGCCGAGACGTGCAGGAAGTCCCGCGGGGTGCCGTCTCCGAGCCAGAGTTCGGCGAGCGCGCCGAAGTTGGCCTCGTTGTCCACGGTCAGCGGCAGGTTCTCCGGCAGCAGCCGCCCCAGGTCCGTGTCGTGCCAGTCCAGGTTCGGGGCGTGAACGACGGTGCGGGCGTCCCGCGCGACGAGACCGGGTACGGCCATCGCGAGCCCCGCCGGCCACAGCCCCTCGGCCTCGGCCTCGGACACGACCTGCCGCACCAGGTCGTTGAGCTGTCCGATCACCGGCTCCGGTGAGCGGCCCCGGTTGCTGCCGTGGCGCACCACGCGCGACCGCAGCCGGCCACGCAGGTCCACCGCGCAGACGGCGAGGTGGTCCACGCCGACCTCCGCCCCGATGCCGGCCGGACCCTTCCCGCTGACGGCGAGTGCGGATCCGGGCCGCCCGACCCGGCCGGGGCGCTCGGGGCCCAGCTCCTCCAGCAGGCCGGTGCGGATGAGTTCGTCCACGAGGGTCGACACAGCCGCACGGGTGAGCCCGATCCGGGAGGCCACGGCTGCCCGCGACAGCGGTCCCTCCGCGCTGACGGTGTGCATCACCCGGGCGAGGTTGCGCCGGCGCATGCCCTGCTGGGTGTCCGGCAGTGCGCGCCCGGGACGGGCCGGGTGGCCGTGGGCTTCGTGCGGCGGTGCGGTCATGCCTCCGTCAGTCCTTGGTCGGTCTCTCGGTCTCCGGTCTCGGTCACACGCCCGCCGGCGCCGGGCCGGCGAGGAGCGCGGTGGTCTCCGGCCGGCCGTCGGTGCCCGAAAGCGCCCCCGTGCGCACGTCCCCGGACGCCGACGGGCGATGCCGGCGGCACCCTGTCCGGGGATGCCCTCCGGAAGTCACCGGCCGTCGGATCCGCCACCGAGCCTCCGGTGGCTCCGTCCGGTGACATCCCGCCAGGAACGCCCCGTGACGGTGCCCGTCGGCGACATCGCCCGGTGCGTCCTCAGCTGGAGCCCGCGCTCCGCTCCAGCAGGGGTGCCGCGTCGGAGAGTACCCCGGAGATCCTGGTCAGCGCCGCTTCGTCCCGTTCCACGGCGTCCAGCACCGGCCCGGCGGACGTCTTCCAACGACGGGCGACCGCCGCCGCGTCCTCGCCGGTCAGCAGGCCGGCCGCCTGTGCCGCGGCGCCGAGCGCGACCAGTTCCCTGGCCTCGGGAATCTGCACCGGTCGCCCCGACAGCCGCCGTACGGTCTGCTGCCAGGCGGTCCCGCGGGCACCGCCGCCGATCAGCAGCAGCGGCGCGGTCGGGTCGGCGTCGGCGTCCAGGACCAGTTCGAGCGCGCCGAGCAGCGAGTGGACGGCGCCGTCGTAGGCGGCCTGGAGCAGCTGGCCGGCCGTCGTGTCGTGGCGCAACCCGTGCAGGAGGCCTGAGGAGTGCGGCAGGTTCGGCGTGCGCTCGCCGTCCAGGTAGGGGAGGAGCGTGACATCCGTGCCGGGCTCGACGGCCTCCCGGTCCAGGCCCAGCAGGGCCGCGACGCGGTCGACGGCGAGCGTGCAGTTGAGGGTGCAGGCCAGCGGCAGCCAGTCGCCGCGCGCGTCGGCGAATCCCGCCACGGTGCCCGTCGGGTCGGCGGGCCTGTGCTGCGACACGGCGTACACGGTGCCCGAGGTGCCCAGGCTCATCACCGGCACACCCGGACGCAGCCCCAGACCCAGCGCGGCGGCCGCGTTGTCGCCGGTGCCGGCGGCGACGAGGGTGCCCTTGGAGAACGGCAGGCCGTGGCCGTCGCGGACGGTCCCGGCCACCTCGCCGGGCCGGACCAGACGGGGCAGCAACGCCGGATCGAGCCCCACGCGCGCGAGGATCTCCTCGTCGTAGGCCTCCGTGCCGGCCGCCCACCAGCCGGTGCCGGACGCGTCACCGCGGTCCGTGGTCCCCTCGCCGGTGAGCCGTTCGGTGAGGTAGTCGTGGGGGAGCCGTACGGCCTTCGCCGCGCGAACCGCCTCCGGTTCGTGTTCGGTCAGCCAGGCCCACTTGGTGACCGTGAACGAGACACCGGGCACGCTGCCCGTGCGCTCCGCCCAGCTCTTGGGGCCGCCCAGCTCCTCGATCAGACGGCGGGCCTGGGGGGCCGAGCGCACGTCGTTCCACAAGAGGGCCGGACGTACCGGCTCGCCCTGGGCGTCGAGCGTGACGAGGCCGTGCTGCTGACCGCCGATCGACACCGCGGCGGCCTCCCGCGCGGCGTCCCCGCACTGGTGCAGCGCCTCGCGCAGCGCGTCCCACCACTGGCGTGGGTCGCTCTCGCGGCCGGCTCCTGAGGACACCGTGTGGGGTGCCTGGCCGCTCGCGACGACCTGGCCGGTGGCCGCGTCGACGACCAGCGCCTTCGTGGACTGGGTGGACGTGTCCACGCCGACGACGAGCGGTCCCTCGGCTGCTGACATCGGGCTTCTCCCTCTTCCGCGGCTCTCTGCGGGGATCTGACTGGACTACTGGGCTGCCGGGACTTCCCGGGCCCGCCCGAACGGGCCCCGGCCGACCTGGGGTTTCGCGGTTCACCGGCCGGTGCGGTCCGGACATCACTCCTTCGGGGACACCTTGTCCCTTCCCAGGAACGTGTGTGCATACTAATTTGTAAAGCGCCATGACGAAATAGTCGGCAGCGAGTGATCGGCAGCGAGTGAGGAGCCGCGGAATGAACTATCAGCCCACTCCCGAGGACAGGTTCACGTTCGGTTTGTGGACGGTCGGCTGGCAGGGCCGGGATCCCTTCGGCGATGCCACCCGGCGGGCGCTGGACCCGGCGGAGTCGGTGCGCCGCCTGGCCGAACTGGGCGCGTACGGGGTCACCTTCCACGACGACGACCTGATCCCCTTCGGATCGGACGACACCGAGCGCGAGGGGCACATCAAGCGCTTCCGGCAGGCGCTGGACGCGACCGGCATGAAGGTGCCGATGGCGACCACGAACCTGTTCACGCACCCGGTGTTCAAGGACGGCGCGTTCACCGCGAACGACCGGGACGTGCGCCGGTACGCACTGCGCAAGACGATCCGCAACATCGATCTCGCGGTGGAGCTGGGCGCGAGTGTGTACGTCGCCTGGGGCGGCCGTGAGGGCGCGGAGTCCGGTGCGGCCAAGGACGTGCGGGACGCGCTCGACCGGATGAAGGAGGCCTTCGACCTGCTGGGCGAGTACGTCACCGAGCAGGGCTACGACCTGAAGTTCGCGATCGAGCCCAAGCCGAACGAGCCGCGCGGCGACATCCTGCTGCCGACGGTGGGGCACGCGCTGGCGTTCATCGAGCGGCTGGAGCGGCCGGAGCTGTACGGCGTGAACCCCGAGGTCGGCCACGAGCAGATGGCCGGACTGAACTTCCCGCACGGGATCGCGCAGGCGCTGTGGGCGGGCAAGCTGTTCCACATCGACCTCAACGGCCAGTCGGGCATCAAGTACGACCAGGACCTGCGCTTCGGCGCGGGCGACCTGCGGGCCGCGTTCTGGCTCGTCGACCTGCTGGAGAGGGCCGGGTACGCCGGTCCGCGGCACTTCGACTTCAAGCCGCCGCGGACCGAGGACCTCGACGGGGTGTGGGCGTCGGCGGCCGGCTGCATGCGCAACTACCTGATCCTCAAGGACCGCGCGGCCGCCTTCCGCGCCGACCCGCAGGTGCAGGAGGCCCTCGCGGCGGCCCGGCTGGACGAGCTGGCCCGTCCGACCGCCGAGGACGGCCTCGCGGCCCTGCTCGCCGACCCGACCGCCTACGACACCTTCGACGTGGACGCGGCCGCCGCGCGGGGCATGGCCTTCGAGCACCTGGACCAGCTCGCCATGGACCACCTCCTCGGCGCCCGCTGAGACACCTGCTCAGGCACCCACTGAGCGGTCCGCTCTCGGGTGACGGCTCCGGCTCCCTCCGGTCGACGGACGGGGCCGGAGCCGTCGGCGTTCCAGGTGCCCGTGCGGCGGTCGTGAGTACGTTCCCGGCTCGGGTCCCTGGCATCCGCCTCACCGGCGCCGCGACCCGCTCCTCAGGGCTCGTCCCCGGCCGCCAGTGCCGCCGATGCCAGGGCCGTCGCCGGATCCTGGGCCGCACCTCCCGTGGGCACCCAACGGCCGCGCTCCTCGCGGTACGGCCACCAGCGGCCCTCGTGGTCCAGGCGGAGCTGGTGCGGTGCGCCGACGACGGTCCAGCGGTTGCCCCGTGCCCGCAACGACGGCCGCTCGTCCTCGTCCCAGGCCGACTCGAGAGCCGCACGCGCGCGTGCGAGCGTGTCGCCCTCCACCGTCCACTCCTCCTCGAGCACGGACAGGGCGGCCTCGCCCCCGAGCCGCCACGCGGACACGGCGACGGCCAAGGACTCTTCGGTACGGCCCGAACCGACGCCGAGCCGGCGCAACACGTCCGGGTCCGGATCGCCCGCGGCCAGGCGCACGGCGTCCCGGGCGGCGTCCGGGTCACTGGGCACGGCCTGCCGGCCGTGCCCACCGCGCAGGGCCTCGGCGAGCAGACGGTGCGCCTCCGCCGCGGCCCGGGCCGCCAGGAAGCTCAGGGCGGCCGGGTCGACGTCCGGCGGAGCCGCCGTCTCGGTGTCCAGGGACGGCGGTGCCCCCGGCCCCTCCGGGAGACCGGGCAGGGCGGGCAGCGGGGGCAGTACGTGCCCTGCCGCGTACGCCTCGGCGGCGTCCACGCCGTCCGGACGGCGGGTGCCCTCCTCCCCGGGCGCGCCGCCGTGAGACTGGAGGGCGTCGAGTACGGCGCTCTCCGCGCGTCCCCGCATCAGCAGCAGCACGAACGGGTCCTGGTCCAGCAACCTGGCGACCTGGTAGCAGAGCGCAGCAGTGTGCCCGCAGTGGTCCCAGGCGCCGCAGTCGCACTCCGGCTCCAGGTCGCCCAGGCCCGGCAGCAGGTCGATGCCGGCGGTCGCGGCGTCCTCCACGAGGTGCGGCGGCATCTCACGGTCCAGCAGCGCCGCGACGTGCCCGGACCGCTCGATCGCCAGGTCGACGAAACGGTCCCACTGGGCGTCGGACAGCCTCTCCAGCAGGACGTCGGCCCGGTGCGCCGTACGGTCGCGGTCCTGGACGACCGCGGTGATGCGCCCCGGTCGCACCGACACCGCGCCGACCGCTCCCGCGCGCGCGAGCCGACGGCCCGTCTTCACCTGCGAGGCGTCGAGCGCCGCGTCCTCCAGCGCCTTCAGCCAGGCAAGGCCCCACCAGGTCTGCGCGAAACCCCTGCCGTGCGCCGGCGGCAGCGCGGCGAACGTCCGTTCCGTGTCGTCGTCGTACCGGGTCATCCCGTACCCCCTCGCAGCTCGACCAGATCGGCCAGTTCCGCGTCCGTCAGCTCCGTGAGCGCCGCCTCGCCCGTGCCCAGGACCGCGTCGGCCAGTTCCCGTTTGCGGTGCAGCAGGGCCGCGATGCGGTCCTCGATGGTCCCCTCGGCGACCAGGCGGTGCACCTGCACCGGGCGTGTCTGGCCGATGCGGTAGGCGCGGTCGGTGGCCTGCGCCTCCACGGCCGGGTTCCACCAACGGTCGTAGTGCACGACGTGCTCCGCGCGCGTGAGGTTCAGTCCGGTGCCCGCCGCCTTCAACGACAGCAGGAACACCGGGACCTCGCCGTCCTGGAACCGCCGCACCATCGACTCCCGGGCCGTGACGGACGTACCGCCGTGCAGGAACAGCGAGGCCACGCCACGGGAGGCCAGATGCTGTTCGAGGAGCCGGGCCATCTGCACGTACTGCGTGAAGACCAGGACACTGGCCCCTTCGGCGAGGATCGTCCCGAACAGTTCGTCCAGCAGCTCCAGCTTCCCCGAACGGCCGGTGATCCTCGGCCGTTCCTCCTTGAGGAACTGCGCCGGATGGTTGCAGATCTGCTTGAGGCCGGTCAGGAGTTTCACGATCATGCCGCGGCGCGCCATGCTGTCCGCCCCGGCGATCTCCGCCAGCGCCTCGCGCACCACCGCTTCGTAGAGGCCCGCCTGTTCCGCGGTCAACGACACCGGATGGTCTGTCTCGGTCTTCGGCGGCAGCTCCGGAGCGATCCCCGGGTCCGACTTGCGGCGACGCAGCAGGAACGGCCGTACGAGGCGCGCCAGCCGCTCCGCCGCCGCCGGGTCCTGACCGCCCTCGACGGCCTGTGCGTAGTGCCTGCGGAAGGTGCCGAGCCGGCCCAGGAGGCCGGGAGTGGCCCAGTCGAGGACTGCCCACAGTTCCGAGAGGTTGTTCTCCACCGGGGTGCCGGTGAGCGCCACGCGCGCGCGTGCGCCGATGGAACGCAACTGCCGCGCGGTTTCCGAGTACGGGTTCTTCACGTGCTGGGCCTCGTCGGCCACGACCAGTCCCCAGGGCACGGCGGAAAGCCGGTCGGTGTCCAGGCGCATGGTGCCGTAGGTGGTGAGCACGAAGTCGCCGGCCGTGAGATCGTCCAGGTCCCGCCTCGTACCGTGGAAGCGGCGCACCGGAGTTCCGGGCGCGAACCGTTCGATCTCGCGCTGCCAGTTGCCCATCAGGGAGGTCGGGCAGACCACCAGGGTGGGCCCGGCGGTCGACGCGTCGGTCTGCCGGTGCAGGTGCAGGGCGATCAGCGTGATGGTCTTGCCGAGGCCCATGTCGTCGGCGAGGCAGCAGCCCAGGCCCAGTGACGTCATGCGCACCAGCCAGTCGAGTCCCCGGCGCTGGTAGTCGCGCAGAGTGGCGTCGAGGCCGGCGGGTTGCGCGACGGCGTCCTGCGCCTCGGGGTCGGTGAGCCGTTCCCGCAGCGCCGCCAGCCATCCCGTGGCGCGTACCTCGACGCGGCTGCCGTCCACCTCCGTGGAGCCCGTCAGGGCGGCGGCGAGCGCGTCGACGGGCGTGACCTTCCGGTCCTGCCGCGTGCGGGCGCGCCGGACCTCCTCGGGGTCGACGAGCACCCACTGGTCGCGCAGGCGCACCACGGGCCGGTTGGCCTCGGCGAGCACATCCAGCTCCTCGCGCGTGAGCCGTTCGTCGCCCAGGGCGAACGACCAGTCGAAGGCGAGCAGCGCGTCGGCGGACAGGAACGACGGGCCGGCGTCCGACGAGGCCGTGCCCGGCGTCGTCTCGCCGTCAGCAGGTCCCACCTCCGCGCGGCTGGTCAGGTCACGGGCCAGCTCCCGCGGCCAGTGCACGTCGACTCCCGCGCCGGCGAGTGCCCGGGAGCCGGCCCCCAGGAGTTCGGTGAGCTCTTCGTCGGCGAGTTCGACAGCGTCCGGTACGGCGGCCGACAGCAGCGGCGTCAGCGCGGGCCAGGCCCGGGCCGCACGGCGCAGCGCGAGCAGGGCGTCCATCCGCGCGCCGGTGCCGAACGCGTCGCCCACGGCGCCCGACCACACCTCGGAGGCGTCCGCCACGAGCGCGGGATCGCTCACGCTGTGCACCTGGAGCACGGCTCGGAACGCCGGTCGGGTGTCCGGGGACACCGCGGCCGTGAGTCCCCGCACCTCGACACGCAGGGACAGCCGGACTCCCATGTCGTGGCCGGCGGCGACATCGGCGGTCCACGCGCGGAGCCCGGGCACCCGCTGCGGTTCCGGCGAGGCGTACGCGGGTCCGGCCGTCACCCACTCGGCGGCGGGGGAGCGGGGCAGCGTGTCGGCGACCGAGTCCAAGAAGTCGCGGACCAGCCGTTCCGGGTCGGGCAGCCGCAGGGGATCGACGCCGTCGATGGGAACGGCGTGCGCCTCGGGCGGCATGGCGGCGGCCAGGTGGCGCACTCGCTCGGTCTCCTCCACCCCCAGCGGCCCCGCACGCCAGGCGTCGTGGTCGGTCGCCGACAGACCGGGCAGCAGCAGCCCGCGCGCCACGAGATGCAGGGCCTCGAGAGCCGCCGCACCCCAGAACACGGTCGCCCGGTGCCCGTCGTCGTGGGAACGCGCGCGCGTGAGGACGGGCAGGGCCACCCTCACCGGCAGCAGCAGGGCGGGCACACTCGCCGGTCCCGTTCCGTCGCCGTCGGGCAGCGCGACCGTCAGGTCCTCCATCGAGCCCGACGAGAGGGCGAGGGGGGTCTCGCCGTCGGGTCGCCAGAAGGCGACCCTGCCGGCGCGGGCGGGATCAGCGGGCAGGAAAACGGCACAGCAGCGGGCGAGTTCGGAGATCTCGGAGGGAGTTGCCAGGAGAGCGGTCTGCGCAGCGATGACGTATTCCTCAAATTTGACTAGTGGAGGGCGCGATTGGCGAGTGTACATCACCTTCAGGGTTATGAGGTGTGGTCGCCCTGTGTCTTGGGTCACTGTTCACATGAGAAGGCGCTCTCTGGGGCCGGGGTCGCCGATGGGTTCACGGGAGGTGGGCCGGGAGGTGAGTCCGGGCGGCGGGTCGGGCGGCGGTTTCCGGGACCACGGGCTCTCGGGGGCGCGTCAGGGTTCGGTCTCAGGGATGTCTCAGGGGCGCGGTACGGAACCGCCGGAAGCGCGGGCCCGTTCTCAGGACAGAGAGCGGCAGTGGCCGCGAAGGAGGCGACACCATGTCGAAGAACGCCAAGGTCGCAGCAGGGGGCGTGGCGGCCGGGCTCATCCTGTTGATCTGGCTGCCCTGGTGGGCCGCCCTGCTGATAGTTCTGGGAGTCCCGGCCGCCGCGTACCTCACCCTGGACCCCTCGCAGCGGCGCAGGCTGCGCCGCGTCACGCGCAAGGAGATCGGCCGCTGAGGCGCTAACGCCGCGCCGTCGCGGTTCCCGTCAGCGCGCAAAAGTTGACCACGTCACCGTCCGCGGGCCTGTCGACCGTGTGGTCCGCGGGCGGTTCGGTGCCCTGCTCCACCCAGGCGGTCAGCGCGTCGAACGCCGAACGGAAGCACGGCAGGATCGGCCGCAGCCGGTCGGGATACATGTCGTACAGCCCGTCTGCATGGGTACCGCCCGTGATCGTGTAGTAGCGGTGCAGTTCGCCCCGCCCCCTCGCGTCGATCATGCGTGCGTACACGTCCGAGTCGGCGGCCTTGGGCAGCAGCGCGTCCATGTCGCCGTGCAGAGTGATCAGCGGCTTGCCGATGCGTCCGGTCAGCGCCACCCGGGCCACCGCCCGGTGGACGGAGGCGGGACGTTCGGCGTAGTCGTACGCCGCGTCGGAGGGGCACGGCGCCAGGATCTCCTCCGGCGTGGACCCGGCAGTGGGGCCAGGGCAGCGGGGATCGTATTCCGGGTCGAACTCCGCCCGGTAGATCTTCTGCGTCAGACCCCAGTAGGCCTTCTCGTGGTACGGCCACAAGAACTCGGAGCCGCGCGCGAAGCCGGCCGCGTACAGGTCCTCGTCCCGTGCCGCGCCGAACGCCCGGGCGACCGTCGCCGGCAGGGAGGTGAGCAGGTTGGGGCCGTTCGTGGTCCACAGCGCGCCTTCCCAGTCCACGCCGCCGTCGTACAGTTCCGGGTGGTTCTCCAGCTGCCATCGGGTGAGGTAGCCGCCGTTGGAGATACCGGCGATGTAGGTGCGACGCGGCGCGTGCCCGTAGCGCTGGGCGGCCACCCGCCGGACGGCGCGGGTGAGCTGCGTGGTCCGCGCGTTCCACTCCGCGACGGCGTCCCCGGGCCGGCCGCCGTCCCGGTAGAAGTCCGTTCCGCTGTTGCCCTTGTCGGTCGCGGCGTACGCGTACCCCTGGGCCAGTACCCGGTCGGAGATCGCCTTGTCCGTGGCGTACTGCTTGCGCGTGCCCGGCGCCCCCGTCACCACGAGACCGCCGTTCCAGTGGTCCGGCAGCCGGATCACGAACTGCGCGTCGTGGCGCCAGCCGTGCGTGGTGTTGAAGCGGGAGGAGTCCGGGAAGTACCCGTCGACCTGGATGCCGGGGACCCCGGACGGCGTTCTCGTACCGCCGGCCGTCAGCCCGGCCTGGTCGGCCATGTCGGTGTACGGGGTGCCCGCCAGTCCGGCGGTCGTCAGATCGTCCAGGCAAGCGGTGCGCTGCATGGCCGCTCCCGGCACCCGCACGCGCTCCTGGCGGGAGCACTGCCCGCTGCCGTCGGCAGCCGCGGCAGCGGGTGCCGGCCCGGTCAGCGAGACCGCCGTGAGAACGGCGGCGAGGAACGGAACACCACGGAGCAGACGCATGGGGCCTCCAGGCGCGACGGGGGAGTGGAGCTGAGGGCTGCCCCATCGTGCGGGCCGACTCCGGCCTCTTCCATGGGTTGGGGCCACATGGAAAGAGAGCCCGGCATAGAGGCCGAGGACAGGAACCGCGCAGGTGGGCCTCAGCGGCGCCCCGGTACCGGATCCGGTGTCCCACCCCGGTCAGCTCGGCCGTACGGCCATCCTGTCGAGGGCTTCCAGGAGCCCTGGCAGCGACGGGCCCCTGCCCACGGGCAGAACCTCACCGGGCTCTTCGTCGAGCAGGACGAAGGCGATGTCGTCGGTCCGGGCGACCAGCGACCAGCCCGGGCCGTCGGCCCGCAGGGTCCGCGCGTCCCCCGACGCGAACGACGACCGCACCCGGCCGAGCGGAGGAGGGGTGTCGATGTAGGCGCGGGCCTCCGCGAGGACCCGTCGGACGCCGCTGTGCCCGAAGGTTCCGGTGCCGGTCCCGTCCGGAACGCCGACCGGGTCCGGGGCGGCCCGTCCCGCGGCTCCCGCCTCGTCATCGGTGTCGGACTCCGACTCGGCAGCGCCGGTATCGCCTTGTGCCTCCGGTCCGTCTGCCGGAGTGCCGTCCGCAGAACCGGCGCCTTCGGCGGGGGCCGGAAAGTCCGCGTCGTCGATCTGCTCCCGCCACTGCGTCCACTGCAGCGCGATCTCGTCGGCCCCCAGACGCCGCTGCGGGGGCCCCCAAGCCGTGGTGTCCGGCGGTGCCAGCGCGGGCTGGTCGGCGGACTCGGGGGCGGGATCGTGCGGCGCGGGAACGCCGGGCGCCGCCACGGCGACCGCGAGGGGCCAGCCGGGCAGCGCGGCGACGACCGTACGCTCGTCCGGCGACAGGTCGTACTCCATGCCGCAGTCCCAGGACGCCACGGCGACGGCGACCAGCGAGACGTCGTCGACGACGACGGTCCACCGGGCGCCGTCACCGTCCTGGCCGAGCACCAGACCGTAGCCGTCGGCCAGCGGCGGAAGACCGAGGGCCTCGCACGCCTCCACGTAGTCGTCGCCCAGCACACTCGGGAACTTCGCCGGCGTCAGCAGCACCGCCGTGAGCACATAGAGCGCATCCTCCGCGGCGGCGACGGCGTCCTCGTCCGGCCCGGCCATCCCAGCCTCCCCATCGGTTCGTCCAATGGCGCGCACCCTAGTGCGACCGGGAAGCCCTTGTCACGACTCCCGGACGCACCCGAGCTGCAGCTTTCCGGCTGGACGGGGGCGAATCGACCACCCCGTCGGCACGCGTGCGTCAGGTCGCGGGCAGCCCCAGCAGTGACCGGGCCACGTCCCGGGGCGACTCGTCGCGCTCCCGCGCGAGCGCGATCACGGCCCGGCACGCCAGCTCGTTCACTCCGAACGACAGCGCCTCCGGCGACACCCAGCCCGTCGCCTCGTCGATCCTGTCCTGGTCATCCTCCGCGCACGCCGAGACATATGCGGCGGCGGCCTCGAACAGGTTGTGCGAACGCGGTTCACCTCCCGCCTTCCGCTCCGTGCGCCGTGCGGCGCGAGATCTGTTCCAGGCCTCGCGGATCCTTGCGAACAAGCGGATCACCCTCCCCTGCCGAATGCCACGACCGATCGTGCATCTCCTGCTGCTCAACGTAGAGTTGAAGCTTCGGCGGCAGAAGGGGACGGCCACGGTGAAGCGTTTCGAGCGCCTGGAGCAGATCCGGCGGATGGACCCGCACGAGGACGCCTCGGAGATCTACCGGCTCTCCTCGGCCTACGAATTCCCCTGGGACTTCGCCCGAGCCCTGGAACTGGCGCTGTACCGCACCTACGCCGTCCCGAGCATCGGCCGACTGCTGGCGGAGACGGCGGAGTTCACCGACCGGGCGCAGAAGCGGTACGACGACACGGCACTGCTCCTGGACGCCGTCGTCGAGCACGGTTTCGGCAGCGAGCAGGGCCGCACGGCCATCCGCCGCATCAACCACATGCACCGCAGCTACGACATCTCCAACGACGACATGCGATACGTCCTGTGCACGTTCGTCGTGACCCCCAAACGCTGGATCGACGCCTACGGGTGGCGCAGGATGTCGCGCCACGAGACCGTCGCCTCGGCCGTTCACTACCGCACGCTGGGCCGGTACATGGGCATCCGTGACATACCGGGCTCGTACGAGGAGTTCGAAACCTGCCTCGACGCCTATGAGGAGGCCCACTTCGCCTGGGACGAGGGGGCGCGCAGGGTTTCCGACGCCACACTCGACCTCATGGCCTCCTGGTACCCGGGCGCCCTCGCACCGCTGCTGCGCACCGGAACCCTGGCCCTGCTCGACGAGCCCCTCCTGCGGGCGTTCCGCTACACCCCGCCGAGCCTCGCCGTCCGCGCGATCGTGCGCCGCGCGGTGCGGCTGCGCGGGCGGGCGGTCCGCCTGATGCCGCCGCGGCGCGCCCCGCACCACGCCCGGCAGAACCGGGAGATCAAGGGCTACCCGAACGGCTATCGGCTGGCGGAGCTGGGCACCCGACCCGTTCCCGGCGTGCGGGGCTGCCCGGTCCGGCACATCGACACGTCAGCCGCCGAGTGAGTCGATCGTCTCCCGCAGCCAACTGAGTTCCGCCCGGGAGGTGGCCCGCGCGATGGTCAGAACACCGCGCCGGAAGGGATCGTCCAGTTCCTCGGCGCCCAGCGGCCGGTCACCGTCGTAGAAGAAGCTGGCCGGCTCCTCGAGGAACGCCTCTCGCCGGCGCAGTACGGCGGCCTGCGCGGTGGCGTCGTCGAGGTGGCGGAGGAAGGCCAGCACCGTGAACCAGCGGTTCTCGTCGGTGATGTCGAGTCGCGCGGGCTCCGCGAGCCGGCGGCGCAGCTCCCGCCGTCCCTCGTCGGTGAGGGTCAGGACATGGCGCGGGGCCGCCACGGCGCCGGGCTCAGTGGCACGCGCGAGCAGGCCCGCCTTCTCCAGGCGCTTGATCGCGGGGTAGAGGGTGCTCTCGGCGACGGGCCGCACGTGCCCGGTCAGCGCGGTGATGCGTTTGCGCAGTTCGTAGCCGTGCAGTGGGGCGTCGTACAGGAATCCGAGGATGGCGAGCTCCAGCATGTCCGCATTCTCGCCCATGAGCGTTCGTACCTCTGGTTCCGCAATACCTCGCTACACGAATACATCGGGACCGATGTATTCTCTGTGTGGTCGTGCGACAGGGCGCGACGGACCGTGGGAGGACACGATGAGGGAAGCCCGGTTCGATGGGCGGGGCAGCTGCATCCGCTGGACGGAGGCACCGGGGGCGGAGCCCGCGCGGGTGTACGTGCACGGGCTCGGATCGGTCTCGTCCGTGTACCACGCGCACATCGCGGCCCGCCCCGAACTCGCGGGCCGCCGCAGCCTCTTCGTCGATCTGCCGGGCCACGGGATCAGTGACCGGCCCCAGCACTTCGGGTACACCCTCGAGGACCACGCCGACGCGCTGGCCGCCGCGCTGGACGCGGCGGACCTGACCGGAGCGGAACTGGTCGCGCACAGTATGGGTGGCGCCGTGGCCATCGTCCTCGCCCACCGGCGGCCCGAACTGGTCTCCCGTCTGGTCCTCACGGAGGCCAATCTCGACGCCTTCCCGCCGTCGGCCGCGGGCAGCAGCCGCATCGCCTCCTACGAGGAGGACGATTACGTCCACGGCGGCCACGCGCGCGTGCTGGAGGACGTCGGCCCGCTGTGGGCGGCGACGATGCGGCTGGCGGACGCGCGTGCCCTGCACCGCTCCGCGGTCGGGCTGCGGCGGGGATCGGAGCCCGTGATGCGCACCCTCCTCGAAGGACTTCCGGTCGACCGTGTGTACGTGCAGGGCGGGCTCAGCGGTGAACTGGAGGGCCGGCAGGCGCTGGAGGCCGCGGGCGTGCGCGTGGTGACCGTCCCGGGAGCCGGGCACAACGTCATGCTCGACCGGCCGGACGAGTTCGCCGCGGTGATCGCACAGGCAAGCTGAGTGGTCAGCCCTCCCGCACGGCCAGGGACAGGAACCGGGCGTCCTCGTCCACGTACGAGGTCATGCGCCACCCGGAACCGGCCAGCAAGGGCCGGAGCCGGTGCTCCGCGCGCAAGTCGTCCGGGGTGATCCGCCGGCCCTGCCGGGCCGCCAGTGCCGCCCTTCCGATCGGGTGGAACAGCGCGAGCACACCACCGGGACGCACGACGCGCGCCAACTCCGTCAGATTCCCGGCGGGATCGGGCAGGTGCGCGATGAGGCCCGCCGCGAACACGGCGTCGAGCGACCGCGACCGCAGGGGCAGCGCGGCGACGTCGGTCAGCAGCAACCGTCCCGCACGGTCCCTCCCGGCCCGAACGGCGGCCTGGAGCATGGCGGGCGTCAGATCGGCCCCCACGACCAGCCCCGAGCGGCCCACGGCCGCGCGCAACGGGGGCAGGGCACGCCCGGTGCCACAGCCCGCGTCGAGCACGCGAGCCCCCTCGTGCAGACCCAGTTCGGCGACCGCGGCCGCGTAGGCGGGGCCGTCGTCGGGGAACCGGCTGTCCCAGTCGGCGGCGCGAGCGCCGAAGAACTCCTGGACGTGCGTGTGGTCGTCGCTCATGCTCCGCATGATCCCCCAATGGCACGAGGGATGCCCCGGTGCACATGTTCGAGCATGACGCGATCGTTCCAGCGCTTCTCTGTGTCACATAGCAACAGCTTTCGAAATGCGCCCCCATTGTGCGCCCTCGCCGGGACTAGCGTCCCGGGGCCATGGGACACCTGGACCACGCCGCCCTCGGCTGGCTGACTCCCGCGCTGTCGTACGCGATGGCCTGTGCCGGCGCCGCCCTCGGGCTGCGCTGCACCGTGCGCGCCCTCGCCGCCGACGGCCGCGCGCGCCGCAACTGGCTGCTCACCGCGGCTTCGGCGATCGGCACCGGCATCTGGACGATGCACTTCGTCGCCATGCTCGGCTTCCGCGTGAGCGGCACCGACATCCGCTACGACGTACCGCTCACCCTCACGAGCCTGCTCGTCGCCATGGTCGTCGTCTGCGCCGGCGTCTTCGCGGTCGGCTACGGACGCGACCGCACACGAGCACTGGTGCTCGGCGGACTCACCACGGGGCTCGGCGTCGCCAGCATGCACTACCTAGGAATGGCCGCCGTTCGCCTGCACGGTGACGTGAGCTACGACCCACTGCGCGTCGGCCTCTCCGTCCTCATCGCCGTCGCCGCGGCCACGGCGGCTCTGTGGGCCGCGCTGAACATCAGGTCCGCCCTGGCGGTCACCGTCGCCTCCCTGATCATGGGAGCGGCCGTGAGCAGCATGCACTACACCGGCATGTCCGCGGTGAGCGTGCGGGTCACGCCCTCCGGCGAAGCGCTGCCCGGGGCCACGGCGATGCAGTTCATCTTCCCCCTCGCCGTCGGCCTCGGGTCCTACCTCTTCCTGACCTCGGCGTTCGTCGCGCTCTCGCCGACGGCAGGGGAGCACGAGGCCTCCGCGTCGGCTCGGCAGCCCCTCGGGAGCGCCGCCGAGAGCGCAGCCGGTGGTACCGCCCGGTAGCGGCGGTCCCCGGGCGTCGACGGTCCCGGGCGCCGACGGTCCCTGCGGCAACGTCCCGACTCCGCCCCGAGCGAGGAAACCATGCGTACACCACGGACGTCGTCTCCCACGGCCGGCACCGAGCCGCCGCCCCGGCCGCCCGTGCGCGGCCGCCGGGCACACGCCGGTCCACCGGCGGCGGACGAGAGCCGCACGGACCCCGCGGACGCGACGCGGATACCGGTGAGCACGCGCGCGTGGCGCAGACGCATCCGTCCGCGCACCGTGCGGGCCAGGATCGTCTGCCTGCTGATGGTGCCCGTCGTCTCCCTGCTGACCCTGTGGGCGTACGCCACCGTCACCACGGCACAGGACATCTCACGACTCCGGCAGGTGCAGCGCGTGGACGCCGAGGTCCGGGCCCCCGTCAACGCCGCCGTCGCCGCCCTGCAGGCTGAACGGCGCGCGGCCGTACGACACGCCACCGACCCGTCGGCGGTCCCGGGCGACGACTACCGGGAACTCACCGCACGCACCGACCGCGCGGTGGCGGAACTGCGCCTCGGCGACCGCCACACCGTCGCCGACAGCGAGGAACTCCCCGCCTCGGTGGCCCGGCGGCTCGGTGCGTTCGTGGCCGGAGCCGAACGGCTCGGTCCACTGCGCACCGCCGTCCTCGACCGCAGCGCGGACTGGGAGGACGCCTACGGCCGGTACACGGCCACGATTTCCGCGGCCTTCCGCGTGGGCGGCGCGCTGAGCGGCATCCAGGACGCCGATCAGGGCTCCGATGCCCGTGTGCTGGTCGAGTTCGCCCGTGCGGGCGAGGCACTCGCCCAGGAGGACACCCTGCTGGCCGGCGCCCCCCTCGCCGACGGTCTCGGCGGCGAGCGGATGCGGTTGTTCACCGGCGCCGTCGACAGGCGACGATCCCTCACCGAATCCGCCGTCGCCGACCTGCGCGGCTCCGAACGCGCCGCGTGGCAGGAACTCGCCGCCGGCAGTGCCTACGCGACTGTGGGGGCGGCCGAGGAGAAGCTGCTCGCCCCGGGTGCCGAAGGCCGGGCGATCGAGGAAGCGGCACCGCTCACGGCCTGGGACGGGGCGTACGCGCGCGTGCGGGACGGTATGCGGGCGATCGAACAGGACGCCGGGCGGGCAGTCGCCGACCGGGCCGACCCGTTCACGCGCGGCGTGCTCACTCCGGCCGGGGCCGCCGTCCTCCTCGGCCTCCTCGCCGTAGCGGCGTCGCTCGTCATCTCCGTGCGCATCGGCCGCGGCCTGGTGGTCGAACTGGTAGGCCTGCGCAACAGTGCCCTGGAGATCGCCCGACGCCGGCTCCCCGAGGCCATGCGCAGACTGCGCACGGGTGAGGAGATCGAGATCGGCCCTGAGGTGCCACCCGGGCCGCCCGCCGAGGACGAGGCCGGCCAGGTCGCCGAGGCACTGGACACCGTGCACCGGGCCGCCCTGCGGGCCGCTGTGGAGCGCGCCGAACTCGCGAGCGGCATCTCCGGGGTCTTCGTCAATCTCGCCCGGCGCAGCCAGATCCTCGTGCACCGCCAGCTGAGTCTCCTGGACAGCATGGAACGCCGCTCCGACGACCCGAACGAACTGAGCGACCTCTTCCGCCTCGACCACCTCACCACCCGCATGCGGCGCCACGCCGAGAGCCTGATCATCCTCTCCGGCGCCGCACCCGGCCGTGCCTGGCGCACGCCGGTCTCCCTCACGGACGTGGTCCGTGCGGCCGTCTCGGAGATCGAGGACTACGCGCGAGTGGAGGTACGACACCTTCCCGAGGCGTCCGTCATCGGCGCCGCGGTCGCCGACCTCACCCACCTCGTGGCCGAGATCATCGAGAACGCCGCCCAGTTCTCGCCGCCCCACACGCGCGTGCGTGTCACCGGCGAGCCCGTCGGCAACGGCTACGCCATCGAGGTGGAGGACCGCGGGCTCGGCATGGGCAAGGACACGCTCGCCGAGGCCAACCACCGCATAGCCCGGTCCGAGGCGCTCGACCTGTTCGACAGCGACCGCCTCGGCCTGTTCGTGGTCAGCCGGCTCGCCGCCCGGCACGACATCAAGGTGCACCTCAAGACCTCGCCCTACGGCGGCACCACCGCCGTCGTCCTGCTGCCCACCGCACTCCTGCACAGCGGAACGCCGGAACGGTCGCCCGGAACGGCACACGAGGCCTCACAGCCCGCGGACCCTGCGTACGCCGCCGGTCCCACTCCGTACCAGGAGCCCGTTCCCGCACCGGCCGAACGACCGGCGCTGGCAGCTTCCGTACCGGCGATGGCGGACAGCTCGGCACCGAGCCGGCCCCGAGGAACTTCCCCCTTGCGACTGCACCGGTCCCCTGACCGCTCCGGCACCGCCGATGGTCTCCGCCCGCCGCACACCACGGACCGGTCCGACGACCACGGTGCACAGACGACGGGCCGGTCCGACGACCGAGGTGCCGCACGGGCGGCAGGGCGGCCCGACGACCACGGCGTTGCACAGACGGCGGACCGGTCCGACGACCTCCCCCGCCGCGTGCGGCAGGCCAGCCTGGCTCCCCAACTGCGCGACGGGCGCCCGGCCGATCCCGCACCGCCGCCCTTCCTACGCGCCCACGACGAGCGCACCCCGGAACTCGTACGGGAGCGCATGACGGCCTACCGCGACGGCTGGTCACGCGGCGGTGGCCGCCGCCCCGGCCATCGGACCCCACCGGACGCGCGGGCCGGCGGCAACAGAGACGAAGGAGACCCCGCATGATCCACAACCCCGGCACCGGGAGCGCCCGGTGGGCCCGCGAACTCGACTGGCTGCTGGACGACCTCGTCGGATGCGTGCGCGAAGTGCGGCACGCCGTGGTGCTGTCGAACGACGGACTCGCCGTGGGCGCGTCGACCGGCCTCGGCCGTGAGGACGCGGAACATCTCGCGGCGGTCGCCTCCGGCTTCCACAGCTTGGCCAAGGGCGCGGGCCGGCACTTCGGCGCCGGGGGCGTACGCCAGACCATGGTCGAGATGGACGACGGCTTCCTCTTCGTGGCCGCCGCCGGCGACGGCTCCTGCCTCGCCGTCCTCACCGCGGTGACCGCCGACATCGGTCTGGTGGCCTACGAGATGGCACGTCTGGTCAGACGCGTCGGTGAGCATCTCCGCACCGCGCCACGCGCCGTCGCACGGCCGCCCGCCGGCGGATGACCCGGGAGGGCAGCACCGATGACCGACCACACCACGGGCGACGGCCGGGACCGGCCGGGCAGCCAGTGGTACGACGACGAGGCCGGGCCCCTGGTTCGCCCCTACGCGATGACCGGCGGCCGCACCCGGCCCGGCCCCGCGGGGGTGCGCTTCGACCTGATCGCCCTCGTCACGCGCGTCCCCGGCGCGCCGGACTCCGACGACGCCGTGCTCGGGCCGGAACACCGGACCCTGGTCCACCTGTGCCGCTCGGAGACCCAGTCGGTCGCCGAACTCGCCGCGGACGCCGATCTGCCCGTGGGCGTCGTCCGGGTACTCCTCGGCGACCTGGTGGAACTCGGCTGTGTGTCCGTCAGCCGCCCCGTACCGCCCGCGCACTTGCCTGACGAACGGATTCTGCGCGAAGTGATCGACGGACTCCGCGCACTGTAGAGGAGCCGAGAGCCATGACCGGCACAACCGTGCACGACCAACCGGACCGGGAGAAATGATCGATGGTCTCCGAGCACCCCGACCCCACGGACGGCGACACGACGGCGCTGGCGTTGAAGATCCTGGTCGCCGGAGGGTTCGGCGTGGGCAAGACCACTCTGGTGGGCGCGGTCAGCGAGATCAGGCCGCTGCGCACGGAGGAGCAACTCAGCGAAGCGGGCCGGCTGGTGGACGACACCGACGGCATCGACCGCAAGGTCACCACGACCGTCGCCATGGACTTCGGGCGCATCACCATCCGGTCCGGCCTGTCCCTGTACCTCTTCGGCACACCGGGGCAGGACCGGTTCTGGTTCCTGTGGGACGAACTGTCCCAGGGCGCGCTCGGCGCCGTCGTCCTGGCGGACACCCGGCGCCTGGCGGACTGCTTCCCGGCCGTGGACTACTTCGAGCACCGGCGCATCCCGTTCGTGGTGGCCGTCAACTGCTTCACGGGGGCGCGCCGCCACGAGGAGCAGGACGTCCTGCGCGCCCTCGACCTCGACCGGGGAACCCCCGTGGTGCTGTGCGACGCCCGGGACCGCGACTCGGGCAAGGAGGTGCTGATCCGGCTCGTCGAGTACGCCGGGCGGATGCACACCGCCCGGCTGCTCGACTCCGTGCGCTGAGCGGGCCGACCCTGCCACGCTCGCACCGGCGGCCTCAGTCCGCCACGGACTTCTGGGCCAGGACCTTGTCGACGGTGACGCGGACGAGGAGCTCGCCCGGAACCCCGTTGCGGGCCCCGAACTCCTCGGCGCGTTCCTCGCCCATGTACCGGGCCGCGATACGGGCGGCCCAGTGCCGGAGTTCGCCGAGGTCCTCCGAGACACGTGCGCGGCCCTGCAGCACGACGAAGTCGAAGGGAGGCCGGTCGTCGTCCACGCACAGGGCGACTCGGCCGTCACGGACCAGATTGCGTCCCTTCACGGTGTCCTTGCCGGTGTTGAACACCACGTCGTCCCCGACCAGCAGGAACCAGATCGGTGCCACGTGCGGGCTGCCGTCCGCCCGCACGGTCGAGAGCTTGCCGGTGCGGGTGCCCTGCGAGACGAACGCCCGCCATTCCTCATCGGTCATCTTCTGTGCCATGCCCACATCCTCCTTGCCCGGAGCACGGGCGTGGTGAAGGCTGGCGGGCAGATCCTCCGCCGCGCGGGGGAAACGCACGCACACGGGGACGACACGGGGAGATCGGATCATGGCGCAGAACCAGGGACTCGGCTGGCTGCTGGACGACCTGACCGAGCGGGTCGAGCACGTCCGGCACGCGTTGGTCCTGTCCAACGACGGGCTGGTGACGGGAGCCAGTACGGGCCTGCGCCGCGAGGACGCCGAGCACCTCGCCGCCGTCTCGTCCGGACTGCACAGCCTGGCCAAGGGATCGGGCCGCCACTTCGGCGCGGGCCAGGTACGGCAGACGATGGTCGAGTTCGACGACGCCGTCCTGTTCGTCACCGCGGCGGGCGCGGGCAGCTGCCTGTGCGTGCTCAGCGGCGCGGAGGCCGACATCGGGCAGATCGCCTACGAGATGACGCTGCTCGTGAACCGGGTGGGCGAGCACCTCGACGTCGATGCGCGACAGCCGGGCCGGATAACACCGACAGACCTCTGACCTGGGCGTTCAGTACTCCTGCGAGACCTGCCGCGGAGTTTTCCACAGGCTCGACGCGGAGGGCGCGCCCGCGGCTACCGTTCTGTGTCAGGCGGGCGCGGACCGGCGCCCGCCGCACACTCCACGGGGGAGACGAACATGTCCGGCAGCCTTCTCACGCACGAGACCACGACCACTCTCCGGCGCACCGGCGCCACTCTTCTCCCGCCCGGCCGCGCGGCGAGGGAACTCGGCCTCAAGCGCGGCGAGTTCGACCTCGCGGTACACATCGGCCGCATCCGCACCGTGCCCGACGACTCCGACGCCCCGGGCGGCGGCCGACGCGTCACCCGCGACGAGACCGAGCGGATCCGGGCGGTGGAGGGATTCCCGGAGACCCTGCGCGAGAGCGTCCGGACCGTCGGCACCACGGAGGGCGCGGCCCTGATGGCGGTGACCAAGGCCCGTTTCACCCGTCTCGCCCGTCTGGGCCTCCTGGTGCCCGTGAGGTTCTACGTCAACCGCTACCGTGCCGTCGTCTGGCTGTACCTTGCCGACGAGCTACGGCAGTTCGCGGGCGAGGAGAAGAACACCGCACTGCTCAAGGGCCGTACGCCCGAGGGACTGAGGGACCAGCTGAGGGAAGGCCTGGACCTGCGTGCCCGCAACTGGAGGGGACAGTACCTGGGGTTCCTGCTCCGCCAGGCCGCCGATCCGTGGACCCGGGCCGCGGCGGTGGCGGCGCTGCTGGGCCCGGTCGAGGTGTCGGCGGCCGTCCGGGACCCCTACGAGCGCTCTCGTCTGAATCGGTTCCGCCCGGTGCCGCCGGCCCACGCGACCCCCGGCTCCCCGGCCGCGCAGCTCGCCGAAGAGATCATGACGGCGGCCGACCCCGACGAGATCGAATGGTTGCGCACGAATCTGGCGGCCGAGATGGAGGCTGCTCGCCGGTACCTTCCCGCGCCACGCCCCGCCTTCCGTCCCGTGCCGTCTCCGCCCGATGGGGCAGAGACACGGCACGAGGCGGAGGAAACGGGACGCTTGCGCGGTCTGCTCGGCAGGCTCTGGCGCAGAGACCCCTGACCGGACCCCTGACTCGCGACTACTTCAGGGCCCGGAACAGCCCTTCCTGGACGACGGACACCAGCATCCGTCCCTCCCTGTCGTAGATCCGTCCCCGCGCGAGCCCTCGCCCACCGGTCGCGATCGGCGACTCCTGGTCGTACAGGAACCACTCGTCCGCGCGGAACGGCCGGTGGAACCACATGGCGTGGTCCAGCGACGCCATGTCGAAGCCCCGCGGGCCCCACAGAGGCTCCACCGGGATGCGCACGGCGTCCAGCAGCGTCATGTCGCTGGCGTAGGTCAGGGCGCAGGTGTGCACGAGCGGGTCGTCGCCGAGCGGCCCGACCGCGCGCATCCACACGGCGCTGCGGGGCTCGGCGTCCTCGACCTCCTCGGCGCTCCAGCGCAGCCGGTCCACATAACGGATGTCGAAGGGCTGACGGCGGGCCATCCGCTCGAACTGCTCGGGCAGCCCGCCCAGGTGCTCCCGGACCTCGTCGGCGACCTTCGGCAGGGACTCGGGGTCCGGCACCTTGCGGGCCGGCGGCAGCTGGTGCTCGAAACTCCCCTGCTCAGGCTTGTGAAAGGAGGCGGTGAGCGTGAAGATCGTGCGGCCCTGCTGCACCGCGGTGACCCGACGGGTCGTGAACGACCGACCGTCCCGGTCCCGCTCGACCTGGTACACGATCGGCACGCCCGGGCGTCCCGGACGCAGGAAGTACGCGTGCAGCGAGTGCACCGGGCGGTCGCCCTCCGTGGTGCGGCCCGCCGCGACCAGCGCCTGGCCGGCCACTTGGCCGCCGAAGACCCGCTGCAGCGACTCCTCGGGGCTGCGGCCACGGAAGATGTTGACCTCGATCTGCTCCAGGTCGAGCAGGGCGACGAGGCTCTCGGCCGGGTTCGTCATCGGTGGGATTCTCCTGTGCTCACAGCTGGCCGACATCGGTGACGCGGACGACCGCCCGGCCCTCCGCGTCGGAGGCCGTGAGATCGACCTCCGCGCTGATGCCCCAGTCGTGGTCGTCGTTCGGGTCGTCGAAGATCTGCCGCACGCGCCACAGGCCGTTCTGCGGCTCCTCTTCGATGATCAGCAACTTGGGGCCGCGGGCGTCGGGACCGGTGCCCAGGTCGTTGTACTCGTCCCAGTACGCGTCCATGGCCTCGCCCCACGCGTCGGCGTCCCAGCCGCCCTCGCCGTCCATCTCGCCGAGCTCCTCGACCTGGTCCAGGGCGGCGAGCTCGACACGACGGAACATGGCGTTGCGGACCAGGACGCGGAAGGCGCGCGCGTTGGCGGTGACCGGCCGCACCTGGTCGGCCTTCTCCTGCGCCTCCTCCGCGGTCATCTCCTCCGGGTTGGCCAGCTGCTCCCACTCGTCCAGCAGGCTGGAGTCGACCTGGCGCACCATCTCGCCGAGCCACTCGATCAGGTCCTGCAGGTCCTCGGACTTCAGGTCGTCGGGGACGGTGTGGTCGAGGGCCTTGAACGCGCTCGCGAGGTAGCGCAGCACGATGCCCTCGGTGCGGGCCAGTTCGTAGTGGGAGACCAACTCCGTGAAGGTCAGTGCCCGCTCGTACATGTCCCGGATGACCGACTTCGGCGACAGCGGGTGGTCGCCGACCCAGGGGTGGCTCCTGCGGTAGGTGTCGTAGGCGTGGAAGAGCAGCTCCTCCAGGGGCTTCGGGTACGTGATGTCCTGGAGGCGCTCCATGCGCTCCTCGTACTCGACGCCGTCCGCCTTCATCGCGGCCACGGCCTCGCCGCGCGCCTTGTTCTGCTGGGCGGCCAGGATCTGCCGGGGATCGTCCAGCGTGGACTCCACGACGGAGACCATGTCCAGCGCGTACGACGGGGACTCCGGGTCCAGCAGCTCGAAGGCGGCCAGCGCGAAGGTGGACAGCGGCTGGTTCAGCGCGAAGTCCTGCTGGAGGTCCACCGTGAGACGGACGATGCGGCCCTCGGCGTCCGGCTCGTCGAGCTTCTCGACGATGCCGCCGTCCAGCAGCGACCGGTAGATGGCGATCGCCCGACGGATGTGCCGCAGCTGCTGCTTGCGCGGCTCGTGGTTGTCCTCCAGCAGGTGCCGCATGGCCGCGAAGGCGTTGCCGGGCCTGGCGATCACGGACAGCAGCATGGTGTGCGTGACCCGGAAACGGGAGGTGAGCGGCTCGGGATCGGAAGCGATGAGCTTCTCGAAGGTGCTCTCCGACCAGGCGACGAAGCCCTCGGGTGCCTTCTTGCGGACGACCTTCCGTCGCTTCTTCGGATCGTCACCGGCCTTGGCGAGCGCCTTCTCGTTCTCGACGACGTGCTCGGGCGCCTGGGCGACGACGAAGCCCTCCGTGTCGAACCCCGCGCGCCCGGCCCGGCCCGCGATCTGGTGGAACTCGCGGGCCCGCAGCGTGCGCACCCGGGTGCCGTCGTACTTGGTCAGGGCCGTGAACAGCACGGTACGGATGGGCACGTTGACGCCCACGCCGAGCGTGTCCGTACCGCAGATCACCTTCAGCAGACCGGCCTGCGCGAGCTTCTCCACCAGCCGCCGGTACTTGGGCAGCATGCCGGCGTGGTGGACGCCGATTCCGTGCCGGACGTAACGGGACAGGTTGCGGCCGAACTTGGTGGTGAAGCGGAAGTTGCCGATCAACTCGGCGATCCGGTCCTTCTCCTCCCGCGTGCACATGTTGATGCTCATCAGCGCCTGCGCCCGCTCCACGGCCTGCGCCTGCGTGAAGTGCACGATGTAGACGGGCGCCTGCCGGGCCTCCAGCAGGTCGGTGAGCGTCTCGGTGAGCGGGGTGTAGCGGAACTCGTAGGACAGCGGCACGGGCCGGGTGGCCGAGCGGACCACCGCCGTGGGGCGGCCGGTGCGGCGCGCGAGGTCCTTCTCGAAGAACGAGACGTCACCGAGGGTGGCCGACATGAGGACGAACTGGGCCTGCGGCAGCTCCAGCAGGGGGATCTGCCAGGCCCAGCCGCGGTCGGGTTCCGCGTAGAAGTGGAACTCGTCCATGACGACCTGGCCGATGTCCGCGTGCTTGCCGTCGCGCAGCGCGATCGACGCCAGGACCTCGGCCGTGCAGCAGATGACGGGGGCGTCGGCGTTCACGGAGGCGTCGCCGGTCAGCATGCCGACGTTCTCGGTGCCGAAGAGCTTGCACAGCTCGAAGAACTTCTCCGACACCAGGGCCTTGATCGGGGCCGTGTAGAAGGTGACCTCGTCACGGGCCAGGGCGGCGAAGTGCGCGCCCGCGGCGATCATGCTCTTGCCGGAGCCGGTGGGCGTCGACACGATCACGTTCGCGCCGGAGACCACCTCGATCAGCGCCTCCTCCTGATGGGGGTACAGCGTGAGACCGCGTTCCTGGGCCCACGCCTCGAAGGCTTCGTACAGGGCATCTGGGTCGGCGGTCCGCGGCAGCTGATCGATGAGGGTCACGCCCCCATCTTGCCTGGCCTCTGCCGTGATGGGGGAATCGGCTGTCCGCGTGAAGATCACGAACGCTACGCTGGGTCGCCGACGAGGCTGCGGCGGACCCGGACAACTGCACAGCGGAACACGAGGAATGGGGCGGGCAACGGCGATGATGGGACCAGCACACTCACTGTCGGGCGCAGCGGCGTGGCTCGGCGTCGGAGCGGCGACCGCCGCGGCCGGGCAGCCGATGCCCTGGCCGGTGCTGCTCGCCGGAGCGCTGATCTGTGCCGGAGCCGCGCTCGCCCCGGATCTCGACCACAAGGCGGCCACCATCTCCCGGGCCTTCGGGCCGGTCTCACGTGGGCTGTGCGAGATCGTGGACAAGCTGTCCTACGCCGTCTACAAGGCCACGAAGAAGCAGGGCGACCCGCGCCGCTCCGGCGGCCACCGGACGCTGACCCACACCTGGCTGTGGGCGGTCCTGATCGGCGGCGGCACCTCGGTGCTGGCCATCACGGGCGGCCGCTGGGCCGTGCTGGCGATCCTCTTCGTGCACATGGTGCTCGCCATCGAGGGCCTGCTCTGGCGGGCGACCCGCGGGTCCAGCAGCGACGTGTTGGTCTGGTTGCTGGCGGGGACCAGCGCGTGGATTCTCGCCGGAATACTGGACAAGCCGGACGGCGGTTCGGACTGGCTGTTCACCGCACCGGGCCAGGAGTACCTGTGGCTGGGGCTGCCGATCGTGCTCGGCGCGCTGGTGCACGACATCGGGGACGCGCTGACCGTCTCGGGCTGCCCCATACTCTGGCCGATACCGGTGGGCCGCAAGCGCTGGTACCCCATCGGCCCGCCGAAGGCCATGCGGTTCCGGGCGGGCAGCTGGGTCGAGCTGAAGGTGCTGATGCCGGCGTTCATGCTCCTCGGCGGAGTGGGCGGCGCGGCGGCGCTCAACTTCATCTGAAGCCCACCGAACCCCCTGTTCCCGTGCCGGTGCCGGTGCCCCGGCCGAAGCGCGGGCTCGGTGGCAGGGTTCCCTCAGCCGTTACCGCCGGCGCCCTGCCCCTCGCCTCCGCCACCGTAGCGTCGCTCGAAGCGGGCGACGCGCCCCTCGGAGTCCACCGTCCGAGCCTTGCCCGTGTAGAAGGGGTGGCTCTCGGAGGAGATCTCCACATCCACCACCGGGTAGGTCTCGCCGTCGTCCCACGCGATCGTCTGGTCACTGGTGGCGGTGGACCGGGTGAGGAATGCGTACCCGGCGCTGCGGTCACGGAAGACGACGGGCCGGTACTCCGGGTGCTTGTCCTGCTGCATGGCTGCTCCTCGTACGGCGCGGATGATGGGGGCGACGGCGGAACACCGTCGCGGGTGACGTCAGCCGGGCAGGGAATCCTCGTCGACCACGTGCATCGCGGCCTCCTCGGCGGAGGCGGCGGCACCGTCGATGCCCACGTCCATGGCGACCAGAGCGGGCTCCTCGTCCTCGTGCGCCCCCTCGTCGGGGGCCACGAGCCGACCGGAACGATCCGTGCCGACCTCGTTGTCCAGCAGTTCCCCGTCGGTGCCGTCCGAATCGCCCAGTCCGTCGCCGTCGGGAGCGAGCACGTCCGGCCGCTCCTCGGACAGCCGCTGATCCAGCGTCTCGCCCCGGTGCCGTTCGGCGGCCGTCACGCCGGTGTGTTCCACCGCCCAGGGGCGTTCGGGCGGGGACCAGCCGCGGTCGAGGGGGTCGTCCACGCCGTCGTACTCGAGGGTGTCCTCGCCGTCGAGCAGCCCGGTGTCCTCGCGCTGCTCGGATCCGTCGGGCTGGTAGACGTCATCTCCCCATCCACCGACGCTGTTCACGGGTACCTCCAGGGGGTGAGGCCGAACCCCTTCTCGCCGTGGTCCGCGGCGGGCCGCCGCTGCACGGGGCACAGGCGTCACCCCTCGCGGAACCGTACGGTTCCCGGGGCCACCCCGAGCCGGTGCCTCCTCCCAGCCTTCCACTCCCGTTCGGGAGCGCGCAACGGCACGGCCGTCGACCGGGTCCCCGGCGCCCATACCGCGCCGGGCCGGTCACGGCCGGGGGAGGCGCCCCCGACGGGCGCCCGATTCCGCCGGCCGAGCACCGTTCCGCTCCGGCCGGGCACGGGCGACGCCCACCGTCCGCGACGGCCCGCACACGGCCCGCCTGGGCACCGTCCGCGGCCGGTCCGTGCTCTGCCCGCCCGGGCACCGTTCGCCGACGACACACACTCGGCCCGTCCGCGCACCGGCCGCGCCCGTCCGGACCGGAGGTGAACCGTGCACGCCCTACCCCAGTCGCCCCAGCCGGCCACCGCACGGGTGCGGCGGGAACCAGCGGCCCGCCCGGTGCCGGGCGGTGTCGTTGTCACCCGTGCCACGACCGCCACAGCGCCGCGTACGCGCCGTCCGTCGCCACCAGCTCGTCGTGGCTGCCCAGCTCGCTGATCCGTCCGTCCTCGACGACGGCGATGACGTCCGCGTCGTGGGCGGTGTGCAGACGGTGGGCGATCGCGATAACCGTGCGGCCGTCCAGGACCCGCGCCAGGGAGCGTTCGAGGTGACGGGCCGCTCTCGGGTCGAGCAACGACGTCGCCTCGTCCAGCACCAGCGTGTGCGGGTCGGCCAGCACCAGGCGGGCCAGCGCGATCTGCTGGGCCTGGGCCGGGGTCAGCGCGAAGCCGCCCGAGCCGACCTCGGTGTCCAGGCCCTCGTCGAGGGCCCGGGACCAGTCGTCCGCGTCGACCGCGCCCAACGCCGCCCACAGCTCGGCGTCGGTGGCGCCGGCCCGGGCGAGGCGGAGGTTATCGCGCAGGGAACCCACGAAGACGTGGTGCTCCTGGTTGACGAGGGCGACGTGCGAGCGGACGCGCTCGGCGGACATCCGGGACAGTTCCGCGCCGCCCAGGGTGATCCGGCCGTCGCGGGGACCGTAGATGCCGGCCAGCAGCCTGCCCAGCGTCGACTTGCCGGCCCCGGAGGGACCGACCAGCGCGAGCCTCGTGCCGGGGGCCACCTCCAGCGACACCTTCCGCAGGACGTCAACGCCCTCGAGGTAGCCGAAGTGCACGCGGTCGGCGTGCACGTGCCGGCCGTCGGGGGCGAGAGAGGCGTCACCGGCGTCCGGCTCGATGTCCCGCACACCCACCAGCCGGGCCAGGGAAACCTGGGCCACCTGCAGCTCGTCGTACCAGCGCAGGATGATGCCGACCGGGTCGACGAGCATCTGCGCGATCAGCGCCGCCGTGGTCAGCTGACCGACCCCGATCCAGCCCTGCAGGACGAACACCCCGCCGATCATCAGAACGGAGGCGAGCACGGTCACATGGGTGACGTTGATGACCGGGAAGAGCACCGAGCGCAGCCACAGCGTGTAGCGCTCCCAGGCCGTCCACTCCTTGATCCGGCGTTCCGACAGCTCGATGCGGCGGGCGTCCAGCCGGTGGGCCTCGACGGTGCGCCCGGCGTCCACGGTCTCCGCGAGCGCGGCGGCCACGGCGGCGTACCCCGCGGCCTCCGAGCGGTAGGCGGAGGGCGCCCGGCGGAAGTACCAGCGGCAGCCGATCACCAGCAGTGGCACCGCGAGCAGGACCGCGGGCGCCAGCGGCGGGGCCGTGACCACGAGGCCGCCGAGCAGCAGCACCACCCAGACCGCGCCGATCGCCAGCTGGGGCACGGCCTCGCGCATGGCGTTGGCGAGCCGGTCGATGTCCGTCGTGATCCGGGAGAGCAGGTCACCGGTGCCGGCCCGCTCCAGGACGCCCGGCGGCAGCCCGACCGACCGCACCAGGAAGTCCTCGCGCAGATCGGCCAGCATCCGCTCCCCGAGCATGGCCCCGCGCAGCCGCACCTCCCGGACGAACAGGGCCTGGACGACGAGCGCCAGCACGAACAGCGTGGCCGTGAGGCCGAGATGCAGCTCGCGGGCGCCGTCCGACACCCGTTCCACGAGCCCGCCCAGCAGGTAGGGGCCGGCCATCGAGGCGATCACCGCGACGGTGTTGACGGTGACCAGGAAGACGAACGCGCGGCGGTGCCGGCGCAGCAGTTCTCCCGCGTAGGCGCGTACGGTCGCGGGCGCGCCGACGGGCAGGGTGCTCGCCGTCGTCGGGGCCGCCGGGTCGTACGACGGTGGCGCGACGCCGATCATGCCGTCTCCTCGATCTCTTCCAGTCGGTGCAGTACGTCGTCGTCGCCGAGAACGTCGCCGTCCGGGGCCGTCCGGCCGCGGTCCACGGTCAGGCCGCCGTTCGGGGACCGCCGGTCGTCGGGGGCCTTCGCCCGCCCGTCTCCGGCCTGGCTCGCCTCCCGGTGTGCCGCGGTCTCCTCGTCGGTCTCCCGGGTCACCACCGCCCGGTACCGGGGCTCGGTGTGCAGCAGCTCCCGGTGGGCGCCGACCGCCGCGACCTTCCCGTCGTGCAGGAACACGATCCGGTCCGCTCGGTCGAGCAGCAGCGGCGACGAGGTGAAGACCACCGTGGTGCGTCCGGCGCGCAGGGACCGTACGCCCTCGGCGATCCGTGCCTCGGTGTGGGAGTCCACGGCGGAGGTCGGTTCGTCCAGCACCAGCGCTTCCGGGTCCGTGATCAGGGACCGGGCCAGGGCGAGCCGCTGGCGCTGCCCGCCCGAGAGGGAGCGGGCCCGTTCGGTGATGCGGGCGTCCATCGGGTCGTCCGCGCCGACCGACCCCTGCACCAGCGCCGCCAGCACGTCGCCGCACTGGGCCGCCGCCAGCGCGTCCCGGGCGTCGACCGCTCCGGAGGCGGGTACGTCCAGCAGTTCGCGCAGCGTGCCGGAGAGCAGCACCGGGTCCTTGTCCTGGACCAGGACGGCGGTGCGCGCGGACTCCAGCGGCAGCTCGTCGAGCGGCACGCCGCCCAGCAGGGCGGAGGTGCCCTGCTCCGAGGGGTGTCCGCCGAGCCGTTCCGCCAGGCGCCCGGCCGCGTCCGGGTCGCCGCACACCACGGCGGTGAAGCGGCCGGCCGGGGCGAGGAGCCCCGTGTCCGGGTCGTACAGGTCTCCGGCCGGGGTTTCGGCGGCGCGCGATCCAGCGGTGTCGGTGGCCCGCTCCAGTGCCAGCACCCGTGCGGCCCGTTTGGCGGAGGGCCGAGAGAAGGAGTACGCCATGGCGATCTCCTCGAAGTGGCGGAGCGGGTAAGTGAGGATCATGACGGAGCTGTAGACGGTGACGAGTTCACCGACGCCGATGCGGCCCTCGCGGGCCAGGTGGACGCCGTGCCAGACCACCGCGATCAGCAGCAGTCCCGGCAGCAGGACCTGGATCGCGGAGATCAGGGACCACATGCGGGCGCTGCGCACGGCAGCGTGGCGCACCTCCTGGGAGGCATCGCGGTAGCGGTCGAGGAACAGTTCCTCGCCGCCGATGCCGCGCAGCACCCGCAGCCCGGCGACGGTGTCCGAGGCGAGTTCGGTGGCGCGGCCGGCCTTCTCGCGCTGGACGTCGGCCCGCCGGGTGGCCCGGGGGAGGAGGGGCAGCACCGCGAGGGCCAGCACCGGCAGGCCCAGAACCACGACGACGCCGAGGGCCGGCTCGTAGACGACGAGGGCCGCGCAGACCAGCACGATGGTGAGCGCCGCCGCCGTGAAGCGGGAGACGGCCTCCACGAACCAGCCGATCTTCTCGACGTCGCCGGTGGAGACGGCCACCACCTCACCGGCCGCGACGCGACGGGTCAGGGCCGAGCCGAGCAGGGCGGTCTTGCGGGCCAGGAGTTGCTGGACGCGGGCCGCGGCAGTGATCCAGTTGGTGACGGCGGCGCGGTGCAGGAAGGTGTCACCGACCGCGTTGCCGGCGCAGCACAGCGCCATGAGGCCACCCGCGACGGCGAGCCCGGCGCCGGAGCCGTCGACGACGGCCTGGATGGCGAGACCGACGCAGAACGGCAGTGCGGAGACGGAGGCGAAGTGCAGCAGGCCCCAGGCCAGCGACTTGAGTTGTCCACCCAGCTGGTTCCGGAAAAGCCACCACAGGAATCGGGGCCCGGAGCGTGCGTCCGGCACGCCCGGGTCGGGAAACGGAAGGTCTTGGATCTGCATGACGTCCCAGTGGCTCGTGTCAGGGAGTGCCGTTGACCACGGCATGAAGAAGCTGCAAACCGTGACAGGTTCGCGTCGCGCCATGCCCAAAATCAAGCGGTTTTCCGCGGTGGGGTACGAATCCGGCTACCGCCCGCCGGCCGCCTTCCCGGCCGGGCCGGCACGGGTGCGACCATGGACCGATGCGGAGTGGTGCTGCACGGCGTACGGCGGTCGCGACGGCGGCCCTTGGACTCTTCCTGACGACGTTGTCCGCCTGCGGCGGCCCGTCCGGGCACGGCGCGACGGACCCGGCGGGCGGGCGGCCCTCCGTGAGCCGCAGCGGCCCCACGGCCGACCCGACACGGATCCCCGGCGTCGGCGACCGGCTCCAGCGGCGCATACCCGCCGATTCCCGCCAGGTCGTGGCGGTGTACGGCGAGGGCAGGGACTCCGCCGACTCCACGGTCGTGCTGTACACGAAGCAGGGCTCCGCCTGGCACCGCGACCGCGGTTGGGCGGCGCACAACGGCAAGAAGGGATGGACGACCGACCATCACGAGAACGACAAGCGGAGCCCGGTCGGCGTCTTCACCCTCAGCGACGCGGGCGGCGTCCTCCCGGATCCGGACCCGGCTCCCGGCGCCGGTCTCCCGTACACCCGGTCGGACGCCTTCGCGGCACCGCGGTGGTGGGACAGGTCCTACTGGCACGACTTCGACTACGTGATCGCCATCGACTACAACCGGGTCAAGGGCACCCCTCCGAACGACCCGACCCGCCCCGAGGGCGCGTCCAAGGGCGGGAGCATCTGGCTGCACATGGACCACGGCAGCGGCACGTCGGCCTGCGTCAGCCTGCCCGAGCGGGGGATGGAGTACCTGCTGCGCACACTCGACCCGGACCTGCACCCCGTGGTGGTCATGGGAGACCGGGCGCACCTCCGGGCCTGAACGTGCGCCCTGCGTCACGGGGCCCGGTCGCCCCGTTCGGCCGTGGGACCGTCGACGAGGGTGTCCAGGAGCCCGCCGAGCACCGTGCGCTGACCGTCCGTCAGCGGCGCGAGGATCTCCTCCGCGGCCGCGCGGCGCCCCGCGTGCAGTTCGCGCAGGGCGGCGCGCCCGTCGTCGGTGAGCTCGATCCGGATCACCCGTCGGTTGTCGGGATCCGGCACCCGGCGTACCTTCCCGGCCGCCTCCAGCCCGTCGACCAGCGTCGTCACGGCGCGGGGCACGACCTCCAGGCGTTCGGCGAGGTCGGCCATGCGGGGCGGCGAGGCGTAGTGCGCCAGGGTGCGCAGCAGCCGGGACTGGGCCGGTGTGATGCCCAGGTCGCGGTGCTCGAGATGGCGTTTCTGAATCCGGTGCACCCGGCGGGTGAGGCGCAGCAACTGCTCGGCGAGCAGGCCGTCGGGATCGGGGGCGGTCATGCGGGAACAATATCAGGACAAGGTTCATTGTGAGTATAGGTAACAATGAGCTATGGTCCGTGAGGCCGGTGCGTCCGTGCGGTACGGACGCCGACCGGCAGGCCCGGGCGTCGCCACCGCCCCCTCCCGACCTCCGTAGGAGCCCATGCATCCCGATCGCGAATCCGCCTGGCAGGCACCCGCCGACGCGAAGGAACAGCCTCGGCAGGTGCGTCGCATCCTGAGACTCTTCCGCCCCTACCGCGGCCGTCTCGCGGTCGTCGGACTGCTCGTCGGCGCCGCGTCGCTGGTCTCGGTCGCCACCCCCTTCCTGCTGAAGGAGATCCTCGACGTAGCGATCCCCGAGGGGCGCACCGGCCTGCTGAGCCTGCTGGCCCTCGGCATGATCCTCGGCGCCGTCCTCACCAGTGTCTTCGGAGTGCTGCAGACGCTGATCTCCACGACCGTGGGCCAGCGGGTCATGCACGACCTGCGCACCGCCGTCTACGGCCGGCTCCAGCAGATGTCCCTCGCCTTCTTCACCCGCACCCGCACCGGCGAGGTCCAGTCCCGCATCGCCAACGACATCGGCGGCATGCAGGCCACCGTCACCTCCACGGCGACCTCCCTGGTCTCCAACCTCACCAGCGTGGTCGCCACGATCGCCGCCATGGTCGTCCTCGACTGGCGCCTGACCGTCGTCTCGCTGCTCCTCCTCCCGGTGTTCGTGTGGATCAGCCGCCGCGTCGGCAGGGAGCGCAGGAAGATCACCACCCGGCGCCAGAAGCAGATGGCCGCGATGGCCGCCACGGTCACCGAGTCGCTCTCCGTCAGCGGCATCCTGCTCGGCCGCACCATGGGCCGCTCCGACTCGCTCACCCGGGCCTTCGCCGACGAGTCCGAGGGCCTGGTCGACCTGGAGGTGCGGTCGAACATGGCGGGCCGCTGGCGGATGGCCGTCATCACGATCGTCATGGCCGCCATGCCGGCCGTCATCTACTGGACCGCGGGCATCGCCCTCCAGCTCGGCGGCCCCGACGTCTCGCTCGGCACGATCGTCGCCTTCGTCTCGCTCCAGCAGGGGCTGTTCCGCCCGACCGTGAGCCTGCTGTCGACCGGCGTCCAGATCCAGACCTCGCTCGCGCTGTTCCAGCGCATCTTCGAATACCTCGACCTGCCGGTCGACATCACCGAGCGGGAGGACCCCGTCCACCTGGACCACGTCAAGGGCGAGGTCCGCTTCGAGGACGTCGAGTTCCGCTACGACGGCAAGGGCGGCCCGGTCCTCGACGGCATCACCGTCACCGTCCCCGCCGGCAGCAGCCTCGCCGTCGTCGGCCCGACCGGCGCGGGCAAGTCCACTCTCGGCCACCTGGTGCCGCGGCTGTACGACGTGACCGGCGGCCGGGTCACGCTGGACGGCGTGGACGTGCGCGACCTCGACTTCGACACCCTCGCCCGCGCGGTCGGCGTCGTCTCGCAGGAGACGTACCTCTTCCACGCCTCGGTCGCCGAGAACCTGCGCTTCGCCAAGCCGGACGCCACCGACGCGGAGCTGGAGGAAGCCGCGCGGGCGGCGCAGATCCACGACCACATCGCGGCCCTGCCGGACGGTTACGACACGGTCGTGGGCGAACGCGGACACCGGTTCTCCGGTGGTGAGAAGCAGCGCCTGGCCATCGCCCGGACCATCCTGCGCGACCCGCCCGTCCTGGTGCTCGACGAGGCGACCAGCGCCCTGGACACCCGAACCGAGGCCGCCGTGCAGGACGCCATCGACGCGCTCTCCGCCGACCGCACCACGATCACCATCGCCCACCGGCTGTCCACCGTCCGGGACGCCGACCGCATCGTGGTCCTCGACTCCGGGCGCCTGGCGGAACAGGGCACGCACGAGGAACTGCTGGAGCGGGACGGACGATACGCGGCACTGGTCCGAAGGGACGCCCGACTGGAGCCGACAAGGTGACGATATGCCAGGTTTGTGTGCTTATAGGGGTTACCGTGCCCGCATGCAGACGAACACTCCGCCACGCGGCGCGAGAGGCACCAGGAGAAGGATCCGACTGACGCGCCGGGGCCGCATCGCCCTGATCGCGACCGGCGCCGTCGTGGCCGGCACCGCCGTGGCGGTGCCGCTGCTGATGACGGACGACGAGGGGGAGTCCCGCCCCACGTCCCTCGTGATCCCGGAGGGCCGACGGGCGACCCAGGTCTACGCCACCATCGACAAGACCCTCGCCCTGCCCGCGGGCACCACCAAGAAGTCGCTGGCCAAGGCCGAGCTCGAACTTCCCAACGACGCCGAGGGCAACCCCGAGGGCTACCTCTTCCCGGCGACCTACCCGCTCGGCGAGAACCCGACGCCCGAGAAGCTGCTGACGGCCATGGTCGACGCGGCGAACAAGAAGTTCACCGGCGCCCCCGTCGCCGCCGGCGCCCAGCGCAACGCGCTCAACGTCTACCAGGCGGTCACCATCGCCAGCATCGTGCAGGCGGAGGCAGCCACCAAGGAGGACATGGGCAAGGTGGCCCGGGTGATCTTCAACCGGCTGGAGCGCGGGATGCCGCTCCAGATGGACTCCACCATCAACTACGCCCTGGGCCGCTCCACCCTGAAGACCACCACCGACGACACCAAGATCGACAGCCCCTACAACTCGTACCAGCGCATGGGACTGCCGCCCACACCCATCGCCAACCCGGGCGAGGACGCGATGCACGCCGCGATCAACCCGACGCCGGGCGACTGGCTGTACTTCGTCACCGTCAAACCGGGCGACACCCGCTTCACCGCCGACTACGCCGAGCACCAGCGCAACGTCGCCGAGTTCAACCGCGTCGGGCAGAGCGCTTCCGGCGAGACGCGGGACAAGTGACCCCGGCGGGGCGTCACGCGGCGACCGGCTCCTCCTCGGCCAGCAGCCGCCTGATGTCCCGTACCGCCGCGCGTCCCGCCCGGTTGGCGCCGATGGTGCTGGCCGACGGTCCGTAGCCGACGAGATGGATGCGCGGGTCGGCGACGGCGCGCGTCCCCTCGACCCGGATCCCGCCACCCGCCTCGCGCAGCCGCAGCGGCGCCAGATGGTCGATGGCCGCCCGGAAACCGGTCGCCCAGAGGATCACGTCGGCGGCCACCCGCCGTCCGTAGGCCCACTCCACGCCCTCCTCGGTGATCCGGTCGAACATGGGCAGGCGGTCCAGCACTCCGGACTCCAGCCCCGCCCGGATCGCGTCGTTCAGCGGCAGCCCGGTCACCGACACCACGCTCTTCGGCGGCAGCCCCTGCCGCACCCGCTCCTCCACGAGCGCCACCGCGGCCCGGCCCGCCTCCTCGTCGAAGGGACCCTCCCGGAAGACGGGCGGCCGCCTGGTCACCCAGGTGGTGGCAGCCGCGTACGGGGCCAGCTCCAGCAAGTGCTGCGTCCCCGAGGCACCCCCGCCCACCACGACCACGCGCTGCCCGGCGAACTCCTCGGGACCGGCGTACTGCGCGGTGTGCAGCTGCCGCCCGCGGAAGGTCTCCTGCCCCGGGTAGCGCGGCCAGAAGGGGCGGTCCCAGGTGCCGGTCGCGTTGATCAGCGCCCGCGTCGACCAGGTCCCGGCGGACGTCTCGACGAGCAGCCGCCCGCCCGTCCCCTCGCGCACCGCGCGGACGTCGACGGGCCGCCGCACCCGCAGGTCGAAGGTCCTCTCGTACGCCGCGAAGTACTCGCCGATCACCTCGGCGGACGGCCGCGCCGGATCCGCTCCGGTCAGTTCCATGCCGGGCAGCGCGTGCATGCCGTGCACCTTGCCGTACGTCAGCGACGGCCAGCGGAACTGCCAGGCGCCGCCCGGCTCGGGGGAGTGGTCCAGCACCACGAAGTCGCGCTCCGGCTCGAACCCGGTGCGCCGCAGGTGATGGGCGGCGGCGAGACCCGCCTGGCCCGCACCGATGACGACGACCTCGACCTCACGTATGTCGTTCACGCTTCCACCAACGGCGGAGCGAGCCCCGATCTTCCCCCGGTGTCAGGATGGGGGCATGCCAGATGCTGCCTTCACCACCCGAGTTCTGAACCTCGCCACCGGCTCGGCGGAGCGGGTCGCCGACATCACGGGCGACTGCGAGTCCTTCCTGCGCGAAGCGGCGGCCGGCCGCGACGGCCTCCTCAACGTCTTCGTCCCGCACGCCACCGCCGGTATCGCCATCATCGAGACGGGCGCCGGCAGCGACGACGACCTGCTGGCCGCCCTGCACACCCTGCTGCCCGCCGACGACCGCTGGCAGCACCGCCACGGCAGCCCCGGCCACGGCCGCGACCACGTCCTGCCCGCCTTCGTACCGCCGCACGCGACGCTCCCCGTGATCGGCGGCCGTCTGGAGCTGGGGACCTGGCAGTCGGTGTGCCTGGTGGACACCAACAGGGACAACCCCGACCGCCGGGTCCGGCTGAGCTTCCTCGGCTGACGGCGGCCCTCGCGCCCGGGCCGGCGAGGCGGCCCGCCGGCCCGGCCCGCGAGAGCCGTCCCGACGGGCTCCGGGTCCTACTCGACCGCCATCTCACCCAGCTCCGACCAGCCGTCCTGGTCGAGCGTCGTGTTCACGATGCGGGGCGTGCGGGCCAGGTACCGCGGCAGCTTCTCCTGCGCCGCCCGGAAGTGCGCCGACTGGACGTGCGCGGCGCCGGCCTCGTCGTCGCGGAAGGCCTCCACCAGGACGTACTCGGACGGGTCGTCGAGGCTGCGGGACCAGTCGAACCAGAGGCAGCCCGGTTCCTCACGGGTGGCCCGGGTGAACTCGCCGGAGATCTCCGGCCACTGGTCCGCGTGTTCCGGCAGTACCTGGAACTTCGCCGTAATGAAGATCATGACGTTCGCTTTCTGTGATGGCGGACCGGGTGTCTTCCGGTCACGGCACGAGGACGGCGCGCCCGCGGACCCGTCCGGCGTCCAGGTCCGCCAGCGCGTCCTGGAACCGGTCGAGCGGGTACGTCGCCGTGTGCAGCCTTACCCGGCCCTGCGCCGCGAGCACCATCAGCTCGCACAGGTCGGTGTAGCTGCCAACGAGATTACCGATGAAGTTGATCTCGGACGAAATGACGTCGATCGTCGGGACGTCGATGTTCTCCCCGTATCCGACGACGTGGTAGTCGCCGGCCCGGCGCAGCATGCGGACGCCGTCGCGGGTGGCGCCCCCCTCGCCGACGAAGTCGACGACGACCTCCGCGCCGTGGCCGCCGGTCAGCTCCAGCACCTCTTCGACGTGGTCGCCGTCGGCGACGACGCCCTGGTCGGCGCCGATGGACCGGGCCAGCTTCACCGCCTCCGGGTTGCGGTCGACGACGACGAGCTCGGCGGCGGTGAGGGCCTTCAGGACCTGGATGCCGATGTGGCCGAGGCCGCCCGCGCCGATGACCACGCACCGGTCACCGGGCCGCAGCCGCCGCGCCGCCTTGGCCGCCGCGTGGTAGGCGGTCAGCCCCGCGTCGGCCAGGGCCGCGACGTCGGCCGGTTCGAGGGAGTCGTCGAGGCGCACCACGCTGCGCGCGGACGTTCTGAGGTACTCGGCGTATCCGCCGGCGGTGTCGATGCCGGGGAACAGCGACTGCTCGCAGTGGACGTCGTCGCCGGCCCGGCAGGTCCGGCACAGTCCGCAGGTCATCAGCGGGTGGACGATGACCTTGTCGCCCTCGGCGACGCTCGTGACGGCGCTGCCGACGGCGTGCACCCAGCCCGCGTTCTCGTGCCCGATGGTGTACGGCAGGCGCACGCCGGACTTCTCGGCCCACTGCCCTTCCAGGATGTGCAGGTCCGTCCGGCACACCCCGGCGCCGCCGATCCGCACGATCACGTCGTGCGGGCCGGACACCTCGGGGGCGGGCACCTCGGCCATGCGGATGTTGTCGAGCGGGTGGTCGCCGTACCCGACGACCTGGACTGCCATCATGCGATGTTCTCCCTGATCGTCGTCCGGTGGGCGGCGGGGCCGGCGCCCTCCGGGTTCCCTTCGTCGCGGGATCGAGGCGCCTGGTCGGCGGCGGAGTCGGGGTAGCGGGTGCGCAGCAGCCCGCGGCAGAAGTGCGCGTTGCCGTCGATCGAGATGCGCACCGACCGGGCGAACCGCAGGCGCAGCGGGATCTCCCCGGGCGGGAACGGGCGGCCGTCGTCGTCCACGAGAGCCGGCTCCGTGCGCCCGGTGCCGAGCCCGAGCGCGGCGCGGCGGCGCAGCAGCGCCCGGGTGGCGGCGGTGTCCGGCAGGTCGCCCAGCACCACCTCGCCGAGTCGTTCCTCGGCCAGGTCGGGCCGGGCGCGCAGCAGTGCCGTGAGCGCCCGTTCCATGGCGGCCGTGTGGGCCTTGCGGCGGAAGATCCCCCGCAGTTCCTCCAAATCCCGCTCCGCCTCGTGGCCGAAGGTGCCGCGGTATCCGGCGTCGGCCGCCAGGCCCCGGTTGATCAGGTCGGAGTCGTGGTGGTCGTCGAGCAGGACGGTGACCTCGCGGGCTCCGGGCAGTGCCGTGAGGGCGTCCTTGGCGTCGGAGGCCATGAGGTAGGCGAAGTTCGGGGAGCAGAACGACGTCGGCAGCCGCAGGTGCACCGTGATCCGGCCGTCGTCGGCGGTCAGCGAGCGGACGAACCCGAGGTCGGTGATGGGCTCGTCCAGCTCGGGGTCGTACACGGCGTCGAGTGCGCAGAGCGCAGCCGCCCGAAGTTGCGCGGCCCACATGTCAGACCACCGCCGGCGCGGGCAGCCGGCCCTCGGCGGGCACGTCGATGCCGTACATGGCGGCCGCGTTCAGGCCGAGTATCTTCTTCTTCTGCGCGACCGTGAGCTGCGGGTACTCGTCCATGTCCGCCGGTATCCGGAAATCGACGAACCGCTCGACGAGCCACTTGGGCGTCCACAGCGCGTAGTCGCTGGAGAACTGGATGCGGTCCTCGCCCAGCCAGTAGATCAACTCCCCGATGATCTGCGCGAAGTAGCGGGGCCGGCTGTGGATGAACGGGATCGCGACGGCGAGCCCGGCGTGCACGTTGGGCTCCTGGGTGGCGATCCAGCAGAAGTCCTCCAGCCGGGGCAGGCCGCAGTGCTCGACCACGAAGTTCAGGTCGGTGAAGTCGGTGGCGGCCTTGTCGACGTCGGCCACGTCGAAGGCGTCCCGGTCCAGCGGGCGGATGGTGGGGCCCTTGTGGATGTGGATGTTCCTGATGCCCAGCTCCCGGCACGCCTCCAGGTAGCGGTAGGTCCACGGGTCGTCGAGCCTGTAGCCGCGGGAGTCGCCCTGCCACTCGGCGGTGTAGAGCTTGACGCCCTTCAGGCCGAAGCGCGCGGCGTCCTCGCGCAGCTGCTTGAGGCCCGCCTCCTCCAAGCGCGGGTCGAAGCAGTGGTTGTAGGTCAGTTTGCCGGGGTGCTTGCGGGTGAGGGCGAACGCCTCCTCGGTCTGCCCGAAGCCGGTGCCGTAGAACGCGCCGAGCCGGGCGGGCTGGAAGATCGCGTGGTCGACGTACCCGTCGACGAAGAGGTCCTTCATCAGCCGCTCGCCGCCGTAGTAGAGGAACTCCTCGTACGGCCACACCTCGGACTCGGGGCTGAGGTTGCGGTGGTAGTCGTAGAAGCAGTCGATGAACTGCTTCCCGTGGATGTTGCGCTGGTTGTCGGGCCGTGCGTCCCAGAGGGCTACGTGCGCGTCCACGATGAAGTAGTTCTCGCCGTCCTTGCGGTACATGGCGTCCCTTCCATCTCGTCGGCAGCTTGTGGAGCACCGTAGGAAGCGGGGGAGAGGCGGCGGCAGCCGTCGGGTGTCTCACTTTGAGACATCCGGACCGGCGGGATCCGGACCGGTGGGCAGTAGCGTGGCACGCGTCGACGCAACGACGCGTCCCGCGGAGGTCGAAGTGGACAACGCGCACACGGACGTCTCCCTCGCGGCCGGCGGCGAGGCCGTCGCGCTCCCCGTGCGCCTGCGGGCGTCGTGGCGGCGCAGCGAGACGTACGGACTGACGCCGGAGGAGATGCGGCCCGTCTTCACCGGCTCGGTGGACACCGGATCACTGCTGTACGAGTGCGGTCACGAGGTACTGAAAGGGCTGCGCGCCACCCTGGCGAACGAGCCGGTCAGCATGATGATCACCGACCACGAGGGCCTGGTGCTGTGCCGGCTCAGCGACGACGCCTCGATCGACCGCTCCCTGGACCGCGTGCACCTGGCGCCCGGCTTCTACTTCGCCGAGTCCAACGCCGGCACCAACGGGCTCGGTCTCGCCCTCGCCGACCGCGCCCCGTCGCTGGTGCGGGCCGAGGAGCACTTCTGCACCGGACTGCGCGGCTACACCTGTGCCGCGGCGCCGGTCCTCGATCCGGTCACCGGGCAGGTCGCCGGCACCGTCAACCTCACGACCTGGTCGGACTCCTCCTCTCAGCTCCTGCTGGCGCTGGCCCAGGCGACCGCCGGGAGCACCACGGCACTGATGCTGGCGCGCGGATCGGGCCGCCGGGTCCGTCCCCTGCCGCGCGGCGAGGTCTTCCGGGTCTACGCCGACGGCACCGAGGGCTACGACGACGCCGAGCGTCCCCTGTCCGCGGCCTGGCGGCAGTGCCTGGGGACGGCCCGCGCCGCGCTGGCCGAAGGACGCGTGGTGGCGGTCGTCGGCGAGCCCGGCGCGGGCCGGACGGCACTGGTCTCGGCGGCACGCAGGCCGGCCGCGCCACGGGAGCGGGTCCTGTCCGCGCGGCCCCCGGCGCCGGACGGCATCCGGGCCTGGCTGTCGCTGTGGACCCCGGAACTGGCCAAGGACGACACCTGCGTCATCGTCTCCCGGGTGGACACGCTGCCCGCGTGGGCCGCCGCGGAGCTGGCCGGGCTGTTCACCCGGGTCCGCCGCACGGGCGAGGACGCACGCCCCCGCATGCAGCCGTTCGCGCTGACCGCGTCGGACTGGTCCGCGATCCCGCCCGAGCTGACCCCGCTCGTGGACACCGTGATCGAGGTGCCGCCCCTGCGGAACCGCCCGGACGACGTGATGCCGCTGGCCCGGCACTTCGCGCGCCGCCACCGGGGCCACGAAGTGACCTTCACACCGGGCGCCGTACGGGCTCTGACCTCGTACGAGTGGCCGGAGAACGTACGCCAGCTGAGGCGTGTGGTGCGCGCGGCGGCGTCCCGGGCTGACCTGGTGGACGCCCGGCACCTGCCGGCGGAGGTCTTCACCGGCGCCCGGTGCCGGCTGAGCCGCCTCCAGGAACTGGAACGCGACGAGATCGTGCGCTGCCTGACCGAGCCCGGCACCACGATGGCGGAGGTGGCGGAACGCCTGGGCATGAGCCGTGCCACGCTCTACCGCAAGACGGCCCGGTACGGCATCGACGTACCGGGCCGCGGCGTCAGCCGTGCCTGATCCCACGGGCCGCCGGACGGGCCGGCCGCAGTGGAACGGGTATCAGGCGTCGACTCGCGAACGCCCCCGCGTCACCAGCCGCTTCAGCAGCGGCCAAGCCAGCAGCAGCACGATCACCGCGTACACCGTCACCGCGAACGGAGTGTTGACCAGGCCGGTCACGCTGCCGTCGCTGATCTGGAGGGCGCGGCGCAGCTGCTGCTCGGCGTTCGGGCCGAGGATGACGCCGATCACCGCGGGCAGGATCGGCAGGCCGTAGCGCCGCATGCCGAACCCGACCAGGCCGATGACCAGCAGGGTCACCAGGTCGACGACCTCGCCGCCGACCGCGTACGCGCCGACCGCCGCGAAGAACATGATCCCCGCGTAGAGGTACGGCCGGGGGATGCGCAGCAGCTTGGCCCACACCGGCGCCAGCGGCAGGTTGAGCGCGAGCAGCAGCACCATGCCGACGAAGAGGGAGGCGATCAGGCCCCACACCAGCTCGGGCTCGCGTTCGAAGAGCAGCGGTCCCGGCTGGATGCCGTACTGCTGGAACGCGGCCAGCATGACCGCCGCGACCGCCGTCGTCGGCAGGCCCAGCGTCAGCATGGACACCAGCGTGCCCGCCGCCGAGGCCGACGCCGCCGACTCCGGGCCCGCCACACCCTCGATGGCGCCCTTGCCCCACTCGTCCTTGTGCTTGGACAGGCGCTTCTCCGTGACGTACGACAGGAACGTCGGGATCTCCGCACCGCCGGCCGGGATCGCGCCGAACGGGAAGCCGATGAACGGGCCGCGCAGCCAGGACTTCCACGTCCGCTTCACGTCACCCCGGCCGAGCCAGGGCCTGCCCACCGGGATCGGCTCCGCCGCCCCGCGCCGCAGATGCGCCGCCACCCACAGCGCCTCGCCGATCGCGAACAGCCCGACCGCGACGATCACCACGTCCACGCCGTCGGCGAGCTGGAGCGAGCCGAAGGTCAGCCGCTGCTGGCCGGTCATCTGGTCCAGGCCCACCAGGCCGATCGTCAGGCCGATCAGCAGGGAGGCCATGCCTCTGACGCGCGAGGAACCCAGCACCGAGGTCACCGCGATGAACGCCAGCACCATGATGGCGAAGTAGTCCGGCGCGCCGATGTCCACCGCCAGGTCGGCCACCGTCGGCGCCAGCGCCACCAGCAGGACCGTGCCGATCATGCCGCCCGCGAAGTGGCCGATGGCGGCGGCGGCCAGCGCCTGTGCGCCGCGCCCCGACTTGGCCATGGGGTTGCCCTCCATGGCCGCGACCACGGCGGCGCTCTCCCCGGGGGTGTTGAGCAGGATGGAGGTGGTGGAACCGCCGAACATCGCGCCGTAGTAGATGCCGGCGAACATGATGAACGCGGCGACCGGGTCGAGTCCGTACGTCACCGGCAGCAGCAGCGCCACCGCCATCGCGGGACCGATGCCGGGCAGGACGCCGATGGCCGTGCCGAGCAGCACCCCGAGCGCGGCCCACAGGAGGTTGACCGGGGTCAGGGCCGTCCCGAACCCGTCCATGAGGGAGTTGAGGGCGTTCATGTCAGAGCACTCCCATCAGCGGACCGCCGGGCAGCGGCACGCCGAGCAGCTTGTCGAAGACGACGTAGGTGAGCAGGGACAGCACCGCGGCGATGAGCGGATCGCGGTCCACGCGGCGGCTGCCCAGGGCGAAGGCCGCGCCCCAGAACAGCAGCGCGCCCGCGACCGGGAAGCCGGCCGGCTCGATCAGCACCGCCGAGCCGAGGAAGATGCCGGTGAGCAGCAGGACCGTGCGCCAGTCGGCCGGCTCGGACAGGTCGACGTCCTCGCCGCCCTCGGCCTCGCCCCGGCCGCCGCGCAGGACGTCCACCGCGAGCAGCGCGGCGATCACCAGCAGGCCGATGCCGACGACGATCGGCACGGTCTTCGGGCCGACCGGCCCGCGCTGGGTGATGTCCACGTCCATCGTGAGCGCGTCGGTCAGCACCAGCACGCCGAGCGCCAGCAGCAGGACGCACACGCCCAGTTCGGAGTGGTCGCGCAGCCACGCGCGCCGGCCCTTGGCCGCTCCGGTGGGGGATTCGGTCGTCGGCGTCGTCACAGTCCCAGCTCCTTCAGTACCGACACCACACGCTTGTCCTGGGCGTCCAGGAACGCGCCGAACTCCTCACCGGTGAGGAAGGCGTCGTCCCAGCCGTTCTGCTCCAGGGACTTCTTCCACTCGGGGGAGTCGTGCAGCTCCTCGAACAGGCGGGTCAGCTTGTTCCGCTCCGCCTCGGACAGGCCGGGCGGGGCGACGATGCCGCGCCAGTTGGTGAAGTCCACGTCGTAGCCGGACTCCATGAGCGTCGGCGCGTCCTTCAGTTCGTCGACCCGCTCCGGGCCGGTCACCGCGAGCACCCTCAGTTCGCCCGCCTTGATCTGGTCCAGGTACTCGCCGACGCCGGAGACCCCGAAGCCGACCTTGTTGCCGAGGATCGACGCGAGCAGCTCGCCGCCGCCGTCGAAGGGGATGTAGTTGACCGACTTGGGAGAGATCCCGGCGGCCTGCGCCATCAGCATCGGCGCGAGGTGGTCGGGCCCGCCCGGCGACGAACCGCCCCCGACGGGGATCTTGCCCGGGTCCTTCTTCCAGGCGTTGATCAGCTCGTCGATCGTCTTGTACGGCGAGTCCTTGGCGACCACCACGACGTCCTGCTCCTCGGTGAGCCGCGCGATCGGCGTGGTGTCGGCCAGGGTCTTGGGCGCGTGGTTGGAACGGGCGGCGCCCACCACGCCGAGGCCCATGGACATCGCGAGCTTGCCGTTGCCGTGCTCGCTCACCAGCCGGCTCAGACCCACGGTGCCGCCCGCCCCGGGCAGGTTGAACACCTCGATGTTGTGCGTGAGCCCGGCGTCCTCGGCGTTCTTCGCGGCCGTGCGGGCGGTGATGTCGTAGCCGCCGCCGGGTGTGTTGGGAACCATGAAGCGCAGGCCGGGGATCTGCGTGCCGGTCTCGGAGTCGCTGCCCGTGGAGAGCAACGGCGGTCCCGCGAGCACGAGCACGGCGGCCCCTAGCAGGGCAAGGGGGGTGCGCAGGCGCACGAATGACACCACCTGTCGGTTGGGTAGATCGGGTACGGGGAAGCCCTGTGGGGGAGGGTGACGTGGGCCACATGGTGCCCGCGCCCCTGCCCCGTGTCTTCCTTGCGGAACCAAGGGAGGTTGTGGTCATTGCGGTCGCCGCGGGTGGCCTCCCGGGACCGCCCGGTTCGTCCCCCGGGAAGTCCCGATGTGCCCCCTGCGGGAGTTTCCGGTTGGTCGCCGCGGGGTCGCCGGTTCATTGCGAAGACGGCACATCCCTTTCCTTCGCCGCAGGTGAGCGCCATGATGGCGACCCGGCACACCCGCCCGTCCCCCTTCGCCAGCCGAGAACGAGTCCGCCGTGGCCCCCACCTTCCGCCGTCAGACCCTCGCGGGCGAGATGCTGGTCCTCCAGCTCGCCATCGTCGTGGTGGTCCTGCTCGCGGTGGCCGCCGTCTCGCTCGCCCAGTCCAAGGCCACCTTCAACCGCGTCGAGGGCCGCCGGGTCACCGCCCTCGCCGAACAGCTGGCCGCCACGCCGCTGGTGCGCAGCCAGCTCCTGCGCCCGGTGCCGCAGGAGGCCCTGGCCCCGCTGGTCAACTCGACGCAGACCCAGTCCGGCGTCACCTCGGTGACCGTGGCCGACGCCGACGGCCGCGTCGTCAGCTCCACCGACCCCACACTGATCGGCGGCCGGCTGCCGCGCGGCGAGGACGTCGCCGCGGGGCGCGGCTGGTCGGGACCGCTGACCGTGCAGGGCAGCCGGGAACTCGTCGCCCAGGTCCCGGTGCTCGGCGCCACCCGGCAGACCCTCGGCCGGCACCTCGGCACGGTGATGGTGGGCGAGGCCGACCCGACGGTCTGGCAACGCCTCAGCGGCGCCTCCTCCTACCTGCTCGCCTACCTGGGCATCGCCAGCGGCCTCGGCGTGGCCGGCTCCTGGCTGCTCGCCCGGCGCGTGAAGCGCCAGACCCTCGGCCTGGAGCCGCGCGAGATCGCCGGACTCGCCGAGCACCGGGAGGCCATGCTCTACGGCATCGCCGAGGGCGTGGTCGCCCTCGACCCGCAGCACCGGCTCACCCTGGTCAACGAGATGGGCCGGCGCCTGCTCGGCCTGCCCGCCGACTGCGTGGGCCAGAGCCTGGACGGCCTCGGCATCGACGGACGGCTGCGCGACGTCCTCGCCGGCGCCACCCCCGAAGCGGCCGAACCGCGCGACGAGGTCGTCGTCCGCCACGGCCGGGTCCTGGTGATGAACCGCATGACCGTCACCAAGGACGGCCGACCGCTCGGCTCCGTCACCACCCTGCGCGACCGCACCGAACTGGCTCGCCTGGAGCGGGAGATCGGCTCCTTCCGCTCCACCTCGGAGCTGCTGCGCGCCCAGGCCCACGAGTTCGCCAACCAGCTGCACACCATCTCCGGGCTCATCCAGATCGGCGAGCAGGATGAGGTGGTGCGCTACATCCGCGCGCTCAACCAGCGCCGCCAGTCCCTGGACGTCACGCTCAGCCGCCGGGTCCGCGACACCGCGGTCGCCGCGCTGCTGACGGCGAAGACCTCACTCGCGGCCGAGCGCAGGGTCGCCCTGCGCCTGTCGGACCGTACGGCGCTCGACCGGCTGACCCCCGAGGACGCCGCCGACGTGGCCACCGTGGTCGGCAACCTCGTCGACAACGCCGTGGACGCCGCCGCGGCGTCCGGTGAAGGCCGCGAGGCCTGGGTCGAGGTCGAGCTCAGGCAGGACGCCTCCAGCGTCGAGATCGTGGTCCGCGACTCCGGGCCCGGAGTGGAGCCCGAACTGGCCCGCGAGGTCTTCTCGCACGGCTTCACCACCAAGGCCGCCCGGCAGGGCGAGCGCGGCATCGGCCTGGCGCTGACCCGGCTGGTCTGCGAACGTCACGGCGGTGAGATCTCGGTGACCAACACCCCGGAGGGGGCCATGTTCACCGCACGCATGACCGTCAGCCACCTCACCGACGCGGTGGCGGAAGGAGCAGCACCATGACGGGTACGAGCGGCACGGCCGACGCGACCGCCACGACCGCCCTGCCCGGGGCGGGGGCGCCTCGGGCCACCGCCTCCGCGATCGGCGTCCTCGTGGTCGACGACGACTTCATGGTGGCCCGGGTCCACCGCGCCTTCGTCGAACGCGTCGAGCCCTTCCGGGTCCTCGGGGTCGCCGGCACCGGGGAGGAGGCCCTCACCGCCGTCGGTGAGCTGCGCCCCGACCTCGTCCTGCTCGACCTGTACCTGCCCGACGTCTTCGGCCTCGACGTCATCCCCAGGCTGCGCGCGGCCGGCCACGACTGCGACGTCATGGTCATCAGCGCGGCCCGGGAGGCGGACGCGGTGCGCGGCGCCGTACGGCACGGGGTGGTCGACTACCTGCTCAAGCCGTTCGAGTTCGAGGACCTGCGGGTCCGGCTGGAGCGCTACGCCGTCCAGCGGGGTCGGCTCCTCGGCACGGTGGTCCGCAGCCAGGCGGACGTCGACCGTGTTCTGGCCGGAGCTGCTGCGCCCGCCGCACCGGTCCCCGCGCTGCCGAAGGGCATGAGCGTGGAGACCGCCGAGCTGGTCGAACGCACCCTGCGTGCGGCCGAGGGCACCCTGTCGGCCAGTGAGTGCGCCGCGCTCACCGGCGTCTCCCGGGTCAGCGCCCGCCGCTACCTGGAGTACTTCCACACCACGGGCAGCGTGGACGTCTCCCTGCGCTACGGCGTGGCAGGCCGCCCCGAACGCCGCTACCGCCTGCGTGACGCGGTCACCGGCGGGGTGCTCCCGCCCGCAGCCCGTCCATGACGAAGTCCAGGAACCGGGTGACCCGCGGCTGCCAGTCCTCGCCGGGACCGATCAGCCACAGACCGCCGATGACGAGGAAGAAGTCGTCGCCGGACACCCCGGGCCGGATGGTGCCGGCCTCCTCGTTCGCACGGAGCAGGAGCTCGGCCGCGTCCATGACCGGGGTGGGGCGCGGCTTCTCCGGTGCCCCGGGCGCGCTGGTGACCAGCCGGATCGCGTCCGCCAGGCCCGCCTTGGTCATGGCGAACTCGGCGAGGCGGTCCATCCACTCGCGCAGGGCCCGGTCGGGTTCCCGGGTGGCCAGCAGTTCGGGCGCGGCGTCGGCCACCTGCTGCATGCCGTAGCGGTAGACCTCCAGGACGAGGGCCTCGCGGTTGGGGAAATTGCGGTAGAAGGTGCCCTGCCCGACCCCCGCCTTCTTGGCGATGGCGCTCAACGGGGCGTTCGCGCAGTGCGTCAGTTCCTCCGTGGCCACTTCCAGGATTCGCTCGCGGTTGCGCTGGGCGTCCGAGCGCAGGGGAGTGTCCGGCTTGTCTCTCTTCGACTGCGGCACTCGTCCTCCTTCCGGGTTCGTGACCGAATCCCGACCTTGCTAAGCGGACAACTGTCCGTTACGTTTCCAGTGAGCGGACAGCTGTCCGGTTACCCGCCCACTCTAGCGGCGGAAGCGGCCGACGGCCCCCGCCCATCGATGCCCCCACTGCCTACAGCCAGTTTTCCCGGTCACCAGACACCAAAGAAGGCTGATCATGGCCCCAGCGCCCTCGTCGACGTCCAGTGCCGTCACCCTGAACATCAACGGCGAGAAGCACCAGCTGACCGTCGACCACCGCACCACCCTGCTCGACGCCCTGCGCGAGCGCCTCGATCTCACCGGTACCAAGAAGGGCTGCGACCAGGGGCAGTGCGGTGCCTGCACCGTCCTGGTCGACGGACGCCGCGCCGTGGCCTGCCTGAACCTCGCCGTCGCCGCCGAGGGACGCGAGATCACCACCATCGAGGGCATGGCCGAGGGCGACCGGCTGCACCCGGTGCAGCAGGCCTTCCTCGACCTCGACGGCTACCAGTGCGGCTACTGCACCCCCGGCCAGATCTGCTCGGCGATCGCCGTCATCGAGGAACACGCGGCCGGCTGGCCCAGCGCCGCCACCGAGGACGTGCGGCCCGAGGCCGGACCGCCACCCCTGACACCGGAGGAGATCCGCGAACGGATGAGCGGCAACCTGTGCCGATGCGGCGCCTACGTCTCCATCGTCCAGGCGGTCGCCCGCGCGGCCGAGGCACACGACGAGGCGGACACGCAGAGCGCGAAGGAGACGGCCGCATGAGGGAGTTCGGATATCAGCGCGCCGGTGACGTCTCGGGCGCGGTGGCCCTCCTCGCCGCCGATCCCGACGCCCGCTACCTCGGCGGCGGCACCAACCTCGTCGACCTCATGAAGGCCGGCGTGGAACGCCCCGCCCGCCTCGTCGACGTCCGCGAACTGCCCCTGGACGGTATCGACACCACCCCCGACGGCGGCCTGCGCATCGGCGCCACCGTCACCAACAGCGACCTCGCCGCCCACCCCGAAGTGCGCCGCCGCTACCCGGTGTTGACCCAGGCGGTCCTGGCCGGCGCCTCCGGGCAGCTGCGCAACATGGCCACCGTCGGCGGCAACCTCCTCCAGCGCACCCGCTGCGGCTACTTCACCGACGTGAGCAAGCCGTGCAACAAGCGCGCCCCCGGCAGCGGTTGCCCCGCCGTCACCGGCGAGCACCACAACCACGCGATCCTGGGCGCCACCGACCACTGCGTGGCCGTCCACCCCTCGGACATGGGCGTCGCCCTCGCCGCCCTCGACGCCGTCGTCACGTACGAAACCCCTGACGGACCGGGGGAGTCACCGATCGCCGACTTCTACCTCCCCGTCGGAGACACCCCGCACCGGGAGACGGCCCTGCCGCCCGGCGCGCTGATCACCGGCGTCGTCCTGCCGCCCGCCCCGGTCGCCGCCCGCTCCCGCTACCGCAAGGTGCGCGAGCGCGCCTCGTACGCCTTCGCCATCGGCTCGGTCGCCGCCGCGCTCGACGTCGAGGACGGCGTCGTACGCGACGCGCGGCTGGCCCTCGGCGCGGTCGCCTCGCGGCCCTGGCGGGCCCGTGCGGCCGAGAGCGCGCTGATCGGCGCGCCCGCCGACGGCGCGGCCTTCGCCGCCGCGGCCGACGCCGAACTCGCGGCCGCGAGGCCGCTGCCCGACAACGGATACAAGGTGACCCTCATGCGCAACCTCGTGGTGGCCGTCCTGACCGAACTCGCCGAGGAGGCCGCCCGATGACCACCGCCACCACCGGCCGTACGACGGTCAAGGGGGCCGTCGGCACCGCGCACACGCGCGTGGAGGGCCGCGACAAGGTCACCGGGGCGGCGCGCTACGCCGGCGAGGTCCCCTTCGCCGATCTCGCCCACGGCTGGCTGGCCCTGTCCACCGTCACCCGCGGACGCGTCCGCTCCATCGACACCGACGCGGTCCTCGGCATGCCGGGCGTGCTCGCCGTGCTCCACCACGGCAACGCCCCGCGCGTCGACACCGACTACATCGGCCTGCTGGGCATCCCGCCGGACCCGACCGCCGCCGTCTTCCAGGACGACCGGGTCCCGCACGCCGGCTGGCCGGTCGCCCTCGTCGTCGCCGAGACGCCCGAGCAGGCCCGGGAGGCCGCCGAGGCCCTCGTCGTCACCTACGACGAAGAGCCGCACGACACCGCGCTCACCTCCGACCACCCCGGCGCCTACCCGGCCGACGGGCACATGCCCGCCGAGACCGAGAAGGGCGACCTGGCGGCCTCGCTCGCCGCGTCCGCCGTCGTCGTGGACGAGGAGTACACCACCCCCGAAGAGCACCACAGCATGATGGAGCCGCACGCGGCCACGGCCCTGTGGGACGGCGGCCGACTGGAGGTGATCGACTCCAACCAGGGCGCCACCTGGGTCCAGACCGAGCTGGCGAAGATGTTCTCCCTGGACGAGTCGGCCGTGCGGGTGCGCTCCGAACACATCGGCGGCGGCTTCGGCAGCAAGGGCCTGCGCGCCCACCAGGTCTCCGCCGTGATGGCAGCGACCGTCCTGCACCGCCCGGTGCGCGTGGTCATGACCCGGCGTCAGATGTTCTCGCTGGCCGGCTACCGCAGCCCCACCGCCCAGCGCGTCCGGCTCGGCGCCGACGCCGACGGCCGGCTGCGCGCCCTGGACCACCGCTCGCTGAACCAGACCTCGACCGTGTACGAGTTCGTGGAGCCCGGCGCGGGCGTCGCCCGGGTCATGTACGACGCCGACGCCCACCGCACCGCCAACCACGTCGTACGGCTCGACGTGCCGTCCCCGACCTTCATGCGCGCGCCGGGCGAGGCGCCGGGGTCCTTCGCGATCGAGGCGGCACTGGACGAACTCGCCGAGCGCTGCGGCGTCGACCCGATCGAACTGCGCCTGCGCAACGAGCCCGAGGCCGGCCCGGTCTCCGGGCTGCCGTTCAGCAGCCGCAACCTGGCGGCCTGCTTCCGCGAAGGCGCCCGCCGCTTCGGCTGGGCCGAGCGCGACCCGCGGCCCGGAATCCGCCGCGACGGGCGCTGGCTGCTGGGCACCGGCACGGCCGCGGCCTCCTTCGGCGCCGGCGCCGGCCCCTCCACGGCCCTGCTGACCGCGGAGGCCGACGGCACCTTCACCGTGCGGATCGCCGCCGCCGACCTCGGCACCGGCGCCCGGACCGCGCTCACCCTGGTCGCCGCCGACGCGCTGGAGGTCACGCCCGAGCGGGTCCGGGTCCGGATCGGCGACAGCGACTTCGGACCGGCGATGATCGCGGGCGGCTCGATGGGCACCCGCTCCTGGGCCTGGGCGATCACGGAGGCGGCCCGCGACCTGCGGGAGCGGCTCGCCCTGGGCACGACCGTCCCCCCGGAGGGCATCACCGTGCGCTCCGACACCACCGCGGCGCTCGGCGCCCTCGCGCAGAAGGAACGGCACTCCTTCGGGGCGCAGTTCGCCGAGGTCGCCGTGGACACCGCCACCGGCGAGGTGCGGGTGCGCCGCATGCTCGGCATCTTCGCGGCGGGCCGCATCGTCAACCCCCTCACCGCCCGCAACCAGCTCGTCGGCGGCATGATCTGGGGCATCTCCATGGCCCTGCACGAGGAGGCGGTCCGGGACCGCGCCACCGGTGGTCTGTACGCCCCCGACCTCGCCGGCTACCACGTGGCCACGCACGCCGACGTGGGCGACATCCACGCGGACTGGGTGGACGACCACGACCCGGACGACCCGGTCGGCATCAAGGGCGTCGGCGAGATCGGCATCGTCGGCGCGGCGGCGGCCGTCGCCAACGCGGTCTGGCACGCGACCGGCGTACGCCACCGCAGCCTCCCGATCCGTCCCGACCGCGTGCTCTCGGCGACGGCTCCCACAGCCGGGGGCGGGGCGGATGCTTGACATCGCCGACGAGCTGAACGGCTGGCTGGAGGAGGGCCGGGAGTTCGCCGTCGCCACCGTCGTCTCCGTCGGCGGCAGCGCGCCGCGCGGGCCGGGCGCCGCCCTCGCCGTCGACAGCGAGGGCACGGCGATCGGCTCCGTCTCCGGCGGCTGCGTGGAGGGCGCGGTGTACGACCTGTGCGCCGACGCCCTCCGCAGCGGCGAGACGGTGCGCGAGCGGTTCGGCTACAGCGACGAGGACGCCTTCGCGGTCGGCCTCACCTGCGGCGGGGTCATCGACGTGCTGGTCACACCGGTCGGCGCGGGGGCGCCTTCGCGGGAGGTGTTCCGGGCGGCGCTGGCCACCGCCGCCCGGGGCGGCACCGCGGCCCTCGCCCGGGTCGTCGAGGGCCCCGCCGAACTGCTGGGCCGGGCGCTGCTGGTCCGCTCCGACGGCTCGTACGAGGGCGGTCTCGGCGGCCACCCGGACCTGGACCGCACGGCGGTGGCCGAGGCCGGCGCCCTGCTGCACGCCGGCCGTACCGGCACGGTCGGCCTCTCGGAGGACGGCTCGCACTGCCCCGGCGGGCTCACCCTGCTCGTCGAGTCCAGGGTGCCGCCGCCCCGCATGATCGTCTTCGGCGCGGTGGACTTCGCGGCGGCGCTGGTGCGGGCCGGCAAGTTCCTCGGACACCACGTGACGGTGTGCGACGCCCGGCCCGTCTTCGCCACGCCCGCCCGCTTCCCCGAGGCCGACGAGGTCGTCGTCGACTGGCCGCACCGCTACCTGCGGAGCACCCCCACCGACGAACGCACGGTGCTGTGCGTCCTCACCCACGACGCCAAGTTCGACGTGCCGCTGCTGACGGAGGCACTGCGGATGCCGGTCGCGTTCGTCGGGGCGATGGGCTCGCGCCGCACCCACGAGGACCGGAACCGGCGGCTGCGCGAGGCGGGCCTGACCGAGCGCGAACTCTCCCGCCTGCGCTCACCGATCGGCCTGGACCTGGGCGCCCGGACACCCGAGGAGACCGCGCTCTCCATCGCGGCGGAGATCGTCGCCCTGCGGCACGGCGGAACGGGGCGGCCGCTGACCGGCGGCGCGGCCCCGATCCACCGCGGGCTGACCGGGGCGGCGGCCTGACGGGAGCGGGGACCGGGTCGCGGCCCGCCCGCACCGGGCCGGCATCAGGACGACGCTCGCCGGGGCCGGTCGGCGCGGGCCCCGGCGAGCGTCGCAGGCTCAGGGCAGTGCTCGCCGGCCAGACGGACCGCGCACTCCAGCATCAGGGCGTCCACGAAGGCGTGCGGGAGGTCGCTGCGCGGCTGCCGCTGACGCACGTCGTACTCCTCCGCGAGCAGGCCGGGCGGTCCGGACGCCGCTCGTGGCCGTCCCTCACGACGCTACGGCTGTCCCGGCGCCGGTGACCGAAACGGCGCGGCCCCCGACGGCGCCGGTACGCCCCCGCCTGCATCCCGGGCGCGGACCGTCCCGACGACCCCGTGCTCCAGCAGCGGCCCGACCTCCAGCCCGGCCGCGCGGCAGTCGCGCACGATGCCGGGCAGGGCGGCGAGGGCCGCCCGCCAGCTGCCGGGGGCGGAGGCGTGGTCGGTGTCGTGCAGGAGGACGGTGCCGCCCCCGCGCAGGTCCGCCGCCACGGTGGCCCGCACCGAGGCGGGTGTGGCGTCCTGCCGCCAGTCCTTGCCCCACGCCGTCCACAGCACCGGCCGGAGCCCGGCCCGGCGGCACGCGGTCCAGCGGCCGGAGGTGAGGATGCCGTAGGGCGGGCGGTACCAGAGCGGGGCCTGCCCGGTGACCTCGCGCACCACGCGGACGGCCCGCCCCAGCTCGCGCGCGTCCCGCGCCGGTGACGGCAGCCAGGGACGGTCGTGCGTCCAGCCGTGGACGGCGAGTTCGTGCCCCCGCCGGGCCAGCTCCCGGGCCTGGGTCGGGTGGCGTACGACGTTCTCGCCCAGGACGAAGAACGTCGCCCGCACCCCGAGCCCGTCCAGCAGGTCGAGGAAGTGCGGCGTGGAGACCGGGTCGGGACCGTCGTCGAAGGTGAGGGCGACATGGCCGGGGCGGCCCTGTCCGGCCAGCCCGGGGAACCGGCGCCGGCGCAGCCCGGGCAGCCAGGTCGCGGCCGGACCGATGTGGGCCAGCGCGGCGACGAACGGAGCGACCGCGCACACCGCCGGTCCGGCACGGAAACCCTCACGCATGCGTCTGTCTCCCGTCTCCGTCCGCTTCCTGCTTCTGTCTCCGTCCGCTCCGCTCCGACCGCCTCGCCTCGCCCCGCGCGGCCCGGCGCGGTGCCGGGCGGCGGGTGGCCCGCCTCGGGGCAGCCCGGTCACACCTTCCGCCGGCCCGTGGGCCCGTCCCGCGCCGCCGGCGCCGTGTCCCACGCACCGTGCACCGACGGCGCCCGCGCCAGCCCCACGCTGCCGAGGCCGATCAGCGCCACGCCGATCAGCTCGGGCAGCACCCGCACCCCGAGCGCGATCTCCTCGCCGAACAGCGCCCAGCCCAGGGCCACGCTGGTCAGCGCGTCGCCCAGGGTCAGCGCCGGTTGGGACGCCGCGAGGGTTCCCGCGCGCAACGCGCTCTGCAACAGCAGGAAGCTGACCACGCCGACCACTCCCGTGGCGTACACCGGCCACTGGGCCAGCACCGCGCCCACCCCTTGCGGAAGCCGCCCGGTGACCTCTTTGAGCAGCGCCGCCGTACCGCCGAACGCCACGGCCGACGCCGACCCGAACAGGGCGGCCCGGGGTGCGCCCCGCACCAGGCTGCCGGCCGAGGCCAGGGCCGTCACCACGACGAACAGCGCCAGGCCCGCCCAGCCCCACCGGCCCGGCGTCGCCGTGTCGTGGCCGGCCGACGGCGCGGCGGCGCCCAGGAACAGCGAGAGCCCCACGGCCAGCGCCACGAACGCCAGCCAGGTCTGCGGGTCGGGCCGCCGGTGGAAGACCAGACTGCCCACCATCAGGGTGAACAGCAGCTCACTGGCCATCAGGGGCTGCACGACGGCCAGACTGCCCACCGCCAGCGCGGCCCCCTGAAGCACCGTCGTCAGCGCCAGCAGTGCCGCCCCGCCCACCCAGTAGCGGTCGCGTACCAGCCGCAGCAGCGAGCGCACCACCGTGTGCCGGGCACCCGCCCGGTTCTCGTCCTGCGCCGCCGCCCGGCGCTGCAGCACCGACGCCGCCGCGTTGGACAACGCCGCGAACAGGGCCAGGACGACGGTGAGGGCACTCACCGCCGCGCACTCCCGCTCATCCGGACCTCACCCGCACCGCACGACACCAGCACCGCATGCGCCCGCACCGCACGGCCTGCGCCCGCACCGCACGACGCCCGAAGCGCACGACCACCGCACGCACCGCACGTCATCCGAACCGCGCGGCCAGTCGCCGGTACAGTCCCGGTGCCGTGCCCCGCACCCGGCACGGCAGCCGCAGCCAGCCCGGCACGTACACCTCGTCCCGGCCCCGTGCCACCGCCGTCCGCACCGCCTCGGCCACGCGCTCGGGCGGCACCGGACGCGGCCGGGACCGCCGGTAGGGAGCACCGCGGCGCTCGAAGAACGGGGTGTCGACCACACCGGGCACCACGTGCGTGACGCCCACGCCGGTGCCGCGCAGCTCGTAACGCAGCGCGTCCGCGAAGCCGCCGATCGCGGCCTTGGCCGCGGAGTACACGGCCTCGTCGCGCACCGCCACACTGCCCGCCAGCGACCCGATGAGCACCACCCGCCCCGACCCCGCCTGCACCATGCCCGGCAGCACCAGCCGCACCAGCCGCAGCGTGGCCGACACGTTGATGTCGAGCACCTCGTCGATGGTGTGCCGAGGCATGTCCAGGAACTCCCCGGCCCAGCCGACCCCGGCACCCGCCACCAGCAGGTCCACCGGACCCACCGTGGCCAGCGTGAAGTCGGCGAGCTGCCGGTCGGCGCCGGGCAGGGTGAGATCCGCGGCGAAGGCGGTCGCCGAGGCGTCCTCGGCGACATCGCGCAGCCGCGACGGGTCACGCCCGCTGAGCACCAGCCGCCAGCCGCCCTCCTCGCTCAACCGGCGGGCCACGGCCGCGCCGATGCCGGAGGACGCACCCGTCACGAGAGCCGTGCGCGTCCGCGTGCCCCGCCCGCCGACGGGCTCCCGCCGGGGCCTGGCGTGGTCCGCGTCGGGCGCGACGACCTGCGGTCCGGGAACCGACCGGGGACGGGAGAACGCATGGACCATGAGGACCACCTTGGCTCGGGGCGGACGCCTGAGCCCGGCCGGCCGAGCTGTCGGGCTCGGCTGTCCGGCCGGTCGGGCGGTCACGGAGTATCCCTGGTGGCGCGCCCGAAACACCCGCTTGTGCGGCGGTTTGGAACGTTCCGGGCGGGCAACTGGTGCGCCGTGTGTCCTCGCAGCTCGCCCGCGCCCCGCCGGCCCGCCACCCCGCGCCCGGTGCGTGAAGGCCGACGTCTGCTGGTGGTCAGCGCGAGCATGGGCGCCGGGCACGACACGGTCGCCGCGGAGCTGGTCCGCCGGGCCCGGGAACACGGTGACGACGCCCGGGTCGTCGATGTCCTCGCCCTGCTGCCGTACGGCCTGGGCACCGCGCTGCGGCACTTCTACCGGGGGTCGGTGCGCCACTTCCCGTGGGCGTACGCCGCCCTCTACCGCCTCTTCCTGCGCCCCGGCGCCGGACGCCGCCCCGGCGGGACCCCCCTGGCCCGGCTCGCCGGCGACCGGCTGCGCGAGCTGGCCGAACGTTCGGGTGCGGACGTGGTCGTGCCCGTCTTCCACCTCGGCGCCCAGCTCACCGGCCACCTGCGTGCCCGCGGTCTGCTGTCCGTGCCCAGCGCCGTCCTCGTCATCGACTTCGCGGTCCACCGGCAGTGGCTCCACCCCGGCAACGACCGCTGCCTGTGCCTGACGGAGGACGCGGCCCGCGAGGTGCGGAAGAGCACCGGCACCGTCGCGGAGGCGTGCGGGCCCGTCGTCGCGCCGGAGTTCTTCGCCGACGCTCCCGGCGCGGACGGGTGGCGGGAGCTGTTCGACCGGCTCGGTCCCGGGCGGCCCGCCGTGGTGCTCTCCGCGGGCGCCTGGGGGGTCGGCTCGCGCCTGGACACCACCGTCCGGCTCCTGACGGGAAACGGCTTCCTGCCGGTCGTGCTCTGCGGGGACAACGAGCGGCTGCGCCGCGACCTGTCCGGCACACCGGGCGTACTCGCGCTGGGCTGGGTGACGGACATGCCCGGCCTGCTGCACGCGGCCCGCGCCCTGGTGGACAACGCCGCCGGCCAGACCGCCGTACAGGCGCTCGCCGCCGGACTGCCGGTCGTGGGGCACCGCCCGATACCCGGCCACGGCGCTGACGGCGTTCGGCGGATGGCGGCGCTGGGGGTGTCGGAGGTCGCCGGGGACGACGCCGCGCTGCTCGGCGCACTGCGGCGGCTCACCGCCGCCCGTCCGGCCCGGCGGGAGCGGATCGCAGCCGGACGCGCACTCTTCACGGCCGACGCCCTGACCCGGATACTCGCGCTCGCCGACGCCCACGCGCAACGTGCCCGGCGGTGAGATCGCGCCCCGTTTCCCCGGCCGGTCCCGGGGCACCCGGCCCGGCGGCGAGAACCGGTGAAGGAGGCGACGCCGTGCGGTTCGACGAATTCCTGACCCTGGTCCGCGACCGCGGCGAGTACCACAGCGAGGACGAGGCCGAACAGGTCAGTACGGCGGTCCTGTGGGTGATCGCGTCCCGCATCGGGCCGGACGAGGCGGCGGGCCTGGCCTCCGACCTGCCCGCGCCCCTGGACGACGCGCTGCGCCTGGAACGCGGGCGTCCCGAGACGTTCGGCCGCGAGGAGTTCCTCCGGCGCGTGGCCCAGCAGACCGGTGCCCGGCCACGCACCGCGGAATGGGACGCCGGCGCCGTGCTCTCCACCCTGGGCGAGGCGGTGCCCGGCGACCGCGTCGAGCACCTCCTGGCCCAGCTGCCCGAGGACTGTGCCGACCTCTTCGGCCGAAGGGGCGGTCCCGAAGGAGGTACCCATGACGGACGGTGAACAGCGTTACGACGGCGAGGAGGACACCCCTCTCGGGGGATACGCGGCGCTCGCGACGACCTTCGCGGCGGCGGTCGGGGTGTTCGCCGTGACCGCGCGGCGCCGCGGGCTGCGCCTGCCCGACACCGTCCCCGCCTGGGACGTGGCCATGCTGGGGGCGGCCACGTTCAAGATGTCCCGGCTGCTGACCAAGGACAAGGTCACCAGCTTCCTGCGGGCGCCGTTCACCCGGCGCGAGCGGGAGGGCGAGGCCAGTGAGGTGATGGACGCCCCGCGCGGCACGGGCCTGCGGCGTGCCGTCGGCGACCTGGTCTCCTGCCCGTTCTGCACCTCCACCTGGGTGGCCGGCGGGCTGGTCGGCACCTACGCCGTCGCGCCCCGGGCCGCCCGGCTGGTGGCCGCCGGCCTGAGCGCCGTGGTGGTGTCGGACTGGCTCCAGTACGCGTGGAGCGCGACCGAGCAGAAGGCCGAGGGGTGAGCGGACGAGGGGTGAGCGGACGAGGGTGAGGACGAGGACCGGGGCGACGGTCAGTCGCGCGCGGCCCGCTCCGCCCGCTCGGCGTGCAGCTTCTTCACCCGGGCCGCCTCCTTGCGCACGTCGGCCTGGACGGCCCGCTCGCGCTCCAGCCACTCCGGGCGCTCCTCCTTGAGCGCCTCGATCTGCTCGGTGGTGAGCGGCTCCGTCACCCCGCCCCGGTGCAGCCCCGCGATGGAGACGCCCAGCTTGGCCGCCACCACCGGTCGCGGGTGCGGGCCGTCGCGCCGCAGGTCCCGCAGCCAGGCGGGCGGGTCGGCCTGGAGCGCGTTCAGCTCGGCGCGCGTGACGACGCCCTCCCGGAACTCGGCGGGTGTGGCCTCGAGGTACACACCCAGCTTCTTCGCCGCGGTCGCGGGCTTCATGGTCTGGGTGTTCTGGTGCGACGTCATGGTGTCCAGGGTATCGAGCGTACGCACGACCGCCGACCACGCCCGGTGACCGCGGCTCCCGCCCGTGCCTGGTGGCCACGGCCCGCGACCACGCCCGGTAACCTGGCCGGGTGACAGGCTCGGAAGAACCCCCCTCGTTCCGGCTCGCGTACGTCCCGGGGGTGACGCCCGACAAATGGGTGCGCATCTGGAACGAGCGGCTGCCCGACGTCCCGCTGACCCTGACCCAGGTCCCCGCCGCCGAGGCGGGTGGCGTGCTGCTGGCCGGCGACGCCGACGCCGGGCTGGTGCGGCTGCCCGTCGACCGGACCGCCCTCAGCGCGATCCCCCTCTACACCGAGACCACGGTCGTGGTGATCCCCAAGGACCACCTCGTCACCGCGGCCGACGAGGTGACCGTCGAGGACCTGGCCGACGAGATCGTGCTGCACCCCCTCGACGACGTCCTCGGCTGGGAGCGGCCGCCGGGCCGGCCCGCGTTCGAGCGTCCCGCCACCACCGCGGACGCCGTCGAGCTGGTGGCCGCCGGGATCGGCGTGCTGCTCGTCCCCCTGTCGCTGGCCCGACTGCACCACCGCAAGGACCTCACGTACCGGACGGTCACCGACGCCCCCGGGTCGAGCGTGGCGCTGTCCTGGCCCGAGGACGCGCACACCGACCGGGTGGAGGACTTCATCGGCATCGTCCGGGGCCGCACCGTCAACAGCACCCGGGGCCGGCAGCCCGCGCAGGCACCGCGCAAGGGCGAACGGACGGAAGCCGCCCCCACGCGGCGCAAGCAGGCGGCCGGGAAGCAGACCGGGGGCGCCCGGCGCGGCGCGGGCGGCACCCCGAAAAGCGGCGGCAGGGACGGCGGCAAGAGCGGCAGCGGCAAGGGCGCCCGGCGCGGCCGGCCGCGCCGCGGCTGAGGGCACCGGGCTCCGCCGCCCCGAGTCACCGGACCGTCGGACTCGGACTGGGCGCCGAGGTGTTGACCTCGAGGCCGGGCGGCGCGGTGAGGGAGAGCACCGGCTCACCTGGCTGCGGCGCCGGCGGAGTGAGCTGCGCCTTGGGCAGGTCCGGCGGGGCCGACTGCTGGAAGTTGACCTGGTCGAAGTTGACCAGGCCGGTCTTCTCCAGCACCGTGATGTGGTCCAGCACGGTGTCGTTGGCCTGGTCGGCCAGCTGCCGCACCAGGGAGTTCTTGGTGTTGGCCCGGATGTTCGCGATCGCCGGGAAGATCTGCCCGTGCGTGATGCGCATGATGTTGACCGCGGTGGTGTCGAACTGCTTGCCCGTCGTCCCGTCCACGGTCGACACGAACTGCTGCTGCTGCGGGGAGGCCAGGTTGGGCAGGGTGATGCCCAGCTCCGGCGCGATCTTGCGGCAGGTCGCGTCGAGCCGGGCGTGCCCGACGACCAGGTGCTCGCCGGCCTCCTTCATCTCCGGTGTCGTCCCCCGCTCCATCGCCATCAGCCCGAGCGGGTGCTCCCACAGCCCTGCCGCCCGCACCTTCACCACGAAGTCCCGGTCGGCCTCGGTGAGCGGCCCGTACACCGTGTTGGTGATGACCCGGGCCTGGTCGTTGCCCGTGTTCTGCACCCCCAGCATCGTCGGGTAGGCGAGCGCGGTGAGGGTGAGGACCAGGGCACCGGCCACGAAGGCGGTCCCTGCCGTGGTGCGCGTGATGCGCATCGTGCCTCCTGGAGCGAGGACAGGCTCGGACACCAGGAGGTACGGATGCGGGCGGCGAACCGATCACTTCCCCGGGCAAAAACTCGGGGAAGTGTCCGTCCGGTTCAGTCCGCGTACGACGCCTTGCGCGCCGTACGCACCACCTGCTCGCCCTCCTCCCGCCCGAGCAGCCCGCCGTCGACCCACGCGTCCACCGTCGAGCGCACGTGGGCCACCAGCGCGCCCTTGCCCCTGAACGGCGCCCCGGCCCAGACCTCGTCGAGCAGTGTGGTGCCGTCCGCCTTCGCCGGGTTGGCGACGCCCGAGTCGGTGCCGCCGAACACCACCCGGGGTTCCGAGCGCCGGAAGTACGCGTGCGTCGGCTCCTCGGTCCCCTCGGCGAAGGGCGCCCACTCGGTGCCGTCCAGCGTGTAGTGCAGCGGCCTGCCCGGCACGGGGGTGAGCGTGTGCAGCAGGTCGCCGGAGAGACCGGCGTTGCGGTACAGCCCGCACTCCAGGAGACCGGTGGACGGGTCGCGGGCGACCAGATTGACCGGACCGTGGAACAGAGCCTGCAACGAGGGGTCGTCGACCGCCTTCTCCACCCGCAGCCGGAAGGGCACGCGGACCCGCACGGTGTCGCCCCGCCGCCAGGTCCGGGACACGGTGAAGTAGCTGCCCGGCACCGGGGTTCCCGGCACGGCACGCCCGTTCACGGTGACCCGGAAGCCGGCCGTGGCCCACGAAGGCACCCGCAGCCGCAGCGCGAACGAGGCGCCGCCACCGTCGATCGTGAGGGTGCTGCCCTGTTCCCGCGGGTACTCCGTGGTCTGGGTGACGGTGACGCCCCGCTCGGCCCAGGTGAGCGTGGAAGGGCTGTAGAGGTTGACGTACAGGGCGCCGCCGTCGGCCGCCGCGAAGTACACCGAGTCCTGGTACTTGGTGGCGCTCTCCATCCCGGTGCCCTCGCAGCAGGTGGTGCCCTGCTTGGGCGTGTAGTCGCGCACATGACCGGGCGTCAGCCCGATGAAGTAGGTGACGAGCGGTTTCTCCGCGTCGGGCCTGTCCTGTTTGGAGCCGAGCACCTGGTTGTACAGGGCCCGCTCGTAGTAGTCCATGTACGCCGGGTCCTGGTCGTGGAAGAACAGTGTCCGGCTCAGCTTGAGCAGGTTGTACGCGCAGCAGCTCTCGGCGGTCGTGTCACCGATGGTGCCCGCGATCACGTCCCGCGCCTTCCAGAACTCGCCGGTGCTGGTGCCGCCGATGGCGTACATGCGGTGCGGTACGACCATGCCCCAGAAGTTCCTCGCGGCGGTGAGGTAGCGCTCCTCGCCGGTCTCGTCGTACAGCCGCACCAGGCCGGTGAAGATCGGTATGTGCTGGTTGGCGTGGAGACCGTCGAGGACGTCGGTGTTCGCGGCGCCGGCGTCGATCAGCCGGTCGAGGTCGAAGAGCCGGGCCAGCGCGAGGTGCCGCGCCTCGGCGGTGACGGCGTGCAGATCGCAGATCGCCTCGACGATGCCGCCGAACTCGCCGCTGGAGAACATGCCCCACATGCGCTGCAGGGTGGCCGCCGGCAGCTTCGACAGGCGGGAGTACATCCAGTCGCACATCCCGGACGCGAGGTCCAGCGCCCGGCCGTCACCGGTGGCGAGGTGGGCGTCCAGCAGTCCCCGCAGGATCTTGTGCGCCGTGTAGTAAGGCGCCCAGACCCTCGTGTAGTCGCTGCCGGTCATCGACTCCAGCTCGATGAACTGCGTCTCCGGGTACGCCGCGAGGAACCCGGGGTGGCTGGGTCCGCCCCAGGTACGGCGCAGGGTGGCCGTCAGGCCCCGGCCGGAGGCGTCCGCGAACCGCCCGCCGTCGGTCTCGTCGAAGGCGTACGACGCCAGGTCGCCCCGGCCGGCGGGCGAGTCGGCGGCGCGGACCTCCCGCAGCGCGGCGATCTCCTCGGCGCTCAGGGCGCGCGACCAGACGTTGAACTCCTCGAAGGCACCCGCGAAGACGGGGTCGGCGGGGTAGTGCGAGCGGCCCAGCCAGTGGTGGGCGAGCGGGCCGAGGGCCGCCGGGGTCAGCGTCATGGCGGTGTTCCGCGCCACGGCGGTGCCGTCGACGTAGAGGGTGCCGGTGCCGTCCGCGAGCGTCACGGCCAGGTGGCTCCACCGGTCCAGGGGCAGGGCGGCCGTGCCGTCGATGCCCTGCTCGCCGCCGGCCCCGCCGTCCGTGATGGCGAAGCGCGGCACGCCGTCCGCGTTGCGGGCGGCGAGGTAGAGGTAGCGGTTGGTGTCGTCGCCGAAGTCCACGACGCGGGCCCAGTCGCCGTCGTGCGCGGGCTTCACCCAGGCGGCCAGCGTGATCGTGGGAGTGTCCCCTAGGACGCCCGCGGGGAGGTCGACGTACTGGTAGGAGCCGCGGACGTTCTCGGCGGCCGGGCCGAAGCGGCCCCGCGTGCTCAGCACCGCCGGGTCGCCGCGCAGCGCCTCGCGTACCTCGGTCAGGGCGCCGACCACGGTGCCGATCCGCTCTGCGAAGACCCGCTCGCCGGTGCTTCGGTACGCCTGGGACAGCATGGTCAGGAAGTGGCCCGTGTAGTGACCGCGCAGGTTGCCGTTGGCCTCGCCGTCCAGCCCTTCCCAGCCGCCCGGGGCGACGGCGCCGAGGGTGGACAGACCGGCGTTGGCCCGGAAGACCTGGAGCAGCCGGTTCACGTCGTAGCCCCGGGCGTGGTCCAGCATCAGCCGCCGCTTGTCGCTGAAGTCACCCCGGCCGAGTGTCACGTCCTCGAGTCCGAACGGCCGCACGGACCAGGCCGCCGGTGTCGCGGGGCCCACGAGGCCGGCGGGCGGAGCCGGTGCCTGGGGACCGGCACCCGGCCGACCGGTCGCCGCATGCGAGACCGCGGGCGTTCCCGCGGCGAGTGCCGCGGCGAGCAGGAGGGTCCGCCGGGGGAGGGGCGCTGCCAATGTGCTCCTCGATTCTTGCGATGCGAATCGTTCGATATGACGAACGATGTTCGAAAGGTCGCCCAGAAGATAGGCAGGGGGCTGAGGAGCGTCAACGCTACCGGCGAGTACCGTCCGGCGGACGCGGTCAGGCGGCCCGCACCGTCCGCGCGAGCCAGTCGTACGCCGCCCGTGCGGTGAACTCCGCCTGTCCGCCTCGTACCAGCAGATCGGCGCCGGCGAACTCCGGGGCGTCCGCCTGCGTCGCGACGTAGGGGATCGCGATGCACCGCATGCCGGCCGCGTGCGCGGCGGCGGCTCCGGGGGCGGCGTCCTCCAGGACCACGCAGTCGGCCGGGTCCGCGCCCAGCCGGCGGGCCGCCTCCAGGAAGACATCCGGGGCCGGCTTGCCCTGCGCGACCTCGTCGGCCGAGACGATCGTCCGCAACTGCGCGTCCAGGCCGGTGCGGGACAGGATCGTCTCGATGGCCTCGGGCGAAGAACCGGAGGCCACGGCCAGCGGCACCCCCTCGCCGGCCAGCAGCTCGACGAACTTCCGCATCTCGGGGTACGCGCGGGCGGAGGTGCGGGCCAGCTCCAGGTAGTGGCGGTTCTTGACGGCGAGCAGTTCCTCCACCGGTGCCCGCAGGCCGTAGCGCCGCTTCCAGTCGGCGACCGTCTCCTGGGTGCTGATGCCCACGTACTCCTCGTGTTCCGCCCAGGTGAAGTCGGGGACGCCGTACTCGGCCAGGGTCTGCCGGCCCGCCTCGTAGTAGTTCGGCTCGCTGTCCACGAGTGTTCCGTCGAGATCGAAGATGACCGAGATGCCGTCGAGAGTGCTCATGGGGTCCAGCATGCCAAGTCCTACTTCCGTGCCGAGCGCCCGATCGACTCCACCAGGGGCAGCAGCCGGTGCGGGACGCGCTCGCGCAGTGCCACCTCGCTGCGGGTGCGCACCACCCCGGGCAGGCTGATCAGCTTCTGGACCACGTCTTCCAGGTGGGCGTTGTCGCGGGCCACGACACGGGTCAGCAGGTCCCCGCCGCCGGTGATGGAGAAGGCCTCGACGATCTCCGGCACGGCCGCCAGCGCCTCGCCCACCTCGTCCAGGTGTCCCTGGGTGACCTCGATGTGCACGAACGCGAGCACCGGGTGGCCCAGTGCGGCGGGGGAGAGGGACGGCGCGGTGCCGGTGATCACGCCGTCGCGCTCCAGGCGGTCCAGCCGGGCCTGGAGCGTCCCGCGGGCGACCCCGAGGACGCGGGCGTACTCGCGCACGCTGGTGCGCGGCTGCTCCAGCAGCAGTCGCAGGATGCGGGTGTCCAGCTCGTCGACGGCCACGGCGTACGCGGCCTCCTTCGTCGGCCATTGGCACTTCGGTGGCCGTAGAGATGCCGTGGAAACTGTACCAATGGCCCACTCCCTCGTGCGGCTGTTGAGCCACTGGTGGGAAGGATGCTCCTATAGGAGGGTCGATGGCGCTGCGGACCCCGCGGCGCCTTTTTCATGCCAGTGACTCGGGGCCAGTGCGCGAGGGGGCGGTAATCAGTGCTGAAGAGGGTGTTCATGAGCCCGGACCCGGGACGGTCCCGGCTGCGGTTCGCCGCGCGGGCCGTCCTCGGCATCGGGCTGGCCGTGGTCGTCTGCGGTCTCGCCGGTACCTCTCTGGTGGGCGCCGTCATCGGCGGGCTCGCCGCGCTGCTGGCGCTGTTCACCGTCACCGACGCCACCGTGCGCGGACAGGGGGTCACCACTGCTCTCCTGCCGGTCGTCGGACTGCCCGTGCTCACCGCCGCCGCCGCGCTGCACGACCTCCCCGTGGCACGGGACCTCACCTTCCTCGCCGTCGTCGGCGCGGGCGTGTACGCCCGGCGGTGGGGCCCGCGCGGACACAGCCTCGGCGTGTTCGCCTTCATGACCTTCTTCATCGCGCAGTTCCTGCACGCGACCACGGACCGGCTGCCCGAGATGTACGCCGCCGTCCTGCTGTCCGTGGCCACCGCCGCGGCGGTGCGCTTCGGCCTGTGGTGCTACGAGCGCCGCCTGCCCCCGCCCGCCGCCCCCGCGCCGCCCGCCGGCACCGGACTCGCCCGCATCACCACCCGCCAGGCCGTCCAGGCCACCGCGGGCGCCGGCTTCGCCCTGGTCGTCGGCCAACTGGTGTCCGACGAGCGCTGGTACTGGGCCGTCGGCGCCACCTGGTGGGTCTTCGTCAACACCACCTCGCGCGGCGAGACCCTGGTCCGCGGCTTCCGCCGGGTCCTCGGCACGGTCGTCGGCATCGGACTCGGCTTCCTGATCGCCTTCCCGCTGGCCGGGGCGGCGGTGCCCACGGCGGTACTCGCCGCCGCCTGCGTCTTCGGCATCTTCTACACCGCCGCGGTCTCCTACACCTGGATGATGCTCTGCGTGACCCTGCTCGCCGAGCTGCTCTACGGCCTGCTGGGCTTCCTCAGCCCGGGGCTGCTCGCCCTGCGGCTGGTCGAGACCGGCGTGGGTGCGCTCGGTGCCGCACTCGCCGTGCTCCTCGTCCTGCCCGTCACCACGCACGCCGTCACCGACGCCTGGATCCAGCGCGCCCTGCGGTGCGTCCACGCCTGCACCGCGGAGGCCGCCGCCCGCCTCGCCGGGACCGAAGGGGCCGACCCCGCGCCGCGTGTGGCCGAACTGGAGCAGCTGCTGGGCCGGGTCCGGCTGTCCCTCGCCCCGCTCGTCCATCCGCTGAACCCGATGCGCGGCCGCAAGCACCGTGCCCGCCGGGTGCTCGCCCTGCTCGACGACTGCGCCCGGGAGATCCGTGGCCTGGTCGCCGTCGCCGCCGACCCGGAGGCCTCGCACGACGCACGGCTCGCCGCCGCATGCTGGCGCGTCGAGACCGCGGTCGAAGCGCTCACCGGCGGCGGTTCCGTCCCCGCCCACGCGAGTGGACCGCGCGCCGCGGAACCCGCGCTCGCCCACCTCCACGGCCTGGAACGCGCCCTGGCCGAGCTCGCCGCACCCCTGCGCACGCCCTCCGGCTCGCCGCTCGCCGACGCCTGAGCCGTCCGGTCGGCGGGTGAGCCGTCCGGCCCCGCGCGTGAACCGTCGACGGCCCGCACCACCCGTTTGGTCTGGACCGCAACTGATCGACTGCTACCGTCGCCCCGGGGCAGAAGAACGGTCGGCACGATCGTCCCGCCCACGACGAGGCGCCGGACGGGACGGCACGAGGCGAGGCGAGAGGGGCCTACTGGTGGCAGATGGCGACACGCGGCGGCGACGGGCGTTCATCGGGTCGTTCACGGCGGCCGGCGGGCCCGGCATCGTCACGGCGGCCGTCGCGCCCGACACCGGCGCGCTGACGGTCCTGAACGGCACGGACCGCCTGCCCGACCCCTCCTACCTCGCCCTGGCCCCGGACGGGGACACGCTCTACGCGGTCAGCGAGACGGCCGAGGGCGCGGTGGCCGCGTTCCGCGTGACCGGGGACAAGCCCGAGCCCGCCGGCCGCCCGGTGTCCGTCGGCGGCGACGGTCCCACCCACCTCAGCCTTCACGCCGGGCACGTGCTGACGGCCAACTACGGCTCCGGCAGCGTCACGGCGGTGCCGGTCCGCGCCGACGGCACCCTCGCCCGGGCCGCGTCCGGCGTCCTGCGGCACACCGGCGCGGGCCCGCACGCCCAGCGCCAGCAGGGACCCCACGCCCATCAGGTGCGGTCCGACCCGAGCGGGCGGTGGGCCGTCAGCGTGGACCTCGGCACCGACTCGGTGCGGGTCTGCACCCTGACGGACGGCGTCCCCGCCGTGCACCGGGAGATCGCGCTGCGCCCCGGTTCCGGCCCCCGGCACCTCGCCTTCCACCCCGACGGTGCCCGCGCCTACGTGGTCAACGAACTGGCGCCCACCGTGACCGTCTGCCGCTGGGACGCCGCCGGCGGCGTCCTGCAGCCCCTCGCCGAGGTGCCGGTGCTGCCCGGGGCCCCGGCCGGTGACGCCTACCCTTCGGGCATCGTGGTCTCGCCCGACGGCCGCTTCGTGTGGACCGCCACCCGCGGCGAGGACGTCCTGTCCGTCTTCGCCGTGGAACCGGACGGACTGCGGCTGTCCGGCACCGTGCCCTGCGGTGGGCACTGGCCGCGGGAGATCACCGAGTCGGGCGGCTTCCTCTACGCGGCCAACGAACGCTCCGGCGACGTGACCTGGTTCGCCCTCGACCCGGAGACCGGGACGCCCCGGCGCGCGGGCTCCGTCGCGATCCCCGCGGCGTCCTGCGTGACCTTCGGCTGACCCCGCCGCCGAACGGGCCACGCGTCATCTCCCGACCTCGTCGCGGGGCCGGCCGTATATGCCGCGCCCGGCGAGACCGAGGGCCCTCCTGGGGGAGCGCGCCGCCTGCCGACGGCACTCCCGCACCGTCCCTCACCACGACCGCCCGCACGAGCCTCCCGTACGGCACGACGAGGGGCCCGCTCCCTCCACCGGAGCGGGCCCCTCGGCCGTATGTGTCGTGTTTCGCGCGCGGACCCCGCGTCAGCGTGCCGGCGTGCCCTGCGGCTGCTGCGGCGAGATGCCGAGCGCCGTCGTGTACTTGGCCAGCGTCAGCTTGCCGATCGCCGGGTAGGGGCCGAGCGGCTCGGCGGCGGAGCAGCCCGCCTCCTTGGCCGCCTCCTCCAGCAGGGACGCCTCGATCTCCGGCCCGATCAGGTACGGCGCGAGCGCCAGCTGCTGGGAGCCCGAGGAACGCAGCTGCTCGGCCACGGACGCGATCGAACCCTCCTCGTCCAGGGCCGCCGCCATCACCGGCACGGCGAGACGCGCGGCGAGGAGCATGCCGGTGATGCCGGCCGCCTGCACGGCCTCGTCACCGCCCACGGAGGCCAGGATGATGCCGTCCGCGGCGGTGGCCACGGTGAACAGCCTGGCACGGTCGGCGCGGGCGAGACCCGCCTCGGACAGACGCACGTGCAGCGCCTCGGCCAGCAGCGGGTGCGGGCCCAGCACGTCGGTCAGCTCGGCCGCGACCTTGCTGTCCATCACCGCCTGGCGGATGCGGCGCAGCAGCGCGCTGTCCGGACCGGCGAGCAGCGGCACGACGACGGCGACGGGGCCCTCGGGCTCCTTCACCTCCATGCCCGCGGCGACCGCCTGCTCGTAGCGGGCGGTGCGCTCCTCGGCGGCATGCGAGAGGACGGCCGACAGGGCGAGGAACTCCTCGTCGTCCCCGTCGAGCCAACCGATCCGGGCGTCGAGGCCCGGCAGCTCGGAACGGGCGATGCTGATGACCTCGTCGGCGAGGCCCCGGGTGGCGCTACTGGGCGTCCCCGGAACCGCGAGGACGAGCGCCGGCGCGCCCTCGGGAGCCACCAACGGTTCGGGACGGCGGTGCCGTCCGGGCTGGCGGGGGCGCGGCATTCGTACTGGCAGGCCGGACGCGGGCCCAGTGGGGGAGCTCATGGCGCCGCATGTTACTGGTTTCCTGGGTTTCCCTGTTCGGGGAGGGTGCAGGTGAGCGGTTTCCGTCCGGTTTTGTCTGAAGAGTGATGTACGGATCGGCCGACATCGGCACGATTCACCTCGCCGGAGGACCGATTCTCAGCCGTCCGGGTCGGTCGTCACCCACAGCATTCCGTCGTCGCCCGGAAGGGTGATGGAGCCGGTCGCGAGGTCGCTCGCGATCAGAACCGAACCGTGCAGTGGATCACCCTCGGCGGCCGTCCGCCGCGCGTGCGGGAGCCGCTTCGACAGCTCCTCCTCCAGCGGTCCGACGAGGGCGGTCCCCAGCTTCAGCAGACCCCCGGTGACGGCGACGCGGGGCTCGCCCCCGGGCGGGCACACCGCGGCGGCCGAGTCGGCCATGTGCCGGGCGGCGGCCCGCAGGACGTCCGCGGCGATGGGGTCGTCGGCCGCACAGGCGGCCACCTCCGGCGCGAAGGAGGCGAGGACGGCGGCACGGTCGGTACGCGGATACAACTGGCCGGGCAGTCCCGTCACCGGCCCGAACCGCTCCTGCGCCCGCGCCAGCAGCGGAGCGGAGCCGCCCTCACGCCCGTCGTGGGCGCGCAGTGCCGCCTCCAGGCCGGCCCGCCCGATCCAGGCACCGCCGCCGCAGTCGCCCAGCAGATGGCCCCAGCCGTCCGCCCGGTACCAGCGGTCCAGGTCCGTGCCGGTCGCGATCAGACCGGTGCCGGCGGCCACCACGGCGCCGGCCCGCGGCCCGAGGGCACCGACGTACGCGGTGACGGCGTCCGCGACCAGCGCGACCGTCCGCACGCCCAGTTCCCGGGCCAGAGCGCCCGGCAGCTCGGCCCGCAGGGCGTCGCCGAGGGTGGCCAGCCCGGCGGCCCCGACGACGACGGTGCCGAGCCGGGGCACACCGGCCCCGTCGCTCAGCGACCTCGCCATGGGCAGCAGTTGGCCCAGCAGATGCCCGGGGTCGATGCCGCGCGCACCGGTGCGCACCGGTTCCCGTGACGCGCGCCGCCCGAGCACCCGCGGTCCGTCCCCGTCGGCACCGGTCGTGCCGAGGACGACCCGCAGACCCGAGCCGCCGGAGTCCACGGCCAGGAAGCCGGTGCTCACGGCAGGCGCCAGTCGACCGGCTGACCTCCCAGCCGCACCAGCAGGTCGTTGGCCCGGCTGAACGGACGGGAGCCGAAGAATCCCCGGTCGGCCGACATCGGCGACGGGTGCGCGGACTCGACCGAGGGCAGGTCGCCGAGCAGCGGGCGCAGATTGCGGGCGTCGCGGCCCCAGAGGATGGACACCATCGGCTTGCCGCGCGCCACCAGCGCCCGGATCGCCTGCTCGGTGACCTCCTCCCAGCCCTTGCCGCGGTGGGCGGCGGGCTTGCGCGGGGCCGTGGTGAGCGCCCTGTTGAGCAGCAGCACGCCCTGGCGGGTCCACGGGGTCAGGTCGCCGTTGGAGGGCTGCGGGAGGCCGAGGTCGGTGTTCAGCTCCCGGAAGATGTTGACGAGGCTGCCGGGCAGCGGACGCACTTCGGGCGCGACCGAGAACGACAGCCCCACCGCGTGTCCCGGGGTCGGGTAGGGGTCCTGTCCGACGATCAGAACCCGGACGTCGTCGAAGGGCTGCTGGAAGGCCCGCAGGACGTTCGCCCCGGCGGGGAGGTAGGTGCGTCCGGCGGCGATCTCCGCGCGCAGGAACTCGCCCATCTCGGTGATCCGCCCGGCGACGGGTTCCAGGGCCTTCGCCCAGCCCGCTTCGACGATTTCGTGCAAGGGTCGTGGTGCCACGGGCGTCACCCTACTGCCGTACGGGTGACGCCGATCAACCGGTGGCCAACGCCGGTCCCCCCGAACCTGTTCATCCAACGACCGCGGCCCGCACGCACAGCACGTCCGGCAGGTGGGAGGCCAACTGCCGCCAGCTGTCGCCGTCGTCGGCCGACGCGAACACCTCGCCGTTGCGGTTGCCGAAGTAGACGCCGGCCCGGTCCGCGTCGTCGGTGCACAGGGCGTCCCGCAGCACCGTGCCGTAGTGGTCCTCCTGCGGCAGCCCCGCCGTCAGCGGCTCCCAGCTCTTGCCCGCGTCCGCGGTGCGGAAGACCCGGCAGCGGCGGTCCGCCGGGACCCGGTCCGCGTCGGCGTTGATCGGGAAGACGTACGCCGTGTCGCCCCGGTGCGGGTGGGCGGCCACCGCGAAACCGAACGTGGACGGCAGTCCCTCGCCGATGTCCGTCCACTGCCCGCCCGCGTCGTCGCTGCGGTACACCCCCCAGTGGTTCTGCAGGTACAGCCGGTCCGGGACCGCCGCGTCCCGGGCGACCTTGTGCACGCACTGGCCGAACTCCGGGTTCGGGTCCGGCAGGAAGACCGCGGAGACGCCGGAGTTGGACGGCGCCCAGCTCGCGCCGCCGTCCGTCGTGCGGAAGACGCCCGCGGTCGAGACGGCGACCGTGACCGACGCCGGGTCCCGGGCGTCCGTGAGGACGGTGTGCAGCCCCTCGCCTCCGCCGCCCGGAACCCACTGCGAGCGCGTGGGGTGCTCCCACAGGGGCCGGACCAGCTCGAAGCTCTCGCCGCGGTCCTCCGACCGGTACAGCGCGGCCGGTTCCGTGCCCGCGTAGACCACGTCCGGCTCCGCGGCGGCCGGGTGCAGCTGCCACACCCGCTCCAGGGAAGCGCCGGTCTCCTTGGGGAACTTGACGGCCGGCTGCGCGGGCTCGGTCCAGGTCCGCCCCAGGTCGTCGGAGTGGAACACCGAAGGACCCCAGTGCGCGCTGTCGCCGCCCGCCAGCAGCCGCGGGGTGTCGCCGCGGGTGTCGAGGGCGACCGAGTAGACGGCCTGTGCGTTGAAGTAGGGACTCTCGTCGAACTCCCAGGTGCCACCCCGCCGGCGCCCGATGAACAGGCCCTTGCGGGTTCCCACGGCGAGCAGTACCTCGGTCATGCCGATCACCTCCGCGGCGTCGTCGTCGACGCCTTTGTCTCGGACACGGGCCAGTCTGCACCCCGGCACTGACAGTCACCCCTGGGAAGGGTGACGCCGCAGGTCACAGCGGTGGTGTCGCGCTCACGGAGGATTTCGGGCGCAGGCGGATCAGGCCTCCGGCGGCAGGGCCCGCGCCAGGACGGCGCCGAGGTCGGCCCCGGCCGGCAGCGTGCCGAAGGCGTGCCCCCAGTCACCGCCGAGCCGGCTCGCGCAGAACGCGTCGGCGACGGCGGGCGGGGCGTGCCGGACCAGGAGCGAGGCCTGGAGGGTGAGGGCCATCAGCTCCACCAGCCGGCGGGCGCCGGTCTCGGACGCCTCGGACAGTCCCGTCTCCAACCGGGCCACGGCGGCGTCCAGCCGGGGGTCCGCCCCACGGGCGAGGGCGAGTTCGTCGAAGAGGGCGTGCGCGGTCGCGGGGGAGCGGCCGATCGCCCGCAGCACGTCGAGGGCGTTCACGTTCCCCGAGCCCTCCCAGATCGACAGCAGCGGTGCCTCGCGGTAGTGGCGGGGCATGCCCGACTCCTCCACGTAGCCGTTGCCGCCCAGGCACTCCAGGGCCTCCGCGGTGAACGCCGGGCCCCGCTTGGTCACCCAGTACTTGCCGACGGCGGTGGCGATCCGCCGGAACGCGGCCTCCCCCGCGTCTCCGCGCACCGCCCGGTCCGCCGCGCCCGCCAGCCGCAGCGTGAGCGTCGTCGCCGCCTCCGACTCCAGCGCCAGGTCGGCCAGGACGTTGCGCATCAGCGGCTGGTCGATCAGGCGGGCGCCGAACGCGCTGCGGTGCCGTACGTGGTGGCCGGCCTCGACGAGCGTCTTGCGCATCAGCGTCGCCGACGCCATCACGCAGTCCAGCCGGGTGCAGTTGACCATCTCGATGATGGTCTTGACGCCCTGTCCCTCCGCCCCCACCAGCCAGGCGACCGTCCCGTCGAACTCGGGCTCGGAGGAGCCGTTGGAGCGGTTGCCGAGCTTGTCCTTGAGGCGCTGGACGCGGAAGGTGTTGCGGGTGCCGTCGGGCAGCACGCGCGGCACCAGGAAGCACGACAGGCCCCCGGGAGCCTGGGCCAGCACCAGGAACACGTCGCACATCGGCGCCGACGTGAACCACTTGTGCCCGCGCAGCGTGTACACCCCGGGTTCGGCGGTCGGGGTGGCCGCCGTGGTGTTCGTACGGACGTCGGAGCCGCCCTGCTTCTCCGTCATCCCCATGCCGGCCAGCAGGCCCCGCTTCCCGGTGGGCGTGCGCAGCCCCGGCTCGTACTCCCGGCTGGTCAGCAGCGGCTCGTAGACCTTGGCGAGCTCCGGCTCGGCGCGCAGCGCGGGAACGGCGGCGTAGGTCATCGACGTGGGACACCCGTGCCCCGCCTCGGTGTGCCCCCAGACCAGCCCGCCGGCGGTCCGGGCGACGTGCGCCCCCGGTCGGTCGTCCGCCCAGGCCGACCCGGCCAGACCCTCGCCGACGGCCACCCGCATCAGGTGGTGCCAGCTCGGGTGGTACTCGACCTCGTCGATCCGGTTGCCGTACCGGTCGTGGGTGCGCAGCACGGGCTCGTGCCGGTTGGCCAGGTCGCCCCACTCCTGCGCCTGGACGCTCCCCGCCCGCAGACCGAGCCGACGCAGCTCCTCCTCGGCCCACCCGGCGCCCTCCCGCCGCACGCCCTCCAGCAGGGCCATGTCCTCGCAGGCGTCGTAGGGGGCCAGGGGAGGGGGCTGGTTGGTGACGTCATGTGTGGCGTACCCCTCCGGGCGGCCCGGGGGCTCCTCGTGGGACTCCTGCGCGCGTGTCGTCATGTCCCGAGTGTTGCACCGAATCTGCGACCGCAGCAATAGTGCAACACGGTGTCGCACGTACAGTACGGCTCATGCGGAGGAACGATCAGTGCGCGCTCATGAGGAGCGGCATCCGGTACGCGCTCGCGCGGAGGGCCGGCCGGCACGCGCTCGCGCGGAGGGGCGACACGTGCCCGCGCGGATGAACGACCCCGCGCCGCCGGGCGGGCCCGCACCGCGCCCGCTGTCCGCGAGGTCGGTCGTCCTGAGCCTGCTCCTGGGGACGCATCCCCCCGAACTGCCGGCCCGGGAGCTGGTGCGGCTGGTGGAGGGCTTCGACGTCGGCGGCTCCACCGCGCGCGCGGCGCTCAGCCGGATGGCCGCCGCCGGTGACCTGCGGCGCACGGACACCGGTTACCGCCTCAGCGAGCGGCTGCTGGAGCGCCAGCGCCGCCAGGACGAGGCCGTACGCCCGCACACGCGCGCGTGGGAGGGTGACTGGGAGATGGTCGTGATCACCGCGACGGGCCGCGGCCCCGCCGAACGTGCCGACCTCCGGGCCAGGCTGACCGCCCTGCGTCTCGCCGAACTCCGCGAGGGCGTCTGGCTGCGTCCCGCCAATCTGTGCCGTCCGCTGCCCGCCGAACTGGACCGGGTGGCCGAGCGCCACACCTCGCGCCCCGCCCGCCCGGCCCGTGGACTGGCCGCGAGCCTGTGGCCGCTGGACGCCTGGTCCGCCACGGGCCGGACGCTGCTCGCGCACGTCGAGCGGGCCCGGCGGCCGGCCGACCGGCTCACCGCCTTCGCGGCCGTCGTGCGCCACCTGCTCACCGACCCGGTCCTGCCCCCGGAACTCCTCCCGGCCGACTGGCCGGGCGCGGCCCTGCGGGACGCCTACGCGCTCTATCAACGGGAGCAGAGCGGACAGGTCCGGGTGCGAGGCACCCGGACCTGAGGCGGCGGCGGGATCATCCGCCGGTCACACGCGTCACCTGTAGGTGATGTCGGACGACGCGTACTTGCAGTGGGTTCCGTCGGGGCCCGAGCCGTTCGAGTCCGGCTCGTCGCCGTCGTCGTTGCCGATGTACTTCTGGCACGGGACGATCTTCTTGTCGCTGTCCCCGACCACGGTGATGTTGCGCAGGGTGGCGCTGTCGCCGTAGTTGGTGTTGATGCCGACGATCCGGCTGCCCTTCCAGCTCACCTCGACGGTGTTGAGGTTGATCGTCCGCTTGTACTGCGTGGAGCAGTTTCCGCAGGAGCGGATGAAGGTGCCGAAGTTCTTCACGGCGAAGTTCGACACGTTGAGCGTGCCGGCCCCGTTGAACTGGAAGACCTTGTCACTGGCCTCCTTGGCGCCGCCGCCGGTGACGGTGTAGACGTTCGACGACGAGGAGCCGCGGAAGGTCGCCGCGTCCTCGCCGACGTCCTCCCACCAGACGTTCTGCAGGGTGCAGCTGCCCTTGCAGTGGATGCCGTCGGCGGCCGGGGCGCCGATGATCACGTTCTTGAGGACGGCGCCGGGGGCCAGCTCCAGGATCGGCCCCTGGTCCTCGTCCTGCCCGCCGGAGCCCAGGTCGCCGGTGCCGTAGAGCCGCTTCATCCCGTAGTCCTTGGTGCCGGAGACCGGGATCGTGGAGGAGACGCCCTCGCTGCCGTTGGGTGTCGGCCAGGTGGCGGCCTGGGCCGAGGAGGCTCCGGTGGTCATGAGCATGCCAACCGAGAGCCCGAGCGCGGCCAGCGCGCCGGTCGCGGCGCGCCGACGCCCACGGGGGTGTGTCGCAGCAGTCATGTTCTGGTCCCTTCCGTCAGGGAGTGGGGGTGGAACGGAACATGTACTTGAACGTTGTGCGTGGTGCTGTGCGATGTCGCGAACGCGGGGTTGCATACGTGGGGTATTGCCGGTCCCCGCGTCCGCGACGGTCATGCTGATGAACGGACCGTAGAGGGCAAGCGCTTTCTAGTCAACGCTTCGCGCGCGGTTCCCTCTCACATGCCCCAGCCGTACTGGTCCGGCATCCGGACCGTGTCGCCCAGCTCCCGGGCCGCGTGCTGCGCCCAGGAAGGGTTGCGCAGCAGCTCGCGGCCGAGCAGCACCGCGTCGGCCTCGCCGTTGGCCAGGATCTTCTCGGCCTGCCCGGCGTCGGTGATCAGGCCGACGGCGGCGACCGGCAGCGAGGTCTCCGCCTTCACGCGCGCGGCGAACGGCACCTGGTAGCCGGGCCCGGTGGGGATCCGGACGCGCGCGGCGTTGCCGCCGGTGGAGACGTCGAGGAGGTCGATGCCGTGGGCCTGGAGGTCACCGGCGAAGCGCACGGTGTCCTCGGGCGTCCAGCCGCCCTCGTCCAGCCAGTCGGTCGCCGAGGTCCGGAAGAACAGCGGCTTGTCGTCCGGCCACACCTCCCGCACGGCGTCGACGACTTCGAGGGCGAAGCGGGTGCGGTTCTCGTACGAGCCGCCGTAGGCGTCGGTGCGGTGGTTGGAGTGCGGCGACAGGAACTCGTGGATCAGGTAGCCGTGGGCGCCGTGGATCTCGACGATCTCGAAACCGGCGGCGAGGGCCCGGCGTGCCGCGTCCGCGAACTGCCCGACGATCTCCTCGATCCGCGCGACCGTCAGCTCGGTCGGCACCGGGTGGCGGTCGTCGAACGCCAGCGCGCTCGGGGCCACCGGCTGCCAGCCGTACGCGTCCTCGCCCACGGGGGCCCCGCCCTTCCAGGGCTGTGCGGTCGACGCCTTGCGGCCCGCGTGGGCCAGCTGGATCGCCGGTACGGTCCCCTGCGACCGCAGGAAGTCCGTGATCCGCCGGAAGGCGTCGGTCTGCGTGTCGTTCCACAGGCCCAGGTCCTGCGGGGAGATCCGGCCCTCGGGCGACACGCCGGTGGCCTCGACGACGATCAACCCGGTGCCGCCGACCGCGCGGGCGCCGTAGTGCGCGAAGTGCCAGTCGCCCGGAACACCCGCCAGGGGGCCCTCCGGCGCGGCGGAGTACTGGCACATCGGCGGCATCCAGACCCGGTTCGGGATCGTGGTGTCACGCAGCTGAAGCGGCTGGAAGAGGGCGCTCATGACGGGCTGCTCCCTTGGTCGAGTGGTCGAGGAGGAACGGCTCGTACGATAGCCCTCGTAGTACGGCGTGTGTCAAACTACGGCACCCTTCGTACAATGAACCTTCGACGGAGCCCCTGCCGGTCAGCGGGCCCCCACCGGACGAACTGGAGCCGCCGTGACCCCCGCCGCCACCGCCGCCGGCACCCGCGACCTGCCCCACCCGGCACGCGACGACATCCGGCTGGAGGGAGTGCTGCACGCGCTCTCCGACCCGGTGCGGCTGCGGATCGTGCGGGACCTCGCCGCCGACAGCGACGAACTCTTCTCCTGCTCCCACTTCGACCTGCCGGTGACGAAGTCCACGTCCACTCACCACTTCAGGGTGCTGCGGGAGAACGGGGTGATCCGGCAGACCTACCGGGGCACGGCCAAGATGAACGGCCTGCGCAAGGACGACCTGGACGTCCTCTTCCCGGGCCTGCTGGACGCCCTCCTGGCGGCGGCGGCCCGCCAGGCCGCCCGCCTCGGCACCGGCTGACGGCGACCCGAGGGCGTACTCAGTCCGTCGCCCTCCGCGCCGCCGCCAGCAGCGACTCCCAGTCGGGCAGCTTCACCACGCGCCGCCCCAGTGAGGCGCCGAGTTCCGCCTCGGCCCGCTCGATCGCCCGCCACCCCGCCCACTCGACCGGCTCGACGCCTTCGGCGCGCAGGGCCCCGAGCGGGTCGCACGCCGGGACGTCCCGCCGCAGGAGCGCGGGGGCGTCCGCCAGCAGGGACGTCACCGTCTCCTTCGCGCAGGGGCGGTTGGTGCCGATGACGCCGGTGGGGCCCCGCTTGATCCAGCCGGCCACGTACTCACCGGGAGCGATGGCGCCCGCACGCAGGACGCGTCCCGCCCGGTGCGGCACCGTGCCGCTCGCCGCGTCGAACGGCAGCCCCTCCAGCGGCACTCCGCGATAGCCCACCGACCGCAGCACCAGCCCGGCCCGGATCTCCTCGTACCGACCCGTGCCCGTCACCCCGCCGCTCCCGTCCGGACGGGTCCGCTCGAAGCGCACGGCGCCCACGTGGCCGTCCCCGTCCGCCGTCAGCTCCACCGGACGCAGGAAGAAGCGCACCCGGAGCCGGCGAGCGGCTTCCGGCGCCGCCCGCCCGGCCCAGCCGCGCAGCACCTCCACGTTGCGGCGCTGCGCACCGGGCAGCCCCGACGGGTCCCGGTACGCCGGGTCCAGCGCCAGCTCGGCCGGCTCCACCAGGACGGCGGTGTCCGGCAGGGCGCCCAGTTCGCGCAGTTCCTTGGTGGTGAAACGGGCCTGCGAGGGGCCGCGCCGGCCCACCATGTGCACGTCGGCCACCCGGCCCGCGGCCAGCGTGTCGAGCGCCGCCTGCGGGATGTCGGTGCCGCTGAGCTCGGCCGGGCCGCGCACCAGCATCCGCGCCACGTCGACGGCGACGTTGCCCACCCCGATCACGACCGCCGACCGAGCCCCGCGCAGGAACCCGTCGTCCACGGCGTCCGGGTGGGCGCTGTACCAGGACACGAACTCGGTCGCCGACCAGCTCCCCGGCAGATCCTCGCCGGGGATGCCCAGCCGTCGGTCGGCGGCGGCGCCCACGCAGTACACCACCGCGTGGTACAGCTCCCGCAGCCGGGCGGAGGGCACACCGCCCGGACCGACCGGGACCGCGCCGAGGAACCGCACCCGCTCGTGCTCCAGCACCGTGCGCAGGGCGTTCTGCAACGACTTGATCTTCTCGTGGTCCGGAGCCACCCCGTACCGCACCAGCCCGTACGGGCACGGCAGCCGGTCGAGGACGTCGACGTGCACCTCCTGACCGAGCTGGACGAGGCTCTGCGCGGTGTAGCACCCGCTCGGTCCCGAGCCGACGACGGCGACACGCAGCACGGCGGAACTCCTTGTCCGGAGGGCGGAGGGAGGTCGCTGGTGCTTCCAGCATCCCACCGCCCCCGCTGCGCTGACAGGGTGCTGCGCGCGGTGAACGGCACGTGTTCCGCGCGTGTTCTGTTCGTATGGAATGTGATCATGCGGTTACGTTCGGTTTATGCTCGACGAACCCTTCGTTGACCGCTCTCTTCAGCTTTCCGATCGGTGTCCGGACGACGGTGAGATGTCCGTGCGGCAGACCTGGGTGGTGCGCGAGGGTTCCGACGCCGCCTCGTGGTTCGACGTCCGGCTGTCCTTCGCCGACGGCGCCCGGCTGGAGGCGCTCGCCGTGCTGTCCCGTCACGGCGTGCGGGTCGAGGACGTACGGGCCCGGCCGCCGCTGTCCCTCGACGACCTGTCCGTGCTCGCCGAGTGGCTGGAGCACCCGCTCTTCGACGCCTGCGCACCGGCCGGTGCCGCACCGGCCGCCTCGCGGCGGGCCCGTCCCGCCTGGCCGGGCGGCCGGGAGGGGCGCCGACTCGTCGCGCGGGAGTACCGGGCGGCCCGGGAGGCGGGCGGCGACCCGGTCCTCGCGGTGATGCGCGCGACCGGGCACGGCCGGCGCAGGTCGCTCAGGCTGATCGGTCAGGCGCGCGACGACGGCTTTCTGACCCCGCGCCGCGCGCGCCGCTGACCCGGTCGCCGACGGGCCGTCACAGCATCCTGCGCATCCGCGAGATCTCGCTCGTCTGCTGGGCCACCACGTCGTCGGCCATCTCCTCGACCTGCACGTTGTTGCCCTGCGACTTCACGTCCGTGGCCATGCTGATCGCGCCTTCGTGATGCGTGATCATCAGCGTCAGGAAGAGCTGGTCGAAGGCCTTGCCCCGTGCCTTGCGCAGCTTCTCCAGCTGGGCCTCGGTCGCCATCCCGGGCATCGCGGCGTGGTCGTGGGCGTGGCCGTCGCCGGTCTCCTTCTCGCCGTGGGTCTTCAGCCAGCCCCTCATCGCCTGGATCTCCGGTCCCTGGGCCGCGGAGATCCTTTCGGCGAGCTTCTTGACCTGCCCCGACTCGGCCTGCTCCGGCACCAGTTCGGTCATCTCCAGGGCCTGGGCGTGGTGCTGGATCATCATCCGCGCGTAGGAGACGTCCGCGGAGTTGGGGGAGTCGTCGTCGGCACGGTGCTTCTCGGCCTCCTCGGCGGACAGGGTCCGATTGTCCTCGCCCGGTCCGCCCGGAGCGATCACCGAGGGACCGGCCGCGTCCGCCTTCCCGCCGTCCGGGTCGGAGTCGCAGGCCCCGAGCCCGAGCACGGCCAGTGCCGTCAGGGCGGCCGTGACGAGCGACGCGCGGGTCGACGCGGGACGGAAGGGCACAACGTCCTCCTGTGGCTGGATTGCCCTCCTCGGGGAGGGACGCGGAGCACCTGGTGAGGCGGAGCACCTCGTCAGTGCGATGACCGTCTTAGCACGCTTCCGCGTGTCACTGATCAAAAAACTTCATTGCGAGCCTGTTGCCCCCTGTTGGTATGAGCATGGCGAAGACGATACTGCGGGGTGCGTGAACCGTTCCGTCGGAACGGACGTAGGGAGGAAACAGTGATCCTGTTGAGCGACCCGCGAACGCGGCGCAGACGCCTGGGAGTTGCGGCGGCCGCCGCCGGTCTGCTGTCCGCGCTGCTCACGGCCGGTCCGGCCGTGGCGACCCCCGACCCGGGGGACGGCCCGGCGAAGTCGAAGGAGGTGTCCAAGAGCGAGCGCGCCGAAGCGCGCGAGGCCATCGAGGACGGCGAGATACCCGGCGTGGACCAGGTGGTCCACTCCGACAACATCGAGCACCTGGCCAACATCCCCAAGGACGCGCTGCCCGGCACCAACTCGGACCTGGCCTTCCAGGGCCGATACGCCTTCGCCGGCAACTACGACGGCTTCCGCATCTTCGACATCAGCAACCCGAAGAAGCCGAAGACCGTGGCCCAGGTGCTGTGTCCCGGCTCGCAGAACGACATCTCCGTCTCCGGCGACCTGCTGTTCCTGTCGACCGACTCCTCGCGCAGCGACAGCAGTTGCAACAGCACCACGCAGCCCGCGACGGAGAAGTCCTCCTGGGAGGGCATGAAGGTCTTCGACATCAGCGACAAGCGGAACCCGAGGTACGTCGCCGCCGTCGAGACGGCCTGCGGCTCCCACACCCACACGCTGGTGCCCGAGCGCAAGAACGTCTACATCTACGTCTCCTCGTACTCGCCGAACGCCGCGTACCCGGACTGCCAGCCGCCGCACGACGGCATCTCCGTCATCAAGGTGCCGCGCAAGGCGCCCGAGCGGGCGGCCGTCGTGGGCTTCCCGGTGCTGTTCCCCGGTGAGGGACCCGACGGCGGCGGCAACCCGGGCGGGCCGACCAACCCGGGCGTCTCCAAGACCACCGGCTGCCACGACATCACCGTCCTGCCCTCGAAGGACCTCGCGGCGGGCGCCTGCATGGGTGACGGCATCCTGTTCTCCATCAAGGACCCCGAGCGTCCCAAGGTGATCGACCGGGTCCAGGACAACGTCAACTTCGCCTTCTGGCACTCGGCGACCTTCAACCAGAAGGCGAACAAGGTCGTCTTCACCGACGAGCTGGGCGGCGGCGGTGCCGCCACCTGCAACGCGGAGGTCGGCCCGAACCGCGGCGCCGACGGCATCTACGACATCGTGGGCCGGGGCGACCACCGCGAGCTGGTCTTCCGCAGCTACTTCAAGATCCCCCGCCACCAGGCGGACACCGAGAACTGCGTGGCCCACAACGGCTCGCTGATCCCGGTCAAGGGCCGCGACATCATGGTCCAGGCCTGGTACCAGGGCGGTGTCTCCGTCTGGGAGTTCACCGACTCGAAGCGTCCGAAGGAGATCGCCTACTTCGAGCGCGGCCCGCTGAGCACGGAGACCATGTCCTCGGGCGGCTCCTGGTCGGCGTACTACTACAACGGTTACATCTACTCGAACGACATGGCCAAGGGCTTCGACGTCCTCAAGCTCAGCGACCGGCGCACCGACCCGGCCGAGCGGGTCCACCTGCGTGAGCTCAACACGCAGACGCAGCCGGACTACTTCGACTGAACCGGCCGGCCGGCCGCGTCCGTCGGGACCGGCCGGCCGGGCACACCGGTCGCGAAGAACCGCGACAGGTCCGTGTCGCACGTCGTCCCGCCGGGCGCCTCGGCGTCCGGCGGGACACCCAGCTCCCACCCCAGCCGGTAGCGCTTGAACAACTCGGCGCGCAGCACCGGCACGGGCATCGGCGCTCCGGGCAGCAGGGCGGCGAACACGGCTCCCATCAGCAGCGCGCGCAGCATCGGGTAGTCCCGGTCGACGTCCCGCGAGCCGTGCCGGGCCACGGTGTCCCGCAGGAGTTCCGCCAGCCGCCGCTGCTCCGGGCACGGGACGAAGCCCACCTCGGCCTGGAGCAGGCCCGCCATGTGCTGGCGCATGAGCACCGGCCGGTCCCTGGCGAGACCCAGGATCGCGTCGATGGCCCGCGCCATCCGCTCCGGGCCCCCGGCGGTGCGCGGCTCGCGCTCCAGCGCCTCCTCCAGCGTGCGGTGCATCAGCCGGTGCACGGCGGACTGCACGAGCTGGCGCTTGCCGGGGAAGTAGTACGAGATCAGACCGCGGGCCGAGCCGGCCCGGTCGGCGATGGCACCCAGCGTGGTGGCGTCGTACCCCTGCTCACCCACCAGCTCCACCGCGGCCTGCAGGAGCCGCTCCTTCGAACGCCTCCGCAACTCTTCATTGACCGAGGCGCTGCGCGGGGACATCCTGTACTCCTGCGTTGACTGGCTGGCAGCCAACTATACTCGGCGCAGGCGGACGGGCCCCTGCGCGGGTCCGCTCCGGCTCCGTCTGCCTCGGGCGACACGGGGGATCGTCCGAGGCGGGCGGACACCATCGGTGGTTGCCTCGGGCTACGGGAATGGTCGAGTGCGAGGCCGGGCGCGTCGGCGCCGGTCAGCGCACCAGGTCCAGCACCGGCCGCAGCCCCGACGCCCGCTGGGACACCGGCAGCGGGTCCACGAAGTGCACCGCGCAGCCGAGGGCCGCCGCACCGCCGTCCGCCCGCCGGTCGTCGCCGACCATCAGCGTCCGGTCCGGCTCGGACCCGAGCGTCGCGCAGGCGGTCGCGAACAGGCGCGGGTCGGGTTTCCGGATGCCGTGCTCGTACGACAGGACGTAGGCGTCGACGTACCGGTCCAGGCCGTGCGCGCGGAAGACCGGGCGGAGGTCCCAGCCGATGTTGCTGACCACCCCGACCGCGACTCCCCGCTCGCCCAGCGTGCTCAGCACCTCGGCGGCGTCCGGGTAGGGGCTCCAGGCGTCCGGTGTCATGTGCCGGTCGTAGAGCACGTCGTGCAGTCCCGGGTCCGGAAGCCGTACCTGCCGGGACAGTCCGGTGTACGCGGCCCGGTGCAGCCGGACGCTCTCGTCCCGGACCTCCCAGACGCCGGCGAGTTCCTCCGGTATCCGCGCCGGGGGCGTTCCGCCCGGCAGCGCCCCGGCCTCCTCCAGCGCGCGGGCCGTCGCGGCGAGGTCGGGTCCGGACAGGGTTGTCCCGGTGTCCGCGAGCGCCCCGCCCAGCCAGGCGTCGGTGGACTCGACGCGGAAGAGGGTCCCCGAGAAGTCGAACAGGACGGCAGTCATGTGCGGATGCTACGAGCCGACGTTCCACCCCGCGGCCGGGCCCTGGCGTCCTCAGGGGTGCCGACGCCCGTGCACGAGGGCCGCGACAGCGACCACCAGGGTGCCCAGGAGCCAGCCGCCGACCACGTCCGTGGCCCAGTGGACGCCGAGCCACACCCGGGTCACGCCGACGCCGGCCACGGAGACCACCGCCACCGCCAGGGCGCTCACGCGCACGCCGCGGGGGGCGTCGTAGTGGTGGAGCAGCCATACGAGCAGGCCGCAGACGAAGGTGGCGGTCATGGCGTGGCCCGAGGGGAAGGCCGCGTAGTGCGCGGAGTCCACGGGGTCGGGCCAGACGGGGCGGGCGCGGTCCACGGCCGCCTTCAGGGCCTGTTGCAGGAGGCTCCCCAGCAGGCACGTCGCCCCCAGCCACACGGCCGTCCACCGGTCGCCGCGCCGCAACCACAGCCACAGAACCACCACCGCGCACAGCAGCCGCATCGTCCAGGTGTCCCACACCCAGTCGGTGAGGATCCGCATCGCGTGCGTGATGCCGGCCTCTTCGACCGCCCAGCGGTGCGTCGTGTCGGCGATGTCGTCGTCCAGGCCGATCAGTGGGCGCCATTCGAGGGCCACCAGGGCGAGCAGCAGCGCTGAGCACGCGGTCAGCAGCCAGGTGACGCGGAGAGCGGTGCGCGGCTGCGGGGGACTGGGCGGGGAGTCGACCGAGGGCGTCTGCATGCTGCGATACTCGCCGACCCGGGCGGTCCGGGGCCAATCCCGGGCCGGTTTCCGCGATGCGGGAGCGGCGAGGGGCCGCCCGCGGGAACCCGGCGGTGTCGTTCGGACCTGCCGCAGGGCGAGGCACCGCCTACCCCAGCGCCCGCAACCCCGGTACGAACGCCACCAGCACGGGCACCACCGGCACCAGCGCGGCCGCCGCCGTCAGCCGCAGCCGACGGGCCGCGGACAGCCGGTTCGGCGGGGTGAGCAGCCGGTGCACGCGCTGCGGGACCTGGGCCTGCGCCGCCGGGCAGGGGCCGAACACGCCTCGGTCCTCGTTGAGTTCGACCAGTGCCAGCGCGGTCGTCAGCCGGCCGAAGCGGCGGGAGGCCGCGTCGTCGGCGGCGAGTTCCACCAGGCGGTGCATCTCGTCGCGGAACGCGGCGAAGACCGGAACCTGAGGGAAGCCGTCGGCCAGGGCGGCCGAGCAGTGCAGCAGCCAGTCGTGCCGCGCCCGGGCGTGCCCCTTCTCGTGGGCGAGCACCGCGTCGAGCTGACGGCCCTTGAGGCGGCGCAGGGCGGCGGTGGTGACGACCAACTGCGGGGGAGTACCGGGCAGCCACCAGGCCCCCGGCCGTTCGCCCTCCAGGACGACGAGCCGGTCCGGGCCGGGCGTCTCGCCCGGCAACAGCGGAACACGGTGCAGCAGTTCGGCGCGGCGCAGCCGACGCCGCGTCCGGGCCCGCACGACCTCACGGGCCAGCATCGCGGCGCTCCACAACCCGCCGCAGGCCAGCGTGACCGCGGTCGTGTCCGCCCAGAGCCCGGACGTGCCGAGCGCGTACGCCTCCACCACCGGACGCGGCGCCGTCGCGAAGACGTGACCGCCCACCGCGTGCCAGGCCGCCGCCGCGCTGAGCGTCATCGACAGGGCGCAGCACACGAGCACGGCGGCCACCACGCACTGCCACACCCACAGGGCGACCACCGGTTCGCGGTCCGGCCAGTCGGCGCGGGCGAGCAGCCTCGGGGCGAGGACGGCGGTCAGGGCGCCGAGCAGCAGCAGTGCCGCGGGGAGAATCATGGGGGCAGCCTATGAGCGCCGTACCGGCAGCGGCGCGGCCCTCGGCGCGAAGTGACGCAGGCAACGGTCGCGTGCCGGGCGCGGTCGCCGGACGTCACATGGTCAGCAGCATGGCCAGCATCGCGATGCCCATGGAGAGCCGGCACGCCCGCGCCAGCTCCGGCCGGTCGCCCCAGCCGTCCGTCGCGCCTCCCCCGCCTTCCGAGCCGCTCCCGACCGCCGCACCGCCCCCGGCCGCGACGGCCACCGGCAGCAGCCGTACGCCGGCCAGCAGCACGTACCCGGCGAAGTAGAGCAGCAGCACCCCGGTGAGCAGCGGAACTCCGGACCGGCCGTGGGCGTGGGCGGGGGAGCCGGCCATCACCAGCGCCATGTAGACCATGGCCGCGTCCCCGACCAGATGGTGCAGGTGATGACGTCCCGACCGGGCCGCCCACAGGGCGCGCAGCCCGGCGGCGCCGAACACCACCGCGTAGGCGGGCCACGCCCAGGAAGGCGGGGTGAACACCGCCGCGGGCACGGCCATGGCGGCCATGCCGAAGCCCATGAGCGCCTCGCCGCCGGCGGCACGGCGCTGCTCCTCGACGCCGCTGCGCATCCGCAGCAGGCAGTACGCGCCGGTCGCCGCGCAGAGCGCGACCAGCAGCCACCCGGACGACGCCGGTCCGTGCACAGGTGCCTCCCCCGCTCGCGGTTCGACGGCCGATGCCCGACGGTCGGTCAAGGACTGCCCGGGCCGTGCGGTGCGCACGCGAGCGCAAGGATGTACACGGGGGGTATTCGGGGGAGCGCGGCGGATCGCCGCTGGTCGTGCCGGTGCCGCCGACACCGGAGAGTTTATTTACAGGTAAAACACCTGTTAAGCTTTTTCTCATGAGCAGTGCGACCCCCACCCCCGGCACCTCACTCGGCCGCCGCCTGTCCCTGACCGGCGTGCTGCGCCTGCGCCGTCCCTCCGAGATCTGGTTCAAGCCCGCACTGAGTTCGGTCGCCGCGGTCGCCCCGCCCAACCTGATCCTGCTGGCGCTCGGCCGCCTCGACCTGGCGATGTACACCATGGCCGGATCCCTGTGCGCCCTCTACGCGCACAACCGCCCCTACGCCGCCCGGGCCCGCGTGCTGGCCTGGGTGGTGCTCGGCATGCTCGGTGGCGTCGCCGTCTCCCTGGTCACCGCCTCGCTCACCCGCAACGCCGTCGTCCTGGTCACCGTCGGCGCCCTGCTGGCCGCCGTCCAGAAGGCCCTGTGCGACGCCACCCGCGTCGGCCCGCCGGGCAACGTGGTCCTGACCTTCATCAGCTCCGCCGCCCTGTTCGTCCCGCAGACCTTCGGGCAGATCCCCGGTCACCTCGCCCTGGGCGCCGCCGCGGGCGCCTGGGCCTGGATCGTCGGCATGGCACCCGCCGTCGTCCGCCCGCACGGCCCGGAACGCCGGGCGACCGCCCAGGCACTGAACGCCGCAGCCGCCTACGCCGACACCCGCGGCGCCGGCGACGGCCACACGGCGGCGCGCGCCGCCGGGTACGCCGCCGTGCAGGCCGCCTGGCAGGCACTGCTGGCCCTCCCGGCGACGGGCACCCGCGCCACCACCCGGCGCGCACTGGAACACCTCGTCGTCCGAGCCGAGGTCGCGCTCGCCGCCCCCGCCGACACGGACCCGGAGCGGCTGCGCGACTGGGCCCGCGCCCTGCGCGGCACCGGCCGGATCCCGCGCACCGGCGCCACCCCGGCCGCCGCCGACGAACTCCTCGGCGTGGACACCGAACTCGCCGCGCCGTCCGCGCCCCTGTGGCGGCGGCTGGGCCCCCTGGGCCCGATCGCCCTGCGCACCGCCCTCGGCTGCGCCCTGGCCGGCTACGCCTCCCTCGCCCTCGGCATCGGCCGCCCGTACTGGGCGCTGGTCACCGCGGCCGCCCTCTACCAGGCCAACATGACCCTGACCTGGAGCCGGGCCGTCCAGCGCGTCGTGGGCAACATCGCCGGGGTGCTGCTGTTCGCCGCCATCGCCCCGCTCGCCCACCTCGGACAGGCCCTCCTGGTCCTGTTCTGCCTCGCCCTCAACTTCGGCGCCGAGGCGCTCATCACCCGCAACTACTGGCTCGGCAGCGTCTGCGTGACCCCCATGGCACTGCTCATCACCGAATTCGCCGGCTACCAGCAGCCCGGCGAGCTGATCACCGAGCGCGTGGTCGACACCCTCGTCGGCGCCCTGGTCGGCTTCCTGGCCGCCGTGGCCGTCACCAACCGGCGTGCCGGGAGCCGTGTCGGGCAGGCGGTGACCGCGGCCGACCGTGCCCGGGAGCACGCCGCCCGCCTCCTGGCGGAGCCCGACCCCGCCCCCGGCGCCCTGGAGGCCGCCCGCCGGGGCCTGGCCGCCGCGCTCACCGACCTGCGGGCCACTGTCGACGCCGCGGCCGGAGAATGGTGGGGGCGCGCGCTGCCCCAGGAGAGGGTCGTGCTCGCCGAGCAGTCCGGACACCGTACGCTCGCCGCAACGGTCCGACGCCAGGCAGCGCGTCCGCACCGGGAAACGGGCACGAGAACGGAGGACGTACGGCCATGACCGCAACCGACGGGGGATCGGCGACCAGGAGCGACGCGAGGGGCCGGCCGGGCGGGGACACCGTCGCCGCGGTCGTACGGCAGTGGCAGGCCGTGCACCCCGACCTCGACACCGGGCCGATGGAGATCATCGGCCGCATCAACCGCTGCGCCGCCCTCCTCCAGCAGGCCGAGGACGCCCCCCTGCGCCGGGCCGGCCTCAGCCGCGCCGAGTTCGACCTGCTCGGCGCCCTGCGCCGCACCGGACACGAGCTCACCCCGGGCGATCTGGCCCGCGAGACCTTCTCCTCGGGCGCCGCGGTCACCAAACGCCTCAAGCAGCTCACCGAACGCGGACTGGTGGAGCGGCGCGGCGACACCCGCGACCGCAGGGTCGCCCACGTCCGCCTCACGGACGCCGGCCGCGACCTCGTCGACGGCATCCTGCCCGAACAGCTCTCCTACGAGTCCGCCGTCCTGTCCGGCGTCGACGGACCCGACCAGGAAGAGCTGGCGGCGCTCCTGGGGGCGCTGCTGGCCCGGCTCGAGAGCCGTCCGCAGGCACTGCGCATCTGAGGCTCCCTCCGGGACCGCAGGCGGTGCGAGCCGTACCGCTGAGCCCTCCCGGCAGCCGTGACGTCAGCGCTCGTCGCCCGCGCGGTACACGCCGAACATCGCCCCCTGGGGATCCCGCAGCACCGCGATGCGCGGCCCGTCGGGGGGCGAGGTGGGCTCCATGAGCACGGTGCCGTCGCTGTCGGTCGTGTCGACGGCGGCGGTGTCCACGTCCGCCACGGCGAAGTACGGCAGCCAGTGGGCCGGCACCTCGTGCGGGAACTTGTCGTCCATCGTCACCATGCCGCCGAAGTCCGCGCCGTCGATCCCCCACTGCGGGTAGCGGTCCGACGCGGTCACGCTCCAGCCGAACACCGTGGTGTAGAAGTCGGCGGCACGGTCCGGCTCCCGGGTCAGCAGCTCCACCCAGCCGAGCGCGCCGGGCGCGTTGAACAGGCCGGCGCCCGGGAACGACCGCCCCTGCCACAGCTGGAACACCGCGCCGCCCGGATCGGCGGCCACCGCGAACCGGCCGGAGTCGAAGACGTCCGTGGGTCCCTGCAGGGCCGACCCGCCGGCCGCCGTCACCTGCCGCACGGCGGCGTCCGCGTCACGGACCGCGAAGGACACGTTCCAGGCGACCGGCTGCGCCTGCTGGTAGAGCGGCGTCAGGGCGGCGACCGCCGCCTCGCCGAGACGGGCGATCGTGTAGCCGCCCGCCTGCTGCCGGGAGTCCGTCTCGGGGCGCCAGCCGAACAGCTTGGTGTAGAACCGCTTCGCCGCTTCCAGGTCGTTGGTCCCCAGCTCGGCCCAGCAGGGACCGCCGGGCACCGGTTCGTGGAGCTTCATCGCGTGGGAGTCCTTCCGCTCGGCCGGGACCTCCGTCCCCCTCCAGCACGCTAAGGCCGGGCCCGGACCGCGGCCATCCGGCGGCACCGCCCCGGTGGCCGCCGGTACCGCTCCGGTGGCTCAGATTCCCGGCCGGTAGCGCAGCGGATGGTCCGCCGGCACCTCCACCAGCACGATCTGTGTGCCGTCCGGGTCGGCGATCCACATCTCCACCAGCCCCCACGGCTCCTGCACTGGCGGCCGCACGATGTCGACGCCCTTCGCGCGCAGTTCCTCGTGGGCCGCGGCGGCGTTCTCGACCTGGAGCCACAGCTTGAGGGCCGGTGTCAGGGGAGCCTCGGCCCGGCCGGAGACCTCCAGGAAACCGCCGCCGAGGAAGTACACGGTCCCCCGCTCCGGCCCGGTGCCGAACTCCCGGTGGACGGCCAGGCCGAGCTGTTCGCCGTAGAAGGCCCGGGAGCGGTCGGGGTCGGTGGGACGGAGCAGGGTCCGGCTGCTGAGTACATGCACCATGCGGACCGAGGTTAGCGGCAGCGTTACTCTCTTCGGTGCCCCCGCCGCGCCCGAGCACGAACCGGAGACGCCCCCCATGGACACCACCACCGGCCGACTGACCTACCGCGACGCCACCGACGCCGACGTGGACGAGCTCGTGGCGCTCATAGAGTCCGCGTACCGGGGCGACTCCAGCCGGGCCGGGTGGACCACCGAGGCGGACATCCTCCAGGGACAGCGCACGGACCCGGAGGGCGTCCTGGAGGTGATCAAGTCGCCGGACAGCCGCCTGCTGACGGTCGCGCGGGACGGCGTCGTCGTGGCCTGCTGCCAGCTCGAGCACCGCGGTGCGCACGCCTACTTCGGGATGTTCGCCGTCAGCCCGGCGCTCCAGGGCGCGGGTCTGGGCAAGACGATCATCGCGGAGGCGGAGCGGCGGGCCCGTAAGGCGTGGGACGTCACGGAGATGCACATGACCGTGATCTCCGTGCGCGAGGACCTCATCGCCTGGTACGAGCGCCGCGGTTACCGCCGTACGGGAGAGATGAGCCCGTTCCCGTACGGCGACGAGCGCTTCGGCATTCCGCAGCGGGACGACCTGCAGTTCGAGCTGCTGGTCAAGCCGCTGGTGTGACGCGCGCCCGGCCGCTCGGACCGTGCGGCGGACCTGGCCGCCCAGGCCGTGGAGCGGATCCGGCCGCTCAGGCCGTGAACCGGCCGGTGCGCTTGATCTCGGGGAGGTCGGTCGTCGCGCCGTCGAGACCCAGGGCGCGCACCAGGCGCAGCTGGTCCTGGGTGTTCACGGTCCAGGAGAAGACCCTGAGGCCCGCCTTGCGGGCCTTCTCTACGATCTCCAGTGTGATCCGGTTGATGTCCAGGCACAGGGCCCCGGCGCCGGCCGCCACGGCCCGGTCCACGACCTCGGGACCGTAGTACTGCGCGACCAGCGCGGTCCGCACCCCCGGCACCAGCCGCGCGATCTCGACGATCGCCTCGTCGTGGAACGAGATGACCTCCACCCGGTCCACCAGGTCCCGCCGCAGCATCACCTCGGCGAGCGTGCGCGCGGCCGCCACGTCCTTGATCTCGGCCTGCAACGGCGCCGAGATCGCGTCCAGGACCTCCTCGAAGACCGGGATCCGCTCCCCGCGGCCGGCGTCCAGCGACCGCAGCTCCTCCAGGGTCTTGTCGGCGATCGCGCCCGTGCCGTCCGTGGTGCGGTCCACGTCCGCGTCGTGCATGACGACGAGCGCACCGTCCTTGCTCAGGTGCAGGTCCAGTTCGACGACGTCGAGGCCGGCCTGCTCGGCGGCGACGAAGGAACGCAGGGTGTTCTCGGGTTCGACACCCATCGCTCCGCGGTGACCGATGGTGAGGAAGTTCAAGGCTCGACTCGCTTCCGTAGACGGCGGCGATGGCAGGGCGCAGCCTAACGGCCCTGCGGGACCGTTTCCCCTCGGCCGCGCTGGGTATCCGGAATCCGGCGTCCCACAGGAAAAAGTGCGGTGAAGCGTGGGGTACGGCAGGATAATTTACGGAGACTCCCCTTGAAGGGGGAAACCTCGTATGTCTACGGTGTCCTGACGCAAGCTTCTCCAGTGGAGGATGGGACATGACGGAAATTCTTGTGCGGGTGGGTGCGGAGGAGAAGGTTCCTCCGGTGAGCAGGGTGGTCGAGCACCCGGCGTGGCCCGTGCTCAAGGATGCCGTGGAGCGCATCCGGCCCTGGCAGTCCAAGGACGGCTCGATCGACTTCGACGCCGAGGGCGCCCCGGAGCGGGCCGTCGCCGAGGACGCCGTACGCCGTGTCGCCGATGCCGTCGAGGAGCTGTCCCCGCTGCTCCCGCACGACCGCGCCTACCACGAGGCGCTGGTGAAGGACCTCGGCCGCTGGGCCGACGGCGGCTTCCAGGTGCCCGACTTCCTGGACTCGCTGCTGGCCTTCCAGCCCGCCGCGAACCGCGCGGACGGCCTCCAGCACCTGGTCGTCTTCCCGATGTACACGCAGAACGGCAATCCGGACCGCAACCTCGAGGCGGTCGTCCTGCGCATGGTCTGGCCCGACTGGCTGGCCGAGCTGGAGCGCACCCGCTACGACAACCCGCTCTTCTGCGGCATCACCTTCGAGGACTTCACGGCCGGCTACGACACCAACTCCGCCGTCCTCTTCCCGGAGACCATCGCCGTGCGTGAGGCCCCGGAGCGCTTCTCCTGGGGCGGCATCTTCTGCGACCGCGAGGCCGCCCGCTTCCGCCGCGTCACCGACGCCGCCGTCGGCATCCTGGGCCTGGAACTGCCCGAGGACGTCGCCGCGATGGTCCACGACCAGAAGCGCTGCGAAGAGGCCTTCGTCCTGTGGGACATGGTCCACGACCGCACCCACAGCCACGGCGACCTGCCCTTCGATCCGTTCATGATCAAGCAGCGCCAGCCGTTCTGGATGTACGGCCTGGAGGAGCTGCGCTGCGACCTCACCGCCTTCAAGGAGGCCGTGAAGCTTGAGGCCGACGGCGTCCCGCAGGCGCGCGACGTGCAGTACGCGGTCCTCTTCGACCGGATGTTCCGCTTCCCGGTCACCGGCGAGCGCGTGCGCAACTACGACGGCCTGGGCGGACAGCTCCTCTTCGCGTACCTGCACAAGCACGACGTCGTGCGCTGGACCGACAACAAGCTCTTCATCGACTGGCAGCGCGCCCCGCAGGTCACCAACCAGCTGTGCGCCGACATCGAGACGCTCTACCGGGACGGCATCGACCGCCCCAAGCTCGTCCACTGGTTCGCCGGCTACGAACTGGTCTCCACCTACCTCGCCCCGCACCCGGGCTCGAAGTGGGCCAAGGGCCCCGACGCCCTGGACCTGACCCTGCCGCCGCGCAAACTCGTCGACGACGTGCTCCCGGACGAGTTTCCGCTGAGCATGTTCTATGAGGCTCTGTCCAAGAAGCTGAAGAACGTGATCGCTTCCACCAAGGGCATCACGGCCTCGGCGGACGACGCCGAGCGGGCCGCCGCGTGAACGACGGCACCGGCGGGCAGGAACAGGCACGGCAACAGGCTCGGGAGGCGAGGACCATGGGGAACGGGGCGCTCGACGGCGCGGTGATCGCGGTGGCAGGGGCGGGCGGACCCGCCGGACGGGCCGCGCTGCTGCGGCTCGCCGAGGCGGGCGCGACGGTCGTCGGCTCGGACAACGACCCCGAGCGGCTGGCGGAGGCGGTCGACGCGGCGCGCTACGCCCACGGCGGCGCCACCGTCACCGGAGAGAAGGTCGACCTGCTCGACCTCGACTCCACCCGCGCCTGGGCCGACCGCATCGAGAAGGACTACGGCCGGGTCGACGGCCTGGTCCACCTCGTCGGCGGCTGGCGCGGCAGCCAGACCTTCACCAAGACCGACCTGGGCGACTGGGACCTCCTGGAGAAGCTGCTGATCCGCACCGTGCAGCACACCTCCCTCGCCTTCCACGAGGCGCTCCAGCGCAGCGACCGCGGCCGCTACGTCCTGATCAGCGCCGCCGGCGCGTCCAAGCCCACCGCGGGCAACGCCGCCTACTCGGCGGCCAAGGCCGCCTCCGAGGCGTGGACGCTGGCCATGGCGGACTACTTCCGCAAGGCGGGGGGCGAGCAGGGGCCGACGTCGGCGGCTGCGATCCTGGTGGTCAAGGCGTTGGTGCACGACGCGATGCGCGCCGAGCGCCCCAACGCGAAGTTCGCGGGCTTCACGGACGTCAAGGACCTGGCCGAGGCGGTCGCCGGAGTCTGGGAGAAGCCCGCCGCGGAAGTGAACGGAAACCGTCTGTGGCTGACCGAGAAGCCGTGAACCCCCCGAAGACCGACGCGCGTCGCCACCACGACCCCGAGGCCCGCGGTTTCGCCAGTGACAACTACGCCGGCGCGCACCCCGAGGTGCTCGCCGCCCTGGCCCTGGCCAACGGCGGGCACCAGGTCGCGTACGGCGAGGACGAGTACACCGAGAACCTCCAGCGGGTGATCCGCAGCCACTTCGGCTCGGGCGCCGAGGCGTTCCCGGTCTTCAACGGCACCGGCGCCAACGTCGTCGCGCTCCAGGCGGTCACCGACCGCTGGGGCGCGGTGATCTGCGCCGAGAGCGCGCACATCAACGTCGACGAGGGCGGGGCCCCGGAGCGCATGGGCGGCCTGAAGCTGCTCACCGTGCCCACCCCGGACGGCAAGCTCACGCCGGACCTGATCGACCGGCAGGCGTACGGCTGGGACGACGAGCACCGCGCGATGCCGCAGGTCGTCTCGATCACCCAGAGCACGGAGCTCGGCACCCTCTACACGCCCGACGAGATCCGCGCCATCTGCGAGCACGCCCACGCGCACGGCATGAAGGTCCACCTGGACGGCTCCCGGATAGCCAACGCCGCCGCCTCCCTGGACGTGCCCATGCGGACGTTCACCAACGCGGTCGGCGTGGACCTCCTCTCCCTCGGCGGCACCAAGAACGGTGCCCTGTTCGGCGAGGCGGTCGTGGTCCTGAACCAGGACGCCGTGCGCCACATGAAGCACCTGCGCAAGCTGTCCATGCAGCTCGCCTCGAAGATGCGTTTCGTGTCGGTGCAGCTGGAGGCGCTGCTCGCCAAGGACCTGTGGCTGCGCAACGCCCGGCACTCCAACGAGATGGCCCAGCGCCTGGCCGAGGGCGTGCGCGCCGTGCACGGCGTGGAGATCCTCTACCCGGTGCAGGCCAACGCCGTCTTCGCCCGGCTGCCGCACGAGGTGAGCGAGCGCCTGCAGAAGCGGTTCCGCTTCTACTTCTGGGACGAGGCGGCCGGTGACGTGCGCTGGATGTGCGCCTTCGACACCACCGAGGACGACGTCGACGCGTTCGTCGCCGCCCTCAAGGAGGAGATGGCGCGCTAGCGGGAACAGCCCACGCGCTGCATAGGTATGCGGTCACCTGAAAAGTCATTGACTGTCGGGTGACCGCGTTCCTATGCTCTGCGGGCATGGAGCTGATCCAGAAGGACCCCGACCTGTCCGCCTATCTTGCGGTCGACGAAGCAATCGATCACGACCATCCGCGCGTGCGGGAAGTAGCCGCAAGGCTCGCCAAGGAGGCGCAGGACTCGTATGCCTATGCGCGGCTGGCCTTCGAATTCGTACGCGACACCATCCCGCACTCGCAGGACTCCGGTGATCCGCGCGTCACCTGGCGGGCCTCCGACGTCCTGGAGCAGCGCACCGGCATCTGCTACGCCAAGGCCCACGCGCTGACCGCGCTGCTGCGGGCCGAGGACATCCCGACGGCCCTGTGCTATCAGCGCTTCGACGTGGTGCACGGGCTGGTCGCCGTACGGTTCGACGGGGCGTGGCACCGGCAGGACCCGCGCGGCAACAAGCCCGGCGTGGACGCGCAGTTCTCCCTGGGGCGGGAGCGGCTGGCCTTCACGCCGGACCACGAGGCGGGCGAGGCCGACTACCCGGAGCTGTACGCCGCGCCGCATCCGGCCGTGCTGGAGGTGCTGAAGGCGGCCGCCGACCGGCCGCACCTGTGGGCGACGCTCCCGGCCGCGCTCTGAAGCGCCGGATCAGTGCGCCTCGGCGGTGCGCACCTGCTCCGGTGTGGGGGCGGTGCCGCCGAGGTGGGCCGGCATCCACCAGGTGTCTTCCGCGTTCCTCGGGCGGACCGGGTAGGCACGCTGGGCAGCCTCCAGCAGCTCCTGCACCCGCTCGCGCAGCCGGCGGGTGATGGCGCCGGCGTACTGCTCACGGGAGGCCTCGATCGCCTCGCCGACCCGGATCGTGATCGGAATGTGGCTGCGCTTGAAGTTGCGCGGGTGCCCCTTGGTCCACAGCCGCTGCGTACCCCACACGGCCATCGGGACCAGCGGGACGCCGGCCTCCTGCGCCAGCCGCGCGGCGCCCGACTTGAAGCTCTTCAGCGTGAACGACTCGGAGATCGTGGCCTCCGGGAAGACCCCGACGATCTCACCGGACCGCAGCGAGTCCAGGGCGTGCGCGTACGCGGCCTCGCCCTGCTTGCGGTCGACCGGGATGTGCTTCATGCCGCGCATCAGCGGCCCCGAGACCCGGTGCCGGAACACCGACTCCTTCGCCATGAACCGCACGAGCCGCTTCTGCGGCAGCGCCGCCAGGCCGTCGAAGATGAAGTCCAGGTAGCTGATGTGGTTGCTCACCAGCACGGCGCCGCCCGAGCGCGGGATGTTCTCCGATCCCTGGCAGTCGATCTTGAGATCCCACACCTTGAACAGGGTGCGGGCGAGACCGATCGCCGGGCGGTAGACGAGTTCTGCCATGGGCGGGTCGAACCCTTCCTTGTCGGCCTGGGAAGTGGGCTCCCAGTCGAAAGTTACGCAGCCGTAGGTTTACGGCTTGTCGCAGATCGTGCCCCAAGAACGGCCGGTGTACCAGCCTTGGTGCCCGTCCGTGGCGAGATTCTCATCACGTCACGGGCCGTCGTGTGGCCGGAACGCGACGGTGGACCGGGAATCTCCGTCGGCCCGTGAGTGCTGAAACGGTGACGGACGGATCGGTGGCACGCGTGAGCGTGCCCATGAGTGCCGCGTTTGGCGGCGGAGCGAGGACGCGGGTGCACGGGCAGGACGACGGCAGGAGTCTCGACCCCTCTCCCGGCCCGCGGCCCGGCGGGCCCGACCCCCGAGGCGGAGCGGCCGACCCCCGAGGCGGAGCGGCCGACCCGCGAGGAGGGGCGGCCGACCCGCGAGACGGCGTGCCCGGCCGGCGGCTCGTCGCGGCCGACCTGGGCGTGGACCTGGGCGCGCGCGCCACGCTCGTGCAGTTCTCCAGCGCCTTCTGTGCCCCCTGCCGTGCCACCCGGCGGGTCCTCGGCGAGGTGGCCCGCATGGTCCCCGGTGTCGCCCACGTCGAGATCGACGCCGAGGCCCGCCTGGAACTGGTCCGCGCTCTCGGTGTGCTCAAGACCCCGACCGTGCTGGTCCTCGACGCCGGCGGCCGTGTCGTACGGCGCGGGGTCGGGCAGCCCCGCAAGGCGGACGTGATCGCCGCGCTGGGCGAGGCCGTGTGACTGCCGTCACGCCGGCCGTGAGGCGTTCTCCACAGCTTCGACACCCCGGGACGTATTTGACTGTGTGTGCCACCCGTCGTCAGCCTGCCCACAGGGCCTCGCTCCCCGCTCCGCGGAGCGAGGCGCAACGCAGAAGGACTTCCCCCATGACGGCCACACCCGGCCTCACCGCGTCGCCGCTCGCCACCGCCGACCTGCTGCGGTCCGTCTTCCGGCGGCACGCGGCGGGCGTCGCGGTGATCACCGCGCGCGGGGACGCCGGCCCGGTCGGCTTCACCGCCACCTCTCTCACCTCCGTCTCCACCGAGCCGCCGCTGCTCTCCTTCGGCATCGGCACCGGCTCCTCCAGCTGGCCGACGGTCTGTGAGGCCGAGTACGTCGGCGTCCACGTGCTCGGCGAGCACCAGCAGGACCTGGCCACCATCTTCGCCCGCAGCGGCGCGGACCGCTTCGCGGCGCCCACGGCCTGGCGTGAGGGCCCCGAAGGCGTGCCGGTACTGGACGGCGTCCTCGCCTGGCTCGTGTGCCGGGTGGTCGCCCGCGTGCCCGCGGGCGACCACCGCGTCGTGCTGGCCGAGGTGCTGCTCGGCGACCCCGCGGGCGCGGGCCGCCCGCTGCTGTACCACCAGGGGCGTTACAGCGGCCTGCGCGACTGACCGCTCACCGGGACGGCTTCTGCGAAGCGGTCGAGTTCCGGTTACGCTGCGTTGCGAAGGTCACAGTTCAAAGCGCTTGCTTAGCGGGCATGAACTGGGTGTACTGACGAGTAATATTTCGGGACGGAGCGCAGGTCGCCCCGCCCGGGATCGGCCGCTTGGGGCGCCTATGCTGCCTGCAAGAGGCAGCACTGAAATGTCGACGCAGTAGGAGAGCCGGCGTGAGCTTGAGGATCGTTGTCACTGTGAAGTACGTGCCCGACGCCACTGGCGACCGGCACTTCGCCGATGACCTGACCGTCGACCGCGACGATGTCGACGGTCTGCTCTCCGAGCTGGACGAGTACGCGGTCGAGCAGGCGCTGCAGATCTCGGAGAACTCCGACGACGACGTGGAGATCACCGTCCTGACGGTGGGTCCGGAGGACGCGAAGGACGCGCTGCGCAAGGCGCTGTCCATGGGCGCGGACAAGGCGATCCACGTCGAGGACGACGACCTGCACGGCACCGACGCCATCGGCACTTCGCTGGTGCTGGCCAAGGCGGTCGAGAAGGCCGGCTACGACCTGGTGATCTCCGGCATGGCCTCGACCGACGGCACCATGGGCGTCGTGCCCGCGCTGCTCGCGGAGCGTCTGGGTGTGCCGCAGGTGACGCTGCTGTCCGAGGTCTCGGTCGAGGGCGGCACCGTGAAGGGCCGCCGGGACGGCGACGCCGCCACCGAGCAGCTGGAGGCCTCCCTGCCGGCGGTCGTGTCGGTCACCGACCAGTCCGGCGAGGCCCGTTACCCGTCCTTCAAGGGCATCATGGCGGCCAAGAAGAAGCCGGTGCAGTCCTGGGACCTCTCCGACCTCGACATCGACGAGGACGAGGTCGGCCTGGAGAACGCCTACACCACGGTCGAGTCCGCGACCGAGCGCCCGGCGCGCACCGCGGGCACCATCGTCAAGGACGAGGGCGAGGGCGGCAAGCAGCTCGCCGAGTTCCTCGCGGGCCAGAAGTTCATCTGAGCCCCGGATCCGCCGACCGCCCCTCACATCTCGCAAGCAGGAGAGAAGAAGTCCCATGGCTGAAGTTCTCGTCTACGTCGACCACGTGGACGGTGCCGTCCGCAAGCCCACCCTGGAGCTGCTGACCCTCGCCCGCCGCGTCGGCGAGCCCGTCGCCGTCGCCCTCGGCAACGGCGCCGCCGACACCGCCGCCGCCCTCGCCGAGCACGGAGCGGTCAAGGTCCTCACCCACGAGGCCGCCGAGTACGCCGACTACCTGGTCGTGCCGAAGGTGGACGCCCTCCAGGCCGCCGTCGAGGCCGTCCCCCCGGCCGCCGTGCTGGTGCCGTCCTCCGCCGAGGGCAAGGAGATCGCCGCCCGCCTGGCGCTGCGCCTGGGCTCCGGCATCATCACCGACGCCGTCGACCTGGAGGCCGGCGACGAGGGCCCGGTGGCCACGCAGTCGGTGTTCGCCGCCGCCTTCACCACCAAGTCCCGCGTCTCCAAGGGCACCCCGGTCATCACGGTCAAGCCGAACAGCGCGGCCGTCGAGGCGGCCCCGGCCGCCGGTGCGGTCGAGGCCCTGTCGGTCACCTTCTCCGCCGCCGCGACCGGTACGAAGGTCACCTCGCGCACGCCGCGTGAGTCGACCGGGCGTCCGGAGCTGACCGAGGCCGCGATCGTGGTCTCCGGTGGCCGTGGCGTCAACGGTGCGGAGAACTTCGCGATCATCGAGGCGCTCGCCGACTCGCTCGGTGCGGCCGTCGGTGCCTCGCGTGCCGCGGTGGACGCGGGCTGGTACCCGCACACCAACCAGGTCGGCCAGACCGGCAAGTCCGTCTCGCCGCAGCTGTACATCGCCTCCGGCATCTCCGGCGCGATCCAGCACCGCGCGGGCATGCAGACCTCGAAGACGATCGTGGCGATCAACAAGGACGCCGAGGCCCCGATCTTCGAGCTGGTCGACTACGGCGTCGTCGGCGACCTCTTCGACGTCGTCCCGCAGCTGACCGAGGAAGTCAAGTCCCGCAAGGGCTGAGCTTCCCGTCGGGACCCCGACCGAGGCCCCCGCGACCGTCCGTGGTCGCGGGGGCCTCGGCGTCTGCGCAGGATGGTGTTGACCGGCGGGAGACCGACAGATAACTTCGCTCTGCGGATTATTGATTCCGTTCAGCGGAAAAAATGGAACTCAGGAGGGTGTGGGATGGGTCAGCAGGAGAAGGTGGCAACGAGCCTCGCGGGCGCCGTCGGCGAGGAGATCAGCGCCTCCCTCGCGCCGGTCGACGCGGAGCTGGAGCGCCGCTACCCCGGAGACCCGGGCACCCGCCAGCCCGTGCACACCGTCTACGTCCCCGGTGACGTCTTCGCCGCCGACACCGTCCGCTCCTGGGGCGATCGCGCGCTCGCCGCCCTCGACGAACACGCCCCCGACGCCGCGTCCTTCGCCGCCGTCCTCGGGCTCACCGACGACCTCGCCGAGCCGGTGTACAGCCGCGTGCGCGCCAAGCTGGAGCGCGAGCCGATCGAAGACCTCCGCGTCGACTTCGAGGACGGCTACGGCAACCGCTCCGACGCCGAGGAGGACGAGGCGGCGGCCCGCGCGGCCCGGCTGATCGCCGAGGCGTACGAACAGGGCACCGCGGCCCCGTACATGGGCATCCGCATGAAGTGCATGGAGGCCCCCGTGCGCGCCCGGGGCATCCGCACCCTCGACGTCTTCCTCAGCGGCCTGATGGAGGCCGGCGGCCTGCCCGACGGACTGGTCCTCACCCTCCCCAAGGTGACGTATCCCGAGCAGGTCACCGCCATGGTCCGGCTCCTGGAGGCCTTCGAGAAGGCACGCGGCCTGGAGCCCGGCCGGATCGGCTTCGAGATCCAGATCGAGACCAGCCAGTCCATCCTGGCCGCCGACGGCACGGCCGCCGTCGCCCGCATGATCCAGGCCGCCGAGGGCCGCGCCACCGGCCTGCACTACGGCACCTTCGACTACAGCGCCTGCCTCGGCGTCTCCGCGGCGTACCAGGCCAGCGACCACCCGGCAGCCGACCACGCCAAGGCAGTCATGCAGGTCGCCGCCGCCGGCACCGGCGTACGCGTCTCCGACGGCTCCACCAACGTCCTGCCGGTCGGCCCGACCGAGAAGGTCCACGACGCCTGGCGCCTGCACTTCGGCCTCACCCGCCGCGCCCTCGCCCGCGCCTACTACCAGGGCTGGGACATGCACCCCGGTCACATCCCGACCCGGTACGCGGCCGTCTTCGCCTTCTACCGCGAGGGCTTCGAGCAGGCCGCCGCGCGTCTGGCCCGGTACGCCAACCGCACCGGCGGCGACGTGATGGACGAGCCCGCCACCGCCAAGGCCCTCAGCGGCTACCTGCTGCGCGGGCTGGACTGCGGCGCCCTCGACATCGGCGAGGTCGCGCGGCTGACCGGCCTGACCCGCGCCGACCTGGAGGGCTTCTCGGCGCCGCGGCGCGGTGACCTCACGGCGTCGGCGCAGTAGGCGGCGGCAGCGCGTCGTCCGGCGTCCGGCCGGAGCCCACGTACCGCTCCAGGCCGGACGCCGTCACCCGCTCCTCCTCGGCGAACAGCCGCGTCCCCCGCTCGCACAACCGCCGGTCGGCCCGTGCCCGCGCGCAGAACTCCTCGGGCGTCACCCCGAACAGCTCCCGCAGCCGGGCCGATCCGCGCAGCAGGTCGGTGATCAGCGGCCGCTGCTCGCCCGGATGCCGCCGCGGGGTCCCGGTGCCGTCGTGCAGGACCCCGTGGCGGTTGACGTAGGCGTACGCGCCGCGCAGCACCGTGCCGTCGCCCGGCTCGACGCGCACGTCGGGCGAGGGCAGCCAGGCGCGGTCGAAGTTGCCGGACGCCATCGGCACGCCCTCGCTCGCGTCGATCACGGCGAGCTGCTCGGTGTCGAGCCAGAGCACGAACAGCTCCCGCACGACGCCCGGGGCGCGCACCGGCGAGGCGGACACGTAGCCCATGCGGCTGACATGGGCGGAGACGCCGATGTCCAGGCCGGTGACGCGGGCCCTGACCATCGGGATCGGGGAGTCGACGCCGAACTCCGCCATCTTGTGCCGCAGTTGGCCCGGACTGCCGTTGGAGCCGATCGCCAGCACGGGCGCCCGATCCTCGTAGGACAGCCGGTCCAGCGGCAGCAGCCGGTCCCCGTCCAGCACTCCGGTCTCCCGCGGCCACGCGCCCGGATACGACAGCGGCTCCTCGCGCGGCACCCCGTCCAGTCCGAGCGCCCGCAGCGTCCGGTCCCCGCCGCCGGTGCCCGTGCGCGCGGACACGGCGGACGCCGACGCGTCCGTGTCCGCGGCGTCCCTGCGGTCGTCCGCCACGGCCGCTCAGTCCGCCGGCGGCAGCTCGCCCGAGCCCCGGGTGACCAGCCTGGTCGGCAGTTCGATGCGCTCGGGCGCGAGCAGGGTGCCGTCCAGCTGCCGGAAGAGCCGTTCGGCGGCGGTACGGCCGAGGGCCGCGGCGTCCTGGGCGACCACGGTGACGCCCGGCTGGAGCAGGTCGGCCAGCTCGATGTCGTCGAAGCCGACGAGGGCCACGGCGCGGTCGTGCTCGGCGAGGACGCGGATCACGGTGACCGTCACCCGGTTGTTGCCCGTGAAGATCGCGGTGACCGGATGCGGGTCGGCGAGCATCTCCTCGGCCGCCCGGCGCACCCGCTCGGGGTCGGTGACGCCCAGCGACATCCAGGAGTCCTCGACCGGTATCCCGGCGTCCTCCATCGCCGCCCGGTAGCCGCGCAGCCGCTCGGCGGCCGTGTGGATGCGGGGCATGTCGCCGATGAAGCCGATCCTGCGGTGGCCGTGCGCGATGAGGTGGGCCACTCCGTCTCGGGCGCCGCCGTAGTTGTCGGACAGCACCACGTCCGCGTCGACCCGCCCCGGCGGACGGTCCACGAACACCGTGGCGACGCCGGCCTTGAGTTCCGGCTCCAGGTAGCGGTGGTCGTCCCCGGCGGGGATCACCACCAGCCCGTCCACGCGCCGTGCGCACAGGGCCAGCACCAGTTCCTGCTCGCGGTCCGGGTCCTCGGCGCTGGACCCGTTGATCAGCAGGGCGCCGTGGGCGCGGGCCACCTCCTCCACGGCACGGCTGAGCGGCCCGTAGAACGGGTCGGCCAGGTCCTCCAGAACCAGGCCGATGCTGGCGGTGCGCCCCTTGCGGAGCACCCGCGCGCTGTCGTTGCGCCGGAAGCCGAGCGCGTCGATGGCCTCCTGGACACGCCGCTCGGTCTCCGGCGTGACGCCCGGCTCCCCGTTGACCACCCGGGAGACGGTCTTGAGGCCGACCCCGGCCCGTGCGGCGACGTCCTTCATGGTCGGGCGATTGCCGTAGCGGTTCCCGGGGATGCGGTCTGCGCGGCGGGGCGTGTCGGGCACGATGCGGTGTCCTGTCCTGTCGTCCACGGGAAAGCGTCGGCTCCTGTCGTCCACGGGGATCCCGGCCGTCCCCGTGGCCACGGTGTTCACGGTGTCACGGGGGATGTGCCGGTCGTGCGTTTGTATGAGGATGTGGCGTCGAGCATAGAGCCTGGACAACGTTGTCAGATGCGGGAGACACTGTCCAACGCACTCTTCGGTCCTCGTCCCCACCGTGGGACCGGTCTGCTGTGCGCTCTCGTGTTCGTGCTCTTTCATCCTTTTTCGGTCCAACGGGGAGATCCGACTCTGATGCACACCGACCTCGTGGCAGCGCTGGACATCGGCGGCACCAAGATCGCCGGAGCGCTGGTGGACGGCCACGGCCGCATCCAGGCACGTGCGCAGCGCCCCACGCCCGCCCGGGAGGACGGCGACATCGTGATGGGGGCCGTGGAGGCCGTGCTCGGGGAGCTGACGGCGTCGCCGCTGTGGGGTCGGGCCACGGCAGTCGGCATCGGGAGCGCGGGTCCGGTGGACGCCTCCGCCGGCACGGTCAGCCCGGTGAACGTGCCGGGCTGGCGCGACTACCCGCTCGTCCGGCGGGTCCGCGAGGCCGTCGGTGACCTGCCCGTCGAGCTGATCGGCGACGGTGTGGCGATCACGGCGGCCGAGCACTGGCAGGGCGCCGCGCGGGGGCACGACAACGCGCTGTGCATGGTGGTCTCCACCGGTGTGGGCGGCGGGCTCGTCCTGAACGGGCGGCTGCACCCCGGCCCGACCGGCAACGCCGGCCACATCGGGCACATCAGTGTGGATCTGGACGGCGATCCCTGCCCGTGCGGTGCGCGCGGCTGCGTGGAACGCATAGCGAGCGGTCCCAACATCGCGCGGCGCGCCCTTGACGCGGGCTGGCGGCCGGGCCCGGACGGCGACACCTCCGCCGCCGCGGTGGCCGCCGCGGCGCGCCGGGGCGACCCCGTCGCCGTGGCCTCCTTCGAACGGGCCGCACAGGCGCTGGCCGCCGGGATCGCCGCCACCGCGACCCTCGTCGAGATCGACATCGCCGTGGTCGGCGGGGGAGTGGGCAAGGCGGGTGACGTGCTCTTCGCCCCGCTGCGCAAGGCGCTGACCGACTACGCGACCTTGTCCTTCGTGCGGCGCCTGGCGGTCGTGCCCGCCCAGATGGGGACGGACGCGGGCCTGGTGGGCGCGGCCGCGGCGGCCCTCTTCAGGACCGCGGGCGCGAGTCCGGCACGGGTCTGAGCCGTGCGGCCCCGGTCCTGAGTTCCGGTGCCCGGGGCCGGTCGCAGCCGGTCGGGTCCGGCACGGTGGTTCGCCGTTCCGTACCCGTGACCCCCGAGCCCCGGCGCAGTTGAAGCAGGCATGAAGAAGCGCAGCATGCTCGCCATCGCATCCCTGGCCACCGGATTCGTCGTCGCGGCCGTCAGCCCGTCCCACGGCGCCCCGGCCGAACTCCCCCTCGGACTCGACGTGGAGGACACCGTCAGCACCGTCGAGGACACCGTCGCCGTCGACAGCCTGCCCGTGGACGGGGACGCGCTCGGGCAGCCGGGCCGCTGAGACGCCCCACCCGGAACACACGGCGCCGGTGCCCCTCCGGGGGCGCCGGCGCCGCTTTCGTACGCCCTCAACTGGGCCTGGTTTCCGTGGCAGGGTGGAGCGGGCAAGCCACAGGGGGCCAACAGAAGAGGGGGACCTGTGACCGTCGTCTGGATCAACGGCGCGTTCGGTGCGGGAAAGACCACCACCGCACGGGAACTGATCGACCTGATCCCGAACAGCACACTCTTCGACCCCGAGGTCGTCGGCGGGGCACTCGCACACCTGCTGCCGCCCAAACGACTCGCCGAGGTCGGCGACTTCCAGGACCTGCCGATCTGGCGCCGCCTGGTCATCGACACGGCGGCCGCGATGCTCGCCGAACTCGGCGGGACCCTCGTGGTCCCCATGACGCTGCTGCGCCAGGAGTACCGGGACGAGATCTTCGGCGGTCTCGCCGCCCGCCGGATCACGGTCCGGCACATCCTGCTCGCCCCGGCGGAAACGATCCTGCGCGAGCGGATAGCGGGCCGTGAGATACCCGAGGGCCTGCCCGACGGCGAGATACGCGTACGGCAGTGGTCGTACGACCACATCGAGCCGTACCGGGCCGCCCTCGCCTCCTGGCTCACCGCCGACGCCCACCCGGTCGACACCGGCGGCCTCACCCCGTACGAGGCCGCCGCCCGGATCGCCGAGGCCGTCGGCACCGGCTCCGTGCCGGCCTGCGACATCGTGCAGACGCCGGAACCCACCGCCGAGACCCTCGCGGCCGGCGTGCTGCTCTTCGACGAGCAGGACCGCGTGCTGCTCGTCGATCCCACCTACAAGCCCGGCTGGGAGTTTCCCGGCGGTGTCGTCGAACCCGGCGAGGCACCCGCCCGTGCCGGGATGCGCGAGGTCGCCGAGGAGACCGGCATCAGCCTCGACGACGTACCCGCGCTGCTCGTCGTCGACTGGGAACGGCCCGTGCCACCCGGTTACGGCGGCCTGCGGCTGCTCTTCGACGGCGGCCGGCTCGACTCCGGTGTCGCCGACCGGGTCCTGCTGCCCGGCCCGGAACTGCGCGGCTGGCGCTTCGTCACCGAGGACGAGGCGGCCGGGCTGCTGCCCCCCGTCCGGTACGAGCGGCTGCGCTGGGCGCTGCGGGCCCGGGAACGCGGGGCGGCACTCTACCTGGAGGCCGGCACCCCGGTCGGCTGACGTCAGCCGACCGTCCTGTACGTGCGTGCGGAGGCCCGCAGCGCGCGTGCCGCCCCGCCGGTCACCGGGTCCCCGTGCCCGAAGCAGGCGACCTCCGCGTCGAGGTCCGCCAACCGCCGGAAGGAATCGACGGCCCGGTCCCGGTCGACGTTGAACACGCCGAGCATCACACCGCCGTCGACCGGTGACGCGGCGACCGCGTCCCCCGTGAACAGCACCCCGTGTCGCGGGAGGTGCACCGCGACGCTCCCGTCGGTGTGGCCCGGGACATGGACCACCCGCGCCCCGCCGCCGAAGTCCAGGACGTCACCGTCCGACACCTCGGTCACCCGCTCCGGCCGGTCGAAGCCGCCCTGGGGGAGCAGCCGCACGGCGTTCTCGTGCAGGGGCCGCTCCCAGTCCTCGAACACGGGCTCCGGGCCCGCCACCTCACCCCGCACGACCGGCGCCTCCACGGCGTGCGCCACCACCTCCGCCCCGGTGAGCGCGGCGATCTCGCCCGCCCCGCCCACATGGTCCTCGTGGAAGTGGGTGAGGACGACACGCCGCAGGCGCCCGGCGGCACCGGCCGACGCGGCGATGCGCGCGCCGGCCCCGGCCGGCCCGGCGTCGACCAGCGTCAGGTCGTCGCCGTCGCGCCACAGATAGGCCTGGCCGACCGGGAAGCGCAGCAGGTGCAGGCGGGGGAGCAGTTCGATGACGTCCATGGCACGACCGTAGGCAGGGCCCCGCGCGGTGGCGAGGCCCCTCTGCCGACGGCAGAGCGCGAACGGGGCCGGACCGACTCAGCTCGCCGCGTAGTTGCGCAGGAACAGTGCTTCCGCGACCGACAGCCGCTCCAGCTCCTCGGGGGACACGCTCTCGTTGACGGCGTGGATCTGCGCCTCCGGCTCGCTCAGGCCGATCAGCAGGATCTCCGCCCGCGGGTACAGCGCCGCCAGGGTGTTGCACAGCGGGATGGAGCCGCCCTGACCGGCGTACTGCATCTCCTGGCCCGGGTACGCCACCGCCATCGCGTCGGCCATGGCCTGGTAGGCCGGGCTGCCGGTGTCGGCGCGGAACGCCTGGCCCTGGCCGATCTGCTCGACGGCGACCCGCGCGCCCCACGGCGTGCGCGTCTCCAGGTGGGTCTGGAGCAGCTTGGTGGCCTCGGCGGCGTCCACGCCCGGCGGCACCCGCAGGCTGATCAGCGCGCGGGCGCTCGCCTGCACGGACGGGGTGGCGCCGACGACCGGCGGGCAGTCGATGCCGAGCACCGTGACGGCCGGACGCGCCCAGATCCGGTCGGCGACCGCACCCGAACCGATCAGTTCCACGCCGTCCAGCACCCGCGCGTCCCGGCGGAACTGCTCCTCGTCGTAGGCCAGGCCCTCCCAGGCGCTGTCCGCCGCCAGACCGTCGACGGTCGTCGAACCGTCCTCGGCGCGCAGCGAGTCCAGGACGCGGATCAGGGCAGCCAGCGCGTCGGGCGCCGCGCCGCCGAACTGGCCGGAGTGGAGGTTTCCTTCGAGCGTGTCGACCTTCACGCGGACCAGGGTCATGCCGCGCAGCGTCGAGGTGACCGTCGGCAGCCCGGCCCGGAAGTTGCCCGCGTCGCCGATGACGACGGTGTCCGCGGCCAGCAACTCGGGGTGCTGCTCGGCGTACCGCTCGAGACCGCCCGTGCCCTGCTCCTCCGAGCCCTCGGCGATGAACTTGACGTGCACCGGCACGCCGCCGTTCGCCTTCAGCGCGCGCAGCGCGAGCAGGTGCATCAGCACACCGCCCTTGCAGTCGGCGGCGCCGCGCCCGTACCAGCGGCCGTCGCGCTCGGTCAGCTCGAACGGCGGGGTCACCCAACCGGCCTCGTCGAGCGGCGGCTGCACGTCGTAGTGGGCGTAGAGCAGGACGGTCCTGGCGCCCTCGGGCCCGGGAAGGTACCCGTACACGGACTGCGTGCCGTCCGGGGTGTCCAGCAGGTCCACGTCCTGGAAGCCCTCGGCGCGCAGCGCGGCGGCGATCCAGTTGGCGGCGCCCACGCTCTCGCTGCGCGGGAACTGGTCGAAGTCCGCCACCGATTTGAAGGCCACCAGCGCGGTGAGCTCCTCCTTCGCCCTGGGCATCAGCGAGGAGACGGTCTCGGCGACCGGATTCGACGACATGGGCACGCTCCTTGTAGGTGCGACGTTGTACCGATGAGTACTGGGATTGGTGGGCCGATCCTCCCACAGTGGCCTGCGGCGATGCCCGCCGTAGGATGCGGGGGTCAGGTGCGGCATGCGGTTTGTTGGGAGCAGTAGACCATCGTGAGCAGCGAGAACTCTTCGGCGGACGACACGCGTCAGGTCTGGGACGTGGTCGTGGTGGGCGCGGGACCGGCGGGGGCCTCGGCCGCCTACGCGGCGGCGGTCGCGGGGCGGCGCGTGCTGTTGCTGGAGAAGGCGGAGCTGCCCCGCTACAAGACGTGCGGCGGCGGCATCATCGGTCCCTCGCGCGACACCCTCCCGCCCGGCTTCGAGCTGCCCTTCCGGGACCGCGTGCACGCGGTGACGTTCTCGAACAACGGGCGCTTCACCCGGACCCGGCGCTCCCGTCAGATGCTGTTCGGGCTGATCAACCGGCCCGAGTTCGACCAGCAGCTCGTCGAGCACGCCCAGAAGGCGGGCGCCGAGCTGCGCACCGGGGCCACCGTGACCCGGGTGGAGCAGCACGGGTCGGCGGTGCCGGACCGGCGCACGGTCGCCGTCGTCCTCCAGGGCGGCGAGACGCTGCTGGCCCGGGCGGTCGTCGGCGCGGACGGCAGCGCCAGCCGGATAGGCGCGCACGTCGGGGTGAAGCTCGACCAGGTCGACCTCGGCCTGGAGGCGGAGATCCCGGTGCCGGACACGGTCGCCGAGGACTGGAAGGGACGGGTCCTCATCGACTGGGGGCCGATGCCGGGCAGTTACGGCTGGGTCTTCCCCAAGGGCGACACACTGACGGTCGGTGTGATCTCGGCGCGCGGCGAGGGCGCGGCGACCAAGCGGTACCTGGAGGACTTCGTGGGCCGGCTGGGACTCGCCGGCTTCGAACCGAGCATCTCCTCGGGCCATCTGACGCGCTGCCGCGCCGACGACTCGCCGCTCTCCCGCGGGCGGGTCCTGGTCTGCGGGGACGCGGCGGGGCTGCTGGAGCCGTGGACCCGCGAGGGCATCTCGTTCGCGCTGCGCTCAGGGCGGCTCGCGGGGGAGTGGGCGGTGCGGATCGCGGAGGCGCACGACGCCGTGGACGCGCGCAAGCAGGCCCTGAACTACGCCTTCGCCATCAAGGCGGGGCTCGGCGTCGAGATGAGCGTCGGCAAGCGGATGCTGGCGATCTTCGAGCGTCGTCCGGGGATCTTCCACGCGGCCCTGACCGGGTTCCGCCCGGCCTGGAAGGCGTTCAAGGACATCACGCAGGGCTCGACCTCGCTGGGCGAGCTGGTCCGCGCCCACCCGCTGGCCCAGCGGGCGCTGGCGGCGATGGACCGCCGGCCCGCGGGCACGGTGGAGCCGACGGGTGCTGCGGAAGCGCCGACGGGTGCGGGCTCACCGGACGCGGGAGGTGCGCGCCCGGCGGATGACGAGGCCGGGACCTGAGCGCCGCCTCGCCCCGACGGGCACCGCTCACGCAGGCCGTGAAAGCCTGGAAGCGGCCGGGGCGTACTTCCCCGGGAGTACGCGCGATCACCACGCGCGGGTGACGTCGCTCCCGTCGTGCGGCGTCTAGCGTGGCGGTCATGGACGGACAGCGCGGACACGCGGGCGGGCCGCCGCAGTGGTGGCGGCACGGGCCCCCGTGGTGGCATCGGCGGGACGACGAGGACCACCGCCACCGGTGGCCCTGGCGCTCCACGGCACTGCTCACGGCGTTCGTGCTGGTCGGTTCCGACTTCGCCGCCCATTCCCAGGAGGGCGAGCGCGCCGCGCTGGACCCCTTCGCGCGCGTGCTCCTGTTCCTGACGGGCGCGGCGCTCCTGTGGCGGCAGCGGTACCCGGTGGCGGTCGTGTTCGGCACGTCGGCCACGACCCTGGTCTACCTGGCTGCCGGATACCCGTACGGTCCGGTCCTCCTGGCCGTGGCGCTGGCCTGCTTCAGCGCCGTCGTCTCCGGGCACCGCAGGGCCGCGTGGTCGGCCATGGCGACGCTGTGGGCGGGGCACGCCCTGCTGGTGCACTGGCTGTACCGCTGGCTGCCGCCGTCGGGGGACTCCGCCGCCTCCTGGGGCGGGGAGATCGTGATCGCCACCTGGGTGGTGGCGATCGTGGCGGTGTCGGAGCTGGCCCGTACCCGGCGCGAGCAGTGGGCGAAGGAGCGGGCCGAGCGGGCGCAGGCGGCGCGACGGCGCGCGGACGAGGAGCGGCTGCGGATCGCCCGCGAGCTGCACGACGTCCTCGCGCACAGCATCTCCGTCATCAACGTCCAGGCGGGTGTCGGACTCGCGCTCCTCGACACCGATCCGGAGCAGGCGCGCACCGCGCTCACCACCATCAAGGCCAAGAGCAAGGAGGCGCTCGGCGAGGTGCGCCAGGTCCTCGGCACCCTGCGCGCCCCCGGCGCCGCGCCGCGCACTCCCGCTCCCGGGCTCGACCGGCTGCCCGAACTGGTCGAGCAGGCGGCGAGCGCGGGCCTCACCGTCGAGGTCGAGGGCGAGCCGCCGGCGCTGCCGCCCGGTACCGACCTCGCCGCGTTCCGCATCGTGCAGGAGGCCCTCACCAACGTCGTACGCCACTCCGGTTCGCGGCACGCACGCGTGTGCCTCGCCCGGGACGGCGGCGCGCTGCGGCTGCGCGTCGACGACGACGGACCCGCGACCGGCGCCGAGGCCGGCGGCAGCGGCAACGGGCTGGCCGGAATGCGGGAGCGGGCGGCGGCGCTCGGTGGCACCGTGGAGGCGGGCCCGCGCCCCGACGGCGGCTTCCGGGTGCTCGCGACGCTGCCGATCGGCGCCGAGCACGTCACGCATGCCGAGAACGCCCACACCACGCAGGAGGACCGGTGATCCGCGTACTGCTCGCCGACGACCAGTCACTGGTACGGGCCGGCTTCCGGGCGCTGCTGGACGCGCAGCCGGACATCGAGGTGGCGGCGGAGGCCGCGGACGGCGAGGAGGCGGTGCGCGCGATCCGCGAACTGCGCCCAGACGTCGTCCTGATGGACATCCGCATGCCCCTGCTGGACGGCCTGGCGGCGACCCGCAGGATCACCGGTGACGAGGCCCTGCGGGACGTGAAGGTGGTCATGCTCACCACCTTCGAACTCGACGAGTACGTCTTCGAGGCGATCCGCTCCGGCGCCTCCGGATTCCTGGTCAAGGACACCGAGCCCGAGGAACTGCTGCGCGCCGTGCGGGCGGTGGTCGCCGGTGACGCACTGCTCTCGCCGGGGGTGACGCGCCGCCTGATCGCCGAGTTCGCCGCCCGCTCCAAGGAACCCGCGGCGCCCGGGCAGCTGGCCGGGCTCACCGAGAGGGAGCGGGAGGTGATGGCCCTGGTCGGCATCGGTCTGTCCAACGAGGAGATCGCCCGGCGCCTGGTCGTCAGCCCGCTCACCGCCAAGACCCACGTCAGCCGCACCATGGTGAAGCTGGGCGCCCGCGACCGGGCGCAACTGGTCGTACTGGCCTACGAGTCGGGATTGGTGCGGCCGGGCTGGCTGGGCTGACCGCCGCGCCCGAAGCGGAGCAGCACGCTCGCCACCCGCACGAAGAACACGACGACGGCCAGCACCGCACCCGCCCCGACGAGCACGCCGCGGACACCGCCGGACGGCCCGAAGAGGTAGGCGGGGCCGGCCACGGCCCCGAACAGCACGGCCGCCGCGAACGCCGCGCTGCACAGCGCGTAACCGATCTCGACCGTGATCGCGTCCCGCTCGCCCTGCGTACGCCGTCCCCCGTAAGTCGTCATGGCGTCGAGTCTCCCAGACCGGCGCGGCCGTCCCGGCCCCCGCTCCGCGACGCGGCAGGTTCACTTCCAGGTGATGCCCGACTTCTCGCGCCACAGGGCGGCGAGCGAGGCGTCGCCGGACACCTCGGGGAACGGCCGGCGGTTCCACAGCGCCGGGTAGAGCAGCGCGGCGGGTCCCGCGAGTTCGCAGTCGGCGTCACCGTCGCCCGTCCGCTCGGTCACGGGCGGCTCGGCCGACAGCCGTACGGTCCACACCGCGCCGGGCACGTCCGTCGCCCGCACCCGCAGCGTGCGGGGCTCCCCGGTGCGGACCGCGCTCTTCGGGCGGGCGTGGAAGGCGCACAGCAACTCGTCGATGCCGTCCACCGCGAAGTCCGCTCCGACGGCGGTGGGCCCGCCGCCCCGGGCCGACTCCGCGTCGATGCGGTGCACGGTCGTCTCGTGCGCCTGTCGCCGTGCCCAGAAAGCCAGCGGGGACGGCGCGGGCAGGAAGTGCCAGCAGCGCACGTCGGGTGCGGCACCGGTGAGCGTGTCGACCAACCGCCTGTGCCCGTCCCGGAACCAGGCCAGCAGGTCGCCGCCGTCGAGGTCGGGCAGGCCGCCGTCGGGCCGGGGGCCGGTGTGTCTCTCGGCGACGATCGTCTCGGCCCAGCGGTGCACCGTGCCCGTGTGCCGCAGCAGGTCCCGCACCTGCCAGCCGGGGCAGGTCGGCACCTCGGCGTCGGTGCCCGCCGTCTCGGCGGCCGTGGCCAGCAACGTGCCCTCGCGGTCCAGTATTTCGACGTACGCGGAATTCTTCATGCGGTGAGTGTGCCGGACGGAATGGACCCGACGCTGCCCGTGATCACGCATCGGGGCCCGCCGTGTGCCGAAGCCCGATAGTTGTCACTGGCAGAGCCGGATGACGTGCCGATGGGGTCGATCGAGGCAATCTGCTTGTCACAGTGAGGCATGCGGCTTGTCACCCCCGCGCGTTCAGCAGCCCTTCTGTCACCAGTGGCAGAGATCAGGGTCCGCTGCTTGCGGCGGTTTCACAACGCCACGGCCGGTGTCCGCACTGGCTTCGCGATGGCTGGTGCGCCGCGACGGCAGGCTGTCCGTCGACCTTCGGTAGGTTGCGGCGCGAACCTGATTCCCTGCGAAGGAGGTCCGATGTGAGCACGTTAGAACCAGACGAGGTCCCGCATCACCTGACGGCGTCGTACGCCACGGGCTTCGGTGAGGAGGGGAGAGCCTGGATCGCCGGACTGCCGACTCTCGCGGCGAACATGCTGGAACGTTGGGTTCTGGAACGGGACGGCCCTGCAAGAGCCGGAGAAGCCTCACTGGTACTGCCGGTGCTGTGCCCCGACGGTACGCCCGCGGTCCTCAGACTCCAGATGCCCAGACAGGAGACCACCGCCGCACTGATTGGCCTGCGTACCTGGAACGGCAGGGGGATGGTGCGACTGCTCGATCATGATCCTATGAGCAGCAGCATGCTGCTGGAGCGCCTGGACGGAGCCCGCACGCTGGCCTCGATCAACGATGACGACGTGGCGATCAGCACCCTGGCCGAGCTTCACACACGGCTGGTCGCAGTCCCCGCGCCGCAGGGACTACGCAGTCTCGGCGACATCGCCTCCGAGATGCTGGAGCAGGTCCCACAGGCAGTCAAGAGGCTGGCTGACCCGGCCGACCGCCGGCTCCTGCGGAGCTGGGCATCGGCGGTGGCTGAACTGACCGGTGAGCCCGGGGACAGGATGCTGCACTGGGATCTGCACTACGGCAACGTCCTCGCCGCACGGCGCGAGCCGTGGGTCGCCATCGATCCCGAGCCACTCGCCGGCGACCCGGGATTCGATCTGTGGCCCGCCCTGGAGAGCAGGTGGGACGACGTCGTTGCGAAGGGCGACACCCTGCGCATCGTGCGGCGCCGCTTCGACCTGCTCACCGATGCGCTCGGCCTGGACCGCGCACGCGCGACCGGCTGGACCCTGGGACGGCTGCTGCAGAACTCGCTCTGGGACATCGACGACGGCGAGTGCCGACTCGCTCGATCCTCCGTCGCGATCGCGGAATCGCTGCTCAACCGGCGCCCTCCGCCCAACGGCAGGTGACAACCAGCCTGCCTGGGTGACAACTATCGTGCTTCGGCTCACGCCGTCGGCCCGCGATGAAGACGTCGTGGATGTCGGTCGGCCGTGTGGTAGCCGCGCGGGAGGCGTTCGGCTCAGCCCGGTGCCGCCGCGCGCCGGGTCGCGACCGCGACGAGGACCGCCACCGCCGCGAGCGCCGCCACGCTGGTGAGCGCGGCCGGCAAGGAGAACCAGTCGGCCATGAAGCCGATCGCGGGGGGTCCGAGCAGCATGCCGCCGTAGCCCAGGGTGGAGGCGGTGGCGACGCCGGCGGGCCCGCCCAGCGCGCCGGCCCGTTCGACCGCGACCGGGAAGATGTTGGCGAGCCCGAGGCCGGTGATCGCGAAGCCGAACAGCGCCGCCCACACCGAGGGGGCGAGCGAGCCCAGCAGCATGCCGGCCACGGCGGTCGTGCCGCCGGCCACCACCGTGGTGGTCCGGCCCAGGCGCTCCAGCAGGATCGTGCCGGTCAGCCTGCCGACGGTCATGGCGAGCGCGAAGCAGGAGTAGCCGGCCGCCGCGAGGCCCGGCGAGGCGTCGAGGTTTTGTTCCAGGTGCAGCGCGCCCCAGTCGGCCATGGCGCCCTCGCCGTACGCCGTGCACAGGGCGATCAGGCCGAAGGTGATGACCAGGCGGCGGGTACGGCGGTCGAGCCGACGCGGGGCGTCCTTGTCCCGGGCGGCCCCGTCCGGTGGCGCGGCGGGCGCGCAGCTGAGCAGGGCACGGCCCGCGAACAGGGTGACGAGCAGGCCGATCACGGTCAGGGAGAGCAGGTGCCGCGTCGGCGACAGAGAACCGGCGACCAGCCCGCCGAGCCCCGCGCCGACCATGCCGCCGAGACTGAAAGCGGCGTGGAAGCTGGGCATGATGGGGCGCCGCAGTACGGTCACCAGGTCGACGGCGGCGCTGTTGAAGGCGACGTTGATCCCGCCGTAGGCGCTGCCGAAGACCAGCAGGACCAGGCCGAGCGCGAGCGCGGAGTGGGTGAGCGGGGGCAGGGCGACGCTGAGGCAGAGCAGGACCGCACAGGCGACGGTGACGGGGTGGCTGCCGAAGCGGCGGCACAGCCGTCCCGTGAGCGTCATGGTGACGACGGCGCCCGCGGAGACGCCGAGCAGCGCCAGGCCCAAGGTGCCGGCCGAGGCGCCGGTCTGCTCCTTGATGGCGGGGATGCGTACGACCCAGCCGGCGAAGACGAAGCCGTCGAGGGCGAAGAAGGCGGTCAGGGCGGCACGGAGACGGGTGAGGTCGTTGCGGGAGCCCGGCACGGCGCTGTGCGAACGGGATTTGTTTATTTGCGGCACAAAGTCAGGCTAGAGGCGGGGACGAGTACGGGCAAGAGACGGTCCCGCGGACACAGCGGCGCAGGTCGGGGCGGTCGGCGTCGCATACGCTCGACACCACCATGAAGAACAACCTCACCCCCCTGGAGCCGAAGGCCGACAAGGCCACGGTCAGACGGCACAACCTCAGCCTCGTCCTGAGGGCCGTGCACGACGCGGGGGAGGCGACCCGGGCCGGTATCGCCACGCACGTCGGACTGACTCGCGCGGCGGTGTCGTCCCTGGTCGAGCAGTTGCTGGAGTACGGCTTCGTCTCCGAGGGGGGAAAGACGAGCAGCGGTCAGGCGGGACGGCCGGGCACCGTCCTCAGGGTGTCCAGGTCGGGCCCCGCGGGGCTCGGTGTCGAGATCAACATCGACTACGTCACCGTGTGCGTCGTCGACCTCGCCGGCACCGACCGGGTCCGGCTCGTCGAGCACGTCGACAACCGAGGAGTCCAGCCCTCCGAGGTGCTGGCGCGCGCGGCCCGGCTGGCGGCGCGCGCCGTCGGCTCGGCGGCCGAGCAGGACCTCGTGCCGGCCGGCGTCCACGTCGCCCTGCCCGGCCTGGTGACCGGCGGCACGGTCCGCCAGGCGCCCAACCTGGGGTGGCAACGCGTCGCGGTCGAGGGCCTGTTCGCCCAGGCGCTGCTCGCCCTGCGCCCGGCCCACCGCCCGCTGCCGGTCAGCTCCGACAACGAGGCCAACGCCGCCGCCCTGGCCGAACTCTGGTACGGCGCCGGCACCGAGGGCGTGCGCAGCTTCCTCTACCTGACCGGAGAGATCGGCATCGGCGGCGCCCTGGTGCTCAGGGGGGAGCTGCTGCGGGGTGCGCACGGCTTCGCCGGGGAGATCGGCCACATGGTCGTCGACCCGGACGGGCCCCTGTGCCGGTGCGGGGCCCGCGGCTGCCTGGAGCAGTACGCCGGACAGTCCGCGCTGCTCGAGGCGGCCGGCATCGAGGCAGGCACGGGCATGCAGGGCGTCGCCGAACTCGAACGCCGCGCCCGGCGGGGCGAGTCGGCCGCCCGGTCGGCGATCGAGCGGGCCGGGCGGCACCTGGGCGTCGTCGTGTCGGGAGCCGTGAACCTCTTCGACCCCGACGCCGTGATGCTCGGCGGCGTCTACCGCGAGCTGATGGACTGGCTGGCCCCCGCCGTCGACCGCGAACTCGCCCGCCGTGTCGTCTCCGGGCTGTGGAGCGAGGACGGGAAGCGGCTGCGGGCCTCCTCGTCACTCGGCGACGCGGCCCGGGGCGCGGCCGGCGTGATCGTCCGGGAGGTGCTGGCCGACCCGGTGGCGCACGCCGAGCGGGACGCGGGCTGACGCGGGGGCCGTCGCCGGCCCCCGCGCCCACCGTCACCCGCGGTTCGCGGCGATCATCTCCCGGTACCAGCGGTAGCTGTCCTTGGGAGTGCGCTCCTGCGTGTCGTAGTCGACGCGGACGATGCCGAAGCGCTTGTCGTAGCCGTACGCCCACTCGAAGTTGTCCAGCAGCGACCACACGTAGTACCCGCGCACGTCCACCCCCGCGTCGATCGCCGCCCGCAGCGCCGTGAGGTGGTCGCGCAGGTAGGCGACGCGGTCGGCGTCGTGGACCGCGCCGTCGGCGGCGAGGGTGTCGTCCTCCGCCGAGCCGTTCTCCGTGATGTGGACGGGCGGCAGCGCGTCGCCGTACTGCTTCTTCAGCCGCACCAGCAGCTCCGTGAAGCTGTCCGGGACGACCGGCCAGCCCATCGCCGTCTCGCGGACGCCGGGCAGCCGGACCTCCTCGTAACGGTTGTCGGTCGCCACCCGGCGTGCCGGGTCGCTCTCGCGGTGCGGGGCGTCTGCGACCACGATCGGCCGGTAGTAGTTGACGCCGAGGAAGTCCAGCGGCTGGGAGATCAGCTCCAGGTCGCCGTCGTGCCGGAAGTCCGCGCCGGTGATCAGCTCACCCCAGGTCTCCTCCTCGGTGGCCGGGTAACGGCCCGCGAGGATCGGCTCGGTCCACACCAGGTTGTGCTGGGTGTCCGCGCGGACCACCGCCGCCAGGTCGGCGGGGGAGTCGGTGGCCGGGAGGTTGCGGTCCAGGTTGAGCGTGATGCCGACCTCGCGCACCCCGGCCGCCCGCAGCGCCTTGACCGCCAGACCGTGTCCGACCAGCAGGTGGTGGGCGGCGGCCAGCGCGGGCCGGCCCTCCTTGGCGCCCGGCGCGTGCCGGCCCACCGAGTAGCCGAGGAAGGCGCTGCACCACGGCTCGTTGAGGGTGATCCAGCGCGGCACCCGGTCGCCCAGGTGCTCGGCGACCTGGGCCGTGTACTCGGCGAACCGCTCCGCCGTCTCCCGCACCCGCCAGCCGCCCCGGTCCTCCAGGGCCTGCGGAAGGTCCCAGTGGTACAGGGTGGCGGCCGGCTCGATGCCCGACGCGAGCAGTTCGTCGACCAGGCGGGAGTAGAAGTCCAGGCCCTTCGGGTTCACCGCGCCCGAGCCGTCCGGCACGATGCGGGGCCAGGCGATCGAGAAGCGGTAGGAGTCCACGCCCAGGTCGCGCAGCAGCGCCACATCCTCCCGGTAGCGGTGGTAGTGGTCGCAGGCCACGTCACCGGTGTCGCCGTTCACGACCAGACCGGGCGTGTGGCTGTAGGTGTCCCAGATCGACGGACCGCGGCCGTCCTCCCGGGCCGCGCCCTCGATCTGGTACGAGGCGGTCGCGGCGCCGAAGACGAAACCGGGCGGGAAGCCGGGGTACTCGCTCATGCTGTGCTGTTCAACTCCTGGACGAAGGTGGTCACTTGACGGAACCGCCGGTGATCCCGGCGGCGATGTACTTCTGGGCGAGGACGAGCAGGATCGCCGCCGGCACCGCGGAGAGCACGGAGGCGGCCATCACCGAGCCCCAGTCGCCGACGTGCGCGCCGATGTACTGGTAGATACCCAGCGTGATGGGCTTCACGTCGTCGGTCGTGTTCAGGGTGAGCGCGAACATGAAGTCGCTCCACGAGAACAGGAACGCGAACAACCCCGATGTGATCAGCGAGTTGCGGCTCATCGGCAGCACCACCCGCACGAACGTCCGCACCGGCCCGGCGCCGTCGATCTGCGCGGCCTCGATCACCTCGCCCGGGATCGACACCATGAAGGAGCGCATCAGCACGATGGAGAACGGGATGCCCAGCGAGGCGTCCGCCAGCATCAGGCCGAAGTAGGAGTTGACCAGGCCCAGGTCGACGTAGGAGTTGTAGAGCGCGTTGGCGATGACGATGCCCGGCACCATCTGGGTGATCAGCGTGCCGAACACGATGGTGCGCGAGCCGCGCAGCCCGAAACGCGCCAGCCCGTACGCCGCCGGCGCCGAGACGAGCAGGCAGATCGCGACCGCGCCGAGCGACACCGCCAGCGAGGTCAGCAGGTTCCCGCCCTGGTCGCTGATGGCCTTGGAGAAGCCGGACAGGTCCAGGCTGCCCGGCACCGGGTCGACCTGGAGCAGCCCCGACTCGGGCTGGAGCGCGGTGTTGAGCATCCAGTACAGCGGGAACAGCATCACGGCGAGGACGAGCACACCGGCGACGGTGGAGCCCCAGCGGCGCCGGGACGCGGTGGGCGTGTGGGTGGCCATCGTCGGTCACTTCCCCTCGGTGCGGTTGGCCCGCAGGTAGAACACCGCGAACACGGCGGAGATCAGGATGAGCACGTTGCCGACCACGGCACCCGCGCCGAAGTCCAGCTGGACGAAGGAGTTCTGGTAGGTGAGCGTGCCCAGCGTCTGGGTGGCGTCGGCGGGGCCGCCGTCGGTGAGGGCGAGGATCAGGTCGAGGATCTTCACCGTCGACATGAAGCCGAGCACCAGCACGACCGTGATGACCGGCTTGAGCACCGGCAGGGTGACCGAGCGGAAGGTGCGCCACGCCGAGGCGCCGTCCAGCGCGGCGGCCTCGTGCAGCTCCTTCGGGATCTCCTGGAGACCGCCGTAGAGGATGACCATGTTGAACGGGATGCCGATCCAGATGTTGACCAGGATCACGGACAGCAGGGCCATCTCCGGGCTGGTCAGCCAGGGCGTGTGGCCGCCGATGCCGAGGGTGTCCAGGAAGGAGTTGAGGACACCGGTGTCCTGGTCGAGGATGCGCCGCCAGACGATGCCGGACACCACCATGGGCACCAGCCAGGGCAGCAGGATCAGCGAGCGCAGTACGCCGTTCAGCGGGAACCGGCGGCTGAAGAAGACCGCGAGTGCCATGCCGATGCAGAACTGCCCGAGCAGCGAGCCGGCCGTGAACACGAGGGTGTGCCACAGCGCCTTGCCGAACAGGGCGTCCTGGAACACGTTCGACCAGTTGTCGGAGCCGTTGAAGGGCGCCTCACCGGTGAAGAAGGTCTTCGGCGTGTAGTGCTGGAAGCTCATCACGACGTTGCGGACCAGCGGGTAGCCGAAGAAGAGCAGCATGAAGACGACGGCGGGGGCGACGAACCCCCACTGGGCGAGCCGGCGCCGGCGCGCGATCCGGGCGGGGTCGGGGGCCGCGGCCGGCGCGGACGCCTTCCCGGGCGTCCGGGGGGTGACGGTGGACGTGGTCATGGACGCGTACCTCAGTTCCCGCTCGTGGCCCGCTGCTGGGCGCGCTTCAGGGCGGTCTCGCTGGACTGACCGGTCAGGGCGGACTGGAAGGCGCTCTGCAGGGCGAGCGACACGCTCGACCAGCCGGCGCCGAGCTTCCCCGTCCGGGACCGGGCGACGGCCACCTGGTCGGCGAGGGAGTCCAGCTCCGGCACCCGCTCGCGCCAGACGGCGGCGGCCTTGGCGTTCGCCGGGACCATCCAGCTGTTGAGCGCGTAGGTCAGCTGCTCCTGCTCGCTCGACAGACACGCGACGATCTTCCCGGCGGTCTTCTCCCGCGCCTCGTCACCGGTGTTCGGGACGGTGAGCACGGCGCCGCCCAGCGGTCCGACCGAGTCCTCGCCGGCCTCCGGCACCGGGATCGGCGCGATGCCCCAGTGCAGCGACTCGTCGGTGTTGAGGGTCTCCACCTGCCACGGGCCGTTGATCATCATCGCCGCGTTGCCGGCCATGAACTGGTCGTTGACGTCCGCCTGCGTCCAGTTGACCGTCGACTTCGACAGCGAGCCGTCCCCGAGCAGGCCCTTCCAGTAGTCCAGCGCCTCCACGACCCGGGGACTGTCCAGGTCGGTCTCGTCGCCGCCGTTGGACCACATGAACGGCAGGAACTGGAAGACGCCGTCCTCCGCGCCGCCCGCGCTCAGCGCCAGGCCGTACCGCTTGCCCTGGGTGAGCTTCTTCGCGGTCTCCCTCAGCTCGGCCCAGGTGGTGGGCACCTCGACGCCCGCCTCGTCGAGCACGTCCTTGTTGTAGAAGAGCGCGAGCGTGTTCACCGACCGGGCGGCGCCGTAGTAGGTCCCCCGGTACGAGCCGAAGTCGACGATGCCGTCGGGGATGTCGTCGGTGCTCAGCCCGAGGGACCGCAGGTCGGTCAGGCCGCCCGCGTCGGCGAAGGTCGGCATCTCGGACGCGTCGAACTGCACGATGTCGGGCAGCGACTTGGACGACGCCATACGCAGCGCCTTCGTCATCACCTGCGCGGCCGGGACGCTCTGCTGCTCGATGGTGACGCCCAGCTGCTTGCCGCACCGGGCCATCGCCTCCGCGTCCCAGCGGTGGTAGGACTCGTCGGTCGAGGAGTTCAGCACGGTGTACACGTCGGCGTCCCGCTGCTGTCCGCAGCCGGTGAGCGCGGCCCCGGCGACCAGGACACAGACGGCGGCGACCGGGGCGACGACTCGGCGTGAGCGTCCCCGCCCGTGTCGCCCGGCGGCAGGAGGGTGAGCTGTCAAGGCGAGCGAGGTGAAGCGCTTCGACATGGTGCGGCCCTTGCTGTCGTACCGTCCGGCTTCCTCGCCGGACCGTTTTGTTTGATGCGATGACTAATACGTCAAGGACGCGCCGTCGCGCTAGAGGAAAGTGGCCCCGGTCTCTCCGCTTCGTGGCGTGAAGAGTTTGTTCTTGTCGGTAATCACGCCTGATCAGAGCGGTTGAGCCGGTCCCGTACCCTCGGCGGCGGGATTTGTTTTGTGTACGATCAAAACGCTGCGGGACGGCCCCCGTGCTCCCATCCGACAGCTCCCGTCCCACCCGAGGAAGATCATGAAGTTCACCGACGGCTTCTGGCTCATCCGCGAGGGCGTACAGATCTCGTACGCCACCGAAGTGCGCGACCTGCGCACTGAATCGAAGCGCTTCACCACCCATGCCGCCGTGAAGAAGGTGACACGGAGGGGAGACACGCTCAACGCGCCGCTCCTCACGGTCGAATGCTTCTCTCCCGCCGAGGGCGTCATCGGCGTCCGCGTCACCCACCACGCCGGCAAGCGCCGGCCCGGCCCCGACTTCGCCCTCACGGCCGACGCGGACGGCGCCGGCACGGTCCGTCAGGACGGCACCGTCACCGAGCTGACCAGCGGCCCGCTGACCCTCCGCCTGGACCGCGAGGGCCCCTGGGGCCTCACCTTCCACGACGCCGACGGACGCGAACTGACCCGCGCCGATGCCAAGAGCACGGCCTTCGCCACCACCGGCGACGGCGCCCACCACATGCTGAGCCGGCTCTCCCTCGGCGTCGGCGAGCAGATCTACGGCCTCGGGGAGCGCTTCACCCCGTTCGTCAAGAACGGCCAGGTCGTCGACATGTGGCAGGCCGACGGCGGCACCAGCAGCGAGCAGGCCTACAAGAACATCCCGTTCTACCTCTCCTCACGGGGTTACGGCGTCTTCGTCAACCACCCCGGCGCCGTCTCCTACGAGATCGGCTCCGAGTCCGTCGGGCAGGTGCAGTTCAGCGTCGAGGACCAGACGCTGGAGTACTACGTCGTCGCCGGCCCGACCCCCAAGGACGTCCTCACCCGCTACACGGCCCTCACCGGCCGCCCCGCCCTGCCGCCCGCCTGGTCCTTCGGCCTCTGGCTCACCACGTCCTTCACCACCTCGTACGACGAGCACACGGTGACGTCGTTCGTCGACGGCATGGCCGAGCGGGGCATCCCGCTGACCGTCTTCCACTTCGACTGCTTCTGGATGCGCGAGTACCAGTGGTGCGACTTCCGGTGGGACCCGGACGTCTTCCCCGACCCGGACGGCATGCTGGCCCGGCTCAAGGCCAAGGGCCTGAGGATCAGCGTCTGGATCAACCCCTACATCGCCCAGAAGTCCCCGCTCTTCGACGAGGCCGCCGCCCTCGGCCACCTGGTGCGGCGCCCGAACGGCGACGTCTGGCAGTGGGACCTGTGGCAGGCCGGAATGGGCCTGGTCGACTTCACCAGCCCCGCGGCCCGCGACTGGTACGCCGGGAAGCTCAAGCCGCTGCTCGACCAGGGCGTGGACTGCTTCAAGACCGACTTCGGCGAACGCGTCCCCACCGACGTCGTCTGGCACGACGGCTCCGACCCGGAGCGGATGCACAACTACTACACCCACCTGTTCAACCGCACCGTCTTCGAACTCCTCGAGAAGGAGCGCGGGCAGGGCGAGGCCGTCCTCTTCGCCCGCTCCGCGACCGCGGGCGGCCAGCAGTACCCCGTCCACTGGGGCGGCGACTGCTGGTCGTCCTTCGAGGCGATGGCCGAGTCGCTGCGGGGCGGCCTGTCCCTGTCCCTGAGCGGCTTCGGCTTCTGGAGCCACGACATCGGCGGCTTCGAGGGCACCCCCGACGAGGCGGTCTTCAAACGCTGGCTGGCCTTCGGCCTGCTCTCCTCGCACAGCCGGCTGCACGGCTCCTCGTCGTACCGGGTGCCGTGGGAGTTCGGCGAGGAGGCGGTCGACGTCGCCCGCCGCTTCACCCTCCTCAAGCACCGCCTGATGCCCTACCTGTACGGCGTCGCCGCCGAGGCCCACCGCACCGGCGTGCCCATGATGCGGCCGATGGTCCTGGAGTACCCGAACGACCCGGGCTGCCGGACGCTGGACCGCCAGTACATGCTCGGCAGCGACCTCCTGGTCGCCCCGGTCTTCACCGAGGACGGCGAGGTCGAGGTCTACCTCCCGGAGGGCACCTGGACCCACCTCCTGACCGGCGAGCGCGTCACCGGCCCCGCCTGGCGCACCGAACGGCACGGCTACGACAGCCTGCCGCTGTACGTCCGTGAGGGCGCCGTGCTCCCGCTGGCCGCCGACGACAGCCGTCCCGACGGCGACTGGCTGGACGCCCCGACGCTGCTGGTCCACCCGCCGGCCGGGCCCGACTACGCGGCCGAGGTCACCGTGCCCGACCTGCTGGGCACACCGGCGGCGACCTTCCGGGTGCGGCGGGACGGCGACGTCCTGCGGGTCACCGCGAGCGGAACCGACCGTCCCTTCACCGTGCGGGTCGCGGGCGGGGCGGGCGCGGAGGGCGCCGGTGAGGTGACGGTGCCCCTGCGGTGAGCCCGGGTCAGCGGGCGAGGGTGCCCCTGCGGTGAGCCGCCGGGTCAGCGGGCGAGGGTGCCCAGCGCGGTGAGGAGGCGGTCGACGTCGTCCGCGTCGGTGTACGGCGCGAGTCCCACGCGCACGGCGCCCTCGTCGCCCAGGCCCAGCCGGCGCGAGGCCTCAAGGGCGTAGAAGGAACCGGCCGGCGCGTCGATCCCTCGCTCGGCGAGCTGCCGGTACACCTCGGCGGGGCGCAGGCCCTCCACGGTGAACAGCAGGGTCGGCGTGCGCCGGGCGGCCCTCGAGTACACGGTGATCCCGCCGAGGTCCGCCAGCCCCCGCTCGATCCGCCCGCGCAGCGCCTCCTCGTGCTCTTCGAGGGCCGCGAAGGAGGCCACCAGCCGGTCCCGGCGGCTGCCGCGGGCGTCCGGCTCCAGAGCCGCGAGGAAGTCCACCGCGGCGCGGGCCCCGGCCAGCAGCTCGTACGGCAGTGTGCCCAGCTCGAACCGCTCGGGGACGGCGTCGCTGGAGGGCAGCAGCTTGTCCGGCCGCAGCGTTTCCAGGAACTCGGGCCGCGCCGCCAGTACCCCCAGGTGCGGACCGAGGAACTTGTACGGCGAGCACACCAGCGTGTCCGCGCCCAGCGCCGCGAGGTCCACCACGGCGTGCGAGGCGTAGTGCACCGCGTCGACGTGGAGCAGCGCGCCGGCGCCGTGGACGAGGCGGGCGACGGACGGCATGTCGGGCACGGTGCCGATCAGGTTGGAGGCGGCGGTCACCGCGACCAGCCGGGTGCGCGGGGAGAGCACGGCCTCGATGTGCTCGGGGAGCAGCTCCCCGGTGGCCGGGTCGAAGTCGGCCCACCGCACGCTCGCGCCGGCCGCCTCGGCCGCCTGGACCCAGGGCCGGATGTTGGAGTCGTGGTCGAGACGGGTGACGACCACCTCGTCGCCCGGCCCCCATGTCCTGGCGAGCGTCCGGGACAGGTCGTAGGCGAGCTGGGTGGCGCTGCGGCCGAACACGATGCCGCGCGGGTCGGCGCCCAGCAGGTCGGCCAGCGCGCTCCGGGCCTGCGCGACGATGTCGTCCGCGTTGCGCTCGCCCTCGGTCGTGCGGCCCCGGTTGGCCAGCGGGTTGGCCAGCGCCTCGGCGACGGCGTCGATGACGGGCTGCGGGGTCTGCGTGCCGCCGGGGGCGTCGAAGCGGGCGGTGCCGGACTTCAGGGCGGGTATCCGCGCGCGGATCGCGTCGACGTCCAGGGCCATGTGTACTCCAACCGAAGGCGGGGCGTTCCCGGTTCATGATCGCAGCAGGGCGCGGATCGGGGAAGACGGCCCAGGCGCGGTCAGGAGTCCGCGGCGTGCGCCGGCTGCTTCTCGCGCCCGCCGGGATGACGGTGCCGCCAGATCCAGAACACCGCGCAGGACAACAGCGCCCATCCGCCCAGCACCAGGAATGGGAACAGGTGCTGGTGCCCCTGGAAGTACACCGCCGTGTGCTGGGCGTTGACCGAGGCGCCGGGCGGCAGCCACTGGCCGATCGCCCCCAGCGGGGAGGGCAGCAGGGGCCAGGACACCGCGCCGCCGGACGAGGGGTTGCCCAGGAGCACCATCAGGCCCCAGGTCGGCAGCATCGCCCAGCGTCCGAACAGGGTGTTGAACATGGTGAAGACCATGCCGGACGCGAACATGGTGAGCGCCAGGATCATCCACGACTCGACGAACGGCAGGTCGAGCGCGTCCAGCAGCCAGTCCACCGTCGCGGCGATGGCGAACCCGCCGAGCAGCGCGTAGGCCGCGGTGAAGAGGATGCGTTCGAACGGGGTCAGGGACCGCGCGTGCACGCTCAGCTGGATCGCCCCGACGAAGCCGATGATGACGGCGGCCAGTGAGACGTAGAAGATCGCCAGGCCACGAGGGTCACCTTCCTGCAGGGGATTGATGTCCCGGACGGTGACCTGGACGCCGGTCTTCTTTCCCACCGCCGGCGCCGTTTCGGCCAGCACTTGGGCGACCGAGGCGCCCGAGGCGCTGGACAGGCTGAGCACGGCCGTCCGTCCGTCGTCACGGATCTCGAAGATCCCGAAGACCTCCTGGTCCTGGATCGCCTCGCGGGCCTCGGCGCCGCTGTCGTAGGGGCGCACCTTCACCGAGGCGTTCAGTGCCTTCTCCAGGCCGTCCAGGAAGGCCCGGCCGCGTGCCTCCTCGTACGAGCCCACGACCGCCGTGGGGATCGAGTGCGGTGTCGGGTCCGCCATCGAGTAGGTGTACGAACCCGCGAAGAGGCCCGCGGCCGCCGCGAGGATCAGCACCAGCACGGTGGCCGGCCAGAACGGCGACTGCCGGAACGTGGACCACCGCTGCCCGCGCGTCGGAGGCTGGGCATGGGCGCCGTGGGACATGTGGGCCATAGGCCGGACGTTTCCACAGAAGGGGCGAAAGGGCATCAGAAGGGCCCTCGCCCGGGGGTGTACGGAGGGTGACGGCGGCCCCCGGCGGGGGCCGCGGCGTCGCGTGGGACGGGCTCAGGCGTGCACCAGCGGCGTGTCCACCAGATGCTCGGCCACGAACCACGCCTGGAGTTCGTTGGTGCGCACGACGTCGGAGACGAGGATGTCGTTGGTGCCGTCGTCGCCCATCTCCTGGGTGCGGGCGGCCGCGTCGTGGCAGTCGGCCAGGATCAGCTCGTGCGCCTCCAGCAGCCGCGACAGCATCGCCGGTACCTCCTCGACGCCGTCCGGCGGGCGCGGCACCGTGGTGATCTCGGCGACGTGCCGGGGGTCCCCGATCGCGACGCCGCCGAGCGTCTGGACGCGCTCGGCGACGGTGTCGATCAGCTCCAGCTGCTCGCCGGCGTGCTTGTCCAGCAGCAGGTGCAGTTGGTAGAACGTCGCCCCGCGCATCAGCCAGTGGTACTTCTTGTACAGGTCGTGCAGGATCCGGGTGTCCGCCAGCACCTTGTTCAGCCGCTGGCAGGAGTAGAGCCGGGTATCCATGGTCAGGGCCACGGGGAACTGCTTGACGGTGCCGAACTCCTGGATGGTGCGGCCCTTCTGGTGCAGCCAGGGCTGGCTGCCGTCGGACCGGTGCTCCACGGACGACGACTTGGGGTTGCTCACGCCTGGGTTCCTTCCGGACAGGACTGAAGACTGCGCCGGCGCGGTGCGACCGGCCCCGTTCCCTCCCCGGCGACAGTCGACCAGCCGTCCGTCGGGCCCGCAAACGCTGGGGGGTTGTCCGGACATTCGCCTTCCGCTTAGGGTCTGCCGCAGTACCAGCAGTGCAAGCGCTTTCTAGCGGCGCGCGTGCCCGTCGTGCGCCGGCGTCCGAGGAGGACCGCATGTCCCCACGTCCCGCCCGCCGCCGCGTCGCCGTGGTCGGTACCGGTGCCATCGTCACCGGCAGCCACCTGCCCGCCCTCAGGGCCCACGCCGACCGGACGGAACTGGTCGCCGCCGTGGACGTGGACCCGGCGCGGCTCGACGCCTTCCGCGCGGAGGCCGGCGCGAACGTCGCCGGGTACACGTCGACGGGCGACATGCTGGACGCCGTACGGCCCGACCTCGTCCTCATCGGCACGCCGCCGTCCCTGCACCGGGAGCAGACGGTGGCCGCGCTCAAGGCGGGCGCCTGGGTGCTGTGCGAGAAGCCGCTGTGCCTCTCCCTCGCCGAGTACGACGACATCGCGGCGGCGGAGGAGGCGTCGGGGGCGTACGCGTCCGTCGTCTTCCAGCACCGGTACGGCTCGGGTGCCGCGCACGCCCGCCGCCTGATCGCGAGCGGCGAGCTGGGCACCCCGCTGGTCGCCCACTGCCAGACCACCTGGCACCGCGACGCCGCCTACTACGCCGTCCCCTGGCGCGGACGCTGGTCCACCGAGGGCGGCGGCCCGACCATGGGCCACGGCATCCACCAGTACGACCTGCTGCTGCACCTGCTCGGCCCCTGGGCCGAAGTGCGGGCGATGGCCTCGCGCCTGGTCCACGACACCGAGAGCGAGGACGTCTCCACCGCCCTGGTGCGCTTCGAGAACGGCGCCCTCGCCACCGTCGTCAACAGCGTCCTGTCCCCGGACGAGGTCAGCCGCGTCCGCGTCGACTGCGCCGACGCCACGGTCGAGCTGACCCACCTGTACGGGCACCGCAACGACGACTGGACCTACACCCCGGCCCGGCACGTCGCCCCCCTGCGCGCCGCCGCCTGGCGCACCCCGGCGGCGGACGTGCCCAGCTCGCACACCGCCCAGCTCGGCGCCGTGCTGGACGCCTGGGACGCGGGTGCGAGGCCGCCCGGCAGCGGTCCGGAGGCCCGCGCCACGCTGGAGTTCGCCGCCGCCCTCTACAAGGCGGCGTTCACCGGACGTCCGGTCCTCGCGGGCGAGATCGCGCCCGGTGACCCCTTCCACTCCGCCATGCACGGCGACCACCCCGACTGGGCCCCCGAGGAGCGCGCATGAGCAACCTGACGGTCACCCACACCCACGGCGACCACATCGCCGTCACCGCCGCGGGCGGCACCGAGATCCTCCGCTATGTCTACCGTCCCGACCCGGACCCCTTCGAGTCCCGCAAGCCCTACGCCCACCCGGTGCGCACCCTCGCCGGACGCACGGTGACCGGCTACCGCCCCAGCGACCACCGCTGGCACAAGGGCCTCCAGATGACGGCCAGTCACCTCTCCGGCCAGAACTTCTGGGGCGGCAACTCCTACGTGCACGGCGAGGGGTACCTGCCGCTGCCCGAACGCGTTGGCTCGATGCGGCACGACGGCTTCCCCGACTTCACGGTCGAGGACGACCGGCTCGCCCTCACCGAGCACCTCACCTGGATCGAGAACGGCGGCGCCGAGTGGGCCCGAGAGGAGCGCGGCCTGGTCCTCCACTCGGTCGACGAGGAGGCCGGCGCCTGGTCCCTGGACTGGTCGATCCGCCTCACCAACACCCGTGCCGAACCGCTGGCGTTCGGTTCCCCGACCACCGCGGGCCGGGAGATGGCCGGGTACACCGGCCTCCAGTGGCGCGGCCCCCGCGACTTCACCGGCGGCACCGCCTTCGCCCCGGACACCGACGCGGACGCCGGGAAGCTGATGGGCACCCAGGGCCCCTGGCTCGCCTTCACCACCGAGCACGACGACGTCGACGCCCACTCCACCCTCGTCTTCGCCCATGCGCCCGAGAACCTCGACGAGGAGCGGGCGATCCACCCCTCGCACTGGTTCGTGCGCGCCGAGCCCATCCCGACCGTGGCGTTCTCCTGGGCGTTCTTCGAGGAGTTCGAGCTGCCCCCGGGCGAGTCCTTCGCCTACCGCTACCGCATCGTGGTCGCCGACGGCGCCTGGGACCGCGACCGGGTCGGAACGTACCTGGAGGGACTGCCGTGGTGAGCGGCCCCGAGGCCGGGCTGCCCCACCCCCTGCCGGGCGCCGTCGGACTCTCCCACCTGAGCGCCTACGACTGGGAGGCGGCCGACGGCTTCTGCGGCGGCAGCCCGCACCTGCACCTGGTCTGCACCGAGGCGTACGTCGTCACCGGCGGTCGCGGCGCGGTGCAGACGCTGAGCTCCGACGGCTACCGGGACATCCCGCTGGAGCCCGGCTCGGTCGCCTGGTTCACGCCGGGGACCGTGCACCGCATGGTGCAGGGAGGCGGCCTGCGCATCACCGTGCTGATGCAGAACAGCGGCCTTCCCGAGGCCGGGGACGCCGTCTTCACCTTCCCGCCCGAGGTGCTGGCCGACCCGGAGGCGTACGCCGCGGCGGCCACGCTGCCGCCGGGCGCCGGGCCGGAGACGGAGGCGGCGGCGCGGCGCCGCAGGGACCTCGCCGTCGAGGGCTACCTGGTGCTGCGCGAGGCGCTGGCCGCCGGGGACGCCGGGCCCTACAGGGAGTTCCAGCACGCCGCCGCCCGCCTGGTGCGGGACAAGGTGCCCGGCTGGCGCGAGCTGTGGCGGACCGGCGCGCTGGCCGCCGCCGAGCGCACCGGCGCCCAGCTCGACGCCCTCGCCGACGACGACCCCGGGTACCTCGCCGACGCCACCGCGTACGAGACGGCACCCACCAGGCTCGGCGGCTACGGCATGTGCGGCCGCCGGGACGAGTACGCGCTGCCGGGGACGACGCTGCCGTACCGGGGGGAGTAGCACACGCCGCAAGGCAGGGGGAGGCAAGCAACCGACCGAGGAGAGGAAGAGGTGACCTCGGCATGCCCGGACACCGGACGAGAGCATTCCGGATATCGGCCGCGGCGCTCGCCCTGTGCGCGCTGCTGGCCGGCTGCTCAGGCTCGGCCGAGTCGGCCGACGGCGGCAAGGTCGTGCTGCGCTACACGTGGTGGGGCAACCCCGACCGCGCCGAACGCACGGAGCGGGCCGTCGCCCTGTTCGAGGAACGCCACCCGGACATCGAGGTGCGCACCTCGTTCTCCGGCTACGACGCCTACAAGCAGAAGCTCGCCACCCAGGCCGCGGGCGGCGACGCCCCCGACGTGATGCAGCTCGACTACCGCCAGATCGACCAGTACGCCTCCGGCGGCGTCCTGCTCGACCTCGCGAAGCAGCGGGACGCCCTGCGCACCTCGGCCATAGATCCGGGGCTGCTCGCCACCGGCCGGGTGGACGGCACCCAGTACGCCGTCCCGCAGGGCCGCGGCACCGAGACGGTCGTCTACGACGTCACCGCGTGGAAGGCGTCCGGGGTGCCGCTGCCGCGCGAGGGCTGGAGCTGGGACGAGTGGGCCGACGCCATGCGCGCACTGGCCCGGAAGACCGGCCGGCCCGGCTCCGTCGACCCGGGCCAGAGCGAGGACGCCTTCGAGGTCTGGCTGCGCGGACAGGGCAAGTCCCTCTACACCGGGGACGGCGGGCTGGGCTTCACGGTCGACGACCTGACCCGCTGGTGGACCTTCACCGACGCCCTGCGCCGCGAGGGCGCCGTGTCGCCCGCAGAGCAGACCACCCAGCTCGACGGCTCCGTCGAGAACACCCCGCTCGGGCGCGGCACGGCCGTCTCCGACTTCAACTGGGACGCCCCGGCCGGCGGTTACGCCGCGCTGGTCGAGGGCGGCGTCGCCCTCGGCCCGATGCCGTCCGGCGAGGACGGCACACCCGGCCAGTACTTCAAGCCGTCGATGTTCCTCGGCGTCTTTGCCGACTCTCCGCACGCCGACGCGGCGGCCGGGCTCGTGGACTTCATGATCAACGATGCCGAGGCGGGCGACATCCTCGGCGCCACCCGCGGCATTCCCGTCAACGAGACCGTCCGCAAGCGGACCGAGCCCCTCCTGACCGGCTTCGACCGCACGATCGCCGACTTCCAGGACTCCCTGGAAGGCTCGCTCGAAGACCCGCCGCAGGCACCGCCCTCGGGGGACAACGCCCTGCAGACCACGTTCGCACGGGACTACGACCAGGTCTCCTACGAGCGCCTGTCGCCGCGCGAGGCGGCGGAGGACTACATCACCGAGGCGAAGGCGGAGCTGCGGTCATGACCACCACCGACGTCCCCGCGGCCACCGCCCGCCGGGCCCGCACACCGGGCGGCGCCCCCGAGCGCCGCCCCCGTCGCCGGCGAGAGGGCGCCGCCTGGGTGTTCCTGTCGCCCTGGGTGCTCGGCGCGACCGTCCTCACGCTGCTGCCCATGGCGGTGTCCCTGTACCTGTCCTTCACCGACTACAACCTCTTCGACCCGCCGCGCTGGGTGGGCCTGCGCAACTACACCCAGATGTTCACCGAGGACCCGCGCTACTGGCGCTCGGTCCGCACGACCCTGCTCTACGTCGCCCTCGCCGTCCCGCTGCAACTCGCGCTCGCCCTCCTCGTCGCCCTCGCGCTGAAGTCCGTCAAGCGCGGCAAGGGCTTCTACCGGTCCGCCTTCTACGCGCCCTCGCTGCTGGGCGCGTCGATGTCCATCGCCCTGGTCTGGCGGGCGGTCTTCAACGACGGCGGCACGGTCGACAACCTGCTCGGCACCGGCGGCTGGGTGAACCGTCCGGGCTGGTCCCTGCTGGCCGTCGCCCTGCTGACGGTGTGGCAGTTCGGCGCCCCCATGGTCATCTTCCTGGCCGGCCTCCAGCAGATCCCGCCCGAGCTGTACGAGGCGGCGGCCGTGGACGGCGCCGGCAAGTGGCGCCAGTTCGTGTCCGTCACGCTGCCGATGCTGTCCCCGGTGCTTTTCTTCAACCTCGTGCTCCAGACTATCCAGGCGTTCCAGGTCTTCACCCCCGCCTTCGCCGTCAGCGCGGGCAAGGGCGGCCCCGCCGACTCCACCCTCGTCTACACCCTCTACCTCTACGACCGCGGCTTCGTCGCCTCCCACATGGGCTACGCCTCCGCCATGGCCTGGGTGCTGCTGCTCGCCATCGGCGCCGTCACGGCGGTGCTGTTCCGCACGTCGCGCTCCTGGGTCTTCTACGCCTCTGAGGGGGACCGATGACCTCGCTCACCGTCGCTCGCAAGCCCGTCCGGTGGCGCCGGGTCGCCCTGCACGCGGGCTGCCTGGCCGCCCTGCTGGTCATGCTGTACCCGCTGGCCTGGCTGCTGGCCACCTCGCTCAAGCCCGCCGACGAGGTCATCGCGAGCCTGAACCTGCTGCCCGGCCGGCCGGAGTGGTCCAATTACTCCACCGCCCTGGAGGGCGTCAACGACGTGTCGGTGTGGCGGCTGCTCGGCAACTCGCTGCTGATCGCGGGCGGCGCGGTCCTCGGCAACGTCCTCAGCTGTTCGCTCGCCGCCTACGCCTTCGCCCGCCTCAGGTTCCGGCTGCGCGGCCCGCTGTTCGCGTTCATGATCGCGACGATCATGCTGCCGCACCACGCGGTGCTGATCCCGCAGTACATCGTCTTCAACCAGCTCGGCCTGGTGAACACCTACTGGCCGCTGATCCTGCCCAAGTTCCTCGCCACGGAGGCGTTCTTCGTCTTCCTCATCGTGCAGTTCATGCGGGGACTGCCGCGCGAGCTGGAGGAGGCGGCCCGCATCGACGGCTGCGGCCCCTTCCGCAGCTTCTTCAGCGTCGTCCTGCCGCTGACCCGGCCGGCCCTCATCACCACGGCCATCTTCACCTTCATCTGGACCTGGAACGACTTCTTCACCCAGCTCATCTACCTCTTCGACCCGGACAAGTTCACGCTGACGCTCGCCCTGCGGTCGTTCGTGGACGCTTCCAGCACCTCGGCCTTCGGGCCGATGTTCGCCATGTCGGTGATCGCGCTGCTGCCGATCGTGCTGTTCTTCCTCGCCTTCCAGCGGTTCCTGGTGGAGGGCATGGCCAGCTCCGGACTCAAGGGGTGAGCGGCGTGAACGGCACGCGTACGCGGGAGCCCGGCGAGGTCTTCGGGCCGCGGATGACCCTGTTCGCCGACGTGCTGAGTGTCGGCCTCGCCACCGCCCTGTCCTGCCTCCCCCTGCTGACCGCGCCCGCCGCGCTGTCCACGGCGTGCGCGGTGCTGCGGGGAGCGGGGGAGGACCGGCCCGCCGGCGCCGGGCCGTACTTCGCCCTGCTGCGGCGGCGGTTGCGGGCCGGCGACCTGGCGGCGGGGACGGTCCTCCTGGCCGGCCTGCTGCTGTTCGCCGCCGACCTGGCGCTCGCGGGGGCCGGGCTGCCCGGTGCGCGGCTCTTCGCGGGAGCGGCGGTCGTGATCGGTGCGGGCGCCGTACTGGTGGGGCTGCGGGCCTGTGCCCGCCCCGAGTCGCTCTCCGACTGGCCGGCCGCCGTGCGGGCCGCCGCCGGTGACTCCGTACGGGACGCGGGCGGCAGCACCCTGGTGCTGCTCGCGGTGGCGACGGCGGCGCTGTGCGCCTGGATGCTGGTGCCGCTGGCGTTCCTGGCCCCCGGACCGCTGGCGTTGGCGCTCACGGCGGTCGACGTACGGCGCACGCACGGGAGTTGAGGGAATGACCACCGTCTTCGCCACCGCCGCGACCGCCGACGCCGCTCCCGCCGAAAAATCGCGGGTACTCGCGAGCTGGACGCAGACCAGCGCGTCGAGCTACAACGCCGGGCCGCCCGCCGGGTCGCCTACGGGTTCGACTGGACCACCGACTGCTGCTCCTCCTTGCCGGACAACCCGTGCGGCTTCCCCTTCAGCAACTCCTGCGCGCGCCACGACTTCGGCTACCGCAACTACAAGGACGCCGGCACCTTCGGCGTCCAGGCCGTGAGGGCCTTCGGCTGACGGGGCCGCCACGTTCGCGCACGGGAAGGTGCCCGCGGCGGCGAGTAGACCGACCGCAGGTCCGGCACCGGGGAGGCCGCCGCTGCCGCCAGCGCGGCGGCCGCCCCCGCGATGCCCAGGACGGCGCCCGCGGCGACATCCCCGGGGTAGTGCACGCCGGTGTGGACCCGCGAGTAGCCGACGGCGCCCGCCAGCGCACCGAGCGGCACGGCCGCCACGGGCAGGACCACGCCGACCGCCGTGGCGAACGCGACCGCGGAGGCGGTGTGCCCGGACGGGAACGACGCCGACGCCGGCATCGGCACGTACCGGTCGACCGTGACCCGCGCCGCCTCACGGTCCGGCCGCGCCCTGCGCACCAGACGCTTGCCCAGCAGGTTCGAGGCGGCCGACGTCATGGCGACCGCCCCGAGCCCGACCAGGGCGGCCCGTCGTGGCCGGGCGCCGGCCGTCGCGAGCGCGGCGGCGATCGAGAGTGAGATCTTCGAGTGGTCGGCCGCGTTCGACAGCCGGCGCAGCGCACGGTCCAGCGTGGGCGTGGACGTGGCGGCCACCGCCGCGTACAGCGCCCCGTCCACGGCACGCAGATCACCGAGTACGGCGTCGAGGGTCCGGCCGCGGGAACGGCCCGGCGCCGGGGCCGGCGCGAGCGGGCCCCTGGTGTCCCCGTCGGCGTTGGTCGGTTCGGTCATGGGCTCCTGCTCCGCGGGGCGATGGGGGCCGGGCGGCGCCGAAGGCGCCGGGTCCGTCGGCGTACCAGCCTGTTCCGTCCCCGCTCGCACGGCGCGTCGGCGGCGCCCGTACGGGGGACGGCGCGCCCGCCGGGCCTCGCGGACCCTCGCGGGCGGTCGTCCGGCGGCGTTCCCGGTCTCCGTGTCCCGCCGGGTGAGGAACGAGGGGCACACAGGCCGTCGGCCGGCCCGGGTGGGCCGGCCGACGGCTGGGCGTGGGGACGGTCACCTCGCGGCCTCGAAACCGCGCAGCCGCAGTGAGTTGCCCACGACGAAGACCGACGAGAAGGCCATGGCCGCTCCGGCGATCATCGGGTTGAGCAGGCCGGCCGCGGCCAGCGGCAGGGCGGCGACGTTGTAGGCGAAGGCCCAGAAGAGGTTGGACTTGATGGTGCCCAGCGTCTTGCGGGCCAGCCGGATCGCGTCGGCGGCGGCGCGCAGGTCGCCGCGGACCAGGGTCAGGTCGCCGGCCTCGATGGCGGCGTCGGTGCCGGTGCCCATGGCCAGTCCCAGATCGGCCTGGGCCAGGGCGGCGGCGTCGTTGACCCCGTCGCCGACCATCGCCACCGAACGGCCCTCGGCCTGGAGGCGCTTGACGACGTCGACCTTGTCCTCGGGCATGACCTCGGCGACGACGTGCTCGGGAGCGATGCCGACCTCCGCGGCCACCGCCTCGGCGACGGCCCTGTTGTCCCCGGTGAGGAGCATCGGGGTCATGCCCAGGGCGCGCAGCCGGCCGATGGCTTCGGCGCTGGTGTCCTTGACCGCGTCGGCGACCTCCAGGACCGCCCTGGCCTCGCCGTCCCAGGCGACGGCGATCGCGGTCCGGCCCGCGGCCTCGGCACCGGCCTTGGCCCGCGCCAGTCCGGCGGGCAGCTGCATGGCCCACTCGGCCAGGAGCTTCTCGCGGCCCACCAGGACGGCGTGGCCGTCGACAACGCCCTGCACACCGAGCCCCGGAACGTTGGCGAAGTCCTCGGGCGTGGGCAGCGCGCCCAGCTTCTGAAGCGCTCCGTCGGCGACCGCGCGGGCGATCGGGTGCTCGGAGGCGTGCTCCAGGGCACCCGCCAGCCGAAGTACCTCGGCCTCCTCGGTGTTGTCGGCGGTGTGCACGGCGAGCAGCGTCATGCGGCCGGTGGTGACGGTGCCGGTCTTGTCCAGGACGATGGTGTCGACCTCGCGGGTGGACTCCAGCACCTCCGGGCCCTTGATGAGGATGCCGAGCTGGGCGCCGCGCCCGGTGCCGACCATCAGCGCGGTCGGCGTGGCCAGGCCCAGCGCGCAGGGGCAGGCGATGATCAGGACCGCCACGGCGGCGGTGAACGCGGCGGTCATTCCGGCGCCGTTGCCGATCCAGAAGCCGAGGGTGGCCAGCGCGAGGGCGATGACGACGGGGACGAAGACACCGGAGACGCGGTCGGCGAGCCGCTGGGCGGCGGCCTTGCCGTTCTGCGCGTCCTCCACCAGCTTCGCCATCCGCGCGAGCTGCGTGTCGGAGCCGACCCGGGTGGCCTCGACGAGCAGCCGCCCGCCCGCGTTCACGGTCGCACCGGTGACCGCGTCGCCCACGCCGACCTCGGCCGGCACCGACTCGCCGGTGAGCATCGACGCGTCGACCGCCGAGGTGCCCTCGACGACCGTGCCGTCGGTCGCGATCTTCTCGCCCGGGCGGACCAGGAAACGGTCCCCGACCCTCAGTTCACCGACCGGGATCAGCTCCTCGCGGCCGTCCCGCAGCACCGTGACGTCCTTGGCGCCGAGTTCCAGCAGCGCCTTCAGCGCGGCCCCCGCCCTGCGCTTGGAGCGGGCCTCGAAGTAGCGGCCGGCCAGGATGAAGGCGGTCACGCCGGCGGCGGCCTCCAGGTAGATGTTCCCGGCACCGTCAGCGCGGGCGATGGTCAGTTCGAAGGGGTGCGTCATGCCGGGGGTGCCGGCGGTGCCGAAGAAGAGCGCCCACAGTGACCACAGGAACGCCGCCGACGTGCCCACCGAGATCAGCGTGTCCATGGTGGCCGCACCGTGCCGGGCGTTGGTGACGGCGGCCTTGTGGAAGGGCCAGGCGGCGTAGGTCACGACGGGCGCCGCCAGCGTCAGCGACAACCACTGCCAGTACTCGAACTGCAACGCCGGCACCATCGCCATCGCGATGACCGGGACGGCCAGTACCACGGCGGTGACCAGCCGTTCCCTCAGCGGCCGCAGCTCGTCGTCGGCCCCCTCGCTCTCCGGCCCGGGCGGGGGATCGGCGCGCACCGGCTCGGGCTCGCGGGCCGTGTAACCGGTCGCCTCGACGGTGGCGATCAGCTCCGGTACGGACACGCCATCGCCGTAACTGACCTTGGCTTTCTCCGTCGCGTAGTTGACCGTGGCGGTGACCCCGTCCATCCGGTTGAGCTTCTTCTCGATCCGGGCTGCACACGAGGCGCAGGTCATGCCGCCGATGGTGAGTTCTACCTCGGCCGGTGCGCCGGTCGTACTGGTGGTCATGGCTGCTCCTGACACGGATCCCGATGCCGATACCTGACGGGGGTATCGCTGCCGAGGTCATGTATACCCCTGGGGGGTACCGAAAGCAAGCGCCTCATTCTCTTGACTAGGTACCCCCTAGGGGTATTGTGAAGTGCATGAAGAGGTCTCCCGCGATCCGGAGGCCCCGGGATTCGAGGAGTGACCCACCATGCACACCGGACTGAGGATCACCGCGTTCGCCGCCGCGCTGGCCGCCACCTTCGGCACCGCGTACGGCGTCGGCAGCATGGCCGAACCGGTCGTCGCCGAGAGCACGCCCGCGCCGCACGACGAGCACCGCCGGCCCTCGCCCGAACCCGACGCAGGACACGGCGCCACGCCGGCCGGCGGGCTGCAGATCTCCGACAAGGGCTACACCCTGGACCTCGCCACCCCACGCGTCACCGCCGGTCAGCGGGCCGAGCTGCGCTTCACCGTCCGGGACGCGAGCGGCGACGCCGTCACGTCCTACCGGCGCGAACACGACAAGGAACTGCACCTCATCGTGGCCTCACGCGACCTGGTCACCTACCGCCACCTGCACCCCACCCGCGCCGCCGACGGCACCTGGAGCACCCTCGTCGACCTGCCCAGCGCCGGCGGCTACCGCGTCTTCGCCGACTTCACCCCGGCGACGAAGGGCGCGGAGAACCTCACCCTCGGCGCCGACCTCGCCGCCTCCGGGCGCTACGAGCCCGCGCGCCTCCCGGCCCCGGACAGCGCGGTCACGACCGACGGCTACCGGGTCGAACTCGCCGGCTCCCTGCGGCCGGGCAAGGCGGGAGAGCTCAAGCTGAAGGTCTCCCGCGACGGCGAACCCGTCACCGACCTCCAGCCCTACCTCGGCGCCTACGGCCATCTGGTCGCCCTGCGCTCCGGCGACCTCGCCTACCTCCACGTCCACCCGAACGGAGAACCGGGCGACGGCGCGACCAGGCCCGGCCCGGAGATCTCCTTCACGGCCACCGCGCCCAGCGCCGGCACCTACCGTCTCTTCCTGGACTTCCGGCACCAGGGCGAGGTCCGCACCGCGGCGTTCACCGTTCGGGTCGGACCGGCGCCGGACGCGGGGGACCGGGACCCGGCCCCGGATGCCACCCCGGAACACTCCGACGGCCACGGGCACTGACGGCCGGCATCCCCGCGGGAACCCGTCGGCCCCTCAGGCCAGGACGACCCGGACCCCGGCCTCCTCGAAACGCCGCACCAGGTCCGGGTCGGCCGCCCCGTCCGTGACCAGCGTGTCCACCGATTCGGTCGCGCAGATCCGGGCGAACGCCCGCCGGCCCAGTTTGCTGGAGTCGGCGGCGACGACCACGCGCTCGGCGCGCTCGCACAGGAGCCGGTTGATCGCGGCCTCCGCCTCGTCGTGGGCCGCGGCGCCGTGCGCGACGTCGAAGGCGACGACGCCCAGCACCGCCACGTCCACCGTCACCTGCCCCAGCACCCCGTCCGCGAGCGGCCCGATCAGCTCGTACGACTGCGCCCGGGCCACCCCGCCCGTCACCACGATCTTGAACTGCGGCCGGACGGCCAGTTCGTTGGCGATGTTGAGCGCGTTGGTGACCACGGTCAGCGCCGGCGTCCCCGAAGCCAGGTCGGCCCGCACGGCCAGGGCGCGCGCCACCTCGGTCGTGGTCGTGCCCCCGGTCAGACCCACCGCCTCGCCCGGCGCCACCAGGCCCGCGACCGCCTGCGCGACGCGCTGCTTCTGCGAGGCGTGACGGGCCGTCTTGTAGCGCAGCGGCAGCTCGTACGACACCCCGTGCACGACCGCGCCGCCGCGGGTGCGCACCAGCATCTGCTGCTCCGCGAGCCTGTCGAAGTCACGGCGGATCGTCGCGGCCGAGACCTCCAGCTCCGCCGCCGCCTCCTCGACGTCCAGCCGGCCGCGCTCGACGAGCAGCTCCAGCAGCGCCTTCCAGCGGGCGTCGCGCGACATCCGCGCCTCCGTTCCTCGATCTCCCGCCGACCCTAGCGCACCGCACTCTTCCCTCGAATTGCTTGATTGTGCTTGAAAGATGGCTATACCTTGCAGGAACAATCAGAATGCTCAGTGATCGGGGAGTGTGCGTCATGACGTACGTCGAGGACGAGCTCAACAGCCAGCCCGAGTGCTGGACACGCGCCGCCGCCGAGGCGGCACGGCACGCGGCGGTGCTCCCGACGGCGGGGGAGCGGGTGGCGATCGTCGGCTGCGGAACCTCGTACTTCATGGCCCAGTCGGCCGCGGCGCTGCGCGAGGAGGCCGGCCGGGGCGAGACCGACGCGTTCGCCGCCTCCGAGTTCCCGCGGGGCCGCGCGTACGACCGCGTCGTCGCCCTCACCCGCTCCGGCACCACCACCGAAGTACTGGAACTGCTCACCGAGTTGAAGGGCCGCACCCGCACGGTCGCGCTCACGGCCGACCCGGGGACGCCCGTCATGACCGCCGCCGACGACGTGGTCGTGCTCGACTTCGCCGACGAACGCTCCGTCGTGCAGACCCGGTTCGCCACCACCGCCCTGACCCTGCTCCGCGCCCACCTGGGCCTGCACACCGACGCGGTCGTCGCCGACGCCCGCGCCGCACTCGCGGCCGAACTGCCCGAAGGGCTCGTCGAGTGCACCCAGTTCACCTTCCTCGGCCGGGGCTGGACCGTCGGACTGGCCAACGAGGCCGGCCTGAAGATGCGCGAGGCCTCCCTGTCCTGGACCGAGGCATACCCGGCCATGGAGTACCGACACGGACCCATCAGCATCAGCACCGCCGGCACGGCCACCTGGATGTTCGGCGAGGCCCCCGACGGACTGGCCGGCCAGGTCCGGGACACCGGCGCGACATGGGTGCCCGGCGACCTCGACCCGCTCGCCGAACTGGTCCGCGCCCAGCGCCTGGCCGTCGCCGTCGCCGCCGCCCGCGGCCTCGACCCGGACCGGCCCCGCCACCTCACCCGCTCGGTGATCCTCGCCCCCTGACGCCCGCCCGACACCCGCGCTCCGGCACCCGGGAAAGAGAGAGACCGTGCCCCTCGCCACGACCGGCGACCTGGTGGCCCGCGCCGCAGCCGCGCGCTCCGCCGTCGCCGCCTTCAACGTCATCACCCTGGAGCACGTCGAGGCCGTCATAGCGGGCGCCGAGTCCGTGCGCACGCCCGTCGTCCTCCAGGTCAGCGAGAACGCCGTCAAGTACCGCTACGGCCGCCTGCTGCCGCTGGCCCGCGCGGCCGTCGCCGCTGCCGAGGGCGCCGCCGTGCCGGTCGCCCTGCACCTCGACCACGTCCAGAGCGACGGCCTGCTGCGCCAGGCCCCGGACGCCGGGTTCAGCTCCGTGATGTACGACGCCTCGCGGCTGCCGTACGCGGAGAACCTCGCGGCGACCCGGGCCGCCGCCGACTGGGCGCACGCCCGGGGGCTGTGGATCGAGGCGGAGCTGGGGGAGGTCGGCGGCAAGAACGGCGCACCGCCGCTCGACGCCCACGCGCCCGGCGCCCGCACCGACCCCACCGAGGCGCGCGCCTTCGTCGCCGACTCCGGTGTGGACGCCCTGGCCGTCGCCGTCGGCAGCTCCCACGCCATGACCACCCGCACCGCGGCCCTCGACCACGACCTGCTCAAGGAACTGTCCGGCGCGCTGGAGGTGCCGCTCGTGCTGCACGGTTCCTCCGGCGTACCGGACGGCGAACTCACCGCCGCCGTTGCGGGCGGCATCTCCAAGGTCAACGTCGGCACCGCGCTCAACCTCGCCATGACCGGCGCGATCAGGGAGTACCTGGCCGCCCGTCCCGAAGCGGCCGACTCCCGCGGCTACCTCACCGCCGGACGGGAGGCCATGGTGCGCACGGTGGCGACGCTCGTCGGGGTGGTCGCCCGGGCTACTTCCTGACCGCCCTCAGCACCACGAACTTGGGGTCGCTCGCGACCAGTTCGCTGTTGCCGAACAACCGCCGCAGTGCGACGTGGTAGCCGAGGTGCCGGTTGCCGACCACCCACAGCTCACCGCCGGGGCGCAGCACGCGCCGCGCCCCGCCGAACATCCGCCGCGCGGTGGCGTCCGTCGTCGCCTGGTGGGAGTGGAAGGGCGGGTTGTTCAGCACCAGGTCGACACTGCCGTCCGGCACCCCGGCCAGCCCGTCGGCGACCCGGAACTCGGCCCGCCCCGCCGCCCCGCTCGCCTCGTACGTGGCCTCCGCGGACGCCACGGCCTGGAAGGACTCGTCGGTGAACAGCACCTCGGCGTCCGGGTCGGCCAGCGCCACCGCCGTACCGACCACGCCGTTGCCGCAGCCCAGGTCCACCACCCGCCGGAAGCCACCGCCGTCCGGCAGGTGCCCGAGGAAGAACCGGGTGCCGATGTCGAGCCGGTCGGCGCAGAAGACACCGGCGTGGTTGACGACGGTCCGTCCGGACACGGGACCGACGTCGTCGGGGAGCCGGTAGCGCAGCGGCCAGGGGTTGGCGGGCCGCTTCAGCGAGAGGTCCGGGGTCGAGAAGATGAGCCGGGCCTTCTTCACGGCCAGCGAGGTACGGGTCGGTCCCACGATCCGCTCGAACAACCGCAGCGTCGAGGTGTGGATCTCCTTCACCATCCCGGTGCCGACCACGACCGTGCCCTCGTGCAGGGCCGGCGCCAGCCGCAGCAGCTGGTCCTCCAGGAGCGCCAGGCTCTTGGGCACCCGCACCAGCAGCACGTCGATCCGCTCCGGCGGCGGATCCTGCGTGGTGAGCAGCCGCACGGAGCCCGGCTCGACGCCCGCCCGCTCCAGATTGGCGCGGGTCGCCTCCCGGGCGAGGTGGGAGTCGGTGATCTGAACGGGACGGTGCTCGGCCAGCGCCGTCACCAGGGCGCCCCAGCGGTCGCCGACGACCACGACCGTGCCGGACAGCGGGACCTCCCGCTCCGCGAGATGACCGAGCAGGTACGCGTCGGAGGCGTCCCAGGCCCGGAGCCGGTCGCGCGGGTCCTCGGGGAAGCGGGTGAGTACGTGCTCGCCCCAGGGCGTGGTCATACGGTCGGTGCGGTCGTTCATCGTGTGTCCAGGCTAGCCGAGCCGCAGCTCACGCCGTGTCGGGGAGGATGGAGGGATGGAGGCCGAGCTGTTCCCCCGGGCGCGCGCCGTGATCGCGCCCGGCGCCGTGCACGTACCCGACTGGCTGGAGCCCGCACTGCAGCGCGAGCTGTTGGACGCCTGCCGCGAGTGGGCCCGCCCGCCGGCCGGACTGCGCACGGTCCGCACCCCGGGCGGCGGCACCATGACCGCCCGGCAGGTGTGCCTCGGATGGCACTGGTACCCGTACGCCTACGCGCGCACCGCCGTCGACGGCGACGGCGCCCCCGTGAAACCCTTCCCGGACCGGCTCGGCGAACTAGGCCGCCGGGCGGTGACCGACGCGCTCGGCGCGGGGGCGACGTCCTCGGAGCCGTACGACATCGCGCTGATCAACTTCTACGACGCCGACGCCCGCATGGGCATGCACCGCGACGCCGACGAGCGGTCCGACGCGCCCGTGGTCTCCCTGAGCCTCGGCGACACCTGTGTCTTCCGCTTCGGCAACCCCGACACCCGGACCCGCCCCTGGACCGACGTCGAGCTGCGCAGCGGCGACCTGTTCGTCTTCGGCGGGCCGTCCCGTCTCGCGTACCACGGGGTGCCGCGCGTGCACCCGGGCACCGCACCGCCCGAGTTGGGGCTCACGGGGCGGCTGAACATCACGCTCCGGGTCAGTGGCCGGTAGGCGCCCGGGGCCGCGGATCATGGGAGACTCCCCCTCATGAGCGGCAAGGCGGACCCCCGGACGGCGGGGGAAGGGACCACCTCGAGGGCGCGGTTGGACCGGGGGCGCGGTGCGCTCGGACCCGCGCTGGAGCTCGTGCACACCGGACGCGCCCCCACCCGCGCCGTCCTGACCGCGGAACTCGGCGTGACCCGGGCCACGGCCGGTGCGGTCGCCGCCGAACTGGAGGCGCTCGGTCTGATCCGGGTCGACGCCCGCCCCGGCGCGGCGGCCGGTTCCCAGGGCCGGCCCTCGCACCGGCTCGCCGTCGCCGAGGGCGGGCCGGTCGCCCTCGCCGCCCAGGTCCACGCCGACGGGTTCCGCGCGGCGCTGGTCGGTCTCGGCGGCCGGATCGTCGCCACCGCGCCCGGCTGCGAGGTCGTCGACGCCGACCCGGCGAAGGTGCTGGGCTCCGTCGTCGAGGCCGGAGCGGAACTCCTGCGGGAGACCGGACGGCGCTGCGTGGGCGCGGGCCTCGCCGTGCCGTCGGCCGTGGCGGAGCCGGAGGGCCTGGCCCTCAACCCCCTCCACCTCGCCTGGCCGGCGGGCGCGCCCGTGCGGCGGATCTTCGCCGAACAGATCCGCGCGGCCGGCATCGACGGCCCCGCGTTCGCCGCCAACGACGTCAACCTCGCCGCGCTCGCCGAGCACCGGCACGGCGCCGGGCGCGGCGCCCGCGACCTGCTGTGCGTGGCCACCGGCCACCGGGGCGTCGGCGGCGCCCTCGTCCTGGACGGCCGCCTGCACAGCGGCAGTTCCGGTCTCGCCCTGGAGGTCGGCCACCTCACCGTCAACCCCGACGGCGGCCCCTGCCACTGCGGCAGCCGGGGCTGTCTGGACGTGGAGACCGACCCGCTGGCCTTCCTTACCGCGGCCGGCCGCGAGCCGGGACCGGAGGTGTCCCTGCTCCAGCAGTCCTACGACCTGATCCGCGGCCACTACGCCGACCCCGCCGTCCGCACCGCCACCGAGACCCTCATCGACCGCCTCGGTCTGGGCCTCGCCGGGCTGGTGAACATCCTCAACCCGGACCGCATCGTCCTCGGCGGACTCCACCGCGCGCTCCTCGACGCCGACCCCGGGCGACTGCGCGCCGTCGTCGCCGACCGCAGCCTGTGGGGCCAGAGCGGCGGCGTGCCCATCCTGCCCTGCGGCCTGGACCACAACAGCCTGGTCGGCGCCGCCGAACTGGCCTGGCAGCCGGTCCTGGACGACCCGCTGGGCGCACTCGCGTGAGCGACGCGGCCGCCCTCCTCAGGCCGTCGGGCGGTCGCCGCCGCTCGGTGCGTGGCTGAGGTCGACGACGCAGAAGATGTTGCCGTCCGGGTCGGCGAGGACGACGAAGTCCGGGTCGGGCGGGTACAGCTCCCAGTCGACGGCCCGCGCACCGAGACCGATCAGCCGCCGCACCTCCGCCCGCTGTTCCTCGGCCGAGTCCGTGAACAGGTCCAGATGGAGCCGGGGCCGGGGCTCGGCCGGCGACTCGCTGTACAGCAGCCCGAGGGCCCGTCCGGAACCGTCGGCGTGCTCCAGGGTCCGCCAGGTCTCGCTCGTCCACTCGTCGGTGACGACCAGGTCCAGCGCCGCCGTCCAGAACTCCACCGCGCGCGGGATGTCGGTGACGCCGATGACAGGGATACCGAGTCTCAACATGTCCGCGAGCCTAGGCCGTTGATCCCGGAGACGCGATCACGTCACGTACTGGGCGAGTCCGTGGCCCAGTGACCAGTCGGCGTCGGCGTTCTCCGTCAGGGTGACGAAGACGTTGCGGGGCTCGGTCCCGGCGTACGCCTCGGCGAGTTCGGCGATCCGCCGGTACAGCGCCTGCTTCCGTTCGGCCGGACGCCCCGACCGCAGGGTGATCGCGACGAACACGATGCCCTCGTCCCGGTGGACGCCCGCGTAGTCGTCCCAGCGCAGCGCGCCGCCGCCGACGCCGTCGTGGCCGGTCAGGACCTGGAACCGGTCGTCGGGCGGGATGCCGAGCGTCTCGACCAGGGCGTCGTGCACGGCACGGCCGAGCGCGTCGAGGCGGTCGGGGCCGGTCGCGTGCGCGTCGATCCGGACGAAGGGCATGGTGGGTCCTCCCGTCGGGTGAGGTGGGTGAATTCCGTGCGGCCGGGCTCAGCGCCACTCCACTGCGAAGGCCCGCGCGGGATTGGCGACGAGAACCCGCCGCACCAGCTCCTCACCCACGGCGAGCGCGAGCCGGGGCGCCACCCGGTGCAGCAGGTGGGGCATCCCCGGCCCGCCGTCGACCGACCGCGCGGCGGCCGTCGTGGTGTCGCCGCCGAGCAGGATCCGGTCGCCGTGACCCGCCTCGACGAGGTCCTGTACGGCCCGCGGCATCCGCCAGTCGGTGGCGTGGTGGGCCCGCGACGGTCCGTCGAAGGCCAGGTAGCACCCCGACGCGGCGGCCTCCCGGTGCGCCACGGGGTCGGGGGAGCGGTTGAGGTGACCGAGAACCACCCGGTGCGGCGGCACGCCCAGCTCGCCGCACAGCAGCTCCAGTACGTCCGGCGCGCCCGTGCCCAGTTCCAGATGCACCGCTATGGGCGCCCCCGTCGCGTGGTGCGCCTCGGCCGCCGCCGACATGGCCCACCGCGCGTGCGCGTCCAGTACGTGGAAGCCGCCCGCCACCTTGATGAGGCCCGCCCGAACGCCCGACGTGCCGATGCCCTCGGTCAGTTCGGCGACGAAGACCTCCGCCGCCCTGCCCCGCAGCGGGGCGAGCACGTCCTCGGCGTAATGGACGTCCTGGTGCAGCCCCGTCGCGGCCACCAGGTGCACGCCGGTCTCCCGGGACAACGCGGGCAGGTCGGCGGCCCGTCTGCCCAGACCGTACGGCGTCCACTGCACCACCGTCCCGCCGCCCCGCTCGCGGAACGCGGTGAGCTCCGCACGGGCCGCGGTCACGCTCCGCAGTTCCTCGCCGGGCAGCCGGGGACTGGCGAAGAACACGTGGTCGTGCGCGTCGCACACGCCCAGCTCCCCGGGTGCCACGTCCCCGAGGACCGTGCGCACCGCGCTCACCACTGCCGCCCCCGAGGCAACCGCGCCCGCTCCGGACCCGACAGGTGCAGCACCTGGAAGACGTCACCCTCGCCCTCGCGCGGGGTGTCGTGCGCGTGCAGCGAGAAATGGACCAGCTCCCAGCGGGCGGTGTCCACGACCGCCGCCGCGAGCAGCGTCCCCTTTTTGCCCGCCAGCCGCTCGGTCTCCCGTACGGCCCCGGCCGCCACCTCCGACAGCGGCATCCCCTCCGGCACCGGTCGCCGCCGCCGTACCGCCGTGCGCGCGGGGGAGCGGGCGGCGCCGCCCTCCTCGTAGGCGAGGCCCGTCCACTGCCGGACCGCCGGCCGGCCGAAGTCGTCGGTGGGCCGCTGGAAGGCGCCCTCCCAGAGGAAGGAGTTCATGCCGTCCGTCGTGTTCCAGAGGTAGAACGGCGCGTACTGGTCGACCGGTGAGCCGTGCACCCCGCGCTCGCGCAGCAGGTACGCCTTGAGCCCGAGACCGGGCCAGTCGTCCAGCAGGTGCCCGGTGCGGGCGACCCGCTCCCGGATGACGTCCGTCCCGTAACCGACGGGCAGGGTGAACTCGTACTGCATGGCGTGCACGGGAAGTCCCCAGAGGTGTGAAGTCCGCTAGCGGTTACCGGCGTTCGGCGGCGCGAGCAGGGCGAGCAGGCCGCGGACGGCCGCGTCGAAGGCGGCGGGGGAGCCGGACGCGCGGGCGAGTACGTAGCCGCCCTGGACGGTCGCGACGACCGTCGCCGCGATCTCCTCCCCGTCCAGCGAGGGCGCGAACTCGCCCGACTCCTTGCCCTCCTCGACGATCTGGGCGAGCCGCTCCCGCAGCCAGTCCAGCGTCTCGTCCACGGGCGCGCGCAGGGCCTCGTCGGCGATCACCTCCGGGTCCATCGTCAGCCGCCCGACCGGGCAGCCGCGCAGCACGTCGCGCTCGCGCCGCAGATACGCCTCGACCCGCTCGTACGGCGTGCCCGGGCCGCTCAGTACTCCCTCCGCGGTAGCCCGCATCTCCTCGGCGGTGCGGCGGATCGCCGCCAGCGCGAGATCGGGCTTGCCCTTGAAATGGTGGTACATGCTGCCCTGCCCCGCGCCCGAGCGCTCCAGGATCGCCTTGGGGCTGGTGCCCACGTAGCCGCGCTCCCACAGCAGCTCACGGGTGGACTCGATCAGTCGCTCCGACGTGCTCATGCCCGCACTGTACATACCAGTAGTTACAGAAGTCGAGGAATGCGGGAAGCACGGGCGGACGGCCGGAGTACTCCCCGCGCGGTACGCGCACTGCCGCCGGCCGTACGACGCCCCGCACCCCCTGCCGGGACGACGCTCGGAAGCGACACGAAGGACATCGCACCGAGGAGTTGGACGACATGCAGACCCTGGCACACTTCGGCGACGGCGGGCCCGGACCCTGGATCCTGCTCTTCCCCCTGATCTGGGCGCTGATCATCGTCGGCGGCATCTCCCTGCTGCGCCGCACCGCCCGGCACGGCCGCCGCGGCCCCGGCCGGCCGCCCACCGTCGAGGACCACTCACCGATCACCGTGCTCGGCCACCGCTTCGCCTCCGGAGAGATCGACGAGGACGAGTACTGGCGCCGGCTGTCGGTGCTGGACGAGCGGTTCGGCCGGACGGGCAAGGGTGGTGCGGCATGACCACGACGACCTCCGTCCGGGCCGCCGCCCGGGTCGTCGATGCCGTGAATGGACGTCCTGCGCGCCATCGCGACCGAGTGACCTCACGGGGTTGCCAAACACCACCTGCGAGGGCCCGCTTCCCATCTGGGAGCGGGCCCTCGGCCCGACCGCCGTTTCCGCGTCGACGCCTGCCTGCGCAGTCCGCCGGCCGAGCGATCCTCGAAGCAGGAGTCGCCCGTTCCGCCGGGGATGCTGCGACCGCCGACTCACCCTCATCGGCCTGGAGAACAGCCTGGCCGCCCGGTGCACGGAGAACCTGGCCACCTACCGCGAGCGGGCCGCGCGGCGGGCGGCGGCCCGAAGGACCGGCGGGAACCCGCACAGTGGTCCCATGGCCGCTGTTCTCATCCCGCTTCTCCTGCCCCTCCTGTTCGGACTTTGGTGCTGGAGCCGTCCGCTGTTCTCCGGAACGTGGCGGCGCAGCCCCGCCTGGTTCGCCTGGAGTGCGCTGCTCCTCCTGCTGGGCGCCGGCGTCACCTACGTCGTCGGCTCCCTCGCCGGGGCGTCGCTGGACCCGGAGGAGGCGTGCCACCGAGCGGGCGAGACCTACGACCGGGCGTATCGCAGGGCGAACTTCGACGAGTACACGCGCTGGTTCCCGCTGCGCGACAAGTGTCACGCCGGCTACGACCTGGTGCCGGCCTGGGTGAACCCGGTCTTCGTCGCGCTCCTGGTGCTGGCGCTTGCCGGTCTGGTCCACGCCGTGGTCCTGGCCGTCCACCGACGCCGAACCGAGGAGAACGGCGCCGTGAACCGCGAGGCATGATGTCCTCTCCGCCAGTGCCGTCGGCCGGAGCGCCGCGAGGCGTGACAGCGCCGCCGGTGCAGACGACCGGAGCACACGATCCTGACCGCCGGGCCGCTGTCGCGGAGCCCGGCGCCAAGAGGTGTGGCCCGCCTCCCCGTCGACCGCCGGCGAGGACCCGTCGGCCCGCGGGACGGCGAAGGGTCACCGCCCGGTCAGCCGGCAACGGCCGACCGGGCGGGAGCGGGTTGGGATCTGCCGAGGTCGACCGTGTGCTCGACCTCCGCGAAGGCGGTGGCCGGCACCTCCTCGACCAGAGGCCGGGGCGGACGCGCGGCGACCGGCGGTGCGGCGGGAACGGCCGTCGGGAGCGTGAACCAGACGACCTTGCCGGAATCACCGTCCGGCCGGGCGCCCCAGCTCTCACTCATCGCGGCCACCATGGAGAGCCCGCGCCCGCACGTCGCCAACGGCTCCGCGTCGTCCACCAGGGGCAGCCGCGGGTCGTGGTCGCGTACGGAGACGGTGAGCCGGTCAAGGAGCAGCTCTATCTCCACGGTGCACGTCTTGTCGGGACGGGCATGCAGGTGGACGTTGGTCAACAATTCCGTCACGCCGAGCGCGGCCCGGTCGATCAGGGAATCCATGTGCCAGTAGCGCAATTGCGCAGATACGATTCTGCGGACCTGGCCGATCCGCGACGGCAGGGCTTGGAGCTCCACCGTGCAGTGTCTGCTTGGGTGACTGATCACGGCTGCGACTCCCCGACTAGAGGTCCGGAAGAACACGGAGTTCGGATCCAGCAGGGCGCACGCGGCGCGCCGCCGCCTGCTGTCATGGCCGGCGGGCTGGTTCGCAGCGTTATCGCCGGTAAACCCAGAGTGACGTGAGACCAGCGTGACGCAAGGGGTGTGGCACCGCAAGTTACGGACATTTCAGCCGCGTCGCCCGGCCGCCCTGCGCACCGCCTCGATGAAACGGCGGGCCGCGGGCGGGCCCGGCTCGCCCGGCGCGGGGTCCCGCTCGCCGAGCGTGAGCAGGTACCGCTTGCCGTTGAGGTCGGCCAGGGCGCGGTCCTCGGGGGCGAACCAGGGCCGGGAGGCGCGCACCGCCTGCACCGGGGCGCTGTCGATCTCACTGCCGTAGCTGGTGAGCAACTCCACCCTGCCACCGCTGATCCGGACCGTCCCGGCCCGGGTGAGGGAACGCAGCCGCTTGCCGATCCGCACCCCCGTCGCCCTGAACTCCGGCTCCGCCATGCCGTCGCCCCCTCGTGCGCGTCGCTTGCCGGACCGTGCCCGTCGCCGGGCCCGGGTACCGGCTCGTGTCGTGCTCCAGTGTGCGCCCGCGGCGGGAACCCTCGGATGTCGGCTCCCGCCCGCTGGCAGTCTGCCCGCACCGCGCGCCCAGCACCAGTGCGCGCCGTCCCCTTTCCGAGGCGACCGGAGCACTCGCGCGAATGCGCCCCCGCCTGGCCGCCGCTACCCGCCCCAGAGGTGTCTTTGAGGCCCCCAAAGGTGTGTTTATGCAGGTGAGAAGCGTGTTGAAGATGCCTATGATCGAGGCGTCGGCCGCGCGAGGCGCCGTCGGCGCGCAGCGTAAGGAGCCCCGTCGTGAGCAGCACCCAGCAGTACCGCACCGGCGCCACCCTCGACGTCGACCACAGCGACACCGCCTACCGGGCATGGCTGAAAGAAGCCGTGCGCAAGGTCCAGGCCGACAACAACCGCTCGGCCGACACCCACCTGCTCCTCTTCCCGCTGCCCGAACACTGGGGCATCGACCTGTACCTGAAGGACGAGTCGACGCACCCCACCGGCAGCCTCAAACACCGGCTCGCCCGCTCACTCTTCCTCTACGGCCTGTGCAACGGCTGGATCAGGCCGGACCGGCCCGTGATCGAGGCATCCAGCGGCTCCACGGCCGTCTCCGAGGCGTACTTCGCGAAGCTGATCGGCGTGCCCTTCATCGCCGTCATGCCGCGCACGACCAGCACGGAGAAGATCCGCCTGATCGAATTCCACGGCGGACAGTGCCACTTCGTGGACGACTCCCGCCGGATGTACGAGGAGTCCGCACGCCTCGCTGCCGAGACCGGCGGTCACTACATGGACCAGTTCACCTACGCCGAACGCGCCACGGACTGGCGGGGGAACAACAACATCGCCGAGTCGATCTTCCGCCAGCTGCGGCTGGAGCGGTTCCCCGAACCGGCGTGGATCGTCGCCACGGCCGGCACCGGCGGCACCTCGGCGACCCTCGCGCGCTACGTGCACTACATGCAGTACGACACGCGCGTCTGCGTGGCCGACCCGGAGAACTCCTGCTTCTTCGAGGGCTGGACCACCGGCGATCCGGACGTCACCTGCGACTGCGGCTCCCGGATCGAGGGCATCGGCCGGCCCAGGATGGAACCGAGCTTCGTGCCCGGCGCGATCGACCGCATGATGAAGGTCCCCGACGCCGCGAGCGTCGCCGCCGTCCGGGCCCTGGAGCGGGCCATCGGCCGCAAGGCGGGCGGCTCCACGGGCACCGGGCTGTGGAGCGCGCTGAAGATCGTCGCCGAGATGGTGGCCGAGGGGCGGCAGGGCAGCGTGGTGACGCTGCTGTGCGACCCGGGGGACCGGTACCTCGACAAGTACTACTCGGACGCCTGGCTCGCCGAACAGGGCCTGGACATCGAGCCGTACACGACGGCGATCGAGTCCCTGCTCCGGACGGGAGCCTGGACCGGCTGACGACGAGCGCGCCGGACCCGCTAGGGGCGGGCGAGTCGCCGGTCCAGCGAGGTGACCGCGTCCCGGAAGGCCCGTCCGAGGCCGGGACGTGCGCGGTCGAGCACGAAGCGGAACAACGCCGTACCGTCCGCCGCGAACGTCCACTGCACGCGCGTGCCGCTCCCGGCGGGCGCCAGCCGCCATTCCTCGACCATGGCACGGGCACCGGGCGCGTTGGTGACGTCGACGCGGTACGCGTACACCTCGGGCCGCCGGGCCGTCAGCACCGTCTCCACGAAGCGCGTACCGCCCCTGAGCCGGATCTCGCGCCCCGCTCCCGCCCCGATGGGCCGGGCGAACGTCACCGCCGAGAACCAGGCGGTCCAGCCCGGTACGTCTTCCGCCAGCGCACGGAAGACCCGGTCCGGGGCGGCCGAGATCTCCCGCGCGAAGACCAGGCGTACCGGCGCGGTCTCGACGAAGCCGGCCCCCACCGGACGCAGACGGTGAACCATGGACGCAACAACCCCCTCGGGTGAAGCCGCGGACGCGGGCGGTCGGGCGGGTGGCGCCACGATAGCCGGGGGCGCGCCGGGTGTCAGCGGCGCCACAGGGCGCAGGCGCGGGCGAGCCGCGCTCGGGAGCGGGGCCCGCGGGCGGGAGCGCTTCTCCGTGCCCGCCGAGCGGGGCCGGGGCGGGCACGAGCGCTCCGGGGCCCCGGCACGCCAACAGGGGGTCAGTCGGACGCGGCCGGCTCCGCCTCGCCCGCCACCACCAGCCCCAGATGCTCCGAGATCTCCGCGCGGGCGTCCGCCGGCAGCCCCGCGTCGGTCACCAGCGTGTCCACCTGCTCCAGTGTCGCGAAGGAACTCAGGCCCACGACACCCCACTTGGTGTGGTCGGCGACCACCACGACACGCCGTGCGGACTGCACCAGCCGCCGGTTGGTCTCCGCCTCCGCGAGGTTCGGCGTCGACAGGCCGGCCTCGGCCGATATCCCGTGGACGCCGAGGAACAGCACGTCGAAGTGGAGCGTCGCGATCGCCTGGTCGGCGACCGGGCCCACCAGCGAGTCGGACGGGGTGCGCACACCGCCGGTGAGCACCACCGTGGCCGCACCCTGGCGCGCCCCCGAGGTGCGCTGCGCCACGTGGAACACGTCGGCCACCCGCACCGAGTTGGTGACCACCGTCAGGTCCGGCACGTCCACCAGCCGGTGCGCCAGGGCGTACGTCGTCGTACCGCCCGACAGCGCGATCGCCGCACCCGGCGCGACCAGTTCCGCCGCCGCCCGCGCGATGTCCTCCTTGGCGGTCGGCTCCAGACCCGACTTCGCCTCGAATCCCGGTTCGTGCGTGCTCGCCTCCACCACCGGGACCGCGCCGCCGTGCACCTTCTCCAGCACGCCCTGCCGGGCCAGCGCGTCGAGATCGCGGCGGACCGTCATGTCCGACACGCCGAGCTTGCGGGTCAGCTCGTTGACCCGGACCCCGCCCCGGCGGCGCACCTCGTCCAGGATCAGGGCGCGCCGCTGTTCCGCGAGGAGGTTCGGATTCTCACTCACGTACGCTCCGGTCCTTTCGCCGCGAAACCGCCCGACACGCCCGGCGCACCCGCCCCGATCGGGAACTCCCCGGCTCCGGTGCGCGGACGTCCCATCCTCGCACGCCCCGGTACGCGCCGCGCCACCGCCTGCGCGCCGCGCACATGTCACCCGCGTCCCGTCCCGGCTTCACCCGTCACACAGTTCGGGGAGATTCGGTGCCGAGGGGTGTACGGCGCCCGCCGAGCGGAGATCCTTGTGCCCGCACGTACACAGCCGACGCGCGTTCACCGGGGGAGCACGGACAGTGGAGCAGGCACAGGGACGGGCCGGGACGGGCGAGCGGGAAGCTCCGGGACCGCGTGACGGGGAAGACGGGAGAAGCGGCACCGCCCTGGAGCTCCTGGTCCACGGAGTGGGCGGCACGACGCCCGCCGAGATGCTGGACGACCCACGGACCGTGCGGGTCACCGGCGACCACATCGCGGCCGTGTTCCGGCGCACCGAGGACACCGACGCCGAGTCACGTCCCGAGGACTACCGGGGCCGGCCGGTGCCCGAGGCCTACGTGTGGTGCAACCTCACCTCCGGTAACGGCACCCGCGCCCTGTGGCTGCTGCTCCTGCCGTTCATGGTGGTCAACCTCGCCCACTGGATGCGGCCCACGGCGCGCGGCCGGACCCGGACGGTCCGCCTCTACGGGCTGCTGGTGCGGCTGGCGGGACTGACCCTTACTGTCCTGCTGGTCGCCGGGGCCTGCGAGGTCGCCCTCGACCTCGTGGCCTGGCAGTGCGCGGGCACGCACGCCTGTGCCGAGCGGCACTCCTGGCTGGGGTTCCTGTCGCCGGTGATGTCGGACGGCGGCTGGTGGAGCACGCCCGGCCGCAGGCTCGCCCTCGCCGCCGCGGTGCCCGCCGCGCTCACCGGACTGCTGTGGTACCTGTCGCTGCGCACCTGGCGGGCGTACGAGTCCCAGCAGCCGATGGACCGCGAGACCGGCTCGGACACCGCCCCCGAAACCGATCCCCAGTCCGGCCTCGGAGAGGAGGCCCGCACCGCCCTCAACCAGCCCGGGTTCTGGTACGGGCGCCGACTCGTGGCCCGGCTGCGCGCCGCCCACACCGCCGCCGCCCTCCTGACGGTGGCCGCGGCGGCCGGCGCACCGGCGGCCCGCTTCGACCGCCGGCCGGGCGGCCCCGCGCCGCTCGACACGCTGGGCTGGCTCCTGATGACCGCACTGGTCGCGGGGGCGGTCGCAGTGGTCACGGTGGTCTGCCGCCGGGGCCGCAGCGAGCGGCGCCTCGACCGGGAACTCGACGAGCGCCTCGTACGGCTCCTGCCCCTGGCGGCCCTCATCCTGTTCGTCATGGCCCTGCTGTACGGCGGCTGGGCCCGTCCGGGGTGGTCGTCGGCCGGGCGGCTGCCCGGGGACATGACCTTCGGCGGCATCGCCCTGGTCCAGGGCCTGCTGGTCGTCGCGCTCGCGGTGGTCGCCCACGTGCTCCACCGCAGCCGCCCCGACGCCCGAGCCGCGATCCGCGGCCTCGGCGGGCCGGCTGTCGCCATGCTGGCCTGCGCGCTGGGCGGGGTGATGTCCGGCGGTGTCGCCCAGCGCGTCTCGGACTGGCTGGACGGGACCGGCACCTCCATCGACGGGCCGCCGGTCCTGCTGACCTGGCAGGCGTCCGTCATCCCGTTGCTGCTCGTCGTCGTCCTGCTGCTCTGTGCCGCGCTCGCCCGGCACACCTGGCGTCTCGCCCGCGCCGAACGGGCCGACATCGAGGGCGACCACCCGGGCGAGGCCGGGGACCCAGGGCGCACCCGCCGCATCGCGCTCACCCGCGCCCTGGCCACCCTCACCGACCGGGCACCCCTCCTCGTGGCCATCGTCTCCGCGACCACGCTGCTGCTCGGCGCCGGGGCCCTGGTGGGCGCCCTGACGACCGACCGGGTCCCCGCCGACGCGGCGCGGGGGACGTACGCCGTCGTGCACGGTGCCGCCCAGACCGCGCAGGCACTGGGCTCCTGGCTCATCGGCCTCGGCTTCATACTCTTCGTCACCTGGGGCAGGCGCGCCTACAAGGACGCCTCCGCGCGGCGCACCATCGGGATCCTGTGGGACGTCGGCACCTTCTGGCCGCGCGCCGCCCACCCCTTCGCGCCGCCCTGCTACGCGGAGCGCGCGGTGCCCGACCTGACCTGGCGGATGGCGACCTGGACCCGGGCCACCGGTGGGCGGCTGGTCATCTCCGGCCACTCGCAGGGCAGCGTGCTGGCCGCCTCGGCGGCCTGGCAACTGGAGCCGTCCGCCCGCAAACGGGTCGCCCTGCTCACCTACGGCTCCCCGCTGGAGCGCCTGTACGGCCGCTGGTTCCCGGCCCACTTCGGACCGGCGGCGCTCGGCTCCCTGCACGAGGAGGTCGACTGCTGGCGCAACCTTCACCGGCGCACCGACCCCATCGGCGGTCCGATGCGGTTGCCCGGAGACTCGGGCCCCGCGGTGGACCGCCCGCCCCTCAAGGATCCGCTGACGTACGGCCGCACCGAACTCCACCCGCTGCCCGCGCCGATCCTCGGCCACTCCGACTACCAGGCCGACCCGGCCTTCGCCGAGGAACGGCAGCGACTGCTCGCCCGCCTGCGCCCTGAGGTGCCGGCACCCCGCCACACCGGCAGTCACCCTTCCGTTCCGTCGGCGGACGGCGGGACGGGGGACTGCTAGGCCGACTTCCGTCCGCGGTCGCGCCCGGAGCTCTACGGCAGCTCAGGCAGGTCCTCGGCGTACAACAGGGTCAGGTCGTCCGTGTTCGGGTCGGCCAGCTGGGCGACCCGGCTCGCGTGCCGTTCCACCATCGCCTCGAACGTCTGGCGGGCGGTACGGCCGTTGCCGAAGGCCGGGCCCTTCGGGATCTCCGTGAAGTACTTCGTCAGCGCCTCGGACGCGCCCGGCGCCAGCCGGTACTCGTGCTCGTCGGCCTGCTGCTCCACGATCCGCAGCAGCTCCTCGGGGCCGTAGTCGCCGAAGGTGATGGTCCGCGAGAAGCGGGAGGCCACGCCCGGGTTGACGGACAGGAAGCGTTCCATCTCCGCCGTGTAGCCCGCGACGATCACCACGACCGCGTCCCGCTGGTCCTCCATCAGCTTCACCAGCGTGTCGATGGCCTCCTTGCCGAAGTCCCGGCCCGCGTCCTCGGGGGAGAGCGCGTACGCCTCGTCGATGAACAGCACGCCGCCGTGCGCCCGCTGGAACGCCTCCTGGGTGCGGATCGCCGTGGAGCCGATGTGCTCGCCGACCAGGTCGACCCGGGACACCTCGACGAGGTGCCCCTTCTCCAGTACTCCGAGGGAGGCGAGGATCTCGCCGTACAGCCGGGCGACCGTCGTCTTGCCGGTACCGGGGGAGCCCGTGAACACCAGGTGGCGCTTGACCGAGGCGGCCTTCAGGCCCGCCTGCTGCCGGCGCCGGCCCACCTCGATCATGTCGGTCAGGGCCCGCACCTCGCGCTTGACACTCTCCAGGCCGACGAGAGCGTCCAGTTCACCCAGTACGGCCTTGGAGGTCCGCGCCGGCTCCACCGGGGGCGCACCGGCGATCAGGGGCTCCTGCTCGGTCCTGCGCTGGCCGGGGATGGAGCCCAGCAGGCCGGGGGTCTGGCCCACCGTCTGCACGGCCGGCTCCGGCGCGGCGGGCGCGGTCAGGCCGGTGCTCTCGTCGCTCGTGCAGTCCTCGACGAGCGGGCCGGAGTCACGGCCTGCCTCCGCGCCGCCGTCCGCGAACTCGTACCCGCCCCGCGCGCACCGTTCCGTGCGGCACTTCTTCAGCGTCGTACGGCAGCCGTCGATCACGTGGAAGCCGTAGCCGGCGCTGCCGGTCACACGGCAGTTCAGGAAACTCCCGCGGCCGCCCGCCGACACGTAGACGCCGGCCTCCGAGGGGGAGTCGACCGTGCAGCGCTCGATGGTGGGGTCGGCGCCCTTGGTGACGATCACGCCGGTGCGGTTGCCGTCCAGGGTGCAGTTGTTCAACGTGCCGCCGCTGCCGTGGTCGCGGAACCAGGCGCCCGTGGCGGCGTCCCGTATGCGGCAGTCGTCGAGCTGGGCGGTGGCGCCGTCGCTCACCGACACCGCGGTGTTGCGCACCTGGGACAGGTCGCTGTCCACGACGTCCGCGCGCGAGCCGCGGTCCAGGACGAACAGCGCGTCCGGCACGTCGTGCACCCGGCAGGAGTCGAGGACGGCGGTGGCGCCGTCGCTGACCCAGACCGCCGGGTAGTCACCGGTGCTGTCGAAGATCTCGCACTGGTTGGCGTCCACGCGGGTGCCCGGGTCCCACACCGACAGTCCGTTGCGCCCGAACTGCCGCACGCTGGTGCGGGTGAGCGTGAGCACGGAGCGGGACCGCAGGTCGACCGCGTTCTCCGGGACGTCGTGGATGCGGCAGTCGGCGAGGGTGAGCACCGCGTCCGTGTCGAGGGTGACGCCGTCGCCGGTGGTGCGGTGCACGTCGCAGTCGGTCAGGTGAGCGGTGGCCCGGTTCGTGACCTGCACGCCGCTGCCCCGCACCTCGTAGACCTCGCAGCCCACGGCCTCGAGCGCGGAGCCCTCTCCCGTCACCGTCAGGCCCGAACCCGCGGCGTGATGCACCCGGCAGCGCTCCAGCCGGGGATGCGCGCCGGAGCGCACCGCGACGCCCGCCTGCCCCGCGGAGACGACCTCGCACTCCTCGAACACGCCGCCCCCGCCGTCCAGGACGGCGAAGCCGGCACCGGCCGGATTGTCGACGACGCAACGCCGCACCGTGGGCCGCGCGCCGCCGCGCACCTCTATCCCGGAGGCGGAACGCGCGACCACCCTCAGACCCAGCAGCTCCGGCGTACCGTCCTCGACGAGCACCGCGGGCGCCGCGGCGTCCTGGCCCTCCACATGCAGGTCCTGGATCACCGCCGAGGCGCGCACGGTCAGCGGGACGCCGTCCAGGGGCGCGATCCGGACCGAACCCTGCCCGCCCTCGGGCCCGCGCAGGGTCACCGCCCGGTGGACGACGAGGTTCTCCCGGTAGGTCCCGGGGGCGACGGTGAGGACGTCACCGTCGGCCGCGGCCTCCAGGGCGGCGGCGAGCGATGCGTACTCACCCGTGCGGCGCCGCCACCGCGAGGTGCCGGTGTGCGTCACCTGGACCGTGCCCTGTGCCATGGCGTTGCTGTGCCCCCACCTCGTCGTACGCGGGTTGTCGCCGATTCGGTTCGGCCGGTCCACCGTAGCGTGCGCGCAGGTGGTGAGTTGACCGGAGGCCGAAGCCCGTCAGCTGTCCGCGCCGGTCCTGCCCCAGTCCGGGCCGGCCCGCTCCCACTCCTGCTCCAGCCGGGCGTACCGGCGGTGGACCATGCGCCGCACGGCGATCCGCCGGCCGGCCTCGACCAGGGCCGCGGCCACCGACCCGGCGCCGATCCCGGCGAGCACGGCGTGCGTCGTCGCGGTCGCGGCGTCCAGCGGGCGGGCCACCGTCCGTCCCTGCCCGTCGGTCCATATCGCGAAGTGGTCGCCGGGGGCGGGGTCGTCGAGGCTCGCCATGAGGGAGCCCTCGTGCCGCGAGCCGTCCGGCGCGGTCCAGTCGGCGAGCACCCGGCTGCGCAGGTCCCCACCGGAGGCACCCTCCGGGTCGACGGTCAGTGGCGGACGCTCCAGAGGGCGGACCACGGTGGCCGTCACCCGGTGCCGGGACTCGTGCTGTTCACGCACCGACCGCTGCAGGGACTCCTGCGCCGAGACGCCCACGAGAGCGCCGACGAGGGGAGCCACGGTCAGGATCAGCAGCAGCCCCGCCAGGGCCGTCCACGCCTCGGCCAGGTCCGTCGGGCGGCACAGCGGATTGTGCCGCCAGCGCCAGAGCCCTCCGATCGCCCGCACGAGCCGCGCCCCCTTCCCAGTCCCCGCCGCCCCCGGCCGGGCCGTTCACTCGTCGCCCGTCCCGGGGCGCACGCGGCGCGCTCTCGCGAGCGTGCCCCCGCCGGGTTTCTCACGAACCTCTCACAAAGCCCAACGCGCGGGCCGCGGACCGGGTTCCCCGCCCCGGCCGGTGACCTGAACCGGCCGGTGGAGGAGCGGCACGTCATCCGGAGACCCGCACCGGGTCGCCCACCCGGATCGTGCCGCGGCCGAGGGGGACCAGGTTCTGCCCGAAGACCAGTTTGCCGTCGGCGCGGCGGTGCAGGCCGAGGGTGTGCAGGGGCTCCCTGCCGCGCTCCGAGGTGTCCTGGTCGGTGGTCGTCACGACGCAGCGTCCGCACGGCTTGGCGACCCGGAAGGCGACCTCGCCCACGGTGATGCGGGACCAGCCGTCCTCGGCCCAGGGTTCGGTGCCGGAGACGACCACGTTCGGCCGGAAACGGTTCATGGGCAGCGGGCCCTCGCCCGCGTGCTCTCCGCGCGCGATCAGGGAGTTGAGGGCGTCGAGGGAGGCCGTCGTGGTGAGCAGCAACGGATAGCCGTCGGCGAAGGTGACGGTCTCACCCGGCAGTGCGTACCGCGGGTCGACGGGCCGACGGGTGGCGGGGTCGTCCAGGTAGACCAGCCGGACGTCCTGCTCGAGGAAGGCGCTGCACCAGGCGTGCACGGCCTCGTCCTCGGCGGGCACCGCCTCGACCTTGTCCCGGAAGACCTGTGTCGGCACGGTGGTCCCCGCACGCGGAACCGGCACCGCGACCGGCTCCCGGCCGGATGCGGACAGCCGGACGCCGCCGCCGGGCAGCAGTTCTGCGGCGACCAGGGCGATGCGCGGCTGCCCGCGTTGCGTGACGACCTTTCCCCCGTCGTCGATCAGCATCCAGCGGCGGTCTCCGGCCAGCCCCCAGGGCTCCACGACGGCCTCCCGGAGCGCCAGGCTCCGGGACGCCTTGACCGGATGGACGTGAATCGACTGCAGTCGCGCGTTCCCCATGGGGTCATCGTGCCAGGTGGCACCGACACCCCCGGGAACGGCTCAGTAGCCGCGGTACTGCTGCTGGTTGTACGGGTCCTGATACGGCGCCGGAGCCGGCCGGGGAGCCGCGGGGCGCATCGCCTCGTACCCCGCCGGGCCGGGCGCCACAGGGCGGGGCGGCTGAGGCTGCTGGGGGCCGGGGTACCCGCGCGGGGCGGTCGCCTGCTGCGGGATGTACGCGGCGGGCGCGTGCTGCAGCGGGGCGGGCTGCGGCGCCTGCTGCGGGTAACCGTAGGAGGGCTGGGAGGGGCCCGCCGGGAGGGCGGGCAGAGCCGACGGGAGCGCGGGCAGGTGACTGCCCGGCGCGTCGTACGCGGCGGGGACCCGGATCGGGGCGATCTGCGGGGTGCCCCGCTCGGCCACGAGTGAGTCGTAGATCGGAGTGTCCGGGAAGGAGGCGGAGTAGTAGCCGCCGCCATAAGTGGAGCGGGGGGAGGTCATGGGACATAAGTTAAGCCCACGATGTGCTGGTTGGGGAGACCGATAAGAGGGTTGTTTTACGTGTCCGCAGTGACCGGGCATCCCCAATGCGAGCGAATTCGGCGAAAAGGGGCGACACGCCTTGCGATCTTGAGGTAAAGGCCGAGTTCCGGGCGGGTTACCAGCGGTTGTCCCGGCCTCTTCCGGCACCACTCGTGAGCGACGGGCGGCCGGGGAATAGGTTGGGCGCGGAGAACAGGCGGACCGCCGGGACGGTCCCGGCTCGATGACACGCGATGGGGGCGGACATGTCAATGCCGAAAGGATCGAACACCCCGGTGCCCACGACGGCGCTCCGGGTCGAACTGGGCCGGCGAACCGGCCCCGGAGTGCCCGACGTGGACGCCTCGGCGCTGCTCCTGGTGGGCGGGAAGGTCCGGTCCGACGCGGACTTCGTCTTCTACAACCAGCCGGCGCACGCCTCCGGCGCGGTCCGCCACGAGGGCAAGCGGGACGCCGGCGGCCGGGTGACCGACAGTCTGCTCGTCGACCTCGCGCGCGTGGAGCCCGCCATCGAGACGGTCATCCTCGCCGCCTCGGCGGACGGCGGAACGTTCGGGCAGGTCCCCGGTCTGTACATCGAGGTCCGCGACGCGGCGCGGAACACCGTTGCCGCCCGCTTCGACAACCCGGGCGCGACCATGGAGACGGCCTTCGTGCTCGGCGAGTTCTACCGCCGCCAGGGCGCCTGGAAGTTCCGCGCCGTCGGACAGGGCTACGACCGCGGGCTCGAGGGCCTGGCCACGGACTACGGCATCTCGGTGGACGAGCCGCAACAGGCGCTCCCGGCCGCCCCGCAGGCACCTCCGGCCGCCGCGCAGGCACCCCCGGCCGCCCCGCAGGCACCCCCGGCCCCGCCCGCGACCCGGCCGGCCACCACCCCGCCGCCCCCGCCGACGGCACCCCCCGCCGAACCGGTCCGGCTGACCAAGGTCACGCTGACCAAGGCGGCACCCTCCGTCTCGCTCACCAAGCAGGGTGGCACCTCGGGCGCCATGCGCGTCAACCTCAACTGGGAGGTGCGCAAGCAGTTCTCCGGCTGGGCCCGCAAATTCGGCCGCCCGGTCGCCATGCACGACGACCTCGACCTGGACCTGTGCTGCCTTTACGAACTCACCGACGGCAGCAAGGGCGTCGTCCAGGCGCTCGGCAACGCCTACGGCGCCCTCGACCGGCCGCCGTTCATCCACCTCGACGGCGACGACCGCACCGGAGCCGTGGCGACCGGCGAGAACCTCACGATCAACCTCGACCACAAGCAGTACTTCCGGCGCATCCTCGTCTTCGTCACCATCTACGAGGGCGCCCGCTCCTTCGCCGACCTGCACGCCACGGTCACCCTCCAGCCGCAGTACGGCGCCCCGATCGACTTCTCGCTCGACGAGTGCACGGTCCCCTCGACGGTGTGCGCCCTCGCACTGATCACCGGCACCGGCGACGACCTGGTCGTCCAGCGCGAGGCCCGCTATCTGGTGCCGGAGCGCGGGGTGAGCCCGCAACGGACGGTCGACCAGGCCTACGGGTGGGGCATGAACTGGACCCCCGGCCGGAAGTGACGCTCCCCGGGCGCGCGTTGGCCTTCCCCGTGCGCACGCTCAGCCCTCGTCGGCCACGGCGCCCGGACGGGCGTAGGTCCGGCCCTTCCAGGCCGCGCCGCGCCCCCGGTAGTGCTGCACCGCGGAGTCGACGGTCATGAGGAGGTAGAGGAGCGCGGTGAACGGCAGCAGCGGGGCGAGCCACAGCGGCTGCCGGTAGTACCGCAGCATCGGCAGGTACGTCCCCGCCATCACGAGCCATGCGGCGGCGCCCGGGAAGAGCGCCGCCGCGTTCCCCGTCGCCGCGCCCACGACCACCGCCGCCGGCGGCACCAGGTACACCAGCGCCAGACCGGCCACCGTCCCGGCGAGCACCAACGGGTTGTGCCGCAGCTGCGCGTACGCGCTGCGCGAGACCATCCGCCACAGGTCGTGCAGCCGCGGATACGGACGGACGCTGTCCACCCGGTCGGCCAGACCCAGCCAGACGCGACCGCCGACGCCCTTGACCGCCCGGGCGAGAGCCACGTCGTCGATGACGGCGTGCCGGATGGCGTCCGGGATCCGGGCCCGTTCGGCGGTGTCGGCGCGCAGCAGCACACAGCCGCCCGCCGCGGCCGCCGTCCGCGTCACCCTCTTCCCGTCCGTCCCGCCGATCCACCGGAACGGGTACAACTGCGCGAAGAAGTAGACGAAGGCCGGCACCACCAGCCGCTCCCACACGCTGTCCACCCGCAGCCGGGCCATCTGCGAGACGACGTCGTGACCGCCCGTGCGGGCCGCCGCCACCAGTCGGCGCAGGCTGTCCGGCGCGTGGGCGATGTCGGCGTCCGTCAGCAGCAGGTACTCGGGCTCTCGCGCGCGGGCCAGGCCGATGCCGTGCCGCACCGCCCAGAGCTTGCCGGTCCAGCCGGCCGGCGGCTCCCCCGGCGAGGCCACGGTGAGCGGCAGTCCCTCTCGCCGCCGGGCCAGGTCGCACGCCAGTTCCCCCGTACCGTCCGTGCTGCCGTCGTCGATCAGGAAGACCTCCGCGCGCCCCGGATAGTCCTGGGCGAGCAGGGACGGCAGACTCGCGGGCAGGACGGCCGCCTCGTCGCGCGCCGGGACGACGACGCAGACGGACGGCCACACGTCCGGTTCCTCCTGGACCGGCAGCCGGACGTCCGTACGCCAGAAGAAGCCCCGGGCGAACAGCAGCCACAGCCAGGCGGCGAACGAGAGGGCGGATACGACGGTCACGACGGCAGTCCACACATCGGCGCTCACGTGCGCAGTCTGCCCCACGACAAGGGGCCGCGACGGCGCATCGACTATGGTGGCCGGGTGAAGATCGCGCTCATGGACTCCGGAATCGGTCTGCTGGCGGCCACCGCAGTAGTACGGCGCCTGCGACCGGACGCCGATCTCATCCTCTCCCTGGACCCCGACGGCATGCCCTGGGGCCCGCGCACCCCCGAGGACCTCACCGCACGCGCCCTCGCCGTGGCCGAGGCGGCCGCCGCGCACCGCCCGGACGCCCTGATCGTCGGCTGCAACACCGCCACCGTGCACGCGCTGCCCGCGCTGCGCGCCCTTCTTGAACCCGAGGTGCCGGTCGTCGGCACCGTCCCGGCGATCAAGCCCGCCGCGGCCGGTGGCGGTCCCGTGGCGATCTGGGCGACGCCCGCCACCACCGGCAGCGCCTACCAGCGCGACCTCATCGAGAAGTTCGGCGCCGGAGCGAAGATCACCGAGGTGCCGTGCCCGGGGCTCGCCGACGCCGTCGAGCACGCGGACGAGTCGGCCATCGACGCGGCCGTCGCCGCCGCGGCCACCCTGACGCCCGACGACGTGACGACCGTCGTCCTGGGCTGCACCCATTACGAGCTGGTCGCCGAACGCATCCGCGCCGCCGTGCAGAGCTCCGCCGGACCGCGCCTCGTCCTGCACGGCTCCGCCGGTGCCGTCGCCGCCCAGGCACTGCGCCGGATCGGCGCCAGGCCCGACCCCGGCGCGCCCGCCGAAGGCACCCTCACCGTCCTGCTGAGCGGACGCGAGGGCACGCTGCCCGCGCCGGCGCTGGCCTACGACGAGGGCCGGCTGCTGCGCGCGGTCACGCCGGCGCGCTGACCGGCGGGCCCGCCCGGTCGGCCCAGTCACTCTGCGCGACGAGGTACCGACGCAGCGAAACCTGAGTAACCTCATATCCATGAGGCGTCGCCGCGGCGAGAGCATCCCCCCACCGCACGTCTGGACCGGACGTGCCACCAACCGGGTCCAGTGGTTCCTGGCCCTCATCGGCGCCGCCTGCCTGGCGTTCGGCATCGCGCTGGCCGTCGAGTCGGCCTGGGAGTCCGGCGGCGCCCCGCTGGCCATGGCGGTCGTCGGCTGCATCGCGGCGGGACTGCTGGTCCTCTTCGGCACGCTCGCCTTCGTGCACGTCGCGCTCAGGGTCGACGAGGAGTGCCTGGAGGTCCGCTGCGGCCACATCGGCGTGCCCCGCCGCCGCATCCCCCTCTCCCAGGTCGCCGGCGCCGAGTTCGCCCCGCACGTCACGCCGCGCCACTGGGGCGGCTGGGGCTACCGCTGGCGTCCGGAGAAGGGCACCGCGGTCGTCGTACGCCGCGGCGAGGGGCTGATCCTGCGGCTGTGGGACGGCCACACCTTCACCGTCACCGTGGACGACGCGGAAGCGGCCGTCCAGGTCATCAAGGACCGCCTGCGGCCGAAGGCGCCCGGCTCGGCACGCTGAACGCGCCGTTGCGGTGTGTCGGCCGGGCCGGCGGACGGACAGCGATCCGGTCGGCGGACAGCCAGGAGAGGCCGTTCGGCGGACCGGACGGCCGGCGCGGATCGTGCGGTGCGGCGGCGGCGCCCGCCCACGGTCCGTCGGCAGCCGGTGACCGTGCTGTCGGCCGCTCGGTCACTCGCCGTACACTCCGGGGGGTGACAGCCACCGCAACCTCCGTCGGCGAGCCGGACCGGACGCAGCCGCGGAACGCACCCGCCTCGCGCGCCGCCGCGCGGCTCCTGCGCCTCCTCCCTGCCGTCGCCGCCGCGCTCTCCGGAGTGCTGCTCTACGTCAGCTTCCCGCCGCGCACCCTGTGGTGGCTGGCCCTGCCCGCCTTCGCCGTCCTCGGCTGGGCGCTGCGCGGCCGCGGCTGGAAGGCGGGCCTCGGCCTCGGCTACCTCTTCGGCCTCGGCTTCCTGCTGCCCCTGCTGGTGTGGACCGGCGTGGAGGTCGGCCCCGGCCCCTGGCTCGCCCTGGCCGCGGTCGAAGCGGTCTTCGTGGCGCTGGTCGGCGCGGGCGTCGCGACGGTGTCGAAGCTGCCGGGCTGGCCCTTGTGGGCGGCGGCGCTGTGGATCGCGGGGGAGGCCGCACGCGCGCGCGTGCCGTTCGAGGGCTTCCCCTGGGGCAAGATCGCGTTCGGGCAGGCGGACGGGGTGTTCCTGCCGCTCGCCGCGGTCGGCGGCACACCGGTACTCGGCTACGCGGTCGTCCTGTGCGGCTTCGGCCTCTACGAGGTGGTGCGCCTGGCCGTCCACGCGCGCCGCACCGGAGAGGTACGGCGGAGCGCGGCGACCGTGGCTCTCCTCAGCGTGGCCGTGCCCGTCCTGGGAGCCGTCGCCGCCCGCCCGCTGGTCAGCGACGAGGCGGAGGACGGCACCGCGACCGTCGCCGTGATCCAGGGCAACGTGCCCCGCGCGGGCCTCGGCTTCAACGCCCAGCGCCGGGCCGTACTCGACTACCACGCGCGCGAGACGCAGCGCCTGGCCGCCGAGGTCAGGGCCGGCAAGGTGGACCGGCCCGACTTCGTGCTCTGGCCGGAGAACTCCTCGGACATCGACCCCTTCGCCAACCCCGACGCCCGCGCGATCATCGACCGGGCCGCCAGGGCCATCGGCGCGCCCATCTCCGTCGGCGGTGTGGTGGAACGCGACGGCAAGCTGCTCAACGAGCAGATCCTGTGGGACCCGGACAAGGGCCCGGTGGACACGTACGACAAGCGGCAGATCCAGCCGTTCGGCGAGTACCTGCCGCTGCGCTCGCTCATCGGCGCGATCAACGACGAGTGGACCTCCATGGTCAGCCGGGACTTCAGCCGGGGGACGGAACCGGGCGTGTTCACCATGGCCGGGACCGAGGTGGGGCTCGTCACCTGCTACGAGGCCGCCTTCGACTGGGCGGTGCGCTCCGAGGTCACCGACGGCGCCCAGATGATCTCGGTGCCCAGCAACAACGCGACGTTCGACCGCAGCGAGATGACCTACCAGCAGCTCGCCATGTCCCGCGTCCGCGCGGTGGAACACAGCCGGACCGTCACCGTGCCGGTGACCAGCGGCGTCAGTGCGATCATCATGCCGGATGGGAGGGTCACCCAGAAGACCGGCATGTTCGTGGCGGACTCCCTGGTCCAGGAGGTGCCGCTGCGCTCCTCCGAGACGCCCGCCACCCGTCTGGGCGTGGCTCCGGAGATCGTCCTGCTGCTGGTCGCGGCCGGCGGACTCGGCTGGGCCTTCGGCGCCGGTGTGCGCGGTCGGCGCGCCGGTGGCGTGTAGCCGTACGCCCGCCGAACGCCCCTCGACACCGCCCGGGGCGGCACGGCCGGACCGTTAGGGTCGTTCGCATGGCTACTCCCGACTTCATCCGCGATCTGCGCGCAACCGCCGGACACCAGCTGCTGTGGCTTCCCGGAGTGACCGCCGTCGTCCTCGACGACGAGGGCAGAGTGCTGCTCGGCCGGCGGTCGGACAACGGACGCTGGTCCCTGATCGGCGGCATCCCGGACCCGGGGGAGCAGCCCGCGGCCTGCGCCGTGCGCGAGGTGGAGGAGGAGACCGCCGTACGGTGTGTCGTCGAACGGCTGGTCCTCGTCCAGGCGCTGAATCCGGTCACGTACGACAACGGGGACGTCTGCCAGTTCATGGACGTCACGTTCCGCTGCCGGGCCGTGGGAGGCGAGGCAAGGGTCAACGACGACGAGTCGCTGGAGGTGGGCTGGTTCGAGGCGGACGCGCTGCCGGACCTCGGGGAGTTCGGGCAGTTCCGGATCAAGCAGGCGCTGTCCGATGCCCCCACATGGTTCGACACCACCAGCTCCGCCTGAAGTATGGAGCGCGCCCACATGTGGTGCGGGGCGTGGCCTGCCTAGGGTCGGGACATGACCTCGTCCAGTGTCCTCCCGGCTCCCCACGCCTCCTCGCTCGACCTCCGCGGCCGCACCGCCCTCGTCACCGGTGCCGCCGGCGGCATCGGCCGTGCCTGCGCGCAGCGGCTCGCCGCGGCCGGGGCCGAGGTCAGAGCCGTCGACCGGGACGCCGCCGGACTGGACGCGCTCACCGAGAGCTGCGCCGGCCTCGCGGGCGGTGTCGCACCGCACGTCCTGGACCTGACCGACCTGGACGCCGCCGAGCACGCCGCGGCCGGCACCGACATCCTCGTCAACAACGCCGGTCTGCAGCTGGTGCGCCCCATCGAGGAGTTCCCGCCGGACGTCTTCCACACGGTGCTCACCGTGATGCTGGAGGCCCCCTTCCGCCTCATCCGTGGTGCCCTGCCCCACATGTACGGGCAGGGCTGGGGTCGCATCGTCAACATCTCCTCCGTCCACGGCCTGCGCGCCTCGGCCTACAAGGCGGCGTACGTGGCCGCCAAGCACGGACTGGAGGGACTGTCCAAGACCGCCGCTCTCGAAGGCGCGGCCCACGGCGTCACGTCCAACTGCGTCAACCCCTCCTACGTGCGCACCCCACTGGTGGAGAAGCAGATCACCGACCAGGCCAGAGCGCACGGCATCCCCGAGGAGCAGGTACTGGCCGACGTGCTGCTGAGGGACAGCGCCGTGCGGCGGCTCATCGAACCGGACGAGGTCGCGGAGGCCGTGGCCTACCTGTGCGGCCCGCAGGCGTCCTTCGTCACCGGTACGTCGCTGGTCCTGGACGGCGGATGGACCGCCCACTGACCAGGACGCGACCCGCGCACCGAACACGGCCGCGTCCCCGGCCGACCCGGGTTTTCCACAGGCCTGCCGGGACGACCATGCGATGGGGAATCCTGTGAGCATGTCCCGCGATCACGTGCAGTCCGCCGAGCGCCCCGCCCACGATGCCGGGTCGCCGGCCGGCGACCCGGCGGACCCGGCGCCCGCGGCCGTCGAGACGCCCTTCCTGGACCTGCTGGCCAGGGGCGCCTCCGCCGACGCCTACGAGCAGCCGGTGCTCCTCGCCCGCGCGGAGGGGACCCCGGCCGAGCGGATCGCCGCGCTCGAAAGGGCCAAGGACCTCGCGCTGCGCGTCCGCTCCGAGCTGGAGGGCAGCCGGCGCCGGGAGGCCGAGCTGTCCGCGCTCTTCGAGACCGCCCACGACCTGGCCGGACTGCGCGACCTGGACGCCGTCCTGCGCGCGATCGTGCAGCGGGCCCGCTCACTGCTCGGCACCGACGTGGCCTACCTCAGCCTCAACGACCCCGCCCGGGGCGACACCTACATGCGGGTGACCGAGGGCTCGGTCGCGGCCCGCTTCCAGCAGCTGCGGCTCGGCATGGGCGAAGGACTCGGCGGTCTCGTCGCCCAGACCGCCCGTCCCTACGTCACCGACGACTACTTCCAGGACGCCCGCTTCCAGCACACCCGCACCATCGACGCCGGCGTGCGCGACGAGGGCCTGGTCGCCATCCTCGGCGTCCCCCTCATGCTCGGCCACCACGTCATCGGTGTGCTCTTCGCCGCGGACCGGCGCGCCCGGGTCTTCGAACGGGAACAGATCGCCCTGCTCGGCTCCTTCGCCGCCCTCGCGGCGGCCGCCATCGACACCGCGAACCTGCTCGCCGAGACCCGCTCAGCCCTCGCCGACCTGGAACGGGCCAACGAGATCATCCGGGACCGCAGCGGCGTCATCGAGCGCGCCTCCGACGTCCACGACCGGCTCGCCGAACTCGTCCTGCGCGGCGGCGGGGTCCACGACGTGGCCGCCGCCGTCTCCCACGTGCTGGACGGCACCGTCGAGTTCACCGAGGCCGCCGCCGCACCGGCACGCGCCCTGGAGACCTCCCGAGCCGAGGGCCACGCGGTGCGGCACGAGGACGACTGGATCGCCGCCGTCACGGCCGGCGGCGAGCTGCTCGGCGCCCTGGTGCTCCGCGGCCACCCCGGACTCGACCCCGTCGACCAGCTCACCCTGGAGCGGGCCGCGATGGTCACCTCCCTCCTCCTGCTCGCCCGGCGCTCCGCCGCGGAGGCTGAACAGCGCGTCCGCGGCGAGCTGCTGGACGACCTGCTCGACGCCCGCGACCGCGACCCACGCCTGCTGGGCGACCGCGCCCGGCGGCTGGGGGCCGACCTGACCGCCACCCACGTCGTGCTCGCCGCCCGCCTCGACACCACCGCGCCCGACGCCGACCAGGAGGCGGACGCGCGCAGACGGCTGTGGGCCGCGGCCTCCCACCTCGCCGCGACCCGGCACGGCCTTGCCGCCGCCAGGGACGGCGGCACCGTGCTCCTGCTGCCCCTGGCCGCCGGCGACGGCGCGAGCGACCTGGCCCGCCGCACCGCCCGGCACCTCGGCACGGCCGTCCACGAGGCCGTCACCGTCGGCGCCTCCGCTCCCGTGAAGGACCTCGTCGCCCACCCGGACGCCGTGGCCGCCGCGTACACCGAAGCCGGACGCTGCCTCGACACCCTCCGGCTGCTGGGCCGCCCCGGGGACGGCGCCGCCGCCGAGGACTTCGGGTTCCTCGGCCTGCTGCTGGCCGGCGACCAGAACGTCTCCGGCTTCGTCGAACGCACCATCGGCCAGGTCCTCGCCTACGACGAACGGCGAGGCACCGAACTGGTGCGCACCCTCGACGCGTACTTCGCCTGTGGCATGAGTCCCGCGCGTACCAAGGACGAGCTCCACGTCCACGTGAACACGGTCGCCCAGCGCCTGGAACGCGTCGGGCGCCTCCTGGGTGACGACTGGCAGAGCCCCGACCGCGCGCTGGAGATACAACTGGCCCTCAGACTCCACCGCTTGTCGATACCGGCACAGCACTGACCCCCGCACGCACGGGCGTACGGGGGCCGGTGGAGGGGCCGGATCAGACGGTGCGGGCCCCCGGTGTACGGGAGGCGGCCTGCTCGGCTCCGTCCGGCTTCGCGTCCTCGGAGGAGGTCGCGACCTCGGCGAGGTCCCGGTTGCGCGTCTCCTTGGCCACACCCACGGCGATCAGCGTCAGCACCACCGAGGCGATGACGTAGAGCGAGATCGGGGTGGAGCTGTCGTACTCGGACAGCAGGGCGGTGGCGATCAGCGGCGCGGGGGCACCGGCCGCGACCGAGGCGAACTGGGCGCCGATCGACGCCCCCGAGTAGCGCATCCGGGTCGCGAACATCTCGGAGAAGAAGGCCGCCTGGGGTGCGTACATCGCACCGTGCAGCACCAGTCCCACGGTCACCGCGAGCAGGAGGCTGCCGAAATGCCCGGAGTCGATCAGCATGAAGAAGGGGAACATCCACAGCCCCACCCCGGCCGCCCCCAGCAGATACACGGGACGCCGGCCGATCCGGTCCGACAGCGCACCCCAGGCCGGGATCACCGCGAAATGCACGGCCGAGGCGATCAGTACCGCGTTGAGCGCGGTCTGCTTCGAGACGTCGGCGGCGGTGGTGGCGTAGACGAGGATGAAGGCGGTGATGACGTAGTAGCTGATGTTCTCGGCCATCCGCGCGCCCATCGCGATCAGCACGTCGCGCCAGTGGTGCCGCACCACGGCGACCAGCGGAAGCGGCTCGGCCTTCGCCTTCCGTGTCTCGGCCTGGGCCAACGCCTGCTTGAACACCGGCGATTCATCGACAGACAGACGAATCCACAGACCGACCATGACCAGTACGCCGGAGAGCAGGAACGGAATCCGCCACCCCCAGCTGTTGAACGCGGAGTCCGACAGCACGGCCGTCAGCAGCGACAGCACACCGGTCGCCAGCAACTGCCCCGCCGGCGCCCCCGTCTGCGGCCACGACGCCCAGAACCCGCGCCGCCGCGCGTCTCCGTGCTCCGACACCAGCAGCACGGCCCCGCCCCACTCACCGCCGAGCGCGAAGCCCTGGACCAGCCGCAGCACGGTCAGCAGCACGGGAGCGGCCGTACCGATGGTCGCGTGCGTGGGCAGCAGTCCGATCGCGAAGGTCGCCCCGCCCATCATCAACAGGCTCAGCACCAGCAGCTTCTTGCGCCCGAGCCGGTCGCCGTAGTGCCCGAACACCAGGGCGCCGAGCGGGCGCGCGGCGAACCCGACGGCGTAGGTCAGGAACGACAGCAGCGTGCCGACGAGCGGGTCGGAGTCCGGGAAGAACAGCTTGTTGAAGACGAGCGCGGCGGCGGAGCCGTAGAGGAAGAAGTCGTACCACTCGATGGTGGTGCCGATGAGGGAGGCGGCGACGATGCGCTTGAGGTTGTTCGGGGTTGGTGGAGCGGCTGCGGGCGACGACATCGGCACCACTTCCTGGGGATCTGCGGGGACGGTTGCGTGTCGCCATACCGTAGGAACCCGCAGGTCAGGCGCACATGTGGCGGAGCAACATAGTTCCACGCTCGGCTATGCGTGCGGCCACCATGCCGAATCGTGGAAAGGCGTCCGCCCTGCCGACAAGGTCAACCGCCTGCCCCACATAAACGCCCCGTACGGCACCGTCGGCCCCGACAAGATCGTCCCTCGGAACGCCGGCGTCCTCACCTGTCGTCTAGGTGCTGCGCGCCGACCTGCACCACAGCGATACGAAGCCGAACGTTCGCAGCCGGGGCGTTCTCAAGATCCTTGACGCAGCCGCTCACCGGCTGCGAACGCCATCTTGAGCGCTCGCCGCAGGCCCAGACTCTGCCCTTCCTGGTACGCCTGCTCGTACTCGTTCTTGCCCAGCGACCTGAGCGCGCTCTGGATCCCACGTTCACGGTGAGCGGTCAAGAGAGCGAAACCGAACAGGCGCGGAGCGCCGGAGGGATGCCACACACGATCCGCCGCCCCCAGCACGACTGCTGCCGAGCGAGGGTCGCCGCAGGAGGAGAGCACCCAAGCCAGGCTCTCGCTGAGGGCCGCTTCCCCCAGGTGCTCGTCGATCTGTTCCGTGTGCTGGAGAGCGCGCTTGAGGGGTTCCAGGGCGAGCTCCGGCCGTCCCGCCTCACTGTGATTCACGGCCAGGGCCCACAAGAGATAGCACCGATGCCACACGTCTCCCCGGGCCTCGGACATCTCCAGCGTCTGCTCGAGCAGGGTCGTCGAGCGCTCGTGGTCGCCCATCATCATGGCGGCGAAGCCGAGCTGAGCGAAACACTGTTGCCGGGTCAACAACGCGTCGGGCCACTGGCCGATCGCCAGGGACGCCTCTGAGTACTTCACGGCGGTTTCAGCCTCTCCGGCGAGCAAGGCCGGCAGAGCGCGCAACTGAAGAAACGCCGCAGTGAGTTCCTCCGGGGCCGACTCGTCCGCCCAGTCGCACACCTTTGCGCCGTTCACGGTGGGCATGTCGGCCAGGGCCCGTTCACCCCGGGCGATCACCTCGTGGGCGCGATCATGATCTCCCTGAAGAAGGAGGAGAAACCCGGCCACCCACACCGCCTGGCACCAGGGGACGGTGGCCTCGGGGGAGGGAGGCCGAGGGTGCCGTTCGAGGATCTTGCACATCCACCCCGCGCCCTCGCCCACATTGGCCGATGTCAGGCAGTGCAGCCAGAAGCCGAGGCACGCGCGCAGCAGGGTCTCCGAGGGCTCGCCCGGCGGCGGAGATGAGGTGACGATCTGCCGCAGATTGGCGTGCTCCGCCCGCAGCCGGCGCAGCCACGAGGCTTGGGCGGGAGTGCCGTACGAGAGCCCCGCCCGCAGGGCGAGACCGAGATACCAGGCCCTGTGCCGACGCACGGCCAATTGCGCCCGCCCGCCCTGCACGAGACGTTCCTGCCCATAGGCGCGAACGGTTTCGAGCATGTAAAGCCGGGTGCTGCCATCGGTCTCGACACGGGTGAGGAGCGACTTGTCCACGAGCCCGGCCAGAGCTTCGAATGCACCACCGGCTCCGGCGGCATCAGACGCGGCGCCTTGCCCGGCGGACGCGCAGATCTGCTCCGCATCGGTCAGCAACACCCCACCGGCACACAGCGAGAGTTGCTCCCAGGCCATCTGTTCGGCCTCGGTGCACAACTCGTAGCTCCAGTCGAAGAGCGCACGCAGCGCCCGATGGCGAGGGGGTGCGGTGCGGTCTCCAGCACCGGGGCCCAACAGGCGGAACCGATGATCGAGCCGCTTCAGAAGCTCTTCAGGGGCGAGAGTACGCACTCGGCGGGCGGCGATCTCCAGGGCGAGAGGCAGGCCGTCCAACCTCCGGCACACCTGGGCCACGACGTGACGGTTCGCGTCGGTCAGCCGGAAATCGGGGCAGGCGGCCATGGCCCGGTCGGCGAAGAGCGCCAAGGCCGGTGAGTCCGCGCAGCCGTTTCCGGAATCGGACTCTTCCCCCATGTGCGTCTCGTGGTGAGACCCGTTCCAGGTCGCAGGAGGGAGTGTCAGCGGACGAACCTGCAGCACATGCTCAGCCACAAGATTGAGGGGCTGCCTACTGGTCGCGAGGACGCGTAGCTCTGGCAGCAGCGCCAGCAGGAGGCGAATGGCGCGGGCGCATCCGTCGAGCACGTGCTCACAGTTGTCGATGAGAAGGAGAACGCTCCGTCCCCCCAGCGCCTCGGCGAGTGCGGGCACAGGGTCCTGCCCAACCTTGGCGTGGACGCCGACGGCGGATGCGACAGCTTCGGCGACGGCCAAGTCACTGCTGAGTTCAGCGAGTTCCGCGCAGTAGGTGCCGTCCGGGAAGCGTTCACCCACCTCATGGACGATCCGCCTGGCCAGCCGTGTCTTTCCCACGCCACCCACACCGACCAGTGTGATCAGACGGCAGTCCTTCAATATGGCGGCTGCCTGGCCAAGTTCGGTGTCCCGGCCCACGAAGCTGGTGGTTTCGATGTCACCGAAACCTGGTGTGGCAAGTGTGCCGATCGCCAGAGGCTCCCCGGGCCCGTACAACTGCTGCCGTACGCGCTCCCAGCGCTCCTCCCACCACTGGGGTTCGCCGCCACAGGCATGGACGTATGCGAGGAGGACTTCGCGGCTGGGGAGCCGCTGGCCGGCCGCCGCCTGAGACAGCGAACTTCGCGAGAAGTGAGTCAAGGCGGCCATCTGTGCATAGGTGAGCCGAGCCCTGCTGCGGAGTCGGCGAAGATCTGACGCGAAGCGCTCCAAGGGACCCGCCTCCGGATTGAGTGGCTGTTCCGGGCGGCCTGGCCTGCCTGCCACCTCCGGGCACCTCCCCGATGTCTTGATTGTTTGGTTGATTATGGCCGCTCCCGTGGTGTGGTGGACAACCCCTACTGTCTCCGATGCTCAGGTGACGCAGTTGTGAATCAGGTGGTGGGGGAGGGTGAATGCGGAATCGTGGGTTCCGGCCGGGGGACTGCCTTCACCGTCCGTTCTCGGTCGGAGCGGAGGTCATGGTTCTGGCTGGGCTTCGCCACTTCTTGATGCCGATCGACGGGATCTCCGGGAGTCGGTGTCAAGTGCTGCCCCAGTGGGAGGCAGGCACGGCCCACTCCCGGCCGAGGCTGCGCGAGACCTACAAACACAACATGAGGCCGTCAGTCGTCCAGCCGTCGAGTCTTCGCGCCTGACTCGCCACGCACAGCATGCTCGGCGATCTTTTTCGCTGCATTCAAGGCAACTGATAGGAGCAGATATGACCACAGATCACTTCAGCCTGTTCCAGGACGCTTCAAGGAGTCAGGATCGACCTCAACGAGTCATCATGTTCGCCGACCTCTCGGGCTCGACGGAGATGAAGGAGAAGACCGCCGAGGTGAACTGGCTGCCGACAATCGGCAAGTTCCTCGACATCACCACTGATGCGGTCACTTCTCACGGCGGGCAGGTGTTCAAGTACCTGGGGGACGGGACACTCGCTGTCTTCAACGACAATCAGGCAGCCGATGCCATCAACGCGGCAATCCGCATTCAGGAAGTGCTGTACGAGGAGAACAAGAACAACTCCCTCAAGGGATGTCTGGCAGCAGTGGCCATCGCCACGGGCCCTGTGGTCGAGTACCAGGCACCTGGCGGGGGTGTGGACTACGTGGGTTCCGTCGTCGACCGTGCGGCACGCCTCTGCAGCGCCGGCGCCCCGCAGGCGATCTGGATCGACACCGCCACAGTCGTGTGCGCGAACATGCTCAAGGTCCACTCCGTGGTCGGGCAGGCCCTCGGTTACGGGCCGGACGACTATCTGGACCGTGAGCAGAAGGTTCCCGCCAAGGGGTTCAGCGAGCACGTCAAGTACAGGGAGGTCATCTGGCGGCAAGCCCCCGTCGGAGTGAAGGGCGGAGTGCTGACCGAGACGATCGAAAAGCAGGAGAGCGCGACGACCGCCAGGAGCCAGCAGCCCGGCTTCCCTGTTCAGCAGAGCCCGTCAGTGGGCGGCCCCGCGTACAACGGTGCACCCTCATCGGTCACCGAGGAGGGGATCGTCAAGCGCTGGAACCCGGAGAAGGGCTGGGGGTTCATCACCCCGCTGGGTGAGGGGACCGACTACTACGTCAACCGCCGTCTCGTGGTGGGCGAGGCGGATCTGACCCCGGGAGGTCGCGTCCGCTTCGTTCCTCTGCCGCCGGTCTCGGACGGAAAGCAGCCGCAGGCCGGCTGCACCGTGCACGAGGGACATACAGTGGAGGGAAAGATCCAGCGTACGTTCCTGGGCAAGCCTTTCACCTTCGTCGAGGTCGCCGATCCACACGGACATCGGCAGTCTCTTCATGTCTACGTGGGGGCAGCGGCCGAGTCGCTCCGGACCGGTGATCGTATCCGGGTGGAGATCACTCAGAATCGCAAGGGAATCTCCGGTCAGCTGATCGCGGAAGCTTCTCCTGGAGCGCAGAAGGAGGCTGTGGCCGTGGACGGGGGCGTGTTCGATGGCGAACCCGCTTGACCCTCAGACCCTTTCCACCGCGCTGTCCGACGTACGTACAGAGCTCACTCGCGCGGACCACAAGGCCGCGACCCTGCTCGCACTGTTCTCCGCAATCGCCGCAGGATCCGTGGCGACCCTGACCGTCAGGAAGGCGGGTCTTTTCAGCTTCTGGAACGGGGTGGAATGGCTGGTGTGGCTCGGCATCAGCTGCATGGCGGGCAGCCTCGTCCATCTGCTCGTCTGCATTCGCCCTGGAGGCGTCCTGCGGCCAGGGAATAGCTCGTACTTCGCCTTCTACGCCCAGTACGCGGGCCGAGCCCATGCACTGGTCTCGCACATGGCCACTTGCCCGGACGGCGAATTGGACCGATGCTCACAGCTCATCGAGCTGTCTTTGCTCGCCACACGGAAGTACAAGCTCATCGCGCGAGCAGTGGACCTTCTGGGTTGCGCCCTCACTCTGATGGCCGTGGCGGTCTTCCTCAACGCAGTGCACTGACCTCCGCTTTGCGTGAGGGCCCACCGACTCTGTCGGTGGGCCCATTCGAGCTGGCGTTCCACAACGCACGAGGACCTCCGTGTCGTTGAGTGAGGTACTCGATTTCTCAACTCATCAGCGCAGAAGCCTCGTTGGTCCCAGGTACGGGGCGGGCAGGCGCTGTGCGGGATTCTCCTCGTCCTGCACTCCGGCTTCCAGGCGTCACCTCAATGTTCCACGGCTTCCTGCTCGGTATCTTGACACAGGTGTGTGACGGCGCGTCAGTAAGGATCTGCACGCCGCGGCCGATGCCGTACTCGCGCACTGGGACGCCCAGGGCCGCTGACGCTCACACGCACCGCACGTCGACAACCGTCCACGCACAGCCCCGGAGTCGCACGACATGTATCAGCTTCCCTCCACATCGGAGGCCCTCGTCGTACGCACCGACTTCTCGGCAGACGGTGCTTGGGACGCTCTGCGGGCGGCGTTGTTCTCGCCCAGCAAGGACGGCTTCCTGGCCGATGTCGCACTCGTGGATGACCAGAGGTACGAGGGCTTGACGCCCGACCGGGCCCTGGCCCTGATTCCCGCGGAGTACCGGCATCCACTGCTCGTCCTGGCGGACGCGGTAGCTCTCACCTCGGCTGAGCAACCTCTCCTCGTGGTGGGGCTGCGGGGTGAACGCGGGCGTTGTGTCCGCGTTGTGGCAGCCGAGCTGTGGAGCATCGAGAACAACGTCTCGGGCGCGAACATGGACTTCGAGGAGTTCGTCCGAGCCGTTGATGACGACGGCGTTTACCGGGGCTTGTGAAGCCGGAACGGTCGAAGACCGGGTGTCCTGGCCGCGAACGGGACACCGCCTGCGGTGCGTTGGATTCGGACGTCCGGGGTCCGGGAGGCTCTCTACACTTGTGTCCCTGCGGGGTTCGCGGCCGCTCTCACCGGTCGTCGCCCCGAGACCTTTGCCGCAGCCGCAGCCGCAGCCGCAGCCGCAGCCGCAGCCGCAGCCGCAGGCGGGCCGGACGACGGGACCACAGGATGACGCACTCTTCACCGACGGCGGACACCGGGAGCGCTCCGGCCGCCGGCCCGCGGGTCTTCATCTCCTACGCGCACGAGCCCGACGGTGGTGCGCACGCCGAGCGGGTTCGAGCGCTGTGGGTCCTGTTGCGGAAACACGGCATCGACGCCCGGCTGGATCGGTCGGCCGCGGAGCGACCGCAGGACTGGGCCGCGTGGATGCAGCGAGAGATCGAGGCGGCCGACTATGTGCTGACCGTCGCCTCGCCCGCCTACAAGCGCCGTGCGGAAGGTGCGGAGGGGCCCGGTGTCGGGGAGGGCGTGGCTTGGGAAGCCGCGCTGATCAGGGATGTGGTGTACCGCAATCCCACCAAGTGGTACGAACGGATCCTCCGGGTCGTCCTTCCGGAAGGCAGCCGAGAGGACCTGCCGGCGTTCCTCGGCGGTCACACCGTCACTCACTACACCGTCGACCCCATCGACGTGCGTGGTGCCGAGACGCTGCTCCGCTATCTCACCGGGCAGCCGTACGAGACCGAGCCCGCTGTCGGCTCAGCGCCTCATCTGCCGCCCCGGGGCGAGGGGACCGGGGCGCCCCGAGACGGGAGCGAGCTCACCGGGAACACCTTCAACGGGCCGACCGCGGTGCAGATCGGTGATCACAACCACCAGACCAACAACTTCGGTTGACCTGGACGGCCGGGCCCCGGACCGGACGAGGCGGTGGGCCGGCGCGAGACGCCGACCGTCGGAAGGACCCGAGGCCCGGCCCGGTCGGGTCAGCGTTTGAAGTCGATCTCCTCGATGCGTGTCTGCACGGTCCGGCCGCTTTCCCACGCGTTGGCGCCGGGTGCCACCTCCGGCACGGGGATGTCCGCCCGGTTCTGCCGTTTGCCGGACGTCGAGATGCCGAGTCGCTCGTCCCGGGCCCGGATCATCTCGTCCGAGGCCTGCCCGTCCTGGGTGAAGCCCATCATCAGCTGCGGGATTCCGTAGGGGAAGTCGTCGCGGTCGTACTGCCAGGTGTGGAACGTCTTGCCGTAGGTGGTCACGAGGTCCTCGAAGTAGGCGTGCTCGGCCAGGTCGGGGATGCCGGGGGCGGTGAGGCTGCCGGACTTGACCTCGTAGTGGTGGCTGTGCCACAGCCGCTTCTCGTCCTCGGGCAGGCCGCGGAAGCGTTCCTCGCTGATGATGTACTCGATGCCGATCAGGCGGGCGTCGGGCGCGTTGCGGTCGAAGATCACGCACTGATGCAGGTCGTGCCGGAGGTGGATGCAGAAGTGCGTGGCCTCGACCTGCCGGCCCATGTCGTCGGCGTACATGTGGAAGCCGTTGAGGTAGGTGCTCATCGCGTCGACCGGGTACTTCGTCTGCATCGCGCCGGCGGCCAGGTCGAGCACGCGGTGCTTGAGGGGATGCCCCTTGCCGACCTTGCTGATCGTCGCCGCCTTGCGTCCGAACAGAAGTCCGACCGCGGCCGTCAGGCCTGCCGCGGCCCCGATACCGATGGACGCGGCCGGACTCGTGCCGGAACCACGCGAACGGTGCGTGCCTCGTGTGGGTGCCATGGACGGCGAGTGCCCTGTGCCCGGCAGCCGTAACGAGCCACCGCCTGTCGGCCGCCACTCGGCCGCCACGGGGTCGACGAGCCGCGTGCGAGGATGTCGTCCGTGACCGGACCGCCTTCCTCGTCTGCCGCCGGAGAAACGCCTAGCGACCATGGCCTCGGGTCCCGCTCCGCCGCCGCGCTGGTGTTCGGGTCCTCCGCAGCGGTCCTGATCGTCGAGATCGTCGCACTGCGGCTGCTGGCCCCGTACCTCGGTCTCACCCTGGAGACCAGCACCATGGTGATCGGGGTCGCCCTCACCGCGATCGCCCTCGGCTCCTGGCTGGGCGGGCGCCTCGCGGATCTGGTCGATCCCCGCCGGCTGCTGGGGCCCGCGCTCGGAGTGTCGGGCGCGGCCGTGGCACTCACCCCCGCAGTCCTGCGCAGCACCGCGGAGTGGGCGCCCGTGCTGCTCCTGCTCGTCGCGGGCCTGACCATCCTGGTGCCGGGCGCGCTGCTCTCCGCGGTGACGCCGATGGTGACCAAGCTGCGGCTCACCAGCCTCGCCGAGACCGGGACGGTGGTCGGCCGGCTGTCCGGCGTCGGTACCGTCGGGGCCATCGTCGGTACCGTCCTCACCGGCTTCGTCCTCATCTCGCGGTTGCCGGTCAGCGGCATCCTGATCAGTCTCGGCGTACTGCTGATGGCCGGCTCGGCGCTGGTCGGATGGCGAGCGCGCGGGTGGACCGGCACTCCTGCCCTCACCCTCGTGGTCCTGGCCGGCGGTCTGGCCACCGTCCCCGCGCCCGGCGGCTGCGACGCGGAGACCAAGTACCACTGCGCACGGGTCGTGGCGGACCCCGGCCGGGACGGCGGCCGCACGCTGGTGCTGGACGGAGTGCGACACTCCTACGTCGACGTCGACGACCCCACGTACCTGAAGTTCACCTATGTGCGTGCGATCGCGTCGGTGGTGGACACCGCCTTCCCCGCGGGTGAGCCGATCGCCGCCTACCACCTGGGCGGCGGAGGGCTCACGTTTCCGCGATACCTCGCGGCCACCCGGCCGGGGACGCGCAGCCTGGTGTCCGAGATCGACGGCGGGGTCGTGCGCATCGACCGCGAGGAGTTCGGGCTGAGACCGGATGCCGGGATCGACGTACGCACGGAGGACGGCAGAATCGGTCTGCGGAGACTGGGGACCGGCAGCCGTGACCTCGTCGTCGGCGACGCCTTCGGGGGCGTAAGTGTGCCGTGGCACCTCACCACGGTGGAAGCGATGGCCGACGTACGGCGGGTGCTGAAGGACGACGGCCTGTACGTCGCGAATCTGATCGATCACGGTGACATGGCCTTCGCGCGTGCCGAAGTGGCCACGCTCGGCGAGGCGTTCGAGCACGTGGCCCTCCTCGGCGAGCCCGCCGACATCGGCACCGGCCGGGCCGCCGCCCCCGACGGTGGCAACCTGGTGGTGCTCGCCTCCGACCGCCCGGTCGACCTGCGCGCGGCCCGGGAAGCGCTGGACGGCAGGCGAGTCGGCTGGGACATCGCCACCGGCGAGGCACTCACCGCGTGGATCGACGGTGCCCGACCGCTCACCGACGACTACGCACCCGTCGACCAACTCCTCCAGCCTCACGGCCCGCAGGCCGGGTGAGGACGGCCGATGGGTGACGGGATCCGTCCGCGGGCCGCCGTGGCCGCGCTGTCGACCGTCGGCGCCGGTCTGGGGCTGAGGGCGGTGACGGCGGGAGACGTGGCCAAGTACGGCGGGGACAGCCTGTACACCCTGCTGATCTTCGCCCTCGTCTTCCTGGCGGCGCCGCGGGTGACCGCGGCCAAGGCGGCGGCCATCGCGCTGGCCGTGAGCTGGGGCGTCGAGTTCCTGCAGCTCAGTGACGTACCGGCGGAGCTTTCCCGGCACAGCACGGCCGCTCGCCTGGTGCTCGGTTCGACCTTCAACGCGCCGGACCTGTTCTGGTACGCCGTCGGTGCGCTGGCCGGGTGGCTCGCCGTCGCGTCCTCCAGAGCGGTCCGTGGTGAGCGCCCTTCATCGCTCGTGCGGTGTGGGGCTCCGGCACCGGTGCGACGCGGAGCTTCGTCGCGCGTCCGGCGTCGAGCGCATTGACCTCGCGTCCGCGAGCCGCTTCCATGGCCCGGGGGCCCGACCGCGGGGCCGGGGGAGACGTGAAGACCGGGGGAAGACATGCGTCTTGGGGGAAGAGCGGCTGCCGTCGCAGCCGTGGCCGTGGTGTGCGCCGCCGTGCAGACGACGCCCGCCGGTGCGTTGGAACTGAAGCCCGGCACGGAGCACGTCAATGTCACGTCCGACGACGTGATGGGGAACGATCAGAGCCGGTACGCCACGATCAGCGCCAACGGCCGCTACGTGGCCTTCTGGTCGTACGCCTCGAACCTGGCGCCCGGCGACAGCGACGATGCCGCCGACGTCTACGTGAAGGACCTGCGGACCGGGCGGGTGCACTGGGCCAGTGACCTGACCGAGGGCATGGACCGGGGTTCGCCGACCGTCGCCCCCTCCATCAGCGCCGACGGCACTCGGGTCGCCTACCCGACACTGGACGGGACCGAAGCCCACGTCCACGACATCCGCACGGGCCGCACCGAACTGGTCAGCGACGGCACCGACGCACGGTTCAACAGTGCCAACGCGCCCTCCCTCAGCGGGAACGGACGGTACGTCACCTTTACGGCGTGGCCGGAGCAGGAGCCGGGGACGCCTCCCCGCGTCCGCGTGCGCGACCTTCGGCGGGGGACCGGCGAGTGGGTCGACGACCCGGTGGCCGGGGAGGGGCAGCAGGTCGTGAGACCGTCCCTGAGCCACGACGGCCGGCACCTCGCCTACCTGGGGTCCGACCCCGCGGCGGCCGACTCCGACACCCACGCCTACGTGCTCGACCGGCGGACCGACCGGCGGACACGCGTCGACCCCGAGTGCGCGGACGATCCGGCCGAGTACTCGGTCACCGACCCGGTGATGGGCGCGGACGGCCGGCACGTCTCGTTCCGCTTCAAGTGCCGGACCCTGCGGCCCCGGGGCACCAACGACACCGGTGACGTCTTCGTCAAGGACCTCGGGAACGGGTCCCTGCGCCATGTCCTGGGGCCGAAGCCGCAGTTCGCCACGCACACCGGGCGGCTGAGCGCGGACGGCCGGCACGTCGTGTTCGTGGCGGCCGAGGAGCGGGTGCCCCGCGGCCCGCTCCAGGTGATCTACCGGCTGGAGCTGCGCACCGGGCGTACCGACACGGTCACCGCGCGGCCCGACGGCACGGCGAACCAGAGGCCGGCGTCCGGACCGTCCACCGATGCCCACGGTCGGGCGGTGGCGTACGACGCCGTACCGCTGGACCTGCTGGGGGAGTCGTCCACCGCCACCGACCGGCAGGTCCTCGTCACGCGCCTGCGCTGACCCGCGCCCCTGGCGCCTCCCTCGGCTCCTGGCGCGAGGAACCGGACGGTCCGGGCCGCGGTGCGGTGCTCTGCCGCACGACCAGATGGGTCGCCAGTTCGATGCGCCGGGCGGTCCTGCCGGGGCCGTCCGGGCGGAAGAGCATGCGGGTCGCCTCCTCGGCCATCTGCCGCAGTGGCTGGTGGACCGTGGTCAGCGGCGGGCTCGACCACTGGGCGAGCGGCACGTCGTCGTAGCCGACCACCGAGAGGTCCGCCGGGACGCGCAGTCCCTCGAGCCGGGCGGCTTCCAGTACGCCGAGGGCGTGGAGGTCGCTGCCCGCGAAGACGGCGGTGGGCCGGTCGGGGCCGTCCAGCAGGTCCATGGCGTGCTCGAAGCCGCCGGCCACCCGGAAGTCGCCGAAGCGGACCAGGCGGGGATCGACGGGCAGACCCGCCATGGTCATCGCCGAGCGGTAGCCGTCGAGGCGGGCCCGTGAGCACAGCATGTCCTCGGGGCCGGTGATGATCGCGACGCGTTCGTGCCCCAGGTCGGTGAGATGGCGCGTCGCCGCGAGGCCCCCGGCCCAGTTGGCGGAGCCCACGGACGGCACGTCGGGATCGGGGTCGCCGGCCGGGTCGACGATGACGAACGGGATGTCACGCGAGCGGAGCCGGTGCTTCACCTCCGCCGGGAGCGAGGAGAAGACCAGCACGACCCCCAGCGGCCTGCGGCGGAGCACTCCCTCGATCCAGTCGGGAGCGGGCGCGTGCCGCGTACCGCTCCGGGTGAGCACGACGGTCGCCCGATGGGCCTTGGCAACGTTTTCCACCCCCTTCACGAGCTCCACCGCCCAGACGCTGTCCAGCTCGTGGAAGACGAGTTCGACGAGCGGGAAGCGCGGCCGGTCCGACGCCCGCCGACGGTAACCGTGCACCTCCAGCAGCCGTTCGACCCGCGACCGGGTACCGCTGGAGACGTCCGAACGACCGTTGAGGACCTTCGAAACTGTCGGAGGGGAGACGCCCGCCTCTTTCGCCACCTCGGCCAGCGTCACCCTCGCGCCCACCTCAACTTCATCGTGCATGCCAGCAGGATAGGTCATGCGATCGATAACGTTTTGGGTCGTCCCGCGCACGGCCATTGACCGTAAATCCCGACTGACTTTACTGTCCGACGGCATGGACTTTCGGTGATGAAGCCGAAACTTTCGAGAGGCGAACGATGAAGACACGTGCGCGCTTGCCCAGACTGGTCGCCACCGGCGCGACGCTCGCCCTGGCGCTGAGCCTTGCGGCCTGCGGTGACGGGGACGGCGGGGCGTCGTCGGACGACGGCAAGATCCATGTCCTGGTCTACGGGGACGCCGGCAACAAGGTCGAACAGCAGATCGTCGACACCTTCAACAAGACGTCCGACGTCAAGGCGGTGCTCGACACCATCCCCGGTGCCGACTACCAGAAGAAGCTCCAGACGATCATCAACACCCCCCAGGCTCCGGACATCTTCTTCAACTGGGGCGGCGGCAGCATCAAGCCCTTCGTCAAGGCGGACCTGCTGATGCCGCTGGACGACATGATCAAGAAGAACCCGGACCTGGAGAAGAAGTTCCTGCCGACGGTCTTCGACAACGCCGTCGTCGACGGCAAGCCGTACGGCATCCCGATGCGCGGCACCCAGCCCGTCCTGCTCTTCCACAACAAGAAGGTCCTCGAAGAGGCGGGCGTCCAGCCGCCGAAGACCTGGGACGAACTGCTCGACGCGGTGGAGAAGCTGAAGGACGAGGGCGTCACCCCGATCGCGCTCGGCGGCGGCGATGTCTGGCCCACCCAGATGTGGTTCCAGTACCTCTACGACCGCATAGCCGGGCCGGAGCTGTTCGAGAAGGCCATCGGGGGCGACAAGAGCGCCTGGGAGAGCCCGGACAGCAAGAAGGCCCTCGACATGATCAAGGAGCTCGTCGACACCGGCGCCTTCGGCAAGAACTACGACTCCGTCAAGTACACCAACGGCGGCTCGGTCCAGCTGGTGGCCTCCGGCAAGGCCGGCTTCGAGCTGATGGGTTCCTGGTACTACTCCCAGCAGCTGACGGACCACCCGGACTTCGCCGAGAAGGGCCTCGGCTACACCGCGTTCCCGGCCGTCGAGGGCGGCAAGGGCGACCCGGGCAACGTCGCCGGCAACACCAACAACTACTACTCGGTGATGAAGAAGACCAAGCATCCCGAGGCCGTCGCCGAGTTCCTGAAGCTCATGTACTCCGACGAGTTCGTCAAGGCGCAGCTGGACATCGGCAACCTGCCGACCACGACCGACACCGACAAGTTCATCGACAGCTCGGGCACCCCCGAGTACTCGCGCTTCCAGTACGACCTCGTCGCCGACGCCCCCTCGTTCCAGCTGTCCTGGGACCAGGCGTACCCGCAGAAGGCGAGCTCGGACATGCACAAGGCCGTCCAGCAGTTCTTCAACGGACAGCTCGACACGGACGGCTTCATCCAGGCCATGCAGGCCCTCCCGACCGAGTGACGAACGGCTCATGACCACACAGATCACGAGCGCCCGGACCGCCGCCGGACTCCGCAAGGAGTCCCGGCGGCGGCCGCCCGCCTCGTCCACGACCAAGGTGGGCCGCCCCGGCTTCGCCTGGGCGCTGCCCGCCGCAGTGTTCTTCGCCCTCTTCGCGATCGTGCCGCTGATCATGGTGGCGGTGCTGTCCTTCATGAGCTGGGACGGTCTCAGCTCGCCCGAGTTCGTCGGCACGGACAACTGGTCGCGCCTCATCGACGACCCGGTCATGCTCAAGAGCGTCTGGCTGACCTTGCTGCTGACCGCGCTCGGCGTGGTGCTCCAGACCCCGCTGAGCATCCTGCTCGGCGTCTGGGCCGCCGGTCACCAGCGCAACCGCGCCGTCCTGTCGGTCATCTACTTCATCCCGCTGCTGCTGTCCGCGACGGCCGTGTCCGTGCTGTGGCGGGCACTGCTCGACCCGAACTTCGGCATCCCCGCCGACGCCACCTGGCTGTTCGGCGACGGCAACCTGTTCGGTGAACAGGCCACCGCCATCGGGGTGCTGGCGTTCGTCAGTACCTGGCAGTTCACCCCGTTCCACACGCTGATCTACCAGGGCGCCGCCCGCGCGATCCCGCCGGTGCTGTACCAGGCGGCGGAGATCGACGGGGCGGGCCGCTACCGGCAGTTCTTCCACATCACCCTGCCGCAGCTGCGCACCTCCATGATCACCTCGATGATCCTGATGATCGTCGGCGGCCTGACGACGTTCGAGACGGTCCTCATCCTGACCCAGGGCGGCCCCGGCACCGACACCACCATCAGCGCCTACTACATGTACGACAAGGCGTTCAAGAGCTTCGACTACGGCACCGGCTCCGCGATCGCCCTGGCCCTGGTCGTGGCGGCCACGGTCATCTCGCTGATCGTCGTCCGGGTCTCCGGCTACGACAAGATGCGCAGTTCCATGGAGGGTGTGTCATGAGGCGCCGACCGAACTACCTGGCCGGCGCCGGATCGCTCGTCTGGCTCTTCCTGGTCGGCCTCCCGCTGTACGTGATGCTCGCCGCGACCCTGCGCACCCGCCAGGACTACGCCGAGAACGGCCCGGTCTCGATCCCGGACAGCTTCACGCTGGACAACTACACCGGCGCCTTCGACTCGGGCTTCGGCCAGTACTTCTTCAACACGCTCGTCGTCACCGCCAGCGTGATCGGCATCGTCCTGGTGCTGGTCCCGCCGCTCGCCTACGCGATCGTCCGCAGCCGCGGCAGGACCACGTCGGCGATCTTCCGGCTGTTCCTGCTCGGCCTCGCCATCCCGGCCCAGGCCGTGATCGTGCCGATGTTCTACCTGATCAGCGAGGCCGGGCTGTACGACAACCTGCTCGGTGTCATCCTGCCCACGGCCGCGTTCTGCCTGCCGATGTCCGCGCTGATCCTCAGTGGCGCCATGCGGGACATCTCCCCGGAGCTGTACGAGGCCATGGCGATGGACGGCGCGAGCCCGCGGCGCATGTTCTTCCAGCTCGTCGTGCCGCTCTCCCGCGGCGGCCTCTCCACGATCGTGGTGTTCTCCGCGCTCCAGGCGTGGAACGGCTTCCTGTTCCCGCTCGTGCTGACCCAGTCCGACGCCACCAAGGTCGTCACCCTGGGGCTCTACAACTTCCAGACCGAACACGGCATCGACATCCCCGGCCTGTTGGGAGCCGTGGTGCTGTCCATGACGCCCATCCTGCTCGTCTACCTGTTCGCCCGTCGTGCCCTGGTCCAGGGTCTGATGGGCGTCGGAGGAAAGTGATCGCCGACGTGGCCGTTGAGACCACCCCCGAAATCCCCCTCTGGAACGACCCCGCCCACTCCGTCTCCGCCAGGGTCTCCGCGCTGATCGAGGCGATGACCCTTCAGGAGAAGATCGCCCAGCTGTACGGCGTGTGGGTCGGCGCGTCCGACGAGGGCGGAGACGTCGCCCCCCATCAGCACGACATGGAGGAGGCCGTCGACCTCGACGCTCTCCTGCCCACCGGACTGGGCCAGTTGACCCGCCCGTTCGGCACCGCCCCCGTCGACCCGGCGCTCGGCGCGCTGTCCCTGCTGCGCACCCAGGCACGCATCGCCTCCGCCAACCGCTTCGGCATCCCCGCCCTCGCGCACGAGGAGTGCCTGGCCGGCTTCGCCACCTGGGGCGCGACCGCCTACCCCGTCCCGCTGTCCTGGGGTGCCACCTTCGATCCCGGCCTGGTCCACCGCATGGCCGCCGCCATCGGCCGCGACATGCGCTCCGTCGGCGTCCACCAGGGCCTCGCCCCCGTCCTGGACGTGGTGCGCGACGCCCGCTGGGGCCGGGTCGAGGAGACCATCGGCGAGGACCCGTACCTCGTCGGCACCATCGGCACCGCCTACGTCCGCGGCCTGGAGGAGGCCGGGATCGTCGCCACCCTCAAGCACTTCGTCGGCTACTCCGCCTCCCGCGCCGGACGCAACCTCGCACCCGCCCCCATGGGGCCGCGCGAGCGCGCCGACGTCCTGCTGCCGCCCTTCGAGATGGCGATCCGCGAGGGCCGTGCCCGGTCCGTGATGCACGCCTACACCGACGTCGACGGTGTGCCCGCCGCGGCCGACGAGAACCTGCTGACCGGACTGCTCCGGGACACCTGGGGCTTCGACGGCACCGTCGTCGCCGACTACTTCGGCATCGCCTTCCTCAAGACCCTGCACGGCATCGCCGCCGACTGGGCCGACGCCGCCGGCGCCGCACTGCGCGCGGGCGTCGACGTGGAACTGCCCACCGTCAAGACGTTCGGCGCGCCCCTGACCGAGGCCGTCACCGCCGGCCGGGTCCCGGAGGCGGTGATCGACCGCGCCCTGCGCCGGGTGCTCACGCAGAAGGCCGAACTCGGTCTGCTCGACCCGGACTGGGACCCCGTGCCCACCGCGCTCCACGGCGCCGACCTGGACGACCTGGACGCCCTGCGCGGCCGGATCGACCTGGACGGCCCGGAGAACCGGGAGCTGGCCCGCACGGTCGCCGAGGAGGCGGTCGTGCTCCTGAGCAACGACGGCACCCTGCCGCTGGTCCGGCCGCGCCGCATCGCCCTGGTCGGGCCCAACGCCGACGAGCCCACCGCCGTACTGGGCTGCTACTCCTTCCCGCAGCACATCGGTGTCCACCACCCCGGAACCCCGGTCGGCATCGAACTGCCCACCCTGCGCGAGACGCTGGCCGCCGAGTTCCCCGACGCGGAGGTGACCGTCGTACGCGGCACCGGGGTCGACGACGGGGACGTCTTCGGCATCCCCGAGGCCGTCCAGGCGGCCCGGGAGGCCGACGTCGTCGTAGCCGTCCTGGGCGACCGGGCCGGGCTGTTCGGCCGCGGCACCAGCGGCGAGGGCTGCGACGCCGAGTCGCTGGCGCTGCCCGGCGCCCAGCAGCAGCTGCTCGACGCGCTGCTGGACACCCGCAAGCCGGTCGTGACGGTGCTGCTCGCGGGGCGCCCGTACGCCCTCGGCCGGGCCGTGGCGGAGTCCGCCGCGATCGTCCAGTCGTTCTTCCCCGGCGCGGAGGGCACCGCCGCCGTCGCCGGGGTGCTCAGCGGACGGACGAACCCCTCCGGCCGGCTGCCGGTCAGCGTGCCGCGCGGAGCGGGATCCCAACCGACCACCTACCTCGGGGCGCGGCTGGCCCACGCCAGCGAGGTGTCCAACATCGACCCGACGCCCGCCTTCGGCTTCGGGCACGGCCTCGCGTACACCACGTTCGAGTGGAGCGACCTCGCGGTGGACGGCAAGGAAGCACCCACCGACGGCGAGTTCTCGCTCGAGCTCACCCTCCGCAACACCGGCGAACGGCACGGCACCGAGGTCGTCCAGCTCTACCTGCACGACCCGGTCGCCTCCGTCGTCCAGCCGGTGCAGCGGCTCATCGGGTACACCCGCGTGCCGTTGGAGGCGGGGGAGGAACGCCGGGTGCGCGTCACGGTCCCGGCCGACCTCGCCTCCTTCACCGGCCGTGACGGCCACCGCGTCGTCGAGCCGGGCGACCTGGAGCTGCGGTTCGCGGCCTCCAGCACCGACGCGCGCCTGACGGCTTCGGTCACCCTCACCGGCCCGGAGCGCCGCGTCGACCACACCCGGCGCCTGCACGCCGTCTTCGCCGAGGACGGCGCCGACGGCGCCTGACCCGCCGGCCGGACCACGAGCGGCGCGCCCGGCAACTCGCCCGGGCGCGCCGCCGGTCGGGAGCGGGCCACCCCGTACGATGGGGCCATGACGCGACGTTCAGCCGGACGCCAGGTCCAGTTCGTCGGCCTGGCCCACGGTGCCGTGGGCGCGGTGATCTACCGCGACGTGCTCGCCGACATCGCCCGGGGGAACCTCCTCGGCTCCGTGCCGGACCGGGGCGACCGGGCCGCCGCCTTCTGGTTCCTGGCCGCCGCGCCCGCCCTGTGGATGGGCGGCCGGCTGCTGCGCTCCGCGGAGGAGCACGAGGACGTCCCGGCCCAGCGCGCCGCCGGTGCCGTGCTGACCGCCGTCGGTGTGACGGGCACCGCCCTCATGCCGAAGGGCGGCTTCCCCACCCTCGCGGCCATCGGGGGTCTCGTGCTGCGCCGCACGCTGCGCGGCTGAGCCGGGTCAGCGCACCACGTCGAAGACCTGCTTCTGCAGACCGTTGGCGTAGGCCTCGTGCTCGACGAGCCTCAGCTTCTGGGTGTCCTTGTCCGTGGTGCTGAACAGCCGCTTGCCCGCGCCGAGCAGGAGCGGGAAGACCAGCAGGTGGTAGCGGTCGATCAGACCGGCGTCGGACAGGCTCCGGTTCAGCGCGGCGCTGCCGTGGACGATGATCGGGCCGCCCTCGGTCTCCTTCAGCGCGGCGACCTCGTCGAGCGAGCGCAGGATCGTGGTCTCGCCCCAGTTCGACACCAGGTCGTCCTCGGTGAGGGTGGTGGAGACGACGTACTTCGGCATCACCTTGTAGTCCGAGAACTCCTCCATGTCCGGCCACACCGGGCTGAACGCCTCGTAGCTGACCCGGCCCAGCATCAGGGCCGTGGCTTCCTTCTGCTCCCGGCCCTTGAGCTCGAAGGCCTCGGGAAGGAACTCCACGTCCTTGAAGGTCCACCCGGAATTCCGGTAGCCGGGCTCGCCGCCCGGGGCCTCCACGACGCCGTCGAGCGAGACGAAGGCGGTGCTGATCAGGGTGCGCATGTCGGGTCCCCACTGGTTCAAGTCCGTTGGTGCGTTACAGGATGTACGACCGGCGACCGGCGGGAAACTCATCGCTCTCTTCCGGAAAGGTGATCCTTCCGGGACGAGGGGTCACCGGCCCCGCAGGGCGTCCAGCGCCTGCAGCGCCACGTGGAGTTCGGTGCGCTGTTCGCCGGACTCCAGGTCACGGCCGAGCAGTCGTTCGACGGTGCGCAGGCGTTGGTAGACGGTCTCCCGGGACACGCCCGCCGCGCGGGCGGCGGCGGTCTTGTTGCCGGCGGCGTCCAGGTAGCCGCGCAAGGTGGCCAGGAGGCCGGTGCCGTGCCGCGCGTCGTGGTCGAGGATGCGGCCCAGCTGCCGTTCCGCGTACTCCTGGACCCGGGTGTCGTCGCGGAGCGCGTACAGCAGGCGGGGAAGGCCGATGTCGGACCATAGGTGGAAGGTGCGGTCCGGGGGGAGGGGCTGACCCGGCCCGGTCGCCTCGGCCACCCGGGCCGCCTCGCGGAACGAACGGGCGACGTCGGCGAGGTCCTCGGCCGGGGAGCCGGCGCACACGGTCGTGCCCGGGGCGCAGTCCACGGCGGTCCGGCTCACGTGCTCGACCGCCTGCCGCCAGGGCCGGGACGGGCGCAGCGCCAGCAGTACGCCGATGCGGGTGGGGGCCAGGAGGCCGACGAGCGCCTGCGTTCCCGACGCGTCCAGTTCCTCGGAGAGGCGGGCCTCGCTCCTCGCGGTGTCCGGTTCGGCCGGGACGTCGGCGAGGACGGCGACGAAGCGGGTGTGCTCCGTGGGCAGCCCGAGCGCCGCGATGCGGGCGTGCGCGTCCGCCGGGGAGCGGTGACGCTGCTCCGCGAGGTCGCGCAGGGCGTCGCGGTGCGCGGCGCGTTCCCAGGGCGTGGGACGGGTGAGGCGGGCGATGGTGAGGGCCATCGCCGTGCGCTCCAGGACGGTGACGTCCTCGGGGCCGAAGGGCGGGGGAGCGGCCGTGCGGGACGGGCCGGACTCGCCGGACGTGCCGTGGAGCATGGCCACCCGTCCCCAGGCCTCGCCCTGGTACTCGACCGGTGCCACGAGCCAGCCCTCCGGCCCGCGGATTCCCGCCCGGTCGGCGGCGGGAGCGGACCGGGAGCGCCGCTCCCAGTCGGCGAGCACGGTCTCCGCGGTGCTGCCGGAGGGCTCGCAGATCAGTGCCCGGTGGACCAGGTTCTCCAGGACGACCGTGTGTCCGCTCATCTCCGCCGCGGCGCGCAGCACGTCCCTGGGCCCGGCGCCCCGCAGGGTGAGGGCGGTGAACGCCTCGTGGACGCGCTGGGTCCGGCGCATCGCGTCCGCCTGATTGCCGAGGATCAGCGTGTGGACGACCTGCGTGACCTCCAGGAAGTTCACGTCCTTGGCCAGCGTGACCAGGGGCAGGCCGCGCGCCCGGCAGGCGTCGACCAGCGCGTCGGGCGGCCGGTGGTACCGGCGGACGAGCTCGATGATCAGGGCCGCGGCGCCCACCGCGGCGAGTTCGTCGACGTAGCGGCGCACCCCGCCCGCGTCGTCGGGCAGCGGCATACCGGTGGTGAGGACCAGTTCGCCGCCCTTGAGGAAGGAGGCCGGGTCCGTCAGTTCGGTGATGTGGACCCAGCGCACCGGGCGGTCGACGTGCTCCAGGCCGGTCACCACTCGCGGGTCGCCGTCGGCCACGACCGGCAGGGCCAGCACGTCGGCCACGGTGAGCGGACGGCCCGCCGGGCCGGGGTGGGGTTTCCCGCTCACGCTGCCTCCCGCACACCGGTCGCGTTCGGCGCCCGCGGCGCCCCTTGTCACTCTGACAAGCGCCACTGACCTGCGCAAGGGCGCCCGGACGGGCACGCGGCGGGGCACGGGCGCACGCTGGGAGGACACCGGTTGACACAACGTCCGGATGCCGCGCCCCGCCCGGACAGATCACGCGTTGTCCGGACGCGCACCGAGGGCATGCTCGGGAGACGCAGCCAAGCCGACAACTCAGCACAACCGACGACCAGGCCGGGAGACGAGCATGACCGCACTGTCGCCGCACCTTCGCCAGGCCACGCCCGTGACGGCGGTCCGGGGTGAGGGCGTCCACCTCCACGGCGAGGACGGCCGCCGCTATCTGGACTTCACCGCCGGCATCGGCGTCACCAGCACCGGGCACTGCCACCCCAGGGTGGTGGCCGCCGCCCAGGAGCAGGTGGGCACCCTGATCCACGGGCAGTACACGACCGTCATGCACCAGCCGCTGCGCCGGCTCGTCGACCGGCTCGGCGAGGTGCTGCCCGCCGGTCTGGACAGCCTGTTCTTCACCAATTCCGGCAGTGAGGCGGTGGAGGCGGCGCTGCGCCTGGCCCGTCAGGCCACCGGCCGCCCCAACGTCCTGGTCTGCCACGGAGGTTTCCACGGCCGGACCGTGGCCGCCGCCTCCATGACCACCTCCGGCACCCGTTTCCGGTCCGGTTTCGCACCGCTGATGAGCGGCGTGGTCGTCACCCCGTTCCCGACGGCCTTCCGCTACGGCTGGGACGAGGACACCGCCACCCGCTTCGCCCTCAGGGAACTCGACTACACCCTCCAGACGATCTCCTCGCCCGCCGACACCGCCGCCGTCGTCGTCGAGCCGGTACTCGGCGAGGGCGGGTACGTGCCCGCGACCCGCGCCTTCCTGGAAGGCCTGCGCGAGCGCGCCGACCGCCACGGCTTCCTGCTGATCCTGGACGAGGTGCAGACCGGCGTCGGCCGCACCGGCCGGTTCTGGGGCCACGAGCACTTCGGCATCACGCCCGACGTCCTCGTCACGGCCAAGGGGCTGGCCAGCGGATTCCCCCTGTCCGGCATCGCCGCCGCCGAGGAGTTGATGCGGAAGGCGTGGCCGGGCTCGCAGGGCGGCACGTACGGCGCGAACGCGGTGGCGTGCGCCGCGGCGTGCGCCACCCTCGACGTCGTACGCGACGAGAAGCTCGTCGAGAACGCCGAGGCCATGGGGGCGCGGCTGCGCCAGGGGCTGGAGGCGGTGGCCGCCCGCACGCCGGTCATCGGGGACGTACGCGGCATGGGGCTGATGCTCGCCTCCGAGTTCGTCACCGAGGACGGCGAGCCCGACCCCGACACCGCGGCCCGGGTCCAGCGGGCCGCCGTCGACGAGGGCCTGCTGTTGCTGCTGTGCGGCGCCTGGAACCAGGTCGTCCGGATGATCCCGGCGCTGGTGATCGGCGAGTCGGAGGTCGACGAGGGGCTGCGGGCGTGGACGGCCGCCGTCGAGGCAGGCACGTCGGCAAGCGCGGACCGGTGAGCACCGCGAGGAGGGACATCATGACCGACACGCCGAGCCCCGTGACGGGGACACCGACCCGGCTGTTCATCGGCGGCGCCTGGGCGGACGCCGCGGACGGCGCCGTCATGCCCGTGGACGACCCGGCGACCGGCGAGATCCTCTGCCACGTCGCCGACGCCGGTCGCGAGGACGCCCGGCTCGCCGAGGACGCCGCGGTCCAGGCGCAGGAGGAGTGGGCCCGTACGGCGCCGCGGGCCCGCAGCGAGATCCTGCGCCGCGCCTACGAGACCGTCCTCGACCGCACCGACGAACTCGCTCTTCTGATGACGTCCGAGATGGGCAAGCCGCTCGCCGAGGCCAGGGGAGAGGTGGCGTACGCGGCCGAGTTCTTCCGCTGGTTCTCCGAGGAGGCCGTGCGGATCGACGGCGGGTACGGCCTCCTCCCCGACGGACGCAACCGCATGCTGGTCTCCCGGCGCCCGGTCGGACCCTGTCTGCTGATCACGCCGTGGAACTTCCCGCTGGCCATGGGCGCCCGCACGATCGGCCCGGCGATCGCGGCCGGCTGCACGATGGTCCTCAAACCGGCCCCGCAGACACCGCTGTCCGGCCTGGCCCTCGCCGCGATCCTCCAGGAGGCCGGGCTGCCGGACGGCGTGCTGAACGTCGTCACCGCCTCCCGGGCCGGCGAGGTGTGCGAACCGCTCCTGCGCGGCGGCCGCATCCGCAAGCTGTCCTTCACCGGCTCCACGGCCGTGGGGCGCCTGCTGCTGGCCCAGTGCGCGGACACGGTGGTGCGCACGTCGATGGAGCTGGGCGGCAACGCGCCGTTCATCGTCTTCGACGACGCCGACCTGGACACGGCCGTGGACGGCGCCATGGTCGCGAAGATGCGCAACATGGGCGAGGCGTGCACCGCGGCCAACCGCTTCTTCGCGCACCGCTCGGTGGCCGAGGAGTTCGGGCGGCGCCTGGCCGAGCGCATGGGTGCCCTGGTCGTCGGTCCGGGGACGCGGGAGGGCGTCGACGTGGGCCCGCTCATCGACGCCGCCGGGCGCGCCAAGGTGGAGGACCTGGTCTCCGACGCGGTGGAGCGGGGAGCCCGGGTGCTCGTCGGCGGCCGTACCCCCGACGGTCCCGGCTGCTTCTACCCGCCCACGGTGCTCACCGACGTCTCCCCGGACAGCCGCCTGATGGCCACGGAGATCTTCGGCCCCGTGGCGGCGATCCTCACCTTCGACGACGAGGACGAGGTGGTGCGCCGCGCCAACGACACTCCCTGGGGGCTCGTGGGGTACCTCTTCACCGAGGGCCTGGACCGGGCCCTGCGGGTCGGCGAGCGCCTGGAGGTCGGCATGGTCGGCCTCAACACCGGCCTGGTCTCCAACCCGGCCGCGCCCTTCGGCGGCGTCAAGCAGTCCGGGCTCGGCCGCGAGGGCGGAACGGTGGGCATCGAGGAGTTCCTGGAGTACCAGTACCTGGCGACACCGGCCCGCTGACCACCCCGGCTTTGCATGGTCATGCGTCATCATGCATACTCTTCCTATGTCCAAGGTCCTCACCTCCCTCCCCACCGGCGAACGCGTCGGTATCGCCTTCTCGGGCGGCCTCGACACCTCGGTCGCGGTCGCGTGGATGCGTGACAAGGGCGCCGTCCCCTGCACGTACACCGCCGACATCGGCCAGTACGACGAGCCCGACATCGCCTCGGTGCCCGACCGCGCGAAGACCTACGGCGCCGAGATCGCGCGTCTGGTCGACTGCCGTGCGGCGCTGGTGGAGGAGGGCCTGGCCGCGCTCACCTGCGGGGCGTTCCACATCCGCTCGGGCGGGCGTGCCTACTTCAACACCACGCCGCTCGGCCGTGCGGTCACGGGCACGCTCCTCGTCCGGGCGATGCTCGAGGACGACGTCCAGATCTGGGGTGACGGCTCCACGTTCAAGGGCAACGACATCGAGCGGTTCTACCGCTACGGCCTGCTCGCCAACCCGCAGCTGAGGATCTACAAGCCCTGGCTGGACGCCGACTTCGTGACCGAACTCGGCGGCCGCAAGGAGATGTCGGAGTGGCTGCTGGCCCACGACCTCCCCTACCGGGACTCGACGGAGAAGGCGTACTCCACCGACGCCAACATCTGGGGTGCCACCCACGAGGCCAAGACGCTGGAGCACCTCGACACCGGCGTGGAGACCGTGGAGCCCATCATGGGTGTGCGGTTCTGGGACCCGTCGGTCGAGATCGCCCCCGAGGACGTCACCATCGGCTTCGAGCGGGGCCGCCCGGTGACGGTCAACGGCAAGGAGTTCGCCTCCCCGGTCGATCTGGTGATGGAGGCCAACGCCATCGGCGGCCGGCACGGCATGGGCATGTCCGACCAGATCGAGAACCGGATCATCGAGGCCAAGAGCCGCGGCATCTACGAGGCCCCCGGCATGGCCCTGCTGCACGCGGCCTACGAGCGCCTCGTCAACGCCATCCACAACGAGGACACCCTCGCCCAGTACCACACCGAGGGGCGGCGCCTGGGCCGGCTGATGTACGAGGGCCGCTGGCTCGACCCGCAGTCGCTGATGATCCGGGAGTCGCTGCAGCGCTGGGTCGGCTCCGCGGTCACCGGCGAGGTCACCCTGCGCCTGCGGCGCGGTGAGGACTACTCGATCCTCGACACCACGGGCCCGGCGTTCAGCTACCACCCGGACAAGCTGTCGATGGAGCGCACCGAGGACTCCGCCTTCGGCCCGGTGGACCGGATCGGCCAGCTCACCATGCGCAACCTGGACATCGCCGACTCCCGCGCCAAGCTGGAGCAGTACGCCGGGATCGGCCTGATCGGCACCACCGACACCGCCATCGGAGCCGCACAGGCCGCCGCGACCGGCCTCATCGGTGCCATGCCGGAAGGCGGCGCCCAGGCCATCGCCTCGCGCGGCGAGGTCTCCGGCGACGACGAGCTGCTCGACCGCGCCGCGATGGAGTCCGGCACGGACTGACCGCGTCCCGGGGGGACACCCCACCGGCAAGGGCCGGCTCGATGCCTACGGGCGTCGAGCCGGCCCTTCTGTTTCTCGCTGCCGTGCACAGCTTGCGTGCCGTACTGGATCGAACCGGCGCCTCGGCGTCACGTGGACACGACATGCCCAGGTCAAAGTGGACGCAAGCGCATCGCAAGCAGTGCAAGCTGTTTGCGCTCCAAATCCGGTCGTAACTAAGACCGTTGACAAACTGGTGACGCGCTAGAAATCTGATGACGCACTTTCCGCAAAGAATCGACTGTCCAGCTCAATTGGCGCGCATGGTCGGTGCTTCCCCTTTGCCTGCCGGCCTGTCGCACTCCCCGACTCCCCACGGAACAAGAGGACCCCCATGAGATGGAGATCTCTCGGCCGACGGTCGCTGACGGGCGCCGTCGTGACCGGGTTGATGACGGTCGGGCTGCTGCCGCTGCCCCTCGCGGCCGGCGCGCAGGCCGCCACGGACGCCGCCGAGATCAACCTCGCCCTCGGCCGCCCGGCCACCGCGGGCGGCTCGCACGGCGCGTACCCCGCCGGCAACACCACCGACGGCATCCAGGCGACCTACTGGGAGGGCCCGGCCGGCTCCTTCCCGCAGTGGGTGCAGGTCGACCTCGGTGAGGCCCGTGACGTCGAACGGGTGGTCCTCAAGCTGCCCGCCGGCTGGGAGAGCCGCAGCCAGACCCTCTCCCTCCAGGGCAGCACCGACGGCTCCACCTTCCGCACCCTCGACGCCTCCTCGGCACGCGCCTTCGACCCCGCCCGCGCCAACACCGTCGCCCTCGACCTCGGCTCGCCCGCCGACACGCGCTACGTCCGCGTCCACGTCACCGGCAACACCGGCTGGAACGCCGCCCAGCTCTCCGAGCTGGAGGTGTACGGCGACGACGTGGTCACCGAGCCACCCCCCACCGGCACCAACCTGGCCCGCAACAAGCCGGTCGAGGCCACCTCGTCGGTCCACTCCTACGTCGCGGCCAACGCCACCGACGACTCCACCTCCACCTACTGGGAGGCCGCCGGCCACCCCGCCGACCTCACCGTGAAGCTCGGCGCCGACGCCGACGTCAGCGCCGTGGTCGTCAAGCTCGACCCCGACCCGGTCTGGTCGGCCCGGACCCAGGGCATCCAGGTGCTCGGCCGGGCGCAGGGCGCGAGCGACTTCACCTCGCTGCGCGCCCGCGCCGACTACTCCTTCAGCCCCGGCAAGGACAACACCGTGACCGTCCCGGTCACCGGCCGCGTGTCCGACGTACGGCTCCGCTTCTTCTCCAACACCGGCGCGCCCGGCGGCCAGGTCGCCGAGTTCCAGGTCGTCGGTGCCGCCGCGCCGGCGCCCGACCTGACCGTCACCGGCCTCGACTGGTCGCCCGCCGACCCGTCCGAGCGGGACGAGGTCACCGTGGACGCCACGGTCCGCAACGTCGGGACCGCCCGCTCGGCCGCCACGACCGCCGAGGTCACCGTCGAGGGCGCGACCGCCGGCAGCGCCGAGGTGCCCGCGCTCGACCCGGGTGAGTCCGCCGAGGTCGCCGTGGCCACCGGCACCCACGCGGCCGGCAGCTACGCGGTCGCCGCAGTGGTCGACCCCCGGGACACGGTCGCCGAGCTGGACGACTCCAACAACAGCCGCACCGCCTCCGACCGGCTGGTCGTCGACCGGGCACCCGGACCCGACCTGGAGGTGCGCTCCATCACCACCGACCCGGCCAACCCGGCCGTGGGCGCGCCCGTCACCTTCACCGTCGCCGTGCACAACCGCGGCACCAGCGCCGTCGAGGCGGGCTCGGTGACCCGCCTCCAGGCCGGCTCCACCACCCTCGACGGCGCCACCGGAGCGGTGGCCGCGGGCGCCACCGTCAACGTGCCGATCAGCGGCACCTGGAAGGCGACCGGCGGGGGCGCCACGCTCACCGCCACCGCCGACGCGACCGGTGTGGTCACCGAGACCAACGAGAACAACAACGTGCTCGCCAAGGCCATCGTCGTCGGACGCGGCGCCGCCGTCCCGTACACCGAGTACGAGGCGGAGAACGGCCGCTACGAGGGCACCCTGCTCACCACCGACGCCAAGCGCACCTTCGGCCACACCAATTTCGGCACCGAGTCCTCCGGCCGCAAGTCCGTCCGGCTCGACTCCACCGGCCAGTACGTCGAGTTCACCTCCACCGCACCCACCAACTCCATCGTCGTACGCAACTCCATCCCCGACGCCCCCGGTGGCGGCGGAGCCGAGGCCACGATCAGCCTCTACGCCGACGGCGAGTTCGTGCGGAAGCTGACCCTGTCCTCCAAGCACAGCTGGCTGTACGGCAACACCGACGACCCCGAAGGGCTCACCAACCGGCCCGGCGGCGACGCGCGGCGGCTGTTCGACGAGTCCCACGCGCTGCTGGACCGCACCTTCCCGCAGGGCACCGAGTTCCGCCTCCAGCGGGACGCGGGCGACACGGCCGCCTTCTACGTCATCGACCTGATCGACCTGGAGCAGGTCGCGCCGCCGAAGACCAAGCCGGACAACTGCGTCTCCATCACCGAGTACGGGGCCGTCCCCGGCGACGGGCTCGACGACACCGACGCCATCCAGCGCGCCGTCACCGCCGACCAGAACGGCGACATCCCCTGCGTGTGGATCCCGGCCGGGCAGTGGCGCCAGGAGCAGAAGATCCTCACCGACGACCCGCAGAACCGGGGGCAGTTCAATCAGGTCGGCATCCGGGACGTCACGATCCGCGGCGCGGGCATGTGGCACTCCCAGCTCCACACCCTGACCCCGCCGCACGAGGCCGGCGGCATCAACCACCCGCACGAGGGCAACTTCGGCTTCGACATCGACCACAACACCCAGATCTCCGACCTCGCCATCTTCGGCTCGGGCACCATCCGCGGCGGCGACGGCAACCACGAGGGCGGCGTCGGTCTCAACGGCCGCTTCGGCAAGGACACCGAGATCAGCAACGTGTGGATCGAGCACGCCAACGTCGGTGTCTGGGCCGGCCGCGACTACTCGAACATCCCCGAGCTGTGGGGCCCCGGTGACGGCCTGGAGTTCACCGGCATGCGCATCCGCAACACCTACGCCGACGGCATCAACTTCGCCAACGGCACCCGCAACTCCACCGTCCACAACTCGTCCTTCCGCAACACCGGCGACGACTCGCTCGCCGTGTGGGCCAGCAAGTACGTGAAGGACACCTCCGTGGACGTCGGCCACGACAACCACTTCCGCAACAACACGATCCAGCTGCCGTGGCGGGCCAACGGAATCGCGATCTACGGCGGATACGGCAACACCGTCGAGAACAACGTCGTCTCCGACACGATGAACTACCCGGGCATCATGCTCGCCACCGACCACGACCCGCTGCCCTTCTCCGGGCAGACCCTGATCGCGGGCAACGCCCTGCACCGTACGGGCGGCGCGTTCTGGGGCGAGGCGCAGGAGTTCGGTGCCATCACCCTCTTCGCGCAAGGTCACGACATACCGGGCGTCACCATCCGGGACACCGAGATCCTCGACTCGACCTACGACGGCATCCAGTTCAAGACGGGAGGCGGTGCGATGCCGGACGTGAAGATCAGCAACGTCCGCGTCGACAAGTCGAACAACGGATCGGGCATCCTCGCGATGGGCGGCGCCCGGGGCAGCGCGACCCTGACCGACGTCACGATCACCAACTCGGCCGAGGACGACATACGCGTCGAGCCGGGCTCCCAGTTCAAGATCAACCAGTAGGACCGGCCGGCGGCCCCCGACCGGACCGCCGGCCCGCATCACCCCCTCGGCGACGCGGCCACCACCGCGTCGCCGAGCCGGTCCGGTGACCGTTCGACGGGGAAGCGGCCGTCCTCCTCACGGCGTTCGGCGTTGAGCTCCTCGACCGCGCCGAGCGCGTCGCCGATCGTCGCGTAGTCCACCGCGACGAAGTTCACCGGTCTGCCGCGCCGCCGCTCGCAGTCGTGTGCCCGCTCCAGCACCCGCTCCCGGGAGTTGACCGTCCCGGCGTCCAGCCGCCGGCCACCGCCCGCGGTGACGAAGTGGTTGAGCAGGAACAGCCGCTTGTCCGTGCCGCCCCGGTTCGGCAGGCAGGACATCTCGTCCGGGCTACGGAACGCGAAGGGTGTCTCCATGCCGTACCGGTAGAAGTTGCGGTACCACGGCGCGGGGCCGTCGGCCTTCTCCGCGAAGACGACCAGCCGCCGACCGTCGTCGATCATGTCCCCCAGTTCCGGCCACGGGCGGTCCGGGTCCGGGTCCGGTTCGTACAGCAGGTCGGTCAGCCCCGCCTGCTCGAAGGCGGCCTGGCTGTCCACGGCGCCGACGCCGTCCTGGAGGATCAGCGTGACGACCTCCGTGGGGTTCGCCCGCAGCCAGTCACCGATCTGCCGCAGCGTCGGCGCCAGCTCCAGGGCCCCGGCCCCGCACACGGAGTGACACAGCCACAGACCGGGCTCGGGCGGGTTCACCCGTCCCAGGATTCCGGTGAGCCGCCGCCGCAGTTCCGGGGAGAAGTCCGAGGTGCTCAGCCGGTCCGCGACCTCCTCGGGCCGCTCCCAGTGGTGCGTGTCCAGGAGCAGGACGCGCACCCCGGCGTCGAGCTGACCGACGATGTCCGGGTCCTGGAGGGGGCCGATGAAGCGGTCCGCCGTCGTCGCCATCGCGTTGTGGGACGCGAGTTGCGCGATCTCGTCGTACCGGGCGTCGCAGAGCTCGGCGCTGCCCTGGCAGATGCGGGGCGAGGAGCCGGTGATCGCCACCGGCGCCAGCATCGTGCCGACCAGCGCGCACGCCGTGACGGCGAAGGTCAGGGTCGGGCCGTGCCGCGGATCGGTGAGCACCGGCAGGGCGGGCCTGGTCTCCCACACCCACCCGACGGTGATCAGCAGGGCGCCCGCGGCGAGCAGGATCACCGCGACGAGCACGGCGGTCGTCAGGAGCCGCTCGACGGCGGCGGCCTGGACGTCCGTGAGGAGTTCCGTCGCCGACGGGGGCCACGAGGCCGGCGTCCCGAAAAGCGCGTCGACCGGCATGAGGCGCAGCAGCAGTACCGTCAGGGCGGTCAGCGAAGCGGCGGCCGCCGGCACCCATCCGAGCGGCATCAGCCGCCGCCTGACCGGACCGGGCGTCGACAGCCAGAGCAGGGTGAGCGCGGCGGCGCACAGTACCGCGGCCGCCGGTTCCACCACCTCCTGGAAGAGGCGGGTGACGGAGCGGGCGCGGTCCACGGGGGCCAGCGCCTCCTGAGCCGGGTCGATGTGGACCGTGATGACCCAGGTGCCTTCCCGAGCCTCCCGCAACAACTCCGCGGCGGCCGTCCGGACCTGGTCCGTCAGGGCGACCGGCGCCACCGAGGCCAGCGCCGCGGCCACGTCCCCCCGGACCAGTGCCGCCTGCACGGTCGGTCTGATAGCGGAGCGCGAGTCGGCCGGCACCAGGCGCATCAGCGCCTCCGTCGCCGTGAGGGCCTGGCCGTGGGAGAGCGGCAGCGACGGCAGGCCCTCCAGCGGCGCCTCGCCGGCCACCACCTGCGCCGCCAGTTCGGACAGGCGTTGCACGAAGGCCTGGAAGTCGGGCTCGGACCGCTGCTGGAGGGCGGCGACGGCGTCACCGAAGTAGGCCTGGCTGAGCCGCTCGACGTTCGCCACGACGGGCTCGAGATCGACCGTGACCCGCAGCCGGTCGCGGTCCCCCTCCAGGTAGTGGATCACCTCGGCGATCTGCCGGTCGCCCATGGTCCGCAGCGTCTCCGGCGGGATCACGACCTTGAGGTTCGAGGTGATGGTCGACTGCGGGACGGGCAGCCGGTCCAGCAGCTCCTGGGTCAGGGGCGTACTGGCCGGGTCGACCAGCACCTCGTCGTAGAAGCGCTGGTAGGCCCGCTCGTCCTCCAGCACCTGGGAGTAGAACTTCGGATCGAGAACGGTGCTGCGCACGACGGCCGCCGCGGCCAGGACGGTCAGGCTCAGCACCGCCACGCACCAGATCAGCACCCCGACCCAGGGGGAGCGCCGAACCAGTCCGTCCATGGGACCCATTCTCGTTTCAGCCGACCGTCCCGCGACACGGCGTCCCGGGTGGCACGCCAACACACTCATGCCCCGGCACGGTCGGCCGATGCGATTCAGCCCCCGCTCAGGACCTCCTCGGTGGCGGCGCTCCGCTGCGGGTGCACACAGTGCCAGCGGTGTCCGCCGGGACCGTCCGTCGCCGCCGGGAAGGCGGTGGCGCACGCGTCGTCCGCCTTCCAGCAGCGGGTGCGGAACGGGCAGCCGGAGGGCGGGTTGGTCGCCGACGGCACCGGGCCGTGCAGGACGATCCGCTCCGGGCGCTCCAGCAGGCTCGGCGTGGCCGACAGCAGCGCCTCGGTGTACGGGTGCCGGGAGGCGCCGGCGACCTCGGCGGCGGCGCCCTCCTCGACGACCCGGCCCAGGTACAGCACGGCGATCCGGTCGGCCAGGTAGCGCACCGTCTGCACGTCGTGGGAGATGAACACCATGCCCAGACCGAGCCGGGCGCGCAGCTCCACCAGGAGGTTGAGGATCTGGGCGCGCACCGACACGTCCAGGGCGCTGGTGGGCTCGTCGGCGACGATCAGCTCCGGCTCCAGGGCGAGGGCGCGGGCGATGGCCACGCGCTGGCGCTGCCCGCCCGAGAGCTGGCCGGGCAGCGCGTCCAGGGTGTGTCCGGGCAGACCGACCAGGTCGAGGAGTTCCTCCACGCGCCGCTCCCGCTCGGCGCGCGTCCCGCGCTCGTGGACGTCCAGCGGGTCGCGCAGGACGCGGCGCACGGGAAGCCGGGGGTTCAGCGCGGTGGAGGCGTCCTGGAAGACCACGCCGACGGCGGACCCGAACTCGGTGCGGCGCTCGGCGGCGCCCATCTTCCACAGGTCCCGGCCCCGGAAGTACACCTCGCCCTCGGTCGGGCGCTGCAGTCCGGTGACCACGCGGGCCAGTGTCGACTTGCCGCAGCCGGACTCGCCGACCAGGCCGAGGATCTCGCCGTGGCGGACCTCCAGTGAGGCGTCGGTGAGCGCGTGCACCGCGTCCCGGCGCAGGATGCCGCCGCTGCGGGCCTTGTGCCGTACGTGGATGCGGTCGAGCCGGACGATCGGGTCCATGGCGGTGTCCTTCGGTGCGGTCATCGGGCGCCCTCCAGCGACTTGGCCGACCGCTTCTCGGGCGCCGGGTGGTGGCAGGCGAAGAGGTGGCCCCGGCCGGCGTCGCGGTCGGTGGCGGGCGGCGGCGTGGTGGCGCACAGGTCGGTGGCGGCGGCGCAGCGGGAGGTGAACCGGCAGCCGGCGCCGAACGCCTTGGGCGCGGGCACGACACCGCGGATCTGGTGCAGCCGCTCGGCCCCCGACTCCAGCGACACCACCGAGCCGAGCAGACCCCGGCTGTAGTGGTGCGCCGGGTCGGTCAGCAGCGCGCGGGTGTCGCCGGCCTCGGCGACCTGACCGGCGTACATCACCGCGACCCGGTGGGCGAGGTCGCCGACCAGGGCCAGGTCGTGGGAGACGAGGACCATGGCGAAGCCGAGTTCGTCGCGCAGCTTGATCAGGAGTTCGACGACCTGGGCCTGCACGGTGACGTCGAGGGCGGTGGTCGGCTCGTCGGCGATCAGCAGCCGGGGGCTGCGGGAGAGCGCCATGGCGATCAGTACGCGCTGGCGCTGACCCCCGGACAGCTCGTGCGGGTAACTGCGCAGGGTGCGCTCGGGGGAGAGGCCGACCAGCTCCAGCAGCTCGGCGGGGGTGCGGGTGCCGCCGCGGGAGGTGAGCCACTTCAGCTGGGTGCCGATCAGCACGGACGGGTTCAGGGACGACATGGCGTCCTGGTAGACCATGGCGATCTCCGGGCCCATGAGCGCCCGGCGTTCCTTCGGCGGCAGCTTCAGCAGGTCGCGGCCCCGGTAGCGGATCTCGCCCTCGGCCTCGGCGTTGCGGGCCAGCAGACCCATGATCGCGAGGCTGGTGATCGACTTGCCGCAGCCCGACTCGCCGACCAGCCCCAGCGTCTCGCCCTCGCGGACGGTGAAGGAGATGCCGTCGACGACGCGGGTGTCGCCGTAGCGATCGGGGAAGCGGATGGAAAGGTCGCGCACGACCAGCAGTTCCGGCGCGTCCTCGGCGAGCGGCGGCACGGCGGGCTCCATGGCCTCGAGCCGGGTCGCCAGCTCGGTGAGCGCGGCGTCCACCACGGCCTCGTCGGCCACGGGCGCGGAGGCGGCGGCCAGGTCGTCGTCGGAGTCGGTACCGCCGGTGCGGGACCTGTCCGGCGAGGCGGCGGCGTCCGTCATGCCCTCGGACAGGACGTTCAACGCGAGCACCGTGACCAGCACGCACAGGCCGGGGAAGAGGGTCGCCCACCAGCCGCCCGACAGCAGGATCTGCCGGCCGTAGGCCAGCACGCTGCCCCAGCTCGGGTCGGGGTCCTGCACGCCGGCGCCGATGAAGGACAGGCTCGCCTCGAAGATGATCGAGTCGGCCACCATGACGGTCGCGAACACCAGTACCGGAGCAGCGCAGTTGATCGCGACGTGCCGGGCCACGATGTAGGTGCGGCGGGCGCCGATCACCTGTTCGGCGGCGACGTAGTCCTCGCCGTACTGCTCCAGCACGTTGGCCCGCACGACGCGGGCGAGGGAGGGGGAGTAGACGAAGGCGATGGTGAAGATGATGACCGGGATGCTGGGGCCGAAGACGGCGACGAGCACGGCGGCGAGCGCGATCGGCGGGAAGGACATCACGACGTCGAGCGTGCGCATCACCGACTCGTCGGCGAGCCTGCGCGAGGTGGCCGCCAGGGCGCCCAGGGCGGAACCGAGGACCAGGGCCAGCAGGGTCGCGCCGAGGCCGATGACCAGCGAGTAGCGCGCGCCGTGCACGACGCGGGCGAACACGTCCCGGCCGGCCCGGTCGGTGCCGAACCAGTGGTCGGCGCCCGGCGCCCGGGCGGGGATGCCGGTGGCCAGGGGGTCCTGGGTGAGCAGCGGGGCGAACACCGCGCCCAGCACGACCACCAGCAGGATGCCGAGGGCGATCCGGGAGGACAGGGGCAGCCGGCGCAGGCGGGTGCCGGGCCGGGCCAGTCGCCCGGCGAGGGAACGTGGAGCGAACATCACACCGTCCTGATGCGCGGGTTGACGAGCAGGTAGAGCAGGTCGACGACGACGTTGACCACGAGGAAGGCGACCGCGATCGTGAGCACGGTGCCCTGGACCAGTCCGACGTCGCCTCCGTTGACGCCTTCGAGGATCAGCTTGCCCATGCCGGGCAGGTCGAAGATCGCCTCGATGACGACCGCGCCGCTGAGCATGTAGCCGACCTTGACGCCCAGCACGGTCAGCGGGGTGACCAGGGCGTTGCGCAGAACCGAGCGGATGATCAGGAACGGCGGCAGGCCGCTGCCCCGGGCGGTGCGGACGTAGTCCCGGTCGAGCTCGGTGACCATCGAGGTGCGGATCAGCCGTGCCAGCGACGAGGCGACGGGCAGCGCGAGGGACACCGCGGGCAGCGTCATGCTCTCCAGCCAGCCGGTGAAGGAGTCGGCCGGATTGACGTAGCCGCCGGTCGGGAAGAGCGGTGTGTTCAGCGCGAACTGCTGGATGAGCAGCACACCGAGCCAGAACGAGGGCAGGGCGATGCCGGCCATCGACAGCACCCGGAAGACCTGGTCGGGCCAGCGGTCGCGGTAGACGGCGCTGAGGACGCCGAAGACCAGCGCCAGCACGACGGCCAGTGCGAGGCCCAGCAGGGTCAGTTGCAGCGTGAGCGGGAACGCGGTGGCGATCCGGTCGGTGACGGGCTGGCTGGGCGACATGGTGACGCCGAGGTCCCCCCGCAGCAGGTCGCCCAGGAAGGCGAAGTAGCGCACGGGCAGGGGGTCGTCGAGTCCGTTGGCCTCGGCGAACGCGGCTCGCGCCTCCGGGCTCGCCGACTCTCCCAGCGCGTTGTACGCGGGGTCGGTCGGCGAGAACTGGAGGACCACGAAGACCAGCAGCGCGATGCCGAGGACCATCACCGGCATCATCGCGACGCGCCGCAGCGCGAGCCGGAGAAATGCAACCATCGTGAGGTTCCTAGGGATTGGGCCGCGGGCCGCCGCCGTGCGGTGTGGCGCGGCGGCGGCCCGGCGGCCTGGCGGTACGGGCTCAGGCGCGGCCGACGTCGATGAAGGACAGGCCGGTGGTGGGCAGCGGTTCGAACCCGGTCAGAGCGTCCTGGCGCCAGGCGGTGGGCAGCTTGCGGTGCAGGATCGGGTACAGGGCCGCCTCGTCGGCGACCAGGTCGGTGACCTGGCCCCACAGCTCCTTGCGCTTGGCGGCGTCGGGTTCGGCCGCGGCCCTGTCGAGCAGCGACCGGGTCTGCTTGTAGGCGGGGGCGCCCTTCCAGCCGTACCGGTTCTCCGGCCAGAAGCCGTAGTAGAACCAGCGCAGCAGCAGGTCGGCGTCGTTGCCGAAGACGGACGGGTCGCCCGGTGCGGCCAGGGCGTCGAAGTCACCCTTGTCGATCTTGGCGTACTGGGCGGCGGACTGCTGGATGTCGAGCGAGGCGTCGACGCCCACCGCCGCCCAGCTCTCCTTGATGAGCGGGGCGATGTCCTTGATCCAGCCGTTGTCGGTGAGCATCAGCGTGAAGGAGAGCTTCCCCACGCCCGCGTCGGCGAGCAGCTTCTTGGCCTTGGCCGGATCGTGGCCGTAGACGGTGGCGGCCTCGTGGTGGTCCGGGTGCGTGGCCGGGACGTACCCGCTGGCGGCCTCGGCGTTGCCCAGCAGCGCCGTGGAGATGATCTTCTCGGTGTCGAGCGCGTAGTGCAGGGCCTGCCGGACCCGCTTGTCCTCGAACCGCGCGTCGGCGCAGTTGAACATGAGGAAGAGCAGTCCGAAGGACTGGACGGACTCCACCTTCTCCTGGCCGGTGAAGCCCTTGACGTCGATGTAGGGCACGTCCTCGATCGCCTGCACCCGGCCGGACTTGAGCGCGCTGACCCGCGCTGACGGGTCGGAGATGAGGCGCCAGACCAGCTTCTTGGCCTTGGCGGGGTGCGGGCCGTTGTACTTGTCGTACCTCTCCATCACGATCTTGTCCTCGCGGACCGCCGACACGAAACGGTACGGGCCCGAGCCGACGGGCTTGGAGTCGAACGCCTTGGTGTCGGCGCCGGCGATCTTCTTCGGCACGATCCGGACCACGGATATGCGGGACGGGAAGAGTGCGAAGGCGTACTTCAGCTTGAACTCGACCGTCGAGGCGTCGACCGCGGTGACCCGGTCGATGAACGGGACGAACTGCGCCATCAACGACGCGTTCTTCGGGTCCAGGACGCGCTCGAAGCTGAACACCACGTCGTCCGCGGTGACCGCGGAACCGTCGTGGAAGGTCGCGCCCTTGCGCAGGGTGGCCCGGTAGGTCGTCGCGTTGATCTTCTTGGGCATCCCGGTGGCCAGCGTCGGCCGCGCCACGAGCGTGACCGGGTCGAGGTCCACCAGGCCCTCGAAGATGTGCATGTTCGCGGCGTACGGGGTCGCACCCGAGGTGATCATCGGGTCGAAGCCGGTGGAGAGGGGGTAGGAGATGCCGGCCTCGATGGTGTCGCCGCCACTGCCCGCGTCGCCGGTACCGTCCCCGCTGGAGGCCGGGCCACCGCAGGCCGACAGCCCCGCGGTGATCGCGGTCGCCACACCGATGGCACTCGTGTATCTCATGAAGGTGCGGCGATCGACGCCGGTTGCACTGCGCGCGGACAAGGAGTCCTCCAGGCGGGAGATGAGGGATCGAGCTGCAGGAGGCGGAGGTGGTCGGCGCCTCACCGACTGTGCATCAGACGTCTGATGTCTGACGCTTGATAACGTGGGAACGTAGCTGGGCAAATGAGAGGGGTCAAGAGGTGGCGGCGGGGCAAAAGGCGATCCGGTACGAGGTGCCGGAGCCGAAGACGGCACGACAACCGTTGCGGCAGGAAGTCGTGGACGGCATCAAGGCCTACATCCTGCGCAACGAACTGCGCCCGGGGGACCCCTTGCCGACCGAGCCCGCCCTGTGCGAGGCGCTCGGCGCGAGCCGTTCCAGCGTGCGGGAGGCGATCAGGATCCTCACCGCGCTCGACATCGTCGAGGTGCGGCACGGGCACGGCACCTATGTCGGGCGGCTGAGCCTGTCCGCGCTGGTGGAGAGCCTGGCCTTCCGGGGGCTGCTCAGCCCCGACGACGACTTCCAGGTGATGAGCGACCTCATCGAGGTGCGCGAACTGTTCGAGCGCGGCATGGCCGAACGTCTGGTCTCCGCCCTGACCGAGGAACAGATCGATCGCCTGGCGGCCCACGTCGACGAGATGCGCAGGGCGGGCGCGGGGGAGGGCCACGGCTTCGTCGAGGCCGACCGGGCCTTCCACACCCTGCTCCTCGCGCCGCTCGGCAACGACCTCGTCGGCCAGCTCTCGTCCGCGTTCTGGGACGTCTACGTCATCGTCGCGCCGCACCTGGACGTGTTCACGCACGAGCACGAGGCGTCCACCATCGCCAACCACCAGCGCATCGTGGACGCCGTGCGCGCCCGGGACGCCGCCGAGTTCGCGGCGGCGCTGGTCGAGCACTACGCGCCCGTGCGGAAGCGCATCGCGGAGGCCCGCGCCCGCCGCTGACCGCCCGGACGACGCGAAGGCGCCCCCGCCGGGAGTGGGCGGGGGCGCCTTCGGCGTGCGGCGCGAAGCCGGCCGTCGTGAATCCCGAAGCCGGCCGTCGTGGACGGGGGGAGTCGGCCGTCGTGAACGGGAAGGAGCCGGCCGAAGTGAAGAGGCGGGGCCGGGCGGGCACTTGACGGCCGACGTCCGGATCTTTAGTGTCCCACGACAACAGACATCAGACGTCTGCTCTTGAAGTCGGGGAGTCGGACCTGCCGGCTCCCCTTCCCGCACCTCGCGCTGCGCCGCGCGCACGCCTCACCCACCGGGGCCCCCTCATGCCACTGACGGACCTCACCCTCGCCGAGTGCCTGGCACTGCGGCCCGACCTCGACGAGCCCGCCGACCTCGACGCCTTCTGGGACCTGACCCTGCGCGAGGCCCGCGCCCAGGGCGACGCCCCCAGCTACACGCCCGTGGACACCGGCCTGAGCGAGGTGACGACCCACGACGTGACCGTGCCGGGCTTCGCCGGCGAGCCCGTCCGGGGCTGGCTGCACCTGCCGGCCAGGGCGACGGGACCGCTCGGCTGCGTGGTGGAGTTCCTGGGCTACGGACGCGGTCGCGGCCTGGCACACGAGCAGGTCCTGTGGGCCAACGCCGGCTACGCGCACTTCATCATGGACACCCGCGGCCAGGGCTGGTCCACGGCGGGCGGTGACACCCCCGACACCGCCGCCTTGGTGGGCACGGTCCCCGGCTTCCTCACCCGAGGCGTCGAGAGCCCCCACGACCACTACTACCGCCGGGTGTTCACCGACGCCGTGCGCTTCGTGGACGCCGCCCTCGCCCACCCGTCCGTCGACCCGTCGAGGACGGTCGTCACCGGCATCAGCCAGGGCGGCGGCATCGCGCTCGCGGTCGCCGGGCTCGTGCCGGGACTGGCCGGGGTGATGCCCGACGTGCCGTTCCTCTGCGACATCCGGCGCGGTGCCACCGTCGCCGGCCGGCCGCCCTACACCGAGATCGCCGAGTACCTGCGGCTGCACCGCGACCGCGCCGAAAGCGTCTTCACCACCCTCTCCTACGTCGACGCGGCCCTGCTCGCCGCCCGCGCCACCGCCCCGGCGCTCTTCTCCATCGCGATGATGGACGAGATCTGCCCGCCCTCGACGTGCTTCGCGGCCTACCACCGCTACGGCGGCCCCAAGGACCTGTGTGTCTACGAGTTCAACGGCCACGAGGGCGGCGGCGGCCACCACCGGCGCGAACAACTCGCCTGGGTACGGGAGCTCCTCGCCGCACCCCGCCCCGGAACACCCCACGCTCTCTCCGTCCTGCACGACCCCCAACTCGCCTGACCCCTCACCCGAGAAGAGGCCTGTTCATGCAGCGAAGAGTCACCCTGGCCATCGGCACCGCCGCCCTCGTCGTCCTGGGCGCCGTCACCGTCCCCGCCGCCCACGGCGCCCCCTCCGCCCAGGAGGCTGCCGGCACCCTCACCTCCCAGGACCTCGCCACCGCGGGCACCGGCTCCCCCCACTACCGCATCCCCGCCCTGACCCGCACCACCAAGGGCACACTGATCGCCGCCTACGACGCCCGGCCCACCCTGGGCGACCTGCCGGGCAACATCGGCGTCGTCGTGCGCCGCAGCACCGACGGCGGCTCCACCTGGCAGGCGCAGCAGGTGGTCCGCAAGGAAGCCGCCCCCAAGGGCTACGGCGACCCCAGCCTCCTGGTCGACCGGGAGACCGGACGGATCTTCGTCTTCTACGCCGCCTCCGTGAACCAGGGCTTCTTCGGCTCGGCCACCGGCAACGACGAGAGCGACCCGGACGTCCTCCAGGCCGACTACAGCTACTCCGACGACGACGGCCTGACCTGGAAGCACGAGCGGATCACCGCCGAGATCAAGAACCCGGCCTGGGGCGGCATGTTCGCGGCCTCCGGCGAGGGGATCCAGCTGCGGCACGGCACCTACAAGGGCCGCCTGATCCAGCAGTACGCCATCCGGAACAACGGTGCCAACTACGCGGTCAGCGCGTACAGCGACGACCACGGCGCCACCTGGAAGACGGGCACCCCGGTCGGGCCCGGTGGCGACGAGAACAAGACCGTCGAGCTCTCCGACGGCCGCGTCATGATCAACAACCGCTCCAGGCCGTACCGCACGGTCGCCTACTCCAGCGACGGCGGCGTCACCTACACGCCCTTCCAGCAGGACAAGGAACTGCCCGACCCCGCCAACAACGGCTCCATCGCCCGCTTCGCGCCGGATGTGGCCGCCTCGCACCCGCGCGCCGACTGGCTGGTGTTCAGCAACACCGCGACCACGAACAGCCGCAGCAACCTCACCGTCCGCCTCTCCTGCGACAACGGGCGGAACTGGCCGGTGCGCAGGACCGTCGAGGCCGGCTCGGCCGGCTACTCCACGCTCACCCCGCTCAGCGACGGCACCGGCGCCAACCCCCGGACGGGCCTGCTGTGGGAGCGTGCCGACTACAAGCACATCACCTACTCGTCCTTCGACCTCAAGTGGCTCGGCGGGGTCTGCGCACCCGTCACCGTGACCCCGCCCGCGTCCCTGCCGGCGGGGAAGACCACCGAGGTCACCGTCCGCGTCGTCAGCCAGAACGACGTGGCGCTCCCCGCGGGCACCGTCTCCCTGAAGCTGCCCCAGGGCTGGACCGCCCCCACCGTCACCATGCCCGCGCTGAACCCGGGCCAGGGCGCCAACGTCAAGATCCCCGTCACCGTCCCCGCGAACGCCACCGCGGGCGGCGTGGCGACGACCGCGACCTACGAGGTACGCGGCACCCAGCACTCCTACGGCGACTCGACGCTCACCGTCACGGCGCCGTAGCCCGGCCACGGGCCGCCCGTGCGCCCGCCACCGACGCGGCGGCGGGCGGCCCGTTCCACCCCGTACCACCACTCGCAAGCCCAGGAGACACCATGTCCTCGTCCCAGCCCCTGCGCGGCGTCGTGCCGCCCGTCTGCACTCCCCTGGATGCGTCGGGCGAGGTCGACACCGCCTCGCTCACCCGGCTCGTCGAGCACCTCGTCAGCGGGGGAGTGCACGGACTGTTCGCCCTGGGCTCCAGCAGCGAGGTCGCCTTCCTCACCGACCGGCAGCGGGCCGTCGCCCTGGAGACGGTCGTCGAGGCCGTCGCCGGACGCGTCCCCGTGCTGGCCGGCGCCATCGACATGACCACGCCCCGCGTCCTCGAACACGCCGAGGCCGCCCGGAAGACGGGCGCCGACGCCCTGGTGGCGACCGCGCCGTTCTACGCCCGCACCCACCCGCGCGAGATCGCCGCCCACTTCCGCGCGATCCGTTCGACCGTCGACCTGCCCCTGTACGCCTACGACCTCCCCGTCTCCGTGCACAGCAAGCTCCCCACCGCCCTGGTGCGCGACCTCGCCGTGGACGGCACCCTCGCCGGCCTCAAGGACAGCAGCGGCGACGAGGGCGGCCTGCGCCGCCTGATGGTCGAACTCGGCGGACGCCACGGCCGCGCCGACGGCCCAGCCCCCTCCTTCAGCATCCTCACCGGCTCCGAACTGACCGTGGACGCCGCCCTGCTGGCCGGCGCCGACGGCGTCGTCCCCGGCCTGGGCAACGTCGACCCCGCCGGGTACGTCCGTCTCTACGACGCCGTGCGCGGTGGCGATGTGGACCGCGCCGTCAAGGAACAGGAGCGGCTGGTCGAGCTGTTCGGCCTGGTCGACGCGGGCCCCGAGGACGAGATGGGGCGCAACTCCTCGGCCATCGGCGCCTTCAAGCACGCCCTGCGCCTGCTCGGGGTGTTCACGCACGGCACGACCGCCGCCCCGCAGGTCCAGCTGGGCGAGGCCTCGGTCGCCCACGTCGAGCGGCACCTGCGCGGCGCCGGGCTGCTGCCGGTCCGATGACCGGACGGCACCTCGACGCGCCGGTGATCGGCCTCGACCTCGGCGGCACCAAGATCGCCGCCGCCCTGGTCGCGGCCGACGGCGCCGTCCTGGCCCGGCACGCCCTGCCCACCCCGGCGACCGGGGGCGCGCACGCGGTGCTCGACGCCCTGGCCGAGGCCACCCGCGCCGTCCGGGCGCCGGGAACCGCGGCGATCGGCGTCGCTGCGGCCGGCGTCATCGACCCCGCCACCGGCACCGTCACCAGCGCCACCGACACCATCCACGGCTGGGCCGGCACCGCCCTGGCCGCCGGCCTCGCCACCCGTACCGGCCTGCCGGTGGCCTGCGACAACGACGTACGTGCCGCCGCGGCGACGGAACTCGCCGGCCTCGGCGACGACGGCACCCTGATCTACGCGGCCGTCGGAACCGGCGTCGGCGGCGCCGTCGCCGCGTCGGGCCGCATGCTGCACGGCGCCGTCGGAATCGCCGGGCACCTCGGACACCTGCCGAGCCCCGAGGCGGACGGGCTGCCCTGCACCTGCGGTGCCACCGGCCACCTGGAGGCGATCGCGGCCGGCCCCGCCATCACCGCCCACTGCGCCCGCCTCGGCGGTCAGCGGGCCGACCGGCTCCAGACCGTCGCCGAACGGGCCGCCCACGGCGACCCGCACGCCATGTCGGCCATCACGCTCGGTGCCCGCGCGATGGGCCGTGCCCTGGGCGGCCTCGCCAACGCCCTCGGCCCGCACCGCGTCGTCGTCACCGGCGGCGTGCCCCGCATCGGGCCCCTGTACTGGGACGCCCTGTGCGCGGCGTTCACCGCGGAACTCATGCCCCCGCTGCGCGCGTTGCGCCCGGCGCCGCCGCACGGCGGAACCGACGCCGCCGTCCTCGGGGCGGCCGCGCTGACCTGCACCCTGCCCCTGCACCACCCTCACACCACGGGAGCTGCCACATGACCCCGGCCCAGCCACTGGCCGAAGCCCTGGCCGGCCGCCTGATCGTCTCCTGCCAGGCCCCGCCCGGGGACCCGATGCGCCACACCGACACCCTGGTCCGCATGACCCTCGCGGCTCGCGACGGGGGCGCGGCGGCCGTGCGCGTCAACGACCCGGAGGTCGTCGCCGCCACGGTCGCGGCCGTCGGCCTCCCGGTGATCGGCCTGTGGAAGGACGGCGACAGCGGCGTCTTCATCACCCCGACCGTGCGCCACGCGCTCGCCCTCGTGGAGGCGGGCGCCGCGGTCGTCGCGGCCGACGCCACCGCCCGTCCGCGCCCCGACGGCGGCACCTTCGCCGAACTCGTCGAGGCCGTCCACGCGGCGGGCGCCTCGGTCATGGCCGACGTCTCGACCCTCGCCGAGGGCCGGGCGGCGGCGGCCGAGGGAGCCGACTTCGTCGGCACCACCCTGTCCGGCTACGTGCCGGGCTCCCCGGTCCAGACCGCGCCGGACCTGGCCCTCGTGACCGACCTCGCCGGATCGATCGGCACCCCGGTGATCGCCGAGGGCCGGATCGCCACGCCGGAACAGGCCGCGCAGGCCCTCGCGGCGGGCGCGCACAGCGTCGTCGTCGGCACCGCCATCACCGCGCCGACCGCGCTGACCCGGCTGTTCGCGGAGGGGCTCACGAACTGACCCGGCGTGCGCGAAGGGGCGGTGGGAGACAACCTCCCACCGCCCCTTTCCCCTGCCGCCGCGATCAGACCGCCGGGGCCGGGTACGTCGGGTACTCCACCCCGGAGACGTGCTGGACGACGCGGACGACCTGGCAGGAGTAGCCGAACTCGTTGTCGTACCAGAGGTAGAGGATGGCGTTGTCGCCCTCGACCTTCAGCGCGCCCGCGTCCACGATCGAGGCGTGGCGCGAGCCGATGAAGTCGCTGGAGACCGCGTCGGGGGCGCTGATGAAGTCGATCTGACGCTTGAGCGGCGAGGTCAGCGACACCTCGCGCAGGTGGTCGAGCACGTCCTCGCGGGTGGTCTCGCGGGCGAGCTGGAGGTTGAGGATCGCGATCGACACGTCCGGCACGGGCACGCGGATCGAACTGCCGGTGATCCTCGCCTTGAGGTCCGGGAGCGCCTTGGCGACGGCGGAGGCGGCACCTGTCTCCGTGATCACCATGTTCAGCGGCGCGCTGCGGCCACGCCGGTCGGACTTGTGGTAATTGTCCAGCAGGTTCTGGTCGTTGGTGAACGAGTGCACGGTCTCCACGTGGCCGCGCTGGACGCCGTACTCGTCGGCCATCGCCTTCAGCGGCGGGACGATCGCGTTGGTGGTGCAGGACGCGCAGGACAGGATCCGCTCGTCCGGCTTGATGGTGTCGTGGTTGACGCCGTGCACGATGTTGGGGACGTCGCCCTTGCCCGGCGCGGTCAGGACGACCTTGTCGATGCCGGGCCGCAGGTGCTTGGACAGGCCCTCGCGGTCCCGCCACTTGCCGGTGTTGTCGATGAGGATGGCGTCCTTGATGCCGTACGCCGTGTAGTCGACCTGCGTCGGGTCGTCGGCGTAGATCACCTTGACGGCGTTGCCGTTGGCGAGGATCGTGCTGTTCTCCTCGTCGACGGTGATCGTGCCCTGGAACTGGCCGTGCACGGAGTCGCGGCGCAGCAGCGAGGCGCGCTTGACCAGATCCTGATCGCCGCCGCCCCGGACCACGATGGCGCGCAGCCGCAGGCCGTTGCCCGAGCCGGCCTTCTCGATGAGCAGGCGGGCGACGAGCCGGCCGATGCGGCCGAAGCCGTACAGGACGACGTCACGCCCCTCGCGACGGTCGATCTTGTTGGCGCCGGTGGCTCCGGCGACGGCCTCGGCGGTGAACTCCTCCACCGACAGCCCGCGGTCGTCGCTCTTGTAGGTCGCGGCGAGCATGCCGATGTCGATCTGCGAGGGGCCGAGGTCGAGCGTGGTGAGGGCCCGAAGGAAGGGCATCGTCTCGGTGACCGACAGCTCCGCACCGGCGATCTGCCGGGCGAAGCGGTGCGTCTTGAGAATGCTGACCACCGACTTGTTCACCAGGGAGCGGCTGTGCAGCAGGACGGTGACGTCCCGCTCACGGTGCAGCTTCCCGATCATCGGGATCATCGACTCCGCGATCTCCTCGCGGTTCTTCCAGTTGGTGAACGAGTCGTCGTTGACAGTCACGTCTCTATCTTTCGAGCTAGGCGGCGCTCATATGCTAACCCGACCGCCCCTGTGATCGATCAAGTGGGCCCCCTGGCGATCAGATGAGTGCCCGGCGCGTCCGCTTCCGGGCTGGCCCGGCCGCCCCGCCGACGGAAGCGGGGGGTCGTGCACTCCACCCGGGTCCCCTGGCGCGCGAACGCCCCGCGCACCGCCGTGCACCGGGCGTTGCTGGACGCGGACGCCGTCGCGGCGGGTGCCCCCGTGGGCGCCACTCATCACATTCCGGGCGAATCGTCGAACAGGATTGCGCCCCGGGCGTTCGGGTACGCGAGGCTGGACCGCCCCCGCGCCGATCACCGGGGCGGAGGCATTACCGCCGCTACCAGGGATCTGTCATGGAAACACCCGCGAACGACAACTCCGTCTCGCCCGCCCACCGCGCGCTGGACGCACTCGCCGAGAACACCGAGGACACGGCGGCGCTCGACACGCTCGCCAGCAGCGACGTCCTCGTCCCGGTCCCCGACGACGCGAACGACCAGGAGTCCGCCGACCCGGGGATGCTGGCGCTCCCGGTGCTGGAGCAGCAGGGCGGCCGACAGGTGGTGCCTGTCTTCACGTCCGAGCTCGAGATGGCGGACCTGCTGCCGTACGTCTCCCGCTACCGCATGGTGCCGCTGGGCGCCCTCGCCGCGCAGTGGCCGGCCGACGACCTGTCGCTGTCCATCGACGCCGGCTCCGAGCACCGCCTCACGCTCACGTCGGACGGCGTGCGTACCCTGCTGGCCCGTCCCTAGGAGCGGGAGCCCTACCCCCAGGGGTGAGGGTCCGCGTCGTCGCCGAGCATGCGGGCCAGTACGGCCCGCTGCAGCGGCAGCACCTCGGTGTGCAGATCGCGGCCCTTGCGGGTCAGGGCGATGTACACGCCGCGCCGGTCCTCGGCGCACATCGAGCGCACGACCAGCCCGTCCTTCTCCAGCCTGGCGATGAGGCGCGACAGCGCGCTCTGGCTCAGATGGACATGGCCGACGAGGTTCTGCACCCGGCACTGGGAGCCCTCCTCGGGCCCCTCGGTCGCGAGGATGTCGAGCACCTCGAAGTCGCTCGCGCCCAGGCCGTGCGGATGCAGCACGCGGTCGATCTCGCAGAGCGTGCGCGCGTGCACCGAGAGGATCTCCCGCCACCGTTCCGCGAGCCGCGCACCGGCCGTCCTGGCTGCCATGTCTGCACCGTAACACCGAAACCCCGGCTCGTTTCCCGTGCAACAAGTGTGCGCGCAAGCGCGAGGGCAGGGGGGCCGAACCTCGCCGGGTGGCCGGCACCCACCTGGCACTGCTCGCGAGACTCGGGCTGCTCCGCGCCACCCGCATCCGGCGGCGGACGTACTGCCGGCGTGACGAGGTGCGCTTCGCCGAGGTGGCGCGGTTGTCCGAGTCCGAGAAGGGCTGGTAGCGACGCTCACGGGGGTGACACCGGCCGACGCGCTCCGGCGGTGAGGGGATCCTCTTACCCGTCTGTAGTAGGACATGGATCCCATGAGCGCCATCAGCATCGGTCAGGCCGTCCTCCTCGGAGCCGTCGAAGGGGTGACCGAGTTCCTCCCGGTCTCCTCCACCGGCCACCTCAAGATCGTCGAGGGGCTGATGGGCATCCCCGTCGACGACGACGCCGTCATCGGGTTCTCGGCGGTCATCCAGGTCGGCGCCATCGCGGCCGTGCTGGTCTACTTCCGCAAGGACATCGCGCGGATCGTCTCCGCGTGGCTGCGCGGGCTGACCGACCGGGAGCAGCGCTACCACCACGACTACAAGTTCGCCTGGTGGGTCGTCCTCGCCACGATCCCGATCGTGCTGGTGGGCCTCGCCGCCAAGCCGCTGATCAAGGGGCCGCTCGCCTCGCTGTGGGTGGTCGCCGGCTCGCTGATCGTCGGCAGCGGCGTGATGTGGGTGGCCGACCGGACCGGCCGGCACAAGCGGGGCGAGGACGACACCTCGTTCAAGGACGCGATGCTGGTCGGCGGCTCCCAGATCCTCGCCCTGCTCTTCCCCGGCTTCTCCCGCTCCGGCGCCACCATGTCCACCGCCCTGATGCTCGACCTGGACAGGGTGGCCGCCACCCGGCTCTCCTTCTTCCTCGGCATCCCGGCCCTGACCGGCGCCGGTCTCTACGAACTGAAGGACGCCCTCGGCGCCGGTACGGGTGCCGCGCCCCTGGTGGCCGGCACCCTCGTCTCCTTCGTGGTGGCCTACGCCTCTGTCGCCTGGCTGCTGAAGTTCGTCGCCAAGCACTCCTTCAACGCGTTCGTGATCTACCGGATCGCGGTCGGCCTCCTGCTGTTCGGGCTGCTCGGCACGGGCGTACTGCAGAGCTGACCGCGGCACGCCGGGACCCGGCACGCACCGCTCAGCGGGCGTTGCGCAGCGGTTCCCCCACGCTCCTCATGTGGCGCAGTGCCTCCCGGTGCGAGGCCAGCAGCCCCGTCTGGTGGTACGGGACGCCCAGTTCGGCGCAGTACCGCTCGGTGATGACCTGCGCCTCGCCGAGGGCCGGGGTCGGCATGCTGGGGAAGAGGTGGTGCTCGATCTGGTAGTTGAGGCCGCCCATGAAGGCGTCGACGAGGAATCCGCCGCGTACGTTGCGGGAGGTGAGGACCTGGCGGCGCAGGAAGTCGAGCCGCGTGCCCTCCTCGATCATCGGCATGCCCTTGTGGTTGGGAGCGAAGACCGAGCCCAGGTAGATCCCGAACAGGCCCTGGTGCACGGCGATGAAGGCGAGTGCCTTGCCGGGGGAGAGGACCGTGAACAGGCCGCCGAAGTACAGGACGAAATGGGCGACGAGCAGCGTGCCCTCGAGGACCGGACGTTTCATGGACGGGCTGCGCAGGGCTTTGAAGCTGTTGAAGCTGAGATTCAGCCCTTCCAGCGTCAGCAGCGGGAAGAACAGGGCGGCCTGGTGCCTGCCGATGAAGCGGGGAAGCCCCTTGGCCCTGCTCGCCTGGCCACGGGACCAGACCAGGATGTCGGGCGAGACGTCCGGGTCCTTCTCCTCGTGGTTGGGATTGGCGTGGTGGCGGGTGTGCTTGTTCATCCACCAGCCGTAGCTCATGCCCAGCAGCAGGTTCGCCACCAGCAGGCCGCCCGTCTCACTGGGGCGCCGGCGGGTGAAGACCTGCCGGTGGGCGAGGTCGTGGGCGGCCAGCCCGAGCTGGCCGAAGACGACGGCCAGCCCCACCGCCACGAACAACTGGCTCCAGCTGTCCCCCAGTACGAGAAACGCGGCGACACCGGCCGCGAGCGCCAGGGCGACCACGCCGAAACGCACCGTGTAGTAGAGCGGGCGGCGCCGCAGCAGCCCCGCGTCGGCCATACGCCGGTTGAGTTCGGAAAAGTCGCTTCCCTTCGCGCGTCCCGTTTCCTGGTCGCGCGTGGGCAGGCTCTCGACGAGCACCGTTGGATTCACCATGTACTTCAGTATGTGAACGGATCCCCGGCCGCAGAATGACGCTTGCCCCCGAGCGGGGGTGCAGCCAGCACCACCCCCCGGCCTGGGGTCCTCCCCGCCGCTGCGCGCCGGGACGGGCCCGGAGGGACAATGGCGATCATGAGTACGCCGACGACCTTCCAGCCGGTCCTGGAACGCATCGCCGAGGAGATCGAGCGGACCCCGGGCAGCGGCCGGCCCGCGGACTACATCCCGGCGCTGGCCGCCTGCGACCCGCGCCGCTTCGGCATGGCCGTCGCCGAGCCGGACGGCACGGTGTACGGGGTGGGGGACTGGCGCGAGCCGTTCTCCGCGCAGTCCATCACCAAGGTGTTCACCCTCGCCCTCGACCTCTCCCGCGAGGGCGACGCCCTCTGGGAGCACGTGGGCCGCGAGCCGTCCGGCAACCCGTTCAACTCCCTGGTGCAGCTGGAGTACGAGAACGGCATCCCGCGCAACCCGTTCATCAACGCCGGCGCCCTCGTCGTCACCGACCGCCTGCACACCCGTACCGGAGACGCCGCGGGCGAACTGCTGGCCTTCCTGCGCGCCGAGAGCGGCAACCCGGACCTGACCTACGACGAGGACGTCGCCGCCTCCGAGACCGCGCACGGCGACCGGAACGCGGCCCTGGGCCACTTCATGGCGTCGTACGGCAACATCGACAATCCCGTGCCGGTCCTGCTGGAGCAGTACTTCCGGCAGTGCTCCGTCGCCGCGTCCTGCGCGGACCTCGCCCTGGCGACCGGGTTCCTGGCCCGGCACGGCATCCGCGCCGACGGCACCCGGCTGCTGAGCCGCAGTCAGGCCAAGCAGGTCAACGCGGTGATGCTGACCTGCGGGACGTACGACGCGGCCGGCGACTTCGCCTACCGGGTGGGCCTGCCGGGCAAGAGCGGGGTCGGCGGCGGCATCATCGCGGTCGTGCCGGGCCGCTGCACGCTGTGCGTGTGGAGCCCCGGCCTGGACGAGCGGGGCAACTCGGTGGCCGGGGTCGCGGCCCTGGACCGCTTCACGACACTGACGGGCCTGTCGGTCTTCTGAGGAAGCGGTCGCCGAGTGGCGTCAAGTCCTGTTGGCCCGGACGAGCTTGAGCCGCAGGACCAAGGCCACGGCACCCGCGCCGAGTCCGGCGACGCCCACGATCGCACCGGTCTCAGGCCAGCCCGGCTCCTCCCGTGACGGCCGGGCAGTCGCGACCGCCGCGGGCACGGCCCCGGGGCCCGGCCTCGGGCGGGCGGCCGCGGGGACCAGGGACCCGACCGGTTCCACGCGACCGCCCGCCGCGAATCCCCAGTCGAGCAGTGCCCGGGCCTCCTCGTAGACGGCGTGGCCGCCGCCCTCCTGCGGGTTCATCACGGTCACCACCAGGGTCCGGCCGTCGCGGCGGGCGGCCGCGATGAGCGTGTTGCCCGCGTTGCTGGTGTAGCCGTTCTTGACGCCGATCAGACCCGGGTACGGCTCCACACCGTCAGCTCCGGTGAGCAGGCGGTTGGTGTTCATGATTCCGTACGAGCCCCCGTTGCGGCCGGGGAACATCGCGTCGACCTTCGCGCAGTACCGGGCGAAGTCCGGGTTCCGCAGCCCCGCCCGGCCGAACACCGCGAGGTCGTACGCCGACGACACCTGCCCCGGCGCGTCGTAGCCGTCGGGTGAGCGCACATGGGTGTCGTGGGCGCCGAGGGCGCGGGCCTCGGCCTGCATCCGGGCGGCCGTGGCGCGCCAGCCGCCGGTGAGCGAGGCGAGGACGTGGACCGCGTCGTTGCCGGAGTTCAGGAACACACCGTTCCACAGGTCGGACACCCGGTAGGTACGGCCCTCGATGACACCGACCAGGCTGCTGCCGGGTCCGATGCCGGACAGTTCGTCCGCGCTCACCTCGTGGCGGATGCCGCCCGGCAGGACCGGCAGCACCGTGAGTGCGAAGAGGGTCTTGAGCGTGCTGGCCGGCGGCAGCTTGCGATGCGCGTCGTGCGCGGCCAGCACATCGCCGGTACCGGCGTCGGCCACCACCCAGGACAGCGCGGAGACTTCGGGGACCCCGGGCGCGCCCGGCCGGGGCCGGACCTGGGTGCCGGAGCGGTACAGGAGCGCCTGCCCCGGCGCCGCGGCCCGTGACCCGCCGGGCGGACCGGGGTCCGGCCGTTCCGCGCGGGCGGCCGCCGCGGCGGGCATGAGCGTCAGCAGCCCGGCCGCACAGAGCACACAGGTGGAGCGAACCGCCCGAGTTGAGAATCCGATAGTCATACCGCAAACGTAGGAACGGGCCCTCGGACCGCCACGCTGCCCGGGCCGAGTCGCGTCCGCTAGCACCCGGATGCCGTAGGGAGGGCGCGCACGGCCGCGTCGGACGGACACGTTCCCCGGCCAGTCACACGGCCGCGTCGGACGGACGCGTTCCCGGCCAGTCACACGGTCCCGTCGGACGGTGCGCTCTCCGAGCCGCCGCACGGGCCGCGTCGGACGGCCGGCTCCCCGAGCCGGCGCCGGGTCGGTCGACGCGCCGTCAGTCGGCGTCCCCGCCGGACGACGGCCGTCAGCCGGCGGGCAGCGTCGGCTGGACGGTGCGCAGGAAGGTCGCGTTGTCCGGCGTCCGCCGCATCCGCTCCAGCAGCGTCTCCAGGCCCGACTGCTCGTCCCGGGTCTGAAGGGCTCGCCGCAGCCCGGTCACGGCGGCCGACTCGGCGGGGGACAGCAGCAGTTCCTCGCGGCGGGTACCGGAGCCGGTCACGTCCACGGCCGGGAAGACCCGGCGGGCGGCGAGCTCACGGCTGAGCCGCAGCTCCATGTTGCCGGTGCTCTTGAGCTCCTCGAAGTAGTAGTCGTCGGCGCGCGAGCCGGTCTCCACCAGGGCGGTGGCGAGGATGGTGAGGGAGCCGGCCTCCTCGGTCTGCCGGGCGGCACCGAAGAACCGCTTCGGCCCCAGCAGCGCCCCGGCGTCGACACCGCCGCTGAGGGTGCGGCCACCGGAGGAGGCCGCGTTGTTGTGCGCCCTGCACAGGCGGGTGAGGGAGTCCAGGAGGACGACGACGTCCTCGCCGGCCTCGACCAGCCGCTTGGCCCGCTCGATCACGAGCTCGGCGAGCGCGATGTGCTGCTTGGCGCTGTGGTCGAAGGTCGAGGCGTACAGCTCGCCCCGCACGGCCCGCCGCATGTCGGTGACCTCCTCGGGGCGCTCGTCGAGCAGCACCACCATCAGGCGGGCGTCGGGGTGGTTGCCGGCGACCGCGGCGGCGATCTGCTGGAGGAGGACGGTCTTGCCGGTCTTCGGCGGGGCCACGATCAGGCCGCGCTGCCCCTTGCCCACCGGGGCGAGCAGGTCGACGAGGCGTCCGGTCGGCCCGGCCGCCGGGTGCTCGAGGCGCAGCCGCGTGTGCGGGTGCAGCGGTGTCAGGTCACCGAAGCGGCGTCGGCCGCCCTGTCCGTCGGGTGTGCGTCCGCCCACCCGGACGACGTCGGACAGGGCGCGGCGGTCACCGCGTACGCCCTCGACCAGGTCGCCCTTGCGCAGGCCGTGGCGGCGGATCAGCGCGGGGGAGACGGAGAGGTCGGCCGGCTCGGGTTGGAGGCTCGGGCCTCGCAGGTGTCCCTTCCCGCCCGCGTCGATGTCGAGGACACCGCTCACGGTCTCGGCCGGGGACTGACGTACAGGGGGGTGTTCGAGTGTGGTGGTCATGGTGGTCGGTCCTTTCGAGGACGCGGGCACGGAAGATGCGGAAGGGGTGGGGGTGAGAGGCCGCGTGAGGGGTCGGACGACACTCCTCCGGGCGGCGGGAACAGCACCTCGGACATGGCGGGTCGGAATTCCCGCTCACGAGGTCGTGCTGAGAAGCTGACGCGCCGGTCGTCAGGACGGGCGGGTCGGCGAACCGAGGGAGAAACTGGCACCGGCGCCCGAGACAGGGCGTACACAAGTGCTTGTCGCACCGTACCACGGAATCCGTGGGGCGGCGGAGAGGTGGGCGCCTTTTCCGGCTCCCACCTTCCTCGACGCGGCGGGTGCGACGGATGTTCCGTCTTCCGTGCGGGCGGGGCGGGGGATCAGTCTCCCGGTCGTGCCCCGGCCTCCTGCGCCTCCCGGGCGATCCGCTCGAACTGAGCGCTCATCGCCGCCTGCAGTGCCTGCGCGCCCGAGAGCGGGCGCACCATCACCGTGAACTCGTCGATCAGGCCGTGCGCGTCGAGGTGCAGGAAGTCGCAGCCGTCGATCTCGCGGTCGCCCACCCGTGCCGTGAAGACCAGCGCGTGGTCCCGCCCGTCGGCCTCCCCGATGACACGTTCGTAGCGGAAGTCCTCGAAGACGCGGGTGACCGCGCGCAGGATCGCCACCGTGATCGCCTTGCCGCGGTACGGCTTGAACACGACGGGACTGGTGAAGACCACGTCCTCGGCCAACAGGGCTTCGACGGCGTCGAGGTCATGGGCCTCGACCGCCGCGCGGAATGCCTGCATCACAGCTCCTGGGGTCGGTGATACCTGAAGTGATACCCAACTTTTTGAATAGGTGCGGAGCAGAGTAGTCCGTGCTTGCTAGCGTGTCGACATGTCTCTCAAGTACGCCGTCCTGGCCGCCCTGCTGGAAGGCGAGGCCTCGGGCTACGAGCTGTCCAAGGTGTTCGACGTCTCGCTCGCCAACTTCTGGCCGGCCACGCCGCAGCAGCTCTACCGCGAGCTGGAGCGCCTCGCGGGCGACGGACTCATCGAGGCCCGGACGGTGCCGCAGGAACGCCGGCCCACCAAGCGGCTCTTCTCGCTCACCGGAGCCGGCCGCGAGCAGCTGAGCGCCTTCGCCGCCGAGCCGACCCGGCGCCCCACCGCCGTCCGTGACGAGTTCCTGATCAAGATGCAGGCCATGGACGGCGTCGACCCGGAGCGGGTCCGCGCGCTCGTGGAGGAACGCAGGGCGTGGGCGCTGGGCAAACTCGCCCGCTACGAACGGGTCCGCGAGCGCCTCCTGGACGGCCGCACCGAGGAGGAGCACCTGCGGGAGTCCGGCCGCGTCGGGCCGTACCTCACGCTCCTCGCCGGGATCGCGTTCGAGCGCGAGAACGCCCGCTGGTGCGACCACGTCCTCACGGTGCTGCGGGAGCGGCGCGCCCCCGCGGGCCCCACCGGTCAGGCCCTAGGCTGAGCGGATGTTCAGCCCCGAAGGCCCCACCTTGCGCGAACTCGCCGTCCAGGCGCTGTCGTCGGTCGAGCACGGCTACGACCTGCTCGCGCCGAAGTTCGACCACACCCCGTACCGGACGCCCGACCGGATGCTCGACGCCGTGGCCTCGGCCCTGGAGCCGATGGGGCCGTTCGGCGCCGGACTCGACCTGTGCTGCGGCACCGGCGCGGGTGTGGACGTGCTGTCCCGGGTGTGCCGGGAGAGCGTCACGGGCGTCGACTTCAGCGCGGGCATGCTCGCCGTCGCCCGGGAACGCGCCGTGCCCGAGGAGCCCGCGGTCTCCTGGGTGCGCGCGGACGCCCGTGCCCTGCCCTTCGGCCCCGCCTTCGACCTCGTCGTCAGCTTCGGCGCCTTCGGGCACTTCCTGCCCCGCGAACTGCCGGGGCTGTTCGGCCAGGTGCGTTCCGTGCTGCGGCCGGGCGGCTGCTTCGCCTTCCCCGTCGTCGCCCCGCCCCGGCCCGGCTCCCGGGGCTACTGGACGCTGCTCGGCTTCGACGCCGCGATGCGGGTGCGCAACGCGCTGTGGCGGCCGCCGTTCGTCATGTACTACCGGACGTTCCGGCTCGGGGACGTGGGCCGGGAGCTGGCCCGCGCCGGTTTCCGCGCGGACCTGCGGGCCCTGCCCGAGTTCGGGTACCGGCCCGACGGCAGTCCGCGCGCCCGGCTGGTCGTGGCCAGACGGCTGCCGTGAGGACGGGGCGGGAGGGGGCCGGCCGCCTGCCGTGAGGACGGGCGCGGACGGGAGTCAGCCGGCCGCCGGAAGCGTGAACTCGTAGACCAGCGCGTCCTGCCGGGCGTCCAGGAGGAGGTCCGTGATCTCCAGGGGCCGCGCGTACTGGTCGTGCACCCGCCGGACGACGCGCACCGACGGCGTGTCCGCGAGCCGGCTGATCGTGTCGCGGTGGTGCAGGGTCAGGCCCGCCCCGCGCATCCAGTCGTACGCCCGCAGCAGCTGCGCCGACGCGGAACCGTCGGCGCGGTCGCGGTACCGGGCCAGTTCCTCGACCTCGGCGAGGGCCACGGCGGAGAACGAGGTCACGGCCGTCCGCCGGCCGCTCCCGTCGGCGGTCGAGGACGTGTAGCGGTGCACCAGGGTCGGCCGGCCCGGCGCCAGCCCCAGGGCATCGGCGTGCTCCCGTGACGGAGGCTCCCAGCTGACGGTGGCCCGGTCGCCGGTGCGCGGTTCCGCCGCCCGGGCGCCGACCGGGAAGGCCAGGGACGCCGGGCTCTGCGGGGCCGGCCCCGGCAGGGCGACGTGACTGCCCCGCCGGTCGGTGGCGAGCAGCCCGTCCCGGCGCAGCACCTCCAGGGCCTGCCGTACGGTCTCCCGGCTCACCCCGAAGTGCTCGGCCAGCCGACGCTCACCGGGCAGCCGCCCGCCCGGCGGGAAGGTCCCGTCGCGCAGCTCGCCGAGCAGCCGTACGGCCACCCGCCGGTACAGGGGCGGCGCGTCGGCGGGGGAGTGGTCGTGCGGGGCGGTGCGGGCCATGCCGCGCCCTCCTGTCGGTGACGTGCGGTAGCCGCGCGGGCTCGGTGCGCCACCAGAAGTATCATTGGTCTAAACCAGCAGGGAAGAGTCGCCTCCCGGTTCGGCCGAAACCTCACCCGCGCGTCGACCGTCCGTCACCACCCCACAAGGTGCCGTACAGGGCGCCCCCGCCCCGTCCCGGTCAGAGGCGGGCACGCAGCCAGCGGAGCTTGGCGGCCTCCTGGAAGGGCCCGCCGCCCTCGTGGTCGTTGAAGTCGTACACCTCGATCGCCTTGTCGTCGTGCGCCCAGGCGTTGAACGCCGCGAAGACGGTCGACGGCGGGCAGGTCTGGTCCTCCAGGGCCGCCGAGAAGAGCGCGGGGGCCCGGCCGCGCGCCGCGAAGTGCACCCCGTCGAAGTAGGACAGCGTGCGCAGCGCGTCCTCGGTCCGGCCGCGGTGCGTCTTGAGGTACAGGCCGATCTCCCGGTAGGGGTGCCGGTCGGTGAGCGTGGTCGCGCGCGGGAAGTCGCACAGGAACGGCACGTCCGGCGCGACCGCGCTCAGGTCCGGCACCAGCCCGCCGACGGCGATCGTGATGCCGCCGCCCTGGCTCCCGCCGAGGGCGACCGTGCGGGCCGAGTCGGTCAGCGGGTGGGACCGCGCCGCCTCCACCGCGCGCACGGCGTCGGTGAAGACGCGGCGGTAGTAGTAGTTCTCCGGGGCGTCCAGGCCGCGGGTCATGAATCCCGGGTACGCGGGGGAGCCGCCGACCGGGTCGGCGGTGCCGCCACCGCCGCCCCACGCGCTGCCCTGACCGCGGGTGTCCATGACGAAGTGGGCCCGCCCCGTGGACGCCCACAACAGGTGCTCGTGCGGCAGTCCGCGCCCGCCGCCGTACCCCACGAACTCCACGACCAGCGGCAACGGCTCCTCCGCCCCGGCGGGCAGCGTCAGCCAGCCCTTCACCGGGTGACCGCCGAACCCGGCGAAGGTCACGTCGTACACCCGCACCGTGGACAGTCCCGTGTCCACCGGCTCGAAACGGGCGGCAAGTTCGTGCTCGCGGGCCTCGGCGAGCGTCTTGCCCCAGAAGGCGTCGAAGTCCTCGGGCTCGGCCGACGCGCTGCGGTACGCGCGGAGTTCGTCGAGCGGAAGGTCGAACTGGGCCATCGAGAACCGCCTTTGCTGGGAGTCGGTGCCGGACCGTGCGGATGATCACACCGTACGTGAGTGATCGGATGTCTCGCCAGATCCCCTGGCGGATTCCGCTGGTGTTCGGTCCGTCGAACCGCAGGTCACAGGCGTGTGGCCGCGCGTACGGCGAGTCGGCGGCCATCGGCGGCCGGTACCGGAGGTCGGGTCAACGGCCCCTCGTTCAGGCCCGGCGATGGGTCCACTGCGGTTCGGTCAGGGCCCAGTCGCGGTCCCACTCGGCCAGCCGGCGCCGCAGGGTCACCTTGCGCACGGCGCAGTGCGCGAGGAGCACCGCGAGCGCCGCCCCGATGGTCGTGCAGGCACCGACGGTCACGCTGTGCTGCAGGACGGCGGAGGCGTCCGTCGGCGCGGGCACGTTCCGGCCGCGGGAGTCCAGCCACACGTCCACCGCGTCGCCGTGCCGGCTACCGGCCGGGACCCGGGCCGTGGTCGTCCGCTCCGTGCCGTCCGCCGTGGTCCAGCGCACGGTCGCACGGTAGGAGTACTGCCCGCCCCCCTGTACCGACGGGAGGGCGTCCGGGGTGGTTCTGTCGGCCACCGTCGCCCGCACGCGCTGCCGCTCGGCCCGCTGCTCCGCCGCGACCGCCTGAGCCCCGCCGTGGCTCCACAACGCGGTGGCCGCCCCCAGCAGCGGTGCCCCCAGGAACAGCAGGAGGGCGAAGGCCAGCATCGTCCACGCCTCGACGACGTCCGACCGGCGTCGCAGCGGATTGCGCCGCAGGCGCCAGCCGCGCACCCGGGTTCGCATGTCGACCTCCGCGCCTCGTGTGCGAGTGCCCGCAGTGGTCTGGTACCCCGTACGGCCGACCTCGTTCGCCCCGTCGGCACGCAGATCGCGGCGCACCCAGATCACCGCGCACCCACGTCGCGGCGCACCCAGATCATGGCGCACCCACGTCGCGGCGCACCCGGAAGGCGCCGCCCCCGGACGCGGTGGAGTCCGAAAGCGGCGCCGGATCAGCCGAAACGTTCGATCCGGATGCGTTCCACCGGCTGGCCGGCCGCCACCAGCAGGCGCGAGGCGTGCTCCGCGAAGGAGTTGGAGCCGCACACGTACGCCTCCCAGCCCCCGACGGGCGGGTCGGACAGCAGCGGCGCCAGGTGCGCGGCCGTCATCCGGCCCACGGGCGTGCCGGCCGGCGCACTCCGGGTGAACACCGGGGTCGTCTCCGCGCCCAGCTCACGGGCGTAGATCAGTTCCTCGGGGCTGCGCGCGGACACCAGCATCCGCAGCGGAACCGTCAGGGCCCGCTCCCGGTGGTGGCGGACCATCGACATCAGGGGCACGACCCCGGAGCCCGCGCCCAGCAGCAGGGCGGGCCGGTCGCCGGGCCAGGCGAAGAAGCCGCTCAGCGGGCCGCGCACCTCGATGCGGTCGCCCGGTCGGGCCACCCGGTGGAACCAGCCGGACACCTCGCCGTCCTCGACGTGGTCGAGGGTCAGCTCGATGTGCCCCGAGTCGTCCGGCGCGGACGCCAGCGAGTAGTGCCGCTGGGCCGCGTACCCGTCCTCGGCGGTGAGCCGCAGCATCAGGTGCTGGCCGGGAAGGTGGCCCGCCCACCCGGGCACCGCGAACCGGAAGGTGGACGCTCGGGGCGTCTCCCGGCGGATCTCCGTGAGGGTGGCCGTCTGCCACCTCGCGGCCACATCGCCCGCCACCTCGATGCGTCCCGGCACGGCGAACCGCGTCGGGGGAGTGAAGGCCGCCGTCGTGTGCGTCGTCGTCTCAGTCACCGGAGTACCGCTGCTCCTGCCAGGGGTTGCCGCGCGCGTGGTAGCCGTTCTGCTCCCAGAAGCCCGGCTCGTCGTGGTCGAGGAGCTCCAGGCCGGCGATCCACTTGACGCTCTTCCAGAAGTAGAGGTGCGGCACCACGAGGCGTGCCGGACCGCCGTGCTCGGGGGCCAGCGGCTGTCCGCCGTACTCCCAGACGATCCACGCGCGCCCGCCGGTCAGGTCCGCGAGCGGCAGGTTCGCGGTGTAACCGGTGTGCGCGTAGGCGACGGCGTGCGTGGCGGAGGGCAGGGGAGCCGCCGCCTCCAGGAAGGCGTCCAGGGACACGCCCGCGAACCGCACCCCGAACTTCGACCAGCCGGTCACACAGTGGATGTCGCCCTCGTACGCCGACGCCGGAAGGCGGTGGGCGCCCGCCCAGTCCCAGGTGCGCGCCTCGGCCACCAGGCCGCCGACGCGGAAGGTCCAGTCGGCGGGTGCCAGCTCGGGCGTGACCTCGGCGGACAGCACGGGCCAGTCGTCGCCGGCGTCGTACTGGCCGGGCGGCAGCCCCGGCCGGGCGCCGCGCGGGCGCCCGGTGAAGCCTCGGGTGGTGTTCATGCGGTCGGGCCTTTCGAACCGGCGCGAGCGGATGACGCGGCCGGCGTGGTCAGTGCGTACGCGGTCAACCGTACGTGTCTCCGGACCGGAGCTCAGTCCCGGTCCTCGTGGTCCGGGGAGCCCTGCCACGCGTTGTACCGCTCCAGATACGCGGCGAAGCGGACCAGGTCCTCCTCGGGCCAGTCCGCGAGCCGCTCCCGGAAGGCGGTGCGGCGGCTCTCGGTGACCTGGGCCAGGATGCGCCGCCCGGCCTCCGTCAGGTGCAGGACCTGGACGCGGTGGTCGTCCGGGTCGACGCGCCGTTCGACGAGTTCGGTGCGCTCCAGGGCGGAGACCTGGCGGCTGACGGTGGACTTGTCCAAGGCGTAGTGGGCGGCCAGGTCGGTGGCCCGGCAGCCGCCGCGTTCCTCCAGATGGCCGAGGAGCGTGTACGACACCAGGGACAGCTCCGGGTGCATGCGCCCGGCGGAGGCGCGGGCGCGGCGGGCGAAGGCCGTCATCTCCCGCTGGATCGTCTCCACGGCCGCGTCCGCCGGGCGGTCGCCGGGGGTGACAGTCGTCTCATCGGGCGTCCCGTCCGTCCTCACAGGTCCTCCTCCGCATTGCTAGTTGTAGAGTACAACTTGAATTAGAGGTTGTATAAGCCAACCATCACGGTGAACCTTTGGAGGTTGTGCGCGATGAAGTCGCACGCCCTGCGCCACGTACTGACGCACCTGATCACCCCGCTCCTGATGTGCGTCGGGATGGGACTCGCGTACATGGGGGCCTTCGTCACCCCCGAGCCGAACCACCTCCCGGTCGCCGTCGTCGGCTCCGGACCCGAGGCGAAGGTGCTCGCCCAGTCGGTGAAGGACGAGGCCGGTGACGCCCTCGACGTGCGCACCGTCGCCGACCGCGCCGACGCCGTCGACCTGCTGAAGGCCCGTGACATCACCGGCGCCTACGTGCCCGGCGCCGAGACCCCCGAGGTCCTGGTGGCCACCGCCGCCTCCGACATGGGCGCCATGGCCGCCGAGAAGGTCTTCACCCCCATCGCCGAACAGCAGGGCGTCCCCCCGAAGGTGACCGACGTGGCCACCCCGGTCGACGACGACCCCACCGGACAGGGCCTGTTCTTCCTGCTGATCGCGGTCAGCATCGGCTCCTACGCCTCCGTGGCCGCGCTCGGCGCCGCCGGCGGCGCCCTGCCGATGCGCGTGCGGGCCCTGCTCACGCTCGGTGTCTCCGTCGTGGTCAGCGGCATCGGCGCCCTGCTCGCCGGACCGGTGTTCCGGCTGGCCCACCACGACCTCGCGGGTGTGTGGGGCATGGCCTGGATGTACGCGGCGGGCATCCTCTTCATCGGCGTGGGCCTGCACACCTTCCTCAAGCGGTGGACCACGCTCGCCATGATGGTGCTGTTCGTGATGCTCAACTTCACCAGCTCCGGCGGTCTGTTCCGGCCCGAGCTGCAGAACGGCTTCTTCGGCACCCTGCACGCCTTCTGGAACGGCGCCGGGTTCGTCGAGGGCGCCCGCAGCCTGCTGTACTTCGACGGCGACGGGCTGGGCCGCAGCGTCTGGACGCTGACCGCCTGGCTGCTGCTCGGCCTCCTGGTCACCGCTCTCGCCGCCCTGCGCGAGCGGTCCGGCACGGCACCCGCACCGGCCCCCGCCCAGCCGAAGCACGCGCGGTCCGGCGAACGTGGGAGCGCGTCCCCGTCCACGGCCCTCGAGGAGGCGGAGGAAGAGGCCGAGGAGACCGTCGGCGTCTGATCATCTGGGGTAGGGTGACCGTCGGCCGCGGGCAGCCCCGGCCGTCGGACACCAAGGAGGTGAGACCCATTACCGCTGTGTCGCCCCGGGTGCTCTCACCTCACGGCAGTGCGGTCACCGGCAACGGATGACCGTGAGAGCGCCCTTCGGTCTGCGAAAGGCTCTCGGCTTCCATGCCCCCGCTGTCTCCATCGTCCCCTTTCCCCTCTCCCTTCTCCGCGTCCCTGCCCTCCCCTGACGCCGTCGTGGCCGCGCTGCGCACCGCCGGCTGCGTCTTCGCCGAGGACGAGGCCGAGCTGATCCTCGCGTCCGCCCGCACCGCCGGGGAACTCCTCGCCCTGGTGGACCGCCGCGTCAGTGGCCTGCCCCTCGAACTCGTCCTCGGCTGGGCCGGCTTCCGCGGCCTGCGCATCGCCGTCGCGCCCGGCGTCTTCGTGCCCCGCCGCCGTACCGAGTTCCTGGTGGCCGAGGCTCTGGCGCAGGCGCCGGACGCGGCCGTCGTCGTGGACCTGTGCTGCGGCTCCGGCGCGGTCGGCGCCGCCCTGGCCGCCGCACTGGACCGACCCGAGGTGCACGCCGCCGACGTCGACCCCGCCGCCGTGCACTGCGCCCGCGGCAACCTCGCCGACGCCGGCGGCCGGGTGTACGCCGGGGACCTGTTCGACGCGCTGCCCGACACGGTGCGCGGCCGCGTCGACATCCTCGCGGCCAACGTGCCCTACGTCCCCACCGGCGAGGTCCCCCTGCTGCCCGCCGAGGCGCGGGAGCACGAGCCGCTGGTCGCCCTCGACGGCGGCGCCGACGGCCTGGAGGTCCTGCGCAGGGTCGCCGCCGGGGCACCGGACTGGCTCGCGCCCAGTGGCTGCCTACTGGTCGAGACGAGCGAACGCCAGGCACCGGCGGCCGTCGACGCCTTCACCCGGGCGGGGCTCGCGACCCGTCTCGCGGTCTGCGAGGAGCTGTACGCCCATGTGGTGATCGGCGTCAGGGAGCCTGGCCCGGCCTAGGCGCGTCCGGCGGCGTGGCCCGGGCGATCAGCAGGGCCACGTCGTCGGAGTTCTCCGGCTCGTGCAGCGTGCGCAGGAGCAGGTCGCACACCTCTTCCAACGGGCGGTCCGGGCCCTCCAGCAGTGCCAGGAGCGCGTCGAGCCGCTCGTCCAGCGGATGCCTGCGCGTCTCGACGAGACCGTCGGTGTAGAACACCAGCCGGTCACCCGGCTCCAGGTCCACCGTGGTGGTCGAGAACCGGACCCCGCCCACCCCGAGCGGCACGCCGGTGGGCAGGTCCAGCAGTTCCGGCCGACGGCCGGCCCGCAGTCGGACCGGCGGCAGGTGGCCGGCGTTGGCGATCCGGCACTGCCGCAGGTGCGGGTCGTGGACGGCGTAGACACAGGTGGCGATGGCCTGGTCCAGGCCGGCTGTGGTCCGGTCGAGGTGTTCGAGCAGGAACGCCGGATCGAGGTCGAGGGCGGCCAGGGTGTTCGTCGCCGTGCGCAACCGTCCCATGGAGGCCGCCGCCGCGATGCCGCTGCCCATCACGTCGCCCACCACGAGCGCGGTCTTGCAGCCCTCCAGACCGATCACGTCGAACCAGTCACCGCCGACCTCGCTGGTGGCCTCGGCCGGCTGGTAGCGGGAAGCGACCTCCAGCCCGCCCGTCACCGGCGGATGACTGGGCAGCAGACTGCGCTGGAGGGTGAGGGCGGCGTCGCGGGCGTTCTGGTACCAGCGGGCGTTGTCGATCTGGAGCGCCGCCCGGACGGCCAGCTCGCGGGCGAGCAGCAGGTCGTCCTCGCCGAACGGCAGCGGATTGCCCATCCGCTTGAGGTCCAGCGCACCGAGCACCTCGCCCCGCGCGATCAGCGGCACGGCCAGGTAGGAGTGCACGCCCGCCCGGCGCAGCAGCTCGGCCGCCTCGGGAGAGCGGGCGATCCGCGGCAGGTCCTTCTCGGTCACCCGCTCCACCATCACCGGCCGGCCCGTGCGCACGCACTCGGTGACCAGGCGCTCCGGCCCGTACCGGGCGACGTGACCGGGCTGGTCCGCCGCCCGCAGCGCCTCGGGCGCGTCGAGCGCGTGCACGGCCAGCGCGCGGATCACGGCGGGTTCGGCCGGCCCCAGGGTGCTGCGACGGCCCTTCACCACGGCCTCCAGCAGATCCACGGCAGCTATGTCGGCGAGGCCGGGCACGGCCACGTCGGCCAGTTCGTGCGCCGTGCGGTCCAGCTCCAGGGTGGTCCCGATCCGGGCCGAGGCGTCCGCGACGGCGGCCAGCCGGCGCCGTGCCGCCTCCGCCTCGACGCTCGCCCGGTACTGCTCGGTGACGTCCACGACCGACACGGCCACGCCCAGCACGGCACCGACGGCGTCCTCCAGCCGGTACAGCGAGACCGACCAGGCGTGGTCCTCGTCCGGGGCGGCGGGGGTACGGCCGGTCGCCGACCGGTCGACCACCGGCCGCCCCGTCTCCAGCACCCGGCGTGCCGCCTCCTCGATCGGGGCGGCGTCCACCGACGGCAGCACCTCACGGATCGTGCGGCCGATGTGCTCCTCGGCGGGCAGGCCGTTGAGCCGCTCCAGGGACGGGTTGACCGACAGGTAGCGCAGCTCGGTGTCCAGCACCGCCAGCCCGATCGGGGACTGCCGGATCACCCGCGTGGACAGCGCCACGTCCTGTTCCAGACGGCGTACCGTCGACCGGTCCACCGCGAGCCCCAGCGCGTAGACGTCCCCCCGGTCGTCCAGGAGCCGCATGTTGCGGAACTCCACCAGCCTCGTCCCGCCGTCCTTGCGGCGGACCGGGAACGCCCCGGCCCAGCTCTTGCCGGTCCGCATGACGTCGGCGAACAGCTTCACGACCAGGTCGAGGTGGCGTTCGTGGACCATGATGCGGGCGGCGTACTGCCCGAGCGCCTCCGGCGCCGAGTAGCCGAACAGCTCCTCGGCCTGCGGGCTCCAGAGCACGATCCGGCCCTCGGTGTCCAGCACCACCGAGGCCACGTTCAGCACGTCGAGCAGTCCGCTCGGCCGCACCGGTCCGCGCGGCACGGCGTCCCCGTCCGACCCGGCAGACCCGGCTGCACTCATCCCACGCCCCGCCTTCGCCGTTCCACGCGGCACGCCCTGTCGATGCCGACTCCCTTGTTCTACCGCGTTCCACCGCGCACAGGGCCGATTCGCCGAGGCCGCTGCCGCCTCCTTCCAGCATCACCCGGCACGGAGGTGACCGCCGCACGGAGCAGGGGAGGGGCCGGTCCGGGCGGACCCGACCGGAGTTGGTCTGTACATGACTTCCGCGTCCGGCCAGACTGTGCGCCGAGCGCGTCCCGCCCGCCGTGTCGCCCACCCCCACCCGAGGAGCCCGCCCATGCGCCCGCACGCCCGGCAACGTTGTCACGCAGTCCTCACCGGACTCGCCGCCCTCACCCTCGCCCTCGCCGGCCCGTCCGCCCAGGCCGCCCCCGCGGCCGAGACCTGGACCGAGGTGGGCTCCGACCGCGCCGACCCGCTGACCGAGAGCCAGGGCCTGGCCTCGGTCGAGGTCCCGGCCGGCAGCCCCAACCGCTACACCGGCATCGGCACCATCCCGCTGAGCCTCAGCACCCGGGGCTGGAACCACGTCGGCGACCCCGACGCCTCCTACGACGGCCACTACGTCGAGCCCTACCAGCGGGACGACGGGAACACCAAGATGTTCCGCGTGCAGGCGCCCGACGGCAGCTGGTCGGAGTACGTGCACACGCTGAGCCCCGGTGAGGCGCTGAACAACTCCTGGTCCGCCGTCTCGCCGGACGGCCAGTGGATGCTGGCGGGCGAGTGGGGCACCATGAACCGGCTGCTGGTCTTCCCGACGCCCGGCGCCAACCCGGCCACCTCCCCCTCGGCGAACCTGCCGCAGGCGGCCACCGTCCACCTGGACCACGCGGTGCGCGACGTCCAGGGCTGCGACTTCCTCGACGAGACGACGCTGCTGTGCTCCTCCGACGACCCCGAGGGGGCACTCTTCGGCGTCACCAAGCCCCTGCTGCGTATCGACCTGTCCGCCGCCCCGAACGGCAGCGCGGACGTGACCGGCCACGTCACCGCCCTGCGGCAGCTGCCCCTGCGCAGCGCCTGCTCCGGCGCCTTCGAGGCGGAGGGCATCGACTACGACCGCCGCACCGGCACCCTGCGCGTGATCGTCGTGTCGCCGGGATTCTGTGTGCTGACCGACAGCAAGACGTACCGCTTCACCCAGGGCTGACCCGCGCCGGTAGTGCTCGGCCCCGGGTGGTGCTTTTCTGGGGATATGGGCCACGAGAGGAGCGATCACGATGGCCGGTGAGCGACTGCATCCGGAGTCCGTCTCCGTGGAGCTGAGCGGGTGCAGCAAGGAGGATGCCCGAACCGTGTTCGACGCCCTGTGTGCGTGCTTCTCGTCCGACCGCCGCTCGGACGAGGTGCCCCGGGACTACCACGAGGTCCGCCCCACCGTGTGGCTCGGCACGTTCGACGTGGCCGACGCCCACGGCGGATGCGACCCCGCCCGGCTCCGGGCGTCCGTCGAGGCCGACGTGCAGGGCGGCTACTGGGCGATCGAGCGTTTCCGCACCACCCTGGACTCCCTGTTCACCGTGCACGACCTGAGCACGGTCTCCGGGGACCAGGAGCGGGAACTGCACGTCCGGCTGGAGAGCCACTGACGCGAGCCCGCCGCCGGGGCGGTGTGGTGTACGCCGCCTCTTTGTGCAACTAGTTGCACAAAGAGGCGGCGGTCATCTACAACAGAGGCACCACACCGCGCACGGAGGGCCCGATGAGCCGTTACCCCCACCTGCTGAGCCCGCTGGACCTGGGCTTCACCACCCTGCCCAACCGGGTCCTGATGGGCTCCATGCACGTCGGCCTGGAGGAGGCCGAGCGCGGCTTCGAGCGCATGGCGGCCTTCTACGCCGCCCGGGCCCGCGGCGGAGTGGGCCTGATAGTCACCGGCGGCATCGCCCCCAACGACGAGGGCCGCCCCTACCCGGGCGGCGCCAAGCTCACCACCGAGGACGAAGCCGAGCGGCACCGGACCGTCACCGACGCCGTACACCGCGAGGGCGGCCGGATCGCCCTCCAGATCCTGCACTTCGGCCGGTACGCCTACCACGCCGACCTGGTCGCCCCGAGCCCGCTCCAGGCACCGATCAGCCCGCACGTGCCCCGCGAGATGACCGACGCCGACATCGAGCGCACCGTCGACGACTACGTCCGCACCGCCCGCCTGGCCCGCGCGGCCGGCTACGACGGCGTCGAGATCATGGGCTCCGAGGGCTACCTCATCAACGAGTTCATCGCCGCGCGCACCAACCACCGCACCGACCGCTGGGGCGGCTCGTACGAGAACCGCACGCGCTTCCCCGTCGAGATCGTCCGCCGGGTGCGCGAGGCGGTCGGCGAGGACTTCATCCTGATCTACCGCCTGTCCATGCTGGACCTCGTCCCCGGCGGCTCCACCCTCGACGAGGTGATCACCCTCGCCAAGGCCGTCGAAGCCGCCGGAGCCACCATCATCAACACCGGCATCGGCTGGCACGAGGCCCGCATCCCCACCATCGCCACCTCCGTGCCGCGCGGCGCCTACACCTGGGTGACCGAGCGCCTCATGGGTGAGGTGTCGGTGCCGCTGGTCACCACCAACCGCATCAACACCCCCGAGGTGGCCGAGCGGCTGCTCGCCGAGGGCACCGCCGACATGGTCTCGATGGCCCGCCCGATGCTCGCCGACCCCGACTTCGTCGCCAAGGCCGCGGCCGGCCGCCCGGAGGCGATCAACACCTGCATCGGCTGCAACCAGGCCTGCCTGGACCACACCTTCAGCGGGCAGATCACCTCCTGCCTGGTCAACCCGCGCGCCTGCCACGAGACCGAGCTGGTCCTCACCCCGACCCGGCGGCGCAAGCGCGTCGCGGTCGTCGGCGCCGGACCCGCGGGCCTCGCCTGCGCGGTCAGCGCGGCCGAACGCGGCCACGAGGTCACCCTGTACGACGCCGCGAGCGAGATCGGCGGCCAGCTCAACGTGGCCCGCAAGGTCCCCGGCAAGCAGGAGTTCGACGAGACGCTGCGCTACTTCCGTACGCAGCTGGCGGCGCACGGCGTCGACGTGCGCCTGAACACCCGGGTCGGCGCGGACGACCTCGACGGCCACGACGAGGTCGTCGTCGCCACCGGCGTCACCCCGCGCACCCCCGACATCCCCGGCGTCGACCACCCGAGCGTCGTCGGCTACCTCGACGTGCTGCGCGACGGCGCCCCCGTCGGCGACCGCGTCGCGATCCTCGGCGCCGGCGGCATCGGCTTCGACGTCGCCGAATACCTCACCGACGGCGGCGACAAGGCCCACGAGGACCCTCAGACGTACTTCCGCCTCTGGGGCGTCGACACCGACTACCGGACCGCCGGCGGCCTCGCCGCGCCCGAGCGCCCCGCGCCGCCGCGCACCGTCCACCTGCTGCAGCGCAAGACCAGCAAGGTCGGCGCAGGCCTCGGCAAGACCACCGGCTGGATCCACCGCACCGAGCTCAAGCACCGCGGCGTCACCATGGTCCCGGGCGTGCGCTACGACCGGATCGACGACGCCGGACTCCACGTCACCGTCGGCGACGAGTCCACGGTGCTGGAAGTCGACACGATCGTCCTGTGCACGGGCCAGGAGCCGAGCCGGGGCCTGTACGAGGAACTGGTCGCCGCCGGCCGCGGCGTCCACCTCATCGGCGGCGCCGACGTGGCCGCCGAACTGGACGCCAAGCGCGCCATCAAGCAGGGCACCGAGCTCGCGGCGGCGCTGTAGGCGGTGCGTGGGCCGTCCCTAGGATGAGCCCATGTCACTCCCGCACGCGATCCTCACCGCCCTGGTCGAAAAGCCGTCGTCGGGACTGGAGCTGACCCGCCGGTTCGACAGGTCGATCGGCTACTTCTGGTCGGCCACGCACCAGCAGATCTATCGCGAGCTGGGAAAACTGGAGGCCGACGGCCTGATCCGGGCCTTGCCCGGTCAGCAGCCGGCCCGCGGGCAGAAGAAGTCCTACGAGGTGCTGCCCGCGGGCCGCGACGAACTGGCCCGGTGGGCCGCCACCCCGCAGGACCCCAAGCCCCTGCGGGACGCGATGCTGCTGCGGCTGCGGGCCGCGGCCGTGGTCGGCACCAGCGGTATCGAGGCGGATCTGCGTCGCCATCTGGAACTGCACGAGAGGCAGTTGGCCGAGTACAAGGAGATCGAGAAGCGCGACTTCCCGCCCGGCAGGGACAGCAAGGAGGACCGGCTGCGGCACCTGGTGCTGCGCGCGGGCATCGATCTGGAGACCTTCTGGACCCAGTGGCTCGCTCACGCCCTGGCGGAGTTCGCCGGACTGGCGGACGGGGAAGGGCGGGGCTGACGGCTCAGTAGCGGTACGGCTCAGTAGCGGTTACGACTCAGTACTGGTACGGCTCAGAACCGGTAGGGCTCAGAACCGGTAGGGCTTCGAACGCCGGCGCAGGAACCAGGCCGCCCCGATCACGCCGGTGCCGACCAGCGCGCCGCCCGCCACCAGGGTGGCCGTGCCGTAGTCCTGGACGGCCCCGCCGAGACCGCCCAGGACACCGCGTGACGCCGAGGCCGAGGGGGAGGAAGAGGGGGAGCGGCTGGGCGAAGGAGAGGGCGCGGCCGAGACGATGACGGTCTGGGTGCCGGCGGTGCTGTTGTTGGAGCACATGACGATGACGGTGTACGTGCCCGGGCTGATCCCCGACCAGCTGGCGCCCTGCCCGGTGCTGTTCCCGGTCAGTGCCACCTGGCGTCCCTGGGCGAAGTCCCCCTGACTGCCGGTGATCAGCGAGGCGGTGCCCCAGCTGCCGTTGAGCTGGGCGCAGGCGGTGGTCGTGACCGACACGGTGGTCCCGGTGGTGCTCACGGAGATCCCGGGGCCGGCGGAGGCCGGGCCGGTGGCCAGGGTGACGGGCAGCGCGGCGGCTGCCACGGTCAGGCCGGAGCGGAGAAGTGGCGAAGAGATGCGCATGTGGACTGCCCTCCGGCGGCACGGTCGGCGGTACGTCCTGTGCGCCGCCGAGACCGGAAACGCCCGTGCTGCCTCACGGGAAGCCAACAGGGCGCCGCCCGTACCCGCATGCCGAGCGCGACCGCCCAGGTGACGCGTTCCACGCCCGGGCGCACGGCCGTACCGGTGCACGGCCGTACCGGCGTCACCCGCCCGCGCCCGTCGTCACCTTCCGTTCCGCCGAGAAGCCGCCCCAGGTGCCGTCCGACAGCCGGGCCCGGACCTTCACCCGGTGCGTGACGCCGGCCTCCCGCCCCGCGTAGAAGCTGTACTCGGCCCGGTCGCGCGGCGCGTCGTCGCCGTAGACGAGGGACGTCGCCGGACGGCCGTCCAGGTGAATCTGATACTCAGTGATGAGACCGTCCGTGCGCGGCGGGATCCAGGTGAGGTCGATGTGGTGCGCCCCGTCGGCGAGGCGGGATGCCGCGCGCAGGTCCGTGGGCGCGGTGGCGCTGCCGTCGTCCGAGCCCGGCGTGGTGAGCCGCACGACGGCGCCGGCGGGGGAGACGTTGTCGGCGGCGTCCCGCGCCCGGACCGTGAAGGAGTAGCGGGTGCCCGCGCGCAGTCCCGTGACCACGGCCGCCGTCTGCCCGCCTCCCACGCTGTGGATCTTCGTGCCGCCCTGGTGGACGTCGTACGACACCACCCCGCGGTCGTCGGTCGCGGCCGACCAGGTCAGTTGGACCGCCCGACTGCCCACCGCCCGGCCGCGGGTGTTCGCCGGGCGGGTGGGTGCCGAGTCGTCGGTGACGGCGGCGGGGGTCGTCGCCCGCACCTCCCGGCTGCGTGGGCCGAGGCGCCCGTCGGCGTCGCGGGCCCGCACGGTGAAGGCGTAGGCCGTCGAGGGGCGCAGCCGGGTGACGTCCACCATGCGTTCGGCGGCGGGCACCTCCTCGACCAGCGTGTCGCCGCGGTACACCTCGTACGTCTCGACCCCGTCGACCGCGTTCCACATCACGTGCACGGTCGTCGCGCTGCCCGCCTCGGCGGTGACGCCCGTCGGTGCCCCGGGCGGCGGGCCGGCTTCCTCGCCGTCGGCGCCCGTGGCCCAGCCGCAAGAGGCGACCAGGGTGAGAGTTCCGCAGAGCAGGGCCCAGCGGTGCGGGATGCGCGGGAGGCGGGCGGGTCCGGGGGAGGGGACGGCGGGATCGGGAACGTCTCGCACGGCGCTGCCTCCGGGGTGGGTTCGGGCCGGGGTTCGGGGCCGGCTTCGATGTGGCGGCAATGGTCCGGACCAATATGCCGTCAGTGACGCGGTCACATCAAGGGGGTGTCGTGGGCAACCCCTGGGCGAGTTTCGTATGCTGAAGCATCTTGAGACCGAAGTCCTCAGGCGAGTAAGGGAGTTCGGGTCCGTGGCGCGGACCGCTGTCGTCGCTGATTCCGCGCCGGCGCGGGCGGCCGGGCGGGCCGGAGCCGGTACGGCGCCGACCCGCCCGCCCCCGGTCGCCCGCGCGGAGCGCTGTGTGCACCGTCTGGCCCACAAAAGGTGGCGGCGTGAGCGATTCGGGGACAGATGTGGCGGAGTGACCCGTCCATGTCCCCCAGGAGAGGCCACATCGTGCGTGTCCAGTCGCTGACACTGGTCGCGGCCAGCGCCGCCCTGCTCGCCCCCACGACGTTCCCCGACGCTCCGCCCCCGACCCGGCCCGGACCCCAGGCCCAGTTCCGCTCCGGCCACCAGCCCCAGAGCGGACCCGTCCGCGCGGACCGTTCCGGCCCCCGGATGGGACCGGTACCGCCGCCGCAGACCGGGCCGTTTCCGCGGGCCGGCATCCCCGGGCACGGGGTCGCGCCCGGAGAGGACGCCCGCGACGAGGGACCCGTCAGCGCCGCCGACCTGCTGGCCAGGGTGCGCGACTGCGAGCCCGTCTCGGAGGGGCGCTACCGCAGCGACGCCGGAGCGCCGGCCGACATCCCGGTCTGCGGCGCGCGGGACGCCGTGTACTGGAAGGCCGACCTGGACGTCGACTGCGACGGCCGGCCCGGCGACCGCTGCAACAGCCGCACCGACCCGCACTTCACGCCCGCCACCGCCTACACCCGGTCGGACGGCCGCGCCCTGGACGCCGAACGCCTGCCCTACGTCGTGGTGCCACAACCCAGCGACATCTGGGACCACCGTGAGCACGACGTCCGCGGCGGATCGGTCGCGGCCGTCGTCCACGGTGACCGGGTGCGGTACGCCGTCGTCGGCGACATCGGCCCGCGCGAGCTCATCGGCGAGGCCTCATACGCCGCAGCGAAGTCGCTCGGCATCCCCGCCGACCCGCACGCGGGCGGCACCGACTCCGGCGTGACGTACATCGTCTTCAAGGACAGCGAGGTCGAGCCGATCGAGGACCGGGCCGCCACCCGGGAGACGGGGGAGCGGCTCGCGCGGGAGTTCGTGGGCGGCCGGTGAAGCACGCGAGTCCCGATGCCGGGGACTCCTGACGAACCACCGTTCGCGCCCGCCCGAGCGCGGAGGCGGGGCGGGAAGTGTCCTCCCCGCCCCGCCTCCCCGCGCACGTGACGTGCCCGGTCAGGCCTCCTCGGGCACGCGACGTTCCGGTCAGGCTGTCCGGCACGCGACGTCCCGGTCAGGCCTTCCGGTAGGAGTACGCCTCCGCGGCGGCCGACTCCACGGCCGCGAGGTCGGCGCCCGTCGCGGCCGTGACCACCGCGGCCACCGCGCCCTCCACGAACGGGGCGTCCACCAGCCGGGTGTTCTCGGGCAGCTCGTCGCCCTCGGCGATCAGCGCCTTCACCGTGAGGACCGCGCTGCCGAGGTCGGTGAGGACGGCGACCCCGGCGCCCCGGTCCACCGACGCGGCAGCCGCCGACACCAGCTCGGAACTGGTACCGAACTCCCCGGACGCGGTCCCGCCCGCCGGAGCGACGGGCACGGCGACGCCGCCGCCGGAGAGGGCCTTGGCCAGTTCCGCCACCGACGCGGCGACCTGGGCGCTGTGCGACACCAGCACGATCCCGACCAGCTTCTCGTCACTCACCGGCGGCCTCCTCCAGCGCGGCGACGAGCAGTGCGGCAGAGGTGGCGCCGGGGTCCTGGTGCCCGATGCTGCGCTCACCGAGGTAGCTCGCCCTGCCCTTGCGGGCCTGCATCGGAGTGGTCGCCTCGGCCCCCTCCTGCGCCGCAGCCCGAGCCGCGGCGAAGGAGTCACCGAGGGCGTCCACGGCGGGCACCAGGGCATCGATCATGGTCTTGTCGCCCGGTTGGGCGCCGCCGAGCGTCCGGACCGCCTCCACCCCCGTCCGCAACGCCTCCGCAAGCTGCTCCGGGCTCACCTCGGCGGCGTCACCCAGGGCCTTGCCGGTACGGCGCAGCAACGTCCCGTACAGCGGCCCCGAGGCGCCGCCGACCGTCGAGATCAGCTGCCGTCCGGCGAGGGTGAGGACCGAGCCGGGCGTGTCCGGTGCCTCCTTCTCCAGCGTGGCCGTCACGGCCGTGAACCCGCGCTGGAGGTTGCTGCCGTGGTCGGCGTCGCCGATGGGCGAGTCGAGGGCGGTGAGCCGTTCCGCCTCGCGGTCGACCAGCGCGGCGGTCGCCGTCATCCAACGGCGGAAGAAGTCGGCGTCGAGCACAGGATCTCCTTGCCTGGTAGGTACGTTCCGATCTCTTCCCCGTTCACCGTCACATGCCCCACCTCAGACCCGGCGTCCGCACCGGCGCGTCCCAGAGTCCGAGCAGTTCCTCGTCGATCTCGCACAGGGTGACCGAGGCGCCCGCCATGTCCAGCGAGGTCACGTAGTTGCCGACGAGGGTGCGGGCGACGGCGACACCGCGCTCGCCCAGCACCCGCTGCACCTCGGCGTTGAAGCCGTACAGCTCCAGCAGCGGCGTGGCCCCCATGCCGTTGACCAGTACCAGTACGGGGTTGCGCGGTTCGAGGTCGGTCAGTACCGCTTCCACGGCGGCCTCGGCGATCTCGCCCGACGTCATCATCGGGCGACGCTCCCGGCCGGGCTCCCCGTGGATGCCGATGCCCAGCTCCAGTTCACCGGCAGGCAGGTCGAAGGTGGGGCTGCCCTTGGCGGGCGTGGTGCAGGCGGCGAGCGCGACCCCGAAACTGCGGGAACGGTCGTTCACCCGGCGGGCGATCGCCTCCACCCGCTCCAGCGGCCGGCCCTCGTCCGCCGCCGCCCCGGCGATCTTCTCCACGAACAGCGTCGCACCCGTGCCGCGCCGCCCGGCCGTGTACAGGCTGTCCGTCACCGCGACGTCGTCGTTGACGAGTACCTTGGCCACCTGGATGCCCTCGTCCTCGGCCAGCTCGGCGGCCATGTCGAAGTTGAGGACGTCACCGGTGTAGTTCTTGACGACGAACAGCACTCCGGCCCCGCCGTCCACGGCCGCCGCGGCCCGCACCATCTGGTCCGGCACCGGCGAGGTGAACACCTCACCCGGACAGGCCGCCGACAGCATCCCGGGCCCCACGAACCCACCGTGCAGCGGCTCGTGCCCGGAGCCACCGCCGGACACCAGGGCCACCTTCCCGGCGACGGGGGCGTCCCGCCGCACGATCACCCGGTTCTCGACGTCCACCGTCAACTCGGGATGCGCGGCCGCCATACCGCGCAGCGCGTCCGCGACCACGGTCTCGGGGACGTTGATGAGCATCCTCACGGGTACCTCCCAGGTACGTAAGCAGATTGATCATGGGCCGGGGTTCTTGCAGGTCAGGGCAAGTGGTTAGTTCGTGATCTCGGCGGTCCGTGGCGGTCATGAGCGGGTCGCGGCGGTAGTGATGCCGACTTCGGTGACGTGGCGTCAGGTGCTTGCGGTGTGTCGACTGCGTATCGGCTTTAGTCCTGCAGGGGCAGTATCGGCCTTGCGACCGCGAAGGTCACGCGAGGCGACGTCCGGAGAGGCGGGGAAGCACCGACCTGGCAGATGCGGCCGAGCCTCGGAACTGTCGTACGCCGGGCCGTGCCCCGAGAGGCTGTCACCGTCCCGGGTGCGGTGTCCCGTCGGTCGCTGAGGTCATGCCTCCCGCTGCGCGTCGATCTCGGCGACGAGGGCCTCGATGCGGGTCCGGATCTCGTCGCGGATGGGGCGGACGGCGTCCACGCCCTTGCCGGCCGGGTCTTCCAGGGCCCAGTCGAGATACTTCTTGCCGGGGAAGACGGGGCAGGCGTCGCCGCAGCCCATGGTGATGACGTAGTCGGACGCCTGGACGGCCTCGGTGGTCAGGATCTTCGGCTCGGCGTCGGCGATGTCGACACCGATCTCCTTCATCGCTTCCACGGCGGCAGGGTTGACCCGGTCGCCCGGGACGGAGCCGGCGGAGCGGACCTCGATGCGGTCGCCCGCGAGGTGCTGGAGGAAGCCGGCGGCCATCTGGGAGCGGCCGGCATTGTGGACGCAGACGAACAGCACGGAGGCGAGCGGAGCGGAGGACATGCGTTCTTCCTTCACAGAGTGAGTGGCAGGGGGTTCAGGTGCTCGGCAGACCGGTGAGCGGGATGTCGGCGGCCCTCACGGCGTCGTCGGTCGGTGGCTCGGGAAACGCCCCGGCCGGATCGGCGCCCGCCTCGATGAGGACCTCCACGACGTACGGCTCGACCTCGGGCCCCGGGTGGGTTCCCGCGGACGAGACGGCCGGCGGCAAGGCGCTCGTCGGGCAGGGCGGGAGTGGGGACGACGGGCACGGGAAGACCCTTTCGACGGGCCACGAGTCAGCCCCGGCTGGTATCAGTGCCGGGTGATGTGACAGTATCAGCCCATGATGACGTCAGTCGACACTGACCTGATCCGGGTGCTGGCCGACCCGCTCAGGCTCCGGATCGTGACCCTGCTCGCCCGCGAGACGCTGTGCACCACCCACCTCGTCGAGGAGACCGGCGCCCGGCAGACCAACCTCTCCAACCACCTGAGGGTCCTGCGCGAGGCCGGGGTCGTGGAGACCGAGCCGTGCGGGCGCTTCACCTACTACAAGCTGCGCCCCGACGTCATCGCCCAGCTCGCCGGGCAGTTCGCCGATCTGGCCGAGTCCGCCCGTACCGCCGCCGACAACAAGAGGGCCTGCCCGTGACCTCCACCGAGCCCACCACTTCCGCTCCGGCAGGGGTGGGGGACGACTCGATCGTCAAGAAGCTCTCCACCCTCGACCGCTACCTCGCGGTGTGGATCCTCATCGCCATGGCCGTCGGCCTGGGGCTCGGGCGACTGATCCCCGGACTGAACGACGCGCTGGCGAAGGTGGAGGTCGGCGGCGTCTCCCTGCCCATCGCCCTCGGTCTGCTGATCATGATGTATCCGGTCCTGGCCAAGGTCCGCTACGACAAGCTGGACACCGTCACCGGCGACCGCAAGCTGATGATCTCCTCCCTGGTCATCAACTGGGTCCTCGGACCCGCGGTGATGTTCGCCCTGGCGTGGATCTTCCTGCCGGACCTGCCCGAGTACCGCACCGGTCTGATCATCGTCGGTCTGGCCCGCTGCATCGCCATGGTCATCATCTGGAACGACCTGGCCTGCGGCGACCGTGAGGCCGCTGCCGTACTGGTGGCGCTCAACTCGGTGTTCCAGGTGATCGCGTTCGGTCTGCTGGGCTGGTTCTACCTCGACCTGCTGCCCGGGTGGCTCGGGTTCGGTGACGGGGAGCACCTGGACATCTCGATGTGGGAGATCGCCTTCAACGTGGTCGTCTTCCTGGGGGTCCCGCTGCTGGCCGGTTTCCTGACCCGCCGGGTCGGCGAGAGGAAGATGGGCCGTGAGGGCTACGAGTCCCGCTTCCTGCCGAGGATCGGCCCCTGGGCGTTGTACGGGCTGCTGTTCACGATCGTGATCCTCTTCGCCCTGCAGGGCAAGACCATCACCTCCCAGCCGCTGGACGTCGCCCGCATCGCGCTGCCGCTGCTGGTGTACTTCGCGGTCATGTTCTTCGGCACCTTCCTCCTCGGCAAGAGCCTGGGGCTGGCCTACGACCGGACCACGACCCTGGCGTTCACCGCGGCGGGCAACAACTTCGAGCTGGCCATCGCGGTCGCCATCGCCACCTTCGGCGTCACCTCCGGCCAGGCCCTGTCCGGCGTCGTCGGACCGCTCATCGAAGTCCCGGTGCTGATCGGCCTCGTCCACGTCGCGCTCGCCTGGCGCAAGAAGTTCACCGCCGACGCGGTGACGACGGCTCCGTGACGCAGCACGTGGGCGTGGCGGTGGCCGGCGGCGGCCGAGCAGGGCTCGCCGTCGGCTGTCACCGGCCTCGTCAGGGCGTCGACTCCACCGTTCTCAGCGCCGGGCCGGCGCCGGGCGGGGCCTGGCAGCACATGGGGGACTTGCCGCGCCTGTTCTCCCCGGCCGTCCGCTCCTGCCTGCCGGGCCGGCTCATGCCCGCGCAGACCGGCGGGACCCGCCCCGACGCCGGTCTCGCGGGCACCTGCCGCGGCCCTTCGCCGGCGTAACGCGTCAGGAAACAGCAGAGGACCCCGGCCCGACCGGCCGGGGTCCTTTGGTGCTGGGTTTCAGTGGCTGCCGGCGAGTTCGCCGGTGAGCTTGCCGTGGAGGTCGGCGCTGGGGTCGTTCAGGCCGATGATCTCCACACTCTTGCCGCGCTGGGCGTACTTGGTCTCGATCGCGTCCAGGGCGGCGACGGAGGAGGCGTCCCAGATGTGGGCGGCCGAGAGGTCGATGACGACCTTCTCCGGGTCGCCCGCGTAGTTGAACCGGCCGACGAGGTCGTTGGAGGAGGCGAAGAACAACTCGCCGGTGACCCGGTAGACGACCGTGGCGTCGTCGGGGTCGGTGACGGCGGTGACGTCGGCGAGGTGAGCGACGCGCTTGGCGAAGATGACCATGGCGGTGACGGAGCCGACGACGACGCCGATGGCGAGGTTGTCGGTGGCCACCACGACGATCACGGTGATGGCCATGACGGCGATCTCGCCGGCGGGCATCCGCTTCAGTGTCCTGGGCGCGACGGAGTGCCAGTCGAAGGTGCCGAAGGCGACCATGACCATGACGGCGACCAGGGCGGCCATGGGGATGTCGGAGACGACGGGGCCGAAGGCGATGCAGAGCACCATGAGGAAGCCGCCGGCGAGGAAGGTGGAGACGCGGGTGCGGGCGCCTGAGACCTTTACGTTGATCATCGTCTGGCCGATCATGGCGCAGCCGCCCATCCCGCCGAAGAAGCCGGTGACGATGTTGGCGATGCCCTGGCCGATGGACTCGCGGGTCTTGGACGAGTGGGTGTCGGTGATGTCGTCGACGAGCTTGGCGGTCATCAGCGACTCCATCAGGCCGACCAGCGCCATGGCGAGGGCGTAGGGGGCGATGGTGGTCAGGGTGTCGAGGGTGAAGGGTACGTCGGGCAGTCCGGGCACCGGCAGGGAGGAGGGCAGTTCGCCCTTGTCACCGACGGTGGGGACGGCGATGCCGGCGGCAACGGTGATCACGGTGAGGATGACAATGGACACCAGGGGTGCCGGGATCACCTTGGTGACCCTCGGGAAGAACACCATCAGCGCCAGGCCGCCGATGATCAGCGGGTAGACCGGCCAGGGCACGTCGTGCATCTCCGGCACCTGTGCCATGAAGATCATGATGGCGAGGGCGTTGACGAAGCCGGTCATCACCGAGCGGGGCACGAACCGCATGAGCTTGGCCACGCCCACGGCACCCAGGACGATCTGGAAGACGCCGGCCAGGATGACGGTCGCGACCAGGTAGCCCAGACCGTGTTCGCGGTTCACGGGGGCGATGACGAGCGCGACGGCGCCGGTGGCGGCGGAGATCATCGCCCGTCGGCCGCCGACGACGGAGATCGTGACGGCCATGGTGAAGGACGCGAACAGGCCGATCGCCGGGTCGACGCCGGCGATGATCGAGAAGGAGATCGCCTCGGGAATCAGGGCCAGGGCGACGACCAGGCCGGCCAGAATCTCGGTGCGCCAGACCTTCGGGTCGTTCAGCCAGTCGGGCTTGAGGCCGCGCAGCCGCGCGGCAGGACTCACAGCAGCAGAAGACAAGGAGACGCGTACCTGTCGTGCTCGGGCACACCCGCCGGCAGGCCGGGCGTGCGGGAAGGACGCGCGGGAGCCGGGCCGGCGCCCCGCGGGCGACCCGCAGGGCGGGCCGGAAGTCAGGGGGAGGAGGCGGGACGACGCCGGCTCGGGAACGCGGAGCCGGATGCCTCACATCCAGAGGCGAGGGGTCACGGCGGGCAGGCGGCGGCGATCGGCGTCATGGGCTCGCGCACGCTCTCTCCTGCAACAATCGAATCCTCGCCGGGGGCGTCATCGGCCCCGGAACGGCAGCGGCAGGGCAGCCGGGCCGCCCTCACCGTCATCAACTCTACCCTAACGTTAGAGTAGACCTCGGCGGGTCGCACGGGACGCGGTCGCCGCGACGAGAAGGGCCAGGGAAACGGGCGTGGACGACAAGCACATGCAGATCGGCGAGGTCGCCACGCGCACGGAGCTGTCCCTGCGCACCATCCGGCACTACGAGGAGGCCGGCCTGGTCATCCCCTCCGCCCGGTCCCAGGGTGGCTTTCGCCTCTACACGGAGACCGATGTCGCCCGGCTCATGGTCATCCGCCGGATGAAGCCGCTCGGCTTCACCCTGGAGCAGATGCGCGACCTGCTCGACGCCACCGACCGCCTGGACGGCGATGACGCGCTCGACTCCGGCGAGCGCGAGGCCCTGCTGGAGCGCGTCCGCACGTACCAGCAGGCCGCCGCCGAACAGGTGGAGAAACTGCGGGTCCAACTCTCCCGCGCCGAGGACTTCGCCACCACCCTGAGCGCCCGCCTGGAACGGGACACTTCCCCCGCCCGCGTCCATGCGTCCGTTGGGCAGGAAGGCGAGCCGCATCAAGTCGCGGAAACCGAGGGGGCCCGTGCGGGGGTTCGCTGCCGGTGAGCGCTTCGCGTAGCCGGACGCCTTCGAGTCGGCAGTGACTCAGAAGGAGGGCACCGGCTCTCCGACGGTGTGTCAGGTCGGTCGGACCGCCCGTCCCCGAGGCCGAACTCGATCTGATCCAGGCGCTGTCCGTCGCGGTGAACGTCGAACCGCCACACCTCGATGGCCGAACAGGGCTGCGCCCACATTCAACTGACGGGCCGTCACCATCAACCCCGCCCGAAACGGGCCGGACTCGCACTTGCGCGGGAAAATCTTTCCTCGAAAAAGTTGAAACTTTGTCCTTGACGAGTTGAAAGTAAACGCTCTAGCGTCCAACCGACTTACAACGCACGGACTTTCACCTGGTTTCACCAAGGCCAAAGGAGTTCCCAGTGCGCAACAAGCGGATCGCCACCCTCGTGGGGGCGGCCACCCTGGCCGGAGCCGTCGGGCTCCTGCCGCTGTCTCCGGCCCAAGCCGCGAAATCCGACCCCGCACCACCGGCCCCGTCGGCCTTCCAGAAGGTCACCCTCAACGACCGTCCGGGCGAGCCCATGGCCCTCGCCGTCCTGCCCGACCGGCGGGTGCTGCACACCGCGCGTACCGGCGAGGTACGTATCAACGACCCGAAGAGCGGCGTGAACTTCCTCGCCGCCGACATGAAGAAGAGCCCCGCCGGGCTCTACCAGCACGACGAAGAGGGCGTGCAGGGCATCGCGGTCGATCCCGGCTTCAGCAAGAACCACTGGGTCTACCTCTACTACTCGCCCCGCCTCGACACTCCCGTGGACGACCCGGCCACGGCGGGCGTCAACGAGGGGGACGCACCGGAGTACGGCACGGCCGAGGACTTCGCCAAGTACAAGGGCGTCACGCGGCTGTCGCGCTTCAAGCTCGAGGGCAACAAGCTCGACTTCACCACCGAGCAGAAGATCCTCGACGTCCCGGCCGACCGCGGCATCTGCTGCCACGTCGGCGGCAAGATCGACTTCGACGGCAAGGGCAACCTGTTCCTGTCGACCGGTGACGACTCCAACCCGTTCGCCTCGGACGGCTACGCACCGCTCGACGACCGCCCCGACCGCAACCCGGCCTTCGACTCGCGACGCACCTCGGGCAACACCGACGACCTGCGCGGCAAGGTCCTGCGCATCAAGGTCAAGAAGGACGGCACGTACACGGTCCCGAGAGGCAACCTCTTCGAGCCGGGCACGCCGAAGACCCGCCCCGAGATCTACGCCATGGGTCTGCGCAACCCGTTCCGCTTCTCGGTGGACGACAGGACCGGCGACGTCTACGTCGGCGACTACTCGCCCGACGCCAACGAGGCGAACCCCGACCGCGGCCCCGCCGGCCACGGCCGCTGGATGGTCATCGACCGTCCCGCCAACTACGGCTGGCCGTTCTGCGTGACCCGGGACATGCCGTACCAGAACTACGACTTCGCCACCCAGAAGTCGAGCGGCGCGTTCAACTGCGCCAAGCCGGTCAACGACTCGCGGCACAACACCGGACTGAGCAAGCTGCCGCCGGTCACGGACGCGGAGATCGTCTACGGCTACGGCGCCTCGGAGGCGTTCCCGGAGCTCGGCACGGGCGGCATCGCCCCCATGGGCGGCCCGGCGTACGACTACGACAGGCGGAACAAGGCCCAGAACCGCTGGCCCGAGTACTTCGACGGCAAACCGCTCTTCTACGAGTGGACCCGCGACCAGATGCTCGCCCTCACCCTCGGCAAGAGGAACGAGGTCGACAAGATCGAGAACGCGATCCCCACGATCACGACGGACGGCCCGATCGACGCGGAGTTCGGCCCGGACGGCGCGCTCTACGTCCTCGAGTACGGCACCGGCTACTTCGCGGAGCTGCCCGAGGCACAGCTCTCCCGCATCGACTTCACGCGAGGCAACCGCACCCCGGAGCCCAAGGCCGCCGCGGACGTGACCAACGGCACCAGCCCGCTGACCGTCCAGTTCTCCAGCGCCGGCACGAAGGACGCCGACGGTGACGCCCTCAGCTACGCCTGGGACTTCGACGCCGACGGCACCGTGGACTCCACGGAGGCCAACCCGAAGCACACGTTCACCGAGAACGCCGTCTTCGACGCCACGCTGAAGGTCACCGACAGCACCGGCCGTTCGGCTGCCGCCTCGGTTCCGGTCGTCGTCGGCAACAAGGCGCCGGTCGTCTCACTCACCACCGACCCCGCTCCGCACGGCGGCACGGCGTTCCACTGGGGTGACACGGTCACCTGGGAGGTGACCGTCACCGACGACCAGCCGGTGGACTGCTCGAAGGTCACCGTCTCGTTCATCCTGGGCCACGACACGCACGGACATCCGCTCTCCTCGAGCACCGGCTGCTCCGGATCGTTCAAGACGTTCGTGGACGGCGGTCACGCCGGTGCGGACAACCTGAAGGCGGTCTTCAACGCCAGCTACACGGACTCTCCCCCGGACGGCCTGCCCTCCCTCTCGGGCAGCGCCGAGGTCGCGCTGACGCCGGCCGACTGACCGGCGGCGGAAGCCAAGGAGGCGGAGTCACCGAGGCGGGGCGCCATCCCGGGGGGATGGCGCCCCGGCCGTACGGGAGGGCGAACACGCTCGTCCGAGAGGAGCGTGGTCCGCGAACAGGGCGTGCCGTCGTCGGGCGATACGCTCAGGGGGTGACTCAGCGATCCGTACCCGACGAGCGGCGGCCCTCGAACGACGGGCGCAGGGTCGCCGCCCGCAACCGGGCCGCCCTCGTCGCCGCCGCGCGCGAGATCTACACGGAGTACGGTCTCGACGCCCCGTTGTCCGCGATCGCGCGCCGCGCCGGAGTCGGGCAGGGCGTTCTGTACCGGCACTTTCCCGACCGGGCGGCCGTCGCCACCGCGGTCCTGGAGGAGAACGTCCGTCAGATCGAGCAGGCGGCGGCGGCGCCGGACGCGGACATCGCGGGAGTCCTCGGTGTACTCACCTGGCACCAGACCGAGTCGGCGGCCTTCATCAGCGTGTTGCACACCGACGCGGCGGCCGGCGGTACCGACATCCCCGCGTACGCCGCGGCACTGTCCGGGCGGGTCGAGCGGGCCCTGCGGGCACACCTGCCGGACGGCCACCGGCTGGCCGCGGCGAAGGGCGACCTGATGATCGCCGTCGCCATGGTCTCGGGCGCCGTCACCGGCCCCACTCGCGAGCAGCGGGAACACCGGGCACTGGCGGCATGGCGGCTGCTCGGTGTCGAGGTGGGACCGGTGCGCCCCTTCGGCGCGTGAGGGGCGGTCAGCCGCCGTTGGACTGACGTACACCTTCCGCCAGCGCGTCGAAGGTGTACAGGTACCCTCCGGCGGGCCCGCTGACGGTCATGTACGCCTTGGTCCCTCCGGGTGTGATGGCCACGTTGGTCGCCGACTCGAGCCCTTCGGCGGCGCGGGCGGGGACCTCGACGGTCGCCAGGCGCTCACCGTGCCGGTCGTACACCGCCATGGCGGGGCGGCCGTGCAGGGCCTGGTAGAGGTTGCCGTCCGCGTCCACGGCGATCGAGTCGGTCTGGGCGACCCCGCCGTCCACCCTGATCGCCGTGTGCCGGGACGCGACCCGGTCCTCGCCGTCGAGGAGAAGGTAGGACACCCGGTTCTGCGTGAGTTCACTGACCCACAGGCCGCGGTACTCCGAGTCGAACGAGATCCCGTTCGGCGCCGCCAGTTCGTCGGCCAGGACGGTGGCGTTCTTCCCCTCGCGGTCGATGCGCACCACGCGCCCCTTCGCCTCGCCCTCGGACATGCCGCGCGAGTCGCTGACGTACAGGTTGCCGTCCTGGTCGAAGGCGAGATCGTCGGGGTTCATCGCCGCCCCGTCGACCTCGCCCGAGAAGAAGGTCCGCGGGTCGCTCCCGTCGGGGGCCATGCTGACGATCTCGCCGTGGGCGAAGTCGGTCAGGTAGACGCGCCCGTCGTAGGGGCTGAACTGGGCGGAGGTGTAGGCGCCGCGGTCGTCGGTGTGGACCTGGGCCGACGTCTTCTTCCGCACATCGACGCGCAGCACCTTCGGTTCGCCGGCCGGTGCGGTGACGTCGACGACGAGCAGACTGCCGTCCGCGTCGAAGGTCGGGCCCTCGAGCAGGGTCATGCCCGTCTCGGGGTGCACCGTCGTCAGCCGCATCACCTTCTGGGCACGGACGGTCCGGTCCGCGCCGCCGGCCGCAGCCTCCTCGGGGCCGCCGCTGCCCGTGTCCGTACCGCATCCGGTGAGGGCCAGCAGGCCGATCGCCGCGAGGCCGGTGAGGGATCGGATCGGGAGTCGTCGCATGGGGGTCACTCTTCCTGTCCGAAGTGTGCGGAATCTGTCTCCACCGCAACCGGACAGTGTTGTCCGGTTCTTGTTACGGTAGTGCATGCCCGCTCAAGTCCGTTGTCCGCGTGCGCCTTTGGCGGACGGAGCGGCTTCCTGGCAGCGAACCGGAAGGATCGAGGTCCCCCCACATGACGAACCCGGTAACACCCTCCTCCGAGGAACTGGCCGAGCTGAGGCGGCGCTATCGCCTGGAGAGGGAGCGACGCGTGCGCCCCGACGGCGCTCGGCAGTACCTGACCGCCGACGCCGAGTTCGGCTACTACGCCGACGACCCGTACGCGGCCGAAGCGGGTGAGCGTGAGCCTGTGCGGGACAGGGTGGACGTCGCGGTCGTCGGCGGAGGGTTCGGCGGCATCCTGGCGGGCGCGCGCTTGCGTCAGCAGGGCATCGGGCGGGTCCGCGTGCTGGAGAAGGGCGGCGACTTCGGAGGGACCTGGTACTGGAACCGGTACCCGGGCATCCACTGCGACATCGAGTCGCACGTGTACCTGCCGATGCTCGACGAGACCGGTTACGTTCCGGAGTGGAAGTACTCTCCCGGAGAGGAGATCCGCCGACACGCGGTACGGATCGCGGAGCAGTTCGACCTCTACGCGGACGCCCTGTTCTCCACGTCGGTCACGTCCCTGACCTGGGACGAGACCTCGCAGGCATGGATCGTCGCGACCGACCGGGGCGACAAGTTCCGGGCCACCTACGTCATCACGGCGACGGGCACCCTCTCCGAACTCAAGCTCCCCGGCATCCCCGGGATCGAGAACTTCGAGGGGCACACCTTCCACACGTCGCGCTGGGACTACGGCTACACCGGCGGCACGCCGGACGGCGGTCTCGCCGGCCTCGCGGGCAAGCGCGTGGGTGTCGTCGGCACCGGTGCCACCGGCGTCCAGGTCATCCCGAAGCTGGCCGAGGACGCGGGACACGTCTATGTCTTCCAGCGCACCCCCTCCACCGTGGACGTACGCGCCAACCGCCGTACCACCGCACGGGACGTCGGCGCCGACCACGACGGATGGGCTCGCGAGCGCCGCGACAACTTCCTGCGCATCGTGTCCGGAGAGTCCGTCGAGGACGATCTCGTGGCGGACGGGTGGACCTCGTCGGCCGGTCTCCTGGAGAAGCTCCTGCCGAGCTTTTGCCGTCCGGCGGACCGGCGGGCCTTCGAAGCGGCCTATGAGATCGCGGACGCGGCGAAGATGAACGAGGTCCGTGCCCGCGTCGAGCGGATCGTCGCCGACGCGGGCACGGCGGAGAAGCTCAAACCCTGGTACCGGTACGCCTGCAAGCGCCCCACCTTCTCCGACAGCTACTTGCAGGCGTTCAACCGCGACAACGTCACCCTGGTCGACACCGCGGACACCCACGGCATCGAGCGGATGACCGAGCGCGGTGTCGTGGTCGGCGACAGCGAGTACGAACTCGACTGCCTGGTCTTCGCGACCGGGTTCTCCGTCGGGGTCTCCGGCGTCCATTCCGGGAAGCTCTCCGTTCGCGGCCGGGACGGCGTCCAGTTGCTGGACGCGTTGCGGCAGCGGGGGCCGCGGTCCCTGCACGGCTTCACCATCAACGGCTTCCCGAACCTGATCCAGTTGGGAGCCATGCAGAGCGCACCCAGCGTCAACTTCACGCACGTGCTCGACGAGCACGCCGTGCACGCGGCGGCACTCGTCGCGGGCGCCGAGGCCAAGGGCGCCGTCATCGAACCGTCCCGCGAGGCCGAGGACGCCTGGATCGCGGTCCTGGCCGAGGGCGCGCCCGACCACGAGTGGTTCCACGCCGAGTGCACCCCCGGGTACTACAACGGTGAGGGACGTGGCCGCCCGAACGCGCCGAGCGCCTACCCGCACGGCGCGGCTGCCTTCCACGACCTGCTGAAGCGCTGGCGCGAGGAATCCATGGACGAGGTCCTCGAGGCCGGCCGGGCTTCCTGAGGCCGGGCGCACCGACCGCGAGTCGGTGCGGTTCGGGGCCCGGTCGACGGCGACCGGGTCCCGCACGGTTTCGGCAGTGGCCGAGTGAGGTGCCGCGCGCTCCTGGGGAGGCGGCGGCGCCTCGCCGGGAGCGGCCGGCGGCCGAGTCAGACCGCGGACCAGCCGTCGTCGACGGGCAGGATCGCGCCGTTGATGTTGCTCGCGGCGTCCGAGGCGAGGAACAGGATCGCGGCAGCCTGCTCCTCCGGCTGCGACACGCGGCCGAGGTTGACGAAGTGCGGTCCGATCGCCGCCGGTCCGTGCGCCGCGCGGTCGGCTTCCACCGCGATGGCGGTGGCGGTGCCGCCCGGGCAGATGGCGTTGGCGCGGATGCCGTTCTTGCGGTACATCACCGCCAGCGACTTCGTCAGCCCCACCACGCCGTGCTTGGAAGCCGTGTAAGCGGCGCCCGCCGCGCTGCCGCGCAGGGCTGCCTCGGAGGCGGTGTTCACGATGGCGCCGCGGCCCGCGGCCAGCATGTGGGGCAGCACCGCGCGGGTGAGCATGAACGGCGCGGTCAGGTTGACCCGGATGACCCGGTCCCACTCGGCGTCGCTCACGTCGGCCGGTGCCGACATGCTGTCCATGATCCCGGCGTTGTTCACCAGGACGTCCACGCCGCCGAACCGCTCCACCGCCGTCGCCGTCACCCGGTCCACGACGTCCTGCTCGCCCAGGTCGCCCGTGACGGCCAACGCGGTGCCGCCGGCCTGCTCGATCTCCGTGACGACCGCGTCGGCTCCGTCGGCGTTGAGGTCCGCCACCACGACGCGGTCGCCCTGAGCGGCGAAGGCTAGGGCTGCCGCGCGCCCTATGCCCGATCCCGCTCCGGTGACGATCACGCTGCGTCCGTTCAGATCGCCGGTCATGAAGTGCTCCGTCCAAGAAGTGCCGACGCGGCGGACTCGTGTCGCACCGCACCGGCACCCTATCTGTTTATGTCTCTGAGTGACATAAAGTCTTGGTGGGGGAGAATGCCCATGGCATTGATCACCGGCGCCGGAGGGGCAGATGACCGCAGCTCGCGGACGGACGGGGCGGCCACCCCTGACCGAGGAGCGCAAGACCGCCATCAGGCTGGAGATCGCCCGGGCCGCGGTCGACCTGTTCATCGCCCAGGGCGTCGCCGCGACGACGGGGGAGCAGATCGGACAGGCGGTCGGCGTCTCGGCGCGCACGGTGTGGCGCTACTTCCCGACCAAGGAGAGCTGCGTACGGCCGCTCTTCTCCACCGGCATCGACACGATCGCCGACGCACTGCGGCAGTGGCGTCCCGGCCGCCCCCTCGAGGAAGCCTTCGACGGACTCTGGACCCGTGACGCGCCCCTGCCCGGCCCGGACGTGGGCGCCCTGCTGCGGCTGACCCGGACCGAACCGGGGCTGCGCGCGGTCTGGCTGCAGACCCACGACGAGGCGGAACCCGCCTTCGCACGCGCCCTCGCCGAGCGGGCCGGGCTGCCCGCCGACGACGTACGGCCCGCGATCTGGGCCGCCATGCTCAACGCCGCGCTCCGTGCGGCGGTCGAGCACCATGCCTACCGGACGACCGAGCCGGGCACCGAACCCGCGACCGCCCGGGCCGACCTCGCGGAGACCTTGCGCACCGCCCTGGCCGTCACGGCGGCCGGCCTCACCTGAGCCACCGCGGTGGCCCTGCGCTCCTGCGCGGTGCGGAGGCCGGCGACCGGTGGCCCAGAGGCCGTCGATCGGTGGCCGGAGGCGGCGGCCTTCTTCCGGTGCTCGGGTGGCGGTCAGGCTCCCTCGGGCCGACGGCTGCGGGGAGCCGAGGCGAGTGCCAGGTCGTAGGAGTCTGTGACCAGGTTCTCGACGAGGGCGGTGGTGAGGCCCGGGCCGGCACCCACGGAGACCCAGTGCCTCTTGTCGAGGTAGCGCCCGGCGGTGATCGAGGGATGTGAATCCCGTAGGCGCCGTCCCTGCTCCGGATCGGCCTTGACCGTGATGATCCGTTCGTCGGGGTCGTCCGTGACGATCAGGAAGACCTTCCCGGCGACCTTGTGGACATCGAGCTTCTCGGTGAACGGGCGCCCGCTGCTGGTGCCGGGCAGCGCCTCGGCCGCGCGGCGTGCCGCCTGCTGCAGCCGCACCCCGGTGAGGGTCATCGCTGGGTCCGGTCACGCCCGGCGAACGTTGCCGGGTCCACCGGCTGCTGCGCCTTCGGGAGATTGGCGACCACCAGCAGATAGGAATCGGTCACCAGCTCCTCGACCAGGCTGCGGTCGAGGGAGCCGCCGCCCTCCAGGGTGATCCAGTGCTTCTTGTTCATGTGGTAGCCGGGGGTGATTCGGAGTGCTGCTCCCGCAACGCCGCCGCCTCGTCGGGGGCGGATTTGACGATCACCATCGGCTCCCCGGTGACGTCGGTGATCAGCATGAAGACCTTGCCGCGCACCTTGTGCACGTCCCACTCCGGACCGAAGGGATGCTCCAGCGCGGTGCCGGGCAGGCCCTCGGCGCACTCGGCGGCCATCTGCTGCAGCTTCTTGCCGTTCACGATGTTCAGCTCCTTGCCGGTGTGTATCCCCGGCACCGTGCGGCACCGGCGGCCCGGTTCACCGGGCCTCACCAGCCATGATTCCCTGAGGTCGGGCATTTCGGGCGGCACCGACTGCGCGAAAGCCGAGCGGTCGGTGTCGCGAGGCGTCGGGTGTCAGGCGGGCTGCCAGACCTCGGCGAGCGCCGACGCGGTCAGCACGCCGTCGGGGTGGCCCTGTCCCGCCAGGCTGCCGTCGCGGAGCAGGAGGCACGCGTCCGCCGAGCGCGCTGCCTCCAGGTCGTGGGTGGCCTGGACCACGGTCACCCCGTCGGCGACCAGCTCCGTCAGCAGCGTCGAGATGCGCTCCCTGGCCTCGGGGTCGAGCCCCGTGGTCGGTTCGTCCAGCAGCAGGAGGTCCGACTCCTGGGCCAATCCCTGGGCGATGAGGGCGCGTTGGCGCTGACCGCCCGACAACTCCCCGAGCTGGCGCCCGGCGAGGTCGGCGATGTGCAGCCGGTCGAGGGCCGAGTCCACGGTCGCACGGTCCCCGCGGGTCAGCCGGCGCCACGGGCCGCGCTCGCCCCAGCGTCCCATCTCCACGGTCTGCCGGACGGTCAGCGGCAGGGTGTCCGCGACGGCGCCGCGCTGCGGCACGAAGGCCGGCGGCCGGCCCCCCTCGTGGTGCAGATCTCCAGCAGTCGGCTGGATCACACCGGCCAGGACGCCGAGCAGGGTCGACTTCCCGCTGCCGTTCGGGCCGACGAGGGCAGTGGTGGCCGACGCCGGTATCTCCGAGGTCAGCCGGTGGAGCACCGGTCGCCCGGGGTAGCCCGCGCTCAGCCGGGCGAATCGGACGCGCGCCGTCCGGTGGGTGGGAGCGGACGGCGAGGGGAGTGGTTTTTTGAACATGATTTTCATTGTAGTGTCCTCGCATGGAGTGGTTGACAGCCCCGTTCGAAGTGACGTTCGTTCAGCGCGCCCTGTGGGGCGGCATCCTCGTGTCCGCGATCTGCGCGCTGGCCGGTACCTGGGTGGTGCTCAGGGGGATGGCCTTCCTCGGGGACGCCATGTCCCACGGGCTGCTGCCGGGGGTCGCGCTGGCCGCGCTCCTCGGCGGCAACCTGCTGGTGGGCGCGGTGGCGAGCGCGGCCGTCATGACAGCGGGCGTCACGGCGCTCGGGCGCGCGCCGAGGCTGTCCCAGGACACCGGGATCGGGCTGCTGTTCGTGGGGATGCTGTCGCTGGGCGTGATCATCGTGTCCCGGTCGCAGTCCTTCGCCGTGGACCTGACCGGCTTCCTCTTCGGTGACGTCCTCGCCGTCCGGGAACAGGACCTGCTCCTGCTGGGCGTCGCCCTGCTGGTGGCCCTGGTCGTCTCGGTCCTCGGCCACCGGGCCTTCCTGGCCCTCGCGTTCGACCCGCGCAAGGCCCGCACCCTCGGCCTGCGCCCCCGGCTCGCACACGCGGTGCTGCTCGGCCTGCTGGGCCTGGCGATCGTCGCCTCGTTCCACATCGTGGGGACGCTGCTGGTCCTGGGACTGCTCATCGCCCCGCCGGCGGCGGCGCTGCCCTGGGCGCGCGGCGTTCGCGGCGTCATGGTCCTGGCCGCGCTCCTCGGCGCCACCGCCACCTTCGGCGGGCTGCTCCTGTCCTGGCACCTGAGCACCGCCGCCGGCGCGACCGTCTCGGCGCTCGCGGTGAGCCTCTTCTTCCTCTCCCACGTGGCGTCCGGTCTCCTCCGCCACCGCCGAGCCCGCCCCGCCGCCCCCGCCCCGACACCGGTCAACTGAAGGAATACAGACGCGATGGTCCTGACCGTCCGAACGAACACGACAACCTCACGGGCATCGGCCGCGCTCGTCCTCACCGCGCTGCTCACCGCCGGCTGCGCCGGGGGACCCGACGACACGTCCGCCCCGGCCGAGAGCTCACCGTCCGTCACCCCCCACGGATACGTCGAGGGGGCGGAGGAGGCCGCCGAGCAGCAGTCCCGTCTGCTGCTCGGCGACCCCGGCAGCGGCCGCACCCGGGTCCTCGACCTCATCACCGGCAAGGTGCACAGGACGGCGGACGCGGCGGGTGCGACCCGGCTGAACACCGACGGCCGCTTCGGCTACTTCGACACCTCCCGCGGTACGCACGTGGTCGACACCGGTGCCTGGACGGTCGACCACGGCGACCACGTGCACTACTACCGGGCGGCGATACGCGACGTCGGCGACCTCCCCGTGGGCCCGCACGCCGAGGTCCGCAGCGACGCCACCGTGACCGCGGTGACCGACCGGGACGGCCGGACCAGGCTGTACGACCGGACGGAGCTGGAGGGCGGCGGGGTACCGGCCGCCCGGACCCTCGACGGGGTGCACTCCGGCGCCGTGGTGCCCTACGAGGAACACCTGCTCGCGCTCACCGGCGACGACGGCACCACGAAGGTCACGGTGTACGACCGCGAGGGCAAGCGCGTCGCCTCGCCGGACGCGGAGTGCGACGAACCCCGGGGCGACGCGGTCACCCGGCGCGGAGTCGTCCTCGGCTGCGCCGACGGTGCCCTGCTCGTCAGCGCGGACGACGGCGCGTTCACCGCGCGGAAGATCCCGTACGGCGCGGAGACACCCGCGAAGGAACGCGCCACGGCCTTCCGCCACCGGGCCGGCAGCGACACCCTCACCGCACCGGCCGGTGACCGCGCCGTGTGGGTCCTGGACGTCACCGACCGCACGTGGACCCGGGTGGAGACCGGGCCGGTCGTCGCCGCCAACACGGCGGGGGAGGGCTCCGCGCTGCTCGTCCTGGAGACCGACGGCGCGCTGCACGGGTACGACATCACCACCGGGAAGGAAGTCGCCGCGACCGAGCCCCTCCTGGCCGCGCCCGGCAGGACCGGCACCGGCGGCAGCGGCCCCGTCATCGAGGTGGACCGCAGCCGCGCCTACGTCAACGACCCCGCGGGCCGGCGGGTGTACGAGGTCGACTACAACGACGACCTGCGCATCGCCCGCACCTTCGACCTGGACATCGAGCCCGGCCTGATGACGGAGACCGGCCGATGAGGGGCACGACGCGCGCACGGGTGCGGATGGCCCGGCTGCGCAGTCTGCTGATGGGCCTGCTCGCCCTGACCACGGCGGCGGCCGCCACGGCGTGCGCCACCACCGACGACAAGGCCCGCATCGTCGTCACCACCAACATCCTCGGGGACGTCACCCGGCAGATCGTCGGCGACGAGGCCGAGGTCACCGTCCTGATGAAGCCGAACGCGGACCCGCACTCCTTCGGCCTGTCCGCCGTACAGGCAGCCGAACTGGAGGGGGCCGACCTGGTGGTCTTCAACGGCCTGGGCCTGGAGGAGAACGTACTGCGGCACGTGGACGCGGCCCGAGAGGCCGGGGTGGCCACCTTCGAGGTGGGCAAGGCCGTCGACCCCATCAGCTTCCACACGAGTGACGACGGCGGTCCCGCCGACGAGGCCGGCCGGCCCGACCCGCACTTCTGGACCGACCCGGACCGGGTGCGCAAGGCGACCGGCCTCATAGCCGACCAGGTGGTGAAGCACGTCGACGGCGTGGACGAGACGGCGATACGCGCCAACACCACCCGCTACGACGAGCAACTCGCGGACCTGTCCGCCTGGATGGCCGACTCCTTCGACCGCGTCCCCGACGACAGACGCGCCCTGGTCACCAACCACCACGTCTTCGGCTACCTCGCCGAACGGTTCGGCTTCCGCGTCATCGGCGCCGTGATCCCCAGCGGTACGACGCTGGCCTCGCCCAGCTCCTCCGACCTGCGCTCCCTCACCCGGGCCATGGAACAGGCCGGAGTGCGCACCGTGTTCGCCGACTCCTCCCGGCCCAAGCGGCTCGCCGAGGTGCTGCGCACGGAAATGGGCGGCGACGTACGGGTCATCGAGCTGTACTCGGAGTCGCTGACCGCGAAGGGCGAGGGCGCCGACACCTATCTGCGGATGATGCGCGCCAACACCACCGCCATGACCGACGGACTCGCCGGCGGCTGACTCCGCTCCCGGCTTCCCAGTTTCCGGCCGACCGGCCGGCACCCCTTCCTCATCACACGCCGCCACACCGCGGCCCGGAAAGGAACACACCGGTGAACACATCGATACGCAACAGGACGCTCACGGGGGCGGCACTCGCCCTGGCGGTGTCCACGGTGCTGACCGCCTGCGGCGGCGACAGCTCCTCGTCCGACGCGAAGGCACAGGACACCGCGAGCGTCACACCCGCCGCCGCGGTCACGGACCCGCTGGTGGCCACCTTCGACGGCGGCCTGTACATCCTGGACGGCAAGAGCCTGAAGCCGGCCAGGACCATCGAGCTGCCCGGCTTCAACCGGGTCAACCCCGCCGGGGACGAGGACCACGTCATCGTCTCCACCGACAGCGGCTTCCGCGTCCTGGACGCCGCCGGCCAGACCCTCACCGACATCGAGTACCCGGGCGCCAAGCCCGGACACGTCGTACGCCACGCCGGGAAGACGGTGCTCTTCACCGACGGCACCGGCGAGGTCAACGTCTTCGACCCCGCCGGCCTGAGCACCGGCAAGAAGCCGGAGGGCCGCACCTACACCACGGCCGAGGCCCACCACGGGGTCGCCATCGAACTGGCGAACGGCGAGCTCCTCACCACGATCGGCAACGAGGAGAAGCGCACCGGAGCCCTCGTCCTGGACGAGAACGGCGAGGAGATCGCCCGCAACGAGGACTGCCCCGGCGTGCACGGCGAAGCGGCGGCCGAGGGCGAGGCGATCGCGGTCGGCTGCGAGGACGGGGTGCTGCTCTACAAGGACGGGAAGTTCACCAAGGTGGACGCCCCCGACGACTACGGACGGATCGGCAACCAGGCCGGCAGCGACGCCTCGCCCGTCCTGCTGGGCGACTACAAGACCGACCCGGACGCGGAGCTGGAGCGGCCCACGCGCATCTCGCTGATCGACACGGAGAAGGCGAAGCTGCGCCTGGTCGACCTCGGCACCAGCTACTCCTTCCGCTCACTCGCCCGCGGACCGCACGGCGAGGCACTCGTCCTCGGCACCGACGGCGCGATCCACGTCATCGACCCGGGCAGCGGCAAGGTCACCGAGAAGATCCCCGCGGTGGGCGAGTGGCAGGAGCCGCTGGACTGGCAGCAGCCGAGGCCCACGCTCTTCGTCCGTGACCACACCGCCTACGTCTCCGAGCCGAGCACGCGCGGCCTGCACGCCATCGACCTGGAGTCGGGGGAGAAGGTCACGTCCGTGACGCTCCCGAAGGGCACCAACGAACTGTCAGGAGTGGTCGCCGGTCACTGACCCGGCACTCCCGCGCGGTGACGAGCGCGGTGGGTCGACCCGGCTCCGGGCGACCCACCCGCGTGTGTAGGGCACACTCGGATGGAGGGGGGCCGTCCCTGCGGATCACTGCGAGGCCCGCATGTTCGATGTGCCGTTCTGGCTCTGGGCGGTTTTCGCCGCCACGGTGGTCGTGTCACTCGTCGTCGACCTGCTCGCCCACCGCAGCGCCCACGTCATCGGCTTCAAGGAAGCCGCCGCCTGGAGCGGACTGTGGGTGGGACTCGCCCTCGTCTTCGGCGCGGTCGTCTTCCTCGTCCTCGGCGGCACGGCGGGAACGGAGTACACCACCGCGTGGCTGCTGGAGAAGAGCCTCTCCGTCGACAACCTCTTCGTCTTCGCCCTGATCTTCGCCTATTTCAAAGTGCCCCGCGAATACCAGCATCGCGTCCTGTTCTTCGGAGTCATGGGCGCCCTGGTGTTCCGCGGTGTCTTCCTGGCCGCCGGCGTGGCCGTGGTCAGCCGGTTCACCGCCGTCCTGTTCGTCTTCGCGGCGATCCTCTTCTACAGCGTGTACAAGATTCTCAAGGGCGAGGAGGAGAGCTTCGACCCGGGCCGGAGCTTCGCCGTCCGCCTGCTGCGCCGGTTCGTCCCCGTGCGCGACGAGTACGCGGGCCACAAGTTCTTCGTCAAGGAGGCGGGGAAGCGGGTGGCGACGCCCCTGCTGGCAGTCGTCGCCGCGATCGAGGCGGCCGACCTGATCTTCGCCGTGGACAGCGTGCCCGCCGTGCTCGCCGTCAGCGACGACGCCTTCATCGTCTACACCAGCAACGCCTTCGCCATCCTGGGCCTGCGGGCCCTGTACTTCATGCTGTCGGGCCTGCTGGACCGCTTCCACTACCTGAGCACGGGACTGGCGGTCATCCTCGGCTTCATCGGCGTCAAGCTCATCCTCCAGGCGAGCCACAAGATGATCAGCCCCTCCGTGCCGGAGATCCCGTCCACGCTGAGCCTTGCGGTCATCGTCGTGGTCCTGGCGATCTCGGTGATCATGAGCCTGCGGCGCCCCGAGAAATCCCGGTGAGGCCGGATCGGCGCTCCACTGTCCCCTTCGCACATTTGACCGTAAAGTGGGGGCAAAGGCTTTTCAAAACTCTCGCTGGTGTTGGTGAGAATCATGGCCAGTCACATGCAGAAGACGAAAACCGAAGGCACGAAAACGCAGCACACGGATTCGCCGCGCGAGGACGTCTGCCCCCGCTGCGGCCACCATGTGCCCCCGGAGGTCACGCGCCACAAGACCCTCGGCATCTACGTCCCGGTCTGGCACCGGGGCACCTGCCGGAACCCCGACTGCGGCGCGTCCGACCAGGAGCGGCGCCGCTAGGCCCCAGGGTCCGGAACGCCTGGCGCGGCCCCGGCGCCGTCCGGCCCGGAGCCGCGTGCGCGTGGCGCAGGTCACGTGTGAGAGGTCCGCCGAGCGCGCACCATCACGCCATGCCCGTTGACACCACGCTCACCGACCACGCGGCGGACGGCACGGCGGCCCTCGCCGGGTTGCGGATCGCCGACTTCTCCCGCGTGCTCGCCGGACCGTACGCGACGATGCTCCTCGCCGATCTCGGCGCCGAGGTCGTCAAGGTGGAACGCCCCGGCACCGGCGACGACACCCGCGCCTGGCGCCCGCCCGCTGACGCCTCCGGCACCTCCACCTACTTCCTGGGCGTCAACCGCAACAAGCGGTCTGTCACCCTCGACCTCGCCACCGACGAGGGACGGGACCGGGCGCGCGAGCTGATCGCCCGCTCGGACGTCGTGGTGGAGAACTTCCGCCCCGGCACCATGGCGAAGCTCGGCCTCGGCCACGAGGAACTGCTCGCCGCCGACCCCCGGCTCGTCTACTGCTCCGTCACCGGCTTCGGCACCGGAGCGGGCGCGGAGCTGCCCGGCTACGACCTGCTGGTGCAGGCCGTCGGCGGACTGATGAGCGTCACCGGGGAACCGGACGGCGAACCCACCAAGACGGGTGTCGCCCTCGTCGACGTCATCACCGGACTCCACGCCACCGTCGGCATCCTCGCCGCCCTGCGCCACCGCGAGCGCACCGGCGAGGGCCAGCTCGTCGAGGTCAGCCTGCTCGGCTCACTGCTGTCGGCGATGGCCAACCAGGCCTCCGGCTACGTCGCGGCGGGCGTCGTACCGGGCCGGCTCGGCAACGCCCACCCGAGCATCGCCCCGTACGAGACCTTCCACACGGCGGACCGGCCGATCGCCCTCGCGGTGGGCAACGACCGGCAGTTCGCCGCGCTGGCCGCGCTGCTCGGCGCGCCGGAACTCGCCGACGACGCCCGGTTCCGCACCAATCCCGACCGCGTCGCCCACCGCGGTGAACTCCGGTCGCTCCTCCAGGACCGGCTGCGCACCCGCGGCGCCGACCACTGGGCCGGCGCACTGCCCGCGGCCGGAGTGCCGGCCGGCCCGGTCAACGCCCTCGACGAAGCCTTCTCCTACGCCGAACGGCTGGGCGTCGAGGTCGTCGTGGACGTCGCCGGCACCCGCCAGGTGGCCCATCCGATCCGTCTCGTGGCCACCCCGGCGCGCTATCGCCTCGCACCACCTGAGCTGGGCGAACACACTGACGACGTCTTCCCGGCCGCTGAGGGGACGGGCACCTGACGCCGACCCCGGCGCGCCCTGCGACTGCGCCCGGGGCGCCTGGGTACCCTCCGCCGCATGGCGGTGGACAGGAGGACGGAGCCGCCGCGTCGGGCTGCGGCGCGGCAGCGGACCGACCGCACGCTCGGGCGGGCGCTGGCCCGATGGGCGACCACGACCGATCACAAAGTGATCGGCAACCTCTACATGACGACGTCCTTCGGGTTCTTCCTCCTCGGCGGCGTCCTCGCCCTGCTGATGCGCGGTGAGCTGGCCCGCCCCGGCCTCCAGCTTTTCACCGCGCACCAGTACAACCAGCTCTTCACCGTCCACGGCACCGTCATGATGCTGCTGTTCGCGACCCCGCTGTTCGCCGGGTTCGCCAACGCGATCATGCCGTTGCAGATCGGTGCCCCGGACGTGGCGTTCCCCCGGCTCAACGCGCTCTCGTACTGGCTGTACCTGTTCGGCGGCCTGATGGTGGTGGCCGGGTTCCTGACACCCCAGGGAGCGGCCGCCTTCGGCTGGTTCGCCTACGCGCCGCTGAACAACGCGGTGTTCAGCCCGGGAGCGGGCGGCGACCTGTGGACCATGGGGCTGGTGGTGACCGGCGTGTCCACCACGCTCGGCGCGGTCAACTTCATCACCACCATCCTGTGCCTGCGCGCCCCCGGCATGACCATGTTCCGGATGCCGATCTTCACCTGGAACGTGCTGTTCACGTCGATCCTGGTGCTGCCGGCCTTCCCCGTCCTCACCGCCGCGCTGCTCGCGCTGGAGGCAGACCGGAAGTTCGGCGCGCACATCTTCGACGCGGCGAACGGCGGGGCGCTGCTGTGGCAGCACCTGTTCTGGTTCTTCGGCCACCCCGAGGTCTACATCGTCGCCCTGCCGTTCTTCGGCATCGTCTCCGAGATCATCCCGGTGTTCAGCCGCAAGCCGATCTTCGGCTACGTCAGCCTGGTCGGCGCCACCATCGCCATCACCATGCTGTCCGCCGTGGTGTGGGCCCACCACATGTTCGCCACCGGCGCGGTGCTGCTGCCGTTCTTCTCCCTGATGTCCTTCCTCATCGCGGTGCCGACGGGAGTGAAGTTCTTCAACTGGATCGGCACGATGCTGCACGGCTCGCTGTCCTTCGAGACACCCATGCTGTGGTCGTTCGGGTTCCTGATGACGTTTCTGCTCGGCGGCATGAGCGGCGTCCTCATCGCCTCCCCGCCCCTGGACTTCCACCTGACGGACTCGTTCTTCATCGTCGCCCACCTGCACTACGTGCTGTTCGGCACGGTCGTCTTCGCGATGTTCGCCGGCTTCTACTTCTGGTGGCCCAAGTTCACCGGCAGGCTCCTCGACGAACGGCTCGGGAAGATCCACTTCTGGACGCTCTTCGTCGGCTTCCAGACCACCTTCCTCGTCCAGCACTGGCTCGGCGAGCAGGGCATGCCCCGCCGCTATGCCGACTACCTGGCCGCGGACGGGTTCACCGCCCTGAACACCATCAGCTCCGTCGGCGCCTTCCTGCTCGGCCTGTCCACCCTGCCGTTCCTCTACAACGTGTGGCGCACCCGCCAGTACGGCCCGAAGGCGGAGCACGACGACCCGTGGGGCTACGGGCGTTCCCTCGAATGGGCCACGTCCTGCCCGCCCCCGCGGCACAACTTCACCTCGCTGCCCCGGGTCCGCTCCGAGTCCCCGGCGTTCGACCTGCACCACCCGGACATCGCGCGACGCGACCAGCGGCACGAGCAGAGGAAGCAGTAGCCCGGTGAGGACCGAAGCCCGACTCTTCACCGGCGTGGCGGCCTTCTTCGCCGTCACCGCCGCCGGCTACGGCTGGTTCTCCCACGAGCCGGCCGGCACCGCCGCCCTGACCATCGCCTTCCTGATGGCCTCGCTCGTCGCGTTCTTCCTGCGCGTGCAGTACCGCAAAAGGGGCCTGCGGGCCCAGGACCGCGCGGACGCCGAGGTCCTGGACGCCGCGGGGCCGCTCGACTTCTTCCCGCCGCACAGCCCCTGGCCCGTCACGACCGCCCTGGGCGCCGTCGTCCTCGCCCTCGGCATCGTCTACGGCCTGTGGCTCGCCCTCATCGGATTCGGCCTCCTCGCCCTGGCCGTGTTCGGCCTCGTCTTCCAGTACGCCGGCCGGGACGCTCAGCGCTCCAGCGCCTCCGGGGAGGGATCCGGCCGGGAATCCTCCGGCTCCGCCTCCTCCACGTCGACCCGGTCGCCGTAGTACCACTCGCTGAGCGCCGCCCGCAGCCGCCCCACATGCGGTGCCTCACCGTCGGGCGCCGTCGGCGCCAGCGGCTCCGGCTCCCGCCGCGACCGCAGCACGTACCGCTCCTCGCTGTCGAGGGGCACATGGCTCTCGACGTAGCCCCCCGCGAGCGTCTGCGACAACCGGCCCGTCTCCGCGCCCTCGCCGAGCCGCTCGCGCTCCCGCTCCTGCAATGCCAGGCACACCCGCTTGGTCACCATGAACGCGATCGGCGGCAGCAGCACCAGGGAGATCCGGAACACCCACGTCAGCAAGTTGATCGAGACGTCGAAGACATGAGCGAGGATGTCGTTGCCGCCCGCCAGCAGGAGCACCCCGTAGAAGCAGATCGCGGCGACGCCCAGCCCGGTGCGCACGGGCTTGTCCCGGGGCCGGTCGCACAGGTGGTGCTCCCCGTGGTCGCCCGTCACCCAGCGCTCGAAGAACGGGTAGGCGTACAGCACCGCGAACAGGGCGCCCGGCAGCACCACCGCGGGCACCAGGACGTTCCACATGACGGTGTGACCCCAGACCGCCGTCTCGAACGGCGGCATCAGCCGCAGCGAACCCTCCAGGAAGCCGACGTACCAGTCCGGCTGCGAGCCGAAGGAGACGACGTCGGGCCGGTAGGGACCGTACGCCCAGATCGGGTTGATCTGCGCGACCGCCGCGAGCGCCGTCAGGACGCCGGAGACCATGAAGAACAGGCCCGTGGAGTTGGTCACGAACTGCGGGAACATCGGCTTTCCCACCGCGTTGCGGTCGGTGCGGCCGGGCCCCGCCCACTGGGTGTGCTTGAGATGGAAGACCAGGATCAGATGGAGCGTCACCAGCGCCAGCAGCAGCCCGGGGACCAGCAGGATGTGCAGCGAGTACAGCCGCGGAACGATGTCCTCGCCCGGATACTCCGCGCCGAAGGCGAACATGCTGAGGTATGTCCCCACCACCGGGACGGACAGCATGATGCCCTGCGCGATGCGCAGCCCCGTCCCGGACAGCAGGTCGTCGGGGAGCGAGTAGCCGGCGAAGCCCTCGACGAGGGCCAGCAGGAAGAGCGTCACGCCGATCAGCCAGTTGACCTCACGCGGCCGGCGGAACGCCCCGGTGAAGAAGACGCGAAGCAGGTGCACTCCGATGGCCGACAGGAACACCAGCGCCGCCCAGTGGTGCAGCTGCCGGATCAGCAGTCCGCCGCGCACGTCGAAACCGATGTCCACCGTCGAGCGGTACGCCTCCGACATGCTCAGCCCGAGCAACGGCTCGTACGACCCGTCGTAGACGACCTCCGTCATCGAGGGCTTGAAGAACAGCGTCAGCCACACACCGGTCAGCAGCAGCACCACGAAGCTGTAGAGGGCGATCTCGCCCAGGAGGAACGACCAGTGCTCCGGAAAGGCCTTGCGCAGCAGTCGCCCGCCCTCGGAGACGGGAAGCCGTCCGTCGGCCCGGTCAACGGCGCGTTCGGCCGCGTGGCGGGCCCGCGCGCCGGCGCGGGCCCTTCTCCTCTTCAACAGCACGGCGCATGGGTTCCCGCCCGTGCCGGAAACTACGCCCGTGGGGGCACGGGCTACGTACGGTCACCCTTCGGCTTGCCCCGCTGGTCCGGCGTACCGTGCGGCGGCGGGGAGAACGGCTGCGGTGAGGTCGAGGGCGACACGGGGGAGCCCGTGCGGCCCTGCCCCTGCTCCGGACGTACCGCTCCCGGGTCGCCGGAGGACGGCTGCGCGCCGGACCTCAACTGCTCCAGCCGGGCCGTCAGCAGCTCCGTGGCGGGGAGGCGGTCGGCGTGCGACCGTTCGTACGCCAGCAGCTCCTCCACCTCCTCCGCGCCCAATGACCGGATCCGGCTCTCGAGGCCGCCGATCGGCAAATGGTCGTAGTCGGGCAACGGCAGGGTGTTGCGAGCAGGGTCGGCCATGGTTCTCACTTCTCTCTGTACGGGCTTGCTCAGTGGGTCAGCGTCCGCCCGGCCCGCCGCTGCCGAAGGAGCCGCTGCCGCCCTCGTCCCAGCGGGGCCGCTCCTGCCCGGGGGCGGTGCGGCTGCCCTGGTTGCCGAGGTCGTGCGGCAGCGTCCGCTCGTCAGTGCGGGGCATCTCGTCGGGCTCCCGCCGCTCACGCACCTCGCGGACGGGCCCCTCGTCGGGCATGCGGGGCTGCTCCTCCGGGGTCGGCGGCGGCGACTCCTTGCGCTTCTGCCTGCTGCCGAAGGCGAACGCCCCGATCAGCAGGGCCACGACCACGACCGCTGCGACACCGATGCCGATGCCGATGCCGCCGCCACCGGCGGCCAGGTCCATCCATGCGTTCGTCATGGAGCGCGGGTACCCTCGGTCCACGCCACCAACCAGCTCAGCTCGACCGGGCGGACCGCGTCCGTGAACGGTTCGCCTTCCGGATCGCCGCGAGCAGATCCGCCTTCGACATCCGCGACCGGCCCTCCACCCCGAGCTCCTTGGCGATGCCGTACAGGTGCTCCTTGGAGGCCTTCTCGTCGACGCCCTCACCACTGCGCCCGCCCTGTCCGCGAGGCCGCGCGGACTGCGGGTCGGACGGGCCCTTGCGACCGCCCTCCTTGCGCTGCCAGTGATCGCCGACCTTCTCGAACTTGTGCTTCAGCGCCCCGTACGCCACCCGGTGGGCGCGCTCACCCTCGCCGTACTCCTCCACGGCCGAGTCGTGCGCCTTGATCCAGGTCCGCTGGGCCTCCTGGGGCGAGCGCTCCAGCGTCGACGGCAGTTCCTGTCGTCCCGGCATGTCCTGCACCTCCGCGAGTCGTGGACGTTCTCGCTGTCACCAGCGTCGGGAGAGCGCACGGGTGCCCGCCGGGCCACCCGGAAAACGGGCCGGAACCCTTGGGAACACCGGGCCCGGCGGTTTGGCACCGTCCGCAGCGGCAACCCGCGCGGTGTGACATCGACGACGACTTCCCAGCAGGAACTGTTCCGCTTCCTCGAGGACCGCTTCGCCTGCGCGCAGGCGTGCACCGAGTGCGCGCGGGCCTGCGCCCTGCGGGCGAGCCTCGTGGACCCGGACGGGACCGAGAACCAGGAACTCGTACGACGCAAGGGCATCATGTGCGCGGAGGTCTGCGACGCGACCTGCCGGGTGCTGTCCGAACAGAACCAGGTGGACGAGACCGCCATCCGCGTCCAGCTGGAGTGGTGCCGGCAGGTGTGCCTGGAGAGCGCCCACGTCTTCGACGCCCACCCGGGCGCCGAGGAGAGCGCCGAGGCCTGCCGCGCCTGCGCCCGTGCCTGCGGAGAGTTCCTGGCCACCCTGCGCTGACCACCGCCGCACCCTGGGGCCGCGGCGCGCGGGGCGTTAGCCTGCCGGTATGACGCTCACGCGGGCGGGCGATCCGGCGGGCGACCCGGGACTGTTCGGCCCCGGCTCGGTGACCTGGCAGGCGCACGGCGACCCGATGATGTGGATCGCCGGAATCCGCGCCCTGTACCTCCAGGCGCTGCACCCGCGCGCCGTGCGCGGCGTCATGCAGAACAGCGACTTCCGGCGCGACGCCTGGGGCCGCCTGATGCGCACCGCGAGTTTCGTCGGCACGACGACGTACGGCACCACCGAGGCAGCAGAGCGGGCCGGGGCCCGCGTACGGAAGATCCACCGCCTGCTGGGCGCGACGGACCCCGACACGGGGGAGCGCTACGGTGTCGACGAACCTGCACTGCTGCTGTGGGTGCACTGCGCCGAGATCGACTCCTACCTGCACGTCCTGCGCCGATCCGGGTTCCCGCTCACCGACGCCCACGCCGACCGCTACCTCGCCGAACACCGGCACAGCGCCCGCCTGGTCGGCCTCGACCCCGCCGCCGTGCCCGCGGACCGCGCCGCACTGGCCGCCTACTTCGCGCGCGTACGGCCCGAGCTGGCCGCCGGCGACGACGCGCACGAGGTCGACGACTTCCTGCGCCGCCCGCCCGTGCACCCGCTCCTGGTCCCCGCACGCGCGCTGCTGTGGCACCGGGTGGCGCAACTGGCGTACGACTCCCTACCGCCGTACGCGCACGAGCTCTACGGCAGAGCGGCCCCCGATCCCGTCACCGTCACCCGGCGACTGCGCGCCACGGGCACCGCGCTGCGCACGATCCCCGCACGTCTGCGCTGGCAGCTGCCGCCCAAACACATCCTGCGCGCCATGGCACGGCTCGGACCGGCCGCGCGCCCGGCACCATACAAACTCGGACCATAAACCGCCATACTGGACCCGCCAGGGGAGGGCGCAGCTGACGGGACGCATCACTACGGGGGCGGGCGTAGTCATGGGGGACAGCACGCTGATCCAGGGCCGGTACCGGCTGCTGGAGCGGATCGGGCGCGGCGGCATGGGCGAGGTGTGGCGGGCGCGGGACGAGTCACTGGGGCGACGCGTCGCCGTCAAGTGCCTCAAACCGCTGGGCGCGCAGCACGACCACGCCTTCACCCGCGTCCTGCGGGAGAGGTTCCGGCGCGAGGCCCGGGTGGCCGCCGCGCTCCAGCACCGCGGAGTGACCGTCGTGCACGACTTCGGCGAGAGCGACGGCGTGCTCTTCCTGGTCATGGAGCTGCTGGAGGGGCGCGACCTGAGCCGGCTGCTGGAGGACAACAAGCACCATCCGCTGCCGGTCGCGGACGTCGTCGACATCGCCGAACAGGTCGCCGCCGCGCTCGCGTACACCCACGACCAGGGCATCGTGCACCGCGACCTGAAGCCGGCGAACATCGTGCGGCTCGCCGACGGCACCGTGAAGATCTGCGACTTCGGCATCGCCAGGCTCGGCCACGACGTCGGGTTCACCGCCCGGCTGACCGGCACCGGCATCGCCATGGGCACCCCGCACTACATGTCGCCGGAGCAGATCGGCGGCGACGAGGTGGACCGGCGCAGCGACCTGTACTCGCTGGGCTGCGTGCTCTACGAGATCGCCACCGGGGTGCCGCCGTTCGACCTCGACGACGCCTGGGCGATCCTCGTCGGCCACCGCGACACCGAGCCCGAGCCACCTCGCACCCACCGTCCCGAGCTGCCCGCCTACCTGGACCGGATCATCCTGGACCTCCTGGCCAAGCGGCCGGACCGGCGTCCGGACGACGCCCGGGAACTGGGCCGGAGGATCACCGCCGGCCGCACGTCGCCGGCGTACGCGCCGGCCGTGGTGGCGCCCCGGACCCGGACGCCCCAGCCGGTCGGCGGTGGCCGGGCCGCGCTGCCGTCCTGGACCGACGGCATGACCACCGGCCACAAGGCGACCGCCACCGGCCTGCGCACCACGCCGCCGGACCCCGCCTCCGGTCTGTCCGCCGACTGGGTCCCGCGGCCCGTCGGCTCCGGGGCCGCGCCGCCCGCTCCCGAAGTCCGCCCAGGACCGACGTCCGAGGCGGCCGCCGCGCTGGCCGGGCGGCACAACGCCGGACTGAGCCTGGGACGGCTCGGCCGCTGGGAGGAGGCCCGCGCGATCCACCGCGCGGTGGCCGAGGAACGCGAGCGCCTGCTCGGCCCCGACCACCCGGACACGCTCGCCAGCCGCTACGAGACCGCCTTCACCCTCAGCCGCACCGGTCACGCCGCCGACGCACTACGCGCCTACAAGCGCGTCGCCGAGGCCCGCATCAGGGTGCTGGGCGCCGACCACGCCGACACCCTCGCCGTCCGCCAGGAGATGGCCTACACCCTCGGCCGGCTGGGCCGGCACGCCGACGCCCACCAGGTCTACGCGTCGGTCCTCGCGGCCCGCGAGCGCGTCATGGGCCCCGACCACCCGGACACCCTCCGCTGCCGGCACAACCTGGCCTTCAACCTCGGCCGGCTGGGCCGCACGGAGGACGCCCACCGCATGGCACGTGAGGTCGCCGAGGCCCGCGCCCGGGTGCTCGGCCCCGATCACCCCGACACTCTGGTCACCCGCTACGAGGTGGCCTACGAACTCGGCCGGCTGGGCCGCTGGCAGGAGGCCCTCGCCGCCTACCGGGAGGTCGCCGAGGCCCGCGGGAGGGCGCTCGGCCCGGATCACCCCGACACCCTCGCGGCCCGCTACGAGATCGGCATCAGTCTCGGGCGTCTCGGCCGCAGCGCGGAAGCGCTGACCCTGTACGAGGGGCTGATCGACGACCGGACGCGCGCCCAGGGACCCGAACACCCCGAGACCCTGCGCGCCCGCCACGGACTGGGAGTCAACCTCGGCCGCCTCGGCCGCTGGGAGGAGGCCCTCGCCGAGTCCCGCGAGGTGTGCGCGATCCGCGCCCGCGTCCTCGGCCCGGACCACCCGGACACCCTCGTCAGCCGCCGCGAGATCGCCGTCGCCCTCGGCTGGCTGGGCCGCTGGTCCGCCGCCCTCACCGAGTACAGCGCAGTCGCCACCGCCCGCGAACGCGTCCTGGGTCCCGACCACCCCGACACCCTGGCCGGCCGCGACGACGAGGCCCACTGCCTCGAACAACTCGGCCGCGCGGCCGAGGCCGTGGAGCTGTACCGCAGGGTGGCTGTCCTGCGCAGGTCGGGAGCCCACCGATCCGGGGCGGCACACGCGGCCGGGCGCTGAAACGCGCAGCGCCGGCCCGGCGACGCGGGGCGCGCCGGGCCGGGCGCGGACGTGTGACGTGGCGTCGCCGCCGGGCGTGAGGCACCGCGTCCGCCCGGCCCGGGGGTTACGCCCCACCCCGGGCCGGGCCGGCGCGCGCCTCTGGCAGCCCGAAGCAGCACCGTGCTAACAAGAGCCATGACGTCGCCCACGCCGCCCCCCGCCTCCCGTACCTACGACGCCGTCGTCGTCGGCGGCGGCCACAACGGGCTGGTCGCCGCCGCCTACCTGGCCCGCGCCGGGCGCTCCGTGCTGGTGCTGGAGCGGCTCGACCACACCGGCGGGGCCGCCGTGTCCACGCGGCCGTTCGCCGGGGTCGACGCGCGGCTGTCGCGGTACTCGTACCTGGTCAGCCTGCTGCCCGAGAAGATCGTGCGGGACCTGGACCTGGACTTCCGGGTGCGCGGGCGCACCGTCTCCTCGTACACGCCCGTCGAGCGGAACGGCCGACCGACCGGCCTCCTCGTCGGCGGGGGCGAGCGGCGGACCCGGGAGTCCTTCGACCGGCTCACCGGCTCGGACCGGGAGTACGCGGCCTGGCAGCGGTTCTACGGCATGACCGGACGCGTCGCCCGGCGGGTCTTCCCGACCCTCACCGAACCGCTGCCCACCCGGGAGGAACTGCGCCGCACGGTCGACGACGAGGCGGCCTGGCGTGCCCTGTTCGAGGAGCCGATCGGCGTCGCGATCGAGGAGCACTTCGCGGACGACCTGGTACGCGGAGTGGTCCTCACCGACGCGCTGATCGGCACCTTCGCCGACGCCCACGACCCCTCCCTGAGCCAGAACCGCTGCTTCCTCTACCACGTGATCGGCGGCGGCACCGGCGCCTGGGACGTCCCGGTCGGCGGCATGGGAGCCCTCACCGGCGCCCTGGCCGGCGCGGCACGCTCGGCCGGTGCCGTGCTCGCCACCGGACACGAGGCCGTGCGCATCGACACCGACGGACGAGCCGCCGAGGTCACCTACCGCTCGGCCGACGGCGAGGGCGTCGCCGCCGCACGCCACGTCCTGGTGAACGCCTCCCCGCGGGAGCTGGCGGCGCTCACGGGCCAGGCACCGCCGCCGCCCGCCGAGGGCGCCCAGCTCAAGGTGAACATGCTGCTGACCAGGCTCCCCGCCCTCCGCGACCCCGCCGCCGATCCGCGCGAGGCCTTCGCCGGGACCTTCCACATCGCCGAGGGCTACGCGCAGCTGGCCGCCGCGCACGCCAGTGCCGCCGCGGGCGAGCTGCCCGCCGCCCCGCCCTCCGAGATCTACTGCCACTCCCTGACCGACCCCACCGTCCTCGGCCCGGACCTCGCCGCCCGGGGCATGCACACCCTCACCCTGTTCGGCCTGCACACCCCCGCTCGTCTGTTCGCGGGGGACAACGACGCCGTACGCGACGAACTGCTGAAGTCGACCCTCGCCCAGCTCGACGCCCACCTGGCCGAACCCCTCGCGGACTGCCTGGCGACCGACGCCGACGGACGGTCCTGCGTCGAGGCCAGGTCGCCGCTGGACCTGGAGCGCGACCTGCGCCTGCCGGGCGGCAACATCTTCCACCGCGAGCTGTCCTGGCCCCACGCCCAGGACGGCACCGGCCGCTGGGGCGTGGAGACCGGGCAGGCGAACGTCCTGCTGTGCGGGGCGGGCGCGGTGCGCGGCGGCGGGGTCAGCGGGGTGCCGGGGCACAACGCGGCGATGGCGGTGCTGGAGCGGACGCGGAGCTGACGCACGCATGCGCCGGACGGGGCTGGGTACCGCGACATAACGGAAATTCCGTACACGCGACCAGCACGACAAGGAGCCTGCCATGGCGGACCTCAGCCCCATCGACCTGCAGAAGGCGCTCAGCGGCATGGACTACCCGACGGACAAGAAGTCGCTCGTCGAGTGCGCCCGCAAGAACAAGGCCGACGACAAGGTCGTGAGCCGTCTCGACGGCCTCAAGGAGAACAGCTTCGACGGCCCCAACGAGGTGCAGAAGGCCGTCTTCAACGACTAGCGGACACCACCGGACGCGTACGACCCGTCAGTCGGCCGACGCCGTCCACCCCACCGCCTCGATCCGCGCCGCGTCCGCCGGGCGCGCGTCGTGGAACAGCACGTCGCCCGCGGCCTCGGCGCGCAGCCCGTCGACGTACGCTCCGCGGCCCACGTACAGCCGGTCGGTCGTGTACCGCCAGCGCAGGGTGAGGCCGCGGGCGGCCGGCAGCGCCGCCGTCAGCCCGTGCCAGACGCGGCCCGACCAGCCGGTGACCGAACCCGCCGGGTGCTCCCGCGGATCCTGGCCGCGGCGCGCGGTCGTGAACGGCACCGGCGTCCACGTGGTGCCGCCGTCGGTGGTGGCCTCCAGGACGAGGGCGTCCGAACCGGGCTCCGTGTCCCACCACAGCGCGCACCGCAGCCGCGCCGCACCGCCGGACGTGTCCAGCGCGGGCAGGGTCAGCGTGGCCGTGGTCGAGCCCGCCGTCCCGGAGAACCACGCCGTACGCCCGTGCGCGGGACGGACCGGCACGGCCCGTGCCAAGTTCGTTCCCGCGGCGACCCTGGGGGCCGACCCCGAGCGCCAGCCGCGCACCGGGTGCACCGAGTTGCCCAGCACCACCAGGAACGAGTCGGTCGTCGGGTCCAGCACCAGCGAGGTGCCGGTGAAGCCGGTGTGCCCGGCCGTGCGCGGAGTGGCCATCGCGCCCATGTACCAGTGCTGGTACAGCTCGAAGCCGAGGCCGTGCTCGTCGCCCGGGAAGTCGGTGTTGAAGTCGGTGAACATCAGCTCCACCGACTCCGGCCGCAGGATGCGCGCCCGCCCGTAGGAACCGCCGTTGAGCAGCGTCCGGCCGAGCACCGCCAGGTCCCAGGCGCAGGAGAACACCCCCGCGTGGCCGGCGACGCCGCCGAGGCTGAACGCGTTCTCGTCGTGCACCTCGCCCCACACCAGCCCCCGGTCCAGACCCGACCAGGGCTGCCGGGCGTCCTCGGTGGCCGCGATCCTCGGTCTCCAGGAGGCGGGCGGGTTGTAGCGGGTGCGGTCGAGACCGAGCGGGGCGGTGATCTCGTCGCGCAGCAGGACGTCCAGGGTGCGGCCGGTGACCTCCTCCAGCACCAACTGGAGGGAGATCATGTTCAGGTCCGAGTACAGGTACGCCGTGCCGGGCGGGCTGACGGGCGCCTCGTCGTAGACGAGCTGGACCTTCTCCTCGTACGTGGGCACCCGGTACAGCGGGATCCACGCCCGGAAGCCGGAGGTGTGCGTCAGGAGCTGCCGGACCGTCACGTCCTGCTTGCCGGAGCGGCCGAAGTCCGGCAGGTACGAGGCGACCGGCGCCTCCAGCTCCAGCGCGCCGCGCTCCAGTTGCTGCACGGCGAGGATCGAGGTGAACAGCTTCGAGATCGACGCGAGGTCGAACACCGTGTCCCCGGCCATGGGGATCTGCTCCCCGGCCGGGAACTCGATCCCGGTGTCGGTCTCCTCGTCGTACGCCCGGTAGCGCACCGCCATGCCGATCGGCTCGTGCAGTGCCACCGTCCCGCCCCGGCCGGCGAGCAGCACGGCGCCCGCGTACCACGGGTGCTTCGGCGAAGGGGAGAGGAACGCCTCCGCGTCGGTGACCAGCCGGCGCAGATGGCCGGGCAGCAGGCCGGCGCGCTCGGCGGAACCACGCCGCAGGGTGGGGTGGCGACCCCGGTCCGCGACGGCCTCGGCCGGTCCGGCCGCGAACGGGGCGACGGCCAGGGCGCCGCCCAGGGCCAGGGCTCCGGCGCCCAGTTGACGCCGTGTGAATCCGCTCGTCACCTGTCCGGCCATCGAAGAGCCTCCCGCCGTCGAAGCTGAAAGTATCTTTCCTGGATCGCCGTGCGGGGTGAAACTTTCCTGTCAGGACGCGGGTCGTGTCAATGGGGCGTGCGGAGTCGACAGGGCGCCGGACCCGCCCGGCAGAGCGCCGGACGGGTCGCGGGGGCGGCGTGGTTCAGCGTTCGCGCACCCGGACGACGCGGAGCTCGGGTGACGACCGGATGTCGCGCTCGCAGAAGCGGGACGTCACCCACCGCTCGCCGGAGAACAGCCGGGTCTGGTCGGCGTGGTGCGGCGAGGCGGGGTTGGACGACTGGGAGTAGGTCAGCAGCGTGCGCGCCACCGGGCAGCGGCTGCCGTCCCAGCCCACGGCCTGGATGTAACTGGAGCCGGTGGTCACCTCCGTGTACCCGCCGCCGGCCGGGTCCCACACCGGCTCGATCTTGTTCCAGACGCCCAGCGACTCCGTACCCCCGCCCACGGGTAGGCGCTCGCCGCCCCGCACCACGAACTGGTGCTCGCCGAGCCGGGCGTCGAGCGGGATGCCCGCCGCCCGCAGTTCGCCCACCGTGTCCGCCAGCGCGGTGGCGAAGCCCGGCGCGCCGGTGTTCAGCGTGTTCGGCGTGCCGACCGGGTCCGCGGCCGAGAACGGCACCTTCCACAACTGCCCGGCGGGCACCGTCCTGGTGAGCGCCCGCCAGAACCGGTCGAAGAGCAGCGCCCCCTCGCTGCCGGTGTCGACCGTGCGGTCCCAGCCGGCGAGCACGTCACAGGCCTCCCGCACGTCCACGGACCTGCCCTCGCCGTCCTGTGCCGTGCCGCCCGGCAGCGCGGCGCAGGCCCGTGCCGCATCCTCCGCGGCCAGGTCACCGGCGGGCACGCGATCGGCGAACTGCTGCCGCTCCAGGTCGCGTACGGTCAGCCCGCCCCGGTCCGCCATGGCCGCCACGTCCTCGATCGCGCCCCGCGTCCGCATCGACCGCTGGGTGCCGACCGTGCCGAAGACCCGCTCGTAGCCGGTCAGCGGCCGGTCCGCGTTGGCCAGCCAGGCACTGTCGTTGGAGTTCTCCGCGTACGGCGCGTCCTTCAGCGTCGGCATCCGCGAGGGACCGAAGATCCCGGGCCGAACGGCGTCCCGGTCACTGCCTAGCGCGCACTCGCCGCGCGAGCCGTCGAGCACCGCGAGCCCGGAGGACGGGTAGGTGACCTTGCCGAGCTCCGTCGAGCAGCGTTCGGCGAGCTCGTCGGTGATGCGGGGGAGCACCTGCGACTGCGTGAACAGCGTGCGGCCCCGCGAGTCGGCGGCGATGGTGTTCACCCACGGCAGCCCCTGCGTGCGGCGCAGCGAGTCCAGTACGTCGTCCGTGCCGCGGGCCCGGCTGAAGCCGAGCGCGGTGTCGGAGGCGCGCAGGTTGGCGGCGTTGGGGTCGTTGAGGGCGTACGCCGTGGTGGACGTCCAGGGCAGCGGCAACGAGGTGCCGAGCGAGGTCGCCACCGGGCCGTACCGGGTCCACCACTGGGTCTTCGTCACCGGGGCGCCGTTCCGCACCGGGACGGTGACGGACCGTTTCGTCATCCGTTCGCGCCGGCCGTCCACCAGGTAGACCGTCGGGTCGGCCGGATCGAGCGACAGCCGGTGGAGGTTGAGGGTGACGCCGGTGGCCACGGTGTGACTCCAGGCGACGTGCGCGTTGTGGCCTATGGACACCGTGGCGGAGCCGAGCAGGGAACCGCCGGCCACGTCGAGCCGTCCCGGGATGGTCTGCTGCGACTGCCAGAAGCGGCGCCCGCCGTGCCACGGGTAGTGGGGGTTGCCCAGCAGCAGGCCGCGGCCGTTCGCGGTGGTGCGCCCGCCGAAGGCGACGGCGTTGGAGCCCATGTCGGCGTCGTCGGCGGCGAAGAGCTCCCGGGCGGCACGTGCGGCCGCGTCGGCGCCGGGCTCCGGAGCGGACGCCTGCCGGGAGCCGTCGGCCGGCGGCTGTGCGGCCGTGATGCCGTCGACGGCGCGGCCCTGCCCGCCGAGCACGGAGAGGGCGAAGCCGCGCGCGGCCACGTCCAGCGCGGTGACCGGCCGCACCCACGCGGCGCCCCGGCACGCCGGGTCGGTGATCCGGTTCTGCTCCAACCAGGCGTTGTAGCCCGCCGCGAAGCCCCGCATCAGCTCCTTCGCGTCCCGGCTGGGGCCGCGCGGCGCCGGCTCGGCGAGCAGCTTCTCGACGGTGCCGGCCCGGCGCACGCCCCGGAAGTACAGGTCGCTGGAGAGGTTGGTGCCGGCCGACGAGAGCGAGAGGTCGGACGCCGCGTCGGCGCCGAAGAAGCGGGAACGCTCACCGCGCACGGTCACGAAACCGTCGGCCAGCGTGCAGACCTGGTCCGCGGCCTGCGCCCAGCCGGTGCCGAAGCCGAGGTCGGCGTAGTCCTCGGCGACGATGTGCGGGATGCCGTACTCGGTGTAGCGGATGACGGCGGACAGTCCGCCGTGGGACGGACGTTCGTGCCGGCCGCGGGCGGGTCCGTCGGCGGCGGCCGCGGGCAGTGCGGTCGCCGCGGTCAGCAGCGCGACGGCCGCGGCGACGAGCCGTCTCGGGCGGATGCGCATCGTGCCTCCCGACGTCTTCGTGGGAAAGGAGCGGCCGAGCGTACCAGTCGGTATGTGCAGGTGTCAGTGGCATGACACGACGGCTTTCGGTGCCACGCACATGACTTGACCCGCCCCGCCCACCGGCCGAGGATCGGGCCATGACGCTGACGCCCGGACACGGCAGCACGGTCGACGGGGTGCTGCGGCGCAGTGCCCGGCGCACTCCGGCCCGCGCCGCGGTGGAGTACCGCGACCGCACCTGGACGTACGACGAACTCGACACCGCGGTCTCCCGCGCGGCGAGCGTCCTGCTGGCCGAGGGCCTGTCCCCGGGCGACCGGGTCGCCACCTACGGGCACAACTCCGACGCCTACCTCATCGCCTTCCTGGCCTGCGCCCGCGCGGGCCTGGTGCACGTCCCGGTCAACCAGAACCTGACCGGCGACGACCTCGCCTACATCGTCGGCCAGTCCGGCAGCGCCCTCGTCCTCACCGACCCGGACCTGACCGCGAGGCTCCCGCGGGACGTGCGCACGCTGCCCCTGCGCGACGCCGACGGCTCACTGCTCGCCCGGCTGGCCGAGGCGCCCCCGTACGACGGCCCCGAGCCGGGCGGCGAGGATCTGGTGCAGCTTCTCTACACCTCGGGGACCACCGCCCTGCCCAAGGGCGCGATGATGACCCACCGGGCGCTGGTGCACGAGTACCTGAGCGCCATCACCGCCCTCGACCTGCGCGCCGGCGACCGCCCCGTGCACGCCCTGCCGCTCTACCACTCGGCGCAGATGCACGTCTTCCTGCTGCCCTACCTCGCCGTCGGCGCGACGAACATCGTGCTCGACGCACCCGACGGCGACCGCCTCTTCGACCTGATCGAGGCCGGCCGCGCGGACAGCCTGTTCGCACCGCCCACGGTGTGGATCGGCCTCGCGAACCGCCCCGACTTCCCCACCCGCGACCTCGGCGGCCTGCGCAAGGCCTACTACGGCGCGTCCATCATGCCCGTCCCCGTCCTGGAGCGGCTGCGCGCCCACCTGCCCGGACTCGCGTTCTACAACTGCTTCGGCCAGAGCGAGATCGGCCCCCTCGCCACCGTCCTCGGCCCGGACGAGCACGAGGGCCGCATGGACTCCTGCGGCCGGCCCGTCCTCTTCGTCGACGCACGGATCGTCGACGAGGTCGGCAAGGACGCCCCCGACGGCACCCCCGGCGAAGTCGTCTACCGCTCCCCGCAGTTGTGCCAGGGCTACTGGGACAAACCCGAGGAGACCGAGGCCGCCTTCCGCGACGGCTGGTTCCACTCCGGCGACCTCGCCGTGCGGGACGCGGACGGCTACTTCACGATCGTCGACCGGGTGAAGGACGTCATCAACTCCGGCGGTGTACTGGTCGCCTCCCGCCAGGTCGAGGACGCCCTCTACACCCACGAGGCCGTCGCCGAGGCTGCCGTCATCGGCCTGCCCGACGAGCGGTGGATCGAGGCGGTCACGGCGGTCGTCGTCCCGCGCGGGGAGGTGACGGAGGACGAGCTGATCGCCCACGCCCGCGAGAAGCTCGCCCCGTTCAAGGCACCCAAGCGAGTGCGCTTCGTGGACGCGCTGCCGCGCAACGCCAGCGGAAAGATCCTCAAGCGGGAGCTGCGGAACCGGTTCACCGCTTCGTGACCCGGCCGATCGCGTTGCGGCGCCGGTCGCCGACGTCGATGATCGGCGCCGTGCCGACCCTCACCGCGAACGACGGGACCCGACTCGCCTACCACCTCAGGGGCGACGGCCCGCCGCTGGTCGTCCTGCCGGGCGGCCCCATGCGGGCCTCCGCCTACCTGGGCGACCTGGGCGGACTGTCGGCCCACCGCACGCTGGTCCTGCTCGACCTGCGCGGCACCGGCGACTCGGCCGTACCCGCGGACCCGGCGACGTACCGCTGCGACCGGCTCGTGGACGACGTGGAGGCGCTCCGCGCCCACCTCGGCCTGGAGCGCATGGACGTCCTCGCGCACTCGGCGGGCGGCAGCCTCGCCATGCGGTACGCCGCCCGGTACCCCGCCCGCGTGGCGAGCCTCTCCCTGATCGCCGCCACCCCATGGGCGCTCGGTATGCCGGCCACGGCCGAGGACCGGCTGGCCGCGGCGCGGCTGCGCGAGGACGAGCCCTGGTACGGAGCGGCGATCGGCCCCTTCCGGGCCTGGCTGGCCGGGACCGGTGACTTCGACCCCGTCTTCGCCCCCTTCTTCTACGGCCGCTGGGACGACGCCGCCCGGTCCCACTTCGCAGGCGACGAGGCGGAGACCAACGACGAGGCCGCCGACGTCTACGGTTCCCCGGGCGCCTACGATCCGCCCGCCACCCGCGCCGCGCTGGCCGGCCTCGCCGCCCCGGTCCTCGTCCTCGCCGGCGCGCTCGACGGAGGCCCCCGCCCCTGCCTCGCCCGCCGCTGCGCCGATGTCTTCCCGCGCGCCGAGGCCGTCGTCCAGCCCGGTGCCGGGCACTATCCGTGGCTGGACGACCCCCGGTGGTTCGTACGGCGTGTCGCCGCTTTCCTCGGACAGTGCTGAGGCCACCGGAAGACGATCACCGCGCGGCCCGTGGCGCCCGCCGAACCGATCTTCCGGAAGGCACCCCCTCACGTGGCCTGTCGGTGGTCGGAACCGATCGCTAGGCTGACCGCGGACGACGACATCGGGAGGAGCACGGACGTGGCCGAGAGCACCACCCACCAGCGCCCGCTCATGGGCTGGGACAAGCCGGAGCTGGACCTCAGCAACGCGCAGTGGCAGTCCAGCAGCCGGGGCCTGGGGGATGTCCAGATCGCCTTCGTCGAGGGGTTCATCGCCATGCGCAACAGCGGCAGCCCGGAAAGCCCCTCCCTGATCTTCACCCCCGCTGAATGGGGCGCGTTCGTGTCGGGAGCACGCGAAGGGGAGTTCGACCTCACCTGAGCCGCCGGAAGCTGGGCCGACCGGCCGAACCGGTGTGTCCCGTCCGTCCCCGGGGGGAAGTCGGTCTTCCGGAGGTGAGGCACCCATGAGCACCCTGCCGGTCATCGCGGCGGTCGACGGATCGGACGACAGCCTGCGCGCCCTGGACCAAGCGCTGGAGGCCGCTCACCGGCGTGAGGCACCCCTGCGAGTGGTGCACGTACGCCAGTACGCCGCCTGGGCCCAGACGGACGTCCTGGTCGCGGGCCCACCGGACACCGGCGAGGACCCCGTGCTCGACCAGGCCCGAGCGCACCTGGAGGGGCGGGCCTACGCGGTCGCCACGGAGTACGTCGGGATGGAGGGCGTTCCCGGCGCCGTGCTGCCGGAACTGGGGGCCGACGCCCAGCTCCTGGTGCTCGGCTCCCGGGGCCGCGGCGGCTTCGCCAGCCTGCTGCTCGGCTCCAACGGACTGGCCGCGGCCCGCGACGCCGAGTGCCCCGTCCTCGTGGTGCCGCGCCCCGGGCGCGAGGCCCACGGCGAGGCGCCGGACGAGCCCGGCCCCCGCGTGGTCGTCGGCCTGCACGTCGACAGCCCCGACGACGCCACGCTCTCCTTCGCCTTCACCGAGGCGGAGCAGCGCGGCGCCCGCCTCCAGGTGGTCGCCGCCTACCCGTGGCCGGTGCAGACCTGGGCCGCGGCGGGCCAGATCATGCCCCCGGTCATCGACGAGGTCTCGATCGAGAGCGAGACCCGGGTGCTGGCCGACGGCTTCCTCGCCCCCTACCGGGGACGCCACCCCGACGTCCGGGCCGAACCGTACGTCGTGCCCGGCGACGCCGCCGGACACCTCGTCACCGCCTCCCGCGACGCCGACCTGGTCGTCGTCGGCCGCCACCGGCGGCGCCTGCTGGCCCCGGCCCGCATGATGGGCTCGGTCACCCACGCCGTCCTGCTGCACGCGGTCTCCCCGATCGCGGTCGTACCACCGGCTCCACCGGACGAGGGCTGAGGGACGCGGGGCGACGGGCCCGAGCGCGGAACGCACGGGCGCCGCCTGCCTATCATCGGCCCCATGCAGCAGGACTCGACCAGCAGGGACACCCGGATCGCCCTCGACCTCGCGCTGACCGTCCGGCACGACGGACACGGCGGGGTCGCCGACGACCTGGCCGACCTCGCCGGGCTCGGCGCCTGGGTCCGCGCGCACCCCGGCACCGTGCCGGACGCCGAACGGTACCGCGCCGGCGAGCCGGACCTGGCCGCCGTCCGCGCGGTGCGTGCCGCGGCCCGCGCCCTCTTCGCCCGCGCCGTGCGCCCCGGAGAACCGAGCCCCGCGGACGCCGCCCGGCTGCTGCCCGTCCCCGAGGCCCTGCGGTGTCTCAACCAGGCGGCCGCGCGCATGCCGACCGTCCCTGTGCTGGACTGGGCCGATGCCGGTCCCGTGCTGCGCAGGGAGCCCGCCGAGGACCGGGCCGACCTCGCCGCGGTGCTCGCCCACGCCGTGATCGGCTTCCTCGCGGGCCCCGACCGGCCGCGGCTGCGGGCCTGCCACGCACCGCGCTGCGTGCGCTACTTCCTCAAGGAGCACCCGCGCCAGGAGTGGTGCAAGCCGTCCTGCGGCAACCGGGCCCGGGTGGCCCGCCACCACGAACGGCAGAGGCGGACCGCGTAGCCCGGCAGGACACCGCCCGCACGCCGTTCGAGGGCCCGGGCCACGTACCATGGCGGCATGTCGTTCCTCCGCCGCCGCAGCGCCACGCCCGCCGGGCCCGACTTCGACGTACTGGCCATGGACCCGGGCGACTGGCCCGGCAATCTGGGCGCCGGTCTGCTGCCCGCGCCCGACGGCAGCTGCCAGGGCGTCTTCCTGCGCTACGACCTGTTCGGCGGCCGCGGCCCCGCGATGATCATCGGCAATCTGCCGGAGGGCTCCCCGGCCCGCGAGGTCCCCGAGGGCGAGATCCCCTTCGAGGTGGCCCAGCTGCTGCTGGCCCTGGAGAACGACGAGGAGGTGAAGGTCGTCGGCGCCGAGGACGTGCCGGTGATGCAGGGCGACAACCTGCTCATCGTGCGTCGCCTCAAGCTCTCCGAGGGCCGGATCTCCTGTGTGCAGTTCGACCGCAGCGACGGCGTCCTGGTGACCATCGCCGCCTGGGACCGCCCCATCACCGACGACCTGTATGCCCTGCTGAAGCCGCTCCCGGCGGAGCTTTTCCAGCAGGGCTGACCCGGCGGCTACCGCACGGTGGAGAGCGTGACGTCGGCGGCGCGCACGTACCCGACCCGGTGGCCGTACTGGATCTGGTAGTACACGTCCCGTCCGGTCACCACCCGGTGGGAGGCCTCGTCGAAGGTCACCGCGTAGTAGTACTCGCCGGGCACCTTCTCACCGACCACGTACTCCTGGCCGGCGAGCACCCGGTAGGGCAGTGGTGAGACCGCCTGGGCCGGTACGCCCGCCGGGTAGGCCGCCTGCTCCGGGTAGGCGCGGCCGTAGACCGGGACGCTGTCCAGGCCCTTCCTCGGCGTGATCACCCGGCCCGACGCGGGGACCGCCGCCGGGTTCTCCTTCGAGTTCCGGAACCAGGCCTTCTGCCCCAGGTACCAGATGGCCGTCCAGTCGCCCCACCGGTCGGCCACCGCGTACTGCTGGCCCGTGGAGACCCGGGAGGACAGGTCGTTCACCCCGGTCGTCGGGGCGGTACCCAGACCGATGTCCCGGATCAGCGGCGCGTTCACGTCATGGTCCGTGTACAGCCGGACCGCGCTGGAACCGTGCGCCGCGCAGGGCTCGCCCTTCGTCTCGCAGCCCGTGTACCGCGGGCGGTTGGCGGCGTAGTCGGGGCGGATCGTCACCAGGCCGGACTTGCTGCCGGCGGTGGGCTCGAAAGGACGGCCCAGCAACCGGAAGTAGTGGCGCCAGTCCCAGTACGGGCCGGGGTCGGTGTGCATGCCGGGGATCGTCGCGGTGGTCGTGCCGGGGACGTTGTCGTGACCCAGGATGTGCTGCCGGTCCAGCGGGATGTCGTACTTCTTCGCCAGGTACTTCACCAGCCGCGCCGACGAGCGGTACATCGCCTCCGTGTACCAGGCGTCCGGCTCCGCCAGGAAACCCTCGTGCTCCAGGCCGATCGACTTCGCGTTGACGTACCAGTTGCCCGCGTGCCAGGCCACGTCCTCCGCCTTCACGTGCTGGGCGATGTGGCCGTCGGTGGAGCGCAGGGTGTAGTTCCAGGAGACGTAGGTGGGATCCTGGACCATGTCGAGCACGCCGTTCCAGGCACCCTCCGTGTCGTGCACGACGATGTACCGGATGCGCTGGGAGGCCGGCCGGTTCCCCAGGTCGTGGTTGCCGTAGTCGCCGTCGCCGAGCTCCTCGTACGGCGCCGGGATCCACTCGCAGGACACCGACTTCGGGCACTCGGTGCCGGCGGCCTTCGCGGGCCGCAGCCCCGCGCCGTCCAGCTGCGAGGTGTCGGGGGTCACGTCGGGGCGGGCCGCCAGGGTGACCCGCTGCCCGGCGTCGGTGGTCCGCCGCTCGCCCGCGCGGATCACCTCGAACACGTCGTTCGCGTACGCCGCCGCCGTCGCGGAGTCCTCGGCGCCCGAGAAACGGGCCACCGCCCCGTACCAGTCCGCCGGGTCCGAACTCAGCGGCTCGCCCAGGTCCCGCTGGGCGGCGGCGAGCAGCGCGGCACCGCCGGACACGTTCGCCGCCGGATCGGTGCGCAGCTTCTCCTCGCTCAGACCGGTCAGCTCGGCCGCCCTCGGCAGCGTGGTGAGCCGCGCCGGCAGCTCGGCGGGCGGGGATGCCTCCGCCTTCGGGTGGAGCGGGGCGCGGGCGTCGTCGCCGCGCGGATCCTCGGTGCCCTCGCCGTGGTGCGTCGCCCCGGCCAGGGCCGTGCGCGCGTCGGTGAGGTGCAGCGGCCCGTAGCCACCGGTCACGCTCGGCGCGCCGCCGTGTGCGTCCCAGCGTGACTGGAGGTAGGAGACGCCGAGCAGGACGCTCTGCGGCACGCGGTACTCGGCCGCCGCGTCGGCGAACGCCCGCTGCAGGCGGTCCGGGGCGGGCGGCGCGTCCGGCGGCCGGGCGGTGGACGGCGCCGCGCCGAGCAGCGGCAGCAGCAGGGCCGCGGTGGCCAGGGCGGGCACGACGGGGGAGCGGCGCAAAACGGCCTCCTGTGACGGTCGGACGTGGCGGGGACGTGTCGTAGCGCGAGCGACGGGACGTGCGGGGCCGGGCGTGGGTCAGTGGTACCCGCCGGTCAGACGATCCGTCAATCATGCCGCCACGGTGGCGATTTCCCACGTCAGCAGGGGGCCGGGCGAGTTTCGGGGCGGCGGCTCACGGGCCTGCGCGGCGTCAGTGGCGTACACCAATGGCCACCCCGAGCAGTCCGGGCACACCAAATCCGCGGTGCACCCTCGTCGAAGGGCGCACCGCGGACCGTCGTCCTGCTCCTCAGCGCGTGCCGACCGCCGCGCGCACCGCCCTGCGGGCCATCTGGCAGTCGTCGTGCAGCCGGCGCAGCAGAAGCCGCTGCTCCTCGCCGGACGGCACGGCACCCGGCTGGGCGGGCACCGGCTGCGCCGGAACCGTGTCCTGCATCGAGCGCTGCACGGCCGTCTCGTACGTACGGATCTCCCGGGTGAGCACCAGCATCAGGTTCACCAGGAAGGCGTCCCGTGCGGCGGTGCCGCCCGACTGGGCGATCTGGCTGATCTGGCGTCGGGCCACCGGCGCGTCGCCGAGGACCGCCCACAGGGTCGCCAGGTCGTAGCCGGGCAGGTACCAGCCCGCGTGCTCCCAGTCCACGAGCACCGGACCGGCCGGGGACATGAGGATGTTGGACAGCAGCGCGTCACCGTGGCAGAACTGGCCCATGCCCTGGCGCCCGCCCGCGTGGGCGATGCCGTGCAGCAGTTTCTGCAGGTCGCCCAGGTCCCGGTCGGTGAGCAGCCCCAGCTCGTGGAACCGGGAGATCCGGGCCGCGTAGTCGAGCGGGGCGTCGAAGGTGCCGGCCGGCGGCCGCCACGCGTTGAGCCGGCAGACCGCGCCGAGCGCCGCCCTGATGTCCGCCCGGGGCGGAGCCTCCAGCGGGTGCCGCTGGAGCGCCGCCGACCGTCCCGGCATCCGCTCGATCACCAGCGTGCAGTTGTCCGGGTCCGCCGCGATCAGCCTCGGCACCCGCACCGGGGGGCGGTGCCGGACGAACGAGCGGTATGCCCCTATCTCGTGCCGGATGCGCTCCGCCCACGCGGGGGAGTGGTCCAGTAAACACTTGGCGACCGCGGTGCTGCGCCCGGTCGTGCCGACCAGGAGCACGGACCGACCGCTGCGGCGCAGCACCTGCACCGGGGAGAACTCCGGGCAGATCCGGTGCACGGAGGCGATGGCCGTGCGCAGTTGGGCACCCTGCGGGCCGGACAGGTCGATTCTTCCGCTGAGCGGCTGGGTGCCGGGGCCCGTGCCGCGCCGCGCCCTGCCCGCCCCGAGCACCGGGGCCGCCGGACGCGCGGGGGCGAGATAGGGGCCGCCGCCCGCCGCCGGGCGGGGGTGCAGCGAGCGCTGCGGGGCGGACACGGAGGACGATGCTGCGTACATGGGCGAGACAGATCCCTTCGTGTGCCTGCTGTGCCTGCCTGAAGAGCCGTGCCCGTCCGTTCAGGAGGCGGGCACCTCTTCCGAAAGCCGTCGCGCTGCCCGACCGGCCGCCTGGAGCCACCCTGGGGAGTAACCCCGCGGCGACCGGGTCGGGGTGGCGCATTCCTACCTGACACCCCACCGCCCGTGGCACACCATCTGGCGCACCCTGGCGAACGGTGGCGAATAGTCGCCCGGCAACCGGCACGGGGCTACTGTCAACTCAGCCGAGAACCTGGGGGCTTGACGTGAGCAAAGAACCCAACACCCGTCTGTCGGACCTGTTCGGCCTGGCCGGCTGGTCCAAGGGCGAGCTCGCGAGGCTGGTCAACCGGCAGGCGGCGGCCATGGGCCACCCCCAGCTGGCGACCGACACCTCGCGGGTGCGGCGGTGGATCGACATGGGAGAGATCCCGCGCGATCCGGTGCCGCGGGTGCTGGCGGTTCTGTTCACCGAGCGTCTCGGCCGTGTCGTGACCATCGAGGACCTCGGTCTGGTCCGGCACGGGCGTGCGGGGAAACGGCAGGGCGGCGGGAGCGAGGAGCATCCCGACGGAGTGCCGTGGGCGCCCGAGCGGACCGCGGCGGTCCTCACCGAATTCACGGGAATGGACCTCATGCTCAACCGACGCGGCTTGGTGGGCGCGGGCGCCGCGCTCGCCGCGGGCTCCGCACTCAGCAGCGCCATGCACGACTGGCTGCACACCGACCCGGCCCTGGCTGCCGACGCTCCCGACCTCCGCCAACCCCTGCATGCCGACCCCGCCGGGTTCGACCGCTACGAGGCCGCCCCCATCGGGTCGCAGGAAGTGGAGGAACTGGAGCGCTCGGTCGAAGTGTTCCGCGCCTGGGACGCCGCCCGGGGCGGCGGCCTCCAGCGCAAGGCGGTGGTGGGCCAGCTCAACGAGGTGGGCGGCATGCTCGCCTACCACCACCCACCCCACCTCCAGCGGCGCCTGTGGGGGGTCGCCGCCAACCTCGCCGTCCTGGCGGGCTGGATGTCGCACGACGTGGGCCTCGAACCCACGGCCCAGAAGTACTTCGTCATCGCCGCCCACGCCGCGCGCGAGGGCGGTGACCGGCCGCGGGCCGGCGAGGCGCTCTCCCGGGCGGCCCGCCAGATGGTGCACCTGGGCAAGCCGGACGAGGCGATGGACCTGATGAAGCTCGCCCAGTCGGGCTCCGGCGAGCAGGTGCTGCCGCGCACCAAGGCCATGCTCTACACCATCGAGGCCTGGGCACAGGCGTCCATGGGCAAGGGCCAGGCGATGCGCCGCACCCTGGGCCGGGCCGAGGACCTGTTCGTCTCCGACAAGGCCGACGTGCCGCCGCCGGACTGGATGCAGACGTTCAAGGAGGAGGACCTGTACGGCATGCAGGCCCTGGCCTACCGGACGCTCGCCGAGTTCGAGCCTGGGGCCGCCGCGCACGCCCAGCACTACGCGGAGAAGGCCCTGGCCCTCAGGATCGACGGCCGGCAGCGGTCGAAGATCTTCGACTACCTGTCGATGGCCTCCGCCTGCTTCATCGCCGACGACCCCGAACAGGCGGACCGGTACGCCCGCCTCGCCCTGGTGTCGATGGGCTCCAACTCCTCCCAGCGCACCTGGGACCGGCTGCGGCAGATGTACCGGCTCACCGCGCAGTACGCCGAATACCCGAAGATCCAGGAGCTGCGCGAGGAGATCGAACTGGCACTGCCCAAGGGGAAGGCGTCCAAGGGCAGGGGGAGCGGCGGCAGGACCGCTCAGGCGTAGGGCACGACGCTCCTACTGCGGAGTCACCCGGGCCACCAGTACGCACGCGTCCTCCCGGCGCAGGGGCTCGCCGATCTCCGCCGCCACGATCCGCAGGACCTCCTGTGCCGAACGCGCCCCGGTCAGACGGGGGGCCAGGGCGAGGAGGCGTTGCCGGCCCGCCGGTACGAGTCCGCCGGTGTGCAGCAGCAGCAGGTCGCCGGCTTCCAGGGTGGTCTCGGCCTGCCCGGCCTGCCCGTGCCCCGTCCCGTCGCGGAACAGCAGCGGGGCGGGGCCGTCGCCGTGCGCCCACGTCAGGGTGCGGGTGCCGGGCCGGTAGCCGCAGTACACGCCGCCGCGCACGGGCGGCAGTGCGGTGGACCGGAGCGACCGGGCGAGCCGGTCCGGAAGGTCTGCCGGGCCGATGCCCGCCGTCGCCAGTCCGCGCAGCGCACCGATCACCATCGCCGGGCCCTGCGCCGGGTCGGCGTCGGGGCAGGGGAGTTCGCCGACGCACATCAGGGTCTCGTCACCGGCGAGCGAGCACGCGTCGTACCAGACGCCGCACCGGGGCGTGTCCGCCGCGGCGGGCAGGTATCCGGCCGCCAGGTCCAGGCCGGGCCGGCCCTGATGCGGGAACCGCAGGAGGCCGTGCCAGGGTGGCAGCACGGCTTCCCGCGGTTCGACCGCGGCCCGTTGCCCCGCGTCCGCGGGCAGCGGATGGTGCCGGAACGAGTCACGGGTCTCGTCCACGGCCCGCTGACTGCGGCGCAGTTCGCTGACGTCCCGCAGTACCGCCCACATCGAGGCGGTGCTGCCGTCGGCGTCGAGCACGGGCTCGCCCATCATGTGCACGGTCCGTACGGTGCCGTCGGGGCGCACGATGTGGAACTCCCCGTCGATGGGACGGCCGTCGACGAGGCAGTCCGTGACCATCGCGGTCAGTTTCGGCCGGTCCTCGGTGGGGACCAGGGACGGGAACTCGTCGAGGCTGAGCGGGGCGGAGGCGGGATCGCGGCCGAGGATCTGGAAGAGCTCCCCGGACCACTCGGCCTCGTCCGTCAGCAGGTTCCACTCCGCGCTGCCGACCCTGCTGAGCAGTGAACCGGCGCGGGGCGCGGGGGCCGGCCCGTCCCGCAGCTGCGCCAAGTGCTCGTCCAGATCGCTGAGTTGGTGCAGCGCCAAGTCGTACAGGGCGCGCTGCCAGCGTCCGCGGGGATCCGTTCGGTCGGCCTGGCTGTCGCGACGTACGGCGTCCACGTCGCCCTTGAGTCGCCGCGCCTGCGATATGAGCGCCTCGACCGAGCCGCGTCCTGGCGGCTGGGCGGCTGGGTGGTCCGCAGAGAGATGGGACGACATGACGCACTCCGATGTGCAGACGGTACGAACCAAGGCGGGACCGAGGCCGGCGGGAGGGCCGTTACGACTGTTGCACAGCCCGCGACGCCCCGTAAGGGATTTGGCAAGACACGATACGGTGGTGCTTCCGGCATATGCCACCGTCTTCCCGGAGTGACTGCGACGCCCGAAGTGCGTACGCGTATCCTCCGTCAAGTCGTAGGAGTTCTACGGGACTTGGCGGGTTTTTGGACCTGCCGGAGTCGTCGCCCCGGTGTTCGTCGGACCCATGTTCTACGACGCGTCGTACAGCGCGGGGCGAGGTGCCGGATCGACGGGCGTGCGCGACCCCGTCTCCAGCGCCCGCACGCCGGCCTCGGCGACCACGGACGCCGCGTACCCGTCCCAGGCGCCCGGGCCGGTGACCCGCCCCTGCCGGGTGGCGTCGACCCATGCCTGCACCTCGCGGTCGTAGGCGTCCGAGAACCGCACGAGGTAGTCCTGCGGCACCTCCGCCCGGGCATCGCCCGCCGCCGTCACCACCATGGAGCGCGCGTCCCCGATCCGGGCGCTGCCCGCCTCGCAGACGGCCTCGCAGCGCACCTCGTAGCCGAAGCCGCAGTTGACGAAGATCTCCACGTCGACCAGAGCGCCGCCGTCGGTCTCGAAGAGCACCAACTGCGGGTCGAGCAGACCCTCGGGTGCCCCCGCCGACGGACGCGGCCGGAGCACGGTCACCGCGGTCAGCTCCTGCCCGAGCAGCCAGCGGGCCGCGTCGATCTCGTGCGAGACGGAGCTGGTGACCAGCATCGAGGAGGTGAAGTCCGGCGGGGAGGACACGTTGCGGTGGACGCAGTGCAGCATCAGCGGCCGGCCCAGCCGCCCGTCGTCCAGCAGCGACTTCAGCTGCCGGTACTCCGCGTCGTAGCGCCGCATGAACCCGATCTGCGCCAGCCTGCGGCCCAGCCGCGCCTCCGCCTCCACCACGCGCAGCGCGCCCGCGGAATCCGGCACCATCGGCTTCTCGCACAGCACCGGCAGCCCTCTCGCGAAGGCGGCGAGCAGCGCCTCCTCGTGCGCCTCGCCGGGCGAGGCGATCAGCACGGCCTCCACGCCCGGCGCGTCCAGCGCGGCCTCGACGTCCGTGTGCACGACGACCCCGTCGACCGCGCCCACGGCCGCCTTCGCCCGCTCGACGTCGGGGTCCGCCACGGCGGCGACCCTGGCTCCGCTCACCACCCGGTCGAGGCGCCGTACGTGGTCGGCGCCCATGTGTCCCGCGCCCAGGACCGCCACACCCAGAAGTTCGCTCACGCTCCGCCGGCTCCTTCCCCGTCCGCCGCGCACCCGCGGGGCGGGTACCTGTACCGCGAACAGGGTTTCACGGTCGTCAAGAGGGGCGGGGCGGCAGGGCGCGGCGCCGGTGTCAGTACCGCAGGACGCCCGCGATGCCCTCCACCTCGCCGAGCGCGCCGTCGGGGACGAAGCGGACGTCGGCGCCGGTCTCCAGGCACTGCTCGACGATCTCGTCCACGATGTCCTCACGGGCGTCGAGGTCGCCGTCGTGCGCCGGGAGCAGGTGCTCGCCGTCGTCGCGCATCGTCACCTTGAAGTTCTCCTCGACGGCCAGCAGCCGGACCCGGCCGGTGTGCGCGCTCTCCCACAGCTCGTCGACGCCGGCCGCGAAGTCCTTGCGCCCGCGGGCGGCGTCCAGTTCCCTGGCGACGGCCTCGACCCAGCCGCGCGCCTCGTCGTCGAGGACGGGCGCCACCGCCTGCCACACGGCGTCGGCCGTGCCGTGCGCGAGGCCCCCGTGCGGGACGAGCACCGCGTCGCGGACGGTGTTCCCGGTCTCCTCCAGCAGGGACAGTGCGGGCTGGGGGCCGGTGACGTACAGCGGCCGGGGGTGCGCGCGCAGGACCCGGCCCATCTCGGTGTCGGCGTCGCGCAGGAACCGGCGGGTGGTCTCGTCCCGGAAGGTGCTCGGCGAGTCGCCGATCCGCTCCATGCGCTCGGGGTCGAAGTCCAGCGGCGGGCGGTCCATGGGGAAGCCGCCGGTGCGGTCCTCGACGACCCGGCCGGCCCCGCCGCTCCACAGCGTCACCCGGTCGGCGGCGACCGACAGCACCCAGAACGGGCGCTCGGCGGCCTGGGCGGCGACGAGATTGCGGGTCAGGAAGGTGTCCGAGAGGACGACGCGCTCCGGAACGGAACGGGCGAGCGTCCAGACCTGGTGCTCACCCGGCGCGGCGAAGATCGCCAGGCCGTCCTCGGCGTGCGACAGGTCGACCTCGGCGAGGGCCCGGTCGAGTTCCCGGGACACCTCCATACGCCGCTCACGGGTGACCGCCGGGTCGTCCTGCAACTGCTTCTTGGCCTCGGCGACGGCGTTGCGCAGCCGGACGGGGTCGCCGGCGTTGTCCGGCTCGCGGCGGTGCGTCGGCGTCAGCACCGACACGGCCGGGTAGGGGCGGGGGCGCCGGAGTTCGGCGAGGGCGGCGGGACTCAGATCGTGCTCCATGTCAGCACGATAGGACGAACGGGCGTGTCGGGCATTCGGAGCAATTCATCTCATCACTCACGTTCCTGGGATGTCTCGGAGCCACAGGAGCTGCCGTCGGGCGGCAGGGAGCCGTACAGCAGGAAGTCGTCGACCTTGCGGTGCACGCACTCGGAGGACGCGTAGCCGGTGTGTCCCTCGCCCTTGTTGTCGAGGACCACGGCCGAGCGCCCGATCCGGTCGGCCGTCTCCTCGGTCCAGCGGTACGGGGTGGCCGGGTCGCCCCGGGTGCCGACGAGCAGCATCTTCGCGGTGTCGAGGTCCTTCACGTCCTCGCGGATGTAGTCGGTGCCCTTGGGGCGGCCGTGGCACATCAGCACCTGCGTGAGCCGGTACCGGCCGAAGACCGGCGAGGCCTCCTCGTACCGGGCGCGCAACCGGCCCAGCGACTCCGCGACCTGGGCGGCGGAGGGCCGGTCGGGGTCGTCCGCGCAGTTGATCGCCATCAGCGCGGCCGGCAGGTTGTCCATCGGGATGTCCTCCGGGTCGGTGAGGCCGGCGCCGGCCTTCTCCCCGCTCCCCGCACGCGTGTGCGCTCGGACCGGGAAGGTCACGCCGCCGGACACGAAACCCTCCAGGCCGCTGGTGTCGCCGCTCTCCATCAACTGCGCGAGCGCCCGCTCCAGCGACGGCCACAGCTCCTCGCTGTAGAGGGCCTGGCCCATGGCGCCCACCATGTCCTGACCGGAGAACGGCTCGCCGAAGCCCGTGGGAACCGGGTCCGCGTCGAGCGACGCCACGACCTGCTCGACCAGGCGCCGGGCCTGCCGGGCGTCCTGCCCGAACGGACAGGCGATGTCCTCCACGCACCAGTCGAGGAAGTTCTCCAGCGCTGTCTGCTGCCCGCGCGCACCGGCCAGACCCTGCTCGGTCAGCGGCTCCGTCAGGGTGTCCACGCCGTCCAGCACCACCCGCCCGACCTTGTCCGGGAACCGGGCGGCGTAGACCGCGCCCAGCCGGGTCCCGTAGGAGAAGCCGAGGTAGTTGAGCCGGTCGTCGCCGAGCGCCTGGCGCATCACGTCCATGTCGCGCGCGGCCTCGACCGTGCCTATGTGGGGCAGCACGGGGCCGGAGTGCTTCGCGCACTCGGCCGCAGCGTCCCGCAGTCGCCGCAGCACGTCCCGGGGGTCGGTGAGCTTCTCGTCCCCGTCCGTCGCCTCGATGATGTCGACGGTGGCCGGGCCGCAGGTGACCGGTGAGGACCGGCCTACGCCCCGCGGATCGAAGGTGACCACGTCGTAGCCGTTGGTCAGGCGCATGAACTCCTTGCCGCCGCCGACGAGTTCGTCGACGCCGGAGCCGCCGGGCCCGCCGAAGTTCAGCAGCACCGAGCCGCGCTTGTCGCCGGTCGCCCGGTACCGGGCGAGGGCGAGATCGAGCGTTCCGCCCTGGGGCCGGTCGTAGTCGAGGGGGACGGTGACCTTCCCGCACTGCAGGTCCTTCGGCGCCTCCATGTCCTCGCACGCCGACCACTTGATCCTCTGGTCGTAGAACCGGGACAGGTCGGGGCCGGTGTCCTCGGCGGTCGCGGCGGGAAGCCCCGCGAGCAGCAGGGTCAGCCCGAGCGCGCCGGTGACCGCGCAGCGCCGGAGCGAGGGCCGAGACGACGGCTTGGCCAGCATCGATGCCTCCCGGGCGCCGGGTCGCGGACCGGTGGTCGGCGCCCTCGCCCACCATAAGCGGGCCCCGGACGGCTCGCCTCCGGGCGGTGCCGCCGCCCGCACGGTGCGTCACCGCGGCGCAGGGGCGCTTTGCCGTTCGTTCGACAAAACGGTCACTCGATGGGGTGAAAGGCCTATTAGCCATAACTCGGATGGTGCGTCCGCGTTTTAACCGGTGCGGGCGACTGCCCGCGACCAAGTCTGGAAGGCAGGGAACTCATGAGAAGGGTTACCCGAAACGGTGTGTTCGCCGTCGTCGCCTCCGGCGCGCTGGCCGTGACGATGCCCGGGTACGCGGCGTTCGCGTCCGACAGCGCCGCCGCGGACGGTTCCGCGGCCGGCTCACCGGGGCTGATCTCGGGCAACACCGTCCAGCTCCCGGTGGACGTCCCGGTGAACGTGTGCGGGAACACGGTGAACGTGGTGGGGCTCCTCAACCCGGCCGCGGGCAACAGCTGCGCCAACAGCGGTGAGCACGGTACGGCGGGCAAGGGGAAGGGCTCCTCCGAGGGGACGGGTGCTTCGGGAGGAGCGGTCGCCGAGGGCGGCGCACAGGACTCCCCGGGCGTGCTCTCCGGCAACGGCGTGCAGCTGCCCGTCCACCTTCCGGTGAACGTGAGCGGCAACAGCGTCAACGTCGTCGGCGTCGGCAACCCGGCCGTCGGCAACGAGTCGACGAACACCCCCGGTGACAGGCCCGAAACCGTCCGGCCCCCCGCGGAGCCGGAGCCCGAGCCGTCGGTGCCCGAGAAGGAACGCGCCCGGCCGAAGCCGTCCCCGCACGTCGCGGCCCCGCCGCGGGAGTCGGCGTCACTGGCCCACACCGGTGCGGACCAGACCCTGCCCGTCCTGGCCGGGGGCGCCGCTCTGGCGCTGGGCGGGGCAGTCCTCTACCGGCGGTTCCGGCCGGGGGCCGGATCCTGACCTGCGGCGGCCGGACGTCCCGGTGTGCCGGACAAGGCCATCGGGGCGCGGCCCTGTCCGCGCCCGGTGTGCCTGCACCGCCGGGCGTGCTGTCGGCTCCGTCAGGCGTAGCGTCCCCCGGCGGATGAGCCTTCCTGTCGGGCTTGTCGGCTCGCTGAGAGGGGGCCGACCCCGCTGCGGCGCGCCGGTACGCCGGGCGGGCCGACCGGCCGGGACGTACGCTGCCCGGTCGGCTGCTTGCTCGGGTGCGCCTCCCGGTCGGCGGGCGCACCGGGCCGCCGGGCATGCCGGGCCGCCGGGCGTGCCCGTCCGCCGTCAAGCGCGCCGCCGGGTGACGCGGTCCCCGGCGCGCTGCCGCTCAAGCCCGCCCTGCGTGGAACCGGCGGTGCAACGCGTGGATCTCCTCGGTCAGCTCCGGTACCGGGCCGTCCACCGTCACTCCGGGCGCCACCTCCCGCACCGCCAGCGTCCGCACCGGTGGTGCGGGGACGCCCAGCTCCGCCAGCCAGCCGCCGAGCTGCTCGGACGAGGCGACGTACACGATGCGCCCGAGACCCACCCACGCGTGGGCGGCCGCGCACATCGGGCAGTGCTCGCCGGACGTGTACACCGTGGCGGCGGCCCGCTCGTCCGGGGCGAGGTGGGCGGCGGACCAGCGCGCGAGCTCGAACTCCGGGTGGCGGGTGCGGTCGCCGGACGCCACGCGGTTGTGGTCCTCGGCCAGCACCCTGCCGTCCGAGCCGACCAGCACGGATCCGAACGGTTCGTCACCCGCCTCCAGCGCCTCGGCCGCCAGCTCCACGCAGCGACGCAGGTACGGCAGTTCGGTGTCCTTCACGACCATCGGCCACGGCCCTCCTAGGCGATGTGTTCCTCACCGGCAGCCTATGCCCCTCCATTGCTACGGGTCATCGCGATAGTTAAGTCTCTAACAAGAGCTAGTCGTCATTGCGTTCTGCTCCTGTCGACTTCCCAGAGGGACCGAGAGAGGGGGACCACCATGTCCGCCGCCACCCCGCAGTCGCCCAGTCCGCACACCGTCCTCGGGTCGGGCCCCGCCGGCACCGAACTCGCTCGTGAACTGGTGCGCAGGGGGCACCCGGTCCGGCTCGTCGGCAGGAAGGGCGCCGGTCCCGCGATCGAGGGCGTCGAGCGGTTCGGCGCCGACGTGAGCACCGTCGAGGGCGCGCGGGCGGCGATAGGGGGAGCCGTCGCCGCCGTCGCGGCGCCGGCGCCCGCCTGGTCGTGCTCGACATCGATCTGCCGCACAGCTACACCGACAACCGGGACGGCGCGGCCGGCCTCGCCACGCTCGGTGAGCGGCCCGACGGTGACGGTCGCGTCTGGCACCTGCCCACCGCGCCCGCCGTCAGCACGCGCGAGATCCCCACGATGATCGAGAAGCGTGTGGGCCGCCCGCTGAACGTCGTGACGCTGTCCGAGCCCCGCCCCTTCGGCCCGTTCGACGAGCGGTTCATGGCCGAGTTCGCGGAGATGTTCTACCAGCACACGGAGCCCCAGATCATGGACTCCACCGCCTTCGAGCGGACCTTCGGTGCGGCTCGCACCCCGCTCACGGACACCGTGGACGCCACCGTGATCTGGTACGAGGAGTGGCTCGGCAGCCGTTGACGGGCCGGCCCGCCGGCACCGGGCCCGCGCGCTCAGCGCCGGGTGCGGGACCTCGACCGGTCCAGCGCGGCCACGCCGAGGGCGGCCAGACCGATCTGGATGAGCCACTCGACCCAGTCGACGCCGTCGGTGTCGGCCACGTCGAACGCCGTCGCGATCCACGATCCGATCAGTGCGGCCACGATGCCGACGAGGATCGTCCACAGGATTCCGATGCGCTGACGGCCCGGGATCACGAGTCGTCCCAGGACGCCGATGACGATACCGATGACGATGGCACTGATGATGCCGTCGATTTCCATTTCCGCCCCTTCGTGTCAAGGCCCCCGCGGTAAGGCGTGTGCCCGTTGCGGGGGTGCGTAGTCCGCGGCGTCCGTCGCCAGGGGCGTGCGAGGGCCGGCCCGCGGGAGCGGACCGGCCTTCGGTGTTCCCTTCCCTCGTGTCTAGGGCCTACGCATGCTCTTCGCCGCCGTGGCGGCGCACACCGTCCCCAGGGCCAGGGTCAGAGCACCGATGATGATGTTGTTCCAGATGACGCCGGCGTCCGGGTTCGTGCCGACGATCCACGGCGAGATGATCATCCAGATCCCCATCGCGCACATCGCACCGCTGAGGCCGTACATGCGTTCCGGAGCGCGGGTGAATCCCAGGGCCAGCAGGCCGATGGCGATTCCTATGATCAAGTTGTGGGCCACGAGTGCGGGCTGGCTGGTGGTGAAGTGGACTATCCACGGGGACACGGCACAGTACAGGCCCAGCAGGAACACCGGCCCGTCCACGAGTGCCACATCACGGCCGCCGAGCATGCGGGCGTAGCGCTCCTGCATTTCCGGGGCGTCGGGGTGGCTGGCGATGTCACCTCGGGGGTGCGAGACATTGGCCATGATTCGTCTCCTTTGACTGACCTGGCCGTCTGGTGCGGTTTTCGGTAGCGCCGCACGCGTCCATTCTGCTCTTATTTTTCCCTTATGTGTAGTCGGGGAGTGGTCTGTCGTGCGGGGTGGGTGGACATGTCCACGCGGATCGCGGGCAAGCGGACGGGGGAGAGGTGTGAACGGACACAACGACAGCGGAGGTGGCCGCCGTTATGGGTGCGAAGGTGTTGGAGCGGTTCCCCGCGGGCTCGCCGCGCGGGTCGTGGCCGGCGGAGGAGTGCGCCGCGCGTCGTCGCGCTCGGGGCGAGCCCGCGACCGTCGTGATGGACCTGGAGTCCGACGCCTTCCTGGTGGTCGTGCCGGTCCGCGAGGAGAAGTGAGCGCACCCTGATCGTGGCGTAGGTGCCACGGAGAGTAAGGGGGGGCGGCAGGGGGAATGCATTTCGGTGCCTGAAAGGTTGGCAATTACATCCACTGTTAACCTTCCCCCCACCAGCGAGGCACTCCGTGAACCACCCCGCCCCCGAGCGGCCCGCCGACGTCGTCGCCCGCCTGCGCGCCACCTTCCGCACCGGCCGTACCAAGCCCGTCGAGTGGCGCACCGCCCAGCTGCGCCGCCTGCGCGCCCTGCTCACGGAGAACGGCGAGGGCCTGGAGGCGGCCCTCCACGCCGACCTCGGCAAGAGCGCCACCGAGGCCCAGCGGACGGAGATCGGCTTCACCGTGCGCGAGATCGACCACACCCTCGACCACCTCGCCGACTGGCTGCGCCCCGAGCCCGCCCCGGTCCCGGCCCACCTCGGCACCGACGCCACCGCCTGGACGCAGTACGACCCGCTCGGCGTCGTCCTCGTCATCGCGCCCTGGAACTACCCGGCCCAGCTGCTGCTCGCCCCGGTCGTCGGCGCCCTGGCCGCGGGCAACGCGGTGGTGGCCAAGCCCAGCGAGCTGGCCCCGGCCACCTCCGCCGCGCTGGCCCGGCTGCTGCCGCGCTACCTGGACACCGACGCGGTGGCCGTCGTCGAGGGCGGCGTCCCCGAGACCACGGCCCTGCTCGCCGAGCGCTTCGACCACATCTTCTACACCGGCAACGGCACCGTCGGCCGCATCGTCATGCGCGCCGCCGCCGAGCACCTCACCCCGGTCACCCTCGAACTCGGCGGCAAGTCACCGGCGTTCGTCGACCGCGACGCCGATCTCGACGCGGTGGCCGCCCGCCTGGCCGGCGGCAAGTTCCTCAACGCGGGCCAGACCTGCGTGGCTCCCGACTACGTGCTCACCGACCCCGAGACCGCGGCCGCCCTGGAGCCGGCGCTGGTCCGCGCCGTCGAGGCGCTGTACGGCACCGACCCGGCGCGGTCCACCGAGTACGCGCGGATCGTCAACGAGCGCCACTTCGACCGGCTGACCGGCCTGCTGGACTCCGGCCGGGTGGTCGTCGGCGGCGGCAGCGACCGGTCGCGGAAGTACATCGCGCCGACCGTGCTCGCCGACGTCGCGCCCGACGCGCCGGTGATGCGGGAGGAGATCTTCGGCCCGATCCTGCCGATCGTCACCGTGTCCGGCCTGGACGAGGCGATCGATTTCGTCAACGACCGCGACAAGCCGCTGGCTCTCTACGTCTTCAGCGAGTCCGACGGGACCCGCGAGCGGTTCGCCGCCGAGACGTCCTCCGGCGGTCTCGGCCACGGCCTGCCGCTCGCCCATCTCACCGTCTCCGACCTGCCGTTCGGCGGAGTGGGGGAGAGCGGCATGGGCAATTACCACGGCCGGTACTCCATCGAGACGTTCAGCCACCGCAAGGCGGTCCTGAAGAAGCCGCTGGGCTGACGGGAACGACGTCTCCACGCCAACCCGGCCGATATTCGGCCGGGTTGAACTGGTCTACACCCTTGACTGGTACAGACCAACGCGGTTGAGTGTGCCTCCACACCCCCCACCACGGCCGCCCCCGACGCCGTGGCCGGCCCGGCCGGCCCGCGCACAGGATCCGCACCTCCCTGCCCTGAACCGGGAGCGGCCGTGCTCCGCCGAAGGAGGCAGTCCGTGTCGAGGCGCCGTATATCCGCCGTGGTCACCGCACTCGCCCTCGCGGGAGCCGTCCCCGCCTTCCTGCCCGCCACCGAGGCGTCCGCCGCCTCCTGCTCGAGCTACCCCGCCTGGTCGGCCGACGCGAACTACGACGCCGGCGACATCGTCCGCTACACGGACGGCAAGGCGTACATCGCCGAGCACGCCAACCCGGGCTACGACCCGCTGATCAGTACCTGGTACTGGGAGCCGTACGCCTGCGACGGCGGTTCCGAGACGCCGGTCGGCAACTTCGTGGTGACCGAGGCGCAGTTCAACCAGATGTTCCCGGGCAGGAACTCGTTCTACAGCTACAGCGGCCTCACCGCCGCGCTCAGCGCCTACCCCGGCTTCGCGGGCACCGGCAGCGACACGGTGAAGAAGCAGGAGGCCGCCGCCTTCCTCGCCAACGTCAGCCACGAGACCGGCGGGCTGGTGCACGTCGTCGAACAGAACACCGCCAACTACCCGCACTACTGCGACTGGAACCAGCCCTACGGCTGCCCGGCCGGCCAGGCCGCCTACTACGGGCGCGGCCCCATCCAGCTCAGCTGGAACTTCAACTACAAGGCGGCGGGCGACGCCCTCGGCATCGACCTGCTGAACAACCCCTGGCTGGTGCAGAACGACTCGGCCGTCGCCTGGAAGACCGCCCTGTGGTACTGGAACACCCAGTCCGGGCCGGGCAGCATGACCGCGCACAACGCCATGGTGAGCGGCGCCGGCTTCGGCCACACGATCCGCGCCATCAACGGCTCACTGGAGTGCGACGGCAAGAACCCCGCGCAGGTCCAGAGCCGCGTCACCAAGTACCAGCAGTTCAGTCAGATCCTCGGTGTCTCACCGGGCGGAAACCTGTACTGCTGACCCGGCCGGAGCCTGCGGGACTCCGTCGATGACCTCGGAAGCGATCACCGCGGAGACCTCGGCTCCTGGCACCTCGGCGACCTGCCCGTCCGCCGCGTCGGCTTCGGCGCGATGCGGCTGACGGGCGGCGCCGCCTTCCCCCTCGGCACCCCGCGCGAACCGCGCCCAGGCGACCTCCGCCGCACGATCCCGGAGACGACCGCAACGAATGGCCGCGACCCGCGCGGTCGCCCCTGGCCGTTGATGTCCAAGACCGTCCCCTACAGCCGCCCCACTTCTCGCAACAGGCCTCAGTGACAACGGTGAGGGCTCGGCGCCGGCCCCGACCCGGCGGGTCCGAGGTCGTCGGAGCGGCCTTCCGCGAGGCGCGGCCATTGGCCGAGCGGGCGTCCGCCCGGCCACTGCGACACCGGCGGCCAGTCGGGTGCGCCGCCCTCGGTCCGCGTGTTGGTGCACCGTTGCGGCCGGCCGGGAGGCGAGTCCTCCCAACTCTCCTGGCGTCCGTACGGGGTGAGGTCCATGAGCGCGTAGCTGTAGTCCATCGTCTCCGCGCCCCGGCGGGTCGTCCAGTACGTCTCGAAGACGCGGTCACCGTCCCGCAGGTAGCACACGAGGTGGAACAGGCCGTGCCGGCGCCCGACGAGCAGCGCGTCGAGGGAGGACTGCGCCGAGTACCACGGCATGTTCCAGCCCATGAAGTCGCGATAGCGCAGGCTCGCCTCGTACGTCGCCCGGGGTTCGGCCCCCGCCTCGACCGTGTTGCGTCCCATGCAGAAGACCGCGTAGGTGATGCCACGGGAATGCAGGGCGGACAGCTCCCCGACCTGGTTGGTGTAGTACGTGCAGCCTTCGCACTGCTCGGGTGCGGGGCGGCCGGGGTTCCACATGAAGTAGTAGGCGATGAGCTGTTGGCGTCCTTCGAACGCGTCGAGCAGCGTCACCGGCCCGTCCGGGCCGATCAGCTCGATATGGGCGTCCACCTCGACCATGGGCAGCCTCCGGCGGGCCGCTGCGATGGCGTCGCCTTCCCGGGTGTGCGCCTTCTCCCGCACGCGCAGCGCATCGATCTCGGCCTGCCAGGTGGCCCGGTCGGTCACCGGTGGCAGCGCGAGGGTGTCATGACCACCGGCCGTCGGTGCCTCGGTGGCCTTCGAGTCTCCGTTCATGATCGCCTCATCTGTGAATGCATGTGCATGTCGACACTGATGGGTCCTTGTGGCGCCGAGACCCGGCTACGGGCGCGCCTCCCGCTCCGCCGCTTCCGCGATGTGCTTGATCCGCGACAACCGCCGGTCCCAGTCGGCCGCGAGCGAGGCCATCCACCTCGCCGTCATGTCCAGGGTCGCGGGCCGTACGGTGTACCGCACTTCGCGGCCGACCCGGTTGCCGGACGCGAGCCCGGCGGCGCCCAGGGCGGCGAGGTGTTTGACCACTGCCTGGCGTGAGACGGGCAGCTGCTCGGCGAGTGTCGTCGCCGTGGCCTCACCCTGTTCGGCGAGCAGGCTGAGCACCCTGCGCCGGGTGGGATCGGCGAGCGCGGCGATGACGGTGTCCACCGCCTCGTCGTCACCGTGCCCCTCCTGGGTCATGCCGACAGGCCCTCGGAGCGCTTCCTGATCGCGTCGAAGCACTGGGACCAGCCGTCGGCATGGTCCTTGATCACGTTGCGGCGGTTGTCCTCGGACGTGGGCAGTGCCGCGAATCCGCTCTCCACGACGCGCAGCCGCGTCATGTCTCCCTCGGGGGTCAACGTGAACTCCACGAGGGTGCTGTTGTCGTCGCGCAGTTCTTCTCCGGGGAAGGCGCTGACCCAGCGGTACGCCACGTAGGCCGGCGGTACGACTTTCTCGACCCGCACGGGGAAGTCGCCGTGCTCGGAGTGGGTCGCCACGGCCGACTGGCCCTCCTCGGCCACGGTGCCGGACGGGTTCTCGTCGGTCGCCCAGAACCCGGGTTCCGCAACCAGCGGCCAGACCCGCTCGATCGGCGCCGCGATCAGGGTCTCGCGCTCGATCCGGTCCTCACTCATCGGTGTGCTCCCATCCTGTCGGCATCGCGTGCAACTTCAGAGTTGCACATGACGGTCCGACGCGCAATCGCGGAGTTGCGCATCGGCTCGCGGGACGGGGTGGCGCCCGTACGGGGCGTACGGGCGCGGTGGTGGCGCGGCGCCCACTCCGCGCACCGGCCTCGCGGTCGGCCGCACCGCTGCTCGCGAGCACCCCCTCCGGAGGCCTGCGGTGATCGCGAGCGGGCGGGTCTCAACAGGTCCAGGTGCCGTCCCGCATGATGTGCCGCTGCTTCAGCTCGCGCACCTCGTGCCACGCCTGGACCGCACGCGGGCGCACCCGGAACCAGGCGTACGACGCGCTGTCCCCGCGCGGGTCCCAGCCGGTCTTCGCGGCGAACGCGCCGGCCGCGGCGGCGGGGGCCTCCCGCAGGGCGAACGTGTCCACCTCGCCGTCGATCAGCACGACGTCCCGCGTGTGCCCGAGCGCCAGCCGCGTCCGGCCGCCGTCCCGCAGGTTGCGGCCGGTCGGGTTGGTGAGCCGAGTGCACAGCCAGACCGCCTCCTCGTGCCACACGAACCACAGCGGGACCATGCACGGCGACCCGTCGGCGTCCGCCGTGGCCACCCAGATGTCCAGCTCCCGATCCAGGCGGTCGAGCACGTCCTGCCTGCGCTGCCCGGGTTCGCGCGGCGATGCGGTGATCTTCATGGCGGCGACGGTAGGGGACGGGCCGCTCCCACGCCTCCGCCCCGAGACGTAGGAGGGCGGAGCCCCTGGGCGTAGGACCAGGGACTGGCGCCCCGCGCGTTTTACGTATAACCTCTCCCGTCAATCGCCCGTCCCGGAAGGTCCCGATGCCGCACATCGCCCTGGTCACGCTCGTCGTCGACGACTACGACGAGGCGATCCGCTTCTACACCGAGGCCCTCGGCTTCCGCCTCGTCGAGGACACCCCCCGGCCCGACGGCTCCCGCTGGGTCGTCGTCGAACCCGGCGCGGGGGGCGGAGGGACCGCCCTCCTGCTGGCCCGGGCCAAGGGTGAGGCGCAGCGGGCCAGGATCGGGGACCAGACGGGCGGACGCGTCGGGTTCTTCCTGTACACCGACGACTTCGCCCGCGACCACGCCCGTATGACGGCCGCCGGCGTGACCTTCCTGGAAGGGCCCCGGCGCGAGCCCTACGGCTCGGTCGCCGTCTTCCGCGACCTCTACGGCAACCGCTGGGACCTGCTCCAGCCCGCCGCCTGACCGTCCCACCCTTCGCCACCGACCCGCCGAGGAACGACCAGCCATGTCATCTACGCGCATAGACGCCGAAGTCATCCGCCGCCTCCCCAAGGCGGTCCTGCACGACCACCTCGACGGCGGCCTGCGCCCCGCGACCGTCGTGGAACTGGCCGAGACCGTCGGCCACACCCTGCCCACCACCGACCCCGACGAACTGGCCGCCTGGTACTACGAGGCTGCCAACTCCGGGGACCTGGTGCGCTACATCGCGACCTTCGAGCACACCCTCGCCGTGATGCAGAGCCGCGAGGGTCTGCTGCGCACCGCCGAGGAGTACGTCCTCGACCTCGCCGCCGACGGCGTCGTCTACGGCGAGGTCCGCTACGCCCCCGAGCTGATGCTGAAGGGCGGTCTGACCCTCGCGGAGGTCGTCGAGACGGTCCAGGAGGGGCTGGCCGCCGGCATGGCCAGGGCGAAGGCGGCCGGCACGCCGGTGCACGTCGGCACCCTGCTGTGCGGCATGCGCATGTTCGACCGCACCCGCGAGACCGCCGACCTCGCGGTGGCCTTCCGGGACGCGGGCGTCGTCGGCTTCGACATCGCGGGCGCCGAGGACGGCTTCCCGCCCGCCGACCACCTCGACGCCTTCGAGCACCTGCGCCGCGAGAACGTGCCGTTCACCATCCACGCCGGCGAGGCGCACGGGCTGCCCAGCATCCACCAGGCCCTCCAGGTGTGCGGAGCCCAGCGCATCGGGCACGGTGTGCGCATCACCGACGACATCCCCGACCTCGCGGCCGGCAAGCTCGGCCGTCTCGCCGGCTGGGTGCGCGACCGCCGGATCGCCCTGGAGATGTGCCCGACCTCCAACCTTCAGACCGGTGCCGCCGCCTCGATCGCCGAGCACCCCATCACCGCGCTCAAGGACCTCGGTTTCCGCGTCACCCTCAACACGGACAACCGCCTGGTCTCCGGCACGACGATGACCCGCGAGATGTCCCTGCTCGTCGAGCAGGCGGGCTGGACCGTCGAGGATCTGCGCACGGTCACCGTGAACGCGGTGAAGAGCGCCTTCGTCCCGTTCGACGAGCGCAGGGCCCTGATCGAGGACGTCGTCCTGCCGGGTTACGAAGCCGCGCTCTGAACGAGCCCGCGCGCATAGGCGGCCTGTCCGACGTGCTGGAGATCGTCGGACAGGACGCTGACCAGGCGCGCGCCGAGCGTGACCGGCGGGTCCCAGTTCTCGTCCACGATCCGCTCCAGGTCCTTGGCGGCCAGGGAGCGCAGGGCCCCGAGCGTCTGCTCGTGCACCGCGTCGTAGTAGCCGGTCAGCAGCTCGGGGGAGTCGACCCGGACCTTCGCGACCTTCGCCGGGCTGTGGCCGTACCCGGTGTCGAGGCGGGGCAGGCCGAGCCCGAAACGCTTCTCCCACTCCCCGGTCAGCCACACCTGGTCGAGCCCGAAGGCGTCCGCGACGTGGTCGTCCTGAACCCGGGTGAGGTGCCAGACCAGCCACGCGACGGAGTTGGCGTCGTCGGCCGGGCGGGCGTTCAGGCCGTCGGGGTCCAGGCCCTCGACGGCGGCGTGGACTTCTTCCTGGATGCGGCCGTACGCCTCGATGAGGATGTCCTTCGCATGCATGCGTCCACCATCGCGCAGTCCGTACTCAGCCGCTCGCCGTATCCAGCAGCCCCATGAGCGCCCGCGCCGCCGGGCTGGTGGACTGGGCCGGCGGCAGCAGCGCGATGGTCTCGTACGCGCTCTCGTCGCCGTCCGCGAGGGGCAGCGAGGTCAGGGACGCCCGCTTGTGCCGGAAATGGCGCGGCACGACCGCGATGCCGAGGTTCTCGTCGAGCAGGTCCAGCAGACCGTGCACGTCGTTCACCTCCAGCGCGACGGTCCGACGCACGCCTGCCTCGGCGAAGGCGGTGTCCGTGACCCGGCGCGGGCCCCAGTCGGGGTGGAAGTCGACGAACACCTCGTCGGCCAGGTCCTGCGGGGTCAGCACCGCCCCGTGCGCCGCCAGGCGGTGCTCGGGGTGGCAGAGCACCGTCATCGGCTCGCCGGCCAGCGACACGGACCGCAACTGGTCCGAGTCCGCCTGCGTCCGGTAGGCGAAGGCAAGGTCGAGCCGCCCCGCCGCGACCTCCTCAGCCAGTTCGCCCGAGCCCGCCTGCCGCAGCCGGATCTCCACGTCCGGATGCCGGCGCCGGAACGCGGCCAGCAGTCCGGCGACCGGCACCCCGGCGATGCACTGCTCGGTGCCCAGCGACAGCGTGCCGCGCAGCACGCCCTGCACCGCGGCGACGGCCTCGTGCGCCGAGCGCACCTGCGCGAGGATGCGCTGCGCCTCGCCCAGCAGCGCCCGCCCCGCCTCCGTCAGCGTCACCCGGCGGGTCGTGCGCACGAACAGCGGTGCCCGCAGCTCCCGCTCCAACGCCCGGATGGAGGCGGACAGGCCGGACTGGGACACCAGCAGCCGTTCGGCCGCACGGGTGAAGTGCTGGTCCTCGGCGACGGCCACGAAGTGCTGGAGATGACGCAGTTCCATGACTCAGAAGCGTAGCCGCACAATCTCATCGGATTCTTCTGTTGGACCACTGCTCGCAGGTCACGCCAGAGTGGGAGGCGGTTACACACATGCCCCGTACCCGGGTGCCAACCCCTCTGGAGTCGCGTTGTACACCGCACACCCCGACCGCTACGCGGAGATGCCCTACCGGCGCACCGGACGCAGCGGCCTGAAGCTGCCCGCGCTCTCGCTCGGCCTGTGGCACAACTTCGGCCCCGACCGCCCCGTCGAGACCCAGCGCGCCATCCTCCGCCGCGCCTTCGACCTCGGCGTCACCCACTTCGACCTCGCCAACAACTACGGCCCGCCGCCCGGCTCCGCCGAGTCCGCCCTCGGCGAGGCGCTGCGGGCCGACTTCGCGCCGTACCGCGACGAGCTGGTCATCTCCACCAAGGCCGGCTATCTGATGTGGCCCGGCCCGTACGGCGAGTGGGGCTCGCGCAAGTACCTGCTCTCCTCCCTCGACCAGAGCCTGTCCCGGATGGGCCTGGAGTACGTCGACATCTTCTACTCGCACCGCCCCGACCCGGACACTCCCCTGGAGGAGACGATGGGCGCACTGCACACGGCGGTGCAGCAGGGCAAGGCGCTCTACGTCGGCGTCTCCAACTACTCGCCGGAGCAGACCCGCGAGGCCGCCCGCATCCTCGCCGAGCTGGGCACCCCGCTGCTGATCCACCAGCCGCGCTACTCGATGCTCGACCGCCGCCCCGAGACCAGCGGCCTCCTGGACGCCCTCGACGAGCTGCGGGTCGGCTCCATCGCCTACTCCCCGTTGGAACAGGGTCTGCTGACGGGCCGCTACCTCGACGGCATCCCGGAGGACTCGCGCGCCGCGAGCGACAGCCCCTTCCTGAACTCCGACGCGGTCACCGGGGAACTGGTGGGCAAGCTCCGCGCCCTGGACGAGATCGCCAAGTCCCGCGGCCAGTCGCTGGCCCAGATGGCCCTGGCGTGGGTGCTGCGCGAGGGCCGCGTGACGTCCGCCCTGGTCGGCGCGAGCAGCCCGCGGCAGCTGGAGGACAGCGTGTCGGCCATCGGGAACCTGGACTTCGACGCCGACGAACTGGCCGGCATCGACGAGATCGTCACGCGGTAGGGGCGCTCGGCCGAGCCGCTCCTCGAAAGGAGCGGCGGAACCGGTCGCCGCCGAGGGTCACGCTCCGGCGGGCACCCGGTCGAGGAAGCCGAACACGGACCGGATCCGGTCCTCGCCGTCCAGCGTGATGACGTCGGATCCGGCCACGGGTGCCGAGCCGTCGGCCTCGCTCACCAGTTCCCAGGAGAAGCGCGCCGTGTCGTGGTGCCCGTCCACGGCACCCGACAGCCGGAAGACGAAGCCCGGGAACTGCTCGTGCGCCGCCGTGATCACGGCGGCGATCTGCTCGTGGCCGCGGACGTCCGCCAGGGGGTCGGTGTAGCCGCCGTCATTGGTCCAGGCCGCGGCGACCGCCTTGGCCAGGGCGTCCGGCCCGGCGTTCCAGGCCTCGAAGTAGCGGGCGACGGCGTCCTCGTAGCGGCGAGTGGTTGCGGACATGTCGATCAGCCTCCATCGGTGCGAACACGCAGGTCGGGTACCGGATGCCGGTCGCGGCGACCCGGTAGCTCAACCATGCCCGCACCCGTCCGCGCCGTCGATTACCCCGGAGGTCATGCGGGCGCGCCTCCGAGGCCGGGAAGAGGGCGCGCCCGGGGGGATGGAGACGGGATCGCGCGCCGCGGGTTTTCGGCCATCAAGTGCCGTGAATATGCCAGGAGACTGGCCGGAAATTCATGGTGACAGTGGTTCAGTAGTGAACATACTCACCTCTAGGGCGTCTCACACCATGCGACAGCGTCCTCACGCACAGCACACGAGCCGCACGGACGCCGTGCCCGACCGGCAGGGGCAGGCGACGGGGGGAGGGGAGCAGTGCACGACGAGTTCCTGTGCCATGTCACCGCCTACGGTGTCTGTGACGGCCGGCGCATCGGTGTACCCCTGGGAACCTACCGGGCTCCCACCCTCGCCCTCGCCCTGTGGTGGCTGCGCGACCGCGCGTCCTGGATCGCCGAGCGGCTCGATCCGCAGCCCGACACCCCCCACTTACCGCGCGGCGCCCTGACTCCGGTCGCCGACGACGCTCCCGACGTGCCGCGTGTCATGCGCGCATGGTGCGCCGACGACGTCCAACAGGAGAGGGTCGCCGACGAGTTGGCCGCGGGGCGCCTGGTGCGCATCGCCACCAGCGACGACACCACCGAGTACGAACTCATGGCGGAGTCCGTGGACGCGCTGCGCATGCAGCGGGCGTCCCCGCCCCTGGTCGTCCCCGTCGCCTGAGCCGCCCGAGCGCCCTCCGACGGTGTCATCCGGACCGAGTGGAGCTCCTGCCACCGCGCCGGCCCGCCCACCGCGCGAGCGACGCGCCGAGGAACCCGGCGACGAACCCCCACAACAGTGCGAGACCGGCCGCACTCCACGGACGCGGCCGCAGGAAGAGCCGTCCGGACAGTCCGCCGCCCAGGTCGCCGATGCCGAGCACCGACAGGCCGTAGTGCGCGGAGATCCGGCCGACGAGCCCGATCACGAGAACCGTCAGCGCCAGCGCCACGGCCATGTGCACGGCGTGCAGCCAGGCCGGCACCCGGGTCGGGGAGCGGGAGGCGAGGACGACCCCGGCCGCCAGGAGCAGCACCGCCGCGACGACCACGAGCCACCACATCCGCCCGTCGTGCTCGGCGAGCGTGCCCACGTTCAGCGTCGAGACGTCCGGCCCGCGCAGCACCTCGTCGAGCACCTGCGGCATCGGCAGCCCGAACGGTCCCTCCACGCGCCCGTCCCAGGTGGCACCGAGGCCGATCGCCAGCGCGAGCCACGCCAGGTTCGGCAGACCGAGCAGCAGGACGGCGAAGGTGTCGGCGGGGTGCCCCCGCGTCGCCGCGACGACCAGCCCGACGACGAGGCCGACGACGACGTACGCGAGCAGCAACACGACCATCGCGTACGCCGCCGGCCGCACCGACGTCCGCAGCCGCAGCAGCCGCCCGGGCAACGGCGCCCCGCGCGAGACCAGTAGAGCCGTCACGAGCACCCCGGCCAGCCACAGCAGCCCGAAGAGGACGGTCAGCGGCACGTCCGTGGTGAAGCCGACCGTCGGAGTGACGCCGAACAGGTCGCCGAGGTCGTCCAGGACGCCTTCGCCGAGGGAGACCTCGAAGGTCTGGCGGGCGGCGAAGGCCGAGCCGAGGAGGGCGAGCAGCCACAGCACGGCGATGCGTCCGGCCCACCCGGCCAGTTCCGGGGTGCCGGTGACGGCCCGGTGGCGCAGCGGTCGCAGAAAGCCCCGGGCGATCACCAGCGCGCCGGTCAGGGTGACGGACAGCGGGAGCACGGTCAGCCCCGCGTCGGTGTCGGCGAACCCTCCGGCGTCACCGGACAGTTCCAGCGCACCGCCCACGGCGGTGACGACGGTCGCCGTGACGACCCGGGGGAAGGCGTTGTCGGGCAGGTCCGCGGCGCCGGCCGCCCACAGCCCGAGCGCGGCCACCACCCACATGGCGACCAGCCCGGCCACCACCGTGACCAGGGCCTGCGGCCAGCCATGACGGGCGACCGCCTGTCCCGTCGTGCCGGGTGGGGTTCGCGAACTCACGCTGCCACGCTAAGCAGCACCGGCCGCGGGCGCGCGCCGGAAGGACCGTCCGCGTCCGCCGGCCGCACCATCGGGCAGCCCCCGGCCGGCCGACGCACCGCACGGCCCACCCGGGGCCACGGGCGCCGTGCGTCAGCCCGGCCCACCCGGGGACCGGGGGACCGCCCGGCGCCCTGGCTCAGCCCGCCCGGACGACGAGGGCGTGGTCGCCGAGGCCCAGCAGCCGGTTCGCCGGTACTTCGCCCCGGGTCGTGAAGACCGCGAGGAGACGTCCCGTCTCCGTGTCGAACGCCACGTCCAGCACCGTGCCGTGTTCGGTGCCCGCGTCGGTCAGGACCCGACGGTCCAGCAGGTCGTGGCACGGCGGGCCGGTGCCCGGGGCGGCGTCGGCGGACTCGACCCGGAGGGCGCCCGGGCCGATCGAGCGCACCGCCTCCCAGGGCAGCACCGTCTCGCCGCGCAGACGGCCCCCGCGGAACCGGACGTGGCTCACCGCGCCGGACGCGACGTCGACGGCCAGGGACGTCACGGTGCCGATCCGCCCGGCCCGGGCCGGCGCCAGGACCGGCAGCCCCCGCACCTCGGTGAACAGCATCACGGCAGGGAGCCCTTCCACGGGCCGGGAACACCGCCGACCAGGGCCGTGAAACCGGGGAGATCGTCGGCGACGTGCCGGACGGCCGCCCCGGGCAGGACGAGGGACCGGCCGGAGACCGTGAGCGACTCGCCGCGCGGCACGTACACCCGGCGCCGGTGCCGGGTCCGGCCCGGAACGAAGCCTCTGCTCGCCGCCACCCGGAAACCGACGACCCACCCACCGGTGCCGCCTTCCACCACGACGTCGAGCACGGTGCCGACCTCGTCACCGGCCTCCGTGAGGACCCGCGCCCCCAGGACCCGGGCCCGGAGCGTCTGCTGCGGCGCCGTCATGGCCGCGGCGCTCACCAGGCCCCGCCGGTCGCGGATCATCACCGCGTCGTGCCCCAGCGCCCACACCGCCGACCAGGGCAGACCCTCCTTCAGCGGGCCCGACAGCAGCCCCCGCCCGCTCAGGGTGAAACCGGTGATCCGGCTCGCGTCGGCGTCGCATACGGTGTCCTTGACGTGGGCGACGGCATCGCCGCCGAGGGTGACCACCGGCCGGGTGGTGATGCTTCGCGCGGCCATCAGTTCGTTCATCGCACGCCCTTCCCGCACCCTCTCCCGCCACCCGGGTTCCCCGCGCCACTGTGACGATGCCCGCAGTACGAGCGCAGGGGGACTGCGAGGCCGGGTCCGGGGTACGAGGACAGGTGCAGCAGCGTCCGGCCAGTCCGGCTTCCGAGAGAGAAACGCATGACCGAGTACCTGGACGGGGCAGTGATACCGACTGGTTTCGACGTACCCGTTGAGCCGCTGAGGCGGGCGGCACACTACTCCGGTGAACCGGGGTGCATAGCGCAGGCACGTTCCTTCGCCTCGCTCTTCCTCGACCGGCTCAGGACCGAGTGGTGCGCCACGATCGGCCCGCGGGCCGACGGCGCGGTGCTGCTGGTGGTGAGCGAGCTGATCACCAACGCGGACCGACACAGCAAGGGGCCGTACATCCTGGAGCTGGAGGGCACGCCCGCCTCGGTGGCCGTCACCGTCTACGACAGCAGCGGCGCCGTGCCCGAGCGTTACCCCCGTGATCCCGAGCGCGTCGGCCGGCACGGGCTGGAGATCGTCCACGCCCTGGCGGAGGCGGTCGTCGTCGAACGCGTGCCGGTCGGGAAGCGGGTCAAGGCCCTGGTGCCCCTCACCGAGGCGTGAACGCACCGCCCCACTTCCGGTGTGTGGGGCGGCTTGTCGCGTCCGCTTCCCGGGTTTCCCTCAGGCGCAGCCCAGCTCGCCCAGCATGCCCTCGCGCAGCCGGGTGATGATCCGCTTGATCAGCCGGGACACGTGCATCTGCGAGCAGCCGAGCTGTTCGCCGATCTCCGCCTGGGTGGCCTCCTCGACGAACCGCATGTGGATGATCTGCCGGTCCCGCTCACTGAGCTCGGCCATCAGCGGGGCGAGCGAGTGGAAGTCCTCGACGAGCCGCAGCCCGTCCTCCTCCACGCCGATGAAGTCGGCCAGCACCGACTCGCCGCTGTCGGGTCCGTCGCCGGTCAGTGCCGCGTCCAGCGAGGAGGAGTTGTAGCCGTTGGACGCGATCTGTCCCTCGATCACCTCGTTCTCGCTGATGTTCATCAGCGTGGCGAGTTCGGCGACGGTGGGCTCGCGGTCCAGGCGGGAGGAGAGTTCCTCGCGGGCCTTGGCGAGCTCCACGCGCAGCTCCTGGAGCCGCCGCGGCACGTGCACCGCCCACGTGGTGTCCCGGAAGAACCGCTTGATCTCGCCGACGATGTACGGCAGCGCGAAGGACGTGAACTCCACCTCGCGCGACAGCTCGAACCGGTCGATGGCCTTGATGAGGCCGATCATGCCGGTCTGGACGATGTCCTCCATGTCGTCCCCGCGACCGCGGAAGCGGCCGGCGGCGAACCGCACGAGCGACATGTTCATCTCGATCAGGGTGTTGCGCGCGTACTGGTACTCGTGCGTGCCCTCTTCGAGTTCCGTCAGGCGCTGGAAGAACTGACGCGACAGCTGCCGTGCGTCACGCGGAGCCACGGTGCGGGGGTCCACGCCACCCGGCAGTGATCCGTCATCCGTCCCGCTCCCGGTGGTCTCTTCGACGACCTGCGCTTCCGGCCGGATCACGGCGGTCTCCATTACCTCTCCCACGAAAGTCACGGTTGGCGTCTCCCTAGGCTCTTCCCGCTTGCGGATACCCGGGTGGCTGCGGCACATGCCTCTCATTTTCACGGGAGGCGGAAATCGGGTGCCGCGGCGCCTTCGCGGAGTGATGTGTCCGTCCCCAGGGTAGCCCCGCCGGCCGCGACCGGCACCCGGGGATTTCCCTCTGGGCTGAACGCCGCCCCCTTCCGCCGCCCGGCCGGGATCCTAGGCTGAGGAGGTGACCAGCCACGTGCCGAACGAAGCCCGCGTCATTCCCATGCGCCCCCGGGCCACGCGCCCTCAGGCCCGCCCCACCGCTCCGCCGACGGCTGTGGAACGAAGGCGGCCCGCCGTCCGTGAGCCCTTGTGGCGCGATCTTGTGGGCGGCATCCTGCGGCAGGAGCGCCTCGCCCAGGAACGCACCCTGAAGGAGGTCGCGGAGACCGCCCGGATCTCCATGCCGTACCTCTCCGAGGTGGAGCGCGGTCGCAAGGAGGCGTCCTCGGAGGTGTTGGCCGCCGCCGCGGGCGCCCTCGGACTGGGCCTCGGCGACCTGCTGGCGCGGGCTCAGGGAGAGCTGGTCCGGCTCGCCTCCCGGCACTCCGGCCCCGGCCGGGGGCCCGGTGCGTCCGGCGCCCGGTTCGACGGGATGTGCCTGGCCGCCTGACCGCCGCACGGGACGGCGCCCCGCGGACCGCGCGGCGCCGTCCCGTCGCTCACACCCGCACCAGTCGCCGGCTGAGCACCTCGTCGGCCAGCCCGTACGCCACCGCCTCCTCGGCGGTGAACACCTTGTCGCGGTCCATGTCCGCGCGCAGTGTCGCCGTGTCGTGGTGCGTGTGCCGGGCCAGCACCTCCTCGACCTGCGCCCGGATCCGCACCATCTCCTTGGCCCGGAGCGCCAGGTCGGAGGCCGTGCCGCGCTGTCCGCCGGAGGCCGGCTGGCCGAGCAGGACCCGCGCGTGCTCCAGCACGAACCGACGCCCCGGATCACCGCCGGCCAGCAGCACCGCCGCGGTGGAGGCCGCCTGCCCGACGCAGAACGTGGAGATCGGCGCCTGGACGAACGTCATCGTGTCGTAGATGGCCATCAGTGACGTGAAGGAGCCGCCGGGGGAGTTGATGTAGACGGCGATCTCGCTCTCCGGGGCCGCCGACTCCAGATGGAGGAGCTGCGCGATGACCACGTTGGCGACGCCGTCGTCGATCTCGGTGCCCAGAAAGATGATCCGCTCGTTCAGCAGCCGGCTGAAGACGTCGAAGGACCGCTCGCCCTGCGGGGTCCGCTCGACGACGTTCGGAATCGTGTAGCTCCCCATCACCGCAGTCCCATCCTCGGTCGCGCGGCGGCCGGGCGGACGTCCGCGAGGGACTCCAGGACCCGGTCCACCATCCCGTACTCCCTGGCCTCCTCGGCCGTGAACCAGCGGTCCCGGTCGCCGTCCCGGGAGATGGTCTCCGGAGTCTGGCCGGTGTGCTCCGCGGTGATCCGCTCGATGGTCCGCTTGGTGAACTCCAGGCTTTCCGCCTGGATCTCGATGTCGGCGGTGGTGCCGCCGATGCCCCCCGACGGCTGGTGCATCATGACGCGCGCGTTCGGCAGGGCGTACCGCTTGCCGGGGGTGCCGACGCTCAGCAGGAACTGTCCCATGCTGGCGGCGAACCCCATGGCGAGCGTCGACACGTCGTTGGGGATCAGCCGCATGGTGTCGTAGATGGCGAGCCCCGCGTGCACCGAGCCGCCGGGGCTGTTGATGTACAGGCTGATGTCGGTGCGCGGGTCCTCCGCGGAAAGGATCAGCAGCTGGGCGCAGACCCGGTTCGCGGAGACCTCGTCGACCTGGGTGCCCAGCAGCACGATCCGCTGCGCGAGCAACTGCGCGGCCAGGTGGTCGTCGAACCGGGAGGGAGGGGTGTCGCCCTCCTCCGCCCGGGGCAGTGCGGCCGGCGCGCGACCGGTGATGAGTGGAGACATCGGCGCTCCTTGTCGAGTCGTCGGGCGAGTCGTACGCGGCCGTTGCCGCCGCGTTTCCTCCACTCTTGGCCCGCCGCGGCGGCGAAGAGCCCTTTCTCTGCCCGCGGCAGATTCGCCACGGGCAGAGCGTCCGGCCGGAGCGTCCGGGCGGAGCGTGCCGGGAGGCCCGGGACGGGGCGCGCGCCACCGATGAGTTCTCCGGATCCCGACGGTCGACAGTGGTGACCGTGTTCCGCGCCCGGGAGGTACTCATGAACACCGACGGATTCACCACGTGTCTCTGGTTCGACGGCCAGGCGGAGGAGGCCGCCCACTTCTACGTCTCCCTCTTCAAGAACTCCGGCATCGGTGCCGTCACCCGCTACCCCGAAGGGGCGCACCAGCCCGCCGGCACCGTGCTCACCGTCGACTTCACGGCCAACGGCCAGCGGTTCGTCGCCCTCAACGGCGGTCCGGAGTTCCGGTTCAACGAGGCGATCTCCTTCCAGATCACCTGCGACGACCAGGAGGAGGTCGACCACTACTGGGCCAGGCTCACGGAGAACGGCGGCGAGGAGGGCCCCTGCGGCTGGGTCAAGGACCGGTTCGGCGTCTCCTGGCAGGTCGTCCCGGGCCGGCTCGAGGAGATGTTCCGCGACCCCGACGCCACGAAGGTCGCGCGGGCCAACCAGGCCATGATGTCGATGCGCAAGCTCGACATCGCCGCACTCGAGAAGGCATACGCCGGGGAGTGAACCGTCGCGCACCACGGCGACCGCGCCTGGTTCCGGTGGTCGGCGTCACGCGGACCGAGGGGGGAGACGCGAAGGTCACGGCGGTCTCCGGAACCCGGTCCGGACACCCCGCCGCGCCATGGCATGATCGGGCGCATGCTTGAACGTGTTGTGGCCGCGTGCGACGGGGCTTCGAAGGGAAACCCGGGCCCGGCCGGCTGGGCCTGGGTCGTCGCCGACGCGTCGGAGACCCCGGTGCGCTGGGAGGCCGGGCCGCTGGGCCGGGCCACCAACAACATCGCCGAACTCACGGCGCTGGAGCGCCTGCTGGCCGCGACCGACCCCGGCGTGCCCCTCGAGGTCCGGATGGACTCGCAGTACGCCATGAAGGCCGTCACCACCTGGCTGCCCGGCTGGAAGCGCAACGGCTGGAAGACGGCGGCCGGCAAGCCGGTCGCCAACCAGGAGCTGGTCGTGCGCATCGACGAACTGCTCGACGGCCGCTCGGTCGACTTCCGCTACGTGCCCGCCCACCAGGTCGACGGCGACCGGCTCAACGACTTCGCCGACCGTGCCGCCAGCCAGGCGGCCGTCGTGCAGGAGCCCGCGGGCAGCGAACTCGGCTCCCCCGAGCCGCCGCCCGCACCGGACGTCCCGGCGAAGAAGGCACCGCGCCGGGGAGCGGGCACCGCCCGCAAGAGCGGCGGCGGCTCGGCGCGCACCATCAAGGCGAAGTTCCCCGGGCGCTGCCTGTGCGGCCGGTCGTACGCGGCCGGTGAGTCCATCGCGAAGAACGACCAGGGCTGGGGCCACCCGGAGTGCCGCACGGCCGCGGCGGGCTAGCGGCGGGAGCGTCGGACGGCCGCCCGGCGCGCGACCCGCGCCGGGCGGGTCACGCGACACCGTCCCACTCCTCTGTACTCTGCGTAGCGTTATGCCCGTTTTGAGTGCATTCCAGGGGTGAATGTGAAGGTCGCCTGCGTCGGCGGCGGGCCCGCCGGCCTGTACCTGTCGATCCTGCTGAAACGGCAGGACCCGTCCCACGACATCACCGTCCACGAGCGCAATCCCGAGGGGTCCACCTACGGCTGGGGCGTGACCTACTGGCGCGGTCTGCTCGACCGGCTCCACGAGCACGACCCCCACTCCGCGCGCGCCGTCGAGGAGCACTCCGTCCGCTGGCGCGACGGCGTCGCCCACGTGGGCGACCGGGCCGTCCGGCACCGCGGCGACGAGGGCTTCGGCATCGGCCGCCACCGGCTCCTGGAGATCCTCGCCGCCCGCGCCCGCTCCCTGGGCGTGCGCCTGGAGCACGAGCACGAGATCACCGCCGACCGGCTCCCCGAAGCCGACCTCGTCGTGGCGGCCGACGGAGTGGGCAGCGCCGTGCGCACCCGGCACGCCGGGCACTTCGGCACCGAGGTCCGGGCGGGGCGCAACCACTACATCTGGCTCGGCACCACCAAGGTGTTCGACGCGTTCACCTTCGCCTTCACCGAGACCGAGCACGGCTGGATCTGGGCGTACGGTTACGGCTACGGCCCCGAGGGCAGCACCTGCGTCGTCGAGTGCGCGCCCGAGACCTGGACCGGGCTCGGGCTGGACCGGGCCGACGAGGCCGAGGGGCTGATCCTGCTGGAGAAGCTGTTCGCCGACGTCCTGGACGGCCACCCGCTCACCGGCCGCCGGGCCGGTTCCGGCGCCGGTGCCTCGTGGCTGACCTTCCGCACCCTCACCAACCGCACCTGGTCCCGCGACAACCTCGTCCTGCTCGGCGACGCCGCCCACACCACGCACTACTCCATCGGCGCCGGCACCACCCTCGCCCTGGAGGACGCCATGGCCCTGGCCACCGCACTCCGCGAGCCGGACACCCTCCAGGGCGCCCTCGCCCGCTACGAACGCGAACGCAGAGCGGCCCTGCTGCCGGTGCAGAGCGCGGCCCGCTACAGCGCCCGGTGGTACGAGAACCTGCCCCGCTACATCGGGCTCCCCCCGCAGGAGATGTTCGCCCTGCTCGGCCAGCGCCACTCGCCGCTGCTGCCGCACGTCCCGCCCAGGTTGTACTACCGGATCGACCGCGCGGCCGGACAGTCGCAGGCGCTGCGGCGCCTCAAGCGCACGCTGGGATCCAGGATCGCGCGGACGGTGCAGGCGCGGAACCTGGCCGCCCGCGGCTGAACCGCCTTCCCGCACCGTCCCGAGGCGGTGCGGGAAGGCACCGGATGACAGACTGGCGCGCATGGACGAGCGCACATTCGACAGGTCGCACCAGCACGCCTCGGTGATCGGCCTCGGCACCTGGCAACTCGGCGCGGACTGGGGAGACGTCGATGACAAGGAAGCACTCACGGTGCTGGAGGCGGCGGCCGAATCCGGGGTGACCTTCTTCGACACCGCCGACGTCTACGGCGACGGACGCAGCGAGGAGACCATCGCCACGTTCCTGCGCGGCCGGCCCGACCTGCACGTGCTGGTCGCCACCAAGATGGGCCGCCGGGTCGAGCAGATCCCGCAGAACTACGTACTCGACAACTTCCGGGAGTGGAACGACCGCTCCCGCCGCAACCTCGGCGTCGACGTCATCGACCTGGTGCAGCTCCACTGCCCGCCCACCCCCGTCTACTCCAGCGACGAGGTCTTCGACGCCCTGGACACCCTGGTCGAGGAGGAGCGCGTCGCCGCCTACGGCGTCAGCGTGGAGACCTGCGAGGAGGCGCTGACCGCGATCGCCCGGCCGAACGTGGCGAGCGTGCAGATCATCCTCAACCCGTTCCGGATGAAGCCGCTGCGCGAGGTCCTTCCGGCGGCCCGCGAGGCCGGCGTCGGCATCATCGCGCGAGTGCCGCTGGCCTCCGGCCTGCTGTCCGGCAAGTACACCCGGGACACGGTCTTCGCCGCCAACGACCACCGCAACTTCAACCGGCACGGCGAGGCCTTCGACCAGGGCGAGACCTTCTCCGGCGTCGACTTCGCCACCGGTGTGGAAGCCGCCGCGGAGTTCGCCGCGCTCGCCCCCGAGGGATACACCCCGGCCCAGCTGGCGCTGCGCTGGATCATCCAGCAGCCCGGCGTGACCACCGTGATCCCCGGCGCCCGTTCACCGGAGCAGGCCCGCGCCAACACGGAAGCCGCCCGGCTTCCGGAGCTGTCCGATCAGACCCTCGCGGCCGTCCGTGACCTCTACGACCGCCGGATCAAGGACCAGGTCGAGGGCCGCTGGTAGCGGTCGGTCACCCGCCTCACGGCACCAGGAGCAACTGCCGTTCCCGCTCCTGGTCGCCGGAGGCCGCGCCCTCGTTCCGGGTGCTGAAGGCGTGGGCCAGGGTCCGGCTCGCCGCCTCGACGGCCTGCGGCGTCCCCTGCACGGTGACCGTCACCGGCGCGGACAGCGGGGCGCCCGCCCGGGACCGCGTGGACGCCTCCGGAGTGTCCGGGGAGTCGAAGGTCGCGGTGCGCACTGTCGCGCGCTCGTCGGCCGGCATGGCGTCGGGCGCCCCGAAGACGTCCTCCAGTGCGCGGACGACCGCCCGCGCGTCGTCCACGCCGCCGCCGCTGAGCGTCACGGTGAGCTGAGTGTCGGACATCCTTCGCCATCCTCCCGGCAGCCTGCATCGGTCCCGGCCCGTGTAACCGTCTCCCGATCACTCAAACCGTGAGCCCGTCGCGCCGACAGGGCGCCTGAGGGTGGGGAACCCGGGAAGAGGGAAGAGGACGCAGGCCACGGCAACGGGAGGAAACGTGACGGACGCGGCTGAGGGGTCGGTGCGGCGCAGAGGGCGCAACGAGACCGAGGAGGAGCGGGCGGACCGGATGTGGACGGAGCTGATCCAGGAGGTCCGCGTCGCGCAGATGGGCGTACAGATCCTGTTCGGCTTCCTGCTCACCGTCGTGTTCCAGCCCAAGTACGACGACCTCTCGGACACCGACCAGATGATCTACCTGATCACGGTCGTCCTCGGCGCCGTGACGACCGGCGCCCTGATCGGGCCGGTCTCCCTGCACCGCCTCGTCTCGGGGCGGCGCGTGAAGCCGCAGGCGGTGCGGTGGGCATCCCGGCTGACCGTGCTCGGCCTCGTGCTGCTGCTCGCGACGACGGCCTGCTCGCTCCTGCTGATCCTGCGCGTCGCGACCGACGACGGTTTCGTGCCCTACCTCGTGGCCGGCGTCGTCTTCTGGTACCTGCTGTGCTGGTTCGGGATCCCGCTGTGGACCCGGTACCGCCACACGTCCCGCTGAGGGCGGGCGGTCAGCCCTCGGCCATCAGCTCCGCGAGGAAGTCGTCGACGCGCACTTCCTCCCGCCCCGGACGGACCACGTCGTACGTCTCGCGCAGGAAGGCCTCGACAGCCGCCGCCCACACGAACACCACGGCGCGGTGGCGCTCGCCGTCCGGCCGGGCGTCGCCGAGCAGTTCGATGCGCAACTCGTCCCACACGCCCCGCGACTCGGGCCGCAGCCGCACGTCCCCCACACCGACCGGACGGGTCAGTCCGTCGCCCACCATCTCCCGGTCCAGCGTCCAGCGGGCGAGCACGCGGCCGTCGTGGCTGAACACCACGGTGAGCGCGAACGGGTCCGCCGCGTCGTAGCCGAGGTGGGCGAGCACCGGGCAGCGTTCGGCGTCGCCCGCCTGGAGCTGCACGACCAGCGTCTTGCGCACGAGGGAGTTCACGACAGGAGCCTCCAGGGAAACGGACGTAGAGCCCTCTAGTACCCCGCGCGTCCACAAGATGCTCAGTCGGACGGGTGAATCGTCACCGGCCGGGTTTCCCGGCCGGACGTCACGAGCCGCCCAGCGCCTCGCGGAGTGCGGGCAGCAGGGTCTTCTCCGACCAGTCCAGGAAGGCGGGTTGGGTCTCGCCGCCGATCTGCACCAGGGCGATCTCGGTGAACCCGGCCTCGGCATAGGGGCGTACGGCCGCCACGAAGGCGTCCGGGTCGTCGCCGCACGGGATCGACTCGGCGACGTCGTCCGGGGTGACGAACTGGGTGGCCGCCTCGAAGGAGTCCGGGTGCGGAAGTTCCGAGTTGACCTTCCAGCCGCTGCCGAACCAGCGGAACTGCGCGTGGGCACGCTTGATCGCCGTGTCCCGGTCGGGGTCGTAGGACACCGGCAGCTGGCCGACGCGTGGCTTGCCGCTGCCGCCGTGCCGGTCGAAGGACTCCAGCAGCCCCTGCTTGGGCTCGGTGGCGATCAACAGGTCGGCGTGCTCGCCGGCGAGCTTGCAGGAGCGCTCCCCGGAGACGGCGATGCCGATGGGCGGCGGGCTGTCCGGCACGTCCCACAGCCGCGCCGACTCCACGTCGAAGTGCGTGCCGCGGTGGTTCACGTGGCCGCCCTCGAACAGCGCCCGGATGATCTCCACGGCCTCCTGGAGCATCTCGTGCCGTACGTCGACCGACGGCCAGCCGCCGCCCACCACGTGCTCGTTCAGGTTCTCGCCCGAGCCGAGCCCCAGCCGGAACCGGCCCTCGGACAGCAACTGCACCGTCGCCGCCTTCTGCGCCACCACCGCCGGGTGGTAGCGGAACGTCGGACACGTCACGTAGGTCATCAGCGGGATGCGGGAGGTCGCCTGCGCCGCCGCGCCCAGCACGCTCCACGCGTACGGCGAGTGGCCCTGCGCGCGCAGCCACGGGAAGTAGTGGTCCGAGGTCACCGAGAAGTCGAACCCCACCTCCTCGGCGCGCACCACATGGCCGACGAGCTCACGGGGGCCGGCCTGCTCGGTCATCATCGTGTATCCGATTTGCACCATGACCGGCGAGTCCCCGGCGGGACGGAGCGAAAACGGCCCTGGTGCTCACGCGCGCCGGTCCGTGCCCTCCCGGAACGTGTCGAGCACGGTGGCGAGCGCCTTCTCGTTCGCCGTGGCGTCCCAGTCGTCCGCGGGCGCCGTCCAGCGCAGCGAGAAGCTGCGCCCCGCGCCGAGCAGGAATCCGCGGCCGAAAGTGCGCAGCAGGGCGCCGTCGTCCTGGGCGACCCATTCCATGTCCGCCGCCTCGCGGCCCCGGTACGTCGTCGCCCGGATCCCACCGATCCGGCGGTACTCGCCGTCCGACCGCCGCAGTCCCGGTTCGACGTCGTCGCGCCACACCGCCACGGGATCCTGGCCGGCGCGCTCGCTGTAGGTGACCGCGAGGGCGCGCGGGTCGCCGGCCGCGCCCAGGACGACCCGGTAGGCCCCGTCCGGCGCCCGGGAGGTGTCCAGCCGGCGCCAGCCCTCGGGGAGGGCCACTGAGAAGCCCTCCGGCGCTTCGTACCGGCGGAACCCGGCCGGGACGGAGCCGCCGGGCCGGGAGGGCGAGGCCGAGGGAGCGGGAGAGGCGGGCGGGGACCCGCTCGGCGGGGGAGCGGGGGAGGAGGGCGTCGTGTCTCCGGCGGGCGGTGACGCGGGGACCGACGGGCGCCGGCCGGACCCGGTGGCCGAGTCGCCGCCGGTGCCGGGCAGCCCGTGGGTGGCCGCCAGGACGGCGACCGTGACGGTGACGACGGCCAGCGCGGTGCCGGCGATCATCGTCCGCCGGCTCCACTCGCGGCTCGCGTGCCGGGCGGCGGCGCACGCGCCCCGCAGCCGGGGCCGGGGCACGTCGCGAACGGCCGTGTCGGGGTCCTCGGTCAGCACCCGGGTGAGGGCCTCACGGACCACCGGGCGGGTCAGCCGCTCCCTGGAGTTCTTGCGCAGCAGCCCCTGCACGGCCTGCGCGAGCGGACCGGCGCGCACCGGGGTGCGCAGCGGGAGGCGGTCCACGCCCCGCAGCGTCGTCTCGGGCCGGCCCCGGTCACGGAACGGCGGACGACCCTCCACCATCGTGTAGAGGATCGCGCCCAGCGTCCACAGGTCGGCCGCGGGCCCGATCCGCTCGTCGCGGGCCTGCTCGGGCGAGGCGTACGAGGGCGCGGTCAGCCGCGGGGCGAGGGTGGCGCCGGCCAGCCCGAAGCCGGTGACGACGACCGTGCCCTCCTCGCGCACGAACACCTTCCCCGGGCTCAGCTCGCCGTGCGTGATGCCGTGGCCGTGCGCCGCCTCCAGCACGTCCAGCAGCTCCAGACCGATGCGCGCCGCCCGTACGTAGTTGAACGTGCCGTGGCGCTCCAGGAGTTCACCGAGCGGAACACCGCCGACCCACTCGGTCACCGTCCACAGGACGCCGTCCTCCACCACCGCGTCGACCACCTCGGCGACCCGTCCGGGGCACAGCGCCTGCATGCTCTCGCAGGTACGGACCACTCGGCCGGTGGTCCGGCGCGCCGTCTCGCCGGCCTGTTCCCCCTCCTCGGGCAGCGCCGTCTGCGCGACCAGGCACGGGCGGCCCGTGTGGGCGTCCTCCCCGGACCAGGAGACGCGGTTCGTCTCACGGTGGACGACCTCGAGAAGGCGGTACCGTCCGGCGATCAAGTCGTGTGTGGAGACGCGCGCCCTGCCCATGGCCATCCCTCGTTCGCACCGCCGGCTCTCGGCTTGCCCAGAGGTACGGTGCGCGGGCCGGGTCGCGTTCAACGAATACGCGAAACAGAGTGAATTCCGGTCCTTCTCCAAAGCGGTCAACACGCGCGCGGGCGCGAATGCGTGAAAAGCGGCATGGGGGCGTGCGTCGCCCCTGAACTGGGCAGCTCGCGCGTGTGGTCGGCCCCGAGATTTCCGCCACCGGTCGCGCGACTCCGGAAATCCGGGACCGACCTGCTGGTAACCCGCGGTAAATGCGGATCTCGCGCGGGAAAAGTCCGTCAGCGCAGCCCGAAGCGGTCCGCCCAGCCCGTCATGTCGGCCGCCGTGGCGTTACCGCCGCAGACCACCAGCCCGATCCTGGCGCCGTCCCCCACCCGCTCCACCACCCGCCGGGCCGCGGGCAGCAGACATCCGGCGGCCGGCTCGGTCCAGACCTTCCCGTGTTCGGCGAGCGCCAGCGAACCCTCGACCGCCTCCCGGTCCGGCACCACGAACACCTCGGTGACCAGCGCCGACACATGCTCGTACGTCAGCTGCGAGACGGCCGGAGCGCTGAGCGTCGTGACGATCGACGACAGGGGCACGGACAGCGGACCACCCGCCGCCAGCGCCTGGGACATGGCCTCCGCGCCCTCGGTCTCCACACCCCAGATCCGCACGTCCGGCCGCCGTGCCCGCAGCGCCGCCGCCACGCCCGCGATCAGCCCGCCGCCCCCGATGCTCACGAGGACGTCGGTGAGCTCCCCGGCGTCCTCGGCGAATTCCAGCCCCACGGTGCCCTGTCCGGCGACCACCACGGGGTCGTCGAAGGGGTGCACCAGGGTCAGCCCCTCCTCGCGCAGCCGGGACACGAGCGCGAAGGCGCTGTCCATCCCGTCGGTGAGCCGCACCAGCGCGCCCGCCTCCTCGGCGGTCTCCACGGAACGGGCCGGTGCCGTACGCGGCATGACCACGGTGGCCTTCACGTCGAGCGCGGCGGCCATGACCGCCACCGCGATGCCGTGGTTGCCGCCGCTGACCGCGACGACCCCGGCGGCCCGCTCGGCCTCGGTGAGTGACAGCAGCTTCGCCGTCGCGCCGCGCGCCTTGAAGGAGCCGGTGCGCTGGAGCAGCTCCAGCTTCGCGGTGACCGGTGCCCCGAGCAGCGCGGACAGCCCGGGGCTGGGCACGGTCGGGGTGCGTACGACGTGTCCGGCGATCCGCTCGGCCGCGGCTTCGATGTCCGTGATCCCGATCAAGGCAGTCTTCCTTCCGGCCCGGGCGCCCGTCCGCGCCCCTGGCACCCTTTCGCGCGAGGTGCCCCAGGTCAACACGCTCCCGGGGCCTCAGGGGTCTCGGCGCGGCAGGCCGACCGGTACGGTCTGCCGGTGACGGACGGGTCGCCTCAGTGCTGCTGCGTCTTCTGCGGCGTCGCCTCGCTCGGCCGTACGACGACGAACCCCTCACCCTGGAGCACCAGCTGCACGGCCTCCCCGGAACCGCCGCGCAGCATGGAGCCGATGGACTGCGAGCGGTGCAGCGAGGTCGCCAGCCCCGCGGACCAGCCGACGATCGCGTCCGTGTCGACGTAGACCGGGTACTGGGGCGAGACCGGGATCACCAGCGGGTTGCCCTCGCAGATCAGGCCCAGCCTGCCCTGCCCGGTGAAGACGCTGTTGAACAGCCCGCCGCCGGCGATGCCGGAGCCCTTGACCGTGGAGATGCTGTACGACAACGACGGGTCGAAACACAGGACGTTGCGGCCGTTGACCGTGAACTCGTCACCGGGCTCCACGTCCACGACGAAGCAGTTCTGCGCCTCGTGCGCGAACCAGGCCTCGCCCTGCCCGCGCACCGCCATCAGGGGCAGCCCCTCCCCGGTGACCGCGCGCTTGAGCATGCCGCCCACGCCCTGGCCCTTGCGCTCGAACTGTAGGTTGCCGCGGTAGGCGACCATCGCGCCCTGCCGCGCCAGCATCTCGCCGTTCACCGTGTAACGGATGCACTTGGAGTTCTCGACGGTCATGCCCGGCGCGGTGGCGGGCTGCACCATGTGCTCGCTGGAAAAGAGGTCACCCTTCATGGATGCATCCTGGCCCGGAGCGTCCCGTTCCGCCAAGATCGCGCGGTGCCCGGGCCGGCGCGGCCGGTATCGGCCGCGCTCAGCCGCCGAAGAGCTGGGTCCAGTACGTACCGGCCCGGCCGCCGCCGGCGAGGCCGATCCCGATGTGGGTGAAGTCGGCCTCGAGGATGTTGGCCCGGTGCCCGGGACTGTTCATCCAGCCCTCCACCACGTCGGCGGCGGAGCGCTGGCCGCAGGCTATGTTCTCGCCGACCGTGCGCCGGGCGGCACCCGCGGCGGCGGCCCGGTCCCAGGGCGCGCCGCCGTCCGGATCGGTGTGGGAGTAGAAGTCGCGGGCCACCATGTCGGCGCTGTGCGCCTGGGCGGCGGCGGTGAGCCGCGGGTCGACGGCCAGCGCGCGCAGCCCGGCCCGGCCCCGTTCCCGGTTGGTGCGGTCGACGACCTCGGCCGTCGTGCGCGCCAGCCCGTCCGGCGTGAACGGCACGGCCCACAGCGCGGTCCAGTACGTGTCGCCCGAGGGGCCGGCCGCGTACGCCCACCCGGCGTGCGTGAAGGCGGCGTCGTGCAGCGTGCGGCGGGTCCGCTCGGCGCGCAGGCAGTACGTGACGAATTCGGCGGGCGTGCGCGGGCCGGAGACCAGGTGCTCGCCCACGGTGAGATACGTGTACCCCGCCAAGACGACGCGCTGGTGCACGGAGACGCGTCGCGGGTCTCGACGCTCAGCGTGCCGGCGGCGGCCATCGCGGCGGCGTGCGCCCGGGCCGCCGACACCAGGCGGGCGTCGGCAAAGACGGGACGGGAACCGGCCGCCGACCGTGCGGAGTTGACCAGGGCCAGGAAACCGTCGGCATCGGCGGCCGGTGCCCGACCGGGCGGCTCCTCGGGTGCCTCGTCGACGACGTCCACCCCGAAGTCCCGGGCGAGCCCGGCGAGTCCGTCGGCGTAGCCCTGCCCCAGGGCGCGCAGCTTCCAGCCCTCGCCGCGCCGGTAGAACTCCACGAGCAGCAGCACGGTCTCCCGGCGGGGGCGGACGGGCGTGAACCGCGCCAGCGCGCGCCCGCGCGCGTCGGTGACGTGGAGGGTGGGGGAGGGGAGTGCGCCGAGATCGGTGCCCGGGTCCGAGGGGCTTACCGCCACCGTCACGCGGGTGGCACCCGGGCGCAGCCGCGCCGGATCGACGGTGAGCGTGTCGTCCCGCAGACGCGCGCCAGGAACCCGTGGCTGGTTGTAGAAGACGAAGTCGCCGTCCCCGTCCACCTTGCCGCCGTCGTCCGTGACGAGCGCCGACACGTCGAAGGCGCCGGGCACCCGCACGCTCACGGGTCCGCCCGGCAGGGGGATGTTGCCCCCGGGCACCAGCTCACTCATCTGCCGCGCTGCCTCCCGGTCGGTGCTCCTGCGGGTGTCGGCTGCCGGGTCAACGTCCGCCGGACAGCAGGGGTTCCCGGCGGACGGCCGAGCGGCCGGGTCAGCCCGAACCCGCAGTCTCCGGTGCGATCAGGCCCTGCCGGTAGGCGACCGCCACCGCCTCCGTGCGGCTCGCCGCCCCCAGCTTGGCGAGGATGTTGGAGACGTGGACGCTCGCCGTCTTCGCGGTGATGAACAGCTCCTCGCCGATCTGACGGTTGCTGCGCCCCAGGGCGAGGAGCCGCAGCACGTCCCGCTCGCGGGCGGTCAGCGGCGTGGCACGGTCCCCGGTGTCCGCCGGCCGGGCGCGGCGCACCAGGTCGTCCAGCCGCTCGCGCAGCGGCGCAGCGCCGAGCCGGTCGGCCTCCCGTCGCGCGATGCCGGCCTCGTCGGCCGCCTCCGCACGGCGGCCGGCCGCGAGCAGCGCCTCGGCCAGCCGCAGCCGGCACCGGGCCCGTTCGTACACGTCTCCGTACGCGAAGCCGGCCACCGCCCGCTGCCAGGCCGCCGGGTCGGGCCCGGAGACGAGCCGGATCCACTCGGCCTCGGCGCGGGCCAGCCACGCCTGTCCCTCCGGACCCTGCGGCCGGTCGTCCCCCTGGCCCGCGGACCGGCGAGCCTGCTCCAGGAGTTCGGCCGCGGTGTCCGTCCAGCGGCGGACCCCCGCCTCGTCGCCGGCCGCGCGCAGCCCGACGACGGCGTCCGCGACCGCGGACAGTGCGAGCGCGGAGAGGCGGACGGTGGCGGCGGGCGGCGTGCCCGCGTCGTCGGTCAGCGTCCCGACGGTGGACCGGGCCCAGCGCACGGCCTCCTCCGTGTCCTGGCGCAACGCGGCGGCGTCGGTCAGTACGATGCCCGCGACGAGCGTGGCCATCCAGTCGAACGGCCCCTCCAACAGGGCCCGGGCGCGGTCGGCGGCCCCGAAGTCGCCGCGCGCCAGCGCCACGTAGAGGCCCGGCGCGACGGTGTGGGCGCCCGCTGCGGACGGGGCACCGGCGTCCTCCGCGGCCTCGCGCAGGCACTCGTCCCAGTGGCCCAGCGTGTACCGCACCAGCAGCCGCAGATACCGCATCTCCCGGGCGTAGGGTGAGGACAGCAGCCCGGAACGGCGGGCCCGGTCCAGTCCCTCCGCCGCCCAGGGCAGACAGTCCGCCGGCTCGCCGGACTCGAAGCAGCCGATCGCCAGGTTGAACAAGGCGCGCAACTCCACCGGCGCGTTCCCCGCCCGGCGCGCCAGCCCCCTCGCCTCCAGCAGCCGCTCCCGGCCGCGCGAGGTGGCCCGGTTGTCGTCCTCGAGACCGAGCACGGAGATCAGGAGGTCCGCCCGGGCGTCGGCGACCCCCAGGTCCTCGGCGACCCGCAGAGCCCGGCGGCCGACCCGGAGAGCGATCTCGTTCTCCCCGACCTGACGGGCAGCCATGACGTGCGTCGCGGCGGCCCACACCCACGTCGGCGACGGCGGTTCGGCGGGGATCAGGGCGAACGCCTCGCTGCTGTGGGCGAAGGCGGCCGACAGGTTGTCGACGCGCAGCAGGTTCCCGGCGAGCGTGTAGCGGACGCGGGCGGCGAGTTCCAGGTCCGCGTCCTGGCCGAGTCCGGCCAGCGCGGACCGGGTGAGCGAGACGGCTCGGTGCAGCTCCCCGGCGTGTGCGGCGGCGGCCGAGGCGCGCAGCGTGAGCGTCACCGCGTCGGGGCCGGCGGGGCGGTCGGCGGCGTCGACCGCCGACCACAGGTCGAGGGCCGCCTCCAGGTGCCGCAGCTCCTCGGCGGGCGCCCCGATGTGCTGGGCGTGGTCCGCGGCTTCCAGGGACGCGGCGAGCGCCTCCGGCAGATCGTGGCTCGCGCGGTAGTGGTGCGCGCGCTCGGCGGCGCTGTCGGACCGGCGGCCCGGACCGCCGAGCAGCCGGGCGAACGCGCCGTGCAGCCGGGCCCGCTCCCCGGGCAGCAGGTCGGCGTAGACCGCCTCGCGCGCGAGGGCGTGCCGGAACGAGTAGGTGTCCCCGCCGCCGGAGACGAGCAACTGCCGCCCCAGGGCCTCCCGCAGCGCCGACTCCAGCTCCTCCTCGGGAAGCCCGACGGCGTCCCGCAACAGCTCGTGCCCCACCCTGCGCCCGGCGACGGCGGCGGTGCGCAGCACCTGCTGGGCGGTCTCCGACAGCTGCTCGAACCGGATGAGCAGGACGTCGGCCAGACCGCTGGGCACCCCCTGGGCGGGCGCGTCCGTGGCCGCGACCAGCTCCTCGGCGTAGAAGGCGTTGCCCTCGGCGCGTTCGACGATCCGGTGCACGGTCGTCTCCGGCAGCGGCCGCTCGCGCAGCGAGCGCACCAGCCGGGCCACGTCGGCGTCGGGCAACGGCCGCAGCTCCAGCCGCTCCACGGCCGGCAACCGCACCAGTTCGGCGAGCAGGGGCCGCAGCGGGTGGCGGCGGTGCAGGTCGTCCGCCCGGTACGAGGCGAACAGCGCGAGGCGGTGGCCGGGAGCCCCGCCCGCCGGGCGTTGCAGGACTCCCCGGCTGAGCAGGAACCTCAGCAGGTCACGCGAGGACTGGTCGGCCCAGTGCAGGTCCTCCAGGACCAGCAGCAGCGGGGCGACGTCGGAGAGCTCGGCCAACAGCGCGGCCACGCCCTCGAACAGCCGCAGCCGCGACCGCGTGCCCGCGTCCCCGCTCTCCGCGTCCTCGGGGCCGCCGCCGAGCAGCCGGTCGGCCACCGGGTGGCCGGCCAGCACGGCGGCGAAGCGCTCGTCGGCCGCCAGCACGCCGAGGATCTCGGTGAACGGCAGGTACGGCAGGCCCACGTCGCCCAGGTCGACGCAGTGCCCGGTGAGCACGGTCGTACCGGCCGCGACGGCCCGCGCGGCGACCTCGTCCAGGGTCCGGGTCTTGCCGACGCCGGCGTCCCCGGAGATCAGCACCGCGCCGGCCTGACCGGCGCGGGCGCGCTCCAGTACGCCGGTGAGACGCGCGAGTTCGTCCTCGCGGCCGACGAGCGGGCTGGTGAATGAGGTCTGCGGCACGCCCCCATCCTGGCACGCGGGTCCGGCAGCCCCCGTGGGGGCGAAGCGCGCCCGCCGTGCTCAGCGCCGCAGCGTCCGCGCCCAGTCGTCCGGCACCCGGCCCGCCGGACCGGGGGACGGCTGGTCCTGGGGGTGGCTGCCCGGCGGGGCGAGCTCGGGCCCGGACTCCCGCACCTCGCCGGCCGCGTAGTCCCAGAACCAGTCCTCGCCCGGCTCGTAGCTCTGCACCAGTGGATGCCCGGTGGACCGGTAGTGGCCGGTCGCGTGCTGTCCGGGTGAGCTGTCGCAGCAGCCGACGTGGCCGCAGCTCGCGCAGCGCCGCAGATGGAACCACCAGCCGCCGGCCGCGTCGCACTCGGCGCAGCCGGTGCCGCTCGGCGGGACGGTGGGGTCGATTCCGGTGTCGCTGGTCATGCCGGCTCCTCGGTCGGTTCGGATACGGCGGTGAGGGGCAGGAGCACCTGGAAACGGGTGTCCCCCGGAACGGACTCGACCTGGAGCGAGCCGTGGTGCTTGTCGACCACGATCCGCCAGGAGATGTCCAGGCCGAGCCCGGTGCCCTCGCCCACCGGCTTGGTGGTGAAGAACGGGTCGAAGACGCGTTCCCGGATCTCCGGGGCGATCCCGCCGCCGGTGTCGCGGAACTCCACCAGCAGCCGGTCGTGGTGGAGCGCGGTCCGCACGGTCAGCGTGCCGTCGCCGCCCGTGGCGTTCATCGCGGCGACGGCGTTGTCGATCAGGTTGGTCCACACCTGGTTGAGTTCCGCCGGATAGGCCGGAACCTTCGGCACCGTGCGGTCGTACTCCTTGACGACCTCGATCCGGGGGCCGATCTTCCCGGACAGCATCACCAGGGTGCTGTCGAGCAGTTCGTGGACGTCGACGGTCCGGTGCGGCGCCCGGTCGAGCTGCGCGTACTGCTTGGCCGCGTCGACCAGGTGCGAGATACGGGCGGTGGAGTCCGCGATCTCGTTCATCAGCAGCTCGGTCTCGACGGTGTAGTTGAGCCAGCCGACCGCCCCCGGCAGGATCTCCTCGTCCACGGCCGCCGCGACCTGCTCCAGCCACTCGGTGTCGAGTCCGGCCTGCACGAAGGTCGGCGCGAGCTGCCAGCCCTGGTCGATGCCGCGGTCCTCCAGCCAGTCGGTGAGCGCGTCCTCCCGGTCGGCGGCCTCCAACGGGGTCAGCGAGGGTGCCTTGGCGACCCGCTCGGCCGTGCGCTCCTGTATCTCGATCAGCCCCGCGAGCGCGTCGCGGGAGAACGGCCCCTCGGCGATCACGGCCAGCTTGTGCCGCATCTTCGCCACCCGCTCCCGCAGCGCCGAGGTGGCCCGCACGGCCGCCGCCGCCGGGTTGTTCAGCTCGTGCGTGAGTCCGGCGGACAACGAGCCCAGCGCCAGCAGCCGTTCGCGCTGCCCTATGGTCCGCTGGGTGTTCTTGGACCCGAAGAACAGCCCCTCCAGCAGGTGCACCGCCATCGGGAACCACTCCCGCATCACGGCCGCGAACGTCTCGGCGGGCAGGACGAAGAAGCGCGTCGGCTCGGTGACCCGCATGGAGTTGTTGTAGACCTGCGGCACCCGGTCACCGACGTAGGCCTGCATCGCGCCCGCGTACACCCCGCGCTGCGAGGTGCGGTTGGTCTCCACATCGTCCCCGCCGACCCTGCGGGAGAGGACGACCGATCCCTCCAGCATCACGTAGAAGCACGTCGCGTCCTCGCCCTCGGTGTACACCGGACCGGGCTCGAACAGCTCCACCCGGCCCTCGGCGCACAGTCGGCCGAGCTGCTCGGGCGTCAGCTTCTCGAACAGGAACAGCTCCCCGATCTCCCGGGGACTGCACGGCATCGGCCGCCCGCTCACGACTGCTCCAGGTACCGGTGGACGAGCATCACGGCCATGGCTCCCTCTCCTACGGCGGACGCGACCCGCTTCGCGGACCGGGCGCGGGCGTCGCCCGCCACGAACACGCCCGGCACGCTGGTCTCCAGGTGGTACGGCGGCCGGTCCAGCTCCCAGCCGGCGGGCGGCCGCCCGTCGGAGGTCAGGTCGGGCCCGGCCAGGATGAACCCGCGTTCGTCGCGCAGCACCGTTCCGTCCAGCCACTCCGTCCGCGGGGCCGCGCCGATGAACACGAACAGCCACTGGGCGTCGACGAGTTCGCTCTCCCCGCTCGCCGGGTCGCGCAGCGTCAGCCGCTCCAGGTGCCCGTCGCCGTGCGCGCCCTCGACGACCGTGCCGCAGCGCACCCGGATGTTGGGCGTCTGCTCGATCTGCTGGATCAGGTAGTGCGACATCGACGCCGCCAGGGAGTCGCCGCGCACCAGCAGCGTCACGGACTTGGCACCGCGGGACAGGTACATCGCCGCCTGCCCGGCCGAGTTGGCGCCGCCCACGATGTACACGTCGTGGTCCTGGCAGGCCGCGGCCTCGGTCAGCGCGGAGCCGTAGAAGACCCCGCAGCCGGTCAGGTCCTCGGTGCCCGGTGCGGCGAGCTGCCGGTAGGAGACGCCGGTCGCCAGGATCACGCTGTGCGCGGCGATCGCCGAGCCGTCCGAGAACCGCACGATCCTCGCCGCCCCGCTCGCCTCCAGCCCGGTCACCTCGCGGGCGGTGAGGATCTCGGCGCCGAACTTCGCGGCCTGCCGCCGGGCCCGCTCGGTGAGCTGGCCGCCCGAGACGCCGTCGGGAAAGCCCAGGTAGTTCTCGATGCGGGAGCTCTGCCCGGCCTGCCCGCCGGTCGCCGACCGCTCCACCAGCACCGTCCGCAGCCCCTCCGAGGCCCCGTACACGGCAGCGCCCAGCCCGGCCGGTCCGCCGCCGATCACCACCAGGTCGTAGAAGTCCGCGGCCGGGGTCGTCGCCAGGCCCACCCGCGCGGCGAGCTCGGTCGCGCCGGGCTCCACCAGCGGCGTCCCGTCCGGCGTGATCACCACCGGCAGCCGCTCCCCGTCCTGCCCGGCCGCCGACAGCAGCCGCCGCCCCTCCGGCTCGTCCGAGGAGTACCAGCGGTAGGGCACCTGGTTGCGGGCCAGGAACTCCCGGACCTCCGAGGACCGCGCCGACCAGCGGTGGCCGACGACCTTGGTGCTGGGCACCGGACGGTGGTCCCCCGCACGCCAGGCCTGGAGGAGGTCGTCCAGGACCGGGTAGAGCTTCTCCTCGGGCGGGTCCCACGGCTTGAGCAGGTAGTGGTCCAGGTCGACGACGTTGATCGCGTCGATCGCCGCGTCGGTGTCCGCGTACGCGGTCAGCAGCACGCGCCGGGCGCCCGGGTACACGTCCAGCGCCTGTTCCAGGAACTCGATGCCGTTCATCTGCGGCATCCGGTAGTCGGCGAGGATCACGGCCACCAGGTCGCCGCGCAGTTTCAGTTCACGCAGCGCCTGGAGCGCCGACTCGCCGGACTCCGCCCGGACGATCCGGTACGAGGCGCCGTAGCGCCGCCGCAGATCCCGGGCGACGGCGCGGGAGACCCCCGGATCGTCGTCCACGGTCATGATGACGGTCCGCGTCGCCCCGTCGGCCTGTGCCATGCGTCCCCCACGTCGAACGGCCGGGTTCACGGCACGGCGTCCCCGTCACCGCACCGGCCTCAGGCCATCGTATGTTCGATCGCGGCACCCCGCTCAGGCAGCGGGACGGCCGCCCCGGGGCCCCAGCACGCAGAACTCGTTGCCCTCCGGGTCGGCCAGCACCACCCACGGCTGCTCGCCCTGCCCGACGTCGACCCGGCGCGCGCCCATGCGCAGCAGGCGGGCCACCTCGGCCTCCTGGTCGTCGGGCCGGAAGTCGAGGTGCAGCCGGTTCTTGACGGTCTTGCCCTCCGGCACCGGGACGAAGAGCAGCCCCGGCAGCCGGTCCGCCCGCGGACGGATCTCGTACTCGTCGGGCGTCGTTCACCACCACCCAGCCGAGCGCCTCGGTCCACCAGCGCCCGAGCGCCTCGGGATCGGCCGCGTCGACGTTCACCTGCTCCCACTCCAAGGTCATGCGGACAGCGTAGGGAAGACTGGTCCCATGGACGACGTGACCGCGACACAGGGAGGGACCCGCATGACGCGCCCGATCACGGCAGGGGTGGACGGTTCGCAGGAGAGCCTGGCGGCGCTGGCCTGGGCGGCCAGGGAGGCGGTCCGGCGCGAGGCACCGCTGTGTGTCGTGCACGCCTGGCGGTTCCAGCCGCAGGACACGGCCGGCGCCGGGGACCGGGACGCGCAGGAGCGGTCGGTGCGGGACGCGGTCGCCGAGTCCGTCCGTACCGTCACCGAACGGCACCCGGAACTCACGGTGGACACGGAGGTCCGTGAGGCCGACGACGCCGTCGCCGCGCTGCTCGCCGCCGGGGCCGACGCCGAGGCGCTGGTGCTCGGCTCGCGCGGCCACGGGGCGGTCGTCGGATTCCTGCTCGGCTCCGTCGGCCAGCAGGTGATCGCGGAGGCCACCCGGCCGGTGGTCCTCGTGCGGGACGGGGACGAGGCCGCCACCGAGGCCGCCGGCCGCGAGGTCGTCGTGGGCCAGCAGGGGGAGCCCGAGGACAGTGCGGACGTGATCGGGTTCGCCTTCGAGGCCGCCGCCGCTCGCGGCGCCACGGTGCGCGCCGTGCGGGCCTGGACCCTGCCGACGGTGTTCACCTACAGCCCGGGCTCCATGGCGCTCGCCGACGAGGCCGGCGGACTGGAGCAGTACGAGCGCAAGGCGCTCGGCGAGGCGCTGGGGCCGTGGCGCGAGCGCTTCCCCGACGTCCCGGTGATCGAGCACGTGGAGATGGGCAGCGCCGGCCAGGTACTGCTGTCGGTGGCCGGCGGCGCCCAGCTGGTGGTCGTCGGCCGCCGCGCCCGCCGCACGGCCGTCGGCGCCCGCATCGGCTCCGTGGCGCACGGCGTGCTGCACCACGCGGACTGCCCGGTCGCGGTGGTCCCGCACGCCTGAGGGCCCCTCGCACGCCTGAGGTCCCCCCAGCCGCCGGACGGCCCGGCACCGGCCGAAGGCCCGACCGGCCCCGCACACGGCCGGCCGGCTCAGTACCCCCGAAGGCCCGTGGGCCGCTCAGTCAGCCGTCGGCTGGAGCGTCTCGCGGGCCTTCGGCAGGATGTTGGCGATGTAGTCCGCGACGGCGGTCTCCAGGCCGATGTCGTGCTGCGCCCGCTCGGACAGGTACCAGCGGTGCTCCAGCAGCTCGTGGTAGATCTCGGCCGGGTCCATCGCGCCGCGCAGCTCCACCGGCACCGCCCGCACGGTGGGCCGGAACACCTCGCGCACCCAGCGGTGTGCGAGGACCTCGGGGCGGGCGCCGAGGGGGTCGCCCGGGGCGTAGTCGTCCTGGGTGGCCATCCAGCTCTCCAGGTCGTTCAGCAGCCGCCGGGCCTGGTTCTCCTCGGCGTCCAGCCCGGTCAGGCGCAGCAACTGGCGCTGGTGGTGGCCGGCGTCGACGACCTTGGGCACGAAGGTGACCGTGTCGCCGTTGGAGGCGTGCTCGATCTGCATCTCGGCCACGTCGAAGCCGAGGTCGTTGAGGCGCCGGATGCGGCGCTCGATGTAGTGGTACTTGCCCGCCGGATAGACGGAGGTGCGGGTCAGCTCCTCCCACAGGCTCCGGTAGCGGGCGCAGATCTCGGTGCCGAAGTCGATGGGGTCGACGGAAGGGTGCAGCGCCCCCGACGCCTCGAGGTCGAGGAGTTCCCCGCTGATGTTCACCCGCGCGAGGTCGAGGTCGTAGTCGCGCTGCCCGTCGCTGAGCCGCTGGTGCAGCTCTCCGGTCTCGGCGTCCACCAGGTAGGCGGCGTAGGCGCCCGCGTCACGGCGGAAGAGGGTGTTGGACAGCGAGCAGTCGCCCCAGGCGAACCCGGCGAGGTGCAGCCGGACCAGCAGCACGGCCAGGGCGTCCATCAGGCGGTGCATGGTGGCGGGGCGCAGCGTCGTCTCGAACATCGACCGGTACGGCATGGAGCCGCCCAGGTGCCGGGTGATCAGCACCGGTTCCAGCGGATCGCCCGAGGCGCCGGTGCGGCCGGTGACCACGGCCAGCGCGTCGACCGCGGGGATCGCGAGGCGGTCCAGGTCGCGCAGCAGTTGGTACTCGCGCAGCGCGGGCCGTTCGGCCAGCTCCTTGACGGCGATCACCTCGTCGCCGGCCCGCGCGTAGCGGACGACGTGCCGGGAGATGCCGCGCGGCAGCGGCACGAGGTATTCCTCGGGCCACTCCTCCAGCGGCGTCTGCCAGGGCAGTTCGAGCAGGAGCGCGGGGTGCTCCGGGTTGGTGGCGCTGATCTGCAAGGCCATGCCCCGACTCTAGAACGCCCGTTCCCGGGCCTGGCGCGCGGCTTCCTTCACGAGGCCGCGGTGGACCGGTCCGTGCCCGGGGAGCAGGACGTCGGCGTCGAGTTCCGCGATGACGTCGAGGGAGGCCAGGGCACGCGCCCGGTCGTGGTGGAACATGTCGGGCAGCAGCTGCGGTCCGGGGATCCGCGAGGTGGCGTGGGCGCTCACCAGCGCGTCGCCGGAGACGACCACTCCGGCGTCGGGGAGGTGGTAGACGCAGTGCCCGTCCGTGTGCCCGGGCGTGTGCACCGGCACGGGCCGCCCGGGCAGGTCCAGGGCGCCGTCGCCGGGGAAGGGCTCCGGCGAGAGCACCGGGTGCCGCTCGGTGCCGCCGGAGCGCAGCACGTGCAGCGCCCACGGCAGCACCCCCGGCCGCCAGGCGTTGCGCAGTACGGTGCGGACGGACACCTGCTGGAGGAAGTCCCGCCGGGCGTGGGGCACTTCGGCAGGGTGGAGGAGGACCGGGGTGCCGTGGGCGGCGCGCAGGTACTGGGCCGAGCCCAGGTGGTCGTTGTGGGCGTGGGTGATCAGCACGGCGGCCACCGCCTCCGGAGAACTCCCCACGGCGGCCAGGGAGTCCAGCAGCGGCCGCCGGTCGCCGGGGTAGCCGGTGTCGATCAGGGTGACCGCGTCGCCGTCGGTGAGGATCACCCAGTTGGTGTGGCCGCCGTGCACCAGGTAGGTGCCGTCGGCGACCTGCCGTACGTCCGCGCGCATGGGGTCTCCCGTGTGCCTGTCGCTGCCCGTCGGGCGACAGCCAACCAGACGCGGCGGTCGTGAAGGGCGCGCGACTCTCAGCGCACGCCGTGCGGGCGGAACTGGATGCTGATGCGGGGTCCGGCGGCGCGGGTGCTCTTGGGGACGCAGTGCTCCCAGGTGCGCTGGCAGGAGCCGCCCATCACGATCAGGTCGCCGTGGCCCAGCGGCCGGCGCACCGTGTCCCCGCCCCCGCCCACCGGACGCAGCAGCAGATCGCGGGGCGCGCCGACCGAGAGGATCGCGACCATCGTGTCCTGGCGCGCGCCCCGGCCGATCCGGTCCCCGTGCCAGGCGACGCTGTCCCGGCCGTCGCGGTAGTGGCACAGCCCGGCGGTGGTGAACGGTTCGCCCAGCTCATCGGCGTAGTGGGCGGTCAGCGCGGAGCGCGCCTCGGCCAGGAGCGGGTGGGGGAGGGCGTCGCCCGCGCCGTAGAAGGCGAGCAGCCGGGGCACGTCCACCACCTGGTCGTACATGGCCCGCCGCTCGGCCCGCCACGGGACCTCGGTGGCCAGCCGCTCGAACAGCGCGTCTGCTCCGCTCAGCCAGCCGGGAAGCAGGTCGATCCAGGCGCCGGCGCCCAGGTCGGTGCGGCGCAGTCCATCGAGCGGGCCGAGCCGGGCCTCGTCGGCCTGGTCGAAGAGCGAGCCCTGGAGGTGCGTGGTCATGGAGCCAGCCTACCCCTGGTTCGAAAATCTGTTCTATCCACCTCGTGGGCATCTCCGCTGTCGCGGCCCTTTCGATACATCGGTGTATCCGATACATTCGCGCATCGGACGCGGGGGAGGGCCGGGATGGCGGTGAAGGCGACGACCGGGCGGGTGACCAGGCGCCGCGTGCGCACCCGCGCGAACCTCCTGGAGGCCGCGTTCGGCGTGTTCGCCGCCAAGGGGTTCGGGCGGGTGTCGATCGAGGAGGTCTGCGAGGCGGCCGGGTACAGCCGGGGCGCCTTCTACTCCAACTTCGACAGCCTCGACGAGCTGTTCTTCGCCCTCTACCGGCAGCGGGCCGACCTGATCGCCGAGCAGGTGTCCGGCGCCCTCGCCTCCGACGGCCCCGACCTGGACGTACCGGGCGCCGTGGACCGGGTCACCGAGGTGCTGCTCCTCGACCGGGACTGGCTCCTGGTGAAGACGGACTTCCTGGTGCACGCCGCCCGCGACCCCGCCGTGGCCCGGTCCCTGCTGGAACACCGGGCACGCCTGAGGCGGGCGATCGCCGACCGGCTCGTCCGGGCGCGGGGGCACACCCCCCTGCCCGCCGTGCTGGGCGACGCGGAGGGTGCCGCGCACGCCGTGGTGGCCGCGTACGACGGAGTCACCACCCAGCTGCTGCTGGACCGGGACGTCGAGCACGCCCGGGACTGGCTGCGACAGCTGCTCACCGCATTGCTCACCGACGGCAGTACTCGTCAATGACGGAACAGGAAGGGACGGTCGCCATGGATGCCGACGTCATCGTGGTCGGAGCGGGACTGGCGGGCCTGGTCGCGGCGCACGAGCTGACCAGCCGCGGCAGGAGGGTCGCCCTGGTCGACCAGGAGAACGCGGCCAACCTCGGCGGGCAGGCCTTCTGGTCCTTCGGCGGCCTCTTCCTCGTCGACTCCCCCGAACAGCGCCGCCTCGGCGTCAAGGACTCCGTCGACCTGGCCTGGAGCGACTGGCAGGGCAGCGCGGGCTTCGACCGGACCGAGGACGAGGACTCCTGGGCGGTGCGCTGGGCACGCGCCTACGTCGAGTGGGCGGCGGGGGAGAAGCGCTCCTGGCTCGCCGGTCACGGCATCACCTTCCTGCCCACCGTGGGCTGGGCCGAGCGCGGCGACCTCCGGGCGGGCGGGCACGGCAACTCCGTGCCGCGCTTCCACATCGCCTGGGGCACCGGCACCGGGGTCGTCGAGCCGTTCGTCCGGTACGCGAAGCAGGCGGCCCGCGACGGGCTGCTCACCTTCCACCACCGCCACCGCGTCGACCACCTGGTCGTCGAGGACGGCACGGCGCGCGGCGTGCGGGGCACGGTCCTCGCCGAGGACCACTCGCCCCGCGGTGTCGCCTCCAACCGCGACGCGGTCGGCGAGTTCGAACTCACCGCCCGGGCCGTGATCGTCACCTCCGGCGGCATCGGCGGCGACCACGACATCGTCCGCCGCCACTGGCCCGAGCGCCTCGGCACCCCGCCCGCCGAGATGGTCACCGGCGTCCCCGCCTACGTCGACGGGCGGATGCTCGACATCAGCGCCGAGGCGGGCGCCCGCCTCGTCAACCGCGACCGGATGTGGCACTACACCGAGGGCGTGCGCAACTGGGACCCCATCTGGCCGGGCCACGGCATCCGCATCCTGCCCGGCCCGTCCTCGATGTGGTTCGACGCCCTCGGCCGCCGGCTGCCCGAGCCCTGCCTGCCCGGCTACGACACCCTCGGCACCCTGCGGCACCTGCGCACCGCCGACGGCCTCGCCGGCCACGACCACTCCTGGTTCATCCTCACCCAGAAGATCATCGAGAAGGAGTTCGCGCTCTCCGGCTCCGAGCAGAACCCCGACATCACCGCAAAGGACCGCGCCGGCTTCCTGCGCGAACGCGTCCTCGGCAAGGGCGCCCCCGGCCCGGTGGACGCCTTCCTGCGCCGGGGCGCCGACTTCGTGAGCGCGCCCGACCTGGAGCAACTCGTCGACAGGATGAACGCCCTCACCGACAAGCCGCTCCTGGACGCCGCCTCGATCCGTCGCCAGATAGAGGCCCGCGACCTCCAGATGGCCAACCCGTACGCCAAGGACGCCCAGGTGCAGGGCATCCGCAACGCCCGCCGCTACATCGGCGACCGCCTCGGCCGGGTCGCCGCCCCGCACCGCATCCTCGACCCCGCGGCGGGCCCGCTGATCGGCGTCAAGTTGCACGTCCTCACCCGCAAGACCCTCGGCGGCATCCAGACCGACCTCGACTCCCGCGCCCTCGGCGCCGACGGCACGCCCGTCGACGGTCTGTACGCGGCCGGTGAGGTGGCCGGTTTCGGCGGGGGAGGGGTGCACGGGTACAACGCTCTGGAGGGCACCTTCCTCGGCGGCTGCCTGTTCTCGGGGCGCGCGGCGGGCCGGGCCGCGGCACGGCAGACGGCCTGAGCTACGCACGCGCCTCAGCACGCCTTCGACCCGCTCCCGGGGGCACCCGGCGCCGGCCGCTCCGGCTCCTCACTCCTCGCCGAGGAGCCGGAGCAGCACGGAAGCGTGGCTCTCCTCGGGGGACTTGGACGCCGTCAGCAGCGTCACGTCACCCTCGCCCGCCAAGTCCCGCACGCGGTCGAGGAGCTCCACCGCCTCCGGGGCCGTCAGCTCGGCCTCGTACCGCTCGGCGAACTCCTCGTACGACCCCTCGCCCGCGTGGTACCAGCGGCGCAGCTCCGTCGACGGGGTGAGGCCCTTGGGCCACTCGTCCACGTGTGCCGCGTCCTTGGCCACGCCCCGCGGCCACAGCCGGTCGACCAGGACCCGCACGCCGTCGTCCGGCTCGGGCGGATCGTAGATGCGGCGCACCCGCACGCTCATGGCCGGTCCCCTCTCGACGGCGCCAGTGCTGCCGTGAGCCTACGTCCGCTGCCCACGGGGTGCCGGGGACGCGTGCGCCGTTCGGGAACGGCCCGGTTCCCCGCCGCCTTCCGGGTACTCCGTCGCCCTGACGGTGTGACGAGTGAGGTCGGCGCATGCCCGCATCGCACGGGTCGGCGGTCGCGCGGTCACTCGGCGAACTGACCGAACTCGTCCGGCGGCACCGGGGCCTGAGGGCCGAGCCGAGGTGGAACGCCTCGAGCGCCCCTGGGGACCCCTGTGCCGCACCGGCCGCTGAGGGGAGCCGGCGGGACTCAGCCGGACTTCCTGCGCACGGCCTCGCGGCGCTTGAGCGCCCGGCGTTCCATTTCACTGGTCCCGCCCCACACGCCGATGGACTGCCCGGTGTCGAGCGCCCATCGCAGACACTGCTCCCGCACCGGGCAACGCCGGCAGACCGCCTTCGCCTGCTCGGTCTGCAAAGCGGCCGGTCCGGTGGTGCCGATGGGGAAGAACAGGTCGGGGTCCTCCGTGCGGCACTCGGCGTGCTCTCGCCAGTTGTCCATCAATGTCACCTGCGATCGGTATCGTTCGCGCCCTCGTGAATGCCTTGCTCCGTTCCGGGTGGCCTGTCGATCCGGGGCGAAACCGGCGCGGCGCCTTCGATCGCGTCCCGTGTCTACCGGCGCAGCGCCTCCGCCGCCGCCGACGCCACCGCCTCGGCCACCGTGGCCAGCGCCGGGGAGTCGAGCTTCCACTGCTGCCAGTACAGCGGGACGTCCACCGACCGGTCCGGCGCGAAGTCGACGAGCCGGCCGCCGCTGAGCAGGGGCCGGGCCTGTGGTTCGGGCACCATGCCCCAGCCGAGACCGGCGGCGACCGCGTCGACGAAGCCCTCCGAGGTCGGTACGTAGTGCCGCGCGGGTCCCGCGTCGCGGTGACCGAGCCGTCGCGCGAAGCCGTCCTGGAAGTCGTCCCGCCGGTCGAAGAGCACCACCGGCGCCCCGGCGAGCGTCTCGCCGGGCGGTCCGTCGAGGTGGCGCGCGGCGAAGTCCGGGGCGGCGCAGGGGAGATACCGCATTCGCCCCAGGTACCGGACGGTGCAGCCGGGAACCGGGTCGGGCGACGAGGTCACCGCGGCCATCACCACGCCCTCCCGCAGCAGGGCCGCCGTGTGGTCCTCGTCCTCGCGGCGCAGCTCGAAACAGAGCGCGGGCTCCCGGGGGACCCGCGTCAGCGCTCCCAGGAACCAGGTCGCGAGCGAGTCGGCGTTCACCGCCACGGAGACCCGGGTCGGCTCCCCGGCCCCGCTCAGCCCCAGTTCGGCGTGGGCGTCCCGTTCCAGCCGGGCCACCTGGCGGGCGAGGCGCACCAGCACCGCCCCGGACTCCGTGGGCCGCACCGGCTTGGTGCGCAGCAACAGCACCCGGCCGGTGCGCTGCTCCAGCGCCTTCACCCGCTGGCTGACCGCGGACGGCGTCACGTGCAGCGCCGCGGCGGCCGCGTCGAAGGTGCCCTCGTCCACCACGGCCAGCAGGGTGCGCACCTGGTCCAGGGGAAGGTCGGCCGGTGCCGGCATGCTCGGTCCCGTCATCACAGGAGCTAAGGATACGTAAGAACCTTTAGCTGTACGGGCAGTGATCGCGCGCTTAGCGTCGGAGCCATGACCAACGCCCTCACCGCCGCGGCCGCCGGCTTCGGCACCGGCCTCTCGCTCATCGTCGCCATCGGCGCGCAGAACGCCTTCGTCCTGCGCCAGGGCGTCCGCCGCGACGCGGTTCTCGCCGTGGTCGGCATCTGCGCACTGTCCGACGCCCTGCTCATCGCCCTGGGCGTCGGCGGGGTCGGCGCGGTGGTGGTGGCGTGGCCGGAGGCCCTGACCGTGATCGGCTGGATCGGCGGCGCCTTCCTGCTCTGCTACGGCGCCCTGGCCGCCCGGCGGGTGTTCCGGCCGGCCGGCGGACTGCGGGCGGAGGGCGACGCGGCCGGCTCGCGCCGCCGGGCGGTCCTCACCTGCCTGGCGCTGACCTGGCTCAACCCGCACGTCTACCTCGACACCGTGTTCCTGCTGGGTTCGGTCGCCGCCGACCGGGGGCCGCTGCGCTGGACCTTCGGCCTGGGCGCCGTGGTCGCCAGCCTGTGCTGGTTCGCCGCGCTGGGTTTCGGCGCCCGCTACCTGGGCCGCTTCCTGGCCCGCCCCGGGGCCTGGCGGGTGCTCGACGGACTGGTCGCCGCCACCATGATCGTCCTCGGGATCACGCTCATCGCCGGGGCCTGAGCGGCCACGCGGGGCCGGGAAGCTCGAACGGAGCTGCGATAGTAAGCCCGCAGCACGAAAGATGTATCGAGCACGTAGGAAGCGCGTGGACACCAGCGAGAGCAGTACCGAACCCGGGTCGAAGGACCCCGCCCCCGACGGGGCACCACGGCGCCGCCTGCGCCGCTGGGCCATGGACACCCGGCCCCTGCGCCGCCCGGCCTACCGCAGGCTGTGGTCCTCGACCATCGTCACGGCGGTCGGCAGCCAGCTCACCGCCGTCGCCGTGCCCAAGCAGATCTACGACATCACCGGCTCCTCGGCCTGGGTCGGCGCCGCGAGCCTCGCGGGCCTGCTGCCGCTGATCGTGTTCGCGCTGTGGGGCGGCGCGGTCGCCGACACCATGGACCGCCGCAAGCTGCTGCTGATCACCAACACCGGCATCGCCGTGACCTCGGTGCTGTTCTGGCTGCAGGCGGTCACCGGCCTCGAGTCGGTGGCCGCCCTCATGCTCCTGCTCGCGCTCCAGCAGGCATTCTGGGGCCTGAACGCGCCGGCCCGCAATGCCTCCATCGCCCGTCTGGTCCCCGAGGACGAGCTCCCCGCCGCCAACGCGCTCGGCTCGACCGTCATGCAGACCGGACAGGTGGTCGGCCCGCTGCTCGCCGGCGCCCTCATCCCGGTCGTCGGCCTGGCCGAGCTGTACCTGATCGACGCCCTGGCCCTGTGCGTCACCGTGTGGGCGGTCCACAAGCTGCCCGCGCTGCCGCCGCTCGCGGGCACGGCGGCCCGGCGCGCGGGCGTCCGGGAGGTCGTGGCGGGCTTCCGTTACATCGCCGGGCACAAGGTGCTGCTGCTGTCGTTCCTGGCCGACATCGTGGCCATGGTCCTCGGGATGCCCCGCGCCCTGTTCCCGCAGCTCGCCTCCGAGACCTACGCCGGCTACGGCGAAGGTCTCGCCCTCGGGCTGCTGTTCGCGGCGATCCCCATCGGCGCGGTGGCCGGCGGGCTGTTCTCCGGCGCCTACTCCCGGGCCCGCCGGCACGGCTGGATGGTGATCGGCGCGGTCGTGGTCTGGGGTGCCGCCATCGCCGGCTTCGGGCTGAGCTCCAGCCTCTGGCTCGCGGTGGCGTTCCTGGCGGTGGCCGGAGTCGCGGACATGGTCTCCATGGTGTTCCGCGGGGCGATCCTGCTGTCCGCCGCGACCGACGAGATGCGCGGACGCATGCAGGGCGTCTTCACCGTGGTCGTGGCGGGCGGTCCCCGCCTGGCCGACGTCCTGCACGGCGGCGCGGGCTCGGCCTTCGGCGCGCGCGAGGCGGCGGCCGGCGGCGGTGTCCTCGTCGTCGTGGTGATGCTGGCCCTGGCGGCCGCGGTGCCGGCGCTGCGCCGCTACCGGGTCTGACGGCGCTTCACAGCGAACCGCGCCCGTGCAGCGCGTAGTGCTCCATGAGCCGGCCCCTGGTGGTCTCCAGCCGGTGCGCGAGGATCTCGGCGACCGAGCGCACCAGCACGATGCCCAGCTGCGGGTCCTCCTCGCACAGGCGGAGCACCGAGGCCGCGTCGAACTCGTAGGCGCGCACCGGGCTGAAGGCCTCGGCGCCGAAGTCCCACTCGTAGGGCGGGAACAGCCAGGACCAGCCGAGCAGGTCGCCCGCGCCGAGACTGGCGACCGTGACCCGCTGCACGGAGGTCACCTCCTGGGTCAGGGAGACCGCGCCGGTTCGGATGACCCAGAAGCGGTCGGCCCGGCCGCCCGCCTCGAAGATCCGGGCGTCCTCCGCGAAGGAGACCTCCCGGGCGAGCGCGGTCAGGCGTGCGCGCTGCGGCTGGGGGAGTGCGGTCAGCAGTTTGATCGCTTTGGTCATGGCACGGGGCTCCTCGCCGGCGATTCGGTTCCGGGGCTTTCCCTATGCCCATTTCAGACGCTGCCGGCGCCCCAGGCACCTCGGCGGACGGCGGATCCCGTACGGATTCCGTGCCGGAACCGGGGACGGGCGCGACAGGGCATGAAAAAGCCCTGGCTGGACGGGGGAAACCAGCCAGGGCCGTAAGCGGTGACGTACGAAGGACGCTGCGTCGACCTCGTCGCCACGTATGGATGAACGCTAAACCATCTACGGGCGTTCCGCGAACCCCGGACCGGGGCACGTGACCCGTTTCACTCGGCGTGACGCCCGGGGCCTCGTCCCTCGCTCCCCGCGACGACCCTGATGGTCCGCAGCGCGGGATCGCTCGGGTCCGGAAGGTACATCCCGGCGTCCAGGCCGCTGCGCAGATACCGCAGGACCGGCTCGGCCAGCCGCTCACCCGGCAGGACGGCGGGGATGCCGGGCGGGTACGGCGTGATCATCTCCGCGGCGACCCGGCCGGCCGCCCGGTCGAGCGGCACGTCCTCGGTCGGCCCGAAGAACGCGTCCCGGGGGAGCGCCACCTGCGGCATCCGCAGTCCGGCCGGCGAGGGCACCTCGACGCGCGGCGCGGGGTCCAGGCCCGGGGCGGCGCGCGCGAGGTCCTTGAGCGCGGCGAGCAGTTCCCCGGCCGTCTCCCGGTCGTCGCCGTGGGTGATCTGCATGCCGATGCGGCGGTGGTCGGTCAGGTGCGCGACCACGCTCCGGTGCTCCCGCAGCCAGTCCGCGGCCCGGAAGCCGGTCACACCCAGCCCGTCGAGGTCGATGACGACGGGCAGCGGGTCGAAGCCGTGGGCCCGCCCGGGGCCGCAGAAGTCCTCCCGGTCGTTCACGTGCATGCCGTCGATCTCCTCGACGGCCGCCCGCACCTCGGCCGCCAGCTCCAGCGCGCCGCCCATCAGCTCCCGGCCGCGCAGCGCCATCTGCCGCCGCCAGCCGTCCAGCCCGGCGAAGATCAGCGCCGACGGGCTGGTGGTGCCGAGCAGGTCCGCGCGCATGCCGAGCAGCTTCGGCGGCACCAGGTCACCGCGCAGATGGAACACGGAGCCCTGCTCCAGACCGCTGCCCATCTTGTGGATGCTGGTCACGCAGATGTCGGCGCCCGCGTCCATCGCCCACGAGGGCAGATCCGGGTGGAACGGCAGGTGCGCCCCCCACGCCTCGTCCACGATCAACGGCGCCGACCGCCGGTGGCACACCTCGGCCACGGCCCGCAGGTCGGCGCTCGCCCCGTACGGCGTCGGGCTGGTGATCAGCGCGCCCTTGGCATCGGGGTGCGCGGCGAACGCCCGCTCGAACTCCTCGGCCGACGGTGGATGGGCCAGGTGGAGCCACGCGTCCCAGCGAGGCTCCACCCAGACCGGCTCGATGCCGGACAGGATCAGCCCCGACACGACGGACTTGTGTGCGTCCCGGCCGATCAGCAGCTTCTCGTGCGGGCCCGCGACCGCCAGCATGGCCGCCTTCACCGACAGGGAACTCCCGCACGTCGAGAAGAACGTGTGCTGGGCGTGCACCGCGTCGGCCATCAGCTCCTGGGCGCGCTGGAGCACCCGCCCGCGGGTGAGCCGGTCGTCCAGCCCGCCGGTCGCCAGTACGTCGCCGTAGAAGACGGCGTCGCCCAGCACCTCGCGCACCTCCGGGTCGGCCCCCCGGGCCTGCTTGTGCCCCGGTGGGGTGAACGACAGCCGGCCCTCGCGGCGGTAGTCGACGAGGGCTTCCAGCACGGGCGCACAGGTGTGATCGGCTGTCATGCCGACCCGGTTTCCCGGCCCGGCCGTCGGCAATCCGCCCCGCGACCGGTCACCGGCTGTTCCGCCCCGGAGTCAGCACCTCGTCCAGCACCCGCAGGACGGCTTCGTACGCCACCGTCCGCACAGCGGCCTCCCGGGAGCCCTCCGGATCGGTCGGCCGCAGCTCCTCGCTCCGGGCCCGCCAGGTCCGTTGCTGCTCCACCGCACAGGCCCTCGCCCGGTGCATGCGGCGCAGCAGTTCGTCCGAGTCCACAACATCCGTCATGTCTTCCGTCTACCCCCGACGGCCGCCCGGATGGCCCCTGGGCCGTAAGGGGGGCCGGAGGTTTGGGGGTACCGGCAGAGGTCAGCCGGAAGTAACGGCTAGTCCCACCGACCAGGGAGCTGACGGATGAGTGAAAGGCACCCGACCCGACCTGCCGTCGCCCAGCCAGGCGCCGACCGGCACCGGCCGTGCCAACCCGCCGAGGCACGCCGGACCGTCGAACGCGTGGTCACCGAGTGCTGCGGCACCGGCGACCACGCCTCCTGCGACGCGGCCGCCCTCTCGGACGCCGTGCTGGTCGCCTCGGAACTGACCACCAACGCGATACTGCACGGCGGCGGCGTCACCGACTTCCGCGTCGACGTCGTCGGGCCCGGCGTCGAGCTGTCGGTGTGCGACCGCAGCCACGACCTTCCGGTGGCCGTGCCGCAGACCGACCCCGAGGGACGCCGCCGCGTCGGCGGCCGGGGCTGGCCCATCGTCTGCCGGCTGGCTCGTGACGTACGCGTGGCAGACCTTCCGTCGGGAGGCAAGTGCATCACCGTGGTCGTTCCGCTGTCCTGAGTACTTTTGCAAAAGCGGAGTTTGTTCCACCGGGGTCAGGGCAGTCGCAAGTTCGTGCTTCGGACCGGAGGCGCAGCAGCGGGAGCGGTATGGCTGCTCGGGCTCTCCGGGTGAGTGACCCGGCCGGCGCCGTTCCCGCGGAAAGTTCCCCTGAGACCACCGTTCAGGAGCGATCCGCATGCTCATCGAAACACCCACTGCCCGTCCCGCTACGCCCGAGTCCACCGACACCGCCGCCCCCGCCCGTCGTCGGCACGACGACGCCCCCGACACCATGGCCCTCTTCAGCCGGCTGGCCGGCCTCGAGGAGGGGCCCGAGCGGGACGCCGTCCGCGACGAACTCGTCACCGCGTGGCTGCCCATGGCCCACCGGATCGCCGGACGCTTCCGCGACCGCGGCGAGTCCATCGAGGACCTGCGCCAGGTGGCGGCGCTCGGCCTGGTCAAGGCCATCGACCGCTTCGACCCGGAGCGCGGCGCCTTCGAGAGCTACGCCGTGCCCACCATCACCGGCGAGGTCAAGCGCCACTTCCGGGACCGGATGTGGGCCCTGCGGGTGCCCCGCCGGGTCCAGGAACTGCGCAACAAGGTGCGGGTGGCGCGGCGCGAGCTCACCCAGAGCCCTGGCAGCCCCGAACCGTCGGTGGCCGACCTCGCCGCCCACACCGGGCTGACCGAGGAAGAGGTCAGCGCCGGGATGGAGGCGCTGGAGAGCTTCAGCACCCTGTCGCTGGACGCGGAACTCTCGGCCGGCGACGACGGCTACAGCCTCGCCGACACCCTCGGCGCGGCCGACACCTCGTACGACACCGTGATCGACCGCGAATCCGCGAAGGAAGGTCTGCGCAGGCTGCCCGAACGCGAGCGGGCCATCCTCTACATGCGCTTCTTCGAGGACATGACACAGAGCCGGATAGCCGACCGTCTGGGCATCTCGCAGATGCACGTCTCGCGGCTCATCAGCCGCAGCTGTGCCCGCGTGCGGGACGAGGCGATGGGACAGCGGACCGGCCACCGGGGCACAGGACGGCCGGTGCGGACCTGACGACCGGGCGACGAAGGAGGAACGAGAACGGATGCTGATGCCCCACCCCGCGGTGCTGCGCGGACTCCTCGACGAGTACGAGGCGACGGCCCTGCACGAACCCGCCGACGACACGGGCGGACCCGGTCCCCGGACGCGGGACCTGGCGTACACGCTGTGCGTGTCGACCGGCACGCGCGACGTGCGGCATGCCCTGGCGGCCGCCAGGCGGCAACTCGCGGCCCGTCCGGTCCCGGCGCCCGAGCCCGAGCCCGTGGTCGCGGTCGCGGCGGACTGAACGACGACGAGGACGGCTGCTGAACGACGACGAGGACGGCTGTCGGCCCGGCTGCCCGCACACCCGCCCGGCGGATGTGCGGGCAGCCGGGCTGTGTGAGGGCAGGCCCGGTCCTCGGGCGGCCGGAGACGACCGGACACCGGGTGTGCGGCCGGTGAGCCGGGGCATCCGCTGTCCCGGAGGGGAGGCTCACGATGAACGCACGTGTTCTCGCACATGCCGGCCGCGGCCGGGCCCGCCGGGCCGCGAACGGCTCGACCGCCGAGGGGGCCGCCCGGGCGGGACTCACCGCCCGCGGCGTCATCTACCTGCTGGTGGGTGTCCTGGCGCTGCAGATCGCCTTCGGCACCGGCGACCGGCAGGCGGACCGGGGCGGCGCCCTGGCCGAGCTGGCGGACAAACCGTTCGGCGCCGTACTGCTGTGGGCGCTCGGCATCGGACTCGTCGGCATGGCCCTGTGGCGGCTGACCGAGGCGCTCTTCGGCGTCACGGGCAAGGACGGGCGCACCGCGAGGAAGCGGCTGCCGGCCGCCGCCCGGTGTGTGTTCTACGCGTTCGTCGCCTACTCCGTCCTGGCCTTCGCGGCGGGCTCCGGCGGCGGCGGGTCCAGCGACCGGCAGTCCCGGGACGTCACGGCCAAGGTGATGGAGATGCCCGCCGGGCAGTGGCTGGTGGGCCTGGCCGGTGCCGGCATAGCCGTCGCCGGCGTCGTGATCGCCGTACAGGCACTGCGCCGCAGCTACCACAAGAAGCTCAAGCTCGGCGAGCTGAACCCCCGGACTCGGAGGCTGGTCGACGTCACCGGCGTCGGCGGGGGAGCGGCACGCGGAATCGTCTTCGCCGTGGCGGGCGGCTTCGCCGTACGCGCCGCCGTCGACTACGAACCCGACAAGGCCAAGGGCCTCGACGACACCCTGCGCTCCTTCGCCGGTACCCCGCTCGGCCCCTGGCTCCTGGTCCTCGTCGCCGCGGGTCTCGTGCTGTTCGGCGTCTTCTCCTTCGCCCTCGCACGCTGGCGGAGGGTCTGAGCCGCGCGGCACGGGGAACACGGGGCGAATGAACGAACACGAGATTCCTCCGCCGGACGGACGTCCCGTGGACGTCTACCTCGACCTCCTGCGCGTACGCATGGAGAACGACGACTACCAGCTGCTGCTCAGCGTGGTCGAACCGGTCCTCCAGGCCATCGACGAGCACCAGATGCCCACCATCGACTTCTCCCTGGACGGGGACAACGCCGAGGCGCTGCCCCAGGAGATCAGGGACGAGGCCGCCCTGGTCATCGCCACCGCGGTCACCGGCCGGCTGGACAACGAGGTCGTCGAGATCAGCACCGACGAGACCGGCCCGGTCCGGGTCGTCACCGACGCGGCCACCGCCTCCGACCCCGAGCGCCTCGGCGAGATCGCCGACTACCTCAAGGAACGCCACAAGCAGAACGAGGAACTGCGCGGCATAGCCGAGGCGAGCGGTCTGCCCAGCGACTTCTGACCGTCACCGCTTGGGCGTCGCCATCGGCACGCCGAGCGGCCGGGCCAGGCCGACCACCGCCTCGTCCAGACGCTCCAGGTGCCGCAGTACCCGCCCGGTGATCCGGCCGTACCGCGGCACCCCGCCCGCCTCGAACTGCAGCAGCGAGGCGATGCTCGGCCCGGTCTCCACGGCTGTCTCCGCGTCCTCGTCGGCGACGTGCGCGGCGATCGCCTCGATGTTGCGCACCGTGCGCCGCACCGCGCCCCGCAGCCGCGGGTCCGCCGCGATCGAAGGGTGGGTGGGCAGCAGCTCGGCCGTCGCGGCCAGGGACCGGGCGTGGTACGCGCACGTCTCCAGCAGCGCCACCACGTACTGGGCGGTGTCGCGGCGGGCCCGCAGCGGGGTGATCGGATGCGTCAGCGGCGAAGTGGCGGCCCGCAGGTCGCCCAGCGCCTGGTCCAGGTCCCGCGCCTTGTCCAGCAGATCGGCCGCCGGCCCGCCGCTGAGCTGGTCCACGGCCCCCTCGGTGACGTCGGTGAGCCGCTCCAGCACCGTACCGAGCAGTTCGTTCGTACGGCGGTCGGTCCGTATCGGCAGCACCAGCGCCGCCGCGACGATCCCGCAGGCCGCGCCGAGCGCCGTCTCCTCGATGCGCAGCAGCAGCACCGACAGGCTGTAGGTGTGCAGCAGCGTGTACAGCAGCCCGAGCATCGCGGTCACGAAGAACGACATCAGCGTGTAGGACAGCGGCGCCGTGTAGAACATCGCGAAGATCAGCAGCAGCACCAGCCCGAACGCGACCCAGGTGTGGTCACCCACCACGCCGGCCAGGACGATCCCGGCCACCACCCCGAGCAGGGTGCCCACCACCCGGCGGTAGCCCTTGACCAGGATCTCACCGGTGGACGCCGTGTTCAGGAAGACGATCCAGCACGCGAGCACCGCCCAGTACCAGCGCTGCGAGGACAGGAACTCACCGCCGACGATGGCCAGCGAGGAGCCCACCGAGACCTGCACAGCGGCCCGCGTGGTGGGGCGCCGCAGTCCGGTCGGCTCGTCCTTCTCCGCCTCCTCCTCACCGGCGTCGATGGCGGCGTCCTCGGCGTCCAGCTCCTCCCGGGACCTGGTGGTCGCGGGCGTGTCGTCGGACTCGTCCTGCGGCCCGTCCAGGGCGATCCTCAGGCCCATGACCGCTCGCGCGGTCTCACCGATCCCGCGGAACACGTCCTGGACGGCCGGGATCGCCTCCGGCAGGTTCTCCTCGTCGCGGTAACCGAGCAGCCGGTTGCGCAGGTGGGACAGCGCCGTGCCGCGCGCCTCGGCGGGCGGCCGCAGCACCAGGGTGCGCAGCGCCCCCAGGTCCCGGCGCAGGATCTCCGTGGCCTCGCCGGGCGCCGGTGAACTGCCCACGGCAGGCGCCGGCGCCCCCGGCAGGTGCAGGGTCAGGGTGTCCGCCCGCTCGGCGCTGCGCGCGGTCAGCAGGAGCAGGCCCAGCCGCTCGGCGGCGATCTCGGCGTCCGCGATGCGCCGCTGCACCAGCCGCGCCGTGGACGCGTCCGGGGTGCCGTCCTCCAGCCGGGACTGGATCATCAGGGCCGTCTCGTGCAGGCGCGCGGTGCCGTCCCGCAGGTGCTCCAGCGTCCGGTCGATCCCGTCCGGACCGGCGTCCAGCAGCTCGATCTGCGTGGCGATCAGCTGGGCCAGTCGCGCGCGAAAGGCCTGCCGCAGCCGCTGGAGGATGCCCGCCGGGGTCGCGGGCACCACGGCGAAGCGCACCACCGCACTGCACACGAACGCCACCGTGATGGCGCCCAGCAGGCCCGGCAGCACCGACGGGTCGCCGCCGACGAACAGGGAGACGAAGTAGACCTGGAAACCGATCAGCCCGAGCGCCGTGCCGCGGTCGCCGAACCGCCTGACGAAGACGGCGAAGAAGATGAGGACGACGAAGAAGACGTCGCCGATGATCACCCGTGAGGTGAGCAGCGAGCTGACCGACACCGAGGCCAGGGCGACGGGCAGGCCCAGTGCCAGGGTGACCGCCTGCGCGCCGAGCTCCTTCTCCCGGATGGCGAAGGTGGCGACCATCGCCGCCATGGCGCCCGCCACCAGGTGCGGGACGTCCGCGCCGAACAGGGCGAGCACACCCAGCGCCAGCGCGATGGCCCCGACCGTCCGCAGGCCCGCCGTGAGCCGCAGCAGCCCGGGGTCGGACGCGGCGACGCGGTCCCGCAGCCGTGTCCGCACCGAGCGCCCCGCTGCCTTCACGCCGCCGTACACTCTCCCGACTCACACGCCCGACTCCCGGCCGGTTCGCGCCGAGATCCACTTCTCAGGATGTCATGCCGCGCGCCCGTCCCCGCCACGGGGTCACAGCCGGGCGCCGCCCGCCTCCCCGACGCGCTCCCGCACCTGTTCCGGCGTCAGATAGGCGTCGGTGTACTCGAAGTCCCTCAGCTTGGCCGGCTTGCGGGCCTGGAAGCCGGTCCGCACGAAATCGTCGCCCGCGAGCGCGTTGAGCGCCCAGTTGGTCGCGACCCGGGCCTTGGCCACGCCCGTGCGCAGCGCCGACCAGTGGTAGCCGCGGGCCACGGCCTGGGCCGGCAGGCCCTTCAGCTCGACGCCGAGGGGCTTGGAGACCGCGTCGGTGCCGCCGAGGTCGACGACGAGACCCAGATCCTTGTGGACGTAGGGCCGCATCGGCTGGTTGCGGAGGGTGGCGATGATGTTCTCGGCGACGTGCCGGCCCTGCCGCATCGCGTGCTGGGCGGTGGGCGGGCAGACGGCGCCCTCCTGGCCCTTGGCGAGGTCCGGCACCGCGGCCGAGTCGCCGAGCGCGAACACCCCGTCGTGGTCGGGCAGGCACATCTCGGCGGTGACCGCCAGCCGTCCCTTCACGGTCTCCGCGCCGAGCGTGGCGATGAGCGGGCTCGCCACCACCCCGGCGGTCCAGATCAGCGTGCGGGTGGGCACGACGCGGCCGTTGGTGAAGGTGACCTCCTCGGGCCCGGCCTTCTCGATCGAGACGCCCAGCGAGATCTCGATGCCGCGCCGGGTGAGCACCTCCTGCGCGTCGCGTCCGAGCTTCTCGCCCAGCTCCGGCATCAGCTTCGGCGCGATGTCGATCAGGTGCCACTTGATCAGGCCCGGGTCGAGCCGGTTGTAGCGCTTGACGGCCGCGTGCGTCAGCCGCTGCAGACAGGCCGCGGTCTCGGTGCCCGCGTAACCGCCGCCGACCACCACGAACTGCAGCCGCGAGGCGCGCTCCACGGGGTCCTGGCTGGCGTCGGCGAGGTCGAGCTGCGCGATGACGTGGTCGCGGATGTAGGCGGCCTCCGCCAGCGTCTTCATGCCGAACGCGTGGTCGGTCAGGCCCGGGATGTCGAAGGTCCGGGTGATGCTCCCGGGCGCCAGCACGATGTAGTCGTACGGCTCGTTGACGATCTGGTCGGTGATGGTGCGCACCACGCACACCTTCGCCTTGAGATCCACGCCGATGGCACCGCCCGGGATGATGCGGGTCCGGTACTTGCTGCTGCGGCGCAGGGACAGCGCGATCGACTGGGGGGTCAGCACCCCGGAGGCCACCTGGGGCAGCAGCGGCAGATAGAGCTGGTAGGAGAACGGTGTCACCAGGGTGATCTCGGCCTCGCCGGGCGAGAGCCTGCGCTCCAGACGACGGACGCACTCCACGCCGGCGAAACCTGCGCCGACCACCAGGATCCTGGGTCGTGTCACGGTGTTCATCCCTTTCTGCGGCTCCAGGCGGTCTGCCGCGAACGCCGTTCGCCTGCCCCTGGATCGCTGTTTCGCACCTCGTCGATCCCATCGCGCCCGCCCGGATTCGGCCAGCCGGGCGCGGCAGGCAGGCGACACATCCTGATCACCACCATGCCCCGCGCCGGCCCGGAGCGCACCGGTCGGGAGTGAACGGGCGGGAACTTTCCCGTGGGTGAGCGGTGCCCGGCCGAGCCGGGAACGAGGTCAGCGGGTGCCGCGGAGGTGGCAGAGCAGCAGGCAGACGTCGTCGTCCCGCTCCGAGTCGCTGAGCAACGGATTCAGGATGCCGTCCGCCGCACCCTCCAGGTCCGCCTCCAGCGCCGCCGGACCGAACGAACCGAGTGTCTCGGCCAGCCGTGCGATGCCCGGGTCTATGCCGAGGGCGCGCCGCTCCACCAGACCGTCCGTGTACAGGGCGAGCGTCGAACCCGGCGCCAAGGGCACCGTGTGGTCGGCGATCTCCTGCTTCAACGGGATGCCGAGCATCGCGCCCGGCTTGGCGTCCAGGGTCTGGACCCGCCCGTCCGGGGTACGCAGCACCGGCGGCGGGTGGCCGGCGGCGGCCCACGTCAGCGTGGGCTCGTCGGGGTGGAAGCGGGCGATGACGGCCGTGGCGAACAGGTCGGGCTGGAGGTGGTGCAGGAACGTGTGCAGCCGGGTCAGGAGACGGCCGGGGCTGCCGCCGTCCACGGCGTAGGCCCGCAGCGCCGTGCGCAACTGGCTCATCATCACGGCCGCGCGCAGTCCGTGCCCGGTCACGTCGCCGACCACGGCGATGACGCCGCCGTCGGGCTGACGGAACGCGTCGTACCAGTCGCCGCCGATGTTCAGCCCGTGGGTGGCCGGGAGATAGCGCGCCGCCATGGCGAGTCCCGGCGGGGCGGGCAGCTCCGTGAGCAGGGCCCGTTGCAGAGTCTCCGCGATGTCGCGGTTGTGCTGGTAGCGCTGGGCGTGGTCGATCGCGATGCTCGCCCGCCGGGTCAGCTCGATCAGCATCACCGCGTCGTCCGGGTCCCAGCGCTCCCCGGGCGGGGAGAGGGTCACCACGCCCAGCGGTGCCTGCCGCGTGGGCAGCGGGATGCAGAACAGGGGGCGCTCCGGGGCCAGCGCCGAGGGCGGCTGGTCGTCGACTCCGGGCAGGTCGCCCGGATGCGGGGCGGCGTACTGCGGCCGGCCGGTGCGGGCGGCGACCACGGCGGCGGCCGGGTGGGCGGGGCCCGGCCGGGCGCCGTCCTGGTCGAACAGCCAGACGTCGACGCTCCGGGCGTACTCGGGCACCAGCAGCTCCGGCAGCCGGCGCACGATCTCGTGGTGGTCCAGCGACGCGGTCAGCACGGCGCTCGCGTCCGCCAGGAAGGTCAGCCTGCGCCGGGCGTTCTCCGCCTCCGTGCGCGCCTTGCGTTCGGCGGCGAACGCCTCCCGCTGGGCCCTCCCGGCGGCGTCCAGCTCGGCGTGCAGGGCCACGACGCCCTGGTTCGTCTGCTGCAGCTCCTCGCGGTGGAAGTCGACCAGGTGCTCCTGCTCGGTGAGCCGGTCCAGGACCAGCACCGTGTCCTCGTCGGCCCCCAGCAGGGCCTCCGCCAGCGCCGCCGGGTCGTCCGGCGTGACGTCCGCGTCGGCCGTCGGCACCGCTTCCGGGCAGGGCACCGTGACCCGCCACGGCGGCTGACCGGCGGCCGCGGCGTCGCGCGACGGCGTCACCACCGCGTGCAGCACCCCTTGGCCGGCCTCCGCCTCAGCGGTGGCGGGGGAGGCCGTGCCCGCCTCCAGCGTGAGCCGCCAGGTACCGCCCTTGGTCAGGCACAGCCGCAGCTGCGCGCCGAGCGAGGCCAGCAGCCGGGCGCGCTCCAGGGGCGGCACGCCGTACGCCGCGGCCAGACGCGCGGTGGCGATGCGAGCCCGCGCCGCGTCGGTGATGTCGGTGATCTGCCAGGTACGGGTCATGGCCCGTCCGGCGAGGTCGAGGTCAGTACGGCCACGGCGGTGTCGTCCCGCACCGGCCGGGCCGGACTGCTGGCGTCCCGGACCGTCACGGCCGCCATGACCGCCGGATCGACCGCCGTACGGCAGGTGTCGTCCGTCGGCGTCCAGCGGCTCGGCAGTCCGTCGCTGTGCAGGACCAGCACCCGGTCGTCCGCCCACGTCGTCTCCTCCTCGCGCAGGGTGGTGGGCCGGTGGGTGCCGACGATGCCCGGCCGGGACACCAGGTGCCGCCAGGTGCCCTCCTCGCACAGCCGCGCCCCGACATTGCCGACGCCGGCGAACCGGAGCACCGCGGCACCGGTGTCCACCTGGGCCACCGCGACGGCCGCGCCGCGGGTACCGGACAACGCCGTGTCGAGCCGCCGCAGCGCCTCGGCGGGCGGCAGATGGGCCGCACCGCGCAGCGCCTCGACGGCCGCGGTGGAGGCGCGGGCCGCCTCCGGGCCGTGGCCCAGCCCGTCGGCGAGCATCAGCGTCACCCGGTCCCCGGACCGGGCCCACGCCCAGGCGTCGCCGGAGTATTCCGCGCCGCCGAACGGCACGTTCACACCTCCCGCCCGCACCCGGGCCGCCGGGCCGCGGTCGCGGGCCGTGACGCCGAGCGCGGGGCCGATCCGGGCGACCACCACCGTGCCCCGGCCGGGGACGCTGTGCAGGTCGAAATCGTCGGACAGGCGCGCGCAGGTGCCCAGGCCCGCGCCGAGGGAGTCCGTCGTGGTGAAACCGTCGCTCAGCGCGGCGGACACGTCGGCGATGCCGGGGCCGTGGTCGACCGTGGCGACCTGCACGAGCAGGTTCTCCTCGCGGCCGGCGGCGAGGACCGCGGGAGCGACCACGTCGATCAGCACCTGACCGCCCCCGGCGTGCTTGAGCAGATTGGTCGCCAGCTCGGTCGCCACCAGCGCCGCCGTGGCGGTGCGCTGCTCGTTCAGTCCGGCGGCGGCCGCCGCGTGCTCCGCGGCCACCCGGGCGTCGCGCACCCGGGTGGAGTCGTGCACCGGCACGTCCCACACGCGTGGCATCAGGACTCCTCACGCGGGCGAGGGGCGCGGCCCACCCAGGAGGTGACCCGTACGGTGGTGCCGGCACCCGGATCGCTCTCGATCGAGAAGTCGTGCACCAGACGGCGCGCCCCGCCCAGCCCCATGCCCAGCCCGCCGCCCGAGGTGAAACCGTCGCTGAGCGCCTGCTCCAGGTCCGCGATGCCCGGCCCCTCGTCGCTGAAGGTCAGCCGGAGCCCCTGGGTGCCGCTCTCGGTGACCGCCTCCGTCTCCATCGTCCCGCCACCGCCGTAGACCAGCGTGTTGCGGGCCAGTTCGCTGGCCGCCGTGACCAGTTTGGTCTGGTCCACCAGACCGAAGCCGAGCTGCGCGGCCGCCTGCCGCACGTGCTGACGTACCCACACCAGATCCATGTCCGAACGGATCGGCAGGCGGGCCTGGGCGCCCGCGGTGGTGGGCATCACAGACTCTCCCGGCGCAGCCCGCCGTAGCGGTGCGACGGGGCGTGCTCGGCGAGCAGCTCCATGGCCACCTCGGTACTGAGTGCCGTGTGCACCCCGGGCAGCGACAGGCCCAGCTCCACCAGGGTGATGGCCACCGCCGGCCGCATGCCGACGACCACGGTCCGCGCGGCCAGCAGCTCGGTCTGCCCGGCGATCTCGGCCAGCACCCGGCCGAGGAAGGAGTCGACGATCTCCACCCCGGAGATGTCGATGACCACGCCCCTGGCCCCGCTGCTGGAGATCGTCTCGGCGAGGTCCTGCTGGAGCTGCTGGGCGGTGCTGTCGTGCAGGTCCCCCTGAAGGGTGACCAACAGCACGTCGCCGAGCCGGAGCACCGGGACATGACCTGTCACGGGCCCTTGGTGAGGCCCCGGGAACCCTCCGTTCACCGCGTGACCGTGCCGTTCGTGCCAGGGTTCACGATCCCGACCCCGAGCTGGTGCAGCACGTATCCGAGCGCGTCGGCGAGGCTCGCCCGGGTCACCACGGTGCCCAGGTCCAGGCCGAGGTGGACCATCGTCTGGGCGATCGCGGGCCGGATGCCGGAGACGATGCACTCGGCGCCCATCAGCCGGGCCGCCGCGACCGTCTTCATCAGGTGCTGGGCCACCAGCGAGTCGACGGTCGGGACCCCGGTGATGTCCAGGATCGCGTACCGCGCCTGCTGCTCCACGATGGACTCCAGCAGGGTCTCCATCACGACCTGGCTGCGGGCACTGTCCAGCGTGCCGATCAGCGGAACGGCCACGATGCCGTCCCAGAGCTTGATCACCGGAGTGGCCACCTCCAGCAACTGCAGCCGCTGGCGGTCGATGAGCGCCTGCCCCTCGCTGAGCGCCGTCTGCATGACCACGACCCGCAGCGTGCCCATCAGCACACTCAGCGTGGTGACACACGCCCGGGAGTGCTCGGCGGAGGCGTCCGGCAGGTCGGCCAGCAGCAGATTCTCCACCGGCGGGCGCAGAGCGGCCAGTTCACCCGACACCTGGGCGGTGCTCAGGCCCGCCCGGGAACGGGCCGCGCCCATCCGCGCCAACTGCTCGCGCACCGTGGTGAACCCGGCGGCGTCCGGGTCCTCGACCCGCGCCGCGTCGGCGACTTGCGCCAGGGCGTCGACCACGGCCTTGCCCGCCTCCACCGCCTCGTCGCGAGAGACGGTGAACACCGCCCGGAACAAGGGCTCGTCCGCCCAGCGCTGGGCGATCTGCTCACGGCGGCGCCGCAGAAAGTCCCTGACCTCGTGCGTCGGCGATCCCGCCGTTCCCTCCGCCTGATCCGGCACCTGTTCCACTCCTCATCCGCGTTGCGCCGCACAGCGCCCAGGAGGCAATGTGGCGGCGACGTGTCTCTGCCGGGCGTCAACTGTAACCACCCGCCGACCTCGTACGACACCTGCTCCCGCGCGAACGGTCCGGATGAGCGTCGAGCAGGACGGGAACTCAGGCCTCGGGTATCCGCGGCCCCTCCGGTTGCGCGTCGACGCGGGCGAGCGCCTCGTCGACGCTCTCGGAGACCGGCACCGTGATGCTCACGCCCGTGAGGTCCAGCACCCGCCGCACCGCCGCGGTGGGGGAGATGATGTGCACGCTGCCCGGCAGCTCGCGGGCCTCCTGGTAGACGCGGAGAATGATGTTCATGCCGGAGGAGTCCATGAACGGGACCTCCGACAGATCCAGCAGGAAGTGCCGCCGCCCGTGGTGCAGTTGGTTGGCCAGATGATGCTGGAACTCGGTCGCGGTGTCGACGTCCAGGTATCCCGTCACCTTGAGCAGCGCGACATCCTCCCGTTCCAGCGTCACCTCGACGGACAGCGGGTTCTGGGCTATGGGCACGTGTACCTCCAACAAAGCGGCCGGGCGGTGGTCCGTGATGTCCCACCGCGCCCGCGATTACCCGCGAATCCGTCGGTCACACCCCACCGCCCGTACCGGACGGGCGTGCCCTGCGTCACCCGACCCGGATGCCCACGAGACAGGTGTCGTCGTCCGTGTCCGACCTGCTGTAGGTGAGCAGCCGGTCCAGGTGCTGGTCGAGCGAGTCCGGCGCCGGACGGACCGTGCTCAGCAACTGTGCCAGCGACTCCTCCACCGAGCGGTCCCGGCGTTCGATCAGACCGTCCGTGTACATCAGCAGCGTGTCCTCGGCCGCCAGCTGCACCTCGTCCTCCTCGTACGACGCCTCGGCCACCGCGCCCAGCAGCATGCCCTTGACCAGCGGCAGCGGACCCGCCTGCGCACCGCGGACCAGCACCGGCGGCAGATGGCCCGCCCTGGCCCAGCGCAGCGTGCGCCGGGCCGGGTCGTACAGCCCGCACACCGCCGTGGCGGTGACCCCGCCGGTCAGGTGGTGCGCCACGATGTTGAGCCAGGACAGCAGCTGACCCGGACCGGCACCGGTCACCGCCAGGCCGCGCAGCGCGTTGCGCAGCACCACCATGCTCGTCGCCGCCTCTATGCCGTGCCCGGAGACGTCGCCCACGCACAGCAGCACCAGCCCGTTCGGCAGCCGTACGGCGTCGTACCAGTCGCCGCCGACCAGCTGCTCCGTCTCCGCGGGCCGGTAGCGGACGGCCACCTGGAGGTCCGGCACCCTGAGCGGGGTCTGGGCCGGCGGCATGATCGCGTGCTGCAGCTGCAAGGTCAGCCGGGCGCGCTCGATGGCCTGCTGCTCGGTGTGCGCCAGCTGGTCGCGGGTGGCGGCGAGCGCCACCTCGGTCCAGTGCTGGGCCGAGATGTCCTGGTAGGCCCCGCGTACGACGAGCAGCCGGTCGTCGGTGTCCAGGACGGGTTCGGCGACCAGCCGAACGTGCCGGGTCACGCCGTCGGGCCGCTGCAGCCGGAACGCCGCCGACGCCGGCCGCCGGTGGTGCAGCAGCGTGCGCAGGAACCGGCCGATGGTGACCGCGTCGTCCGGGTGGGCGTGCGAGGTCAGCTCCTCGAGCGGCACCGGCGTGCTCGTCTGCGGACGCCCGTACAGGTCGAACAGTTGTCCGTTCCAGGTGATCTCGCCGGTGAGCAGGTTCTCCTCGAAGCCGCCGATGCGGCCGAGGCGCTGGGCGTGCTGGAGGAGGCTGGCCAGCCGGGCCGTCTCGTCCTCGATGCGCCAGATGAGCAGGACGGCGTTGCCGTGCCGGCTGATGCTTATGTCCGCGACCGCCGAGAGCGGCACCTGGTCCACCAGCGCGGTGAGGTTGATACGCCGGGCCCGGAAGGGCTCGCCGGTGGCGTACACCCGCTCCACGTTCTGGAACAGCTCGCTGTCCCCGGCGGCCATCGGGTACGCCTCGAGCAGCAGGGCGCCGCCCACGACGGCACGCGGCCGTCCGGCGGGGTCCAGGAAGCTCTTGTTCACGTGCTGGATGCGGAAGTCCGCCAGGTGCCCGGCGGCGTCCAGGTGCGGCACCAGGACCAGCGCGGGATCGTACAGCCCGTCGGCCAGGTCCATCAGCTCCACCGCGTCCGGCATGATCCGCGGCTCCTGCCCGGCGCCGTGCGGCGGCACGTACGACTCCAGCGTGTGGGCGCACAGCTCCGCCAGGGCCTCCACCTGGCGCACCACCTGCGGCGGCTGCGGGGCCAGCGGCACCGGCCAGACGATCTCCAGCACGCCGTGGATACGACCCCCGGTGCCGGCGGGCACGGCGACCCTGCCGCCGTCCGGGTACTGGTGCCGGCCCACGCTGGGCAGCCCCGTCTCGCCCAGGGAGGCGAACCACTGGCCCGCGCGCTCGGCCAGCCCGCACCGGGCCACCGTCGTCACGTCCGGCGGCACGTAGTGCCAGCGGGTGGCCTCGGCCGCGGAGAACCCCGCGCTGCCGGCCAGCGTCAGCGACCCGTCGTACCCGGCCGCCCAGATGGCCACGGCGGCCGCGCCCAGCGGACGCAGCGCCTGCTCCAGCAGGGCGTCGGCGACGGCCTGGGTGTCGTCGGCCGCCAGCGCGCCGCTCTCGGCCGCCCGCAGGCGCACGGCGGCCGACCCGGCCCCCGCCTCCCCGGCGTCCGCGCCGTCGCCGGCGTCCGAGCTCCGCACGGCGGTGGTGGCCGCGAGGAACGCGTCCGTCACCTCCGACACCCGGTCCCGGGCGGCCTGGTTGATCACGTCGACCGCGAACTCCAGGGGCGTCACCCGCGACTGCTCGGCCAGTTCGGCCAGCTGCCGGGCGGCCTGCGCCGGGCCGCACCCCAGCCGGGCGACCAGGATGCCCTTGGCCAGTTCGACCAGGGCCCGGCCCTCGGCCTCCGCCTGCGCGGCCCGCACCTCGCGGCTGAGCCGGTCCACCGTGGCCGCCAGCCGGCCCACGGGCGACAGCGGGGTCATGCCGCGCAGATCGGCCGCGGGCCCGTCCACCGCGCAGGACTGCGGCGGCCCGGACGGCCGGGGCGGCGCGGCGGGCGCCTCCCCGGTCGCGCCGTCGGCCGGTTCACGAGACTGTTCGGACGTGCTCACGTGTGTGACGCTCCTCGGCTGGAGACCGCCACGGGGCGCGACGGGGAGCGCCGCGCACCGCCCGGCCCACCGGAACAGGGGACGGGGACCGGCGCGCTCATGCGGGCAGCCACCGTCGGACACAGGCGATGAGGTCCTGGGTGTCGACCGGCTTGGTGACGTAGTCGCTGGCACCCGAGGCGAGGCTCTTCTCCCGGTCGCCGGGCATGGCCTTCGCCGTGACCGCGATGATCGGCAGCTCGGCGTACCGGGGCATCCGGCGGATCTCCTCCGTCGCCGCGTAGCCGTCCATCTCCGGCATCATCACGTCCATCAGGACCAGCGCGACCTCCGGGTGGTCCAGCAGGGCCTCGATGCCCCGGCGCCCGTTCTCCGCGTGCAGGACCCGGAAGCCGTGGAGTTCCAGGATGCCGCTGAGCGCGAAGAGGTTGCGCGCGTCGTCGTCGACGACGAGGACGGTGCGCCCGGCCGGCGCGTCGTCCACCGTGTGCGGGACGAGACGCTGCGGCTCCTCGGACCGGACCAGCGAGAGCACGTCCCCGGGCTCCTCCGCGGCCAGGTGCAGGGCGATGCGCTCGCGCAGCTCGTCGAGGCTGGACAGGAACTCCAGCGCCCCGCCCCCCGCGCCGGAGCGCAGCTCCTCCTCCAGGGCGGCGTCCGCCCGGTGACCGCTGTGCACGAGCACCGGCACGCTCGCCAGCGCCGAGTCGCCCCGCAGCGCCCGCAGGAAGCGGGACGCCTCGCCGTCCGGCATGCCCAGCTCCAGGACGACGCAGTGGCACGGCTCGGCCGCCAGCGCACCGGCGGCCTCCTGGGCGCCCACGGCCGTGATGACGTCGAGCGGGGGCCGGTCGCCCGCGTCGTCCCGCCCGTGCGTCAGGTCCGCGATCACGCTCTCCGCGACCAGGGTGAGCAGGCCCCGCGGGCGCTCCTCCACGACGAGCAGCCGCCGGGGACGCTGCCGGTGGCCGCCGGTGAGCTCGGGCGCCGGAGCCGGGCGGGTGAGCACGTCGGCCGTCGACTCGGCGGCGGCCCGCTCCGGGCCGCGGGCCGCCAGAGCCTCGAAGTCGGGCCGGGCCACGGGCAGGAACAGCGTGAAGGTGCTGCCCCGGTCGGGCGTGCTGTCCACGGTGACGGCGCCGCCCAGCAGCTGGGCGATCTCCCGGGTGATGGACAGGCCGAGCCCGGTGCCGCCGTACTTGCGGCTCGTGGTGCCGTCCGCCTGCTGGAAGGCGCCGAAGATCGACTCCAGGTTCTGCTCGGGAATCCCGATGCCCGTGTCCTTCACCCGGAAGGCCACCACCGCGCCGCCCCGGACCACACCGGCGGGCACCTCGCCGTCCGGCGCCGGCTCGACGGCCAGCTCCACGCCGCCCCGCTCGGTGAACTTCACCGCGTTGGACAGCAGATTGCGCAGCACCTGGCGCAGCCGCGAGTCGTCGGTCAGCAGGTCCGCCGGTGCCCCGGCGGCCGTCGTCACCGTGAACTCCAGGCCCTTCTGCGTCGTCATCGGCCGGAAGGTGGCCTCGACGTACTCGATGAGCTGCCGCAGCGTCACGCGCTCGGGGGAGACGTCCATCTTCCCGGCCTCGACCTTCGACAGGTCCAGGATGTCGTTGATCAGCTGGAGCAGGTCCGAGCCCGCGGAGTGGATGATGCCCGCGTACTCGACCTGCTTCGGCGTGAGGTTGCGCGACGGGTTCTGCGCCAGCAACTGGGCCAGGATCAGCAGGCTGTTGAGCGGGGTGCGCAGTTCGTGGCTCATGTTGGCCAGGAACTCCGACTTGTACTTCGAGGCCAGGGACAGCTGCTGGGCGCGGGCCTCCAGCTCCTGCCGCGCCTGCTCGATCTGCAGGTTCTTCGCCTCGATGTCCCGGTTCTGCGTCGCGAGCAGGGACGCCTTCTCCTCCAGCTCGGCGTTGGAGCGCTGCAGCTCCTCCTGCTGCACCTGGAGCTCCGCCGAGCGGGCCTGGAGCTCGGCGGTCAGCCGCTGCGACTCGGCGAGCAGCTCGTCGGTGCGGGCGTTGGCCACGATCGTGTTGACGTTCACGCCGATGGACTCCATCAGCAGTTCCAGGAAGTCCCGGTTGATCTGGGTGAACGGCGCGACGGAGGCCAGCTCGATGACGCCGAGGACCTGTCCCTCGACCACGATGGGCACCAGCACCAGGGCGGTCGGCACCGCCTCGCCGAGCCCGGAGGAGATGGTCACGTAGCCCGGCGGCAGCTCGTCCACCACGATGGTGCGCCGGCTGCGCGCGGCCTGGCCGACCAGGGTGCGCCCGAAGGCGATGCGGGTGGGTCTGGTCGCGTCCTCGGGGTAGCCGTAGGAGCCGACGAGCCGCAGCTCGGGCCCGGCCTCGCCGTCCTCCGCCAGGTAGAAGGCGCCGTACTGGGCCGACACCAGCGGCACCAGCTCGTCCATGATCAGCTCGGCGACCACGGGCAGGTCCCGGTGCCCCTGCATCAGACCGGAGATGCGGGCCAGGTTGGTCTTGAGCCAGTCCTGCTCCTGGTTGGCCCGCGTGGTCTCGCGCAGGGACTCCACCATGGAGTTGATGTTGTCCTTGAGCTCGGCGACCTCGCCGGACGCCTCCACGTTGACCGAGCGGGTCAGATCCCCCTCGGCGACGGCGGAGGTCACCTCGGCGATCGCGCGGACCTGGCGGGTGAGGTTGCCGGCCAGCTCGTTGACGTTCTCCGTGAGGCGCTTCCAGGTGCCGGAGACGCCCTCGACCTCGGCCTGGCCGCCGAGGCGGCCCTCGGTGCCGACCTCGCGGGCGACGCGGGTGACCTCGTCGGCGAAGGCGGAGAGCTGGTCGACCATCGTGTTGATGGTCGTCTTGAGCTCCAGGATCTCGCCGCGCGCGTCGACGTCGATCTTCTTCGACAGGTCGCCCCGGGCCACCGCGGTCGTCACCAGCGCGATGTTGCGCACCTGGCCGGTGAGGTTGTTGGCCATGGAGTTGACGTTGTCGGTGAGGTCCTTCCAGGTTCCGGCGACGTTCGGCACGTGCGCCTGGCCGCCGAGCCGTCCCTCGGTGCCGACCTCGCGGGCGACGCGGGTGACCTCGTCGGCGAACGCGGAGAGCGTGTCGACCATCGTGTTGATGACGTCGGCCAGCGCCGCGACCTCGCCCTTGGCCTCCACGGTGATCCGCTGGGAGAGGTCGCCGCGCGCCACGGCGGTCGCGACCTGGGCGATGGAGCGCACCTGGCCCGTCAGGTTCGACGCCATCACGTTGACGTTGTCGGTGAGGTCCTTCCAGGTGCCCGACACCCCCCGCACCTGGGCCTGCCCGCCCAGGTTCCCGGCGGTGCCGACCTCGCGGGCGACGCGGGTGACCTCGTCGGCGAAGGCGGAGAGCTGGTCGACCATCGTGTTGATGGTGTTCTTCAGCTCCAGGATCTCGCCGCGGGCGTCCACGGTGATCTTCTGGGAGAGGTCGCCCTTGGCCACCGCGGTCGCCACCTGGGCGACGTTGCGGACCTGGTTGGTGAGGTTGCCCGCCATGAAGTTCACCGAGTCGGTGAGGTCGCGCCACGTGCCCTTGACGCCCTGCACGTCGGCCTGGCCGCCGAGCCGTCCGTCGGTGCCGACCTCGCGGGCGACGCGGGTGACCTCGTCGGCGAAGGCGGAGAGCTGGTCGACCATCGTGTTGATGGTGTTCTTCAGCTCCAGGATCTCGCCGCGGGCGTCCACGTCGATCTTCTGCGACAGGTCGCCCTTGGCCACCGCCGTGGCCACCTGCGCGATGTCACGGACCTGGGTGGTCAGATTCCCCGCCATGGCGTTGACCGAGTCCGTCAGGTCGGCCCAGGTGCCCGACACTCCCGGCACCCGCGCCTGACCGCCGAGGGTGCCCTCGGTGCCGACCTCGCGGGCCACCCGGGTGACCTCGGAGGTGAACACGGACAACTGGTCCACCATGCCGTTGAAGACCTTGGCGATGTCGCCCATCAGGCCGTCCGCCTCGTCCGGCAGACGGGTGCCGAAGTCGCCGTCCCGTACGGCCGTCAGACCCGCCAGTAGACGGCGCAGCTCCTGATCGCCCGGACCCGCATCGACGGTTCCGGTGCTGTCGCTGGTCATGCGCACCCTCGTTCCGCTCCCCAGGAGCCCTCGGTGCGAGGGCTCGACAAACCCCCTCCGGACCGCTTGCGCGGTCCGGTGTCTCGTTCGTGCATTTGCGCAGTTCATGGATCTGCTCAAGGAGAAAAATACGCCAGCGGCCGACCCAGGTCGCGGGCGCGGGCAAAAGCGGGGCGTCACCCGATGGAGCGGCCCGGTCGAACGGGGGTCGAATGCGGCGGGCCGGGCCGGGTATCCGCTGCTGTGGAGCCGGTCCGGCCCGTGGCGTCCGCCCGGCCCCACAGTCGTCATCGACGCGGGAGGGAAGGGACGGCGTGCCGATGGAGAGCATCTGGTCGTACGCGGTGGACAGCGGTCACGTGGAGGGGCGGGACCTCACCGGCTGCACCGTCGTCGCCACCGACGGCACCATCGGGCACGTGGACCGGCAGGCCGAGCACTTCGGCATGCGGCACCTGGTCGTGGACACCGGAGTGTGGGTGTTCGGACGCAGCGTGCTCGTGCCGGTCGGGATGGTCACGGGCATCGACCCCGGGGCCCGTACCGTCACGGTCGGCTGCACCCGGGCGGAGGTCAAGGCCGCGCCCCGGTTCCGCACCGACAGCGAGACGATGGACCGGGAGTACCTGGCGTCCGTCGGCGACTACTATCATCGGCTGCCGCCGCGGGAGACCTCCGCGGACTGACCCGGTGCCGAACGACAGCACGGCGAACACCAGGGACACCACTGACATGGAACCAACCGACGGGATCACCACGGCCTCGTCCGGCGTCACGGCGCCCGGCGGGCCGGCACCGGGAGCCGTGACCAGCGCGGCGACGGCGCGTGCGTACGCGGAGTCGGTGGCGCGTGCGCGCTGGGGGGCGGGCCGCGGGGTGCGCGAGGAGGACGTCGTCGACCTGCTGCTCGTCGTCTCGGAGCTGGTGACCAACGCCATCCGGCACGGCGACGGACTGGCCGGCTTCGAGGTCCGGCCCGTGGGCGAGGGGATGTGGATCGCCGTTCACGACAACAGCGCGGTGGTGCCGCGCGCCGCGTACGCCTTCCCCACCCGCCACCGCGGAAGCGGCTACGGCTGGCCGCTCGTCGCCCGCCTGGCCCGGGACATCGTGGTGGACCGCCGGCCGGAGGGCGGCAAGACGATCAGCGTGCTGGTGCCGCTGCGCGACGCGGACACCCCCTGACCCGGCGGGCGGTCACCAGGGCAGGAACACGTGGATGTCCTTGCCCCGCTCGCCGGTGACGACGCTCACCTGGTCGGAGAGGGTGTGGATCAGGTGCCAGCCGATGCCGCCGCCGCCGCTGCTCGGATGGAAGGGGCGCGGCGCGGGCTCCGTCGTACTGGTGTCGTGCATGACCACGTGGACGCCGTCGAAGGTACGGCGCAGCCGCAACTGGAACGGTCCGGGGGCGTACTGCACCGCGTTCGCCGCCAGCTCCGTGACGACGAGCAGGATGTCGTCCCAGTGCTCGGGCTGTGCGGGCGGTGCCGCACGGGCCAGGTCGTAGAGGAACTCCTCCGCGACCAGGCGCGCACCGGTCACGTTGTGCAGCTCCCCGGTGAAGCTGGCGGTGCGGTTCGTGATCTCCTCGGAAGCCAGTGTCCTGTCCCAACGCGACTCGGCTGCCATTTCGCCTTCCCGGCCCGGCATCGGCCGGGCGTCGTCCCTTCTTCGCATTCCCTTCGTCTGTAGTTCCCGTGCCGATCGAGGCTACGCGCCTCGATCGGGAGGGTTCGGGCGCGGTGGCCACGGGTGACACCCCCGTCACCCGCCGCGAATTGCCCGGCATACAGAGCGGGTTGCGAGGGAACCCGGCAAGCGGAACACACCGGGGCGCCCGCGAGGGAGCGCCCGTTTCCGACACCCCACTCGGGAGATCACTGATGACCAGTTACGGCAGTTCCCCTGCCGCGTCGTCCAGGTCACGCATGAACGGTCTGGCCATCGCGAGTCTTTGCTGCGGAATCATCGGCCTGTTCTTCCTCAGCGTCGTCCTCGGCCCGGTCGCGATCGTACTGGGCGCCGTCGGCCTCCGGCAGGCCCCGGCCAAGGGCGGCGCGGGCATGGCCAAGGCCGGCATCGTGCTCGGCGCCCTGGCCCTCGTCGTCTTCGTCGTCCTGCTGGCGGTGAGCGCGGCGAACGGCGGCTTCGCCTGGTACGTGGGCGGCTGACCCGGCCGGAGCACACCCGACCACGCGTGCGCGGGCGCGCCGGTATCCCACCGGCGCGCCCGCGCACGTCCGCGTGCCGCTCGGGTCAGCGGAAGAACACGTTGTCCGAGTCCTCCCACCCGGCCGGCTCCTGGGGCACCGTCCTCGGGCGGCGGTGCGACCGGGCCTCGTACATCGCGTCGATCTCGAAGGCGTAGGTCCGTACGATCTCGTCGCGCCGCAGCTTCATCGACGGGGTCAGCAGCCCGTTGGACACGTCGAACGGTTCGGGCAGGACGCGGAAGACCCGGATGGACTCCGAGCGCGACACGGCGCTGTTGGCCGCCGCCACCGCCCGCGCCACCTCCTCGCGCAGCGCGTTCTCCTCCCGGGCCTCACGGGCCGGGGCGTCGCCCTGCAGCGCCAGACCCGCCCGCCAGTGGGTCAGGAAGTCCGGGTCGAGCGTGATCAGGGCACCGACGCAGGGCCGGTTGTCGCCCACCACCACCGCCTGGTGGACGAGCGGATGCATGCGCAGCCGCTGCTCCAGGGCCGCCGGAGCCACGCTCTTGCCGCCGCTGGTGATGATGACGTCCTTCTTGCGCCCCGTGATCGCCAGGTAGTTCTCGTCGTCCAGGTGACCGAGGTCCCCGGTGGCCAGCCAGCCGCCCCGCAGCACGTCGCGGGTGGCCTCCTCGTCGCCGAGGTACCCCTGGAACAGGGACGGGCCGCGCACCAGGATCTCCCCGTCGTCGGCCACCCGGATCTCCATGCCGGGCAGGGGCTGACCGACCGTGCCGGACTTCTCCCGTCCGAAGGGCTGCATGGTCAGCCCGCCGCTGGTCTCGGTCAGCCCGTAGCCGTCGTGGACGTACACGCCGATGCCCTCGTAGAAGAGGGACAGCTCCCGGCTGAGCGGCGAACCGCCGGACGTCGCGCGGCGCACCCGGCCGCCCAGCGCGGCCCGCAGCCTGCGGTAGACCGTGCGCTCGTACAGGGAGTGCTGGAGCCGGAGGTCGAACCCGGGCCCGGGACCCCGGCCCAGCCGCCGGCGCTCCAGCGCGGCGGCGAAGTCCCGCGCCGTGTCGGCGGCCCGCTCGAACAGTGCTCCGCGGCCCGCCTTCTGGGCGGTGCGCAGGAAATTCTTGTAGAGCTTCTCCAGGACGGACGGCACCGCGTAGAAGTACGTCGGGCGGAAGGAGCGCAGGGCCGAGGCGAGCGCCTCCTCGTTCATCGCGGGCTCGTGAGCCATGAGCAGTCCGCCCCGGACGCACAGATTCTGGATCATCAGCCCGTACACGTGCGAGAAGGGCAGGAAGGCGAGGACCGCGCCCTGCTCCCCGGGCGGCGCCACCGTGTGGCCCCACCCCTCGATCAGCGTGTCGCACGGACTCGCCAGCCCGCGGTGGCTCAGCGCGCAGCCGAGGGCCCGGCCCGAGGTGCCCGAGGTGTAGGCGACGACCGCCGTGGCGTCCGGCAGCACGATGCGGCGCATGGAGTCGACCGTCGCGTACGGGATGAACTCGCCGCGCGCCACCAGCGTGTCCAGCGCGCCCGCGTCCAGCTGCCAGACGTGGCGCAGGGACGGCAGCGACGCGCACACCGAGCCGACCGTCATCACGCTCTGCTCGTCCTCGACCACCACGGCCACGCAGCCCGCGTCCCGCAGGATCCACTCGACCTGGTCGCGCGAGGAGGTCGGGTAGATCGGCACCACCTCGGCGCCCACCGTCCACAGCGCGTAGCTGAAGACCGTCCACTCGTACCGGGTCCGCGCCAGGATCGCCACCCGGTCGCCCGGCGAGATCCCGCACGCGATCAGGCCCCTGGCGACGTCGACCACCTCGTCGCGGAACTCCACGGCCGTCACTTCCCGCCAGACGGGGGAGTCGGGCGTGGGACGGCGGGCCAGCATCGGCAGGGTCGGCGTCTGCTGTGGCGGCCCCGACCGGGGAGCGAGAGCGGGGTCGCGCATGCACTGGCTCCTGACATGTACGGACGGTGACACCGCCGACGAGCACCGTTAACGGCGGTGCTGAATCTAGCCGAGGCGGTGGTCACGGGGGGCCGGGACGGCAGAAGTGTTCCCGCCCGGTGATCTCGGCGGATCGGGGGACCCGTAAGACATGACTCACACGAATCCGGACCCGGAACCCGAACGCAGCACCGGACTGGAGCCGGGAGGCGGCGTGCCGCCCGGCGAGACCCCGCCGGGGGAGAGCAGCATGTCCGAGGCCGGCCCGTGGGAGGGGAACAACCCTCCCAAGGGCTGGGCCGTGGCACCCCTGACGGTGATCCTCGTCCTCGTCGCGCTCGTCGCGGCCGGCTTCCTGGGGTACGCCCTGGTGCTGATGCTCTGAACGACGGGCACGGAGCCCGACCCCCGCAGGGGCGATTCAGACCGCCTGCGTCCGCCGTACGCACTCGGTGACGACGTCCCGCAGGCTTCCGGTGCGCTCCAGCAGCTCGCGCTGGACCCGCGCCCCGTTGCCGTGCCGCAGCAGACGGGCGACACCCTCCCGCACCAGGTCGAGGTCGCCGCCGGCGGCGAGCGCCTCCCCGACGTGCTCCAGCAGCGCACGTACGACCGTCTCGGCCGGCATCCGCCGCATCGTCGCCGGATGCAGCAGCTCCTCCGTCAGCCCCGACCGGGCCGCCCGCCAGGCTGCGAGGCGCAGCAGGCTCACACTGTGCCCGGCCGGCGCGACACCCTCCCGCCACTCCCGCGCGGCCGTCTCCACCAGCGCACGGGCGAGGGCCGCGACGACGACGGCCGTCGAGGCGTCCAGGCAGACGTCGGCGACCCGGAACTCGACCGTGGGGTACCGCTGGGACAGCCGGACGTCGAAGTAGATCATCCCCTCGTCGAGGATGGTGCCCGTGGCGACCATGTCGGCGACCCGGCGGTGGTAGGTCTCGGCCGAGCCGAACAGCTCCGTCGGGCCGGCCGAGGGCCAGCGCTGCCAGACCCGGCTGCGATAACTGCTGTACGCGGAGTCCTTGCCCTGCCAGAACGGGGAGTTCGCGCTCAGCGCGGCCAGCACCGACAGCCACGGCCGCACCCGGTCGATGACCGCCACGCCCTCCTCGTCGGACTCCACCGAGACGTGCACATGGCAGCCCAGGACCAGCTGCTCGTGGACCACCACGCCGTACTGGTCGGCCATCCACCGGTAGCGGGGGTTCATACCGACGGCCGGGCTGACCGGCAGCGGCGACGTGGCGAGCGCGGCGACGGCGCAGCCGATGCCGCCCGCGTGCCGCGCGGCCTCCCCGCGGCAGCGGACGATCTCCGCCTGAAGACGCCCCATGTCCGCCTGCGGATGCGTGGCGAACTCGAGCATCTGCTCGTGCAGTTCCTTCTCGAAGACGTCCTGCTCGGCGTCGTCCAGCGAGGCCCGGGCGAGCACGGCGGCGGACAGCGCCCGTGGCTCGCCGGTCTCGGGGTCGACCAGGAGGAGCTCTTCCTCCACTCCGACGGTGCGCAACGTGGTGTTCGCCTTTCTGTGGGCCCGGTCGCGGCGACGACGAGGCTGTCCCGTTCGTAGGACCACCGACTGCCCCGAGGGAGCGGCCGGACACCTGATCGCGCCGCCGAGCGTCAGAGGGCGTACGGCATCAGCCACACCGTCGCCAGCGGGGGAAGCGTGATCCGGATGCTCCCGTCCTCCGGCTTGACCGGGTCCGGGTTGACCACGCCGCTGCCGCCGAAGTCCTCGGAGTCCGTGTTGAGGACCTCCTGCCAGGCGGTGGCGTCGTCGCCGACGGCGAGCGCGTACTCGTGGCGGACGACCGGCGAGAAGTTCGACACCGCGAGCAGGGGGGCACCGTCGGCGCCGAAGCGCAGGAAGGCGAAGACGTTGTCCTCGGCCGCGTCCACGGCGACCCACCGGAAGCCGGCCGGGTCGGTGTCCCGCTCCCACAGGGCCGGGGTCCTCGCGTAGCGGGTGTTGAGCTCGCGCACGAGGTCCTCCTCGCGTAGCGGGTGTTGAGCTCGCGCACGAGGTCCTGGACGCCGCGGTGGTCGCCCGCGGAGTGGTACCCCTCGTCCAGCAGCCACCACTCGGGGCCCTGCTTCTCCGACCACTCGGCGCCCTGGGCGAACTCCTGCCCCATGAAGAGGAGCTGCTTGCCGGGGTGGGCCCACATGAAGCCGAGGTAGGCGCGCACGTTCGCCCGCCGCTGCCACCAGTCGCCCGGCATCTTCGACACCAGCGCCTGCTTGCCGTGCACCACCTCGTCGTGGGAGATCGGCAGCACGTAGTTCTCGCTGTAGGCGTACACCATGGAGAAGGTCATCTCGTGGTGGTGGTACTTGCGGTGCACCGGCTCGTGGGCGACGTACTCCAGCGAGTCGTGCATCCAGCCCATGTTCCACTTCAGGCCGAAGCCGAGCCCGCCGGTGTCGGTCGGCCGGGTCACCCCGCCCCAGGCGGTCGACTCCTCGGCGATCGTCACCACGCCGGGGCAGCGCCGGTAGACCGTCGCGTTCATCTCCTGGAGGAACGCCATCGCCGCCAGGTCCTCCCGGCCGCCGTACTGGTTGGGCTCCCACTGGCCCGAGTCGCGCGAGTAGTCCAGGTAGAGCATCGAGGCGACCGCGTCCACGCGCAGCCCGTCGATGTGGAACTCCTCGCACCAGTACACGGCGTTCGCCACGAGGAAGTTGCGTACCTCGGTGCGGGCGAAGTCGAAGGTGTACGTCCCCCAGTCAGGGTGGGTCGCGCGCCGCTCGTCCCCGGGCTCGTACAGCGGGTCCCCGTCGAAGCGGGCCAGCGCCCAGTCGTCCTTCGGGAAGTGCGCCGGCACCCAGTCCATGATCACGCCGATCCCCGCCCGGTGCAGGGCGTCGACCAGGTACCGGAAGTCGTCGGGTGAGCCGAGGCGCGCGGTCGGCGCGTAGAACCCGGTGACCTGGTAGCCCCAGGACGGCCCGTAGGGGTGTTCGGCGACCGGCATCAGCTCGACGTGCGTGAAGCCCAGGTCCTTGACGTAGGCGGGCAGCACGTCGGCCAGCTCGCGGTAGGTCAGCCCGGGCCGCCAGGACGGCAGGTGGACCTCGTACACCGAGAACGGTGCTTCGTGCACGGGAGTGTCACCGCGGGTGCGCATCCACTCCGAGTCGCCCCACTCGTACTCCGACGCGGTCACCACGGAGGCGGTGTTCGGCGGTTCCTCCGCCGCGCGGGCCATCGGGTCGGCCTTGAGGAACCGGTGCCCGTACCGGGAGTGGATCTCGAACTTGTACCGGGCGCCCTCGCCGACGCCCGGCAGGAACAGCTCCCACACCCCGGACGACCCCATCGAGCGCATGGGGAACGCCGTGCCGTCCCAGTGGGTGAAGTCGGCGGCGACCCGCACCCCCTGGGCGTTCGGCGCCCACACCGTGAACCGGGTGCCCCTCACGCCCTCGTGCGTCATCGGATGCGCACCGAGGGCCCGCCACAGCTGCTCGTGCCGGCCCTCGGTGATCAGGTGCAGGTCGAGGTCGCCGAGGGCGGGCAGGAAGCGGTACGGATCGTGCGTCTCCTGCTCGCCCTCCTCGTACGCCACGACGAGGGTGTAGGCCGGGATCTCCCGCGACGGCAGTACACCGGAGAAGAGGCCGTCCCCCTCCGACACGAGGGCGTGGCGCTCGCCGTCGACGACCACGCTCACCTCGCGGGCGAACGGGCGCAGCGCCCGGAAGGCGACGCCGCCGGGGACCGGGTGGGCGCCGAGCAGGGCATGCGGGTCGTGGTGGGCGCCCGCCAGCAGGCGCCCCCGGTCGGTCGGGTCGAGGGGCGGGGCGGTTCCGCACGCACCGGGGGTGGGCGGGACGGGACCGGACGGCTCGGGGAGCGAGGTGTCGCGGAGGGCCACGGGTCAGTCTCCTCTCACGGCGAGTCGTTCGATCGCCGCCATGGGTACGGGAAGCCAGTCGGGGCGGTGCCGGGCCTCGTACAGCACCTCATACACGGCGCGGTCCGTCTCGTAGGCGCGCAGCAGGCCGTGCTTCTTACGGGGGTCCCACCCGGCGCGGGCGGCGTAGCCCGCGCAGAAGGCCTCCCGGCAGCGGCGCGCCCACTCGGGACGCCACGGGCGGCGCTGCCGGGCGGCGTAGTCGAAGGAGCGCAGCATGCCCGCGATGTCGCGGACGGGGGAGTGGGCGCTGCGCCGTTCGGACAGCGGGCGCGACGGCTCGCCCTCGAAGTCGATGACGAACCAGTCCCGGCCGGCCCGCAGCACCTGTCCCAGGTGCAGGTCGCCGTGGATGCGCTGGGCGGGCGGCCCGGAGTCGCAGGTGGACAGTGCCGCGAAGGCCGCCCGCAGCCCGGGGACGAAGGGCTGGAGCGCCGGTACGCAGTGCGCGGCGGCGGTCAGCCGCTCGGTCATCGCCGCCGCCGTGCGGTCGTTCTCCCCCGGGGCGCCGGACGGGAAGGCGTCGGCGAGCGCCAGGTGGACGTCCGCCATCGCCTGCCCCAGCTCGTGGGCCTGAAGGGTGAAGTCGTCCCCGGAGGCCAGCGCGTTCAGGGACAGGGTCCAGCCGTCGGAGGCGTCGTTGAGGAACGGCTGGAGCACGCCGAGGGTCGCCTCGTACGGATGGGTGGTCCGCATCCACGCCACCGGCGCGGGGACCCGGCCGCAGCCCTGCCGGGCCAGCGCGTCCGGCACCTCCAGGTCCGGATTGACACCGGGCTGGATGCGCCGGAACAGCTTCAGGATGAACTCGTCCCCGTAGATCAGCGACGAGTTGGACTGCTCGGCGTCCAGCAGCCGCGGCGCGAGTCCCCCGGGCACCGGCCGCGAGGGGTCGGCCTCGAAGCGCAGGGGGCCCGCCTTGCCGGGGTGCCTGAGGCGTTCCAGGAGCAGCTGGGCCGTCCGGGGGTCGTGCAGGGCGTCGTAGACCGTCCGGCCGGCCAGCGGGCCGTCCTGCACCTGCCCGATGACGGCCCGGCCCAGGCGCGGAGACGGGTGTTCGCGGACGCCGAGCAGCAACTGGTAGCAGTCGCCGGCCGGGGGAGCGCCGCCCGGGGCGGGCACGGGCCCGTGCCCGGTGTGCACCAGGAGGTGCAGACAGCCCGGGAACAGCTCGGTCATGGACAGCAGACCGAGCTCGGCCACGGGCCGGTCCTTGCCCGCGAACCAGCGCTGGCGCGGCAGCCACTCGCGCAGCAGCTCGCCGAGCGATGCCATGGGCTCGGTGAGACGGGTACGTCTCGGGCGCAGGGGTGCGGTCTTCGGCATGGTGACGCGTCCTTTCCTCGGCCCGCGCTCAAACGCGGCGGCCGATGCGGGATGCGACTCGGGTGAGCCGGAACCAGTAGAAGCCGTGGCCCCCGAGGGTCAGCAGGTACGGCAGCTCGCCGATCGCCGGGAAGCGGACCCCGCCGAACAGTTCCACCGGATGGCGTCCGGCGAACTCGCGCAGGTCCAGCTCGGTCGGCTGGGCGAACCGCGCGAAGTTGTGCACGCACAGCACCAGGTCGTCCTCGTACTCCCGCAGGAAGGCCAGTACGGCGGGGTTTGAGGAGGGCAGTTCCGTGTAGGTGCCGAGGCCGAAGGCGGGGTTCTGCTTGCGGATCTCGATCATGCGGCGGGTCCAGTGCAGCAGGGACGAGGGCGAGGCCATGGACGCCTCGACGTTCGTCACCTGGTAGCCGTAGACCGGGTCCATGATGGTCGGCAGGTACAGGCGCCCCGGATCGCAGGTCGAGAAGCCGGCGTTGCGGTCGGGGGTCCACTGCATCGGGGTGCGGACCGCGTCGCGGTCGCCGAGCCAGATGTTGTCGCCCATGCCGATCTCGTCGCCGTAGTAGAGGATCGGCGAGCCGGGCAGGGACAGCAGCAGCGCGGTGAACAGCTCGATCTGGTCGCGGTCGTTGTCCAGCAGGGTGGCGAGCCTGCGGCGGATGCCGATGTTGGCGCGCATGCGCGGGTCCTTGGCGTACTCCGCGTACATGTAGTCGCGTTCCTCGTCGGTGACCATCTCGAGGGTCAGCTCGTCGTGGTTGCGCAGGAAGATGCCCCACTGGCAGCCGGACGGGATGGCCGGGGTCTTGGCGAGGATCTCCGAGACGGGGTAGCGGGACTCGCGGCGGACGGCCATGAAGATGCGGGGCATGACCGGGAAGTGGAAGGCCATGTGGCACTCGTCGCCGCCGGAGGCGTAGTCGCCGAAGTAGTCGACGACGTCCTCCGGCCACTGGTTGGCCTCCGCGAGGAGCACGGTGTCGGGGTAGTGGGCGTCGATCTCGCTGCGGACCCGCTTGAGGAACGCGTGACTGGCGGGCAGGTTCTCGCAGTTGGTGCCCTCTTCGGCGTACAGGTAGGGCACCGCGTCGAGCCGGTAGCCGTCCACACCGAGGTCCAGCCAGAACTTCAGCGCGGCCAGCATCTCCTCCTGGACGGCCGGGTTCTCGTAGTTCAGGTCGGGCTGGTGGGAGAAGAAGCGGTGCCAGAAGTACTGGCCGCGGACCGGGTCGTAGGTCCAGTTGGACGCCTCGGTGTCCACGAAGATGATGCGGGCGTCGGCGTAGCGGGTGTCGTCGTCGGCCCAGACGTAGTAGTCGCCGTAGGGACCGTCCGGGTTCTTGCGGGACTCCTGGAACCACGGGTGCTGGTCGCTGGTGTGGTTCATGACGAAGTCGATGATCACGCGCATGCCGCGCTGGTGGGCGGCGTCGATGAACTCGACGAAGTCGGCCAGGTCGCCGAACTCGGGCAGTACGGCGGTGTAGTCGGAGACGTCGTAGCCGCCGTCGCGCAGCGGCGACTTGAAGAAGGGCGGCAGCCACAGGCAGTCCACGCCCAGCCATTGCAGGTAGTCCAGCTTGGCGGTGAGGCCCTTGAGGTCGCCGATGCCGTCGCCGTTGCTGTCCTGGAATGAGCGGACGAGGACCTCGTAGAAGACGGCTCGCTTGAACCAGTCCGGGTCGCGGTCCTTGGCCGGGGTGTCCTCGAACTTGTCCGGCACGGGCTCGTTCACGGTCATGAGGCTGCGGACCCTTCGTTCCGGGGCGCGGCGGCGGACGGCCGGCGGATGTGGAGGACGTGGGCGGGGGCCCGGCCGGGCTCCAGCCGCACGTAGTTCGTGCGGCCCCAGTGGTAGGTCTCGTCCGTGAGTTCGTCGTGGACCGGCACCGACTCGTGCCAGTCCAGGCCGAGCTGCGGCATGTCGAGCGAGATCGTGGCCTCCTGGGTGTGGTGAGGGTCGAGGTTCGCCACCACGAGCACGACGTCCGGACCCTCGCGCTTGCTGTACGCGATGAGCGCGTCGTTGTCGGTGCGGTGGAAGCGGAGGTTCCTGAGCCGGTGCAGCGCGGGATGGGCACGGCGGATGGTGTTGAGGCGGGTGATGAGGGGGGCGATGGTGGTGCCCTCGCGGGCGGCAGTGGCCCAGTCGCGGGGTTTGAGCTGGTACTTCTCGCTGTCGAGGTATTCCTCGCTGCCTTCGCGCAGGGGGGTGTTCTCGCACAGTTCGTAGCCGCTGTAGATGCCCCAGGTGGGGGAGAGGGTGGCGGCGAGGACGGCGCGGACCTCGAAGGCGGGGCGCCCGCCGTGCTGGAGGTAGGCGTGGAGGATGTCGGGGGTGTTGGCGAAGAAGTTGGGCCGCATGTAGGAGGCGGCCTCCCCCGACAGTTCGGTGAGGTACTCGGTCAGTTCCCGCTTGGTGTTGCGCCAGGTGAAGTAGGTGTAGGACTGCTGGAAGCCGATCTGGGCGAGGGTGTGCATCATCGCCGGGCGGGTGAAGGCCTCGGCGAGGAAGATGACGTCGGGGTCGGCGTGGTTGATCTCGCCGATGACCCTCTCCCAGAACACGACGGGTTTGGTGTGGGGGTTGTCGACGCGGAAGATCCGCACGCCGTGGTCCATCCAGAAGCGCAGGACGCGCACGGTCTCGGCGACGATGCCGTCCATGTCGGCGTCGAAGGCGATGGGGTAGATGTCCTGGTACTTCTTGGGCGGGTTCTCGGCGTGGGCGATCGAACCGTCGGGGCGGTGGTGGAACCAGTCGGGGTGTTTGTGGACCCAGGGGTGGTCGGGGGAGCACTGGAGGGCGAAGTCGAGGGCGACTTCCAGGCCCTGGCGTGCGGCCTCGGTGACGAAGTGGTCGAAGTCGTCGAGGGTGCCGAGGTCGGGGTGGACGGCGTCGTGGCCGCCTTCGGGGGAGCCGATGGCCCAGGGGACGCCGACGTCGTCGGGTCCGGCGGAGAGGGTGTTGTTGCGGCCCTTGCGGTGGGTGGTGCCGATGGGGTGGACGGGCGGGAGGTAGACGACGTCGAAGCCCATGGCGGCGATGGCGGGCAGGCGGCGGGCGGCGGTGCGGAAGGTGCCGTGGGGCCGGGCCGGGGTGCCCTCGGAGCGGGGGAAGAACTCGTACCAGGCGCCGTACAGGGCGCGTTCGCGTTCCACCAGCAGGGGCAGCGGGTCGGAGGTGGTGACCAGCTCCCGCAGCGGGTACCGGGCCAGCACCGCGTCCACCTCCGGCGTCAACGCCCCCGCCAGCCGGGTGGCCACGGGGAGCGTGTCGTCGAGCAGGGTCTCGGCGGCGTCCAGCACCACGGCACGGCCGGCGTCCTTCGGCACCCCCGCGGCGGCCCGCCGGTACAGTTCGGCGCCCTCCTCCAGGACCAGTCCGGTGTCGATGCCGGCCGGTACCTTGATCCGGGCGTGTCGCTGCCAGGTGGTGACCGGATCGCTCCACGCCTCGACGCGGTAGGTCCAGTTGCCCGGGGCGTCCGGGGTGACCTCGGCGCCCCAGCGGTCGCTGCCCGGGGCCAGCTCCCGCATCGGCGTCCACGGGCCCGGCCGGCCCTCTGGGTCCTTGAGTACGACGTTGGCGGCCACCGCGTCGTGTCCCTCGCGGAACACGGAGGCGGTGACCTGGAACGTCTCTCCCGCCACCGCCTTCGCCGGGCGCCTGCCGTGATCCACCACCGGGTGGACGTCCCGTACCGGGATACGCCCGATCTCCACGGTCGTGCTCATCCGTTCTCACCTCCGCCGTGCTCGGGGCCGGGCGCCGGCCCGGCCGAATGGGTCAAGCCGCGCCGGAGGGGGTCTTCCGCCCCGACGGGGAGAGCAGTTCCGGCTGCTCCTGCGCACAGGTGACCAGGTTCGTCCGCAGGTACCGTTCGGCCGCCTCCGCGGCCTCGCGTGCGCACCGCTTTCCCATCAGCACGCACAGGGTGTAGCCGGAGTCCTCGAAGGTCGCCCGGACGGAGACGTCCGAGGGGGACGCCAGCATGGAGCGTTCCCAGGCGCGGTAACGCCGCAGCTGCCGGGCGACCTCTGACTTCGCAGGGAGCAGCATGGCCGGTCACCTTCCGGACGGTCCGGTACGGACGATCGAGTTCTTCACACATGGTGCACGCGCGGTGACTCGCCGTCTTGTTGGATCTTCAACCGCTCTCTCGTGTTGCACGAATGGACTACGGCTCCCACTCTGGAGTGACTCAGAAGCGATCAATGCTCACGCTTCGTGATCGGGGAGCCCGTCCCCCACGGGACGAGGAGGAGCGAGAGCCTTCGCGGTGAGGAGCCACGACGATGAAGACCGCAGTGCCCTGCTACTACCACCTCGACGTGGAAGTGAGCCCGGAACGGGTCGGACAGGTCAGGCGCATCCTGGCCGCCCACCTCCGGTTCTGGGACCTGGAGAACCTCGTCGAACCCGTGTGCACCGGCGCCGAGATGCTGCTCAGGGCGATCGACGAGCACGCGAGCGACAAGCACACGTCGATAGAGATGTGGTGGAACCGCCAGCACCTCATCACGGCAGTGGGGGGCAACGACCACGCGCTCCGTCCCGACCAGGACCTGCGCACCTGCCTGCAGCACCTCGCCGCGACCAGCGACGGCTGGGGCTGCTGCGCCGCCGACACGGGGGCCAAGGTCATCTGGTTCTCGCAGCGGGCCCGGGCCGGCGAGCGCGTGCCGCTGGTCGCGAAGGGGCCGGAACCGATCACCCAGGAGGGGCTGGAAGTGCCGCGAGAGATCATGCCGATGGCCCGGCTGGGCCGTCCCGCCGACATCGTGAACGGCGTTCTGGAGGAGGCCCGGTGACCCGCTCCCGGCCGAACTGGAAGGGGGCGCCCGTGTGGAGCGGGCTCCCCTGTCCCCTGGGGGCCGTGTACGACGGGCAGGGCACCAACTTCGCCCTGTTCAGCGAGGTCGCCGAACGCGTCGACCTCGTCCTCGTCGACGACGACGGCACCCACAGCACGATCCCGCTGCCCGATGTCGACGGCTTCGTCTGGCACTGCTACCTGCCCGGCGTCGGCCCGGGGCAGCGCTACGGCTACCGGGTCCACGGTCCGTGGGCCCCGGCCGTGGGCCACCGGTGCAACCCCAAGAAGCTGCTCCTGGACCCGTACACCCGCGCGGTGGACGGCCAGGTGGACAACCACGCCTCCCTCTTCGAGCGGGCCCAGAGCAAGGCCGACCCGGGCGACAGCGCCGGGCACACCATGCTCGGCGTGGTCACCGACCCGTTCTTCGACTGGGGCGACGACCGCCCGCCCCGGCGCCCGTACTCGGAGACCGTGATCTACGAGGCCCACGTGCGCGGCCTCAGCCGCACCCACCCCGACGTGCCCGAGGAACTGCGCGGCACCTACGCGGGGCTCGCGCACCCCGCGATCGTGGACCACCTCAAGTCCCTCGGCGTGACCGCCGTGGAGCTGATGCCGGTGCACCAGTTCGTGCACGACGGCCACCTCCAGGACCGGGGCCTGTCCAACTACTGGGGCTACAACACCATCGGCTTCTTCGCGCCCCACAACGGCTACGCCGCCCTGGGCACCCGCGGCCAGCAGGTCACCGAGTTCAAGTCGATGGTGAAGACCCTGCACGAGGCCGGCCTCGAAGTGATCCTCGACGTGGTCTACAACCACACCGCCGAGGGCAACGAGAAGGGCCCCACCCTCTCGTTCCGCGGCATCGACAACGCCTCCTACTACCGCCTGGTGGACGGCGACTGGCAGCACTACTACGACACCACCGGCACCGGCAACAGCCTCCTGATGCGGCACCCCTACGTCCTCCAGCTGATCATGGACTCGCTGCGGTACTGGGTCACCGAGATGCACGTCGACGGCTTCCGCTTCGACCTCGCGGCCACACTCGCCCGGCAGTTCCACGAGGTGGACCGGCTCTCCGCGTTCTTCGACCTCATCCAGCAGGACCCCGTGATCAGCCGCGTCAAGCTGATCGCCGAGCCCTGGGACGTCGGCGAGGGCGGCTACCAGGTGGGCAACTTCCCGCAGCTGTGGTCGGAGTGGAACGGCATGTACCGGGACGCGGTACGGGACTTCTGGCGGGGCGAGGACCACACGCTCGGCGAGTTCGCCTCCCGGCTGACCGGCTCCTCCGACCTCTACCAGCACAGCAGGCGCCGCCCCCGCGCCAGCGTCAACTTCGTCACCGCGCACGACGGGTTCACCCTGCGCGACCTCGTCTCGTACAACGACAAGCACAACGAGGCCAACGGCGAGGGCAACCGGGACGGCGAGAGCCACAACCGGTCGTGGAACTGCGGCGTCGAGGGCGAGACCAAGGACCCGGCCGTCCGGGAGCTGCGCGGCCGCCAGCAGCGCAACTTCCTGGCCACGCTCCTGCTCTCGCAGGGCATCCCGATGCTCTGCCACGGCGACGAACTCGGCCGCACCCAGCGCGGCAACAACAACGCCTACTGCCAGGACAACGAGATCTCCTGGATCGACTGGCGGCTGAACGACGAGCAGCGCGCGCTGCTGGCCTTCACCCGGCGCCTCATCGCGCTGCGCGCCGACCACCCCGTGCTGCGCCGGCGCCGCTACTTCCGCGGCGAGACCGTCACCCACGCGGACCAGCCGCTGCCCGACCTCGTGTGGCTGCGTCCGGACGCGCGGGAGATGACCGACGACGACTGGCGACGCGGAGACGCGCACACCGTCGGCGTCTTCCTCAACGGCGACGCCATCGCCGAACCGGACCCCCGGGGTCGGCCCGTGACCGACGACTCCTTCCTGCTGCTGCTCAACAGCCACTGGGAGTCGGGCCGCTTCAGGCTGCCCGACGCCACCTACGGCGAGCGCTGGACGACCCTGATCGACACCGCAGACCCGGAGGGCGTCCCCGACGAGGCGGAACACAAGGCGGGCACCCGGGTCCACGTCGAGCAGCGCAGCCTGGTGCTGCTCTCCCGGCCCTCCCGCAGCGGCCGGTGAGCAGCCCGTGAGGTCAGCCGCCGAAGCGGCGCGCGGTCACCGTGAACTGCGCGCCGTCGGCGTCCCGCAGCACGGCCTCGTCGCCGCCAAGCGACAGCACGCTGCCGCCGTGCCGCTCGGCCGTGCGGGCACAGGCGGCGACGTCCTCGACCGCGAAGTGCACCTGCCAGTGCGGCCGGATGGCCGGGTCGGGCGCCGCTTCCAGAGCGCCCGACTCGATGCGCGCCACCACGTCCCCCTGGCTGCGCAGAACCACCTCGTCGCCCTCGTACTGGACCTCGCAGCAGCCGTCGGGTCCCGCCCAGTCGAAGATCTCGCCGTAGAAGATGGCGGCGTCGAAGGCGTCCCGCGTGTGCAGCCGGATGAAGGCGGGCCGGGAGGCGCGCCACGTCTCCCAGTCGGAGAACAGCTCGCCCTCCCAGATGCCGAAGGTCGCGCCGTCCCGGTCGGCCAGCAGGGCCGCCCGCCCGGGCGGCAGGGAGATCGGCCCGACCGCGGCCGTGCCGCCGCGCTCGGCCACCCGCGACACCGCCTCGTCCGCGCTGCGCACGGCGAAGTACGGCGTCCACGCCACCGCCATCTGCCACATCGCGGCGACCGCGGCGATCCCGGCGACGGGCGCCCCGTCGGCCAGCGCGATGCGGAACGGCTCGCCCAGCTTGGCGGGCCGCCACTGCCAGCCCAGCACGGCGGTGTAGAACTCCTCGGTGGCCTTGAGATCACGGCTGGTCAGGCTCACCCAGCAGGGGGCCCCGTACACGGAGTGCGTGGACAGGAGGCTCTCCCCGCCGGCGGGGATGGGCATGTCGTGTTTCATGGCAGTCGCGTCCTGGTCTCGTCCACCGGCAGCCACCGGCTCCACACCAGTGTCCGGCCGGGAGTGCGGCGGGCGCCTGCCGAGTACCCCCGGCGCGGCGCCGAAACGGTGGTGGTCCGGCCCCGGACGGCCCAGTGGCGCGGGGCGGCACATGTGACCACGATGGATGCGTCGGAGCCGTCCCGCGCGGCACAGGCGGCGGTGACCCGCCGGATCCGGAGGTGACCATGCCCACGGACTGGGGCTCGGACCAGATCTTCCAGCTGCAGGAACAGGTCAGGCAGCTGAAGGAGGCGGTCGTCTCGCACGCCGTCGTCGACCAGGCGATCGGGATGATCGTCGTCCTCGGCCGCGTCACCCCGGACCAGGGGTGGATCGTACTGAAGGAAGTTTCCCAGCATACGAACATCAAACTGCGCAATGTGGCAGAAATGATACTCATCTGGGGGCGCACCGGAGTGATGCCGGCGGAGATCCGGGCCGCGCTCGAGGACGCCCTGGACCGGCACGGCCCGACCCAGATCCCCGGGGCCCCGCCCCAGGTCGGCTGACGGTCAGCGCGCCTCCGTGAGGATCTCCTCACGGATCCGGTCGAAGCAGCCGCTGAGCAGCCGGGAGACGTGCATCTGGGAGATGCCGAGCTGCTGCGCGATGCGGCTCTGCGTCATGCCGCCGAAGAACCGCAGGTACAGGATGGTGCGCTCGCGCTCGGGCAGCGCCTCCAGGCACGGTCGCACGGCCACCCGGTCCACCACCGCGTCGAAGGCCGGGTCCGGGCCGCCGAGCGCGTCCCCCAGGGCGTACCCGTCGGTGCCGGGCATCTCCGCCTCCAGGGAGAGCGCCGAGAAGCACTCCAGGGCCTCCATCCCGGTACGCACCTCGGCCGTGGTCAGCTGGGCGTGCTCGGCGATCTCCTCGACCGTCGGCGCGCGTCCCGGTGTGGTCTGGGCCAGCTCCTTCGCGGATCTGCGGACCCGGTTGCGCAGGTCCTGGATGCGGCGCGGCACGTGCAGGGTCCACATGTGGTCGCGGAAGTGCCGTTTGATCTCGCCGGTCACGGTCGGCACGGCGTACGCCTCGAAGGCGTGGCCGCGCTGCGGATCGTAGTGGTCGACCGCCTTCACCAGTCCCAGGGCCGCCACCTGGTAGAGGTCCTCCAGGTTCTCGCCGCGGCCCCGGAAACGGACCGCGATCCGCTCGGACATGGGCAGCCAGACCCGGATCAGTTCGTCCCGCAGCGCCTGGCGCTCGGGGCCTTCGGGCAACCCGGCGAGCCGGTCGAACGCCGCGGCCGTGTCGGGGGCGTCGTCGTGGGGGTGGGGCTTGGTTCTGCCGGCGATACGCATCAGGCGCACCTCCCTCAGCAGGGGTGCTGGCAAGTCCTCATATATATGGATACTGAGCGCGAAAGCCCCGGACTGCCACCCGAACGGCGGCGGACCGGTGACCGGGCCGCCGCAGCCGCCGGACGTGATGTGCGGCACGCCGCGGATGATCGCCCCGGACCGGCCCCGGCGGATCGTTGCTGGGCAACGCTTGATCACCGATCAAAAGGGGTGAAGCCGCTGGCCACAGCGCATTCCACTCATTTGACAGTGCGCTGAGAGCACAGATAGGAAGCAGCGTCGAGAGGTCGAGAGGGGCACCGTGTACGAGCCGAACGTGGTCGGGGACTGGCAGGAGTACGACGGGCACGCCGGGCTGCGGGTCCGCGTCCACCGTCTGGAGCCGGCCGAGCCGCCGCGTGGGCGCGACGACGCCGCCGAGGGGCTGACGTACTTCTGTGTCCGGGTGACCGTGGAGAACCGGGGACCCGGGCACGTCACCGTCCACCTGGAGGACGGTCAGATCGACGTACGGATCGGCCCCGACGGGGAGAGTGCCTTCATCGACTGGCGCAACTCCCAGTTCATCGAGGGCTTCGACGTCTACCCGCTGCGCCGGGCCACCGCCGTGCTCTACGCGGCCGGGCCCGAGGCGAGCCTCGGCCAGGTGGACGTCCAGGTGCAGTTGCGGGTGGACGAGGAGTGGGCCGACCGCCGGCTGTGGACCGGCGGCCTGGGGCTGCCCGACGGGGAGTGCGGAGCCCTCCCCGGTACGGTGCGCGAGGACGGGCTGGCGCACCAGGTGAGCGCCTTCCTGCGGGACCAGGCGGAGGAGGGCACCGCCTGACCCACGGCGCGCGGCGCTCAGTGCGCGATGCCGTCGATGATCTCGCGGGCCCCCTGCCGCAGCAGCGCCACGGCGACCGAGGTGCCCAGGGTCGCCGGATCGAGCCGGCCGGCCCACTCGTGGGCGTTCAGCCGGGTCTTGCCGTCCGGGGTGAAGACGCAGGCCCGCAGGGAGAGTTCCCCGCTGCGGTCCACCCGGGCGAACCCGGCGATCGGGCTGTTGCAGTGCCCCTGCAGGACGTGCAGGAACATGCGCTCCGCCGTCGCCTCCCGATGGGTCTCCGGGTGGCCGAGGCCGCTCACCGCGTCGATCACGTCGCTGTCGCCCTCGCGGCACTGCAGGGCGAGGATGCCCGCACCGATCGGCGGCATCATCGTCTCGGGGGAGAGGACCTCGCTGATCACGTCGCGGCGGCCGATGCGCTCCAGTCCCGAGACCGCGAGCAGCAGGGCGTCCGCCTCGCCGGCCGCGAGCTTGGCCAGCCGCCGGTTGGCGTTGCCGCGGAACGGCACGCACGTGAGGTGCGGGTGGGTGGCGGCCAGCTGGGCGACGCGGCGCACCGAGGAGGTACCGACGCGGGCCCCGGCCGGAAGCTCGTCCAGGGTGAGCCCGCCCGGGTGGACCAGGGCGTCCCGGATGTCGTCCCGCTCGAGGAAGGCGGCGAACACCGTGTCGGCCGGCAGCGGGCGGTCGGCGGGCACGTCCTTGACGCAGTGCACCGCGAGGTCGGCCTCGCCCGACAGCAGCGCGGCGTCGACCTCCTTGGTGAACGCGCCCTTGCCCTCCACCTGCGACAGGTCGCCGAGCCACTTGTCGCCGGTGGTCTTCACCGGTACGACCTCGGTGCGCACGCCGGGGTGGAGGGCCGCCAACTCGGCCCGGACGCGCTCGACCTGCGCCAGGGCCATGGGGGAGTCACGGGAGACGATGCGGATCAGTTCGGGGACTGCCATGCGGACACGATAGTGCGCGCGGGGGAGGTCCGGGGTCGCGGTTCGCTCGACCGGCCCTGTTCTCTCCGGTTGTCTCAGGCGTTCGGGTCGAAGGGGATGCCGGCCGGCTTGGCGGCGGCCAGGTGGGAGGCGAAACTTCCGTCCTTGAGGCCGAAGTTGGCGCTGCCGAAATCGTAGGAGCTCAGCTTCTCGCGCACTCCGGCGGGATAGCCGTTCCAGCCGACCAGGGTCGGATACTGCCACCCGCCCTTGTGGTTCTCCGGCGGCTCGTCCCCGGCGCCGGCCAGGCGGAAGCAGTGGGTGCTGATGCCGTCCTTGTGGTAGACGATCTTCGGATGCGTGCCGTCGAAACGGACCGCCGACCTCGCGTGCACGCTGAACGAGCCGTGGTTGGACGTCGAGACGTACTCGACCACGCCGTCGCGCACCCACACCACGACGTGCTCCCAGTCGTGCCGGTGACCGCCGAGGCTGCTGCCGGGCAGCGCCTGGTCCTTCTCGAAGTAGAGGCCGTACATGTAGGCGCACCAGCCGTTGTCGCACTTGGCGCGTGCGTAGCCGTTGGTGTTGTCCAGGTCCGCCGCGTCCCGGCAGTTGCCGTTGAGGGCGCCGGTCGGGTTGAGCCCGCCGTTGACCGTACCGTCGGCACCGATGGCCGGAGTCGGGTAGCAGCCGTCGGTGTCGTAGTCGTAGGCGGGCTGGTACGCCCGCTCCAGGCTGTCGGCGTTGCCGGGCAGTCCCGGGGGCGGGGCGGCGAAGGCGGTGGCGGGGAAGGCGACGACGAGGGCGAGGGCACCGAGCGGTGCGGTGAGCCATCTCTTGCGGCGGGCGGGGGTGGTGGCACGCGACGGCATCGCGTCCTCCTCTGAGTCCGGGCGCAGCCCAACGGCTGTGGGGGGAAGGGGAGTTCAGGGTGCCGTCATTCCACTTCCGTGCCAAGGGCGCACAGGCGTCCCTGTGGTGAAGACCGGCCCAATACTTGATCACACGTCACGTCAGGTCGTCCGGAAGGTCGGCGGCCGACTCCTCGGGAGCCAGATCCGGGCGGAGCCTCAGCCAGGACGGCTGGCGCAGCATGCCCTGGCGGGTTCGGGTGCTGTAGCGGACCTCGCCGACCAGCCGGGGCACCACCCAACGCGCTCCCGGAACCGGCGGCACGGGGTCGAAGGGGCACACGTCCGTCGCCGCGGACCGCAGCAGCGCCGCCAGTTCGGTGCGCTCGGCCGAGCTCCAGCCGGTGCCGACCCCGCCGACGTAGCGGAGCCGGCCCGCGGCGCGCTGGCCGACCAGGACGGCGCCCGGGAGTCCGCCGAGCCGTCCCTTGCCGGGCAGCCAGCCGCCGACCACGACGTCCTCGCTGCGCATGTTGCGGATCTTGATCCAGGCACGGGAGCGGACCCCCGGTTCGTACACCGAGTCCAGCCGCTTGCACACCAGGCCCTCGAGACCGTGCTCCCGGGTGGCCCGCAGGGCCTGTTCTCCGTGGCCGACCAGTGCGGCCGGGGTCGACCAGGACGGACCGCCCAGGCCGAGGTCCGTGAGCCGTTCGCGGCGGCGGGTGTAGGGGAGCCGGAGCAGGGGCTCGCCCGCCAGGTGCAGGACGTCGAAGAGCACCAGATGGACGGGGGCCTTCGCCGCCCGGTGCGCGGCCCGGCCCGGGGTGTGCGCCAGGCCCATGCGGGACTGCAGCAACTGGAAGTCGGCGCGGCCCTGTTCGTCCAGGGCCAGTACTTCCCCGTCCAGTACGGCCGGAGTGGGGCCGAGCGCGGTGGCGAGCGGCGCCAGTTCCGGATAGGCGGCCGTGATGTCCTGTCCGGAACGGGCCCGCAGCAGCACGCTTCCGTCGCCCGGCAGGTAGACGATCACCCGCTGGCCGTCCTGCTTGGTCTCGTAGGCCCAGCGCGCGTCCTGCGCGGCGGGCGGCAGGGTGCCGGAGGTGGCGAGCATCGGAGGGATCAGCGGCAGCTCCACGGGTCAGTCTTCGACGCGCCCGCACGCCCTCACGCGGGTTGCCCGGCAGGTTCGCCTGAACGGCGCCGGTCCCGCGGAGCGGGCCGGCGCCGTCGCCGTCAGTGGACGGAGGCGGCCCGAGCCCCGACGTCACCGGTGGGTGCCGGGTGCGCCGTGCCGGCGGCGGGACGGTGCCGCGGGATGAAGGAGGCGATCACGAAGGCGAGGAGGGCCGCGCCCGCCCCGATGCCCATGACCACCTTGAAGGCGTTCTCGGACGGCAGGGCGAAGCCGCCGAGGCTGATGGTCATCTGGGCAAGGACCACGCCCGCGAGCGCGCTGGCGAGGGACGTGCCGATGGACCGCATGAGGGTGTTGAGGCTGTTCGCGGCGGCCGTCTCGCTCGCCGGCACCGCACCCATGATCAGGGCGGGCATCGCGCCGTAGGTGAAGCCGATGCCCGCGCTGATGACACAGGAGGCCAGCACCAGCTGCCACACCTCGGCCATCAGCACGATGTTCAGGCCGTAGCCCGCCGCGACGATCAGCGCGCCGATCATCAGGGTCACCTTCGGGCCCTTGGCCTTGGAGACCTTGGCGGAGACCGGGGCGAACGCCATCATCACCAGGCCGGACGGTGCCATGACCAGGCCCGCGGTCAGCAGGGAACGGCCGAGGCCGTAACCGGTCGCCTCGGGCAACTGCAGGAGCTGCGGGAGGACCAGGGACATCGCGAACATCGAGAAGCCGATGGCGATCGACGCCAGGTTGGTGAACAGCACCTGACGGCGGGCGGTGGTGCGCAGGTCCACCAGCGGCTGCGGGGTGCGCAGCTCCCACCAGCCCCACACCAGCAGGATCACCACGGCCGCCGCGAACAGGCCGAGGGTGGTGCCGCCGGTCCAGCCCCAGTCGGCGCCCTTGGAGATCGCCAGCAGCAGGCACACCAGGCCGGCCGCCATGCCGACGCCGCCGGGCACGTCGAAGCGGCCGCCGGTGCGCACCGCCGACTCGGGCACGAGCGCCAGCACCAGCACCAGGGCGACGGCGCCGAGCGCGCCGGAGAGCCAGAACAGCATGTGCCAGTCGAGGTTGTCCGCGATCAGTGCGGCGGCGGGCAGGCCCAGCGCGCCGCCGACCCCGAGCGAGGCGCTCATCAGGGCCGTGGCGCCGGCCAGCCGCTCGGCGGGCAGCTCGTCGCGCATGATGCTGATGCCGAGCGGGATCACCGCGGCGGACAGGCCCTGCAGGGCACGGCCGACGACCATCGGCACCAGGGTGTCGCTCAGTCCGCAGACCGCCGAACCGGCTATCAGCAGCACCAGGCTGAGCAGCAGCATCCGCCGCTTGCCGACCATGTCGCCGAGCCGGCCGACGACCGGAGTGGCCACCGCCGCGGCGAGCAGCGTGGCGGTCACCGCCCAGGCGGCGTCCGAGGCCGGCGCGTCCAGGAGCTCGGGCAGCTCGGGCACGATCGGGATGACCAGGGTCTGCATCAGTGAGACGACGATCCCGGCCAGGGCCAGTACCGCCACCACGGCGTTGGGCCGCAGCGCGGTGGGGGAAGCGGGCATGGAGCAGCCTTTCCAGGGTCGGTGCGAAGTCGAGGGGCGAGTACTTAAGTCAGTCGCTTGAATTACTCTAAGGGGCAGAGGAGCGGGCATGCTCGTCGGGGCCCCTGCGGCGCCCCGGATCCGCTGCCCCGTACGCTGCCTGGAGAGCCCGCCGCACGGCGGCGGACCTGCGACGACTCGAGGGACTGGCCGTCGTGGGCCGTGAGGAGAGAGTCCCGGCGGTGGTGATCATGGCGGGCAGGACGGTACGGACGGAACAGGTCAGCGCGACCCGGCAGCTGATCCTGACCACCGCCGAGCGGTTGTTCGCCGAGCACGGGGTGTACGCGGTCTCCAACCGTCAGGTCAGCGAGGCCGCGGGACAGGGCAACAACGCCGCCGTCGGTTATCACTTCGGGACCAAGTCCGACCTCGTCCGGGCCATCGCCCAGCGGCACTCGGAACGGGTCGAGGCCCTGCGGGCCCGGCAGCTCGCCGCCCTCGGCGACTCGGCGGAACTGCGGGACTGGGTGGACTGCCTGGTGCGACCGCAGTTCGACCACCTGGCGGCGCTGGGCAGCCCCACCTGGTACGCGAGGTTCTGCGCCCAGGTCATGACCGACCCGGCGCTGCGGGAGATCATGACCGCGGAGTCCCGCGCCTCGTCCTCGCTGCGCGAGATCGTCAAGGGCCGGGACCGCTGCATGCCCGCGCTGCCGGGCGAGGTCCGGGCCGAGCGGGGGGACATGGCCCGCCACCTCATCGTCCACGTGGCGGCCGAGCGGGAGCGCGCCCTCGCCGAGGGGCGGCCCACCCCCCGCGCCAGTTGGCAGGACGCCGCCGACGGGCTCGTCGACGCGATCGTGGGCATGTGGCTGGCGCCCGTCACGCCCCGGGGGCGGGGCGTGACGGGCGCGCGGTGAGCGCGCGGGAGCCGCCAGGGATTCGCCGTACGCCCACGGACCGGTGCGCCCTCGCCCGCGGCCGTACCCCGGTCGGACGCACCCCAGTGCCTACCGTCGAGTAATATCGCGCGGCAGCCCCCTGGAGGAGGAACCGTGCCCCGTTCCCGACGCTCACCCCTGCTGCTCGCCGGCCTGCTGGCCACCGCGGGCGCCGCCCACTTCGCGCGCCCCCGCACCTTCGACGCGATCGTCCCGCGAGGCCTGCCCGGCACGGCCCGCGCCTGGACGTACGCCAGTGGCGTCGCCGAACTGGCGCTGGCCGCGGGCATCGCCGTGCCCCGCACCCGCAGGGCCGCCGCGCTGACCACGGCGGCCTTCTTCGTCGGGGTGTTCCCCGCCAACGTCAAGATGGCCGTGGACTGGCGGCACCGCCCCGCGCCCCAGAAGGCCGCCGCCTACGCACGCCTGCCGGTGCAGGTGCCGCTCGTCCTGTGGGCCCGCGGCGTCGCCAAGGGCAGCGAGGGCCGGTCGTGAGCCGGACGCCGGCCGTCGGTGACACGGTCGACGACTTCATGTTGCCGGACGAGACCGGCACCCCGCGCCGCCTGTCCGAGCTGCTCGCCGACGGCCCGGTCGTGCTGTTCTTCTACCCCGCCGCCCTGACCCCCGGCTGCACGGCGGAGGCCTGCCATTTCCGCGACCTCGCCGCCGAGTTCGCCGCGGCCGGTGCCCGTCCCGTCGGCGTCAGCGGCGACCCCGTCGAGCGGCAGCGGGAGTTCGCCGGGCGCCACACCCTCGGCATGCCGCTGCTGTCCGACACCGACGGCGCCGTCCGCGAGCTGTTCGGGGTGAAACGGGGCTTCAGCCTGGCCCCCACCAAACGGGTCACCTTCGTCATCGCCCAGGACCGGACCCTGCTGGAGGTCGTCCGCAGCGAGCTGCGGATGAACACGCACGCCGACCGCGCCCTCGCGGCACTGCGCGCCCACCGAGCGTAGGCATTCGTGCCCGTTGCGGTTGAAACCCCGCCGCAACGGGTCAATCCTGGACGCTATGGAGCAAGCCTCCGCCGTGGCGACCCTTGACATCCGCGGCACGGTGACGGGGTGGAGCGAGGGCGCCCGGCGGCTGACCGGCCACTGCGCCGAAGACGTCGTGGGGCGGGACGCGCGAGAACTGCTCGCCCGGGACGTGCCGCCCGAGGCGGTGTCCGAACTGTCCGCCACCCTGCTGCTCCGGCACCGCGACGGCTCGACCGTGTCCGCGCCCGTGCGCGCCCTGCCACTGCTCGGGGCGGCCGGCACCCCGCAGGGGTACGCGGTGACCGCGGGCCCGCCCGACGACGGGACGCTCCTGCTGACCGGGGAGACCTTCCAGCAGGCGTCCTTGTCGATGTCCGTGCACGACACCCGGCAGCGCTACCTGAGGGTCAACGACACGGCGCGCCGCATGCTGGGACTGCCGCAGGAGAATGTGATCGGACGGCGGCTGTCGGACGTCATGGAGGAGATCGACGCCGACGGGGCGGGCTTCATGCGGCACCTGCGGGAGGTCACCGAAACCGGTCGATCCCTGCGGTACGAGACATACACCCCAGCTTCCTCCCGGCTCGGCGAACATGCCTGGACCGTCGAGATGTGGCCGGTCCGCGACGCGTCGGACCAGGTGACCGCCGTGGCCGTGGCGGGATTCGAGACCACCGCCCAGCGCCGGGCGAGCCAGCGGCTGGCCCTGCTGAACGAGGCCGCCGCCGGTATCGGCACCACCCTGGACGTCGTGCGCACCGCCGAGGAGCTCATCGCCTTCCTCGTCCCGCGCTTCGCCGATTTCGCCAGCGTCGACCTGCTCGAATGGGTCCTCGGCACGGAAGAACCGATCGCGGCGCCGACCGCGGGCATCGCCCTGCGCCGCGTCGCCCACGACGCCGCCGACGAGGGGAGCCCCCGGCCCTCCGTGCACCTGGGCGAGACCGATGTCTACCCGCCGTACTCGGCACCCGCCCGGTCGCTGGCCCAGGGGCGGCCGGTGCTGTCCGGACCGGGGGATCCGGACTTCGACCGGTGGATGCGGGTCCGCAACGAGCAGGCCCCGCACAACCGCCCCTATCGGGAACGCGTCCGCTCCGCCCTGGCCGTGCCGCTGATGGCCCGCGGCACCACCCTGGGAGTCGCGGTGGCCGTTCGCGTCGCACCCCAGGAACCGTACGTCGACGACGACATCGTCCTCGCCCAGGAACTCGCCAGCCGGGCGGCCGTCTGCATCGACAACGCCCGCCGCTTCGCCCGCGAGCGTGCCACCGCGCTGGCCCTCCAGCACAGCCTGCTGCCCAGGGGCCTGCCCGGACCGGCGGCGGTCGAGGTTGCCCACCGCTACCTGCCCTCCGCCTCCGCGGCCGGCATCGGCGGCGACTGGTTCGACGTGATCCCGCTGTCCGGCAGCCGGGTCGCCCTCGTCGTCGGCGACGTCGTCGGTCACGGCATCCCGTCCACGGCGACCATGGGCCGCCTCTGCACCGCCGTCCGCACCCTGGCCGACGTCGACCTGCCGCCCGACGAGCTCCTCACCCACCTCGACGACCTCGTCACCCACCTCGTGGCCGGCGACACCGGGAACGAGGTCGCGGAACTGGGCGCCACCTGCCTCTACGCCGTCTACGACCCGGTCACCCGCCGCCTCACCGCGGCCGGCGCGGGCCACCCCGCACCGGCCGTCGTCCTGCCCGACGGCACCACCCGCATGTTCCCGATGACCGCCGGACCCCCGCTCGGCGTCGGCGGGCTGCCCTTCGAGGCGACCGAGCTGGAACTGCCCGAGGGCTCCGTCGTCGCCCTCTACACCGACGGCCTGATCGAGGACCGCGACCGCGACGTCGACCACGCCACCGGGGAACTGCGCCACGCGCTGACCGCGCCGGCCGCCTCGCTGGAGGCCCTGTGCGACAGCGTGCTCAAGGCCGTCCTGCCGGAGGAGCCCAGCGACGACGTGGCGCTGCTGCTGGCCCGCACCCGTGCGCTGGGCGCGGACCAGATCCGCACCTGGGACATCCTCCCGGACCCGGCGCACGTCGCCGCCGTGCGGCGGTCCGCCACCGAGGCGCTGACGGCGTGGGGACTGGACGAGGCGGCGTTCGTCATGGAGCTCGTCGTCAGCGAACTCGTCACCAATGCCATCCGGTACGGCGATCCGCCCATCCAGCTCCGCCTCATCCGCGACGGCGCCCTCATCTGCGAGGTCTCCGACGGCAGCTCCACCTCACCGCACCTGCGCAGGGCCCACGCCTACGACGAGGGCGGCCGGGGCCTGCTCCTGGTCGCCCAGCTCACCGAGCGCTGGGGGAGCCGGCAGACCACCACCGGCAAGACGATCTGGGCCGAACAGTCGCTGCCCACCGGGTGACCCGCCGCCCCGCAGAATGCCCACCTGCCGCTTCTTCCCGGGGTGACCGGCGCCGACGGAACCGGGTATCCGGTCAGAACTCCTCGTGCGCCTCCGGGTCGCCGCCGATCCGTCGGTGTGCGCGGTCCGCGATCGCGCGCATCTGCGCGTCGTCCAGCTCGAAACCGAAGACGTCCAGGTTCGCCCGCTGCCGGGCGGGGTCGGCGGACTTGGGGATCGGCACCGCGCCGAGCTGCGTGTGCCAGCGCAGGACCGCCTGGGCGGGCGTCACGCCGTGCGCGTCGGCGACCGCCGCCACGGCGGGATCGTCCAGCAGGTCGCTGCCGCGGCCCAGGGGACTCCAGCTCTCGGTGCGGATGCCCTTGCGCTCGTGGAAGGCGCGCAACTCCTCCTGCGGGAAGAGCGGGTGCAGTTCGATCTGGTTGACGGAGGGCAGGACGCCGGTCTCCTTCTCCAGCCGTTCGATGTGCCCGGCCGTGAAGTTGGAGACGCCGATCGAGCGCACGAGCCCGTCGTCGCGCAACTTCACCATGGCCTTCCAGGAGTCGGCGTACTTGTCGACCCGGGGCAGCGGCCAGTGGATCAGGTACAGGTCGACGTACTCCAGGCCGAGCCGCGCGCGGGACTGCTCGAAGGAGGCGAGCGTCTCCTCGTAACCGTGGTGCCGGCCGGGCAGCTTGGTCGTCACCACGATCTCCTCGCGCGGGACGCCGCTGTCGGCCACGCCGCGGCCGACGCCGGTCTCGTTACGGTAGTTGGCCGCCGTGTCGATCAGGCGGTAGCCCGTCTCCAGGGACTCGCGGACCGCCCGCCGGGCCTCGTCGTCCGTCATCGGCCAGGTGCCGAGCCCCAGAGCGGGGAGCGCGGTGCCGTCGTTGAGCGTGTGCGTCGGGATGCTGATCACCGTGGGACCTTCCCTCGAATGTGCGCGGCGGTGTGCTGCCCGTCCAGCCTCGCCCAGCCGGGCGGTGGTGATCAACCGGACGGGGCGGGCGCGGCCCGTCCGTCTGCCACGATCAGTCCCGGAGCCGAAACGGACGACCGACCGACCACGGGAGCGCGCATGACGACGGACAGGGAAACGGCGGCACGTACGGCGGCGGACGCGGCCGGGATCGAGGTGGCGCCGGCGGCCGGGCACATCGGCGCCGAGATCCACGGCGTCGACCTGGCAGCCGGCCTCGACGCGGCGCGGGTCGCGGCGATCCGGGCGGCGGTGCTGCGCTGGAAGGTGGTGTTCTTCCGCGGTCAGCGCCTCGATCACGCCGGACACGTCGCGTTCGCGCGGCACTTCGGCGAGCCGGTCGTGCTGCCCCGGCGCGGCAAGGCCTCGCCGGCCGGCCACCCGGAGATCGAGACGACCGCCGACCGACTGGAGCTGGGCGGGCGGTTCGGGATGGACCACGAGGAGTGGCTGCGGCGCCGCCGGCACACCCTGCTGCGCGGCTGGCACTGCGACCACGGCGCCCGCGTCGACCCGCCGGCCTTCACGATCCTGCGCGCCGAGACCGTCCCGCCGTACGGCGGCGACACCACCTGGTCGAACCTCGCCGCCGCCTACGCCGGACTGTCCGCCCCGATGCGCGCGTTCGTCGACGGACTGCGCGCCGAACACCGCCTCGGCGTCGGCTACCAGCCCCGGCCGGGCGACGACGCCTACGTCCGGCACCTGCTGGACCACCAGACGGCTACCGTGCACCCGCTGGTCCGCGTCCACCCGGAGACGGGGGAGCGGGTGCTGTTCGTCAACGGCTACTACGTCGAGCAGATCGCCGGCCTGACCCGCCCCGAGAGCGCGGCGGTCCTGGAGCTGCTGCTGGAGCAGGCGACCCGGCCCGAGTACACCGTCCGCTTCCGCTGGGAGCCGGGCAGCGTCGCCTTCTGGGACAACCGGGCCACCATCCACCTGGCCCCCAGCGACAACGCCCACCTCGACCACCCCCGGACCATGCACCGCGTCATGCTCGCGGGTGACGTACCGGCCGGGGTCGACGGCACCCCCTCCGAGGCGATCGTCGGCAGCGAGCCGGGACGCTGGTGAACCGTCGGCCGAGCGGGACGGTCACCCGATGGGCGAGCGGGACGGCCACCCCGTCCTCGACCCGCGGGCCGACCTCCTGCCCCGGTCGCCGGTGGCGGCGCGGCGGCGCGGCCGGAGGGCGGTACGCGGGGAAGCGGGTCAGAACGTGCGCTTCAGCAGGTCGAGCAGCGCCTCCCAGTGCCGCTCGGTCGCCGCCGGGTCGTACGCCGCGGTGTCGGCCTGCGTGTATCCGTGGTGGGCTCCCTCGTACACCTCGCAGCGGTGCCGGACGCCGGCCTCGCGCAGGGCCGCGGTCAGGCGCTCCTGCTGCTCGGCGGGCATGCCCCGGTCCTGGTCCGCGTGGCCGAAGTACACCTCGGCGGTGATCCGGCCGGCCATCAGGTGCGGACTGTCCGGCGCCTCGGTGGCCAGGTTGGCGCCGTGGAAGCCGGCCGCCGCGGCGACCCGGTCCGGGTGGGCGCCGGCCGTGCGCAGGGCGAGACCCGCACCCATGCAGTACCCCGTCAGCGCGACCGGGCCGTCGGCCGCCGCCGGACACCGCTCCAGCCACCGCAGGTAGGCGTCCGCGTCCCGCGTCGCCCGGTCGGGCGTGAGCGCCTCGAAGGCCGGTCCGAGGAGCCGGAACAGCTCCGGCCGCGCCGCCGGGTCGATGAACTCGGGCAGCTCCACGATCGGCGCCCGCCCGTTCCGGTAGAAGACGTTCGGCACCAGGACGGTGTACCCGGCGCCGGCCAGCCGGTCGGCCATCTTCCGCAGCTGCGGGCGCAGCCCGAAGGCGTCCATGTAGAGCAGCACCGCGGGACGCGGTCCACCGTCGGCGGGGTGCGTCACGTAGGCGTCGGCGGTGCCGTCCTCGGTGCGGATGTCGACGGCGGTTCCCTGTACGGCGGTCACGGCGGGCCTGCCTCTCGTTCGGATGCTCGCGGGCGACCCGCCGGCCGCACCGGCGGATCATGGCCATCTTGGCACGCCGGACCCGGGGGGACGCCCAGCCCCCCGCACGGCGGGCGGCCCGCTACTCGAACCGGTCCGTGTCGCCCGCGCCCCGCCGCACGATCTCCGCCTCACCGCCGGAGAAGTCGACGACCGTGGTCGGCTCGGTGCCGCAGTCGCCCGAGTCGATCACCGCGTCCAGCACGTGGTCGAGCCGGTCCTTGATCTCCCAGCCCTGCGTCATCGGCTCGTCCTCACCGGGCAGCAGCAGCGTGCTGGACAGCAGCGGCTCGCCGAGTTCCGCGAGCAGGGCCTGGGCGACGACGTGGTCGGGGATGCGCACGCCCACGGTCTTCTTCTTGGGGTGCTGGAGCATGCGCGGCACCTCCCGCGTCGCGGGCAGGATGAACGTGTAGCTGCCGGGCGTGGACGCCTTGATCGCCCGGAACACGTCGTTGTCGATCTGCACGAACTGGCCGAGCTGCGCGAAGTCCTGGCAGACCAACGTGAAGTGGTGCCGGTTGTCCAGTTGCCGGATCGACCGGATGCGGTCCGTGCCGTCACGGCTGCCCAGCCGGCAGCCGAGCGCGTAGCAGGAGTCCGTGGGGTACGCGATCAGCGCGCCGGAACGGACGCTGTCGGCGACCTGGGCGATGCTGCGCGGCTGGGGGTTGTCGGGGTGCACGTCGAAGTACTTCGCCATTCACCGAGCTTATGCCCGCCGGCGCGCACCGACCGGCAGGCCCGGTCGACGGCAACGGCGCGAGCCCCTGGCGACGGCCCGATCCGGCCGGGGCACCGTGCGCGCGGGGCCATGCGGTACCGTCCGCACTTGGGCCGGGGTCGAGGCGAGGACGAGGAGAAGGCCGACGTGGCGGGCCGAGAGGACGGGACGCGGCAGCGGACGGCGGGAGCCGGTGCGCACGCCGACTGGGCGGCGGAGCTGCTCGATCACCTGCGGCCGGCCGGACGCGACGTGCACAGGGTGGTGACCTGGCTGGCCTCGGCCGCGCACGCGACCGTGTCGTTGCAGGACGGCACCGGCCGTCTGCTGGCCGGCACCCGTGCCTGCCCGGACGCGTCACTGGCGGCCGACATCACCTCGGGCCGGATCGCCACCGCCGCCCTGGAGGACCGGGGCCGCCACCTGAGGCTCGTGCGGGTGGACCGGGTCCATCCGGCCTCGCCCGCCGTCCTCGCGGTGACCCGCGACGCGCCCTTCGACCGCCGGACCTCCGACATCGTCACGCACACCGCCCAGGTCCTGGAACTGCTGCTGGCCGGCCACGAGTCGACCGCCGCCGGCCACCGGCTGCGGCGCGCCACCGCCGACCTGCGCCTGGCGATCCTCCAGCTGCTGATGGTGGAGGACACCGTCTCCGCCCGCCGCGTGGCCGCCGGACTGTGGCCGGGTCTCCTCGACACCGACGTGGCGTGCGTGTACGTCGTGGAGAGCGACCCGGAGGAGCGCGACCGCCTCGCCGATGAATGCCTGTCGGTCACGGGGGACCGGGCACTGGTCGTGCGCTGCCCGGCGATGGACGGTCACGTGATCGTCCTGACGCCCCGCGACGCGGCCGGGCAGGAGCTGCGCTCGCTCGTCGGCCGCCTCCCCGGCGTCTTCCTCGGCGGCAGCGCGCGGCAGAGCCTCGCCCGCACCGCCACGGCGTACGGCCAGGCCGTGAGCGCCCTGGCCGTGGCCCGCTTCCGCCCCCAGAAGGCGGCCGTGTACGCCGAGCGCACCCGCCCGGAACGCCTGATGGACCCGGCGGCCCTGTACGGCTGGACCGCCCACCTCCTGCGACCCCTGGACGCGCTGCCGCACCACACCCGTGCCGAACTGCTCGCCACCACCCGGCTCGGCCTGGAGTTCACCGCCGTCAACACCGCGAAGATCCTCGGCGTCAGCCGCAACACAGTCCGCGCCCGGATGGACCGGGTCGAGGCGCTGCTGCGCACCGACTTCACCGACCTGACCGTGCGCGCCACCGTCCACCTCGCCGTGAACGCCCAGGCCGCCGCCGACCAGGCCCGTGCCGACGGCGACGCCGGACGCGTCGGAACCGCCCGGCTCACCGATCTGCTCGCCGGACCCGCGCTGCGTGCCTGGGCCGGGGACCTGCTGGGCCGCCTGGAGCCGGACGCCCGGAACCTGCGGCGCACGCTGCGCACCTGGATCGCCGTCGGCGGCAACGCCGAGCGGGCCGCCCAGACGCTCGGCGTGCACGCACAGACGGTGCGCGAGCACGTCCGCAGCGCCGAGCCCGTCCTCGAACGCCAGCTGCTCGCCGCCGGCAGCGACCTGTACGAGGTCGTGCTCGCCCACTTGGTGGCGGGGGACCTCGACCAGCCCGCACTGCACGGGACGAAAACGGATCATCCGGACTCACCTGTGCACGGGTGAGTCCGGATGGTCCGGCAGCGGGCATCGGCGCGATTCACAACGGCGGAGCCGTCCACGTAGGTTCAACTGGCCGCGGGGGGCCGACCGGAACGGGGGACCGGTCGCGCCCCGCGGCCTCCGACGGTCAGCCGTGCGGCAGGATCACCGCGCGGCCGTTGACCTTGCCCTCGTGGAGCCGCTCGTACGCGAGCGGCGCGTCGTCCAGGGAGTACGTCTCGGTGTGCACGGACACGGCTCCCGACCGGGCCAGGTCCAGCACCTCGATCAGCTCGCCGCGGCTGCCCCAGTAGGGGGCGCTGACGGACACCTCGAAGGGCAGCAGGCCGAACCCGACGGGGATCGATCCGCCGCCGATCCCGACCAGGGTGACATCGCCCTCGACGGCCGCGACGGCGCCCGCGGTCCTGACGGTCGGAGCCGCGCCGACGAAGTCGAACACGGCCTCGGCGCCGAGACCGCCGGTGAGTTCACGCACCGCGTCCGCCGCCTTCTCGTCCGACAGCACCGCCTCGTGGGCGCCCACCTCGCGGGCGAGGCGCAGCTTGTCCTCGCTGACGTCGAGGGCGACGACCCGGGCGGAGGTCAGCGCGCGCAGCAGCTGGATGGCGACGTGACCGAGGCCGCCGGCGCCGATGACCACTGCGGTCGACCCGGGGACCAGCTTGGGCAGCGACCGCTTGACGGCGTGGTACGGCGTCAGCCCGGCGTCGGTCAGCGGCACCGCCGCGACGGGGTCCAGCCCGTCCAGCGGGACCAGGTGCCGGGGGTCGTCGACGAGCAGGTACTCGGCCATGGACCCGGGGCGCCCGAGCCCCGGCGGGTGGATGCCGAGCTCATCGGCGCGCAGGCAGTAGTTCTCCTTGCCCTCGGCGCACTTGGCGCAGGTGCCGCAGCCCCAGGGGCCGTACACGGCGACCGCGTCGCCCTCGTTCAGTCCGGTCACCCCGTCGCCGAGCGCGGCCACCGTGCCGACACCCTCGTGGCCGAGGGTCAGCGGCAGTTCGTACGGGAAGCCCTCCGCGGGCCAGCCCATCACCGCGATGTCGGAGTGGCAGACGCCGGCGGCGGTGACCTTCAGCAGCACCTGGCCGGGGCCGGGCTCGGGTTCGGGGACCGCGACCACCTCGGGCGGGGCCCCGATGGTGCGGTACTGAAGTGCCTTCATGGTCGAACTCCTTCGTTCTCCCCCCGGGGTGGGTGACTGACCTCAGACGGCGGTGTAGGCGCCGTCGACCAGGTGGTAGCTGCCGGCGACGAACGAGGCCCGGTCCGACAGCAGGAAGGCGATCAGCTCGGCCACCTCCTCGGAGCGTCCGAGCCGGCCGGCCGGGTGCAGGGCGACCAGGCCGTTGTAGGCGGCCTCGTCCATGGTCTTCAGCAGCGGGGTGTCGATGAAGCCGGGGCCGACCGCGTTGACCCGGATGCCCTTGGCGGCGTATTCGGCGGCGGCGGCCTTGGTCAGCCCGACCACGCCGTGCTTGGCGGCGACGTAGGCGGGGGAGCCGGCGAAGCCGACCGAGCCGAGGATGGAGGCGACGTTGACGATGGCGCCGCCGTTGCCGGCCGCCTCCATGGCGGGCAGTTCGTAGCGCATCGAGTAGAAGACGCCGTCGAGGTTGGTGCGTACGACGCGGTTGTACGCGTCCACGTCGTACTCGCCGGTCGGGGCGCTCGGGCCGCCGATCCCGGCGTTGTTCACGGCGAGGTCCAGGCCGCCGAAGGTGTCGGCGGCGAACTGCACGGCGGCCTCGACGGACTCCGGGCGGGTCACGTCCAGCTCGACGGCCGCCGCGCGGATGCCCGCCGCCGCCAGCTCGGCCGCGGCCTTCTCGGCGCCCTCGGCGTTGTAGTCGGCGACGACGACGTTCGCGCCGCCGGCGCCGAGACGGCGGGCGGTGGCCAGGCCGATTCCGGAGGCCGCGCCGGTGACGAGGGCGGTGCGGCCGGCGAACTCGGCCGCGTCGGTGGTGGGGGTGGTGCCGGAGGTGCTGGTGGTGCTCATGGTGTGGTTCTCACTCTTCGGTGGTGCTGTCGGGGGTCGCGGCCGCGGCCTCCGTAGTCAGGGCGTCGTAGGCCCGCTCCACGAGGGCGGCGAGGTCTGCGGCTCCCGAGTCCCGCTCGTCGCCGCGCGCCCACAGGCGCATGGCGGCGATCAGGACTCCGGCGGCGGCGTCGACGACGGCTGCCGGGCGCACGTCCCGGGCGTCGTCGGTGCCGAGCCGGTCGGCGACGATGCGGATCGACTCCTCCTGGGCGTCGACCCGGATCCGCTGGTAGGCGGCGAACAGGTCGGGCTCGCTGTCGGCCAGGGCCAGCAGTCGGCGCATCCTGGGACGGACGTGCCAGGCCGGGTCGCCCGGGTCGGTCAGCCAGTCGCGCACCGCCCTGCGGTAGGCGAGCAGGGGCGGCTCGTCGGCGGGCCGGGACCGCAGCAACGCGTTGATGCGGTCGCCGTCCCGGCGGACGAAGTCGAGTGCGGCGTCCTCCTTGCCGGCGAAGTGCCGGCTGAACGTGCGGCGCGTGACGTCGGCGCGCTCGGCGATGGCCTCCACCGTGGTCGCGGCCGATCCGCGCTCCAGGATCAGGTCGCAGGCGGCGGTGGCGAGCGCGTCGCGGGTCCGCAGCGCCTTGCGCTGCCGCCGGTCGCCGGAGGCGGGGGAGGGCTTCGTTGCCGTCATGCCTCCGAGCGTACACCCGAAAATGTCCCAGTGAGACATGTGACCCAATGGGACATGACTTGGCGGGCCGGGTGCGGAAGTGTTCCGCAAGGCGCGGGCGGACGGCCGCAAGGGCGCCGAGCCGGACAAGGGGCTGCTGCGCGCCCGTCCGAACGGCGGCTGACGCGCCCCGCCTCCGGCCGGGCCTGTCATGTGGGCTGCCGCGAAAAGATGTGCAAAACGGCATGTGTCGGACGCTTCGTGGTGGGGTACCCGGAGCGCCCATGTGCGCGGCCCACGGCCGCCTCGCAGCTCAGGGCCGCGTCCGAGGGCGGCCACGAGTCGAAGGAGCCCACGAACATGACGGACGTATCGAGCCAGGGACCCGCCCCCGGCGACGACCGCAAGGTGCTCACCAACCGACAGGGGCACCCCGTCTACGACAACCAGAACCAGCGCACGGTCGGCGCGCGCGGCCCCGCCACGCTGGAGAACTACCAGTTCCTGGAGAAGATCAGCCACTTCGACCGCGAGCGCATCCCCGAGCGGGTCGTGCACGCCCGCGGTGTGACCGCCTACGGCTACTTCGAGGCGTACGGGGCCTGGGGCGACGAGCCCATCGACCGCTACACCCGGGCCAAGCTGTTCCAGGAGCGGGGCAAGCGCACCGACCTCGCCGTGCGGTTCTCCACCGTCATCGGCGGACGCGACTCCGCCGAGACGGCCCGCGACCCCCGGGGCTTCGCGGTGAAGTTCTACACGGAGGACGGCAACTGGGACCTCGTCGGCAACAACCTCGCCGTCTTCTTCATCCGCGACGCGATCAAGTTCCCGGACGTCATCCACGCCCTCAAGCCGGACCCCGTGACCTTCACGCAGCAGCCCCGGCGCATCTTCGACTTCATGTCTCAGACGCCGGAGTCCATGCACATGCTGATCAACCTGTTCAGCCCGCGCGGCATCCCGGCGGACTACCGCCACCAGCAGGGCTTCGGCGTCAACACCTACAAGTGGGTCAACGCGGCGGGGGAGACCAAACTCGTCAAGTACCACTGGATGCCCAAGCAGGGCGTCCGCAGCATGACCGAGGAGGACGCGGCCAACGTCCAGGCCCACGACCTCGGCCACGCCACCAAGGACCTCTACGACGCCGTCACGCGCGGCGACTACCCCGAGTGGGAACTGCTCGTCCAGATGATGGACGACCACGACCACCCGGAGCTGGACTTCGACCCGCTCGACGACACCAAGACCTGGCCGGAGCAGGAGTTCCCGGCGAAGCCCGTCGGCCGGATGGTGCTCGACCGGATGCCGGACAACTACTTCGCCGAGAACGAGCAGATCTCCTTCGGCACCGGCGTCCTCGTCGACGGTCTCGACTTCTCCGACGACAAGATGCTGGTCGGCCGCACCTTCTCGTACAGCGACACCCAGCGCTACCGGGTCGGCCCGAACTACCTCCAGCTGCCCGTCAACCAGGCCAAGAACGCCGATGTGCGCACCAACCAGCGCGACGGACTGATGGCCTACCACCAGGACGGCGGCGGCGAGAACCCGATCGTCAACTACGAGCCGTCCATCACCGGCGGCCTGCGCGAGGCCGAGTACCCCACGCACGACGAGCAGGGGCCCGAGATCCAGGGGCGGCTCACCCGCAAGCGCATCCCGCGCACCAACGACTACATGCAGGCCGGGCAGCGCTACCTGCTGATGGAGGAGTGGGAGCGCGACGACCTGGTGGCGAACTTCGTCAACCTGCTCTCCCAGTGCGACCGGCCGGTGCAGGAGCGCATGGTGTGGCACTTCCTGCTGGTCGAGAACGACCTCGGTCTGCGGGTCGGCGAGGGCATCGGCATCAGCCCGCAGGACGTGAAGCACCTGGAACCGCTGGCGAGCCAGGACCTCACCGACGAGGACCGCGAACGCCTGGCCAACCTCGGCAAGAATCCGCCGCGCGACGTCGAGGGCCTGACGATGACCCACTGCGTCCCGAACGAGCGGCACGTCGTCACGCGGTGACCCTCACCCCGCACGCCGCAGTACCGCCCGGGCCGCCGTGAGGGCCTGCTCGGCGTAACCGCGTCCGAACAGCACGGCGTGCACCAGCAGCGGGAAGAGCTGGTGCACGCCCACTCGGTCGGTCCAGCCGTCGGCGAGCGGCGCCTCCTCCTCGTAGGCCGCCAGGACCGGCTCCAGGTGCGGGCAGCCGAAGAGGCGCAGCATCGCCAGGTCGGTCTCCCGGTGCCCGCCGTGCGCCGCCGGGTCGATCAGGTGCACCTGCCCGTCGGCACCCCACAGCACGTTCCCGTTCCACAGGTCACCGTGCAGCCTGGCGGGCGGCTCGGCCGGCCCCGCCAGTACGGGCAGCAGCTCGCAGACCCGCTCGACGTCCGCCGCCTCGGCCGACCGGACGGTGCCCGAGTCCACCGCGCCCCGCAGATACGGCAGCACGCGGTGCTCGGCGTACCAGCGCGGCCAGTCGTCCCCGGGGACGTTGCGCATCGGCGCGAGACCGATGTACGCGTCCTCGGGCCCGCCGGGCGGCGCCGCGCCGAACGCCGGCGCCCCCGCGGCGTGCAGGGCGGCCAGGTCCCGGCCGAAACGGGCCGCCGCCCCCGCACTCGCCCGGCCCCGCGCCACACGGTCGGTGACCAGCCAGTGCTCGTCGTCACCGTGCACCACCGGGATCCGGACCGTGCCGGAGCCGGCCAGCCAGCGCAGCCCCGCGGCCTCGGCCCGCGCCGCCCCCGCACCGTCACCGCGCTTGACCATCACCGTGCGCCCGTCGTCGAGGGCGACCTCGGTGAGCGAACCGGACAACGGGCGTTCACCGGTCACCGAACGGCCGGTGAACCGGGCCGCGGCGGCCGAGGGCGAGGCGGTGCGATACACGGCCGACAGACTAGCCACACGGCGCCCACTGCGGCCGACCCGGTGAAAATCGCCCGGTACGCCGATCGAAGGCCCCGGGCACGGGGGAGCAGTGGGATTATGACCAGTTCAGCGTTCCATCGCACCATCACCCTGCCCGCCCCCGTGTGCGAACAGGCCGCCCACCACCTCGAGCAGGCGGTCCACAAGGCCATCGACGGGGCCGCGACGCCCTGGCGCGCCTTCCGCGGGGCCGACGGCGACGATTTCGCCTTCTCGGTCCCGGTCGTCGAGCAGGCAGCGGGCTGTCTGCTGGTGCTGGCGGCCGAGAGCGCGCAGAGCCTGCGCCCGTCGGCCCTGCGCGCCCTGATCACCGTCGCCCTGCATCTGCGGGACGCCGCCGAAGCGGTACGCCGTCCCGCGATCCCCAGCGTGGCCTGGTGAGCGGCACCGTCGACGAGGCGCGGTCGAGGGAGGAGACGGGAACACCCGTGCTCCGGTCCTGAGCGTGCTCGGCTCGGCGGCACGGGGTCCCGGGTTTCGGGCCGGGTCGATGTGGCCGAGGCCACGCCGTGGACGAGAGCCGGGCCATGTTCCGTGCGGTGGGCCGCGGGCTACGGTTCTCGCCGATCCCCTGTCCTCCCTCGACGAGCAGTTCGGACGATCCGGCAGTGCACGCAGATCTCTCCCCCGTCATCGCGGCGACCGCCCAGTGGCTCACCCGCGCCTACCCGGCGTCGGGTGGGGCGCTGGCCTGTGCCCTCTCCGAGGCGCAGGCACGGCAGGCGGTGACGGTGGCCGCCCGGCTCCGCTACCCGACCGCGATGGACGTCGGCCTGATGGGCGTGTCCGGTCCGGGGGGTTCCGCCCGCCTCGACTGGATCACCGGCGCGGACGGCGCGGGGAGCGTGGACGTCGAGGAGGAGGCCTGGCGGAGCTGGGTGGACGAGGTCGTCGTGAGCTGGGCCGCCTGCCTGCTGACCGACCCGGAACTCGCCGCCCGCGCGGTGGCCGCGCTGGCCGAGGGCGGTACGCCCGTCGAGTTCCGCCGCCTGCTCGCTCCCGACGACCGCGACCGGCGGGCGGCGGCGCTGCTGCGCCACCCCGACCTGGTCGCGCCCGTGGCCGAACTGCACCACGCCGCACTCGTCGCACGGCTGGACCCGGGGCAGGCACTCGTCGCCTGACGGGAGGCGGGGCGCGGTGCCTCCCTCATCGCCTGTCCGGCCCACGCGACGCGAGAAGGCCCTGCTCGGCCCGCGCCCCGGCCCCCGCGAGGCTCAGGCCGCCGTTCCCAGCGCCGCCCGGGCCGGCGCCTCCGTGTCGCCGCCCCGGACGGGCACCGCCCCCACGGGCAGGCGGGCACGCAGGACGTGCCCCGCGCCGATCGTGCCGGCGATGATGAGGCCGCCCGCGATGAGGGCGCCGCGCGTGCCGGCCAGTTCCATCAGCAGGCCCAGCGCCGGCGGGCCGCCCAGGCTCCACACCGTGCCGATGCTGCCCCACACCCCGAGGACCCGGCCCCGCATGTGCGCGGGCGGGTCGGTCTGGAGCACCGCCGTGCCGGCCGTGTCGGAGACGGACTCCACGACGGCCATGGGCAGCACCATCACCAGGAGGACGGCCAGCGACGGCGACAGGCCGGCCACCACCTGCAGCAGTCCGCCCGCTGCGGCCAGCGCGCCCACGACCCGCACCGAGGGCCACCGCAGCCGGGCCCCCAGGACCGCGCCGACGATGCCACCGGCGGCCAGCACCGTGGAGACCGTGCCGAACGACCCGGCGCCGCCCGCGAGCGGCCCGGTGACGAGCACCGCGAGGGTCAGCTGGTAGTTGCGCCCGAAGACCGCGCTGACCCCCGTGACACCGGCCAGCGCCAGCAGCCGGGGACGGCGGGCGAAGAAGGCCAGCCCCTCGCGCACGCCCATGGCCTCGCGGCGCTCGGCCGCCACCTGCTTGACCGCGCCCCGTGCCGGGCGCAGGAAGGGTATGACCGAGGCGACGAACAGGAACGACAGGCCGTTGGCGACGTAGGCGGCGGCCGTGCCCAGGAAACCGACGGTCACCCCCGCCAGCGCGGCGCCCGTGAGGCGGCCCGCCTGGTGGACCAGCGCGCCCACGCCGATCGCGGAGGGCACGTCCTCGGCCGGGACCAGGTCGTTGCCGAGCAGGGAGCACGCCGGGCCGTCGACGGTGGCGATGACACCTGTGACGGCGGCCAGCACCATCAGGGAGGTCACGTCCAGCCGGTCGAGCGCCACCATGAGCGCCGTCACGAACGCGATCGCGCCGAGCATCGCCTGGCTGACCGCGGCGGTCAGCTTCCGCGGCCAGCGGTCGACGGCCGCACCTCCGAACACGCTGATCAGCAGCGCCGGCGCGGCCTGGACGGACATGGACAGACCCGTCGCGGCGGCCGACCCGGTGATCTGCAGGACCAGCAGGTTCTGCACCGTGAGCTGCATCCACGTACCGGCGTTCGAGACGAAGTTCGCGACCGACCACCAGCGCATGCTGCGGTATCTCAGTGACCGCCACGGTGAACGGGACGGTGCGGGCGTGGGAGGCGGGGCGGAGGCAGGGGAAGAAGACACAGTGCGCCACTCGAAGACGGGTCGGTGGACCCGGAAGGGGAAAGGACGGGAGCGAGAAGGCCGGCTGCACTGCGCGGCCGCTCCACTGAGCCGGATGACGGCGCCGACCATCGTGGCAGAAGGGTCGGATGAGTCCTTGCCGGCCCACCTCCCGTACCAGGGGCAGGAGCGCCGAAGTCCGTTTCCGTGGAGGGCACTTGGTCGCGTGAGTGGGTTTGATCACAGGTCCGGGCCGCCCCGGCCGACGGATGCGGGCCGGCGTGACGGTGACCACAGCGACCGGCCCGTGCGGGAGGGGCCGCGGCAGGCGTCAGAGCATGAAAGCTACTCGGTGGGGCACCCGGGGCACGCTCGTCAGCGCTTCCGGAGGAAGGAAGGTCGTCCTCATGATGCCGATGGCGGCGTTCAGCCCGCGGGAGGAGGCCCGGCCGCCCTGGCACCGAGTCCTGGTGACCGGCGGTGCGGGGTTCCTCGGGTCCCACCTGTGCACCCGCCTGCTCGATTCGGGAGTCGAAGTCGACTGCCTCGACAACCTCTCCACCGGGCGAGCCGAGAAGGTGGCCCACCTCGCCGGCCGACCCGGCTTCCGCTTCCTGGAACGCGACATCGCGCAAGAGGGCTGCGCCGATCTGCTCACCGGCCCCTACGACCTGGTCCTGCACCTGGCGGGCCCGGGGACCTCCGCGGCGTCCTGGCCAGAGCGGCCCGTGGAGGTCCTCGACACCGGCAGCCTCGGGACCCGGGCCGCGCTGGCCGTCGCGGAGCGGGACGGCGCCCGGTTCCTGCTGGCCTCCTCGCCCCCGGCGCCCTTCGGTGACGGTGGCGATCCGGTCGGTCCGCACACGGCCCGTGCCGAGGCCGTCCGGTTCTCCGAGGCCCTGGTCGCCGCGCACGCGGCCGCCCACGGTTCGAACGCCGGGATCGTCCGCCTCTTCACCGGCTACGGGCCCGGCATGCGCACGGACGACGGGGGTACGCCGGGCTCCTTCATCGAGCAGGCCCTCGCCGGCCGGCCGGTCACCGTCACCGGGGACGGCACCCTGACCCACCCGCTGTGCTACGTCGACGACATGGTCGACGGCGTGCTGCTGGTCGCGGCCGGCCGGTCGGTACGACCCGTGGACATCGGTGGCGACGAGGAGCCCACGGCGGTGGAGATCGCCCGCCGGGTGATCGAACTGACCGGCTCGGGATCCACGCTGGAGTTCGTCGAGGGGGTGCCACCGGCACCGGTCGAGTCCCGGCCGGTCACCGGCTTCGCCCGCGAGATCTTCGGCTGGCTGCCGAGCGTGACCTGGCAGGACGGTCTGGAACGCACCGTCGCCGCCCTCGCGGAGCAGCCCGATCCTCTCCCGGCGGCGCCGGCCGGGCGCACGGGGGAGTGGTGGGCGTGAAGGCACTCGTCGCCCGCCCCGGCGGACTCGGCGACGTCCTCCTCGCGGGCCCGGCGGTCCGCGCGGTGGCCACCCGGGCCGACCGTGTGACCATGCTGTGCGGCCCCCGCGGAGCGCCCGCCGCCCGGCTGCTGCCGCACGTCGACGACGTCGTGGAGTGGGACCCGCCCGCGGAACCGGACGACGCCGGCACCGACGGCCTGGTGCGCCGGCTGCGCGAGGAGTCGTACGACGTCGCGCTCGTCCTCGCTCGCGGACGGCATGCTCCCTCGTCCGCGACGAGCCTCCTGCGCTCGGCGCGCGTGCGCCGTATCGGTGCCGCCGTGGGCCCCGCCGGCCGCCCCGAGGAGGAGGCGGCCCTCGACGCCGCCGCGGCGATGGGGTTCGGGCTGCGGCGCGGCGACGACGGCGCACTGCGCGTGCGGCCGGTCCCCGACACCGCCGGGCTGACCGGGAACGGCCCGTACGTCGTCGTCCACCCGGGAGCGGGGGACCCCCACCGTGCCTGGGACGCCGAGTGCGGTGCGGCGGCGGTCGCGCACCTCGCCGACGCCGGGCACCGCGTCGTCGTCACCGGCGGACCGGACGAGACCGCGCTGACCCGCCGGGTCGCCGGCGGGACGGGCATCGACCTCGGGGGACGTACCGACCCGCGGTCGTTCGCGGGGGTGCTGCGCGCCGCCGACGCGCTCGTCACCGGGTCCGGCGGACCCGCCCGGCTGGCCGCCGCCGTAGGCACCCCGGTCGTCTCCGCCCCGCCCCGGGACCTGCCCCGGGCCGTGCGGGGGTTGCCGGGCGACCACTGACCGCGCGAGGGGCCCGTCGCCACGGCGACGGGCCCCTCGCGGGCGGTGGCGACGCGTTCAGCCGGACTTGCCCCGGCCCGACAGCGCGTCCCGCACCCGGTCGACCATGCCCGCACCGGGCGCCAGCAGCTTGTTCATCGGCGGCTTGTCCGGGGCGGACGGGTGCGGTCGTGTCGGCGCCGTCTTCTTCGCCTGCCGGACCTTGTCGCCCAACTCGTTGAGAGCCTCGGCCGGGCACGCCTCGCGGAGCCGGGGGAAGAGGTTGCCCTCCTCGTCGGCGACGTGCTCACGGATCTCGCTCATCAGCATGCCGATCAACCGGTCGAACTCGGCGTCGTCCGCCGCGCAGCCTTCCAGATCCTTCATGATCTGCTCGGCCTCGGCGTGATCCTCGAGTTCCTTGTCCGCGAGGGCGTTCCCGTTCGCCACGTGCTCACGGACGGCGGGGTAGAGGTAGGCCTCCTCCGCCACCGAGTGCCGGATCAGCTCGATCGTCGCCTGATCGGCGTACAGCTTGCGGTCCTTGTGACCGGACGGCAGCGCCTCGATCTTGCCGAAGAGCTCCTCGACCTCACGGTGATCGGTCGTCAGCTCGTCGATGACGTTTCCACCGTGTCCCATGTTTCACCTCCAGCCAGGTCGTGGCGGGTCGGGGGCCGACCCGCCACGAGCGTCGGGTCCCCCCGCAGCCGGTGGGCTAACGCCTGGTGCAGGCGCCCAGCTTCGCCCTGACGCCCCCCGCCGTCGCCGCCGGACCCGCCGTGGCCCGGACCGAACGCCGCACCAGGTGGGCGTCGTGGCGCAGGTCCTGGGCGGCGTGCCGGCCGCGCCACAGCAGCGAGGGGGCGCTGCCGGTGTCGTCGGCCGCGATCAGCAGCCCGCCCATCATGGACAGGTTCTTCAGGAAGTGGATGCGCTGCTGGGCGCGGTCGGAGGGGTCCTCCGCGTCCCAGTAGCGGTGCGCCGCCAGTGTGGTGGGGACCAGCGTCGCGGCGAGGGCCAGCGCGGCCAGGCGCGGGCAGCGGCCGAGGCCGAGCATGAGCCCGCCCACGACGTGGACGGCGCCGTTGAGCCGTACGAGTTGTTCGGTGCGGTCCGGCAGTACCGGCACGCGGTCGGTCACCGGCCGCACGATCGGCTCGGCGATCGGGGCCACGTCCTCGGGCCGCCGCAGGGACTGCAGACCGCCCGCGACGAACATCGAGGCGAGCAGCGGGCGGCCGGCGATACGCAGAAGACTCATGACGCTCTCTCCAAGAGATACCGGAGCAATGCCAGGGACGGAGGGGGTGTGGTGCCCCACTGGGATCATCGGGTGGCCGGGGCGGGTGGCGCCATTCGGCGCCCGGTACCGCGTGGACGCGGACGGGCGCCGCGGCGCCAGGTGCCGGCGCAGGTCACAGGCTGTTCAGGATCTGCGGCGACAAGATCTTGATCATGGTGTTGGTCCAGCGCATCTGGCGCAGTGTCCGCGGATGGCAGGCGGAGGCGAGCCCCAGCAGCTCGCTGTCCCCGGAGGCCTGCGCGGCCTGCGCGAGCATCTCCCAGTGCAGCGAGTTCTCCGCGGCGGCGACGTGCAGTTCGCGCAGGTCGCGCAGGAGCAGCAGGCCGGGCTCGGGCCGGTGCACCACCGCGTCCGACGCCTTCTCGCGCAGCGTCGCGAAGAAGCCGTCCGGGGAGGTGTCCGGTGGATCACCGAGCTTCACGCCATGGTGCGCGGCGACCTCGGCCACGCGGCGGACGTGTTCGCGGGACCAGACGGCGAGGTCGGTGGCGACGTGATGGACCTCGTGCTCGGTGCGGTGCCGCTCGGCGACGGTCACCAGGTCGTGCGCCAGGCGCCGCTCGCCGCGGTGCAGCGTGCGCAGGGTCAGGGTGATGCCGTTCACTGTGCCCCTTCCTCGCGGCCGTGCGGGAACTGTGCCGGCGCCTGCGTCGCGTGTGCCGCGTCCCCGCCCGCGGTGGGGTGTGCGGCGCCGACGGTGGCGGGTGCCGACGCGGTGGTGGTCGGCGCCGGGGACGGGCGGCCGTCGCCGCGCTCGACGAGGGTGAGCGACGCGGTGGCCGTCTTGAAGAGGGGCTGCTTGGAGACCGGGTCCCAGTCGGTGACGGTCGTCTCGTTCGCGGCGCGCCCGGGAGTCTCCGGGCCCGGTCCCGACCCGTTCCCGGTGTCCCAGTAGCCGTAGTGGAACGGGACGAAGAGCAGCCCGGGCCGGATACCGGTCACCCGCAGCCGTCCGCGCAGGGCGCCGCGCCTGCTCGCGACCTCGACCAGGTCGCCCTCGCCGAGGCGATGGTGGAGCGGGTCGCGCCGCTGGAGGAGGTGCGGCTCGCCGAGGCCGAGCCGGTCCGCGTCCGCGGTGGAGATCTCCACCCACACGTCCGGGGCGGCGTCGCGCAGCTGCGGCGCCCGTCCGGTCTTCGTACGGGTGTGGAAGTGGTAGACCGTCCGGCCCGTGGTCAGCTGGAACGGGTACTCCTCGTCCGGCTCCTCGTGCGGCGGCCGGTAGTCGGCCGCCTTCAGCATCGCCTTGCCGTCCGGGTTGAGGGAGCGGTACTCCACGACCTCCTGCGACGCCCCGGTCTCGAGGTCCTTGCCGTAGCTCTCGCACAGGTCCGGGTGTGCCCAGCTGATGCCGTCCGTGTAGAGCCGGGCGGTGCCCTCGGGGGCCGACTCGCCGCAGGGCCACTGGATGCCGCTGGTGCCGCGCAGCCTGGCGTACGACAGGCCGGTGTAGTCGCAGGGGCGGCCCGCGCTGCAGCGCTTCCACGCCTCGAACGCCGACTCGGGGTCGTCCCAGGTGATCAGCGGGCCGCCGTCCTTGTCCCGGAAGTCCATGCGCCGGGCGTAGTCCAGGAAGATGTCGAGGTCGGGCCTGGCCTCGCCGGGTGGTTCGACGGCCTTCTCGGACAGGTGCACCGTGCGGTCGGCGTTGGTGAGCGCGCCGGTCTTCTCGCCCCAGGTGGCGGCCGGCAGCACCACGTCGGCCAACTGCGCCGTCTCCGTGAGGAACAGGTCCTGCACCACCGTGAACAGCCGCTTCTGCGTGAGGATCGAGCGGATCCGGGAGAGTTCGGGCAGCGAGACGGCGGGGTTGGTGCCGCTGATCCACAGCATCCGGATCGAGCCCTGCTCGGCGTACCGGTACATCTGCATCGCGTGCGTGGGCGGCGCGTAGTGCGGGATCTTCTCGGGCTCGACGTTCCACACCTTCGCGAGGTCGGCGACGTGGGAGTCGTTCTGCCAGTTGCGGAAGCCCGGCAGGTCGCCGTTGGCGCCGCACTCCCGCGTGTTCTGTGCGGTGGGCTGGCCGTTCATCTGGAGCAGTCCGGCTCCCGGGCGGCCCAGCATGCCCCGGATCAGGTGCAGGTTGTTGATCTGGACCGCCGCCGCGGTGGCCTGGTGGGACTGGTAGACGCCCTGGAGGACGGTGGAGACCAACGCGTCGGTGGTGCCGACCAGTTCGGCGGCCTCCTCGATCCGGGCGGCCGGCACGTCGCAGATGCCCGCCGCCCACTCGGGCGTGCAGTCGGCGACCCGCTCGGTCAGCTCCTCGAAGCCGACGGTGTGCGCGGCGATGAAGTCCCGGTCGATCCGCTCGTGCCGGATCGTCTCGTGCAGCAGGGCGTTGAGCAGCGCGACGTTGGTGCCGCCGCGCGGCGCGAGGTGCACGGCTGCGTGCCGGGCGACCTGCGTGGGCCGGGGGTCCACGCACAGCATGCGCGGCGGATCGGCCCCCTCCAGCCGGTCCAGCAGCCGCATCCACTGCACGGGCTGGGTCTCGGCGATGTTGTGGCCGAACAGCGCGACCGCGTCGGCGTGGTCGAAGTCGTCGTAGCTCCCGGGCTGTCCGTCGCAGCCGAAGGTCTCCTTCAGCGCCTCCGCCGCCGTCGACGTGCACAGCCGGGTGTTGCCGTCCAGGTGGTTGGTGCCGATGCCGGCCCGGGCCAGGACCGCGAGCGTGTAGTACTCCTCCAGGAACAGCTGACCGGTCGTGTAGAAGCCGATCGAACCCGGGCCCCGCTCCTCGAGCAGTTCGCGTGAGCGGGTGGCCACCAAGTCCATCGCGGTGTCCCAGTCCGTCTCCACCAGCCGCCCGTCGCGCCGGACAAGTGGCCGGGTCAGCCGGTCCCGGGAGGCGTTCGCCTGCCACCCGAACAGGTCCTTGGGACCGAGACGGCCCCGGTTGACCCGGTCCACGTCGCGGCCTCGCACACCCACCATCCGGCCGTCGGCCACGGCGATGTCCATGGCGTCGCCGTCGGAGTGCAGGATCGACGCCGACTGCACCCAGCGCTCCACCGCACCGGGTTCCACCCCCGCCGCGAGGAACGTGTCCACCCGGGCCGGCCAGGTCTCGTGCCGTCCGTAGGGCGTCCTGTCGCCCCAGGGCCGCGCGATCCGGTCCGTCGCCTCCTCCATGGCCGGCCTCCCGCCAACGTCCGCCACACTGCCGGCCGGCGGGTACCCGGGCGCCGCCGATCGAAGCGAACCACTTGTGGGAGCGCTCCCAAGCGGGCAGGATGCTGCGGTGACCCCGACTGCCGCCGTACGCCCGTACCGTCCGGCCGACGCCCCGGCCCTCGACGACATCTGCATCCGCACCGCGCACAACGGCCGGGACAGCCGGCCGGTGTACGCCGACCCCACCGTCCTGCCCGCCATCTTCGCCACCCCCTACGTCCACCTGGACCCGGACCTGGCCTTCGTGCTGGACGACGGGACCGGACGGGCGGTCGGCTACATCCTCGGTACGGCGGACACCCCGCGCTTCGCCGAGGAGTTCCGCGCCAAGTGGCTGCCGCGCGTCGCCGACCGCTATCCGGCGCCCGCGGGCCCGCCCGGCACACCGGACGAGGTCATGGCCGGACTGCTGCACGACCCGGAGCGGATGATCGTCCCCGAACTCGCCGCCTACCCGGCCCACCTGCACATCGACCTGCTGCCCGAGTGGCAGGGCCGCGGACACGGCCGGGCGCTGATGCGGACGTTCTGGCGGGCGCTGCGCGAACGCGGGGTCCCGGCCGTGCACCTGGTCATGGCCACGGCCAACACACCCGCCAGGGCCTTCTACGACCGCCTGGGCTTCCACGTGATCGAGGCGGCCGGACTCGACCCCGCCGACGTCACCTGCCTCGGGCGTACGACGCGGGACCAGCAACAGCCCTGACGAGGACGGCGGCGACGGGGGCGGCGCACGTGGTCAGGCGGAGTGCAGCCGATAGACGTTGAAGGCCCGGCGGATGACCGGCTGGGCCACGTTGCGCACCCGCACGCCGCCCGCCGTCATCCCGTGCTCGGTGCCCAGGTGGGCGTGGCCGTGGACGGCCAGGTCGGCGCCGGCCGTGTCGATCGCCTCGGCCAGCAGATAGCTGCCGAGAAACGGATGGATCTCCGGCGGCTCCCCGGCGAGCGTGTCGGCGACGGGGGAGAAGTGGGTCAGCGCCACCCGCGCCGCGCAGCCCTCCTCGGCCAGTTCCTTCAGCGCGGCGTGCAGACTGTCCGCCGAGCGGCGGGTGGTGCGTACGAACTCCTTCATGACCGGCTCACCGAACTCGCCGGCGCTGCGCCCGACGAAACCGCCGCCGAACCCCTTGGTCCCGGCGACCCCCACCCGGCCCCCGGCGCACTCCACGACCGTGCCCTCGCCCTCCAGGACGGTCACCCCGGCCTCCCGGAGGATCGCGGTGACCTTCTCGGGCTGTTCGTCGTGGTGGTCGTGGTTGCCGAGGACGGCCACCACCGGCACCGGCAGGTCGCACACCTCCCGGGCCACCACCCGAGTCTCCTCGGGGGTGCCGTGCCGGGTGAGGTCCCCGGCGAGCAGCAGCAGGTCGGCACAGTCGGGCAGGGTCTCGAACGCGGGGCGCAGCAGTCCCTCGCTGTCGGGCCCCATGTGGATGTCTCCGACGGCGGCGACGCGGATCATCACAGCTCCTCCGCATGGTCGGGGCGGGTGGTCTCCGCCACCACGATGTCGGTGTGCACGGTGAGTCCGGCCAGCTCCTCGCGGGCGATCCGCAGGACGCTCTCGCGGCACTGCGCCGAGGGCACCGTGCCCGTGAGCGCGATCGCCCCGGCCCGGATCTCGGCCCGTACGCCGAGTTCGCCCAGCTCCTCGGCGGCGAGCCGGTCGTGCAGGTGGGCCACGCGGTACTCGACGTTCTCGGGGCCTTCGGTGTGCCCGGCCGCGGAGGCGGGGCCGCTCGCCGCGGGGCCCTGGTGGCCTACGGGGTCGCTCATCGCTGCTCCTCCTTCGAGGCGGTGGCCGCGGGGGCGGCCGGGGAGATGATCTCCAGCCGTTCGAGGATGAAGAAGAACGCGGCGGGCATCGGGGCGTCGCCGCAGTCGCGGCGCAACTCGTCCCAGTCGATCTTCTCGCGCAGCGTGCGGGCGATCGGCAGCACCGCCCCGAAGTCGCAGTGGTGCTCGGAAAAGGCCGCCAGCAGACCGCGCAGCAGATCGGTCGGTGCCAGCACCGGCATGAGGACCGAGTCGACCGAGAGGTCCTGGGCCCGGGCCAGCAGCTCCGTCGTGACGGGCTCGTGGGCCAGCTCGAAGATGAGGTCGACCTGCTGTCCCAGGCAGCTCGCCTTCAGCAGCCAGTCCTCGGGCGGCGTGTACACCGCCAGGCCCGCCTCCCGCAGGGTCTCGGCGACGGCGGTCGCGTCGTCGGGACGGATGCAGAAGTCGACGTCGTGCTGGAGGTTCTGGGTGCCGCCGTGTGCGTAGACGGCGACGCTGCCCGCCAGCGCGAACGGGTGTTCGTTGCGCTTGAGGATCGCGCCCACCTGCTTGGCCGCCTGCAGGATCGCCTGGTTGCGGTCGAGCGGGAGGTCTTCGGGGCGGACGTCGTGCGGGGGGACCGGTCCGGGGTCCCCCACCGTCGGACGGAGCTCGGAAACGCCGGCGCGCTGGTCGAGAGCGTGGTCGTCGGCGGGCTGCGTCATTGCTGTCCCCTTCCCCGGGCTGCTGTCTGTCGCGGGCCGGACCGGACGGACCGTTGCGGGGTACGGGCCCGGCCGGTCGTCCCCTGTCCGTGCGGGTACCCGGCGAGGTACCGCCGACACGACGGCCGTGCCCGGAGCTGTGGCGGCCGGGCGAATGCGGGCACCCGGGCGGCATGAACGACAAGCAGACGCGGCGGCGGACCGCATCCGACGACCGCCGGACCGTGGAACGGCTGGTGGCGGCGTGGCTCGCGGAGACCGAACACCACGACCGTGCCGCGGCCCGTGAGGCCCGCGCGGGCTGGGACCGGGGCGCTCTGTCCGAGCGGGCCGCCCAGGACCTGGCCACATGGGTCACGGCGAGGATCACGGACACCGGATTCACCCAGGACGAGGGCCCCTACGTGGAAGGACCCGTCCGGATCACCCCGGCCGACAAGGACACCGTGCACGACTGGCTGCGCGCGCGGGGGTACCGGGTCTGACGTCCCGGACCACCTCGCCGCGGCACTCAGCGGTCCGGCGGCCGCCACTCGAACATCAGGATCGTCGCGTCGTCCCGCAGCTGCCCCCCGGACTGCGAGTCCAGGATCGAGTGGATCAGCCGCCGCAGCGTCTCCGGGGCCAGCTCGCCGCCGGCCGTGGCCCGGATGACGTAGTCGGCGAACCGTTCGAGCCCGAACAGCTTCTCCTCCCGGGTGCGCGCCTCGGTGATCCCGTCGGTGTACAACAGGACCCGGTCACCGGGCTCCAGCCGCATCTCGTGGGTCCGGCGCGGCTCGGCGGACAACTGGGCCGGCGCGCCCATCGGCGGGTCGGCCTCCCGCTCCAGGGCGTCGACGACCAACTGGTCACCGCGGATGAGCAGCGGAGCGGGGTGGCCGCAGTTGTTCCACCGCAGCAGTCCGGTCTCGAACTCCAGCTGGGCGAGGACCGCGGTGCAGTACTGCTCCGGCAGCCACCCGGCCAGCGCTTCGTCGACGCACTGCACGAGCGCGGGCAGGTCGGCCCCGTTGCGCCGGGCGTTGCGGCAGGCGGCCAGCGCCACCGCGCTGGTCAGTCCGGAGGCGAGGTCGTGTCCCATGGCGTCGATGACCGACACGTGCAGCGTCGTCTGGGTGAGCGAGTGGTCGAAGGCGTCGCCGCCGAGCTTGTACGCGGGTTCCAGCACGGCCGTCGACACCACGTGCGCGTTGCCGATGGTGCGGGGCGGCAGGAAGGCACGGAGCATCTCCGAGGTCAGGTGCATGGGCTCGGTGCGCGTGTGCCGGACGAACGAGTCCTCGAAGGCCCTCTTCGACGTGATCATCATGGCCAGCAGCGAGGCCAGCGCCCGGCTCCGGATCAATGTGGCGGTGGTGAGCGCCGACGAGTGCACCCCCAGCACACCGAGTCGTTCGGCGCCGTCGAGCAGGGGCAGCCACGCCGTGACGCCGCCCGTGTCGGACTCCTCGACGCGCAGCGCCTGCGTCCGGTAGGCCCAGCCGGCGAGTGAACCGTCGACGGGGATGGGCGGCGCCACGTCGGTCTGCGGCACCAGGTACCGCTGTTGCAGGTCGACGAGGTAGACCACGGCGTGCTGCAGATCCAGCGCCTTGGCGCATCGGGTCACGGCGGTGGCCAGGTCCAGTGTCAGATGGGCCGGATCGGCGAGGAAGTCCTGCAACAGCGCTTCGCTCGCCTCTGACGTCGACACCTCGTCTCCCCTCGTCGAGAAACCCGCCGGTACGGGGCACGTTGCCAGCAGTCTGGCACCGCGCGCCCCCGCCCGCCCGCCGGGCCGGTCACCCGCGTGGCGCTTCGGTCGGGGCAGAGGGGGCACGCGGGAGGTCGTAGGACCCCGAACGCCGAGGAGTGGTGCCACATGACCGAGTACGAGCGCTCCCGCACCATGCCCGCTCAACCGGAACATGTATTCGACCAGGCTGCGAACGTCGGGCAGCTGGACACGTGGCTGCCGCGGGACCTGCACGTGGAGCCGGAGGAACCGCCCGCCGTCACCGTGCACGAAGACCGTACCGACCAGGACACCTCCGCGCTGCTGAGCGCCCGGCCCGAGCAGATGAGGCTCGAATGGGGCACCCGCGAGCAGGGCAGCTACGCCGGCTGGCTGCAGGTCGCCGGGCTGGACAGCGGGGCCAGTGAGGTGACGGTGCACCTGTCGTTCTTCGACGAGGGCCACGACCCGGGACAGCGTGCGGTGGTTGAGGCTCTGGACGGGAGCCTGCGGCGCCTGGAGGAGCAGGTGCGGATGCGCACCGACAACTCGGCCGGCTGACGAGTACAACCCATGGCGGTCATGTCGGGTCGTACAGGGAAAGCTCCACCGACACCGACACAGACTCCGACGAACCGACATGGGGGAATCAAGCATGAACGTCCGTGCCCGAGGGACCCGCGCCGCCCTGACCGCGCTGGTGGCCGGTGCCGCCCTCGCCGTGGCCGCGGTCCCGGCGACCGCCGCGACACCGCCCTCCGACCCGCCCGCGTTCCTGGAGCCGGCCGAACTGCCGCCGCACCCCTCCTCGGACTGGTTCGCCGGCCCGGTGACCGCCGGGCAGCCGGACCCGCTGCCGATGTGCGTCGGCGAGGCCCTGCCGTCCACGGCGTCCCACCGCCGGTACTGGACCGAGTACGACACGGGCGCCCTGCAGGTGACGGTCGTCGAGCGCAGCACGCAGCGGGCCAGGGAGTTCGCCGCCCTGCTGCGTGCGGACCTGGCCGACTGCGCGCGGACGGTGATGGAGCAGTATCCCGACATCACCGCCACGCAGAAGTACTACGGCCGGCTGGACGTGGAGGAGGGCGCGCACGTGTACGGCGTCCACACGGTCGCCGAGTGGGGAGCCTCCGACATCAACCTGTTCTCGGTCGGGCGGGACGGCAGGACCGTGACGGTCGTGAAGTGGGGCCAGATGGGCACCTTCGCGCACGCGCAGGTGCCCGACTTCCGGGCGACCACGGTCACGGCCGTCGACAAGCTGTACTGAACGATCCCGCCGGCGGACGGCCCGTCACGTCACGACGGGCGGTCCGCCGTCCGGGCGCAGTACGGCCCGCTGACCGTGCCGGCAGTGCACGAGCCGGTCGGCGAGCCCCTTTCAGTCGGCCTCGGCCAGGAACGCGTCGAGCGGCGAACGGAAGACGGTGTAGTCGTCGTAATGCACCGGCAGGATCAGGCGGGGGTCGAGACGCCGGGCGAGTTCCGCGCCCTGGCGCCCGTCCATGGTCACCACGAAGCCGCCCGGCAGGGTCGTCCCGCCCAGGTGCAGCACGGCCAGGTCCAGACCCGGGAAGCGCCGGGCGATCTCGTCCAGGCCGTCGAAGAGCAGGGTGTCGCCGGAGACGTACAGCCGGTGCCGCGGGGGACCGGCGGCCGGGCCGAACTCCAGGAGGCTGCCCATCACCGGCGGCAGCAGGCGCCGCAGTAGCGGATGCCCGGCGTGCCGTCCGGGCAGTGAGGTGATGCGCACCTGCGCGTCCGCGTGCCGCACGGTCTCCTCCTGCCAGGTGCGCAGCCCCACGGCCCGGTGGAACCCGTGCACGCCCTGCAGCCGGCGGGAGGCGTGCGGGGTGGTGACGATCGGCAGCGACCGGGACAACAGGCGCCGGGCCCTGCGGTCCCAGTGGTCGCCGTGCAGGTGTGACAGCACCACGGCGTCGAGCCGCGGCAAGTCGCCCGGGTCCAGGGCGGGCTCGGTCAGGCGGCGGCTCACCAGCCCGTAGCCGAGGTGGGCGCGCTCGCCGCGGTGGAGGAAGTTCGGATCGGTGAGCAGACTCAGCTCGCGGTACCGGAGCAGCACGGTCGCGTTGCCGATGAAGTGGATCCGCAGGGAGTCGTCCGGGGTCTGGACCGGGGACGCGGGCGTGGACGGGGACATGAGGTGGTCCGATCCTGTCCGGGGCTGAGGGCTGAGGGCTGAGGGCTGAGGGCTGAGGGCTGAGGGCTGAGGGCTGAGGGCTGAGGGCTGAGGGGTCACGGACGCGGTGCCCGGACCGCCCGAGCGCCGGCTCCTCGTGGGAGGACGGAGTACCCGTCCTGCGGCCCCTCACCCGACCGCCGCGGTCAGACCACCGCCGGTCACCCCACGTGCCGCGCCGCGAGAGGCGATCGGCCCGCCCCTCGCGCCGGTACGAGCCCGTCCACCCGCACCACCGCCCCGTACCCGCCCCGGGTGTCCCCGTCGCCGCCCTGGGCACTCGCCGGCCATGGACGCACATCGCCGCCCGCTACTGGACCGCACCCTGTCACTGCTCACCCAGGGGTACGCCTGGCTGCCCGACCGGATGCGCGACAGCGCCGACTCCGTGGTGCGCACGCGCCTGCTCGGCAGGCCCGCGCTGGCCGTGCGCGGCCCGGACGCCGTGCGCTTCTTCTACGACGAGGCACACGTCCACCGTCACGGCGCGCTTCCCGCTCCCGTGCTGGACTCCCTGTTCGGGCAGGGCGCGGTGCACACCCTCGACGGCGACGCCCACCGGGCCCGCAAGGAACTGTTCCTGCCGCTGCTCGACCCCGACCGGGTCACCGGCCTCACCGAACACGTCACCGCGGCCTGGGACGAGGCCGTGCACGACTGGAGCGAACGCCCCCGCCTCGTGCTGTTCGACGAGGCGGGTGTGGTGCTCACCCGCGGGGTCTGCCGTTGGGCCGGCCTCCCGCGGGAGGTTGTGGACGCGGAGCCGCTCGCCCGGGACCTGATCGCGATGGTCGACGGCTTCGCCACGCCGGGACCGCGGCATCTGCGGGCCCGCCGGGCCCGGTCCCGGCAGGAGACCCGGATGGCCCGCCTGATCGAGGAGGTACGGTCCGAGGCGGTCGCCGCCCCCAAGGGCTCGGTGCTCGAACGGGTTTCCCGGCACCGCGACACCCCGGACGGCCCGTTGGACGCCCGGACCGCCGCGGTGGAACTCCTCAACGTGCTGCGCCCCACGGCAGCCGTCAGCTGGTTCGTGGCGTTCTCCGCCCACGCCCTGCACCGGTGGCCTGCCCACCGCGAGCGGCTGCGTGCCGGCGACGGCGCGTTCGCCACCGCGTTCGCGCACGAGGTCCGGCGCTTCTACCCGTTCGCCCCGTTCCTCGGCGGACGGACCGTCACCGAACTCACCTGGCACGGCGAGTCCGTCCCGTCCGGCGGGATCCTGCTGCTCGACGTCTACGGCCAGAACCACGACGAAGAGCTCTGGACAGACCCGTACGCCTTCCGACCCGAGCGGTTCCTGGACCGGCCCCCCGAGCGCGACGACCTGATCCCACAGGGCGGCGGGGACCCGGACACCGGCCACCGCTGCCCCGGCGAGCGCATCACCGTGGGCCTGCTGGAGGCGCTGGCGGTGCGACTCGCCCGCCTGGAGTACACGGTCCCCGAGCAGGACCTGCGCATCCCGCTGCACCGCATCCCGACCCGGCCGCGCAGCGGCTTCGCCGTCACCGGCGTACGGGCTCCCTGACGCGGTCCCCTACGAGCGGTCGCCCTTGTGACCCCCACCCGGCTCCAGGGCGTCGCGCCGGCCCGTCTGCTCGGCCTGGTCGAAGCGGACCAGCTCGGGGTGGTTCAGGTCGAAGGCCGGTGACTCCGACCGAACCCGCGGCAGTGCGTGGAAGTTGTGGCGCGGCGGGGGACAGGACGTGGCCCACTCCAGCGAACGCCCGTACCCCCAGGGGTCGTCGACCCCGACCGGCCGCCCGTACCTGGCGGTCTTCCAGACGTTGTAGAGGAACGGCAGCGTCGACAGCCCCAGCAGGAAGGCGCCGACGGAGGAGACGGTGTTGAGGGCCGTGAAGCCGTCGACGGCCAGGTAGTCCGCGTACCGGCGCGGCATGCCCTCCACGCCGAGCCAGTGCTGCACCAGGAACGTCGTGTGGAAGCCCACGAACAGCGTCCAGAAGTGCACCTTCTCCAGCCGGTGGTCGAGCATGCGGCCCGTCATCTTCGGCCACCAGAAGCTGAAGCCGCCGAACATCGCGAACACGATCGTGCCGAACAGGACGTAGTGGAAGTGCGCGACGACGAAGTAGGAGTCGGTGACGTGCCAGTCCAGGGGCGGCGAGCCGAGGATCACCCCGGTCAGTCCGCCGAAGAGGAACGTCACCAGGAACCCGGCCGCCCACAGCATCGGCGGCTCGAAGGACAGCGACCCGCGCCACATGGTGCCGATCCAGTTGAAGAACTTCACGCCCGTGGGGACGGCGATGAGATACGTCAGGAACGAGAAGAACGGCAGCAGCACGGCGCCGGTGGCGAACATGTGGTGCGCCCAGACCGTGGCCGACAGCCCCGCGATGGCGATGGTCGCGCCGACCAGCCCCATGTAACCGAAGACCGGCTTGCGGGCGAAGACGGGGATGATCTCGGTGACCACCCCGAAGAACGGCAGCGCGAGGATGTACACCTCGGGATGGCCGAAGAACCAGAACAGGTGCTGCCACAGGATCGCCCCGCCGTTCGCGGCGTCGAACACGTGCGCCCCGAAGTGCCGGTCCGCCTCCAGCACCAGCAGTGCCGCCGCAAGTACCGGAAAGGCCAGCAGCACCAGGACCGAGGTCAGCAGGACGTTCCAGACGAAGATCGGCATGCGGAAGACGGTCAGGCCCGGCGCGCGCATGCAGATGATGGTGGTGATGAAGTTGACCGCTCCCAGGATGGTGCCGAAACCGGACAGCGCCAGCCCCATGATCCACAGGTCACCGCCGAGGTAGGGCGAGTGCAGGGGCCCGCTGAGCGGTGTGTAGGCGGTCCAGCCGAAGTCGGCGGCGCCCTGGGGGGTGAGGAAGCTCGCCAGGACGATCAGGCCGCCGAAGAGGAAGAGCCAGTACGACAGCATGTTCAGCCGTGGGAAGGCCACGTCCGGGGAGCCGATCTGCAACGGCATGACGGCGTTGGCGAAACCGGCGAAGGTCGGGGTGGCGAAGAGCAGCAGCATGATCGTGCCGTGCATCGTGAAGGCCTGGTTGTACTGCTCGTTGGAGACCAGTTGCAGCCCGGGGCGGGCCAGCTCCGCCCGGATCAGCATCGCCAGCGCCCCGGCGATCAGGAAGAACGCGAACGACGTGATGAGGTAGAGGTGGCCGATGCGCTTGTGGTCGGTCGTGGTGAGCCAGGAGATGATCACCCGCCCCTTGTGGCGGCGTCCCGCCGCCGGGACCGGAGCGATCGGTTCGGTCTGTGTCGCCATCCGACCACAGCAGCCGACCGTCGGCCGCCTGCGTCGACGCCACGTCACACACCCACCCGGTTGGGACCGATTGGCTGATCGTTTCTATCCGTCCGGGTGTGTCGCCGCCTCCAAGGGGCGAAGCGGCCGTCACCCGAATGGCCCCCGCTCGCTACTGGTGCGGGCCGATCCGGTGTCTCCTGGAGTATGTCAGCGGCGTCCAGGCTGGGAGGCCGATCATGTACGAAATGTGCGTGGGCCCGGAGAAGGCGGGCGGAGCGTTGGTGTGGCACGTGATGGCCAAAAAGGCAGCGGCCACCCTGTGCGGAGAGAAGCTCCGCGAACGTATCGAGGCATCCGACGGCGAACGGGCGCGTCACTGCCCGGACTGCATGGCTTCCTTCGAGAAGCTCATGGCAACCACGCCGTGCTGACGGACCGTCCGCAAACCGTCCGCCCCGTCGCATCCCGCGGCGGGGCGGACGGCGTACGGGGGTCGGGCGGGACGCGGTGATCACTCGCCTGGTGCAGTGTCGCGGTCCTCGCCCGGGGCAGACGCAGGTAGTGCCCGGGCGCGCGGTCCTCCGGCGCCGGGGCCGCAGGGCGTGCCGCGGTCGGGATCCCCGAGTCGGCCGCGGTACGCCCTCCTGCTCCGCACGGCACGTATCCTCCCGGGCGCGCCGTGGAGCCGGTCCGCTCGGCCGCGGCGGGTCCGTCCACCGGGCCCGCGGCAGCGCCGCGGCGGAACCGTCCACGCGCAGCGGCCCGTCCGCCGCCGACGATGGGTGTCGGCCACCGCGGGTTATGGGTGCCGTCCCCGATGGCCGCGTACCGGCCCGGCGTGCGACCGTGGAGCGACGCCGCGCCCCGGGGGCTCTGTCCGGGGGCCGGGGAGCGTTGCGGGGAAGCCTCATCTCGCCCGTCGTTCACGGGCGTTGCCGCGTGGTCCGTTCCGGGTGTGCCGTCCGCACCCCGAGTGCCGGCGCGGCCGGTGGTCATCGGTGCGTACGGCCGTAGGGCACGGCCCGGGTCCGGACATCCGTCCGTCCGCGCACGCCGACGGGCATCCGTCCGTCCGCGCACGCGGCGGCCCGGCCGGCGCCCCGTCAGGCCCCGAAGCGGTGTCACAGTGCCGGCCGACGGTGTCCGGCGGTACGACAGACGACGCGTCACAGCTGAAGGAGAACCCGCATCCATCCCCGTCAAGTGAAGCCCTGCCGACCCTCCGTACGGTCGAAGGCGGTGACCCGTGGGACACGCTGACACCCTGCTCGCCATGGGCGGTGCCTTCGTGGCCGCCGCGTTCCTCGCCCGCCTCGGCGGCCGGATCGGACTTCCGACGATTCCCCTGTTCATGCTCGCCGGCATCCTGCTCGGCCCCCACACACCGGGCTTCGTCCTGGTCGAGGACGCGCACGACTTCGAGATGCTCTCCGCGCTCGGACTGGTGCTGCTGCTCTTCTACCTGGGTCTGGAGTTCCACCTCGACGACCTCAAGAGCGGCGGCAAACGGCTCCTGACCGCGGGCGGCGTCTATCTGCTGCTGAACGTCGGCGCCGGGCTCGGCTTCGGGTTCGTCCTCGGCTGGGGCGTGCGCGAGGCGCTGGTGCTCGCAGGCGTGCTCGGCATTTCCTCCTCCGCGATCGTCACCAAGATCCTCATCGACCTCGGCCGGATCGGTCGCCCCGAGACCCGCCTGATCCTGGGCGTCATCGTGGTCGAGGACATCTTCCTCGCGCTGTACCTGGCCGCCCTGCAGCCGATCATCGCGGGCGCGCACGGCGTCGCCGACATGGCCCTCCAGGCCGGCAAGGCCTTCGGCTTCCTGCTGGTGCTGGCCGCCGCCGCCCGCTACGGCACCCGGCTCGTGGGCCGCCTGATCGCGACCCGCGACAACGAACTCCTCGTCATCAGCTTCCTCGGCGCCGCGGTGCTCGTCGCCGGCGTCTCCGAGGTCCTCGGCGTCGCCGACGCCATCGGCGCCTTCATGGTCGGCCTCATCCTCGCCGGCACCCCCTCCGGACCGCGTATCCGGGAACTGGTGCACCCGCTCCGCGACGCCTTCGCCGCCATCTTCTTCTTCGCCTTCGGGCTCGCCATCGACCCCGGCGACATCGCCTCCGTCGCCGGCCCGGTGGCCGCGGCGGCGGCACTGACCGTCGTCATGAACGTCGCCGCCGGACTGTGCGTCGCCCGCGTGTACCGCTACGGCGCCCAGCCCGCCGCGGAGATCGCCACCACCCTGGTCGCCCGCGGGGAGTTCGCGCTGATCCTGGCCGCCATGGCCGCGGGCGCCGGACTCGACGGACGGCTCGCCCCCTTCATCGCCGGATACGTCCTCGTCCTTGCCGTCCTCGGTCCCATCGTCGCGGGACGGGCCCACGTGCTCGCCGGCTGGCTGCGGGCCGCCGGCCGGCTGCTCCCCGGGACGCGGACGCCGGCCGGAGCGGGGGAGGAAGGGCCCGGCGAGGAGACGGACGCGGACGCGCCACCGGTGCCGGCGGCGGCCCCGTCCGCACCGCGCGCGGAAGCCGACCGGTAGGGCGGCCGGGCAGAGGGACGGCGGTGCCGCGGCGGCGTGCGCGGCACCGCGGCGGTTGCCGTGCGGCTTCCCGACCCCGTCGAGCCGGCGCGCGTACACCTCGGGCGGTCTGCCCCGGGCGGGAGACGCCGTCCGCGAGCCGATGGCCAAGGTGCCCCGGACGAGCGGCTCGTGGGCGCCGATCGTGCCGCCGCCCGAGCCGAGACGACCGGGCGCCGCCGGGGCCGGGGCCGGGGCGCGCACGGCAGGGCTTCTCCCGCACCGTGCGCCGCGATATCTCGGTTCGTGCCCCGCGGCCGCCGGACGGGGACCGGGCGCCCCAGCGGCCGTGGGAAGAGCACCGAGGTGCCGGCGTGCTCCGTGCCGGGGCCCGGGCGGTACGGACGGACGGGCGGGGCCGGGTCGCTACTCCGACCGCAGCGTCACTCACCGCCCCGGTGGGACAATCTGCCCGCAGGGTCGGTGTCCGATGCCGTGGTCGGAGCCGTCCGGGACCGGAAGGAGCCGTCAGATGATCGAGTGGGTGCCCCTGGGCAGCGGCCCCAGACCCGTTCCCCGGCCCGTCGCCGCTCCGCTGGTGTGGGCCGGAGCCTTCGGCGGCGCCCTCGCCCTGGTGGCGCTCGTCAACGGCACCGTGGGGTACGGCCGTCCGGGACTCGCCCTGACCCTGCTCTCGTTGCTGGCGGCACTGCTCGGGCTGTGCGCCCGGTTCACGGCCGCTCCCGGAACGGCCCTCCTGTGCTGGCTGTCCCTCAACGGCTTCGCCGTCCCGCCGGCCGGCACCCTCACGTGGGGCGGTCGGCGGGACGCGTTCTGGCTGGCCTGCCTGCTCGGCGCGGCCCTCGCCGGCACGGCGCTGGCCCGCCTGGTGCACGCACGGGCCGCCTACCGTCGGCTGACGACGGCGAGCGGCCCCGAGGCGATGGACGGGGCTGCCGGGCCGGGGAACTTCTGAGCACGTCCGCCCCGCCTGCGTCCGCCCCGCCTGCGACCGGCGCCCGGCGACGGAGCCCGCCGGGCAGACGCGGGACCGGCGGGTCACCGGCGAAGCCCTCCGCCGTCGGCCCGCCGGCAGCCCGCCGGTCACCCGGCGAAGCATCCTGCCGCCCCGCGAGACCTCTTGCCGCCCCCGGAGGTCAGGCCGTGTGCAGGGTCAGCCCGTAGCGGTTCAGGATCTCGTTGACGGGCTGGAACCACGTCTCCCCGCCGCTGGAGCAGTTGCCCCAGCCGCCCGACGTGACGCCCTGCGCCTGGTCGCCGCTGATGAAGGAGCCGCCCGAGTCACCGCCTTCGGCGCAGACACTGGTCTTCGTCATCTGGTGCACGGCGCCCTGGCTGTAGTTGACCGTCTCGTTCTTGGCCAGCACGGTGCCGCAGTGCCAGTGGGTGGTGGAGCCGGAGCGGCAGATCGACGCGCCCACGGGCGCCTCGTTCGAGCCGCGCACCAACTGGTCGGAGACCGTGCCCCAGCCGAGGACCACCGGTACCGTCCACCAGCCGCTGCCCACGCTGACCCAGGCGTAGTCGTCGCCCGGGAAGGACGAGCCCTGGAACGTCCCGATGTGCGAGCCGTCCCAGCCGCGGACCGCCGCGCCCGCCCCGCCGCAGTGCCCGGCGGTGACGAATCCGCCGTGCACCGAGAAGCCGATGGAGCAGCGGACGTTGCCGGTGTAGTACGGGTCCCCGCCGACCGTGCCGGCCGCGAAGGTGCTCGGCGCCGAGGCCACCGTGCGTACCGTGACCGGGCCGGCCTCGCGGGCTTGTTCCAGGAAGTTGCGGACATCGTTGTCGCCGCGTTCGCCCCTGACCACGTCCACGACCACCGAGTTGGCGGCCGGGTCGACGTGCCAACTGCTGACGCCCGCGGGGGCGTCGAGGCGGTCGATACGGTTCTTGGCCGCGTCGAGTCGCCGCGCGCTGTGCTCGACCGTGCGTACCTGAGCACCGGTGGCGGCCACCGCCCTGACCGTCGTGGGCGAGGCGTCCGAGGTGACCGCCACGGTCAGTCGCCCTCGGCCGGCGTCGAACCAGGAGCCGCCGAACGCGTCCCCGGCGGCCCGTCGTGCCGTGGGCACGAGGTCGGTGGCGCGGCGTTCGGCCGCCAGCCGGTCCTCGGCCTCGGCACGGGTGAGACCGAAATCCCGCTGCATGGCGTCCAGGAGACCGGCGGAAGCCGCCTGGTCCTCGGCGGAGCCGGTGGGGGTGTCGGCCGCCGAGGCGGGCAGGGTGCCGGTCGCGGTGAGGCCGCCGAGCACGAGGAGGGTGGCCAGGCCGAGATGCCTGAGTCTGCTGCGTCTCACGGGAGTTGCCCTTCGTCGTTCCAGCAAGGTGGGGATGGAACTGATGGGTGGAGCAACCGCGGATCTGAGAGCGCTCTCATCGGGGTCGCTTCGAGCTTAGCCAGGGCGGGAGATCAGGTCCATGCCAATGCAGGGCCTTTCCGGGAGAGCTTCGCGCGGAAGGCCGGCCGGCACCCGCGCGCGCTCCCGCGGGTGCCGGCCGGCGCCGGCTCACTTCGGCAGGTCCGCCGGGTCGGTGCCCCACCGCGTGTCCGGCCGCTCCGCCAGCCCGAACGCGAGCGTGCCACCGCGCAGCGTCAGCCGTGCGCCCGTCCACGACGTGTCGTGCGCACGCCCGTTCAGGCGTACGGAGTCCACGTACCGGTGCGCGGCGTCTGCTTCGGGTGCCGTCACCGTGATGTCGGTGCCTCCGGGCCGGTCGAGCACCGCCTCGGTGAACACCGGGGCGCCCAGCAGCAGATCGGCGCTGCCCGGCGTGCGCGGATACAGGCCGAGGCAGGCGAAGACGTACCAGGCGGACATGGTGCCCAGGTCGTCGTTGCCGGGCAGCCCGGACGGCCCGGTGCCGTACACCGTGTCGACGATCTGCCGCACCGTCGCCTGCGTCTTCCACGGCTGCCCGAGCGCGTTGTACAGCCACGGGGCGTGGATGCCGGGCTCGTTGGTCGGGTCGTAGCGCAGGGCGTCGCCGCCGCCCACCGACCAGGAACCGTCCGGCTCGTGGAAGAAGCCGTCCAGCCGGGCCGCCGCGACCTCCCGGCCGCCCGTGGCCGCCGCCAGCCCCCGCACGTCCTGGGGCACCATCCATGTGTACGTGGCGCTGGTGCCCTGCGCGAATCCGGTGCCCGTTCCCGGGCCGAACGGCGTCACCCAGGAGCCGTCGAGGTTGCGCGCCTGGACGTAACCGCCCTCGGGCGTGGCGTCCGGGTTGAAGACGTTGCGCCACCACCCGGCCCGGTCGGCGAAGACCTCGGCCTCCTTCTCGCGGCCCAGCAGCCGCGCCCACTCGGCGAGCGCCGAGTCGGCCACCGCGGCCTCCAGCGTCTCGGCGGCGCCGCCCCAGCAGTGGCAGGCGTCCTGGGCCGCGTAGTGCGAGGCCAGGTACTGCTCCAGGTTGGGCCGCTGCCCCTCGCACTGGCCCGGGCAGCCCGCGTCGGACAGCCCGTCGGGGTGCGGCACGGTGGCCTGCCGGACCAGGGAGTCGAAGGCACCCTCGTGGTCGAAGTCGCGTACGCCCATCGCGTAGAAGGTGGCCAGCGTCGCCGCGGAGGGGTCGCCGGTCATCACGTGCGTGGCGCCGCTGACGTGGACCCAGCGGTCCCACACCCCGCCGTTCTGCCGGGCGAAGTTGTACAGCGACTGGGCGAAGTCCCCCGCCACCTTCGGCTTGAGCAGCGCGAGCAGTTGGACGTGGGCCCGGTACTGGTCCCAGCCCGAGAAGTTGCTGTACTGCGCTCGTTGGCCGCGCTCCACGCGATGGACGGCTCGGTCCATGCCGACGTACCGGCCGTCGGTGTCGCTGATCAGGTTGGGCTGCATGAAGGAGTGGTAGAGCGCCGTGTAGAAGGCCGTGCGGCGCTCCGGGGTACTGCCCTGCACCCGCACGGAGTTCAGCTCGCGGTCCCAGGCCCGGGAGCCCGCCCGCGCCACCTGGTCGACGCTCGCGCGCGGCGGGATCTCGTCGCGCAGGTTGGCCTCGGCGCCCGCGAGACTGACGTAGGAGATGCCGATCCGCATCCGGACATCGTTGTCGGAGGAGGTGTCGAAGCCGACCCAGCCGCCGGAGCCCCGGTCCGCGCGCTCGGCGCCGGTCGCGTAGCCCTCACCGCCGGACGCGCTCGTCGAGCCGGGGGAGAGCGTGTCGTCCCTCCAGGTGCCGACCTCGGAGAAGGCGCGGTCGAAGGAGGCGCTGAAGTACAGCTTGTAGTAGCTCTTGCGGTTGTTCTCCCCGCCGTTGGCCCGCCGGCCGCAGAAGGCACCCGTGTGCACCCAGCCGGTCACCTTGCGGTGGGCGGCGTCGATGTCGACGTGCGCGTCCTCGCTGCCGTTGAGCGAGTTGGAGACCCGGAAGAGCAGGTTGGCCGGCTCGTCCTCGGGGAAGCTGAAGTCGGCCACGCCCGCCCGCTCGCTGACGGCCAGGTCGGCGGCGGCGCCGGAGGCGAGGCCGAGGGTGTAGCGGCCGGGAACGGCCTTCTCGTCGGAGTGGCTGAAGTCCGAGGCGTACACCCGGTCCCCGGTGTCCGCCGAGGGGGACGAGGTGACGTCGCCGACGAACGGCATGATCGGTACGTCCCCGGCGGCTCCGGGGTGGCAGCCGGCCCCGTTGACGTGGGTCAGGCTCAGTCCGCGGATGCGGGTGGTGTCGTACGAGTAGCCGTTGGCCGCCGCCGTGTTGGTCTGGTCGCCCGCCGTGCTGGTGGGCGACCAGGCGATCATGCCGAAGGGGAGGGTGGCGCCGGGGTAGGTGTTGCCGCCGTTCGCCGAGCCGATCAGGGGGTCGACGAACGAGGACGGCCGGGCCGGGGCACGGTCCGCCGCACCGGCCGGGAGCGGAGCGGCACCCACGGCCAGGACGGTGGTGATCACGGCCGCGGCCGATCTGGTGCCGAGACGTCTCAGTGTGCGTACGCCAGGACGACGCATAGGGAAAGTCGCCTTTCGAGTCGGGACAGGGACCCGGGCGCGCCGCGGGGGACCGAGGCGCGGGACGATCTTCGGGCGGGGCAAGGCTAGGAGACGGCGTGGAGGGGCGGAAGAGCCCGCCGGGACCTCCGGGCGACCGCCAGGTGAACGGTCGCGGTCCCGCCGTCGCGGTGCCGCGGTCCCGGCCGGTCTGCCCGCGTGCCGTGCCCCCGGTTGGTCTGCCGCGGGCTGGGCACTCAGTGCTGCGTCCTTGCAGTGACGGCTTCGGGCGTGGGAGGCACGCGTGGCGGTGCGGCATCGGTTGATCCAGGCGAGTCCGCAGGCGGTGTGGAACGTCCTCGCGGACGGCGACCAGTACGTCGAGTGGGTGGTCGGACCCTCCGACGTCACCCCCAGATCCGGCCAGTGGCCGCAGGTCGGCGCGACGATCGGCTACGAGGTCCGGCTCGGCCCGGTGCGGCTGAACAACGAATCCGTGGTCAGGCGCTGTGTGGCGGGCTCCGAGCTGGAGATCGAGGCCAAGGCGGGCCGGCTCGGCACCGCCCGCATCGCCATCGAACTGCGCCCCTGGGGCGAGCAGTGCCTGGTGATCGTGGACGAACACCCGTTGCGCGGGCCCGGCGGCTTCGTGCACAACGTGGGCGTCGAGGCGCTGATCCAGGTGCGGCACCGCGCGATGCTCGCCAGGCTCGCGAAGCTCTGCGAGTCGGGCGACGGCTGCCGGCCTGACCCGGCGGACACGGGCGGGTCGGTGCGGTTCGGGACGGACACCGGCCGTGCCTGACGCCGTGGTCATCGGGTCGGGTCCCAACGGGCTGGTGGCGGCCAACCTGCTGGCCGACGCCGGCTGGAGCGTCGAGGTCCTGGAGGAGCAGCCCGAACCGGGCGGCGCGGTGCGCCACGACAGCGAGGTCGCCCCCGGCTTCGTCAACGACCTCTTCAGCTCCTTCTACCCGCTCGCCGCCGCCTCCCCGGTCCTCGCCGGACTGCGGCTGCACGACCACGGCCTGCGCTGGGCCCACGCCCCGCACGTCCTCGCCCATCCCCTGACCGACGGCACCTGCGCCGTCCTCGACCGCGACGCCGGCACCACCGCCGCCTCGCTCGACGTCTTCGCGCCCGGCGACGGCGCCGCCTGGGAACGGCTGCACGAGGTGTGGGACCGCTACCGGGCCGACATCCTCGACGCCCTCTTCACGCCCTTCCCCCCGGTCCGCGCCGGCGCCCGGCTGGCCCTGCGGCTGCGCGCCGGGGGCGGCCTGCGGCTGGCCCGCACCCTGGTGCTGCCGGTGCGCCGGCTGGGCGAGGAGGAGTTCCGAGGCGAGGGCGGCAAGCTGCTCCTGGCCGGCAACGCGCTGCACGCCGACCTCGCCCCCGAGGCGGCCGGGAGCGGCGGCTTCGGCTGGCTGATGTCGATGCTCGGCCAGACCTACGGCTTCCCCGTGCCGGTCGGCGGCGCGGGCGCGCTCACCGCCGCCCTGGTCCACCGGCTGCGGGCCCGCGGCGGCACCGTGCGGTGCGGGCAGCGCGTCGAGCGGGTCGTGGTCCGCGACCGCCGCGCGGTGGGCGTCCGCACGGCCGGCGGCGAGACGGTCGCCGCACGCCGCGCGGTCCTGGCGGACGTGTCGGTGCCCGCGCTCTACGGCGATCTCGTCGCCCCCGAGCACCTGCCCGACCAGGTCCTCGCCGATCTGCGCCGCTTCCAGTGGGACTTCGCCACCTTCAAGGTGGACTGGGCGCTGGACGGCCCCGTGCCCTGGCGGTGCCAGGACGCGGCCCGGGCCGGCACCGTGCACCTGGCCGACGGCCTCGACGAGCTGACCCGGTTCGCCGCCCAGATCGCCATGCGGCAGGTCCCCGACCGTCCCTTCTCGCTGTTCGGCCAGATGACGACCACCGACCCGTCCCGCTCACCGAGCGGCACCGAGTCCGCCTGGGCCTACACCCACGTCCCCCACGACATCCGGTCCGACGCGGGCGACGAGGGCATCACCGGCAACTGGGACGCCCAGGACCGGGAACTCATGGCCGACCGGGTCGAGCGCCAGGTGGAACGCTTCGCGCCCGGCTTCCGCGCGCTGATCCGGGCCCGCCGGATCCTGGCCCCGCCGACGCTGCAGGCCATGGACGCCAACCTGGAGGGCGGCGCGATCAACGGCGGCACCACCGCCATGCACCAGCAGCTCTTCTTCCGGCCCGTGCCCGGCACGGGGCGCCCCGAGACCCCGGTGGCCGGCCTCTTCCTCGCCTCCGCGGGCGCCCACCCGGGCGGCGGAGTGCACGGGGCGCCGGGTGCCAACGCCGCCCGCGCCGCCCTGCGCCGGCACCGGTTCGCCGACCTCACGCGGGTGCAGCGCGCCCTCACCCGCCGCGACCGGACCGGAGACAAGAAGTGACCCGCCCCGAGCACCCCGGGGAAGGGGCCGGCCCGTGACGGACTCTCCCCTGCGCGACCGCACCGTCGTGGTGACCGGCGCCGCACGCGGACTGGGCGCCGCCCTCGCCCACGCCTGCGCCCTCCGCGGCGCCCGGCTCGCCCTGCTCGGCCACGAGAAGCCGCTCCTGGACGCCCTGGCGGCGGCCCTGCCGAGCCCGGCGCTCGCCGTCGAGGCCGACGTCACCGACCCCGCCGCGCTGGACGAGGCGGCCGGTGAGGTGCGCGGGCGCCTCGGGCCGCCGTCGGTCGTCGTCGCCAACGCCGGCATCGCGCTGGGCGGACCGTTCGCCACGTCGGACCCGGCCGAGTGGCGCCGCGTCGTCGAGGTCAACCTGACCGGCAGCGCCCACACGGCCCGCGCCTTCCTCCCGGACCTGCGCCGCACCGCCGGATACCACCTTCAGATCGCCTCGCTGGCCTCCCTGGGCGCCGCGCCCATGATGAGCGCCTACTGCGCCTCGAAGGCGGGCGTGGAGGCGTTCACCCACTCGCTGCGCGCCGAGGTCGCCCACCACGGAATCGCCGTGGGCATCGCCTACCTCAACTGGATCGACACCGACATGATCCGCGACGCGGACCGGTACGCGGTCCTGCGCGAGCTGCGCGCCCACCTGCCGGCTCCGGTCCGCGGTGTCCTCCCCGCGGACGCGGTCGCCGACCGGGTGGTCCGCGCCGTGGAACGCCGCCGCACCGCCGTGTACGTGCCCCGTCGGCTGCGCCTGGCCCAGGCGGGGCGTACGGCGATGCCGCCCGTGGTCATGCGGGTCACCCGGCGCCACCTGCCCCGGTTGGAGAGCGAGGGGGCCACGGATTCGACCGGTCCGCTCGGCGCGGGCGGACGGGCGGACCAGGAGGCGGAGGGCACGGGGGCGTAGCCGCCGTACGGCACCGCGGGCGTTCCGGTGTCGTACGGCACCGGGTGCCGGCCGTGCCCGCCGTGCCCGGCGCGGGTGTCAGCGCGGCGGCCCGAACCGTCGCGCCAGGGCCCGCAGCAGTGCCGACCGGCCCCGGTCGGGCACCGTCCACAGCGTCTCGCCGCGCACCCCCCACCGTTCCAGCAGGGCGTTGGCCGCGAGGAACCCGGAGGTGGCGGCGCGTTCCATCAGGGCCACGGGCAGACCCGTACGGACCAGGTCCCCGGCGACCACGACGGACGGGTCGGGGGTGCGCACCGTCGGACGGTTGCGGTAGCCGCCGACGGGGAACAGCGGGCAGTCGTCCCGCCACTCGTGCCGGGCGGCCACGACGCGCGCCCTGCGGGTCTCGGGATACACCTGGTGCAACTGATCGACGACGCGCTTCTGCTCGACCTCCCGGGCGGCCGTGGCCGGCACGGCGTAGGCGTGGAGTTCGACGACGGACCCGCCGGTGCGCGCCGCCCAGCGGGCCGCCTCGCCCTCCCACCGGGAGAGCACGCTGACGTTGTCCAGCGAGCCGTAGCCGCTGGTGCCGAGGAAACCGGGCCGCCCGGACGCGACCGGCCGGTCCAGCCACAGCCGGGACACCAGGAACGGCGGGGCGTTCCGCAGCCGCGCCACCCGGTCCCGCCAGGCGGCGTCGCCCAGCTCCGGTGAGCGGTCCACCAGCCCGCGCAGACCGCCGGTGTCCAGGGCGAGCACCACGGCGTCGTACGGCCGGGCACCCGCGTCGTCGACCACCAGGTGACCGCCAAACGGCCCGGGCCGCACGGACCGCACGGGCGTGTCCGTGCGCACCTCGGTCCCGAGCCGCGTCAGGTGCCCGGCCAGCGGATCCCACAGGGCCTCGGGGAACGGCTCGCGCGGGACGTCGAACAGCAGCCCCTCGCTGGAGCCGAGGAAGTAGATGTGGAACATCAGCGCCATCTCCGCGGCCGACAGTTCCCGAGGGTCGGCGAAGAAGCTGCGGGAGAACACCTCGAAGGCCAGGTGCCGGGCGGCGGCGGGGAAGCCCAGGGTGTCGAGGAAGTCGTGGGCGCTGACGTCGTCCAGACGCTCGTGGACGCCGCGCGTGCTCACGTCCAGGAGCGGAAGGGCCGCGGCGGGCCGCATGGCCATCAGGTCGCGCGGCCCGAAGCTGGGGCTCAGCGCGACGAAGCCCAGGGCGCTCAGCGGAGGAGTGCGCGGCACCCGGCGGAACCCGTCGCGCAGCCCGCCGCGGTGCTGCAGCGGGTAGTCCGGCAGGCCCGTCAGCATGCCCAGCGCCGGATCGCAGCGGCGCAGCAGGCCCCGCAGGTTGTAGTACTGGCGGAAGAAGGCGTGGAAGCCGCGGCTCATCGTGGCGGGCGTGCCGTCGGGCAGGGCGACCGGCCATCCGGAGACCCGTCCGCCCAGCACGGGCTCGCGTTCGTGCAGCACCACCCGCACCCCACGCTCCGCCAGGACGGTCGCCGCCGCCAGCCCCGCGATGCCCCCGCCGACCACCGCCACCGACGGCGGATCACCACCCACCCGCTCCCGCCCCGGCCGGGGCGGCACGGCCCACGCCCGCCGGTCCCGGCCCGGGGGCCGCACCCCGCCGCGCCGGCTCACCGCGCACCGTCCGTCTCCCCGACGGCCCGGCGGCCGACGAAGGTGTGCGTGATGCCCGTCTGCCAGCCGGGCAGCGGCAGCACCCGCACGTCCGCGAACCCGGCCCGGCCCAGCCGCGCGCCGAAGGCGGGCGCCGTGTCGAACTCCGCGACGCTGCGCCACAGGTGCCGGTACAGCGCCCGGTCGCCCGTGGCCGTGCCGAGCGGCAGGATCACCCCCCGGCACACCGCGTCCCACACCAGCCGGTCCGCGCGCCGCCCCCCGAGCGCGTACTCGTGCACCGCCAGCCTTCCGCCTGGCACCAGCAGCCCCCGCACCGCGCGCAGGACGGTGTCGGGATCGGTCAGGTTCCGGAAGAGGTAGGCGGCGAGGACCGCGTCGAACGGCCCGTGCACCCCGGCCCGTCGCAGTTCCTCCGCGGGCGCGTGCACGAAACGCACCCGCGACGGCCAGTGCTTGGCCCGGGCCCGCTCCAGCATGCCCGCGGAGGCGTCGACCCCGACGATCTCCGCGGCGGGGAAGGCCGCGGCCAGCGCCGCCGTCGACGCGCCCGTACCGCAGCCCAGGTCCAGCACCCGACGGCCGGCGCCGCCGTCCGGGAGGCCGAGCCGGCGGGCGGAGCGGCGCAACTGGGCGTGGTAGCCCGGGTTGAGCGAGACCAGACGGTCGTAGCGGCCGGCGCCGTGGTCGAAGGCGTCGGCCAGCGCGGTGTCGCGCAGCAAGGACATGTGTCGCTCCCGGATCTCTCGACATCTCTCGACGGACGTGGTCAGCGGACGGACCGGGGCCGGCGCGGCAGCCACGGCAGTTCGGCCGCCGTCCGCAGCATCGGCAGCACGGGAGTGCGCACCCCGACCGCGAGGTCCTCGAACAGCCGGGACCGTCCGTCGAGGAAGCGCAGCAGCCGCCCGGCGGGTACGCGCTCGAACAGCCGGAAGAACAGGTCCGGCCCGTCCACCCGGCCGGTGTCCAGCGCCCGCAGCAGCACCGCGTCCATCAGCCGGGCCCGCGCCCGGTGCGGGGGCGGCGGCTCCGGGCGGCGGCCCGCGAGCACGGCACGGGCGACGGCGTCGGACTGCCGCTGCACGGCGGCGAACGTGTAACCGGTGGACGCGCGCGTCGCCCCGCCCGCACCCCCGATCCGGAGGACGGAACCGGAGCCTGCGACCCGCCGTTCGAAGACGGCGTCGGTCATCGGGATCACCCCCTGCTCCGTCGACAGGACCTCCACGTCACCGGTGCGCAGGACCCGGCGGGTGTAGTCCTCCAGGGCCCGGTCGTACGCCTCGGAGGTCAGCGGAGCCGGCCCGAACTCGGTGTACTCGACCAGCGCGGTGTGGCGCCCGGTCGGCAGGACGTAACCGAAGGACAGACCGCGCCCCGGCTGCCCGGTGCGGAAGTCCATCAGATCGACCACCGACGGGTCGAAGACCGGCCGTTCGGCGCGGACGAACCAGCCGCGGAAGTGCTGGAGGAGCAGGGAACGGGCGGGCGGCAGACGTCCGGGCGGGCGGGAGTCGAAGACCCAGCGGGCGCGCAGGTCGATCCGCGTCCCGTCGGCGCCCGTGGCCGGGACGCGGGCCGTCCCGTCCGGCAGCGTGGCCGGCGCGCCGACGGTGGCCTCCAGGCGCCGCAGCCCCGGCCGGTCCGCGAGGTCCCGGTCCACCAGTGCCTCGAAGTCGTCCGAGCGGATCATCTTGTAGCGCGCCGGAGCGATGTGCCGCCGCACGACCGCCCCGTCCCGGCCGCGCACCCGCAGCCACTCCCACGACGCCGTCGCCGCCGCGTCGTACCGGCCGGGGCCCGTCTCCCAGAAGCACCACGTGCGGCGCGGTGGCCGCAGCGGTCCGGGCGGGGCGTCGACCAGCACCACCGAGGGCGTCCCGCCGTGCGGGGTGCCGGCCACGAGCCGGTGCGCCAGGGAGAGACCCGCCGCGCCGGCCCCGACGACGACGATGTCCGCGTCCACCACGGCCGCCGCCTCCCTCTCGTCCTCGTCCTCGTCCGTCGGCCGCTCCCGCCCCGGCACCCGGCGACGGCGCCCCGGGCCAGGTGTTCTGGCCCGGGGCGCCCGGACGCGGACGCTGCGCGCGGTGGCGGCTCGGCTCCGGCGGAGTATTCCGTCCCCGTGCGTCCACGGGCGCACGGCGCGCTGGACGGTCAGGGGCGGGTACCCGACGGGGCGGCGGGTACCCGCCGCCCGGGTGACTGCCGGGTGTGATCGGGCCCGGGGGGCGTCGTGCCGGAAGCGACGGGGGAAGGCATGACGGCGAGTCACCTCGGTGGGCCGCGGAGGATCCCGCACGCCGCGACCGCGGCGCGCCGTCCGGCCGAAGCCCTCCCGGTGACGCACCAGGCACGTTGCCCGCCGCAGCCGACGACGAGAGGACCCGGGATGCGCCTTCCCAGCACCGCCGACGACGGCGCGGAGCATCCGCGTGACCGGGCTCCCGCGGGCCGCGGGAGCCCGCGATGACGCGGACGGTGACCGGCCGCACCGACCACGTCGTGGTCGTCGGGGCCGGGCTGGCGGGCCTCTCCGCCGCCCTGCACCTGCTGGGCTCCGGGCGGCGGGTGACCGTCGTCGAACGCGACGCGCTGCCCGGCGGCCGGGCCGGAAGCCGCGAACTCGGCGGCTACCGCCTCGACACCGGACCGACCGTGCTCACCATGCCCAACCTGGCCGACGAGGCGTTCGCCGCCGTCGGAGACCGGCTGGCCGACCACGTCGAACTGCTGCCCCTGCACCCCGCCTACCGGGCCTGCTTCGCCGACGGCGGCACCCTCGACGTGCACACCGACGCCGCCGCCATGGAGGCCGAGGTCGAACGCTTCGCCGGGGCCCGGGAGGCGGCCGGGTACCGGCGGCTGCGCACCTGGCTGACGCGGCTGCACGCCGTACAGATGCGCCGGTTCATCGACGCCAACTTCGACTCACCGCTCGGCCTGCTCACCCCCGACCTGGCCCGGCTCGCCGCCCTCGGCGGCTTCGGGCGGCTGGACGCGCGCATCGGGCGGTTCCTGACGGACGAACGGCTGAAGCGGGTCTTCTCCTTCCAGGCCCTGTACGCCGGCGTCGCACCGGCCCGCGCCCTGGCCGCCTACGCCGTCATCGCCTACATGGACACCGTGGCCGGCGTGTACTTCCCGCGCGGCGGCATGCACGCCCTGCCCCGCGCCATGGCCGCCGCGGCGGCCACGGCGGGAGCCGACCTGCGCCTCGGACGGGACGTCACCCGGCTGGAACGGTCCGGCTCCCGGATCACCGCGGTCGTCACCGCCGACGAACGCATCCCGTGCGACGCCGTCGTCCTCACCCCCGACCTGCCCGCCGCCCACCGGCTGCTGGGCCGCCGCCCGCGCCGCCCGGTCCCCCTGCGGCACGCCCCCTCCGCGGTCGTCCTGCACGCGGGCACCACCCGGACCTGGCCGCACCTCGCCCACCACACGCTCTCCTTCGGAACCGCCTGGCACCGCACGTTCGAGGAACTGACCAGGACCGGCACCCTGATGACCGACCCCTCCCTGCTGATCACCCGCCCCACCGCGAGCGACCCCGCCCTGGCCCCCGAGGGCCGCCACCTGCACTACGTCCTCGCACCCTGCCCCAACACCGACACCGGCCCCGACGCCCGCGCCTGGTCCGACCTCGCCCCCCGCTACCGCGACCGGCTGCTCGCCACCCTCGAAGGCCGGGGACTGGCCGGGCTCGCCGCCGCCATCGAGGAGGAATGCCTGGTGACCCCCGCCGACTGGACCGCTCAGGGGCACGCCGCCGGCACCCCCTTCTCCGTCGCCCACACCTTCGCCCAGACCGGACCCTTCCGCCCCCGCAACCTGGTGCGCGGCACCGACAACGCGGTCCTCGCGGGCTGCGGGACCACCCCCGGGGTCGGGGTGCCGACCGTGCTGATCTCCGGGAAGCTGGCCGCCGCCCGCATCACCGGAACACCCGGGCGCCGTACGGCGGCGAAGGGCGGGCGGCGATGACCCGCCGCGAACTGGACGCCGCGGGCATCACCGACCCCGCCCTGCGCGCCGCCTACACCCGCTGCCGGCACCTCAACGCCCGCCACGGCCGCACGTACTTCCTGGCCACCCGCCTGCTGCCCGCCGACCGCAGACCCGCCGTGCACGCCCTGTACGGGTTCGCCCGGTGGGCCGACGACATCGTCGACGACATGGGGGCCGGGGCGACGACCGCCGAGCGCGCCGCCGCCCTCGCCCGGCTGGAGGAGCAGTTGGGGCGGGCGCTGACCGGCACCCGCCCCTCCGGCGAACCCGTGGTGCTCGCCCTGGCCGACACCGCGGCCCGGTACGCCATCGACCCGGCGCACTTCACGGACTTCATCGCCTCGATGCGCAGCGACCTCACGGTCACCGACTACGCCACCTACGCGGACCTGCGGACCTACATGCACGGCTCGGCCGCCGTCATCGGCCTCCAGATGCTGCCCGTCCTCGGCACCGTGACCGCCCGGGACCGGGCCGCGCCGCACGCCGCCGCGCTCGGTGTCGCCTTCCAGCTGACCAACTTCCTGCGGGACGTCGGCGAGGACCTGGACCGTGGCCGGATCTACCTCCCGGCGGACCTGCTGGCCGCGCACGGCGTCCAGCGGGACCTGCTGCTGTGGAGCAGGCGGACCGGCCGCCCCGACCGGCGCGTCACCGCCGCCCTGCGGGCCGCCGAGGACCTCACCCGCGCCGTCTACCGCGAGGCCGCCCCCGGACTCGCCATGCTGGACCCGGTGGCCCGGCCCTGCATCCGCACCGCGTACGTGCTCTACCGCGGCATCCTCGACGCGATCGCGGAGAGCGGGTACGCGGTACTGCACCGGCGCGCGGTGGTGCCCCGCCGCCGGCGCGCCGCCGTCGCCGCCGACGGGCTCGCCCGGGTGCTGGCCGCCCGGCTGGGAGCCGCCGCGCACGGGACGCCACCGGTGCCGCCCCGGCACGACGCCCACTGCGCGAAGGAGAGCGGATGAGGCAGAACCCCGGGCCCCGACGGGGCCGCTACCCCCTGCGGCTGCGCCGACGCCCCGTCCCCTGGCGGCACCAGCCCCCGACCTGGCGCGAGGCCCGCCCCGCGCTCATCGCCGGAGCCCTGAAGCGCGCCCTGGCCCGCCCTTCGGGCAACTGGTACGTCCTCGGCGCCAGCACCGGCGTACGGGCCGACCGTCCACTGTCCGGCACGGTCGCCGGCGTCGAGGTCGTCGTCTGGCGGGACGCGGACGGCCGTCCGGTGGGCGGCCCCGGCGCCTGCCCCCACCTCGGCGCCCCGCTGGCCGACAGCCCGGTGCGGTGCGGCACGCTCGTGTGCCACTGGCACGGACTGGCCCTGGACGGCACCCCGTTCGCCGGCTGGGAGCCCCTGCCGGTCCACGACGACGGCGTACTGGTGTGGGTACGGCTGGACGCCGTGGGCACGGAAACCCCGACGCCCGCTCCCGTCGTACCCGGCCGGCCGGCGCGGGCGACGGCCCTGACGTCCGTGTGGCGAGGGGTCGGCGTCTGCGACCCCGAGGACGTCGTGGCCAACCGGCTCGACCCGTGGCACGGTGCCTGGTTCCACCCGTACTCCTTCGTGGACCTCACCGTCGTCGAGGCGCCCGGCGAGGGGCCGGAGGCCGGCGGGCACGAGGACCGCTTCGTCGTGGACGTGTCCTTCCGGCTCGCCGGACGGCTCGTCGTGCCCGTGCGCGCCGAGTTCACCGCGCCCGGGCCCCGCACCGTCGTCATGCGCATCACCGACGGCGAGGGCACCGGTTCGGTGGTGGAGAGCCATGCCACGCCACTCGGCGCGGACGGGCGGGGCCGGCCGCGCACCGCGGTCACCGAGGCGGTGCTGGCCACCTCGGACCGGCCGGGCTTCCTCGTGGCCCGCCGCCTGGCGCCCGCCCTGCGGCCCCTGATGCGCGCCGCCGCCGGCCGCCTGTGGCGCGACGACCTCGCCTACGCCGAACGCCGCAGACACCTGCGCGACACGGGCCGGTTCCCCGGCTGACAGGGGAGAGGACAGCATGCAGACCTTCCTGCCCCACCCCGGATTCCGGGAGTCGGCACTCACCCTGGACCGCCGCCGCCTGGGCAAGCAGCGGGTCGAGGCGCTCCAGGTGCTGCGCGGCCTGACCGTGCCCGGGTACGGCTGGCGCCGGCACCCGGCCGTGCGGATGTGGACGGGCTACGAGGAGGCACTCGTCCGGTACGGGCTGGAGATCTGCCGGGTCTGGCGGGAGCAGGGGCACCAGGACAGCTGCGCCGCCTCGCTCGTCGCCGGGCTCGCCGCGTGCCGTCCGGGCGAGCCGGTGCGGGGCCAGGCGGAGCTGGCGGACGCCGGGGAACTGCCGCCCTGGCTCGGCGACGACGCCTTCCACCGCAGCCACCGGTCGGCGCTGGTGCGCAAGGACCCCGAGGCGTACGCCGGGCTGTTCCCCGGTGTGCCCGACGACCTGCCCTATGTGTGGCCGGCCTCGGACCGGGAGGGCGGGGCGGGGAGCGCCTGAGAGTGCGTCAGTCGCGCTGCTCGGCCGCGAGCCGCTCGAGGTCGACGGTCTGGTCGGCCGGCGGCTGCTCGGCGTTCACCGGCTCGTTGTACTCGCCGAAGGTGACGCTGCCGGGGCTCTTGCCGCCCTCGGTGGTGCTCTTGAGGATGTACGGCTCACCCTCCGTGGCGACGTACAGGGCGAGCGTCTCACCGCCGGAGGTCTTCTTGGTCAGCTTCAGGGCGTCCTCCCCGCCGACCTCCGTCGTGCCGTCCCGCTTCATGCCCTGGCGTTCGGACTCGTCCTCGTCCATGGCCGCGAGGAAGCCCTGCTTGTCGCAGACCCCGGCGGTCGCCGCGTCGCTCGCCGGCATCTTCACCCACTTGCCGTCGAGCTTCTGCGGCATCTGCCGCGCCGCGGCGGGCTGCTGCTCCAGGGCGGTGCGCCAGTACTGCTCGTCACCGCGCAGGTAGAGCGTCGCGTCGGTGTGCCGCACGTCGGCCCGGGCCTCACCGGTGCCGATGGTGCCCTCGCAGTTCTTCTCCTGGTCGACCGAGACGTCGATGGTGACGGTGCCGCCGTTCTCCGGCCGGACGTCGCCCTTCATGTGCAGGGACTTCGCCTGCTTGGTCGCTTCGACCGCCTTCGCCGCGATGTCATCGGCGCTCTGCCCCTCGAACGGCTCGCTGCCGCCACCGGAGTCGCCACCGCAGCCGGTCAGTAAGGCGAGGGAGACGCTCGCGGTCGCCACAGCGGTCGTCACTTTGATGGTGCGCACTGGAGGATTCCTCCTATGTCTGCTCATGACATCCCATGACTGTCAAATGCCTTGGTTTCCCGACGTGTTGGCACCGGGACGTTCCGACTACCCCGATTCCTGTGACATGCACGCGGTGGAGAACCCGTGATGCCCGTGTGAGAGCCGGCCGGGCCGATTGGTCCCCGATGGCGCTCGTTCGGTGGACCCCTTGACGGGCCGCCGAGCTTCCTGACGTCGTGGCCATGAACGCCACGACCACGCGCGGGGCCCTGCTCGCCGCGCTCGCCTGTGTCCTCGTCGGGGGCTCCTTCACCGCAACAGCCTGCTCGACGACTACCCGTACGCGGCGGCCAGTTCCTGCGCTACGCACTGGCCTTCCTGCTGCTCGTCCCGTTCGCCGGACCCGGTGCGAGGGACCGGCTGCGATCGCTCGGGGCCGGCCGGTGGCTGCGGCTCGCGCTGCTCGCGGCCGTCGGCATGGTCGGCTTCAACCTGGCCGTCCTCGCCGCCGAACGCACCGCGGAACCGGCGGTCCCCGGCGTCTGAGTGGGTTGCGCCCCGGTGGTGGTCGCCGTGCTCGTCCCGCTGCTGGACGACCGACGGCCGCAACGCGTCGTGCTGTACGGGGCGCTGTTCGTGGCCGTGGGCGCCTTCACCGTCCGGGGCTGGGGGCGCACCGACGGCGCGGGCATCGCCTTCTCCGTGTGCGCGTTGATCGGCGAGGTCGGTTTCGCCGTCCTCGCCGTGCCCGTACTGCGCCCCTTGGGCCCCCGGCTGCTGTCCACCGTGGTGTGCGGTGTCGCGGCGGCCGAGTCGGCGTTGGCCGGGGTGCTGATCGACGGCTCGGGCTGGCTGCGGCGGCCGGACGCGGTCGAGGCCGGGGCCCTGCTGTGGCAGGCGGTGGTGGTCACCGTCGTCGGGTTCGTGTGCTGGTACATGGGCATGCAGCGGATCGGGGCCGAGCGCGCCACCCTCTTCTCCGGCCCGATCCCGGTCGCCGCCGCCTGCACCGCTCCGCTCGTCGGCACCGGCTCCTACGGCGCCGCGCAGGCCGTGGGCAGCGCCGGGGTCGCGGTGGGGTCGGGCGCCTCGCCCCGATTCAGGGGCCGGGTACCGACGAGGCGTCAGCGGGTCTCGGAACGCTCCTTGGAGAAGCTGTAGAGGTCCTTCGAGGTGGTGATGAGCTCCCGCCGCTCCTGGCGGGAGCCCACCATGGGCTGCGAGCCGCGCAGCGGCACCTGGGCGCTCTCCGGCAGGAACCGTACGGTCACCAGGCCGATGACGCCGGCCACCATCAGGTAGTAGGCGGGCATCAGCTCGTCACCGGTGATGCTCACCAGGGCCTCGGTGAACAGCGGTGTGGTGCCGCCGAACGCCGCGACGGCGAAGTTGAAGCCGATGCCCATGGCCGCGTAGCGCACGGCGGTCGGGAAGAGCGCGGGCAGGGTGGCGGCGCTCGGCGCGGCGAAGCAGGCCAGCAGGGTGGACAGGAGCAGGACCCCGGCGACCGGCTGCCAGGTGCCGTCCGCCTTGAGGAGCAGGAAGGCCGGCACGGCGAGGACGATCATCGCGGCGGCCCCGCCGGCGTAGAGCGGGCGGCGGCCGACATGGTCGCTGAGCCTGCCGAGGAAGGTGATCAGGAGCACGATCCACACCATGCCGATCAGCACCAGCACGTCGGCGAAGCCGCTGGAGCGGTCCAGGGTCTCCGTCTGATAGGTGGGCAGGTAGCCGGTGACCATGTAGTTGGTGACGTTGTACAGCAGCACCAGGCCCATGCAGATGAGCAGCGGGCGCCAGTGCTCCGTGAGGATCGTCTTGAACTCGCTGCCCGCGGACTCCTGCGCGAGGCCCTTCTCGTGCTCGTCGAGTTGCTGCTGGAAGGCGGGGGACTCCTCCAGTTTGAGCCGCATGTACAGGCCGATCAGGCCCAGCGGACCGGCGATCAGGAAGGGGACGCGCCAGCCCCAGTCGAGCATCTGGCCGTCGGTCAGCGCCAGGTTCAGCACGGTGACCAGCGCCGAGCCGAGCGCGTAGCCGACGAAGGTGCCGAAGTCGAGCCAGCTGGAGAGGAAGCCGCGCCGCCGATCGGGTGAGTACTCGGCGACGAAGGTGGTGGCGCCGCCGTACTCACCGCCCGTGGAGAAGCCCTGCAGCATGCGGGCGAGCAGGAGCAGGACGGGGGCGGCGATGCCGATGGTGGCGTAGCTCGGGATCAGGCCGATGGAGAAGGTGCCGACCGCCATGAGGATCATGGTGGTGGCGAGCACCTTCTGCCGCCCGATGCGGTCCCCGAGCGGACCGAAGACGAGTCCACCGAGCGGTCGTACGACGAAGGCGGCGGCGAAGGTGGCGAACGACGAGATGAGCTGGGCGGTCGGGGACGCCCCCGGGAAGAACACCTTGCCGATGGTGGCGGCCAGGTAGCTGTAGACGCCGAAGTCGAACCACTCCATGCAGTTCCCGAGCGCGGATGCCCCGACCGCCCGTTTGAGCAGCGGCCCCTCGACGACCTGGACGTCCTCCTCGCGGAAGGCCCGCTTGTTGCGGCGCAGCCGACGGGTCAGTTCCTCGCGTACCTGCCGGGGCAGGTGCGCGACGGTACTCGGCATCTTCATACGGCCCAGGGGGCCGGGCCCGTCGTCAGGCCTCGCGTTCACCACGCTGCCGCCTTTCTGTCGCTTCACCACTTTTCGCCTGAGCGAATTCTGCGCCGCAGTGATCGTCCGGCGCACGCGGAGCGACTGCCCGGGCTCGCCATGGGTCACACCGGCGGGGGCGCGAACCTGGGCCCCCGGTCCCGGTCGCCTCCCGGTCCGGTCGGCGCCCGCCGTCGGTACGGACGTCCCAGCTCACGGCTGCGGACAGATGCCGAGAGCAGTCGGCGGCGACCGTGCGACGGCGATCGGCACCGGGCGGCTGCCCGTACGGGCACGGCGCCGGACGCCGGACTTGGGCCCGCCCGGTGCCGGAATGGGCACCCGGGCCCTGCCGATGGGCCCCGCGCGCCGCCTACCGTCACCGCACCGGACGTGGAGACGAGGAGCAGGGGAGGCGCGAGGTGCCGCTGTTCGGCGGGGCGGGGCAGGAGCGCGCGGGCCGGGGCGCCGGGCGCGACGGTGGCCAGGCGGCCGTGGAGTACCTGGGCATGGTCGCGGTGGCCGGCGCCGTCGTCCTGGCCATCGCGGGCACCGCCCTCGGCACGGAGATCGACGACCGGATCATGTGCCAGGTGCAGCGGGTCGTCGGCACGGACGGGTGCGGCGGGCACGACACCGAGGGCGCCCCCGGCCCCGACGACCCGCTGCCGCCCGGCGGTGACCCTTTCCAGCCCGCCAAGTGCCTGCTCTCCTCGGAGGAGACCAAGGACACCGTGGTGGTACAGATCCTGTTCATCAAGATCTCCAGCACCGAGCAGGTCAAGGTGATGCAGTGGTCCGACGGCTCCGTGATGCTCGAACGGGTCACCAGCACCGGCGGCGGCGTGACCGCGAGCATCGGCGCGGACATCCCGGGCCTGAAGAACTGGGGCGGCGGCGCCTCGCTGGGCGGAAGCTACGTCAAGGGCAGCGGCAGCGGCGGCAGGTGGCTGTTCGACGCGCACGACTCCGACGATCCGCAGAAGGACCTGGAGGCCAACCTCGCCGACGCCCGGCAGTTTCGCCGAGTACCTCAAGGCCGCGCACAAGTGCCGCAGCCGCCCACCGGGAGCCCGGTCCGCGGAACTCGGCATGATCTGCAGTCACGCCGCGGACGACAAGAAGCCGGACGTCGACCCGGAGAAGGCCCCGGACGTCGACATCACGAAGACCACCACGGAGATCTCCGGCGAGGTGAGCTTCGGCGGCAAGTACGCCAAGGACGACAAGGAGATGAAGTCCCTGAAGGACGACATCGCCGCCGAGGTCAGGAGGAACAACCCGAAGGCGTCCCCGAAGGAGCTGGCGGAGAAGACCGAGAAGGCCCAGGAGACGGTGATCGGCTCGGCCCCCGACACCAAGGACATGGGCAACGGCTCCCTCCAGGGACTGTCCGGGACGATGAGCAAGGACGTCGTGGTGATGCGGGCGAAGACCGGGCCCGACGCGGGCAAGATCACCTTCGTCTACACCTTCGAGATGAGCGGCAGGTCCGGCGCGGGCGACCTGACGGGCGCCACGCGCATGCAGCAGATCGCCGTCACCTACGACGCCGCGGCGTACGACCGGGAGACCGAGGAGGGACTGCCGCACCGCCCCGAGAAGCTGAAGATCACCACGAGCGAGGAGAGCGGCGGCGGCCCCGGCGTCAGCGTCGGGGCCGGGGTGAACACCGGCCCCGTCACCATCGACGTCGGCGGTGGTGGCGGCAGCACCGAGACCCGCCTTCACACCGAGATCGCGGAGATCACGCTCTCCGACGACACGGACCGCGAGACGGTGGAGGACTGGATACGCGGACGCGGCGGCAACCCGGCCGAGCAGGGCGTTCCCTCGCCGTCCTCGCTCGTCGGCCCGCTGCCTTCGGACGCCGGCCCGATCGACCGCCTGCTGCACGGCAAGGCCCAGATCAGCAGCCTCGACTACGACGTGAACACCGACTGGTGGAACGCCTCGCTCGGCATCGGATTCGGCGTCTCGGCCGGCTCCCTCAACGCGGGCTTCAAGCTGTTCGGCATCGACGTCACCCACGAGGAGCGCACCCAGACCATCACCGGCAACCCGGCCTACGCCGGAGCGCCCTCGGACGACGGCAGCCGCCCGTGGAAGCCGTTCACCAACTGCAGCGACACCGAGCCGATCACCACCTGAGCCGGGGTGCGGCGGAGCGCTCCCGCCGCACCCGGACCGCTCCGGCTCAGGGCTGGGCGGGCATGCTCCAGCAGTTGGAGCGGGCCGGCTCGCCGGAGAGCCGGTCGGTGAGCCAGGAGATGGCCTTGCCCTGGTCGGCGAGGAGCGGGGCGAAGTGGTTGAGCAGGCCGCTGCCGACGCCCGGCAGCAGGACGGGGTCGTAGGTGACCTTCGCGCCCTTGCGGCACCAGTCGACGGCCAGTTGCCGGGACTGGTCGTGGGGGACCAGGTCGTCGCTGACACCCGTGGCCACCCGGACCGGGCTGTCCGGCTTCAGCGCGCCGATCCGCTGTTCGGCGAGGAAGTCCTGCAACGCGGGCTCGGCCCGGATGACGTCGCCGAGCGACTGACCGGTCTTCGTCCAGGCGGTGCTGCTGTCGCCGCCGTAGGCGAAGAGCGCGTCGCCGACGCACATCGTGGACAGGTCCTTGAGCGCTTCCTCACCGGCCGGGTTGATGTACCGGTCGGCGATCGGCCGCAGCGCGGGCTCGCTCTGCAGGAAGCCGTTGAGCGACCAGCCCAGGGCGCCGGCGAGGTCGCCGCCGTCGATGGCCTCGGTGACCTCGACCAGGTCGGCGGGCGGAGCACCGGCGTAGGTGCCCGCCAGGGGCACGTCCGGGGCGTAGGACGGCTGGAGCTCGGCCGCGGCGGCCGCCGCCCCGCCGCCCTGGCTGTACCCGAACAGCCCGACCCGGGAGTCGGAGGTGACCGACGCCGAGTCGAGCGAGCGGGCGGCGCGCACGGCGTCCAGCACGGCGTGGGCGCCGTCGACACGGTTGACATAGGTGTGCAGCCGGTCGGTGGCGCCGAGGCCGACGTAGTCGGTGACGACGACGGCGACACCGCGCAGCAGCAGCCGGTAGATCGACAGGTCCTCGTACCCCACCGAGACCGTCTCGCCGTTGAAGCGCAGCGGGTGCTCCAGGGCCATCGAGGCGGCGCACTGGTCGCCCTGGCCCATGGTGCCGGGGGCGACGGCGACCATCGGCCTGGGCCCGTCGCCGCGCCACCGGGCGGACGGCTCTATGTAGGCGCCGGTCACGGCGACCGGTTCGCCGTTCGCGTCGGTGGACTTGTACATCAGCCGGGTCGCCCGGCCCGGGAGTGGACCGCCGAGGCTGGGCAGGCTCAGGGCCAGACGCAGCGGCTCGCTCCGGACCAGCGCGCCGTCGGCCTCGGGCAGGGTGGCCGGCGGGGTGTAGAAGGCGGGGATCTCGATGCCGCGGGAGACCTCCGTGGCGGTGGCCGGACCGGCTGACGTTCCGTCGGCCGCGGCGGCCGGGACGGCCTGTGCGCCGAGGGCGAGTGCGACGGCGATCGCCGCGGCGAGCGTGCATGGGCGTGGGGGGATGGCGAACCTCCTGGGGAAGGGCCGGAACCGGTCGTCCGCGGTCCGGTGGGAGAGGGCCGTGGTCGCGCTGCTCCTGTGGGGTTACGGGACCGTAACCGGAGAGGGGTTACCGCGGGTAGCGCCATGCTCATTACGGTTCAGTAACTTGACGTACTGTCTAACAGCGGTCACGCCCGGGTCCGGACACGCCAGGTTCCGTGAGGACCCGCCGGGCCGTCGCCTCCATCAGGGCGCGGGCCACGAACCCCGCTCCGCGAGCCCCAGCACGAGGGCGGCGATGTTCCAGGCGTCGTCCGCGCCCCGGTGGTGCCGCCCCTCCAGCGGCAGCCCGGCCCCCGTCCGTGCCGTGCCGGTCCATGCCGGCACCGTACGGGGGCACGCGAGCGTCATCATCCGGATTTCCGTCCGGCAAGCGGCTACCGGCGGCTGCGCACCAGCAGGTACAGGAAGTACGGCGTGCCGATGACCGCCGTCATGAGCCCCGCGCCGAGCTGGGCCGGCGCGATCACCGTGCGGCCGATCAGATCGGCCGCGCACACCAGCGTCGCGCCGAGGAGGAGCGCGACCGGCACCACCCGCACGTGCCGCCGCCCCACGAGGGCGCGGGCCGCGTGCGGGGCGACGAGCCCGACGAACCCGATGGTGCCCGCGCACGCCACGGCCGTCGAGCTCAGTACGACGCTCAGCACCAGGAACCCGAGGCGTCCCGGGGCCAGCCGCAGGCCGAGCAGCCGCGGGGTGTCCTCGTCCAGCGAGACCAGGTCCAGCTCGGTGCGCCGGGCGAACGCCACACCGATGCCGACGGCCAACGCGAGCGCGACCGGCACCACGTCCGGCATGGTCCGCCCGTAGGTGGAACCCGACAGCCAGGTCAGGGCCTTGGTGGCGTTGAACGGATCGGTGAGCACGATCAGCAGGCTGATCAGCGCCGCCGACCCGGAGGCCACGCCGATGCCGACGAGGACCAGCCGGTTCTGCTGGAAGCCGCCCCGGGCGGCGAGCCCGAAGACGACGACCGCGGTGATCGCCGACCCGGCGAACGCCGCACCGGCGACGCCCCAGGTGCCGGCGACGGGCGCGGTGGTCACCAGGATCACGGCCCCCAGCGCGCCACCGCCGGTGACGCCCAGGACGCTCGGTTCCGCGAGCGGGTTGCGGGTCACGGCCTGCACCAGCGTGCCGGCCAGGGCGAGCGCCGCACCCGCGCCGAGCGCGGCGAGCACCCGCGGCACCCGCGTGTCCAGGACGAAGGACACGGTCCGTCCGGCCCGCCCCTGCGCCCAGTTGACCACGTCGCCGAGCAGCAGCTTGCTGTCGCCCACCAGCACGGCGGCGATCACCAGACCGACCAGGACGACGACCAGGACGGCCACGGTGACCAGGAAGACCGTACGGCTCGGGGTGCGCAGCCGGTCGGGAGCCCCGGCCCCGGCGGTGTCCCGCAGCCGCAGCGCCATCACGACCAGGAACACGGCACCGACCAGGCTGGTGACGACGCCGGTGGGGACGGCCACCGAGAGGTCGTCGGCGGCGAGCGTCCGCAGCAGTACGTCCGAGCCGAGGACCAGGGCCGCGCCGGTCAGCGCCGCCGCGGGCAGGACGGCACGGGATCGCGCGTAGCCGCGGAAGCGCCGGGCCAGCGGGCGGACCAGGGCGGGGGCGCACAGGCCGACGAAGCCGATCGGCCCGGCGAGCGTGACCGCGGCGGCCGACAGCAGCGCCGCCAGGACGACGACCGTGACCCGGGTGGCCCGGACCGGGACGCCCAGCCCGCGTGCGGCGTCGTCGCCGAGGGCGAGCGCGTCCACCCGGCGGGCCGTCAGCAGCAGCCCGACGAGCCCGACGATCGCGATGGGCAGCATCTGCAGGACGCCGTCGAAGCCGTTCTGGCCGATGCTGCCCTGGTTCCACTGGTAGAGGCCCTCGGTCTGCTCGGGGAAGAGCAGCAGCAGGCCCTCCGTCATGGAGTTCAGGCCCAGCATCAGCGCCGTGCCCGCGAGGACCAGCCGGACGGTGCCCGTGCCGAGCCCGGACAGACCGAGCACGACGGCCGCCGCCGCCAGGCCGCCGAGGAAGGCGACGCCGGAGGAGGCGATCATCGGCAGGGAGAGGCCGGTGGCGCCGGCCAGCCCGAGCGCCAGGTAGGAACCCGCGTTCACGGCCAGGGTGTCGGGTGAGGCCAGCACGTTGCGGCTGACCGCCTGGAGCACGGCGCCGGCCATGCCGAGGACGGCGCCGACCAGCAGGCCCGCGGTCATCCGGGGGAGGCGGGAGGCGACGACGACGGAGGAGTCGCCCGCGTCGGCCCGCCCGGTGAGGGCCCGCCACACCTCGGAGGGTCCGACGGCGGCGGTGCCCTGGGTGATGTCGACGACGGCGAGGACGGCGACGAGCAGGACGAGTCCGGCCGTCACCGCGGCCGCACCCGACCGGGGCGTGGGAGCCGTCGAGGGACGGGCAGCGGGTTTGGTTGCGGTGACGGCCATGGCCTCGCTACTTCGTCAGTGCGCCGACGACGGAGTCGATGTACGCCTCCATCGATCCGGGGCCACCGAACATCCAGATCCCGTCGTCGAGCCGGTGGACGTCGCCGGCCTTGACGAACGGCAGGGACTTCCACACCGAGTTCTTGGTGAGCGCACCGGTGAACGGGGTGCTGTTCTTGTCCTCGTCGTTGGCGATGTAGGCGAACTGGACGTCCTTCGGCAGGGCGGTCAGGCCCTCGACGTCGGTGGCGCCGAGACCGTAGGCCTCGTCACCCTTCACCTTCCAGGCGTTCTTCAGACCGATCGCCTCGTTGACCTCACCGAGGAGCGAGGTGGCGGTGTAGGGGCGGATCGAGACCTGGTTGGAGGTCACGTAGCCGTCGGCGAAGGCGATCTCCTTGCCGGCCATGCCGGCGTCGGCCAGGGCCTTCTTGCCCTCGGCGACCTTCGCCTCGAAGCCCTCGCGGACGGCCTCGGCCTTGTCCTCGGTGCCGGTGGCCTTGGCGATGAGGTCGACGTTCTTCAGCATCTGGCCGATCTGGTCGGCGCTGTCCGTGGACTTCACCTCCAGCACCGGGGCGACCTCGCGCATCTGCTTCACGGCCGCCGGCGGCAGGTCCGTGGTGGCGACGATGAGGTCGGGGGCGAGGGAGGCGACGGTGTCCATGCTCGGCTCGCCGCGGGTGCCGATGTCCTTGGGGTCACCCGTCAGCGGGAACGCCTTGTTCCACGTCTTGTAACCCTTGACGTCCGCGACACCCGCCGGCTGCACACCGAGGGCGAGGAGGCTCTCCACCACGTTCCACTCGGTGGCGACGACCTTGGTGGCCGGGCCGTCGAGCTTCACCTCGGCGCCCTTGCCGTCCTTGAGCGTGATGGCCTCGGAGGCCTTCTCCTCGGACTTGTCGGCGGCGGGTTCGGTGGTGCCGCAGGCGGCAAGGGTGAGCGCCGCGGCGGTGGTGGCGGCCGCGGTCAGCAGCAGGCGTCTCATGAGGTGGTGCCGAGCCTTTCGGTTCGTATGTGGTGGCGGCCGATCGGGCGGGTGCGCAGCCGGCCGGTGAGGGGGTCGGTGTCGACGTCGATGCGGATGCCGTAGACGGCACTCAGGCGCTGCGGCGTCAGTACGTCCTCGGGGAGGCCGTCGGCGACGATCCGGCCCGCTTCGAGGAGCGTGATCCGGTCGGCGACGGCCGCCGCCTGGTCGAGGTCGTGCAGGACGACGCCGACGGCGATGCCGTGGTCGTCCGCCAGGTCGCGGATGAGGTCGAGGAGTTCTACCTGGTAGCGCAGGTCGAGATAGGTGGTGGGTTCGTCGAGGAGCAGTACGCCGGTCTCCTGGGCGAGGCAGCTCGCCAGCCAGACCCGCTGCAACTGTCCGCCCGACAGGTGGTCGGCGCCGCGGTCGGCGAGGGCGTCGACGCCGGTGAGCGCGAGCGCCCGGTCCACGGCGGCCGGGCCGTCCGGATCGGGGCGGCCCCAGCGTCCCCGGTACGGGTACCGGCCGAACTCGACGACGTCCCGCACGGTCAGCCCGCCCGGCGTCGGGCGGCCCTGCGTCAGCAGGGCGACGTACCGCGAGAACTCACGGGAGGTCAGGGCCAGGCCGTCCGTGTCGCCGTCGATGCTGAGCGTGGCACTGCGGGCCCGCTGCAGCCGGGCGACGGTCCGCAGCAGCGTCGACTTCCCGCTGCCGTTGGGACCCACCAGGACGGTCACTTCACCGGGCCGGAGCCTGACGGCCGCGCCGTGCACGACATCGACACCGTCGTAGGCCACGGTCACGTCCGTGGCCGACAGTTCGTGTCCGCGCAGGCGTGGGCTGTCGGCTGTGTCTTCACCAGATCTCACGTGGCGAAGGTTAGCCTAACCTAAAAAGCGCTGGTAGGGGCGGGGGTCACACGGCTCGGAGGGCGAGTCCGGCCCGCTGGTTCCTCGCGGTCGTGCCGTGCTCTCAACTCGCCTGCCACGACTGGGGTTTCCACAGTCCCGCCCGGTTCAGGGACTGCGGGCAGTGCAGGTAGATCTCGTCGATCTCCAGCAGGAGCGCCAGGTCCGGACGCCGTCCGTCCCGTGTCATGGCGTCGAAGAAGGGCGCGTCGGTGAGGATGCGGGCCCGGCCGTTGACCCGCAGTACCTGCTTGCCGCCGGGGACCAGGTAGAGCAGGCCGGCGTGCGGATTGTCGAGGATGTTGTGGAAGCTGTCCCCGCGCCGGTTCCCCGGGCGGTCCGGAACGGCGACGGTCGCGGGGTCGAGCACGTGCGTGAAGCCGGGGGCGTCGCCGCGCGGTGAGACGTCGCAGTTGCCCCGGGCGTCGGAGGTGGCGAGCAGGCAGAACGGGGAGAGGGACAGGATGTCCCGGTCGTCGTCGGTGAGCCGGTCGTGCACCTTGTCGATGACGACGGGCCAGGGCTCGCCCAGCAGCTCGCGCAGCTCGGCGTGCGAGCCGAGCTCGGTCCAGCCGGCTCCACCGGCGGTGTCCGGCCGGTCTCCGGCGGCGTCGATCGTGTGTGGCAAGGCCGGCTCCCGGGTCCGTGCGGGCCGGAAGGGTGCCCTTCCGGCGAGTAGTTGCACGTAGAACGGTATCTGGCGTCAGGTCCGGCCCGTCCGCCGCCGTCAGAAGGCGTACCGGATGCGCAGCCAGGGCGCGTGCGCGGCCACCAGCGCCCGGACCCGCGCCACCGCGTCGGCCTTGACGCCGACCCGGTAGCGCACGTTCAGCGCGCCGTTCTCGGAGCGCTTGGCCTGCTGGAGGTCCGGCCGCCACAGGACCTCCTCGGCGCGCGGATGCCAGCCCAGGTTGACCTCGTGCAGCTCCCGGTTGTGCGTCAGCATGATCACCTCGGCGGCGGCCTGCCGCTTGACCCGGTCCGGCAGCACGTCGTCGAGGTGCCGCAGCAGTTCCGTCCAGGCCTCCTCCCAGCCCGGCCGCACGACCACGGGGGAGAGGTTGAAGTGCACCTCGTACCCGGCGTCCAGGAAGTCGGCCGCCGCGGCGATGCGCTCGGCGACCGGAGAGGTGCGCACGTCCAGCAGCCGGGAGTCGTCCGGCGGCATCAGCGAGAAGCGGACGCGGGTGCGGCCGCGAGGGTCGAGGGCGAGCAGGTCGGGATTGACGAATTTGGTGGCGAAGGACGCCTTGGCCGTCGGCCACTGCCGGAAGGCGTGCACCAGGTCGGCGGTGTTGTCGCAGATCAGGGCGTCCACCGAGCAGTCGCCGTTCTCGCCGACGTCGTACACCCAGGCCTCGGGGTCGCACTGGTTCGGCTCCGGCTTGGGGCCCTGCCGGGCGATGTGCCGGCCGAGGTGGGCGATGATCCGGTCGATGTTGGTGAAGACGGTGACGGGGTTGGCGTACCCCTTGCGCCGGGGGACGTAGCAGTAGGCGCAGGCCATCGCGCAGCCGTTGGAGGCCCCCGGGGCGATCCAGTCCGCGGACCGGCCGTTGGGACGGGTGGTCAGGGTCTTCTTCTCGCCCAGCACCAGCGTCTCGCCCTTGACCCGCACCCAGCGCTCCACATTGCCCTCGTTGCCGTGCAGGCCGGGGATGCGCCAGTGGGAGTCCACCTCGACGACGCGGGCGTCGGGGAACCGGGCGAGGACCTGCCGGCCGCGCGCGGACGCGGCCGCCGCCGGTTCGGCGTGGATCTCCCGGACGGGCAGCAGGCGCCGGGCGGCGGCGGAGTCCCGGAAGAGCGGCCCGGCGGGCGGGGCGGCCGGCGGGCCGGGCGCCAGGGCGTCGAGGCCGAACAGGGTGCCGGAGCCGTCGTCCGGTGCGGTGGACGGGTCGTGCATGAGGGCTCCGGGGCGAGGGGGCGGGCAGGGACCGGGCGGTGGTGCCGAGGTCCCCGTCCCTCCACTGTACGGAGCCCGCGCCCTCGCCGGCCGTGTCACGGCTCCCGTCGGGGGCATACGCGAGGCACGGCACCGCCCCGGTGCCCCCGATCCGAAGGGATGTACACCGTGCTCGCCATCATCGCGGCGGTTCTGTTCCTCATCGCCTGGCTGATCAACGCGGCGGAGATCTCGACCAACGACATCTTCACCTCGACCAACGTCATGCTCGTCGGCCTCGCCCTGCTGGCCCTGCACGTCGCCGGCATCGGCAGCGGCTGGGCGGCGCGCGGCCGTCGCCGCTGAACCACCGCCCACGGCCCCCGTCAGGGGATGCGCGCCACGCCCGCGTAGATGCCGCTGTCCTCCCGCGCGGGCGGCTCCTGGCCCTCGCCGTACCACTCGGTGGCCGTGACCAGGCCCGGCGGCAGCAGCTCCAGCCCGTCGAAGAAGCGGGCCACCTCCGCCCGGGTGCGGAAGCCGAGCCGGATGCCGCCCTTGGCGTACTGGGCGATCACCTGCTCCGCCAGTTCGGGGAAGAGGTCGATCGCGGCGTGCGAGAGGACGAGGTGACTGCCGGAGGGCAGGGTCTCGACCAGTCGGCGCACGATGCCGTGGGCGTCCTGGTCGTCCGGGACGAAGTGCATCAGGGCGATCAGCGACAGCGCCACCGGCCGGTCGAAGTCCAGGATCTCGCGGGCGTGCCGCACGATCTCGTCCGGCTCGCGCACATCGGCCTGGATGTAGTCCGTGGCCCCCTCGGGGCTGCTGACCAGCAGCGCCTGAGCGTGCCGCAGGACGATCGGGTCGTTGTCCGCGTAGACGACCCTGGCCGACGGCACCGTCCGCTGGACGATCTGGTGGAGGTTGGGCTCGGTCGGGATGCCCGTGCCGATGTCCAGGAACTGGTCGACCCCCCGGGCGGCGAGGTGTGCCACCGCGCGGTTCATGAACGCGCGGTTCTGCCGCGCCGCGTCCCGCGCCTCGGGAGGCAGCGTCTCGCCCACCGCCTCGTCGACGGGGTAGTTGTCCTTGCCGCCCAGCAGCCAGTCGTAGACCCGCGCCGGGTGGGCCCGGCCGGTGTCGATCCGAGGGGTCTGGGGATGGTCCGTCGTCATGGCAGGCTCCGTGGTCCGGGAGGTGACGCTCGCCGCGATTTCGATCATCGTACTGCTCTGCGCGGGGTGCCATGTGCCCGGACGACGGGGGAAGTTGAGGATGCCCTCCGGGTCAGGCGGAGTTCCGGCGAGCGGTGCGCGGCGGACGGTAGGACCACTCCCGGTCGGCGTCGGTGATCTCGCGGATCACCCGTGCCGGGGACCCCGCGACCACCACCATGGGCGGCACGTGCGCCGTGACGACGCTGCCCGCGCCGACCACCGAGCCCCGGCCGATGGTGATCCCGGGCATGATCTGCGCGCCCGACCCGATCCACACGTCGTCCTCGATGCGCACCGGCGCCGAGAACTGGGTGCCGTCCCGGCGCAGGTCCGGGTGGACGGGGTGCCCGGTGGTGCTGACGGTCACGTGCGGGGCGAACATCACCCGGTTTCCGACGAAGACCTCGACGTCGTCGACGAGCGTGAGTCCGAAGTTGGCGTACACGTCGTCGCCCAGGTGCACCCGGTTGCCGTACGCCACGTGCAGCGGCGGCTCGATCCACACGCCCGTGCCGAGGGAGGCGAGCAGCTCCTTCAGGAGCGCCCGGCGGCCCTCCTCGTCGCGGGCGCCGGTGCGGTTGTAGGCGTCGGCCAGCTCCTTGCCCCGCGTCCGCTCCTCCGCCAGGCCCTCCAGACCGGGCGCGCCGTCCGAGTACAGCTCGTGCGCCGCCATCCTGCGGCGTACCTCGAGTTCGCGCGGGTCGGTGGTCATGCCGTCTCCTTCTGCTCGTACGGGGGCCGGGGCCCCGTCCGCACTCCCGGTGGCCGTGCGTACGGGGCCCCACGGGGGCGGGGGTCAGCCGGCGGACACGTCGGTCACCGTCCAGCGCTGGTTCGCGCCGGAGTTCGGCGGCCAGGTGGTGACGGCCGCACCCTCGTGCGTCGCCTGGCCGCCGACTTCGAGCAGGCGGCCGGTGGCGGCGTTGACCAGGGTCCAGGTGCCGTCACCGGTGGTCGACATGATCCACTCGGTGGCCCTGTCCCGCTTGCCGGTGTCGGGTTTGGCGACCGGGACGTCGTCCCGCACGGCGAGTCGCGTGCCGTCCTGCGGGTTCGTGAAGACGTAGCGGTCGCGGACGCCGGCGTCGTGGCGCACCGCGCTCAGCCGCCACTGCCGGGCGCTCGTGGCGTCCCCGGCGCCGAGGACCAGGCTCCTGCCGTCGTCCGCCACGGTGACGGCCTTGCCGCTCTGCACGCCGGTCAGCGTGTAGCTGTGGCCCTTGCGGAGCAGGTGGGCGTCCTCGGCGACGCCCGAGACGCCCTTGATCTCGAAGGACGTCACGGACTGGGCGGGCACGGTGAAGGTGGCCGCGCGGTCGCTCACCCTGATCGGGGAACGCCTCTCCAGCTTGCCGTCCGCGCTGGTCACGACCGGGGTGACGGTGGCCCCGCGGCTGACGTCGCGGAACTTCGACAGGTCGATGGTGACCGTGCGGGCCTCGGTGGCGCGGTTGACGTGGATCAGTGAGGCGCCCTTGCCGTCGCGGGTGACGGCGGCGGCGCTGGAGGTGTCGTCGGTCCTGATCAGCCGGTCGCCGGGCTTGATGAAGTGGGTGAAGTTGCGGGCGGTGTCGAACTTGGTGTTGGTCCGGATCGGGCAGGTCTCGAGGGTGTCCTCGTCGGTGCAGTCGAACGGGAGCTGGATGCTGCCCCAGTTGCCGCCCTTGTCGGACTCGCCGCCGGGCTTCATGTTGTCGTAGTCCTCGACGGGCTGCCAGAACACCCAGGCACGGGGCTCCAGTTCACGCAGGTCGTCGACGATGTGCTGGGCGAGGCCGAGGCCGGGCCGCATGTCCTCGAAGTCCTGGCCGTCGCCCCAGTCGCCGCCGACCTCGCTCATCCACAGCGGCTTGTCCGCCGCCTTGGCGAGGTCCCGGACGGTGGTGCGCTGTCCGGTGCCGTAGGTGTGGACGTTCATCTGACCGACGAGGGCGCGGTCGGCGGGGGAGTAGGCGCTCCAGTTCCGGGCGAAGGTGCCGGGGTTGGTCTCGTCCATCGCCGAGATGTCGGCCTTGACCTTCGCCTTCCTCAGCGCGGGGGCGAGGGCCTGGAGGACCTTGCGCTGGAGCTCGGGGCCCATGTGGGCCCCCTCCTGCCGGCCGCCGACGGGTTCACCGTCCGCGCCCAGCTGTGTCCCCCAGTACGGGGTGTTGGGCTCGTTGAACGGGTCGACGGTGTCGACCTCGATGCCCTCGGCCTGCTCCAGCCGTTTCGTCGCGCCCGCCAGATAGGCGGCGAAGTCGTCGACCGACTCGGTCTTCAGCTGGTCGGCGGAGGAGTCGAAACCACCGGAGACGTAGCCGCTGACGGTCATGAACCAGGGCGGGGAGTTGCTGAAGGTCTCCCAGTGGTCGATGTCGTCCTTGATCCGCTCGACCCACCAGCGCTGGGTGGCGTCGGCGTCCTCGTTCCAGTCGGCGGGGTCGTCGGCGCTCCACCAGTCGGTGTCCTCGCGGGTGGTGCCCGCGGGGGCCTTCCACCAGCCCTGGACGGCGCCCCCGGCGCGCAGGTAGTCCTTTACGTCCGGCGCGTTCCCGCCGCCGATGTTGTAGCGGGCGATGTTCAGGCCCAGGCCCTCGTCGTCGAAGAGGAGCCGGGCGAGCCGCTCGCGGATCTCGGGCGGGTAGTCGCCGGTGGCGTTGGCGAACCAGACCAGGCTGGTGCCCCACCCCTCGAACTCCTCCTGCTGGTACGACGGGTCCGGCCGCACGGTGACGGAGGCGGTGGCGGAGGCGGTGGCGGAGACCGGTCCGGCCTGGGCGGGTACGCCGATCAGGCCGGCGCCCGTGGCCAGTGCGGTCAGGACGGCGCCCGTGAGGAGGCGTCTGCTGCGGGTAGGGCGTGCCATCGTGTGCTCCCAACTGGAAGGTGTGGACGCTGCGGTGGCCCCCGGCCGCCCGGATCGGGGCAGCGGGGGACGGCCCCGGAGCGGACGCGTGCCGCTCCGGGGAGAAGAGGGGGGCTGCGGGGTGGTACGCCCTCAGTCGGTGGGCGTGCGCAGGACGGCGACGCCTCGGCCCGCGAGGACCACGGTGCCCTCCTCGCCGGCGTCGCCCACCAGGACCTCTCCGGTGAGCCCCGGGACGGTCACGGTCTCGTCGGTCCGGTTGACCAGGAACAGGAACCGTCCGCCGGGACCGCGGCGCACGGTGGCCTCGACCCGGCCGCGTGCCTCGGCGGGCAGGTCGCTCGTCACGCCGGCCGGTTCCAGCAGCCGCGGCAGGAGGGACGCGAGCCCCTCGGCGCCGAGCCGGGTGGAGACGTAGGCGGCCGATCCGCGGCCCGTCGGGCGCCGGGTGACGGCCGGGCGGCCCGCGTGGACGCCGCCGCGATAGTGGGCCAGGACCTCGGTCTCCGGCGCGGTCACGGAGATCCGGTCGGTCCACAGACCGCCGGTGCCCGCGCCGTCCAGCTCCACCGTCTCACCGGCGGGCAGCGGGCCGAACTCCTCGATGCGGATGCCGAGCAGGTCCCGCAGGGCGCCCGGGTAGCCGCCGAGCCACACGTGGTCGTTCTCGTCGACGATGCCGGAGAAGTACGTGGTGACCAGGTGGCCGCCCTGCTCCGCGTACCGGGTGAGGTCCTTGGCCAGCTCGGCCGGCACCAGGTGCAGCACGGGCGCGATCAGCACCCGGTGGCGGCTCAGGTCGGCACCGGTGGGGACCACGTCGGCGCGGATGCCGAGGGTGAGCAGTGCCGAGTACCAGTCCAGTGCCTCCCGGTGGTAGTCGAGCAGCGAGGTGGGGTGCGAGTCCTGCTCGCTCGCCCACCACGACTCCCAGTCGAAGAGGATGCCGACCTCGGCGGGCTCCCGCTCGGCCCCGGCGACCGGCGCCAGCGTCTTGAGGGTGTCGCCGAGCGCGGTGACCGCGCGGAACAGGTCGCTGTCCGCGCCGGCGTGCGGGACCATCGCCGAGTGGTACTTCTCGGCGCCGGCCGCCGACTGGCGCCACTGGAAGAAGCAGACCGCGTCGGCGCCGTGCGCGACGTGCGTCAGCGAGTCCCGGGCCAGCTCGCCCGGCTTCTTGGCCAGGTTGACGGGCTGCCAGTTCACGGCGCTGGTGGAGTGCTCCATCAGGAACCAGGGCCGGCCGCCCGCGATGCCGCTGGTGAGGTTCGCCGAGAACGACAGCTCGTCGCGGTCCCGGGGGCTCGGCACCACGTAGTGGTCGTTGGCGACGAAGTCCACCTCGGCGGCCCAGTCCGCGTAGTTCATGCCCTTGGTGCCGGGCATCACCATGAAGTTGGTGGTGACGGGGACGTCGGGAGTGAGGTTCCGAAGGATCTCGCGTTCGGCGCGCAGGTGGTCCTTGAGCGCGTCCGACGAGAAGCGCTTGAAGTCGAGCTGCTGCGTCGGGTTCGGGTGGGAGGCGGCCAGCCGCGGCGGCAGGATCTGCTCCCAGTCGCTGTAGCGCTGCGACCAGAACGCCGTGCCCCAGGCGTGGTTGAGGGCGTCCAGGGTGGCGTACCGGGCGCGCAGCCAGACCCGGAAGGCGCGGGCCGCGTCGTCGGAGTAGTCGTAGACGTTGTGGCAGCCCAGCTCGTTGTTGACGTGCCAGGCGACCAGGGCCGGGTGGCCGGCGTAGCGGGTGGCCAGCTCGCGGACCAGGCGCAGGGCGTGCTCGCGGAAGACCGGTGAGGTCGGGCGCCAGTGCTGGCGGGCTCCCGGCCACAGGGTCTCCCCGCGGTCGGTGACCGGAAGGATCTCCGGGTGCGCGGCGGTCAGCCACGGCGGGGGAGAGGCGGTGGCGGTGGCCAGGTCGACGCCCACGCCGTTCTCGTGCAGCAGGTCCATGACGTCGTCGAGCCAGCCGAAGTCCCAGGCGTCCGGGCCCGGCTGGAGGCGGGCCCAGGAGAAGATGCCCACGGAGACGACGTTGACGCCGGCCTCGCGCATCAGCCGTACGTCCTCCTCCCACACCTCCCTGGGCCACTGCTCGGGGTTGTAGTCGGCGCCGTAGCCGAGACGGGGGGCGGGCGCGCCGTCCGGCCCGCGGTGAAGGCGGGACAGGAGGGTGGAGATCATGGCGGTCCTTCCGGTGTGGTGCGTGCGGTACGGGGGTGGCGGCGCGTGTCACGCGCCGCCGGCCGCCGGCCGTCGCATCGTGTGCTGCGTCAGCTGCTTCGCGGCTACTTCTCGACGGTGAAGCCCTGCTCGGTGCCGTACTTGACCGACGCCTCCTGCCAGGACTTCAGGCCCTCGGCCAGCGTGGTGTCCGAGACGTAGGCCTTGCCGACGGTGTCGTTGAAGATCGAGTTGGCGTACACCTGGTAGGGCAGGTACGACCAGTCGTCGGCGACGTTCGCGGCCGACTCGGCGAAGATCTTGTTGGCCTTCTGGCCGCCGAAGTAGGGGAACGCGGTGTCCTGGAACTCCGCGGACCGCAGGTCCGCGGTGGTCGCCGGGAAGGCGCCGTTGTCCAGGCGGGTCCGCACGCCCTCACCGGCGTTGGCGTACTCGACGAAGGCGTACGCCAGCGCCTCGTTCTTGCCCAGCTCCGGCAGGGCCAGCGCGCTGCCGCCGTTCTCCGCGCTCGCCTCGGCGCCCGCGGTCCACTGCGGCAGCGGGGCGACACGCCAGTCACCGGCGGCGTCCTTCACGCCCGAGGCGAGGTTGGCGGGCATCCAGGCGCCGGTGGCGAGGGTCGCGATGCTGCCGTCACCGAGGCCCTTGTACCAGTCGTCGGTCCAGTTGGTGACGGGGGCGAGCAGCTTCTCGTCGATGAGCTTCTGCCAGGTGTCGGTGAACGTCTTCGCGCCCTGGTCCGTGAAGTCGACCTTCACCTCGGTGCCGTCGACCGTGTAGGGGCGCGAACCGGCCTGCCAGAGCATGCTGGTGGCGAACCCGGCGTCGCCGGCGTCGGCGGTGATGTACGCCTTCGGGTCGGCCTTGCGCAGCTTCCGGGCGGCGTCCAGGTACTCGGGCCAGGTGGTGGGCACCGCGATGTCGTACTTGTCGAAGACCTTCTTGTTGTAGAACAGCGCCATCGGGCCCGAGTCCATCGGCAGGGCGTAGACGCCGTCGCCGCCGGCCTTCACACCGTTCCACGGGCCGGGGGAGAACTTGCCGGAGAGCTTGTCGGCGCCGAAGCCCTTGAGGTCGGTGAGCTGCTCGGTCAGCGCGTACTGGCCCATCGCGTAGTACTCGATCTGCGCGACGTCGGGGACGCCCTTCTTGGCCGATATGGCGTTCTGCAGCGCCGTGTACTGGTCCGCGTTGGTGCCCGCGTTGACGAGGTTCACCTTCACGCCGGGGTGCTTCTTCTCGAAGTCGGCGGCCACCTGCTTCAGCGTGGGCTCCCACGCCCAGACCGTGAGGGTGCCGCCCTTCTTCAGGGCCGCCTGGACGTCCTCCTGGGAGACCGACTTCCGGCTCGGCCCCCCGTCGTCCGAACCGCAGGCGGTCGCCCCCAGGGCGAGGGCGCAGACGAGGCCGATGCCGCGCAGCAGGCGGCGCGAGTGCTTGTGCATGGGCGTGCTTCCACTTCTTCGTGGGCCGGGACCGGCACCGTTGAGGGTCGGAGGGCAGGGACGGACGGGCAGGCGGAGGGGCTACTCCTTGACGCTTCCGGCGGCGAGTCCGGACTGCCAGTACCTCTGGAGCAGCAGGAAGGCGGCGATCAGCGGCAGGACGGTGATGAGCGACCCGGTGACGACCAGGTTGAAGACGGCCTCGCCGCCCGCGGTCGCGGCCTGGGCGTTCCAGCTGTTCAGGCCCAGGGTCAGCGGATACCAGTCGGGGTCCTTGAGCATGACCAGCGGCAGGAAGTAGTTGTTCCAGGTCGCGACCATGGTGAACAGCAGGACGGTCACGATGCCGGGCGCCAGCAGCGGCAGCGCGACCCGGAAGAAGGTGCGCACCTCGCCGGCGCCGTCGATGCGGGCGGCCTCCATCAGCTCGGTCGGGATGGCCTCGCTCGCGAACACCCACATCAGGTACAGGCCGAACGGCGAGATCAGGGACGGGATGATCACCGCCCAAGGGGTGTTGGTGAGCCCCATCTTGCTGAACATCAGGAAGGTCGGTACCGCCAGCGCCGTACCCGGCACGGCCACCGCGCCGATGACCACGGCGAAGACGGCCCGCCGTCCGGGGAAGTCGAACTTCGCCAGCGCGTAACCGCCGAGCACCGCGAGGAAGGTGGCCCCTCCCGCGCCCAGACCCACGTACAGCAGGGTGTTGAGCAGCCAGCGCGTGAACACACCGTCGTCGTAGGTGAACGTCTGGCTGATGTTGTCCCACAGCGCGAAGTCGCCGTCGAACCACAGGCCGAAGGAACGGGACAGCCCCTCCTGGGTCTTGGTGGCGCTGAGGGCCAGCCAGATCAGCGGCACCAGGCTGTACAGCAGCACGAGCGAGGTGAGCAGGGTCAGCAGGACGCTGCGCCGGGGCTTGTCCGCGGAGTGCCGGCGCCGGGGTGCGCGCAGCCTCGGCGGCGCGGAGCCCGGGGTGCCGGCGGGCTCGGCCGCGGAACGGTCGGAGACGGTGACGGCAGGACTGGTCATCGTCGCTCACACTCCCTTGCGCATGCCGCGCAGCTGGACGACGTAGGCGATGATCATGGTGATCAGCCCCATGACGATGGCGACCGTCGCGGAGTAGTTGTGCTGCTGTCCGTTGAAGGACAGCGAGTACGTGTAGAAGTTCGGCGTGTAGTCGGTCGTGATGGCGTTGGGCGCGAGCGGCTGGAGGATGTTGGGCTCGTTGAAGAGCTGGAAGCTGCCGATGACCGAGAAGATCGTCGCGATCACCAGGGCGCCGCGGATGGCCGGGAGCTTGATCGCCGTGATCACGCGGATCTGGCCGGCGCCGTCGATCTGTGCCGCCTCGTACAGCGAGTGCGGGATCACGCGCAGCGCCGAGTAGAAGATCAGCATGTTGTAGCCGACGAACTCCCAGGTCACGATGTTGCCGATGGAGGCGAGCACCAGGTCGGGGGAGAGCGGGTCGGGCAGCGAGACGCCGAAGGCGCTGTTGATGTCGCCGACCAGGCCGAACCGGGTGCCGTACATGAAGCCCCACATCAGGGTGGCCACCACGGCGGGCACGGCGTACGGCAGGAAGATCGAGATGCGGAAGAAGTCCCGGCCGTACAGGCGTCCGCTGTCCAGTGCCAGGGCCACCAGCAGCGCGATGCCGAGCATGATCGGCACCTGCACCGCCAGGAACAGCGACACCCGGCCGAGCGCGGCCCAGAACTGCTCGTCCTTCAGGGCCTGGGTGTAGTTGTCCAGGCCGACGAAGGTCGTGCCGCCGATCAGCTGGTCGCGGAAGAGGCTGAGGTAGACGGAGTACGCGATCGGCGCGAGGAAGACCAGGGCGAACACGGCCACGAAGGGACCGAGGAAGCCCCACCCCGTCCAGGAGCGGCGGTCCCGCCTGGCCCGGGGCGGGGCCGGCCGCGGGGCGGCGGCGGCCGGCGGTTGCAGCGTCGTCATGTCGTTCCTCGCTCGTCCAGGTACGGGAGCATCAGCATGTTTGCGTAAACATCACACGGCGCGACGTGCGGTCCGGGGCGGTGGAAGGCTGCTATGTTTACGTAAACATTTGATGGCGGCATGTCTACACTGCCCCGTGGAGGACGGTCAAGGGTCCTTCGCGAACCGGGACTCGGACGGCTGCGGAGAGGTGGCGGACGCAAGTGGACACGGCTGAGGGGGTCGCGGACCCGCGGGAAGCGGGTGCGCGGCGTCGGCGTGGCGGCCGGGTGCCCACGGCGTCCATGGCGGACGTGGCGCGGCTGGCGGGGGTCTCGTCGCAGACCGTCTCCCGCGTCTCCAACGGCTACGCGGGCGTGACCGAGGAGACCCGGCGGCAGGTCCTGGCGGCCATGAAGGAGCTGGGCTACCGGCCCAACAGCGCCGCCCGCGCGCTCAAGCGCGGCGAGTTCCGCACCATCGGCGTCATCACCTTCTCGCTGGCCACCACCGGCAACGTGCGCACCCTGGAGGCCATCGCCACCTCCGCGGCGAGCGAGGGCTACGCGGTGACCCTCCTGCCGGTCGCCGTCCCCACCCAGGACGAGGTGCGGGGCGCCTTCTCCCGGCTGGAGGAACTCGCCGTCGACGCGGTGATCGTCATCATGGAGGTGCACCTGCTGGACGCGGCGACCCTCCAACTGCCGCCCCACGTCCAGGTCGTCGTGGTCGACTCCGACGCCGGCGACCACTACACGGTCGTCGACACCGACCAGGCCGGCGGCACCCGCGCCGCCGTGCGCCATCTGCTGGACCTCGGGCACGACACGGTGTGGCACCTGGGCGGGCCCGAGGGTTCCTTCGCCGCCCAGCGCCGCGCGGACGCCTGGCGGTACACCCTCGCCGAGGCCGGCCGCACCCCGACGCCCCTCGTCCGGGGCGACTGGTCGGCGGAGTCCGGATACCGGGCGGGCCTCGAACTCGCCGCGCGCGAGGAGTGCACGGCCGTCTTCGCGGCCAACGACCAGATGGCCCTCGGCCTGATGCGGGCCCTGCACGAACGCGGGCGGCGCGTCCCCGAGGACGTCAGCGTCATCGGCTTCGACGACATCCCCGAGTCCGGCTCCTTCCTGCCGCCGCTGACCACCGTCCACCAGGACTTCGCCGAGGTCGGACGGCTGTGTGTCGAGGCCGTGCTGCGCAAGATGCGCCAGGACGGCCCGGAGGTGGGCACGACACTCGTGCCCACCCGGCTGGTGACCCGGGCGAGCACGGCGCCGCCGCCGCGGTAGCGGCGCGCGCTCCTGGCCGGCCGCGCTCCTGGCCGGCCTCGCTCCCGAGCGGCCTCGCTCCCGAGCGGCCCGCACCGCGGGAGGCGCGGGTCCGGTCCAGAGCGGCGTACGGCGCGGAAGCTCGGGCGTTCCCGAGGCTCCGCGCCCGCCGACGGCGAGACGGGTGCCCGCCATCCTTTGCCCTGGGCAAACGTCGGTCGGTTCGCGGCCGAACGGGTGAGTACCGCCCGGTTTACGGGCGGCCGGGGAGGCAACTCCACAAGCCGACCGTTGTCCCCGCACGCCCCGGGAGAGCTCCATGACCCAAGTCGCCGACTATGTGCTCCAGCGTCTGTCCGAGTGGGGCGTCCGGCGTGTGTACGGCTATCCGGGCGACGGCATCAACGGTCTGCTCGGCGCGTTCGACCGGGCCGACGGGGAACCGGAGTTCATCCAGGCGCGGCACGAGGAGATGGCCGCGTTCATGGCCTGCGGCCACGCGAAGTTCACCGGCGAGGTGGGCTGCTGCGTCGCCACCTCGGGCCCCGGGGCCATCCACCTGCTCAACGGTCTGTACGACGCCAAGCTCGACCACCAGCCCGTGGTGGCCGTGGTGGGCCAGCAGAAGCGACTCTCCCTCGGCACCCACTACCAGCAGGAGATCGCCCTCGACCAGCTGTTCGCGGACGTGTCCGAGTACTGCCAGATGGTCGTGCACCCGGGACAGGCCCGTCACGTGATCGACCGCGCCTTCAAGACCGCGCTGACCACCCGGGGCGTCGCCACGGTCATCATTCCCAACGACGTGCAGGAGGAGGACGCCATGCCCTCCCCGCCCAGGGAGCACGGTTCCGTCTTCTCCAGCGTGGGCTGGAGCCGTCCCCGGGTCCTGCCCGACCACGACGAGCTGCGCAAGGCCGCCGACGTCCTCAACGCGGGCGACAAGGTGGCCGTGCTGGTCGGCCAGGGCGCGGCGAACGCGGAGGCCGAGGTGATGGAGGTGGCCGAACTGCTCGGCGCCGGCGTCGCCAAGGCGCTGCTCGGCCGCGAGGTCCTGCCCGACGACCTGCCGTACGTCACCGGGCCCATCGGTCTGCTGGGCAGCAAGGCCAGCGACAAGATGATCCGGGGGTGCGACACCCTGCTGATGGTCGGCAGCAGCTTCCCGTACGCGGAGTGGCTGCCCGAGGAGGGGCAGGCCAGGGGCGTCGAGATCGACATCGACGGCCGCATGATCGGCATCCGCTACCCCATGGACGCCCACCTCGTCGGCGACTCCAGGGAGACCCTGCGCGCCCTGATCCCGCTGCTCCAGCGCAAGAAGGACCGAGGCTGGCGGGAGAAGATCGAGAAGGACGTGCGGGAGTGGCACGACCTGGCCGACCGCTGGGCCGGCGAGCACTTCGGCAAGACCATCAACCCGCAGGCCGTCGCCGCCGAACTCTCCTCCCGTCTGCCGGACGACGCCATCCTCACCGCCGACTCCGGTTCGGGCACCAACTGGTGGGCCCGGCACCTCAAGCTGCGCGAGGGCATGCGCGCCTCGCTGTCCGGCACCCTGGCGACGATGGGACCCGGGACGCCGTACGCCATCGCGGCGCGGTTCGCGTACCCGGACCGGCCCGTGATCGCCTTCGTCGGAGACGGCGCGTTCCAGATGAACGGCATGAACGAGATGATCACCGTCAAGCGCTATCTGGACCGCCTGTCCGGACCTGCCCCGCTGGTCTTCTGCGTGTTCAACAACCAGGACCTCAACCAGGTCACCTGGGAGCAGCGCGCCATGGCCGGCGACCCCAAGTACCCCGGCTCCCAGGACATCCCCGACGTCCCCTATGCCGCGTACGCCGAACTCCTCGGCCTCAAGGGCATCGTCTGCACCGACCCGAAGAAGGTCGGCTCCGCCTGGGACGAGGCGCTCGCGGCGGGCCGGCCCGTCGTGCTGGAGTTCAAGGTCGACGCGGAGATCGCGCCGATCCCGCCGCACATCATGAAGGAGCAGGGCAAGAAGGCCGTCAAGGCGGCGCTGCACGACCCGGAACTCGCCGGTATCGCCACCAAGGGAGTGCGCCAGAAGCTCACCGAGTACGCCGGGCACCTCCCCGGCCGGGGGAAGAAGTGAGCGGCCGCACACGGGGCCCGCGGGGCGTACGGCGCCGCCGGGCGCGCGGCACCGGCGTCGTGGTCGTCACCGGGGCCACCGGCGGCGTCGGCCGGGCCACCGCCCGTGCCTTCGGCGCCCGCGGGAGCTCCGTGGCCCTGCTCGCGCGCGGTGAGCACGCCCTCGAACGGGCGGCGCAGGAGGTCCGGGAGGCCGGCGGACGTGCGCTGCCGCTGGTGGTGGACGTCGCCGACGCGGATGCCGTGGACGCGGCGGCCGACCGGATCGAGGAGGAACTCGGCCCGATCGACGTGTGGGTGAACGCCGCGTTCTCGACCGTCTTCGCGCCCGTGGCGGAGATCAGGCCCGAGGAGCTGCGACGGGCCACCGAGGTCACCTACTTCGGCTTCGTCCACGGCACCCAGGCCGCCCTGCGGCGCATGACCCCGCGCGACCGCGGCACCATCGTCCAGGTCGGTTCCGCCCTGGCCCAGCGCAGCGTTCCGCTCCAGGCGGCGTACTGCGGGGCCAAGCACGCCATCCAGGGCTTCACCGAGTCCCTGCGCTGCGAGCTGCTGCACGACCGCAGCGGGGTGCGGGTGACCATGGTCCAGATGCCCGGGCTCAACACGCCCCAGTTCAGCTGGGTGCTCACCCGGCTGCCGCGCCACCCCCGCCCGGTGGCCCCGGTCTACCAGCCCGAGGTGGCCGCCGAGGCGGTCCTGCACGCCGCGGACCGGCCCGAGCGGCGCGAGTACTGGGTCGGTGGCTCCACCGTCGCCACCCTGCTCGGCCAGAAGCTCGCCCCGGGACTGCTGGACCGCTACCTGGCCCGGACCGGCTACGACGGGCAGCAGACCGGCGAACCCGTCGACCCGTCCCGACCGGTCAACCTCTGGAAGCCGCCGGACGACACCGCTCCGGCCGACTTCGGCGCACACGGGATCTTCGACGACGAGGCCCACCCGCGCAGTCTCCAGTTCTGGCTCTCCCGCCACCGCCGCCCGCTCGCCCTGGCCGCCGCCGTGACCGGGACGGCCGCCGCGGCGCTCGCCGACGGCATGCGCCGGCGCTCCCGGCCAGGTGCCGCCGAGGCGGTGTCGCGACGGACCGCGCGCTCGGCCCGGAGGGCCCGGACGTAGCCCAGGAGGACGGGTGCCACGACATCCGGTGCCGGGGGCCGGCAGGCGGGGGCGGGCCGGCCTCGGCACGGCCGCCCGCCCCGTGGCCGGACAAGGAGACCCCTGACACTCACTCCCGGTCGACGGTCCGCGTCCACCAGTGGTGCTCGCAGAACCAGTGGCCGACCATCGCGCCGCCGAAGACGACGAACCCGACCCCGATCAGCCAGGACTCCACCACCAGCACGATGCCGACGGTGCCGTAGCTGATCGCGTTGTCCAGGATGAGCGGAGTGAAGACCAGGTACGAGAAGCCCCGCAGCCCGATGAGGCCGATCATGGTCGCGACGGCCCCGGGCAGCAGATCGCGCCAGCGGACCTGGCTGCCGAGCAGGAAATGCTGCCCCCACCAGAAGAACAGCATGCCCGTCGCCGTGGACAACGCGATCCGCACCGACCCGTGCAGCGCGGTCCGCGTCTGCACCTCCTGGTAGAGGTAGGCGGTCAGCATCACCACCCAGGTCAGCTGGCGCCACACCCGGTGCCACGGGCCGGAGGGCAGCTCCCAGATGCGCTCGTAGCCGTTCTGCACGCTCGCCGCGAAGGAGACGCCGAACACGGCGAGCGCGATACCGCCCCACACACTCGTGGTGCCGATGACCTTGGTCGGCGGACTGATGATGTCGGTCAGCACCCGCGCGGACCGGCCGGACAGCCCCATGCCGTCGGCCAGCCAGGCCCCGAAACCGCCGCGTCCCAGCGGGTCGAAGGCGGCCACCACGATGAGCAGCGGCGCCAGCGTGACCAGGGCGAGGGTGGCGAACCCCATGGCACGGTGCATCAGCTCCAGGTCCCGGCCGCGCCGGACGAGGGCGGAGGCGGCCAGCCGGTCCCACACACGGTGGAACGGCTGCCAGAACCGGTTCACGGAGTGCTCCTCGGGCGGTCCCTTCGATGGCTCGTGGACGCGCACCTGAGTGACCCGGCAGGGGCCGGGCAAACGTGACACCACCCGGACGCCGCACACGGTCGCCGCATGGGCCCGGCGATGCGGGGAACCGGCCCCGGGGAGGCGAGCCGAGAGGATGACCATGCGCGCACTGACCGTCCGCCCCGGCCGGGACGGATCGCTCGGCGTGGAGGAGGTCCCGGACCCGGAACCGGCTGCCGGGGAACTCCTGGTCCAGGGCATCGCCCTCGGCGTCTGCGGCACGGACCGGGAGATCGCCTCGGGCATATACGGCCAGGCACCGCCGCACCACGACCGGCTGGTCCTCGGCCACGAGTCCCTCGGCCGCGTGGTCGAGGCACCGCACGGCAGCGGCTTCGGCCCCGGCGATCTGGTCGTGGGCGTGGTGCGACGCCCGGACCCGGAGCCGTGCGGCGCCTGCGCGCACGGCGAGTTCGACATGTGCCGCAACGGCCGCTACCGCGAACGCGGCATCAAGGAACTCGACGGCTACGGCGCCGAGCTGTGGTGCCTGGAGACGGACTACGCGGTGCGGATCGACGCGGACCTGGGACTCGCAGGCGTACTCATGGAGCCGACCAGTGTCGTGGCCAAGGCCTGGGAGCAGATCGAGAGGGTCGGCGCCCGGGCCTGGTTCGAACCCCGCACCGTACTGGTGACCGGAGCCGGCCCCATCGGGCTGCTCGCCGCCCTGCTCGGCCGGCAGCGCGGCCTCGACGTGCACGTCCTGGACCGGGTCACGGATGGTCCCAAGCCGGACCTCGTGCGCGCCCTCGGCGCCGGCTACCACAGCGACGCGGCGGACGAGGTGCTCGCCGACCTGCGCCCCGACGTCGTGGTCGAGGCCACCGGCGCCGGCCGGGTGGTGTTCGACGCGATCCGCGGTACGGCGGCGTACGGCATCGTCTGCCTCACCGGCGTCTCGCCCGCGGGCCGGTCCCTGACGGTCGACGCGGGCACGGTGAACCGCGACATCGTGCTGGAGAACGACGTCGTGGTGGGCTCCGTCAACGCCAACCTCCGCCACTTCCGGCAGGCCGCCGACGCGCTGGCACGGGCCGACGTGGACTGGCTCCACCGGCTCCTCACCCGCCGTGTGCCCCTGGCGCGGGCGACCCGGGCCTTCGAGCGGAGCCCCGACGACATCAAGACGGTGATCACGCTGGAGGGCGGCGCCGACCGGCCGCCCGCGGGAGGGCACGGGCAGGGCGCCCGAAGGACGACCCGCTGACGCCCGTCACCGGACCCGCCGCGCGGGCACCGGACCGTCCGGGGGGGGGCGAAGCGGTCGACACGCACGCCTTCGAGATCCCACCGACGGCCCGGACGGCAGGGCGCAGGACGGCACCCTGGAGCGGGACTCCCCGGACCGCGCCGGGGCGATCAGGGGTCGGTGCGCTGCTGCTCGCGCATGCGCTCGTTGTGCCAGGCGATGGCGGCGCGTATCTGCGGGTCCTGGAGGCCGGTGCGGCAGCCGAGTTGGTCCATGGAGAGCGCCGGCGGCCCCGTGGTCAGGGCCCGGGTGAGCTTCGCCGCCCACAGCTCCTCCTCGACGAAGGGCCGGTGTGCGTAACCGTCCTTGATCACGTCGAAGTGGTCGTCGCAGCACGCGGTGATGAGCCGCAGCCCGTCGAAGCACGGCTGGGTGGCGTGCGCCGCGGAGGAGTCCGGCACGTACCCGCGCACGGCTTCGTCCTCGGGGAAGACCCTGGCGCACAGGTCGCACAGCTCCATGGGTACCGGCCTCGCGGCGCGACGGCCCTTCCTGCCCTTGCGCTTCCACATGGCGCCTCCCGGGGTGTCCTACGACAGTGCCGACGCCGGCGTGCCGGAACGGATCGGCGTCCGGAATGCCGGAGTTACCCGCAGGGCGCGGAGCAAACGCCCCACGGGTGAAGGTACGGGCCCCACAGGGAGGGCGCTAGGCCAGCCTGACCGGCAGCTCGAACAGGTCGTTCTGCGTGACCACAGGCTTGTTGCGCAGCTCCGACGCGGGCACCGCCAGGTCCAGGCGCGGGAAGCGGGCGTAGAGCGCGGGCAGCGCCACGCCGGCCTCCAGCCGGGACAGGGCCGCGCCCGGGCACACGTGCGGTCCGTGCCCGAAGGAGATGTGCCGGTTCGGGGAGGTGCGGGTGATGTCGAAGTCGCCCGCCGTCGGGCCGTGCGCCCGCTCGTCCCGGCCCAGCGCGCCGTACGACACGATCAGCGCGTCCCCGGCGGGAATCACCCGGTCGCCGACCGGGACGTCCTCGGTGGCGAAGCGGATCAGGACGTGTGAGGTCGGCGTCGAGAAGCGCAGCGTCTCCTCGATCACCGCGGACCAGTCGGCCTTCCCCGAGAGCACCAGGGCCCGCTGCTCGGGGTGCGTGGACAGGTTGACCACGGAGTTCACGATCAGCGAGATCGTGGTCTCGTGCCCGGCGGCCACCATCAGCTGGAGTGTGGAGACGATCTCCGCGTCGGTGAGGTGGTCCCCGTCCTCCGAGGCCAGGATCAGCGCGCTGGTCAGGTCGTCGCCCGGCGCCGCGCGCTTCGCGGCGACCGTCTCGCCCATGATCCCGGCCAGTTCGGTGAGGGTCGAGACGACCTCCTCGGGCGGTGTCTGCGTCGAGAAGAACTTCTCGAACAGCACCTTCAACCGCGGCAGCCGCACCTCCTCGATACCCATCAGGTCCGCGACGACGTACATCGGCAGCGGGTAGGCGAAGGCGGCCTTCAGGTCGACGACCCCGCCGTCCGCGGGCAGCTCGTCCAGCAGCCGGTCGGTCAGCTCGGTGATCCGCCCCCGCATGTGCTCCACCCGGCGCACCGTGAGTGCCTGCGCCACGAGCGAACGCAGCCGGCGGTGCTCGGCGCCGTCCACGGTGAGCATCGAGCGGCCCGGGTTGGCCAGCCCGATCAGTGGCCAGTCGGCGGGTATCTCGCCGCGCTGCCACGCCCCCCACACGTTGATGTCCTTGACCAGCCTGGGGTCGGTGAGGAGGGCCTTGGCCTCCGCGTGGTGCGTCACCGCCCAGACGGGCACGCCGCCCGGCAGTTCCACGGCGGCGAGCGGTCCGGCCGCGCGCAGCCGGGCGCTCTCACCGTCCAGGTCGGTGACGAACGGGTCCAGCGGGATCCGGGCTTCTTCGGTGCCGGTCGTCATGCTGACGTGCCTCCCAGGGCAGGGGTCGGGGTGAACCGCACGGGCAACTCGGTCAGCCCCCGCAGCCAGGGCGAGGGGCGACGGGTGAGGGAGGCGGCGGACACCGCCAGGTCGATGTCCGGCAGCCGGTCGAGGACGACCTCGATGCCCGTGCGCGCGATGACCTCGGCCACCTCCTGCGCGGGGAACGGGCAGCGGTGCTCGCCGTGACCGAAGGAGAAGTGCGCGTTGTTGCCGCCGGTGAGCGCGGAGCCGTCGGTGCGGACCTGCGGGTCGGAGTTGGCGCCCTGCAGCCCGAGCAGCACCAGATCGCCGGCGCGGATGTGGCGCCCGCCGAGCCGGGTGTCGCGCGCGGCCCAGCGGCCGGCCACGTTCTGCGTGGGCGTGTCCTCCCACAGCACCTCGTTCATGGCCTCGGCGACGCTGTTGCGGCCGCCGAAGAGGGAGGCGGCGAAGCGGTCGTCGGTCAGCATCAGGCGCAGCGAGTTGCCGATCCAGTCGGCGGTCGGCTGGTGGCCCGCGGCCATCATCACCATCAGGTCCTGGGCGACCTCCTCCTCGCTGAAGCCGCTCTCGTCGGCCAGCATCCGGGAGGCGACGTCGTCGGCGGGCGCCGCCTTCCGGTCGGCGAGCAGACCCGCCATCGACGTGGCGAGGTGCGCCTGGCCGGCGATGGCCCGCTCCCTGCCGTCGATCATGTCGTTGAGGGCGGTGACGAGGGCCGGGCCCTGCTCGTCGGAGAAGCCGTACAGCCGGGCCAGCACGCGGACCGGCAGCAGCATGGCGTAGTCGCCCACGAGGTCGGCCTCGCCCTTGGCACAGAGCCGGTCGACGAGTTCGTCGGCGAACCGCTCGGCGTGGCCGCGCAGCACGTGCGGGTCCACCGCCTCCAGCGCGTTGCTGATCATCGCCGCGCGCTCGCGGTGCCGTTCGCCGACCGTGTAGAGGATCGACGGCTGCCCGCGGCCGATCATCGGCAGCAGCGGCCAGTCCTCGGGGATGTTCTCCCACTGGTTCCACAGGCCGGAGTCCCGGCTGAACAGCGCCGGATCGCCGGTCACCTGGTGCAGTTCCCGGTATCCGAGCACCAGCCAGGCAGGGACGTCACCGTCCAGCAGGACCGGGGTGACGGCACCGTGCTCACGCCGCATCTGCCGGTACAGCAGGGCGGGTTCGGTCTGGAAGCGGGGGCCGCCGAGCGGTACGGCGCCGGTCGCGTCGGTGCTCACACGAACTCCTGTCGGGGCAGGGCCGCCCGGTCGGCGTAGTGGGCCCGGAGATGCTCGACCAGCGTGATCAGCACCTGCTTGCCGGACTCGCGGGACCGGGCGTCGCACGGGACCAGCGGCACCCGCGGGTCCAGGTCGAGGGCGTCGCGGACCGCCTCGGGCGCGTGCCGGGGACCGCCGAAGTCGTTGCAGGCGACGATGAAGGGCGTGCCGTGGTGCTCCAGCCGGTCGATGGCGTACCAGGAGTCGTCGATGCGCCGGGTGTCGACCAGGACCACCGCGCCGAGCGTGCCGGAGAACAGCCGGTCCCACAGGAACCAGAACCGCTCCTGGCCGGGCGCGCCGAACAGGTACAGCACGTTGCGCGCGTCGAGGCTGATCCGGCCGAAGTCGAAGGCCACGGTCGTCGCGGACTTGCCGCGCACCCCGCTGGTGTCGTCGACCGACTCGCCGGCCTGCGTCATCGTCTCCTCGGTGTTGAGCGGGCGTATCTCGCTCACCGAGCGGACCAGGGTCGTCTTGCCGACACCGAAGCCGCCCACGACCACGATCTTCAGGCCGTTGTCGGCGGACGCACCCAGCGGGGTGCGGGTGTCAGAGGTTGCGGAGTCCAACGAGCACCTGCTCCAGGGTTTCGGGGTCGGGGACGGCTGCGGTGCGCGGATGGCGCGCGCTCACCCGGCCCGCGGCGTGCAGGTCGGCGAGCAGGATCTTGGTGATGCTGACCGGGAGCCGCAGCTCGGCGGCGATCTCCACCACGGCCGTGGGGGCCTCGGTCATCCGCAGGATCGCCGTGTGCTCCGACTGCATGCCGGGCGCCGGCTCGCACTCGGCGACGACCAGGGTGACCAGGTCGAAGGGGTTGCCGGGGCCCGACCGGCTGCGTCCCTGGGTGAGCGTGTAGAGGCGGTCGGGAGCGTCGTCCCTGCCGGGCCGGCTCATGACGTACGGGGCTGCGCGGTCAGGTGGTCGCCGAGCTGCTCGATCAGCTCGCTCATGTTGTGCCCGACCAGCCCCGCGTCGGCGTCCTCCGAGGTGACCACCGCCAGGTGTGCGCCCTCGCCCGCCTCCACGATGAACAGGACGCCGCCGTAGAACTCGGTCATGGCCGACCGCACCCCGCCGCTGCCGTCGCCGAACTCCACGGACGCGCCGTGCGACAGGGACTGGATGCCGGCGGCGATCGCGGCCAGCTGGTCGGCCTGGTCGACGGAGAGCTCCGGAGTGCGGCACAGCTTGAGGCCGTCCCGGGAGAGGACGAGCGCGTGCCGCGCGCCCGGAGTGCGCTCCAGGAGACCCTCGATGAGCCAGGTGAGCTTCTCGTCGGCGGTGGTCGAGCCGGTCATGAAGTGGTGTCGCCTTCCGGGTACGCGTGCGAGTGGGACGGGTGGTCGGGGGCCGTCTCGGCCGGTGGGGCTGCGGTGGGGTCCGCCGGCGGGGCGTCGTCCCGAGGAGCCTCGGGGGCGGGGCCCGCGGCCCGTACGGCCTGACGGAAGCTGCTGAAGCGGGCCGCACGCGTCTTCGCGTCCTCGGCGGAGGGGGTGGCGCGCGGCTCGGCGGCCCGGGCGGTGGCCCGCGCGCGTTCGGCGGCGGCGAGGGTGCGGCCGCGGCGGCGTCTGGGCAGCCCGGTGTCCGGTCCGGCGGAGTCGGCCGGCGTGCCGGGACCGTCCTCCCGGTCCGCGGACTCGTGCGCGGGCAGGGGCTCGGGGCCGAGGTCGCCGGAGGCGGACCCGGTGCCGGGTGACTGCGGGGTGGAGGACGCGGGCGTGCGTGGCGGGCCGGCCGGCGGCTCGGTCGACGGAGCCCCGGTTCTGGAGTGCGTGGGTGACGGTGTCTCCGCCGACCGTGTCTCCGCCGACCGTGTCTCTCTCGACGGTGCCTCGGTCGGCAGGGGCGTGGGTGACAGCGTCCCGGTCCGCGGGGGAGCGGCCGACCGGGCCGCGGCCTGCGTCGGCCCGTCGGTGGCGGACGGGCCGCTCAGGATGTCCTGGGGGACCAGCATCAGTACGCCGGTACCGCCGCGCGCGGACGGCCGGAAGGAGACCTTCAGCCCGTACTTGGCCGACAGCCGGCCCACCACGGCCAGGCCCAGCCGCGTCCCGGTCAGCCCGCCCAGCCCGGCCGATTCGCCGGACACCGCCCGCTCGGCGCGGCGCAGCTGCACCTCGCCCATCACGAGCCCGCTGTCCTCCACGGACACGATGACACCGGCCGGCACCTCCTCGACGTACACGTGGACCTCGGCGGTCGGTGGCGAGAAGTTCGCGGCGTTGTCCAGGAGTTCGGCCAGCGCGTGCATCACACCCTCGGCGGCGTGCCCGGCGACCGCGGCGTCGCTGACCGAGTGCACCCGCACCCGCTGGTAGCCGGCGATACGGCCCATGGCGCCGCGCAGGATGGACTCCATGCCGATGGGGCGGGCCCAACGGCGCCCGGAGCGGGCCCCCGTGAGGACGGCGACGGAGTCGGCGAGCCGGCCCGCCTGCGCGGTGCGGTGGTCGAGGTGCAGCAGGTCGGCGAGGACGTCCTCGTCGCTGTGCCGTTCCTCCATGGCGCGCAGGTCGGCGAGGGTCCCGGTGGCCAGCGCCTGCATCCGGCCGGCCGCGTTGGCGGTCGCGGCGACGGCGGCCGCCCGCTCACCGGACGCCTGGTCGAGCCGCGCCCGCAGCCGCGTGGCCTCCTCGGTGAGCCGGGCGACCTCCCGGGCCCGCTGCTCGGCCAGTCCCGCCCGCTCCTGGTCGAAGCCCTCGGCGAGCCGCTCGGACTCCCGCTCGAAGTCCTCGGTGAGCCGCCTGCGTTCCTGCTCGAACCCGTCGGCCAGTCGCCTGCGTTCCCCGTCGAACTCCGCCAGGAGGCGCGCTCGCTCGTGTTCCGCCTCCGCCCGCAGGCGCTCCTGCTCCTCGCGCGCCCGGTCGGCCAGCCGCGCCCGGTCCCGAGCGAGTCCGTCGGCCTCCGTGCGGGCCGCCTCCAGCAGCCGGCGAGTGGTCCGTTCCCCGCGCACGGCGTGCACGGCCGCGGTCACGGCCACGCAGAGCAGGATCGCCGCGGCACTCGCGCCCAGGGCGAGCGGAACGCGGACCGAGGAGGGTGCCGCGGCGACGGCACCGCCGACGGCGAGCGCCGACACCACCGCGCAGGGCAGTGCGACGGCCATGAGAGCACGGGGAGCGGGGCGGGCGTCCGGGCGGGCGGGGGCGGTCATCTGTCGGGGTCCTCGCCAGGCCACCGAAGCGGCCCTCGTGTCGTCCTTCGGGGCGGGCACGCGCCGAACATCTGTCCCACGGCACGCAACAGGCGATCACTATAGGGGAGTTAGTGATCTGATTGTGAAGGGTATTGCTCAACTCCCGCGTGCTTCGGGTCGGTTCCCTGGGCGGCGGATCAGATTCGCTCGCCGGCCACGTCGTCCTCGTTCGGTTTCCGTCCGGTGCGCCGGCGGCTGTGGGCCTTGAGCAGCCGCAGCCGGTCGAGGCGGGAGATCGCGGGGGAGGCCGTCACCCCGTGCAGGACGACGGAGGCCAGCACGGTGAACGCCACCACGGCCCACAGCTCACCGGCCGGGACGTGGAAGCCCTCCGTACCGAGCGCGTGGGCCAGGTAGAACAGCGAGCCGATGCCGCGGATGCCGAAGAACGCGGTCACGAGACGTTCCCGGGGGCCGGCCGCCGCGCCGAACTGCGCGACCCAGCCGGTCACCGGCCGGACGACGAGCAGTACGAGCAGACCGACGGCCGCGCCCCGCCAGGTCAGGTCGGCCAGGGCGCCCTGCGCGACGCACGCGCCCAGCAGGAAGAGGAGCCCGGCGGTCAGCAGCCGTTCCACCTGCTCGACGAAGTCGTGGAGCACGGCGTGGTAGCCGTGGTCGCGCTCGGCGGCGCGGATGCGGCAGGCGGTGACGAAGACGGCCAGGAAACCGTAGCCGTGGGCGAGTTCGGTGACCCCGTAGGAGAGGAACGTGGCACCGAGGGCGACGAAGCCCTCCCGGTGCTCGGACAGCCGTACCGCCTGCCGGCCTGCCCGGAAGAAGAGCCAGCCGAGCAGCTTGCCGACGACCAGGCCGGCCAGGACGCCGATCACGCACTTGTACAGCACATCGACCAGCAGCCAGTGCCCGACCCAGTCGCCGGACAGCCCCGTGCCCGCCGCCGCGGTCAGCGCGATCGCCGCCATGACGACGGGGAAGGCGAGGCCGTCGTTGAGTCCCGCCTCGCTGGTGAGCGCGAAGCGCACCTCGTCCTCGTCGTGCTCGGAGTCGGTGGGCGCACCCACCCGTACCTCGGAGGCGAGCACCGGGTCGGTGGGCGCGAGCACGGCCGCCAGCAGCAGTGCCGCGGCCGGCGGCCAGTCCAGCAGCCACCAGGCCAGCAGTCCGGTGGCCGCGACGGTCAGCGGCATGGTGACGCCGATCAGCCGCCAGGGTGCCTGCCAGCGCCGTAGGCCGAACGGGCGGTTCAGCGCGAGGCCGGCACCCATCAGGGAGACGATGACGCAGATCTCGGTGAGGTGTTCCACCCACACCCGGTCGCGGACCGGGTCGATCTCCGGCAGCGGAGTGGGCAGCAGTTGCAGGGCGACGCCGAAGGCGAGGAAGACCAGCGGCATGGACAGCGGCCGTCCCGCCACCAGCCGCGGCAGCACGGCCGCCGCGAGCGCGCCCGCCCCGAGCACCGCGAAGAGGAAATCAGCCAAGGTCACCGCTGACGTGTGCCCGCTGTCGCCCAGCGGTACGCCCTCCGGCCGGCCGTGCCCCGGGTGAGGCACCGGCCGAGCGGCGGCTCAGGGCAGGCCGCCCTGTTCGCACACCCGGCGGGCCACCTCGCGGAGTTTCACGTTGTGGTCCTGCGAGTACCGGCGCAGCGCGGCGAAGGCCTGGTCCTCGGTGAAGCGGTGTCTGCCCATGAGGATGCCCATGGCCTCACCGATGGTGTGCCGGGTACCGATGGCCTGCTGCAACTGGGCGTGCGTACGGGCGCTGGAGAAGGCGACCGCGGCGTGCGAGGCGAGCAGCCAGCCGGCCGTCTCACTGGCCTCCGTGAACGCCCCCGGCTTGAAGGAGTAGAGGTTCAGTGCCCCCAGGTCCTCGTCCTCGGTGAACAGCAGGAAACCCATCATGCTGCCCAGACCGAGCTTGCGTGCCTCGGGCACGTACTTGGGCCAGCGCCGGGCCTGGTCGGTGAAGTCGGCGATCCGGAACTGCCGCTGCCCCTCGGTGGTCCGTGCGGCGTCGAAGCACGGTCCCTCCCCGACGCGCCCCTGCAGTTCGTCGCTGTCGACGACCACCTGGCCGGTCGGAGCGAGGGACTGCACGTGGCTGCCGCGCAGGATGAGGATGCCCGCGGCGTCGCAGCCCTCGACCAGTTCCGTGGCTGAGAACGAGATCCGCTTCAGCGTGTCGTTCACCGACTCCTGCGCCAGGAGATCGCGCGCCAGCGACGCCATCTGCTCGGCGAACTCGCGCCAGTCGTCCATGCCGTCTCCTCCTCGCTCCGTTGCAAGGGTTCCCACGAAGGACGGGAGGACAACCGTGGGACGGGCCGTCCATGTCTTGTTTTCAACGTACACCTGGATGCGGAGCGCGCTGGTGAACCGAATTCCGGCTCAGCGCCGGATGAGACCGAGGGCCGTGGCGGCGGCGACCGCGGCGGTGCGGGAATCCACGTCGAGCTTGGTGTAGACCCGGGCGAGGTGGGACTTGACCGTGCCCTCGGTCAGATGGAGCCGGGCGGCGATGTGCTGGTTGGACAGGCCCTCGGCGACCAGGGACAGGACCTCGGTCTCCCGGCGGGTCAGCGAGGTCCGCGGCTCCCGCAGACGGGTCAGCAGCCGGTCGGCGACCGTGGGCGCCAGCGCGGTGCGGCCCGCCGCCGCCGTGCGCACCGCCGCGGCGAGGTCCTCGGGCGGCGCGTCCTTGAGGAGATAGCCGGTGGCACCGGCCTCGATGGCGGGCAGGGTGTCGGCGTCGGTGTCGTACGTCGTCACGATCAGGACCCGCGGCGCACCGGCGCGCGCGGTGATCGCGGCCGTGGCCTCCGCGCCGCCCATGCCCCCGCCGAACCGCAGGTCCATCAGCACCACGTCGATGTCGCCCCGTCCCGCCCGGGCGACGGCCTCCTCGGCGGTCGCGGCCTCGGCGGCCACGGTGATGCCCTCCTCGGTCTCCAGCACCGCGCGCAGCCCCGCGCGGACGACGGGGTGGTCGTCGGCGAGCAGCAGACGGATCGGTGTCGGAGCTGTGTCGGTCACGGCTGGGCCTTGGGGTCGTGGGGGTCGGGTTCCGGCCGGGGACGGGGCTCGGGGGCGTGGGGCTCCGGCCCGGGACGGGGCTCGGGCTCGGGGGCGTGGAGCTCCGGCCCGGGACGGGGCTCGGGCTTGGGGACGGTCGGGGGCGCGAGCGGGAGCCGTGCGGTGAGCGCGGTGCCGTGTCCCCGGGCGGACTCGACGGTGAGCGTGCCGTCCAGGGCGTGCACACGGGCCCGCATGGCCGGCAGGCCGAACCCGCCGGCGTCCGGACCGCGCGCGGACGCGGCGCCGGGGTCGAAACCCACCCCGTCGTCGGTGACACCGAGCGTGACCGAGTCGTCGAGGTAGGCCAGGGCCACCTCGGCGTGGCCGGCCCGGGCGTGCCCGACCGTGTTGGCCAGCGCGGACTGCGCGACCCGCAGCAGCGCGACCTCCTGCGCGGTGGCCAGCTGGCGGGGCCGGCCGGTGAGGCGGAAACGGACGTCGATACGGTGCCGGTCGGTCGTGGTCGCGCACAGCCGCTCCAGCGCGTCGGCGAGCGTGGTGTCGTCCAGGGCCGGCGGTGCGAGGGCCGCGACGAGCCGGCGGGCCTCGGCGAGATTGTCCAGCGCCGCCCGGCGGGCCTGGCCCACGTAGGTGGTCGCGGACCCCGGCCGGTCGGGCAGGGCCCGCTCGGCGGCGCGCAGCAGCAACTGGATGCTGGACAGGCCCTGGGCGAGGGTGTCGTGGATCTCCCGGGAGAGACGCTCGCGCTCCTCCAGCACCCCGGCGGCCCGCTGCGCGTCGGCCAGGTCGGCGCGGGTGACCGTGAGCTCCTCGATGAGCCGCCGCCGCTGCTCGCTCTCGCGGTACAGCGCCTGGTAGCCCCACACCACCGCGACGGCGACGGCGGCCCCGAGCCCCGGTCCGATCACGGTGGCCGCCGTGAAGGTGCCCTGGTGGGTGGCGAACGCCGCGATCGCCGCGACCGCCGTGCCGACGACCGCCGTCAGTCCCGCCCGGCGGGACAGCAGGTGGAGCTGGACGAAGTACAGGGGGAACGCCAGCCACACCCCCTCGGCGGACAGCGCCAGCAGCACGAGCCACACCGCACCGACCGCCCCCAGCCACAGTGCGGCCGCCCGGCGGGAGGAACGCACGGGTTCGAGCGCGGGGCCCACGGCGTACACCAGGCCCACCACCGCGGCCACCGCGACCACGGCGGCGGCGTGCGGCCGGCCGTCCGACACCGCCCGCACCGCCGCCAGGGCGAGCAGGCCGGCCACGAGCAGGTGCAGGCTCCAGGTCAGGGCCCGGGTGGTGGGAGTCAGCGCGTTCACGATCGCTCCAGCCTACGGACCGCGCCGGGGGTCGGGCATCTGCCGAAAGTTGCAAGTCCGACCGCACCCTTCGGCCCCGGAAGTGCCCGCCCAGGAGCGATGCCCACGGGCCGTCGAGCGGCGACGGTGGAGCCCTCGCCGATCGCGTCGGCGAGAGGTTCCTGACTCCCACCGTTGTCGAAAGGCCGGGCGAAGACGTGTTTGTCGCCTTGAGAGACCTGACGTTCGCCAAGGGGCGGTTCGCCCTGATGGGCGGCGTCATCGTACTGATCACCCTGCTGGTCGGACTGTTGTCCGGCCTGACCGCGGGCCTGGCCCGGGAGAACGTCTCCGCCGTCACGTCCCTGCCCGCCGACCGGATCGCCTTCGCCGCACCGAGCGGTGGCCAGGACCTGTCCTACGCCGACTCCACCGTGTCCGAGGACCAGTGGCGCCGGTGGGCGCAGGCACCCGGCGTCCGCCGCGCCGAACCGCTGGGCATCACCACCACCAGGGCCACCGCGGGCGACCGGAGCACCGGCGTGTCCGTCTTCGGCGTCGAACCCGGCTCGCACCTGGCACCCGACGGCGCCCGCGTCGACGACCGTACGGTACTGGTGCCGCGCTCCGTGGCCGGGGAACTCGGCGCACGCGAGGGCGACACCGTGGCCCTCGCCGGGCGGCGCCTGACCGTCGCCCTCACCGGTCACGACGTCTCCTTCAGCCACACGCCCGTGGTGTGGACGAGCCTCGGCACCTGGCAGGCCGTCGCCCCGCCCGCCGGCGGCACCGACGGACCCACCGCCACGGTGATCGCCCTGGACACCGCATCCGGTGCCGGCATCGCGGCGGCGGACCGGGCGGCGGGCACCGAGACCGTGACCAAGGACGCGTCGCTGTCCGCGATCGGCTCCTACACCTCCGAGAACGGTTCGCTGCAGCTGATGCGCGGCTTCCTGTTCGCCATCTCCGCCCTGGTCGTCGGCGCCTTCTTCACCGTGTGGACGATCCAGCGCAGCGGCGACGTCGCCGTGCTGAAGGCCCTCGGCGCCACCACCGCCGGACTGCTGCGCGACGCGCTCGGCCAGGCCGTCGTACTGCTGACCGGCGGCACCCTGATCGGCATCGCCGGCGCCGCCGCGCTCGGTGCCGCCGTGTCCGGCTCCGGTGTTCCCTTCGTGCTCACGCCCGCGACCGTCCTCGTCCCGGCCGCCGTGATGATCCTGCTCGGCGGGCTCGGGGCCGGCCTCGCCGTCCGCCGCATCACCTCCGTCGACCCGCTGACCGCCCTGGGGAGCGCCCGATGAGCCTGAACCTGACCGGCGTCACCCTCACCTACCCCGACGGCGACGGCCGCCTGACCGCCCTCGACCGCGTCACCCTGGAAGTCCCCCGGGGCGGTCTGACCGCCGTCATCGGCCCCTCCGGCTCGGGCAAGTCCAGTCTGCTGGCCGTGGCCGCGACCCTCATCACGCCCGACTCCGGCACCGTCACCGTGGACGGCGCCGACACCACCGGGATGAGCCGCGGGGAGCTGGCGGACCTGCGCCGGCACCGGATCGGCATCGTCTTCCAGCAGCCCAGCCTCCTGCCGTCCCTGACCGCGGCCGAGCAGCTCCAGGTGATGGCCCACATCGACGGGCGCCGGGCGCGCGCTGCCCGCGGCCGGGCCATGGAACTCCTCGACGCGGTGGGTCTGGCGGACCGGGCCGGCCGCCGGCCCCACCAGCTCTCCGGCGGCCAGCGCCAGCGTGTCAACATCGCCCGCGCCCTGATGAACGACCCCGGTGTGCTGCTCGTCGACGAACCCACCAGCGCCCTCGACCACGAGCGTGGCGCGGCCGTCATCGACCTGATCACCCGCCTCACCCGGGAGCGCGGGACCGCCACCGTGCTGGTCACCCACGACCACGCCCATCTGGCCGCGGCCGACCGGGTCACCGAGGTGCGTGACGGCCGCATCGGTCTTCCCGCACGGGCCGGCTGACCCGGGCTCAGCCGCCCCCGGGCCGCAGCCGGTCGGCGGCGTCCGGCGGCTGGATCCGCATCCCGGGACGCCGCCGGTGCACGGTCAGGTACGTCACGCCGTCCGGGCCGGCGGCGACGCCCCGAGCCGAACCGTGGGGCAGCCAGGTCAGGGCACCGGCGCGCAGCGGTCGCTCGCCGTCGGCGCAGACGAGGGCCGCCTCGCCGGCCAGGACGAGCAGCAGGACGTCGAGGTCCGGCTCGGTGTGCGTGCCGACCCGTCCGCCCGCGGGGACGCGGACGACGTTGGCGTCGAGCTGCCGCCCCGGTTCCGCGAGCTTCCACAGGGCGCCGGCCGGCCCGTCCCCGACGAGCGACACGAGTTCCGCCGTGTCGCACAGGACCCGGGGGAGGGGCGTGTCCGCCGCGCCCCCGACCGGGGGGCCGCTGTCGTCCGCTGCCATCAGCCGTCACCGTCCGTCATGCGCCCCGTGACGCACTCCACAAGATCATTACTGTCAGTAAATGCGAATCTATCATGCGTGTTTGATAGCGTCCGGGCCGTGCGGCTGACGAAGTTCACCGACCTGGCGCTGCGTTCGGTCATGCGCCTGGCGGTCGCGAGAGACGGCGACGACCCGCTGACCACCCGTGAGGTGGCCGACGTCATGGGCGTGCCGTACACGCACGTGGCCAAGGCCGTCACCCGCCTTCAGCACCTCGGCGTGGTGGAGGCGCGGCGCGGCCGCGGCGGCGGGCTGGCGCTGACCGGCGCGGGCAGGCAGGCCTCCGTCGGATGGCTGGTGCGCGAACTCGAAGGGGACGGCGAGGTGGTCGCCTGCGAGGACGACCCGCCCTGTCCGCTGCGGGCGGCGTGCCGGCTGCGCAGGGCGCTGCGGGACGCGCAGGAGGCCTTCTACGCCGCGCTCGACCCGTTGACCGTGGCCGACCTGGTGGCCTCGCCCACCGGCCCGGTCCTGATCGGCCTGACGGCACGCCCCTCGGGGTGAGGGCTGCCCCCGCCCGGCGCCGAGCCGTGCCATAAAACACGAATACCATCTACCGATTAAGGAGTCGCTGTGCTCTCCGAACAGTCAGTCCCCGTGGTCCGTGCGACCCTCCCGGCGGTGGGGGCGGCCATCGGTGACATCACCGCGCTGTTCTACCGGAAGCTGTTCGACGCCCACCCCGAGCTGCTGCGGGACCTGTTCAACCGCGGGAACCAGGCCAACGGGGAGCAGCAGCGGGCCCTGGCCGGCTCCATCGCCGCGTTCGCCGGCATGCTGCTGGAACGCCCCGACGCACGCCCGGACGCGCTGCTCTCCCGGATCGCGCACAAGCACGCCTCCCTCGGCGTCACCTCCGACCAGTACAAGGTCGTCCACCGCCACCTGTTCGCCGCGATAGCGGACGTGCTCGGCGACGCCGTCACCCCCGAGGTCGCCGCGGCCTGGGACGAGGTCTACTGGCTGATGGCCAACGCGCTCGTCGCCGTCGAAACCCGTCTCTACCAGGAGGCGGAGGTCGCGGAGGGCGAGGTCTGGCACTCCATGGAGATCACCGAGCGGCGCGAGGAGACTCCCGACGCGGTCTCCTTCGCGCTGCGGCCCGTCGACGGCCGCCCCACGAGGCCGTTCCGTCCTGGCCAGTACGTCAGTGTGCGGTCCTCGCTGCCCGACGGATCCCGGCAGATCCGCCAGTACAGCCTGTCCGCGGCGCCGGGGCGGACCGACTGGCGCATCACCGTCAAACGCGTCCGGGGCGACGGACGGCCCGACGGCGAGGTCTCCTCCTGGCTCCACGCGCACGCCCGCCCGGGCGACGTCCTCACCGTGTCCGCGCCCTTCGGCGACCTGGCACTGGAGGAGAGTGACGGACCACTGCTGCTGGCCTCGGCCGGAATCGGCGTCACGCCCGTGCTGTCCATGCTGGACCACCTGGCGGCCACCGGCTCCACCCGCCCGGTGACCGTCGTCCACGCCGACCGCGCCCCCGCCGACCACGCCCACCGGCAGGAACAGCTCGACCTCGTACGCGCGCTGCCCGACGCCCGGCTCCACCTCTGGTACGAGGAGCCCGGCGACGGGGCGCCGGAGGCGGCGGCCGGCCGCGCCGACGTCACCGGCCTCGAACTTCCCCGGGGGCTCACCGCCTACCTGTGCGGCCCGGTGCCCTTCATGCGCGCCGTCCGGGGCGACCTGCTGCGCCGCGGTGTGCCGGCCGCGGCCGTCCACTACGAGGTCTTCGGCCCCGACCTCTGGCTCGGACAGCGGTGACGGTGCAGGGCACGCGCCCCGGTCTCAGGCCGCCGCGGTGAACGCGGTGGCGATGGCGGTGTCGGCACGGGCGTGCACGACCAGCCGGGGACCGGAGGTGTCGGCGTTGTTCTCCAGCAGCCGCCGGACCGGCGCGCTGTGGGTGACGACGCTCATCAGCACGCCGAGGCGACCGCACCACTGATGGGCCCGGAGCACGGCACTGACCGCGGCATGACTGCCGGCCCGGTCGGTGAGAACGATGACGACGGGGGTCGGCTTGTGCGCGTCGACCAGGTTGGTGATGTGCGTGGTCAGCGCGGCCCGCCCGTCGATTCCCGGGTCCTGGTCCAGCGTGATGACCAGGACTCCATGCTCCAGGGTGTGGGACAGCATCGTGGCCTCCGATCCGACGCCTCGCGGCGAAGTTGAGTCCAGTGAAAGTGCCCAGGACGCGGTCCGCAATGCGCCCGCCCGGCCCCGTCCCACCGCGGCACCTGTGCCGAGTACGATCATCCGGTTCGTCCCGACCGCCACGAGGAGCCCCGACCGGTGCCCGCCCTGCTGCCCCAGCCCCGTACCGGGGTCCGTCTGCTGGACCCGGAGTGCCTGACGCGGGTGGAGGACGGCGAACGGCTGCACGCCCTGCTGTGGCGTCCGGGGCCGGGCTGGCGCACGGTCAGCAGCGCCGTACTGGGCGGCGGGATCGCCGAGTGCGAGTGGGTGCTCAACGCCCAGGTGGCTCACGGCTACCGGCGCACCGACCCCGCCCGGCACCTGGCCGGGCTGGCCCGTGACGCCGGCGCCCGGGGGCCGGGCGTGGGCCTGATGACGGCGGCCGACGTGTCGGCCCGTGCCGGTGCGCGGGACGGCGGTGCCGAAGCGGTGGTGACCGCGGGCATCTCGGTGCGCGGGTGGGCGGCCTCGCCCGACGCGGGAGCCACCGGGGCCACCGCACCGGGGACGATCAACATCGTCGCCGCGCTCCCGGTCGCGCTGACCGACGCGGCCCTGGTCAACGCGGTGATGACGGCCACCGAGGCCAAGGTCCAGGCGCTGCTGGACGCGGGCCTCGACTGCTCCGGCACCCCCACGGACGCCGTGTGCGTCGCCGCCCGCACCCCGCGGGACGGCGGCGAGGTCCACTCCTTCGCCGGCCCCCGCTCCGAGTGGGGAGCCAGGCTGGCTCGCGCCGTCCACCGGGCGGTGCTCGCCGCACTGCCCCCCGGTCCCTGAACCGGGCCGCTACAGCGACGTCCTGCGCCGTACCGCGAGCATCCGCAGGGCGAGCGCCGCGGCGAGCAGCACCCAGGCCACCACGCAGTACGCCCACGCCGTGGCGTCCCGCGCCACACCGACGGCACTCCACACGGCCCACAGCGCGAGGACGACGCACAGTGCCGTCCACACGATGTCGGCGACACGGGTGCGCAGCTGCGCGCGCTGGCGCGTGCCCGGCTCCAGCTCGCCGGGACCGTCGTCCACGGGTGCCTTGCGCTCGTCCACCTCGGGCTCCTTCGGAGATCGCTGAAGAGTGAACTCCGGGTACCCCGGGGGACGTTGCCCAAGCGGTGGGCGCACGCACGAGCACGGGGGCGGCCCCGGCAGGCCGCCCCCGTGCTCGTGCGTGCGCCCGGACGTCAGCGCTGCGAGGTCTTCTGCAGCGCCTTGTCGAGCGCGGCCTCGAAGCCGTAGGCCCACAGCTGGTTGACCCGGCTGCGCTCGGCGGAGTTCGGGTAGGCGTTGGTGCAGGACGGGCCGGGGCCGCCGCCCGACATCAACTCGCTGCACGGGCCGGAGTAGTTGTCGGGCAGACCGAGCACGTGCCCGGTCTCGTGAGCGGTCACGCGGGTCGAGTCGTACTGCTGGTTCTGCCGGTAGTCGAGGAAGATGTAGCCGTTGCCGTGTCCGTCGGTGGACGCGTACGAGCCGCGCGAGTCGTTGCCCTCGTAGTACGCGAAGTCCGCGCCCGAGCTGCTCTCCGCGAGTCTGACGTTGGACACCGAGCTGTTCCAGATCTGGGTGGAGCGGGCTATCTGGGTGCGGAAGCTGGGTGCGTTGGCGGCGCTGTAGTAGACGGTGACGGCCGCCGCGGAGGACGGGGCGGCGGCGCGCTTCTCGGCGACGGACTTGATGACCGCCTCGAAGAACGCCCGGTTGGCGGCGGCGTCCTCACCGGAGCCGGCGGTGGACCGGTAGCCGACCTGGGCGGCCTGGACGGGCGCCTGGGGAGCGGCGGCCGTCGCCGCCGGTCCGGTGCCGAGGGCTGCCACCGTCAGGCCGAGGCCGACCGCGGTGGAGAGCAGGGGCAGGCTGATGCGCATCGATGACTCCTTGTGTGGGGGAGTGGGGAGAGAAGTCGTCACCGGTGAGTGTGGAGCGCCCGTCAGCCCGCTGTGATGATGGCAACCGGTGATAGGGCGGAGCTATCACCACCGGGGCCGGTACCGGGCGTTCGCCTCCGCCGGGCGCCGGAAACAGCTTCGACCGGAGTGCAGAACTCGCCCTGGTCCGCCGCGTTTTGTTCACCTGGCGCAACCAACTGTTCCGCTTTACGCTCCCTGCATGGAGCTCGAGGTGAGGCACCTACGCGCGCTGTGCGCCATAGCCGACGCCGGCAGCCTGCACCGGGCGGCACGTCAACTGGGCGTCGCCCAGCCCACCTTGAGCACACAGCTGACCAGGATCGAGCAGGCCCTGGGCGGGCCGCTGTTCGTGCGAGAACGCACCGGCTGCCGCCCCACCCCGCTCGGCCGGACGGTCCTGGGCCGGGCCCGTCCGCTCCTCGCCGACATGAGCGCCCTGGTCCGCGAGGCCCGCGCCGCCGCGGCCGGCGGCGACAGCCGGCTGCGCGTCGGCTCCACCGCCAGCCGCGCCCTGGCCGGCTGGCTGCGCCGGCTCAGACGTCCCGGCCTGGAACCCACCCTCCAGATGGACGTCTCCGCCAACGCCCTGCTGCGCAGGGTCACCGACGGGCAGCTCGACGTCGCCTTCGTGCACGAGGTCGAGGGCTGCCCGCTGCACATCCCCGAGGGCCTGCGCCTGCGCGTCCTCGTGGAGCGTGAACCGCAGTTCGTCATGCTTCCCGCCGATCACCCGGCGGCCGGCCGGCCCGTGGTCCGCCTCGCCGACCTCGCCGACGACCGCTGGATGGTCGACCCCACCGTCGACGGCGAGTGGGACGGAGTGCACCGCATGCTGCGCGCCGTCGGGCTCAACCCCCGTGTCCTGCACGGCGACTACCACACCGCCGCCTCCCTCGTCGCCACCGGCGAGGTCGTCACGGTCTGCCAGCCCAGCTCCCAGTCGCGCCCCGACACGGCGGTACGGCGTCTGCACGGCGACCCCCTCGGCGTACGCCTGCTGCTGGCCGCGCGTACCCGGGCCGAGCTTGACGCCGTCTACCCGGCGCTGGAGGAGGCGTACTGGGAGGTGGCCCGCCAGTCCACCGCCTACCGGGAGTGGCTGGAGCGCGCCGGGCCCCGCCCCGGCCCTCCGTTCCCGGCCGGAGTCCTTACGGCGACGGACCGGGCGGTGTTCGTACCGGCGCGCTGAGCCGGATCGGCCATTGAGGTGGTTTCCCGGCCATACCGGTATGACAAGACGGTCATATGGTTACGGAGAGGTGCATGAGCTCTGTGCGACGTCTCCCGCCTCTTCGTTCGATGGCCGTCATCTGCGCGCTGGGCAGTTCCGTGCTGCTGGTGACCGGCTGCACGAACGCCGACACGACACGCTCCAGTGTCGCCGAGGCGGCCCAGACCACCCCTGCCACCAACACCGCATCCCCCACCGACACCAGCACCGCATCCCCCACCGGCACCAGCACCGGCACCACCTCCCCCTCTCCTTCCGAGACCATGACCGACGACCAGTCCGAGCGTCAGGCCCTGGTCCCGTTGGCGAAGGTCACCTGGGACAAGGCCGCCGACACGGCCGTCAAGGAGGTCCCCGAGGGCAAGCTCGTCGACCTCGAGCTGAAGCGCACGTCCGCCGAGGCCACCGAGTCGACCGGCTCGCCCAGCCCGAGCACGCCGAACCCGGCCCCCAGCCAGGGCGCTCCCGAGTGGGAGGCGAAGGTCGCGGCCTCCGACGGCACCGTGCACCGGATCGACATCGACGCGGTCTCCGGCAAGGTCTTCCGCACCCAGGCCGAGGACCAGGACGCGGACGACAAGCAGCAGATCGCCGACCTGCTGAAGAAGGCCACCCAGACGCCCGAGCAGGCCGTCAAGGCGGCCACCGACAAGGCCAAGGGCACCGTGACCCACGTCGAGCTCGACGAGAACGACGACCAGAAGGCCATCTGGTCCGTCGACGTGGTCTCGACCGACAACTGGAACAAGACGACCCTGGACGTCGACGCGACGAACGGCAAGATCCTGCGCGAGCACGTGGACCGCGACTGAACGCCGCCCCACGTCGCTGCGAGAAGTACCTCACGAAGACGGGAGCAGCCGGGTGAGTCACCCGGCTGCTCCCGTCGCGCGTGCCCGGGCCCTCAGGCGGCCGGCTCGACGGCCTTTGCCGGTACGCCCGCCGCCGTGCGCGGCAGGGTCAGTACGGCCAGGAAACCGAGGACCGCCACCGCGGCGAAGAAGTAGAAGCCCCACGGGTGACCGATCCCCGAGGAGACCAGGGCACCGGTGATCGACGGGCCCACGATCGAGCCGATGCGGCCGATCCCGGACGCCGAACCGAGCGCGGTGCTCCGCACGGCGGCCGGGTAGAAGTTCGTCACGTAGGCGTAGACGAGCACCATGGCGGAGAAGACGAACACGCCGGTGAAGAAGACGACGACGTTGAGCATCACGTCGCTCTCCATCTTGATGCTCAGGCACGCCAGCATGACCACCGAGACCGCGAACCAGCTCATCGTGGTGCCCTTGATGCCCCGCCGGTCGGCGACGAACCCGCCGAGCACCAGGCCGACGACACCGCCCACGTTGAGCACGAGGAGCTGGGTGACGGCCGTCGGCACCGGGTAACCGGCGTCGTTCATCAGCTTCGGCAGCCAGGTGTTGAGGCCGTAGACCAGCAGCAGCCCCATGAACGACGCGACCCAGATGCCGATGCCCGCCCGCAGGTACGCCGGCTTGAGCAGTTCGGTGAACGGCACCCGCTGCTCCCCGTCCTGCTCGGCCCGGACGAACGCCTCCGACTCCGGCAGCCTGAACCACTGGACGGCGGCGACCACGAGGCCGACGACGCCGAGCAGGTAGAAGAGGATCTCCCAGTTGTCGGTCACCTGGAGGGCCAGCAGCGAGGTGATCACCGCACCGGTGTGGTAGCCGGTCATCGTCAGCGTGCTGGCCCGCGCCCGGCGGCTGGCGGGCATGTGCTCGGCCATCATCGTGAGCGACACGGGCATGCAGGCGCCGAGGCCGAGGCCGGCGATGAGACGCAGCGCGGCGAACATCCACACGGACGTCGCGAGCGGCACCACGATGGTGAAGACGGAGAACAGCACCACCGAGCCGATGAGCAGCCGGCGGCGCCCCAGCCGGTCGGCGAGCGGACCGACGCAGACCGCGCCGATGGCTACGCCCACGAGGGAGAGCGTGGCGATGGTGGTCGCGTCACCCGCGGTCATGCCGAGGTGGTGGGTCTTGAGCAGGGTGGGAATGATGGCGCCGAGGACGACGAGGTCGTAGCCCTCCAGCAGGACGGTGATCCAGCAGAGGATCACCGTCCACTTGCTGTTGCCGGCGCGGCCTGTCCGCGCGGGCGCGCCGGACGTGGTGGTGGAAGCCATGATGAGTCTCCCCCCGGGGACGGGTGTGAGTGAGCGGAGCCGGGAAGGGCGGCCGGGGCGGCCGAAGGGGGCCGTGACGCTTGGCCGGCCGGATCAGAACGGGTAGTCGGCGATGTCCGGGCGGACCGTGACCCACTGGGTCTCGGTGAACGCCTCGACATTGGCCGCGGCGCCGCCGAAACGGGACCCGGTGCCGGAGTCCTTTACCCCGCCGAAGGGGGCGTTCGGCTCGTCGCTCACCGTCTGCTCGTTGATGTGGACCTTGCCCGAGTCGATCCGGTCGGCGAGCTTCATCGCCGTCCCGACGTCACCGAGGATGCCGACCGAGAGCCCGTACTCGCAGTCGTTGACGATCCGCGCGGCCTCCTCCAGCGTGGAGAAGGAGATGACCGGCGCCACGGGACCGAAGATCTCCTCGCGCCAGGCCGGCATCTCGGTCGTCAGGCCGGTCAGCACGGTCGCCCGGTAGCCGGCGCCGACGATCTCGCCGCCGGCGGCGACCTTCGCCCCCGCGGCGACACTGTCGGTGACGATGCCGTGCACCCGCTCCAGCTGGCGGCGGTCGATGATCGGGCCGAGCGCCACGTCCTCGCGGGCCGGGTCACCGACCGGCAGGGCCTCGGCCTTCGCGGCGAGCGCGGCGGTGTACTCCTCCACCAGCGACTCGTGCACGATGTGCCGGCCGGTCGTCATGCAGATCTGTCCCTGGTGCAGGTACGAGCCGAAGGCCCCCGCCGACGCCGCCTTCGGCACGTCCGCGCCCGGCAGCACGACCAGCGCGTTGTTCCCGCCCAGCTCCAGGTGGGCCCGCTTGAGCAGCCGTCCGGCCTGCTCGCCGATGATCCGCCCGACCGGCGTGGACCCGGTGAAGGAGATCACCCGGACCTCCGGGGCCTCCACGACCGCCCGGCCGACCGCGCCGTCCCCCGGCAGCAGGTGCAGGACGCCCGCGGGCAGCCCGGCCTCCTCGAAGATCCGGGCGATGACGACGCCACCGCTCACGGCGGTCCGCGGGTCCGGCTTGAGCAGCACGGCGTTGCCGAGGGCGAGCGCCGGGGCCACCGAACGCAGACCGAGGATCAGCGGGAAGTTGAAGGGCGCGATCACGCTCACGACACCGGCCGGCCGGCGGCGGGCGAGCGACCAGCGCGCCTCCTCGGAGGTCAGCACCTCGCCCTGCGGGTGCGTCGGCAGGCCCGCGCACTCGAAGCACTCGCCGATCGCGAGCCCCGCCTCGAAGGCGGCCTTGGACCGGACCGAGCCGGCCTCGCGCACCAGCCAGTCCTCGATCTCGGCGGCGTGCTCGGCGAAGAGGTCGCCCGCGCGGCGCAGGACGGCGGCCCGCTGCCGGGGCGGCGTCGCCGCCCACTCCCGCTGGGCCTCGGCGGCCCGCGCCGCGGCCCTGGCCACGTCCTCGGCCGTGGCCAGGCCCACCGCGCCGAGCCGTTCACCGGTCGCCGGCTCGGTCACCGGGTGCTCGGTGGGGGAGTCCTGCCAGCCGTCGCTGAAGAACTTCCGGCCCCAGACGTCGCTGTCCAGGAATGTCATGCGTCTTCCCCTTCTTCGGGATCTTCGGGTCGTCGAGCGCGTCAGCGGCTCCGCGCGCTCGGCCAGTGGTGTGTCAGGAGGGCGTGGTGAGTGCCGTGTCCACCTGGATCAGGCGGGGGTGGTCGGGCCGCTCGGCGAGTACCGCCCGCAGTTCCTCGACCCCGCCCACATGCTGGGCGCGCACCCCGTAGCCCTCCGCGACGCGGGTGAAGTCCAGCCCCGGGATGTCCAGTCCGGGCGCGTCCGGCACCCCGAGCAGACCGCCGAACCAGCGCAGCGCCCCGTAGGTGCCGTTGCGCAGCAGCACGATCGTCAGCGGGACCCGGTGCTGCGCGGCCGTCCACAGAGCGGTGATGCCGTAGTTGGCCGAGCCGTCCCCGATGACGCCGACGACCGGACGGCCGGGCTGGGCCATCGCCACCCCGACGGCGCCGGGCAGGCCGAAGCCGAGTCCGCCGGCCGCCGGGAAGTAGTAGGAACCCTGGCGGCGCAGATCCATCTGGCGCCACCACGCGGAGTTGGTCGAGGTGGACTCGACGACGTAGGCGGTGTCCTCGGGCAGTTCGTCGCGCAGGGCGGCGAAGACCTGCTCGGGGTGGAGGCTCGGTCCGTCGGCGGTGAGCGGCTCGGGCGCGGGCCGGTACGGGCCCGCGGGCTCGCCGCGCGCGTCGAGCGACCTCAGCAGCAGGCCGATGACGGCGCCGGGATCGGCGACCAGGGCCTCGCCCATCGGCGCCCGCGCGGCGGCCGACGCGTCCTCGGTCACCTGGACGAGCCGGGTGCCCTCGGGCAGATAGCGGCCGGGCAGGTACTCGTGGTAGCGGAACACCGGCGCGCCCAGCACCAGGACGAGGTCGTGCCCCTCGAATGCCTCCGAGACGGGCGCGATGCCGGCGGGCAGCACGCCCCGGAACTGCGGGTGCCGGTTGGGGAAGGGCAGCCGGAAGAGCGAGGGCGCCGCCCACACCGGGCCGCCCAGACGCTCCGCGAGCCGGACGGCGTCGTCGAAGAGACCGGCCGAATCGATGTCGCCGCCCAGCACCAGCGCGGGACGCCGGGCGGCGGCGACCCGCTCCACGAGCGCGCGGGCCTGCTCACCGCCGGGCACCGAGGCCCGCTCGACCCGCCGGTCCAGTACCGCCGGGGCGTTGTCGCCGGCCTCGGCCGACCAGTCGTCGTACGGCACGGAGAGGTACGTCGGCCGCTGCTGGAGCCGCGCCTCGAAGACGGCCTGCGCGAGGGCCCGCGGCACGTCCTCGGCGCACGCCGGCTCCGCCGCCCAGCCGACCAGGGGCTTCATCAGGGTCTGCGCGTCGACGCTGGCCAGGTTGGCCTCCGGCCCGATGGCCGGCCGCACCTGCTGCCCGGCGAGCACCACGAGCGGCGTACGGGACGCCACGGCGTTCGTCAGCGCCCCCATCGCGTTGCCCGAACCGGAGGCGGCGTGCAGGTTGACCAGCACCGGACGCCCGGACGCCTGGGCGTAGCCGTCCGCCATGCCGACCACGGCGCCCTCGTGCAGACCGAGGACGTAGCGGAAACCGTCGGGCAGGTCGGCGAGGAAGGGCAGCTCGTTGGAGCCCGGGTTGCCGAAGACGGTCGTGAGGCCCTGGCGGTCCAGGAAATCGTGGCAGAGGCGGCGCACGGTTGGCACGGACGTTCCTTTCGAAGTGATGCCGGACACGCTAGGGACCCCGCGACATGGGCACCAATAGATGTTTCGCCGAACCGATATAGAGTCCATCGATATGGGCACCTTCGATCTCAACCTCGCCCGTGTCTTCGTCCTGCTGTACGAGACCGGCAGCGTCACGGCCACCGCGGAGACGCTCCACGTCACCCAGCCCACCGTCAGCTACGGCCTGGGCAAGCTGCGGCGGCACTTCGACGACGAGCTGTTCCGCCGCAACGGGCGCGGACTGACACCCACGGCCGGCGCCCGGCGGCTGTACGAGCCGCTCCAGCGCGCCCTGGCGGAGATCGACGGGACGGTCCGGCAGGGCGACGCCTTCGACCCCGCCGCCATGTCGGGCCGCTTCACCATCGCCCTCTCCGACCTCGGCGAGGCCACCCTCCTGCCGAGGCTCCTGGCCGCCGCGCGCGAGCGTGCGCCGGGGGTGTCGTTCACGGTCCGGCCGTTCGACGTGGAGGACGCGGAGAGCCAGCTGCGCCGGGGCGACCTCGACGTGTTCGTGGCCACCCCGGTGATCACCTCGCACCTGACGGTGCGCATCCCGCTCTTCCGGGAGCGCTACGTCCTGATGGTCGCCGTCGACCACCCCCGGATCCGGGGCGACGAGGTCACACTGCCGGACCTCGCGGCCGAGCACCACGCGACGGTCTTCGGGCCGAGCGGTCACGTCGCGCCCCGGGCGGTACTGGCGGCGCACGGACTCCTGGAGCGGGTGGCCGTGGACGCCACCCGCTTCTCGATGCTGCCCTACCTGCTGGAGCAGACCGACCTGATCGCCATCGTCCCCGAGTACGTGGGAGAGGTCTTCACCGCCTCCCACCGGGTACGACTGGTGCGTCTCCCCTTCGAGACCGAGCCGATCGAGATCGCCCTGTACGCGCGGCACGAGTCCTCGCGCAGCCCGGCGCAGCGGTGGCTGGTGCAGTTCATGGCCCAAGTGCTGGGCGAGCAGGTGAGCCCGGCCCAGCTGCCGCCGACCGCGGCGGTGGCGTAACGGTCACCGGCCGGAGGTCATGCCTTGCGGCCCACCCCGCCGAACATGGCGACCTCGGCGGGGAGTTCGCCGTCACCGGACTCCGGGCGCCAGCGGTTGCAGGAGACCACGCCGGGGTGCAGCAGCTCCAGCCCGTCGAAGAACCGGGCCACGGCGTTCGGGGTGCGCTGCGTCAGCTTCGGCGTGCCGTGCTCGTTCCAGAAGGCCACGGCCGCGTCGACGTCGGGCATGTCCGGCCGGGTCACGGTGTGCGACAGCACGAGATGGCTGCCCCGGGGCAGGGCGCCGACCAGCCGCCGCACGATCCCGTACGCCTCCTCGTCGTCCTCGATGAACATCACGACACCCAGCAGCACCAGCGCGACGGGCTCGCTCATGTCCAGGGTGCGCGACGCGTGCTCCAAGACGGTGTCGACGTTGCGCAGGTCCTCGTCGAGGTAGTCCGTGCGGCCCTGCGGGGTGCTCGTGAGCAGCGCATCGGCGTGGGCCAGGACGATCGGGTCGTTGTCGACGTAGACGATGCGGGACTCGGGAGCGACGCGCTGGGCGACCTCGTGGGTGTTGTCCGCGGAGGGCAGTCCGGTGCCGATGTCGAGGAACTGCCGGATGCCCCGGTCGCCGGCGAGGTGGCGCACCGCGCGGCCCAGGAACTCGCGGTCGGCCAGGGCGTATTGCCCGATGCCGGGGTGCAGTCGGCGTATCTGGTCGCCGGCCTGCTGGTCCACCGGGTAGTTGTCCTTGCCCCCCAGCCAGTAGTTCCAGATGCGGGCCGTGTGGGGCTGGTCCGTCCTGATCCTCTGGCGGGCGTCGTTCACGGCGGGCGACTCGGTCATGGGAATGCCTCCGGTCCGGCTGCGTGATCGCTCAAGGGCAAACGTAGCCCGCCGAGTCGGCCGGGGCGACGCCTCGGACCGGGTCGTTGCGATCACCCTCATGTCGGCACCCGGACCCACCGTCCGCGCCGCCTCCCAAGGCCACCGCACGGGCGGCGGACCCGCGTCCTGTGCGTGGGCACGGCCATCGGGGACGCCGAGCATCTCACCGCCCGGATGAAGCCGGGCCGCCCGCGTCGCCGGTTCCGACCTGCGCCCCTTCACCCGTTGCCGGTGCCCGACGAGGGGCCGCCGGCCGCCGACCCACCGGCTCGTCGCCGACGGCACCCTGCCCGCGGCCCCCTGATCGGCTCCTTGAGCGGCGGTCGGACCCCGACGTACGCGTTTGCCGCCGGTGTGAGAGGCAAAGCGGAGTCCATGAGCGATCCGAACAAGAACACGAACCAGAAGCGCAGCACCACACGGACCGCCGAGGTCAAGGCCGGCGGCGCCGCGGACGAGGCGGCCGCCACCGCCTCGCGTGCCGGAAAGTCCGCTGCGGACAAGGCGGGTGACGCGGCGTCAGTGGCCAAGGCGGGAGCGCAGCGTTCGGCCCGGGCCGCGAACGGCGCCGTGGAGTCGGCGGCCAAGGGCGTCGAAGCCGGGCGTCAGGCGGTCATCACCACGTCGGAGCAGGTCGCGGCCGGGGCGAAGACCGCGTGGACGGTCATCGCGAACCGCAAGCTGGTCGCCGCGGGCGTGGGCGCCGGCATCACCGCGCTGAGCGCCGCGTCGTACGCGGTGGGCCGCCGCGCGGGACGTCACACCCACGGTCCCCTCACCCGGCTCACCGGCGGCCGGATCTGACACGTCCCGGCCGGCTTCGTCGGCGACGGTCCGTGCCGCGGCCGGCCGGGGCGGGGCCGTCGTCGAGACGGGGGGGGGGCTGCGACGCGGACGCCTGTCTCGCGGACGCCCGCGGCGCGAACGGGGCGGCGTGACGGGTAGTCGACGGCGTGACGGGCGTGTGCCGGGCAGACGACGGTGCGACGGGCGTGTGCCGGACGGGTGCGTCCGAAGGGCTACACCGCCCCGCCCGGCTCGTCGACCACCTCGAACGTCGCCGGGCCGAGGGCGAGCGCACCGTCGCTCAACGGCGTGCACCGGACGCCGCCTCTCCCGCGCAGCGCACGCTGGGCGCCGGGGCCGACGGTGACGTCCATCCAGGCGCACGGGCGCGCGGGGCGGTTCACGGCGAAGAGCACCGGACCACGACCGCAGTCCAGGGCGACGGTGGCCCCGAGCCAGGCGTCGATGTCGACGCCCCGGAGCAGGACGTTGCGCCGGGTGTGCCGGAGGTCGGCGTCGGGGTTGATGTCCAGGGGCAGGTTCTCCGCGGACATGAGGGTGACGGCCGCGTTCCGGTGGGCCGGGCGCGCGTAGTACCGGTCGCCGACCAGACCGAGACCTGCCCGCACCTCGACGCGGGGCACGCGCTCGTCGGCGGGACCGGGCGAGGGCCCGTCCGCAGGGCGCCCGGCCAGCCGGTGCGCGGGCGAGACGAGCAGCTGCACCACCTCCACCTCGGTCATGTGTTCACCTTGACCACGGCCCACCCCAGGTACCGATCCCGTGTCGGCGCACCGGACAGGGGAAGATGGGTCCGCGAGCGAATGCCCGACGATGCGGAGGAGTGGGCGCATGCAGCATGACCGAGCCGGGAAGCCGGCCGGCCCCGAGGACCTGATCGACGTCGCCCGGCTGGTGACGGCGTACTACGCGCTGCACCCGGACCCGGCCGAGCCCGGCCAGCGCGTGGCCTTCGGCACCTCCGGCCACCGGGGGTCGTCACTGGCGGCCGCGTTCAACGAGGACCACATCGCGGCCACCAGCCAGGCCATCTGCGAGTACCGGGCCGCACAGGGCACCGACGGCCCGCTCTTCCTCGGCGCCGACACCCACGCCCTGTCCGAGCCGGCCAGGATCACCGCGCTGGAGGTGTTCGCGGCCAACGACGTGACCGTCCTGATCGATACCGCGGACGGCTACACCCCGACCCCCGCGGTCTCCCACGCCATCCTCACCCACAACCGGGGCCGCACCTCGGGCCTCGCCGACGGCGTGGTCGTCACCCCCTCGCACAATCCGCCCTCCGACGGCGGCTTCAAGTACAACCCCCCGAACGGCGGCCCGGCCGGCTCCGACGCCACGTCCTGGATCCAGGACCGCGCCAACGAGATCATCGCCGCCGGGCTGAAGGACGTACGACGCGTCCCCTACGCCCGGGCCCTCGCCGCGCCCGGCACCGGCCGCCACGACTTCCTCGACGCCTACGTGTCCGACCTGCCGAGCGTCCTGGACCTCGACGCGATCCGGTCGGCGGGCGTGCGGATCGGCGCCGACCCCCTCGGCGGCGCCTCCGTCGCGTACTGGGGGCGCATCGCCGAGCAGCACCGCCTCGACCTGACGGTGGTCAACCCGCTCACCGATCCCACCTGGCGGTTCATGACGCTGGACTGGGACGGCAAGATCCGCATGGACTGCTCGTCGCCGCACGCGATGGCCTCGCTCATCGAGCGGCGCGACCGCTTCGACATCGCGACCGGCAACGACGCCGACGCCGACCGGCACGGCATCGTCACCCCGGACACGGGGCTGATGAACCCCAACCACTACCTCGCCACCGCCATCGCCTACCTCTACGCCCACCGCACCGAGTGGCCGGCCGACGCGGGCGTGGGCAAGACGCTGGTGTCCTCCGGGATGATCGACCGGGTCGCCGCCGACCTCGGGCGCCCGCTCGTGGAGGTGCCCGTCGGCTTCAAGTGGTTCGTGGACGGGCTGGTCGACGGCACGCTCGGCTTCGGCGGCGAGGAGTCGGCCGGCGCGTCCTTCCTGCGCCGCGACGGTTCCGTGTGGACCACGGACAAGGACGGCATCATCCTGGCCCTGCTCGCCTCCGAGATCACCGCCGTCACGGGGAAGACGCCGTCCGAGCACTACGCGGCCCTCACCGGCCGCTTCGGCGAACCCGCCTACGCCCGCATCGACGCCCCCGCCACCCGCGAGGAGAAGGCCCGCCTCGCCAAGCTGTCCCCGGCCCAGGTCACCGCCGACACCCTCGCCGGGGAGCCGGTCACGGCGGTGCTCACCGAGGCACCGGGCAACGGAGCGGCCATCGGCGGCATCAAGGTGACCACCGAGAACGCCTGGTTCGCCGCCCGGCCCTCCGGCACCGAGGACGTCTACAAGATCTACGGGGAGTCCTTCCTCGGGGCGGACCACCTGCGCCAGGTGCAGGACGAGGCCAAGCTCGTCGTCCTCGGCGCCCTCGGCGACTGACGCCGTACCCGGCTCCCGGGCCGGTCAGCCGCGACCGGCCCGGGGGAGTGCCACGGTCAGCCCGCGGATCTCGTAACCGCCGATCGCTTCCTGGAAGGCGACGCGCGGCTCCCCGCTCATGCGGATGCCGTCCAGGGCGAACAGCCGGCTGAGGAACACGTCGGTCTCCAGCAGGGCGATGTGCGCCCCGGGGCACCGGTGCGGGCCGTCGCCGAAGGAGAGCCCGGCGCCCACCTCGGCGGCGCGGCCGGGCCGGAGCAGCAGCGGCTCGTCGCCCACGGCCTTCGGGTCGGTGTTGGCGTCGTCCAGGAGGAGGGCGACGTACTCGCCCGGGCGCACGGTCACCGGCCCGCCGGGACACGGCAGCTCGACGGGCTCGGTGGCCCGTCGGCGCAGCTGCCCGATCACGGGCTCCAGCCGCAGCAGCTCCTGGAGCGTGGCCAGTCGCCCCGTCTCGTCCGAGGCGCGGTAGTGGGCCAGCAGAGCGGCGTCGGAGAACAGGTGCCAGGCGGCCAGGCAGACGAACTCGCGCGTGGTGACCATGCCGGCCGCGGCGAACGTCAGGCACTCACCGAGGATCTCCGCGTCCGAGCACCCCTCCGCGATCAGGTGGGAGATCAGGTCGTCGTGCTCCCGGCGACGGTGCGCGCGGATGGCGGGGCGGACGTCGGCCAGGTGGATGCGGAGCCAGTTGGCGTTCTGCCGCAGCAGCCAGTACAGGCCCCGGAGACTGGTCAGGCCGGGCTCGCCGAACTCCTCGGGGAAGAACCGCTCCAGCCGGCCGCGGATGCCGGGCCGGCCGTACCGCAGCCCGACGACCTCGCTCACCACGCCGATGGCCAGCTCGAAGGCCAGGTCGGAGAGCGGGGCCTCGCCCGCCGCGCGCAGCACGGCCAGCTGTTCCCCGGCGATGCGGGCCATCAGGTCGCGGTAGTGCTCGTCCACCCGGCGGGGGGTGAAGAAGCGCGCGGTCTGCCGGCGGTGCTCCCGGTGTTCGGGGCCGTCCCGGTAGAGCACGGGCCGGCGGACGCGCGGCGGGAGCTTCTCCACCGTCTCGACGCCGAGACCGGCCTGTACGGTGCCGGGTCCGCGCAGCAGCGCACGCGCGACCTCGTAATCGTGCACCTGCCACGTCCCGTCCGCCGCGCGGCTGACCGGGCACGTGGGCCGGGGCCGTCCCCGGTCGGCCTTCCGTGAGGACCGCGCCGCTTCGTCTCCGCCGTGCACCCCAGCACCCCCCCCGGAGCCCGGCCCCGGGCGGTCCCGATGACCGCGCGGTCGGCCGGCGTCCTCACAGGATCAGTCAGCCGGCGGCCCCTGACCACCCCCCGGAATCCGTCGGGCCGGCAGCACGGGTCGTCACGTCGGGGCACGACCGTCCGGTGGACGCCGGCGCAGGGCCCACGGCGGCGCCCAGACCTCCGCGGCCAGGTGGCCGGACGGCCGGGAGGCGAGGTGGGCAAGGAGCGCCGACAGCGCGGGGTGCGGGTTGTCGGCGTGCCGGAGCAGGGAGTGCGGGTAGACGGGTGTCGGGTCGCGCAGCGGGATGCGCCGCAGGCCCTGGACGGCGGGCTTGACGAGCGGTGTCCGGTCGCTGAGGAAGGTCGCGACGGTCGAGGACTCGGCGATCGTGTCGAGCAGGTCCTCGACGCCGAAGTTGGGCCCCGCCGTGTCGATGGTGAACCCGAACTCGGCGGCGAGGGCGTCGTAGTAGGCCGACCACTCGGCGCCGGGGACGTTCCCCGGCATCCAGACGCGGTGCCCGGCGAGCTGGGCCGGGGTGATCTCCTGCGCCGCCGCGAACTCGTGGGCCGGCCCGGTGACCAGATGGAGCGGTTCGTCGAAGACGGGCGTGGCCTCGATGCCGTCCGGCAGTTCGAGCCCCGGCATCGTGACGCAGCGGAAGGACGCGTCGACCGCCCCGGACCGGATGGCGTCGACGGCCGCCCGCACGTCGGGGAGGGTGACGACGTCGAGGGCGACACCGGGACGGGCACGGTGGAAGTCGCGCAGCACGCCCGCCGTGGCGGCCCGCCTGCCGATCACGTCGACCCGCAGCGGGCGGCGTCCGGGCCGTACGGAGGCGAGGGCCCGCTCCTCGGCGTCGAGCAGCGCACGCGCGTGCGGGAGGAAGGCCTGCCCGTCGACGGTGAGCCGCACCCCTCGGGCGGTGCGGGTGAACAAGGAGACGCCCAGACTCTTCTCCAGGGCGGCGACGCGTTTGGACACCGCCTGCTGGGTCACCGCCAGCCGGTCCGCGGCGATCTGCAGCTGCCCCGCCTCCGCAGCGGTGACGAAGGTGCGAACGGCGAGGAGATCCACGCCCGCCATCCTAGGAGCTCCGAGCGGTCACGGTCCGGGGTGCCGGTCCTCCTGGGACCCCACGCGTCCGGCCGGGCGGGGCGGCCGGCGCCCCGTCGGACGGTGATCGTGACGGCGGTCCGATGTTTCCCGGATTCGGGGGTAGACGGGCTGGCGTGACGGTCAAGGCTCAGGAAGAGGGCGGATCGAATGAACGGGGCTGTCCAGAACGGGAACCGGCCGAGAGAGGTGCCGGTCAGGGTTTCTGCGGAGTACGAGGGCAGGCCCGGCGACATCGCCCGGGGCCGGGAGCTGGCCCGCGGCTTCCTGGCACGGGTGCGGGCAACGCGGAACCGGCCGGTCTCCGACCGCGCGGTGGATCTGGTGCAGCTGGTGGTCAGCGAGCTGCTGACGAACGCCTGCAAGTACGCGCCCGGCCCGTCACTCGTCGACCTCGAGCTGGCCGAGGACCGGGTGGAGGTCACGGTGTGGGACAGCGCCCCGGTGCTGCCGGTGGCCGAGGGCCCGGACCCGGACCGGATAGGGCGACACGGGCTGGAGATCGTCATGGCCGTCTGCCAGAGCTTCGAGGTGCACCGGGAGCCCGTGGGCAAGCGCACGAGGGCCGCGGTGCGGCTCGTCGACGACCACAACGGCACGGCCCTCGGCCACGCCTCCTGATCCGCCGGTGATCCCGCCCCGTCGCGTCCTACGGGCCGGCGGGCCCCCGCTCACCCGCCCCGATCCGGTAGACCACGCTGCGGCGCAGTGGGCCCTCGGGCACATCCGGGTCGTCGAAGTCGTCGGCCGGGTCGCGGGTCATGCCGAGGCGGCGCATCACCGCCCGCGAGCGGAGATTCGTGGCCGTGGTCACCGCCAGGACCTCCGCCAGTCCGAGTTCCTCGAAGCCGAAGGAGACCACCGCCCGCGCGGCCTCGGTGGCGTAGCCGTGCCCCCAGGCCGGACGGGCCAGCCGCCAGCCGGCCTCCACCCCGTCGAACGGCATCCCCTCCTCGACGGGATCGAGTCCGGTGAACCCGATGAACTCGCCCGTGGCGGCCACCTCCACCGCCCACCAGCCCCAGCCGCGCCGTTCCAGGTCGGCCTGGAAACCGGCCACGGACGCATCGCTCTGTTCCCGGGTGAGCGTCCCGGGGAAGTACTCGCGGACCACCGGGTCGGCGTTCATGGCCGCCCAGGGTTCGAGGTCGGAGGCCCGCCACTCGCGGAGCAGGAGACGCTGGGTACGGATGCCGGAGCCGCTCACGGCCTCACCTCGTCGCCTCTTCCGCGTCGATGACCTCGGCCGGGTCCGGCGCCTTTATGTCCAGCGGCTCGTCGAAGCCGGTGAAGGACGTGGTCGTGTCGTAGTCGGCGCCCTCGTAGACCACCTTGAGCAGATGGGGCTCGCCCTCCGTGGCGACGTGGAAGGTGTACGTCCCGCCCTCGCCGCCGTCGGCCACGGTCAGCTCGACGGCCGCCCGGCCGGAGACGGGGGCGGTCTTCCCCTTCTTCGCCGTGCCGAACGAGGTGAAGGGCCGTGCGCAGGAGGAGAGGCCGTCGCCGGGCTGCGCGGAGTCGGCAGGCGTCCTGATCCACAGCCGCTGCTCGCCCGTGCCGCCGCCCGGCTTCCGCTTCTCCAGATAGGTGCGGTCCGGACGGACGTAGTCGGTCTCGCCGATCCGGATCTGCTCGATGCTGCCGCCGTCGGGGAACGTGGTCTTCCCGGAGCACCGGCCGTCGAGGTCGGTGACCAGCCGGCTGGTCACCGTACCGCCCTTCGCGGCCGTGCTGGTGGAGTCGATCCGCACGGACTCCAGTGCCCGCATCGTGGCGTTGGCGTCCTCGAGCATCTCGTCGGCGGACTTCGTCCGCCCCGTGTCCTCGGCGCCGCACCCCGCCGTGAGAGCCCCTGCCAGCAGACAGCTCAGCACGGCCGTCGCCGCGGTCGTGGTCCTGGTCCGCACACACCCCTCCGAGGTACAAGATCGGCACGGGGAGCTTACCCGACCTCCCTCCTTCGGCCCTCCGGAGCGGTTCACCCCCGGCCGGTGGGGGAACCTGGCGGGATGGACGGCATCGGAAGGCTGTGAGGGTCGTGGCGTCACGCTGGGCGGGCCACCGGGAGGCCGACGGACCAGGGCCGGAGAACGCGAACGGCGTCGCGGAGCCCGGATTCGCCCGTGCCGTGCTGCGGGCCCTCGGTGCCGGCGTCCTCACCCTCGACCAGGCCGGCCGGATCACCTCGGTGAACCCGTGGGCCGAGCGACTCCTGGGCCGGCCGGCGCGGGACATGGTCGGACACGACGCGCACGACCTGCTGCACCGGCACGCCGACGGCAGCCCCGTACCGCGCGAGCGGTGCACCCTGCGCAACCCCCTGTCCGGGACGTCGTCCGAGGAAGGCAGCGAGGAGTACTTCCAACGGGCGGACGGCACCACCGTGCCGATCATCTGGGCCACCACCCCGCTGGTCCGGGACGGCCGGCGCGAGGGGCTGGCGCTCGTCTTCCACGACTTCAGCCTGCACCGCAGCGCCACCGAGGAGATCGAGGCGCGCACCGCCGCCCTGGAGGCCTTCACCACCCAGCTGCACCTGGTGGCCGAGATCTCCACGGTCCTCGTCCCCACCGAGCGCACCTCCGTCACCCTCCGTCGTCTCCTGCGGCTGCTGGTGCCGGAACTGGGCCAGTGGGCCGCGGCCGACCTGCACCGGGGCGGGGCGGAGGTCCTGGAGCGGGTCGCCGTCCGCAGCAGCACCCACCCGCACCGGGCGGGAAGGCTGAGAGGAGCGGTCGCCCCGCTGCCGGACCCCGCCCGCGCCGCGCTGAACCGGCTGGTCAACGGCGACCGTCCCGCCCCGCTGAGCGCCGAGGAGGTGCTCGACGACCCGCACCACCCCCTCGCCCCCACGCACCGGGTGCTGTTCGAACGCCTCGGCGGGCACTCCGCCGTCGTCGTCCCGCTCCGCACCCGGCAGCGGTCGTACGGGACACTGACCGTGGCGCGCGCGGGGGACCACCCGGCGCACTCCGAGGCGGAGACCGCCCTGCTCGCCGACATCGGCCGCCGCGTCGGACTGGTCCTCGACAACGCCCGGCTCTACCAGGAGCAGCAGAACGTCGCCGTGACCATGCAACGCCAGCTGCTGACCCCTCTCCCACAGGTCGACCACCTGCGCATGGCGGCCCGGTACCGGCCCGCCGAGAGCGCGATGGAGGTCGGCGGCGACTGGTACGACGCCTTCCTGCTCGCCGACGGCGTCATGGCCCTGGTCATCGGGGACGTGGTCGGCCACGACCTGCAGGCCGCCGCCCACATGGCCGAGGTCCGCAACATGCTGCGCGCCCTCGCCTGGGATCACCAGGAACCGCCCAGCATCGTCATGCGGCGCCTGGACGAGGCCGTGACCAACACCAGCGACGCCCCGATGGCCACGCTCGTCTTCGCGCGCGTCGAAGGCCCCGAGGGCGGTCCCTGGAAGTTCCACTGGGTCACCGCCGGCCACCCGCCGCCGCTCCTCGTCACCCGGGACGGCGCGACCCGCTTCCTGGAGGCGGGGCACGGCCCGCTCATCGGCATGAGCGCCACCCTGCGCCTCGGCCTGGACTGGCCCGACGCGCGCGAGGAACTCCCGCCGGAGAGCATCCTCCTGCTCTACACCGACGGCCTGGTGGAGAGCCGCGACCGCCCGATCGACCTCGGCATGGCCAAGCTCCGCCACCACGCCGGCGTCCTGGCCTGCCGGCCGGAGGAGTGGACCATCGACGAGTACTGCGACGAACTGCTCGCCCGGATCGAACCCCGCGGTGACGACGTCGCCCTGCTGGCCCTGCGCCTGCCCGCCGCGGGCGTCGGCGCCCCCGGCGACACCTCTCCGCCGCCACCGCCCCAGTCCGCACACAGCGACGCCACCCCCGACCGGGCTGCGCCCGGCTCCCGCCGCCAGGAGTCCGAGGTGCTCGACCCGACACAGGCCGACCCGGACGAGTGACGGGATCCACCGACGGTCCACCGGCGGTTCCACGCGCGGACCCACCGGCCGATCCATCGGCCGATCCATCGGCCGATTCACCCACGCCTTCACCCGCCTGAGCGTCTTGAGTGGTGAGACACGGACGACGGGCTGACGGTAATTCACGTCGGGCCCGGGTCACCTCAGCTGACGAAGCACCAGCTGCCCGGTCGCGACGGAAGGAACCTCAGATGCGTTCTGCTCGCATGCTCCTGACCACTGCGGCGGCCTCGGCCGTCCTCGTCCTCGGCGCACCCGGCGCCCACGCGGCGACCGCCGGCGACTGGGAGCACGACGACTCTTCCCACAGCAAGGAGCACGACAACGGAGGCAAGCACGACGAGCCGCGCGGCGGGATGCACACGGGCGGCGGCGCCCTGGCCGCGGTGAACGAGGGCGACTGGGACGGCGGCGGCTCCAAGGAGGGCTCGCAGACCTACAAGCAGGACGAGGGCGAGAAGTCCTGGGGCGGCGGCGAGCACGAGAAGCCGCGCGGCGGCATGCACACCGGCGGCGGCGGACTGGACACCCCGGCCACGACCGCGGGCGGGCTGGCCGTCCTGGCCGTCGCCGCGACCGGCCTGTACGCCGTCCGACGCAGGAAGTCGGCCGACGGAGTGGCGTGAGCCGTGCCGGGCGCGATAGCAGTCGGGCCGCCACCCGGGAAACATGTGGCGGCCCGGCTCGCCTCCACGCCCGCCCGTCCGCCCCCCGCCCGTCCTCCGCCCGCCGCGCTGCCGCGCCCAAGTGAGGTGGTCCTCGATGGCAGTCCCCCCTACTTCCTCCACCGACGACACGCCGGCGCCCACCGGACAGGGGTCCCGCCCCGGCATGACGGTGCTGCTCGCCGTGGCCCTCCTGGTCCTGGCGGTGAGCCTGGTCGGCGGCAACGACACGTCCGCCGACTCCTCACGCCCGCCCCTCGCCCCGCAGCCCGGCGCCTCGGCCCCGTCGGCCCCCTCGGCCCCGTCGGCCTCGGGCGACACCCGGACGGACCTGCCGCGGTCGAAGCCGGTGCGCCTGCTGATCCCGGACATCTCCGTCGATGCCCCCTTCACCGACCTCGCCATCGGCGAGAACGGGCAACTCGAAGCGCCTCCCCCCGCCGACACCAACCTCGTCGGCTGGCACGCCGACGGCACCTCCCCCGGCGAGACGGGCACCTCGATCATCGCCGGGCACGTGGACACCAAGACGTCCCCCGCCGTCTTCGCCCGCCTCGCCGAACTCGACGAGGGCGACGTCTTCCACGTGGAGCGGGCCGACGGACGCACGGCGTCCTTCACGGTGGACAGCCTGGAGACCTTCGACAAGGACGACTTCCCCAGCGAGCGCGTGTACGGCGACGCCGACCGCGCCGAGGTACGGCTCATCACCTGCGCGGGCGACTACGACCGCAAGGCCAAGGACTACACCGACAACCTCGTGGTCTTCGCCCACCTGACCTGAGCCGGGCACCGTCCCCGCCCCGGTCACCCGCGCAGTGCACACGAGTCGCGCGCCCCGAGGGGCGGGCACAGGATCGAGGCACGCCGACGGCGTATCACCGCGGCCGGCACCCAGTTCCGCCGCCCCCGCGAAGGACCCGCGAAGGAGATGTGCGCAGGATGACCACCACGCCCACCCCCGCATCCGAACCGCTGACACGACAGGTGTCGCACCACGTCTCCCAGTCCGTGTTCGACGGCTCCCGACTGCGGGTCGTCCTGCTGGTGGAGGTCTACGACGGAGCCCAGCAGCAGTTCCTCGAGACGTACGAGCAGCTGCGCAGCCACGTCGAGTCCGTGCCCGGGCACCTCGGCGAGCAGCTGTGCCAGTCCATCGAGAACCCCTCGCAGTGGCTCATCACCAGCGAGTGGGAGAGCGCCCCGCCGTTCCTGAACTGGGTGAGCAGCGAGGAGCACGTGCGGATGGTGAAGCCGCTGCACAGCTGCGTCCGGGACACCCGGTCGCTCCGCTTCCACGTCGTCCGCGAGACGAATCACCCGGCCCCGGGCGCCGAGTCCGCGGCCCGCGGCGGACTCCAGGCGTCGCCGCGGATCGGGGACGGAGTGATCCGGCACGCCCTCACCTTCACGGTGAAGCCGGGCAGTGAGGACGCGGTCGCCGGGATCCTCGCCGACTACACCTCGCCCGAGCCACGGGTGGACGACACCACACGGCTGTGCCGCACCTCCCTCTTCCTGCACGGCAACCGTGTGGTGCGGGCCATCGAGGTCCGCGGAGACCTGCTCGCGGCGCTGCGGCACGTGGCGGAACAGCCCGAGGTGCGGGCCGTGGAGGAGGCCCTCAACCCGTATCTGGAGCAGGACCGGGACCTCGGTGACCCGGAGTCCGCCCGGGTGTTCTACACGCGGGCCGCCCTGCCCGCCGTACACCATGTGACGGCGGGCGAGGACGACCCGGCGGCCCGTCGGCACGCGCTGTCGTACCCCGCCCGGCCGGGTTGCGGCATGCGGCTGGCCCAGCTGCTGGCCGAGGCCGACGAGGCGGCGGCGGACGATCCGCGCACCCCGGTCCTGTGCAGCACGATCTTCCAGCGCGACGACGTCGTGGTCCGGCTGGTCGACGTACGCGGTGATCTCGACGACGGAGACCCGGCGGTCGCCCTCGGTCTCGCGGATCCCGCCCGGGTGGCCGAACTGACGACCCTGCTGGACGGTTCCGTCGCGGTTGACGGCGGCGCGCCCGCGGGGAGCGAGCTCGCCCGTGCTCTCGGGGGAGCCCGCATGGACCTCGTCACGGACCGCCGCGCGCCCGGCGTCTGACCCGCGCCCCTCCCACGGCCCGCACACGTCGGCCGCCGGACCGCGACGTGCGCGGTGCGGCGGCCGACGTGGGGGGCGGCGCCCGACGTGCGCCGTGTTCCCGTCAGCTCACTCGGGCACGGTGCAGTCGAAGGCGTGCAGGTAGGGGTTGACCGGGCGGATGTCGTCGATGACGAGGCCCGCGTCGGTCAGCCGGCCGACCATGCTGTCGGTGGTGTGCTTGGCACCGCCGACGTTGAGGAGCAGCAGCAGGTCCATCGCGGTGCTGAACCGCATGGAGGGCGTGTCGTCGACGAGGTTCTCGATGACCACGACCCGTGCTCCGGGGCCGCCCGCCGCCATCACGTTGCCCAGTGCGCGGGCGGTGCTGTCGTCGTCCCACTCCAGGATGTTCTTGATGACGTAGACGTCGGCCTTCACCGGGACGGCCTCCCGGCAGTCGCCCGGCACGATCCGCACCCGGTCCGCGAGCGATCCGCCCGCGCGCAGCCGGGGGTCGGCGTTCTCCACCACCCGGGGCAGGTCGAGGAGGGTGCCGTGCATCGACGGGTACTTCTCCAGCAGGCTCGCCACCACGTGCCCCTGCCCGCCGCCGATGTCCGCGACCGACGTACAGCCCGACAGGTCGAGGAGCGCGGCGACGTCCTGGGCCGACTGCCGGCTGGACGTGGTCATGGCGCGGTTGAAGACCTCGGCCGACTCGGGGGCGTCCTCGTTGAGGTAGGTGAAGAACTCCTTGCCGTACAGGCCCTCGACGACGTTGTCGCCGGTGCGCACCGCCTCGTCGAGCAGGGGCCACGCGTCCCAGGTCCACGGCTCGGTGCACCACAGGGTGATGTAGCGCAGGCTGTGCGGGTCGTCCTCGCGCAGCAGCAGGGACATGTCGGTGTGAGCGAACGTGCCGTCCCTGTGCTCGGTGAAGACGCCGTAGCAGGTCAGCGCGCGCAGCAGCCGGCGCAGCGGCCTGGGCTCGGTCTTCACCGCGGCCGCGAGGTCCTCCACGGCCATCGGGGTGTCGCCGAGCGCGTCGGCGACACCGCGCGTCGGCGACACCGAGCCGGGCGGTCGCGCGGAGGGCGGCGGCACATGCCGCCCCGAACACGAGCTCCCGCAGCCGCATGGGCGGGGGCGGGACGGTCTGTGCGGTCGTCATGTGCCGCGTTCCTTCCTTCTTCTTGGGTTCTCGGGTGACTACGGCCGGCCGGTCAGCACAGTCCCGCGGGCTTGGAGGCGCCGCAGGTGTTGCCGGTGAAGGTGTTGCTCGCGGCGGTGTCCGCGGTCTCGGCGTTGACCAGGTCGGCGGGGGAGTTCTCGCGCAGCCTGTTGCCGTTGACCTCGTTCTTCGAGTTGCCGGCGCCCACCATGCTCTTGGCCAGGACGATGCCGCCCGACATCGACGACTTGCCGGAGTTACCCTCGACCGTGTTGTCGGCGACCAGGACCTTCTCGACGCCGGTCAGGACGATGCCGGAGCCCTGGAGCGCCTCCAGCCGGTCGGTCTTCGGGCAGGACTTGTTGTTGCGCACGACGTAGTTGTCGCGCACGACGAGGTCGCCGGCCTTGGGCTTGTTCTCGTCGCCGACGACGAAGACGCCCGCGCAGTTGCCGGTGATGTGGTTGTCCGCGACGGCGAGGTTGCGCAGCCGCCGGACGGTGACGCCGATCCGGTTGCCCTCGAGCCGGTTGTGGGCGACCTCCGTGCCCTGGGAGTCCGCGGCGCCTGCCTCGGCCGTGATGGTGTTGGCGATGAAGATGCCCGCGTCGCCGTTGTCGCGGGCGGTGTTGCCCCGGAAGATCCCGTGGATCGACTGCTCCTGGGCGATGCCCCAGACCCCGTTCTTCACGGCCGTCACGTTCCGTACGGTCAGCCCGTCGGTGGCCATGGAGAACACGCCGGTGCGCTTGAAGCCGGTCACCGTCAGGTTGGCGACGGTGACGCCCTTGACGTTCTCGTCCTTCGTGCCGACCACGCAGATGCCGTTGCCGTCTTCGGCGCAGGTGTTCTCTTCGGCGGCCTTCTCCGTGCTCGGCTTGATGACGGTGTCGCGGCCCATGCCGCGCAGGGTGAGCCCGGGGGTGCTCACCTTGACGCTCTCGTGGTAGGTGCCGGGGGTGAGGAGGACGGTGTCGCCCGACCGGGCGGCGTCGACCGCCTTCTGGATCGATTCGCCGGGGTGGACCACGTGGGTCGTGTGGCCGGCGGACGCCGGGGCCGCGCCGATCCCCGTTCCGATCATCGCTGCGGTGCACACCAGGTACACGACATGGCATTTCTTCATATTCCGCACGTTATGCCCGAAAGATTGGCGCACTGGTCGGATGAGCCATCCGACGGCGTGTCATGAACCGACGGTGAACGCCGGGTTCTTGGGCAGACGGACCTAAGTGATCTTCACGTCGTCGGCCGGAAAGGAGGGACCGTCGTGACCGTTCCCGCACGAGGCCCCCGTCAGAGGCGCTCCGGGCGCCGCTTCGACCTCCGCGCGACGGCCCTGTTCTTGGGACTCGCCGCCGTCGGCCTGTGCGTCGCGGGGTGGGTCGTGCGGATGGCGCTCGACGTCGCCGAGCAGCGCCCCGTATGGGCCGTCGTCCTGGTGCTCGGCGGAGTACTGGCCTGCCTCGCCGGCCGGCGAAGGCGCACCGTCCCCCTCGCCTCCGGCCTGGCCCGGCGCACCACGGGCGCACTGGAGAAGGGCACGGCGACGGCCCTGGACGCCCTGGAGGAGACCCGGACGGCCGTACGTCCACCGGAGGCGCACCACGTCCAGGAGCCCGCGACCGCGGTGATCGACGACCACGAGGCGTTCGGCCCCGACGAGTTCGAGCAGGCGACGGCCGACCTCTGCCTGCGCGACGGCTGTGCGGAGGTGGAGGTCGTCGGTGGCGCGGGCGACCTCGGCGCGGACGTGACGGCGGTGACCCCCGACGGCCGGCGCCTCGTCATCCAGTGCAAGTACTACGGCGAAGGCAACAAGGTGGGCTCCGAGGAGATGCAGCGCTTCGGCGGTACCTGCTTCACCGTCCACGAGGCCGACATAGCGGTCGTCGTCACCACCAGCGAATTCACCCGGCCGGCCGCCGAGTACGCCGAGCAGTGCGGAATAGTCTGCGTGGACGAGCGCCGGCTGCGGGAGTGGAGCGGGGGCACCGGGCCGGCGCCCTGGGCGCTCGGCCCTCGCGCGACCGAGGAGACCACGCCCCTGGACCAGGACCTGTGGTGAACTCCGCCGCCACCCGCCCCGGCCGTCGGCCGGGGCGGGACGGTTTCCCCGCCGTTCAGTGGCAACCTGTGCCGCATGGGCAAAACAGCGCTGATCGTCATCGACATGATCAACACCTATGACCACAAGGACGCCGATTCGCTGGTTCCCTCCGTGGAATCCGTACTCCCCGCCGTGACCGGCCTGCTGGAGCGGGCGCGGCGGCAGGGCGTCCCCGTGATCTACGTCAACGACAACTTCGGCGAGTGGCGCTCGCACCACGGCGAGATCCTCGACCAGGCCCTCGCGGGGCCGCACGCCGACCTCGTCGAGCCGCTGCGGCCCGACGACTCCTCCCTCTTCGTGGTCAAGGCGCGCCACTCGATCTTCTTCGAGACCCCGTTGACGTACCTGCTGTACGAGCAGGGCATCGACCGGCTCGTGCTGTGCGGGCAGGTGACCGAGCAGTGTGTGCTCTACTCGGCGCTCGACGCCCACATCCGGCACCTTCAGGTCATCGTGCCGCGCGACGCCGTCGCCCACATCCACGCCGACCTCGCGGACGCCGCACTGCGCATGATGGAGCGGAACATGGGTGCCCGGGTGTGCGACAGCGGCGAGTTGTGGACGTGACACGAGCGCTGCGGCAGCCGGCGGAGGCAGGCGCACGGTGGTAGCGAGCGTGCCGGGGGCGGCGGTTCGCAGGGGACGCGGGTCGGTCGAGGCCGCGGAGGTCACCGCGAGACCGTGAGGGCGTCGCGACGCACTCGCCCGCCGCCCTCGCGCCGCTGCGGCCCCCGGTGGCGGGCCCGGTCGATGCGGGCGGTGCTCTCGTCCGCCTCGCGCACCTCCGTGTGCCGTCCCCCCCCACGACCCTTGACACCTCCGGCTCCGCCGTGTGTCACTCCCACAGGACGTGGGAGGGCCTACGTCCGGCTCACCCCGGGGGACGGCAGACGGCACGGCCCCGCCCGCCTCCGTCACGGGGCCGGAGAAGAACGACCTGGAGTACCGCATGCCCTTGCCCACGCCGCTGCGCGGCGTCGTCCCGCCGGTCATCACTCCCCTCACCCCGGCCGGCGAGGTGGACACCGCCTCGGTCCGCCGGCTCACCGAGCACCTGATCGATGCCGGTGTGCACGGCCTGTTCCTGCTCGGCTCCAGCGGCGAGGCGGCCTACCTCACCGACGCCCAGCGGCTGACCGCGCTGGAAACGGCCGTGGACACCGCGGCGGGCCGCGTCCCCGTGCTGGCCGGGGTCATCGACACCACCACCGCCCGGGTACTGGACCGCGCGGCCGACGCCGTCCGGGCCGGTGCGCAGGCGCTCGTGGCCACGGCGCCCTTCTACACCCGCACGCACCCCGTCGAGATCGCCGACCACTTCCGGCGCGTCCGCGCGGCTGCCGGTCTGCCGCTGTTCGCCTACGACATCCCGGCCGCCGTGCACACCAAGCTGCCCCGCGCCGTGGTGCTCGACCTCGCCGCCGACGGCACCCTCGCCGGGCTCAAGGACTCCAGCGGTGACGAGGGCTCGTTGCGCCGCCTGCTGGTCGAACTGCGCCGCAGCACACCGGACTTCTCCGTTCTCACGGGCTCCGAACTCACCGTCGACTGCGCGCTGCTGGCCGGCGCCGACGGCGTCGTGCCCGGACTCGGCAACGTCGACGCCGAGGGCTACGTGCGGCTGTACGAGGCCGCCCGTGCCGGGGACTGGGCCGCCGCCAAGGCCGAGCAGGACCGCCTCGCCGCCCTGTTCGCCCTCACCGAGGAGGGCGACCCGGCGCTGATGGGGCCCAGCTCCGCCGCGCTCGGCGCCTTCAAGGCCGCCGCCCGCCTGCTGGGCCTCATCGACTGCGCGGCCACCGCCGCACCGCAGGTCCCGCTCGACGAGGCGGCCGTGGCCCGGATCGGCGACCGGCTCGCCGAGGCCGGCCTTCTGTGACACCCCGTCCGGGAACGCCGGCCCCGCCCCGGTCCCGCCGCTCCACCCGCCGCCCCTGACGCGCGTCTTTCCACCCGCATTGGACCCGCCATGTCATCTGCGCGCACCACCCCGCCGTCCCCGTCCTGGTACCGCGAGGTGTCCCGGGAGAAGTGGAAGTCGTTCTTCGCCGCCTGGATCGGCTACCTCCTCGACGGCTTCGACTTCGTCCTGATCACCCTCGTACTGACCGAGATCGCCGACGACTTCGGACTGTCCACCGTCGAGTCCGCGAGCCTGGTGTCCGGCGCCTTCATCACCCGCTGGCTCGGCGGCGCCGTGCTCGGTGCCCTCGGGGACCGTTTCGGCCGCAAGAGCGCCATGGTGGCCAGCATCCTGCTGTACTCCGTCGGCACCTTCGCCTGCGGCTTCGCCTGGGACTACACCAGTCTGTTCACCGCCCGCCTGCTGATCGGCATGGGCATGGCCGGCGAGTACAGCGCCAGCGCCACCTACGTCCTGGAGAGCTGGCCCGCCCGGCTGCGCAACCGCGCCTCCGGCTTCCTCATCTCCGGCTTCTCCCTGGGCGGCGTCCTCGCGGCCGAGGTCTACGAGCACGTCGTGCCGGCCCACGGCTGGCGCTGGCTGTTCTACATCGGCCTCTTCCCCGTGGTCGTCGCGCTGTGGGTGCGGCGGGCGCTGCCCGAGGCCGACGACTGGGAGGCGAAGGTGGGGGCTGCCGGCGAACGGCCGAATCCGTTCCGGCCGCTGTTCGCGGGCCGCCGCCGGGCGACCGTGAACACGGCGCTCGCCGCCGTCGCCACCGGATCGCTCTTCGCGGTCTTCACGCCGCTCGGCGAGGGGACCGTGCCCGTGCTCTCCGTCGTGGCGGCGGCCTGTCTGACCGCGTTCGCCGTGCAACTGGGCGGCCGCAGGCGGTGGGTGCTGTTCGTCGCGCTGTGCGTCACCGTCTTCTGCGCCTTCCTCTACAGCTGGCCGGTCCAGGCCCTGCTGCCCACCTACCTCAAGACGGAGCTCGGCTTCACGCCCGCCCAGGTCAGCGACGCGCTCTACTACGCGGGTTTCGGCACGATGGCCGGCTGTATCGTCACCGGCTTCGTGGGGGACCGGTTCGGCACCCGCAAGGCGTACGCCTGCACCCTGCTGATCGGCATCGCCTTCGTCTTCCCGGTCTTCGCGATCCGGGACAGCCGTATCGGGCTGGGTGTCCTGCTGTTCCTGATGCTGGCCTGCATGCAGGGCATCTCGGGACTGCTGCCCAAGTTCATCGCCGGGCATTTCCCGACCGAGACCCGGGCGGCGTCGCTGGGCTTCACCTACAACGTCGGAGCGCTGGGCGGCGCGGTCGCCCCGGTGCTGGGGGCCGAGCTGGCGTCGACGATGTCGCTGGGGCAGTCGCTCGCGGTCCTGACCTTCTCCCTGACCCTCGTCGTGATCGTGCTGATCGGCTTCGACGTCCCGAGCCGGCTCAACCGGCTCATCGACCCGCAGGCCGTACCGGACTACCTGGCCGCCGAGGCGGCCACGGACGACACGGCCCGCGTACGGTCGGCGAAGTGAGGGCGCGGCGGGTGCCGACGGGTGATCCGCCTGCTCCGACCGGCCGAACGGGACAGTGGTCGGCGAGGCGCCGTGCCGTCACCCGGTGTAACAGTCTCGGTATGATCTGTAGACGAGATGCTCATCGAAGCGGCGTGCGCGGCTCGCGCGGCCGTACGGTCCGCTCTTCGGCGGTGGCCCTCTTCGCCGTGGTCGCACTGGGCGCGACCGGCCAGACGGCGGCCTCGGCGTCGGTTCCCCTGCGCACCGACTGGGACGCCATCGCCGCCTGTGAGTCCGGCGGCAACTGGAAGGCGAACACCGGCAACGGCTACTACGGCGGTCTGCAGTTCGCCGCGTCGAGCTGGGTCGCCGCCGGTGGCCTCGAGTACGCGCCGCGCGCGGACCTCGCCACCCGCGGGGAACAGATCGCCGTCGCCGAGCGCCTCGCCCGCATCCAGGGCATGTCGGCCTGGGGCTGCGCCTGACGCGCGGAGCCGAACCGTCAGTCACCCGGCCCCGGGTCCGGCCGGACCGGCGTTCGGATGCCGGCCCGGGCCGCCTCCAGCTGGGCCGCGAAGGCGATGCCGAGGAAGAGCGCCACCGCCGTGAGGTTCGCCCACAGCAGCAGCGCGATGAACGCGGTGAGCGGCCCGTACACGGCACCGAACGCGCCGCTGTGACCGACGTACAGCGCGAGCAGCCAGGTCGCCGACACCCACAGCACCAGGTGGACCGCGGAACCGAAGGCCAGCCAGGTGTAGCCGGGCTGGTCACGGCGGGGCGACCAGCGCAGGATCACCGCCGAGGCGACCCAGGCCAGCAGCAGCCCCGCCGGCACCTCCAGCGCGGTCCACCACCCGGGGGCGCCGGCGCGGTCGCCGGTGGAACGGGCCACGGCGTCGCCCACGGCCTCACCCGCGACGAGCACCAGGAACCCCAGCACCATCGGCAGGCCCGCGCAGAGCGCGAGCACCAGCGCCCTGCCGTACTTGCGGGGGAAGGGGCGGTCGCGCTCGATGCCGTAGATGCGGTTGGCGCCCCGCTCGATCTGGCCCATGGCCGAGGAGAGGTTCAGCAGGGCGAACGCCAGCCCCAGCCACAGCGCCAGCGTGCCCCACGCGTCGCTCCCGGCGCTGCGCCGGGTGCCCTCGAACGCCTTCTCCACGACGTCGGCACTGGCCCCCGGCACGATCCGGCCGAGAGTGAGCTCGACGACCCGGCCGACACCCTCGGTGTGGACCGACGTGGCGAGGCCGACGAGCACGACGGTGAACGGGACGAGCCCGAGCACCACCTGGAAGGCGAGGGCCCGGGCGTTGGTGAAGCCGTCCGCGTAGCGGAACCGGGCGAAGGAGTCGGTCAGCAGCCGCAGGCCTCCGTAGTGGCGCAGGGCGGTCAGGGCTTCGTCGCCGGAGAGTTCCTCTCCCAGCATGTCCCGGGTCTGCGGGACGTGAACGGCGGTTCCCACGGTGTGGCTGCTCCTCGGCTCGCAACGGTCGGAGGCGCGGGCCTCCACCCATGCACATGCCCCGTGAACGAGCCGGACAGCGCCGACCGGACGACCGGCCGGGCCGATCGGGTGGCGGCGGGCCGGCGGAGCGCGGCCTCACCGTGCCGGACCGCGAGCGGGGACCTGTGTTGACCGGGGTAACCCGTGGGCGTGCACTTGCTCCGGCCGGCTGCGTCTCCCGTTTCCTGCGGGCGGCCGGTGGGCAGTCCCCTGGCGGGGGAGCCGAGGGGCGGTCCCGGACGTTCCGTACGCCGATACCTCCGGGGCCGCCCTCGCTGCCGAGGGCTCAGGAACGGCGCCCCGAATAGGCGGACCAGCGTCCGTCCCGCCTGGCCACCGTGATGTCCCGGCCGAAGCACGCCGTCAGCAGGGAGTCGGTGAGGACGCCGTCCACGGGCCCGCGCGACAGGATCCGGCCCTCGCGCAGGAGCAGTGCGTGACTGACGGCGGGGAACAGCTCCTCGAGATGGTGGGTCACCGTCACGGTGGCCAGCTGCGGGCGCCCCTCGGCCAGCTGGTGCATGGCCTCGACGAGATCCTCGCGGGAGGGCAGGTCCAGTGCGTTGAAGGGCTCGTCCAGGAGCAGCAGCGCCGGGTCGGCCATCAGCGCCCTGGCGATGAGGACGCGCGCCCGCTGCCCGCCCGAGCACACGCCGTACGGGCGGTCGGCCAGTTCCTTGACCCCGAGTTCGGTGAGCAGGTCGCGGGCACGCCGGCGGACATCGTCGTCGTACGTCCGCCACAGGGGCTGCACGGTGCCGCTGTGCCCGGTGAGGACGACCGCGTGGGCGGTGAGGTCCTGCGGCACCCGCTGGGCGGAGTTGACGTGACCGATGCGGGCCCGCAGTTCGCGGACGTCCACCCGGCCGAGTCGGCTGCCGAGGACCTCCACGGTCCCGGTGGTCGGGTGCATCAGCGCGCCGAGCAGCCGCAGCAGGGTGGTCTTGCCCGCGCCGTTGGCTCCCAGCAGGGCCCAGTGCTCGCCCGGGTGGACCGTCCAGTCGACCCCGTCGAGGATGAGCTGGTCCGTGGTGTGGCGGCGGACGCCCACGTCCTCGAGCCGCAGGACGGCGGTCTCCTCCCCGCCCACCAGGGAGTTGGCTGTCTGTCCGGCCATTGCGGAGCTCCTTCGCGCGGCACGCCGATCGTTCACGCCGAACGGTAGATGCATCCGCCACGCGCCTGCCGGGCCGTCCGGCTGCTGGACGGCCCGGCCCGGTCCTCGGCCGACGGGTCAGACGCCCGCCACCGACTGGATCCACGAGCGGTAGGCCGTCACGTTCGTGTACGCCGTGGTGGTCTGGCGGTCGCTGGTGGAGGCGACGCCGACCTGGACGCCGTCGGCCGTCATCGGGCCGCCGGAGTCGCCGCCCGCGGTGATGCCGTCGCCGGGGCGGGCGCAGATGGCCTGTCCGTAGTAGGCGTCGTAGCACCCTCGGGTCACGGTCAGGTTGGCGACCTTCAGGTACCGGGACTGGCAGTTGATCTCGGAGCCGCACCGGGAGGTGGCGCCCCAGCCGTAGACCTGCACGGCCTGGCCGACCCGCACCGTGCCGGGTTGCCCGAGCCGCGCGTAGGTGGCGGAGACGGAGCGGTCGAGGCGTACCAGCGCGAGGTCCGCCGAGGAGTGGGTGACGGTCTGGACGCCGTTCGCCACGGTGCCGCCGGAGCTCTGGTCGAGGCTGCCGATGCGGAAGGAGAGCCCTCCGCCGCTCACGCAGTGTTTGGCGGTGAGTATCCAGGTGGGGGAGATGATGGTCGAGCTGCAGGTCTGGGTTCCGTTGGAGAACAGCCGGGCCGCCCAGGGGGCGTTCTGCGCGTAGCCGCCGCCGATGATGGGCTGGGGGCCGCCGTCACCGGGCTTGGGTTCGGCCGCGGAGGCGTTCGGGGCGAGCGCGACGGCGGACAGCAGCGCGGCCATGAGCGCGGCCAGCAGGGCGGGGACGAGTCTGGTGATGCGCAAGGCTCCTCGATTCCGACGACACGCGTGGGGCCGCGTGTGGTGGGTGGGGGCGCTCAGCATCTCGGGCGCGGATCGCGGGCCGCCAATCCCGGCTTTCCATAACACGCCGTTATGGGAGGGAGGGCCGGGCCGGACGGCGGCTCAGCGCAGCAGCAACTGCACGAGGGCCACGGTGCCGACCGTCACGACGAGTATCCGCAGGACCAAGGGGCTGAAGCGCCGGCCCACCTTCGCCCCGGCGTATCCACCGAGGGCCGAACCCGCCGCGAGGAGCCCGACCGCCGTCCAGTCGAAGTCCGCGGCGAAGAGGAAGAAGAGCGCGGCGACGGTGTTGACGACGGCGGAGAGGACGTTCTTGACGCCGTTGAGGCGCTGCAGGGGCTCGTCGAGCAGCATGCCCATCAGGGACAGGTAGATGATCCCCTGCGCGGCCGTGAAGTACCCGCCGTAGACGCTCGCCAGCGTCAGGCCGCTGAGCAGGAGGGGGCCGCCGTCCCGGCGCGGCGAGGCGCCGGTGCGTTCGCGGCGGCGCTGCACCCACCTGCCGATCTGCGGCTGGAGCGCCACCAGCACCAGGGCGAGGCTCACCAGCACCGGCACGATCGTCTCGAACGCGTCCGCCGGCAGGGCGAGCAGCAGCGTGGCGCCGGCCAGGCCGCCGAGCAGCGCGCCGGCGCTCAGTTTCAGCACGCGCCGGCGCTGGCCGCTCAACTCCTCGCGGTAGCCGATGGCCCCGCTGATGGAGCCGGGGATGAGGCCGAGGGCGTTGGACACCGTCGCGGTGACGGGGGACAGCCCCGTGGCCAGCAGCACGGGGAAGGTGATGAGGGTCCCGGAGCCGACGACGCTGTTGATGGCGCCCGCTCCCACCCCCGCCGCGAACACCGCGGCCATGGCCTCCGGTGTCACGCCGTGCCGTCCCGTGCCGGCTCCGCGTGCGGCCGGAAGGTGTCTTGTGCATCTTTCACGGGGCCGACTGTACCCACCGCCGAAGTGACGGGAAGTGCCGGTTCCAACCGGTCCTGGATGAACACTTCTTGACGTAAATTCACCTGATCATGCGGTGATACGATCACCGCGTTTGCGGAGCGGGCGGATGGGTGAAAGACGGCATCCCCGACTTCAGGGACAGCCCGGGCAGCACCCCCCGGTGCCGGGCGGTCCACCGGACCGCCCGCGTGGACGGGAACTCAGCGAACCGGCCTTCAGTCGCCTGAAGAGAGTCTTATGACGGAATACACAGGGAACCCATTGGTCTGGGCCCTTCTCGTCGCCCTCGTCGCCGCCGCCGTGCTCATCGGCCGGCAGCGCAGGGCGGCACGAGCTCTGCGGCAGGAGGTCCAAGGGCTCAAGCAGCACTACACGGAGCTGGAGAACGACTACGGCAGGTCCGTGCGGGCGGCCCAGGAGCGGGCCGAGGACGAGACCAAGACCGTGCTCAAGTCGGCCATGCGGACCCTCCAGGGCCTCGCCGCCGAGCAGCAGCTGGTGCTCTCCCGGCTGCAGACCAAGTACGGTGACTCGGCCCTGCTCCAGGACCTGCTGGAGATCGACCACACCAACTCGCAGTTCGGCCGGCGCGCCCAGTCCATCGCGGTGCTGTGCGACGGCTGGCTGGGCGGCCGCCGGGACACCGCCTCGGTGTACGACGTGGTGCGCAGTGCCCAGGGCCGCATCCGGCACTTCCGGCGGGTGGAGATCCTCTCCCAGGTCGACTTCGGCATCACCAGCCGGGCCGTCGAACCCGTCGCCCTGGCCCTCGCCGAGCTGCTCGACAACGCCACCAGCTACTCCAGCCCGGACACCGTCGTCGAGATCAACATCCGGACCGTGCCCAAGGGCATCTGCGTCGTCGTCGACGACGCCGGTGTCGGCATGAGCGACGAGGAGCGCGCCCGCGCCGACAAGCTCCTCGCCACCGAGCGCGCCTCGGGCGTGGCCGGGCTCGGGAACCCGCCGCAGTTCGGCTTCGCGGTCATCGGCCTGCTGTGCGAGCGCTTCGGCTTCGAGGTGTCGGTGGACTCCTCCTCTCCCTACGGAGGTGTACGGGCGGTGGTCCTGCTCCCGCACGACCTGCTCACCGCCATGCCGGAGAAGAAGGCGCCCGCACCCGCCCCCGCCGCCCGGAGCACCGCCCGGCCGGTTCTCGACGGCGGACCGGAGGCCGCGCTCGCCCCCTCCGAGACCAGCGACGGACTGCCCCGGCGGCGCCGCAAGCGCCCGATGGCCATCGTGCCCGGCAGTGGTTCCACCCCGCGCCCCGCCGGCCGCTCCGACGCCGAGCAGGCGCAGGTCATGGCCGCCTTCCAACGGGGCACGCAGACCGGCCGCGTCACCCGGTCCGAGGACGCCGACCGGCCCCGCAGAACACCCGGTGCAAGCAGAGAAGGACATGAGGACTCGTGAACGACGACCTGTCATGGATGCTCGACAGCGCCCTGGAGATTCCCGGGGCCCTGCACGCGGTCCTGATATCGGCCGACGGCCTGCTGATGGCCCGTACGCAGGACTTCGACAAGGACGACGCCGACCGGGTGGCCGCCGCGATGAGCGGCGTGCAGTCGCTCAGCCGGACGCTCGCCTTCTTCTGTGAGGACCCCAGCCAGTCCTGGCGGCAGACCCTGGTCGAGTTCGACGGCGGCTGGGTGTTCCTGATCTCCGCCGGCGAGGGTGCCTACCTCGGCGTCTCCGCCTCCCCGGACGTCGACATGGCCGACATCACCTTCCGGATGCAGCAGCTCGTCGCCCAGCTCGGCAAGCGGCTGACGACACCGCCGCGCGAGAACCTCGGTTCCCGCTCATGAGCGGCCACGACGGCTGGGAGCCCGAGGCCCCCGAATTAGTGCGGCCGTACGTCATCACCAAGGGCCGCGGCCTGCCCGACGAGGAACACCTCTCCCTCATCACCCTCGTCACGGCCGCCGAGGGGGACCCGCAGCGGCCCCTGAGGCTCTCCCCCGAGGAGCAGAGCCTGCTGGACCTGTGCTCCGCCGGCTATCTGTCGGTCGCCGAGATCGCCGGGCACACCCACTTCCCGCTGGGCGTGGTGCGCATCCTGCTGGCCTCCCTCATGGAGGGCGGCCACCTCATGACCCGTCCGCCGGTGGCCCGTGCCCGCCTGGCCGACAAGGAGATCCTGGAGGAGGTGCTCAATGGGCTCCGCGCCAAGTTTGGATGAGCGGGACTACGTGCGCGGCGGGGCGACCCAGACCGCGGTGAAGATCCTCGTCGTCGGCCACTTCGCGGTGGGCAAGACCACCCTCATCGGCTCCATCTCCGAGATCGAGCCGCTGTCCACCGAGGAGACGATGACGCAGGCCGCCGAGTCGGTCGACGACCTCAAGGGAGTCCAGGGCAAGACCACGACCACGGTCGCCATGGACTTCGGGCGCCTGACCATCAGCGACCGCGTCGTGCTCTACCTGTTCGGCACCCCCGGGCAGCAGCGCTTCGTGCAGATGTGGGAGGACATGGCGCGCGGCGCGCTCGGCGCCCTGGTGCTCGTCGACCCCGAGCGGCTGGCCGACTCCTTCCCGGTCATCGACCTCATCGAGCACTACGGCCTCGACTACGCCATCGCCGTCAACCACTTCGACGGCGCGCCGCTGCGCGACGAGCGGGCGCTGCGCGAGGCACTCGACCTGCTCGACGACACCCCCGTCGTCACCTGCGACGCCCGCGACGAGAAGTCCTCGGCCGCCGCACTGACCACCCTCGTCCGCTACTTGCTGGACCGCACCCGCTAGGAGCTGGGAGCAGACATGAACGCCCACGACACCGCTCCGGTGCCACCGCCCGGGTGCCCGGCCCACGGCTCCGGCGCCCGGGTCCCCCTGCACGGACCCGAGTTCGCCGCCGACCCGCAGGCCTACTACGAGTACCTGCGCCACTACGGGGCCGCGGCGCCCGTCGAACTGGCCCCGGGGGTCGAGGCGACGCTGGTCACCGACTACGCGGCGGCGCTCCAGCTGTTGCAGGACTCCGGCTCCTTCCGCAAGGACGCGCGGCGCTGGCGGGCCTTCAACGAGGGCAAGGTCGGCCCGGACAGCCCGGTGGCCCCGCTGCTCGCCTACCGGCCCAACTGCATGTTCGCCGACGGCGCCGACCACATCAGGCTGCGGCAGGCGGTCACGGACAGCATGGCGCGCGTGGACACCCGCCGGCTGAGCCGCAGCACCGAGCAGATCTCCGGCTACCTCATCTCGCAGTTCGGCTCCCGCGGCTCCGCCGACCTGCTCGGCGACTACGCCAAGCAGCTTCCGCTGTTCGTGTTCAACGAACTCTTCGGCTGCCCCGCCGACATCGGCGACCGGGTGCTGTTCGGCATCTCCGGGATGTTCGACGGCGTCAACGCCGAGAAGGCCACCGCGGTGCTCTTCCAGGCGGTGGGCGAGCTGGTCGCGCTCAAGCGGGACAAGCCCGGCGAGGACGTCACCTCCTGGCTGATGCGGCACGAGGCGCGGCTCAGCGACGAGGAGATGGTCCACCAGCTCGCGCTGCTGCTGGGCGCGGGCGCCGAGCCGCTGCGCAACCTCATCGGCAACACCCTGCACCGGCTCCTCACCCACGAGCGGTACGCGCGCGAGGGGGGCCTGATCGACGAGGCGCTGGACGACACGCTGTGGGAGAACCCGCCCATGTCGAACTACGCGCCGCACTACCCGGCCGCCGACACGGAGCTCGCCGGGCACCACCTCCAGGCGGGGGACCTGGTCCTGGTCAGCTTCGCGGCGGCCAACACCGGCCCCGCCCTCAAGGCCTCGCGCCAGGCCGGCAGCAACCGCGCCCACCTGGCCTGGAGCGCGGGCCCGCACGCCTGCCCCTCGAAGGAGCCGGCCCGGCACATCACCGTGACCGCCATCGAGCACCTCTTCAACGAGCTGCCCGACGTCGAACTCGCCGTCCCGGAGGACAGCCTGACGTGGCGTCCGGGGCCGTTCAACCGCGCCCTCGCCACGCTCCCGGCCCGCTTCACCCCGGTGCGCTCCGGGCGGCGTGGCGACCCGCAGCCGGGCACCGTGACCGCCGAGCGGGAGACGGCGGCGAGTCCCGCCCGCCCGGCCGAACGCGGAGGCATGTGGAGCCAGTTCCTCAACTGGCTCACACGGTGACATGCGCAACACCCGTCCAACCAGCCACTTCCGCATGAAGGTTCAACGGCACGGGTAGTGAGCAACGCGGCATTCAAGTTGCTCACGAGTAAAAGGAGGTTTCGTGGAGCACATATCCACGAACGCCGCTTTCCCGCCGCCGAACCACCCGATACCCGCCTCGCCAGGCGGGTATCTCTCTGTGCGGCTCCGGCGGGGGAGGAGCCGGTGAGCCCCGCGGACCCGGGCGGCGCACCGACGCTCGGTTCGCTCACCGCCGGTCAGCTGCGAAGACTCGGCGCGGTCGCGGGTCTGACCGCGGCCGACGCGGAGACCTACGCCGGCGTCCTGACCGACTCCCTGGGGCCGGTGGCCGAGCGCCCGCTGAGTCTGCCACCGCCCAACCGCACCTTCCTGTCCGACGACCACACCCCCGTGGAGTTCTCCCTCTCGTTCCAGCCGGACGCCGCTCCCGCCCTGCGGGTGCTCCTGGAGCCGGGCTGCGGCGCAGACAGCCTGGCTCGGGAAGGCCGCGCCGGCCTGGAGGCGGTCCGGGCGATGGCGCGACGCTGGAACTTCTCCACCGCCGCGCTCGACGGCCTCCGGGACCTGTTCCTGCCGCCGTCCCCGCACGGGCCCCTGGCCCTGTGGATCGCCCTGGAACTGGAGCCCGGAGGCGTACCGAAGGTCAAGGTCTACCTGAACCCGGCCGCGCGTGGGGCGAAACGTTCCGCCGCGACGGTGCGCGAGGCGCTGGACCGGCTGGGCCACCGGCGGGCCTTCGCGAGCCTGCCCGAGGGCAGCGGTTACCCCTTCCTCGCCCTCGACCTGGGTGACTGGGAAGAACCCCGGGCGAAGGTCTACGTCCGCCACGAGAGCCTCACGGCCGGTCAGGCCGGGCGGCTGTCCCGCATGGCGCAGGGCCCGGGCACCGCGGCGGTCGAGGGCTTCTTCCGCACGGTCGCGGGCCTCGGCCCGGACACCACGGGGCTCGGCCGGCGGCCGGGCCTGTCCTGCCACGCCTTCACCGACACCGCCTCCGCGCGGCCGAGCGGGTTCACCCTCCACATCCCGGTGAGGGACTACGCCCGGCACGACGGGGAGGCCCTGGCGCGGGCTTCCAGGGTGCTGCGCCACCACGGCATCGACGACTCCGTGCTGGTCCGCGCCCTGGCCGCCCTCACCGAGCGGCGGCCCGAGGACGGGGTGGGCCTCATCGCCTACCTCGCGCTCGCCCACCAGCAGGGCCGCCCGCCACGGGTGACGGCCTACCTCTCGTCGGAGGCGTACGCGGTCCGGCCGCCGGCCGTGGAGGCGGTGCCCGAGCCGGTGGCGGTCGGCTGAGCCGACCGCCGGTCCGGCACACCGCAGGGCTCCCGGTGGGACGCACCGGGAGCCCCGGGCGAGGACGCGTCGGAGGACGGGTGCCCGGTGGGTCAGACCGTCGCCGACTCCCGGAACTCCGCCAGGTACGGACCCACGTCGACCTGGATCGAGGCGCCCTGCGTCCGGCCGTACCGCCGCACGATGGAGGTGAGGTAGGCGTCGATCTCCTCGCGCATCTCCTCAGCGGGGGGCAGCGAGGTCTCCCCGTCGATGATCCGGGCCACCCACTGGGCCTGGGCTTCCACCAAGCGGGTGATGGCACCCACGGGCCGGACCAACCCCACGAAGTACAGCCCCGGACGGTCGGCCGGCACGACCCGTCGGTACAGCTCGACCGAGCCGTCCGCCGCCACCGGACAGCCGGCGGGCAGGAAGGGCCAGGTCATGTGGAAGCCGGTGCAGTAGACGACCGCGTCCGCCGCCGTGGAGGTGCCGTCGGTGAAGACGACCCGGTCGCCGTCGAAGGAGTCGATCGCGGGCCTGGGCGTGACCGCGCCGTGCCGGATGCGGCTGAGGATCTCGTCCGAGAGGGTCACGGCGGAGGAGAAGACGGGGTGGTCGGGCTCGGGCAGGCCGTAGTCCGACAGCTTGCCGCGCGCGACCAGCAGGGCCTGCTCCACCCACTGGATCCGCTCGGCGAAGGACATCTCGTTCCACCAGGGCGCTTCGGCGATCACGTCGACCGACATGCCGTAGAGCTGCTTGGGCACGATGTGCAGTCCCCGGCGCACCGAGAGGAAGGTCTCGGCCGCGTGACGGGAGAGGTCCGCCGCGATGTCGACCGCGGACGCGCCCAGCCCGACCACGACGACGCGCCGGCCGGCGAAGTCGGCACCGGTGCGGTAGTCGAGGGAGTGGAGAATCGTTCCGGCGAAGGACTCGGCCCCCTCCGGGAGGGGATCGGGCAGCGCGGGGTCCGTGTGATGGCCCGAGGCGACGATCACCTGCTCGAAGCGGCGCGACGTCACCGCGCCCCCCGCGTCCCGGCTCACCACGGTCCACATGCCGTCCGCCTCCTGGCGCACGGACGTCACCTCGGTGCGCAGCTCGACGTGCTCCCGCACCCCGGACCACTCGGCGAAGGAGCGCAGGTACGCGGCGAACTGGCTGTGCCGGGGGTAGAGCGGGTACGACTCCGGCATCGGGAAGTCCGCGTAACCGGTCAGCTGCTTGGCGGTGTTGAGGTGCAGGGACTCGTAACCCGGGCCCCGCTCACCGGCCTCCGGCCGGCGCCAGATGCCGCCGACGTCGTCCGCCTTCTCCAGGCAGACGAAGCCGATGCCGCGCTCCCTCAGGGCATGGCCCACCGCCAGCCCCGACAGACCTGCACCGATCACACACACACGCACGGGATTTCCCCTCAGGACGGACTCGTTCTCCCCCGATCATGCACTCACTGCCCATCCGCATCTCCGTGCACACCGGTTCGGGAGCGGAGCGGACGTGTCCGTCCTCACGTTTTCGCCCGTCGGCGCTCAGGCACCGCGCAGATCGCTCACCCGGCGGATCTTGCCGAGCGAGCGCTCCAGCGTCTCCGGCTCGACGATCTCCACGTCCACGGTGACGCCCACGCCGTCCTTGACGCCCTGCCCGATCGCCCTGGCCGCGTCCTGGCGCTGCTCGGGGCCGGCGTCGGGGCGGGCCTCGACCCGCACGGTCATGTGGTCCATCCGGCCGCGCTCGGTGAGCCGGATCTGGAAGTGCGGTGCCACGCCGGGCGTGCGCAGCACGATCTCCTCGATCTGGGTGGGGAAGACGTTCACCCCGCGCAGGATGATCATGTCGTCGCAGCGGCCGGTGACCTTCTGCATCCGGCGGAAGGCGGGCCGGGCGGTGCCCGGCAGCAGCCGGGTCAGGTCCCGCGTGCGGTAGCGGATGACCGGGAGTGCCTCCTTGGTGAGGGAGGTGAAGACGATCTCGCCCTCCTCGCCCTCGGCCAGTACGGCGTCCGTGAGCGGGTCCACCACCTCCGGGTAGAAGTGGTCCTCCCACACGTGCAGACCGTCCTTGGTCTCGACGCACTCCTGGGCCACGCCGGGGCCGATCACCTCGGACAGGCCGTATATGTCGACCGCGTGGATGTCCATCCGCTCCTCGATCTCGCGGCGCATCTCCTCGGTCCACGGCTCGGCACCGAAGATGCCGACCTGGAGGGACGTGGTGCGCGGGTCGACGCCCTGGCGCTCGAACTCGTCGAGCAGGGTGAGCATGTAGGACGGGGTGACCATGATGATCTCGGGCCTGAAGTCCTGGATGATCTGGACCTGCCGGGCCGTCATGCCCCCGGAGGCCGGGATCACCGTGCACCCGGCGCGTTCGGCGCCGTAGTGGGCGCCGAGGCCTCCGGTGAACAGGCCGTATCCGTAGGAGATGTGCACCTTGTGGCCGGGCCGTCCGCCCGCGGCCCGGATCGAACGGGCGATGACGTCCGCCCACATGGACAGGTCGTCGTCCGTGTAACCGACGACGGTGGCCCGGCCGGTGGTGCCGCTGGAGGCGTGCACGCGCCGCACCTCGGACATCGGGACGGCGAACATGCCGAAGGGATAGGTGTCCCGCAGGTCGGCCTTGGTGGTGAAGGGGAACCGGGACAGGTCCGCGAGGCTGCGGCAGTCCTCGGGTGTCACCCCGGCGGCGTCGAACTTCTTCCGGTACAGCTCGACGTTGTCGTAGGCGTGCCGCAGGGTCGCGCGCAGCCGGTCGAGCTGGAGCTCCGCGAGCTGCTCCCGGGACAGCCGCTCGGCGTCGTCCAGGAGGTCGTGGGGGAGGGGGTCTCCCCGGCGGGGCGCCGGGGTCGTCCCGGTCGTCGGCTCGCTGCTCATCGCGACTCCTTCGTCGTCGTACCCGGCGTCTCGCGCGCCGTGGTGTCCCGCACGCTGCGGCTGCGTCCGCGGAACTCGGCGATCACCTCCGTGCCGCGCCGCACGGTCACGTCGTAGACACCGCTGCGGCCGAACCGGGCGCGTTCCTCGGCGCGCGCCACCAGCACGTCGCCCTCGCGGGCCGGCGCCACGAACACGATGTCGGCGCCCGCCGCGACGGTCACGGGACCGTGGCTGTTGCAGGCGCAGGCGAAGGCCGTGTCGGCGAGCAGGAACAGGTAGCCGCCGTGGGCGATGCGGTGTCCGTTCACCATCGCCGGGGTCACGGCCATGCGGAGGACCGCGGACCCCTCGCCGTGCTCGACCAGCTCGATGCCCAGCCGCCGGGACGCCTCGTCCGCGGAGAACATCACCTCTGTGGGCGTCGGCTCAGTGGCCTGCGACACCTCTCCCACCACCTTGTCTCCCGACCGACCATTCGGTTAGCGCGCGGCAGGGGCCCAGTAATCCAGCCGTGGGGACGCCCTGTCAAGAGTGTGACCGACGACGCTCCCGGGTCTTGCCCGGTGCGGGGAAAGGCGTCACACTGATACCGAACGAATGGTCGGTTGGGAAGCTGGTGACGATGACCACGACAGAAGCCGCCGAGGCACCGCCCCCGGAGCCGTTGCAGGAGCACTTCGACGCGACGATCGCGCACGACCAGCGCATCGAGCCGCGCGACTGGATGCCGGACGGGTACCGCAAGACGCTGATCCGGCAGATCGCCCAGCACGCGCACTCGGAGATCATCGGCATGCAGCCGGAAGGCGAGTGGATCACCCGCGCGCCCTCGCTGCGCCGCAAGGCGATCCTGTTCGCCAAGGTGCAGGACGAGGCCGGCCACGGGCTCTACCTGTACTCGGCCGCCGAGACGCTCGGCGCGGACCGCGCGGACCTCACCGAGCGGCTGATCGACGGACGCCAGAAGTACTCGTCGATCTTCAACTACCCGACGCTGAGCTTCGCGGACGTGGGCGTGATCGGCTGGTTCGTGGACGGCGCCGCGATCTGCAACCAGGTGCCGCTGTGCCGCAGCTCCTACGGGCCGTACGCGCGCGCGATGGTGCGCATCTGCAAGGAGGAGTCCTTCCACCAGCGGCAGGGCTACGAGCTGCTGATGACGATGATGCGCGGCACCGCCGCCCAGCGGGAGATGGTCCAGGACGCGGTGGACCGCTGGTGGTGGCCGTCCCTGATGATGTTCGGCCCGCCCGACGACGCCTCGCCGAACTCGGCGCGGTCGATGGCCTGGAAGATCAAGCGGCACAGCAACGACGAACTGCGGCAGCGCTTCGTCGACATGACCGTCCCGCAGGCCGCGAAGCTCGGCGTCACGCTTCCCGACCCGGAGCTGCGCTGGAACGAGGAGCGCGGACACCACGACTTCGGCACCCCCGACTGGGACGAGCTGATGCGCGTCATCAAGGGCGACGGTCCCTGCAACGCACAGCGGATCCAGCGCCGGCGGGCCGCACACGAGGAGGGCGCCTGGGTGCGCGAGGCGGCCACCGCCCACGCCGCCAAGCAGGCCGCCCGCGCGAAGAAGGGAGCGGCGGCATGACCTCCGACAAGCAGGGCTGGCCGCTGTACGAGGTGTTCGTGCGCGGCAAGCGCGGCCTGAACCACGTCCACGTCGGATCGCTGCACGCCGCCGACGACGCGATGGCCCTCACCCACGCCCGCGACCTCTACACGCGGCGCAACGAGGGCGTGAGCATCTGGGTCGTGCGCTCCGAGCACATCGCGGCCTCCACCCGCGACGAGAAGGACCCGTTCTTCGCCCCCAGCGCCGACAAGGTCTACCGCCACCCGACGTTCTACGACATCCCCGACGACGTCCCGCACATCTAGGAGCAGGGCATGAGTGACGACCACGTCTACCTGACCCTGGCCGAGGGACACGAGGACGACACCCGCTGGGCCTACGGCACCGGCTTCGAGGACCCGCTGCACGGCGTCGACACCACCGTGCCCGAGGGCGTCGACGCCGGCGAACTGGCCGCCGAGTGCGTGGCGCTCGCCGACGACGCACTGGTGTCGGCGCAGCGGCTCGCCGAGTGGGTCACCCGGGCACCGGAACTGGAGGAGGAGGTGGCGCTGGCCAACATCGGCCTCGACCTGCTCGGCCAGGCCCGCCTGCTCTACTCCCGCGCCGGCCAGGTCGACGGCACCGGCCGGGACGAGGACGCCTACGCCTACTTCCGGGACGCCGGTGACTTCCGCAACGTGACCCTGGCCGAACTGCCCGGCGGCGACTTCGCCTTCGCGATCGTGCGGCTGCTGGTGCTCTCCAGCTGGCGCCTCGCCCACTTCCAGCAGCTGGTCACCCACCCCGACCCGGTCCTGGCGGCGGTCGCCGCCAAGGGCGTCAAGGAACTGACGTACCACCGCCAGTACGCCGCCGAGTGGGCCGTGCGCCTGGGCGACGGCACGGACGAGTCGCACCGCCGGATGCGCGCGGCGCTGGAGCGGGTCGCCCCCTACCTCGGCGAGCTGCACGCGGCGCACGACGCGCGCGAGGAACTCGCCGACGTGCTGCGTCAGGTCACCGAGGCGGCGGGGCTGCCCCTGCCGGTGTACCGCCCGCTGCCCGGCTCCGGCCGCGCCGGTGAGCACACCGAACATCTGGTGCCGCTCCTCACCGAGCTGCAGGGCGTCGCCCGCGCCCACCCGGAGGCGACATGGTGACCGCACGCCTCGACGCCCGCCGCGCCCGGCACATCGCCGAGCAGGTGCCCGACCCCGAGCTGCCCATGCTGACCCTCGCCGACCTCGGAGTGCTGCGGGACGTCGAGGTGACCGGGGACGGCACCGTCGTCGCACGACTCACCCCCACGTACTCGGGCTGCCCGGCGATGGCCGAGATGCGGGCGGACGTCGCCGCCCGGCTGCGCGAGGCGGGGTACGCGAGCGTGGAGATCCGTACGGTCCTCGACCCGCCGTGGACCACCGACTGGATCACCGAGTCCGGTCGCCGCAAGCTCACCGAGCACGGCATCGCCCCGCCCGGCCGTGCCCCCCGGGGTCCCGTCCCCCGCGGTCCCGTCCCCCTCGTCCTGTCGCCCGCCCGGCCGGCGGTGCCCTGTCCGCGCTGCGGCTCGCGGGACACCGAGGAGACCTCCCGCTTCGCCGCCACGTCCTGCAAGGCGCTGTGGCGCTGCCGCGACTGCCGCGAGCCGTTCGAGTACGTCAAGGAGATCTGATGGCCCCGACCGCCCCCGCCTCGGCGTCCGCCGCACCGGCGGTGCGCGCCCGCCGCCGCCCCGCCTTCCACCGCCTGCGCGTCGCCGCCGTCGAGCGGCTGTGCGCGGACGCGGCGGCCGTGAGCTTCGAGGTCCCGGACGAACTGGCCGAGGAGTTCGCCTTCGCGCCCGGCCAGTCGCTCACCGTCCGGCGCGAGGTCGACGGCCGCGACGAGCGCCGCTCGTACTCGATCTGCTCCCCGGCCGGCTCCGTCCCGCGCATCGGGGTCCGGGTGGTGCCGGGCGGCCTGTTCTCCTCATGGCTGGTGAGCGAGGTGCGGCCGGGCGACACCGTCGAGGTGATGGCGCCCACCGGCATCTTCACGCCCGACCTGACCACCCCCGGCCACCACGTGCTGATCGCGGCCGGCTCGGGCGTCACGCCCATGATGTCCATCGCCGAGTCTGTGCTGGCCGCCGACGACCGCTCGACCGTCACCCTCTTCTACGGCAACCGCCGCACCGACACGGTGATGTTCGCCGACGAACTGGCCGACCTGAAGGACCTGTACCCCACGCGTTTCCAGCTGGCCCATGTGCTCTCCCGTGAGCCCAGGGAGGCCGAGGTGCTCTCCGGCCGCCTGGACGCCGAGCGGCTCGCGGCGCTCGTCGGTGCCCTGGTGGACGTGGAGACGGCGGACCACTGGTGGCTCTGCGGACCGCAGGGCATGGTCGCCGACGCACAGCGGGTCCTGGCCGGCCTCGGCGTCCCGGCGGTCCGCGTGCACCGGGAGCTGTTCTTCGCCGAGGACGAGCCCGTGCGGGAGGTCCGGCACGAGGACGCCGGCCCGCAGGGGCCCGTCAGCGAGGTCGTCATCACCCTGGACGGCCGCTCCACGACCTCCTCCCTGTCCCGGGAGCGGACCATCCTCGACGGCGCCCAGCAGACCCGCCCCGACCTGCCCTTCGCCTGCAAGGGCGGCGTCTGCGGCACCTGCCGCGCCCTGGTCACCGACGGCCGGGCGGACATGCGCCGCAACTTCGCCCTGGAGGAGGCCGAGGTCGACGCCGGATACGTACTGACGTGCCAGTCGTACCCGGTCTCGGAACGGCTGACCGTGGACTACGACAGCTGACCGACCGGGCCCGGCATCGCGCCGCCGGCGACGACCTCGCGGTCTTCACGAAGAGCACACTCACCGGCGGGTCCGGCGGCCGGGGAACACTATGAACGCAATGATCGAAGGGGTGGCTCCGGCTCCCGCGGGTTCCTAACATCCCGGCTCGCAGCGCAACTTCGCGCACAGCACGTACAGGAGCCGCCCGTGACCACCCCCCACGCGCCCGCCCGTGTCCCCTGGGCCTCGCACCGCCGTCGCCGTCCGGCGGTGCTGGCCGCCGTCCTCGCCGCCGTGTTCCTCGGCACGCTCGGCAACGTCTCCGCCGCCCCCGCGCCGGCCGCCCGGCCGGCCACGCCTCCGGCCGCCGCCGACTGCCCGGCGGAACTGGCCGGCAAGGCGCGGTGCTACACCGGCCGGGACGCCGACGGCGCCCACTACGCGATGGCCGTACCGACCCACTGGAACGGCTCCCTCGTCGTGCACGCCCACGGCGGCCCCGACCTCGGCGACGCCTCCGACCCGGCCCGCAGCACCGACGACCTGGAACGCTGGGCGGTCATGGTCCAGGAGGGCTACGCGTGGGCCGGCTCCGCCTACCGCCGCGGCGGCTACGGGGCCAGGATGGCGGCCGCCGACACCGAGAACGTGCGCCGGCTGTTCACCGAGCACTTCGGCCGACCGGAGCGGACGTACCTGCACGGACAGTCCTGGGGCGGCAACGTCGCCGCCAAGGTCGCCGAGACCTACGGCAGGCGACCCGGCGCCTGGGACGGGGTGCTGCTGACCAACGGCGTCCTCGGCGGCGGTTCGCGCGGCTACGACTACCGGGTGGACCTGCGGGTCGTCTACCAGTACTACTGCCACAACCACCCGCGTCCGAACGAGCCGCAGTACCCGCTGTGGCAGGGGCTGCGCGCGGGCTCCACCATGACCACCGCCGGACTGCGGGCCCGGCTCCAGGAGTGCACCGGTTACGCATCCGACCCGGCGGACCGCACCGCCGGGCAGCAGCGCAACCTCGACGACATCCTCGCGGTGACCGGCGTACCGGAGCGCACGCTGGAATCCCACCTGCGCTTCGCGACCTTCACGTTCCGGGACATCGTCAACGACCGGCTCGGCGGCCGCAACCCGTTCTCCAACCGGGGCGTGCGGTACTCGGGTTCGCACGACGACAAGGCCCTCAACGCGGGCGTCGAACGCTTCTCGGCCGACCCCGCCGCCCGCCGCGACCTCTCCTACGACAGCGACCTCACCGGCAAGGTGTCCCTGCCCGTCCTCACCCTGCACGCGATCGACGACCCCACGGCCTTCGTGGAGCACGAGGCGGCCTACCGTGCCACCCTCCGGGGCGCCGGGCGGGGCGGGAACCTGGTGCAGACGTTCACCGACGAGCACGAGCACAGCTCGCTGAGCGACTCCGAGTACGCCAACTCCATCGCGGCGCTGGACGACTGGGTGCGCTCAGGCCGCAAGCCGACCCCGCGCTCGGTCGCGGCCTCCTGCGCCGCCTTCGACGCGAAGTACGGCAGCGGCTGCCACTACGAACCCGGGTACCAGCCGGCGTCGTACGCCTCCCGGGTGCTGCCCCGGCCCGGCGGCCTGCACTGGCCCGCCATGACCGCCGCCCAGGAGCGGGCGTGGAGCCGGATCGACGGTGTCGGTATCGCGCCTTAGCGGATCCGGCCCGGGCGGCTGCTCAGTCGGCCTCCGCCAGCACCGCCCGGATGACATGCCGGGCGTTGCCGGCCATCGCGGGGTTGGTCTTGCGGTAGTACGGCAGCGCGATCAGCGCCTGGGAGAGTGTCCGCCCCCGGCCGCGCCTCCAGGTCGCGTCGTCCACGCCCAGTGCCTCGCGGAAGACCTTCCGGGCGGTGGGCGGCAGCAGATTCCACGCCGGGAAGAGATCGCAGGCCGGGTCGCCCACCCCCATGCACCCGAAGTCGATCACCGCGGTCAGTCTGCCCCCGTCCACCAGCAGGTTCCCCGGCATCAGGTCGGCGTGCAGCCAGACAGGCGGCCCGTCCCAGTCCGGCGCCCGCAGCGCGTCCTCCCACACGGCGGCCAGGGCGGAGCAGTCGACGGCCTCTTCGGGAAGGGCGCGCAGTTCGTCGAGGGCGGCCCGCGTCTGCCCGTCGAGTGTGGCGAGTGGGCCGCCGCGATAGGCGCCCGGCGCGTCCGGCAGGGCGACGTCGCGCATCGCCGCGACGAAGCCGGCCAAATCCCGGGCCAGCGACTCCGGTTCGGCCAGCGCCCCGGCCTCCGGGAGGTCACCGGGCAGCCACCGGTACACCGACCACGGCCACGGATAGCCCTCGGCCGGCTCACCGGCGCCGAGCACCTCGGGAACGGCGGTGGGGAGCAGCGGTGCCAGGCGGGGCAGCCACTCCCGCTCCGCCCTCACGTCCCCGGCCCCGCCTTCGACCAGCGGCAGCCGTACGACCATGTCGTCGCCCAGCCGGTACATCGCGTTGACCGTGCCGCCGGACGGGAAGCGTTCGACCGGCAGCCCCCGCCATCGCGGGAACTGCCCGGCGACCAACCGCCGTACGAGACGGGCGTCGAGGGGGTACCGGCCCGGATGCGTCTGCCCAGAACTCATGGACGTCATCCGACCCCTCGACGCCGACGCCGTCAATCGCTTTCCCGGCCGCCGGCCGAGCGCACCCGGGGCCGCTGGATCAGACGCCGAACTCCGAGGGCGGCACGCCGAGGGCGGTGCAGGCCTCGCGGATCGCGTACTGCTCGGACGGCTCGAAGACGCCGTCGGCACCGGCGATGACCATGCCGGTCTGGATGACCGCCCTGGCCTCCGCGGGCTTCTTCGCGGCCTTGGCGATCACCTGAAGGGCCTCGCTCTTGCCCAGCTCGAAGTTGGCGACGAGCTTGTCCACATGCTGGTTGAAACGTTGGCGGAGCTGGTCCGCCGGGAAGTTCTGCAGCACCTCGTTGGAGACGATCAGCTCCTCCACGCGCTGCCGCTCCGCCGGCTCCACCTGGCCGTCGGCCGCGGCGACCAGCGCGCACATGGCCATGCTGGCGTCCCGGTAGGCGCCGCTCTTGAGCTCGGTCTTGACCGACGCCAGCTGGGACTTGAACAACCCGATCAACTGGGCCTTGGAGCCGCCCGAGGACGACCCCGACCCGCCACTGTGACCCTGCTGCCCATACCCCTGCTGCCCGGGTCCGTGACCGCTTGCTCCTCGAGTGCCCTGGGACTGCTGGAAGGTCTTGGCCTGGTCCTTGATCTTGTCCCACATCGCCACTCGTGCCACCTCGGCTTCTGTTGCTGTGTATTCCGTCTTGGAACTTCTGCACCGTGCCCGCGAATATCTCGCGGTCATCAGCTTGAACGCGCCCGGGAGCCATGTGGTTCCCGAAAGGCAAAGGCAGGGCAAAGTGTCTCACGGTGACGGCGTAGTAGGCTGCGGGATCAGGAGTTCGAAGGCCGGTTCGGCCGGCTGGGGGCGTGCGGTGTGGGTCGGCTGAGGGAGGTCGGCTGGTTCGGCGCCATCGGCGTCGTGTCCACCGTCGGACAGGCCCTGCTCTACTGGGTTTTGCGCCTCTGGTGGCCCCCGGCCGCCGCCAATCTGGTCTCCCTGCTGGTCCTCACGGTGCTGAACACCGAAGCGAACCGGCGCCTGACGTTCCGGCACGCCGCCGCCGACCCGGTCCGCGCCCATCTCGGGGCCGGCGGGCTCTTCCTGCTCGGCTACCTGGCGACGTCCGGCGCGGTGCTGTGGTTCAAGCACGCGGAGCCCACCGCCTCTCCGGCCGCCGAGACCGCGGTCCTCGCCGTGACGTCGGTCGCGGTCACAGTGGTGCGCTTCGTCGTCCTGCGGCTGGCGGTCTTCCGCCCCCGTGTCCGCCGCGGCTGACCCCTCCCCGCCCCGCTGGGTAACCAAAAGGTTCCCCGGTCACTCAAAAGTGCGTTCTTCCATGTCAGAGGCCACTCTCCTACGGTTCCCGAGTAACCACCGGAGACCGGAAGGTCTCCCGCACGAGGAGACGGAACCCATGGCCATCACCCTGCTGAACCCCGCTGGACTGCCCGAGATCGACGTCTACCGGCAGGTGTCGATCGCCGCCGGATCGAAGCTGGTCTTCGTCGCCGGTCAGGTTGCTTGGGACGCCGACGGCACGACGGTCGGCGAGGGCGACCTCGCCGCGCAGACCGAGCGGTGCTACCTCAACGTCGCCACCGCCCTCGCCGCGGCCGGCGCCTCCTTCGCCGACGTGGCGAAGCTGAACGTCCAGGTCGTCGACTGGACCCCCGACAAGATGCCCCTGCTCCTGGAGGGCATCGCGCGCGCGTCCGCCGCGCTGGGGACGACCCCGGTGCCGCCCGCCACGCTCACGGGCGTCGCGGCACTGGACGTGCCGGAGCACCTGATCGAGGTCGAGGCCACCGCGGTGATCGACTGACGAGGCGTCACGGCCCCCGCCGGCACCCGTCAGCACCGGCAGGGCAGGTGCGCTCCCGCCGGTCATCGGGCGGCGGCCGCCGTCGTGCCCGGTGTCCTGCCCACAGGAGACGGGTTCGTTTGAGGTTCCGAGCGCGGGACACGCGAGTGCTGGGCGCCGTCGGCCGTCGGCCGACGGCGCCGACCACGTACGCGATCGTGTGGAGGTCAGTGATGGCGGAGAGGAACGGCGCGGGCGGCGGACCGCTCGACCGTCCGGCGATGCCCCAGGAGGAAGCGGAGATCACGCCGCCGTACCGCTTCCAGCGCCAGCAGCGGCCCGGCCTGGAAGAGCGCATGGAAGTGCGCCCGCGCTACCGCGCCCCGAACTACCGGGGCTCCGGGAAGCTCGCCGGGAAGGTGGCGCTGATCACCGGGGGCGATTCCGGCATCGGCCGTGCGGTCGCCGTGCTCTACGCCCGTGAGGGGGCCGACGTCGCCGTCGTCCACCTGCCCGAGGAACGGAGCGACGCCGACGAGACCCGGGCGGCGGTCGAGAAGGAGGGGCGCACCTGTCTGCTGCTGCCGGGCGATCTGTGCGATCCGGCCTTCTGCGCGAACGTCGTAGAGCGCACGGTGGAAGAGCTGGGCGGTCTCAACGTCCTGGTGAGCAACGCCGCCTACCTCAACAGCCAGAACAGCCTGTCCGACCTGACGGCCGAGGACTTCGACCGGGTCTTCAAGACCAATGTCTACGCCTATTTCCACCTGGTGATGGCGGCCCTGCCGCACCTGTCCCACGGGGACGCCGTGATCGCCACCGCCTCGGAGGAGGCGCTCAAGGGCAGCGAGATCATGATGGACTACGCCGCCTCCAAGGCCGCCCTGGTCGTCTTCACCAAGTCCATCGCCCCCCACCTCGCCCAGCGCGGCGTCCGCGCCAACATCGTCTCCCCGGGCCCCACCTGGACGGTGCTCAACCTGGCGGGGCAGCGGTTCACGGACGACTACCTGACCAACCTGGGCAGCTCGTCCCCCATGGGGCGCGTGGCCCAGCCGGAGGAGGTGGCTCCCGCCTACGTGTACCTGGCCTCCGACGCGGACTCCAGCTTCACCGTCGGTGAGGTCATCGCGGTCACGGGCGGCCTCACGGACACCCGTTGACGCCCTGCTCCCGGCCGCTCAGCCGTCGCGCAGTCGTGGCGCGGGACCGGCCGGCACGCGCTCGCCCTGCGGACGACACCGGCGTACGGGGCCCGCTGACGGGGGCGGGGACGGGGCGAGGACCGGGCCGGAACCGTCCCGTGGTGACGTCCGGCAGGCGCCTCACGGGCTGGTGCGGGCCCGGTTCCGTTCCGGACTGCCGCTGTGGCGGCGGCAGTCCGTGTCGTGCCGGGTGCCCAGGGAGGTCCACCACGGCTCGCAGCAGCCCTCGCCGATCACGGCGCGGGCGGCCGTCGGGCGGGTGCACCGCGGGCCGTGCACGGCGCCGTCGGAGTGCTGCCAGAACGCGCAGCACGGTACGGGCACGAGGGGCTGCCGCGGGCGGGGACGGGACAACCGCTCGGCACGCTGCGCCCGCGCGAGCCTGAGCCGGTGCTCCGTCCGGGCGCGCGCGGCGCACCAGGCGAACACGGCGGCGGCGTACAGACCCGGCAGGGCGAGCCAAGGGTGATGGCCGGCCGCGTATCCGGCGGTGGCGAGAAGCAGCACGGCGGCGGCACGACACGCACGGGCGGTGCGCAGGCTCGGCGTCACGGGGACTCCCGTCGGTCGGCGGTCAAGGAGCTCGGGACCTCCGTATGCCCCCTGTTCGCCGATCCACGTGCCCTCGGCGCGACCTGCCTCGCCGCTCTCGGCTCGGGGGCCGCCGGAAAACCCGTTGCGGTGACCCACCGTCAACCCCAACCCTGCACTCATGCCCCCTGTTGCCGTGCGGCCGGCCACCCTCGCCGACGCCCCCGCCATCACCGACCTCCTCAACGAGATCGACCGGATCGAGATCGGCCGGCCCGAGACCGACCAGCACACCGTCGAGGCCGACCTCAAGCACCCGGAGACCGACCTGGCCCGGGACTCGTGGCTGGCCTTCGAGGACGGCCGACTCGTCGCCTACGGGCTGCTGTGGGACGAGTCGGGCGGCGAGCGGGTCGACATCGACCACTACGTGCTGCCCGACCACCAGACGACCGGGCTGCGCGTTCTCGCGGCCATGGAGGCCCGCGCCCTGGACAAGGCGCGGGCCAACGGAGCCGCGCGGGCCGTGGTCCACCTGCACCTGAACACCCGGCCCACGACCGACACCGGACTCCTCACGGCCAGGGGCTGGAGCGTCGTCCGGCGGTACCACGTGCTGCGCCGCGCCGTCGATCCGGCCAGCGACCTCCCGCCCGAGGCCCCAGCGGGCGTACGGGTGCGGGCCTGCGCCACGGAGGCGGACCGCTTGCGGGTGCACGAGCTGTACCAGCTGGCGTTCGCCGACCACTTCGACTTCCAGCCGCGCGAGTACGCGCTCTGGCTCAGCGACATGGACGCGGAGCGCCTGGACTGGTCCCTCGTGTGGATCGCCGAGACCGACGACCTCGGCGACGCCGGGTTCCTGCTGGCCCGCGACGACCGCGCGGCCATGGGCTGGATCCGCGCCATCGGCGTCCTCGGCGAGGCCCGCGGCCGCGGCCTGGGCGGATTCCTGCTGCGGCACGCCTTCGCGCACTTCGCGGCGCGGGGCCGGGACACGGTGGGCCTCGGCGTCGACACCGCCAACGCCACGGGCGCCCCGCGGCTCTACGGCCGCAACGGCATGTCGGTCCACTACGCGGTCGACACCTGGGAGGCCGTGCTCGCCTGAGGCCCGGCACGGGCAGTGGTGCTCAGAGCACCATCGCCACCGTGACGGCCCCGAGCAGCGCGATGTACGTCCAGGCATGGACGCGGTCGGGGATGCGCGGCGGACGGCGCCGCAGTACCGCGATCACGGGCAGGGCGCCCAGGAGCAGTGCCGTGGCCGCCGCGACGTCGACGAGACCCACCAGGCGCGCGTGCCCGTGGGCCGCCGCGGGGCCCTCGGCGCCGCCCAGGAAGACGAGCGCCGCCGGGAGCGCGATGGCGAGGGTCAGGGGGTTGGCCAGTGAGGTGGCCACGCGCATCGAGTGCCCGGCCCTGCGCATCGCGGGGACCGTCATGACGCTGCCGCCCACACCGAGGAAGGCGGCCACCGCGCCGACGGGTGCGCCGACGACGGCCGGCAGGGGACGCGGTGCGTCGTGGGCCGGCCCGGACGGAGCGGACGGGCGCAGGAAACCGGGGCGCAGCAGCAGGTCGACGACGGTGAGGGCGACGTACAGGACGAAGGCCCAGCGGACCGGGCCGGGCGGAGCATGACGGGCGAGGAGCGCGCCGGCCGACGCGCCGGCCGCCAGCAGGAGGAGCAGCGGGCCGCTGCCGCGCAGGGCGGCGAGCACCCGCCGGGGTGTGACGGCCGTGGCGAAGGCCGCGTTCACCACCATGACCAGCGCCGAGGTGGCCGTCGCCACCCGCATCGCGTCCGCGCCCAGGGCGGCGTCCGCCCATATCACGACCGGGACGGCGACGAAGCCGCCGCCGAACCCGAACAGGACGGTCGTCAGGCCGGTGAGCAGCCCGATGCCGAACAGAGCCAGAAAGTCCACGCGGACCACTCCACCAGCCCGCCGTCCGGTCCCGCATTCGATGCCCGGCCCGATTCCTTCGCGTTCCGGTCATAGGGTGGCCACGTGAAGAACGTGCCCCTGGCCGACGTCGACCACGTGGACCGCGCCGTGCTGCCGATCGGCACCGACTACCCGCCCGGCCACCTCCTGGACTGGCACGAGCACCGGCGCGCGCAGTTCCTCCACGGGGCGACCGGGGTCATGGTCGTCGACACCGCCGACGGCACCTGGACCGTGCCGCCCGAGCGGGCCGTGCTGATCCCGGCGGCCACCCGGCACCGGGTCCGCATGCTCGGGGTGAGCACCCGCAGCCTCTACGTCGAGCCGGACGCCGTGCCCTGGTGGCCCGGCACCTGCATGGTCGTGGACGTCCCGCCGCTGCTGCGCGAACTGCTCCTGGCGGCGGTCGAGTTCGAGGCCGACTACGACCTCTCCGGCCGGGAGGGCAGCATCGCCGACCTCCTCCTGCACGAGATCGCGGCCCGTGCCCCGCTCCCGTTCCACGTCCGCATCCCGGTCTCCGACGACCTGGCGAAGCTCTGCCGCGCCTACCTGGCCGCCCCGGACACCGGTGTCACCAACGCCGACTGGGCCGAGCGGACGGCGATGAGCGAACGGGCCTTCACCCGCCGCTTCCGCGAGCAGACCGGCGACAGCCCCGCCGTGTGGCGGGCCCGCGCACGGCTGCTCGCGGCCGTCCCGATGCTGCGCACGGCGTCGGTGAGCGAGGTCTCGGGCCGCCTCGGTTACGCCTCTCCCGCCGCGTTCACCGCCGCCTTCACCCGGGCGTTCGGCGCACCGCCGTCGCGCTTCACGGCGAGCCGTCGAGGGCTGCGCCAGGGCGCTCGTTCGGATCGGTCCGCAGGGAAGGGACGTGGCTGATCGATGCCGGGCCCCCGCGTCCGCGACCTGCCCCGGACGACAGCCCTAGGACGCGTCCCTCTCCTCGTCCTGCTCGCGGCCCGCGGCCCGCTCCCGGGCGTGGTGGCCGAGGGCCGCGCTGCGGCTGGTCGCCAGGTGGTGCAGGACCAGCGTCTGGACGCGCTCGACGTCGCGCTCCGCGATGGCCTGGTACAGGGCCTCGTGCTCCAGCGCCACGGCCAGCAGGTCGTCGTGCTGGCCCATGAGCCACCGCAGCCGGCTGCGCAGCACGCGTTCGAGTTCGTTGAGCAGCTCGTTGGCGGCCAGGGAGATGACGGTCTCGTGGAAGTCGGCCGCCGCCCGGCGGGCCCGCACCGCGTCACCCGCGCGGGCCGTCTCCAGTTCGGCGTCCACCGTCGCGCGCAGCCGTTCCAGACCGTCGCGCGTGTGCCGTTGCGCGGCGAGCCGGAAACCCAGGGTCTCCAGGCCCGAGCGCACTTCGTCGAGGTCGGCGATGTCGCTCGTGGTGAACTCCCGCACCACCGCCCACGACCGCGGCCTCGGCGTCACCAGCCCCTCGGACACCAGCGTCTTGAGGGCTTCCCGCACGGGCAGGCGGCTCACCCCCAGTGCCTCGGCCAGCTCGCGCTCGACCAGGCGGCTGCCCGGGCGCCGGGTCCCGTCGATGATCTCGTCGCGCAGCCGCCGCGTGACCCGCTCGGACTCGGGCTTGAAGCCCCCTGACGCAGTCATCGCCGTCCTTCGTCCTTCTTCCCGTTCCGAGCCACGCCGACCGTGCGGTGCGGTGCGTCGGTCGGGCGGCCCGTCAGAATACCCCGGGGCCGGGCGCGGTCCCGGGGCGAGGGACGGGGGCGGAACGGGTCAGCCCGCCTTCGGGGGCCAGTTGACGATCTGCTTGGGGCGCGGCCGGGCGTAGGTGCGCACCTTGGACGTGGACAGGCCGAGCCGGACCAGTGACTCGGCGATCGCCACGGCGGCGGCGACCCCGTCGACCACGGGGACACCCGTCCGCTCCACCACGCGCTCGGCGAGGCCGGCCATGCCGCCGCAGCCCAGGCAGATCACCTCGGCCCGGTCGTCGGCGACCGCGCGGGCGGCCTGCTCGGTGATGGCCTCCACGGCGGCCTGTTCGTCCCGCTCCAGTTCGAGCACCGCCAGCCCGCTGGCACGCACCGAGGCGCACCTCGCGCTGAGGCCCGCCACCTCCAGCCGCTCCTCGATCAGCGGGACCGTACGGTCCAGGGTGGTGACGACGGAGTACCGGCGCCCCAGGAACTGCGCGGTGCTCGCCGCGGCCTCGGTGATGTCGACCACGGGGACGTCGAGCAGCTCCTGCAGCCCTTCCCTGCCGTGTTCGCCGTATCCGGCCTGGATCACCGCGTCGAAGGGCTCCGGGTGGGCCCGGACGGTCTCCATGACGGCGACCGCGGCGAGGTAGCTCTCGTAGTTGCCCTCGACGGACTCGGCGCCGAAGGCGGGGGTCAACGGGACGATCTCGGTGCCGGGCGAGGCCGCGCCGGCCGCCTGCTTGCCGATCGCGTCGGTGATGGACTGCGTGGTGTTGACGTTGACCACGAGGATGCGCATGGAGGGGGCCTTCTGCTCGGGAGGGGGACGGTGCGACGGCGCCGGGGCTATTCGGCCGCCACGGCGATTGCCTCGCCGTCCACGTCGCGGATGGGGGAGGAGCGGTCGGCGACGACCGCGTACAGCGCGGCGGCGAGGATCGCGCCGATGAACCAGGAGAAGCCGGCCGCGGCGTGGAACCAGGGCACCAGGGCGACGACGACGGCGATCGCGGCGCTCGGGACGAAGGCGGCGACGGCCCTCGGGTTGTAGCCGCGGCGGTAGTGGTACTCCGCTCCCGCGTCCTCGGTGTAGAGGGCGGGCACGTTCACCCGGGATTTCCGCAGCAGCCAGTAGTCCGCCATGATCACGCCGAAGAGGGGGCCGAGCAGCGCGCCGAGCCCGCCGAGGAAGTAGTTCACGACGACCGGGCTGTTGTAGAGGTTCCAGGGCGTGATGACCAGGCCCAGCACCGCGCTCACCAGGCCGGCGCGGCGGAAGTCGAGCCGGCGGGGGAAGAGGTTGACCAGGGCGTAGATCGGGGCGACGAAGTTGGCCAGCAGGTTCACGGCCACCGTCAGCGCGATGAGGGCCAGCGAGGCGACGGCGAGCAGGAACATGTTGGGCACGGTGCGGACGATGTCCGTCGGGCTGGTGATGACGTGCCCGTCCAGACTGAACTGCGCACCGCTGAGGACCGCCACGATGACGGCGAAGAAGAGCATGTTGACCGGGATGCCGATGACGTTCCCGCGGACGATGGAGCCGCGGCTCCTCGCGGAGCGGGTGAAGTCGCAGAAGTTCAGCACGAACGTCCCGTAGATCACCACCCAGAGGGCGGCGGCCTGCAGCACCTGGAGCCACATCGCGCCGCCGGTGAGCGGGGCGTCGACGGACAGGGAGATCGAGCCGTCCGCTCGGACGAACATCCACACCGCCAGGGCGCACATGGTGAGCAGCGTGGTGGGTGCCGCGAACGCCATGTACCGGCGGATCATCTGCATCCCGTAGCTCACGATGACGACCTGCACGGCCCACAGGACCAGGAAGGTGATCCAGCCGAGCGTCGACTGCCCGAGCAGGGAGTTCGTGTCCAGACGGGCCAGTCCCGGGAACATCGCCACCAGGAGCGTGCTCAGCACCGCGGAGGCGAGGTAAGTCTGGATACCAAACCAGGCGATGGCCACGGCGCCCCGGACGGCGGCCGGTATCTTCGCGCCCTTGATGCCGAACGCGATGCGGCTCATGACGGGGAACGGTACGCCCGTCTTGTGGCCCATGAACCCGGACAGTGTCAGCAGCAGGAAGAGCAGGACCGAGGCGAGGGTGAAGGCGGCGAGGATGCCCCACACGTTCAGCCCGAGGGCGAACAGTCCGATGGCGAACGCGTAATTGCCCAGGCTGTGCACGTCGTTGGCCCAGAGGGTGAAGACGTTGTAGGCGCCCCAGCGGCGTCCTTCCCGTTTCGTCGGGGCCAGGTCGTAGGTGTAGAGGCCAGAGCTGGTGGCGGTGACGTCGGTCTCGGTGGCCGAGCGGCGGTCTTCCAGGGCAGTCATACGGGACTCCTGGGCTCAGGAAGCGGGGAGTTGGAGAGTTCCACAAAGCGGAAGCGGCGTTCCGGTGAACAGAACGTAGTTTTCGCCGAACGGCACCGTCAAGGGGTCTACGGCAAATGGAATACCATTTCGCGTCCTGTTGGCAGGGGGAGGAGCCGTCCCCAGCGTGATGCCCCGTCGTTACATGGATGTAAAGCTGCGGAAAGGACCTCACGTGCTCCCCAGCCCCTCCCGCCGGCCCCGCGCGCGCATCGGCCTGCTGCTCGCCTGTCGCCCTGAGTGGTGGTGGGGTGGTAGTTCCCCTTCCGGTACGTCAGGAACGGGTCGGGGCCGGTGTTGAGCGGGATGCGGAACGCGTCGGCCCGGCGCCACCCAGGGCCTGACTTCCACGGCCCGATCCGGGTCGGCGGGGCGGTGCGGTGCGTACGTCAGCCCGCGGCTCCCTCGCGGCGAACACACCCTGCGCGTCCGGGTGCCCGGTGAGCACAGCTCCCGGTCCGGGGCGTCCTTCGTGAGCGATCGACCGCGCCGAGGTCTACGTGAACTGACGCGTCCGGCGTAGGGCCGTCAGCGCCGTTCGCGGCCCTCCGTGCTCTCCCGCAGGACGAGCCGGTGGGCCACGATGCGGTCCTGCGGCGACAGCACGCCGGATTCCGTGCCGTCGCTCGCGCCGTCCGGTCCGGTGGCCTCCTCGATGCGGCGCCGGAGCAGCTGCACGGCGACCCTGGCCACCGCCGCCTTGTCGGGGGCCACCGTGCTCAGCGTCGGTACGGAGAACCGACCGCCCTCCACGTCGTCGAAGCCGATGACCGCGACGTCCTCGGGCACCCTGATCCGGTGCTCGTGCAGGGCGCGCAACGCACCGAGCGCCAACTGGTCGTTGAGGCAGAGCAGCGCGTCCGGCCGCAGCCCTTCCCTGAGCGCCCGCGCCACCGCCTCGGCGCCGTCGGGCATCCTGAACGAGTCGACCGGAAGCAGGGCGGCCGGATCGTAGGGGATGCCGGCGTCCGCCAGTGCGGCGCGGTAGCCGCGGGTGCGGGCCTCCGCCGTCCCGAGGCCCGCGTCGTCCCGACCGCCCACCGCGAGGACGGTGCGGCGGCCCAGTCCGATCAGGTGGTCGGTGGCCTCGCGCGCGGCCCGCTCGTTGTCGATCGCCACGTGGTCGGCGCCCTCCTCCAGCAGCTCCCCGAGCAGCACGGTGGGCGGGGCGCCCGCGCGGTCCCGCAGGTCGTCGGCGGTCAGCGCGAGCGGGCTCAGGATGATCCCGTCCACGAACGTGGACCCGAAACCGGCCAGCGCCGCCAGCTCATGGGAGCGGTCCGCGCCGGACTGGTGGATCAGCACGGTCAGGGAGCACTGCTCGGCCTCGCGGATGACATGCCGGGCCAGCTCCGCGAAGTACGGGATGTCCAGTTCGGGCACGACCAGGGCGATGATGCCGGTGCGGCCCTTGCGCAGGTGACGGCCAGCCAGGTTCACCCGGTAGCCGAGCTGTTCTATGGCCTCCCGCACCACGCGCCGGGTCCGGTCGGAGACATGGGCGTAGTCGTTGATGACATTGGACACCGTCTTCTCCGACACGCCCGCGTGACGTGCGACGTCCTTGATCCTGGGCCGTGCCACCGAGACCTCCCTGCCTCTACGCGCTGCCCGAGTCTATGTCCCGGCAGTCGATCACCCCCAACCCGGGCGCAGGCTCTTTACAGCCAATGTACATCGATGTAAAAACTAGCCACCGCATGAGCGTCCGGCCGTCGAAAGGTCCGTGATGAGTTCCCGTTTGCCTGCCCAGGGGCCGGCCGCGTCCGATCCTGTACGCCGCCTCAGCCGCCGTCGGCTTCTGCGTCACACCATGGCCACGGCGGGAGCGCTGCTCGCCGCCGGCCCGCTGTCCGGCTGCGCCTCACCGGCCTCCGCCTCCGGCGCCTCCTCCCTGAGCGTCTGGGACCTGTTCCAGGGCGGCGACGGCATGCTCATGGACGAGATGATCGAGGCCGTGTCCAAGGGCGCCCGGGGCGCCGAGGGCTTCGAGGTGGACCGCACGATCCTCGACTGGGGACCGTCGTACTACACCAAGCTCGCCATGTCCGCGGCCGGCGGCCGGGCCTCCGACGTGGCCGCCATGCACCTGTCCCGGCTGGCGGGCTACGCGCCCGGCGGCCTGGTCGACCCCTTCGACCTGGAGCTGCTCGCCGAGTTCGGCGTCTCGGCCGAGGACTTCACGCCGGCCGTGTGGTCGCGCACCCAGCACGAGGGGACCGTCTACGCGATCCCGCTGGACGTCCACCCGTTCATCGTGTTCTACGACAGGAAGGCCGCGGAGAAGGCCGGGCTCCTGACCCCCTCGGGTGAGCTGGCACCCATGGGCTCTCCCGAGGCCCTGCTGGAGGCGGGCAAGGCCCTCGCCGAGGCGACCGGGGAGGCGGGCATCCTGTTCGGCCACGTCACCGACACGGCACAGAACTGGCGCCTGTTCGCGGGGCTCTACGCGCAGACCGGCGCCGAGTTCGGCCTGCCGGACGGCGGTCCGCCGAAGATCGACGTCGACGCCGCCGTACGCGTCGTGACCCTCATGACACAGCTCTTCGACGGGAAGACCAATCCCAACAACCTGGACTACAACGGCGCACTGGCCGCCTTCACCAACGGCCGCGGCGGCATGGCGATGCTCGGCGAGTGGGAGCTGCCGACGCTGCGGAAGTCCGGCCTCGACCTGGGCGCCGCCCCCTTCCCGCAGGTCTTCGACCGGCCGGCCGTCTACACCGACAGTCACAGCTTCGTCCTCCCGCACCAGGACGACCCCGACCCGGCCCGGCGCCGCGAGGCCCACCGGTACGTCGCGCAGATCCTCAAGCAGAGCCTCACCTGGGCCGCCGCCGGACACATCCCCGCGTACCAGCCCGTCCTCGCGGAGCCGGAGTACGCCGGCCTCCGGCCGCAGTCCTCGTACGCCGAGGCGGCCGAGGTGGCCGTGCTCGATCCGCCCAACTGGTTCGCCGGCGCCGGTTCGAACTTCCAGAACCGCATGTGCCAGCCGCTCCAGTCGGCGCTGCTGGGCGACACGACCGCCGAGAAGGCGGTGCGGCAGATGATCCGCGAGGCGGACACGCTGCTGCGGCAGCCCAACCCGGTGGCCTGACCAGCAGAAGGAGTGACCGACGTGACCACCACCACACCCCTCGGCGCGGAGGAGCAGACCGCCTCGCCCGCTGTTCCCGCGGGCGGACGCCGACCCGCCCCGCGTCGCATACGCACCGGCAACGGGCTCGTGTTCGTCCTGCCGTTCCTGCTGGTCTTCGGCCTCTTCATGGTCTGGCCGATCGTCCAGGGGCTCTGGATGAGCTTCACCGACAGCTCGCTGGCCCTGCGCGACACGAGCTTCGTCGGCTTCGACAACTACACCGAGGCGTTCGGTGACCCGGACGTCTGGAGCAGCCTCGGCAACACCGTCTTCTTCACCGTCGTCTCCAGCGTCCCGCTGGTGCTGGTCGCGCTCGCGATGGCCCTGCTGGTGCACAGCGGGCTCGCCGGGCAGTGGGCGTGGCGCCTGTCGTTCTTCGCCCCCTACCTGCTGCCCGTGACCGTCGTGACCATGATCTGGACCTGGCTCTACCAGCCCGAACTGGGCATGGCCAACCAGCTCCTGACCACCCTCGGCATGGAACCGGTCGGCTGGCTGTCCGACGAGTCCGTCGCCATGTGGTCCGTCGCCGCCCTCACCGTCTGGTGGACGGTCGGCTTCAACTTCCTCCTCTACCTCGCGGCGCTCCAGTCCCTGCCAGCGACCTTCGACGAGGCGGCGGCGCTCGACGGGGCCGGCGCCTGGCGCCGCCTGTGGTCCATCACCCTGCCGCAACTGCGCAGGACAACCGGACTGGTGGCCATGCTCCAGATCCTGGCCTCCCTCAAGGTGTTCGACCAGATCTACATCCTCACCAAGGGCGGTCCCAACGGCTCCACCCGCCCCGTCCTCGAGTACGTCTACGACGTCGGCTTCACCGGCTACCGCCTCGGTTACGCCTCCGCCATCTCGTACCTGTTCTTCGCCCTGATCGTCGTCGTCTCGCTCGTGCAGCTCCGCCTCTTCCGCCGGGAGGACTGACCGTGTCCGCAACCGCCACCACCCTCCGCACCCGGCGCCGTCCACCCAGCGAAGCGACCGGCTCCCCGCTGCTCCTCGGCCACGGCCGACTGCCCCGCGTCCTGGCCGGGACCGCGCTCGTCGTCCTCGCCGTCGTCTGGTTGCTGCCGTTCGCGTGGGCGGTCATCACCTCGGTGCAGAGCGAGGAGGACATCAACACCACCGGGCTGTCCCCGTTCAAGGGCGCCTTCACCCTGGACGCCTACCAGCAGATACTGGAACGCGGGAACGTCACCGTCTGGGCCCTCAACAGCTTCCTGATCGCCGGCCTGGTCACCGTGATCACCGTCGCGGTCTCCACCCTCGCCGCGTACGGCTTCTCCCGCGGCACCTTCCGCGGCCGCCGGGCGCTGCTCGGCGTCACCGTCGCCGCGATCATGGTCCCGCCGCAACTGCTCGTCGTGCCGCTGTTCGACCAGATGACCCTGTTCAACATGGTCGACACCTACGCGGCGGTCATCCTCCCCCAGGTCGTCGCGCCGATGATGGTGTTCATCCTCAAGCGGTTCTTCGACGCCGTCCCCAAGGAGCTGGAGGAGGCGGCCCGGATCGACGGGGCCTCGGAGTTCCGGGTCTTCCGGTCGATCGTGCTGCCGCTGTCGCGGCCGATCGTGGCGGCCGTGGCGATCTTCGTCTTCATCGGGGCGTGGAACAACTTCATGTGGCCCTTCATCGTCACCAACGACCCCGACCTGATGACCCTCCCGGTGGGCCTGGCCACCGTCAAGGACGCCTACGGCATCCAGTACGCGCAGTCCATGGCCTCCGCCCTGCTCGCGGCGCTGCCGCTGATCGTGGTCTTCCTCCTCTTCCAGCGCCGCATCGTCAACTCCGTGGCCACCACCGGCCTCGGCGGCTCCTGACCCCCACCCGGCTGTACCCACGGGCCCGGCGTCACCGCGCCGGCCCACCGATCGACTGGAGCATGTGTGCCCACTCACTCCGCCCCGCGCCCGGAGTACCCGCGACCGCAGTTCGTGCGCCGCGACTGGCTCAACCTGAACGGCGCCTGGCAGTTCGAGACCGACCGAGGCGACAGCGGGCTCGAACGCGGCTTGCTGGAGCGTGAACTGACCGGTGAGATCCTCGTGCCCTTCCCGCCCGAGTCCGAGCTGTCCGGCGTCGGGGACACCGACTTCCTGGAAGCCGTCTGGTACCGGCGCGCCCTCTCCCTGCCGGCCGCGTGGGCCGGGCGCCGGGTGCTGCTGCACTTCGGCGCCGTAGACCACGACACCACCGTGTGGGCCGACGGCAAGGAGGTCGCCCGGCACCGCGGCGGCTTCACCCCCTTCACCGCCGACCTCGGCGACATCGCCGGGGCGGGGGAGGAGGTCGTCATCACCGTCCGCGCCCGCGACCCCAAGTCCGGCCCGCAGGCCCGCGGCAAGCAGGCCGTCCAGTACGCCAACCACGACTGCAACTACACCCGGGTCACCGGCATCTGGCAGACCGTCTGGCTGGAGCCCGTCCCCGACCTGCACCTGCGCCGCCCCCGCATCACCCCCGACCTGGCCGGCTCCGCCTTCCACCTGGAGCTGCCCCTGTCCGGCAACCGCCCCGGGCACCGGGTACGCGCCGTCCTGAGCGACGCCGACGGCGAGGTGAGCAGCGCCGAGGCGCGCGCCGACCTGGACCTCGCCCCGCGCCTGCACCTGCCGGTGCCGGACGACCGGCGCCGCGAGTGGAGCCCCGAGGACCCGCACCTGTACGACCTGCGCCTCGAACTGGTCGACGCCGCCGGGCAGGTGGTGGACAGCGCCGAGAGCTACGCCGGTCTGCGCGCCGTCGGCCTGCGCGGCAAGGCCGTCCTCCTCAACGGGCGCCCGGTCTTCCAGCGCCTCGTCCTCGACCAGGGCTGGTACCCCGACGGGCTGATGACCGCCCCGACCGACGAGGCGCTGGTGCGGGACATCGAGCTGGCCATGGCGGCCGGCTTCAACGGGGCCCGGCTGCACCAGAAGGTCTTCGAGGAGCGCTTCCTCTACCACGCCGACCGCCTCGGCTACCTGGTCTGGGGCGAGTTCGGCGACTGGGGCTGCGAGACGGGCGGCTCCTCGGGCGACAACCAGCGGCCCGACGCCTCCTACGTCGCCCAGTGGCTGGAGGCCCTGGAACGCGACTACTCGCACCCCTCGATCATCGGCTGGTGCCCGCTCAACGAGACCTACCAGAAGCTCCACGACCGCATCACCACGCTCGACGACGTCACCCGCGCGATGTTCCTCGCCACCAAGGCCATGGACACCACCCGGCCGGTCATCGACGCCTCCGGCTACGCCCACCGGGTCCCCGAGACCGACATCTACGACGCCCACAACTACGAGCAGGACCCGGCCGCCTTCCGGCAGCTGATGTCCGGCCTCGCCAAGGACGCCCCCTTCGTCAACGCCTACGAGAACGGCGCCCCCTACTCCCAGCCCTACCGCGGCCAGCCCTACTTCGTCAGCGAGTTCGGCGGCATCTGGTGGGACCCCGAGGCGGCCGCCGACCGCTCCGGCGAGGACCGCACCGTCTCCTGGGGCTACGGCGAACGCGTCCGCAACGAGGAGGAGTTCCACGAGCGGTTCGCCGGCCTCACCGAAGTGCTCCTGTCCGACCGCGACATGTTCGGTTACTGCTACACGCAGCTGACCGACGTCTTCCAGGAACAGAACGGCATCTACCGCTTCGACCGCGGCGTCAAGCTCGACGTCGAGCGCATCCGGGCCGCACAACTGCGCCCGGCGGCGATCGAGGAGCAGGACCCGGCCTAGCGCGCAGCCCGGTCCGGAGGCGGACGGCCGCCTCCGGACCGCGTGTGTGAGGGGGCCGGGGTCAGAAGGGGCGGTCGCCCTCGATGGCGACCCGCTCGGCGACCCGGCGCTCGGTGCCGTAGTCGCCCACCGCGTAGTGCTGCGTGGCCCGGTTGTCCCAGAAGGCGACGTCGCCGGGCTGCCAGCGGAAACGCACCTGGTACTCGGGCACGTGCGCCTGCTGGAACAGGAAGCGCAGCAGCCGGTCGCTCTCGTCCCGGTCCATGCCGGTGATGTGCGTGGTGAAGGACGTGTTGACGAACAGCATGCGCCGCCCGGTCTCCGGGTGGGTGCGCACGACCGGGTGCTCCACGGGCGGGAAGAGCTCCTGGTGCGGGATCAGCCGCTCGGGCTCGTAGAACCTGGCGAAGCCGGGGATGAAGTCGTGCACGGCACGCGCCCCGTCGATCCGGTCCTTCACCTCCTGGGGGAGGTTGTCGTAGGCCGCCGCCATGTCCGCCCACATCGTGTCGCCGCCGAACGGCGGTACCTCGCGCAGCTGGAGGACCGCGCCGAGCGCCGGCCGTTCGCGGAAGGTGACGTCGGTGTGCCAGACGTTCTCGTACGTCGGAACGGTCCCCGCCCCCTTGTCGAACCGCACGACGTCGTCGCTGGAACCCGCCGCGAGCAGGGGATTGGTCTCCAACTCGCCCCAGTTGCCGGCGAAGGCGCGCTGCTGCTCGGAGGTGAGGTGCTGGGACCGGAAGAACAGCACCTTCCACTCCAGCAGGGCGCGGTTCAGTTCCTCGCGCAGCTCGGGTCCGAGGGGAAGCGACAGGTCGACGCCCCTGATCTCGGCACCGATCGTGCGGGCCTGCGGAACGACCTCGAAGAGTTCGTAGGGCCGTTCCTCCCACCCCTCGGGCAGCCGGCGCAGGACGCGCCGCCCCTCGTACAGGCCGTCGCCCGGGATACGCGCTTCGCGCAACTCGACGGCAGGTCCGGCGGACATGACGGTCATGGGAGTTCTCCCCTTGTTTGGCGGTACGGGTGTCAGGCCACGGCGGCACCACGATGCGACGCGGTGGCCAGGAAAAGTGAAGGCGCTCCGGCTCGTTCGCCGGAGAATGGGAACCGATGCGCTCTACGCGCTGCGCATGGTGCGCGCCGAGCCATCGGCCCGGAGACGGCCGTTATCGGCCGGAGCGCTCACATCCGGTCCGCTCGGGCACGCGAAGACACTCCGCCGTGGTGCCGAACCGGTATGTGGTCATGGCACCGATTGTGTGATCTTCATGGGTTCCTGTCAATGGGCGCGTGCGCCCGCGGCCTGCTGCTTGTGCGCACCCGGCCGGTGGGGGAGGGGCACCATGGGCCGGGTGCGCGAGGTCAGGCCGCCTGGGTCAGCTCCGCCCGGCCGAAGAGGATGGCGTAACCGGAGGGGAGCTGTGCGAGCACGCGGTCCAGCAGGGCGGGGCCGGCGATGCGGGCGACGACGCCGAGGACGGAGCCGACGTCCCAGCGGGTGGTGGCCAGGGTGCCGCCGGTACGGGACGCGAGGTCCCTGACGAAGGCCCATCCGGTCAGTTCCTCCGTCCCCGGGATCTCGGCGGCGAAGATCCGGGCCGCTTCGCGGGGGAGGCGGGCGGCGAGTTCGACACGCTCCTCGCCGGTGATGCGGCGGCCGAGGGCCGCCAGGACGGCGGAGACGACCTGTTCGGCCCGCTCACGTGTGGGGTAGGCGCCGTTGTAGCGGACCTGCTCCAGCATCTGGCCGTACGACATGGCCGGAAGGGTGGTGATCGTCGCCGGGGCCGTCTTGGACTGCATCGGTGAATGAGGCCTTTCTCGCTGGTGAGTTGGTCTGACAGTCGGTCGGTGACTGTTCCGGGCACGGTGTCGGTCACCGGGATCAGGGGCTGTGTCCGGGGCCGGTGTCCTGGGGCCGGCCGAAGAGCAGGTCGTATCCGGGCGGGAGCTGGAGCAGGACCTGACGGGTCAGTTCCTCGCCCGCGGCGTCGGCGGCCACGCTGAGCACGGCACCGACGTCCCAGGCCGCGGTCCGCTCGGTGGCCCCCTCGATCCACGCCGCGGTGGCCCGCACGAACCTCTCCGCGGAGAGGGGCTCGGCGGCCTGGAGCGGATTGAGGAGGATCAGGGCGAAGGTCTCCGGAAGCCGGGCGGCGAGCTCGGCACGCACCTCGCCGACCAGGTGGGCGCCCAGGAGGGCGAGGACGGTACGCGCGGCTCGGTCCGCTTCCGCGCGGCTCGGGTACTCGCCGCGTTCCTGCACCCGGTCGAGGAACACGTCCCAGTGCATGGCCATCGGGGTCCTCCTTTCGCCGGCGGTGCGTGGCGACGGAGGGCGGAGCCGCGGGGGAGGCCGTCCGCCCTCCGCCGCCGGGTGCACGGCCGCGGGTCAGCCGGAGATCTCCTTGCGGTCCGCGCCGCCCGAGACGGTGATCTTGCGCGGCTTGGCCCGCTCGGCGATCGGGATGCGCAGCGTGAGCACCCCCGCCTCGTAGTCGGCACTGATGTGCTCGGTGTCGAGGGTGTCCGCCAGCATCACCTGGCGGGAGAAGACGCCCAGCGGGCGCTCCGACAGCTCCATCTGCACGTCTTCGCCCTTGCTGACGGGGCGGCGTTCGGCCCGGACCGTCAGCATGTTCCGCTCGACGTCGATGTCGATCGCGTCCGGATCGACTCCGGGAAGGTCGAGTGCGATGACATACGCGTCACCCTCGCGGTAGGCGTCCATGGGCATCGCCGTGGGACGCGACCAGGTGCCGGACGCGTTGCCGAACAGCTGCTGGGTGAGCCGGTCGAACTCACGGAAAGGATCGGTGCGCATCAGCATCGGGAAACACCTCCACTTCGAGCAGAACCGCTCATGCGCTGCTTCCTGTATTTCTTGTAGCATGTCATCGAAACGATGACAAGTGACGGTGTCGCCCTCCGGGTGACGTAACCGAGTGGAGGTGACTCATGACCGCAGACCAGCGGGAGCCCGCTTCCCGGCCCGCGTCCTTCCTCGCCGCCGAGGCGGCGCTGGCGGCGATCGAGCAGGCCGTGCGGGACGCCCAGGCTCCGCAGTCCGCACCGCGGACCGGCTCCGACGTCAGCCCCGACCAGGCACTCGCCGCGCTGCTGGTGCTGCGCGAGGTGCGCGACCAGCTCGCCGGCTGGGAGACGGACCTGATCGAGACCGCCCGTGCGGCGGGCGCCAGCTGGGCCGACCTGGCCCACCCCCTCGGCGTCGCCAGCAGGCAGGCCGCCGAGCGCCGCTATCTGCGCCTGCGCCCCGGAGCGCCCGGCACCACCGGCGAACAGCGCGTCCAGGCCACCCGTGACCGGCGGGCCGGCGACCGTGCCGTCACCACCTGGGCCCGCGGCAACGCCGCCGACCTCCGCCAGCTCGCCGGCCAGATCACCGCGGTCGACGGTCTCCCGGCCGAAGCCCGCGCGCCCCTCGTGCAGGCGCTCGGCCAGGACGACGCGGCCGGTCTCATCGGCCCGCTCACCGGTGCCCGCGACCACCTCGCGGACGATCAGTCGGAGCTGGCCGCCCGCATTGACGACCTCACCCACCACACGGACCGGCTCCGCCGGGTCAGACCGCCAGCGGAGTGAAGGGCCGCATGACGTCCCCCTCGGGCTGGACGACGCCGTAGCTGCCCTCGGGCACCTTGTTCCAGACGCCGGGCAGGTCACCCAGGGGCTCGGAGACGATCAGCCGGGCGTGGTCCGACGCCTCCTTCAGGAACGGCATCCCGGGGTGCAGTGCGCGCAGGCTCTCCACTCGGCTGCTGTAGTACAGCGACCGCGTCTCGGCCTGGCTGGAGTAGCGGAAGGCCCACAAGCGCAGCCCGTCGGTCACGGCCACGGTCATCTGCAGCGGGAACTCCACCCCGTGCTCGTGGCCGATCTCCTCCACCAGCCCCGCCATCCGGGCCACGGCCGTCGGAGGATCGTCCTCCAGGCCCAGCGTGAGCGCCAGGTAGAACATCATCTCCGAGTCCGTGGAGCCCTCGATGTCCAGGAAGAGCTGCGGATCGACGGCCAGGGCGAGGTCCCGGCGCAGCCGGTGGAACTCGGCGATCGCGCCGTTGTGCATCCACATCCACCGGCCGTGGCGGAACGGATGGCAGTTGGTCTGCTGCACGGCGCTGCCCGTCGAGGCCCGGATGTGCGCGAAGAACAGGGGCGAGCGGACATGGCTCGCGATCTCCCGCAGATTGCGGTTGCTCCATGCCGGCCCGACCTCCCGCACGATCGCGGGCGTGGTCATCTCCGGCCCGAACCAGCCGACGCCGAACCCGTCCCCGTTCGTCGTCTCGACGCCCATGCGGGCGTGCAGACTCTGGTCGATCAGCGAGTGCTCGGGCTGGTAGAGGAGGGTCTCGAGCAGCACGGGCGTACCCGAGTAGGCGAGCCATCGGCACATCGTCTGCCGCCTCCCTGGTCCCCGGCGCGGGCGCGCGCGGGGCGCCGCACGTTCAGTCGACCGGCCAGGTGTGGACCGGGGCGTTGAGATGCATGTAGTCCATGTACTGCTGGGTCATCCGGCGCAGCGCCTCGTGGCGGCCGGGACGGGCGGTCGCGTCGATGTGGTGGAACATCTCCTTCTGCCAGACCGCGCCGTTGCGGCCGGTGACGCACCGCTGCTCGATGATGCCGAGCAGCGGCTCCCGCCAGGCCGAGTCCATGCCGGAGAGTTCCAGACCCCGGTGCGCCAGCGGCAGCAGCCGCCGCAGCACCAGTTCGGGCACCGTCACCTCGCCCACGCCCGGCCAGTACAGCCGGGCCTCGATGCCGTGCCGGGCCGCGGTGTGCAGGTTGTCCTCGGCGACCGAGAAGGACATCCGCGACCAGACCGGCCGCTCCTCCTCCACCAGGGCGCGGGTGAGGCCGTAGTAGAAGGCGCCGTTGGCGAGGGTGTCGGCGACGGTCGGGCCGGCGGGCAGCACGCGGTTCTCCACCCGGACGTGCGGTTTGTCGCGGGCGACGGCGTAGACGGGCCGGTTCCAGCGGTAGATGGTGCCGTTGTGGAGGGTGAGTTCGCCCAGTTCCGGGATGTCCCCCCGGTCCAGGGTCTCCACGGGGTCCTGCTCGTCGCACAGGGGCAGCAGGGCCGGGAAGTACCGCAGGTTCTCCTCGAAGAGGTCGAAGACGCTGTTGATCCACCGCTCCCCGAACCAGACCCGGGGCCGCACCCCCTGCGCCTTGATCTCCTGCGGGCGGGTGTCGGTGGCTTGCTCGAACAGCGGGATGCGGCTCTCGTGCCACAGTTCCTTGCCGAGCAGGAAGGGCGAGTTGGCCGCGAGGGCGACCTGCACTCCGGCGATGGCCTGGGCAGCGTTCCAGTAGTCGGCGAACTCCTCGGGGGCCACCTGGAGGTGGAACTGCGTGCTGGTGCAGGCGGCCTCCGGCGTGATGGTGTCCGCGTAGGTCCGCAGCCGGTCGACGCCGTCCACCTCGATGTGCAGGTCCTCGCCCCGGGCGGCGAACACCTGGTCGTTGAGCAGGCGGTAGCGCGGGTTCTCCGACAGGGCCGCCTCGCCGACGTCGGACTGGCGCAGGGTGGGCAGGATGCCCACCATGATCAGGTGGGCGCCGACCGACTCGGCGCGGTCCTCCGCGTGGTTCAGGGCCGCGCGGATCTCGGTCTCCCAGGCGTCGGGGCCACCCGCTGTCAGCGCGCGGGGCGGAATGTTGATCTCCAGGTTGAACCGGCCCAGCTCGGTGGACCAGGCGGGGTCCGCGATCGCCTCGAGCGCGTCGCTGTTGCGCATCGCCGGCTCGGCCTCGTCGTCGACCAGGTTCAGCTCGATCTCCAGCCCCACCTGGGGCCGCTCGGTCTCGAACCGGGACTCGCGCAGCATCTGCGCGAAGGCGTCGAGGCACTCCTGCATCTTGATCCGGTACCGGCGGCGGTCCTCGCGGGTGAAGACCAGCGCCGGGACGTCCCGTCCCATCGGCCCTCCCGGTTCGCCTCGCTCGGACACGTCTCCACCCCAGCGTCGCACCACCCGGCGCACCCCACCAGACGGGACGCGAACGGGGCCCACCGCGGCGTGTGCGGTGGGCCCCGTCCGGAGATCAGGTTCCGTTACGGCCGGTCGGCGCTCAGAGCTTGCCGGACTCCCGGACCGTGATCTTCGCCGAGGTGCGGCCCGACGGCGAGGAGCCGTAGCCCTCGATCTTGTCGACCACGTCCGTGCCCTCGACGACCTTGCCGAAGACGACGTGCTTGCCGTCCAGCCACGGGGTGGGGACCGTGGTGATGAAGAACTGCGAGCCGTTGGTGTTCGGCCCGGCGTTCGCCATCGAGAGCAGGTACGGGCCGGTGTGCTTCAGCTGGAAGTTCTCGTCCGCGAACTTCTCGCCGTAGATGCTCTTGCCGCCGGTGCCGTTGCCGTTGGTGAAGTCACCGCCCTGGAGCATGAACTGCGGGATCACGCGGTGGAACGGGGAACCCGCGTAGCCGAAGCCGTGCTCGCCGGTGGCCAGCTCGATGAAGTTCTTGGCGGTCTTGGGGGTGACGTCCTCGAAGAGCTCGAAGACGATGCGGCCCGCATCCTGGCCGTCGATGTCGATGTCGAAGTAAACCTTGGAATTGCTCATCGCACCATTGTGACCTGCGGACCCCGGCGATGCCGAACCGGCTGCCCGTTCAGCGTGTGGCGAGCAGTTCCAGGGTGTCGATCACGCGGTTCGAGAAGCCCCACTCGTTGTCGTACCAGGCGACCACCTTGACGTGCCGGCCGTCGACGCGGGTCAGGGCCGAGTCGAAGATCGACGAGGCCGGGTTGCCGGTGATGTCCGAGGAGACCAGCGGGTCCTCCGAGTACTCCAGCACGCCGGCGAGCGGCCCCTCGGCGGCGGCCCGGTAGGCGGCCAGCACGTCCTCGCGGGTCACGTCGCGGGCGACGGTCGTGTTGAGCTCGACGATGGAGCCCACCGGCACCGGCACCCGGATCGAGTCGCCCGACAGCTTGCCGTCGAGGTTCGGCAGCACCAGGCCGATCGCCTTGGCGGCGCCCGTCGTGGTCGGCACGATGTTGACCCCGGCGGCACGGGCGCGGCGCGGGTCGCGGTGCGGGCCGTCCTGGAGGTTCTGCTCCTGGGTGTAGGCGTGCACCGTCGTCATGAAGCCGTGCTCGATGCCGGCGAGTTCGTCGAGCACCGAGGCCAGCGGCGCGAGCGCGTTGGTGGTGCACGAGGCGTTCGAGACGATCGTGTGCGCGGCCGGGTCGTAGGCGTCGGTGTTCACGCCGTAGGCGAGGGTCACGTCGGCACCCGCCGACGGGGCGCTGACCAGGACCTTCCTGGCGCCGGCGGTGAGGTGGGCGCGGGCGGCCTCGGCCGAGGTGAAGCGGCCGGTCGCCTCCAGCACCAGGTCCACGCCGAGCTCGGCCCACGGCAGCCGGGCCGGCTCGCGCTCGGCGAGCACCCGGATGCGGCGTCCGTCGACGACGAGGGTGTCCCCGTCGACGGTCACCGGGCGGCCCAGCCGGCCGGCGGTGGTGTCGAAGGCCAGCAGACGGGCGAGGGTGGCGGGTTCGGTGAGGTCGTTGACGGCGACGACCTCGAGCTTGGTGTCGCGCTCGAGCAGCGCGCGGAGCACGTTGCGCCCGATGCGTCCGAAGCCGTTGATGCCGATGCGAGTCATGAGGAATGCCTTCCGGTTCGCCGTGCGGTGCGACTCCAGGTTCGCGCGCGGCGTCCGCCGGGGGCAGAGGCGTGATAGCCACTGTTCGCAAGGATCGCGCCAAGTGGGGAGGGCGGTTACTCCCCCTGGGTGAAGGTGCGCCGGTACTCGCTCGGGGTGGTGCCCAGGATGCGCTGGAAGTGCAGCCGCAGATTCGCGCCGGTGCCCAGGCCGACGTCGGCGGCGATCTGCTCGACGCCGCGCTCCGAGCGTTCGAGCAGTTCGCGTGCCATGTCGATGCGGGCGCGCATGACCCACTGCATCGGGGTGTAGCCGGTGTCCTCGACGAAGCGCCGGGAGAAGGTCCGCGCCGACACCGCCGCGTGCCGGGCCAGCGCCTCCAGGGTGAGCGGTTCGCCGAGCCGGCGCAGGGCCCATTCCCGGGTGGCGGCGAACCGCTCACCCAGGGGCTCCGGCACGCTGCGCGGCACGTACTGCGCCTGACCGCCGCTGCGGTAGGGCGCGGCGACCAGACGCCGGGCGGCGTGGTTGGAGGCGGCCACGCCGAGGTCGCCGCGCAGGATGTGCAGGCACAGGTCGATGCCGGAGGCGGCGCCGGCGGAGGTCAGCACGCTGCCCTCGTCCACGAACAGCACGTTCTCGTCGACCCGGACGCGGGGGTGCTTGCGCGCGAGCGCCCGCGTGTAGTGCCAGTGCGTGGTGGCCCGCCTGCCGTCGAGCAGCCCGGTGGCGGCGAGCGCGAAGGCACCCGTGGAGATCGCGGCGAGCCGCGCCCCCCGGTCGTGGGCGGAGGTCAGCGCGTCGACGACGGCCCGCGGCGGGTCCTCGACGTCCGGCGACCGGTAACCGGGGAGGAAGACCATGTCGGCCCACGCCAGCGCGTCGAGGCCGTGGGCGACGTGGTAGGAGAGCCCGTCGCCGCCGGTCACCAGGCCGGTCGCCGCCCCGCACACCCGCACCTCGTACGGCATGCTCGCGCGCGTCGTGAACACCTGCGCCGGGATACCGACGTCGAGGGGCTTGGCTCCCTCGAGCACGAGGACGGCGACACGGCGCAGGCGTGAGGACGGCACGGGAGGAGCGTACGCGGAGACGGGGCGTCAGTTCAGTCCGAGGACCTTCATGGTGTGCTCGGCCATGCGCCGCTCGCCGAGGGCGTTGGGGTGGACGGGGACGAGGCTGTGACCGAACAGGAGCGGTTCGATCCACCGGGTGCCGACGGCCTTGCAGGCGTCGTGGCCCTCGGAGACTTCGGAGAGGTCCACGAAGGTCACGCCGGTCTCCTCGGCGGCGCGTTCGACGACCTCGTTGAGATGCGCCTGGATGCCCCGCAGGTAGGGCACGTCGCCGGCGGCGATCGGCAGTTTCAGGAAGCAGGACGGGTCGGCGGCGGCCGGCATGATCCAGGGGTAACCCAGAGCCGCCACCCGGGCGTTCGGCGCCTCCGCTCGGACACTGCGCAGCGCGGCCTTGAGCGCGGGGTAGGTGTTGGCCTCGATCTCGTCGTCGAAGGACGTGCCGTGCCGGTCCTTGCAGGGGCTGCCCTTGCCGCCGCTGAGGACGCCGGCGGTGCCGCAGGCCGTGATGGCGTTGATGAACGTGCCGTTGTCGTTGCCGCCGATGGTCAGGGTGACCAGGTCCGTCCCGGTGCTCAGCGCGTCCACCTGAGGGGCGACGCCCGGGTACTGGGACCGCGTGAAGTGGCCGGTCTGGGCGGTGCCGCAGGTGACGTCCCGGAGCTGGGCGCCCGTCGTGGCGGCGATGACGTGGGGGTAGTTCGCCGTGGAGCGCAGACAGAGGAGGTTGGTGGGGTCGACGGGCAGGACACCGGAGCCGGCGCTGTAGCTGTCGCCGAGGGCCACGTAGTCCAAGGAGGGGGTGGCGTGGGCGGTGGCGTCGGTGAGACCGAGGGCCAGCGTGCCGACCGCGGCAATTGTCGCGGTCATGACACGACGGAGGGCATGCTTGGGCATGGGCTCTCGCTTCCCGTGGGGAGTGGTGCCGTGGGGTTACCGGGCGGTTCTACTTTTAAGTAATGTGCGGGCGCCCTGACTTGTAGTCAACGTTGCTGACAGGACTTCTTACGGGGATTCTTTCGGAGTCGATTGATTTTCGATCGATTCCGATTGAAGATCGATACATGCACCGTGTCTTCATCCTCCTGCTCCGGGCCGGCACAGTCGCGGCGATCGTGGGCGGTCTCTTCGGACAGGTCGTGGTCATCCCCACGACGGCGTCCGACGAGGTCGACCGCTTCCCTCCCTACGAGCCCTTCGCCGCGCCCTACGTGACGGTGGCGATCCTCGGCGTCGCCTGCGTCCAGGTCGCGCTCGTCGCCGTGTGGATGCTGCTCGGCATGGTCGAGCGCGACGTCGTCTTCACTGCCCGGGCCTTCCGCTGGGTCGACGTCGTCATCGGGGCGTCGACCGCGGCGACACTGCTGGCGGTCGGCGTCACCGCCCATCTCGCCGTGGCCGAGATCCCTTCCCCGGACGACGGCATGGACGTCGAGGCCGCGCTGGGCGCCGCGGCCGCGAGCGCCGCCGTCGGAGCCGCGTTCGCCATGCTCGTCGTCATCATGCGCGGTCTGCTCCGCAAGGCGACACGGCTGCAGACGGAGATGGCCCAGGTCGTCTGAGCCCGGCTCAGCCGGGCACCGCGTCCCGCTCCCTCTCCGGCGCGGCGGGACGCTTCGGCCGGGTACGCGGACCGAAGGCGCTCGGCGCCACCGCTCCTACCGGCCGGGCACCGGCGGAGAACCGGGAAAACACATTGCTCGCCGCCGGAACGTGTGATGAGGATTGATCATGCTCGATCCCCTTCCTCACGTGCGCCCCGCGACGCACGACGACGTACCGGCCGCGGTGCGGACCCTGGCCCGCGCCTTCGCGAACTACCCCTTCACCCGCCACGTGGTGGCGGCCGACGACCACCAGGAGCGGGTGCGCCGCTTCCAGGAACTGTTCCTGACCCGGGTCGCGATGGAGTACGGCCGCGCCTGGGTCACCGACGACTGCCGGGCCGTCGCCGCCTGGACGACCCCGGAGCGCGACCCGGGGCCCGCCTTCGCCGAGGTGGGACCGCTGGTCGGCGACCTCGCGGGCGACCGCGCGGCGGCGCTCGGATCCGCGGAGCAGGCGATGGAGCCGCACCGTCCCGCCGACCCGGTGTGGTTCCTCGCCACGGTGGGGGTGGACCCGGACGCCCAGGGTGCGGGCCTCGGCACCGCGGTGCTCCGTCCCGGACTGGAGGCGGCCGAGCGCGCGGGGTTCCCCGTCTTCCTGGAGACGTCGGACGAGGGCAACGTGCGGTTCTACACCCGCCTCGGCTTCGAGGTGACCGCGGAAGTGAAGCTTCCCGACGACGGCCCGCTGACCTGGTGCATGCGCCGGGAGCCGGGTCGCTGAGTGAGCGGGGACGGCGGTGCCGTGCGGCACTCCCAGGCCCGCCGTCAGTGCCCGTCGACAGCCTCGCCGAGCCCTTCACTCCCGCCCGAAGCCCGGAGCCGCCGCCGTGATCCCCACCGAGACCGACCTGGCCGACGCCGTCCACCGCGCGGCCCGCGCCGCCTTCCTGGACCTGTTCCGGGAGCACCCCGGCCACCGCTTCTACTACTGCGTGCTGGTCACCCCCGGTGAGGCCTACGGGCCCGCCCTTTCCGCGTGGTCCGAACAGGCCCTCGCCGAGGAGGCGGCCCGGCAGGGCTGCGCTGCGTCGGACCTCAAGTGGTCCTACGCCGACTCCCCGTTCTGCTGCTACGGCGAACGGCACCTGGAGCCGGTGCGTCCGCTCTTCGAGGCCCGCGGCGAACTCTTCGACCTGCCCGACGACGAGGCGGACGCGGAGTTCGACCTGAGACTGCGGGCGATGGAGACGGCCATGGCCCGCCTCGACGCGGAGGGAGTCTTCGGCACGGATGCCGACCGCCACCGCGTCGTCGTCAACGTCGAGGTGCCCTCCGAGGCGGGGAACGACGAACGCGCGCTGCGGCTGAACCCGCCCGAGGCCCTGACGGACTGGCTCGCGGAGGCCGTCGCACCGGACGCCGCCTGACCGGTACCTGCGGTGGACCGCGCTGTTCTAAAGTTGCTCCCGCCAGTGCAGACGACTGTGGACCTGTGAGGTAGTCACCAGCCATGTCGACCGAAACGTTTGAGTTCCAGGTAGAGGCGCGTCAGCTGCTGCAGCTGATGATTCACTCCGTCTACTCGAACAAGGACGTATTCCTGCGCGAGCTCGTCTCCAACGCCTCCGACGCGCTGGACAAGCTGCGCCTCGCCGCCCTGCGGGACGACCTCTCCGACGTCGACGTGTCCGACCTGCACATCGAGCTGGAGGTCGACAAGGAGGCCCGTACGCTCACCGTGCGGGACAACGGCATCGGGATGTCCTACGACGAGGTCACCCGGCTCATCGGCACCATCGCCAACTCCGGCACGGCCAAGTTCCTGCAGGAGCTGCGGGAGGCCGAGGACGCGGCCGGGGCCGACGGGCTCATCGGCCAGTTCGGCGTCGGCTTCTACTCCGGCTTCATGGTGGCGGACGAGGTGACCCTGGTGACCCGGCGCGCCGGCGAGACCCAGGGCACCCGCTGGACGTCCCGGGGCGAGGGCACGTACACCCTGGAGACGGTCGAGGAGGCACCGCAGGGCACCTCCGTCACCCTCCACCTCAAGCCGGCGGACTCCGAGAACCAGCTCCACGACTACACCTCCACCTGGAAGATCAGGGAGATCGTCAAGCGGTACTCGGACTTCATCACCTGGCCGGTCCGGCTGCTGCCCGAACGGGGCGAGGACGGAGCCGAGGCGGGCGAGCCCGAGACGCTCAACTCGATGAAGGCGCTGTGGGCGCGTCCGCGCGACGAGGTGTCCGACGACGAGTACCACGAGCTGTACAAGCACATCGCCCACGACTGGCGCGAACCGCTGGAGACGATCCGGCTCCAGGCGGAGGGCACCTTCGAGTACCAGGCCCTCCTCTTCGTGCCCTCGCACGCACCGCACGACCTGTTCACCCAGGGCTACCAGCGCGGCGTCCAGCTCTACGTGAAGCGCGTCTTCATCATGGACGACTGCGAGGAACTGCTCCCGCCGTACCTGCGCTTCGTCAAGGGCGTCGTCGACGCCCAGGACCTCTCGCTCAACGTCTCCCGCGAGATCCTCCAGCAGGACCGCCACATCCGCATGATCCAGCGCCGCCTGACCAAGAAGGTCCTGGCCACGGTCAAGGACCTGCGGACCTCCGCGCCGGAGCGCTACGCCACGTTCTGGCGGGAGTTCGGCCCGGTGCTCAAGGAAGGCCTGGTCACCGACTCCGAGAACCGTGACGCGATCCTCGCCGCCTCCTCCTTCGCGACCACGCACGACGCGGACGAGCCGACCACGCTCCAGGCCTACGTGGAGCGGATGAAGGACGGCCAGAAGGACATCTACTACATGACGGGCGAGTCCCGTCGGGCCATCGAGGACTCCCCGCACATGGAGGCCTTCCGGGCCAAGGGCGTCGAGGTCCTGCTGCTCACCGACGCCGTCGACGAGGTCTGGGTCGACGCGGTGGGGGAGTACGACGGCAAGCCGCTGCGCTCGGTGGCCAAGGGCGAGATCGACCTCGACGGCGACCGGGAGGAGAAGACCGACGCCGAGAAGGAGCAGCAGGACGAGGAGTACGCGGGGCTGCTCGGCTGGATGACGGAGCACCTGTCCGAGGACGTCAAGGAGGTCCGGCTCTCCTCCCGCCTCACGGTCTCGCCGGCCTGCGTCGTCTCCGACGCGAACGAGCTGACGCCCGCCCTGGAGAACATGTACCGGGCGATGGGCCAGGAAGTCCCGCACGCCAAGCGCATCCTCGAACTCAACCCCGAGCACCAGCTGGTCAAGTCGCTGAACCGGGCCTACGCCGAGCAGCAGCAGGACCGGTCGGAGCTCACCGAGACCGCCGACCTGCTCCACGCCCTGGCGGTACTCGCCGAGGGCGGCCGGCCCAAGGAGCCGGCCCGGTTCGTGAAGCTGGTGGCGGACCGCCTGGAGCGCACGCTCTAGCCGACCGGTCGACGTCCCGTACGTCCCGAACCCACGGAACAGTCGGGTCCGGGCCTTGCAGTCGGCCCGTGCACCGGGGGTGCCGCGGCCGAGCCCCCGGTCCGGGCTCACGAACAGGCGCGCGCCGCTGCGGAAACGCACGGCGCGCGCCGTCGTCCGTGGCACCGGCGGCGCCGGCCGGACGGTGCACGACGTCGGCGGCGACGCGCGGGCGGCCGCCGTCGATCGCTGCGTCGTGCCAGTGCGCCGCGCCGCGCGCTGCGGCACGCCTCCGTCCACCTCACCATCCGCATGGCGAGACGGCCTGGCATACGGAGCTACCCACTCCGTATATTCGCACGCATGTATGCATCGGCTCCGCTGCTGTGCCTCGCGCTCTTCGCGAACTCGGCGTGGTGCGTCGACGACGGCCTCTGTCGCCGCTGAGTCCCGCACCGGCCGCGCGTCCCCGTGCCGCCGGTCCGCCCAGCCCACCGCAGCCGTCCCCGTGCACCACACCGGAGATCTTCCGTGACCACCGCACCCCCGGCCGGGTCGACCCCGGCCGCGCCGCCGCGCGCGTCCACGCACCTGTTCGCTCCCTCTCCCACCTCCTCGGCACGGCCCGAGGCCCCGCCCCTGCCCCCGGTGCGGCGGACACCCCTCGTGGTGTCCGGACTGCTCGCCGCCGCGCTGACCGCCTACGTGTGGTCCGCACACGGCGCGAAACCGGGCGTACTCCTTCTGCTCGGCCTCGGCCTGGGCGTCGCCCTCTTCCACTCCCGGTTCGGCTTCACCTCCGCGTGGCGGCAACTGGTCGCCGTCGGCAACGGCACCGGGCTGCGGGCCCACGCGCTGCTGCTCGGCACCACGGCCACCTTGTTCGCGCTGCTCATCGGCACGGAGACCGGATTGTTCGGCGCCGAGCCGGCGCCGTCCGCCGGGCCGATCGGCGTCGGCCTGTTCGCCGGTTCGGCGCTCTTCGCGATCGGCATGCAGCTCGGTGGCGCCTGCGCCTCGGGCACGCTCTTCGCCGTCGGTTCGGGGCAGACCTCGATCGTGCTGACCCTCGGCGGATTCATCGCCGGCGCCACCCTCGCGGCCTGGCAGTTCGACCTGTGGAAGGACCTCCCGGCCTGGGAGCCGGTCGTCCTGTCCGACCACATCGGCTGGTTCGGCTCGTGGGCCGTGACCATCGCCGCGCTGGTGCTGGTGGTCCTCGTCACGCGGCGCGTCCAGGCCCGCCGCAACCCGCCGCCCCTGGGCGCGGTGCCCTCGGCCCGCGGTGCGGCCGTCCGCGCCCTGCGCGGGTCCTGGCCGCTGGCCGCCGGCGCCCTGGCGCTGGCCCTGCTCGGCGCGGGTGTCCTGCTGGTGTCCGGCGGCGCTTGGGGCGTCACCAGCGCCTTCAGCCTGTGGGGCTCGGAGCTGGTGGGCGCGCTCGGCGGTCACCCGGAGAACTGGACGTGGTGGCAGCGGCCCGGCAACGCCGAGATGCTGGCGGGCCCGGTCCTCGCCGACAAGACCAGCCTCACCGACATCGGCATCATGATCGGCGCGGCTGTCGCCGCCGCGCTCGGCGGTACCTGGGCGCTGCACCGGGGCATCGCCTGGCGCACGGCGGTCGCGGCGGTGCTCGGCGGTGTCCTGATGGGCATCGGTGCCCGGCTGGCGGGCGGCTGCAACATCGGCGCCTACCTGGCGGGCATCGCCTCGGGCAGCCTCAGCGGCTGGCTGTGGGGAGCCTTCGCGCTGGCCGGCACCTGGGTGGGCCTCAAGCTGCGCCCGCTGTTCGGCCTGGGCAACCCGAAGCCGGGCGACGGCGTCTGCTGAGTGGGATGCCCGTGCGGCACAGGGGTCAGGCCTGTGCCGCACGGGCGGCTAGGGGGTGCCCGGGGTGCCCCGGTCCGTGGTGGTGATCCGGGCGATGGCCTCCACGGTGAGAGCCCGCCCGTGGGGTTCCCGGGCCAGCGCGCGGTGCAGCGTCAGGCCCTCGATGAGGGCGTCCAGCTGGCGGGCCGTCTCCGGGTCGAAGTGCTTCTCCAGGTGGACGCGGCTGCGGCGCATCCACTCGTGGGTGAGCTCCCGGTAGGCCGGCTGCCGCGCGGCCAGGGTGTACAGCTCCTGGGTGAGCACCAGGTCCCGCTGGCTCTCCTCGGACAGGGAGTGCACGAGGTCGGCCACCGCCGCCCGGGCCTGGTCGCCGTCGGCGGCGGCGCCCAGGCGGGCGTCGAACACGGCGACGATGTGGTCGGTGAATCGGCCGAACGCCTCCCGCAGCAGCTGGTCCATGCCGCTGAAGTGGTAGGTCATCGAGCCCAGGGGGACGCCGGCGCGCGTGGCGATCCTCCGGTGGGAGACGCGCGCGATGCCCTCCTCCGCGATCAGGTCGAGCGTGGCGTCGAGGATGCGTTCACGCCGCTGCGGGTCAGTGTGTCCGGTTGCCATGGGAGCAGACTTACACCTTGCGCACGGGCCGGGCGGGGTTGCCGACGGCGACGACGTTCGCGGGGACGTCCTTCGTGACGACGGCACCGGCGCCGATGACGGAGTTGTCGCCGATGGTCACTCCGGGCAGGACGATGGCGCCGCCGCCGAGCCAGACGTTGTCGCCGATGGTGATGGGCAGGGCCGCCTCCAGCTTGTCGCGCCGGGGTCCGGGCTCCAGGGGGTGCGTGGGGGTGAGGAGCTGGACGTTCGGTCCGATCTGGCAGTCCTCGCCGATCGTGACGGCGGCGACGTCCAGCGCCGTCAGGTTGTAGTTGACGAAGGTGCGCGCACCGATCGTGATGTTGCTGCCGTAGTCGACGTACAGCGGCGGCCGCACATGGGCCTCGGCGCCCAGGGAGCCGAGCAGTTCCGCCAGGATCGGCCGTGCGGCCTCGGCGTCCTCGGTGTACGCGGCCTGGTAGCGGGCGGCCAGCCGCACGGCCTGTTGCTGCCTGTGGGCGATCTCGGGGTCGTCGGCGATGTAGAGGTCGCCCGCCTGCATGCGTTCGAGGTTCGAGCGGGGGTCGTCCGCGAAGTGGTCCGTCGGCATGCGCACGATCGTACCCCTCGGAGCGTACGAACGTACACTCCTTGCGCTGTGTCGCTGTGTCGCTGTGTCGGGCGCTCAGTCCCGGCGGGGGCGCAGCACACCGGCGAGCAGCAGCACGATCGCCCCGGCGAGCGGCACCACCAGCAGCCCCGCCCGAAGGCTCGTCGCGTCGGCGACCAGGCCCACGACCGGCGGGGAGAGCAGGAAGCCCAGCCGCATGAGCCACGAGACGATGGTCAGCCCCGACCCGGGCTTCAGGCCGGGCAGCTCGTCCGCCTCGTGCATCGCCGCCGGGACCAGGGTCGCCACGCCGAACCCGGCGGCGGCGAAACCGAGAATCGTCCCGGGGACCGTGGGTGCCGCCAGGGCCAGGCCCATGCCCACGGCGGCGATCAGGGCGCCGGAGCGGGCCACCGCACGCTGGCCGAACCGGTCCACGAGGCGGTCACCCAGGAGCCGGCCCACGAACTGGGCCCCGACCAGGGCGACGTAGCCGGAAGCGGCCAGTGCCACCGACGCGTGCAGCGAATCGGAGAGGTAGAGCGTCGCCCACGAGCTGCCCGCGTCCTCGACGAGCGTGCCTGCCGTGGCGATCAGCACGAGCGCGGCGAGTACGTAACTCGTACGCGCGCCCGGTACCGGCGCCGTGTGCCGCGCCGGCCGCCCGGCGTGGTCCTCGGCCGCGTTCTCCTCGGCCGGTTCGTTGTCGCCGCCGGGCAGGCAGAAGCGCAGGGCGGCACAGGCCGCGACCGCGAACAGCACGGCCGAGAACAGCAGGTGTGGGCCCCGGGAGACGCCGAGCGCGATCGCACCCGCGGCCATGGAGCCGCCCGTGACGGCGCCGATGGACCAGATGGCGTGGAAGGAGTTGATGATGGAGCGTCCGTAACGGCGCTGCACCCGCAGACCGTGGGCGTTCTGCCCCACGTCGGTGACCGCGTCCGCCGCTCCGGCCAGGAACAGCGCACCCGCGAACAGCGCCACCGAACCGCCCAGGCCTGCCGCGAGGATCCCCGCGCCGGTCACCAGCGTGCCGCCGACCGCCACCCGCGCCGAGCCGAACCGGCGGACGAGGGCCCCGGCCGCGAGCCCCGCAGCGATGGCACCCGCCGGGAACGCCGCCACGGCCAGTCCGTAGGCCGCGTTGCCGATCCCGAGGTCCGCCTTGATCTGCGGGTACCTCGGCAGGAGGTTGGCGAACAGGGCCCCGTTGGTGAAGAACAGCACGGCGACGGCCACGCGGGCCCGCCGCTCGGCCAGGGCCGGCCGGCGCAGGACGTCAACAGTCATGAGCCGGAGCCTACACACGAAAGCGTACGAACGTACACTCCTGCCCACGACGCTGCCCGGCGCCCGTCAGCGTCCCTCCGGCGCACAGACCCGGGCACCGCACCCGGCCGCATTCTGAGACGGGCCCCGGGCCGGGAATGGCGGGAAGCGGAGCCTCGTTGACAGCTGTCATGCCCGCTTCTTCCGCACGGCCCGCGGCTTCCCGTATGCCGCTCGCCGTCTACATCCTCGGCCTCTCCGTATTCGCGCTCGGCACCAGCGAGTTCATGCTCTCCGGTCTGCTGCCGCCCATCGCCGACGACATGGACGTGTCCATCCCCCAGGCCGGGTTGCTGATATCCGCGTTCGCCATCGGCATGGTGGTCGGCGCGCCGCTGCTCGCGGTCGCGACGCTGCGGCTGCCGCGCAAGACCACGCTGGTCGCGCTGATCTCGGTGTTCGGTCTTGGTCAGGTGGCGGGTGCGCTGGCGACGTCGTACGAGGTCCTGTTCGTCTCGCGGGTCGTGAGCGCCCTGGCGTGTGCCGGCTTCTGGGCGGTGGGGGCCGCCGTCGCCATCGCGATGGTGCCGAAGACCGCGCGGGCCCGCGCGATGGCCGTGATGATCGGCGGCCTGTCGATCGCCAACGTCCTCGGTGTCCCGGCGGGCGCGTTCCTCGGCGAGCACCTCGGCTGGCGGTCCGCGTTCTGGGCGGTGGGCGCGGCCTCCGCCGTCGCGCTCGTCGGTGTGGTGACCCTGATCCCGCGGATACCGCTGCCCGAGCAGCGGGCGCGCCTGAAGGGCGAGTTGGCGATCTACCGCGACCGTCAGGTGTGGCTGTCCGTCGCCTTGACCGCGCTGGCGGCCGGCGGCGTGTTCTGCGCCTTCTCCTACCTCGCGCCGCTGCTCACCGACGTGGCCGGCCTGGCCGACGGTTGGGTGCCGACCGTGCTGGCGCTGTTCGGCCTCGGCGCGCTGATCGGTACGACGATCGGCGGCCGGGTCGCCGACGCCCACCTGTTCGGCGTGCTGCTCTCGGGCATCGCCGCGTCCACCGTGTTCCTGGCCGCGCTGGCGCTGTTCGCGTCGAGCCCCGTCGTCGTGATCGCCCTGTCGCTGCTGCTCGGGGTCTCCGCCTTCTACACGGCGCCGGCGCTCAACGCCCGGATGTTCAATGTCGCGGGCGCCGCGCCCACCCTGGCGGGCGCGACGACCACCGCGGCGTTCAACCTGGGCAACACCGGCGGTCCCTGGCTCGGCGGAACGGTGATCGACGCGGGCCTCGGCTACGCCGCCACCGCCTGGGCGGGAGCCGCGATGACCCTGGCCGCGATCGTCTTCGTCGCCGTCTCGCTGCGCCTGCACAGCCGCTCGCGCATCGTGATGGGCGCCATGGCAGCCGAGCCCGCGGCGGTGGAGTCGAGCCAACGGGTCTGAGGGCTACCCGAGCGCGGAAGCGCCACATATGATCATCCGCAAGGCGGGGTCGTAGCACAGAGGTAGTGCGCCGCGACAGCATCTCGGAGGACGCCGGTTCGAATCCGGCCGCCCCGCCCCTTCTCCGGCTCGGCACCCGTCGGCCCAGCCCGATTCAGTGCCTGCCGGCCACGCGACTCACCTGACGTGGTGTCAGGCCTTGCCGATACCCAGCGTGTTCACGGCGGGCAGCAGGCCCGTGCCCAGAACCTCCACCCAGAGCGGCCCGAGCAGGTCGGCGAGGCGTGCGGTGTCGTCGGCGCCGAGCGACTCCCAGGGGGCGGCGGCCAGTTCGTCGGTACGGTGCTCGACCTCGGCCCGCAGGGCGCGGCCCGCCTCGGTCGCGGTGCCGTCCGCCTCCAGCAGGCCCCGCGCGACGAGTCGTTCGCGGGCGGCCGCCCACTCGTCCTCGCTCCAGCCGCGGCTCGCGAACAGTTCGACCGGCGCCGCGCCGATCGCGGCGAAGGACACCAGCGCCTCCACGGGATCGAGACCCGCGGTCAGCAGAGCGGCCAGGTGGCCGTCGCCGCGGTGCTCGCGCAGGACCGTGGCGGCCTGCCACAGCACGAGGTGCGGCTCCTCGGGCCAGGGCAGCTCGGCGTTGGCGGCGGCGAGCGGGCGGGCCCCGGTGGGCGCCGACTCCGCCGCCCGACGGGCGAGTGCCGCCGCCTCGGCGAGACCGGGATCGTCCGTCAGGGCTCCGGCGAACGCGCGGTACGCCCGGTCCACGCCCCGCGTCCGGGCCGCGACCACCGTGTCGGACGCGGCGACGTCCCAGGCGACGGGGATGTGCTCGGCGACCATGCGCGGGCTGAAGCTGTAGAACGCGGAGGTCACCCGGTGGCATCCGGGCGCCCCGAGCGGCGCGGCGCGCAGGGCGAAGTAGCTCGGCCAGCGCTCCTCGGTCCCGTAGCCGAGTGATCCCAGCTCCTCGAAGACCTGCGGCGCGTAGTAGACGACGGCGTGCAGGGGCTCCAGCAGGTGCCACATCTGCCGCACGCGTCCGTTGTCGATACCCATGGCGTCCCTCTCCCCGTGACGACACATCTTGACACTGACTAGATTGCGTGCGGCGGCAGTATCTTGTCAATGCCTAGATTGCGCTAGCCTGCTCTCATGACCGCCGAACGCGCCTACCACCACGGGGACCTGCGGCGGGCCGTGCTCACCGCGGCCCTCGACGTGATCGCCGCCGATGGGCCGGCCGCGCTGTCCCTGCGTGACCTCGCCCGCCGCGCGGGCGTCTCCCACGCCGCGCCCGCACACCACTTCGGGGACCGCGCGGGCCTGCTCACCGCCGTCGCCGCCGAGGGCCACGCCCTCCTGTCCGACGCGCTCGGCGAGACGGAGGACCTGCGTGACCTCGGCGTCCGGTACGTGCGCTTCGCGAGGGAGCACCCGGCGCACTTCCAGGTCATGTTCCGGCCCGAACTGCTGCGCATGGACGACCCCGGACTCCTCGCGGCGCGCGAGCGCACCGGGGACCGGCTGCGCAGGGTCGTGGCGGGCAATGGCGACGATCCGGCTCTCGGCTTCATGGCGGCCTGGTCGATGGCCCACGGCTTCGCGACGCTCCTGCTCTCCCGCAACCTGGACGGCCTCCTGGACGGACGGGAGCCCGAAGCGGTCTTCCGGGCGCTGGCGCAGGAGATGCCCCGGCTTGCCGGCGACTGAGCCGAAGGCTGACCCGGCGTACGCGGAACCGGCACCGACGGCCGCCCGCCGGCCGGCGCTCAGCCGTCGGACGGCTGCCCCGCCGTTGAGGCGGGAGCACTCCTCGCGGCGTCGGCGAAACGGCGGGCGAGGCGGGCGAACGCCTCCCTGAGCGCGGGCGGACCGACGACCTCGATGTCGGCGTCGAAAGCGCCGAAGGCCGCGGCGAGGGCGGGCCAGGACCAGGAGCCGAGGGTGAGCCGGCAGCGGTCCGGTCCGAGTTCCTCGACGGTCCCCGCGGGGACGTGGGCCGCCACGGCGGCGGCGGGCCGGTGGAGCACGACCTCACCGCGGCAGGGCCACTCGGCGGAGTGGGCGGAGCCGCGGAACCTGCCGGTCACGAAGGCGGCGACGTCCTTGCCGGGCAGGTCCCGGGGAGTGAACCGGGGTCCGGTGGGGGCGCGCGGGGTGATGCGGTCGGCGCGGAAGACCCGCCAGTCGTCGCGGTCGAGGTCCCAGGCGACGAGGTACCAGCGCCCGCCGTGGGTGACGAGATGGTGGGGCTGCACCCGGCGCGGTGGCCGCACGCGGTCGTCGCCGGTGCCGGCCGGATACGCCGGGGCGTAGTCGAAACGCAGTTCCTCGTGAGCCCGGACGGCGGCGCCGAGCGCCATGAGGACGCCACCGTCCGCCCGGTCCCGCGGCGGCGACGAGGACCGCCCGACCTCGGTGACGTCGAGGGCGTCGATACGGTGGCGCAGCCGGGCGGGCATCACCTGCCGGAGGGTGGCCAGCGCTCGCGCCGCGCCGTCCTCGACACCGGCGCCCGAGGTGCCGGCGATGCGGAGCGCGACGGTCAGCGCGACCGCCTGTTCGTCGTCGAACAGCAGCGGCGGCAGCCTGGTGCCGGCGTCGAGCCGGTAACCACCGTCGGGGCCCTTGACGGCCACGACCGGGTAGCCGAGTTCGCGGAGCCGGTCGACGTCCCGGCGCAGGGTGCGCGGGCTGATGCCCAGCCGCTCGGCCAGCAGCGCTCCCGGCCAGTCCCGGCGCGCCTGGAGCAGCGAGAGCAGGGACAGCAGTCGTGCTGAGGTCTTCTGCATGGCTTCCATGCTGCCGCGAGTAGAGGTCACGATCTGACCGCTACCCCTGCCAACGTGGGGAACCGCGGAGCCGAGCAGGCCCCGCGACGGACCCGCCCGTGGGCGGTCCGGTCATGTCCCGAGGCGAGGAGCCCTTTGTGTCCGTCAATGCTGTGACCCACCTGAACTTCCGCGGCGAAGCCCGCGCGGCGCTCACCTTCTACCGTTCCGTCTTCGGCGGGGAGATGAACGTGGTGACGTACAAGGACGCCGGCAACGTCCAGGACCCGTCCGAGGCCGATCAGGTGATGTGGGGGCAGGTGTCCGCCGACAGCGGTCTGCGCCTCATGGCCTACGACGTGCCCTCGAACCTCCCGTGGGACCGGGGCGAGAACGCCTTCTTCGTCTCCGTCCGCGGAGACAGCGCCGCGGAGATCACCGAGTACTGGGAGAAGCTGGCCGAGGGGGCGACCGTCCGTCAGCCTCTCGGCCCCGCCCAGTGGGCGCCGCTGTACGGCATGCTGCGTGATCGGTACGGCGTCACCTGGGTCCTGGACGTCGTGAGCGACTACAACGGCTGACCCGCCGAAGCCCGGGTGGCGGGCCACCCGCCACCCGGGCCACAACCCCTCGGACGGCCCCAGGCCCCCCGACGCGAAGGAAGACAGGACTCACCAGTGAGCGGCCACACCCCCGTTCTCGACACCCGGGCGCTCAACCGCGCCACGCTGGCCCGGCAACTGCTGCTCGACCGGGCCGACCTCCCGGTCCCGGACGCCGTCGCGCACCTCGGCGGCATGCAGGCACAGGAGCCGCAGGAACCGTTCGTCGGGCTCTGGTCGCGGCTGCGCGCCTTCGAACCGACGGCACTCTCCGACCAGCTGACGGGCCGGCACCTGGTGCGGACCCACCTCATGCGCCGGACCGTCCACCTCGTCACCGCCGCCGACGTCCTCGCCTGGCGGGCCCGGCACGACACCATGCTGCGCCAGAAGGTCCTCGGCACCTACCGCGGCGAGCTGCGAGACGTGGACCTCGGCCGCCTCGCCGCGGCCGGGCGGGAGGTCATGGCCGACGGCGAGCCCCGCTCGATGGGCGAGCTGGCCCGAGCGGTCGCCGGACGGTGGCCGGGCCCGGGACCGCGCCCACTGGGGGAGATGCTGGTCGCCGCCCTGATCCCGATGGCGCAACTGCCGCCGCGCGGCCTGTGGCGCACCAAGGCGGGCGCCCGCTACCTTCCGCTCTCCCGCTGGCTGGGCCGGGAGATCGATCCGCCGTCGCCGCACGCCTCCGATCCGGTCGGCCAAGCGCTGGTACGGCGCTACCTCGCGGCGTTCGGCCCCGCCGCCTCGGCGGACCTGCGCGCCTGGTGCGGTCTCGCCGGACTGCCCGCCGCGGTCGCCGCGGTCCGCGAGGAACTGGTCGCCTTCCGCGACGAGCGGGGCCGGGAACTGCTGGATCTGCCCGACGCGCCGCGGCCCGATCCCGGCACGCCCGCACCCGTACGGTTCCTGCCCGCGTTCGACAACGCGGTCCTCGGCTACCACGACCGCGGCCGGATCATCGACGACGCCCACCGCGGTCTGTCGGTCGCCGGTGCCCGTGTGGTCCTCGTCGACGGACGGGTCGCCGCCACCTGGAGCGTCGAGGCGGACACGGTGACCGTCACCCCGCTGCGCCGCCTCTCCCGGGCCGACCGCACGGCCGTGGCCGAGGAGGGCCGGGCACTGGCGTCCTTCCTCTCGGACCAGGACAGCGACCGGGTACGGGTCGCCGCGTCCCCCGAAGGCTGACGAGCCACCATGACCGGCTGACACACACTGGTTCCGCGATGGAACAAATGCGGCGTACACCCATCCTCGGGATCTACACCCCGGGGAGAGGGGCGCGGGTACGCACTACACCCGATGCAGTACGCCGGTCCAGCCCCAGGGGCGGATCAAATGAAGCAGGAGCCGGGCGAGCATGGGTGGGTATCCCGGAGAGAACGCCTGCGTTCCCATCTGCCGGGTCTCGTCCTGCCCGTATCCGACGGATTGGTCCCAGGTGGCTACGTTCCTTTATCGACTCGGTCGACGCGCGTTCCGGCGCCGCGGCCTCGTCGCCCTGCTCTGGGTGGCCATACTCGTGGGCGCCGGCGTCGCCGCGTCCACCGCGCCCGCCCCGCCCGAAGACTCCTTCTCCATGCCCGGCACCGAGTCCCAGAAGGCGTTCGACCTGCTCGACGAGCGCTTCCCGGCGGCCAGTGCCGAAGGCGCCACGGCCCGGGTCGTGATCCGCGCCCCCGAGGGCGACAAGATCTCCGACCCGGCCGGCAAGGCCAAGGTCGAGGAACTGGTCACCGCCCTCGGGAACGGCCCGCAGGTCGCCTCGGTGGACGACCCGTTCAAGGCGAACGCCGTGAGTCAGGACGGCACGACCGCGTACGCATCGGTCACCTACAAGGTCAACTCCATGGAGCTGACCGACCAGGCCCGCGAGTCGCTCAGCGCGGCCACCGACGACGCGCGCAGCGACGGCTTCACCGTCGAGACCGGCGGCGACGCGGTCATGGCCGAGCAGGAGATGGGCGGCACCGCCGAGCTGATCGGTATCGGCGTCGCGGCCGTCGTGCTCCTGCTGACCTTCGGCTCGCTGGTCGCGGCCGGCATGCCGCTGCTCTCGGCGATCATCGGGGTCGGCATCGGCATCTCCGCCATCGGAGCGCTCGGCAGCACCCTCGAACTCTCCGCCACCACCTCCACGCTCGCCATGATGATCGGCCTCGCGGTCGCCATCGACTACGCCCTGTTCATCGTCTCGCGCTACCGCGCCGAGATCGCCGAGGGCCGCACCCCCGAGGAAGCCGCGGGACGCGCCGTCGGCACCGCCGGCTCCGCCGTGGTCTTCGCCGGACTCACCGTCATCGTGGCCCTGGCCGGCCTCGCGGTGGTCAACATCCCGATCCTGACCAAGATGGGCCTGGCCGCCGCCGCCACGGTCGCCATCGCCGTGCTGATCGCGCTCACCATGACCCCGGCCCTGCTCGGCTTCGCCGGCAAGAAGGCGCTCAGCCGCAAGGACCGCAAGGCGGCCGCCGCCGGGCAGCGCGCGGTCTCCGGCAAGCCGAAGCTCGGCACCCGCTGGGCCCGCTTCGTCCTGCGCCGTCCGGTGACCGTGCTGCTCACCGCGGTGATCGGCCTCGGCGCCGTCGCCGTACCGGCCGCGAGCATGGAACTCGGCCTGCCCGACGAGGGCAGCTCCGCACCCGACACCACGCAGCGCAAGGCCTACGACATGCTGTCCGAGTCCTTCGGCGCCGGGTTCAACGGCCCCCTGATGGTCACCGTCGACACGCGGGGCGCGGACGACGCGAAGGCCGCCGCCGAGACCGTCGGCAAGGAGATCACCGGCCTGGGCGAGGCCGCGGCCGTGACCCCGGCCAACTTCAACGAGCAGGGCGACACGGCCCTCCTCACGGTGGTGCCCAAGACCGGTCCCAGCGACGCGGCCACCGAGGAACTGGTCAAGGACATCCGATCGCTGTCCGGCGACATCGAGTCCGAGACCGGCGCGACCATGCTGGTCACGGGCATGACCGCGATGACGATCGACTTCTCGCAGACGCTGGACGACGCGCTCGTCCCGTACCTGGCCCTGGTCGTCGGTCTCGCCTTCCTGCTCCTGATGCTGGTGTTCCGCTCGGTCCTCGTCCCGCTGAAGGCGGCCCTGGGCTTCCTGCTCTCGGTGGCGGCGGCGCTCGGCGCGGTGGTCGCGGTCTTCCAGTGGGGCTGGCTCGCGGACGTGTTCGGCGTGGACCAGCCGGGTCCGATCATGTCGATGATGCCCATCTTCATGATCGGCGTGGTCTTCGGTCTGGCGATGGACTACGAGGTCTTCCTCGTGACCCGCATGCGCGAGGCCTACGTCCACGGATCGTCCGCCGCCGAGTCCGTCGTCACCGGATTCACCCACGGCGGCCGGGTCGTCGCGGCCGCCGCGATCATCATGATCAGTGTCTTCTCCGGCTTCATCATGGAGAACGACGACATGATCAAGATGATGGGCTTCGGCCTCGCCATCGCGGTCCTCTTCGACGCCTTCGTCGTCCGCATGGCCATCGTGCCCGCCGTGCTCGCCCTGCTCGGCACCAAGGCGTGGTGGCTGCCCAAGTGGCTGGACCGCGTCCTGCCGAACGTCGACGTCGAGGGCGAGAAGCTCCACAAGGAACTCGGCGACACGTCGGGGCCCGCCCAGCCCACCCGCGAGCCCGAGACGGCCGGAGTCTGACACCCGCACCCACGGCCCCGCCCTGCCTGGACCACCAGGCCGGGCGGGGCCTTCCCGCGCCTCGCCGGGCGTGCGTCGGCCGGTCCGCCGAACCCCACCTCCGTCGCGAAGGCCACGGGCCACCCTCCGTGCACCGTCGCCCAGCGGCCGCGGACCACGCGGGCGCCTCGGCGACGGCACCGAGACAGTGCTCCTCAAAGGCCCCTGACGGCGTCGGTCAGCGCCTCGTCGAGGATGGAGACACCCCGGGCGATCTCGTCGTCGCCCGCCGTCAGCGGGGGTGCGATGCGGAAGGTGCCCCCCATCCCCGGCAGCTGGACGATGTTCATGTGCAGTCCGAGGTCGTGGCAGCGCGCGGTGACCGCCGCGCCCAGCCGGTCCGCGCCGCCCGTACCCAGCACGTCGTCGCCGGCCAGCTCCATGCCCAGCAGCAGGCCGCGCCCGCGGACGTCACCGACCACCTCGTGGCGTGCGGCGAGCTTGTCGAGCCGGTCGCGCAGGTCCGTGCCGAGCACCCGCGCGCGTTCGTCGAGACGGTCGCGGACCAGGACGTCCAGCACGGTGTTGCCCACGGCGGCCGGCAGCGGGTCGCTGACGTGGGTGGTGAAGAACAGGAACCCCCGGTCGTGGGCCCGCTGTTCGATCTCCGAGGTGGTCAGTACGGCGGCCAGCGGAAGCCCCGCGCCGAGCGTCTTGGAGACCGTGAGGATGTCCGGTACGACCCCCTCGTGCTGGAAGGCGTACCAGTCACCGGTGCGGCAGAGCCCGGTCTGGGCCTCGTCGAGGATCAGCAGCATGCCGCGCTCCCGGCACTTCTCGGCCAGCGCGGCGAGATAACCCGGCGGCAGCTCGATCACGCCGCCCGAACTGAGGATCGGCTCGACCAGGCAGGCGGCCAGAGAACCGACCGACTGCGCGTCGATCATCTCGAAGCCCAGGTCGAGCTGGCGGCGCCAGTCGAGGTTGCCCTCGGTGTCGACCACGGCGGGCCGGTACCGGTCGGGCACCGGCAGCGCGAAGTTGCCCGGGGCGGCGGGCCCGTAGCCCTTGCGGCCCGCGCTGTACGTGGCGTTCGCGGCGGCCTGGGTCATGCCGTGCCAGGAACGGGCGAAGGAGACGATCTCGTGGCGGCCGGTGACGAGCTTCGCCATCCGCACCGCGGCCTCGTTCGCCTCCGCCCCGGTGGTCAGCAGCAGCGCCTTGTCCAACGGGTCGGGCAGGGTGCCGGCGAGCCGGCGTGCCAGCTCGACCACCGGCGGGCTCAGCATGCCGCTGTGGAGGTGGTCGAGACGCGCGACCTGCTCGCGCACCGTCGAGACGATCGCCGGGTGGGAGTGACCGAGGATCGCGCTCATCTGACCGGAGGTGAAGTCGAGCAGCTCCCGACCGCTCTCGGTGAACACCGACGTGCCCGCGGCGCGCACGATCAGCTCCGGTGAGAAGGCGCCGTGCCCGGAGTAGCGGACGAGGTGGCGCTGTGGATCGTCGAATGCGGTCTCGGAAGGCATGCGACCGACGTTAGGTACGCGGCGCTGCGCGTGTCCATCGCACAGTATCGACCGTGCTGTTCGGGATCACCGTACAATCGCCCGGTGCTCAACTCGGGACGGCTGCACCTGCTCAGCCTGCTGGACACCCTCGGTACCGTCCGCGCGGTCGCCGAGACGCTGCACCTGAGCGCGTCGACCGTCTCCCAGCAACTGGCGGTGCTCGAGACCGAGACCCGGTGCCGGCTGCTGGAGCGGACGGGCCGACGCGTCAGGCTCACCCCGGCCGGACTGCTGCTGGCGCGGCGGGGGCGGGAGATCCTGGACCGGATGGCCGAGACCGAGGCCGAACTGCGGGCCCTGAACGACGAGCCCATCGGCACCGTCCGCCTCGGCGTCTTCCAGAGCGCGATCTACACCCTGGCGGTACCGGCGGCCACCCGCCTGGCGACCACGCACCCGCACCTGCACGTGGAACTGATCGAGATGGAGCCCCACGAGAGCGGCCCCGCCCTGCGCTCGGGGGAGGCGGACGTCATCGTGACCACCACCGACTACGCCGGTCTGTCCTGGGGAGCGGACATCGAGGTCACGTCCCTGGGCACCGACTCGGTCGTGCTGGTGCTGCCGCCCGCGCACCCGCTCGCCGCCCGTACCGCGGTGAACCTCGCGGCGTGCAAGGAGGAGACCTGGGCGTGCGACCGTCCGCAGTCGTACATGGCGGACCTGACCCTGCGGCTGTGCCGCGAGTCGGGTTACGAACCCCGCGTGGCCTGCCGGTTCAGCAACTACCTGATGCTGCTCAGGCACGTCGAGACGGCCGGGACGATCGCCTTGCTGCCGGCCCTGGCCGTCACCCCGGACCATGCTGTGGTCACTCGCGAGCTCAGTCCGCCGGTGCGCCGCAACGTCGCCGCCGTGGTACGGCGCGGCACCACGCGGCGCGCCGCGGTGAGCGTGGTCGTGGCGGCGCTGCGCGACCACCCGGAGCTCCCGGCCCTGGCCGCCCCCGACCGGCACGCGGAACGGGAGGAGCCGCCGGTGCCGTGATCCAGGCGGGAATCCGGTGGTGGACGTCCCGCGCACGATTCGGGTCGCAGGCGCACCACCGGGTGGTCGACGGGTGCCGGGCCGGGCGGTACCCGACCCGCGCGCTCCGCCGGGTGCGGGTACAGGAAGCCGCCCGGTCAGCGGCCGACGGACGCCGGGTCCTCGGCGTCGACCTCCCCCGCGGCTCTGAACTCCACGGCGACCACGCCGTCGACCCGTCGGCAGAGCTCCTCCAGCACGGATACGGACACGTCGCCGGGCAGCCGGCCGCTGAGGACGACGTGACCGTGGGCCACGTCCACCTGCATCGACGACGGAGCCAGACCGAGCGACTTGACCATCGCCTCCTCGATGATCTCGGTCCGGATCGCCCGGTCCGTGCGAAGGAAGACCCGCAGCAGATCGCTCCTGCTGACGACCCCGATCAACCGCCCCGCCTCGTCGACGACGAGGAGCCGCTTGATGCCGTGCCGTGCCATCACGCGGGCGGCGTCGACGACGCTCCAGTCCTCGCGCGCGCAGACGGCGGGCGAGGTCATCAGCCCCGCCGCGTCCGTGGCGGACGCCTTGGCGTCGGCCGGCCGGGGCCGTTCCCCGTCACCGGAAGGGCCGTCCGGCTCTCCGCCCCACATCTTCTGCAGGAGGTCCGCCTCCGACACGACTCCCACCGGCCGGTCCTCCCCGTCGACCACGGGCACCGCGGTGATGTCGTACTCCTGCAACAGGTGGGCGATCTCCTTGAACGGTGTTCCGGGCTGCGCCCGGACCACGGCGTCGCTCATCAGATCGCTCACCTTCAGGTGCTTCATCGAGGGTCTCTCCTCCGCTGCCGGCCGCGGTGGGCCGGCGTTCGTCCTTCTTGTCATGTGAAACGGTCCATCGGCCCGGTGAGTGCCCCGCGCCTCACGCACTCGGGCTGATGAGGAGCAGGGCGATGTCGTCCCCGGGGGTGGGCGCGTGCCGGATCAGCGCGTCGGCCATGGCGTCGAGGTCGCCGGGGTCCGCGTGTTCCAGAAGGCCGGCGAGGGCCGCGGTGGCGTCGTCGAGGTCGACGCCGGGCGCTTCGACGAGCCCGTCGGTGTAGAGGGCGAGGACACTGCCGGGCGGCAGGGCGAACTCTCGCGCCGGGTAACGGACGTCCGGCTCGATGCCGAGCAGGAGACCCGGCGGCACGCGGACGAGTTCGGTGTGGCCGTCGGCACGGCGCAGCAGGGGCGGCGGGTGTCCGGCGCTGGCCAGGCAGGCGCGGCGCGTCGCGAGGTCGAGGTGCACGTAGACACAGCTCGTGAAGAGGCCGGGGTCCAGATCCGTGAGCAAGCGGTTGGTGCGGGCCAGGACGTCGCCGGGGGAGGCGCCCACGGTGGCGTGGGCGTGGACGGCGGTGCGGACCTGGCCCATGAGCGCGGCCGCGTCCACGTTGTGGCCCTGGACGTCCCCGATGGTGGCACCGAGGGTGTGCTCGTCGAGGTGGATGAGGTCGTAGAAGTCGCCGCCGACGCCCAGGCCATGGGCCGCCGGCAGGTATCGGGCGGCGACCCGCAGACCGGGCACGCGGGGAAGGGTGTGCGGCAGCAGGGCGGACTGCAGTCGGTGGGCGAGGTGGTGCTTGGCGTCGTAGAGACGGGCCCGGTCCAGGGCCTGGCCGACCAGACCGGCCAGAGAGGTCAGCGCGGCGCGCTCGCCCGGCGGGAAGGCGTGGGGCCGCTCGTAGGAGAGGAGGAGGGAGCCGATGGGGCGGCCGGAGGCAATCAGCGGCAGCACCGCCCACGCGGCCATCCCGTCCTCGTGCACGGTGGCCGGATAGGCCTCCGCCATCTCGGCGAAGGTCGCGAAGAACCCGGGGACACCCGTGGCCATGACATCGGCACCGGGCACCTCGGAGCTGAGCGGAATGCCGTCGAAACGGTTCATCAGCTCGGTGCGGTAGCCGCGGTGGCCCACGATCCGCAGGCGGCCGTCCTCGGCGGTCATCAGCACCATGGCCTGCGCGCCCAGCGCTGGCAGCAGCTGGTCGGCGGTCTGCTCGACCACCTCCTGCACACCGATGGCCTCGGTCAGGGTCGAGGCCAGGTGCATCAGGTGGTACAGCACGGTGGCGCGGCTGGGCCCGGCGGTCGGCATCGCCCGCGCCGCGGGAGTGCTGTCGGCGGGGTCGCCGCGAGTGATGCGAACGCTCATGCCGGTGGCGTCCGGATACAGCTCGAAGGCCAGCCAGGTCCGCGGCGGGCGCAGCACGGTGAAGGCCTGCGGCAGGCGGCTGACCAGCGCGGCCCGGTAGCGGTCCTCGACCTGCGGGACGTCCATCCAGGGCAGCGCCTCCCACGGCAGCGCACCAACCAGGGCGGCCTGGTCGGCCCCCAACAGGTCGGCGGCGGCCGGAGTGATGAAGGTGATGCGGCCGTTCATGTCCAGACCGCACGATCCGCCGGGCAGGCGGTCGACGAACGCCGAGAGCGCGGTCGCCTCGGCAGGTGAGGGAGCGCGCCCGGCCGGGGCCCGCAGGGAGCGGGGCCGATCCCCGGGCATCAACGGGGCGCCGCCGTCCGCCGCCTGCCGCAACACCTCGCCCAGGCGGCGGCAACCCGTCTCGACGACCTCCCGTTCCTCGCGGCTGAGCCGCGGCGAATGGGTGCCGGACCACAGCAGGACCAGCCCGCCCCGTACGGTGCCGTCCGAGACGACCGGCGCCGCTCCCAGCGCGAAGTCGTACGGCAGCACGAGTGCCGGCCGGGGGTACTGGCGCGCCATCTCCTCCCGGCCGCCCACCCAGACCAGGCGCCCCTCGCGCACGGCGTCCGCCACCGGCATCGGATCCGTCGGCGCGACACGCCGCCACGGAAGGGCGATGTCCTGGGGCACCCCCGCCGTCATGACCAGCCACAAGGCGTCGTCGCGCGGCGGCAGTACGTACAACAGCCCTCCGTACGCACCGCTGTCCCGCACCACGGCGGTCATCGCGGTGTCCATCGTGGTGTGCATCAGATGCCCGCTCGCCGACGGCCGAGTCCCACAGGATCCGGCAGGACCGCCCGACGCCGGCCACACCGAACATCACCCATATGAGGACACTACGCCCGCTTCCCCGCGACGGCATGCGAGGGCGTGACCGTCAGTACTCCGTCAGTGGTCCCACACGTCCGGGCCGCCTCCGCGCCACTCGACGAGCGCCGACCGGACCACGTCCATCTCGTCCCAGTCCTGCAGGCCGGCCTCCTGCAGGAAGCGGGCGACGTCCTGCACGCCGTAGGCCCGGCCCAGGACCTCTCCGTCCACGCGTACCCGGCGTCCGCCCTCCTCGTCGGGCGGGTACACGATCACTGGAGGCGCGCTCGTCATGGCACCAGCGTGGGGCAGGCACCGGTGGCGCGCATGCCGGGGCGGCGCGGAGCGTGTGACGGGGCGGTGGGCGTGCGGGGTGGGTGCGCGTGCGGGGGTGGCGCGCCGCTCATAGGCTGGTGCCGCTCGGGGACCGCACGTGGAGAGGCCTGTCCATGCCCCGGTCGATCTGGAGCGGCGCCATCTCGTTCGGCCTGGTGACCGTGCCGATCCACGTGGTCGGCGCGACCGAGGACCACAGCATCCGGTTCCACCGCTACCACCTGGCGGATCAGGGCAGGATCCGGACCCGGAAGGTCTGCGAGCTCGAGGACCGGGAGGTCCGTTCCGACGAGATCGGCAAGGGGTACGAGCTCACCAGCACCCAGATCGTGCCCATCACCGACGAGGACCTGCGGGAGCTGCCGCTGCCGACGGCCAAGGCCATCGAGATCGTGGCGTTCGTGCCGCTCGCGTCCGTGGACCCCATCAGGATCGGCGACGGCTACTACCTGCAGCCGGACGGGCAGGTGGCGGCGAAGCCGTACAAGCTGCTGCGGCAGGCGCTCGCCCGCTCGTCGAAGGTGGCCGTGGCGAGGTACGCCTGGTCAGGCCGGGAACGCCTCGGACTGCTGCGGGTGCGCGGGGAGGCGATCGTGCTGCACGCCATGCGCTGGCCCGACGAGATCCGCGACCCGTCCTCCCTCACACCGCCCCCGGTCGAGGTCTCCGAGGAGGAGATCGACGGAGCGCTCGCGCTGATGGACACGATGTCCCGCGAGGACCTCGAGGGCGACGAGTTCCGCGACACCTACACGGAGGCCGTCGCGGAACTCATCGAGGCGAAGCGCGAGCACAGGGAGCCCGAGGTGGTGCCGGAGCGGGAGGAACGGCCGGGGCAGGTGCTGGACCTGATGGCCGCGTTGCAGGAGTCCGTGTCCAAGGCGAAGGAGTCCCGGGGCGAGGACGACCACGCGGAGGTGCGGGAGCTGCCCGGCCGGAAGAAGAAGGCCGCCGCGAAGAAGACACCCGCCGCCGGGACCGCGGCGAAGAAGCCGGCCGGGAAGAAGCCGGCGGCGAAGAAGACGACGGCCCGCGGACCCAGGAGCGCCTAGTCGTATCGAGTGAGTGGATGCGCTGTTCCCGCGGCTGATCGGTGGGTGACTGCCGAGGCGGTGTGGTCAGCTCGGGGGCAGACCGATCGGGACGACGAGGGGACCGCCCGCGCGGTCCGGGCTCCCGGACGACGAGGGGACCGACCCGCGCAGGTCCGGGCTCCGGACAACGACGGAACCGCCCGCTCAGGAGGGGGCTCGGGCTCCCACGGCCCGCCACCGTACGGTCCGCGCCCTTACCCCGGGGGTAATCGACCCTCCGCCCGACCACGGGCAGGATCAGGGCATCGGCACGACCCCGGCGGCAGAGCCCGCAGGGGGGAGCCGTCGCAACCTGGAGGAGAGGAAGATGCCGATGTCCACCGAGTCCACCGGAACCCTGGCGAATTCGACCGCCGAGGCGACCCGCGCCGTCGTGAACGCCTTCCTCGCCGCCCGCGTCGCCGGCGACACCGAGCGGCTCGTCGGCATCTTCGCCGACGAGGTCGACTGGCTGCTGGCCGACAACCCGACCGTCCCCTGGATCCGTCCACGGTCCACAGCCGCCGAATGCGCCGCCCAGTTCACGGAGTTGATGGAACACACCGTGCCCGAGGAGGCGCGCGTCAGTGTCGACGCCTTCCTCGTCGACGGCGCTGACGCCGTCCTCACGGGACACGTCCGCGGAACGGTACGTGCCACGGGAAAGACCTTCGAGGGCCCGTTCGCGCTGCGCCTCACCGTCGAGGACGGCAGGATCACCCGGCACCACCTCTACGAGAACAGCCTTTCGATCGCCGAGGCCTGCTCACCGACGCACCCCGAGGCTTAGCGGAGCGTGTACCTGGAAACGACTACTCCCGAACGGTCGTCGCAACGACGGTCGGCCGACTGGGGAGGGGTCTTACGTGGACGTGCCCTTATATCTGAGGCCGCGGATCGAACCGCCGCTCGCCTCACTGCTGGGCGCCGCGCCGTTCCTGCACTCACTCGTCGACGCCCTCGGATCTCCGCTCAACGTACTGGTGCCCGAGACCATCGCCGAGAACGCGGCGCGCTTCCGGGCCGTCTACCGCCGCCACCGTCTCACCGGCCGCCTCTACTTCGCGCACAAGGCGAACCGCTCCAGCGCCCTGGTGCGCAGGCTGGCGGCCGAGGACCCGGCGGCCGTGGGGATCGATGTCGCGTCGCTCGAAGAGCTGCGGCATGCCTTGAGCTGCGGATTCACCGGGGACCGCGTCATGGCCACCGGTCCCAAGGACCCGGAGTTCCTGTGGCTGGCGGCCCGGGTCGGCGCCGCGGTGAACCTGGACTCGCCGCGTGAGCTGGAGCAACTGGCCTCTCTCGTACGTGGCCACGGCCTCGGCCGGGTCCGTGTGCTGGCGCGCCTGTCCGGCTTCGAGTCGACCGCCGGTCAGAACGGAGCGGGCACCCGCGTGCTGTCCCGGCGCAGCCGCTTCGGCACGCCCGTGCGGGACGCGGAGGCGCTCTGGTCGGCCCTGGAACGGCATTCGGACGCCGTCGAACTCATCGGGCTCGCCTACCACCTGGACACCACCGGCCTGGAGGAGAAGGCCCGTGCCCTGGAACAGTGCGTGCTGCTCATGGACGCCTGCCGCGAGCGGGGCCTCGCCCCGCGTGCCGTCGACATCGGCGGCGGCTTCGGCGTCGGCTACGTCGCCGACGCGGGGGAGTGGCAGCGCTGGACGACCGCGCTCAGCGAGGCGGTACTCGGCGGCCGCCCGCCCCTGACCTGGCGCGGCCACGGCTACGGGCTGCGCAACGAGGGCGGCACGGTGCGCGGGTCCGTCGCCCTGTACCCCGGCCACCGCCCCGACGCCGGCCCCGCCTACCTCGACGAACTCCTCTCTCTCCCGGCCCCGGTCCTGGGCCGGGAACCGGGCACGCTCCTGCTGGAGCACCTGCACGACCTCCACATCGAACCCGGCCGTTCCCTGGTCGACCAGTGCGGACTGTCGCTGGCACGGGTGCTGGACGTCCGGGGGACCGGCGCGGACCCGGACCCGTACCTGGTGCGTCTCGGCATGAACGCGGGAGACGTGAGCCTGGAGGAGCACGGAGTCCTGATGGACCCCGTGCTGCTGTCCCGCGGCGACCCGTCAGGTAACGGCCGGGACGACGGCGAACCGGAGACGGAGCGCCCGGTCGGCGTGCACCTCGTCGGCAACCTGTGCCTGGAGGCCGACCTGATCACCCGTCGGCTCGTGTTCCTCCCGAGACTGCCGCGCCCCGGTGACGTGCTGGCCTTCGTCAACACCGCGGGCTACGCGATGGACTTCCACGCCCACCACGCCCAGCGGCAGCCGTCGGCGCGGACGGTGGCCGTGGAGCGGGAGGGCGACTCCTGGCGCTGGTGCCCGGACGAGGACTACTGGCCGATCACACACCCGGGGGGAACGCCCGCATGAGGTACGACAGCATCACGGACGCCATCGGCAACACACCGCTGGTCCGCATCGACCCCGCCGTGCACGGGCTGCGCAACATCGACCTGTACGCGAAGCTGGAGATGCTCAACCCGTTCGGTTCCGTCAAGGACCGTCCCGCCTGGCACATGGCCCGCCCCCATCTGGAGAGCGCGGCGGAGGGCGAGGGGACGGTCGTCGAGCTCTCCAGCGGCAACACCGCCAAGGCGCTGGCCCTGCTGGCCGGCATGCACGGCCTGAAGTTCAAGAGCGTCACCAACCGCATGCGCGTACCGGAGATCAAGGAGCTGCTCCTGCTCCTCGGCGCCGAGATCGAGGAGCTGCCCGGGCGCAGCGAATGCCTGGACCCGACCGACACGGACGATCCGCTGACCCACTTCCACCAGGCCCTCACCGAGCCGGGCAGCACGTACCTGCACACCGACCAGTACTTCAACCCGCGCAACGTCGAGGCGCACGCCGCCGGCACCGGACCGGAGATCGTCAAGGACCTGGACGGGCGGGCTCCGGACTGGTTCGTCGCCTGTGTCGGCACGGCCGGTTCCTCGACCGGCGTCGCCAGGGTGCTGCGCGAGCACGACCCGGACGTGCGGGTCCTCGGCCTGGTCTCCCACAAGTCCGACTTCATACCCGGCATCCGCACCATCGACGAGGTCCACCAGGTCGGCCTGTTCGACCCCGCGACGTACGACACCATCGAGTCCGTCACCTCCGTGGAGGCCATCGACGGGATGCTCACCCTGATCCGCCGCTGCGGACTGCTGTCGGGGCCGACCGGGGGCGCCGCCTACCAGGGCGCCGTGCGGCACCTGCGCGACGCCGACGAGGCACTGGAGGGGACGGGACGCCGGGAGACCGCGGTGTTCATCGTGTGCGACCGGGCCGAGAGCTACCTCAGCTACGTGCGCGCACGACGACCCGAACTGCTGGGCAGGACGAGCAGGGTGCCCACCCTCGCCACGCTCACCGAGGACGACGTGAGGGCGGACGCCCGGTCCGTGGGCGTGGACGACGCCCGCCGCTGGATCGCGGAAGGCGATCCCCGGCCGCTCGTCGTCGACATGCGCAGTCCGCACGCCTACGCGGCCCTGCACATCGAGGGCTCGGTCAACATCGTCGACGAACTGTTCGAGGAACTCGTCCGCGGCGGGCTTCCCTTCAGCAAACGAACGCCGGTGCTGTTGGCCTGCCCGGTCGGCGAGAAGTCGCTGCGCCACGCGGCGCTGCTGACCCGTATGGGCCACCCCGACGTGCGGAGCCTGGCCGGCGGGATCGTCGCCTGGCGGGACGCGGGCGCGCCGCTGGTGCGCGAGTGAGCGCCGGCGGACCGCTCCCGGCCGGCGGGTACGCCGAGGAGGCACAGGACGAGCTGTGGCAGCGGGAGCTGAGGGAACAGTTCCCCATCGTCACCGCCCACCCGGAGTCGGCCTACTTGGACAGCGCGGCGACCTCCCAGAAGCCGAGGGCCGTACTGGAGGCCGTCCAGACCTATCTCACGACATCGAACGCGAACGCCGGGCGGGGCACCTACCCCTGGGCCAACAGGACCACCCGGCTCGTGGAGGACGCCAGGGAGCGGGTGAAGGCATTCCTTCACGATCCGGAACCGGACCGTTCCACCGTCCACTTCACCAGCGGCACCACCGAGGGACTGCGCACCGTCGCCCGCGACTGGCTCGTGCCCCACCTCTCCGACGGCGACGAGATCCTCGTACCGTTCGCCGACCACCGCGCCAACCTGGACCCGTGGCTCGAAGCCCGGCAGTTGCTGGCCGAACGCGGCGTGGAGGTGCACGTTCGCGCCCTGCCGTACCAGGCGGTGTCGGGCGACTACGACCACCGTGCCCTCGGTGACCTCGTCGGTCCCCGGACCCGCTTCGTGGCCGCGACCCACGTCCATCACGTCTACGGCGGTGACATGAACGTGCACCGCATCCGCGCGGCGGTCGGCCCGGACGTGCCGATCTGCCTGGACGCGGCCCAGAGCGTCGGCCATCTGCCCGTCGACCTGGCTGACCCCTCGCTGGACGTCGATTTCATGGTCTTCTCGGGGCACAAGGCGATGGCCCTGCCCGGTACGGGGGCGGTGTGGGCGCGCAACACGCGGGGGCCCGCGTTCCGGCCGGGCGGCTGGCAGGGTACGCCCAACACGGTGGGCATCGTGTCGCTGGGGGCCGCGCTCGACTGGCTCGACCGGGCCGGAGTGGACCGGATCGCCCGCTGGACGGCAGGCCTCACGACCCGGCTCACCGACCGGCTGCGGCACCTCGACGCGTACGAGATCCTCGGCTGCCCCACGAGCCTGGCCGCCGACTCCGTGCTTCCCGCGGCCCAGCGGCGCCACGGCCTCGTCACCTTCCGGCACCGGGACATCCCGTCCGACGACCTCGGCTTCATCCTCTACAGCCACGGCTTCATGGTCCGCGCCGACAGCCTCTGCCAGGCGGGGGCGGAGGACGGGAAGGGGTCGGTACGGGTGAGCGTGCACGCGTACAACACGGGGGAGGAGATCGACCGCCTGCACGGCGTGCTCGCCTCGTTGGCGTGAACCGGCGACCGGTGAGGCAACTGATAACCGTTTCCACCTGTAGATTCGGTCCCGACCACAACGGGTGCGAATCGGAAGAGGTGGCGCGACCAGATGGGCATCAGCATGGCGGTGGCCGGGACGTGGGTGGAGCGCTGGGAGCGGCAGCAGCAGCGCTACGCCGTGGACCGTGAGGAGCGCTTCACGGTGATCACGGATGTCGTCGAGTACGTCACCGCCGGCCGCCCCCGTCCGCTCCTGCTCGACCTCGGATGCGGCCCGGGCTCCCTGGCCGCCAGGCTCGTCGACCGCCTGCCGGACGCGGAGATCGTCGCCGCCGACATGGACCCCCTGCTGCTGGAGCTGGGGCGGACCCACCACGCCGACGCCGCCCGCTACGTGGACACCGTGATCGGCGCCGACGGCTGGACCGAAGCCCTCCGCCTGGACCGGCCCCTGGACGCCGCCGTCTCGACCACGGCCCTGCACTACCTCCCCGAACCGGTCCTGCTGGACACCTACCGACGGCTCGCCGCCCTGCTGCGTCCGGGCGGGGTGCTCGTCAACGGCGACCACTTCCCGCCCGGCGACGCCTCCTGCGCGGGCATCACCGCGCACGTGGGGCGGTGCCGTGCGGAGCGGACCGGCGGGCACGCCCACGAGGACTGGCACGCGTGGTGGGGCGCGGCCGCGCGGGACCCCGAGCTGGCCGACCTGTACGCCGAGCGTGCGCGGCGCCACGAGGCCCACGGCGGGAACGGGCCCGGCGAGGACCTTGCGCTGGAGCGGCACGCCGAGTTGCTGGTCGCGGCCGGCTTCCGTCATGTCGCGCCGGTCTGGAGGTTCGGCGACAGCGCGGTGCTGGTGGCGGTCATGGGCGACTGATCCGCACCCTGAGCGCGGATCAGAGCGCGAGACTCATCAGGATCTCGTCACGGTCGTCACCGGGCGCCACGCGCAGCGCGCCCGGCCACCGGCCGACCTCGGTCCAGCCGACCCCGCGGTAGAAGTCCTCGAGGCCCAGGCCGGCCCGCACCGAGAGCCGCAGCCGCTCCAGGCCCATCTCCTCGCGGGCGATCGCGGGGAGTCGGCGCATCAGGGCGGCGCCGACGCCCGTACCGCGGAAACGGACGTGGGTCTGAAGGTGGTTCACCGTCCCGCAGTGCGCCTCCAGGGCGTGCGGCTCGCGGCGCAGCAGCACCCAGCCCGCGAGAGCGTCCCCGACGGAGGCCAGGAGCAGCCGGCTGCGCTGCGGAGCGAGCCCTTGGACGATCGCTTCCACCGCCGGTTCCACCTGCGGCGGGGCGACCGGTGGCAACGGGCAGCCCATGGGCACGACCGCGCCCCCGGCGTTGATGACCGCCGCCCAGCATTCCCCGAGGTCCCGCCGCACTGCCTCGGTGGCGTCCTGGGCCCGCATCAGCTGTGCGAACGCGGGCGCGGGTGCCGTCTCGTGCGCTGTCACGTCCGCCAGTCTGCCAGGGACGCCTCGCGCCAGGACACGCTGGACTGCTGCTTCACCACGATCGGGGCGCATCCCGGAGCGGGGAAGTCGCCGCACCCGGCGGCGCGTTGCCACTCGCCCTTCGCAGCCCACGGGGGATACCAACTGGTTTCACGTGAAACGCAGGATATTCGGGCATTCGTGCATTCGGGGGAGGTGCGAGGCCCGTCCGGCCCACCCCCATGCTGCCGTTGCGCCCGCTTTGCGCCCTACCCCGCGTCCGGCCTTCGTCGCACCCTCGCCTTCATGGCGGATACACACGAACCGCGTCTCGTCGCGTTACCCGGTCCCGACAGCAGCCGGCAGCCACCCGCCGACGCCCCGCGCCCCTGGGAGATCGCCGACCGGAGGCAAGCCGCACAGGACGGAGCCACCGGGCCGGAACCTCCCGCCCGGCCCGTCTGCCCACGCTGCGGCCTCGCCGGTGAACGCCGCCCCACCTACACCGGTCAGCACGTGCTGCTCGAACCTCTGCTCCCCATTCCCGCCCACCTGGTCCCCGCAGGGCACCGGTGGCACATCGACTCTGGCGGGAACGCCTGGAACGGAGGTCTGGAGGAGCCCCCGCCGGGCTCCACCTGCCGCATCCCTCACCAGCTCGCCTGTCCGGGGCTCAGTCTGGACGAGCTCAAACCGTGGCGCTGGCTGGACGCCGTGCGTGAGGAGAACGCGCGCCGCGTCACACGGCAGGCGCAGGCGGGCGACTGTCCGGGAGCGCTGCCCGACGCGGGGTGAACCGCCGTACGGCTTCGGCGGGTGTCGGGGCTCCGGGCGGAGTACGGGCCGCTGTGCGACCGGGCGGTGTACCAGTTGGCCGTCACTGTGTCCGGCCGGCCGCCGGACCGGCTCCTCATGGTCGCCGCCCACGCCTGGGACCAGCGCGGTGCACAGGCTCGCGGCCTGCGCACCGCCTGTGTCGCCCGACCCGTCGGCGATCCGCCCACCTCCTCGGACCGGTTCGACCTGCACGCCGACGGCTTGGCGGACCTGGCCGACCGGCTCGATCGGGCCGGGGGGACGGGTTCGTAGGGACGGGTCCACAGGTACGGCAGGGCAGTGCACCCGACGGTGAAAGGGCAAGGCGCGGCGGCAGCCGTCGGCCTGGGCGTTCGCCGGGGACGGAACGGGCCGCGCGGTCGGCCGATCGGCGCGCCGGTCCGTGCGCGAGGCCGCGTCAGGACGATTCGCGGACCACCAGCTCCGTCGGAAGCGTCAACTGCTGCCGGGGCGCGCCGTGCTGCGTGATGTCGGTGAGGATGCGGGCCATGGTCCGGCCCAGCTCCTCCACCGGCTGACGCACCGTCGTCAGCGGCGGGTCGCTGTGGCGGGCGAGGACGGAGTCCTCGAATCCGACGACGGCGACGTCCCCGGGTACCTGCCTTCCCTGCCGACGGAGTTCGGCCAGTGCGCCGACCGCCATGAGGTCGGAGGCGGCGAAGACCGCGTCCAGATCAGGCGCGCGTTCAAGAAGCAAACGCATGGCACGCCGACCGCCCTCCTCGGTGAAGTCGCCCGCCTCGACCAGGAGTTCCTCGGCGGGCACCCCCGCCTCCTCGTGTGCGGTCCGCCAGCCCGCGAGCCGGCTGCGGCCGACGTCCATGTCCAGCGGGCCGGTGACCGTGGCGATCCTCCGGCGCCCGCCGCCGAGCAGGTGCCGGACCGCCGCGGTGGCACCGCCGGCGTTGTCGGCGTTGACGTAGCTCAGCCGCTCGCCCGCGTCCCGGCGGCCGGCCAGCACGGTGGGCAGGCCCATCTCCTCCAGCATGCCCGGCAGCCGGTCCTCGGAGTGCACGGAGACCAGGAGGACCCCGTCCACCCGCCGGGTCGCCACCGACTCGGTCAACTGGTCCCGCTCCGCCTGGTCCCGGACGAGCATCAGCTGCAACTGGGTCCGGCTCTCGGCGAGGGCGCCGCTGACGCCCCGGATCAACGCGGCGAAGAACGGTTCCGAACCGAGCCTGCTCTCCGATTCCGGGATCACCAGGGCCACGGCGTTGGTGCGGTTGGTCACCAGGCCGCGTGCGACCGAGTTGGGAACGTAGTTGAGTTCCTTGATCGCCGCAAGGACCCGGGCCCGGGCGTCGGCACTGACGAGATCCGAGCCGTTGACGACCCGGGAGACCGTGGTGCGGCCCACGCCGGCACGGGCGGCGACCGTTTTGATCGTGGGACGACGGTTTCCGGTCATGCACTTCCCCCTCGGCGGCCGCGGTGGCGCTGCCTACCGCGGAGGTGACCTGCGGCAATTCTTGCAGACGTTGCCGTCGGCGGTGCAGTCCCCACGGCCCGGGAAAGGAACGCGGAACCTCGGGCTCATCGCCGACTTGCGTTCAAGTCATTGACAGATGGGCGCGCTCCCACGAGTCTTCCATGCACCGGTGGGAACGTGCCCACCAAGTTGGGCACGTTCCCACCCCATGCTTCAGAGCCGCTGTAGTCATCCCTGAAACCAGTCACTCCGGTGTGTGAGCGCCGTCGCTAGGAGGAGATCCATGGGCAGTCTCGGTTCGTTGCGCACGAGGGCGGTGGCGGCGGTCGCGGCCGTCGGCGCGCTGTCACTCGTCGTCGGCTGCAGCAGCGGTGACGACTCGGTCACCGGCGGCGGCAAGAAGGACGGCAAGACCGTCATCACCATGGGTCTGTACGGGGTGATGGGCATCAAGGAGACGGGTCTTCTCGAGAAGTACGAGAAGGAGAACCCGGATGTCGACATCCAGGCCGAGATCGCCGGTGACGAGCAGACGTACTACACCGCGCTGCAGACCAGGCTCGCCGCCGGCAAGGGCCTGAAGGACATCCAGGGTATCGAGATCGGCCGGGCCAAGGAGATCACAGAGACGCAGGCGGACAAGTTCGCCGACTTCTCCAAGATGTCGGGCACCGACCACTTCCTGCCCTGGAAGGAGTCGCAGATCAGCACCGAGGACGGCAAGGTGCTGGGCCTCGGCACCGACATCGGCCCGATGGCCGTCTGTTACCGCAAGGACTACTTCGAGCAGGCCGGCCTGCCGACCGACCGCGAGGAGGTCGCCAAGCTGTGGGCGGGCGACTGGAAGAAGTACGTCGAGACCGGCCGCACCTTCAAGAAGAACTTCAAGGGTGACGACGTGGCCTACATGGACGCGGCCAGCGGCCTGTTCAACGCCATGGTCTACGGCTACCCCGAGCAGTACTACAACGAGCAGGGCGACCTGATCCACGAGACCAACCCGGCCGTCAAGGAGGCCTGGAACCTCGCCGCCGACGCCGGCGAGGACGGACTCACCGCCAAGCTCCGCCAGTTCCAGCCGGGTTGGGACCCAGGGCTGGCCAACGGTACGTTCGCCACGGCGGTGTGCCCGGCGTGGATGCTCAGCCACATCAGCGAGAAGGCCGGTGCGGCGAACAAGGGCAAGTGGGACGTCGCCCGGGCCCCGAAGGGCGCCAACTGGGGCGGTTCCTTCCTCGGCGTGGTGGAGCAGAGCCCGGTCAAGGAGGAGGCCAAGAAGCTGGTCGCCTGGCTGACCGCGCCCGAGCAGCAGGCCCACATCTTCAAGGAGATCGGCAACATCCCCTCCTCGGAGCAGGCCCTGGAGTCCGCGGACGTCAAGAACGCCACCTCGGAGTACTTCAGCAACGCCCCGATCGGCCAGATCTTCGGCGCCGCCGCCCAGGAGATACCGGACAAGCAGGTCCTCGGCCGCAAGGACGGCACCATCAAGGACACCTTCTCCCAGGGCCTGACCCTCATCGAGCAGCAGGGCACCCCGCGCGAGGAGGCGTGGAAGACCACCACGGAACGCATCGAGAAGGCGGTCGGCTGACCCGTAGGCCGCTCGCTCCCCGAGGCCGTCCGGGCCCCCGCTCTTCGCCGGGGGCCCGGGGCCCCGCCCGAACATTCGCTTTCCGCTCTCAGGAAGGAAGTCCGGTGGCCACCTCCACCACCAAGGCCCTGGCCGGCGAGGAGCCGCCCGGCGGGCCCGGCAGGACGGGCGCCCAGGGCACCGCCCGGCGGCGCGGCGCCCTGCTGCACCGGCTCGACATCAAGGGCGCCCCGTACGCCTTCGTCGCTCCGTTCTTCGTCGTCTTCGCCGCGTTCAGCTTCTACCCGCTCGTCTACACCTCGTGGATCTCCCTGCACGACGTGGAACTGGCCACCCTCGACGTCATGGAGTGGGTGGCGTTCGACAACTACGTCGAGCTCTGGGGCGACGAGCGGTTCTGGAACGCGCTGCGGAACACCATCACCATCGGAGTCATCTCCACGGTGCCGCAGCTGATGATGGCCCTGGGTCTGGCGCACCTGCTCAACTACCGGATGCGCGCCTCGCTGTTCTTCCGCGTCGCCTCGCTCGTGCCCTACGCCACCTCGGTCGCGGCGGCCGCCCTCGTGTTCACCATGATCTTCGAGCGCGACTTCGGCATGATCAACTGGGCGCTCGGAACCGTCGGGATCGACCCGGTGAACTGGGAGGCCGACAAGTGGCCCGCCCAGGTCGCGATCTCCACCATCGTCATCTGGCGCTGGACCGGCTACAACGCGCTGCTCTACCTGGCCGCGATGCAGGCCATCCCCGCCGACCGCTACGAGGCCGCCTCCCTCGACGGCGCCTCCCGGTGGCAGCAGTTCACCCACGTCACCGTCCCCGGGATCCGCTCCACCATCGTGTTCACCATCGTGCTGTCCACGATCGGCGCCACTCAGCTGTTCGGCGAGCCGCTGATCTTCGGCCAGGGCCCCAACGGCATCACCGGCGGCGCGGACAACCAGTACCAGACGCTGGGCCTGCTCCTGTACGAGGAGGGCTGGAAGAACTACCAGATGGGCCGCTCGGCGACCGTCGCCTGGGCGATGTTCATGCTGCTCGTCCTCGCCTTCGTCGCGCAGCGTCTGATCAAGCGTCTGCGCTCGCGCACGTCCTGACCTGGAGTCGCCATGACCACTCAAAGCCTCCCGGCCCGGACGGACGCGCCGGACCGGATCCCCGCCGAGAAGCCGGCCGGCCGTGGCGGCCGCCGGCTGCTGCGACAGCGCGCCGGACGCCAGCACCACGCGGGCCCGCTCGCCTACGTCCTGCTCGTCATCATGGCGGTGCTGTCCATCTTCCCGCTCTACTGGACGATGGTGGCCGCCTCCACCGACAACACGAGGGTCAGCCAGACGCCGCCCCCGTTCCTGCCCGGACCGAACCTCTTCAGCAACCTCGCCCGGGCCTGGGACGAGGCCGCCATGGGCAAGGCCATGGTCAACAGTCTGATCGTGGCCGGCGTGATCGCCCTGTCCACGGTCATGTTCGCGACGCTGGCCGGGTTCGCCTTCGCCAAGCTGCGGTTCAAGGGCCGCAACGCCCTGCTGATGCTGGTGATCGGCACCATGATGGTGCCGCCGCAGCTCGGCGTCGTACCGCTGTTCATGATGATGTCCGAACTGGGCTGGTCGCAGCAATTGCCCGCCGTCATCTTCCCCACCCTGGTCAGCGCGGTCGGCGTCTTCTTCATGCGCCAGTACCTGTCGGAGGCGCTGCCGGACGAACTCGTCGAGGCCGGGCGCGTGGACGGCGCGCACTCGCTGCGCATCTTCTGGAGCATCGTGCTGCCCGTCGCGCGGCCGGCGATGGCGGTCCTGTTCATGATCACGTTCGTGCACGCGTGGAACGACTTCTTCTGGCCGTTCGTGGTCCTCGACATGACCAACCCGACGGTCCCCGTCGCCCTCACCCAGCTCAGTGCGGGCTACGTCCGCGACCAGTCGCTGATCATGGCGGGCGCGCTGCTCGGCACGCTGCCCCTGCTGGTGATGTTCGTCGTCTTCGGCCGCCAGATCGTCAGCGGCATCATGGCGGGCGCCGTCAAGGGCTGACCGGCCGTTCCCCCGTTCCCACCAGCTCCCCGCCAGGCACGAGCCTGCGCATCCCTCACCCCCGAAAGGACTTACGTGGTCACCGCAGCACAGCAGACCGCGTCCGCCCCGGACGCCGCCAAGACCTTCCCCAAGGGCTTCCTCTGGGGCTCGGCGACCGCCTCCTACCAGATCGAGGGGGCCGCCACCGAGGACGGCCGCACCCCGTCCATCTGGGACACCTACGCCCGCACCCCCGGCCGGGTCCGCAACGGCGACACCGGGGACACCGCGACCGACCACTACCACCGCTGGCGCGAGGACGTCGCCCTCATGGCCGATCTCGGCCTCGGCGCCTACCGCTTCTCCCTCGCCTGGCCCCGCATCCAGCCCACCGGCCGCGGTCCCGCCGTGCAGAAGGGCCTGGACTTCTACCGCCGCCTCGTCGACGAACTGCTCGACAAGGGCATCCAGCCCGTCGCCACCCTCTACCACTGGGACCTGCCGCAGGAACTGGAGGACGCCGGCGGCTGGCCCGAGCGTGCCACCGCCGAGCGGTTCGCCGAGTACGCGGCCCTCGCCGCGGACGCCCTCGGCGACCGGGTGAAGACCTGGACCACCCTCAACGAGCCCTGGTGCAGCGCCTTCCTGGGCTACGGCTCCGGCGTGCACGCCCCCGGCCGCACCGACCCGGTGGCGGCCCTGCGCGCCGCCCACCACCTCAACCTCGCCCACGGACTGGCGGTGCAGGCGCTGCGCGACCGCCTCCGCGCCGACGCCCAGGTCTCGGTCACGCTCAACCTCCACCACGTCCGCCCGCTCACCGCCGGCGACGCCGACGCCGACGCGGTCCGCCGGATCGACGCGCTCGCCAACCGGGTCTTCACCGGCCCGATGCTCCAGGGCGCCTATCCGGAGGACCTGCTCAAGGACACCGCCGCGCTGACCGACTGGTCCTTCGTGCGCGACGGCGACCTGCGGCAGATCCAGCAGCCGCTGGACTTCCTCGGCGTCAACTACTACACACCCACCGTCGTCTCCGAGGCGGACGGCAGCGGCGCGCACACCTCCGACGGGCACGGCAACAGCCCGCACAGCCCCTGGCCGGGCGCCGACGGGGTCGCCTTCCACCAGCCGCCCGGCGACACCACCGCCATGGGCTGGGCCGTCGACCCCACCGGCCTGTACGACCTGCTGCGCCGGCTGGCGGCGGACTTCCCGGGGATGCCGCTGGTCATCACCGAGAACGGCGCGGCCTTCGACGACTACGCCGACCCTGAGGGGCAGGTCAACGACCCCGCCCGGATCGCCTACGTGCGCGACCACCTGGCCGCCGTCCACCGGGCCATCGTGGACGGCGCGGACGTGCGCGGCTACTTCCTGTGGTCGCTGCTGGACAACTTCGAGTGGGCGCACGGCTACGGCAAGCGCTTCGGCGCCGTCTACGTGGACTACCCGACCGGCACCCGCATCCCCAAGGCGAGCGCCCGCTGGTACTCGGAGGTCGCCCGCACGGGTGTCCTGCCCGGGGCCTGACCGGACCGGTGCGGCAGCACTACGACCGCCCCGCGCGCTGCCGCACCGGGGCCCGCCCCCGGCCCGCGCCGAGACGCGGGCCGGGGGCGGGCCCCTCTTCTGTGACGGGTCAGTCGAGCGGGTCGAGCGTGAGCCGCGCTTCGACCGGGTTGCCGTCGTGCACCAGCGACTCGTGGTGGCCGACGTCGTCGAAGGCGAAGGCGTACGCCTTCCCGTCGGCCATGTGGTCGTGGATGATCCGGGCGTAGTGGTTGGTGACGGAGTCCTGGTAGAAGTTCGCCGCCGAGGGGTCGGGCTGATCGGCGTTGCTCAGCAGCGTCGAGCGGTTGAACCCGGCGCACAGGGTGCGGGAGATCGGTCCGCGCACCTGGTCGTTGGGGGCGTCCAGGAGCTTGTGGCAGCCGAAGACGCTGGAGGCGTCGGGCTTCTGGAAGCTCGTGACGACCGCGCCCGAGCCGTCGGTGAAGTTCATGACCCCACCCGACACGCGCCCGAAGTACTTGGTGCCGGGCCGGTCCGCGAACGGGGTGACGGTGAGTGTGCTCGTCGCGTACTTCTGCCAGACGCGGTTGACGTAGTCGTCCATGACCGACGCGGGCAGAGCCCCGGTCTCCACCCCGTACAGCGGCGCCAGCGCCCGCAGTACGGTGCCGTCGGACCGGGTCTGGATCAGACCGCCCCAGCCCGGCTGCCCCCGCAGCGCGGCGAACACGCCCTTGTAGCCGCCCGCCTCGAGCCGGCCGGCGCTGCTGACACCGCCGTCGGCGCGCTGCACGCCGACGGTGTAGGGCGCGGAGAACATGTCGACCTGGGTGCTGTTGAGCCACAGCCCGGAGTCGTTGAGCGTGTACTCGGACCAGTTGAACAGGATGTCGCGGTTGGGGTCGTTCGGGTTCTGGACCGCCGGTTGCACCAGGCCGCCCGTGGTGAGCCGGAAGTCGAGCTTCTGGCCGTACGAGAAGTAGATGCGCCCGGACAGCTTCGGGATGCGGATCGTCTTGGTCTGTCCGGCGGCCGGTCCGGGGATGGACGCGTCCGGTGCGGGGGTGGGGGGATTGCCGCCGGCGGGCCAGGCGTGGAAGGTGCCGTTCGCGTCGGCCCAGCCCTGCTGACCGGTCGTCAGTGAGGTGCCCAGATTGTAGATGTGGACCGGCTCGCCGCGGTGGGAGTTGTTGGTGATCTTCAGGGGGATGGTGGCGGGGACCGCGGCGTCCGCGGGCGGCGAGGCGCCGAACGTGAGCAGGGCACCTGCCAGGCCCGCGGCCGAGACCACGGCGAGCAGACGGTGTTTGAGGCTGGAGAGCACTCTCGACCTCCGTGCGGGTGTGGGGGGAGATTGGTCCGTACCGAACTGTGAGAGCGCTCTCAGAGTCCCGCCAGGGCGCGTTCATGTCAATGTATGGGGGAGGGGGAACGGTTGCCGGGCTGTCCGGCGGTGCGAGGAGGGGAGTGCCGTGGTCGAGGATTCCGGGGCGGTCGGCGGGTGTCAGGCGTGCGATCTGACGTCGGGGAGGGCGCCGTTGCCGGGCGGGGGGGGGGGCGGGGTGCTTCCCGGACGCGGGGGAGGTGGGGCGCGTGTGCGACCGGATGAGGGAGGTGCTCGGCTGATCGGTCCGCCCAACTCGGTGTGCCGGACGGGCCGTTCAGCCGGTCCGCGTGTCCGCGTCGCCGAGCAGTCTGTAGTGCCGTACCGCGGCGGACCCTCGCGGCGCCACCTCGGGCCACAGGCAGTCGAGGACGGAGGCGGACGGCGGGAAGAGCGCGGAGGGCAACGCCGGGCGGGCGAACCACTCCCAGCGCACGATCTTGTCCGGCTCGGTGACCCGGGGCGTGCCCGTCGCCTCCTCGGTGACGGCCGCCGCCGTCACGCGGGTCAGCCCGCCCAGTCCGTCGACGAGGACCGCCAGTACCCGTACGTCGGCGGCGGCCGCCACGAGCCCGGTCTCCTCCGCCAGTTCCCGGGCGGCGGCCGTTTCGAAGTCCTCACCGGCGTCGACCTTGCCGCCCGGGAGTTCCCAGCGGCCGTCATGGCCGAGGCCGAGCAGGACCCGGCCCGCGGGATCGAGGACGGCGAGGCCGACACCGGTGAGGCTGTGGGAGGCGGGGCGGGCACGCTCGGGGCGCTCGGCGCCGGGGCTGGGAGAGTTCACCCGGCCATTTCACACCGTCGCGGCCGTCCGGAGCCAACGCGAGACGCAAGCCCTAGTACTGCAACGGTGCTTGCCGTGACTGGTGGCCAGGTCAGGGGATGTGTCCGCGTCGTTTGTAGTGGCTGGTGCGGGCTTGGTGTTGTCGTCGGCGGCGCCAGTCGACCAGTGCAGGATGTGCTCGATGGGTGTGGGCCGGCGGTTGGTGAGGCGGGCGATCAGCCGTCGTATCTCGGCGAGGCTCAGGTGGATGAGCTGGGAGGATCCGTTTCTGCTTTCCCGGCATCCAGCTCGCGGGCTCGCAGGACGGTCAGGCAGGCGTGGGCGGCCATGGCGAGGGTCATGTGGCGGTGCCATCCGGGATAGCGGCGGACCTGGTAGTCGTCCAGGCCGCATTCCTGCTTGGCGCTCTGGAAGCACTCCTCGATGGCCCACCGGCTGCCCGCGATGCGGATCAGGTCATCCAGTGTGGTTCCGGCGGGGCAGTAGGCGATGTAGTAGGAGATCTCCTGCGGGCGGGCAACGCTGCGGCGGGCGATCACCCAGTGGCGGCGGTCGGGCCGGTGCCAGGGCCGCACCTCGACGCGTGCCCAGTCGTAGATCCGCTGGCCGTGAGCTCCGGTGCCACAGGAACGACGTTTCCATTTCTGCCGGGCGAGGCCGTTGAACAGGTCGTGGACGGGATGGTCGATCGCCCAGCGGGTGACCACGGTGTCGTGCCGGGTGGTGGCCATGACGTGGAAGACGTCCGCCCGTTCCAGCTCGGACCGCCAGCCCTTGGAAAAGCCGTAGGCGGCGTCCGCGGTCACCCACCGGAACGGGATCTTGTCTGCGATCGCGCGGCGGACCATCGCCTTGGCCATGGCCACCTTGGTCTCGAAGGCGACCTCGTCGCCGATGCCGACCCGGCGGCATCTTTCCCGGTCGTCGGTCCATGAGGTGGGCAGATACAGACGCCGGTCGATCAGCGTCCGCCCACGGTCGGTGGCATAGGCGAGGAAGACGCCGACCTGGCAGTTCTCCGTCCGCCCCGCGGTGCCGGAGTACTGCCGCTGCACTCCTGCCGACCGCGTCCCTTTCTTCAGGAAGCCCGTGTCGTCCACGACGAGGACAGCGTCCGGGTCGCCGAGGTTGTCGACCACGTACCGGCGCACGTCGTCGAGCACCTCGTCGGCGTCCCACTCGATCCGGTTCAGCATCCGGTGGATGCGGTCCGGGCCAGCGTGACCGGCTTCCTCTGCCAGCGTCCAGCCGTTCTTCCGCTGCAGCGGAGCGATCAGGCCCCGCATATAAGCCAGTGCCGACTCCCGAGGCTCCGATCTGCTGAAACGGTGCACGAACTGCCCATGCACAGATTCCAGTTCACCCGCCCACAACCTGACATCAGAAAGGGCCCCACCCATAACCACACCAACGACCAACCTGGCCACCAGTCACGGCAAGCACCGTTGCAGTACTAGAGCAGGTCGCGTGGCACCTGCTCGTTCCAGGTGCGCGAGAACACCCGTCGGCCGTCCTCGTAGCCGTCCAGTGTGGCGTCCACGAAGAATCGGCTCTCGTCGCAGGTGAGACGGGTGTGGGTGACCACGCGCACGTCCCAGTCGGCGCGGCGGAAGTCCATGGTCCACGTGGACTCGCCGCTCACGGACGTGAAGTCGTCGGCGACGGAGGCGTAGCGTTCGTGCGCGCGACGGCCGACGTCCAGGCCGATCTCCTCGAAGCGGACCGTGCCCCGGTCCTTCACCGTCTCCAGCTCGGAGCGGTAGCCGACCAGGTCCCGCTTCACGTCCCACCGTTCCTCCGGGGGCGTGATGGTCGTGGTGGCGATGGGCGGGGTGCCCTCCGGCTCACCGAACGGCGCCGCCGGGGTGTCGTCGGCCTGCTCCGGGGGACGGACCGGGAGGGTCAGCGAGCTGGAGTGCTGGTGGATGCCGAGCATCGCCGGCTGGGGCGGCGGCCAGGCCAGCGGCCAGTACGAGGTGGACAGGGAGAGCCGGATGCGGTGGCCGGGCGGGAAACTCTGCGCCACTCCGTTGAGGTGGACCGTGGCCCGGTAGCGACGGCCGGGCACGAGCGGCTCGGGCCGTTCGGCGCTCTCCAGCCGGGTGAGGTTGAGCAGGCCGTAGGTGACCCGGGTGGCGGCTCCGTCCGGCCGGACGTCCGACAGGCGCGCGGCCACCATGGCGACCGGCTGGTCCACCGTCAGATCGAGGTCGACGGTCGGCGAACCGAGGATCTCCACCCGTTCGGTCAGCGGCTCGGTCTCGAAGACGAGTGAGCCGCCGTCCTCCTCACGCTGGTCGTAGGGCAGGTCGGGGGGCGCGTTGTAGGAGGCCCACTTGCCCGCGAACTGACCGACGGACAACGGGGACCGTACGGTCAGGACGTCCGCGTCTTCGGCCCCCGTGACGTCCGTGTCCCCCTCGCCCATCGCAACCGCCTGCGCCTCGCGGGCGGACCCGATCCGCCGCTCGGTGAGCGGGTGCGTGACCGGGTGGACGTGCGGGGACGGCCACTCGGGTTCCGCCACCCAGCGCCCGGGCCGCTCCTCGTAGGAGGTGGACGGCGGGACGCTGTCCTGCATCCACGTCCGCAGCATCGGGCCGTCCATCACGCCGTTGTCGACGCCCTTGAGCCAGTGGTCCCACCAGCGCACGACCTCCTGGAGGTAGCCGATGGCGGGACCCGGTTCGCCGAGGTGGGGGAACTTGTGCGACCAGGGGCCGATGAGCCCCTTGCGAGGCACGTCCAGGTGGGCGAGCAGCCTGGTCACGGCGTTGGAGTAGCCGTCCGCCCAGCCGCTGGAGGCGAGCACCGGGCAGCGTACGTCCGCGTAGTTCTCGGCGACCGAGGCGTGCCGCCAGTAGTCGTCGAGGCGCTGGTGGCGCAGCCACTCCACGACCCACGGGCGGGCGTGTTCGAGCCGTTCGTGCCACATGTCGCGCCAGCTGTCGCCGACCACGGCCGGGTCCGGGGGGCAGGTGGCGTAGGCGAACATCGTGCCCGCCTCGGCCAGGTTGTCCGACAGCATGGCGCCGCCCATGTAGTGCATGTCGTCGGCGTGCCGGTCGTCGGTGAAGGAGGCGATGACGACGGCCTTGAGGCTCGGGGGCCGCCGGGCCGCCACCTGGAGGGCCGCGAACGCCCCCCACGACAGACCCATCATCCCGGTCGTGCCGTCGCACCAGGGCTGGTCGGCGAGCCAGGCCAGCACCTCCTCGGCGTCCCGCTGCTCGATCTCCAGGTACTCGTCGCGCAGCACCCCCTCCGACTCGCCGGTGCCCCGCAGGTCGACGCGGACACAGGCGTAACCGTGCCCGGCGATGTAGGGGTGGTGGACGGAGTCGCGTTCGGCGGTGAGGTCCCGCTTGCGGTAGGGGATGTACTCCAGGACCGCGGGGACGGGCTCGTGGTCCGACGACGTGGGCCGCCAGATGCGTGCCGACAGACGGACGCCGTCCGACATGGGGATGACGACGTGTTCCTCTTCCTTCGTCGTGTACGGCAGGTGCGTCACGTGTCGCATGGTCGGCGCTCCTTAACCCCGCGCTCCTTCCGGCGGCTCGTCGAAGGTGAGGCCCAGGGCAGCGACGCACTGGTCGTACTTCCTGCGCAGGTCCTCCTCGTCGTCGCCACCGGTGAAGATGTGCGCGAGTTCGTAGCTGTAACTGTCCTGCTGGGAAAGGTCGGAGAGGCGCCGGCCCGGCTCGGGCAGGACCTCGATCCGCACACCCGGTATCTCGCGTTCGATGCGGGCGATGTCCTCGGCGGAGGGCACATGCCGCACCACACCGTCCGTGAACCACCGGTAGTACCACTTCGCCGCCATCGCGTACGGGCCCTTGCGGTGCGGCATGCGCGGGTCCTCCCCGAGGGCGAGGGCGAGCATGGCGTGGTGGTTGGGGACGCCGTCCACGTACTGGAACAGCTCGGCGTGGGACTGCGAGTGGCGCGGGTTGATCTCCAGCAGGCTGATGTCCTGACTGCCCGGGTCGTAGAAGTACTCCACGCTGAAGGTGGCGTTGTCGAAGCCGATCCGGCGCATCACCCGCTCGGTGACGTCGTGCAGCCGCGCGACGACCTGCGGGGGCAGCATGGAGGGGTACTGGTGGCGCAGGAAGCACGGCGAGTCCGGGTAGTCGATGGAGTCGAGCGTGCCGTAGACGGTCACCTCGCCGTCGTGCACGTAGCCCTCCACCGCGACCTGCACACCCGACAACGACTCCTCGGCGAGACACACCCGGCCGCCGACGCCGTCCATCTCCGGCGGAAGGTCGATCCGTTCGAGGATGTGCTCGAAGGGGCGGCCGATACGGGAGATGCCCTCGCGTATCTCCGCGACGGCCTTGCGGAACTCCTCCTCGTCCCCGACCCCGAAGGCGAGCTCGGACGAGTAGGACAACGCGGGCTTGAGCCACATCGGGAACCGCACGCCGTCCGGGGGCCGGGGCGGGTCCGCCTTCAGGTCCACGCGCCCGAAGCGCGGGTGCCGGTCCGTCACCTCCCGCTGCTCCAGCCGGCTCCAGTACTTGTGCTCGCACTTGACGATCGACTCGAGGCTGGTGGTCCGGGTGCCGTACCGCTCGCCGAGGATCGGGACGAGGGTGCTGACCGGGAAGTCCCAGTAACCGACGATCGCGTCGATGCTTCCGTCGAAGGCGTCCAGCACCTCCTCCGCCTTCTTGATCACCGCCGGCAGGCGCACCTCCCCGCCCTGCAGTTCCTCGACCGTCAACAGGCCGTGGAAGCGCAGCGACTCGGCCCCCGGCACGGCCTCGAGCGTCGGAAGGTTGGCCTCGTCGAGACCGACCACGAAGACGTTCTTGACATTGTCGTCAGACACGGCTCTCCTTTCTCCTCCGAAGATCGTCGGGGTACCCCGGTGCGGCGCGGGCAACCCCCGGGCACGGCTGCGAGGGCGGCGACGACGTGGTCCACCGCAAGGTCCCGGCCGGCTCGGCGGGCAGGCGGTGCGGTCAGATGACGCGGAAGAGGTCGGCGGCGGCGTGCACGTCGGTGAGGTCCTCGACGGCGCGGAGGTTGTCGCACAGGGCGTCGAGGACCGAGTCCTCACCGGCGACGCGTGGGGCGCCGACCGCGATGCCGAAGACGCGGAAACCGAGGCGGTGCTTGGCGTCCTTCCAGCCGCGCATCCACTCCTCGGTGACACCGCAGTCGTCGTCGGTCAGCATCACGATGTCGCCGCGGGCGCGGGCGGAGTCGTTGAACTCCTCCTCCAGGATCTCGGCGGCCGCCGTGAGCGGCCGCTGGTAGCTGGTGCCGCCGCCCAGGAAGGACTCCGCGAAGTCGAGCACCTCGGTGACGCCGGCGGGCCGGTCCGCCGGGAAGCGGAAGACGCGGAGCTTGTCGGCCGCCGCGAACAGGATGCCCACGAAGTCGCGCCCCGCGTGGCGGGCCTGGTCCAGCAGTGCCAGGGCGCAGGCCTTGGCCCACGCCTCCCGGGTGATGCCGCCGGGCCCCGCCTCGTACATGGAGTGCGAGGTGTCCACGCAGGCGATGACGGCACCTCGGCCGGTGGCCTGCTCGCCCTGGCTGTCGTAGAGCATCAGCTCACCGGCGGCATAACGCGCGGCGAACACCGCACGCAGCTCGGGCACCCCGAGGGACGCCAGCTCGGAGGGGATGACGCGGGAGAGGTCGTCGCCGAGCGTGACGCCGATCAGTTCCCCGGTGGCGTTCTCCACCCTGCGGGCGCGCTCGCCGTCGGCCATCTGCCGGAAACGGCCGATCAGCTCGGCCCACTGCGCGAGCCGTCCGGTGCGCAACCGCTCGGCGAGCCGGGCCCGTTGCTCGAAGGGCATCCGTTCCAGCTCTCCGGGTCCGACACCCCACGCCCGCATCAGCGCCGTCTCGTTCCGCGCGGCCCGGGCGGCCTGCGCCACCGCGCTCCGCGCGGCGGCGCGGGTGCCGGGCAGCGCCGCCCCGAGCGCCTGGGCGGCGCTGCGGGCGTCCTTGCGCGCGATGTCCTCGGCGCGCTCGGCGGCCTCCGCCGCCCGGCGTACGGCATCCGGTTCAGGGGCCGGGTCGGTGCCGTCCTCGTGGGGTTCGTGGGCGGCCTGCCGGAGAGCGTCGGCCACGGTGGCGGCGGCGTCCTCCGCGCCCCGCAGACTCCGTCGCGCCCGCTGGGCCTGCTCCTGGGCGCCGGTGGAGTCCTCCAGCATCCGGCGCAGCGCGGTGGCCTGGGCGAGTACGGCCATGGCGGCGGCGTAGGGATCGCCGGCCGTCTCCCGGTGCAGCCCCGCGAACTCGGGTGAGTCCGTCAGGGAGGTGATGATCTGGTGGTTGACCAGCCGGGAAGGGTCCATATCCGCCCGCTGCCGCACGCGGGGGCGTGCCTTGTAGGCGGCCCAGAAGACGTCGGCCAAGAGGTCGGTGGCGTGGCCGTGGCGTTCGTCCAGTTCCCGGGCCAGCTCGCGCAGCCCGGCCGCCTGCTCGTGCATGTCGCGCCAGGTCATGAGGTCGAACCGGTCCGCGACCACGGCGGCGGTGTGCCGCCGGGCCGTGACGGTCGAAAGGCTCAGCCACTTCCCGGCCCGGCTCACCGGCTCGCCGAGCGAGTCCGCTGTCTCCTCCACGTCCCCGGCCGCCCGCCCTCAGAGCTGGGCCTGCACCGTGCTCGCGTCCACACCGAGGGCCTCGGTCAGGACGCGGGCGCGCACCGCGTGCCTACGGCGGGTGACCCGGTCGATGGTGGCGGTGGAGCGTCCCGCGCTCGCCGCCTCCGCACGCAGCTTCTCCAGCCGCTTGCCCGTCGTGGCGAGCTGGTGGTGGGCCTTCTTGATGACCCACTCGCTCAGCGCCTCGCGGGACTGGCCGGCCATGGCGTCGAGCTGGGCCTCCAGTTCCTCGATGGCGTCCGCCAGGTCGAGAGCCTCCTTGGCGTCGGGATTGACCAGGTGCAGCACCTCCCGCTCGACGATCGGCCGCTGGGCGGGGGAGTCCCACAGCACGTGCGTCAGCACCGACAGGTCGGTGTCGGCGACTGCGGTACGGCCGTCGAGGTACGCGGAGGCCTGGAGCAGGCGCACGGCCTGCCGCCAGCGGCGGTCCGAGGCGATGAGTTCCTTGCGGCGCAGCGCGGCCCGCAGTGTGCACACCGCGTCGACGACGGCGTCGGGGACCTCGACGGCCGGGACGGCCTCGGCCACGGCGCGCTGCAGCGCGGCCAGTTCGACCGTGGTCCGCGGCGGGGCCTCGGCGCTGCCGACGGCGGAGCGGACCAGCGCGGCGAAGTTGGAGGGGTCCGTCAGGTAGCCGACCTCGACGCGCACGAGCAGCCGGTCGTAGATCGCGGCCGAGTCCTCTCCGGTGGGCAGTTCGTTGCTCGCCGTGATCGCTCCGATCAGGGGGCAGCGGATCGGCTCGCCGCCGTTCTCGGGGTGGTAGATCCGCTCGTTGAGGAAGCCGAGGGTCTCGTTGAGCGCTGCCGTGGAGCACTTGAAGATCTCGTCGATGAACGCGATGTGCGCGGTCGTGGCGCGGCCGTCGTAGACCTGGCGGTACTCGCCCCTGGCCAGCGCGGCGACGTCGATGGGCCCGAACATCCTCGTCGGCGCGGTGAACTTCGAGAGCAGGATCTCCCAGTAGGACGCACCGTCGATCCGGCCCGTCAGTTCCCGGGCCAGCTCCGACTTCGCCGTCCCGGGCGGTCCGAGCACCAGGGAGTGCTGTCCGGCGAGCAGCGTGATGACCAGCGTCCGCACCACGTCGGCCCGCTCGTAGAAACGGTCCGACAGTTCGTCGCCGATGGTCCGCAGCCGCCGGGCCGTGTCCTGCGCGTCCTGTGCACCCATAGCCAACTCCTCGCCTCGGTGCTCGGATGGGCCGGCAGCAGCCTATCCCGGACGCGGCCGTCCCCCGGCGAATGGTCTCGTCGGGGGACGGCCAGTCCGCGGCCTCATGGAAGCCGTGCGGGTTGCGGCTCGACAGGCCGAGGTCGCGGAGTTCCTGGCGGGTGGGCGCGAAGGGCGGGGGCCCGCCGCGAGCGGTCCCCCGCCCACCCGGTCCGCGGCGAACCGCGGCCCCGGTCAGCCGCCGACGTTGACGTCGATGCAGGCGTAGAAGGCGTTGTCGGTGTCGGCCACGTTCCACACGGCGAGCACCTTCTGCGGCCCGGACAGGCCGGCGAAGTCGACCTGGTGGTTCACCACCGCGTCCGGCTTGGCGCCGCCGTCGTCGAACACGGCGATCCGCTGACCGCCCACGTAGTACTCCCAGGTGCTGGTGGCGTGCTGCGCGGTGAGCTTCCAGGAGAAGGTCGCGTTCTTGGGCACCGGGGTGACGGCCCAGCCCTTGCTGTCGTCGTCCAGCTCCGCGAAGCGACTGTTGCCGCCGCTGCAGCTGGTCAGGCCCTTGGGGCCCTCGACGCTCTGGGGTTCGTACTTGATGTCCCCGCAGGACACCGTGCCCGCCGCGCACTGGGCCTGGCGGCTGGGCGGATCGGAGATGTAGCCGTGCGCGCTCGCCGAGGGGGCGGGGAGGCTGACGGCGATGACGGGGGCGAGGGCCGCGCCCACCAGGGCAGCGGTCTTCCTGCTGGCGTGCATGTGAAACTCCTTCACCTCGGGCCGGCCCGGAGCGCGCGGTCGTGTGTGGGGGCGACCGCACGTCGGGGACGGCCTCTCGTGAGTGGGGGTCGAGAGACGCGAAGGTGACGCGCACACGCCGTCCGTACACCGCGGAGCCGGTCCCTGGCAGGGCTCAACTCCGCAAGCGGAGCGGCGAGTTCCTTGGACTAGACCATACAAGCGATCGACATGAGCGTGTCAAGGGTGTGTCGAGCGCTGCGCGCCCAAGTCTGTGGTGGCCAAGGGATCGCCGCCCCGGACCGGCCGGGAGTGGTCGCGGTCGGGCGGGTGCGGGGTTCGACTTGATAGGCAAGCGAACACTTGCCTATCCTGGAGGCGTGGCCGACGACGTCTTCAAAGCGCTGGCCGACCCCACGCGCCGCATCATCCTCGACGAGCTCACGGAGAAGTCCGGGCAGACCCTGTTCGAGATCTGCTCACGGCTGAGCATGAGGCATCGCCTCGGCATCTCTCGTCAGGCGGTCTCCCAGCACCTCGCGGTGCTGGAGGGTGCCGGGCTGGTCGAGACCAGGCGCGAGGGTCGCTACAAGTTCCACGACCTGAACACGGCCCCGCTCCGGCTGATCAGTGAGCGGTGGCTCGTGGCCGACACACCCGAACCGGAAGAGAGCACCCCATGAAGATCCACATGACCAGCGTCTTCGTCGACGACCAGGCCGCGGCCCTGCGCTTCTACACCGAGGTCCTCGGCTTCGTGAAGAAGCACGACGTCCCCGTGGGGGAGACGGACCGGTGGCTGACCGTCGTCTCCCCCGAGGAGCCGGGCGGCACGGAACTCCTCCTGGAGCCCCTCGGTCACCCTGCCGCCCGGACCTACCGCGACGCCCTCGTCGCGGACGGCATCCCGCTCGCCCAGTTCGCCGTCGGTGACGTCAAGGCGGAGTACGAGCGTCTGCGCGGTCACGGCGTCCGATTCACCCAGGAGCCCCTGGAGATGGGCCCCGTCACCACGGCCGTCTTCGACGACACCTGCGGCAACCTGATCCAGATCGCGACCGAGGCGTAGCGGGCGGTCTCGGCGAGTGGTGGCGCGAGGGGGTGTTGACAGTTCAGGCTAACGGGATTAGCTTTTGGCTAATTCAGTTAGCCAACTGGTCTCCGGAGGCGTCCATGACCGAGTACCTCCCCGTCGGCGGCGGGAAGATCGCGTACGAGGTGGCGGGCTCCGGCCCCCTGATCGTTCTCGCCCACGGCATGGGTGACAGCCGTGCCGCGTACCGTGCCGTCGTCCCGCGGCTGGTGGCGGCGGGGTACCGGGTGGCCTCGGTCGACCTGCGCGGCTGCGGTGAGTCCAGCGTCGACTGGCCGGCCTGGAGCCGCACCGACATCGCCGGTGACCTGCTGGCCGTGATCCGTCATCTGGGCGGCCCGGCCGTGCTCGTCGGCCACTCGGCCTCCGGCGGCGCCGCCACCATCGCCGCGGCGCAAGAGCCCTCGCTGGTCACCGCGGTCGTCGAACTGGCTCCGTTCACCCGCAAGCAGTCGGTCGGCCTCGGTGACCTGAAGGTCAAGCGCTTCCGGCAGGGCATGCTGCGGCTGCTCGGCGCGGGCGTCCTCGGCAGCGTGCCGCTCTGGCGCTCGTACCTCGATGTGGCCTACCCGGGTGTGAGGCCGGACGACTGGACCGAGCGGATCGCCCGCATCGAGTCCCTGCTGCGCGAGCCGGGCCGGATGGAGGCCATGCAGGGCATGGGGCGCAGTGCGCCGACCGACGCCGGCGCCCAGCTCGGCAACGTCCGCTGCCCGGTCCTGGTCGTCATGGGCACGCTCGACCCCGACTGGGCCGACCCGCACGCCGAGGGCTCGGCGATCGTCGGCGCCCTGCCGTCCGGCCTCGGCCGCCTCGAAATGATCGAGGGTGCCGGGCACTACCCGCACGACCAGTACCCCGACCAGGTGGTCTCCCTCGTGCTCGCCTTCCTCCGTGCGGACGCCGCCCGTGCCTAGGGCCGGCCTGGACCCGGCGGCCGTGGTCGCGGCCGGTGCCGCTCTCGCCGACGAGGTGGGTCTGGCCAACCTGACGATGGGTTCGCTGGCGGAGCGCGTCGGCGTGCGTACCCCGTCGCTGTACAAGCACGTGGGCGGCCAGGAAGACCTCAACCGGCGCATCGCCGTCCTCGCGCTGAGCGAGGTCGCCGACGCCGTCGGTGGAGCTGTCCAGGGATACGCGGGCCGAGATGCCCTGGCGGCCGCGGCCCGAGCGTTCCGCGCCTTCGTGCTGGAGCACCCCGGCCGGTACTCCGCCACGATCGGACAGGAGCCGTCCGGCCCCGAGGACCCGTTGGCCGCCGCCGGCCGACGACTCCTCGACGCGTTCATGGCGGTCCTGCGGGGCTACGAGATCGACCCGGCCGACGTGGATCACGCTCTGCGCATGCTCCGCAGTCTGTGCCACGGCTTCGCCACGCTACAGGTGGCCAACGGCTTCCAGTGGAGCGCGGACATCGACGAGAGCTTCGAGTGGCTGATCGCCTTCGCCGACCGCGGCCTGCGCGCCCTGTGAGTGGTTTCCCTGCATTGCATTGCAACGAGCTGCGACCCGGTTTGTTGCGTTAAGCTGGCACCGTTGCAACGATTTAAGAGGCGTGAGCTGCCCAAATAGGCGATCCCTGCAATAAATCAGTTGCTCGCATCGTGAATGCAACGTAGCGTTTCCCTCGTTGGAAAGCATCGGCGAGGGGTGGATCATGGACGTAGCGCAGAGCCGGAAGCAAGCCGCGCCCGGTGCCTCGGCCGCCTTCGCCCGCTTCGTGCTCTGCGGTGGCGGGGTGGGGATCGCCTCGAGCCTCGCCGTGGCGGGTCTCGCCTCGTGGATTCCCTGGGTCCTGGCCAACGCCCTGATCACGGGGGTCTCCACGCTGCTCGCCACCGAGCTGCACGCTCGCTTCACCTTCGGCGCGGGCGGGCGGGCGACCTGGCGCCAGCACACGCAGTCGGCCGGTTCCGCGGCGGCCGCGTACGCGGTGACCTGCATGGCGATGCTCGCACTGCATCAGCTCGTGGCGGCCCCCGGCGCGGTGCTCGAGCAGGTCGTCTACCTGTCCGCCTCCGCGCTCGCCGGTGTCGCGCGGTTCGCCGTGCTTCGCCTGGTCGTCTTCGCGCGAAGCCGTTCGCAGGTCGCCGGTGCCGGCGCCGGCCGAGCCGCCCGTCCGGTCCCGTGCGTCTCGACGTCGGCCGCTCCCGCGGGGCTCTGCCGAGCCGCCTGACGGTCGCTTTATGGTGGTTTGATGCGCGTTGTCCCCAGATGGGTCCTGTTCTCCTCCGGGTGTGCGCCCGTCCTGCTGATCGGAGGCTGGTCGGGCGCCGCACTCTTCGAAGGACCCGCGTACGACCCCGCCACCCAGACGATCAGCGTCCTGGGCGCCCACGGGGCTTCGGGCTACTGGGTGATGACAGTGGCGTTTCTCGCTCTGGGCGCCTGCCACCTGCTGACCGCCTGGGGGTTGCGGGCGGCCGCGACCGCCGGACGCGTGGCGCTGGGCGGCGGCGGTGTCGCGGCGCTGGCCGTGACGCTGCTTCCCGCGCCGAGCAGCGGGGGTTCCCTGCGGCACGGTGCGGTGGCGGTGGTCGGTTACACACTCCTCGCGGTGTGGCCAGTGCTGGCCGTCGACGTCAGAGCGGGCGGCCCCTGGGCTCTGCGGCTCGCGCCCGCGATCATGGTGAGCGTGCTGATGGGTGCCGGTGGAGCATGGTTCCTGTTCGAGATGCACCGGCACGGCAACGCGGGTGTCGCGGAGCGCGTCGTGACGTTCCTTCAGTCGCTGTGGCCCTTCGTGGTCGCCGCTTCCTGCCTCCGTCACGTACGCCGACCGGCCCGACGCCCCGTGCCCGAGTAGCCGGCCGGGTGGAAAGCCCCTGGGCCGGCGCACCCGCCTTGGCTCGGCGGGTGTCCGTCATGCGGTGTCGGTGCGTCCGTCCCGTGGGCCGAAGGCGGCCAGCGCGTCCGCGTCGGTCGCCCGCGCTCGAAGGAAGTAGTCGGCCCACTGCCCGATGTCGGGGTAGGAGGAGTCCCGGATCACCTGGGCGATCGCGGCGTCGATGTCGAACTGCGTGGTGCGCAGTTCGACGCCGGGGCCCAGGAGCGCCCAGTGGGCTCCAGTCCGGCCGTAGGGCATGCCGACGCTGCCGGGGTTGACGACGAGCCTGCCGTGGGCGAGACGTACGAACGGCATGTGGGTGTGGCCGAGGACCACCGTGCGCACGTCGCCGGGGAGTTCCCCGAAGACCTCTCGCCAGCGGTCGAGACGCGAGTCGACCAGGACGACTTCCTCGTCGTCCCGAGGGGTGGCGTGGCAGAAGAAGACCTTCCCCAATCCTTGCAGCGGCAGGCACAGCGACCGCGGCAGGCCGGAGAGGTGTTCGAGGTGATCGGCGCGGAGTTGCCCGGCGGCCCAGGGAGCGATCGGGTCGGGGATTCCGTCGCGCAGACCGCGGCGGTACTCGACGAGTTCGCGGTCGGCGTTCCCGCTGATCCAGGCGATTCGGTCGCCCAGTGAGGTCAGCAGGTCCAGCACCCGGGCCGGTTGCGGACCGGCCGCGATGTCGCCGGTCAGCACGACCCGGTCGGCGGCGCGCACCTCCGGCTCGTCGAGCACTGCTTCCAGGGCCGGCAGGACGCCGTGGACGTCGGACAGGACGGCTACTCGCTTCAGCATGGCCACCACTGTGCAACGCCGCCCGCCCGGTGGAGGCTCGTCCGGGCCCTCGCGCAGCCCTTTCAGGTGGACGGGGAGCGGTGCCGGTCCACGATCCCCTCGACGATCCGCATCAGTCGGTCGCCCGCCTGGTCGATGCTGCCGTTCTGCGTGCTGACCTGTGCGCCTTCGAGTACGAAGGTGATCTCGGCCGTGGCCTGCTCGGGGTCGGGCAGGCCCGCGTCGGCGCACAAGCCGACCATTCTGCGGGTCTGTTCCGCCTTGTGTCTCTCGATGATCTGCCGTGCGGGATGGGAGCGGTCGGGCAGTTCGGCGATGGAGTTGATGAACGGACAGCCCCGGTGCGAGATCCCGGGCAGCCCGTCGGCGATGAAGCGGGCCACGCCCAGGATCTGCTCCCTGGGACGGCCGGGATGCTCGGCCTCCACCCGGTCGAAGGCGGCCTGGTAGTCGGCGGCGACGATGCGCAGCCACTCCGCGACGAGCGCGTCCTTGGTCTCGAAGTGCCGGTAGATCGCCATCTTGGTGGTTTCCGCCTTCTCGGCGATCGCCTGGACGCCCACCCGCCGGATCCCCTCGCTCTGGAACAGCTCTTCCGCCGCGTCGAGGATGCGCTCGCGGGGCGGCAGCTTCGCCACCCTGCCCGGCCTTGCTGCGGTCGATGCCATGTGACTGCTCCGTCGAGTCGCGTCCCGCGGTGGCCGTGGGGCCCCTGATCACCTGCTACGGTACCAGTCCGTTCCGTTCGATACCGCTGGGTATCACTCGGGACCGAACGGTATCCCCTCTCTTGCCTTGGAGTGACAGTGAGAATCGCCGAGTACGCGGACTTCGACGCGGTAGGGCTCGCGGAGCTGGTGGCGAAGGGTGAGGTGACCCCCGCCGAGGTGGAAGCAGCCGCACGCGAGGCCGTGCGGGCGGTCAATCCGCAGATCAACGCCGTGGTCGAAACCTGGCCGGCGGACGACGCGCCGGAACCGGGCAGTACGCCGCTGGCCGGCGTCCCTTTCCTGATCAAGGACATCGGAGTCGCCATGGCCGGGAGGCGGATGGAACTGGGCAGCCGTCTCGCGGCCGGCCACGTGGCCCGCTCCGACTCCTTCCTGATGCGGCGTTTCCGCCGCACCGGCCTCGTGACGTTCGGGCGCACCGCGACACCGGAGATGGCCTACAGCAACACGACGGAACCGGTGCTGTACGGCGCGACCCGCAACCCGTGGGACCCGGAGCGGAGCGCGGGCGGATCCAGCGGGGGCGCGGGCGCGGCCGTCGCCGCCGGGGTGGTCCCGCTGGCGCACGCCACCGACGCCGCCGGTTCGATCCGCATCCCCGCCGCCTGCAACGGCCTCTTCGGGCTGAAGCCGACCCGCGGCCGCGTCTCCATGGGTCCGCACTTCGACGAGGTCTTCAACGGCCTGGCCGTGCACGGCAGCGTCAGCCGCACGGTGCGCGACAGCGCGGTCCTCCTCGACCAGGTCCGCGGGCCGGAAGCGGGCGACCCCTACTTCGCCCAGGAGCCCTCCAGGCCGTACGCGGAGGAAGTCACCCGGGACCCGGGGACGCTGCGGATCGGCGTCCTCACCCAGGCATGGGGTGGACACCGCACCAGCGCGCCCGTGGCCGACGCGGTCTCCCGCACCGCGCGTCTGCTGGAGTCCCTCGGCCACCGGGTGGAGGAGGCCACGGTCGACCTGGGGGTCGACTGGGAGGACTTCCTCCTGGCCAACGCCCGCCAGTGGACGGCGAATCTCACGGCGTCCATCGACGAGCTGGCCGCCGCCTCGGGCCGGCCCGTCGACTCCTCCACCCTGGAGCCGCCCGTACTCGCCGGCTACCGCTACGGGCAGCGGGTCGGCGGCGCCGAGTTCGTCACCGCTCTCGCGGTCCGCAACCGGGTCGCCCGATCCCTGGCACGCTGCTTCGCCGTCCACGACGTGCTGCTCACCCCGACGCTGCCGGAACTCCCCGTCCCCCTCGGCACCCATGCCGAGGGCGCGGAAGCGCTGGACGGCCTGGGCTGGTTGCGGCGCCTCTTCGACATCTCGCCGTTCACCGCGGTGTTCAACGTGGCGGGCACGCCCGCGATGTCCGTACCGGTGACCGCCGATGCCGAATCGGGGCTTCCGATCGGAATGCAGTTCGCCGCCGGTTACGGACTCGAGGACCGCCTCTTCCGTCTCGCCGGCCAGCTCGAACAGGCAAGTCCCTGGTCGGACCGGACGCCCGCGGTGTGGGCCGGGAACCACACCGACCGCTGAGGAGTCCGCGTCGTCGCTGCCTCGACGCCGAGGTTCCGGCAATGTGAACGTGTCACCGGTCGGTGACAGCGCCGTCCTGGTACGAAGACGCCGGGATCCCTTCGGCTCGCGGTCCCCTCATAGTGATCGAAGAAGCACCGGGAACCCGGGCAGCTTCGGCCTCGACCACTGATGACCAAGGGGAACTCATGTCCGGCAACCGCCGCAAGGCCCTGCTCGTCTCCGCAGCCCTCCTGGGCGGCACCATGCTGATGACCGCCTGCCAGGACACGGACACCACCGACGCCGCGCCGGAATCGTCGTCCGCTTCTCCGGCCGGCGACGCGACCGCCACCCCTTCCGGGGCGTCGACCGCGGGCGGCGGCCAGGGCAGCGACAAGGAAACCGAAGCGACGGGCAAGGGAACGGAGGACGCGGCCGGCTCCGGCGTCGACACGGGCAACGGGGAGCGGGTACCGGTCGAGCAGAGCTGCGGTGCCAACGACATCTCGTGGAGCACCAGGTCCGAGAGCCAGGCCGGCGGGTACATCCTGATCGTCGCCAAGGCGAAGGAGGGGATCAGCTGTTACCTCCCCGCCGCCCTTCCCACCGTGGCGTTCGGCTCCGACGGCACCCAGGCCGGACCCGCGGAGCAGACCGTCGGAGAGCAGATCAAGCTCAGCGGCAGCACCAGCGCCTACGCCGGGGTGAACCCGAAGACCACCGACGGCGACGGTGGCAAGGAACTGGACAGCATCATCGTCGCCGTCGGTGACGGCGACCCCGACCCGGTGTCCCTGCCGGTCGGCACCATCACCGTCGAGGAACCCGTCGTCACCAACTGGCACACCGACCCGACGGACGCCGTTCCGGCCGGCTGAAGGGCCCGTCGTCGCCTCGTCCCGTAGGGCCGCCGAGGGCCGCCGCGAACCGCGGGTTCCAGTGCATGTCGTGACCGGAGCTAGAGCCCGTGCACTTTGGCGCTGGTCGAGACCTCGTAGACCAGTTGGATTGTGCGCCGGCCTCCGGGAGGGAGAAGGACGTTCCAGCGGACGATGCCGTCCGCGTCGACGTCGTCGGGCGGGGGAGAGCAGGCATCCCGGCGCAGGTTCACCTCCACCGCCGAGGTCTCGGAGACCGGCACGCGTTCCCGGACGACGACCATGTGCTCATGGCGCTCGGCCGGCCCCGAGAAACGTGAGAGGTGCAGCCGGACGGTGCGGGTGAGGACGGTCCGCTGGGTGAGACCGGTGGTGTCACGGGTCTCCTCGGTCCGCCGAACGACCCGGTGGTCGTCGCGGCTGCCGAAGGCGAGGACGGCCGGGGCGCCGGGGGCGGTGAAGTCCAGGGTGCCGCGGCCGAGGAAGCCGCTGCCGCTGACGAGATCCACGGGCCCGGCGAGCAGCGCGTGTCCGGAGCGGTTGTCGAACCGGACCAGTCGACCGACGAGTGGGGACAGCTCGGGCGAGCAGGCGTACTCCGTACCTGTCGGGGTCTCGAAGGAGGAGAGCGGCACCCGGTGTGCCCGCCCGTCGGACGGTACCGAGACCGGGGTGTCGCAGTGCAGGACCCGGGCCTCGCCGCCGTCGTCGACCCCCGGCAGGCCCTGTACGGGCGCGGGGCCGAGATCCGCGATTTCCTCTTCGCGCAACTCGACCTGGACGGTGCGGCGCTCCGCCGCTGAGCGGTCCCGGAGCGTCAGCCTGTCCTCCGAGAGGCGGGGAGGCTCGGTGGCGAGCGTGCTGCGGGCCGTCGACAGGGTCAGCCGCACGTTCGACCAGTCCTCGCCGGTGCGCTGCCAGACCATCGCGTCCGTGTCCAGGGTGAGGGAGCCCCCGTCGAGTACGGCGCGGTAGGCGGGCCGCCACAGGGCGCACGGGACGAGGTGGGCCACGCGCAGCCCGGCCGGACCGGCCTCGGCCGCCCGGACGGTCAGTTCGATGTGGCCGACCAGTTCGGCGGGTTCGGTCTCCGCGCTCGCCAGGGCGTGCCGGGCGTCGGAGAGTTCGGCGGCGAGCGCGGTCAGCCGGGCGTCGACCGCGCGCAGTCGCTCGCCGCAGGTGTCGCGTTCCCCGTCGACCCGGTCCAGTTCGCGGGTCCACCGGGTCCGGTCGGACTCGCCGAGGCCCGCGCCCTCGCCGATCTCCCGCAGCAGGTCGCCGGCGAGACGGCCGAGGAGGTCGACGCGGGTGTGCAGACGCTCGCGCTGCCGGCCCAGCGCCTCCTGTTCCTCCTCGAGGTCTCTCACGCGGTGGCGCAGGGCGGAGTCGTCGTCGGCGGGTCCGGGCGCTCTCGGTGTCCACTCGCGTACGACCCGGGCGTCGAGCACGGTCACCGGGTGTCCGGCGGACAGCTCGGCGTGCAGGCTGTGGTCGACGGCGAGGGCGCTGACCGGTCCGAGGCGCAGGACCCGGGTGCCGGCCGCGAGGTCGACGACGGCGGTTCGTTCGACGTATGCCCGGTCCTCCAGGCAGGTGACGGCGGTGACGGGGAGGGCGATCGGCTCGGGGCTCGTGGGCATGAGGGGGTCAGCTCCTGCGGTTGCCGCCGGTCAGGGCCTTGCCGGCCGGGATGCGGATGACGTAGCCGCCGTCGAGGGCGGACGTGGAGTGGGCCGGGATCTCGACCCGCCACAGACGGGTGCCGGGAGCATGCTGATCGGGGTCGGTGCCGGCGGCGGGTGCCTCCCAGCCGGCCTTCTCCTCGATCCTGACGTCCGCGTCGGAGGTGACCGGCACCCGCTCGCGCACCTCGACGGTGACGGGAACCGGGAGCCGGTTGGCCAGTTCCACGTGGACGCCGTGGTCGAGGACGGTCACGTTGTTGCGCAGCCCCGCGGTCGACTCGCGCAGGCTCGTACGTCGCGTGACCCCGATGGCCTCGTCGGTGCCCAGCCCCACGCGGCGCACGCCGCCGGGCGCGAGCGTGGGCAGCGAGGTGGTCAGCAGGAAGTCCCCGTCCGCCGCGACCTCCAACGGACCGGCCAACAGCGCCTGGTCCGTGGCGTTGGAGAGCACCAGCGTCGTGTAGACCGCCTGTTCGACCGACGGGACGCACAGGTACTCCGTCCGCAGGCCGACCGACACCTCGCCCACGGTGATCGTGTGCCACGTACCGTCCGAGGGGACGTCGGCGCGTGCGGCGGCCTCGTAGCGGTGGTCGAAGGAACCGGCCGACTCGCGCGGGCGCACGGCGTTCCCCGGCAGGGGCAGCGCGGTGACCGTCTCGGCGCGTCGTCGGTGCTCGGCCGCCACCGGGTCGAGGGCCGAGTCGGGGAACAGCCGTCCGCGGCGCTCCGGTTCCCCGTCGGGGCCCTCGAGGACCAGTGCCGCGTAGTCGAGTTCGGCACCGCTCGGCCGGGGTGGTCCGGTCACCGGGGCCGGTGACGGGGCGGGTGCGGCCTGAGGAGCGGCTGCGGGGGGTGGTGCGGCCCGGCCGGGGACCGCGGGAGCCATGGGGCGGGGTGCGGCGGGAGCGGCGCCGGTGCGTCGGGCACGGCTCTTCCCGTGGGCAGGGGAGTGAGGTTGACCGGGCGCCGAGTAAACGGGCACGGCCCCCTCCGGGCCTGCCGGCACGCCGCCGGGTGGTGGTGGCAGGGCGCCGGGAGGCGGACCGTAGCCGTATCCCGCCACGGACGGGGTAGGGGGCGGAACGGACTCGGGCGCGGGAGCCTCGGGCGCCGCCGCGGCGGGGACGGCCACGGTGGAGCCGCCCACGCGCGGGCGCGACCCTGCCGCGTCGGTGCCGCCGACGCGCGGGCGCGGTCCCGCCGCGTCGTAGCCGCCGAAGAGGTCGAGCAGCCCGCGCGGGGGTTCGCGCCATCCCGACGACGGGGGAGCGGGCTGCTCGCGTCCGATCCGGATCGATCGGAGCCGGGGTACGTCGGTGCGCCTTCGCAGATCGGCCGTGGCCAGCGAGACGCGGACGCCGGTCCAGTCCTCACCCGTGCGCTGGGCCACCGCCGCCCGCATCAACAGCCGCCCGTCGTTCCCGCCCCGGCGGTGGGTGAGGCGGTAGGCCGGCACCCAGACGGCGCCGGGCACCCCGTACTCCACCTCGACCTCGACGTGTGTGTCACCGCTGCCCGTGAGGGTGACGACCGCGCACAGCGTGGTATCGGTCCGCGAGGCGGGGGCGTCGGTGGAGGCGCGGGAGAGCCTGTCGGAGGCGACGCCCAACTCGTGCTCGACCTGCCTCAGTTCCTCCTCCACCTCGCGCAGGCGGGAGTGCAGCACGGTCAGTCGCTCGTCCACGAACCCGGCGAGGGCCAGCCAGGCGTCGACGGGGGTGCGACGGTGCGGAGCCTCGTCCCCGCGGGGCGGCGGCACCGGGCGCAGGGCCGCCACCTCGTCGACCAGCCCCTGCTGACGGTTCCGGCGGGCCTGGAGGGCCTCTCGGGCATCGCGGAGCCGTTCCACCTCACGCCGGAGCTCACCGATCGGGCGGCTGTCGAGCGGTTCCGCCTCGACGGCCACCCTCGCCTCGGTGACTCGCGCGCCGCCGGCGCCGACGACCCGCACCCGCAGGGAACCCGGGTCCATCGAACGGGGCAGACCGGTCACCCGCACCCGCCCGTCCCGGGGCACGCTGCCGCGGGCGAGCCGACGGCAGAGGGCGCCCTGCGCGTACACCACCACCGAGTCCAGTGTCGACGCCCACCTCGGGACCGCCTCAGCCATCATGTGCTCCCCCACACGCCGTGTCAGTGCCGAGGGAACTCTATGCCGGATGCCGGCCGCGAGTGCTCCGCCCGTTCCACCGGCCGCGGCCCCACCGCCTTCCCGCCCGGGGGCGTCTCAGCCGAAGACGTCGTGCGTACGGCGGTGGAGGGCGTCGGCGTGGATGTCGCTCAAAGGGGCTGCGAAGGGGCGCGGATCGCCGAGATGTCGAACTGGAGCCGGACCTTCTCGCTGACCATGCTGCCGCCCGCCTCCAGTCGCTGGTTGTAGACCAGCCCCCAGTCGCGGCGGTCGATGGTCGTGGTGCCGTCGAAACCCGCCCGCTCGTAGCCGAACGGGTCCATGACCGAGCCGAGGTAGTCCAGCTGGAGGTCGACGGGCCGGGTCGTGTCGCGAATCGTGAGGTCGCCCGTCATGCGGAAGCTCTCCCCGGCCTCGTGCACGGTCGAGGTGCTGCGGAACGTCATCTGCGGATACCGGCGTACGTCGAAGAAGTCCTTGCCGACGAGATGCGCGTCCCGCTGCTCCACGCCCGTGTCGACGCTGGCGACCCGGATGACGATCTCGGCCCGGGACTCGGAGGGCCGGGCGCCGTCGAAGTAGAGCACGCTGTCGTAGTCGGTGAACGCCCCGCGGACGGTCGTGACCATGGCGTGCCGCACGGAGAAGCCGATCCGGCTGTGCGGGCGGTCGATGGTCCAGTGCCCCGTCAGTGCGCGAAGCGCCGGGTCGAGCGTGGCGTCGGCCGCCGCGCCCCGCCCGCCGGAGCGGAGTGAGTCCACGGTCGGTGACGGCTCGACGACGGCGGTCTGGCGCCGGCTGAAGATACCCATGAGGCGTGCCTTTCGAGTTGGATCACTTGGTTGTTACCACGGCGTGGGCAGGCCGGGCCCGGCAAGATGTGCGGCCTCGTCCGGGTTCCATGACGCCGCCCGGAAAGCTGCACAGGATCAACGGATTGAGTACGCGTACCTGGGCCGACTCGGTAGCCGCGCCCATCCGGTGCCCCGCCCCGCGGACCTACCGTTCCCCCATGCCCGAAGAACCCGCACCGATGCACGCGACCCCGGCTCCGTCCCGAACCCCTTCCCTGGCCGGAGCCCTCGGATGCGGCTGCGTCGCGCTCGTCGCCGCAGCCGTACTCGCCGTCGTGGTCCCGCTCATGTGGCAGAACCGTGGCGCCACCGACTTCCCCCGCGTCGGGCGCGAGGACATGGCGAGCCGCGCCTTCCAGAACTCCCGGCAGGCGTACGGGATTCTCGGGTTCGAGCGTGCCGTGGAACCGGGCGTCGAGGATCGCGGCGTCGGCACGGAGAACACCTTCGGCTCCGGTGCCTGCTACGACGGCGGCTTGCTGGGCATGCAGGACGAGGTGGTCGACGGCGCCTACCGGATGCACCACAGCTGGGCGGTGGACCATGTGCCTTCGAGCCAGGCCGTCCCCGGCCTTCGCCGGCTGCGGCAGCACCTGGAGGACGAGGGCTGGAAGATCAGTACCTATCGCGAGGGCGGGAAGGCGGAGGAATGGCGCTTGTCCGCGGAGCTGGACGACGGGGACGAGCGGATGTCCTTCACCTGGGATCCGGACAGCGAGTACTTCACCGGCGGCAGCGGCGTACCCTGCGCCTACGATCCGGACCGGGACGGCGACTCCGCGGGCACGGCCGCCGACGATCCCGTCCCGCCCGTCCTCCGGCCCGTCTGACGGCCGTCGGCCACGGGCTGATCCCGCCGCGGGCGGGTCCCTGCGCCGACCGAGGCGGAGAGCCTCGCCCGCGCGTTGCGGAGGCGGACTATCCGGCGGGGTCCTCTTCCGCCTGCCGTACCGCGCGCTTGACCGCGCCCTCGACGGCATCCGCCGACCGGCCGCTGACCGCGGCGTGATCGGCGATCGCCGCCCGGACGGCCCGGGTGGCCTCCTCCCAGGCCCGTCGCTGCACTTCGAACTCCTCGCCCTCGAGTCCGGCGAGCCGGGCACGCTGTTCTTCCGCCGCCCGCTCGAGGCTGATCAGATCCTGGGGGATGTCCACGCCGCCGATCCTAGGTTCGGACGCGGCGGAGCCCCGGCGCCGACCCGCGGCAACCGACCGAGTTCCGCCGACGGCGGCAGCGACCGCGGGGCGGGCGCCGGGCGCGGCACTCCCGCTCGACCGGTTCGGCAACCCGGGGGAGCCGCTGCACGTCATCGCGGCTCCCCCGGGTTGTCCTTCTGTGTCTTCGTCTCCTCCGCGCCTTGAGCCACGCGGCGAACGGCCCGCGTCGAGTGGCTCCGGCATCTGTCCCGGGGAGGAGGACCGTTCGCCCGGTCAGTCCCCGACCGGCACGGACCGCGACGCCGGTACCGATGCCCGCGAGGTGGCCGAGAAGTTGTCCTCGACCTCGGCCTTCTCGGCCGCGTTCGGGTAGGGATTGGTGCACGAGACGCCCGCGCTGGAGCCCGACATCAGGCTGGAGCAGGGGCCGGGCTTGCGGTCCGGAAGGCCCAGGATGTGACCGAGCTCGTGGGACGAGATGCGTACGGTGTCGTAGCCCTGGTTCACGGCCTGGCGGCCGATGTAGACGGTGCCGTTGCCCAGGGAGCCGGGCAGGGCGCGCGGCCAGCCGTTGTCGGCGAGGACCCGGATGTTCGCGCGTTGCCCGGTCGTGGCCGGGCGCAACTCCACGCCGTCGACGCTCTCGTTCCAGATCGCGGCGCCCCGGTCGACCGCGGATTTGAACTCCGCGGCGCCGCTCGCGTCGTAGGTGACGACTCGGGCCGCGGCCAGGGGACGCGCGGTGGCCTCGGGCGGGGCCGCGGCAACGGCCTGGCCGCTCAGCAGGGGCAGCGACGCCAGCAGCACGGCGGCCAGGCTGCCGGTCAGGGTACGGACGCGCATGGTCGACCTCCTTGTGGGGGAAAGGTAGTCGTGGTCATGACACCACTGGCTCCCTGCCCAGCGCTCCAGGACGCCAATCCGTCATTCCGCACCGCACTCACCGCGATGCCGCCGGCCTCCTCATCCCGGAGCCGGGAGATCCATCGGCGCGAGCCCGGCCGGATCGACCACGGCGGCGATGCCGGTGATCCCACCAGGAGCCCGCACGCCGAAGGGCCGCCACCTCGGAAGAAGCGACGGCCCCTCTCCTGCCCCCCTTTCCCGCTCCGCCCCTCGTCCGCGCGAGGGCCGTCGGAACGGCATGGCGATGCGCTCGTCATTCGCCGAAGCGATGGCGCGCGTCCTCGATGTGGCCGAGGTACCGGTGGGTCCAGTCGCACATGGCGTCGACCGTCATGCGCAGAGCGCGGCCCGGTTCGGTGAGCGTGTACTCGACCCGCGGCGGCACCGTGGGGTACACCTTCCGCTCCAGCAGGCCGTTGCGTTCCAGCATGCGCAGGTTCTGGGTGAGCATCTTGTGGCTGACACCCTCCACTTCGTTGCGCAGCTCGCTGAACCTCAGGGTGCGCTCGCCGAGCGCCTCGATGATCAGGAGCGCCCACTTGTTGGCGACGTCCGAGAAGATCTCCCGCGCCAGGGAGTCCGCGCGCCTCAGGTCCGCGTCCTCGGGCAGGCCCTTGAGCTGCTGTTTGGTCACCATGACGTTCCCCAGTCGACGAGAAGTGCGTTCTTGCGGGTCTGGTTTCACTCTCCTGCAGTTCTCGAGTAACCACAAGAGAGCCAGGCCGAGCCCTCGCTGACACGGAGCCGTCCCGCAGCGCGGGGCGCGTGCCGGCCGGGAAGAATTCGCTGGCGTCCCGTCCGGTGGGTGGACTACGTTGCGGGGATGACCGGGACGGCATCGCGCCACACACGGATCGGCAACCCGGCGCTCCTCTGAGCGCGGCACGGGCCGGTGTGTGCCCGTCGTCTCCCCGAGAATGCCGCGTCGCCGCGCGGGCTCCACCTCCGTCGTGTTGACCCAAGGCTCGACACATCCACCACGACAGGAGAGTTCATGCCCACCGAGACACTGCACATTCCCACCGCGGACGGCCGGGCCGACGCCTTCGCCGCATACCCCGACCACGGCAAGCGGCACCCGGGGGTGCTGATGTACGCGGACGGCTTCGGCATCCGGCCCGCACTGTGCGAGATGGCCCGCGAACTGGCCGGACACGGGTACTACGTACTCGTCCCCAACCTCTTCTACCGGCACGGCACGGCACCGGTGATCGAACTGCCCGCGCACATCGGGGAAGAGGTCCGGCCCGCGGTCTTCGCCCAGCTGATGCCCATGATCGAGGCGCACACCACCGAACGGGTCCTGCGGGACGCCGACGCCTATCTCGACTTCCTCACGGGCCGGCCCGAGGTCGAGGCCGGACCGGTCGCCGTGACCGGCTACTGCATCGGCGGCCTGCTGGCGGTGCGCACCGCCGCGGCCCACCCGGGGAAGGTGGCGGCTGTCGCCGGGTTCCACTCACCCGTCGTCGCCGACGGGCCCGACGGCCTGCACGGCCTGCTCTCCAGCATCACCGCCAAGGTCCATCTCGGCCACGCCGAGACCGACATGACGCCCGAGGCCCTCAGCGTGCTCGACGAAGCCCTGGAGGCCGCGGGGGTCGACCACACCTCCGAGGTCTACCCCGGCACCGTCCACGGGTTCACCATGTCCGACACGGACGCCTTCGACCCCGCCGCGTCGCGGCTCCACTGGGACCGCTTGCTCCCCCTCCTCGGCGCCACCCTGACCCGCGGCTGAAGCCGGGCCGGCGAGGCGGCTGCGATCCACGAAAGCCGGAAAAAGTTCGGATCCCGATGTCGAGAACGCGTGGCCGGCTCCGTCCCCGCAGTGAACGCGACCACAATGGGCCGCACCAGCACCGAGGAGACACACCATGGCCAAGTACCTGCTTCTCAAGCACTACCGAGGCGCCCCGGCTCCGGTCAACGACGTACCCATGGACCAGTGGACGCCGGACGAGATCTCGGCCCACATGCAGTACATGCGGGACTTCGCGGACCGGCTCGAGAAGACCGGCGAGTTCGTCGACGGTCAGGCGCTCGCCCCGGAGGGGACGTGGGTCCGGTACGACGGTGAGGGGCGCCCGCCGGTCACCGACGGCCCGTTCGCCGAGACCAAGGACCTCATCGCCGGCTGGATGGTGATCGACGTCGACAGCTACGAGCGCGCCGTCGAGCTGGCCGGGGAACTGTCGGCCGCGCCCGGGGCGGGCGGGAAGCCGATCCACGAGTGGCTCGAGCTGCGCCCGTTCTACGGTGTGTCGCCCACCGTCACGGAATGACCTCGGCCATGGACGAGGCCCGGCTCAGGAGCCTCACGCCGAACGTGCTCGCCGTCCTCGTCCGCCGCGGAGCCGACTTCGCGGCGGCCGAGGACGCGGTACAGGAAGCGCTGGTCGAGGCGGTCCGCGTCTGGCCGACCGCCCCGCCGCGCGATCCCAAGGGCTGGCTGATCACCGTGGCCTGGCGCAAGTTCCTCGACGAGACCCGGGCCGACACCGCCCGCCGCCGGCGAGAGGACCTGGTCGACCAGGAGCCAGCCCCCGGGCCCGCGGCCTCGCGGGACGACACGCTCCAGCTGTACTTCCTGTGCGCCCACCCGTCGCTGACACCGTCGTCCGCGGTCGCCCTCACGCTGCGCGCGGTCGGCGGCCTGACCACCCGGCAGATCGCCCGGGCCTACCTGGTGCCGGAGGCGACCATGGCCCAGCGCATCAGCCGGGCCAAGCGCACCGTCTCCGGCGTACGGTTCGACCAGCCCGGTGACGTCGCCACCGTGCTGCGGGTCCTCTATCTCGTCTTCAACGAGGGCTACTCCGGCGACATCGACCTCGCCGCGGAGGCCATCCGCCTCACCCGGCAGCTCGCGGCGGCGATCGACCACCCCGAGGTGTCGGGGCTGCTCGCCCTCATGCTGCTCCACCACGCATGGCGCGCCACCCGGACCGCGCCCGACGGCAGCCTGGTGCCGCTCGCCGAACAGGACCGCGGCCGGTGGGACACCGCGTCGATCGCCGAGGGCGTCGCGATCCTCCAGGCGGCCCTCGCCCGCGACCGGCTGGGTGAGTTCCAGGCCCAGGCCGCCATCGCGGCGCTCCACGCCGACGCGCCGACCGCCGAGGAGACCGACTGGGTGCAGATCGTCGAGTGGTACGACGAACTCCTGCGCCTCACCGACAGCCCGGTCGTCCGGCTCAACCGCGCGGTGGCCGTCGGCCAGGCCGACGGACCGCGCGCCGGCCTGGCCGCGCTCGCGGAGCTGGACGGCACACTGCCCCGCCACACCGCGGTGGCGGCCTACCTCCACGAGCGCGACGGCGACCTGGCGACGGCGGCACGGCTGTACGCCGAGGCGGCCCACAAGGCATCCAGCCTCGCCGAGCGCGACCACCTGACACGCCAGGCCGCCCGGCTCAACGCCCGCGGGCGTGGCTGACGGGACGGACCGCGGCGCGGATGCGGCCGGGTACCCGGCGTCGCCTCGGGGCCGGGCCGGTCGCCTCGGCGGCGATCAGATCGAAGCCGCGTCGGTCGGGGAAGTTGCAGCGCACGGGCGCAGGACCATCTGCGGTCCTTCCGAGGTCGCCACCATGGCAAAGGGGAAACGGTCGAGCTCGAGGCACAGCGCGACGTCGTCGGGGTGGACTCCCTGACGCACACCCGTCGCCAGCTCGGTGGCCGCGCGCGACGCGGCGGCGCGGCCCAGGAACTCGGACGCGTCCGTCCCCGCTCCGGTGGCCCTCCGGGCGATGTACTGAGCACATGCCAGGTCCTCGTCGGCCTGCCCGTCTTCGCCGGTGACCACGAACGTGACGCTGTCGCACTTGTGTGTCCGAAGGAGCCGGGCCGTTGCCTCCGCCACCACGAAGCCGGCGCACAGCACCAGTGACGCCCCCTTGACCGCGAGGGCGCCGACCGTCCCCGCCGTGGTCTTCTGCACCACCGTTCGACCGGCAAGGTCGATGGACCGCAGCAGGCCCGGCGAGTTGACCATGTCGAACCCGGGCGCGAGCGGACCGTCCTTGAGCGCTGCCCAGTCCGGATGCCGAGCCTTCAGGGCCAGGGCCTCGTCCAATGACTCGGCGAGGACGATCCTCTCCGCCCCCTGGGCGAAGGCCCACGCAGCCACCGTGCAAGCGCGCATGACGTCGACCACGACCGCCACGGAGGGTGTTTCGACCAGGTCGGCGATGCCGACGAAACGAGAATCCATGCGCGCCATGATCGCGCATGGGCGCTGGTTACGGACGGGCGAACCCGCTTTCCGTGTACGGGCGTTGGTGCTCCCGAGCCCATCCGGCCGGTCGCGTCGGTATCGTCACTGCGGGGCGGCACGCGCGCCCGACGGCACGGTCAGGTCAAGTCGGCACCTCCGACGGGGAGTACACATGAGTCCTGCCGATCTCGATCCGGAGTTCGCGGCCCTGCTCGCGGCGGCCGCGATCGCACCGGCGGACGTGGCGGAGTGCGCCCCGCTGTCCGGAGGCACGTACAACTCCCTGCTGAGCGTGGTGCTCCAGGACGGCCGACGGTACGTCTTGAAGCGACCGCCGGCCACGGACCGCGGATCGACGCTGCGCTACGAGCACGACCTGCTGCGCGGTGAGACCGAGTACTGCAGAGCGGCGCGGGACCTTCGGGGCGTGCCGGTGCCCCGACTGATCCACGCGGAGTCCGACGCCGACCGGTCCGTCGTGACGGGCCTTGTCATGACCGAATGCCCCGGCGTCCCGTGGCACCAGGCCGACGCGTCCCTGGAGCCCGGCGAACGTGCGCGGTTGCGTGCGCGGTTGGGCGGGGTCGTCGCTCGGCTGCACACCGCGACGGGCCCGGAGTTCGGCTACCCTGCCCGGCCCTTCGGCCCGCCGGCCGCCGACTGGCCCAGTACCTTCGCCGCCATGACCGCCGCGGTCCTGGACGACGCCGTGCGCTACGGCGTACGGCTGCCCCGGCCCGCGGAGCGGGTGCGTGAGGTGTTCACCGCGGCCGGAGACGTGCTGGCCGACGTGACCCGTCCCGCCCTGGTCCACTTCGACCTGTGGCAGGGGAATCTCCTGCTCGACGGAGCCCCGGGGGCCAGGTTCCTCAGCGGAGTGGTCGACGCGGAGCGGATGTTCTGGGGCGACCCGGTCGCCGATCTCGTCTCCCTCGCCCTGTTCGGTGACATCGAGCGGGACGACGACTTCCTGACCGGCTACGCGGAAGCCGGAGGAGACGCGACGTTCACCGACTCCGTACGTCTGCGTCTGCACCTGTACCGCTGCTACCTGTACCTGATCATGCTGGTGGAGGTGGTGCCCCGGCGCTTCTCCCGCGAACAGCGGGCCTGGACCCGGCGGCACGCCGGGCGGTGCCTGGAGGAGAGCCTCGACGCGGCGGAGTCCGCTCTGGGCGGCAGGCCCTGACCGGCACGGACTCTCCGGCGGTCCGCGTGCCCCGTCGCACCCTTCGCCGCATGCCCGCGACGCACGCGCTCCGCTTCCGCCCGCGTGGTCCCGGCTCCGGAAGTCCCTTCAGGCCGCCTCCGGTGACGGTCGTCGTGCGGGTTCGGGGAAGGACCGGTCGCCGAAGAGCACACGGCCGGCCGCGGCCCGGCCGAGCGGCGTACGCATCAGGACGAAGGCCGCCTTCGCGGCGGCCGGTGTCCGTACCTGGGCCAATGCCCTGCGCAGGGTGAGCCTCCCGCGGAACCCGGCGCGCAGCGCGGCTCCGTCGTAGGAGCCCAACACGTCCCTCCTTCCCGTCCGCAGCGCGTCGTGGAGTATCTCCGCGGCGTGCTCCGACAGCCTCAGGCATGGGTCCAGGCCACCCGCGGTGAGCGGGGAGACGGCGCCCGCGGCGTCTCCCACCAGCAGCCCGTCCGGGCAACTGATCCGGCGCAGTACGCCGCCCACGGGTATGGGACCTCCTCGCCGTTCCACCGCCGAGGGACGATCCCCGCCGGGCAGTCCGGGCGCGGAGGCGGCGAAGCGCTCCATGGCCCGGCGCAGACCGTCCGGGAAACGCTCCGCGTAGCCGGCGACGCCGACATGCGCGTGCCGGCCGTCGTTGACGACCCAGGCGAGGTAGCCGGGGGCGAGAGAGGGATCGAGGACGCAGTGGAACGTCGGCGGCTCCTCGCTCCCGGACACTTCGAAGACCTCCTCGGCGCCGATCAGCAGTCGACGGTTGCGGTCCAGGGCGAGGTCGCGGGCGACCCGCGACCGGGCGCCGTCGGCTCCGACGACGAAACGCGCGCGGACCGCCGTGCGGGCTCCTCTGCCGAGCAGGTGGTACGTGTCGCCCTGTCGGCCCGCGTAGCGCGTGCCGAGCGCCATCCGCACCCCGGCGTCCTGCGCGACGGCGGCGGCCGCTTCGTAGAGGGGGGCCATGTCGCCCACCCGGAACTCGTCGCGGGCGCTGACCAGGCTCACCGGGCGGCGCATTCCCGGGGGATAGAGCACCATGCGTCGAATCGGGGGTCCGAGGTGCTCGGTGGGCAGCGGGAAGTCGTCGAGGGTCTTGCGGACGAAGATGCCCGTGGTGCGGATCGCGCCGGCGAGAGCGGCTCGCCGTTCGACGAGGAGCACGTCGTGGCCCTGGCGGGCGAGCAGGGTCGCGGTGTGCAGGCCGGCGAGGCCGGCGCCGACCACCAGGACGTCGGTCTGCGCGGTGCCCTCGGGGTCACTGGTTCGGTTGCTTGTCCTCACAGGCTGCCTCTCCTGAGGTTCGATCGTTCTGCGATAGGAAACTATCGATTTTCGATAGGAGAGGCAACCGGCTGAGTCGGTGGGCCGGTGGCGGTCCCGGTCGGGTGACGGCGAGCCGGCCGCATCGCCGACGGGGCGACGGCACGGCCGACGTCCCCGACTTCGCGGTCGACCCGCGCACCAGGACCATGCGGAAGGCGCACCCCAGCGGAGTGCGCGTGCCTGTCGCGGTGACAGGCACGCGTCCGGGTCAGGCCCGATGCAGTCGCCAGATCTGCGGCTGAAGTCCGTTGCACGTCCACTGCCACACGTTGGCGCCGGGCGCCCGCGAGCCCTCCGCCACGTCCAGGCACTGCGCGCCGGCGCGGGCGATCAGCCGGTAGTAGCCGCGGCCCACGTTCTCCAGCCTCCAGTCCTGTGCGGAACTCCCGTTGCAGTACCACTGCCGGACGTTCGCACCCGGCGCCGTCGAGCCGTTCTCCACGTCCAGGCAGTGACCGCTGTTGCGGCCGGTCAGGGTGAAGTGGCCCGCGTCACGGGCGCGCAGCGTCCAGTCCTGCGGACCCAGGCCGTTGCAGTTCCACTGCTGGACGTTGCCGCCGGCCGCCCGGGAGTCACCGGCGACGTCGAGACAGTGCCCGCTGTTGGCGTTCACCAGGCGGTAGAGCGCGCCGTCGACGAGCCCGGCCGCGTCGCCGCTGCCGGTGAGGCCGCCGGTCGCGAAGTAGGCCCGGCACACCGTGCCGTCGAAGTCGGTGGCGATCTGCAGGACCCGTCGGCCGTCGGGCGACGGCAGCAGCGGGGAGCTGTAGTTCTCGCAGTAGTTCACCTCCGGGCTCGGCACGGTCACCGGTGACTCGATCTCGTACCACGGACCGCTGCCGTTCTCCGTGTTGACGAGGATCGTCCGGCCGCTGTCCGCCGCGGGAGTGCCGTCCCGGTTCAGAAGCCGCTGCCCGATCAGCAGCAGCCGTCCGTCGGGAGCGCCGTCCGGTGACGGCGCCCAGGCGATGGTCGGCGCGGCGCGGAAGTACTTGCCGTCGACCGTCTCCGGGCGGAAGCCGAGCGAGGCGGGATTCCCCCAGTCCCAGCCGTCGGCGGAGGTCCGGAAGTGCACTACGCACTGGTACTGGCCGCCGGGGTTGCAGATCTCGTAGCTCATGAAGTAGGTGCCGTTCGGGAGCTTCCGCACCACCGGCATGCCCGGGCGGTCGGCCGACCAGTCACTCGCCACGGTGTCGTGGTGCCCCTCCCAGTGCACTCCGTCGTAGCTGCGCGCCGCGACGAGTTTCTGGCTGTGCCCGGGGTCCGTCTCGTCGGCGTAGTGGCAGACCAGCGCGCCGTCCTCGGCCACCGAGAACTCCGGTTCCCACAGGCCGCCCGTGCCGTTGGCCACGGCGCACGAGGACAGGTAGGACCAGGTGCGTCCGACGTCGTTGCTGCGCCAGACCCGCAGCGCCATCCGCCGGTCCGCTTCGTCCTGGCCGGCGGACGAGGCCCAGAGCAGGGTGCCGGCCGGCATCGCGCCCACCTGCCGCGGCAGCTCGAACAGCGTCGCGCAGCACAGGCCCTGACCTGCGGCGGACTCGGGATCGGACACCCTGCCGACCTCGCGGAAGGTCGCCCCGGAATCGGTGCTCTCGTGAATGGCGCCGACGCCGTTGTCGCCGTCGAAGGTGACGACACTGGCGAGGACGCGCCCGTTAGCCGCACCGCTGTGTGCGAGCCGGACGGCACGCGGGTACAGCCCCGTACCCTCGCGCAACGGTGTGCCCGTGGCCGCGGGGGAGACGTCGTCGGCGGCGGCCGGGGACGGCGCCGGTGCCGGTGGAGTGCTCGCGGCGGCCGGGACGGTGAGTCCCAGGGCCAACAGGCCGGTCAGGGCGAGGAGCGCGACGCGTGCGCACGCGCCGCGGACTCTTACGAGGGTGTGTGACAGGCGGAGGATCATCACGCTCTTCCCTTCTGCGGGAACGGATCCGCGCCAGGCTAGAGCGGATGTACATCGATGTAAACGGTGTCGGCGCAGTCGTTCCTGACCCGGGTGCCACGTCGGTCCCGACCGCGGCGCGGCCGGCTTCCTGGAGAGTGCGCGGACGTGCGCGATGAGTTCGGATGACTTCGGCCGTCTGCATTGTGTGAAGGACATCGTGTGAAGGACGGAAAGACGCCTTCTCCCACAGACTCCGGAGTCCTGGCATGACACCGAAAAGCCCCAAGACCGAGCTCGACGCCCGCTACAGTTCCGCGCTCAACCCGCGCCCGGGCGCGGAGGCCGTCACCGCCACCGACTGGGCCGAGGCCCAGCGCCGACTGCGGGACGCCGAGCTCTTCTGGATCACCACGGTCCGGCCCGACGGCCGGCTCCACGTCACGCCGTTGATCGCCGCCTGGCACGACGGCGCGCTGCACTTCAGCACCGGACCGGGGGAGCAGAAGGCCAAGAACCTGGCCGGCAATCCCCACTGCGTACTCACCACGGGGAACAACTCACTCTCCGAAGGAGTCGACATCGTGGTCGAGGGCACGGCGGAGCGGGTGACGGATCCGGCACGGCAGGACGAGGTCATCGCCGCGTTCGAGGCGCAGTACGGGGATCACATCCGCTCGCCGGAAGGGACCTTCTACGGCTTCGGCGACAGCATCCGCAAGGGGAACGACCTGCTGTTCGCGGTGGCACCGGGCACGGCCTACGGCTTCGGGCACGACGGACAGGTGTTCAGCCACACCCGCTACACCTTCTAGCTGTATTGATCACGAGCGTTGTCAACGCCGGCCGGGCTTGATCACGGCGAAGACCTCCGGTGTGGCGGAGCTGTCTGGGAACGCACCACACGGAGGTCTTCGTGTCCCGCCGTAATGCCCGGCTGTCCGTTCACGGCAGGCGGCTGCGCATGTCGCGGTCTCCTGCCGGTCCCCGAACCGTCGCTCGACGCGATGTCGGCCGTCGGGCCGGACCGCTTCCGGGGCGCCGTGACCATCGGCCGCCCTCAGCGGGGCGGCGAGGACTCCTCCGGCCCGGCCGACGCGTAGCGACGCTCCAGGCTCAGCGTGCGACGCGGGGGATGCGCTTCTCCCAGGTGCGCCGGAAGACGACCTCCTCGCCGTCGTGGCACACCACCTCGTTCGACGCGACGAAGTCCTCGGCGTCGCAGGTGATCTCCGACCGGGTCTCGATCCGTACGTCCCACGCGCGCTCCGGCCGGCGCAGCCGCACGGTCCAGTCGGACCCGGCCCGTGCCGACAGGGGGTCGTCCTCCCTGATCGTGTAGGTCTCCAGGGCGTCCTCGGTGAACTCCAGGCCGTCCGGGTACACGCGGGTACCTCCGTAGCGCGGATCCACCTCCAGGCGCCATTCGCCCTTGGCCACGTCGCGCACCACCCGTCGCTCCGGGCGTTCCTCCCGCGCGGCCGGCGGCGCGGTGACGCGCAGCGGCTCGGACTGCTCGGGGGGCTCGAAACGGATGCCGGCGTCCTCGGGGTGTTCCCCGCCGTCGCGCACCGGCAGCACGAGCGCGGAGCCGGCCGGTTCCAGGACGAAGCCGTCGTCGGAGCCCGCCTGCGGCCAGATCCACGGCCAGTAGGCGGAGGAGACGGCGAGACGGATGCGGTGCCCGGCGGGGAAGGCGTGCCCGATGCCGTTGAGCCGGAAGGTCACCGTCTCCGTGGCCCCGGGGGTCCAGGGCGCGTTCCGGTCCCGGCCCCGGCGGGCGGAGAGGTTGAGCGCGCCGCGGGTCACGAGGGTCGACGAGCCGTCCGGCGCCACGTCGCACAGCCGGGCCACGACCTGCCCGTACGGCACGTCCATCCGCAGGCGCAGGGTCACCTCGGGGCGGCCCATGATCTCGACGGGCCCGTCGGCGACGGGGAACTCGAAGCACACCGAGCGGGCGTCCTCCTCCCGCTGGTCGGGCGGCAGGTCGGCGTCGTTGCCGAAGGGGAAGAAGCGGCCGGCGTCGACGCCGGTGTGCTGGGGGGACCGTACGACGACCGGTTCACCGCCGAGGGCGTGGGGCGTGGGGGTGATGTACGGGGAGGGCCAGGCGGGGTCGCCGACCCAGCGGCCCGGCAGTTCGGGGTAGACGGTGGCCGGGCGGTGCGACTCGCTGATCCAGGAGCGGAGCAGCGGTTCGTCCATGACGCCGGTGTCCCGGCCCTTGAGGTGGTGGTCCCACCAGCGCAGCGTCTCCTGCAGGAAGCCGATCGGCGGGCCCGGCGGCAGCCCGCGGTCCGGGTACTGGTGCGACCAGGGCCCGATCAGTCCGCGCACCCGGTCGTCCGGCAGGTGCTCCACGAGCCGGAGCACGGTGTCGCGGTACGGGTCGTGCCAGCCGCCGACGGCGAGGACGGCGGCGTCGATCGCGGAGTAGTCCTCGCAGACGCTGCCGTGCTTCCAGTAGTCGTCGCGGAGCTGGTGGGACAGCCAGGTGTGGATGAACGGGTCGACCGTCTCCAGCCGCCGCAGCCACATCTCCCGCCACTCGTCCCCGGCGTACTCCGGGTCCGGCGGACGGCAGACGAAGGCGAGCATGGTGGCGGCCCAGGCGTGCATGTCCACCCCGAGCACCGAGCCGCCCATGTAGTGCACGTCGTTGTCGTACCGGTCGTCCGCGGAGCAGACGGTGACGACGGCCTTCAGGGGTTCGGGGGCGAGCGCGGCGATCTGGAGCGAGTTGAAGCCGCCCCAGGAGATGCCGAACATGCCGACGCTGCCGTTGCACCAGGGCTGCGCGGCCAGCCACTCGACGACCGCGACACCGTCGGCCAGTTCGGTGGCGTCGTACTCGTCGCCGGGCATGCCCTCGCTGTTGCCGTGCCCGCGCACGTCGACCCGGACGGAGGCGTAGCCGTGGCCCGCGTACCAGGGGTGGCGCTGGCTGTCCCGGGGCGCGGTCCAGTCGCTGAGGCGGTACGGCAGGTACTCCAGCAGGGCGGGAACCGGCTCGTCGGTGACCGGCCGCCAGACGCGCGCGTAGAGGCGGGTGCCGTCCGGCAGGGGGATGCGGATGTCGTCCTGGGTCGTCTCGTAGGGGAAGTCGGTGCGGATGCGCATGGGGAGGTACACCTTCCGGCGAGCCGGGTGGTCAGTGGTCGGGACGGGTACGGCGGTCAGTGGTCGGGACGGGTGCCGACGGTCAGGCGCCGGAGGTCAGTGGACGGGGTGCATCGTGCGCCGGAGCCACGGTGCGAGGGCGACGACGACCAGGCCGAGGACGACGGCGATCGCGCCGTTGACGCCGAAGTACGCCGGGTGGGACACGTCGTCGTAGATCTTCACCACCTGGGCCTGGATGCCGTTGGCGAGGGCCAGGGAGAGGAACCACAGGGCCATGGTCTGGCTGGAGAACGCCTTCGGCGCGAGCTTGCTGCTGGCCGAGAGGCCGGAGGTCTCCAGAAGAACGTCGCCGAGGCCGAGCAGCAGGTAGGAGCCGACGATCCACCAGGCGGCCATCCGGTAGTCGGTGCCCTCGTGGCCGACGGTGGGCACCACCATGAGCAGGAACGACAGTCCGCCGAGGATCACACCGAGCGCGATCTTGTTCGAGGCGTGCGGCTGGCGGCGGCCCATCCGTACCCAGACGGCGGCGACCACGGGCGCCAGCGCCACCTCGAAGGCGCCGAGCGCGGAGGCGTACCAGCTGGAGGGGAAGTCGAACCCGAGGATGCTGGTGTCCGCGTTCGTCGAGGCGAGCAGCATCATCGTCGAGTACGCCTGGAACAGGATGAAGTTGAACACCACCGAGGCCAGGAACAGCACGATGTAGGGACGCAGCCGCCCGCGTTCCTCCGCCGTGACCCGGGGGCTGGTGAACATGACCCAGAAGTAGACGACCGGCGCGACGACCGAGACGAGCGTGAGGACGTCGACGAACCGTCCCATGGTGAGCCAGCCGACGCCCGCCAGGGTGCCGCACAGCGCGGCGAAGACCACGGCCCCGGCGACCATCAGCCGCACGGCACGCCGCATGGCCGCGGGAGCCAGGGCGAACTCGGCGGCGTGCTTGCGGCCGGCGAGGTGCCGCCGCCCGGCGATGTACTGGACCAACCCGAGCGTCATGCCGAGCGCGGCCGCCGAGAAGCCCCAGTGCCAGCCCTGGTGCTCACCGAGCCAGCCGGTGATCAGCGGCCCGGCGAACGCGCCGATGTTGATGCCCATGTAGTACAGCGCGAAGCCCGCGTCACGACGGTCGTCGTCGGTGCGGTACAGCTTGCCGACCATGGCGGCCACGTTGGGCTTGAGCAGTCCGGTGCCGGCGCTGATCAGGCCCAGGCCGACCCAGGTCATGGCGGCGGTCGGCACGGCCATGGAGTAGTGGCCCAGCGCGATGAGGATGCCGCCCCACAGGACCGCCCGGTAGGAGCCGAGGATGCGGTCGGCGAGCCAGCCGCCGCCCACGGACACGAGGTAGACGAGGGTGCCGTAGGCGGCCGACACGGACGCGGCGGTGCCGGCGTCCATCCCCAGGCCCTCGTCGGCCACCGTGTCGGCGAAATACAGGACCAGGATCGCCTGCATGCCCAGGAACGAGAACCGCTCCCAGACCTCCAGGGCGGACAGCGTGAGCAGGCCCTTGGGTTGTCCGAAGAAGGCGCGGTCGTCCTGAGACGGCGGCTGCTCGTCGTCGGCTGTCACGGGGTGGGCACGCTCTGTCATGGTTCCTGTCGTCGCTCGAGGGGAGGGCTGGACTGCCGTGCGGCGGAGCCGGCGCCTGCGGAACGGAACACACCGGCACCGTCCCGGGACGCTCACGGTGACGTGGCAGGCAACCCCGGGTCGCGGGTCAGGAGATCAGGGATCATGCTCGCTTCGCAACTGCGTACGAGACCGAACCGGACATTCGGCGGTGCGACACCCCAGTCGCCGCACGCGCGGCACCCCGGCCGGCAGAGCGCCCGGCGCGGCGTGTGGCGCCGGGATCGCGGCGGCCACCCGGGCGAGCGGGTCGGCGGGCGAGTGTCAGTGGCGGGTGTCAGTGGCGGGTGTCAGGCTGAGGAGACACAGGTTCTGCGAAGGGAATCGCCGTGATCACCACTGATTTCGCCTCCGGCTCGCCCTGTTGGCTCGACCTCGGGGTACCCGACGTCCCGGCCGCCGCGGCCTTCTACCGCTCGGTGCTGGGCTGGGAGTACGAGCCCATGGGCGGGGGCGAGGGGCCGGAAGGCGGGATGTTCCGCAAGGACGGCAAGATCGTCGCCGGCCTCGGCACGCTCACCGAGAAGGGCGCGCGCCCGGCCTGGATGATCTACCACTCCGTGGCCGACGCCGATGCCACGACCCAGGTCGTGGAGCGCGCCGGCGGCACGGTGCGAGTGGCGCCGATGGACCTCGACGACTGGGGCCGGATGGCACAGTACAGCGACCCGCTGGGCGGCCAGTTCGCCGTCTGGCAGCCGGGAAAGACCAAGGGCGTCGAGCTGGTGGACCAGCCGGGCTCGCTGTGCTGGACCGAGCTGTACACGAGCGACGCCGCGGCGGCCAAGGAGTTCTACGGCGGTGTGTTCGGCTGGCAGTTCGGTGACATGGAGATGCCGGGCGGCGGGGGCACGTACTCGCTCATCACCCCCGCCGGTCTCCCCGAGGAGCGCATGCACGGCGGGCTCATGCAGCTTCGGGAGCAGGACCTCGCCCTGGCGGGCGGCCGGCCGTACTGGCACCCGGTCTTCGCCGTCACGGACTGCGACGCCGCGGTAGCGGCGGTCACCAAGAGCGGTGGCAGTGTGCAGATGGGCCCGGAGGACGCGGAGGGCGTCGGCCGGCTGGCCGTCTGCCTCGATCCGGCGAACGCGGACTTCGTGGTGCTCCAGCCGAGCGAGAGCTGAACGGACCACTGGCGAAGGCCGCCGCCCGAACGCGGTGGTCGCCCCCGCCGAGGTGCCGAGTTCTCACGGAGCCGACGGTTTCGGGCCGCAGAACGCCACCTCCAGCGTGCCGCCGAGCGCCGTGTTCGCGCCGCCCCGGTTCGAGGTGTTCGCCATCGCCGCGATGCTGCGGCTGCCGTCCCGTGTGGCGAACGCGTAGGTGTAGTAGCCCTGGACGGTGCCGGTGTGCCCGTACACCCGGGCGCCGCAGGTCAGGTCGTAGCGTCGCAGGCCGAGCCCGTAGTGCCGGGTCTTCGTGGTGTCCGTCGGGAGGACGGTGGTCATGGCGTCCAGCATGCGGGGCGACAGCAGCCTGCCGCGCATCAGCGCGGTCATGAAGGTGTTGAGGTCGGCCGGGTCGGAGATGACCGCCCCGGCCGCCCGCGCCCAGGACACCGTCTGCTCCGTGGAGTCCACCAGCGGGGCGCCCGCCTCGTCGGGGTGCAGGTACCCGCGCGCGTGCAGCCCCTCGATCCGGGTGTCGGGGTGCACGTACGAAGTGTTGCGCAGCCGCAGGGGGCCGGCGATCCGGCGCCGGTACTCGCGGGCGACCGGATTGCCGGTGGCCCGCTCGATGAGCATCCCGGCCACCACGAAATTGGTGTTCGAGTACTTGTACGCCGCGCCCGGTTCGGTGGTGCGCGGCTCGCTGAGCGAGAGGTCCACGAGTTCCCGGTGACCGAAGACCCGGTTGCGGACGGCTTCGAAGCCGGGCACGGTCTCGTGGAACATCCTGTCCGTGTAGTCGGCCAGCCCGCTGCGGTGGGTCAGCAGATGACGCACCGTGATCCGGTCGTCCGGCAGGAGCCCGGGCAGGTAGCGGTTGACCGGGGCGTCGAGCACGAGCCTGCCCTCGTCCACGAGTTGCAGCACGACCACGGCGGTGAAGGTCTTGCTGACACTGCCGACGCGGAAGCGCGCCCGGATGTCCATGGCCGCGCCCGAGGCGCGGTCGCGGATCCCGGTCGTCCGGGCCCGGACCCCTTGCGGGCCGGTGAACCGGGCCATCGCACCCGGCGCCCCCTCGGCCACGGCGGCGCGCAGCGCAGCGGCCACCCCCGCCATGTCGGGGGCCGGAGAGGCGGCACGCGTCGCGGCGGGGGAGGCGGGGGCACCGTACGCGACGGGAGAGGAGGCCACGCCCCCGGTGAGGGCGGCGATCAGGGCGGCACCTACGACCAGGCGGCGACGCGGTGTTGACGGCACGTCATTCCTCGATTCATGAGCGATGTACGGCGGTGCCGGGTGCCGACGATCGGGCGGCTCCCGGTTCCGGCCCAGTGTGCTCGGTGCCCGAGTCCGGACACCCGGGACCAGGGTTCGACTACTCCGGGAGGTGCGCCTCGGGATCGTCGGGTCGGTGGTCGGGCAGGGCCGAACGGGCGGCCGCCTCGTGGTGCAGCCGCAGGAACTCCAGATGGCGCTCGTACTGGTCGAGGACGTCCGCGATGAGCTGCTCCCTGGTGTAGCCCATCACGTCGTAGCCCTGGTTGCCCTCGGACAGCCGGACCTCGAAACGCACATAGGTGTCGTGGGTGCTGACCGAACGGGTCGCGAACCCGGGGGTCGGCGTCTCGACGGGCCAGACCCGGTAGACGAAGACGTCGCTCGGCCCGATCGGCACCTGCAGCCCGACGTGCGACAGGCCGTTCTCCTCGCTCACTCCTTCCAACAGCGCCGCCTCCGCGCCCTGCTCCCGCAGCTCCTCGGCGACGTCCCGGAACGCGGGACGGCACACGTCGTCGACGAAGCGGACGGCCGCCCGCCTGCCGGGGAACGTCATGGCTCGCGCCAGCCGTCGTCGCCAGTTCCGTGTGCCCGGCGGGGGCTGGTCGGTGCGCCCGGACAGGGACGCCGGGAGCGAGGTGGTCAGTGCCTCCTCCCGCATACGTTCGGTACGCAGGGCCAGATAGAGCCCGATCATGATCAGGAACATGACCACGGAGAAGGGCAGGCCCATGATGATGGTGGCGTCGGTCAGCGCCTGCACCCCGCCCACCAGGAGCATGGCGAGGGTGAGCAGGCCTGTCGTCAGGGCCCAGAAGATGCGCAGCCAGGGTGCCGCGTCCGTCACCGGGGTCGGCAGGTCGGAGCTGAGATTGCCCATGACGAGTGCGCCGGAGTCCGCGGAGGTGACGTACAGCAGCAGCCCGACGAAGGTCGCGAGGCCCGCGCTGAACGACGCACCCGGGTACTGCTCCAGCAGCCCGTAGAAGCCCTGCTCGGGCAGGGCCATCGCGGTCCGGCCGAAATCGGTGTTCCCGTCCCGCACGACGAACAGCGCGCTGTTGCCGAAGACCGCCAGGAAAAGACCGGTGAAGAGGAAGGGGATGATCAGCGTCGCGGCCACGAACTGACGCAGGGTGCGGCCACGGGAGATCCGTGCCAGGAACAGACCCACGAACGGGGCCCAGGCGATCCACCAGGCCCAGAAGAAGAGCGTCCACGCGTTGAGCCACTCGGTGGGCTGGTCGTAGGCGAACGTGTTCAGGGTCATCGAGGGGAAGCCGCTGACGTAGTCCCCGATGTTCTGCACCAGCGCGTTGAGCAGCCTGAAGGGTTCGCCCACGATCAGGATGTAGAGCATGAGCAGGACGGCGAGGAGGACGTTGAGCTGGGACATGCGCCGGATGCCCTTGTCGACGCCCGCCACGGCGGACACCGTGGCCATCACCACCGCCACCACGATCAGGCCGATCTGCGCGGGCAACCCCTCGGGCACGTCGAACAGGACCTTCAAGCCGTAGTTCAGCTGCACCACGCCGATGCCGAGCGACACGGAGATGCCGAACACGGTGCCGATGATGGCCGCCAGGTCCACGGCGTCGCCGATCCTCCCGTGGATGCGGCGGCCGATGACCGGGTAGAGCGCGGAGCGGATCGCCAGGGGCAGCCGGTAGCGGAAGGCGAAGTAGCCGAGCACCATGCCCATCAGGGCGTACATGGCCCAGCCGGTGATGCCGTAGTGGAACAGTGTCCACACCACCGCCTGACGCGCCGCCTCGATGGTCTCCGGGGAGCCCTGCGGCGGCGCGAGGTAGTGGCTGACCGGCCCGGCGACGGAGAAGAACATCAGGTCGATGCCGATGCCCGCGGCGAACAGCATCGCCGCCCACGCGAAGAGACCGTAGTCCGGCTTGTAGTGCTTCGGGCCCAGCTTGATCGTGCCGTACTTGGACACGCCGATGAAGACGACGAACACCAGGTACAGCGTCGCGGCGAGGAAGTAGTACCACCCGAACCAGGACGAGATCTTGTCGACGGCCACGCCGATGGCCGTCTCCGCCCCGGAGGGTGTGACGATCGCCCATGTCGAGATGGCGAGGATCAACGCGGCCGAACCGAAGAAGACGACGCGCTTGAGCGTGCCCGTGCCCGCCGGACGGGCTTCGTCGGCCGCTTCCTCCGGTTTCCCCGCGGCGCCCTCGTCGACTCCGGTCACGACCGCGTCCGGGGCGCGGGGCGGCCGGTGAGCAGGTCGGCGGCGCGTTCGGCGACGAGCAGCACGGTCACCATGGGGTTGATGGTGGGCATGGACGGGAACACCGACGCGTCCACGATGCGCACGCCGTCCACGCCGCGCAGTCTCAGCTGCGGGTCACAGACGGCCATCGGGTCGTCCGCCGCCCCCATCCGGCAGGTGCCCGCCGGGTGGTAGACGGTGTGCGCGGCACGACGCCCGTACTCGGAGAGGTCGGCGTCGGAGGTCACGTCCGGACCGGGCGCCACCTCCCGTACGAGCCAGCTCCGCAAGGGGTCGGTGGCGGCGACCTCACGGGCGATCCGCAGGCCGTCGATGATGGTGCGCTCGTCGTGACCTTCCGGGTCGGTGAAGTACTGGAAGTCGAGCGCGGGGTGCTCGGCGGGGTTGCTGCTGCGCAGCCACATGCGTCCCACGGACCGGGCGCGCGGGACGTTCGGCGTCATGCACACTCCGTGTTCCGGAACGGGATGGCCGAGGCGTTCGGTGTTCACGGTGAACGGCACCTGGTAGAAGTGGAACATCAGGTCCGGTCGCGGCTGGCCCGCCTCGCGTCGCAGGAACAGGCCGGCGTCGGAGTCCATCGCGGAGTTCGGCGGCAACGGGCCCGCCGTCTCCCAGACGATCACCGATTCGGGGTGGTCCAGCAGGTTCTCGCCCACTCCCGGCAGGTCGGCCCGTACGTCGATGCCCAGGCCGCGCAACTGGTCGGCGGGGCCGATGCCGGAGAGCATCAGCAGCCTCGGAGTGTCGATGGCGCCCGCGCACAGGAGCAGTTCGCGTTCGGCGCGCACGGTGGCGGGCAGGCCGTCGGGGCCGCGGACGGCGACACGGGTCAGCCTCCCCGAGGCGTCGGTGAGCAGTCGGTGGGCCCATGTCTCCAGACGGAGTGTGAGGTTGGGACGGTCCAGGACCGGATGCAGGTAGGCGACGGAGGCGGAGGAGCGCAGATTGCCCTCCGGCTCGTAGGCCAGCGAGAAGAAGCCGACTCCGTCGGCGAAGGGTTCGGCGTTGAAGTCGTCGACCACCGGGACGTCGAGGGCGCGTGCGGCGGCGGTGACGAAATCCTTCGCGATCGGATTACGGTCCGCTTCGGCCACCGGCACGATGTTGGTGCGCAGCCGGTCGCGGTAGGGGAGGACGGTCCGCGGATCCCAGCCGGCGCAGCCCCGGGCCACCCAGTCGTCGAGGTCCTGGGGGAGAGGCATGAAGCTGATCAGCGTGTTGTGGGAGGAGCAGCCGCCGAGGACGCGGGCACGCGAGTGCAGGATGTGGGAGTTGCCGCGCGGCTGCTCGACGGTCGTGTAGCCGTAGTCGAACTCCGAGCCGAGCAGGTTGATCCAGTTGCGCAGGCGCAGGATCCGGTCGTCACCGACGTCGCTGGGGCCGCCTTCGACGACGCAGACCCGGCAGTCCGGGTCCTCGCTCAGGCGTGCGGCGAGTACGCATCCGGCGGTACCGCCGCCGACGATGACGTAGTCGTAGGCGGTCTCCGGACCGTGCGGGGTGGTGGGGGAGGCCATCGGATGCCTTTCGTCCAAGATCGTGCTACGGCGCGTCCGTACCGCCGGGGGTGGTGAGGAGGGAGCGCGAGGTGCCCGGTTCAGCCCTTGAACCAGCCGGAGGGGGCGGGGGAGAGGTTCTGGTAGATGTGCTTCGCCTCCTGGTACTCCCTCAGCCCCGAGGGCCCGAGCTCGCGCCCCACACCCGAGTGACCGAAACCGCCCCACTCCGCCTGCGGCACGTACGGGTGGAAGTCGTTGATCCACACGGTGCCGTGCCGCAGCCGCTGGGCGACCCGCTGGGCGCGGCTCGCGTCGGAGGTCCACACACCGCCGGCCAGGCCGTAGCGGGTGTCGTTGGCCAGCTCCACCGCCTCGTCCTCGGTGTGGAAGCGTTCGACGGTGACGACCGGGCCGAACACCTCCTCCTGGACGATGCGCATGGACCTGTCGCAGTCGGCGAACACGGTCGGCAGCAGGAAGAAGCCGCGGCTCAGCGCGGGATCGTCCGGACGGGTACCCCCGGTGACGAGTCGGGCGCCCTCCTCCAGGGCGGTGGCGATGTGCCGCTCGACCTTGTCACGGTGCTCGGCGGAGCTGAGCGGACCGCTCTCCGTGCCTTCCTCCATGCCGTTGCCGAGCCGGATCGCCCGGGCCCGGCGGGCAAGGGCCTCGACGAACCGGTCGTACAGGGCGTTCTGCACCAGCAGCCGGGAACCGGCCGAACAGACCTGGCCGGCGTGCAGGAAGGCCGCGTCGAGCGCGTAGTCCACGGCGGCGGGGAAGTCCGCGTCCTCGAAGACGACGTTGGGGTTCTTGCCGCCCAGTTCCAGGGCCACCTTCTTCGGCCCCTCGGCGGCGGCGGCCATGATGGCGCGTCCGGTGGCGAGACCACCGGTGAAGGACACCAGGTCGACCTCGGGGTGGCTGGTGAGGGCGGCGCCGACGGTCGCGCCGGCCCCGAGGACCAGGTTGACGACACCGCGTGGCGCCCCGGCCTCCTCGATGAGCCGGATCATGGCGATCGTGGTGAGCGGGGTGACCTCGCTCGGTTTGAGGACGACGGTGTTCCCGGCGGCGAGCGCGGGCGCCACCTTCCACGACGCCTGGAGCAGCGGGTAGTTCCAGGGGGCGATGAGCGCGCACACCCCGACCGGCTGGTGGACGACGCGGCTGAGGACGTCCGGGCCGACGTCCACGACCCGACCACCGTCCTTGTCGGCCAGTTCGCCGTAGTAGCGGAAGGCGTTCGCCACGTCCTCCACGTCGAGCCGCGCCTCGGTCAGCGTCTTGCCGGTGTCGAGGGTTTCGGAACGGGCGATCTCCTCCTTGTCGCGCAGCAGCAGGGAGTGGACGCGCAGCAGGAGGTCGGCCCGTCGGCGAGTGGGGGCGTCGGCCCACTCCTCCTCGTCGAAGGCGCGGCGAGCGGCACGTACCGCGCGGTCCGTGTCGGTGGCGTCCGCCTCGTCGACGGTGGCGACGACGGAGGCGTCGTACGGGTTGAGTACGTCCCGCCGGCCGCCGGCCGCTCCCTGAGTCCATTCGCCGTCGATGTACAGATCGCTCACCGTGGTACCTCCTCTGCGACGGGACGGTCCCGGGCAAACCAGGACATTACCCCCTGGTGTTGCTTGTGGTGCGGATGTCGGCGGCCTGCGGGCGGACCCTGTTCGCGGTGACGGCCGCGTGCGGGGAAGGTGAGCGGAGTGAGTACTCACTGATTGACACGGTGCGCGGTGCGGGCCGCGACGAGTCGACGACCCGTATCCGCGCGGCCCTCGCGGAGCTGCTGGAGCCCGACAAGGCCGAACTGCGCCGGTCGCCGGAGCAGATCGCGGCCCTCTTCTTAGGGCTGCTCTTCGCTCAGCCGCGTACGGAGGACGAGCCCGACCTGACTGCGCAGGAGCTGGTGAGGGTCTTCCTGCACGGGGCGCTCTCAGGGGCGCCGAGTGAGCGCGCGGCGGAGGCGGCTGGGGGTCACGGCCCTGGCCGTTCTGCCCCCCCGTCCTGGTGTGTCTGGTCGCGGACCCACTCCTGCTTCGAAGAACCCGAGCGGCTGAGAAGGCATGTGGGTCCCGGGCGGTACGCCGCCCGGGACCCACGCCGTTCGGGCCGTCAGCGGCCCATCAGTGCGAAGACCCCCCACCCGAGGTATTCGCGCAGGTACCGCGCGTAGTGGGCGGGACCGGTGGTGAGTTCGGCCCGCACCTCGGCGGCCAGTTCGTCACCGGGGTTGGCGTCGAGCCAGCGCCGGAGGTTGAGCCACTGTGCCGCCTGGTACCGGTCCCAGCTGTCCTGGGACGCCAGCACCATCTCCACGACGTCGTAACCGAGGTCGCCGAACTGCTCGATCAGCTCCGGCAGTACCAGGAAGTCGTCCTTGCCCCCGGCGAGGCAGGCTTCGGCGGTTTCCCGGTCCGGTACTTCCCGGCGCCAGTACGGCTCGCCGATCAGCATCAGTCCGCCGGGGCGGAGACTGGCGCCCAGCAGCTCGACGGTGCCGGCCACGCCGCCTCCGATCCAGGTGGCGCCGACGCACGCGGCGAGGTCGACCGGCTCGTCCGCGACGTAGCCGGAGGCGTCGCCGTGTACGAAGCCGACCCGGTCGGCGACGCCGAGTTCGGCGGCGCGGGCACGAGCCTTCTCGGTGAACACCGTGCTGATGTCCACGCCGGTCCCCGTGATCTTGTGGTCACGGGCCCAGGTGCACAGCATCTCGCCCGATCCGCTGGCGAGGTCGAGCACGCGCGTCCCGGGTGCCAGGTGCAGTGCCTGACCCAGGGTGGCGAGCTTTTCCGCGGTGAACGGGTTGTGGATGCGGTGGCTGCTTTCGCGAACGGTGAAGATGCGTGGAAGATCCACGAGAGGTATCCCTTGGGTTCGATGAGGTCAGGGCGTTCGTGCGGAGCGGCCGACCGGAGTCGGCCGCCGTGGATCGGACCGTCATCAAACACACCTCGTCATGAGCGCATGGGTAGTGAACCCGGCAAACGTAGACCCTCCGGGGCGCCGTGCCCACCGATTTTCCCGGCCCCTCCGGAAGGGCGCCGGCAGGGGCACACCCCGGCGGTCCGGCCTGACGGAGTGCGGGTCCCAGGGGGCGCCCGGCCATGTCGTCACGGGGCCCCGGGCGCCGGGGACATGTGCTTCTCGGCGAAGTCCAGGAGCAGTGCGGCGGTCCTTCGCGGTTCCTCCAGGATGGGTGTGTGTCCCGCACCGGGCAGCCACTCGACCTCCGCCCCCGGAACCACGCGGTAGTCGGCCGCGGACGAAGGGCGCCATCGGCGGTCCTGGTCGCCGAAGATCACCCGCAGTGGCTTGCCGAGGTCCGACAACCGGTCCGGGAGCGCCCGCTGGTTCAGGTAGGCGGTGGACGCCTGCATGGCAGCGGTGACCGCGTGGTAGGTCATACTGCGCAGTTCGTCGACTAGTTCTTGCGGGACCCGGTGGCCCTCGCGGAACCCGCTGCTCGCGAACTGACGGATCTGTTCGTCGGTCGGTGGCCACTGCGCGGGGTCGATCGGGTTCGCTCGCGGCTCGATGAATGCCTTCATGCCGGGACCGGTGTTGATGAGCACGAGCGCGGTCACCAGGTCGGGCCGTTGCTCGGCGAGGGCGGTGGCGGCATAGCCACCACTGGAATGGCCGACGGCCAGGACGTGCTCGACGCGGAGCCGGTCCAGCGCCGCGCCGAGCGTGCGTGCCTGCTCGGCGGTGTCGTAACCCCGGCCGACCGGTTCGGACGACCGGCCGTGCCCCGGTAGGTCGATCCGTACGACGTGATGGGACGTGGCCAGCAGCGGAACCAGCGCATCCCACGAACGGCTCGACGTGGCGGAGCCGTGGACGAGCAGGAGTGCGGGGGCATCTCGGGGCCCGTCCTGGCAGACGTGGACGTCGCCGCCGTCGAGGCGGAGGACCGAGTGCTCGGTGACGCCGTCGTCACCGGCCGAGTGCGGCTTCCTGTCGGGAGGAGTCATGAGCCCACTGTCCCTTCCGGTGCACGCCGGAGGCTTGGACGAATGCTCCCCGTGGCCACGTAGGATTCGACGAGGGAGTCCGCCGCGGACGAGGGGGCGCCATGAGGGACCGTGACGGTTCGGCGGAGTGGGACGTCGCACGTCCGCGGAGGCCCAGCCGGGTGGCCGGCGTCGACATGGCGGGGTTCCGGGTGCCGGGCCCGCTCGTCGGCGACCTGAGGGTCGTTCCCCACCCGGCCGTGATGCTGGTCCTGGAGTTCGGGGCGAGGTCGCCCACCGTGGACGACGGCGCCGGGCGGCGACTGAGGGGGAGTCTTGTCGCCGGTCCCGGTTTCGGCTCGGGAGGCGGGGTTCGTGCTTCGGGTGAACGTGTCGAGTGTGTGCAGGTACGTCTGTCTCCGGTGGTCGCGGGCGCGGTCCTGGGCGCCTGCTCGGCGGATCTGGCCGGTGACGCGGTCTGCCTCGACGACCTGTGGGGCAGGGAGGCGTCACGGATCCGCGAGCGTCTGAGCGAGACGGCCTCGTGGCAGGAGCGCTTCGAGTTCGTGGACACACTGCTCGCCCGCCGTTGTGAGGACCGCTCGCCGGTGGACCCAGGGGTGGCCTGGGCCTGGAACCGGATCGTGGTCGGCAGGGGCGCGGTGCGGGTCGATCACCTGGCGGCCGAACTGGGCTGGAGCCGCAAGCGCCTGTGGTCCAGGTTCCACTCGTACCTCGGCGTGCCGCCGAAGCGTGCCGCGAAGCTGGTCCGCTTCGATCGTGCGGTGCACCGCCTGGTCGCGGGCGAACGCGCGGCTCGGGTCGCGGCGGACGGCGGCTACTGCGACCAGTCCCATCTCCACCGGGACATCATGGCGTTCACCGGTGCGACGCCGACGGCCGTGGTGGGCGAACCGTTCCTGACGGTGGACGACCGGGCATGGCCGACGAGGGGCCTCACCGCGTGGACCGAGCGGTGCGTCCGGGCCGAACCGACCCTCCGCCCCGCCACGGAGGCGAGACGCAGGGCACCCCGGCCCACTGGAGACACGTCATGAACGGTAGATCGTCGGCCGTCCGCGTCGGGGGTACGTCAGCCGATGGTGACGACCTGGGCCCAGGGCGGCGGGAGGTCGGGTACGTACTCGGGGTCGTCGGTGTCGATGTCGGCCGGGCGGGGAAAGAGTCCGACCACCGTGCGGCAGGGCGGCTGAGTCGACGGCCACGGTGTCTGGCCGTCCGTGAAGGCGACGATCACGTCCGGGCGGTGCTGCGAGCGCAGGGCCCTCGCGAAACCGGAACGCAGGTCGGTTCCGCCGCCGCCGAGGAGTTCGATGTTCTCGGCGCGGCAGACGGGGACGGCGGTGCGGGCTGCGGCGTCGCAGGAGATGACCGTGACGAGGTCACGCCGGCCGCCGACCGCGCGTGTGATGGCCGCGACCTCCAGCAGCGCGCCGCCGAGCTCGGCGTCGCTCACCGACGCGGAGGTGTCGATCACGATGCAGACCCGGGGCGGTGTGCGGCGGAGGCTGGGCAGCAGCACGCCGGGCACGCTCGCCGAGCGGCGGGACGGACGCCGGTAGCTGTGGTTGTCGCCCGGTCCCGGCGCGCCGACCGCGGAGCGGACCGCCGCCCCCAGCAACTCCCGCCACGGCTGCGGTGGGTGGAAGGCCTCGTCCGCCCATCGGCGCCAGCCTTCGGGCGCGTTGCCGGGGCGCCCCTTGATCCCCTGGGCCACCCGGAAGCGGACCGCGTCCCGCTGCTGCCGGGTCAGTCCGTCGGCACCGCCGGGCCCCAGCTCCCACGGCCGTGCCTGGCCGTCGGCGCCGCTGCCGCAGTCCAGCCAGGCCAGGTCCGGGGCGAGCGAGGACATCGACGCGGTCCGCAGGTACTCCTCCATCAGCAGCCCGGCGGGCAGCCGCAGCAGTGACGGCAGCACCACGCCGTGGGGCAGGGGCAGGCCGTCACCGTAGATGTCGTCGTTGATCTCGAAGTCCGCGGCGATGTTCCGGCGCAGTCGCCCGCCCGGCCCGTGCTCCTCGTGCTGCCGCGCGTACCGCTCGCCCCGTCCGTGGTGGTCGCGCAGGAGGTGGGACACCTCGTGGACCCAGACGCCCGCCAGCTCTTCCACCGGCATGCGCGCCACGAAGGCGGGGGAGACGTAGCAGCGCCAGTGTGCGTCCACCGCCATGGTCGGCACGGACCGGTCCTCCACCACGTGCAACGCGAAGAGCGCGTCGGCGAGGTAGGGGCGGACCTTCACCGCGTGCAACCGGGCCGCCAGCAGTTTCCGCGTGTCGAGCCGGAGTTCCGGCCGGGTGCCGGGGTCCCCGGCGCTGGGCGTCCCGGGCGGAGCGGTCCTTACCGGGCGCGGCGGCGCGGGCGGGGCCATGGGGCGCGGTACCGGACGCGCCGGTCGGGGCGCCGGGCGCGAGTCCGGGTGTGGCGCGGGGCGCCGTGCGGTTCCCGTCATCGGCCCGCCTCGGACGCACGCCGGGTGGCGCTCGTTCCCGTGGCCCGCCCCACCGACCGTTCCGCCTGCCGGGCGAGCCCGATGACCTCGGTCAGCCGCTCCACGGTCTCCGGCACCTCCCAGTCGTCGCGCCGCAGGGCCGCCAGAGCGGTAGCCGGGGCGACCAGCAGGTCCGGGGCTCCGGTCTCCAGTGCCCCGGCCAGTACCGACCAGGCGGCCTCCCACCGTTCCCGCTGCGGCCTCGCCCCTACGGCGGCGACCACTGCCTCCAGGGCCGCCTGTCGCAGGTCGCCCCGCTCGGGCAGGCCGGCGGCTGCCGGGTCGGCGAGCAGGGTCTCCGGGTCCGGCAGGTCCATCCGGTCCAGGTGGGCGAGGAGTTCGAGCCCCGCACCGTCCCCCACCGCGCCCCGCACCAGCAGTGCCAGCACGTCCCGGGAGACGGAGGCCGCCGTGCCGAAGGCCAGCAGGGTCAGCGCGGCCTCCCAGCTGCGGGGCGAGGGCCAGGCGCCACCGCGCCGTGCCTCGCTGCTCGGCAGGCGGTGGATCAGCGTCGGCCGGGCCTTGAGGAAGCCGCAGACCGCGCGCCGGGCGAACGCGACCGCCTCGGGCAGCCGTCGCTCCTCCAGCCGGGGAAGTTCCGCCCGGGGCCAGACACCGCCCAGTCCGCGCACCACCACCTCCGGGTCGTGTGCCCAGTGCAGGTGGACGAAGCGGTTGGCCAGCGGCGGGCTCAGTTCCCAGCCGTCGGCGGCGGACGCCCGCGGATTGGCGGCGGCCACGATCCGTACCCCGGAGGGCAGTTGCAGCGCCCCGACCCTCCGTTCCAGGACGACCCGGAGGAGCGCGGCCTGTACGGCGGGAGTAGCGGTGGAGAGCTCGTCCAGGAAGAGCAGGCCTCGCCCGGCCCGTACCAGCTCGACGGCCCACTGAGGGGGTGCCATCGGCACTCCCTGCACGGCCGGATCGTCGCCCACGATCGGCAGCCCGGAGAAGTCGGACGGTTCGTGGACGCTGGCGATGACGGTGGTCAGCGGTAGGTCGAGCGAGTCGGCGAGCTGGGTGAGGGCCGCCGTCTTGCCGATACCGGGCTCGCCCCAGAGCAGGACGGGCAGGTCCGCGGCGACGGCCAGGGTGAGAGCCTCGAGCTGTTCGTCGGGACGGGGCTCGCTGGTGGTCGTCCGCAGCAGGGACAGAAGGGCTTCGGCGACGCCGAGACCCGGGTCGTGGGCCGCGGCGGGTCGGGACAGGAGGGCGCTGGAAGTCATGGACATCACCTGGGTGTGTGGAGTGACAGGAGTGGCTCGATACGTGAAGGGCGGACCGGGGCCGCGGAACCGTGAACGGGTGAGGGCGGGCTGGGGGAGGGGAGGCAGGGGGCAAGCGGCCGGTCAGGCGGACAGGGCGGTGCGGGGCCGTTGCCTGCTGCCGCGCTTCGCGCGCATGGCGAGCGGTGTGCGGCGGTCGGCCCGGGGGCGGTAGCCGGTCCCCGTGTGCGCCGCACGGGCGGCGGGGTGCACGGCGACCAGACCCGAGCGGAAGAGCCCGTGGTCGACACGGCGGCTCGCGGCGTCCCGCAGCGCGTCCCGCAGCGGCCCGTCGCGCAGGAGCGCGTCCGTGCCGAGGAGGGCCTCGACCACGGCCAGTGCCCCGGCGATGTCACCGTGGGCGAGCCTCTCCCGGACCGCGGGCAGCGCCTCGGGGTTGCGGTGCACGGTGTCGATGGCCCGCAGGCAGGGCAACGGCGGCCCGCCGAGCGCCACCAGCAGGTCCTCCCGCCGCAACTGGTCGGCGTCGTGGTCGATCGCCGTCAGCACGCCGTCGCGCAGGGCGATCCGGTGGACCTCGCCCCGGCATTCCACCGTGTGCGGGTCGCCCGACCCCGGTAGCGAGCCGTCCCGGGACGCCGGACGGACCACGCCCGGCGGGGGAGGCGCACCGGGCGCCGGCAGCGCCGCCGCGACGAGCGGGTGCAGGCGTTCCGCCGTGATCAGCCCCGCCCGCAGCAGCTCCAGGTCCGGCAGGACGCGGACCGCCGCCTCCGGCAGCACCGGGAGCGCGGCGACCTCCTGCGGCGGCAGTGGGCCGCGCAGCGGGCGCAACGTCGGAGCGTGGCTGTCGTCGGGGGCGACGAGTTCGTACACGGTGCGGCTCCGGGCGCCGAGCCGCACCGTGAATGCCCCGCGGGGGAGTCCCTCCGCCCCCAACAGGTACTCCGCTTCGGCGGCCCAGCACCCCACCGCCCAAGGGCCCTGAAGGTCATCGTGTTGACCGGGCCCGGCGGTCGGGCCGTGCGACGGCCCGTCCGCACCGCACCGCCGGGTCAAGTCACCGCTGCGTCCGGCGTCCCAGAGGTGCCGGTGCAGGTCGAGCCGGAAACGCCGGTCGGGATGCGGGTGCGGATGGTGCCCGGCGGCGCTGCCGCGGGATCCGTCCCACAGGGCCAGGGACATCCGCTGCCCGGCGTCCGCCCAGGCGGGCGGCGTCCGCACGACGAGGTGCACGACCGGCGTGCCGGGACCGCGGTAGCGGGCGAGGGAAAGCGTGACGCCGGGCCGCAGCCGCCCGTCGGGGGCGATGCGGGGCATGTGCCAGCGCAGCAGATCCGGAGCCAGCCGACGCAGGTCCGCCCGGACGCGTGTGGCGAGGTCGGTGCCGTGGCGGTTGCCCACGGCGCGCAGATCGAGATCGACGTCGATCCGGGCGGCGGCACAGGCCCCCGCCCAGTCGCCGCCCGCACGTCGTGCGGTCGCGGTCTCGATCATGGACGGTGGCACGGCGTACTCACGTACGCGCCGCCACATCAACTGGTGGGGTGGAACATCGTTCGCGAGGTGATGAGCCATCAGCACTCACCTTGAGCGAACGATTCCCCCAATCCGTACGAGGAGAAGTTCATCATCGCGGTCATCGTAGCCACCCGCGGATGATCTGTCACTCGTGTTGCGCGACCGGCCGGGACCTCGCTCGCCGTGACTCCACGCTGCCGTGCCTGCTGGGTGACGTCGACACAACACCCGGCGCTGCGACCGCCGTTGACCTCGATGCCGCCGTTGCGTCCGTACGGGCCGGGGTCCGCACCCGTGAGGAGCGGGGCATGCTAGATTCTCAGTCTTGAATATGGTTTCCATTATCGACAGAAAGTGTAGGTAGGCCACGTGCCTCCGCCTTCGACCTCCATACCGTCGGCAAGCGCGGACACGGCCGGCCCGGCCGACGTGTCGGCGGCCCCACCCGCGGCGGCCGTGAAGGGCCGGCTCGCCTCCCGCAAGGCCCTGGTGCTCGGCTGCGCGGCGTTGACCGCGGTCCTGTTGGCTTCCGTCGTCGTCGCCATCGGGCTGGGGCCCGCGGTCATCACTCCGGGCGAGACCGCCCGCCACCTGTGGGCGGCGCTCAGCGGCGGGCGCATCGGCCCGGACGAGGTGACGACGTACCAGATCGTCTGGCAGATCCGCACGCCCCGGGTCCTGCTGGCGGCACTGGTGGGGGCGGGGCTCAGCGCGATCGGCGTGGCGGTCCAGGCGCTGGTGCGCAACGCGCTGGCCGACCCCTTCGTCCTCGGCGTCTCCTCGGGCGCCTCCGTGGGCGCGGTCGGCGTCACGGTCACCGGAGGGCTGGCCGCACTCGGCATCTACGCGGTCTCCGCTGGCGCCTTCATCGGTGCGCTCGTCGCCTCGCTCCTGGTCTACGCCGCCTCCGTCAGCCGGGGCACGCTCTCGCCGCTGCGCCTCGTCCTCACGGGTGTGGCCATGTCGCTCGGCTTCCAGGCCCTGATGAGCCTGATCGTCTACTTCGCGCCGGACAGCGAGGCGACGAGCATGGTCCTGTACTGGACGATGGGCAGCTTCGGCGCCGCGACCTGGGGCGCGCTGCCGGTCGTGTCCGTGGTGGTGCTGGCCGGGATCGCGGTCCTTCACCGGTACGGGCGGGTCATGGACGTCCTGGCCCTCGGTGACGAGACCGCCGCGAGCCTGGGAGTCGGTCCCGACCGGTACCGGAAGGGACTGTTGCTCATCGTCTCGCTCGTCACGGGCGTCATGGTCGCCGTCAGCGGCGCCATCGCGTTCGTCGGGCTCGTCATGCCACATGTGGTGCGGATGCTCGTCGGCGCCACTCACGCGCGCGTGCTCGCCGTGGCCCCACTGGTCGGAGCGATCTTCATGGTGTGGGTCGATCTGGCGGCACGAACCGTGGTCGCCCCGCGCGAGCTGCCGCTCGGGGTCGTCACCGCGCTCGTCGGGGTGCCCGTCTTCATCGCCCTGATGCGTCGCAAGGGCTACACGTTCGGGGGACGCTGACATGGACCTGAGACTCGACGAACTCTCCGTCGTGACCAACGGCAGCACCCTCGTGCGTGCGCTGTCCCTGGAAGTGGCGGACGGACAGGTCGTGGGCCTGGTCGGCCCGAACGGAAGCGGCAAGTCCACCGCACTGCGATGCGTGTACCGGGCGTTGCGCCCCAGCTCCGGGACCGTCTGGCTGGGCGAGCAGGACCTGACCCGGCTCCCGCTGCGCCACAGCGCCCGGACCGTCGCGGCGATGACACAGGACGGCGGCGTCGACTTCGACTTCACGGTCGAGGAGGTCGTCGCCCTGGGACGCGCGCCGCATCTGCGCGGGAACCAGGCGCTCAGTGGCCGCGAGCGCGAGCTGTGCGAGCGAGCGATGGAGCAGCTCGACATCGGGCACCTCGCGCAGCGGGGGGTTCTGACGCTGTCGGGCGGTGAGCGTCAGCGCGTCCTGCTGGCCCGCGCACTCGTGCAGGAACCGAAGGTCCTCGTCCTCGACGAGCCGACCAATCACCTCGACGTCCGCCACCAGGTCGACCTGCTCTCGCTCCTGCGCAGGTCGGGGCTGACCGTCCTGGTCGTCCTGCACGACCTCAATCTCGCCGCGGCGGCCTGCGACCGGCTCGGCGTGCTCTCCCGGGGCCGCCTGGTCGCTTCGGGCGCGCCCGCGGAGGTGCTCACGACGGAGCTGGTCGGTGACGTCTTCGGGGTGCGGGCCAGCGTCGTTCCGCACCCGCTGACCGGCGACCCGCAACTGCTGTATTCGCTCGACTCCACCTGTTGAAAGGCTGTGCCCCGAATGCGCACGAACAGATCCCGTGCTGCCGTCCGGCAGCGTGCCGCCGTCGGTTCCGCCCTGGCGGCGGCGCTGGTGCTCGGCGGTTGCGGCGCCGAGGTCGAGCCGGACGCCAAGGCGTCCGGCGAGGTCACCGTCAAGCGCTGCGGTGAGCCGGTGCGGTACACGGTTCCCGAGCGGGCTGTCGCCTATGAGGGCGGCAGCGCGGACAAGCTGTTCGCCCTCGGCCTGACCGAGCATGTGCACGGCTATGTGATGCCTCCGGCCAATCCGCCGGTGAGCGAGTCCCCGTGGGCGTCCGAATACGCGAAGGTGAAGATGCTCAGTGACGACCTCCTCAACAAGGAGGTGGTGGTCGAGGCCAAGTCCGACTTCGTGGTGGCCGGATGGAACTCCGGCTTCAAGGACGAGCGGGGCATCACACCCGAGATCCTGGACAAGCTCGGCATCCAGAGCTTCATGCACACCGAGAGCTGCTTCAACTACCCCGCGTACCCCGAGAAGGTGGCCCCCTTCGAGGCTCTCTACACCGACCTCGAACGACTCGGCAAGATCTTCCGGGTCGAGGAGAAGGCCACGGAGGTGGTCGACGCGCTGCGGAAGCGAGTGAAGGACGTGGAGGCCCAGGCCCCGGCGGGCGATCCGGTGCCGGTGTTCCTCTACGACTCCGGCACCGACCAGCCGTTCACCGCGGGCAACCAGGTGCCGCCCAACGACATCATCGAGAAGGCGGGCGGCAGGAACGTCTTCGACGGCCTCGACGAACGCTGGACCCAGGTCAGCTGGGAATCCGTCGCTGAGGCCGAGCCCGAGGTCGTCGTCATCCTCGACTACGGCGACCTGCCGGCCGAGAAGAAGATCGACTTCCTGAAGAAGTCCCCTCACACCAGGGCACTTCCTGCGGTGAAGAAGAACAACTTCTTCGTGCTCGACTACAACGAGGGCATCAGCGGCCCCCGCAACATCGACGGCTTGGAGAAGTTCGCCGCGTACGTGCGCGAACTGAGGGGCTGAGCCGCCCGCGCAGCCGCCGACGACAGGAACCGCCGGACGTTTCCCGGCCCGCCGCCCCTCGGACACCGGGGTACGTCCGCCGGGCCGGGCACTCGTCGGCGGTGCCGGCCTGTCCCCGGGCCTCACGTCGGGGGAGGCGGCACCGGTCACGTCTGCCGGGCCGGGCGTCGCCTGCTGCCGTGCCGCGGGCACGGAGACCTCCGGCCCCGGACGCGTCTCAGTCCGCGTCCGAGCTGCGTGCCGTGAGGATGCGGACGGTGCGTTCCCCGGTGTGCCCGTCCCGCCCGTGCCAGCAGCGGTAGTTGTCGAGAACCAGGATGTCACCCGCGTCGAGCCGGAAGCGGGGCAGTGATGCCTCGGCGGCGTGCACGGCGTCGCGGAAGCGGGCGAGGTGGGCGCGGATCCGTTCGGTGTCCGGGTCGCGGTGAATCGGTACGGCCCCGTCCGTGCGCCGCACGATGCGCCGTCCGGTGCGAGTGAACTCCACGTGCCGCCCGACCCGGGGAGTGGCCGGGAGCCCTCGCAGGCCCGCCCAGGCGCCGTACAGGTCGACGTCGGAGCCGGTGAGGAAGGCGCTCAGCCCGGGGTCGCCGGAGGCCAGGTCGTCCACGAAGGCGTAGGCGTCCAGCGCGAAGGAGTCGCCGGCGTGGGGAGCCGGGCGGACGCACTGGACCAGGACGTGGTCCTCGTCGGGATGGCGCCGCCGTCGGGGGACCCCGCCGATGTCGACGACGAGGTCGAAGCCGTCGGCGTGCAGATGCACGGGAGTGCCGTCGCGCGAGGTGCGTACCCGGTGCGGGTACAGCTCGCGGAGGCGGTCGCCGATGAGCTGGGCCGCGGCGACCACAAGGGCGTCGGACGTGTTCTCGTGGCCGGTGAGGATCACCGCCCCGTCACGGGACAGTGATGCGCGTGCCTCGTCGACCCTGCCGAGCGGGACACGCCGCGGAGTGACGCCCGCGCCGGCGGGGCGCTCGTGCGGACCCTGGGAGTGAACGGGTGCGTGCATGGCTCCAGGCTGCTCCTCCATCAGCGGAAAGGGTCCTTCCCACGCCGTTCGGTGGTCGTCGTCGCGGGCGGGTGGGAGAACGTGCGGGTGCTGGGGACGAGAGCCGCGGCGGCCGGTGCCGCGAAACAGACGACCGCGCAGCCCGCGAGGACCGCCGTGGCACCGAAGACGTCGATGGCGGGGGCGATGACGGCGAGTCCGACCGGGGCGAGGCCGTAGGAGAGCAGGAAGTCCAGGGAGGAGACCCGGGCCAGCTTGTCCGGGGCCACCTCGCGCTGGGCGGCGGTGAACCACGGCACGTTGAACAGCTCGATGCCGATGCCCGCGACGGCGTAGGCGGCCATCACGACGACAGGGTGCACGGGGAACACGAGGCTGAGCGGCGCGAATCCGTACGCGGCGAGGCCGGCCAGGGCGGCCCGGCCCGGGGAGCGGGGGCGCCAGCGGGCGATGAGCACGGCACCGGCCAGTGCTCCGGCGGTGTAGGCGGTCATCGCGCCCGCGAGGACGACCTCGGTGCCGTACTCGTCCCTGCTGACCATGGGGAGGGCGACGCCGGTCGCGGAGTAGCCGGTGGCTATGACGGCGGTCAGCGCGCCCAGGCCGGCGAGGAACCACGGGTGCCTTCGGGCCTCGCGGATGCCGTCGGCGAACTCGGTGAGGAACGAGGCCCTGCCCGTACCGGCCGAGGGCTCCGGCGCGATGTCGGCGGTGCCGGGCCGCGCGCCGCGTCCGGGGACGCACGCGGCGACGAGCCAGAGCAGCCCGACGCCCACCAGCAGCGCCCAGGTGTCCAGGAACACGGCGAGCAGCGCGGCCAGCGAGGGTCCCACGAGCGTGGTGGCCCGCACGGCCAGGGTCATGGCGGCGTTGGCCTGCTGCCTGCGATCGGCTTCCACCACCTCGGCGGTCAGGGCCTGGTAGGCGGGACGGCAGGCGCCCTGTCCCGCGCCGGCCACCACGGCGGCCGTGGCCATCAGCAGCACCGAGCGGTCCAGTCCGGCGGCGAGCACGGGGGAGGCGGCACCGGCGGCGAGCCCCGCCCACAGGACGACGCCCCGGCGGGAGTGCCGGTCGGCCAGCACGCCGGCCAAGGGCACCGCGGCGAGGAATCCCGCGGTTCGGGCGGCGAGCAGCAGTCCGAGGTCGGTGGCGGTGAGTGTCCGGTCGAGGACCGCGAGACCGAGCACGAACGGCAGGGCCCAGGTGGCCAGGCCCGACGCCGTGGCGCCCGTCCAGAGGCGGAGGAAGGCGAGGTCGAGCAGGATCGTGCGCCGCCTTTCGGGCCAGGCCTCCACGGCGTCGGGCGGGGCGGATGGGGTGGGCACGATGGCGCGCTCCTGTCGTGTGCGGGGTCGACGGGCCGGACGCGATGTGGCCTCAACGGCCTTGACCGGCCCGGGGGATGGGTGGCGCCACCGGTCGTCGGCGCGGGGCGGGCGAGCGAGGTGGCGGTGCGTCGGCAACAGACTACCGCAATGACAATCATTTCCATTAGTGTGCTGTCGGCCCGCCGGTTCCACGGCGTGAGCCGTCCTTGTGCTGTCCACCGGAGGGTCCATGCGCCGCCCCGCACGCCCCGGGAGTACGTCCGCCGGCCCTCGCGCTGACGCCCGCACGCTCCTCGTCGGCCGTGGAGCCCGCCGACTCCTCCGGGCGGGCGGACGCGCGACGACCGTGACGGGGCCGCCGCCGGCTCCTCCGGGCGGGCGGCAGGCGGACGGCCACCCGTCACCGGCCCGGCCGGAGGGGACCTGACCACCCCGCACACCCGACGATCCGTCACTGACCAGGAAGGAACCCACGAATGGACCGGAACACGACCGGCCCCGCTCTTCTCGAGCAGTTGCCCCCACCGCTGCCCGCGGACCGGATCATCGCCCTGAACCAGCCGAAGGGCGACCTGCACACCACCCGCTCCTACGAATGGAACGGATGGACCTTCGACGTTCCGCCAGGCGTCTTCATACCCGGCTGGACCAGCCGCCTGATCCACGAACGGCTGCTCGACGGCCGCATCGAGACCCGCGGCCGCCGTTACGCCGCCATGGGCGTCGGCCTCGGCGTCGAGGCCGTGACAGCGGGCATCCGGGGCGCCCGCGAGATCCACGCGATCGACGTCCACCCGGAGAGCGTGGCCGCGACCACCGGCCACTACCGGCGCCTCGTCGGAGAGCGCCCGGACACCGCGTTCCTCCCCGTCGTGAGCGACGTCTTCGACGCCCTCCCGGACGGAGTCCGGCTGGACGTCGTCACCTTCAACCCGCCCGCCGTCAGCCAGACCGTCAGCGACGACCCCGACGTCGTACGCAACGTCTGTGTGGGCGCACCGCTGATCGCGAAGTTCTTCGCCCAGATCGCGGAGAAGGACCTCCTCGCGCCCGGCGGCGAGATCCACCTCATCGCCTCCAACACCGCGGACCTGCGTGCCCTCGTGCAGCACGCCGTCGACCACGGGATCCGCCCCCGGATCGACCACCTCCACGACTGGCGGGACGGCGTGCTGACCTTCCTGTTCCGCATCACCCATGACGTGCCCCGTTCCGGAGGACGACGATGAAGAACACCGACGAACTCCTGGCCGGCGTACTGAACGGCGATCACGGGCCCCCTCCCTCCGAACTGGTGGCCACCAGCGTGTTCTGGGTGCACCACGGAACCCGACTGGCCGGTGGCGACACCACCTACCTCAACCAGTACGTCCTCGTCCGCCTGGGCGGTTCGTTCGGCGGCTGCGCCTTCGAGGCGGGCGAGGTCGACCCGTCCCTGTGCCGCGACGCCTCCGGAGCCCCCCTCGACACCCTGCTGCGCGACGCGCCCCGCCCGCTGCGGACCGCCGCACTCGACGCCTACCTGAGCGCGGTCCGGCCGCACCGGGAGGCGGCCGAGGCGGAACCGGTCACCCTGCCCGCGGGAGCACCCGAGACCCGTGCCCGAGCCCGGGACGCGGCCATCGCCGGGCTCCTGGACATCGAGGCCGGTGCGCGCGTCGGTCTGATCGGCGTGGTCAACCCGCTCGTCGCGGCCATCCGCGAGCGCGGCGGTGCGCCCCTGCTCTGCGACTTCAACCTCCGCACCACCCAGTGGGGCGACCCGGTCACCGACGACATGCACGAACTCCTCGACACCGCCGACGCCGTGGTCGCCACCGGCATGACCCTCGGCAACGGCAGCTTCGACACCGTCCTGGCCCGTTGCCGCGAGCGCGAGGTGCCCCTGGTGGTCTACGCCCAGACGGGCAGCGCCGTGGCACGCGCGTTCCTCGGGGCGGGCGTGACCGCCCTGTCCGCGGAACCCTTCCCCTTCTCCCAGTTCAGCGCCGAACCCACGACCCTGTACCGCTACCGTGCGGCGGCCGGCGCATGACGTCAGCCACCCGCCGGCCGATGCCGCCGGACGCCGCGGCCCGTGGGACGGCGGGCACCGGACACGCCGCCTGCCATCACGGCGAGATCCTCCAAGGCGTCTTCCTCGACGAACGGCGCCACCCCTGCCACGGTCTGGTCACCCTGCCGATGACCGGCCGGGGCAGCACGGCCGGCTTCGTCCATCGGCCCGGCAGTTCACCCGACGAGGTGACGGTGACGCCCGACGGCCGGTCGAAGGCCCGGACGGCGGCCGTCCTCGCGATGCGGGAGTGCTCGGCGCGCCTCGGTGAGGAACCGTGCGGCGGGGAACTGACCCTCACCGGTGACCTCCCCGTCGGACTCGGTATGGGCTCGTCCACCAGCGACGTCATCGCCACGGTGCGCGCGGTCGCCGACTCGTGGGGTCTGCTCCTGCCACCGGAGACCATCGCCCGGCTCGCGGTGCGCGCCGAGGGCGCCAGCGACCCGCTGATGCACGGCTCCCGTCCGTTGCTCTTCGCCCAACGGGAGGGCCGCGTCCTCGAAGCCCTGGGCTCCGCACTGCCGCCCGCGGTGGTGGTCGGGTGTGCGCTCGGCGGAAGCGAACCGGTCGACACCCTCGCCCTGCCGGTCCTCGTCCAGGACGGCGACCTCACCGCGTACGAGCACCTGCGCCGGATGCTGCGCCGGGCGGTGACCGATGCCGACACGGCCCTGCTCGGCAGGGTGAGCACGGCCAGCGCCCGCCTGCGGCAACGCGTCCTGCGGCACCAGGAGTTCCCGGCACTCACCGGCATCGCCGACAGCGTGGGTGCCGTCGGGGTGCAGATCGCCCACAGCGGCAATGTCGCCGGCATCCTCTTCGACCCCCGCGTTCCCGGCCTGAGGCGCCGGCTGCGCCGTTGCGCCCGCGCCCTGGAGCGCGAAGGCATCGCGTCGACCCGGACCTTCACCACCTTCGCGACCCCCACCAGCGAGGAGTTCCCCCGTGGACGGACACATCTCGGAAGCCATCGGCCGACCGGACCTGATACGCCTCGACGACTCACTCGTCTGCCTGCGGTTTGAGACGATGAAGGTCGTCTCCGCCCTGGCCGCCGTACGCCACCTCCTCGACACCGGAACCGTACGGCGCGGCGACACCCTCATCGACAGCTCCAGCGGCATCTACGCCTACGCCCTCGCCCTGGCCTGCCACCGTTACGGCATGCACTGCCACATCGTCGGCTCCACCACCGTCGACCACACCCTGCGCACCCAACTCGACGTCCTCGGCGCGCACCTGGAGCAGATGCAGCCCAGCACGGACCTCAAGCTGGACCAGAGCCGCCGCGTCGCCCGCGTCCGGGAGATCCTGCGTGAACACCCCGACTACCACTGGATGCGCCAGTACCACGACGACGTCCACTACCTCGGCTACGAGGCCGTGGCCGAACGGATCCAGGAGGAGACCGGCGCCGGGTCCCTGACCCTCGTCGGCGGAGTGGGATCAGGTGCCTCCACCGGCGCCCTCGCCCACTACCTGCGCAAACGTTCCGTCGATGTGCGACTCGTCGGCGTCCAGCCGTTCGGCAGCGTGACCTTCGGCAGCGACCACGTCGCCGACCCGGAGATCATCATCGCCGGCATCGGCAGTTCCATCCCTTTCGGCAACGTGCGCCACGACCTCTACGACACCGTCCACTGGCTCGCCTTCGACGCCGCCCTCGCCGGAAGCGTCGACCTGCTGCGCCGGCACGCCGTCTTCGCCGGCCTGTCCAGCGGCGCCGCCTACCTCGCCGCCCGCTGGGAACGCGGTGAGGAGCCCGAGCGGACGGCTGTGTTCATCGCCGCCGACACCGGTCACCGCTACGTCGACACCGTCTTCGTCCGGCACACGGAGGCGGCGCGGGTGGAGGACCTGGCACCCCGTCAGGTGTCCGGCACGGACGAACTCGCTCTGCCGTGGTCGCGCCTGAACTGGAACGGCTCGCCCGCTCCCGGGGCAGCGGTCCTCAGGTAGCCGGTGACGGAAGGCGGCGCCGCGCCGCGCCCGGCACGGCGCGCCGTCGCTGTCTCACAGCCGGACCAGCATCTTGCCCGTGTTGGCGCCCCGCATCATGGCGACGAAGGCGTCGGGGGCGTTCTCGATGCCGTCGACGACGGTCTGCTCGGTGTGCAGAGTGCCGTCCGCGAGCCAGGCCGCCGCCTTCCCGAGCCATTCGGGGAAGAGGTCGAGATGGCTGGTGACGAGCATGCCGCGCAAGGTGACCTCGCGGGCGGCGGCCTGGAAAAGGTTGTGGGGGCCCGGGGCCGGCGCGGTGGCGTTGTACCCGCTGATCGCGCCGACCATGGCGATGCGCCCGCCGGTGCGCATCGCACCGATCGCCGCCTCCAGGTGGTCGCCGCCCACGGCGTCGAGGTAGACGTCGATGCCGTCGGGGGCGGCTTGCGCGAGCTGTTCGGGCAAGCCGCCCTGGCGGTGATCGATCGCCGCGTCGAAACCGAACGCGTCGAGAAGCGTCCTGGTCTTGCGCGGTCCGCCGGCCGAACCGATCACCCGGGAGGCGCCCAGCTGCCGGGCCAGTTGCCCGGCGACGCTGCCGACCGCCCCGGCCGCGGCGGAGACGAAGACGACATCGCCCTCGCGCACCGGCGCGGTACGGGTGAGTGCCGCGTACGCGGTCAGCCCCGTGGTGCCCAACGGTCCGAGGTACGCGGGCGCCGGCGCGGGCGCGGTGTCGGCGACGGTTGCCGCCGCCGCGTCGAGGACCGCGTGTTCACGCCAGCCCAGGAAGTGGGAGACGGTCGCCCCGACCGGTACCGACCCGGCCCGGGAGGCGATCACCTCACCGACGGCCCCGCCGTCGAGGGCGGCACCGAGAGCGAAGGGAGGAATGTAGGAGGGGGCGTCGTCCATGCGGCCGCGCATGTAGGGGTCCACGGACATCCACGTGTTGCGGACCACGATCTGTCCCTCACCCGGCTCGGGCACCTGGGTGGTGACCAGCTGGAAGTTCTCCGGCGTCGGCTCGCCGACGGGACGGGAGGCGAGCCGGACTTCGCGGGACAGGGGTGTGGCGGAGCGGGTGGAGTTCACGGAGCTGATTCCTTCCGGTGCGGACGGCGGGTGGCGCGATGCGACAGGACGGCCTCGCGGTGCCCGGCGGTGATCGCTCTCGATCACGGGAAACACGATGCGACCGCCCGCGCACGGACCACTGACGGAATGCGCACGACCGCCCACGGCCCACGCGTTAGCGTGACGGTCATGCGTTTCGAGGTGCTGGGTCCGCTGGTGGTCCGTACGAGCGACGGGGAGCCTGTGCCCGTACCGGAGGTGAAGGTTCGAGCGCTCCTGGCCGACCTGCTGATACACCATGGACGTCCGGTGCCGGTGGACCGGTTGATACACGACCTGTGGGACCGGTCGCCGCCCGGCAACCCCGCGAACACCTTGCAGACCAAGGTCTCCCAGCTGCGGCGCGCCCTGACGAAGGGCGGGGCCGACGGGCGGGCGCTCGTGGAACACGGCCCGGCGGGGTACGCGCTGCGGGTGCCCGAGGAGGCGGTCGACTCCGCCCGGTTCGAGGGAATGACGGCACGGGCCCGGACGGCGGCCGACCCACGCGCCAAGGTGTCACTGCTGTCGGAGGCGCTCGGGCTGTGGCGTGGGACGGCGTTCACCGACGTGCGGGACGAGCCTTTCGCGCAGCCGGCGATCGCCCGCCTGGAGGAGCAGCGCCTGACCGCACAGGAGGATCTGGCCGAGCTGCGACTGGAACTCGGAGAGCACAGCCTCCTGGCCGACGAGTTGGGGGATCTGGTCGCCGCGCACCCGCTGCGCCGGCGGCTGCGGGCGGCTCAGATGCTCGCCCTCTACCGGACCGGCCGGCAGAGCGAGGCGCTCGACACCTACCGGGATCTCGAGCGCCGGTTCGCCGACGACCTGGGCATCGACCCGGACGCCGAACTCGCCGCACTGCACCTGGCGATTCTGCGGCAGGACCCCGGGCTGGCGCCGGCCACCGCGCCCGCCACCACCAGCGCCCGCCCCCGGACGAACCTGCCGACGCCGGTCAGTTCCTTGGTCGGCCGGCGCGAAGAGGTGGCGCGGGTGTGCGCGCTGGTCCGTGAGAACCGCCTGGTCACCCTCACCGGGCCCGGCGGCGTCGGCAAGACCAGGATCGCGCTCGCGGCGGCTTTGCACCTGGCGGAACCGGCCGATGACCCGCCCGCACCGGCGCCGGAGCAGGACACCGACGCTGTGGGCGCCGACGGTGTATGGCTCGTGGAACTCGGCGGCACCAGCGGTGGCGTCGACGAGACAGTGGCAGGCGTACTCGGTATGCGCGACGACGACGCGGGTCGTACGGCGGGCCGTCCACACGGCGGGGGCACGCCCGTGGACCGGCTGGCGGACGCGATCGCACAGCGCCGGCTGCTGCTCGTCCTGGACAACTGCGAACACCTCGTGGAGCAGGTGGCCGTGTTCGCCGATCACCTGCTCCGCAGGGCTCCCCGGCTCCGCATCCTCGCCACCGGCCGGGAGCCGCTGGCCGTCTCCGGGGAGACGCTCCACCCCGTTGACCCGTTGGCAGGCCAAGAGGCGATGGCACTGTTCGCGGCGCGTGCCGCCGCCACCGCTCCCGGCTTCGCCCTGACCCCGGAGACGCACGAGGCCGTCGCCCTGATCTGCCGCCGCCTCGACGGGATACCCCTGGCCCTGGAACTGGCCGCCGCCCGCGTACGGACCCTCGGTGTGCACGCCTTGGCCGACCGTCTGCACGACCGCTTCCGCCTGCTCAACCAGAGGCGTCGCGACGCCCCGGCACGCCAACACACGCTGCGCGCGGTGATCGACTGGAGCTGGGAACTCCTCTCCCCGTCCGAGCGGATCGTCCTGCGCCGACTGGCTGTGTTCGCCGGTGGTTTCACGCTGCACGCCGCCGAGCGGGTGTGCGCAGACCCGCCCGCCGCGACAAGGGGCCAGGAGAACATCGCCGCGGACGACATGATCGACCTCGTCACCCGGCTCGTCGACCGTTCCCTGGTCTTCGCCGCGCCCGACGGCGACGGCCCCCGCTTCCGGATGCTCGAGTCGGTCACCGCCTATGCGTCGGAACGGCTCGACGAGGCGGGCGAGACCAAGGAACTCAGAGGGCGACACGCCCGCCACTGCACCGACATGGCCGAGCACGCGGCAGCCCGGCTGCACGGCCGCGACCAGCGTCACTGGCTGCGCGTCCTCGACGCCGAGACGCTCAACCTGCGTGCCGCGCTGGACCACGCGGTGACGGACGGCGCCGTCGACCTCGCCCTTCGCCTGGTCAACGCACAGGCGTGGTACTGGTACCTGCGCGGCCGGATCGGTGAGGCCGTCCGCTCCCTCGGACGCGCGCTGGAGGGCACCGGGCATCCGGGGACGGAGTACGCCCACGACGGCGGAACGGGCGGCGCGCCCCGAGAGACGTCTCCGCGGCGGAGCCCGTCCCATGGCACGTCCGCCCCGGACAGCCACGGCGCGGCCCGCGCCGGCGCCCGCGTCAGACGGGCCGCGTTCGCCCTGCTCACCGGGGACGACACACACCTCGACGACACCTTCGAGAGTGCCGACGCGCGGGGCAGGTGGCTCCTGGTGCTCGCCCGGTGCGGCTTCTCCGCCCCGCCCGCCCGTGAACTCGATGTACTGCCGGCCGAGTTCCGGGCCGCAGGCGACCGCTGGGGCGAGGCCGCAGCCCTCAGCACCCGTGCCACGTCGGCCGTCTACGAGGGCGACCTCGCGGCCCTGCGGAGGAACGCGGAGAGCAGCGCGGACCTCTTCGCCGAGCTGGGTGACCTCTGGGGCAGCCTGCAGGCGTCGGAACAGCTGGGGATACTCGCCGAGATCGCCGGCGACTACGAGGGCGCGGCACGCCTGCACCGGCACGGTCTGCGCAGCGCGGAGGAACTCCAGCTCTGGACGCAGGTCTCCTTCCGGCTGGCCAGGCTGGGCCGCGTCGCCCTGCTCACCGGCGACGACGCGCGGGCGACTGAGCTGCACGAGCGCGCCCGGCGCCTCGCCGCGGAGCAGTCGCACCGCCCGGCCGAGCAGTTCGCCGCGACAGGACTGGCGCTGGGCGCCCGCCGACGCGGCGACCTGGATGCCGCCGAAGCCCGCCTTCATCCCTGGCTGGAGTGGAATCGCCGCCTCTGTGTGGCCTCCGGCGAAGCCCTGATCCTCGCCCAACTCGGTTACGTCGCCGAGCAGCGAGGAGACGCGGAACTCGCCGAGAAGCTGCACCGGGAGGGCCTCGCGGCGGCCCGCGCGACGGGCGACCCACGCGCCCTGGCGCTCGCCCTCGAAGGACTGGCGGGGGCCCGGGCCGTCGCCGGGCACATGGACCACGCCGCGTCGCTGCTCGGGACGGCCGCCGCCGTCCGGGAATCCGTGCACGCGCCTCTCCCCGGGAGTGAACGCGCCGACGTGGACCGGGCCACGGCCCGCGTTCGCGATGAGCTGGGCGAGGACGCGTTCGCCGCCGCGTTCGACCGCGGACGGGGCCTCACGGCGAACCACCAGATCCACCTGCTCGACGGGCCCGGTGAAGGGTGACGGTGCCGACCCCCGTTTTGCATCACCGGCATAGCATGTTGCACATGACGCAAGAAGACGGTCAGCTGGACAGCCTCGTACGCAAACGGATCCGCGCGCTGCGTGTCGCACAGGGCTGGTCGCTGGAGGAGCTGTCCTCCCGAGCCAACATCAGCCAGTCCTCTCTGAGCCGCATCGAGAACGGCCGACGACGACTCGCCCTGGATCAGCTCGTGACCCTCGCCCGCGCCCTGGACACCACCTTGGACCAGCTCGTGGAGAACGCCGCCGACGACGTCGTCATCAGCCCGATGATCGACGGCGCCCATGGTCTGATGCGCTGGCCCGTGAAGGGTGACCCCGGTATGAGCGTGGTGCGTCAGAGGATGACCGAGCCGCCGCCGGACAATCCCGCCCGCATGCGCGCCCACCCGGGCCGCGAATGGCTCGTGGTGCTGTCCGGCACCGCCGTCCTGATGCTCGGCCACCGGCGCCTTCGCATCGAGACCAACCAGGCCGCCGAGTTTCCCACGATGATGCCGCACGCCATCGGCGCGGAAGGGGGACCGTGCGAGATCTTGGGGATCTTCGACCGCGACGCCCGCCGCGGCCACCAGAAGGACGCCGGCGCCGACGGTGCCGAAGCCGACTGAGGAAGTGCCCGGGGTTCCTGCGAACAGCGGGCCGTGCCCGCGGCTCAGACCACGGTGCAGTGGCTGATGTTGCGCGGCGGGCAGCACGCCCGGCCAACGTATTGCGTATTGCGCAAGAATCCGTGCGGCGTGCGCATGACCGGCTTACGGTGTCGTCATGACCCGAACGCATCGGCACGCCTCCCACCAGGGAGAAGACGGCCACCACCCCGACCACGGCCATCGTGGCCACCGCGAGCACGGTGACGCCGGCCAGGCGGAGATCCTCGACCTCGACGCCGAAGTGCTCGCCGAGCACATAGCGTCCATCACCGCCTGGCTGCCGCTGAGGAACGAGCCGAGCCAGATCGTCGACCTGGGCTGCGGCACGGGAGCGGGCACCTTCGCTCTCCTCGAGCGCTTCCCGGACGCGCACACAACCGCCGTCGACACCTCGGCCGGGCACCTCCAGCTTCTGCGCGAGAAGGCCTGCGCCCGCGGCGTCGAGAGGCGCGTACGGACCGTGCAGGCAGACCTCGACACCGACCACTGGCCCGACCTCGGCACACCGGACCTGGTGTGGGCCTCGGCCTCGATGCACCACATGGCCGACCCCGCCCGCGTCCTGGCCGACGTCCGCGACCTGCTCGCTCCCGGCGGCCTGTTCGCCGTCGTCGAACTCGCGGGCTTCCCCCGCTTCCTGCCCGCGGACGCGCCCGAGGACCGGCCCGGCCTCGAAGCGCGCGCCCATGCCGCGGCCGACAGCTTCCACGCCGAGCACGTCCCGCACCGCGGCGCCGACTGGGGCCCGATGCTGACCGCGGCCGGGTTCGCCGTCGAGGCCGAGCGCACCATCACCGTGCACATCGAAGGCGGGCGCAGCGAAGCGATCGGTCGCTACGCCCACGGCAGCCTCCAGCGCATCCGCGGCGTCGCGGCACCCGCACTCGGTCCTGAGGACCTCGCCGCGCTCGACGCGCTTCTCGACACGGACGGCCCGCACAGCATCCTGCGCCGCGACGATCTCGCCGTACGCACCGAGCGCACCGTCTGGGCCGCCCGCCGCGCCTGAACCGGCCCGGAGGGCGCGCCTGCCGCGACCGAGCGAGCACCGGCCTGAGCCGGTACCGGCGGGCGGACCGGAGGCGGGGGCGTCCGCGCCGTACGGGCAGGCCGTCACATTAGGGTTGCCACCATGAACCGATGGGAGCAGCTGACCGGTGGCAGGTCGGGTGAGGAGTACGCCGCCCGATTCGCCGAACTCGCCGAACGCGGACAGGACGTCCACGGCGAGGCGCGCTTGTGCGCCACGCTGGTGCCTCCCGGTGCACGGGTGCTGGACGCCGGCTGCGGCACCGGGCGGGTCCTGATCCAACTCGCCCAGCTCGGCTACGACGGGGTGGGCGTGGACCAGGACGCTTCCATGCTGGCCGTGGCACGTCGCAACGCGCCACGGCTGACCTGGCTGCAGGCCGACCTCGCAGACTTCGACCCAGACGCCGCGGGCGTCGGTTCCGGCTTCGACCTCGTCATCGCGGCAGGCAACGTCTTCCCGCTCCTCGCGCCGGGCACGGAGTCCGCCGTCGCCGCGAGGCTGGCCCAGGCACTGCGCCCGGGTGGCCTGCTCGTCGCCGGTTTCGGCCTGGACCAAGAGCATCTCCCCGTGCCTCCGAGCCTCACGCTGGCGGATTACGACGCCCACTGCGCCGAGGCCGGCCTCACGCTCACCGACCGCTTCGCCACCTGGGACGCCGACCCCTACGACGGCGGCGGTTACGCGGTCAGCGTCCATCGGCGCTGACGCCGAGAGGGAAGCCGGAGCGGCCCCGGAGCTGCTTCACGAAGCACTACCGGGGCGCGCCCGGCCGCCACGCTGCTCACCTCGGCGTTCGACGAGCCCCGGGCACGGGCGCCCATGCCGCCGCGGACTCCTTCGAGGGCGCATCGTGCGGCCGGGCGGGCACCTTCGACGCAGGGGTGTTGGAGCGGTCCCGGCCGGGGCGCGCGATGAACATCGCTGATCGGACGTTATCTGAGTGGTCCTCGGGTACTCGCGTCGGCAAGCCGAGGCCGCGACCTGGTCTCGGCGACCGCTGTGACGAACCCAGCAGAGAGGAAGGTTGTCGGATGAGCACGGTCAAGGAAGCGGTGGAAGTCGGAGTTCCTGTGCACACCGCCTACAACCAGTGGACGCAGTTCGAGGAGTTCCCGCAGTTCATGGAGGGAGTGGAGGAAGTCAGGCAGCTCGATGAGCGCCGCAACCACTGGACCACCACGGTCAGCGGGGTGAAGCGCGAGTTCGAGACCGAGATCGTCGACCAGCTCCCCGACGAGCGGATCACCTGGCGCACCACCACGGGTGACAGCAGGCAGAAGGGCACGGTCAACTTCCAGCGGCTGGACGACACGCACACCCGAGTCGAGCTCGTCATGGACGTCGAGCCCACGGGCATCGCGGAGAAGACCGGTGACATGCTGGGAGTGATCGACCGGCGGGTGAAGGGCGACATGCAGCGCTTCAAGGAGTACATCGAGGGCCGCGGCGGCGAGACCGGAGCCTGGCGCGGGCGCATCAGGCCGGGTGACTGACCGCCGACGAGGTGCACGCTCCGACAACTGCCCCTGCCGGCACGCTCGAAGTCCGGCACGAGTCCCCGGTCGGGGATGTCAGGGGCGCAGGGCGTAGCAGCGGAGTACGTCGAGGTCGGCGACGCGCACGGCGGACCAGCAACGATCCCACGCATCCCAGCGGACGCCGGTCATCCTCCCGAAGGAGCCCGCCGACAGCGGGGCCGATGACGACCACGCCGACCGTCAGGGAGCGGGACGGGGACCACCGGGCCGGAACCGCTCCACCCCGACGATGTGCCGCACCTTGACCGGACGCACGATCACCGCGACTCGTCGTTCCCCCGGCATGATCCACTCGAATCGTTCGCTGCCCAGGTACTTACGGGCCAGCCGGTCCATCCGGTCGTGTGCCTCCTGGCCCTCGACGAAGCGGGCCACCACCCCGCTGATCTGTACTCGGTCGAAGGGATCGGCGGCGTCCGCGTGCGAGAGATACACGCGGGGATCGCGGCGCAGATTCTCTTCCTTCACCCGGCCCACCGACGTGTTGAACGTCAGCTCACCCTCTCCCTCCAGATCCACCCACATCGGGCTGACCTGCGGTGCTCCGTCGGCGAACACAGTACCGACGTACCAGATATTGGGGGCCTGCAGCCGGGCGCGGACGGCATCGTCGAAGGTTGCACTCATCCGGGGAGGTTATCAACCATGATCGACGGAGCGAAGGCGAGTGGGCGGCCGGCGCTGCCGTCCTGCACCGCGGTGAGCGACCGCCGCACCGGGACGGATTCGCCCACGGAACACACCTGCTGGCACCCCGGGTTGTGCTGAGCGACGGCGTCGTGGTGGACGGCCGCGCTGCCGTACTTCGAGGCCCCGCCAGGGCGTTGTCCCGGCGAGGTCCGTGCGGCGGGGCGGGTTCAGGAGACGTCGACGCCGACCGGATCGCCGAGCAAACCGTCGGAGAAGGTGACGTACTTGGGGGTGAACGTGCTCTTGCCCCAAGTCGGCGACAGTCAGCCGATGGCGGGGTGCGCGCTCGCCGGAGCCACGCCGAACCCGCACCGGTGGATGCGCTCGGGGAGGCGGCAAGGTCGCCGGACGGTCAACTCCTGGGAGCGGTGAGCGCGGCGAGCTCCGCGAGGACGAGGGCCGCCGGTCCAGGGGCGACAAGCCACTTCAGGTGGCTGCCGTCGAGGGTGCGGACGTCGTACGGGTTGTCCGGTGTCAGCGTGTTGCCCTCGCGGATCAGTCGGTCCTGCATGGCGAGGGGCATGCTCGCGTCGTCGGCGAGGCGTACGAAGGTCTTCGGGACGCGGCCCCAGGTCGCTGCCTGCGCGCGGTCGGCGGAGGTGCCGACGTCGAGGTTCTCGTCCGGCTGGAAGGTGTTGAGGAAGGTCAGGAACTCCTCCTCCGTGCCGTCGGCGAGGAAGGCGGCTTTGAGCGCCGCGAGGGCGTCACGGTCGGCGGTGCGGAAGTTGACGCGCAACAGCCCGAGTTCGGCCGGGTTCCCGACCATCGCCAGGCCGAGCGAAGCGGCGTCGACCGTGGCCATCTCCGGTTCGGCGTAATAGTCGTTGACGTCCAGGTCGACCGGGCACCAGGCGGAAACGTAGACGACGCGGTCGATGAGGTCCGGGCGTGCGTTGGCCGCGGCGGTGGCGGTGACACCGCCACGGCTGTGCGCGACGAGGATCACCGGCCCGTTCTCCTTGGCCCGTTCCAGGATGCCGATGAGATGGGCGACGTTGTCGGCGAGCGTGACTCCCTTGATGGAGCCCGGCGCGGTGGCGAGACCGACGAGATCCTGCGGCGCCTGATAGGCGTGGGAGTAGGTCGCCATGAACCCGTGGCCGGGGAGGTCGACGGCGACCGAGCGGTGTCCCAGAAGGCCGAGTTCGGCCTGGAGCGGTGCGAAGGAGAAGGAGTTCGCGAAGGCTCCGTGCACCAGTACGAACGTCGGCTGCATAGGTCTACTCACTTTCTGGCCCCCCGTGGGCGGCGAACAGCTGCCCGATACGACATGGAGCCTACGTAGCCGTAGATCATCGGTGCAACCGGTTCTGGGCCGTCCCTTCGCGCGGTCCGCTCGAGCGCTCTCACCTGGCTGATGATGCCGCTCGCCATCCTGCTGGCCTGGACCGTCGATCGCTCGACCCCGGCGGTAGCGCCCACCGGCCGCGGGTCCCGCCCACCCCCCCCGGGGGGGGCGGGGCCCGCTATCCCTGGGGGGCGGTGAGTGAAGCCCGGTCGGGCCGGGCCCCGCCCGCACCCGACCGGATCCGCGGCCGGCTCCCCTGGACGCGGGGAAGCCCCGTCGACTCGGCCGCCTCGGTATCCAGGAGGAGGGTCAGTCGAGGCAGAACTCGTTGCCCTCGACGTCCTGCATCACCAGGCACGACTCGTTCTCCTCGTCGGCGGTCAGCAGCCGCACGCGCACCCCGCCGAGCGCGACCAGTCGCGCGCATTCGGCTTCGAGCGCGGCCACGCGCTCCTCACCCACGAGTCCGGTACCGGCCCGTACATCGAGATGCACCCGGTTCTTGACGACCTTCCCCTCGGGAACGCGCTGGAAGTACAGTCGCGGGCCCACACCTGAGGGGTCACTGGCCACGAACCACGCGTCCCGCTTCTCCGGCGGCAGCGAGCGATTGAAATCGTCCCACGTGGCGAACCCCTCCGGGGGCGGCGGCGGGACGTACCCCAGTACCTCGCACCAGAAGCGACCGACCCGCTCGGGAGACGCGCAGTCGAAGGTGACTTGGACCTGCTTGACCGATGGCATCGGGCCACCATAGCAACGGGGTTCCGAGGTGGCCCGCGGCCCGATGGCGACCTCAGACCGGCTTGCGCCACACCGAGATGTGCTTCGCGGACTCCTGCGTGAACGGCGCCCCGTCCCAGTCCGCGACCCGACGTTCCAGTTCGAGTCCGGCGATGCGAGCCATCAGGTCGAGCTCCGCCGGCCAGGCGTACCGGTGCCGCGAGTTGCCGCGGCGATAGCGGCCGTCGTCGCCGTCGCGGGTGAAGTGGTGCGAGGTGAGGATCTGTTCGACGAGGTCGAAGGTGTCGAAGCCGAGGTGGCGCTCGGATACGTCGAACGGCACCGCGACCTGCCCGGGAGGCAGGCACCGCAGTGGCGGCACGCCCAGTTCGATGACGAATCGGCCGCCGGGCCGCAGATGGCGTGCGGCGTTGCGGAAGCACTCGACCTGTTCGTCCTGCGTGAGCAGGTTGGTGATGGTGTTGTAGACGAGATAGACCAGGGAGAAGTCGCCGGGGACGGTGGTGGTGGCCATGTCTCCCATCGCCACCGGAAGCGCGTCCTCGTCGACCTTGTGCCGCAGGACGGCGGCCATGTGCTCGGACAGTTCGATGCCCACGACCGGGACGCCGCGCTCCCTGAGCGGGACGCCCACGCGTCCCGTCCCGATCGCGAACTCCAAGGCCCGGCCGTCTCCGGCGAGTCCGGCGAGGAAGTCGAGAGTCGGACCGAGGACGGCGGCCGAGGACATCTCGGTCTCCTCGGCGTCGTAGCGGTCGGCGGTCTCACGGGTCCACAGTTCGCTGCTCGTCACGGGCGGCCACTCTGCCGGGTACGGCGGGGCGTTGTCGACGCATTTTTTCCTTTCGCCGGGGCGCCGACGGGGCGTCCGCGTCCGCCACTGCCGGGACACGGCCGTCGGTTCACCGCACTCGGGTGGCTCCGGTCACCACGCGTCGATGACCGGCACGTCGGGTTCGTGCCGCCGCCAGGCCTCGCCGAGACGCGCCAGCCGGTCCGCGGCGGCGATCCCGTGCAGCGATGAGACCCTGCCGTCGCTGACCCCGAACGCCACGGCGCCCACGACCCGGTCCTCGACCACGGCGATGACGGCCGGGGAGCCGTTGACCAGCGCGATGTGGAACGCGGGTGAGCCGCCGGCCAGCCGACGCTTCGCCGCCGTGGGCTTGAAGCCGGCCCGGACGAAGGAGGCGACGCGCTCGCGCGTCGTGTACCGCAGCAGCCGCCTGGCCAGTCCGGCGCCGTCCGAGACCGCCGTCACGTCGTCGGTGAGCAGTGCCACCAGCCGCTCGGTGCGCCCCGACGTGGCGGCAGCCAGGAACTCCTCCACCACCCGGCGCGCGGCCGCGGGGTCGGGCTCGCCGCCGCGGCGGCGCTCGGCGGTGACCCGGGCCCGGGCCCGGTGGGCGTGCTGCTGGCTCGCGGACTCGGTGATGTCGAGAATCCCGGCGATCTCGGCGTGGCTGTAGGAGAACGCCTCACGCAGGACGTACACGGCCCGCTCGACCGGCGAGAGCCGCTCCATCAGGGTCAGTACGGCCAAGGACACCGATTCGCGCTGCTCGAAGGTGTCGGCGGGGTCGAGCATCGGGTCGCCCTCGAGGAGCGGCTCGGGCAACCAGGCACCGGCGGCACGCTCGTGCCGTGCCCGAGCCGAGCGGAGCCGGTCGAGGCACAGGTTGGTGAGGACCTTGGTCAGCCATGCTTCCGGGACCTCCACCCGTTCGCGGTCCGCGGCCTGCCAGCGCAGGAACGTGTCCTGAACGGCGTCCTCGGCGTCGGCGGCCGAGCCGAGCAGACGGTACGCGAGCGAGGCCAGCCTGCCCCGGCTGGCCTCGAACCGATCGATGGCTGCGCTGTCCATGCGGCACAGCCTAGGCGGCGGCGACCCTCGTACCGGACCGGTCGTCCGTGGCGGCCAGGCGGCGCCTGCGCTTCGGCACGCCGAAGGTGGGGTGGGCGATGCCGAACGCGGCCCCCTTGAGCACGCCCGCCTTGAGCCGCGCGGCGGTCCGGCCGCCCAGGTACCAGGACTTCGAGCGGACGTCCCCGTCCACCATCTGGAAGATCGCGTCCCGCCGCCCGAGGCTGATGTGGTTGCCGTAGTACTTCAGCCCGGTGGTCGGAATGCCGCCGCCCGTCAGGCGCGCGATGATCGCGGCGGTCGCCTGCATGTTGGTGAAGCCGGCCGAGGCGCAGGACATCGGCAGTGGGCGTCCGTTGTCGCCGATCGCGTAGGCGCAGTCACCGGCGGCGTAGACGTCCGGGTGGGAGACCGAGCGCATGGTGCGGTCGACGACGATCTGGCCGGTCTCGGCCACCTCCAGGCCGCCGGCGGCCGCGAGCGGATGCACGGCGAACCCGGCCGACCACACGGTGACGTCGGCCGGGACGGTCGTCCCGGCGGCGGTGAGCACGCGTGCCGGCTCCACGGCGGTGACGCGGGTGTGTTCGTGGACGGTGACGCCGAGCCGGTCGAAGGCCTGGCGCAGGTGGCGGCGGGCCTTCGGGGAGAGCCAGGCGCCCAGCTCGCCGCAGGCGGCGAGCGAGACCGAGAGGTCGGGCCGTGACTCGGCGAACTCGGTGGCGGTCTCGATACCGGTCAGTCCCTCGCCGACGACCAGCACGGTGCCACCCTCGCCCAGGCCGGTCAGGCGCTCGCGCAACCGCAGGGCCGAGGGCCGGCCGGCCACGTCGTAGGCGTACTCGGCCACGCCGGGGACGTCGTGGTGGGCCACGGAGCTGCCCAGCGCGTAGAGCAGCGTGTCGTACCCGATCTCGCCGTCACCGTCCTCGCCGGTCACGGCGACGGAACCGCGCCCGGGGTCGATGCCGGTGACGCGGGCGAGGCGCAGGTGTACCCCGGTGCCCGCGAAGACGTCGGCGAGCTTGGGGAACGCGACGTCCTGGCCGACGGCGAGCTGGTGGAGGCGCATCCGCTCGACGAAGTCGGGCACGGCGTTGACGACGGTGATCTCGGTGTCGGCGGGGGAGAGCCTGCGGGCCAGGTTGCCGGCGGCGAAGGCTCCGGCGTATCCGGCGCCGAGGACGACTATGCGGTGCTTCATGACAGCGCTCCTGTCTCGTTCGCGTGCCCCCTGAACGAGACGGCGCCCCGATTGCTGACAGGAGTCGGGTGTGACGTGAGTCACCGTTTTCCAGTGTCAGTCTCTCCCTAAAGTGGAGGTTGATGGTTGAAACGTTCAAGCGCGGGTGGCGCTGCCGAACGGGCGTGTGATCGCGAGCGCATGGGACCCGGGCGCGCGGCCCGGAGCGGGTCTTGGCCTCGCGAGGCAGCGGTGCGTCCACTTGCCCGTCCGCCGTCCGCCGTCCGCCGTCCGCCGTCCGCCGGTTCCGGCGTGAGTCTGCGGTGGGGCGCGAAGGCCCGCGTGGCCGGTGAAGGCTCGACACCTCCACCGTCACGCGGGCCTGCGCCGTGGGTGCCGTCAGATGCCGCAGGTGGGAGCCGACCAGTACGGTGACGGGTCGAAGGCGACGTGGGTGTGGTCGTTGTGGCCGGGGTAGCCCGGGCCGAGGATCTCCGAGAAGCCGTGCGTCCTGGACTGCTGGGCGAGCCGGCACAGGGACGGTGAGCCGACGAGGTCCGCCGCGTCGCCGTAGAGGTGTCGGCTGGTGGCGGAGCCGCCCACCGCGTTGTTGCAGGCGCGGGAGCGGAAGCCGCTGGAGATGGTGATCGGGACGTCGCCGAGGGCGTGGCGCATCGCCTCCAGCTTCCACATGGTCTTGAGGGCGTTCGCCTTGGCGGTGGTCGCGGAGACCGCGCCGCCGGACCAGTCCGAGTTGCACTTGTTGAGTTCGGCGTAGCTGAAGTGGACGGGCGTGCAGTCCGCGTCCTGGAGGGCGTAGATCTTGCTGAAGGTCGCGGGGCCGGCGACGCCGTCCGCGCTCAGTCCGTACGCGGCCTGGAACTTCTTGACGGCTGCGGCGGTCCGCGCGCCGTACTGGCCGTCGTAGGAGAGCCGCTCTCCGGAGGTCACCCAGCCGGCGACCCGGATCTGGAGCTGGGTGACGTCGCTGCCGGAGGACCCCTGGGAGAGGGTGCGGTTCCAGGTGTAGCAGGAGTCGGCGTGCGCTGTGCCGGCGGTGGTGCTGACCCCGACCGCTGCACCAGCCATGAGCATGACAAAGGAGAGGAGCAGGCGTGACGCGCGTCTGAACATCCCGGCCTCCCGACCGTTGAGTCGACAACAACCGGAGCCCAGCGTGCGGCAACGAGCTACGCGCGTCAATGGCGCCCCGGTGAAGTCGAGTCGACGGTCGGGAACCCTGTGGGGTCGGCCTGCGCGACCGAAGGCCCTGCAGGCCGCGCGGGAACCTCCGATGGAGGCCCCGCTGGTCGGCCGGGGGCAGTGCCCACCGCCGGACGGGCAGCGCGTCCAGCGCCGCGCCTGCGGCCGGCGTCTGCGTGCAGACCTGCCGGTTCGACTTCATCGGTACCGTCCGGTCCTCGGCCGGCGCGCGTCGTCGACGGTGATCCACGTGCCGGAGCCGAGCACACGCGTGCCGCCCAGTCAGCGCGCCAGCAGGTCGATCACACCTGTCAGGTCCTCCTCGCCGCTTCCCTCCGACAGGCGTCGGCGCATCAACTCGAAGTACGGATCGAGCAGTTCCGTGCTGACGCCCTGCTGTTCGGCGGTGCTCAGGAAGGTCGGTGTGCCGGCCACCTGCATGGCGAGATTGGACACGACACCCTTGGTGTAGTCACCGCTCTGCAGCTGGTCGGCGGTCTGGTGAACCCCCGGGGCCATCGCGACCAGCCAGTCGGCCAGCAGCGGCGCGAACGAGACGGGGTCGATGTCCTCCTTGCGGATCAGCGCGAAGGCGTGGGCGGCACCGGCGAACATCCCGTACATGGCGCTGAGAAGCGCCACGTCGTGGAGAGCCGCGAAGCCCGCGTCCTCTCCGACGTAGGTGGTGCCGACCGGGACGCCCAGCGTCTCCCGGTGCCGCTCGAACAGCTGCGGCGAGCCGCTGTAGAAGACGTAGCCGCCGGCCTCCGGGACACCGATCATCGGAGGGACAGCCATGATTCCGCCGTCCAGGTAGCGGGCGCCGCGTTCGCGGGCCCACTCGTCACGGGCGCGGGCCTGGGCGGGCGTGCCGGTGGTCAGGTTGACCAGGTCCTTGCCGGTCAGGTCGCTGCCGGCCAGGACCTCACCGACTGACGCGTCGTCGAGCAGGCAGACGACGACGAGGGTGTTGGCCGCGACCGCCTCGGCGGCGCTGTCCGCGACCAGGGCCCCCTCGGCGGCGAGCGCCGCGGCGCGGGCCGGGTTGCGGTTCCAGACCGTGAGCCGGTGACCGGCGGCGAGCCAGGTACGGGCCAGAGCGGTCCCCATCGCGCCGAGGCCCAGCAGCGTGAGGGAGGTCTTCTCAACGGTGTGCTTCGTCATGCGGATCAGGCTGGTCCGAGACGCGAAGTCGATCAAGTACGCACTTTCGAGTGGGTGGTTACCCTGGGGTGAGTGAGCACGTCACGAGGGGTGGGGCATGACGACGCTGAACCGGCCGGGTGCGCCAGACGGGCACGTCTGCGGGATCGACACCGCGATGGAGGTCATCGGCGGCAAGTGGAAGGTGCTGATCCTCTGGGCACTGCACGAGCATCCCTACCGCCGCTTCGGCGAGCTGCGCCGACTGATTCCGGGCATCACCGAGAAGGTGCTCGCCTCCCACCTGCGTGAGATGGAGGCGGACGGGATCGTGCGTCGTGTCTCCTACGACGAGGTGCCGCCGCGCGTCGAGTACTCGCTGACGGAGGACGGCACGCGCCTCAACGACGCGCTCGAGCCGCTGGCCGTCTGGGGACGCGAGCGGCTCACCGCCCGACCGGCACAGCACGGCCCGGCACCGGTGACGGGGTGAGCGGACGGCCGGCCGCCCCGACGGCGATCGTCCGAGCCGCGACGCGCGCGTGACGGTCGGACACACAGCCTCACAACCGGGACCCCGGCACGTCGACCTCGCAGCCCGGTACGAACGGATCGAAGCCGTGCCTCGTGCGTGCCCGTGCCGGTTGCGTACGTGAAAGCAAGTCGTGAATGATCGGGCGACCTGGCATTGAGGGGGCGACGTGCGATTCTCCGACGGTCCGACCGTACATTGCGATGTCCAAGTCGAGGCGGCCGTGCCGCGGGTCTGGGAACTGGTGACGGACATACGTCTGCCCGCCCGGCTCAGCCCGGAGCTGCGGCGGGTCGAATGGCTCGGTGGCGCGGAGCGGCCCTCAGTGGGTGCCCGCTTCGCGGGCTACAACCACCACCAGCAGCTCGGTGAGTGGCGGACCGTCTCTCAGGTGGTCGAGCTGGACGAGCAGCGGGTGTTCGCCTGGGCCGTCATGGATGCGGACGGCCGATATGGAGAACCGACGCTGGACCCGGCCGGGCCCATGGCGTCCTGGCGCTACGAACTCGAGTCCGAGGGCGGGGGCACCAGGCTGCGGCAGTCGGTCCTCGTAGGGCCGGGCCGCAGCGGAGTCACGCTGGCCCTCGAGCGCTGGCCGGACCGGGAGGAGGAGGTCATCGCCTTCCGCATGAAGGAGTTGCGCGCGGGGATGGAGGCCACCCTTCGCGGCATCAAGGCGCTGGCCGAAGAAGGCGTGTGAGACCCCTTCCCATCGAGTGGATCGCCAGGACGGCCGGTCACAGCGCGGCGTGACCCGTCGCCGGTTCAGGGCTTCGTCAGGGACCGGAACTCGGTCGGCGTCATCCCGGTGTGCTGGCGGAAGAAGGCGCTGAACACCGTCGGGTAGGCGAAGCCGATGCGTTCGCTGATCGCGGCGGGCGGCAGGGACGTGTGGATGAGCAGGCGTTTCGCCTCCAGGAGCACCCGGTCGTCGATGTAGCGCTTGGCGCCGCACCCGAGGGCCGCCCGGGTCGCCCGGGTGAGCGTGCGGGCGCTGTATCCGAGCTGGTCGGCGTAGTCCTCGACCCGGTGGGTCCGTCCGAAGCCCTCCTCGACGGCCTGGCGGAACAGGTGGAACGGCTCGCTGCCGGCGGAGCGCGTCTGCTTCCGCGGGTCGGCGAGGTGGGCGAGCCGGATGAGGATCACCGAGAGCAGGTCGCGCAACGTCTCGATGTACGCCTCCAGCGTCAGACCGGGCAGCTCCTTGTGCTCCTCGACGAGTGCGTCGAGGTAGCGGAGCAGGGCCGCCTGACGCGCCGCGCCCGGCGAGACGAGGCGGTACGGGGCGTGCTCGCCGTCGCGGATCAGGGCGTCGGTCGCGGCGCTGGGGAAGCCGGTCGGGAAGACCAGCACGGTGGCGTCGCAGTCCCCGGGCCCGTCCGGGAACTGGAGGACCTGCCCGGGCCACACCCACAGCCAGTCGCCGGCCCCCGCGGTGCAGGAGGTGAAGTCCACCGAGCACGCCAGCCGCCCGCCGCGCACCGCGACGATCAGATGGAAGGCGGGCCGTGCGGGCAGGGTCAGCGGCAGCTCCCGCTCGGCGGCACGGGCGGCGAGCCCGGACAGGTCGAGGACGTCCAGGCCCGGAGGTCTGCCCGGGGCCGGGCGGTACGGCACCCTCGGGATTCCGCTCGGCCGACGGTCGGCCGCGAACTGTCCGTTTTCCTTCATCGCGTGCCCGAGTGTATGCGGATCAGTCCGTCGTGGCGGTCCTAGGTTGGGGCGGAAGGAAGCGCGACCGCGGACGAGCCGTACGGGTCCCGGTCCTGCGGCTTCCGGTACGCCGTCCCGACGACGCGCGGTGCCGCGGGCGCCTGCCCACGGCCGCGTCCCGTCGCTCCCGCGGCATCCCCGGCCGAGTGCGCCGCGCGTTTCCGCGATTCCCGCGATCAGCAAGGACCACCATGACCATCGAGTTCGCCACCCGCTACCGCGAGCGCTCCCACATCCCCACCGAGCCGGGCAAGCCCTACTTCATCGAGAAGGGCATGGGTGACCGCGCCCACCTCTTCACGGACATGTTCACCGTCTATGCCGGCGGCGAGCAGACCGAGAACACCTTCAACTTCTTCACCTGCGAGGGGCCCAAGGGGGACGTCATCCCGGCCCACTCCCACCCGGACACCTACGAGGTCTTCTACATCACGGACGGTGCGGTGCGCCTGTTCGTCGAGGATCTGGAGGGCGAGCAGTACGAGAGGCTGCTCACGGCGGGCGACTTCGGCTTCGTACCGAAGAACTGCCCGCACGCCTACCGCATCGAGCGCCACCACAGCCGGATCGTCGGCGTCGCCGCCGGCCCCGGCGGCACCTTCGAGCGGTTCTTCGAGAACCTCGGCACCCCCACGGACGAACTCACCGTGCCCCAACGGCCGTACGTCCCCGAGCCGCACAAGTTCGCAACCGTGCCGCAGCAGTACGACGTGAACTTCCTGCCCGACCACAAGTGGCGCACAGGCAACTGACCACCGTCGCCCCGACTCCCGTCCGTCCGCCGCAGAAGGGAAAGCCGCGTGACCACCGCAGCCCCCGGCTACCTCGACGTCCACGCCCACTTCGTCACCGACTCCTACGTACGCCGGGCACGGGCCGCCGGTCACGAACTGCCCGACGGTGTCCCCGCCTGGCCCACCTGGTCGGCTGCCGCGCACCTGGAACTGATGGACCGCTGCGGCGTGGAGACCTCGATGCTCTCGATCTCCTCCCCGGGCGTCCACTTCGGCGACGACGACGCAGCCCGCCGGCTGGCCCGTGAGGTCAACGAGGCCGGCGCCGACACCGTCCGCGAGCATCCCGGCCGGTTCGGCCTGTTCGCCTCGCTGCCCCTCCCGGACGTCGACGGCGCGCTGGCGGAGATCACCTACGCCTACGACACCCTGAACGCCGACGGCGTGGCTCTGGAGACCAACACCCACGGCACCTACCTCGGCAACCCGGACCTGGAGCCGGTGTGGGCCGAACTCGACCGGCGCGGCGCCGTCGTCTTCCTGCACCCGACCTCACCGGTGTGCTGGGAGCAGTCCGCCCTCGGCCGTCCCCGCCCGATGGTCGAGTTCGTCTTCGACACCGCCCGCACCGTCACCGACCTGCTCATGTCCGGCACCCTGGACCGGCACCGCGGCCTGACGGTGATCGTGCCGCACTGCGGCGGCGCACTGCCGGTCCTGGCCGACCGTATCGACGGGTTCATGAAGATGTTCATGCCACCGGGCACCGAGGCCCCCGGCGCCGTCGAACAGCTCGGCCGCCTCTACTACGACCTCGCCGGGCCCGCCCTGCCCCGGCAGCTTCCCGCTCTGCTGGGACTCGTGGGCCCGGACCGGCTGCTGTACGGCAGCGACCACTGCTGGACCCCCGCCGCGAGCGTCGAGGCGCACGTCGCTAGCCTCGACACCGCCCCGGCGCCCGACGGCGCCGACGGCTGGCGGGCGCTCACCACCGCCAACGCCCACCGCATCCTGCCCCGCACGGCCGCCTGAGAGAAGCAGTCCCACCGCGGCCCGGAGCGCCGCCGCGCCCGGCTCCGGCCATGGCCGGAGCCGGGCGTTCTGCCCCGGCTCCGCCACCCGCGCCTGAGCCGTGGCGGCACGGAGCGGATTCGCCTGACGGACGTGCCGGGACGGAAGACGAGCCTCCCCTTCACCCACCGTGTTTTCCTCCGCCCTTGGCACCTGTGGCTCGGTATCGCGACAATGACCGCAGTGAGTGGGGACAACCTGCTCCGACGTCGGCCGGAAAGTCCTGCGCCGAGCACGTGTAGGACCAGGGGAGCGGTCATGCTGGACAACACCAGTCGGGTCTGCGCAGACGCGGAGCCGCGTTCGAGCACGGTCCTGTCCGAACTGGAGCGGCTCGCCCTGCTCGCCGAGACCACGGCCCAGTTGATCTCCAACAACGATGTGGACGAGGCCCTGCAGCGGGTAGTGGCACTGATGGTTCCGCGGCTGGCGGACTGGGCCGTGGTCGACCTGGTCACCGAGGACGACGAGGTGTCACGGCACCTGGTGGTCCATGCCGAGGGCGGGACGCTGATCCGGCGCGAGGATCTGCAGGGCCCGATGCCACGGGTCTCCGCCGCCTCACCCATGCCCCTGTCCCGGGCCCTGCGCGGTATCGCCTCCTACCTGGCCGGTCCGGAGACCTACCAGGGACCGCCCGACACGGGAATCGCCGTGGAACAGCGCAGGCTCTTCGAGGCGACGGGAATGAAGACCGCGGCCATCGCGCCGATTCGCGGGCCGCGCGAAGTCCTGGGAGCCGTGACGCTGGGGCGCTCCGGAGAGGACGCCCGGGCCTTCACCCCGGACGATCTCGGTCTGCTGGAGGACATCGTCCGGCGCATCGGCCTGGCCCTGGAGAACGCCCGCCACTACACGAGGCAGGCCCAGGTCGCCGAGACCATGCAGCGCTACCTGCTGCCCCAGCTCCCGAGCCTGCCCGGCCTCGCCATGACCGCCCGCTACCTGTCCGCGCCGGACGCCTCGCACGTCGGAGGGGACTGGTACGACGCCTTCCCGTTGCCGTACGACGGCACCGCGCTGGTCATCGGCGACGTCGTCGGACACGACCTCGAAGCGGCGGCCGGGATGGCCCAGCTACGGAACATGCTGCGTGCCTACACCTGGTCCCGGAACCAGCCGCCGCACCGCATCGTCGAGGAACTGGATCAGGCCATGAGGCACATCACCGACGTCCGCATGGCCACCATGATCCTTGCCCGGCTCAGCTCGGGCCCCGCCGGTACCTGGCGCCTGCGGTGGACGAGCGCCGGCCACCCGCCCCCGCTCCTCGTCCACCACAACGGCCTGACGAACTACCTGGACGGGGCGAACGGCCTGCTCCTCGGCACCGGGACGCGTCGGCCCCGGCCCGACGCCACCGTCACGCTGCCTCCCGGCGCCACGCTCGTCTTCTACACCGACGGCCTCATCGAAGGTCGCAGGCGCCCCTTGGACACGGGGATGGAGGTACTGCGACGGCACGCGGCGGCTCTGGCCCACCGTCCTCTGGAGACCTTCACGGATCAGTTGCTGCAGCGCTCCCGCCCCGCCGACAACGACGACGACGTCGCCCTGCTCGCCATACGCATCCCCCTCGCGGTGGACGAGCAGGAGTACTGAGCCACACGTTCCCCCTCCACGGGCGACGAGAGCCGTCAACCGCCGGCCGCCGAGGCCACCGGGGCGATCTCCCTGGCACAGCGCACCGACGCCGAGCGCGTATCGGTGGAATGACCGATGTGCCGGCCACCGGGTCCTGGCCATAGTCCTCAGGAGACTGTTTCGCGGGTGGCCGTGGTGCCCCCGGTGTGGAAAGGACCTTCTGTGGACGCGTACGCGGACCTGGTGTTTCTCGGTGGACGGGTGGTCACGGTCGATGCGGAGTTCTCCGTCGCCTCGGCCCTGGCGGTGACCGGAGGGATCATCAGCGCCGTGGGGGAGAGGGAAGACGTCGCGCCGCTGGTCGGTCCCGGCACCCGCGTGATCGACCTGCGCGGGGCGACGCTGCTTCCCGGCATCAACGATTCCCACCTGCACGGATGCGCCTTCGGCATGGCGACGCCGCCGCTCTCCCTCGACCTCGGCCATCCCGCCGTGTCCTCCCTCGCGGACGTGGCCGAGGCGGTACGGGAGGCCGCCGGGCGGGTTCCGGACGGGCAGTGGATCACAGGGCACGGCTGGGACACCGGGTACCTCGACGAGTGCGTGGGTGACCCGTCGCGGCTGCCCTCGCGGAGTGACCTCGATGCCGTGAGCCCGGGCCACCCCGTCGTCCTGTACTCCTTCTCCGGGCACGCCACCTGGGTCAACTCCAAAGCGCTCGAGCTCATCGGGATCGACCGTCACACCGTCGCGCCGCCCGGCGGCGCCATCGTCGTGGACGAGACCGGGGAGCCGACCGGGCTCCTCCACGAGGGGGCCCAGGCTCTCGTCCAGAACGCGCTGCCACCGCTCAGCAGGCAGGAGCGGACCGACGCGATCAGGTCGGCCCTCGCCAAGCTCGCCCGCCTCGGCGTGACCAGCTACACCGAGCCCGGGCTGGGCCCCGGCGGTGACGGCATCATGCGGGGCGCGCTCGGCACGGAGACCCTAGACGTGTACCGCGGGCTGCTGGCCGACGGCGAACTGACCGCTCGCCTCGGCGTCCTGCTGCTGCCCAGCGGAATGGCGAGCACCGCCGAGGAGTTCGCCCGCGGCCTCACCGCCCTCGCCGACTCCGGCGACGCCGATCCGCGCCGACTCGCGATCCACGGGGTCAAGATCTTCGCCGACGGCGTCGTCCCCAACAAGACCGCGTGGATGCACGAGCCGTATGTCGGCGGAGGCTGCGGATCCCTGTGCGTCGGCGGTGAGACCGACGCCGAGCGGGTCGCCGAGATCGAAGCCATGATCCGGCACGCCCACGCCGCCGGGTACCAGCTGGGCGTACACGTCACTGGTGACCGGGGTATCGACACCGTCGCGGACGCCTTCGCCGCGGCCATGACCGAGCACCCGCGGCCCGACGCCCGCCACTACGTCATCCACGGCGACTTCCTCACCGCGCACAGTATGAAGGTACTGGCCGCGCACGGCTTCGGCGTCAACATGAACCCCACCATCAAGTGGACCGTCGCCGACATGGAGGAGGCGTTCGTCGGCGCCGGCCGGGCCGCGTACGCATGGCCCTACCGCGATGCCATAGACGCCGGGGTGCGGGTCGCGAGCGGGTCCGACGCACCCGTGACGTACCCGGACTGGCGGCAGGGCGTCGCCACGATGGTGCTGCGCGAGTCGAAGGCCGCCGGGCGGGTCAGCGGCCCCGAGCAGCGCATCGGCCTGGCCGAGGCGCTCCGTACGTACACGATCGACGCGGCCTGGCAGGACTTCGCCGACGACTGGAAGGGCTCCCTGGAGCCGGGCAAGGTCGCCGACCTCTGCGTGCTCGACGGAGACCTGCTCACCGCCGACCCCCACGACATCCCGGAGATGCCCGTCGTCCTCACCGTCGTGGACGGGCAGGTCGTCCACGACACCCTTCGCGATTGACGTACGCCCGGTACATGATCATCCTTGGAGGATGGCAGCGGAGCGGAGCACGGCGGACATCCTGGACGCGGCCGTCCACGTCCGTGAGGCCGCCAGGAGCGCCACGAGCGGCGCGGCCGGCGTCGACGGGGTCCTGGCGGCGCTGTCGGAGGTGATGGAGTACGACCACGCCTCCCTGGCCCGGTGGGATCCGCTGCGCCGGCGCCACACCACCCTGGCCGGGAGCTACCCGGACGACGCCACGGCGTACATCGAAACCCGCCTTCACCACGACCCGGTCTTCCCCGTGCTCCGCAGCCCGGCCCGAGGCGGTCTCTGGCTCATGGACGTCCCCCGGCAGCTCCTGGCGGCGTCACCGGGTTTCCAGCAGGTGCTGCGTCCCCTCGGCATCGAGGACGGCGTGGCCCAGTGCCTCTTCGCCGCCGACGGCAGGTACGTCGGCATGCTGAACGTCAGCACCCGTCGGCCGCGGCGCGCGCCCGATCCCGCGCGCGCCGTGGTCATCCTGCTCACCGAGGCCCTCGCCGCGGCCGTCGATTCCCACGCGGGCCCTCCGCCCGAGGCCCGCGCCGCGGCCGACCGCGCCGCGGACGGGCGGCGACCCGGCGGACTCTCGCCGCGGGAGCTCCAGGTGCTTGCCGAACTGACCGCCGGCCGCACCAACCGGGAGATCGCCGGGCGGCTGTACATCACGCCGCGCACCGTAGGGACCCACATCGAGCACATCCTCGCCAAGCTCGACCTCCCCAACCGCGCGGCCGCCGCAGCCCTGGCCGCCACCTGGGGAATCGAACCCTCCCGCTGACGCAAGCCGGCACCGCGGAACGCCCGGACCGCGGGCGCGCCCCTGCGGGACACTCCGCTTCCCCACCTGCGCCGAGCGCACCCGGCCGATCAGTTCGGCGGAGGTCGGTTCGGGGACGAACAGGGGCACCGGGACGGCGCGGCCGGCGGACGAACTCGCCGCTGCTCACCCGGCCGCACCTGCCGGCGTTCGGCCGGATATCGTGCACCAGCACCAGGACCATCAGCCAGGAGGACGGATGGGCAGTCGAACCGGCATAGAGGCGCTGCAGCGGATCCTGCCCCACGAATGGGGCGCGGACGAGCAGGTGGACTGGACGGCAGCCGAGGCCGACCTGGGCACTCCTCTCCAGACCGACTATCGAGACTTCATGGCCGTCTACGGTGGCGGCTGCATCGATGGCCTGATCGTCCTCCCGCCTCTGCCGACCGGAAACGGCTGGCAGGCATCCATCACCGGTCACGTGGCCGGCTTCCGCGAAATGTGGACCATGGAGGGCGGAGTACCCGGCGTCGGACTGGGCGCTGACCGAGTTCTGCCCTGGGGCAGCGGATGCAACGCGAACGAACTCGGTTGGCTGATGACCGGACCGGACCCCGACCGATGGCCTGTGGTCGTCTGGAGGAGACACGACGATCCCCACTGGGCCCTGTTCGACTGCGGTATGACCGAATTCCTGCGGCGCGTCATGACCGCCGCATTCGACGAGTGCCCCCTGAGCGACCTCTCACTGTGGGGACGAGTGGGCACCTTCGTCCATCACGCGGAGCAGGAACGCCGGTTCCACGCGGGCCTGGACCCGATGACCGGCGAACCGGACCCCTACGCGGGGATGTTCGGCTGACAGCCAACCGGCATCCTGCTCGAGTGGAACGCTCGACCCGGGCCGCCTGTGAGGGGTTCCTCCTCGAACGATCAACGCACGCAGGTCGTTGACGCTACGAGTCGGCGCATATTGTCGGCGTATCGAAAACCGCATACGTGTCGGCAACACCGCGCTGTCTTGACTGGCGGTATGCATCGACCCGCACCGTCAGCAGGAGCGACGACCCACCGGATTCGCAGGGTCCTCGCCGTCGGCCTGACAGCCGCCACAGCAGTGACCGCCACAGCCTGCGTCTCCCACGAGCAGAAACCCTCGGGCTCCCGGTCTGCCACCGACTCCCCGCCCTCCGCCGCTTCCCCGGCCGCGTCGCCCAGGCAGGTGCCTCGCCGTGACCATCGCGACGCACTCCGCGAGGCCAGGGGTGGAATCGGCGAGGCCGACGGCTTCGTCCCCGGCGGCGTGACCGTCTTCGACGACGCGCTTCCAGCGGTGGCCAGGCTCGACCCGGATCTCCTCAGTGCCCTCCGCCGGGCCGCGACGGCTGCCGCGGACGACAGCGTCACGTTCTACGTCAACACCGGCTGGCGTTCCTCGGCGTACCAAGATCAGCTTCTCCGTGAGGCGGTCTCCAAGTACGGGTCCCGGGAGGAGGCCGCCCGCTGGGTGGCCACCGCGGACACGTCTCCTCACGTGTCGGGGGACGCGGTCGACCTCGGGCAGTCGGATGCGACGGCCTGGCTGTCCGGGCACGGCGCCGAGTACGGGCTGTGCCAGATCTACCGCAACGAGCCCTGGCACTATGAACTGCGCCCCGAAGCGGTCGACGACGGCTGCCCGAAGATGTTCGCCGACCCCACCCAGGACCCGAGGATGCAGCCGTGACCGGCAGTGAGCGAGGACGCACGATGACGCCGGTCGAGACGGTGGAGACCGGGCAGGGAGGCGCCGGCCACCGGGACACCGGCTCCGGTGCCGGGCGCGCGGGCGCCCGCCGGGCCATGGGCGCCGTCTCGCGGCCCGGTCCCTGGCAGCGCGGCCGGGTGCCGGCGGTGCTGGCACTGCTGCTCGGCCTGCTCATGCTGCTGCACGCGTGGATCACGGATCGAGGGGGCCTCGGCAGCCTGGTGGAGACCTTCCTGCCGTGGTTCGGCCTGCTCATTCCCGTACTGCTGGCCGGAGCGCTGTGGCGCCGTTCCGCCTCCGCGGCGGTCGCGCTGCTGCTGCCGGTCGTGGTGTGGCTGCACCTCTTCGGCGGGCTGCTCGGTGACAAGTCCCATGCCGGGGCCGACCTCACCGTGGCCCAGCACAACGTCGGCGACGCCAACCCCGACCCTTCCGGTACCGCCCGTGACCTGGCTGCCTCCGGGGCGGACGTGCTGGCCCTGGTGGAGCTGACCGAGCAGGCCCGGGGCACGTACGAGGAGGAGCTTGCGAAGACGTATCCGTACCACGCGGTGCGGGGCACGGTGGGGCTGTGGAGCAAGCTGCCGTTGTCGGACACCCGGCCGGTCGACACCATGATGGACTACGGGCCGCTGGCGGCCACCAAGCCGGCCGACGTCAAGCTGACTGACAACCGGGCGCTGCGCACCACGGTGGCCACGGACCGGGGGCCCCTGGCCGTGTACGTGGCCCACCTCGGATCCGTACGGCTGATGCCCAGGGAGGGCTTCTGGACGGACAGCCGGGACCGCAACGCGAAGGCCCTCGCCGAGGCCGTCGCCGGCGAGCGGAACGAGCGGGTGGTGCTGCTCGGGGACCTGAACGGCACCACGGACGACGGCGCGCTCGACGGCATCACCTCACAGCTGCGCTCGGCCCAGGACGAGGCCGGGGACGGCTTCGGCTTCACCTGGCCGGCGGCGTTCCCGGTGGTGCGGATCGACCAGATCCTGGTCCGCGGAGTGAAGGCGGAGAGCTCCTGGGTGATGCCGGCCACCGGGAGCGACCACCTGCCGGTGGCGGCGGGCATCAGCTGGTGACACCGTGCGGAGCCGCCGGGCCGTGTTCGCGGCGCTGAAGGCGGAGGCTCTGAACGGATCAGGCTCTACCTGGCCCGCCGACCGGGAGACCGCGCCGCCGCTCACCATCCGGGGCCGCGTCAACAGCGGGGCCCCGACAGACTCGACAGGGGCCCCGCGCCCCCGCACAACCTGCCGACCATCGAGGCCGGCCGCCGAGTTGTCCGCGAACGTCCTCGGGATTGTCCGTGATCGGTAACGGACGCATCCCGCGGCCACCGTCTCCCGTCCTGCCAAGTGGTCCCGATGGGACCGGGGAACGGCGAGGAACTACGCGAAGGCGGGGCGGACATGGCACGGCACGGTGGCGGACGGGCCTGGTACGGCAAGGTGGCCGGGGCGGCGTTCGGGGTGACGCTGCTCGCCGTCGGTGCCTCCGTGTGGACCGCGCAGGCCGACCCCGTGGGCGGCGCGGCACCGCAGGCGACCGCGTCTGCCACGCCGGGCAGTGACATCGCGCCGGTCGACGTCACCATCGCGCACGCCTCGGACAAGGGGGCGCGCGGTGTCAACATCACCATCGACGACGGTCCCGACCCCGCCTGGACCCCGCAAGTGCTCGACCTGCTGCGCGAGTACGGAGTGAAGGCCACCTTCTGCGTCACGGGTACGCAGGCCCAGGCCCACCCGGACCTCGTGAAGGACGTGGTCGCGGCCGGGCACCGGCTGTGCGACCACTCGGTGTCGCACGACACCGCCATGGACAAGAAGTCCGAGGCGTACCAGTCCAAGGAGATCCTCGACGCCGAGCGCATGATCACCGAGGCGTCCGGGGGAGTACGCCCCATGTACTACAGGGCCCCCGGCGGCGCCTTCACTCCCCACAGCCGTGAGCTGGCCGCGTCCCGGGGCATGCGCCCACTGGGCTGGAACGTGGACACGAAGGACTTCGAACGGCCGGGCGCGGACGCCATCGTCGCCACCGTCCAGCGGGAGATCCACAACGGACCGACGATCCTCTTCCACGACGCCGGGGGCGACCGTACCCAGACGGTCGAAGCCCTGCGCAGGCTCCTCCCTTGGCTCAAGGAGCAGGGCTACTCCTTCGGCTTCCCCGTGCGCTGACACGCCCCGTCAGCGGGCGTCCCCGATGCGCCGGGTGCCGCTCGCGGGTGAACCGGGACTCAGTAGTTGCGCCACTCGTCCAGCACGTAGTCGAGCACGGCGGGGTCCATCAGTGTGCTGGCCCGTACGTCGGTGCGACGGCGGTCGACCGGGAACACGGTCGCCGCCCTGAGAACCGCGTCGTCCAGGTACCGCAGGTCGGGGACCTCCGAGGCGAGTCGCAGCGGCGGGGGTTCGGTGCCGCGGCCGGCGAGGACGAACCCCCAGTTGCCGAAGCTCGGCACGTCGACCTGGAATTCCGTGGTCGCGTATCCCGCCGTCTCGATCGTCTTCGCGATCGACCAGTACGTCTTCGGGGCGAAGAACGGAGATCCACTCTGTACCATCACCTTGCCCTGCGGCCCCAGGACCCGGCCGAGCAGGTGGTAGAACTCCACCGAGTACAGCTTGGCCAGCGACGCCGAATCCGGATCGGGGAAGTCGATGATCACGGCGTCGTACTGCTGTCGGGCACCGCGCAGCCAGTTGAAGGCGTCGGCGTTCACCACCTCGACCCGCGGGTCGTCCAGCGCGTCCCGGTTGAGCGTGCGCAGCGGTGCGTAGGTCCGCGCCAATCGGGTCATGGCCGGGTCCAGTTCGACCAGAGTGACGTGCCGGACGTCGTCGTACCGGAGAACCTCGCGCAGCGCGAGCCCGTCGCCGCCCCCCATGATCAGCACGTTGGAGCGACGGCCCGACAGCGCGGGGTGGACGAGCGACTCGTGGTAGCGGTACTCGTCGACGGAGCTGAACTGGAGATCGCCGTTGAGGAACAGCCGAATGTCGGGGCTCCCGGTGAAGGCGGTTGACCGGGTGATCACGATGTCCTGGTACGGGGTGGTCTCGGCGTGCACGATGGGGTCCGCGTACATGTGCTGACGCGCCGTGACCTCCAGGTCGTCGGCGAACACGTACGTCGCGCCGAGCACGGCGAGGACGGCGACGACCCCGGCCAGCAGGCCGGCCCGTACCGTGCGGCGGATCTCGCGGCGGAAGATGAACACCACGACGATGACGCCGGCGACCGCGTTGACCACGCCGACCACCAGCGCGCCCTTCAACTGGCCGAAGGTCGGCAGCAGGAACAGCGGGAAGCACAGGCCGCCGACGAGGGCGCCGATGTAGTCGACGGCGAACATGTCGGCGACGGCACTGCTCGCCTCCTGTCGGCGGATCCGCTGCAGGAGGGTCATCAGCAGCGGGATCTCGGCGCCGATCAGCAGGCCGACCACCAGGGACACCACGATCATCGCGGGCATGTAGAGCTGAAGCCAGGCGAAGGCGGCGTACAGCACCAGGACGGACAGGCCGCCGATCAGTGCCAGTACCCCTTCCAGCACCGCGAACGCGACGACCGCGCGGCGGCGCAACGGCTTGGCGGCCAGTGAACCCACGCCCATGGCGAAGACCATCACGGAGATGACCACGGAGGTCTGAAGCACCGAGTTGCCGATGAGGTAGCTGCCCAGCGCGGTCAGCGCCAACTCGTAGACGAGGCCGCAGGCGGCACAGAGGAAGACGGCGAGCAGCAGAAGGAACCGCGCCCCCCGGGGAGGTCGGGCCACCGGGGGGCGGGAGGGAGCCGCGGTGTCGCGGTCGTCCTGGATGGTGGAGCTCATGGGTGGTGTCCTAGGAAAGGGCCGCGCCGACCATGAAGGCGGTGCCGAGGTACATGCCGGCCTGGACCCACGCGGCGGGGTGCGGTCGGTCGCCTTCGTCCTCCAGGGCGACCGCACCCATCTGACCCGGTGTCAGCACACCGATCACGATGCCGACCAGCGTCATCACCAGCACACCGGCCAGGCCGTAGAGGAGCGTGCTCAGCAGGCCCTGGCCCAGTCCCTGTTCCGACTCGCTCGCCCGGATGGCCTCCATGATGACCAGGCCCACCGCTACGGACTGGCTGCCCAGCAGCACGGCCGCCCCGCGGTTGCGGTCCCGCCAGACCACGTGGAAGAGCTTGCCGGGTGTGACGAGGTCGAGGGCGAGGAAGCCGACGGCCATCACGGCGAGGCCCACGACTCCGTAGAGCAGTGCCTGGCCGGTCGACTCGAAGATCTCGGTCACTGGGGTGCCTTTCTGGAGAGCGTCGTCAGGGTGGGGAGGTGGTGCCTGGCTTCACGCGCCGGTGTCACTTGCCTTCGCCGGGGCCGCCACCGCGATAGCTCTGGCTGTTCGGGTTGGGCCAGTTCACGAGGTGCTGCTTGTACCGCCGGTATCCGTTGCGGTAGTCCTCGATCTCGATCAGGCTGCCGCCCTTGTACGGCGAGACGGTCACCATGTCGTCGCCGTAGCGCAGGAAGCTCATGCCGCCGCCGGCGGACCGGTCGAGGGACTTGCGGTGGTCGTGGATGGCGTCGGCGACCCGGTCCGGGGAACTGTCCTTGTCCAGCCACCGGGACCCGCCGCCAGCGGTGTACGTGTCGCGGATCCAGGAGCGAGGGACGCCGTCGTCCCCGTCGCTCGAGCAGGACGAGAGCACGAGCGTGACCAGCACGGCCGCCACCGCACTGCGGACGAATCGGACACGGTTCATCGGGCCTCCAGCGTGGTGTGCGTCGATACGATCTGCCCGTCCTGCGGGTAGGTGTGCCAGGTTCGCCAGGACAGTCGGGTGCGGCACGATTTCTCGGACGCTTCGACGACCACTGCCGTCACGGCCTCCGGTGAACCGGGAAAGACTCCGCACAGACTGTGCTCCGCCTCGGCCGCCCGGCCGAGGATGCCCGCCACCTGTGCGCTGAACTCGCGAGGGTCCAGTCGCGCCGTGGTGGCACTGAAGTCGTAGGTCCAGTCGCCCTGTTGCCGCGTGAGCCTGGCCGGCAGGCCCCGGTCGGCGCCCGGAAGGCATGCCACCGTCTCCCTCACGGGCCCGACGAAGACCTGGTGCGAGGCGCCGAGGAGCCTCATGCGTACGCTCATTCCGCCCACAAGCACCTCTCGTTCGGCGAGCGACGGCCGTTCGGTCAGGTCGAGTGAGAAGCAGAGCTGGTCCGCGGCCGTGTCCAGGTAGGGAGCTGGCAGAGATAGAGCGTGCACGCGGCCCCCGGTCCGATATTGCTATGAGCGGCGCCGAGTATGGCACATGCGTCCCGGGGCGCATGAACGGCGGGGGCTCCCGTCGTTGCACGGCCCGACGTTCGCCCAGGGGTACGGAAGCACCGGCTGAGGGGCCGACTTCGCGCCCCCGGCTCCGCATGGTCTTCCTCAACCGGCTGACCGGCAGAACGGACCGCTCCGACCGAGCGCACACGACGGGCTTGCGGTCAGCTCGCCATGGCCCGGTGGCCGGCCTCCTGGATCACGCGATCAGCGGTCTCCTCAGGAGTGAGCGCCGCGGTGTCGAACCACCAGCCGACGCCGCCTAGCTCACGCTTCATGCCGAGATCGAGGTCTTCGTAGCCGTCGAAGTCGAACCGCTCCCGTGGAGCACGGATGGTGTTGCGGTACCGGCAGGCTTCGATTCCCGGCGCCAGGACGACGAACAAGACGTGCAGGTCGGGGAGGAGAGAAATGAAGAAGTCCAACTGCTCGCGATCAGGAATCACCCAGTCGATCACGGGCGTGAAGCCGGCGCCGGCGAAGTTGTTCGCCAGCGCGCACAGATTGCGGTTGCACAACTCCACTTGCCGAGCTGCCTCTTCGGCAGGCTCCCCAAGGGCGCCGACACGACCGCTGACAACCAGCCTGCTGATGAAGTCACCATCGAGCCGAGCAGCACGTGGCAGACGCTCGGCCACCAGCCGGGTAACCGTCGATTTGCCGGCTCCCGGCATCCCGGTCACGATCAGGCAGTCCGGCCTCTCAGCAGTGAGCACGCCCCAATAGTGGCAGCCCCGTTTTCCGTAGCACAACCGCTCATGGGAACGTGACGGCCGCGGCTGCCGGGCCGCGTGGACCGGCCGCGTCTGTCGCAGTCAATCGAGGAGCACCAGCTGCACGTCACGTACCTGAGGCGAATGTCCACGAGATTCGGCGGTACGGTGCACGCGCCGGGCGGACGGGTGCCATGATCGCTCAGCGGCATCGCGCCTCGGCACGCCACCCGGCGGACCGGGCCACCCCGCGAACAGCGTGGTCAACGGAAAGGACCCGGCATGCGCAGACTCGTCCACTACATCGCCACCACTCTCGATGGCTTCATCGCGGGCCCGGACGGCGCGGACCCCACCGGTCCCAACGGTTTCTGGCCCATACCGGAGGACTACGTCCGGCACCTCGTGGCCGAGTACCCGGAGACGCTGCCCGTCCAGGCCCGGCAGGCCCTGTCCGTCACGGCGGAGGGCACGCACTTCGACACCGTGCTGGAGGGGCGGCGCAGCTACGAGATCGGTCTCGCGGCCGGCATCACCGACGCCTACCCGCACCTGCGGCACCTGGTATTTTCCCGGACCCTGACCGAGAGCCCGGACCCGGCCGTGGAATTGGTGGCCGACGACCCGGTGGCGACCGTGCGTGAACTCAAGCGACAGGACGGCAAGGACATCTGGTTGCTGGGCGGCGCCGAGCTCGCGGGCTCCCTGTACTCCGAGATCGACACGCTCGTCCTCAAAGTCGGCCCGCTGACCATCGGCGACGGGATCCCGCTGTTCTCCCGCAAGGCCGCCTTCGACCCGCGCACCTGGACCCTCGCGGACCACACCGTCCTCCAGAGCGGCGCGGTGTTCCTCACCTACACGCGCGTCGGCAGCTGAACGCCTTGGGCGGGCGGCGCTCCTGAGAGGGGCAGGGCGCACTCGGAGGGCCACGCATACGCCTTGTCCTGTCGGTTGTAGCACACGGTCGGGGGAGGTGCCTGTACCAGGCAGGGAGCGCTGCCTGGTGCGGTGCCACGCGCCATCGCCACCACCCTCGAACACCACCCACGCCGAATGGGCGTGGATCGGATCGCGTCCATGATCTCGTGGCGAGCGTGCTTCTCCGGCCGGCTCCACCGCGTGGTCTCGCGAACCGGCGCGGGCAGCGGTGGCTCAGGAACCGACAGAACAAGAGGCCGCGGAGCGAGAGGCCGCGACCGTCTTCGCAGTACGGATAACCTGCGCCGATGAAGCGGATTCAGCGGGCCGCCGGTGCGGTCGTCGGCTCGGCGGTGGGTGACGCGCTGGGCGGTCCCTTCGAGTTCGGGCCCCAGGGGGCGTTCTCCGCGCGGTTTCCCGCGTCCGGTGTCGGGGGCGAGATGTGCGGAGGCGGTGGCTGGGACCCCGGCGAGGCGACCGACGACACGCAGATGGCCATCCTGGTCGCGGAGTCGCTGCTGGAGCGGGGCGGACTGGATCCGGCGGACATCTTCGCCCGCTTCCAGCGGTGGGCAGCATCAGAACCGAAGGACATCGGCCTGCAGACCGAGGACGTCCTGACCAACGGCATGCCCTGGAACCTCGCCGCCGCGATCCATTTCCAGCTCAACCACCGGGCGGCGGGAAACGGTTCCTTGATGCGGGCTTCCACCTCCGCGGTCCACTTCGCTGCCGCCGGCCAGGAAGCCACCATGGACGCGGCCCGCCGCATCGCCGCCCTTACCCACGGCGACCGCGCGGCCTGGGAAGGCACTGCGATCTTCCACGAACTCATCCGCGTCACGCTCGAGGACACCGACCCCCTCACCGCCCTCCCGGACATCCTGGCTCACGTGCACCCCGACCACCGTGGCCGCTATGCCACCGTCCTCTCACCCGACTGGCACCCCGATCAGGCGACCGAGTTCAACGGCGCCGTCTGGCCCTGCCTGGGCTCAGCCGTCTGGGCGCTGCGCACCACCACCGGCTTCGAGGACGCGATACGCGCGGCGATCGATCTCGGCGGTGACACGGACACGGTCGCCGCGGTGACCGGAGGTCTCGCGGGCGCGTACTACGGGCTGGACGCAATCCCCGCCCGCTGGACCCAGCCGCTCCATGTCCCCCTCCCAGGATTCGACGGACGGGTGCTGCGCCCGGCAGATCTGCTCCACCTTGCACACCGCTTGCTGGAGGGCCGGTGATGAGACAAGTGGCCGAACAGTGCCACTCCCGGCAGTCCGGGTCGTGATGGCACGCGGTGCTGCCTTCTTGATCATGCGAGGGATCAGTCTCCCGCACCCCGCCCCCGGCAGTGGCCGGTCCCTTGATCAATGGCTCGAATTCGTCTACCGACCGTCAGTGGCGTGAGCAAAGGTTGCGCATGTCCGGGCCTCGACCGGGGCCCTGGATGTCGAGTCCGTGCACCCCACCACCCAAGGGAGAAGCATGCGTACCGAGATCGTCCTGTCCCACGAAGCCCCCGAGCTCGACCTCGACCTGGATCTGCGCGTCTCCGACCTCCCGGAGCAGGCCGAGTCGTTCGGCCAGGGCACTTTCACCTCGCCGAGCAGCTACGCGATCGGCACGCGCTGCCCCATCTGTTGCTGACGGACTGAGACCCCCTCGGGGCTCTTCCGAGCGGGGCGGGCCCGGGTCCGCCCCGCTCTTCCGTACGACGACGAGGAGGACATACGTGGCGCCGGAGCCCGAAGCCCACCGAGCATCCGCAGCGTTCGAGGTACGGGAGCCGGTACTCGTCCGTATGGCGAGCCGGCCGCGCGGCGCCGCTCTGGCCACGGTCGACGCGGCCGAGCCGGTTTCCGGGGCGCGGCAGCTCGCCTCCGATCCCCTGCTCGGTCAGGCGGTCCGGGTGGCCAGCGGCTCACTGGCCCACAGCCTGGCCGGCCTGACCAGCGACGAAGGCGCGACCGCGCTCGGCCGCAAGCGGACCCTGAGCGCCGCGCGAACCCTGACGCGGTACGCCCGCCGCGCCGGGGCGCGCCCGACGCCGTTCGGCCTGTTCGCGGGTGTCGGTACCGCCCGGTTCGGTTCCGCGGCCAAGGCGGAACCCGGCACCGGTGAGGTCGCGGTCCGGCTCGACGGCGCGTGGCTGCGCCGCCGGGTACTGGCCTGGCTCGCAGAGCCCTCCGTCCGTCGGCGCGTGGACGTCGTACTCAACGACCTGTGTTTCCTGCGGGACGGCCGGCTGTACCTGCGCACCGGCGGTCAGGAACAGTCGGTGCGCGACAACGCGCTGGTCGGCGCCGTGCGCGAGCGGGCACGGACCCTGGTGCCGTACGCCGATCTGCTCGTCTGGCTGACGGAGCGCTTTCCGGCGCTGGACACCGAACGGCTCGACCGTCAGCTGGCCGGACTCCTCCAGCACGGCTTCCTGCTCACCTCGGTCACCCCGCACCGCATCGACACCGCGCTGCTCGACGGCATCGAGGCGGTCCTGGACGCGGCGCTTCCCGACGACGCGCAGGCGCTGCGGGACATCCGGGCGGCCTGCGCACGGCATCAGGCGGACCCCCCGGGTCAGGGCTGCGACTCCTGGCAGCAGCTCCTGGACGAAGTCCGACGGCTCGACGTTCCCGGCACGGACGGCGACGCGCACGCCCGGCCACCCCTGCACGTGGATCTGCACATACCCGGCGAGTTCGTGGTACCGGAGGCGGTCGGCCGGGAGGTGTGCCGGTACGCGGCCGCCATCTGGGCGATCACACCGGAGTGGACGACGCTGGCGTACATGCGGGACTACCGCGAGCGCTTCATCGAGCGCTACGGCACCGCCTGCGCCGTGCCGTTGGGCGAGCTGGTCGACCCGCACCGCGGACTCGGCCTGCCCCCCGAGTACGGCGCGGAGCCCGCGTACGCACGCCGCGGCCCCGGCGACGAGGCGGACGGTCCAAGGCGCGCGATGATCGGCGAGCTGCTTCAGGAAGCCGTCCTGTCCGGCGGCGACCTGGTGCTGACCGACGACGTCGTACGGCGTCTCGCCGAAGTCGCCGGGCACGATCCCGCCGCCGCGCCGCCCCGCAGCCTCGAACTCTGCTTCCAGGTGCTCTCCGAGAGCACCGCCGCACTGGACCGCGGCGACTTCCGGCTGCTCGGCAGCCCGCACATCGGAGCCTGGACGGCGGGCGCCACCGCGGGCCGGTTCGCGACGGCGGCCGGCCTCACAGCTGATCTCGCCCGGCTGGCCGCCGACACCGCCGTCACCCCCGACGACGCGGTGATCGCGGCCCAGCTCGAGTTGATGCCCCACGAGCCGCGCGGCCTCAACATCGTCCAGGTGCCCCGGCTGCTGCCGTACCGCATCCCCGTCGGCGTGCCCGACGACCGGGACGACCCCCGCTGCCTGGACTGGCGCTCGCTCCTCGTCGCCGCCGGCTCCGACGGGCTGCGGCTGCTGCACCCGGAGAGCGGCCGTCCGGTCCGCCCGGTGCTGCCGCACATGCTGGCCCTGGACACACAGGCGCCGCCGGTGGCCCGGTTCCTCATGGACCTCGCGACGGCGCGGCCCCGAGTGTGGTCGGGCTGGGACTGGGCCGGACACGACACCCTGCCGTATCTGCCGCGCGTCCGGTTCGGGCGGGTGGTGGCGATGCCCAAGCGCTGGCTGCCGGGCCGTCGGCTGCGTGACGCGGCCCGGGCGCGGGGCGCCGAGGCGTGGGAGCAGGGCCTCGACGCCTGGCGCCGGCGCCTTGCCGTACCGGACAGGCTGCAGATCGCGCGCAACGACCAGATGTACCCCGTCGACCTGCGCGACCGCTGGGACCGGGACCTGCTGCGCGCCGAACTGACCGCCGCCCGTCCCCAGTTCGTCCTCTACGAGGATGTGACGGCCGACGGTGCGGGGCTCGGCTGGAACGGCGGGCACAGCACGGAGATCGTGGTGCCCCTCGCGGGGGCGCGGCGGCCCGCCGGGCGTACCGCACCGGACAGCGCCGAGCCGGAGCGGACCGCCCCACCGGTCCGGCCTGTGCCCGCCCGGTTCCATCTGCCGGGTGAGGACTGGCTGTTCGTCAAGTGGTACGCGGAACCGTCGGCCCACGAAGCCCTGCTCGCCGAACATCTTCCGGCCCTGCTCGCCGAGGTCGAGGACGAGGTCGACCGCTGGTTCTTCCTGCGCTACCAGGACCCCGAGCCGCATCTGCGGCTGCGCATCCACGGCGACCCCGGGGCGCTGAACGGCCGGGTCCTGCCCGCGATCAGCCGTGTGTCCAGGGCCCTCGTCGAGAGCGGGGCCCTGCGCACGATGACCCTCGACGTGTACCGGCCCGAGAGCGACCGGTACGGAGGCGAGGCCCTGCAGGAAGCGGCCGAGCGCTTCTTCCGCACGGACAGCCTGTCGGCGCTCGTCCAGTCGCGCGCTCTGCGGGGCGTCGGGCGGGCGCTCCCCGCCGCCGTGCTCGCCGGCCTCGGGCACGCCGTGCTCCTGGAGTCCCTCGGCGACTGGGACTGGTGCGGCTGGGTCGACCGGATGTTCACGAAGACCGCGGAGCACGAGGAGTACCAGCGGCACCGCGCCCTCGCCGACCGACTGATCAGGCCGGGGAACGCGGTGTCATCGGCTGCGGAGGCACTCGGGGCGCCGTCCCTCGGCACGCTCTGGTCCGAGTCGCCCGAGCCGCGCGCGTACGGGCGGCTGATCCTGTCCGCTCCGGAGGCCGACCGGGACGAGGCCCTGCTGTCGCTCCTGCACATGCGGCACAACCGTCTGTTCGGCATCGACCGGGCGGCCGAGGCCCGCGGGTACGCGGTCCTGCGGGGCGCGGTGCGGACCCATGTCGGCCGACGGCGGCACGGGAGCAGGAGCGGACGATGAGCGGGACAGGGGAGCAGACGATGAGCGGGGCTGCCGAGGGCGGGACACGGGAGCACACGACGGGCGGGGCCACCGAGGGCGGGACGCGCGAGCGCCTCGCCGGCCGGTCCGCCCAGGACCTGCGGGAGCGTGCTGCCGCCGTCTCCGCCGAGATCCTGGACCGGCTCGCCGACCCCGCCGCCACGATGGCGGCCACGCGGATCCCGGCCCAGGCCGCGGACGACGGGGTCGCCGAGCCGATCTGGGCCGAGCTGACCCTCGGCAGCGGCAGCCCCGGACTCGCGCTCGCGTTCACGGGAGCCGCCCGGGACCCGGCGCGACAGGTGCCGCGCGCCCACGCGTATCTCACCGCGGGAACCCGCGCCGTCTCGGGCCGGGCCGGCACCGCGGGCGGAATCTTCAAGGGGCCAGGGGCCCTGGCGTTCGCCGTACTGCTCGCTCACCGCACCACCGGAGGCTACGTCTCCGCACTCCATCGCTTCGACGCCTACCAGCGCGATCTCGTACGGACTGTCCTGCCGCCCGTCGAGGACCGGCCGCTGCCCACCATCGGGCGCTACGAGGTGGTCCGTGGCCTGACCGGTGTCGGCCGCTATCTGCTGGCCCGGGCGGAGAGCTGTGAGGAACCGCTGACGGCGGTGCTCGACTACCTCGTACGCCTGTCGCTGGGCACCGTGGAGCACGTAGGCGCAGACGTGCCGCGCTGGTGGGCCCTGGACGCGCCCCGGATCGGCTCCGAGGCGGCCTTCCCCGGCGGCCACCTCAACCTGGGCCTCTCGCACGGCGTCGCCGGGCCGCTCGCCCTGCTGGCCCTGGCCTGGGAGCAAGGCGTGCGGGTGCCGGGGCAGCAGGAGGCCATGGAGGCGACGGCCGAACTCCTGCGGACCTGGGCGGTGCAGGACCGGTACGGCCTGTTCTGGCCCGGCTACCTCTCCTTCGCCCAGTGGCAACGGGGGCCTGCCGCCTACGACGGAGACGCGAAGTGGCCGGCCTGGTGCTACGGGGCTCCCGGAGTCTCCCGCGCCCTGCAACTGGCCGGACGGGCGCTCGGCCGGACGGACTTCTCGGACCTCGCCCGGGCCTCGGTGGACCGGCTGCTCGTCCTTCCCCGGTCGGCCTGGGGCATCGACGACCATGCGCTGTGCCATGGTTGGGCCGGCGCCCTGCACCAGCTCGGCCGGCTCGACGAACTGTGGCGGGATCCCCGGCTGGCCGAACTGCGGGACGCCATCGCCGCCGAACTCGTCTCCGCCTTCGACCCGGCAGTGCCTTTCGGACTGCGGTTCACGATGACGAAGGTGCCGTTCGGCTCCGATGTCTCCGGCTACCTCGACGGCGCCGCCGGCGTCGCGCTCGCCCTGGACTCGTACGCGACGGACGGCACACCGGCCGACTGGGACATGCCGCTGTTGCTGGCGTGAGGGACCGACCGGCTTTCCGTTCGGTTGTCGGGTCCGAGCCGGGGCGAGGACCGGGCCGGCGTGATGCCGGCCCCTTGTGGGCGGACGGTTCACGCTTGCGAACATGAGCGGGTGTCCGAGGAGTCGAACCTGATGTCAAGCCTGTGGCCGCTCGCGCCGTCCGGGGCCACCGACTGGCTGCTGGAGCGGTGCGGCGACGGCATCACCGGGTTCATGCCCCCGGCGATGCCCGACGCGGTGTGGGTGCTCAACGCCATGTACGAGCACGAGCAAGGGCCGGCCGATGTGTCGTACCACGAGTACCACCGGGCGCGGCTGACGGAGGGGAGTGCCCAGCCGCACGTCGTCGCGGGCATCGAACTCGACGCAGTGAGCGTCGCCACCGGAGGAGGGCTGGGCCGTGCCGGGCACCCGGGGCCCGGTTGGCGACGGCTGCGCTGGGCCGAGCTGTCCCATAGCCATGCGCGCGCAGGACCGCCTGCCCCTGCCCGGAGCACTCCCGCGCGGGTGCGCCGCTTCCACCACACGACTGCACCCGTGGCCGGCGACCTGGACCGCGCTGGTTCCCGCCCGCATCCGCCCGTGCAGGCTGTCGGTGTGCCGGGTCGAGCCGAACACCAGCGCACCGCCGCCGGGCCGGCGCAGCTCGGCGTGCCCGATACCACCGTGCTCGTCCGACACGGCGATCGCCTGCTCGAAGCCCAGTACGTCGACCAGGAAGCGCAACGCCGCCTTCGTGTCGCTCTACGACGACAGGGCTCTGGCCGACCCGATCACCGACTGGTACGACTGCGTCGAGCATGCCTGATGGCCTGGCGACAAATCCGACGACGACGGCGATCAGCCCCGGGATACTGGTGACCCATGGACGAGGTCGAAGTCGTTGTCGCCCATTCCGAGCGTGCGACGCTGCGCGTCGGTGATGTGTTCCTGAAGGTGGACGGCGATCAGGCGCGCATCGACGTCGAGGTCGAGGCGATGTCCCTGGCGCCGGTCCCGACCCCGGAGATCCTGTGGTGCAAGCCGCCCGTGCTCGCGATCGCCGCACTTCCGGGAACGACGCTCGGGCGCCTCGGTGGGCCGTCGACCGGGTCGCCGGCGGCGTGGGCGGCGGCGGGCGCGGCGATCCGGACGTTGCACGATGCGCCGCTGCCGTCCTGGCAGGGCCGGGCCGGCCGGAGCGTCGTCGCGCTGGCGGCGGAACTCGACGTCGAGTGCGAGTTGCTCGTGACGAACGGCGTCCTGCCCGCCGACCTGGTCACCCGCAACCGCCGGGTCGCCGAGGCCGCGCTCCGGCCGTGGACACCGGCGTTCACGCACGGCGACCTCCAGATCGCGCACGTCTTCGTCCGAGACGATGAGGTCACGGGCATCATCGACTGGTCCGAGGCGGGCCGGGGTGACGCCCTGTACGACCTCGCCACCTTCACGCTCGGGCACGAGGAGCACCTCGACGACGTCATCGCCGGCTACGGCACCGGCATCGACCTCGACGTGATCCACGCGTGGTGGTCGTTGCGAAGCCTGCTGGCGGTCCGCTGGCTGGTCGAGCACGGCTTCGACCCGTTCGCGCCAGGCTGTGAGGTCGACGTGCTGAGATCCCGGATGTGAGGACCTGGAGGCTCGTCCTCGTCCCGTGCGAACAGCCGCCCTGCCGCCGACGGGGCAGGTCCCCGATTCCCTACTCGACGCGGTCGAGGAAGCCGAGCACCCGATGCTTGACCCGCGTCGCGGCTTGTTCATCGTAGGACGGCAGGCTGCTGTCGGTGAACAGGTGCCTGTCGCCGGGGTAGAGGAACAGCTCGGCATCCGTCACCGTCTCGACGACCGCGCGGGCGGCGTCCGCGTCACCCTCTCCGGCGAAGAACGGATCTGCGTCCATGCCGTGAATCTGAACCGGGACGTCGTGGGGCCAGGGGGCGCCGAACTCCGATACCGGGACGCAGGCCTCGATCAACAGGGCACCCTTTGCTCCGGGGCGAGTCTGGGCCAGCTTCTGCGCCGGCAGGACGCCGAGTGAGAAGCCGACGTAGACGAGCTCCGCAGGCAGCCCTTCGGCGGCGGTGACTCCGCGCGCGGTGATCGTGTCGAATCCAGCGCTCTCGGCATAGGCGGCGCCCTCATCGAGGCTGTCGAAGACCTGCCCTTCGTACAGATCTGGAGTGTGGACGGTGTGTCCGGCCCGCCGCAACTGCTCGGCGAAACCGCGCATGCCGACGGTCAGCCCGTGTCCATGGTGGAAGACCAGCACCTCAGCCATGTTGCTCTCCTCCTACTGCGGTGCCCGGGTGGCGCCGCGGCACGAGTATGGACCGCGGCACTGACATCCACGTGCCTCGGCCGAACAGACCGGGACTTCAGTCGCGCGTCGAGAGTGCAGTGGTCCGTGGTGAGCTGGAGGGCGCGTTGCTCGCGGGTGGTGTGATCGGCCGACAGGGGGAGACGGATCGTTCTGTCGGCAGATGTCGCGCCACAGCGGTCGGTGCGAGGTTCGCTGCATGGACAGAGCGACGAGGACGACGAGGACGCCTTGGCGCGCGTGGTGGCAGCGGCCGAGCTGGGTGGGTCGGGTCGCGATGGCGTGGGCGGTGGCCTACGCCGGTTTCGGTCTGGCATGCGTACTGAGCGGGACGCCGCCTTTCCACCTGGGCGCAACCCCGGGGCCTTCGGCGCTGGGCTGGGGGGTCGTGGCGGTGGGTTCGCTGGCGGCGGTGGGCTGTGGCGCGGTGGTGCGGTCAGGGCTGCGACCGGCGCTGCGTGCGCTGCTGTGGGCGGCCTGCGTGCCGGCCGGGATCGCCGCGTTCGGTCTGCTGATGGACGTCATCACGTTGATGTTCGGTCAGGGAGTGGACAGTGGGGTGGCCGCTGCGAACCACGCGCTCGCGGCGACCGGGGTCGTGCTGCTCGCGGCCACTGCCCGGCCCGTCCGTCCGCCGTCCTCCAGGACCGTCGCGGCAGTGCCGTCCGCCGCCTCAGGGCCGGTTCAGCTCGCCGCCTGCGCCGGGACGGTGGCCTTTCTCCCGTACGCGGCGATGAAGCTCGTCTGGGCGTCCGGCGGCACCTTCGCCGGGGTTTCGGGAGCGGAGATGCGCGCGATCTCCGAGCGCAACGGTGCGTCGGGACTCTGGCTCACCTTGGAGTCCTGGGGGCTGGACGCCACCGTGCTGCTGGCCGCGCTCGGCGTCTTCCTGCTCTGGGGCTTGGTCCGCCCGTGGGGCCAGGCCTTCCCGCGCTGGACACCGTGGCTGCGCGGCCGGCGCGTTCCCCGCTGGCTGCCACTCGCCCCTGCCTTGATCGGCGCTGCCACCCTGGCTCCGTACGGAGTGTTCGGGGTCGGATACGCGGCCCTGGCCACGGCCGGCGTGGTCACGATGCGGCGCGGCGACTTCCCCTCCTCCAGCGATGCGTTGCTGGTCGGCTGGATCGGCATGGCCGCGTTCGCCGTCTACGGGGGCGCGCTGATCGTCGCCATCCGCTCCTACTGGCTCCGGACACGTTCCCTGTCGAGAGCTTGACAAGGTCACACCGGCCCGGTTGTGCCGGGATCGTCGGTGGTCGGGACAGTGGATCACCACACGGGATGCGGCTGTGGTGACCGGTACGCAGCAACGTCCCGGGCACCGCGGTCATCCGCCGGTCGCACCACTTCCTCGGCCGTCAGACGGAGCCGAGCCGACTGTCAGAGCGATGCCCGGAGCCCCCGTGGCCGGGATCTTCATCACTGAACGGACCGAACCGCAGTTCGTCCAAGCCGGAGGACCGCCCATGCAGCAGCTCCAGCACGCCGAAGAACCCGCCACCGTCCACTCCGGACGCTTGCGCGTCGCGTGGCGGGCGGCCCACGAGCCCGTTCCCGGAGTGTCACGACGGATCCGACTCGTCGCTTACGCCGTGCCCTTGGCCGTCCTTCCTTCCAGTATCTGGCGGCTCCCGGCCGCGTTCGACGACGGTCGCGGATTCGGCGATCGGACGTACGTCATCTTCCTGTCGGTTCTGTCCGCAGTCTTCGCGTTCGCTGCGATCGGTCTGATCGCCCGCTGGGGTGAGGTGTTCCCGCGCTGGATCCCGCTCCTTCGCGGCCACCGGGTGCCGAGAAGGGCAGCCGTCCTCCCGGCCGCCATCGGGGCCGCGAGCCTCACCCTCCTGTTCGCCCTCTTGTTCCTCGTGACCGAGGTCAGGGGTACCACGATCCGAGGTGACGCCCTGCCGGCCGACCACCCTAGCCGAGCCGGCGGCTGGGAAGCCGCCTGGTTCTACTTCTGCTACGTGCCGCTGACCCTGTGGGGGCCGCTGCTGGGCCTGCTGACCGTTGCGTACTGGAAGCGTCGTTCGGCGGCCGAGAGGGCACCTGCGGTGTGAGACCGCCGTCGGCTTCCGAGCACAGAACCCGACGGAGCCCTACTGGTCACGCGTCCTGCGGGTACCAGCGCAGCTCGATCGTGTTGCCGTCCGGGTCCCGCACGTAGAGGGAGAGCGCGGTGCCCCGCGCGCCGAAGCGCTTGCCCGGGCCGTCCACCACCGTGAAGACGCCGGAGTCGATGACCTCCTGCCAGTCGAGCGGCTCGACCACCAGGCAGATGTGGTCGACGTTGGTGCCGGCCGGACGGTCGTCGGGGCCCGTGATGAGGTCGATGATCGTGGTGGGGCTGACCCGCACGGACGGGAAGGGGGCCTTGCCGGCCCGCCACTCCTCCACCCGCACGGGCTCGAGCCCCAACGGGCCGGTGTAGAAGGCGAGCGAGCGCTCGATGTCGGCGACGTTCAGGACCAGGTGGTCGAAGGCGATCACGCGCATGTGGGACTCCGTGGGTGCGGGCGCCTGCGGCGCCGGGGTGGCTTCGGGGTGGTGAGTTCAGCATTGCCGAGCCACCATCGATCGGTCCAACACATGCTTGTCATGCGATCCATCGTGTTTCACGATGGATCGATGGATCTCCAGCAGATGCGGTACGTCGTCGCGGTGGCGGAGACCGCGAGCTTCACCCGTGCCGCCGAGCGGTGTCACGTCGTCCAGTCCGCGCTCAGTCACCAGGTGGCCCGGCTGGAGAAGGACCTGGGCGCGAGGCTCTTCGAGCGCACCAGCCGCCGGGTGCGGCTGACCGTCGCCGGGGAGGCGTTCCTGCCCGCCGCCCGCCAGGCCCTGGAGGCGGCCGAGCGGGCGCGGGCGGAGGTGGCGGCGGCCACGGGCGAGATCCGGGGCCGGCTGACCGTCGGGACGATCCCCACGGTGGCGGCCGTCGACCTTCCGGCGGTGCTGCGGGACTACCGTCGGCGCTATCCGCAGGTGCGGATCAGCCTGCGGACCGCAGCCAGCGAACGCCTCATCGAGCAGGTGCGCGACGGCGCGCTGGACGCCGCGTTCCTCGGGGTGCAGCCCGGCTTCCTGCCGCAGGGCGTCAACGACCGGCAGCTCGCGTACGGCGAGCACGTCGCCGTGGTCGCGCCGGAACACCCCCTGGCCGGGGAGCGGGAGGTGGGTCTGCCCCGCCTGGCAGAGGAGGTGTTCGTGGACTTCGCGGCCGGCAGTGCCGCCCGCGCCCAGTCCGACGACGCGTTCGCCGCGGCCGGACTGCGGCGCGAGGTCGCCTTCGAGGCCGGCGTCGACCTCATGGCCCGGCTGATCCGCCTGGGCCTCGGCGTCGCGCTGCTGCCCGCGGAGTTCGCCGCCGGACTGCACGGCCTGCGGTGCGTTCCGGTCCGCGACGGTCCGGTACGGGTCGAGCGCCTCGTCTGGAGCCGGTTCACCCCGTCCCCCGCGGCCGCGGCCTTCCTCGCGCTGCTGGACGTTCCCGGCGCGGACGACAGCCCACGGCGCTCCTGACGAGCTTGGAGCGACGTCCGCTACGACCGCGTCGGCCAGACCAGTGCCTGGGCGATGATGACGTTCTCCCCGTCGAAGGTGACGGCGGGGCCTTCATGCAGCCGGTAGCCGAGGCCCAACGCCTCGCTCACCCGGTGGCAGAACGCGGCGTCGTCCGGCCCGGTCAGGACTCGGTAGACGGGCAATCCGTCAGGCGGTGTGCTCATGGGTGAAGGATCGCATGCGGGTTCCGGGTCCCCATGAGCACCCGGGCATCATGCCGTCGATGCGAGGTCCTGCTCGAGTTCCTCCACGGCGTCCGTCCACAGGCCGGGCAACCGCTCGCCGTGAGGCAGCGCGTGGTCGACCGTGAAGGAGACCTCGGCCCAGTCTCCGAAGAAGGCCAGTCCCACGCCGCAGAGGTGGCCCGGCAGGAGCAACGGGAGCAGGGCGGCGCCCGTGACGTCGGTGGCGCCCAGCGCCCCGCCCTCGGCGAGCGGCACGGAGGTGGTCACCATCGCGGTGACGCTCGGTGAGGTGACCTGCCGCATGTACCAGGCCGTGGGCCGGGCGGGCATGTATCGGACCAGGTCGTGGATGGCCTGCCGTCGTGGCCTCCGCTTCACCGCGGAGGTCGCCGCCGCGACGAGATCGAGCCGCCGCGACGGAGAGGTCTCGGCCAGGGGGAGGCGCACCGGGACGGCGAAGGTGCGGTTCCCCCACGTCTGCTCCTCGTCGTGCCGACGTGCGTCCACGGGCAGCAGCGCCGACACACGAGGCAGAGGGACGCCGGCCTCTCGCGACCACCTGCCCATGGCTCCCGCCACCGCCGTGAGGTGGACGTCGTTCGCCGACGCCCCACGTGCCGTACCGATGCTCCGCAGCCTCTCGACGGGTACCCGGGCCCGCAGCAGTCTCCGCTCTCCACTGGGAACGAAGGCCGCCGAGGGCCGCCGGCCCGGACGGGGAAGGACGTCGAAGGCGTACTTCGCCGCGAAGCCCAGCGCCCTGACCGTCCTGCCCAAGTTCTCCCCGTGACCGCGCGGGCCGGGCAGCGGCCGGACGGCGGGCTCACCGGTACCGAGCAGGGTACGGAAGGCGAGGGCGGCAGCGATCCCGTCCTGGCACACGTGCTCGAACCGGTAACACACGGCGTACTCGTCGGGCGCCTCGCCGTGCACCAGCCACAGTCCCCAGGGCGCGTCGCGGGGCAGTGGGGCGCTGAGGGCCGCCTCCAAGGGGGACGGCGGCGCGTCAGGGCCGGCCGCCACTACTTCATGGACATGGCGCTCGAGAGTGAAGGCCTCGTCCGGGCGCCACACGGGAGGTCGTGCGGTCCGCTCCAACCGGTGCGTGAGCATGGGCAGTTTCGGCAGGTGCATGCCGACGTGGGCGCGGAAAGCCTCCAGACTCGGTGGCCGGCCACTGAGATACGCGATGCCCCCGGTGTCCCAGCGGGCACCGGGATGGGCCTCCTCCAGTCGGAGGTACGCGCGGTCGATCGGGTGAGTACGCACGTGGGCGGACATGGTCACCGTCTTCCGGTCGGGGCGGTCCGTGGAGCCGCGGAGCGGTCGGCGTCGAGGAGGGCCAGAGCTGAGCTGTGGACGGAGCGGGGCCGAAGCGGGGGGATCGCTCGAACGGCCGACATCCGGGTCGGAAGCACAAGGTAGGCGGCCCTCCGTTTGCGGTCGCGGAGTCCGGAGGCCCTTCACACGGCCGGACTAGGCGTTCGCGCGCCCGTTCGTCAATCTTCGGGTCGGTGCGGTGCCTTCGAGGATGAGCGTGAGCGGAAACGACTCCTGAGGCAGCCGTCGGCTGGCACTGTCCTCGATGTGTGTCGGAGCATCCGAGGGGGGAGGCCGGGGATGGGGACGGGCGAGTCGGTGGCGCGGATGCGACTGCTTCCGCCTGCCTTCCCGTGGTGTGGCCCGGGGGAGTCGTCGTCGTGAACATCGCCCTCACCGGTGCCACCGGTTTCCTCGGACTCCGTCTGCTGCGGTGCCTTCTGGAACGGCACGGATCGCTGACCCTGCTCACCCATGGGGCTTCGGGAGACGCCCTCGGTCGCATCAGGCGGTTCTTCGAGGTGACCGGAGCGCCCGAACGGCTGATCTCGGAACTTCCCACGCGGGTACGGGCAGTACCCACCGACCTGAGCCGACCACGCATGGGACTGCCCCCGGAGCGGTACGGGGAACTGGCCGACGCCTTCGACGCGATCTGGCACAGTGCCGGCTCCATCAACCTGGAGGGTGACCTCGCCTCGCTGCGCCGCGTGAACGTCGAAGGCACCAGGGCCGTACTGGAGTTGGCCGCCGCCGGCAGCCGCCGACCGTTGATCTACCACGTCAGCACCGCCTTCGTGGCCGGAGCACGACGTGAGGGAGTCGTCTACGAGGACGAACTCGACGACACCCACGGCTTCGAGAACGCCTACGAGCGGTCCAAGTACGAGGCCGAGACCCTGGTGCACGCGTGGTCGCGGACACACTGCAGGCCCGCCGTCGTCCTGCGGCCGAGCATCCTGGTCACGGACGTGCCACCGCACCCCGAACTGCCCCGGCACCCGATGCAGGTCATGGACCAGTTGGTGTGGGACGCGCTGCGCGCCACCGGTCTCGCCGACGCACGCCGCGCGCGGCCCGACCTGCCCGTCGTCCGGCTGGTCGGCCGACGCTACGGCCACCTCAACATGATGCCCGTCGAGGACGCGGCGAGGGTGATGGTGCGCCTCGCGGACCGGGAACCGTCCGGCCGGGTCGACACCTACCACGTCGTCCACGAACACGATGTTCCGGTGGCCGCGGTCACCGAACTCATGGAGCGGCTCGCGCCGTTGCGGACCCGACTGGTCGAGAAGCGACCCGACGACGTGTCCGCCCTCGAAGCCTCCATGGACTTCTACCCGGGCATCACGCCCTACCTGAGCCACCTCCGCCGTTACGACGACACCCGGGTACGCACCGCCCTCGGAGCTCCCCGGTCCGTCACACGGGTGGACGCCGACTACCTGTTGTCCGGTCTCCGCCCGACGCGCCCGGCACGTCCAGCGGTGGCGCCGGGACGGGCGCGGCACTGAGGCCGACCGGGCCTCTCCCTCGGCCGTCCCTCCGTACGCACGCCTCCCATTGGAGCCCGCCCTTGTCCGCTCCCGCCCTGCCCGGCCGCACCGACGCGCATCCGCCGGTCTTCTCACCCGAAGCGATCACCGCCGGTACCCGGCGGATCCGGGAGCACGTGCACATCGTCACCGACAGCACCCGCCGGCACCTCGGCCTGGCTCTCGGACCGAGGACGGACGGCGACGTCGTCGGCACGCTGCCGCCGCTGTATCCGGAGTGGCTCGGCGGGCGCACCTTCTGCGAGGCCCACGGCGTCCGCTTCCCCTACGTGGCGGGTGAGATGGCGAACGGCATCGCGACGACGCGCATGGTCACCGCGATGGCCCGGGCCGACATGCTCGGCTTCTTCGGAGCGGCGGGCCTCGGACTGCCGGAGGTCGAACGGGCCGTGCGCGAACTGGCCGACCGGCTCCGGGGCAGGACCAACTGGGGCGTCAACCTCATCCACTCACCGGCTGAACCGGAACTCGAACACCGGGCCGCGAAGCTGCTGCTCCACCACGGGGTGCCGTGTGTGTCGCTGTCGGCCTACCTGGACCTCACGCCGGCCGCGGTACTGTGCGCGGTCCGCGGACTGCGCCGGGGCGGCGACGGGCGGATCGTGCGTCCCACGCGGGTCCTCGCCAAGGTGTCCCGGCCGGAGGTGGCCGAGAAGTTCCTGTCACCCGCGCCGCCCGCCCTCCTGCGCCGACTCGTGGAGGGCGGCGAGCTGAGTGCCGAGGAGGCCGAGCTGGCCCGGCAGGTACCGGTGGCCGAGGACATCACGGTGGAGGCCGACAGCGGTGGCCACACCGACGGCCGGCCGCTGGGCTCCCTGCTGCCCCGCGTGCTGATGCTGCGCGACGACATCACCCGCCGCTTCGGTTACCGGCGCCAGGTCGGCGTCGGGGCCGCGGGAGGGCTCGGGACGCCCGCCGCGGTGGCGGCGGCGTTCGCGCTCGGGGCGGCCTACGTGGTGACGGGTTCGGTGAACCAGACGGCCACGGAGGCGGGCATCTCGGACGACGCCAAGGCACTGCTCGCCCAGGCGGACGTCGCCGACGTGGCCATGGCGCCGGCGGCGGACATGTTCGAGATGGGCGTCACGCTCCAGGTGCTGCGCCGGGGCACCATGTTCGCTCCCAGGGCCTCCCAGCTCTACGCCGCCTATCGGGCGCACTCGTCCTTGGAGGACATCCCCGCCCCACTGCGGGCGAAGCTGGAGCGGGACGTCCTGGGGGCCTCCGTCGACGAGGTGTGGGAACGGACCGAACGGTTCTGGGCGGCTCGCGACCCCGCGCAGATCACGCGGGCGCAGAGCGATCCCAAGCATCGGATGGCACTGGTCTTCCGCTGGTACCTGGGCAACTCCAGCCGCTGGGCCATCGACGGGGACACCGGCCGACGCACCGACTACCAGATCTGGTGCGGCCCGGCGATGGGAGCGTTCAACCGGTGGACCGCCGGAGGCTTCCTCGCCGAGCGGCACAACCGCACCGTGGTACAGATCGCGCTCAACCTCCTCGAAGGCGCCGCCGTTCTCACTCGGGCCCACCAACTGCGCACCTACGGCGTCCCGGTCCCGGCCTCGGCCTTCGCGTACACGCCGCGCAGGCTCGCGTGACCGCGCTCCCCACCCGGAAGACGACCCCCGACGAAAGGGAGCCCGTGTCCGAAAGCCACCCCCCGCAGGTTCCCGTCGCCGTGGTCGGCATCGGGGCCCTGGCCCCGGGTTCGACCGACCCCACGGAGTTCTGGCGGGCCGTGATCTCGGGCCGGGACCTGATCACCGACGTGCCGCCGTCACGCTGGCTCGTCGAGGACCACTACGACCCCGACCCCACCGCACCGGACAAGACCTACGCACGCCGAGGGGCGTTCCTGCCCGAGGTCGGCTTCGACCCGCTGGCCTACGGCATCCCACCCGCCACCCTCCCCGCCACCGACACCAGCCAGCTGCTCGCCCTCATGGTGGCCGACCAGGTCCTCGCGGACGCCGGCGGGCTGTCGGGTGTGGACCGCGACCGGGTCGGCGTCATCCTCGGCGCGGCCTCGCTGGAGCTGCTGAGCCACATGCAGGGGCGGACCCAACGCCCCGTGTGGCTGAAGGCCCTGCGGGAGAAGGGCGTCCCCGAGGCCGAGGCCCAGTCCGTGTGCGACGCCATCCAGGAGCACTACACGCCCTGGCAGGAGTCCACGTTTCCCGGGCTCCTCGGCAACGTCGTCGCGGGACGCATCGCCAACAGGTTCGACCTGCACGGCACCAACCACACCACCGACGCCGCGTGCGCGAGCTCGTTCGCCGCCCTGTCGACGGCGGTCGCGGAACTCTCCCTGGGCCGTGCCGACCTGGTCATCAGCGGTGGTGTCGACACCCTGAACGACATCGGCATGTTCATGTGCTTCTCGAAGACACCCGCGCTGTCACCCACCGGGGACTGCCGGCCCTTCTCCGACGAGGCCGACGGCACGATGCTCGGTGAAGCCGTCGTGATGTACGCCCTCAAGCGGCTGTCCGACGCCGAACGGGACGGCGACCGGATCCACGCCGTGATCCGGGGGATCGGCAGCTCCTCCGACGGCAAGGGAACGGCGATCTACGCACCCCTGCCCGAGGGCCAGGCACGGGCGCTGCGACGCGCGTACGAGCAGGCGGGCTACGACCCGGGCACCGTGGAACTCGTCGAGGCACACGGCACCGGCACCAAGGCCGGGGACGCCGCCGAACTCGCCGCGCTGCGGACGGTGTTCGAGGAGAGCGGACGTGGGGACCGGCAGTGGTGCGCGATCGGCTCGGTGAAGTCCCAGATCGGCCACACCAAGTGCGCCGCGGGCGCCGCCGGGCTGCTCAAGACGGTCATGGCCCTGCACCATCAGATCCTGCCGCCGACCATCAAGGTCGAGCGGCCCGCCTCCGTGCTGCGGAAGAGGGACAGCCCGTTCTACGTCAACACCGAGGCACGCCCGTGGGTACGCCCGCCCGGTCATCCGCGCCGGGCCTCTGTGTCGAGCTTCGGCTTCGGAGGCAGCAACTTCCACGTCACCCTGGAGGAGTACGTGCCGTCGGCAGGGACCGGCCGTCAGGCGTGGCGCAGCCGGTGCGCGCCCGCGGAGCTGGTGCTGTTCAGTGCCTCCTCGCCGGCCGCCCTGCTGGAGCGGACCGTCGACCGGGACCGCCCGCTCGCCGAGATCGCGCGGGAGAGCCAGGCCGGGTTCCGGCCCGCCGACGAGGTGCGCCTGGCCGTCCTGGCGACCGGCACCGACGACCTGCACGACAGGTTCTCGCAGGCCGCAGCGGCGATCCGGCAGCGCCCGCACGACGCGTTCTCCCTACCCGGCGGGGTGCACTACGGCGTCGGAGCGCCCGCTGTCGGGAAGGTGGCGTTCCTCTTCCCGGGACAGGGGGCCCAGTACGTCGGCATGGGCGCGGGTCTCGCCATGTTCGCCCCCGCCGCCCAAGCCGTCTGGGACCGCCTGGCGGGCCGCCGGTTCGAGGACCGCGCCCTGCACGCGGTGGTGTTCCCGCCTCCCGGCCTCGGCGACGCGGAGCGGGAGGAACAGGCCGCGGTGCTGAACGCCACCGAGTGGGCCCAGCCGGCGCTCGCCGTGCACAGCCTGGCCCTCCTGGAGGTGGTGCGCGGCCTCGGACTGCGGCCCGACTGCGTGGGCGGCCACAGCTTCGGCGAACTGGTGGCCCTGCACGCCGCGGGAGCATTGGACGCCGGTTCCCTGGTCGCGCTCGCCCGCAGACGGGGCGAGCTGATGCGCGCCGCGGCCGACAGCCCGGGGGCGATGCTGGCCGTGTCAGCGAGCCGCGAGCGGGTCACGGCCGTCCTCGCCGAAGCCGGGGTGAGGAACGTGTGGCCGGCGAACCACAACGCGCCGGACCAGACCGTGGTGTCCGGCGAGAGCGGGGCGATCGAGGCGGCCGAGCGGGAGTTCCTCGCGAGGGGTGTCACCGCGAGCCGGCTGGAGACCTCGCACGCCTTCCACACCCCGCTGGTCGCCTCGGCGGCCGAGCCACTGGCCGGGTTCCTGCGCGACATGACGCTCACGGCACCCGTGATCGACGTGTACGGCAACGCGGACGCGGCACCGTACCCGGGGGACCCCGACGACGTACGCCGCAGGATCGCCGCACACCTGGCCTCACCCGTGCTGTTCGCCGAGCAGGTCGAGGCGATGTACGCCACGGGTGTGCGGACGTTCGTCGAGGTCGGTGCCGGGGCCGCGCTGACCGGCCTGGTCGGACGCGTCCTAGGTGACCGCGAGCACGCCGCGGTCGCCCTGGACCGCAGGGGACAGGACGCGGTCACCACCCTGCACGGCGCGCTCGGCAGACTCGCGGCGCGCGGTGCGCAGTTGGACTACGGCTTCCTCTGGGCGCCGTACGGACCGTCAGGGACAGCAGTGAAGGAGCGCGAACCGCGCATGACCGTGCAGATCAGCGGTACCAACTACGGTCAGCCGTACCCCCCGGCGGGCGGGGCGGCCGAGCTGCCCCCACCGAATCCGCCTCGGACCCCGCCGGCGCCCACACCGGCCGCGACGCTCGCGCCTGCCCCGCCGCTGGTGCCGACCGGCGAATCCGCGCCGGCCCAGGACCCCGTACCGGGCGCGGAACCCGTACCGGCCCAGGACCCCGTACCCGGCGCGGGACCCGTACCGGCCGCACCGTCCCCGCCGGAGCCGATCGACCCGGCTCTCCCGGCGGACCCGCACTGGCTGGCCATGGTCGAGAGCGTGCAGCGGCACGCGGCGGAGGCCCACGCGGCCTGCCACCGCATGCTGGCCGACAGCCACATGGCGTTCCTGCGGATGACCGAGACGACCCTGGCCGCGATGCTGGGCGCGCCCCCGCGGGAGGACGTTCCCGCCCTGCCCACTCCACCCGCGTCCACCGATCTCACGGCGGCGCCGCACGCCGGGGTCCCGACCCCCGCTCCCGCAGGGCGGGCGCCCGACGCGGCTGACGGCGCCACCCCGCGGATGCCCGGCCCGCTGCCTCAATTCCCCGCCCCCACCGCGGCCCCCGTCGTACCACCCGCCCGCACCCCCGAGCCCTCACCGGCCCCGGTCCGCGCCGAGGCGGCGTCGGCCGCGGACCCGGCCCGGTTCGAGGAACTGCTGCTCTCGGTGGTGGCCGAGCGCACCGGATACCCGGTGTCCATGCTCAACGTGGACATGGCGCTCGACGCGGACCTCGGCGTCGACTCCATCAAGCGTGTGGAGATCCTCTCCGTCGTCCGGCAACGGGTGGGTGGTGACCTGCCGACCGGGGGTGCCGCCGCGCTCGGCAGACTCAGCACCCTGCGCGAGATCGTGGACGCCCTGAGGGAGGCGGCCGCTTGCACCACCGCGCCATCCGCCGACCCGCCCGAAATCCCCGTCGTGAGCCGGGAACCGGAACCGGTGGAACTGAGGCGCCTGGCCCTGCGAACGGTGAACGCGCCCGCGCCGGGACTGGCGATGGCCGGTCTCGGCGACGGCCCGGTGTCCGTGGTCGGCGGTCCTTCCGAGACCGCCGCCCTGGTGGCCGGGAAACTCACCGACCGCGGAGTACGGGCCGAGGCCGCGACACGTGTGCCCGACGGAGCGGGCGCCGTCGTGTACCTCGGCGGGCTGGCCGACATCGGATCGCCGGAGGAGGCCGGAGAGATCCTGCGCGAGGCATTCCGCACGGCACGCACGGTCGCGTCGCGCATGGAGACCGCCGGTGGGGCGTTCGTCACCGTCCAGGACACGGGGGGCGACTTCGGGCTGGACGGCAGGGAACCCGCCCGCGCGTGGCTCGGCGGCCTCGCCGCCCTGACCAGGACCGCGGCACAGGAGTGGCCGGACGCCTCCGTCAAGGCGATCGACTGCGAGCGCGGCGGCCGGGACGCCGAGGCCGTCGCCGAGGCGGTCGTGGCGGAACTGCTCGCGGGCGGACCGGCACCGGAGGCCGGCCTGCGCGCGGACGGCACCCGCCTCGTGCCGTGCGCCGTCGAGGCACCGTCGGAACCGAGCCCGGCCGTGACGGGGATCGGCCCGCAGTCGGTGATCGTGGCCACCGGGGGAGCGCGCGGGGTCACCGCGGCAGCCCTGACCGACCTGGCCCGCACCCACCGGCCGCGCATCGCTCTGCTGGGCCGCACGGAACTGGTGGCGGAGCCCGCGGGGGCGTCCGCGGCCACCGACGAAGCCGCGCTCGTGCGGCTGCTCGGCGAGCAGCGAGCCGAAGGCACCGCCCCCGCCGAGATCAGCGCGCGGGCGAGGGCGATCCTGGCCGCGCGCGAGGTACGGGCGACACTCACCGCACTGGAGGAGGCCGGCTCCCCGGTCCGCTACCTGCCGGTGGACGTCAGGGACGGCGAGGCGCTCGCGGCCGCGCTGCGCGAGGTGCGCGAGACATGGGGCCCCGTCACCGGGATCGTGCACGGCGCCGGCGTACTGGCCGACAAGCGGATTCTGGACAAGACGGACGAGCAGTTCGACCGGGTGATGTCCACCAAGACCGACGGCCTGCGGGCACTCCTCGCGGCGACAGCCGACGACCCGGTCGAGACGATCTGCCTGTTCTCCTCGGTGGCCGGTGTCTTCGGCAACGCGGGACAGTGCGACTACGCCATGGCCAACGCCGTGCTCGACCACGTGGCGTCGGCCGAGCGGGCCCGCCGGCCGGACTGCCGGGTGCGCTCGATCGCCTGGGGGCCCTGGCGCGGCGGAATGGTGACCCCGGCACTGGCCGAGCGCTTCGGCCGGTCGGGCGTCGAGCTGATCCCCCTGGAGCGGGGTGCCGCCGCCTTCACCGCCGAACTCGGCGCTCCGGCCCCTGACGGCCGGATCATCCTGGTGGCCGGCGACGGGGACGCGCCGCCGGACGGAGCCGGCGACCCGCCCACGGCTCACACCCGCGTCACCTCCGCCACGCACCCCTACCTGGCCGACCACCGCATCGCCGAGGACCCGGTACTGCCCCTGGCCATGGTCCTGGACTGGTTCACGGGCGCCGCCCGAGCGTGGCGCCCTGCGTCCGGAGGGCCGGTCCTGCGTGACGTACGGGTGCTCGACAAGGTCACCCTGCCGAGGCTGGCGCACGAGGGGCACCGGTTCACCGTGCACGGACACCGCCACCTCATCGGCCCCCCGTCGGGCCTGGAGGCGGAACTGCGGGACGCGAACGGGGCGCCGCACTTCCGCGCCGTACTCGACTTCGAGGCGGCATCCTCGGAACTGGAGCCGTGGGCCGGTCCCGGGGAAGGCGGCGGCACGGAGCGCCCCGTCCCCTACGACGGACGGGTCCTCTTCCACGGACCGCGGTTCCGGGCACTGCGCACCCTGCGGGGTGTCGGCTCCGACGGGGCGGAAGCGACCGTCGTGGGCGTCGCCGGGCTGGGCTGGGGAGACGCCCACTGGCAGACCGATCCGGCCGCCGTGGACGGCGCGCTGCAACTGGCCCTGGTGTGGGCGGACCACGCCCTGGGGAGCGCGTGTCTGCCGATGGCCGTCGCCGAGTGCCGCGTCCACCGGCACGGCCCCGCCGCGGACGGCCTCAGGTGCGTGGTGCGGGCCCGGAAGGTGCACGACACCGGGGCACGGTGCGACGCGGCCCTCCTCGACCCGGACGGCCTCCCTCGCGTGGAACTGCTCGGGGTGGAGCTCGTACGCCGTCCCGACTGAACGACCGCGTCCCGCGCCCCCGTTCCTCCGTATGCGTGCGCCCCGTGGAGTGGAGCAGTATGGGTTTCGAACCGATCGCCGTCGTCGGACGCGGCTGTGTGCTGCCCGACGCGTTGGACCCGGACACCTTCTGGGACAACGTCGCGGCACGCCGCTGCAGTCTGTCGGCGGTCCCGGAGGGTCGGTGGCGGCTGCCCCACCGCTGGGCCATGGGCACGGCCGACGACCACCGCGACCGCACCTGGACCGACATCGGGGGCTACGTCCGGGGGTTCGAAGCGGTCTTCGACCCGAGCGGATTCCGCATCGATCCGGAACGGATCCTGGCTCTCGACCCGCTCTTCCACTGGGTGCTGTACGGCGCCCGGCAGGCACTGGGGGAGTCCGGCTACGAGGGACCCGGCGAGCGCGCCGGTCTCGTACTGGGCAACCTCTGCTACCCCACCAGCACCGGGTCGGCCTACGCCGAGCACGTCTGGCTGTCCGCCCAGGAGCCGCACGTCCGGGACGCCCTGCTGACCGGCGCGCGCCGCGCGCGCCCCGACGCGCGCAACCGCTTCTCCGCCGGGCTGCCCGCCCACTTCGCGGCCAGGGCCCTCGGGCTGGGAGCGGGCGCTTTCGCGCTCGACGCCGCCTGTGCCTCCTCGCTGTACGCGATCAAGCTCGCGTGCGACCGCCTGCACGACGGCACGGCCGACCTGATGCTCGCCGGCGCGGTGAACCGCGTCGACAACCTGTTCCTGCACGTGGGGTTCTGCGGCCTGTCGGCCGTGAGCAGGTCCGGTCGCAGCCGTCCCCTGCACCGGGACGCGGACGGTCTGCTGCACGGCGAGGGCGCCGGGTTCGTGGCCCTGATGCGACTGGCGGACGCGGTGGCGGGCGGGGCACCGGTCCTCGGGGTGATCCGGGGCGTCGGGCTGTCCAACGACGGACGTGGCCGCGGCCTGCTCAGCCCGGCTCAGGAGGGGCAGGAGCGGGCCATGGGACTGGCGTACTCCGCGGCGGGCGTCGCCCCGGAGACGGTCTCGCTCGTGGAGTGCCACGCCACGGGTACCCCGGTCGGGGACGCCGTGGAGGCCCGGAGCATGGCACGGACCTTCGCGGGGGCCCACGACGTCCCCATCGGCTCCGTGAAGTCCAACGTCGGTCACCTGCTGGCCTCGGCGGGAGTGAGCGGCCTGCTCAAGGTGCTCGGGGCGATGCGCGCGGGCATCCGTCCGGCGACCCTCGGGGCCGACCGGCCCCTCGGCGACCTCGAGGGCACACCGCTGCGTGTGCTGAGCGAGCCCGAGCCGTGGCAGGGCTTGCGCAGGGCCGCCGTCAGCGCCTTCGGTTTCGGCGGCACCAACGCCCACCTGATCGTCGACGCCTGGGACGGCGACCCGGGAGCGCGCGAGGGAGCAACATCCCGCTCGTTGCGGCCGGTTCGGGATGCCTCCGGGGAATCCGCCGCCCCGAGGACGAAGCCGGCGATCGCGATCGTGGCCGTCGGCGCGCGGGCCGGCGACGGGGCCGGGAGCGAGGACTTCCGTCGCGCGGTCCTCGACGGCGAGCGGTGCGGTCCCACCACGAAGATCGGCATGTCACTCCCGGACCTGTGCTTTCCTCCGTCGGCCCTGCGGAACACCTCGCCCCAGCAACTCCTGGTGCTGGAAGCCGCCCGTGAGGCCGTGCGAGGGGTCTCCCTGCCCCGCGAGCGGACCCTGGTGCTGATCGGGGCGGGAGTGGACGCCGAGGTGGCGCGCGGCGGCGCACGCTGGAGACTGCCGCACTGGGCGGAGCAGGCCGGGTGCGACGCCGGCCCCGGTCTCCTCGATCGTGCCCAGGACGCCTTCGTCACCTTCCTGGGGGCCGAGCGGGTGGTCGGCACCCTCCCCAACCTCGTGGCCAACCGGATCAACACCCAACTCGACCTGGCGGGCCCCGGCTTCGCGGTGTCGGCGGAGGAGGCGTCCGGCCTGGTGGCACTCGACCTCGCCGCCCGGGCCATCCGGGCGGGCGAAGCCGACGCCGCGCTGGTCGGAGCCACCGACGTGTCCAGCGGAGCGGTACACCGAGCCGCCCTGGACGAACTCGGCCGTGAGACCGGAACCGGGGACGCGGCCGTCGTCCTGGTGCTGAAACCCCTCACCGCCGCCCGCCGGGACGGCGACACGGTGCTCGCCCTCCTCGACGAGGAGGGCGAGGGCGAGGCCGACCTGCTGGTCGGGGACGACGCGGCGGCCACGATCGACCCGGCCTCGGTCTTCGGCCGGGTCCACGCCGCCCAGGGACTGCTGTCCGTCGCCGTCGCGGCGACCGCACTCCCGCACCGTGCGGTGCCCCGCCCGGGAGAGCCCGCCCAGCCGCGACCCGGCCTGCGTACCGCCGAGGCGGTCGTCGCCCCGCTGGAGGCACCCCCCGTCCGCGTCCGGCTGCGCGCCGGCGACGTACTGCCCCGGGTCGGGGGAGCCGTGCCGCGGCTGCACGTCTTCTCCGGTGGCGACCGGCAGGAGGTGCTGGCCGCGCTGGAGGCGGGAGCGGAGTCCACGGACGGTCCCGCCCGCCTGGCCCTCGTCGTGGACGACGACGCCGGTCTCCGAGCGGCCGTGGAGAGCGCGCGCCGCTGGCTCGTCGGCGGCGGGATCAAGCCCGGTGGTGTGCTCTACCGGGACGCACCGGTCGTCGGAGAGACCGGATTCGTGTACACCAACGGCTCGGCCGCGTACCCGGGCATGGGGCGCGATCTGATGCTCGCCCTGCCGTCACTCGGCGAGACCGTCGGGGCCAGGCACGGTACCGCCGCCGGACCCGTGGATCCTGGCCCCGAGCCGACGACGCTCGAACGGATCCGGGGCGCCGCCCGGCTCGCCACGGTCCACACCGAACTGTGCCGGGGGCTGCTCGGCCTGCGACCCGACGCCGCCATCGGATACTCCTCCGGCGAGACCGCCGCCCTGGTGGCCCTGGGAGCCTGGCCGGACGCCGAGGGCCTGTACACGGACGCCCGCGAGAGCGGCCTGTTCACCCGGGAGCTGACCGGCGAACTCCGTGCGGTGCGACGGGCATGGGAACGCGCCGGTGTGACCGGTACCCGGTGGTCCAGCTACCTGGTGACCGCGCCCCTGGAACGGGTGGCCGAGGAGATCGCGAAGGAGCCCGCCGTTCACCTGATGGCGGTCAACGCGCCCGGGGTGTGCGTCGTCGGGGGAGAGGCACGGGCCTGCGCGGCGGCCGTGGACCGGCTCGGGGCCGGCGACGCCATCGCGATCGACTACGACCTCGCCGCCCACGCACCGGAGTTGGCCGAGGTCCGTGACGAGTGGCGCCGCCTCCACCTGCGGCCCACCGCCGAGGTGCCGGGGGTGCGGTTCTACAGCGAGGCCGACCGGCGGGCGTTCCTCCCGACGGCCGAGCGGGCCGCCGAGGCGATCACGGCCCAGGGCCTCGGCACGATCGACTTCGCCGGCACGGTGGAGAGGGCCTGGGCCGACGGGGTCCGGATCTTCGTGGAACAAGGGCCGCGCGGACTGTGCACGGGGTGGATCAAACGGGTGCTCGGGGACCGGGAGCACGTGGCCGTGGCCATGGACGCGCCGGACGGCAGAGGCCTGCGGCAGTTGTACCTGGCCGTGGCCGAACTCGTGGTCGCCGGCGTGCCGGTCCGGGCCGACGCACTGCTCGCCGGACTGCGGAGGGCCCCGGAGTCCGCGACCGCGCGAACCGGTCCGGCGCTGGAGGTCCCGGTCCTGCCGGAACCCCGGCTGCCGTCGTCGCTCGTCCACCCCGCGGTGCCCCTGCCCGAAGCACCCCGGTTGGCTCCCGTGCCCGTGCCCGTGCCCGCTCCCGTGCCCGTGCCCGCTCCCGTGCCCGTGCCCGCTCCCGTGCCCGTGCCCGCTCCCGTGCCCGTGCCCGCTCCCGTGCCCGTGCCCGCTCCCGTGCCCTCGTCTGTCCCCGTGCCCGCACCTGTCCCCGTGCCCGTCACCGACCCCGAGCGGCCCGCCCCGCCGCCTGACACGCCGGCCGTCGTCGCATCCCGCGCGGGCGGCGGGCAGACCCCGGATCCCGCGGACCGGCGGGCCCTCGCCGCCCGGCACGCACTGCGGGTCACGGCGCTCCACCAGGAGGTGATGGCCGGACAGGCGCGGCTGCACGAGCGGTTCCTGCGCCTCACCGAGCAGGCCGTCGCCGCTCTGGGACAGGCCGCACCGCCTCCGGCCGCGGAACCCCGGCAGCGGACGGGCGTACCGCGTACCCGGCCCGTGACGCCGCAGGCCGCACCCCCCGCCGCCGCACCGAGCCGTTCTCTGCCCGTTCCCCGGCCCGGACCCAAGTTCGACAGGGCCCAGCTGGAACACCTCGCGTCCGGGCGCATCTCCGACCTCTTCGGACCGCGATTCACCCCCCAGGACGCCTACGCGGTGCAGACCCGGATGCCGGAACCGCCGATCCTGCTCGCCGACCGCGTCACCGGTATCGACGCCGAACCGGCCGCCCTCCTCGCACCCGGGCCGGAGAACCACCGGGGCACGATCTGGACGGAGACCGACGTCGCCCTCGACAGCTGGTACCTCGACGCCACCGGGCGGATGCCCTGCGGCCTGATGGTCGAGGCCGGCCAGGCGGACCTCCTGCTCATCAGCTGGCTCGGCATCGACCTGCTGAACCGGGGCGAGCGGGCCTACCGGCTGCTCGGCTGCGAACTGACGTACCACGGAAGCCCGCCCCGGGCGGGAGAGACACTGAGCTACGAGATCCACATCGACGGACACGCCGAGCACGACGGGGTCCGGCTCTTCTTCTTCCACTACGACTGCCACGTCGACGGCGAGCTCCGCCTCAGCGTCCGCAAGGCCCAGGCCGGGTTCTTCACCCGGGACGAACTCGCCCGGAGCGCCGGAGTGCAGGGCGACCCCGCCGCCGACCCACCCGGTCCCGACCTCCCCACCGACCCTCCCGCCGTCCGGTGCATGTACGGCTCCTTCGGCGCGGACCAGGTGCTGGCCTTCTCCGAGGGGCGGCCCGCGGACTGCTTCGGACCGGGCTGGGAGCGGGCCGCGACGCACGTACGGTCACCGCGCATCGACAGCGGCCGGCTGCGGCTGCTGCACGAGGTCACCGCGTTCGACCCGGAGGGCGGGCCCTGGGGACGCGGCTACCTCCGCGCCGAGACACCCGTCGCGCCCGACGACTGGTTCTTCGACGGGCACTTCAAGAACGACCCTTGCATGCCGGGGACCCTGATGCTCCAGGGCGGGATGCAGGCGATGGCCTTCTACCTGGCCGCCATGGGCTTCACCGTGGACAAGGACGGCTGGCGCTTCGAACCGGTCGACGGCGCCCCCAGCACGGCCGAGTGCCGGGGCCAGGCCACTCCGGACAGCCGACGGATCGTGTACGAGGTGTTCGTGCGCGGAGTGTCGGCCGGACCCGTGCCGACCCTGTACGCCGACGTGCTGGGCACCGTCGACGGGTGCAGGGCCTTCCACGGCCGGCACGTCGGACTCCGGCTCGTGCCGGACTGGCCGCTGACGCACTGGCGCCGGCTCGGCCCGGCCGCCCAGCAGACCAGCGGTGCCCCGTTTCCCGTCGCCTCGCTCGGGGGCCTGGTGGGACACCGGGAGCCCTCGGCGGTCGCGGTGGTGGACGGTTTCGCCTTCGACTACGCCTCGCTGCTCGCCTGCGCGTGGGGCAGGCCCAGTGAGGCGTTCGGCCCGGCCTACGCACGCTTCGACGGGACGCGCAGGTGCGCGCGCCTGCCCGGTCCTCCGTACCACTTCATGAGCCGCGTCGTCGAGGTGGAGGGGCCGCCGAACGGGATGGCGGAGGGCAGCCGCGTCGTCGCCGAGTACGACGTCCCCGACCGCGCCTGGTACTTCGAGCAGAACGACGGCGGGACGATGCCGTTCGCCGTCCTCATGGAGATCGCCCTCCAGCCGTGCGGCTGGCTCGCCACCTATGTGGGCAGCGCCCTGACCAGCGACGTCGACCTGCTGTTCCGCAACCTCGACGGCTCCGGGACCGTCACCGCCGCGGTCACCGACGCCACCTCGACCGTGCGTACCCATGCCGAGCTGACCCGGATCTCGCGCGACGGCGACATGATCATCGAGTCGTTCACGGTCCGTTGCCTCGCCGACTCCCGGCTGGTCTTCGAGCTGTCGACGGTGTTCGGGTTCTTCCCGCGCTCGGCCTTCGAGCAGCAGGCGGGACTCCCGGTCTCCACCGCCGACCGCGCCGCGCTCACCGCTCCGTGCGACCACACGGTCGATCTCACGACGCGTCCGGAAGCCTTCTTCGACGGCCCGGCGCGTCTGCCGGGCCCGATGCTGCTGATGCTCGACAGGGTCACCGGCTACTGGCCGGACGCGGGCCGCGCCGGTCTCGGCCGGCTGCGGTCGGAGAAGGACGTGGACGCCGGGGAGTGGTTCTTCAAGGCACACTTCTTCCAGGACCCGGTGCAGCCGGGGTCCCTCGGCATCGAGGCGATGTGCCAGCTCCTGCGGTACTACATGATCGAACGCGGGCTCACCGACGGCCTCCCGTCCCCCCGGTTCGAGCCGGTGATGCTCGGCCGGGAAGTGACCTGGAAGTACCGGGGACAGATCACCCCGGAAACCAGGTTGATCACAGTGGAGATGGAGATCCTGGAGGTCGGTGAGGACGCCACGGGCCGCTGGGCCGTCGCCGAGGCGACGCTGTGGGGCGACGACACCTGCGTGTACCGCGCTCACGGGATCGGGATGCGCGCCTTTTGAACGAGGTGTGCGGGACGGGGCCCCGAGCCCCGGGGGATATGCCGGTTGCCTCGGCGTTGCGACCCGTTTCGTCCGCACGGGACGGGCGGAAAGACTCGCAAATTCCTTAGCCTCGCCCGTGCTTGCATGGCTGCGACGAGGACGGCTCGTGCAGGGGGTGTCGACCGGTCCGCCCCACGGGCGCGGATTTCCGCCCGACCGCGTCCTCACCGTGGCGGTGGAAAGAGGGAACATGACCAAGCGCGCACTCATCACCGGAATCACCGGACAGGACGGGTCGTACCTGGCGGAGCACCTCCTCGGCCTGGGCTACCAGGTGTGGGGGCTCTGCCGGGGGCAGGCCAACCCCCGCAAGGACCGGATCGCCAAGCTGATCCCCGAGCTGTCCTTCGTGGACGGCGACCTCATGGACCAGGGCAGCCTGGTGTCGGCCGTGGACCTGGTCCAGCCCGACGAGGTCTACAACCTGGGAGCGATCTCGTTCGTCCCCATGTCCTGGCAGCAGCCCGAGCTGGTCACCGAGGTGAACGGCCTCGGTGTGCTGCGGATGCTGGAGGCCGTGCGGATGGTGTCGGGCCTGAGCAAGTCCTCCGGGGGTGCGAGCCGCGGCCAGATCCGCTTCTACCAGGCGTCGTCCTCCGAGATGTTCGGCAAGGTGGCGGAGAGCCCGCAGCGGGAGACCACCTTCCTGCACCCGCGCAGCCCGTACGGTGTCGCCAAGACGTTCGGCCACTACATCACGCGCAACTACCGGGAGTCGTACGGGATGTACGGCGTCTCGGGCATCCTGTTCAACCACGAGTCGCCGCGACGCGGGGCCGAGTTCGTGACCCGCAAGATCTCCCTGGCGGTCGCGCAGATCAAGTTGGGACTGCTGGACAAGCTCAGCCTCGGCAACCTCGACGCCGAGCGCGACTGGGGCTTCGCCGGCGACTACGTCCGCGCCATGCACCTGATGCTCCAGCAGGAGGAGCCCGGGGACTACGTGGTGGGCACCGGCACCATGCACAAGGTCAGCGACGCGGCACGCATCGCCTTCGAGCACGTCGGCCTCGACTGGCGGGATTACGTGGTCGTCGACCCCGGACTCGTCCGCCCCGCCGAGGTGGAGACTCTCTGCGCGGATTCCGGCAACGCCCGCCGGGAGCTGGGCTGGAAGCCCGAGGTCGACTTCGAGGAACTGATGCGCATGATGGTCGAGTCCGACCTGCGCCAGGCCTCCCGGGAGCGGGACTACAGCCGTCTGCTCGCCACCGGAGCCTCCGGTCCCTCCGGACTCCTGGGCAACTGGTAGACCCGGCGACGGGTCCCTGCCGTCCCGTCGGCGGTCCCTGCCGTCCCCGCGGCCGAGCATCGACGACCGCCCTCACACACTAGGGATTTCCAGAGCGGGCGCCGTCGCAGACTGTGCCCATGGTCAGCGGAACAGTGTGCTCTGCACGCGCACGGGGCGTGTGCCGCGGAGGAACGGTCCGGGCCCTGCCCGTCCCGCCGCGCGCCGGGGGACCGTCACCGGGGTGCCCCGCGCGACGTGACATCCGACCCGCCCCCGCGGGCGCGTGAGACACCGAGCCGGGCGGACCGCCGCCGCGGTCGTGTCCCCGGTCGCCCTCCCTCCCTCGGGCACGCCCGACCCCCCGGCGCCGTACGGCCGCCCGGGACGTCCGCCGTCCACGTCGGACCGCCAGCCGTCCGCCGGTCTTCTTCCAGATGGGTTGCGTTGAAATGGACAAGGAACAGAAGCTCCGGGACTACCTCCGCCGGGCCAGCGCCGACCTGAAGCGCTCGCGGGAGCGGGTGGGCGAGCTGGAGGCGGCGGCCACCGAGCCCATCGCGATCGTCGGGATGAGCTGTCGCTACCCGGGTGGCGTCAGCAGCCCCGAGGACCTGTGGCGGATGCTGGAGGCCGGTGAGGACGGCATCACCGGCATGCCCGCCGACCGCGGCTGGGAGACCGCCCTCGGCGACGGGCCGGCGGACTTCGCGGGCGGCTTCCTGCACGACGCGCCCGCCTTCGACCCGGACTTCTTCGGCATCTCGCCCCGCGAGGCGCTGTCCATGGACCCGCAGCAGCGGCTCCTGCTCGAAACCGGCTGGGAGGCGTTCGAACGGGCCGGCATCGACCCCGCAGGGGTGCGCGGCAGCCGTACCGGCATGTTCGTCGGCGCCATGCCGCAGGACTACCGCGTGGGCCCCGACGACGACGTGCAGGGCTTCCAGCTCACCGGAAACGCCACCAGCATCCTGTCCGGCCGCCTCTCCTACTTCTTCGGTGCCGTCGGTCCCGCCGTGACCGTCGACACCGCCTGCTCCTCCTCACTGGTGGCGGTGCACCTGGCGGCTCAGTCGCTGCGCGCGGGGGAGTGCACCCTCGCCCTGGCCGCAGGCGTCACCGTGATGGCGAGCCCCACCACCTTCGTCGAGTTCGCCCGGCAGGGCGGCCTGGCCGGCGACGGCCGCTGCAAGTCCTTCGCCGACGCCGCCGACGGCACCGGCTGGTCCGAGGGCGTCGGCGTGCTCGTCCTCGAACGGCTCTCCGAGGCCCGCCGCAACGGCCACCACGTCCTCGCCGTGGTCCGCGGCTCCGCCGTCAACCAGGACGGCGCCTCCAACGGCCTCACCGCCCCCAACGGCCCCTCCCAGCGGCGCGTCATCGAATCCGCCCTGGTCAACGCCCGGCTGACCGCCGCCGACGTCGACGTGGTCGAGGCCCATGGCACCGGCACCGTCCTCGGTGACCCCGTCGAGGCGCAGGCCCTCCTCGCCACCTACGGCCAGGGACGCGATCCCGAACGCCCGCTGCTGCTGGGGTCGGTGAAGTCCAACATCAGCCACACCCAGGCCGCCGCCGGCATCGCCGGCATCATCAAGACGGTCATGGCGATGCGCCACGAGCTGCTGCCCCGCACCCTGCACGTGGACCGGCCCTCCAGCCACGTCGACTGGACCGAGGGCGCCGTCCGGCTGCTCACCGAGCCGGTTCCCTGGCCGCGCCGGAACGGCGCACCCCGCCGGGCGGGCATCTCCTCCTTCGGCCTGTCCGGCACCAACGCGCACACCATCGTCGAGGAGGCCCCGGCCGAGCGGTCCGCCGACGCCGACGACGAGGGCGAGTCCGCTCCCGCCGTCGAGCCCGGCCCACTGCCCTGGCTGCTGTCCGGCCGCACCCCCGAGGCGCTGCGCGCCCAGGCCACCCGGCTCCTCGACCACCTGGCCGCCCGGCCGGGACCGCGCGCCCTGGACGTGTCCCACGCCCTGGCCACCACCCGCTCCGCCTTCGAGCACCGGGCCGCGTTCACCGCCACCGACCGGGACACCGCCGTCGCCGCTCTCACCGCGCTGGCCGCGGGGGAGGACGCCCCCGGCCTGCGCACCCACCAGCCGCGCGGCCGTACCAGACTCGCCGTGCTCTTCTCCGGCCAGGGATCCCAGCGACCGGGCATGGGACGTGAACTGTACGCCCGCTTCCCGGCCTTCGCCCGCGCCCTCGACGAGGTGCTGGGCCACCTCGACGCCGGCCTCGACCGCCCGCTGCGCCCCCTGATGTTCGCCGAGGAGGGCAGCGCCGAGGCGGCCCTGCTCGATCGCACCGCGTACGCGCAGCCCGCCCTGTTCGCCCTCGAAGTGGCCCTCTACCGGCTCGTCGAGTCCTTCGGCGTCACCCCGGACCACCTCGCCGGCCACTCCGTCGGGGAGATTACCGCCGCCCACGTGGCCGGGGTGTTCTCCCTGGAGGACGCCTGCACCCTGGTCCTCGCGCGCGGCCGGCTCATGCAGGCGCTGCCCGAGGGCGGCGCCATGGCCTCCCTGGAGGCCACCGAGGACGAGGTCGCGCCGCTCCTGGCCGCACACCCCGGGCAGGTCTCCGTCGCCGCCGTCAACGGCCCTCGGGCCGTGGTCGTCGCCGGTGAGCGCGGTGCGGTCGAGGACGTCAGCTCGCGCGTCGCCGCCCTGGGACGCCGCACCCGCCGGCTGCGGGTTTCGCACGCCTTCCACTCGCCGCTCATGGAGCCCATGCTGGAGGAGTTCCGGGCGGTCGTCGCCGGACTCTCCCCGCAGGCCCCCACCGTCCCGGTCGTCACCAACCTGACCGGCGCGCCCGCCACCCTGGAGCAGCTGACCTCCGCCGACCACTGGACCGACCACGTCCGGGAGGCGGTGCGCTTCGCCGACGGTGTCTCCTGGCTCGCCGGCCACGGCACCGGCCTGTTCCTCGAAATCGGCCCCGACGCCACGCTCGCCGCCCTCACCCGCACCGTCCTGGACGACCAGGGACACGACCGGGCCGCCGTGCTGCCGACGCTGCGCAAGGACCGCCCCGAGGCCGCCGCGCTCACCGAGGCCGCCACCGGTCTGTATCTGCGGGGCACCCCCGTGCGCTGGAAGGGCTGGTTCGAGGGGACCGGCGCCGCCCGCGCCGACCTGCCCACCTACGCCTTCCAGCACCGCCGCTTCTGGCCCAAGGGAGTCGCCGGACTCCCCGGCGACCTGCGGTCCGCGGGACTCGGCGCCGCCCACCACCCGCTGCTCGCCGCCGCCGTCACCCTCGCCAACTCCGACGGCCTGCTCCTCACCGGCCGTCTGTCGGCGCGCACCCACCCCTGGCTCGCCGACCACGCCGTGCGCGGCACCGTGCTGCTGGCCGGCACCGCGTTCCTGGAACTGGCCGTGCGCGCCGGCGACGAGGTCGGCTGCGAGCGGGTCGAGGACCTCACCCTGGCCGCGCCGCTCGCCCTGCCCGAGGACGGCGGGGTCCAGCTCCAGGTGTGGATCGGCAGCCCCGACGAGACCGGCCGCCGCCCCCTGAGCCTGTACTCCCGCCCCGACGGCGAGGAGGACCGGCCCTGGACACAGCACGCCGAGGGCACCCTCGCCCCCGGCGCCCACGCCGCGCCGGAGACGGAGGAGTTCGACGCCACCGTCTGGCCGCCCGCCGGTGCCGAGCCCGTCGCGCTCGACGGCTTCTACGACGGTCTGGCCGACGCCGGGTTCTCCTACGGCCCCGCGTTCCGCGGCCTGCGCGCCGTCTGGCGGCGCGGCGAGGAGACCTTCGCCGAGGTCGCCCTCGACGCCGGACCGGCCGGCGACGCCCCCTCCTTCGGCCTCCACCCCGCGCTGCTCGACGCCGCCCTGCACGCCACCGCGCTCGCTCCGCTGGGCGAGGACGCCCGCGGCGGGCTGCCCTTCGCCTGGCAGGACGTGACCCTGCACGCGAGCGGCGCCGCCGAGGCCCGGGTCCGCATCACTCCGGCCGGTGACGACGCCGTCGCCGTGGCCCTCGCCGACACCACCGGCGCGCCCGTCGCCTCGGTCGGCTCCCTGGTGCTGCGCTCCGCCCCCGACGCCCGGGGAGCCGCCGCCTCCGCCCTGGAACGCGACGCCCTGTTCGCCCTCGACTGGGTACGCCTGCCCGGCTCCGCGGGGGAACCCCTCACCGATACCGTCGGCCTGCTCGGCGCCGACCCGTACCACCTGGGCGACGCCCTGTCGGCCGCCGGAACACCGGTCGACGCCCTCACCGGGGACGCCCCCGCCCTCGGCGCCGGCACGCCCGAGCTGGTGCTCGCCTGCGTCACGGGCGCCGGCGACGACGTCCCGGCCGCGGTGCACACGCTCACCGCACGCGTCCTCGCCCGGCTCCAGGAATGGCTCGCCGCGGACACCCCGCGGGGCTCCCGCCTGGTGTTCGTCACCCGGGGCGCGGTCCCCGCGGGCGGCGACGGCGTCACCGACCCCGCCGCCGCGGCCGTCTGGGGCCTGGTGCGCGCCGCCCAGACCGAACACCCGGGCCGCTTCGGCCTGATCGACCTCGACCCCGCCGCCGCCGTGGGCGAGGCGCCCGCCGCCCTCGCCGCCGCCCTGTCCGCCGACGAACCGCAGACCGCCCTCCGCGACGGCACGGTGCTCGGCGCCCGCCTCACCCGTGTCCGCCCCGGCGACCGTGACACCGCCGTGCCCTGGGACCCCGAGGGCACCGTCGTCGTCACCGGCGGCACCGGCGGCCTGGGCGCCGTACTCGCCCGCCACCTGGTCGCCGAACACGGCGTACGGCACCTGCTGCTCGCCGGACGCCGCGGCCCCGACGCCCCCGGCGCCGCCGAACTCTCCGCCGAACTGAGGGAGTCCGGGGCCGAGGTGACCCTCGTGGCCTGCGACGTGAGCGACCCGGAAGCGGTGCGGCGGCTGTTCGCCTCCGTGCCCGCGGACCACCCCGTCACCGGCGTCGTGCACACCGCGGGCACCCTCGACGACGGCCTCGTCGAGTCCCTCACCGAGGAGCGCCTGACCGCCGTCCTGCGCCCCAAGGCGGACGCCGTCTGGCACCTGCACCAGGCCACCCGCGACCTGGACCTCGCCGCGTTCGTGGTGTTCTCCTCCCTCGCCGGCACCACCGGCGCCCCCGCCCAGGCCAACTACGCCGCGGGCAACGCCTTCCTGGACGCCGTGGCCCGCCTGCGCCGGGACGCGGGCCTGCCCGGACTCTCCCTGGCCTGGGGCCCCTGGGCGCCCACCGGCGGCATGACGGGAGAGCTGTCCGAGCAGGACCTGGAGCGCATGTCCCGCTCCGGCACGCCCCCGCTCACCACCGAGCAGGGCCTCGCCCTCTTCGACGCCGCCCTCACCGTGCCCCGCGCCGCCGTCGTCCCCGCCCGCCTCGACCTCGCCGTCCTGCGCGGTCACGGCGAGGTGCCGCCCCTGCTGCGCGGCCTGATCCGCACCCGGACCCGCCGCACCGTGCGCACCGGTTCCGAGGCGGCCCTCAACCTGGCCCAGCGCCTGTCCCGGCTCGACGAAGAGGCCCGCGCCGAGGCCGTCGTCGATCTGGTCCGCACCCAGACGGCCACCGTGCTCGGGCACGCCTCCGCACACGACATCGACCCCGAACGGCCCTTCCAGGACCTGGGCTTCGACTCGCTGACCGCCGTCGAACTGCGCAACCGGCTTGCCGCGGCCACCGGCCTGCGCACCTCGGCGACCGTCACCTTCGACTACCCGACCGTCGCCGCCCTCGCCGGCCACCTCCTGCGGGAACTCACCGACACCGCGCCCGAGACCGCCGCACCCGACGCCGGCCCGCCCGCCCGCGCCACCGCCGACGACCCGATCGTCGTCGTCGGCATGAGCTGCCGCTACCCCGGCGGCGTCACCTCCCCCGACGACCTGTGGCGCCTGGTCACCGAGGGCACCGACGCCATCGGCGGACTGCCCGTCAACCGCGGCTGGGACCTCGACCACCTCTACCACCCCGACCCGGACCACCCCGGCACCTCCTACGCCCGTCACGGCGGCTTCCTGCACGACGCGGGCGAGTTCGACGCCGGCTTCTTCGGCATGAGCCCGCGCGAGGCGCTCGCCACCGACTCCCAGCAGCGCCTCCTGCTGGAGGCCTCCTGGACGGCCGTCGAGCACGCCGGGATCGACCCGGTGTCCCTGCGCGGCAGCCGGACCGGCGTCTTCGCCGGCGTCATGTACAGCGACTACTCGGCGACACTCGCCGACGAGCGCTTCGAGGGCCACCAGGGCAGCGGCACCGCCCCGAGCATCGCCTCCGGCCGCGTCTCCTACGCCCTGGGCCTGGAGGGCCCGGCGGTCACCGTCGACACCGCCTGCTCCTCCTCCCTGGTCGCGATGCACTTCGCGATGCAGGCGCTGCGCGCGGGGGAGTGCTCGCTGGCCCTGGCCGGTGGTGTCACCGTGATGTCCACCCCGACCTCCCTGATCGAGTTCTCCCGCCAGCGCGGCCTGTCGCCCGACGGCCGCTGCAAGGCATTCTCCGACGAGGCCGACGGCGTGGGCTGGTCCGAGGGCGTCGGCGTGCTGGTCCTGGAGCGGCTGTCCGACGCCCGCCGCAACGGCCACCGCGTCCTCGCCGTCGTCCGGGGCTCCGCCGTCAACCAGGACGGCGCCTCCAACGGACTGACCGCCCCGAACGGGCCGTCCCAGCAGCGCGTCATCCGCCAGGCCCTGTCCGCCGCCGGCCTGACCACGGCCGACATCGACGCCGTCGAGGGCCACGGCACCGGCACCCCCCTCGGCGACCCCATCGAGGCGCAGGCCCTGCTCGCCACCTACGGCCAGGACCGCGACCCCGAGCGGCCCCTGCTGCTCGGCTCCATCAAGTCGAACATCGGCCACACCCAGGCCGCCGCCGGCGTCGCCGGCGTCATCAAGATGATCCAGGCGATGCGCCACGGCGAGCTGCCGCGCACCCTGCACGCCGGCGCACCCTCCCGGCACGTCGACTGGGAATCGGGCGCGGTCGCCCTGGTCCACGAGCACACCCCCTGGCCCGAGACCGGCCGCCCGCGCCGTGCCGCCGTCTCCTCCTTCGGCATCAGCGGCACCAACGCCCACGTCGTCCTCGAACAGGGCGAGCCCGCGAAGGCCCCGGAGACCCTCGATGCCGGCGGCACCGCCGCCGCGGCCGTCCTGCCCTGGACCCTGTCCGGCCGCACCCGCCCCGCGCTGCGCGCCCAGGCCGCCCGCCTCCTCGCCCACCTCGACGCCCGCCCCGACGACGCCCCCGCCGACGTCACCCTCTCGCTGGCCACCACCCGCCCGGCGTTCGAGCAGCGCGCCGTCGTCGTCGGCACCGCCGAGGACGCCCGCCGCGCCCTGGCCGCGCTGGCCGCCGACCGCACCGACCCGGCACTGGTCCTCGGCGAGACGGGCGGCGCCGGCCGCACCGCCCTGCTCTTCACCGGCCAGGGCAGCCAGCGCCCCGGCACCGGCCGTGAACTGTACGAGCGCCACCCGGTGTTCGCCGAGGCACTCGACGAGGTCGTCGCCCGCCTCGACCCGCTGCTCCTCGACGCCCCCGCCGGCACCCCGCACGGCTCCCTGAAGGACGTCCTGTTTGCCGAGGAGGGCACCCCCGGCGCCGCCGCCCTGTACGAGACCGGCTGGACCCAGCCCGCCCTGTTCGCGCTGGAGACCGCCCTCTACCGGCTCGTCCGCTCCTGGGGCGTGCGACCCGGCGTGCTGCTCGGTCACTCCATCGGCGGGATCAGCGCCGCCCACGCCGCGGGTGTCCTCTCCCTGGACGACGCCTGCGCCCTGGTCGCCGCCCGCGCCCGCCTCATGCAGGCCCTGCCCGAGGGGGGCGCCATGTGGTCCCTCCAGGCGTCCGAGGAGGAGGTGCTGCCGCTCCTGGCGGGCCTGGAGGACCGCGTCTCCCTGGCCGCCGTCAACGGGCCCTCGGCCGTCGTCGTCTCCGGTGACGAGGAGCCCGCCGGGCGCATCGCCGCCCACTTCGCCGAACGGGGCCGCACCACCCGCCGCCTGCGGGTCAGCCACGCCTTCCACTCGCCCCGCACGGACGCCGTCCTGGACGCCTTCCGCGAGGTCGCCGAGGGCCTCACCTATCACCGGCCCACCGTGCCCGTCGTCTGCGACCTCACCGGCCGCCCGGCGGAGGGCGACGACCTGCGCACCGCCGCGTACTGGGTGCGGCACGCGCGGTCCACCGTCCGGTTCGCCGACGCGGTGCGCGCCGCCCACGAGGCGGGGGCCGCCACCTTCCTCGAGATCGGCCCCGGCGGCTCCCTGTGCGCCGCCGCCCAGGACACCCTCGGCGACGACTCCGACGCCGACGCCGTCCCGCTGCTGCGCACCGGCCGCCCGGAGGACGAGTCCGCCCTCACCGCCCTCGCCCGCCTGCACGTGCGCGGCGTCCGCGTCGACTGGGCCGCCGTCCACCGGGGCACCGGCGCCACCACCGTCGACCTGCCCACGTACGCCTTCCAGCACGAGACGTACTGGCCGGACACCACCGCGCCCACCGCCCGCCGCGGCGCCGCCGGAGCCACCGACCCGGCCGACGCCGCACTGTGGACCGCCGTCGAGTCCGGCGACGCCGCCGGGCTGGCCGGGCTGCTCGGCCTGCGCGACGAGGAGCACGCCTCCCTCTACGCGCTGCTGCCGTCCCTGTCGTCCTGGCGGCGCGCCCGCCAGGAACGTGCCGTCCTCGACGCCGCCCGCTACCGGGTCGCCTGGCACCCCGCCGCCACCGGGGGCGCCCCCGTCCTCGACGGCACCTGGCTCGCCGTCACCACCGCCCCCTCCCGCCCCGACGGGGACCCCGCTCCCGGCTCACCCGCCGACGAGGCCGCGGAGGTCCTCGACGCCCTGCGCGGCCACGGAGCCGTCGTCCGACGCCTCGTCCTGGACGAGACCCACCTCGACCGCGATCGCCTCGCCGAGACCCTGCGCGCCGCCGTCGAGACCGCGGCCGCCGACGGCGGTACGGGCGTCAGCGGCGTCCTCTCCCTGCTGCCGCTCGGCGACCCGGCCCACCCCGAAGACGGGTTGCCCACCGGCTTCGCCCTCGGCGTCGTCCTCGCCCAGGCCCTGGGCGACACCGGCGTCACCGCCCCGCTGTGGACGGTGACCCGCGGCGCCGTCACCACCGGCCCCGGCGACCCCCTGACCCACCCCGCCCGGGCCGCCGCCTGGGGCCTGGGCCGGGCAGCCGCCCTGGAGCGGCCCGAGCAGTGGAGCGGCCTGGTCGACCTGCCGCAGGTCCTCGACGCCCCGGCCGTCCAGCGCCTGGTGAGCGTCCTCGCCACCCACGAGGGCGAGGACCAGCTCGCCGTGCGCGCCGACGGCACCCTCGCCCGCCGCGTCGTACGCTACCCGGGCGACGACCTGCCCCGCGAGGACGAGTTCACGGCCTTCGGCACCGTCCTGATCACCGGCGGCACCGGCGGCCTCGGCGCCGAGACCGCCCGCTGGCTGGCCCGTTCCGGCGCCACCCACCTGATCCTCACCGGCCGCCGCGGCGGTGAAGCCCCCGGCGCCGTCGAACTCCGCGCCGAACTGGAGGAACTCGGCGCCCGGGTCACCCTCGTCGCCTGCGACGCCGCCGACCGCGGCGCGCTGGCCGCGGTGCTCGACGGCGTACCCGACGACGCGCCCCTCACCGGTGTGGTGCACGCGGCCGGCGTCGGCCAGTCCGCGCCGCTGACCGCCACCCCGCTGGACGAGGTCGCCGCGACGATGGCCGCCAAGACCCTCGGCGCCGCCCACCTCGACGCCCTGCTCGGCGACCGCGACCTGGACTTCTTCGTCCTGGTCTCCTCCGTCGCCGGCGTGTGGGGCAGCGCGGGACAGAGCGCCTACGCCGCCGCCAACGCCTACCTCGACGCACTCGCCGAGAACCGCCGCTCCCGCGGCCTCACCGCCACCTCCGTCGCCTGGGGCCCCTGGGCCGAGGTCGGCATGGCCAGCGCCCACCGCTCGGTCTCCGAGGGCATCGAGCGCACCGGACTGCGGCTCCTGCGGCCGGACACCGCCATGACCGAGCTGCGCCGCGCCGTCGTACGCGGCGAGAGCGCCGTCACCGTCGCCGACGTCGACTGGGAGCAGTATCACCCCGTCTTCACCGCCGCCCGCGCCGGCCGCCTGTTCGACGCGATCGACACCGTCGCCGCCCTGCGCGCCCCCGCCGCCCCGGGCGCCTCCGGCACGGCCGCCGAGCTGGCCGGCCGGCTCGGCGGCCTCACCGCCGAGGAGCAGGAGCGGCTGCTGCTCGATCTGGTGCGCTCCGAGGCCGCCGTCGTCCTCGGCCACACCTCCGCCGAGGGCGTGCCCGCCAAACGTGCCTTCCGGGACGCCGGCTTCGACTCGCTGACCGCGGTGGAACTGCGCAAGCGACTCGCCGCGCTCACCGGGCTCACCCTGCCCACCACCCTGGTCTTCGACTACCCCAACCCCGTCGCCCTCGCCCGCCACCTGCGCGGCGAACTCCTGGGCGGCGCCGAGTCCGCCACCGCGCCCGCCACCGCCGGCGCCACCGACGAGCCCATCGCCATCATCGGCATGAGCTGCCGCTTCCCCGGCGGCGTCCGCTCCGCCGACGCCTTCTGGCGGCTGGTCGCCGACAGCACCGACGCCATCTCCGAGTTCCCCGGCAACCGCGGCTGGGACGCCGACGCCCTGTACGACCCCGACCCCGACCGGCCCGGCACCACGTACTCCACGCGGGGCGGCTTCCTGCACGACGCGGGCGAGTTCGACGCCGGCTTCTTCGGTATCTCGCCGCGCGAGGCCCTGGCGATGGACCCGCAGCAGCGCCTGCTCCTGGAGACCACCTGGGAGGCGTTCGAGCACGCCGGCATCGACCCCGCCTCGGTGCACTCCACTCCCACCGGCACCTTCATCGGCTCCACCTACCAGGACTACGGCGTCGGCATGGACGACGGCTCCGCGGGACACGTCGTCACCGGCTCCAGCCCCAGCGTCCTGTCCGGCCGCCTCGCCTACACCTTCGGCCTGGAAGGCCCGGCCGTCACCGTCGACACCGCCTGCTCCTCCTCCCTGGTCGCACTGCACCTGGCCTGCCAGTCGCTGCGCAACGGCGAGTCCACCCTCGCCCTGGCCGGCGGCGCCACCGTCATGACCAACCCGATGCCGTTCATCGCCTTCAGCCGGCAGCGGGCCCTCGCCCGGGACGGCCGCTGCAAGGCCTTCTCCGAGGGCGCCGACGGCATGACCCTCGCCGAGGGCATCGGCGTGCTCGTCCTGGAACGGCTCTCCGACGCCCGCCGCAACGGGCACGAGATCCTCGCCGTCGTCCGGGGCTCGGCCATCAACCAGGACGGCGCCTCCAACGGCCTGACCGCCCCCAACGGCCCCTCCCAGGTCCGCGTCATCCGCCAGGCCCTGCGCGCCGCCGGCCTGACCACGGCCGACATCGACGCCGTCGAGGCCCACGGCACCGGCACCGCCCTCGGCGACCCCATCGAGGCCCAGGCCCTGCTCGCCACTTACGGCCAGGACCGCGACCCCGAGCACCCGCTGCTGCTCGGCTCGGTGAAGTCCAACATCGGCCACACCCAGTCCGCCGCGGGCGTCGCCGGCGTCATCAAGATGGTCCAGGCCATGCGCCACGGCGAACTGCCGCGCACCCTGCACGCCGACGAACCCTCCAGCCACATCGACTGGTCCGGCGGCACCGTCCGCCTGATCACCGAGAACACCGGGTGGAGCCGGACCGACCGCCCCCTGCGCTGCGCCGTCTCCTCCTTCGGCATCAGCGGCACCAACGCGCACGCCGTCCTGGAACAGGCACCGCCGGCCCAGGAGCCCGCGACCGCCCCCGAACCCGCCCTGCCGGCGGGCGGCACCCTGCCCTGGATCCTGTCCGCCGCCGCCCCCGCCGCCCTGCGCGAACAGGCCGCCAACCTCGCCGCACACGTCACCATCGGCGCCGCGCCGCACCCCAGCGACGTCGGCCACACCCTGATCACCGCCCGCTCCGTCCTGGAGCACCGCGCCGTCGCCCTCGGCTCCGATCTCACCGAACTCGCCGACGCCCTCCACGCGTTCGGCGCCGGCGAACCCACCGCCCGGGTCGTCCAGGGCACCGCCGACACCGACGGGCGCACCGTGTTCGTCTTCCCCGGCCAGGGCTCCCAGTGGGCCGGCATGGGTGCCGAACTCCTCGACGCCTCACCCGTCTTCGCCGAACGCTTCCACGAGTGCGCCGCCGCCCTGGCCGCGTACACCGACTGGTCCCTCACCGACGTGATCCGCCAGGCGGACGGCGCCCCCTCCCTGGACCGGGTCGACGTCGTCCAGCCCGCCACCTGGGCCGTGATGGTCTCCCTCGCGCGGCTGTGGCAGGCCCACGGCGTCACCCCCGACGCCGTGATCGGCCACTCCCAGGGCGAGATAGCCGCCGCCGTCGTGTCCGGCGCCCTCTCCCTGGAGGACGGCGCCCGCGTCGTCGCCCTGCGCTCCCGGGCCATCGGCCGCGTCCTCGCCGGAGCGGGCGGAATGATGTCCGTCCAGGTGTCCGCCGCCGAGGCCGAGGAGTACCTGGCCCCGTACGACGGCGCTGTGTCCGTCGCCGCCGTCAACGGGCCGCGCTCGGTGGTCCTCGCCGGCACCCCAGAGGCCCTGGACGCCCTCCAGGCCGAGTTCACCGCCCGCGACCTGCGCGCCCGCCGGATCGCCGTGGACTACGCCTCCCACTCGCCGCAGGTCGAACGCATCGAGGCGGAACTCCTCGACGTGCTCGCCCCGGTGACCCCCCGCACCCCGCGCCTGCCCTTCCACTCCACCGTCACCGGCGAACTCCTCGACACCGCCCGCACGGACGCCGCCTACTGGTACCGCAACCTGCGCCGGACCGTCCGCTTCGAGGAGACCGTCCGCGCCCTGCTCGACACCGAGCACACCGTCTTCGTCGAGGTCAGCCCCCACCCGGTGCTGACCATGGCCGTCCAGGCCACCGCCGAGGACACCGGCCGGCCGGTCGCCGCCGTCGGCACCCTGCGCCGCGAACAGGGCGGCACCGACCGCTTCCTGACCTCCCTCGCCGAGCAGTGGGTCCGCGGCGGACGCGCCGACTGGAGCGCGGTGTACGCCGACACCGGCGCCCGCAGGACACCCCTGCCCACCTACGCCTTCCAGCGCGAGCACCTGTGGGCCCTCGCCGGCCGCCCGCACGGCGGCGAGGGGGACCCGGCGGACGCCGAGTTCTGGTCCGAGGTCGAGCAGGAGGACGTGGACTCCCTCGCCTCCCGGCTCCACCTGGACCGCGACGCGCTCGCCCCGCTGCTGCCCGCCCTGTCCACCTGGCGCAAGGAGCGCCGGGACCGCTCCACCGCCGGCTCCTGGCGCTACCGCGCCACCTGGAAGCCGCTCGGCACGCTGCCCGACGCCGGCCTGGACGGCACCTGGCTGCTCGTCACCGCCGACGGCACCGACCCGGCGTACGCGGACTTCGTCACGGACGCCCTGACGACGCACGGCGCCCAGGTGCTGCCCCTCGCCCTCACCGCCGCCGACACCGACCGGGACGCCCTCACGGACCGGCTGCGTGCCCTGTGCGCACCGTCCGCCCCCACCGGCGTGGTCTCGCTGCTCGCCGACGCCGAGGACACCGGCACCGCCCACCCGGTCCTGACCACCGGCCTCGCGCTCAGCGTGGTCCTGATCCAGGCGCTCGGCGACGCCGCGATCGACGCGCCCCTGTGGACCCTCACCCGGGGCGCCGTCACCACCGGCCGCGCCGACCGCCTCACCCGGCCCGCCCAGGCCATGGTCCAGGGCCTGTCCTGGACCGCCGCACTCGAACACCCGGAGCGCTGGGGCGGCACCGTCGACCTGCCCGACACGCCGGACCGGCGGGCCGGCGAACGGCTCGCCGCCCTGCTGGCCGGCGCCACCGGCGAGGACCAGCTCGCCGTACGCCCCACCGGCGTCCTCGCCCGACGCGTCGTCCCCGCCCCCGCCCCCACCGGGGCCGGCACCTGGACTCCGCGCGGCACCGTCCTGGTCACCGGTGGCACCGGCACCCTCGGCCCGCACCTGGCCCGCTGGCTCGCCGACCAGGGCGCCCGCGACCTGGTGCTGACCAGCCGCCGCGGCGCGGACGCCGCCGGCGCCGCCGAACTCGTCGCCGAACTCGCCGAGCGGGGCTGCGCCGTGACCGTCGCCGCCTGCGACGTCCGCGACCGCGACGCCGTCGCCGCCCTCCTGGACCGGCTCGCCGCCGAGGGCCGCACGGTGCGCAGCGTCTTCCACACCGCCGCCGTCATCGAACTGCAGACGATCGAGGAGACCAGCCTCGACGCGTTCGCCAAGGTCGTGCACGCCAAGACCGCCGGCGCCGCGCACCTGGACGAACTCCTCGACGACGACCAGCTCGACGCGTTCGTGCTGTACTCCTCCACCGCCGGCATGTGGGGCAGCGGCCGGCACGCCGCGTACGTCGCCGCCAACGCCCACCTCAACGCCCTCGCCGAGCACCGGCGCGCCCGCGGCGCCCACGGCACCGCGATCTCCTGGGGTATCTGGGCCGACGACATGAAGCTCGGCCGGGTCGACCCCGGCCAGATCCGGCGCAGCGGCCTGGAGTTCATGGACCCCCGGCTGGCCCTGACCGCCCTGCGGCAGGTCCTCGACGGCGACGAGGGCGCGCTGGCCGTCGCCGACGTCGACTGGGACCGCTACCACCCGGTCTTCACGTCCTCGCGCCCCACCGACCTCTTCGCGGAGGTGCCCGAGGTCCGCAGGATCACCGAGGAGAGCACGGCCCGCGCCGCGGAGGGCGGCGAGTTCACCGCCCGGCTGCGCGCCCTGCCCGCCGGGGAGCAGGACCGCCTCCTGCTCGACCTGGTGCGCTCCGAGGCCGCCACCGTCCTCGGCCACGCCTCCCCGGAGGTGCTGTCCGAACGGCGCGCCTTCCGCGACGTCGGCTTCGACTCGCTCACCGCCGTCGACCTGCGCAACCGGCTCGCCACCGTCACCGGCCTCACCCTGCCCAGCACCCTGGTGTTCGACTACCCGGACCCGCTCACCCTCGTCGGCCACCTGCGCGAGCTGATCGGCGGGCCCGCCACCGAGACCGACGCGCCCGTCCGCGCCGCGGGTGCCACCGACGAACCCATCGCCATCGTCGCCATGAGCTGCCGCTACCCGGGCGGCGTCACCTCCCCCGAGGCCCTGTGGGACCTCGTCGCGGCCGGTGCCGACGCCATCACCGGCTTCCCCGCCGACCGCGGCTGGGACGCGGACGCCCTGTACGACCCCGACCCCGACCGGCCGGGCACCACGTACTCCACGCAGGGCGGCTTCCTGCACGACGTGGCCGACTTCGACGCCGGCTTCTTCGGCATCTCCCCGCGCGAGGCCCTGGCCATGGACCCGCAGCAGCGGCTCCTCCTGGAGACCGGCTGGGAGGTCATGGAACGCGCCGGGATCGACCCCGCGACCCTGCGCTCCAGCCGCACCGGCACCTTCATCGGCGCCAGCTACCAGGACTACACGGCCGGCGGCGCCGGCTCCGAGGGCGCCGAGGGCCACCTGATCACCGGCACCATCTCCAGCGTGATGTCCGGCCGCCTCGCCTACACCTTCGGTCTGGAGGGCCCGGCGGTCACCCTGGACACCGCCTGCTCCTCCTCCCTGGTGGCACTGCACCTGGCCTGCCAGTCGCTGCGCAACGGCGAGTCCACCCTCGCCCTGGCCGGCGGCGTCAGCGTCATGGCCACCCCGCAGGCCTTCACCGGCTTCAGCCGCCAGCGCGCCATGGCCCCCGACGGCCGCTGCAAGGCCTACGCCGACGGCGCCGACGGCATGAGCCTGGCCGAGGGCGTCGGACTGGTCCTGGTCGAGCGCCTGTCCGACGCCCGCCGCAACGGGCACCCCGTCCTCGCCGTGATCCGCGGTTCCGCGGTCAACCAGGACGGCGCCTCCAACGGCCTGACCGCCCCCAACGGCCCCTCCCAGGCCCGCGTCATCCGCCAGGCACTCGCCGACGCCGGTCTCACCCCGGGCGAGGTGGACGTGGTCGAGGGCCACGGCACCGGCACCGCCCTCGGCGACCCCATCGAGGCCCAGGCCCTGCTCGCCACCTACGGCCAGGACCGGCCCGGCGACCGGCCGCTGCTGCTCGGCTCGGTGAAGTCCAACATCGGCCACACCCAGATGGCCTCCGGCATCGCCGGCGTCATGAAGACGGTCATGGCGATGCGCCACGGCACCGTCCCGCGCACCCTGCACGTGGACACCCCCTCCAGCCACGTCGACTGGACCTCCGGCGCCATCGAGCTGGCCACCGAGTCCCGGCCCTGGCCCGAGACCGGCCGCCCGTACCGGGCGGGAATCTCCTCCTTCGGTCTGTCCGGCACCAACGTCCACACCATCGTCGAGCAGGCCCCCGAACAGCCCGAGCCCGCCGCGGCGCCCGCGGCGGCCGACCCGGACACCCTGCCCGCGGGCGTCCCCGTGGTGCTGTCCGCCCGTACGGCCGACGCCCTGCGCGAGCAGGCCGCCCGTCTCCTCGACCACCTGACGGACCACCCGGAGCTGCCGCTGACGGACGTGGCCCACTCGCTGGCCACTTCCCGCGCCGCCCTGGAACACCGGGCCGCCGTCCTGACCGACGACCGCCGGGCACTGGAGCGCGCGCTGACCGCACTGCGCGACGGCACCCCCGACACCGCCCTGGTCACCGGTGCCCCGGCGCGAGGCCGCCTGGCCTTCCTCTTCACCGGGCAGGGCAGCCAGCGCGCCGCCACGGGACGCGGCCTGTACGAGCGCCATCCCGTCTTCGCCGACGCCCTGGACGCCGTACTCACCCGCTTCGACCAGGAGCTCGACCGTCCGCTGCGCGAGGTCCTCTTCGCGCCGGAGGGCACCGAAGAGGCCGCCCTCCTGCACGACACCGCGTACACCCAGCCCGCCCTGTTCGCCCTCGAAGTGGCCCTGTACCGGCTCGTGGAGTCCTGGGGCGTCACTCCCGACGGCGTGGCGGGCCACTCCGTCGGGGAGATCGCCGCCGCCCACGTCGCCGGAGTGTTCTCCCTGGAGGACGCCTGCACCCTCGTCGCCGCACGCGGTCGCCTCATGGCCGCGCTCCCGGCCGGCGGCGCCATGGTCGCCGTCGAGGCCGCCGAGGACGAGGTGCTGCCCCTCCTGGCCGGCCTGGAGGACCGGGTCTCCCTCGCCGCCGTCAACGGCCCCCGCTCCGTGGTGATCGCGGGCGACGAGGAAGAGGTCGCCGGCGTCGCCGCCCGCCTCGCCGCGGACGACCGTCGCACCCGCGCCCTGCGGGTCAGCCACGCCTTCCACTCGCCGCGCATGGAGCCCATGCTCGACGACTTCGCCCGCGTCGCCCGGGGCCTCACCTACCAGGCGCCGGTCCTGCCGGTGGTCTCCACCGTCACCGGCGACCTCGCCACCGCCGAGGAACTGCGCACGCCGGAGTACTGGGTGCGCCAGGTCCGCGCCACCGTCCGGTTCGCCGACGCGGTACGCGCCCTGGACCGCCAGGGCGCCACCTCCTACCTGGAGCTGGGCCCCGACGGCACCCTGTCCGCCGCGACCCGTGCGATTCTCGACGGCGACGGTGGCCGTGCGGACGGCTCCGCACCCGTCACCGTCGTCCCCGCGATCCGCCGCGACCGCGAAGAAGTGCCCGGCCTCACCGCGGCCCTCGCCGGACTGTACGTGCGGGGCACCGGCGTCGACTGGAGCGGCACCCTGCACGGCACCGGTGCCCGCCGCGTCGACCTGCCGACGTACGCCTTCCAGCGCAGCCGCTACTGGCCCGACACCACCTTCGCCCCGCACACGCCCGACGGAAGCACCGGCAGCGACGCGGACGCCGGCTTCTGGGCGGCCGTGGAGCGTGGCGACCTGCCCGCGCTCGGCGCCGACCTCGGGCTGGACGAGGAGACGCTGACCGCCCTGGTGCCCGCCCTGTCCTCATGGCGCCGCCGCCGCACAGAGCGGGCCGCCGCCGACAACCGCCGCCACCGGATCGTGTGGCGGCCGCTGGACGGCGCCCCCACCGGGCGGCCCGCCGGCACCTGGCTGGTCCTGCGCCCGGCCGGCACCCCCGCACCCGAGGCGAGCGCACTCCTGGAGGCACTCGGCCCGGACACCGCGGTCGTCACGGTCGACACCACGGCCACCGTCGACCGCACCGCGCTCACCGCCTCCCTGCGCCGACTGGCCCACCCCGACAGCGGGTTCACCGGCGTCCTCGCCCTGCTCGCCCCGACCCCCGCCGCCGACACGACCGAAGCGGGCGCCGCCGACGACCCGGCCGGCACCGCCGCGCTCGCGCCCGCCGCCACCGCCCTCACCGCCCTCGACGACGCCGGGATCACCGCCCCCGTATGGCTGTTCACCCGGCAGGCGGTCAGCACCGGCCGTGCCGACCGCCTCGCCCACCCCGGGCAGGCCGCCCTCTGGGGCCTCGGCCGCGTCGCCGTCCTGGAGCGCCCCGAGCGCCGGCTCACCCTGGTCGACCTGCCCGAGCACATCGACGAGCGGGTCGTACGACGCCTCGCGCACCTGCTCACCGCACCCGGTGCGGAGAACCAGCTCGCCGTCCGCGCCTCCGCCACCTACGCGCGGCGCCTCACCCGCCACCCCGCCCCCCAGGGACCGGCGCCCCGCGCGTTCGCCCCCGAGGGCACCGTCCTGATCACCGGCGGCACCGGCGCCCTCGGCGCCCACGTCGCCCGGCTGCTCGCCGGACGCGGCACCCCGCACCTGCTGCTCGCGGGCCGACGCGGCCCGGACGCCCCCGGCGCCGCCGAACTCGTCGCGGAGCTGCGCGAGAAGGGCGCCCGGGTGACGGTCGTCGCCTGCGACACGTCCGACCGCGCCGCGCTCGCCGCGACCCTGTCCGCCGTACCGGAGGAGCACCCGCTCACCGCCGTCGTGCACGCCGCGGGCGTCCTCGACGACGGCCTGCTCGACACCCTCACCCCCGAGCGGTTCGCCACCGTCCTCGACGCCAAGGCCCGCTCCGCCGCCCACCTGCACGAGCTGACCCGCGACCTCGGGCTCACCGACTTCGTGCTCTTCTCCTCGACCGCGGGCGTCCTCGGCTCCGCCGGCCAGGCCAACTACGCCGCGGCCAACGCCTACCTGGACGCCCTGGCCGAGCACCGGCGCGACCTGGGCCTGCCCGCCACCTCCGTGGCCTGGGGCCCCTGGTCCGGCACCGGCATGGCCGGCGACGGTACCGGCGTCGAGGACCGGGTCCGCCGCGGCGGCTTCACCCCGATGAGCCCCGAGGACGCCCTCGCCGCCCTCGACACCGCCGTCGGCCACGGCGACACCGCCCTCCTCGTCGCCGACATCGACTGGCAGCGGTACGCGGCCGTGTTCGCCCCGAACCGGGCCCTCGTCGGCGACCTGCCCGAACTCCGCGCCGGCGGCGGCGCGCACGGCGCCCCCGCGGACACGGAGCCCGTCCTGCGCCGCCAGGTCGCCGCCCTGTCCGGCGCGGCCCGCGAGCGGTACCTGCTCGACTTCCTGCGCGCCCAGGTCGCCGCCGTGCTCGGCCACCCCGACCCGGCCGCCGTCGAACCCGACCGGGCCTTCACCGACCTCGGCTTCGACTCGCTGACCACCGTCGAACTGCGCAACACCCTGACCGCCACCACCGGCCTGCGGCTGCCCGCCACCCTCGTCTACGACCACCCGACCACCCGCGACCTGGCCGCCCACCTCCTCGCCGAACTCCTGGGCGACCTGCCCGAACCGGCTTCCGGACACGACGCCGACGCGGGAGCGGGAGGGTCCACGGACGACGACCCGGTGGTCGTCGTCGGCATGGGCTGCCGGTTCCCCGGCGGCATCGAGTCCCCCGACGACCTGTGGCGCCTGCTGGCCGACGGCCGCGACGCCGTCGCCGGCTTCCCCACCGACCGCGGCTGGGACCTGGAGTCCCTCGCTCGGGGCGGCTCCGCCACCCTGGAGGGCGGCTTCCTCGACGGCGCCGGGCTCTTCGACGCCCCCTTCTTCGGCATCTCGCCGCGCGAGGCCCTGGCCATGGACCCGCAGCAGCGGCTGCTCCTCGAAACCGCCTGGGAGGCCCTGGAGCGGGCCGGCATCGACCCGCAGAGCCTGCGCTCCAGCGCCACCGGTGTCTTCGTGGGCACCAACGGCCAGGACTACGCCACCGTGCTCCGCCGCGGCACCACCGACGTGCGGGGCCACGCCGCCACCGGTACCACCGCCAGCGTGATGTCCGGCCGCCTGTCCTACACGCTGGGCCTGGAGGGCCCGGCGGTCACCGTCGACACCGCCTGCTCCTCCGCCCTGGTCGCCCTCCACATGGGCGCGGGGGCGCTGCGCTCCGGCGAATGCTCCCTGGTCCTCGCGGGCGGCGTCTCGGTGATGTCCAGCCCCGACGCCTTCGTCGAGTTCACCGCGCAGGGCGGCCTCGCCGCGGACGGCCGCTGCAAGGCGTTCGCCGACTCCGCCGACGGCACCGCCTGGTCCGAGGGCGCGGGCGTCCTGGTCCTGGAGCGGCTGTCCGACGCCCGCCGCAACGGCCACCCCGTCCTCGCCGTCCTGCGCGGGTCGGCCGTCAACCAGGACGGCGCGTCCAACGGCCTGACCGCCCCCAACGGCCGCGCCCAGCAGCGCGTCATCCGCCAGGCGCTGACCGACGCCCGCCTCACCCCGGCCGACGTGGACGCCGTCGAGGCGCACGGCACCGGCACCACCCTCGGCGACCCGATCGAGGCGCACGCCCTGATCGCCGCCTACGGCGAGGGACGCGACCCCGGGCGACCGCTGCTGCTCGGCACGGTCAAGTCCAACCTGGGCCACACCCAGGCCGCCGCCGGTGCCGCCGGCGTGATCAAGACGGTCCTGGCCCTGGGCCGCGGGGAACTCCCGCGCACCCTGCACGTGGACAGCCCGTCCTCGCACGTCGACTGGTCCGGCGGCACGGTCGAACTCCTGCGTGAACACCGGGCCTGGCCCGAGACGGGCCGCCCGCGCCGCGCCGGTGTCTCCGCCTTCGGCGTCAGCGGCACCAACGCCCACGTGATCCTGGAACAGCCCGCACCGGTTGCCGATCCGGACTCGTCGGTGGAGCCCGAGACCGCCCCGACCGTCGTACCGTGGCTGGTCTCCGCCCGCTCCGAGGCGGCCCTGACCGCCCAGCACACGCGGCTGACCTCCTTCACACAGGAGCGGCCGGAGGTCCCGGCGCTCGACACCGCCTACAGCCTGGCCGTCGGCCGCTCCGCCTTCGCGCACCGCGCGGTCCTGCTGGTGACGCCCGAGGGCGAGCCGGTGGAGACCGTCCGCGACCACGCCACCGAGCGCAGGCTCGCGGTCCTCTTCTCCGGCCAGGGTTCGCAGCGGGCGGGGTCGGGACGTGAGCTGTACGCGCGCTTCCCGGTCTTCGCCGAGGCCCTCGACGCGGTGGCGTCCCGGCTCGACGCCGACCTCGAACGACCTTTGCACGAGGTGCTGTTCGCGCCGGCGGGAACGCCCGACGCGGCTCTCCTCGACACCACCGGGTACACCCAGCCCGCGCTGTTCGCGCTCGAGGTGGCGCTGTTCCGCCTGTTCGAGTCGTGGGGCGTGGTTCCCGAGTTCGTCGGCGGTCACTCCGTCGGTGAGATCGCGGCCGCGCACGTGGCGGGGGTGTTCTCCCTGGAGGACGCGTGCACGCTGGTGGCGGCCCGGGCCCGGCTGATGCGCGAACTGCCCGCGGGCGGTGCGATGGTCGCCGTGCGGGCCACGGAGGAGGAGGCCGCCGCACGGCTCACCGGAGGTCTGTCGCTGGCCGCGGTCAACGGACCGGAGTCCGTCGTGCTGTCCGGTGAGGAGAGCGAAGTCCTGGCCGCGGCCGGCGCGTTCGCGGCCGAGGGCCGCAAGACGCAGCGGCTGTCGGTCAGTCACGCCTTCCACTCGGCGCTGATGGAGCCGATGCTCGCGGAGTTCCGCCGCGTCGCCGAGTCCCTGGAGTACGCCGAACCCCGCATCCCGGTCGTCTCCAACGTCACCGGTACGGTCGCCGAGCCGGGGCGGCTCACCACTCCCGAGTACTGGGTGCGGCACGTCCGCGCGACCGTCCGGTTCGCCGACGGCGTACGCGCCCTGGCCGAAGCGGGTGCCGACGCCTACCTGGAGATCGGCCCCGACGGTGTGCTGACCGGCATGGCCGCCCGGGTGCTCGACGACGCGACGGACGTCGACGGCGGCGACGCGGTCGGCAGCCCGCTCGTGCCCGCGCTGCGCAAGGACCGTGAGGAGGAGCGCGCGCTGCTCGCCGCGCTCGCCCGCCTGCACACGGCCGGCGTCGGCGTCGACTGGGCGGCGTGGTTCCACGGCACCGGTGCGCGCCGCACCGACCTGCCCACTTACGCCTGGCAGCACCAGCACTACTGGCCCGAACCCGCCTCGGCCACCGGCGCGGGTGCCGGGCAGGACCCGGTGGACGCCGCCTTCTGGGCGGCGGTGGAGCGGGAGGACACGGAGTCCCTGTCCGCCGCCCTCGGCCTCGACGACGCGGTCCTCTCCGGCGTGCTGCCCGCCCTGTCCGCCTGGCACCGCGGCCGGTCCGAGCGAGCCCTGGTGGACGGCTGGCGCTACCGCGTGACCTGGCAGCCCCTCACCGCCACCACCCCCGCCGGCGGCACCACCGGGCGGTGGCTGGTCCTGACCCCGGCCGGGCTCGACGGCGACCCGTGGGCCGAGGCCCTGGCCGGGGCGCTCGGCGAGGAGGCGGTACGCCTCGTCGTCCCGGCCGAGGACGAGGGTGCCGCCGCCCGCCTGGAGGCGGCGGCCGACGGCACCGCGTACGCCGGCGTCCTCGCCCTGCTCGGCGCCGCCTCCGCGCACTCCGCCGGTCCCCTCGACGGTCCCGCCCGGCCCGACGCCCTGCTGCGCCTCCTGGCGGCGACCGGGATCGACGCGCCGCTGTGGTGCGTCACCCGCGGCGCGGTCCGCGTGGGCCGCACCGACCGGGCGGCCGACCCCGGGCAGGCCGCGCTCTGGGGCCTCGGCCGGGTCCTGGCCCTGGAGGAGCCGGAGCGCTGGGGCGGGCTCGTGGACGTCGACCACGTCGCCGACGCCCGGTCAGCCGACCGCCTGCGGGCCGTGCTGGCCACCGGCACGGCCGACGGCACCGCCGAGGACCAGGTGGCGCTGCGCGCCTCCGGCGCCTTCGGACGGCGCCTGACGCGGGCCGCCGCCCAGCGCCCCGACGCTGTCTGGCGCCCCGCCGGAACCGTCCTGGTCACCGGCGGCCCGGAGGGCTTCGGCGGCCACGTCGCCCGCTGGCTCGCCGCCCACGGCGCCGCCGGGGTGCTGCTGGCCGGTCCCACCGACCCGGCCGACGACGCCTTCGCCGCGCTGCGCACCGAGGTCGAGGCGGCAGGCGCCGTCCTCACCGCGGTCCACCACACCGACCCGGCCGACGCGGGCCCGCTCGCCCGGGCCGTCGCCGCCCTGCCGGCCGACCGTGCGCTCACCGCGGTCGTCCACACCGGCGACACGGGCACCCTGCACGAGCCCTCGACGACCACCGTGCACGCCGCCCACGACGCGCTCACGGCCGCCGTGGGGGAGCGGACCCTGGACGCGTTCGTCGTCTTCAACTCCATCTCCGCCGTCTGGGGCGTCACCGGCCAGGGGCCGGGCGCCGCCGCCGGCGCCTACCTGGACGCCCTGGTCCAGCGGCACCGCGCGGGTGGCGTCAACGCGCTCTCCGTCGCCTGGGGCGCCTGGCAGGGCGCCGGGCCCGACGGGCTCGCCGCCCACCTGCGCGTCAACGGACTGCCCGCCATGGAGCCCGGGCGCGCCCTCGCTGCCCTCGCCGCACTGGTCGGCGAGGCCGTCGAGGAACCGGCGGCCCCCGCCTCCGTCACCATCGCGGACGTGGTGTGGGACCGGTTCGCCCCCGCGTTCACCCGGACCCGCCCGGGCCGGCTGTTCAGCGCGCTGCCCGAGGCCCGCGAGGCCCTGCGCGCCGCGGACGGCAATGGCGGTGACGCGAGTACCGCCACGGACCTGCGGAACCGGTTGCGCCCCCTGGACCGGGCCGACCGCGAACGCGGCCTGCTGGACCTGGTGCTCACCGAGGTCGCCCCGGTGCTCGGCCACGCCGACGCGGGAGCCGTCCCGGCCACCAGCTCCTTCAACGACCTGGGCTTCGACTCGCTGACCGCCGTCGACCTGCGCAACCGGCTCGCCACCGCCACCGGCCTCACCCTGCCCGCGACGCTCGTCTTCGACTATCCGACGCCCGCCGCCCTGGCCGCACACCTCCTCGACGAACTCCTCGGCGGGAACGGGGACGAGTCCACCACCGCCGACGCGTCCGCGACCCGCCCCGCCACCGACGACGGTGACGACCCGGTCGTCATCGTGGGCATGAGCTGCCGCTACCCCGGCGACATCCGCTCGCCCGAAGACCTGTGGGCACTGCTCGACGCCGGGACCGACGCCATCGGCGGCTTCCCCACCGACCGGGGCTGGGATCTGGAACGGCTCCTGCACGGCGACCGGGACGGCCGCGGCCGCAGCGTCAGCCGCGAGGGCGGATTCCTCTACGACGTCGCCGACTTCGACCCCGCCTTCTTCGGGATCTCCCCCCGCGAGGCCCTGGTCATCGACCCGCAGCAGCGGATCGTCCTCCAGGCCGCCTGGGAGGCCCTGGAACGGGCCGGCATCGACCCCGCCACCCTGCGCGGCGGCGACACCGGCGTCTTCGTCGGCGGCGGCAGCGGCGACTACCGTCCCGCGATCGGCCAGACCGGGCACGTGGAGACCGCCCAGTCGGCGAGCCTGCTCTCGGGCCGGCTCTCCTACACCCTGGGCCTCGAAGGGCCCTCCGTCAGCGTCGACACCGCCTGCTCGTCCTCCCTGACGGCCCTGCACCTCGCCGCCCAGGCGATCCGCGGCGGCGAGTGCACGCTCGCCCTGGCCGGCGGCGTCACCGTGATGTCGACACCGGTCGGCTTCGTCGAGTTCGGCGAGATGGGGGCGCTCTCCCCGGACGGCCGCTGCAAGCCCTTCTCCGACGCCGCCGACGGCACCGCCTGGGCCGAGGGCGTGGGCATGCTCGTCGTGGAGCGCATGTCCGAGGCGCGCCGCCGCGGCCACGAGATCCTCGCCGTCCTGCGCGGGTCGGCCGTCAACCAGGACGGCGCGTCCAACGGCCTGACCGCCCCCAACGGCCCCTCCCAGCAGCGCGTCATCCGCAAGGCGCTGGCCGCCGCGGGCCTCACCGCCCGCGAGGTCGACGCGGTGGAGGCGCACGGCACCGGCACCGCCCTGGGCGACCCCATCGAGGCCCAGGCGCTGCTCGCGACGTACGGCAGCGAGCGCGACCCGCAGCACCCGCTGCTGCTCGGTTCCGTCAAGTCGAACATCGGCCACGCCCAGGCCGCCGCCGGTGTCGCCGGCGTCATCAAGATGGTCCTGGCCATGAGGCACGGCACCCTGCCCCGCACCCTCCACGTCGACCGGCCCTCCAGCCACGTCGCCTGGGACCCGGACGCGGTACGGCTGCTGACCGAGGCCACCGCCTGGCCCGACACCGGACGCCCGCGCCGCGCGGCCGTGTCCGCCTTCGGCGCCAGCGGCACCAACGCCCACGTCGTCCTGGAACAGGCCCCCGCACCGGAGGGCACGGCCGGGACCACCGGGCCCGCCATCGAGACCACCGGGCCCGCCACCGAGACCGCCGGGCCCGCCATCGAACGGCCCCTGCCCGTGCCGCTGTCCGCGGCCACCGCGGACGCCCTGCCCGACCAGGCCGCACGGCTCCGCGACCGGCTGCTCGCCGCCGACCCCGCCGCCCTGCCCGGCCCCGCCGACCTGGCCCTCTCCCTGGGCACCACCCGCTCGGCGTTCGAACACCGCGCGGTGCTCGCCGTCGCCGGACGCGACGAACTCCTCGACGCGCTCACCGCCCTGGCCGAGGACCGCGACGACCGCGCGGTGCTGCGCGGCCGCGCGACGCCCGGCGGCCGGACCGCGTTCCTCTTCCCCGGCCAGGGTTCCCAGCGCGCCGGCGCGGGCCGTGCCCTGTACGCCCGTTTCCCGGCGTTCGCCGAGGCCCTCGACGAGGTCCTGGCCCACTTCGACCAGGAACTCGACCGTCCGCTGCGCGAGGTGATGTTCGCCGAGGAAGGCACCGTCGAGGCGGACCTCCTGGACAGCACCGGCTGGACCCAGCCCGCCCTGTTCGCCCTCGGGGTGGCCCTGTACCGGCTGTGCGAGTCCTGGGGCGTGCGTCCCGACCTGCTGGCCGGCCACTCGGTCGGGGAGATCGCCGCCGCGCACGTCGCCGGAGTCTTCTCCCTCGAGGACGCCTGCCGGGTCGTCGCCGCCCGCGCCCGCCTGATGCAGGCCCTCCCGGCCGGCGGCGCCATGCTGGCCGTCCGCGCCACCGAGGACGAGGTCGCCCCGCGGCTGACCGACCGGCTCTCCCTGGCCGCGGTCAACGGCCCGGAAGCCGTGGTGGTCTCCGGGGACGAGGACGCGGTGACCGCGCTCGCCGACGAGTTCGCCGCGCTCGGCCGGAAGACTAGGCGTTTGCGGGTCAGCCATGCATTTCACTCACTGCACATGGACGCCATGCTGCAGGACTTCGAACGGGTCACCCGTAGCGTGTCGTACACCCCGCCGAAGCTGCCCCTGGTGTCCAACCTCACGGGGGAACCGGCCACCGACGAGCAGGTGTGCGACCCCGGGTACTGGGTCCGGCACGTGCGCCGCGCGGTCCGCTTCGGCGACGGTGTCCGCACCCTCGCGGCCCGGGGCGCCACCCGCTACCTCGAACTCGGCCCCGACGGCGTCCTGTGCTCCCTCACCCAGGACACCCTCGACACCCTGGCCGACGAGAACCGTCCCGCCCCGGTGGTCGTTCCGGCGCTGCGCACCGGACGCGACGAGGAACGCTCCCTGATCACGGCGGTGGCCCGGCTGCACGCCGCCGGCCAGCCCGTCGACTGGGCGGCGCTCCTGGAGGGCACCGGTGCCCGCCGGGTGGACCTGCCGACCTACCCGTTCCGCCGGCAGCGGTTCTGGGCCGACGCGGCACCGGCCGCCGCCGGAGCGGGCCGGGACGCCGGGAGCGCCGGGGACGAGGCGTTCTGGGCCGCCGTCCAGGACCAGGAATTCGACTCCCTCGCCGGCGAGCTGGGCGTCGACGGCGACGCGCTCTCCCGCGTCCTGCCCGCGCTGCGCGACTGGCGCCGCAAGCACGGCGACCAGGCCACCGTGGACGGCTGGCGCCGGCGCATCGCCTGGCGCCCCCTGAACCGGAGCGCCGCCGGTACGCCCGTCGGCACCTGGCTCGCCGTGTTGCCCGAGGGACACGCCGACGACCCGTGGACCACGCAGGTCCTGCGGATCCTCGGCAGCGGGGCCGTGACGATCGAGGTGCCGGCCCACGACCACGACCGTGCCGCGCTCGCCGCCGCGATCCGCCACCACCTGGACGTCTCGGGCCCCTTCACGGGCGTGGTCTCCCTGCTCGCCCTCGCCGGCGACACCCCCGACGGCGACACCCCCGACGGCGACACCCCCACCAGCGTCGCCCCCGGCGGCGGCGCGGGCACGGGCCTCACCGCCGACGGCACCCCGCTCGGCGCCGCCCTGACGGCCACGCTCGTCCAGGCCCTCGGCGACGCCCGCACCGACGCCCCGCTGTGGTGCCTCACCCGCGGCGCCGCCGCCGTCTCGCCCGGCGAGACCGTGGCCGCGCCCCTCCAGGCCGCCGTCCACGGACTCGGCCGGGTCGCGGCCCTCGAACACCCGCAGCGCTGGGGCGGCACCGTCGACCTGCCCGTCACCCTCGACGGGCGCACCGCCGAACGGCTCGCCGCCGTCCTGGCCGACCCCGAGGGCGAGGACCAGCTCGCCATCCGCCCCGGCGCGGTCTTCGGCCGCCGCCTCGCCGCCGTACGCCCCGAGGCGCCCCGCGACTGGCAGCCCGACGGCACCGTCCTGATCACCGGTGGCACCGGCGCCCTCGGCGCCCGCACCGCCCGGCGGCTCGCCGGGGCCGGGGCCCGCCGCCTGCTCCTGCTCAGCCGCAGCGGACCCGACGCCCCCGGCGCCGCCGAACTCGCCGCGGACCTGCGCGCACTGGGCGCCGAACCCGTCATCACCGCCTGCGACACCGCGGACCGGGACGCCCTGGCCGCCGTCCTCGCGCAGCTGCCCGAGGACGCGCCGCTCACCGGTGTCATCCACGCCGCCGGCGTCCTCGACGACGGCGTGCTGGACGGCCTCACTCCCGAGCGGTTCGCCACCGTGTTCCGCGCCAAGGTCACCTCCGCCCTGCTCCTCGACGAGCTGACCCGCGCCCACGAACCGCAGGTGTTCGCCCTGTTCTCCTCCGCGTCCGCCGCGGTCGGCAACCCCGGCCAGGGCACGTACGCCGCCGCCAACGCGGTCCTCGACGCCCTCGCCGAACGCCGCCGGGCCGAAGGTCTCGCGGCCACCTCGGTGGCGTACGGGGCCTGGGACGGCGAGGGCATGGCCGGCGGCGAGCGCGCCGCCGCCCTCGCCCGCCGCACCGGCGTCCGGCCGCTCGACCCGGACCTCGCGGTCCTGGCCCTGCGGCAGGTCGTCACCGGCACCGACCCGGTCGCCGTCGTCGCCGACGTCGACCCGGACCGGTTCGCGCGCGCCTTCACCAGCGTCCGGCCCAGCCGCCTGCTCGCCGAGATGCCCTCCCACGCCGCCCTCGCCGCCCCGGACGGCGGACGCGACGCCCGGCAGTCCGGACCCGCCCTGCGCGAGCGCCTCACCCGGCTCCCGGAGGGTCGCCGCGCCACGACCGTGCTGACCCTGGTGCGCGAACGCGCGGCCGAAGTCCTCGGACACCCCGGCACCGACCAGGTCGGCCCCGACCGCGCCTTCCGCGACCTCGGATTCGACTCCCTCGGCGCCGTCGAGCTGCGCAACCAGCTCAACGCCGCCACCGGACTGACCCTGTCCGCCACCCTCGTGTTCGACCACCCCACCCCCGCCGCCCTCGCCGGGCACATCCTCCAGCAGCTCCTGCCGAGCGGCAGCGGCGGCACCTCGCCCGCCGCCACAACCGGCGACGAGGAACGCGCCGTGCGCGCCGCCCTCGCCGGCCTGCCCCTGGACCGGCTGCGCGCCGGCGGCCTCCTGGACCGGCTGCTGGAACTCGCCGGACAGACACCGGACGCACCCGGCGCCCACCAGGACACCACGGCCGTGGACGACGACGCCTACGGCGTGTCCATCGACGCCATGGAGATCGACGACCTGGTGCAGGCGGCACTCAACGCCCACCCTGACGAAGAGCGGGACTGACGGAGCCATCATGACCACGCCCAGCGAAAAAGTAGTCGAAGCTCTCCGGGCCTCGCTCAAGGAGACCGAGCGCCTCAGGCGGCAGAACCGCGAACTCGCCGCCGCGGCCTCGGAACCCATCGCGGTCGTCGCGATGAGCTGCCGCTACCCCGGGGGAGTCAACTCGCCCGAGGACCTGTGGGACCTCGTCTCCTCCGGCACCGACGCCGTCTCCGGCTTCCCCACCGATCGAGGCTGGGACCTGGACGCCCTGCGGGACGCGGGCGTCGACGCCCGCGGCCACTCCGTGAGCCAGCAGGGCGGCTTCCTCGACGGCGTCGCCGACTTCGACGCCGGCTTCTTCGGCGTCTCCCCGCGCGAGGCCGTCTCCATGGACCCGCAGCAGCGGCTCCTGCTGGAGACCACCTGGGAGACGATCGAACGGGCCGGCATCGACCCCCGGCGGCTGCGCTCCAGCCCCACCGGTGTCTTCGTCGGCACCAACGGCCAGGACTACGCCTACCTGCTGATCCGTTCCCTGAGCGACGCCACCGGCGACATCGGTACCGGCATCGCCGCCAGCGCCACCTCGGGACGGCTGTCGTACACGCTGGGCCTGGAAGGGCCGGCGGTCACCGTCGACACCGCCTGCTCCTCCTCGCTCGTCGCCCTGCACGCCGCCACCCACGCGCTGCGCGCGGGCGAGTGCACCCTCGCCCTGGCCGGCGGCGTCAACGTCATGTCCGCCCCCGGCTCGCTCATGGAGTTCAGCCGCCAGGGCGGACTGGCCGGCGACGGCCGCTGCAAGGCCTTCTCCGACGAGGCCGACGGCACCGGCTGGTCCGAGGGCGTCGGCATGCTCCTGCTGGAGAAGCTGTCCGACGCCCGCCGCAACGGCCACCCCGTCCTCGCCGTGATCCGCGGCTCCGCCGTCAACCAGGACGGCGCCTCCAACGGGTTCACCGCGCCCAACGGGCCCGCGCAGCAGCGCGTCATCCGCCAGGCCCTGGACAGCGCCGGCCTGACCCCCGCCGACGTGGACGCGGTCGAGGCGCACGGCACCGGCACCCCCCTCGGCGACCCCATCGAGGCACAGGCCCTGCTGGCCACCTACGGCCAGGACCGCGACCCGGAGCACCCGCTGCTGCTCGGCTCCGTCAAGTCGAACATCGGACACGCCCAGGCCGCCGCCGGTGTCGCCGGCGTCATCAAGATGGTCATGGCCATGCGCCACGGGGTCCTGCCGAAGACCCTGCACGCCGACCACCCGTCCCGGCACGTCGACTGGTCCTCCGGCTCCGTACGCCTGCTCACCGACCGCACCGACTGGCCCGAGACCGGCCGCCCGCGCCGCGCCGGCGTCTCCTCCTTCGGCATCAGCGGCACCAACGCCCACGTCGTCCTGGAACAGGCCGAACCGGCCGCCGAACCGGAACCGTCCGCCGCGCCCGAGCCCGATGCCGCGCTCGTCCCGGCCGTCGTGCCCTGGCCGGTCTCCGCCCGCACCGAGACCGCCCTCGACGACCAGATCACCCGCCTCACCGCCCTCACCGGCGCCACCCCCCTCGACATCGGACACTCCCTGGCCACCGGGCGCTCCACCTTCGAGCACCGTGCCGTCCTGCTCACCGGCGTCGACGGCACCACCACCGAAGCGGCCCGGGGCCACGCCACCGCACGCACCCTCGCCGTGCTGTTCTCCGGCCAGGGCTCCCAGCGCGCCGGCATGGGACGTGAACTGCACGCCCGCTTCCCGGTGTTCGCGGCCGCCCTCGACGAGACGTGCGGCCTTTTCGACCCGCACCTGGACCGGCCGCTGCGCGACGTCCTGTTCGCCGGGCGCCGCACCCCCGAGGCGGCCCTCCTCGACAGCACCGGCTACACCCAGCCCGCTCTGTTCGCCTTCGAGGTCGCCCTCTACCGCCTGGTGGAGTCGTGGGGTGTCACGCCGGAGTTCGTCGCGGGGCATTCCGTGGGTGAGATCGCTGCCGCGTATGTGGCGGGGGTGTTCTCGCTGGAGGACGCGTGTGCGCTGGTGGCGGCTCGGGCTCGGTTGATGCAGGAGTTGCCGGCGGGTGGGGCGATGGTGGCGGTGCAGGCGTCCGAGGCCGAGGTCGCGCCGCTGCTGACGCCGGGGGTCGCCCTGGGCGCGGTCAACGGCCCGGACTCCGTCGTGCTGTCCGGTGAGGAGGGCGAAGTCCTGGCCGTGGCCGCCGGGTTCGTCGCCCGGGGCCGCAAGACCCAGCGGTTGTCGGTCAGTCACGCCTTCCACTCGCCGCTGATGGAGCCGATGCTCGCGGAGTTCCGCCGCGTCGCCGAGAGCCTCACCTACCACGAGCCGCTCCTCCCGGTCGTCTCCAACGTCACCGGCACCCTCGACGACGAGCACCGGCTGAGCACCCCCGAGTACTGGGTGGACCACGTCCGCGCCACCGTCCGCTTCTCCGACGGAGTACGCGCCCTCGCCGACGCCGGAGCGGACGCCTTCGTCGAACTGGGACCCGACGGCGTCCTCACCGCCCTCGCCCAGCAGAGCCTCGACACCGGCACCGGCACCGGCGCGCTGGCCGTGGCGGCACTGCGCAAGGACCGCGCCGAAGAACGCTGTCTGCTCACCGCGCTGGCCCGGCTGCACACGGCCGGCGTCGACGTCGACTGGTCCGCCTGCTTCCACGGCACCGGGGCCCGCCGCACCGACCTGCCCACCTACGCCTGGCAGCACGAGCGCTACTGGCCGGTGCTCATGGCCGCCGCCGGTGACGTCAGCGCCGCGGGCCTGGTCTCCGCCGAACACCCGCTGCTCGGCGCCGCCGTCTCCCTGGCCGGAACGGACGGCGTCCTGTTCACCGGACGCCTCTCCGCCCAGACCCACCCCTGGCTGATGGACCACACCGTCGGCGGCATGGCGGCCTTCCCCGCCACCGGCTTCCTGGAACTCGCCGTCCGCGCCGGCGACCAGGTCGGCTGCGACCGCGTCGACGAACTCACCCTCGCCAAGCCCCTCGTCCTCACCGAGAACTCCGCCGCCGTCGTCCAGGTCTGGGTCGGCGCACCCGACGAGAACGGGTCGCGCCCGGTCACCGTCTACTCCCAGGCCGTCGACGACCCCGAACAGCGCTGGACCGAGCACGCCTCCGGCCTCCTCGCCGAGGGCGAGCGCACCGCGGGCTTCGACGCCACCGTGTGGCCGCCCCGCGGTGCCGTCGCCGCCGACCTGGAAGGCTTCTACGAGCGCACCGAGTACGGACCGGTGTTCCAGGGCCTGCGGGCCGTGTGGACCCGCGCCGACGAGGCGTTCGTCGAGGTCGCGCTCCCCGCGCAGGTCGACGACGCCGAGTACTACGGCATGCACCCCGCCCTGCTCGACGCCGCCGTCCAGTCCGTCGGCTTCGCCGGCCTCGGCGACGGCAAGAAGCTCGTACCGTTCTCCTGGTCCGGAGTCTGCCTGCACGCGGGCGGAGCCTCCGTCGTCCGGGTCCGCGTCGCCCGCACCGGCGAGGACACGGTGTCCATCGCCGCCGTCGACGTCGAGGGCGCCCCGGTGCTCTCCGCCGAGTCGCTGAGCCTGCGCGCCCCCTCGACGCCGCACGCCCCGGCCCTGCACCGCGGCGCACAGGACGGACTGCTCCGCCTGGAGTGGCTGCCCGTCCCCGACGACACCGCCACCACCGCCGTACACCCGGTCACGCTCGGCGCCGGCACCTCCTGGCCCACCCCGGTGACCACCCTCGCCGAGGCCGCCGCCCTCACCCCGGCCCCCGACCTGGTGCTCGTCCCGCTGGACACCCCCGACGGCGACACCCCCGCGGCGGCCCACACCCTCACCGCCCACGCCCTCGGACTGGTCCGGCAGTGGCTGGAGCTGGATGCCCCCGGCACCGCACGACTGGTGTTCGTCACCCGCGGAGCCGTCGCCGCCGGAAGCGACGGCACGGTACGGGACCTGGCGGCCGCCGCCGCGCACGGCCTGGTCCGCGGCGCCGAGGCGGAGAACCCCGGCCGCTTCGCCCTGCTCGACCTGGACGCCGGAACGGACGCCCCCGCCGACGGCGTCCTGGCACGGCTCCCCGCCCTGCTGGCGGACGGCGACACCCAGTTCGCCGTCCGGGACGACACCGTCCTGGTGCCCCGCCTCGCCCGGCTCACCACCGGCGCGGGCCTGCTGCCCGTCCCCGGACTGCCCTGGCGCCTCGACAACACCACGCCCGGCCGCATCGACGGCCTCGCCCTCGTTCCCTGCCCCGAGGTGCTGGAGGCGCCGGTGGGCCGGCAGGTCCGAGTGGAGGTGCGGGCCGCCGGTCTGAACTTCCGTGACGTGCTGAACGCGCTCGGCATGTACCCCGGTGAGGCCGGACTCCTCGGGTCGGAGGCGACCGGTGTCGTGACGGCCGTGGGTCCCGAGGTGACCGGTCTTTCGGTCGGCGACCGGGTGATGGGCATGGTGCCCGGCGGCCTCGCCGACACCGCCCTCGTCGACGAGCGCTATCTCTCCGTCGTCCCCGCCGACTGGGACGACGAGACCGCCGCCTCGGTGCCGTTGGTGTTCCTCACCGCGCTGTACGCCTTCCGTGATCTCGCCGGTCTGTCGGCGGGGGAGCGGGTGCTGATCCATGCGGGTGCCGGTGGTGTGGGGATGGCGGCGGTGCAGTTGGCGCGTCATCTGGGTGCCGAGGTGTTCGCGACGGCGAGTGAGGGCAAGTGGGACGTTCTGCGGGGGCTGGGTCTGGACGGGGATCACATCGCGTCCTCGCGTGATGTGGGTTTCGAGGAGAAGTTCCGTGCGGTCACGGGTGGCCGTGGGATGGATGTGGTGCTGAACGCACTGGCGGGTGAGTTCGTGGACGCCTCGTTGCGGATCACGGCGCCCGGTGGGCGGTTCCTCGAGATGGGCAAGACCGACATCCGCGACCCGGAGACGGTCGGCGGTGGCGTGCGCTACCGCGCCTTCGACCTCGGCGAAGCCGGACCCGAACGCATCCACGAGATGCTCCGCGACCTCGTCGGCCTCTTCATCGACGGTGTGTTGAGTCCGTTGCCGGTGCGGGTGTGGGATGTGCGGCGGGCGTGTGAGGCGTTCCGGTTCATGAGCCAGGCCAAGCATGTGGGCAAGATCGTGTTGCGGATGCCGTCGCGCTGGAACCCCGAGGGCACGGTTCTGGTGACGGGTGGTACGGGTGGTCTGGGCCGGGTGCTGGCCCGTCATCTGGTGGAGTCGCGGGGGGTGCGTCGTCTGCTGCTGGTGTCGCGGCGTGGTCCGGCGGCCGTGGGGGTGGACGCGTTGTGTGCGGAGTTGGAGGGGCTGGGCGCGGTCGTCGAGGTGCGGGCGTGTGATGTGGCCGATCGTGCGCAGGTGGAGGGGTTGCTGGCGTCGGTGCCGGCGGAGTATCCGCTGACGGCGGTGGTGCACACGGCGGGTGTTCTCGATGACGGTGTGGTGACGTCGTTGTCGGGGGAGCGGTTGTCGGGTGTGCTGCGTCCGAAGGTGGATGCGGCCTGGCATCTGCACGAGTTGACGCGTGGCGCGGGTCTGGCGGCGTTCGTGGTGTTCTCCTCGGTGTCGGGTGTGATGGGCAGTGCGGGGCAGGCCAATTACGCGGCGGCGAACGTGTTCCTGGACGCGCTGGCCCAGCGGCGTGCGGCCGAAGGGCTGCCGGGTCTGTCGCTGGCCTGGGGTGCCTGGGAACAGACCGTCGGCATGACCGGCACCCTCTCCGAGACCGACATGCAGCGCATCGCCGCCTCCGGCGCCGCGCCGCTCCCCGTCGAACGCGGACTCACCCTCTTCGACACGGCCACCGGCTCCGACGAACCCCTCGTCGTCGCGGTCGGAGCCACCTCCGGCGACAGGAGGATGCCCGGCGAGGTCCCGCCGCTGCTGCGCAATCTGGTACGCGGCACCCGCCGCACCGCCGCGACCGCCGGCGGGGGCGCGAGCACCGCTGCCGCCCTCGCCCGCCGCCTCCTGGACATGCCGGCGGACGAACGGGTCCGCCACACCGTCGAACTGGTGCGGGCCGAGGCCGCCGCCGTACTCGGCCACTCCTCCGCCAAGGCCGTCGAACCTGGACGGGAGTTCCGCGAGCTGGGCGTCGACTCGCTCACCGCGGTCGAACTGCGCAACCGCCTCACCACCGTCACCGGCCTGCGGCTCAGCGCCACCCTGGTCTTCGACTACCCCACCCCGCACGGCCTCGCCGAGCACTTGGTGGGTGAACTCCTCGACGAGCACGGCGAGACCGGCACGCCCGTCGTGGCGGCCGACGTCGCCGAGGACCCGGTCGTCATCGTCGGCATGGCCTGCCGGATGCCCGGCGGCATCGCCACACCGGACGACCTGTGGCGGATGCTCGCCGACGGTGAGGACCGCATCACCGACTTCCCCACCGACCGCGGCTGGGACCTGAACGCCCTGTTCGGCGGCGGTCACGACAGCCGCGGTGTCAGCGCCACCCGGCGCGGCGGCTTCCTGCAGGACGTCGGTGGCTTCGACGCCGGGTTCTTCGGGATCTCGCCGCGCGAGGCCCTGGCGATGGACCCGCAGCAGCGGCTCCTCCTGGAGACCTCCTGGGAGGCGTTCGAACGCGCCGGCATCGACCCGGCGGGCCTGCGGGGCAGCGCCACCGGCATCTTCGTGGGCACCACGGGCCAGGACTACGCCAACCTCGTCATGACCTCCCGTGAGGACGTCGAGGGGCACGCGAGCACCGGCCTCGCCACCAGCGTCATCTCCGGACGCGTCTCCTACGCCCTGGGCCTGGAGGGACCGGCACTCACCGTCGACACCGCCTGCTCCTCCTCGCTCGTTGCGCTCCACCTCGCCGCCCAGTCGCTGCGCAGCGGGGAAAGCTCCCTCGCCCTGGCCGGCGGCGTCACCATTCTCTCGACCCCGATGAACTTCTCCGGGTTCACCCGGCAGGGCGGCCTGGCCGGCGACGGTCTCTGCAAGGCCTTCGCGGACGCGGCCGACGGAACCGGCTGGTCCGAGGGCGTCGGCCTGCTCGTCCTGGAACGGCTCTCCGACGCCCGCCGCAACGGCCACGAGGTCCTGGCCGTCCTGCGCGGCTCGGCCATCAACCAGGACGGCGCCTCCAACGGTCTCACCGCGCCCAACGGGCCGTCCCAGCAGCGCGTCATCCGCCAGGCACTGGCCGGCGCAGGGCTCACCGCCGTCGACGTGGACGCGGTCGAGGCGCACGGCACGGGCACCACCCTGGGCGACCCCATCGAGGCACAGGCCCTGCTCGCCACCTACGGCAAGGACCGTGACCCCGAGCGCCCGCTGCTGCTGGGCTCCATCAAGTCGAACATCGGCCACACCCAGGCCGCCGCGGGCGTCGCGGGCGTCATCAAGATGGTGCTCGCCATGCGCCACGGCACCCTGCCCAAGTCCCTGCACATCGACCGGCCGTCCACGCACGTCGACTGGGAGGCCGGGGCGGTCCGGCTGCTCACCGAGGAGACCCCTTGGCCGGAAACCGGGCGCCCCTGGCGTGCGGGTGTCTCCTCCTTCGGCCTCAGCGGCACCAACGCCCATGTGATCCTCGAGCAGCCGGAGCCGGCCACCGCCGAGCCGGAGGCCCTTACGGACCCGGACGAGCCCGCGGTCGTCCCGGCCGTCGTGCCGTGGCCCGTCTCCGCCCGCACCGAAGAGGCCCTGCCCGGACAACTGGACCGGATCACCGCGCACGACGCCTCCCCGCTGGACCTGGGCTTCTCCCTGGCCACCGGGCGCTCCTCCTTCGAGCATCGCGCGGTTCTGCTGGCCTCCATCGACGGTGTGGGGGAGCCGGTGGAGGTGGCCCGGGGGCGGGCCGTGGAGCGTTCGCTCGCGGTGCTGTTCTCCGGTCAGGGGTCGCAGCGGGTGGGGATGGGGCGTGAGCTGTATGCCCGTTTCCCGGTGTTCGCGGGGGCGCTCGACGAGGTGCTGTCGTTGCTGGACCCGCAGTTGGAACGTCCTTTGGGTGAGGTTCTGTTCGCGGAGGAGGGCAGTGCGGAGGCGGCGCTTCTCGACACCACCGGGTACACGCAGCCTGCCCTGTTCGCCTTCGAGGTCGCCCTTTACCGCCTGGTCGAGTCGTGGGGCGTGGTCCCCGAGTTCGTCGCGGGGCACTCGGTCGGTGAGATCGCGGCCGCGTATGTGGCGGGGGTGTTCTCGCTGGAGGACGCGTGCACGCTGGTGGCGGCGCGGGCCCGGTTGATGCAGGAGCTGCCGGCGGGTGGCGCGATGGTGGCCGTCCAGGCGACCGAGACGGAGGTCGTCGACCGCCTTACCGGTGGTCTGTCCGTGGCGGCGGTCAACGGCCCGGAGTCCGTGGTCGTAGCGGGCGCCGAGGCCGAGGTGTCCGCGCTGGCGGACGAGTTCGCGTCCGAGGGGCGCAAGGTCCAGCGTCTGTCGGTCAGTCACGCCTTCCACTCGGCCCTTATGGAGCCGATGCTCGCGGAGTTCCGCCGCGTCGCCGAGACTCTGGCGTACGCCGAACCGCGCATCCCGGTCGTCTCCAACGTCACGGGTACGGTGGCCGAACCGGGCCAGCTGACCACTCCCGCCTATTGGGTGGACCACGTCCGCGCGACCGTCCGTTTCGCCGACGGAGTACGTGCCCTCGCCGATGCCGGTGCGGACGCCTTCCTGGAGATCGGACCCGGCGGCGTCCTGGCCGCCCTCGCCCAGCAGAGCATCGACGCCGCCGCCGGAGCGGTGGTCGTCCCCGCGTTGCGCAAGGACCGCGACGAGGAGTCCGCGCTGCTCACCGCGCTGGCCCGACTCCACGTGGTCGGCACGGACATCGACTGGGCCCGCTGCTTCGAGGGGACCGCTGCGCGCCGCGTCGCGCTGCCGACGTACGCCTTCCACCACGAGCGCTACTGGCCGCGCCCGGCCACGCACACCGGTGATGTCACCGGCGCCGGGCTCCGCCCCGCCGAGCACCCGCTGCTCGGTGCCGCCACCGCCCTCGCCGCTTCCGAGGGGGTCCTGTTCACCGGGCGCCTCTCCCTCTCCACCCACCCCTGGCTCGCCGACCACACCGTCGGCGGCGGCATGGTGCTGTTCCCCGCCACCGGCTTCCTGGAACTGGCCGTCCGCGCCGGGGACGAGGTCGGCTGCGACCGGGTCGAGGAGTTCACCCTCGCCACGCCGCTCCTGCTGCCCGACGACGACGCCGCCGTCGTCGTACAGGTGTGGGTCGGCGCCCCTGACGAGGGCGGCTCCCGGAGGGTCAGCCTGTACTCCCGGCCGGCCGACGCCCCCGAGGAGACCTGGACCGAGCACGCCTCCGGCGTCCTGACCACCGGCGCCGCCGTCCTGCCCCTGGACACCTCGGTCTGGCCGCCGGAGGGCGCCGTCGCCGTCGACCTGGAAGGCTTCTACGAGCGCACCGAGTACGGTCCCGTCTTCCGCACCATCCGCGCCGTCTGGACCCGTGACGAGGAGGCCTTCGTCGAGGCGACGCTGCCGTCCCAGGCAGACGACGCCGGCTACTACGGCATGCACCCGGCGCTGCTCGACGCCGCCGTCCAGTCCGTCGGCTTCGCCGGTCTGGACGACGAGCACAAGTTGCTGCCGTTCCTGTGGGCTGGGGTGTCGCTGCACGCGGGCGGCGCCTCCGTGGTCCGCTTCCGGGTCGCGCGTACCGCCGAGGAAACGGTGTCCATCGCCGCCGTCGACGTCGAGGGCGCGCCCGTCCTGTCGGCCGAGTCGCTGGTGCTCCGCGTGCCTGCGGGGACGCAGGCCCCCGCCACCCGCCGTCCGGAGCTTGACTCGCTGCTCCGTCTGGTGTGGTCGCCGTTGCCGGAAGCCCCGGGTGCCCCGGAGACCGCGGAGGCCCCGAGGTCCGGAGACGCCACCCCTTCCTTCCGGTACGCCACCGTCGCCGCACCGGGCGAGGACGGCGCCGCAGCCGCCCTGAGCGGGCTCACCGGCGACGAAGACCTCGTCTGCGTACCGTTCCTCGGTGACACCGGCGACGGGACCGAGGGCCGTGACGTGCCCCTCGCCACCCACACGCTCACCGCACGCGCCCTCGGTCTGGTGCAGGAGTGGCTCGCCCAGGAGCGCTTCGCCGACTGCCGGCTGGTGTTCGTCACCCGCCGTGCCGTCCAGGCCGGCCCCGGGGACCGGGTCGAGGACCTGCCCGCCGCCGCCGTCTGGGGTCTGGTCCGCGCCGCGCACTCCGAGAACCCGGGCCGATTCGCCCTGGTCGACCTGGACGAGGCCACTCCCGTCGAGGACGTCCTGGCGCAGCTGCCCGCGCCGCTCGCGGACGGCGACGCCCAGTTCGCGGTCCGGGACGGCGCGGTGCTGGTGGCGCGGCTGGACCGTGCGGTCGCGGGCCCCGGCCTGCTGCCGCCCGCCGAGGGCCCGTGGCGCCTGGACACCACCGCCCCGGGCAACCTGGACGCGCTGACGCTGCGCGCCTGCCCCGAGGTGCTGGAGGCACCGGAGGGCCGGCAGGTCCGAGTGGAGGTGCGGGCCGCCGGTCTGAACTTCCGTGACGTGCTGAACGCGCTCGGCATGTACCCCGGTGAGGCCGGACTGCTCGGCGCCGAGGCGACCGGTGTCGTGACCGCCGTGGGTCCCGAGGTGACCGGTCTTTCGGTCGGCGACCGGGTGATGGGCATGGTGCCCGGCGGCCTCGCCACCGACGCGCTGATCGACGAACGGTTCCTCGCCCGCGTCCCCGAGGGCTGGAGCGACGAGGAGGCGGCCTCGACGCCGCTCGTCTTCCTCACCGCCCTCTACGGACTCACCGAACTCGCCGGTCTGTCGGCGGGGGAGCGGGTGCTGATCCATGCGGGTGCCGGTGGTGTGGGGATGGCGGCGGTGCAGTTGGCGCGTCATCTGGGTGCCGAGGTGTTCACGACGGCCAGTGAGGGCAAGTGGGACGTTCTGCGGGGCATGGGTCTGGACGGGGATCACATCGCGTCCTCGCGTGATGTGGGCTTCGAGGAGAAGTTCCGTGCGGTCACGGGTGGCCGTGGGATGGATGTGGTGCTGAACGCGCTGGCGGGTGAGTTCGTGGACGCCTCGTTGCGGATCACGGCGCCCGGTGGGCGGTTCCTGGAGATGGGCAAAACAGACATCCGCGATGCGGAGTCGGTCGGCGGTGGCGTGCGCTACCGCGCCTTCGACCTCGGCGAAGCCGGACCGGACCGTACCGGTGAACTGCTGGCCGAGCTGCTGGCCTTGTTCGACTCGGGTGTGTTGAGTCCGTTGCCGGTGCGGGTGTGGGATGTGCGGCGGGCGCGTGAGGCGTTCCGGTTCATGAGCCAGGCCAAGCACGTGGGCAAGATCGTGTTGCGGATGCCGTCGCGCTGGAACCCCGAGGGCACGGTTCTGGTGACGGGTGGTACGGGTGGTCTGGGCCGGGTGCTGGCCCGTCATCTGGTGGAGTCGCGTGGGGTGCGTCGTCTGCTGCTGGTGTCGCGGCGTGGTCCGGCGGCCGTGGGTGTGGACGCGTTGTGTGCGGAGTTGGAGGGGCTGGGCGCGGTCGTCGAGGTGCGGGCGTGTGATGTGGCCGATCGTGCGCAGGTGGAGGGGTTGCTGGCGTCGGTGCCGGCGGAGTATCCGCTGACGGCGGTGGTGCATACGGCGGGTGTTCTCGATGACGGTGTGGTGACGTCGTTGTCGGGGGAGCGGTTGTCGGGTGTGCTGCGTCCGAAGGTGGATGCGGCCTGGCATCTGCACGAGTTGACGCGTGGGTCGGGTCTGGCGGCGTTCGTGGTGTTCTCCTCGGTGTCGGGTGTGATGGGCAGTGCGGGGCAGGCCAATTACGCGGCGGCCAACGTGTTCCTGGACGCGCTGGCCCAGCGGCGTGCGGCCGAGGGGCTGCCGGGTCTGTCGCTGGCCTGGGGTGCCTGGGAACAGACCGTCGGCATGACCGGCACCCTCTCCAACACGGACGCGCGCCGCATGACGGCGGCCGCCGCACCGCCCCTCACCGTCGACCAGGGCCTCGCCCTGTGGGACGCCGCGACCGTCTCCGACGAGCCGTACCTCGTGCCGATCGGCGCCTCCGGCAACAGCAGGATGCCCGGCGAGGTGCCCCCGCTGCTGCGCAATCTGGTACGCGGCACCCGCCGCACCGCCGCGACCGCCGTCGGCGGCGCGAGCACCGCCGCGGCCGTCACCCGCCAACTCCTCGACCTGCGGGAGGAGGAGCGCCTGCGCTTCGCGGTCGACCTGGTCCGCGCCGAGGCCGCCCCGGTCCTCGGGCACTCCTCGGTCAAGGCCATCGACGCCGAACGCGACTTCCACGACCTCGGCTTCGACTCGCTCACCGCGGTCGAACTGCGCAACCGGCTGACCACGGCCACCGGCCTGCGCCTCCCCGCGACCCTGGTCTTCGACTACCCCACGCCCACCGTTCTCGCCGAGCACCTGGTCTCCGCCCTGCTCGACGAGCAACGCGCCACCGGCACGGCCGCCCCGGTCCCCGTCTCCGCGGCCCTGGCCGAGGACCCGGTCGTCATCGTAGGCATGGCCTGCCGGATGCCCGGCGGCGTCAGTTCCCCCGAGGAGCTGTGGCAGCTGGTCCTCGAAGGCGGCGAAGGGATCTCCGCCTTCCCGACCGATCGAGGGTGGGACCTGGAGACCCTCCGGCGGGGCGGCGAGGGCGGCCACGGCCGCAGCGCCACCTCCGAGGGAGGCTTCCTGTACGACGTGGCCGACTTCGACGCCGGGTTCTTCGGCATCTCGCCGCGCGAGGCCCTGGCGATGGACCCGCAGCAGCGCCTGCTCCTGGAGACCACCTGGGAGGCGTTCGAACGCGCCGGCATCGACCCGGCCACCGTGCGCGGCAGCCGCACCGGCGTCTTCGTCGGCACCAGCGGCCAGGACTACACCACCCTCGTCATGAACTCCCGTCAGGACGCCGAGGGACACGCCCCCACCGGCCTCGCCACCAGCGTCATCTCCGGGCGCCTGTCCTACACGTTCGGACTGGAGGGCCCGGCGGTCACCATCGACACCGCCTGCTCGTCCTCCCTGGTCGCCCTCCACTGGGCGGCGCACGCGCTGCGTTCCGGCGAAGCCGACCTGGCCCTCGCCGGCGGCGTCACCGTCATGTCCACCGCCATGGGCTACGCGGGCTTCACCCGGCAGGGCGGCCTCGCCCCCGACGGTCGCTGCAAGGCCTTCGCGGACGCCGCCGACGGCACGGGCTGGTCCGAGGGCGTCGGCATGCTGGTCGTGGAGCGGCTGTCCGACGCCCGCCGCAACGGTCACCCGGTCCTCGCGGTCCTGCGCGGCTCGGCCGTCAACCAGGACGGTGCCTCCAACGGTCTGACGGCGCCCAACGGGCCGTCCCAGCAGCGCGTCATCCGCCAGGCCCTCGCCGGCGCCGGACTCGCCCCCGCCGACGTGGACGCGGTCGAGGCGCACGGCACGGGTACCACCCTGGGCGACCCCATCGAGGCGCAGGCCCTGCTCGCGACGTACGGTCAGGACCGGCCCGAGGACCGGCCGCTCTTGCTGGGCTCCATCAAGTCGAACATCGGCCACTCCCAGGCCGCCGCCGGTGTCGCCGGCGTCATCAAGACCGTCATGGCGCTCCGGCACGGCGTCCTGCCCAGGTCCCTGCACATCGACCGGCCGTCCACGCACGTCGACTGGACCGAGGGCGACGTACGCCTGCTGACCGAGACCACCCCCTGGCCGGAGACCGGACGTCCGCGCCGCGCGGCCGTGTCGTCCTTCGGTATCAGCGGGACCAACGCGCACACCATCATCGAGCAGGCCCCCGAGGCCGACGAGCCGGTGCCCGTCGCCGAACCGGAGGCGGCTCCCGCCGTCGTCCCGTGGCCGGTGTCCGCGAAGTCCCCGGAGGCGCTGGACGCACAGCTCGCCCGGATCACCTCCGTCACCGGTCCCACACCACTGGACGTGGGCCTGACGCTCGCCACCGAGCGCTCCACCTTCGAGCACCGCGCGGTCCTGCTGGCCTCCGTCGACGGCGCGGGGGAGCCGGTGGAGGTGGCCCGGGGGCGGGCCGTCGAGCGCAGGCTGTCCCTTCTCTTCTCCGGTCAGGGGTCGCAGCGGGTGGGGATGGGGCGTGACCTGTACGCCCGTTTCCCGGTGTTCGCGGGAGCGCTCGACGAGGTGCTGTCGTTGCTGGACCCGCACCTGGAACGTCCCTTGCGTGAGGTGCTGTTCGCGCAGGAGGGCAGTGCGGAGGCGGCGCTTCTCGACACCACCGGGTACACGCAACCCGCCCTGTTCGCCTTCGAGGTCGCCCTCTACCGCCTGGTCGAGTCGTGGGGCGTGGTCCCCGAGTTCGTCGCGGGTCATTCCGTCGGTGAGATCGCGGCCGCGTACGTCGCGGGGGTGTTCTCGCTGGAGGACGCGTGCACGCTGGTGGCGGCGCGGGCCCGGTTGATGCAGGAGCTGCCGGCGGGTGGCGCGATGGTGGCCGTCCAGGCGACCGAGGCCGAGGTCGTCGACCGCCTTACCGGTGGTCTGTCCGTGGCGGCGGTCAACGGCCCGGACTCCGTGGTCATCGCAGGTCCCGAAGCAGAGGCGTCCGCGCTGGCAGACGAGTTCACGGCCGAGGGGCGCAAGACGCAGCGGCTGTCGGTCAGTCACGCCTTCCACTCGGCCCTGATGGAGCCGATGCTGGATGCCTTCCGTCACGTGGCGGAGACCCTGGAGTACGCCGAACCGCGCATCCCGGTCGTCTCCAACGTCACGGGTACGGTGGCCGAGCCGGGCCGGCTGACCACTCCCGCCTATTGGGTGGACCACGTCCGCGCGACCGTCCGTTTCGCCGACGGAGTACGTGCCCTCGCCGATGCCGGTGCGGACGCCTTCCTGGAGATCGGCCCCGGCGGCGTCCTGGCCGCCCTCGCCCAGCAGAACATCGACGCCGCCGCCGGAGCGGTGGTCGTACCCGCGTTGCGCAAGGACCACGACGAGGAGTCCGCGCTGCTCACCGCGCTGGCCCGACTCCAGGTAGAGGGGTCCCGGGTCGACTGGGCCCGTGTCTTCGACGGCACCGGTGCCCGACGAGCCGACCTGCCCACCTACGCCTTCCAGCGCGCCCGCTACTGGCCCGACACCCGGCGCCCCAGCGAAGGTGCCGGGAGCGCCGATCCGCTGGACCACGCCTTCTGGACGGCCGTCGAGGGGGAGGACCTGACCGGTCTCGCCTCCGACCTGGACGTGGACACCGACGCGCTGGGCGCCGTGCTGCCCGCCCTGTCCACCTGGCGGCGCAGGCGGCGTGACCAGGCGAGGGTCGACTCCCACCGGCACCAGGAGGCGTGGAAGCCACTGTCGTTGCCGGCCAACGCGCCCGTGCCCTCCGGCACCTGGCTGGCCGTGGTGCCCTCCGCACTGGCCGAGGACCCGTGGACCTCCGCCGTGCTCGACGCCGTCGGCACCGATGTCGTACGCCTCACCCTCGGCCCCGAGGACACCGCCGGGCGGGAGACGCTCGCCGGACGGCTGCGCGGGCTCTCGGCCGACGGCTCCGTCCTGACGGGCGTGGTGTCCCTGCTGGCCCTCGCCGACTCGTCGGAGGCCGCCGCGCTGCAGGACGGGACCGATGCGCCCGCCGTCGCGACCGCGGTCCTGTTCCAGGCCCTCCTCGACGCCGGCGTCGCCGCACCCCTGTGGTGCGTGACCCGGGGAGCGGTCGCCGTGGCCGCCTCCGAGGCGCTCACCGCTCCCGTCCAGGCGGCCGTGTGGGGCATCGGGCGGGTCGCCGCGCTGGAACACCCCGCCGCCTGGGGCGGTCTCGTGGACCTGCCCGCCGAGCTGGACGAGCGGACCGCCCGCCGGTTCGCCGCCGTCCTCGCCGGCCACGACGGCGAGGACCAGGTCGCCGTCCGCGCCTCCGCGGTCTTCGGTCGCCGCCTGGTCCCGGCACCGGACACGGCTCCCGACACCGGCTGGGAACCGCGCGGCACGGTCCTCGTCACCGGCGGCACCGGCGGCCGGGGCGCCCACCTGGCCCGCCGGCTCGCGACCGCGGGCGCCGAGCACCTGGTGCTGCTGAGCCGGCGCGGCCCCGAGGCGCCCGGCGCCGACGACCTTCGCGCCGAGCTGGAGGGACTGGGTGCCCGTGCCACCCTGATCGCCTGTGACGCGGCCGACCGTGAGGCACTGGCCGGCGTCCTCGCGGACATCGCGGCCGACCTCCCGCTCACCGCGGTGGTGCACGCCGCCGGGGTCGTCGACGACGGCGTCCTCGACGAACTCACCCCCGAGCGGTACGCCGCCCCGCACCGTGCCAGGACCGTGCCCGCCCTCCACCTGCACGAACTGACGCGGGACCTGGACCTGGACGCGTTCGTCCTGTGCTCCTCCGTCGCCGGCGCCGTCGGCACGGCCGGCCGCGCCAACCTCGCCGCGGCCACCGCCGTCCTCGACGCGCTCGCCCGGCACCGACGCGACGCGGGCCTGCCCGCCACCTCGGTGGCCTGGGGCGCCTGGGTCGGCGACGAGCCCGACGCCCCCGCGGACGCGCAACGGTCCGAGGGCGAGGGGAGGCCCGCGCGGCGTGCCGTCGGCCACCCGGCCGTCCACCCCGACCTGGCGGTGGCCGCACTGCGGCAGGCCGTCACCCGGCCGGAGGCCGTGACCGTGCTCCTCGACCCGCGTCAGCCGCAGGTCCTGGACGGTCTCATCGGGATGCGCGGCAACGCGCTCCTGCGCGACCTGCCCGAGGCCCGGCAGGCACTGGCCGATGCCGAGGACACGCGGGACCGGACCAGGAGCACCGCGTCCGGGCTCGTGGGCCGGCTGCGCGACCTGCCCGCCGACGAGCGGACCGGGCTCATCACGGACCTGGTGCGCACTCACGCGGCCTTCGTCCTCGGTCACCCCGGCCCGGAGGCCGTCGCCCCCGACCGGAACTTCCGCGACCTGGGCTTCGACTCGCTCACCGCGATCGAGCTGCCGAACCGGCTCGCCCTCGCCACCGGGCTGCGGCTGCCCGCCACCACGGTGTACGACTACCCGACCGCGCAGGCGCTCGCCGAGCACCTCGTGGCCGAACTGCTGGGCGAGCAGGGCAGTCCCGCTCCCGACCCGGCCGCCGCGGCCGCCCTGGCCGAGGACCCCGTCGTCATCGTCGGCATGGCCTGCCGCCTGCCCGGCGGGGTGCGCTCCCCGCAGGACCTGTGGAAGATGCTCAGCGAGGGCCGCGACGGGATCGAGGCCTTCCCCGAGGACCGCGGCTGGGACCTCGCCACACTGACGACCGGGGGCGCCGACGGCCGAGGCCGCAGCGCCACCCTGCACGGCGGCTTCCTCGCCGGGGCCGCCGAGTTCGACGCCGCCTTCTTCGGCATCTCGCCGCGCGAGGCCCTGGCGATGGACCCGCAGCAGCGGCTCCTGCTGGAGACCACGTGGGAGGCGTTCGAACGCTCGGGCATCGACCCCGACGGGCTGCGCGGCAGCCGCACGGGCGTGTTCGTCGGCACCAACGGCCAGGACTACTCCACCCTCGTCATGAACAGCCGGGAAGACCTGGAGGGTCACGCCGGCACCGGCCTGGCCGCGAGCGTCGTCTCCGGCCGCCTCGCCTACACCTTCGGCCTGGAGGGCCCGGCGGTCACCGTCGACACCGCCTGCTCCTCCTCGCTGGTCGCCCTGCACTGGGCGATGCAGGCCCTGCGCGCCGGCGAGTGCGACCTGGCCGTGGCGGGCGGCATCACCATGATGAGCACGCCGTCCGCGTTCTCCGGGTTCACCCTCCAGAACGGCCTGGCCACCGACGGCCGCTGCAAGGCGTACGCGGACGCGGCCGACGGCACCGGCTGGTCCGAAGGCGTCGGTCTGCTCGTCGTGGAGCGTCTTTCGGACGCCCGCCGCAACGGGCACGAGGTCCTGGCCGTCGTCCGGGGCTCGGCCATCAACCAGGACGGCGCCTCCAACGGTCTCACCGCGCCCAACGGGCCGTCCCAGCAGCGCGTCATCCGCCAGGCCCTGGCCACCGCCGGCCTGACCCCCGCCGACGTGGACGCGGTCGAGGGTCACGGCACCGGCACCCCGCTCGGCGACCCCATCGAGGCGCAGGCTCTGCTCGCCACCTACGGCCAGGACCGCGACCCCGAACGGCCCCTGCTGCTGGGCTCCATCAAGTCGAACATCGGGCACACCCAGGCCGCCGCCGGTGTCGCCGGCATCATCAAGACGGTCATGGCGATGCGCCACGGCACCCTGCCCAGGTCCCTGCACATCGACCGGCCGTCCACGCACGTCGACTGGGAGGCCGGGGCGATCCGGCTGCTCACCGAGGAGACGGCCTGGCCCGAGACGGGGCGGCCCTGGCGGGCGGGCATCTCGTCCTTCGGCATCAGCGGGACCAACGCGCACACCATCATCGAGCAGGCCCCCGAGGCCGACGAGCCCGACGAGCCGGTGACCGCCGACGGTCCGCGGGCCACCCCGTCCGTCGTGCCGTGGCCGGTGTCGGCCAAGTCCGGCCAGGCCCTGGACTCCCAGGTCGCGCGTGTCACGGCGCTCACCGGCGCCGAACCGCTCGACGTGGGCTTCTCCCTCGCCACCGGCCGCACCCGGTTCGACCACCGTGCCGTGCTGCTCGCCGGGCCCGACGGCGCCCCGGCCGAGGTCGCCCGCGGCCGGGCCGCCCACCGTGGCCTCGCGATGCTGTTCTCCGGGCAGGGCTCGCAGCGGGCCGGGACGGGGCGTGCGCTGTACGCGCGCTTCCCGGTCTTCGCCGACGCGCTGGACGAGGTCATGGCACGCCTCGACACCGAACTGGCCCGTCCGCTGCGCGAGGTGCTGTTCGCGCCGGAGGGGACGCCCGAGGCCGCCCTCCTGGACACCACCGGGTACGCCCAGCCCGCGTTGTTCGCGGTCGAGGTGGCGTTGTTCCGGCTGGTGGAGTCGTGGGGCGTGGTCCCGGAGTTCGTCGCGGGTCATTCCGTGGGTGAGATCGCTGCCGCGCATGTGGCGGGGGTGTTCTCGCTGGAGGACGCGTGTGCTCTGGTGGCGGCGCGGGCCCGGTTGATGCAGGAGTTGCCGGCGGGTGGGGCGATGGTGGCGGTGCAGGCGACCGAGGCCGAGGTCGCGCCGCTGCTGACGCCGGGGGTCGCCCTGGGCGCGGTCAACGGACCGGACTCCGTCGTGCTGTCCGGTGAGGAGGGCGAAGTCCTGGCCGTGGCCGCCGGGTTCGTCGCCCGGGGCCGCAAGACCCAGCGGTTGTCGGTCAGTCACGCCTTCCACTCGCCGCTGATGGAGCCGATGCTCGCGGAGTTCCGCCGCGTCGCCGAGACCCTGGAGTACACCGAACCGCGCATCCCGGTCGTCTCCAACGTCACCGGTACGGTCGCGGAGCCGGAGCAGCTGACCACTCCCGCGTACTGGGTGGACCACGTCCGCGCCACCGTCCGTTTCGCCGACGGAGCACGCGCCCTGGCCGAAGCGGGTGCCGACGCCTACCTGGAGATCGGCCCCGGCGGCGTCCTCACCGCCCTCACCCAGCGCGTCCTGGACGCCGACGAGCGGGACGAGGCGGTCGCCGTCCCGGCCCTGCGCAAGGACCGCGACGAGGAGACCGCCCTGCTCACCGCCCTCGCCGCACTCCACGTCAGCGGCGTGCACGTCGACTGGGCCGCCTGGTTCCACGGCACCGGAGCCCGCCGCACCGAGCTGCCGACCTACGCCTTCCAGCGCGAACGCTACTGGCCGCGCCCGGCCGCCCTCACCGGCGACATCAGCACGGCGGGCCTCATCTCCGCCGACCACCCCCTCCTCGGCGCCGCCGTCCCGCTCGCCGACTCCGAGGGAGCCCTGTTCACCAGCCAGATCTCCTTGCAGGTCCACCCCTGGCTGCTCGACCACAAGGTGGGCGGAACGGTCATCATGCCCGGCACCGGCTACCTGGAGATGGCGATCCGCGCCGGCGACCAGGTCGGCTGCGCCCGCGTCGAGGAACTCGTCCTGGCCGCCCCGATGGTCCTCGACGAGAAGGTGCCCACCTCCGTCCAGGTCGTCATCGGCGCACCCGACGACGACGGCTCCCGCTCGCTCACCTTCTACTCCCGCCCCTCCGACGCCGTCGACGGTCCCTGGACCCGGCACGCCGACGGTGTCCTCGCCGTCGAGGAGCACAGCGACCCCTTCGAGGCTCCCGTCTGGCCGCCGGCCGACGCGGCGTCCGTGGGATTCGACGGCGACTACAGTCGCACCGAGTACGGGCCCTCCTTCCACGGGCTGCGCCAGGTGTGGGTCCGCGGGGACGAGGCGTTCGCGGAGGTCACGCTTCCCGAGGAGATCGCCGGGGACGCCCAGTACTTCGGGATGCACCCCGCCCTGCTGGACGCCGTCCAGCACGCGAACGGCTACCTCGGCGTCGGCAGCGCCGACCATCCGCTGCTGCCGTTCGCCTGGAACGGCGTCTCCCTGCACGCCGGCGGCGCGACCACCCTGCGGGTGCGGATCACCCGGCTCGGCGACGAGTCGGTCCGGCTGACCGCAGCCGACGCCGAGGGCGCCCCGGTGCTCTCCGCCCGGTCCCTGGTCCTGCGCGCCCCGAGCGTCCCCCGCGCCCCGGTGACCACCGGCGGTCAGGAGCCGGTGTTCCGGCTCGACTGGACCGCCGCCCCCGAGGTCAAGCCCACCGAGGGCCTGACCGCCACGGTCCTGGGCGAGGACGTGTTCGGCGCCGGCGGCAGCCTGACCTCCCTCGCCGACCTCACCGCCGCCGACGCGGACACCTCCGCCGCCCCGGACTTCGTCCTCGTACCCCTCGGCGGGACGTCCGACAGCCCTGCCGACGCCGGCGACCCGTACGCCACCGGGAACGACGTGCCCGGCGCCGTCCACGCGCTGACCACCCGCACCCTGAGCCTCGTCCAGGAGTGGCTGGACACCCGAGGACTCGACCACTCCCGTCTGGTGTTCGTCACCCGGGGCGCGGTCGCCGCGGACGACACGGAGACGGTCCACGACCTCGCGGCGGCAGCCGCCTGGGGCCTGGTGCGCTCCGCCCAGTCCGAGAACCCCGACCGGTTCGTCCTGCTGGACCTGGACCCGAACCCGGCCGTGGACCCGGACGCGACGACCGCCTCCGCACGGTCCGGCGCACCGGCCGCCCCCGACGCCCTGCGGGCCCTGCTGCCGGGCCTGCCGGGGCTGCTCGCCACCGGTGACGCCCAGTTCGCCGTACGCGGGGGCACCGCCCTCGTCGGCCGGCTCGACCGGCTCGCCACCGCGCCCGGCCTGCTCGCGCCGACCGGGGTGCCGTGGCGCCTCGACACCACCGGCAAGGGCAGCCTGGACAACCTCGTCCTGGCCCCCTGCCCGGAAGTCCTGGCACCGCTCGGCGCCCACGAGGTACGCATCGACGTGGACGCCACCGGCCTGAACTTCCGCGACGTGCTGAACGCGCTCGGCATGTACCCCGGAGAGTCCGGCCCGATGGGCACCGAAGCCACCGGCACGGTCACCGCCGTCGGCGAGGCCGTCACCGGCCTCGTGCCCGGCGACCGCGTCCTGGGCACCGTGCCCGGCGGCTTCGGCCCCGTCGTCGTCGCCGACGAGCACTACCTGGCCCGCGTCCCCGAAGGCTGGACCAAGGAGCAGGCCGCCTCGGTGCCGTTGGTGTTCCTCACCGCGCTGTACGCCTTCCGTGATCTCGCCGGTCTGTCGGCGGGGGAGCGGGTGCTGATCCATGCGGGTGCCGGTGGTGTGGGGATGGCGGCGGTGCAGTTGGCGCGTCATCTGGGTGCCGAGGTGTTCGCGACGGCCAGTGAGGGCAAGTGGGACGTTCTGCGGGGCATGGGTCTGGACGGGGATCACATCGCGTCCTCGCGTGATGTGGGCTTCGAGGAGAAGTTCCGTGCGGTCACGGGTGGCCGTGGGATGGATGTGGTGCTGAACGCGCTGGCGGGTGAGTTCGTGGACGCCTCGTTGCGGATCACGGCGCCCGGTGGGCGGTTCCTGGAGATGGGCAAGACGGACGTCCGTGACCCGGAGTCGGTCGGCGGTGGCGTGCGCTACCGCGCCTTCGACCTCGGCGAAGCCGGACCCGAACGCAACAAGGGCCTCCTCGGCGAACTGCTCGACCTGTTCGCCGAAGGCGCGCTCCGGCCGCTGCCGGTACGCACCTGGGACGTGCGCAGGGCCCGTGAGGCGTTCCGGTTCATGAGCCAGGCCAAGCACGTGGGCAAGATCGTGCTCACCATGCCGCCCCGCTGGAACCCCGAGGGCACCGTCCTCATCACCGGCGGCACCGGCGCCCTCGGCGGACACCTCGCCCGCCGCCTCGCCACCGCCGGCATGCGCCACCTGCTGCTCACCAGCCGCCGCGGCACGGACGCCCCGGGCGCCGCCGAACTCGCTGCGGAACTGCGCGAACTGGGCGCCGAGGTGACCGTCGCCGCCTGCGACACCACCGACCGCGACGCCACCGCCGCCCTCATCGGCTCCGTACCGGCACAGCACCCGCTCACCGCGGTCGTCCACACCGCGGGCGTCCTCGACGACGGCGTGATCGCCTCGCTCACCCCCGAACGCCTCGCGGCCGTCCTGCGGCCGAAGGTGGACGCGGCCTGGCACCTGCACGAACTGACCCGCGACCTCGACCTCGCCGCGTTCCTGCCCTTCTCGTCCATCGCGGGCGTCATGGGCAGCCCCGGCCAGGGCAACTACGCCGCGGCCAACTCGTTCCTGGACGCCCTCACCCGCCACCGCCGTGCACTCGGCCTGGCCGGCACCTCGCTCGCCTGGGGACCGTGGGCCCACGACGGCGGCATGACCAGCACCCTGTCCGACACCGACATGCGCCGCATGCAGTCCGGCGGGCTGCCGCCGCTCGCCGTCGAGCAGGGCCTCGACCTGTTCGACATCGCCCGTGGCTCGGACGAGACCTTCCTCGTCCTGGTCGGCCTCGCCCCCGGCGCCATGCGCGGTGCCGCTCCCGAGGACCTGCCGCCCCTCTTCCGCTCCATGGTCCGCAGCGGCCGCCGCACCGCTGCCGCCACCGACGCGGCCGGCGCCGCGGCGGCACTCGGCGCCGAACTCGCCGGACTCGACGCCGCCGACCGGGTCCGCCGCGTCACCGACCTGATCCGCGAACAGGCCGCCAGGGTCCTCGGCCACGCCTCCCCGAAGGCCGTCGACGTCACCCGGGAGTTCCGCGAACTGGGCCTGGACTCCCTGACCGCGCTGGAACTGCGCAACCACCTGTCCACCGCGACCGGACTGCGCCTCCCGGCCACCCTGGTCTTCGACTACCCGACCCCCACGGCCCTCGCCGAACACTTCGTCTCCGAACTGACCGGCGACGACACCCCGCAGGGGCCGTCCCTGCTCGCCGAACTCGACCGGCTCGACGCGCTCCTCGCGGCGGCGGCGGACGACCCGGACGAGATCACCCGCGCGGGCCTCGCCCTGCGCCTGGGCCGGATGCTCGACAAGGTGCGCGGCACCGCACCGGATCCCACCGGCCCGGACGTCGCCGACGACTTCGAGTCGGCCAGCGCCGACGAGGTCCTCGCGTTCATCGACAACGAGCTCGGCCGCCTGGGCGACCGCTGAGACGAGCTTGATCCACCACAGGAAGGTTCCCCAACGTCATGCCCGATGACAAGAAGCTCGTCGACTACCTCAAGTGGGTCACGGCCGATCTGCACAAGACCCGGCGCCGCCTGGAGGAGACCGAGGCGGAACGCCGCGAACCCATCGCCGTCGTCGGCATGGCCTGCCGCCTGCCCGGTGGCGTGAACTCCCCCGAGGACTACTGGCGGCTCCTCGACGAGGGCCGCGACGGCATCACGCCCTTCCCCGACGACCGCGGCTGGGACCTCGACGCCCTCAACGGCGAAGGCGCAGGCAGCAGCGCCGCCGCCGAGGGCGGATTCGTCGACGCCGCCGCCTTCGACGCCGGCTTCTTCGGGATCTCGCCCCGCGAGGCCGTCGCCATGGACCCCCAGCAGCGCATCCTCCTGGAGACCACCTGGGAGGCCGTCGAACGGGCCGGCATCGACCCCGTCTCGCTGCGCGGCAGCCGTACCGGCGTCTTCGTCGGCACCGCCGGCGTCGACTACGTCGGCGTCGTCATGAACTCCCGCGAGGACGCCGAGGGACACGCCACCACCGGCCTCACCGCCAGTGTCGTCTCCGGCCGCCTGTCCTACGCCTTCGACCTCGCCGGACCCGCCGTCACCGTCGACACCGCCTGCTCGGCCTCCCTGGTCGCCATCCACCTGGCCGCCCAGGCCCTGCGCAACGGCGAGTGCGGCCTCGCCCTCGCCGGCGGCGTCACCGTGATGTCCACCCCCATGGGCTTCTCCGGGTTCACCCGCCAGGGCGGCATCTCCACCAGCGGCCGGTGCAAGGCCTTCGCGGACGCCGCCGACGGCACCGGCTGGTCCGAGGGCGCCGGCGTGCTCGTCCTGGAGCGCCTGTCCGACGCCCGCCGCAACGGCCACCAGGTCCTCGCCGTGATCCGGGGCTCGGCCGTCAACCAGGACGGTGCCTCCAACGGTCTGACGGCGCCCAACGGCCCTTCGCAGCAGCGCGTCATCCGCCAGGCACTCGCCGGGGCCGGGCTCTCCGCCGCCGACGTGGACGCCGTCGAGGCACACGGCACCGGCACCCCGCTGGGCGACCCCATCGAGGCGCAGGCCCTGCTCGCCACCTACGGCCAGGACCGGCCCGCGGACCGCCCCCTGCTGCTGGGCTCCGTGAAGTCGAACATCGGCCACTCCCAGGCCGCCGCCGGTGTCGCCGGCGTCATCAAGACCGTCCTCGCCATCCGGCACGGCGTCCTGCCCAAGTCCCTGCACATCGACCGGCCGTCCACGCACGTCGACTGGGAGGCCGGCAACGTACGCCTGCTCACCGAGCCCACCCCGTGGCCGGAGACCGGGCGGCCACGCCGCGCCGGCGTCTCCTCCTTCGGCATCAGCGGCACCAACGCCCACCTCGTCATCGAGCAGGCCCCCGACGCCGAGGAGCCCACCGGCGACGGGACGGAGGAGCAGGGAGCCACGCCCGCCGCGGTTCCCACCGTCGTCCCCTGGACGGTGTCGGCCAAGACCCGGGGCTCCCTCGACGCCCAGATCGCCCGGCTCACCGACGTCACCGGCGCCACCGCCCTGGACCTGGGCTTCTCCCTGGCCACCGGCCGCTCCACCTTCGAGCAGCGCGCGGTTCTGCTGGCCTCCGTCGACGGTGCGGGGGAGCCGGTGGAGGTGGCCCGGGGGCGGGCCGTGGAGCGTTCGCTCGCGGTGCTGTTCTCCGGTCAGGGGTCGCAGCGGGTGGGGATGGGGCGTGAGCTGTATGCCCGTTTCCCGGTGTTCGCGGGAGCGCTCGACGAGGTGTCGTCGTTGTTGGATCCGCAGCTCGATCGGCCTTTGCGCGAGGTGTTGTTCGCGGAGGAGGGCAGCGAGGAGGCGGCCCTTCTCGACACCACCGGGTATACGCAGCCCGCGTTGTTCGCGGTCGAGGTGGCGTTGTTCCGGCTGGTGGAGTCGTGGGGTGTCACGCCGGAGTTCGTCGCGGGTCATTCCGTCGGTGAGATCGCGGCCGCGTACGTCGCGGGGGTGTTCTCGCTGGAGGACGCGTGTGCGCTGGTGGCGGCGCGGGCCCGGTTGATGCAGGAGCTGCCGGCGGGTGGCGCGATGGTGGCCGTCCAGGCGACCGAGGCCGAGGTCGTCGACCGCCTCACCGGCGGTCTGTCCGTGGCCGCGGTCAACGGCCCGGACTCCGTGGTCATCGCGGGTCCCGAGGCAGAGGTGTCCGCGCTGGCAGAAGAGTTCACGGCCGAGGGGCGTAAGACGCAGCGTCTGTCGGTCAGTCACGCCTTCCACTCGGCCCTGATGGAGCCGATGCTGGATGCCTTCCGTCAGGTGGCGGAGACCCTGGCGTACGCCGAACCGCGCATCCCGGTCGTCTCCAACGTCACGGGTACGGTGGCCGAGCCGGGCCGGCTGACCACTCCCGCGTACTGGGTGGACCACGTCCGCGCGACCGTTCGTTTCGCCGACGGCATATGCGCCCTCGCCGATGCCGGTGCGGACGCCTTCCTGGAGATCGGCCCCGGCGGCGTCCTCACCGCCCTCACCCGGCAGACCCTCGACAGCCGCGACGGTGCCACGGGCACCGTCGCGGTGCCCGCCCTGCGGTCCAAGCGCCCGGAACAGCACGCCCTGCTGACCGGCCTCGCCGAGCTGCACGTCGCCGGTGTACGCGTCGACTGGGCCGCCTGGTTCCACGGCACCGGAGCCCGCCGCGCCGACCTGCCCACCTACGCCTGGCAGCACCGCCGCTACTGGCCGCGTCCCCTCGCCCACGCCGCCGACATCCCCGGCGCCGGCCTCACCCCGGCCGGGCACCCCTTCCTCGGTGCCGCGGTCGCCCTCGCCGGCGCCGAGGACGTCCTCCTCACCGGACGCATCGGCCTGCGCACCCACCCCTGGCTCGCCGACCACACCATGGGCGGCGTGATCCTCTTCCCCGCGACCGGCTTCCTGGAACTGGCCGTCCGCGCGGGCGACCAGGTCGGCTGCGGACGCGTGCAGGAGCTCACCCTCACCACCCCCCTCGGCCTCGACCCCAAGGACGCCGTCGCCGTCCAGGTCCGCGTCGGTCCCCCCGACGCCTCCGGCGGGCGTCCGCTCGGCATCCACTGCCGGCCCGCCGACGCCGACGACGCACCCTGGACCCAGCACGCCACCGGCGTACTGACCCCAGGCGAACAGGTCATCCCCTTCGAAGCCCCTGCCTGGCCGCCCGCCGGTGCCGACCCCGTCGACCTGACCGGGTTCTACGAGCGCACCGAGTACGGCCCCCTCTTCCAGGGCCTGCGCGGCGTCTGGACGCGTGGCGACGAGGTCTTCGCCGAACTGGAACTGCCCGACCGCACCGACGACGCCGCCCTGTTCGGCCTCCACCCGGCGCTGCTCACCGCCGCCCTGCACGCGGTGGAGTACGTCGACCTGAAGGACGCCGACCAGGGGCTGCTGCCGTTCTCCTGGGCCGGTGCCACCCTGCACGCCTCCGGTGCCACCCGGCTGCGGGTCCGCATCGGCAAGGCCGGCGAGGACTCCGTGTCCATCGCCGCCGTCGACACCTCGGGACGGCCCGTCCTCTCCGTCGAGTCGCTGGCCCTGCGGCCGTCCTCCGCCGCCCGCCTCCTGGGACCCGGTGCCGCGGACCGTGCCTCCCTGCGCGGCCTGGTCCGAGCCCCCCGCAACACCGCCTCGGCCACCACCCCGCACCCGGCCCGTCCCACCGAACCGGCCTCCTTCCGGGAGCACTTCGCCTCCCTGAGCGCCGCCGAGCAGGACGCCGCCCTCCTCGACCTGGTCGTCGACTGCGCCGCGGAACTTCTCGGACACACCGACACCGCCGACGTCGACCCCGACCGCGACTTCCTCGAACTCGGCTTCGACTCCCTGATCGGCATCGAGCTGCGCCGCAGACTGAGCGAGGCCACCGGACTCCAGCTTCCCGCGAGCATCGTCTACGACAGCGGCTCCCCGAGCGGTCTCACCGCCTGGCTGCGCACCGAACTGGGCGCCCAGGGCGGTGCCGCCCCGCAGACCGGCGCCGCCGGCGGCCCCGCCGAGAACGACTCGATGGAGCGCCTCTTCCTCGACGGCCTCGCCCAGGGCAAGCTGCGCGAGGCCCAGCGGATGCTCGCCACCGTCGCCGCGCTCCGCCCCTCCTTCGAGGTCACCGCCGAACTCGAGGACCTGCCCTGGCCGGTGACGCTCGCCGAGGGACCCGCCCCGTCCCGGCTCGTCTGCGTCAGCGCCCCCACCGCCAACGGCGGCGTCCACCAGTACGCCACCCTGTCCGGCCACTTCCGCGGCAAGCGGGACGTCACCGCCCTGCCTCTCATCGGGTTCAACACCGGAGAGGCCCTGCCCGCCCACCCCGAGGCAGCCGCCCGGATCATCGCGGAGAGCGCCCTCCAGGCCGCCGACGGCAAGCCCTTCGTCCTCCTCGGCCACTCCTCCGGCGGATCCCTCGCCTACGCCGCGGCCGGCGTCCTGGAGAGCACCTGGGGCATCCGCCCCACCGCCGTCGTCCTCCTCGACACCCTCAGCATCCGGCACGACAGCGACGAGGGCGTCGACTACAACGGCATGATGAAGTTCAACTTCACCGCCGTGGACGACTCCCCGGTGCGCCTCACCAACTCCCGGCTGTCCGCCATGGGCCGCTGGATGGTGCTGCTCAACGCCCTCGACGTGCACCCCACCACCGCGCCCGTCCTGGAGATCAAGTGCACCCGGGCGCTCATCGAGGGCGTTCCCGCTCCCGACCCCGAGCGCCTGCACGAGCCGGTCGTCCCGGACGCCACCGTGCGCCCCCTGGACGCCGACCACCTCTCCCTCATCCGCGAGGACTCCGGCCCCGCGGCCGGCCTCGTGGAGGAGTGGCTCACCGCCCTGGAGACCACGGTCACCTCCGACGCCGCGTCCCGGCAGGACACCGCCGTCGTCGGCTGACCGCACTCCGTCCGGAAGGCCCCGGCCCCGTGTCCGACCACGGACCGGGGCCTTCCGGCTAGGTACGCCCCCCGGCGCACTTTAGGGAAACCCGCAGTCCGGGACGGCCAGACTGGCCCTCGGACCGGGTCGGCCTGTCGCCCCGGACCGGATCTGCCGGACGGGCGCCGCGCCCGCCGGAACATCCAGCAGTGTCGGGGCGTGGAATCCGGATTCGCCGCTCTCCGCTTTTCGCGAGTTCCGGATCCTCATGGAGAGGTGGGCACCTGATGTCGAACGAGGACAAGCTCCGCGCGTACCTCAAGCGGGCCGTGGCCGACCTTCAGGAGGCCCGTCAGCGACTCGACGAGGCCGAGAACCGGGACCGCGAGCCCATCGCCGTCGTCGCCATGGCCTGCCGCTACCCCGGCGGCGTGCGCTCCCCCGAAGACCTGTGGGAACTGGCCAGGGACGGCGTGGACGCCATCTCCGCCTTCCCCACCAACCGCGGCTGGGACCTCGACCGGCTGTTCCACCCCGACCCCGCCCACCACGGCACCACCTACGCCCGCGAAGGCGGCTTCCTGCACGACGCCGGTGAGTTCGACCCGGCGTTCTTCGGGATCTCCCCGCGTGAGGCCCTCGCCATGGACCCGCAGCAGCGGCTGCTCCTGGAGACCTCCTGGGAGACCCTGGAACGCGCCGGGATCGCGCCCGACGCACTGGCCGGCAGCCCCACCGGCGTCTTCGTCGGCACCGGGCACGGGGACTACGACGGTGCCGCACGAGGGCGCCAGGAGGAGGTCGCCGGCCACCTCCTCACCGGCAACACGGTCGCCGTCGCCTCCGGCCGCCTCTCCTACACGTACGGCTTCGAAGGCCCCGCCGTCACGGTCGACACCGCCTGCTCCTCCTCGCTGGTGGCGCTGCACCTGGCCGTGCGCTCCCTGCGCCAGGGGGAGTGCTCCCTCGCCCTGGCCGGCGGCGCCACGGTCATGTCGACGCCGAAGATGTTCACCGAGTTCGCCCGGCAGCGCGGCCTCGCCGCCGACGGCCGCTGCAAGGCCTTCGCCGCCGCCGCCGACGGAACCGCCTGGTCCGAGGGCGCCGGGCTGATCCTGCTGGAGCGCCTGTCCGACGCCCGCCGCAACGGCCACCCCGTCCTCGCCGTGATCCGCGGCTCCGCCATCAACCAGGACGGCGCCTCCAACGGCCTCACCGCCCCCAACGGCCCCTCCCAGCAGCGGCTGATCCGGCAGGCCCTCATCGACTCCGGCCTCACCTCCGCCGAGGTCGACGCCGTCGAGGCGCACGGCACCGGCACCACCCTCGGCGACCCCATCGAGGCGCAGGCACTCCTCGCCACCTACGGTCGGGACCGCGGCGACGGACGACCGCTGCTGCTCGGCTCGCTGAAGTCCAACACCGGGCACACCCAGGCCGCGTCCGGCGTCGCCGGCGTGATCAAGATGGTGCAGGCGATGCGCCACGGGATCCTGCCCAAGAGCCTCCACATCGACGCGCCCACCCCGAACGCGGACTGGGAGGACGGCGGAGTCGAACTGCTCACCGAGCACACCGCCTGGCCGGAGACCGGCCGTCCGCGCCGCGCCGCCGTGTCCTCCTTCGGTGTCAGCGGCACCAACGCCCACCTCGTGCTCGAACAGGCTCCGGCCGAAGAGGCACCCGAGATCGCGGAGCCCGGACAGGCCGAGGGCGCGTGGTGGCCGTGGGTGGTGTCGGGCAAGTCGCGTGCGGCGGTGGGGGAGCAGGCGGCGCGGCTGGCGGCGACGGTGCGCGCGACGGACGCCTCCGTGCTGGACGTGGCGCACGCGCTCGCGGTGACGCGGGTGGCGATGGACCAGCGGGCGGTGGTCGTCGGCCGCGACGTGGACGATCTCCTCGCCGGCCTCGACTCGCTGGCGGCGGGTGAGCCCTCCGCCCGGGTCGTGGAGGGCGCCGCGGGGGACGGCACGGGGGGCGTGGTGTTCGTCTTCCCGGGCCAGGGCTCGCAGTGGGCCGGGATGGCGGTGGAACTGCTGGAGACCTCGCCGGTGTTCGCGTCCCGTATCGCCGCGTGCGCACAGGCGTTGGCGCCGTTCGTGGACTGGTCGCTGCCGGATGTCCTGCGCGGCGTGGAGGGTGCGGCGTCGCTGGAGCGGGTGGACGTGGTGCAGCCCGCGTTGTGGGCGGTGATGGTGTCGCTCGCCGAAGTATGGCGTTCGCGAGGTGTGCGGCCGGCCGCGGTGGTGGGGCACTCGCAGGGAGAGATCGCGGCCGCCGTGGTGGCGGGCGGTCTGTCGCTGGAGGACGGCGCGCGGGTGGTGGCGTTGCGTTCGCGGGCGTTGCGGGCGCTGTCGGGTCTGGGCGGCATGGTCTCGGTGGCGCGTGGCGTGGACGAGGTGCGCGGGCTGCTGGCGGGCTGGGACGGCCGGATCGGTGTGGCGGCGGTGAACGGCCCGTCGTCCGTGGTGGTGTCCGGTGACGCGGACGCGCTGGACGCGTTCGTGGCCCAGTGCGAAGCGGCGGGAGTGCGGGCGCGTCGGGTGGCGGTGGACTACGCGTCGCACTCGGCGCATGTGGAGCGTATCGAGGAGGAGCTGGCGCGGCTGCTGGCTCCGGTTACGGCCCGGTCCTGCGAGGTGCCGTTCTACTCGACGGTGACCGGCGAGGCGATCGACACCGCCGTTCTGGACGGCTCGTACTGGTACCGCAATCTGCGGGGCACGGTGGAGTTCGAGGCGGCGACGCGTGCGCTGCTGGCGGACGGTTTCCGGGTGTTCGTGGAGGTGAGCGCGCATCCGGTGGTGGCGACCGGGGTGCGGGAGACCTTCGAGGACGCCGGTGTGCGGGCGGGTGTGGTGGGCACGCTGCGCCGTGACGAGGGCGGACTGGAGCGGTTCACCCTCTCCCTGGGGGAGGCGTGGGCGCTGGGCGCCGACGTCGACTGGGACGCGTACTACGAAGGCACCCGGCCCCAGCGCGTCGACCTCCCTACCTACCCCTTCCGTCGCGAGTGGTACTGGCTGACACCCGCCGAGTCGGCCGCCGCCGCGTCCGGTGGAGACACCGCGGACGGCGAGTTCTGGTCGGCCGTCGAGAGCGGCGACATCACCCGTCTCTCCTCCGTCCTGGAGGTCACCGGGGACGACGTCGAGGCCTTCGGTACCCTGCTGCCCGCGCTGGCGTCCTGGCGCCGCCGCCGTACCCTGCGCTCGACCCTGGACGGCTGGCGCTACCGCGTCACCTGGACCGCGCTGACTGGCGCCGGCGGCACCGTGCCCGGCGGCCGCTGGCCGGTGCTCGTCCCCTCCGGGCACGCCGACGACCCCTGGGTGGCGGACGTACTCGCGGCCCTCGCCGCCCGCGGCCTGCGCATCGAACGCCACGACCTCACCGGCGACGAGGACACCGCCGCCCTCACCGCCCTCCTCACCACGGGCACGGGCGACGGCCCGGACAGCGACGGCGACGCGCCCACCGGAGTACTCTCGCTGCTCGCCCTCGACGAACGCCCCCACCCCGACCACCCCGCCGTACCGCGCGGCCTCGCCGCCGCCAAGGACCTGGTGCACGCCCTGTCCGGGACCGGGGCCCGGGTGTGGGCCCTGACCCGCGGTGCCGTCTCGGTCGACGGCCGCGACCCGCTGACCTCGCCGGTCCAGGCCGAGACCTGGGGATTCGGGCGTGCCGTCGCCCTGGAACTGCCCGACGCCTGGGGCGGTCTCGCCGACGTTCCCGCGGAGCCCGACGCCCGGTGCCTCGTCCGGCTCGCCGCTCTCCTCGGTGGCGACGAGGACCAGATCGCCGTACGGACTTCCGGCGCGTACGCCCGCCGCCTGGCCCGCGTGCCGCTCCCCGAGCCGACCGCGGCCACCGAGGACGCGCCGAGCGTGACCGCGTTCACCGACGACGCGCCGACCGTGACCGCGGCCGGCGAGGACGACGGGATCGGCGGCTGGGGCGACCACGACACCGTCCTGATCACCGGCGGCACCGGCGCGCTCGGCGCCCATGTCGCCCGCTCGCTGGCCGCCCACGGCGCACGCCACCTCGTCCTCACCAGCCGCCGCGGTCCCGACGCGCCCGGCGTGTCCGAACTGGTGGCGGAACTGACCGGCCTCGGAGCCCGGGTCACCGTCGCCGACTGCGACGTGGCCGACCGCGACCAGCTCGCCCGCCTCCTGGCCGGCCTCCCCGCCGAGCTGCCCCTCACCGGTGTCGTGCACGCCGCCGGCGTCCTCGACGACGGCGTCCTCGACTCCCTCACCCTGGACCGCTTCGAGGCGGTCCTGCGCCCCAAGACGGCCGGCACCGCCCACCTGCACGAACTGACCCGCGACCACCCGGTCACCCTGTTCGTGCTGTTCTCGTCGATCGTCGGCGTCCTCGGCAACGCCGGACAGGCCAACTACGCCGCCGCCAACGCCTACCTGGACGCCGTCGCCGAACAGCGGCGCGCCGAGGGCCTGCCCGTCACCTCCGTGGCCTGGGGCCCGTGGGCGGACGCCGGCATGGCCACCGCGGACGTGCTCGCCGACCGGATGAGCCACGACGGCCTCACCCCCATGGCCCCCGAGACCGCCGTCGCCGCGCTGCGCGCCGCCGTCGCCGAGGGCGCCTCCCACACCACCGTCGTCGACGTGGACTGGCGCTCGTACGCCTCCGTGATGACGGCGGCCCGGCCCAGCCCGCTCGTCGGGGACCTGCCGGAGGTCCGCCGCGCCCTGGAGGCGGCCGCCGCCGCGGCGCCCGACACCCACGCCCTGCGCGACCGGCTGCGCACCCTCACACCCGCCGAGCAGGACCGTCTGCTCACCGACCTGGTCAGGGCCGAGGTCGCCACCGCCCTGCGGTACTCCTCACCGGAAGCGGTCGACGTCGACCGCGCCTTCAAGGACCTCGGCTTCGACTCCCTGACCGCCGTGGAGGTCCGCAACCGGATCACCACCGCCACCGACGTCAAGCTCCCCACCACCCTGCTCTTCGACTACCCGAACACCGTGGCGGTCGTCGCGCACCTGCGCACCCTGATCCTCGGCGAGGACCGCACCGCCGCCGCGCCCGTAGTGGTGTCCGCGGGCGTCACCGACGAGCCGATGGCCGTCGTCGCGATGGCCTGCCGCTTCCCCGGCGGCGTCACCACACCCGAGGAACTGTGGGAGCTGATGGCGGCCGAGCTGGACGTCGTGTCCACCCCGCCCGAGGACCGCGGCTGGGACCTGGACTCGATGTACGACCCGGATCCCGACCGGCAGGGCACCACGTACAGCCGCGAGGGCGGCTTCATCCGGGACGTCGCCGGATTCGACCCGGCGTTCTTCGGGATCTCCCCGCGCGAGGCGTTGGCGATGGACCCGCAGCAGCGGCTGCTCCTGGAGACCTCCTGGGAGACCTTCGAGCGCGCCGGCATCGACCCGCGGGCCCTGCGCAACAGCGCCACCGGCGTCTTCGTCGGCAGCATCACCACCGACTACCAGGTCCGGCTCGGCGGTGCCGCCGCCCAGGAGCAGCTCGCCGGACACCTGATGACCGGCAACGCCTCCAGCATCGCCTCGGGCCGACTCTCCTACACGTACGGCTTCGAGGGCCCCGCCGTCACCATGGACACCGGCTGCTCCTCCTCGATGGTGGCCCTGCACCTGGCGCTCCAGTCGCTGCGCACCGGCGAGTGCACCATGGCACTGGCCGGCGGCGTCACCGTCATGTCCACGCCCGAGCCGTACGTGGAGTTCTCCCGGCAGCGCGGCCTGGCCGCCGACGGCCGCTGCAAGGCCTTCGCGGAGGGCGCCGACGGCATGGGCTTCGCCGAGGGTGTCGGCCTCGTGCTCCTCGAACGGCTCTCCGACGCACGCCGCAACGGCCACCCCGTCCTCGCGGTGGTCCGAGGCTCGGCCCTCAACCAGGACGGCGCCTCCAACGGCCTGACCGCACCCAACGGCCCCTCCCAGCAGCGCGTCATCCGCCAGGCCCTGGCCAACGCGGGCCTGACACCCGCCGACGTGGACGCCGTCGAGGCGCACGGCACCGGCACCCCGCTCGGCGACCCGATCGAGGCGCAGGCCATCCTCGCCACCTACGGCCAGGACCGCGACCCCGAGCGGCCCCTGCTCCTCGGTTCGTTGAAGTCGAACATCGGTCACACCCAGGCCGCCGCCGGTGTCGCCGGCATGATGAAGATGATCCTGGCGATGCGGCACGGCACCCTGCCGAAGAGCCTGCACATCACCAATCCGACCCCCGTCGTCGACTGGTCGAGCGGCGCCGTCCGCCTGGTCACCGAGGCCACGCCCTGGCCGGAGACCGGCCGTCCGCGCCGGGCCGGCGTCTCCTCCTTCGGCATCAGCGGCACCAACGGTCACCTCATCCTGGAGGAGGCTCCGGCACCCGAGCCGACGCCGGCCGAGGAGGCGACGCCGGCCGTCGAGGACGGCTGGTGGCCGTGGACGCTGTCGGCCAAGTCCCGGGCGGCCGTGGGCGAGCAGGCCGCGCGACTGGCCGCCGCCGTGCGCTCGTCGGACGCTCGGGTGCTGGACGTGGCGCACTCGCTGGTGACCACCCGCGTGGCCATGGACCACCGTGCCGTGGTCGTCGGCCGGGACACGGAGACCCTGCTCGCGGGCCTCGACGCGCTGGCCGCGGGCGAGGCCGCCGCCGGCGTCGTGGAGGGCGTCGCGGGCGAGGGCTCGGGCGGTGTGGTGTTCGTCTTCCCGGGGCAGGGCTCGCAGTGGGCCGGCATGGCGACCGAACTCCTGGCGACCTCACCGGTGTTCGCGTCGCGCGTCGCGGAGTGCGCGGCGGCGCTGGAGCCGTTCGTGGACTGGTCGCTGCCGGATGTCCTGAAGGGCGCGGAGTGCGCGGCGTCGCTGGAGCGCGTGGACGTCGTCCAGCCCGCGCTGTGGGCGGTGATGGTGTCCCTCGCCGAGGTGTGGCGGTCCCGGGGCGTGGAGCCCGCCGCAGCCCGCGCTGTGGGCGGTGATGGTGTCCCTCGCCGAGGTGTGGCGGTCCCGGGGCGTGGAGCCCGCCGCGGTGCTGGGGCACTCGCAGGGCGAGATCGCCGCCGCGGTGGTGGCCGGTGGGCTGTCCTTGCGGGACGGCGCGCGGGTGGTGGCGCTGCGGTCGCGTGCGCTGCGCGCACTGTCCGGGCTGGGCGGCATGGTGTCGGTCGCTCGGGGCGTGCGGGAGGTGCGCGACCTGCTGACCGGCTTCGACGGGCGGATCGGCGTCGCCGCCGTCAACGGGCCGTCGTCGGTCATCGTCTCCGGTGACGCCGACGCTCTCGACGAGCTCTTGGACCGCTGCGAGCGGACCGGCGTCCGGGCGCGCAGGGTGGCCGTGGACTACGCCTCGCACTCGGCACACGTCGAGCGGATCGAGGAGGAGCTCGCGGAACTGCTGGCCCCGGTCGTCGCACGGTCCTGCGCAGTGCCGTTCTACTCCACCGTCTCCGGGTCGGTGATCGACACCGCCGAGCTGGACGGCGGCTACTGGTACCGCAATCTGCGCGGGACGGTGGAGTTCGAGGCGGCGACGCGTGCGCTGCTGGCCGACGGGTTCCAGGTCTTCGTCGAGGTGAGCGCGCACCCGGTCGTCGCGACCGGGGTGCAGGAGACCATCGAGGACGCGGGCGCGAGCGCCGGTGTGGTCGGCACGCTCCGCCGTGACGAGGGCGGACTGGAGCGGTTCGCCCTCTCCCTGGGCCAGGCGTGGGCGCTGGGCGCCGACGTCGACTGGGACACGTACTACGAAGGCACCCGGCCCCGCCGCGTCGACCTCCCCACCTACCCCTTCCAACGGCAGCACTACTGGCCGCGCTTCGCCGACCTCGGCGGCGACGTGACCTCCGCCGGCCTCGACTCGCCCGACCACCCGCTGCTCGGCGCCTCCGTCGAACTCGCGGGCGGGGACGGCCTCGTGGCCACCGCCCGCTGGTCGCTGCGCACCCACCCCTGGCTCGCCGACCACGCCGTGTCCGGCACCGTGATCGTGCCCGGCACCGCGCTCGTGGAGTCCGTGATCCGCGCCGGTGACGCACTGGGCTGCGGCCAGGTCGACGAACTCACCCTGCAGGCGCCCGTCGTCCTGCGGGAACGCGGAGAGGTCCAGGTGCAGATCGCGGTCGGTGATCCCGACGCGTCCGGGCGCCGCCCCGTCAGCGTCCACACCCGCACCACCGGACCCGACGGCGGCGAGGAGCTGTGGACGCTCCGTGCCCGGGGAAGCCTCACCGAGCCCGGCGTACCGGGCGTCGAACGGCCCGAGGACTTCACCGTGTGGCCGCCCCGGGGCGCCACCACCGTCGCCGCCGACGGCTTCTACGACTTCCTCGCGGGCCGCGGTTACGAGTTCGGCCCCGTCTTCCAGGGCGTACGCGCCGCCTGGAGCCGCGGCGACGACGTGTTCGCCGAGGTCGTCCTGCCCGAACAGGTCCGCGGCGACGCCGGACGCTTCGGCATCCACCCCGCCCTCCTCGACGCCGCCCTGCACGCGGCCAACCTCACGTCCGACGGCGACCGCACCGTCGTGCCGTTCGCCTGGTCCGGGGTGTCGCTGCACGCGACCGGCGCCACCGTGCTGCGCGTGCGGGTCTCCCCGGCGGGACCGGACACGATCACCGTCCACATGACTGACCCGACGGGCGCACCGGTCGCCGTCATCGAGTCGCTGGCCGTCCGCGAGGTCGCCGCCGAGACCCTCGACCCGTCCGCGCGCGCCGCCCGCGACTGGCTGTTCCGGCTCGACTGGACCCCCGTCACCCCGCCCGCCGCCGTACCCGCCGCACCCGGCCTCGCCGTCCTCGGTACCCCGGCCGACGCGCCCGACGGCAGCGGAACCCCGCTGCCCGCCTTCGGCACCCTCGCCGAGCTGACCGAACACCACGCCGCCACCGGGCGACCGCCCGGCGCCGTCCTGCTGTTCGCCCAGGAGCCGGCCGCAGCGGACGACCCGGACGTCCCCGACACCGTCCTCGACCACGTGCTCGCCACCGTCCAGGACTGGCTCGCCGACGACCGCACCGACGGCACCCCGCTGGTCGTCCTCACCCGCGGCGCCGTCGCCACCGGACCCGGCGACCCCGCCCACGACCTGCCCGGCGCCGCCGTGTGGGGCCTGGTGCGCTCCGCCCAGTCCCAGCACCCCGGCCGCCTCGTCCTCGTCGACCTCGACGTCCACGACGACTCCTGGCGGGCCCTGCCCGCCGCGCTCGCCACCGGCGAACCGCAGCTGGCCATCCGTCAGGGCGAGCTGTACGCCCCCCGCCTGGCCCGGCCCCGCACCGGCGACGCGCTCACCGTGCCGTCCGGTGCCGGCGCCTGGCGGCTGGACATTCCGCGGAAGGGCTCCGTCGACGAGCTGGAACTCGTCGCCTGCCCCGAGGTGACCGAGGCCCCCGCCGCCGGTCACCTGCTGATCGAGGTGCGCGCCGCCGGACTCAACTTCCGCGACGTGCTCAACACCCTGGACATGTACCCCGGCCCGGCCGTACTCCTGGGCGCCGAGGCCGCCGGTGTGGTCACCGCCGTCGGCGACGGCGTCACCGACTTCGCCCCCGGCGACCGCGTCATGGGCCTGGTCACGGGCGGCTTCGCCACCCACGCCGTGGCCGACGCCCGCATGGTCGCCCCCGTACCCGACGGCTGGACCTGGGCGCAGGCGGCCTCCGTGCCCGTCGCCTTCCTCACCGCCTACTACGGCCTGCGCGACCTCGCCCGCCTGGAGGCGGGGGAGTCCGTGCTCGTGCACGCCGCGGCCGGCGGCGTCGGCATGGCCGCCGTCCAGCTCGCCCGCCACTGGGGCGCCGAGGTGTACGGCACGGCCGGCGAGCACAAGCGCGCCCTGCTGCGCGCCGACGGCTGGGACGACACCCGCCTCGCCTCGTCGCGGGACCTCGGCTTCGAGGACCGGTTCCGGGCCGCGGGCGGCGGACGCGGCGTCGACGTCGTCCTCAACTCCCTGGCGGGCGAATTCGTCGACGCCTCGCTGCGGCTCCTCGCTCCCGGCGGGCGCCTGGTCGAGATGGGCAAGACCGATGTCCGCGACCCCGAGCAGGTCGTCCGCGACCACCCGGACGTCGCCCTCTACCGGGCGTACGAACTGCGCGAGGCGGGCGAGGACCGCATCCGGGAGATGTTCCGCGACCTGACCGGCCTGTTCGCCTCCGGCGCCCTGCGCCCGCTGCCCACCGTCACCTGGGACGTGCGCCACTCCCGCGAGGCATTCCGCCACATGGCGCAGGCCAAGCACTACGGCAAGATCGTCCTCACCCTGCCGCGCGCCTGGGACCCCGAGGGCACCGTACTGATCACCGGCGGCGCGGGCGTCCTCGGCGGCATCCTCGCCCGCCACCTCGTCACCCGGCACGGCATGCAGCACCTGCTCCTCACCGGGCGCCGCGGCCCCGACACCCCGGGCGCCGCCGAACTCCGGACCGAACTGGAGGCACTGGGCGCCCACGTCACCCTCGCCGCCTGCGACGCCGCCGACGCCGACGCGCTCGCCCGGGTCATCGCCGCCGTACCCGCCGCACACCCGCTCACCGCGGTCGTGCACGCGGCAGGCGTCCTCGACGACGGCGTCCTGGAACACCTCACCCCCGACCGGCTGCGTACCGTCCTGGCGCCGAAGGCCGACGCCGCGCGCCACCTGGACCGCCTCACCCGCGGCCTCGACCTCGCGGACCTCGTGCTGTTCTCCGCGGGCGCCGGCGTCTTCGGCAACGCCGGCCAGGCCAACTACGCCGCCGCCAACACCTACCTCGACGCCCTCGCCCACCGGCGCCGCGCCGAGGGCCTGCCCACCACCTCGCTGTCCTGGGGCCTGTGGGCCGACGCCAGCTCCCTGACCGGCCACCTCGACGACACCGACCTCGCCCGGGTCCGCCGCTCCGGCGTCCTGCCGCTGACCGCCGCCGACGGCATGGCGCTCTTCGACGCCGCCCTCGCCGAGCAGCGCCCCCACCTCGTGCCCGTACGCCTCGACACCGGACATCTGCGCGCCTGGGGCGGCGAGGTGCCGCACCTGCTGCGCTCCCTGTACCGGGGTCCCGCCCGGCGCACCGCCGAAGCGGGCGCGCCCACCGGCACCGACGGACTGCGGACACGTCTGGCGGGTCTGTCCGCCGACGACCGGCTCGCCGCCCTGCGCGACCTGGTCGGCACCTGTGCGGCGGCCGTCCTCGGCCACACCGACCCCGCCCACCTGCACGCGGGTCGCGCCTTCCGCGACCTCGGCTTCGACTCGCTGACCGCCGTCGAGCTCCGCAACCGGCTCAACGGCGCCACCGGACTGCGGCTGCCCGCCACCCTCGTCTTCGACCACCCGACCGTCACCGAACTCGCCGCCTTCCTGGACTGCGAACTCTCCGACACGCCCCCCGCCGCGCTGCCCGCCGCCCCCGCCCCGGCCACCGCCGCGCACGGCGACGACGACGTCTTCGCCATCGTCGGCATGGCCTGCCGGCTGCCCGGCGACGTCCGGTCGCCCGAGGACCTCTGGCGGCTGCTCACCGACGGCACCGACGCCATCGCGCCCTTCCCCGCAGACCGGGGCTGGGACCTCGACCGCCTCTACGACGCCGTACCCGAACACCAGGGCAGCTCCCGCACCCGCGAGGGCGGCTTCCTGCACGACGCCGCCGACTTCGACGCCGACTTCTTCGGCATCTCCCCGCGCGAGGCCCTCGCCATGGACCCGCAGCAGCGCCTCCTCCTGGAGACCTCCTGGGAAGTCTTCGAACGGGCCGGCATCGACCCCCGTTCCGTACGCGGCAGCCGCACCGGCGTCTTCGCCGGCCTGTCCTCCAGCGACTACCTCAAACGCGTCACCCACGTCCCCGACGAAATCGCCGGATACGTCAACAACGGCAACGCCAACAGCATCGTCTCCGGCCGGGTCGCCTACACCCTCGGCCTCGAAGGCCCCGCCGTCACCGTCGACACCGCCTGCTCGTCCTCCCTGGTCGCCCTGCACATGGCGCTCCAGGCGCTGCGCGGCGGCGAGTGCACCATGGCACTGGCCGGCGGCGTCACCGTGATGTGCTCGCCCGAGATCATCGTGGACTTCTCCCGCCAGCGCGGCCTGGCCGCCGACGGCCGCTGCAAGCCGTTCGCCGCCGCCGCCGACGGCACCGGCTTCTCCGAGGGCGTCGGCCTGGTCCTCGTCGAACGGCTCTCCGACGCCCGCCGCAACGGCCACCGGGTACTGGCCCTCGTCCGCGGCTCCGCGGTCAACCAGGACGGCGCGAGCAACGGCCTCAGCGCCCCCAACGGCCCCGCCCAGCAACGCGTCATCCGCCAGGCGCTCACCGACGCGGGCGTCCGCGCCGCCGACGTCGACGCCGTCGAGGCGCACGGCACCGGCACCCGGCTCGGCGACCCCATCGAGGCCCAGGCGCTGCTCGCCACCTACGGCCGCGACCGGGACGGCGCCCACCCCCTGCTGCTCGGCTCCGTCAAGTCCAACCTGGGCCACACCCAGGCCGCCGCCGGTGTGGCGGGCGTCATCAAGACGGTGCTGGCGCTGCGGCACGGCACGCTCCCCAAGAGCCTCCACATCGACGCTCCCACCGAGCACGTGGACTGGCAGGACGACGGCGTCCGGCTGCTGACCGAGGCCACCGAGTGGCCCGTGCCCGCCGTGCCCCGGCCGCGCCGTGCCGCCGTCTCCTCCTTCGGCATCAGCGGCACCAACGCCCACGTCATCCTGGAGGAGGCCCCGGCCGACGCGCCGTCCGACGCCCCGACCGCCGCTCCGGCCGCCTCCGACGCCCCCGGAACCGACGGCACGTCCGCCCCCGTGTGGGCCGCCCCGACGGCAGGACTCGCGCAGGCCGACGCCACCGCGGACGCCGGTACCGCCGGCGGGACACTGCCCCTGCCCTGGACGCTGTCCGCCCGCAGCGAGGCCGCCCTGCGCGGCCAGGCCAAGGCCCTCCTCGCCCACCTGGACGCACACCCCGGGACCGCCCCGGCCGACATCGCCCACTCCCTGGTGACCCGCCGGGCCCTCCTGGAGAAGCGGGCGGTCGTCATCGGCACCACCCCGGGCGACTTCCGCGCCGGACTCGCCTCCCTCGCCGAGGGCAGCCCCGCCGCCACCGTCGTCAGCGGCGGCCGGGGCGCCGGCCGCGACCGCAGAACCGTCCTGGTCTTCCCCGGCCAGGGCACCCAGTGGGAGGGCATGGGCACCGAACTCCTCGACGCCTCACCGGTCTTCGCCCGGTCGATAGCGGCCTGCGAGGCCGCCCTCGCCCCGCACGTCGGCTGGTCGCTCACCGAGGTGCTGCGCCAGGCCGACGGCGCCCCCACCCTCGACCGGGTCGACGTCGCCCAGCCCGCCCTGTGGGCCGTGATGGTCTCCCTCGCCGAGATGTGGCGCGCCCACGGCCTCGAACCCGCCGCCGTCCTCGGCCACTCCCAGGGCGAGATCGCCGCGGCCGCCGTCAGCGGCGCCCTCACCCTCGCCGACGCCGCCGCGGTCGTCGCCGTACGCAGCCTCGCCATCGCCCGCGAACTGTCCGGGCACGGCGGCATGGTGGCCGTCGCCGTCTCCCACGAGCAGGCCAACGCCCTCGTCGCCGACCTGCCCGGCGTCTCCGTCGCCGCCGTCAACGGCCCCGCCTCCGTGGTCGTGTCCGGAGACCCCGAAGGACTCGACACCCTCCTCGCCCGGTGCCGGGAGCAGCGCATGCGCGCCCGCCGCGTCCCCGTCGACTACGCCTCCCACTCCGCGCACGTCGACCGGCTCGCCGAGAGCCTGCCCGCCGCCCTCGCCGGCATCGAACCCCGCGACGGCGACATCCCGTTCTTCTCCACCGTCACCGCCGACTGGCACCCGGGGACCGGGCTCGACGCCGCGTACTGGCACCGCAACCTGCGCAGCACCGTGCGCCTGGAGGACTCGCTGCGGGCCCTCGTCGAGCAGGGTCACGACGTGTTCGTGGAGTGCAGCCCGCACCCCGTGCTCACCGTCGGCATCGAGGACACCGTGGCCTCCGCCGGGGCCGACGCCGTGGCCCTGGGCTCCCTGCGCCGCGACGACGGTGGCGCCGCCCGCTTCCTGACCGCCCTCGCCGCCGCCCACGTGGCGGGCGTGCCCGTCGACTGGCGGCCCGCCGTCGCCCACGGCCGCCCCACCGACCTGCCGACCTACGCCTTCCAGCGCGAGCGGTACTGGCTGGAGGCGGGCGGCGAACAGGCCGACCCGGCGGGCCTCGACACCGTTGTACGGCTCGCCGACGGCGGAGCGCTCCTCAGCGGCTGCCTCTCCCTCACCACTCAGCCCTGGCTCGACGCCCACCGCCCCCACGGCACCGCCGTCGTCCCCGCCACCGCCTTCCTCGACTGGGCGGTGCGCGCCGGTGACGAGACCGGCCTGCCTCACGTCGTGGAACTCGACGAGCACACCCCGGTCGCCGTCCCCGACGAGGGCCGCGTCGAGATCCAGCTCACCGTGTCCGCGCACGAAGGCACGGAGAGCGGCTCGGAAGGCACGGATACCGGACCCGGAGGCGCGCACACCGGCCGTGGAGGCACGGACCCCGGATCCGGAGGCGCCGGCGGCCGCACCTTCACCGTCCACTCGCGCCTCCTCGGACCGGACGACGGCGACACGGCCGGCCACATCCCCTGGACCCGCAACGCGACCGGCGTTCTCGCTCCCACCCCGCACACCGGCCCCGCCCCGACGAAACCCCGCCCCGGGCCGTCCGCCGACGCGGCCGTCACCGTCGACATCGACCAGGCCCACGACCTCGTCCACCGCAGCGGCCTCGACCTGCACGCCCCGTTCCGCACCGTACGATCCCTGCGGCGCTCCGGCGACACCTTCCTCGCCGACGTCGGACTGCCCGAGAGCGTCCACGCGGACGCCACCCGCTTCCGCCTCCACCCGGCGCTCCTGCAGACCGCCGTCGCCCTGGCGGCGACCCCCGACGCCGCCACCGCCCCGGTGCTCCCCGCCGCCTGGCGGAACGTCACCGTGCACGCCACCGGCGCCGCGCGGCTCCAGATCGCCCTGACGCCCGTCGGCGAGGACACCTGGACGGTCGACGCCCACGACACCACCGGCGCCCCCGTCCTGACCGGCACCGTCACCACCCGGCGGGCCGGCCCGGAGCGGCTCCCGGCGCCCCCCGGCCCCGACGCCCTGCACCGCGTCACCTGGATCCCGCTGACCGACGGCACCCGGAGCGCCACCCCGGACCACGACGGCCCCTGGGCGGTCCTCGGTACCCCGGGACGGCTGACCGCCGCCCTGGAGCGGTCCGGCGCCACCGTCCAGGTCCACGCCGACCTCGCCGCCCTCTCCGCGGCCCTCGACAGCGGCGCGGCCGAACCCCCCGCCGTGGTCGTGGCCGTACACGGCCCCACAGCGGGCGACGACCCCGCGGCCGGCGCGCACGACTCCGCGCGACAGGCCCTCACCCTGGCCACCGACTGGCTGCGCGACCCCCGCCACGCCGGCACCCGGCTGCTCGTGGTCACCGAAGGAGCCGTCGCCACCGGACCGGACGACACCGTCCCCGGCCTCGCCGACGCCACTGTCTGGGGCCTGCTGCGCTCCGCGCAGACCGAACACCCCGGCCGCTTCCTCCTCGCCGACCTCGACCCGGCGGCGCGCGACGAGTCCACCCCGGACGGACCCGACTCACCCACCGACACGGAATCCCAGGCCCCGGACGCCTCGGCCGACGCCCTGATCAGCGCCGTGACCACGGCGGCCGGCACCGGCGAGACCCAGTTCGCCGTCCGGGCGGGCACCGTCACCGTGCCCCGACTGGTGCGCGCCGACCACCCCGACGGCGCCCCCCGGCCCGCCACCACCAGCGCGTGGGAGGACGGCACCGGCGCCGGCACCGTCCTGATCACCGGCGGCACCGGCGTCCTGGGCGCCCACGTCGCCCGCCACCTGGTCACCCGCCACGGCGTGCGGCACCTGCTGCTCACCGGCCGGCGCGGACCCGACGCCCCCGGAGCGAACGCCCTGCGCGAGGAACTCACCGCCCTGGGCGCCGAGACCGAGATCGTCGCCTGCGACGCGGCCGACCGCGACGACCTGACCCGCGTCCTCGCCCGCATCCCCGCCGAACACCCCCTGACCGCTGTGGTCCACGCGGCCGGCGTCCTCGACGACGGCCTCTTGGACGACCTCACCCCCGACCGCGTCGACCGGGTCCTGCGACCCAAGGCCGACGCCGCCTGGCACCTGCACGAACTCACCCGCGACAGCAAACTCACCGCCTTCGTCATGTTCTCCTCCTACGCCGGAGTCGCCGGCGGCCCCGGCCAGGCCAACTACGCCGCCGCCAACGCCTTCCTGGACGCCCTCGCCCAGTACCGGCGCGCCCGCGGCCTCACGGCGCACTCCCTGGCCTGGGGCTTCTGGGCGGACCGCAGCGGACTCACCGGAGCCCTCGACGGCGCCGACCTGGCCCGCCTGGCCCGCTCCGGCATCCGGCCCCTGACCGCGGACCAGGGCCTCGGCCTCCTCTCCGCGGCCACCGGCCTCGACACCGCCCAACTCGTCCCCGTCAGCCTCGACACCCGCGCCCTGCGCGGCGACGAGGTGCCCCCACTGCTGCGTGCCCTCGCCCGCCAGGCCCCACGGCGCACCGCCACCACCGCCACCACACCCCCCACCGGCACCGGAACCCCCGACGGCGAAGGACCGGCGGACCTTCGCCGACGACTGGCCGGACTCCCCGGCCCCCAGCAGCAGGCACTGCTGCACCGCATCGTCATCGGCCACGTGGCCGCCGTCCTCGGCCACGCCTCCGCCGAGTCCCTCGACGCGGGCCGCGGCTTCCTCGACCTCGGCATGTCCTCACTGACCGCGGTCGAACTCCGCAACCGGCTCAACGCCGAGACGGGCCTCTCCCTGCCCACCACCCTGATCTTCGACCACCCGGACCCGGCAGCCCTCGTACGTCACCTGCGTACCGAACTGGGCACCGACACCGGCGAGACGCACCAACCCGTCTTCGCCGAACTGGCCGACCTCGAAGCCGCCGTCGGCGGCGCAGAACTCGACGACCAGGAACGCGCCCACCTGGCCAAGCGCCTGAAGGCCCTCCAGTGGAAGCTCGACTCCACCCCGGACGGCACCGAGCGCGACGACGACTCCGACCTCGACACCTCCACGGACGACGAGATGTTCGACCTGATCGACAACGAACTGGGGCTCGCCTAGCCGCCCCGTCCGCCGGCGCGCCACGAGCACGCCGCCGGACGCGCCCCCGCACCCCGATCCGGTCACCGCGTCCTTCTCGAACCCAGAGGATCCACCCCATGGCAAGCTCCGAAGACAAGCTCCGCGACTACCTCAAGAAGGTCACCGCAGACCTGCGCCGCACCCGGCAACGGCTGGAGTCTGTCGAGGCCCGGGACAACGAGCCCATCGCCGTCATCGGCATGGCCTGCCGCTTCCCCGGCGGCGTCCGTACCCCGGAGGACCTGTGGCGCCTGGTCGCCGACGGCACCGACGCCGTCGGCCCCCTGCCGGAAGACCGCGGCTGGGACCTGGACTCCCTCTACGACCCCGACCCGGGCACCCCCGGCAAGAGCTACGTCCGCGAGGGCGGCTTCCTGGAGGACGCCGCCGACTTCGACGCCGACCTGTTCGGGATCGCCCCCCGCGAGGCCCTCGCCATGGACCCCCAGCAGCGACTCCTGCTGGAGACCGCCTGGGAGGCCGTCGAGCGCGCCCGTATCAGCCCCACCGCCCTCCGCAACACCGACACCGGCGTCTTCGTCGGCGGCGCCGACACCAACTACGGCTCGCTCGCCCGCTCCGCCGAGGAGACCGAGGGCCACAACCTCACCGGCGGCGCCATGAGCGTCCTGTCCGGCCGCATCTCCTACACCCTCGGCCTGGAGGGCCCGGCCGTCACCGTCGACACGGCCTGCTCCTCCTCCCTCGTCGCCCTCCATCTGGCGGTCCGCGCCCTGCGCGCCGGTGAATGCTCCCTGGCCCTCACCGGCGGCGTCGCCATGATGCCGACCACCGAACTGTTCACCGAGTTCTCCCGCCAGCGCGGACTCGCCGCCGACGGCCGCTGCAAGCCCTTCGCCGAAGCCGCCGACGGCACCGCCTGGGGCGAGGGCGTCGGCGTCCTCCTCGTCGAACGCCTCTCCGACGCCCGCCGCAACGGCCACCCGGTGCTCGCCGTGGTCCGCGGCTCCGCCGTCAACCAGGACGGCGCCAGCAGCCGCCTCACGGCCCCCAACGGCCCCTCCCAACGACGCGTCATCGAAGCGGCCCTCGCCGACGCCCGCCTCACCGCCGACCAGGTCGACGCCGTCGAGGCCCACGGCACCGGCACCACCCTGGGCGACCCCATCGAGGCTCAGGCCCTCCTCGCCACGTACGGGCGCAGCCGCCCCGACGGACGCCCGCTGTGGCTGGGCGGCATCAAGTCCAACATCGGACACGCCCAGGCCGCCGCCGGTGTGGCCGGCGTCATCAAGATGGTCATGGCGATGCGGCACGGCCTGCTGCCCGCCACGCTCCACGTGGACACCCCCACCACGCACGTCGACTGGTCGCCCGGCACCGTCGAACTCCTCACCGAGGCCCTCGACTGGCCCGAGGCCGACCACCCCCGCCGGGCCGGCGTGTCCGCCTTCGGCATCAGCGGAACCAACGCCCACGTCGTTCTCGAACAGGCCGACCACGAGACCGTCGAGAGCGACGGTGCCGACGGGACAGAGAGCACGACCGCCGACACCGGCACCGCAGGAACACCGACCGGCACGGACCCCGCCCTCACTCCCTGGGTGCTCTCCGCCCGCTCGGAGACAGCGCTGCGCGCCCAGGCCGCCCGCCTCCTGGCGCACCTCCGGATCACCCCCGACGCGCGCCCCGCCGACATCGCCCTCTCGCTGGCCACCAGCCGCGCCGCCCTCCCGCACCGCGCGGTCGTCCTGGCCACCCCCGATCCCAAGGCCACCGAGGCGGCCCTCACCGCCCTCGCCTCCGCCAACCCCCACCCCGCCGTCCTGGAGGACACCGTCCGCGGCGGCCTCACCGCGTTCCTGTTCTCGGGGCAGGGTTCGCAGCGGCTGGGTATGGGGCGTGAGCTGTATGCGCGGTTCCCGGTGTTCGCGGAGGCGTTCGATGCCGTGTGCGCGGGACTCGATGAGCATGGGGAGCGTCCGCTGCGTGAGGTGATGTGGGGTGAGGACGGGTCCGTCCTCGACGGCACCGCGTATGCGCAGGCGGGTCTGTTCGCCGTCGAGGTGGCGTTGTTCCGGCTCCTGACGTCGTGGGGTGTGCGGCCGGAGTTCGTGGCCGGGCATTCGATCGGTGAGGTGGCTGCGGCGCATGTGGCGGGGGTGTTCTCGCTGGAGGATGCCTGTGCGTTGGTGGCGGCTCGTGGCCGGCTGATGCAGGCGCTTCCCGCGGGTGGCTCCATGGTGGCGGTGGAGGCCACCGAGGCGGAGGTGCTTGAGCACCTGGAGGCTTTCGCGGGTGCGTCGGTCGCGGCTGTCAACGGCCCGTCGTCGGTGGTCGTTTCGGGCGTCGAGGAGGCCGTCGCGGCGGTGGCCGAGGCGTTCCGGGAGCAGGGTCGGCGGGTGAGCCGTCTGCGGGTTTCGCATGCGTTCCACTCGCCGTTGATGGAGCCGATGCTTGATGAGTTCCGTGAGGTGGTTGCGGGGCTGTCGTTCGGTGAGCCGCGGGTGCCGGTGGTGTCGAATGTGACGGGCCGGGTGGCGGAGGCCGGTGAGCTGGCCGACCCGGAGTATTGGGTGCGTCATGTGCGTGAGGCGGTGCGCTTCGACGACGGTGTGCGGGCTCTGGTCGAGCAGGGTGTGTCGCGGTTCGTGGAGCTGGGGCCGGACGGGGTGCTCTGCGGTATGGCGCGGGAGCGTGCGGGTGAGGACGCGGTCCTGGTCCCGCTGCTGCGCAAGGACCGTGACGAGGAGGGCACCGCGCTGGCCGCACTCGGCCGGCTCCACGTCACCGGTGTGACCGTCGACTGGGCCGCCGTCCTCGACGGCACCGGCGCCCGTGCCGTCGACCTGCCTACCTACGCCTTCCAGCACCAGCGCTACTGGCCCATACCCACTCCTTCTGTCGCCGAGGACGTCGAGTCGGCGGGCCTGCGACCCGCCGGACACCCCCTGCTCAGCGCCGCCATCGAACTCTCCGACTCCGGCGGCCTGTTGCTCACCACTCGACTGTCTCTGCGCACCCACCCCTGGCTCGCGGAACACGTCGTCATGGGCAACGCACTGCTGCCCGGCACGGCCTTCGTCGAACTGGCGGTCAGGGCCGGCGACGAGGTCGGCTGCGACCGCGTCGAAGAACTCACCCTCGCCACCCCCCTCGTCGTGCCCCCACAGGGCGGAGTGCAGCTCCACCTTCACGTCGGCCCGGCCGACACCGCGGGCCGTCGTACGCTCACCGCCCGGTCCCGCCCCGAGGACGCCGAGGGCATGCCCTGGACCGAGCACGCCACCGGTGTTCTCGCCCCCGGCGAGCGCACCGCCGACTTCGACACGACGGTCTGGCCGCCGACCGACGCCGAACCCCTCGACCTCGCCGGGCTCTATGAGCGCATGGCCGAGGGCGGTTACCGCTACGGTCCGCTCTTCCAGGGCCTCCGCGCCGCCTGGCGACGCGGTGACGAAGTCTTCGCCGAGGTCGCGTTGCCCGAAGGAGCCGAGCGCGAGGCTGCCGGTTACGGACTGCACCCGGCGCTGCTCGACGCTTCCCTGCACATCTCCGCCCTGGGCGGCCTCGCCAGGGGCGTGGTTCCGTTCTCCTGGGAAGGAGTGTGCCTGCACGCCTCCGGTGCCCAGGCGGTCCGGGTCCGCATGACCCGCACCGGCGACGAATCCGCGGCTGTTGCCGTGGTCGATCCCGCCGGTGCCCCCGTCGCCAGCGTGGAGAATCTGGTGCTGCGCGCGGTGACCGGCGGGACGACCGCTGCCGACACCTCGAACCGGGACGCGCTCTTCCGCGTGGAGTGGGTCACCGCCCCGGCCATGGAGGACGGTTCCGCAGCGGGCCCGGTCGGCGTGCTGGGCGAGGTCGCCCATCTGCCCGGTGAGGGGTTCCGAGCCTTCGACAGCCTCGAGGAACTGGCCGCTCGCGGTGAGGTGCCGGAGACGGTACTGGTCAAGGCCGGCGCCCCTGCCGGTGACGGCGGTGTGGCCGATTCCGTCCATGCTGCCGCGGTGCGGGCGCTGGAGCTGGTGCGTGCCTGGCTGGCGGAAGAGCGGTTCGCCGCGTCGCGCCTGGTGTTCGTGACGTCGGGCGCCGTGGACGGCTCGGACCTGGCCGGGGCGTCGGTGTGGGGGTTGGTGCGGTCGGCGGTGTCCGAGCATCCTGGGCGTTTTGGTCTGCTCGATGTGGGGGGTGGCGCGGACGCTGAGTCGGTGGTGGCTGCGCTGGTGTCGGGGGAGCCGGAGGCGGTCGTCGTTGGTGGCGGTGTGCGGGTGCCGCGGTTGGCGCGCGTGGTCGTGGACGGGGACGGGGACGGGGACGGGGGTGCGGTTCTGGAGTGGGGCCGTGGTCCGGTTCTGGTGACTGGTGGTATGGGTGGTCTGGGTCGGGTGGTGGCTCGGCATCTCGTGGTGGAGCGCGGGGTTCGTGAGCTGTTGTTGGTGAGTCGTCGTGGTCCGGCGGCTGAGGGGGTTGAGGGGCTGGTCGCGGAGTTGTCGGAGGCCGGTGCGCGTGTGTCGGTCGAGGCTTGTGATGTGGCGGATGGGGCTGCGGTCGCTGACTTGGTCGTGCGGCACGGGGTGGGTGCGGTGGTGCACTCGGCCGGTGTGCTGGATGACGGGACTGTGGAGTCGTTGACGCCGGAGCGTCTGGCGGGTGTGCTGCGTCCGAAGGTGGACGCGGCGTGGAACCTGCACGAGGCGACCAAGGGCCTCGATCTTGACGCCTTCGTCCTCTTCTCCTCGATGTCCGGCATCCTCGGCGGTCCCGGCCAGGCCAACTACGCCGCGGGCAACACCTTCCTCGACGCCCTGGCCCGCCACCGTCGCGCCCTCGGACTGCCCGCCACCTCCCTGGCCTGGGGCCCGTGGACCCAGGACACCGGCATGATCGGCACCCTCTCCGACACGGACGTACGGCGCATAGCCCGGGCCGGAATGCCCGAGCTGACCCCCGAACAGGGCACTGCGTTGTTCGACGCCGCCCTGGCCTCCGGTGAGCCGAACGTCCTCCCTGTGCGCCTCGATCTGGCGGCACTGCGCGAGCAGGGCGACCCGCACCCGATGATGCGCGGTCTCGTCCGCGGGCGCAGGCGTCGGTCGGCGGCCGGTGGTTCGGCGGCGACGGCGGGGCTGGTGCAGCGCCTGGAGGCTCTGGGCGCCGAGGAGCGGCGTGAGGTGCTGCTGGACCTGGTGCGCGGCCAGATCGCGGTGGTACTCGGCCACGCCGGAGTGCAGACGGTCGACCCGGCGCGGGCCTTCCAGGATCTGGGCTTCGATTCGCTGACGGCGGTGGAGCTGCGCAACCGGCTGGGCAAGGCGACGGGCCTGCGGCTGCCGGCGACGGTGGTCTTCGACTACCCGACGGCCCATGCACTGGTGGGGTACCTGCTGGACGAGCTGTTCGGTTCGGCGGAGCCGGCGGCCGTGGCGCCCGTGACGGTCCTGCCGTCGGTCGCGGACGATCCGGTGGTGATCGTCGGGATGGCGTGCCGTTACCCGGGCGGGGTCGCTTCGCCCGAGGACCTGTGGCGTGTCGTGTCCGACGGAGTGGACGCCGTCACGGAATTCCCCGTGAACCGCGGCTGGGACATCGACACGCTCTACAACCCGGACCGTGAGGCGTCGGGTACCACGTACTCCAAGGCGGGTGGCTTCCTGCACGACGCCGGTGCCTTCGATGCCGAGTTCTTCGGGATGAGTCCGCGGGAGGCGGTGGCCACGGACGCGCAGCAGCGGTTGCTGCTGGAGACGACATGGGAGGCCATCGAGCGTGCCGGGATCGACCCGGTGTCGCTGCGTGGCAGCCAGACCGGCGTCTTCGCCGGCGTCATGTACAACGACTACGGCAACATGCTCGCCGACGAACAGTACGAAGGGTTCCGCAGCAACGGCAGTGCGCCCAGCATCGCTTCGGGTCGTGTGTCTTACACGTTCGGGTTCGAGGGTCCGGCGGTGACGGTGGACACGGCGTGCTCGTCGTCTCTGGTCGCGATGCACTGGGCGGCGCAGGCGTTGCGGTCGGGTGAGTGTTCGCTGGCGGTGGCCGGTGGTGTGACGGTGATGTCGACGCCGACGACGTTCGTGGAGTTTTCGCGTCAGGGTGGGTTGTCGGCGGACGGTCGGTGTCGTTCGTTCGCGGATGCGGCTGATGGGGTGGGCTGGTCCGAGGGTGTGGGGATGGTGGTGCTGGAGCGTCTGTCGGATGCGCGGCGTCGTGGTCATCAGGTGTTGGCGGTGGTGCGTGGTTCGGCGGTCAATCAGGATGGTGCGTCCAATGGTCTGACGGCGCCGAACGGTCCTTCGCAGCAGCGGGTGATCCGGCAGGCGTTGGCCAGTGGTGGTCTGTCGGTGGCGGACGTGGATGTGGTGGAGGCGCACGGTACGGGGACGACGCTGGGTGATCCGATCGAGGCGCAGGCGCTGCTGGCTACTTATGGTCAGGACCGTGCTCCGGACCGGCCGTTGTGGTTGGGGTCGGTGAAGTCGAATCTGGGGCATACGCAGGCTGCCGCTGGTGTGGCGGGTGTGATCAAGATGGTGATGGCGATGCGGCACGGGGTGCTGCCGCGTACGTTGCATGTGGATGTTCCGTCGTCGCATGTGGACTGGTCTGCGGGTGCGGTGGAGCTGCTGACCGAGGTGCGGGAGTGGCCGGGCGGGGAGCGTGTGCGCCGGGCGGGTGTCTCCTCGTTCGGGATCAGCGGCACGAATGCGCACCTCATCCTGGAACAGCCCGAACCGGTCGCAGAGCCGGAGACCGAGGGTGAGGGTGTCGCTTCCCTGGCCCCGGGTGTGGTGCCGTTGGTTCTGTCCGGACGGTCGGCGGAGGCCCTGCGGGCGCAGGCCGCACGGCTTCTTGCCCGTATCGAGGCCGACCCCGCCCTGCGTGCGGTGGACCTGGGACACTCCCTCGCCACGCAGCGCTCGCACTTCGATCACAGTGCCGTGGTCCTGGCGGACGACTGGGAGACCGCCGTACGCGGTCTGGCCGCTGTGTGCGTGGGCGAGTCCGACCCGGCCGCGGTCGTGGGTGAGAACGAGGCCGGCCGTACGGCCTTCCTGTTCTCGGGGCAGGGTTCGCAGCGGCTGGGTATGGGACGTGAGCTGTATGCGCGGTTCCCGGTGTTCGCGGAGGCGTTCGACGCTGTTTGCACGGCTTTGGACGGGCACTTGGGGCGTCCGTTGCGTGAGGTGGTGTGGGGCGAGGACGAGTCCGTCCTCGACGGCACCGCGTATGCGCAGGCGGGTCTGTTCGCCGTCGAGGTGGCTCTGTACCGGCTCTTGACGTCGTGGGGTGTGCGGCCGGAGTTCGTGGCCGGCCACTCCATCGGTGAAGTGGCGGCGGCGCACGTCGCCGGTGTGTTCTCCCTCGCGGACGCCTGTGCTCTGGTCGCCGCGCGCGGCCAGCTGATGCAGGCGCTTCCCGCGGGCGGATCCATGGTGGCGGTGGAGGCCACCGAGGCGGAGGTGCTCGAGCACCTGGAAGCCCTCGCGGGCGTGTCGGTCGCTGCGGTCAACGGCCCGTCGTCGGTCGTCATTTCTGGAGCCGAAGAGGCTGTCGGGGCGGTTGCCGAGGTGTTCCGGGAGCAGGGTCGCCGGGTCAGTCGGCTGCGGGTTTCGCATGCGTTCCACTCGCCGTTGATGGAGCCGATGCTCGATGAGTTCCGTGTGGTGGTGGCGGGGCTGTCGTTCGGTGAGCCGCGGGTGCCGGTGGTGTCGAATGTGACGGGCCGGGTGGCGGAGGCCGGTGAGCTGGCCGACCCGGAGTACTGGGTGCGTCATGTGCGTGAGGCGGTGCGCTTCGACGACGGCGTGCGGGCTCTGGTCGAGCAGGGTGTCTCACGGTTCGTGGAGCTGGGGCCGGACGGGGTGCTGAGCGGTATGGCGCGAGAGCGTGCGGGAGAGGACGCGGTCCTGTTCCCACTGCTGCGCAAGGACCGAGAGGAAGTCACCACCGCGCTGGCCGCTCTGGCCGAGCTGCACGTGTCCGGCGTCGCCGCCGACTGGGGAACCGTTCTCGACGGCACCGGCGGCCGTGCCGTCGACCTGCCGACCTACGCCTTCCAGCATGAGTACTTCTGGCCGACGGGTACCGTCGCCGGCACCGGGGACATCAGGCTGGCCGGCCTCGGCGCGGCCGGGCACCCTCTGCTGGGCGCGGCCGTGGAACTGGCGGCTGGAGACGGGGTGGTGTTCACCGGCCGGCTGTCGGCCCAGTCGCACCCCTGGCTGGCCGACCACGCCGTCCAGGGCGCGGTACTGGTGCCTGGTACGGCCCTGTTGGAGCTGGCCGTCCGCGCCGCCGACGAGGTCGGCTGCGACGCGGTCGAGGAACTGACCCTGCCGGCACCGCTCGTACTGCCCGAGCGCGGTGCCGTGCGCATCCAGGTGAGCGTCGGCGAGCCGGACGACTCCGGACGTCGCACGATCACGGTGCACTCCCGGGACGACGCCGGTGACGAGCGGCAGCCGTGGACACTCAACGCCGAAGGCGTTCTGGCCCCGGACACTGTGGCTCCGGAGTTCGACGCCTCGGTGTGGCCGCCGCGCGATGCCGAGCAGGTCGACGTGAGCGACTGCTACGAGCGGCTCGCTGACGCCGGTCTCCGTTACGGCCCCGTCTTCCAGGGGCTGCGCGCCGCATGGCGTCGCGGCGACGAGGTGTTCGCCGAGGTCGCCCTGAGCGAGGCGACGGACGGTACGGCCTACGGCCTGCACCCGGCGCTCTCCGACGCGGCCCTGCACGCCTCGTTCGCCTTCGGCGACGGCGACGCTCCGGGCGGAGTGCCGTTCGTCTGGGAGGGCGTGTCGCTGCACGCGTCCGGCGCGTCGGCGCTGCGGGTCCGGCTGACCCGGACCGGGGACGACACCCTGGCCGTGCACATGGCCGACCCCTCCGGAGCGCCGGTCGCCTCCGTCGAGTCCCTGACGCTGCGCGCGGCCACCGCGGGCGTACGCCCCGACGCCTCCCGTGCGTTGTACCGAGTGGAGTGGGTTCCGGCCCGCGGTGCCGACAGCGATGCCCTTCCGGGCCAGGTGGGCGTGCTGGGCACGATCGGGACGGCGGGGCTCGCGGGCCTGCCGGGTGACGGGGTCGTGGCGTTCGCGGATCTCGCGGATCTCGCGGATCTCGCAGGTGCGGGTGAGGTGCCGGGGACGGTGCTGGTCGGTGCCGGTGCCGGTGCCGGTGGTGCTGATGTGGTCGGTTCTGCGCACGGTGCTGCGGTCCGGGCGCTGGAGTTGATCCGTTCCTGGCTGGCGGAGGAGCGGTTCGCCGATTCGCGGCTGGTGTTCGTCACCCGCGATGCCGAGGGCGCCGTCGACCTGTCTACCGCCGCTGTGCGGGGCTTGGTGCGCTCCGCATCGCTGGAGCACCCGGGCCGCTTCGGTCTCCTGGACGTGGAGCACGGCACGGACGTCGGAGCGCTGACCGCGGCCCTCTCCGTTCAGGAGACGGAGACCGCCGTACGGGACGGCGAAGTACGGGTGCCGCGGCTGACGCGGGTGGTCTCCGCCGACGGCACCGGCAGCCCGGCGACCGACGTCCCGTTGTCGGACACGGACGGCGGCACGGTGCTGCTGACCGGCGGTACGGGCGGCCTGGGCCGGATCCTCGCGCGGCACCTGATCGTGCAGCACGGCGTACGGGATCTGCTCCTCGTTAGCAGGCGCGGGCCGGCCGTCGAGGGCATCGACGCCGTGACGGCCGAACTGACCGGTCTGGGTGCCCGCGTCTCGGTCGCGGCCTGCGACCTGGCCGACCGTACGGCCGTCGACGCCTTGCTCGCCGGGGTGCTGGCCGACCGCCCGGTGCGGGCGGTGGTGCACGCGGCTGGCGTGCTGGACGACGGGACTGTGGAGTCGCTGACGCCGGAGCGTCTGGCGGGTGTGCTGCGTCCGAAGGTGGACGCGGCGTGGAACCTGCACGAAGCGACCAAGGACTTCGATCTCGACGCCTTCGTCCTCTTCTCCTCGGTGGCGGGGACGTTCGGCAGCGCGGGCCAGGCCGCCTACGCGGCAGGCAACACCTTCCTCGACGCCCTGGCCCGCCACCGTCGCGCCCTCGGCCTGCCCGCCACCTCCCTGGTGTGGGGTCCGTGGTCGCAGGAAGCGGGGATGACGGAGGGGCTGTCGGAGACGGACCGGCGGCGTATCGCGCGCTCGGGTCTGCCGGCGGTCACGGCGGAGCAGGGCACCGCGTTGTTCGACGCGGCCCTGGTTTCGGGCGAGCCGGTCGTCCTCCCCGTACGCCTCGATCTGGCCGCACTGCGCGACCGGGAGGACGTTCCGGATCTGCTGCGCGGCCTCGTGCGTGCGCGCAGGCGTCGGTCGGCGGCCGGTGGTTCGGCGGCGACGGCGGGGCTGGTGCAGCGCCTGGAGGCTCTGGAAGAGGCCGAGCGCCGCGAGGTGATGCTGGATCTGGTGCGTGGTCAGGTCGCGATCGTTCTCGGTCATTCCGCGGTGCAGAGTGTCCATCCTGACCGGGCTTTCCAGGATCTGGGCTTCGATTCGCTGACGGCGGTGGAGCTGCGCAATCGGCTGGGCAAGGCGACGGGCCTGCGGCTGGCGGCGACGGTGGTGTTCGACTATCCGACGGCCACGCTTCTCGCCGGTCATCTGCTGGACGGTGTTCTCGGTACGGAGGCTGCGGCGGTGGTGCCGGTGGCGGCGTTGCCGTCGGTGGCGGACGATCCGGTGGTGATCGTCGGGATGGCGTGCCGTTATCCGGGCGGGGTTGCTTCGCCCGAGGACCTGTGGCGGGTCGTGTCGGAGGGTGTGGACGCGGTCTCGGAGTTCCCGTCGGACCGTGGCTGGGATGTGGAGTCGCTCTACAACCCGGATCGTGAGGCGTCGGGTACCACTTACACGAGGGCCGGTGGTTTCCTGCACGACGCCGGTGCTTTCGATGCCGAGTTCTTCGGGATGAGTCCGCGGGAGGCGGTGGCTACGGACGCGCAGCAGCGGTTGCTGCTGGAGACGACGTGGGAGGCCATCGAGCGTGCCGGGATCGACCCGGTGTCGCTGCGCGGCAGCCAGACCGGCGTCTTCGCCGGCGTCATGTATCACGACTATGCCAATCTGCTGGCCGGTCCCGAGTTCGAGGGCTACCAGGGCAGCGGGAGCGCCGGCAGCATCGCTTCGGGTCGTGTGTCGTACACGTTCGGGTTCGAGGGTCCAGCGGTGACGGTGGACACGGCGTGTTCGTCGTCTCTGGTCGCGATGCACTGGGCGGCGCAGGCGTTGCGGTCGGGTGAGTGTTCGCTGGCGGTGGCCGGTGGTGTGACGGTGATGTCGACGCCGACGACGTTCGTGGAGTTTTCGCGTCAGGGTGGGTTGTCGGCGGACGGTCGGTGTCGTTCGTTCGCGGATGCGGCTGATGGGGTGGGCTGGTCCGAGGGTGTGGGGATGGTGGTGCTGGAGCGTCTGTCGGATGCTCGGCGTCGTGGTCATCGGGTGTTGGCGGTGGTGCGTGGTTCGGCGGTCAATCAGGATGGTGCGTCCAATGGTCTGACGGCGCCGAACGGTCCTTCGCAGCAGCGGGTGATCCGGCAGGCGTTGGCCAGTGGTGGTCTGTCGGTGGCGGACGTGGATGTGGTGGAGGCGCACGGTACGGGGACGGCGCTGGGTGATCCGATCGAGGCGCAGGCGCTGTTGGCCACTTACGGTCAGGACCGTGAGGGGGACCGGCCGTTGTGGTTGGGGTCGGTGAAGTCGAATCTGGGTCATACGCAGGCTGCCGCTGGTGTGGCGGGTGTGATCAAGATGGTGATGGCGATGCGGCACGGGATGCTGCCGCGTACGTTGCATGTGGATGCCCCGTCGTCGCATGTGGACTGGTCTGCGGGTGCGGTGGAGCTGCTGACCGAGATGCGGGAGTGGCCGGACGGGGAGCGTGTGCGCCGGGCGGGTGTGTCCTCGTTCGGAATCAGCGGTACCAACGCGCACCTCATCCTGGAACAGCCCGAGGCGGAGACGGAGGGTGAGGGCGTCGTTTCCCTGAGCCCCGGTGTGGTGCCGCTGGTGTTGTCGGGGCGGTCGGCGGAGGCGTTGCGGGCGCAGGCGGGACGGCTGCGGGAGTTCCTGGCGGCCAGGTCGGCGGATGTGCTGGACGTGGCGTTCTCGCTGGCCACGCAGCGTTCTCGGTTCGATCACCGTGCGGTGGTGGTGGCCGAGGATCGTGACGCGGCGCTCGCGGCGCTGGAGGCGGGACTGCCGAACGCAGGGGTCGTCGAGGGCGTGGTCACCGGGACGGGACGTACCGCGTTCCTGTTCTCGGGGCAGGGTTCGCAGCGGCTGGGTATGGGGCGTGAGCTGTATGCGCGGTTCCCGGTGTTCGCGGAGGCGTTCGACGCCGTCTGCGCCGCATTGGACGAGCACCTGGGGCTTCCGCTGCGTGAGGTGGTGTGGGGCGAGGACGTCGAGTCGCTGAACGGGACGGAGTTCGCTCAGGCGGGGTTGTTCGCCGTTGAGGTGGCGTTGTTCCGTTTGGTGGAGTCGTGGGGTGTGCGGCCGGAGTTCGTGGCCGGCCACTCCATCGGTGAAGTGGCGGCGGCGCACGTCGCCGGGGTGTTCTCCCTCGCGGACGCCTGTGCTCTGGTCGCCGCGCGCGGCCGGCTGATGCAGGCGCTTCCGGCCGGGGGTGCGATGGTGGCGGTGGAGGCCACCGAGGCGGAGGTGCTCGAGCACCTGGAAGCTCTCGCGGGCGTGTCGGTCGCTGCGGTCAACGGCCCGTCGTCGGTCGTCATTTCTGGAGCCGAAGAGGTCGTCGGGGCGGTTGCCGAGGTGTTCCGGGGGCAGGGTCGCCGGGTCAGTCGGCTGCGGGTTTCGCATGCGTTCCACTCGCCCTTGATGGAGCCGATGCTCAACACCTTCCGCCAGGTCGTGGAGGCTCTGTCCTACGAGCGCCCACGGATCCCAGTCATTTCCAACGTGAGCGGTGCTCTGGCGGAACCGGGACAGGTGCAGGACCCCGAGTACTGGGTGCGTCATGTGCGTGAGGCGGTGCGCTTCGACAACGGTGTGCGGGCTCTGGTCGAGCAGGGTGTGTCGCGGTTCGTGGAGCTGGGGCCGGACGGGGTGCTCTGCGGTATGGCGCGGGAGCGCGCGGGCGAGGACGCGGTCCTGGTCCCGCTGCTGCGCAAGGACCGTGACGAGGAGAGCGCCGCACTGGTCGCACTCGGACAGCTGCACGCCACCGGTGTGACCGTCGACTGGGCCGCCGTCCTCGACGGCACCGGCGCCCGTGCCGTCGACCTGCCCACCTACGCCTTCCAGCACCAGCGCTACTGGCCGGCCGACGCGCCGACGCGAGCCGGGGACATGCGTTCCGCCGGCCTCGGCGTCGCTGGGCACCCGCTGCTGGGCGCCACTGTCGAACTCGCCGGAACCGAGGGTGGGGACGGCGTCGTCCTCACCGGTCGGCTGTCGACGCAGTCACATCCGTGGCTGGCCGACCACGTCGTTCAAGGTGCCGTACTGGTGCCGGGCACGGCCCTGTTGGAGCTGGCCGTCCGCGCCGCCGACGAGGTCGGCTGCGACGTGGTCGAAGAACTGACCCTGTCCACCCCGCTGGTGCTGCCCGACCGTGGCGGCATCCACATACAGGTCAGGGTGGGCGCGCCCGACGAGGACGGTCGGTGCTCCTTCGGCGTGCACGCGCGCGCCGAGGACGCCACCGGCGCCCCATGGACCGTCCATGCCACCGGACTCCTGGCGCCCGGAAGCACTACGCCCACCGGCTTCGACACCTCGGTCTGGCCCCCGCAGGACGCCGCGCCGGTCGACGTGAGTGACTGCTACGAGCGGCTCGCCGAGGCCGGATTCCACTACGGGCCGTCCTTCCAGGGGCTGCGTGCCGCCTGGCGGCGTGGCGACGAGCTGTTCGCCGAGGTCGCTCTGGCGGACGGGACCGACGGTGACGCCTTCGGCCTGCACCCGGCGCTCTTCGACGCCGCATTGCACGCCTTCGTCATCGGCGACGACGACCGCGGCGGGGTTCCGTTCTCCTGGGGAGGAGTGCGCCTGCATGCCTCTGGCGCTTCCGCCCTGCGCGTTCGGCTCAGCCGGGACGCCGACGGCACCATGGCCCTGGAACTGGCCGACACCGCCGGCGCCCCCGTCGCCTCGGTGGAGACCCTGACCGTACGCCCGCTGGCAGCCGGCCAGCTCGACGACACCGGCCGCGACTCCCTGTTCCAGGTGCAGTGGGTGTCGGCTCGGCCCGTGGGTAACACCGGGCTGGGTCCGGTGGGTCTGTTGGACGGTGACGCGGGGCTCGCGAACCTGCCGGGTGACGGGGTCGTGGCGTTCGCGGATCTGGCGGACCTTGCGGGCGCTGATGAGGTGCCGGGGACGGTACTGGTCGGTGCCGGTGCCGGTGCCGGTGCCGGTGCCGGTGGTGCTGATGTGGTCGGTTCTGCGCACGGTGCTGCGGTCCGGGCGCTGGAGTTGATCCGTTCCTGGCTGGCGGAGGAGCGGTTCGCCGATTCGCGGCTGGTGTTCGTCACCCGTGACGCCGAGGGCGCCGCCGACCTGTCCACCGCCACTGTGCGGGGCTTGGTGCGGTCGGCGGTGTCTGAGCATCCTGGGCGTTTTGGTCTGCTTGATGTGGGGGTTGGCGCGGACGCTGAGTCGGTGGTGGCTGCGCTGGTGTCGGGGGAGCCGGAGGCGGTCGTCGTTGGTGGCGGTGTGCGGGTGCCGCGGTTGGCGCGCGTGGTCGTGGACGGGGACGGGGACGGGGACGAGGGTGCGGTTCTGGAGTGGGGCCGTGGTCCGGTTCTGGTGACTGGTGGTACGGGTGGTCTGGGTCGGGTGGTGGCTCGGCATCTGGTGGTGGAGCGCGGGGTTCGTGAGCTGTTGTTGGTGAGTCGGCGTGGTCCGGCGGCTGAGGGGGTTGAGGGGCTGGTCGCGGAGTTGTCGGAGGCCGGTGCGCGTGTGTCGGTCGAGGCTTGTGATGTGGCGGATGGGGCTGCGGTCGCTGACTTGGTCGTGCGGCACGGGGTGGGTGCGGTGGTGCACTCGGCCGGTGTGCTGGATGACGGGACTGTGGAGTCGTTGACGCCGGAGCGTCTGGCGGGTGTGCTGCGTCCGAAGGTGGACGCGGCGTGGAACCTGCACGAAGCGACCAAGGACTTCGATCTCGACGCCTTCGTCCTCTTCTCCTCGGTGGCGGGGACGTTCGGCAGCGCGGGCCAGGCCGCCTACGCGGCGGGCAACACCTTCCTCGACGCCCTGGCCCGCCACCGTCGCGCCCTCGGCCTGCCCGCCACCTCCCTGGTGTGGGGTCCGTGGTCGCAGGAAGCGGGGATGACGGAGGGGCTGTCGGAGACGGACCGGCGGCGTATCGCGCGCTCGGGTCTGCCGGCGGTCACGGCGGAGCAGGGCACTGCGTTGTTCGACGCGGCCCTGGTCTCGGGCGAGCCGGTCGTCCTCCCCGTACGCCTCGACTTCCCGGCGCTCCGGGCCAGGGGCGAGGTTCCGCCGCTGCTGCGGGGCCTGATCAGGACCCCTGCTCGCCGTAGCGTCGCGGCGGCGGGTTCCGCCACGGCCTCGGATCTGGCAGCACGGCTCAACGCGCTGAGCGAGGCGGAGCGCCGCGAGGTGATGCTGGATCTGGTGCGTGGTCAGGTCGCGATCGTTCTCGGTCATTCCGGGGTGCAGAGTGTCCATCCTGACCGGGCTTTCCAGGATCTGGGCTTTGATTCGCTGACGGCGGTGGAGCTGCGCAATCGGCTGGGCAAGGCGACGGGGCTGCGGTTGGCGGCGACGGTGGTGTTCGACTATCCGACGGCCACGCTTCTCGCCGGTCATCTGCTGGACGGTGTTCTCGGTACGGAGGCTGCGGCGGTGGTGCCGGTGGCGGCGTTGCCGTCGGTGGCGGACGATCCGGTGGTGATCGTCGGGATGGCGTGCCGTTATCCGGGCGGGGTTGCTTCGCCCGAGGACCTGTGGCGGGTCGTGTCGGAGGGTGTGGACGCGGTCTCGGAGTTCCCGTCGGACCGTGGCTGGGATGTGGAGTCGCTCTACAACCCGGACCGTGAGGCGTCGGGTACGTCATACACGCGCTCGGGTGGTTTCCTGCATGACGCGGCCGAGTTCGATCCGGAGTTCTTCGGGATGAGTCCGCGTGAGGCGGTGGCTACGGACGCGCAGCAGCGGTTGCTGCTGGAGACGACGTGGGAGGCCATCGAGCGTGCCGGGATCGACCCGGTGTCGCTGCGCGGCAGCCAGACCGGCGTCTTCGCCGGCGTCATGTACAACGACTACGGCAGCATCCTGACCGGCGAGCAGTACGAGGGCTACCGGGGGAACGGCAGCGCCGGCAGCATCGCGTCGGGTCGTGTGTCTTACACGTTCGGGTTCGAGGGTCCGGCGGTGACGGTGGACACGGCGTGTTCGTCGTCTCTGGTCGCGATGCACTGGGCGGCGCAGGCACTGCGCTCGGGCGAGTGCTCGCTCGCCGTCGCCGGTGGCGTGACGGTGATGGCCACTCCCACAGCCTTCGTCGAGTTCTCCCGCCAGGGCGCCCTCTCACCCGACAGCCGCTGCAAGGCATTCTCCGACTCCGCGGACGGTGCCGGTTGGTCCGAGGGTGTGGGGATGGTGGTGCTGGAGCGTCTGTCGGATGCTCGGCGTCGTGGTCATCGGGTGTTGGCGGTGGTGCGTGGTTCGGCGGTGAACCAGGATGGTGCGTCCAATGGTCTGACGGCGCCGAACGGTCCTTCGCAGCAGCGGGTGATCCGGCAGGCGTTGGCCAGTGGTGGTCTGTCGGTGGCGGACGTGGATGTGGTGGAGGCGCACGGTACGGGGACGATGCTGGGTGACCCGATCGAGGCGCAGGCGCTGCTGGCCACCTATGGGCAGGACCGTGCTCCGGAGCAGCCGCTGTTTCTGGGGTCGGTGAAGTCGAATCTGGGTCATACGCAGGCTGCCGCTGGTGTGGCGGGTGTGATCAAGATGGTGATGGCGATGCGGCACGGGGTGCTGCCGCGTACGTTGCATGTGGATGCCCCGTCGTCGCATGTGGACTGGTCTGCGGGTGCGGTGGAGCTGCTGACCGAGGTGCGGGAGTGGCCGGGCGGGGAGCGTGTGCGCCGGGCGGGTGTGTCCTCGTTCGGGATCAGCGGTACCAACGCGCACCTCATCCTGGAACAGCCCGAGGTGGAGACGGAGGGTGAGGGGGTCGCTTCCCTGAGCCCGGGTGTGGTGCCGCTGGTGGTGTCCGGGCGGTCGCCGGAGGCGTTGCGGGCGCAGGCGGGACGGCTGCGGGAGTTCCTGGCGGCCGGGTCGGCGGATGCGCTGGACGTGGCGTTCTCGCTGGCCACGCAGCGTTCCCGGTTCGATCACCGTGCGGTGGTGGTGGCCGGTGACCGTGACGGGGCGCTCGCGGCGCTGGAAGCGGGCCTGCCGAACGCCGGGGTCCTTGAGGGCGTGGTCACCGGCACGGGGCGTACCGCGTTCCTGTTCTCGGGGCAGGGTTCGCAGCGGCTGGGTATGGGGCGTGAGCTGTATGCGCGGTTCCCGGTGTTCGCGGAGGCGTTCGATGCCGTGTGCGCGGTGTTGGACGGGCTGTTGGGGCTTCCGCTGCGTGAGGTGGTGTGGGGTGAGGACGGGTCCGTCCTCGACGGCACCGCGTATGCGCAGGCGGGTCTGTTCGCCGTCGAGGTGGCGTTGTTCCGGCTCCTGACGTCGTGGGGTGTGCGGCCGGAGTTCGTGGCCGGGCATTCGATCGGTGAGGTGGCTGCGGCGCATGTGGCGGGGGTGTTCTCCCTCGCGGACGCTTGTGCGTTGGTGGCGGCTCGTGGCCGGCTGATGCAGGCGCTTCCCGCGGGTGGCTCCATGGTGGCGGTGGAGGCCACCGAGGCGGAGGTGCTCGAGTACCTGGAAGCCGTCGCGGGTGCGTCGATCGCCGCGGTCAACGGCCCGTCGTCGGTGGTTGTATCCGGCGCCGAGGAGGCCGTCGGGGCGGTGGCCGAGGTGTTCCGGGAGCAGGGACGGCGTACGTCCCGGCTGCGGGTTTCGCATGCGTTCCATTCGCCGTTGATGGAGCCGATGCTTGATGAGTTCCGTGAGGTGGTTGCGGGGCTGTCGTTCGGTGAGCCGCGGGTGCCGGTGGTGTCGAATGTGACGGGCCGGGTGGCGGAGGCCGGTGAGCTGGCCGACCCGGAGTATTGGGTGCGTCATGTGCGTGAGGCGGTGCGCTTCGACGACGGTGTGCGGGCTCTGGTCGAGCAGGGTGTGTCGCGGTTCGTGGAGCTGGGGCCGGACGGGGTGCTCTGCGGTATGGCGCGGGAGCGTGCGGGTGAGGACGCGGTCCTGGTCCCGCTGCTGCGCAAGGACCGTGACGAGGAGGGCACCGCGCTGGCCGCACTCGGCCGGCTCCACGTCACCGGTGTGACCGTCGACTGGGCCGCCGTCCTCGACGGCACCGGCGCCCGCCCCGTCGACCTGCCGACCTACGCCTTCCAGCGCCGGCGCTACTGGCCCGAGACGACCGCCGTCACGGCGGCGGACCCGAGGTCGGCCGGTGTCGACGCCGCGGAGCACCCGTTGCTGGGTGCGGTGGTGGCTCTGCCGGACTCCGGTGGCGTGGTGCTGACGGGCAGGCTGTCGGTGGAGGCGCAGCCCTGGCTCGCCGACCACGTGGTTCTCGGCCGCATCCTGCTGCCCGGCACGGGCCTGGTGGAGATGGCCCTGGCGGCCGGCGAGGCGGCAGGCTGCGCCACCGTGGAGGAGCTGACCTTGGCGGCACCCCTGGTGCTGCCCGAGAGCGGCGGTCTCCAGGTGCGGGTCGTCGTCGGTCCGCACACGGACGCGCGTCGCACGGTCGCCGTCTACTCGCGCCCCGAGAACGCCGGTGATGCGCAGTGGACGGCTCATGCCGCCGGCTTCCTCACGGAGACGGCTGCGGCGGCTGCGGCCGAGTGGGGTGAGTGGCCGCCGGCGGGTGCCGAGGTGCTGTCGGTGGAGGCGGCGTACGAGGTGTTCCGGGAGCGTGGTTACGGGTACGGGCCGGTGTTCCGGGGGTTGCGTGCGGCGTGGCGTCGGGGTGAGGAGTTGTTCGCCGAGGTGGCGCTTCCGGAGGAGGCGTCGGGCGAAGCGGGCCGGTTCGGCCTGCACCCGGCCCTACTGGACGCCGCGATGCACGCGGGCATCCTCAACGACACCGACGACGAGACGGCCGTCCCGTTCGCCTGGAACGACGTCTCCCTGCACGCGGTCGGCGCCGCCGCCGTCCGCGTCCGGATCGGTCGGCTCGACGGCCGTGCCGTCTCCCTGTCAGTCGCCGACGTGACCGGCGCCCCGGTCCTGACGGTCGGCTCCATAGCCAGCCGCCCGCTCTCCGTCGATCAGTTCGTCTCCCCGTCCGCTGACGGGGGCGCATTGTACGGCACCGAATGGGTCCCGACCGCCGTGGACGCTTCCGCGGAGCCGGCCTGGGCTGCCTGGACCGAGGTCGGTGAGGGCGGCGAGGACGCCGACGTGCCGGGCGTGGTGCTGCTGGACTGTGGCGTGTCTGACGGTTCGGTGGGTGTGCCTGTGGGTGTGCGGTCGGTGTTGGACCGGGTGTTGGGTGTGGTGCAGGAGTGGCTTGCGGGTGAGCGGTTCGCGGGTTCGCGTCTGGTGGTGGTGACGCGGGGTGCGATGCCGGTGGGTGTGGGTGGTTCGGCTGCTGCGGGGGATGTGGTGCAGGCTCCGGTGTGGGGTCTGGTGCGTGCGGCGCTGGCGGAGAACCCGGGGCGGTTCGCCCTGGTTGACCTGGACCCGGACCTGGATCTGGACGCGGATCTGCGTGTGTCGGCTGATGTGGATGTCGCGGTGGCGGCGGTGGTCTCGGGTGAGTCCGAGGTTGCGGTGCGTGGTGGCGTGGTGCTGGTGCCCAGGCTGACGCGTCTGCCGGACGGCTCCGGTGCATCCGCCGACGTTGCACTCACCGTGCCTGCGTTGGATGGTGCGGGTGCGGTGTTGGTCACGGGTGGTACGGGTGGTCTGGGTGCTGTGGTGGCCCGGTATCTGGTGGCTGAGCGTGGGGTGCGGGATCTGGTTCTGGTGTCGCGGCGTGGTCTGGAGGCGCCGGGTGCGGTGGAGCTGGCGGGTGAGCTGCGGGGGTTGGGTGCTGCGGTGCGGGTGCTGGCTTGTGATGTGTCGGATCGTGGGGCTGTGCGGGGCCTGGTGGATTCGCTGGTGGCGGATGGTGGTCTGCTGGCGGTGGTGCATGCGGCCGGTGTGGGGGACAACGGGCTGGTGGGTGCGTTGTCGCCGGAGCGGCTTGACGGGGTGCTGGGTCCGAAGGCGGATGCGGCGTGGTGGCTGCATGAGGCGACGGCGGGTCTGGAGCTGGCGGCGTTCGTGTTGTTCTCCTCTGCTGGTGGTCTGGTGTTGACGGCCGGGCAGGGTAACTATGCGGCGGCGAATGTGTTCTTGGATGCGTTGGCGGCGTGGCGTCGGGCCGAGGGGCTGGTGGCGACGTCGATGGCGTTCGGGTTCTGGGATGTGGGTGCTGGTCTGGGTCAGTACTTGTCTCAGGTGGACCGGCGGCGGATGGCTGGGCAGGGTCTGCCGGTGCTTTCGGGTGATGCGGGTCTGTCGTTGTTCGCGCGGGGTCTGGATCGTGGTGAGGCGACGGTGGTGCCGTTGCGGGTGGACACTGCGGCGCTGGGTGTTCGTCGTGATGAGGTGCCGGCGCTGTTGCGGGGGTTGGTGCCGGTGAGGCGTGCGGCGGCCGCGGTGCTGTCGGCTGCTGGAGGGGGTGAGGAGGGTTCGCCGGCTGCTCGGCTGGCTGGGCTTGCCCGGGCGGAGCGGCATCGGACGGTTCTGCGTCTGGTGCGGGAGCAGGTGGCTTCGGTGCTGGGGCATGGTTCGGTGGAGGCGGTCGGCGCGGACCGGGCTTTCCAGGAGCTGGGTTTCGACTCGCTGGCCGCGACCGAGCTGCGTAATCAGCTGAACGCTCTGACCGGGCTCCGGCTCCCGGCGACCCTGGTCTTCGACCACCCCAACGCCCTCGCCGTCACCGAGCACATCGTGTCCCGACTCGACGGCGGCGAGACCGCACGGGCGGCCGACGCGAACCGTGCCGGCGCCGGACGGCCCGCCGACGACGAGCCCATCGCCATCATCGGCATGGCCTGCCGCTACCCGGGCGGGGTCACCACCCCCGAGGAACTGTGGCGCCTGGTCATGGACGGCACCGACACGGTCTCCGACCTCCCGGACGACCGGGGCTGGGACGTGGAGGACCTCTACGACCCGGAGCCGGGCAAGGAGGGCAAGAGCTACACGCGCCGCGGCAGCTTCCTGCACGACGCGGCCCAGTTCGACCCCGGCTTCTTCGGCATCTCACCCCGTGAGGCCCTGTACATGGACCCGCAGCAGCGCATGCTGCTCGAGACCTCGTGGGAGGCCCTGGAGCGGGCGGGCATCGACCCCACCTCGCTCAAGGGCAGCAGGACCGGTGTCTTCGCCGGTGTGATGTACCACGACTACGCGCTCAACGTCTCGCCCTCCGGTACCGCCGGTGGCAGCGTGGCGTCCGGTCGGCTCTCGTACACGTACGGCTGGGAAGGCCCGGCCGTCACCGTCGACACCGCCTGCTCCTCCTCGCTCGTCGCGCTGCACCTGGCGGTGCAGGCGCTGCGGTCGGGGGAGTGCTCGCTCGCCTTGGCCGGCGGCGCCACCGTGATGTCGACGCCCGGCATGTTCGTCGAGTTCAGCCGCCAGCGCGGGCTGTCCGTCGACGGCCGCTGCAAGGCGTTCGCGGGCGCGGCGGACGGCGTCGGCTGGTCCGAGGGCGTCGGCGTGCTCCTGGTGGAACGTCTCTCGGACGCGGTGCGCAACGGGCACCGGGTGCTCGCGGTCGTCAAGGGCACGGCCGTCAACCAGGACGGCGCGAGCAACGGACTGACCGCCCCCAACGGCCCCTCCCAGCAGCGCGTGATCCGCCAGGCGCTGCTGGGCGCCGGAGTCGCCCCGTCCGAAGTCGACGTGGTGGAGGCGCACGGCACGGGCACCACGCTCGGCGATCCGATCGAGGCGCAGGCGATCCTCGCCACGTACGGCCAGGACCGGCCCGAGGACCGGCCGCTGCTGCTCGGCTCGGTCAAGTCGAACATCGGCCACACGCAGGCCGCCGCCGGTGTCGCCGGTGTCATCAAGATGGTCATGGCGATGGAACACGGCACGGTGCCGCGCACCCTGCACGTCGACCGTCCTTCCCCGCACGTCGACTGGACCGAGGGCCACGCCGAACTGGTCACCGAGGAACGGCCCTGGCCGGCCACCGGTCGGCCGCGCCGGGCCGGCGTCTCCGCCTTCGGCCTCAGCGGCACCAACGCACACGTCGTACTGGAGCAGAGCCCCACCCTGACCGCGGACGAAGCGCGGCCCGCGGCCGGAACGGGTTCCGCCACCGGGCACCGCGCACCCTCCGTGCTGCCCTGGGCGCTGTCCGCGGCCACCCCCGAGGCGCTGCGCGCCCAGGCAGCCCGGCTGCTCGACCACGCGACGGCGCGCCCGGACGACCGTCCGTTGGACACCGCGTACGCGCTGGCCACCGCCCGCACCGCGTTGGAGTCCCGCGCGGTGGTGCTCGGCACCGGCCGAGACGAGATCCTGGCCGGACTGCGGGCCCTCGCGGAGGGCACGGACGCCCCCGGCGTGATCACCGGCGAGGCACGGTCCGTCGGCACCACCGCCTTCCTGTTCTCGGGTCAGGGCTCCCAGCGCCTCGGCATGGGGCGTGGGCTGTACGAGAACTTCCCGGTGTTCGCGGAGGCTTTCGACGCGGTGTGCGCGGGACTCGACGAGCACCTCGAGCGTCCGCTGCGCGAGGTGGTGTGGGGTGAGGACGCCGAGTCGCTGAACGGCACCGCGTACGCGCAGGCGGGTCTGTTCGCCGTCGAGGTGGCTCTGTTCCGGCTCCTGGCGTCCTGGGGCGTCACTCCCGACCTGGTGGCCGGCCACTCCATCGGTGAGGTGGCGGCGGCACATGTCGCCGGGGTGTTCTCCCTCGCGGACGCCTGTGCCCTGGTCGCCGCGCGCGGCCGGCTGATGCAGGCGCTTCCCGCCGGAGGAACCATGATGGCGGTGGAGGCCACCGAAGCGGAGGTCCGGGAACAGCTGGACTTCCACGAGGCCGACAGCGTGTCGATCGCCGCCGTCAACGGCCCGACCTCGGTGGTGGTCTCGGGCCTGGAGGAGGCCGTCGAGACGGTCGCCGAGGCGTTCCGGCAGCGCGGACGCAGGGTCAGCCGGCTCCGCGTCTCGCACGCGTTCCACTCGCCGCTGATGGAGCCGATGCTCCCGACGTTCCGTGAGGTCGTGGAGGGACTGTCGTTCGCGGAGCCCCTGTTGCCGGTGGTGTCCAACGTGACCGGCCGGATCGCCGAGGCCGGCGAACTGACCACCCCGGACTACTGGGTGACCCACGTCCGGCAGGCCGTCCGGTTCGCCGACGGTGTCCGCGCACTCCGCGCCGCCGGAGTGGACCGCTGCGTCGAGATCGGCGCCGAGGCCGTCCTGACCGGAATGGCCCGGACCTGCCTCGACCGCGCCGAGGACGCCACCGTCCTGCTCGTGCCGACGGCCCGCAAGGGCCGCGACGAGACGTTCGCTCTCCTCACCGCGCTCGCGCACCTGCACACCGCGGGCACCGCGGTCGAATGGTCCGGCTTCTACGCCGGGACGGGCGCCCGTGCCGTCGACCTGCCGACGTACGCCTTCCAGCGGCAGCGCTACTGGCTCGCCGCGACCGGCGCGGCACCCTCGGCGACGGAGGACGTCGGACTCGACGCCGCCGATCACCCGTTGCTGGGTGCGGTGGTGGCCCTGCCGGACTCCGGCGGCGTGGTGCTGACGGGCAGGCTGTCGGTGGAGGCGCAGCCCTGGCTCGCCGACCACGTGGTCCTGGGCCGGATCCTGCTGCCCGGTTCCGTCCTCGTCGAACTGGCCCTGGCGGCCGGCGAGGCCGTCGACTGCGCCACCCTGGAGGAACTGACCCTCGCGACGCCGCTGGTGCTGTCCGAGCGGGGCGGCGTCCAGGTCCGTGTGATCGTCGGGCCGCGCACCGCCGAACGCCGCACCATCACCGTCTACTCCCGCCCCGAGGGCACCCAGCAGGATTGGGCCACCCATGCCACGGGCTTCCTGACGGAGACGGTCGCCGAGACCGCACCGGCCGGGCTCGACGAGCAGTGGCCGCCCGTGGGTGCCGAGACGCTGTCGGTGGAGGCGGCGTACGAGGTGTTCCGTGAGCGTGGTTACGGGTACGGGCCGGTGTTCCGGGGGCTGCGGGCGGCGTGGCGCCGGGGGGAGGAGCTGTTCGCCGAGGTGGCGCTTCCGGAGGAGGCGTCGGACGAGGCGGGTCGGTTCGGCCTGCACCCGGCGCTTCTCGACGCCACCATGCACGCCGCGATCCTCAACGACAGCACCGACCCCGGCCACGAGGCCGACGGCGGCGGCACGGTGATCCCGTTCGCCTGGAACGACGTCTCCCTGCACGCGGTCGGCGCCGCCGCTGTCCGCGTCCGGATCGCCACCGCCGAGGACGGCGGCATGGACATCCGGGTCGCCGACGTGACCGGCGCGCCGGTCCTGACGGTCGGCTCGATGGTGGGCCGCCCGGTCTCCACCGAGCAGCTCGGCGCGGCCCCGGGCGAAACGGGTGCGCTGTACGGCATCACATGGGTGCCGGACACCGGGAAGGGTGGGGCAGACGCACGCTGGATCCCGTGGAGCGAGGTTGCCGACGCGGCCGGCGCGGTGCCGGACGTGGTGGTCCTGGACTGCGGTGCCGCCGACGCCCCTGGCGCGTCCGATGGTTCGGTGGGTGTGCCGGTGGGTGTGCGGTCGGTGTTGGACCGGGTGTTGGGTGTGGTGCAGGAGTGGCTTGCGGGTGAGCGGTTCGCGGATTCGCGTCTGGTGGTGGTGACGCGGGGTGCGATGCCGGTGGGTGTGGGTGGTTCGGCTGCTGCGGGGGATGTGGTGCAGGCTCCGGTGTGGGGTCTGGTGCGTGCGGCCCTCGCGGAGAATCCGGGACGCTTCGCCCTGGCGGACCTGGACCCCGACGCGCGTGTGCCGGCTGATGTGGATGCCGCGGTGTCGGCGGTGGTCTCGGGTGAGTCCGAGGTCGCGGTGCGTGGGGGCGCGGTGCTGGTGCCCAGGCTGAGGCGTCTGCCGGACGACCGGGCCGGTCAGGATGCCACACAGCCCGCTGGTCAGGCCGACAGCCTCGCGTCGCTGCCTGTGTTGGATGGTGCGGGTGCGGTGTTGGTCACGGGTGGTACGGGTGGTCTGGGTGCTGTGGTGGCCCGGTATCTGGTGGCTGAGCGTGGGGTGCGGGATCTGGTTCTGGTGTCGCGGCGTGGTCTGGAGGCGCCGGGTGCGGTGGAGCTGGCGGGTGAGCTGCGGGGGTTGGGTGCTGCGGTGCGGGTGCTGGCTTGTGATGTGTCGGATCGTGGGGCTGTGCGGTCGTTGGTGGATTCGCTGGTGGCGGATGGTGGTCTGCTGGCGGTGGTGCATGCGGCCGGTGTGGGGGACAACGGGCTGGTGGGTGCGTTGTCGCCGGAGCGGCTTGACGGGGTGCTGGGTCCGAAGGCGGATGCGGCGTGGTGGCTGCATGAGGCGACGGCGGGTCTGGAGCTGGCGGCGTTCGTGTTGTTCTCCTCTGCTGGTGGTCTGGTGTTGACGGCCGGGCAGGGTAACTATGCGGCGGCGAATGTGTTCTTGGACGCGTTGGCGGCGTGGCGTCGGGCCGAGGGGCTGGTGGCGACGTCGATGGCGTTCGGGTTCTGGGATGTGGGTGCTGGTCTGGGTCAGTACTTGTCTCAGGTGGACCGGCGGCGGATGGCTGGGCAGGGTTTGCCGGTGCTTTCGGGTGATGCGGGTCTGGCGTTGTTCGCGCGGGGTCTGGATCGTGGTGAGGCGACGGTGGTGCCGTTGCGGGTGGACACTGCGGCGCTGGGTGTTCGTCGTGATGAGGTGCCGGCTCTGTTGCGGGGGTTGGTGCCGGTGAGGCGTGCGGCGGCCGCGGTGCTGCCGGCTGCTGGAGGGGGTGAGGAGGGTTCGCCGGCTGCTCGGCTGGCTGGGCTTGCCCGGGCGGAGCGGCATCGGACGGTTCTGCGTCTGGTGCGGGAGCAGGTGGCTTCGGTGCTGGGTCATGGTTCGGTGGAGGCGGTCGGCGCGGACCGGGCTTTCCAGGAGCTGGGTTTCGACTCGCTGGCCGCGACCGAGCTGCGTAATCAGCTGAACGCTCTGACCGGGCTCCGGCTCCCGGCGACCCTGGTCTTCGACCACCCCAACGCCCTCGCCGTCACCGAGGTCATCGAGGAGGAACTGGCCGCCGCGTACCCCGAGACCGGCCCGGACAGCGGTGGGACGGACACGGAGGACGGCATTCGCCGCGCCCTGTCGTCGATCCCGACCAGGCGCCTGCGGGACGCGGGACTGGTCGAGACACTGCTCGAACTCGCCGACGAGACCGGTGCCCTGCCGGACACCGAGCGGGACGCCCTCCTGGCATCGCTGGACGGCGACGACGAAGACGACCCCGCCTCCGCCGCGCACTACGACGGAACCGTCGAGACCGACGGAACCGGCGAGCACGAGCGTGAGGCCGGCAGCGACGCCGACACCGCTGACGGCGACGCGTCCCGGTCCGACCTCGACGACACCGAAGACACCGGCTCGACCGATACCACCCTCACCGGCGACACCGGCGACACCGGCGACACCGGCGACACCGGCGACACCGGCGACACCGGCGACACCGGCGACACCGGCGACACCGGCGACACCGGCGCCCTGCGCGCCGCCCGGGCGGAGACCGCCCGGCTGCGCCGGGACAACCGCAGGCTGGCAGCGGCCCGGCACGAGCCCATCGCCATCGTCGGCATGGCCTGCCGCTACCCGGGCGGAGTCACCTCCCCCGAGGACCTGTGGCGCCTCGTCACCTCCGGCGAGGACGCGATCGTCCCCTTCCCGCAGGACCGCGGATGGGACCTGTCGATCCTGCGGGACCCCGAGGGCACGCACCCCGACGGCCTGTACGCCAGGGAGGGCGGCTTCCTCGAGGGAGCGGCCGACTTCGACCCCGGGTTCTTCGGCATCTCGCCCCGCGAGGCCCTCGGCATGGACCCGCAGCAGCGCCTGGCCCTGGAGATGTCGTGGGAGGCCCTGGAGCGGGCCGGGATCGACCCGTCCTCGCTCAAGGGGAGCAGCACCGGTGTCTTCGCCGGTGTGATGTACCACGACTATCCGGGCAGCGACGGCAACGGCAGCGTCGTCACCGGCCGGGTCGCCTACAAGCTCGGCCTTGAGGGCCCGGCGGTCTCCGTCGACACCGCCTGCTCCTCCTCGCTCGTCGCGCTGCACCTGGCGGTGCAGGCACTGCGGCAGGGCGAGTGCTCGCTCGCCGTCACCGGCGGTGTCACCGTACTGTCGACGCCCGCCGTGTTCGCCGAGTTCGGCCGCCAGGGCGGACTGGCACCCGACGGCCGTTGCAAGTCGTTCGCCGCCGCGGCCGACGGCACCGGCTTCTCCGAAGGCGCGGGCTTCCTCGTGGTGGAGCGCCTCTCCGACGCCGTCCGCAACGGTCACGAGGTGCTGGCCGTGGTCCGCGGTTCGGCCGTCAACCAGGACGGTGCGAGCAACGGGCTCACCGCCCCCAACGGCCCTTCCCAGCGCCGGGTCATCCGGCAGGCCCTCGCCAACGCCCGGCTCGCCGCCGACCAGGTGGACGCGGTCGAGGCACACGGCACCGGGACCACGCTCGGCGATCCGATCGAGGCGCAGGCGCTGCTCGCCACGTACGGCCAGGACCGGCCCGAGGACCGGCCGCTGCTGCTCGGCTCGGTCAAGTCGAACATCGGCCACACGCAGGCCGCCGCCGGTGTCGCCGGTGTCATCAAGATGGTGATGGCGCTGCGCAACGGACTGTTGCCCGCCACGCTCAACGTGGACGCGCCCAGCGACCAGGTCGACTGGACCGCAGGGTCGGTGGAACTGCTCACCGAGCCGCGGGAGTGGACGGGCGGCGACCGCACGCGCCGTGCCGGCATCTCCTCCTTCGGCATCAGCGGCACCAACGCGCACGTCATCATCGAGCAGGCGCCCGCCGTCCCGGCCGGAGCCGCACCCGGTGCCGCTCGCACCGAAGGCGCCGGTTCCGGCGTGCGCACCGCACCCGTCGTGCCGTGGCTGCTGTCCGCCCGCACCGGGGACGCCCTGCGCGCCCAGGCGGAGCGGCTGCTCCACCACCTCACGGCGCACGACCCGGCAGCCTCCGGCAGCGGGGCCGGGGTGCCGCGCCCGGTGGACGTCGCCTACTCCCTGGCGACCACCCGCACCGCCTTCGAACACCGCGTGGCCGTCACCGGCGCCGACCGGGAGGGCCTGCTCGCCGCGCTCGGCGCCGTCGCGCGGGGCGAGGAGCCCGCGACGACGGCGGGCGAAGGACTGCTCGCCCTGCTCTTCCCCGGGCAGGGTTCCCAGCGGCTCGGCATGGGCCGCGACCTGTACGAGCGGTTCCCCGCGTTCGCCGAGGCGTTCGACGCGGTCTGCGCCGCGCTGGACGAGCACCTGGAACGACCGCTGCGCGAAGTGATGTGGGGCGACGACGCCACCGCGCTCGACGCCACCGCGTACGCCCAGGCCGCGCTGTTCGCCCTCGGGGTGGCCCTGTACCGGCTGACCGCGTCGTGGGGCGTCACCCCCGACTTCGTGGCCGGCCACTCCATCGGTGAAGTGGCGGCGGCGCACGTGGCCGGGGTGTTCTCGCTCGCGGACGCCTGTGCCCTGGTCGCCGCGCGCGGCCGGCTGATGCAGGCCCTGCCGGAGGGCGGCGCCATGACCGCCGTACAGGCCACCGAGGAGGAGGTGCTGCCGCTCCTCACCGACGGCGTCTCCGTCGCGGCGGTCAACGGTCCGGCGTCCGTGGTGGTGTCCGGTACGGCGCAGGACGTGGAAAGCGTCGCCGCCGTCCTGCGGGAACGGGGACGGCGCACGACCGCACTGCGCGTGTCGCACGCCTTCCACTCCCCGCTGATGGAGCCGATGCTTGAGGAGTTCCGCGCGGTCGTCGCCGGCCTCTCCCCGCAACGGCCCACGATGCCGGTCGTCTCCAACCTGACCGGGGCCGTCGCCGACGCCGACGAGTTGTGCACCGCCGAGTACTGGACGCGGCACGTCCGCGAGGCCGTCCGCTTCTCGGACGGCGTCCGCGCCCTGCACGAGGCCGGCGCGACCCGCTTCCTGGAACTCGGCCCGGACGGCGTCGCGGCGGCCATGGCCCGCGAGTCCCTCCCCGAGAAGGCCGTCACGGTCGCCGCCCAGCGTCGCACCGTGCCCGGTGAGGACGCCCTGGTGGACGCGCTCGCCCGGCTCCACGGCCACGGTGTCCGCATCGACTGGGCGGCGTTCTTCGCCGGTCTCGGCGCCCGCCGTGCCGACCTGCCCACCTACGCGTTCCAGCGGCGCCGCTTCTGGCCCGCGGAGATGATGGCGAGGGGGGCCGGGGCGGAGGCCGCGGGGCTCGCGCCCGCCGATCACCCGCTGCTCGGCGGCGCGGTGGAACTCGCGGGCACCGACGGCCACCTGTTCACCGGGCGGCTCTCCCAGGGCACCCACGGCTGGCTCGCCGACCATCGCGTCATGGGCGCCGTGCTGGTGCCCGGTACCGCCCTCCTCGAACTCGCGGTCCACGCGGGGACCGTCCTCGGCTGCGACCGCGTGGAGGAACTGACGCTGGCCGCGCCGCTGGTCCTGCCCGAACGGGGCACGGTCCAGGTGCAGGTCGGCGTCGGCGCCCCCGACGAGTCGGGGCGGCGCACCGTCCGTATCCACTCGCGGCCCGCGGACGACCCCGGCGCGCCCTGGACCTCGCACGCCGACGGCACCCTGGCGTCCGGCCCCGCGGACGCCTCCGCCACCGACTTCGACGCCACGGTGTGGCCGCCGGAGAAGGCCCAGCCGCTCGACGTCACCGGACTCTACGAGCGCTTCGAGGACACCGGGTTCGTCTACGGGCCGGTGTTCCAGGGCCTGCGGGCCGCCTGGAGCAGGGACGGCGAGGTCTTCGCCGAGGCAGCCCTGCCGGAGAGCGCCGACGGCGGTGCGTTCACCCTGCATCCGGCCCTGTTCGACGCCGGACTGCACGCCGGTGCCCTGACCGGCGCGGACGAGGACGGCACGACGACGGAGGGCACGGGCCCCGGCCGGGTCCCGTTCGCCTGGAACGGGGTGTCCGTGCACGCCGTGGGCGCCTCCGCCGTACGCCTGCGGCTGTCCCGCGCCGACGACGGCACCCTCGCGATCGCCGTCGCCGACACCACGGGCACTCCGGTGGCCACGGTCGCCTCCCTGGTGACCCGTCCGGTCGCCGCCGGACAGTTCGGCGGTACGGGCGGCGCGGGCCGCGACTCCCTGTTCGCCCTGGACTGGGTGGCCGTCGCGGACGCCGGTGACGCCGCCGCGCGCACCGACGCGATGTCCGGCCCCCTCACCGTGGTCGGCCCCGACGCGGCTCTGCTCGGGGCCGCCGACATGGAGGCGGTGTCCGGCCTCACCGACCTCGGTGACCGTGCCGGTGACACCACGGACGCCCCGGCCGGCGGTGTGCCGCCGGTGGTCTGCCTTCACCTCGCCCGCACTCCGGGGGGTTCGTGCGGGAGTCAGAGGGGCCGGCGGAAGCCGCGCAGGGCGGCGACCATGCCGACCACGGCGATCACCGCGCTGATCAGCACGGACGGGATCGCGTGGTCCAGGCCCGGCACGTCGAGCGCGAGCGCGCGGCTGGCGTCGATGGCGTACGTCAGCGGGTTGACCGAGGCAACCGCGGCCAGCCAGTCGGGCAGGTCGGCGACGGGGACGTAGGCACTGGAGGCGAACATCAGCGGGAAGATCACGATCAGGGCGAGGTTCTGGAGCGGCTCGGCCCGCCGCAGCCACGCACCCGCCGCGATGAACGCCCAGCCCAGCGAGAAGCTGATGAAGACCGTCAGGCCGGCGGAGAGCGCCAGTTCGGCCACGCCGCCGTTGGGGGAGTAGCCCAGTACGGTGATCGCCAGCACCATGATGATCAGCACCTGCACGGTGGCGCGCACCAGCCCGACCAGGCTGCGCGCGGCCGGCAGGGCGCCCGGATGGACAGGCAGCGACCGCAGTCGGGCGACCATGCCGTTCTTCTGGTCCTCGACGAGACCCACACCGGACTGCATCGCGGACTGGGCGGCGTTGTCCACGAGGATCGCCGGCAGCACGTAGTCGAGGTAGCTGACGCCCTCCGGGAAGTGCGGCGGCATGCCCATCTTGCTGAACACCTGGGTCAGGACGAACAGGATGACCACCGGTTGGATCAGGCCGAAGAGGACGATGCCGGGGTCGGTCACCATGGCCCGCAGCGACCGCCCGGTCAGGATCCGTATCTGGGCGGGGAGCGAGGTCCCCCCGAACACGGGCGCCGTGCCGGCCGCGGTCCGGGGCGCGGCCGGACGGGGGGCCGGGGGCAGCTGAGTGGTCACGGGGTCCTCCACAGGAGACGTCGGGCGGCGGTTCCGCCCGCCGGGTGTCGCGGTGTTTCGGTGAGGGTGTACGGCGCCGGGGGCCGGGGCCTTACGCAGGCGTGCGGGACGCGGACTGATCGGCGAGTGCCAGGTACACGTCGTCCAGGGTGGGCTCGCCGAAGGTCAGCTCGGTGGCCTCGACGCCCACCTGGTCCAGGGCCCGGACGACCTCGGCGATCTCCCGGGTGGCGTCGATCGGGACGACGACGGCGCGGGGGTCCTCCTCGCCGACCACCGGGGCGAACCCCGCGCCGCGCAGTGCCGCGCCCGCCGCGTTCCGGTCCTCGCCGGTCTCGAGGGCCAGGGTGACCGTGCGGCGGCCGACGGTCGCCTTCAGCTCCGCGGCGGTCCCGGCGGCGACGACCCGGCCGGCGGACAGCACCGCTATGGAGTCCGCCAGCCGGTCGGCCTCCTCCAGGTACTGCGTGGTCAGCAGCACCGTGGTGCCCTGCTCGACGAGGCCCTCGACGATCTCCCACAGGTTGAGCCGGCTGGACGGGTCCAGGCCGGTGGTCGGTTCGTCGAGGAAGAGCACCGCGGGCGCGCCGACCAGTGACACGGCCAGGTCGAGGCGGCGTCGCAGCCCGCCGGAGTAACCGCTCGCCCGCCGGTCGGCGACCTCGGTCAGCTGGAACAGCTCCAGGAGTTCGTCGGCGCGCGCCCGGGCCGCCCGCCGCCCTGCGCCCAGAAGCCGGGCGATCAGGACGAGGTTGTCGCGTCCGCCGAGTTGCCCGTCCACGGAGGCGAACTGCCCGGTGAGCCCGATCCGCCGACGGATCTCGACGGGCTCGCGGGCCACGTCGTAGCCGGCGACCGCGGCCCGCCCCGAGGTGAGCGGCAGCGCCGTCGTGAGGATGTTGACCAGGGTGGTCTTCCCGGCGCCGTTGTGGCCGAGCAGCCCCAGGACCGTGCCCCGGGGCGCGCTGACGCTCACCGAGTGCAGGGCTTGGACCGGGCCGAAGGACTTGCTGACGCCGTCGGCCTCGATCATCAGGTCACCGGGCCCACCGGCCGGTCCTGACGGGGCGGCGACGGGCGTGACGGTCCGGTTCATGAAAGGTGCTCCCGCTGGTGGGGCCGCGCCAGGTGAGGGGCGGCCGGTGGAAGGCGGAGGACGCTCCGCGCAGGTCGGCCGGTCGGCCGGTGGCCGGCCGGGCACGCGTCCGGTGCCCGCGCGGCGGACCGCACCGGACCGGGCCACGGGCACGGACGGTCCCCCGTCCGTGCGCCTGCGGTGGTGGACGGCCCGCGCGCCGTGCCCGAACGGGCACGCTCGCAACCGTTTCGGGCAGAGAGCGTGCCGGTGTGCGTGCGCGTGCGTGTGTCCGTACGTACGGCGGGCAGGGCGCGGGTCCGGGTGGAAGCGGTCACCGGGTCCCGCCGGCAGCGACGTCGGTCTGTCCGGTCGTGCCGTCCGCGGTGTCCTCGGGGAGGCCGGCGCCGTCCATGAGGCGGAACAGCTCCTCGTCGGACGCGGAGTCCAGGTCCAGCGGACCGGTGGCGCGGGCCGTCTTCCCGTTCCGGGCGGGGGCCCAGCGGCCGGCCAGGGCCCGCAGCCGGGCTCCCGTACCGGTGTCGAGGGCCGCGCCGGAGACGAGCAGTGCCTCCAGCTCGTCCACGAGGGAGGCCGCGTCCCGAGCGCGCCGAGGACCGGAGGGCCGGAGCCCGTCGCGCACGAGGCGGGCCACGGCGGCGGGGGAGGGGTGGTCGAAGACCAGGGTCGGAGGCAGCCGCACGCCGGTGGCGGCGGACAGGCGGTTGCGCAGTTCCACGGCGGTCACGGAGGTGACGCCGAGGTCGGTGAACACGGTGTCCGCCCCGGCGTCGGAGGGGAGTCCGCCGCCCACCACGGCCGCCAGCTCGTCCCGCACCAGCTCGATGACCAGGGCATCGGCCTCGTCCTCGGACAGGACGGCCAGCCGCTCCGCCAGCTCGGCCCGGGGATCGCCGGCCGTGACGGTCGCCGTCGGCGGCCCCACGGCGACCGCCGTGGAGGGCACCGAGGCCAACCAGTACGCCTCGTGCCGGAAGGCGTAGGTGGGCAGGTCCACCGCGCGCGCTCCCGGCAGGGCCGCCCGCCAGTCCACCGGGAGACCGGCCGCGTGCAGGCGTACGGCGGTAGTGAGAAGGGCACTCGCCTCCTCCTCGCCGTCCGTGCCGCGCAGCGCCGGCACCACCACGGGCGCGGCGGTCGCCTCCCCCTCGCCCAGGCACTCCTGGACCATCGGGGCGAGTGCCGCCTCCGGGCCCAACTCGACGTAGACGGTGGTGCGTTCCTCGGCCAGCCGGCCGACCGCGTCGGCGAACCGCACCGTGTCCCGGACGTGGCGTACCCAGTGCTCAGGGTCGCGGGCCTGCTGAGCGGTGAGCGGCCGGCCGGTGACACAGGAGACGAGGGGCACGGTGGGCGCGTGGAAGGACAGCCCGGCGACCGTCTCGCGGAAGGCGGCGAGCATCGGCTCCATCAGCGGTGAGTGGAAGGCGTGGCTGACCGCGAGGAGCCGCGTCCGGTGCCCGGCGGCGGACAGTTCGGCGGTCAGCTCCGACAGAGGCTCCCGCGCGCCGGACAGGACCACGGAGCGGGGCCCGTTGACTGCGGCGACGGCGACCTCGTGGGTACGGTCCGCGAGCAGGGGCAGGACCTCCGCCTCGGAGCAACCCACCGCGACCATGGTCCCGCCCGGCGGCAGCGCCCGCATCAGCCGGCCGCGCGCCGCCACCAGGACGCAGGCGTCCCGGAGCGAGAGCACGCCCGCCACGTGGGCCGCGGCGATCTCGCCCACCGAGTGCCCCACCAGCCGGTCCGGGACGGTCCCCCAGGACTCGAGGAGCCGGTACAGGGCCACCTCGAAGGCGAACAGCGCGGGCTGGGCGTAGCCGGTTCCGTCGAGCGCCGCCGCCACCCCGCTGCCCGGAGCGGACCACATGACCTCGGTCAACGGCCGTTCCAGCAGCGGATCGAGGAGGGCGCACACCTCGCGCAGGGACGCGTCGAAGACGGGGAAGGCGGCGGCGAGCCCGCGGCCCATTCCCGGGCGCTGGCTGCCCTGCCCGGTGAAGACGAACGCCGTCTCCGCCGTACCGCCCGCCAGGGTGCGGAGGGCACTCCCGGGGGCCTCCCCGCGGGCGAACGTCTCCGCGGCGGCCCGGAGTCCGTCCCGGTCGTCGCCGGTCAGCACGGCCGCGCGCGGGTGCAGCGTACGGGTGGTGAGCAGGGAGTAGGCGATGTCCCGGCCGGACACCTCGGGGTGCGCGGCGGCGTGGGCGGCCAGCCGCCGGGCCTGCCCGCGCAGCGCGTCGCCGTCCTTCGCCGACACCAGCCACGGCACGGCGGCGGCCGGGTGAGCGGAGTCCTCGGGGGACGTGCCGTCGCCAGGCTCCCGCGCGGGGTCAGGGTCCGGGACCGGATCCGGTGCCTCGGCCAGGATCAGGTGGGCGTTGGTCCCGCTGATGCCGAAGGAGGAGATCCCGGCGCGCCGCGGCCTGCCGTCCTCGCGGGGCCAGTCCCGGGCCTCGGACAGCAGGCGTACGGCGCCCCGTTCCCAGTCCACCCGCGTGGTCGGGGTGTCCGCGTGCAGGGTGCGCGGGAGCAGGCCGTGCCGCAGGGCCAGCACCATCTTGATCACGGCGGCGGCGCCCGCGGCGGCCTGGGTGTGCCCGAGGTTCGACTTGACGGAGCCCAGCCACAGCGGCCGTCCCGGCGGCCGGTCCTGCCCGTAGGTGTCCAGCAGGGCCTCCGCCTCGATGGGGTCGCCCAGGGCGGTGCCGGTGCCGTGCGCCTCGACGGCGTCCACCTCGTCGGCGCTCACCCCGGCGTCGGCCAGGGCCTGTCGGAGGACCTGGCGCTGGGCGGGGCCGTTGGGCGCGGTGAGACCGTTGCTCGCACCGTCCTGGTTGACGGCGGAACCCTGGATCACGGCGAGGACGGGGTGGCCGTTGCGGCGGGCGTCGGACAGCCGTTCCAGCAGCAGCAGGCCCGCGCCCTCGGACCAGGCGGCGCCGTCCGCGCCCTCACCGAAGGACTTGCAGCGGCCGTCCGGCGAGAGGCCCCGCAGCCGGGAGAATCCGGTGAAGGCGGCCGGGGTCGCCATCACGGCGACCCCGCCGGCCAGCGCCAGATCCGACTCCCCGGACCGCAGGGAACGGCACGCCAGGTGCAGGGCGACCAAGGAGGACGAGCAGGCCGTGTCCACGGTCAGCGCCGGGCCGTTCAGACCGAGGGCGTAGGCGATACGACCGGACAGCGCGCCGCCCGCGGTGCCCACCGGCAGCAGGCCCTCCAGATCCCCGGCCGTGTCGGCCGCGCCCGCGGCGTAGTCGTGGTACATCGCGCCGGTGAACACGCCGGTGCGGCTGCCGCGCAGCGTCACGGCGTCGATCCGGGCGCGCTCCACGGCCTCCCAGGCGGTCTCCAGCATCAGCCGCTGCTGCGGGTCGGTGGCGAGGGCCTCCCGCGCGGACATCTGGAAGAACCCGGCGTCGAAATGGGCCGCGTCGCGCAGGAAGCCGCCCTCGCGGGCCACGGAGGTACCGGGGGCGTCGGGATCGTCGCCGAAGAGAGTGTCCAGGTCCCAGCCCCGGTCCTCGGGGAAGGCGGACACGGCGTCGGTGCCCTCGCGCAGCAACTCCCACAGCGCCTCGGGGGAGTTCGCGCCGCCGGGCAGGCGGCAGGCCATGGAGACGATCGCGACCGGTTCGCCGTCACCGGCAGCCGTTCCGGTCGGCCCCGTCTCGTGGGCCACCTCGCCGGGCCGGTCCAGTCCGGCGAGTTCACGGGCCAGGGCGGCGGGGGTGGGGAAGTCGAAGGCGAGGCCCGCGGGCAGCGGCAGGCCGGTGGCCTCGGCCAGCACGTTGCGCAGCCGCACCGAGGCGACCGAGTCCAGCCCGTGGGCGCGGAACGTGGTGTCCGGACCGATGTGCGCCGACGTCGTGCCACCGTCCCCGCCCCCGCCGGACGCGGCGGTCACCTCGGCGACCGAGGCGATGACCAGGTCGAGCGCGGTGCGCAGGTCGGGGCGGACCACGTCGTCCGGGAGCGGCGCGGGACGCGCGGCGTCCTCGGCGAGGAGCCGTTCGAGCGCCAGCCGGTTGATCTTCCCGGCGGGAGTGCGGGGCAGTTCGGGCAGCACCACCAGCTCCAGCGGCATCTTGTACTCCGCGAGGCCCAGCCCGCGCAGGAACGCCGTGACCTCGTCCAGCCCGACGGTGCCGCGCGGACGGCCCGGCGCACCGCCCGAGGCACCGGCGGTGCCCGGGACCCCGTCCTCCGCCGGGCGCTCGGTGACCACGAGTACCGGGTACTCGCCCAGCCGCGGGTCCGGCTTGGCGACGACGGCGAGCGGGCCGATGCCGGGCAGGTCGGCGAGGAGCGCCTGGACCTCCACCGCGTTGAACTTCCGGCCGCCCACGTTGATCAGTTCGGCGGACCGGCCGTGGAAGACGACCAGCCCGTCCTCGCCGATCGAGGCCAGGTCGCCGGTGCGCAGCCAGCCGTCCCGCGACACCACCCGCCCGGTCAGCTCCGGCTCGCCGAGGTAGCCGCGGAACATGCTGGGACTGCGGTAGTGCAGTTCGCCGGGCTCACCTGGCGGGCACGGGCGGCCGTCCTCGTCCAGGACACGCATCTCGGCGTCCCGGGTGGGGCGGCCCACGCTGCGCGAGGCCACGTCCGGCGGGTCCCCGGCCAGGCTGCTGGTGCCGTTGCCGGCCTCCGACATGCCCCAGACCACCACCAGAGCCGTGTCCAGGGACTCACGCACCGAGCGCACCAGCGCCGGGGGCAGGGCGGCCCCCGCGGTGAGGACCCGGTCGGGACGGAAACCCGCGCCGTCGGCGGAGCCCTCCGCCCGGGAGACCATGTCGTGCAGTTGGGCGGGCACCGCGACCACCACGGTCGGCTGCTCCCGCCGGGCGAGCTCGAAGAACCGGTCGACGTCCCAGGTGCCGAGGAGCACCTGGCGGCCCGCGCGGAACAGCGCCGAGTACGCCGACTGCAGGCCGAAGCAGTGGGTCAGCGGGCACGCGGTCAGCACCGTACCGGCGTAGGCGTCGGCCGAGTCCTCGGTCGCCGCGCGGGAGTTGGTGAGCAGTCCGTCGTGGGAGTGCACACAGATCTTGGGCCGTGCGGAGGTGGTGCCGGAGGACGGCAGCAGCAGGAACGGTGACTCGGGACGCACCTCGACGGGGTGGGGCCGCTGTCCGGAGTACCGCTCCAGCAATCCGGTCACGGTCCGCGTGCCGGGGGTGGCCGTGTCCCCGGTGACCAGTACGGCGCGCAGTGCGGGCAGCGCCTCGCGCAGCGTCGCCGCCGCCAGCGGCCCGCCGTCCTCCTGTGTGCGCGGCGGCAGGACGAGGGCGGCCGGGCCGACGCGTTCCAGCAGGGCCCGTACGTCGGCGGCGGCGTTGCCCTGGTGCACGGGCATGGTGACGGCCCCGACCTCGGCGGCCGCCAGATGCAGCGTCAGGTACTCCCAGCTGTTGGGCAGGTGCAGGGCCACCACGTCACCGGGGGCGATCCCCGCCTCCTGAAGACCGCGCGCCAGCGCGTCCACCTCGGTCCGCCAGGCGTTCCAGGTCCGGGCGCGCTCGCCGTCGAGCAGGGCCGTCGCGTCGCCGCCGCGGCGCACCGCCGCGGCGAACACCTCCGGCAGGGTCAGCCCGTCCAGGGACCGGCCGGTGGCACCGGGTGGATCGGTCGCGTAGTCGTGTGCGTGGACGGGCACCATCACTCCCGGGATGTCGAGCGTCGCCGTCGTGCGGGGATCGGCTCAAGGCTCTTGCCGAGCGGTCCGGGTTTTCCCTAGAGATGCGGTCGGGCCACGAACGTGGCGGGGACGGGAGCCGGCCCGGCGCGGGGGACGGCTCCCGTCGCGGTCACCGGGTGGCGGCCGACTCCGCCCGCGCCACCCCTGGAGGCTCGGGTGCCTCTGCGGGGACGCCGGCGGTGGGCCGGAGGAGATCCCCACCGGATTCCTCACGGCCGGGGAAGCGCGCACCGAGCAGTCGCAGCATCGGGGTGGCCTTGACCGCCGTCTCCTCGAACTCGGCCGCCGGGTCGGACAGCGCGATGACGGCGCCGCCGACGCCGTAGCGCAGCCGGTTGCCGCTGAGCACCAGCGTGCGTATGACGATGGACAGGTCCACCGCGCCGGTCAGCGAGAAGTAGCCGATCGCACCCGAGTACACGCCGCGCGGTCCGCCCTCGAGACGGTCGATGACCTGCATGGTGCGGATCTTCGGGGCGCCGGTCATCGACCCGCCGGGGAAGGCGGCCCGCACCGCCGCCACCGGGCTGGTGTCCCGACGCAGCCGGGCCCGGACGGTACTGACCAGCTGGTGCACCGTCGCGTAGCTCTCCACCTGGAACACCGGGTCGGCGACGACCGAGCCGACCTCGGCGCACCGCCCCAGGTCGTGCCGGACCAGATCGACGATCATCAGGTTCTCGGCGCGGTCCTTCTCGGAGGCGGCCAGGTCCTCGACCAGCCGGGCGTCCTCCTCTGGGGTGGCGCCGCGCGGCCGTGTGCCCTTGATCGGCTTGGACTCCATGGTGCCGTGCCGGTCGATGCGCAGGAACCGCTCGGGCGAGCTGCTGAGCACCGCCAGCGGACCGAAGTGCAGGTACGCGGCGAAGGGCGCGGCGCTCAGCCGGCGCAGGGCCCGGTAGGCCTGCCAGGGATCGAGGTCGGTGTCGACCTCGGCCATGTTGGTCAGGCAGACCTCGTAGGTCTCGCCGGCGGCGATCTCCTGCTGGCAGACGTCGATCATCTTGAGGTAGGCGTCCCGGTCGTGCCGCAGCTCCACGGGGCCCGCGGCGCACTCGGGCACCGGGGGACACGGCGCCGGCGGCCGGCCCGCGACGCCGTGGAGGGAGGCTGCGGCATCGGCGAGCCAGGCACGGGCGGCGCCCTCGTCGCCGTCCTCGGCGAGCGCGAGCAGGTATCCGGTGTCGGTGCGGTGGTCGAGGACCAGGGCGCGGTCGGCGAAGACGAGGACGGCGTCGGGGTCGGGGGAGCGGTGGGCGGCGTCGCCGCCGCACTCGGCCTTGAGCTCGTAGCCCAGGCAGCCCACCCAGCCCAGGGCGAACTCGAAGGGCAGCTCGGGCACCTCGGTGCGCAGCCCTGCCAGGTCGTTCTCCAGCCAGGACAGGAAGGGCTCCGAGACGGTGTGGCTGGTGCCGTCGGCGGTGACGGTCACGGTGCCGGCCTGCACGTCGGCCCGGGCGATCCGGGCGAGGGGGCCCGAGGCGTCGCCCATCACCGACAACTGGCCCAGGCGACCGCCGGGGCGGCTGCTGTCCAGCCAGAAGGGGTGCTCACCGGTGCGGAACAACGTGTCGAAGGCGACCTCCGCGTCCCAGCGCGCCGGCAGCCGCTCGGCGAGCACCCGCAGCCGCCGGACGGGGCCGGGCGTGTCCGGTGCGGGCCGCGCGGCGTGAGCGGACGTGTCGCCGGTGGCGGGCGCGGGAGCGGTGCCCGCCGGGCCCGCACCGCCGCGCCGTGAGGAGCGGTACCGCTCGGTGAGCCGGCGGAAGTTGTCCAGGAGGCGGTGCCCCTCCTGGGTCCCGATCGACTCCGGGTGGAACTGCACGCCCCACAGCGGCAGCGTGCGGTGGCGCAGCGCCATCAGCACCCCGTCCGACGACCAGGCGGTGGCCTCGATCTCCGGCGGCAGGTCGGTCACCGCCAAGGAGTGGTAGCGCACGACCTCCAGCGGCTGGGGCAGCCCTTCGAAGAGGCCGGTTCCGTCGTGCCGTACGGCGGAGGTCCGGCCGTGGCGCGGCTCGGGCGCGCGGTCCACACGCGCGCCGTGGGCGAGCGCCACGCCCTGGTGGCCCAGGCAGACGCCGAGCACGGGCAGCCGGCCTTCCTCCGCGACCCGGGCGCACAGGCCGAAGTCGGCGGGCCGGTGCGGGGTGCCGGGACCGGGGGAGAGCACCACGTTGTCGAACGCGTCGAGCATCCCGGGCCGCCAGGCCGGATCGTCGTTGCGGATGACCTCCGGCTCCCGCCCGTTGACCCGGGACAGGTAGTGGAAGAGGTTGTAGGTGAAGGAGTCGTAGTTGTCGACGAGAAGTGTGCGCATGGTGTCCTTGTCCGGGGGCGCGGGAGCGGAAAGTGACGTGAAGGGCGACGGACGGGGTCGCCGTCCGGCCGTGTGCGGGCTCTCCGGTGATGCGTCGGCCACGGCTGCGGTGAGCGGACTCGGGCACGGCACCGACGGGCGTACGCCGGTCACGGCTCCAGCACCGGCCCGGGCGGCGGCCCATCCCTCGCCCGGGCGGGGCGCTCAGGAGGCGGTGGCGGGCGGGACCGGGTCGAGGGCGCGTCCGATCTCGGCCTGGACCGCCGCGAGGTGCTGGGTGAGGAAGAAGTGGCCGCCGTCGAACACCCGCAGCCGGAACGGCCCCGTGGTGTGCTCCTGCCAGCGCTCGGCCTCCGCGACCGTGGTCAGCGGGTCGTCCCGGCCGGTGAGGGCGGTCAGGGCGCAGCGCACCCGGCGGTCGGGCGGGCAGGAGTAGGTCTCGATGGCGCGGTAGTCGCCGCGCAGCGCGGGCAGCGCCATGCGCAGGATCTCCTCGTCGCCGAGGACACCGGCGGCGGTGCCGTTCAGCCGCTTCATCTCGGCGACGATCCCGTCGTCGTCGCGCAGGTGGACCTCCTCGGCGCGGGTGGTGGAGGGGGCCCGGCGGCCGGAGGCGAGGACGGTGTGCGGGCCGGCGTCCCGCTGCTCCAGGCGCCAGGCCGTCTCGAAGGCCAGGGCGGCGCCCATGCTGTGCCCGAAGAACACCGTCGGCCTCTCGTCCAGGGCGAGGAGCTGCTCGGTGATCAGGTCGGCGAGGGTGCCGAGATCCGTGACGCAGGGTTCCTTGCGCCGGTCCTGACGGCCGGGGTACTGCAACGAGATGACCTCGGCCTTCGGTGCGAAGCGCGCCGAGACCGGGTGGTAGAAGCTGGCGGAGCCGCCGGCGTGCGGGAAGCAGACCAGCCGGACGGCGTCGGTGCCGGCCGGGTGGTAGCGCCGCAGCCACAGGGCCCGGGTGTCCTCAGCGGTGGTCACGGTGTGTGTCCTTCCGGTTTCTTGCTCTGGTGGTACCGGCTCGGGGGTGCCGTCGGCCGGGTTCAGTCCTCGTGGACGGTGATCGAGCCCGACGGGCACAGGTCGCCCGCCTCGTGGACCGCGTCCGCGTCCTGGGCGGCGGGCTCCTCGTGCAGCAGGACCACGACGCCGTCGTCGTCCTGGTCGAAGACGGAGGGGGCGTTCAGCACGCACTGGCCGGCGCCGACGCACCGTTCGCTGTCGACGGTGACACGCATGATCGTCTGGCTCCTCGGTGGTAGGGCGGGGGTGGTACCGGCGGCTACCAGCGCACCGGCAGTTCGTGCAGTCCGAAGAGGATCCCGTCGTACTTGAAGGCCAGTTCCTCCAGCGGGACGGCCAGCTCCAGGGTGGGGATGCGCTCGAACAGCTTGCGGTAGGCGATGTCCATCTCGACCCGGACCAGGTTCTGGCCCAGGCACTGGTGGACGCCGTAGCCGAAGGCCACGTGCCGCCGCTCGGACCGCTCGGGATCGAAGGCGTGCGGACAGCCGAAGACCTCCGTGTCGTGGTTGGCGGCGGCCAGCAGCGGGACGATGCCCTCGCCCTTGCGGATCGTCTGGCCCGCGATCTCCACGTCGTCCACCGCGACGCGCAGCGCCACCATGTCGGCCACCGAGTGCAGCCGCAGCAGCTCCTCCACGGCCCGCTCGTCGCCGGCCCACTGCGGGTGGGAGAGCAGGGTGACCACACCGAGCCCGATGTTGTTGGCGGTGGTCTCGTGCCCGGCGATCAGCAGGAGCAGCAGGACGCCCGAGAGTTCCTCGTGGCTGAGCTGCCCCGTGGACAGCAGGCGGCTGATCAGGTCGTCGCCGCGCCACTTGTCCTTGATGGCGATCAACCGGTTGATGTAGCGCAGGAGTTGCCGGGTGGCCGTGGCGCGCTGCTCGTCGGTGGAGGAGCGGATGGCGACCAGGGTGCGGGTGCGGGACTCGAAGAAGTCCCGGTCGGCCGGGGGCACACCGAGGAGGGAGGAGATCACCAGGGACGGCACCGGCAGCGCGAAGTCGTTGACCAGGTCCGCGGTGTTGCCGCCGGCCAGCATCGCGTCGATGCGCTCGTCGACGATCCGCTCCACGGCGGGGCGCAGCTCGCGGACGCGGCGCACCGTGAACTCGGGGATGAGGACCTTGCGGAAGCGGTCGTGCTCGGGGGAGTCCAGTCCCACGAACCAGCCGGGGATCTGGTCCTGCTTGGGCACGCCCATCGTCTCGCCGACGTTGGGGAAGCCCTCGTTGTCGGGGTTGGCGCTGATCTTCGGGTGGGTGAGCACCGCGCGCACGTCCTCGTGCCGGGTGACCAACCAGATCGGTACGCCGTTGGGCAGGTGGGACTGCACCAGGCCGCTGTGCCGCCGGTGGCCGGCGTACTGGGACAGCGGCAGCGGCTCCTCGGGCGTGCGCAAGGGGAAGTCGACCACCGTGGGGCCGGTGCTGGTCGTCATGTCCGATCCTCGTCTCTCGTCGTGCGGTCGCGGTGCCGCGCCCGCGTCGGGCGGGCGGCGCGCGGGCCGGCCGGTCAGCCGGAGGTGTAGAACTCCCGGACCGCCCCGGTGATGTACTCCTGGTCGTCGGCGGTGAGCCCGGTGTGGGTGGGCAGGTACAGGCCGTCCTCGCTGAAGCGGTGGGCGTTCAGGGTCGGCCAGACCGGGTCCAGGTAGCCGGGCTGCCGGCTCATCGGCTTGAAGAACAGCCGGGTCTCCACGCCGCGTGCGTCGAGGTGGGCGCGCAGTTCCTCGCGGCGCTCGGCGCGCAGGTCGTACATCCACAGCACGTCGCGCGGCGGCATCAGCGTGATGCCGGGGACGTCCTTGAGGGCGGCGTCGTAGCGGGCCTCTATCTCCCGGCGCGCGGCCAGGATGTCGTCCAGGCGCTCGACCTGGGCCAGCGCCACGGCGCCCTGCATGGCGGTCATGCGGTGGTTGTAGGCCAGCTTCTTGTGCAGGAAGCTGTGGTCGCGGGTGAAGGCCATCGCCCGCAGGTGCGCGAGCTGCCGGGCGAGCCGGGGGTCGTCGGTGAGGCAGACACCGCCCTCGCCGGCCGTGATGATCTTGTTGGCGAAGAGCGAGAAACAGGCGATGTCCCCCACCGGGCGCACCCCGTGCGCCTCGGCGGAGTCCTCCACCACCCGCAGGTTGTACTGGTGGGCGATGTCCATGATCGCGTCCATGTCGCAGCGCCGCCCGTAGACGTGCACCGGCATGATCGCCCGCGTGCGCGGGGTGATCTTCTCCTCGACGCGGGTGACGTCGATGTTCAGGTCGTCCGCGCAGTCGACGAAGACGGGGGTGGCGCCGGTGTAGGTGACGGCCCACGCCGAGGCGATCATCGTGAACTCCGGCACGATCACCTCGTCGCCCGGGCCGATGCCCAGCGCCCGCAGCGCGAGGGTGAGTGCGGCGGTGCCGGAGGAACAGGCGACGCCGTGCGCCACACCGTTCCACGCCGCGAAGGCCTCCTCGAAGCGTCGCACGTACGGTCCTTGGGAGGAGATCCAGCCGCCTGACACGGCGTCGGTGACGTATTCCAGTTCCCGGCCGGTCAGGAAGGGCCGGGAGACGGGGTGGGTGAAGGCCATGGGGTCCTCGTTGCTGTCGCTGGGCTGGGGCTCGACGGGATGCGGCCGGTGCGCCGGGCGGCTCACGCCGCCGCGAGCAGGCCGAGCACGGTGTCCGCGGCGGCCCCGCGGCCGCCGGCCGCCTTCTGCAGCTCGCCCAGCCGCTCGGCCCGCTCGCGGAAGGACGGATCGGAAGTGACCCGGGTCAGCTTGTCCACCACGTCGTCCGGGTCGACGGTGTGCGGCCTGTCCAGGGTCAGACTGATGCCGAAGTCCTGGCCGCGGACCGCCTGGTCGAAGCAGTCCACCCACAGCGGCCGCACCACCTGCGGCTTCCCGAAGTAGACGCCCTCGTGGTAGGCGTTGCCGCCCCCGTGCGAGAAGAACACCGACACCTTCGGGTGGGCCAGCACGTCCAGTTGCGAGGGCACCCAGTTCTCCACCCGCAGGTTCGGCGGCAGGGACGCGGCCGGCGGCAGCAGGTGCTGCTGCTCCTCCGGCAGCTTCCACAGGAACTGGTGCGTGCCCGACATCCGCCGGGCCACCTCCACCAGCGCACCGACCTCCTCGCGGGTGAGACGGGTGATGGTGCCGAAGCCCATGTAGACGACCGAGGTCTGCTCGTCCAGCCACCCCGCCACCGCGCGGTCGTCCGGGGCCTCCGGCAGCGGGGGCAGCACGGCTCCCACCAGACGCACCTTCTCGGGGATGTCGAAGGGGTAGTCCAACTCGGCGATGGACGCGCACAGCACGGCTACGGCCTCGTCCACCCGCGTCATCGCGTTGGGCGGGGCGATGCCCAGCTCCTTGCGGATCGCCGCGTCCTCGCGCAGCACCCGGCCCATCTCCGGGTGCAGGAACATGCCCAGCGTGCGCCACTTGAACAGGGTGTTGGCCAGCTTCTGGCGGCCCGACATCGCCAGCGGCAGACCCGAGTTGGGCACGGGGAAGTTCTTCGGGGTGTACGAGGCGCCGAAGGGGTTGTGCGAGGTGAGCACGTTGCTGGCGACGAACGGCACGTTGAGCACGTACGGGATCCCCCGGGCCAGCGCGAGGTCGACCGCGAAGCCGGCCACGCAGTCCACGACCATGAGCGCCGGCCGCACCTCGTCCACGACGCGCTCCAGCTCGCGGTACTTGCGCGCCTGGAGCGCCGGCTTGTAGGACTGGCGCACCACCGCGCGGTGCGCCTTGAACCGCGAGGACTGCGTGACCTCGCGGTACACGGTGTCGTCCCAGGTCACCGCGGACAGTTCGGACACCGTCCCGCCCAGTGAGGCGAAGGACACCGGGGACGCGGCGGCGAGGGCCTCCACGTCCCCCCGCCGGTGCTCGTCGGTGGCGAACCACAGGCCGGGCACGCCGCGCCGGGCCAGCTCCCCGGCCAGCACCAGCAACGGGTTGAGCAGCCCGCTCTCGGGGAGGCTGACGAAGAGGATCGGCCGATCGGCGGAGTCCATGAGGGCCCTTTCACGAAGTGACTGCCGTGGTGCGCCGCGGCCCGCCGGTCAGGCGTGCGACGGGTACGGAGACGCGATGACGTGCGGCCTGCCGGCCGGGTCGGACACGGAGGATGCCGACCGCACCACCACTTGATCTCACGGCCACGACGGGGGATTTCCTTAGATTTCTCGCTCCAGGGGGCCGCGGAGCCTCTCCGGGGCGTAGATGTGACATATACGTAGGCATGGCGCGGGGGGAGCAGGGCAGTCGTCCGGTCACCGCCGACAGGCGGGGCCGCGGCGCCGTGCGGCGCCGCAGCACGTGGGCCGATCGCGCCATCCGCCTTGTACGACGCGAGGGAGAGCAAGTGACCGACCGGGCCGGCGTCGCACATCCCGTCCTGCCACTGGTCGGGCGGACCGAGCACCTCGAGGCCCTGGCCGGGCACGCCGCGGCCGCCCGGACCGGCCGACCCCGCCTGGTGCTCCTGGACGGTCCGGCAGGGGCCGGCAAGACCGCACTGCTGCGCGCCGCCCTGGCCGCCGACGGCCCCTTCGCGGACATGACCGTCCTATACGGCTCCTGCCGTGCCGTCGAGGCGGCCACCGGCTACAGCGGTGTGCGCGTCCTGTTCGGCCCGCTCGGCCTGGCCGGCCGAAGGGGCCGCACCTCCGCCCTCCTGGACGGCGGCGCCCGGCACGCCCTGCCCGCCCTCACCGCCGTACCCCAGGAAGGCGACGCCGTGCCCGGCGACGCCTTCTCGGTGCTGCAGGGCTTGTACTGGCTGACCGCCAACCTCATGGCCGACGGCCCGCTCGTCCTCGTCCTGGACGACGCCCACTGGTGCGACGAACGGTCCCTGCGCTGGCTGGACTTCCTGCTGCGCCGGGCCGACGGCCTGCCGCTGCTCGTGGTGGCCGCCCACCGCAGCGAGGCCGACCCCGCCGCCCCCGACGCGCTCGCCGACCTGGTCGCCCACCACCTGCCGGCTCAGCTGCGCCTCGGCCCGCTGGACACACCGCGGGTGGCCGAACTGGCCGGCCTGGTCTTCCCCGCCGTACAGCCCCGGCCGGCGTTCGTCGACCGTCTGGCGGCCGTGACCGGCGGCAACCCCCTGCAAGTCGTACGCCTGCTGAGCGATCTGCGTTCGGCCGGACTCGGCCCCGACGACGCGGGGGAGCGGAAGATCGCCGAGATCGGCGGGAGGGCCGTCACCGCCTCCGTGCACCGGGTGCTGGAGCACCGGCCGGACTGGGTGGGCCGGGCGGCCCGCGCCCTGGCCGTGCTCGGCGACGAGGACACTGCCTACCTCGCCGCCCTGGCCGGACTGTCGGTGCTGCACGTCGAGGAGGCGGTGGACATACTGCGGCACGCCGGCCTGGTCCGGGCCGAGAGCCGGGAATTCGTCCACGACCTGGTGGGCGCCGCGTTCCTCGACGCCCTGGGCAAGGCCGGGGCGGCCGAGCTGCGCCTGAGCGCCGCCCGGCTGCTCAGCGACATCGGACGCCCGCCCGAGGAGAGCGCCGCGCACCTGCTTCTGGTGCCAGGGGCCAAGGATCCCTGGGCCCTCGCCGTGCTGCGCGCCGCCGCCACCCAGGCTGAACACCGGGGCGCCCCCGAAGCGGCAGCCCGCTACCTGCAGCGTGTGCGCGAGGCCGAACCGGACGACCCCGCCCTGCTCGCCCGACTGGCCAAGGCGTTGGCGGAGAACGACCCGGAGCGCTCACTGAGCCTGCTGCACGAGGCGGACGCCCTGACCACCGACGCGCGCGCCCGCACCACCACGGCGATCCAGCTCGCCCTGACCTGCCTGAGCGTGCAGCGGTCCGCCCAGGGCGTCCAGATCCTCACCGATGCCCTGGACGCCCTCGACGCCGACCTGGGACCCGAACCGGACCCCGCCGAACGGGAACTGCGCACACTCGCGGAGTCGACCCTGCTCATCGTCGGCTCCGACGAGAAGTCCACCTTCCCCCAGGCCCTGCGGCGCGCCGCCCGGACCACCGAGCCGCCCGGCGACACTCCCGCCCAGCGCCAGCAGCTCGCCATGCTGAGCGTGCTCACCGCGGCGGACGGCGGCCCCGCCGCGGACACCGCGCGCCGGGCCCGCCGTGCGTTGCGCACACCGGATGCCCCGCTGGGAGCCTGGTCGCTGCTGCCCGCCTCGCTCGCCCTGTACCTGGCCGAGGAGGACCGGGCCGCCGACGAGGCGCTGGAGGCGGTGCTGCGGGACAGCCGGGAGAAGGCCGCGGTGTGGACGTACGCCCTGGCGCTCTCCACCCGGGCGCTGTTCCGTGTGGAGAACGGCGCACTCGCGGACGCCGCGGCGGACGCGCAGACGGCGCTGGAGATCCTCGGCCGCGAACGCTGGGGGGACACCGCCACCATGGCGCACGCCGCCCACGCGTCGACCCTCGTCGCACGGGGTGAGGTGGCCCGAGCGGAGGAGGCGCTCGCGGCGATCAAACGGCCGGGACTCGACCGTTTCGTGTGGGAGTACCACTGGTACCTCATGGCACGGGGCCGCCTCCGGCTGGCCCGCGGCGACCTGGACGGGGCGCTGGAGACGTTCTCGGCCTGCGGGGACTCGATGGAGGAGGCCGGACTCACCAACCCCGTGTTCGCCCCCTGGTGGCTGGAGGCCGCCTGCCTGCTGGGCGGACTCGGCCGCACCGGAGAAGCGCGGGAGTTCGCCGAGCGGGGTGCCGGGCGCAGCGAGCGATGGGGGACCCGTCGCGCCCTCGGGTACGCCGCCCTGGCCCGCGGCGCGAGCACGCCGGGTGCGGCCGCGGTGGAACCGCTGCGGGAGGCGGTGACCCTGCTGCGGTCCTCACCGGCCCGCGGTCACGAGGCCCGCGCCTCGCTGATGCTGGGGCGCGCGCTGGTGGAGGCGGGGCACGCCCGGGAGGCGCGGCAGCACCTGCGCGAGGCGGTCGCGGTGGCCAGGCGCTGCGGCTGCGTGGCCCTCGCCCGGCGGGCGCGGGAGGACCTGATGGTGGCCGGCGGGCGGATGCGGGAGATCACCTCGTCCGCGCTGGACATGCTGACGGGCACGGAGCGCACGGTGGCCGGTCTGGTCGCCGCGGGAGCCGGCAACAGGGAGGTCGCGCAGTCCCTCTTCGTCACCGTGCGCACCGTCGAACTCCACCTGACCAGCGTCTACCGCAAGCTGGGCGTGCGTCGGCGTGCCGACCTGCGCGCGGTCCTGCAAGCGGGCGGTGCCGCTTCCCGGTGGACCGGAGACAGCAGATGAACAGACGGGCAAGGGACGAACAATACGTTCGACGGGCGAACCACCGGCCCCACGAAAATATAAGATCACGACATGGCACCCCCTGACCTGCCACTGCTCGAACGTGACCGTGAGAAAGCGGTTCTCTCCGCCGTGATCGGTGAACTCCGCTCCGGCCGCCCCGCCTTGGTCACCGTGACGGGACAGCCCGGCCTGGGGCAGAGCGAGCTGCTGCGGTGGGCCGCCGGGCAGGCGAAGGACGGGGGAGTTCACGTACTCAGCGCCCGTGCCACCCCCGCCGAGCACGAACTGCGCTACGGGGTGGTCGCCCAACTCCTCACCCCCGAGGACCGCGACATGGCCTCCCGCCTCTTCGTGGCCCCGCAGCGCCCCGGAGGCCTCCCCGGTCTCAATCACCTGCTCACCGCCTGCCGCGACCGGCCCACCCTCCTCGTGGTGCATGACGTCCAGTGGCTCGACCCGGCGTCCCTGCGCTGGCTGGAGGCACTGGCCCGCCGCCTGCCCCGGGCTCCCGTCGCCCTGCTCACCAGCACCACCGGGACCGCCATCGACCGGCCCGAGTGGAGCGTGGGAACCCCGCTGACCGGTCTCGCCAGCACCATCGAACTCGCGCTGCCGCCCCTCACGGCGAGTGGCGTGGCCGCCGCCGTGCGCGCCGTCTGCGGCCCCGCCGACGCCGCCTTCACCGAGTCCCTCGCCGAGACCACCCGTGGTGTCCCGGCCGTCGTGCACGAGGTCCTCCACCGCTTCACCCGCGCCGGCCGCGCCCCCCGCGCCGAGCACGTCGAACACCTGCGTGCCCTGACCGCCGAAGTGGTCGGTGACCACGCCGCCCGTGCTCTGAGCGAACTGCGCGACCCGGTCGCCGTCGATGTCCTGCGTGCCCTCGCCGTCTGCGGAGACCTGCTCGACTTCCCGCTGGTCTGCACGCTCGTCGGCCCGCACCCCGTGCCCGAGGCCAGGCTGCGCGCCGCCCTCGGGGCCAGCGGTCTCCTCACCACCCGCGGCGGGTCGCCGTCCGGACACGACGCCGTGGTGCGGGCCCGGATCCTGGAGGAGATGCCCGCCGCTGACCGCGCCGATCTGTACGCGCGCGCCGCCCGGCTCGCCCAGCGGGTCGCCGTGGCCGACCAGGGCATCGCCGAACTGCTCCTGCGGGCCCGCCCCGTGGGAGCGCCCTGGGCGGTGGACACCCTGCGCCGCGGCTTCGCCGCCGCACTGCGCAGCGGCCGACGGGACCGGGCCACCGCCTACCTCACCAGGGCCCTGGACGAGCCGCTCCGGGCCGAGGAGAGAGGCCGCGTCGAACTCCAGCTGGCCTCGGTGCAGATGGTCACCGCCCCCGTGGCCGCGGAGCGTCGCCTGCACGGACTCATCCGCTCCGCCGACACCCGCGCCGGCCTGCGCTCCCAGGCCGTCGATCTGTGCATCCTCGGCGGCGACACCCGCGCCGCCCGCCTCGCCCAGCCCGCCGCTCCCGGCCGCCTCGGCACCGCCGCCGCAGCGCGCGCTCCCGACGACGCCGTGCCCCGGGCGGAGCGGGTGGGGGACGCGGTGAAGCCGTCCGCCTCCCGTGACGGGGCGGTGAGCGGCGCCGCGACCGCTTCCGGCGGAACCGCGCCGGACCCGGCGTCACGGAACGACTCCGGCCATCACCTCGAGAACACCGGCTCAGCCGACAACGATGCCATCGTCAGCGAGCGGCACGAGCTGATCGCCCTCCTGCGGGTCGCCCGGTTCCTGCGTCACGACGAGACCTGCCTGGACGTCCACCCCGCGCCCGCGCTGCCCGAGCACTCGCACAGCCCCGCCGTCGCCGGGGTGCGAGCCTGGGAGCACGCCGTCGCCGGCGTCCACCTCGAAACATCCCGCCGACTGGCCAGGGCGGCCTTCGCGCCCGACCCCGGCGGACGCCCCCCGCTCGTGACGCCCCGCCTGTTCGCGTGCCGCGCGCTCTTACTCACCGACGACGGCGACGAGGCCGAGGCCCACCTCGCCACTCTGCTCAACGAGGCACACCGGCAACGCGCCGCCATAGCCATCGCCCACGTCCTGGCCGTCCGAGCCGACCTGCACATCCGGCACGGCCGCCCCGACGCGGCCGCCCGCGACCTGGCCGCCGCCGAGGCGGAGCTGCCGCTGACCCGCCTCCACCCGCTGTTCGTCCCCTACTGGGCCTCGCTCAACCTGGTCGCGGACCTCCTGAACGGCCGCGCCGACCGGGCCCGCGAGGTCGCCTCCCGTCCTGTCCCGTCCCTCGCCGAGGAGTGCGCCACCACCGCCTACCTGCTCTTCGCCCGAGGCGTGCTGGCCCGTTCCGAAGACGATCCGCACCGGGCGCGCGCACACTTCCGCGCCTGCGGACGCTGGATGCTGCACTACGGCTGCGTCAACCCGGCGGTCCTGCCCTGGCGTTCCCTGGCAGCCGAGGCCGCCCACGCCCTCGGTGACGACGAGGAGGCCCTGCGCCTGGCCCGCGAGGAACTGCGGCTCGCCGCCCGCTGGGGCACCCGCAGTGCCCTCGGCCGCGCGGAACTCAGCCTGGCGGTGGTGTGCGGGGAGAACCGCGCCGAACACTTCCGCGCCGCCGTCGCCACCCTCAGCGAATCGCCCGCTCGCACCGCCTACACCCGCGCCGTGCTCGAACTGGCCTCCGCGGAGAGCGCGGAGGCCGGGCGCAGAACCGCCCTGACCCTCGCCTCCCGCAGGTCTCCCACGGCCGACGGCGCCGCTCCCGGCCCGCACGCCGGCTCCACCCAGGGGCCGCCCGCACCTGCCGGCCGACCACCCGGGTGGGAAGCGCCCGCCCCGCACGGCGCGGCACCGCACCTCCGGCAACGCCCACCGGCCGGCTGGCCCGCTCTGAGCCCCGCCGAACACGAGACCGCCCTCCTCGCCGCCCGCGGTCTGGGCAACCGGGAGATCGCCGCCACCTTGTCGGTGACCACCCGCGCGGTGGAACTGCGCCTCAGCGGCGTCTACCGCAAGCTCCGCATCCGCGGACGCGAGGAACTGCGCGCACTGAGCCACGGACCGGAGGGCGGCTGACCCCATGCTGCTGGAACGCAACACCGAGATCACCCTGGTCGACGCCGCACTGGGCGCCGCCGCCGAAGGACGGTCCTCCCTCGTCGTGGTCACCGGACCCCTCGGCATCGGACGCTCGGCGCTGCTGCAGCGGCTGTCCGCGGTCGGTGACGGGCACGAGGGCGTCCGGGTGCTGCGCGCCAACGCCGCGCCCATGGAACAGGACTTCGCCTTCGGCGTCGTACGGCAGCTCTTCGAGCCCCTGCTGAGCGACTCGCCCCAGGACGTCCGCGACCGCTGGATGGACGCCCACGCCTCCTTCGCCCGGCACGTCCTGGCCGACGACGCCGCTTCGCCCGGCGCCGACCAGGCGATCGCCGCCACCGAAGCCGTCCTGCACGGACTGTTCTCGCTGCTGGCCAACGTCAGCGTCGACAGCAGACTGCTGATCCTCGTCGACGACCTCCAGTGGTCCGACGTGCCCTCGCTGCGCTGGCTCACCTTCCTGGCCAAACGGCTGCACGGGGTGCGGGCCGTCGTGGTCTGCGCCCTGCGCGACGGTGATCCCCGCACCAACCACTCCTTGATCCGCGAGCTGAGGGAGGCCGCCACCCAGACCCTGCGGCCGGCCTCCCTCAGCCTGGAGGCCGCCCGTACGCTGGTCCGCGACCGCTTCGGCGAACCGGGCGACGAGGAGTTCGTCCGGGCCTGCCACGAGGCCTCGGCCGGAAACCCCTTGTTCCTGATGTCGACCCTGGTCGACACCGACCTCGTCGGCCGCCGCCCGCAGGCCGAACACGCCGATGTCACCCGGAGACTGAGCCCGTCCCAGCTGCGGGAACACATCGCCAGCAGCCTGCGCACCCAGCCCGCTCCGGTACGCGATCTCGCCGCCGCCATCGCCACCCTCGGCGAACAGGGCGACGTCGCCACCCTGACCCGCCTCGCCAAACTGGACAGCGCCGGCTACTCCGGAGCCCTGCGCGCCCTGGGCGCCCTGGGCATGCTCACCTCCGCAAACGAACCGCGCTTCACCCACCGCGCCGTCGGCGACGCCGTCGAGTCCACCCTCACCATGGACCAGCGCGAGCGGCTCCACGACGAGGCCGCCGCTCTCCTTTACGCCTCGGGCAGCCCCGCCGAGCAGGTAGCCGCCCAGCTCATGGCCGTCGTCACCCGGCACCAGCCCTGGGCCGTGGACGTCCTGAGCGCCGCCGCCGACACCGCCCTGCGCCGGGGCGCACCCGACACCGCCGCCCGCTATCTGCGGCGCGCCCTGCTGGACAGCCCCGCCGAAGGCATCACGCGCGCCCGCCTCCTGGTCGAACTCGGCACCGCGGAAAGAGACTTCGACCCCCCTGCCTGCGAGCGGCACATCGCCCAGGCCATGACCCTGTTCCCCGATCCGCGGGACCGGGCCGTGGCCGCGCTGCGCATCTCACCGACCCCGCTCGGCCCCACCCCGCTCACCGTCGTCGACCTGCTGCGCCAGGCAGCCGAGGGACTCGGTCCGGCCTCCCGGCTCGCCGGCCTCGACCGCGACCTGGCGTTGCGGCTGGAGGCCCGGCTGCGGCACTGCGGCCACGAGGACCCCTTCGAGCTGACCGCGGCCGCCGAGCGGCTGAGGGAACTCGGACCCGAACCACCCGTGGACAGCGGCGCGGAGCGCGAGTTGACGATCGCCCTGCTCGGCGCCGTCACCCTCGGCTGCCGACTGCCCGCCGCCGAGGTGGTGGGGCTGGCGAAACGCATCCTCGACCGTGAACCCGCCACCTCCGCCCGCGTCCACTCCACCCTCCCCTTGGTGATCATCACGATGATCGCCGCCGACTCGGTGGAGGCCGTCGACTCCTGGCTCGCCGTCGAGCACCGTGCCCACCAGGAGCGCACCACCCCCGCCGACGCGCTCGCCCACATCGAACAGGCCCTCGTTCACCTGGGCCGCGGCAGGCTGGCCCATGCCCGCGAATGGTCCGAGACGGCGCTGGACATGACCGAGGCCGACCACCACTACCTGGGCACGGTGGCGACCATGACCCACGCCATCGTCGCCCTGGAGTCCCGCGACCCGTCCCTCGCCGAGCGCGTGCTGCGCCGGGCCGACCGGACCCGGCTCCAGGGCCTGCCCCTCGCCGGCCTGCTCCGCCTGCTGGAGGCGACCGGAGAGATCGCGGCGGGCGATCTCGTCGGAGCCCTCGACTCACTGCAGTCCTGCGGCCGGCAGATGGAGGCAGCGGGCTGGCACAATCCCGTGCTCTTCCCCTGGCGTCCGTGGACCATCAGCGTTCACCGTCGCATGGGTGACACCCGCGCCGCCCGGGCCCTGGCCGAGGAGGAGTACGCCCGCGCCGAACAGTGGGGCGCGCCCGTCGGCGTCGGCCGGGCGCTACGGCTGCTCGGCCGGCTGGAGGAAGGCGGGCGGGGCACCGCTCGGCTGCGTGAGGCGGTCACGGTCCTGCGCGGCTCAGCCAACCAGTTGGAGCTGGCCCGAGCGCTGCTCTCGCTCGCCGAACGCCTGGGCGGCGGCCCGGAGCCGGAGGCGCTGGCCCGGGAGGCCGCCACCCTGGCGTCCGCCTGCGGCGTCCCCGCGCTGGCCGAGCGCGTCATCCGCGGCACCATGAGGACACCCCTGTACACGGTCTCGCCGGAGAGCGTCCTCACCCCGACCGAGCGCCGGGTGGCGGGGCTCGCGTGCCGCGGCCTGACCAACCAGGAGATCGCCGGCGAGCTGGGCGTCAGCTCCCGCGCCATCGAGAAGCACCTCACCCACGCATACCGGAAACTGGGTATTCCCGGACGCCGTGAACTCGTCGCTCTTGTTTCCCGTGCGGAAAACGCGAGTTTCCACAGGTGACTCGACGGTAAATTCCCCCGGACCCCGTCCCCGCATAGCGCGGGACGGGGTCCGGCCTTTTCCGTTTCCCCCCTCGGTCGAGTGGCAGTCCGACGGAAATCGCTTTCCACCATTCCCTTCTCCCGGGAGGAGGGCCGGTGTCGACGCGCATTCGGCGCGAGCCTGCCGTGACCTGGAGCACTGATGTCGGTTCGAGGTGCGGAGTCGCTGTCTCATTTGGCTTGATTCGGAAGGGTTCCACCGGCCGGGGCAACGGTGCCGTAAGGTTCGGCAGCCGACACCGAACCTTCCCGACCGAACCCCTTCGGTGCGGAACCGTACCCACCGAAGAAGTCACCGCAGTATTAGCAGGTCAGACCGGTCTCACGTTGACCCGTCATCGTCGACGTTCGTAATATCGCAACGTCTTCTTTTCTGTCGCCTCCTTTTTCGCAAGGCCAGGCGCTTACCTGGCCCTCCTCCTAAAGCACCGATAGAAGAAGGGTTTTGAGTTCCTTGGCGCCGACCCCCCACGCCACACTCATGGACCGCGCCCCCATGGTCGGTCCGGCCGGCACACCCGAGCCGGCAGACGTCCGCACCGACGGCTTCGACCGGGCTGACGCCTATATCGCCTGCCTGGATCCCGCGCTCACCATCCAGCAGGTCAACCAGGAGTTCGGCCGCCGCTTCGGCGGACCGACCTCCAGCCTCTGCGGCCGGCACTTCTGCGACCTGATCCATCCCAGCGTCCGGCCACCGCTCATGCAGCAGTTCTCCCGCATGCTGGAGGGCAAGCGGCAGCGCTTCCTCACCGAAGTCATCGCCGTCGACCAGCAGAGCACCGCCTCCGCGCTCCCGCTGCGCGCCATGGCCGTCCAAGGCGGCCACACCCCCGACGTCGCCGCGATCCTCGTGGTGCTGTCCGGCGCGGACGAACGGTCCGAGGGCGCCGAGGAGATGGCACCGCGCAAGAAGCTGCTCAGCGAGATAGACGCCCGCATCCTGGAGGGCATAGCCGCCGGAGTCTCCACCATCCCCCTCGCCTCCCGCCTCTTCCTCAGCCGCCAGGGCGTGGAGTACCACGTCACCGGACTGCTCAGGGCGCTCAAGGTCCCCAACCGGGCGGCCCTCGTCTCCCGCGCCTACTCCATGGGCGTTCTCAAGGTCGGGACCTGGCCGCCCAAGGTCGTCGAGGACTACATCAAGTGAGCCGGACACCACCTGCCGTGCGGGGCGGCGACACCGCCGCCCCGCACCCCGCCCGCTTCCGTCCGTCACCTGCTCACCGCCCCACGAGTCGCCGGCGGGAGAGCGCCGGCCACCCAGCCGGGCACGGCAGGCGTGACAGGGTGACGCCATGATCGAACTCGACGGCCGACCCGCCGGGGAAGACGCCCTGGCGGCCCTGGCCCTGACCAACTACGGCCACTTCACGACCCTGTTGGTGGAGGAGGGGCGAGTACGTGGCCTCGACCTCCACCTGCAGCGCCTGATCCGCGACTGCCGGCTCCTCTTCGACACCGCGCTCGACCCGGACCGCGTGCGCGACCTGGCCCGCCGGGCCGCACCGCGGAGCGGGCGCCGGATCATCCGCATCACCGTGTTCGACCCGGCACTGAACCTGGCCACCATCGACGCGGACGCCCGTCCGCGCATCCTGGTCACGGCACGGCCGGCTCCGGAGGCCGACCCGGGGCCCCTGCGGGTGCGGACCGCGGTCCACCGCCGTGACCTGCCCGAGGTGAAGTCGGTCGCTCTCGGGCCCGCTCTCCGGCTCCGCCGCCGCGCCCGGCGGGAGGGCTACGACGACGTGCTGTTCACGGGAGCCGACGGCGAAGTGCTGGAGGGCGGCACCTGGAACATCGGCCTGGTCCGCGAGGGCCGGGTCGTCTGGCCCGGGGGAGACGTACTCTCCGGCACGACCCGGCAACTCCTGCGTCGCGCCGGGGGAGACCCGACGGAGCTGATCGGCCTTTCCGACCTCGACGACTGCGAGGCGGTCTTCGCCACGAACGCGGCCACGGTCCTGCGTCCCCTCACCCGGATCGACCACAGGACCTACCCCGCTTCGCACCCCGTGATGGCCCGGCTCGCGGACACCTACCGGGCGCTGCCCGCTCAGAAGCTCTGATCGAACGGCGCGGACGCGTCTGCGACCGAGGTCCCCAGTTGCAGGAGGGCCGGACGTCGGTGACGCGTGCTGCGGGCGGCAGGCCGCCCGTTCCGCTGTGCGGGCGGTGGTGGTCGCAGCGGATGTTCCCGTTGCCGGCTCCGTACGGATCGAGGAACCGGCGGGCGTCCGAAGCCGGGTCGGATCGGGCGGGGGCGGCGGCGTTCGACGAGGCGACGTCGGCCTGCGATGGGCAGTGGTGCGTTGCGGTGCGGTGGCGTCATCGGGTGATCGGGGCGGTGCCGGTCGCGGCGATGGACAGGTCCCACAGCCGTGCGGCCGCATCGGGGTCGATGGCGTAGGCGCGGACGCCGCCGTCGTCCATGGAGGCTTCGGGGGCGGAGATGCCGGCGATGTCGCAGTCCTCCAGGTAGAGGCCGCCGCGGTCGGCGAGGAGAGGGGAGGTGGCGGCCCACAGGCCGGTGGCGGCGCCCTGGGAGGGGGTCCTGAAGTCGGTGGCGATCACGTTGCCGTGCTCGTCCACCCACCCGCGGTCGATCTGTTCTTGGAGTGTCATGTCCCGCTGCAGCCCGGTGATGATCTTGCCTGGATGAAGTGAGAAGGCCCGGACGCCGTCGCCGCGCCCGAGTGTGTCGAGGTGTACGGCGAAGAGGGCGTTGGCGGTCTTGGCCTGGCCGTAGGCCAGCCACTTGTCGTAGCCGGTGCGGAAGTGCGGGTCGTGCCAGCGGATGTCGGTCAGGGTGTGGCCGGCGGAGCTGTTGACCACGACCCGCGCGCCGTCGGCGGCGGCCAGGAGCGGGTAGAGCTCGCAGGCGAGGGCGAAGTGCCCGAAGTGGTTGGCGGCGAGCTGGCCCTCCCAGCCGGGTCCCACGCGCCGTTCGGGAGTGGCCATGACTCCGGCGACGGCCATGAGCAGGTCGAGCCTGGCCAGGGAGTCGCGGATATGTGCTGCGGCGGCCCGCACACTGGCGAGGGCGTTCAGGTCCATGGGGACGACCTCGCAGCCCTTCACATGCGCGAGTGCGGCCCGCGCGATATCAGGACGGCGCGCCGGAACGATGACGCGGGCTCCGGCGGCCGCGAGGGCGGAGGTGGTTTCCAGGCCGAGCCCGGAGTAGCCCCCGGTCACCACGGCGCTCGTGCCGGACAGGTCGAGGCCCGCGGTGACGTCCTGGGCAGTGCTGGCGGCGGAGAAGGGCGAGCCGAGCGGCTGCTGATCAATGCTGGTCATGCCATCGAAGCTACGATCTGGAGCGAGGTCTAGATCAAGTCCTAGACTGCGACGCATGGCAACCACCGAGACTCCTGCGACGCCACTGAGCATCGGCGACGTGGCCGAGCAGACCGGACTCAGCGTCCACGCGCTGCGCTTCTACGAGCGCGAGGGACTGCTCGTAGGACCGGTCCGGCGAACCTCCGGAGGCCGGCGACGGTACAGGGCGTTCGACGTCGACTGGCTGCTGATCTGCGTCAAGCTACGGGAATCCGGGATGCCGCTGGCCGACCTCAAGCAGTTCGCCGAGCTGGTGCGGCACGGTCCGGGAAACGAGGCGGAACGCCTGCGGCTTCTCGAAGCCCACCGGCGGCGCGTAGACGCACAGATCCAGGCACTTGAGGAGTGCCGGTCCGTCATCACCTGGAAGGTCGGCGTCTACGCCGACCACCTCGCCCGCGGCAAGGCCGAAGGACTCTGGGACCCCACGACCTGAAACCCCACCGGCAGCGTCGGCGACCTTCTGCCCCGCAACACCTAGTGGAACCGTGCGAACACCTCCCGCACCCGCCGTGCGTCGCGCAGGCGCTGCTCGTAGGTGGCGCCCATGGCCAGCAGCACCGCACCGGCCAGTGCGGGAGGCGCCCACCGGGGCAGCACGCCGACGACCTGGGCGACGTACGGGGCGAGTTCGTGCAGTGCGACCAGGGCGAGCACGGACCCACCGAGGACCAGCGGCGCCTGGAGCCGGCTCCGTGCGCCGACCAGGGTGACGGCCAGCGCGGCCGTACCGAGCAGCAACGGCCGGAACCAGTGCGGGTCCCCCCATGCCGCGAGCAGGCTCGGCACCAGCGCGAGGCCCAGGCCGGCACCGTACGCCGTCCAGGAGGACAGCGCGGGGTCGCGACGGCGGCTCAGGTGGCCGACGACCAGCGCGGGCACCGTCACCGGCAGGGCGTAGGCCTCCGGCGTGGTGACGTCCCAGGCCGCCAGTCGCACCCAAGCGGCGAGCACGAAGAGCACGACGGCCACGTGACCGGCTGCCCGTCGGTCCGGTCGTATCGCGGTCCCGGCCATGACCACCCCGCCCACCGAGAGCACCAGGGCGAGCATCGGCAGATCGGTCGCGGCGAGCGCGAGCGAGAGCAGTCCCGCCGCCGCGCCCGCTCCCTCGACGGGCACGGTGACGGGCGAGCCCGAGGAGCGCGCCGCCAGCAGCGCCGCGACCGCGGACACGACGACGACCAGCAGCGCGGTGTGGTGCGGCGGCCGGCCCGCGGACGCGCCGATCGCACAGGCGAGAGCGGCGGCGTGCACGAGGGAGGCGGGTGCCGCGAACGGGCCGGAGCCCGGACGCGTGCCCGCGCCGGCGAACAGGAGCGTCAGAGCAACGAGCACACCGATCGTCGCCGACTCGGACGCCAGCGAGACCAGAGCGAGATCGACGGAGGTGACGAGGGCGAGGACAACGGCCCCGACGGCCACGTGGGACGTCCCGGCCGCGGCGCGGCGGGCCCACTCCGCGCATCCCAGCGCGGCCACGACCACGCCGCCCTGTGCCACCAGGCCGGCGGTGTAGGGCAGCCCGAGTGCGGGAGGCAGTACGAGCAGTGCGGCCCAGCCCAGGACGAGCGCCCCGACCGCGCAGTGCGGCCGCCACTTCTCGCCGCGGCCGGAAGCCACCGCCAGCACGCCCGCGACGACGGCCAGCACGAGCGGCACGGTGCCGGCGTGCGCGGGCCACGGCACGTCCGTGAACACCGCGGCCCTGAAGCCCCTGGGGGCGCCGGACCAGGGCCGCTCCACCTGGAACACCGGGCCGAGGAGCGTACCGGCGACCAGCGGGACCGCCGACAGCACCACGAGTCCCTGGACCGCGAACGAGGCCCCGACCAGCCCCCGGCGTGACGTTTCCCCGAGCGGCGTCCGGACGACCGCCAGCAGGGCGACCCCGCAGGCCAGACACCCGGGGGCCGTCCACTCGCCGGGCAGCGAGGTCCGCAGTACCCCGCCCGCCCCGGCGACCAGGCACAGACCCGCCGTCAGCGCCGCGCCCACGGCGGCCTCCGGCTTCGGAACGGCCCGGGCCGCGGCCAGGGCGATCGCGGCCGCGAGGATCAGGAGCGCCGCCGCGCGTGCGGAGGCTCCCGGGCCGGACGCAGTCCAGCAGAGCCAGCCGGCCGACAGGACTCCGACCGCGCCCGTGCCGAGCGAGCCGACGGCCGCGACGATCCGTACCGGCGTGAGTGTCGTCCGCAGGGCGACGGCGGCCCCCGCCGCCGCGGTCACCAGGAGTACGGCCGTGAGGGCGTACGGACCCGCGCCGACGGCGAGCGCCCACAGGGGCAGGGGGAGATGGGCGGTCGCCACGGCCAGCGGGAGAGGGAGACGGAGCACGAGCCGCGTGCCCCTGCGGCCCGGTCCCTCGGACACCGGAGCATCCGCCGGCACCGTCGCGCCCACTCCCGCGCCGTACGCGGCCCACCCACCGGCCAGGACGGCCGACGCGGCGGCCGTGTAGGTGAGAGCACCCGTGCCGATGAACACCACCTCGTGCAGCGCGTAGGCGTCGAGGAGGGTCAGCGCGACCCCCAGAGCGGCAACCGCCTCGGCCGTCGAGGCCAGCCCACGGCGCAGCAGCGCCACCGGCGCGGTCAGCACCCCGACGGTCACCGCGCCGAGCACCAGCGACCGTCCGCCGATCCCCAGGTGCCCCCAACTGACCAGGTTGAACGCGACCGCGGCGACCGTCAGCAGGATCCCGCCGAGGACCAGCAGGACGTTCTGCACGCCGGGGGCGGTGGCGTCCGGCGGGGGAGTGCCGGCAGCCCCGCGGCTCGGCCACAACGGCGGTACGGATCCGTGACCCCGGCCGCCGTGCGGGCCGGTGGCCGCACGCAACGTGTGGATCAGCCAGGCGCGGCGTTGCAGCAGTACGGCCCGGCGGGCGTCGAGTTGCCACAACTCGGCGTCGAGGAGCCGCAGCTCCTCGGCCGGGGGCAGCGGGTTCGTCATGCCACGGAGTGTCGTCCCCCTCACCTCGCCGGGCATGAGCGCACGTACTCAGTTCCTACTCAGGTACCGTCCGCCGTCAGCCCGGTCCGGGCAGAGCCCGGCCGACGAGAATCTCCGCCGCCCAGGCGTGCCGGCCGCGGTCCGCTTCCGCGGCAGCCCGGCTCCGTCACCCCCGCGGCGACCGGCGGCGACAGGGGAGAGCGTGGACACGAGGAACTGATGACCCGGCCGTGCGTATGTTCGCCGGGTGGCGAACAGAGGCAGGCCGACGGGGTAGTTCATGGCCCAGCCGAGGACCCGGCCTGTACCAGGCCGGCGATCCGGACTGCCCGTGCAGGTGCCGGGGTGACGAGAACACCGGCGGGTACGAGCAGGGGCGGGATGGGACGGGTGTGCTCGACCACGGGCATCCGGAAGGCCTGCGAGCGTCGACGCCGCCCGGCGAGGTCGAGCGGCGCCCGCCTTCGCGGGTACGGCCTAGGCGTCCGTGAACAGGGGATCGTACGGAGTGCTCGTGCGGCGCGCCGACATGAAGGAGACGAAGTCGCCCACGAAGGCGCTCCGGCCGTAGGTCCCGTCGCCGGCGGCGAGGTCGCGGTGAAAAGCGGTACGGAAGAGCGCCCGGTACTCGTCCGCGTCGATGGTGCCGTTGCCGTCCGCGTCGGCCGCGTCGAAAAGCACCTCGGCGACGCGGATCAGCGCGGGCCCGGCGAGGGAGGGGACGGCGGCGGCGTACTCGTCGGCGCTGACCCGGCCGTCACCGTCCGTGTCGAGGGCTTCCTGCAGTTCGTGCCACCAGGAGGCGAAGGCGTCGTAGAGCCGCGTCTCCTCCGGTTCGTCCAGGTCCAGGCGCGTGGACAGTTCCCGGGCCATCGCCGCGAGGTCCGGCCAGTCGAGGTGGCCGTCGCCGGTCTGGTCCAGCACCTGGCGGAAGAACTCCTCCGCCGAGTGCCGGCCCTCGCCCGTGTGCGCGGACGCCCGGCCCGGATCGGTCACACCGCCCAGCGGGGTGATCAGGCGGAGCAGGGCCGACGCGCGTTTCATGCGACCGCGCAGGGCGGCGACGGTCCGGGCGCGAGGGTCGTCGCTACCGGTCGAGAGCGTCAGCAAGTCGATGATGTTCTCCGCGTTGAGCCAGCCCTCGGGCAGGAAGCGGGCCAGTCCGGCGGCGAGGTAGGCACCCCGCATGAGGGTGTCGGCGCCGGGCATCTCCGGCAGGCCGGCCCGGCGTCGGTACGCCTCGGGGAGCGAGGCCACGGTGATCGCGCCGAAGAGCGGTCCGGCGACGGCCCGGCCCGCCGCCCACACGGTCGGCGCTCCGTCGAGCAGTGCCGGGGCGGGCAGATGGTCGAAGAGCCGGTACAGGATGATGCGGGCCGCCTCGGTGTTCTCCAGCTCCTCCTCCACGACGCGGTCGAAGTAGGCCCAGAAGTCGTGGAGTTCCTCGGGGAGTTCCGTGGCGTCACCGTCGAGCGCGGCGAGGAACGCGCGGTACTCGGCGTACATCCGTTCCATCGTGCGCTGCTCGAGGGGCTGGCCGCTCAGCCGGCACATCGTCACGGCGCTCTCGAACAGGGTGGCGATCACCCAGGCGCGAGTGGCGCGGTCCATCGCGTCGTAGGCCCGGCCGCGGAGGTCCGTGCCGCTCATGCGCGCGTGCAGCCGGTTGAGCCGGGCGGCCTCCCGCTCACGTACCACGGGGTCGCCGCTGTACATGCGCCGCATGCTGAGGAAGGTGTTGCGGAGCCGGCGCCAGGGATGGGCCACGAAGGTGGAGTTGTCGAGGAGGGCCGCGCCGATCTGCGGGTGGGCCGCCTCCAGCACCGTCGCGCGGATCATGGCGAGTGCCCAGCGCGGGTCGTCGAAGAAGGCGTGGAACTGCGAACCGGAACCGAACAAGGGCGGTTCCTCGTCGGGGTGCGGAGCGTCGGCGGGGATCGTGTCCGTGGTCATCGTGGGTCTCCGTTCGTCTGGGGAGGCAGACTGCCGAAGCGGCGGTCGCGGCGCCGGTAGGTGTGCAGGCAGTGCAGGAAGTCGGGGGCCCGGAAGTCCGGCCAGAGCACCTCGGGGAAGGTCCACTCGGCGTAGGCGACCTTCCAGAGCATGAAGTTGGAGATGCGCTGCTCGCCTGACGTACGGATGACCAGGTCCACGTCCGGGGTGTCCGGGAACGGCAGATGCTGGGCGAAGAGGCCCTCGGTCACCTCGTCCGCGGGCGTCCCGTTCCGGATGAGCGACCGGGCGGCCTCGACGATGTCCCGGCGCCCGCCGTGGTCGAAGGCCACGGTCAGCGTCATGCCTCGGTTGCCGTCGGTCAATGCCGTCAGGTCCTCGAAGTCCTGCGCCAGTTCGCGGGGGATGCGCGGGTCGGTGACCCCCAGGAAGCGGCAGCGGACGCCGCGGGCGAGCAGGAAGGGCGCGTGCTTGCGCACTACCCGGCGGACCAGTCTCATCAGGTAGTCGACCTCCGCGCCGGGCCGGTTCCAGTTCTCGGTGGAGAAGGCGTACAGGGTGAGCCATTCGACGCCCGCGGACCTGGCCGCCTCGATGACCTCGATGACGGTGGCCTCGGCGGCCCGGTGACCGGCCGAGCGCGGCAGTGCGCGCCGCTGGGCCCACCGCCCGTTCCCGTCCATCACACATGCCACGTGCCGGGGCACCGTGCGCGCGGGGCCGCTGCCGCGTTCGCGCTCGGCCGGCCCGTCCCCCTGCCCTGCGCGGCTCCCCGGCGCGCGGCGTCCGCCGGGCAGACCGCTGCGGGCCACCGCGCCCGACGCCGCCACCACACCTGGAGCGGCATTTCCGGCCGCGCTGTGCTCGTTCACACCCACCCCGCCTCGCCCACGCCCCCAAGCGGCGTGTCCCCTGCCGGAAGTCTGGCAGCGGCAAAGACTCCGACAGGCCCGTACGGGCTGTTCATCACCCTTGGCGTGTATGTCCGAGACTCTCCGTCGGAGTCTCTCCGTCCGTGTCCTCCGGTGACGGCGACCGCCGAGGCATCCGCACCGCCTGGCCGCCACCACTCGCCGTCGGGCCCGTCGGTACCCCGGGGCGAGGAAGTGCGGACCGGGCTGGTCGCCGAAGAGCCAGTGCGCGACGGAGGTCTGTCTTCAGTCGCGGCCGCGGATCGGATCGGCGTCTGCCGGCCCGTCGGTGGATCTCGACCGGCTGCGTGGGCGTCGCGAGCGCGAGGGGCGGGACGTGTTCTTGCTTGCGTTCATGCCCCTGGCCGCTGCCTGGGTGATGTTGCGGGCCATGCCACCGAAGACGACGGCGTGAAACGGGGAGACGGACCACCAGTAGGCGTGACCCAGCAGCCCGCGAGGATGGAACAGGGCGCGCTGGCGGTAACGGGTGCGGCCCTCGGCGTCCGTTTCGACGTACATGTCCAGCCAGGCCAGGCCCGGCAGTCGCATCTCCGCCCGCAGGCGCAGCAGACGGCCCGGTTCGATTTCCTCGACCCGCCAGAAGTCCAACGAGTCACCGACCCGCAGGCGTTCGGCGTCGCGTCGTCCGCGGCGCAGGCCGACCCCTCCGACGAATCGGTCCAGCCAACCGCGCACCGCCCAGGCGAGCGGGAAGGAGTACCAGCCGTTGTCGCCGCCGATGCCCTCGACGACCTTCCACAGCGCCTGGGGTGAGGCGTCGACCGGCACCTGCCGCTCGTCACGGTAGAGGCTGCCACCGGCCCAGCCGGGGTCGGTGGGCAGGGGATCGCTGGGCGCTCCCGGGGCGGCCGCGGACGACCAGCGCGTGGCGACCTGCGCCTCCCGTACCCTGCGCAAGGCCAGGGCCAGGGCTTCCTCGAAGGGCAACGGCCCAGCAGGAGGATCAGGCACGTACCGAATGATGTCGTGCTCGCGACAGACGACCTCGTGACGCAGGGACTCGGTCAGGGGCTGGGCGAGGGAGGCGGGAACAGGGGTCACCAGGCCGACCCAGTGGCTGGACAGCCGCGGGGTCAGCACGGGCACGGGCACGATGAGCCGGTGCCGCAGCCCGGCCACGGTGGCGTAACGGCGCATCATCTCGCGGTACGTCAGGACGTCCGGTCCGCCGATGTCGAAGGCCCGGTCGACGCCGGCCGGCATGGTCGCCGAGCCGACCAGGTAGCGCAGCACGTCACGGACCGCGATGGGCTGCGTGCGGGTACGCACCCAACTGGGGGTGATCATGACCGGCAGCCGCTCCGTCAGATAGCGGAGCATCTCGAACGACGCGGACCCCGATCCGATGACCACCGCCGCTCGTAGCACGGTGGCGGGCACGGGGCACTCGAGGAAGATCCGTCCCACCTCGGCCCGGGAACGCAGATGCGGCGAGAGCGACTGCTCCGGTACTTGGTGAGGAGTGAGTCCGCCGAGGTAGACGATGCGCCGTACCCCGGCCGCGTGCGCCTGCAGGGCGAAGGTCCGGGCCGCTCGGCGGTCGGCGTCCTCGAAACCGGAACCGGCCCCGAGCGCGTGCACCAGGTAGTACGCCACATCGATGCCGCGCAGGGCGGCGGCGACCGACTCGGCGTCGGTGACATCCCCGCGCACCGTCTCGACATCCCCCGCCCAGGGGTGATCCCGCAGTTTCCCCGGGGAACGGGCCAGACAGCGCACACGGTGGCCGGCCTGGAGCAGTTCCGGCACCAGGCGCCCGCCGATGTAGCCGGTCGCCCCGGTGACGAGGCAGTGCAGTTGCTCGGCCTTCGGGAGTCCGTCGCTGCTCACCATGCTCCTTCCGAGTCACCGACGCGGCGGTCGGCCACGTCTCACGTCCGATCATGGCCGCCGGAGCAGCACGGCGCCCGTCGCGGCGATGCTTCCGGCTGCCTCGACGAGGAAATGGCGGCCACCGGGCTCCGCTGCCACGGCGAGCCGGGCCCCACCTGTCTGGCCTGAAGCGGCTGGACGAACCCCTCACTGTCGAGGACCTGACCCGCCGGACACGGACGAGAGCCACCTGGGCGGCCACGACAAGCAGGTGACCGGTACGACCCAGCGCTGCCCATCCGCCGCACAGTGGGCGTTCCACGGCCACCTGCCGGCGGACGTTCCGTCCCCGGAGCCGCCCCGGCGCGGAGCCCGTCCATCACTGATCCGCCTCGGCCGGGGCGGACAGGGCAACCATCGGGCGCCGTCAGAAGTCTTGCCGACGATCACACGTGATCGCACTGACGAGGAGACCATCATCACCGCCATACGCAAGACCCTGACCGCCACCGCAGTCGTCGGCGCCGTCCTCGCGGGTTCGGCCGCCTGCGGCACCGTCGAGCAGATCTCCGCGGGACAGAAACTCGACCAGGCGTTCGGCAAGCTCGGCAAGGAGAAGACGATCTCCTTCGAACTCGACCTCGACACCGACGCCCAGAGCCTGAAGGCCTTGGACGCCCTGTCGAACCCGGAGCCCGGCGAGGAGATCCCCGACGAGGTCGCCGACCTGCTCAGTGACGCGAAGATCAGTGTGACGGCGCAGTCGAAGAAGCCGATCGACGAGTCCGGTGAGAAGGACCTCGTCGGAATGGCCATGAAGGTCCGCGCCCACGGGGGCGACATCGTCGAGTACCGGGTCATCGGTGACTACACGTACATCCGTTCCGACGCGGAGCTCCTCGGCAAGGCCATGGGCGCCCCCGTACCGTCGGCGGAGGACCTGCCCCCGGAGGCGAGCGGACTCAAGAAGGCGCTCGACGGCGAGTGGGTGAAGATCAACACCAAGGAGATGGCGGAGACCACCGCCGAGCCCGGGACGGAGCCCGAGCCGGAGCCGACCCTCGACGCCAGGACACAGAAGCAACTGCTGGACGCGCTCCGCAAGACCGTCGCCCGAGAGGTCGACTTCGAGACCGCCGAGGGCGAGGACGGTGCCGAGCGCATCACCGCCACCGCTCCCTTCCGTACATTGATCGGGGAGCTCCTCGACGAGATGCGTCCGCTCGCGAAGAAGCTGCCGCCGGGCATGGAACTGCCCACGGACGGGGACCTCAAGGAGATCCCCGACGGCGAGGTCACGGCCGACTTCACGCTCAAGAACGGCGAGTTGAGCGAGGTGCACGTCGACCTCGCCGAGCTTGCCGAGAATGCCGAGGTGAAGAAGCTGGGCCTGGTGGTGCGGATGACCGAGGGCCAGACGCTCACGGCCCCGGCCGGCGCGACCGAGCTGGACATCGAGGAGATGCTGGGCGGGGTCGGCGCCGCGATGATGGGAGCGGAGGGCTTCAGCGAGGAGGACTTCGGAGAGGAAGTCGTCCTCCCGGAAGAGGACTTCCCCGCGGACGCCGCGTAGGCGCACGCAGGGACCCGGGGGCATGGTCAACCCCGCACGGCCGGAGGCGGTGCAATCCAGGCGGCGGGGGTGGGCTACGGTGCCGAGTATGCGCACCGAGGACGCGATCATCCAGCCCCTGCTCCGGATCCGGGACGTGGCGGCGCGCGGAGCCCTGTACGGGTTGGCCACGGTGCCCCTGCTCGGGGCGGCCTCCCTGTTCATCGGCGACCATCACGACCGGAGGACGTTCCTGGCCGTCGCCGGAGGGCTCGCCGCCGCTGTGGCCGTGGCCGGGATCCTCATCGGGCTCTTCTTCTGGTGGGCCTGCGGCGGAGACGTCCGACGCTGCCGGGACTGGCGCACCGTCAGCGGCCAGGCCGGGCCTGTGACCGTCGCGGCCCCAGTCCTGCTGCGGATCGGGGTGCTGGCCCTGGTGCTGTTCCCCGGCGCCTTCGGCCTCTATCACTTGGTGGACGGTGCCGGGTACGACAGTTGGTTGTACGGCGACTGAGCCAGCCGTAGCTCGACGACCCGTCCATCACGTCCGTGAAGGCCGAACGGAGCCGGGCCCGGGTGTCGGGCAAGCTCCACCGTCTCGTGCGGATCGAACTCGGCGCAGGCGGCAATCTCGCAAAGACCCCCGAGATGATGTGAGTTCGGCTCCGGACAGATCTGTGTCCACGTCGTTCGTCGAAACGCGGTCTTGGAAACCCTCGTACTCGTCTCCGCAGACACCCCTTGGACCACACCGCCAGGAGGAACCAGTGTCACGCCCGCGACTGCTCACCCCCGCGGAGAAGCTCGCCGACGCGAAGAAGCTGTTGAGCCTCCCCCGTATCGTCGTGATCTGCGGCTCCACCCGCTTCATGACCGAGATGAACGAGGCAGACCTGCGTGAGACCAAAGCGGGGAAGATCGTCGTCAAGCCGGGCTGGGACATGAAGTCGCCGCACGCACTTTGGTCCGATCCTGCCGAGGCCGAGGCGCTGAAGGTCCGACTCGGCGATCTGCACCGGGCGAAGATCCGGCTCGCTGATGAGGTGCTCGTAGTCGGCGACTACATCGGAGACAGCACCCGAGCCGAACTCGCCTACGCCCGGTCGCTGGACAAGCCCGTGCGGTTCACGCACCCCGAAGTCGACCCTGACGCCTGACCGCCCGCTGTCACCTCGGCAACCAGGGCCGGCAGCCGGCCGCCTGACCGTCTCCCGGTGACCTCGGCCAGCCGCCCTCCCCACGCCCTGGAGCATGCATGGGGATTGATCATCTAGTGCTGGGCCTGCTCGCTCTCGGCGATCTCGGTTGCCGTAGCCGTGGCCCGTCGGCCCGCCTGGACCTGCTGGAGTCGCTTGATCGTGGCAGCGAGCACGTCATGCGCGTCCGTAGGATCCGCTCCCGCGTCCTCCACGCTGACCCGGGCGATGACGGAGCCGGACCTGCTGTAGCCGTGGACCGTGCCACTCGATCCACTGTGGGCCAGGAACACTGACTCCTCTCCGACCCGGCCGGCCTCGACAGGCGCCGTTTCGTCCCCATCCGGCCACTGGTCGTACGCTGCCTTCGCGTGCGCCGCGTTGTCGAACTGGCAGACGTCCAGATCAATGCCCCGGGATTCGGTCGATCCCTGGTAGTCGTAGTCGCCACTTCCCGCCCGCTGCCAACCGGCCGGCGCGGGGGCGTCCAGCGGAGCACAGTCGTCGGGTTCGCCCGGCATGCGCTTGTGCAGACTGCCGGGGTAGTAGCCGGGGACGACGTCCTCAGCGTCGGGAATCGCCTGAGTGAGTTCCCCCCGGCTGAGCTGCCTGGCCAACGGCACGTCGGTGTCGTCCTTGAACGGCTGGACCTGGCCGGCTCCGCTCGCTGACGGTGCCCCGGCAGGGGCCGGCGGCTCCTTGTCCGTGGAGCAGGCGGGCAGCGTGAGGCAAGCCAGGAGGCTTACGGTGAGTAGGAGATGACGGCGTGTCATGTGATCAGCATAGTGACGCCAAGTCCTACGGGCCCCGACAGGATCGGAAGGGGACGTCCAGCTGGACGCGCGACACCAGCCGGCCGACAAGTCCTCCCGGCCAGACGTACCGTCACTCGGACTCCAGATCGGCCGGAGTCTGGCGTACGGGGCCGTACGCCAGGTCCTCCGGGACCCAGGCAGCCGACGGCCGACTTCCGGTCGACGGTCACCTCCGGCATGTGAAGATCACGTGTAGACAGCATCCATGGGATTGATCTTGGGCATGCATCGGCCGCACCTCAATGCCCCACCATGAGGAGAGCCGAGCAGTGAACACCCCACTCGCCACACCCACACCGACGGCGCCGGGCAGCCTTCCCCTGATCGGACACGCCCACCGCCTCGCTCGCACCCCCCTGCCCTTCATAGCCTCCCTGCGAGAGCACGGCAGCGTCGTCCGCATACGTATCGGCACCGCGCCCGCCTACGTGGTCACCGACCCCGCCCTCACGCGCAAGGTCCTGGTCACCGACGCCGCAGACTTCACCAAGGGCGGCAAGATCATCGACGCGCTCCGCGTGTTCTTCGGCGACGGGCTCGCCACCGTGGCTGACGGAGACGTCCACCTGCGCAACCGGCGCCTGATGCAGCCGATGTTCAACAAAGCGCACATCGCCACCCGCGGCGACGCCATGATCGACCAGGTTCGGTCCATGGTCGCCGCGTGGACGGACGGCGAACACCGTGACGTCTTCGCCGACATGAACAACCTGACGCTGGCAGCCTTCCTCGTCGCGCTGTTCGGCACAGACCTGCCGCCCCACCTGCAAGAAGAATTCACCGCCCTCATGCCGGCCATCATGAAGGGAACCATCCGCCAGACCATCCTGCCGCCCTGGGCCAACCGCCTGCCGCTGCCGGCGAACCGCGCCCACGCGGCCCGGGTCGCCCGCCTGCGCACCCTCATCGACCAGGCCATCGACCACCACACCAGCCAACTGCCCACCACAACGGCAACGACGACACAGACCGGATGCCCCCACGCCGACCGCCCCAGCGGGCTCTTCGAGACTCTCCTCACCGCACCGGAGCCCCTGAGCCGTCAGCAACTCCAGGACGAAGCCATCACCCTGCTCACCGGAGCCATCGAGACCACCGGTACCACCCTCGCCTGGGCCCTGTACGAGATCAGCCGGCACCCGCAGGTCGAACAACGCCTCCGCGCCGAACTCGCCTCTGTCTGCCAGGACCGGCCACTCCGCTACACCGACGTCGACCAGCTCTACTACGCCCGCAGAGTGCTGCAGGAAGCCGTGCGCAAGTACGGGCCGGCCTGGATGGTGACGCGAACCGCGACCCGGGACACCGAGCTGGGCGGACACTCCATTCCGGCAGGCGCCGACGTCGTATGGAGTCCGTACCTTCACCAGCACGACCCAGAGGTCTTTCCGGACCCAGACCGTTTCGACCCGGACCGCTGGACGCACGCAGACGCCACGGCCACCCGCGGATCCTTCCTCGCATTCGGTGACGGACGACGCAAATGCATCGGTGAGAACTTCGCCTGGGCAGAGCTGCAGATCATCCTGGCCACCATCCTCCAGAACTGCTCGCACCTTCAGCTGACGTCACGACCGCCGCGGCCGCAAGCTGTCGTCACCGTCAAACCCGACCGCCTGACCATGTCCTTCAACCGCCCCACCACGACCAGGCACCCGGTCGACGAGGACCAGGCCCACCGCCCGCCCGCCCGACCGAGCACCCCGTGATCCTTCAACCGTGAACGGATGAGCCGTACCCTCCGGCGTGCAGAAGCAGAGCGTCCGGAGGGGCACCCTGAGGACGAACAGGATCCGAGGGGGAGAGACGGGGTGTCGGCGCGACCGGGCGGGCCCGGCGAGGGACGGCCGGCGTGAACGTTGCCGGGCCACGGGCCGCGGATCGCAGGACCACAGGCGTGCGGAGTCGATCGGTTTCGAGGCGAGGCGTTCAGTGCGCATGGTGCTGAAGACTGCTCGGCCGAGATGTTCACGCCGCACACGCCGGTCCGTGTGACCCTCCGTGACCTGCGAGGGCATCGACCGTTTACCTGTGTGGGCTGCTGTCAGAGCCCGCGGTCCGAACACCCCCACTCGCAAGGAGCAGCTTCTGTCATGACCGTTCGTCGTGCATTCCGGCGCGCCGCCGTCGCCGCAACCCTGATCCCCGCCGCGCTGCTCGTCGGCCACACTCCCGCCCAGGCGGTGGAACTGCCTCCTGCGTGTCTCGCAGCCCTCTCGGAGGCCCAGGACAAGTTCCCCGTCCAGCAGTTCACCGTCCCCGACAAGGTGAAGACCGCCCTCTTCGACGAGCTGGCCGCGCTCGGCGAGACAGACCAGAAGGCGCTCACCGAGACCGCGTGCGCGGCGTGGAACGAGTGGGCCACCGCGAACGGGGCGACCGTGGCCCGGGACCTGGACACCCGCTACCAGAACACCGACGGCCTGGCGTGCACCAAGTTCACCACCGCGGCGATCGGAGCGTTCAAGAAGTACGCGCCGACCATCCCCGCGGAGACCCGCGGCCTGGAGACCGTGGCCAAGAAGGTCTGGGGCAACGCCATGCAGACCCTCTCCGTCGAGGCGACCAACGCCACCTGCCGGCAGTCGTACGGCAGCGTGAAGGCCGGCTGGTAGCACACCCTCCCCGGAGTGGCCTGCGTGCCGCTCCTCCGTCGCGCACCCGTGGCCGGGCCCGCTCAGGCACCCACCGCCTTCGCCGGTCCGGCTGCGGTCCTCCGCTCGGCGGAAACCGCACTGTGAGGTCCCTGTGTCTGACGATCACACTCCCGCGACGGTCGGCTTCCTCGTGGCCCTGGAACCGGTCGTGGCCCGCCTGCTCGACCGCCACCTCGCCGCCGCCAAACCCTGGTTCCCGCACGCCTACGTGCCGTGGAGCGAAGCCACCGACTACGACGGTCCCCTGGACGGCGAGCCGTGGCGGCCCGGCCAGTCCCTGATGTCGGACGCGGTCCAGGACTCCTTCACCGTCAGCCTGCTGACGGAGGACAACCTCCCCAGCTACCACCACGAGATCGCCACCGTCTTCGGCCGGGACGGCGCCTGGGGCACATGGGTACACCGGTGGACGGCGGAGGAGGACCGGCACGCCTACGCCCTGCGCAGCTACCTCCACGCCCGCCGCGCCCTCGACCCGGTCCGTCTGGAGGAGCAGCGCATGGCTCACCTCTCGCGCGGCTTCGAGAGCGGCCGTCCCGGCGTACTGCACAGCCTGGCCTACGTCACCGTGCAGGAGATGGCCACCCGTGAGGCGCACCGCAACACCGGCAAGGCCTGCGGAGACCCCCTCGGTGAGCAGCTGACCGCCCGGATCGCGGCCGACGAGAACCTCCACATGCTCTTCTACCGCGACCTGTACCGGGCGGCGATCGACCTCGACCCGGACGCCGCGCTCACCGCGCTGGCCGACATCATCTGCGAGTTCCGGATGCCGGGAGCCACCCTGCCGGGGTTCCGGGAACGGTCCCTGCGCATCGCGGCCGCCGGCATCTACAACCTCGACATCCACCGTGAGCACGTCCTGCTGCCCCTGCTGCGCACGCTCGGTGTATGGGGGCGCACCGACCTCACGGCCGTCGGTGACCAGGCGCGCGAACGCATCGGGCTGCACCTGGAGCAGGTGCAGCGCAACGCCGCCCGGTTCCGCTCGGTCTTCGCTCGGCTGGACCCGGACGGTGTCGTCGGCGCGTGAGCGCCGACCGCGCCAGGGGGCCGCTCAGGCGAGGCTGTCCGCCTCGAGCACACCCCGCAGATCCCTTGCGAGGCTCCACGCGACCTCCGGCCACCGGTCGTCGATGTAGAAGTGCCGCCCGGGGTAGACGCGGTGGCGGACGCGGCCCCGGCTCAGTTCGGACCACGTACGGGCGGCGTCCTGGGGGACGACGGAGTCGTCGCGTCCGCCGAACACGCTGATCGGGGCGTCCAGCGGGGCCTCCTCCCGGTACCGGTAGCGCAGGTAGACGCTCACCTCTCGCTTGAGGACCGCGTTCGCGCTGGAGGCGTGCAAGGCCTGCCGCGCGGCCAGTTCCCGGAACAAGGGCATCAGGCTGTGGAGCGGACGCGTCCTCAGTGCGGCGACCAGCGAGTGCCACCCGTGCGGTGGCGGGGTGGCGGAGACCCCGAGCAGTACCGGCTGGGCCAGGCCCCGGCGTCTGAGGTGACGGGTCGCCTCGAAGGCGAGCAGTCCTCCGCCGCAGTGGCCGAAGAAGGCGAAGGGGCGGCCGGCCGCCTCCCGGCCGACCTCGTCCGCCAGCCTGCCGGCCAGCTCCAACACGTCGCGCACCGCCGGTTCCCGCAGACGCCGTCCGTGACCGGGCAGCTCGACGGGGTACGGCTCCACCCAGTCGGGCAGCTCGGGCACCAGCGGAAGGAAGAAGGAGGCGGGCCCGCCGAGGAAGGGCAGGCAGTACAGGCGTACCTCGGCGTGCGGTCGGGGTACGGCAGCGGCGGTCCAGGCAGAGGGGGCAGTGGTGGGGCGGCTGCCGTCGTGTGCGCTCACCGGACAGTCCTCGAGTGCGGTGGGGTGGGACCGGCCCCCGGCACGAAGGCCGGTCCGCCGGATGAAGGCCTGCCGACGGTCGACGGTCGGCCTGCGGGGGCGCCCGTTGACGGACGTGGTCCGAAGGGCGACGGCCCGGTGCCCGCGGCCGTCGCCGTGACGGTGCGGGCACCGGGCCCGGTCACAGTCGTGCGGCCGGAGCGGCCGCCACCGGTCGGGGAGCGGTCTGCCCGGGACCCGTCTGCTGGGCCGGCAGTGCCCCGCCGCCGCTCCGCGCGGACTGCTGCCTGAGGACCAGGTCGGCCAGAGCCGTCAGGGTCGGATTGGCGATCGCCTCGATGGCAGGGATCTGGCAGTCGAAGTGGCGCTGCACCAGGACGGCGAGTTCGGCCGCCATCAGGGAGTCCAGCCCCAGGTCGCCCAGCGGCCGTTCCATCGGGACCCGTTCCGGAACCGTCTGAAGGACGGTGGCGGCCAGCTCGGCCAGTGCCCGCAAGGCCAGTTCGCGCGCCTCCCCTGGGGGCAGGGACGCCAACTGCTCGCGCAGGTCGCCGCCGCTGTGCCCGGCCACCTTCTGCGCCGGCGCCAGGACCGGACTCAGCCGCGGGGAGTCCGCGGCCGGGCAGAACGAGCGCAGCGCCTCCCACGTCATCCGGCCCACCGCGACGACCTCCGCCGGTTCCGTCAGGAGCCGGCCCAGACGCGAGTGCGCCTCACGCGGCGTCAGCAGGCCCATGCCCTTGCCTTCCAGCATCCTGGTCAGTTCCAGCCGGGCCACGTAACCGGCCTCGTCGATGCCGCCCCACTGCACGGCCAGCGCGGCCTCCCCGCGGCGGCGACGGGCCCGGGCGAGGGACTCCAAGGCGACGTTGGCACCGACGTAGGCGGCCTGGTGGGGATTGCCGATGAGCGCGGCGGCCGACGAGTACAGGACGAACAGGTCGAGCCGCCTGCCACGGGTCAGCTCGTCGAGGACCAGCGCCCCGCCGACCTTCGGGGCGAGCACCGCCGACAGGCGCGCGTCGTCCAGGTCGGTGAGCGGGGCGTCGTCCAGGTGCATCGCCGCGTGCACGACACCGCGCACCGGATGCCCGTCACGGTCGGCGCAGTCGAAGACGGCGCGCATCGCCTCGATGTCGGACGCGTCGGCGGCGTGCGCCGTGACCCGTACCCCCCGACCGCGCAGTTCCCTCAGCATCTCCGGGGCCCCGGGCGTCCGCTCGCCCCGGCGGCCGACCAGGGCGAGGTGGCGGGCGCCGCACTCGGCGAGCCAGCGCGCGGTGGCCGCGCCGAAGCCCCCGAGTCCGCCGGTCACCAGATAAGTGCCCTCCGGGTCGGGCGAGTGCCGCGCCGGGTAAGGGGCGAGGGGCGGGGTCTCGTCGAAGGCGATGACGAGCTTGCCGACGTGGTGCGAGTGCTGGAGCAGGCGGAAGGCATCCGCGGCCTCGGCGGCGGGCCGTACCCAGTGCGGCACCGGCTGGAACGTGCCGTCGGCGATGCCCTCGGCGAGCGGACCGACGTGCTGTCCCGCCCGGTCCGGGTCCTGCAGCACCATCTCGTTGAGATCGACGGCGCAGAAGGACAGGGCCCGCTGGAACGGGCCCAGCAGCAGGCGCTCGTTGGCGGCGAGGTCCCGCTTGCCGAGTTCCACGAAGTGGCCGCCGGACCTCAGCAGTTCCAGGCTGCGGGTGACGGCCTCCCCGCTGAGCGAGTTCAGGACCACGTCCACACCGCGCCCGCCGGTGGCCTCGAGGACCTGCTCGGCGAAGTCGAGGGTGCGCGAGTCGGCGACGAGGTCGACGCCCAGCAGGCGCAGCAGGTTCCTCTTGTGCTCCGTGCCCGCGGTGGCGAAGACCCGGGCGCCGACCCGCTGTGCGTACTGGACGGCGGCCAGGCCCACGCCACCGGCGGCCGCGTGCACGAGGACGGTCTGCCCCCTGCTCAGCCGGGCGACGTGCCCGAGGCCGTAGTGGGCGGTGAGGAAGGCCAGCGGGACCGTGGCCGCCGCGGTGAGGTCCATCCCGTCGGGGACCCGGAACACGGCTCGCGCGTCGACGGTCAGGTGCGAGCGCAGGGCGCCCCGGAACAGGGCGCAGACCCGGTCGCCGGGGGCGAACCCGGACACCTGGTCGCCGACGGCGGTGACGACCCCGGCGCACTCGTAGCCGACGGGGTGTTCATGGCCGCCGTCGGTTGCGGGCTGCGGCGGGAGCACGGCCTGCGCCTGGAGCACGTCGCGGTAGTTGAGACCGGCCGCGCGGACCTCGAGGGACACCTCGCCGGGGCCGGGCGGCGCGGGTGGCGAGGCCGGGCGCCACACCAGGTCGTACGCGGGGCCCGGCCGTCGCACGTGCAGGGCGTAGCCGCCGGGCTCCGGCGGGGCACACGGCGCGGGCCCGGCCGGGCGGTCGGTCACCCGCGTCACGAACCGGCCGTGCTCCGTGGTGACGATCTCGTCCTCGTCGCCCGGGTCCAGCAGTTCGGCCGCGATCCTCCGCACGGCCTCCGCGCCGCCGTCGTAGTCCGCCGCCAGCCGCCGTACGGCGATCCGGCCGTGCTCGTTGGCGAGGGAGCGCGCCGCGCCCCAGGCCGCGGCGGCGGGGACGGAGGCGGGCTCCGGCGCGGGCGTCGCCCCGGCCGTCGGCGCCACCAGCCACAGCGCGCGGGAGACGTCCGAGGGCAGGCGGGACAGCAGGGACGACGCGTTCCGCAGCGTCGCCGTGTACCGCACGCATCGGTCGGTGACCTGGCGCGCGGTGGGCGCCGCGGCACCCGGAGGCTGCGCGTCCGAGCCGGTGACCAGGACGACGGTGACGGCGGACATGTCGGGGTCGCCGCCGGCCGGCAGGCCCGCCCACTCTCCGGGGCCGGCGTCCGGCCCGGTCCGGAGCACCGTGCCGCCGACCGTCTCCAGGGACTCGGCCAGTCCGGCCGAGATGCCGCAGTCCGGCTCCCCGACGATGATCCAGGCCGACTTCTCACCCGCCCGGGGCAACGGCGGCCGGACCGCGACGGCGTGGGGACGGGGCGCGCGCCGCGCGCTGATGACGGAGGCGACCCGCTCCAGCCCGCCCCCCACGTCGGTGTGTGCGACATCTCCGAAGCCGGTCTGCTTGAGCAGCTCCCGCCAGCGCCCACGGGGCAGCAGCGGGGTGCGGGGGCGTTCAGTGAGGTCGGTGCGGTTCCAGAAACTCCTCAGGAGCCCGAAGACCAGAGCGCAGGCCGCCGTGTCGTGCATCTCCTGCAGCAGCAGGTGGCCGTCGTCCGCGAGAAGGAACGACAGCCTGCCCAGGGCGCCGCGCACGTCCTCCGTGGCGTGCAGGACGTTGGAGGCGATGACGACGTCGAAGGACCCCTCCGCGTAGCCCTGCTCCCGCGGGTCGCGGTTGAGGTCCAGGGTCCGGCACTCGATGAAGTCGTGGGCGGCGAGCCGTCCCCGCGCGCGGGGGAAGAAGGACTCGGAGACGTCCGTGAAGAGATACCGGGTGCGCTCGCGCGGCAGGTGGGGCGCCACCACCCGCGTGGTGGCGCCGGTGCCGGCACCCACCTCCAGCACACGCAGCGTGCGATGGGCGGGCCAGGTCCCGACCAGGGCGCGCACCGCCGACCGCAGGGCGCGGTGGGCGACCTCCGACTGGAGCGAGGAGGTGTACAGCTCCTCGGTCAGGTACCGGCCGGACTCGGAGAACAGCAGCTCCAGCGGGTCACAGCGCCCCGTCAGGACGTCCGGCAGCCGCCGACCGCACATGCCGTACGCGGTCAGCTCCGGGCCGCGCCCCAGCGGGCCCGCGGCCAGCGCGCGCACCGCCTCCTCGGGACGCCCGGGGGACAGGAGCCGGCAGGCGCCCCCGGAGCGGAAGGCGTCCGCGCCCGCCACCAGACCGTACTCCTCGGCCACCTCCAGCAGGACGCCGAGCAGGGGCTCGTACTCGGGCAGCACGCCCGCGCCGCTCAGCCCGGCCCAGCTGGGACACGCCTCGCCCGGCAGGATCTCCTCGACGGCGCAGACCGCGAAGTGCGCCGACACGCGCTTGAGCGCCGCCATGAGTTCCAGCGCCCGGCTGATCTCGGCCTCGGAAAGGGCCGCGTCGACCGGGGCGGCGGTCGTTCTCCCTCCGGCTCGTGGGCAGGGGAGCGGTGCGGAGGACGCGCCGTGCTCGGCACGCGGGGCGGCGCGCAGTTCGGTGACGCACTCGCTCACCGCGGGCCGGACCCCGGTGTCGAATCGGCGCAGCCGGCAGCCGAGGAGTTCCACGCAGACCGCGCCGTCCTCGTCGACGACGGTGACGTCCCAGACGGCCTCGGCAGCGGTGGCGGACCGGGCGCGCACCCGGACGTGCCCGGTGGCGGTCGGCGGACGCCAGAGGCGGACGGTGTCGACGGCCGCGGGCAGGAAGGCCGTCTCGTCGGCGTCGTCCAGCAGCACGGCGCCGGCCTGCAGTGCACCGTCGAGGATCGCCGGGTGCGCGAGATAGTCCGCGACGTCGAGGTGGTCGGCCCGGTAGCGGGCCTCCGACTCGCGGCCGTCGGTGCGGACGTACTCGAGGACGCGGAACGAGGGGCCGTAGTCCACTCCGCCGCGACGGGCCCGGTGGTACACCTCGTCCGCCGCGGCGCTCCGGGGCAGGTCGCCGTGCCGCCCACCGTCGAGACCCCCGGGGGCGCGGCCGAGCAGACGCCGTACCCGCCCGCGGGCGTGCGCCCGCCACGGCTGCCCGGTCCCACCGGCCCGGCTCGCCACGCGCACCACGCCGTCCTCGTCGGACAGGGAGGTGTGCAGCCAGACCTCCATGTCCGGGTCGTCCCAGGGCAGGGTGAGCGGCTGGAAGGTCAACGCCGTCACCTCCAGGGGCCCGTCGAGGACCCGGCTCCCGGCCGCCAGGACCGCCTCGACGTACCCGGCGGCCGGCATCAGCACCGCGCCGGACACCTTGTGGTCGGCGAGCCACGGTAGCCGGGCCGGGTCGAGACGCTGGTGCCAGCCCGGTTCCAGGGCCGCGGCCCGTTCGCCGAGCAGCGGGTGGTCCAGGGCGCCGCTCCCGCAGGTCCGGGTCCAGGACGTGGCCGGCGGCAGCGGGTACCTCTCACGTTGCCAGGCGTACGGCGGCAGATCGGCGACCCGTCCGGGCACGGGGAAGAACGCCGACCAGTCCCCGGCCCCCGCGGCCAGGACGCCCCCGACCGTCTCCTCCAGGGCGTCCGCGCCCGGCCCGTGGCGGCGCAGGGTGGGCAGGACCGCGGCCGGGACCCCTGCCGACTCGGCGGCCCGGCGCAGATAGGCGGTCAGCACCGGGTGCGGGCCGACTTCGACGAGCGCCCCGCAGCCTTCCTCCAGCACGGCGGCGAGCGCGTCGGCGAGCAGCACCGGCCGCCGCAGGTTGCGCCACCAGTACCCGGCGTCCAGACCGACTCCCTCCTCGGCGTGGCGGAGCCGGCCGGTGACGGTGGAGGCGAACGGCAGCCGCAGCGCCCCCGGGCGCAGATCGGCCAGTGCCGCCTTCATGGGCTGCGCGAGCGGGTCCATGTGCCGGCTGTGGAAGGCGTGGTCGAGGTCGAGCGGTCGGAAGAACACGTCCCGGTCCGCGAGGTGCTGTCCGAGCTCCTTCAGGGCCGTCTCGTCACCGCTGACGGTGACGTCACGGACACTGTTGACGGCGGCGATCTCCAGTTTCCCGCCGTACGGCAGGAGCAGCGCGCGGGTCTCCCGCTCGGGCAGCCCCACCGCCGCCATGCGGCCACTGCCGGCGGTGGTGGCCTGCAGCCGGCTGCGCTCGGCCACCACTCGCGCGGCGGCGGGCAGGTCCAGCGCCCCAGCGACACAGGCGGCGGCGATCTCGCCGACGCTGTGCCCGAGGACCACGTCGGGGTGCACCCCCTGTTCGGCCAGGGCGGCCACGAGCCCCCACTGCAGGGCGAACAGCGCGGGCTGGGCGACCTCCGTGCACGCCATGCGCGAGCTCCCGCCCGGCGCGGCCAGTTCCCCGGCCACCGACCAGCCGAGCAGCGGGGAGAGCACGGCGTCCGCTTCCGCCACGGCGGCGCGGAAGGCGGGCACCGTGGCCATCAGGTCGGCGCCCATCCCGTGCCATTGCGACCCGTTCCCGGAGAACGCGAACACCACCCTTCCGCTTCCGGGCTGCCCGGTGACGGGCGGCTGCGGTACGGCCGGGGAGGCGGCCCGGTCCCGCAGCCGGTCGGTGGCCTCTTCCGGGGTGCGGGCCAGTACCACCGCGCGGTGCGGGTGAGGGTGCCGTCGGCGGCAGGCGGTCCAGGCGGTGTCGTAGAACGAGTCGGGTCCGACGGTCTCCAGGTGGTCGGCCGTCCGGTGCAGGGCGGACGTCAGCGCGTCCTCGGTGCGGGCCGAGACCAGCACGGGCAGCGCACCGCCCTGCGGCCGGGCGGCCTCCGCCCGCGCGGGGGCGGGAGCGGGCGCCGCTTCGAGCAGGACGTGTGCGTTCGCGCCGCCGAACCCCGCGGAGCTGACCCCTACCGCACCGCGGCCCTCGCAGGCCGGTACCGGCCTCGCGGTCACGGCCGGCTCGAGCCCGAGCCCGGCGAAGTCGATGTCGGTGGCGAGCGGTTCGGCGTGCAGGCTCGCGGGGATGTGCCCGTGGCGCAGCACCAGGCACGCTTTGAGCAGCCCCGGCATGCCCGAAGCCGCCTCGAGGTGCCCCAGGTTGCTCTTGACCGTGCCGATGGGCAGCGGTCCCCTGGTACGGGCCGCGGCGAGGGCCCTGCCGACCGCCTGGCACTCGGCGCGGTCCCCGGCCCGCGTTCCGGTGCCGTGCGCCTCGAAGTACACCAGTGCGTCCGGGGACACCCCGGCGTCCCGGTAGAGCGTGCGCAGCAGCTCCTCCTGCGCCTCGCTGCTGGGCAGGGCCATCCCCTGGGTGCGCCCGTCGCTGTTGACGCCGGACGCCCGGATCACCGCGTGCACCCGGTCGCCGTCGGCGAGCGCGTCGGCGAGCGGCTTGAGGACGACCAGTGCCCCGCCCTCCGCCCGTACGAACCCGTCGGCGTCGGCGGAGAAGGCCCGGCACCGGCCGGTCGGGGACAGCATCGACGCCTTGGCGAACCCGACGTAGGGGTGGGGGTCGAGCAGCAGGCCGATGCCGGCCGCGAAGGCCGTGCGGCTGCGGCCGGTGCGCAGCGCCTCGCACGCCTGGTGCACCGCCGTCAGGGCCGACGAACAGGCGGTGTCGACGGTGATGCTCGGGCCCCGCAGGTCGAAGACGTGCGACAACCGGTTGGAGACGATGGAGTTGGCCCCGCCGGTCATGGTGTACGGCCCGGTCCTGTCCGGGACGGTGCCCATCAGGGCCAGCGCGGACGACCCGGCGCAGCCGACGAAGACGGCGGTGTCCGTCCCCGCGAGCCGGTCGGCGTCCAGCCCGGCGTCGTCCAGCGCCTCGACCGCCATCTCCAGCAGCAGCCGTTGCTGCGGGTCCATGTGGGCGGCCTCGCGCGGCGAGATGCCGAAGTAGGAGGCGTCGAATCGGTCGTGCTCCTGGAGGAACCCGCCCGCGACGGTGTACGTCCTGCCGGGGCGGCGGGGGTCCCGGTCGAGGAACCGGGAGGCGTCGAAGCGGTCCGCGGGGACCTCGGTGACCAGGTCCCGGCCCTCGCTCAGGGCCGTCCACAGGCCGCCCAGGGAGGTGATGCCCCCGGGAAGGCGGCAGGCGGCGCCGACGAGGGCGATCGGCGTGTCGGGCCCGGACGCGCGGACGGGGTCGGGGGGCGTGGGCAAAACGGTCTCCTTGAGGTCGTTGGGCAGGAGCGGGGGCCGGCCGTTCGCGGTCGCGGGCACGGTCAGCGCAGTGCCGCCGCGACGTAGTCCCGGTCGACGACGGGCCGGTCGGGCCAGGCGAGGCCGAGCCCGGCCAGAGCGCGGTCCTCGTAGGTGCGGGAGAACGACAGCCAGCACGCGTACGCGGGGAGCGCGAGCCGCACGTCGATCGAGCCCGGCGTGGAATGCCAGGTGGTGTCCACGGGGACGCCGAAGTGGTCACCGAGGGCCGCGATCACCTCGGTCACCGGCAGGTGGCGCGGGTTGACGACGTGGCAGACGCGCGGCAGGTCCCCGTACTGCCGTCCGGCGGCCTCCGTCATCGCGTACGCGGCGTGCTCGACCGGCAGGACGTTGGTCCTGGCGCCCTCGGGCACCGGCAGCGTCACCGGCCCGGGATGCCGGCGGAGCACGGTACCCACCCGCTCCGCCAGCACCTGAAGAGGATGGCTGGGACGGTCGGGGTGCGCGGGCCGTCGGGTGGCCAGGCAGCTCGGGCGGAAGACGACTGCCCGGCCACCGTGCTCGGACACCCAGCGGTGCACCAGTCCCTCGCCCTCGAACTTCGACTGCTCGTACGGGGTGTTGAAGCCGAAGGAAGCGTCCAGCTCCTTCTCCTCGACGACTCCGTCGGGCCGGGCCCCCGCCACGGCGACCGTGCTGATGTGGCACAGCAGGGGCGCCCGCTCGCCGGCCGTCACGAGGCGCAGTACGTGCCGTGTCCCGTCGACGTTTGTGCGCCGCGCCCGTGGCAGGTCCGCGGCGAAGGAGATGTCACCGGCGCAGTGCCACAGGACGTCGATCCGGTCCGCGAGCCGCAGGAAGCCCTCGCGCCCCAGCCCGAGAAAGCCGTCCTCCAGCACGATCTCCTGCGTCTCCACGCGCGTACGAGCCGTCCGCAGTTCTTCCGCGCCCGCGCCGCACGCCCGCAGGAACCGTTCCACGCGCACGGTGGCCGGCAGCGGATGCCGGCGCGCGAGCAGCAGCAGCCGCCTCCCACGCGCCAGCGCTTCACGCACCAGGTGCAGGCCCAGGAGGCCGGTGGCACCGGTGATGGCGGTCAGCACACACGCTCCCGCGTTCCGGTACCCGTCCGGCAGGGGACCCGGGCCGGGCGCGAACGGGGTGCCGCCAAGGGCATCGCACGAATCACGCGTCGGACAGTAGCCGAGCGGATGCTCACCGTGACTCCTGTCGCGGGTGTTCACCCTCCGGGGTGATCACTCGCCGCCGGTCCACCGGCTGCGCCCGCCGTCAACGGCACATCCCCGAGGAACCACCGGGCTGACCGGCTCCCGCAGGTACGCGCGGCTCGCCGCCCACGCCCCCGGACCAGCACCCGTGCGTCGGGCCCGACGTCAACGCGCGCGCTGCACCGCGTCACCCCTTCGAGTAGTCCCCGCGGAGCGCCCCGGCGGACCCACGGGCCTGTGCCACCCGGCCGTCCCTGCCGCTGCCGCCGGGCGAAGCGCCCCGGGCGCCCAGAACGTCCCGGTTCGCCTGTGGTAGCCAATGGCCCCCGACAGCGACGCGGAAGGAGGCGCGGGTGCGCCGAATCGGAGCCTTCGTGGTGCGGTACCGGTACGCCGTGATGACCGGGTGGCTGGTCCTGGTCGCCGCGAGTCTCGCCGTGCTCCCCTCCCTGCCCCGGATGCTGCAGCCACCGGACATCACGGTCGACCGTTCCGCCTCGGCCGCCGCGTCCGAACTGATCGCCGAGCGGTTCCCGGACATCGGCGGCCGGCAGGTGATGCTTGCCTTCACGTCCCGCACGCTGCCCGCCGACGACCCGGCGTACCGGCGCATCACCCGGGCCGTCACCGACGCGATGTCGGAACACGCGAGGGTGGGGGCCGCTCTGCCGGTTCCCCGCACCGAGGACCAGCACCCTCGCCACGCCTACGTGATGCTCGGCGTGACCGGTGCGACGGACACCGCCCGCCGTGTGCTGCCGGAACTGGACGCACGGGCCGAGGAGGTCGCCCGCGACCACTCGGACGGCGCGGTGTCCGTCGCGCTGGTCGGCCTGGACCCGGTCCTGTCCGAACTGGCCCGTGCCACCACCGAGGACCTGCGTTCCGCCGAGACGTACGCCGTGCCCGCGGCGGCCCTGCTGCTGGCGGTGGGACTCGGCTCCGTGGGGGCCGCCGCGCTGGTCCTGCTGCTCGCCGGCACCGCGATCGTGCTGAGCCTCGGCGTCCTGACGCTGACCGGGCTGTCCCACGGCGTGGACGCCACCGCGGTGACCGTGGTCGCCACCGTCGGCCTTGGCGTGGGCCTGGACTACGCCCTGCTGATGACGCTGCGTCACCGCCGACGCCGCGCCGCCGGCCTGCCCCCGGAACGGGCCGCCGAGCAGGCCACCGCCACGGCGGGAGCCACGGTCGTCCTGGCGGGCACGGCCGTCGTCACGACCGCCGTCGGCCTGCTCCTGACCGACATCGCCTACATGCGGACCCTGGCACTCGCCGCGGTGCTGGCCGCCTCGACCGCCACCCTCGCCTCGCTCACCCTGATGCCGGCGCTGCTCGCCTCCTGCGACCGGGTCCTGGCATGGGCCCCGATGCCCTGGGCACGGCCGGGACGGCGCCGTCCGAAGGCCGGTCCCACCGCTTGGGAACGCTGGACCGGCCACCTGCTGCGCCACCCGGGCCGCTACGCGACGGCCGCGGTGCTGCTCCTGCTGCTGGCCGCGGCCCCGGTGCTGGGGCTGCGCACGGCGCTGCACTTCGACCGGGCGGTCCTGTCGGACACCACGCTCGGCGCCGGGCTGGCCCGGATGGAGGACGACCGGATCGCGAGCCTGACGCTGGTCGCGCTGCCCCACCCGGAGGACGCCGGATCGGTCGAGACCCAGTCCCTGACCGCCGAACTGCGCAAGGATCCGCGGGTGTTCCTCACCACCGCGATCGACGACGGCCGCGAACTGACACTCGTGCTGATCGGCGAGCGGCAGGCCCCGGACACCGACGCCGCGGCGGCCTTGCAGCGACATCTGCGCGAGGACCTGGTGCCCCGCCTGCTGCCCGCCGGGCAGCCCGTGCTGATCGCGGGTCCGGCCGCGACCGTCCACGACCTGACGGCCGAGGTCGACGACCAGGTTGGGCTGGTGCTGGTGGTGATCTGCTGCGGCACTTTCGTGCTGACCTTCCTGGTCTTCCGCTCCGTCGTCGTGCCGCTCAAGGCGATCGCGATGAACCTGCTCTGCGTCGCCGCCGCCTTCGGCATGCTCGCCCTGGCCGCGCCCGTCCTCGGCCACCCCGCGGTCAACCCGCTGCTCCCGCTGATCACGCTCACCCTGGTGTTCGGTCTGTCCATGGACTACGAGGTCTTCCTCGTCCACCGCATCGCCGAGCACTACCGGGCCCACGGCGACAACGCCGCGGCCGTCCTGCACGGACTGCGCCGCACCGCGCTGCCCATCAGCCTGGCCGCGGGCGTGCTCGTGGTGAGCCTCACCGGCCTCCTCGGCACCCACCGCCAGGACCTGCGTCAGATCGGCTTCGTGGTGATGGTCGCCGTGGTGCTGGACGCCACCGTCGTCCGCATGGTGCTGGCGCCCGCCCTGATGCGTCTCATGGGACGCGCCAACTGGTGGCTGCCCGGCGGGCTCGGACGCGTGCTGTCCGCCCGCGACGCCGAGGCACGTGTTCCCGCACAGGCGAGTGTCGCCCCCACGGCCGACCGGCCCCGGGTGTGACCACCACGGCGTCGGACGCCCGCCCACCGGGCACCCGACACCCGCCGAACCGGGCGGTGACATGCAGTCACCGCACGCACTGACGACCGGGCGTGCCATCCCGTACGCCTGGGCCTGCGCAGTGAAGTGCGATCCCGCCCCAGGACTGTTCTTCAAGGGCGGAAGGTACGGCGGTAGGTGTCGGGCGGGACGCCGACGGTGCGATGGAAGTGGCGGCGCAGGGTGGTGGCGGTGCCCATCCCGGACGTCTCGGCGACGGTGTCGATGGTGTCGTCGGTGGTTTCCAGCAACTCCTGAGCCCGGCGAATGCGTTGGGCGTGGAGCCACTGCAGGGGCGTGGTGCCGGTGAGGTGCTTGAAGTGGCGGGCCAGGTGGCGTGAGCTCAGGCCGGCCCGACGGGCGAGGTCCTCGACGGTGAGGGGCTGGTCGAGGTGTTGCAGGGCCCACGGGAAGAGTTCGGCAAGGGGGTGATGGCGGCCCGGCTCGGGGACGGGGGTGGCGATGAACTGGGCCTGCCCGCCGTCGCGGTGAGGGGGAACGACCAGGCGGCGGGCGATCTTGTTGGCGTTGGCCGAGCCGTGGTCCAGGCGGACCAGGTGCAGGCACAGGTCCATGGCGGCGGCCTTTCCCGCCGAGGTGAGGACGTCGCCGTTGTCGACGTAGAGGACGTCCGGATCGATGGCCGCCGCCGGGTGCCGCCGGGCCAGCTCCCCGGTGTGGGCCCAGTGCGTGGTGGCGCGTCTCCCGTCGAGCAGGCCGGCGGCGCCCAGGACGAAGGCGCCGGTGCACAGCGAAGCCACCCGCGCGCCTGCCGCGTGGGCCGCGCGAACCGCGTCGACCAGTTCCGCCGGGGGATCGAGGTCGGTGTCGGCCCAGCCCGGCACGAGCACGGTGTCCGCCCGCGCGAGGTGGTCGAGTCCGTGGTCGGGCTCCAGACGGAAGTGGCCGACGCGCACCGGGCCGTGTCCGCAGAGCGCGAAGTCGTACCACGGGTCCACGAGATGAGTCAGGTCCGCTCCGAAGACCTCCAGAGCTATGGACAGTTCGTAGTGGAGCATGCCCTCGGTGACAGCCAGCGCGACGCGATGCATGTCCGAAAGTGTATGCGGCATGTCGTTTCCGACGATCACGTCTGGTCCCGTCGGAGGGACAGGATGTGGGTGTCAGACCGCACGCGGACCGACGCCGCAGCGGACAGTCGAGTACACGGGAGCAGTCTCATGACGTCAGACCGGCTGGTGACGGTGTTCGGCGCGTACGGTCACACCGGGCGGTTCGTGGTCGCGGAGCTTGCCGCACGCGGATTCGTTCCGGTTCTGTCCGGACGCAACGCCGAAGCGCTCGGCGAGCTGGCCGACGAGTGCGGGCTCCAGGCCCGGGTGGCGTCGGTCGACGACCCGGCCTCGCTGGATCGAGCACTGGGCAATGCGGTGGCGGTCATCAACTGTGCCGGCCCGTTCGCTTCGACGACCAGCCCGGTGATCGAAGCCGCGCTGCGGGCAGGCATCCCGTACCTGGACGTGGCCGCCGAGATCGAGGCCAACCTCGATACGTTCGCACACTTCCGCGAGCGGGCCCGGGGCGAAGGAGCGGTGGTCGTCCCGGCCATGGCCTTCTTCGGAGGTCTCGGCGACCTGCTGGTCACCGCGGCCATGGGTGACTGGGCCTCGGCCGACGAGGCCCACATCGCCTACGCGCTCAGCAACTGGCACCCCACCGCCGGAACCCGGCTGTCGGGCGCGGTCTCCCGCGAGCGACGCGGCGGCGTACGCCTGCGCTACCGCGGCGGACAGTGGGAGCGCCGCACCGATGCCGCGCCGCTCCTCCAGTGGACCTTCCCCGAACCCGTGGGACGCCGGTCCGTGGTCGCGGAGTTCACCATGGCGGACGTGGTGACCGTCCCGCAGCATCTGGCCATTCCCGACGTGACCACCTACATGGACGCCGAGGCGGCCCGCGACGTCGTCGCCCCTGACACACCTGCACCGACCGCCGCAGACGGAAGCGGACGCTCCGACCAGACCTTCCTCGTCGACGTCGCCGTCCGCTCAGGCGGCGCCGAACGCCGGGCCACAGCCGCCGGCCAGGACATCTACGCCATCACGGCGCCCCTCGTCGTCGAGGCCCTCGATCGCGTGCTCAGCGGGCGCGTCCGAGCCACGGGCGTCGCCTCCGCCGGCGAGATCTTCGACGCCCCTGACTTCCTGCGGGCACTCGCCCCCCGTATTGCCTTCGGCCTGCACGGCCACGAGCAAGGGCCGCCGCACAGGGCATGATGCCCCTCGTCCGTAACGAGCTGCCGCCACCGCTCGGCAGGCTGCCGCAGCGGCAGCCCGGCAGCCGACGGGACCGGACCAGCTCCACCCCCGGCCGACACACCTCAACCGGAGGATCCGGCACGGCCGCGCTGTTGTCGCCGCGGAAAACCTGACGCAGATCACCTCGACTCGCGGAGACGGCTATCTGGTTTCCGCCGATCCAGCGGGCTGGGTCGAGTGCTGAGCATGTCCGACCGGCTTTCCCGGCCGTCGCCGCTACCCGTTCGACACCTCCGTCGCCGCATGAGCCTCTCCCGAACCCCGTGTCGGGAGCTGGGCGCACGTGCGGGGGAGCGTGTTCGATGTTCCCGAGACGCGGCAGCACTCCGCCAGACCGTTCGGGCGAACCGGTGCGGACGGGCCGCCGCCTCCCGGGAAGCGGCGGCCGTGACGCGTCCGGTGCCGTCAGTCGTCATACCGCTTGAGGTAGAGCTGCTTGCCGTACTCCTGGCCCAGCCACAGGCGGCGGTCCTCCCCGAAGTCGGCGAGGTTGGGGTTGTCGAAGGTGTGCGGGTGGTCGGTGTCGCCGTTGACGTTGATGACGACGCGTTCCAGGCACCACGCGGGGTCGGGGCCCACGGGCTCGAACCTCACGTAGACGGGGTAGCGGTCGAGGTCGTCGGTGTCCAGCTGAGGCCTGCGCGGGTCGTTGTAGGCGGGGTTCTCGACGTTGGCGTCCTCACCGAGGACGAAGGTCCAGTTGTCACCGGTCCGGGTGCCGTTGGCGGTCCCGCCGGCGTCGAGCACGAACTCTCGGCCGGCGATGCCCAGGTAGACCCATCCTTGTGTTCCACCATGCGGCACGTCGGCGGTACGGACATGCGCCTCGATTCTTTTGATCCTCGCCACGGGATGCCCTCCTTTCTCTCGCCGGGTTTCCCCGACGAATGACATGCGGGACCTTTCTGGATTGGTTCCCTGATGTGTTGAGGCGAATCCATGCCGATCGCGATGACGCTTTTCCTTGCTGGGATGTCGGGATTTTATCCGTCGCCTCCGAGGCGTGACTGATTTTTTCTCGGTGTGCGTCATGCGTGGGTGGTGATATGTGTATCATCAGCAAATAGCGGGCCGTGATGTGGCTGCCTCGTGCGACTGCTGCCGCCCTGACATACCGTTGCGCCCCTAGTAAGCCGACGGCGTGCGACGGTGCACGAGCCTGCGGGAAATGCGCTTCGCTCGATTGAATGAAATGGGCATGGGTGGCGTTTTCGGTCGATCTCACGGGCCAGGATGAGAGTAGTCGGAAAACCGCCCCCGGCATTCCGAGCGGGCGGACATGAACGAGGGTCTGTGTATTTCTCGGGCCTCACGGATTTTCCTCGCCTCGTTTCCTGAAAGGGTGCACCGCATGTCCCGTCGCCGTTCCCGTACGTCGTTCAGTCACGCGTTGCGCGATATCGTGCGCGCCACGGAAGATCTCGTGGACGACGGACTGGACAGAGCAGGTGAATTCGAATGCGGCCTGCGGAGTTCGGTCAGTCGGGCGCTCGACGACGACCGTCACCGAGGCCGCCGCGACCACGACGACTGCCATGACGACTGCGACGACCACGACGACTGTGACGACCGCGGCGACTGCCATCACGACCGAGACGACCACGACGGCGACCGTGACGGGCGCCGTGGCCGTCGGCACCGGCGCGGTGACAGACCGCGGCGGCTCCGCCCGGACGAGGGGGAGCCCTACGCGTCCGGCCCCCGGCAGGGCCCACGTCGCCGATTGGACGACGATCACCACGACGAGGACCCGGACGAACTTACGGCACTGAAGGACCAACTGGAACTGCTCCGGGAGCGGATGGACCGGCGCTGGGGGGAAGGGGGAGGGGAAGGGGACGCCGCCGGGAGGAGCCGAGGCAGGGTGCCGCGGGCACGCGGGTCGGAGGACGCGGAAGCCTTGAGGGACGAGTTGGCGCGTCTGGCCGACCGTATCGACCGAATCCGCGATGCGCGCTGACGCCCCGCTTGCCCATTCGCGACGGCACGGGTCCGGCCGGGGTGCGGCCATGCCGCGGGACGCGGGCCACCGGGCGCAGGAGTACGGCAGGTGAGCGCAGGCCGGGGGCGAGTGCTGATGCGCGTGCTCGCCCACCTGATCCGGCAGGAAGCGACGCTCGCCACCACGCCCGCCGGCAGGGCGGACGAGGGGGCCGTACGCCGGGCACGCAACGTCCGCCGCGCTCTGGAGAGCCTCGGCCCCTTCTACGTGAAGGTCGGCCAGATGCTTGCCACCCGGCCCGACATCGTGACTCCGCAGATGATCGACGAGTTCGAGAAGCTGCAGGACGAGGCGTCCCCCGCCCCGTTCGGCGACTTCGAGCCGGTGCTCCGCCGGGAGCTGGGGCCGGGATGGGCCGGGCGGTTCAGCGATTTCGACACCGAGCACCCTCTGGGCACCGCGTCCCTGGCCCAGGTGTACCGGGCTGAACTGCCGAACGGGCGGCCGGTCGCGGTGAAGATCCAGCGCCCCGGTGTGCGTGAGACGGTCGAGGCGGACATGAAGCTCATGGGCACGCTGTCCCGCTTCGCCTCCCGGCGGACCTGGCGTTTCAACGAGGTCATCGACGTCGAGGCCATGCTGAAGGTGGTCTTCGACGCGATGCGGCCCGAGCTCGACTTCGTGATGGAAGCCCGGAACATGACCGAGGCGGCCAAAGCGGCGGAGGACTTCGACTACGTGGCGGTGCCCGAGGTGATCGAGGCCACGGGACGGGTTCTGGTTCAGGGCCTCGCCCCTGGGTCGCCGATCCGGGAGGCCGACAAGGACCGGTTCGGCGCCGAGGAGCGCAGGGCGATCGGGCAGGACCTGCTCGCCTTCATGTACCGGGGCTACTTCGTCGACCGCATCTTCCACGCGGATCCCCACCCGGGGAACATCTTCGTGGAACCCGGCCACCCGGCCACCGTGATCGACTGGGGCATGGTCGGACGCATCGACCGGCCCATGAGCACCAGCATCCTGCTGATGCTCCTCAACCTGGCGATGAACGACGGAGCCGGAACGGCCAGGGCCTGGGTCGACATGGGAAGCGCCACCTCGTGGGCGAACACGGCGGCGTTCGCCGGTGACATGGCGTCGCTGGTACCGCAGATCGCCACGGCCTCCCTGGAGGAGCTCAACTTCGGGGTGACCCTCACCGCCGTGTTGCAGCACTCCACCCGCCGCGGCATCCGCACCAGCCCCATGGTGTCCATCCTGGGAAAATCCTTCGCCAACATCGAGGGTTCCATCAGGCACCTGTGCCCGGAGCTCTCCCTCATCGATGTCTTCTCCGAAGAACTGGTCGGCATCGTCACAGACCTGGTCAAGGAATCGCTCTCCCCGCAGCAAGCGGTCCGCACGGCCCTGGAAGTGATCACGGCGGGCGCCGCTGCCCCTCAGCAGCTGAGGGGGATCACCAAGGACCTGTCCAACCGGGATCTGACCATGCGCATGAACCTCAATGGCCACCGCGCGGCCACCCGCTCCTCCGGCCTGCGTAAAGGCGCGGCGGAGGTGTCCCTCGCGCTCGCCACCACGATGCTCTGGAACCACTACGCCAAGGAGCGGTGACCAGCACGCCCCCGCCCCGCCTGCTGGCCGTCCGCAGGGAGGAAGTCCGCTCATGAGTACCGACCTCGCCCCCGCCCTCGACCTCGACGCCCTGCGCGACCGCGTCGACACCGTCCTGGCCGAGAGCCTGCGGCGTCCGCCTGCCTCAGTCCCTTCCGAGCGGGGCCGCGCCGGCGAACTGACCCAGGCCCTGACCGATTTCGTCCTGGCACCCGGCAAACGCATCCGGCCCCTGCTGTGCGTCCTCGGCTGGCACGCCGCCGGCGGTGACGACGGCGAGGAGACCCTGTGGCGCACGGCGGCGAGCCTGGAGGTCTTCCACGCCTTCGCCTTGATCCACGACGACATCATCGACGGCAGCCCCACCCGCCGGGGCCGCCCCAGCGCTCACCGGGCCTTCGCCGCCCGGCACCGGGCCAGGCCGGACGCCGACACCGTCGGCGTCCACGCCGCCATCCTCCTCGGCGACCTGGCTCTGATCTGCTCCAATGCCCTCGTCAACACGGCCGGTCTGAACAACCGGCAGCGCGACGCCGTACTGCCGCTGCTCGACGCGATGCGCGGCGAGGTACTGCTGGGCCAGCACATGGACCTCATGGCCACCGGGCGGCCCACCGACGACGTCGAGAAGACGATGACCATCGCCCGCCTGAAAACCGCCAAATACACCATCGAACGGCCTCTGCACCTGGGCGCCGCTCTCGCCGGCGCCGACCGGCGCCTGCTCTCCCTGTGCTCCGCCTACGCGCTTCCCCTCGGGGAGGCGTTCCAGATGAGGGACGACCTCCTCGGAGTCTTCGGCGACCCCGCCCTGACCGGCAAACCGGTCCTCGAAGACCTCCGCGCGGGCAAGGCCACCGTGCTCATGGCCCTCGCCACCCGCCACGCCACGTCCGAACAGCGCAGGACACTCGACGCACTGGTGGGCCGAGCGGATCTCAGCGAGGACGACGCCGCACGGATCAGGCACATCCTCCAGCACACTGGCGCCCGCGAAACCGTCGAACGCATGATCACCGAACGGTACGAACAGGCGCTGCGAGCCCTGGACGACGGCCCGCTCGCGCCCGAGATCGCCACCGCGCTACGGAAGATCGCGGCCCGCGCCGTCGTCCGGACCACCTGACCGCGTCCGCCGTACGGCACCGCGGTCGTCGACGCGGCGAAAGGAGAACCGGTGACCGATACCGTCGTTGACACCCCGCCCTTCTACTGTCCCATCGAATCCGCCGTCCACCCCGAAGCCGAGCAGGCCGAGCGGCGCGCCTTGGCCTGGTTCGCCGGGAGCGGCCTGTGCCGCGGTGATACCGACCTCGCCCGGTACGCCGGCAGCCGCAGCGCCGACTTCTACGCACGCTTCGCCCCGAACGCCGACCTGGACCGGCTGTGGCTCGCCGCGTTGTGGGTCTACTGGGGTTTCGCCTTCGACGACGCCCGCTGCGACGAAGGTACCTTCGCTGACGACCCCGCTGCCTTCGCCACCATGGCCTTCTCGGTGCAGCACGCCCTGGAAGTACCCGGCCCTCTTCACTGCGCCGACCTCTACACCGCCGCCTTGCACGAGATCGGGGAACTGTTTCGCGCGGCTGCCGGACCCGTCCAGAACCGCCGCTTCCAGCACGCCCACCGCGCCTGGCTCACCGGCGTTCAGTGGCAGATCGGCAACCGGGCCACCGGCCGCATGCCCGACCTCGACGAGTACCTCACCATGCGCCTGCACTCGGCCGGCGGCGAACCCACCTACGCGATGCTGGAGATCGCCAACGGCCTCGAAGTGTCCGACCGCGAGATGGACTCACCCGCGGTCCGCGCCCTGACCGAGATGGCCATCCTGGTCGCATCCCTCGACAACGACCACCACTCCCGCACCAGGGAGGCCACCCGCCACCAGACCGAACAGAACATCGTCAACGTCTTCAGGGTCCACCACCACTACTCGCCCCGCCAGGCCGTCGACGAGGCGATCGGCCTGCGCGATGCCGTGCTGGAACGGTTCCTAGCCTTGCGCGACCAGATCACCCCGCGCGCGAGCACACCCCTGCGTCACTACCTCACGGACCTCGGGCACGGCATCCGCGGCAACATCGAATGGGCACTGCGGGTGCCGCGCTACCTCACCCCGGACGGCATCGCCCCCGCCGCCCCGGCCCGCGTCCCGGCCCAGGCAGCCGTCGGCCACTGGATCGACGCTCCCCGCACCAGCCGCCAAGACCCCCGACGGCTTCCGTCCATCGCATGGTGGTGGAACGACCCGGTCTTCTGAGGCACTTGGAAACCCGGGCTTCCTGCACGACCTGATCGCCTCGAAAGGCGGACAGCTCACCCTTCGACCACCGGGCCAGGTGGTCGGGGACGCGTCGGTCTGTCGGGTCGGCTGGAGTCCGCCGGTGGTGGGGATGCAGGAGTGCGTTCGTTGGTGAGGCTGGCGGGGTAGGGGCCTCTCGGACTCGTGTGCCACTGACCGTGGGACGCCGGCGCGGCCAGGGCCTGGTCGGTCGGCTCTGTCAAGACGGTCTTGTCTTGTACGTGGTTTCGCCTGGGTCGGCGGAGATTGTCGCTGACGCTGCCGGCGCTGTGCGCCGAGCTGGCCGAGCCGCCTGCGGGTCACGGCCTGGTCGGCCGGGACGCAGCTCAGTCGCTCGCCGCCCGTGTTTCCGCCCTTTTCCGCTCGCGGTGTCGGCTGTCCACTCCGGGCGTGTTTCGACAGGCCGGGTATGCGCCCCCCCAGAGTGACTATGGACGGGTGCCTTCGGGCGTCGCAAAGTGTCATCGATGGTCGCCAGTCACCATGTCACCGGTTCACTCACGCACCACGCCCTGTTGAGCATGTGAAAGAAGTTGAGTACGCACTAGTCATGTCCGAAAAGGGCCGGGGGGAGTTTACGGGCTCGGCGAAGCGATCAGACATTTCCCGTGTTGATTTCTCCCCTTTTCCGTGCCGCCAGGAACGACTTGTCCGCAGGGTGAACCAATTCGCCGGTGGGTGAGGGCTGTTCATCCTGAGGCCTTCTCATGTCACTCGCATATCGATCAATGGACGGAGTATTTCCTCATGGGCGTTCGCACGTCGCCGGACTCGGGACGGCCCGAGGAGACCATGCCGTGCGTGCCGTCGGCCCACGACCGTGCCGCGGGCCTGCGGCTGCTCAGCACGACCCGGTCGGTACGCCGCCGGCTGGACACCACCCGGCCCGTCGACCTCGCCGCCGTGCGTACCGCGCTGGCGGTGGCGCTGCAGGCGCCCAACGGTTCGAACGACCAGCCGTGGCACTGGATCGTCATCACCGACCCGGACACCCGGCGCAGCCTCGCCGACGTGTACCTGGTCGCCTCACAGCCGTACCTGGCCTCGATGCGCCGGCGCGTGGAGCGCGGGGAGGTACCGGTCGGCGTGTACGAGGCCTCCACTCACCTGGTGAAGATCCTGCCGGATGTCCCGGTCCTCGTCGTGCCGTGCATGGCCGCCGGGCCGGAAGCCCACCGTGCCGTGTTCGAGGAGCTGGGCTATCCCCAGCCGGTCGATCACCCGGCTCACTCGGTGTACTACGGCTCCATCTGGCCGGCGATCTGGAGCACCCTTCTCGCGCTGCGTGCCCAGGGATTGGCGGGCGCGGTCACCGCCCTGCACCTCACACACGCCGAGGAGGCCGCCCGCATTCTGCGTTTGCCCGAAGGGGTGACTCAGGCCGCGCTGCTGGCGGTCGCACATCCCACCGGAGAAACGTTCCGGCCGGCTTCTCGGCACCCGCTCGACGAGGTGCTCCACCTCGACACCTGGTAGCTGGACGCCCCGATCACGAAGCGCCCGGCCCATCTCCTGCCGCACTGTGGAAAGGCCAACGACTGATCATGGTGGACCCGAACAACCCGCCCGCTGCGCCGGCTCCTCTGGCCGTGGGCGTCGACGGCCCCCTCGCCGCCGCCCGGCGCACCGTCGTGCGCGAGATAGACGCTCTGCTGACGCGGGTCGCCGAGGACCAGGCCGAAGCCCTCGTCCACGCCCTGTTCGACGCCCGGCGCATCGTCGTACTCGGGATGGGCCGCTCCAAACTCGCGGTGGACGCGTTCGCCATGCGCCTGATGCACCTGGGACTGCGCGTCCACGTGGCCACCGACGTCACGTGCCCCGCCGTGGGCTCGGGTGATCTGGTCGTCTCGTGCAGCGGCTCCGGACGCACACCGACCGTCGTCCAGCGGTCCACCGCCGCGAAGGAGGCGGGGGCGCGGGTGGCGGCCGTCGTCGCCGCCGCCGACTCCCCGCTGGCTGACCTCGCGGACCTGGTCGTCCATCTCGCCGAGTACAGCCAGGACCACGAACAGGACGCCTCGACCCAGTTCGTCGGAACCCTGTTCGAGCAGGGCGCACTGGTCTTCTTCGACTGCCTCGTCCTGGCCATCCAGCGCACCCGCGACATCGCTCCCGACGCGATGTTCGGACGCCACAACAACCTGGAATGACCCCTGCCGTCCGCCTCGGTGCTCATGCCGCCCCCCTGCTCAGCACGCCCAGAGGAGACCGCACGTGCCGGAGACCACGTCCTCGACCGTCATCAGCTGCACCAGCACCAAGATGAACCTCGGCCTGGCGGACACGCTCCGCTGGCTGGACACCGTGATCCTGCCGCTCGCCGACAAGCTCGCCGCTCTGTCCTTCTTCGCCTGCCTGCCCCACCCCCTGCTGATTCCGGCCCGCGACCGGATGGACGGCAGCGGTGTGACCGTGGGGGCACAGGACGTCTGGCCCAGGGGTGGCGCCGTGACGGGGGCCGTCAGCCCCGCCCTGCTGGCCGAGATCGGTTGCACCCACGTGATGGTCGGCCACGCCGAACGCCGCCGCGTGTTCCAGGAGGACGACGACCTCGTCGGGCGGAAGGCGAGCGCCACCGCTCAGGCCGGCATGACACCGCTGATCTGCGTCGGCGAGACGCATCCGCAGAGTCCGGTCACCGCCGCCGAGTACGTGGTGGCACAGGCCGATGCCGCCCTGAAGAGCGTCCGGGCCGACCAGCCCGCGCTCGTGCTGTACGAACCGGTCTGGGCCATCGGCGGTGACGAGGCGGCCGACCCCGACCATGCCGGCCACGTACTGCGCGCCCTGCGGGCCGCCACCGCTGACCAGGACGTGCGCTTCCTCTACGGCGGCGCGGTCACCCCCGGCACCTACACCCGGCTGCGTCAGACCGCCGACTGGGACGGCGTCGCCCTGGGCCGCGTCGCCCAGGACCCCGGCGTCCTCGCCGAGACGACCGCCGAACTGCTCGATGACGCCGAGACCCGAGCCCAGCACCGCAACCCCTGGCCCCACTGACTCGAGGTTGACCAGTCTTGCGCTACTGTGCGGCCGATTCGCCAGGTAGCAGGCGAGTGACGACCGGCATGCCTCGGCCCGGTTGCCGGCCTCCCAGCCGAACCTCTCAAGACTCAGCAGGCAGTGCCCTAGGCAGTGTCGTCAAATGATCACTGCTGGTGGATCATGGTGTCGTGATACGTCGTCATGAACTGTCCGATGCCGAGTGGGAGTTCGTCCGGCCGTTGTTGCCCGCGTCGTTGCGGGGACGGAAGCGGCTGGACGACCGCCGGGTCCTGAACGGGATCGTGTGGAAGTTCCGCACCGGCACGGCCTGGCGGGACGTGCCCGAGCGCTACGGGCCGTGGGCCACGCTGCATACGCGTTTCCGCAGGTGGGCGGCGGACGGGACGTTCGAGCGGATGCTGCGGGCCGCGCAGGCGAAGGCAGACGCGGCGGGTGACATCGAGTGGCTGGTCTCGGTCGACTCCACCATCGTCCGGGCCCACCAGCATGCGGCCGGGGCCCGAAAAGGGGGCTCCGCGACCCGGCCCTCGGCCGGTCCAGAGGCGGTCTGACCAGCAAGATTCATCTGGCCTGCGACGGCCGGGGTCGACCACTCGCCTTCGCCGTCACGGGCGGCAACGCCAACGACTGCACCCGGTTCACCACTGTGATGGAAGCGATCCGGGTGCCCCGTCTCGGCCCGGGACGACCCCGCACCCGGCCCGATCACGTCCTGGGCGACAAGGGCTACAGCTCGAAAGCGATCCGCGCTTGGCTCCGCCGCCGCGGCATCCCGCACACGATCCCCGAGCGCACCGACCAGGCACGCAACCGGGCCCGGCGAGGCAGCCGCGGCGGGCGCCCGCCGGCCTTCAACCGTGAGGTCTACAAACACCGCAACGTGGTGGAGCGGTGCTTCAACCGCCTGAAGCAGTGGCGCGGCATCGCCACCCGCTACGACAAGACCGCCCAGTCCTACGAGGCAGCCGTCACCCTCGCCTCACTCCTGATGTGGGCGTGACATTTGACGACAGAACCTAGGAGTCGCCGGCCCCAGTCCGGCCCCATCCGTGGGCCGAGCCGCGCCAGCAGGTCGTCGAACGAGGCGACGAACCCCGGCGGCCCGCACACTTGTTGTGCCACCTCGGCCGGGCGGGCCGGTCTGCTGTCTCGGCGCTCCCCTCGTCACGCCGGTCGAGGCTGTCCAGGGCGGCGGCATCGATCTGGAAACTCGTCTTCACGCCGGGCTTGGTCGCCCGCCACATCCGCTGGTCGTTCAGGTCACGGAAGCGGGGCTTGGCGTCGTAGCCGAGGATCTTGAACAGGCCGAACACCATGGGAGCCGTCGCCCGACGTGCGCCGGTCGCGCGGTCATCCCTCGGTGCGCTGTCCCGGCCGCTCCAGGGCGAGTTCGGTGGGGACGCCGGTATCGGCTTTGCGGCGGTGACGGGATGCGCGGGTACCGGCGGCAGGGGCCGCGAGGACGGCCGTGGCGACGAACGCCAGGACCACGACCATCGCCGGACGCAGCCCGTAGTGATCGCCCAGGAAGCCGAGCATGGGTGGCCCCACCAGGAACGCGATGTAGCCGATCGTGGCCACGAGGCTGACCCGGGCGGTCTCGTCGGGCCCCGAGTCGCCCGCCGCCGACAGGGCCACCGGAAAGCCGAGGGACGCGCCCAGCCCCCAGAACAGGACGGCGGCCGCGGCCACGACGGTGTTGTCGGAGAAGATGACCAGGGACAGGCCGATGGCCCCGGAGACCGCGCTGGCCCGCACGACGGTCGCCCGGCTGTAGCGGTTGAGGAAGAACGTTCCGCCGAAGCGTCCCAGGGTCATCGCGGCGGCGAATCCCACGAAGACGAGCGAGCCGGCGGCGGCGCCGAGACCGTGGCCGTCGACCATGAGCAGCGGCAGCCAGTCATTGGCGGCGCCCTCGGCGAGAGCCATGGCCAGGACGATGGCCCCGATCATCAGGAGCCGCCGGTCCTTCCACACCTGCGGGCCCGCGGGCCGCGTGGAGTCCGAAGCGGGCGCCGCGGCACGGACCCCGGTCCCGACGGGAACGGCACGGATGGCGTATCCGAAGATCGCCGCCGTCACCGCGGCCACCGCCAGGAGGTGCCAGTGGGCGGGGAACGCCGCAGCGGTGGCCGCCATGCCGGCCAGGCCGCCGATGACGGTGCCCAGGCTGAAGCACCCGTGCAGCGTGGGCAGGACCGCCCTGCCGGTGATCCGTTCCACGTCGGCACCGTCCACATTGATCGCCACCTCGCCCGCCCCGACCCCCAGGCCGAACACGCACAGGCCGGCGGTGACCAGCGGCGCGGAGCCGAGGGCGCTGCCCGCGCCCACGACGACCACGCTCGCGATGACGAGCAGTGTGGCGAGAGCCGTCACGGGTCTGGTCCCGAACCGCGACACGAAACGGCCGGAACACAGGATGCCGGCCATCGAGCCGACGGACAGACCGAACAGCACCAGCCCCATCTGCCCCGTGGACACGCCCAGACGGTCACGGACGTCCGGGGTGCGCGTGATCCATGAGGACATGGCGATGCCGTTGAGGAAGAAGAAGAGGTACAGCGCCCGGCGGCGTCGGCGTACGGCACGGTCTGTCAAGGAAGGGCTCCGCCGGTGTTGGAGACAATGAGGGACAGGCAGGCGACGATCCCGCGCCATCCGCCAAGTATGCACAAATGTACACACCGGGTCGGCGAACGAGAAGACAAGGCGGACAACGGCTATGACAGGCAGCACTCGTGGCCCCAATGACCCCCGGCGCCGCGAACGCATCCTCGACGCCGCGCTCGACGTCATCGCGGAGCACGGCGCCATCAAGGTGACCTTCCGCAAGATCGCGGAGGCGGCAGGCGTGCCGCTCGGGTCACTCACCTATTACTTCCACGACATGCAGCACCTGTTGACCGACGCTTTCACCCGGCTCGCGGAGACCGTCTCCACCCGCTACGGCGCCCTTCTGGAGGCCGCGCGGACCCGCCAGGAGGCCGAGGAGGCGGTCGTCGAGATCATCTGCGGCAAGGTCTGGGGGACCGACCGCAACCTCCTGCTCAGCTACGAGCTCTACGCCTTCGCCACCCGCAATCCCGAGGTGCGCGCCGTCATGCGCTCTTGGATGCAGGCCAGCCGGGATTCCCTGGCCAGGCACTTCGATCCGCTCACCGCACGGGCGCTGGACGCGCTGGTCGAGGGATTCTCCATCCACAACTCCTTCGACCTGCGGCCCACCGAGCGCGAGGAGGTCGCCGCCGTCGTCCGTGCCGTCGTCGACAGGCACCGCTGAACAGGATCGACCGGGCGCTGTCCGGCAACGGCGGCGGACACGTGCCGGGCCGACCCGGCCGACGACGTCCCCGGGCAGTCGGAGGAGGCCCTGCGTGGGTCAGGCGCCGCGGGCCGTCCTGCGGAAACCCGTCGGTGTCATGCCCGTCCGCTGCCGGAAGAACTTGGTGAAGTCGCTCGCGTCGGCGAACCCGAGTCGTGCGGCGACGGCGGCGACGGTCAACGGACCGTGAGCCAGCTCCCGTTTGGCCTCCAGCGCCACGCGTTCGTCGATGTAGCGCTTCGCCGACATGCCGGTCACGGCCTCCGTGGCCCGGGTGAGGGTGCGACGGTTGTAGCCCAGCGCTGCCGCGTAGTCCTCCACCCTTCGGGTCGCCGGGAAGTCGCGCTCCACCGCGGCGCGGAAACGGCGGAACGTCTCGTTGGTGGCCGGCCTTCCGTGCTCGGACCCGTACGCCCTGGCCAGACGCACCACCAGAACCGCCAGCAGATGCCGCAGGACCTGCACGTGGGACTCCAGGGGCAGCTCCGCCATGGCCTCGTACTCGTACCGCAAGTGCTCCAGTGCCCGGGACAGGCCCTCCGCGTGGGGGGCGCCGGGGGTGAGGGGTTGAAGCGAGGCCACGTCGGCGACCGAGGAGGCGGCGGTCTCCGTGTCGGGGAAACCGGCCGGGAACGCGACCAGAAGACCTCGGGCACCCGGCAAGTCCGTGCCCCAGCGCTGCACCTGTCCGGGGCGGATCCACAGCCAGGCACCGCCGGACAGGTCGTACCGGGTGAAGTCCACGGAGACGGTCGCACGGCTGCCCGGCCGCACGTGGACGAGTTGGTGGAACGCGGGGCGCAGCGAGGCGTACGGGTCATTGCCGTGCCGGCGGGCACGCTCGGCCAGTCCCGCGAGCTGCACGAGTTCCAGACCCGGCGGTGAACCGGCCGTACGCCGGAGGGTGAGGTCCCGGATGACCGACCGCTGCGCATCCTGTCCGTTTTTCCCCATGGTGAGTCCCAAGTGTACCGCTGTCGCCCTCGACCAGTCTTCTAGCGTGATGACGTCGGCGCAGCTCAGTGCCAGTGCATGAGGAAGGAAGATCCGGATGAGGCTGATCGTGGGCATGACCGGGGCCACCGGTGCCGTGTTCGGTGTCCGGTTCCTCCAGGTGACGGCCCAGTTGCAGGACGTCGAGACGCATCTGGTCCTGAGCCGGTGGGCGCGGACGACGATCGAGCTCGAAACAGGCATGACCGCGGATCAGGTCGGCGACCTGGCCGATGTCGTGCACCGTCCGGAGGACCAGGGCGCCACCATCTCCTCGGGGTCGTTCCGCACCGACGGCATGGTGATCGTGCCGTGCTCGATGAAGACCCTCGCGGGCATCCGCGCCGGATACGCCGACGGTCTGGTCGGGCGCGCCGCCGACGTGGTGGTCAAGGAGCGCCGCCGGCTCGTTCTCGTACCGCGCGAGACACCGCTGAGCGAGATCCATCTGGAGAACATGCTCGCGCTGTCCCGCATGGGCGTGCAGCTGGTGCCGCCCATGCCCGCCTTCTACAACCACCCACGGTCCGTGGACGACATCGTCGACCACGTCGTGGCCCGGCTCCTCGACCAGTTCGACCTGCCCGCGCCCGCCGCCAAGAGGTGGGAGGGCATGCGCGCCGCACGTCAGCCGCGCCCGGCTTCCTGACCCGCGTTCCGGGGACACCGGTGCGCCCCGACGCCCTTCCCCCCTTCCCTTCGGCTTCCACGGAGCACCCATGGCTTACGACGACCTGCGCGAATTCCTCAGCACGCTGGAGAAGGAGGGCCAGCTGCTGCGCATCACCGAACCGGTCCTCCCCGAACCCGACCTGGCCGCGGCTGCCAACGCCGCCGGGCGCATCGGCGACGGCGCCCCCGCCCTGTGGTTCGACGACGTCAAGGGCTTCACCGACGCCCGGGTCGCCCTCAACGTCCACGGCTCCTGGGCCAACCACGCCCTCGCCCTCGGCCTGCCCAAGCACACCCCGGTCAAGGAGCAGGTCGAGGAGTTCGCCCGTCGCTGGGACGCCTTCCCGGTCGCCCCGGAGCGACGTGAGGACGCGCCGTGGCGGGAGAACACGCAGGAAGGCGACGATGTCGACCTCTTCTCCGTGCTCCCCTTGTTCCGCCTCAACGACGGCGACGGCGGCTTCTACCTCGACAAGGCCGCCGTCGTCTCCCGCGACCCCGAGGCCCCCGGCCATTTCGGCAAGCAGAACGTCGGGACCTACCGCCTCCAGGTCATCGACAGGAACCGGCTGGCGATTCAGCCCGTCCCCGTGCACGACATCGCCCTCCACCTGCGCAAGGCCGAAGAGAAGGGCGAGGACCTCCCCGTCGCCATCACCCTCGGCAACGACCCCGTGATGGCCATCGTGGCCGGGATGCCCATGGGGTACGACCAGAGCGAGTACGAGATGGCCGGCGCCCTGCGAGGCGCCCCTGCACCGATCGCCACAGCACCCCTGACCGGTTTCGACGTGCCCTGGGGTTCCGAGGTCGTCATCGAGGGGGTCATCGAGAGCCGCAAGCGGCAGATCGAGGGGCCCTTCGGCGAGTTCACCGGGCACTACTCCGGTGGCCGCCGCATGCCCGTCATCCGCATCGACCGCGTCTCCCACCGCACGAACCCGGTCTTCGAATCGCTCTACCTGGGAATGCCCTGGACGGAGTGCGACTACCTCGTGGGCCCCAACACCTGTGTCCCGCTGCTGAAGCAGCTGCGCGCCGAATTCCCCGAGGTGCAGGCCGTCAACGCCATGTACACGCACGGACTGCTGGCCGTCATCTCCACCCGGAAGCGGTACGGCGGATTCGCCAAGGCCGTGGCCATGCGCGCCATGACCACCCCGCACGGACTCGGTTACGTCAGCACGGTCATCATGGTCGACGAGGACGTGGACCCGTTCGACCTGCCGCAGGTGATGTGGGCGATGTCGTCCAAGGTCAACGCGGCCGGTGACGTGATGATCCTGCCCAACCTGCCCGTGGTGGAACTGGCCCCAGCCGCCCAGCCGGCGGGCCTGACCAGCAAGATGATCATCGATGCCACCACACCCGTCCATCCCGACCAGCGCGGCAACTTCTCCACGCCCACCAAGGACCTGCCCGAGGCGAAGGACTGGGCGGCCAAGCTCCAGCGCCTGCTGTCCGAAACCCGCGGCTGACGCCCTCACACACCGGCCGACCGGCCGCCCACCCCGTTGCGAAGGAAGACACCCCGATGACCGACTGCTGCCCCCGCTGCGCCCACGAGAGCGTCAGGACCCTGCACTCCTCGCCCGTGCCCGGCGTCTGGGACGTCCTGCAGTGCGGACGCTGCCTCTACACCTGGCGAACCAGCGAGCCGGCCCGGCGTACGCGCCGCGACGCCTACCCGGAGGCGTTCCGGCTGAGCTCCGACGACATGGCGAACGCCGCAGAGGTGCCGACCGTCCCGCCCTTGCGCTCCGGCGGCCCCAGCCAGAAGACCGGCCTGACGGACGGCTGACGGCGTACCCGCGATTTCCGGCCTTCGTCGCGGAGGCGAGGAGACGGCGCCGGGGAACGGGAAGACGAAGAGTCATGAGGGACACAGAGCTTCGGTACGACGGACGCGACAGGCAGGAAGCCCGTGCCCGGGGAACCATGGCGATCTGGCGGTGGGCCAGGTGGGCGGCGCTCTTCCTCGCTGCCGGCTGGGCGCTGAACTCGGTCGTCGGGCTGGTGGAGGGCGCGCGGGCACAGGAGTTGTGGTGGCCTCTGCTCAGTACCGCCATCTGGGTGGGGGTGACCGTGAACGGCTTCGTGACCTACCGCCGGATCAGGACCACGACACTGCCGGCCATCACGGGACGGCCATCCACCTGACTGCTCCTCCCCGGCCACGAGGTTCATCCACACCGTACGAGGAACTTCACTCCTTCACGCGACAGGGCGCAGCCTCTTCACCGATCCGTGTCACGAATCGGTGGTGAGACGCAGCATGACCTTGCTGCTCCCGCTTTCCGGGTCGGCGGCGACGGCGAGTGCCTCCTCTGCTCGGTCCAGCGGGAAGCGATGGGTGATCAGGGGGGACACGTCCAGACCGTCCGCCAGTGCGCGCAGCGCGTCGTCGATCTCATCGACGAAACGGTACGAGCCGATCCAAGTGATCTCCCGGGTCACCAGGTCGCCGAGCGCGGCAGCCGCGGGGGTGCCGGGCAGATTGCCCACCTGGACGAGCGTGCCTCCTCGGGCGGTGGCGCGCAGCACCGGTCCGAGCGCGGCCGGGGCACCGGACGCCTCGAAGGCTACGTCCACGTCCTCGGGCAATCCGTCACCGACGGAGATGTCGCACGTTTCGTCGGCGCCCATGGCGCGGGCGACGGCGAGGGAGGACGAAGCCAGATCGGCGGCGACGACCCGGCCCGCCCCGCGGTACCGTGCGGCGGCGACCACCAGGGAGCCGATCGGGCCGCAGCCGTTGACCAGGACTGTACGGCCGCGCAGGTCGGGAACTCGGCCGACGGCGTGCAGCGCGACGGCCAACGGTTCGGCCAGAGCACCCTGTTCGGTGCTGACGCCGTCCGGCAGTGGACGGATCTGGGCCGCGGGGACCGCCCGGTACTCGCTGAACCCGCCGTCGGTGTGCGGGACGAAGGCCGCCGAGCCGAAGTAGCGGACGTGCGGGTAGAGGTTGGTGCGTCCGGCGATCCGTTCGGGAAGGACACCGTCGCCGACCAGCCGGGCCGGGTGCACGGTGACCGGTTGGCCTTCGCGGAGGCCGGTGACATCGCTGCCGAGCGCAGCGACCCGGCCCGCGAATTCGTGGCCGAGCACGAGAGGGTGTGTGAGCGAAGCCGTGCCGGACGCGCCCTTCTTCCAGTAGGAGATGTCGGAGCCGCAGATGCCGCCCCATTCCAGGGCCAGCAGTACCTCGCCCGCCTCCGGCACCGGCCGGGCACGTTCGTCGATGCGCACGTCGCCGGGGCCGTGTACCACGACTGCCTTCATCCGGTCCTCTCCGGCGGTTGAGGGTGAGGGGTTTTCGGTGGTCGTCCTCATACGGCGTCCTCCAGCCGGACAAGGTCGCGTCCGCGAGTCTCGGGTGCGAGGTACGCGCTGACGAAGGTGATGAGCGAGTAGACGATCAGCATCGCCGCGATGGGCCACCAACTGCCGGTGACAGCCGTAAGAGTGGCCGCGAGGACCGGGCCGATCGCGGTGGCGAGGATGCCGCCGAGTTCCTTGGCGAGCGCGAGCGCGAGCTGCGTGAAGCGGGTGCGGGAGCCGAAGAGTTCGGCCATCGTGACGCTTTCGAGTGAGAACAGGCCGAGGACGCCGACGTTGAGCCCGAGGGCCATACCGATCATCACGCCCGGGGTCGAGCCGGAGGTGATGAGGAGCATCACCGGAAAGGCGAGGACGGTGGTCAGGGACGAGAGGGTGAGGTAGACGGCTCGGCGTCCGAAGCGGTCGCCGAGCAGGCCGATCACCGGCACGGTGGCGAATCCCGCCAGCGAGCCGTACACGATCGCGTCCGTCGGGACCGACCGGCCGACCGCCAGGTTGGTGGCGATGTAGCCGACCAGGAACGTCTGGATCAGACCGGAGTTGCCCGCCTGGCCGAAGCGCAGCCCCAGTGCGAGGAAGAACGCCTTGCCCTTGCGCTGGCGGATGCCGGCTGCCAGGACACTGCCCTCGTGGCTGTCGGCCGTGGCGATCGCGGATTCGACCTCGTCGCGGGCAAGTGCCACGCCGTCTACGACGTCGGGGCGTTGCTCGAAGACCGGGCTTTCCTTGAGACTGCGGCGCAGCCACACGGCGAAGATCATCAACGCGAAGCTGAGCAGGAAGGGCAGTCGCCAGCCCCAGGAGAGCAGCTGGTCCTCGCTGAGCACGGCGAGCAGAACGGCCCACAGGGCGGAGGCGGCGAGTGTCCCGGAGTTCGTGCCGAGCGATACCAGCGAGGAGATGAGGCCGCGCCTCCGCACGGGCGCGTACTCGGTCAGCATCACGGTGGCCCCGGCGATCTCGGCTCCTGCGCCGAAGCCCTGCACCAGGCGCAGTACGACGAGAAGCACCGGTGCGAGGATGCCGATCGTGGCATAGGTGGGAAGGACCCCGATGAGGGTGGTGGATGCGCCCATCAGCAGGATCGTGAGGTAGAGGACCTTCTTGCGGCCGATCCGGTCGCCCATCCGCCCGAAGTAGACGGCGCCGGCGAGCCGGGCGACGTACCCGACCCCGTAGGTGGCCATCGCGGCGATCAGTCCGATGGCTGGGCTGACGTCCGGGAAGAAGATCTTGTTGAAGACGATCGCGGCAGCCAGCGAGTAGAGCTGGAAATCCATGAACTCCATGGCGGTGCCGAGCCAGCCCGAGACAGCGGCCCGGGTGAGATCGCGTGTGGTGCGCTGTGCGGATGGCGTCTGCTGAGCGGCTATGACGCTGTCCTTCATCGTGAACTCCGTTGTTCGGGGAATCGAAGTGAGGCTCAGACGCGGGGGACTGAGAGGAGGGCGGCGGTCACCGAGGGGTCAGAACTCGACGACTCCGGTACGCAGGGCGGGGAGCCGGTTCGCCACGGCGGCGGTGAGCCTGTCGTCGTCGGCCAGGTCCGCCGCGCCGAGCACGCGCAGCAGCGCGCGTACGGTGGTGGCGGGGCGGGTCGCGGGCCGCCAGCAGGCGGCGAGCGCCTCGGTGGCGGGATCAGCGGGTGCGTCGGCCGTGTTGGTGCTGTGCGCCCAGGCGGCGAGGGCCAGTTCGAGGACCGGGGTGCTCGTGCCGCGTGCCCGCAGTTCGCGCAGGGCGGGCAGCCAGCGTTCCGTGATCTTCAGCGATCCGTCGGAGGCGATCTGCCGCAGCCGGTGGTGCATGGACGGGTTGCGGAAGCGTACGACGAGGTCGTCGGCGTACGCGGCCGGATCGGGGCCGCCGGCCGGGAGGGTGGGGGCGATCTCCGCGCACAGCGCCCGTACGAGGCGCTCACCCCATCCGGTCGCCATGGTCTCGGCGATGGTGGTGAGTCCCGCGGCCGTACCGAGGTAGGCGAGCGCCGAGTGGGAGCCGTTGAGCAGCCGCAGCTTGGTGAGCTGGTAGGGCGTGACGTCCGGGACGAACAGGGCACCGTCCAGTTCCCAGCGTGGCCGGGGTGCGACGAAGGAGTCCTCCAGCACCCACTGCCGGTACGGCTCACCGGTCACGGGGAGGGCGTCGCGCACCCCGAGTGCGGCGTCGGCCGCCGCCCGCCCGGCCTCGCTCGTCGCGGGAACGATCCGGTCCACGACCGTCGCGGGGAAGGAGACGGACTCCGTCATCCGGTCCAGGATCCGCGCGCGGTCCGGCCAGGCCGAGGCACGGACGAAATCGTGGACCACACGGCCCAGCACCGCCCCGTTGTCCGCCATGTTGTCGCAGGACACGACGCTGACCGGGGGCGCGCCCGCGCGCATCCGCGCGGCCAACGCGGCGGCCAGTCGTCCGACCACCGTCGTGAGCTGTCCGTCGGAGGACGCGGCGAGGTCGGCGGCGACCGGCCCGGCCAGGGTGTCGAGCCCGCCCGTCGACGCGGAGCGGTGGTAGCCCTTCTCGGTGACCGTCAGGGTCACCACCGTCACCTCGGGGTCGGTGAGCAGAGCGTCGACGGCAGCGGCCTCGGGCCCCATGGCGAGTGCGCCGACGACGGCACCGACGACGCGCGTGCGGTGTCCGTCCGGGTGGTGTTCGGTGAGTGAGTACAGGCAGTCCTGGCTCCGCAGCTCGCGTACGGTTCCGGTCGACCGGGGGGCTACCGCGGTGATGCCCCAGGGCTCGCCGGAGCGGGCGGCAGCGTGCTCGGTGAACACGGCCTGGTGCGCCCGGTGGAAGGCGCCGAGACCGAAGTGAACGATGCGGGTGCGCAGTTCGGCGGGATCGACCACGGGTCGCAGCTCGGGTGCGAGCCGGGGGAGTACCGCGCGGTCCAGCCGGGGGAGGGCGTCGGTGCTCACCAGTCGTGCACCGACCCGTCGAGACGACGGGCCACCGGGAGGTAACGCCGTTGGTAGGGGAAGCGTTCCGCGGCCTTCTCGTCGTACTCGACGCCGAGGCCGGGTTCGTCGGAGGGGTGCAGCATGCCGTTGGCGAAGGTCACCCCCGTGCGGAACACCTCGGCGGTCTCGTCGGGGTGGCCCATGTATTCCTGGATGCCGAAGTTCGGCACGGCGATGTCGACGTGGACGGCGGCCGCCATGCTGACGGGGGAGAGGTCGGTCGCCCCGTGTGACCCGGTCCGCACCTGGTAGAGCGCGGCGAGGTCGAAGATCCGTCGCAGATGGGTGATGCCGCCCGCGTGGACGACGGTGGTGCGGACGTAGTCGATGAGCTGTTCCGTGATCAGGTGCTGGACGTCCCAGATCGAGTTCATCACCTCGCCGACCGCGACCGGTGTCGTGGTGTGCCGGCGGATGAGCCGGAACGACTCCTGGTTCTCGGCCGGGGTCGGGTCCTCCATCCAGAACAGCCGGCAGCCCTCGACGCTCTTCCCGAACCGGGCAGCCTCGATCGGGGTCAGCCGGTGGTGCACGTCGTGCAGGAGGTGGAAGCCGAAGCCGAAGCGTTCCCGCACTGCCTCCAGGTAGGTGGGCGCGAACCCCAGGTAGGCCTCGGTGTCCCAGGGCTGTTCGTCGGGCAGTTCGGTCGCGGCCGGCTCGTAGACCTTTCCCTTGCGCACCCCGTACGTGCCGCCGACATCGGGTACGGCGGCCTGGGCCCGTACAGCCTTGTAACCCAGCTCCAGACAGCGCTCGACGTCGTCCAGCAGACAGGGGATGTCGGTGCCGCTGGCGTGCGAATAGACCAGCACGCCGTCACGGGACCGGCCGCCGAGGAGCTGGTGGACGGGCATCCCCGCCGTCTTGCCCTTGATGTCCCACAACGCGGTGTCGACGGCGGCGATCGCGGTCATGGTGACCGGCCCGCGCCGCCAGTAGGCACCCTTGTAGAGGTACTGCCACATGTCCTCGATCCGGGCGGGGTCCCTGCCGATCAGCAGTGGTGCCACGTGGTCGCGCAGGTAGCTCGCGACCGCCAGCTCACGACCGTTGAGGGTGGCGTCACCGAGCCCCGTCACTCCGTCCGAGGTGGTGATACGCAGGGTGACGAAGGTACGGCCGGGCGAGGCCACGAACACTTCGACGCGTTCGATCTTGCTCACAGGTGCTCCTTGGTCGCGAAGTGCTTGTATACAAGCACCTGTCGTCGAGTGAGGCAATACTTGTGCCGTCGTCCTACGTACGATGTGCACATGCCTCAGAAGAACGGGCGGACGAGTCGGCGCGACATCTACCTGAAGTTGCGCCAGATGGTCCTGACCCTCGAACTCGCTCCGGGCGCGGCCCTCTCGGAGAACGAACTCGCCGCGTCACTGGGCGTCAGCCGCACGCCCGTGCGGGAGAGTCTGATCCTGCTGGCCCAGGAGGGCCTCGTACAGGTCTTCCCGAAGATCGGGTCGTTCGTGTCGCGGGTTGATCCGGCGCAGGTCGCCGACGCGCAGTTCCTCCGGGAGGCGGTGGAACTCGCCTCGCTCCACGCCCTTCCCGAACATCTCGACCCGGCGATCGTCGAGGACCTGCGAGTCAACCTGGACCGCCAGAAGCGCGCGGACCTCGGCCTCGAGGAGTTCTTCGAACTGGACGAGGCGTTCCACCAGAACCTGATGCGGCTGAGCGGACACGGCAACGTCTGGACCACCGTCGCCGCAGCCAAGGGCCACCTCGACCGAGCCCGGCGCCTCGGCCTGCACGAGAACGCGTCCCCGGCCGCGTTCGCCGCCCAGCACCACGAGATCTTCGAGGCGATCGTCGGCGGCGACGTCCCGCTCGCCCACACGGCCATGCGTACCCACCTGCGGGCCGTCTTCAGCGACATCGAACGCATCCGCGCACACTCGCCCGAACTCTTCGCCACCGACGCGTCGACGGTGCCCGTACGACGCAACGTCGTGGTGTGGGAGTGACCTCGCCGGCGGACGAGACATCGTCGGACGGTGGACTCGCACACGTTGCTGCCACCGGCCATGTCGGACAGGCGCTGTGCCCGTCGGCCGCCCGTGGCACCGTGGTCACGTTCGTGCTGCACCATTCCGGTGCCGCGTTCGTCGGGCTCGCCCCGGCCGATTCCAGTCAGCAGGTCGGTGGGGTGTCGCCGTTCTGATCGGCCGGGTGAAGCAGTCAGGTGTCCCGGACCATGCGACGGGGCCGTCACATCGCGCGTGACGTGGTTGAGCGGCGCCTCGCTCAGCGGGACGCGGGGGCGGGGCAGGAACCTCGCCGAGCAGCCGCCCGTCCGACGCATCGGCACGGGCGGAAGCGTGATGCGTCCTCCGGTAGTCGCGGAGACGTACGCGAGTGGGCCGGGGCCGTGGACTGCCGGGAGCACGGACGGAAAAGGCGTTGCATCCCCTGTGACGGGAATGGACGCTGGGTGGTCGGAGGCGGTGAGGATGACCAACGTCATGGTGAAGCTGGCAGTACGCGATTTCGTGCATGCGGACCTCGCGTCGTGCGGGTGGTCGGGCTCCGAACTCCACTTGGCCGACGTCGCGACACAGTTGGAACGTGGCCGGCTCGGCGAGGTCGACTATCTTGCGGTCTGCTCTGCAACGGACGTTCCCGTTGCGAAGGGTGGCGTCGACTACCGAGTCAAGGAGGGCGTTGGCACTCTGTGGCAGCTGGCTGTCCATCCGGCATTGCAGTCGTGCGGGATCGGCACCTTCCTCGTCGAGGCCGCAGAGCTTCGGATCAGGAACCGCGGTCTGCGGCACGCCGAACTCGGCGTGGAGGAGAGCAACCCCCGGGCGCGGGCGTTGTACGAACGACTGGGCTATGTCGCGTACGACCGTCAGCCTGACTCGTGGGACGAGCAAGCGCCGGACGGATCGCTGCGCCGCTACGAAACGATGTGCACGTTGATGCGTAAGGAACTCTCGTAGGTTCGGCCACGTTCAGGGGATCGGTTGAGGCACCTGAGGTTCTGCGTCGGCAGCAGCCGTAGGGCCATCACGGTGCCGCGGGCCCATCTTGTGCCGCGCGTCCCGGACGCTGGACGAACCGGCGAAGGCCGGCTGACCTGCGGCTCGCCGGCACGCCTGTGTCACCAGGGCCGGATCGGCCGGATGCCTGTGCGTCGCCCGGCACCGTCCAGCAGGTGTCCCATCCGTTTCACGGTGCGCGTGCCGAGGGCCCGCTCGGTGATGTGGAGGGCAGGCAGGTGGGCGCAGGCCGCCGTTTCGCGTTGCTGGACCGCGCCGATGTCGCGGAGCCAGTACGTGGCGAGCACGTTGGCGGCTCCGGTGACGGCTGCCAGCAGCCGGCACTCGGGGAGTGTCGCGAGTGTGCGGTGCAGGCGATTGACGTCGTTGGCCGGGGCGTGGCCGCGGAAGGTGACGGACACGGGCAGCCCTGAGACCGCCGGAGCCACGTCGCAGCGGAACGCCGTGACGCCGGCGGTGGTGAGGCGGTTCAGCCGTCTGCGCGCGGTGGCGGCGCTCGTCCCGGTGAGGTCGGCCAGTTCGGTGAGTCGCGTCCGCCCGTCCCGCACCAGCGCGTCGAGCAGGGCGCGGTCGAGTGCGCTCAGGTCGGTGAGGGGTGTCCCCGCCCCGTCGACGGTGCGCGGCCGGCCGAGCACGGAGAGCTGGGAGGCGTCGAGTGAGCCGAGACGCCAGCGCGAGCCCTCGGCGTACAGGGAGGTGGCGAACACGCACTCCATGTCGAGGACGTCGGGAAGAGCGGCCAGTTCCTCGTCCACGAAGCGGTGCATGGTCCCGAGGTCGGGTGCCAGCACGTCCAGCATGAGGTCGGCGCGTCCCGGGGCGAGCAGTTCGACCGTCACCGCCTCCGGCAGTTCCGCGACGTGCGCGGCCAGGCGCTCCCGGGCCGCCGGGGCGCAGCGAAGGAAGACGAAGGCGGTGCAGCCGCTGTGGGCGAACGCGGGCCCGGGGACCGCCGACACCCAGGCCAGTCCCTCCTCGGTGAGCCGCTCCCAGCGGCGGGCCAGGGTCACGGCGGTCGCGCCGAGCAGGGGAGCCAGGTCGGTCCAGGAGGCGCGGGGCCGGACCTGAAGGGCGTGCACGAGCGCGAGATCCAGCTCGCTCGCCGTGACCGGATCCAACACCGCACCCCCCGTCTCTGCCGATTCTCTTCGTTTTCCCACCCAGTCGGATCAGCGGTCGCACTCTAGCCACCAGCCGCATTCCAGCCAAGGGAAAGAGGGTGAGGCCATGACGAACGCCATCAGCCGGGGCCGGGGACTGATCGCGGTGATGATCCTGATCGTGGTCTGCAGTGGTGTCGTCCAGGGGTACCTCACACCGCTGCTGCCGGTCGTCGGCGCTCACGTCGGTATCGGCGGTGTGGGCCAGAACAATCTGTATCTGTTGTCGCAGATCGCCTTCACCGTGCTGACGCCGCTGCTGTCCCGCTGGGGCGACATGTGGGGGCACCGGCGGCTGCTGCTCGTCGCCGTGACGATGGTCGCCACCGGATCGCTGCTCATCGCCGCACGGCCCACCCCCGCCACGCTCGCGGTGGGCATGGTGCTGCAGAGTGCCGTGGTCGGCTTCTTCCCGCTGCTCGCCGGCATCCTTCGATCACGCTCCCCCGAACACGGCCGGATCGGCATGTCGGTGCTGGTCGGCGCGCTGCTCCTGTCCATCGGCGCCGGTGGCTTCGTGGCCGGCACGCTCAGCGACGAACACGCCCTCGCCGGGCTGTGGACCGCGGTCCCCTTCGCCGCCCTGGCGGTTGCCGCCGCGATCGCTCTGCCGACCAGTACGGCCCCGCGCGCGGGCCGCTTCAACCTGCCCGCCGCACTGCTGCTGACGTGCGGACTCGGCGTACTGATGTGGGGCCTGACCGAGGGCGGGTCTTGGGGCTGGACGTCCGCCTCGTCCCTGCTTACGGCCGTGGCGGCGGCGGTGCTGCTGACCGCCTGGGTACTGGTCGAACAGCGCTCGCCGCATCCGCTGGTCAACCTGAGGATGCTGCGCGACCCCCGGCTCGCGGCGGTCAGCGGGCACACCTTCTGCATCGCCTTCGGCGCGATCGGGTTCCTCGGAGCCAACGCGGTCTACCTCGGTACCGAGCCGGACGGCGACGGATTCGGGCTCGGCCTCGGCTCCCGAGCCATCTCCCTGATCTCTCTGGCCATGGTCGCCGTCGGCTTCCTCGGCTCCACGCTGACGCCCTGGCTGGCCCGGCTGATCGGTGACCGGGCCGTGCTCGCGGCTGGCGGGTGCGCGGGTGCGGCCGGCTTCCTGAGCCTGGTCCTCTTCCACTCGTCCGTGCCCCAGTACCTCGCGGGCGCCCTCATCGTCGGCCTGGCCACCGGGATGTTCGAAGCAGCCACCCGGACGCTGTCGGTCGAGGTGGTCGACGAGGCCGAGACCGCGTTGTCCGTCGGCGTCAACGAGATGGCGCTCTCCCTCGGCGCCGCGATCGGCGCTGCCGTGATCGGCGCCCTGTGGTCCTCCCACACCACCACCCAGGGAGCCGTCACCGGCACCGGCTACCGGTGGGCGTGGACCGCGTGCGCGGCGGCCGCGCTCGGCGGAGCCGCGGTCGCCCTCTTCTTCCGCTCGCCGTCCACCGCCCCCGGACCCGAAGCCGCCCCCACCCCTGCCGGGAGGACCGCATGACCAGCCCCGCCGCGACCACCAGGGAACGCGCCCGCACCGTCGCCACCGACGCCGTACGCGCCCACGCACGCGACCTCGTCGACCTGAGCCACAGCCTGCACGCCGAACCGGAGACGGCGATGCGCGAACACAAGTCGGCCGCCAAGATCGCCCTCCTCGCCGAGGACGCCGGCTTCGACGTCGCACGCGGGGTCGCCGGCCTGCCGACCGCCTTCGTCGCCACCCACGGCAGCGGGGAACTCGTGGTGGCCCTGTGCGCCGAGTACGACGCGCTGCCCGGCATCGGCCACGCCTGCGGGCACAACGTCAACGGCGCCGCCTCGGTCGGCGCCGCCCTCGGCCTTGCCGCCGTCGCCGAGCGACTCGGTATCACCGTCAAGCTCATCGGCACCCCCGCGGAGGAGGACATCGGCGGCAAGACGCTGCTGCTGGACGCAGGCGTCTTCGACGACGTGGCCGCCGCCTTCATGGTGCACGCCGCACCGGAGGACTCCGTCGGCGCGTCCTCCCTGGCCGTCGGAGCATGGGACGTCTCCTACACGGGCAAGTCGGCGCATGCCGCACTGGCGCCCTGGGAAGGCGTCAACGCCCTGGACGCGATCACTCTGGCCCACACCGCGGTCGGCCTGCTGCGCCAGCAACTGCCCCCGGGCACCCTGGTCCACGACGTCGTCTTCGAGGCCGGCCACGCGGTCAACGTCATCCCCGGGACCGCCCGAGCCCGCTACGAACTGCGCGCCCGCACCACGGAGGACCTGGCCCGCGCCCGCCACCGGGTCCGGGCATGCCTGGAGGCCGCGGCCCTGGCCACCGGCGCGGAGCTGGACCTCACCGAGCACGGTGCCGACTTCGCGGACCTGCGACAGGACGAATTCCTCACCGCCGCGTACACCCGCGCGGCGCGGTCCCTGGGCCGCGACCCCGTGGACCGCCGAGGCGAGGTCATGGCCTCCACCGACATGGGGAACGTCTCCCACGTCCTGCCCGCACTCCATCCCACCATCGGCTACGACACCGAGGGCGCCCGGCATCACACCGCACCCTTCGCCCGGTACGGGAACTCGCCGGGAGCCGATCGCGCCGTGCTCGACGGCGCGATCGCCCTTGCCCACGTCGGCGTCGAGCTTGCGACGGACACGGCACAGCGCAGACGCTGTCTGGACCTGCTCACCGCGCGCCGACCGGCGAGCGACGGCGCCTCCCGTGTGTGATCAGCCGCATCTACGGCGGTAACGTTCCGAAGAAGGAGCTGAGACGATCGGACCGAGTCCGGCCATGAGCGTCAGCCCGCGGACGGACCCGGTTCGGGTCGCTGCCCCTGGACGGTCTCCCACTCCTCTGCGATGCGCATGAGCGGCCCGTCCCCACGCTCGTACGCGGCCCAGCCCGGTTCTCCTGTCTTGGCGAAGGCGATCCATGCCGCGTGTGTACGGGCGGCGAGTCCGGCCGGCGGTGTCCCGATACCGAGCAGGGCATCGGCACCGAGCAGACCGGGCTGGTCGGTCACATCGAAGACGAAGGGCAGCTCTACGGTGTGCGCCGCACCCAGTTCACCGCCCAGAGCGGGAGAACGCCAGGCGAACTCGTAGCGGAAGGTGCGGGAGCCCGGGTGTGCGGCATGAGCGTCGGCGAGGTCGCGGCTGCCGGCGACGAACAGAGCCTCGGCGAGGAGGGCGGAGCGCAGTTCACCGGCCGTGGCTCCCGGACGGCTGCGGCACAAGGATGCGACATACCGTGCGGGGTCGGGGCGGAACAGGGCGGCGGCGGCCTCCACGTCGGCCGTCGTCGACGTGGAGAGCGTGCCGAACGGGGCCAGGTAGAGATTGCCCTCGTCGGCGTTCGTGCCGATCAGCAGGTCCACGTTCGCGCCCTGCCCGCCGGCGACGGCGTCGGCGGGCTGACGGTCGAGCACCACGCTGAACGGGCTGAGCCCCATGAGCGGATCTCCCGCGGTCGCCGTGCGCAAGTCGATCCCCGACAGGCCGGGCACGACCTCGACGAGCCGATCGTCGGTGATCCCCGCGAACGCCTCGGCGTGCGGTGCGACACCCAGCTTCACGGCCGCGCCGGCCGTCACCCGCGCCGCCTGCTCGGGGGTGAACGCCCCCCGTCCGTTGCCGCTCTGGACGACAGCGCGCCTGAGGAGTCCCTCGGACGCGGGATCGGCCAGGACGGCACCGGTGATGGTGGCACCGGCCGACTGCCCGAACAGCGTGACGTTCCCGGGATCCCCGCCGAAGGCGGCGATGTTCTCCCGCACCCAGCGCAAGGCTTGGAGAACGTCGAGCAGGCCCCGGTTGCGGGGAGCTCCGGGCAGGTCGAGAAACCCGGGGACACCGAGTCGGTAGTTCACGGTGACGAGCACGACGCCGTCACGGGCGAACCGGCTGCCGTCGTACAGTGACGACCGGTTGGAACCGGCGACGAAGCCGCCGCCGTGCACGAACACCATGACCGGCGCACCGGGCCGCGTGGTCCGGGGCGTCCAGACGTTGACGGTGAGGTAGTCCGGCCCTCGCACCCATCCGGACCCGAAGTAGGCCGTCATCTCCAGTGCGCCGAGGCGGCGTGGCGCCTGCGGCGCGGTCGGCCCCCATTCCGTGGCGTCCAGGACCCCCTCCCACGGATCGTGCGGTCGCGGGGCCGCGAAACGTGCCGCGCCGACGGGAGGCGCGGCGTAGGGAACACCGAGGAACACGCGGTGGTCCTCGCTCTGGCTGCCGCGGACCGCGCCCTGCGCGGTCCGGACGACGGGATTGCGGTCGGTCAACGGACTTTCCTTGTCGGCCGGGGAGCCGTGAGTCGTGAGTCGGTGAGACCAGTACGGCTGTCCGGGGAGGCTGCCGGGTGCGTTACGGTGCGGTTCCGTACCGCCGGGCTGTCGAAGCCGTCAGGCGTGAAGGGCCGATGCCGGCGGACGACGGGCCGGGATGCCGTACCGAGGGCGGGGTACTGACGGTCGGGTCACGTGGTGGAGAACGGCGCCCAGTTGGTCAGCTCGAAGCCGGAACCCCGGCGGCGCATTTCGAAGGCACCGTGCCCGGGCAGGTGCGCCGGGAGCACGAGGGCGTTGTTGTCCGCGGCGTGCGCGAACATGCGCGCACGGCTGGCACGAGCACCCTCCTCGTCCTCCTCGAAGCAGCTGTTGATGTGAGGCTCGTGCACCTGGATCGCGCCGTGCAGGAGGTCGCCGGCGAAGATCGCGCGGTCGCCCCCGGACTCCAGGTGGATGATCGAGGCGCCGGGGGTGTGGCCGGGTGCCAGTTCGAGGCGGAGGTGGGAGTCGATGCGGTACGACTCGTCCCAGGTCTCCACCAGACCGGCTTCGACGACCGGGTCGATACTGTCCTCGTAGACGTTCTGGTTGCCGCGCCCGAACACCGTGTTGTGGAGGTTCTCGGGCCTCCAGTACTCGAAGTCACGCCGCGGCATGAGATAGGTCGCGTTCGGGAACGTGGGGACCCAGTCGCGCCCTTCGAGCCGGGTGTTCCAGCCGACGTGGTCGTCGTGGAGGTGGGTGTTGACGACGATGTCGACGTCTTCGGGCCGCACGCCGACAGCGCCGAGATTCGCCAGGTAGTCGGTGTTCAGATAGGACCAGATCGGCTGCAGCGGGCGGTATTTGCCGTTACCCGCGCCGGTGTCGATCAGGATGATCCTGCCCTCGCTGCGCAGTACCCAGGTCTGGGTGGCGGCACGGGTGAGACCGGTGTCCGGCTCCCAGTGGTGGGGCGCCAGCAGTTCGGTGTGCCGTTGCCACTCCTCGGGCTTGCTGCCGGGGAAGAAGACATCCGTCGTCATCGGAGTGGTGTCGGAGTACTCCATGACTCGGTGGATCCGCACATCACCGAGCTCGATGGTGGACACGGTCGGCGTCTCGGTCCCGGAGGCCGGGGAGGCAAGGGGGGACATGGTTCTCCTTCGAAGGTTCGGACGTCGTCCAGCCTGCGAGCACGCGGTGCCTCGGGGGTATCGGACACATGACTGCACTTTCCGGGTGCGGTCGGTCATGTGACCGCACCCGGGATGTGCCGAGAACGCCCTGGTAGCGTCGAAGCGCGGAATGTGGTGATCGGAGGCGTTGAGGCCTGGAGGATCCCGACAGGTCTGGAGAACCGGTGGACGACTGCACGGCGACAACCGCCCGAGGCCGCAGCGGCACCGACTCGGTCAGGAGAGCCGAGTTGGACAGGCTGGTCGCAGCGGTGAGCGCGCCGCGTGAGGCGGAGGCCGTGACGGGGCGGGTGGACGCTCTGCTGACCGTGGTGGGAGGCTCCGGAACGGGCAAGACCACCCTGGTGGACGCGGTCGTGGCGCGTTTCGTCGCGGACGGCGGCCGGGTACTCAGGGCGGCCGGCAGCCAGTCCGAGACCCACCTGGCGTTCTCGGGGCTGCACCAGCTGCTGCGTCCGGTCCGCGGGCGGATCGAAGCCCTGCCCTCCAGGCAGCGCGAGGCGTTGCACGTCGCTTTCGGAGTGGCGGAGCGAAGCGAGGCGCCGGACCCGATGCTCATCGGGGCAGCGGTCCTCACCATGCTGTCGGACCTCGCCGCCGAGCGCCCGCTGCTGGTGGTCGTGGACGACGCCCAGTGGGCCGACCACGCCTCACTGGACGCTCTCTCCTTCGCCGCCCGACGTCTGGCCGACGAACCGGTGACGCTGCTGATCGCCACCGGGGACCCCGCGTTGCGCGCGCTCGCCGCCCGGGAACCGACCCTCACCCTGGAGCCCCTCGGCCGTGGCGCGGCTGAGCGGCTGCTGGACCTCCAACCACGAGTGCCCGCCGGACTCACCCGGGCCTCCATCCTCGACCAGGCCGAGGGCAACCCCCTCGCCCTGGTCGAACTGGCCCGGGCCGCCGGCGACCACGACAGCCCGTCCGGCACGGTCCACGGCCCGCTTCCGGTCACCGAACGGCTGGGGCGGGTCTACGCCGACCGCCTGGCGGCGCTGCCCGCCGAGACGCGCCGCGCGGTGGTGCGTCTGGCCACCGTCGACAACGAGGACCCGTCGCACACCGTGCTGTCCTGGCTTCCCGACATCGGTGATCCGGTGTGGGCGCCGGCCGAAGAGGCAGGACTCGTCCGGCGAAGCGGGGGACGACTGCGCTGCGACCACCCGCTCTGCCGCCTCGCGATCTACCACACGGCCCCCGCCGAGGAGCGGCGCGCGGCGCACCTGGAACTGGCCGAACTGTTCGGCGACCAGGATCCCGACCGGCGCGCCTGGCACCTCGCCGCCGCTGCCTCCGGGCTGAGCGCGGCGGTCTCGGCCCAACTCGAAGGCAGCGCGGACCGCGCACGTCACCGCAGCGGCTACGCGGCTGCCGCCCACATGCTGGAACGGGCCGCGGACCTGCACCCCGACCGGGGCGAGAGCACCCGACTGCTGGCCGCGGCGACCAGTGCGGCGGTCCTGACGGGCCGGCTCGACTCCGTCGAACGGCTGGCCGCCCGCACCCGCGCCGGCACCGACGACCCGACGGCCGCGGCCCTCGCCGCCCTCCAGGTCGGCCGGCTCATGACGCTGACCAGCCCGCACAGCGCCGCCTATGGGCAACTGACACGTACCGCCGCCGCCCTGACCGACACCGAACCAGCGGCGGCGTTGGAGGCCCTGGCCGCCGCCGCCGTGGTGCGCTTCTACTCCGGTGACGCGGCCCAGTCGCACGAGATCGAACGCCTGCTGCCCCTGGCCTCGGCGCCCGACGGCCACCGGCTCGGAGAGCGGGAGACACTAGTGGCGGACTGGGCCGGGGTCGTCGCGCGTCCGGACGCCGCCGACGCGCGCTTCGCCCTGCGGCTGCCCGCCCTGGCCGCGGACGCGCGAGAGGAACCGCGGACGCTGATCCTGCTCGCCACCGCTGCCTGGTTGCTGGACGAGACGGAACTGGCCGTGCGTACGTACGACGCGGCCTTCGCCTCGTGGACCTCGCAGGGGCCGTTGCCGGACGGCCTCGGCGGGGTAGCCGCCCTCGCCTATCTGGAACAGGGCCGGTGGGCCCGTGCCCAGACGGCCTGCGCCGAGCTCGCGGCCGTCGCGTCGTCGGCCGGCCTCGATCACGCCTCTGCCTGTGCCGCCGCGACGGAAGCGCTGCTGTGCGCGCTGCGCGGTGACGTGGCCGGGGCCCGCACCCGGGCGCGGTACGCCCTCTCGCTCGTCGACCCGCGGGAGAGCCGTTCCGTCCTCGTCCTCGCCCACCGCGCGCTCGGCACCGCCGCCACCGTGGAAGGCGACCACGAGGCCGCCCACCAGCACTACCGTGTGCTCTTCGACGGCCTCGGCAACCCCACGCACTACCACCTCTCCTACCCGGCGTTGCCCGAACTGGCGGCCGCTGCGGCCCGGGTCGGCCGTCGCGAGGAGGCCACCCGGATCCTGGACGGAGCCGAACGGTCCCTGGCGGACGCTGGCCCGCTTGCGCCACGCAGGGCCGCGCTGGTCCGTCTGAGCCGGGCGGCGCTCGCCCCCGCCGAGGAGGCCGAGCACCACTTCACGGCTGCTCTGGAGAATCCGGCGCTCGCCCGCCGGCCTTTCGAGCGTGCCCAGGCGCTGCTCGCGTACGGGGAGTGGCTGCGCCGCCGCCGCCGTATCTCTGATGCCCGTGCGCCACTGGCCGACGCCGAGGCCGTCTTCCGGCGGCTGGCCGCGCAGCCATGGGCGGCGCGGGCCCAGTCCGAACTCAGGGCTTCCGGTTCCCAGATCGGCACCACGGAACCGGACGCCTTCGCCGGCCTCACTCCGCAGCAGCAGCAGATCGTGCGGCTGGCGGCGCTCGGACTGACCAACCGTGAGGTGGCCGAGAAGCTGTATCTGTCCCCGCGTACCGTCAGCTCGCACCTCTACCGGGCGTTTCCCAAACTGGGGATCACGGCGCGTTCCCAACTGAGGCATGTGGTCGACGCCATGACCACTGACAGGGACGCGGGTCGAGACACCGACGCGGGGGTCCGGGCATGAGGGCCGAGCACCATGGCCGGCGTTCCGGCACGGATCCCGGGGACGCCCTGCCGGTTCCACGCCGTGAGCGGAGGACCGAGGCGCGGCGGGTATGACGCTTGTCTTACGCGCCGAGCCTCGAATCATGGGAAGTGAGGGTCGGGGATGGCTGGACCTGCGGTCTTCCCTGCATCGCACCTTGTGAAGCTGGTGGTGGACGGGTTCGCGCGGGTGAGCTCAACGATCATCTCGGTCTGCGACGATGGGCGGCAGCTCGGAGTCCTGGACGTCTTCCCGAGTGGGCCGCGGGCGGACGTCACTTGTGTTGCGCGCTGTGACCGTCGTCCAGGGGCGCCAGTCGTCGGCTGAGATCGAGGACCTTCTCGATGGTCCGGAGGTCGTCGGCGCCTCGGAAAACGGGGACCGGACGGGCCCCGGGGCCGATGAGCACGCCGGTCTGCCCCTCGATCGAAGCGTCAGTGGCGGCGAAGACGGACGGCGAGGCGGCCACCGACGCGGGGCCGGCGGTGGCGCGTGTGAAGGTTCGCCGCACCAGCGGCCACAGCACGCGCAGTGGCGGGGAGACGATCTTCGGTGAGGTCATGGTGCCGTCGGTCATGCTGGTGGCGGCGCCGCCGGGGTCGGCCGCGAAGACGGTGACACCGGTGCCGCGGAGACGCTCCGCCAGGTGAAGGGTGTAGGCGAGGTTGGCGAGCTTGGCCCGGCCGTACCAGTGGAAACCGTAGTAACCGCCCGGCGGTTCCGCGGCGTCGAAGGTGCGCCTGGCGGCCTTGACGGCGGCGGAGGTGACGTTGACGATCCGGCTCGGTGCGGCCGCCTGGAGCCGGTCGAGCAGCAACTCGGTCAGCAGATACGGCGAGAGATGGTTGACGGCGAAGGACGACTCGATGCCGTCGACGGTCTGCCGGCGTTGGGTGAACATCGCACCGACGTTGTTGACCAGTACCTTCAGCGGACCTTCGACGGCGAGGTGCGCGGCGAGCGCACGCACCTGGTCCAGCGACGCGAGGTCGGCGGCCAGGAATCGCGGTGCGGCTCCGGTCGCGACCGCCGAGATCTCCTCGACGGCGCTCGTGCCGCGATCGGCGTTGCGGCCGACCACCGTCACGGCGAACCCGTGCCGCGCGAGTCCCTTTGCGGTCTCCAGGCCGATGCCCCCGGTACCCGCCGTCACCACTGCCCGCTCGCTCAAGACCCCGCCCCCCACTGGCGCACCAACCGGATAGCTATCCGCTTCGACTGACGCACGCTAACACAATCGGATAGCTATCCGGTTGGCTCAGGGAAGGCGAACAGCCCGAGAAACCCCCATCGACAGGGGCAGGAGACGAGGTGTGCCGCCGTCAGCGCGGTGGGCGCAGGCCCTCCAGCAGAACGCCGAGATACAGGTCCCGGCGTGCGCCGCCCCCGGAGCGCACCGCGTGTTGCACACCGCACAGCAAGCGGCGTACATCCTCGGCATCGACGTCGTCCCTGATCGCGCCACTCCGACGGGCGCGATCCAACAGGCCGGTGACCGCCTGGTCGAGTTCGGCCCTCATCTCCGAGGTCTGCGACCCGGTGTCGCCCGCAGACTCCAGCACGGCCGCGAAGTCGGGGTCGTCGAGCATGCGGTCAAGCCCGAAGCGCAGCAGACGGTGCAGGCCCGCGAGTGGGTCCTCGGCGGCGACCGCCGCCTGTGCCTCCACGATCAGTTCACGGAAGCGTTCTGCCGAGAGCGCCTCAACCAGCGCGTGACGGTTGGGGAAGTGCCGGTAGACCGTCCCGACACCCACCCCGGCGAGCCGGGCGATGGCGTTCAGCTGCAGTGATGTGTCACCGGCTGCCAGTTGCCCGCGGGCGATCCGGAGGATCCGGGCGCGATTGCGCACCGCATCCGCCCGCAGCTCCGTCTCCTGCCCCGCCCTCGGTGTCACGATCCCAGCATAAGCAGCGTTCGGGCGGGGCCGTCCCGCTCCTCATCGTCGTCTCGCTGATGGCCTTCGGCCCGGCCCAGAACATTCCGAACGACCGCGACCGGCACCGTCCCGGCCGACGGGGGACCGCTGGGGGAGCGCCGAGGCATCTGGCGGGCGAGTGCGGACACATCAACTCCGCCGGCGGCCTGGGCGCGCGGCAACACGGCCGCGCACTCCTGGGCTCGCTGACCCCGCGGTGATCAACCACCGCACGGGGCGCACCGCCACCACTTACCGGTCACCAGGCCCCTGTGGGACCAGGGCGGACATGCTCAGTGCGCTTCGAGGGCGGTCTGCAGCGCGCCATCTGCAGGTGTTATGACGACTGCGTGTGCCTGAAGTTCCGCTGGAAGGTGACGGCGTTGGTTGTCGAGTCGACGGGACGTCGTGTGTCGTCATCGAGTCCGAGCCGTGCACTCCCTCGGAGGGACACACGTGACCCGGACCGGTCGCCTTGCCGGGCAGCGCTCGGTATCGACGTGACCGCGTCGCGGGCACGCTCACCGTGGCCCGGCCCCTGTGTCAACCCTCGAGGTTCGGGCGCACCAGGCCGCTCTGGTAGGCGATCATCACCAGTTGTGCCCGGTCGCGAGCGTTGAGCTTGGTCATCGTGCGGGACACGTGGCTGCGTACGGTCAGGGGACTGAGTACCAGCTGGTCGGCGATCTCGTGATTGGACTTGCCGAGGGCGGCCAGCGCCATGACCTCACGCTCGCGCTCGGTGAGCAGGGAGAGGCGCTCCGGTGCCACCGGTGGCTTGTCGTCGGCCGGCATGGCCAGGAAGCGGGTGATCAGCGCGCGGGTGGCCGAGGGGGACAGCAGGGAGTCACCGGCCGCCACGGTGTGGATGCCCGCCAGAAGGACATCCGGTCCGACGTCCTTTCCGAGGAAGCCGCTGGCTCCGGCTCGCAGGGCCTTGGCCACGTTCTCGTCGTCCTCGAAGGTGGTGAGGATCAGCACGCGGGTGTCCGACAGTTCCGGTCGGGCGCAGATGTCCGCGGTGGCGGCGAGCCCGTCGGTGCCCGGCATGCGGATGTCCATGAGGACGACGTCGGGCCGGTGCTCGAGGGCGAGGTCGACCGCCTCCTGTCCGTCGGCGGCCTCGGCCACGACGGACATGTCCGGGTCGGAGTCGATGAGGATGCGGAACGTGGCCCGGAGGAGGGCCTGGTCGTCGGCGAGCAGAACGCGGATGGTCATGTGGTGGTGCCTTCGGCGGAGCCGGGCAGGGGGAGCGCGCAAGAGACCTCGAAGCCGCCTTCCGTACGCGGGCCGGCGTGGAAGGTGCCGCCTGCCGACAACGCGCGTTCACGCATGCCGAGCAGCCCGAAGCCACCGCTGCGGCCGGAGCCGGGAGCGGCAGGTTTCCGATCGGTGGACTCGTTGGTGATGGTGAGTGTCAGGTAGTGGGCGGTATAGGTGAGCCGGAGGTGTGCGTTGCGGGTGGCAGCGTGCTTGGTGACGTTGGTGAGCGCCTCCTGGACGATCCGGTAGGCCGTGAGGTCCAGACCCGGGGGGAGTCGGCGAGGGCGTCCGTGCGTGGTGACGGTGACGTCCAGACCGGCTGCCGCGCAGGACTCCACGAGGTTCGGCAGCTCGTCCAGGCTCGGGGCCGGGGCCAGTTCGTCGGTGTCGGTGTCCTGACGCAGCAGGCCCACGGTGGCCTTGAGCTCGCGCAGGGCCGCCGCGGTCGTCTCCGGAAGCTTCTCGATGATGCCGACGGCCTGTTCGGGCCGCGTACGGGCCAGGTGGGCCGCGGTGCCGGCCTGGGCGTTGGCCAGAGCGAGGTGGTGGGCGACCACGTCGTGCAGTTCGCGTGCGATGCGCATGCGCTCCTGGATCACCCGGCGGCGTGCCTCTTCCTCCCGCTCCAGTACGACGTGCTCCGCGCGGGCGACGGCGTACTCGCGCCGCACCCGCACGTAGCTGCCGAAGGAGGCGGCCATCAGGACCCAGGCCGCTGGATTGACCAGGCCGAGGATCCATTCGTGCGGGGAGTCCGTCACGATGAATCCGGTGAGCGCGATGCCGGCGGCTGCGGCCAGGGCGCTGTACCAACTGGTCCTGCGGTCAGGGCGCAGACTCACGGTGTACTGCGCGACCAGCATGGGACCCATCAGCAGGGGCGTGAGGAGATAGCCCAGGAAGCCCTCGGCCATCGTGCACGCCGTGGTCACCGCCAGGACGAGGAGGGGACGGCTGCGGCGGCGCAGCAGAGTCGCGCAGGCGAGGACGGGCAGCGCGAGGCCGGACCACAGGGGGAGCGGTTCGTCCGCCATCACCGCGTAGGACAGGAATACGCCGCCCACAGTGAAAGCGAGCACCAAGCCCGTCGTCGCGGCCTCGACCGCGCCGGGGCGGCCGACGGGCCGGCTGGGCCAACGTGTACTCATCGTCATACTCCGAGGTGAGACCCGACTGATACAGGGTGACAGACGCGCCGCGGTGCCGCCGGACCGGCACCACGGCGCGTCTGCCCGCACGTCCTGCTCAGCTGCGGGCGCTTTCCTGCAACGGCGCCTCGGCGCTCACCGGCACGGACGGCGGTGTGTGTGAGGTGAGACCGGTGCCCTCGACGTCCACGGAGGGGAGCACCTTGTCGAGCCATCGAGGGAGCCACCAGGCCTTGTCCCCCAGCAGGGCGAGGACGGCGGGCACGATGGCCATGCGGACGACGAAGGCGTCGAAGAGCACGGCGACGGCAAGGCCGAAACCGATGGTCTTGATCATGGACTCGCCGGACCCGATGAAGCCGGAGAAGACCGCGATCATGATCACGGCGGCGGCGACGACGACCCGGGCGCTGTGCCGGAAACCTGTGACGACGGCCTGGCCGGGGCGCTCGCCGTGGACGTAGGCCTCGCGCATGCGGGCGACCAGGAAGACCTCGTAGTCCATGGCGAGACCGAACACGATGCCCACCAGGAAGATGGGCATGAGGCTCATGATCGGGCCGGTCTGCTCGACGCCCAGCAGTTCAGCCCCCCAGCCCCACTGGAACACCGCGACGACCGAGCCGAGCGAGGCGAGCACCGACAGCAGGAAGCCGAGAGCCGCCTTGATCGGCACGAGTACGGAGCGGAAGACCACCAGGAGCAGCAACAGGGACAGCAGCACGATGACGGCCAGGTAGGGGACCAGGGCGTCCTGCAGCGCCTGCGCCACGTCGATGTTCATCGCGGTGCTGCCGGTGACCTCGAAGGCCGCGCCGGTGTCCGCCTCCAGGGCGGGGCGCTCCGCGCGGATGGTCTGCACGATGTCCTTGGTGGCCTCGTCGTTCGGGCCGGTGGCCGGGACCGCCGAGAAGAGCGCGGCGTCGCCGGCCTCGTTGAACCGCGGGGGCGTGACGGACACGACGCCCTCGGTCTCCTTGATCTGCTCGGAGATCGTCTCCGCTGCGGCCTTCGGGTCCGCGGCGCTCTTGACGTCGGCGACGATGGTCAACGGGCCGTTGAAGCCCGCACCGAAGCCGTCGGCCAGCGCGTCGTAGGCGCGTCGCTCCGTCGTCGACGTCGGCTTGGCCTCGGCGCCCGGCATGCCCATCTCCAGTTGGGCGGCGGGCACGGCCAGCACTCCCAGACCGACGACGCCCAGGAGCAGGACGGCCGCGGGGCGGCGCATCACGAAGCGGGCCCACCGGGTGCCGCCGTTGTCCGCGGCTCCGGAGTGCGGCCCGGTGCCCGGGCCACGCTTGCCCGCCTTGCGTGCCTTGCGGGACAGGACGGCGTTCGGCCACATCCCGAGCAGGGCGGGCACCAGGGTCAGGGCGACCAGGACGCCGACGGCGACCGCTCCGGCGGCGCACAGACCCATCTTGGTCAGCATCGGCACACCGACCACGGACAGGCCGGCCAGCGCGATGATCACGGTCAGGCCGGCGAAGACCACGGCGGAACCGGCCGTGCCGACCGCGAGGCCCGCCGCATCCCGCGGGTCGCGGCCGTTCGCGCGCTCCTCGCGGTAACGGGAGACCACGAAGAGGGCGTAGTCGATGCCGACCGCGAGCCCGAGCATAGAGGCCAGCGTGCCCGTGGTCATGGACAGCCCGAGAGCGCTGCCGAGAGCCAGGATCGCGCACATGCTGACACCCACGCCGATGACGGCGGTGAGCAGCGGCAGCCCGGCCGCCGCGAGAGAGCCGAAGGTGATCAGCAGGACGATGGCGGCGAGAGCGATGCCGATGGCCTCGGCCGAACCACCGGCGGCCGGCTGCGAGGCGAGCGCGGTACCGCCCACCTCCACGGTCAGGCCCGAGGCGCGGGCCTCGTCGATGGCCTTCTCCAGGCGGTCCTTGCCTGCGTCGGTCAGGTCGTCGGCCTTGACCTTGTACGTCACCGTGGCGTACGCGGTGGAGGCGTCCTTGCTGACCGCGCCGGCCCGGAAGGGGCTGACGGCACTGTCCACCTGCGGGCCCTGGGCCGCTGTGGACACCAGCTCGTCGACGGCCGCGCGGTGGTCGGCGGCAGTCACCTTCTCCCCGTCGGGGGCGATGAACACGATGCGCGCGTCGGCGCCGTTGGCCTCCGATCCGGGGAACCGTTCTCCGATCAGGTCGAACGCCTTCTGCGCCTCGATGCCGGGCATGAAGGACGTGCCGTCGTCACCGGCGGCGGGTGCCTTGGCCGCGCCGAGGCCGACGCCGCCGAGGACCACCGCCCACAGCAAGGTCACGAGCCAGCGCCGCCGGAAAGCGGTACGGCCCAGTCGGTAGAGGAAGGTAGCCACGAGAAGGGTCTCTCCAAGGTCAGTTCTCAGGTAGGTGGCAAGACTGCCTTCCAGAGCCCGGTCGGGGCATCGTGCGAGTGCAGCTATTGATCCTTCGTGGTCGGGCATGAGACGGGGCTTTGTACTGGTGCGTGACGACGAGGGCGTTCTCCTACCTGAGGATGAGACCGGAGACGCGGCGGCCCCGATCACCGGGGTGCGACGTGGGCGCGTGGGCCGCCTCGGCCGCTCGTAACCGGGTACGGCACGCCCTTGCTCGGCTGCTCCCCGGTCGGGCAACTGAGCGAGTGACTGTGCTGTGAGCGTGCATGGTCTCCGAAACCGCAAGGGTGCCCTCGGGAGACGTCACCCTCACCGGCGACCTCGTGGTCCCCGCCGAGCCGCGGGGCACGGTCCTGTCCGCGCGGGGCAGCGGCATCTCGCGTGTCAGTCCGTGGCTTCGTTGTCAGCGCTGCCGCGCATGATCGGTGTGTCAGTTCTTCTCTTCCCGCTCCCCGTTCTGTCCGTCCGTCAGGTTGTGGGCAGGGCCTGCTCAGGAGGGAGCTGAGGCGTGATCGTGTGCGTGGTCTGCTGTCCGGCTGGGCCCGAACCTGCGGCGGACGGCCGTGATCAGGGACGGTCCTCCGCGCAAGCACCACAGCGCGATGACCGGATCGCAGATGGCGCATGCCAGGGACGAGTCGTGGTGGAACGGCAGGATCGGATTGCCCTTGAGGTGGTGGGCCATGTCCCATGCGGTATGGAGCAGCCAGCCGATGCCGATGAAGGTCCAGGACTCCAGGCCACGGTAGGCGATGTAGGCCACGAGCGCGACGAACGGGAGTTCCCACGGTCCGAATCCGCCCCCACTCAGATAGGCGGCGCCGGCTCCGCCCACCATGATCGCGTTGAATCGGCGTCGGTGCGGTTCTCTGATCAGGGACATCAGCAGGCAGTAGATGATGCCGACGACCACCGGTGACACAAGACTCATGAGGGGATGACTCCTTCCGCTTGGGCACGGGCCGCATCGCCGCGGTCGAGCTGTCGCAGCGCGAGCAGCCCGCCCGCACCCGGAACGAGGGCAAGGACCTTGACAGCGGCCGGGACCTCCTTGAGGCGGTATGCCGCGATCACGAACCACAGGTAGGCGCAGCCGTGAGTGGGGCCCATCAGGGACGAAATGGGTTTCAGGTGGACGGTGAACACGTTGGCCAGCATCACGATCAGGGAGATCAGCTCGGCGTGAGCCGCGATACGCAGATGGCCTGGAGACCGGTGGTGCACAGTCACACTCCCGTGGTGGAGCCGGGGCGGATGATCATCAGTACGGTGACGGTGGCCCACAGCAGGTTGAATACGCCGGTGAGGGCGGCCAGTCGGCCCGGTCGCAGAGGGGCCTGCGCGGATGGCGCGGGGGGACCCGCCGCCTCGGTCAGGGCACGGTCCTGGGCCGGCAGGATGAGCAGGGCCAGGACGCCGGCGGCGGCCGCGGTCAGCAGGATGGAGGTGATCAGCCAGGCGTCGCCGAGGACGCCGAGGCTGCTGGCCGTGGCCAAGCCGAAGAGGGGAACGGCGACGCCGATGCCGGAGTAGACCCGGCAGATGCGGTGCAGTGTCCGCAGGGTCGTCCGGGCGTCGCCGGGATCGGCCTCGCCGTGGACGCGGCGCAGCGTCGCGGGGAACATGCTCGCGGCGACGGTGACGGGGCCCACGGTGATGATGGCGGCCAGAACGTGCAGGGACAGGAGGATCTTGGTCATGCCTGGCGCTCCGGGGCGGTCCGGCGCTCGCCGGTGACCTTCGAGGCCGGAAGGCGGCCGGCCCTGGAGGTGCCTCGGAGGGTGTCGCCGTCGACTGTCACGTCGAAGGCCAGGTTCAGCCGCATGGGCTTGGTGATGGCCTGCTTCCAGGTGAGCCGGTCGCCGTCGAGGGCGATGTCGCCGAGCGGTACTTCCTCGCCGGCTCCTCGGGCGACGCCGGTCAGAACGGCGTCCTGCTCATGGAGTTCGACCACGGCCTTCATCTTGCCGATGGGGGTGGAGATGGACAGGTTCCAGATGCCTTCGACGGACATGCTGATGGTCTTCCTGACTGTGCCGTGCGGATTGCTGATGGGATCCGGGGTCAGAGAGCGGCGGGGGCCATGCCTTGGGCGCGCCAGACGGTGCCGCGCCGCTCGTGGGCGAACAGTTCCTCGACGGCGTGGGCGATGCGCGGGCCCAGTTCGCGCTCCAGCAGGTACAGGCCCAGATCCAGCCCGGAGGTGACACCGGCGCCGGTGATCAGGTCGCCGTCGTCGACGACACGGGCGCGGATCGCGTGGGCGCCGGTGGCGTCCAGCATGTCCAGGCCCAGGTGGTGGGTGGTGGCGTGGCGTCCCTCCAGCAGGCCCGCCATGGCCAGGACCAGCGAGCCGCCGCAGACCGTGGCGACCGTGATGTCCGGGTCGTCCATCGCCTGCTTGAGGAGCGCGGGGAGTTCGGTGGTCAGCGTGCGGCCCAGCAGCACCGGGATGAACTCGTCCTGCCTCCACTCACCGGTGCCCGGTTCTTCGTCCGGGACCTCGCCGGGTTCGCCCACGCGGCCCGAGGCGCCGGGAACCAGAAGCATGTCCGCGCGCTCCAGATCGAGGGCGCCGGCGGCGCGCAACGTCAGTCCTCCGGTGCCGCTGATCACCTCACGCGGGCCTTCCGCGGTGACCAGCTCGACGGTCACCGCGCCGTCCGACGCGGTGCCGCCGGCGTACAGCACCTCGTAAGGGGCGATGACGTCGAGCGGGTCGAAACCGTCGAACAGGACAACCTGGATGTGCATGGGACGTTCCTCCGGGATCGATCTCTGCTACGCACTGAAGTCAACCCGCTGCCGACCCCGCCACCCAGTGGCATCAGTGACAGTTTTCAACGGGAAATTGCCAGAAGCGTTCGAGGGCTTCAGAAGTGGGATGACATGCGGGTTCCCGGACATCCGTCCGGGCCCGACGTGCGATGAGGAGGTAGGTTCTGGCCATGCACACCGTCGCGGTTCTCGCGCTGGACCAGGTGATCCCGTTCGACCTGTCCACGCCGATCGAGGTCTTCTCGCGGACCCGCCTGCCCGACGGGCGGCCCGGCTATCAGGTCCGCGTGTGTGCCGAGCGCGACGAGGTCGACGCCGGAGCCTTCGCCGTGCGTGCCCCCTGGAACCTGGAGGGCCTTCAGGGGGCGGACACGATCATCGTGCCGGGCGTCACCGATCCCACGGCACCGCTCTCTCCCGCCGTACGTGACGCGCTGCGGTCGGCCGCCACCGACGGCACCCGGATCGCCTCCATCTGCACGGGTGCCTTCCCCCTGGCTGCCACTGGGCTCCTCGACGGGCTGCGCGCCACCACCCACTGGCGCGCGGCAGGGCTTCTGACCGCCCTCCATCCCGACGTCGACGTCGACCCGGACGTCCTCTACGTCGACAACGGCCAGTTCCTCACCTCGGCCGGCGCCGCCGCGGGCGTGGACCTGTGCCTGCACATGATCCGCCGGGACTACGGATCGGCGGTCGCCGCCGACGCCGCCCGCCTGTCGGTCATGCCGCTCGAACGCGAGGGCGGGCAGGCGCAGTTCATCGTCCACGACCACGTTCCCGCACCACAGGGCTCCGAACTGGAGCCGCTGCTCGCCTGGCTGCGGGAGAACCTGGCCCGAGACCTGACCCTGGCCGACATCGCCGCGCAGTCCGGGATCAGCACCCGGACCCTGATCCGGCGTTTCCGCGAACAGATGGGCACCACACCGCTCCAGTGGCTCCACCGGGCCCGCATCCGCCAGGCACAGCACCTGCTGGAAACCACTCGACACTCCGTGGAGCGCATCGGCGGTCAGGTCGGCTTCGGCTCGGCCACCACGTTCCGCGACCGCTTCAAACGCACCACCGGCGTCAGCCCGCAGACCTATCGACGTACCTTCAGCTGAACCACCGTTTCGGAACGAGGTTCACAGGGGGCGGCCCGACCGCGGGGTCCTGGCACAGGACACCCACGTCTGGACCGTCCGCCCCGCCCCTCCGCTGTCCGTCCGGTAGGGAAGCGGAGGCGACTTCGGTGACGTTGTCGTGCAGCCGGCGGGAGAGTGTGTGAAGTGGAGACCTCAAGCGGGCAGCTTCATGTCGATGACGAAGCTGATTTCGATGACCTGGCCGGGCAAGGTCAGTTCAGGGACACCCAGAACCGTGCTGGCCGGGCGGTGGTCGCCGAAGTACTCCAGGTTGCCCTCCGCCGTGGCTGCGGCGTTCTGCCGCAGGTTCACCACGTACAGAGTCTGCGAGACGACTTGGTTCCGAGTGGAGCCGTAGTGGTCCAGAACCTTGTCCATGTTGGCGTAGGTCTGCTTGAGCTGGGCGGCGAAGTCGCCCGCGTGGAGGAACTCGCCTGCCTCACCGAACGAGAGCTGTCCGGAGACGTGGATCAGCTCGCCGGACTTGATCGCCTGTGAGTAGCCGAAGTCGCTCTCGGCCGGCACGTTGTAGTTGAAGACGTCCATGGTGGCCACGGTGCGCGCCCTTCCGTTTTCTCTCCTGTAGTTACTCGGTAACGGTAAAAGAGTGAGGTCTGACCTGGAAGAACGCACTTTTCGGTGACTGAGGAACCCGATGGTGACCAAGCAACTGTTCAAGGGTCTGCCCGAGGACTCTGACCTGTGGCGTGCAGACTCCCTCGCACGGGAGATCTTCTCGGACGGGGGGAGAATCTCCTGATCGGAACGCTCGACCTGTGGCTGTGCGACGACGCCTACCGCCCGTACGTCTGGCTCGTGGTCACTGCCGGCTTGTGGACTGAGCCGCAGCTTCTCGACGAAGCCCGCTGCTCGTCTGGGCCACTTCGGCTTCACCACGCACCACCCCTGCTGTTCCTGCCCCGACCGCCCGGCCCGGTGGCCTCTACCACCCCCGACTCAACTCCGGTTCTCCCCGCCGCACCAGCGTGCCGCCGTCCGTGTCCCCGGGGAGTGCGAGCGCTCGGCGTTGCCGGACCTCGGCGGGCTGTCAAGGCCCTTGCGACCCATGCGGGCTGCCAAGCGAGTGGGCCCAGGCCAGCAGTTCGGGAGCGTCCAGCGCTGGTAACCACCTGTCGGCCCTGGTGGCGCCGTCGTCCTGCGGCCGGGGGCCGACGCCCAGTACTCGCAGACCGGCCCGGCGGGCCGCGTCCACACCGGTGAGGGAGTCCTCCACCGCCAGTGCCCGGTGCGGGGGAACGCCGCAGAGCCGAGCCGCCACGGCGTACACGTCGGGGTGCGGCTTGGGGCGCACGCGGTCCCCGGCGTCGGGGACGACGAGGTGCTGGAAGTGCGCGAGCAGCCCGGCCCGTTCCAGGCTGCCTTCGACCACGACCCTCGGACAGTTGCTGGCCACCGCCAGCGGTACCCGGTCGGAGAGCAGCCGTACGAGCCGGACCGCACCCGGCATCGTCACCGGTTCGTCGGTGACGAGTGCCAGGAAGTGGTCGAGAAGTGCGGCTGTCAGGTCCTCGGTCAGTTCGGGTTTGTGCACGGACTGCGCCATGAGCCGGCCGCAATCCTCGTAGTGCAGGCCAAGGGCCTGCTCCGCGAACCCGGGCGGTGGCTGGAGTCCGTGCTCCCGGAAAGCCCGGATGCGAGCCTCCTGCCAGTGGCGTTCGCTGTCCATCAGGGTGCCGTCGCAGTCGAAGATGACGGCTTCGGGCGACCAGTCGAGCTGATCATGATCCGAGGTGGTCACTGGAGCCTCCCATGCCTTCACGTGTACGCATGTGGTTTTTCCTTCCGTATCCACAGAAACGGAAAGATAGCCTCCGTTACGTTATTTCCGTCCAGGCAAATCGGGCAATAACCCTTTTCAGTGACTCGACGTAAGCCGGTAACGGGCGTATGGCCGGGCGGCAGCGACAACTGAGGCGCAGTCGCTGAAACCGACAACGGCGGCTATTCGCACGTCAGTTGCCGCGTCCGCTTGATCACGTGAGGCCGGAGCGCCTTGCGCCCGCTGTCCCTCGCATACCACACGTATGCGTTCGTATTCGAAAGAGCTGTGTATTACTGCCCGAAAGCGCCTGTTTGGGCTCCGGGCGTACGCTGGCGCACTAAATTCGTGGCCGACATGAGAACAGAGCGAGGGCGGACGGAACATTGCAGGAACGGGCGAAGGCAACCCGCAGATCACTGGTGGAAGCGGCTGCCCAACTGTTCGCTGAACAGGGATACGCGGCCACCAGCGTCAACGACATAGGCGCAAGGTCGGGCCGGACCAGCGGCGCGGTCTACTTCCACTACACAGGCAAGGAGGGCATCGCCGTCGCCGTCGTCGAGGACCGGTTCGCAACCTGGTCTCAGCTCGCTGCACGCTACGGAGACGAAACCGTCCCCCCGCTCGAACGGCTCGTCTCCCTCAGCTATGAAATCGCCCATGCCCTCGCCCGGGATCCCGTGACGCGCGCCGGTGCCCGCCTGTGGGCCGAGCGCACCATCATCAAGGCTCCCGTTCCCGACCCCTTCGCGCTGTGGACCGCTGCCGCCACGCGACTGCTCGCGCAGGCCCGGCTGGCAGGGCAAGTCAACGAGCGCGTCCGCCCCGCCCGCACGGCCCGGGCACTGGTGCGCGCGTTCTTCGGCCTGTGCACCCTCACCGATGCCCTTGAGGGTACGACCGTCCTCGACGACCGCCTGACCGACTGGTGGCACCTGACCTTGCCCGCCCTCCGGTCGCAACGGTCCCGAGGGAACGTCCCGGCGGTCCGGTGACGCACTCGACGGCTCCCTCCACCGACTCGCCACTGCCAGCCCATCCCCGCGCACCGGCCGCCCCGGTGCGTGCACCATCCACCGAGCGGATGCGTGGCGAAGACCTGGCTCACGCGAAGTGCGCGAACGTGCGGGCGATCCTCGGCGCGGCGGCTGCGGTGGCGTGGCGTGGCGCACTCGCGGATCGCCATGAGGTAGATGACGCCGCCGACCTCGTCCAGGACGAAGGAGTCGCGGCTGGGGCTGGATTCTGTCGGACAGCGCGGTCACGGGGGTGACGGTCAGCTCCGCGACGGTCGGCAGCAGTCCTGGCAGCTGCTCCACATGGGGCGGGAGTCGCGCTGCCGTGACGTCTCCACGGTTTCCGTCGGTCAGCGACACCGCGAGCGGGATACCCTGGCCGTCGACGGTTAGGCGCTGTCCGGCGGATCTTGGATGGTTGCTCCCTGCGGAGGCTAGGGTCTGACTATGGGATCAATGGGGGATAGTCCCCGGAGCCGTTGGGCGTTCGTGGGCAAAACGCTGGCCACGCGGCCATGGCTGATCGTGAGCTGGGTTCTGCTCGCAGGTGTGGCGGTTGCTGCCTGGAAGATCATGCCGCAACCGTGGAGCGCGGGCGTCTATCCCGTGGTCTTGTTTGTCGCACTGTTGCTGTTTTCCCGGGCGTCAACTCAGAAGGAGTGAGCCCGCTCAGGATCGGAGCCAGAGCCGGATCGCTGCGGCCGTGACTGTGCCGTGGAAGACGTAGGCCCTCTTGTCGTAACGGGTAGCGACCGCGCGGGAGTTCTTGAGCCGGTTGATGGTCCGCTCGACCTCGTTGCGTCGCCGATAGCGGTCGCGGTCGAAGCCGGCGGGCCTGCCCCCGTTGCTGCCCCTGCGGCGGCGGTTGGCCCGCTGGTCCTTCGGTTCCGGGATCGTGTGCCGGATGTCGCGTCTTCGCAGGTAGCGGCGGTTTTGGCGAGAGCTGTATGCCTTGTCGCCGCTGACGTGGTCCGGCCGGGTCCGGGGCCTTCCGCCCAGTGGCCGCGGAACTCGGATCCGGTCCAGGACCTCGATCATCTGCGGTGCGTCGCCCCATTGTCCCGGCGTGACCAGAAGGGACATGGGGCGGCAGCCGCCTTCGCCGGCGAGGTGGATCTTGCAGGTCAGGCCGCCCCGGGACCGTCCGAGTCCCTCGTCGGGGCGGTGGTGCCGGGGCGTCGTCCTTTTTCGGGACCCGCGGCTTGGCCTTGCGGGCGCCGGCCGCGTGCTGATGGGCCCGGCAGGACGTCGAATCGACCCCGACCATCGACCAGTCGACCCGCCCCTCCAGGTCGGCGTCGGCCTGGACCGAATGCAGGATCTGGTCCCAGGTGCCGTCCGCCGACCAGCGGCGATGCCGTTATAGATGGTCTTCCACGAGCCGTAGCGTTCCGGCAGATCACGCCACGGGACACCGGTTCGGACCCGGAACAGGATCCCGTTGACCACGGTGCGGTGATCGTTCCACCGGCCGCCCCGGCCACCCAGAGGTGGCAGATGCGGTTCCAGCAACGACCACTCGCGATTCGTCAGATCCCCCCGACCCATGACCGGACCAACGAGCGACCAGTCAGACGGTCACATGATCCGCCGGACAGAACCTAGGTGGTCCTTGCTGCCCGGCCGTGCGCGGTCGACCGGGCTGGGCCCGCTCTTGGGCCACCCCGCGGGCGGCCCGCACATGCGAGGAGTCGATCACCGCCCGCTCTGACTCCAGCTGGAGCAGGGGGGGCGCGGTACCGGCCCCGCCGCCGGCCACGCGGGCGGGGGGTACCAGGCGTCCGCTGCGCTTTCGCACTGCCGGCGATGGGCAGGGTGGTGCGGTCGCGGATTGTGTCGGGGCGGGCGAGCTGATGGAGGTGGGTGGGCGAGGTTGTTGTCGAAGGCTTCACCGATTCGTCTCGACGTCCCATCGCTCACTGCGTACGGGCTTGTTGGGAACGGTCGAGGGCGTGTTCCTTGAGGAAGGCGCCAGCGTGGGCCGCTGCTTCTTCCGCGGTCGCGTAACACGTCCCCTCGGTGGCCGCGGCGGACGCTCCATCAGCGCCCACGCCTGTCCAGCTCCAGCCACCGGACGGTGCCTGCAGCAGTTCGGCAGTCCCTCCGAAAAGCGCGAGCGTGCTCCTGCCCGCTGTTGCGGGAGCTGTGCGGCTGACGGCGTCGGGCCATTTCTTGCGGGCACCCTGCCGGGTGATGCCCCAGACAGCTCCCATCTGCTCGTAGCTGGCGCCGTAGGAGCCGGCGGTCGCTGCGGCGTGCGCGGTCAACCGCTTGACCTCGGCATCCAGCACCTTCCAGGCGGCCAGGACGGACAGGGTCACTTCGACGGGATCCGCTTCCCACATGCGGTCCGCGGGCAGCCCGCTCCGTCGGGAGCGGATCGCCGAGGCCAGCGGATGCAGCGCGTCGTACAGCGCCTTGCCGAGTTCGTTCTGCTCCTCAGGAGTGATCTCATAAACCGTCATGTGACAACTATAGTTTCCGGATCGACAGTATGAGAACCGAAGTTTACGTTGGTTTCGGCTCGTAGCTCGGCCGCATCGGCGAGAGACGCCCCTTCAGCGCTGAGTCATACGGTGTTGGTCACGAGCGCGGCTTGGTAGAGAGGTCACCGGCGGCGTGCTGGTACGGCCAGATGATGTAGCGGCGGACCGTGCTGCCCTGTTCCTGCTGCTGGGCGGGGTTGACAAGATCAAGGGCGGTGCTTGATTCGGCATCGGGAGGGACGGGATCGCTCCTCACACTCTGTGCTGTTGGAGTGTTTGGGGACGTGCATGGACCGTGCTCTTACGATCTGCGAGGGCTGCATCTACCAACGCCGGGGGCAAAGGTGGGGAAACTGGCCTGCGTCGCGCCAGAGGTCCGGGACCGGCTGGCCGTTCGGTTCGGATCTGAGGTGCTGGCCTGGTGTGACGAGGTGTCGGCTCTCGTCGATGAACTCGCTGCCCGCTGGGAACTGGCGCTTGTCGGGTCGGGCGGGGGAGGCACCTCACCTGCCACCGCTCCGAGTACGCCTGGGCGCGGCGCGCCGTCCTGCCGGGCGAACAGCTCTCGGTCGGGGAGCTGGCAGACGTTCGGAGTGCCAGGACGGACTTCCGGGCCTTGTGATGGCAGCGGTCCCTGAACTGCACCCCTGTAGGCCAGGGAACGCATCATGCATCGATGTTCAAGCCAATCGCATGCACTGCTGGGCTCGTGGTCGCGCTCTGGGCTGCTTGGGTCGGCACCGATCGCCCACGCGTTCAGAGCATCCCTCTCTGTCTGCCCTTCGACCACGAAAAGGCCCGGAGCCGACCGTCCCTGCGCTTCAGCCCTGCTGCTGGCTGCCCTGCAGCGCCTGACCGGTCATGTCGGCCACCTGCCCGGCCGGCGGGGCCTCGGCGTCGACCTCGGTGCCGAAGTCGGAGAACTGCATCACCGTGTTCATCTTGAGCTCCTCCGGGGACGCGCTGTCGTCCGGGTTCGCGGATGCGGGGGCCTTGACGGTCATGTCGATCTGCTGCTGCCGGATCCGGCCCTCGTCGTCGAGCCAGACCTGCATCGGCAGCGTTGGGCCGAGCTGCTTGCTCATGCGGTCGCCGCCGGGCAGTTTGGAGACGTCCACGGAGACCTTGTAGTGCGTGGTGTTGACTCCGTCGATCTTCTCGCTGCCGACGTTCTTGACGTCCTTGTCGGTGATCGCCTTGGCGTAGGCGGCGGTCTGCGCGGGGTCGCCGATCTGCTGGTTGCTCATCCCCTGCTGCGCGGCCACCTTCTTCAGGTCTATCTTGATCCAGGGCTTGCCGCCGGGGGTTTTCTGGCCGGGGGACTTCTGGTAGAGGACCTGGTCGATCCCCCGCTGCTCGATGGTCTTGCCCTGCGCGGTGATGGTCATGACGCTGTCGCCCTCGGCCAGGTCGACGACACCATGGCCGTCGGACGTGATCGTCTTACCCGCCGCTGAGAGCTTCATCTGGATCGTCATCCGTGCCGATTCGGCTTCGGCCGTCTTGTCGTAGGCCGCTCGCACTTCTGTCGTGCTCTGCTCGCGGGCGCCGTCGCTTCCGCTCGTACTCGGCGAGGCGTCGCCTCCCTTCGCCTCGGATTCGCCATCTCCACCGCATCCGGACAGGACGACGCTTCCCATGACCGCGGAAACCACGATCGCACCGGTCTTCGTCCCCTTGACGCGCATGGGCATCCCCATCTCCCCAATGCCTCCTCAATGAGCAACAGTCGGCGTCACATCACGCCTGCACGACGTACCGAATGCCCCGAACAATTCCCAACACACCCAAAAAGGTGCGACGTTGAGGCCAGGTGTCAGGTCTACAGGTGATTCTTCCTGCGTAAAGCGAGAACGATGACAATCACCACGACCGCGCCTATGGCGGCGAGTATGAGTGAAGTGGGCAGGAAGTCACCGCCTTTGTAAGCGGTTGGGCGCATGGCATCGGCCGAGTACATGCTCTCGGGGATCACGGCGGAGTACCGCGCCCGTCAGAACGGCATGTGACCACGGGCCCGCCGGCCGGCCGAACCGCTACGGCCAACAGCCTTGCTACTGCTCCGGAAGGGCTTGCTGAAGGCGCGACCGAGGATGCCAGGAGCCTTCCCTCCGGCTCGGGACCCGAGGCCGAGCGTTCGCTGGGTCCCGCGTTGCGGGTGGTGGGAGAGGCGCGGTACGAGGAACGCGAGAACGGCGAGAACAACGCACACGGCGACGATTCCTACGATCATCATGATGAGACTCCTTAAGCTTGAGACGTGTCTGTCGGTTGCCCTTCATACGGGCCGCCATGCGCCACTGGCTCGGCCTGTCAACACCCGGTACATCGATGCAGGGCGTGACTTCTGCTCGCATATCAGGCTGTCGGCCCCCATGACCCGTAGAACCGAGTTCCGAACCCGGCATCGTCTGCTTCGAGTTGCGGAGGAGACTTGTCGCCCGATGGTGACGCCAGACAGCGACCACCACATGAAGATCACGATCTACAGCTGGAGTATTAAGACCGTGTCCTACGTGGTGAGGCGTCGTTGGTCCGTTCATGGGGCGGGGTACGTGGAGTTGGATTGTTCCGGACGGGTTGTGGGAGATCGCGAAGCCGCTGATCCCGCCGTCGAAGGTGCGGCCGCAGGGCGGCGGGACGCAGGACACGCCTGATGAGACGCTGTTCGCCGCGATCATCTACGTCCTGGTGTCCGGCTGCGCCTGGCGTGCGTTGCCGCCGTGCTTCGGGATATCGAAGTCGACCGCCCATCGGCGGTTCCTCATCTGGTCGAGAGCCGGTGTCTGGGGGCGGCTGCACGAGGCTGTGTTGCACCGACTCGACGACGCCGGCCTCCTCGATGTCACCCGCATCGTCCTCCACACCGCCCACGTGAGGGCGAAAAAGGGGGCGAACACACAGGTCCGAGCCCCGTGGACCGGGGCAAGCCAGGTTCCAAGATGCACCTCCTGTCCGACGCGCACGGACTGCCCCTTCTCGTCGGCGTCTCGGCCGGCAACGCCCACGACAGCGAAGGGCTGAAGCCGATGGTGGAGGGTCACCAAACGAGACACACCCCCCACCGCGGCCGCTACTTCAAACCTCAGCGCCTGCACGCCGACAAAGCATACGACCGGGCTGACCTGCGTAGATGGCTGCGCGGGAAGCGGATCGGCATGCGCATCGCCCGCAAGGGAATCGAGTCCAGCGAGCGATTAGGGCGGCGCCGCTGGGTGATCGAGCACACCATGTCGTGGCTGTCCGGCTACCGCCGCTTGAGCCCTCGCTACGAACGCGATCCCCGAACTACCTGGCCTTTCTCGACCTCGCCGCCGCCCTGTGCTGCTACAAGCGACTCATCCGCCTCACCACGTAGGACACGGTCTAACTGGCTCTAACAAAAGCTGCTGATCATGAGACTGTCGGCCGCTCTGCTCGTATGTCTGGGCATGGGAAACCGTCAGTCGCGGCCGTGGATCGTGTCGGACGAACTGTGGGCGCTGGTCGAGCCGTTGCTGCCGAAGCCGGGTCCGAAGAAGGCCGAGGGCAGACCGCGGGTGCCGGACCGCCAGGCCCTGTGCGGGATCCTGTTCGTCCTGCACACCGGCATCCAGTGGGAGTACCTGCCCCAGGAACTCGGCTTCGGCTCGGGCATGACCTGCTGGCGGCGCCTGGCGGCCTGGAACGAGGCCGGCGTCTGGGACCAGCTCCACCAGCTCCTGCTGAACGAGTTGCGGTCGAAGAACCAGCTGGACTGGGAACGGGCGGTGATCGACTCCTCGCACGTGCGGGCCGCACGCAGGGGCCCAAAAGCGGCCCTGCCCGGTCGACCGCGCACGGCCGGGCAGCAAACACCACCTCATCGTCGACGGCCAGGGCATCCCGCTCGCGGTGTCGCTGACCGGCGGTAATCGCAACGACGTCACCCAACTCGAGCCGCTGCTCGACAAGATTCCCGCCGTCGCGGGCCAAGTCGGCAGACCCCGCCGACGCCCGGATGCACTGCTGGCCGACCGCGGTTACGACCACGACAAGTACCGTCGCCTGCTCTGGCAGCGAGGCGTCCGCCCCGTGATCGCGAAGAGAGGCGAGCCGCACGGCACCGGCCTGGGCATCTTCCGCTACGTCGTCGAGCGGACGATCGCCTGGCTCCACGGCTTCCGCCGCCTACGCATCCGCTGGGAACGACGCGACGACATCCACGAAGCCTTCCTCGGCCTCGCCACCTGCCTGATCACCCACCGCCACGTTCGACGCCTTTGTTAGGACCTCTAAAGAGCTGTCCCGCAAAGATCCGGCGGTGGTCCCAACTTCGATGGTCGCAGCGTCAGGCGGCACGATGACCTCCGTGACTAGCAGTGCGGAGATGCACCCTGACCGGATACCCGGCTACGACGGCGGCCCTTTCACTCACCGCCCCGAGCTCTTGGACGGAAGCCCGTTCTGGCCCGGCCACCTGCACAACTGCGCCCAGAGCGAGGACGCCGAGGAACTGCTTCTTGGCGCGGACGAGGAGGAGGCCGCGGACCTCCAGCGCCAGCTGCTGGAAGGGGACGACTGGCCCGTGTTCACTGTGTCGCTTCCTGGCTGCCACAGCCTGTACGTGGTGTACCGCGCCTTCGAGGAGGAAAGCCGTCTGCATTAGTCCCGGTACGTGCTGCCGTACGAGGAGGTCGTCAGCAGCCGGACCTGGCGATCCGGTCGAGGTCGACGGACCGCTCACCGGACAAGGTTCGCGCTGTCAGATGCGACGACGAGTGCCGGTACGGGGCACGTTCCTCGAACGGTGCTGGGAGGAGGATGAACTCGGCGATCACGGAGAGCAAGCCGACAGCTCTGGCCGGCGCTGTCGGAGCTTGGCGGACGGGAAGCACAGGGCGGACCGGACACGCCCGCGCCCCGACGCTCAGACACGCACACAACGCCTGTGGTGGAGACGGGTTTCTTGGGACCGAAACCCGTCCACCTGGAACTTGACCTGTCTGTTGTTTCACTACCCATCCACCCCGGCAGGCCAAAAAAGCTCACTGTCCGAAAAATACGCAACAAACACCAGCTTATCGGCGAATCCGGCAGGTGCTACTTTCCTCGCCTGATTACCCCGGACCTCGACCCAATCGCTCGAACTTTGCTGGCGCGTAACGGGAACCACAGGTCCCCCTGCACCGTTTCCCTCTTGAGAGGGGGATCCCATGACTGAGGATCTGACGATTGGTGAGCGGATCGTGCTGCTCGCGCTGGACGAAAAGGCCGGCACCCTGCGCGAAGCGCCCCTGCGGGTGTCGTTGGCGGTTTCGGCGGCCGCCCTGCTCGAGTTGAGTTCCTCCGGGGGCCTGACGGAGCGCGACGGCACGCTCGTCGTCACCGGAGCGTCGACATCGGCGGACCCGGCAGCCGCGGCCATGGCGGAGCATGTGCGGGGTCACCCCGAGGAGACTCCCCGGGAGTGGCTGCTGGCCGTACGCGAGCAGGCACTGGAGACGGCGTACCGGGGACTTTCGGAGAAGGGACTGGTGCGGGAACAGGGGCGACGGGTCCTCGGCGCCTTCGGATCGGTGAAGCATCCGGTCACAGGAGTGTCCGAACTCTCAGCGCTACGAGGGCGACTGGCAGCGGTTCTCGCCGAGGGTCAGGATCCCGACGAGCGCACGGCGGCACTGATCACCGTGCTGTATCACGCGGGCCTCCAGGCCGTCATGACCCAGGGCTCCGGCGATGGGGTACCCGAGAGCCGGCTGGCCGAGATCGCCGAGGGGCAGGGTTCGGCCGCGGCACTCGGAGACACGATCCGCACGACGGTCGCCGCCCTCACCGCGGTCATCGCCGCGTCCGCCCTGTAGACGGGCGTCACCCGAGTCGTGGGCGGACCCGTCGACCGAGTCCGCCCACCGACAGGGCTGAACCCGTTCGCTCCTTCGCTGCAGTAATTGACAGTTTCGTGCACTGGTGTTCGAATAGAGTCATGGGGGAAATGACCTTGACTGTATTAGGCATATCCAGTTTCGACGAATCTGTGCATACAGCACTTTTGCAGCGCACAGAATTGGGGGTATCCGGCCTGTGCGTGGTCCTGGACCGTGACGAAGAGGGCATCCGCGCCTCATTGCGAAGACTCGCGGACCAGCGCATGGTCCACCTGGACGAGCACGGGGAGCCGACCGCCTTCAATCCCGACGAGACCGCCGGGCGCCTCTTGCAACGGCTAACACAATGAAGTGGATCGCTCCTGGTTGCCGTGTCCGGGGCAGGAGTTGAGCGTTCAGTCCGGCGTGGGGACGTCGCCGTGGATCGTGTCGGATGAACTGTGGGACCGCCTGGAGCCGCTGCTGCCGCAGCGGGAGCGGCGCTTTCGCTATCCGGGCCGCAAGCCGTTGCCGGCCCGGGAGGTGCTGTGCGGGATCTTGTGCGTGCTGCACACCGGGAACCAGTGGGAGTACCTGCCGCAGGACCTCGGTTTCGGCTCGGGCATGACGTGTTGGCGTCGACTGCGGGACTGAAACGAGGCCGGTGTCTGGCAGCGGCTCCACGAGGTGCTGCTGGCAGAACTCAACGCGGCCTCACGCCTGGGCTGGTCCCGCTGTGTGGTCGACTCCTCCCACGTCAGGGCCCTAAAAGGGGGGCAGCGCACGGGCCCCTCGCCGGTCGACCGAGGCAGGGCCGGCTCGAAACACCATCTGATTACCGACGGGCACGGCACCCCGCTCGCAGTCCTGCTGACGGGCGGCAACCGCAACGACGTCACCCAGCTACTGCCGCTGCTCGACGCGATTCCGCCGGTCCGCGGTCGGGTCGGGCGTCCCCGCCGCAGGCCGGACTCCCACTTCGCCGACCGCGGCTACGACCATGGCGTCTACCGCGACAAGGTCCGCGCCCGCGGCATCGTGCCGGCCATCGCCCGCCGCGGCACCCTGCACGGCACCGGATTGGGCGCCTACCGCTGGGTCGTGGAGAGGAGCTTCGCGTGGCTGCACGGCTTCCGGCGTCTGCGCATCCGCTGGGAACGCAGGGCCGACATCCATGAAGCGTTCCTCAAACTCGCCTGCTGTCTCATCACACATCGACAACTCAGGGCATTGCGCTGATCCTGGGACCGCTGGTCACGCCGTGGATGTCCGTGGCTCATGCCATGATCCGGTTTCATGAGTGACCGATCGCTTTCGCCCGCCTGGCTGGCCTCGTGGACGGACAGAGTCTCGGGGACTCTCACGACCATGACAGGCGAGTTCGAGGATCAGCACGGCTTCCCCTCTGGGACCAACGAGGTCCGGCCGGCTGACGACGATGATCAAGTCGCGGCTCGCAGGCTTGCCCAAGTCGCCCCTGTACCGGCTGACCTGGTCACCTTCTACGACAGCATCGGCGATGTCACCTGGGCGGATGTCGGCAACGGCTATTTCCTTGAGCCAGCCAGTGTCGTCCTGCAACGGCTCCAGAACGACGGCCCCGTCGATGCTGGCACAGACCGAAAGGTCCATGGTCTGGTCATCGGCTCTAACGGCGGTGGCCTGGCCTACGTCGCGGGCCCCGATGGGGCGATCTACCGGACGCGGACCGCGTCGCTGGACGAACCGGAACTCGACAAGGCGGCCGACGACCTACGGCAGTTCCTTGAGCTGCTGGAGCACTCGCTGACACGCTTCATCGCCGACGGTGAAACGGGAACCCTGTAACCACACGCCCCAAGCGCCCATTCTGTTAGGCGCTATTAATGGCTCTAACAGAAGCTGCTGATCACTAGATTGTCGGCCGCTCCGCCCGTATAGCTGGGCATGGGAAACCGTCAGTCGCGGCCGTGGATCGTGTCGGATGAACTGTGGTCGCTTGTCGAGCCGTTGCTGCCGAAGCCGGGCCCGGAGAAGGCCGAGGGCTGGCCCCGAGTGCCGGGCCGGCAGGCCCTGTCCGGGATCCTGTTCGTCCTGCACACCGGCGTCCAGTGGGAGTACCTGCCCTGCTGGAGAAGCTGCGGTCGAAGGACCAGCTGGACTGGGAGCGGGCGGTGATCGACTCCTCGCACGTGCGGGCCGCCCGGCGGGGCCCAAAAGCGGGCCGAGCCCCGTCGACCGCGCACGGCCGGGCAGCAAGCACCACCTCATCGTCGACGGCCGCGGCATCCCGCTCGCGGTATCGCTGACCGGCGGCAACCGCAACGACGTCACCCAACTCGAGCCGCTGCTCGACAAGATCCCTGCCGTCGCCGGCCAGGTCGGCAGACCCCGTCGGCGCCCCGACGCGCTGCTGGCCGACCGCGGTTACGACCACGACAAGTATCGCCGCCTGCTTTGGCAGCGCGGGATCCGCCCCGTGACCGCGAGGCGGGGCGAGCCGCACGGCACCGGCCTGGGCATGTTCCGGTACGTCGTCGAACGAACGATCGCCTGGCTCTGCGGCTTCCGCCGCCTACGCATCCGCTGGGAGAGACGCGACGACACCACCATGCATTTTTCGGACTCGCCGTCTGCCTGATCACCCACTGCCACGTCCAACGCCTTTGTTAGGAACTCTTAGACCGTGTCCTACGTGGTGAGGCGGATGAGTCGCTTGTAGCAGCACAGGGCGGCGGCGAGGTCGAGAAAGGCCAGGTAGTTCGGGGATCGCGTTCGTAGCGAGGGCTCAAGCGGCGGTAGCCGGACAGCCACGACATGGTGTGCTCGATCACCCAGCGGCGCCGCCCTAATCGCTCGCTGGACTCGATTCCCTTGCGGGCGATGCGCATGCCGATCCGCTTCCCGCGCAGCCATCTACGCAGGTCAGCCCGGTCGTATGCTTTGTCGGCGTGCAGGCGCTGAGGTTTGAAGTAGCGGCCGCGGTGGGGGGTGTGTCTCGTTTGGTGACCCTCCACCATCGGCTTCAGCCCTTCGCTGTCGTGGGCGTTGCCGGCCGAGACGCCGACGAGAAGGGGCAGTCCGTGCGCGTCGGACAGGAGGTGCATCTTGGAACCTGGCTTGCCCCGGTCCACGGGGCTCGGACCTGTGTGTTCGCCCCCTTTTTCGCCCTCACGTGGGCGGTGTGGAGGACGATGCGGGTGACATCGAGGAGGCCGGCGTCGTCGAGTCGGTGCAACACAGCCTCGTGCAGCCGCCCCCAGACACCGGCTCTCGACCAGATGAGGAACCGCCGATGGGCGGTCGACTTCGATATCCCGAAGCACGGCGGCAACGCACGCCAGGCGCAGCCGGACACCAGGACGTAGATGATCGCGGCGAACAGCGTCTCATCAGGCGTGTCCTGCGTCCCGCCGCCCTGCGGCCGCACCTTCGACGGCGGGATCAGCGGCTTCGCGATCTCCCACAACCCGTCCGGAACAATCCAACTCCACGTACCCCGCCCCATGAACGGACCAACGACGCCTCACCACGTAGGACACGGTCTAAGAGGTCCTAACAAAGGCGTTGGACGTGGCGGTGGGTGATCAGGCAGGTGGCGAGGCCGAGGAAGGCTTCGTGGATGTCGTCGCGTCGTTCCCAGCGGATGCGCAGGCGGCGGAAGCCGTGGAGCCAGGCGATCGTGCGCTCGACGACGTAGCGGAAGGTGCCCAGGCCGGTGCCGTGCGGCTCGCCCCGTTTCGCGATCACGGGGCGGATGCCTCGCTGCCAGAGCAGGCGGCGGTACTTGTCGTGGTCGTAGCCGCGGTCGGCCAGCAGGGCATCCGGGCGCCGACGGGGTCTGCCGACTTGGCCCGCGACGGCGGGAATCTTGTCGAGCAGCGGCTCGAGTTGGGTGACGTCGTTGCGGTTGCCGCCGGTCAGCGATACCGCGAGCGGGATGCCCTGTCCGTCGACGATGAGGTGGTGTTCGCTGCCCGGCCGTGCGCGGTCGACCGGGCTGGGCCCGCTTTTGGGCCCCTGCGTGCGGCCCGCACGTGCGAGGAGTCGATCACCGCCCGTTCCCAGTCCAGCTGGTTCTTCGACCGCAACTCGTTCAGCAGCAGCTGGTGGAGCTGGTCCCAGACGCCGGCCTCGTTCCAGGCCGCCAGGCGCCGCCAGCAGGTCATGCCCGAGCCGAAGCCGAGTTCCTGGGGCAGGTACTCCCACTGGATGCCGGTGTGCAGGACGAACAGGATCCCGCACAGGGCCTGCCGGTCCGGCACCCGCGGTCTGCCCTCGGCCTTCTTCGGACCCGGCTTCGGCAGCAACGACTCGACAAGCGACCACAGTTCGTCCGACACGATCCACGGCCGCGACTGACGGTTTCCCATGCCCAGACATACGAGCAGAGCGGCCGACAGTCTCATGATCAGCAGCTTTTGTTAGAGCCAGTAAGCGGATACAGTCGCCGCACCGGCCGCTGTAACCCTCGCTGGCTGCTCCGCAGCGGGTGCAAGCACCGTCTCTTCTGAGCCATTTCGTTTGGATTACCGGGCGGACCAGAGGAAGATGCCCGCGATGTGGAGTCCGGCGGCTCGGGTGACATCGGGGTGGGGTGGCCGTAGAAGCAGTAGGCGAATGCCGCCACATCACGTTGTGCCCCGTTCGGGCTTCCGGTCAGGGCGCAGTCGTCAGCTCCGACGGCCCTCAAGGCGGGGCCCGAAGGGCGATTACGGGCCGTTGTGCTCTGGTTCAGCTTCGCCACCTCGGTCCATCCTTCGAACAGCGGCAAATCTGTCACGGTGGGATCAACCGCACTAGGTTGTCGGGAGGGACCAGGCATCGTCGCCCCGCAGCACCGTGAACGGCAGCGCGGTGCTGCCGTTACGCCTTGCCCCCGCCTTCCGACTTCTCGGTGTCCGGCGTCGCGCCGCCGCTGTCGCCGCCCCCTGCGTCCCGGATGCCGAAGTCGCCGGATCTGCCGGCGCCGCCTTCCGTGCCGGCCTCGGATGTGGCGGCGTCGTTCGAATCGTCGGAGCCGTCGTTCTGCGAGAAGTCGTCGTCCTCCCCGAATGTTCCTTCGCTCTTGATGTCCTCTGTCTTGTCGCTGCCGGGGACGGTGTCCCCATTTTGGTCGACAGTGGTGGTGTGTCTGGTCCCGTTTCCGTTCTCGTCGACGGTCGTCGTCGTCACGGTGGTTTCGCCCGTCTGGTAGTCCGTGTGGACCTCGGTCCTGCTGGAACCCCCACCCTGGTCCGAGCTGTTCTCATGGGAGGAACCACGTGACTCCGACACGTCCGCCCCACTGGCGTCGGTGGTCTTCTCCTCCCACGTCCTGTCTTCCGACCCGTCGGCGTGCTCGATCGTGGTCTCGGTTCTCTCCGTCGTGTGCCCCGTCTGCGTGTCGTACGTCGTCTCCGTGTGGCTGGTTGTCGTGTCCCCGCCGGGCTTGTCACCTTTCGATGAGCCCATGCCGCCTTCCTTCCGTGTCGAATTCCGTCGGGACTCCTACTGTTCTTCCTGGTCCTGCTGATCCCAGCCCGCGGCGCCGAAGAGCCGCTCCATAAGGCTGCGCTCGGTGGCGGGGTGCGCCCATTCCTCGGCCGCCAGCATGTGCTGGGCGAAGCAAAGCGCGGTGCGGCAGGCGACGTCTCTCACCCGGGCGGCCACGGCGGGGTCCTCCTGGCCGTCCGAGGGGAACTCGGTGAGCTGATAGGCGGCGTCCTGGCAGACCTCCCACACCGCGGGGCGGACGCCGCTGCCGCTGGCCCGGTCGGCGTCCCTGGCCTTGGCCCAGGCTTTGCCGAACCCGCCGGCTTCCACCAGCTCGGCGACGGGGCCGGCGCAGAGGCACGGCGCGGAACTGTCCCGCCAGATGCGGGCGCAACACAAGGAGGAGCCAGGAGTGCCGCCTTGCACTGCGACCAGCAATCGACGCAGTGACCTGACGTCGTCGGTCGCGTCGCGGCCGTCCGCATGACCCGTCAGTGCCGTGTCGATCGCGGCGGCGACGGCGTCGCTCTGTGCGTACGTCCAGCCCTCGCGGGCGCCGCGTGACTCGGCCAGCCGTCGGGCGCCGTGCCGGATCAGGCAGCCCACCACGGCTGGCCGTCCACCCAGGCCGGTCGTTTGCGTGCTGCCACGGCCAGCAGGTCCGGCCAGCACCGGTGCAGACCGCCAGGCGTCTGCACGGCCGAGAAGACGACCCGGGAGAACGTGCGCATGACCCCCGGATCCTGGACGAGGGAACGGGCCGCACCGGAAGCCGGGGGAGTGGCCAGACACCTGCGGTCGCAGTCCGCCGTCGGCAGTCCGTTGCCCGCAGCCGAGCCCCGGAGCGTCATGTGATCCCGGACGACGCCGTCCGCCGGCCAGGTGCCGGATCCGCCCTTCACCGGCGGCACCTGGAGAAGCAACGGCGCGTCCTCACCGTCCGTGAACACGGCCGCCCTGCCCACCGGCAGCGTGGCGAGGGCGGTTTCCTGTTCGGGCGTCATCGCCATGGTCGCGCCGAGGACTTCGCGGTCGTCGCCGGCGACGATTCTGTGGGCTACCTTGAGGTTGGTGTTCTTCAGAACGTCCGGCGAGATCTTGGTCGGTATCTGGTCGACGACCACGACGCCTTGGCCGTACGCCCGGATCTCGGACAGCAGGTTGGTGAAGGTCTCCACGGCCTTGCCGCGGACATCGGCCTCGCCCTCCTGACCGCGGCGCCCTGCCGTGTTGGCGAGCAGGCGATGGGCTTCCTCGATCACCAGCAGGTGGCGCAGTCCGTCGACATCGCCCTGGACACGACGGTGTTCGGCAAGCCGGATCATCAACAGGCCGATCATGAACGCCTTGTCGTCGTCATCCCCCATGCCTTCGAGCTCGAGCACAGTCGGGCGGTCCAGTATCTGCTCGATCGGCAGGGGCCGCCGGATGTCCAGCATCCGGCCCTTCCCGCCCGTGCGCAAACTGTTGACCCGTGTGCGCAGGGCCGCCCGGATGTTGCCGGTGACCTCGGCCTCGTAACCGAGTTGCGGGACCACTTCCTCGATCTTGTGCACGAGATCCGTGAGTGTCGGAAAGGCGGCCGAGCGGTCGGAGGCGTCGTCGAGGCGCCTGTTGCTGCCGTCGGTCACGTCCCAGCCACGGTCGGTGTAAACGTCGTGCAGACAGATCTCCAGCACCTGCGGCAGCGGCGTCCACATCCCGAAACTCGCGTGGAACACGGAACGCAGCAGATCGAGGTGGACACCGACCTCCGTACCCTCCGGGACCTCGAAGGGATTCATCCGGAAGGGGGCGACCTTCTCCCGCCCAAGGGTGAAGACCTGCAGCTTTCCGGCGAGTTCCTCGTGGTGCATGAGGACCCGGTACTCCGTCTTCGCCGGTTCGACGACCAGGAAAGGGACATCGACGCGGGTGAGCCGGCTCAGCAGCTCGAACACCGTGTTGGTCTTGCCCGAACCGGTGACGCCGGTGACGAACGCATGGCGCGTCAGCTTGTCGCGCGAGACGCCGTACGGCGCCGTCGTCACCCGCTGCCGTTCCACGACCGTGCCCAGGGCGAGCGTGCCGCTGCCCGCCGGTCGCGCCACCACATCGAACTCCGGCACCTGTGTGATGCAGAATCCGGCGGTCTCCGTGTTGGGCAGGTGTATGTACGTAGCCAGTTGGGACGAGGTCAGAAGGGTCTGGTGCTGGAACGGGTGCCGGTAGCGCCCGGGAGCGTGGTGCTCGTCCACCGGGTCGGGCATCGCCCAGGACGAGGCCAGCGCCGTTACGTCGTCCCGGTCCCAGACCTGGACCGGTTCGGGCAGGGAATCCCGGCCCGAGAAGACGCCGCGCCAGAGACTCGCCAACGGCCGATAGCTTCCGGCGTCGCCGAGAAGGTACACGGCGGTACGCCAGGCTCCGGTCGCCTGGCCCTCGGTGAGGGCATCGAGTTGGCGCTCGAGCAGACTGACGTAGGTGTCGGAGAGCGGGCTCGGACTGCCGTCGAGTTCGGTCAAGGTCTGCACGGAGCGCTGCTCGTTGATCAGCTGCAGGCGCAGATTCCGCACCAGCGACGCGCCGATCGGCTGGGCGAGAACGAGTACGGCCCAGTGCGAGCCCACGAACGACCGGATCACGCGGTCCAGCGGAAGAACACCGTCGAAGGCGTCGGGCGGTTTGAAGGTCGGCACGCCGACGGCCAGCCCGCCACGCTCCCACTGATGACCGGGCACCGCGGCCTCCGTGGTGACGTCGACCGTCGAGTACAGCGCCCTCAAGGCCACCTCGACCAACTGCCCGTTCTCCCTCACGGATGCCGGTGAACCGCCCGCGGGCAGCCAGGTGCCCAGATGGATTTCCACCCGCCCCGGGTCCCCGGTGACCAGGAATCCGACCGGCACTTTGTACTGATGGAGGCCGACAAGGAGATCCCGGGTCAGCGGGCCTTGGGTCTGAGACCAGTTGGCGCTCCGGGCACGCTCCAGATGCTCCGCCTTCTCGCCCCGCCGCCCGATTCCGTTCACTCTCAGAAGTGTGCGGAGGTCGCCCGGGGAACGGGTCAGGGGCGTCAGCGGGTCGGTGGGTGACGGCTGGAAACCCGTTCGCTGCAGGTAGTCGACGTCCTCGGGCGTTAGACGGTCGGTCGCCACGGCGTCTCACCCACCTCAGGGAGGCCAGTCGTCCGGCGGACCCGCGGGGCCCGAGGTGAACACACCCAGCCACCCCATGAGGACGACCGCCGCGACGACACAGATGAAGGCGACGACGAGGACGAGCAGCCACTTCGGCGTCCGGGCCACCCGGACGTCAGCCCCTGTCGTCACGTTGTGCAGGTGCTTCGCATGCAGTGTTCCGGCGCGCATACGGCCGTTCACGCGTACCCAGTCACCGTCGTGGATCGACCCCTCGAAGCCGATGCCCCGCATCTCGACCGGTACGAGCATCACACGCTTCCCGGAATCGTCGTAGCGCTCCAGCCGGAACGTCCACACGGACGGGGCCATCTCGTTGCGCTGCTCGATCCTCATCTGTACGCCCCGCACCATGCCCTCGACGGCCTGGCCGTGTCCCATCGCGGGGACCGGGCCGGGGGCGTCAGGACTGGCCGCCTGCCGCGGTGCCCGGGGCGGCTCACGTTGCGGTGGCCCGGCAGGCGGCCGAGGCTTCGGGGCCCACTCGCCTCCGAGGGCGTCGCCGTCCGGCGGTGTCGGCGGCGGGGCGGCAGCAGACCCACGGGCCTCAGGGCCGCTTTCCGGTCCCAACCCCCGCATCGTGTGACCGCACTGGGTGCACACACGGGTACCGACGGCGACCTGGCCTCCGCAGTTCTCACACATCCATGTACTGCTCATACGGACCTCTCGCAGTGTCCGAGCCGCCCATCCGCCCCTTCCAGCACACACCCACCACGCCTGTCCGGCAAACGGACGCACAGCACGGGGCGCGGCGAGCACGACCTCCTGTAGCACCCCGAGCACGGGGACGTTCGACTGGTTGCACGTGCGCCGCCCACCCGCCCTCGAGGACCTCATCGCCGCGCACGACATCGGCCCCCGCTAGTCGAGCACGAGCAGCGCGCTGTCCGGCCGGCAGCCCGGGTACGCCTTCACGCCGCCCGCGAGGGCACGGCGTGCCTGCTCCTGATCGATGCTCTCGCTGCGCTTGCCCGCGTTCCAGCAGTCCCCGGCGTTGACGTAGACGGGCGGCCTGCCCTGCGTTGAGGCCCTGTTTCAGGAGCCGGTCGGGCGGGGCGGGCCTCTCCACGATGCCGCGTCGGTGTTCGGCCTCGCGCTGTTCTTCCTCGGTGATCCACCAGCGGGTGCGTTCCAGGTCGCGCAGCCGTGCCCGCTCCAGGAAGCGGAGCAGCGTGAGCCGCGTAGGACCTGAATCGTTCACGCTGCTGCTCACGCAGCAATCCTGGGGTGGGTGCAAGGAGAGACGTCATGGAGCCCGCCGACCTGCTCGGCCGCTACCACGCCGCGGGCCGCTTGCGCTACACCGGCCGCACCGCGACGACCGCACTCGCGGACGCAGTGACACCGGCAGGCGCGAGCACCGTGGACGGGGCGTACGTTCACCGCCGGGTGCGGCAACCGCGATGTCCTGGACGTCACGCTCGCCCACCCGCAGCTGGTGGCTGAACAGCCCGATGTCCGGGCCGGTCAGTCCCGGCTGGAGAGAGCAGTACGAAGTTCCACCCGGAGCCGGATCGACGTGTCGATGGGCAGGCCCGTGCTGGAGTAGCGGAGGTCCTTCGAGTAGTTCGCGATGAGGTCGAGATCCCGCAATTGGCGCTGAAGCTCAGCCAGAAGTGCCTCATCGGGTTCGGGCAGGTCCTCGTCCTGCTCGGCGAGATTCTCCAGGTGCTGGTCGATCGCGTCCACAGCCCGTTGGCTGGCCCAGACCGCAAAGTCGTTACAACCGAACAGATATGCATGCGCGGCATACAGCGTTGCCGCCGCGGCATGCTCGTCCGCATCATCGGGGCCGTCTTGGCCGTCGTTGTGGCAGTAGTCGCTGAGCATGTATTCGGCGACACCACGTTTCACCGCCGTGAAGGCCGTGGTGTCTCCGAGTACGCCTTCCCACAGGGAGTTCAGCAGGGGCCGCAGGCCCATCGTGAACGGCGCCTGTTCCTCTGCGGGCAGAGCTTCGTGCCAGCTCATGAGCCGTTCTGCGATGCCGACAGCGAACACCTTGCGTTCACCGGGTGACGCGGCTGTCAGGCGCTTCTCCACCGACGCCGAGACTTCCTGCCACGTGTCCACCCGAGCCGCCCCTGGGTTACGAGACCGGCGTCCTCACACCGGTGACGCGATCATCGCACCCACCAGTGACAAGACTAAGGGCCGGTCGGGCCCACGGGCAGGACTGGGCCCTTCCACCGGCCTGGCCTGCGACGGCGGGGATCTTGTCCCGGATCGCCTTCCGGCCGCGGCACCGTCGTGTCGAGCCGGCGGGCGCAGCCGCGCACCGTCTCGTCCTTCTCCCCGGTGTGGTAGTGCCGGGTTTCGTCCCAACTGCCCAACAACGACAGCCAGTTGTCGGGCGCAGGAATGACCGTCGACACGCCTTCGTGCTCCCTTCGCGAGGTCCCGGCTCCGCGGCCCTTGGACCACACGGGCGTGCGTCGCCCCCAAGGACTGCCGCCACACCCGGCCCGCAGAACCACGTGGTCGCCCAGGCGCACCGGACGGGCTGGCGCTTCCCCGGCGGACTCACCGCCGACGGGCCCGTATCCGGGGCTGCCGCCTAAGACGTCATCTCATTTGGTGAGTCTGTGCGATGGTTTATCGGCCAACAGGAAGCCTGGAGCGGGGGCTCAGACCGATGGAGTACGTCAAACTCGATGCGCAGGTCGGCGAGTTGTCAGGGGTCTTGGACCCGTCTCGCTACCTGGAGCGTCTGTCTTCAATCTCGGGTGACCTGCCGTCTGGTGCGCGGTCCTTCGCCACGCACACGGGGCACTACGACTTCCACAGCAGGCGATGTGTGAAGGATCTGACGCTTCGCGGTGTGCGTGGTCTCGGCGGTAAGGAGATAGAGGTCGATTTCCAGCACAACTGCTGGAAGCATGACCGCGACCTGGCCATCCGCTATGTCGGCGTGTCCAGCTTCGTCATCGATCCCGCTGGCGAGGACCGAGGGACCGATCTTGGGGCTGTGGTGCTCGATGAGATCCTGCCGCACCCAGACGGCTGCAGCCACGAAATCGCCTTCCGGGACGGCACCCTCACCGTTGTCAGCCGTGACCTCCAGGCGGCCTGGACTGAGGCCGACTGCTCAAGCGAGTCATAGGCGGACAGAGCGTGGGGATTGTGGAGCGGCTGGTGCCGGATGAGTTGTGGGAACTGTTCCAGCGAGTGGTCCCTGAAGCTCCGTCGCGGGCCTCAAGGTGGCGGCCGGCGGCGGCACGGTGATCGGGAGGTGCTGGCGGCGATCGTGTTCGTGGCCACGTCGGGTTGCACGTGGCAGCAGTTGCCGTCCGCGTCCTTCGGCCCGTCAGGAGGGACCGCTCACCGGCGCTTTGCCGAGTGGACGAAGGCCAGGGTGTGGGCCAAGCTTCATCGCCTGGTCCTCGACGAGCTCGGCGCCCGCGGCGAGCTCGACTGGTCCCGCTGCGCGATCGACTCGGTGAACATGCGGGCCCTGAAAATGGGGTGCCTGACTGGTCCGAATTCTGTAGACCGGGGCAAGTACGGCTCGAAGGTCCACTTGATTACGGAGCGGACTGGTCTGCCCCTGTCTGCCGGAATTTCGGGAGCGAACCTGCACGACAGCCAGGCGCTAACCCCGCTGGAAGGGCATACCACCGATCCGCTCTCGGCGCGGACGCCGTCGGCGCAGACCGGGAAAGCTCCACGCCGACAAGGGGTACGACTACGACCACCTGCCGCATTGGTTACGCGGCCGCGGCATCAGGCACCGCATCGCCCGCAAGGGCATCGAGTCTCGACCCGTCTGGGCCGCCACCGCTGGACCATAGAGCGCACGATGGCCTGGCTCGCCGGATGCCGTCGCCTGCACCGCCGCTACGAGCGCAAAGCCGAGAACTTCCTGGCCTTCACCAGCATCGCCTGCACCCTCATCTGCTACCGCAGACTCACCAAATGAGATGACGTCTAAGGGTGTGCCGTAACTGGACGGCGCCCCATTGCCGATCCCGGATCGGGTCGTGTCAGTGGCAGGTGACAAGATCGAGGGGTGCTGATCAAGGGATACGATGTCGGCCCGTTGGTGCCGGGTGAGTCGCTGCTGGACCGCCCGGGCTTCTGGTCGAACTACCTTCTGGCGATGTGCAGCGGCGGGGGATGCGCCGAGCGCGCGGTTCCGGAGTGGTTCGGTGAGGACGGCGCCGATGTCGATTCCCTGTCCGAGGTCCTCTTCGATCCTGAGCACTGGCCGGTATTCAGGGTGCCGACAGATGACGGCCCTGGAGCGGTGGTGATTTACCGCAATCTGGATGACGACTACGGCACTGACTACCTCATCACCCCTCCAGGCGGAGGTCACGCCGAGCAAATCGCCAGCTGGGACGGAGACTTCTCGGGCGCTGGGCTCACTTGGCCCGAAGTGACCCGGATCGCTGACAATCCGTCGCTCGCGAACGAAGGCGTCCAGGACACAGCCACCCGACTCCTGCTGTTGCTGCCCCTCCTCACCGACCCGGATGTGCAGGAAACAGCATCAGCAAGGCTTATCGCCGCCCTGACCGCAACTGGCACACCGCAAGACACCGCCGCCATCGCCACGGAACACCTCCTGGCCCACCTCGCGAGGAGATCCCACCACGACCCCTCGTGGACGTCTCCGCTGAGCGGCAGGGGCCCCGGTGCCGGGCGTTAGCAAGCCAGGGCGCGGCCAGGGCGGGGGACGGTGCCGACAGGGCCGGTGTCAGGGATGGCTACGGCCTGAGCGTGGAGTGCGTCGCATGCAACACGAGCCGGTAGTGACTGGCTTCTTGGGAATGAAGAGCGCCGTGGCACGGTTGATCAGCAGTAGCTCGATCATGAGGTCGAGTATCGGCTGGTCAGTGAGACGGGCCCGGGTCCGCCACGGCGTTAGTCGGCACCAGGACATGCAGATCTGCTGTTGGAGGACGAGCTGTGTCAACCATTGCGATCGTGGGAGCGGGGCCGCAACTCGGGTTTGCCATCGGTGCGAAGTTCGCCGAGAAGGGTGGTTTCAACGTCGCGCTCGTGGCACGACGTGAAGCGCAACTCGAGGCCATGGCCGACAGGTTGCGAAGCGCAGGCGTGTCGGCTGCAGCCTTCGCGGCCGATGTCACCGACCGCCCGAGCCTTGAGAAGGCGCTGGCGGGCGCAGAGGAGTACTTCGGATCCGTTGACGTCCTGGAGTACTCACCTGCTCCTACGCTCTCGGACCTGGCGGACCGTCCGCTGGTCTCCGCGGCTGACCTCACGGTCGATGCGGTTCTGCCCGCGCTCGAGACCAACTTCTTCGGCGCGATCACCGCTGTTCGCCAGGTACTGCCCGGCATGATCGGCCGCGGCGCAGGCACCATCATCGGCACGAGCGGTGCCGGATCGGGCCCCATGGTCGTCCCGCAGGTGGCCAACGCGAACGCCGCGAACGCCGCCATGCGCAACTGGCTCCTCGCGCTGAACGAGTCACTCACCGACCGAGGAGTGCACGTTGCGCACGTCGCCCTGGGCGCGCAGATCGGGAGTGGCCGGCCGAACTCGGAGCCGGACGTGATCGCCGACCTCTACTGGAAGGCACACGTGGAGCGCGACGTCCCCGAGATCTTCCACTACGACCTGCCCGAAGAGTTCGAGTTCCAGCTCGCCGACAAGTTCAGGTCCGACTGAGAAGCCATCTCATTTGGCGGGTTCGGTACTCTGCGGTTGTGGGGAGTGCGGAGCGCCTTGTGCCGGACGAGTCGTGGTAGTTGTTCCGACGTGTGGTGCCCGTGGCGCCGACGCGACCACAAGGTGGTGGCCAGGATCGGCATGGCGATCGTGAGGCACTGACGGCGATCGTGTTTGTCGCGACGTCGGGCTGTACGTGGCGTCAGCTACCGGCCGCGTCGTTCGGCCCGTCCGGCGCGACGGCCCACCGCCGATTCTCCGAGTGGTCCAAGGCCCGGGTGTGGGCCAAGCTGCGCCGCCTGGTCCTCGATTAGCTCGGCTCCGGTGGTGAGCTGGACTGGTCGCGGTGCGCGATCGACTCAGTGAACATGCGGGCTCTGAAAAGGGGGAGTTGACGGGTCCGAATCCGGTGGACCGGGGCAAGTTCGGATCGAAGGTCCACTTGCTCACTGAACGGACCGGTCTGCCCCTGGCCATCGGTACTTCCGGGCCAACCGGTACGTCGAACGCAGCATGTCCTGGCTGGCCGGCTGCCGACGGCAACACCGCCGCTATGAACGCAAGGCCGAGCACTTTCTTTTTTTCTTGCCTTCACAAGCATCGCCTGCACCCTGATGAGTTATAGAGACTCACCACATGAGGCGGAGCATCGGTTTCAGAGCCGGTGCAAGCCCGCACCCTACAGCGCAGAATCCTTCATGGCCTCGGCCCGACCGTCGGCGCTGAACACCCTGCGCAGGAACTCCGTCATGCCGCAGTCAAAACGCGTCCAGGTGTCGTCGCCGTGGCTGAACACTACTGCCGGGCCAGTCCTCGGGTTCGCCGTGGGTAAGCCAGCAGTACAAATCAGCACTGCTACTTGCTCCCCAGGTCACCAGCTCCTCGGCTGCTGCATCGATGTCGGTGGGTTCGGTGTCCGTCCAGGTAGCTCGGGCGTCCGTCGTGAACCCCATGCCGCCTAGCGGGGCACCCGGTTCGTCACAGGTCTCAGCATTCACAGTCGAAGGAACCAGCACGCTGAGATCCAGATCCGACAGGCCATCACCATAGAGGTCAAGGAACCCCTTGAAGTCCGAAGGGGACACCAACTCCCAGGACTCCTGCACGGCCTCCCAGCCGACCGTCATCCCCGCTCCGGCCGATGGCGGCAATAGGCCGACCAGAGCAGGGAGGCCACCTTGGGCAGTCATGCCCGCGCTCCATCACTCTCGTCTATCGCGCTGACCTGCGCTGACACCCGGTGCGTCAACCGCGAGCGACACCTTATCCCTGCCAAATGAGACGACTTCTAAGGGCTGTCCCGCAACTGGCGATATCCGTCTCAGTGAGGTTCAGCCGATGCCGTCAACAGCGAGCGAGTGCTGAGCGGCGAAACCAGGTCGACGTAGGTCAGTGCGGTGCCCGATCATGCGTCCATGCCCCTGAGAGAGACCCTTGCCCGAGTCGATGCAGACCTGGCCGCCGGCCGGGTTCCCGTCGCGCGTCAGCGCCTGCGCGGTCTCATCTCGTCCTTCCCGCACAACCTGACACTCCGCCGTCGTCTGGCCGAGGTGTACCGGCTCTACGGCGACGCCGCCGAGGCTGGGCGCTGGATGTACCTCGAAGAGGACCGGGACGCCGACGAGACCGCTGCCTTCGAGGCGCGGTACGGGTCTCCCGGGTGGCGGATGAAGGCTCTCGCATGGCCGGGCCCCGAGGCGAAGGCCGCCACCGCTTTCGCGGAGAGGCGGCTGCTCGCGGTGCGGACCGCCTGCGCCGAGGAGTTGGGACACCCCGTCGACTGGGACAATCCCGCCTCCTACCTGGACGACCTGGAAGGGGAGTACGAGGTGCCCTCCGGGCCGTGGACGGTCGGCGGTGTGCTGGCGGGCGCCGGCTGCATGGTGACGACCCTTGCGTTCCTCGCGATCTGGGTAAATGGACTCGTTGCCCTCTTCGACTGACTCAGGTCACCGGGTTTGTGAGGAGCGCTGCTCAAGGTTCGGGGAGACCGTCCAGACTGCCGTGAACGGGACGGTGACGGGTTATGGCCTTTCAACGAGTGCGTGTACTACTCCCAGTGGCTGGAGTAGTACAACTACGCCCATGACAGACAGCCGGTGGACCACCGGGTCATTGGCCTGGTTATGAGTCGGGGGATCTGACGAAATCGTGGGTGATCGCTTCTGGAGCCGCATCTGCCGCCGCAGGGTGTCCGGGGAGGACGTTGGTGTGATCACCGCGTGGTGTTGAACGGGTCGGTGGTCGGTCGTCACCGTTGCCGGAGTGAAGAACGGCAGGCCGGTCAACGGGTGCCCGGCGAATTCGGCAACCCCCGCGGCGGGGATGCGCCGGGGCAGGGCACTCCGATTTCTCGCCCCCAGTCCCGCCCCGACGGGCGCTGCCGAGCGTCACAGCGCCGGATACGCCCTAGCCGGACACGGGTGTCAGCTGTTCATCCGCCCACTCGGCGAAGCTGGTGACCGGGATGCCCAGCTCCCGGGCAAACTCGGGCCGGGCGGGCTGGAGCACCGCGTTGTTCCACTCGTGTCCGGCTCCCCACGTCGGCATGCCCGCGTGGAGGGCCTCTTCCAGGCTCATGGAGGGCGCGGTCACGGGCACGCCCCAGGCGGCGGACAAGGTCTGCGCGATCTGCTCCATCGTGCGGAGGTCACCGGCCAGCTCCAGTTCCACCTGGTGGAACCGGTCAGGGTCTCGAAGGGCGTGCGCCGCAGCCGTACCGATGTCCCGCACGGCCACCAGGGCGAGTTCGGTCTCCGGCTTCAGTACCGTCAGCAGTCCGCCGCGCGGCCCCTTGGGTGCCAGCAGGGGAAGGTTCTCCATGAAGAATGCGGGCTTGATCACCGTCCAGCGGGCAAAGCCCGCACCTCGCACCGCCTCAATGATTGCCTGCTTGGTGTGGAAGTAGTCCGCCATCGCCGCCCAGCGGCCCTCGGCCCAGCCGTCGACCCGGGTGTGCTCACCGACTCCGCTGGTCGAGGACTGCACGAACTGCCGTACTCCCGCGGTCTTCGCCGCGTCCACCAGGTTGGTGGCTTGGGCGAGCTCGCCGGAGAAGTCCACGCTGGTCTCGGTCATGGGCGGCCTCTGCACGGAGAACACCGCGCGGACTCCTTCGACCGCTGGGCCGAGGGAGTCCAGGTCGGAGAGATCCGCCTGCACCAGCTCGGCGCCCAGCGCCTCGATCGCTTGGGCGGACTTCGACCGCGGATCGCGTACGAGTGCACGTACGGGCACCTCGGCGGCCAGGAGAGCGCGGGCCGTGGCGCCGCCTTGCTGGCCGGTGGCTCCGGTGACCAGGACGGTACCGCTGTTGATGGACATGGTGCTGCTCCTCACGGACTGGAGAACGAAAACGGCGGGGCCCGCCGTTTATCCTGCCGCTAAGATATGGCGGGGCCCGCCGTTTAGCAATGAGGAGATCATGACCGGTCAGCGCTCGGACGCCCGACGCAACTACCAGCGCATCCTCGCCGTCGCCGAAGCCGAGGTCGCCGTGCATGGCGCAGAGGCATCCCTAGAGCAGATCGCCCGCACCGCAGGCGTCGGTTCGGCGACCGTGCGCCGTCACTTTCCCACCCGCCGTGCCCTGCTCGAAGCTGTCTTTCAGGAGCGCATCGAGGGCCTGTGCGAGCGCGCCCACCGGCTGAGTACGTCCGAGGACGGCCGCACTGCCCTCTTGGAGTGGCTCCGCGCCCTCGTTCTCTACGCCGTCTCAGCCCGCGGATTCGCCAACACCCTCAGCTACGAGCCCCCCGCCGAACAACCCTCCCCGCACTCCTGCGGCGACAGAATCGCAGCGGCAGGAACTCCCCTGCTCCAGCAGGCCATTCGCGACAAGGCGGTCGCGCCGCACGTCACCTTTCACGACCTGCTGACCCTCGCCGTCGGCATTGCCCTGGCCACCGAGCACCACAAGGACCCCGAGACCCAGGCTGACCGCCTGTTCCGCCTCGCTGTGGAAGGACTCAGCCCCGAGCACGGCATCGCTGCGGTGGTGACAGAAGATCTGCCGAACAGGCGGTGTGACAATCCTCTGAGTCTCTCGGAGACTTTCAACGGGTGATCAACGACCGGTCGGTGAGGGCCGCCTCGTAGACCTGGTGTGCGTGCGGGCCGTCGGGTACCGGTCCCACGCGGGCGAGGATCGAGTCGGCGGGGAGTGGTCGTTCATGTGTGCCTCCTTCCATCCGCGTCGTCCAGCGAGGTCAGGTGGGCGGTGTCGCCCCAGACGGCCAGACGGCCTAGACGCAGCCGGTCGCCGTCGCCGTTCCAGCGCGACACCGAGGCGGTACGGGACCGGTGGCAGTTCCTCGGGCGCGGCGGCGCCGATTCCGGCGAGGACGTGGCGCAGGGCGATGATCACCCCGTCGTGCGCGACGACCAGGACCCGCCGCCCGGGCCCGGCCCGCCCGAGGTCGTGGATGAACTGGCCGACGCGTACGACGACGTCGGTGAAGGCCTCCCCGCCCGGCGGCCGGTAGCACCACTCGCCGATCAGCTCCCTGCGGCCTGCCTCCTGCGGCGCCGTGCCCTGGGGCGCGCTGCAGCCAGTCCGAGCAGATACGTCTGCCGACGTGGTCGAGTTGCAGAACGCGCGCGAGTGACGTGAGGACCTGGGGGATTCTTGTCGCGGCCACGGGCGACTTCCTCACGGTGCAGACGGGGCACCCGCCGGTTACCCCGGGCGGGAGCCCCGCCCGCTGCGGGGTGACCAGCGTACGCCGGGCCCGAAGTCAGTGCCGCATCAGGCAACGTTCGCCCTGTCCCCGTCCTCCGGTGCTGGGGTGGTTGCGATCAGTCGGTTCGTGATCTCCTCGGCGGTCAGCACCAGTGCGAAGCCTTTGCGCAGGACGGCGAGTTCTGGTTCCTGGCGGGACTCGTCGTCGGTGGCCGTGGTGTCGGATCCGAAGACGACCTTGTAGCCGCGTTCGTATGCCTGCCGGGCCGTGGTGCCGCAGCAGTAGTTGGTGAGGATGCCTGTGACGATGACCGTGTCGCGGCCGAGGTTGCGCAGCATTGTGTCGAGCGGTGTGTCGTAGAACGCGCCGTAGGAGGGCTTGCGGATCAGGGCCTCGTCGGGGCGGCGGCCCATCGGGGCCCATACCTCGGCGGGGCCTGGGCGGCGCCAGTCGGTGTCGGCATGCGGGAGGAAGGGCAGGGCGCGCGGCCGGTCCAGTCCGAGATGGGTGTCGTCGAAGATGGTCCAGATCACCGGGATCGAGGCGGCTCGGCAGTCCTCGACCAGTTGCCGCAGCCGGGGAGCCATCCGGGTGGCCGCGGGCACCCAGTAGGGGCTCCACCCGGGTCGGGCGAATTCGTCCTGCATGTCGATGACCAGCAGCGCCGTGCGCTCGGGCCGTACGTCGAACGATGCCCGGCCGTGCTCGTAGGCGTCCCGCGCTCGCGCGGTCACCCATTCCTCGGTATACGCCACCCCTACCTCCTATGTCGATTCGAGGTACCTCGTTTCGACGTGCGAGAGTAGCAGCATGCTGGAACTCGCGATCCTGGGATTCCTGGCCGAGGGGCCACTGCACGGCTATCAACTACGGCGCCGGATAGCGCAGTTGTCCGGCCATGCCCGTCCGGTCAGCGACGGCAGCCTCTATCCGGCGATCAACCGCCTGGTCAAGGCCGGGCTGCTCGACCGCAGAGCCGAGCCAGGCGCCTCGGCCGTCCAGCGACACACCCTGAGCCTGACCTCCGCCGGCCGCGCCGAGCTGCTGCGTCGGCTGCGGGACGCCGACGGCCTGGACATCAGCGACAGCACCCGGTACTTCACGGTCCTGGCCTTTCTCTCCCAGCTTCCCGAACTCGCCGACCAGCACGCGGTACTTCGCCGGCGACTGGATTTCCTGGAACAGCCCGCAAGCTTCTTCCGCGATGGCGACCGTCTCCTGGGCGCCGAGGACACCGACGACCCCTACCGCCGCGGCATGCTCACCATCGCCCGCGCCACCAGCCGCGCGGAACGGTCGTGGCTACGGGAACTGCTGGCCTGACGCCGGCACGGCGGGCCCTCACCCAGATGCTCCCTCTGCCCGCGAGACTGTGCGGGTGGCAGAACCATTACGCGTCCGAGAGATCGATGACCATGAGGGGCGGCGCCTGCTGCGAATCATCCGCAGGGGCACCCGATCGGTGGTGACCTGGCGGCGGGCCCAGATGGTCCTGCTCTCAGCTCAGGGCGTGCTCGCGACGTGGCGCCGAGGTGACGTTCACCAGCGACGACCGGGTGCGGGATGTGATCCATAACTTCAACGCCGAAGGCTTCGACTTTCTTTACCCGAAGTACAAGGGCGGCCGACCGAAGACCTTCACACTGCCCGAACGCCGTGAAATCAAGAAGATCGCGAAATCCAGGCCGACCGAGCACGACCTGCCGTTTTCGACCTGGAGCTTGAGCAAGCTGGCCGACTTCCTGGTCGCCGAGGGGGTGGTCGACGACATCAGCCACGAGGGCCTGCGCATCATGCTCCGCGAGGAGGGCGTCTCCCTTCAACGCCGGAAGACCTGGAAGACCTCCCGAGACCCGACTACGCGGCCGAGAAGGCCCGCGTTGAGCATCTCTACGCGATCGCGGACGGCGAGGTCATACCCGAGGACGGCGAACCCGAAGCCGTCCTCTGCATGGACGAGTCCGGCCCGCTCAACCTTATGCCCCATACGGGTCGGCAGTGGGGCGAACGCGGCGGCAAGCACAAGGATCCCGGTCGTGAACCGCGCCGCAGGCGACGGGTCACCTACAACCGTTACGGCGCGGTCCGACACCTGTTGGTGAATCCGCGCGCGCTGCCGCTCGACGCTTTCGCCACCGAGGTCATGGACCTGCTCGCACAGGAGCCCACCCCTCGGGAAGTCCCGGTGAAGGGGGGGCCTCATGCACCGCTGGGCCGAGCGTGACGGCACCTACGACGACCTTGTCGCCCAGCGCTCCCGGGCTCTGGCCATACTTCCGGGCCGCGACGGATGAGCTCGTGTGCGAGGCGCTGTCGGTGGGTGACTCTACTGTTGCCTCATGGGGAACTATTTCCAGACCGTCGTCGACCTGGACGCCACACATGCGGACGCCCGCACCCTTGCAGACAGCGGACTCGACTGGCTGGTCGGGGAGGGGATAGTCCGGGCCGAGCTCACCGACTGTGTTCTCGGGGCTCCGTCGGGGCATCCGCCCGGTCCCTCCTGGGCCAAGGCGGTCGGACAGGAGGACTGGGAGCCCAGCGACGGACTCAGGATCGAGACCAACCGCACCGTGTTCAACTGCGGTCAGGGCGAACCCCGGTTCGCGGTGTGCCCCCATTGCGCCGGGCGGGCGGACTTCTTCACCGACCGGCTGGAGGAGATCGAAGGTGCGTGGGAACCCTTCGGTGAGGCCATCAACGCCTGGAGCGACACGGGCAGCGCGGCAGTCACCTGCCCGCATTGTCGGTGCACTGGTGACCTGACCGCGTGGACCTGGTCGGATGACTACTTCGCCTTCGGGTATGTCGGTTTCGAGTTCTGGGACTGGCCCGACTTCAGCCCCGGGTTCCTCGAAGGTCTCTCCCGCGCGCTCGGGGGGCATCGCACGGTTCTCATGGCAGGCAAACTCTGAGGGAATCGGAGTTCGTACCTCCCCTCCCCACGTAGTTTTGAGCGGCGGCCGTGCCTGCGATCCTTGATCATGAGCACACCACCAGACGGCTTGCCCGTCTACTGAGTCCTGACCGGTCCGGACGACGTCACGTTCTGCCGGCGAGTGAGCGAGATCTTGAATCTTGGCTACGAACTGCACGGAGGTCCCGCCGTCACCTTCAACGGTGAGAGCGTCATAGTCGCCCAGGCGCTTGTCTGGTCGTCGCGACCGTAGGCCGCTCACCTGGGCGGAGACGGACGGCGGCACAGGCGGTCGTTGTCGCAGCTCTCGTCGGACGGCAGAGCCCGGCCCAAACCCGATCCTCGTCCCGCCGGGTGAGCCGGCGGCAGGCGGTGGGCGACGCCGGGCCGGACACCGGCGGCAGTCGCCGCCAGGTGCAGCCCGAAGCCACCACGTGGATGATCGCGTCCAAGGCTTCGCGGTCACCCGCATGGCGTCGGCCACCGTCCTGTGGACGTGTCACCTGGGGCATGGGGCCTACGCGCTCTCCGTACACGCCGGCCCCGACGCTGCGCCCGGCATGGCGTCGGGGGAAGGGGGACTCGATGAGGACCCTGTCCGCGATCACTCACATCATTGCGTTCGTCTGCGTCTTCTTCGGGGCGATGCCCCTGCTGACCGCGCTCGCCCAGTTCCTTCTCGTCGGCTTCCAGCGATGCCGCGGCTTCTGTCGTCGTTCCGCCCTGGGGCAGCGCCACCGCGGGATCGCGGTCACCGAGCCGCGGTAGCGGGATATTCGCTGGCGAAACGGCCGTCCGGTTGGCAGGCTCGAGCCATGAACGCCCAGCTCGCAGAGGTGCCGGGCCATTCCTGGCTCGGCGCTCCGATCGACGCCCGCTCTCTGTTCGCCCCGGAGCAGGACGCGCTGATGGCAACGCTGCGCCGCCTGGCGCCGGCCGACTGGGACAAGGAGGCGGTCCCGGGATGGACGGTCCGGGATCTTGCCGCGCACCTTCTGGGCGACTTCTATGGGCGTCTCGCTCGGGATAGCGACGGCTACCAGGGAGGCCCTGGTTTCGCGCGGGGCGAGAGGCTGGAGACGTTCATCCACCGCATCAACCAGGAATGGGTCGACGCCTGCCGCCGGGTGAGCGTGACGGCGCTCATCGACACCCTGGACCTGATCGGCGGGCAGGTGGCCTCGTTCTTCGAAGCCGCTGACCTCGACTCGCCGTCGCTGGGGGTGTCCTGGGCCGGGATCGATCCGGCGCCGATGTGGCTGGACAGCGCCCGCGACTTCACCGAGTTCTGGACCCACCGCCAGCAGATCCGCCATGCCGTCGGCCAGGGTACCGATCACGATCCGCGATACCTGTCCGTCGTCCTGGACACCTTCATGCGGGCCCTGCCCCACACGCTGCGCGAGGTGACGGCGTCGGTCGGTGCGCGGGTCCAGGTGCGGGTCGACGGACCGGCCGGCGGCACCTGGACGGTGACGGCCACCGAGGACCGCTGGTCGCTCGACGAGCCGGACGCCGATGGCCCTGCCGCGCGCGTCCGCCTGGACGCGGAAACAGCCTGGCGCCTGTGCACCCGCGGCATCCAGCCGGACGCCGCCGTGGCTCGCGCCCGTATCGACGGAGACCGTGAACTGGCCGAGGCAGCCTGCCAGGTCGTGTCCATCGTCTACTGACGCCGACCGGTTCGCGGCGGTCAGCGGAAACACGGCCGGGGGCCACCCGCGCGTCGCCCGCGCCATCGGCGTGCGGACAGGGCCGGTCCGCGTTGCGGCGAGCTTCGGTCAGGCCCGCAACCCGTCCACCGCGGTGTCGATCGCCGACAGGGCCGCGGTCCGGTCGAGCCCCGCCCTCGAGACGAGCGAGAGACCCTGGACCAGATAGAGGAGCATGTGCGCCTGGGCCTCGGGCGGGGCCTTGTCCGTGACCTCTCCGGTGGCCTGAGCGCGCTCCAGTGCGGCGGTGACGACGATGTCGGTGAACCGGGAGTACGAGCGGGCGACGATCTCCGTGGCTTCGGTGTCCTGGGGGACCAGTTCGACGGTCGTGTTGCCGACCAGGCAGCCCTGCGGCACACCCACGTCGGAGATGAATTCGTCCAGCCGCGCGGGATGCGTCAGGATCTCGCGCAGCGCGGACAGGAGCGGGCTGGTGTCGAGCGTGGAGTTGGCGAAGGCGGCGGTCTATCTCGCCTCGGACGAATCCGCCTACACCGCGGGAACCGTGCTACGCGTCGACGGGGGCATCGGGCAACTCGCCTACTAGGGGCCCCTCTTCCCGTGTAGCTCGCGCCGAGCGGGAACGCTTGACCGGCCACCCTCATTGCCGCGATGCAGATGCGCAGATCGATCCGCCTCCAGCGTGAGAACCGCGCGAGCCTGGAAGGAGGGAGCCCCGGGTCCGTCACGGGCGACGGGCTACTCGCGCAGGTCTCGGGCGATCATGGCCGCTTGGACGCGGTTGGTGACGTTCAACTCGGTGAAGATGCGGCTGACGTACGCCTTCACGGTGGACTCGCGCAGGCCGAGCAGGGCGGCGATGTCGGCGTTGGTCAGCCCTTCGGCGAGTGCGTCGAGAACTTGGCGGTCGCGTGGGGTGAGGTGGGCGGCGGCAGTGCGGGCGGCGCGCGTGCGGGAGGCCTCCGCGCGGTGGAAGCGGCTGATGACGGTGCGGGTGGCGGAGGGGGAGAGCATGCCGCCGCCGTCGGCGACGACACGTACCGCGCGCAGGATGTCGTCCGGAGGCGTGTCCTTGAGCAGGAAGCCCGCGGCTCCCGCTTCGAGTGCTCCGTATACGTACTCGTCCAGGTCGAAGGTGGTCAGTACGGCTACCGACGGCGGGTGCGGCAGGGCACGCAGCGCACTCGTCGCGGCTATGCCGTCCATGACGGGCATCCGGATGTCGACCAGCGCGACGTCCGTACGGCGATGCCGCGCGAGTTCCACGGCCTCGCGCCCGTGTGCGGCCTGGCCGACCAGTTCCAGGCCGTCGTCGGTTGCCACGAGGTCGGCGAGCCCCGATCGTACGAACGGGTCGTCGTCGACGATCAGGACCCGGATCATGTCCACCGCGTTCACCGTGCCGCCGCTCCCGCCGTGGTCTCGTCGGCCGGCTTCTCGGGTGTGCGCAGGCTGAGGGGAAGCACGGCGTGCAGGAGAAAGCGGTCCGTCCCGGCCCGGCATGCCGTGAACGCGCCGTTCAGGGCGGCCACCCGCTCGGCGACGCCCACCAGCCCGTAGCCGCTGCCGGCCGTCCTTCGCGCCCCGGGCCCTGCCGGGGCCGTAGGACAGGTGTTCTCGGCCCGGACCTCCACTTGGGAGCGTTCGACAGCGACCGAGAGGTCCACCGGTTGGCCCGGGGCGTGTTTACGGGCGTTGGTGAGGGCTTCCTGGACGATCCGGTGCATCGCGAACCGTATCGCTGCCGGAAGCGCGGCCAGGTCCTCGGGGCCGGGGAGGTCGCCGCGGACCCGGGTGCCGGCTCTCCGGGCCTGCGCGATCAGTGCGGAGAGATCGTCAGCCGCAGCGGGGGTCAGCGGCGCCGGCCCCTCCTGGTCGCGCAGGGCACCCAGCACCGACCGCAGGTCGTCCAGTGCTTGCGCGCTGGTGTCGCGGAGCAGACGGAGTCGCTCCTGCACAGGCTCGGGCACCTCTGCTGCGCGCCGCTGGAGCACCCCGGAGTGCAGGACGATCAGGCTGAGGCGGTGGGCGAGCACATCGTGCATCTCCCGTGCGATATGGGAGCGTTCGGCCAGCCGTACCCGGTCATCGCGCAGCTGGTTCGCGGCTGCCAGGTCGTCGAGGCGGCGGGCGAGAAGCCGGTTGACGTCTTGTTGGCTGCGGAAGGCCAGGCCGAACGCGAGCGGAACGAGTACGGACGAGCACGGCATGAAGGTGAGCAACGGCATGTTCAGTAACTCCCGCACCGGCGTGAAGAGCAAGGGCACAACTGCCGCACCCGTCAGGGCCAGCGCGAGCGGGGCCGGACGCCGCACCGTCAGGTTGTAGAGGGCGACCAGGGCCGGCCACATCTGGCTCTCCAGCAGGAACCCGGCCGTGGCGACGACCGCGACCGCCACCGGCATCCTGCGGCACAGCAGCAGGGAGGCACACAGCAGGGCCGCCACGACCACGTCGGCTCCCCGGCCCGTGACGATCCCGGCATCCAGGGTCAGTGCGTCGCGTAGCGACAGGTACGCCACGGACGCGAAGCCGGCCGCCAGCAGCAGCCGCATCTGACCGCGGCGCAGCTCCCGGCCGTTCCATCGCCAACCGTTCACGCGCCGCTGCGCGGGCGCGCTCATCACCGTGGTCGCCATGGGCACATCGTAGGCACCTGGGCTCGTGCGCACAGTCGACGAAAGTCGGTCCATCCGAGCCGCACCACGGCCGTTCGTCGGTCCCGACCGACCGACCTTCCCCAGGTGTGCGAGGACCCCGGACGCCGCAGAGTGCAGTCAGCAGTCAGCAGTCGGCATCACAGTCAAGCCCTGGGAGGGCAATCATGAAGCGCAGAACCGTCTTGGGCAGCACGGCCGCAGCGATGACGGGGATCGCGTTCGGTACCGGCGAGGTCAAGTCCGCTCCGAACCGCTCGGGCAGGCCCGGCGCGTACGCGGACAAGACGGTCCTGATCACGGGCGCCACCTCGGGCATCGGCCGGGCCGCGGCCGTCGCCTTCGCCGGGCAAGGCGCGAAGGTCGGCTTCTGCGGACGCCGGGAGCGACTGGGCATGCAGACGGAACGGGAGATCCGCCGGGCAGGCGGAGAAGCGACGTACATCAGAGCCGATGTGCGCCGCCCGGATCAGGTGCGGTCCTTCGTGGACCGGGTGGTCGAGACGTACGGAGGGCTGGACGTCGCCCTCAACAACGCCGGAATCCAAAAGCCCTTCACTGACCTGCACGAGGTAACGGTCGAGGAATGGGACGACGTCGTCAGCACCAACACGCGTGGGGTCTTCCTGGCCCTGAAGTACGAGATCCCCCACATGCGCAGGCTCGGCGGCGGCGTCATCCTGGTGACCGGCTCCACCAACCAGTGGGCCACGCGCACCGGCCTGGGCTCCTACACGGCGTCCAAGAACGGCCTGACGGGACTGGTCCAGGCCGCTGCACTGGAGAACGCCGGACACGGCATCCGTGTAGTCGCCCTGTCACCCGGGATGACCGACACCCCGATGCTCGACGTGCACCGGCCGGCCGGGCTCTCCGACGCGCAGTGGGACCAGATGAAGGCCCAGTTCGCACAGGAGGGGGTCCCCGCGTTCCGTCGGATGGCCGGACCCGAGGAAATGGCGGCGGCAGCGCTCGCCCTCGCTTCGTCCAGCTTCAGCTTCCAGACGGGTTCCTGCGTCCCGGTGGACGGCGGTCAACTCGCCGCACTGTGACACGAGCGCTCGGCCGACGCGGCATGAGGTAATCGGCCGGCTCCGCCCGGCGCCAGCGCACACGGGGCACCGGGCGGAGCACCCGACCCTCTACGCGCGCGCCACGCGCACCTCGACAGCGGTGCGGGTGCCCCAGTCGCCGATCCGCCGGCAGGTCGCCATGGCGTACAGGTACAGGGGGCGAAGCACGATCAGCCGCCACAGTCCGGCAGCGGGGGAGAGGACGAACATGAGGACTTGATGAGTCCGTCCTGTTCTCGGGGAGTGATCTCATGATCCGTCATGCGGCGACCAAAGTCTCCCAATCGGCAGACGGTAACCAAGGTTTATGTTGATCCGGCTCGTAGGGCGATCGCACCGACGAGTGGGCCCTACCGCGCCCAGTCATGCGTCGTTGGTCACGGGGCCACAGGGGCGGCTTGGTGGAGGGGATAGCACACCGGCCGCTCCGCCACTCCACCGTCTGCTTCTGCCGGCACGCCGTTTGGGGACGCGCACGGACCGTGCTCCTACGACGCGCGAAGACCGCATCCACCAACGTCGGGGGCAAGGTCGCGGAACGTGTCCTGCGTCGTGCCAGAGGTCCGGGACGGGCTGGTCGTTCGGTTCGCGACCGTGGGACCGTAGGCTGCTCCGGTCCGGCGAGCCGCCCGCTGAAAGGAAACCGTTCTACCGTGTTCCAGGAGACCCCCGTCTACGACCGCCTCGTCGCCGAACGCGGCGATGTCCCCGTCCAGGTCCGCGGCGAAGCCGACCGCATACATCGAGAACTCGCACACGCCCTGCACCGGACAGCCGTCAACCCTCCGAGTGCACCGAGGAGCGCGTTCGAACCGAGGACGCCGCCACGCGCCCTGTAGATCTGCCGCTGTGCCTGTCACTGCTTTTGCCGAGGGGCAGGTAGGCGCCTGCCTGCCCTGTCCTCCGGACGAGGTCACAGCCGGCCCGACCCCTTTGGTTCGGCGGTGCCTCCGGTGTCGCAGGGATGGGGGAGTGGGAGCCCGTCCGGGCTGAGGCGGCGGGGCGCAGGGAGAGTGCGTCAAGAAGGGCTGGATGGACTCAGCAGGAAGCCAATGGGCTGGGTACCGACGACTCGGTTCCGCCGGGTCCATCCCCACGAGCGGGCAGCCCGCCTGAGCGGCGCGCCGGTCTCCCTCGGCCTCCGCACGCCGAGTCGCTCATCGACCGGAGCATGCGGTTGCCCGGCTGCTGGAGACCGGAGCCCGTGTTCGTCGGTGCCTGGACAGTTCTCAGTGCGTCACTTCCGCCAGAAGAGGTGGTGGACGACCCCGCTGGGGCTGGGCACCACGTCGAGGTGGAAGCGGTCGGTCAGCTCGTCCGGGGACTCCCACAGGCGGGCACCGGTGCCGAGCGTGATCGATGGGTTCACCACCACGTGCAGGGTGTCCACCAGGTCTGCCTCCAGGAAGGTGCGGATGGTCGTGGCGCCGCCGCCGACGCGGACGTCCTTGCCCTGGGCCGCTTCCTTCGCCCGCTCCATGACCTTGGCGGGGTCGTCGTCGGTGAAGTGGAAGGTCGTGTCCGACAAGGTGAAGGACGGGCGGGTGTGGTGGGTCATGACGAAGACCGGGGTGTGGAAGGGAGGCTCGTCGCCCCACCAGCCCTGCCACTCCTCGTTCTCCCAGGGGCCGCGCTGCGGGCCGAACTTGTTGCGGCCCATGATCTCGGCGCCGATGTTGTGGTCGTAGTCGCGGATGAAGTAGTCGTCCAATCCGCGGTTGCCGCCCGGCTCCGTCCGCATGTTCCAGCTGGCCGTGGTGCCGGCCCAGCTCATCAAGCTCATCGGATCGGCGTGGCCGAAGGGGCGCTCCAGACTCTGTCCCTCGCCCGCGCCGAATCCATCGCTCGAGACGGTGAAGTTCTGGACCCGCAGCAACTGCGTCATGGTGCTACCTGCTCCCGTTCGGTGATCTCTGATCATCGCTGTCGGAAGGGTAGACCCCGGGGGCCGGGAAAAGTCATCGCAGCCGTGCTCGCAGCCACTTCAGTGACCTTGTCCATCCGCTCCGGGCTGGGATCCCAAAGCAGCCAGTCAGCCTCCGCCGACTTGAGCATCGCTGCTCCGCAGGGCTGGTGTGACTGTGTTCCGGGGTGCTCGTGCTGGTCGGGCTGGCCGAGCGCGGCTGGCTTCGGGGACTGCCCGACGGCCGGTGCACGCCCCTTGTCGGTGCGGGGAGCGCGGGGCGCGCCTACGGGCGCGGGGTTTGCATGTGCCGTAGCGGCATGTGGTCCAGTAGGCGGCGAGCACGACGTTGAGAGGTTCCCACGCATGCCCCTTCCTTCGATTCCACGCCGGGTCAAGATCGGCGATGCCGCCGCGTTCGCCGGGACCACACCCCGCGCGATCCGCCACTACCACGCCATCGGGCTCCTCCCCGAGCCCGAACGCGGCAGCGACGACCGCCGTCGCTACGGATACGACGACATGATCCGCCTGCTGTGGATCCGCAGGATGGCTGATGCGGGTGTCTCCCTGGACGACATCCGGGCCGGCTTCGAAGGCGGCACCGGCATCGAGCAGTCCCTGGCTCGGCTGGAGGAGTCCCTCGCCTCCAAGGCGGCCGCCATCGAAGCCCAGCGGGTCGCCGTGCACCGTCTCCGCGAGGTGGGCAGCCCCCTGGGCCTGCTCTCACCGCTGGTCAGCGGCCGCCTGCGTGCTCTGCCGCCCGGGTTCCTGCGCCCGGCCGATCTCGACACCCTTCTGGTCACGGAGCGTGTCTTCGGCTCCCTGGGCGCGGCCGTCCAGGCCAACCGGTTCATCGTCCTGGCCACCCACCCCGAGCTGCGGGCCGAGGAAGAACGCCTGGCCGAGGCCGAGGCGGCCCTGGACGACACCATGTCCCCCGACGACCCCCGCATCGAAAACCTGGCCGCCCGGCGGTGTGCCCATGAGACGGCCCTGGGCGCCACCATCGACAGGTCCGGTCTGGACGAGGCCCTCGACGTCCTCCTGGACCAGGAGGACGAGCACGCCGACGCGGAGGAGGGCGAGGCGAGGATGAGCCCGATGGAGGCCATCGGGAAGATGCCGTACGACTTCTCCCCGGCCCGCGTCCGGTACGAGGAACGTGTCGTCGAACTGCTTCACTCAGCCGGCCAGGACGGCGACACCCCCCGGACCCGCTGACTGGAACGGGCACTCGGGGCGAGCCCGGCAAGAGCAACCCGGAATGAGTGCGGCACGACGGCAACCACGGTCCTGGCCGCCCGCTCGTCTACCAGTCCCGTCTGTCACTCCCCACGCGCGCCCTCGACGAGGGTGCCGCCGACGCGGGCATGACGATCACCACGCGAGTGGTGAACACTGGATAGATGCGACCTCACGCCCCCGGCGGACTCCTGTTCGTAGCGCTCGGTCTCATCCTCGTCGCCGCCGGCTACGTCTGGAGGGGGCGTGTCCTGCGTCCCCTCTCGGTGAAACGGGCCCAGGCAGCCGTCGTCCGGGACCGTTCCAGAAACCTGCTGCGTTCTGCGGACATGGCAATCGCCGAAGCGCGCCGCCGGGCCGCACATGACGAACCGGCCATCGTCACGGTCGGAGACGTGACCAGGGTGGCGCGCCAGCACTACGGGTACCTCGTCGTGGAGCGCGAAGAAGCAGCTGCCGCCCTCCGCCGTCGCTACGAGGCCTCCGACTGCTGGGTGGACTGCGTGACCGACGCCTTCAACTGACTGCCGCAATACGGCAGCCCTGTCCGGCCGGCCACGAGTCGCGCTCACATCGGCCGTCGCGACAGCCAGTCGTCCTTGCTGGACACGGCCTATCTGGTCGAGGAGTGGGGTCTTCCGTCACCTCTGGTTCTGCTCTCCGGTGATGGCCACTGCTGGATCGCTCTCGACTATCGGGTGTGCGGGAAGGGCGGGGAGCCGTCCGTGACGTGGTTCGACGTGGACGGCAACACGGAGCTCCCGCTGGCCGCGGACTTCCAGACGTTCATCGAGCGGCTGACTGCGGCCACCTCGCTCGACCTCGATGACTCGGACGGTAACCGGTCGGCGTCATGATCTGGCTCTGGTCGAGCCCGTCGTGTTCGGGGTGTTGGTGCTCATGAGGTGCCTGTAGATCTCGCGGGCGACGAACCTCCTGAGACGCCGCATGGCCGCCGCGTCCGTGACGCGGACCGTGCTGACGGAGACCATCGACGCCGCGAGAAGCGCAGCTGCCGAGGAGGCCAGGAAGAGACTCATGCCCAAGGCCTGTTCCCGGCGATCAACCCATAACGTCGAGGTGGAGTTGGGATCGGCCTGGTACCTGCGCAGTCCGACCTTCCACGGCCTGCTGGGCGAGGTACGCAACGCCGACGGTGCGCTCGTGTCTCCTCGTGAGCGCGGCGGGGCGCGCGCACCGAGTGGTGTGGCCGGCGCCCACCGCTTCGAGGCCGGTGTGAGAAGGCTGCTGAGGGGCCGGGGGGCGCGGGCGGTCCCGGCGATGGTCCGCGACCTGGACGGAATCGCGAGCGTGTTTCTGACCGCTCTGGCCCGGGACCGGCGGACTTCGCCAGGGGTGCGGTCATGGTCGTCCCGAGGGCGGGGGTCGAACGTTCCGGTTCCGTCACCTCGGTGACGTCGGGTGAGGGGAAATCCCCGCCGTGGGGGAGTGGAGAGAGCCGCTGGCAGCGGACCTCGGCCCCCAGGAAGCAATGGGTGAAAACGATTATCATGTATGTTCTACGCGTTCCCGGTACTTGAGAGAAGCGAGGGCATCGATGCTGCGCTCACGGTCGAGATTCGTCCGCAGTTGGATCACCGCAGCGGTGGTGGGTTCCGTCCTGGTCGGCTGCGGCTCGTCCTCCGAAGAACCCGCGAGTGACAAGGCCAAGCCCGCGGCGAAGACCGAGGTCACCGTCGAACCCATCAAGGCGGCGACGGAGTTGACCGACACGAACGGCACCAAGATCTCGCTGAAGAAGGAACCCGAGCGCATCGTCTGCCTGTTCGGACTCTGTGACGACATCCTGACCGAACTCGGCATCGTCCCCACGGCCACCAACAACGCGCTGCTGGCGCACCCGGACTTCCTGGGGGAGGAGAAGGCCAAGGAAGTCGACGTCATCCCCGGCGGCTTCATCGCCCCGGAGGTGGAAGCGATCCTCTCCCACAAGCCCGATCTCGTGATCGGACTGGGCGACACTCACGGCAAGCTCGCCCCGGCGCTCAAGGGCGCGACCACGTTCTGGGCCATGCAGCCCGAGACGTGGGAAGACAGCGTGGGGTATCTGCGCAACGTCGCCGCGCTCACCGGCCGGACCGCCGAGGGGGAGAAGGCCGAGAAGACCTTCCGGACCAAGCTCGCCGCGGCCGAGAAGACCCCGAGCGAGAAGACCGCTCTCGTCATCTACGGCAGTGACGAGAACTTCGGCGTCGCCACCTCGGAGGGCGACGTGGCCGCCAGCCTCTTCCCCAAGATCGCGGACTATCCGTGGAAGTCGCGCGGCGTGGAGGGCAGTTACAGCCTCGAGGAGATCCTCGCCCAGGGTGTCGACGTGCTGTTCGTCGAGACGATGAGCTTCGGCGAGGCGGACGGCAAGCTGTCGGAGAAGCTGGCCGAGAACCCCCTCTGGGGCAAGATCCCGGCAGTGAAGAACGGCGATGTCCACGAGGTGAACTCAGAGGTGTGGGCGAAGGGGCGCGGCACCCGCTCGCTGGGCATCGTCCTCGACGAGGCCACGGCCGCGCTGCGGTGAGGACGTCCCTCTCGGCGCCCGCCGCGGCGGAACCCGTCGCGGCGGGCGGACAACGGCCCTCGGGCGGCGCACGCAGGTGGCAACCGCTCCTGGTCGTCGTACTCCTGGCTTCCTGCTCGGTGTGCGCGCTCAGCCTCGGCACCCCCTACGTCCCCCCGCACCGGCTGCTCGCCTCCGCGCTGGACGGGGACACCACCCTCGCCGGAATCGTCGTCACCGAACTCCGCGTGCCCCGCTTGGTGCTGGCGCTGATCGCCGGGGCCTGTCTGGGCGCGGCCGGCCTGGTGCTCCAGGAGGCCCTGCGCAATCCCCTGGCGGTGCCGGAGATGCTGGGCGTGTCGTCCGGGGCCGCGCTGGGAGTGGCCGCGCCGCTGGTGCTGACCCTGTCGCTGCCCGCCGCCGTTCAGCCCCTGCTGGCCATCGGCGGGGCCGCGCTCGGCGGCGGGCTCACGCTGCTCGCCGCCGGACTGGGTCGCAGTCCGTCCGCCGTGCTGCTGACCGGTGCCGCGGTGGCCGCCGCGTTGCAGGCCGCGCTGCTCGTCCTGATGGTCATGGCCGATCAGCTGGATCTCCAGCTGATCTACCGCTACCTGCTCGGCTCGCTCTCCGCCCGGACCTGGGACGACGTTACGGGCCTGTGGCCGTGGCTGCTCGTCGCCGTGCCCGCCCTGGTGCTCTGCGCCCCGGTACTGTCGGTGATGCGGCTGGGCGACGAGGACGCCGAGGCGTTGGGCGTGCGCGCCCAACGGGCACGGCTGGCCGCGCTGGCCATCGCCGTATTCCTGATCGCCCCGGTGACGGCCGTGTGCGGGCCCGTCGCATGGGTGGGGTTCCTCGCGCCGCACCTGGCCCGGTGGTTCCAGCCTGCCGCGGGAGCCGTGCGTTGGCTTCCCTGGTCCGCCGCTTGGGGTGCCGTCGTCGTGGTGGTCGCCGATGTCCCGGCCAGGCTGGCGCTGGCGCCCGTGGAGACGCCGGCCGGTGCCTGGACGGCCCTGCTGGGTGTGCCGGCCGGCGTCGCGCTGATGCGGTCGGGAGGCCGCGGCCGGAGGGCCCGGCGCCGACCGGCCGCGTCGGCCGGCGCGCGCGAGCCGCTGTACGGATCGAAGAGGACGGCCTCAGGCGCGGCGGACGAAGTCCCCCGCGCCGGGGCATGGCCCGAGGCGCGCGGAGGCGAACCCGGGCGCGGCGGTCCCGGCGGTGCCGTCCCGCCCGTTTCCGGGGCCGCCGGAACGGAGGACACACGGTGACCCGGCGATTCACGGCGCTCGCGGCACTGGCCGTGGTATGCGCCGCTGTGGAAATGGTGGCCGGGCGCGGCATGTCCCCGGGCGTCGCGTGGGACGTGCTGAACGGGGGTGGGGACGCGACGGAACGCCACATCCTCTTCCACTTGCGCCTGCCCAGAATGCTGGTGTCCCTCGGTGCGGGGGCGTGCCTGGCCGTGGCCGGGCTGGTCCTGCAGTCCGCGCTGCGTAATCCCCTCGCCGGCCCCGAGGTGACGGGCGTGACGCCGGGGGCCGTGCTCGGCGCCGTCGCCGCGACGGCCCTGGGACTCGCCGGGTGGGACTCGCCCCTGGCCGTGGTCCTCGCCGCGTGCGCGGGAGGGTGCGGTGGAGCGGCGCTGCTGTGGCTGCTCGCCGGCCGCGGCCGCGGTGACCCCGCGCAGACCGCCGTCCACGGCGTACTCGTGTCGGCGGTGCTGGGCGGGCTCACCGCCATGGTGCTCCTCGTGGAGCCCGGCGGACTCGGCAGCGTCGTCCAGTGGCTGGTGGGCACCACGGAGGGCCGGGTGTGGCAGCACTGGCACCTGCTGTGGCCGTGGGCACTGGCCTGGGGAGCCGTGGCCTGGCTGCTGGCCGGCCCGCTGACCCTGCTGCGCTGCGGGGACGACATCGCCCTCTCCGCCGGCCTCGCCGCCCGGCGGGCCCGGACCCTCGCCCTGCTGTGCGCGGTGGCGTTGACGGCGGGCGCGGTGGCCGCCGTCGGGGCGCTGGGCTTCGTGGGGCTGCTCGTCCCGCACCTGGCCGTGGCCGTCTTCGGCGCGGACCTGCGGGTGAGTCTTCCGGGCGCCGCCCTGCTGGGTGCGGTCGTGGTGTGCGGGGCGGACGCGGTCGCGCAGGTGTCCTCACGGCTGCTGGCGGCGACGTTGGACGCCGGGCGCCTCACTCTGCCGGTCGGGGCGCTCACCGCTTGCCTCGGTGCGGCGCTGCTGCTCGTCGTCGTGCGCCGCACGCCGAGCCGTACCTTCTGAAGTCGAATCGAGGACAGAGCATGACCGAGTCCGTGGGGATCCACGTCGAGGGGGTCCACTTCGGCTACCCCGCACGTCCCGTGCTGCGAGGCGTCGACATGACGGTCCGGCCGGGCGAACTGACCGCTCTCATCGGCCTGAACGGCTGCGGGAAATCGACTCTGCTGCGGCTGGCGGCCGGGCTGCTCATCCCCGACAAGGGGCGCGTGCTGCTCGGTGGGGACGACGTCACCCGGCTCTCGCGGCGGGACACGGCCCGGCGAGTGGCGCTGCTGCACCAGGCCGCACCTGCCGTACCGGGCATGACGGTGCGTCACCTCGTCCGCCAGGGGCGGTACGCCGCACGCGGCCCCCTTGGCATGCTGCGCGACGCCGACGATCCGGTCGTGCGCCGGGCGTTGCGGGACGTCGGCGTGGAACAGTGGGCCGACCGCGACGTCGACGCGCTGTCGGGCGGGGAGCGGCAGCGGGTACGGCTGGCGATGGCCCTCGCCCAGGACACCCGCGTCCTGCTGCTCGACGAGCCGACCACCTATCTGGACCTGCACCACCAGCTCGGCGTGCTGCAGACGGTGGTCCGCCTGCGCGAGGAGCGAGGTCTGACCGTGGTGATGGTGCTGCACGACCTGGCCCACGCCGCCCGGTTCGCGGAACGCATCGTCGCCCTGCGCGACGGCCGCGTGCTCGCCGACGGGCCGCCGAAGGAGGTGGTCACGCCGGGGTTGCTGGCGGACGTGCTGAGGGTGTCCGGCCGGGTCGGCAGGGATCCGGAGGGGGGCTGGCCGGTGTGTTACCCGGATCACCCTCTCCCCGTTCTGGAATATGAAAATCACGTTCGTTAGTGTGTGGCGCGGCGCGCAAGCGAGGTCCCGGCTCCCACGACCGTGGGCCCGCCATAGTTTTCCGGGCGGGCCCACTCCCGTCGTCAGAGAATCGCCGCCGTGTCCCGCACCACCCCCTGAGGACGAGAACGGATCACCGGTGGGCGCGGCGGGCCTGCCCGACGTGCCCTGCGCGGACATGAGCACCTGGACGGACCGGTGCCGGACTGAGGCATGCACGAACAGGCCCTCGGTATCCGCCCGTCGCGCCGACGAGGAGAACCCCACATGATCGTCCACCCCGAGCTGCGCCGCGCGGCCCGTCGGGCACGCCGCCCCCTGCTCACGGCCACCTTGCTGCAGGGCGCCGTCACCCTCACCCACTTGGCACAGGCCGTACTCCTGGCCCTCGCACTCGCCCGCCTGGCCCGCGGCGACACCGGCGGGCTTCCGTGGCTGCTGGGCACGGTGCTCGCCGTCGTCGCCGCCCGCGCCGGACTCGGCATCTGGCAGCGGCGCACCGCCACCCGCGCCGGGGCCGAGGTGAGAGTGGCACTGCGGGACGAACTCCTCACCCAGCTCGGACGGCTGGGACCCGCACACCTGACCACCGCGCGCGCCGGCGCCGTCCGCACCACCCTCGTCGAGGGCGTCGAGGGCGTCGACGCGTACGTCTCCCGCTACCTGCCCCAACTGCTGATCACCCTCACGGTGCCTCCCCTGGTACTCGCCGGCCTGCTAGCGGTGGAACCGGTGGCCCTCCTCGCTCTCGCCCCCGCCCTGCTGCTCGCCCTGTTCGGCCCGCGCGCCTGGGACCGGCTCCTCGCCCACCGCGGAAAGGAACACTGGGACACGTACGAAGCACTGGGCGCCGACTACCTGGAGGCACTGCAGGGCATGCCCGCCCTGCGCGCCGCCGGCGCGGTCGGCCGTACCCGCGCACGCCTGGAGAAGCGCTCGGCGGCGCTGCACCGGGCGACCGTCGCCAAACTGCGCGTGTCCCTGGTCGACACCGGCATCACGGACCTCGCCATCCAGGGCGGCACCGCCGCCGCCGCGCTCCTCGTCTGCTGGTCGGCCGTCACCGGCTCCACCACGGCCACCGGCACCTATCTGGTGCTGCTGCTGGCCTCCGAATGCTTCCGGCCGGTGCGTGACCTGGCCCGCGAGTGGCACGCCGGATACCTGGGAGCGTCGGCCGCCGACGGACTCGCGGCCCTGCGCACCGCCGAGCCGACCGTCCCCGACACCGGCACGGACGCGGCGAGTTGGCAGGCGCCACCCGAACTGAGCTTCCACAACGTCCACTTCACCTACGACGGCGCGCCGGCACCCGCCCTGGACGGCGTCACCTTCACCGCGCAGGCGGGCCGGACTACCGCGATCGTCGGCCCGTCCGGCGCGGGCAAATCCACGCTGCTGGCCCTGCTTCTGCGCCACAATGACCCGCAAGAGGGCCGGATCACCCTCGACGGGCGTCCCACGACCCACTTCGCGCTCGACGCGCTGCGCCGGGGCATCGCCGTCGTCTCGCAGGAGACGTACCTCTTCCACGTCACCATCGCCGACAACCTGCGTCTGGCCCGGCCGGACGCCACCGACGACGACCTGATCCGGGCGGCGCGGGTCGCCGGGATCCACGACGAGATCACCGCTCTCCCGGACGGTTACGCCACCGTCCTCGGCGAACGCGGCGCCACCCTCTCCGGCGGACAGCGCCAGCGTCTCGCCCTCGCCCGCGCCCTGCTCGCCGACGCCCCGGTCCTCGTCCTCGACGAGGCCACCAGCTCGGTCGACGAACGCCGAGAGGCGGACATCGTCCGGGACCTCCTGAACGCCGTGACGGGCCGCACCGTCCTGGTGGTCGCCCACCGGCTCGCGGCCGTCCGGCACGCCGACCGCATCGTCGTCCTCGACGCGGGGCGGGTGGACGCCGTCGGCGAGCACGCCGACCTGATCGGGGCCGGGGGCGTCTACACACGGCTCGTCGAGGCGGGCCACGCCCACCGAGGAGAACACGCCGCATGAGCACCGCAACCCCCACTGACACCGCCGCGACCGACACCGCCGCGACCGACACCGCCGCGACCGACACCGCCCCGACCGACACCGCCCCGACCGACGCCGCCACGACTGACACGGACGTGCCCGCGCGGGGCTCACTGCGCGCCCTGCTCCCGGCCCTCGCCGGCCACCGCGCCATGGCGGTCCGCACCTGCGCCGCCGCCCTCCTCGAACAGGGCTCCCTCGTCGCACTGCTGACCCTGGCCGCGCACACCGTGGGAACGGCCGTCATCGAAGGCCACACTCCCTCCTTTGCCACCACCACCGCGCTCGTCACCCTGGTCGTCGTACGCGTCCTGATGACCTGGCGCGAGATGGACCTCTCCCACGACCTCGCCTACCGAGTACTGGCCGCCCTGCGCGTCCGCGTCTTCGACGGCCTCGCCCGCAGCGCGCCGGCCCGCGTCGCGGGCCGGCGCAGCGGAGACCTCGCCGCCACGGCCATGGCCGACGTGGAGGCCCTGGAGTTCTTCTACGCCCACACCATCGCCCAACTGCTGGCGACGAGCACGGTCTTCACGGGCGGTTCCGTGGTCCTCGCCCGCGTGGAGCCGTGGCTGCTGGCAGCCGTGCTGCCGGTCGCGGCTCTGCTCGCCGCCGCGCCCTTCGCCGACGCACGCGGACGCGCGGTGCGCGGCAGCCGCACCCGGAGCGCGATCGCGGGGCTGTCGGCCGACACGGTGGAGACCGTCGACGGACTGCGCGAGCTGATCGCCTTCGGTGCTCTGACGGAACGCCGCCGCCGGCTCGCCGAACGGGGGCGACAGGTGGGGGAGGCCCAGCGGGCCGAGGCCACCCGGGAGGCCGTCGCCGGCGCGGTCCGGGACCTCCTCATCGTGGCCGCGGTCCTCGGCGTGGTCACCGCGGCCGCGCACTCCGTGACCTCGGGACGCCTGGACGGCGCATGGGCTCCGACGGCGATGGCCCTGGCCCTGTCCGTCCTCGGTCCGGTCGCGGAGTCGGCCCGGTCCCTGAGCCAGGCCGTGGCCCTGCGCGCCGCCGCCGCCCGCGTCCACGCGGCCGTCCAGGCTCCCGCTCTCGCCCCGCCACCCACTGCGCCCCGCGCCCTGCCGCCCGGCCCGCTGGGTGTCCGGCTGCACCGGGTGAGGTTCGACTACGGCGGCGGGCCCGTCCTGGACGGCGTCGAGCTGACCGTCCCCCCGGGGCAGACGCTCGCGCTCGTGGGCACCTCGGGCGCCGGCAAGTCGACGTGCGCCCACCTGCTGGCCAGGTTCTGGGACCCGTCCGAGGGAGCGGTCCAACTGGTGTCCGCCGACGCCGACCCCGTGGACGTGCGGGACGTGAGCGACGTGGAACTGCGGTGCGCGGTCGTACTCGTGGGACAGGAGACACCCCTCTTCCACGGCACGCTCGCCGAGAACCTGCGGCTCGCCGCGCCCGAGGCGGACGACGACCTGCTCGCCGATACTGCCCGCCTGTGCGGCATCGACCGGATCGCCCCGATGGACACCCTCGTCGGCGAGCGCGGTACGACGCTCTCGGGAGGCCAACGAGCCCGCGTCGCCCTCGCCCGAGCACTGCTGGTCCGCCCGAGAGTCCTCATCCTCGACGAGTCCACCGCCCACCTCGACAACACCGGCGACGCCCAACTCGCCGCCGCACTGCGCGAGGAGGGCCGTACCACGCTCGTCATCGCACACCGGCCGGCCACCATCCGCCGGGCCGACCGCATCGCCGTACTCGAGAAGGGCCGTATCACGGAACAGGGAACCTGGGAGGAACTCACGAACCGCCCCGACAGCGCCCTGAACCACATCCTCGCCATCACTCGGTCCTGAGGACGCCGGAAGGCGACCCGACCCTCGACGACGGGACCAGGACACGAACGACAGCGGGCTCCCGTGGGCGAGCATCGCGAGGAACCGGCGCACCGCGCCCGCACCGGAATCACGAGGCCGATCGCTCACCACACGCATGGGCCAGCGCAGTCTTCACAGCGTCGCCGGTTGGGCAGAGGCTGGCCGCAGGCGGCGCAGATGCTGGTCCAGTATCGCCGCCCACCGCACCAACTCGGCCTCCGGTGCGGTGGCATGCAGGTTCGACGCCCAGTGGCCCGTCGGAGCTGTCTGGACGCCCGGCCACGTGTCTCTCGATCTGGGCACGGATGATCAGGTCGTCACCGAAGAGGCGCGCGGCCGGTCCGAGCGGTTCACCGTCGCGTCGGGAGAGGAGATCGCCGCGGCCGCACCGGGAATTCACTATCGGCCCGCCCGGACGGGTCGCATGACATCCGCGCCGTGGGGTGTGTGAGGAACGTCTGACACCAACAAGGGCTGTTGATCGTCTACATCAGTGCCACGTCGTTGAGGCCGGGTGCGCCGCGTGGTGCACCCCGGCCCCGTCCCTGTTGTGAGAACTGTGTCCTCTGCTGAACCTTCCGACTCGCCCGCGCACCGGCCCGATGGGGTGGACTGCGCCCGACTGGGGCGGGCTCGTCATCTTCTGCTGCTTTCAGGCGCTCCACCTGGAAGACCCGTACGAGGGCCGGCGCCGGGACGGCCCGATGAGTGCAGGCCACGCTCCCAGCGGGTGCGCTGGTGCCCTGCCCCGCGTGCACAACGTCACGGAGGCCGCCCAGGCCCCCGTGACACCCCCGCACATTGCCGCGTCGGAGCCGCCTACACCGCAGTCTCCGCATTCGTCCCCGCCCAGGAGCCCTGATCCACGTGCGAACAACGCTTACTGACCGCCTGACGAGTGGCCCTGTCGCCGCGTTCCTCGCCCTGGCAGGAGTCGCCGCAGGCGTCCTGGTCGGCCACGGCGGCCTCGACACGGTGGTCGGCTGCGGAATCCCCAGCGATAGTCATCCCTCCCGGACAGCGGAGGACTGGATCACCAACGCCGATCACGTCGTCGTGGCCACACCCACGGCCGAACAGGACACCAATCGGCGCGACTTCACCGAGGGCCCCGTTCAGTACCGGACCGACCGAGCGGTGACGTTCCGCACGGACAAGATCCTCTGGTCTTCCGCACGTCCCCGGCAGCAGATCGGGCAGGACTTCGGCATGGTGAGCGCCGGCTGGAACGTCTACCGCGACAGCGGCGAGCGCACCAAGCGAACGACCGCTGCGGCTCCTCGTCTTGAACCCGGCCACACCTACCTCCTCGCGCTGCGCTGGGTCGCCGGTCAGTGGACAGCGCTCGGAGAAGGTGCCGCCGTCCCCTTCGACCATCAGACCGTCGGAGAAGGGGAATGGTGCGGACGCACCCTCAGCAAGGAAGACGTCGCTCGCGGCGAACGCTTCTCCCGCAAAGACGACCACAGCCTCGAGAAGGCGGTACACGGCCAGGGCGAACAGGCCGTCACCCGAGAGCTCGAACGGGCCAAGACCGAAGCGCAGGCACGACGGCGCTGATACACGGGGACGACGTTCCCATTGCTGCTGACTTCCTGCCGGTCGAAGCGCCTGCAGTTCATCTGGTCGGGACAGATGCCCGGGTACTTGTCATGGGGGTGCCGGCCGGATGCGGGGATGGGATCGTCGCAGCGCGCCGATACGCGCTGGGGCTGATGCCACGGGTTCGTTTGAACGCCGCGCTGAACGCGAACGCGTCGGAGTAGCCCACGGCACGGGCGATCTGCGCGACAGTCTCCGTCTCGCGCTCGGTCAGCAGGTCCGCCGCGAGCGTCATGCGCCAGTGGGTGAGGTAGGTCAGCGGCGGTTCGCCGACCAATTCGGTGAACCGCTTCGCCAGCGTGGCCCGCGACACCCCGGTCCGACTGGCCAGGGAGGCAACCGTCCACGGTGCTGCCGGGTCCTCGTGCAGCAGGCGCAGCGCGCCACCCACCACCGGGTCACGTCCGGCGGAGTACCAGCCCGGCGGAGTACCGCCGGGCCGGTCGAAATACTCACGCAGCGTGCACACCAGCATCCAGTCCAGCAGCCGGTCGAGGACGACTTGCTGGCCCGGCGTGTCGGCGGCGACCTCGGCGGCGAGATGGTCCCACACGGAGCCGGGCCCGCCGCCGGACTCCACGCGCAGTACGACGGGCAGCGCGTCCAGCAGCCTGCGACTGATCTCGCCGCGCACCGGATAGGCACCGACGACCAGGGTCGTCGTGTCCTCACCGCCGCTGCCGGCGTCGTGCCAGCCGAGCCGGTACCGGGTCCCGCCCTGCTCGGGCGTCGAGCAGAACGCGCCACACTCGACGGGTTCGGCCCGAGTGCCCACCTCGTCGACGAAGAGGAACGGGGCGGGGCCCCGCACGATCACCGTGTCGCCGACGCCCAGACGCTCGGGAGGGCGGCGCTCAGGCACGATCCAGCCGCCTCCGCGGAGGACGGTGCACAAGGTCAGCGGCGCGCCGTCCACGAAGTGCAGTGACCAGGGCGGGGTCAGGGTCGAACTGCCGAACAACGAGCCCTGGGCCCGCACTCCGCGCAGCAGGTCGCCGAAAGCATCCACCCGCAAAGAGTAGACGACTCAGACGATCACCCAGGTGATCTGGCTCATCACCTATGGAACCGTCCGGGATGCGCAGCGTTAACTCGCTGTCGTGAGCAACGACATCACCCTCGTCCTCGGCACGACGCGCAACACCGGACGAAGGGTGGCCGCCCGGATACGACTGCGCGACACGCCCGTACGCACCGCTCCTTGTTCGGTCTGGACATGCACTCGGCCGAGGACGCTGTACGCCGCTCGACGTCGAGTCCCGCGGGCCCAGTCGTGGCGCACTGGGCTCCGGGAGGCATAGCGCCGCACACCGTCCTGCACATCCCACCCACTTGTTCGACGTCCGTTCTTCACGTCACTGGAGCCATCAATGCATGCCTTGCTGGTCACCGCCAACCCCGACTGCCGGTCACTGACGCATCACGTGCTGGGAAGACTGGAGGCAGCGCTGCAGCCCGTTTCGGTCGAGATTGCCGACCTCGCCCAGGAGCGTTTCGACCCCCGGTTCACTCCGGCGGATCGTCGGGCGTATCACGACGGCGGCAACTACCCCGCTGACGTCATGGCTGAGCACCGTCGTCTCGAGCGCGCCACCGATCTCGTGTTGGTCTTCCCCGTCTACTGGTGGTCGATGCCTGCACTGTTGAAGGGGTGGATCGACCGTGTCTTCGTCAACGGCTGGGCCTTCGAACACTCTCCCGCTTCGGGCCTGCGGCCGAAACTGCAGAACCTCACCACACATCTCCTCCCCATCGCCGGTGCCGACTCCGGTGCGTACGAGCGCCACGGATACGAGAGCGCACTGCGCACGCAGATCGAGCACGGCATCATCGACTACTGCGGCAGCCGGCGCGGCCCCACAGCGTTCATCTACGAATCCGACCAGCTCACCGCCGAGACCACGGCGCGACATGTTGACCGTGCGGTGCGGACCATCAGCGAAGCCATCCATGCCCGCCTGACGGAATGAGACACCCCTTGCTGCTCCAGGAGTGCGACACGGTCGTCGCATGTCCGGTCGCCACGGTGACGGCCCGCACACCCTGTGCGCCAACTGCCAGCAGGTTTCCCATGAAGAGGAGCCGGCTGCGGGACAAGCGGTCAGCGAACAGGCCGCCTGCGAGCAGGAACACGATCGTAGGGACGGTGTTCGTGGCAAGCACCACACCCGAGAGACCCTGCTCCACCGCCCTGCTCAATGACCGCGTAGGCCAGGGCAAGAGGGGCCATCGCGGATCCCGTGGCCGAGATGAGGTCGGCAGCCACGAACCGCCGGAAAGCCGCGATCCTCAACAGCGCACGGATCAGCTTCGGTGACTCGTCGGCGATCTGCATGATCCTCTCAGGGCTCGTCGCAGCGAGCACCCTAGTGCCACTTCTGGCTCCCCGCCTCAGCCGCATGTGAGGAAGGGGGCTGGACCTTCCGTCCCTGTCGTCGCTGTGCGGGCGCTGCGGGCACGGCACGGCCGCCATCCTGCACCTTGTAGGCCCAGCCCCAGCCCAGCCCCCGTCCAAGTTCCAGCCGTGCCCCTGAGCACCAGGCCCGGAGACACGGCTACGGAACTTGATCGGGTGATGTCGGGTCGGTTCCTCGGAAGGTGATCGGTTGCTTCCAGCAGCCCTGCGGCGTGAGATATGCGCAGGGCGACGGACTGACCGGCCCAGCCACCGTAGGGTTGGTCGGCATGGCCGGCAGGCATCACGAAAAGCGGGTCCTCCCCGAGCTCACGACCGACGTCGCCGGATTGACGTTGCGGGTGCTCGCTGCTGAGCAAGCCGATGAGTACTACGCGCTCATCGACCGCAATCGGGAACATCTCACCCAGCACGGCGACTACCAGACGCTGGCCGCATCAAACTACGAAACGGCACGTGCCGAGCTGCTCAACGATCCCCAGCCGTCCCTCCGCTGCGGCATCGTCCTCCATGGCGCCCTCGTCGGCCGTGTTGACCTTGTGGCCGTCAATCCGCCCAAGTACGGCCTCGGATACTGGCTCGACCACGACGCCACGGGACATGGGTACGCCACGGCGGCCTGCCGTGTGCTGATCGAGTACGGAGCCACTGAACTGGGCGCCACCGACGTATTCGCGGGCGTCACCCACGGAAACGGCAAGAGCGGCGCCGTGCTGACCCGGCTCGGCTTCGAAGTCGCCGAGGTCTTCGAGACCTACACCCGATACCACCGGGCCCTCATCGCCCCGCCCAGTCAACTTCAGTAGCCTCAGTGGCGCGCAGCTGGTACATGATCTGAGCGACGAAACGTTCGGCGACGCCTCGCGGACCGACCGCTCCGCCCCGATCGAGATTCCCCGACCGAAGAACGCCACCGTCCTGGCCACAGGCGCTCGCCACGGCATGGAGGGTGGGCCGCGCCGTCACCCGGCCGGAGTGGGCGGACGTACGTCTCCGACGCGCCGTAGCGCGAACTGTGCTGAGCTTGGTCAGCTGCCGGTGCTCGGCTTTCCGGTATTCGCTGGGGGAGACGCCGTAGGCGCTCCGGAAGGCCCGGGTGAAGTGGGCTGGGGCCGTGAAACCGCAACGGGCCCCGATCGCCTGGCGCTACGCCGGGCGAACTGACGGTGAGCGCCGCATAGTTGACGCTCCGTGCCAAACAATGGGCTGCACCGGCGACAGCACACACCTGCCCGTCTTGGCACTCCGCAGTGAGCGGAGCAGGCGCCGTGACACGGTTCTGCCGACCCGTCTGCAACGCCGTGAGGAGTGCGGCGCAGGTCGCCTGGGAGGCGAAGGCGGCCGGCAGGCCGGCCCGGGCACAGCCGTAGCTGGCCGGCGCCGGCGATGCCGCTGCCACGCTCAGGGGCGGCGGAGAACAGGCGACGCTTCCCACCGGGAATCCGTCCTTGCTCGGCGGCCCCCGCCTTCAGTCTTTCGACGAACAGCGACGGCCGACTGCGGGCTGAGTGCGACTGCTCAGTTGCCACGAGCGCTTTTTCCTTGCGACGCGTGTCCTCCTGGGCCGTGTCTGTTCTTGCGGTTGTCTGGTCAGCGGTCGACCCAGTCCGGTGCCCACACCTTGTCGGGGGTTCGTGGGCCTGTGGTGCGCAGATACTCGCGTAGTGCGGTCAGCACGGGGTGCTGGTCTTCGTTGCGGAACAGCAGTACGTGAGGGTAGACCGGAGTCGGGTCGTGCAACGGGATGCGCCGCAGGTCGTGGGCCTGGGGCCACAGGTATCGGTCTCCGCTGCCGACGAGGGTGGCCAGAGCGGCCGAGTCGGCCAGCGCGTCCATCAGGGCCTCATCTCCGAAGTTGGGGCCGAGCGCGTCGATGCTCAGGCCGAATGCCTCGGACAGCGCCTGGTAGAACGCCGCCCACTCCGTGCCCGGCGTGATGCCGGGGATCCAGATGCGGTGGCCTGCCAGGTCCGTGGGCCTGACCCAGGGGGCGCCGGCCAGCGGGTGGCCGGGACCGACCAGGAGTTCCAGGGATGAGTCCAGGAGTCGTTCGGCGCTGATACCGGCCGGGACCTGATGGGCCGGCAAGGCACGGAAGGACGCGTCGATGGTCCCTTCGAGCACTGCTTGGGCGGCCTGGTCGGCGTTCTCCGTGCTCAGCGTGACCGCGTCGAGGTCCACCGCGGGGTGGGAGCGGTAGAACCGGTATACGGCCTGAGCAGGAGCGATGCGCCGATTGAGGACATCGACGCGCAAGGGACGGCTTCCGGGGCGCACAGCCTGCTCGGCCTGCGCCATGGCTGCCAGGACCTTCTTGGCGTGGGGCAGGAAGACCTGCCCGTCCAGGCTCAGCCGAGAGCCCCGGGGAGTGCGCACCAGCAGCGTGGCCTCAATGTGCCGCTCCAGAGCCGCGATCCGCTTGGAGACCGCCTGCTGGCTGACCCCCAACTCGTCGGCCGCAGCCTGAAACTGGCCGGCCTCGGCGACGGTCACGAACGTCCGCAGCGCCTCGACATCCACGAGCTCACCCTAGCTCCACAACCTCTGGTTGTGTCCGGTCGGGTCAGGGTTGTTTGATCACCTGTTCTGCGCGGTGGTGTGATCAGCGCATGTCCACCCGCACAGAGCAGGTCATGCATGTCCATACACCGGAGTTCACCCGTCACGCGGAGCGGATCGTGGAGGTGACCGATGCGACGTCTCGACTGAACGTGCTTCCGTTCAGCGACAGCGGAGGCCGGAAGGAACTCCTTTCCGTTGTCTTCGGTGGCCCGCTGCCGGAATCGGTGACGATCTACCCGCCGTTCTTCACCGAGTACGGGCTGAACACAACGTTCGGGGAGAACGTCTTCGTCAACCAGAACTGCACGTTCATGGACAAGGGAGGCATCCGTATCGGGAACGGGGTCATGATCGCCCCGAAGGTCAGCCTCATCACCGGAGGTCATCCACTGCCCCTGGCCGAACGCCGCGAGTACCTTTCCTTCGCCCCGATCGTCATCGAGGACGACGTCTGGATCGGGACAGCTGCCGTGATCACGCAGGGGGTGACCATCGGTGCCGGCGCGGTGGTTGCTGCCGGGGCAGTGGTCACCCGCGACGTCCCCGCCGGCGCCGTCGTCGCGGGAGTGCCTGCCCGGGTGATCAAGAAGACCGACTGAGACCGGCCGGGCTGCCGGCCCCGTTACGCACCGCCTCGACGGGCGGAACCCGATGCATGGTGCTGTGACCGGGATGATTCGCCGTGACCGGAAGGCGGCTCGCGGGACGAGCGCACGCGCAACGGCTGGTATTACTGGGGCATGCAGGAAGAGACGGCACGCTCCGCGATCGACACGTTCATCTCCGCGTTCAACGCCTCGGACGACAGTTATGTGACTGCCCTGCTCGCGCAGGCTCTGACCTCGGATGTGGTCTTCTGGGGGCCGTTGGGCCGCAGCGAAGGAATCGCGGCGGTCGAGCGGTTCGTGCTGGACATCCGGCGCCACCCAGCGGGAACCGGCACGATGGTGCGCTGCTCAGCGGTGGACATGCCTGACGAGTGGGCCCGGTACCAGTGGGTCTTCACCACGCCGGATGGAGGTCCCCGCCTGGCGGGAACGGACGTCGTCCATCTGCGGCGGAGCCTCATCGACCAGGTCATCGTCTTTGCGGGGGAGATCGAACCGTCAGCCTCCTGAGTCGTCCTTCTGTACGTCAACCGCACCGGCATCCCGTGGGAGTACCTGCCGCACGACTTCCCGCCGTACAAGACCGTCTACGACTACTACGCGAAGTGGGAATCCGACGGCACCACCCGGCAGGTCCACGACCTGTTACGCGACAAGACCCGACGGGCTCACGGCCGCAGTGCGGAGCCCACCGCGACCGCAGTGGACGCGCAGAGCGTGAAGACCTCGGCGAACGTCGCCGAGACCAGCCAGGGCATCGACGCCGGCAAGAAGATCAAAGGACGCAAGCGGCACGTGATCACGGACCCGCTCGGTCTGGTGCTGGCTGTCCTGGTCTGCCGCGAATGTGCACGACACCACCGGAGGCAAACGGCTGCTCGACGAGCTGGCTGCGGCACATCCCGGTGTCACCAAGGTCTGGGCCGACGGCGGGTACCAGAACAGCATCTTCAACCACGGTGCCCGGCTGGGCATCGATGTCGAGGTGGTACAGCGGCCACGGGCGAAGGGGTTCGAGCCGCTACCGAAGCGGTGGGTGATCGAGCGGACCTTCGGCTGGCTGATGCAGCACCGCCGTCTGGCGCGGGACTACGAAGCCCTGCCGCAGCGATCTCAGACAATGATCCACTGGGTGATGGCTAACAAAATGTCCCGCGAACTGACCGGAGAATCCGCACCAACGTGGCGAATTGAAACGGACATCCCACCCATATCAAAGTGAACATCGATCAGATGCTCTCTAAGCGCCGGGTGAGGCGGGTGAGAGTGACCCCGTGGGGGAAGGCGGTGCGCTCGGCGACGTCGAAGACTGCGGGGTCGAAGGCACCGTCGACCAGCGGGACCCCGGCCCCCGGCTCCGTCCCGTCGCGGTCAGGCGGGGCGGGCACCAGCTGACCGGTGCCCGCCCCTAAGGAGTCAGCTCGCCCAGACCTCGGCCTCGTCGGCCGGGACGGTGGTGGCCAGGCCCAGCTCCTTGCGGGCAGCCACCGACTTGTTCGGGTCGATGCCGGTGAACGCCGAGTCGTAGGCGACGTAGAACGAGTCGGCGTCGGAGGCGTTCGCGGCCTTCTCCCAGTCGCCGGCCGCCTTCGCCAGCGTCGAACGGAGCTTGCCGACCTCGACACCCTCGATGTCGTTGAGGCCCTCGACGTGGGCCTGGAGAGCGGCCGTGACGGCCTTCGCCTGCGCCTTGTAAGCGGGCAGGTCGGCCTCGACGGTGTCCTTCTCGGACTGGTTCTCCCACAGGGCCTCGTAGACCGCGTTCGACCCCTTGAGGTAAGTGAGCTGTTCGGGCTTGAGGGACTTCGCGGTGTCCAGGGTGCCGCTCAGCGTGCCCTTCTCGGCGGTGTAGGTGCAGCTCACCGAGCGGTCGCCCGTTGCCCAGCTCTCCGCGGTCGGGGTGTAGTAGAAGAGCTCGGCGCCCTTGGGGAGCGCCCAGGTGTCCGGGGCGTACTTCTGCGCCTCGACCAGACAGCGGGTGTCCGCGATCGCGGAGACCCCGTCGTCGCCAGGGTATTGCTTGCCCTCGTCGATCGAGAACTCGCCGACGACCTGGCCTGCGTGCGCCTCGTCGCAGGGCACGATCTCGACGGTGTACGCCGTTCCCTCGGCCTTGCCGGACGGGTTGTAGCAGTCACCGGTGTTCAGCGAGAACACCGAGCGCTGGCGGGCCACCTTCTTCGCGCCGTCCTTGGCGCTGTCGACGGCGTCGGTGACGTCCGAGCACCCCACCGCGCCGATCGCGAGCAGGGCGACAACGGCAGATATGCCGCTAAGGGAACGATAAGGGGCACGGGTGGTCATGACGTGTACATCCTCTTACTGGGTTTTTATGAGGGGTATGCGGATCGTATGCCATCTCTGTGTCCGGTCGTGGCCCGGTGGCTGGCGGTCAGGTCCTCACCTCATCGCGGCCTTTCAGACTCGGGACGGGCCGCGAGGGTTGTACCGGCACGGAGTCGGCGGCGACCCGTTGCGCCGGCCGGGCACCGGTGGGCGAGCCGTACGTCCGCCTGCACCCTCGTGCCGAGCGCGCATCCGGTAGGCGGGATGCAGCAGGGGGCGGTCATGATGTACGCGTGGAACGGTGGGGAGCGTCCGGGTCGGCGTGGTCCGGAGTTCAGGCGCCGTCCGGGCGAGGGGGACGTGGGGCGCGGTCTGCGGACGGCGGCGGTGCCCCGCGTGTCGGACGACGCGGAGGAGAGCAGGGGTCAGGCGAGTCAGTGGGGGGAGCGCTTCGCCGCCCTCCACCGTGACGAGGACGACCGGGTCCGGCAAGCGGCCGAGGCGGAGCTGATGCGGCTGGTCTCCCTGGTTCCCGGGGGAGCGGACCCGTGCCCGCCGTGGAAGTCCACGGCAACACCTACAACAAGTCCCCACGCAGCACGGGAATCATCGACATCGGCCTGCGGATCGACCGGGAGAGCGAGGCCCGGCAGGTGCTCGCCCGGTTGGATCCTTCCCGCTGCGCTGAGGGCCCGCTGGTCGTTCGCGGCGCGGCTGGTGTGGGCAAGTCCCTCCTGGCCCGGGCAGCGGCGCAGGGTGCGGGAGACGCCGAGGCCGCTGGTTCGACGGTGGGCTGCACATCGAGCGAACGACCTGGCGGACGAGGGGGCGTCAGCCTGTGAACCACGGTGACGCCCCCGACGATACCCAGGACCACGCGCACCGCTGGAAGGGCTCCACCATCACCAGACTCTCGCAGGCCGCCGTACCTACCGCACGGCGGGTAAAAGGGCCACTCAGCTACTGCGCGACGACCTCGAGCACCCAGTAGGTCTCAGCCTCCCTGGTCGCCGTGTTGTGGATCGGCTTCGGAAGCAGCGACTTGTCTTCGATCGCAGGACGGCCGATGACGTCCCCCTTCAGCTTGATCTGGAAGCGGCCGGTCTTCACCTGGTCCACGGAGGTGAGTGTCTTGCCGGAGTCGAGATGGATCAGTTCGAACCTCGGTACCGAGGCGACACGTCGTTCAGGACTACGGTCGTGGCGGGCTCGTGGCCCTGCTGGGCGAGGAACGGCACGAACACCTGCCAGTCGCCGAATTCCGGTGCGGGACAGAGGAAACTTTCGACGGGCGCCGCGAACCGCCGCACGGGGGTGCTCGACGGGCCGGATGTTCGAGTGTGCAGTGGCTCCGTCGATGCTCCCCTCGGCCCGGCGAACACGGACTTCACCTCGACCTGCCCGTCGGCCGAGACGGTCGTGGTCTCCTGGGCATCCCACTTGTCGGACGAGTACTCCTGCTCGTTGGAAAACTCCCATCGGGTGTTCCAGCGAGCCAACAGCATGCCCGTACCGTGCGGCTTGAGGTCGATCATCTGCGTGCGCCATGATCTGTCGTCGAACAGGTACACACGCCACATGCCGCGCGGCCATCTTTCGACCAGCGCCAGCGGTTGGTCCCGCGCAGACAACAGAACCGCGTGATCCTCCCGGCAGCATGCTTGCGTGCGGCGAGGGCTCGCGACATCGGGTTCGGATGGGTCATTCCCCGATAGGAACCCCACTTCTCGCCGTACGACACATCAAGACTGTCGAAGATCACAGCCGCACATCCCCCTGTGGCACCAGCCACCCTGAGCAGTGGCACTCGGCGGGTGACCCCCGCCGCAACGCCCGGCCCTTCCCAAGCCTCGTCGTGCCGTCAGTCTGCCACTGGGGTGTGACACAGAGGATCGTGGGCGCCCGCAACCCGGGGGACACCGACGAAATGGGCGCCCCAGGTGACGAAACACGTCGGTTCGACGCGATGAAATCCTGAACGCCCATGACCTACCGCAGCCGCCACCGACTGTCGGCAACGAACGAATGGCGACAGGTGCGGCGGGAATCCAATGAACCCCGGCAGCCCTCTTGAGTCGTCGGTAGCAGATGAGGCTGCAGGCGAGGGGGACGAAGGCATCGTGGAGTTCGGTGCGGCGTAGCCATCGGGCGGCGAGTCGTTCGAAGTGGTGGAGCAGGGCGCAGGTCTGCTCGACGGCATGACGGAGCTTGCCCAGGCCCTCGATGTTGGGGGCACCTCTGCGAGAGGCCGCCACCCGGTGGCTGCTGATCATCAACCGAGCTGGGCGCGTCGGCAGGTTCCTGTGAACACGCGGCCGATTTGGTCGTTCAACGCGGCGAAGATCGCCGGTTTCGGTGTGCCATCGGGGTCGATATGCGTGTGCAGGGCGAGCCCTTCGGCGAACGCGACGATATGCAGGGCCTGGCCAGCCGCGTCGATCCCGTGACCGACCTCGCCGCATACCGTCCCATTTCTGATGGCTTGGGTCACGCGTGAGCGGATACCCATGAGGGTCGCTGTCTGGACGTTGGCAAGGCGGGCGTTGTGCGCGGCCTGGTCGGCGAAGGCGAGACGGACCAGGAACTCGGCGCGGCGGGCGTCGTCCAGCGGCATGAGCTCGGTCAGCGCCTGCCGCAGCATGTCAGCGATGGTGCGGCCCTCGGCCTCGCCCCGGTTCACCAGGCCGTCCACTCGTGCGGTGAAACGCTCGCTGACGCGGGTGAACGTGGCCAGCAGCATCTCCTCCTTCGTCGTGAAGTAGTGCTGCACCAGGCCGACGGACACGCCCGCTTCCGCGGCGGTCCGCGCGACGGTCACGGAGGTGAGACCGTGTCGCGCGATCAGGCGTTGGACGGCGTCGGTGATCTGCCCGTGGCGGGCGTCGTGGTCGGCAACTCTCGGCACGTGAGGACGGTATCGCGTGTTATAACCGTACGTCTATATTGCTAACGGAGGAGAACCCCGCGATGATCCGACGACGCTTAACCCGCTTGTCAGGTCTGGGACTTGCTCTTGCTCTCCTGCTGCCACCCGGTATGGCCACCGCGGGCCAGGTCAGTGACGGACAGACGGCCGACGGCCGCCGTGACCCGGCCCTCCAGGCCCTGGTCGATCAGGTGGTGGCTCACCCCAACCCCAACCCAGGCGCTTTCCTGCTCGCCCGACGCGGCTCGGACTACCGCTTCGGCGCGGCCGGCGTCGCCGACCGTTCCGCCGGCACACCGATGGCACCGGACCTGAAGTTCCGCACCGGGAGCGTCACAAAAACCTTCACCGCAACGGTCGTCCTGCAACTCGTCGCCGAGCGCCGGTTGCGACTCGACGACACCGTGCAGAGCCTGCTGCCCGACCAGGTCCGCACCGGCAACGCGCTGGCCGGTGCGCCCATCACTGTCCGCCAACTGCTCAACCACACGAGCGGGCTGTACGACTACATCGATGGGCTGCTTCCCCACTTCCGCAGCCTCGACCAGTACTGGCCCCGCGACCAACTGATCAGCATCGGTCTGGCCCAGCCCCGGTACTTCCCAGTTCCCGGCACCCGGTTCCGGTACTCCAACACGAACTACCTGCTGCTCGACCTGATCGTCGAGCGGATCACCGACCGCGACCTGCGCACCAACCTCGAACGCCGCATCTTCGCCCCCCTCGGGCTGCGCGACACTTCGTACCCGCTGGCACGGAACGCCATCGACGGAGCCCATGCGCACGGCTACGCAGATATCTCGCTCCTGTTGCCGAACGCGCCGGATGCCACCCGGTTCGACGTCACCGCGTCCAGCCCGTCCGAGGCCGGCGCATCGGGCGCCCTGGTCTCGACCGCGGCTGACATCGCACGCTTCTACCGGGCCCTGCTGCAAGGACGTCTCCTGCCCCCAAACCTGCTTCGCCGGATGCTCACCGACACGGTTCCCGTAACCGGCAGCGCCCCGCCCGCTGTCGCCTACGGCCTGGGCGTCTACGTCTACGCCACCAGATGCGGCCGTGCGTACGGCCACGGCGGCAGCGCACCCGGCTACCTGACCTATGCCCTCAACAGCCGCGACGGGCGCGACCAACTCGTCGCCCACACCAACTGGAACTCCTTTACCGATACCGGGATCGACGAGGTCTTCTGGACAGCCTTCCAGCAGGGTTACTGCGAGAGGCCTGGGTAGATCCCATCGGCGCCAGGTAGTAAGGAGACCGAAGGTTGAGGGGCTGTTGGCCAAGTCGACGAGCTTTCCGGCGTAGGCCGGTCAGTGACGTACTGACCCGCATCATCGTCCGCGGCCTACGCCAGCGGCCGGGCCTCACCGAGCCGTTCGGCGGTCTTGCCCACCCGATCCCGTAGTTCTGAACTGTGTTCGGATTGCCGAGCGAGTCGAGGAACACGTCCGCCACCACACGGACGGTCAACGGCTTCCCAGCCGATGGCTGTACGACTGTGGCCATCACTTCCCCCTTGCCGTAGACAACAGGGTTGCCTCACGCAGAGGCCGCGGAACGGCACTGGGTCACCGCAGTTGAACACTGGTCGCTAGTCGTGCTTGACGTGGGTGAGGAAGAAGTCCCGGACGTCCTGTGCGAGCAGCTCCGGCACTTCCATCGCAGCGAAGTGGCCGCCGTGCTCGAACTCCGACCAATGCCTGATGTCGTACAGCCGCTCGGCCAGTGGTCGCACCGACTGTGTGATGTCGTGCGCGAACACCGCGACGCCGAGCGGCACCGGGCACGGCTGTTGGACGCCCCGCGGGGCATCGTGGTGGAGCCGCGCTGAGGAGGCCGCCGTGCCGGTCAGCCAGTACAGCGAGATATCGGTGAGCATCCGCTCGTCGCTGACCGGTGTCTCGGGGTCGGTCCACTGGGCGAAGCGCTCGGCGATCCAGACCAGCTGGCCGACCGGTGAGTCGGTCAGCGCGTAGCCGATGGTCTGCGGGGTGAGGGCCTGCAGAGCCTGGTACGGCGGACGGTTCGCCATCAGCTGCCGGATCTTGTCCAGCCGGGCTTCATCCATTTCGGACAGTTCGATGTCGGCATCCGGGACCGGCCGGGTCGGCAGGTAGTTGACGTGCACCCCGACGACGTGCTCGGGTGCCACCGCGCCGAGCGCCGTCGAGATGCCCGCGCCGAAGTCGCCGCCCTGCGCGCCGTAGCGCTCGTACCCGAGACGGTGCATCAGCTCGGCCCAGGCCCGCGCGACCCGGGTAGCGTCCCAGCCGCGCTCGTGGGTCGGCCCGGAGAAGCCGTAACCCGGGATGGACGGCATCACCAGGTGGAAGTCGCGCGACAGCGGCTCGATCACGTCGAGGAACTCCAGGAACGAACCGGGCCAGCCGTGGGTGAGGATCAGCGCGAGCGCGTCCGGGTTCGCAGACCGGAGGTGGACGAAGTGGATGTTCTGGCCTTCGATCTCGGTGGTGAAGTGCGGCAGCTCGTTCTCGGTGGTGAAGTGCGGCAGCTCGTTGAGCTTGGCCTCATGCGCACGCCAGTCGTAGCCGGTGCGCCAGTACTCGGCAAGCTCCTTGAGCCGCGCCAGCGGGAAGCCGTAGTCCCACCCGGCGTCGGCGACCTCATTGGGCCAACGGGTGCGGGAGAGGCGGTCGGTCAGGTCGTCGAGGTCGGCCTGGGGAACGTCGATGCGGAACGGCTTGATCATGGTCTCACTCCAGGAAGATGCAGTCGAAGCCTAAACGTTAGTGCCACTAACGAAGCTAGACTGTTAGTGGCACTAACGCAAGAGGTGGAGGATCCCGATGAGCCCGACCCCCGAACCAACCCCGGCCCGGCTGCGCGCCATCCCCAGCCGCCTGCTCACCGGGGCCGCGGTCGTCGCCGACCGGCTCGTCAGCGAGCGCCTGACCGCGGAAGGTGCTCGCAAGTGGCACTTCGCCGTGCTGGTCACGCTGGCCGAAGCCGGCGCCGCCAGCCAGGCCGAACTCAGCCGCCGCACCGGCATCTACCGCAGCGACATGGTCGCCGTCCTCAATGAGCTGGCCGACGCCGAATACATCCGCCGCGAGCCCGACCCCGCCGACCGCCGCCGCAACGTCATCACCCTTACCCCCGCCGGCCGCCGCCGCCTGGAACACCTCGATACGCTTGTCGCCGACGCCCAGCGCGAACTCCTCGCCCCCCTCACTCCCGGCCAGCAGGACGAACTCACCCGCCTGCTCACCGTCCTCACCGAGTACCACCACCCCCCGCACCCCCGCCCGGACGCCGCGCAATAGCCCGTCCCCGCGCGCCCCGAGCCTCACCCCCCACCTCCGAGGGCTCTGCGAGCAGCAGCGTGTGCAGAGGTGAGAGCTGCGCGACCGCGCGGACAAGGGCGCGTTGTCGGACGTTGTGCTTCTCTGCCACCAAACCTGGGATAGAGCGACGACGAACAACGGGATGACGCCGCCGACGGCGAGCACCCGCGGTCATCCTGGCGGTGTGGCCCTTACCGCAGGCCAGCCAGAGGGCGGGCGCCGCGGCGCGGACAAGGCGCCCGGCCCGCCTGCTGTGCGCTCTGCTGCTGGCCGCCGCCGGCTAGATGCGATCCGGGCGATCACGCATGGGTGGGCATCGTCCGCCGCGTGAGCCCATGTAGCGGTGGGCGAGGGCATGATCGGATTCGCCTGCCTGCACAATCTGGCCCACCGGAAACTCACACCCCGCGTGAGACACCTTTAGATAATTTCTCAATACGACTATTGTCCCTTATTTCGGTTAATGGGTGTTGCTGCTCTCGGTGAGGGGATGCCAGAAATGCGCGACAGACGGATACCGGTACTCCACGTTGCGGAAACCGCCACAGCAAAAGGGAGAGTTTCCATGACCGAAGTTGACGCCGCCGAAGAAGAGCCGACAACGACCGCCAGCGAGAACCCGGCGCCGCCCGTTCTCCAGGCGCCGCAGGCATCGTCCGTCAACATCCCCACGGACCGTGACGTGTGGAACGACCACATGGTCACCTCACTGCACCTCAACAGCGCGGGCTTCCACGGTGCGCCGAACGGCCACGCGCTCCTGTTCCACGACCGCAACAACATCGACAACCTCGGTGAGAAGTGGCGGTTCACGCAGCACTGGGACGACGGCACCTACACCATCGCCAACGCCGAGTCCGGCCACGAGTTGGCCGTCGCCTCCTCCGGCCTGCACTACAAGAAGGTCGTCCTCTCCGGGCGGCTCTACCCCACCGGCCGGAGGTGGCGCCTGCGCCCGTCAGGGCTGTTCGGCAGCTTCAGCATTCACCCGGTCGACGATCCCACCCTGGCCATCGCGCCCCTCACCGACTCGAACCGGTACCTGTACCTGCTCCCGTACCAGCCGTACCTGACGCACTTCTTCAGGGGGCGGAGCGGGACTTCTGACCGGGCAGGCCGTCCGCTGAGCTGAGAGGCGCGGCCCGTGCGTGAGGCGCCGCTGGTCCGACGTGGCCAGCGGCGCCTTCGCGTTTCCGCTGTGACACGTTCTGACCACGGCCATCTCGCTGAGCGCCCGATCTCACCTGCGCAGCCACTGAGCCGTAACCACGGATCCTGTCCCATCAGCGCAAGGGCTACCCGGGCATCGGACTGCACACCGACGAGAAGGGGGACGCTGGCACATGAACCCCCTGACAGGGCGAGTCCGGCGGTGACGGCGTCGAGGTCCTGGCGGAGGAAGCCGGTGAAGAGCCCAAGAGGACCACAGGAGCGGCCGGAGCGATGGGAACCACCGCCACCGTGTCCGAGCACGGGCGCGATCGGGTACGGCTGGAGACGTTCACCGGGTTGCGGGGCGACCAGTTCGGCCGGTTACTGAACGCGGCCCGGAAACGTGGTGACGAGGGGCGCGACTGGGGGCATCCGCGGCAGCTGCCGCTGGCCGAGTGGGTGCGGCTGGTGACCGTGTACTACCGAACGAACCTCACTGTGCGGCAACTCGCTCCGCTGTTCGGCGCCTCGCCGGCGACCGTGTGCCGGGTGGTCCAAGGGCTCGGTCCGCTGCTCGCGGTCGAGCTGGCCCGCGGCCCCCAGGGCGCAGTCGAGCGGCTGTGGATCGTGGACGGCACCCGTCGAACACCTACCGCAACGGCAGCCTCGCCATCGGTATCGCGCGTCAGTGGGCGGTGCATTCCCGGTCTCCGGCTGCCCGTTCGGGCACGTCGGGTCGTCAGTGCCTCACGAAGCCCGCACGGCGCGCACAAGCAGATGGACGTGGGGCGAATCCCCTTTCGGACAAGGCGTATTCGTCACGGGCGATCCGCCTGATGCTGCGGCGGCGGGGCATCCGGGCGGTGATCCCTGAACGGGCCGACCAGAAGGCCAACCGCGTGCGGCGCGGACAGGGCGGCGGCAGGCCACCGGCCTTCGACCGTGACCTCTACAAAGCGCGCAACGTCGTCGAACGCTGCTTCAACCGGCTCAAGCAGTTCCGCGTCATCGCCACCCGCTTCGACAAGCTCGCCGCCCGCTACCGGGCAGGACTCCACCTCGCGGCACTCATTCTCTGGCTCCGCGAGCCCCGACAAGATCACTTGTCAGACACGGCCTAGGAAGATTGTCGGCCCTTAGTACTGCAACGGTGCTTGCCGTGACTGGTGGCCAGGTTGGTCGTTGGTGTGGTTATGGGTGGGGCCCTTTCTGATGTCAGGTTGTGGGCGGGTGAACTGGAATCTGTGCATGGGCAGTTCGTGCACCGTTTCAGCAGATCGGAGTCCCGGGAGTCGGCACTGGCTTATATGCGGGGCCTGATCGCTCCGCTGCAGCGGAAGAACGGCTGGACGCTGGCGGAGGAAGCCGGTCACGCTGGCCCGGACCGCATCCACCGGATGCTGAACCGGATCGAGTGGGACGCCGACGAGGTGCTCGACGACGTGCGCCGGTACGTGGTCGACAACCTCGGCGACCCGGACGCTGTCCTCGTCGTGGACGACACGGGCTTCCTGAAGAAAGGGACGCGGTCGGCAGGAGTGCAGCGGCAGTACTCCGGCACCGCGGGGCGGACGGAGAACTGCCAGGTCGGCGTCTTCCTCGCCTATGCCACCGACCGTGGGCGGACGCTGATCGACCGGCGTCTGTATCTGCCCACCTCATGGACCGACGACCGGGAAAGATGCCGCCGGGTCGGCATCGGCGACGAGGTCGCCTTCGAGACCAAGGTGGCCATGGCCAAGGCGATGGTCCGCCGCGCGATCGCAGACAAGATCCCGTTCCGGTGGGTGACCGCGGACGCCGCCTACGGCTTTTCCAAGGGCTGGCGGTCCGAGCTGGAACGGGCGGACGTCTTCCACGTCATGGCCACCACCCGGCACGACACCGTGGTCACCCGCTGGGCGATCGACCATCCCGTCCACGACCTGTTCAACGGCCTCGCCCGGCAGAAATGGAAACGTCGTTCCTGTGGCACCGGAGCTCACGGCCAGCGGATCTACGACTGGGCACGCGTCGAGGTGCGGCCCTGGCACCGGCCCGACCGCCGCCACTGGGTGATCGCCCGCCGCAGCGTTGCCCGCCCGCAGGAGATCTCCTACTACATCGCCTACTGCCCCGCCGGAACCACACTGGATGACCTGATCCGCATCGCGGGCAGCCGGTGGGCCATCGAGGAGTGCTTCCAGAGCGCCAAGCAGGAATGCGGCCTGGACGACTACCAGGTCCGCCGCTATCCCGGATGGCACCGCCACATGACCCTCGCCATGGCCGCCCACGCCTGCCTGACCGTCCTGCGAGCCCGAGAGCTGGATGCCGGGAAAGCAGAAACGGATCCTCCCAGCTCATCCACCTCAGCCTCGCCGAGATACGACGGCTGATCGCCCGCCTCACCAACCGCCGGCCCACACCCATCGAGCACATCCTGCACTGGTCGACCTGGCGCCGCCGACGACAACACCAAGCCCGCACCAGCCACTACAAACGACGCGGACACATCCCCTGACCTGGCCACCAGTCACGGCAAGCACCGTTGCAGTACTAGGCCGTGTATCGAAAGTGGATCTTGAGCTGTGAATGATCACGGTTCATGGGTCGGGGAGATCTCACGGACGAGCAGTGGGCGGTGCTGAAATCGCTGTTGCCGAAGGGCGCCAGGTCGGGTCGGCCACCCGTCTGGCCTCGGCGGCAACTGATCGACGGCAACGGTTCCGGGCCCGGACCGAAGTTCCGTGGCGGGTCATCCCCGACGAATACGGACCATGGAACCGGATGTACGACCTGTTACGCCGATGGCAACGGAACGGTACCTGGCACCGGATCCTCACCCGGCTCCAGCCCCTGGCCGGTGTGAAAGGTGCGATCGTCTTGAACCTGAGCGTCGACTCCTCGGTCTGCCGCGCCCATCAACACGCGGCCGGGACCCGCAAGCAGGGTGAACTGCAGAAAGAACCACCGGGCGGCGTCTTCACCGAGCTCCGTGATCATGGGCTGGGGCGGTCGCGCGGCGGGTGGGCAACGCGGGGACTCACCGCAGTTCGAACCCGTGCTGGAGAAGATCCGCGTGCCCCGCATCGGTCCAGGCAGGCCCCGCGTCCGACCAAATCGAGTCCGCGCCGACAAGGCGTACGCCTCCCGCAGAAACCGCGCCTGCCTGCGCCGCCGCGGGATCCGCTGCACCATCCCGGAAAAGTCTGACCAGGCGCGCAACCGCCAGAAGCTCGGCTCCCGCGGTGGTCGGCCGTACTCCGCCCCGGCCGACTACCGCGAGCGCCACGCGGTCGAGTGCGGGATCAACCGCCTCGAGAGACACCGGCGGTCGCCACGCGATATGACAAGCTCGCGGTCCGCTACGAGGCGCCCGTCCTGATCGCAGCCATCAACGAACGGCTGTGACCAGGGCCTTCAAGACTCATAAGGGCCGCCCCGGAAGTACATACTCCTGTGCGCTTGGGGACGGTCACCGCGCCGGTGCGCGGCATCGGAGCGGTCGGCAGGTGCCATCCGTTCGGTCAGCGCCCGCAGCGTCTCCAGGTCGGCCAGCACCTCCGCGCGATTGTCCGACACCTTCATCCACGCCGGCAGCCGAGCGAACATCGACATCATCGACTGCACGCCGCCACGCTCTCGCAATCGCGCCCCGACGTAGGCGGACAGCTCCTCGACGTGCTCCTCGTTATAGGCCCACAAGATGTGACCGGCGCAACGGGTCTGCAGTCACAGAGGCCGCTGGAAAAGCGGATCCTCACTACCGCCCAGCACCGCGCCGACCAGACCAGCCCCCTGCACCTCAGGTTTCCAGTCGGCGACGGCACCGCACCCTCCACAAGCCAGACGACGCGGCTGGAACAGGAGCTCGCTGACGTATCTGGGACCAGAAAGGCCAGGCCGGGGGATCACGAGAGCACGGCCCTCGCATCGCGGACAGACCACAAGTCCGACCCGCGAACCGAGCCAGCCAGCTCCCTGAGTCATAGTGACGAGCGAGACCAGTGCGCGGCTCGGAATCCATGACGGACACCATCGCAGGTCCGCGATACGAGCAGCTACAGAATTCTCCAACCTGCCCCACAGGTCGCTACCAGCCACTTCCGATACACGGCCTAGTTGTATTGACCTGAAGCGTTGTTCACGCGGCTGATGGGTGGGTGGCCGCCGAGTGCGGTGTGGCAACGGTGGTGGTTGTAGGTGTGCAGGAAGTCTGCCAGGGCGGCAGTGCGTTCGGCGTTGCTGGTGTAGGGCCGTAGGTAGGCCCATTCGTCGAGCAGCGTGCGGTTGAAGCGTTCGACCTTGCCGTTGGTCTGCGGCCGGTAGATGCGCGTGGGCTTGCCGGACGCGCCGAGGTCGGCAAGCGCCTGCCGCCAGGCGAAGCTCTTGCGGTAGGGCCAGGCATTGTCTGTCAGGACGCGTCGCGTTCGATGCGGAGGATGCCACAGGCGGCGAAGGCAGGAGCGTGCACCCGATGGTCACGGCCATCAGGAGCATGCCGCACATCATCAGGCGATGCGCCACCTCCACCATCTCGTCCTTCATCCGCTGCCCCGACAGGGAGCGGTGGATGGAGACCGGGGCGATCAGGCAGGCGGTGGCCGTGGCACCCGAGACCACGGTGAGGACGTAGGCGGCGTGCTCGAACGTTCCCAGGTCGTGGAAGAGAGGTGTGAAGGCGACGCTGAGCAGGAAGCCGAAAAGGATCTGGACGCCCGTCTGAGCGACGCGCGTCTCCTGCATGATCTCGTTCCACCGCCGGTTGACGCGCTCGCGCGGCGTCTCCGGCGCCTCGTCCAGGGCCTCGGGGCAATGTCCTCCGCGCCCTCCCCGCAGCCGCTGGGATTCGCCTCCGACCACGTGATCGGCTCAGTCGTCACGCGCGTCGTTCCCCTCCCGTCATGGAACGTGCATGTGCCCGTTGAAGCCGTGCACATGCAGAAGGCACCTGACCTTCTGGGGGTTCGGAGTAGCTCCCTGCGACTCGGCGACCTGGATCGCCGTCAGCGGGCGGCGCTGGACTCGGCCGGCCGCCCGTGGTCGGTCTCGTCCCGAACGAGCAGGGACAGCAGAGCGGCCACGGTCAGTCCTGCTTCCGCGGGGTGGCGCAGAACTTTGTCCGGCTCGATACGGTAGATGTTGCTGCGCCCGTCGCGGGTGTGGGAGAGGTAGCCGCCCTGTTCCAGGTCCGCGATGATCCGCTGGACAGCGCGCTCGGTGAGTCTGCAGTGGGCGGCGATATCGCGGATCCGTACGTTCGGCTTGTCGGCGATGGCCGCCAGCACACGCGCGTGGTTGGTGACGAACGTCCATCCGGAGTGAGATTCAGGGACTTCAACCATGTACAGCATTCTAGGGACTGTCTTTGCGTGACAGCTAATACATGACATTATTTTCGTGCTAAGGGTGACGTGTTCTGTCCCCGTGGGAGACATAGGAGGGGCCCGAGGGTGTCTTTGGAAGAAGCGGTCGCAGGGTGCTCGCGCCACACCGACCAGAGTCGGCTCCCGGCCCTGGACCGACCCACGCAAGCGCAGTACGAGACGCACGGCGCCTGGGTCGTCAGCGCACGAGGCGCGTACGACATGAACTCGGTCGAGGCGTTGGCCGACGCTCTGAGAGCCGCGGCAGGGAAGAGTCCGAAGCTGGTTCTGGACGCGTCCGGCATCACCTTCGCCGACTCCACCCTGCTGAGTCTGCTGATTCTCACCCACCAGGCAACCGACTTCCGGGTGGCCGCGCCGACGCGGCAAGTGCTGCGGCTCTTGCGACTGACGGGCGTCGATGCCCTCTTGAAGGTACGGGCGACGGTGGAAGAGGCCGCTGCCGACTAGGGGGCATGGCGTGCCGGGCTCCGGTTGAAACGTGAGCCGTGTGGCTTGGAGCTGAGGATTGCGGGCATTCGACGTTCTGCCTGACCCCCGCTGTGGACGGTGGCTGTCAGGCGTGATGGAGACAGTCCCTCCCTCGTGACGTGGACAGCCGCGTCGAGAGGAGGGAGGGGTGACGGGAGAGGGAAGGTGTCCATGATTCTGCCGACGGAGAAGGAACTGCGGGCCGTACTGGCTCGGTTCGCTCAGGCGCGCATCGACCACGACGTGCGTCCCAGCGGACACACGAGCAGGACCCTCGAAGACGCCACGTACACGCTGTGCGTGATGACGGGAGCCCGTACCGCCGAGCAGGCCCTGCGCACGGCGGACAGGCTTCTCGAACAGTTCGCCGAGCGCACCGCCGCCCCCGTGGAAGACGAGGCCCTGGCCGCATGAACCCGCCACACGGCTGGTGACGGGCACCCAGCCACCCGTAGAGGACAGTGAGTCCGCCGACCGTGCCGGAGCGGCGGCGGACTCGAGCACGTGAGGAAGTGAAAGACAGTCATGAGCGATACCTGGCTTCGGCAGCGCGACGAGACGATGAGCGGGCCGGCCGCCGACGTTCCGGCGCCACAGTGGCGGAACCTCTTCCTTGCCCCCGACTGGGGTCCTGATGATCAGGTCGTCACTGAAGAGGCGCGCGGTCGGTCCGGACACTCCATCGGAGTGCGGCGCCCGGGCAGTGGTCGCCGATCGGGCCGACGGACCGCGTGAGCGCCCACCCCGTCACCCGGTGGTGGACCGGAGCCGCCGGGGACCGAAACGTGCGGTCAGGCACCATCCGAACCATGGACGGTGGTGAGGTCGGCCAGGCCCGAGACTTCCAGCACGGGCGCCAGGAGCGGGGTGGCGATGAGCTGGATCCGATCGATGTGTCGGAAGAGGACGCTCAGGCCGGCGCTGTCGAGGTACTCGACCTCGGTCAGGTCGATGACGAGCGGACCGTCCGTTGTCTCGATCGCCCTGGCGAGGGCGTCCGTGTTGCTCATGTCGATCTCGCCGACGGCTGTCAGCTGAGTGACACCATCGGGCCGTCGACTGGGCGTCAGGGTCAGAAGCGTGGTCATCAGGCAATCCTCGTGTGCATGTCGACGGTGGTGCCGGCGGCGCCGGAGGTGATGGTGACCTGGTGCATCAGCGCCCGCATCAGCGCGACGCCTCGGCCACGGTGGCTGTTCTCCCCGGGCTGAGGCGTCCTCCAGCGGCCGGAGTCGGCGACCGTCAGGTGCAGGTCGTCCACCAGGGCCTCGGCACGGAGCCGGACCGTGTCACCAGGAGCGTCCCGGTGACCGTGCTCAATGGCGTTCGCACAGGCCTCTCCGGCCGCGACCAGTACGTTCTGCACCGTGTGCGGGGGGAGTTCGCACTGGGTGAGCCAACTGCGCAACGCTTTGCGCACCGGGGCCAGTTGCGACGATTCCGCTGGGAAGGCCACCTCCAGGGGCGCTGGGTGGCGGTACAGGAGGAGAGCCACGTCGTCGTCGAAGCCGCCGGATGGCGCAAGCTGGGACATGACGTGCGTGGCGAGGTCGTCTACGGCCACGTCGCGCCCTGCCTGGACGGCTTCACCGGCCTGGTCTATGCCCGCCGTCAGCGGACGGCGCCGGCGTTCCACGAGACCGTCGGTGTAGAGCAGGAGCGTGGCACGGGAGGGAACGGTGCACGTGCCCTCCGGCCGCTCCCTCCCAGGGCGCACGGCCAACGGCACGGAACGCCCCTCGTCGAGCAGGACGGTGGTGCCGTCGGGAAGGGTGAGGATGCCCGGCGGGTGCCCCGCGCTGGAATAGGTGAGCTCGCCGGTGTCCGGATCGAGGACGCCGCAGAACACGGTGGTGCACATGGCGCCGGTGATGCCCGCAGCGAAGTGGTCCAGTGCCATCAGGGTCTGGGCGGGGCCGGAGTCCTGCAGCAGCAGTGCCCGGCACGCGCTGCGCAACTGACCCATGACGGTGGCCGCTTCGAGGCCGCGGCCTACACAGTCGCCGACGACGATGCCGATGCGGCCGTCCGGGAGTCGGACGGTGTCGTACCAGTCCCCGCCGACCTCCAAGGGAGGTGTGGCGGGCTCGTAGCGGACGGCGAAGCCGTCGGGGAGGTTTGCCGGACCGAGGATGGAGCGCTGCAGGGCGATCGCCGTCTCGCGCTGCTGGTCGATCTGGTGGGCGCGCGCCAGGCCCTGCGCGAGTTGACCGGCGAGGAGGGAGAGCAGGAGCTGGTCCTCGCCGGTGAAGGGCCGGTGGCCACCGAGATCGATCCACAGCACCATCGTCCCTTCCGGGTGGCTGACGGTGATGCCCGCGCCGGAGGGGTCTTCGGCGGGGGTCAGCAGAGGACCGTCGAGCCAGGCCGACAGCCGCTCCCGGCGCTCGGAGGGCAGGTCCTGCCAATGCAGACCGGCATCGGTCGCCGTGACCGAGACGTCCTGCCCGGCGGTCGCTACGGCGGCCAGCACACACTCGGCGCGCCACAGTTCCTTGAGGACCGTCAGTGAGCCCGCGAGGGCCTCGGGAGAACTGGTCGCCTCAGTGAGCCGCATGCTCAGGGCGGCCTGGGCGCTCTCGCGCTGCACGGCGTAGTGCTCGGCGGTGACGTCGCGGAAGGTGCCGACGGTGACCTTGCGCCCCGTGTCCGGGTCCTGCGCCTGGTTGAAGGTGGCCGTCACCCACAGGCGGTGCCCGTCGCGGTGGGTGACGGGGATGGTGTAGGAGCCCTTGGGATCGTTGAGCAGTTGGGCGAATGCCTCGTCCACCTCGCGATGTGCCTCGGGATCGGTGTCGGCGTCCGGCCACCAGGGATGGACCGGCTGGTAGGGGAGGCCGTCGGGGGTGTAACCGAGGATGTCGGTGAACGCCGCGTTGATCTCGATGACGGCGCCCTCCTCGTCGCAGACGAAGAACGCCTCCTGCAAGGAGTCCACCAGCGCCTTGCGCCAGCGAGCCTGATGGTTGCGCAGCCGTGCCAGCTCGACGTTGGCCCGTACGCGGGCGAGGAGCTCGGCTGCGGCGAACGGCTTGACGAGGTAGTCGTCGGCGCCGGCCTGCAAGCCCTCGATGGACGCCTCCTGCCCGGCCCGGGCCGAGAGCAGTACCACGGGCAGCGAAGCGGTTCGCGGGTCGGTGCGCAGCGCGGCCACGAGGCCGAGGCCGTCCAGGCCGGGCATCATGACGTCACTGATGACCAGGTCGGGGGCGTCGGCGCGGACCGCCCGCAGGGCCGACAGGCCGTCGTCGGCGGTGCGCACCTGATACCCGGCCCCCTTGAGCAGCCTCGTCAGGTACTCACGCATGTCGGCGTTGTCGTCGGCGACCAGGATCTGTGCCGGGACGGAGGGGGCCGCGGCGTAGCCCGACGCGTCGGTGGCGGTCACCGCCGTTCGCGCGTCCGATGCGTCCTCGTCCGGAAGCCAGCGCAGCGCCTCCTGCAGATAGGGGCCGGCGGTCGACGCGCCCCGGCCGCTCCCGGCAGGGGCGAGGGCTTCGGGTGGCAGGTGAGCGGAGCCGAACGGCAGGCTGATGGTGAAACAGGTGCCCTCGCCCTCGGTACTGTCGGCGGTGATGGTTCCACCGTGCAGCTCCACCAGCTCCTTCACCAGGGCCAGACCGATGCCGCTGCCCTCGTTGGAACGGGAGCGGGCGTTCTCGATCCGGTGGAACCGTTCGAACAGCCGGGGCATCTCCGCGGCGGGCACGCCGATGCCGGTGTCGGCGACGGTCACGACGGCGTGCGTCCCCGCGGCGCGTACGGACACGCGGATCGAGCCGTCGAAGGTGAACTTCAACGCGTTGCTCAGCAGGTTGAGGATCACCTTCTCCCACATGCCGCGGTCGATGTGGACCGGCTCGGGAAGCTCGGCGCAGTCGATGCGGAAGTTCAGGCCGGCCTTGTCGATGGCGGAGCGGAACACGCTGGCCAGGTCGGCGGTGAGCAGGGACAGGTCGGCGGGTTCGTAGCGGGCCTGCATACGGCCGGCCTCGATGCGGGAGAAGTCCAGCAAGGAGTTGACCAGTTTGCCCAGGCGCAGGCCGTTGCGGTGGATGACCTCCAGCTCCTCCCGCACGTGGGCGTCTGCCCCGGACAGTCGGGAGCGCAACTCGTCCACCGGTCCCATGATCAGCGTCAGAGGGGTGCGGAACTCGTGGCTGATGTTGGAGAAGAAGGCCGTTTTGGCCCGGTCCAGCTCCGCCAGTTCCTGGGCCCGCCGCTGCTGGGCCTCGTAACTGCGGGCGCTCGCGATACCCGCCGCCAGGTGCCCCGCGACAAGCTCGACGAACCCCCGGTAGCCGTCGTCCAGGGCACGGTAGCGGTTGAGCCCGGCCACCAGGAACCCGTAGGGCGAGCCACCCTGCTGGAGGAGCGGCAGTACCAACGCGTGCGCGGGCGGCCGGGGCCAGTCGCCGGCCGGCAATCCTGCGAAGGGAGCGTCGTCGAGCGGAACCAGCACTGACTCACCGTGCCTCAGGGCCGTCACGGGCCACACGCTGGAGGCGCTGCCCGGGAGGGTCCCGGGAGCGGCAGGGTGCCCCTCGCGGAGCCCCGTCGAGTCCGCGAGGCGCGCGGAGCCGTCGTCCGTCAGGAGGTACGTCAGCGTGAACGGCAGGTCGCGCCTGTTGGCGTTCAACTGCTGGTTGGCGAAAGCGAGCCACTCCTCTTCGGTCCGTACCACACTCGGGTCGGAGCCGAGATCGCGCAGTGTCGCCATGCGGCGCTCGCCAATGACTCGCTGGGTGTCCTCGCTGACGACGCAGAGCATGCCGACCACGGTGCCCCGGTCGTCACGCAGGGGACTGTACGAGAAGGTGTGGTAGCTCTCCTCCGTGTAGCCGGACCGCTCCAGGAAGAGCAACAGGCCCTCGTCCCAGGTCGCCTCTCCCGTACTCATGACGGTGTCGATGCGCGGGCCGATGTCGTCCCAGATCTCCGCCCACACCTCGCGCGCCGGCCGGCCCAGGGCCCACGGATACTTGGCGCCCAGCGTGTCGCGCCGGTATGCGGCGTTGCAGAAGAACGTCAGGTCGGGGCCCCACGCCATCCACATGGAGAACCGGGAGGACAGCAGGATGCTGACCGCAGTCCGCAGGCTCTGCGGCCACTGCTCCGGCGGACCGAGCGGAGTCGCCGACCAGTCCACCCCGGCGAGATCCGAGCCGATCTCCTCATCGGCAGTGAAAACGCTTGCCCCACTCGCAGCCGCGACCTCGCAGCCGGCGTCTTGCGCACGTTCCACCGCACTCCCTTTCGCCACACCGCCGGACGGTCGCGTCGGCGGGCAACTGCGCCGTCACTTCACCGCCATTGCCGCGGACCAGCGGAAAAGCCAGGGGGCATGCCCACAAGTCGCGACGGCTTCGTAGGATAGGCCAGCCGAGGGGGTACATGCTGCCCGGACTGTCCTGACCAGGCCGGGTACGACGCGCAGGGGAGACGATGACGGCGAGCTCCGTGCAGACCGGGCCGACAGCACCGGTCGCCGAGGAGGCGCGGCTGGCCGCCGTCCGCCGCTACCAAGTACTGGACACACCGCCTGACGGCGCCTTCGACCGGATCGCGTCGCTGGCTGCCCGCCTGTTCGACGCGCCCATGGCCACAGTGGCGATTGTCGACACCGACCGGGTCTGGTTCAAAGCCGCCCACGGCCTCGACGGGATGACCGAGACCGACCGGGAGCCAGGGCTGTGCGCCTCCGCCATCCTGCACGGCGAGCCCTACGTGGTGACCGACGCCGACTCGGATGCCCGCGCGTTCGCGAACCCGCTCGTGCGCAGCGACCTCGGCGTCCGCTTCTACGCCGCCGTACCCATCACCACGGCCGACGGTCAGCGCCTGGGCACGGTGGACGTCATGGACACCCGGCCCCGCCGGCCCACCGACGATCAGCTCGAGGCCCTGAAGGACCTGGCCGCGCTGGTCATGGACGAACTCGAACTGCGGCTGTCGGCCATCCGCACGGTCGCGGCCGAGCGTGAACGGCGCGCCGAGGCAGAGCGTCTCGCACGTGCCCTGCAGCGGACGCTCCTGCCGCCCGCCCTGCCCGACGTCCCCGGACTGCAGGTGGCGGCCGCCTATCACACGGCCTCCGCCGACGAGGTGGGCGGGGACTTCTATGACCTCTTCCCCCTGGACGACGGCCGGTGGGCGTTCTTCCTGGGCGACGTGTGCGGCAAGGGCGCCGACGCTGCCGCGCTCACCTCCTTGACGCGTTACACCTTGCGGGCCGCCGCCATCTACGACCCGGATCCCTGCGCGGCGCTGGCCAACCTGGACGCCGTGCTCAAGGGGGAGTACCAGGGCAGTGACCCCCGCTACTGCACCGCGGTGTTCGGCGTCCTGCAGCCCGTGCCCGACGGCTCCTACTCCGTCACGCTGGCCGGCGGCGGGCATCCGTCCGCCCTCGCAGTGCGCGTGGACGGGACCGTGCAGGCGATCTCCACGGCGGGTGGCCAGCTCATCGGCATGCTGCCCAGCCCGCAGTTCGTCCAGACCACCGCACGGCTCTTCCCGGGTGAATGCCTCCTGCTGTACACGGACGGTCTGACCGAAGCACGCACGTCCGACGGCAGAATGCTCGACGAGGACGGCCTGACCCGGCATCTGGCCGCAACGGCCCCACGCACGGCGGACCAGCTGCTGCAGTCGGTCGAGACACTGTTGACGTTTTTGGGCGAGGGCGTCACCGACGACACCGCTCTCCTCGCGCTGTCCGTACCCGCACCCTTCGCACCCCGTATTAAGGAGAACCGGTGAACGACCCAGAGCACCTGCTGACCGTCACACCGCACGCGGCCCCGTCGGGTCCCTTCGTCCTGGAGGTGTCGGGTGAGATGGATCATCACACCTCCCAGTTGCTGAGCGAAGCGGTCAAGGGCGCCCCCTTCGGCGACGAGGGGGTGGTTATCGACCTCTCCGGCCTGACCTACTGCGACTCGACGGGAATCACCGTGCTCATCGGCGCCTACCAGAGGGCGCAGGCGACCGGTTCACCGCTCAGTCTGGCCGGTGTCCGCCCGGACCAGATGCGTGTCTTCTCCGTCGTGGGCCTCGACCAGGTCTTCACGTTCCACCCCGACACCGAGGCGGCCATCGCATCCTTGGGACAGTGACCGCGGGACGCACTTGGCACCGGCTTGTGGCGTGAGTTTCGTGTGCGGGGCCTTACAACAGCGGTCGCAGGATCAGCCGAGGGCGATCCGCGCGGTGATGCGCTTGCCGGACGGCTCGCGCCGTACGTCGACGGCCTGGCTCAACGCCGCCACGATCTTCAGACCGTGCTGGCCGACGCGAGCGGGGTCAGTGGACCTGGGAGCCGGCAGCATGGTGTCACCGTCCCGTACGGTGACGGTCACCGAGTCGTCCGTAAGGCTCAGGGTGAGTTCGATGGGATCGGCCCCGTACTTGACCGCGTTCGTGATCAGCTCGCTCACCACCAGGTGCACGGCCTCCGACACGTTCTCCGGCAGCGGCGACCGCCGCCCCCGCTGTGAGCGGGTGAGGTATTCGGCCGCGAAGAGACGGGCGTCGGCGATGCGCAGCGCCTCCCGCCGGTACCGCACCGAAGCCGTCCGCGGATCCGCACCGTCCGGTGCCCGCCGCATCGACGAACCGTCCAATCCGGTCTCACCCATACCAACCGCCACGTTTACCCCCGAGCCACGCGCGCTCCGACGCCTCCTCGCGCGATGAGAGCATCTTCTGTGTTCCAACGATAGTTTCGCTTCCGCCGGTCACCGTACTCGTCGGCCGGTAAGGAAGCGACGGCCGAGGTTCCGGCCCGGGCCTCAGGCGGTGGTGAGCATGCCCTCGCGCAGGCGGGCCAGCAGGCGGGAGATCAGCCGGGACACGTGCATCTGCGAGACGCCGAGGCGTTCGCCGATGTCCTTCTGGGTCAGCTCCTCGACGAACCGCCAGTGGATGATCTGCCGGTCGCGCTCGTCCAGCTCGGCGATCATCGGCGCGAGCGAATGGAAGTCGTCCACGAGCGCGAGCGTGGCGTCGTCGGCGCCGATGAAGTCCGCCAGGGCCGACTCCCCGTCCTCGCTGCCGCCGATGGCCGCGTCCAGCGAGGCGGAGTTGTAGCCGTTGGCCGCGAGGCGGGCCTCGACGACCTCGTCCTCCGGCAGGCTCATCAGCTCGGACAGTTCCTTCGTGGTGGGGTTGCGGCCGAGCCGGCTGCGCAGCTCCTCGGTGGCGCGGGCCAGCTGGACCCGGGCCTCCTGGAGCCGCCGGGGCACGTGCACCGCCCACGAGGTGTCCCGGAAGAAGCGCTTGATCTCGCCGACGATGTACGGCACGGCGAACGAGGTGAACTCGACCTCGCGGGTCAGCTCGAACCGGTCGATGGCCTTGATCAGACCGATCATGCCGACCTGGACGATGTCCTCCATCTCCTCCGGGCCGCGGCTGCGGAAGCGGCCGGCCGCGAAGCGGACCAGGGACATGTTCATCTCGATCAGCGTGTTGCGCGCGTACTGGTACTCGGGCGTGCCCTCCTCCAGCACCGTCAGTTGCTCGAAGAACAGCTTCGACAACTCCCGCGCGTCCTTGGGCGCCACCTTGGACGGGTCCGCGACCTCCGGCATGCCCGTGGTGGTGTGCGCGATGGTCTGTGCGGTCGTCGTCGCCATGATGTGCCCTCCCTGTTCCGATTGCCCGCTCGCAGTCGGGCGTCTCGGCGAATACCCCCTGCAGGAGAACATATGCACGGAGGCGGGGATTTTTTTGTGAGCCAGGGTCCACCACGATCCCGGCGGACGGTTCCATGGTCGGGACGGAGATCGCCCGTGCTCACTGTGAGCGGTCGGGTGTTCGCAGCGCGAGCATCGCGACATCGTCGTCGTTGTCCTCGGGACGCACCTGCTCGAGCAGCGCGTCGCAGAACGCACCCAGGGGACGGTGGGCCAGAGACGCCGCGTGCCGGCGCAACCGTTCCAGCCCGCGGTCGATGGAGCGGCGCGGGGACTCGACCAGGCCGTCGGTGTAGAGAAGGAGCGTGGTGCGGGGCGGCAGCACGGTGACCGAGTTGGGCCGGGGTCTTCTGACTCCCGTCCCCAGGAGGATGCCGTGGGCGTCTTCGAGGTACTTGGCCTGGCCGTCGTGGCTGACAAGCAGCGGCGGAGGGTGCCCCGCATTGGTCCAGTGCAGTCGCCTCAGCCCGTCGTCCCCGAGGGCGAGCGTGGCGAGGATGATGGTTGCCGTCGGCACTTCGGCGATGTGTTTCACGGCTTCGTCCAGTTGGGTGACGACGACGCCGGGCGCGGCCCGGGGCTGGGACCAGGCGAAGGCACGGAGCATGTTGCGGACCTGGGCCATACCCGCCGCGGCGTCCAGGTCGTGCCCGACGACGTCGCCGATGACCAGGGCGTGCGAGCTGTCGGTCAGAGCGAAGGCGTCGTACCAGTCACCGCCGACGGACGAGGCGTGTGGAGCCGGCACATACCGCACGGCCATGTCGACGCCGGAAACGGCGGGGAGCTGGGGCAACAGGTGCCGTTGCATGGTCTCGGCGACCTTGCGCTGGCGCTGGTACAGGCGCGCGTTGTCGAGCGCCAGGCCCGCACGCCGGGTGATGTCCTCCAGCAGCGGGAGGTCGGCGGCGGTGAAGGCCGCGGGCCGCTGGGAGCGGCCCAGGGTCAGCGCCCCGAGGGTGTCGCGCAGCCCCCGGATGGGCGCGATGACTGCGGAGTGTATGCCTGTCTCGGCGAACAGACGCCGCTGTTCCACAGCGATGCCCGAATCGGGAGGGCCCTGGTAGATGGCGGGGCCGGCGAGAGAGGACGCGGCACCGCGCAGCGCCCGCGACAAGGGCATGGGCGACTCCTCGGGAACGGGCGGCATGGGCCCCTCCAGGTCCTCGTGTCCGATCAGGGTGCCGTCCTTGTACTCCACCACCAGGGCACGCCGCACCTCGTCCCGCTCGGCGATCAGATCGATCACCGCCCAGTCCGCGAGTCGGGGCACCGTCAGGACCGCCAGCCGGTGCAGGGCCTCGTCCGTGTCCAGGGTGGACGTCAGCTGCGTCGTCGTCTCGGCCAGCAGGGTCAGGCGGTCCAGCTCCGTCATGCCCTCCGGGGCCCCGACGGAGTCTTCCTCGGGTGCGCTCAGTTCCCGCCCGTACAGCAGGACCAGAGCGCCCGTGTTCCGGTGTCCGGACGAGTACGGTGCGACGCACCAGGCAAGCCGGACGAGTACGCCGTCCCCGCGGGCGAACCAGTCCGGGTCACCGTGCTCGGTTCGCCGGTCGCGCAGTGCCTTGCCGGACCGGCAGTGCGTACGGGGTGGGACGGCCCCGTAGCTGTCCCGGTGCAGCAGGTCATGGACGTCTTGCCCGACGAAGTCCTCACGGTCGCGGCGCAGCAGGCTCTCGGCCGCTCCGTTGACGGAGACAATGACGCCGTCGACATCGACGGTGAGGGCAGCCGCCTGCACGTCCTCCAGGGATGGGGCGGGCACGAGGTCGGGCCACGCCTGGTGACCGGACGTGGACGCATCCCCGGGACCAGTACTGGTGACGTCCATGGCCCTCCTCGTCGGGTCAGATGCGTTCGACCTCCCGAGAAGGTACCTGATGTGCCGGTCCGGTACAGCGATGACGATCTGCTGCTCGAGGGCTGATGTCTGTGCCCCGCCGCAATCCGGAATGAGATCTCCAGGCAAGCCGATGCAAGATACTGAGGCGGCGCGAGAAGACGGATCCCCTTCTACGACGGACGCGCTGTTCCTCAGAAGTCGGATTCCTTGTCGAGGCCGGGCTCCTCGCTCAGGGACTGAGCTTTCATACCAGCCAGTTTCAGGCGAGGGCCGTGGAGGCGTCGTCCTCGGCGCCCTGGTCATGATCCTCAGGGTGTTCCTCCCAGCGAAGGCAGGCAGGGGCGGCAGCGACGTCATCCTTTGGCACCGGCCATGCCACGGATGACGACGATCGTGGCCACCTCGCCAGCCTTGGTGCGGCCCAGACGATGCCACCCGATTCGGCCCCGAACGTGACCAGATCGGCTTGGGTGACTTGTCGCGTACCCGCTCGCATCCGTCTTGGCCGTCAAGGTGCCAGGGCGCGTGCTGATCTTGCTCCTGACGACTTGTGGGAGCGGGTGGCACCGCTGCTGCCGCCCGCTCCCGAACGGCGCCGCCGCTGTCCCGGCGGGTTGCGCGTTCCGGGGTCACGGCCTGGCGCCGGCTGCGGGACTGGACCGAGGCTGGTGTCTGGCCCCGCCTGCACGCCACCCCCTCCTGAGCGAACTGCGCCATGCCTACCTCTTGGACCTGGACGACTGCGCCGTGGACGGCTCGCACATCCGGGCCCTCGAAGGGGGGACCATGTCGGCCCCTCACCGGTCGACCGCCCCCGCCCCGGCTCCAAGCATCACCTGATCGTCGACCGCAACGGCATTCCGCTCGCAGTCACACTCACCGGCGGTAACCGGCACGACGTCACCCAACTCCTGCCGCTGTTGGATGCGGTTCCGCCGATACGGGGCGTGCGGGGGCGCCCCCGCCGCAGACCCCGGAGGCTGTCTGCCGACCGCGGTTACGACTTCGACGAGTACCGTCGTCTGCTGGTGGAAGCGAGGCGCCGAACCCATGATTGCCCGTCGCGGCACTGACCACGGCTCCGGACTGGGCAAAGTGCGCTGGGTGGTCGAACGGGCCTTCGCCTGGCTGTACCAGTTCAAACGACGCCGCACCCGCTACGAACGACGCGGCGATCTCACCAAGCCTGCTTGAACTGGCCTGCGGCGTCGTCTGTCTGCGACGACTTACGTCCCCATCGACCTGATCCACGGACGGCACGACCTCCAGGTGCGGCTGGGGGCCCCGGAGGCGGCGAGCGCCCGGTACGGCTGGCCTCTGCCGAGATCGAGCAAGTCGGCGATCGGCTTCACGGGCCGCTGCTGACGGCGGACGAGACCGTCCGGATCTGGAACGCCATGGCCGCGGTGAAGCCGTCGCTGGCCGTCCAGCCGACCTCGGCCCGGGATGCGGCGACGGTCGTGCGGTTCACCGCGGACCACGGCCTGCTGCTGAGTATCAAGGGCGGGGACCACAACTTCGCCGGAACGATACTCGCCGACGGCGGGCTGACGCTCGACATGTCGCGCACGCGCGGGGTCACCGTGGACCCGGCCGCCCGTCTCGCGCACGCCGGTCCGGGAGCCTGCTGCGGGACGTCGACGGCCGACCCAGCAGTACGGCCTCGCGACGATGCTCGGGTTCGTGGTGGAGACGAGGGTGGTCGGCCTGACCCTCGGCGGTGGATTCGGTCACCTGACGCGCCGGTTCGGCTGGGCGGCCGACAACCTGGAGGCGGCCGAGATCGTCACGGCGGACGGAAGGGTACGAACCGCGGACCGGGAGAAGAACCCGGACCTGTTCTGGGCGATCCGGGGCGGTGGGCGCAACTTCGGCGTCGTCGCCCGCTTCACATTCCGGCCGCACAGGGTCGGCCCCGCCATCACCGGAGACCTGGCCGCATGGAGCCGGCCAGGCGGACCAGGTCCTTGCGTCCTACCGGGAACTCACCGCGGCCGCTCCTCGGGAGTTGACGGTGGCGGCGGTGGTCCGGCTGACGTCGCCGGCGCCGTTCGTCCCGGACGAGCGGCACCTCCAGCCGGTCGCCGCGCTGCGCGTGTGCCACAGTGGCGCGAACGTCGAGGCCGACCCCGCCCCGCTGCATGCCCTTGGAACGCCGGCCTTCAACCTGATCGGCCCGAAGCCGTACGTGGCTCAGCAGTCGATGATCGACTCGATGGATTCCAAAGGTCTGAACCAGTAGTGGAAGGACGAGGTCCTCCCCGGACTGCCCGGCGGGTACCGCCCGGTTTTCCGCGAGGCCGCGCTGGAAGTCGCCTCACCCCTGAGACGGGCTCGTGGCTGCCGTCAACAAAGGCTGGGAGAGCATCCCTCCGTTCACGACGGGCGGGAACTACGTCATTGTCCAGTTGCCGAGTACGACGCCACCGGGACCGCCGATGCGTATCGGGGCAATTGCGAACGCCTCCGGAAGATCAAGACGCAGTACGACCGGGGACAGTCTCTTCCGCGTCAACCGCAACATCCCACCCGGCGGATACCTGGTCGGCGGAGTGAAACGGGCGCAGGATGGAAGGGGGGCGGCGGAAGAGAGAGGAGTGGTCGTCGATGACTGCAACGACACGCGGTGAGACACCGGTCGGGATCGAAGGCGGTGGTGTTGAGCTGCGCATGAGGGATGTTGGCGGAAACATGACCGCAGCCTTCGCCCACTTCCCCAAGGGCGCCGACATGAGGCCAGTCTGCAAAGGGCTGCCTGACGACCTGTGCCAGTGCCCGCATTGGGGATATCTGCTCAAGGGCAGCCTGATGATGCGGACGCGGCACGGAGATGAGACATACCACGAGGCAGGCCTTCTACTGGCCCCCCGGCCACACACCTGATGCGCTGGAGGACTGCGAGTACGTGGATCTCTCGCCGAACAAAGGAGTTCCACCACGTCGTCGAGCACATCAAGGTCCGGATGAGCTGAACTCGGCCAGTTGCGTCGCGATATGCCGCTGGGGGACGAGCGGTAAGGGTGTGTGTCGGCGTACGGCCGGTGGACGGCGGGTAGGTCACCGTGGGAAGGTGGTCGATCGGGCCGTCCCCATTGCATCGGTGACTGTTCGCGTCCGGGACAGCGGGGCGGTTGTGGCCATGTGCGAATTCCGCGAAGCAGCCGACGGCAGGAACTGCAGCAAAAAGACTTCGACCTCGCCTTTGGCTGGTTTGACCTGTTCACCCGCATCGGCCACTCAGGTACGTCGTCCTTGCACAGCGGACCGGAATGCCTCTGGCACGCGCGTACAACGAAGCGTCCAACGAGGAGGATCACCATGTCCTGGATCACCAGCGGCCTTCGGGCGCTCAGCGGTGAGATGCGTGCACGTTTGCACGGGTACTTCGTCGAGTACGGGCAGCGCGACTGACACTGTGGCTGTGGTGCGGGACGCGCAGCGGGAATGCCGAACCGCGCCATCGTCATCCGGCAATGACACCTTGAGGTCCTCAACCGCTCGGGCGGGCCTCGATCGGATCACCGCCTCCCAACCCCTTGCCAGACGGGCATAACACCTCGTGTTCCTGAATAGACGTGGTCTGTGGCTCACCTGCGGCGGTGGGAGCAGTTGGCGGCGGACACTGACGGGCCGTTCAGGCTGCGCTTCGGGACCCTCTTCATCGCCGACGCCGATGCGGCCAGGGAGGTTTTGGTCGCCTCGGCTGAGAACTACCTGTCGCAGTCCGGGTTCTTCCGGCTCGGGCCGACGCCCGCTTCCCACGTGATTCGGACCGAGGCGTCACGCGAGCTGATCAAAGTCCTGGCCCGACACGATCTCGATTCGGCCTTCGACGTTGACGACGCCATCCATGAGCTGAGTGACAACCGTAGCCGTCTGCGGCATCAGCGGTGGGGAGTCGGACTGAACCGGCGGTACTTCGCTCCCGCCATAGCGGATCAGCGCCATACCGAGATCAATGCGCTTGTCGATGACTACGTGACATCGAGCGTCGTCGCGGACGACGTTGTCGGCCGCATGGTGCGAAGACCCCACCGTTCGGTACCCCTCATCCGGGCGGGACTCGCGGGGCAGTTGAGACGACTGCCGGTGCGCTCGGCGGACGCGGAGGACCTGGTCGATGTGGTTCTGGGTCTGCCTGGGGAACTGTCTCCGGCGGATCGCGCGCAGTTGCTGCAGCGGCTCGTCCTTTCCACGGTCGGCTTCACCGGCGTAGCTCTTGAATGGGTAGTGCTTCTCGGCATTCAGTACGGCTACAACCGGCCAACAGTACGGCCCGAGTAGCGGCAGCCGGACGTCCGCGCTGGGGATACGGCCCTGGGCGTGCAGCACCCCTTTGAGTACGATCGGGCTGGGCGAAGAGCGCGGCGGACAGCCGGGCCAGTTCGGCTCCCAGTTCGCGAGCCGGTCCGGTGGCGTCGCGCTGCCACTGCGAGATGAGCTCGGTGTAGTCGGTGGTGCGGACATTGGCCGACGCGAGGATGCCCCCGTGGGTGACCGCCTCGACCACTGCTCGGCCAACGCCAACAAGATCGCCCGCCGCCTGGTCATCCCTCCGCACCTCGACGGTGGCCAGGCACAGTTCATCGCTACCCCCCGCCGTGTCAGCGCGGCACTTCCACCTCAGTGCCGCCGAGACGGTAGTTCCAGCGCCGGTCGGACCGGCAGCCGCTCTTCCGGGCGCCCTTCAGGTTCTTCACGAAGGCCCTGCGCTGGGCCGGGGTCGCCGAGCGCCAACGCATTTCGAGGACCGGGCGCACCGGAGGGATGAGTTCGCGCATCCGCTGGTCGACTCTGGCGAGACTCGCCTCGTAGTCGTACGGCCGGTAGACCAGGTCGAGGTCGATCGACGGTGCCGTGCCGCCCGCCTCGTGGTGACAGGAGCCCAGCCAGTCGGCGAGGTAGTCCAGTCCGAGCCGCACGTCGGAGGAGCTCTGGTCCTGCCACGCGCCGAGGTAGGGCGCGTTCACCGCCTCCGCCGTCACCTCTTCCGGCATCACGATCAGACCGCGGACGGAGGTGCCCGGCAGGGTGACGGGGATACGCGGCCAGATTCCGCCGGCCTCGATCCGGAAGGAGGGGAAGTAGCCCGCCATGGCCGTCCCCGTCCGCAGTTGGGCCCAGCCCAGCGCGTCGGACGGGGGCCGTTCCGGTGAGTAGGGCCCGCTGGTGCGATGCCCGAGGTCGCCCTCCCGCATCATGAACACGGCCTCGAACACATCACCGCGCAAGGCCATGCTCACCGGGAAGTACGCCCCGACCTGCAACATGAACGCCTTGCCGGTGATCAGGGCGTCGATGCTGGACCGGTCCGCGATCATCGTCGTCTCCTCCATCCCCTCCGTCTCGGCCTGGGCGGTACCGGCCCGGGCAGACGGTCCAGTTCGGCCTGGACGGCGAGGGTGTCCGCGTGGTGCTCGCCCAGACGCAGCCGCCGTTTCGCCAGCACTTCGCGCAGGGCCTGCGCCGCGTCACCGTGCCGTCCGAGTCGAAGATGCACACGGGCCAGCCCCACCCGGGCCTCCAGGGTCTGCAGGTCGTCGGGGCCGCGGCGCCTCACGAGCTGGGGCACCAGCACGGCGTACAGCCGCTCGGCCTCGTCCAGTTCGCCCTTGTCGGTGAGCAGGGAGGCAAGTGCCGTGATCGCCTCCAGGGTGGCCGGGTGGTCCGGTCCCAGGACCTGTTCGCGTTCCGCGGTCACCGCCCGGATCAGGGCCAGGGCTTCCGTCTGCCGGCGCAGATCGATCAGTACCGCGGCCCAGCCGAGCATCGCGCGCTGCGTCTCGACGTGCCCGGCGTCCCACAGGTGGGAGCGCACATCGACCACGAGCTGCCAGGTCCGCTCGGCCGCGACCGGATCGCCCTCGCTGTGCAGGACGGGGGCGGCCTCGGCGAGCGTGACGAGGTCGTCCTGGAGCACGGCGGCGAAGTGGCCGGCCCAGAACGTTTCGGACCGGTTGAGTTCCGCCTCCGGTCTCAGCAGCAGCGTGAGCGCCTCAGCCGTGCCCGGCGTCGTGTCGGGCTCCCGCCTCGCCAGGTCCTCGGCCACGGAGTGCATGTAGAGGCGGTAGCCCGTGTCGTCGCGCGAGGGGACCTTGTCGAGTTCGGCGGCGAGTTCCAGGGTGCGGATGACAGCGTGCCGCTGCCGCTCGCCGATGCGGGCCATCGCCTCGATGAGCGCCGGGCGGCTGTCGTCGCGGGACGGCAGTTCGACGGCGACCTCGGCCCGCAGTTCCTCGATCACGGGCTCGGACTCCGCCCGCAGCATCCCGGTCGCCGCGCCGAAGTCGTACTCCCAGTCCAGAGCCCAGGTCAGCAGGCGGCCGCGTTCGTCGCCGGCCAGGAGCAGGGCGCCGTCGGGGGCCAGCTCGACGTCGGTGACCGCGGTCGAGAAGCCGGTGAAGGCCCGCAGTTCGCGGCCGGTCGTCAGGTCCCACAGGCGTGCCTGGCGGTCCTCGCCACCGGACGCCGCGAGGAGGAAGTCCGGTGTGACGGCGAGGCTGTGCACCGCGGCGGTGTGCCCGGTGAGCACATGGACGCAGCGGGCGGCGGCCACGTCCCACAGCCGCACGGTGCCGTCGGCGGAGCAGGACAGCAGGTGCCGGCCGTCTGCGTCGGGCAGGACGTCGACCACGGCGTCGGTGTGTCCGGTGAGCACCGCCTCGCACTGTCCGTCGGCGGTCCGCCAGACGCGTACGGTCGCGTCGGCGCCGCCGGTGACGACGTAGCGGCCGTCCTCGCTCAGCCGCGCGGCACCGACCCACGCCGTGTGCCCGCCCAGCACCCACCGCAGTTCGCCTGTGCGCAGGTCCCAGATCTTCACGGTGACGTCCTGGCCACGGGAGAGTCCGTACCGGTGGTCGGCGCTGACGGCCACGTCGAGCACGGCTCCGGAGTGGGCCTCCCAGCGTCCGAGGGACCGGCCGCTGGGGATGTCCCAGGCGGAGACGACGCCGTCGGCGGTCCCGGAGAGGGCCACGTGGCCGTCCTCGCTGACCGCGACGTAGTACACGTGGTCGCGGGGGTTGGTGAAGAGCTGGACGATGCGCCGCTCGCGGGGCTGCCAGGCGACGACCCGGCCGTCCTCGCCCCCGGACACCGCGAGCCGGCCGTCGGCGGTCATCGCCAGGGCACTGAGGTGGCCGGTGTGCAGGCTGAGCGTGTGCAGCAGCTGCCCGGTCTCCACGTCGAAGACCCAGGCTTCGGAGTTTCCCGACCGGGCGAGGGCGGTGGGGCTGCGCCCGCTGAGTTCCAGGGCCCAGGACCGGTCGTCCTCGGGGGTGATGCGGCCTGCGGACCAGGCGTCGACGAGTGTGCTGCGGCGGCCGAGGGCACCGAGTCGGCGCCACATGCGTACCGGCTCGGTGTGGCGCCGGTGACCGGGCAGTGCCCGGGCGGCGCGAATCAGTTGGGCAGCCTCCTCCAGGCGTCCCGCTGCGCCGTGCGTGACCGCCTGGTCCAGCAGTTCGGCCGCTCGGGCGGCAGCGGCGCTGACCTCCCCGGCCTGGTGCGGGCGGACGTAGCTCCAGGGGGCCGGTGGTCCGGCAGGCGGCAGATGCCATACCCGCACGGTCTTGCCCTCGGCGGTGAGCGCGAGGCGGCCGGTCGCGCTCAGCGCGACCTTCTTGGCGTCGGGTGTCGCGTCCAGGGAGAGGCGGCAGCGGCCCGTCGTGAGGTCCCACACCCGTGACGGCTCGGCGCGTCCGCCGCTGGTGAAGCCGACCGTGCCGTCCGAGTTGAGGGCTGTACGGCCGTACTCGGTCTTCAGTACCCGTGAGGCGTCACCGGACCGGAGGTCGGCCAGTCGGACGTGGGCGTTCCCGCCGGTGACCGCGACGAGACGGCCGTCGTCGGTGAAGCGCACGCTCAGACAGGTGTGGTCGAACCGGTGGACCAGTGCGCCCGTGCGGACGTCGTACACCGAGCTGGTCGGGCGTGTGTGGTCGACGACGCAGCACAGGGTGCCCCGGGCGCCCAGGTGGTCGGCCTTGCTCTCGAACTGCCGGACCTCCACCGGTTCGCCGGTCTCCAGGTCCCAGGTGACGATCTCTCCGTCGTACCCGCTGGTGACCGCGTGCCGCTGGCCCTCTGTCAGCGCGACCGCGAGTACCCAGCTGGGGTGGCCGGGGAGTTCGAACCCGGTGGCGGCCTCGAGGTCGAGCACCAGTGCGCGCCGGGTGCCCCCGCCGACGACCAGGAGGCGTCCGTCGTCGCGGACCGCGAGTGCCGAGGCACTGTAGTTCTCCAAGTGCAGTTCCTGGCGGCACTCGCCCGTGGCCAGGTCCCAGATCCGCAGCCCGCCGGAACCGTCCGCCGAGACGCCGGTCGTGCCGTCCGGCGTCAGGGCGAGGGCACTGATCCAGTCGTCGTGTTCCCCGGGCAGCTCGGACTGGGCCGGGGCGGGCGCGTCCCGCACCGAGGCGAGGGCGGCGGTGATCTGCGGGTCGTCGGGCATCCGTGCGGACGCGTCCCGCAGCAGTTCGGCCGCGGCAGGCGCGTCGCCCCGCTCGCGGTGCACCAGCGCGAGCAGGTACGTGCCGATCTCGGGGTCGCCGAACCGCACGGATTCCAGCTCGTCCACCAGTTCGGCGTCGGTGATCACACCCGTTCGCCAGCGATGCAGTCCGCGGTTGTAGCGGGTGTGCGGGTGGTGGGGATCCGCCCGCAGGGCGCGGGTCCACAGTTCCTCGGCGCTGTCGTGGCGGCCGAGGTCCAGCATCGACAGCGCGTGGTTGGACAGGCTGTCGGCGAGCAGGGTGGCCGCGGAGGGGGCCCGGCGGGGATAGGGGCCGACCTCGCGCCGGTGCACCGCGACCAGACGCTCGGCGAGCGGGCCGAGCCGGGAAGGGCGTGCGGCGGGATCCTCCGCGAAGCACTCGCGCAGTACGTCCAGCACCTCGTCCGGCACCCGCTGGATCGCGCCCGGCGTCCGGGACCGGGCGTATGCCTCGAAAGCGGCACCTGCGGTGGTCCCGTCCCGCACCGGCGGCCTGCCCAGGAGCATCTCGAACACGGTGACCGCCCACGACCACACGTCCGTGGCCGAGGTGAGTCCGGACGGCGACCGTGCCTGCTCGGGCGAGCAGTAGGCGGGGTCCAGACCGCCCCGGCTGACGAACGGCTCCGCGTCCCCGGCCGCGCGGGCCCGCGCCAGACCGAAGTCGGTGACCTTGACCGTGCCGTCCCGGGTCAGCATCACGTTGGCGGGCTTGACGTCCTGGTGCACGACGTCGTTCTCGTGCGCGTGGTCCAGGCCCCAGGCGGACTGGATCGCGACGTCCAGCAGCGTCGCGAGGGGATCATCGCCGTACAGGGTCCGGTTGCGGACGCCTTCCGCGAGGCTGCCGCCGTCGGCCCACTCGGCGAACACCCTCGGCACGTCCTCCAGGGTGCGCACGTAGACGCAGTTGGCGATGTGCGGATGCAGGCCCAGGCCCGCCCACACCTCCGCCTCACGCTCGAAGTCCCCGATCCCGTCCGGCGAGCGGACGACGGCCGGGCGCGGGGTCTTCACGGCCAGATCGATGTCCCAGCCACGGTGGTGGACCCGGTGCACCAGTCCGAGGCCGCCGGAGCGCACCACATCCAGGACCTCGTACAGATCCAGGATGACGTCACCGCGGCGCCAGGTGGCCACGCGGGTCAGTCCACCACGGCGGCGTACAGAGGTGTTCCGAGCAGCACCGACGTGCCGGTACCGTCCGGGCTTTCGCCGTGCAGCAGCCGCTTCGCCACGAACTCGACGTTCTGCGCCGGCCAGCGCAATCGCGCGACGGCCCGCTCAACACGGCCCAGCGCCGCGCGATCGACGCGGTCGAGGTCGCCGTCCACCGCGTCGGCGACGTACTCGTCCTCCAGATCGGAGGTGATCCCGAGGCCGTCGAGCATGGAGGACATCATCGACCGCCCCACGCCGTGGGCCTCTGCATCCGGTACGTAGTCGAACACGTGCCGGTTCGAGCCGCCCAGGGCGACGACGGTGTCCTCGGTGCGCCCGCCGAAGAACACCAGGGAGGACGCGGGGTCGTCGCGGAACGAGCCCCAGCGCATCCGCAGCGAACCCCAGAAGTACTGGCCCGGTGCGTCCACCGTGCCGAGGTCACCGTGGTCGCGGAGGTACCGGACGACTGCCTCGAGACGCGTGATCCGGTCGTTCGGCGGGCCGTCGGTGGTGCGCTTCGCCGACAGCACGGAGAGGTTCACGCCTATCTCCGTCTGTCGCTTGGCCCCGAACCCGGGGTCGATCTGCGGCAACAGCATGTCGACCTTGCTGTCGGAGATGTACACGTAGTAGCTCAACGACACTGCCGGATCCTCCCGAGCCTCGACCCTCCCAGCCTATCGATCACGGCCGTCGTGAGCCATGGAATGCGCGGTCGAAGGGAGTCGAGCGAAGCGTCGACGGCGCTCCACATCACCCGGGCGGTTGCGGCGCGGCGGGGTCCGGATTCAAGACCGCAACCGCGTCGAGCGCGGCTCGCGTGGCGGTGGGCCACCGAAGTTCGACCAGACCGATCACAAGCAGCGGCACGTGGTCGAGTGCGGGATCAACCGGCTCAAGCACTACCGGGCCGTGGCCACCCGGTACGTCGAACTCGCCGTCCGCTACGGAGCGACGGTGCTGGTCGCAGCCATCGACGCATGGTCGTGAAGGGACCACACCCTCGGTTCACCTCGACACGCTGACCGTCGCCTGGTGGACGACTGGCTCCACGAGCGGCAGCAGAAGTGGCCGGCCTCGCGCTGCCCCGGCTCTGCTGAGCCGCGCTGCGCTGCCCAGCCGTCACCAGACCACGTCCTAACCGGCTTCGCCTGGCCGGGTGCGCGAAGACCGAACGGGGTCAGGCGAGCTGGTCCTTGTCGGCCGGGAGCCAGACCGTCATGGTCGCCGGGTCGATGGGGATCGAGACATGCTCGTGCGTGATCGACCACGCTCCGTACGTCCGCCGGAGGCAGACGCTCTCCCGTACCCATACCGAGGCCTGGAGGCCGCCCTTCCGCTCTCCCGAGTCACGGTGGAGCATGTGCGCGAAGGCGGTGTCCCCGCTGGCCACGAGGGTGAGGTCGTGCGTCTCCAGACTGATGGGGCCGACGTATCCGTCGAACCACCGCACGAAGTTGCGGCGGATCTCGTCGGTGCCGGTGAACCTCAGCGGGGGGCGACGTCGTAGTAGACGGCGTCGGCGGCGTAGAAGGACATGGGTCGGTCGATGTCCTTGGTCTGCTGAGCGTCGGCGCGGCTCGCGAAGAGGGCCCGGAGCTCCGACTCGTGGGTGGTGGTCATCGAGTACTCCTTCGGTGGTGTCGTGCTGGAGGGGAGGAGGGAGGGCGGACTCAGACGGCGCTCCGGCCTTGAGCGCGGCGTGGCCTCGACCACCCGGCGAGCCTGGTGGCGAGCGGCCGCCAGGCTCACCTCGCCGGGCTCCGCGTCGCCGACCACCGCCGAGGTGCCGTAGGGATTGCCCGACGTGAGCTGGACCGGGTCGGTGTAACCGGGCGGCACGATGACGCCGTCCCAGTGGTAGAAGGTGTTGCCGAGCGCCAGAAGGGTCGGTTCCTGCCCTCCGTGGGCGCTGTTGGAAGCAGTGAAGGACGAGTACACCTTGTCCGTGAGCTTGCCCGCGAACCACAGGGGCCCGGTCGTGTCGATGAACTGCCTCAACTGGGCCGCGGGGTTGCCGAATCGGGTCGGGGTACCGAAGAGCACCGCGTCGGCCCACTCCAAATCGCCGTGTCCTGCCTCGGTGACCTCGGCGGTGTCCCGGTGATGCCGGGCCCAGGCCGGATGGGCGTCGATCACCTCGGCCGGGGCGGTCTCGGCCACCTTGCGGAGCCGGACGTGCGCCCCGGCCTTCCGCGCGCCCTCGACGACGGCTCGCGCCAGGGCGTGCACCTCTTGACGAGAAGCGAAGGTCCACAGGGAACGGGACGCAGCCGTGCCGGCGCAGGTAACCGCAGCGTGGATGATCTTCGGGGCAACGCTCACGCAGGGCCCATCGCGACGGGTTGCGCGATGGGCCCCACGTCCATGTGCAGGTATGGAGTCAGCAGGTCAGAAGTAGTGCTTTCGTCCGCCGACGGCTCGACCAGTGGCGCCGAGGAGCCACAGGACGGCGCCGACGACGAGGAGGATGCCGCCGATGGTGGTCAGGATCGGAATGCCGACCAGTATGCCGATGAGAAGCAGAATGACGCCGAGTATGAGCATGTCGGTTGCCACCTTCGTTTTCTTCTTCGGCCGGTCTCTCCGCTCGCCACTGCGAAGGCGCACGGGGGCGTCCAGGAGAGGCGTCCGAGGACCGGCTTGCCCTGATGGGCGTCTACCTGTCGCGGTCACTGTGCGACGACGTCCTCGTGCCCGGCTCTGCGACGTCTATGCAGTCGGAGACCTCTCGGGCGCCGGCAGCGCACGATTCTCGTCCTGGGCGAAGTCGGTCACCAGCCCTTCATCCGCACAGAGGCCGACCTGGGCGGTGTCGCTGTCGGCCGGTACCGTGCGATGCAGGATGGGGGAGGGGTGGGCTGGTGCGTCCAGTGCTGTCGCTGGATGAGGAGGGGCCGGTGCATCCTGCCGCGAAGCCACATCGACGGCCGGAGGGTTATCAGGCGCACCGGCTCGTGACGCCTCGCTCGGAGGCTGCCGAACGGCGTCGGCTGGCTGAATAGGGGTTGCCGAGCGAGCCTGACTTGGGGTCCTCTCTGTCCAAGACGGATTCCACCAGGCCCGGGCCGGAGCCCGCCGGCGCCCCGGGTTACGCATCGGCGGCCTGCCGGGCCCAGTGAGGCACATGCTTGCCGTGTCGAAGTCTGTACCGTTCCGCGCGGCTTGCGCTCACCTTGGCTGGACCCGCCTTCACCCCTCCCTGTCCGGCCGTCGGCGTCATCGGATCGTCCCGGACACCCATTGTGGTGCCCCGACCCTGTCGGGAGGAGTTAATGGATCATCCTGTCCCGCTCTCCGGGTACCGTCAGGGTATGAGTCATCCACACCCCGAACTGAAAGCCGCCCCTCCCCTTCCCGAAGGAGGGCTGCGGGTCATCGCCCTGGGCGGCCTGGGTGAGATCGGCCGCAACATGACCGTCTTCGAGCACGCGGGCAAGCTGCTCGTCGTCGACTGCGGGGTGCTGTTCCCCGAGGAGACCCAACCCGGCGTGGACGTGATCCTGCCGGACTTCACCTCGATCCGGGACCGGCTGGACGACATCGTGGCGGTGGTCCTCACCCACGGTCATGAGGACCACATCGGCGGCGTGCCGTACCTGCTGCGCGAGCGGAGGGACATCCCGGTCGTCGGCTCCAAGCTGACGCTGGCGTTCCTGGAGGCCAAGCTCAAGGAGCATGGCATCCGGCCGCGCTCGGTGCGGGTGCGGGAGGGTGACCGGCGGGGCTTCGGGCCTTTCGACTGCGAGTTCGTGGCGGTCAACCACTCCATCCCGGACAGCCTCGCGGTCGCGATCCGCACCCGGGCCGGGATGGTGCTGCACACCGGCGATTTCAAGATGGACCAGTTCCCTCTCGACGACCGCATCACCGATCTACGTGCCTTCGCCCGCCTCGGCGAGGAGGGCGTGGACCTGTTCCTCACCGACTCCACCAACGCCGAAGTACCCGGCTTCACCACCTCCGAGCGGGAGTTGAACCCGGCGATCGAGCAGGTGATGCGCACCGCGCCGCGCCGGGTCATCGTCTCCAGTTTCGCCAGCCATGTGCACCGGATCCAGCAGGTCTTGGACGCCGCCCACCAGCACGGCCGCAAGGTCGCCTTCGTCGGCCGGTCGATGGTCCGCAACATGGGCATCGCCCGGGACCTGGGCTATCTGAAGGTCCCCTCCGGTCTGGTCGTGAGCACGAAGGAGCTGGAGAAGCTCCCGGATCACAAGATCGCTCTGGTGTGCACCGGCTCCCAGGGCGAACCGATGGCCGCGCTGTCACGGATGGCCAACCGGGACCACATGATCCGCATCGGCAAGGACGACACCGTCCTGCTCGCCAGCTCCCTCATCCCCGGCAACGAGAACGCCATCTACCGGGTGATCAACGGACTCACCCGGTGGGGTGCCCACGTGGTCCACAAGGGCAACGCCAAGGTGCACGTCTCCGGGCACGCCAGCGCCGGCGAACTCGTCTACTGCTACAATATCGTCAAGCCCCGCAATGTCATGCCCGTGCACGGTGAATGGCGCCACCTGCGGGCCAACGGCGACCTCGCCATCCGCACCGGTGTGGATCCCGACCGGGTGGTCATCGCCGAGGACGGCGTCGTCGTCGACCTGGTCGACGGGCGGGCGTCCGTCACCGGCAAGGTTCCCGCAGGCAACGTCTACGTGGACGGCATGGAGGTCGGCGGTGCCACCGAGGCGTCCCTCAAGGACCGTCTCACCCTCGCCGCCGAAGGCGTGGTCACGGTGGTGGCGATCGTCGACGCGGACACCGGCGCCCTCGCCGAGGCCCCCGACTTCCTGGCCCGGGGCTTCGTCCACGACGACGCCACCTTCGAGCCGGTCATCCCCGTCATCGAGAAGACGCTGGCCACCGCTGCCGAGGAAGGCGTCGGGGACGCGGGCCAGCTCGAACAGCTCGTGGCCCGCGCCGTGGCGAACTGGGCGTTCCGCACCCATCGCCGCAAGCCCCTCATCATCCCCGTCATCATCGACGCCTGAGCAACATCCGGGCAGGCGTCCGGGGGCGGACGCCTAGGTGCACGCGGTGAGACCCGGCGACGAGTCGGTCCGGATGTCCAGCCTCATCACCGGCCCACCGGGTCGGCCCGGGCGGCCCGGTGACGATCGCTGCGCCGGGCACCCCGCAGCACCTCCAGCAGATGACCTGCCGCCCGAGCGGCAGCATGACGGCCCCAGGCATCAGAACGATCAGGCGGCGACGAGCACCTGCTCGCGGTCCGGCGTTCCGGCCTCGGGCTTCTTGTTCGGCAGCGAGAGCCGGAAGACCTTGCGCCACGCGGAGAACACCTGCTTGGGCAGTGGCCCTGTGACGTACTCCAGCTCGTACTTCTCGAACAGGGCGCGCACCTTCACCGCGACCTCGGCGTACCGGTTGCTCGGCAGGTCGGGGAACAGGTGGTGCTCGATCTGGTGCGACAGGTTGCCGGTCATGAAGTGCATGGCCCTGCTGCCGCTGATGTTCGCCGAGCCCATCATCTGGCGCAGGTACCACTGGCCGCGCGTCTCGTCCTTGATCGACCGGCGCTCGAAGACCTGTACGCCCTCCGGGAAGTGTCCGCACATGATCACCGAGTGGGACCAGATGTTGCGGACCAGGTTCGCGGTGAACGTGGCGGCGAGCGTGGGGAGGAACGACGGGCCCGACAGCAGCGGGTGGATCACGTAGTCCTTGAGTACCTGCTTGCGGATCTTGCGGCCCACGGCTTTGGCCCGCGCGCGGAACTCCGGGTCCTTGCGGCGGCGCTTGCTCAGGTTCTTGCCGAGCTCCAGGTCGTACGCTGCGATGCCGTACTCGAAGAAGCAGGCGTTGATGAAGTTCCACAGCGGCTGGCCCAGGTGGAACGGGTGCCACTTCTGGTCCTCGTCGACGCGCATGATGCCGTAGCCGAGGTCGTTGTCCTTGCCGATCACGTTGGTGTACGTGTGGTGCAGCTCGTTGTGCGAGTGCTTCCACTGGTCGGCCGGCGAGACGTGGTCCCACTCCCAGGTGGTGGAGTGGATCTTCGGGTCCCGCATCCAGTCCCACTGGCCGTGCAGGATGTTGTGGCCGATCTCCATGTTGTCCATGATCTTCGCCACGGACAGACCGGCGGTGCCGACCAGCCACGCGGGCGGGAACATCGAGAACAGCAGCACGCCCCTGCTGACCAGCTCCAGCTTGCGCTGGGCGGCGATGACCTTACGGATGTAGGCGGCGTCCTTCTCGCCTCGGCCGGCAATCACCTCGTCGCGGATCGCGTCCAGCTCGCGGCCGAGGTCCTCGATCTGCTCCGCAGTGAGGTGGGCGGTGGGGTCGATAGCGGTCAAGATGCTCCTACCGTTCGATGTCGCAGGGGCCCGCGGCGGCGGACACACAGGTCTGGATGAGGACGCCCGGCTCGGCCTCGGTGATCTCGCCGGTGCGTAGGTCGCGGACAGCGCCCGCCTTGAGCGGCGTGACGCAGCCGAAGCAGATGCCCATGCGGCACCCGGAGGGCATGAGCACGCCCGCCTCTTCGCCGACGTCCAGCAACGGCGTGGCGCCGTCCGCGTCGACGGTCTTGCCGGTGGCGCTGAACGTGACCTCGCCGCCGCCATCACCGGCGACGACGATGCTGGGGCGGAACCGCTCGGTGTGCAGACGGTCCTGGAGTCCGTGTGTGCTCCAGTGCTCTTCGGCGGCGTCGAGCAGGCCCGCGGGCCCGCAGGCCCAGGTCTCGCGCTCGGCCCAGTCGGGCACGAGTTCGTCGAGACGGGTGATGTCGAGCATGCCGTGCCTGGCGGTGTGCACCTCGGTGAGCCGCAGCTTCTCGTCCGCGACCAGGTCGTGCAGTTCGTTGCGGAAGATCACGTCTTGTGGCTGTGGCGCGCAGTGGACCATGACGACGTCGTCGAACTCGGTGTCGCGCAGCATGCCCATCACGGGTGTGATGCCGCTGCCGGCCGTCAGGTAGAGCACCTTGGTGGGCTTGGCCTGCGGCAGCACGAAGTCACCGGTCGCCTGGTCGAGCTCGATCAGCGTGCCCGGTTTCGCCCTGCGGACCAGGTGGTTGCTGACCTTGCCGTCCGGGACAGCCTTCACGGTGATCGTGACGCGGCCGTCCTGGCGGTTCGTCGGCGAGGTGATGGAGTAGGCACGCCACAGACGCACCCCGTCGACATCGACACCGATCCGCACGTACTGACCGGCTGTATGGCCGCGCCAGCCCCGCCCCGGCCTGATCACGACGGTCGCGGCGTCACCCGTCTCGGGGTGCACGGCCTCGATGCGCCCACGCAGGTCTGCGCCCGCACGCAGTGGGCTGACCAGGTCGAGGTAGTCCGACGGCAGCAGCGGCGTTGTGACCATCTCCAGCAATTTCCACGCCCTGCTGCGGAGGGCTGCACTCGTCATGGCTCCAGCTTGCTGCGCCTCAGGGTGTAAAGTCCTGACCGCAGGACGTGAATCTGGTGGGTGGAATTGTTCGCAGGGAACAAAGACGTGAGCCATGCAATCCGGAGGGCCAGCGAATTGGCCTTGGATGAGACGACGGTCACCGCACTGAGGGCCGCGCTGAAGACCACAGCCGACGAGGTCGTCCAGGCGATCATCGACGAGGTCCCCTCCTACGCCAACGCCCTGTCGGGCCATATGGGCGCCACCATCCGCCGGGCCGTCCGCACCGCCCTGGGGCACTACCTGGACCTCGCGAGCGGGAATGTCACAGGCGGGGACGCCGGCGATGCAGCCTACGAGCTGGGCCGCGGCGAGGTGCGCGACGGCCGTTCGATGGACGCCCTGCTCAGCGCCTACCGCGTCGGCGCCCGCGTGGCCTGGCGATGCCTGGCCGCGGGCGCCGTGTCCGCAGGTCTGCCCGCCGCCGAGGTGGCCAAGTTCGCCGAGCTGACCTTCGCCTACATCGACGAGCTCTCCGCCGCGAGCGCTGCGGGCCACGCCGACGAACTGGCCGCCCGGGGCAGGGCCCACGAGCGCCACCTGGAACACCTGGCCCGCGATCTCCTCGCCGGCGCGAGCCCGGACGTGCTGCTGGCCTCTGCTCAACGGGCCGGATGGCAGCCTCCGGATTCGCTGACGGCGGTCCTGCTGCCCGCCGCCCAGGCCCGGCCTGCCTACCGCGCGCTCGACCCGAGCACCCTCGTCCTCGACGATCTGCCGGACGCCACCGGTGTGCTGCTCGTCCCCGATGCCGACCGACCACATCTCTTGCGGCAGCTGGCCGGCCACACGGCCGTGGTCGGCCCGACCCGGCCATGGACCCGCGCGTCCGCTTCGTACGGACGAGCCGTACGCGCCCGCTCCCTCTCCTCTGATATCCGCGATACCGAGGACCACCTGCCCGAGCTGGTGCTGACCGCCGATGTGGACGCGTTCGCAGACCTGCGTGCCCGAGCCCTCGCACCGCTCAGGACCTTGCCTGTCACGACCGCACGGCGGCTGGAGGAGACGTTGCGGGCGTGGCTGCTGCACCAGGGCAGGCGGGACGAGGTGGCGGCAGCGTTGTTCGTCCATCCCCAGACCGTCCGGTACCGGATGTCGCAGCTGCGGGAGCTGTTTCCGGATCTCGCATCGCCACAACGGGTCCTTGAACTGACGCTGGCGGTCGGTCTTCGGGCCAGTTGACGCGTACTTCGACCGTCCACGAACTCCTGACGGGTCCCGGCATCGTGCTCGGTGTCTACCTGGACGTCCTACATCGAACTGGCCAGCGCCTCGGCGCGTGGAACCGGTACACGCGGGCCATGGAACGAGACGCCGGTGCCGGTGACGCCGACCGAGTTGCTCGGGCAGGGCGGCGTCACCGTTCACGCCGTGCAGGCCAACGGCCTTCTTACGGCGTGCGATGAGGACGAGCTGGCCCTGCTGTATGTCTCGGGGCACGGCGCACGCTCCGTTGCCGTCCGCCTCCCTGTCGCAGATGCTGACGTAGCCGCTGGTGGTGGCCGTGTCGACGTCATCGCCCTGCCAGAGCGTCTGCGAGGCGGCGTAGGCCGACATGGTGGAGGGTACGGCAAGCGTGACGGCTGCTGCGGTCACACCCGAAGAACTCAGCAGGATGCGGCGCTTCTCCGGGTTCCGGTCGTGCTGTATGTGCTCACAGATTGTCCGGTGCGGGAAAATGGGCAGGGAATCGTCAGGGAGACTCGAAGTCCTTGGGCTTCCACATATTTCCCCTCAGGGTTCGCACCACATCGTGTCGGCGGTCCTGGGCACCGGGCACCTGCAACCTTCCAGTGCCTGCCTCAGGTCTTGCCCGAAGGGTGCCGCAGTGGTCGGTGACGTGGCCAGGTTGGCCATGGCTCCGCCAATGATCCGCCGGACAGTGAGCCTTCTCCAGCCTCAGGTTGAGGCGTGACGAAGGGCGGGGATGGTCTCCACGATGGAGGCGACTCGGTTGGTGCTACAGCGGAGTTTCCACGCGATGCGCCAGCCCTTCAGGGCGGCCATGGCTTGCTCGCATGGCGGCGCCGACCCGGTTGGGGGCTGCAGGGGAGCTGCGCACCGGCCGGTGAGCGGTCGGTGCGGGCTCGGTCTACCGGTTCGCGGCTTCGCGAGAGGCGGTCCGGTTCGTGCGACGGACCGCGCGGCCCACCGCGTTGCGCACCGCGAGGCCCGGCCCGGTGCGGGGCACCATGAGCCTGGAGAGCAGACCGACGCGTCGCTGCCGCGGGCCTACCTCGCGGCGGAGCCGCGACTCGTAGGTGGCGAAGGCGCGGGCGTGGTCACCGGGATGGGCGGCGAGCTCTTCTGCGAGGGCGTACGCGCCCGTCATCGCCATGCTGGAGCCGTCACCCAGCAGGGCTGTCGCCGCCGCCGCGTCCCCGAGCAGTACGACCCGTCCGCGTGACCACGAGGGCACCCGGACGGTGGTCAGGGGGTCGAAGAACGGAGCCGGGTGGTCGAGGAAGGCTGCCACGAGTTCCGGTGCCCGCCACCGCACATCGGCGTAGGCGTCGGCCACGGTCTGCTTGTGAAGGGCGATGTTCTTGCGGTCGTGGGGCGCCGGCTGTGCGGCCCGGAAGGTGAAGATCGCGAGCGGGGTGGTCCGCGAGGGGTGGAGGACCAGCATCCGGTTCGGCACGGTCAGCATCATCATTTCGGTCGGGTCCTCGATGGCCTCGGGTTCCAGCGGGACGGTCGCGCCGTACAGGCCCATGTCGCTCGCGAACTGCCGCTCGGGGCCGAATACCAGGCGCCTTACGGCGGAGTGCACCCCGTCGGCACCGACTACCAAATCGAAGCGCCGTGGCGCGGACCGCCGGAAGGTGACGTCCACCCCGCCTTCATCCTGGTCGAGAGCGGTGACCGTGTCGTCGAACACGAACTCGGTCTCGGTCTGCGCCGACCGGTGGAGCACCTCGGACAGGTCGGCTCGGGTCACTTCGACCGTCGGCGCCTTGTCCGAGGTGAGCGGGAGTTGCAGGATTCGCCTGCCGCTGGGGTCGAGCAGGGTCAGCGACCGATTGCGGGTGGCGAGCTCGCGGAGCTGCGGGAGGATGCCCATACGCTCGGCGACCGGGATCGCGGGCCCCTTCACGACGATCGCGCTACCACCGGAACGCAGCTGCCGGGCGTGTTCGACGACTGTCGGCCGGTATCCGTTCCGGGAGAGCCAGTACGCGAGTGCGGGCCCTGCGATTCCGGCACCGACTATCAGCACCTCGGGCTTCTTCATGACGATGACCTCTCGGAGTGTCGATGACCAGGTCCCCGGCGAGTGCCGGGGAGGGTCTGAGGGAACGGCGGCACGGGGCGGTGCAGCCGACCAAGGTACGATCAATTTCGTACCTAATCAGAGAAGCATGCCCTTCAGGTACGATGCAAGTCATACCTGAAGGAGGTGCGGCGTGGCCGGAAGGAACCTGGTTGGCCCGGAGGCCGATGCGCTCGACCTGGGTGCGGTGTTTCGCGCCCTCGCCGACGAGCACCGTCGTTCGGTGATGACGGAGTTGGCTGCAGACCGTAACGACAGCGAGCGGGGCTGCAACTCGTTCAATCTTCCGATCTCGAAGCAGACCCAGACCCACCACTTCCGAGTCCTGCGCGAGGCAGGTCTCATTGACGAGATCGACTACGGCAACCGCAAGGGCATCCGACTGCGACGCGCGGACATCGACAAGAGATTCCCCGGGCTGCTCACGCTGCTTGGCTCAGAGTCCCCGGGCGGTACTGCTCCTCGCTGAGCACACCGGAGGGAGTCCGAGTCGGCCCTGAGTCGCGGGCTCGACCGGATCCAGCTCGCCGCCGGATTGTCGGGAAGCCGCCCACAGCCCGCCCCGGCGGCGGTCCCGCCGCAGCACACCCAGCAGGACCCTCGACGGCAGATGGGGAGCTTCACGGGAGGAGCTCAGTTTGGGCTGCAGACGATGTTCACGGGATGCGGAACTTGAGTGGGCTCCACCGAGTGGATTCCACTCCGGCGCGGTGGTCGCCACCGTGGTGCGCTCCGCGATGGTGCGCCACCGCGCCCGGTGCGCCGGCCGCAGGCGATCCCTTGTCCGGGTCTGCTGCCGCGATGCTTCCCCCTTGTCAACGCCGGTTTCGGCTCGCGGTCAGGCTGCGGTCAAGGAGGTGTGTGACAGAGGAGCCCGTCCGGCCGTGGTGCGCTCCGACACGGTGCGGTGATACCGGGGGATCGCACCGCGGGCGCCCGGTGGTGTGACTGCGCACATGCACAGCAAGCTGCCCCAGAGCTCCAGATGAAGCCCCTTCGTGAGTCAGCATGGTGCGGTGCCTGTTCATCTTGGTTGTCGGTCGGCAATGAGCTGAGGGCTTCTTGGCCAGGCGAAAGGCGATGGACCCCGGCTTACGTGATAGCCGGGACGAGGGTGCGGTGGAATTCTCGCAGCGTCGCCACGCCGTCGCGGACATAGTGAATGACCAGCGTGGCGAGCACGATCTTGAAAGCGGTATCAGCCAGTCGAGGCGGTCGTCGAGATCAAGAGTGCTTCCTACGGGTGGATCCTGGAGGGTGGTGCGGACCCGCAGGATCGGGCGGGTTGTCCAGCGGCTGGGTAGGGGGCGTGAGCGTCAGCCAGAGAGCTCGTCAGCTGCGACGGCCAGGCAGGCGGCTATCAGAACCAGATTCTTCAGAACGTACTGGCCCTCGAGGGTGGGCACCCCGTGGTGCCACATCTGGCCGGGCAGCAGCGCGAGGGTGACGAAGACACCGGTCATGTGCCCGAAGAACAGCATCAAGGCGGGCCGGACCAGCAGGCCGGTGACCAGAGCGAGTCCGATCAAGGTTTCCGCGGCGCCCAGCAGCGGCATGGACACGGTCGTGGGCAGCTGGCCGCCGGTGAGCTTCGTCATGGCGGCGGCCGCGATCTCCTCGGCCGGGCTTCCGGCAGGGAAGAGCTTGAGCACACCGAACCAGCAGTAGAGGACACCGACGCTGATGCGCAGAACCGCGGTGCTGCGCGCCCGGTAGTACTCGGCCGCGCGCTGTGTGGCTGTCCTTCGGGCCGATGGGGTGCGCACGGCGGGAAGGAGCCGGTCGCGCAGCAGGCGGCGAGGGTGGCTGGTCTGGAGCATGGGTCCTCCGTGAGGCGACCGGTCCGGCCTCGGCAACCGACCGGTGAGAGGGAGGGGGGAGGCCCCGCGAGGTGTGCGCCTCGCGGGGCCGGTATGCCGTGGTGTGGTTCAGCTGTGTCCCGCTGGTGTCACTTGAAGTTGACGTCGCTGCACAGGAAGTACTTCTGGTCCATGTGGGACGCCTTCCAGACGGTCACCACGACGTGCCGTCCGCTGTAGCCGGAGGTGCTGACGTCGGTGACGTAGTGCGCCTGGTAGGGGTAGCGGCCGGTCTTTTTCACCAGTTCGAGGTCGTCCCACCCGATGAGCTCGTACTCGGGGTTGAAGCCCTGCTTGGTGACGTAGACCTCGAGCCAGTCGGCGCCGTGCCGGGCCTCGTCGTAGAGGTCGACCGTGAAGTTGGAGCCGATGTCGGTCATCTTCCACGGGCCGGGGCGGTCGAGCGGCCGGTAGTTCGTCTCGCCCTGGCCGCCGGCGCTGCAGATCTGGCCGTCGGGGATGACCTGCTTGTAGTTGTCGCCGGTGTTGTTGGCGTAGACGGCCTTCCACGCGCCGATGGCGTTGGCGTTCTCGTGGTAGGTGCGGTAGCACATGGGGTCCTGGGCCTCGTTGGGCTCGGTGTAGCCCCAGCGCTGCAGGCAGCCGTAGTTGCGGGTCTCGGGGGTGATGACCGTGCCGTGTGCTGCGGCGGTCTGCGCTTGGGCGAGCATGCTGAGCAGGCTGGTGGCCAGGACGGCGGCGCCCAGTGCGGTGCGGCCGGCCGCGGTTGCGGGTACGCGGTTCATGGTGCTCTTCCTCCGTGTCCTTCGGGAATCACAGGCCGGACCCGTGATTTACGTGCTCATGACAGGCTGTTGTGTGGGGGTCAGATGCTGTGCGTGTTGCTTATCTCCCCTCGCGGGTGCTGCTTGCGGTGGGTGGAGTGGGTGAGCAGCCCGGTCGCGGACCATCGGCCGGGGCCGAGGACGGCGATGAGCAGGAAGGCCCAGCAGAACAGGGCTGCCTGCTCGCCGCCGTTCTCCAGCGGGAACAGTCCGTCGCTCTGGTGGTGGACGAAGTATGCGTAGGCCATGGAGCCGGAGCACACGGTGGCGGCGGCCCGGGTGCCCAGGCCGAGCAGGACGAGGGCGCCGCCGACCAGCTGGATCACCGCCGCCCACCATCCGGGCCACTGGCCGGTGCTGGGGGGCTGCCCGTGCGGTCCGCCGAGTACGTCGAAGAGCGTTGCTGCCCCGTGGCAGGCGAACAGCAGTCCGAGCACGATCCGGAACAGGCCGAGCACCGGTCCCTGGTACCTGGTGGGTGTCTCCACGGTGATGCCCTTTCTGATCGGCGAGCGCTCTTTAGAGAGGAGCGGGGTGCGGGGGGCGGGTGGCCGCCGGCAGCGATGGGTCGCAGGCGGCGGCCACCGGGGTGGGTCAGGAGGTGAGGGTCCACTTCTGGCTGGCCCAGGTGCCGCAGTCCCACAGGTGCAGGCGGGCGCCGTCGGCGGTGCTCTGGCCTTCGATGTCGAGGCAGCGTCCGGACTTGACGTTCTTCAGGGTGCCGTTGGACTGGAAGGCCCACTTCTGGCTGTCCCAGCTGCCGCAGTCCCACAGGTGCGCCTTGGTGCCGTTGGCGGTGGCGCCGCCTTCGACGTCCAGGCACTTGCCGCCGGACTTCAGCTGCTGGCCGTCGAGCGCCCAGCTCATCGAGGGCACGTTGACGCAGGCCCACTGCTGGACGGTGGTGCCGTTGGCGGTGGATCCGCCGGCGCGGTCGATGCACTTGTTCGTCGCACCGTTGACGATCTTGCCGCCGGTGACCGGGTCGGGGTCGGGGTTGTTGCCGCCGGGGCCCCAGGCGTTCCAGTTGTCCCAGGTCTCGGCGTCGAAGCCGATCCGGCCGAGCTGGTCGGCTGCCCAGTTGGTGCCGGACTTCTGGATGACGGTGCCGCCGACGGTGTAGTTCTCCAGCTTCAGGCCGCGGCTGTCGCGCGTTTCGTTGCCGAGGGTCACCTTCTGCCCGGCGCTGTTGGAGTACCGCTTGAGGAGGCTGACCTGGGATGAGGGGTCGAGCTGGTTCCACGCGCCGATCTTGAGGTTCTTGACGTGGATGTTCTCGGTGCTGGACAGGGCGAAGACGCGGATGGCGCAGTTGGTCATGCCTTCGACGGTGATGTTCTCGAAGGTCATGTTCTTCACCCATGCGCCCGGGTCGGCCGTGGTGGTCGAGCCGGTGTTCTCCCAGTGGGAGGAGGAGTTGAGGATGCAGGTGTTGTACTTGACGTCTTTCCAGTACATCCGGTTGTGGATGACGTGGGTGTTGTTCACCCGGACGTTGTCGATGTTGCGGGGGGTCCAGCCCCACTGGATGACGGGGCCGTTCTCGTTCTTCCAGATGACGGTGTTATCGATGCTGACGTCGCTGTGGTACATCTTCAGCACGTCGTCGTTGGCGTTGAAGAACGTGTTCTTCATGGTGCTGCCGCGATAGAGCTCGATGCCGTCGGTCTGCCAGTACCAGGACCCGACCTGCTTGTAGTTGTCGACCCGCATGCTGAAGGTCTGCTCGTCGCCGTAGACGACGAAGGAGTGGTAGGGCGGCTCGTTGATGGTCACGCCCTGCAGGTCCAGGTGCTGCTGGCGGCCCTGCGCCGACTCGAACTGAAGCATCTTCACGCAGCTGGAGTGGCAGTTGGACGCGCCGGAGAGGTGGTCGTAGTTGTTGTTGGTGTCCGCCTCGTAGACGTACTGCTCACCGGAGAGGACGCCCTGGCCGGTCACCTTGTACAGGCCCTGGCTGTCGTCGGGGAACCGGATGGCGCCCTTCACGTACGCGCCGGGGGCCAGGTAGACCCACTTGACCTGCTTGGGCAGCAGCGCGTGGTACTTGGAGGTCATGTAGTAGGTGCCGGGCCGGAAGTACACGATCTCCTCGCTGATCGTGTTGAGGTCGGTGACCTGCCCCTGCTGCGGGTAGTGGATGCTGCCGGAGGCCACAGTGGGAACCAGCCGGTCCTTCTCCGCGCCGGCCGGGGCCGGTTCGGCGAAGATCATCATGGAGTTGCGGGGCTCGGTGTGGATGGCCCGGTTGCCGCCGCCGCCCTGGGTGGTCAGCTTGCCGGCGTCGGTCGCGGGGCCGGACATGTCGTTGTAAGCCGTGTACAGCTGCGGGTCGAACTCGACGGAGAACCGGTAGCCGGCCGAGCTGTAGGGGACCTTGACGCGCACTGTCTTGCTGTCGACCAGCTCCTTGGCGAAGTTCAGACTGCTCGGCTTGATCTTGACCTGGTCGGCGGAGGAGATCGTCTGACCGGTGCGCAGGGACACGTCGACCCACACGTCGGTCGTGTACTGGAAGGACGACCAGCTCATGGTGAGGTTCGCGGACGAGGAGAACTCGGCCCCGTCCTCCTTGGTGTAGCCGATCTTGCCCTTGCCGCTGCGCGGGATGCTCATGTACGCGAACGAGTCGTACTTGGCCGTCGGGGCCGCCGCGGTGGCGACCTTCACGTCGTAGAACGACGACCTGCGGACCTTGTCGTTGGCCACCGGGCTGGTGGTGTTGAACTCGTAGTTGTCGTGCCACCAGGTCTTCAGGGCGGTGCTGTCCGCGGGTGTCGGCTCTGCAGCCGATGCGGCCCTGGCGTCAGGGGCGGACCGGCTCGGGGGTGCTCCGGCCACGGCCGTGCTGACGGGCACGATGACCGAGGCCAGTGCCAGCGCCAGACCGACGGCGATCGCCGCCAGTCGTCTCAGTGCTGCTGCGGGCATGCTGATTGTCCTTCTCCTTGGCATGAGGGGGACCACCGACGGCTGTGCACCGCGGCCTGTTCGGGCGGCTCGGCCAGCGCGCAGGCCGGCGAGACCGCACGCATCAGGGGGGAAGCGCGGCCGAGGCGGCCACCGGCGGGTTCCTACAGGTGTGCTTGGGGGCGGGAAACTGGGTGTCCCCGGCCGGGTCGGGGCTACGTACACATGGCTGGCCGGATGCCCGACGGATTGGCCGGCCACGGCCGCGTCGCGGACCGGTGACCGGACCAGTGCAGGAGTCCTCCCTTCGGCAGGCAAGTTCGGGGTGGCGCGTACGTCCGGGTTCATCCGAGGGGGCCAAGACACTCCGGTTCTCCGCCCTGCCCGGGCCGGTGGACGCAGCACACACTCCGCTGAGCGCGCCAACGGCGCAGACAACGGACCCCTGGGGTGCCGCCCAGGAGCCGGCTCTCGAGCCAGCGCCGTGCGGTCGCCAGATAACGTCCCGTCATTTCTTCCCCGTGTCAACGAAATGAACAAGATTCGCAGCCGCTCACCCCTCCCCGTGGCCGAACCGAGGCCCCAGACCGGGACTTCTTGCACAGGAAGCAGGCACCCGAGGCGCGATCACGGTTACGTAACACGCTGTTTTCTTTCTTGACGCACGAAAACTGGGGGGACAGACTCCCGTCATGTCCAGCCGGCCCGGGCACCGGGCCGACGCCCGGAGCAAGGCGGGAGGGGAACACGATGATCTTCCTGACTCTGGTTGTGCCACGGTTTCGGCGTCATGGACGACGGCACGCACCGCATCGGGTTCGATGGAGGCCGACCGGACAGACCAGCCCTTGACCGACTACACCTTTGGAGGCGCGCGTGATGAGCCCGTCCAAGATCCGCTTTTCGGAGCTTGTCGGTGAGCAGACCCGGGCGGAGATCTTCGCGACCGTCCTCACCTCGGGCCCCATCTCGCGCACCCAGCTCGCCCAGCGCCTCGGTCTCGTCCCCTCGAGCGTGACCCGGATGCTTCCCCCGCTCCTGGAGCACGACTACCTGCGCGAATCGGACGCCGCTCCCCAAGGACGGGGCCGGCCGCAGAAGATGCTCCACGTCAATCCGGACAAGCACATCGTCGTCGGCACGAAGATCGGTCCCGCGCAGGTCTCCGGAGTGGTCACCGACATGGCGGCCAACGTCCTGGCCCGCGCCGAGCAACCGATCGCCGACTGCACACCCGAGACCGCCCTGTCCGCCGCTGCAGCCCTGACCAGCAGGCTCCTCTCCGAGGCGCCCGAAGCGGCGGACAGGGTACTGGGGCTGGGCGTCGGGGTCAGCGGACACGTCGATTCCGACTCCGGCATCTGCCGCTACTCGGCCCTGCTCGACTGGAACAAGGTCGACGTGGCCGGCCCGCTGCGCGAGGCGACCGGTCTCCCGGTCGTCGTGAACAACGACGTCAACACCCTCGTGGTCGCCGAACGCTGGTTCGGGCAGGGCCGTGATGTCGACTCCTTCGCCGTCGTCACCGTCGGCCCCGGCATCGGCTGCGGCCTGCTGCTCGACGGAGCCCTCTTCTCCGGCGCCACCGGCCTGGCCGGAGAACTCGGGCATCTGCCGCTCGACCCCGCGGGCCCGATGTGCAGCTGCGGCCGCCGCGGCTGCCTGGAAGCTCTCGCCGGGGACCGGGCGGTCCTGCGCCACCTGCAGGACGCCGGTATCCCCTGCACCAAGATCTCCGAAGCCATTGACCTCGCCCGATCGCCCGCAGGCGGGTCCGCCCAAGCGGTCGCCCGCTCCGCGTTCGCCGAAGCAGGAGCCGCCCTGGGACGAGGACTGGCCGGCATGTGCAACCTGCTGAACCTGCAAAAGATCATCATCGCCGGAGAAGGAGCGGTCGCCTACGACCTCTTCGGCCCGGCAGCGTCCCAGGCGCTGGAGACGCACGCGTTCTCCACGGCTGCCCGCGACTGCGACATCCACGTCGACCCTGTCCGCCACGACCTGTGGGCCCGAGGCGCCGCCTGCCTCGTCATCCGTGACGCGGTGGGCGCGGCCATCTCCTGACCCACACCGCCGGCCACCACCACGGCCTGCCCAGCCCCTCACTCTTCACTTTAAGTAACCGATCACACACGATGAGGTTTGACGTGCCGGAAAACGTAGTCAGCCCTGCCGACTCCTGGTGGAGCAACGCGGTGGTCTACCAGATCTATCCGCGCTCCTTCGCCGACTCCAACGCGGACGGCATAGGCGACCTGCAGGGCATCATCGAGCGCCTGGACTACCTGTCCGAGCTCGGCGTGGACGTGCTGTGGCTCTCCCCGGTCTACCCCTCGCCGCACGACGACAACGGCTACGACATCAGCGACTACCAGGGCATCGACCCGCTCTTCGGCACGCTCGCCGACTTCGACCGGCTGCTGGCCTCGGTGCACGAGCGCGGCATGAAACTGGTGATGGACCTGGTCGTCAACCACACCAGCGACGAGCACGCCTGGTTCACCGCCTCCCGCGACGGCGGACCAGGCGGAGCGCGGCGCGACTGGTACATCTGGCGCCCGCCGCGTGAGGGCATGGAGCCCGGAACGCCGGGAGCGGAACCGAACAACTGGGAGTCGTGGTTCTCCGGTCCCGCATGGACGTACGACATCGCCAGCGGCGAGTACTACCTGCACACCTTCTCCCGCAAGCAGCCCGACCTGAACTGGGACAACCCCGAAGTCCGCCAGGCCGTGTACGCGATGATGCGCTGGTGGCTGGAGCGCGGGGTCGACGGCTTCCGCATGGACGTCATCAACCTGATCTCCAAGGACCCGGCCCTGCCCGACGGAATCGTCCCCGAAGGCGCCCGCTACGGTCTCGGCCACCCCTACTACGTGTGCGGCCCCCGCATCCACGACTACATCGCCGAGATGCACCGCGAGGTCTTCGACCGCCACCCCCGCCGGCTGCTCACCGTCGGCGAGATGCCCGGCGTCACGGTGGAGGAGGCCAAGCTCTTCACCGACCCCGCCCGCCGCGAACTCGACATGGTCTTCCAGTTCGAGCACGTCGGGCTCGACCAGGGACCCGGCGGCAAGTTCGACGTCCGGCCCCTGAAACTGACCGACCTCAAGGCCAGCCTCGGCCGCTGGCAGACCGGCCTGGGCGACACCGGCTGGAACAGCCTGTACTGGAACAACCACGACCAGCCCCGGGTGGTCTCCCGCTTCGGCGACGACACCCCCGCCTACCGGGACCGCTCCGCCAAGCTGCTGGCCACCGTCCTGCACCTGCACCGAGGCACACCCTTCGTCTACCAGGGCGAGGAACTGGGCATGGCCAACGCCCCGTTCACCTCCATCGACGACCTGCGGGACATCGAGTCCCTCAACCACTACCGCGAGCAGACCGCGCACGGAACCGATTCCGACGCCGTCATGCAGGGGCTGCGGCACCGCAGCCGGGACAACGCCCGCACCCCCATGCAGTGGGACGCCACCGAACACGCCGGCTTCACCGCCGGCACGCCGTGGATCGCCGTCAATCCCGATCACACGGACGTCAACGCCAAGGCCCAGCTCGCCGACCCGCAATCGGTCTTCCACTACTACCGGCGCCTGATCGGCCTACGGCACACCGAGCCCGCCCTCACCCACGGCGACTTCCACATGCTCCACCCCGACCACGAACAGCTCTACGCCTTCACCCGCCACGACGCGGACCGGGGCACCGAACTGCTCGTCCTGGCCAACTTCAGCGGCACCGACCTCACCGTCGACCTGCCCGACGGCTGGGAGCACAGCGAAACCCTCATCGCCAACGTTCCCGCCACCAACCCGCTCACGCAGCCGCACACTCTGCAGCCGTGGGAAGCACGCGTCCACCGCCGCCGCACCACCAGCTGACACCACCCGCCCTTGCCGCAACGACGCACACCAAGGAACAGCCATGAACATCCCACGCACCCGCTCCACCCTTCGCAGAAAGCCGCTCCTCCTCGCGGTCACCGCCCTGGCCCTGCTGGCCCCGCTGACCGCCTGCGGCGGCTCCGACGCCGCCGAGGCCGACGGCAAGACCCTTCGCCTGTGGCACTACGAGCAGGAGGACGGAGCCCTGAGCAAGGCATGGGACGCGGCCATCGCCGAATTCAAGAAGACCCACCCTGACGTCAAGGTCGTCTTCGAGCGCAAGACGTTCGAGCAGATCCAGCAGAACGCCGGCATGATCCTCAACTCCGACAAGGCGCCCGACGTCATGGAGTACAACAAGGGCAACGCCACCACCGGACAGCTCGCCAAGCAGGGCCTGCTCACCGACCTCACCCCTCTCGTGAAGGAACACGGCTGGGACAGGAAGATCAGCGAAAGCGCCTCCGTCACCGCCCGCTACAACGACAAGGGCGAGATGGGTGGCGAGAAGTGGTACGGCATACCCAACTACGGTGAGTTCGTCCTCACTTATTACAACGACGACCTGTTCAAGAAGCACGGTGTCGACAAGCCCACCGACTTCGCGAGCTTCGAGGCCGCGCTGGCGAAGTTCAAGGCCGCGGGCGTCACCCCGCTCGCCAACGCCGGCAACGACCACCCCGCCAGCCACTGGCTCTACCTGCTCGCCCTGTCCAAGGCGAACAACACCTGGGTCGACAACTACCAGCGCTACCTGGGCAAGGTCGACTTCCACGGCCCTGAGATGGCCTACGCCGTGGACAAGTACCAGGAGTGGCTCGACAAGGGCTACTTCGACAAGAAGGACGTCGGTCTCAAGGGCAGCGACATGGTGGAGCAGTTCGTCTCGCAGAAGCGGCCCATCATGGTCGGCGGCAACTGGTGGTTCGGCAGCCTGACCACCGACATCAAGAACTTCCAGTGGTCCACCGCCGCCTACCCGGGCAGCGGGAGGACCCTCGGGTCCGGCGGCAACAACTGGGTCATCCCCACCAAGGCCAAGAACAAGAAGCTCGCCGAGGACTTCATCGCCATCACGATGTCCGACAAGATCCAGAAGCTGATCGGTGAGGAAGGCAACGTCCCGCTCGCCGCCAAGCCGGCCGACATCACCAACCCCAAGTCCCGCCAGCTGACCGAAGCCTTCGCGCAGACCCAGGAGAACGACGGCCTGGCCTTCTACCCCGACTGGCCCGTCGCCGGCTACTACGACACCTGGGTCGCCGCCACGCAGAACCTCATGAACGGCGGCAAGGCCGACTCCGTCCTCGACGAGCTCGCGGCCCCCTACGACAAGTACGTCGCGACCAGGCCCTGACGTTCCCGCCCCGGCCGGCACCTCGTCGCGCCGCCGGCCGGTAACCACGCGTTCCGGGGACGGCTGCCGGGCCCGCCGCCGCAGCCGTCCCGCCCAACCAGGAGCAACAGTGAAAACCAAACGTCACCCGCGGTCCACGGGCTATGCCGTCTTCCTCGCGCCGGGCCTGCTGCTGAGTCTGCTCTTCCTCGTCGTCCCGCTGGTGATGACCTTCTACTACAGCCTGACGGCGTGGCAGGGCATCGGCGACCCCACCTTCACCGGCCTGGACAACTACACACGCCTCTTCCAGGACGCCGACTTCTGGGCCTCCTTCCGCAACATCGCCTTCGTCATCATCGGCATCGCCGTCGTCCCCACCCTGCTCGGCCTGTTCCTGGCCGCGCTGCTGTTCGACTACATCGGCAAGAAGCACGGCGACGGCATCGTCGGCATCTTCCGCTCCGGCCTCTACCTGCCCCAGGTCATCCCCGTCGCCGTCACCGGCCTGATGTGGGGATGGATCCTCGCCCCCGAAGGCGCCGTCAACAGCGTCCTGGACACCGTCGGCCTCGGCTCCCTCGCCGAGAACTGGCTAGGAGACCCCGACCTCGCCCTCTGGGTCGTTCTCGGCGTCCTCGTGTGGATGCAGCTCGGCTACCCGCTCGTCCTGTTCATGTCCGGCCTGCAGCGCATCGACCCTGAACTCTACGAGGCCGCCTCGCTCGACGGCGCCTCCTGGTGGCAGCGCTTCACCCGCATCACCGTGCCCATCCTGAGGCCCGAGGTGTACGTCGTCCTGGTCACCACCACCATCGCCGGCCTGAAGGTCTTCGCCCAGATCTTCGTCCTCACCGGCGGCGGCCCCGGCAACTCCACCCTCGTCCCCGCCTACTTCGCCTACCAGAACTTCTTCGAACGCGCCGACGTCGGCTACGGCTCCGCGATCTCCAGCACGATCACCCTGCTCGTGCTGATCATCGCCGGAACAATGCTCACCCGCCAGGCTCGCGAGGACGGATGACCATGACCACCGACACCACAGCCCCCGTCACGTCCCGGCCCAAGAAGACAGACATCCCCGGCCCTGCCGCCCCCACGGGTTGGCGCAGGAACAACGCACCCCGCAAGCGCAGTGCGGGCTCCTACGCTGTCCTTGCCGCGGTCACCGTCTTCGTCCTGGCCTTCCTCGCCCCGTTCGCGATCATCCTGCTCAACTCCTTCAAGACCAGCGCCGACTACCGGACCAACGGGTCACTGTCCTGGCCCGAGCACTGGAACTGGGACATCATCGGCGACGTCTGGGAACGCGTCGACTTCACCCAGAAGCTCGTCAATAGCATCCAGATCAGCCTCGGCGTCGTCCTCATCGCCGTCGTCCTCGCCCTCTTCAACGCCTACGCCATCGGCATCGGCCGCGTCCGCTGGCGCACCGCCTTCCTCGTCTTCTTCCTCGGCGTCAACGTCCTGCCACAGGAAGGTCTGGTCTACCCCATCTACTACCTGTTCAAGGAGATGGGCCTGTACGACGGAAAGCTCGGCTACACCATCCTCGTCGGCATCACCTACAGCGCCTTCGGCACCTACCTGCTCTCCTCCGTCTTCAGCAGCTTCCCCCGAGAGCTCATCGAGGCCGCCTCACTCGACGGCGCCGGCCGCTGGACCATCCTGTGGCGCATCATCCTGCCCATGAGCTGGCCGACCCTGTCGGTGATGTGCGTGTTCTTCTTCGTCTGGAGCTGGAACGAGTTCCTCTACCCTCTCGTCCTGCTGATCTCCAACGACAACCAGACCGTCCCCCTCGGCCTGTCCGTCATGCAGGGCCAGTACACCAGTGACCCCACCGCCATGAGCGCCGCCGCTCTCCTCGGCGTCATCCCCATGGTCGTCTTCTTCCTCATCTTCCAGCGCTCCCTCACCCGCGGCGTCACCGCCGGCGCTGTCAAATAGGCCCTTCGGGCCCCCACACCACCCCGGATCCGGCTCGCACCTGCCCCGCTGCCGGATCCGGGGTTCATCTGTGCCACTTCGTTCGGGTGCGCCGGGGGATCGGGGCGGGGCTTGCCTGTTGCGCGTCGGCCGGGGCCTCCGCGCTTCAGCCGACGCAGGAGCTGGTTGTCGAGGGCGTCCTGAAGATGGTGGGCCCGTGCTTGGGGCCAGGGCGCCGGTAAGTGGCGGATGGCTTACCAGCTTGTTCATTGAGCGGCCTAAAAGTATGCGGCAAGGCCAGCCCGGCCCCTGAGTAGGGTTGTGGCCATGGCCAAGGGGATGGGGCGGCGGCCCGGGGTGGATCTGGACAGCGGCGTCGAGGACGCGACGGTACTCATCCTGGAATGGCTCGGTGAGCAGGGTGTGGGTGCCATGATCCGGGTGGATGCGGAGCGCTTGCGTGATGGCCGGCCGGCGTGGACGTTCGCAGCCTCTGGTGGGGCCTTGGAGAGTGGGATGAGGGCTGATGGGGCCTCGGCCGCCGAGTGCATGAGCAGGGCATTGCTTGGACTGCGAGAAGCTGGGCTGGTCGTCCCCTTCTGACGTCGCGCTCAGCGTCTGAGCAGGCCGCGTCCAGTGAGGCTCGTGAGGCGTGCGGTAATCCCTGCCGAGCGCAGCGATGCGGAAAGTCAAAGCCCGGGCTGCGGAGCGGGCCCCGCGCCGTCCTGGTCCTGGCCGTGCTCGTAGCGGGTGGGGGCTTCGGCCATCGCGCGTTGCCAGCTGCGTTCGCTGCCGCCGTGTTCGCGTGCCAGCCGTACGGCGATGACGCGCTGGTAGCCGCCGGCCTGCCGGAGTTCGGCCAGGACGATGGCGACGGCCCGGTCGCGCTGGGCGCGGCTGTGCCCGCCTCCGTGGTTGCCCCGCCCGTCTCCTCGAGGGCGTCCGGCGGCCTGGAGACGGCCGGTGCCGACGTCCTCCCGCCACGCGGCCCAGAACGCTTCCACGGCCTCCTGGTCGTAGTAGTGGATGCGATCCAGCGTGCACACCACCTCCGGGAACCGCCGCTCGGCGGGGTAGTGCTCACGCTGGGCGTACCAGCGGGCCAAGGTCGCCGCCGACGCACCGGTGTGCTCCATGACCCAGGCCCGACTCACCACCCACCGACGGCGATGTGCCGGGTTCGTGTCAGTGGAGTGATAGGCAGTGACCGGTGGCTGCTTACCGACGTCTGTTTCACTGGTCACGGTAGGGGCGGGTGACGGACTAGCTGCTGACATGAGGGTGACGGGGCAGCGAGGCTCGTGGTCGTGATGCGGTATATCCCATGGTTGTAGCTGACCGAGGCTGAGATATCGCACTTGCGCAGCGCCTGGAGGACGCGGTGCGCCAGCGCTGGCAGCCTCGCGTCCGCGAGCGGGCCCGCAAGCAGGCAGCGGCCAGCACCGGTCTGGTCATCCGCACCCGGGCCCGTTTCGGCTTCACCGCCGCTCCCGGCACCACCGACGACGCCCGTATCCGCGACCTCAGCCTCGCGCTCCGCCCCACCACGCAGCCCGGCTCCTCGATGCGCAGGACGCCGGCGCGGACGAGCGGCAGCTGCGCGCCCTGGCGGCCGAAGCGCTCGGCGAGATGTACTTCCGCGACGGCGGCCGCCGTGCCGCGGGCCTGCACGTCGAGTTCACGGACGTCGAGCAAGCGGAGTTCGACCTGTAGCGGTGCACGTAGCAAAAGCGCTTGTGACTGAGTACTTCAGTTGGCGAGTGAGCGCGCGAGTTGGCGACTGGCTGGAGCGGGCTTCGTCGACGGCTCGTGCGAGCTGGGTGGCTTCAGGCGTCGAGCAGCGGCTTCACCTGCTGGTAGAAGCGCGGCTTGTCCGGCAGCACGAGGTCTGTCCTGTCCTCGGATCCATCATTCATATTCCTTGACACGAATATTCGTGTTGGTGAATAGTCGTGCTCATGGATGCACTCCTCGCTGCACTGGCCGACCCGGTCCGCTGGCGGCTCGTGAGCCTGCTCGCCGAGCGGCCCCGTCCGGTCGGTGTCCTCGCCGAGCTCGCCGAGGCGCGTCAGCCGCAGACGACCAAGCACCTGCAGACCCTTGAGCGCGCCGGCGTCGTCACCTCCCAGCGCACCGGCCAGCGCCGCATCTACGCGCTCCGGCCCGGTCCCCTGCGGGAGCTGGCGGCTGCGCTCGGCCGGCTCGCCGGCACCGCGGAGCAGGCAGGGGGTCCGCACGAGACCTACGACCGTTACGGGGCCAGCCTCCGCGCGGAGCGGCTCGCCGCGGAGGAGCCGGGGTGGGCCGACGGACGTTCGTTCGGCTTCCGCCGATCGCTGACGGGGCTCCCCGAGCTGGTGTGGCGCCACTTGACCGAGCCTTCCCTGCTCGCCCGATGGTGGACGCCGCACGACCTCCGCGTATCTGAGCTCGTCTTCGAGGCGCGAGAAGGCGGTCGGATCGTCCAGGAGTACCGCGATGTCGAGGACGCCGACGGCTCCGACCTGGTCGCCGGGCGCGCGGAGGGATTCGTCGATGACGTCCGCCCTGGTGAGCGCCTCGCCTACCGGCTCTCCCCGCAGCTTCCCGACGGCGGCCTTGCCTTCACCGCCCACGTCACCCTCGACCTGCGGCCCACCGGGACCGGCACGGACCTCGACGTCCACTGGCGGATCACCGACAGCACCATCGACTCCGCCGACTTCATCGCAGGCATCGAGATCGGCTTCGGCCAGAGCCTCGACAAGCTCGCAGCGATCCTCGCCGCAGACTCGCACGACACCGACAGCACCGACATGAGGGGCACGAAATGACTGACTCGACCGGACGCAGGGTATCCGCGAACCTGAGCCTCTCCCTCGACGGGCGTTACCACGGTCCTGGCGGGCCCAGCGACTTCAGCATGTTCGCGCCGTATGTGACCTCCGAGGTCGCGCGGGGCCAACTCACCCGCATCTGGGAGGGCGCGACGACGGCGCTGCTCGGCCGGATCAACGCCGAGGGATTCCTGGGCTACTGGCCGACGGTCGCCGAGGACGAGAACGCCGATCCGCGCGACCGCGGATACGCAAAATGGCTGGTGGACACGGAAAAGGTGGTCTTCTCAACCACACTGACGGAAGCGCCGTGGGGACGCACCCGCGTGGTGAACGCACCAGCCGCTGACGTCGTTGCCGAACTTAAGGCCACCGGTGAGGGCGACATCCTCGTCAACAGCTGCCCGAGTGTCATCAAGCCGCTCCTTGCGGCAGATCTGCTCGACCGGCTGTACCTCATGGTCTTCCCCGAGATCGCCGGAGACGGGCAGCGACTGTTCGACGACGGCCTGCCGGCTTCGAAGTGGAAGCTCACCCACCAGGAGACCGGCGAACTGGGCGAGATCGCCATGGTCTACGACCGAGTCCGCTGAGCCGGCCGATCAGCGTACTCAACCGACGAGGCGGCCCCGCCTGCACCACGGACTGAGCGCTTCAGTGGCGAAACTCGCCACCTGAAGCGCTCAGGGTGCGCTTTGTGGCTGGAGGCCTGCGGGCAGGGTTTGGCGGTGGGCTCGGTGCGGGGATCCGCCGGGGTGTGATGGCGGGTGATCAGTTCACGCACATCGCGAACGGCCTGTTCCGTGACCGAAGACGGTGGAGGCGAGTCCGCTGGCGAGGGTGACGACGGTGAGTGCGCGGACGTGGCCGGGCCCACCAGCGGGTGAGGCGGCGAATGCAGCCTGGTAGAAGGTGGTCGCCATCGCAAGTCCTGCGAGGGTCCAACCGGCGCCGAAGATAGGCAGGTTCGGGGCGAAGGCCACGCAGGTGGTCATGGCGGTGCGCGGGCCGCGCACCGGTCCAGGATGCGCCCGACGCGGATTCCGGCGAGGGCGGAGACGATGAGGGCGAGCGAGAAGGCCGCGGTGGTCTGGCCGGCTGCCCAGCCGAAGCTGTGTCCTATCCCTTGATTCATGACCCTCTGGTGACGTTCTCACGCAAGATTCGCTCATTGAGGCAGCCGTGGCACTCGAACCCCACCGACTGTCCGGTCACTGTCGGGGCATCCGTTTGACCGGAGGCATCCTCCGTTTTACTCTCGGAGGTATACGGAGGCAGCATCCGTTTTGATGCGGTCGCAGGATGGGAGCAGGAGGGAGCGTGTATGAGCGCCGGTGAGCAACGGGAACGCAAGCCCCGCGCGGACGTCCAGCGTAACCGCGCGACCCTTTTGGAGACCGCGCAGCGCCACTTTCTGCGGCATGGGGTCGGCACCTCCCTGGAGGCGGTGGCCAAGGAGGCCGGCGTGGGGCCCGGCACCCTGTACCGGCACTTCCCCACCCGGGAAGCGCTGCTGGCGGCCGTGCTGCAGACGCGCTCCAAGGAGTTCGCAGTCCGCCAGGTGGCCGTTGAGCAACTCGGCGACCCCGCTGAGGCGTTGGAGCAGTGGCTGCGAGCGATGGAGGAGTACCTGAGTGCCTTCAGCGGGCTGCCGGAACCGCTCATGGCCGCGGCCCGGGCCCAGGAGCCGGATAACCCGCTCACGATTCCCTGCGACACCCTCATCACCGCTACCGATCAGTACGTACGCGCCGCGCAGCTCGCGGGGCACGTCCGCGCCTCGGTGCAGGGGTACGACCTCTTTCTCGCGGCCTGTTCCGTTGCCTGGATCAAGGGCACCGGCGCCGAGGGGGAGGCACTCGACCGGCTCCGCATGCTGATCGCGAGCGGCTACCGCCAGCAGGACACCCCGGCGTAGCACGCCGGCCATCCCGCCCCGACCCCGCAACACCAGGTGGCACCGCCACCCGGCCATCACCTTGCGCTGCCCTCAGGGGCGGCACAACCCCCGCAGGAACAAATTATGAAAATCACTGTCATAGGCGCTGGCGTCATCGGCGGGAATCTCGCCGCCAAGCTCAGTGCGGCGGGTCACGATGTCCAGGTGGCTGACGCCCGCGGCCCCGAGGCCGTCCGGGCGGAGGTGCTGGAGTCCGGGGCCCGCGCAGCGGACCTCGCCGACGCCGTCCAGGGCCGGGACGTCGTCATCCTGTCGATCCCGTTCGGGGTGGCGGGCCAGCTGGCGGACCTGTTTGCGTCGGTGCCCGACGAGACGGTGGTCATCGACACCTCGAACTACTACCCCGGCATGCTCAGCGAGCCGATCGAGGCGGTGGACAACGGCCAGGTGGAGAGTGTGTACACCGCCGAGCTGCTCGGTCGCCCCGTGGTCAAGGCGTGGAATGCCGCGCTGGCCGAAACCCAGCGGACCAAGGGCGTCCCGGCCGGAACGCCAGGCCGCCTCGCTATTCCCGTCGCCGGCGACTGCGAGGAGTGGCGGAAGGTGGCCATGAGCCTGGTGGACGACACCGGCTTCGACCCCTACGACGCCGGCACACTGGCTGACTCCTGGCGCCAGCAGCCGAACAGCCCCGCCTACTGCACCGAACTGACCCTCGACGAGCTGCCAGCGGCCCTGGCCGCGGCCGACCGCGTCAAGGACGCGGCCGTCCGCGACAGCCTCCCGGAGCGCTTCGCGGCCCTCGGTGTCAATCCCACCGTCGACGACATCGTCGAGATGAACCGCGCCGCCCACCGCTGAGGCACCCGACACGGATGGGCCTGGTGGTGCGGCAGCGGCGTTCGGCTATGGCGTCACCGTGACGGAATCCTGCGACGCCTTTTCCCGCCAGGCACGGGTGCGGCACCGCTAAGAACAGAACACCGCCGAGCGCCGATGTTCACCCCCACCGTCCATCCACGGCCGCAGACCGGACACGTCACCTCGTCCCCACGCTGCTTCGCCGCCACCCGCCGGCGAGCCTGTTCGAGGGCTCGCCACACCTACCCGAACAGAACACTGCTGCCGCCGACGAAGTCGGCGGCAGCAGTGTTCTGTTCGGGTCAATACCTTCGAACCACCCCACCAGACGCCATAACCCCCAGGATCCAGATCCCCGGACCACCCGACCAGAGATCTCAAACAGACACTGACCTTGAGATTTAACCCGTGGGAGCCTTGGGCACGTGGCTCGCATACTGCTCGAATGAGTTCGATCTCCACGCACCACCGGTTCCGGGATCCCCGGAGTACGAAGTACGACTTCCTCACGTCGGTTCTCGTGCGCTGTCCCGGCTGCGGAAAGGTCGCGCACATCGGTACGACACCAGACGCGTCGGGGGTTCGCGACCAGAGCCTCTTCGCGCCAAGGCGTCTCGTTTGTCGGAGCTGTGGGATGGCGAAGGACTGGAGCCGTGGCGGTGTGGCCCTGCGCCGGGACCGGAACGCGCCAGCTACAGACCCGTACTTCGATGTCCGTCTTTGGCTGCAGACCGAGACCCGGCATGGGTGGGTATGGGCCTACAACCTGGAACACCTGGACCTGATCAGACGATTCGTACAGGCATCGCTGCGTGAGGGGATTCCCTGGAACGATCACGGCCGAAGGATGACCGTGGTGGCGCGCCTGCCTGCATGGATGCAGCAGGCCAAGAACCGTGAGGAGGTGCTGCGGGCCATCGCCCGCATCCACGCCTCACTGCTGCGCTCCTAAACGTTGCCTTTAGCCGGTTCGGCCGCGGTCAGTTCGCGGTTCGCCAGAGGCGTGGGCGGAATCAGATGACCTCCGGGTCCGGCCAACTGAAGGACAGCCTCGCCGACTGGCTGCTCATCCGGCCGGAGATCTCCTGGCCGTCCTGGCGCGGCGCGTCCCCTGTCTCTGGAGCACCGGCCCGCGACGGCTTCCGGAGTTTCTTCATGGCAACGCGAGGTGGACGTGACAGCGGTGGGACCGCGCGGGTCCTGAACGCCCTCGACGTGGCCTTTGCCGACGCGGAGCAGGGCAGGCCTCTGGCTTTCACCCTGATGGCGAAGTGGCAGCGGACCGTGTTGGGCCACGACCTCGTCGGTTTCCGCACGATGCCGGCCTTCGCGAAGGGCGGACGGGAGCGCTACGGTCTTGCACCCGATACGCAGGCGCTGTTCGAGCACTGTCTGTCCGAGAGCGTTCAACCGAATCTGCCCCTCCCCTCACGTGCTGCCCGGGCATACCTCGACATCCTCTTCTTCCATCCGTTCGAGGACGGCAATGCCCGCGCGGCAATGCTGGCGTTGGCCTTCGTCCTTGCACGCGAAGGCGTCCTCCTCGACCAGGTTCACCCGCTGCAGACCACCCGCTGGGCCGACGACGCCGAAGGCGCGGCCGATCTGGCAAGGCTGCTCGGAGTCCTGATCACCGCTGCGGAGCGGCGTCCGTCCCACGGGAGGCAATCATGAATGAACGCGGCGTCCTGCTCAACGAGCTCGCACAGGGGCTGCGCCCGATATCAGAGGGCATCGAATGGTTCGACAGCCTCGGCCAGAAAGAGCAGTCCGAGGCGCTGCTGTTCCTGCGCCATCACTGCGTCCAGGCGCGCGCTGCGGCCGAGGACGCGCAGGAGGCCATCCGCCGTGCCGGGCTGCGCCTGACCCATACGCCCGCAGTGCTGATCTCGCCAGGCCGGACCGACGAGCAGCTGGGGAAGATTGCCGGTCTCACACCCCTCGACGAACGCCGTAAGGCTTTCAGGCTGCTGATCGCGGTGCTCACGATTGCCGATGCGCGACGCCGTGAGCGCTTCTGCTCCGACGGCTGCAGTCACTGGTGGCACAGATTGTCTGTCGCCTGAAACCGAGCACCGCGGCTCTGAAGGCACTTCACGCCTGAGCGTTCCTGAGGAATGGATCAGTCCTATCAGGATTGCCATCGTTTCCCACGACGACGGTGGCTGTGGATGATGGTGCGGTGACAAGCATCAGGGACGACCACGTGAAGGTCCACTTCCGCCTGGAGGTAGACGAGGACGGCTGGCCGCCGGCGAGCGTGGAGAGTTTGTGGGCGGTGGACCTCGGCGACGGAACCGTTCGGTTGGACAACACTCCCTGGTTCGTACGCGGAGTCGCCAGCGACGACATCATCCGGGTGGAGCTCGATGATGAAGGCGTCCGCTGGGCTGGCGAGACGGTGCAGGCTTCAGAGAACTGCACCATCCGGTTGATCGTCATGAAGGACGGCGGCTCAGCTGCCGCTCGGCAGACCGTGTTGGAGACCTTTCACCGGCTCGGCACGACCGGCGAGGGTATCGAGCAGTTCCGGATGGTGGCGCTCGACGTGCCATCGGATGCGGACCTGCCTCGGATTCGGAAGCTCTTGGAACATGGAGAGGCCAAGGGGTGGTGGCACTGGGAGGAAGGGCGTGTCACCGCCGTGTGGCAGGCCACGGCAGCTGCGGGACTGCCATAGAGGCTCGCTCACGCCTCTCCTCGTGCGGAGGCAAGGAGGAAGACGCTATGACCACCTTTCACTGCGTCAGCTGTCAGCAGCTCCTGCCAAGGGAGGTGGCTCAGGGGGAACCGCTGAGGGGGCCGGAGCGGCCGGTGGGCCATGAGGTCGTCTCGCCCCGGATGGCCCCGGGGACCTTCAAGGTCAATTTCGACGCCAGTCTGCTGATCTTTCACCCGGATGACGTACCGAAGACTGCGCTGCACCCCGATTCTCGGCGTCTCGTTGGCTGCTGCGGACTCGCCGGCCAGGACGGCCCCAACCTTGTGTGCAGCGGCTGCGGTACCGAGGTCGCGACCAAGGAGTCTGACTGCTGGACCGACAATCTCGTGATGTTGATCGCCTCCGCCGTCACGGAGAGTGTGTCCTCGCGCCTCAGCCTTTAGCGATGGGAGCGGAGCATGCGGTCGCGGTACTGCTGGAAGCGGTGCCATCCGGAGGTTTCTAGTGGAGTGATCAGGTCTCCTTCGGCGCAGTCCAGAACCTTGCAGCGTAGGGCTCCTGCGAGGCGAAAGACAGGGGAGAGGACGTCGTCGCCGCCTCCGCGGACGTGGAGCATGATCGAGTCGACCGGGTCTTCTGTGCCGATGTTGAGCTCCATGGACCAGGTGGGGCCGAGGAGTTCGCCCCAGGTGCGGTCGGAAAGGTCGGTGTCGGGGATGGCCTGGGTGATGGCTGCGAGGACGTCGTGCTGGCTGCCGAGCGGGGCGGGGGCGTAGTCGTCGGACAGTGGGTGTGGGCGCACGGGTGGGTGCTGGTTGTGCTCGGCCTACTGGCGCTTCTCGCCCTCGCGGGCTGGGCCTACCGGCAGGTTGACCCGATTCGGTCCGCTCAGCTGGGGGTGAGGGGGCCTGACCTACTCGCTCGGTCAGCTGGACGCTATGCACCACAGCGCCTTCGAGGATGCCGTACGTGACCTGCTGGCCCGGGACGGTTCCCTCGATGCGCTGCGCTGCGGCGGCCGGGGCGACCTCGGCGCCGACGTGAAGGGGCATGATCCGCTCGGTCGACTGTGGGTGATCCAGTGCAAGCACCGCAGGAAGGGGGCTGGACGGAGCGGCTGTCGGGACGCCGGAGCTGCAGACGCTCAACGGCACTGGCCGGCCGGTACACGGCGGCGACATCGTCGTGATGGTGACCAACGGAAGGATCTGGGGGCCTGCCCACGCCTTCGCCCGGCAGCAGCGCCTGCACGTGGTCAACCGGCGGGTGCTGGAGCAGTGAGCCCGGGGCGGGCGACCACCATGGGAGAACCTTCCGGCTGTTCCTCCGCCCCGGACGCCTCCACAGCTTCGCTGAGCTTCATCGCACTGGTGGGCGGGACCGGTTGGACCCGCCCACCCGTCATGTCGTGTTCAGGTGTCGGGGTGTCCGGGTCGAGCGCTTCGGAGTGTTCCTTTGGGCCGACGAACGGGATCAGTCCACGTACTCGCGAGGCGCTGAGGACAGAGGGTCGATTGCGTACCCCAGTAGATCGACGAAGGTCGGGAAGAAGAAGCTGCTGCCCTCACCGATCCACCACCACCGCTCCGGAAGGACATCCGGCCGGTGCAGCATGAACACTCCTACTGACACGTCTTTGTTCACCGACACCGGGAAGAGTGCCACGTCCTCGGGAAGGCCCACGTCCACCGGAGTGTCGGCTTCCCAGAGACCGTCCAGGAAATGCAGTGCGGTCGCGCCCGGGCCGTCCTCCTCCACCCAGTCCTTACAGCCGAAGAGGGGCATGGTGAGGTCAAAGCCGTCCAAGCCATCAGTGAGGGAGAGGAACTCACGGTACCCGGCTTCCAGTGGTTGCCGCGCCCTCTCCCCCAGTGCACGCACGGCGTCCGTGCCCGCTGGCGGATACAGGCGGGGAATCGGGAAAAGTCCGACGGGGTCCTCAGCCAGGTATTGGGCGATGCGCACACTCATCAGCTCGCCGGTCAACTGACGCATGTCCAAGATGTACTACCTCCTATGGACGGCTGATTCGGCAGATGTTGTGTGGCCCCTTCGCGACCTTGCCGGTCACGTACTGCGTAGTGTAGGTGCTGGGGTCCTTGCTCACGCCTGCGTAGTAAAAGCCCGTCGGACGATACCCCACAGCGTATTTCTGTGCGTACGAGCCGACGCGGGAATTCACATCACCGTCCTGCTGGTGCCAGCAGTAGGGGGTCGTTTTGCCGGACCAAGTGGTGTCGGGCAGGTGGCCCGCGACATTCCCATTGTACTCGTACGGGGTTCCCTCGACCTCGCGTATGTGCTTGGCCTTGATTTGCTCAGCCACCTTCTCCAGCTTCGATGGCTTGCCGTCCGTGCCGATGACATCCGTGCCACCCGGCGAGACTCGGCCGGACGGGGACCAGTAGCCGGGAATGGCGTTGAGGGCCGCGATGTGGTCTTTGAGTTCGTCGATCTGATCCTGAGTGGCGTTCTTCGGGGCCCGGAAACAGACGATGCCGCCCATGCCGCGCTGTACCCGGGTCTTTGCGAGGTGTGTGGTGCAGTTCGGGTCATCGCGCTCGTCCGTGCCCTGGGTGTTACCCGTTCCGCCAGATGGCGATGGAGCCCGAGATTGCGCGGATTGCGGCATGTACTGGTCGTTGCTGTTCAAGTCCAGCATCTGGAGCGCGGTGACGACCATGTTGACGACGTCGTCGGGGGTCCAGCCGCCACTGCCCTTGGGGTCCCAGTCGGGCTTGGGGGCGGGACGCTCAGGAGCGGGTTTGGGGTTCTTCCCGTTGTTCGGGTTCTGATCGATGACCGGGCGTGGTGGGGTAACCCGGTGGGATCGTGCCCTTGACACGACACTGCTCGAGCAGGAATAGGTGCAGCCCTGTGTGCGGAAGTAGCGGTCAGTGCCGGTGTCCACGAGTGCTGAGCTGCCTCTCCAGGCATTCGCGGCGAGGGCATCGGCCTGTGCTGCGACGGAGGAGGCGGCTGAGCCAGCCCAGGAGTTGGACCAGACGTTGGAGTGACTGTACGTGCCGGTTGTCGTTCTCCAATCGGCGTGCGTCCATTCCCAGATGCCCCATCCGAGGCCCACGCCGCCTATGCCAGCCACGGTGCCCCATCCAAGGGCTTCGGCTCCCGCTCCCGCGCAGATGACGAGGACCGGACCGAAGCAATGACCACTGGGGTCGGTTCCTGAGAGCGGCCCACCGAAGCCGTAGCTGTACCGGTTGGCATGGCCCGAAGGGCGAGGATCGAGTTGCCAGGTGTCGCGGGAGGCGAAGGAGCCGGTGCCGGGCTGGTACCAGCGGGCTGCCATGTTGACGTTGCCGTTGGCGGGGTCGGTCCAGCCGGATTGGTAGCCGAGGTCGGGCATGTTGCCGTCGGTGGCGGTGGTGGTGCCGAAGGGGCCGTAGGCGGTGGAGCCGGTGACCTGGAGGCCGTCGGTGGACAGGCCGGCGACGAGGTCGGTGTGCTGGTCGGTGAGCGACCACTGCGTGGTGGTGTCGTTGCTGCTGGCCAGCAGGGCACCGGCGGGGGTGCGGGTGTAGTTGGTGGTGCCGTCGTCGAGGAGGTTGTTGGAGCCGCCGTCGTAGCGGAAGGTGGTGGTTCCGTGCTGGGCGACGCGGTCGAGGGAGTCGTAGGTGTAGGTCGATGTGCCGTCGGTGATTTTGCGTTCGAAGGCGTCGAAGGTGAGTGACCGTGCGGTGGTTCCCGTGGTGACTGTGCTGAGGGTGCCGCGTGGTGTGTAGGCGTAGGCGGTGGAGCCGTCGGTCAGCAGGCGGTTGCGTGCGTCGTAGGTGGCCGTGGCGGTGCCGGCTTTGGTGCGGTTTCCGGCGGCGTCCCACGTGTAGTGGGTAGTGGTGTCGCCGTGGGTCCAGTAGGACATGCGTCCGGCCTGGTCGTAGCCGTAGACGTGTTCTCCCGCTCCCGCGGTGCCGCTGGTGTTCTTCCAGGTGAGCTGGTCGTCTAGGTCGTAGGCGTAGGTGGTGGCCGTGATCTGGGTCTGCTCGTCGGGGGAGGTGACGATGTCGTCGGTGAGTCGTCCGAGGCTGTCGTAGCCGTAGCTGCGCCGGGCTGACTCGGTCCACTCGGTGGAGCCTTCGGGCTGGATGGCGTACTGCTCCATGAGGGGGCGGCCTGCGGCGTCCCAGGAGTACCAGATGTCGGCGCCGGTCATTTCGTTCCACAGCCACTCGAGCCGGCCGGCGGGGCCGTAGCCGTAGCTGGTGGTGTTCTTGGCGTCCGTGCGTTCGGTCATGTTGCCGTCGGCGTCGTAGGTGTAGCTGACCGTTCCGGAGGGGCCGTCCGCGGTGAGGAGCTGTCCGCGGTCGTTGTAGGTGTAGGTGTTGTGGCTGAGGGGGCCGGCGACGCCGACGGAGGTCAGCCGGCCGGCGAGGTCGTAGCCCAGGGTGCGGTCCGCGGTGGTCGCCTCGGCTCCGGTGCCGGTCTCGTGGATGAGGCGGCCGAGGCCGTCGTAGGTGCTCTGTCGTTTGACGCCGCCCGGAAGGTGTTCGGTGACAGCCTGGCCGGCCTTGTCGTAGACGGTGGTCCAGGTTCGGTCTGCGGCGTCAGGGTGTGCGGTGGTCGGTGGTTCGATGGTGGACTCGGGCAGGCCCCAGCTGTTGAACGTGTAGACGGTTTTGTTGCCGCGTCCGTCGGTCAGCCGGGTGCGTTTGCCTGCGGCGTCGTAGCCGAATGTGGTGGTGATGGATGCGGTGTCGGAGACGGGTTCGACCTGCTGGATCATACGGCCGAGGGCGTCGTAGGTGTAGGTGCTGCGTGCCTTGGTCTGCGGCGAGACGGCCGTCGTGAGGTTGCCGTCGGCGTCGAACTCGGCGGTCCGGGTGCGCAGGGCCGTGGTGCCGGTGCCGTAGTCGGTTACGGCGATGGGGTTGCCGAGGGTGTCGTAGGTGGTGGCGGTACGGCGGTTGGTGGCGTCGGTGGTTTCGGTCTGACGGCCGAGGCCGTCGTAGCCGAACCGGGTGGTGCCGGCCGGGTCGGTGACGGAGAGGACTTCGCCGGCGGGGTTGTAGGTGCTGGTGGTGGTGACACCGGCTGGGGTGGTCGACGCGGTCTGGTTGCCGGCGTCGTCCCAGGTGTAGCGAGTGGTCAGGTTCTGCGGTGCGGGGTAGCGCTCGACGGTGGTGGCGGTCAGCTGACGGCCCAGCTCGTCGTAGGTGGCCTCGGTGCGGGCGCCGGTCGGGTCGGTGGTGGAGAGCTGGAGACCGGTCGGGGTCCAGGTGTGGCGGGTGACGCCGCCGCCTTCGGCGCTCGTGGACGGGCCCAGGAGCAGGCCCGGCTCCGTCTCGGCTGCGGCGAGGGCGTCGGCGGCGTTGGCCACCGGGTCCGTGGTGGTGGTGAGCTGGCCGAGCTGGTCGTAGCCGTAGCGGGTGACGCGGCCCAGCGGGTCGGTGACCGTCTGCGGCTGTCCGAGCGGGGTGTATGTGGTGCGGGTGGTGGCCGTCAGGGCGGTGGCCGTGCCTGGTGGGGTGTAGTCAGGCAGGGTTATGGCGGTGGCGCGGCCGAGAAGGTCGACCTGGATGCGGGTGACGTTGCCGCGTGCGTCCTTGGTTTCGGTGGCCTCGCCGAAGGTGTTGTAGCCGGTGAACGTGGTTGGCCGGACGGTCGTTGCCGCTGTGCCGTCCTCCTCGACCTGTACTTGCGGCGCGCTTTCCTGCACCAGGCGGCCCAGTGCGTCGTAGCGGTAGCTGGTGGTGAAGAGGCTGGGGTCGGCGCCGGGGGCGTTGCCGCGCGGGCTGACCGTGGTCAGCGGCAGGCCGCGGTCGTCGTAGGTGCTGGTCGTGGTGTGGGTGGTGGTGCCGTCGGTGACGGTCTGCTGGGTCAGGTTGCCTGCGGTGTCGTATTCCGAGGTCGTGGTGACCTTCTTGTCCCCGATGACGGACTGTGTGGCCTGCTTGACGCGGTCGTCACCGTCGTAGGTGAAGGTGCTGGTGCGGTTGAGGCCGCCGGGATCCAGGACGCTGGTCGTGGTGCGGCCCAGGGCATCGACGGTGTAGGTCTGTGTGGTCATGCCGCCCCCGGTGACCTGCTTGGTCAGGTTCCCGGCAGGGTCGTAGGTGTTGGACTCCAACAGGATGTCGTGTCTGCTGCCATCGCCCTGGGTGACCTGTCGGGCCGTGGTTGTGGCCGGCAGTCCGTCGTCGAAGTACGTGTACGCCGTCGTCGCGCCCATCGCGTCCGTCGTGGACGCCAGGCGTCCGGCCGGGTCGTAGGCGTTGGACACCACGGTCAGGTCCCTGACGATGCCGGACGGATCGCCGGCCCAGTCGTCCAGGACGGTGGTGGCGTGCTGGCCGCGTGGTGTGTAGCTGTAGGTGAAGTGGGTGCCGGACGCGTCGGTCATGCCGACGGCCTGGCCGAGCTCGTCGTACTCGTAGCGGGTGGTGCTCTGTTCGGCGTCGGTGACCGTGTCGTTGAGGCCGTGCGCGTCGTAGTGGTAGGTCGTGGTGCGGGCAGGGTCGGAGCCGGTGGTGTCCGTCGTTGTCTCGGCCAGCAGGTTGCCGTCCTCGTCGTAGCTTCGGGTGATCTTCGCGGTGTGGGTGGTGCCGGTGATCTCGTTCTTCACGCCGACGCCGCTCTCGGCGACCACGTTCGAGGCCGCGTCGTAGCCGTAGGTCGTGCTCACGCCGTTCGGGAAGGGGTCGGACACCTGCGTCTCGGACGTCTTGCGGCCGAGGCCGTCGTAGGTGTAGGTCGTGACCAGCCCCGAGGGGGCGGTGGCCTCCGCGAGATCGCCGCTTGCGAAGTAGCGGTAGGACGTCTTCGCCCCACCCGCTGTCGTCTGGGTCAGTACCAGTCCGGCGGGAGCTGTACCGCCGCCGACCGCGGCTTCCGTACCGGTGGTGTAGGTGGTCGAGGCGGTGCTGCTGTCCGGCCTGACCACTGTGGTCGGCAGGCCCAGGCTGTTGTACGTGTACTGGGTGCGGTAACGGCTGTCCCTCGCGTCACTGGAGCGCTGGTCCCGGTAGACCAGCGGCTTGTCGTTGCGCGGGTCGAGCGGGTCGTCTGCGTTGAGGTAGTAAGAGGTGAAACTCGTCCAGCACGAGTCGGCGTCGCGGCAGCTGGTGGCCGACACGGCGTTACCGCGTGCATCGTGGCCGGTGACAGTGGTGTGGCCGTTGGGGTCAGTGACCGTGTGCAGGTTCCCGGCCGTGTCGTACGCGTACGACACGGCCGCGCCCGTCTCGTCCCTGTGGGCGACCATGCGCTGGCCGCGTAGGGCGTCGTAGCTGGTGCTGCTGGTCTTCCCCTTCGGGTCGGTCACTGAGACCGTGGCCGTCAAGCCCGACGAGGCTGTCTCGGCCTGTGTCCGGTAGTGGGCCGAGACCTGGTCAGCGGACAGGGAGCTGCGGTAGAAGGCGACCTCGTCGATCGCACCGTCGAAGTAGTAGGTGCCCCGGGGCTGGCCCATCCAGCCAGGGCTGCTGTAACCCGCGCCGATGTAGGCATACGGGGCGGACTGGTCTACCAAAGTACCGTTGGCAGAGCCGACCTTGACACCGTCCAGGTAGAGGTGCTGGGTGGTGCCGGCAGCCGTGAGTACGGCGTGGTGCCACTTCCCGTCCGTGACAGGCTGCGCTGAAGTAATCGGTGTTGCTCCGCCGGCGACGAAGAACTCTCCGCGGAGCTTGCCGTCCCCGTCGATGTTCAATACCGGATGCCAGGAGGTGGGCGTCTGGCCGATCGGAGCGTTCTGGAAACTCATCAGCACAGCCGACGGGTTGGATGTCCTGAACCACAGCTCGGCCGACAGCTCGGTGCTGCTGGCGGGGAGTGAGCCGGATATCTCGATGTGGCCAGTACTGCTGAGGTGCACAGCGCGGTTATCTCCGGCCCCGAACGCACCAGTCTCGTCCAGTTGTGAGGAGTTGCTGGTGTCCGGTTGGTAGGTGGCGCCCATGTCGGGTCCGCCGACCTCGCTGCGCAAAGTGGTTCCTTCGATTTCGCCCAGCCGCCAGTAGGCGGCAGGTGCGTCCGCGACGGCAACGCCCCGGTACTGATTTCCTGTCCCCTCGACCAGAGCCCTGCGCGCCTGGATGTGTTGATTTGCTGTGTCCGTGGAGCCAGCCATCTGGGCGTACGGGATGTACTGCCACATTTCGACGCCCTTGGGGCTCAGGTACTTTCGGAAGGTGGCCAGCGGCTTGTCGTAGAAGGCGACCTCATCGATCTGACCGGTGAAGTTGCGGTATCCGGCTTCCTGCCCGTCCCAGCCGGGCGACGAGTAACCACCGCCGACGAAGGCATGAGCGAAGCGTGTCGTATCGACGCCTGTGGTCGTGCTGCTCTGATACGCACCGTCCAGGAAGAGAGCCTGTATGCCTTCGTTGCCGGTCAACAGTACGTGGTGCCACTCATTGTCGGTGACAGTTTCCCTCGACAACAGGGGGTTGGCGTCGAAGGAGAACCGTCCCCGCAACTTGCCGTCGGGATCGATGAGCAGCATCGGCGTCCAGCCTGAGGCCGGTGCCTCGCCGAATTCAGCGTTCTGATTGGAGACGAGCACACCACCGGGCTCACTGGTCTTGAACCACAGCTCTAGCGACATCGACGTCTTGGTGCCCAAAGACTCGACGGGTACCTCGACAGCCCCGTCGCCGGTGAACGCTGCGGCAGTGTCGTCACCGTCGGAGAAGATGCCTGCACTGCCCAGCCGCACGTTCTCGAGGTAGCTACCGGGCAGGCCGTCACCCAGCGGACTTAGGGCCTGAGCGCCGCTGCGTTCGCCCAGACGCCAGTACCCGGTCGGGCCGCTGCGCTGGATCACATCCGCGTAGGAGGAGGAAGCGGTCGAGTAGGTGGGGGCAGCAACCTTCCATGTGCCGCCGTTGTCGTCAGTGTGCTCGGTCAGCCGGCCGGTGTCCCGGTCGTAGGCGGCCGTGGCGTGCACGCGGCCGGACGGGAGCGTGACCTTGTCCATCTGCCCGATGGCTGTGCGGGCCGCATAGTGGTCGCTGATCGTGGCAGGGTCCAGCGGGTGGTTGTAGAAAGCCACCTCGTCCATCTGGCCCTTGAAGAGGTAGGTACCTGCGGCCAGGCCGTTCCAGCCGACACTGGCGTAGCCGGCGCCGAGGTAGGCGTAGTCGCTGCCCTGCTCGATGAGGGGGCCGTTCAGTGAGCCGACCTGGACGCCGTCCAGGAAGAGGCTTTGTTTGGTTGCACCGCTGGTCAGCACGGCATGGTGCCACTGTCCGTCGGTCACGGGCTGCGTCGATACGATCGGTGTCGCGCCCGAGGCACCTGCCAGATAGAACTCGCCGCGGAGCTTTCCCGCTCCGTCGATGTTCAGCACCGGTCGCCAGGAGCGGGGTTGGTCTCCCAGTTGCTCGTCCTGGAAGCCCACCAGGACGCCTGAGGGTGTGCTGGTTTTGAACCACAGTTCGATGGCGGGGAAGGCGGCGCCCTTCAGGGTGTCGAAGGGCAGCTCGATCGCCGAGTCCGTGCCGTCGAACCCGACTGAGGTGTCGGTGGTGCCGGCGACGGCGGAGTCGGTGCCCAGCTGTACGTCCCGGTAGACGGCCTTGTCCTGACCGGTGCGCGAGACTGCTTCGCTCGTCGCGGCCGAGCCCTCGCGCTCGCCGAGTCGCCAGTACGAGGCGGGCCCCGCGTCCAGAACCCCACTGCGGTAGACCGAGCCGTCTTCGTACTCGTAAAGAGTGCATTTGGTGGTCGAGGCGGGCGGGCACACCTGGGTCAGCCGGTCACCCGCGTAGGTGTACTTCCACGTCAGGCCCGGGGTGTCAGCATCGACGGCGCTGGTCGTCACGGCACTGACGTGGTCGCCGGACCAGGCGAAGGACAAGGAGCGGCCGGACATCATGTCGGTGACTGTGCGCAGTTCGCCGCCGTCCGCAGGGAGGTGGGTCAGGCGCTGTACGCGGCCGGCGCTGTCGGTCACGGTTTCCAGTGCGCCGCTGGTATGGAAGTTGTAGGTGGCTCCGGAGCGTTCCCGCATCGTCCAGCCCTCAGGCTGCCGCGTCAGAGTGATTCCGCCGCCCGCAGGGCCGGCGTATGTTCCGTCGGGGTTCGTTCCGAAGCGGACCTGGGCGCCGTCCGCGAGGGTGATCAGCACCGTGGCTGTTTCCGGTTCTTGCCGTATGCGCATGTCCCAGCGCGTGGACCAGCCTTCGCCGAAGGCTCCGTCTCGCCGCGGATCCAGGGAGTTGTAGATGCGGGTGACGGCCAGCTCGGGGCCGACGGTGGTGATGGCCGCGTCGGTGGCTGCGGTGACGTAGTTGCCGGCGCGAGTGCCGATCTCCTTGCCGCTGTCCGAGCCTCCGAGGTGGCTGGTCACGGTAGGTTGCGGGACCTGGGTCGTCAGCAGCGCAGGGCCCGGGCGGGCAGAGGTCGCGGCGCCGTCGTATGCGTAGCCGTACCAGGCATATGACTTGCCCCACGACAGCCAGTCGGAAGGCACGGCCCACTGCTGCCCGTTCACGCGAGGGCCGGTCTTGCAGTTCTTGCGGAGGTTGCTGCCCTCGACCTCGCAGACCTCGAAGCTGTACTGGAGTGTCGACTTTGGATAGCGGTCTGCATCCGTGCCCTTGGCCCACAGCGTCGGCGTCAATGTGTCGACCGTGACGCCACTGCCGGGCGATTCCGCCGTCAGCTGAGGGGGAATGTTTACCGAAGCGATCTTCACGGCGGGCCCGGGTACACCGGCTCGGACGAATGTACCGACGCCGCCTACGTCCATGGTCCACTGCACGATGTACGTCGCCGGTGCCAGGGGCGCGATCTTCGCATCCAGGGTCACCGTCTCACCAGGAGAGATGTCCTGGGGCATAGGTGTCCAACGGATCTTCGAGAAGTCGGTGATCTCCTTGCCTGCCGCGTCGAACAGGTTGTAGCGCAGCTTGTAGTTGCTGCCCTTGGTCCAGGTCTCCTGTCCCTGGTTGGTGACAGTCACCTTCTGGACACCCTCGCTGGTAGCGGTGACCGGAGCGATGAAATCGCCGAGTCGGTAGGTGGCGCCGTACTTCGTCCACGTCACGTCCAGGCTCGGCTTGCCGTTCGGGTAGTCGTCCGAACCGAACTGCTTCCAACCGCGGGAGTCGGACGTGGACGCCTTCACGGCGAGGCCGTAGTTCTTCTTCCGACCGTGCGTCCAGTCGTCGACCAGCTTGCGGCCCGCCGAGCCGAGTCTGATGCTCTCCCAGGCAGGCCCGCACGACCAGGTCGTCGTACCCGAAGGACGCCAGCCGTGAGCGAAACTCTTCGAAGCCAGAGACGCGCCCGTCGACGGGCCCGGGTATTTCGCCGTCGTGGACTCCGACCAGTTCGAAGTGATCGGATGCACCGTCACCGGACGGGCCGAGCATGAAAGAGACCAGGTGTTGTACATGGCCAGGTTCGCGCCCAGCACCCACGCGTTCTTCAGCGTGCTCTCCAGTCCGCTGAACCTCAGGAAGGCGGCCGCCTTATGGCTCCCGCCGTCGTACGTGCCGACCTTCAGCACCGTGTCGGACGCGAAGTTCTGGTTGTACGGGTACTCCACGTACGTGCCAGAGGTGGCATCCACGGACTTCACCGAGGGGTCCACCCGCACAGGGAAGACGCGCTCCGGAGAAGCAAGCCACTCCTTGTCCAGCGTTACGACGAGCACCTGACGGTCGTCTTCCTCCTCCAGACTGTAGGTGACACCAGAGGAGATCACCCCCTCGTTGGAGTCCGGGGCCAGGTTGGAATCCTGCATCCAACCCGCCGGAGTCCATGCACGGACCTTCCCATCGGCATCAGCGAAGACGACACCACCGTGATCGTCGATCGTCGCAGTCAGGCCCTCCAGCGTCAGCGGGAAGCGCCACGTTGTAGGCGCACTCGCATCCTTGAGGACAAGTGTCTCCTTGACCGAGTCACCGCCGGCAATGAGCTCCAGGTCCGAGCCGGTCCGAGCGTCGGGATAGGTGACCGTACTTCCCTCTGCCTGTCCGGCAACAGCACGGGCATCGCTCACCCCGTAGGCGACCGACATGCCATCGCCGACCCGTATCCGGACCACTCGGTCAGCGTCAGCCGTCCCCGCGAACTCGATCGGCGCCTCGGTCGCAGCGGTTTCCCAGCCTTCTCCGCCCGCGCTCATCGTGCTCGGCCCGGCGGTGTCATGCGGCTTCAACGTGGTGTCGATGGGCTGCCAGTGCCCCCTACCGATACGGAAGTTGACTGGCTCGTTGTAGAAACGGGTGGTGTAAGTGCCGTCCGGATTGAGGTAAGTCCGCTCCTGCTCCTTGCGCGCAGAAGCCACCTCCTTGCTCCGCTTGGCGTCAAAACCCCGCACCTCGGGCGTCACAGGCGCCTCCGTAGGCACAGCCGGAGCCGGGTCTGGCACCTTCGCATCCGTGGGGAGGCTGGTGATGCCGGCCTCACGAGCGGTAGGCAGTTCCCCGTGCCCGGCAAGAGCACCGCTACGGCCCCCGGACGCCGTCGCCTCCGTGGCATTCGCCGAGGCACTGTGACCACGCCCCTCAGCTGAACCCCACCGCTGATCAGGGGAACCGACGCCAGCACGCTCGTCACCGATCCATTGATCCACCGCCAGAGCGGCTTGCTCAGTACCGGTCAGGACCGCCAGCACGAAGGCGACAGCAAGAACAATCGGACGTGCTGGACGCACAGATGCCCCCCATAGAGACCAACCAAGAGGAGCTAGTTTTAAGCGATCTTCACTTCCTTACACAAGATACTCACAGAGTCACGTGACTACATCGTGATCATGTACACGTGAACTTAACGGGCGTAAAGCTCACACATAATGTCTTACGTGCTTGAAACTCCCATAAGGGATTATCGCGGGGTCGGGTGACCTGCTCTGACTCGCTGAAGGCGGGCTGGAACGGTGTCGCAACGCCCAAGCCGCATCCGAAGGAGTTCGCTCGGCTCGCCGTGTTCTTCGGCTCCTGCACGCTGTATCCACTTCGCCAACGAGGCCGGTGGACGACGAAATCTGTGGCGCCTTAGTGAGCGTTTGATTCTCGGTTGTCTGTTTCATTTGGATTAGCTGTCGCGCCAGTTGTGGGTGGCTTCGTGGGTGAGGCGGCGCGTCATGAGGTTGATGGCGGCGAGTTGGATCATGGCTGCGGATCGGTGGGGGTGGGTTTCGTAGTCGCGGGCCAGGCGGCGGTGGTGCATGAGCCAGCCGAGGGTGCGTTCGACGACCCAGCGGCGGGGTTGGACGTGGAAGCCGCGGGTGGTGGGGTCGCGTTGGACGATCTCGAGGTCGATTCCGAGGTGGGCGGCGTGTTCGACGGCTTTGGTCTTGTAGCCGTTGTCGGCCCAGGCTTTGGTGAGGTCGGGTGGAGTGCGGCGACCTTGGTCAGGAGCTGAGTGCCGGCCGCGGAGTCGTGGACGCTGGCGGCGGTGACGGTGACGGCCAGGAGGAGGCCGAGGGTGTCGGTGACGATGTGCCGCTTGCGTCCGATGATCTTCTTGGCCGGGTCGACGCCTTGGCTGGTCAGGGGGACGGTGGCGGAGGTTTTGATGCTCTGGCTGTCGATCAGGCAGGCGCTGGGTTCGCTGGTGCGGCCTTCGACCTGGCGGACTTTGCCGCGTAGCAGGCCGGTGAGCTGGTCGAAGATGCCGTCGGCTTCCCAGCGGGCGAAGTAGCCGTAGACGGTCTGGTGGGGTGGGAAGTCGTGGGGCAGGTAGCGCCAGGGAATGCCGGTGCGGTCGACGTAGAGGATGGCGTTCATGAGGGCGCGCAGGTCGTGGGTGGGTTTGCGGATACCGTTGCGGGCCTGGCGCCAGGCTTCGAGGGTGGGGCGGATGAGTTCCCAGCGGGCGTCGGACAGGTCGCTGGGGTAGGGCCGTGAGGGCTGCATAAGGTCTGCGTACGTGGCGGCGGCTGGCTTGGGCAGGGCGTGTGCGGGGGTGCTGGTTGCGGAGGGCGTGCGCTCTCAACTCGGCGTGAACCGGTAGGTTTCTGAATGAGACAGGAGCTCTTGGAAGGAAACCGGCGCATTACTGCTTCACTGATTGCTGCATAAGCCGTGTTTCCGGCGAATCGCTTCGCTGAGCTCTCAAACGGCTCCTGGAATTCCCCCTGAACCATCCAATATCAGAATCAAACGCTCACTTAGAGATCATCTCAATTGGCTTGATCACTAGGCTGACCGGCGTGATGTCCATGGTGGAGCGGCTGGTGCCGGACGGGTTGTGGGAATTGTTCCAGCGAGTGGTTCCGGCAGCGCCGGTGCGCCCACAAGGTGGGGGACGACGCCGGTATGGGGACCGACAGGTGCTGGCTGCCATCGTGTTCGTGGCCACGACTGGCTGCACGTGGCGACAACTTCCGCCGGGATTCGGCCCGTCCGGGCCGACCGCGCACCGCCGCTTCACCGAGTGGAGCCGGGCCCGAGTGTGGAGCAAGCTGCACCGCCTGGTCCTGGACGAGCTCGGTGCACGCGGCGGACTGGACTGGTCACGGTGCGCCATCGACTCGGTGAACATGCGGGCCCTCAAAGGGGGGACCTGACGGGTCCGAATCCCGTAGATCGCGGCAAGAAGGGATCCAAGATCCACTTGATCACGGAGCGGACCGGTCTGCCCCTCTCCATCGGGATCTCGGCTGCGAACACCCACGACAGCCAGGGTCTGGAACCCTTGGTGCGGGGCATCCCACCCATCCGCTCCCGCCGCGGGCCGCGCCGCCGTCGACCAGCCAAGCTGCACGGCGACAAAGGCTACGACTTCGACCGACTGCGCACGTGGCTCCGCTCACGCAACATCACACCGCGCATCGCCCGCAGGGGCATCGAATCCTCCCAACGCCTCGGCCGTCACCGTTGGACCGTGGAGCGCACGGTGGCATGGCTGTCCGGGTGCCGCCGTCTGCACCGCCGCTACGAGCGCAAGGCCGAACACTTCCTGGCCTTCGCCGGCATCGCCGCCGCCCTGATCTGTTACCGCAGGCTGGCAGCCTGATCGAGACCTCCGAGCTGGGATGATCCTGTCGCAAAGACGACACAAGCCAGCGAGGAACGCCATGACCGACTACCTGGCCGCCGCCATGGCGATGCTCGGCCCGGCCCAGAACCGTTACGCGGACCCCTCCGCCTGGGACCGGCTCCACGCAGAACTCGGCATCCGGCTGCCGGCCGACTATCAGACCCTCGTGGACGCATACGCTCCCATCCAGCTCAACGGCCACGTGTACCTGCACCACCCCGCGACCGAACGCTGGAATCTGGGCCAGGAGATACGGGACACGATCCGCGCTTGGTCCGAGGTCTCCTGGGACGACCTCGACCCGGACGAGGACCCTCGCCTGCTGTTCGGTCTCACGGAGTTGAGCTTCGGCACCCGCAACGGGCTGTGGCCGATCGCGAGCACCGACCGAGGCGAGACGCTGTTCCTTACGGCTGCGGACGATGCGGCCCCTGGGCTCCTGGTTGAAGACGGCGAAGGCGGCTGGGATCGGTTCGAAATGAGCTTCGCAGAATGGCTCTACCGCTACCTCATCGGCGAAGACATGGCTGGCCCCAATACCTCCGCCTTCTACCCCGGCCCGGTACAGCTGCGCCGACTTCCGATGACCGCTTGACGAACGGCCGGAGCCGTGGAGCGGGCCGGACCGCGGTATGTGACCCTGCACGCCCCGGCAGCCGCAGGCGCTCTCCCAGTCGCCCGGAGAACCAAACGAGATGACCTCTTACGCCACCACAATCCGGTGGCTATCCTGCAACCATGTCTGTCACCACGATGACCCTGCGCGTTCCGGACGACATAGCCCCCTCGATCCGGGCCGCCGCGTCCGAGGCCGGCCTGAGCGTGAACGCGTACGTCGTGCGCGCAGCCCGCCGCGCCGCCACCCTCGATGCCGCGAAGCAGCTGGCCGCGCTCGGCCTCGGCGATGACCTGGCGGGTGAGGGCGACACCCTGTGAACCGTGGGGAAATCTGGTCGCTCCCTGACGGCCGCAACGTCCTGATCATCAGCCTGACCGGCCTCGAAGAGGCCTACGGCGCGGTCCTCGTGATCGTGCTGCACGACAGCGGCCGGTACCCCGACACCGCCATGTCCGTCGTCATCGGCGACCCACTCCCGTGCACCGCCGTCGCCGTCAACATCGCACAGCTGCGCATCGACCGGTTCGACGGCGCCAAGCTCCTCGGCCCCGTCGATGCCGCGGACATGGCCCGGGTGGACGCCGCCCTGCGCGCCGTCCAGGACCTGTAACTACTTGCGCAGCCCTGGCCCTGCTCCCGCAGCGGTCGGGGCTCTCGCATGTCGGCAAGGCGCCACTCGTCCGGTAGACGCCCTTTCTCGCGTGGACCTTTGGCGTGGCTCGCCTGTCGCGGGTTGGGTGCGGACCGGTCCTCAGCTGTCGGAGTGGCCTGGTGCGGTGATGGGCTGGCGCAGGTCGAGGTAGCAGCGCAGTCGGACGCCTGGTTGTCCGGCCTCGCGTGTGGTGCGTTCCACCGAGGTCGTCGCCCACTGGGCGGCCAGCGCCGTGTGGAAGGCGAACGCGGTCTCGTCGTCGGCTGCGGCGACGTCGACCACGACCAGGCCGGGCTCGGACACGTGCACATCGTTGATCGCTTCCATGACCGGCACGACGCCCCGCTGTGGCCGGCAGTTCTCTTCCCGCTTCGTATTCACCCCTGCGGGTCCCCGGCAGGCCGACGCAGGCCCGAGCCCGCCGGAAACGCGAGCACATTTCCTTCACTTGACCAACACTCTGTGGTCACGTCCGGTAGGCTCCGTGCGCTCCATTCGCACCACTGAGGGGGGATTCCTCATGCGCATCAGGCGCACTGTGACCGCTGCTGCGACCACGGCGGCCGTTGCCGCGCTCGGCCTGGCCGGTGCTGTTCCGGCGCAGGCGGCCGAGTACTCGTCGGCCCTGAAGATCAAGGGCGTGCAGTACGACGCTCCGGGCCGGGACTCCAACAAGTGCTCGGGCGGCAACACGAAGAACGAGTACCTGACGATCAAGAACTACTCGAAGACGGCGACGGTGAACCTGAAGGGCTACAAGGTCAAGGACGCCGCCGGCAACTCCTTCACCTTCACCAAGAACCACACCCTGCAGCCCGGCGACCAGGTCAGCCTGCGCGGCGGCCGCGGCACCGACTCCGACGCGGGCAACGTCGCCTACCGCCAGAACTGCAACTTCATCTGGAACAACGACAAGGACACCATCTACCTCTACAAGCCCGGCGGCGCCCGCGCCGACGTCCACGCCTACTCGAAGAAGGCCAACGACAGGGACGGCAACGGCTACATCACCTACCACGGCTGACCGAGCCGCCCGCGCGAAGGAGCCGGCCGCCGGGCGTCTGCCAGGCGGCCGGCTCCGATTCCCGCCCCCGCCGCCCGCGGCGGGAAGGACGCTACGCGGCGGGCTCGTAGGTCACGCTCTGCTCCGGGCAGCCGTCCGCCGCCTCCCGCAGCGCCGCGACCTCTGTCTCGTCCGCCGTCAGGCTCCAGCGCAGCTTCGTGGCCACCCACTCGGCGACGTACCGGCAGTGCACCTCGGCGGCCGGCGGCAGCCACTGGGCCGGGTCCTGGTCGGCCTTGGACCGGTTCGACCGTGCCGTGACCGCCACCAGCGACGCCTGCGCGCTCTGGTCGTTGGCGTACGCCTCACGCCGCTCGGCCGTCCATGCCGATGCACCGCTGTCCCAGCTTTCCGCGAGCGGCACCATGTGGTCGATGTCCAGTCCGGAGGCCGAGGTCACCCATGTCTGGTCGTAGTAGGACCACCAGCGCCCGCTCGACAGCCGGCACCCGGGCCCCACCGTGGGCGGCTCGACAGCCTCGGTGATGAGGACTTCGTTGCGGGTCGAGCAGCCGTCGGCCGGATCCTCCCCGCGGTTCCAGTGGCGGAAGGCATCACGGTCGTAACCGTCGCGGGACTCGGCATCGACCGGCAGGTGCGTGACCGCTTCCGCGACAGGAAGCGTCTCCGCGGCGTGGGCCGCAGGCGTGGACGCGGTGACGGACAGGACGGCGAGGGAGGCGGCGGCCAGACCGCGCAGCACTGAGGTGAGCATGAGCTGTTGATAGCGGCCGGGGGAGGGGCGCTATCGGCGGTTCGCCGAGTGCGCCGCCCGTGTGAGTGCAATGGTCATACCGCCTCCCCTCGACGCGACCGTGGCTGCTCCGCGGAACGAGCCGGCCCCGGGGCTCTGGCTGCGAAGGACAAGGGCGTGCAGCTGGTCGAGCAGCGATCGCCTGGCCCCGGTGGCGGGCGGGTGGGGGCGACGGGCGGCCCAGGAAGTGCCCGGACGTGGGCGCCCGTCACCGCAGCTGCTCACGCCCTTGAAGTTCGGGCACCCGTGGACGGAGGCGCGTTCACGGCCGCGGGGCTGGCGGCATCCTCGGGTCGCTGGGATCGACGCCGATGACATGGCACGGAGTCCTGCTCGTAGAGGAAGAGGCCGGCAGGCGCAGCACGTCCCGTCCAGGCTGAGGCCCGCACGGGACAGCGCCGGCGTATGAAGAAACGTGCCCTTCGGGGATGTGATTGTCAGAGGGTGCGTGTAAAGTCCGGCGCCGCATCACGGCGGCCGTGCCGAGTTGGATTTATGCACGTGTGAATCCCCGACAAATCGACCTAAAAAACGCGGTCGTCAGCGCGGCGCATCACCCATACGAGGGTGTGACTTGCATCACGCCCACATGGGGAAACTCCACGCCCTGGACCGCGCCCTGGTCGTCATCTCCGTCGACCCCGACATCGGCGAACCCCTGCCCGGCGACGCCACCAACCCCCACCTGCACCAGTACACCGACGAGATCGAACACGTACGCCTCCTGTACTGGGTCACAGCACTGCGCACCGTGGTCGTCGTCGCATACATCGAGGTCTGAAGCATTAGACCGGCAAGGCAGGGCCATAGGGCGCCAGCCTTCCCAGCACCACATCGACAGGAACGACGTCCAGGCCGTGCCACGTGGTCCGCAGCGGAACACACGGCATCGGTGGAAACGACAGGTTGTTCGGGGCAGCGCGCCGCGCGTAACCGGAACACCCCCGCGTCGGCGGGGAGGGCACCCTCAGCCTTATCGCGGAGACGGGCTGATACGGAACACCCCCGCGTCGGCGGGGAGACTCGTCCAGTTCCGTCAGCGCGACCCAGCGCAGCGGAACACCCCCGCGTCGGCGGGGAGGACGCGCTCTGCGAGCACCACATGCTGCCCATGAACGGAACACCCCCGCGTCGGCGGGGAGGACGGCGTCCTGGGCGGCGACCCGCTCGAGTTCGTCGGAACACCCCCGCGTCGGCGGGGAGGACATCACCGCCTCGCCCACGAAGCTGGCCAGCGGCGGAACACCCCCGCGTCGGCGGGGAGGACGGCTCGGAAGGGCTGGTGCAGGTCGGCACCATCGGAACACCCCCGCGTCGGCGGGGAGGACAACGTCAGGGGCGGGTCGAACGCGGCGGCGATCGGAACACCCCCGCGTCGGCGGGGAGGACTCGACCGCGAGGCCGATCCGGAGACCGAGCTGCGGAACACCCCCGCGTCGGCGGGGAGGACTGGTGCTTGTCCGGGGTGACCCACGCGAGCACCGGAACACCCCCGCGTCGGCGGGGAGGACGAGCCGGGCCAGGGTCCAGCTGGTGGAGAGGCCGGAACACCCCCGCGTCGGCGGGGAGGACTGGGCCCTGCACGTCACCGGGGCCCGCCCGTACGGAACACCCCGTGTCGGCGGGGAGGACTCGAACACAGGAACGGCCCGGAAGGTGATCCACGGAACACCCCCGCGTCGGCGGGGAGGACGCGGCGAACCGTTCGTCAGCTCCTGCATCCCCGGAACACCCCCGCGTCGACGGGGAGGACGTCAGTTCCGCGTCCCTGTACTGCGTGTCGGGCGGAACACCCCCGCGTCGGCGGGGAGGACCTGGGCCAGGGCTGGGCCGGCGTCGGCTACAACGGCACACCCCCGCGTCGGCGGGGAGGACCGAAGGTGCGGCATCAGCGACCCACCCCCGAACGGAACACCTCCGCGTCGGCGGGGAGGAACATCCGGTCCGCGAGGACGAGGCCGCACGCCGCCGGAACACCCCCGCGTTGGCGGGGAGGACACGACGTGGGCCTCGGCGTCGTGGATGGCGGGCGGAACACCCCCGCGTAGGCGGGGAGGACGTCGTCCTGCTCCCGGCGGCGGCGAGCAGCTGCGGAACACCCCCGCGTCGGCGGGGAAGACCCGTCCGGCACCAGCGAAATGCGGTGGACCGCCGGAACACCCCCGCGTCGGCGGGGAGGACGTCGTCGTCTTCCTCATCACCTGCGGCACGATCGGAACACTCCCGCGTCGGCGGGGAGGACTCCTCCACCCGACGATCCAGAGCGATGGTCAGCGGAACACCCCCGCGTCGGCGGGGAGGACCGCCACAGCCACATCGCGATCGCCGCGACCGTCGGAACACCCCCGCGTCGGCGGGGAGGACGGGCGGAAGCCGCGAGACGGGTCGGTATATGGCGGAACACCCCCGCGTCGGAGGGGAGGACGCGCCCGGCTGCACCGGGTCGGCGTTGTTGTACGGAACACCCCCGCGTCGGCGGGGAGGACGGCACCCGATCACACTCTAGTGATCATCGTTCCGGAACACCCCCGCGTCGGCGGGGAGGACTGCGGCCCCTGTAAGTCGATCGACGGCCGTACCGGAACACCCCCGCGTCGGCGGGGAGGACTGCGGCCCCTGTAAGTCGATCGACGGCCGTACCGGAACACCCCCGCGTCGGCGGGGAGGACGCGATCGCTGCGGTGGCGTCCTCGCCCCCTATCGGAACACCCCCGCGTCGGCGGGGAGGACGACATGCAACGCCGGTCCGCGAACACATCCGACGGAACACCCCGCGTCGGCGGGGAGGACGACTGCTGCCCGTAAGACGACTTCCGCCAAGACGGAACACCCCCGCGTCGGCGGGGAGGACAGGAGCATCGCCAGGGAATGGGCGGCCCGAGGCGGAACACCCCCGCGTCGGCGGGGAGGGACGAGCGGCGCCAGGTCACCGGAGGCGGTGCGGCCGGAACACCCCCGCGTCGGCGGGGAGGACACGAGACGACCCCTCAGGCCGTTAGGAGGGCTCGGAACACTCCCGCGTCGGCGGGGAGGACGTGGATCGTGCCGTCCGCGAACCTGCGCCTGGCGGAACACCCCCTCGGCGGGGAGGACGCCTGGGCCGTGCTGTCGGCTCAGGCCTGCTTCGAAACACCCCCGCGTCGGCGGGGAGGACCCACGAGGGAACGGCCGTCTGAGGTCGACTCGCGGAACACCCCCGCGTCGGCGGGGAGGACCCACGTCGTCACCTCTTCTGTTCCTCGGCCCACGGAACACCCCCGCGTCGGCGGGGAGGACGACAGCAACCACACTGACGTTCAGACGGAGTACGGAACACCCACGCGTCGGCGGGGAGGACCGTCCACACCTGACGATGCGTGAGAGCAGGTACGGAACACCCCCGCGTCGGCGGGGAGGACCTCGGCAACGTCGAGAACCCGGAGACGGACATCGGAGCACCCCCGCGTCGGCGGGGAGGACCAGCGTCGGCCACGAGCACCATCCTGTCTGATCGGAGCATCCCGGTGTTGGCCGGCAACTTGGCGTTCCTGTACATCGTGCTCCCCACCGTCGGAGCACCCCCGCGTCGGCGGGGAGGACCGTGACAGGAGCAGCGCCGGACCGGTCGGGTTCGGAACACCCCTGCGTAGGCGGGGAGGACTCCGCGTCGTACGAGATCGACCGTTTGCGGACCGGCATACCCCCCGCGTCGGTGGGGAGGACGTGCACGCACAGGTCGCCCGGCCGTTCCCCAGCGGAACACCCCCGCGTCGGCAGGGAAGACTTTGCACCTGTGCCGCGCACCGGCGCGGACCCGGGAACATCCCCGCGTCGGCGGGAGCGCCTGTACCCGCAGGCCCGGATTCTGAACGAGGGCGGAGCACCCCCGCGTCGGCGGGGAGGACTCTCGGGTCTCCCGCATCGGGATCGAGGAGGGCGGAACACCCCCGCGTCGGCGGGGAGGACCGGTGACACCCCGTACCCCGATGGCGGCGAGACCGGAACACCTCCGCGTCGGCGGGGAGGACCGAGTCCCTCCCTCGAGGGCGCGGGCGTGTTCCGGAACACCCCCGCGTCGGCGGGGAGGACCGGGTCATCGGACGCACGCGCCGCGGTGCCGCCGGAACACCCCCGCGTCGGCGGGGAGGACTCCTCAACGAGGCCGGTCACGTCCTCAAGCCACGGAACACCCCCGCGTTGGCGGGGAGGACCAGGCGCGGGCGAAGGTGAGGCTGGCGGTGGACGGAGCACCCCCGCGTCGGCGGGGAGGACCGGCCCATGGCCGTGATGAACCGGCCCGCCGCCGGAACACCCCCGCGTCGGCGGGGAGGACGACAAGACCCTGATCGCCACGAACCTGGCGGACGGAACACCCCCGCGTCGGCGGGGAGGACGTGCGGGAACCTGGTCGACGACCCCCATCTCGCGGAACACCCCCGCGTCGGCGGGGAGGACGACCTGACGGGCGTCGAATGGGAGGAGCAGTACGGAACACCCCCGCGTCGGCGGGGAGGACCGATCGTCGCCCCGTCCTCCGGGGCCTGGTCGTGGAACACCCTCGCGTCGGCGGGGAGGACCCGAGCAGGTAGACCGGCTCGCGTCCGAGGATCGGAGCACCCCCGCGTCGGCAGGGAGGACCAGGAGTTCACGCACAACATCACCCCCGGAGGCGGAGCACCCCCGCGTCGGCGGGGAGGACGGGAAGTTCTTCAGCAGCGGGTCGACGACGTGCGGAACACCCCCGCGTCGGCGGGGAGCACGCCTACGACATCGGCACCAGCAACGTCGCGACCGGAACACCCTCGTGTCGGCGGGGAGGACCGCGCCTGGGCCTGGCCGGCCGTCCTCGACCTCGGAACACTCCCGCGTCGGCGGGGAGGACCCTGCCGGGCCGTCGTGCCCGGAGGGCTACAGCGGAACACCCCCGCGTCGGCGGGGAGGACGCGGGCACCGCAAGGAGTACGGCGCCGACCACCGGAACACCCCCGCGTCGGCGGGGAGGACCGGATCGGCATCACCGGTAACACGTACGCCGACGGAACACTTCCGCGTCAGCGGGGAGGACCGAAGGTGCGGCATCAGCGACCCACCCCCGAACGGAAGACCTCCGCGTCGGCGGGGAGGACCCGCAGCAGCACGGCGACTACACCGGCCCCGACGGAGCACCCCCGCGTCGGCGGGGAGGACTCGACACGACAGGGTGGCGACAACGCAGGCGCCGGATCACCCCCACGTCGGCGGGGAGGACTGATGCATGGCGGACGTGTCCGATGCGCTGACCGGAACACTCCCACGTCGGCGGGGAGGACGGTACCGGTAGTAGAAGCGCAGAAGACGACGCCGGAACATCCCCACGTTGGCGGGGAGGACCCTGACCGTCACCGACTTCGTGAAGGGCTACCGCGGAACACCCCCACGTCGGCGGGGAGGACGCGGCCTGGTTCTGGTCGTAGGCGGCGAGGAGCGGAACACCCCCACGTCGGCGGGGAGGACGGCATCACCGACGCCGGAGACTACCGCGGGTACGGAACACCCCCACGTCGGCGGGGAGGACCGACGCTTGCCCGCCGGCCGTCCGGTCTTCGGCGGAACATCCCCACGTCGGCGGGGAGGACTGCGGGTTGTCGTCACTGGCCGCGCACGAGCACGGAACACCCCCGCGTTCGGCGGGGAGGACACCGACGGCACCAGCGTCCAGCTCCGCTACAGCGGAACACCCCCGCGTCGGCGGGGAGGACAAGTCCTGTACGGCCTTGACCGCCCGCGACGACGGAACACCCCCGCGTCGGCGGGGAGGACACCGGCTGCACCTACGTGTCCGTGGACTCCGGCGGAACACCCCCGCGTCTGGCGGGGAGGACGCTGCCGAGATGGCCGGCGTCTCCCGCTCGAGCGGAACACCCCCGCGTCGGCGGGGAAGACCCGTCCACGCGGTAGAGGCCGGGGCGGTCCTTCGGAACACCCCCGCGTCGGCGGGGAGGACGCCGGAACCATCATCGGCAACGGGCGGGCGAACGGAACACTCCCGCGTCGGCGGGGAGGACGGCCTCCCCAACAAGGTGGCCTTTACCCTCTACGGAACACCCCTGCTTCGGCGGGGGGACCGTGCGGATGTGCGGTGGCTCGGCAGGCCCGGCGGAACACCCCGCGTCGGCGGGGAGGACCGTGCGCGTGACCGTTCGGTCCGCTCGACGACGGAACACCCCCCGTTGGCGGGGAGGACGGAAGAGCCGGACCGTGCGGGTTGGGCACGGCCGGAACACCCCCGCGTCGGCGGGGAGGACGTGCACTACGACCCGGAGACCGGGGACGGCTTCGGAACACCCTCGCGTCGGCGGGGAGGACAGCCGGGCCGCCGTGGTGGTGGTCGGCTGGTGCGGAACACCCCCGCGGGCCAGCGGGGAGCATTGCCGGCTGCGCCAGCACTGTATGGCGTCGGCCGGAACACCCCTGCGTAGGCAGGGACAACCGGCGCTGGTTCACCCACGGCTACACCAAGCACGGAGCACCCCTGCGTCGACGGGAAAAACTTGGCGTTCCAGTACATCGTGTTCCCCACCGTCGGAGCACCCTCGCGTCGGCGGGGAGAATTTACAGCCTGTCCCCGAACCGTTCCAGATCGTCGGAGCACCCCCGTATCAGCGGGGAGGACTCGTGCCGCAGGTCGTAGATGCGCTGGTCCACCGGAGCACCCCTGTGTCGGCGGGGAGGGCATGAGCGCCTTGGGGTTCTCCGGGGTTCCGGAGCGGAGCACCCCCGCGTCGGCGGGGAGGGCGGGCTCGCGGGGACGAACTACATCGTCGAGATCGGAACACCCCCGCGTCGGCGGGGAGGACATCGACTACCTGTTCGTCGACGAGATCCACAATGGAACACCCCCGCGTCGGCGGGGAGGACCACTGCCCCAGTGGTGTACCTACCGTAACTAGCGGAACACTCCCGCGTCGGCGGGGAGGACCCCGACGGTGGGCTGCGCGTCGGGGGCGTCGACAAAACACCCCCGTGTTGGCGGGGAGGGCTAGATCATTCCGTCCGGTGCAAACCGGATCTTCGGAGCACCCCCGCGTCGGCGGGGAGGAAGCGGACGACATCGCCGGCAACACCAAGCCCTGCGGAACACCCCTGTGTCGGCAGGGAAGACGAACTTGCGCATTTCAGGGGAGATTTTGCGGGAGGAACACTCCCGCGTCGGCGGGGAGGATCGTCGTTCAGAGTTGAACGAAAGCCTGGATACCGGAACACCCCCGCGTGGGCGGGGAGGGCGTGAGGACGTGAACTTCCGGAATCGCCACCACCGGAACACCCCCGCGTGGGCGGGGAGGCCGCAACCAGGACCAGGACCCCGCTAATGGCGGCGGTCGCCTCCGCTTGCGGTGTTGGCAGCGTCCGCTGTAGCCGGGCTTCTCGTCCTGTGGGGTGTTCCCGTGGCGGGGAGACGTGTTCAGCCTGCGGGGATTGTCTGCAAACGGGAGGTGACGGACCCCTGGGGTCCGTCACCGTGGCTCAGATGAGCCAGCTGACGAGTTCGCTGATCAGGGCACGGGTCACCGCGCTGACCACTACGCGCGAGGTACCGAGAAGTACTTCGCGGCGCAGGACGAACTTGTGCAGGAACCGGGACACTGTATCTCCAGAGCGCAGACTGGGCCGAGGTTGCGCCACATCCCTCGGGAGGGTCGTGCGTTCTGCTCGGCTGTGCCGTCGCTTGGAGAGGCAATGAGGTTCCGCGCACCTCCCAGGGAGGCGTGCAGCGGTATGTACTCTACGGCGGGAACCCGTTGGTGTGGCAGTGCTTGCGGGAACTGCCCCCGCCGGCCTTCGACGAGGTGAAGCAGATGAGGGGGGGGAGAGCTGCGGCTGGATGTGTCTGCCGCGGCCCTTGTGAGGCGCGCCTGCGCTGGATCCGAGACAAGGAGCACCCCATGGCCCTGGACTCCCGCCTGTGGGGCAAGGCTGCCGGGCTGGGCAGGAACGCCCGCGGGGCTCACCGCACGCACCCTTTGATCTGTCATCTGCTGGATACGGCAGCTGTGGCGGAGGTCGTGTGGGATGAACTGCTGACCTCGCATCAGCGGAGCATGGTGGTCGGGGCGCTGCGGGTTCCGGACGGGGAGGCGCGGGCGCTTGTGGCGTTCTGGGCGGGGCTGCACGATATCGGGAAGATCAGCGTGCCGTTCCAGCTGCACTGCAACGGTCCGAAGAGCGCGGATGGGGAGCTGCTGACGCAGGAGCTGGGCGATGAGCAGGGCTACGATTCCGTGGCCGGCGCCGCGCTGGACAGGCAGTCACACGAGGCGGCGGCGCACTGGTGGCTGGCGGGGATTCTCGAGGAGATCGGCTATCCGTCGTCGAAGCGGCGTCCGCAGTCTCAGCTCAGTCACGCGGTGGCCCAGCTGCTCGGTGGGCACGGCGGCCGCTTCCACCCGGTCGTCTACGCCAAGGATTACCGGTGCCCTGTGGCCCGTCACCCCGGTCTGGGCACGGGCAGGTGGGAGGAGCAGCGGCGGGCCCACTTCGATGAGGTGCGCAGAGTGACAGGGGCGGTGTCGGTTCCGCAGGGGCGGATGTCACCGGGAGCGGCTGTGGTCCTGACGGGGCTGGTGACCCTGTCGGACTGGCTGGCCAGTATCGAAGAAGAGATTCAGGCCAGGCTCAGGGAGGAGAGATGGGCCGGGACCCCTGAGGACCTGGACGCTTACTGGCAGGTCGCCCGAGCAGCAGCTGTCCGTCTGGTGGAGCACAGCGGCCTGCTCGGGACGGGTTTTGCCCGGCCCAAGCCGGGCCAGTGTGCAGGCGAGATCAGTCTTGTGGCCAGTGTGGAGGCCCAGTTGCCTGGTCTGGTGGCCGAGCGCGGGCCGGGCTTGGTGGTGGTGACGGCTTCGCCGTCGCAGGAGCGTACGGAGGCGGCTCTTCGTGCAGCGGCGGTCCTCGGGCATGCGGCAAACGCGCGCGGTCTGTTCTATGCGCTGCCGACCGGTTCGGCGGCCGAGAGCCACATGGCGCAGCTGCATGCTTTCGCTGAGCAGGCCCTGACGGGTCCCTGGCGGTCGCTGCTGCTTCACAGCTCTTCGCGGTTGAAGCCGGCGGAAGCCGCGCAGCAGTGGGCGCACGCCCATGCGTTGGGTGATGTCAGCGCGGAGCCTGGTGAGGAATGGGTTCTGACAGCGAACAGCTGGCTCAATTCCCATCACCGCGCGCTCCTGGCCGCGCTGGGCACGGGGACGGTGGACGAACTTCTCCAGGCGGTCCTGCCGGTGAAGTTCAACGTGATGCGGCTGTTTGCCTTCTCCGGCAAGGTCGTCGTGGTGGATGAGGCCCATGCCCGCGGCGCGTGGGGGCAGAAGCTGATGCTCCGGTTCCTGGAGTGGGCCGCTGCGCTGCGGATTCCCGTGGTCCTGGCCGCGATGGCTGCGGACAAGTCGGTGGATGCGATGCTGGCGGCCTATCGCCGTGGCTCTGGAGGAGTAGCGGAGCCGATGGTGCAGCCTCGCCGGCTGCCGGCGTGGTCGTTCGTGGATGCTCAGTCCGGACGGGGGCACCTGCCCCGGCAGGCTGCGGACGCCGCGCGGGCCAGCACGCTCAGCGTCGAGGTCGTTGACGGTGAGCCGTACGACGAGATCCGGGCGGCTCTTGCACCCCTGGTCGAGGCCGGCAACGGCAGGGCCGTCGTCTACCGGTCGACGCCTGCGGAAGTCATCCGTACGTTCCGCTTGCTCTCACAGGAGCTGCCCGGCCTCGAGGTGACCCTGGTCCACGAACAGATGCGCAACAAGGACCGATGGCGGCGTCTCGCGGCCTGCCGGAGCGCGTTCTCTCCCGACGGCGGCGTCAGCGCCCCTTCCGTGCTGGTGACGACGCCGATGCTGGAACATGTCAGGGGCTTGAGCTTCGACCTCGTCGTTTCGGGGCCGGCTCCGCTTGTGGACCTGCTGGCCCGTGCGGGCCAGAGCGCGGGGGGCCAGCCGCGGCTCGTGGTGCTCCGAGCCGACAGCAGGTCCGGCCTGAACGATGTCGCGCTGGTGCGGCGTACTGAGATCGTCCTGGGTGCCGGCAGGACGATTTCCCTGCCGGAGGAAGTTCCCCTGCTGTTGGACGAGGTGTACGCCGGCGAGCTCGTCGACGGGCTGGGGGAGGCTGCGGCGCGTGAGCTTCAGCGGCTTGACAACCGGCGGACGGTCCGAGAACGCAGAGCGACCGGTACTGCGGGCTGGTTGCAGGTGCCGGGGCCGTGGGAGCTTGACGGCGACCTCGGCCTGCTGAGCCGGGACCACCCCGGTATGGAGCCCGAACTGCTCTCTTCCGTTCTTGGCGAGGAGATGGTGCATGTGGTGTGCCTGTACCCGGGGTCTCTTCTTGAGGCCGGGGTCCTCGAGGAGAAGCTTGCGCGCGATTCCAAGCGTCGACCGAAGCCGGGCCAGCTTGTCCCCTACCTGATACCCGTACCGCAGCGGCTCGTCGACGGCGTGGCAGGCGATGCCAACAGCGACTGGCGCGCCATGGCCGCCCTCAAGACTGTCCTCCGGCTCAACATGACCCCGGAAGACGGTACATGGGTGCGAACCGGCGAGAAGCACCGATTCCAGGTTAGCGAACTCGGCCTGCTTGTCGATCAATTGCCCTAACTGCTCACACCGTCCCCGCCTGCCCTTCTAGTATCTGGTGACGCGCAACGATGGGGGGAGGGGCGCGTGACCACGTCTGCGTCCAATCTGGTCGACCGGCCATGGATTCCGGTCGCATGGGTGGAGGGGCAGCCGGGCCCACCTGAAGTGGGTCTCAGGGACCTGTTTGTCCACGCCCGCAAAATCCGCACCCTGCTGATCCCGGAAGCGCCGGCTCATTCGGCGCTGCTGCGCTTGCTGTACGCGCTGACCGCGCGGATCACCGCTCTGGACGAGGCAGGGCCCGGAAGCTGGGGCGACCGGCGGGAACAGGTCCTCGAACAGGGGTTTCCCGAGCGGAGCATCGAATTGCCTGGCGGCCGCAGAGCCGGCATCGAAGGCTACTTCGGTCAGTGGAGCGACCGCTTCGACCTGTTCGACGGCGACCGCCCGTGGCTCCAGGACCCCCGCCTGCCTGACCAGTGCGACAGGAACAACACGGCCGGCGTCCACAAACTGGTCATGAGCCGGGCAGCGGGCAACAACCACTCCTGGTTCGAGCACTGGAGCCACGGCAGTCCCGTCTCTCCCGGTCTTTCGCAGTCAGCGCTGTCCCTGCTGACCTGGCACTACTGGGGAGACCCCGGCGCCCTTTCACGGCGCGCGGTCGGGCAGGTGAGGAGCCACTATGCGAAAGCTTCACCCCTGCGAGCCGCGCTCTCGTACCACCCCCAGTGCGACAACCTGCTCCTGACACTGCTGGCCGGACTCACACCCCCGGACGGTGACGTCAGCCGGCACACGGACCTGTGCCCCTGGGAGCGCGAAGACCTCCCGGACCCGCTCAAGCCGATGCCCGAGCCGCAGGGCCCCTGCTCACGGCTGACCGCCTGTTCACAGCACGCGCTCTGTCTCGTCCCCGCCCCGGACGGCGCGCATACGGCCGACGCGTACATCACCTGGGCCTATGACGCCGAGCGGATCCGGCCAGAAGACGACTACCTGATCTGGGACATCGCCAAGGACGGGAAGACGTCCCCCCGGCTCGCAGACTCCTCCCGTTCTCTGTGGCGCGACATCGACGCCCTCCTGCTCAAGCAACTGGACGACTCGAGCCCCATCCAGCCGAAGGTCATGGACCATGCCTTCGACGTCAGCGAGTACCTACGGGTACGCGCCCTCGGCTTCGAACAAGATGCCAGCCAGGCAGCCAACCACCAGTACGTCGACTCCGTGACCCCGGTGCTCCTGGCCCGAGTGGAAGAGGACGCGGCGAACACCGAGCGGCCCGTACGCCAGCTCCGTGAACTCGGCGAGCTCTTCGGGAACCGGCTGGAGCAGGCCACGAAGGAAGCCTGGCTGAAGTACACGGATGACAAGAAGAACGATCCGCGGGCCTGGCAGGACGCGGTCGCGGCACGGTACTGGCCGTCGGCGGAGGATGAATTCTGGTTGCGGTTCCGACAGTTGAGTCGCGCTGGCGGCACCACGGACACCGGATTCGACTTCGAGGCCGCCTGCCGGGCCTTCGGGCGGCACGCACTCGACGCCTACGAGGCAGTGACCAGCTCCGTGACACGCACACCACGGGGCGCCAAGGCCGTCACCCGGGCGAAAGCCATCATCCTCGCCGCCCTGAAAGACCCCCACAAGGCGATGGGACAACCGGTCACGAGAAGTGCGGCCAAGAAGTCGTGACCGTCACCCGCCGACCCGAGGACAAGCCGTGACCTTCCACGCTTCCGAAGCGAGCAAGCGGCAGAGCAAACGCGCCGCGTACGCCGCATTCACCGCACACATCGAACATCTGTGCCGCACAGACCCCGGTGCCCGAGCGGCGCTGCGCGCGGGCCTGCGCCGCGACCTGGACCACCCGCGCACACGGCCCATGCACCGGCTGCTGACACCGCGGCTGCCGGACGGCTGCGACGACACGACAGCCCAGGCCCATTACACGGTGGCCGCGCTGATCGCGGCCCAGCCCCGACACGCCTTCTCACCCGACCAGGCAGACGACGAGAACACCCCAGACGAACACGAGGCGGCAGACAAGCAGGCTCTGCGGAAGAAGGAGGAACCGGGCGAGGAGGTTGCTCCGCCCGGGCCGGCTCCGTACGGCACCTCATTCGGTGCCACCCTGGGCCAAGCCGTCACCGCGAAGGGCAAGCCGATGCGGATGAGCGCCGCAGAAAGCCGTATCAACCTCCTGGCCCGGCAGAGTCTGCGCGGTATCCACCTGCACCTCCCTGCTGCGGTGAATCAGGTACGCACCACCGGCACCTCCATCGACTGGGGACAGTTGCTGGCAGACCTCATCGACTGGCAGTACCAGTCGGGGCGTATCAGCCGCCGCTGGCTGCAGGACTTCTACCGGATCACGGCCGGCGCCGACCAGGACTGACCCTTCTCACCCCACAGGAGATCCCCGATGGACCTCAAGCCACGCTTCATCGACATCCACGTCGTCCAACCCGTTCCCTACGCGAATCTGAACCGGGACGACACCAACGCGGTGAAAAGCATGCTCTACGGCGACGTCCTGCGTACCCGTATCTCCAGCCAGTCCTGGAAACGGGCCATCCGCGAGCACTTCCAGGACACGCTTGGCGAGAACGCGCTGCGGACACGCCGTATCGGCGAGCGGGTCACCGAGGTGCTTCGCGAGCGCGGCTGGGACAAGGCGCTTGCCGAACGTGCGGGGGCACATGTTGCGGCGGGGAGCAGCATCAAGTGGGAGGTGGCCAAGGGAAGGGACAAGCAGCCCATCACGAACAAGATCCTGACCAACGCGCTCGTCTATCTTCCCGAAGACGCCGTCGAGGACCTGGCCGACATCGCCGAAGCCCACAAGGACGCGCTCACGACCGACTTCACCGGAAAGGGAAAGAGCAAGCCCGAAAGCGCCCTGAAAGGCAAGGTCGACAGAATTCTTGTCAAAAGGAACGGGGTCATCAACCTCTTCGGTCGCATGCTCACCGAGGTCGACCACGCCAATGTCGACGGTGCCGTCCAGGTCGCGCACGCCTTCACCACGCACACCACTGAGGTCGAACTCGACTACTTCGCAGCCGTCGACGACATTACCGAGGCGAAGGGCGATGAGACGGGCAGTGGCCACATGGGCACGGCCGAATTCAGCACCGGCACCTTCTACCGATTCGCCACCGTCGATCTCAAAGAACTCATCAAAAACCTGAGCGAGGACAGCGACATCGCACTCGATGCCGCCCGCGAGCTCGTCGGCCAGTTCCTGCTCTCCTTCATCGAGTCCCTGCCCCAGGCGAAGAAGAACTCCACCGCACCGCACACCATCCCCCACCTGGTCCACATGGCGGTCCGCTCCGACCGGCCGCTGTCGTTCGCCGCAGCCTTCGAAGAACCCGTACGGTCAGCCGGACAAGGCGGCTTCGTCGGACGCTCCGTACAAGGCATCGACGTCTACGCCAAGGCCGCGAACACCCTCCTCGGCCCCGACCGCGTCCTGCACGCGGCACACGCGTCCCTCCAGTTCGACAAGCTCGAGCATCTCGGCGAGCGCCACTCGTCCTTCGAGGCTCTCGTCACCGCCACCGTCGACTTCGCTCTCGCCGAGGCCCCGCAGTGACCGACAGCCCCTCCCGAGGGCTGCTGTTGCGCCTGGCAGGCCCACTCCAGTCCTGGGGCACGCACAGCAAGTACGCCCGGCGTGACACAGCCCGATTCCCCACCCGGTCCGGCATCGTGGGCATGCTGGCCGCAGGTCTCGGACGAGCGCGCCAGGCGCCCGTGGACGACCTCACAAAGTTGTCGATGACGGTACGCGTCGACCGACCCGGCGTCGTGCTGTCCGACTTCCACACCGTCGGTGGTGGACGGCCCGCCGACGAGACAGTGGTCACCGTCGATGGAAAACACCGCCCCGAGGGCAAAGGCACTCTGGTATCCAAGCGCCAGTACCTGGCCGACGCTGCATTCACGCTCGCCATGACCTCCGATGACCAAACGCTGCTGAACGCGTGCGCCGCTGCCCTGCGTGACCCGCACTGGCCCCTCTTCCTCGGCCGCCGCTCCTGCCCACCGGAAGGCCCGATCCTGCTGGGCTACGTCGAAGATCCGCTGCACCACCTAATACAGCTGCCCCTGGCGGCCAAGAAGCCGCGCAACGGCCCGCAGCCGATCGACTTCTACGGCGACAGACCGCTCGGCGCGCTCCCCACCAACTCCGACGCCCCGGACAAGGACGACGGAGATCACCACAGCGGCGAAGTCACCGACGAGCCGATGTCATTCACACCCCTGGCACGCCAGTACCGGCCACGGCCGCTGTACCGGCGTGCCGTACACCTACCGGACGCCCCCTACGCAGGCTTCGGCACCAGCTACCTGAAAACGCTCCAGAGCTACATCGACACCCACTTCGCGACGGCGGACAGGAGTACCCGGTGGCCGCGTGGCCGACCTCCGTCGCGCCCTGCCCTCGCGATGCCCGCGGAACTGAGCGACAACGTGCAAGGCATCCGACTGTGCCACCGAATGGTGCAGACGTTCACCGACGCGCTCGAAGCGGCGTACGACTATTCCTGCTAGACCCTCATCAACGCCGCCTGCGCCGCCAGGGCGTGGGCGTGAACAGGCCCGTGCTCCGGCTGGCCGGCCCGATGCAAACGCTCGGCGTTCACCCCCGAGAGGGCCACCATCCCGCTCTCCATGCCCTCCGAGCTGCTCAGCGCGCTTGCCACAGCGCAGGGCATGACCGCCAGGACGCGGACGCATCCAACCACTACGCGGCTCTGGCGTTCACCGTCCAGGCGGACCGGCCCGGCGGCCACCTCGCCGACCACCACACTGCTGGGGCCGCCGCCACCCGCGGCGCCGCCGAAGCAGACGTACTCACCGTGCACACCATCCCTCTGCTTCACCCCCGCACAGCCGCACCTACGAACGACGCCGACCTGCTCCACGGCACCGGGCAACGTTCCTCCCTGCACCTGATTGCCGGCCCCACACTCTGCCCACGAAGCTGATCGACCACGCCATGAAGGAGGCCACCGCATGAGCCCCGGCGCGGCCCTCGCCCGCATCCGCCTCAACCCCCACAGCCGCGCCGTCCATCGCGACCTGCGCAACGCTACCGACATGCACCGCACCCTTATGCGTCTGGTCCCCGACGGCCTGGGCGACAGTCCCCGGCAGGCAGCCGGGCTCCTGTATCGCCTCGACGTAACCGACGCCTTCAGCACGCTCCTGGTCCAGGCCACCGCCCTCGACCCGACACGCCTGCCCGACGGCTACGGCCACGCCGACGTCAAAGACCTCACCCCGGTGTTCAAGGCCCTCCAAAAGGGCCTCGCCGTCCGCTACCGCATCGTCGTCAACCCAGTCAAAACCGAACGCCTGTCACTGGAAAACAAGGGCCAGCGTGGCAAACGCATCGCGCTCACCGGACCGGACGCCGACCAATGGTGGGCACGCCGCGCCCACGAGGCCGGCCTCCACCTGACCACAGCGCTGCCCACCCCGGTCGCTGCCGTGCACGGCCGCAGTGACAAGGCCGCCGCCGTGCGGCATCACCTGATGCGCTACGACGGCACTGCCATCGTCACCGACCCTGACGCCCTCGCCGAGGCCGTACTGGTCGGCATCGGACGGGCCAAGTCTTACGGCGCCGGCCTGCTCAGCCTTGCCCGCGCAGCCACATGAGCCCACCTTCCGACGGCAGCCAGGCCCACAAGCACCTGGCTGCCACCGCCCTGGCGTTGCTCCCAGGCGTCGCTGACTCACGGTCCTTCTTGTACCTCGACGTTCTCCTCGCCGACGGGCGGATGCCCGGTCCCCGCGTGCGGATCGCTCAGCCGGTCCGCCGTCCTCCCCGCCGACGTCAGAGGTGACCCGGGGCGAGCCAGCGAGGGATCCACGTTGTCGGGCAGGACCGCATGGCCGAGGGGACGGCGTCGCCGGTTGGCGGAGCATTCCAGCGGTCGGTGAGGACTCGGCTCTTTAACTCGCGGACAAGTAGAACGACGGCCGCCCCCCACGGAGGCGGAGAAAGCTTGCGCACTCGAACCGCAGTGTTGGAAGGAACCGGATCACCCTCGCGTCGGCGAGGAGGACAAGGCCGGCCTGACGACCGACACCGCCGTCGACGGAACACCCCCGCGCACTCCGGCACCCACCTGCTCACCACCGTCTACAACGGAACGCCCCCGTGCCGGCGGGGAGGACCCCACTCGGGCAGGATCGAAGGGACCACCCTTCGGAGCACCCCCGCGTCGGCGGGGAGACGACAAGCCGAACGACCTGCGGTACGCCTTCCTCGGAACACCCCGCGTCGGCGGGGAGGACCACGCCTGATCCCATGCCGACTGCACCGTGATCGGAACACCCCCGCGTCGGCGGGGAGGACAACAGGGCCGGGAGGGCGACCTCGCCTTCGAGCGGAGCATCCCCCGCGTCGGCGGGAGCGCCTGTGCCCGCAGGCCCGGATTCTGAACGAGGGCGGAGCACTCCCGCGTCGGCGGGGAGGACGCGAAGCGCATGCCGCGCGCGCCCGAGTCCCACGGAACACCCCCGCGTCGGCGGGGAGGACCAGCGTCGGCCACGAGCACCATCCTGTCTGATTGGAGCATCCCGGTGTCGGCCGGCAACTTGGCGTTCCTGTACATCGTGCCCCCACCGTCGGAGCACCTCCGCGCGGCAGGGGGGACGCGGTGCACTCCGAAACGGCCTGGGTCGTGTGCGGAATACCCCCGCGTCGGCGGGGAGGACTACGGCGTGGTCCTGAAGAAGGAGTTCACCCCCGGAGCACCCCCGCGTCGGCGGGGAGGACGCTACCCCGAACCCGTACACCGACCCGCTGGTCGGAACACCTCCGCGTCGGCAGGGAGGACGCCTACGTGAACCCCGACAAGGTCGAGGCCGTCGGAACACTCCCGCGTCGGCGGGGAGGACTCGCGCTCGTACAGGCGGTTCAGGCGAGCGTACGGAACACCCCCGCGTCGGCGGAGAGGACAAAGTCCAGAAACCCCCGAGGGGCTGGTGTGACGGAACACCCCCGCGTCGGCGGGGAGGACCGGCCCCCGGCGGGGGCGCCCAGCTCGGTGGCTGGACCCCCCCGCGTCGGCGGGGAGGGCATAGACGCCGTCACGTGGCTGCAAAGCGACGGCCCCCGCATCGGTAGAGAGGACCCCTGCGCGGTGGTGAGCTGCTGCTGTGCCCAGGGCACACCCCTGCTTCGGCGGGGAGGACGTCGTCTCCACGACGTTCAGACGCCACACGCGTGGAACACCCCCGCGTCGGCGGGGAGGACTGGTCTGGTGTGGCGCGGTGCTACTCGGGACACGGAACACCCCCGCGTCGGCGGGGAGGACCGCGGACCCTCCCCCCCGGCCCACCCGGGCCGCGGAACACCCCCACATCGGCGGGGAGGACTCGGACAGGTCGATGAGCCAGCACCCGGGAATCGAATCACCCCCGCGTCGGCGGGGAGGACCAAGGCTGTGGCGCGCGCTGGCCGTCCACCGGCGGAACACCCCCACGTCGGCAGGGAGGACAGGACACTCTGCCTCAGCCTGTCCGCGCTCTGCGGAACACCCCCGCGTCGGCCGGGAGGGCGTGCGGGCCTGATCGCCGGCGGCCTTGGTGGCCGGAACACCCCCGCGTCGGCGGGGAGGACGGCGGCGGTCATTGAGCGCTTCTGCATGGTCACGGAACACCCCCGCGCCGGCGGGGAGGACTGAAGGTGCGCCACCGCCTGCTGCCTGATCTCCGGAACACCCCCGCGTCGGCGGGGAGGACCCTGACCACCGTGGGGCGTGCGTGATGGGCCGCGGAACACCCCCGCGTCGGCGGGGAGGACCACGTCAAAGCCCCGCCGGATCACCGGCGGGGAGGACACCGCCTTCGTCACCGACTGGGCCCGCCGCTACGGAACACCCCCGCGTCGGCGGGGAGGACGCGAACGTGTGCCGGAACTGATGGACGTGCAGCGGAACACCCCCGCGTCGGCGGGGAGGACGGCCGCGGCCCCCAACGCGACCGCCTCTACGTCGGAACACCCCCGCGTCGGCGGGGAGGGCGGGTTGAGGTTGACGACCGCGTAGATCGAGTCCGGAACACCTCCGCGTCGGCAGGGAGGACGCTAGCCACACCGCCGGCTCCCGCCCGTAGACCGGAACACCCCTGCGTCGGCGGGGAGGGCGACGCGTAGCCGTACTGGCTCCAGCCGCAGGACAGAACACCACCGTGTTGGCAGGGAGGGCGGCTCACGGGGACGAACAACATCGTCGAGATCGGAACACCTCCGCGTCGGTGGGGAGGACCTGGGCGCGGATGTACCGATTCCTCCGCTACGCGGAACACCCCCGCGTCGGCGGGGAGGACCTCAGCCCCGACAACGGTGATCACTACCTGTCCGGAACACCCCCGCGTCGGCGGGGAGGACGACGGCCAGGGCCTGGAGCTGTCCGGCACCACCGGAGCACCCCCGCGTCGGCGGGGAGGACAACGGACTAACCATCGACCAGGGCGACGTGTCCGGAGCACCCCCGCGTTGGCGGGGAGGACCTCACCTTGAACCACCGCGCCACCCTGCGGGACGGAGCACCCCCGCGTCGGCGGGGAGGACCCGCCGAAGGGTCGACTGAGTCATGGGCGTACCGGAACACCCCCGCGGCGGCGGGGAGGACGTCCACCACCTGCCGGGACGCGTCCGACACGTCGGAACACCCCCGCGTCGGCGGGGAGGATCCGCCGAAGGGCGGATACGAGGTGCCGGCCAACGGAACACCCTCGCCCCGACGGGGAGGACGCCGGGTCGTACGGCTGCCAGGAGCTGGTGGTCGGAACACCCTCGCGTCGGCGGGGAGGACATGCGCCGGGAACACGACGGCCGGATCCTCACCGGAACACCCCCGCGTCGGCGGGGAGGACTAGCCACGATGCGCTCGCCCCTCCACCACTACCGGAACACCCCCGTGTCGGCGGGGAGGACGCCAGCGGGATCGACGCGCTCTCCAGCTCGGACGGAACACTCCCGCGTCGGCGGGGAGGACACGCACCCCCTGTTCCGGGGCCGGGTCGATGACGGAACACCCCCGCGTCGGCGGGGAGGACGCGGCGCATCAGGCCGAGGCTGATCAGGAACGCGGAACACCCCCGCGTCGGCGGGGAGGACCCCAACAATCCGGAGGACCAGGCCGACGACGCCGGAACACCCCCGCGTCGGCGGGGAGGACCCAGTGTGGGGTCCGCGCGCCCCGTGTGAAAACGGAACACCCCCGCGTCGGCGGGGAGGACGCCGGGCCGATGGCCGTCAACGCCTACCAGTCCGGAACACCCCCGCGTCGGCGGGGAGGACCCTTTCTGACCTGGGGTTCAGGAGGGGCTTTGCTTGTTCTTTGCCTTGAGGGAGGGGCTGAAAGGCCGGCCGGTTCGATGCGCGGGCCGTGGACGCTTATTTCGGCCGAGAGGACCTGGCGGGACGGTTCGATCTGTTCGATGCCGAGCGGCCGTTCCTGCAGGATCCGCGGCTGCGCACCGAGTGCGTGGACGCGAAGGGGGCCCCGAATCCGTCCGGGGTGAACAAGCTGGTGATGGGCCGCCCCACGGGAGTCAACGGGGCTGTCCTGTTCGGACATTTCACCGACACGGCGCCGGTTGCGGTGCCGGCCGCCGAGGCCGCCTGGCATCTGATCGCCCAGCTGTACTACGGGCCGTCCGGTCAGTGCACGCCCCGCAGGATCACCGAGCACCGGGCAGGCAGCGGGGATGCGGCCCCGCTGCGCAAGTCCGTCTCCTACTTTCCCTGGGCCCCTGACCTGTTCACCACGCTCGTGCTGGCCGTCCCGCGCCCTGACAGCGACGCCGCATGGGAGACGCCGGACGCCTGCCCGTGGGAGGAGGATCTGCCCTCTCCGCTTCAGCCGTTGCCGCCGCTGACGTGGCCGGGCCGGATGCTGACCGGCCGGTTTCGCCACGCAGCACTCCTCGTGCCCGCCGAGGACGGCCGGACGGTGACCGACGCCTACCTGACCTGGTCGACGCACGAGCCGCCGCACCGGGTGCGTGACCCGTACCAGGTCCTCGACCGGCGCAGGGACGGCGACTTCCAGCCGCGGGAGGCCGACGGCGCCCGGGCCCTGTGGCGGGACCTGGATTCACTGCTGCTGAAGGACAGCCGTCAGGACGCCCGGCGTCCCCCGGTGCTCGAGCACCTGCCCCGCCGGCTGCTGCCGCTGCTGCGGGTGCGCGCCTACGGCTTCGACCAGGACGGCCAGCAGAAGGACAGCGTCTGGTTCCGGGCGACCAGTCCGCAGATCCTGCAATGGCAGGAGGAGAACGACGCGGAGATGGCCTACCTGGTCAAGCGCTGCCACACGGCAGCGGAGCAGACCGGTGACCGGCTGGACCTCGCCGCCAGGATCGCCTGGAAGATCGCCACCGACACCAGCGTCGACCTGTCCCCGAAGGCCAAGATCAAGCTGGATGCCCGCAAGCCCGGCCCGTGGGCCGCTGCCGCATTCACCAGGTACTGGCCGGCCGCCGAGCGAGAGTTCTGGCATCTCACCGAGCCCGGCCGCGCCACAGACCGGATCGGCAAACCGTTCGTCGAAGCGGCCCTGACCGCGCTCGACGAGGCCATCGGCCAGGCCAACCGCGCGGACATCCGGGTGGCGCGCGCCCGACACCGCGCCCGCGGTCTCCTTCTCGCACTGCTGCAGCCGTCCGCAACCGACTGAACCCGTCCGGCCGCGCCCCGCGCCGACCACAGCGCGCGCCAGGTCCGGTATGCCGCAGTCGCTCGCGATGAGTGCCGCCTTGTTCAGAGCCACGGTCGCGGAGGTCACGTTGTTGTCGCGCTCGGCGGCGGCTGCGAGGTTGGTGACCTCGAGGATTCGGTCGGCGAGGGGAGAGCAGGCAGGACGTGGGCGGGCTGCGAGTGGGAAGCGCTGCGCTATTTGGCTGACGTCCATGTCACTTCCATTCGATGACGATGCGGTTCAGCGGGTTGTCGACAGTGAAGCGGCCGTGCTTCGGTGCGGGCGGGGCTGCGTCGAGCGGCTGGATCTCGAAGGCGACGTCGAGTGTCCGGAAGGCCTGGCTCCAGGTGCGGATCTGGTCGGTGACGTCTGCGGCGAGGGCTTTCGCGTCGGGGCCGTGGCCGATGACGCCGAACTCATACAGAGCGGCGCCGTCGGGAGCCGTCTTCGCATAGGGCCGCCGGGTGAGGTAGGTGAGTGTGCCGCCCGCGAAGACTGCGGTCGAGGACGGGTAGGGCGCGGTGACCAGGCCTTTGCCGATGGCCTCGTTCTTGGCGGGCATCCGGCTCAGGCCGTTGGGCAAGGCGCAGGTGAGCCACAGTTCCAGGTACTCGGCCGATTCCGGGCCGCGGAAGGTGACGTCCGTCCACACCTCGGTGCGCGGCTGGCGGAAGATGTCGCTCAGGGCGTCCGCGTCGACCGTCTGGTCTGCGTTGGTGACGAGGGTGACCGTGTGGTCGGGGTCCAGGGGAACGAAGACGCGCGGGTCGTCGGCGATGCCCCGGCGCAGCGGCATGAACGTGTTCATCTGGCTGCCGACGCTGCGCCAGGCTCCGTCCTGGTTCTCGAAGGCGATCGAGCGGGAGACACTGCCGCGCAGGCGCAGCGGGGCGAGGAGCCGTCCGCCGGGGGCGAGCTGTTCGAGCCAGGCGTGCGGGACGCCGTGGGCGCCGACGGTGGCTTCGATGCGGTCGTACGGCGCGTTTGAGGCGTGGCCCAGGGCGCCGTCTTTGAGGATCACGTCGACGTTGTGGATGTCGGCGGCGGCCAGTCCGCGGCGTGCTCCGTGGACGATGTCGTCGTCCACGTCGATGGTGGTGACGTGGCCCTTCTCGCCGACGAGGTAGCCGAGGAGTCCGGCGTTGAAGCCGGTGCCGGCGCCCAGCTCCAGGATGTTCTGGCCGGGATGGACGTCGAGCTGTTCGAGCATCATGGCGACGATGTCGGGTTGGGAGGCGCAGCTGATGGAAGCGCCGGACTCGTCGGTCTTGGTGTCCACGGGGGTGTTGCCGTATGCCGTTTCCAGGGGAACGTTCGGGACGAAGAGGTGGCGGGGCACGGTCCGCAGGGCCTCCTCGACGTGGGGCGTGCGCACGCGCTCTGTCTGGACCAGATGGTCGATCAGCTGGGAGCGCAGGCGGTCGGCGGAGGGGGCTTCGAGGGTGTCGCTGTTCACCTCGGTGACCGTAGTGCTCGGCGCGCCCTCGGCTCGCCTGGACGCGGCGTTGTCGTTCGTTCCCATGACTACCTCTTTCGCGAGTGTTGACAGGGTGTGCTGGTCCTGGGCGGCAAGGCCCAGACGGTTGAAGTGGAAGATGCCGTGGTGGGCGATCACGGCCCGCAGTCCTCGTTCCAGGTGGCCCTGGCGGTTGAGGTCGGCGAGCTGCTGGCCGAACCACTCGAAGGTGGCGATCCACTCGGCCAGCGGTGCGAGCCGGCCCTGGGTGACGTTGCGGCTGGTGGTGCTGACGTCGATGGTCATCAGCCGGTGGACAGCGGCCCGGTGCCGTTGCGGGTGGCGGATCTCGTCGCCGGGGCGTTCGGCCGTGATCCTCACCCAGACGTCGCCCTGCTCGTACCAGTCGAGTCCGGCCGCACGCATCGCCACGCTGGGCAGGAGGATCGCCAGCTCGCGGCGGCCGAGCCGGGGGCCGCTCGTCTTCTGTTGGCGGGCCAGCTCCTCCAGCAGGTGGCGGCTGTCGTAGTGGAAGAGGGTGTGCGCGATCTTCATGGCGGCCGGCCCGCCGAAGGCTGTCTCTTCCGGCTCGTAGAGGCCGCGTGTCCATGAGGCGAGGACGCCGGCACCGACCAGCTCGTCCAGTGCCGCGTCCAGACCTTGCGTAGAGGTCGGGCCTACGGGCCGGAAACGCAGCCGCCACCAGGGAAACTTCCGCAGGAACGACCACTGGGCCAGTTCCGACTCCTGGGCGGTCAGCACGGGGAGCAGATACTCCACGGCGGTGGCCTCCGCACGGCTCCAGTCGGCGAACCGGATGAGGCGCTGCGGCCATGCGTCCGCTGCCATGTTCCCTCTTCTCTTCAGCTAGTTGGTCAGCAAGCAGGTGTCCCACCCGGACGCGGACGGCGTTGCGGTGTGGAAGGAGTGCAGGGCCAGGGCGGTGCCTGCGGCACCTTCGAGAAGCCCGATGTCTGTGCCGCCGGGCGGGGCGATCAGGGAGTCCGCCAGCATCTCCGGCGTGTTGTCGGTGATCGGGGCCAGGAGCCGGGGCAGGCACTCGGCGAGGCCGGGGATGATGGCGTCGGCGGCGGCCAGTTGCGTGATGTGCGCCAGACCCGCGAAGCCGTGGCACAGCGACACGTCCACGGTCGCGCCGAGCTGGCCGGGGTAGGTCATGGCGCGCAGGAGAGCGCATTCGGCAGCCTGTTGGCGCGCACGGTCGTCGAGGGCCAGGGCGGCGAGTTGTTGAGCGCGGGCGAGTCCCGCGGTGCCGTAGCACCAGGACGGCCGGGCCGGCCGGGGGCCGGTCGTCCCGGAACGCAGCTGTTCACGGGTGATCCAGTACGGCCACCACGGGCCGGCGGGGCCGTCCTGCTGCCACTGACCGAGCCAGCCCAGGATGCGGGCGATCGCGTCGAGGTGACCGTCGACGGTGATGCCGCGGCGCGCGGCAAGGGACAGGACGGCAAGGGGGCCGCCGATGCCGTGGGCGACGCCGTTGTTGGCATGCCCCTGAGGGAACTGTGGGGAGGTTCGGCCGGAGGGGGCGAGGTGGCTCCACCAGCCGGGCAGGAGTTCCCCATCGTGTTCGACCGGATCGGTCAGCCGGACCAGGTAGGTCAGGATCTCGCGGAGGACGTCGGTGTGGACGTCACGGTGCAGCAGAAGCCCACCCATCCCACTCAGGCCCCGGAGCACGTCGAACTCGGCCAGCGCCGGCATCCGGCCGCGGTCCATGCGCGCGTGGGCCTGGGCGAGCCGGTCGAGGATCGCCGTAGTGACGCACCGGTCGAGGGTGTCCAGGGCGCGGGCGTAGCGTCCGGGGCGGTCGGCCGCGGCGTGCAGAGCGAAGGCCAGCGCGGGCGCCCCGTAGTAGAGGTGGCTGTCCGGTCCACCGACAGCGTGTTCGGCCGCGGCGCAAGCGAGCCAGTCATGGGCGCGCTGCCACGGCCCTTGGCCGGTGCGGGCCCGCTCGATGTGCAGCAGCGCAACACCAGCCGCGCCGTGCGCGAGCGACTGCGGCCACCAGCCCTGGCGGTGATGCAGCCCCCGTACGTCCTGCGGCGAGGCGAGCCGCTCGGCGATCGTGTTAGCGGCTGCCCGCGCGCTTTCACGCAGGTTCATGGTGATCTCCTCGGCGCATCCAGGCCATCGCGGCGGCGTGGGCCAGCCGTACGCACATCCGCTCGTCGTCCTTGTCGATGCCGGCGGCGCGGATGTGGTGGGCGTGCAGCAGCGAGTCGAGAACGAGGTCCGGGTCGATCCCACCGTCGGACGCGTCCAGCTTCTGCCGGTAGCGGGCCAGGGCCGCATCGCGCTCGCTCCAGGCGCTGGCGATGGCCTCGCCGCCGGGGGCCGTGCGCAGGGCCGCCCAGCCGCCGGTCGGATCGGCCAGGCGTACCGCCTGAGCGAGCACGGTCCGGCCCATGGGGCGTGGATCGGTGATCCGGCCGTGGGTGATCAGCCAGTCCATGCCGGCCGCAATGCTGCCGGTGAAGGCGGCGGCGAGGGACACGAAGTTCGCGGCAGCGAGGACCTGTCGGTGCGGGCGGGTGGACTGGGAGAACTGGACGGCCAGGGCTCGGGAGTCCGCGGTGAAGACGTCCTCGGCCAGGCTCATCAGCGGCCCGGCGCCCCACCGGCCGGTCTCCGGGTAGGAGGTCGCGAACTGCATGTCGGTAAGGAGCCCGGCACGGTGCAGTCCGCTCGCCCAGGCACTCACACGCTGCGCGGTGACCGCGAAGTCGCGCTTGCCGGGGACCGTGATGCGCAGCCGCAGGTGCCGGCGGGGGTCGCGGTAGCGCATGTACCACCAGGCCGGCGGCTCGTCCCACTGGCCCAGCAGCGCGGGAAGGTGGTCGGCAAGGATCTCGGGCTGCCGTTCGACGTGCCCGTACAGCTTGACCAGCAGCCAGGGGGCGGTGCCCGGAAGATGCCCGTGGTCGCGCGTGAGGAGCTGGTCGGCGGTCACGGGAGGGGTGGTCGCCTGCTGGGGCGGGCGGACAGCCGTCACCGGGGCGATGATCTCGTGGGCCCGTCCGTCGAACCAGCCCCTGTCGGGTTCCGCTTCCGTCAGGACCACCGATTCGTGGGTGTCCAGGTGGGCGCGCAGCAGCGCGAGGTGCGCGCGTTCGCTGAGGTCCAGCGGCAGGAGCTGGTCGCCTTCGGACAGCGCGACTTCGTTCGGAACTCGGCGGCGCGTGCGCCACGCGTCGGCCGCCTTGTGCCATTCCTGCCAGGAGGCGCGGCGGTCGGGCAGTTCCGGCCGGTCCAGCCGCCACCTCGCTGGCGCGAGGATCACGCGCCCGTGGCGCACGCGCGGCAGGTACGGCAGGGCGGTAGCGGACGCCCAGGGGAAGACGGTCAGGACGGCACTCTGGGCCCGGCTGATCTCGGTGAGGAAGCGTGCGAGTGGCGGTGTGTGGCCGCGCAGGTCCAGCGCGTGCAGCGTCATGGGGTCCAGCAGGCAGGCGCGGGATAGGGAGACGAGGTAGAGCCTGCGCCGGTCGCAGCTCACAGCGAGGTCGTCGAGCGGGATGGTGCGTGCGTCGACCGGACGGTGCTCCGCCACGCTGATGACGGCCGGCAGGAGTTCGGCGACGCGGGTGACGTCCGTGTCGCCCCGGTCGAGTGGAGCAAAGGAGACCTGCGTGGGCACCGAGCCGGACGCGTTGACCGGCAGGTCCTTCAGCAGAGCGCCTACGCGAGCTTGATCATCTGCTGTGAGCAGCCCCAGGCTTCTACCGATCGTGGTACCGATCCCGCGCGACGGGACGATGCCGTGGAGAGCGAAGTCCCCTCCCTCCAGGGCCTCTTGTGATGCGGCGCGGATCTGGAAGCGCAACTCCGTGTGGGCCGGTACCTGCCAGTCATCCCGGTCTCCGACCGTCAGGCTGCTGATCAGATCCTCGTCCAGACAGATCTCCTCACGTCCGTCGAGCACAGCCGCCTGCGCGAGGGAGATCAACCGCTGCTCCCGGACGGTCAGGGCCTCACGCTGTTCGGGTTCCGCGTCCCGGTATCCGGCCGGGAAGCCCAGGCCGACATCCTCGTCCACGACGTCCCGGACCGGGACGAGCGAGTGGATGCCGTACCGCTCGAAGAACCGGTTGTGGAAGTCCTTCCACGCCGGAGTGCCAAAGGGATACGCGGTCAGCCGGGCCAGCACCGTGGCGGCCTTCTCGGCCTCGCGAGCAACCTGCGGAGGCAGAGTGAGAGAGCAGTCCATCCGCAGGTCCAGCGTGAAGGGCTGGGCCTTGACGGCGCTCAAGGCCGTCATCTTCTGACGCAGAGCAGCCCGCAGCCGCCGGCCCTCCGCCGGGACGAGGACCTGGTTGTGCCGGTGGATGGCCTCTCGGACCGATCGCAGACCGGCCACGAGGTCCGCGGCCGACGGCACGTCGACAGCCTCGGCTTGCCGGACCAGGTGGTCGAGGGCGTCCAAAGTGGTGGAGGGCGCGTGCAGACTGCTGACGAGCACGCCGCGCTGGACCAGACTGGTGACCAGCCCTTCCACGCGGTCAGGGGCGATGGTAGGGAACTCGCTCTTCAACCGTCTCACGACCCTGGAGAAGGGAACGGGCGAGATGGCCGAGTCGACGGCGATCCGTACGGCCGAGGTGTACCGGAGGGAGACTTCCGCCGTCGGGCTGTGCACGGTGCGGTGTGAGCGGGGCGGATAAGGCACGACCAGCCGGTCGCTGCGTACGAAGACGGTGTTGTTGGCCATGACGCTCACGAGCCGCAGAAACTCTGGGATTGCCTCCAGGCGCGCGATCAGGTCAGTGATCCAATCGCCGTCGGCACGGACGACGGCCCGGTGATCCTCACCCCAGATCCACCCCGGCCGCGCTCCGAAGGAGGCAAGAGCGACGCCGGCGAACAGGCCATGGGGCGTAGCCCGGCCCGTCAACCGCAACACGTACCGCATGACGGACACCACCGTGCGGCGCAGCGGACGTGTCTCAGGTCGAGCCGTCGAGCACAGAGCCTCGACCTGCCGCGCGAGCAACGGGCTGGCCTGCTCGATGGTGTCGGCGATCTCGCTCATCGACCAGACGCCGCGCAGCCACGCCTGCCACCGCACCTCTCGGCCCGGGGCGGCGTCGGTGAGGTCCGGCCACATGGGCAGGGGCAGCCTCGAGCACCGGGCAGCGCGCACGAGCGCCGTGTCCGCGCACCGGTACAGCGGTCCGGCCTTACTGGTATCCACGCAGCACCTCCTGGGTTCATGGCGTGTCGGGAGTGCCAGCCCGCGCGGCACAAGACCGCGCGAGCTGGCACATCGGCGTGCTTGTTGTCAGGCCACGTTGGTGGCGCACGGGCTGGAGCAGGTGCTGCCGCAGCCGTCGTCGGTGAGGTTGATCAACGTGGCCTGTCCGTCGCCGGACTCCAGGACGCTGATGTCGAGGTCGAACTCGTCGTGCTCCATGCGCTGATTCCTCCATCAGTGTGTGCGGCTCCCACTGAGCCGCAGTGTGTGTGCCGCAAGGGCGGCGCCGACACGGCAGGGATGCCGTGCCGGTGCTCTGGGCGGTCATGAACCGCTCGTCGTGCCGGAACTCCCCGGATCCTGGTGATACGCCGGAGCCGGGAGAATGAGAGTTCCGGCGGGGCATCTTGTCGATGACCAGGTCAGCCGAGATCTGGCCATCGGCATCCGAAAGTCCCTCGGGTGCTCCCGCGGACTGGTCCGCGGCACCTGCTCCACTCAGGGGAGGGTGGTGCAGGTGCCGCGGTAGCTGCTCAGAGGTCCGGGGCGTGGCAGTGCGGGGCCGCTGAGCAGCTGTGTGGGCCCGGCGCGGGGGAGGATGCCTGCCGTAGGGGAGCAGCCGGGGTTTCTCCTCCGCGCCGGGGGTTGGGCTCTGCCAGGGGCCGTGTCGACAGCCGCTCCGCTGGCAGAAGTCAGGCGGCGGGGCTCGGGGCGGCTTCGTGGTAGACGAGAAGGTCGACCGATTCCACGCGCTCGGGCAGGGGTCTCTCCTGTGTCCGGACGCGGTAGCCGGCGTCCTGCATCACCGAGGCCACCTCACGCACACCGTCGTAGACGGCTGCGGTGAAGGTGCCAGGGGCGGGCCACCAGCGCACAAGCCCGCACAGGTCCGCCTGTGGCGGCCACAGGACACTCGCCACGTCCCGCACCGTCACGCATCCGCCGTGCCTGGCTGCCTTCGTCTGCGTCGTCCACCACTCCATCTGCTGGAGAGGGTTCGTCTCCGGCCCGGTGTAGGTCCGCGGGGCAGGCACGTGCGCCCACGCGTCGTCAGGACGGTCAGGCGGAGGCTGGCCCGCCTCCATGCGGTACACGAGGAGATTGGCGTGCAGATCGTGGGCCGGGTCGACCGGCCGGCCCGCGCGCTCCACGACGTAATCCAGAGACCGCAGTCCGCTCGCCACCGCTTCCAGCCGGGCAGCCCAGTCCGAGCTGACCCTGCGGTCCGGATGCCACTCGACCAGGACACACAAGTGCGCGCCTTGCGGCCACGTGCACTCCGGCGCGTACAGTGCGCGGCTCCAGCCGTCACCCGGCGCGATGTCCCGGCCGTGGAGGTCGAAACCGTCCTTGCGGCCCACCACCACACGGTTCTCACCGACCTTGAGCTGGTCCAGGTCATAGTTGACTACCAGAGGACCCGTGCGACTCGGACTGTTCCGGTCATAGACGGGTCGTTGCTTCCAGGCGCTGCGCACTCTGTCCTCTCAGAATCAGGAGGTTCGGGGGGCTTGTCTGCTGGGTCGACGGCTTCACACATCGATGCGCTCGGGGGAGAGGACAGCGCGCACGGTCTTGCCGCGGTCTTCGTGCGGCAGGAATCGGGTGACCTTGGCGCCGAGGGCCGCGACCTGCCACAGGCCGCGCCCCTTCTCACCGCGCACCGCAGTGTCGAAGTCGGGGAACGCCGGGTTCAGGTCGGCAACGTCCATGACCACAGAGCCACTCTCGTCGGTGGCGACGCTGAGGACGAGTTGCTGCTCGGACGGAGGCACACTGCAGGGAATGCCGTGCTTCACACCATTGTCGACGAGCCGAGTGACGGCTTCCACAGCCTGCAGAACGTCGCCGCGCCAGCAGAGCACGGTGACGATGCGCCGCGTCCACACACGCGCCAGGCCCAGAGCTCGGGAATCACCGGGAAGCTGCGTGGTGAAGCTGCGCACCACAGGCGTACCGGTCGAGACCTCAGCGGAGAGCGGCAGCGCGCGGAGCGGCACTTCGGCGGCCACGCTAAGCCCTCCGTGAGACGGGTGGTCACGTTGCGGCCGGATCATGACGTGCCCTGCCCGGGCGTGGACCACTGGTCTTCCCTCAGGGAGTCCGGACCCTTGACGGCGTGCAGTTCGACGAGAGCGTCGTGCAGCTCGTTCACCGCCCATCCGAGCCTCCGCAACTGCCCCACGGCTCTCCAGTAGTCGTCGGCCGGCTCTTCCCCGTGCACCTCACGAGCGCGCACGAGAAGCGGCGTCACACGTTCGTCTCTCTTCGCCTCGCTGCTCGCGGCGTAGGAGATGAGTTGCCGAAGGTATCCGCGCAGACGCTCCGCCAGTTCGTCCGCGCGCTCTCCGGTCCGTGGTACCGGGTCGAGAGCATCGGCGACGTCGTCCAGCCACGTATCACCGTCGTAAGGGCTCCAAGCCCGCAAGGCGGTCAGGACCATCTCCACCGCCGCGCAGTCGGGAAGACGGGCGGGTTCCAACGGGCCTGCCCCGCACTGCGTGCCGGAGTAGTTGTCAAGATGGCTGAGAACCATGGAGGTCACTGGCCCTCTCCCTGCACAGGAACGAGGCACCAGGCGACGGCTCCGTTGTCACAGAAGCCCCAGGTTCCGCTGAGTTCGTCCACCAGGGCGTCGACAAGGAACAGGCCGCGGCCGCGCTCCTCCAGCAGGCCCGGGCACTGCGGACTCGGTGCCGCACAGGGCGTACCGTCGCGCACTTCTAATCGCACGTGGCCCTCCGCAGGGACGACTCCCCGCAGGCCGAACACAGGTGCGCCCCCGTGGCACACCGCGTTGGTGCACAGCTCCGAGACGATGATCTCCAGTGCGTCCGTACGTGGCTTCGTCATGCCGCACTGCCAGCTGAGCCAGGCCCTGGCGATGCGCCGCGCGTGCTCGATCCGGCGCGCCTCGGCGAGTATGACGGCGTCGAACGATGGGACCGCTGCTGCACGACTCATATGCGCGGCGTCACATGGTGCGATGTGACCAGGCGTGGCGATTGCAGTCGATTTCGTGGTGGTCACCTTCATGAGGTCTTCCCTCCGGCGCGGGGCGCCCGGTCAGACCATGACGGTCGAGATCGGGGCTTTCCTCCATGCAGTAGCCGGCTTCCGTCCGGCACTACGTGGAATAGGTAACTCCTGGCTTCAGGAGTCTGGTTAGGGGATCGAGCCGTCAACACAGTGAGCCCCATAGGGGGTCTTGGTGACTCCTTTACCTCGCGATACGTGCTCAGCGGGCTACCCTGCGTTCATGGAAACCACGCGTAACGAGGCTCTTGAGGCGTGGATGAGGGAGCACAAGTACAGCGCCAACAGCCTGGCCAAAGCGGTGAACGCAGGCTTGGAAGCACTCACCGGGAAACCTGGCACCTACGACGGTCGACATATCCGGGAGTGGCGTGCCGGTCGCGTCCGCTGGCCAAACACGGCAACTCGGAAAGTCCTGGCCGACCTCTCCGGAAGGTCTCCCGTCGACTTAGGGTTCGTGCCACGGAGCCGTAACTCACGGACAGCCGTACCGCAGGAGGACCCCATGCACCGCCGCACCCTCGTGACAGGAACCGTCTCGATAGCTGTTGCTGCAGCCGCTCCAGGCGCTGTCTCAACCCGCAAGGTCGGCATGAGCGATGTCGCACGCCTGCAGGAAAAGTTCTCCGCTGTCATCGCCAGCGACCACAAACGCGGAGGACAGCGCGACATCGAGCAACGAGCCGCAGGCCTCGCCGATACAGCCCTCAACCTTCAGAACTCAGGAAGCGCGACGCAGCGCGTACGCAGCAGTCTCTACGCCACCGCCGCCAGTTTCCGGTCATCGGCGATGTGGGCGGCGATCGACGGACGCCGCTTCAAGGACGCAGTCACCCACATGAGAGAGGCGCAAGCCCTCGCCGAACTCTCAGGTGACCAGGCCATCAAGTTCCGAATCTGGTCCCACGCGGGCACGCTGTACCGGCACATGGGGCGCCCCGCAGATGCCCGCGCCGCCAACGACGTCGCCCGCAACCTGCACGTCACCCGCCGCGACCCGATGTTCGCTTCCCTGGGTCTGGCACGGCACATGGCCATCCAGGGGGCCGCCCATGAGCAGCGGAACCTGCCGCGCACGTTCGATCACGCACGCGAGGCGATGGACCGTGCAGACCCAGTCGCCTCTCGCCCGGTATGGCTTCTGGCCTTCTATGACGAAGCCGAACTGCACTCCCTCGCCCTGTCCGCCTACCTGGCTGCCGGCGACTGGGCCACCGCCGAGTACCACGCCCACAGGTGCCTCGCCGCCCTCCGTCCATACATGGAGCGCTCCCGCGCCATCACCACCAGCCGTCTCGCACAGGCACAACTCGCACAGGGTGACGTCGACACCGCCACTGACACCGCCATGACAGTGAAAGCGGAGGCCGCTACCCAACATCCCCGTGTATCCCGCATGCTGCAAGAGTTTGGTGCTGCTCTCCGCGCCATGGCACCCGGCAGCAGCAGCGCGATCACCTGGAGCGAGCACACGGCCGCCTGGAGGACTCACCCATGACGTCGGCACCAGCCATCGAACTGCGCACCTTCACCGAGCTGGACACCGTCCGCGGTGATCTGCTCGACGTCTACGCCGAGGTACGGGCGCCACTGCTTCACCTGGCGAACTATGCGGTCAGCTCCTTTGGCGAGCGGCTGGACCGGCATGCTGCTGAACCCGGCTTCCAAGCCGTGCTCGCGTACGAGGGGCAGCACCCGGTGGGGTACGTCTACGGCAATCGGATCGAGGACGGGGACCGCTACTGGCAGCGCACGCACCCGGCGCCCAGCGAGAAGTACACGGTGCAGGCAGCCGTAGCCTTGAAGGAGATCGGTGTGCGCTCTGCATGGCGCGGTACCGGCGTCGCGCGGCGCATCCATGATGCGTTCCTCGCTGACCGGAGCGAGCGGTACGTGACGTTGATGGTGAACAGCGCTGCTGGAGACGGGAAAGTCCATGCCTTGTACCGGTCGTGGGGGTACGAAGACCTGGGTTACAGCCAGCCCTCCCCAGCATCACCTCGTCTCACGGTGATGATTCGATCGACTGCGTGAAAGCCCCCGCCTGGCGCCATCGGAATCCGGAAGGTCGCTATTCGATCTGAAGGCAACTCGGCTCTACACGGCCAACGGGTCGTCCGAAGACGGCCGCGAGCGGCACATCTCCACCCCGAAACCTCCTACTTACACCGCGCAGATCCTCCACGTCCGGGAGTCCGGTGCGACGGAGCAGAAGCTGCATCCACTCGTCACAGAGGCCATCGCCGAGCCATTTCACGGAATGGGAAACCCGGGACAAGGAGCTGCACGCTGGCCTAACGGATGTCAGGTCAATTGAGTTCGAATTTCGAGACACCGGTAATTCCTCACTTGCCATAAGCCGTATTCGAGCCGCAGCACGACCGTTGGCAGTGTGTTGTTACCAGGGCCACCGGGCGGCGAGTGCTGAGCGCAGTTCTGGACCGCGGTGCAGTCTCAGCTGTTCACCCCGGCTTCCCACTTGAGCCGGCGCAGCATGTGGTCGCTGAAGAGGTGTCGGACCGGTCGAGTAGTTCACCCACCTCGGCGTCGCCGCGCCGGCCGTCCGGGGGCGGATGTCAGCGCTGCACTGATTGAGCGGCCCAGGTGCCAGCTTCACATCGGGGTCCTTGAGTAGACCGACCGCCGCCCGTAGCGCCACTATGCCGCCGCGTGCGTCGAGCAGCCGGAAGGCGCCGACGCGGACGTGCCGCGGCCGCTAGTGCGCTCCAGTAGCCGGTCGGCGGGCAGCCCTTTGGCCGAGGACAGCAGGGCGGTGGCGGTCTCGCGGACGACCTCGGCGGCAGGGTCGTCGAGGAGTTGTCGTATCTGCTCAGCATCCGCGCCGTCCAATGCCCGCAACCCGGCTACGGCTCGCGCCCGCACCCCGGCGGCCGGGTGCGCGAGCAACGGCCGCAGGCGAACTGCGGACCACCCTGTCAACGCCCGCAGACCTCCTTGTCGCGAACCGCTAATCCGGGACGATCAGGAGATGAGAATCGGCCGGGGCGACGGAGTCCTCGATGTCGACGACGGCGACTACGGCACCGGACTGCTGCGCACTGGCGAAGCGGTCCCGGTGTAGGCCGCTGGAGGGCCTGCGCTTCGGCGTGCGGGTGATGACCCGGCTGTGGCAGGGCTGCTGTAGCGGGCCCGGGAATGCGCCGACGGCGGACGGTGTTGAGTGGCGCGACTGACGTGCGCGGGTCGGAACCGCAATCGCGCGGCGGTCGGAAGGGGCACCCATAGCACGCAGCACCGCACGTCCGGTGGTCAGGCTGAAGTCGACCGCCGGAACAGGCGTCACCTACGCGACGCGCAAGAACCGGCTCAACGACCCCGACCGGCTCGTCCTGCGCACGTACGACCCGGTGGCCGGGCAGCACGTCCCCTTCCGAGAGGAACGCTGAACGGCGGACCGGAGCGAGGAGATCCCATGAAGGTTCGCAATTCCCTGCGCTCACTGAAGGCCAGGCCCGGCGCACAGGTGGTGCGCCGCCGGGGCGTGACCTACGTGATCAACAAGAAGGACCGGCGTTTCAAGGCCCGCCAGAGCTGAGCAGAACCCGGTCCACCGGCCCGGTCCCGCGAGCGGCGGGGCCGGGCCCTGTGCGTACGTGCCCCGGGGCACGTGGTTGTCAGGCCGACGGCCTGCTCGGTGTCACGTCACGGCACAATCTTCAGCAGACGGTTCGGCGAGCCGGTGCCGGGGCTGGTGACCTTGCCCGCCGTCGCGCCGTTCACCAGGGCCGTGGCGACCTGCGCCGGAGTGGCCGATGTGTGGTTCGCCAGGTAGACCGCGGCCGCGCCCGCGACGTGCGGGGTCGCCATCGACGTACCGGAGATGGTGTTCGTGGCGGTGTCGCCGGTGTGCCAGCCGGCCGTGATGGAGGAGCCGGGCGCGAAGAGATCGAGGACCGAGCCGTAGTTCGAGTACGAGGCCTTCGCGTCGGTGCTGGTGGTGGCGCCGACCGTGATGGCCTCGGTGACCCGGGCGGGCGAGTACGAGGAGGCGTTGGCACCGCTGTTGCCCGCCGCCACGGCGTAGGTGACGCCGCTGGCTATGGAGTTGCGCACGGCGGTGTCCAGGGTGGTGGACGCCCCGCCTCCGAGCGACAGGTTGGCGACCGAGGGGCCCGAGTGGTTGGCGGTGACCCAGTCGATGCCCGCGATGACGCCGGCGGTGGTGCCGGAGCCGTTGTTGTCGAGCACCCGGACCGCCACGATCTTCGCCTTCTTGGCGGCGCCGTAGGTCGTGCCCGCGATCGTGGTGGCCACATGGGTGCCGTGGCCGTTGCCGTCGGAGGCGGTGGTGTCGCCGTCGACAGCGTCGTAGCCGTAGGAGGCACGGCCACTGATCTGCTGGTGGGTGATGCGTACACCGGTGTCGATGACGTACGCGGTCACCCCGCTGCCCGCACTGTCCGGGTAGGTGTAGGTGCCGGAGAGCGGCAGCGACGTCTGGTCGATGCGGTCCAGGCCCCAAGGGGCGTTCGCCTGCGTGGTGTCGGCGAGGCGGACGCGCTGGTCCTGCTCGACGGAGGCCACGGCCGGGTCGGTGGCGAGGCGCCTGGCCTCGGTGGCGGAGAGGGTGGCGGTGTAGCCGTTCAGGGCGCTCCGGAACGTCTTCTTCACCGTGCCGCCGTAGTCCTCGACGAGGTCCTTGCCAGCGGCCGAGGACGCCTTGAGGCCGGTGCTCTTCTTGAGCGTCACGATGTAGCTGTCCTTGACCGCCGTCGGCGAACCGGCGGCGAGGACGGTGCCCTCCGCGGGAGCGGCCTGGGCGGGAACGGCGGTGAGCCCGCCGGTGAGGGCGGCGGCTGCCACGCCGGCCAGCGCGGCGAACCGGATTCTCTTGCTCCGCAGTCGTGCCATGACGAGGGAGTCCTCCTCCGGGCGGCGCGCGCCCGGGTGGGGCGCGCGTCTGTGGGGGGTGTGCGCGTGATCGCGCACACGACCGGGAGCGTTGCGTTCCGCTCCCGGTCGTGGACAAGCGTCGGCCGTCCGCCGGGGCGGTACAAGGGAGTTGAGGGCCTGTCAACAAACCTGTCATGAGCACGAAATGTTAAGTGGTGTGCAGCCCGCTCCAGCAGGGTCTGCAGATACAGCCCTCGTCCGGCGTCGATGGAACTCGGCGCGTTGGTGCGGACGGCGGTCGCGAACTCGCGGCGCAGGACGGGCCAGCACTCCTCGTGGTCGATGCCGGTCGTGTCGTGGACCAGGGGGAGCGCGGGGCCGAACAGCTCGACACGGGCGAGCGTGCGCGGGACGGCGACCGAGCCGGACAGGGTCGCCTGGCTCACCGAGCCGTTCTCGTGCTCGCAGGTCAGCTCGAACCAGCGGCGCGCGTCGCCCGTGCCGCGGATGCCGTTGTTAGAGACGATCGCCGCGTCCAGCAGGTCGAGCAGATGGGGACCGAGGTCGAGCAGGGCACCGTGCTCGAGGCGCCAGCCGGTGGCGAACTCGGATGCTACGAAGGCGCCGTGGAGGTAGCAGGCGCGGGCGCCACGGACGTCGAGGCCGCGCGCCGCCTGGAGGAAGGCACGGGTGGCGGGGTGATAGCGAATGGTGAGGACGAGCTGGGAGACGCCCCCGGCCTCGGCGATCGCGTCGGCCACCCGGCGGGCCGCGGGCAGGTCGGGGCCGAGGGGTTTCTCCAGCAGCTCGGGCCTTGCCCCGCTTCGCCGCCAGCGGCGCCAACTCGGCCTGGACGGACGGGGGGAACGGCGAGGGCCACGGCCTCGCGGTGGTCCAGCAGCTCCTCGAAGCCGGCGGCGACGTGGGCGGCGTGGGGAGCGGCGGTCTGCCGGGCGGCCTACGGACGGCGGGCCCAGACCGCGGCGAGCCGGGTCTCGGGCCCGGCGGCGAGGACGCGGGCGTGCATGGCCCTGGCCCAGGGGCCGGCGCCCACGAGCCCGGCCTCGACGGGCCGGTGGGTCCACGGGGCGGGGGAGGCAGTGGTCACGGTGATCCTGTCTGTGGGGCGAGCGGCCAGGCTGTCACCGTGCGAGCCGGGCGTCGGCGCGGGTGGGGGAGCAGAGGGACTCCACGACCATGGCGGCGGCTCCGATGAGCCCGGAGTGGTCGCCCAGCCGCGAGGTCACGACCTGGTGATTAGCGGTGGCACGCGGCATGGCGCGCTGGTAGAGCAACTCGCGCACGCCGGTCAGGAAGGGGACTCTGGAGAGCTCGCCGGCGATCATCAGCACGCCGGGGTTGAGCAGGGTGACGACGGTCACCAGCACCTCGCCCACCCGCCACCCGCTCACCACCCCCGCCCAACGGCAGCCGCACAGGCGAAACCCCACGGCGGCGGGCGGAACGGACGACCTGACCCGTGCCTGCGAGCGCGGCCTCGCCGAACGGACGACCTGACCCGTGCCTGCGAGCGCGGCCTCGCCGACGTCGACCTGCTGACCATCCCGGTCACCGGCGTCGACGGCGAGGAGGTGCGCATACCCGCCGCCGGCATCCCGTGGTTCCTCACCCTGTTCGGCCGCGACTCCCTGCTGACGTCGTACTTCCTGCTGCCGTACCGGCCGGAGACCGCGACCGCCGTCCTCAGCGCGCTCGCCGCCACCCAGGGGTCAGCGCCAGGACACCTACAGCGGGGAGCAGCCCGGACGCATCGTCCACGAGACCCCGCACGGCGAACTCGCCCACGTCCGGCAGGTCCCGTACGGCCGGTACTACGGCGCCTTCGACGCCACGCCCCTCCTTTTGGTACTGCTCCACGCCCACTACGAGACCTGCCGCGAAGCCTCCCTGGCGGAATGGTTGGAGCCGCACGCACGGCGGGCCGTGGACTGGATGCTCACCGAGGGCGGTCTCGAGGAGCACGGGTACGTCGTACACCCCGGACCCGGGCGGACTGGTCAACCTGAAATGGAAGGACTTCGCGGGTGCCCTCTGCTTCCGCGACGGCACCCGGGCCCAGGGCCCCGTCGCGGTGTCGGAAGCACAGGGCTACGCCTACGACGCCCTCGTGCGCACGGCTGAACTCGCCCGCGGGGTACGGCGGGACGAGCCGTACGCACGGCGCCTGCGCGAAGCCGCCGACCGGCTGCGCGAGCGGTTCCTCACCGACTTCTGGATGCCGGAGGCCGGCTTCCCCACCCTCGCGCTGGACGGGGCGGGGCGTCAGGTGGACGCCCTGGCGTCGGACGCCGGGCACCTGTTCTGGTCGGGGATCCTCGATCCGGCCCGCGCCCGCCGGGTGGGCCGGCGGCTGCTGGAGCCCGACTTCTTCTCGGGCTGGGCGATCCGGACCCTGGCGGCCGGACAACGGCCGTACCACCCGTTGTCCTACCACCGGGGCAGCGCATGGCCCCACGACAACGCCGTCATCGCCCTCGGACCGGCCCGGCACGGTCTCGCCGACGAGGTGCGCACCGTCATCGAGGGCCTCGTCGCGGCGGCCCGCCACGGCCACCGGCTGCCCGAGGTCGTCGCCGGCTACGACCGCGACGCGACCACCGGACCGGTCCCGTACCCGCACGCGTGCTCACCGCAGGCCTGGGCCGCCGCCACACCGCCCGCCCTGCGCACGGCGCTGGAGCGGGTCCGAGCGGACGGGGGCGCGGGACCGCTGTCCCGCACCCCCGCAGCCGTCCGGCGCACTCACCGCGAGCCGAACAGCTCCCCGGCGTGCTCCAGCGCGTACCAGGCCACCCGCCTGCCCAGCGTGATGCCGGCCTCGTCGGCCGACCTGGTGTGGATGCCCGACAGGACGCGCGCCTCCACGTTCTCGTCCGAGAGCCGCCTCCAGCTCGTGTACGTGCGGGTCACCCCCGGAGCGGTCGGACTGGTCAGTTCGAACGGGGCGGTGCCCGGACCGAAGAACGCCGTGAGCACGGCCTCCGCCGCCCCCGAGTAGGTGTTGTGCCCGCTCGGGTGGTCGGGGTGCGCGGGCGTGGTGTGCAGCGGTGTCCAGCCTGGGTCGGGGTCGATGGCCCCGGTGCGGATCGCGGTGACCAGGCGCCACCGCTCGTAGGCGTACTTGCCGTCGGACGTGGCGATCTGCGTGTCCACCAGCGCCACGTGGAACAGGGCGACCTGACGCGCCAGTTCGGCGGTCCCGGCGGGAGACCGGGAGAGCGCCACCCGCAGCGGCTCGGTGTACAGCGTGAGGGAGGATCCCAGCCAGAAGGTGGCCGTCTCCGTCTGGTGCGGGCTGCGCGCCTTGCTGTCCACGGCACCGTAGGCGCGTACCTCCGCCAGGTCCGCGGCATAGCGACCGGAGTCCAGCGCGGGCGGCGGACCCGGCCGGAACTGGTCCGGCGTCCTGAGCAGGAAGGGCACGGCGAGGCGATTGCCGTACTGGGTCGCCGGGGCGTACGCCGGGGGTGTCGGCTGCCAGATGCCCGGCCGGGGCGCCGGGACGGGGTAGGGGGCGTTGACTGAGGCGGGGTCGAGCCCGTCGTGCCGGCGCCGGTCGAGGACGTCGACGGCCTCGCGCCGGCCCGCCGCGACGCCGAGGCTCCGGGCCTCGCCGTCCGGAATACGGTCGACGCTCTGCCGGAACGTGGCGTCGAGCTGCCCGGCCCGGCCGGGGACCAGCTCCACGAGCGCGTAGTGAACGGCCGCGACGAGCGCGGCCTCCTGGTAGGCGGCGCGGTCGACACCTCTGGGCACGTCGCGGGCGGCGCGGGCCGCGGCGAGCCACGCGATCGCCCACGTACGGCTGTTGGTGACCTGGGTGGCGGCTCCGGCCGCCGCCACGGCATCCGCCGTGGCGTCGTACCAGGTGAGCACCGCCGAGCGGCGGTCGGCGGCGACGGCCCGCGGGACGGCGACGGACGCCGACAGCAGGGCGGCCGCGCCGAGGGCGACGAACCCCCGGCGGGTGGGACGGGGTCCGGACACGGTCACGCTATCTCCTTCGACGGGACGGGGGCGGCGGCGGGACGCGGCAGCCCGTAGTGCTCGCGCAACGTGGCGCCGGTGTAGGCGGTGCGGAACAGGCCGCGTGCCCGCAGGATGGGCACCACGTGCTCGGCGAAGAGGTCGAATCCACCGGTGAGCCAGGGCGGCATGATGTTGAAGCCGTCGGCCGCCCCGTGCTCGAACCACTCCTGGATCTCGTCGGCGATCTGCTCCGGCGTACCGGCCACCACGCGGTGGCCGCGGGCACCCGCGAGGCGGTGCAGGAGCTGCCGGACCGTGGGCTGTTCACGGTCGATGATGTCCAGCACGAGCTGGAAGCGACTGCCGTTGCCGCGTTCGCCCCGGGTCTCGATCAGGGACCGTGGCACGGGACCGTCGAGCTCGTCGGCGCTCAGCTCCAGTCCCAGAAGCCGCTGGAGCAGGTGGAGCGAGTACTCGGGCTGGGTGAGTTCGTTGAACTCCTGGTGCAGCGCGCGTGCCTCCGCCTCCGTCGAGCCGATGAAAGGGCTGATGCCGGGCAGGACGACCACCTGGCGCGGATCCCGGCCGAGCGCCGCGGCCCGTGCCTTGACGTCGGCGTAGAACTCCTGCCCGCTGCGCAGCGTCTGGTGCGCCGTGAAAACCGCCTCGGCGTACGCGGCGGCGAAGGCACGGCCGTCTTCTGAGGACCCGGCCTGTACGTAGACCGGGCGGCCCTGCGGGGAGCGGGGCAGGTTCAGCGGCCCGCGCACCTTCAGATGGCGGCCGGCATGGTCGATCTCGTGGATGCGGTCGGTGTCGGCGAACAACCCGGACTTCTGGTCGGCGACCAGCGCCTCGTCCTCCCAGCTGTCCCACAGCCTCGTCACGACGTCCACGAACTCCCGTGCGCGGTCGTAACGCTCCGCGTGCACCGGGTGCGCGTCGAGACCGAAGTTGGCGGCGGCCTGCGGGGCGCCCGTCGTCACGATGTTCCAGCCCGCCCGGCCCCGGCTGAGATGGTCCAGCGAGGCGAAGAGACGGGCCAGGTTGTACGGCTCGGTGTAGGTGGTGGACGCCGTGGCGATCAGGCCGATGCGCTCGGTGGCCGCGGCGACGGCCGACAGACAGGTGAACGGCTCCAGCCGGAACCGGCTGGCGTAGCGCACGTTGTCGGCCAGCGACGGTCCGTCCGCGAAGAACACCGCGTCGAAGGCGGCCCGTTCGGCGCTGCGGGCGAGGTCCTGGTAGAAGCCGATGTCCAGCAGCCGGGTGGGATCGGTACCGTGGTGGCGCCAGGCGGCCTCGTGGTGGCCGCCCGGGTAGACGAACAGGTTCAGGTGCAGCTTGCGGGCGCTCATGCCGCGTTGTCCTCCTCGACGAGATCCAGTCCGAGCCCGGCGAGCAGTCGTCCGCGCAGGGCCGCGTACTCGGCGCTGCCCCCGCGGCGCGGTGTCGGGATGTCCACGGGAAGATCGGCGGAGATCCGGCCGCGGTCCAGCACCACGACCCGGTCCGCGAGCGCGATGGCCTCGTGCACGTCGTGCGTGACGAGGAGCACGGCGGGCCGGTGCCGCTCGCACAGACGCCGCAGCAACGCGTGCATCCTGATCCGGGTGAGCGCGTCCAGCGCGCCGAACGGCTCGTCGGCGAGCAGTAGTTGCGGCTCACGCACCAGGGAGCGGGCCAGCGACACGCGCTGCTGCTCGCCCCCGGACAGTTCGACGGGCCAGGCCCGCTCCCGGCCGGCGAGTCCGACCTCGGCGAGGGCCGCCCTGCCGCGCTCCTGCGCCGACGGCCCGCCCAGGCCCAGGACCACGTTGTCGAGCAGACGCTTCCAGGGCAGCAGCCGCGCGTCCTGGAAGACGACGGACACATGGTCCGGGGCCGTCAGCTCCCCGCTGCCCGCCACCTCGTGGTCGAGCCGGGCCAGCGCCCGCAGCAGCGTGCTCTTGCCGGACCCGCTGCGTCCGAGCAGGGCGACGAACTCGCCCGGCGCGATGGACAGGTCCAGCCCGTCAAGCACCCGGCGCTGTCCGAAGGAACGCACCAGGTTCTCGATCCGGACCGTCGTGCGCTCCTCGGTCCTCGTCAGCCCGCCAGTGTGCGTCGCCATGTCAGGGTCCTCCTCTCCACGAGTCGTACCAGGGCGTCGGAGACGAGGCCGAGCAGGCCGTACACGACCAGGCCGACGATGATCACGTCGGTCTGCCCGTACGTCCGCGCGAGCTCCATCATGTAGCCGATGCCGCTGGTGGC